>NZ_LT629732.1:0-4800000 GCF_900104745.1 Actinopolymorpha singaporensis
ACCCCGGGGCCGACCGCCACCCAGGCTCCGGCCGCCCCGCAGATGCCCTGACCCACCGTGGCCCCGCAGATGACGGCCGGTCGGATCGCGCTGCTGCTGACCAGCCCGCGCGTGGCGGGGCTGCTCGCCTGGCCTGCCTGGGAGCTGCTGCACGGGCCGGCCAGGTGCTCACCGACGACGCCGACCACCCGCAACGCGCGGCGGTGGAGGCCGCCGGGGTCCGCGTCCTCGTGGTCGAGGACGCGCCCGGGCCGGGGGAGCTGGCCGACCTCCTCGTGACCAGGGCGCGTGCCGGCGTCGACGTGGTGTGGCTGGCCGCCGACGACGGTGATCCGCGCTCGGCCGGGCGCTCGGTCACCTGCTGGCCACCGCCGCCGAGGCCGGTACGCGCGGCCTGCCCACCCTGGAGGTGGTGCCCGCCTCCTACGACCTGCCCGGCGCTCGGCTGCTCGACCTGGTGTCGGTGATGGACCAGCTGCGCGAACGCTGCCCGTGGTGCGCGACCAGACGCACCGCTCGCTGGTGCGGTACCTCGTGGAGGAGTCGTACGAGACCGTCGAGGCGATCGAGACCGGCGGCCGGCAGCACCTGCGCGAGGAGCTCGGCGACCTGCTGTTCCAGGTGGTGTTCCACGCCGGCTGGCCGAGGAGGACGCGGAGACGCCGTTCTCCATCGACGACGTCACCGCCGACCTGGTGGAGAAGCTGATCAGGCGCAACCCGCACGTCTTCGGCCCTGCCGCGGGTGGCCCGTCGGGACTCCGGAGTCGACGGCGGCCGAGGTGGAGAACGTCTGGGACCAGTTGAAGGCCGAGGAGAAGCGGCGGACTTCCGCGGTCGAGGGCGTGCCGCTGGCGCTGCCCGCGCTGACGCTCGCCGACAAGCTGCTCGGCGTACGAGAAGGTCGGGCGTCCGGGTCGACGGGCCCGATCCGGGCGTACTCGCCGAGGTCGCCGGTCACACCCTCGGCGAGCCGGGACGCCTGGACGCCGACCGGCTCGGCGCGGCGTTGCTGGCCCTGGTGGACCGCGCGCGCTCCGCGGACCTCGATCCCGAACAGGCGTTACGGGACGCCTGCCGGCGCTACGTCGATGCCGTTCGCGCCGCCGAGAATCCCGGTTGATCGCGAGTGATCCCGGCGGTGCGCGGGTCGGTTCGCGGTGCGCACAGGCGGCGCCGCTAGGGTGAAACCTGCCCTGGGCTCGGGGCATCCGTGACCTGAGGTTGTCTGGGAGGAAGCACGTGGCAACGATCGAGGCCCTCACCGCCCGCGAGATTCTGGACTCGCGCGGCAATCCCACCGTCGAGGTCGAGGTGGGTCTCGACGACGGCACCATCGCCCGCGCCGACGTACCCCCGGTGCGTCGACCGGCGCGTTCGAGGCGGTGGAGCTGCGCGACGGTGACGACAAGCGCTTCGTCGGCAAGGGTGTCACCAACGCCGTGCGCGGCGTGGTCGACGTGATCGCCCCGGAGCTGGTCGGCTACGAGGCCAGCGAGCAGCGGCTGATCGACGCCCGCCTGATGGACCTGGACGGCACGCCCAACAAGGCCAAGCTCGGCGCCAACGCTGCTCGGCGTGTCCCTGGCCGTCGCCCGCGCCGCGCGTCCTCGGCCGACCTGCCGTTGTTCCGTTACGTCGGCGGCCCAACGCGCATTTGCTCCCGGTGCCGATGCTCAACATCGTCACGGCGGTGCGCACGCCGACAACGACGTCGACTTCCAGGAGTTCATCGCCCCGATCGGGGCGGCCACCTTCGCCGAGGCACTGCGCTGGGTGCGGAGACCTACCACGCGCTGAAGGCGGTTCTGAAGAGCCAGGGCCTGTCCACCGGTCTCGGTGACGAGGGTGGCTTCGCGCCCAACCTGCCGTCCAACCGGGCGGCGCTGGACCTGATCGCCACCGCGGTCGGCGCGGCCGGCTTCCGGTTCGGCACCGACGTCGCGGTGGCCATCGACGCCGCGGCCACCGAGTTCTACGACGCCGACAGCGACCGCTACCGCTTCGAGGGCGGCGACAAGACGTCGGAGGAGATGGCGGCCTACTACGCCGAGCTGCGTGCGTCGTACCCCCTGGTGTCACTGGAGGACCCGCTGGCCGAGGACGACTGGTCCGGCTGGGCCGGGCTCACCGAGACCCTCGGCGGGAAGGTGCAGCTGGTCGGCGACGACCTGTTCGTCACCAACCCCGAGCGGATCGGCCGCGGCATCGCCGAGCGGTCCGCCAACGCGGTGCTCATCAAGCTCAACCAGATCGGCACGCTCACCGAGACCCTCGACGCGGTGGACATGTCCCACCGCGCCGGCTTCCGCACGATGATCAGCCACCGGTCCGGTGAGACCGAGGACACCACGATCGCCGACCTCGCGGTGGCGACCAACGCGGGCCAGATCAAGACCGGTGCCCCCGCGCAGCGAGCGGGTGGCGAAGTACAACCAGCTGCTGCGGATCGAGGAGGAGCTGGACGACGCGGCCCGCTACGCCGGACGTACGGCGTTCCCGCGGTTCACCTCCGAGTAGGTCCGGTGAGCGACGCGCGAGGTGGTCGCAACGCCCGGCCCGCGGGGCGCGGGCGAGGGCCGGGACGCGCCAAGCCCGGGACGTCCGGGCGTGGCACGTCCGGACGCGGTTCGCGAGGTGGTGCGGGCACTCCCCGGACCACCCGCCGCACCGCCGGCGCCGGCCCCACCCGCACGGCCGCCCGGGGCGAGGCCCGTCCGGAGGCGGTGCGGCCCGGTGTGGCCCGCCCCGCCGGACAGTGCCCGGTGCTCGTCGCGGCCCCGGCCGGTCCGACGCCACCAAGCCCGCTTCGCGGCGCAACGGCAACGTCACCGGCCGGGCGGCGATCCTGCCCTGGTGATCGCGGCGCTGGTCATCTCGTACGCGTCCAGCCTGCGGGCCTGGGTCGAACAACGCAGCCAGATCGCCGCGTTGCGCACCGAGGAGACCCAGCGCACCGAGCGCGTGGCCTCACTGGAGAAGGAGTTACGGCGCTGGCACGATCCGGCGTACGTCGAGGCGCAGGCCCGCGAGCGCCTGCGCTGGGTGAAGCCGGGCGGACCGGATACGTCGTCGTCGGTGAGGACGGCTCGGTCGCGAAGGCGCCGGCCGCCGCCGGTGGCGCCGCCGTCCGCTCGGGGCCCCAGCAGGCCTGGTGGTCCAGCCTGTGGGGAGTGTCGAGCGCTCCGGTGTGCAGCCGACGACGCCGCCCGTCGGCAAGACGCCCAGCACGCCGAAACACCAGCCGCCGAAGACCATCGACCCCAGCCCCACCCAGACGCCGCGACCGAACCGATGACCGCAGCACCTGACCCCCCCGACCCCGTGGATCCGGACGCCCCGGTGGACCCGGCCGACGTGTGGCGGTCAGCGCCCAGTTGGGCCGGCCGGCCCGCGGTGTGCACCGCGTCGCGCACCGGTGCCGGTGCGGACTGCCGGACGTCGTGGAGACCGAGCCGCGGCTGCCCGACGGTACGCCGTTCCCGACCACCTTCTACCTCACCTGCCCGCGCCTGGCTGCCGAGATCGGGCGGCTGGAGGCGAGTGGGCTGATGCGGGAGTGGACCGAACGACTGGCCGCCGACCCCGACCTGGCCGCCGGCTACCGGCGCGCACACGAGCACTACCTCGCCGCGCGCGAGCGTCTCGGCCACGTACCCGAGATCGCCGGAATCTCCGCCGGCGGCATGCCCGACCGGGTGAAGTGCCTGCACTCTCTCGTCGGCCACGCGCTCGCGGCGGGACCGGGAGTGAACCCGCTCGGGGACGAGGCGCTGGCGCTGTTGCCGGACTGGGCGGCGGGGGGACGCCTGCGTCGAGGTGGCCCGCCGGTACGCGTGGCAGCCGTGGACTGCGGCACCAACTCCATCCGGCTGCTGGTCGCCGACATCACCACCGAGCCGGCGACGGGAACCCGCCATCTGCACGAACTGGACCGCCGGCTGGAGATCGTCCGGCTCGGGAGGGCGTCGACCGCACGGGCCGGTTGTCCGAGCAGGCGCTGGCCCGGACGTTCGCCGCCTGCGAGCGGTACGCCGAGCGGATCCGCGAACTGGGTGCCGACCAGGTGCGGTTCGTCGCCACGTCCGCCTCCCGCGACGCCGACAACCGAGCCGAGTTCGTGACGGGGATTCGGAGATCCTCGGTGTCGAACCCGAGGTGATCACCGGTGCCGAGGAGCCGACCTGTCCTTCGCCGGCGCGACCCGCGAGCTGGCCGGTCGCCGGATCCCGACGCCGTACCTCGTCGTCGACATCGGCGGCGGCTCCACCGAGTTCGTCCTCGGCGGCGCCCGGCCGGAGGCGGCGGTCTCGGTCGACATGGGCTGCGTACGACTGACCGAGCGGTACCTCACCGACGACCCGCCCACACCTGAGCAGTGGAGCGGGCCCGGGCGGAGGTCGAGCGCCGGCTGGACGAGGTGGCCGGGGAGGTCCCGCTGGGAGCCGCGCCTCGCACCCCTCGTCGGCCTGGCCGGCACGGTGACGACGGGTGGCGGCGACGGCGATGGACCTGCCGGCGTACGACCGCGACCGGATCCACCACGGCCCGCATCGGCGCGGCCGACGGCACGCGCCGCGGCCGTTGCTGACGATGACCCACGGAGCGGAAGGCCTGCCGTCATGCATCGGGCGGGGGACGTGACGGCCGGGCACTGATCCTGGACGCATCCTGCCGTCCACCGGGATGCTCGACGGCTCGCTGACCGTCCAGCTCCGGCGATCCGGGCGAGGCTGAGGTGAGCCCGGCGAGGTGCGTCCAGGATCAGTGCGCGCCGCGGCCGATCACAGTCCACCCGGCCCGGATGCATGAACGGCAGCGCCTTCCGCTCCGCGTGGGTCATCGTCAGCAACCGGCCGGCGGCCGCGTGCACGTCGGCCGCGCCGATGCGGGCGTGGTGGATCCGGTCGCGGTCGTACGCCGGCAGGTCCATCGCCGTCGCCGCCACCGTCGTCACCGTGCCGGCCAGGCGACGAGGGTGCGAGCGCGCTCCAGCGGGACCTCCCGGCCACCTCGTCCAGCCGGCGCTCGACCTCCGCCCGGGCCCGCTCCACCTGCTCAGGTGTGGGCGGGTCGTCGGTGAGGTACCGCTCGGTCAGTCGTACGCAGCCCATGTCGACCGAGACCGCCGCCTCCGGCCGGGCGCCGCCGAGGACGAACTCGGTGGAGCCGCCGCCGATGTCGACGACGAGGTACGGCGTCGGGATCCGGCGACCGCCAGCTCGCGGGTCGCGCCGGCGAAGGACAGGTCGGCCTCCTCGGCACCGGTGATCACCTCGGGTTCGACACCGAGGATCTCCCGAATCCCCGTCACGAACTCGGCTCGGTTGTCGGCGTCGCGGGAGGCGGACGTGGCGACGAACCGCACCTGGTCGGCACCCAGTTCGCGGATCCGCTCGGCGTACCGCTCGCAGGCGGCGAACGTCCGGGCCAGCGCCTGCTCGGACAACCGGCCCGTGCGGTCGACGCCCTCCCCGAGCCGGACGATCTCCAGCCGGCGGTCCAGTTCGTGCAGATGGCGGGTTCCCGTCGCCGGCTCGGTGGTGATGTCGGCGACCAGCAGCCGGATGGAGTTGGTGCCGCAGTCCACGGCTGCCACGCGTACCGGCGGGCCCACCTCGACGCAGCGTCCCCCCGCCGCCCAGTCCGGCAACAGCGCCAGCGCCTCGTCCCCGAGCGGGTTCACTCCCGGTCCCGCCGCGAGCGCGTGGCCGACGAGAGAGTGCAGGCACTTCACCCGGTCGGGCATGCCGCCGGCGGAGATTCCGGCGATCTCGGGTACGTGGCCGAGACGCTCGCGCGCGGCGAGGTAGTGCTCGTGTGCGCGCCGGTAGCCGGCGGCCAGGTCGGGGTCGGCGGCCAGTCGTTCGGTCCACTCCCGCATCAGCCCACTCGCCTCCAGCCGCCCGATCTCGGCAGCCAGGCGCGGGCAGGTGAGGTAGAAGGTGGTCGGGAACGGCGTACCGTCGGGCAGCCGCGGCTCGGTCTCCACGACGTCCGGCAGTCCGCACCGGCACCGGTGCGCGACGCGGTGCACACCGCGGGCCGGCCGGCCCAACTGGGCGCTGACCGCCACCACGTCGGCCGGGTCCACCGGGGCGTCCGGATCCACGGGGTCGGGGGGGTCAGGTGCTGCGGTCATCGGTTCGGTCGCGGCGTCTGGGTGGGGCTGGGGTCGATGGTCTTCGGCGGCTGGTGTTTCGGCGTGCTGGGCGTCTTGCCGACGGGCGGCGTCGTCGGCTGCACACCGGAGCGCTCGACACTCCCCCACAGGCTGGACCACCAGGCCTGCTGGGGCCCCGAGCGGACGGCGGCGCCACCGGCGGCGGCCGGCGCCTTCGCGACCGAGCCGTCCTCACCGACGACGACGTATCCGGTCTCGCCCGGCTTCACCCAGCGCAGGCGCTCGCGGGCCTGCGCCTCGACGTACGCCGGATCGTGCCAGCGCCGTAACTCCTTCTCCAGTGAGGCCACGCGCTCGGTGCGCTGGGTCTCCTCGGTGCGCAACGCGGCGATCTGGCTGCGTTGTTCGACCCAGGCCCGCAGGCTGGACGCGTACGAGATGACCAGCGCCGCGATCACCAGGGCCAGGATCGCCGCCCGGCCGGTGACGTTGCCGTTGCGCCGCGAAGCGGGCTTGGTGGCGTCGGACCGGCCGGGGCCGCGACGAGCACCGGGCACTGTCCCGGCGGTGGCGCGGGCCACACCGGGCCGCACCGCCTCCGGACGGGCCTCGCCCCGGGCGGCCGTGCGGGTGGGGCCGGCGCCGGCGGTGCGGCGGGTGGTCCGGGGAGTGCCCGCACCACCTCGCGAACCGCGTCCGGACGTGCCACGCCCGGACGTCCCGGGCTTGGCGCGTCCCGGCCCTCGCCCGCGCCCCGCGGGCCGGGCGTTGCGACCACCTCGCGCGTCGCTCACCGGACCTACTCGGAGGTGAACCGCGGGAACGCCGTACGTCCGGCGTAGCGGGCCGCGTCGTCCAGCTCCTCCTCGATCCGCAGCAGCTGGTTGTACTTCGCCACCCGCTCGCTGCGCGCGGGGGCACCGGTCTTGATCTGGCCCGCGTTGGTCGCCACCGCGAGGTCGGCGATCGTGGTGTCCTCGGTCTCACCGGACCGGTGGCTGATCATCGTGCGGAAGCCGGCGCGGTGGGACATGTCCACCGCGTCGAGGGTCTCGGTGAGCGTGCCGATCTGGTTGAGCTTGATGAGCACCGCGTTGGCGGACCGCTCGGCGATGCCGCGGCCGATCCGCTCGGGGTTGGTGACGAACAGGTCGTCGCCGACCAGCTGCACCTTCCCGCCGAGGGTCTCGGTGAGCCCGGCCCAGCCGGACCAGTCGTCCTCGGCCAGCGGGTCCTCCAGTGACACCAGGGGGTACGACGCACGCAGCTCGGCGTAGTAGGCCGCCATCTCCTCCGACGTCTTGTCGCCGCCCTCGAAGCGGTAGCGGTCGCTGTCGGCGTCGTAGAACTCGGTGGCCGCGGCGTCGATGGCCACCGCGACGTCGGTGCCGAACCGGAAGCCGGCCGCGCCGACCGCGGTGGCGATCAGGTCCAGCGCCGCCCGGTTGGACGGCAGGTTGGGCGCGAAGCCACCCTCGTCACCGAGACCGGTGGACAGGCCCTGGCTCTTCAGAACCGCCTTCAGCGCGTGGTAGGTCTCCGCACCCCAGCGCAGTGCCTCGGCGAAGGTGGCCGCCCCGATCGGGGCGATCATGAACTCCTGGAAGTCGACGTCGTTGTCGGCGTGCGCACCGCCGTTGACGATGTTGAGCATCGGCACCGGGAGCAAATGCGCGTTGGGCCCGCCGACGTAACGGAACAACGGCAGGTCGGCCGAGGACGCGGCGGCGCGGGCGACGGCCAGGGACACGCCGAGCAGCGCGTTGGCGCCGAGCTTGGCCTTGTTGGGCGTGCCGTCCAGGTCCATCAGGCGGGCGTCGATCAGCCGCTGCTCGCTGGCCTCGTAGCCGACCAGCTCCGGGGCGATCACGTCGACCACGCCGCGCACGGCGTTGGTGACACCCTTGCCGACGAAGCGCTTGTCGTCACCGTCGCGCAGCTCCACCGCCTCGAACGCGCCGGTCGACGCACCGGAGGGTACGTCGGCGCGGGCGATGGTGCCGTCGTCGAGACCCACCTCGACCTCGACGGTGGGATTGCCGCGCGAGTCCAGAATCTCGCGGGCGGTGAGGGCCTCGATCGTTGCCACGTGCTTCCTCCCAGACAACCTCAGGTCACGGATGCCCCGAGCCCAGGGCAGGTTTCACCCTAGCGGCGCCGCCTGTGCGCACCGCGAACCGACCCGCGCACCGCCGGGATCACTCGCGATCAACCGGGATTCTCGGCGGCGCGAACGGCATCGACGTAGCGCCGGCAGGCGTCCCGTAACGCCTGTTCGGGATCGAGGTCCGCGGAGCGCGCGCGGTCCACCAGGGCCAGCAACGCCGCGCCGAGCCGGTCGGCGTCCAGGCGTCCCGGCTCGCCGAGGGTGTGACCGGCGACCTCGGCGAGTACGCCCGGATCGGGCCCGTCGACCCGGACGCCCGACCTTCTCGTACGCCCGAGCAGCTTGTCGGCGAGCGTCAGCGCGGGCAGCGCCAGCGGCACGCCCTCGACCGCGGAAGTCCGCCGCTTCTCCTCGGCCTTCAACTGGTCCCAGACGTTCTCCACCTCGGCCGCCGTCGACTCCGGAGTCCCGGACGGGCCACCCGCGGCAGGGCCGAAGACGTGCGGGTTGCGCCTGATCAGCTTCTCCACCAGGTCGGCGGTGACGTCGTCGATGGAGAACGGCGTCTCCGCGTCCTCCTCGGCCAGCCGGGCGTGGAACACCACCTGGAACAGCAGGTCGCCGAGCTCCTCGCGCAGGTGCTGCCGGCCGCCGGTCTCGATCGCCTCGACGGTCTCGTACGACTCCTCCACGAGGTACCGCACCAGCGAGCGGTGCGTCTGGTCGCGCACCCACGGGCAGCGTTCGCGCAGCTGGTCCATCACCGACACCAGGTCGAGCAGCCGAGCGCCGGGCAGGTCGTAGGAGGCGGGCACCACCTCCAGGGTGGGCAGGCCGCGCGTACCGGCCTCGGCGGCGGTGGCCAGCAGGTGACCGAGCGCCCGGCCGAGCGCGGGATCACCGTCGTCGGCGGCCAGCCACACCACGTCGACGCCGGCACGCGCCCTGGTCACGAGGAGGTCGGCCAGCTCCCCCGGCCCGGGCGCGTCCTCGACCACGAGGACGCGGACCCCGGCGGCCTCCACCGCCGCGCGTTGCGGGTGGTCGGCGTCGTCGGTGAGCACCTGGCCGGCCGCGTGCAGCAGCTCCCAGGCAGGCCAGGCGAGCAGCCCCGGCGCCACGCGCGGGCTGGTCAGCAGCAGCGCGATCCGACCGGCCGTCATCTGCGGGGCCACGGTGGGGTCAGGGCATCTGCGGGGCGGCCGGAGCCTGGGTGGCGGTCGGCCCCGGGGTGACGAGCTGGCCGCCCGGCTTCACCGCTCCGCCGGACCAGGTGCCGTAGCGGGGGTTGACCCGGACGCCGACCTGCTTGGCCGTCTTCGCCATCTCCCGCCCGACCAACTGGTCGGCCTTGGCCTGGTCCTGCTGGCTGGCCGGCTCCCTGCCGAGCAGCTTGGTGTTGAGTGCCCGCCGCAGGACGACCCACCGGGCGAAGCCGTCCAGCATGTCCGGCGGGATGACCACGCGCTGGGACTGGATCTGGGACTTCACCTGGTCGATGTCGGCCTGGCTGGCGCTCACCCCGGCACGCCTGGCGGTCGGCACGATCAGTGCGTCGTCGACGAGTTGCTGCAGCAGGTCGCTCTGCAGCTTCGTCGACTCGGAGTCGCTGAGATCGGACCGGCCGGCCTTGGCCAGGATGTCGCGCGACTGCTTCTGGAGGTAGGACACCGAGATCGTCTCGTCGCCGACTGTGGCCGCGGCTCCGGGGTTGGAGACCGCGCCGCAGCCGGACAGCGCCAGCCCGGCGACCAGAGCGACAACGGCGACTCGACCAGCGTGCCTTCGACCGACCACGGGACCTCTTCTCGTAACGGAAACCAGCCACGTCGCACCCGATCGTACGCAGGGCCTTCCGGCGGCGGGCCGACGGGCCGGACCCTACTCTCGACCCATGTCCGGCCCCATCTCCGAACGAACCGCACCCTCCGGAGCCTCCATGGTCCGGTTCCGGGCGGGCCTCGCCGCCGCCGGGCTGCTCGTCCTGGCCGGCTGCGTGGCGGCGTTCCTCGTCAGCCCGTTCGTCAGCGTTCCCGCGGGTGTGGCCGCCGGCGGCCTGGCCGGAGTACTGGTGGCCGGCCCGGCGCACCGGACCGCCCTGGTGCCTGTCGTGACCGTCGCAGCACTCGTCTCCCTCGCCGCCACGATTCTCGTCCCGGAGCCGCTGCCGCCGAGCGTGCAGTGGTTCGGGCTGTTCGAGCTGGCCGGGCTGCTGTGGCTGATCGTCCTGGTGGTCCGGCTTGCCCCGGCCCGGCAGGCGGTCGCCGTCGGCCTGCTCGCCTCGGCCGCGCAGGCGACGATGATCCTTCGTGCCGTACGCGGCTGGTCCCTGCTGGACCAGGTGGGGTCGGTCGGCTTCTGGGCGCTCGGCGCGGTGTGTGCCGCTCTCGGTGGGACCTACCTGCGGTCACTGGACAGCACCCGCGAGCGGGCCGTTCGCGAGGCACGCCGGACGCAGCGGCTGGCGCTGGCCCGGGACCTGCACGACTTCGTGGCGCACGACATCAGCGGCATCGTGGTCCAGGCGCAGGCCGCGCGCGCGGTGGCCGCGCAGCGGCCGGAGGCCGTTCTCGACGCGCTCGCCCGGATCGAGGAGGCCGGGCTGGCGGCGCTGTCCTCGATGGACCGGACCGTGCACATGTTGCACGACCCGGACGAGGACTCTGCGGAAGGCGGCGCGGAGCCGCCCGGCGCTGCGGACACCGGCCGGGCAGTCGCACCAGGTGTCGCCGACCTGCCCGAACTCCTCGACCGGTTCGCCGCCGGCGGGTCCGGGCCGGTCCGGCTGCACCTGCCCCCGGACCTGGCCGCCGCCATCCCCCGCGAGATCGGCTCCACCGTCCACCGGGTGGTGGTGGAGGCGCTGACGAACGTACGCCGGCACGCACCGCTCGACTCCGCCGTCACCGTCCTGCTCACCCGCGGGGACGGCGACGCCTCGACACTGACCGTGGAGATCACCAACCAGCGGGTCGGCCCCGGCCGTACGGACGCTCCCGTCGACGGCGGCGAACGCCGGGGCGGCCTCGGTCTGGTCGGCCTGGCCGAACGCGTACAGGCGCTCGGTGGCACCCTGTCCGCCGGTCCGTACGGCCGGGCGGGATGGCGTACGACCGCGGTCCTCCCCCTGTCCACCGGTCCGTCCACCGGTCGAGCCGGCCGGGGCGACGACCGAGGTGACCACCCCGTGACACGAGGACGAGAATGACCGGCGTGGCCACCCGGATCCTCATCGCCGACGACCAGGAGAACATCCGCAGCGGCTTCCGGTTGGTCCTGGACTCCCAGCCGGACATGCACGTCGTCGCCGAGGCCGCGGACGGCGCCTCGGCGCTGGAGCAGGCCCGGCTCCTGCGGCCGGACGTCGTGATCGCCGACATCCGGATGCCGCGGCTGGACGGCCTGGAACTCACCCGGGCGCTGGCCGGGCCGGACGTCCCCGACCCGCTGCGGGTGGTGGTGGTGACGACGTTCGACCTGGACGAGTACGTCCACACCGCGCTGGCGTACGGCGCCTGCGGGTTCCTGCTCAAGCGTGCCGGTCCCACGCTGCTGGTGGAGGCGGTGCGCGCGGCGGTGGCCGGGGACACGTTGATCAGTCCGTCGGTCACCGTTCGCCTGCTGCGCCACGTCAGCGAGCGGCGGCGCACCCGCACTGCTTCCCCGGTCGAGCCGCTGACCGAGCGGGAGGTCGAGGTGGCCCGCCTGGTCGCCGCCGGCAAGACGAACGCCGAGATCGGCGCCGACCTGTTCATCTCGGCGGGTACGACCAAGACGCACGTCGCGAACATCCAGCGGAAGCTGGGCGTACGCAATCGGGTGGGGATCGCCGCGTGGGTGTGGGCGTCAGGCGAGACGATCCCCTGAGAGCCACAAGTGCGGTGTGGGCGTCAGGCGAGACGATCCCCTGAGAGCCACAAGTGCGGTGTGGGCGTCAGGCGAGACGATCCCCTGAGAGCCACAGGTGCGGTGTGGGCGTCAGGCGAGACGATCCCCTGATTCGCGTCAGGAGCGGCGCGGGTGCCGTGGCGTGGGCGGGTCCGGCGCCAGCGAGCCGTCCGGGGCGATGTGCTCGAAGATCTGGTCGACAAGGGTGAGGACGTGCGGGTCCTCCACGGCGTAGATCTGCCGCCGGCCCTCTCGCCGGGCCGTCACCAGCCCGGCCAGCCGGAGCTTGGCCAGGTGCTGGCTGACCGCGGCGACGTTGGCGCCGGTGCTCTCCGCGAGCGTGCCCACGTCGTACTCGTGCCGGGCGAGCAGCCACACGAGGTGCAGCCGGGTGGGCGAGGACAGCAGGTCGAACGTGTCCGCCGCCGCTCGCAGCTGCGGCCCGGACAGCATGGGCTGCCCGATCGGCTCAGGTGACCCGGTCGGCTGGGGCGGATCGGCTGGATTGACCATGACGCCGCCGATTCTTCCGCATGCGCCAGGTGAGCGGAACGGCCGGATGTGAGCTGGCCCACAACAATTCGTCACTTGCGCAACTGGTTGACAATCCTGCCGGTCCGCGCCAGGCTGTACGACGCGAAGGGGAGTAGCCCCCAATGCCGCGGTCGACACGCTGGCAGCCCCTGTGGCGCCCGGCCCGGCAGCCTCCACCAGGCGGGCGAGACCTTCGACCAGGCGGATACGCCCGGGTCGAGAGGTCGCATCCCTCGGTCCGGCCTGATCGAGGAGCGACACTTCGCATGGATGCCCTGACGGCCAGCTTCTTCCTCAGCTTCGGCGTCATCTTCGTGGCCGAGCTCGGCGACAAGTCTCAGCTGATGGCCCTGACCTTCGCCACCCGCTACCGCGCACTCCCCGTGCTCGTAGGGATCACCGTCGCGACGGCCGTGGTGCACGCGGTGTCGGTGGGCGTCGGCTACTTCCTCGGTGCCAACCTGCCCACCGGTTGGATCTCCCTGGTGGCCGCGCTGGCGTTCTTCGGGTTCGCCGGCTGGACCCTGCGTGGCGACAGCCTCTCCGAGGACGAGGAACAGAAGGCCCGCCGGGCCAAGCAGTCCGCGATCGTCGCGGTCTCCGTCGCGTTCTTCCTCGCCGAACTCGGCGA
This sequence comes from Actinopolymorpha singaporensis, assembly GCF_900104745.1. Taxonomy (NCBI): domain Bacteria; kingdom Bacillati; phylum Actinomycetota; class Actinomycetes; order Propionibacteriales; family Actinopolymorphaceae; genus Actinopolymorpha; species Actinopolymorpha singaporensis. Next base: position 13,284 of record NZ_LT629732.1, read on the forward strand.
CAAGACGATGCTGGCCACCATCACCCTGGCCACCCAGCACGGCTGGCTGGGCACCTGGCTCGGGTCGACCGTCGGAATGGTGGTCGCGGACGCCATCGCCATCGTGATCGGCCAGCAGCTCGGCCGCCGGCTGCCCGAGCGTGCGATCAGGTACGGCGCCTCGGCCCTGTTCGCCGTCTTCGGCGTCTGGCTGCTCGTCGAGGCGATCACCCAACTGCGCTGACGCGTACGGCGCGTACGGCACGTACGACCAACACGGCGAACGAAAGGCGGCGGCCCGTCCTCACCGGACGGGCCGCCGCCTGTTTCACGTCAGAGCGCCAGCGGGCCACGTCGAAGGGTCAGGAGCCCAGCGTGTCGGGGTCGCCGCCGGTCCGCTCGTCTCGGTTCAGGGCGGTGATCGCACCCAGGTCGCCGGCCGACAGCTCGAAGTCGAACAGGTCGAAGTTCTCCTTGATCCGCGACGGAGTGACCGACTTCGGGATGACCACGTTGCCGAGCTGGATGTGCCACCGCAGCACGATCTGGGCAGGCGTCTTGCCGTACTTCTCCGCCAGCCTGCCGATCTCGGGGTCCTTCAGCAGCTCGCCGCCCTGGGCCAGCGGGCTCCACGCCTCGGTGGCGATGTTGTGCTCGCTGTTGAACGCCCGCAGCTTCTCCTGGATGAGGTACGGGTGCAACTCGATCTGGTTGAGGACCGGGACGTCGGTGGCCTCGTCGAACAGCCGCTGGAGGTGGTGCGGGTTGAAGTTGGAAACGCCGATGGAGCGGACCCGCCCGTCGGCGTACAGCTTCTCGAACGCGCGCCAGGTGTCGACGTACTTGTCCTGGCTCGGCACCGGCCAGTGGATGAGGTACAGGTCCACGTAGTCGAGCTTGAGCCTGCGCAGGCTCTCCTCGAACGCCGCGAGCGTGGAGTCGTAGCCCTGCTCGCCGTTCCACAGCTTGGTGGTGACGAACAGCTCCTCGCGGGGGACGCCGGACTCGGCGATCCCCTTGCCGGTGCCCTCCTCGTTGCCGTAGATCGCGGCCGTGTCGATGCTGCGGTAACCGACCTCGATCGCGGTGCGCACGGCGGCGGTGGCGTCCTCGTCGGGCACCTGCCAGACGCCGAAGCCGAGCTGCGGCATCTCCACACCGTTGTTCAGGGTGACGTTGGGTACTGCGGACATGCGCGTGAACCTCCATGGGAGTGCACTGGTGTGCCGGTCGTGTCGGCGACTCGTGAGGTCACGACCGGTCATCCCAAACATCAGACCACAGCGGCGGCCTTGCGGCGAGCGGGGGTCAGCGGGCCCGGCGACCCGGCGGTCGGTCAACGGGCCGGGCGACCCGGCGGTCGGTCAACGGGGCCTCGGCGGCGGGCGTACGGGCGCCGGTTAGATTTGCCCGCGTGGAGCTGCGCACGGTCGGCTTCGACCACCCCGATGCCCAGACGCTGACCGAGCAGGTGCAGCAGGAGTACGTCGTACGCTACGGCGGGATCGACCGCTCACCGATCGACCCGCGCGAGTTCGACCCGCCGACAGGACTGTTCCTGGTCGGCTACCTCGACGGCCGGCCGGTCGGCTGCGCGGGCTGGCGTACTCCGCCGTACACCCTGCTGTGGCCCGGTGACGCCGAGGTGAAGCGGATGTACGTCGCACCCGAGGCTCGCGGGCGGGGCCTGGCCCGCCGGATGCTCGCCGCCCTGGAACGCGACGCCGCCGCGGCCGGGAAGACCCGGATGGTTCTGGAGACCGGCCTCGGCCAGCCGGAGGCGATCACGCTCTACCTGTCCGCGGGTTACGCGCCGATCCCGTCGTTCGGCCTGCACCGCGACTCACCCGGCAACCGGTGCTACGCCAGGTCACTGGCGACCGGGACCGATCCGGCGCCGGAGCAGGTGGGCGGAGCTCAGCGGTAGCCGAAGTCCTGCGTCCACCACGGTCCACCGGGCCCGATGTGGGCACCGACGCCGATCGCCTTGATCTTGCAGTTCAGCATGTTCTCGCGGTGGCCCCGGCTGTCCAGCCAGGCCCGGGTGACGTCCTGCGGTGTCTGCTGGCCGCGGGCGATGTTCTCCGCGGCGGGAGCGTCGTAGCCGGCGGCCCGGATGCGGTCCCAGGGAGTCCTGCCGTCCGGCGTGTTGTGCCCGAAGTAGTCGCGGGCGGCCATGTCGGCGGAGTGCGCGTGCGCGACGGATCGCAGCCGGTCGTCCACCCGCAGCGGTGCGCAGCCGACGCGCGCACGGGCGGCGTTGGTCAGCAGGACCACCTGGGTCTCGTACAAGGCCTCCTCGCGGGTACTGGTGGTTCCCGAATCGGTCTGCGGCCTGGCGGTGCGGGCGGGAGGCGCCGGCTCCCGAGTGTGCAGGGACGTACGCCGGGGGGCCGGCGAGTCGACCCTGGCCTTCGGCTGCTCGGCCTTCTCGGCCGCCTTCGGCTCGGGTGGGTCGGCGGCCTCGCGCTTCTTCGGCGCCGGACCAGCCGGCTTGTCCGCGGGGGCGGTGTTCTTCGGGGTGGCGGCGCGCTCCGGCGTGGCCGCGGGCGGCGCCGTCACCCTCTTGGCCGGGGTGGGGGCCGGCTTCGCGGCCGGGGCGTCGGCGGCCCGCTCGGGCGTACCGGCGTGAGGCGGATCGGCCACCACGCGTTCCTGGCCGGCCCGGGGAGTCTGGTCGGCGGGCTGGAGGTAGCCGCTCAGCGCGAGCGCACCACCGCCGAGCCCGAGAACGCCGGTAGCCACCAGTGCCGGGACCATCAGGCGGCGCGACAGCGGGCGCCTGCCTCGGTGGCGCGGCCGGTCCGCCTCCTCGTCCCAGTAGCCGCGGTCGTGACGACCGTCGTCGTGGTGGAGTACGTCTCGGTCCTCGCGCGCCACGGCTTCTCCCAGGTCTCGAGTGCTGGCGGTCGATGGTCGTTCGGTCTGTTTCGCCCCATCGGCGGCACCTGTCGCGGATGTCGGTTACGGAAGATCCGGCACCGGAATATTAGGCGATGCCGGGAGCGGCAGCGGCAGCTTGGGCGACGGTTTCCGGGTGGGCGTCGGGTCGCTGGTCGGCGACCGCCTCGGCGAGGGATCCTTCGTCGGGGACTGCGTGGGTTTCGGCATCGCGGTGGGTTTCGGCGTCGCGGTGGGCGAGGGATCCTTCGTCGGCGACTGCGTGGGCTTCGGTGTGTCCGTCGGCGTCGGGCTGCTCGTGGGCGTCGGGTCCTTCGTCGGAGTCGCCGTCGGCTTCGGCGTGGCTGTGGGTGTCGGCTCGCCGGTCGGGGTGGGCGTACCCGTCGCCGTCGGGTCGCCGGTGGGCTCGCCGGGCTGTTCGGGTGTGCTCGTCCGGCCCGGCGTCGCGGTCTGGGGTGCGACGGCGCCGGGCCTGGCCACGCCCGCGGCCACCGGCGGGCCGGCGGCGAGCACGAACGGCGACTTCGCCGGCAGCACCTCCTGGGGAGCCGGCGCGCCGGGAACCGCGTTCGGCTGCGCGCCCGGCTGGGCGTTCGGCAGGGCGTTCGTGAGCGTGGACGGCAGCCCCAGCAGCGCCAGGCTCACGGCGGCCGCACCGGGACGCTGGGTCATCGCCGGGAGGTACGGAGCCGGCAGCGACTGGGCGGATCCCGACCCCGCCGCGTGGGCGGTGGACCCGAGGGGGCCGCGCACCGCGCCCGCGGGCACCGGAGTCTCCGTCGCCCCGTCGGGGCGGAGAGTCGACGCGGCCAGCGTGCCCGGCTCGTCGTGTCCCCCGCCGAGGAGGTACCACCCCACGCCGGTCGCGGCGGCACCCGCGGCGACGACGCTGGACAGCACCGCGGCGACCACCAGGGTCGGTCGGGGCCGGCGGTGCCGGCCCGGGCGCCACCGGTCGGAGCCCTCCACCGCGGCGAGCTCACCCGCGCCGGACACCGGGTGGTCGTCGTGTGCCCGCGAGGCGGACGGAAGGTCGTCGGGCATCGGCGCTACTCCTGGAAGGTATGGACACCCCGCGCCGTCCTCCCCACGGCCACGGGTCCAAAGCAGTCGCAACCATAACCGATTTCCGCAATGCCGCCTTTCGGGCACAGTGCGTCATACCCGCGGCAACTGGTCCGCCGTCAGCCGGACGACGCGCCCACGGGGGCGTCCAGCAGGACCGCGTCCACCAGGTCGTGCGCCCACTTCAGGAGCTCGACGTCCCGCAGCGGCTGCCCGCCGATCGGGGCGGTGGCCGGGCGGGGAACCAGGATGGTGTGCGCCGGCCGCTTCACGATCGTGCGCGGGTAGAGCCGCATCAGCCGCAGTTCCTGGCTCTCCCGCAGGTCGACCGGCGCGAACCGTACCTGGCTTCCCTGCAGGGTCACGTCGGTCAGCCCGGCCCGTTTGGCGTGCAGCCGGAACCGCGCCACCTCCAGGAGGTTGACCACCGGCTCGGGCAGGGTGCCGTACCGGTCGGCGAGCTCCTCCCCCACCTGGTCGACCTCGGCCTCGTCGCGGACGGCGGCCAGGCGTTGGTACATCTCCAGCCGCAGCCGCTGGCTGTCTACGTAGTCGTGCGGGAGGTGCGCGTCGATCGGCAACTCGACCTTGACGTCGTTCTCCTCCTCGGGGCTGTCGCCGCGGTACTCCGCGACCGCCTCGCCCACCAGCCGGACGTACAGGTCGAACCCGACGTCGGCGATGTGCCCGGACTGCTCGCCGCCCAGCATGTTGCCCGCGCCCCGGATCTCCAGGTCCTTCATGGCCACCGCCATTCCGGCGCCGAGCTCGGTGTTCTGGGCGAGCGTGGCCAGCCGGTCGTGTGCGGTCTCGGTGAGCGGGCGCTCGGGCGGGTAGAGGAAGTAGGCGTACGCCCGCTCCCGGCCGCGGCCGACCCGCCCCCGCAGCTGGTGCAGCTGGGACAGCCCGAACAGGTCGGCGCGCTCGACGATCAGTGTGTTGGCGTTGGAGATGTCCAGGCCCGCCTCGACGATCGTGGTGCACACCAGCACGTCGGCGCGCTTCTCCCAGAAGTCGGAGATGACCTCCTCGAGCTGGTGCTCGCCCATCTGGCCGTGCCCGACGCTGACCCGCGCCTCGGGCACCAGCTGCCGGATCCGGGCCGCCGCCTTCTCGATCGTGTTGACCCGGTTGTGCACGAAGAAGACCTGGCCCTCGCGCAGCAGCTCGCGGCGGATGGCGGCCACCACCTGGCGTTCGTCGTACGCCCCGACGAACGTCAGCACCGGGTGCCGCTCCTCCGGCGGCGTCATGATCGTGGACATCTCCCGGATGCCGGTGATCGCCATCTCCAACGTGCGCGGGATCGGCGTCGCCGACATGGTGAGCACGTCGACGCTGGCCCTCAGCGCCTTTAGCTTCTCCTTGTGCTCGACGCCGAAGCGCTGCTCCTCGTCGACCACGATCAGCCCGACGTCCCTGAACGACACGTCCTGGCCGAGCAGCCGGTGGGTGCCGATGACCACGTCGATCTCGCCGGTCGTCAGGCCGCGCAGCACCTCCTCGGCCTCCTTGTCGGTCTGGAAGCGCGACAGTGCCCGCACCGTCACCGGGAACGGCGCGAACCGCTCGGCGAAGGTGGAGTAGTGCTGCTGGACGAGCAGGGTGGTGGGGACGAGGACGCCGACCTGCTTACCGTCCTGCACCGCCTTGAACGCCGCCCGCACCGCGATCTCGGTCTTGCCGTAGCCGACGTCGCCACAGATCAGCCGGTCCATCGGGACGGTCTTCTCCATGTCGAGCTTGACGTCCTCGATGGTGGCCAGCTGGTCCGGCGTCTCGACGTAGGGGAAGGCGTCCTCGAGCTCGCGCTGCCACGGGGTGTCGGGACCGAAGGCGTGCCCCTGAGTGGCCTGGCGCGCGGCGTACAGCTTGATGAGCTCGCCGGCGATCTGCTTCACGGCCTTGCGCGCCCGGCCCTTGCGCTTGGCCCAGTCCGAACCGCCCATCCGGTCCAGGCTCGGCTGCTCGCCGCCGACGTAACGGGTCACCTGGTCGAGCTGGTCGGTGGGCACGAACAGCCGGTCGCCGGGCTGGCCCCGCTTGGAGGGGGCGTACTCGACGACGAGGTACTCCCGGGTGGTGCGGTGCTGGCCGGTGCCGACCGTGCGCTGCGCCATCTCGACGTAGCGGCCCACGCCGTGCTGCTCGTGCACGACGTAGTCGCCCGGGGTGAGCTCCAGGGGGTCGATGGTGCGCCGGCGCCTGGCGGGCATCCGCCGCATGTCCTTGGTGGACGCACCGGACCGGCCCGCCAGGTCGGCCTCGGTGAGCACGACGGCCTGCGCCGTGGACGCCACGAACCCGTGGTCGATCCGACCGCAGGTGACGTGGACGACCGACGGCTCGGGCGCGTGGTCGAGGTGCTCGTCCAGGCGGGCGGGCAGGTCGTTGCCGCGCAGCACCTCCACCATCCGGTTGGCCGGGCCGTGGCCCTCGGTGACGAACGCGATCCGCCAGCCGCGCGCGATCCAGTCGCGTACGTCGGCCAGCGCGCGTTCGGTGTCGCCCTGGTAGGTGTCGACCGCCCGTGCGGCGATCGCGTGCGACTCCACCGCGCCGGTGTCGACGTCGACGTCGAGCGCGACGATCTCGCCGGTCTCGGTGCGCAGCGGCGCCGTGGGCGGGGCGTCGTCGGGCTCCAGGGCGAACGGCGAGACGCTCCACCAGGCCAGGCCGGTGGCCAGGGAGTGCCGGCGTACGTCGGCCAGGGTGCGGTAGGCCGCCGGGCCGAGGTCGATCGGCGCCTCGCCGCCACCGGCGGCGGCCGCCCAGCTGGCCTCCAGGAACTCCTGGCTGGTCGCCACCAGATCGTGTGCCCGGCTGCGGACCCGCTCGGGCTCGGCCACCACGACGTGGGTGTGCTCGGGCATCAGGTCGACCAGCAGCTCCATGTCGTCGACCAGGACCGGGGCCAGCGACTCCATCCCCTCCACCGCGTGGCCGTTCGCGAGCTTCTCGAACAGCTCGGCCAGCTCCGGGTGCGCCGCGGCGAGCTTGGCCGCCCGCTCGCGTACCTGGTCGGTGAGGAGCAGCTCGCGGCACGGCGGTGCGTACAGACGCTGCTGCTCGCCGCTGTCGAGCGAGCGCTGGTCGGCGACCTTGAAGGAACGGATCTCCTCCACCTCGTCGCCGAAGAACTCCACCCGCAGCGGGTGCTCCTCGGTGGGCGGGAAGACGTCGACGATGCCGCCGCGCACCGCGAACTCGCCGCGCCGCTCCACCAGGTCGACCCGGGTGTAGGCGGCGGCCGCCAGCCGGCGCACCAGGTCGTCGAGGTCGATCTCGTCGCCGACGTGCAGCCACACCGGCTCCAGGTCGGCGAGGCCCTTCACCTGCGGCTGGAGCACACTGCGTACCGGTGCCACCACGACCTTCGGAGCCGGGGTCTCCTCCGTCGGGTGCACCAGCCGGCGCAGGACGGCCAGCCGGCGGCCCACGGTGTCCGACCGCGGGGACAGCCGCTCGTGCGGCAGCGTCTCCCACGCGGGGTAGTAGGCGGCGGCCTGCTCGTCACCGAGCAGGCTCTGCAACGTCTCGGTGAGGTCCTCGGCCTCCCGTCCGGTGGGGGTGACGGCGAGGACGGTGCGGCCGGCACCGCCGTGGTCGGGTGAGGCGGCCAGGGCGGCGATCGCGAACGGCTGCAGGGCCTTGGGTGCGGTCAGATCCAGCGGGGCGCCGGCGCCCGCCCGTGCGGTCTCCACGGCGGCGGCGAGCGCGGGATCGGCGACGACAAGCTCGACGAGTCCGGTGAGGCTCATGGGTTCCTTCGCGTGCGGAGGAGTGCGAATGAGGTGGAAGGCGCCACCGCGGGCGGCGCGAAACACCACGAACGCCCCGATTCGCGTGGCGAACCGGGGTTGCGTGTCCAGGCTAGCGCGACCCACCGACAGGCTCGGTCGCGGCGGAGCGGCCGTTGCTTGCGGGCTGGACGCGCCAAACTCTAGGGTCTGGCATAGCACTCGGGCGTACGCCGCCGCATCACCGCGGCCCGCCGCTTCGCCGGCCACTTCCTCTGCCCGGGTCCTTCCTCCTCTCCGGTCCGCCGCTCCGTCACGCTGCCGTGGCGTACCCCTCTGGCCGGCTCGGCCGACTCTCCCCCACTCCGTTCCGTACTCGCCAATCCGCACCGTGACCGGAGTCGTCATGCCCTCGACATCCCTGCCGGGCGAGCCAGGCCCCCGCCGGCTGCTCGCACTGATCAGCGCCACCCAACTGCTGGCCGTGCTGGACGGGACCGCCGTCACCATCGCGCTGCCCCGGATCCAGCGCGACCTCGAACTGTCGTCCGCCGGCCTGGCCTGGGTGCTGAGCGCGTACGCCCTCGCGTTCGGGGCCCTGCTGCTCCCCTTCGGTCGCGCCGGGGACCTGCTCGGCCGGCGACGGGTGCTGGTCGCCGGAGCGGCGATGTGCACGGCCGCGTCGCTGGCCGGCGCGCTGGCACCGAGCGGTGCCTGGCTGATCGCCGCCCGGGTCGCCCAGGGCGCCGGGGCCGCCGTCGCCATGCCGGCCGCCCTCGCGCTGGTCACCACCGGCTTCGCGGCCGGGCCGGCACGCACCCGGGCGTTCACGCTGCTGGTCCTGGTGTCCGGACTGGGCGGCGTGCTCGGGATGGTGCTGGGCGGCGCGCTGACGGCGTACGGCTGGCGTTGGACGCTCCTGCTCACGGTGCCGCTCGGCCTTGCCACCGTGGCGCTCGTTCCCACCCGCCTTCCCGGCGAGGATCCCGCACCCGCCACCCGTCCGCGCGGACCGGCACCGAGCCACACGCTCTGGTCGACGCTGACATCGGCGTCCACCGCGGTCGGCGGGTTGGTCGCGCTGCTGCTCGCGCTGTCCCGGCTCACCACGCGCGGCTGGACCGACCCGGGAGCGTACGCCCTCCTCGGCCTGGCCGGCCTACTGCTGGCGGTGTTCGTCCGGGCCGACCCGCGGTCGCCGAGGTCGCTGCTGCCGTACGTCCCGCTGCGCGACCGCGACCGGCTGGCGGTGTGCGGAACGATGTTCGCGATGGGTGCGGCCCTCCTGGCCACGACGTACGGGCTGACGCTGTTCGTGCAGGACGTGCTGGGGTACGGGCCGCTGCGCGCCGGGATCGCGTTCCTGCCGTCCAGCCTCGGGCTGCTGGCGGCGGCACCGCTGGCGGCGCATCTGTCCGGGAGGATGCCCGCGCGACTGCTGGGCGGATTCGGCGGGATCGGCTGTGCTGCCGGCATGGGCTGGCTCGCGCTGGCCGAACCGGGCACGCACTACGTCACCGGGCTGCTCGGCCCGATGACGCTGATCGCCGTGTGCCGCGAGCTCGCGTTCGTGCCCCTCACCCTGGCCGCCATGGACGGAGTGGAGTCCGGCGACGCCGGCGGGATGTCGGCCGTGCTCAACACCATGCTGCAGGTGGGCGGCGCGCTCGGAGTCGCGGTGCTGAGCGCCCTGCCGGCGCAGCCCGCGTTCGCCGCGGCCGCGGCCACCACCGCCGCGGCCGCCGGTTTGGTGCTGCTCTCCCGGCGCGGGCGAACTCCCCTACGCGGACGCGCGCTCGGCGAGCGTCAGCGCGCGGGTTCGCCCGGGTCGGCCGACCGCACCGAGGCGGCCGCTGACCGCCACACCGGCGGCTGACCGAGCAGCTGCGCGAGCTCCTCGTCGTACGGCGCGAAGTAGTCGTCCAGGCGGCGGCGGAGCGGTTCGGGCAGCGGCTTGCCGGGGCGGGCGTTGTACCGCTCGAAGGACGCCGGTCGCCAGGCGGGCAGGCCGAGGAAGTCGAGGATGCCCGCGAAGACGGGTTCGGGCCGGGCGGAGAAGTCCTCGCTCGCGACCACGTGCACCTGCCCGGGGTCGAAGACGTCGTACAGCCGCCGCAACTGTTCGACGTAGCGCCCGCGGGTGAGGTAGGCGTGGTGACGATGGGAGTGACTGACGTAGCGCGGGTCGGTCCGCAGCCGCTCCTCCTCACCGGCGAGCCGGCTCTCCTCCAGCTCCAGCGCTCCCTCGAACGTCGGCTCGGTGTCGAAGCCCCGCGCCACCGCGTGCTTGTAGGCGGAGTAGGCGCGCTCGACCGGATCCCGCAGCATGACGATCAGGCGTACGTCGGGCAGGTCCTGGCTGATCCTCGGCAGCGCCAGCGGGTGGTAGAGGTAGTAGCCGCTGGACTCCATCGCCTGGGGTTCGGGTGGCCCGGACGCACCACCCGTGAGCGGGAGACGCGCGCCGGCCGCGCGGCGGCGGGCGGTGGCCCGCAGCGGGAAATGCCCGCGGTACCACTCCGGGCCGTGGTGGTAGCCGAGGTCGAAGTAGTTGATCCCCTTGTGCAGCACGGGTCCGGCCACCACCGGATGGGCGATCAGCGCGCGGTGCAGCGCCGTGGTGCCGCACCGCTGACCGCCGATCACGAGGAACGAGGGCAGCAGCCGGTGGCTCGCGGTGAGCCGTCCGAACGTGACGCTCACCTTCCGGCCCGCTTCCTTCACCCACTGCGGCGCGGACGAACGCAACGGCTCCTTGCCCGTGCCGGTTCCCTGCATGCTCACGGGCCTGCTCACCGGTCGCGTACCTCCAGCACCAGGCTGGCCTGTCCCTTGGTCTCGTGCAGCCGGAACTGCGCGCGGCGGGTCACGCCGACGCCGAACTTCAGGCTGCCCGCGACGTTGTGCACCAACAGGATCTCGCGCACCTGCGGCTGCCCGGGCGTGAGGTCCGGCGGCACGGCCAGCCGGCCCCGGACGTTGGGGTTGGTCAGCTTGAACGACACCTCGAGGTAGGCGTTCCCCTCCACCGCGATCGGGTCGTCCTCGGGGTGGGCACGTACTACGTCGACGTACCGGACCTCGTACTTCGGCACGACCTCGGTGCCGGCGAAGCGGAACGTCACCGTCTCCGACCCCTGCCCGCGCGCGGTGGTCAGCCCGACCAGGCGTGCCCGGGCCGTGCTGGTGTTGGTCCGCGGCTTCACGCTGAACACCTTGGCGGGTACGGGTACGGGTGCGGGGCTGGGCGTCCTGGTCGGCACGGGAAGCTCCCGCTTCCGGGTGGGCGCCTTCGGCTCCGACCCGTCGTCGTCCCCGGAAACCTGGACGACCTTCCTCGTGGGCGTCGAGGTCGCGGTGGGCTCGGCCGTGGCGGTCGGCGTGGCCGGAGGGGTCGTTCGCGAGGACCCGGCGGGCGCCCCCTGTGCGGCCGGGTGTCCGGACTCGTTGTCGCCGGTGGAGTTCGCGCACGCGCCGAGGCCGACGACGAGCACCGAGACGGCCAGCAGGGCACCTACCTTCCGGGCGGTGCTCCTGCCCCGGCTGGGCGGGTTCTCGATGGTGGCGTGGGAGGTCACGATCGGGCTCCGATCAGGAAGGACCACATGGTGGCCTGAGCGCTCGCTGAGTCGGCGGTCGCGGTCAGCCCGCCCGCCGTGGTCGTGCCGGCGGCGACGGTGCTCTCGGTCGCCAGCGTGGTGATGTGGCCACCGCCGGTGCCGGTCGCGCTGCGGCGCACCTCCTGCCCGGCCGGGCCGGTCAGCGCCGTGGTGGCCGAGGACTTCTCGGCCCAGTAGCTGACCAGCCGCGGCGCGGTGCCGGCCGGCACCGCGAGCGTCGGGGTGGTGTGGGTGGTCCCGGACGCGGTCTCCGACCTGCCCGCGGCACCGAGTATCACGAGGTTGTCACCGCGGTAGGCGAGCAGTGTCAGGTCGCCCTTGACATAGATGGAGGTGGTCACCGTCACCGACGTTCCGGCGTCACCGGCCGCGGCCACCTTCTGCCAGCCGCGGGTCACCATGCCGTTGGTCTGCTGGGGCGCGACGTCGGACCAGCCGGTGACACCGGTGGGCCCGGAGATGGTGGCCGTCACGTCGTTGAACGAGGCCAGGAGCAGCAACCGGTCACCGGACTGCACGGAGGACGGAACGGTCACCTTGTGGGCCGTGGCGTTGCCGTTGGCTCCGGCCACCCCGACGAACTCCACCCCGGTCGGCACCGTCGTGGTCGTCACCGTGTAGTTCGTCGTCGAGGTGGCGCCTTTGTCGTCGGTCACGGTGAGCCGGACGACCTGGTCGGCGGCGGTGGCGAAGGTGTGCGAGACCGTCGCGCCGTCGCCGGTGGTGCCGTCGCCGAAGTCCCAGGAGTACTTCGCGATCGTGCCGTCGGAGTCGTGCGACGCCGTACCGCTGAAGGTGCACACGAGGTACCGGCAGTCACCCGTGGCCACCGCCACGGGTGGGTCGTTGACCGCCGGGGCACCCTGGGTGGACACGAACATCGCCCGCGACCGCCAGTTGAGCCCGTCGATCGAGGGACCGCTGACGATGCGGACCGTGCCCGACACCAGCTGGTCGTTCAGGAAGTCCACCCGGCGCAGGTTGCCGTCGACCGAACTGCCCCAGTAGAGGCGGCCGTTGGAATAGAACATCCCCGTCACCTTGGAGAAGTCGATCTGCGGCGTGCTGGCCGAGGCGATGAACCGCTGGGCGCCCACCACGTAGCTCTCCACCGTGAACCTGCGGTAGTACAGCGAGGTCGAGCCGGCGACGGTGTAGTAGAGCCGGCCGTCCTTCCAGAACATCCCGGTCGCCGCCGCGACGTCGTTGTGCCAGGCCGTGTCGTTGACGATCTGGTCGGCCAGGGTGATCGGCGTGGCGGTGCCGTAGCTCGTCCCGTCGAAGGTGCGCCGGTTGAACACTCCGTTGGACCAGCCGGTGTAGATCTGGTTGCCGAGCATGAAGGCTCCGCGCACGCTCGTCCAGTCGATGCCGCCACCGGGAACACTTCTACTGGGGCCGGAGGAGGTTTCGGTGACGGCCCGCACCACCGGGAGGTTGGCGGTCGTGGGTACGACGTACACGTCACCGGGAATCGTGCCGACCGCCGGCCGCGGCGGTGTGGTGCCGCCCGCGATCGGCAGGAAGCCGATCCGGGCGTGGTACTCCCAGTTGCCGAGCCGGTCGGTGTCGCTGCCCACCCACAACCCCGCCGAGGTGGCCAACATGTCGAACACGCCGACGCCCTTGGTGCGGCCGGGGTTCCACTGGAACGGCAGGCCGGTCTGCGGGTCCAGGGCCGCGATGCCCTCCCTGCTCACCGCGCCCGGACCTGCCTTGTCGGCGGCCCACGGGTTGTTGTGCCAGCGGAAGTGGCCACCGACGTAGACCGCGGCGCCGGTCACCGCCACCGCGTAGGTCGTGTCGCCGCCGGTGTACTCGGCCCAGGTCGGGGTGATGCCGGTACCACGGGTGCGGGTCTCGAACCGGCTGTTGGTGTCGCAGGCCTTGGGTGGCCCACCCGAGTACGCCCCGGTCGTGGTGACGACGAAGTAGGTGCCGTCGGGTGAGATGTCGATGTCACGCATGTAGGAGTCGAACGACGGCGAACAGACCGACGTGAAGAAGTCCGTCCGCCAGTTGGCGACCGACGCCGAGGCGCCGCCGATGTCCAGCATCGCGATCTGCGTGCGGGACTGCCCGCCGACGACGGTGAAGTTGCCGATGGCGACCAACGTGGAACGATCCGGAGTGACGTCCATCTTCATGACCTGGAGCACGCCGCCGTTCTGCGGGCCGGCGAACTGCACCTGGTCGAAGGGGTCGTACGCGCCGGTGGTCGCGTTGATCGTCGCCAGACCCGGCTGGACGTGCCCGTTGACGCGGGTGAACGTGCCGGCGATCCACAACCGGCTGCCCACAAGACGCATGTCCTTGATCCGGCCGTCGAGCACCGGGCTGGTGAAGCCCGCTGTCAACTGGCCGTTGGCAACGTTGATCTTCGCGGTGCTCTTCGCCGGCTGACCGTTGATCGTGTTGAAGAAGCCGCCGGCGAACACCGTCGAACCGTCGGCCGACACGATCAGTGTCGTCACCTCGCCGTCGGCTCTGGGATTGAACGTCGTACTGACGACTCCGGTCGTGGCACTGAAGGCGACGAGGTTGGAGCGGTTGTAGATGGTCGTTCCGTCGGCGGAACTCACCTGGGAGAACTCCCCGCCCAGAATGATCATGCCGCCGACCTGGACGATCGACATGACCCGCCCGTCGAGCACGTGCGGTGTCCAGTTGACCGGGTTGTCGCTGACGACCTTCGACTGCGGAACCTGGACCGCCGAGGCCTGGGACGGCAACACGACCGTCGCCAGCGCGACCAGCACGAGGGCAGCGGCGACACGCATGCGGCGCAGCAACACGAGTTCCCCCCAAGGAACGAAACCCCGCCGGCACCTCAGGGTTGGAGGTGAGATGTCGGCCAGCGCGGCAAGATGCCGCGTATGCGTGAATGGTGCCAGTCCAAGTCCCCCAGGACCACAAAAGTAACCATATCTTTCTGAACGACACCGATGGCCGGACTCGTCTCGTATCCTCGGGGATGGTCAGGGGCAGATCGGTGCAGGTCACACAGTCCGGCGACGGTGCAACTTCCCTGCCCCGAACGACGGCCCGGTCGGCCTTCGCACAACCCACCCTGGGAGGCCACCCGGTGCGGGACGAGCAGCGCGAGAGTGCGCGGAACGCCATGCTCACAACGCGCCCGGCGACAACTCCTCCGTCGACGGATCCAGCAGCGACGTCCGCGACGCCACCGGCTGCGACGACACGGGCCACGACGGTGACGCCTCCGGTGGGCACCGGGTCGGCCGGTTCGTGGACCACCCCGAGGGTGTTCAGGCCCGGGTGGCCGCTGACGGCGTTGTTCCTGCTGTTCCCGTTGTGGTGGGTACTCGGCCTCACGTCGTTCGCGTTCGTCATCTTCGCTGTGCCGCTCGCCGTCGAACTCCTTCGCCGGCGGGGACTGCGCGTACCCCGCGGCTTCGGCACCTGGCTGCTGTTCCTGGCCTGGATGCTGGCCGGCGCGACCATGCTGTGGAGCGACGCACCCACCGGCGAACCCGGTGGCGGGGGCGCCGGGCGGCTGATGGTGTTCGGCTTCCGCGCCGCGATGTACCTCGCCGCGACCGTCTTCCTGCTCTACGTGGTGAACGCCGACGAGCGCCGGCTGCCGACCCGTCGGGTGCTGCGGCTACTGGGGTTCATGTTCGTCGTCACCACGTGTGGCGGGCTGCTCGGCGTCGTGGCGCCAGGGTTCGAGTTTCGCTCGGTGCTGGAGTTGGTGCTGCCGCACGCGGTGGCCGCCAACTCGTTCATCAACCCGATGATCCATCCGGCTGCGGCCGAGACGCAGAACATCCTCGGGTACGCAGAGGGCCGGCCGATCGCGCCGTTCGCGTTCGCCAACTCCTGGGGCGCCAACTATTCGCTGTACCTGCCGTTCTTCCTGCTGGCGTGGTTCGGTCCCGACGCGGGGTGGCGGCGCAGGCTGGCGCCGATCGTCCTGTTGCTCAGTCTGGTGCCGGTGGTCTACTCGCTGAACCGCGGACTGTGGGGGGCACTCGGCGTCGGCATCCTCTACCTCGCGCTGCGGCTGGCCGCGATGGGCAGGGTGTGGGCGTTGCAGGCCGTGGTGGCGGCGCTCCTGCTCGGCGCCATCGCGTTCGTCGCCAGCCCGCTCGGCACGATGGTGCAGGCCCGGCTCAACGCACCGCACTCCAACGAACGCCGGTCCCAGCTCGCCACCGACACCGTACGCAACGTGGTGGAGGGATCGCCGGCCCTCGGCTTCGGATCGACCCGGAAGGTACGCGGCAGCTACTTCTCCATCGCCGGCGGATCGACACCGGACTGTCCGGCCTGCGGTGTGCCGCCGCTCGGCACGCAGGGCCAGCTGTGGATGGTCGTCTTCTCCCAGGGGCTGGTGGGCCTCGCGCTGTTCCTGTACTTCTTCGCCCGGCGGTTCATCGCGCACTGCCGAGATCGTGCGGCGCTGTGCATCGCGGGGTGCGTCACGCTCATCTTCTGGGCCATCGAGCTGTTTGTCTACGACACTCTCGACGCCCCGCTGATCACGGTGATGATCGCGGTGGGGCTGATGGCGCGGATGCCGCGGACGGAACGAAGGGCAGAGGGGGCGCGATGAGCGAGCTGCCGTGGCCGGCCACCGAGGACCGCCACCAGACCACGCTGGAGGCGCTGCTGGAGACCATCCGGCTGTTGTGGCCCGCACCCGCGTGCAGCCGGGCCGAGGGCCCGCTGCCCCAGGACCACCGGGTGGTACGCGAGTACGCCCTGCTGCCGGACCGGCGTCAACCCCGGCTTGCGCTTCCGGTGGGAACCCCGCGGGTCGCCGCGGAGCTGTTCCGGAAGTACAGCCAGGGGCTGTCCCGCCGCGAGCGGTACAGCCGGGCCGCGATGGCTCGGCTGGCCGGCACCCGCCTCGGCAACAGTGCCGTGGCCCGGTTCGCCCCGGACCGGCTCACCGTCAGCGTGCCGGCAGGCCGGCCGGTCGAGTCGATCGAGGACCACCTCTCGCAGCTCCTGGGCAGCGACGTACTGGTCACGGTCGGCGTCGGCCCGCCCCGGGCCAACCGCAAGCCGATCCTGCGAGCGCTCACACCGGACGGTCGCACTCTCGCCTTCGTGAAGGTGGGGTCGTCGCCGGTGACCACCGAACTAGTCCGTGGTGAGGCCGAGGCGCTCGGGCTGTACTGGTCCGCCGGCCCGGCGGGGCAGCTCGTCCGTGCGCCCCGCGTCCTGCACCACGGGCGGTGGCGCTCGCTGGAGCTGCTGGTCCTCGAGCCCATGCTGCCCGGCCGCACCCGCTGGAGCCGCCCGGACGTACCGACCGCCGCGATGGCCGAGCTCGGCGGCCGGCTCGGTACGACCCGGCGCCCGCTCGACCGCAGCCTGGTGTGGGAGGGCGCTCGGGCCGGCCCGCCCGCGTTGACCGACCCGGACCAGGCGGCGGCACTCGCGCGGATCGTCGCCACCGTGGAGCGCCGCTTCGGGTCGACACCGTTGACGTTCGGCGCCTGGCACGGCGACTGGACCCCGTGGAACATGGCCTGGGACGACGACCAGGTGTTGTTGTGGGACTTCGAACGCTTCGCCGTCGGCGTCCCGCTCGGGTTCGACCTGGCGCACTACCGCCTGCAGTCGATGCTGCGCTCGTACGGGGAGGCGGCCGCGGCCGAGCGGGCGCGAGCAGGTCTGCTCACCGGCGGGGCCGCCCGGGGGTCGGCAGGGGAAGCGGCGGGCGACTGTGCGCCCGGTGACGATCCCGAGGCCGTCCAGGTGGTCTACCTCGTCGAGCTCGCCCGCCGGTACGCCGTTGCCAGCCAGCCCGTCGAGGGCACGCCGCTGCGTGCCCGCACGGCCTGGCTGATCGCGTTGCTGAGGGGACTGGTGGACCGATGACCGGCACCACCCCGGCCGACACGGCGTCCGTCACCGCACCCGGCCCTGGTACGACGTCCGACACCATGGACACCCTCGAGGTGGCGGGGTACTCGCGGTTCGTTCGCCGGCACTGGCTGGTGTGCTGCCTGTTGGGCCTGGTGGGGTTGGCGATCGGCATGCTGGGGTCGCTGCGTACGCCACCGAACTACCAGTCGACGGTCGAGGTGTTCGCGCCGGCGACGCCTGCCTACCTCGCCATCTCGGTCGACCCGGCGGCACCGGCCGTCGACCCACGGGAGTGGACCCAGGACACCGAGGCCGCGTTGCTGCTTTCGGAGCCCGTGCTCACCGCGGTCGCCCGCCGGCTGCCCGGCCACCCCGATCCTGCGACTCTCGCCGACCGGACCGAGATCACCGTTCCCACGAGCACCCGGGTGTACCAGATCGGCTTCAGCGACCGCGACCCCCGGCGAGCTCAGCAGGGAGCGCAGGTGCTGGCCGAGGAGTTCACCCGCTACCGGACGAAGATGCTCACCGCACGCGCCGACCGGGTGGCCACGGCCCTCGACTCCCGCCGTACGTACCTCCAGGACCTGCTGGACGCCATTCCGGTACCCGGCAGCATGCAACCCGGCGACTCCGAAGCCGACACGGCTGCTCCCGGTCCCGCACCCGCCAACCTGGTGCCACGCGGGCAGATCCAGTCCCAGATCGGCCAGATCGACGATGCGCTGACCAAGACCGCGCTCACCGGGTCGAACACCGCCACGGTCGTGCATCCAGCCACCCTGCCGACACGGCCCGAACGCCACAACGCCGAGGTACCGCCGATGTCCGGGCTGATGGCCGGACTGCTGGCCGGACTGGCCGTCGGCGCGGCGCGCGAGTGGGCCCGTCCGGCAGTGCACGAGGTCGCGGAGGTCGCCGCCGCCACCGGCCTGGCGCCGGTCGCCCTCGTCGACGGGCGGGCCCTGCGCCGTCCCGCGGGGCACCGCGACGCCGCCGACCTGCATCCTCTCGCCGTACAGGTCCGGCTCATCCTCGCCGGGGAGTCCGCCGTCGGTTCGGCCTCTGGTTCCGCCACCGGTCCGGCCGGCCCTTCGATCGATGATCCCCCGGTCGTCCTCGTCACCGGGCCCTGTGCGGACGACCTGACCGCCGCCCTCGCCGACCAGTTGCGTACCGAACTGACCTCGGCGGCCCACACCGCCGGTGACCCGCTGCTGAACGTGCGCGTACCCACCAGCCGTCCCGACGCCAGGGACACCTTCGCGCTGGCCCGGGCCTCGGACGCCGTGCTGCTGGTCGCCGACCTCGCGCAGAGCACCCGGACCGAACTCGACCGTTGCGCCCGCCTGCTCACCCGGGCAGCGGGGCCGCGCGTCGCCACCGTCGCGATCGGCAACCGGTCGACCCGCGCCGAACGGAGCAGCTTCAGATGAACACCCACCCCACGTCGTCCACCAGCACTCCTTCGGCCGTACCACCGGGCATGCCGTTGGTCTCGGTCGTCATCGCAACCCGCGACCGGCCCGAACTCCTCCGCCGTGCCGTGCGCGCGGCCCTCGGCCAGGACTACGCCGGCCCGGTCGAGTGCGTCGTGGTGTTCGACCAGACGCCACCGGACACCTCGCTCGCCACGGACAGGGGCCCCGGCACGAGCACCGGCGACCTCGCCCGCCGCCCGGCCAGGTCGATCCGGGTGATCGGCAACACCCGCACGCCCGGCCTGGCCGGTGCCCGCAACTCCGGCATCGACGCCGCCGCCGGGGAGCTGGTCGCGTTCTGCGACGACGACGACGAGTGGCTGCCGGACAAGCTGCGGCTGCAGGTTGCGCAACTGTCCGCGACGGGCGCCGACGTGGCCGTGTCCGGCATCGAGGTCCACTACGAGGACCGGGTGATCACCCGGGTCCCGTCCACCGCCGACGTCGTAGCCGTCGCGATCGCCCGGCACCGGGTGATGGAGGCGCACCCGTCGACGGTGCTGGTGCGCGCCGAGGCGCTGCGCGACCGCATCGGACTGGTGGACGAGAAGATCCCCGGCAGCTACGGCGAGGACTTCGACTGGATACTGCGCGCAGCGCAGTCCGGACCGATCGCTGTCGTCGAACGCCCACTGGTGAAGGTGTTGTGGGGCAGCCAGTCGTACTTCTCCGACCGCTGGGCGACCATCATCGAGGCCATCGACTACGGTCTCGCGAAGCACCAGGTGTTGCGCACCGACCCCGTCGCGCAGGCACGGCAGCAGGGCAGGAAGGCATTCGCGTACGCGGCCATCGGTGACCGGCGGTCGGCGCTGCGCTGGGCCCGGCACACCCTTCGGCTCAACCCGCGCGACCCACGCGCCTACGCCGCGATCGCGGTCGCGCTGCGGTTCGTGTCCGCCGACCGGGCGATGCGGCTGGCGAACTCGGCCGGCCGCGGAATTTAGGGTCTGTCCTGCCCTAACTGAAGAGACCGGCCACCAGTGAGCCGAACCGCTGCACGGTCGCGGCCGTCTTCCGGTCGTCGTCGGTGTCGCCGCGCCGCACCATCACCGGATCGGCCAGCGCCGCGTCCAGCAGGAGCTCGAACTCGTGCTGGGTGGTCGCGGTGAGTACCTGGCCGGTCTGCGCGAGCCGGTCGGTGAAGAGGTACTGATGATCGTCCACGTGCTCGCCCCACCGCGACCGCCGCGGTACGACGATCGGGCGGCGGCCGAGACGCCGGGCCTCGACGATGGTGGTCGGCCCGCCGTGACACACGAGCACCTGGGCCTTGTCCATCCAGGCGTTGAGCTCGTCGGGTTCGACGTAGGCCAGGCCACGGGCGTGGCGGGGAGGCATGGACGTGCCGTACTGGATCATGCAGTCGTCGGCAGGGAACCGCCTGCTCCACTCGTCGACCCAGCGAACGAGGCGGTGGAACGGGTGGTGGTCTGTGCCCACCATGGTGAGGACTCGCATGTTGCTCCGCCTGGTTCAGAGGAGGGTTCCCACCACGTGGGAGCCCTTGTAAAGCGTGGCTTGCTCTTCCCACTGGACGCAGAAAAGGGACGACAGCGGCCGGCACAGCCGCCCGGTGAGGGTGCGGCTGTCGAGCCGGTCGTACACCTCGAGGTAGACGGTCCGGATCCGCATCAGCCGGGCGACAAGGAAGAACGGGAACGCCACACCCGCACCGGTGGAGACGACGAGGTCGGGGCGTTCACGACGGATGACGCGCACGGCCAGCACAAGGTTGCGTACGAGGTTGCGCAGACTGCGGGTCGTCGGGAAGTACGCCCACGCGACCTGCTCGTCGCGGAGCCTCGCCTTGGCGTCCTGGGTGGCGAACGTGACCCAGGTTCTCTCCCGCCCCTCCCACCAGGGTTTCAGGGCGAGGAGCTGGGCGAGGTGACCGCCGCTGGAACCCACCAGGAGCAGGCGCTGCGGTGACGTGGTCACTGCCTCTTCGGCCGGTGCGGCCTCGTTGATCACGTGCATGTTCGCCCCCCCGACGATTCTGAGCACGGTGCGTGGTGGAAAGTGCCGAAATAGGTGATCTTTTGCCTTCGGAGGTGAGTGGTGGGGCTGCGATTGAACGTCGTGGTGGCGGAGAAGGTCCCAGAACACTTGCTGGAGCTAGGTACTACCCACCGCTTATGGGTCTCATAAACCAATTCTTGCTCAGAAGATAGGGGAAAGCACCCGGCGGCGCAGGACCGTTGCCGACCGGCAACAATCGTCCCAAACGGCACCGAAACACGGGCTGCTGGTCTACCGTCGGTCCAGCACGGCACGGGAGTTGGGGGGTTCATGCGCGACGACGACAACGCGTCCGCGCTCACGTCGTTCGTACTCGACGCGCTCCGCCGTCATCTCGTTCTCCTGGTCGTCCTCGGCGTGGTGTTCGGAGCGGCCGGCGCCGGGGTGGCACTGCGCAATGGTCTGCACTACACCGCGAGCTCCTCGATCCTGTTGAGCCCTCTCCAGGGCAATCCGTACACCCCCGACGGCCGCGGCGACCAACTCGTGAACCTCCAGACCGAGGCCCAGCTCGTCGGCACCAACGGCGTGGCCTCCGACGTTCGCCGACGGCTGCACCTGTCGCAGAGCGTGGAGGAGATCCGCACTCACGTCGCGGTGGAGAACCCCACCAACACGCAGGTCCTGAAGGTGTCGTACACCGCCCGCTCCTCCCGCGACGCGGTCCGTGGTGCGCAGGCGTTCGCCGACTCCTATCTCTCCTATCGCGAACGGCGTGCGAACTCGATCATCAGTTCCCGGCTGAGCAAGATCCACCAGCAGCAGACCAGAACCCAGCGGTCGCTGGACGAGCTGAGCGACGAGATGGGCCGGACGGACACGAGCGATTCCCGGCGGGCCTATCTCGCCGAACGCCTGAGCGCACTGGCCTCCCAGCTGGCCAGCCTGGAGAGCGAGACCAGCACCCTTACCGCGAGCGACCAGTGGCCCGGCCAGGTGATCAGCTCCGCGGCACCGGACTCGGGCACCGGGCCCCGCGACGCGATCGTTCTCGGTGGCGCCGGCGCGGTCGCCGGCCTGTTGCTCGGTGTGGCTCTCGCGTTGCTCCGGACGCGGGTCGACCCGCGGCTGCACCACCCTTACGACGTCGAGCATCTGGGCGTCCAACTGCTCGGGCTGGTCGGCTCGGGCCGGCGGATGCGGCTGCGCCGATCCACCACCGACCCGATCGACCTGTCCGAGCCCTACCGCGCGCTGCGTACGTCGATCATCACCGGCACCGACGTCCCGCCGGTGACGCTCACGGTGACCGGGATGTCGGACGGAATCGGCGCGGCTCCCGAGGCCGCCGGGCTCGCGGTGGGTCTGGCCCGGGCAGGGTTCGGCGTCGCGGTCGTCGACACCACCGGCGAGGTGTCCCGGCTGCTCGTCGGCGGCGGTTCGCAGCTTCCCGGGTTGTCCGAACTCCTGGCCGGTATCGCCGACCTGACCGAACTGCTGGTCCAGCCCGAGGACAACCTCGCCGTGCTCCCTCTCGGCTATCCCGCCCGGCAGACCATGGACCAACTGCTTTCCGAGCCCATGCGGGCAACCCTGACCCGGCTTCGGGAGTGGTACGACTACGTGATTCTCTGCGGACCGCCGGCCGCCGGAGCCGACGGGCAGGCACTGGCCTCGCTGGCCGACGGCGTGGTGCTCGTCGGCGCGGTCGGCGTCACCACCCGTACCGAGCTCACAGTCGCGACCGCGGCACTTGAGCACGTCCACGCCGTGCTGCTCGGCGCCGTGATGGTCGAGGGGGTGTCGGCGCGCCGCGGCGGAGGCGGGCACTCGCGCCGCCAGGAACGCCGGGAGGAACGCCGGGGACGCGAGGCGGGTGGCCGCCGGCCCGCCCACGGCCAGGCCGTACGGCCCCGCTCCCCCGAATACACCCGGCAGGCCGGGCCCCCTCCGGCCGGAGCTCGTCCGACCAACGGCGGCCACTGGTCGTCCAACCCGACCGCGGACACCACGGTCGACGAACCACTCGACCGGCCACGGTCCTAGGGAGATACACGCGGTGAGTTCGGTGACTGCGGCTGCTACGTCGAGTACAGCGAGTACGCCATCCATCCAACGGCTGGCACGCAACGGAATCCTCAACCTGGCCGGCACGCTCGTCGGCGGGGCGGCGAGCATCGCCCTGGTCGTGGTGGTCGCCAACGGCGTCCCCCAGGACGTCGCCGGGATGCTGTTCGCGGCCACGTCGTTCTTCCTCATCGTCACCGCGATCTCCGGCCTGGGGACCGACGTCGGCCTGGCGCACACCATCCAGCGCCAGCTCGCCGCCGGCAGTCTCGCCGGCGCGGTGCGCACGGTGTGGATCGCCCTGCGTCCCGTCCTCGGGCTGAGTGCCGCCGCCGCGGTGGTGGTGTGGCTGGTCGCGCCGTGGCTCGCGACCGTGCTGGGCACCGGTGAGAGCGGCGGCGTCACGAGCGCGGAGCACGGCGCCACGATGACGGCGATGCTGCGCGTGCTCGCGGTGAGCCTGCCGGTTGCCACGGCGTACGACACGATCCTCGCCGCCACCCAGGCACACCAGACGATGCGGCCCAACGTCATCGTGGAGAAGCTCGGCCGGCTGCCCGGGCAGATTCTCTGCATCGTGGTCGTGCTGCTCGTCGGCGCCGGCCCGGTGTGGCTGGCGGTCGCCTGGGTCGCGCCGTACGCCGTCGGCCTGCTCGGCGTAGCGTGGTGGTACCGCTCGCTCGTGGCCAGGCTGCAGGCCGACCCGGCCGGCGACCCCCTCGGCCCGACGCCGGGAGACGTCGCGCCGCCGGCCACCCTCGCCCGTGACTTCTGGGGATTCACCGCCCCCCGTGCGCTGGGCCGGATCTGCCAGGTCGCGCTGCAGCGCTCCGACATCGTCCTGGTCGCCGCGCTGCTGTCCCCGCGGCACGCGGCCGTCTACACCGCCGCGACCCGCTTCCTCGTCCTCGGCCAGCTCGGTGTCCAGGCCATCCAGCAGGTGCTGCAGCCGCAGCTCGCGGGGTTGTTCGCCCGCGGGGACCTGGCGGGGGTTCGCGAGGCGTTCTCGGCGTCGACCGCGTGGCTGATGGCGCTCGCGTGGCCGATCTACCTCTGCAGTGCGGTCGCCGCACCGGTGCTGCTGAAGGTGTTCGGCGGTGGGTACGAAGCCGGCCGGGCCACGGTCGTCATCCTGGCCCTCGCCATGCTGGCCACCACCGCCACGGGTTCGGTGGACGTCGTCCTGCTCATGGCCGGGCGCAGTCGGCAGAGCCTGGTCAACAACGCCGCCGCCCTCGTCGTCGACGTCGTGCTCGTCGTCCTCCTGGTTCCCCGGCTCGGCATCACCGGTGCGGCGATCGCGTGGGCGGCCGCGCTCGCGGTCCGCAACACGCTGCCGATGGTGCAGGTGCGGCGGGCGTACGGCGTGATGTCGTTCGGCCCGCCCGTGCTGTGGGTCGCCGCATCAGCGGGTCTGTGCTTCGGTGTGGTTCCGCTGCTGGTGCACCTCGTCGCACCGATGAACGTCGGTGTGGTGATCGGCTGGCTGGTCCCGATGTGTGCGGTGTACGCCGCGCTGTTGTGGAAGGGCCGAAACCACCTGCAGCTCGCGGCGTTCAAAACGGCGCTGGCGGGCATACCCATGGGCCGGATCGGCGCTCCGGTGCGGCGCCTGCACGGCCGGGCCCGGCAGACCGCCGGGGAGACCCTGCTGGCCGGCGTGAACGCGCTGCGCCGGTTACCGCTTCCTCAGGGCGCCCGGGTGGCGTTGTCCACGCTGGTGCTCCGCAGGCCCGGGCTGGCACGGGTGCCGCTGGACCGGCTGCTGCTCGGCATCCAGGACGGCGTACCAGCGGCCCCCTACGCGGCGGAGTTCGACGACCTGCTGTGGGCATCCACGCCGATCACCCGCGGGCCGCACGCCGACCTGCTCCGCCTGGCGGCCGAGCACGGTGAGCTGACCGACGAGGCCATCCTCGCCTCGCCGTACGCCGAACACGCCCGCCGCTGCCTGCTGCTGACCGGACGCTACTTCTGGGCCACCGACGAACGCGGTGTCGTCGAGGTCGCCCGGTCGTTCCTTGCCCGGGCAGCAGCCGCCGGCCCGCCCGGGGGCGTGCCGTCGCCGATCGCGGTCGGTACGGCGGTGGGAACCGCCGTCGCCGGCGCGGCCGGCCCCGATCGAGCGACGGGCACCGTGCAGACGACCGGCGCGACGAATGGCCCGACGAACGGTCCGGGTACCGGCCCTGCGACCGCATCGACACCTGACAGCGGCGGGGAGCTGGTGCGGGCCGGGCAGAGCGGCCCGTCCGACCCGATCCTGGTGGCACCGATCCGCGACTCCGACTGCTTCCAGGTGCTCGACGGCCACCACCGCCTGGCCCTGCTCGCGCACCGCGGCGCGGAGTCCGCCTCGGTGAAGGTGAAGCGCGTTGCGGTGACGACGCCGCTGCAGGACCTGCTGGGGCAGATGAGCTGGATCGGCGGGAAGAAGGAGCTGTACCAGCCGATCGACGCACCCGAACTGCAGCGCAGCTGGACGACCGTACGCCGTTGCACCGACCGGCTGTCGATGATGGAACGCCGGCTGGCGACCGAGGGCATCGACGGGCCCGGCCACAGCTACCTCGACGTGGCCTGCTGCTACGGGTGGTTCGTCCACCGGATGGAAGAGCGCGGGTTCGCGGCCGAGGGCATCGAACGCGACCCCCTGGCACCGCGGCTCGCCGCCGGCGTCTACGGGCTGGACCCGGCCAGGATCACCGTGGGCGACGCCGTGGAGTTCCTCCGCGCGGCCCGGGACGCCGGCCGGAAGTGGGACGTGGTGTCCTGCTTCAGCCTGCTGCACCACTTCGTCCTCGGCCGGGCCAGCGTGTCCGCGGAGGAGTTGGCCGGACTCCTGGATTCGGTGACCGGGCGAGTGCTGTTCCTCGACACCGGCCAGGAGCACGAGGCGTGGTTCGCCCGGTCGCTGCGCGGCTGGGACACCGAGCACGTCCACCGCTTCCTCACCACTCACACGAGCTTCGACCGGGTGGTCGACCTCGGACCGGACGAGGACGCGGTGGCGCCGTACGCCGACAACTACGGCCGGCACCTGTTCGCCGGGATCCGCTCCGCACGTCCGGACGACCCACCGCTCTAGGGAAACCACCGCTGGCCGGCACGCCTGGCGTAAGGGCCAGTCGGTGGTGGTTCCGCAGCGCTCTCCTGATCGGCCTAGGGGTTGAAGTACGGCAACAGCCCCGTGGTGCGATACGCCTGCAACGACGCCGTCGTGGAGTCGATGCGGGTCGCCCCGACCGTCCGGTCGGACGCGGCGTTCCAGTACACCATCGCCTTCACCGCAGGCCAGTTCTTCGCCTGTGAACCCACGGCCTTGAAGAAATCCGGTTTTCCGGCCGGATTTCCTGGCTGCTCGGCGACTCCCCATTCGGCGAGCATCAGTGGCTTTCCGGGCGCGAACTGCGTGGCCCAGGTGTAGAAGCCGGGCCAATTCGGGTACTGCGAGAACTTCCGATTGAAGAGATCGGAAACGGGGCCCCAGTAATCGCCACTACCGAAGATGTACGGGTCATAGGCGATCCAGTCGACCACGTCGTTGCCGGGGTAGAGGTCCTCGAACCACGACTTCGAGCCCCACGTCGGCAACCCGATGTAGTTCATCACGGTGACGATCTGGGTGGCTCCGTTCCCGCGCAACCGCTGCACGACGTGGCGATACATCGCGCGGTAGTCCTGTGCGGAGTAGCCGGATCCCGACGTCTGAACGACCTCGTTCTCCGGTTCGTGGTGGATGACAAGGAAGAAGGGCTGGTTGAAGTGGGCCTTGACGTACGCCGCCAGCTCGTCCAGCCTCTGGTCCTGCGCACCGGCTGCCACCTGCGCCCAGGTCTTCCCGCCCTCGGGCTTGTAGTTGATCAACAGCAGGCGTCCCTTGCCTGCCTGGTTGGCCCGGGCTATCTCCGTCGCCGTCGGGAACAACTGCCCGGACGAGTGGTAGTAGTGCGCGATGTTCACCGGACGCTGAATCTGGTTCTCGAAATTCGTCAGCGCCTGGTCCCAGCTTTCCCCGGCAAGGGGATTGGCGGCAACGCCCCACCACGCGCCACATTTCGGCGTGAGCTTTGTGCCCACACCGCAGGTGCTCTTCACGACTTTCCCCGCCGGCGTCGACTTCTGGCCGGGCTGGCAGGCGGCACCGGCAATCAGCACGACCACGAGTACTACTGCGAGAAAAAGTTTCCGAAACACGATGGCCCCTCCCGTCTGGCCAATTCATTCACCATAGGCAGGGGTCGTTGTCGGCCTCAGCCAAACGAAGCTGTGTGTCCGACAAAAAGGGGTTCCCAGTGGGCCGGAGGGTAAACATTAAAATGCCGGCTCCACGCACCCCCCGGGCGCGAAGCCGGCACCTACGTACCCACCGACTCCCCGGTGACGGAGAAAGTTGCATGCGAGATCGAACCGTGACCTGAACGTCGTGGTCAACCCTCACGGGCATCGAAGGGGCGGGCAGGCCCGGAAAGTCAGCCGTGCCAGGTGTTCTGCGCACGGTCGAGCCCCTCGGCGACCAGTGCCTCCACAGCGTCGGCGGCGTTGTCGACGAACAGCGGAACTTCCTTGCGCTCGGCCGCGGAGAAGCCGGACAGAACGAAGTCGGCCGGGTCCTGACGTCCGGGCGGGCGGCCGATGCCGCACCGGACCCGGTGGAACTCTCCGGTGCCGAGAGAGCGGCGAATCGATCGGAGACCGTTGTGCCCGTTGTCGCCGCCACCGAGCTTGAGCCGCAGCGCGCCGAACGGGATGTCGAGCTCGTCGTGGACAGCTACCACGCGCTCGGGCGGAACCTTGTAGAAGGTGGCCAGACTCGCAACCGGGCCACCCGTCTCGTTCATGTAGGAGCGGGGCCGGGCCAGGACGACGCGTACGCCGGGAACGCCGCCGAGACGACCTTCGAGCACGTCCGCGCGGCCACGTGGGTGGGGCCTCATCTTTCCGCCCACCCGGGTGGCCAGCAGGTCGACGACCTGCTGGCCGATGTTGTGCCGATGGGCGGCGTACGTGGGCCCGGGGTTGCCCAGGCCCACGACCAGCCATGGGCTTTCGGACCTACTGTCGGACATGAAGGCTTACGCAGGTCGCGCCGGCGTACGGCTCGACTACTCCTGCTCGCCGGAGGACTCCTCGCCGGCGCCTTCCTCGGTCGCCTCGGGCGCGGCAGCCTCGGCACCCTCGCCCTCGCCGACACCGGCCTCGGCCAGCTCGCCCTCGATCTGCTCGGCGGTCGGCGCGGCGGCGACGTTGACGACCAGCGTCTCCGGCTCCAGCTGCAGGGTCACGCCGCGCGGCAGCGGGATGTCCTTGGCCAGGATCTGCGTGCCGACCTCCGACCCCTCGATGGAGACCTCGATCCCCGCGGGGATGTGCGTGGCCTCGGCCTCGACGGACAGAGTGGTGTGCTCGGTGGAGACCAGGGAGCCCGGTGCGGCCTCGCCGGTCAGCGTCACCGGGACCTCGACGACGACCTTCTCGCCGCGGCGGACGATCAGCAGGTCGACGTGCTCGAGGAAGCCCTTGATCGGGTCCCGCTGAACCTGCTTGGGGATCGCGAGCTCGCTGCGCTCACCCAGGTCCACGTCGAACAGCGCGTTGGCGGTCTTGAGCGCGAGCATCAGCTCGTGACCCGGCAGCGTGATGTGCACCGGAGCGCTGCCGTGGCCGTACAGGACGGCGGGCACGAGACCCGCGCGTCGGATCCGTCGTGCCGCACCCTTGCCGAACTCGGTGCGGGACTCGGCCTTGATCTTGACCTCGGACACGGGAACTACTCCTCAAGAACGTGCGACGTCGGCTGCGGTCGATGGCTGCTCGGCGGCGCACATGTCCGCAACCGCGTCGATCACGGAGCCGGAAACGGGCGTCCCTCGCCGAGGCAACCGGGAAAGAATACCTGTCGACCTGTCAGGGAACGCGCAGGGGTCCGCCGAGTCGCGGATGAGAAACCCGCAGGTGATCAGCTTGCGCCGTTGAACAGGCTGGTCACCGAGCCGTCCTCGAACACCTCGCGGATCGCCCGGGCGATCAGCGGGGCGATGGACAGCACCGTCAGCGTGTCGAAGCGGTGCTCCTGCGGAATCGGCAGCGTGTTGGTGACCACGACCTCGCGGATGCGGGAGTTCTTCAGCCGGTCGACGGCGGGGTCGGACAGCACGCCGTGCGTCGCGGCGACGATCACGTCGGCGGCGCCGGCGTCGACCAGTGCCTCGGCGGCCTTCACCACGGTGCCGCCGGTGTCGATCATGTCGTCGACCACCACTGCCGTACGGCCCTCGACCTCACCGACCACGCGGTTGGCCACCACGGAGTTGGGGACGTTGACGTCGCGGGTCTTGTGGATGAACGCGAGCGGGCAGCCGCCGAGCCGGTCGGCCCATTGTTCGGCGACCCGCACCCGGCCGGAGTCGGGCGCCACGACGGTGACCCGGGAGGTGTCCACACGGGTCTCGATGTAGCTCGCGAGTACGGGCAGGGCGAACAGGTGGTCGACCGGTCCGTCGAAGAAGCCCTGCGTCTGGGCGGTGTGCAGGTCGACCGCCATCAACCGGTCGGCGCCCGCCGTGCTGAGCAGGTCGGCCATCAGCCGGGCCGAGATCGGCTCCCGGCCGCGGTGTTTCTTGTCCTGCCGGGCGTAGCCGTAGAAGGGTGTCACCACGGTGATCCGCTTGGCCGAGGCCCGCTTCAGCGCGTCGACCATGATCAGCTGTTCCATGATCCACTCGTTGATCGGCGCCGGGTGACTCTGGATCACGAAGGCGTCGCAGCCGCGCACGGACTCCTCGAACCGGACGTACGTCTCACCGTTGGCGAAGTTGTACGAGGTGGTCGGCACCAGGTCGACCTTGAGAAGCTCGGCGACCTCGTCGGCCAGCTCGGGATGAGCCCGACCCGAGAAGAGCATGAGGTTCTTCTGGGTGGTGAGTTTCATCCCGGTCACTGCTCACTCCTCTTCGGCGCGTCATCGACATCGCCAGTGTCTCTCGTCCCGTTCGCGTGCGGTGCGCCGGTCTCCCCCGTCGCCTCCCGCCCGGATGGTGTAGCCGGCTCGCCGGACCGCGCCCGCTGCGCCGCCTCGGCGGCCTCGGCCGTCCGGGTGCCGGCACGCTTGCGGGCGACCCAGCCGCCGATGTTGCGCTGCTGGCCGCGGGCGACCGCCAGCTCGCCCGGCCCGACGTCCTTGACCACCGTGGAACCGGCGGCGACGTAGGCCCCGTCGCCGATCTGGCGGGGCGCGACCAGCACGGAGTCGCTGCCCACGAAGGAGTGCCGGCCCACGTCGGTGTGGTGCTTGTGCACCCCGTCGTAGTTGGCGAAGATCGTCCCGGCGCCGATGTTGGTGCCCTCGCCGATGGTGGCGTCGCCCACATAGGTGAGGTGCGGCACCTTCGCGCCCGGGCCTATCTCGGCGTTCTTCGTCTCCACGAAGGTCCCGATCTTGCCGGATTCGCCCAGGTTGGTGCCGGGACGCAGATAGGCGTACGGACCGACGTTGGCGCCTGCGCCGATCACCGCGCGCTCGCCGTGGGTGCGGACCACCGCGGCGTCCGGGCCGACCGTGACGTCGGTCAGGGTGGTGTCGGGGCCGACCTCGGCACCGGAGGCGACGCTCGTCGCTCCCCTGAGCTGGGTCTGCGGGTGCAGCGTGACGTCGGGTTCGAGGCGTACCGTCGCCTCCACCCAGGTGGTCGCGGGGTCGACGACCGTGACGCCGGCCCGCATCCACTCGGTGAGGATCCGGTCGTTGAGCACCCGGCCGAGCTGGGCGAGCTGCACGCGGTCGTTGACGCCGAGAATCTCCGTCTCGTCCTCGGCGACGAACGCGCCCACCCGGTGCCCGTCGGCGGCCAGGATCGCGAGGACGTCGGTGAGGTACTCCTCACCCTGGCTGTTGTCGGAGTCGAGCCTGCCGAGCGCGTCGGCCAGCCGGGCGGCGTCGAAGGCGAACATGCCGGAGTTGATCTCGGCGATCGCCTGCTGGGCGGGGGTGGCGTCGCGGTGCTCGACGATGCCCCGCACAGCGCCGTCGGGTCCACGCACGATCCGGCCGTAACCGGTGGGGTCGGCGACCTGCGCGGTCAGTACGGTCGCGGCGGCTCCCTGCTCCTCGTGGGTGGCGAGCAGGGCGCGCAACGTCCCCGGCCGCAGCAGCGGGACGTCGCCGTTCGTGACCACCACCGTGCCGCGTAGTGGCGGAAGAGCTTGCAGGGCGGTGCGGACGGCGTGGCCGGTGCCGCGTTGTTCGGCCTGGACCACCGGCTGCGCACCCGGGTCGACGGCCTCCAGATGAGCCGCCACCTGTTCGCGGGCGTGTCCGACGACCACGACGAGGTGCTCGGGCTCCAGCGAGCGGCCGGCCCCGACCGCGTGGGCGAGCAGACTGCGGCCACCGAGCTGGTGGAGCATCTTGGGGGTCCGGGACTTCATCCGCTTGCCCTCGCCGGCGGCGAGCACGATGACGGCGGCCGGCTTCACAGACGCGATCACTGGGGTGCTCCTCAGGCGTCGCGGGCAGGTTCGGGGCGAGCATATCCGTGACCGAACGCTCCCGTGGCCGGGCCCGGTCAGCGGGTCGGCCGGATGCCCTCAGGCCGGCATGCCGTCGGAATGCCCTCAGGTCGGAATGCCGCCGGGTCAGAGCAGGCGCTCGCGGCGGCGCCACGCGGTGGGCGGGCGGCCGGTGCGGTCGCGGAAGATCCGGGAGAAGTAGTTCGCGTCGGCGAACCCGCACCGCCGGGCGACCTGGGCCACCGTCAGCGGCGTGGTGCGCAGCAGCCCGCGGGCGCGCTCGATCCGCTGGTCGAGGACCCACCCCATCGGCGACCGGTGCAGATAGGTGTCGAACCGACGGCTCAGCGTCGCCCCGCTGCAGCCGGCGACCTCGGCCAGCCCGGCCACGGTGAGCCGGTCGGCCAGATGGTGTTCGACGTACGCCAGAACGCGGCGCAGCTCGTCCGGCACCACACAGGTGTCGGAGCTGCCGCCGCCGACGCCTCCCCCGAAGCCGGCCGGTCCGGCGTACCCCGCCTGGTCGCCGGTGCGCGCGGCGAGCTGGTACGCCAGCCCGGTCAGCTCGTCGACCATCATCGTGCCGAGCGCCCGGATCGACGCCTCCGACGGCGTACCCCGCCGCCACACCTCCACCGCGTACGCGCTCAGCTGCGCCAGTCCCGGCGCGGCGTCCGCGGTCGTGGCCACCACCTGCGTACCCAGGTCGGGCTCGCCGTCGCGCCGCCAGCGGCAGCCGGCGTAGCGGTGGTTCGGGTCGTGCGGGACCGTCGGCTCCAGCGGGAACCCCTCGTCGTGCCGCGGTACGAGGTGCACACCGACCAGCAGGAACGGGTCCACCTCGGCCGCCGTGTAGTGGATCCGGTGTCCCCACGGCAGGACGAGCAGCACACCCGGGACCAGTGACCAGCGCACCCCGTTGACCCGAGCCTCGCCCCGGCCGGCCCGGCACCAGGTCACCATGCGCGACTCCACGCGGGGAAAGCCGAAGCGTTCGCCGGGGCCGAACTGCACGGCGTTGGCCTGCAGCAGCGCAGGGAACGCGGGCGGCGCCGGCGGGGTGCGAACCGGATCGAGGGGCTGCACGAGAGCCTGACCGAGGGGCTGACCGAGGGGCCCGCCGAGAGGCTTCGGTGCCCGTGCCGGTTCGGTCACCGCGGTGGTTCCCGAGGCTGCCCGCGGCGCCACGTCCGGCAACGGACCTGTCATGCGTGGATCCTCCAGTCTTCGACAGCCCAGACCATGTCGCGACGGCCCCGGTGCGTGGTGGGCTGGACGCATCCGCCGATCGGGAGCGAACGCGCACTCGGGAGCGACCATGACCACACCGGCGACGACACCGACGACACCGGCCACGCCGGCTACGGCGGCGCGCACCGCGGACTTCCTCGACTCCTCCGCACTCCTCGACGACCCCGCCGCGCTGCGGGCCCGCGCCGACGAGCACGGCTACCTGTTCTTCCGCGGACTGCTGCCCGTCGACGACGTGCTCGACCTGCGCCGGCGGTTCCTGCAGATTGTCCGCCGGTACGGCTGGCTGGTCGACGGAACGCCGGTCTCGGACGGCATCGCCGACGTCGCGGCGTTCGACCGGGTGCCGCGTGAGGAGACGGCCTTCTGCGGCGTGGGCATCACCAGAGCGGCCTACGCCGACATCCAGCGGGTACGCGAGTTCCACGAACTCGCCCACCATCCACGGCTGCTCGCGGTCTACCGGAACCTGTTCGGCGAGGACGTACTCCCCCATCCGCGCAACATCGCCCGGGTGGTGATCCCGGGCGGGGTCACCCGGCCGACGCCACCGCACCAGGACTTCATCCACATCCAGGGAACGCCGCGGGTGTGGACGGCGTGGTTCCCGCTCGGCGACTGCCCGCGCGAGCTCGGCGGCCTGTCCGTGCTGGACGGCTCGCACCGCGAGGGCCTGATGTCCTACCACGCGGCCGAGGGCGCCGGCGGCCTGGAGGCGTATTTGTGCGACCTCGACCTGCCGTGGGCGCAGGGCGACTTCGCGGCCGGCGACGTACTGACCTTCTCCAGCCACACCGTCCACCGTGCGTTGCCGCACGCGGCCATCGACCGGGTGCGGCTGTCCTGCGACTTCCGTTACCAGCCGGCGGCGGATCCGCTGCACGAGGGATCGCTGCGGGTGCACTGCGACGTACTGGGCTGGGACGAGGTGTACGCGGACTGGCCGGACCCGTACGCGCCGGCCACGTCCGGCTCCGGCCGTAGCTGGTCCCCGGGCGACGTGCGCTGGTACTGGCGCGACCTGAACCTGCGGCGCAGCGAGTGGGACGAGTCGATCCGCTGGCAGAAGGACCGCATCTGCTGAACCTGCCCAACCTGTTCGAACGTACGTGGCAGGCACGACAGTCACGACGAAACCCGAAAGAGAAGGTGACCTGTGAAGCTCGGATGCAACACGGTGCTGTTCGCCGGATTCGACGTGCAGGACGCGCTCGACCAGATCGCGTTCGCCGGTTACGAGTACGTCGAGCTCGCCGCGATCAAGGGCATGTGTGAGCACCTCTCCGTCGACCAGGGCACCCGCGGCGCGGAGGTAGTCGGCAAGCGGGTCGAGGCGGCCGGGCTCACCGCCACCGCCGTCGAGGCCGCGACCACCGACCCCGAACGGCTGGCCCGGGTCTGCGAGCTCGCGGCGACGATCGGCATCGACATCGTGAACGTCGGGTCGGGTGGGAAGTCCGGCGACGAGGAGTCCACCAAGGAGGCGATCGCGAACGTCGTCCGGCTGGCCGACGTCGCCCGCGACCACGGCTGCCGGCTCGCGGTGAAGCCCCACGTCGGGCAGGCGATCTTCGACGCGGCGACCGCGTTGCGGCTGACCGCCGAGGTCGACCACCCGGCACTCGGGCTGAACTTCGACCCGAGCCACCTCTACCGCGCCGACGAGGACCCCGACGACGTGGCCCGCCAGTGGGGTTCGCGCATCATCACCAGCCACTTCCGCGACTGCGCGTCCCGCGAACGCCTGGTCGGCCCGCCGCCCACCCAGGTGCCCGGCCGCGGCACCGTCGACATCCCGGCGACCCTGCGTGCGCTGAAGGAGGTCGGGTACGCCGGACCGCTCAACCTCGAGGTGATCGGCGCCGCGTCGTACACCCTGCCGCAGGCCACCTCGATCGCGGCGGAGACCCGCGGCTACCTCAACCGCTGCCTGCAGGAGCTCGGCTGACCCGGCCGGACCCGACTCTGCTCCTACCCCTTCGAAAAGGAGACCCATGTTGCGTGTCGCAGTCGTCGGCCTGGGCAACATCGGCAAGACGCACTCCCGCTACTACTCGGAGAACCCCGACGCCGAGCTCGTCGCCCTGTGCGACATCGACGCCGGCCGGGTCGACCCGGTGGCCAAGACCTACGGCGTACCCGCCTATCACGACCTCGGTGAGATGCTCGCCGCCGAACGCCCGGACGCGGTGAGCATCGCCACCGCCGGACCGGAGAACGGCGGTCACCACCACGAGCCGACGATGCAGGCGATCGAGGCCGGCGTGCACGTCCTGGTGGAGAAGCCGATCTCCAACAACATCGAGCACGCCCGGGAGATGGTGCGGGCGGCCAAGGAGCGCGGCGTCCTCATGGGCGTCAACCTCAACCACCGTTTCACCCCCGCGGCCGAACGCGCCAAGAAGCTGCAGGAGGACGGCACGCTCGGCGAGGTGCTGTTCCTGAACATGGCGCTGTGGATCAACAACCCGAACGAGAGCTCGCCGTGGTTCCACCTGCGGGCGCTGCACCCGCACTCGATCGACGTGATGCGCTACTTCGGCGGGCCGATCGCGAAGGTGCAGGCCTTCTGCCACAAGGGCCCGGGCCGCCAGATCTGGTCCAACGCGTCGGTCAACGTGCAGTTCGCCAGCGGTGCGGTCGGTCACCTGACCGGCAGCTACGACGCCAGCGGCCTGCACCCGATCGAGCGGTGCGAGGTCGGCGGCAGCGCGGGCCGGCTGGTGATCGAGAACGTCTACCAGAAGCTGGAGTTCTTCCCGCGTACGTCGCCGGAGAAGCTGGTGGTGGAGAACTCCATCATGGGCGGGATGGGCAACTTCAACGAGACGTTCCGCAACCGGATCAACGCGTTCGTCTCGCAGGTCGCCGCCGGCGGTCCGCTGGACGCCTCCGGTGAGGACGGCCTGGCCGCGCAGGAAGTCATCGAGGCGGCGATCCGGTCCTTCGAGAACGGCACCATCGAGGAGGTGGCCGGATGACCGACGACGCCGAGCGCACGCCGTCCGCCGGCCGCAGGCGACCGAACATCGTCCTGATCGCGCTGGACACCCAGCGCGCGGACCACCTCGGCTGCTACGGCTACGGCCGCGACACCAGCCCCAACATCGACGCGATCGCCTCCGAGGGCGTGGTGTTCGAACGCTGCATCGCGCCCAACATCCCCACCCACCCGAGCTTCACCACGTTGTTCTCCGGCAAGGAGGCGATCACCCACGACATCGTCAACATCGGCGGCGGCGTGCCGGTCGCCGACGGTGTACGCCTGCTGCCGGAGATCCTGCGGGACAACGGATACGCCACCGCGGCGGTGGACAACATGGGCCGGCACTTCACCCGCGGCTACGAACGCTACGAGCAGTACCGATGGGATCGTTCCGACCCGACCGTGCTGCGCAAGGCCGAGACGGTGACCAACCTCGCGCTGCCGGTGCTGGACGACCTGGTCGCCGGCGAACGGCCGTTCTTCTGCTTCCTGCACTACTGGGACCCGCACACGCCCTACCTCCCGCCGCCCGGCTACGAGGACCTCTACACCGACAGCGGCCGGGACCCGTACGACCCGGACAACCACAGCATGGACGAGGCGTGGAGCTGGGAACCGTTCAAGTGGTACTTCCACGACTGGATGCCCGGCGTCACCGACGCCCAGCACGTGATCGACCTGTACGACGGTGAGATCCGCTACATGGACGACGATCTCGCCCGCGTCTTCGCCGCGCTCGAACGCGTCCGCGAGGACACCATCGTGGTGATCACCGCCGACCACGGCGAGGTCCTCAACGAACAGCTCGGCTACTTCGACCACCACGGGCTGTACGAGGGGAACGTCCACATCCCGCTGATCATCTCCTGGCCGGGGACGCTGCCCGCGGGCAGGCGGATACCCGGACTGGTGCAGAACCTCGACGTCGCGCAGACCCTGCTCGACGCCGTGGGCATTCCGCAGCGGGAGCACATGGAGGGGCTGAGCCTGTTCCCTGTGCTGTCCGGCGTACGCGACGGCAACTACGACACCGTCTACCTGTCCGAGGCGACCTGGGAAGTCAAGCGCGGGTTGCGCACCGACCGGTGGAAGTTCATCCGGGCGATCGAGCCGGACCCGCACGGGCGGCCGATGGTGGAGTTGTACGACCTGCACGCCGATCCGGGCGAGCAGGACAACATCGCCGAGAGCGAACCCGCCGTGGTGAAGGAGCTGTCGGACCGGCTGGACGCGTGGCTCGGTCGGCGGCTGACCGAGACGGGGAAGACCCGGGACCCGGTGGCCGAGCAGGGCGCGTGCGCGTCGGCGATCGGTCAGCCGAGGCCGGACGAGGTGGTCGGCGCGGGGGCGACGCCGTTGCGCGACCGCGTCGGTTCCGGGGGCGGCGCGGCCAACATCCCCGACCCGAGCGAACTCAACGCCGGCCGCTGAGATCGGCTCGGCCACCGCGCACCGAATCACCGCGCACCGAATCACCGAACGGAGCCGAACCCAACGTGCGAAGGCGTCCGCACATCGTCGTG
Organism: Actinopolymorpha singaporensis; assembly: GCF_900104745.1. Classification (NCBI taxonomy): domain Bacteria; kingdom Bacillati; phylum Actinomycetota; class Actinomycetes; order Propionibacteriales; family Actinopolymorphaceae; genus Actinopolymorpha; species Actinopolymorpha singaporensis. The sequence continues at coordinate 50,211 of NZ_LT629732.1, forward strand.
GTGGGGATCGACACCCTGCGTCCGGACCATCTGGGGTGCTACGGCTACCGGCGCCCGACGTCTCCGGGCCTGGACGCGCTCGCCGCGCAGAGCGTCGTCTTCGACGCGTTCTGCGCGGCGGGCATTCCCACCACGCCGGCGTTCACCACGCTGCTCACCGGCCTGCACCCGCTGGTGCACCAGGTCGTCACCCACCCGGCCCGGCACCGGATGGGTCCCCGGATCGCCAGCCTGCCCCAGCTCGCGCAGGACGCGGGCTACCACACCGCGGCGTGCGACAACCTCGTCGTGCAGGGATCCGGCCGGGGCAGCTGGTTCGCCCGTGGGTTCGAGCAGTACTCCGGCTTCGTCTACACGCCGTTCGGTGACCAGAGCGCCCGCATCACCGACGCGGCGCTGTCGCTGGCGGCGGACGCCTCGGACGCTCCCGGGGACGACCCGCTGCTGCTGTTCGTGCACTACTGGGACCCGCACACGCCCTACGGTCCGCGGCCGCCGTACGACACCCTCCACTACGAACCGGGGTCCGGGCCGTTCGACCTCGCCGAGGTCCGGGCCCTGTCGCCCGGCTACTACGACGCGTTCCTCGCAGACATGCGGTTGCGGCACCCGGACGACTATGCGTACGTCCTCGCGCAGTACGACGGCGAGATCAGCCAGGTCGACGCGCAGGTGACCCGGCTCGTCGAGGGCCTCACGAGCTTCGGCCTGTGGGACGACACGGTGTTCGTCGTCCTGTCCGACCACGGCGAGTGCTTCGGCGAGGGCGACTTCCACTTCGACCACCACGGCCTGTACGACGCGGTGACCCGCACGGTCTTGATGATGCGCGTGCCCGGCCTGCCACCGGGCAGGCGCGGCGCCCTCGTCTCGCACGAGGACCTGCTGCCGACGCTGTGCGACCTGGGCGGGATCCCGTTGCCGGCGTACCCGCTGACCGGCACCAGCCTGCGGCCCGTACTGACCGATCCCGCCGCGCCGGGCCGGGAGCACGTGCTGTCGGTGGAGTCCACCCGGCAGGCCTCGGTGTCGGTGCGTACGCCTGACCACAAGCTGGTCCAGCCGGTCACCGCGCTCGCCGACGGCACGCCGTTGCCGGACTTCTACGGGCGCCCGCGCCGTCCGGACCCGCTGGTGTTCGACCTGCGCGCCGACCCGGGCGAGACCCGCGACCTGTCCGGGGAGACCCCCGAACTGACCGAGTGCCTCCAGGCCCTGCTGGAGCACGAGCGCTCCCGGCTGCTGGCGTACCACGGCGGTCCGGATCCCCTGCTCACCCAGGGACTCGGCCTGCCGTTCGAGCGCTTCCTCGCGCGGGTGCTCGCCCGCGCACCCGCAGGGCGGTGATCAGGGCGCACAATGGAGGCAGCCGCTTCGCTCGCCCCGCAGGAGGTCGCAGATGACCGACACCACCGGCCCCCGGGAACGCTTCACCGACGAGGAACTCGCGTTCCTCCGGTACGTCCGGTTCGGCGAGCTGCCCGAGCGCGTTTCGCCGGCAGAGTGGGTCGAAACGGCCGAAACCGACCCGCCGGAGCCGTTCCCCAACCGCCGGGACGACCCGCGCCACTGGGGCGGCGTCAACCCCGTCTGACCAGCGGAAATCTTCCGGCGACCGACAATTTCCTCGGGGATCCATGGTCGGAGGCCTCGCGGACCGGGAAGACATGCCTGGGACCCGCGGGACGGAGGCACCACCATGACCAACTCCACGACCACGGAGCCGCCCACGCCACCGGCGGGGCCGGACACATCGTCGGGCACACCGTCGGGAGTCGCCGCCACGAGCGGCTACGTGCCGGTGAACGGCCTGGAGCTGTACTACGAGGTGCACGGCGAGGGTCGTCCTCTCGTACTGCTGCACGGTGCGCTCACCACGATCGGCACGTCGTTCGGCGCAGTCCTACCCCTGCTGGCCGAGAGGCACCGGGTGGTCGCCGTCGAGCAGCAGGCGCACGGCCACACCGGCGACATCGAGCGCCCGCTCACCTACGAGCAGCTGGCCGACGACACCGCGGCCGCGCTGCGCCACCTGTCTGTACACGACGCGGACATCCTCGGCTTCAGCATGGGCAGTGGCATCGCCGTCTGTCTCGCCATCCGCCATCCCGAGCTCGTCCGCAAGCTGGTGCTGGCCACCCCCGCGTACGACCGGGACGGCTTCCACCCCGGCGTCGTCGAGGACATGGCCGCGCTCCAGCCCGAACACCTCGCGGGCAGCCCGTTCGAGGAGGACTACCTGCGGACCGCGCCCAGGCCGCAGGACTGGCCGGTGCTGATCGAACGCGTGAAGCGGCTCAACCTGGAGTTCGTCGGCTGGCCGGAGGAGGCGGTGGCGGCCATCAAGGCGCCGGCGCTGATCGTCGTGGGCGACTCCGACGTCGTGCGTACCGAGCACGCGTTGTCGATGTTCCGGCTGCTCGGCGGCGGGGTCCCCGGTGACACCGCCGGCCTTCCGAACTCCCAGCTCGCCGTGCTTCCGGGCACCGGGCACCTCGCGCTGATGGAGCGCGCCGAGTGGCTGACGACCATGGTCGAGGCGTTCGTGGAGGCGCCGGTACGCGCGAAGCCGTGAGTGCCGGTCACCGCGTCGAGGCGGTCGGCAGGTCCGACGCGCCGGGCGCGCCGGGCGCGCCGATGAGGTCGCGGGTGTAGCGGAGCTCGTACGCGGCGCCGATACGCTCCCACCCGGCGGCCGACTCGGCGAGCAGAGCGGGATCTCCGGATGCTCGTCCCCGCGCACGGGCGAGGCACGCCGCCGCCCAGGCGTTCTGCTCGACCCAGGTCGCCGCCTCCGCCAGCCGGCCGGCGGCATCCGGCAGGTCCGCCACCACCGCCAGCTCCGCACCGGCCGCGTGGGCGTACGCCTCGTGCCGGCTCAGCGGATAGGCCCCGAACGCGCGCCGCACCACCTCCGCCGCGTCGTCCAGACGCCCGGTGTGCACCGCGATCCGCGCGTCGACGAAGGCAGCGAACGACGCGACGCCGGGCGCGTCGTCCATGGTGGCCGGGCCGGCCGGGTCGGTCGCGCCGCCGGTCCCGCCGACCCCGCTCACCCGCTGGGCCCGGGCTCGCCAGTCCGCGAACCTCTCCTGGTCGCCGCGCAGGCCGTGGACCAGCGCGACCGAGAGGACGGCCGGCGCCAGGGGGGTCGACACCGGTCGCCCGGCGCGCAGCCAGCCGTCCCACATCTCGTCGGCGTGGTCCAGCGCCTCGCCGAACGCCCCACACAACGCGAGGACGGTGATCAGCTTTCCGGCGGAGGCGTACGGGTGGTTGCCGACGAGCTCGTCGGCGTGCAGCCGGACCGCCGCGGGCCTGGCGGCGGGCAGGTCACCGGCCGCGACGGCGTACGTCACCGCCATGTGGAGCGCGTCGGCGATCTCCGCGCCCGCCGCAGGGTCGTCCCGCGCCATCTCGTCCACCAGCGGGAGCCGCTCCCCCGACACGTGGTGGGCCTCGCGCAGCCGGCCGGCCCGGATCGCCGCCGCGCTCACCGCGTCCAGGCAGGCGCTGACCAGGACCGGATCGTCGTCGGCTGCACGGGCCGCCGTCACCGCCTGCCGCGCCGTCTCGGGATCCGGCGCCCGCCGGGTGTACCCACCCGCCCACGCGGCCGCCGCCGCCAGCGCTGCGGCCGTCACCGGGTTGCCCGGATCGGCGCAGGCCCGCGCGTCGGCCAGCAGCCGGGTCAGCCGCTCGCGGGGAACCGCCGTCGGATCGGCGGTGAATCTGCAGGCCGCCTCCACGGCCCGGGCCAGTAGCCTCGCCCGGACGTCGGCTTCGCCGGCCTCGCCGGCCCGCTGCGCACCGGCGACGAGCAGGTCGAACGCCTCGGTGCCCGGGTTGAGGCCGGCCAGTGTGGTCTCGGCCGCGCCGCGCAGGTCCCGGGCGGCGTCACCCGGTGCGGGAGCGAGGTCGGCCGCCTGCCTGAAGTGCAGGGTCGCCTCGCTGACGAACCTGCGGGCGTAGCTCAGCGCAGCGAGGGACCGGGCCAGGCCGTGTGCACGCCCCGTCAGGGTCACCGGGAGACTCGATCTGTTCGCCCAGGCGTGCGACACGGCGGCTCGCAGGTCGTCTGCCACCACGTCGAAGTCGTCCTGCCACGGCTCGCCCGCGATCCGGCGCCGGTCCAGCTCGGCGGTGACGCCGGTCGCCCACTCCAGGTGACGGCCGCGCACCTCGGTCAGCTCTGCGCTCGCCCGGAGCTCGTCCGCAGCGAACGCGCGGACCGTCTCCAGCAGCCGCCAGCTGCACCGGGCACCGCGCTGCCGTACGACCATGCTCTTCTCCACCAGCCGCCCGAGCAGGTCGGCCGCCGCGCTCGCGTCTCCGCCGTGGACCATCGCCGACGCCGCGGCCAGGTCGAACGACCCGGCGAACACCGCCAGCCGCCGGAACAACCCGCGCTCGTCGGCGTCGAGCAGTCCGTAGCTCCAGCTGATCACGTCCCGCAGCGAACGATGCCGTACGTGGGCGCCCCGGCCGCCGGAGACGAGCCGGAGCGCGTCGTCCAGCCCGGCCCGCAACCCCTCTCCACCCAGCGCGGGTACCCGGGCCGCAGCCAGCTCGATCGCCAGCGGCATCCCGTCCAGCCGCCGGCACACCTCCCCTACGACCGGTGGGTCCAGCACGACGTCGGGATCGACCGCTGCCGCGCGTACCCGGAACAGCTCCTCCGCGTCAGACCCGAGCGGCAGCGGAGCCACCGGCAGGACCCGCTCACCGGGCACAGCCAGCCGCTCCCGGCTCGTCGTCAGGACCGTCAGCTCGGGACAGCCGGAGAGCATCCGGTCGGCGAACGCGGCGACGGCCTCCACGAGGTGCTCGCAGTTGTCCAGCACCAGCAGCGAGCGGCCCACGCCGAGGCGGCGGACGATCCCCTCCATCAACGTCTGCCTGCCCGACTCGGTGACACCGAGGGCGGCCGCGACGGCCTGTACGACGAACTCCGCGCCCACCGGAACCAGGTCCACGAACGCACCGCCGGAAGGGAACGCCGGGCCCGCCACCCACGCCGCGCTCGCCGCCAACCGGGTCTTGCCGACCCCACCCGGGCCGAGCAGCGTGACCAGACGTTCGGTCCGCAGCGCGGACAGGATCGCGTCCCGCTCGGGTACCCGGCCGATGAAGGGAGTCCGGGGTACGGGCAGGCCGACGATCTGAGCAGGGGACGAACCCGCCGTCGCACCATCCGGGCCGCTGCCGGTGGCGCCGTCCGGCGCGCCGGCGAGTGCTGCCAGGGCTGCCCGGTCGGGTACGCCGTACTTGCGCAGCAGGGAGGACACGTGGCTTTCCACCGTGCGGACCGAGATGTGCAGCCGGCCGGCGATCGCGGCGTTGGACAGCCGGGCACGCAACAGGCCGAGCACCTCGGCCTCCCGCTCGGAAACCGGGGCCGCGCCGGTCCTTGCCTCCCCCACGAGTGCACCGTATCCGCCTGACGGTGCGCAGCGGTCCAGTGGTGAATCCGTGGTGGGTCCGTGGCGGATCCGTGGCGGATCCGTGGCGGCCACGGATGCCTGGCCACGCCCGTCGGCCGACGATGGTGCTCGTCCGGAAGGCCGGGCAGCGGCAGTGGCCGTGGCTACGACCACTCGACGGACACCACCGCATGCACCGCAGACCCCATGTGCAGAAGGAGATTCACGATGACGGAGGGCTACACCTACAACCACACCCGCACGCTCGACGCGCCGGTCGCCAGGGTGTGGGAAGCGTGGACGACCCCCGAGCAGTACGCCCAGTGGGCGAACGCCGTCCCCGGCTCGGTCGAGATGGACGTCCGGCCGGGTGGCAGGTGGAAGGCCACCATGGTCACCCCCGGCGGGGAGTTCCCGCTCGCCGGCTCCTACCTCGAGGTCGCGGAGAACCGCCGCCTCGTCCTCGGTATGGAGGTCCCCGGCCGGCCCGACCCTGTGGTGATGTCCGCCGACTTCAACGACCGCGGCGAGCGATCCGAGATCACGGTGTCCCAGACCTGTGACACCCCGGAGGAGCGCGACGCCACCGAGCAGGGCAGCACGATCCTCGTGGACGGGCTGAGCAGGTTCGTCGCGAACTCCTGAGCCCCGAGCGCACCCGCCCCTCCGCGTGGCGGCCCGAGCCGTCGGGCCGCCACGCACCCTAGATCGGATCCAGGGTGTAGTGGCCCTGCGCGTCCTCGAAGTACACGATCACGGCCCAGTCGTCTCCGCTGATCGAACCGTGGCAGACCGCGACCACGCCCTGGGCCACCGAGGCGACGTCCGGGCACCTCATCGCCCCGACGTCGCCGCCGTCGTCGGTGATCCGGTTCGTCACCACGTCCTCGAGGTCCGCACCCCGGACACCGGCCGACGAGGTGGCCAGCTTCCCGGTCAGCTTCCCGGTCAGCGGACCGCCTCCATCAGGGCCTCCGCCGAGGAACAACACCAGCACCGCGATCACGCCGATCAGGGCGATGCCGGAAAGGACGAGGCTCACGATCGCGAGCTTCGACGGCGAGCCCCGGTCGGCCCTGACAGGTTGGGGCGGCATCGCGGGCCAGACCGGTTGTGGGTTGTGTGCGTCCGTACCGTGCTGCATCTGACCGCGCTCACCTTCGGAAGTTCCATGGTGCGTCGCAGAACGGTAGGCCCCGCTCGGTCGTACCGGCGCGGCGATCACCCAGGTTGGCCATTTCGGCCATTTCGGTGTGTACGACATCGCCGCAGCCGTCTCGGGCGCACGCCTACCCATCTCGCCGACGAGGTTCGAGTGAGCCCGAAGGGCGGCGAGGAGCATGGCACCCTTGCCGGTACGCACAGACGCTCGGCAACAGGATGGAACACCCAGCTTGAGCGAGATCCGGATCCACGTCCGCATGACCGCGCGGTCGGTCGACGAGCCGCACCGCGCCTCGAGTCAGCTCGAGTTGTTGTTCGACCTCACGTTCGTGGTCGCGGTCGCGAGCATCGTGGCCCAACTCGCGCACGGCATCGAAGCGGGCCACGCGGTCGCTGGGGTCACGCCGTTCCTGGAGGTGTTCTTCGCGATCTGGTGGGCGTGGATGAACTTCACCTGGTTCGCCTCGTCCTACGACACCGACGACGTCTCGTTCCGGCTCCTGACGCTGGTGCAGATGGCCGGGGTCCTCGTGCTCGCGGCGGGCGTGCCGGCGGCGGTGCACGACGGCAACCTCGGCGCGGTGACGCTCGGGTACCTGATCATGCGGGTGGGTCTCGTCGCCCAGTGGCTGCGGGCGGGGATCGAGGATCCGCCAAGTCGTGGGACGGCCTTCCGTTATGCCGCGGGGATCTCGATCCTGCAGGTCGGCTGGGTGCTGCGCCTCCTCCTCGCCGAGGCCGGGGTACTCCCGGAAGGCTCACTGCTCCCGATCTTCCTGGTTCTCGTCGCGCTGGAGCTCACAGTGCCCGTTGTGGCGGAGCGGGCCGTGTCCACGACCTGGCACCCGCACCACATCGCCGAACGCTATGGCCTGTTCACCATCATCCTGCTCGGTGAGAGCGTGCTCGCCACCTCCGTCGGTGTCGCCGCGGCGATCAAGGGCGGCGTGAGCGGCTCGCTCGTGACGATCTCCGTGTCCGGGCTCGTCCTGCTCTTCGCGCTGTGGTGGCTGTATTTCCTCCAGCCCGCCGGAGAGGGGCTCAGCCGCAACCGCCAGCGTTCGTACCTGTGGGGCTACGGCCACTACTTCATCTTCGCGGCGCTCGCTGCTCTCGGTGCGGGACTTGAGGTCGCGGTCGCACAGACCGGGCGCCATGTCGGGACGTCGCACGTGTCGTCGCTGACGGTTTGTTACGCCGTGGCCATCCCGGTCAGCGTGTTCCTCGTACTGCTGACGGCGGCGCACGCACCGATCGCACCTCGGCGGGTCATCCACCCCGCGGTGACTATCGTCGGCGCCGGCCTCACCCTGCTGCTGCCAATCGCGTCGGTGGTGGCCGGCTCGGTCTTCGTGGTCGCGGCCATCGCGACCGTGTGCGTGCTGGCCGTCGCCGTGACGACTGTCCAGCGACGTGCGAGCGCGCCGTCGCAGTGAAACTCACCTTGCCGGCGCTCGACGCCGGGTGCGATGCTTGGGCGGCGTACGACCTTGGGGGAACGCAATGAGCGGCTGGATGTGGATCCTTCTCATCTTTGTCTGGCTCGGCGGCGCCAGCTGGATAGTCGAGACCACGCGGAAGGCGCTGAAGACCCGGCACAAGCGCCGGCTCGAACTCGAGCGGGAGACCACCCGCCGCACGCTCGCCCAGCAGGCCGCCGACCAGCCGCCGCAGCCCATCTGCGGCTGCACCCACCACCTCGCCAAGCACGACCGGTCCACCGGGAAGTGCCACGAGGAGGTACAGGCGCCAGTCGCCTGGGATGCCGACCGCAAGCCGGTGCAGTTCGAGGCTCGCCAGTGCAACTGCCAGCAGTACGTCGGGCCCGAGCCTCTCGGCACGGTGTACGCGCCCGAGATCATCGACCCTCGCTGAGAGCTGCGAAAGCCGCACCTTCGGCCTGACAGCGCGACGAGAAACCGGCCGGGAGTGAACCGCCCCCAGAGCGGGTACGCGCCGCTCGACTCGACGGTGTGCTCGCGTACGCTCACCGGCGTCGGCGCGCACTCACCCGCACGGTGCGCGAGCGATCAGCAGGAGGGAAGCTGTGGCCGGGCTGGACCTGGACGAACTCCTGCACGTCGCCCTGGGCGCCGCCGACATCGCCCGGCGAATTCTGCGCGGCGAGTCCGGCGTGTCTCTCACCTCGGTGACCCAGAAGAGCGACCGGGACTTCGCCTCCAACCTCGACTTCACCGTCGAACGCGAGCTTCGTGCCTACCTTCGCGAACACACACCCCGGTTCGGCTTCCTCGGCGAGGAGGAGGGCTCCGGTGCGACGGAAGGCGGCCGGCCGGAGCTGCCCGTGACCGACCCGGCTGCCGACGAGCGACCGTTCTGGGCACTGGACCCGGTGGACGGTACGTCGAACCTCATCCACGGCGTGCCCATGTGCGGGACGTCGCTCGGGCTGGTCCACCGCAGACGCCCGGTCCTCGGCGTGATCGACCTGCCGTTCCTGAACGAGCGGTACCACGCGCGTCGGGGCGGCGGCGCGTTCCTGAACGGCGACCCCATCCACGGCGGCAGGGCGACCAGCCTGCAGCGTGCGTTCGTCGCGGTCGGCGACTTCGCCACGGGCGCGGCGGCCGAGCGGCAGAACCCGCTCCGGCTGGCGATGGTCGAGCAACTCGCCCACCGGGTCGAACGCATCCGGATGCTCGGCTCGGCCGCCACCGACCTGGCATGGACGGCCGCCGGTCGCGTGGACGCCTGCGTCCTGCTCAGCAACAAGCCGTGGGACACCGCGGCGGGCGTGATCATCGCCCGCGAGGCCGGCGCCGACGTGGTGGACGTCGACGGCAGTCCGCACGACCTGGACTCCCAGGGGACCATCGCGGTGTCGGCTGCCGTCCGGGACGAACTGCTGGCCCTGCTCGCCGCCGCCGGGGTCGGCCACTAGCGCGTCTTCCGACCCGACCGATGAGTTCGCGGGCGAGCGCAGGTCTACCCCCGGAAGACAGCGGCCGAGTTGGAAAGGTGGCATCCACATGGCGACCTTCGTGTTGATCCACGGCGGCGGAGACGTGGGCTGGGCCTGGCATCTGGTGGAGGCCGAACTCCGGGCGCGCGGCCACGACACGGTCGCTCCCGACCTGCCGAGCGGCGACGACTCCGCGGATCTCGACGCGTACGCCGATGCCGTGGTCGATGCAGTCGGCGACCGGCGTGGTCCGGTCGAGCGGACCGGTCCGGATGACCGGGATGATCTGGTCGTGGTCGGCCACTCCTACGGCGCTTTCACCGCGCCACTTGTCGCCGACCGGCTCTCGGCCCACCTGTTGGTCCTCCTGGCCGGGATGGTCCCGTCCCCCGGCGAGCCCCCGGGTGACTGGTGGACCAACACCGGCTACTCCGAGGCGGCAGCGAAGCAAGCGGAGATTGATGGCGGGCTCACCGGCAACGAGGATCCCTACATCCTCTTCTACGACGGGGTTCCACGCCCGCTGGCCGAGGAGGCGCTGGGGCGTGGGCGTAACGAGTCCCCCGCCGCGAGCGGCCAGCCGTGGCCGCTGGCTTCGTGGCCCGACGTACGGACGAAATTCGTGCTGTGCCAGGACGATCGGCTGTTCCCCGCCGACTTCTTCCGCCGGCTGGTGCCCGAACGCCTGGGCATCACACCGGACGAGCTGCCCGGCTGTCACTGCGCGATGCTAAGCCATCCCAAGGAACTGGCGAACCTTCTGGTCGGCTACCTGGGATCCGCGGAATCCTCGACGCCTTCCCCGGCGTGAAGACCGAGTGACGGCTCCCGTGACAGAGCGGCTTCACTGCCGCCGGCCGGACGCTCAGCGCAGGGGGCCGGTGACGTACAACGCATTGCCGTCGGGATCGCGGAAACCGGCTTCGCGTACGCCCCATGGCGCGTCGGCCGGTTCGATGCTGATCTCGCAGCCGGCCGCGCGCACCTGGTCGACCAGCGCGTCGACATCGTCGGTCTCGAAGGTGCCGACATCGACCGACCGCGGGTCGTCGCTGTGGTGCAAGAGGATCTTGACAGTCGTCGTCGCGGTCGCCTCGCCGGCCGCAGCCGAGCCGCCTACCGAAACTGCGAGGCTGATGTCACCGTCGTCGACGGACTGCCGTAGGAATCCGAGCACCTGCTCGTAGAACCGCGCCGACTTCTCGACATCGGCACAGAAGATGCTCTGCCCCGTGAACGCCACCCTGTTCATCGCGATCCTCGCCTTCCGTTGACACCGCATTGCATGCGCCATGCGCAATGCACATACTAGGCAGATGCGCCAGTCGTTGCCAGTGTTCGCAGAAGCAGGTCCGGCACCACAGCTGGAGATCGCACCTCCCACACTGGCCCTTGCGATGCCAACCGGCATGGTGCTGGTGGACTACGCCCTTGCAGGTATGGCGACTCCGACCCCCGAGCCGCAGCTCGTGGCCGAGGAGTTGCCGGCCGATCTCGTACGGGCGAGCCATCCGATCCGGGCGGTGCTCGCCCACGGCACGGTCCTCCGGGACGTACTTCTCGCCCAGCTTCCGCCCGAGCACGAGGGTCACACGTCCTGGCCCGCGCTTCGCGAATGGCTCGCCGACCTGGATGATGCGCACATCCTCGGCCTGGTCGAGTTCGGCGCGTACGCGTGTCTCACCTACGACCGGCCCACCGCGCACGATGATCCCGCTCACCGTCAACCCCGGGACGTGGCCGGCATGCTGGGCTCCCGCGCGGCACTGCGGCGCGACGTCACAGCCGTACTCGAATCGTGGCCGGTCCCCCGTGCCGGCAGGCGTTCGGCCGAGTTGCTCGACCCGTCGTCCGTACGCGACACGCTTCTGGAGTTGCTGGACGCGATCTGGGAGCTCTGGTTCGAACGCGTCTGGCACGACCAGCTGTCCGCACTGCGTGCCCAGGCCTCCATCGGGCCGCCGCCGGGTTGCGGAGGCGCACAGTGGGTCAGCGTCGTCACCGGACTGCGGCCGGAAGCGCAGTACGCGGAGGCGGCCGACCAGGCGCGCCGGCTCACCTTGGTGCCGTGCCCCGGACTCGGCAGAAGCCTGTCCCTGCTGCGGGACGAGCACGACATCTGGGTCCTCTACAGCCCGGCGTACGAACCGGCTCCCGAGCCCCGTCCCGGCGACAGCGCGACGGAGGCGCCGTCTCAGCGCCGCCGCACCGGCATCTCAGTCGGACGGCTCGCCTCACTCGCCCCTGCGATGCGCGCCCTGGGCGACCGAACCCGGCTGGCGATCGTGCTGCAGCTCCTCGACGACGGACCGCTCACCATGCAACAACTCGTCGACGTACTGCAGGTCCACCAGAGCACGGTGTCCCGTCAGGTCGCCGCCCTGCGGGAGGCGGGCTTGGTGGAGGTCGACGAACAGCGGCGCATCGTGGTCGACCGCGATCCCGTTCGCCAGGCGTGCCACACTCTCCTGGATGCGCTCGAATAGCCGAGCCATCCGCCCCGCACGTACCGACCTAATTCCGTTGCCGAGGAATTCAAGCCTGGTTACGCTCACCGAGTCGTGTCCTACCGTTCGTCGGAACGCGACATCGAATTCGGCGACCCATTCAGGAGATCCGCCATGGCTGGCGTGTGCGATATCTGCGACAAGCGCCCCGCGTTCGGAAACAAGGTTGCCCGGCTGGGACACCGCGCACTGAAGCGCAAGGTCAAGGGTCGTTCCCGCCGTCAGTTCAAGCCCAACATCCAGACTGTGCACGCAGTGGTCGACGGCAAGCCCAGGCGGCTGAACGTATGCACCGCCTGCATCAAGGCCGGCAAGGTGGAACGCCGATGATCGGCCGCTCTTTGCTCTGGTCTTCGAATTGATCGAGACAGAAACGCGCTGATTCCGGCAACCTCAGTACGGCCTGCTTTCACCGAACCGAAGAACAGACCGATGACCTCCTCCTGATTTCCGAGGATCACCCAGTGAAGTTGGTTCAGCGCGGAGTGCGCCCAGTACATCCTCAACAACGCCGGCCCGATCAATTCCTGCAGTACTTCGTCGATCCGGTCGAACGCCGACCGCTGTACGCCGTACTGACCACCAGCTGGCCCGAGCCTGCTCCGCCACAGGTCGACGCAGATCCGTACGCAGCAGACGCCAGTCGGTCACCGGACACCACAGCCTCCCGCCCATACCGACCCGCTCGCACCGGCCGAACTCGTTCGCAGAGACGACGCGGAGCGGGCCGGTGCCGCCCACCTGCAGCAGGTACGGGCCAACCGGGTCCGCGGCACAGAGGTGGCGCCGTCAAGAAATCCTTGACAAGAGTCGGACTGCCGCCAACCGGGCGCGAGGAAGCCGAAGACACCCGGGCCTACGCGTCCAGCAGCCGCGCCAGGGCAGGTCGTACATTCCATTGCTTGGTCATGTCGGCGTACTCCTCGCCGATGTTCTCGCCGGCCTCGGCGCCGGTACGGGTGGCGCGCAACATGATGTTGCGGGGGGTGTGCTCGCTGCCGACGAACTGGATCGTGTCGACGCGGTAACCATGCTGGCGCAGGATCGAGGCGCGCAGCGCATCGGTCAGTACGTCCGCGAAACGCTCCCGCAGGATGCCGTGCCGGGTGATCATCGTGTACGGCTCGGGCGGCTCCACCTTGCTCAGCTGGGCCTGGATGTCGTGGTGGCAGCAGGGCGCCGCGAGGATCAACGGCGCCTGCCACCGCACCGCTCTGGCCAGCGCGTCGTCGGTCGCGGTGTCACAGGCGTGCAGGGACAGGACGAGGTCGGGAGCCTCCTCGAGTTCGGCGGCGGCGATGCTCGACGCTGCGAACGCCAGCTGGCCACCGAAGCCCAGATCCGTTGCCAGCTTGGTGTTCCGGTCGCGCGCCTGCGGACGCAGGTCGATCCCGGTCATCCGCAAGGGGAGCTTGCGGACGTTCGCGAGGTAGCTGGCGGCGGCGAAGGTGAGGTAGGCGTTGCCGCAGCCGAGGTCCACGACGCGCAGCGGCCGCTCGTCGGTCGGCAGCGGGACGAGTCCGGTGTCGAGCGCCCGGTCGAGCGCGGGCTCGAGCACCCGGAGGAACTCGTCCACCTGGCGGTACTTCGCCTGCCGGGTGGGCTTGATCCGCCCCTGGTGGTCGGCGATGCCGACGGCCTTCAGTACCGGGTCCTCCGCCGGCAGCAGGCGAGGCTTCTCCCGGTCGTGCTCACGGCTGACCGGCTGCTCGGCCACGCGCGGCCGGACGTGCAGCTGCGCGTCGCCCTTCTTGGTGACCCGAAGCTGCAGCGTCTCGTCCACGGAGTCGAGGTGCCAGTTGCCGAACGCCGTCGCGAGCAGGCCGTCGACCGCCTCCTCCGCCTCCGGCCCGAGGGCGGCGTTGCGGGTGTGCGCCTGGTGTTCGTCGTACGTCGTGACCTGCAGCACCCGCCCGGCCCGCACGTCGACGTACCTCAGTTCGGCCCGCCGCCAGGCCACCTCGTGCCCGCGACGCCGGCCCGCGGCCACGGCACGGACGAGCCGCTCGGAGTCAAGGAGTTCCTCGCGTACGCGGGCCAGCGCCTGCGACAGTGGTTCGGGCATGCCTCCAAGAGTGTCATGCGCACTCCGCCGCCGACTCCGACCGGCCCGGCCGACACCATGCGTAGCCGGCCGGTCGCTACCCGAACCAGCGCACGGCCTGGCCGTGGGCCCTGGTCCAGGCCAGCGGCCTGCCGTCGAGGCCGAGCACGTTGTGGTGGGCGTGGTCGGGTGGATCGGGCAGGTCGTCGTACGGCAGCACCTCCGGGGCCTCGTTCGACACCCAGTGCCCGGGCAACCGACCGGCCAGTTCGGTGAACGCTGCCCGTCGGGGCGCCGGCACCTGATACAGCACCGAGGTGTGGAACACCACCAGCGTCGCGTCAACCGGTGCCTGCGCGGCCAGGGCGGGCAGGTCGTCCACCAGGTCCCCGCGCAGCAGCGACGGTGGGTCGGCCGCGGCGACGGCCGCGGCCGCACGCAACCGGGCACGGCGATGCGCGTGCTCGGGCCAGATGAGCGCCTCGAGCCACGCAACGTCGGCGGGGTCGGTCACGTCGAGCGGATTGAGGTCGAGCCCGGCCCTCCAGACGACCTCCGGAAGCGTGGTCGGCGGAATCAACCCGGTCGCCTCGCAGTCCAGTACGGGTTCACCCTCACCGATCTTCCGGTCGCCGTAGCGGTAGGCGTACCGATCCGGGTACAGGCACAGCCCGGCGGACGCGCCGACCTCCAGCAGAGCAAGCGGTTGCGGCAGCATGGAGAGGACCGGAAGCAGGACAGCGCACCGGCCGGCCTCGTTGGTCTGCGTGGCGCGGGCACGCATCTGCACTTCGATCAACGGCCAGTTCGCCACCGTGTAGTCGTGGAACGCGGCGGGATCCTCCACCGGACCGCCGAGGAACCGCACGACACCGAACAGCAGGTTCGGCTGCCGCTTCGCCGGTGGGAGGTTGTCGAGCAGGGCGAGCATCTCGTCGTCGCCGGAGACCGCCGATGACAGGCGTTCGTACGCGTGCGAAACCCCACGCGCCTCACGGGCCGCGAACTCGGCGTACGTCTGAGCGGTCGTCATGGCAGCCGCCGACCGACGGTGAGGAGGGCGACGAAGCTGACCGTCAGCGGAGGCCGGCCGAGCGAGTCCAACCGGCGTTCGACCCGGGCGAGGAAGTCCGCGCCTCGCGCTTCTCCGAGAGCGTGCGTGCCGGACTGCGTGGCCAGGTTGGCGACGTAGTCCCCGGCGGTGTAGCGCACCTCGAAGGGGTACCGCAGGCTTGCCACCTCCTCGAAGTAGAGCTCTGTCTCGGGCGCGAAGTGCAGCGGAGCGACGTGTTCGGGGGCCGGCGGCGGGCCGCCCTCATAGCCCACCGCCCGATAGTCCTCCTGCACCTGAGTCCAGAACGCCTCGGCGTCCGCCGGCTGCGCCCGCACGCATGCGGCAACCGCCATGCAGGCTCCGGGGCGCAGCAGTTGATGCGGTTTCGCGTATCGGAGCGCGGGATCGACCCAGTGCAGGGAGTTGACGGCAACCACCGCGTCGAGCGGTGGATCGGTCGGCGGTGGCCGCCAGTCCTCGAAGGAGGATGTCACCACGTCCGCGGCGGGGAACCCGGCCAGCCGGACGCGGGCGAGGGCGGCGAGCTCGGGACCCAACTCCACACCGGTGACGGCCAGCCCCCGCTCGGCGAGCGGCACGGTCGCCTGCCCCGTGCCGCAACCGATCTCGACCACGCGGTCGCCGGGACCGAGCCCGGCGACGTCAACCAGGTCGTCGAACAACCGGGGCGGGCAGACCGGCCGAGTGCGTTCGTAGTCCGGCGCAGACCGGTCGAACCCGGCACGCAGCTTCTGACGTCTCAGTTCGTCCTTCACGAAACACCTCTGGGAGGCGCGCAACCCACGCTTGCGGCCCATGGAGTCAGTCCGGGATCAGATCGACCGCCAGTCGATGCCGTCCGGCTGTGGGAGGCCAAGACAGGAAGCGGCCCAGGCCAGGTCGATGGCGATCAATCTGACGAAGACGCTGACCAGCCAGTCCGGCGTACCGGGTTCGTCGAGGACACGCCGGGCGAGCAAGGCGGCTCCGGCGGCTGCCCACCCTCCGGCCTTCGGCAGCACGTCGTACGGCGCCGGACCGCCTTCGAGGTGCAGCGTGGGAAGAAGGAGTGCCAGGTCGTGTTCGGCGCTGCCACGCGAGGCGTGCGACCAGTCGACGAAGATCACGCGGTCGTCCGCGACGCAGATGTTGTCGCTGCGCAGATCCCCGTGGACCAGCGAGTCGCCGCTGTCATCGAGGCTCGCCTCAGCATCGGTGAGCACGGCGGCGGCCCTGGTCAGCCAGCCCACGGAGCACAGCCCGAGGTCGAGGAACGCAGCCCGATCGGACCCCTTCCCCAGCAACGTCGGCCAGTACGCGGGCCGGCGCGGCGTCGGTTCGAACGCGTCCGGAGCCCGAACGGCCGACAGGGCCGCCACCGCGGCGAGCACCCGATCGATGTCGCCGTCCCGCCAGTCCACACCCTCGTGGCCGGCCGGCCAGTGCGCACGCCCCAGGTCCTCGACCACCAGCACCGGATGCTTGCCGTGTTCGTCGAGCCACGCCACGACCTGCGGAGTGAAACGTTCGGGCGCGTGCCGGAGGGCGAGGTACTCGGTGCGAAGCCATCGTTCCGTCTCGTCGTCGGTCGCCGCCTTGACGAAGACACCACTTCCGTCCTTCAGCGTCACCAGGTAGCGCTCCGCGGCCGACAGTCCGGTGTCCGGCTTGATCCACTCCGTGCTCGGTTGGTCGAGAGCGCGTTCCACCCGCGCGCGAATGTCCGTCATCGAGCACGGACGTCGCTGTGCGTCTGCGTTCACCGTGGTCCCGCTCAGCCTGATGTTGTCCGACATCAGCGGATCACACCGCTCCACGGGTCTCGTCCAGTGCTCGCATCGCCCCGGTGATCTTCATCTACGCGCCCTCTTTCCGCAGAACCCCAACCAGTTACGTAGCCGCAAGGATACGTAAGAGCTGACACATCAGAACCCGATTGCCTCGCGGAGGAGCAGGACGGTGCCACGCCCGGGCTGGTACTCCGCGTTGAGGACGAGCAGGCGGTTGACAGCGCTCGGGTATCCGTAGGCCGCCTGGGCGCGGACGCTCTCCAGTGGGAGGGCGTACTCATGCACACGACGCAGCGCCGTGTCCAGGTCGGGCACCACCTTCTGCGCCCCGACGACCCAGATCGCGTGGGCGGCTCCCCCGGCATAGGCGGGCAGCTGACTTCCGCTGCCGGAGGCGGCCACGAGGGAGCCGGTCTCGGTGACCGCGGCGACGCTGCCCACCACGACGTCGGGCGTGGCTGTCAGCCGCCGGATCTCGTCTGCAGAGGTGGCGCGGTCCATCGCGAGTACGCGTGGCTTGACGGCCCGATAGCGCCCACTGACATTGATGTCGTCCTGAATCCCCGACAGGCGCAGGGTCTCGCTGGCCCCGGTGAAGACGCTTGCACCTTCCGGAACGAGGTCGCGCACGCGGACCCGAGCGGCGGCGACATCGTCCAGAATCTCGACGTCGAAACCGTTCGCAGCAAGGGAAGCAGCCGCACGTTCCAGACTCTGCGCGGAAGCCGGGTCGGCGAAGGTCGTTGCCGGGACGGAGGTGGTCATGGCACTCCTGAACTCCTCGTGGCGGCACGTTGTCTACTTGTCACGTGCCCTGCTCACGAGTACGACGAGACAGCCCCGCGGAAGGTCAGGGGACTCGCCGCCCGGACCTCACGTTTCGGCCCGCCGGCTCGTCGAACCAGCAAGGGCAGAACCTACGTCAGGGAGCCGTCGACGACATGAGCACACCCCCAGAGTCGGGAAGCAGCCGAACCGGGCCGGGACCGGACGCGATCATGAGCGAGCGGCGCCAGTTGATCAGTCTCGCGTACCGGCTGCTCGGCTCGCTGGCCGACGCCGAGGACGCAGTACAGGAGACCTATGCCCGCTGGTACGCCATGCCCGAAGGGCAGCGTGAAGACATCGCCTCCCCTGGCGCCTGGCTGACGACGGTCGCGAGCCGCATCTGCCTCGACCTGCTCGGCTCGGCGCGTGCCCGGCGGGAGAAGTACGTGGGCGAATGGATCCCCGAACCAGTGCCCGAGTCCACGGACTGGATCAGCGGGCGGCGCAGCGCCGGCGACGCCGCTGTCGACCCGGCCGACCGGATCACCCTCGACGAGTCGATCAGCATGGCCTTCCTCGTCGTACTCGACTCGATGACTCCCGCCGAGCGTGTCGCCTTCGTCCTGCACGACGTCTTCGCCTACCCCTTCGCCGACATCGCCGAGATCGTCGGCCGCACACCTGCGGCATGCCGGCAACTGGCCTCCTCGGCCCGCCGCCGCGTCCGCGCCTCGCAGGCCCCACCGACCCCGGCAGCCCGACAGGCCGGCATCGTCAGGGAGTTCAGCCGGGCATGGGAGGCAAAGGACGTCGACGCCCTCATCGGCCTCCTCGATCCCGACGCCACACTCGTTGCCGACGGTGGCGGTCTCGCGCTCGCCGCCCTGCACCCCATCGAGGGCGGCGAACTGATCGCACACCTGCTCGCCGACCTCGCCGACAGGACGCCCGGCAACGTGACCTTCGTCGAGCATGTCGTCAACGGCCAACCCGGCCTGGTCGCACAGGAGGACGGCGTCACGATCTCGGTGTACGCGTTCGAGATGGTGGCCGACCGGATCAGGCACATCTGGGCGGTTCGCAACCCCGAGAAGCTGCGCCCCTGGACGGGCGGCTGACACCTCGGCAGGGTCGGTTCCGACCACCGCGACGATCGGCACCAGCTCAGTCGCTCGGCGCGGTTTCGACAGATGCCAACAACTTCCCGAGCAACGAGGCGAGCTGGTCTCGCTCGCTGCCGTCAAGCCCCTCGAGGACGGCCGCCTCGTTCGCCATGTGGGTGCGAACGAGCTTGTCGACGAGACGCCGGCCCGCTCTGGTCAAGGTGGCGACCCGCCCCCGGGCGTCGTCTCGGGCGCGAGCCCGCGTCACCAGGCCCGCGGCGGCGAGCCGGTCGATCCGTTTGGTCATCGCCCCGGGAGTGACCAGCGTCGCCCGGGCGAGCTCGCCGTTCGACAGGGCATGAGGTGGGGCGCTTCGGCGCAGCGCGGCCAGTACGTCGAAGTCGCCGGGCGCGAGTCCCGCGGCGGCGAACGGCGGCCGGAGAATCGGGTCGCACACCGCTGCCAGTCGTTCGATCCTTCCCAGGATCAGCATCGGCGAAGGATCCAGGTCCGGAAGTCGCGCCCGCCACTGGTCGACGATCGCCTGCACGGCGTCGCTGTCGGGGAGTACGCCCCGCTCACCGGGTAGGGCCATGTTGACAGGATACTTTCCGCGTCAAGTAAACTCGTTTCCATGGAAACTAGCGCGTGTCCTCCGAGGGTGGCTGTCTACGTCGACCCGACCTGTCCCTTCGCGTGGATCACCAGCAAGTGGCTCGCCGAGGTCGAGCAGCACGCCGGCCTCGAGGTGCGCCGTGAGCTGATGAGCCTCTCCGTGGTCAACGAGGGGCGTGAGCTCGACGCCTGGTACCGGGACTACAACGAGGGCGCGTGGCGGCCCGCTCGGGTCGCGGCTGCCCTCCTCGCTTCCGCCCATGCGGAACGCTGGACCGACTTCTACGAGACGTTCGGACAGCGGCGCCACGTAGGTGGCCTTCGCGACGATGCGCAGAACATCGCACTCACCCTGGACGAACTACAGCTCCCGGCCGGGCTGGCCGGCGCGTCCGAGGAGACCTCGTGGGACGCCGATCTGCGCGCCCGTACCAAGATCGCCACCGCACTCCTGAGCGACGACGACGGCGGGACCCCGATCGTTCGGATCGGCGACCGCGGATTCTTCGGGCCCGTACTCACGGCCGTCCCCCGCGGTGATGCTGCCGTCCGACTGTGGCACGCGGTGTCGACCCTCGCGACGATCCCGTCGTTCAGCGAACTCAAGGGAGCACGCGACGAGCATCTACAGACGAACTGACAGCGGGAGCCACACGTTGCATGCCGCACCTGGGCGCCGGCATGGCCCTCGCAGGTGGGTCTTCCGGTGCCCCCACCTCGGCAGGGTCGACCGGCGGGTTCTGAATTGGTTCTGAATATCCGGCACGACACGCCGGTGTAATTCAGCAGACGGTTCAGACTTATCGAGTGCGGACCGCCTGCACAAACCGAACAGGTGCGCACCGCTCCTTGTTGCGACGCCAGGAAAGGCCGTACGCAATTCCGGAAGCCGTCGATCAACCAACGAGAAAGGTTGCGCGCCTCCACAACCGGGCAGGAATTCCCGCGCCCGAAAAACTGCGTCGCCCAGGCGTGGATCGCGAAGTTCAGCCTGGCGCTTCGGCCCTACGTGGACGGCGCGTACGTCAACGTGCCGAACATCGGCATGGCCGAGTGGGAGACCGCCTACTGGACGTCGAACTTCTGCCGACTGCGCAGGATCAAGTCGAAGTACGACCCCACGAACCTCTTCCACTGTCCTTGGGTACCGTCAGCCCGCCGCACAGGAGGGCACCCGCGTCGCCGGGTGCACTTCCACGTCGCGCCGCGGTCCGCCGAGGAGATGGCCACGTGGAGCCCGGCGAGCGATCGGTGGAGCGGCCGGCACGCCGGGTGACTTCCCAGCCTTACGTGTTAAGCCGCCGACCCGGGGTAGACCGGCACGACATGCGACCGAGGGCCGTTGTTCGGCCCCTCGCACCTACGACGGTTGGAGGAAGCATGTCGACCCCTAGCTACGGTGGGCCGGCCGGTTCGGAGCCGACAGGCGCCAGCGGTGGCAAGGAGCAGGCACGGCAGGTCGCGGGGAACGCCGCACAGGAGGGCACCCGCGTCGCCGGGGTTGCCAAGGACCAGGCACAGCAGGTCGCGTCCGAGGCTCAGCACCAGGCCAGAAATCTCTTCCATGACGTCCGTGGACAGGTCGAGGAGCAGTCCCGCGCACAGCGCGACCGGCTGGTCAGCACGTTGCAGAACTTCAGCGACGACGTCGAGCAGATGGCGAGCGGCCAGGACGGCAACGGCGGGCTCGCCCACGACGTCGCCCGGCAGGTTGCCGGTCGGGTGCGGGAGTTCAGCTCCCGGATCGACGGCCGCGAGCCGGCCGAACTCCTCGACGAGGTTCGCCGCTTCGCTCGGCGTCGGCCGGGCGCGTTCCTCGCGGGCGCTCTCGCGGCCGGCGTGGTGGCCGGCCGACTGACCCGCGGCGCCAAGGAAGCGAGCAGCAGTGGTTCCGGTGCCGCGACGGGCACCAGCGGTTCGGCCGGATACGGCGACGGATACGGCAACGGCAGTGGAGTCGGCCACTACACCGGCCCCTACACAGGGCCCGGCGCCACGGACTCCGACACGGTTGGAGACGCCGCGGCCAACTACGGCCCGAGCAGCCAGTACGAAACGTCCAGCACCGCGGACCCGACGAGCACCACCGGCTACAGCGGCGGCACCACGGCCCCGGCCGCCGGCCCCGGCTGGTCCGAGCAGGACAACCCGTACACGCCTTCGGGCACAGGCGCGGGCTCGGGTGGTTCGGGCGGGGTCGCCCCGCTGGATCCGGCGGCGGACGAGTACGCCCCGCCAACCGAGCGGCCGCAGCCCGGCGGCGGTCGGATCGCTGACCGGCGCGGAACCACCGGGGAGGCGCCGTGAGCGGTACCGACCCGTTCAGCCCTTCCGGCACGTACCGTACGACGGATGCCTCCGGCACGACGGCCGGCGGTCACAGAGCGGAGGACAACCGTTCGCTGGGCGAGATCGTGGGCGCCATCGCCGGTGACCTGACCACCCTGGTTCGCGCCGAACTCGACCTCGCGAAGACGGAACTCAAGCGGGAAGCGACCCACGCGGGCAAGGGCGCGGGTCTGCTCGGAGGGGCCGGCGTCACCGGGCTGCTCGCGTTGGTGTTCGTGTCGTTGGCACTGATGTTCCTGCTCGACAACTGGATGCCCATCGGCCTGGCGGCGCTCATCGTCGCTGCCATCTGGGGCATCGTCGCCGCGGTGCTCGCCGCCCGCGGCAAGAAGGAACTCAAGCAGCCCATGCCTCCCCTGGAGGCCACACAGCGCACCCTGAAGGAGGACGTGCAATGGGCCAAAGCACAGAAGGGCAGTTGACCGACCAGATCGCCGACACGCGTGAGGACCTCTCGCGCAACCTCGACGCTCTCGCCGACAAGGTGAGTCCGAGCCGGGTGGTCGAACGCCGCAAGCAGGCCGTACGCGGCCGGTTCGGTCGGATGCGGGACCGCTTCATGGGCACCGCCCACGACGTGCGCGGCATCGCGGGTCACGCCACCAGCCACGCGGGCGGCTCGGTGAGCGACCGCGCTTCGCAGGTCGGAAGCTCGGCCAGTGACGCGGCGTCCGGCGCCGTCGACACCGTGTCCAGCACCGCACACGGAGCTGCCCACACGGTGCAGGAGCGGACCGAGGGCAACCCGTTGGCGGTCGGCCTGATCGCCTTCGGAGCCGGTGCGCTGATCGGATCGCTGCTGCCGGCGACCGAGAAGGAAACCCGAGCGGCCCAGCAGGTGGTGGAAACCGCCAAGGAGAAGGGCCAGCCGGTGGTCGAGGAAGCGAAATCCGTCGGCCAGGAGGTCGGGCAGAACGTCCGCGAACACGCCACCGAAGCCGCACAGGAAGTCCGCGGCACAGCCGAGGAAGGCGTACGCCAGGTCAAGGACCAAGGTCAGTCCTCGGCGCAGAACGTCAAGGACGACGCCAGGTCGCGTACCCAGTAGGTCGCGCTACCAGACGAATCCCGTTTCGCCCGAACGTACGGCGCGTGGATGCGGCTCATGGCGAGCGCATCCACGCGCCGTTCGTCGTTACGTGAAAGCCTTGCACCATGAGGGGCGAACCACTGCCGGCTGCTGATCCACCGCCGATCGGCGGGCCGGTCCTTGTGGCCCAGCGATGGCGCGAGGTCGTTCTCGTCCACTGGGCTGTCGATCCCCGCGCCGTCACGCCACTCCTACCGGCCGGCACCTGGCCCGACACGTTGGACGGGCAAGCCCACGTTGGCATCGTGGCGTTCGGGATACCCGGCACGTACGCGTTCGGGCGGGCGCCCGTCGGATCGGCGTACGAGGTGAACGTTCGCGTCTACTGCGTCGACGAGGAAGGCCGGCACAGCACGGTCTTCCTGCGGATGGATGTCTCGCGCCCCGACATGGTTCTACTCGCCCGGATGCTCGCCCGGATGCTCGCCTGGCTGCCGTACACCTGGTCGAAGATCAGCTTCCTGAACGCCGGAGGCACCGACTCCGGATCGCGTTCCGACTTCGGCTACCGGTGTCGACCTCGCCTCGCGCGGGGCGCTCCTTTCGCGGATCTGGTTGTGGAACCCGGACCTGCCATCGAGGCTCCCACGGCGTTGGAGCAGTTCGTCACGGCGCGCTGGTACCTCCATCAGGGACATCCACTCGGGACGTATCGGCTACCGGTCGCGCACCGGCGGTGGCCTCTCCACCGAGCTCGTCCCGTGAAGATCGACGATTCCCCTGTCCGAAGGACCGGCCTGACTCCCCTCGACCCGTCCCCGCTCTCCGTGCTCTGGTCGCCCGGTGTCGATGCGGAGTTCGGTCCACCACGCTTCTGCAAGGCTCCGTGATCCGTAGGGTTTGGGATTCCGGGCTGAGGCGTGCTGGTTTCAGAACGGCGGCAATGCAAGGCGGGATGCTCCGCAGGCCGCGGAGCTGCAGTCGCCGGGACCTCCGTCGCTCACCCGGCGCGCTGGTTGCGACGCCACCGCTCGGGGGTGACGCCGTAACGATCCCGGAAGCGGCGTACGAGATAGGTGGCGTCGCGCAGGCCGGTCCGTGCGGCCACCACGCCGAGCGGCAGGTCGGTCTCACGCAGCATCCGCCGGACCTCCGTCATGCGCCGTTCGGTGATCCATTCGAGCAGGGGCCGACCGGTCCGCTCCCGTACGACCGTCGTGAGATGCCCCGGCGTGTAGCCGAGCGCGCGGGCGACATCTCCTACGGTGATGGGTCCCCGGAAAGTCGCCTCGATCTCGTCGAAGACCTGTTCCACCAGCGGATCCGGTGTTCCCGCGGACGCATCGGGAGCCAGCCTCGCGGCCGCGACCAGGACGCGGGTGAGGAGTCCGGCAACGACCTCGCCGGCACCGAGACGATGCGGATCGGCGAGTTCCTCGGAGAGTTCGGCCAGCCATCCCGACCACCGGGCACGGTCGGGTTCGGCGACCAGGCCATGCCCCGCTTCGGTCGCGAACATCGCGAGCAGCGGATGAGTGGCCCAGGCCAACGGAGAGACCGCCGCCAGGGCCGGCACAGCGTCCGGCGTGAAGGCGACCGACCAAGCACGGCAGCGGGCCATCGCGATGACGGCCGACACGTCGATCACCTGGCCCGGTGGCACCGCATGGACCTGGCCAGGACGCAACGGCCACTCCGTGCCGTCGACCGAGAACGAGCCCACGCCGTCCTCGACGTACACCAGGACGAGGAAGTCATGGGCGTGCCGGTGGACCGGCGGAAACCCCGCGTGCTCACCCTCGGCGTCGAAGCACACGACCGAGACCGGTGGCACGCCCGGACGATTGTCGTAGCGGTAGACAGGCGTCCCGTCCGACCGCAGCGTACGCAGGCGCGAGGAAGTTCCGGGCGAGACCTCGACCGAAGGATGTGCCATGGATACCGACTCCTGTGCTGTCCTGGAACCGAAGAATATCCAAGGCTTGGAGGTGACGACACCAATCCGGCACGGGGCCCCGGCTCCCGACCGGGCGAACAGACCTGGGGAGCAACCATGACGTCCTCGACCAACGTACGCATCACCGACCAGCGCGCGCCGGAGGACCGCGGCCGCCCGTTCCTGCCAGGAGCCGGAAAGACCTGGCTCCTCCCCTTCTACGACATCTTCAGCCGGGTGGCCGGGGTCCGGCACCTGCACGAGCGCACGGCCCAACTCGCCGGCATCGCGCCGGGCCAAACCGTGATGGATGTCGGCTGCGGCACCGGCAACCTGTCGCTCGCCGTGCTCGCGGCTCAGCCGGACGCCCGCGTCACCGGTCTGGACCCAGACGACGATGCCCTGCGCAGGGCGGCTCGCAAGGCGGTCCGGCGTGGCGTGTCCCTGAGCCTCGTCCAGGGATACGCCGACCGGATCCCGGCCGAGGACGCCTCGCTGGACCACGTGGTCTCCGCACTTGCGCTGCACCACGTCGACGACGACGGCCGGGCCGGGTTCGGGTCCGACGCTCTGCGAGCTCTCCGACCAGGAGGCAAGGTCACGATCGTCGACTTCGGCAGCCCCGCGTCCGGTAACGACGACGCTCAGCACTCGACGCACGGCGGCGGTCACGGGCCGGCCCACGCCCTCCGGCACCTGCCTCGCATGCTGCGGTCACGAACAGTTCGAAACCCAGCCGTGGCCCGCAACCTCGACGGCGGCATCGTCAGGCTTCTCGCCGATGCAGGATTCACCGACGTCCGGGAGGTCGAACATCTCGACCACAGGTTCGGCCCGGTCACCTTCGTGCAAGCGACCCGCGCCTAGACCCTCAGGCTGACCGGCCGGACGGGTCGTCAACTGGAACTTGCCCACCGCACAGTCCGATCGGCGGCCGCCGCGGTTGTCCCGCGCCGGCCGCCGATCTCCGTCGCCTCGTCAGGCGAGCGTCTCGGTGCGACGCCGCCTCACGAGGAACATGCCGCCGAAGGCAGCTGCCGCCAGCGCACCGGCGCCACCCGCCGCGAGTCCCGGGTTGGCGACCGTCGAAGAGCCTCCGTCACCGCCGTCGACCCCGCCAGATGGCTTCCCGCAGGGGCCGGGGTCGGAGAGTCGGTCGCCCATCTTGCCGTGCTCCGATCCGTAACCCCAGTCACCCTTCTTGCCGTGCTCCGATCCGTAACCCCAGTCGCCCTTCTTGCCGTGCTCCGACCCGTAACCCCAGTCGCCCTTCTTGCCGTGCTCCGATCCGTAACCCCAGTCGCCCATCTTGCCGTGCTCCGACCCGTAACCCCAGTCGCCCTTCTTGCCGTGCTCCGACCCGTAGCCCGCGTCGTCCTTCTTGCAGTGGTTGTCCCAGGCTGCCACCTGGCCAGTGGGCGCGACGCTTGCGGACGCGATTCCGGGCGCCGCCACCAACAAAGTCGCGCTTGCGAACGCCGCTCCGGCAGCGAGCTTTCCGAGGTGCTTTTTCGACATGCGTTGCGTCACTCCTTTTGTGCGCCTTCTCAGCATCCGCTGACGCCTTGGAAGCTCCCCCTGCGCTGGGCAGACAACCGGAAATCAAGATGGCGGCGAACCGCGGGAATGAGGTTCTTCAGGCTTGGTAGAGTCCGCGACCGATATCCCCCACACACCTCGCGGCCGCATCAATCCGGGCCGAGGTTGTTGCCGGGGTCGAGGGCGGTTCGGAATTTCCGGCACGACGATCCGGTCGCGCACCGGGATCGAGTTTTGGCCCGCGTGCGGCAGCGGCCGCGGCCACGCCGGCCACGTTGAATTACAGATCCCGCGGCTTCGGCTTTCACCGGACCGAAGGAACTTGAAATGTCTGCGCACGGCGCAAATTCGAAGATGGGAATTCCCGGCACGTCACGGGAAGGGCATTCTGAAGGAAATGCAGGTGGTTTGGAGGCTCGCCCTCCTCCGCTCACCTCTTTGTCGGCTTTGCCCCGTATACGACAGGGCGCCCCGACAGCGGCCTGTCGGGGCGCCTCGGTGGCGGTGCGACTACCGCGATGCCGATTGCGGAGCCCACCGGTAAAGCACTGAGTACGCCGGACCGTGGGCGCCGAACCCCGTGACCTCGTTGATGTGCTCGACGACCCGCCGGGTAGCGGGATCCGCCAGGTCACCGAGGCCACGGACCTTCACCAGGTAGCGGATGCCGGCCGCGGCGTCGGCGGAGATCCCGTTGCGGGCAAGAACCTCGAACACCTCGGCGACCGAATCGGCGTGCAGGCTCGAGGCGAGGCGATACCCGTCCGCGACCAGGCCGAACGCACGCTCCACCTCATCGCCGGCCAGGTAACCGGGCCGGCCCCGGTGTCCGATCTCGCCGACGACCAGGAATCCCCGATCCGGATGCGCGCTCAACTCGGCCACCTCTTCCCGGGTCCCGAGAAACTCGCGCCGCGGCACGTTCGCGGGCGCCTCGGCGAGGATGGCGTTCGTCAGCGTGCTCTTGCCCGCGTTCCGCGGGAGCGCGTAGACCAGGAACGACTCACCGGACGCCGCGATCCGCCGCAGGAGATCGGCGCCCTCGTCCGTGACGGACCCGTTCGCAACCATGTCGGCCAGCGTGATCACAGCAACCCCCCTCAAAAGATATACCGGCAGAGTATCGCCGGATGCCGCCGAGGAGGACCCTCCGTACGACCGGTGAACGGCCAGAGCAGGACACCTCCGCGGTCCTCGGCAGATACCTCTGGAGGGTCACGGCGCGTCGGGGGCCGGCACGTCGACAGTTCGGACCGACCTGCGGCGTAGAGGAGTCGCGAGGCAGTCCTCACACCCCGCTGCGGGTGAGGGTCTCGTCGAGCCAGTGCTCATAGCGGCGGCCGAAGTACAGCACGTGCATGATCGCCGTGTAGACCTGGTAGACCGGCGCACGGACCTCGAAGAAGTCCTTCTCGATCGGATGGAACCTCCGGTACGACTCGAACACGGCGTCGGCGTACGGCTGGCCGACGACATGTGACAGGTCGAGCTCCGGGTGGCCGTAGACGACAGACGGATCGAGCAGACCCGTTATCTTGTTGCCGTCCGCGAGAATGTTCGCGCTCCACAGGTCACCGTGCAGCAACGTCGGGGCGGCGGGCTCGGTCAGACGGTCACCCAACTGCTCGCAGAGCCTCTCGACCCGTGCGCGAAAGCCGACGTTCAGTGTTCCGTTCGCGACTGCCGCGTCGGCGCAGTGACGCAGCCGTCGATCCCTGAAGAACGGCACCCAGGCGCTGGACCATCCGTTGGGTAACAGGAACCAGCCGTTCAGGGTCGGGCCGTCGAAGCCGAAGGCGTCGGCGTGCCGTCCGTGCAGGATCGCCAACTCCTCGCCGAGAGAGGTCGCTGCGGCGCCGGTCAGGTGCACCCCGGGCATGAAGGTCTGCAGGAGGAGCTCCGGATCGGCGTAGATCACCTCCGGCACGATGCGGGGGTGCGCGTCGTGGAGATGACGCACCATCGTCGCCTCGATGTCAAGGCGCGCTTGCTCCCCGAACGCCGCCTTGCAGACGACCGTACGCCCGTCGGCCAGGTCCAGCCGCCGCACGTCCGCCACCATGCCACCGACGAGGGGTACCTGCCCGGCCACCGTCAGCCCGGCGCGATGGCGTACGGCGTCGAGGATGCGTTCCACGGCAACGCGATCTTCAGCCACGATGTTTCTCCCTTCACGCCCTTCCTGCGAAGGCGGAGTCGTCCGGCCGGAAGCGGCGGCCGGTGAGGAGGAAGCCGACGAAGCCCAGGGCTGTCAGGGCGGCGGGGATGACGAACAGCGCAGGTATGCCGAGCCAACCGACGCCGAAGGCCCCGATGGACCCGCCGACGGCTCCGGCGAGCGGGATACAGCTGCTGAACATCGAGGAGGCGAGTCCGATCCTTTCCGGGCAGAGCTGTTGAGCAACGGTGATGCCCAGGCCCGCGACCGCCGCCCAGACGCCGGACATCAGGACCTGGCCGGCGAACAGCCCCACGACCTGACTGCTGGTGGCGTACGCGAGGTGGGCACCGACTCCGAGCACCGCCGCCATCGCGAGCACCCGGATCGGGGTGAACCTGTCGGCGAGCCGGGCGAAGACAGGCATCAGAAGGAGTTCCAGGAACGGCTGTACGGCGATCACGGCCCCGCGCATGGCGTCACCGACGTGCAGTTGGTTCGCCATGTACAGCGGCAGGAACGCGAACTTCATGGTGTCGCCGTTCATCACCAGTACGCAGCATCCGAGGAACACCAGCAGCGGTGTCAGCCTGTTCTTCGTTCCGTACTTGGTGGTTCCCCTGTGATCATCGGGCCGGCGAACTGTCGACCTCGTGGCCGCATCCGGCTTGGCGGTCTCCACCCTGAAGCGTTCGACGCGGCGGGTGCCGAGCGGAACCAGCTGCGCGACCAGGCAGGCGGCGTTGGCCATGAGCAGCGGCCGCAGGCCGAAGGTCGCGCCGAACCAGCTCCCGAGAACCGGGCCGACGATCCAGCCGGCCGTGAAGCTCATGCGGACCGCGGCGACGATCCGGTTGGTGGCCGGGGATGGGTGCCGGCTGAGTTCGTCGCGAGTGGCGGCGAAGAGTTGCCCCATCGCTCCGCCGCCGAAGCTCAGGACGAACGCCCCGATGACGAACGGCATCCAGGGCCGGTCGGCCAGCGCCATCGCGGTCCAGCCGAGTGCGGCGATCACAGCGCACGCGCGGTACAGGAACAGCCGGTTGGTGAGCCGCTCGGACAACGTGCCGACCAGGAAGCCTGCGACCGGCGCAGTGAGGTTGACGAGGTAGTACAGGCCGGCGGCCTGGATCGGGATGTGCAGTTCCGTGACCAGGTACAACGTCATCTGGGGCATGGTCGCCGACGTGCCGATCCCGGCGACGAACAGGCTGATGCAGGCGGCCCGCAGGAATGGCGTACGCCAGACGATCCGTACGACGGACGTGCCCGTCGGGCTATGGTCCCCCTCGGCGTTTCCCAACCTGGCTCACAACCATCCTCTGGTCCGGCATGATCAGGCTGATGGTACGAGCGATACCGCCCCGGATCGGCGCGAGGTCTGACCCGAACGGAGTCCGATGCACGCTGCGCTCGCTGTCCACCGGGTGGTTGCCGACCAGGCTGCCAATCTGACCAGCATCACGAGGTTGACCAGGGAGGCTGCGGACAGGGGTGCGGGTCTGGTCGTCTTCTCCGAGACGGCACTGACCGGCTTCGTCGGCAACGACGATCCCGTACACGATCGGCTCCTGGCGCAGCCCGTGTCCGGCCCGGTCACCGAGCAGCTTGGCGCTCTGTCAAGCGAGAGCGGCATATGGATCGCCATCGGCCTGTACGAATGGTGAACCACCTGGCAGAGCCCGACGTGGGCGGCTGCTTCGGCGCCGCTCTGGCGGTGGGTCCTGACGGCACGATCATCAGCGAACTTCCGCCGGGCAACGAAGGTCTCCTCCTGGTAGACCTCTCCCGTTGACGACACCTCGCACCGTCGCGTCCGGGTGCGGCCTACCTGGCTCGTCGGAGGTTTTCGCATCCGCCCCAGGGTAGACAGCGCCGCAGGGAAGCCGGAGTTGCCCTCGACTTCCCTCTGATTCGGCGACATGGCACTAAGGAACCGATTCGTGGACATCTTCCAGACCCTCGAATCCGACGTACGCAGCTACTGCCGAGGATGGCCGGCGACGTTCGATCGGGCTGTCGGCAGCCGTCTGTACGACGAGAGTGGAAGGGCATACCTGGACTTCTTCGCGGGCGCGGGCGTACTCAACTACGGCCACAACAATCCCGTACTCAAACGAGCCCTGATCGAATACCTGGAACGCGACGGAATCACCCACTCGCTGGACATGAACACCGTGGCGAAGCGGGATTTCCTGCAGGCGTTGCGCGACCTCGTGCTGAGGCCGCGCAACCTGGACTACAAGGTGATGTTCCCCGGACCGGCGGGTGCCAATGCAGTCGAGGCCGCGCTGAAGCTCGCCTGCAAGGTGACCGGGCGCCACTCCGTGGTCAGCTTCACCAACGGCTTCCACGGCATGACACTCGGCGCGCTCGCCGTGACGGGCAACTCGGTGAAGCGCGCCGGCGCGGGCGTACCACTGGCACACACCGCGCCGATGCCCTACGACGGCTACCTCGCGAACTCACCGGACTTCGAACTCCTGACCAAGCTGCTGGACGACCGCGGAAGCGGACTCGACCTGCCAGCGGCCTTCATCGTGGAAACGGTGCAGGGAGAAGGCGGACTCAACACGGCCAGGATCGAGTGGCTCCAGGAACTCGCGGAGCTGTGCAGGCGGCGCGACATCCTGTTGATCGTCGACGACGTGCAGATGGGCTGCGGCCGCACAGGGCCGTTCTTCAGCTTTGAGATCGCCGGCCTCAGGCCGGACATCGTGTGCCTTTCCAAGGCCATCGGTGGGTACGGGCTGCCGCTCGCGCTGACCCTGTTCAGGCCGGAGCTGGACATCTGGACACCCGGGGAGCACAACGGCACTTTCCGCGGCATCAACCCCGCCTTCGTCGCCGCGGCCGAGGCTCTGCGTACCTACTGGCGCGATGACAACCTCGAGAAGAGCACGGTGGCGAAGGGCGAGCAGGCCGAAAGAGTCCTGGCCGACGTAGCCGCCGCCCACCCCGGGATCCCGATGCAGGTCAGGGGAAGGGGTCTCGCGCGCGGCCTGGCCCTGCCCAGCGGAGACCTGGCGGAACGGGTCTGCCGCAACGCGTTCGAGCGCGGACTACTCCTGGAAACCTCCGGTCCCGAAGGAGAGGTGGTCAAGTTGCTGCCGCCGCTCACCGTGACCGACGACGAACTCGACGAGGGACTGTCGCTGCTCGAGGAGTCCGTGAAGGAAGCATCGAGGTGACCGTAGTCGAACTGTCGAGGTCGTCCTCGCGACGGCGGTCAGGACGCCCGAACGGCCGGTCCAGGTGGTGCACCAACCTCGCCGGTGCGCCTGAGCTTGTGCCAACGCAGGCGATTTCCGGTCAGGGCGGTGATGCACGAGTGCAGCAGCACGAGATACATGACCTGCCGGTAGGCCACCTGCTGTAGAGGCAACGCCCAGAGGCTGCGCAGGTCCTCGCGATCGAGCCGGAAGGCGTAGGCCGCGGATATGGCTTGTACGCCCAACAGCCCTGCCCATACCAGCAGGGTCCGCCAGGGGTTGTGGGACACCAGCCCGTAGACAGCAGCGATGTCGACCAGTGGTGCGAGCAGTGGGGCCAGAACCTGGAACACGGAGATCAGTGGCAGCCCGACCCGCCCGAAGCGGCCCGAGGGTCCGCGTTCGATCAGCGAGCGGCGGTGCTTCCAGATCGCCTGCATGGTGCCGTAGCTCCAGCGGTATCTCTGCCGCCACAGTTGGGTCATCGTGCCCGGCGCCTCCGTCCACGCCAAGGCGTTCTCCTGGTACGCCACGTCCCAGCCGGCGCGGTGGAGCGCCATGGTGATGTCGGTGTCTTCGGCAAGCGTGTCTTCGGTCATCATCCCGGCATCCCGCAGGGCAGTGCGACGGAACGCTCCGACGGCACCCGGGATGGTGGGCATGCAGCGAAGCAGGTCGTACATGCGCCGGTCGAGGTTGAAGCCCATGACGTACTCGATGTGCTGCCATTTGCCGATCATGCGATCGCGGTTGCCGACCTTCGCGTTGCCGGCCACTGCCCCGACTCGCGGGTTGGCGAAGGGCTGTACCAGGTTGTGCACCGTCGCGGGCTCGAAAACGGTGTCGCCGTCCATCATCACGATCAGCTCGTACGAAGCCCAGGCGACGCCGGTGTTGAGCGCGGTTGCTTTGCCACTGTTGGGCTGCCGTACGAGCG
This sequence comes from Actinopolymorpha singaporensis, assembly GCF_900104745.1. Classification (NCBI taxonomy): domain Bacteria; kingdom Bacillati; phylum Actinomycetota; class Actinomycetes; order Propionibacteriales; family Actinopolymorphaceae; genus Actinopolymorpha; species Actinopolymorpha singaporensis. The sequence goes on from NZ_LT629732.1 coordinate 82,763, forward strand.
TGACCCCGGGCAGGCCGAGGGATTTCACGATCTCGGCGGTGTCGTCGGTCGATCCGTCGTCCACCACGATGATCTCGACCGGATGATTGCTCGCCGCCAGTGAACGCACCGTGTTGGCGATGCACTCGCGTTCGTTGTACGCGGGAACCACGACGCTGACCGGTTCGATGACGTCAGGTCCCCAGGAGAAGTCCGGGTCGTTGCGTACGCGGGCGTGGCGCCGGGCAAACACCAGCATCATCACAAGCCGGAAGAGCACCAGCAGGCCGGTGACTGCCAGGAGAACGAACAAACCTCGTACGGCCACCTGGGAAAGCTGGACCGCGGCGACGAATGCCCTGCCCTTCCAGAGCCCGGCGCTGGTGGGGGGATGGTCGAAGCTCTCGGCTCCCATGGCCTTGCTGAGGGTGGTGAACCGGTAGCCTCTGGCCTGCAGTCTGGGGATCAGCACATCCAGTGCATGGACCGTCTGCGCCACCTTGTCGCCGGATTCGTACATGAGCACCACGGCGCTCCGGCCGGTCGGCTCGGGGACTGGACGATTCGCGGCGCCGTGAACGGCGGTGCGTAGCCAGTGCTCGCTGCCGGTGTCGTTCAGGACGGTGAGGTATCCCTTGGACCCAAGGTATTGGACGGCCGGCCAGGAGAGGTTGTCCAGCCTGCTCGGGACGGACGAATCCGCCGGGCGGACAAGTGAACTGGTGATTCCGGCGGCACCGGCCAGCGCCAGTTGGGAACGCGCAAGCTCGCCGTCGATGTCCGCCTTCGAGCCGCGAAGGATATCCGGGCGAGAAAAGGTGTGCAGCCCGACATCTTGTCCTGAATTGACCAGATCACGGACAACGCCGGGGTACCGAACGGTCAGCTGACCGACGACGAAGAAGGTGCCGTGCACCTTGTGTTTCTTCAGGACCTTGAGAATTTTCGGTGTCCACATCGGGTCCGGGCCGTCGTCGAAGGTAAGGACGATGGTCTTCTTCGGGACGCGGTACGTACGAACTGTGGATCCGGTCGCGTCGAGGACGGGGCCGCCTCTCAGGACCTTCTCGGGCACCCAGTCGGAGGCCACCATGTAAGGCAGGTGCTCGGTGGCCGGGACTTTGTGTACGTAGCCGTCGAGGAGAAGAACGCAGAGGAGGACCGCGAGCAGGAACACCGGGACGATCGGCAGGCGTCGAGCCCTCCCTGGCCGGGACGGCGTCCGGGCGCGACCAGTTCCCTGGTTCGACTTCGGGTTCGCACGTACCGGCGACTTGCTGCTGGCGTTCACCATCGTCGCGACTGGTCGTACGTCGGCGGGGCATAGTCTTCGGATCCGACGGGGAACGCGGCGTCATCTGTCCCCGGGCTGTCCGACCACCGGCTGGGAGGCCGTTTCCTGCTCTCTGGCCGGGAACCCCGTCCTGAGGCCGGAGAGCCGGAAGCGGTTGGTGTGGGACCTGAGGGTTCGGGGAGGGGCCGGCTCCTTGACTGCCCTCTCCGGTCGGAGCGGTCGGTGGCGGACGAGGTGCGATCCCTCGCTCCAGAACGGACTTCTTGCATCCGCGCGAGCGACGCGGAGGGGGACGGGGCCGCGGAGGCCCCAGCGGGAGGTGCCGCCCGGCTGGGAGCCATCGGGGTGACTCCAGTGAGGCTGACGCCCAGCACGGCCGTGCACGCGGCGCACAGGCCGGCCACAAGGTAGCCGGCGCGCCGAACGTTGCGGGCCCGGCGGCCGGTCGAGTCGACGAAGATCGGATCGACAGAGACGTCGACGCCGGTCGCGACGTCGGTCTCCCCTCTGTCCGCATCCTCGCTGGTCTTCTCGGGTCCCCCCACTGCGGCCAGCGCGCGAGGTTCGGGGACGGACCTGCCGAACGGCTCGACCACGTTGACCGCGTAGACCCGTGCGCTTCCGGTAGCGGGAAGCGACTCCTGCACGTAGGCGACTCCCGACGCGGTGACAGGCGCCGACTCAAAGATGCGGACGATCTGTGCCAGGTGATCGTCGGTGAACCGGTAGCAGTCGCCGAGCATGGTGAAGGGGACCCTGCGCGCTGCTGCCTGCTGCTCCAGCCAACCCGGCGCGACTCGGAGGACTTCCGCGGCTTCCTCAGGCGTGTAGACCGTGAGCACCGCGTTCACTCGGCCCCTCGCCCTGTGTGACATGCCGGTCGCGCCCGAGCGGCTACGTACGTTTCGAGGTTCTTCATTGGAATAGCCGTATTCGCAAAGTCATTTCCGGATAGCTATGCTTGATTCCCTTTCAGGAATACCCAAACTGGCCGGGGGCAAAACTGCCGGAACTCTGCACCGACCAGTTCCGGCCTGGGGCTTTTGGTGCATTGATGCTGTCCCAGTCAGCCAGTGAATATCCAAGAAGGCGCAGGCCGAGACAACCGTTGCAACTGGTACGAACATCCGCCTCGGGCAGGCGATTGTGCCGGACGAAATCCGTCAGGCGAGGCGGAGAACAACGGCCAGGAAAACAAAGGTGGACGCGAAACGCGTCGGTCTCCATCACCCAAACGGATAGGCATTCCGTCGACAAGCAATGAGAGGAAATCGGCGGAGGTGAAAGTGCCCGTTCCGAAGTCGCCGACGGCACCTCCTGCGAGGCCACACGGGTGGAGAATTTCAGTGAGCAGGTACGGGGAGATTCGGATAAGCGCCGTAAGGGTTCGGACGCGCCGCTCTACCGACTGGCCGTTCCGTCGTGCACCCTCGGCCAGCCGTCCGCTCCTCAGGTGAGGACGTCCATCATCAGCGCTCGCGGCGCCGGGCTCGAGAGCGGGTTTCCGGCCGGGTCGCGCAGCGGGTAGGCGTGGTAGAAGAGCACGTCGGTACGCCGCCCGTCGACCGTCGCCTGGGACTCGGACCCCCATCATCGGATCCAAAAGGGCGATGAGCGGCTCCAACACCGTGCTGACCTGCGACGATGCGTCCGCCATGGCACCGATAGGCGAGAGGTCGCATCGTCCGAGACCGGGACCAAAAGCTGATTTTGTGGCAGGCTCCGGGGCCATGCCAGGAATCGCGACGATCGGAACGCGGTGTGGCCGCGGCCACACACGCTTGCCTACCCCGAGCCGCTGGAACAGGGGTGTTCGAGGTTGGCCATGAGCTTGCCTTCTACTCAGCATGTGAATGCGGCGTGTTCCACTTCGTTGTCATCTGGGCCGGCGACAGGACCCGAGTCATGCAGACTGGCGGCCCTGAGCTCGCGCAGCGACTCGAGGATCAGGGGTGGCCAGAAGAGATCTACGCGGATGAGAACGGGACCTTCTTCTACAAGGTGGTCCCATCCCTGGATGTCGCCATGTTCATGTCGGGCTAGTCTCCGCCGCCGCCTCGAACTCGGCCGGCGGGGTCAGCTCCGCAGGTGCCACAGGTCCAGGAGTGGGACGAGGACACGTTCCCTCTGTAGCTACTTCACTTCGGTCCATTGGCCGCGTTCCTTGCTGGCGAACCCCGGGGCAGTGAGTTCGTGCAGGCGCGTTGCCGTCCACTGCGTAAGGTAAGACGGGCTACGACCGCGGGTCGTCGACCTTGATTTTGTCTCCGGTGTTGGAGACGAAGACGATCAGGAGCTTGGCCGGTTCGGTCCGGCTGGTGTTCTCGGTGAGGATGTGGTGGGCGCCCGGCGGCTCGACCCAGTTTTCGCCTTGGTGGTAGGCGTGCACGGGCTTGCCGGCAAGTTCGCTGCGCACGGTGCCTTCGAGCACGTAGGCGTAGACGAACGCCTCGCCGTGCCGGTGCGGCTTCGCACGTGCGTTGGGCGGGAAGGCGACGACCGCCGAGGTGAATGTCTTGCCCTTCACGTCCGGGAGGCTCTGCTTGAGCAGTGGCGTGAGGGTTTCGGTGGGGTGCTTCGATGTCGCGGCCGCGGTCGGCGTCCTGGCGTTGGCAGGCTGGTCGGCGGTGGAGCAGCCCGTGGCCAAGGTCAGCGTAGCGACGGCCAGTAGGCCGCCGGCGATCCGCATTCCGATCATGATTGGTCTCCTGCTCAGCCTTCCGTGACGCCGATGATCGTCTTGCCGGGGGTGCGCGTGGCAGGGGCGAACGCGGCGGCCGTTTCGGCGAGCGGCCGTACCTCGCCGACGACCGGTTTGAGTCGGCCGTCCCTCACCCGTGTGACGAGCTCGGAGAGCCGCACGCGGTCGGGCTCGACGACGAAGAAGACCGCGCGCCCGTCCTTGGGCCGGGCCTTGGGCGGCAAGGTGATGCTCACAAGCGTTCCCCCGGCCCGTACCACCGTGGCGGATCGTTCGAGGATGTCTCCGCCGATCACATCGAACACGACGTCAACCTCGGCGCTGTCCTCCAGCTTCTCCGCCTGCAGGTCCAGGAACATGTCGGCGCCCAACGCAAGCACCTGGTCACGGTCGGCGGCCCGTCCGGTGCCGATGACACGTGCGCCGGCCTCGCGGGCGAGCTGTACCGCGATCGAGCCGACCCCGCCCCCGGCGCCGTTGATCAGCACGGTCTGGCCCGCCGCCAGGCGGCCGTGGTCGAACAGGCCCTGCCATGCGGTAAGTCCGGAGATCGGCAACGCGGCAGCCAGGGTATGGTCGACGTCCGCCGGCAGCGGCGCGAGATTGCGGGCTTCGACAGCGCAGTATTCGGCGAGCGAGCCGTTGCGGGCCCAGTCGGCCATGCCGAACACCCGCTGGCCGACACTCACGCCGGTCGTGCCGAACCCCAACTCTTCGACGACACCCGACAACTCGTGTCCGGGCACGCTCGGCGTCCGGTCGCGGCCCGCGCGATCGGTCCACGTGGCCGGCCAGTCCAGCTCTCCACGGGTGAAGCCCGCGGCGTGCACCCGCACGATGACGTCATTCTCGGCCGCGTGGGGGTAGGGCATGTCCGTCAGCGACAGCCCGCCGAGACCGGCTTCACGGTCTCGGACAGTGATGGCTTGCATAAATGTCCTTACTGGGGAAGGGAGCGCTCGAGCGCGCAGCCCGCTCACACGCAGGACTCAGCGCGGCTCGTCGTCGGAGGAACGCAGCAGGTGGACGCATGCCGTCCGGCATGATCGATCTCATCTGCTCACGAGCGCGCGCTCCTTCGTCTGTCCCGTTTTGGTTCTCATCAGGGAGACGAGGCAGCCCCTCGGGATGTGACGGCTCAGACGTGAGAAAGCTTGTCCGGGTTGATGACCCTGCGGTACGTGGTGATCAGACCGTCTGCGATCTCCAGCGTGTCCACGGAGTAGACACGGCCCTCCCGGCGGAACACCAGGGCGAGCTCGCCGCCGACCTCGACGAGATCGATGCGGTCCGGACGCCACTGGCGTCCCACGCGCACCATTACCTCAGCGACACGCTCCCCACCATGGATGAGCTTGCGCGCCGCGAGGGCCTCGCCGCCGCCGTCGGTGACGTAGACGACGTCCGGGTGTAACAGCCTGACCAGGCCAGCCAAATCCCCCACCTCGTAGGCGGCGCGAAAGGCCGCCAGCACACGTTCACGCTCCGCCTTCGACGCCTGCGGCGAAGACTGCTTCGCCTTGGCCACCCGCCGCCGCGCCCGCGAGGCCAGCTGCCGGGCACCCGGCACCGAGACATCCAGTACTCCGGCGATCCGGTCGAACTCAAGGCCGAACACATCGTGCAGCACGAAGGCCACCCGCTCCGGCGGACTCAACTCCTCCATGATCAGGAGCATCGCCGTGCCGACGGCCTCATCCACGAGGACCGGCTCGGATGCGTCCGGCCCAGTCAGCAGCGGCTCCGGCAGCCACGGCCCGACATAGGTCTCCCGGCGGAAACGGGCACTCTTCAGAATGTCGTACGACCGCCGCGCGGCCACCGTCACCAGCCAGGCCCGCAGATCATCGACGTCCTGCAGATCTGTTCCGGCCGCCCGCAGCCACACATCCTGGGTCACGTCCTCGGCATCGGCCACCCCGCCCAGCAGCCGGTAGGCCACACCGAAAACCGCGGGCCGGTGCCTCTCCCATTCGGCTGCGAGCGTGTCCTCCTGCTCACACCGTCCAGGCACGCGCCCGTCGTCCATACAGAACGCAACCTCCTCCAACTTGCGAATCCAGCGTAGTCATCCGAGCTCGGGATCTACGCAGACAGGCCCGGAAGCGAGCCGGCGTGCGTTCTTCCGGCCCAGCTCGACGCGGAGACGGGTCAGGTGACTGATGTGAGCCTTGGTAGGTGAGTAGATGGAGAGGTTTCTCCAGGATCCCCCCGGGGCGGCTCACCCTCCGGCGATGACGGACCACAGGGCTCGGAGGCGGTGTTGGCGCTCGGGGGCAAGGTACTGACTGGACCACGAACACCTTTGTTCAGCCTGTGTCGACCCGAGATGCATGCTGGATCGGCGCCTTCGTCGCCGCCCTGGGCCGGCACGGACTGGTCGGTCTCTACCGGAAAAGTGCGGACGAGGCCAACGACTAGCGGGGGGTCGGTCAGGCTCGTCGAAGGGGCAGGGAACAGGTCGCATGGGGACGGCGGTGACTTCGTGGGTCGGTCTCGGGCTCATGGGCGCACCCGCGCGTCTGGGGCTTTGTCGCTCGGGCGTAGCGTCGCATCTATGGCGAAGGGCCAGCCCTCTCGTCGGCGTCACCTGTGGACCGTGCTTGCGATCATTGCGACCGGGGCGGCTTATCTGCTGGCGGCGCAGCCCGGTGTACTCAAGAGGCTCGGCGAGTCGGGCAAGGCGACCCTTGTGTGGCCGGCAAGCGGGGTTGCCCTGGCGGCCCTTCTGATCTTCAGGCTGCGGGCCTTGCCCGGAGTTGCGTTGGGGGCCTTTGTGGCCACCTGGGTGGCATTCGACCGGCCCCTGTTGGTCGCGCTGGGGATAGCGGTCGAGGCCACGGTTGCGGCCCTGCTTGCCTACGCTCTGCTGCGTCGGGCGGGCTTCCGGAACGATCTTGCCCGGCTGCGTGACGCCGTGGCGCTGGTGGTGTGCGGTGCGGGGGCTGGCATGCTGACCGGCGCGGCCATCCGCAGCGGCGTCCTGGTGCTGGCCGGCATCGAGCCGGCCCGTGAGTACGGGGCGGTGATGCTTCGTGGTTGGCTCGGGTCCGCACTCGGAATCCTGGTTGTCACGCCGTTCCTTCTGGTGCTCTACAGAATCTCGCTGCGTCGGGCGCTTCCTGACGTGTGGCGCCTGGTGGAGGCCGTCGGCCTGCTTGTGTGCACGCTGGGCGTGACATGGTGGGTGATCACGGGAAGCACCGGCGGGCAAGAGCTGTTCCTGGTCTTCCCGCTTCTGATCTGGGCCGCGTGGCGGTTCCAGCTCGAGGGTGCCGCACCCTGCATCGTCGTCGTTTCGGTTGTCACTGTCTACGCGACGGTGAGGGGTCTCGGTCCGTTCAACGGGACCGATCCACAGGCGGCGCTGATGACAGCCCAGACGTTCGTCGCCGCAACCACCCTTGCCACCCTCTTCCTCGCCGTCGCGGTGACCGAACGCAACGATGCCCGCGACGAGATGGATCTGGCCGCCCGCGAGCTCGTGAGAGCGGTGAATATCCTCGGCGAGCGCCTACGACCGGACAAGACCATCAGCGCCGACTCTGGTGAAGCAGCACCGGAGCCCCCCGATCCGCGCACCCGCGTACGCCGCGAACGTATCCAACCTCCACCGGATGGATGACTTGCCTGACCCGCACGGGAACGCGGCGGGGCCGATTGAAGGGCCGGAGGGTTTGGCCGGTGTCCTGGCTTGGTCCGGGAGAGTGGCAGCCCGTAGCCTCGTCCGGCGCGGTGGGCAGCTTGGCTGCCTGCCGGTAACCGCCCACCGTGGACCGCCGCTCTTGGGGTCCCGGGCCAAGCGAGGCGGCTGAAGCCTCCGGGCCGGCACGTCGGCAGGCGGCGGGTACGGCGGAGGTCTTCGCCGCTGTTGTCGAGGACCAGGCCGAGGAGCCTGGACCGCGTGGTGCGGCGGTGCCTGTTAGCAAGGGTGTTAGCAATCGTCAGGTTGAGCATGGCCGCCGACTCGCCTCGGCCCCTTCTGGGACGTTGGTGCTGGTCAGGGGCCGTTTCTGTGGCTTGCTGGGGTGGGAGGACTCGAACCCCCATCATCAGATCCAAAATCTGAGGTCTTGCCCTTAGACGACACCCCAAGGCGCCCACAGCCTACGCGGGAGCCGATCAGTCTCCACACCCGGCTGAGGGCGTCCGGCGGGTCGGCGAGACCCGCCGGACGGCCGCGTACGACCCCTCAGTACGACCGGCCGACGATCGCGATCAGGTCCGGTTCGTCCTCAGTTTCCGGCACGCTTCCGTCGGGGCGGAGCAGGCATCGCACGGTCATCGCGCTCTCCGCCAGCCGGGCCTCGCCCTCCTCGCCGACCGCCGACCACGGGATCCGCGCCCAGCCCGTCCCCGCCGCCTCGGTGGCCTCGTCGATCGTCGTCGCGTCGACCGTACGGGAGTCGCGGAACGCCTCCGCCTCCCGCAGCAGCGCCGCCTGATCGGCGGAAAGCGCCTCGCCGACGGCCGCGACCACCTCGGCGACCGGCGTCGGCGTCTTCGTACCCGGGATCCGACGCACCACGGTGACCGTCCCGGCCGACACGTCGCGCGGACCGATCTCGATCCGTACCGGAACGCCCTTCAGCTCCCAGTCGACGGCGCGACGGCCGTACGCCACCGCCACCTGGTCGTCCAGGTCGACCCGTACGCCGGCAGCCCGCAGGTCGGCCACCAACCCACCGGCGAGCTCCGCGACACCCTCACCGGCCTTGACCATGGTCACCACGGCCTGGGTGGCGGCCAGGCGCGGCGGGATCCGCAGACCGGAGTCGTCGCCGTGGGTCATGATCAGCCCGCCCACCATCCGCGTGGACGCACCCCAGGACGTCGTCCAGGCGTACGGCCGCTCCCCCTCGGCGTCGAGGAAGCGGATGTCGAACGCCCGGGCGAAGTTCTGCCCCATCTCGTGGCTGGTGCCCATCTGCAGCGCCTTGCCGTCCCGCATCATCGCCTCGCAGGTCAGCGTGTGCGCGGCACCGGCGAAGCGCTCCTTCGGCGTCTTCAGCCCGGGTACGACGGGGATGGCGAGAACGTCGACCATCATCGCGGCGTACACCTCGTGCAGGATGCGGCGCGTGTACGCGGCGGCGTCCGCCTGCGTCGCGTGCACCGTGTGCCCCTCCTGCCACAGGAACTCACTCGTCCGCAGGAACACCCGCGGCCGCAGCTCCCACCGAACGACGTTGGCCCACTGGTTGAGCAGCAGCGGCAGGTCGCGGTAGCTCTGCACCCACTTCGCCATGTACTCGCCGAAGATCGTCTCGCTGGTGGGCCGGACGACGATCGGCTCCTCGAGATCCTTCCCGCCGGCGTGGGTGACCACGGCGAGCTCGGGGCTGAACCCCTCGACGTGCTCGGCCTCGCGCTGGAGGTAGCTCTCCGGGATGAACAGCGGGAAGTAGGCGTTCTGGGCGCCCGCGTCCTTGATCCGGGCATCCAGCTCGGCCTGCATCCGCTCCCAGATCGCGTAGCCGTACGGACGGATGACCATGGTGCCGCGGACGGGGCCGTTGTCTGCCAGCTGGGCCTTGGCCACGACGTCCTGGTACCACCGGGGGAAGTCGCTCACCTGGGAGGTGAGCACCGCTGCTCTGCTCATGGGGCGACACTAGTGTGACGCCCGACGGCGGTGCGAGCGAGAATGCCCTCCATGACCGCCGCCGCCCCGCGCGACCCCCGTGAACCCGGTGATCCGAACGACCCCGGTGACCGCCGAGACCCAGGCGACCCCCGAGACCCCGGTGAACCCCGAGCCGCTGGTGAACCCCGCGATCCTCGCGATCAGTACGAGCCGGTCGAACCGCCGCGACCCGAACGCCCGCCGCGCAACCGGTCCGGCTGGTTGGGGCTGGCGCTGGCAGGTGCGGCGTTCCTCGCCTCGCTGCTGGTCGCCTGGACCGGCGCGGTACTCCTCGCCGCCCTCGGTCTGGCACTGTCGGTGACCGGCCTGGTCCGCGCCTACCGGGGTCGGGCCACCAACGGCGCGGCGTCCGCGGGCGGCCTCGTGCTGGCGATCCTCACCATCGCGCTCGGCTTCTTCTGGGCCCACCAGGCGCAGCCGTGCCTGCCGCTCTCCCAGGACACCAAGAAGTTCAGCCAGTGCTACGAGGAGCACACCGGGCTGCTCTGACAGGTGCGAGCTCAGCGCAGCCAGCTCACGTGGCCCCGCAGCAGCGCGTACCCCACGAACGCCACCACGTCCAGGAATGTGTGCGCGACGACAAGGGGCCACAGCCGGTTGGTGCGCTGCCAGAACCGCCCGAAGATCAGCCCCATGACGACGTTGCCGACGAAGCCGCCGAACCCCTGGTAGAGGTGGTAGGACCCGCGCAGCACCGCCGACACGACCAGCCCGGAGTTCTCGCTCCACCCGAACTGCCGCAGCCGGGTGAGCAGGTAGCCGACGACCAGCACCTCCTCGGCCCAGGCGTTACCGGCCGCGGACAGGATCAGCACCGGCGTACGCCACCAGTGCTCACCCAGGGTGGACGGCTGCACGTTGAGGCTCAGGCCGAGCGCCTGGGCGAGGAAGTACAACCCGAGCCCTGGTATGCCGATCACCGCGGCCAGTACGGCACCCGCACCGAGGTCACCCGGCCAGCGGCGCAGGCCGAGTCCGACCAGCCGGGGCCCGATGCCCGAACGCCACAGCAGGTACGCCCCCAGCCCGCCCCACGCGAGCAACTGCAGCACACCGGTGAGCTGCAACGCGAAGTCGATCAGCTGCTGCGCGGCCTGGGAGACGTTGAGCGCCACCGACTGCTTGCTCAGCGGCTCCGGCTTCAGCAGCGAGTCGATCAGCGACAGCAGGCTGCGCAGGCCGGACAACCCCAGCGTGACGCTGAAGACGAGCAGCAGTTCGACGAGCAGGGCGCGGCGTTCGCGGGGGTCGGTGACCACCTCGGGCCGGTCGGGCCGTTGGGGCGCCAGCCACCCGCGCACGCCGTATCGCACAGCGGAACGCTACCTGTTGTCGCCGTGAAGCAGGCGGGCGATGTCGGCGGCGAACCGGCGTTCGGAGTCGTCCTGCGGCGCGTAGCCGATGACCTCGCGGGCGTTGGTGATCGACCAGAACTTCCGCGCGTTGTCGGAGACGCCGTAGAAGATGTGGAACGGCACACCGTGCTCGTCGGCGATGTCCGGTGTCTCGATCGACCGTACGAACAGCTGGCGCAGGTCGCGTTCGCTGATGTAACCGGCGAGCTCGCGAACGTAGCGGTGCGCCGGCTGGTCGACGAAGTTCGCCGGGTCGATCTCACGCGGCACCACGATCCGCACCTGGATCACCTCAAGCGCCCGGCCGATGCTGCCGCAGGCGTAGAGGAAGCCCAGCGACTCGTACGCCGCCTTCGCCCAGCCGTAGAAGTTGTCCGGCCGCGGGTAGTCCTCCGGGGTCACCCGGTCGCGCCGCCCGGCGAAGTAGGGCTGTTCGTACCACTTGGCGGCCTGGTTCGTGCTGGCGGCGACCACCCGGCGCACGCCGTGGTCGAGCGAGAGCTGGTAGACCCGCTGCATCAGGTCGACGTTGCGGCGTTCGCCTTCGTAGCGGGCCTGCGGGTCCTCACCGTCGGGCCGGTGGTACGCGAGGTGCACAACGGTGTCCACGCCCTCGAAGTACTCCGCCAGCTCGCTTGCCGGGGTGTCGAGCAGGTCGACAACCTCCACGTCGGGACCAGGGCGTACGTCGAGGGCTCGCACGTCGTAGCGCTCCCGGAGCTCGGGAACGAGCTGGCCGGCGATGTAGCCGGTGGCGCCGGTGACCAGGACCCGGCGGCGGGCACCGAGGCCGGCGTCGCTGGCGGTGGAGGTGGCGGAGGTGGCGGCGTCGGCGGTCGCGTCGGTCAGCGTGTCGGTGTAGTTCGCAGGGGATTCGGTCGGCATTCTCCCAGCCTCGCACCACCGCGTTCCGTCACCGCACCCCGTCACCGCACCGGCGTGAGGATCTCCACTCGGTTGCCGTTGCCGTCCGCGGTGTGAAACCGCCGGTAGCCCGGAAAGAGCTCGTCCCAGCTCACCTGGAATCCGGCCGACGCGGCCCGCGCCGCCAGTTCGTCGATGTCGTCGACACAGAACGCCGGATGGGCCTTACGCGCCGGTGCGAAGTCGGCCTCCACACCGACGTGCACCTCGACCTGCCCGTCCGCGGACCGGAACCACGCCCCGCCCCGGGCAGCGAGCGCCGGCGGCTTGTCCACCTCGGGCAGGCCGAGCACCCCGCCGTAGAACGCCCGCGCCGGGTCCTCCCCACCGGGCGGGCAGGAAACCTGGACATGGTGAAGCCGCATGCCTGCTCCGTTCCTTTGCTCTGCGCTCATCGGTTCTCCGCTCATCGGTTCTGCGTTCACGCGGTCTGCGTTCACGCGGTCTGCGTTCATGCGTCCTCCCCCAGGTAGCGCTTCATCCCGACGTGGCTGGCGACGAAGCCGAGCCGTTCGTAGAACCGGTGTGCGTCCACCCGCGCGGCATTGGAGGTGAGCTGCAGCCGTACCGCGCCACGCCGCCGGCACTCGGCCAGCACCCAGCGCATCAGCGCGGTCCCGAGTCCCCGCCCCCTCAGGCCGGCGGCGGTGCGGACCGACTCGACCTGGCCGACCAGGCCGCCGTGGTACATCAGGTGGCGCAGGAAGTTGACCTGGCAGGTGGCCACGACCTCGCCGTCGAGTACGCCGACGAGCAGCAGTGCGTTCGGGTCGGAGCTGATTTCCTCGTACGCCGCGACGTAGCCCGGCGCCGGTTCTCCGGCGTGGCCCACGTCCTCCGCGACCTCGCGGATCGCGTCCGCGGCAACCAGCGCGAGCACCGCGGGCAGGTCCGCGCGGGTGGCCTCCCGTACGACCAGGTCGCTCACGACGCGGCCCGGTGCGCGACCGCGAACACCCGCCGGAACGGCAGGACGGTCCCGTAGTCGCGCCGCGGGTAGGCGGCGGCGAGGCGTTCCTTGTAGACCTTCTCGAACTCCGGGCGCACGTCGTCGGGCAGCGCCTGCAGCACCGGCCGGGCGCCGGTGCCCCGGATCCACTCGAAGACGGCGTTCTCGCCGGGCAGGACGTGCAGGTACGTCGTCTCCCAGGCCTCCACCTCGCAACCGGCGCCGGCAAGGAGGGCGAGGTACTCCTCAGCGCCCGGTGCGGCGGCCCGCTGCCGGACCCGCCCGGCCAGGTGCGTCGCCCACGGCTCCTCGGCGGCCAGGTCGAACAGGATGCGGTGTGTGGGGCTGTCGAAGTTGCCCGGCACCTGCAGGGCCAGCCAGCCACCGGGGGCGAGGTGGCCGACCCAGGTGGGCAGCAGCGCCTCGTGGCCGGGCACCCACTGCAAGGTCGCGTTGGTGACCAGGACGTCGACCGGCCGGTCCGGCACCCACGAGTGCGCGTCGCCGAGCCGGAACGACAGCCGGCCGGAGGTCTCCCCCGCCAGGCCCCGCGCCAGATCCTGGGCCCGGTCGATCATCTCCGGCGAGGAGTCGATGCCCTCGATCCGCGCGTCCGGCCAGCGGCCGGCCAGGGTGGCGGTCAGGTTGCCCGGCCCGCAGCCGAGATCGACGACGTACGCCGGTGCCGGTGCGGCCACCCGGGCGACGAGATCGGCGAACGGCCGGCCGCGCTCGTCGGCGTACTTCAGGTACTGCCGGGGATCCCACCTGAGGCCGCCGGCCCCGGCCGCCTGCTCGGCGCCGCCCGTGACCGGCCGATCGTCGGTTCCCATCCGCTGCCTCCCGCGAGTCTCGTGCCCACCCACCAGGGTGTGTCCTCGGCACGCGATTTATCTTGACGTCGAGATAGCTTGCCCGAGTTGGTATCTCGACGTCAAGAGTCTTGACACCCCCTAGGCTGGGCGTCGTGGAGAGCAACGAGGTGGCGGGCCGGGAAACGGGCGCGAAGCCCGCAGACCAGGAGGCAGAGGGCAGGTCGGCGCAGGACGAGGTCGACCGGCTGGTGACCGCGTGGCGGCGGGAGCTGCCCGACCTCGACGTGTCGCCGTTCGAGGTGCTGTCCCGGGTGACCCGGCTGGCCCGCCACCTCGACCGTGCCCGGCGGCTGGTCTTCGCCACGCACGACCTGGAGTCGTGGGAGTTCGACGTCCTCACCGCGTTGCGCCGCGCCGGTACGCCGTACGAGCTCTCCCCCGGCCGGCTGCTCACCCAGACCCTCGTCACCAGTGGCACCATGACCAACCGGATCGACCGGCTGGCCGCCAAGGACCTGGTCGAACGCCGGCCGGACCCCGCCGACCGCCGCGGCGTCCGGGTCCGGCTCACCGCGAAGGGCCGCGATCGGGTGGACACCGCCCTCGCCGACCTGCTCGCCCACGAACGCGAACTGCTGGCCGGGCTGCCGGCCGCCGACCGTGACCAGCTCGCCGGCCTGCTGCGCCGGCTGCTCGGCCCGTTCGACGAGCGCAGCTGACTCGGGGCTCGACACGCTCAGCGCAGGGGCGGGCCGCCCGAGCGTCCAGGCAGGCACGGCATGATGAACCCGTGCAGATCTCGGCCCGCGCCGACTACGCCGTCCGCGCCATGCTCGAACTCGCCGCGGCACCCCGCACGGTCACCGCGCAGGCGCTCGCGGACGCCCAGGGGCTGCCGCACAAGTTCCTCGAGGCGATCCTCGGCGACCTGCGGCGGGCCGGGCTGGTCCGCAGTCTCCGCGGAGCCGAGGGCGGCTACCGGCTCGCCCGCCCCGCCGAGGACATCGCGGTCGGCGACGTCATCCGGGCCGTCGACGGTCCGCTCGCCGGAGTACGTGGCATGCGTCCGGAGCAGGCGTCGTACGAGGGAGTGGCGGCCAACCTGCAGACGGTGTGGGTGGCCACCCGTGCGGCCGTGCGCGGCGTCCTCGACGAGACCAGCCTGGCCGACGTGGTCAGTGGCAAGCTCTCACCGCACCTGCGCCGGCTGGTGAACAGCCCGCAGGCGTGGGAACCCCGCTGAGGACGGGACCCCACCCGGACGCCGCGGGCTACGCCGTTCCCTCCAGCAGCTCGGCGAGTTCCAGCCAGCGCGTCTCGACCTCGTCCTTCTCCGCCTGGACGCCGCGGAGTTCGCCGTCCAGCTCCATCAGGCGTTCGTAGTCGCTGGCGTGTTCAGCCTGCGCGCTGTGCAGCTGGTCGACCCGGGCGGTGAGCCGGGAGAGCTGGCGTTCGAGCTTGGCCAGCTCCTTCTTCGCCGCCCGCTGGTCGGCGGCCGACGCCTGCCGCGCGCCGGCGTCCGGCGACGGCGCCGGGGACGGCGGCCCGGCGGTTCCGGGCGTGGAAGCAGCCGACGCCTCGGCCGCGTTCGCCTGCGCTCCGAACGCGTTTCCGGCGGCCGGCCCACCCGCCGCACCGGCTCCGTCCCGGCGCCGCTGGAGGTACTCCTCCACACCGCCGGGCAGCAACGCGAACCGGCCGTCACCCAGCAGGGCCCAGACCGTGTCGCAGGTGCGCTCCAGGAAGTACCGGTCGTGCGTCACCACGACCAGCGAACCCGGCCAGCCGTCCAGGAAGTCCTCGATCACCTGCAGGGTGTCGATGTCCAGGTCGTTGGTCGGCTCGTCCAGCAGCAGCACGTTCGGCTCGGTGAGCAGCAGGCACAACAACTCCAGCCGGCGGCGCTCGCCACCGGACAGCTCACCCACCCGGGTGCGCAGCCGGTCACCGCGGAAGCCGAAGCGTTCGAGCAGCGAGATCGCGGTGACCTCCGGCCCGACGGTCGGCACCGGGCGGCGCCCGACCGCACCCGGCCGGATGTTGTCGGGGGCCAGCTTGACCACCCGCTTGATCTCCTCGGCCGCGGCGGCCACGGTCACGTCCGGGTCAAGCGTGCCGAGTTCCTGGGACAGGTGGCCGAGCTGAACGGTCTGGCCCCACGCCACCTTGCCGTGGTCGGGTTCGGTCTCGCCGGCGAGCAGCCGCAGCAGGGTCGTCTTGCCCGCACCGTTCACGCCCACGACGCCGATGCGTTCACCCGGGCCGAGCTGCCAGCTCACCTCCCGCAGCAGCTCGCGCGTGCCCCGGCGTACGTCGACGTCCTTCAGGTCCACCACGGTCTTGCCGAGCCGGGCGGAGGCGAACTTCGCCAGCGCCGGCTTGTCCCGCGGGTCGGGCTCGTCGGCGATCAGTGCGGACGCCGCGTCCAGCCGGAACTTCGGCTTGGACGTACGGGCCGGCGCACCGCGCCGCAGCCAGGCCAGCTCCTTGCGCAGGAGGTTCTGCCGCCTGGACTCGGAGGCGTCGGCCATCCGGTCGCGTTCGGCCCGGGCCAGCACGTACGCCGCGTAGCCGCCCTCGAACGAGTTCACCCGCGCGTCGGCCAGCTCCCAGGTCGTCGTACACACCGCGTCCAGGAACCACCGGTCGTGCGTCACCGCCACCAGGGCCTCCGACCGCGCGCGGAGGTGCTGCGCCAGCCAGTCGGTGACCTCGATGTCGAGGTGGTTGGTCGGCTCGTCGAGCAGGACGAGATCGTGCTCGCGGACCAGCAGCCGGGCCAGCGCCGCCCGCCGCCGTTCGCCACCGGACAGTCCGTCGACGGTGCGTTCGAGGGGTACGTCGGCGAGCAGGCCGGTGAGCACGTCGCGGGCCCGGCGGTCCGACAGCCAGGTGTGTGCGGGCAGGTCGCCGAGTACGACGTCGGAGACGGTGCGGCCCGGCTCGAACTCGTCGCGCTGGTCCAGCACACCGACCCGCAGCCCGCGGTTGTGGGTGACCCGCCCGGCGTCGGCCTCCTCGGTGCGCGCGAGCAGCCCGAGCAGCGTGGTCTTGCCCGCGCCGTTGCGTCCGACCAGGCCGATCCGCTCGCCCGCGGAGACGCCGAGGCTCACCTGCTCCAGCAGCGGCGTGATGCCGTAGGACTTGTCGACCCGTTCGAGGTTGACGAGGTTGGTCGCCATCCCTGCCCTTCTGTAGTGGAGGCGCCGGCCACACCGGCCATCACCGGACAGCACCCGACCGCCGCGCCGCTGTCGAGGCTATCCGCTCGCGGGAACCACCCCCACTCCCCGTCCGGGCCCTGGTCCGGCCCCTGGTCCGGGCCCCTTGTGCCGGTCGCCTGGCTGAGGCCGGACCGAGGCGTTCCGGCCGTGCCCGACCTGGGCAACGATGGACGGATACGCACCGAACGCCGTACGCCGAGCCGAGAAAGGGTGCCGATGAGTGCGCCGCTGAAGATCACCGAGGTCGAACGCATCGTCGTCAACGTGCCGTTCACTCCCCGCTGCCAGGAGTGGAACGCGCTCCTGGTGTGGGACTGGGGCGTCATCGAGGTGGTGAAGGTGACCACCGACGCCGGCCTGGTCGGCTGGGGCGAGACGCTGCTGCACTACGGCTGGGGGCTCGTGCCCGAGGAGGCGGCCGCACGCGTACGCGGAGGCAACCCCGCCGACTTCCTGGGTGACGACTCGCTCGGCCCCGGCCTGCAGATGGCGATGTACGACCTGGTCGGCAAGGCGCTCGGCGTACCGGTGTCCGCCCTGCTCGGCCGGAAGGTGCGCGAACGCTGCCCGATCGCCTGGTGGAACACCAAGATGGCGCCGGAGGCGCTGGCGGAGGAGGCCAAGGAGGCGGTAGCGGCCGGCTACGTCTTCCACAAGTTCAAGGCGCGCCCGTGGCTGGACGTCTACGCCCAGGTCGACCAGGTGGGCGCGGTGACCCCGCCGCACTACCGGCTGGACATCGACTGGAACGGCATGCTGCTGTCGGCCGGGGACGCCGTACCGGTGCTGCGTGAACTCGACCGCCGCGAGCGGGTCGCGATCTACGAGACGCCGATCCCGCACGAGGACCTGGAGGGCTACCGCCACATCCGCGACCGGGTCGCCCGGCCGGTGGCGGTCCACCTCGCCGCACAGCCGTTCCAGGCCGTCGTACGGCAGGAGACCTGTGACGGCTTCGTCGTCGAGGGCGGCGTCGCGAGGGCCCTCCATCGGGGCGCGATCTGCGCGGAGTTCGGCAAGGCGTTCTGGCTGCAGTGGGTCGGCGCGGGACTCACCACCGCGCTGGTCGCACACCTCGGCTCTGTGCTCACCCACGCCCGCTGGCCCGCGGTGACCGCACTCAACAACTACGCCGACGACCTGATCGTCGACCCGCTGCGTGTCGAACAGGGTTACCTCGTGGTGCCGGACGGTCCGGGCCTGGGCGTCGAGGTCGACCAGGACGCGCTGGAGCGCTACCGGATGTCGGCACCGCACACCCTGCCCGAACGCCGGCACGTCCTCTCGGTCGTCTGGCCGTCCGGTCGCGCCGTGCACTACGCCCGGATGGCCGACATGTGGACCGACTTCCTGGCCGGCAACCATCCCGTCCAGGAGCCGGGCGTGCGGATGGACGTGTGGCCGGACGACGGGTCCGCGGAGTGGCGGGAGCTGTTCGCCCGGGCCCAGCGCGGGCCGGTGCACGCGTCCGCCTGAGCCGTCGTGCGGGGTCGCGCCGGCAGTCGCGTACGACACACGAAACCCCCGGCGGGAGGCCGGGGGTTTCGTGCTGTCACCCGATCATCTGCTCGGGGCGGTGCCTGTTCAGTGCCCGCGGAGGGCCCGTTCAGGGCCCTGCTCAGCGCAGGTCGAACTCGCCCTTCTTGGCGCCTCCGACGAAGCTGGACCACGAGCCCGCACCGAAGACCAGCTTCGGGCCCTGCCGGTCCTTGGAGTCGCGGACGGCCAGCTGCGCACCGAGGTCGGCGACCTCCACGCAGTTCGACATCCCGACCGAGGCAGATGCCTTACGCCATCGTGCTCGGGACAGGTCAACTTTCATTTTCGCCTCCTTGTTGGGTGGCCATCTCCGATGCGATGGCCACGACTTTGCGGGCCGACTCGGTGGGGCTGAGCGCCACGGCGGCCATGTGCGCGAACGCGCGGTTACCTCGGTCGACGTCGGCCTCGGACTCAAGGAGCGCGATGCCGGCGTGTCCGTCGGTGAAGACAACGGGTGAGTGGACGTCCTCGTCGAAGTCGAAGATGGTGAACGGACCGGACGTGCCGGGATAGCTGCCGGCCTCGAAGGGCACCACCTGGAAGATGCAGCGTTCGGACAGCTCCAGCACCCGCAGCAGCTGGCCGCGCATGATGCTCAGGTTGCCGCCCACCGGACGGCGCAGTGCCGCCTCGTCGACGATCACCCACAGCCGGCTGCGGTCGTCGTCGGCACCCTCCGCCCAGAACTGCTCCTGGCGGGCCATCCGCACCTTGACCGCCCGCGCCTGCTCATCGGCGGTGAGGAAGGTGCACATCGCGTCGAGCGCGCTGGCGTACTCCTCGGTCTGCAGCAGGCCCGGAAGCACGAGGGGTTCGAACTGCCGGATACGCAACGCCTCCGACTCCAGGCCGACAAACACGCTGTACTGCTTGGGGAGCGAGCCCAGCGGAGCCCACCATCCGCGCTGCTTCCCGAGCTTCTGCAGGTCGCGGAGGAGCGATGCGAGCTCCTCGTCGTCGACCTTGTAGAGGTCGAGCAGCGAATCCAGCTCCGCCTTCACGATTCCGACCTCACCCGCCTCGATCTTGCGAATCTTCGAAGGAGAGCACCCGAGGAGCTCGGCCGCGTCGTCGAAGGAACGTCCCGCCTCCTCGCGCAGCCGCTTCAACTCCTTGCTGAGCCGCCACCGCGAGATCGTGGGTCCGGTCACTCTGGGCATGCGAGCCTCCCCGGTGCGTAACTGCAGAAAAGTGTGGACCTTGGGCCTGATTGTGGCAAGTACTTATGCCACATCAGTCGGGAAATCCCGGAACGCGAAGATCAACTCGGTACATGAAAATTTACATTGGAAGTCTTACTTGACCATCCGTGGTGCTCCTGTCACTCTAGGAGTCCCTACGGGCCGCCGTAGACCCCGGCCCATTCCCTGCGCGGCGGCCCGTAGGACTCCACTTCGCGGAGCACGTGATGGAGAGGAAGGGCTCATGCCCAGCAGCGCGACAACCATGCCGTGTCGCTTCCAGCTGTATCGACACCGTGACGCGACAGGCGTTTCCGGAACGGGTGTCGTGGCGTGGGGGACCGTGTACCCCAACGGGAAGGTCAGCCTCGCCTGGTGCGGGCCGCGACCCTCCATCAACGTCTACGAGTCACTCGCCGACGTCACCGCGATCCACGGCCACGACGGCCACACCCAGGTGGTGGTGTACGACGAGCTGCCGCACCCGGCGGCCATCGACCCTGCCCGGCTACTCAGCCGTTTCGACGCGCGCGCCGTGTGACTCCGCGAGCAGCACCGCACCGGCGAGGTCGAGCCGGGTGTCACCCAGCCTCGCCACACTCAGGTCCACCGCGTGCAGGTTTGCGCCGCGCAGGTCCGCCTCGGTGAGCACCGTGCCCCGCAGGCCGGCGAACGACAGGTCCGCGTCGCGCAGCACCGCTCGGTGCAGGTTGGCCTCGGACAGGTCGGCGTCACCGAGCCGAAGGCCGCGCAGGTCGAGCCCGCTCAGGTCGGCACCCCGCGCGGTGATGCCGCCCCACTGGCCGCCGCGGACGGTCAACGGCCGGAACACGCAGTCGACGAACGTGCTGCCGGTGAACTTGCAGCCGTCCAGGACCGCGGAGAAGAAGGAAGTACGCCGGAACTCACAGCCCGCGAACGCCGAATCCCGGTGCTCGGAGGCGTTGAACCGGCAGTTGTGGAACTCGCACCGCTCGAACGACGCGCCGTGACTGCGGGACTCGGTGAGGTCGACCTCGCGGAACACGCACTCGACGAACCGCTCCGCCTCGAAGTCGCGGGCGTACCAGTCGAGTTGGTCGAAGGTCTCCGCCGTGGTCTGCTCGTTCGCCGCCATCCCCCCATCATGGCGATGGCCACCGACAACGCGACCGGAACCGGTGCGCCCGCCGGTGGCCATCACGTGGGAGGTGCGAGGCGTCAGCTCGCCCCGGCCTCCTCGAGGACCTCCTCGGCCAGCCGGTCGGCGTCGGCGAGGTCGTGGTCCATGCCCCGGGCCACGAACCACTCGCAGATCCGCTTCACGTCCCGGCGCAGGAACTCCTGGCCCTGCGGGTTGGTCACCACGTCGACCAGCTGGGGCAGGTCGATCAGGATCAGCTCGCCGTCGTTCACCAGCAGGTTGTACGCCGACAGGTCGCCGTGGGCGTATCCGTTGCGACCGAGCAGGACCAGGGCGTCGTGCAGCTGCCGCCACAGGTCGGCCAGCTGGTCCGGCTCGGGACGTAGCTGTGCCAGCCTGGGCGCGGCCTGGCCGTCGGCGGAGCCGATGAACTCCATCAGCAGCTCGGTGCCGAGGTGCTGGACCGGGTAGGGCACCGGCAGCCCAGCCGTCCACAACTGACTCAGCGCGTCGAACTCGGCGACCGCCCACCGCTGGGCGATCAGGTTCCGGCCGAAGTTGGTGCGGTTCTCGACCGCCCGCTGGTCGCGGGTCCGGCGCGACCGACGGCCTTCGAGATAGCCGGCGTCCCGGTGGAAGAGCCGGTGGTCGGCCGAGCGGTACCGCTTGGACGCCAGCAGACACCGGCTGGGGCCGCCGGCGCCGGCCCCGCTGTCGGTGCTGTCGGTGCCGTTGGTGCCGTTGGTGCCGTCGAGGTCCGGCACGCCGCGTTGGATCAGGAACACGTCGGCTTCCTTGCCGGTCTTGAGGACACCGAACTCGGTGTCCACCGCGCCCAGGTCGGTGACCAACCACGACGGGTACGGCTCCGGGCCGTGGCCGCCGGGATCGTCCCAGGTGGTCCAGCGGTAGCCGGTCGGCGGACCGTCGTCGGCTTCGACGGCCTCGCGTTCGGCAGCCAGCCGGGCGCGGGCCTCCTCGGTCATCCGGCCCCGCGAGCGTGGCCCGGGCTCGGCGTCGGACCGCCGGCGCCGCATCCGGGCCGAGGCCGGCGCGTCGTCGTAACCGGGGCCGAGACCGTCGGCGAGGTCGTAGGCGGAAACGTCGATGTTGCGGTCGTACTTCAGGTTGCGCTTGCGCACGGTGAGAGAGCTCCTTGGGAAGGATGCGGCCCTCCCGCCGTGCGCGGTGAGTTGTCGGCGCCTGTCAGCGGCCGGAGGGCTGCGCGAGAGGACGGGTACGAGACCACGCCCGGACGGCATACTTGGTCACTTCGCACACCTCCTCGATCGCGCCGGCCGACGGCCGGATGCCCTGGGTCGCCGCGACAGGCACCGCCCGCGGCTGACGACTGCCGACACTCTGGCGCAGGCCGGCGAAGGACCGCAACCGGTTTTTCTCGCGGCAGGACTTCGAGTCTCTCCGGGCGCAGCCGGCCGGGGACTCAGGACTCGACGACCCGCGCACCCGGCACGGGCCCGGTTGCCCGGCGCACCGAGGCGCACAGCCCCGTACCCGCCAGCCGCGCGGCCAGGTCGACCGCGTGCACATGGTCGCGGGCCAGGAACGCGCAGGTCGGCCCGGATCCGGAGACCACCGCGCCGATCGCGCCGTAGTCGCGGCCCGCGTCCAGCACCTGGCCGAGCCGGGGCCGGATCCGCAGGGCGGCCGGCTGCAGGTCGTTGACCAGCGTCGCGCCGAGCTCGGTCGCCGAGCCGGACGCCAGCGCGGCCATCATCGGCTCCGGGATCCGCGGCGGCAGGACGGCGAGGTCGTCGCGGATCCGGTCCAGCCGGGCGTAGACCGCGGGCGTGGACATGCCCTCACCGTCCAGCGCGAACACCCACTCGTACGTCCCCCTCGCCAGCGCCGGGGTGACGATCTCGCCGTGCCCGGCGCCGATCGCGGTGCCGCCCAGCAGGCAGAACGGCACGTCGCTGCCGAGCCGGGCGGCCAGGCCGAGGAGTGTGTTCCGGTCGGTCTTGGTTCCCCACAGCGCGTCGCAGGCGACCAGGGCGGCCGCCGCGTCGCTGCTGCCGCCGGCCATGCCGCCGGCCACCGGGATGCCCTTGGTGATGTCGATGGCCACACCGGCGTCGACCCCGGCATGGTCGGCGAGCAGCCGGGCCGCGCGGATCGCGAGGTTGCCGTTGTCGAGCGGCACCTTGCCGGCCTCCCGGCCGCTGACCCGGACGGTGAACTCCCCCGGTGGCGCGAGCGTCGCCGCCACCTCGTCGTACAGGCCGACCGCCTGGTAGACCGAGGCGAGCTCGTGGAAGCCGTCGGTGCGCAACGGGCCGACCATCAGGGCCAGATTGACCTTGGCCGGTGTCCTCACCACTACAGCGCTCACCGGGCCGGCTTCCCTTCTCTGCGTTCCGATCCGCGTTTCGCTTGCGTACGTTCCGATCCGCGTTCCCGCCTCGAGGCCCGGACGTTGCCGGGCAGCGCCTCCGCGATCCGGGCAAAGGCGGTGACGTCCAGGCGTTCGCCGCGCTCACCCGGGTCGACGCCCGCCGCCCGCACCGCGCTCTCGGCCGCGGCCGGCGAGCCGGCCAGCCGGGACAGCGCCGACCGCAGCGTCTTGCGGCGCTGGGCGAACGCCGCGTCGACGACCGCGAACACTTGCTCCCGGGACGCGGTGGTCGGCGGTGGCTCACGGCGGGTGAAGCCCACCAGGCCGGAGTCGACGTTCGGCTGCGGCCAGAACACCGTCCGGCCGACCAGCCCGGTCCGGGCGACCTCGGCGTACCACGCGGCCTTCACGCTGGGCACGCCGTACACCTTGGAGCCGGGTGCCGCGGCCAGCCGGTCGGCCACCTCCAGCTGCACCATCACCAGGCCGCGCCCGACAGACGGGAAGTGCTGGAGTACGCCGAGCAGGACCGGGACGGCGACGTTGTACGGAAGGTTGGCCACCAGCGCGGTCGGCGGCGGCCCGGGCAGCGAGCGGAGATCCATCGCGTCGGCGTGGACCACGTCCAGCCGGTCGGCCTGCTCCGGCGCGAACCGCGCGACCGTACCCGGAAGCGCTCCGGCGAGCGTGTCGTCGATCTCCACCGCGACCACCCGGGCCGCCGCGCCGAGCAGGGCGAGGGTCAGGGAGCCGAGCCCGGGGCCGATCTCCAGCACCACGTCGCCGGCCCCGACGTCCGCGGTCCGCACGATCCGGCGGACGGTGTTGGCGTCGGTGACGAAGTTCTGCCCCCGCTGTTTGGTGGGGCGCAGGCCGAGGTCCGCCGCCAGCACGCGAACGTCCGCCGGGCCGAGGAGACTCGGCCCGGCGGACGCACCTTCGAACGCGTTACCCACACCGGAACGCTATCTGGCACCTACCGGTGCCCGGACGCGCACTCAGCTGTCAGGGGTGGGCACTGACTTTGTGACCGTCAGTCGTACAGGTGGCTGCCGCAGCTCCACTGGCCCGCGCCGTCCCTCTTGTACAGGAGCTTGGCGCGGTAGGTCTGCTCCGCCGACGAGTTGTCGATCGGGTTGCCCGAACCGCCCACGGAGTGCCAGGTGGACAGCGAGAACTGGTACAGGCCGTAGTAGCCGGAGGGGTTGACCGCCCGCGGGTTGCCGCTGGACTCGCACTGCGCCAGCGCCGCCCAGTTGAGGCTGTCCACGCCGCCGCCGACGTTGCCGCCCCCACTGGAGCTGCCGCCGCCACTGCTGCTACCGCCACCGCCGCTGCTGCTTCCGCCGCCGCTGGACGTGGAGGTCTTGCGTACCTTGATCCCGTCCAGCACGATCTTGTCCACCGGCTGGCGGACGATCTTCTGGGACAGCAGCTGGGACTTGACCTTCTTGCCGTCGACGTAGGTCGTACGGAAGATCTGGGCCTTCTCGCCCCTGCGGCCCACGCGGTCGACCTTGCTGTGACCCTTGTACAGGGACGCCGTCTTCCGGTGGATGGTGTCGTAGGACAGCACGACCTTGCGGGTCGACTTGCGGACGTCGACCCGGTTGACGGTGATCGCGGTCCCGTCCTTGACCTCGGTGGACAGGCTCGGCTTCACCCGGTCGTCGGCGTCCACCTTGACCTGGGCCTTGGCGAGCGCGTCGGAGACGGTCCGCAGCGGCTCGTCCAGCGGTGTCTTCTTGCCGTCGTGGCTGATCACCACGGACTTGCGGGTGAGGATGTCGACCGTGAGGCCCTTCCGCGCGATGCCGACCGAGCGGCTGGCGGAGGTGCGGGCGCCGTCGAAGCGGCCGCCCAGGTTGTTCAGCGCCTCGCCCAAGCTCATCGCGGTCACCCAGTGGGTCTGCTTGGAGCCGTCGACGTTGAGGGTGAGCGGCTTGGCGTACCGGACGGCGATCCGGGTGCCGTCGGTGACCCTCGCCGTCCTCGCCGGCGCCACCACGTCACGCGGGCCGACCTTGATCTTCTGCGACGCCAGCACGTCACCGACGGTGGAGTCGAAAGTGTGGAGATTACGAGCCTTACCGTCGACCGAGACGGTGACGGACTTGTCCAGCGACGCATAAGCGGTCGTGCCGCCGATTCCCAGCGCGCCGACCACTCCGATGCCGACGGCACCGATAAGTACCTTCTTGTGCACGGTGCTCCGATGGTCGTGCTTTCCGGGCACGGACACAGACGGCACGCCTCAATGGAGGGTCAGGGTCCGCGCGACTCGACGGTGAGCCCTTGACCAGCGCGAACACACGCTGATGCCGGGCGCGGATGACGCCCCCCTCTGCGCCGTCCGAGGCTTCCCCGACCCCGGCCAACGACACGGGACGATAACGAACAATGCACCCGCTATCAACTCCAGGCGCATTAGAAGCTTATTCCGGACAGCCCGCAGAGGCGGTCGGAGTGACCACGGATTGTCAGAAAAGCGGAAATGCGCTGGGCAAATACGAATCCCGGGATCGGCGAATTCCGCTGGTGTGATTCGTTCGTCACCAGGTGCCGAAGACAGCCTCTGTGGCCTCCGCCACGGCCGCGCACATGGCCTCCTCCGAGACCCCCTTCACCTCGGCCATGCACCGGACGGTGAGGGGTACCAGGTAGCTCGCGTTCGGCCGGCCGCGGTGCGGCGTGGGAGCGAGGTAGGGCGCATCGGTCTCGACCAGGATGCGGCCAAGGGGCACCTCGGCGAGTGCCTCGCGCAGCGGTGCGGCGTTCTTGAAGGTCACCGTGCCGGCGAAGGAGAGGTAGTAGCCGCGGCGTACGCACTCGCGGGCCATCTCGGCGTCCCCCGAGAAGCAGTGCATCAGCACCCGCTCCGGTGCGCCCTCCTCGGCGAGCACCCGGAGGACGTCGTCGTGGGCGTCGCGGTCGTGGATGGCCAGCGCCTTGCCGTGCTTCCTTGCCAGCGCGATGTGGGCCCGGAAACCGTCCTCCTGGACCTTCCAGCCCTCCTCGCCGGTACGGAAGTGGTCCAGCCCGGTCTCCCCCACCGCCCGCACGCGCGGGCTGGACCCGGCCAGCCGGTCGATCTCGGCCAGGGCCTCGTCGAGTTCACCAGCGGCCGCGAGGACCGGCACCTCGTTGGGGTGCAGGGCCACCCCGGCCACCAGCGCGGGGTGCTCCTCGGCGGCGCGTACCGCCCAGCGCGCGCCGGGCAGGTCGCAGCCGATCTGCACGATCCTCGGTACGCCGACCGCGGCCGCCCGGGCCACGGCCTCCTCGACCGGGAGCCACTGGCCGCCCGGACCGTCGGGGATGTCGAGGTGGCAGTGGGAGTCCGCGACCGGGACGGCCAGCGGTGGCGGCGGCTCCGGCCGGCTGCGGTCGCGGCGGTCCTGCCCGCCTGCCCGCTGCGGGGTCGGGCCCCCGCCCGGTTGGGGCGTCACGACGCCTCCGGCTCCTCGATCCGCGGGAACAGCGGCGCCCCCTTCGTGAGCACCGACCCCTCGGGCAGCTGACCCCAGTTGCCCGCCTCGGTGAGCGACTGCTCGGCCAGCGCGCCGACACTCTGCTCGGCGCCGAGCATCTCCCACAGCGCCGCCGCGCTGCGCGGCATCACCGGGTTGTAGAGAACGGCCACCGCGCGCAACGCCTCGGCGGCGGTGTAAAGGATGGTCGCCAGCCTGGCACGCGCCTCCGGGGAGTCGTCCTTGGCGACCTTCCACGGAGCCTGCTCCGTCAGGTATCCGTTGACGACGCCGACGAACGCCTCGACCGCGGCCAGCGCCTCGTGGAAGCGCAGCGACACCGCGGCCTGGTCGGCCACCCGTACGGTCTGCGTGAGGCGTTCGGCGATCACCTGCTCGGCCGGGCCGGCGTCGGCGGGAGCGGGCAGGCTGCCGTGAAAGTAGCGGCCCACCATCGCCGCGACGCGGGAGGCGAGGTTGCCCAGCCCGTTGGCGAGCTCGGAGGTGTAGACGGCGCTGAGGTGTTCCCAGGAGAACGATCCGTCGGAGCCGAACTGGATGGCCCGCAGGAAGTAGTAGCGGAAGGCGTCCGAGCCGAAGGTGTCGATGATCTGGCTGGGCGCGATCCCCGTCAACTTCGTCTTGCTCATCTTCTCACCGCCGACCAGCAACCAGCCGTGCGCGAACACCGTGGTCGGCAACGGAAGTCCAGCGGCCATCAGCATGGCAGGCCAGATGACCGCGTGGAAGCGCAGGATGTCCTTGCCCACAAGGTGGACGTCGGCTGGCCAGACCTGCTTGAACAGCAGGGGATCCGTGCGGTAGCCGGCCGCCGTGACGTAGTTGAGCAGCGCGTCGATCCAGACGTAGAGGACGTGCTCGTCGTCCCACGGGACCGGGATGCCCCAGTCGAAGGTGGACCGGGTGATCGACAGATCCTGCAAGCCCTGCTTGACGAACGCCACGACCTCGTTGCGGGCGCTTTCGGGCTGTACGAACTCCGGGTGCTCCTCGTACAACCTGAGGAGCTTGTCGGTGTAGGCCGACAGCTTGAAGAAGTAGTTGGTCTCCGAGAGCATCTCCACCGGCCGCCCGTGCACCGGACACAGCTTCTGGCCGTTCTCCCCGTCGATCAGCTCGGCCGGGAGCTTGAACTCCTCACAGCTCACGCAGTAGGGACCTTCGTACGTGCCGGGGAAGACCTCGCCGGCGTCGTACAGATGCTGCCAGAACTCCCGAACCCGCTCGGTGTGCCGTGATTCGGTCGTACGGATGAAGTCGTCGTTGCTGGCGTCGATCGTCTCCAGCACCGGCTTCCACGCCGTCTCCACCAACTGGTCGGCCCACTCGCGGGGCGTCACGCCGTTGGCCTCGGCGCTGCGCATGACCTTCTGGCCGTGCTCGTCGGTGCCGGTGAGGAACCACACCTTCTCGCCGCGCTGGCGGTGCCAGCGGGCCAGGACGTCGGCCGCGACCGTGGTGTAGGCGTGCCCGATGTGCGGCTTGTCGTTGACGTAGTAGATCGGCGTCGTGACGTAGAACGCCTTGCCGTCCTGACGGCTTGTGGTGGCATCGACCATGTCCGCGATCCTAGGGAACCCGTCGGTCACCGGCGACGGCGGCGGCGTAGACGACCCGCTTCGCCACTCCGGACTCCCGTGCGACCGCCGCGATCGCGTCCCTCCTGGACGAGCCGCCGTCCACCCGCTCGGCGACCATCCGGGCCAGCTCCGCCGGCGCCAGGTCCCGCGCCGCGGCCGCCGGGGCACCGCCGACCACGAGCGTGATCTCCCCGCGTACGCCCTCCTCGGCCCAGGCGGCCAACTCGCCCAGGCTGCCCCGGCGTACCTCCTCGTAGGTCTTGGTGAGCTCCCGGCACACCGCGGCGGCGCGATCCTCGCCGAACACCTCCGCCATCGCCGAAAGGCTCGCGGCCAGCCGGTGCGGCGCCTCGAAGAACACCATCGTCCGCCGTTCCTCGGCGAGCTCGCGCAGCCGGGCCGAACGCTCGCCGGCCCTGCGCGGCAGGAAGCCCTCGAAGCAGAACCGGTCGACCGGCAGCCCGGACACCGCCAGCGCGGTGAGCACGGCCGACGGCCCGGGTACGGCGGTGACCCGGATCCCCGCCTCCACCGCCGCGGCGACCAGGCGGTAGCCGGGGTCGGAGACCGACGGCATGCCCGCGTCGGTGACCAGGACGACTCTGCGGCCGGCGAGCAGCGCCTCGACGAGTTCGGGGGTACGACGGGCCTCGTTCCCCTCGAAGTACGACACCACCCGGCCGGTGGGGTGGACGCCGATGGCGGAGGTGAGCCGGTGCAGGCGCCGGGTGTCCTCCGCGGCGATCACGTCGGCGGCGGTCAGCTCGGCGGCCAACCGCGGCGGGGCGTCGTCGAGGGAGCCGATGGGCGTGGCGGCGAGGACGAGCACCCCGGCCTCCGCACCCGTCTCGCCGCCTGCCTCGGGGCCTGCGTCACGACTTGTCCCGGGGCCTGTCACGGGGCCTGTCCGACGGGGGGTTTGCGCACGGGCCGACACGCGCTCATCCTCGCATCGCGCCGGTCAGGCCGTTCCCACCTGGTGTCCGTACCATGAACCCCGATGACGACGACGGCCTCCGAGCGCGCCGCCGACGGGTCGCCCGGGCGGGCCGGCGACGCCCCCGCCGTCCCCGCCGCTGTGATGGGACGCGACCCAGACGGCAGACCCATTCCCCCGCTGCGCCAGCGGCTGTGCCCACCCCTGCCCGGCGACGGGTGGCGGGGCTGGATCGGGCCGTTGCTGATCACGGTGTTCGCCGCGGCGCTGCGGCTGTGGAACCTCGGCCGGCCGGCGAAGTTCGTCTTCGACGAGACCTACTACCCCAAGGACGCGTTCAGCCTCCTACGCTTCGGGGTCGAACACCAGTTCGTGGACAAGGCCAACGAGCGCATCCTGGCCGGGGACCTGAACGTGTTCGGCGAGCCCGCGTTCGTCGTCCACCCGCCGGCGGGCAAGTGGCTGATGGCGGTCGGCGAGTGGATGTTCGGCATGACGCCGTTCGGCTGGCGCTTCTGCGTGGCCGTGGCCGGTGCCCTGTCCGTGCTGGTGATGGCCCGCATGGTCCGGCGGCTCACCCGGTCCACGCTGCTCGGCTGCGTCGCGGCGTTCCTGTTCGCCGTCGACGGGCTGCATCTGGTGGAGAGCCGGATCGCGCTGATCGACCTGCCGGCGATGTTCTGGCTGCTGCTCGCGGTGGCCGCGCTGCTGATCGACCGCGACTGGGTTCGCACCCGGCTCGCGGACGCGGCCGAGCCGCTCGGTCGGGTCGCGCCCGGCACCTGGGGACCACGGCTGCTGTGGCGGCCGTGGCGGCTGGTGGCCGGGCTGTGCTTCGGGCTGGCCGCCGCCACCAAGTGGAACGCCGCCCTCGCGCTCGCGGCGTTCGGCCTGCTCACGTGGGCCTGGGACGTCGGCGCGCGGCGGGCGGTCGGTGCGGCGTTCGCGCACTGGATCGGGGTGGCCCGGCTGGCGCTGGACGCGGCGGTCGCTTTCGTCACGGTGGCCGGCACCGCCGCGGTCGTCTACGTCGCGTCCTGGGCCGGGTGGTTCGCCTCACCGGACGGCTGGGACCGCACCTGGGCGGCGTCCAACCCGGCGAGTGGCCTGGCCCGGCTCGTCCCCGACGCGGTCCGCTCGCTGTGGCACTACCACGCCGAGATCATGTACTTCCACACCCACCTGACGGAGAAGCACCAGTACGCCTCCTCGCCACTGGGGTGGCTGGTCATCGCCCGGCCGGTGTCGTTCGACTGGGCCGACAACATCGGCCCGAAGCAGGGCTGCCCGACCGATCGCTGCGTCCAGGAGATTCTCGGCATCGGTACGCCGGTCCTGTGGTGGCTCGCGGTGATCGCCCTGGCCGGCTGCCTGGTCTGGTGGGTCCTGGGCCGGGACTGGCGCTTCGGCATCCCCGTGGTGGGTGTGGCCGCGACCTGGCTGCCGTGGTTCCAGTACGCCAACCGGCCGATCTTCTACTTCTACGCGATCATCATCCTGCCCTGGATGGTCATCGGCCTGACCCTGATGCTCGGCAAGATGCTGGGGCCGCGGGACGCCTCGCCGCGACGCCGGATGTGGGGCGCCGCGGTGCTGGGCGGGGTGACGCTGCTGGTGCTGCTGAACTTCGCGTACGTCTACCCGATCCTCACCGACCAGGTGATCCCGTACGACACCTGGCTGCGGAGGATGTGGTTCCGCTCCTGGGTCTGAGTGCCTGAGCGCCTGACCGTCCGGCTCGCCGTCCGCCTGATACCGGCCCCGTCCGTACCCGACGAGGCCGACGCGGCGGTCCGCGGCCTGCTCCCACGTGCCGACCTCGACCTCCTGCACGATCTCGCCGGGAGCCGGCGGCGGACCCCTACCCTCCAACGTGTTCTGGCCGGTGACCAGGTTGGAGGTGACAGCAGTCGAGGCATCGGAGCAGGTCGGCCGCGCCTGGTCGAAAGCGGTGGCTCTCGCGGGTAGGCGCCGGACCTGAGGGAACGCGATCGAGGAGGGCCAGCGAAAACCGACTGCGGACGTGGGCGTCCGGGTGACATGATCCCCGCGAGTTGACGATCGGGGAGGTGCAGTGGCCGGGAATTCGAACACGCATGGCGAACCGCGGATCGCGCTGCTGCACTGGCAGCTCGACGTCGCGTGGTCCCTGCTCGAGGTCCACCTGAGCGACCTCGACGATGCGGCCTACCTGTGGGAGCCGGCTCCCGGAGCCTGGACCGTACGCCGGGGACCGGACGGGCGGTGGACCGCCGACCGCCCGATGACCGACCTTTCCGTTCACCCCGAGCCGGCCCGCACGATCGGCTGGCTGACCTGGCGGCTCGGTTCCTGGTGGGCCGAGACGTCGGTCCGGTGCTTCGGCTCGGGGTCCGGCGGCCTCCGCTGCCCCGACGGGCCGGCCGACGACCGAGCCTCCGACGGCGACTGGCCCGGAGACGGCGAGGCGACGCTGGACTGGCTGCGCTCGGTCCGGGCCGGCTGGTGCAGCGGCCTGAGCGCCCTCGACGACGCCGACCTCGACTCCACCGCACGGGCGGAGTGGCTGCAGCGGGGAACCCGGCCGTTCGGGTACGTCGCCGCCTGGGTCAACACCGAGGTCACCCGCTACGCCGCCGAGATCGGCCTCCTCAGGAGCCTGCACCGGGCGGCCACCGATCCGTGGCACCGGCCGCGAACCGGTCGCCGCCCCGGGCCGGGCTGGCACCGGCACACCGCCTGACGCGTACGGGACCTTCGGCTCTACGACCTGCCCGGTGGCCCTCGTGACAGTGAGACCAGCCCGCGCATCCGAGGTCCGGCTGGAGTGAGATGACCGTCCACGTCGGCGACCGCATCGTCCTGGCCCACGAACCCCACCGTGCGCGCCGCCGGCACGGGACCGTACGCGAGGTGCTGGGCACCCCCGAGTCGCCGGAGTACCGCGTGGCCTGGGACGACGGGCACGAGTCGTTCATCTGCCCGGGGCCGGAGGCCATCGTCCTGCCCGCGGGGACCGACGACACCGACGACACCGCGCGCATTCCTGAGGCGAGAAGCGAGGAGGGCCAGGGCTCGGTAAGAGTGGGCCGGCACGATCCGGTCGAGCGGATCATGCGTTCTCCCGTACGCACCGTCGACGCCACGAGCACGCTGCGGACGGCCGCCGAACTCCTCGCCGAGGCCGAGGTGGGCGCGCTCGTCGTGAACCGGAACGGCGTACCCGTGGGCATCCTGTCCGAACGCGACATCGTCCG
Source organism: Actinopolymorpha singaporensis (assembly GCF_900104745.1). NCBI lineage: Bacteria > Bacillati > Actinomycetota > Actinomycetes > Propionibacteriales > Actinopolymorphaceae > Actinopolymorpha > Actinopolymorpha singaporensis. The sequence goes on from NZ_LT629732.1 coordinate 115,097, forward strand.
CGCCCTCGCCGGTGGCGGCGACCCGGACGAGGTGTGGTCCGCGGACGTGATCGGCATGGACACCGTGTGGGCCAGCCCGAGCGACCCGATCCTGCAGGTCGCCGGGCTGATGCGCCGGCACTACGTACGCCATGTGCCCCTGCGTACGCGAGTGCATCCGGCGGTCGTGGGCATCGTGTCCGCGCGCGACGTTCTCGCCGTGCTCTACGACAGCCGTTGAGTTTCAGGCCGACCGCCGAGCACTACGCCGGCCGCTGTGCCCCGTCCAGCCGGCGAATCTCGGCGATCACCAGGTCGAACACCTCGTCGACCGCGCGGTCGGCGAGCACGCTGGTGGCCTCGCCGGCTTCCTCGGCCCCCGCCTCCACGGAGAAGACCACGACCCGGGGCGGCAGGTGCAGGGACGTGAGCACGCCCATGACCCCGCCGGGCCCCGTCGTTCCCGGCTCGGGCAGACCGGGCCCGTGGGTCTCCATCACCGACTGCCGGATCGAACCCGGCGTGCCACCGGCTCTTGTCGACTCGACCATGATCAGCTCGGCCAGGCCGCTGTCCGCGCTCAGCAGGCGTACGGGAAGATCGGTGCTGGCCAGTACCTGCACTCCCTCGACGCTCGTCCGCTCACCGGACGCCCGCTGACCCGGGACCGGCTGCCCCCCGGTCAGCCGGTCTCCGGTCAGCCGCGCCACGATCCGCGGGCCGACGTCCCAGACAGCAGGCCCGGTGCCCCCACTTCCCACGACTGCGACGGTCAACATCGGACCCTCCCCCGGCTTCGGGCCGCTGCTGGCGCAACTTCACAACGCGGCAAGGGAAACCCCTCTCGCCCGCGGCGCGGCACTGCATCGTTCACCCCCGCTGCCGTGCCGCTGCGCCGAAGGGTTTCCCTTGCCACCTCACTTCAGCATCGGGCGGGACGGCTCAGGAGAGTCGTTGGTCACCGCGCCGAGGGACGTTCGGCTGGCGCGTCCCGGTTTGCCGGAACGCTCACGCTTGCCCGCCTCGTCACGCCGGAGCTTCCGCCATCGGGCCCGTGATCGCCGCTCGCGAAGATCACCAGCTGGTGGCGAGCGGCATTCCCTCGGCGAAGCCGGCCGCGGTCTGCACGCCGACCACCGCGCGGGCGTGGAACTCCTCGATGTCGGCCGCACCGACGTAGGTGCACGAGCTGCGTACGCCGGCGACGATCCCGTCCAGGACGTCCTCCACGCTCGGCCGCTCCGGGTCGAGGTACATCCTGGAGGTGGAGATGCCCTCGCCGAACAGGCCCTTGCGTGCCTGCTGGAACGGTGTGTCCTCCGCGGTGCGCAACGCGACCGCCCGGGCGGAGGCCATGCCGAAGCTCTCCTTGTAGAGCCGGCCGTCGGTGTCGCGGTGTGCGTCACCGGGCGACTCGTACGTTCCGGCGAACCACGAACCCACCATGACGTTGGACGCCCCGGCCGCCAGGGCGAGCGCCACGTCGCGCGGGTGCCGGACACCGCCGTCCGCCCACACGTGCTTGCCGAGCTCCCGTGCCCGGGTGGCGCACTCCAGCACCGCGGAGAACTGCGGCCGGCCCACGGCGGTCATCATCCGGGTCGTGCACATCGCGCCCGGTCCGACGCCGACCTTCACGATGTCGGCGCCGGCCTCCACCAGGTCGGTCACCCCCTCGGCGGTGGCGACGTTGCCCGCGACGACCGGGACCTGTGGGTCGAGCCGGCGGACGATGCGAAGCACCTCGAGGGTGCGTTCCTGGTGGCCGTGCGCGGTGTCGATCACGAGGACGTCCACCCCGGCGGTCAGAAGCGCCTTCGCCTTGGTCTCGACGTCGCCGTTGATGCCGATCGCCGCGGCGATCCGCAGCTTCCCGGCGGCGTCGACGGCCGGGGTGTAGAGCGCGGCCCGCAGGGCGCGTTCGCGAGTGAGGAGCCCCACGATCCGGCCGTCGTCGCCGACGACCGGAGCAAGCCGGTGCCGGCCGTCGTGGAGTGTGTTGAACGCGTCCTCGGCGTGGATGCCGTCGGGCAGGGAGAGCAGTTCGCGCGACATCACCGAGGCCAGCTGGGCGAACCGGTCGACGCGTTCGAAGTCGGCCTCGGTCACCACCCCGACGGCCCGGCCGTCCTCGACCACGACGACCGCGCCGTGGCCGCGCTTGGGCAGCAGGTTGAGCGCCTCGCCGACCGTGCCGGACGGCGCCATCGTGATCGGGGTGTCGTACACGGTGTGCCGGTCCTTGACCCAGCCGACCACCTCGGCCACCACCTCGACGGGGATGTCCTGCGGAATCACCGCCAGTCCGCCGCACCGGGCGATCGTCTCCGCCATCCGCCGTCCGGACACCGCCGTCATGTTCGCCGCGACGATCGGGATCGTCGTCCCGCTGCCGTCGGACGTGGCGAGGTCGACGTCCAGACGGGAGGAGACGATCGAGCGGTTCGGGACGAGAAAGACGTCGCTGTAGGTGAGGTCCTGCTCGGGGACGCGGTCGTGGAGGAAGCGCACATCCACCTCCTTGGGCGGCGGCTGGGAGTCGCCGGAGACGACTCGGGACACCTGAAGATTACGGCGCTCGCAGGCCGGCGCGAACGCCACGGCAGGACTACCCGGACCCGGTCCACCTTGCCCGGGTGCGCCCCGGAACGGCACGGTCACGCAAAGCTTCGCGGTGTCTGCGGGGCGAAGGTGGGGCTTCCGGGCCGGGTGACCGCGACGGGCCGCGGTGCAAAGGTAGGACGCGACCCGCGGGCCAGACCCGTGACGACCAGCGAAGGTGGAACCCATGACCCCCGAGTCCACGCCGGGAACCCGCGACGGGCAGCGTTCCCCGTCCGCGGTGCGCACCGCGGAGTACCCCTGGATCCACGCCGACGGCCGGGTGACCTTCGCCGTGCCGGCGCCGTCCGCCCGTACGGTCGAACTTCAGCCGGGCGGCCACGAGAGCGGACTCGCCGCCGGCTCGACGCTGCCGTTCACCCGCGGTGAGGACGGCCTGTGGATCCTGACCGTCCCACCGGTCAGGCCCGGCTTCTACTACTACTGGCTGCTCGTCGACGGTGTACCCACCAACGACCCGAACACCGAGACGTTCTTCGGGTACGGCCGGCCCACCAGCGGCCTGGAGGTGCCCGACCCCGGCAGCGACTTCCACGACCTGCTGGACGTGCCGCACGGCGAGGTGCGGACGCGGTGGTTCCACGCGGCGACCACCGGCCGCTGGCGGCGCTGCCTGGTCTACACGCCTCCCGGGTACGACGACGATCCGGGCAGGCGCTACCCCGTGCTGTACCTGCAGCACGGCGCCGGGGAGGACGAGCGCGGCTGGACCATGCAGGGCCGGGCCAACTTCATCCTGGACAACCTCCTCGACCGGGGTGCGGCCGAGCCGATGATCGTGGTGATGAACAACGGGTACGCGCTGGAGCCGGGCGAGGTGCCGGCCACTTCGGGGTCCATACCGGAACTGTCCGAACGCCTGCTCAACGCGTTCGGCGACCTGCTCGTGCGTGACGTCGTACCCATGGTCGACGCCACCTACCGCACCATCCCGGACCGGAGTTCGCGCGCCCTGGCCGGGCTGTCCATGGGCGGCCGGCAGGCGCTGTCGGTCGGGCTGGCCAACCCGGACACCTTCGCGAGCGTCGTGGCGTTCAGCGCGGCGTTGTTCGACCCGCTCGATCCGGAGACCGCCTTCGGCGGCGCGCTGGCGGACGCGGACGCGTTCAACGCGCGGACCAGGCTGCTGTGGCTGTCCGCCGGCACCGGCGAGCAGCGGTTCGACGAGGCGCTCACCTCCATGGAGTCGGTGCTCGCCAAGCAGGGCATCCGCCACCACACCTATCGGTCACAGGGCACGGCACACGAGTGGCAGACCTGGCGGCGAAGCCTGCACAACGTCGCCCCGCTGCTGTTTCGCGGCTGACGTACCCCGTCTCCTCAGCCGCCGTCGGGTTCTTCGCCGGTCCCGATGACGATCCCAAGGGCCCCGGCCAGGGCGTAGCTCAACGCCACCAGGTCGTCGGGATCGATCACGGCTCCGCGCAGGTTGGCCACGCCGCGCACGCCGGCGAGTACGCAGTTGCGCAGCCTGGCGCCGGTCAGGTCCGCCTGGGCGAACTGCGCACCGGACAGGTCGCAGTCGTCGAAGCGCGCGTTGCGCAGGTCGGCGTTGGTGAAGTCGACCTGGGTCAGCCGGCAACCGACGAAACGCACCGCGGTCAGCGTGCAGAACCGGAACGCGGACAGGTCCAGCCTGCACTGGTCGAACACGACGTCGCGGATCGTGCCGTCGGTCCAGTGCAGGCCGGTGGTGCGCAGACCCCGCAACTCGCATCTGATCAGCGAGGAGTTCGTCGTGACGAGGTTGGCGAGGTCGCAGCGTTCGAACCGGCAGTCGGCGAACGTCGACTTCGTGAGCACGCCACCGCGGAGTTCGACGCCTTCGAAGAGACACTCCTCGACGTCGCAGGAGGTGACGTCGCGCTCGGCGAGGTCGAGGTCGGTGTAGACGAGCCGGCGCAGGTGGCCCTCGTCGGCCAGGTCGTGGTCCGGCAGCACCGCGGGGGTCAGGTTCTTCGGCAGCCGGGGCCTCGCCGGCCGGCGGCGGGCGGGGCGCCCGGATCGGGCAGGGGGCGGCATGCGCCGACCCTACGAGTCACCACCCCCGGAATCGGCCGGGACACCAGGGCTGGTCCAGCCTCTGTATGCCGTACTGGCAATATACCCTGCCGGTGATATATGGTGACGCACGTCAGAGCCCGCAACCTCGCGCCAAGCGCCGAGAGACAGGAAGAGCGATGTCCGCAGACCGTGTACGAACAGCGAACGGCGAGATCAGCTCCCGGGCGGACGGGACGGCGACAGTGCGGTTCGAGCGTCGGCTGGCACATCCGGCAGCTGCGGTGTGGCGGTCGCTGACACGTACTGAGCATCTTCGGGTGTGGTTCGTGGAGATCCTGGACTACGACGCGTCACGGCTGCACTTCGCCGAGGGCGCGGAGCTTCGATTCGTTCCCAAACCTGACACCGGGCTGCCCGAGGGACACGGCGAAGTCCTCCGATGCGACCCACCACGCCTGCTGGAATACACCTGGGATCAGGAGACGCTGCGGTGGGAGATCCATCCCGACGGCGACTCCGCCTGCGTGCTGGTGTTCGTCAACACGGTCCCCGGTCCGGAGATCGCGGCGCAGGTCGCGCCAGGTTGGCAGACCGGACTGGACCGGCTTGCCGACTCACTGGACGCGTAGAGAGTCACGTGTGGCGGCGACGAGCGCCTGGTCCCCGTTCCCCTCGCCGCGGACGCCGTGTCCACAGGCGGAACCACTCAACATCCACCGCCGTCGCCACCTCCACCGCCGTCGCCACCTCCACCGCCGCAGTCCCCGCCCCATCCCCCACCGCCATCCACGCCGCCCACGTAGCCACCGCCGGTGTCCAGACCCCCGTGTCCCGAAGGCGAGCCGCGTGGCGTCGCGCGGGTGAGCGGCCGGCTCGCGCCACCGCCGTGCTTGTGTCTCGGCCCACGGTGTTTCCGATCGTGACGCGGCTTGCGGCCACGCGTGAGCAGGAGCACCACGATCGCCGCCGCGATCCCCACGCCCACCCAGTAGAGGCTCATGGCAATGAGAGTGAGCGCACGTGACGGCGATGTCCATGGCCGGACGAGACGGGCCGAGGTGGTTGCCACCCGGTGACCGGTGCCTTGTCGGTGTCGGCGGCAGCTGGGAGGCTTCGTCCGTAGCGTTCCTCCGGCGTCAGGAACAGGCATCGATGGAGAGCATCACCAAGAACCGCCAGTCCCCCCGGACCCTCAAGGCGATGGTCGCGCGCGCCTACGGTCCGGACCAGGTGCCGGCGGACGGCGACGGCTGGGTGAGTGAGCTGGGGCACGGCTGGTTCAACGTGGCGTACCGGATCCGTCTGCGTGACGGCTCCAACGTCGTCGTCAAGATCGCGCCTCCGGCCGGGGTCGAGGTGATGACGTACGAACGCGGTGCGATGGCCGTCGAGCTGGCGGCGCTGCGCCTCATCCGGGAGCAGACCACCGTGCCGGTGCCGACGGTCGACTTCGCCGACAGCAGTCACGAGCTCTGCGACGCCGACTACTTCTTCATGCCGTACATCGACGCCGACAACCTCGGCATCGTCAAGGAGAACTTGACACCGGCCTGTCTGGGCACGTACCAGGAGGCGCTCGGTGCGGCCAACCGCGAGCTCAACTCGATCCGTGGCAGGGCGTTCGGGCCGCTCGCCGGGCCTGGTGAGCCGAGTTGGCGCGTGGTGTTCACCGGGATGTTCGAGGACGTGCTCGGCGACGGCGAGCGCCGCCAGGTCGACCTCGGATGGGACTACGACGTCGTGCGCGAGGTGTTCGCCGACAACGCCGGCTCGCTCGAGGAGGTTGTCGAACCGCGGTACGTCGAGTGGGACCTGTGGGACAGCAACGTCATGGTCCGCGACGGGAAGATCATCAGCATCATCGACCACGAGCGCGCCTTCTACGGCGACCCGCTGATCGAGGCGGGTTTCGTGCCCACCCAACTCGCGGCGTTCGGTGACGCGACGGCGTTCATGCGCGGTTACGGGCAGGGCAAGCTCACCGAGACCGAGCAGGTTCGCCGGCGGCTGTACTGCCTGCACCTGGCGCTCATCATGGTGATCGAGACCGTCTACCGCGGGCACACCGACAGCGGTCAGTACGACTGGGCGCGCGAGCAGGTCGCGGAGCTCATGGGCCGGTTCGGCCACCGTTCCCGGTGAGGGCGCGGTGACCGCACCCCCGGACAGGCGTTCGCGGATCGACCACGCGTCAGCGCTGGGCGCCGCGCCCGTCGGCCGACTGCTGTGGCACGCGTGCTCCCAGACCACGCTGTCCGTGGGTGTCTACGGGATCTACGCGCTGACCAACGCGTGGTTCGTCGCGCGCGGGGTGGGCGCGCTCGCCATGGCCGCGGTCAACCTGGTCACTCCCGTGTTGCTGGTGCTCGGGGCGGTGTCGACGACGGTCGGGGTCGGCGGCGCCTCGCTGGTGTCACGCAGCCTCGGGGCGAACGATCCGCGGACCGCCGCGCGGGCTGCCGGCAACGCGTTCGTGGTGTTCTGGACGACCGCCGTCGCGGTGACCGTCGTGGGGCTGGTCGCGCTGGGTCCCCTGCTGACGCTGCTCGGCGCGGTCGGGAGCACGCGCACCCTGGCAGCCGAGTACGCGGTCGTCATTCTCGCCGGGGCGATCTTCTCCACCGGATTCTCCAGCCTGGTAAGGGCCGAGGGACGGATGCGCTTCTCGACCATGCTGTGGCTGGTTCCGATCCTGGTGCAGATCACGCTCGACCCGCTGCTGATCTTCGGAGTTCACCTCGGTGTGCGCGGCGCGGCGCTCGGCACCGTCGGCGGGCAGGCGGTGTCCGCGGTGATGAGCATGTGGTTCTTCTTCGTACAGCGGCACCGGCCTTACCGGATCGGCCTGGCCGACCTGCGGCCGCATCCCCCGACCATCCGCGCCCTGCTCGGCGTCGGCGCTCCGTCGTTCCTCGCGGGCTTCGGTGCCACGATGCTGGCGGTGCTGGTCAACACGACGCTCTCGCGGACGGGCGGCGCGACGGCGCTGGCGGCGTTCGCCGTGTGCGCGCGGATCCAGACGTTCGCGATGATGCCCCAACTCGGCATCAGCCAGGGCCTGCAACCGGTGGCCGGCTACAACGCCGGGCGCGGTTTGTACGACAGGGTGCTGCGCGCACGGACTCTTTCCCTGCGCGCCACGGTCGGCTACGGCGTACTCGTCCTCGTCGCGGTCGTCGTGTTCGCCGGCCCGCTCGTGGCGGCGTTCGTCGACGACGCAGGCGTCGCGGCGACGGCCCGCAACGCCCTGCGCATCATCGCGCTCGGGTTCGCCGTCGCCGGGGTGGCGCCACTGGTGTCGGCGTACTTCCAGTCACTGGGGCGACCGCGGCCGTCGTACCTGATCTCGATCGGGACCATCCTGGCGATCAAGGTCCCGCTCGTGCTCGCGCTCAGCCACGCAGGTTCGTCGGGCGTGTGGGTCAGCCTGGCCGCGGGCGAACTCGTGTCGGCCCTGGCCGCGCTGGTCGTCCTGCGACGGGTCCGACTCGATGGTCGAGGGTACTGGACACGCTCGCCGGATGGCTGAGGCAATGTCTGGTGGCCTCGCGAAGCCGGTGCGCCGGGGAGACACGGTGGAACGCGGGCTTCGGCGTGGAAGCCCCAACGCGCATGCTCTGCTGCGGCACCTCGTTCGACGGCAACCGGGACGTCGGCATCCTCGACTGGGACAGCATCGGGCCTTCCGACCGGGTGTGGGATCTGGCCTACGCGGCGCACCAGTTCGTGCCCTTCCACCCTCCCGCGGGCCTGAAAGCGTTCGGCTGGCACACCGAGCCGGACCGCGCCGCCCGGCTGAGGATGTTCGCGGAGGCCTACGGCTGTGGGTGACGCCCGAGGAGATCGTCGACCTCGCGGCACTCAGGTTGCTCTCGACAGGGGCCTACATCGAACACCAGGTTCGCGCCGGTGACCCGAGCTTCGAGGTACACCGCGAGGAGGACCACGCGCGGGGCTACCGGATCGCGGCCGAGTTCGTGCTGGCCAACCGGCAAGCACTGCTCGGCCGAACGCGATCTGCTCAGTCCCTGACCACCTCGTAGGTGAGGTGCGTCGCCCGCGGTGATGCGGTGACCTCCCGCTGGATCAGAGTCATCGGACCGACGAGTTCGAACAGCCGCGTGCCGCCGCCGAGCACCAGCGGCGACAGGTGGATGCGGAGCTCCTCGACCAGCCGCGCCGCCAGGCACTGGTCGATGACGTTCGCGCCACCCATGACCACGACATCCTTCTCGCCTGCGGCCCCCCGGGCCTGTTCGACGGCGGCCGCCACTCCCTCGGTCACGAACCGGAACCTGGAGGTGAGCCGCACCTGCGCAGGCTCTTCGTGGGTGACGACGTAGCACGGCGGTGCGGCCGACTGGTCCTGGTCGTGTCCGTACCCGACGTCGTCGCTCCAGCCGTGAGGCCCGTCCACGATGTCGTACAGCCGACGGCCCATCACCACCGCACCGGTCTGCTCGAAGCTGCGCACCAGCACCGCCTCGTCGGTGGCTGAACGGGGCTCCTCGAGCACCCACGCGTGGATCGCCTCGCCACCGATGCCGAGGCCGTGCTCCAGGTCCACACCGCCCGCGGTCACGTATCCGTCCAGCGACATGGAGATGTCGGCGATCACCTTGCTCATGTTCACTCCTCAGGGTCCGTTGCGGGCGTAGACCCGCCAGGTGTGCACAACTCATCGGTCGCGGTCAGGCTGTGCCGCGCGATGCCGAGCGCCGACCGATCCCGGTCGTCGGAAGGAAACCGGGACGGCATCGCTGTAACGTCGCCGGGCCGCGTTCTCAGGGGGCTTCGGGTGTCGGTGCAACAGCTCAGTGTGCGGGGACATCGAGACTTCCAGCGACTGTGGGCCGGCATGGCCGTCAGCCAGCTCGGCTCGGCAGTGGGCGGAGTGGCTCTTCCGATCGTCGCCGTCACGGACATGCACGCGTCGACCTTCCAGATCTCCCTGCTCGCGGCGTTCACCGCGGTCACCACCGCCCTGCTCGCGTTTCCGATGGGCAACTTCGTGGAGTTCCGGCGCAAGCGCCCGGTGATGATCGCAGCCGACGTGGCCCGTTTCGTGAGCCTGGCGAGCGTCCCGCTGGCCGGCCTGTTGCACGCTCTGACGTTCGCCCAGCTGTGTGTGGTCGCGGTGATCAACGCCACCAGCGGTATCGCCTTCGGCGGCGCGGCCCAGGCACACCTGAAGGCCCTGGTGTCACCGGAGCGTCTCGTCGACGCCAACGGACGACTGGAGTCCACCAACTGGCTGCGCATGTCGGTCGGTCCCTCACTGGGGGGTGCGCTGGTCGGCCTGCTCACCGCGCTCGGCACTCTCCTGATCGACGCCGTGTCGTTCCTCGCCAGCGCGCTGGCCGTCCGCCTGATCCGTCAACCCGAGCCTGCGCCGCCCGTCCGCGACGGCGAGCGGTCCCGGCGCAGCGAACTCGCGGGAGGACTGCACTTCGTCTGGGGACACCAGGCCCTGCGCAACATGCTGATCAGCTGGGTCTGTTTCGCGGGCGCGACAGCCATGTCAGGGCCCGTCACCACGATCTTCTACCTGCGCGAACTGCACTTCACGGCTTTCCAGTACGGCCTGCTGATGGGGTTGCCGTCCCTGGGCGGTGTCGCCGGAGCCCGGCTCGCCCGGAGGATGGTCGCCCGTTTCGGCCCGGTGCGCGTCCTGTGGTGGGCCAGCCTGCTCCGAGGGCCGTGGAACTTCCTGATCCCGCTGGCCACACCCGGCCTGGCCGGTCTGGTCCAGTGCGGGATCGGCTTCGCGGGCCTGCTGTTCTTCGCCGCGATGGCGAACTCCACCATGGCGAGCTACCGCCAGCTCACGACCCCGAACCACCTGATGTCACGCGTGTCCACGCTCTGGGTCTTCGCCACCACAGTTGCGCAGCCGCTGTTCATCCTCGTCGGCGGGCTGATGGCCGCCCAGCTCGGCTCGCGGGTGACCCTGGTCGTCTCCGCGATCCTGGTGTGCGGTACGGCGTTCCTGCTGCCACGGCAGGAGATCACCGGCCCGTGAACGACGACGTAGCTTCCCGGCTCGTGCACGGTGCCTCTATGGTGAGCCGATGACGTCGGTCAGGCAGGTCCAGGTCACCTTCGACTGCGCGGAACCCGAGCGTGTCGCTCGCTTCTGGTGCGAGGTGCTGGGGTACGTCGTACCGCAGCCACCGGAGGGGTTTGCCAGCTGGGACGACTTCGACCGCACGCTGCCGGCTGAGCATCAGGGTTCGGCGTTCGCGTGCGTCGATCCCTCGGGGGTGGGCCCTCGGCTGTTCTTCCAGCGCGTCCCCGAAGGCAAGGTCGTCAAGAACCGGCTGCATCTTGACGTACGGGCCGGCACCGGGCTCGTCGGTGCGGAGCGCCTGGCCGCGCTGGAGTCCGAATGCACCCGACTGCTCGCGCTCGGCGCGGTGCGGGTGCGGCTCCTCCCCGCCGACGACCACAACGAGTCGTGCATCGTGATGCAGGACGTCGAGGGAAACGAGTTCTGTCTCGACTGAGGGCGCGGGGCAGTCGCCGGCAAGGGGGACCGATGAGGTCGTACCTTCCGACGAACGCGCGAAGGCCCTGCCGGGTGATCCCGACAGGGCCTTCGACCTGTGGTGGAGCTGAGGGGATTTGAACCCCTGACCCCCTCGATGCGAACGAGGTGCGCTACCGGACTGCGCTACAGCCCCATCCCGTGTCACGTCCCCGCGGTGTGCGGCGCGGGCGGCGAACGACCAAGACGATAGCACGCGCACTCACCCAGAACGCCACCGCGTCCGCTGCCCCGCCGGGGACGAACCGACCGGAATCCGGCTCAGTCGCCCACTGCTCGCCGGCCGGCGTCGCCGCTGTCCCGCTCACCCTGGCCGGTCCGCCGGTCCGCGTCGGAACGATCACCGGCGCCGGACTCGTCGAGCAGCATCTTCGGCGCGTCGTCCGGCCGGGTCAGCAGGCCGTCGGCAGGCGTTCCGGCGGCGGCCCAGATGCCCGACTGGGCGAGATCTACCGTACGAACGGTCCGTGGCGCCTTGGCCTTGGTGACGTACGTCGGCAACGGCACCCGCACCGGGTCCCAGAGTTCGCCGGACGGCACCGCCGGTCCCAGCGACACCTGACTCGGCGCGACCGGGACGGGCGTCTCGACGGCCGGGCCAGGCGGCGCGGAGGGGACGGACGGTACGGACGGTGCATAGGCGGCCGCGGTCATCGGGGGCGTCTCGACGGTGACGTCCCGGCCCCGATCCTGGTCGAAGGAAGGGCGGGCCTGCCGCTCGGCCTCCCGGTCGACCCGGCCTGCGGGTGTGCTCCACGTCGCGTCCCGTCCTGCGACCCGGCCTGGGTCGTATGTCCCGCCGGCGCCGGCCCGCGCGGCGCGAGCAGGCATCGCGTGCCGGGAGACGGTCCGCGGCGACGGCGCTTCGCGGCGGTCGTCGAACCCGCGACTGTCGGTCGTGCGCCGGGCAACGGGCTCTTCCGCCCACCGGCGCGCCCGCTCCCGTCGGGCAGCAGCGGCCGAGACCACCAGGAACCCGGCGGTCAGCCCGACCGACACCAGGACACTCCACCAGCCGACGACGCCGGCCATCGACAGGACGGCCGCCAGCGTGGTCAGGACGGTGAGCAGGAAGAGCGTGCGTCTGCGGCGGGCTGCCGCGGAAACACCCGGAGCGCTTCCCCGCCGGTGCGCATGCGCGTAAGCCGGTGAGAACTCCGGAGAGGTCGAGGAGGTGCGCTGCGGTGGCACCGCAACCTGCCCACCAGACTCGGCCGGACGGGCACTTTGACGGCGAGCCAGCACGCGCGAAGTCGACGGGACGTCCTCGGAAGGGACGTCGTCGACCGGCCGCGCGGCGGTCGCCTCGTCGTGCCGACGTAACCAGAGGGGGACGAGGTAGACGGCCCACGCAGCCACGATCGCTGCATAGATCAGGCCAGTACCCACGCGTACGAACGTACGCAAAGAATCATGGAATCAGGCGCAAGTAACACGGTGTGTCGCCGGACTCGCCCGAGACTTGTCCCGGAGTCGTGCCGGACACGTCCCGGACTCGGCTCGGGTTGGTCCGACGTCGCGGCGTACCCCCTCCGGACTCAGCCGGGCGGCGCGTTGCTGCCGTGTTGCTCGGAACTCCCCCGCTGCTCCGGCGGGGTGCTTCGCTGCGCACGGCGCCAGCGGTTCAGCAGACCCTCGGGCACCTCCTCGGCGTTCAGCGCGAACGCCAGATGGTCGCGCCAGTCGCCGTCGATGTGGAGGTAACGCGGACGCAAGCCCTCCTTGCGGAAGCCGAGCTTCTCCACCACCCGAAGGCTGGCGGCGTTCTCCGGGCGGATGTTGATCTCGATCCGGTGCAGACCGAGAACGAAGAAGCAGTGGTCGGCGGCCAGCGCCACCGCGGTCGGCATGATGCCGCGCCCGGCGTAGGACTGGTCGATCCAGTAGCCGATCTGCGCCCAGCGGGCCGAGCCGAGTGTGATGCCGCTGACGGTCAACTGGCCGACGAGGCGTTCGACCTGCGTCCCCCGTCCGGGCGAGCCCGCCGGCACCGGCGGCTCGGTGTAGGTCACCACGAACGGCAGGCAGATGCCGGCGCGCGCCTGTGCCCGCAACATCCGCACCATCGACCGGAACGTGCGCGGACGCGGCTCGACGCCCGCCGGTGGCGTCGCCTCCCACGGCTGCAGCCAGCTGAGGTTGCGCGCGCGGACGTCCCGCCAGGCCCGTGCGTCGCGGGTCCGCAGCGGGCGCAGCCCGACAGGTCCCTCGGAAAGCCGTACCGGCCAGGTCCTGGTCAGCGTGCACCTCCCGCGTGATCGCCCCGTACGTGATCTTTGGGTACGTGGTCGCCGCCGGCCACCTGGTCGACGGCATGGACGAGCACCGGTGCGAGCACCGCCAGGCCGTCCCGCGCCCCTCCGGTCGAGCCCGGCAGGTTGACCACGAGGGTTCTGCCCGCGAGCCCGGCAAGACCGCGGGACAGGCTCGCCGCGGGTACGCCGTGCCCGAGACCATATGCCCGGATCGCCTCCGCCAAACCCGGAACCTCCCGGTCGAGCAGCGGCCGGGTGGCCTCCGGGGTCCGGTCGGTGGGGCTCAGGCCGGTGCCGCCGGTGGTGAGCACCACGTCGTACGCCGCGGCGACGGCCTCCCGCAGTGCCTGCCCGACGGGCTCGCCGTCGGGCACCACCCGTGGTCCGTCCACCTCGAATCCGAGGCCCGCCAGCCCCTCGACCAGCACCGGACCGGCCCGGTCGGCGTAGACGCCCGCGGCCGCACGGTTGGACACCGTGACCACCAGCGCTCTCACGAGGGCCGCCGCCAGTCGCCGGACACTCCGCCGGCCTTCTCCTCGACCCGGACGTCGGTGATCACCGCACCCGGGTCGACGGCCTTCACCATGTCGACCACGGACAGGGCCGCCACCGAGACGGCGGTGAGCGCCTCCATCTCGACACCGGTCCGGTCCGCGGTGCGTACGGTCGCCGCGATCTCCACCGCGTCGTCGGCCACTGTCAGGTCGACCTTGACACCGGTCAGTGCGATGGGGTGGCACAGGGGTACGAGGTCGGGTGTCCGCTTCGCGCCCATGATCCCGGCGACCCGGGAGACGCCGAGCGCGTCGCCCTTGGGCACGCCGTCACCGCGCAGCAGCGCGACGACTTCCGCGCTGACGAGCACCCGCCCGGTAGCGCGCGCCGTCCGGGCGGACACCTGCTTGCCGGACACGTCGACCATCCGGGCCTCCCCGGACTCGTCCACGTGGGTGAGACCACGGGGCCGTGCCGGTCGCCGAGCTGGTTCGGACATCCCGCCGCCTTCCTCTCGCTCAGCCGGACGACTGCCCGCCCGCGTCCTCGGCATCGAGCAACATGACATCCAGGGTCGCGCCCTCCGCGACCTGGGTGACGTCCTCGGGCACGATCGCGAGCGCGTTCGCCCCCGCCAGGCCGGCCACGAGGTGCGAGCCGGGCCCGCCGACCGGGGCCACGTGGGCGCGGCCGTCCTCGCCGACGGAGTAGTGCACCCGGGTGTACTGCCGCTTCCCCTCCGGCGAGGTCCACCCACCGGTCGCGGTGGCGGTGACCGTCGGCGCGACGTGCGGGGCGAGTCCCAGCATCTTGCGCAGCACCGGCCGCACGAACACCTGGAACGAGACGTACGCGCTGACCGGGTTGCCGGGCAGGGTGAAGATCGGCGTGGCGTCCTCACCGACCACCCCGAACCCCTGCGGCTTCCCCGGCTGCATCGCGACCGTGCTGAACTCCACCGTGCCGAGCCGGCTCAGCACGGCCTTGACCACGTCGTACGCACCGACGCTGACCCCGCCGCTGGTGACCACGAGGTCGGCCCGGATCAGCTGGTCCTCCAGCACCCGCACGAACTCCCGCTCGTCGTCGGGCACGCCGACAACGCGGTAGGCGATCGCGCCGGCCTCACGGGCAGCGGCAGCCAGGGTGAAGCTGTTGGAGTCGTAGATGGCGCCCACGCCGAGCGGCTGACCGGGTTCGCGCAGCTCCGAGCCGGTGGAGAGGACGACCACGCGAGGCCGCGGGCGTACCCACACGACGTCGCGGCCGACCGAGGCGAGCAACCCGATCTGGCGGGCGTCGAGCCGGGTACCGGCGCGCACCAGGAGCTGACCGGTGCGGACGTCCTCTCCGCGCCGCCGGATGTAGTCCCGCTCGCCGGGGGCGCGGGTGATCGAGACCTTGGCCACGCCGCCGTCGGTCCACTCCACGGGGACGACCGCGTCGGCGCCGTGCGGGATCGGCGCGCCGGTCATGATCCGCAGCGCCATCCCGGGCGCCAGCGCCAGTGCCTCCACCCCGCCGGCCGGCAGGTCACCGCTGACGGGCAGCACCACCGGGGAGCCCTCGCTCGCGGTCTCGACGTCCTGGCGGCGGACGGCGTACCCGTCCATCGAGGAGTTGTCGAACGACGGAAGGTCGAGCCCGGCCTCGACGTCCTCGCACAACGCGCACCCGTGCGCATCAAGGAGGTGCTGCTGGAACGGCGGCAGCTGCTGGACGGCGGCCAGCGCCTGGGCGAGGTGCTCGTCGACGGTTCTCACCGCGGATCCTCCGATCTCACCGCACGTACCGCGCGTCCTGTCCCGGCCGGGGCCTTCTCCACGACCCTGGCGTCCTGCTACCTGCCGTGCCTATTCGCCCTGCCTGGTTGCCCTGCCTGGTTGCCCTGCCTACTTGCCCTGCCGCCGGCCGCTCCGGCCGTTCTGCCCGTCCTTCTCCGCCACGAACTCCCGCAGCCAGGACAGGAACTCCGGTCCGAGGTCGTCCCGCTCGGCCGCCAGCCGCACCGTCGCGCGGAGGTAGTCGGCGCGGTCGCCGGTGTCGTAGCGGCGGCCGCGGAAGAGGACGCCGTGCACCGGGCCGCCTTCCTCCGCCTTCCGCCCGGCCAGCGTGCGCAGGGCGTCGGTGAGCTGGATCTCCCCGCCGCGCCCGGGCTCGGTCTCGCGGAGTACGTCGAACACCTCCGGCGCCAGCACGTAGCGGCCGATGACGGCGAGGTTGCTCGGCGCCTCCGACGGGTCCGGCTTCTCCACCAGGTCGGTGATCCGGACGACATCCTCGCGGTCGGTCGCCTCGACGGCGGCGCAGCCGTAGAGGTGGGCCTGGGACGGGTCGACCTCGATCAGCGCCACGACGCTGCCGCCCTTCTCGCGCTGGACGTCGATCATCGCGGGCAGCAGCGGGTCACGCTCGTCGATGAGGTCATCGCCCAGCAGGACTGCGAACGGCGAGTAGCCCACGTGCGGCGCGGCGCACAGGACCGCGTGTCCCAGCCCCTTCGGCGCACCCTGCCGGACGTAGTGCACGTCGGCCAGCCGGCTGGACAGCTGCACCTCGGCCAGGCGTTCCTCGTCGCCCTTCTCCCGCAGCGCCTCCTCCAGCTCCCACGCCCGGTCGAAGTGGTCCTCCAGGGCGCGCTTGCCGCGGCCGGTGATCATCAGGACGTCCTCGAGTCCTGCGGCGACGGCCTCCTCCACGACGTACTGGATCGCGGGCTTGTCGACTACCGGGAGCATCTCCTTCGGCGTCGCCTTCGTCGCGGGCAGGAAGCGGGTGCCGAGCCCAGCGGCGGGGATGACGGCCTTACGGACTGCGGCGGAAGCGGAGTGACCCATGCGCCGAACCCTAGTGGGTGTAGGGGTATTCGCTCCGGAGCACCGCCGAGCCTGGCCGTTGATCACTGCGCGTACAGCTTCGCCTACCGCGGTCGGTCACGATCTGTAGACACTGCCGGAAAATTTGCGCACGGTCGGTTTATCCGGTTGGTCATTTCCCGGAAGTGATGCGGTCACCCGAAGGTTGAGAGAAGATAACGAACCATGCAGGCCGAGAGCTTCCCGCCGCCTGACAGGCAGCTTGCCAAGGAGAAGATGCGCCGCCGCGTACTGGCCCGGCGGGCTCGGCTGCGTCCGCCCGACCTGCAGGCGGCGGCCGTTGCGCTTCGTGACGTGCTGCTCAGCGTGTCCGAGGTGAGCAGGGCTGCCGTCGTCGCGGCGTACGTCGGGGTGGGCACCGAACCCGGCACGGGTCCGTTGTTGGACGCACTCCGCCAGCGCGGCGTCCGGGTCCTGCTGCCGGTCCTCGAGCCCGACTTCGACCTCGACTGGGCGGTCTACACCGGACCCGACGGGCTGGTCCGAGCGCCGCGCGGCCTGCTCGAACCGGCCGGCCCACGCCTCGGCCCCACCGCGGTCGGCACCGCCGACGCCGTCCTCGTGCCGGGGCTCGCCGTCGACCGCTCCGGCATGCGGCTCGGCCGCGGCGGCGGCAGCTACGACCGGGTGCTCGGCCGGGCCGCCCGGGAGGCGTTCCGTTGCGCGGTCCTGCACGAGGGTGAGCTCCTGGACGACGACGTGCCCGCCCAGCGGCACGACCAGCGGGTGCAGGCGGTGGCGCTGCCTTCCGGGCTGGTGCGCTTCCCCCTCGCCAGGCACGAGAACACGCTCAGGGCCTAGGGTCCGTCCTGAGGTCCGCCGTTCGCCGGGCCTCCGGGTCGGTACGGAACGGTCCCGAGCGGTACGGATCGGCTAGGGAACCAGCGCCTGCAGGTGCGCGGCGGCCCGCTCCACCGCTGGTTTGGCGTACGGCCAGGCGAACGTGCCGCCGGCCTCCCAGGTTGGGAACTGGTCGTTGTAGTGCCCCGACCCCGGATGCCCGGAGATCCCGGTGAGGTTGACCCACCGGGAACGGTCGAAGTCGGCGAGGTCGACCACCATCCGCATCGACGGGACGGCCCGCACGTCGAAGCCGGTCGCGGCGTTCCAGGCCGTCGCCAGCACCGCGTCCGTCCCGCCGGGCAGGTCGTATGGCCCGCGGTTGAACAACCGCTCCAGCGGCGCCACCCCGCTTCGCCCGAACGAC
Organism: Actinopolymorpha singaporensis; assembly: GCF_900104745.1. Taxonomy (NCBI): domain Bacteria; kingdom Bacillati; phylum Actinomycetota; class Actinomycetes; order Propionibacteriales; family Actinopolymorphaceae; genus Actinopolymorpha; species Actinopolymorpha singaporensis. The sequence goes on from NZ_LT629732.1 coordinate 133,085, forward strand.
TGGTCGACGAGTTCCAGCCGGTGCAGCCGCCCCCACCGCCACTCGGCCGGGTCCTTGGCCAGCCGACGGGTGAGGTCCCGGCGGGCACCCTCCAGCGCCCGGCGCAGGATGTCGTCGCGGTCCTCGCGTACTCCCTTGGTGCGCACGTCGTCCCACCACTGGCTGTTCGGCTCGCGCAGCAGACCGCGCACGACCTCCCACCACCGGTCACCGCCGGACGGCCAGGCGGTCCTCGGCAGCTCGTCGTGGAAGGTGTGGCCGAGCAACCTCGCCCAGACCGCGTTGAAGTACGCCGCCGGTGCGGAGTCGGCGCCCTGGCTGTAGTTCCAGCCCCTGAAGAGCCGCTGTGCCTGCGCGGTGAAGGCATCCACCCGGATCCGCAGGAGGTACGGCACCAGCATGGCGGCCGCCTCGTTGCGGGTGTCGGTCTGGATGGCCTGCATGTCGGCCACGCCGAGCCGCCCCTTGCGGCGGATCAGCTCGGCGATCAGGTCGCCGATCCGGTCGCTGCGGTAGCCGTAGGACCAGTGGTCGGCGAGCTGGAAGGGGTACGACGCCGGCGCCACCGCCTGGTTGGCGGTGACGATGTAACCCCGCGGCGGGTCGAACTCGGCCGGCAGCCGGTCGAAGGGCACCCAGCCGGTCCAGTCGTAGTCGCTGCTCCACCCCGGCACCGGCCAGCGGCCGTCGCTTCCCTTGCGGATCGGGATCCGGCCCGGCGCCTGGTAGCCGATGTGGCCGTCGACGTCGGCGTAGACGAGGTTCTGCGCCGGTGAGTCGAACAACTCCGCCGCGGCGCGGAAGGACTGCCAGTCGCGGGCGGCGTCGATGCCGAACAGTGCCTCCGCGGCCCTGCCCGGCTCCAGCGCGGTCCACCGCAGCGCCACCGCGGTCTGCCAGCCGCCGGCGCGCGACCAGCGGCCGACCCGGGACCCTCCGATCGCACGGCCCACCGAACTGTTCGCGTCGGACAACAGCGGGCCGTGCCGGGTGGACCGGACGATGAGCTCCACCGGGTGCCGGCCCCTGACCTTGATCGTCTCCCGCCGGGTGGTCAGCGGCTCCCGGGCCCCGTCGTACAGATAGCTGTCGCCGTCGATCCGCTCGACGTAGAGGTCGGTGACGTCGGCGCCCAGGTTGGTGAGCCCCCACGCGATCCGGTCGTTGTGCCCGATCACCACGCCTGGCATGCCGGAGAAGCCGAAGCCCGCGACATCGAACGGACAGTCCTGGCCGACCACGCGGCAGTGCAGGCCGATCTGGTACCACAGCGAGGGCATCTGGGGAGCCAGGTGCGGGTCGTTGGCGAGCATCGGCTTCCCGGTCGCGGTGTGGGAGCCCGCGACCACCCAGGAGTTCGAGCCGATGCCGGCGTTCGCGCCGTCGCCGACACCGAGCGATGAGGGCGCCGCGGCGAGGAACGCGCGGGCCTCCCGCAGCGCCCGCGCGGAGTCGGCGGGCAGGTCCGCGCGCAGGTCAGAATTCCGGCCGGCAGTCAGGTCGGCGGGCAGGTCTGCGGCGGCCGACGGCGAGTCGGGCGCCGGGGTGTCCGACTCGAGCGGGACGCCCGCCACGCGGCCGGGCATCCGGGCCGACCCCGCGCCGGGAACGGGACCGGACTCGCCCGCGCTGTCCGCCGTCGGCAGCCGGGTGACGATCGGCGGGTGCCGGTCGAAGGGGTACGCGGGGTAGAGCTGGTCGACGCGCTTCGGAGCGACCCTGGCCGAGTCGAGCGCCCGGGCGATCTCGTCGTCGAGGTTGCCCCGCAGGTCCCACGCCATCGCCTTCAGCCACGCCAGCGAGTCGACCGGTGACCAGGGCTCGGGGCGCTGCTCGGGCCCCAGCAGGCCGAGGGTGTACTCCACCGACAGGCGCGAACCGCTGTGGGTGTCGAGGTAGGCGTTGACGCCGTCGGTGAACGCCAGCAGGTAGCCGCGTACCGACGTCGGCAGCTGGGGGTACTCCTGCGCCGCCACCCGGCGCCAGCCCATCGTGCGCACGAACCTGTCGGTGGACACCAGCCGCGGGCCGAACCACTCCGCCAGCCGCCCGGCGGTGAGGTGCCTCCGGAAGTCCATCTCGTAGAAGCGGTCCTGCGCCTGGACGTACCCCTGGGCCTGGAACAGGTCCTCGGGGGTGTCGGCGTAGATCTGCGGTACGCCCTGCGCGTCGCGCCGGACCTCCACGGCGGCGGACAGGCCGGGCAGCCGCGCCTCACCGTCGTACCCGGGAAGCGACCGCCGAACCGCGACGATCACGGCGGCGCTGCCCGCGACCAGAACGAGCGCGAGCAGGGTCGCCAGGGCGACCGCGAGGCGCACCAGTCGTCGTTGCACGCTCCGCAGCCTAGTGGTTACACCAGGACGTTCAGGGCACGTCCAGGACACGCCCCGGACACCCCGGACGACGATCACAGCGGCCGCGACCGGCGGCGCAACAGCCACGGCCCACCGCCCGTAGCCCGCCGCCGCGGGCGGACCGGCCGGGAATTCGGCGCACGGCGATTAACGGAAATGCGGGAAAGCCGCCGCCGGAGAAACAAAAAACGGCAGCACAATTGAACGACGACAAAACCAGGCGCCTCGAAGAATAGCCCCCGACCGCCGTCGGTCGCGGAAGTATGGCACAACATCCGCAACGCCGTGGTCAAGAGGTGAACGTAGAGCCGGATCCGCGACGTCCCGGATCCGAAGGGTGGCCACCCGCCCTCGACCGGGACCGGCCAAGAACTTCACCGGGACCCCTTGCACTACAGGGCTTCCGACCGGTATAAGCAGATCACTTCGCTGGCTTCCGACCGCCCGGCCGGGGCGTCCGAGAAGGTCTGTGTGGGATCGATTCCAGCACGTAGCGCATTCTTGCCACAACCGGTTGTAGTTCCTTCCACATTCTGACGTTTAGTTTCTTCCAGACCCTTGGAACCCCGCCCCGGGCGGCATTAACATGCCCGAAATTACGCGCAGGTCTCCGAGTTGGGAGGCCTGACGCGCAGTGTCCGGAAGAGGTAACGAGACGGTCGCAAAACGATGACAATTCACCAGCACGCAACGCGGGTTCTGCGGGGGGATGCTCCCCGCCAGTGCCGTGCTGCCGTCTGCGCACCGCATGGCTCGCGCCGATGCGCTGGGCCTGTCGCCTCGGCGAGCCGGGCATGACCAACTTCACGACGCCGGGGGCCACGCCCACCAGGGCCGCCGCCCACCGCGCCGTCGTGACACCGGGGGGCGCCTGCGTTGGCTCTCTCCTGACCACTGCACAACGCGCACACGTATCCACGCGACCGGGGCGTCCAGATCGTCCTGCGGTGGGATCGCGCGGTACTGAATCACTTCGGGTTCGGCCAGTCGGCAACCTCCGGCGGTCCCTCGGGATGCCGGCCCGCAGCGCCTTGAAGGAAAGGGCACAGATCAAATGACCGGAAAGGCCATGCTCAACCGGCGGACGTTCCTTTACGGGTCCGCCGCCGCCGCAGGTGGCGTCATGCTCGGTGCGTGTTCGAGCGGCGGAGGCTCGACCTCCGGTGGCGGCCCGAAGAAGGGGTCGGGCGGTGGTGGTGGCGGCAACACCACGGCCGCCAAGGGTTCGGAGACGAAGGCACTTCCCAAGCCGTCGAAGTTCCAGGAAGCTCCGATGCTCGCCGAGCAGGTGAAGGCGGGCAAGCTGGACGCGCTTGAGAAGCGTCTCCCCGAGAACCCCTTCGTGATTCCCCACAAGTGGGTCAAGCCGGGCAAGTACGGCGGCAACCTGCTGATGATCAGCCCCTCCGCCACCGGTGGTGCGATCGACGCCTCCAACAAGGAGTACATGTACGGCCACACGCTGCTGCGTTGGCTGAACGACGGTCTGGCCATCACCGGTGGACTGGTCGAGTCCTGGGAGCACAACGCCGACGCCAGCGAGTGGACCCTGCACTTCCGCAAGGGCCTGCGCTGGTCGGACGGGCACCCCTGGTCCACCGAGGACATCATGTTCTGGTGGAACGACCTGGTGCTCAACACCGATCACAGTGAGACTCCGCCGGACGAGTGCAAGTCGGGCACCGGCAAGGTCGCCCAGCTGAGCGCGCCGGACGAGAACACCCTCAAGATGAAGTTCGACGCCCCCGCGCCGCTGACCGCCGACCGGCTGGCCATGTGGGTGAAGGGCACGAACGGCAACGGGCCCAAGTGGATGGTGCCGGCGCACTTCGCCAAGCAGTACCACCCGAAGTACAACAAGAAGGTCGGCAAGAACTGGGCATCGGCCGGCGGGCTCTTCGAGACCAAGGTCGATTTCTCGCGCAACCCCGACTGCCCGACCATGACCGGGTGGCGCCTCAAGTCCCTCAAGGAGGGGCGCACGATCGTCTGGGAGCGCAACCCCTACTACCACTGCGTCATGCCGAACGGCGACCAGCTCCCGTACGTCGACACCCTCAACATGTCGATCGTCCAGGACAAGCAGGTCGGCAAGCTGCAGATGCAGCAGGGCAAGCTCGACTACGTGCACGGCGCGTTCTTCGGTGTGGACCTGCCCGACATCTCCGCGATGAAGCAGTCGGCCAACACGTCCAAGCTGGACGTGATCTTGTGGGACGGCGGCTCGGGCACGAGCTCGGTCTTCTTCTTCAACTACGACCACAAGGACCCGAAGTTCCGCAAGCTCATCCGGGAGCCGAAGTTCCGCAAGGCGCTGTCGATGGCGACCAACCGGGCCGACATCCAGAAGGCGATCTACTTCAACACCGGTGAGAAGACCACCGGCACGCTGAGCCCGAAGGCCAAGGAGTACGTCGCCTACGACGAGGGCAAGCAGGTCTACCAGCAGTGGCGGGACTCCGCGCTGAAGTACGACCCGGAGGCGGCCAAGAAGCTGCTGGACGAGCTCGGCGTCGTCGACAAGGACGGCGACGGCTTCCGCGAGTTCCCCGACGGCAGCAAGCTGAAGATCTCGCTGGACTACCCCGCCGACACGGTGGACGAGCACAAGAAGAAGAACGCCTACCTCGAGCGGGACTGGAAGGCCATCGGCATCAAGGCCCAGCAGAACCCCGTCACGCCGGAGGGCTGGGGCGACCTGTGGAACACCGGCAAGCTCACCTCCACCACCGCGTGGGAGGTGGGTGACGGCCCCAACCACCTCGTCTACCCGCAGTGGCTGGTGCCGATCGAGAACAGCCGGTACTGCCCGCTCGAAGGTCAGTGGTACAACGTCCGCGGCACGCCCGACGAGGGCAAGCAGTTGAACGTCGACCCGTTCAAGCGGACGCCGCCGCGGATGGAGCCCGAGAAGGGCGGTCCGATCGAGCAGCTGTGGAAGATCTACGACAAGACCAAGGTCGAGCCGGACGAGATGAAGCGGACCAAGATGGTGTGGGACATGATCAAGATTCATGTCGAGCACGGTCCGTTCTTCCAGGGCTCGGTCGCCAACACTCCTCGGGTCGTACTCGCCCGCCAGGGCCTGATGAACATCCCGAAGAAGGAAAACCTCGCCCAGGGTGGGTTCGCCAACCCGTGGATCCACCCCACACCGGCGGTCTATGACCCCGAGACCTTCTTCTGGGACAACCCCGACCAGCACAAGGTCTAAGGCGCACACGTGGGTGGGGGCGCCGATCGGCGCCCCCACCCTCTGCCGCCTCGCCCCACCGGGATCGACTGATCGGGAGACGCACAGATGGTCGTTTTCATTGTTCGGCGTTTGCTCTACATGATCCTCACGCTCTTCATCATCTCGATCGTCAGCTTCGTGATGATCCAGGCGCCGCCCGGAGACGCACTGACGGCCGAGATCCAGCGACTGCGCAGTATCGGCAACAACGTGTCGCAGGACCAGATCGACGCTCTCAAGACGCGCTACGGCCTGGACGACCCGGTGATGGTGAAGTACGGCAAGTGGATCGGCGGTTTCGTGAAGGGCGACTTCGGTCAGTCGTTCACCTACCGCCAGCCGGTCGGCGACCTCATCTGGGGCCGTCTCGGGCTCTCGGTCATGCTCGCCGGCGGCGCGCTCGTCATCGCCTGGTTGATAGCCATACCCATCGGGGTCTACTCAGCGACCCATCGATATTCGTTACCCGACTACATCATCACTCTGTTCCAGTTCATCGGCGTGGCCGTGCCCGAGTTCCTGCTGGCACTGGTCGTCCTGGTGTTCGCCGCGAGGTTCCTGGGGTCCGACGTCGGCGGGTTGTTCTCCGCGCAGTATCAGGACGCCCCCTGGAGCGGCGCGAAGTTCGTCGACTTCCTCAAGCACCTGTGGATTCCGCTGGTCGTCATCTCCGCGAGCAGCACCGCCTGGCTCACCCGCGTGATGCGGGCCAACCTGCTGGACGTTCTGAACCAGCAGTACGTCCAGACCGCCCGTGCGAAGGGCGTCCTGGAACGCCGGGTGATCTGGAAGCACGCCACCCGCAACGCCGTGCACCCGCTCATCATGGCGCTGGGTACGACGTTGCCGGTCCTCATCTCCGGTGAGGCGATCGTGAGCATCGTGCTCAACCTGCCCACGACCGGACCGCTGTACCTGCAGGCGCTGCTGAACCAGGACATGTATCTTGCGGCCACGCTGCTGATGTTCTTGTCGATGCTGCTGATCGTCGGCAACCTGCTCGCCGACATCGCACTGGCCTGGGTCGACCCCCGGGCCCGGTCCGCCGAGTGAGAGGGCGCCACTGATGGCGATTCTGCAAGAACCAATCTCCCAAGAGCACGCGGCGCCCGTGGAGAAGGGCTCCGACGTCGGCGAGATCCCCCAGTGGCGGTTGATGGCGCGGCGCTTCAAGCAGAGCAAGCTCGCGGTGGCCGGCGGGATCATTCTGCTGGTGATGTACGGCATCGCGTTGTTCGCGCCGTTCCTCGCGCCGTACGACGCGAACGCCGTCAACTCCGACCGGGCCAACGCCTCACCGGCGAAGCTCACCTGGAAGGGCGGGCCGGCGGTCTGCGGCGTGGCCCAGACGCTGAACAAGGACACCTTCACCTGGGAGTACAAGACCGACTGCAACAAGCCGACGCCCATCCACTTCTTCGTCAAGGGTGCCGACTACAAGATCTTCGGTCTCATCCCGACCACCACGCACCTGTTCGGGGTGGACAAGCCCAACACCGTCTACGTCTGGGGCGCCGACGACCAGGGCCGGGACATCTTCAGCCGTACGATCATCGGCTCGCGGGTCTCCCTGACCATCGGTCTGGTGGGTGTCGGTATCGGCACGATCCTGGGCGCCATCATCGGCACGATCTCCGGCTACTTCGGTGGCCTCGTGGACAACGCCCTCCAGCGCATCATCGAGATCATCCTCTCGGTGCCGACGCTGCCGCTGTGGGCGATGCTGGCGGCGATCCTTCCCCGCGACATGACGGTGACCAAGCGATATCTGTTCATCACCGTCATCCTGTCGCTGGTGGGCTGGGCAGGCCTGGCCCGGCAGATCCGCGGAAAGGTGATGTCGTACGCCGGTGCGGACTACGTGGCCGCGGCCCGGGCCGCCGGCAGCGGGCACGCCCGGGTCATCCTCACCCACATGGTGCCCAACGCGATCAGCCACCTGGTGGTGGTGACCATGCTGGCGATTCCGACGACCATCATCGCCGAGACGTCGCTGTCGTTCCTCGGTATCGGCATGCTTCCACCGGCGGTCAGCTGGGGTGTGCTCCTGCAGGACGCGCAGAAGGTGCAGGCCGTCCAGCAGTACCCCTGGATGCTCATCCCCGCCGTGGCGGTGGTGCTGGCGGTGACGTGTTACCAGCTGCTCGGTGACGGCGTACGCGACGCGGTGGACCCCTATGGCTAGGCCGTACCCGCACACCATCGGCATCCGCGGCACGAGCGAGGCGGGGCGCCACCTGGGCGTCCCGGCCTCGTTCGGCAACGAGGAGAGACAGGGGTCTCGACATGAGTGAGGCAACCATCAGCAACCCCTCCACCAAGATGGCCGCCGACGCCGTCGTCAGCGTCCGCGACCTGCAGGTGGAGTTCCCGACCCAGATCGGCGTCGTACGGGCGCTGAACGGCGTCACCTTCGACGTTCCCCGCGGCCGGGTCCTCGGGATCGTCGGCGAGAGCGGCTCCGGCAAGAGCGTCACCGCCCGCGCGATCCTGCGGATCATCGAGCGGCCGGGCCGGATCACCAACGGCGACATCCTGTTCCGGCCTGGTCTGGAACGGAAGGGCGGTGGCCGGGCCACCAAGCGCAACCGGGGCCGCACAGGAGGGGCCAAGGAAGCCGCGCCCGAGGCCGGCACGACGGACGGGAGCGACACCGCGACGCGGGCGCCCGCCGAGAACTCCCAGGGCGTGGTCGACCTGACCTCGCTCGACCCGACCGGTGACCGGATCCGGGCCATCCGCGGCCAGGAGATCTCGATGATCTTCCAGGAGCCGATGACCTCGCTGAACCCCGTCTACACCGTGGGCGACCAGATCGCCGAGGCGATCCTGCTCCACCAGACGCCGGACCGGAACGAGGCCAACAAGCGGTCCGTGGAGATGCTGCGCCGGGTGGGCATGCCCAACCCCGAGCGCATCGCCAAGAGCTATCCCCACCAGCTCAGTGGTGGTATGCGTCAACGCGCGATGATCGCGATGGCGCTGTCGTGCACGCCGACCCTGCTGATCGCCGACGAGCCGACCACTGCGCTCGACGTGACCACCGAGGCGCAGATCCTGGAGCTGATGCGCGAGCTGCAGGACGAGTACGGCATGTCGATCATGTTCATCACCCACAGCATGGGCGTCGTGGCCCAGTTGTGCGACGAGGTGGTCGTCATGTACCTCGGGCGGGTGGTCGAACGCGCTCCGGTCGACGACATCTTCCACGACCCGAAGCACCCCTACACCGTCTCGCTGCTGCGGTCGATCCCCCGGATCGGCGTCAACCGCGGGACGCCGCTGGAGGTCATCAAGGGCTCGGTGCCCGATCCGTACTCCGTCGTTCCGGGCTGCCCCTTCCACCCGCGCTGTCCAAGTGCGATGAAGGGGTTGTGCGACACGGTGCTGCCGATCGAGGCTCCGGTGGAAGGAAAACCCGACCACAACGTGCGGTGCCACCTCTACCCGGGCAGCACACCTGCCGAGGCCGCGTCCGCCGCCGCGGGCAAGTAGGAGGAATCGTGAACGACGTTTTGCTCGAGGTCACCGACCTCAAGAAGCACTTCCCCATCAAGCAGGGCTTCCTGAGGCGGACCGTCGGCCACGTGAAAGCCGTGGACGGAGTCAACCTCTCGGTCAAGCGCGGCGAGACCTTCTCGGTCGTCGGGGAGAGCGGTTGCGGCAAGAGCACCACCGGCCGGACCATCCTCCGGCTGGAGGAGCCCACCGACGGCTCGGTGGTCTTCGACCACTCCGAGCTGGGCAAGGTCAACATCGAGAAGGCCGACAACAAGACACTGAAGCGGATCCGGCCGGAGATGCAGATCATCTTCCAGGACCCGTTCTCGTCGCTCGATTCGCGGATGACGGTCGGCCGGATCATCGCCGAGCCGATGATCATCAACAACACGCTGTCCGGGCGGGCGCTGCGGGACCGGATCGCCGAGCTGCTCACCGTGGTCGGGCTGCGGCCCGAGCACGCCAGCCGCTACCCGCACGCGTTCAGTGGCGGCCAGCGCCAGCGCATCGGGATCGCCCGGGCACTGGCGCTGAACCCCAAGCTGATCATCTGTGACGAGCCGGTGTCAGCGCTGGACGTGTCGGTGCAGGCCCAGGTGCTCAACCTGCTGGAGGACCTCCAGCAGCGCTTCGACCTGACGTACCTCTTCATCTCCCACGACCTCAGCGTGGTCGAGCACATCTCGGACCGGGTCGCGGTGATGTACGTCGGGAAGGTGGTCGAGGTCGGCACCACCGACCAGCTCTTCTACAACCCGAAGATGCCCTACACCGAGGCGCTGCTGTCGTCCCTTCCGCAGCCGGACCCGCGCAAGCGGACCCGGCCCACGCTGCTCACCGGCGACGTGCCCAGCCCGGCCAACCCCCCGTCCGGCTGCTACTTCCACACCCGGTGTCCGTACGCTCAGGACATCTGCCGGACCGAGGAGCCGCCGCTCCGCGACACCGGTGACAACCACATGGCAGCCTGTCACTTCTCCGACACCCTCGAGCTCAAGGGCGCGAGCCGCCTCACCGAGGTCCCGGTGGCGCCGGAGGTCATGACCAAGCAGGCGGAGAAGCAGCAGGCGCAAAGGCAGCAGGAGGCAACGAAGTGACCACTCCCGTCCGCGAGGGGCGGCCCCGGTTCACCGGGGTGAGCACCTACCAGGACCCGATGGGGCGGTTCTCGTTCCGGTTCCCGTCCGACTGGTACCAGTTCGAGTTGGACGAGGACCGGGAGGGCGTGCTGTTCTCCCCCGAGGAGGACGACCCCAAGACGTACTTCGCGGCGTGGGTCAGCAAGCTCGACGACCACGTGGTCGCCGAGGACCTGGACACGATCCGTGAGGGCATCGAGGCGGGGCTCGCCCAGCTGCCCGGGTGCGAGGTCGAGAGCCGCAAGGACGACCTGCTCGGCAACCTCGTCAAGCTGGAGCGGGTCTACACCTTCGAGGAGGAGGGCACCGTCCGGAAGCGGCGGGTCTGGACCCTCTACGTCGACACCTGGCGGATCGTGCTGGTCTGGCAGGGTTCGACCGTCGACGAGTACGACTACTGGCTGCCGATGGGCAACTACTCGTACGCCACGTTCGAGATCCCCGAGGCGCTGTGGTTCGCCACCGACCGGGACCTGAAGGCGTTCGACTGAGGTGCCGCGCCGGTGGAAGTCCGGTGATCGTCGTTGGTCTCCGAGGCAAGGACGGCTTAGCAGTCCTTGCCTCGGAGTGCTAATCTTTGCTGCGGTATCGCCTTGGCCAGGCCGCCTTCGACCGGGTCGCCGAGGCCGGCGAAGGTCTTCAGACCGTGCACATGGAGGGTGGCAGTGCCTACCTATCAGTACTCCTGCGTCGACTGCGGCGAGCAGCTTGAGGCCGTCCAGAAGTTCTCCGACGACCCGCTGACCGTGTGCCCCGCGTGCAGCGGCAAGCTTCGCAAGGTCTTCAGCGCCGTCGGTGTGGTCTTCAAGGGTTCCGGCTTCTACCGCACCGACAGCCGTAACGGCCAGCAGCGGTCCGGTGGCAACGGCAGCAACGGCAGCAAGGACTCCGGGTCCAAGGAGTCCAGCGGGTCCGGCAAGGAGTCCGCGAGCACCTCGTCCGACTCCGGTTCGTCCGGCTCGAACGGCTCCTCCGGCTCGGGCAGCGGGTCCGGCAAGGACTCCGGGTCCAAGGCGGGCACCGCCAGCGGCTCCGGATCCTCCAACGCCGCCTAGTTCGTTTCCTGACCGCCGGCGTGAGCCGGCGGAACTTCGTTCGTACGCACTGCCGCCCTCGGTCGAGGGCGGCAGTGCGTATGTCCGGGTCAGGTGGGCCGTCGTGGGCCGGCCGTCCGCGCCGGCCGTCCGTGCCGGCCGTCCGTGCCGGCCGTCTGTGCCGGCCGTCCTGGGCGGCCCCGGTTTTCGTCCACAGACCGTGGTTCGGCGCTTCTGAGCGGCCCGGCTGTGGACAACCGCCTCCGGGTGAGCTCGGCTGCCTAGCCTCGTTGGCATGTCCCGCCGCCGCTTCGTCACCTCGCGCCCCGACGCCTCGCCCACCGACCCGTTCGGCGCGGGTGGGCTGTCCTCGGCAGCCTCGAGTGCCGGCCTGCCCGGCTCCCCCGGGCGGGCACACGACCGCACCGGCCGGCGAGGGGTCCTGAGAGAGGTCACCCGGGCGATCTCCCGGCATCGCCGACTGGTCGCGGCCGGGCTGGCCGCCGCGGGCGTCGCGCTGGCCCTTCACCTGCTGGCACCCGAACCCCCGCGCACCGTCGCCGTCCTGGCGGCAGCACGCGACCTCTCCGGCGGTGCGCCGCTCACGCCGGCTGACGTGCGCGAGGTCGCGCTCCCTCCCCAGGTCGTCCCCGCCGGTGTCCTGCTGCCCGGCGACCCGCGCTCCGGTGGGCCGGGACGCCGCGGTGCCGTGGTTGCCGGTCCCGTCCGGGCGGGCGAGCCGCTCACCGACGTCCGGCTGCTCGGCCCCGACCTGCTGGCCCGGGTGCGATCCTCCACCCAGGTGGTGGCGGCTCCCGTACGCGTCGCCGACCCCGGCTCACTTGCCCTCGTCCGGCCCGGCGACCGGATCGACCTGCTGGCCGCCGACACCGGCGTCGACCAGGCGGCTGCCCGTCCGGCCCGGGTGGTGGCCACCCACGTCCGGGTGCTCGCACTGCCGGGCAGCACCGGCGAAGGGGCGAACGGCTCGGGAGGCGACGACGGCGAGCCGCTCGGCGGCCTCGGCTCCGGCGGCTCGGTCGAGACCGGCGGCGAGGGCGGCCTGGTCGTGGTGGCGGTGCCGGCGGAGACGGCCGCCGACCTTGCCCGCGCGGCCGTGACGTCGCGGATCTCCCTCGTGCTGCGGGCGGTTCCCTGACCCCGCCCCGGGCCTGACTCGGACAGCGGGTGATGTGGCGAAGCCGGGGGACGGTAGGTTCCGGCAACGACCGAACACGGCCTGGGAAGGAGCCCGATGTTCAAGGGGTTCAAGCAGTTCCTGATGCGCGGAAACGTCCTCGACCTCGCGGTCGCGGTCGTCCTGGGCGCGGCGTTCACCAAGATCGTCACCGGGCTGCTCGACGGTTTCATCAACCCGCTGGTGGCGGCGATCTTCGGCAAGCCCGACCTCACCAACGTGGGAGGCTTCACGGTTCACCACGCGCACTTCAGCCTCGGGCTGATCATCGACGCGGTGTTCAACTTCCTGATCATCGCCGCCACGATCTACTTCCTCGTGGTGGTGCCGGTCAACCGGCTGGCGGCCCTGCGCCGGCACCGTCACGACCCCGAGGCCGCCCCGGAGGTTCCACCTGCCGAGGACATCCTGCTGCTCCGCGACATCCGCGACCTGCTGGCCGAAGCGCGCGAGCAGCGAGACGGCCAACATGGCCGTGCCGGCGAACTGCGGCGAGACGGAGCCGGCGACCAGAGCCCGGGCCGCGACCTGCCACCGGCTCCACCCGGGCAACCGACGGTCTCCCGCTGACGGCCGCCCCCAGCCGGGCTGGGGTTGCCACTGCTTCCTACCGGCTTCCTACTGGCCGTGGTGGGGCGGCACCTCGTCGCGCAGGCGGCGGTCGGCGTCGTCCTCGGACCCGTCCCGGTCGCCCCAGCGCTCCGGGTCGTCCTCAGCCGCTCGATCTGGCAGCAACGGGCCGATCGCATCCGCACGTCGGCCGGAGCGGCGAGGCTGCCTGGGTTCGTCCATGTCCTCGATGATGCCTCCTCGTCGCGGCGCCGGGGTGATCCGCCCCGCCCACACCTTCCCCGTCCCCGTCACCTGGCGGAACGGGGGCCGACCTAGGATCCCGGCATGGCCCGACGGACCGGTGGACCCGCTCCGCGCACCGGTCCCGACACCGGTGCCGGCCAACCGGGCTCCGCCGGCTGGTCCCCCACAGAGCAGGACGCTCAGCCCGACGGCGCACGAACCGCCCAGAGGGAAGCCGGCGAGCGGCGCCGGGCCGGCGTGCGCGCCCGGGTTCCCGTCGTCCTCGCCGTTCCCGCCTTCGTCGGGTTGGCATTCCTGGTCGTCCCGCTGTTGGGCCTGGTGGTCCGGGCACCCTGGTCCGGACTGGTCGAGGAGCTGGGCCGGCCGGAGGTCTGGCAGGCCCTGCGGCTGTCCCTGGTGTCGGCCACACTCGCCACCCTGGTCGCGCTGGTGCTCGGCGTCCCGCTCGCCTGGGTGCTCGCCCGCAGCACGCTCCCGGGTCGCGGACTGGCGCGCGCCCTGGTGACCGTCCCGCTCGTCCTGCCCCCCGTCGTCGGTGGGGTCGCGTTGCTGCTCGTCCTCGGCCGTCGCGGCCTGGTGGGCCAGTGGCTGGACGCGTGGTTCGGCCTGTCCCTGCCGTTCACCACCGCGGCCGTGGTCCTCGCCGAGGCCTTCGTCGCCACGCCGTTCCTGGTGCTGAGCGTCGAGGGAGCCCTCAGGGCGGCGGACCGTCGTTACGAGGACGCCGCCGCCACGCTCGGCGCCTCGGGCTGGCTGACGTTCCGCCGGGTCACCCTCCCCCTGGTCGCCCCCGGCGTCGCGGCCGGCGCGGTGCTCGCCTGGGCCAGGGCGCTGGGCGAGTTCGGGGCCACGATCACGTTCGCCGGCAACTTCCCGGGGACGACGCAGACGATGCCGCTCGCGGTGTACGTCGCGATGGAGACCAGCCCCGACGCCGCCATCGTCCTCAGCCTCCTGCTCCTCGTCGTCTCGGTGGTGGTGCTCGCCGCGCTGCGCGACCGCTGGGTGCCCCGATGAGAACGACGCGAACGGGTGAACGCCGATGAGTCTGCGCGCCCACGTCGTCGTCCGGCGGCCGGCTTTCACCCTCGACCTCGACCTGGCCGCGGGCCCCGGTGAGGTGGTCGCGCTGCTCGGGCCCAACGGTGCCGGGAAGTCGACCACGCTGCGGGCGCTGGCCGGGCTGCAGCCACTGAGCGCGGGCGAGATCCACCTCGACGAACGGGTGCTCGACCGGCCGGCGACGAAGGACTACCTGCGCGTGGACCAGCGCCCGATCGGCGTGGTCTTCCAGGACTACCTGCTGTTCCCGCATCTGTCCGCGCTGGACAACGTGGCGTTCGGTCCGCGCGCGCACGGCGTGGCGAAGGCACCGGCGCGGGCGGCGGCACTGTCCTGGCTGGAACGCGTCGGGCTCGCCCATGTCGCGGGCGCCAGGCCCCGCGCCCTGAGCGGCGGGCAGGCGCAGCGGGTCGCGCTGGCCCGGGCGCTCGCGGTGAAGCCCCGTCTGCTCCTGCTGGACGAGCCGCTCGCCGCGCTGGACGCCGCCACCCGGGTGGACGTCCGAGCCGACCTTCGCCGGCACCTCTCGGCGTACGACGGAACCTGCGTCCTCGTCACCCACGAACCCCTGGACGCCATGGTGCTTGCCGACCGGCTGGTCGTCCTGGAGAACGGCCGGGTCACCCAGTACGGCTCACCGGCGGAGGTGGCCCGTACGCCGCGCACCGAGTACGTCGCCCGGCTCGTCGGCCTCAACCTCTTCCGCGGCCACACCGACAAGGCCGGCGTCGTACGCCTGGCCGACGGCGGCGAGCTGACCACGGGAACGCGAGCGGCGGGCGAGGTGTTCGTGGCGTTCGCACCGTCGGCGGTGGCGTTGTACCGCACCGCGCCCGGGGGCAGTCCGCGCAACTGCTGGCAGGTGGACGTCGCCGGCGTCGAACGCCACGGCGACCTCATGCGCGTACGCCTGACGGGCCGGCCGCCGGTGCTCGCCGACGTCACCGCCGACGCGGTCGCCGACCTCGGCCTGCAGCCGGGCGCCCGGGTCTGGGCGAGTGTGAAGGCGGCCGAGATCCGCTGCTACCCCGCGTGACTGTCGGCCGGCCGGGCTCGGCGCATGCCAGCGGCTTTGATCCGGTAGAGCACGTTCCGCCGCAGCGGACCGTCCGGCACCGAAGGATCATCGAAGTCCTCAGCGGGATCGCGGGTCATGCCGATGCGCCGCATCACCGCCTGCGACCGGTGGTTCCCAGCTGTCGTCACGGCCAGAATCTCCGGCAGTGCGAGCGTCCCGAAGCCGAACGCCAGGGTGGCGAGCGCGGCCTCGGTGGCGTAGCCGTTTCCCCAGGCGTGGCGAGCAAGCCGCCAGCCGATCTCGACCCCGTCGAACGGCATGTCCTCCTCCACCGGGTCCAGGCCCGCGAAGCCGATGAACGTCCCAGTGGCGAGTTCCTCGACGGCCCACCATCCGTAGCCGCGCTCGTCGAACTCCGCCTGGAACATCTTCACCGAGGCCGCGCTCTGTTCGGGTGTCAGCAGGTCACCCAGGTGCTCACGGACGGCCGGGTCGGCGTTCATCGCTGCCCACGGTGCCAGGTCGGCGGCCTGCCAGCGGCGGAGCAGAAGGCGATCGGTGCGAATGTCGGTCACGGGATGAGCGTGCGGGCGCGGCGAGCCCGAGTGCAAACCAATTGCATCCGGTCTCCGGCTACCCAGCGCGGGATCCGCCCTTGACGCCTCCGCCGGTCCAGGCCTGGGCGAGGAGTTCGAAGCTGCGCAGGCGTTCGGGCAGTCCGTGCGTCATCGTCGTCACCATCAGCTCGTTGGCGCCGGTGGCAGCCACCAGGTCGGAGAGTTCGGCGAGCACGGACTTCGGGTCACCGATCGTGGGCCTGCTCGGGCCCTGCTCGATGATCCGGAGCTCGGCGTCGGTCCATTCATGGGCGGCGGCCTCCTCCGGCGTGGGCGTCCGCCGCGGACGGCCGGTGTACAGCGAGACCTGGGCCAGCCGGGCCGGGCGGGCGATGGCCTCCGCCTCCTCGGCGGTGTCCGCGACGTACGCCGACTGGGTGACCATCGCGTACGGCTCGGCCAGCCGCGCGGACGGCCGGAAGGTCGAGCGGTACAACTCCATCGCGGGCAGCGTGTTGGCCGCGCTGAAGTGGTGGGCGAACGCGAACGGCAGCCCCAGCATCCCGGCGACCTGCGCGCTGTAGCCGCTGGACCCGAGCAGCCACACGTCGGGTGCCGAGGTCGCCACGGGCGTCGCGCTCATCCGCCGCAGGGCGAGCCGTCCACCGCCCTCCCCGATCCCCAGCAGGTCGAGCAGGTCGGCGAGCTCCTGCGGGAAGTCCTCGGCGCCGAGCCCTTCCTTCGTCCGGCGCAGCGCCGCCGCGGTCGCCGGGTCGGTGCCCGGCGCGCGGCCGATGCCGAGGTCGATCCGCCCCGGGCTCAGCGCCTCCAGCATCGCGAACTGTTCGGCGACCACCAGCGGCGGGTGGTTGGGCAACATCACCCCGCCCGAGCCGACCCGGATGCTCCTGGTCCGCGCGGCCAGGTGCCCGATGAACACACCCGGTGACGTGGACGCCACTCCAGGCATGTTGTGGTGCTCGGCCACCCAGAAGCGGCGGTAGCCGAGTTCCTCCGCCCGCTGGGCTAGGGTCGCGGCCGCGTTCAGCGCCTCCGCGCTCGTATGCCCCTCACCGACCGGGGCGAGTTCGAGTACGGAGATCGGGATCCGGCCGGTCGACGAGGCGTCGGCGAGGTCGGTCGCGTCTGCCGGCCGGGTCGGCGGCTGGACCGCGGGCTGAGGCTGGGACATCGAGTCGGACACCCTTCGAACGTACCTCCGCGAGCCGGTTCGGCCACATCTGGCCAGCCCGCCCCCGCCACGCCCACTGGTTGGCGTTCGGCGGGTCCCACGGGGTAGGACCGATGCATGACTGACATCGGCCTGTCCTCCCAACTCACCGCACCGCTCTCCCCCGACGCCCGCATCCCGCTGATCGGGTTCGGCACCTGGCAGCTCTCCGGCGACGAGGCCCGTCAGGCCGTCAGCTGGGCGCTGGAAGCCGGCTACCGCCACCTCGACACGGCCACCGGCTACGGCAACGAGGACCAGGTTGGCGCCGCACTTCGCGACAGCGGCGTACCCCGCGACGAGGTCTTCGTCACCACCAAGCTGCCACCGGACCACGTCGGCCGGGAGCGGCAGACCCTCCAGGAGAGCCTGGACAAGCTCGGCGTGGACCACCTCGACCTGTGGCTGATCCACTGGCCGCCGAACGGCACCGCCGGCGTCGAGTCGTGGAAGGTGTTCGTCGAGGCGCAGAAGGAGGGCCTCGTACGCCACATCGGCGTGAGCAACTACTCCCTGGACCAGATCGACGAACTCACCTCGCAGACCGGCGTGACGCCCGCGGTGAACCAGATCAAGTGGAGCCCCGTGCAGTTCGACCGCGACCTGCTCGAGGGCAGCCGGGAACGCGGCGTCGTCGTGGAGGGCTACAGCCCGTTCCGCGCCGCCAAGTTGGACGACCCGGTGCTGACCGGGCTCGCCGACAAGTACGGCAAGAACGTCCCGCAGGTGATCGTGCGCTGGCACCTGCAACGCGGCGTCGTGGTGATCCCCAAGTCGGCCAAGCGCGAGCGCATCGAGTCCAACATCGACGTGTTCGACTTCGAGCTGTCCGCGGACGAGCTCACCGCGATCGACAACCTGTCCGAGGCGTGATCGGTCGAGGTGATGCGGACGACCTGTGATCGGGAGGCCGCACCGCTGAACCGCTGAACCGACGCCGCACCCGGCCCGGACCCTGGCTCCCGGGCCGGGTGCGGCGTCAGCCGTTTCGGGCCAGGCGGCGACCGCAGGCGGCCAAGAGGTGGAACACCCGCCCGGAGGCGGCGAACCATGGTGCACGGGAGACGACCGAACGGAGCGCACCATGGACATGGCGACCGCACTACGCGACCTCGCCGTCACCGACGAGACCCTGTCCACGAAGGAGAAGGACCAGCTCGACCGGGACGGGTTCCTCCCGCTGCCGGGCATCCTCAGCTCCGAGCAGGTCGCGGCGTTCAACGCCCGCCTGGCCGAGCTCACCGCCGCCGAGGGCGAGCGGGCCGGCCTCGAGGTCCACCAGGAGGAGGGCGCGGACCGGCTGTCGGACCTGATCAACAAGGACCCGATGTTCGACGTCTGCTTCACCCATCCGCGGGTGCTGGCGGGGATGGGTCACGTACTCGGCGACTTCAAGGTGTTCTCCCTCAACAGCCGCGCCTCCCGCCCGGGCAAGGGACTACAGGCCCTGCACGCCGACTACGGCGAGCCCGTCCAGCCTGGTGCGTACCGTGTGTGCAACTCCATCTGGCTGCTGGACGACTTCACCGCCGACAACGGCGCCACCCGTGTCGTTCCGGGCTCGCACCGGTGGGCCAAGCTTCCCGGCCAAGAGATGGCCGACCCCAGGGATGCCCACCCCCACGAGGTTCAGCTGCTCGCGCCCGCCGGCACGGTGGTGATCTTCAACAGCCACCTGTGGCACGGCGGGACACTGAACAGCTCCGACCGTCCCAGGCGTGCGATGCACATGGCCTTCTGCACCCGAGACCTTGCCCAGCAGCTGGACCAGAAGGCCTACATCCGTTCCACGACGTACGACCGGCTCAGCCCCGCTCAGCGGTTCCTGCTCGACGTCACTGCCGAGGACGTCGCCCGGCGGGCAAGCTGACAACGACGGCAAGCTGAGGTTGGCGAAGGGCCCACCACCGCTGGTCGCGGGTGAGACCGGCGCGGAGATACTGGGACGCATGACCTCCGGTGCACGTACTCCCAAGATCTACGTCGGCCCGCAGCAACTGCCCGAACTCCTCGAGGCCGTGAAGACGGCCGGCGGGGAGGTGACCGACGATGCCGCGCAGGCCGAGGCGCTGGTGTGGTGGGGCGGCTCGCCCGAGCAGTTCGAGGACGTCGACCACGACGGCATCCGGTGGGTGCAGCTCCCGTCGGCCGGCATCGAGTCGTGGTTCCGGGCCGGCATCTTCACCTCCGGCAAGGTGTACACCTGTGCGGTCGGCAGCTACGCCGACGGTGTCGCCGAGCACACGCTGGCGCTCATGCTCGCCGGCGTACGCCAGCTGCACACCCTCGCCGGCGAGCGCACCTGGACGGGCGTGCGGTCGGGAACGCTGCTGGACTCCACGGTCGGCATCGTCGGCTGCGGCGGGATCGGCCGCGCGCTGATCCGGATGCTGGAGCCGCTGCGGGTACGCGTGCTGGCGATCACCCGGTCGGGTACGCCGGTGCCGGGTGCCGCTGAGACGTACACCCCCGACCGGCTGGACGACGTACTCACCGCCTCGGACGTGGTCGTGATCGGCGCCCCCTCGACCCCCGAGACCAAGCACCTGATCGGCGCCCGGGAGCTCAAGCTGATGCAGCCGCACGCCTGGCTGGTCAACATCGCCCGGGGCTCGCTGATCGACACCGACGCGCTGGTCGAGGCCCTGCGTACGGGCAGCATCGCCGGCGCCGGCCTGGACGTCACCGACCCCGAGCCGCTGCCGGACGGCCACCCACTGTGGGACGAGCCGCGGGCGCTGATCACGCCCCACTCGGCCAACCCGCCGAATCTGCTCATCCCCGGACTCACCAAGCGGGTGCACGAGAACGTCCGACGCTACATCGCGGGCGAGGACCTGGTCGGGCTGGTCGAGGTGGAACGCGGCTACTGAACGCCGGCGGGCGCGCCTGTCGTCGACCGGCGCGCCCGCTGCTCCTGCTCTGGTGCCCTGGTGCGTGTTGCTCCCTGGTCGTTCCCCTAGCGGTTCTGGTCCGCAGGCGGGCCGAACTGCCGGCGACCCGTCTGCCTGACGAGACCTTCGGCGACGGCGGTCCGCAGCGCTGCGTCGAACCTTCGGGGTCCCCACCGGCGGGCGCCGAGCTCGCGGAACAAGGCGTCGCGGTCCATCGTCCCGCGATCGCGTACCAGGTTGGCGATCCGGGCGACCTCCTCGTCGAGGGCACGTTCCCCGGCCACGCGGCTCTGGCTCGGCGAGGTGCCGGAAGCGTGCATCCCGGGCGAGTAGAACGACGTACCCGGGCCGGGGCGATACCGCTGCGTGCGCAGGCGTTCGGACCGCCGGGCGATGCGTTCGTCGCGTTCGGCCTCGGCTGCACGCGCCCGCGCCCACTCGTCGTCCTCGGGTCCTGCTTCCGCCTGCTCCCCCGCACCCGCACCTTCGTCGGCCTCCTCCGCGGTGAGCGGGCGGGCGATGTTCTCCAGCGACTGCTGCTCGGCGCGCACCCCGAACACCAGCTCGGCGATACCGCCGAAGGCCATCGCGATGGCACCGATGAAGAAGCCCAGTGCCACCAGCCCGAGGTTGCCGCTGTGGATGAACTGGCCGAACAGCAGCGGCCCGGTGATGCCGCCGATGGCCGTACCGACCGCGTAGAACAACGCGATCGCGAGCGCCCGGGTCTCCATCGGGAAGATCTCGCTGACCGTGAGGTACGCCGAGCTGGCGCCGGCCGAGGCGATGAAGAACCCGAGGGCCAGCAACACGATGAACGACACGGAGCTCAGCGAGTTGCTCAGGAGCAGGAAGCCGACCACGGCCGTCACCACAGCGGCGCCGAGATAGCTGCCCGCAATCATCGGTTTACGTCCGACAGTGTCGAAAAGCCTTCCCAGCAACAGCGGACCGAGGAAGTTGCCGACCGCGAACACGGCCAGGAAGAACGGCACCGAACCGGACGCCACCTTGAAGTACGTGCTGAGGATGGTGCCCAGGTCGAAGGTCACCGCGTTGTAGAGGAACGCCTGCCCGATGAACAACGCCAGGCCGAGCAGCGTGCGGTGGGGGTACTTCTTGATCGCGACCTTGGCGAGCTCCCGAAAGGGGATGGTCTTGCGCTGGCGAACCGTGATGCTCTCGCCGGGTTCGGGAAGATCCTCGTCGGCTTCGGCGCGAACCTCGCGTTCGATCGAGTCGACGATCTTCTCCGCCTCGTCCTCGCGCCCGTGGATGAACAACCACCGCGGGCTTTCGGGGACGTGACGGCGGACGATGAGGATGGCCAGGCCGAAGATGCCACCCAGCCCGAACGCCAGCCGCCAGCCCAGGTCGGTGGCGAAGAGGTCGGAGAGCAGAACGATCGCGGCCAGGCTGCCGAGCGCGGAACCGACCCAGTAGCTGCCGTTGATGGCGATGTCCGTCTGGCCGCGGTTGCGGGCGGGGATGAGCTCGTCGATCGCGGAGTTGATCGCGGAGTACTCACCGCCGATACCCATGCCGGTGAAGAACCTGGCCAGGAAGAAGTACCACGGTGCGAACGCGAACGCCGTGGCCACCGTGGCGACGATGTAGACGCCCAACGTGAGCAGGAAGAGCTTCTTGCGGCCGAACCGGTCGGTGAGCTGACCGAACAGCAACGCGCCCAGGCAGGCGCCCAGGACGTAGATCGCGGCGGCGGTACCGATGTCGCCGGCAGTGAGGTGGATCCCACTGCCCTTCTCGATCATCCGGGAGGCGACCGAGCCGACGATCGTCACCTCGAGGCCGTCGAGGATCCAGACCGTGCCGAGACCGATCACCACCCGCCAGTGGAAACGCGACCATGGCAGGCGGTCGAGCCGGGCCGGCACCCGGGTTCGAATGGTGTCCAACGTGGTTGACGACATGAGCAGTCCGTTTCACTCGCTCAGACAAGGCGGATGGGACGCGTGCAGAGATGCTCCGCACGCGCCGGGGGGACTTCCTCGCGGCGAAATGGCGTACGTCCAGGTGGCGCCGTAGGATGCGCCGTCATGGTGCGCTGTCGGGTTCTCGGCCATCGGTATCGCTTCTCGGCCGAGGGCGAGACCATGGTCTGGCGGTGCCAGCGCGGCTGCGGTGCCGCCGGCAGCAAGAGGTACCCCACCGCCTCCGACGCCGTCCGGTACGCCGCCGCCTTCGACCGCGAGGACAGCAAGGATCTCGGCCGGCGTGCCCCGCTTGTCGGACTGCTCCCGCTTCGCGTGGTGCGCGCCGTACGTGCCCTGCGTGAGCGCCGGGCGAACGGCTGACCAGGCTCCGGGCCCGGCCTGCGGGCGCGTCCGGGGGCCCACCAGGGGGCCTACCAGCGGGGCTCCTGCCAGGCCTGCTACTGGGCGTACGTCTGCCGGGGGCCGGGACATGGGCGGCAACATACTCCTGCGAAACGGTTGTCGCAGGTCTCATCCGGGCGGCCCCGGCGGTACAGTCCACACCGGGCAGTCCTGGGCATTGGTGCCCCTCCGGCGCCCGGTAAGGTGAGCAACCGCGCCCTCGTAGCTCAGGGGATAGAGCAACGGTTTCCTAAACCGTGTGTCGCAGGTTCGAATCCTGCCGGGGGCACCAGCAGAACCGCAGGTCAGCGACATGATCACCGGCCGACCTCCGCCCTCGTCGCCTCCGAACCGTCGTTCTGGCCACGTTCTGGCCACACCCCCGACTGGCCCGCGACCTCGTTGAGCCGCGCCGCCCAGGTGTCCATCTCGTCGGGGTACAGGTGGCCATACAGGTCCATCGTCATGACCACGGACGCGTGGCCGAGCACCCGCTGGACGACCTTCGGCGGCGTGCACGCGGAGATGTAGAGCGAGGCGGCCGTGTGCCGGAGGCCGTGGATGGTGAACCCATCGAGGCCGGCCGCCTTCACCGCCGGCGTCCACACCCGCTGCCGGAAGTTGCCGACCCGCAGTGGCCCACCTTCGGGGGCGGTGAACACCAGCGCGTCACGATCGCGGCCGGCGACCAGGGCGCCGAGCTCGTCGCGGAGTGCAGCAGGCAGCGGGACCGACCGCGACTGGTGAGTTTTGGGCTTCCCCTCCACCAGCTGGCCGTCGATGTCGACGTACGCACGCCGCACGTCCAGCCGCCCACGCGCCAGGTCGAGGTCACGAACGCGGAGCGCGATCACCTCACCCCAGCGCAGCCCTGTGTAGGCAAGGGTGCGGACCAAGGTGCCGTATGGACCGGCCTCGTCCGAGCTTGGCCACCTCCTCGTGACTCAGGAACCGCCGTTCCCCCGACGACACCAGCTTCGGCAGCTTGATGCCGGCCACCGGGTTCGCGAGTAGCCGACCGGTCCGGATCGCGTGCTGGCACACCGAGGAGAACACGTATACCGTCTGCCGCACCTGCGACGCCGACAGCCCCGACGAGGCAAGGTCAGAGATCCATTCGGGCAGCATCCCGGCGACCTTGCCCATCGGGATCCGCTCCCACCGGGGCAACACTCGCAAGTCCAGCAGCCGCCGGTACGACGAGCGAGTCCGCGGCTTCAGGTGCAAGGTGCCGTCGAACCACTCCCGCGCAACGGCGCCGAACTCCACCCGCAGCGCCGCCGGGTCCACCCACTCACCCCGCGAGAGCCGCACCTTCTGGTCGGCAAGCCACCGTTGCGCGTCGAGCTTGCGCCGGAAGCTCTTGTTGCGCTCCCGCCCATCCGGGCCGCGGTACCGGGCTCGCCACTTGTCGCCGCGCTTCTCCACGCTCATGCGGCGGTCGCCTTCTGCTCCTCCACCCAGGCATATACGTCGGCCGGGTCGTAGCGCAGATGCTTCCCGATCCGCGCGGCCCGAGGACCGGTGCCGATGTAGCGCCACCGGTACAGCGTCTCGACCGGCACGCCCAGGTACTCACACACCTGGGCGGGCGTCCACAGTCGCTCGTGACTCACGCTCCTGATCCCTTCCCTGCAATGCAGTCCGATGTGCGTCAACCCGAAGTTGCGATCTCCAGCCGTCCGACTTGCCGCCGCTCGCGGGCCATGGCGGCTGCGGTGTTGGCGAGCATGGCGTCGCCGGTGGTGTGCCAGCCCGAACCGGCGAACACGAGTTCACCGACCGACTCCAGGACCTCGTTCTCCTCGAGGTGCTCGGCCGACTCGTGGTGGGCGCGGCGGTAGTCGACGCGGGCTTGGCGGAGTCGTTTGAAGGTGGTGGAGTAGCGGCGAGACTTGGAGAAGAAGTGCCCGCCGTAGCCGAGCATGTGTGCCCACCGCCGCAGCGCGTAGTACTTGCTGTCCCGCCACTCCTGAGCCGACTGGTCGCCTTTCTGGCTGAGCCGCCAGCACGCCTCGATGAGCCGTCCGGGGTGGGTGTCGTTGGCGTAGAAGTCGACCGTCTCGTCGGTGATCTTGCGGGAGGTGTGCCCGGCAGCCTCGGTCGCCTTCGTGGCGTACTTCGCCAGATACCCCGCCACCGCGGGGCCGGACAGCAACCGCCGCCGTCCATGCTTGTCGAGCTGGCCGGTGCCGCCGGTGGCGTCACTGTGGTCGAGCTCGTCGACGACCCGTTCGCCGGACAACTTGTCCTCACCGCGAAGCCGTACCGGTCGGACGTCCACCTGCGATCCCCACCGCAGGAGCCACCCGTCGGGTCGGTCGACGAGGGTACGGCCGTCGTGGTCGTGGACCACGTGCGGCGGGGTGCGGTACGCCGTTGCGGCGAGGGCCTGTTCGAGAATCCAGGACAGCAAGAACACGTTCGCCCAGTCAGGCGGCGGAACTACCAGGTCCGTGTCCAGAGGGTGGATACCGTCGAAGCGAGCGAGGACGTGGAAGTGGACCAGGCCGCGGCGCTGGAACTCCGCGACCTTCCCGAACGAGATCCGCACCGGCACCTTCGACGAGACCTTGCCCGTCTCGGGGTCCTCGACCCGTTCGGCGTAGCCGTGGCGGCGGGCCCACTTCCGCAGCTCGCGGTTGGCTTTCATGGTGGTGTAGCGCCACAGTTCGCCGGCGAAGGTGTTCCACACCGCGTGGTGGTCGTAGTCGTAGCAGTCCGGGCACAGGGGCCGGCCGAGCCGCTCGTCCCCCTCGGCGTGGCTGGTCATGCACCGCATGTCGACGCCGTGCGGGCACAGGTCCGGGGCACGACGAGCCCGGCAGGGTTCGGGCTTTCCACTCTTCTTGTTGGTGCGGGTGGTGTGCACCACCCCGAAGCCGGGCGCGGTGGCGGTGGCGAACACCGCCGGATGCCCCGACACGGTCTCGGGGACGCCTTTGCCGCCGCGCATCCCGGCGAGCACCAGCTGGTAGGCATCGGCGCGGTAGATCTCCGAACACGACGGACACACCGACGCCCGGCGATTGCCGCAGGCCTTGTAGATCACCCCGTCGGGCATGTCCTCGGTCACCGTCTTGGTCTCGGTGACCTCACCCGTTCTGGTGTTGACGTTGGTGGTGCGGACCATGCCCGCCAACCGCACAGGCTGAGAACAACCCGCCGCCGAATGCACGTGCGAGAGCCAGCGCCGGTAATCGGGCGAAGCACCGCGGACCATCGCGGTCGTCGACGCGGAGAACCTGTCCGCGCCCCGCAGGTCCGTGAGGTCCAGTCCGTCGGGCTTGGGTCGGGGCGGGGTGTGCAACCAGACCGCGCCGTTGGCGTCGACGGTCCGGATCGTCTCGGCCACGGCCACCGCCCCCGCCACCGTGGGTGTGGTGTCGGGGGTGATGGTCGCCGTCGAGTCGGTCACCCTCGCCGTCCAGCGTTGTTCCGCCGGTCGGCGAGGTGGGTGATTTTGCGGTCTTCGGGTCGGGTGCCCTCGCGTGCCGCGCAGGCCGGGCACAGTGCGTTGTGACCGTCGACGGCCCAGCCGAAGTCCGCCAGATCCTCCGGCTCACACGGCATCTCGTTGTGGTTGGTCTCGAACTCGGCGTCGCAGGAGTCACAGGCGGCGCCCCACCACTGGTACGAACGCACGGCCATGGCTGGGCTTCCTTCTTCGTCTGATGAGCGTGGCAGATGTCGCTGCAGGTTCCTCGCCATGGACTGCAGGCGGAACCGCAGGACACCGAGGTCCGTTGCCTGGAATCAAATGGAAGGAGGCACCATGCCTCACCACACGCCACCGTGTGGCCACATGTACGCGCCCGATTCGAAGAAGCTCAAGCCGATCTGACGGCGAGCCGTGCGCAAACTAGGTTGCCCATGAAGAGGGCTGGTCGTCCGCCCTGCGGACAGTTCGACCATGGTGGGACGGATGAGTCCCGTTGTCAAGAAGAACACGTCCCTGGAAGATGTAGGCATGGAAATGTCGAAGGTGCTCCGAGGCCGACGCCGTGAGCTGGGGTTGTCACAGGCGCAGCTGGCCCAGGCAGCCGGCGTGCACATGCGACAGATCCGAAGATACGAAGCAGGCGACCAACAACCGTTGTTCCCGTCGCAGTAGCCATCGCAAAGGCACTGGACATCTCACTCGCCGAGCTCGCCGGCATGCCCACTCATCCCATCCCTCCACCGGAGACCGGTGGGCGTCCTTGCAGACGTCGAAGAACCACGAGCACCTCGACCTCGAAGCCGACTAATGTCGAGGCCGGCGCAACACACTGAAGAGCTCGGGATTATCCGCTACGACCAACCTGGCTTGGGGCACATGGAGGGGCACGCCGCGCTCAGTCCATGCGTTCGAACCAGGACGAGGACAGGTTCGTGGGAGGGCCAGGCGATTCAGGCTGTCTCGGTCCGGACGCTTCCACTTCCACTCGTCTGTCTCGCGGTGCCTGGATGGCGTCGCCAAGGTCACAAGGTGACGTACCGGCCGTACCAGTGAGCCGAGCTACGCATTACGAGTGGGTTCTCGTGCGCCGGGCCTCGCAGCGCGTGTCTGACGCCGAGCATGGTTCGAGGCGGCGAGACTTGATCATTAACGGCTGCTGTGGGCCGGTCGGGGGCACGTCAGGGGCACAGCTCCGCCTGGACGACGGTCAGCTTGGGAATCTGAGGCGGGTCGCGCTCGACCGGCGTTCTGCCGCTCGCGAGCGTGCTCCGTGGGTGCCCGGGATTGACCCCTCAGAGCCCGTGACGGATAGCACGCGGATAGCACGCAGATGGCACGCCGGCCGGGGACTAGCAACGTGCATCGAAGCCAAGGAGGTTGTCCTCACCGCTACGCCAAATCATGGCGGTATAGGTCAGGCCGTCGGCGTCCGGCTGAGGGCCAGGCGGCGCCTCACTTGAACGGAAGTGCTCACGGATTGACGCCCAGAAGAGCTCGCTCCGTTCTGCAGGGATCCACACCATGGGCCGTCCGAAGCCGTGCACCACGATGCGCCGGCCTTCGCGCAAGAGTCGCTCGACATCCTGCACACTCGCCCAGCCGGCGCCGGAACGAATCCAGACCCTGCCCTCGTCATCCCACAGTCGGTCACCGTGCACCCGGTTCCGGGATACATGCTTGGCCACCGGGCAATGATGCCTTGCATGACCTCAGCGGCCTGGAGTGACCTACAGGATCCGGTCCTGGCCCGCCGTAACGGCACGTGGATGGCACGGCCCGATCCATGGCCGACGCGCGGGTTAGGAACCCATCCTCGCTCGTCCAGACCTGTTCGCTGGCAGCTCGTTTACGCGGCCAGGACGGCTCGGGCGCCATTGACAGTCCGAGATCATCCGGGATGGTCTTGCTCGTAGTTGCACGGGGGTTGCACGGGTGGAGGGTGCTGTAGATCGCTGCTGTACTCGTGCTGGCGGGGGTAGCCTGCGCCCGTGGCCACCGAGGAGTCTGCGCCGGCGTGGTCGGCCGACAGGATAGGACGACAGCTGCGCGCGTTCGCGGACGAGCTTGAAGGCGAGCTGGGCCCCCCTGCACGGTGCGACGCCAGTGGGAGAGCTTCGACGAGGGGGCCGGCCCCATCTTGGGCCGGGACAGGTCGGCTCTGGTCGTTGCCGTTGCTGTACTTCGCTCCTGTACGCGGCTCCTGCGCGATGGGCCTTAACCCGCTCGCCTTCGAGTGGGCTCACGTCGGATGATGGCGACGTGGACAAGACGGAGGCCCGGCGGCTGGCGGTGGACCGGATCGCTGAGCTACGTCAGATGTCGTACGCAGAGCTTCGTGATCGCTTCCTCGACCAGCCACAGTGCGACGAAGTACGCGCCGTATCCGGCACCGTCTACCAGGTAGAGACCGAGGGGTTCTGGGACGATCAGGAGGCGGTTCACCTGAGGATCTTGGTCTACGTGGATGACGGTGGCTGGGCAGCGTTCTCTCCTGTCGGAGATAGCTTCATCGTCGCGCCAGACGGCTCCTTCGTGGGTGAGTAGCCCCTCCAAGAGATCCGACTGACCTCATTATCCGTAGAGACAGGCAGCTTGATCGCGAACTGCTGCTTTGCGCTCCGATGCTCGTCGACCAGGTGCTCATCGTCGCCCGATGTGGCAGGTCGTCGGGGTCACGCTGGGGTCAGAATGAACATCCATCAAGGCGCCTTCTCGGCGGCTGGGGGATTATGGCGTTGGGATCCGCGCCGCGGGTGAGGAGCCGTTCACGGACTTCGCTGTGTTCCCTCGGTGTCAGCGCCATCCACAGCCCAGTTCCTGTGTCGCTCGCGCTGTAGATCTGCTCGTCGGACTCAGCCCAGCCTTCCGCACTGATTGTGAACGGTGACAGGGCCACTACCAGGTCGAACTGATCGTCATCGCTAACATCCAACTCGATGCCGGTGTCGCTGGTGTGATGAAGTTCGGCGAGGTCGAGCAGAGCGCGGAGGGCGACTTGCGCCTGCTCAGGCCACGGACTGTCGGAGATGGCGTCTATCCAGACGCGCCGAAGCGCTCCGCGCACGACACGCAGGCCTTCCTGGTGAGCGGCGATCGCGGTGGCCTCATCGGCGTCGTCGGCAAGGGCGAAAGCGGACCGACCGGCTGACATTGCCACGGCGCCTCCTTGAGCAGGGCCTTGGACTCGATTCTGGCGGACCTCGGCTAATGGCCCGTGAATGGCCCGGCGAGGGGCGGGTTAGGAACCCATCCCCACTCGTCCGTAGCGGTCCGCCGGTCGTTCGTTCACGCCTGCAGGAAGGCTCGTACGCCCGGTGATGGTCCAAGATCATCCATGGCTGTCCCGCCGACTGTTGCACGCAGGTTGCACGCCTGGGTGGCGCAGGTCGTTGGCGCCAGGCTGGTTCAGGTTGAGGAGGCCGAATCGGTGCCCGTGGTCGTGCGGAACTGCCATGATCGCGTCATGTCTTCCAACGCTTGGGCAAGCCGCTCGTTCGTCGTCCGCCTCCCGATCGGTATCGCCGCGATTGTCGGCGCGTTATTGGTCGGTGGGCTGGTTGGCGTGAAGCTGCCTGTCGGAGCGAAGCCTGTCACAGTCAGTCGGGGGACAGCCTTCTTCCGCAACACCGACAACTTGGGCACCTTCCAAGCCAACAGGGGCGGCGTCAGCGCGCTAATCCCGGGAGAGGTCGAGTGGACGGACAGGAGCAGCCGCCGCGAGAGCGGTTCGGTGCCGAGTTGCCTTCGACGACGCGGCGAGGAGGCTGTGGCGCAGGCGTCAGTGGAGGCCGGCTACACATGGCTTCGGCTGCCGGACGGCGGATCTTCCCTGATCGTCGGATGGATCCGCTGCCTGTGATGCGGGTACGGCTGGTCCCTTCGTCCCGAACTATCGGCGGCAAGGTTGATGGCGGTCGTACGGGCGCGAGTCACGCCATTGCACGTCGGGATAAGTCGGTTCTGGTCGTTGTCGTTGCTGTACTCCGCTGCTGTGCGACCCCGCCCAGAAGCGGCGACCTATCGAGGCGCAGACGTGGTTGTGGCTGCGGCGATCCATCGCGCGAGTACGTTGGCCGCCGCACCGGAGTTGACGGCCTCGGCGCAGTGGGCGAGCGCCTCTGTCAGATCCTGCGACAAACATTCTTCCGTGGGATTCATCGCCACAATGGCGGCTGCGGCGTTGAGAAGCACGATGTCGCGGACTGGGCCGCGCTCACCGTCGAGGACTCTCCGGACGGTGGTCGCGTTCTCTCTAGCGTTCCCGCCGCGCAGGTCGGATTGCGTGGCCTGAGGTATGCCGAGGTCCCTTGGGTCAAGCTGCACTCGGCGGCCTACCTGGCCGTCTCGAACGACCCAGATCTGTGAGGTCGTCGTCGTGGTCAGCTTGTCCATCCCGTCGTCACCGCGAACGACCAGGGCCGTACCTCCTCGCCGCGCCAGGACGCCCGCGACAACTCTGGTCATCTTCGACGGCGCAACACCGACGAGCTGGTGCGGAGGCCGCGCAGGGTTGATCAGAGGGGCCAGCACGTTGAACGCCGTCGGCACACCCAGTTCGCGTCGTGTCGGGCTCGCGTGGCGCAGACCCGGATGGAATTTGGGCGCGAAGCAGAACGTGATGCCCACCTCTTCGGCCATTTGAGCTACCCGCTCGACCGGAAGATCGAGGTTGAGGCCTAGGCACTCTAGGACATCCATGGGCCAGACCCGCGATTTCCTCCGCTGTCTCCCCTTTCGCCCGCAAGGCCACGAGGAAGGCAGCAAGACGAGCAGGCGAGGCGTCGTTACGGATGACCTGGGCCATCACCCAGGAGGTATCCGCCATGCTCAGATCAGAGCCGGCCAGGAGAGCGCTTAGTAGAGCAGGCCACAAGCGAGTCGACGACATCTGCCGCATGGTGCCAGCCGACTCCTGCCTGTCGCCACCGGCCGCCATCCAGCGGACGGGATGAAGGAGCGGCAGGGTTTGCTCGGTGTCCTGCATCGGGTCGCGGAGACCGGGGGGCCGTAAGCTTCCGCGGCTCGGGCGGGTTCCTGGCCTGCCCGTTGTGCCCCGAGCCGGTCCCCCGGTCTTAGGGTCCTCGATCCGAGGGAGGTGGGTAAAGCCTGCCGGTTCGGCGACTACCTCAGCCACGCTCCCACACCGTCGTGTCGCCCGGTGAGCCCGAGGACGGCGCGCCAGCGCCGCCCGCAGGGCGGCCGGGCGACTGCGCCGCGTCAGCGGCGCCTTGACACATCAGAGCCCAGCTCGGCAATGAATGCCCTAGCGTGTTGGCCAGCTAATCTCTGCGTTCGTGTGGCCCCCACCACGGGAGGATCGGCGGCAGCTCGGCGAGGAGCTGCGCTGGCTGCTTCGGTGCCGGCAGGTCGCCATCGTCGCCGTCCCACCGGCGCCCGTACTGATCAGGCAAGTCACCCCAGCCGAAGTACGGGACCGGTTCGGTGGGCACCACACCCAATTGGTCCAGGGGATCGATGCGGCCGGTGGTGACGGTGCACAGGTGCGCCCAGTTGTCGCCGAGGTCGAACACGTACGCGAACTGTTCACCCGGGCTGAGGCGGCTCAACTTGGTCCTGTGGCTGTCGAGGCTGCCATCCGGCGCCTCGCCGTCCCACCGATCCAAAGCGGTGATCTCGGTCCTGTCGGCGAGGGTGAACACGTCCAGGTGGGCCAGGTCCCACCGGGCGAACGCCAGGTTAATCGCATCGGCGAGCTGGCCGAAGGAATGCGATCTCGCGGCCGCGAAAATGCGGCCAGGGCGGGGCCACAGGTCCGTGCCCCTCCCACCGACCAGCTCTACCCGGACCGACAACCACGTACGAGCCACAATCAACTACCTCCACGCCCAACGACGACGACCGAAAAGTCTATTGAACGACTCCGGTGATGAGTTTCCCTACGTCTTTAAAGGCGGCCTCACGGCCGCCGCGCGCCCGCCTGAACGGCGCCGGCCCTCCCTCCGCGCCTTCGGCGCCGGTCGGCCGGCGCGGCTGGGCGCGACAAGAGGGCCGCCAGAACACTGGCGACCCTCATCAACGTCCCGCTACGCGGGACCAGAACCGTGCGTGGCTGGTGGCGGGCCGGAGGCTTTACCCACCTCGCTTGGCCCGGGACCCGAAGGCCGGCGGCCCACGGCGGGCGGTCAAGGGCGGGCAGCCAAGCTGCCCACCGCGCCCGGGCAGGCTACGGGCCGCCGACCTCCCGGACCAAGCCAGGCCACCGGGTAAACCCTCCGCCCCTCGGAGCTTCCTGAAGCGCTGCAGGTGGTCTCGTGGGCCGGGAGGATGGCGACGTGGGCACGAGTGACGCCGGCGACGAGTGGGACGAGCGCCACAAGCAGCGCGTCCGCTGGATGACCTACGCTCGCCCATCACCAGGCGGATGGAGACCGCCAGCAGGAGTCCGACCCGGATGGAACTGGACCCCACCCGATGGCGTCGAACCGCACCTCGAGCGAGTACCGCGATGGGCACGAATCTGGTTCTGGACACCATGGCTCGACCGGTACGCCTACGAGTGGCTCTGGCACCGCGGCGGCTTCGACGTCCTCCCTCCCGACGCTCCAGGGCAGGCTTGAAAGTGGCCGCATTTTGGCCACACGGCATCCCCAGGAGACGCCAAACGATCACCAATGGCGTCAAGAGAAGCCGCAGGTCAGCCGCCATTTTGAGCCTAAACGAGAACGCCCGGACCAGCTTCCTAAACCGTGTGTCGCAGGTTCGAATCCTGCCGGGGGTACCGACAGAACCGCAGGTCAGCCGCAATGCGGATGATCAGCTTCGCCTCATTCCTCAGCCTCCCGGGCCCGGCCGTGCAACCAATGTGCAACATCATCCCGTGGGCAACCTGTCCAGGCTCGCCGCGATCTCCACGTCACGACCGGCCATCCGCAGCCACGATGGAGAACACCTCGCGCCATGACCGAGAGCGTTACGTCACATCCATCCGAGGCCTGCACTACTCATGAGCGATGGAGGGAGTGCGCGGGATGGATTCGACCACTCGAGCAAGTTGCTCAGCGGCCAGAGGCTCGTCGACTGCGAGACTCCATCGCCATGCGTCGTCGGACCACTCGTGGCGGTGTCGACCGGCAGTCCGCTCACGCCACCAGGCCGGCTCGCTACTGGCAACCGGCCACCTCGCTAACGACGGATACCCGGGCACCTCGAGATGAACGCTGAACGCACCGGTCTGCGGGTCACCGTGATCCGCGGTGTAACCCACGCCGTCCGGCCACCAGCGCGGAACCGGCAGCTGCTGCTCCGCCAGCCACTCCTCTGACTGTCGTAGGGCGGCCAGCTCGTCCTCATGATCCTCGTCCACCGGGCCGTCCCAGGTGAACAGCGCAGGCTCAAGTTCCACATCCGGGTGAAACTCGACGGCTGTGACATGGGCCCCAAGCTCGGGCACCTGCATCCGCAGCACTGCGCCGGTGGCATCGTCGACGGCGACCCGCAGCAGGTGCGGCTTGCTGGTGTTTTCGGGCGACGCTGCAAGCCTGAACTCCCAGCAGGGACGATCCGCTACCTCGACTGGGACGGGCGGGCCCTGCGGGACGGAGAAGTCGTCGCCTCGGGTGAATCGCTCCACCCGATCGTCATCGTTTCCCAGCAGCGTCGCCGGATGACCGCCGAAGTCCGCGAAACCCATCGTGGGGCGATGAAGCCGCAGCATCCCCCCACCGGGCCGGCGCAGGTATGTCCACTCGGAATCCTGAACGTGGCGCACACCCGCCTGGTCCTCGACCCGCCACGAACGCGGAGCCGCGTACCAGAACCGACAGCTCCCCTCCTCGACCTGTCCATACTCGTCCGCGTCGACAGGTTGGCGATACTCGACGACACCAACTGCCGTCCGCACGCCGAAAGCAGCGATCCGACCCAGTGCCTGTGCCCAAGCCGGCGGCTCGCGATCCATGGCCACAGGTTAGGGCCTCGGTCGAAGCCACAAGCCGATCGCGGTCTGATGTCGCACATCATTCGACCGAGCACACGGGTCCAGCGCTGTTGTCTTGACTCAGGAGGTGCTTGGCGGATCTGTGGAGCAAAGTGCCCATGCAACGGGTAGCTCGCTCCTTCCAGTTGCCGGAGGACTTCACACCGATAACGCCGAAGACCAATGCGTCCGAGCTTCTCTGGTCGTGCCAGGTTCCGCGGGACTGGAGGACGGTATGGTGCGTTGGCGTTCCCCGGATAGTTCGACGAAGCGTATTTCGATGTTGACGTCGGCGAGGCTGGCGATCTCGGTTGCGATTGCCGGTGTGGGGGTGGAGGAGAAGCGACCGCTGGGTGCGGAGGTGAGCAGGGTGGTGATCTCGCCTTGGCGGAGCACTGCGCCCAGGGCGATCACGAAGTCCAGGAGTCCCCGGGGTGCGACGATGCGTTCGAGGGCGGAGAGTGTGTCGACGACCATCCTGTTGGGTTCGTAGTCCTCGATTTCTCTCCGCATGCCGAGGAAGTGGTCCTCCAGCGAGGCTTCCTCCGGGTAGGAGGAGACGACGCGGACCAGTCCGGACCTCTCCATCGCTTCCAGGTCCATGCCCCACCCTCGTGCGTTGCGGACGAGGCGGTCGTGGGTCTCGTCGTAGGTGTAGAGCAGGCACTTCTCCCCGGCCTCGAACGCAGCGTTGGCGAACATCAGCCCGGCCAGCGTCTTGCCGGCTCCGGTGGGGCCGGTGAGGAGCGCGATCGCGTCCTTGTAGAACCCGCCGCCGCACATTTCGTCCAGGTCTGGGGTGCCGGTGGACACCTTCGCGGCGGAGGCCTCCTCCCGGGGAGTGAGGAACGCCAGCGGGATGATGACCATGCCCTGGGTGGGGTCGATGGTGAACAGCCACTCACCGGTGCGGTGCGGGGCGCCGCGGAACTTGACGATCTCGATGGGTCGGCGACGGCGTTCGGCCTGGAGGACGTTCCGCAGGACGATCACGTTGTCCAGGACGAATTCCTCGACTCCGAGGTGGGAGACCCCGTCATGCTCCTGGAGGCGTTCGGCGGTGAGGACATAGATGATGCCAAGGGCTTTGAGATGGTTGGAGAAGCGGAAGAGTTCGGTACGGACCTCCCCGACATTCGGATAGTGGGACAAAAGGACGCATCCGGCGAAGCCATTGGTACCCCCAAAATCAGCCTGATATTAGGGGCCGATGCAGTATCCGGCCGCTATCCGGCCGACGGGAAAGGCATTCAATTCACGACACGCCCGCCGGTTGAATCATCACAGCGCTGATCGGAAGATCACCAGACCTGTCCCGGACTCTTGTACCTCATATCAGCCACCACACCGAACCGGACCGCCCGGACACAGGGTCCTACGAGCCGACCTTTCACCGGCATGTGCGCCCAAAGGCCACGTCGGCACCCACCGCCGGATGGACCTACACGGCTCCGAACGGGGACGAAATTCCCTATCCCTTTAATTTCTGAATCGCCCTGGGTCGCTTGGAGGCTCCTGACCTTGGATACGAGGATGGAGCCATGCCGAAGGAGCAGGTGCCTGGGAAGCCGCAGACGCGGCGGTACAGCCCAGAGGAGAAGGCTGCGGCGGTGCGGATGGTGCGCACGTTGCGGACCGAGTTGGGGTCTGAGCACGGGACGGTGCAGCGGGTCGCGGAACAGTTGGGCTACGGGGTGGAGTCCCTGCGGACGTGGGTGCGTCAGGCCGACATCGACGACGGCGCGAAGCCTGGGATGACCTCGGCTGAAGCTGCGCGGATCGCTGAGCTGGAGCAGGAGAACCGGGAGCTGCGCCGGGCGAATGAGATCCTCAAGCGTGCGGCGTCTTTCTTCGGGGCGGAGCTCGACCGCCAGCACAAGAAGTAGCTACCTTCATCGACGCGAACCGTCACGTGGTGTTTGAGGGTAGGGAGCTTGGAGTCGAGCCCATCTGCGCGGTCCTGCGGTCCGCAGGAGTGCGGGTGGCGTCCAGCACCTACTACGCGATCAAGTCCCGCACACCGTCGGCGCGGGCACGCCGCGACGCACAGCTGCGGGCGGTACTGCGCAAGCTGTGGGAGGACAACTACTCCGTCTACGGGGCACACAAGTTGTGGAAGGCGGCCCGACGGGCCGGGCA
The DNA here is from genome assembly GCF_900104745.1 of Actinopolymorpha singaporensis. NCBI lineage: Bacteria > Bacillati > Actinomycetota > Actinomycetes > Propionibacteriales > Actinopolymorphaceae > Actinopolymorpha > Actinopolymorpha singaporensis. The sequence continues at coordinate 168,980 of NZ_LT629732.1, forward strand.
CGACATCGGCCGGGACCAGACCGCCCGGCTGATGCGGGCCGAACACATCGCCGGCGCCCGCCGCAGTAAACGGGTGATCACCACCCGTCCCGGTGAGGGCATACCGCGGCATCCGGACCTGGTGCGGCGCGACTTCACCGCCACCGCGCCGAACCAGCTGTGGGTGACCGACCTGACCTACGTGCCGACCTTCGCCGGTGTCGCCTACGTGTGCTTCATCGTCGACGCGTTCTCGAGGGCGATCGTGGGCTGGCGGGTCGCCTCCCACATGCGCACCCAGATGGTGCCCGACGCGATCGAGATGGCCCGATGGTCACGGGGCACCCGGCTGGGTGGGCTGCGCTGTCACTCCGATGCCGGGTCGCAGTTCACCAGCGTGCGCTACGGAGAACGGCTCGCCGAGATCGGTGCGGTGCCCTCGATCGGCACGGTCGGGGACTCCTACGACAACGCCCTGGCCGAGACGGTCAACGGCTACTACAAGACCGAACTCATCCGCGGCCCAGCACACACGGGCCCGTGGCGCACCGTCGACGACGTCGAATTGGCCACCCTGGGCTGGGTGCACTGGCACAACACCACCCGGCTCCACGGCTACCTCAACGACCTACCGCCCACCGAGTTCGAAGCAGCGTTCTACGCTACCCAACAGGGCGACAAGCCACTGGCCGAAATCACATAGCCAGAGCCTCCACAAGACCCAGGGCGATTCATTCCGCGTCTCGAGGGCGGTCACGGCCGCCGCGTGCCCACCTCGCCAGCCCGGCCCACGGAGTATCCCCCTGCCGAGGCTGCGACAGTTCAGCGGCCCGCCGCGCTACGTTGAAGACATGCCCACCGCCGACGACGGTCGGCAGTACGAACCGATCGAGATCCCCCGAAGGCAGCGGATCGCCCTGACCTTCCGGCAGCGAGCCGCCCAGACGCGCGCGCTCGCGGCGCGGCTGCGGAAGGGAGCGTCGGAGAGAAGGAGACTCCTCGCGGCCCAGGAGGATGAGGCCGCCACGGGGCGCCGCCGAGCACGGGACGAACGCGCCGCCGCCACCGAAGGCCGCGAAGACTCCACCAAAGAACGGCACCGCAAGACCTACATCCGCAACGTGGCGTCCGACGCCCGCCGTCGGCTCGAAGAACTTCGATACATCGAAGCCGACGAACGTTCGCGCGCCGGCGACCAACGAGACCAACTCGGTAACCAGCGCAACCACGAGGCCGACGAACGCGACCGCGATGCCGACGAACGTGAACGAATCGCTGACAAACGGGAGACAATCGCCGACCAGCGCGACCGCGAAGCCCACCAACGGGAAAGACTCGCAGACGACCGCGAGCGCGACGCAGACCAGCGCGACCACGAAGCCGACCGGCGTGACCGCGACGCTGACCGGCGTGAACAAGCCGCCGACGAACGCGAACAAGCCCTCGACGAGACCGGAGGAATCAGCCACGAGGGCGACAGTCATGGCGGACCCCATCACCCCCGCGCCACCTGACGCCGCTCAAGCCGGCCACCCATCCACCGGGCCGTTCACCGGCGATCCATGTCAGGCCCCACGCCCGACCGCAGCAGCGTGGCCCGGGACGGCGAGGGCGGTGTGGTCGAGCGCATGAGCGGTACGGAAGACCTTCCCTCCGGGATGTCTGCGTTCGCGCCTACCATGCCGCCATGGTCGCCCGGATTCCGATCGCAACCGCCGCACTTGTGCACGACGGTCTCGTGCTGATGGCCCATCGCCACCCAATGCGTCAGGCGTATCCCGACCGCTGGAGCCTTGTCGGCGGACATGTCGAGCCGGGCGAGTTACCTCGCCAGGCCGTCATTCGGGAATGCCGCGAAGAACTCGGTGTTCACGTCCACGACCCGCTGCCCATCCCGATGACAGTCAGCGACTCCGCCCTCGACATGCACGGGTTCCTCATCACGCGTTGGGACGGGGAACCCGTCATCGCCGCGCCCGAGGAGCACGACGATCTTCGCTGGTTCCGGCCCAACGATCTCGCAGACCTGAACCTGGCCCACCCGGAAAGCCTGTCGAGCATCCTGAGAGCCGTCCGGGCCGCAACCGAAGAGCGACGGGGGACGGAGTGAAGGTGATACCCCGGCCCGGCGTGGCCGCTGGTTTGTCGGTCTGACACCCAGCCGCCGCCGCGAGAGACACCACCAGAAGCCCCGCGCGCAGCAACCGTCCCGAAACGCCGACACCGCATCGCCAGGTTCCTCGCAAGCCTGGCCCCTCCGGTCGACACGCGAGGCCTCTCATTCGCATCGCCCGGGCTGCCCGGTCGCCCGATCGTTGGATCGCCAAGTGGCGTTGGGTGATGCAACGCCACGTCCAGCACACCGGCACCCGAGAACCCGGTGCCGTCGCGCTGGGATCGCGACAAACCTCGCATCTCCTCGCCTCCCGCCGACCTCCGGGCGATATGCGTAGGTCTGCGCTGTGACCCTGGCCGTCGCGAGTGGGGCACCCACGCCGGTCGCGTGCGGCAGGATGATTCGTGGAGCCGACTTCTGCTGGACGCCTGGGGGGAGGAGTGCCATGAACCAGGCTGTTCTCAACTCGATGACCGCAGCCGAGCGCCGCCTTGTTGCCGAGACGTCGCGTGAGGCGATGGCGGATCTGGACGAGGAGGAGCTGCTCGCGCTCCATTCCCGGATCCGGCGGGCACGCTCGAAGTACGTGTCCAAGTACAGGCGAAAGGCCAGCCGGACCGTGGTGAAGCGTGGCGGGCGGGGATTCAGCTATCCGAAGAACCAGCGGGACCGGAACAAGGCCGAGATCTTCGAGGTGGCGCTCGCATCGGTCAGCAAGCAGGTCGGCCAGCATGCCACCCGGGCCGCGGACGAGCTCAAGGCGTCCCGCCTGGCTGCCGCCCGGTCAGGCCAATCCGGTCCGGCGAAGACAGCTCCGCGGGCTGTGTCCTCACGAAGGCCCGCGACGTCTCGGCCACGGGGGGTCAAGAAGACGACCGGGGGCATCAAGAAGGACGCGTCGAGCCGCGCAGCGGGGGCCAGGCGGCAGGCCAGGCGAGATTCCCGCTGAAAGAACGAGTTCGGCGGTCAGCGGTGCCTCGAGGGAGTTGTCGAAAGGCGGTACGCCGTTCCCCGCCATCAGCAGGCCCCCAGGCTGCCCAGGACGGGCCCACCCTCGGGTTCAGTGCACGGTACGCCGCATGACGCAGTTCCCGCTGCCCTTGCTGCGAAGGAATTCGAAGCCCGCCCGTTCGAACAGGGACCGGGTGCCGTTGTAGAGCACCGCTCGGCTCTCCCATCGTCCCGGCGCAGCTGTTCCCGTACGCCGTGCAGGATCGCACAGAACCCGGACGAGATCGGGTCGGAACACAATTGGAGTGGTGCGAACCGACCGGGCAGGCGACCATGTCTGCGTGCTGAGGGACCAGAGGCTGCCCCCGCAAGGCGGACTGCCGCCGGCGGACGGCGTCGGTGGGACCGTCGTGGAGATCGCCTGCGACGAGTCCGGGTTCTCCGGCACCAACCTGCTGGACACGGCCACCCCGTTGTTCACGCACGCGAGCGTCGACCTGCGGGTGGACGAGGCGGACGACCTCCTCCGGGCGCTGCGGTCCGGGTCCGGATGGTCGCTCAACGAGTTCAAGTCCGGGAGATTCCTGCGCAGCCAGCGTTCGAGTGACGCGCTGGAGTGGTTGCTGACGGCCCTGCACGGCCGGGCGCACGTCCACCTGGTCGACAAGGAGTACTTCCTCGTCACCCGCATCGTCGACCTGTTCCTGGTCGAGCCCTCCTACGCGGCGGGTACCCGGCTGACCCAGGAGCACCGTCCCGCCGCCCTCGCCCTGTACCGCGCGGGACGATCGGGCGGTCACGACTGGACGGCGTTCCTCGCGGCGTTCGTCAGACTGGTGCGTACGAAACGGCAGCACCAGCCGGATCGCAACGTCATGGAACGCTTCTTCCAGGCGCGCGACTCGCTGGCCGGAGCCCGGCTCGGCGCCGAGGCCGACGTCGTCCTCGATGCGCTCACCCGGGCGCGCGTGTGGGAAGTCGTGAACCGGCTGATGAACGACGACCGCTCGATCCCGCCACCGCTGGAGCCGATGCTGCCGGCGCTGGCCGAGACAGTCCTGTTCTGGAGCGGCGGAACACGGCGGGTGCTGGTGATCCACGACGAGCAGAGCGCTCTCACGGCCGGCCGGTTGCGGCGTCTCCAGCAGGTACTCGCCTACGGTGCCGACTCGCCGGCAGTCGACCCGGACGAGGGCGAAGCCCCGTGGGCGAGGGAGTCGCCGTTGGCCGGCCTGGTGACCGTCGACTCCCGGGACGACCCGCGAGTTCAGGTCGCCGACCTGCTGGCCGGTGTCGCCCGGCGGACACCGAACGTCGGCGGCGACGGCCTGCTCCGGCCGTTCCTCTCCCCTACGTCGCTGCGAGATCCCGAGGGATGACGAACGTGTCGATTCCGGCAGTACGACGTCCGGGATCGGCGCTACTTTGTCCGGCATGAACGAGCGAACCCCGCCGATCGACTGGCTGCTCGACTCCGACCCGGCGCTGCGGTGGCAGGTCCTGCGTGATTTGACCGACACGCCCGCCGACGCGGTGGCCGCCGAGCGTGCCCGGGTGGCGAGCGAGGGCTGGGGAGCCCGGTTGCTGGCCGCTCGCGACCCGGACGGCCAGTGGATGGGAGGCGCGTGCTTCCCCGGCCGCGGCGAGCCGCCGAAGGACGGCAGCCAACCATGGACGTCGACCCTGCCCGCCATGATGGAGCTGTACGACTTCGGCCTCGACCCGGCCTGCGAGACAGCTCGCGAGATGACCTCGCTGGTCGCCGCGAACTGCCGCTGGGAGTACGACGATCTGCCCTTCTTCGACGGCGAGGTCGAGCCGTGCATCAACGGCCGCACGGTCGCCCTCGGCGCCTACTTCGGCGCCGACGTGAGCCAGATCGTCACTCGCCTGCTCACCGACCAGCTCCCCGACGGCGGATGGAACTGCTGGACCGAACACGGTGCCAAGGTGTCGTCGTTCCACTCGACGATCTGCGTGCTCGAGGGACTGCTGGAGTACGAACGTGCCACCGGCGGATCGGCGGAGCTGCGGGCCGCGCGGCGCGGCGGTGAGGCGTACCTGCTCGAACGCGCGCTGTTCCGCCGGAGAACCACCGGCGAAGTGGTGGACGACGCCTGGTTGTCGTTCTCGTTCCCGACCAGATGGCACTACGACGTGCTCCGTGGGCTGGAGTACTTCCGCGCGGCCGACGTCAGGGACCCACTGCTGGACGAGGCGGTAGAACTCGTACGCTCCAAGCGCCAGGGCGACGGAACGTGGCTGCTGGAGAACACCCATCCCGGCGCGGTGCACTTCCGGCTCGAGGACGGCGACGGTCGGCCGAGCAGATGGAACACCCTGCGGGCGTCCCGGGTGCTCGCCTGGTGGGACCGGCGCGGCTGACGCGTGGCGTCAACCGAAGGCCGAGCGCAGTGACGCGTCCAGCTGACGGATCAGTTCGCCGACCCGGCCACCTCCGCGCGGGGCGGGCGGATAGCGCCGCAGTACTTCCACCACGGCGGGGTCCGCGAGGGACCGGGCCCGTGCGAGGTGGTCGGCGCCGGCGGCCGGATCGTCTCCGGCGGACAGCTCGAACGCCCGTGCCGCATGGGCCGCTGCCCCGAGGATGTGCTTGACCTGGGTGGCTTTCGCCAACGGGTGAAGGAACGCCGCACCCGCCGCCGCGAGCCCCGCCCGAGCAGCTTCAGCTGCCGCAGCCTGTCCTGCGTCGCGCGCCTGCGAAGCCGCGCGCTGGGCCGCCCAGGCGTTGTCCCGCAGTGCCTTGGTTCGCTCGGCCCCGTCCGCGAACGCCTGCGCGGCGTCGATCGCATCTCGTGGGCGTTGGTCGTCCAGGCGTTCACGTTCGAAGATCACCAACGCCGGTCGCGCGCACGCCACGGCGTAACCGGCGACCTCTCGAAGCTCGGCCAGGCTGAGCTCGACCGTCGTGGAGCCGTCCGCCATGGTCATCGGGTCCACACGTCCGCCGGCCGGCGGCCCGGCCGGAACCCGAAGTGCTCGACCATGGCCACGGCTTCGGGGAAGTTGTTGGCGAGTGCTCGTGGTTCGTGCGCGTCACTGCCGAACGTGATCGCGCGGCCGCCCTCCTCGCTCCACCACTGCGGAATCCACGGGCGCAGCTGACCGCCGACATTCATCTCCAGCGCACGCCCGCTGCCTGCCAGCGCGCGCATCGCCTGCCGGAAGCCGTCCTCGAACCGCCTCGGTTCGAACGGCCCGTTCACCTCACGCGGCCAGTAGCGAACGGCGTAGTCGATGTGGGTGAGCACCTCGAAGGCATCGGAACCGTCGACCATGCGGGGCACCTCGGCGAGGTACTCCCAGATCACCTTGTCCGCCGGCCACATCCCATACAGGGTGGGTGGTTCGTGCCGCCGGCCGTCGACCACCAGCGTGTGCAAGGAGCCGTTGACACGATCCAGTTTCGACACGTCCAGTACGTGCGACGCCACCTCCTCGTCAAGGTGCGGTTGCCCGAACTCCACTCCGGTGAGAATCCTCAGGTCGCGGAAACTGCGCCGGCAGCGTTCGATCGACTCGAGGTAGCCGTCGACCTCCAGGGGCGGAGGGACCAGCGTCTGGTCGGGGCCGACCAGACGCTGCAGGTGACCGGCCAGGTCCGTGGGATCGACCTGCCAGCCCACGAAGTCCAGGTGCTCGGTGAACACGACCGCCGATAGGCCGATCCGCGCCGCGCGTGCGCAGGTCCGCTCCATGGTCCCCGCTGCCGGCGAGTCCGGCCCGCCGGTGTCCCAGGAGTACTCGCTGTGTACGTGGGTGTCCGCCGGAAGCGTCATGCGTACGCACCCCCTGCCGATGCCCGCTGGGCAACGCTCACCAGGCGGCGTTCGGGACGTTGCGGCCGAGCAGCGCGGCGAGCCGGTCGATGGCCGGGGCGTCGTCGGCGACCGGCTGCGAGGCACCGAACGGCCCGCGTGGTCCGGTCCGGGCCCTGCCGACGTTCGCCTGCGTGAACGCCAGCTCCTGCTCGGCCAGCGCCTCGGGAAAGTCCGCCGGCTGCCCGGTCGCCTGGGCGAGGTCCCAGCCATGGACGAGAGTTTCGGTGGTCCGCAGGTGTACGAGGGCGGCGCCGGGAACCTGGCCGACCGGCGAGGGATGGATGCGTTCGAGCACCCCGGGCTGTTCGAAGGCCGCGATCAGGTCGTCGAGGGACTGGCTGCCGGCCGCCGGCGGATCGGTGCCGAGCCGGTCGACCTGGCTGAGCCGGGCGCGTTCCTCCGGCGGCGGAAGGTCGGCGCCGCCAAGGACCGCCGCGGTGAGGATGTTCCCGGCGACGAGGTGGTTGAGCAACGTACGGACGTTCCAGTCCGTGCACGGGGTCGGTGCATCCCACTGGTCCGCACGGATGCCGGCCACGATCCGGTTGGTCACCTCGCCTGCTGACCGCAGGGACTGAAGAGCGGCCGTCGTACTCATCCACGGCTCCTTCCGGCGAGCAACGATGATGTGCTCGACAATCTAGGGCAGACCTCCGACAGGACGGTGGCGGTACGCTCCGGTCGATGGCCACGACACATCCGCTCACCGCTGCATCGACCCTGCGCGCGGTCGAGGGCGCGGCGTCGGCCCACCTCGGCCGGCCCTGGACCGCGACCGGCTTCGCCGACCTGGACGACCGAGCGTCCCACCCGTGCGGAATCTTCCGGGGCGAGCCGTTCTCGGTGTTCGTCAAGCTGGACCGGACGCTCGCGGACAGTGAGCAGTTCACCGCGGAGCTACGAGGTCTGGAGCTGCTGCGGCGACGTGCCGGAGTAGGCACTCCCACCCCCGTCGCCACCGGGCAAGTACGTGTTGACACCGGTTCGCTGCTGTTACTGGAAGCGATCCCCGAGGTGTTCCCGCAGGCACGTTCTGCCGAGCAGTGGCGGTCGATCGGCCGGGCACTGGCGACGGTGCACCAGGTGCACGGACAGCGGTTCGGCCTCGCCGAGTTCGACGGGTTCTTCGGACCGCTGCCCCAGGACAACCGTCCGGTCGACACCGGCCTCTGGCCGGACTTCTACGCCGAGCGCCGGGTGTTGCCCCGCCTGCGGCAGGCGGTCGACAGCGGCCATCTACCGCCCGACCTGGCCCGGGACGTCGAACACCTCGTCGGCCGCTTTCCCACACTCTGCGGACCCGAACCCAAACCGACCCTGCTGCACGGCGACGCCCAGCAGAACAACTTCCTGACGCCGAGCATCGTCGCCGGCACGGCAGCCGATGCCGTGCTGCTCGACCCCGCGCCGTCGTTCGGGCATCCGGAGGTCGACCTGGCACTGGTCGACTACTTCGCACCGGTTCCGGAGGACGTCTTCGACGGCTACCGCGAGATCACCCCGATCGACCCGGACTTCGCGCAGCGACGCGAACTGTGGCGGGTGTTCGGCTACCTCGCTGTGATCACGGTGGACGGCGCGTCGGCGTTCGGGCGTCTGTTCGTCGACCGGCTGGCAACGGCGGTCCGTCTCTACCGATAGCGGCGTGCGGCTCAGTCGGCCAGTTTGAACGCCAGGTCGGTCTCCCACCTGTTCAGGTCCGGCTCGTCCTGCGGGTCCGTCAGGTAGATCTCGAGCCGGGCGGCCCAGCGCTCGCCGGCCGGGCTGTCGGTGACGTCCCAGTGCAGGTCCTCGCTGTCGGCCCACCTGAGCAGCGCCCCCGTGGCGTCGACCAGCTCGTCGGGATGGCCGACGTGCCGCAGCGTGGCGTACCGGCCGGCCGGAAGTACTCCGCACCGGACCCGGTCGTCACCGGTGACCTCCTCGGACACGGGTACGCCGACCTCGATCTCCAGGTCGCCGTCCATGTCGATCACGTTGTACTTCCACAGCGGGGCGCCGGCTGGCTCGATGCCGCGTGCCTCGAGCCAGCCGAAGACCTCGGCGTTCAGTGGCGGGAGGGTGGCGGCCATCCGGGTCATCGGGACCGACGCCGTGATCGCGACGTAGGGTTGCGCGGCGCGCTCGACGATCCTGGGCTCGCTGGTCTGCACGGTCGGACCTCCTCCTTCGGCTTCCCCGGATCCCCCCGGAACCGGAAGCAAACCAGACCGGCCGTCGTCGGGTCTACGATTCGGGGACACTCTGCTGGGAGGACTTGTGACGTCCAAGGCCCGCGAACCCGTCATCTCACTCATGCTGGCCGTGCCCGACGCTACGGCCGCAGCGCGGTGGTACGCCAAGGCCGTAGGTGCCCGTGAGTTGTGGAACCTCGGCTCGGTCGTCGGCCTGGAGGTCGAGGGGGCACCGATCTTCCTCGGCGAACCGGAGAAGAACGGCTGGGCCAGTCCCGGCGAGGCCGGCACGACGACCGTCAGGGTGGAGGTCTTCGTGGACGACCCGGACAACTTCGTCGCCCGCGCGGTCGCCGCGGGGGCGAACTGCGACGACCCAGTACGCGACCACCAGATGCCGTGGGGAGCGCACCGCCAGGGCGCCTTCTTCGACCCGTTCGGGCATCGCTGGCTGGTCGGTGACCGCTCTCCGCTTGGCCCGCATCCCACCTGAGCCCGGACAGGTCGGGACGCTCGGCGGCGGGTCAGATTCGCCGTGCCGTCGCCAACCGCACCGGCCGGGTCTGGTCCGTCCACGCGCCGAGCAGCGCGCCACCCTGGTCGTCACCATCGGTGCGGTCCGTGTCGCCGGTGTCCCCGCCCGGAAGATCCACCAGCCGAAAGATCGTGAGCTCCAGCCCGGGGATCCGTACGACCGTGCGTCCGCTGCCGCCGGCGTCACCCTGCTCCCCCACCGCGTTCACGTCCTCGACCGCCTCGACGACCGAGGGAGTCGCACCACGCGTACCGGTCCCCACCACCGAGACGGTGGGCGTACGCCGCTGCGGACCGTCCGCGACGCTGCCCTCGACGAGTTCCTCCGCCTGCACCGCGTGCCCGAGAACCACCGCGGCCAGCGCGGACAGGTAGACCGGATCACCACACCCGTCGTACACCCAGCGCCGGCCCAGGACCGAGTGGTCCATCGTGCCCACCAGGAACGGCTCACCACCGGCGAGCGGGGCGCCCCGGTAGGTCAGCGGGACCTGCACCACCTGGCCGTCTGCAGTGCGAACCAGCAACGTCTCGATGCCCACCTCGCCACGCGGGTCGTCGAACCTGTACGCCCCCACGGAGGCCGGCTTCTCACCCGGCGCTCCGGCACCGGCGAACCAGGTCTGCTTCGGCAACCAATCGCCGAGGAGCTCGAGCTTGGTCGGACGGATCTCGGCTCGGTGGATGACGGCCACGGCGGCTCCTTCGTTCGTACCCGAAACGCCCGATAGGCACCCAAGTCTGCCCCATGCGTAACCCGCCCCCGCAGGGCGATCCTAGGCTCGAAGCGTGCACAGGCTGCGGGATCTCGCCGACCGGACGCCGGCGTCGCGTGAGCGCTACGTCGACCTGTTGCGTGCACTCGCGATCACCGCAGTGGTTCTCGGACACTGGCTGCTCAGCGTCGTCACCTACGACACCCACGGACGGCTCACCGGACACTCCGCGCTGGAGTCGTTGCCGTGGGCGTACCCGATCACCTGGGTGGCGCAGGTGATGCCGATCTTCTTCGTGGTCGGTGGGTACGCCAATGCCGCTTCCCTGCAGGCCCATCGCCGACAGGGCGAGAACGCCACCGACTGGCTCCTCGGCCGCACCGGCCGGCTGGTCTCGCCGACCTCGGCATTGCTGGTGACGCTCGCCGCTGCCGGCCTGGTGGCCAACCTGGCGGGAGTCCGGTGGATGGGGCTCTCGCCCGGCCTGGTGCGGTTCGGAGTCTGGGTGGCATCGATCCCACTGTGGTTCCTCACCGCGTACCTGCTGGTTGTCCTGTTGGCCCCGACGATGTACCGCCTGCACCGGCGGTTCGGCGTCCGGGTGGTCCTCGTCCTCATCGTGCTGGTCGCCGTGGGCGACGTTGCGCGGCTGGCGGGCTCGGAGTCGATGGCCGCCGGCAACTTCGTCTTCGGCTGGCTGGTCATCCACCAACTGGGCTTCTTCTGGCGGGACGGGCAACTTCCCGACACCCCGCGGGTGTGGATCCCCTTGCTGGTGGGCGGTTTCGGCGTGCTGGCGTTGCTGACACTCGTCGGCCCGTATCCGGTCAGCATGATCGACGTGACCGGACAGCACCCGCACAACGCGTCTCCGCCCACGCTCGCGCTCCTCGCCGCCGCGACCATGCAACTCGGCCTGGTCCTGATGCTGCGCAGACCCGCCGAACGCTGGCTTCACCGGCCGAGTCCGTGGCTCCTGGTGGTGGCGGTGAACTCCGTGGTGCTGACGATCTTCCTGTGGCACATGAGCGCGGTAGTTGTGCTCGTCGGCGTACTCGACGCTCTGCACGTCCTGCCCACCCCGGCGGTGGCGACCCTCCCCTGGTGGCTGTGGCGACTGCCGTGGCTGGTCATGCTGTCCGCGTCGCTGGCCCTTCTGGTGGCGATCTTCGGACGCCTGGAGACCCGGCCACGTCCTCGCCCCACCGAGACCCCGCGCGGTCTGCCGGACGGCGTGGCCCGCACTGTGAGCCGCACGGCACCACGCCTCGTCCTCGCCGCCTCGGGATACGTGGCCGTCATGCTCGGCCTGCTCGACAACAACCTCGCGCCGAACACCCATGCGTACCTGTTCGGCATGCCGGCCGGGGGACTCCTGTGCTACTTGCTCGGCGCGGGCACGCTGCGACTGCTCCGCTCGGTTGCGACGACCTCCGTCAGCCGGGAGAAGCCGTCCGAACCATGACCGGCCCGGATCGCCCGCCGGGCGACGTCGAGGGCGGCGCGGTCCTCGGTCAACTGTGGGCAGCCTGGCCGGAACGCCGCTCGCCGGAGTGCCGATAGCCGGAGTGCCGATGGCCGGGAGGACCCTCAGTGCCGTCGCCGCCGGCGGGCAGGTCGCGATCGAGATGGTCGGCGTGGAAGAGGCCCTGGGTGAGCAGCCGGCGTACGTGCTCGTCGGCCGCGGTGTAGTAGACGAACGTGCCTTCGCGGCGCCCCCGCACCAGCCCGGCGAGGCGGAGCTTGGCCAGGTGCTGGCTGACCGCCGTCGGGGTGGCGTCGGCGAGTTCGGCGAGACAGGCGACCGACGACTCACCCTGCAGAAGCGCCCAGAGGATCCTGATCCGGGTCGGATCGGACAACAGCCGGAACGACTCCGCGGCCAGGTGGACCTGCTCGTCGTTGGGCATGTCGAAGTCCGGCAGCGACTCGTGCATGGCGCCAGCATAGTCCCGTACCTTCATACCTGCGTGTATGCGCAGGTATGCTGCCACGGTGACCGTCGACGTCAACTCCTCCCCCGCCGGGTCCGCCGCGGCATCCGACTCCCACGACACCGCCCAGGCCTGGGCGGTAGGGCAACCTTCGCGCTGGTGGCACGGCATCTGGTCGCTGCCGGAGGTGCGCTGGGCGGTGATCGCGACCACATTCTTCGCCGTGGGCGGGATCTGCCACCTGGCCGGGGCACCGGCCTGGCTGTGGTGGGGGCTGTACCTCACCTGCTACGCCGCCGGCGGCTGGGAGCCGGGCCTCGCCGGACTCCGTGCGCTGCGGGACAAGACCCTGGACGTCGACCTGCTGATGGTCGCCGCGGCGATCGGCGCCGCCTCGATCGGCCAGGTCTTCGACGGCGCCTTGCTGATCGTCATCTTCGCCACTTCCGGGGCGCTGGAGGCGGTGGCCACCAAACGCACCGAGGACTCGGTACGCGGGTTGCTGGACCTCACGCCTGAGCGCGCCACCTGGCTGCGGCTCACCGAACAGCCCAAGGGTGCCGAAGGCAGCAGGGAGGCGTACGGCAACGCCGTGGAGGAACAGGTCGAGGCCGCCTCGCTGCGGGTGGGCGACGTGATCCTGGTCCGCCCGGGCGAGCGGATCGGCGCGGACGGCCAGGTCGTCGTCGGCGCCAGCGCGGTCGACCAGGCGAGCATCACCGGCGAGAGCATCCCGGTGGACAAGCGCCCTGGAGACGAGGTCTTCGCAGGTACGTCGAACGGCACCGGCGCCCTGCACGTACGGGTGAGCCGCCCGGCGGCGGAGACGGTGATCGCGCGCATCGTCGCCATGGTCGAAGAGGCCAGTGCCACCAAGGCGCGCACCCAGCTGTTCATCGAGAAGGTCGAGCAGCGTTACTCCGTCGCGATGGTCGCGGCCACGGTGGCGTTGTTCGCGCTGCCGCTGCTGTGGGGCGTCGCGTTGCAGGACAGCCTCCTGCGTGCCATGACGTTCATGATCGTCGCCTCGCCCTGCGCGGTGGTGCTTGCAACGATGCCGCCGCTGCTGGCCGCCATCGCGACCGCCGGGCGGCACGGGGTACTGGTGAAGTCGGCGGTGGTGATGGAACAGCTCGGCACCGTCGACCGGATCGCGTTCGACAAGACCGGCACGCTGACCGAAGGCCGCCCGCATCTGACCGGCGTACGGGTTCTGCCTGGTGGCCACCTCACCGAGGAACGCCTGCTGGCGTTGGCGGCCACCGCCGAGCAGTACTCCGAACACCCGCTGGGCGCGGCCGTGGTGCGGGCGGCTCGCGACGCGGGCCTGCCGCTCGGAACCCTGGCGGACTTCACCTCCGAGCCCGGCCGGGGCGTCCGCGCGCGGGTGGACGGACTCACGGTCGAGGTGAGCAGCCCCGCGCACCCCACGTCCGCCGGCGTGCGGTCCGACGACAGCGCTGTGCGTACCGTCGCCACCGAACTCCAGGACGCGGGTCACACCGCTGTGGTCGTACGCGTGAACGACGTGCCCGTAGGCGTACTGGCCCTGGCCGACCGGATGCGCCCCGGTGCGCCCGAGGCGGTCACCCACCTCACCGAACTGACCGGGACCGCACCGGTCCTGCTGACCGGTGACAACGCCCGGGCCGCGAACCGGCTGGCCGGGCAGGTGGGGATCACCGGCGTCCGCGCGGATCTGCTGCCCGCCGACAAGGTGGCGGCGGTCCACGAACTCCAGGGCGACGGAACCCGGATCGGACTGGTCGGCGACGGTGTGAACGACGCACCCGCACTGGCGACCGCACACACCGGCATCGCCATGGGACGCGCCGGGGCCGACCTCGCCCTGGACACCGCCGACGCCGTGGTGACCCGCGACGAACTGGCGGGGATCCCCGCGGTGATCGCGTTGGCGCGGCGGGCCCGCCGACTGGTGGCCGCCAACCTCGTCATCGCCGCGGCGTTCATCGCCGTCCTGGTGGCGTGGGACCTGCTCGGCGACCTGCCGCTGCCGCTCGGCGTCGCGGGCCACGAGGGTTCGACGGTGATCGTCGGCCTCAACGGCCTGCGCCTGTTGCGCGGCGCCGCCTGGCAGCGAGCCCTGCGCGTCGGCGCCCAGCGCAGCTGAGTGGTCAGCCCTTGTTCGAGCGGCTCCAGTCGCGGACGGCGTCCCGCATCCGGTCGAACACCGCGACCGGCGGTCCGAGCAGCATGTTCCCCACCGCGGACTCACCGGCCGCGGGGTGCGGACGGGTCGGCGCGATCGCCTCGGCAGCTCGCAACGCTCCGGCCATCTTGCGCAGCTCGTCCTCCGACACCGCCTTGCGCAGCTGGGAGAACTCCTCGCGTTCCTCGTGGTCGGCGTGCGCGCTCACCGCCTCGGCGAGTTCGGCCAGCTTCCCGTCGAACTCCGGGTGGTCCACGCCGAGGTCGTGGAGGTGGGCGAGCTCCTCCTTCGCCTCGGACTCCTCCTTCAGCCGGCCCGCGACCACCTTCTCACCGGAGGGGATCTTCTCCCGGGAGGCCGGGTGGACGATCTCCTCCTCGGCGGTCTCGTGCACCGCGAGCAGCCGCACCAGGTCCGAGAACAACTCCTCCTTGCGCTTCCCGCGCGCTTTCTGCACCTTCGCGAAGAGGTCGCGGATCTGCTCGTGCTGCTCGAGCAGCAGGTCGACGACGTTCTGTTGCCTGGTGTCGGTCATAGCGTTCGTCCTCATTCATGTCGGGGAGACCGCCGGGCCCAGGTGCCCGCACCGCGACCAAGCGCGGCTACGGCGGGGGTCGAAGACACCGGCACGTTCTCCCATGGCGTACCACCGGCACCGCCAGCCAAACGGAACGGCGCAGTCCTGCGACTTTCAGGCCACCCACACGAGGTCGGCCGGCCACGGAAACGTTTCCGGACACCGGCCGGTACCGCGTTTCCTCCACGCCTGCCAGCTGCGTTCGGGCGCGACCTGAACGACTGGAACGCCCTCCGGGCCGGGCACGACGTCCGAGGCCGCCCGGTGACCATGGGTGTAGTGGGCGGTCTCGTTCTCCTCGTCCACGTCGATGAGGACGACCCGCCGGCCGGCCAGATGCGGCTCGGTGACCGCGGGGCGGGGCCCCTTCGGGCCGGTCACCTCACCGCCGGGTCTCGCCGACTCCGGTTCCGGGCCCGGTTCCGGCTGATCTGGGCCTTCCGAATGATCCGGCCGGTTGGTGGCGGCCAGGTCTGCCACAGCCGATTCCCCCATACAACTCGACGCCGCGGCGGGTGCCGCTCGGCTGCTGCTCAACCGAACCTCCTGTACCCACACCGATCGGGATCAATCGTGCGGACGCGGAGGTCGGACGGAGTGCATCACGTGGGCCGGACACCTACCGGGCGGTTGCCATCCATTGATCTGCTGTCCCTTCGGGCGAGTGCGCGCAGGCTGGAGGTAGGCGTTCAACCGCGTAGGGGGATCTCGTGAACAGTACACAGACAGACCAGGAACGACAGGGATTCTGGGCACGGCCGAGCGTCCGCCGGGCGGCGAAGTTCGCCGTCGTCGCCTTGATCGCGTTGGTCTTCATCTTCGAGAACACCGCGATCACCACGGTCAGGCTGCTCGTACCGGAGGTGACGATGCCGCTGTGGGGTGCCCTCCTCATCGCCTGGGTGCTCGGCCTGCTGGCGGGCACGCTCAGCATCCGCCGCCGCCGCTGAACCTCCGATCCGCCGACGGTCCGCTCTCCGGGACCGGCGTTCACCGAGATCGGGTCGTTCGGCAGGTGTCGGCAGACCTGCGGCTCTGCCTGCCGGCGATCACCGATGCTCACGATGGCCCTACCGCGTCGACCGGCGCAGGGCCGCGTCGACGGTCGCCCGCGGATCGGAGACGAGCAATGTTCTGGTACGGCGCCGGCATGGGCTGGTGGGGCTACGTACTCATGACGATCAGCATGATCGTGTTCTGGGGCCTGCTGATCGCCGGAGTGGTGGCACTGGTCCGGTACGCCGGCCGCGGCCCGCTGATCGGCCCGGGCGGTGAACAGCCGCGCGTTCCCGCACAGGGGCAGGCTCCGGCCCCGCACGCGCCGCCGCCGGCCACGCGTCCGACTCCGGACGATGTTCTGGCCGAGCGCTTCGCCCGCGGCGAGATCGACGAGGACGAGTACCGCCATCGGCTCGACGTCCTCCACGCGACCGGATCCGCCTCCGCGCGGCACTGATCCGACGCGACCGAATCTCCAAGTGCCACCGAGGGTTCGGCGGTTCTCGTGCCACGGCATCGAGGTCGCCGCCGGCCGTCAGGTGTTCGTTGACACCTGCACGGTCACCGATGACCTCGACCACTGGACAGCTGCATGCCTGAGTTGACATACCGGAAGCCGCACACAGATGCCTACCATGGAAGGAGCCGTGACTCCATGGCATCAATGGGGAGAGCATCATGGACTACCCACTTCTCAACGCATTTCTCACCATGTTCTGGTTGTTTCTGTGGATCCTGTGGATCTTCCTTCTGGTGAAGGTGATCACCGACATCTTCCGCAGCCAGGACCTCGGCGGCTGGGGCAAGGCCGGCTGGACACTGTTCGTCATCGTGTTGCCGTTCCTCGGAGTCTTCGTGTACCTCGTCGCGCACGGCCGCGAGATGAGCGAGCGCGAGATGACCCGGGCCAGGGAGCAGGAACAGGCGATCCAGGAGTACGTCCGGTCGACGGCGCGGGTACCCAGCCAGGCCGACGAGTTGGGCAAGCTCGCCCAACTGCGCGACCACGGCGACATCTCCGATGCGGAGTTCCAGCAGGCGAAGGCGAAGATCCTCACCTGACCCGGGGTGGCCAGGGGCCGGGCGATCGCCGGGATCAGTCCGGTGAGCTTGTCTGCCGGCCGCCCCCGTGCGCGTACTGGTCCGCGTTGTCGTGGGCGGGATGGGCCCGGCCGGCGGGCCCCGCCGCGAACGCCCTGAGCAGGTTGGCCGTGACAACTTCGACGAACCGCCAGGTGCGGGCCTCGAAGCGCTTGGAGTGCGACAGGGCCGGAACCCACCGCAAGGTGCCCGTGGCGAAGACTCCGGCCCCCGAGTCGTCGGTGTAGTAGGAGGAGTTGGCCCAGGTACTTCGCGCCGAACCACACTGGACCGCTGAGTTGGAGAGGATCTCGATCGGCCGTGGTGTCGGATAGCTCAGGTCCAGGCGGTCGGACTCCACGCCCACCAGATGGGGAAAACTTGAGCCCTTGCGCACTCCGGTCCTGACGAACAACCAGTTCTTCGGGTTGACCACGACGAAGGCGGCGTCGGCCGGGAAACAGTCGTAGACCAGGCCGGTGAGTTCGCTTTCCGGCCGCGGGTCAGGTGGCAGCCGCCAGTCCTGCGTCGTGTCCGTCGGATCCCGCTTCCGCATCGGGTCCTCCGAGTCGGACTTGAAGCAGACCACCAGCCGGTTCGAACCGTGCGGCGTCCCGGCGAACCGGATGTGCCGGAAAACGGCGTTCGCGCCGAGGAACGCGAGGTTCGTGCCCGCGTCGCGCGCCCGGATCGCGTTGTCCCGCATCGCCTTCGACCAGTACTCGTCGTGGCCCAGACTGATGACCGCCCGCGCGCCGGCGAGGAGTTTCGGCTCCGTCGCGAGTTCCACGTCGGTGATGTAGGCCAGCGGGAGGTTCATCCGCTCCGCGAACACGACCGCGGCACGCTCCCCGGTC
This sequence comes from Actinopolymorpha singaporensis, assembly GCF_900104745.1. NCBI lineage: Bacteria > Bacillati > Actinomycetota > Actinomycetes > Propionibacteriales > Actinopolymorphaceae > Actinopolymorpha > Actinopolymorpha singaporensis. Next base: position 186,909 of record NZ_LT629732.1, read on the forward strand.
ATGAACCGCGAGATGCCGGCGTCGTCGTAGGGCCGGTCGAAGCTCACCGCCCGGGACCGGTCCGCGAACCCGGTCGGTCCCTGGTAGAGGTCGTAGCCACCCCACAGGTTGTACGCCTGCCAGGTGGTGACCGCGTTGACCAGCACCACCTTCCCGCGCGTTTCGGTGGAGCGGACCGTGACCGGGACGTAGCGCTCGTACCCCGCGGTCGAGATCAGCTTGATCAGGTAGTTGCCCTCCGGCCAGCCTGTCGTCCGGACCGTCATCGACGGTTTCCACGCTGCAGCGGTCACGGTGTTGAGCGGCCGCGTCACGACCGGATGCGCCTGCCGGTGCCCTCGCATCGCCGGAGACCGCCACACCTCCCGGCCGCCGGTGCCGCCGTACCATCCGATCCGGTACGCCACGGCCCGGAAGCCGTCGGCGGTCGTGGAGACGAAGAGCCGGAAGGACTCACCGGGCCGAACCGCGATCCGGTCGGCGTATCCCTCGATCGCCGCATTCGGCCCCTTCTTGTCAAGCTTCCATTGCGTCGTCCCGGGCCGGGAGTTCTCGACCTCGGCCGCGGGGCGGGCTGGAGTCGGCTTCGCGGACGCGCCACGGCCGGGTGACGGCGAGGACTTCGGGCCGGCCGCACCCGAACACCCCGCCGTCACCAGGACGAGGGCCGCCAGTGCCAGCCAGGCGACCGCACCTCCAGTTCGCCGACACCTCGCAGCCACCGACGCCGCCCCCGATCACGAGTCACGATCCAAAGATCACTCATCGCGTCGATACCCATTCGGTGCGGCACTCACCCGTCGCCCCGGCCGGTCCGGTCAGCCCCGGTCAGGCCCGGTCAGGCCCGACCAGGCCCAGTCAGCTCCTGTCAGGCCCAGTCGGTCAGCCGACTCGTCCGGCGAGCGTGACGAACGAGTGCGGTGGCAACTCGACCGTCAACCCGACACCGAACGCACCGGCCTCCCGATCCGCCACGGTGAAGCCGTCGAACGACGCCGGCACCACGGCGTCCGGTTCCCCGGGCCGGTTGTGGCCGTCGATCGCGGCGGCTGTGAGGATCCTGCCGGTGAGGTCGGCGACGACGCCGCCGCGCAGGTCGAAGTTGACAGTGACGGGCTCGCCGGCGTCGAGGTTCGTCAACGACACCAGCAGGTCGCCGTCCTTGACGCTGGCCGACACCGAGAGCGTCTCGAGTTCACCCCGCAGCTCGCCCTCGCCGTACGCCCGCGACGTCCCCTCCGTGGACAGGTGCACCGAAAGGTTGTGGGCGTCCTGGTGCCCCTTGTTCATCTCGAACACGTGGTAGGTCGGGGTCCGGACGAGCTGGTTCCCCTCGGTGAGCAGCATCGCCTGCAACACGTTGACCGTCTGCGCGATGTTGGCCATCACCACCCGGCGGGCGTGCTGGTGGAAGATGTCGAACGTCACGCTGGCGACCAGCGCGTCGCGCAGGGTGTTCTGCTGGAACAGGAAGCCCGGGTTCGTTCCCGGCTCGACGTCCCACCAGGTGCCCCACTCGTCGACCACCAGGCCGACCTGTGCTCCGGAGTCGTAACAGTCCATCACCCGGGAGTGCCCGGCGAGGATCTCGTCCATCGCCCGGGCAGCGGCCAGTGTGCGGTAGTAGTCGTCCTCGGTGAAGTCGGTGGCGCTTCCCTTGGCGTGCCACGGCCCGGCCAGGGTGTAGTAGTGGAGCGAGATTCCCTGGTAGTAACCCCGCGGCCGGTTGGTGCAGCCCAGTGGGTTGAGCGCCTTCATCAGCGCCTCGGTCCAGGCGTAGTCGCGGTCGTGGGCGCCCGCGGCGATCCGGTAGAGCTTGTTGCCGGCCTGGTCGCGGCAGTACGTCGCATACCTACGGGCCAGGTCGGCGTAGTGCTCGGCTCGCATGTTGCCGCCGCAACCCCAGGCCTCGTTCCCGATTCCCCAGAACGGCACCCGCCAGGGGGCCTCGCGCCCGTTCGCCCTGCGCAGGCGAACCATCGGGTTGTCTCCGTCGCGGGTGAGGTACTCGACCCACTCGCTCATCTCGCGCACGGTGCCGCTGCCGACGTTGCCGTTGACGTACGGCTCCGCGCCGAGCAGCTCACACAGCGCCATGAACTCGTGCGTGCCGAAGTGGTTGTTCTCCTCGACGTCGCCCCAGTTGGTGTTGATCATCGTGGGGCGTTCGTCCTTGGGGCCGATGCCGTCCTTCCAGTGGTACTCGTCGGCGAAACAGCCACCCGGCCACCTCAGGTTGGGGATGTTCAGCGCACGCAGCGCCTCCACCACGTCGAGGCGAATCCCAGCCTCGTTGGGGATGTCGGAGTCCGGCCCGACGTAGAAGCCGCCGTAGATGCAACGGCCGAGGTGCTCGGCGAAGTGCCCGTACAGGTGTCTGCTGATCTGTGGCCCGGGCAGGTCGACGTTGACAACGGCGCGGGCTGTGCGTCGCGTAGGCATGGTGCAGCCTATCGACGGGCCATCCGGCGGCTAGCCCTCCGTCGTGGCCGTGTCCGGCACCGCCGAACCCTCCGGCACCGCAAGGAACTCGATCACCGCCATCGCCAGCGCGACCGCGACGGCGAGCCACCAGACGACCACGGCCGTCGGCTCGTTCCACAGCACGAAGATCAGGGCGGCCACGACGACGGCGGCGATCCGGGCCACCGTGCGGTAGGCGTACACCCAAGGCCCCACCGGCCCGGTGCGCAGTCCGATCGACTCCGACTTGCTGCCGCCGGCCAGTCCGAGGCCGGCAGCGACCAGCATCCGGCGATGGCCGCGGGCGAGGAAGACACCGAGTCCGAGGAACACCACCGCCAGCACGGGCAACGCGACCCCCAGGCGGTTGAGCAGCGTGTAGCCCCGCTGCGCCTTGACGAGCTGTTTGCTCTGGGCCACCGGGATGCTCGGGTTGATGTTCGGAAGCTGGTTGACGATGGTCAGTCCACGGCTGGCCAGATCCTTCTTCGCCACGTCGATGAACGGCCCGAGTTGCAGGTTCACCGTGCTGCCCGACACGACCACCGCCTTCGACTGACCGACAGGACCTTCACCATCTGCTGGTGCGCGGTCGTGTTCACCTGCACCCACACGTGCGCGAACTGGTCACTGCGTACGACGTCGTGGAGCCGGGACCGCACGAAACCGTGGATGCCGTCCGTCATCGGACCGACCAGCGCCTTCAGCCGATCGGCGACCAGCGGCGGGAAACCGGCGCGAGAGGTCAACGCGCTGACCGCCTGACCGATCAGCCGGTCGACCTGGAGCGGGGGGAAGATCGCATCGGTCGCCTTGGTCGCGACCGTGTTCTGGGCGGCTGGTTCCCTCGCCAGCGGGGCAACGGTCTGGATGTACCTCTGCGTGTCGGTGACCTCGGTCCTGACCCAGGCCCCTGCCACCGCTATCGGTGCGAGCAGGCTGCCCAGCACCACCAGGACGACGGCCACCGGCCCATCGCAACCTCCGGCCGCCACGGCCACCAGGACAGACGACCGCACGCGCGCTTCCCCGTCGGCGACTTCCATCTTCCGCGCCCGACGGCCCGGGTGAGCAGAGCCGAAGGTCCGTCAGCGGGCCGCCGCCCAGCGGGCAGGGTCACGAGGAACGCCACCACCTCGGCCGGCTGGACCTCGCATACCTCGTCAACCTCGCATTGTCAGCGAGCGACGGCGAGCTCGGCGCTGTCGGCCGGTCGGAGCAACTTCGCCAGCGTCGGCGCCTCGGTGCGCAGCCACTCCTCCACCATGGACGCCGGGTCGGCGAGGACACCCTCCTCGACCGCGAAGGCTCGGGTGGGTGTGCTCGCCCCCAACTCCACCAACAGCGGCCGCAGGTGGACGTCGGCGACCAGCCGGTGGATCGGGGCACCTGCCACCGTCACCGGCACCGCCGCCACCCCGCTCAGCGCGCCACCGCCGAGGCGGTCGAGGAACGACTTGAGCAGTCCGGTGTAGCTCGCCTTGTAGACGGGTGTGGCGACCGCCAGCACCGAGGCGGAGGTAACTGTCGTCAACGCTTCGTCGACCGCCGGGCCGCCGTCGAGGACCGCACCGCCGAACTCCGCCAGGTCGATCACCCCAAGGGCGGCGGCGGGCAGTCCGAGGGAGTCCACCAGCCGCGAGGCGAGGTACTCGGTCAGCTCGCGAGTACGGGAGTTCCTGCGTGGGTTGCCGACCAGGGCGACCACGGACGCGGCCGTGTCGGCGACGGGCGAGGGTGTCACGAGTCCTCCATGGGTCTCGGTACGAGAACAGTCGTCTCAGCTTTCGGATACCATAGTAATCCAGTAGGAATTAGTCGCTATGGTGATTGTCATGTGGGCAGCGCTCCTCCTCACCCAACGGCGTGAGATCGACCTGATGCACGTCGCCAGCGCGACCTGTCGCTGACGTCCGGACGGGTTCGTTCGGCGGAACCCCTCTCCCGCACCATCGCGCACCACCTCACCAGTCGTCCGGCGTCCGTCCGCCACCGCGATCTCGGCTGCGGAGGCCGGTCACCCCTGTCCCGGCTGACCGAACCGGACGGCTCACCCAGCAAGCCACAACCCAGCTGGGCGGAACCGGCTGGGCGAAGCCGGCGCCAGCTCGTTCCATCACCTCGCACCGACGGCCGGTCGTGAAGCCATGCCCGCGACCGCGCCGGATCCCCACACCGCAAGGAGTCTCGTGATGTCCACGCCAGTTCCGCGTGCGCGCCGCACATTGCGCGCAGGTCTTGCCCTGCTCACCGGCCTCGTCCTGCTGACCGGATGCGGGTTGAGCAAGGCCGACTCGAACGGTTCGGAAGGTACGAACGGATCCGGGGGCGGGGCCGGTGACAGGAAGCTGGCCCTGAACGCCCCGCTGCCGACGACCGTGCCGAAGGGAACGACGCTCACCATCGGCGATCCGGCCACCCAGAAGGCCCTGGAGCTGTCCGGACAGATCGACAAGCTGCCGTTCAAGGCGAAGTGGGCCAACCTCAGCGGTGGCCCGCAGACCACCGAGGCCTTCCGCGCCGGCGCCCTCGACATCGGCTCCGTCGCGGACATCCCGCCGATCCACGCGACCTGGACCGGACTGCACGTGCGAATCGTCGCGGCGAAGTTCCGCGTGGACCCCCTTAATCACCCGATCTACCAGCTGGGCATCGCTCCCGGGGTGAAGGTGCGGTCGCTGGCAGACCTGCGTGGAAAGCGGATCGCCTACAGCCCCGGACAGGCACAGGGTGCGCTGGTCCTGCGGGTTCTGCAGAAGGCCGGGCTGAAGAAGTCCGACGTGACCTTGGTGGAGCTGCCGAGTACCGGCGACGTCTACCCCAACGCCCTCGCCGGCAGGCAGGTCGACGTCGCGCCGATCGGCGGCGTGGCCATCAACCGGTACCTCGGCAAGTACGGCAAGGACGGCGGCAGCACGATCCCGCACGGCCTGCGCGACGACCCCAGCCACCTCTACACCCAGGTGGCCACCCTGGAGGACCCGGCGAAGGCGGCGGCGATCCGTGCGTACGTGCAGTACTGGGCCCGCGCCCAGCTCTGGATCGACAGGCATCCGCAGGAGTGGATCGACGGCTACTACGTGAAGGACCAGGGCCTCACCGAGGAGGACGGGCGGTGGCTGGTCAAGGTGTCAGGCCATCCCGACATCCCCGCCGACTGGTCCGACGCGATCGCCCGCCAGCAACAGACCGTCGATCTGCTCGCCCGCGAGACCGACAAGCCGAAGTTGACAGCGGCGGACCTCTTCGACCGGCGGTTCGCCCCGGTCGCCGCCGACGCCATCCGGAACGAAGCGCCATGACACTCGTGAGAGGGCTGACCAACCGATGACCACCACCGCACCGCCCGTCCGGATACCGGCGCGGGCCACCACCACCGCACCGGTCCGGCGTGCCCGCCGGCTGGGTCCGGGACGGCCCATCCGGTTCGGCTCCGCCATCGGTCCCCTGCTGCTGCTCGCCCTGTGGTCGGCCGGATCGGCGACCGGCCTGATCGATCCGCGGATCCTGTCCGCTCCCTGGACCGTGGTCGCCACCACCATCGACCTGGTGAACGACGGCCGGCTGCCGGCCAACCTGGCCGTCTCCGCCCAGCGGGCCTTCCTCGGTCTGGCGATCGGAATCGGGGTCGGCACCGTACTCGCCCTCGCCTCCGGCCTGAACCGGCTGGGCGAGGCACTGATCGACGGACCGATCCAGATCAAGCGCGCGATACCTTCGCTGGCCTTGCTCCCGCTGCTGATCCTGTGGTTCGGGATCGGGGAGACGATGAAGGTCGTCACCATCACCCTCGGCGTGCTCGTCCCGGTCTACATCCACACCCACAACGGCCTGCGCACCATCGACAGCAGGTACGTCGAGCTCGCCCAGACCGTCGGTCTTCGCCGCTCGGAGTTCATCCGCCGAGTGGTCCTCCCCGGTGCGCTCCCGGGCTTCCTGCTCGGGCTGCGCTTCGCCGTGGTCGGGGCCTGGCTGGCCCTCGTGGTCGTGGAGCAGATCAACGCCACCAGCGGAATTGGCTACATGATGGAGCTGGCCCGCACCTACGGCCAGACCGACATCATCGTCGTCGGCCTGGTGGTCTACGGAATCCTCGGGCTGGCTTCCGACGGCGCCGTCCGACTCGTGCAGAGGAAGGCGCTGACATGGCGACGTACGCTGGCCGACTGACCGATCACGTGACAGCCGAACGGCAACCGAGGACCGTCGGGCCCGCGACGACCGCCGGACCCGCGGTGGCCGTCCGCTCCCTCGTCCGGAGGTTCGGGCAGCGGCTCGTCCTCGACCACCTGGACCTGGCGATCGAGCCGGGAGAGTTCGTCGCCCTGCTGGGTCGCAGCGGCTCGGGCAAGAGCACGCTGCTCCGCGCGCTGGCCGGACTCGACCACGACGTGGAGGGCACCGGACTCGTCGAGGTGCCGCGTAACGTCTCGGTGGTCTTCCAGGACTCCCGGCTGCTGCCGTGGCAACGCGTGCTTGACAACGTGACGCTCGGCCTGTCCGGAGCGGGAACGACGGACAGGGGCCGGGAGAGCCTTGCCGAGGTCGGGCTGGCCGGCCGGGAGCAGGCCTGGCCGAACCAGCTGTCCGGCGGCGAACAACAGCGCGTCGCGCTGGCCCGCTCGCTGGTCCGTGAGCCGGAGCTGCTCCTCGCCGACGAACCGTTCGGCAGCCTGGACGCGCTCACCCGGATCCGCATGCACGGACTGCTCCGCCAGCTGTGCGAGCGGCACCGTCCGGCGGTGCTGCTGGTCACCCACGACGTCGACGAGGCGATCGCCCTCGCGGACCGGGTGCTGGTGCTCACCGACGGCCGGGTCGACACCGAGGTCGAGGTGACGATCGACCCGCCGCGCGACCCGTCCGACCCGCGCTTCGCCGCACTCCGTTCCCGGCTCCTCGCCCACCTGGGCATTGTCAACGGTGGCTTGCAGCCCACCGGACCCGACCTTGTGTCCCGTCGACCCGAAGAGGTCTCCCGATGAGCACATCCAGCCGCAAACCCCTTCACCTGAACGCGTTCCTCATGAGTACTGGCCATCACGAGGCGTCGTGGCGACTGCCGGAGAGCAACCCCCACGCCAACACCGACGTCGAGCACTACCGCGAGCTGGCAAGGATCGCCGAGCGGGGCACCTTCGACTCGGTCTTCTTCGCCGACAGCCCTGCCCTGTTCGGCGACGTGGGCAGGCGGCCTTCGGGCTCGCTGGAACCGACCGTCCTGCTCACCGCGATCGCTGCCGCCACCGAACGCATCGGCCTGATCGCCACCGCGTCCACCACCTACAACGACCCGTACAACCTGGCCCGCAGGTTCGCCTCGGTCGACCACGTGAGCGGCGGTCGCGCGGGATGGAACGTCGTGACCACCGCCTCGGTGGACGCGGCCCGCAACTTCGGGCTGGAGGAGCTCCCGAGCCACCGCGACCGATACGCCCGGGCGGCGGAGTTCCTCGAGGTGGCGCGCCGGTTGTGGGACAGCTGGGACGACGACGCGGCCCTTGCCGACAAGGAAGGTGGGGTGTGGGCGGACGCGTCGCGCGTCCACCGCGTCGACCATGCCGGGGAGTACTTCCGGGTGCAGGGACCACTCAACGTGCCCCGGTCGCCGCAGGGTCATCCCGTCCTCGTCCAGGCCGGGTCGTCGGAGGACGGGAAGACCCTCGCCTCGGAGTACGCCGAGGCGGTGTTCACCGCGCAGCAGACCCTCGCCGACGCGCAGGCGTTCTACGCCGACCTGAAGGCGCGGGTTGCCCGAGCCGGGCGTGATCCCGAAGCCGTGAAGATCCTTCCCGGCATCGTGCCCGTCCTCGGTGCGACCGAGGCCGAGGCCCGGGCCCGCGAGGAGCAACTGGACCAGCTGATCGTGCCCGAGTACGCCCGGGAGCAGTTGGCCCGCACCCTTCGCGTCGCCCCCGACGACCTGCCGCTGGACCGGGAACTACCGGCGGACCTTCCGGACGAGGACGAGATCGAGGGGGCCAAGAGCCGCTACACCCTCATCGTCACCCTGGCCCGCCGGGAGCGACTGACCGTACGGCAGCTGATCGGCCGGCTCGGTGGCGGCCGCGGGCACCGGACGTTCAGCGGTACGCCCGAACAGGTGGCAGACGCGCTCGCGGAGTGGCACGCCAAGGGCGCTGCCGACGGATTCAACGTCATGCCGGCGGTGCTGCCGAGCGGGCTGTCGGAGTTCGTCGACCACGTGGTGCCCATCCTGCGCCGGCGCGGCCTCTTCCGTACCGAGTACACCGGGACGACGCTGCGCCACCACTACGGCCTGGACCGCCCGGTCAGCTCCTTCGCCCGTGACCACGACCGGACCCACCAACTCGACCTGCTCGGCGCCTGAGCCGGTGTCCATGGAGGACCTGATGACCACGTTTCTCGAAGCACCCTCCGGTATCACCCCGGACCTCTACCGCGCGGTCTTCCGCCGGTACGCCGCGGGGGTCGTCATCGTCACCGCGGACGCGGGGTTCGGCCCGGTGGGCTTCACCGCGACGTCGCTCGCGTCGATCTCCCTGGATCCGCCGCTGGTGTCGTTCGCCCTGTCCACCAACGCCTCGAGCTGGCCCACCATCGCCGCCGCCGAGAGCGTGGTGGTCAACTTCGTCGGGGCGCACGACCACACTCTCGCGGCGAGGTTCGCGACCAGCGGTATCGACCGTTTCGCCGGCCCCACCCGGTGGTCGCGGCTGCGCACCGGTGAGCCGGTGCTGGACGACGCGGCGGGACACCTGCGCGGGCGGATCGACTACCGCTACCCGGTCGGCGACCACCACCTGGTGGTCGCCGAGGTCACCGCCGCCGCCACCAGGCAGCACGCGCCGCTGGTCTACCACGCCGGAACGTACGCCACGGTAGGGCCGACGCCAACGCACGCTCCGACGTCGGCGCCATCGCCAGTGCCCACACCGGCGCCGGCACCGCCCGCCTGACTCCCCTTTCCGGATGCGAGCGCCCCGCCCGTGATTGACCACGGGCGGGGCGCAGACGTGCGGGTCTCAGGACGCCTTCTGAACCGCCTTCTGCAGTTGGGCTCTGGTCATCTTCGACCGGCCCTCGATGCCGAGCTCGGTGGCGCGGTCGTACAGGTCCTGCTTGCTGAGCTCGGCGACGTCGGCCGACCTGGAGCGCCCGCTCGCACCGTCGCCCGCCGCCTTCCGCGTGCCCGCCCCGCCGCCGCCGGACTTCGCGGCCTTCTTCGCACCGGCCGACTTCTTCGCGGTCTTCTTCGCGGCCTTCTTGGCGCCCGCATCCGAACGCCCTGCACCGCCGCGTCCGGACCGGCTGCTCCTCGCCTCGTCGACGCTGCGGCGCAACGCGTCCATCAGGTCGACGACGTTGCTCTCCTCCGGCTCGTACTCCTCGACCTCGATCTCCTTGCCCTTGGCCTTGTCCTTCACGATGCCGAGCAGGCGTTCACGGTAGGTGTCGTGGTACTGCTCCGGCTTCCACGGCGTGGTGAGCTGCTCGATCAGGTTGACCGCCGCCTTGACCTCACGCGAGTTGCTCCGGGTGGTCGAGGGCAGGGAGTCGACCACCTCCTCCGGGTCGCGTACCTCGTCGGCGAACAGCAGCGTCTCCAGCACCAGCACGCGCTTCCAGGGCCGGATCACCGCGAGGTACTCCTTGCCGCGCATCACGAACGAGCCCACCCCGGCCAGGCCGGACTGCTCCATCGCGTCGCGCAGCAGGGCGTAGGCCTCGTGCGCGCTCTCCTCCCGCGGGGCGAGGTAGTAGCTCTTCTCGTAGTAGACGGGATCGATCTCGGCGAGGTCGACGAAGTCGGTGATCTCCAGCGAGCGGGACCTGCCCAGGCTGGCCGAGTCGACCTCCTCCTGGGTCAGCGTGACGAACTTGTCGCCGGGTAGTTCGTAGCCCTTCACCACGTCCTTGTACTCGACCTCACGGTCGGTGCCCTCCGCGACGCGCTTGTAGCGCACCCGGGCGTTGGAACCGGCCTCACGCTGGTGGAAGGACACGTCCTTCTGCTCGGTCGCGCTCAGCAGTCTCACCGGGACGTTCACCAGCCCGAAGCTCAGCGATCCGTTCCAAATCGGACGTGCCATGTCGTTCACCTCTGCGCTGTGTGGAGTTCGGGGTTCGAGGTTTGGGACTTCGAGGTTTGGCGTTTCGAGGTTGGGGTTCGAGGTCGGTTGTCTGTGTCAGGTCGTCTACCCCTGAGGGCCCGCGCTACCCCCCGGGGGCGGGCGCCCAGGGTTGGGGTTCGGTGCGGACGGTCTCGCCGGTACGCACGGCCTGGGCGATCATCATGCCGAGATAGTGGTCCTGGCAGGCCTGCGCCAAGCCGTAGAAGCCGGGGCCGCCCGCCGCGTGCTCGACCATCCGCGCCAGGCAGGTGGCGATGGCGATCTCGTCGTCGTACAACCTGGCCGGCGCGAACGGGTTCTGGTAGACCCACCGGTCGCCGGCCATGATGCCCTGCAGGAAGTAGCCCTCGGCGTTCTCCCACTCGCCGCGGTTGACCCGGGTGAGCTCGAAGTCCAGCGGAGTGCCGGACGGCTCCTGGACGCGGACCCGCCGGTCGAAGATCTCACCGCGGTGGCCCCGCACCGACACGTGGTTGGACCTGATCCAGGACCGGTGCTGGTTGGCGGTGAAGTCGTAGCAGCCGAGCCGATCGCCGAAGTCCAGCCAGGCGAGGTCGCGTTCGGAGGTGACCAGGACGTCCTCGCGCGGAGGGCCTTCGCGGGTCGGCCCGGCCACCCACGGCGACTCGAACCGCATGCCGCGGATGACCGCGTCGTCGTAGCCCACGCCGAGGAAGAGACGCAACAGGCTGACGGCGTGGTAGAGGTGCGAGAACGACACGGTGGCCTGGGTGACCGGGCCCAGCCTGCCCTCCCGGATCAGCGCCAGCCGCGCCTGGTTGACCGGGTGCAGGTGGTACTGCTCGGCCACCTGGACGCGGGCGCCGGTCCCGGCGAGGTCGGCGTACAACCGGTGCAGGCCGGCAAGGTCGGGAGCGGGCGGGGTCTCGGCCAGGACGGGCATCCCGCGCCCGGCCAGGTCGCGGATGTAGTCGGCGCCGGCCGCCGCGGGCACGGACACCACGACGAAATCGGGGAGGTCCGGACGCGTGCGGGCCAGGAGGTCGTCGAGGGTACGAAACGTCGGAACGTCCCACCGGCGTTCCATCTCCCGGCCGCGCTCGGCGTCGCGCACCACCAGCCCGGCCACCCGGAACCGCTCCGGCAGCGCCCGTGCGATCCGCAGGAAGTACTGCGCCCGGAAGCCGGCGCCGCCGACGACCCCGAACGTCGCCACACCGGTCATCACCTGCTCCCTTCCAGCCGAGGTGGCCGGACGTTCCCTCGCCGGGGCAAACCCGGCGAACCCGTCGCGGACCGCCCGTCACGGCGCAGATTACCCGCGTCCCACCGGCGTCGCCGACGCTGCGACGCGGAGGCGGCGACGCGGAGGCGCCGTGAGCGGTTTGATGGAGGCATGCGCGCGGAGTCCTTCCTGCAGACACGCCGCACCTGGGTCGGTGCGGTGGCCGCCGTGCTTCCGCTGGTGGTGTGCGCGGCGCTGGCGCCGTTCCGGGAGAGCGTGGCCAACACCGACGTCGCCCTGGCCCTGGTGCTGCTGATCGTCGCGGCGGCCTCCACCGGCGTCCGATGGGCCGGGGTCGTCGCCGCGGCCTCCAGCGCGGTGTGGTTCGACTTCTTCCTCACCCGGCCGTACCACCAGCTCACCATCGCCAACCGGGAGGACGTGGAGACCGCCGTACTCCTGGTCACCGTCGGCGTCGCGGTCTCCGAGATCGCCCACTGGGGACGCCGCCAGCAGGCACGCGCCAGCCGCCAGGAGGGATACCTGTCCGGGGTTGTCCGTACGTCAGCCGCGGTCGCCGCAGGCCGGGAGTCACCGGACTCCCTCACCTCCCACGTCGCCCACCAGATCACCGACGTCCTGCGGATCGACGACTGCCGCTTCGACCCTTCCGGCGGGAACGGCGGTGACGGAATGGCGACGATGGACGGCGACGGCCACGTGACCCGGCACGGGCGCCCGCTGGACGTCGACAGGTACGGACTGCCGACGGACGCCGAGACCTCGCTCGTCGTCCGCAGCGGCGGCGTCGTACACGGCCGGTTCCTGCTGGTCGCGGCGACCGAGGTGGTGCACCCGACGCTGGAGCAGCGGCAGGTGGCGGCCACTCTCGCCAGCCAGCTCGGCGCGGCGCTGTCCAGGCCGAGCACCCAATCGTGACGCCGACGCTCTGGACGCCGCCCGGCGCACCTGTCACCGTGCGGGCATGAACGGAATCGTGGGACTGGTCCTGGTTGTCGCGGCACTGGTCGTCCTGGGAGTTGCCCTGATCGTGGTCGGGCGGCGACGAGAACGTCGCGGGTCCGCAGGAGACCTCGCCACGCCGCGCGACGACGGTACGACCGGCAACGACCTTCCCCGCGCTGGCGAGGACAAGGGCCACGCCTGGTTCTCCGGTGGGTGGGGCGGCGGCGACGGCGGCGCCGGAGGCGACGGCAGCTGAGAGCCGCGGCCTTTCGTGACAACCGGCCGGGCGCATCAGAGGACCTGTAGAACAATTTCCCTTCGCCGGCATTGTCCGGATCAGGTAGCTGGGGGTCGTCCAGACGATCTCTCGACCGTCCGGGCCTCTCAGCCCTCTCGGGCTCCCTCGCTTGCTCCACAGGCCTTGTTACCAAACTCCCACGCCTCGCGGGCGCCGCGTAGGGCAGAAGGTCCCCACCGGCCCGTACGGCGGACATCCCGGCGGCCGGGACGTCCGGCCGGGCCGTTCGCCCCTGGCTCGGCGGTGGCGCGTCGTCGAGCGTGGAGGGAAACCATCCGAGTGCCGGCATGTTTCCCCGGAGGCGACGATGACGATCCGCCCACACGCCCTGGCCCGTGCGGAGAACACCACCCACGCCTGGCTGCACACCGTCGCGCAGGAGCTGGGCAGCGACGACCCGGAGTTCACCTTCCGGGCAGTGCGCACCTGGCTGCACTGCGTCCGGGACCGGCTCACGGTGGAGAGCGCCGCCCACCTCGCCGCCCAGCTGCCCGAACTCCTGCGCGGCGTCTTCTACGACGGCTGGTCGCCCAGCCGGGTGCCGACGAAGGCGGACGCGGAGGAGACCGCCGAACGTTTCGCGCACGAGGCGATGATCCCGCTCGGTGAGGTGCACCCCGTGGCCGCCGCGGTGACGGCGGCGATGCGCGAGCAGTTCTCCCCCGGCCAACTGGACACGACGTTCGCGAATCTGCCGGTACGCCTGCGGGCGTTGTTCGAACCCGATCCCGACCGCGCACCCAGTGGTGACGGACGGACCGGCGGCCGCGGTGAGCAGACCGCCGAACGCGTTCCCAGTCAGCGCAACCGTGCCGAGGCCGCCGTCAACGAGAGGTTGGCAGACTTCGAACGCCACCTGCAGGCGCTCACCGAGGCCGTCCGGGTACTCGCCGTCGGGATGGAGGAGGTTCCCGTCGACGAACCGTCCACCCAGCGGGCCGCGCGAGCAGCGCGCCGGGCACACCAGCTGCTGCTCGCCGCCGGCCGGGAGCTGTGACCACACCGTTCCGCTCGTACCGAGTGCGGCTTCGCCCCCGCGCCGCGTAGAAGCCTGCCGGGCCGGTGTGGACGTTGGCCCGGATCATCTCGAAATGGGGAGTGTCCCCGTAAACGTGCCTCCTGGCTCAGCTCGGCTTTATGTAGTACTGGCAGGGATTCGTCGGGGCGGGCGACATGTAGACCCAGGCGCCCTCGGTGGTGAACTTCGGCCAGTTGCCGATCTTGTTCGCCACCGTGCCGTAGCCGTTGGGCAGCATCGCGATCCCGATGGCGTGGAAGCGCTGCTTGGCGATCCGCAGGATCTCCTTCATCAACCGGACCTGTTCGTCCATGTCGGACGTCGCGTTCACCTTGTCGTACAACGCCATCTGCTGCCGGACGTCGGCCGGCGGACGCTCGCCGGCCTTGCCCTTCGTGTTGTACCACTCCGCCCACTTCACCCCGAAGAACGAGTACGGGTTGAGCAACGGCAGGTAGTTGTAGGGGTTCAGCAGCACCACGCCGTCCAGGCCACCCTCTCCCGCCCACACCGAGAAGTCGTGTTTGTTGGCCTGGCCGCGTTCGACCACGATCTCCGGGCTGCCGGTGTTGACGTGTGCGTCGATGCCGACCTTCTGCCAGAAGTTGACCACCAGTGCCAGCACGTCCGCCCAGGTGGGGACGATGGTGGCCACGTCGACGAGGAACGAGATGGGCTTGCCGTCCGGTCCCAGGCGCACTCCCCTGGCGTTCTTCTTCGGGTACTCCTTGTCCAGGATCTCGTTCGCCTTGGCCACGTCGTACTCGGTGTACTGCGTGGCCATCTCCTTGTCGAGGTAGGTCGACTCCTTGCGAGGCGCCACCTGCCAGGGCTCACCCTGCCGCTGGAACACGGCCTTGATGATCTCCCGCCGGTTGATCGCGTACGACAACCCGACCCGGAAGTTGCGGTTGTTGAAGATCTCCCGCTTGACCGGGTCCTCGTGGGTGAGGTTGGGGTAGATGCAGGCGACGTTCATCGCCTCGGGCACGACGTCGAACAGCCGGAAGTTGCCGCGGTCGCGGTACTTCGCCACGACCGGCTTGTCCTTCAGCTGCGGCGTGGAAACGTCGATCTCGCCGTTGAGCGTCTTGAGCAGAGCGGCCTCGTCGTCGCCCACCACCTGGTAGACGATCCGGTCGATGTAGGGCAGCTGGCTGCCCTCCGGGTCGACCTTCCAGTAGTACGGGTTGCGTTCCACCACCACCTGGGACTTCTGGTCGGAGGAGGTGGTGAGGACCCACGCGTACAACGTCGGCTTGTGCGGGTTGCGGCCGAAGCTCCAGGTGCCGCCCACGTCCTGCAGGACGGCGATCCCGTCCTTGAAGCCGATCTTCTTGGCCTCGGTGGCGTGCTGGGGGTTGTACTTCGGGTGGAAGCGTTCGAGGTAGTGGCGGGGGTAGTCGGTCAGTGCCGCGCCGCGCCGGGTGGCGAGGTAGTTGACGAACGTCCCGTTGGGCTTTGTGAAGGTGACCTTGACGGTGTGGTCGTCCACCTTGGCGGCCTTCATGTCACCGAACGGCGGGACCGAGGTGATCCGCTTGTCCATCAGGATGTCCTGGACGGCGAACACCACGTCGTCGGGCCCGAACGGCTTTCCGTCCGACCAGCGCATGCCCTCGCGGAGCACGAAGACGTACTCCGTGCTGTCGGCGTTGACCTGGTAGCTGGTGGCGATGTCCGGGATGACCTTCTTGAACGTCGGGTCCCAGCGCACGAGGTTCTCGTACCCCGCGAAGGAGTAGATGGTGGCCGCGTCGCTGTAGGCCTCGCCGGACAGCCGCAGGTGCCAGGCGCCGCCGTACCTCCCGACCTTCTCGTTCGGCTGCACCACCAGCGGTTTGCTGGGCAACCTGTCCTTGACAGGGGGCAGTTTCCCGGCCTTGACCTGGGCGGCCAGCGCGGGTGGTTCCTTGGTCTTCTTCGCCGTGCCGGCGTCGGAGTCACTGCCGGTGGGCTTGGTGGACAGGAAGCTGCACGCGCTTCCGGTCACCGCGACCGTCACGGCGACACCACCCACCCGCAGGACGTCCCGTCGGGTCACCGCTCCTGTCATGTCCGCCTCCTGGGCTTGCAGCCGCATCGGGGTCTACCAGCGATCCAGGCCCAGCAGGCGCCGGCCCAGTGAGGTCAGCTCGGCCGGCCGGCCGCGCGCCGCCTCGATCCCCCGGGGGTCGCCGGGGAAGGCACGGTGGTGTGCGGGCGGGCGGTTCTCCTGCCAGGCGGCGATGCGTGCCTGCCGCGCCTGCTCGTCGTTCTCCCGTGCGGGGTTCATCGAGATGTACTGCGCCAGCCGGGGCCGGTCGGTGTGGTTGTCGCCGTTGCCGTGCGCCAGCAGGCTGGTCCAGATGACCATGTCGCCGGCGCGCAGCGGCACCTGCACCGGAGTGTGCTCGGTCAGGTCCGCCTGGCGGGACCGGCCGTACTTCTCCAGGTAGGAAGGGAGGTTCTGGTAGATGCTCGGGACGCACTGGAAGCCACCCATGTCCTCGGTGGTGTCGGCCAGTGCAAGCACGCCCTGCACACCGAACGGGATGTCGGGATACCGCTCGAGATCGGTGTCCCAGTGCAGGAATCCCCGGTGGTGGTAATCGGGGTAGTCGGGAACCGACGGCGGTTTGAGGTTCGTACGGTCGATGCTCACCCAGAGCCGTTCGCTGCCGAAGATCTCGGCGAACACCTCGTGCACCCGCTCGTCCTGACGGGTGTCCCACATCGACTGGTAGTGATACATCTCCACCATGCCGGTGGGTGCGATCCGGTCCGGGGCGTACCACGTCCTCGGGTCGTTCGGGTCGGCGCCGGTGTGGCGCCAGATGTCTGCCACCACGGCGTCCACGTTCTTTCTCGGGACCACGCCGGGCACCACGACGTAGCCCTGTTCGTCGATGCGGCGACGAAGTTTCGACATGCGGATCTCCTCGGCCGGAGCCACTGCACGCGGAATTTCGCCTTCTGCCTAACAGGCGGGATCGGGGCCGTCAAACAACTGGCCGCCCACGGTCAGCAATCAACCGACGCCGGACCCGTTTGGCGGCTGTGTGCGGGTTGGGAAACCAGCAGTTGGCAGTACGAGAGCCCGCAGGCGCATGCGCACACAGCGGGTTCGCCGCTGCCCCGGCCGGACACAAACCGACGGCCGGACAGACCTGAGGGGGTTCGGGTGGGTGCGCTGCGATCCGTCGCGGACCTGGTCTGCTCGGCTGTCGCCGTGGCCGGTGGCCTGCTTCTGCTGTGGGCCGGTCTCGGCCACGCGCGCGAGTTCGGCCGGCTCCGGGCGACTCTTCTGTCACACGGCCTGCTGCCCGGTGGACAGCGCCGCGCCGGCGCGGCCGTGCTCGTGGCGGCCGAGGTCGGCGTTGGCGGTGCCGTCATCACGGGCGTCCTGTCCTCGTTGCGCGGGTCCTCGGCTCTGCCGAGCAGGCTCGTCCTGCCCGCGATGGTCGGCGAGGCCCTTGTCTACACAGGATTTCTGGCGTACCTGACGGTGTTGCGCCGCGTCCGTCCGGGAGCGGCCTGCGGTTGCCTGAGTGGCGACGGGCCGGTCCGGGCACCCGTCCTGGTGCGGGCCGGAGTGTTCGCCGTGGCCGCGGCGGTCACCGCGCCTCTCGCCCGCAATCCCACTCCGTTCCTCGGCAGCCTGACCGGGCTGGGTCGGCTCGCGTCGGTGTCCGTACTCGTCCCGGCACTGGTCCTCGCCGTTCTCGCCGCCCTGCTGCCCGGCTCGCTTCGGGTCGCATCGGCAGCCCAGGCGACCAGCGCCGACGCGCCCGGCGGCCGTCCGCTCGCCCAACCGTCGTCTCGAACCACCTCGCTCCGGAGGCAGTGATGGAAGCTCTTGTCGGCGCGGTCGTCCTCGCCTGGTTGGCGTTGGTGCTCCTCGCCTTCGCGATGGCCGGCATCCTGCGCCAGCTCCGCGACCTGCAGGCCGCAGTCGCCGCGGCCGGCGTGGTGGGCCTGGCCGCCGCGACGGACGGTGGAGCGGACGGTGTGGGAACGATCCCGGACAAATCCGAGACGCCGCTGTCGGTACGCCCACGAGACGATGCGGTGTGCGCCGTCGTCCTGCTCGTGGACGACAGCTGCCCGGTGTGCGCGGAGGTCGCGCCCCACTTCGACGACCTGGCGAACAAGTCCTCGGCGGCGGTGGACTTCGTGGTGCTCGCCCGGGCGCCGGTGGCGAAGTTCACCGGGCTCACCGGCGCGCGGTTCGTCGCGGACCCGGCCGCCTGCCACCTGCTGGACCCCGGCTGGCGGCCGGCGATCGTGGTCCTCGACCGGGCCGGTGCCATGGTGACCCGCGAACCGGCCGGCTCGAAGAAGGTCGTCGAAGCGGTGGTCACCGACGCCGAGGCGCTGGCCGAGGCCTCCACCTCGGCCCGCACCCGGGACGGCTGACGTCGCCATGTCCACCAGGGAAGAGTCCACCAGGGAAGAGTCCACCAGGGCCGGGTCCACCGGCGGCGGCGCCGTCGGGGCCGGCGCCGCCGGCGGGACCCGCTCCCCCCGCGCGCGCCGGCGCCAGACCCATCCGCTGGTGCCCGGTGCCGTGCTGGTCCTGGCAGCACTGGCGGTGCCCGCTCTCACCTACTTGTGGGCGTTCGCCACCGCGCCGGTCCTGCTGGCCTGGGTCGTGCTGGCCCTGGCCGCGGGCTACTCCATCTCGGGTTCGGTATGAAGCCACAACTCGGCGATGCTGGTCTCGTCGGTCTGGCGAGAACGTTCCCGGTGGTGGTTCAGCGCCGGCCTGCTGGCCGGAGGCCTCACCAGCTCGGTGGTGGCGGTGGCGCTCGGCCTGTTGGTGCGGCCGGTACTGCGCCCGGTCCCGGCCTCGGTGCTGGTCGCCGCGGTCGCCGTCCTGGTCGGCCTGAACGAACTCGGCGTCCTGCGGCTCCGGCTGCCGCAGAACGGCCGGCAGGTTCCGGAGTCGATCGGGGACGACGGACCCCGCTACGGCGCCCTGCACTTCGGCTTCGAGATGGGCACCGGCGTGCGCACGTACATGACCACCGGCCTTCCCCACGTGCTGGTGCTGGCCGTGGCGCTGTGCGCGACCTGGCCGCAGGGGCTGGCCGCCGGGCTGGCGTTCGGCACAGGGCGGGCCGCCATGGTGCTGGCCCGGCACGCTCATCGCGACGACGGCCACTGGGACGCCCAGCTCGCGGCGTACGACCGAACTCTGCGGCTGCTGCTCACCTTCGCCTGCTGTTGCGTCCTGGCCGCGGTCCTGCTGGCCGCCACCCGAACCGGCTGACCGGCCTCCCACCCTCCATCGCCCCGACCCGACGCGACTGACCCGCCCTGACCGGCCCTGACCGACCACGATGACGACAGGAGTCACGGTGCACCACCACCAGTACGCCGCCGAACGAACGCACTTCCGCGCCGCGGACGGCAGCCGGGTGACGCTGTGCGCACCCGGATACGACCTGACCGAGCCGTGGTCGGCATCGGTCCGCATCACCACCAACCGGCCGTACGCGGGTACGCCGGAAGGTCTCGACCTGCGCCACCTGCACATCGCCAGGGCCGGCAACTACGACCACGTCCTCGAGCGCGTCGTCGACGGGCACTGGAGCAACGTCGTCCAGATGCAGGGGGGACAGTGCATGATCGGCCACAGCGACTCGGCCGACCAGGGCCTCGCGGTGTGGCGGGGACCCTGGCACGAGGCGGCGACCTGGCTGCCCGACCCGAAGATGCCGGGTTCGCACGTACTCCGGTACTTCGCCGGGCTGGGCTTCCACGACAGTCCGCACGGCCTGCGGGTGATCGCGGCCCGGCCCGCGGTGCACAACGTCGAGGTGCTCGAGGTCAGCAAGCGGGTACCGGAGGTCGGTCACCTCGACATCCGTCAACCCGCCCTTGCCCACCGGCTGGTGCCGGTGTGGTCGGGCGCACCGGTGCCCACCGGTGAGGTGTGGGCCGAGGAGGTTTCCCCCTGGTCGGAGAAGTCGCCGGCCGGGTCGGACATGGTCGTCATCCACGCCACCCCGTCCACCGTGACGACCCTCCCCGGCGAAGGCGACCACAAACACCTCTGCGAGCGACGGGTGGAGTTCCTGCACCGGGTCACCGAAATGTGCTGGGCACGCGAGAGCACCCACAAGGAGAAATGGTCATGACCGCTGACATCCCCACGATCCCGAGCGCGAGCACGCCGCCCGCGAACGCCACGCCGAGCGCGGTGCGCAAGCTGATCGAACGCGACCACATCAACCGCCGCAGCCTGCTCAAGGGCGTCCTGACCACGGGCATGGTGCTCGGGCTGAGTGCTCTCGACCTGCTGCCCGGCCGTAGCGAGGCGCAGGCCAGCCGGCACGGCGGTGATCCGTGGGAGTACTGGAGCAACTGCCGCGACTACAGCAGCGGCTCCCAGCGGACCGACTGGCGGTGGTGCAACCCCGACGCCGCGCGGGTGAGCAGACGCTACTGCAAGCCCGACATCAGGCGGCACCGCACGGCCGTCGACGGCACGTGGCGGGACGAGTGTGAATACGAGGACTACCGCATCGACTTCCGGTGCTGGAACCTCGCCGGCACCGAGGTCGTCAACGCCTGGGTCTGGCGGCGCGGGCAGTCCGGCGGCAACCTGCCGAGCGTGATCTGCTCCGACGGCAAGACCTACGTCCTGAACGACTGCGGGCCGGACTATCACTACAAGTCCGCGTGCCGGGAGTACCTCGAGTAGGCCACGGCAGGCCTGCCGCGGTGGCCCGGAGGTCGGCCCGGGCGGGGTTCGCCCGGACGGGGTTCGCCCGGGCAGGGTCGGGAAACACGCTGGGGATGCAGACGTTCCTGCCGTACGCCGACTTCGCCGCCTCGGCCCGGGTCCTCGACCAACGTCGGCTGGGCAAGCAGCGGGTCGAGGCGCTGCAGGTGCTGCGGGGGCTCACCGTTCCCGACTACGGCTGGCGGCACCACCCGGTGGTGCGGATGTGGACCGGCTACCCGGAGGCACTGGTGAGGTACGGGCTGGAGGTCTGCCGGGTCTGGACGGGAACCGGACGTCAGGACACCTGCGCCACCAGCCTGCGGGCGGACTTCACGCAGTTCACCGGGCGCGAGGAGATCCGCGAGCAGCCCGCCCTCGCCGGCGCCGGTGAGCTGCCGCCGTGGCTGGGGGACCCGGACTTCCACCGCAGTCACCAGTCCGCGCTGGTCCGCAAGGACGCCGCGACGTACGGCGACCTCTTCCCCGGCGTACCTCCGGATCTGCCCTACGTCTGGCCGAAGTCCGACCGCTGAGTCGGTGCGGCGACGCGGGTACGCAGGACGCCCGTACGGGCGAGATCAGCTCCGGTCGTTGGCCAGCAGCCGCTCGATGCGGTCCAGCATGTCCTCCAGGGACAGCTCGAACTCCAGGTCGGTGTGGTCCTGCGACAGGAGCGTCTCCAGCCGCTGGATGTGGGGGTAGCCGTCCAGCGGCATCGGTGAGGGCGGCGGGGAGTTGGCCACCTCGGTCAGGGAGTCCTCGGCGACGGTGCGGCCACTCATCGTGGACACCTCCAGCAGGAGGTAGCCGAGCAGGTAGCTGGTGAAGGCGCGGTAGGCCATCACGGCGTTCTCCATGCTGAACCCACGGTCGACGAGGGTGGCGAGGAAGTCCTCGACGACGTCCAGGCTGCGCAGCGGCGGCCGCAGCCAGGGCGCTGCCGGGTGCCGGGTGGCGATCAGCGGGAACAGCTGCGGATGCTGGCGGGCCAGCCGGCGCACGGCGTGCGCGAGCCACTGGAGGTAGGCCTGCCAGCCCGGGCCGGCGAGGAGCTCGCGCCGGGCGCTGTCCACGTGCAGGCTGTCCACCATCCGGCGGACGATCTCCTCCAGCAGGTCCTCGCGGCCGTTCACGTAGCGGTAGAGCGACATCGCCTCCACGCCGAGGTGCTCGCCGAGGCGGCGCATGGTGAGCATCGCCAGGCCGTGCTCGTCGACGTACTCGATCGCGGCGGAGACGATCAGGTCGCGGTTGAGCGCGCCGCGCCCGGAGGCCTGGTGGTCGTGGGTCCGCGCCGGCCCGGCCGACCGCGTCGACCCGGCCGACCGCGTCGACCTGTCACCGCCTGGTGCTTGCGGTGTCCCGGGTGGGTTCATGGGGACGCTCCTGTCTGGCCGTGGCGCCGCCTTGGCGTGTCCACACCCCTGCGTACCACCTCATCGGCCGATGCGGCGTTTGCGCAAGGCCGCTTACAACGTAAGGTTGACCTCGACGGCGTGGCTTACACCGTAAGCCACCTGCGGACCCGTGTCAGAGGAGGAAGCGGCTCGAGCAGGAGCGCGAGAACGCGGGGGTGAGCGCGGGAACGGGGACGTACCGATGCAACTCGGACCGAAGCAGCGGATTGGGGTTCTCGCATGGCGCGACGGCGTGCCGCCGTCCCAGGTGGTCGAAGAAAGCCGATGCCCGCCCGGTCGCGGGCGTGGCATCTGGAGGCTGCCTGCGTCCACGCACCTGACGGGCTGTTCTACGGGCCGGAGGGCGAGAAGCCCCCGGAGCGGTTGGCCCGCGAGGCCCGCGCACTGGAGTTCTGCGCCGCCTGCCCGGTCCTCGAACCCTGCCGCACGCACGCCCTCGCACTGCCGGAGACCTACGGCGTGTGGGGTGGGACCACCGAGGCCAACCGGAACGCCGTCCGCCGCGGGCGGATCAGTGCGTCCGCCCTGCCGGCTCCCGGGCCGGCCCGGGTGACGGCGCGGGCGTCGTCACTGCCCGCACCCGAGTCTGCGACCGCGACGGTCCAGACGTCGTCATTGCCCGCACCCGAGTCTGCGACCGCGACGGTCCAGACGTCGTCATTGCCCGCACCCGAGTCTGCGACCGCGACGGTCCAGACGTCGTCATTGCCCCATCGCGGCGAGCAGCGTGCCGACGTCGACAGTGGCGAAGCCGACCCGGGTGTCGCTTGCGCCGTAGGGCAGCCAGAGCGTCCCGGCGTGTAGCACGCCGCCACACGAGTAGACGACGTTCGGCACGTACCCCTCGCTCTCCTCGTCCTGCGGCGCGAGCAGCACCCCCGGCAACTGGGCGATCACGCGCTCCGGCCGGTGCAGGTCGAGCAGCAGCGCGCCGATGGCGTACCTCCGCATCGGCCCCACCCCGTGGGTGAGCACCAGCCAGCCCGCCTCGGTCTCCAGCGGTGAGCCGCAGTTGCCGACCTGGGTGAGCTCCCAGCCGAGTCGCGGCACGTGCAGCGGTACCGGCTGCTGCCAGCG
Source organism: Actinopolymorpha singaporensis (assembly GCF_900104745.1). Lineage (NCBI taxonomy): Bacteria > Bacillati > Actinomycetota > Actinomycetes > Propionibacteriales > Actinopolymorphaceae > Actinopolymorpha > Actinopolymorpha singaporensis. The sequence continues at coordinate 210,167 of NZ_LT629732.1, forward strand.
GTTCTGCCGGTCGAGCGCGCTCAGCCCGATGGTCTCCCCGTCGGAGCGGCACAGGGCAAAGTGACGGCCGCCGACAGTACGCGGGAACAACGCCATCCCCTTGTTGCGCGCGGCCGGCCCGCGCACCGGCGTCACCTCGAAGTTGCGCAGGTCGGCCGTGCTCAGCATGCGCACACTGATGTGCCTGCCGTCGTACGTCGTGTAGGTCGCGTGGTAGGCGACCTCGCCGTCGTCGGCAACGAACCGCACGAATCTCGCGTCCTCCATGCCGTTGCTCTCGGTGGCCGTCAGCGGCCACAGCACCCGCTGGCTCAGCGGCACCTCCTCGGGGAAGGTGACGGCGTAGCTCGCCGAGGCGGCCCACCGGAGCCGGTCCACCGCGACCGCCTCCTCCTCGTCGGCCAGGAGGTTCGCGGGCAGGTGGGACAGTGCACGGTCGAAGTCCTCGTCGTCGAACACCTCCGGCAAGGAGGCGAGGACGGCCGCGGACATCTTGTCGTTCCAGCCGTCCTCCTCCAGCCCGGAGGCGAACAGGTCCCGGCGGTGCCGGGTGCCCGCTCGCCGACCGGCCAGCAGCGGGCCGCGCCGGTCGGCCACGTCGAGCCGGCCGTGAGCGGGGTCGAGCACGCCGGTGGCGAACCCGATCGAGGACAGGTGCCCCTCCCCGATCTGGCGCAGGCTGATCGCCACCCGCAGCTGCCCGGCGGAGAGGCCGGACTGGTCGGGGTGGGGCACCATCGACGGGTTGCACAGCGCCGCCGCCTCGACGGCGTACTCCTGGCTGCAGTACGCACCGACCAGCAGCCGCGCCGTGGGTGACAGCTCGGCGTGCCGGTCGATGCGTGGGCGTACGAGGTCGTAGTGGTGCAGGAACGTCATCTCCAGGTCGTGGTGACGTCCCCCGAAGTGCAGCAATGTCTGCTGCAGCAGCCGGCCGGTCTCCTCGTCGTCGAGGCGGACGACCCGCTCCACCAGCGCGGAGATCCGGGCGCGGACGAGGTCGTCGTCCTCCCCCGGCACGAACGGCCGGATGATCACCCGACGGGAGTCCGGGGCCAGCACCAGGTCCAGCCGGGAGGCCAGGCCCGGTGCCGTCACGACAGGCGCCTGGCGTGCTGCAGGGTGGACACGAGCGCGAGGGTGGACTCCGCGCCCTGGTTGGGGTTGGGGCCGGTCGGTGTCAGGCCGTCGTAGCTGCCGCCGGTGGTGGAGTCCCACATGGGTGTGCCCAGGTCGTTGTCGCCGAGGAACCACGCCACCGCCTGGCTGATGCCGTCCTCCCACGCGGGATCACCGGTCGCCTCGGCCGCGGTGGCGCAGGCGTCGGCGAAACTCGCCACCTCGATCGGCTGCTGGTCGTGGCGGTTCCGGGGCCCGTTGCGACGGTATCCGCCGACCGCGATCACCGACAGCCGGTCGCCGGTGCGCTGGACGTCGTGCAGCCAGCTGAGCATGCGCAGCCCCGACTCGAGCACCTGGTGGTCACCGCCCAGCTTGCCCGCGGCGATGACCACCTCGGCCAGCGAGGCGTTGGCGTAGGTGAGGTGCTCCTGCGGCCACGGCCAGTCCGGGTGGTCGCCCGGCTCGCCGACGGCCTTGGCGGCATCGGCGAGCAGGGCGGCAGCCCCCTTGTGGTCGGGGCACGCACGGAGGACCTCGGCCGCACCGAGACCGGCGAACGCCATCGCGCGCACTGCCCAGGACCGCTTGGTCGCCCCGAGCTCAAAGGCGATCATGGCCTCCTTGCGGATCCAGGGAGCGGGATTGCGGGCCGCGGCCGTGCCGAGCCCCCACAACGCCCGCCCCCACCAGTCGCCGAGGGCCGGTCGGTCGCTCCACCGCCGGTCGTGGCCCAGCCGGTTGCGGAACGCGCCGGTGTGGTCCTGGGCGTGGGTGAGGAACGTGAGGTAGATCTCCGCCAGCCGGACCACCTCCTCCGAAGGGTCCGGCTCGCGGCTGGTGACGACGAGTCCACGGGACACGTCGTCGGTGCAGTAGCCGTGCTCACGTCGCACGATGGCGTTGCGGGAGTGCTCGAACAGCCCGGTGTCGTCCGACATCCGGATGACGTGGCTGAACGACGGCGCGGGCGCGATCACGGGGGTCACGACGGCAGCGCCGCCGCGGTGTAGCGCCGCGCGGCCAGGAGACGGGTGGCGAGGGTGTCGTAGCGGTCGGCCACCGCCGGCCAGCTCAGCGTCGAGGTGGTGCTCGCGCCGACCATCCCGCCGGCCAGTCCGGGCTCGGTGAGGATCCGCCGGACCGCCGTGGCCAGTGCCACCGGGTCCTGGTGGGGAACCACCAGGCCGGAGCCGTCCGCGAGCAGCTCCACCGCGTGCGGGAAGCTCGTCGCCACCACGGGGATGCCCGCCGCGACCGCCTCGATGAGCACGCCCGAGGTGACCTGCTCGCGCGAGTCGTACGGCAGCACCACCACGTCTGCGGACCGGATCAGCCGGTTCAAGGACTCGGTGTCGCGGTAGATCGCGTCGTACGTCACGGAGTCGGCCACGCCGAGTTCCTCGCCGAGCCGCTGCAGCCCGTGGCGGTACGCCTCGCCGTCGCGTTCCAGGATCTTCGGGTGAGTGCGGCCCGCCACGGTGTACGTCGGCCGCGGGTCGAGGTCGCGCAGGTGCGGTAGCGCTCGCAGCGCCCACTCGATGCCCTTGCCGGGCCCGAGAAGCCCCCACGTGAGCAGGTGCGGTGCCGTGCGGGCCTCCGTCGGCCGGGTGACGTACTCGGGGGCGCCGTGCGGGATGACCGTCACCTTCGCCGGGTCCACGGCGTACCCGGCCACCAGCCGGTCGCGCGCGGCCTGGGTCATGGTGACCACCGCGTCGGCCATCGCGCCGATCTGCTCGAGCAGGATCCGCTGCCGGAAGCTCGGGTTGGTCAGGACGCTGTGGAGAACCACGATGCTCGGAAGCCGCAGCCGTCGCAGCAGCGGCAGGACGTCCTGGCCGTCGGGTCCGGGGTAGATGCCGTACTCGTGCTGGATCACCGCCACGTCGAACTGGTTCAGTGCCGAGGCAGCGCCCAGCCAACCAGTGGCGTGGGCTGCCGACCAGGTGTGGACGACACCCGGCGCGGAGCGACGGTCGTCACCCTCCGTGAGAACCCGGACGATCCCACCGCCGACACCACCCGCGGTGAGCTGGGCGGCGAGTGCGCAGTTGAAGGTCGCGAGACCGCACTGTGTCGGGGGGTGAGTACTGAGGAAGCCAAAGCTGGTAGCCATACCGTGCCTTCTACTCATGCGCCCGGGCGGCAATTACTGCCACACGGGGGAAGGCGCCAGCCGGCCGGGCTTTCCGAGGCCAACAGAAAACGGGTTCAGCGGGGCGCCTTCCTACGAAATCGGCCTCCGCGAACCTGCACCGGACCCGGTCGGGTCTCTTCGGCGCCTGCGAATTTACCAAGGGCTCAACTCGGTTGAGGCGATATCGCGATAGACACGCACGTATTCGTCGACCATCCGGTCCACTCCGAAGCGTTCTTCCACGTGTTTGCGGCACGCGGCCCGGTCAAGTGAGCCGACCACGCGCACCGCCCGGACGGCCTCCTCCACGGTGTGCACCAGAAACCCCGTCACCCCGTCGTCCACGACCTCCGGCATCGAGCCCCGGCGGAACGCCACCACAGGAGTTCCGCAGGCCATCGCCTCAACGACCGACAGCCCGAACGGTTCGTCGAAGGAGATCGGATGCAGCAACGCGAGGCTGCTTCCGAGGATCTCCGCCCGGTCCGCAGGACCCACCGAACCGAGGTAGCGCACCCGGTCGCCATCGATGTGCGGGCGCACGCGTTCGATGAAATAACTCTCATCCTGAACAATCCCGCAGATCGTCAACGGCAGGTTGGCGCGGCGTGCGATCTCGATCGCCTCGGCGGTTCCCTTGTCCGGATGGATCCGCCCGAACGCCACCAGGCCCGTGCCGCCCCCGGGTGCGTACGGGAGCTCGGTCAGGTCGATGCCGTGGTGGATGGTGGCGACGTAGTCGAGTCCGGGAGCGCGGTCCGCGTCGGAGATCGAGACGTACGACGACCTGGCGCGGGCGTAGGCGGGCAGGATGCCCCGGCCGGAGAAGCCGTGCACCGTGGTCAGCAGCGGCGCCCGGCAGTGCGCGGAGAACGCCAGCGGCAACCAGTCCAGATGGCTGTGCACGAGGTCGAACTCACCTGAACGTTCGAAGGCGTACGCGATGTGCATCGCCTCCCACACCCGGCCGTCGAGACCGGGATCCTCGGCGTATCCGTTCGGGCAGATCCCGTCCAGCGAGGCGCCGGTGCGCGAGTCGAGAGTGGCGAACAACGTGACGTCGAGGCCGCGGGCGACCAGCCCTTCGGTGAGCAGGCTGGTGACGAGTTCCCAGGGGCCGTAATGACGTGGTGGGGTTCGCCATGCGACCGGGCCGAGAACGGCGACCTTCATCGGACGATGGTGAAGGGGAGGCTGAAGAGGCATAGCGGACAGGATAGGTTCGCCGCGATCGCCGATCACGGAATTTGGCCTTTGCGTCGGACGGCTTTCCCGAGCCGACGAGAAGCCGACGACGTTGCCGGCAAGCCGACGAGGAGCCGCCGACAAGCCCGCGACAAGGCGCGCGACGAGCTGTTCACAAGCTTCGACAATCGCGCGCCGGACAAACTTCACGCGATCTGGAATGAATGTCTTTGACGCCGGGTATGAATACTGGTTCGGACACTCCTCGACCGGCCAGGAGCCGGCGGGCGTCACTGACGCTCCGTGACGTCGATCTGCGCCCGGGCCCGGGCTCGAGAAACTTCCGAGGCGCCGGCATTGAGGCCAGAAGGTGGCCGGTAGGGCTCCTACCTTCGGATCAACCCCTCCGGAAAGGAACACCATGAGCGCCTCGACGACGAACCAGCCCGCGTCCGCCGGCCTGTCCGCCAACCCGTCCCCCGCCGCGTCCCCGTCCGTGTCCGTGCAGGCCACCGGCGAGCGGGCCGACCTGCTGGCCGCCCTGGCTCAGGCACGGCACTTCCTGCGTTACACCACCCGCGACCTCACCGACGAGCAGGCCGCCATGCGCACCACCGCGAGCGAGCTGTGCCTCGGCGGCCTGATCAAGCACGTCGCCAGGTGCGAGGAGAACACCGCCCGGTTCATCGTCGAGGGGCCTTCGGCGATGGCGCCCGGCGACGTGGCCGGGTGGATGGAGCTGTTCCGGATGCAGCCGGGTGAGACCCTCGCCGGCCTGCTCGAGGCGTACGCCGAGGTGGCCCGCCGCACCGACGAACTGGTCGTCTCCCTGCCCGACCTCGACGCCACCCAGCCGCTGCCGGAGGCGCCGTGGTTCGAGCCCGGTGCGCGGTGGTCGGCCCGCCTCGCCATCCTGCACATCGTCGCCGAGACCACCCAGCACGCCGGGCACGCCGACATCATCCGGGAGTCCCTGGACGGCGCGAAGACCATGGGCTGACCGAATGCTCGCCGCAAGGCCGGCCTGACAGCCCTGTCGACCGCTCAGTCGAACAGGTTTCGCACCAGGCGGTGCAGGTCGGCCTTGCCCTCGATCCCCACTCCCGGACGGTCGCCGAGCCGGACCCGCCCGCCGGTCACCGGCGCGTCGTCGGCGAACCCGCCGAACGGCTCGAAGACCCGCGGGTACGACTCGCACCCGCCGAGGCCGAAGGCCGCCGCCACGGCGAGGTTGTACAGGTGGCCGCCGTGCGGCACGCAGCGCTCCGGCGACCACCCCGCATCGGCCAGGCAGGTGAGCATCGCGGCGTACTCCGGCACGCCGTAGCTCAGTGACGGGTCCATCTGCAGCACGTCGCGGTCGGCGCGCAGGCCGGCGTGGCGGAGCAGGTTGCGCACCTCCGGCACCGCGAACAGGTTCTCGCCGGTGGCCAGCGGACCGGGACGGGCCTCGGCGAGCACCGCGTGGCCGAGGTAGTCCAGGGGGTCCAGCGGCTCCTCGTACCACCTCAGGTCGTACGCCGACAGCGCCTCGGCGTACGAGAGCGCCGTCGGCAGGTCGAACCTCCCGTTGGCGTCGACGGCCAGCCGGCAGCCGGCGGGCAACAGGTCGAGCACCGCCTCGACTCGTTCGACGTCCTCGGCGAGCGAGGCGCCGCCGACCTTGATCTTGACGTCGCGGTAGCCGAGGTCGAGGTAGCTTCGGATCTCCTCCCGGAGCGTGCCGACCGTGCCATCGGGGTAGTAGTAGCCGCCGGCGGCGTAGACCCAGACCGAGTCCTCGCGCGGCGCGGACTCGGGTGCGGACTCGGGCGCGGGCCGGTCGAAGCGGCTCCGCAGCAACCGGTGCAGCGGCTGACCGGCCGCCTTCGCCGCGGCGTCCCACAGCGCCATGTCCATGATGCCGACGGCGACGGCCCGGTCGCCGTGCCCGCCGGGCTTCTCGTTCGTCCGCATCACCGCGTTCGCGGCCACCGGGTCCAGCAGGCCGGTGTCCGGGTCGACCAGCCGCTCCGGCGGGCACGCGCGCAGCCGCGGGAGCAGCCGCCCGGTGAGAATGCCGGTCTGGGCGTAGCGGCCGTTGGAGTTGAAGCCGTAGCCGACCACGCGCTCGCCGTCGACCACGTGGTCGGTCTCCACCGCCACCACCGAGACCGTCATCGCCGAGAAGTCGATGACCGCGTTGGCGAACCCCGAACCGATCGGCGCCTCGGCGACGCGGACGTCGATGATCCTCACTTCGCCGCCCCGGCTGGCTTTCCGCCGCCGTGAGCCGGTGCCGCAACCTGGGCTTGCGCCTTCGCACGCACGTCCTCGATGCCGGCCCGGAGCGCGTCCTGGTAGATCCACAGGTCACCGCTGTAGGCGAACATCGTGAAGCCGCGTTCGGCCAGCATCGCCGCCTCGGCAGCGGTTCCGGCCATGAAGCCGGCCACCTTGCCGTGCGTGCGCGCGGCCGCCGCCACCCGGTCCAGACCGGCGAGGTAGTCCGGGTGGCCGAACTCGCCCGGGATGCCCATGCTGGTGGTCAGGTCGTACTGCCCGACCCACAGGACGTCCACGCCCTCGACCGCGGCGATCTCCTCCACGGCGGCCAACCCGGCGGCGGTCTCGATCTGTGTCAACACGAGGTTGTCGGCGTTGGACCGGCGCATGTAGGCGGCACCGTCACCACGTACGTAGTCGTCGTGCGCGAGGCCGAACGCCGCGCCGCGCACTCCGGCCGGCGGGTATTTCGCCCAGGCCACAATGGCGCTCGCCTGGTCGGCGGACTCCACCATCGGGACCATCACCCCGCGGGCGCCGGCGTCCAGCGCACGCGAGATCTCCGAACGGTCGGTAGTTGGAACCCGGACGTAGCTGTCGGCTCCGGTGCCCCGCGTGGTGGCCACCAGTGTGCCGATGGTCTCCCACGTCCAGCCGGTGTGCTCGGCGTCGTAGATGACGAACGACGCGCCGGCGCCGGCGGCCAGCCGTCCGATGCCGGCGGTGGCGAACTCGAACACGAACGTGCCCACGACGAGGTCGCCTGCCCGGATCGCCTGTCGCACGTGGGTCTGCGGGGACTCTGGCTGGTTCATCGGCCGGCTCCTTCAGTCGGGACGGGTGCCGCCCACGCCTGCGGGTTGATCACGTGTCTGGGACGTCGCCCGGCGGCGACGTCGAGGATCGCCTGCACCGCGCTGCGGCCGTTGCCGAGCGCGAGCTCGTCGGTCCAGGCGATCGCGTGCGGTGCCAACAGGACGTTCTCCAAGGCGAGCAGGGGGTCCTCGGGGGAGGGTGGTTCGGGATCGAACACGTCCAGTGCGGCACCGGCGATCCGCCGCTCGGCCAGCACCCGGGTCAGCGCCTGCTGGTCGACGACCGGGCCGCGGGCGACGTTGACCAGGAACGCCGACGGCTTCATCCTGGCCAGCCGTTCGGCGTCGATCAGCCCGCGCGTCTGCTCCGTCAGGGCGCAGGTGAGGATGACGAAGTCGGAGTGGGCCAACAGGTCGTCGAGGTGGACGAGTTCGACGTCGGCCCGGGCCGCGGCCGAGGTGTCGGCGTACGGGTCGGCGGCAAGCTGGAGCATGGCCAGCGGGGCGCAGACCCGGGACACCTCCTGGCCGATGTTGCCCCAGCCGACGACGCCGAGGGTGCGGCCGGTGACGCCGACCCCGAGGTGGTCGAGCTTGTCCTGCCAGCGCCCGGTGCGCACCAACTGGTCCTTGGCCCGGACGCGATGGGTCAACGCCAGCAGGAGAGTGAGCGCGGAGACGGCCACCGGACGGCGTACTCCGTCTGGCGTGATGGTGACCACCACGCCGGCGTCGGTACACGCGGCGACGTCCACGTTGTCGAAGCCGACGCCGAACCGCGCCACGATCCGCAGCAGGTCGGCGCGGGCCAGCGACGCGGCACTCACCCGCGGGGTGAGCACCAGCAGGCCGTCGTACGCGGCGACGGCCTCGGCCGGGAGTTCGTCGAGCTCTTCGGTGCCGGCCGGCAGGAACTCCCACTCCACGCAGGGCACCTGTTCCAGCGCCGACAGCCCGATGTCACCCCAGCCGATGCTGCCGTCGGCCGCGCGGAAGTCGCGGGTGACTCCGACCCGGAAGGTCATCGCTCGTCCCCCTTTCGTCCTCGGGCCGTCGTCGGGCCGTCCTCGGGCGCGAGCGCCCGTGGCGGGCGGTCAGCTCGTCGGCTCGGCCAGGACCAGTACGCCGCGGTGGGGCACCGACGCCTCGCCCTCGTACGTCCGCCCGGTGAGCAGGTCGGTGTGCACGCCCGGCCGGAGCCGGACGCGACCCGGCTCCGCACCGTGGTTGAGCAGATAGAGCAGGCCCTCTCCCGACGGGCCGACCCGGCGGGTCACCTCCACCCCGGCGGGAGGCGGTGCGCCGCCGGCGAGCGGCGAGCCGATGCCGACCTCGGTGCACAGTGCGGTGAGGAGGCGGCGCTGGCCGTCACCGGTGAGCAGCGTGGGCAGGTAGTACGCCTGACCCTGGCCGTAGGAGTTGCGGGTGAGCGCCGGCTCGCCCGCGTAGAAGTCGCGGGTGTACTCCCCCACCGGCTTCGCGCCCTCCAGGAACAGGCGCTCGCACAGGATCCCGGCGGGTAGCTCGGTGCCGGCCGGCAACGTTCCCACATCGACACCGAGCCGGACCGCGTTCGTCCGGTCCGGCGGGAGTGCGTCGGTCTCCTCGACGGTCAGCCCGAGCACGTCGCGCAACGGGCCGGGCGCGCCGCCGGGGTGGACGAGGTCGTGCTGGTCGACCAGCCCGGTGAACGCCGTGGCCACCAACGTCGCTCCGGCCCGAACGCGCTCGGCGATCGCGGTGGCGACCGGCTCCTCGACCATGGTGAGCACCGGCGCCACGATCAGGTCGTACGCCGAGAGGTCGGCGTCCGGCGCGAGCACGTCGGCCTGCACGCCGAGCTGGTGCAGCGCGGTGTACGCCGAGCGGCACTGCTCGAGGTAGTCCAGGTCGACGCTCGGCCCGCTGGAGAACCGCAGGCTCCACCAGGTGGGCCAGTCGAACAGGACCGCCGCCTTCGCGGCGACCCGGCCGCCGATGGTGCGGGTGCCGAGGGCCGCCAGCTCGCGGCCGATCTCGGCCACCTCGCGGAACACCCGGGCGTCGGAGCGGCCGTGGTGCTCCACCACCGCGCCGTGCAGCTTCTCGATGCCACCGCGGGAACGCCGCCACTGGAAGTACATCACCGAGTCCGCGCCCTGGGCGACCGCCTGGTAGGACTGCAGCCGGAGCAGGCCCGGCGGCTTGATCCAGTTGTAGGGCTGCCAGTTCTGCTGGGAGGGGCTCTGCTCCATCAGCAGGAACGGCCGGCCCTCCCGCAGGCCGCGCATCAGCGCATGGTTGAACGCCACCGTCTCAGGCGGGTCGTTCGGGCGGGGGTAGTTGTCCCACGACACGATGTCGAGCTCGCGCGCCCAGCGGTGGTAGTCGAGCGGGAAGAACGCACCCATCAGGTTCGTGGTCACCGGGACGTGCGGGGTCACCTCGCGGATCACCGCCACCTCGGCGCGCAGGCAGTTCAGCAGCGCGTCGGAGGCGAACCGGTGCCAGTCGATGCGCAACGCCTGGATGGCGCGTTCGCCCTTGCTGACCGGGGGTTCGACCTGCGCCCAGTCGGTGAACGTGTGACCCCAGAACGCGGTGTTCCAGTTGCGGTTGAGCTGGTCGAGGCTCCCGTGCCGCTCGCGCAGCCATCGGCGGAACGCTTCGGCGCACAGGTCGCAGTAACACAACGTGCCGTACTCGTTGCCGATGTGCCACAGCTGCAGGGCCGGGTGGTCGGCGTACCGGGTGGCGATCTTCCGCACGAGGGCGGTGGACAACCGGCGGAAGTTCGGTGAGGACGGGCAGAACGTGTGCCGGTTGCCGTGCCGGCGGCGGACGCCGTCCTCGTCGACGACCAGCACGTCCGGGTAGCGGCGGGTCACCCAGGCCGGGACCGAGGCGGTCGCGGTGGCGAGGTTGGCCCGGACTCCCTGCGCGGCCAGCTTTTCCAGCACGCGGTCCAGCCACTCGAAGGTGAAGGTTTCCTCGTCCGGCTGCAGCGCGGCCCAGCCGAAGACCGGCACGCTCACCGTGGTGACGTGCGCCGCCCGCATCAGGCGGACGTCCTCGTCCCACACGTCCTCGGGCCACTGCTCGGGGTTGTAGTCGGCGCCGTAGAGGACCTGGCCGAAGTTCACGTCCGCGTCGCGGTCGTCCTGCGCCATCCCTGCCGTCCCTTCGCCGTGGTTTCGTGCCCGGTCATCCTCCCATCCCGGCCGCGAACGGCGGGAGGACCGCGACCGGCCGTTGATCGTCAAGTGCCCGTTGCGGCGCTTTCGGAGAGCGACGAAAGCTCAACGTACGCAGGCGAAAGCGGGCTCAGCGATCGACGATCCTGGGCTGGTGGCCGTCTTCGGACAGCGCTCGGCTCGCCCCACCCTCCGATTCGACCGCCGGCTCGGCCAACGCCTCCACCAGGCGCAGAAACCGTCGGACGGCAGGGCTCACGTCCTCGGGAAGATCCACGCCGAGTCCGGCCAGCCGCGAGACGAGCCCGTCCATCCGGTCGGCGAGCAGCCACAGCACCCTCACCTGCGAGCGAGGTCTCTCACCTGCCACGGACGCGGGGCGGCCGGTCGCGGTCGCGCACCGGTCAGCGGGTGGCGTGACCCCGGCGAACCGGGTCACCCCGTCCAGCGACCGAACGGCGTACGCCAGCAGGGTCTCGCAGCCGTCCGGGTCGTACTCCCCGGGGAAGAATGACGTCAGGAACGCACCGCCGGCCGGCGCGTTCTGGGGCGCCTCGGTCAGCAGCGTGGGAGTGCCCAGGCGGCTCACGAACCGGCCGCGCGGGGAGGTTCGCACTCGCTCGTACGTTGTGGGCCGGTCCGGACCTCCGGCGGTCGTGGCCAACGCCCCGTCGGCCACCACGACGGTGACGTCCAGGTCGCTCAGGCCGTCCGCCGCACCACGTCCGACGGAGCCGTGCAGCCAACCGGCGGACACTCCCGGATCGTCGGCCAGCAGCCGGCCCAGCCGGTCCGCCAGCCGGGCCCGCTCCTGCTCGCGCCGCGCCAGCCCCTTACTTACGTTCACGAACGCAAGCCTCCCACCTTCATCACGGGGAGGCTCGCAGGATGTCGGCACCCCCTTCGGGACCAGACCGGCACGGCGACTCGCCTGCACCAGAGAGAGATATCGTCCAGCAGAGAAGAGATCCTTGTCGGTGGTCGCCGATAGCATTCGTGCATGAGTTCGACCACCCAGCAACCATTCGGCGGAAGCGGAGGCACACCGCTGCATCCGTTGCTGGCTGCCTTGGGCATGGTCACCGCCGGCAACGACGTCGTGTTGTCCACGTCGGTGGTGTCGTTGACGGCCGAGCAGGCCGGGCAGGCGCTGGAGGTACTGGGCCGGGAGATCGCCCGACTGCAGGCGGCCCAGCTGAAGGTCGTCCGCCAGGCCGAGGCCTGTGACGTCGGCAAGATCACCGGGGCGCCGAACGCGGCGGTGTATTTGCGGACGGCCCTGCGGATGAGCAGGCACGAGTCCTCGGCTGTGGTGGGGTTGGCCCGCGACCTGGACATAGCGGTCCCGTCGACCGGGGAGGCGTTGGCGGCTGGTGCGGTGTCGGTGCGGCAGGCGCAGGTCATCGCCGACGCGGTCAAGAAGCTCCCCGACTACGTGGGCGCCGACGAACGGGTCGAGGCGGAGGGGTTCCTGATCGGCAAGGCCCGCTTCCACAATCCGGAGGAGCTGCGGGTGCTGGGTACGAAGCTTCTGGAACGGATCGCGCCGGAGGAGTACTACCGGCAACTGGGCGAAGAACTGGCCAGGAAGGACCGCACAGCCGAACAGAAACGCTCCCTGCGCTACTCCCCGAACGGGGTCCCGCAGTCGGAGTCGGTACACATCAGCCTCCCGGCGTGGGAGATGGAACTGCTCCGCAAACTCATCGAACCCCTCGCCGAACCCGTCAAAGGAGCAGACCCAGACAGGCGGCCCATCGACCAACGCCGCGGCGACGCATTCGCCGAACTCATCGGCATGCTGGCCGCTGCTGCGAAAGCGCCCGTCCGTGGCGGCAGACCACCACAGGTCGCGGTCACCATCCCACTCGACACCCTCCTGAAGGGCACGGGTGCCGGGACGGTCGACGACACCGCCACCGTGATCCGCCCCAGGCCGTGCACCTGCCCCTGCACCGACCCCAAGCACGCCAAACAGAGCACCAAGAAGCCCGCCAACACCGAAGAGCCGACATCGAAGGAGACCGAAGGTCAGGCGGAAGACCAAGTAGGTAAGGAGAAACGGCGATCAACCGAACCCGAGAAGGGTCCGGCGGAGCCGGGCGCTGCCATCGACCCGCACGACGGGTGCCCGACGTGTGGAGGTGGCGGGTCAGCCCGCTACCTCGGCACCGACGGCAAACCGATCTCGGTCGCCACCGTGCGCCGGCTGGCGTGCGAGGCCGACCTCATCCCCGTCGTCCTCGGCGGCGACGGGCAAGTCCTCGACCTCGGCCGCTCCGACCGGTTCTTCAAAGAACACCAACGCCGCGCACTCGCCATCCGCGACGGACACCACTGCAACTTCCCCGGCTGCCAAATCCCCGAACCACGCTGCATCACCCACCACATCAACCCCTGGAACCACGGCGGCCCGACAGACCTCGCCAACGGCGTACTCCTCTGCCGCCACCACCACACCACCATCCACCACAAAGGCTGGCAAGTCCGCATGGGCACCCACGGCCACCCCGAATACACACCCCCGGAATGGTCCGATCCGAAGCGACGCGTCCTTCGCTCCTGACGGCGAGGCGATCGGCCCTTCGGCGGGTCGCGTGGGTCCCGGTCATCTACGTACACGAGCCCTCCTTACGGCGAAGACTCCCCCATGGCCGGGTTCGGTCAGGTGGGAAGTCGTGCACGCGGGCTCACCGGCTTCGTAGCCTCCGGGGATGGCCGAACCAGCTGAAATCGATGACATCAACGTCGCACACTCCGCGCTCCGGGCGTGGGACTCCGTCGTCGGGAACGCACATCCGGAACCCATGCCGCTCGTCCACAACCAGGTCTGGCAGGTCTTCGCCGAGGACGGCCGGCGCTATGTGCTCAAACGCCTTCCCGAGTTCGCGCCGGGTGCCGGGCCGGTCGACACCTTCCGCGTACTGAGTCATCTGCAGGCCGCCGGGGTGCCTGTCGTCCTTCCCGTCGTCACCGACCAGGCCACCATCCACACCGTCCAGGCCGACCGGACGTACTCGCTTTCTTCCTTCGTACCAAGCGATTCCGGCAACCACGAGCTCGGGCCGAGCGCGGGGGAAACGTCCTACGCGGTCGGTGCCGCGATCGCGAAGCTCGACCGTGCACTGGCCGAGTGCCCATGGCAACCGAAGTCCTACGTCGACGACCCGGTGCCCCAGGCTCTGGGTGAGGCTCTTCCGTCGCTGCCCCCGGAGCTGACCGGACCCGTCGCACCACTGGCCAGGCACCTCGGTGCCACCGCGTCCGGGCTCCCTGTCCAGCGCACCCACGGCGACTGCAACACCGGCAACGTGCTGGTCCGCGACCGACAGGTGAGCGGGTTCATCGACATCGACCATCTCCCGCTGGGACCAAGGGTCCGGGATCTCAGTTACTACCTCGCCAGCCGGCTGCACACCCACGTCAACCACCGGCAGGATGCCGAACGCCACACGGCCGCGATGCTCGCGGTGCTGGGCGAGTACGTCGCCGGCTACCACGAGACGTACCCACTCTCCGACCGTGAGCTCGCCGCCGTCGTACCGCTCATGCTGCTGGTCGAGATCGGAAGCGCCTCGTGGGCACTGCACGGGTGGAACCCGGACCTGGCGACCTACCGACGAAGCGCCACCACCATCACCTGGATCACTGATCACCTCGACGAGCTCACCGACGCCGCCGCACTGCCGTCAACCGGTGCCTGACAAGCGTTCGGGCAGTAGGGCAGCCGAGTCGCGAGGGCAGGTGACACAGAAGGTGGCCGGCCTCGAACGCGACGTCCGAATGCCGCCGGACTCCGGGCCGGCGCGCGGCCAGGATCGACGCATGTCCTTCCGCAGCAGTTCCTCGATCCACACAGGCCAGATCGCCCCGCTGACCGGAAAGGTGGCACTCGTCACCGGCGGCAGCCGCGGCATCGGCGCGGCCGTCGCGACCCGGCTCGCCGCGGACGGCGCCGACGTCGTCCTCACCTACCAGCACCGTGCCGACCGGGCCGCGGACGTCGTGGCCGCCATCAAGTCGGCGGGCCGCCGGGCACTGGCCGTCCAGGCCGACAGTGCCGACGCGGATGCGGTCCGCACGTCGGTGGAGGCGGCGGTCGCGGAGTTCGGCCGGCTCGACATCCTGGTGAACAACGCAGGTCTCGGCGTACTCGCTCCGCTGGAGAAACTCACCCTCGACGACATCGACCGGAGCTTGGCCGTCAACGTCCGCGGGCCGCTGGTCGCAGCGCAGGCAGCAGTGCCGCACATGGTCGAGGGTGGGCGCATCATCACCATCGGCAGCTGTGTCGCCGAGCGGGTGGCCTTTCCCGGCTTCGCCGCGTACGCCACGAGCAAGTCGGCACTGCTCGGGCTGACCAGGGCGCTGGCCCGCGAACTCGGTGGGCGTGGCATCACCGCGACGCTCGTCCACCCGGGTCCGACCGACACCGACATGAACCCCGCCGACGGTCCGGGAGCCGAGGCGCAGAGCGCGCTCACCTCGCTGGGGACGTACGGCGAGGCCGTGGACGTGGCGGCGACCGTCGCTCACCTGGCCGGTGAGGGAGGCCGCTACGTGACGGGTACGGCCGTCGCGGTGGACGGCGGGTTCGCCGGCTGAGCTCAGCGGAGGGCGCCGGCGACCTCGGTGCGCGACGTCAACTCCAGCTTGCGCAGGATGTTGGACACGTGGATGGCGGCGGTCTTCGGCGAGATGTACAGCCGGCGGGCGACCTCGGCGTTCGTCAGCCCGTCGGCGACGAGGAGGGCGACCTCTCGTTCCCGCCGGGTAAGGGTGCCCACACCGGTGACGGCCTCCGGGGCCGCGTCGGCGGCTGCCGCCAGACCGAGCTGTTCGCGCAGCCGTTCCAGCTGAACCACTCGCCAGCCACTCCACCTGCGCAGCAGGTCGGTGGCCGTCGCGACGTGGCGCAGCACGGCGTCCCGGTCACCCTCCGAACCGCCGGTACCTGTCGCCAGCAGGCATCGTGCGGCGCCGACGTGGGCGGTGGCCCGGACGTACCCCGGAAGGACGGGCGAGTCGGTCACCGCGCGGTAGCCGGCCGACGCGGCCGGGAGGTCTCCGCGCGCCTCGGCGACCTGGGCGTCGACCAGCGTCCGACTGTCGTCCCACAGGTCGGCGTCGAGCAGGTCGTCGACCAGTTTCTCCAGCCGGGCAAGGGGAAGTCCCACCTGCACCGCGGCGGAGACCAGGTCGTGAGCCTGTGATCCACTGCGCCACGCCTGCTCGGCCAGCGCGGCGTGCACGTCGTCCACGATCTGCTCGGCTGCGGCCAGGTCGCCGCGCCGGCAGGTCAGGTGGAACGTCAGCGCGGGCACCGTCAGCGCACGGACACCAGCAGCGGTGCGGAGTTCGGCGATCAGCGCCTCGACCCGGTCCAGCTCGCCCGCCTCGAGGTACAGCCCGGCGAGGAAGACCGCGTGGTACTCCGCCCGCCGTCCGCGCAGCTCGTACCCGCGTTCGCGCTCACGGCCGTGCTCGAGCGCCGCGATCGCCGCACCGAGCTCGCCGGACCGCAGTGCCAACCGCGCCTTGCCCTGGTAGTACGCCGCGACCGCGAGCTTCTCGAATCCGGCCCGCTCGGCCGCGGCCCGCATGCGTTCCAGCATCTCGGTGTGCTGGACCGGCCCGGGTGGAGGCGCCTCCTGGACGAGGTTGTTCAGCGTCCGGGCGGCGAGCACCCACTCGCCGAGCTCCTCGGCCTGGTCGGCCAGGCCGGACAGCAGTAGCCAGCCTTCGTGGCTGGTGCTCGACCGCTCGGTCAGCGCCATGCCCTTCTCCACCAGGGCGGCCAGCCGGACGCGCGGCAGGTCGAACTCCTCAGCCAGCGCGGCCGCGCGGTCGGCCCACTTCACGGCGTCGTCGAAGCGGTCCCGCAGCGTGCACGACTGCGCCACCGCGATCATCGCCCGGGCCTGGTCCGCGCCCGGTTGCAGCCGGCCGATCAGGTGCTTCACCCCGTCGGTGAGCTCCTCCATCTCGGTGGGCTGGTCGATCTCCCAGGCCAGCCGGATCAGCAGATAGTGGGCGTCGGCGCTCTCCCGCGCGGTGGTGGCGTTGTCGCGCCAGCGGCGGGCGTACTTCAGTGCGTCCTCGACCAGCCCGGCCAGCCAGGCGGCCTGCGCGGCGGCGGCCAGCAGGGGCACGTCGTCGCAGGCCTCGTCCAGCCCCATCTCGGCCAGCCGCAGCGCCTGGTACGCCGAACCGATGGCGAGGTACGACGCGGCGCCTCGCCGGGCGGCGTCCAGCATCTCGTCGTACCGCCCGGCCGCCCGGGCGTGGGCGGCGACCATCGCCGGGTCGGAGCCACCGGCCGCGAGCAGCGCCTCCAGCGCGGCCTCGTGCAGGCGCCGCTGCTGCCGGCCGAGCAGCCGTCCGGCGATCGCCTCGCGCACCAGCGAGTGCCGGAACCGGAACTCGTCCTCGCCGGCCTCGACCAGGACGCCGCACACGACCAGCTCCCGCAGCGCGGCGATCAGATCGTTCTCGCTGGTTCCGGTGACGGCGGCGAGCAGGTCGAACGGCACTCGCAGGCCGAGCACGGCCGCGGCCTCGGCGATCGCGACGACGGACGGCTCGAGGTCGTCCACCTGCTGGCGGAGCACCTCGGCGAGGCTCCACGGCAGCGGCTGGTCGGCGAGGGTGTCCAGGCAGGCGTCCTCGTGGCCGCGCAGGAGCTCCTCGATGAAGAACGGGTTGCCGCCGGTGCGCTGGTGCAGGGCGGCGATCACCCGGAACGGCGCGGGCATCCCGATGATCGCGGCGACCAGGGCCGCGGTCTCGGACTCGCTGAGGCGTTCCAGGGAGACGTGGTGGACGGGCCGGCGGCGTTCCAGCCGGGCCAGCAGGCCGGCCACGGGGTGCCGGCTGGTGACCTCCTCGGGCCGGTAGGTGCCGACGAGCAGCCGGGGGCCGTCCTGGTCGGCGAGGCGTTCGAACAACGCCGCGCTCTCGGAATCGGCCCAGTGCAGGTCCTCGAACACCAGCACGGCCGGCCGGCCGCCCACCAGGTCGGCGACCAGGGCGAGGCCGGCATGCAGGCGTTCGACCGGGCTGCGGGTCGGATCGGCGACGACCGCCCGCAGCTTCTCGTCCGCCGGGCGTCCGGACGGCCGGCCGTCCAACGCGTCGAGGAGCACTTCGTACGGGCGGGACAGGGAGCCGGGGACGGCGTTGCCGACGAGGACCTCGACGTCGGGGCCCAGCGTCGCCAGGAACTCCTGGATCAGGCGGGTCTTGCCCAGCCCGGGCTCCCCGGCGACGAGGGCTACCTGGGCGTGGTGGGAGGTCGCGAGCTGCGACAGGGTGCGCAGCTCACGATCCCGTCCCACCATCACCTGGCTGGCTCCGCCCCGAACTTTGCGCACCCCGCCAAGTTACCCGCAGGCTGCGGCTTGCGTGGGGGGCCGGTGCGTATGCCGGGATGGCCGCCGGCACCGTCGGCTTCGTCCGGGCCGGACCCCGAGGCGCCGGCCGCGGAACGCCGGCGGGCGAGCGCCCGGCGGTAGCTGCGGGCGAGGGAACGCCGGTGGTGCCGCTCGGCCTGGCCCAGCAGGTCCTGCTGGTGCTGCCTGGCCAGCTCGAGGACGACGTAGGGGTTGTGCATGATGGTGTCCTTCCGAACCTTCCGGACCGTCCGGGCCGTTCCGGACCGGTGTGACACCATCCTCGTTCGGTAAGGGCCGCCGGCCATCGGCACCGATTACCTATCTTCGGGCGGCAGGGGTTACCTAGAGACCGGCCGGACCCACCTAGGTGGGCCACCCGGCCGGCCCGCGGACCTAGGTATCCCCGCCCGGGTCCCTACGCCGACCCCGGCGGCGACGCCTGGAGCACCTACGACCAGGTCTGGCGGCGGCGCACCGGTTCCCGGCCCGGTGGCTGGCGGGGCCGCCGGTGCGAGGGCGGCGGCGGGATCGGCAGGGTGCGGCGTTCACCCGCCCGCAGTACGAACGGCTCGCCGTGGTGGGAGGTCGCCAGCTCCTGACCCCGCAGCAGCTCGTACGTCACCTCCTCCGAGGTGATCCGTACGCCGATCTGGCCGCCGCGCACACACAGCCGGAACGCGATGCCGGTGAGCTCCTCCGGCAGCCGGGGCGCGAAGGTCAGCTGCCCGTCGTGGTCCCGCACCCCGCCGAAGCCCGCGACCGTCGCGATCCACGCGCCCGCCAGCGACGCGATGTGCAGGCCGTTGTGCACGTTGCCGTGCAGGTCGTGCAGGTCGGCCAGGGCCGCCTCGGCGAGGTAGTCGTAGGCGAGTTCCAGGTGGCCGCACTCGGCGGCGAGCACCGACTGGGTGCAGGCCGACAGCGAGGAGTCCCGGACGGTCAGCCGCTCGTAGTAGGCGAAGTTGCGGGCCTTCTCCTCGGGAGTGAACGCGTCACCGCGCAGGTGCAGCGCGAGCACCAGGTCGGCCTGCTTGACCACCTGCTTGCGGTAGAGATCGAAGTACGGGTAGTGCAGCAGCATCGGGTAGTGGTCGTGCGGAGTGTCGGCGAAGTCCCAGACGGCGTGGTCGGTGAACTCCTCCGACTGGGGGTGCACGTCGAGGGACTCGTCGTAGGGAACCACCATCCGGTGCGCGGCGTCGCGCCAGCGCGCGGTCTCCTCCTCGTCGACGTCGAGCGCCCGGGCGACGTCGGGATGACGCTCGCAGTGCTGGGCGGCCATCCGGAGGTTGCGCTGCGCCATGAGGTTGGTGAAGACGTTGTTGTCCGCGACCGCGCTGTACTCGTCCGGGCCGGTCACCCCGTCGATCCGGAAGCCGGCGTGCACGTCGTGGTGGCCGAGCGACATCCACAGCCGGGCCGTCTCCACCAGCAACTCGATGCCGTACGCGCGTTCGAACTCCTCGTCCCCGGTGACCGCGAGATAGCGCGCGACCGCGTCGGCGATGTCGGCGTTGACGTGGAACGCCGCGGTGCCGGCCGGCCAGTATCCCGAGCACTCCTGGCCGTCTATGGTCCGCCAGGGGAACGCGGCACCCGCCTGGCCGAGCTGGCGGGCCCGGGCGCACGCCTTGTCCAGCGTGGAGTGCCGCCAGACCAGCGCGTCGCGCGCGGCGTCCGGCTGGGTGTAGGTGAGGACGGGCAGCACGTACGTCTCGGTGTCCCAGAACGCGTGCCCGTCGTAACCCGGCCCGGTGAGCCCCTTGGCCGGGATCGCCCGGGTCTCACCGCGGGCCCCGGCCTGCAGCACGTGGAACAACGCGAACCGCACCGCCTGCTGGAGCTCGGCGTCCCCGTCGAGCTCGACGTCGGCGTGGGACCAGAAGTCGTCGAGGTAGGCACGCTGCTCGTCAAGCAGTCCTTGCCAGCCGGTACGCCGCGCACCCGCCAGGGCGGCGTCCACCTGGGCGCGCAGGGCGGGAGTGGACCGCTGGCTGGACCAGCCGTAGGCGACGTACTTGGTCATCCGCAGCACGGTGCCGGGCAAGATCTGGGTGGCGACCGTCAGCCGGGCGAGGTCCGCCTCGGCCTGGATCTCCCGGCGCAGGTCGCACTCGGTGTCGAACTCGTGCTCCATGGCCGCGGCCATCCGCAGCTCCGAGCGCCGGGTGTGGTGGGCGAGGACCGCGTGGTCGCCGTCGGCCGAGATGAAGTCGGACACCAGCGGCCGGTCCAGGGCGGCGGCCACCCGCGGGTCGCCGGAGGGCACCTCGACGGGTTCGTTGGCCAGCAGGTCCGACTGGAGTACGACGTTCAGCGGGCCGTCCAGCGCCTCCACCTCGTAGTGGATCGCGGCCACCGCGCGCTGGGTGAACGACACCAGCCGCTCGGAGCGGATGCGTACCCGCCGGCCGGTCGGCGAGACCCACTCGGTGACCCGGCGCAGCGTGCCGGACCGGAAGTCCAGCGTGCGTTCGTGAAAGGGCGCCGCGCCGTAGCGCATGTCCAGCGGCTCGTCCTCGACCAGCAGCCGGATGATCTTGCCGTCGGTGACGTTGACGACGGTCTGGCCGTCCTCGGGATAGCCGTAGCCGGCTTCGGCGTACGGCAGCGGCCGGCGCTCGTAGAAGCCGTTGAGGTAGGTGCCGGACAGCCCGTGCGGCTCGCCCTCCTCGAAGGAGCCGCGGATGCCGATGTGCCCGTTGGACAACGCGAACGTCGACTCGGTCCGCTTGAGTGCCTCGAGGTCCAGGCCGCTCCAGCGCAGCTGCCACGGCGACACCTCGTAGCTGGGCCGCGCCCGCTCGCCGTCGCGGCTGTCGGCGGCGCTCATGCGTCCTCCTCCAGTAGGTCGGCGAGGTCCTTCACCACGACGTCGGCGCCGTGGGCGCGAAGCTCGTCGGTCTGGTCGGCGCGGTCGACCCCGACGACGTGGCCGAAGCCGCCGGCCCGCCCGGCCTGGACGCCGGCCAGGGCATCCTCGAAGACCGCCGCCTGGCCGGGCCTGGCCCCGAGCGCCTGCGCACCGGCCAGGAACGAGTCCGGCGCCGGCTTGCCGTTCAGGCCGCGCTCGGCGATCACGTTTCCGTCCACCAGCGCCTGGTAGTAGTCGGTGAGCCCGGCGGCCTCCAGCACCGTCTCGCCGTTGCGGGAGGAGGTCACCACGGCGACTGCGAGCCCGGCGTCGCGGACGGCCCGGAGATATCGGACCGAGCCGGGAAAGGGCTGCACGCCGCGTTCGGCGATCACCTGGCCCAGGAACTCGTTCTTGCGGTTGCCGACGCCGTTGACGGTGAGCTCGGTCGGCGCGTCGTCCGGGGTGCCCTCGGGCAGGGTGATGTCACGCGAGCGGAGGAACTCGCGAACGCCGTCCGCACGAGGACGGCCATCGACGTACTCCGCGTAGTCGTGCTCGGTGAACGGTGTGAACCCCTCGCCGTCGCGTGCCCGCAGGAACTCGTCGAACGCCTTCTTCCACGCCTCCATGTGCAGCTCGGCCGTCGTGGTGAGCACGCCGTCCAGGTCGAACAGGCACGCGGTGATCGTGTCCGGTAGTCCCAACATTCCCCCGACGCTACAGGCGAACCGGGGCATCCGGGTGTCAACCGGGCGCTGCCCACGCCCACCGAGGCGACTGCGGCGCAGCTGTGCGACCCTCGCAGACGCGGGGACCACCTGACACGAGGCCCAGTTGGAGGAAGCGCATGCGAGCTGCCGTCATTCACGGTAAGGGCGACGTCCGGATGGAGGACCGCCCCGACCCGGCCGTCCGCAGCGCGTCCGACGCGATCGTCAGGGTGACGGCGAGTTGCGTGTGCGGCTCGGACCTGTGGCCCTACCGGGGCGTCGTGCCCACCGTCGAGCCGCACCCGATCGGCCACGAGTTCGTCGGCGTTGTGGAGGAGGCCGGCGCCGAGGTCACCTCCGTGCGGCCGGGCGACTTCGTCATCGCGCCGTTCGTCGCCAGTGACGGCACCTGCCCGGCGTGCCGCGACGGGATCACCACGTCCTGTGACCGGCTCGGCTCGTGGGGCGGCGAGGACGCCGACGGCCTGCCGGTGGACGGCGGGCAGGGCGAGTACGTCCGCGTGCCCGAGGCCGACGGCACCCTGGTGGCTCTCCCCGAGGCGCCCGACGAGGCGCTGCTGCCCGGCCTGCTCACGCTGTCCGACGTGATGAGCACCGGTCACCACGCGGCGCTGGCCGCCCGGGTCGCGCCCGGCCGAACGGTCGTCGTGGTCGGCGACGGCGCGGTCGGCCTGTGCGGGGTGATCGCGGCCCGCCGGCTCGGCGCGGAGCGCGTGATCGCGATGTCCCGGCACCGGTCCCGGCAGGACCTGGCGAAGGCGTTCGGGGCCACCGACATCGTGGCCGAACGCGGCGAGGAGGGGGCCGCGAAGGTACGCGAACTGCTCGGCGGGGTGCTCGCCGACTCGGTGCTGGAGGCCGTCGGCACCAAGGGCTCGATGGAGCAGGCGTTCGCGGTGACCCGGCCCGGCGGCCAGATCGGCTACGTCGGGGTGCCCGCCGGTGGCGCGGAGCTGCCCATCCGGGCGATGTTCTCCGGCAACCTCAACGTCGCGGGCGGCGTGGCGCCGGCTCGTACGTACATCCCCGACCTCCTCCCCGACGTGCTGTCCGGCGCGATCGAGCCCGGGCGGGTGTTCGACCTCACGCTGGATCTGGAGAAGACGCCCGAGGCGTACGCCGCGATGGACGAACGCCGAGCTGTCAAGGTGATGTTGCGCCCCTGAGACCTCCTACCCGGTAGGGGAACCTCGCCCGCGGGCCCGGATGGGTGCCTGGTGTTGCCCGCGGGCGAGGCGAACCGGTCGGTCGGCTGTCAAGGCGAGTTTGCCCGGGCCTTCCTAGCGGCGCCCGTTCGGCCCTTCGTCCTCGCCGAGCCCCTCCTCCATGGCCTCGATGGTTCCCAGGTTGTTGTCGGTGCCCTCGACGTCGATGTCCGGCCCGGGTTCGCCTGCCCGGGCGCCGAGCGCCGCGGTCTCGCGCACCCGGTCGGCGCCGATCCGGGCCGCCGGGCGGGCGTTCACCGCACCACCCTGCCCGGCCAGTAACACCCGCAGGTGGCCGGCCGACACCGGTGCGATGTCGACGAACCCCGAGTCGATCGCCAGGTGGAACGCCGACCGCGCACCGGCCACATCGCCCTGGTCTCGCAGCAGCGTGCCCAGGTTGACCGCGGCCACCGACACCACGTCGGCGTGCCCGGAGTCCACCGCCAGCTCGTACGCCGACCGCGCGCCGGCCACGTCACCCTGCGCGTCCAGCAGCAGGCCGAGGTTCAGTGCCGCCATCGGCGCGACGTCGGCGTGCCCGGAGTCCACCGCCACCTGGTAGGCGGCCCGGGCGTCGTCGACCTCGGCCTCCTCGGTCAGCAGCACACCGAGGTTGTTCGCCGCCATCGGCGCCACGTCGGCGTGCCCGGACCGCACGGCCAGCTCGTACGCCGCGCGGGCGCCGCCCACGTCGGCCTCCTCGGTCAGCAGCACACCGAGGTTGTTCGCCGCCATCGGCGCGACGTCGGGGTGGCCGGAGTCGACCGCCCGCTGGAACGCCGTCTCCGCACCCACCAGGTCGCCCTGGTCCTTCAGCAGCGAACCCCGGTAGAGCGCCGCCATCGGCACCACGTCCACGTCACCGGAGTCGACGGCCCGCTGGTACGCAGCCTCCGCGCCCTCGGGGTCGCCCTGGTCCTTCAGCAACATGCCGAGGTTCAGCGCGGCGACCGGCATCACGCCCGGGTGGCCGGAGTCGACCGCCCGCTGGTACGCCGTCCGCGCACCCGCCATGTCGCCCTGCTCACGCAGCAGCGAACCCAGGTTCAACGCGGCCACCGGCACCACCTCGGCGTGGCCGGAGTCGACCGCCCGCTGGTACGCCGTCCGCGCACCCGCCATGTCGCCCTGCTCACGCAGCAGCGAACCCAGGTTCAACGCGGCCACCGGCACCACCTGGGGGTGGCCGGATCCCATCGCCCGTTCGTACGCCGTCTCCGCACCGGCGACGTCGCCCTGGTCCTTCAGCAACATGCCGAGGTTCAGCGCCGCCGACGGCACCACGTCGGTGTGCCCTGAGTCGACCGCCCGCTGGTACGCCGTCCGCGCACCCGCCACGTCGCCCTGGCCCCGCAGCAGCGAACCCAGGTCGTTCGCCGCCCGGGGCACCACGTCGGTGTGCCCGGAGTCGATCGCCTTCTGGTACGCACCGCGGGCACCGCTCACGTCGCCCTGCTGGCGCAGCAGCGCACCCAGGTTGTTCGCCGCCCGCGGCATCACGTCCGGGTGACCGGAGTCGATCGCCTTCTGGAACGCCGCCCGCGCGCCGGCCACGTCACCGCGCTCGCGCAGCAGCAGGCCGAGGTTGTTCGCCGCCCGCGGCGCCTCCTCGGCATGGTCGAGGTCGAGCACCTTGCGGAACGCGAGTTCGGCGGCGGACTGGTTGCCGCGCAGGCTCGCGCCGATGCCGATGTTGAACGCGTCATCGGGCGGAACAGCGGCGATGAGCTCCTGCCACATCGCGTCGAAGACCGGCCTGGCCTCCTGGCCGTGGCGGCCCTCCTCGACCGCGACCACGTAGTCCAGGATCTCCAGGGCACCGTCGGCGCTCTCCGGCGCCGGCTTTCCTCGCGCACCGATCCCCGCGCCGGCCGCCCCGCCGAACGACGTACCGGCCCCCGCACCGATGCCCGCACCGATCCCCGTGCCGATCCCCGGGATGGCACCGGGCGCCGCCCCGGCACCGCCACCGACGTAACTCAGCAGCGAGACCTCGGAGGCGACAGGTTCGGTGGCCCATGCCATGCCCTCCTCGAACAACGCGGTGGTCGGGTCGAGGTCGATGCGCACCCGGCGCAGGTACAGCGGGTAGAGACCGCGGAGTTCGGACTCGGTGAGCGGCCGGTTCAGCCCGGCCCGCCGCGCGTCCACCGCCGCCTGCACGATCGTGTAGCCGGCGGGTTCCCCGTCCCGGCCGGCGCGGAACTTCGCCACCAGCTGGTCCCCGCCGATCAGCGCCTCGCCGATGCTGGCGTTGATCTGCAGCTGCGGGTACAGCTGCTCGGCCTCCGCGCGCTCGCGTACGGTCAGCTCGAAGTCCAGCGGCACCTTCGTCGCCCGGCGCAACGCCGCCTTGGCGGTGGCCGCCACGTCGCCGGTGCTGTCCAGCACCTGGTCCCAGCGTTCGTCGGTCATGCTCGCCACGATCATCGCGTGCCGGGCAGCACGGTCCAGTGTGTCCGCGGACAGGTGGACCAGGTCGGCCGCGGTGACGTCGTCCAGCCACACCACCCACGGCTGACGGCCGCGGGGTAGCGCCTCCTCCTCGCGCAGGGCCTCGGCGAGTTCCTCGCCGCTGCCGGGTACGAACACGGCCGGGTCCCGGCCGCCGAGCACCGACCGCACGGCCTCGACCACCGTGCGCGACTTGCCGGCCTTCGAAGGACCGACCACGACCACGAACGGGAACGGCGGACCGTCGGAGTTCAGCAGTGCGGCCAGCCGGCCGTCCGCGGCCGGACGGCGTACGTACGGCGCCTGGCCGCGGTGGGCGTAGTGCGTCGGCGTCGGTCCCAGCACCGCCTCGGACAGCTCCGACAGCCGGGGGAACGTCCGCTCGGGAACCTGCGGCGCCTTACGTCCGCGCTCCCGCCGCTGGCCGGGCACTCGGGTGGCCGGCTGGGTCTGGGTGCGGGCACCGGAGCGGGCTCCGGGCGGCTCGCCCTGCCAGCCGCCGGAACGCTCGGCCGGTGCGCTGGGCTCGCCGCGCTCGCTCCACGGCCCCTCGCCCTCGTTCCAGCCGCCTTCGCCTTCACCGCCCTCCCGGCCCTCCTCCTGCCAGGGCCCCTCGGCGTCCTCCCGCCACGGAGCGTCGTCCTCCTGCCAGGGTCCGGTCCGTTCACCGGAGTCCGCCGGCCCGTCCGCGGCCTGCGCCCGGGCGGCGCGCACGCTCTCCGGCTCGGTCAGCCGCCCCACCCCGGCTATCACGAACGCGGCGACGGCGAGCAGGGCGAGCCCGCCCACCACCGGACGCTGCGTACCGGCCGTGATCGTCTCGATCAGGGCCGCCAGCACCAGGAAGACCAAACCGATCATTCCCAGCGAGCGGACCCACGTCCGCCCCTGCGACTCCTCCGGCTTGCCCGAGTCGCCGTGCTGTCCCTTCTGCGCCGCCACAACCTCACCCCCCGACGCTCGGAGCCTTCGGCCCCGCGGTCGGCGTACCGCCTCTGACCTGCGGAAACGGTTCCGCCCAGAGAAGTCCCTGAGACATTCCTCATCCCAGTGTCCACACAGGCGGGTGGATGAGGGCACAAACGCCGGAGAGGGCGCCGCCCAACCCGGGCCGAAGCGCATCCGGCCGTGGCGGACCGTCCCGGTCCGGGCGGGCACGGCCGTACATGGGGGCCTTGGAGGACATGGCCCGCCCGGGCGGATCGTCGCGACGTTGGTGGGCCAGCCAGCCTCGGCGCGGCCTGTACCCCTGTGTCCGGGTACGGGTGGCTGCACGCGGACGACCGGCCACGGTAGCCTCGGTGCAGGCCGTGACTGGCGCGTTGGGATGGGATCGACCATCGGGAAGCGGCCTCGTCGAAGGACGGAGTGCCGTGCGCCTGGGCCCCCTTCCGTACGCCACAGGAGGTCCCCATGAGCCCCGCGTCCGCCCCGGACAGCCCGAAGGACAGCCCCCAGAAGAGCCCGGCGAACAGCCCGGCGAACAGCCCGGCGAACAGCACCGAGTCGACCGCGTTCCGGAGCGCACTGGACGTGATCGCCCGGGTCGAGCCCCGGGTCGCCGCCGCGATCGGCGCCGAACTGCACGACCAGCGCGAGTCCCTGAAGCTGATCGCGAGTGAGAACTACGCCTCGCCGGCGGTCCTGCTGGCGATGGGCAACTGGCTCAGCGACAAGTACGCCGAGGGCACCATCGGGCGCCGCTTCTACGCCGGCTGCCAGAATGTCGACACCGTGGAGGCGCTGGCAGCCGAGCACGCCCGCGAGCTCTTCGGCGCCCCGCACGCCTACGCCCAGCCGCACTCGGGGATCGACGCCAACCTGGTGGCGTTCTGGGCGGTGCTGGCCAACCGGGTCGAGGCGCCCGCGCTGGAGAAGGCGCAGGTCCGCCAGGTCAACGACCTGTCCGAGCAGGACTGGTTCGAGCTGCGCCGCGAGCTCGGCAACCAGCGGATGCTCGGCATGTCCCTCGACGCGGGCGGCCACCTCACCCACGGGTTCCGGCCGAACATCTCCGGCAAGATGTTCGACCAGAGGAGCTACGGCACCGACCCGCGGACCGGCCTGATCGACTACGACGAGGTGCGCCGGGCGGCGCAGGAGTTCCGCCCGTTGATCCTGGTCGCCGGCTACTCGGCGTACCCCCGGCTGATCAACTTCGCGACGATGCGCGAGATCGCCGACGAGGTCGGTGCGACGTTCATGGTCGACATGGCCCACTTCGCCGGCCTGGTCGCGGGCAAGGTGCTCACCGGCGACTACGACCCGGTGCCGCACGCCCACATCACCACCACCACGACGCACAAGTCGCTGCGCGGCCCGCGCGGCGGGATGGTCCTGTGCCAGCCCGAGCTCGCCGACCAGGTCGACCGCGGCTGCCCGATGGTGCTCGGCGGCCCGCTGCCGCACGTGATGGCGGCGAAGGCGGTCGCGCTGGCCGAGGCCCGGCAGCCGGACTTCCGCGACTACGCCCAGCGGATCGTGGACAACGCGAAGGCGCTGGCCGAGGGGCTCACCAGGCGCGGGGCGAAGCTGGTCACCGGGGGCACCGACAACCACCTCGTCCTGCTGGACGTGTCGTCGTACGGCCTCACCGGCCGGCAGGCCGAGGCGGCGCTGCTGGAGTCGGGCATCGTCACCAACCGCAACGCCGTCCCGCAGGACCCCAACGGCGCGTGGTACACCTCCGGCATCCGGCTCGGCACCCCCGCGCTCACCACCCGCGGCCTCGGCACCGCCGAACTGGACGAGGTGGCCGGACTGATCGACACGGTGCTCGCCCAGACCAAGCCGGGCACCACCAAACAGGGTGCCCCGTCGAAGGCCTCGCACGTGCTCGACGAGGCGGTGGCCACCCGGGTCTCCCAGCAGGCCGCCGACCTGCTGTCGAACCACCCGCTGTACCCCACGGTCGACCTCGGCTGAGGCGCCGACCTCGGCCGGGGCCCGTGGCGGCCCACCCGCGCCCGGCGCGGGTGGGCCGCCACGCACGGCGTAGGGCACGATGGAAGCGCCATGTCGCTCACTGATCCGTTGTCCCCGCCGTCCACGTCCGCCCTTCCCACCCCCTCGCTGGCCGCCACGCAGCTGACGCGGCTGCACCCGCCGGCCGACCCTGCCGACACCGATCCGGACTCCCTCTACGAGGCCTTCGCCAGCTGGGCCGGCGAACGCGGGTTCACCCTCTATCCCCACCAGGAAGAGGCGCTGATCGAGATCGTCTCCGGCGCCAACGTGATCCTTGCCACCCCGACCGGGTCCGGCAAGAGCCTGGTCGCCGCCGGTGCCCACTTCGCCGCGATGGCACAGGGCAGACGGACCTACTACACCGCACCGATCAAGGCGCTGGTGTCGGAGAAGTTCTTCGCGCTGTGCGAGATGTTCGGCGCCGACAAGGTCGGCATGCAGACCGGGGACGCAAGCGTCAACGCCGACGCACCGATCATCTGCTGCACGGCGGAGATCCTCGCCAACATCGCGTTGCGCGACGGGCCGGACGCCGACGTCGGCCAGGTGGTGATGGACGAGTTCCACTTCTACGCCGAGCCCGACCGGGGCTGGGCCTGGCAGGTGCCGCTGATCGAGTTGCCGCACGCGCAGTTCGTGCTGATGTCGGCGACGCTGGGCGACGTCAGCAGGTTCGAGGAGGATCTGACCCGGCGGACCGGGCGGCCGACCACCCTGGTGCACGCGTCCGAGCGCCCGGTGCCGCTGGTGTTCTCCTACGTCACCACTCCCCTGCACGAGACGCTGGAGGACCTCCTCGGCACCCACCAGGCGCCGGTCTACGTCGTCCACTTCACCCAGGCGGCCGCGCTGGAACGCGCGCAGGCGCTGATGAGCGTCAACATGTGCACCCGGGCGGAGAAGGACGCGATCGCGGCGATGATCGGTCACTTCCGGTTCACCGCCGGCTTCGGCCGTACGCTGTCCCGGCTGGTCCGGCACGGCATCGGCGTCCACCACGCCGGCATGCTGCCCCGCTACCGCCGGCTGGTGGAGACGCTCGCCCAGGCCGGGCTGCTGAAGGTGATCTGCGGCACCGACACCCTCGGTGTGGGCATCAACGTGCCGATCCGCACGGTGCTGTTCACCGGCCTGTCGAAGTACGACGGGCAGAAGGTGCGGCTGCTCAAGGCGCGGGAGTTCCACCAGATCGCCGGGCGGGCCGGGCGCGCCGGCTACGACACGCTCGGCACCGTCGTCGTGCAGGCGCCCGAACACGTGGTGGAGAACGAGAAGGCGCTCGCCAAGGCCGGCGACGACCCGAAGAAGCGCCGCAAGGTCGTACGCAAGAAGCCGCCGGAGGGCACGATCGGCTGGGGCAGGCCGACGTTCGAGCGGCTGGTCGCAGCCGAACCCGAGCCGCTCACGTCCAGCTTCGCGGTCAGCCACGCGATGCTGCTGAACGTCATCGGCCGGCCCGGTGACGCGTTCGCGGCGATGCGCCACCTGCTCACCGACAACCACGAGGAGCCGGCCGCGCAACGCCGGCACATCCGCCGGGCGATCGCGATCTACCGCGCGCTGCTCGCCGGTGGCGTGGTGGAGCAGCTGGACGAACCCGACGAGACCGGACGGCGGGTCCGGCTGACCGTCGACCTGCAGTGGGACTTCGCCCTCAACCAGCCGCTGTCGCCGTTCGCGCTGGCCGCGATCGAGCTGCTGGACAAGGAGTCACCGACGTACGCACTGGACGTCGTGTCCGTGATCGAGTCCACGCTGGACGACCCGCGGCAGGTGCTGTCCGCCCAGCGCCAGAAGGCTCGGGGTGAGGCGGTCGCGGCGATGAAGGCGGAGGGCATCGAGTACGACGAGCGCATGGAGCTGCTGGAGGACGTCACCCACCCGCAGCCGCTGGCCGACCTGCTCGACGCGGCGTACGAGATGTACCGGCGCGGGCATCCCTGGGTCGCCGACCACGAGCTCTCGCCGAAGTCGGTCGTGCGCGACATGTACGAGCGGGCGATGACGTTCGTGGAGTACGTCGGGCTGTACGGCCTGACCCGCTCGGAGGGACTGGTGCTGCGCTACCTCGCCGACGCGTACAAGGCGCTGCGGCAGACCGTGCCCGAGGACGCCCGGACCGAGGAGCTGACCGACCTGATCGAGTGGCTGGGCGAGCTGGTCCGCCAGGTCGACTCCAGCCTGCTGGACGAGTGGGAACGTCTGCGCAACCCGTCCGAGGAGGAGCTGTCGGCCGGCGCTCCGGGCATCGGCGTCAAGGAGCCGTTGACGGTGACGTCGAACGCCCGGGCGTTCCGGGTGCTCGTCCGCAACGCGCTGTTCCGCCGGGTCGAGCTGGCGGCCCTGCGCCGCTCCGACGAGCTCGGCGAGCTCGACGCCGAGTCCGGGTGGGACGCCGGCGCGTGGGCCGCGGCCTTGGGGGAGTACTTCGCGGAGTACGACTCGATCGGAACCGGTCCGGACGCGCGCGGCCCGGCGTTCCTCGTCGTGGACACCACGACCGAGCCCGGCCGGTGGCTGGTCCGGCAGATCTTCGACGACCCGAACGGCGACCGCGACTGGGGCATCACCGCGGAGGTCGACCTGGCCGCCTCCGACGAGGCGGGCACGGCCGTGCTCACCGTGACCGCCGTCGGTCCCGCCACCGAACCGAACCGCGCCTGAACCGCGCCCGAACCGCGCCTGACCGCCCGGGTCAGCCGACCTGGTCGCGCAACGTCCCGGCCGACTCCTCGTCGAGGAAGAGCTGCGCGTGGCCGACGGTGCGCAGGATCGACGCCGGGCAGTCGGGCGTGACCGGGCCCTCCAGTGCACTGCGGACGGCGTCCGCCTTGCGTGCCTCCGGCGTCACCACCAGAACCGTCCGCGGACGGATCAGGGCGGGCACGGTCAGCGACAGCGCCCGCGTCGGCGTCTGCGCCAGCGACGGGAAGTGGCCCTCACCGACCTGCTGGCGCCGGCACGCCTCGTCCAGCTCCACCAGGTGGACCAGTTCGGTGGTGCCGAAGTCGGCGGGCGGGTCGTTGAACGCCAGGTGGCCGTTCTCGCCGATGCCCATCACGCACACGGCCGGGTCGAGGTCGGCGAGCAGCCCGGAATACCGGGCCAGCTCCTCCTCGACCGGCTCGTGGTCACCGCGGATGCCGTGGAACTCCCGCGGCGTGACGTACGGCAGCAACTGGTCGGCGAACCACCGTCGGAAACTCGCCGAATGGTCCGCGGACATACCGGCGTACTCGTCCATGTGCAACACGACCACCCGCGACCAGTCGATGTCGTCGCGTTCGCGCACGGCGCGCACGAAGCCGAACTGCGAGTTGCCGGTGGCCAGGATCACCGCCACCGCGTCCCCTGGTTCGACGGTGGCGAGTTCGGCGCGTACGGCCGCCGCGAAGCGTTCAGCAGCGGCGGCTCCGGCCGCCTCCGCAGTCGGAGCGACTGACACGGTGAGTTCGTCGTAGCGCAGCTGGCGCATGGTTTCCTTCCGGGCGTGGGGCTGCTCTCCGCGGGACCAAGGGCGCGTTCGGCACCTCCAAGATCCGCGAACCGGTCGCCCGCCGAGTCTGCCACGTCAGTCGGCGACCTTGGGGCCGGTCGTGGTCCGTCCGGCGGCCGGTTGGTGCCGTCGGTACTCGACGAGCAGCACCACCGCGACCAACGGCTGCAGCACGTCGACCGGAATGGCTCCCACGTTGGCCGTCGCGGTGTTGTCGTGCGCGATCAGCTGCATGACGTGCCCCACCGCGTCGCCCCAGTACACAACCGTGAGCGCGACGACGGCCGCGGTGAGCCAGCTGTCCCGCTTCCGGACGCAGCCCACGCCGAGCACACCGACCGCGATGTCGGCCCAGCCCACCCTCCACTGGAAGAAGCTCCGGGCGTACCCGACCGACGCCGCGACCTCGCCGGAGTTGGGACCGAGGTGGCTGAGTCCGCCGAAGATCGACCACACGCCGCCGCCCACCACGAACCACAGCAGCCACAGCTCGATCACCCGGGGGCGGGTGCGCCGCTGGGGCGAATGGTCCACCAGGGTGTGTACGAGGGCACCCACCACGATCGCGGCCATGGTGAACGTGAAGTACGCCATGCTCCGACCCTAGGAACTGCGCGCCCTGCGGCTGCCGACGTTCGCGCGTGCCGGGTGTCGGCCGGTCGGCGGTTGCCCGACTTCGCCATCAGGCCGGGCCTGACGTTCGGTTCACCAGGTTCGACAGGTTCGACAGGTTTGACAGGGTCGACGGGTTCGGCAGGTCGGCAAGATCGAGAGGTTCGGCCGTTCCGCCGTCTTTCTGCCGCGCGAGGCGTTACTGTCCGACTGTCCGGGATCGGACGGTTCACAGGGGTCGGTTTCGCCTCGTTCCGGTGTGGGCGCGGCGGTGTCGGAGAGTCGGTGCGAAGCCATGATGCGTGCGGTACGCGGATCTCTGCCAGGAGTGGGCGTGCGGGCCCGGGTCGCCGGTACGGCGGCCCTGCTGCTCGCGGGGGCGCTGAGCGTGGCCGCGGCAGGTACGCCCGCCGCGGCCGCGGGCTCGCCCCCGGCGTCGGCGGGTTCGTCCGTCACGGCGGCGGCGATTCCGCTTCCGTCGGCCGAACGCACCAGCCCGGCGGTCACGTCGAACGGTCCCGGCCGCACGGACCTGTTCAACACCTCGTCCGGTGGCGACCTACTGCAGCAGATCCGGTATCCGGGTGGCTCGTGGACGCGAACCCTCAATCTCGGCGGCGACCTCGCATCCCAGCCGGCGGCCGTCTCGTGGGCGCCCGGACGCATGGACGTCTTCGCCCGCGGCACGGACAACGCCCTGTGGCACCGCGCGTACACCTCCGGCGGCTGGCAGAGCTGGGAACGCCTGGGCGGCATCCTCACCTCGGCGCCTGCCGTCGCGTCCCAGGGTCCCGGCCTGCTGGACGTGTTCGTCCGCAACGTCGACAACGGCCTGTCCCACAAGGCGTTCGCGGCCGGCAGGTGGTCGGCGTGGGAACGCCTGGGCGGCGTCATGTCGTCCAGCCCGGCGGCCACCTCGTGGGGCCCGGGTCGAGTGGACGTGTTCGTCCGCAACGTCGACAACACCCTGTCGCAGAAGTGGTTCGGCGGCGGGCGGTGGCACTCCTGGGTGCGGGTCGGCGGTACCACCACCCTGCTGAACTCCCAGCCCGCGGCGGCCTCCCCGGGCACGGACCTGCTGGACGTCGCGGCGCGCGGCAGCGGCAACAGCATGCGGCTGCTGCGGTGGACGGGATCGGCATGGACGTCGTGGACGGCGTTGGGCGGCACGTTCTCCTCCGGTCCGACCGCGACCGACGGGGACGCGGCGGTGCGGGTCCTCGGATGGTCGCCGAACGGCTTCCAGTACGAGTCGGTACGGCCGAGGCCGACCGGCACCTGGAGCGCGTGGACCTCCGTGGACGCCTACGCCGCGTTCCGCAGGCTCGGCACCTGGGTGGACACCCTGGACTACGCCACCCTCGATCCGGCGTCGTCGGTGGCCGACATGCGCGCGCGTGACGTACGGACGCTCTACCTCGGCACCGCGCGGTTCAACAGCGCACGGGACTTCTTCGACGAGACCGAGATGGGCCAGTGGCTGGACGCCGCACACGCGGCCGGCATCCGGGTCGTCGGGTGGTACGTCCCCGGCTACGGCGACCTCGAACGCGACGTACGCCGCACCGTGGCGATCGGCTCCTACGTCAGCCCGGCCGGGCAGCGGTTCGACGCGGTGGGCGTCGACATCGAACGGTTCGGCTCCGACGGCGAGGTCACCCACGCCCAGTTCAACCAGCGGCTGGTCACCCACCTGCAGCAGGTGCGTACCCGTACGCCCGCGGTGATCG
Source organism: Actinopolymorpha singaporensis (assembly GCF_900104745.1). Classification (NCBI taxonomy): domain Bacteria; kingdom Bacillati; phylum Actinomycetota; class Actinomycetes; order Propionibacteriales; family Actinopolymorphaceae; genus Actinopolymorpha; species Actinopolymorpha singaporensis. The sequence goes on from NZ_LT629732.1 coordinate 244,313, forward strand.
GGGCGATCGTGCCCTCGCCCTTCGGCACCGATCCCGGGAACCGCTGGGAGGGTTTCCCCTGGGCATCGATCGGGCCGAACAGCGAGGCCGTCGTACCCATGGCGCTGTGGTCGTTCAGGTCGAACTTCTCCGCGTCGCAGGTCTACACCTGGGTGAAGGACCAGACGACGAGGACGAGAGCGCTCACCGGCCGCCGGGTACACGTCGAGGGCGGAGTCATCGGCGAGGGCAGTACGCCGGTGACGCCGGCCCGCGTGCAGGCGTTCGTCGACGCGGTGCGCGACGGCGGCGCGGTAGGCGGGAGCCAGTACGACTACGCCACCATGACCGGCCACGAGGACCTCTGGCCGATCCTCGACCAGGTGAACGGCTAGTTCTGTCCTCGAGCCGGTGAGGCGGACTGTTGGTTATGTCCCCAGCCGGGTGGCGAGCAACAAGCCCTTGCCGACGGGCACCACCGTCGACTCCAGTTCGGCGGAGCGTTCCACCAGCGCACGGAACTCCGCCACCTCCTCGGGGTGGGAGAGCACGTTGTCGACGGCGAGCAGGCCTCCGGGGCGCAGCACCCGCACCGGATGCGGCCACCAGTGCGGGTACTCCGGGCGCTCGGAGTCGAGGAACAACACGTCGAGGCCCGCGTCGGGTAGCTCGGCCAGGACGGCGCCACCGTCGGCGGTCCTGAGTTCGACGGTCGCGGCCAGCCCGGCGGCCTCCAGGTTGGTGCGCGCCTGCGCCTGCACGGAGGCGTCGACGTCCACGCTCAGCAACCGGCCGTTTCGCCGGGCCAGCGCGGAGGCGAACCAGATCGCGGAGTATCCGTTCGACGTGCCGATCTCCGCCATCGAGGTGGCGCCCATCGACTGGAGCACCACGGACAGCAGGGTGGCTGCCTCGGGCTCGAGATTGCGGCGGCGGAGCAGTCGGTCCTCCTGCGCGGCGTCGTGGGCGAGCCCGTCCCGGTAGAGGGCGTCGAGCAGTTGCCTGGTGTCTGTGCCGGCGTCGGTGCCGGCGTTGGTGCCGGCGTGTGTATCCGCGTTGGTGTCCGACATCGCGCCATCCTCGATCTCGTCGTTCGGGGCTTTCCGACTGTCGGTGGCCAGGTCGTCCGCCCGCTTCGACAGTCCTCCGGTCAACAGTCACGTCCGGCAGGTCTCCCGTGACAGTTCGGGAGTGGCCGGGGCAGGACAGCTGTCATCGGCGGCAGCTCCGCAGCGCCGCGTCCTCCGCCCATAAGGACAGGGATCCGAACGCCGGAAGACCCGACAGTGAGCGGCCGAGGGCGCCGCATGACGCAACCGTTCACAGTTGCCACCTCGACGCCTCTCGGCGTGACTCACGTCTACTCAGGCGAAGACGTCCTGCTGGTAGCGGCCTGCCCGCTCGAGGTCGGCCAGCCACTCCTCGGCGCCCGCAGCGGCTTCGCCCGTGTTCCGGCAGAAGATCTCCAGCAGCGCCGCACGCACCGCCGGCGCCATCCGCGCTCCGTCGCCGCACACGTAGAAGTGACCGCCCTCCGCTAGCGCCGCCCACACCGCGTCGCCCTGTGCCAGCAGGGCATCCTGCACGAAGCGGTACGGATGATCGGGCACCGCCGAGTACGCCGAGTGGACGGTCACCACACCGGCCCGCTCCCACTCCGCGAACTCCGAGCCGTACAACCAGTCGTGCTCGGGGTGCCGGCAGCCGTAGAACAGCAACGCCGGGCCGACCAGTTCACCCGCCGCCGCCAAGGCGGCCCGCTCCTCGACGAAGCCGCGCAGCGGCGCGATGCCGGTCCCCGGGCCGACCAGCACCATCGGCGTGGCCGGATCGGCCGGGGGCTCGAACGCCGGAGCCGGGGTACGCACGTAGCCGTAGATCACGTCGCCGGGCTCCAGCCGCGCGAGGTACTGGGAGCACAGCCCGCGGTACTCGCCCGTTCCCGCCCAGGCCGGACCCTCCACCAGACCGACCGTCAACCTGGGCCGGCGCGGGTCGACCGCCGGCGAGGAGGAGATGGAGTAGAACCGCGGCCGGATCGGGCCTGCCAGCTCCAGAAACGCCGCGAGCGGCAACTCGACCGCGGGAAAGCGTTCCAGCATGCCGAGCACCGACACCCGCTTGGCGAGGATCTCGTCGGCGTACCGCTGCTGCGCCTCCGGCTCCTCACCGCACAGCGCCTCGATCTCGCGGGTCGTCCAGGGGCAACCGGTGTACCGGAGCAGGGTGCGCAGCTGCGCCCTGGTAGCCACCTCCTGCAGTTCGACGAACTCCGTGAGCAGCAGTTCGGCCGACACCGGTACGTCCACCGGCAGGTGCGTGCGCCGGCCATCCTCCTGGGACAGCCGGACCACCTGGTCGTGGCGTAGGCGCAGCTGACGCATCGCCCAGGCCACCAGCTCGGGATCGTTCTTCGCGAACACCGCCAGGTGGTTTCCGGTCCGGTACGTCATTCCCTCGGGGAGCTCGAGCACCACCGACCGGGCCGCCGGACGCGGCGCCTCCAGGGCGAAGTCCCACAGGCCGGTCGCGTCGCCGACCAGGTCCTCGCTGCTCACGACCGTGAGTGGGACGGCCTGCTCGGACACCACCGCCGGCCGGATGTCGGCCTCGGTGAGCACCTCCAGCCGGTAGCGTGGTCCGTCCGCGGCGCTGGCGTCCGCGCCGTACTCCTGTGCCAGCGCAGTCCACAGCTCACCCAGCCAGGCCTCCGCCATCCCGTCGAAGTCACCGGCCGCGTCGGCCTCACCGCGTGGCACCACCGCGGTCGCACCGGCGGCGAGCAGTCCGGCCTCCACCCGCCTGGGGAACGCCTGGTAGGTCGCCCACTGGGTGTTGCCGGCACCCAGGACGGCGAACCTCAACCCGGCAAGGGAATCCGGCGCCAGCACGCCGTCCTCCAGCAGCCGGTCGAAGCGCTGCGCGTTGTCGGGCGCCTTGCCGTTGTAGCTCGCGGTCACCACCACGAGCAGGCCGTCGGTGGGTATGTCGGCAGCGAGTTCGTCCAGCGTCGTCAGCGTGGTCTCGAACCCGGACTGGCGGGCCCGCTCGGCCACCAGGTGCGCGAGGTCCTCGGTGCTGCCGAGGTTGGAGCCGTACGCCACCCGCAGCGAGACGCCCACCGCCCGCACGTCCAGCGCGGACGCGGCAGCCGCAGCACCGGACTCGCGGGAGTCGCCGGCAGTCGCACCCGGCAACGCCCGCTCGTGCGGTCGGCGCTCCCGTACCCGTACGGTGAAGCCCTCCGGCTTGATTGTCAAGGTCTGCTTGACATGCATGTGATACGAGTGCGGGTCGGACAGCGCGAACTTCTGCAGCAGCAGCGCGAGGGCCAGCCGGGCCTCGGTGAGCGCGAACTGCCGGCCGATGCAGGCCCGCTCGCCGTTCCCGAACGGCTTGTACGCGTGCGGGTGGTGTTCGGCCTTACGTTCGGGCAGCCACCGGTCGATGTCGAACTCGTCCGGTCGCTCCCACGCACCCGGGTGCGTGTGCAGCGGCGCGAGCAGGACGCTGATCTTCTGCCCCTTGGCGACCGGATAGCGCCCGCCGAGCACGGTGTCCTCGTACGCCGTGAGCCCGATACTCGGGATCGGCGACCACAGGCGCAGCGTCTCGTCGAGAACGCGTGGGATGACGTCCAGCCTCATCACCGTCTCGTACGTGGGAACGCTGTCACCCGGCAGCAGCCGGTCGACCTCGGCGTAGGCCTGGGCAAGCACGTGCGGGTTGCGCAGCAGCAGATACAGCGCGAACGACAACAGCCCGCTGGTGGTCTCGTGACCGGCGATGAGGAATGTCAACACCTGGTTGCGGATGTTCTCGTCGCTCAGGCGCTCGCCGGTGGTGGGGTCGGAGGCGTCCAGCATCAGGCCGAGCAGGTCGCTGCCGCCGGTCCGTCCCTCCGCGCGGCGTGCGCGGATGACCTCGTCGACGAGGCTCTGCATGGTCTGGATGTCGTTGCGGTACGCACGCTCCTGCCCCCGGCGCATGCTGGTGACGAACGGCAGTTGCCGCATTCGCATCATCGCCTCGACCAGCGCGTTGCCCATCGCCTGCAGGAACGGGTGGAGTTCCTCTGCTTCGAAGGAGTTGAAGCGGTGGCCGAAGCCGGTGAGGGAGATCGTGTCCAGGGTGAGCCGGGTCATGTCCTCGGCCACCTCGAGGTCGGTGCCCTGCCGGTCGTGCCACTTGCCGAGGAGTTGCTGGGCGACCTCCAGCATCTGCGGGAAGTACGCCTTCATCGAACGCTGACTGAACGCCGGCATCAGGATCCGGTGCGCCTGACCCCAGGCCGGCTCGTCCGACCGGGCGGTGAACAAGCCGTCACCGCCGAAGTCGCGAACGTGGCTGAGCGGCGGGTCGATCGGCTTGTAGAAGCGTGACTCGTCAGACACCTCGGTCACGAGGTCGGGGTCGTAGACGAAGATCACCTGCCGGCCGGCGAACTCCAGCCGGAAGATCCCCTCGGGGTACTCCCGCGCCAGGTCGGCGAAGTGGGCACTCGGTCCGTCGGCAGGCACCTGGAGGGTGTTGCCGAGCACCGGGACGCCGCGCGGGCCGGGTATGGGGAGCAGGTCGGCCATGATCGTCACTTCCTCGTCGGGTCCGGGCCACCCGAGGTGGGGGCAGCCATACACCGTATGACTGGCTACCATACACCGTATGGCTGATACTGTACGAGCCATGGTCACCAGGTCAGGCCGGACGCGGCAGGCGCGACCGGCGCGGAAGGAGCGGAAGGAGCCGCCGCATCTCACGCCCGAGCTCATCCACGCCACGGCGCTCGCGATGGTCGATGCAGACGGCATCGACGGCCTGAGCATGCGCAAGCTCGCCGCGGCCCTGGACGTCAACCCGATGTCGCTGTACCACCACGTGCCCAACAAGGCGGCGCTGCTGCAGGGCATCTCCCGGCTGGCCGTGGCCGACCTGAGGATCGCCTCCGCCGACGACGACACACCGTGGCCGGAGCAGCTGCGCCAGATCGGGCACAGCTTCCGCACGCTCGCCCACCAGCACAGCAAGCTGATCGTCTACCTGCTGGCGCACCCCGGGTTCATCCAGCGCGAGGGGCCACTGTGGGGAGCGCTGTGCCACACGTTGCGGCGCGCCGGTCTCCCCGACGCCGAGGTGGGCCGGATCGGCAACGTGCTGTTGACGTTCGTCTCCGGGTTCGTCCTCGCCGAGATCAACGGCTCACTGGGCGACCTGCTCGACGCAGCGGACGCGGCGGAGATCGACCGCGACTTCGAGGCCGGCCTGGACATCCTCATCGCCGGGCTGGGGTCCGTCCAGCGGATCAGGGCCGAGTAGAGAGCGAGTCATCCGCGCCCGTCCGGCAGGGCGGAGAAGAAATCGCGTAGCGGTGTCCTACGCGCGACGACGACGCGGCCGGGCGGGATGCGGGGGCACGCGAACCGGCCATGATCCGCTGGACCGCCCCTGACCGTGCGCAGCGCCTCACCCGCGACCTGACTCGAGCCGGTGGGCAAGGCGTCTTTGTCTTCGTACGCCCTATCCCGCCGCCAGCGCCGCGGCGAGTTCGTCGTCAGACGGGTCCGGCAGCGGCGGCCGGCCGACGCTGCCCAGGATCTCCCGAACCCGGCGTACGACCGCCGGATCGGCCAGGACCTCCTCGGCCGGGGTGAGCATGCCGAGCAGCCGGACGTGGGCGCGGAAGAGTTCGGGATCGAAGCCGGCCGCCTGACGCAACGAGGTGAGATCGACCCGCCCGTCGGCCCCTTCGACCGCCCCAGCCGCCCACTCCGACTCGGCCGACTCGGCCGACTCGGCCGGCCCAGCCGGCCCAGCCGGCCCAGCCGGCCCAGCCGGCCCAGCTGGTGTACCTCGAAGCTCTCGCCGCAACGCGGCCAGCCGGGCGGCGTCGATCGCCGCCTGGTCGGCGAACCACGGCTCGATCCGGGTCGAGGTCAGCTCGTCCATCACCTTGGTGAGCTCCTCGACCGGGTACTCCCCCACCGCGCCCGCCAGGTGGATCACCTCCTGCAGGGCGAACGCGATCCCGCGGGCGAAGGTCGGGTTGGTGGTGCACAACGAGTCACCGACGGCGAGGATCCCTGACGCGACGGGCGTGCCGTCCACCACCAACCGGCGCAGCGTGTTGTGCAGGTCGCCCATCGGGTAGACGTCGGTCTCCGGGTCCATCACGTCCAGCCAGGCGGCGGCCTGCGGCACGGTGCGCGCGACGGCCGTGAACGCCGCGGGGTCCCGCACCGCCTTGAACGCGCGGTCCTCAGCCGGTGGCACCAGGCACAGCCCCACCGTGTCGTGGTCACAGCCGAACATCGCCAGCATGAACCTCCGCATCGGGAGGTTCACCACCGTCGCCGGCGGGCCGGGCAACGTGGCCGCGGGCCGCAGCCGGTAGTAACGGGTGTAGTAGGAGACGCCGCACTCGGCGGCGGTGACCTCGGTGGGCCGCGCGCCGATCCCCCGCAGCCAGTGGTCGATCCGGGTACGCCGGCCGGACGCGTCCAGAACCAGGTCGGCCCCGACGGGCCCGACGTCGGTGGTCACCCCGGTCACCCGTGGCGGGTCCCCGGCGGTCGCCGTCAGGCCGGTGACCCGTACGCCCGAACGCACGGTGACATCGGGCTCCGCGGCGACCGTCCGCCGAATCACCCAGTCGATGGTCGAACGCCGGAACAACAACATGGCGAGCTCGTCGTCGCCCGGCCGCGGCGACCGGTCGGCCAGGGTGGGCGGCATTTGCTGGACGAGGGAGTGCTCCACGACGCCGGCGTCCAGCCAGCCCGCGTACACGTCCGGAAGATGTTCGCGCACGGGCAACCGGCCAAGTGGCCGGAGAACGTGCAACTGGACGATCTGGGGTGCGCCCGCGCGGAACGCCGTCGCCGCGGCGGCTTCCGGGTCGCCCGCCGGCGCCACGTCGTCGCGGTCGAGCACGATCACCTCGTGCCCGCGCCTGCCGAGAAGCGTCGCCGCGAGCAGCCCCGACAGGCTGCCACCGACCACCGCGATCCGCATGGCGGACCTCCCGCTCGAACACCGCCCGGGCGTGCGGCCCCGTACCGCCGACCATGGCGGGCGGTGTGTCCATGGGGAACGTACATACCGGGCGACGACCCCGCAACGACCAACGGGAAACGATGCCGACTCGGCGGGCCGAACTCCTCCGGCGCGCCGCCGAACCTCCCCGGCGCGCCTGGATCCGCCCTGTGAAATCGTCGGTGGGGCTATGACCGAACCGCCCGATCTGCCCCGCCCGCCCGGTACGCCACCGGCCTCGCCGACACCCGCATCTCCGCCTGCGCACCGGCCGCCGCCTCCGCCGACGACGGCGCTCACCCTGCTGGCGCTGGGCTCCGGCGCGACCGACGCGCTCAGCTTCGCCGCCCTGGGTGGCGCGTTCACCAGCGTGATGACCGGCAACCTCGTGCTCACCGGACTCGCCGCCGGGAAGGCCCAGCCGGTACCGGATCTCCTGCCGTCGGCGTTCGCCATCGCGGCGTTCGTCGCCGGCGTGTTCTTCGTGTCCCGCCTGCTGCGCACCGCGCGTTCCAACCCACAGGATCCGTGGCCGCCGCGGATCACCGTGGCGCTGTCGATCACTGCGGTCGCCCAGGTCGCCGTACTCACCGGCTGGCTGGTCACCGCCGGGGACCCGGCGCCGGTGGCGCGGGCCGGGCTCATCGTGCTCGCCGGACTGGCCATGGGGTCGCAGAGCGCGGCGGTCAACGCGCTGTGCCTGCCCGCGGCGGCGTCGACGTACCTCACCGGCACACTCGCCATGCTCACCAGCGAGCTCGCGACCCACGGGACCCGCGAGACCGTCCTCCGCCGGCTGGCCCTGCTGCTGGCGGTGGTGGTCGGCGCGGCCGGGGAGGCTCTGCTGCTGGACCACGCGCACCGGCTCGCTCCGGTGCTTCAGGTGAGCGCCGCCGTCGTGGTGGTCGTCCTCGGCCTGGTGCGCGACCTCCGTCACCGCAGGTCGGTGCGTACCGGCTGAATCCCTTGTGGATCACGCGAAACGCCCGAACCCGGACGGGTCGCGATCGGTAGCCAGGACCGTCGCCGAAAGGACCGGCCGACCGGCGGCCCGCGCTAGCATCGACATGGCCGTACGCCTGTCAGCTCGCTCCGTCGGCAACTGTCAACGCCGGCTTTGCGCGCCGGTCGGCCATCGGTCCGACCCAGCCCGTCCAGACCAGCCCAGACCTCGCCCGGACCATGCCTGCCGAACCCTGGGGATTCCTGCACCACGCGCGCGTGGAGTTCCGCAAGCGGCCGATCGCCGAACGCCTGCGGGACTGGCGGGCCGTGCTCCAGCCGCCGTTGACCGAGACCGCCCGCACCCAGGCGGCTCGGTGCATGGACTGCGGAGTGCCGTTCTGCCACGCCGGCTGTCCGCTCGGCAACCTCATCCCGGAGTGGAACGAGTACGTCGCCCGCGGAGAGTGGCACCGCGCCCTGGACTCCCTGCACGCGACCAACAACTTCCCGGAGTTCACCGGCTGGCTGTGCCCCGCGCCGTGCGAACCCGCCTGCGTCCTCGCCATCAACGCCGCACCGGTCAGCATCAAACAGGTCGAGCTGGCGATCATCGAACACGCCTGGGCGCGGGACTGGGTAGCCCCGTGCCCGGCGCCGGTCCGCACCGGCCGGCGGATCGCGGTGGTGGGTTCGGGACCGGCGGGACTGGCCGCCGCGCAGCAACTCGCCCGCGCCGGGCACGACGTCCACGTGTTCGAACGCGACGACCGGATCGGTGGGCTGCTGCGGTACGGCATCCCGGACTTCAAGTTGGAGAAGCGGGTCGTCGACCGGCGGCTCGGCCAGCTCGCCGCGGAGGGTGTGCGCTTCCGCCCGGGAGTCGACGCGGGGAAGGACGTGTCGGGTGAGTGGCTTCGCGCGCGCTACGACGCCGTCGTCCTCGCGGTCGGCGCGCTGCGACCACGCGAGCTGGACCTGCCCGGACGCGGGCTCGCCGGGATTCATCAGGCGATGGACTACCTCCCGCAGGCCAACCGGGTCGAGGCCGGGGACCTGCGCACGCCCGCGATCGACGCGAACGGGTCCCACGTCGTCATCATCGGCGGTGGGGACACCGCGGCCGACTGCCTGGGTACGGCCAACCGGCAGGGCGCGGTCGAGGTCCGTCAGCTCGACCACAACCCCCGGCCTCCGGAGCTCCGCGACGAGGAGAGCAATCCCTGGCCGCAGTGGCCGCGGGTGCACCGGGTCTCCCCCGCGCACGAGGAGGGCGTGGTCGAGGACTGGTCCCGCGAGGTGGTCGCCTTCGAGGGCGACGAGCTGGGCCACGTACGCCAGGTGCGGACGGCTGTGGTCGAGCGGCGGTTCGACGCGCGCGGCCACCGGTGGTTCCACGTCGTACGCGACAGCGAGGAGGACCTGCCCGCGGATCTCGTACTGCTGGCGGCGGGCTTCGTCGGTCCCGACTCTGCGCCGTTGCTGGACCAGCTCGACGTCGAGCTCGACCCGCGCACCGGCACCGTCCTGGTCGACGACGGCTGGGAGACGACCACCCCGGGTGTCTTCTGCTGCGGCGACGCGCAGCGAGGCGCCAGCCTGGTGGTGTGGGCGATCGCCGAGGGACGGGCCTGCGCGGCGCGGGTGGACCACGACCTCACCGGCCGCGGCGTACTGCCCGATCCGGTGGCACCATCCAGTCGACCTCTCTGAGCTGCCGCCGTTGCGGGCCCGCCCTGGGTCCGGCGACTTCGCGGGCCCGCCCCGTGTCCCGCCGACTTCGCAGAGCGGGGCTGTGGACGGCCGGCCGCGGCTGGGGGTGGCACCTGGCACGATGCTCAGGACAAGTCCCAGGCCGGCACCGATGACCAGCGTCCCGATGCCGGCCGTACGACCGTCGTGCATGCGAAGTGGAGCCAGACCGTGACCGAAGCCATCGAGGCAGCCCCCACACCGGCCCAGTCGTCGGCCCAGGCGGCCGCCGCCCTCCACCAGCGGATCGCCGAGGAGCTCGGCGTCCGCGAGGGGCAGGTCAGGGCCGCGGTGGAGCTGCTCGACGGCGGAGCCACCGTGCCGTTCATCGCGAGATACCGCAAGGAGGTCACCGGCACGCTCGACGACGCGCAGCTGCGCACACTGGAGGAGCGCCTGCGTTACCTCCGTGAGCTGGAGGAACGCCGCGCCGCGGTCCTCGACTCGATCCGCGAGCAGGGCAAGCTGGACGCGGGGCTGGAGGCCCGGATCCTGGCCGCCGACTCCAAGGCCCGGCTGGAGGACATCTATCTCCCCTACCGGCCCAAGCGGCGGACCAAGGCGCAGATCGCCCGCGAGGCCGGGCTCGAGCCACTCGCCGACGCCCTGCTCGCCGACCCGTCGCTGGATCCGCGGGAGACGGCTGCCGGTTACGTCGCCCCGGACCGTGGCGTCGCCGACGCTGGCGCCGCACTGGACGGCGCCCGGTCGATCCTGGTCGAGCGGTTCGCCGAGGACGCCGACCTGATCGGCGAGCTCCGCGAGCTGGTGTGGTCCCGCGGGCGGCTGGTGACGAAGGTGCGCGCCGGCCGGGAGGAGGCCGGGGCGAAGTTCGCCGACTACTTCGACTTCGCCGAGCGCTTCACCTCGCTGCCGTCCCACCGCGTGCTGGCCGCCTTCCGCGGCGAGAAGGAGGAGGTCCTCGACCTCACCCTGGAGCCGGAGGAGCCGACTTTGTCAGCCGGCGACGGGCCGGCCGACGTCGCGGCGGGCCGCACCGACTTCGAGGCCCGGATCGCCGACAGGTACGCCATCACCCACCAGGGTCGCCCCGCCGACGGCTGGCTGGCCGACACAGTGCGGTGGGCGTGGCGTACGCGAATCCTCGTCCACATCGGCATCGACCTTCGGATGCGGCTGCGCCAGGCCGCCGAGGACGAGGCGGTGCGGGTGTTCGCAGCCAACCTCCGTGACCTGCTGCTCGCCGCGCCGGCAGGCGCCCGGCCGACCATGGGTCTCGACCCGGGCTTCCGTACCGGCGTGAAGGTCGCGGTCGTCGACGGCACCGGCAAGGTGGTGGCGACCGACACCATCTATCCGCACGTGCCCGCCCGGCGGTGGGACGACTCCCTGGCCACCCTCGCCCGGCTGGCGCGGGAGCACCACGTCGAGCTGATCGCGATCGGCAACGGCACCGCTTCGCGGGAGACCGACAAACTGGCCGAGGATCTCATCCGCCGGCAACCGGAGCTCAAGCTCACCAAGGCGGTGGTGTCCGAGGCCGGCGCGTCCGTCTACTCCGCCTCCGCGTACGCCTCGGCCGAGCTTCCCGGAATGGACGTCTCACTGCGCGGCGCGGTGTCCATCGCCCGCCGGCTGCAGGACCCGCTCGCGGAGCTGGTGAAGATCGACCCGAAGTCGATAGGGGTCGGGCAGTACCAACACGATGTGTCGGAGACCAAGCTGTCCCGCTCCCTCGACGCGGTGGTCGAGGACTGCGTCAACGCCGTGGGCGTCGACGTCAACACCGCATCCGCGCCGCTGCTGACCCGGGTGTCCGGAATCACCGAGACCCTCGCGGCCAACCTCGTGGCCCACCGCGACGCCAAGGGGCCGTTCCGCTCCCGGCGGGCACTGAAGGACGTTCCCCGCCTCGGGCCGAAGGCGTTCGAGCAGTGCGCGGGCTTCCTGCGCATTCCGCAGGGCGACGATCCGATCGACTCCTCCAGCGTGCACCCGGAGGCCTACCCCGTCGTACGCCGGATCCTGGCCTCGGTCGGTGGCGACCTGAAGAGCCTGATCGGCAACACCTCGACCCTGCGTGGGCTGAAGCCGTCGGACTTCGTGGACGAGACGTTCGGACTGCCGACCGTCACCGACATCCTTGCCGAGCTGGAGAAACCGGGCCGCGACCCGCGGCCGGGGTTCCGCACCGCGACGTTCGCCGAGGGGGTGGAGGAACTCACCGACCTCGCGCCCGGGATGGTGCTCGAAGGTGTGGTGACCAACGTCGCGGCGTTCGGTGCGTTCGTCGACGTGGGCGTCCACCAGGACGGGCTGGTGCACGTGTCGGCGATGTCGAAGAACTACGTGAAGGATCCGCGCGAGGTCGTCAAGCCCGGCGACATCGTGAAGGTGAAGGTTCTCGAGGTCGACGTCGCCCGTAAGCGGGTGTCGCTGACCCTGCGGCTCGACGACGAGGTCGGCGGCGCGCCTTCCGGTGGCCGGGGTGGTTCGCGGTCCGGCTCGTCGAAGTCGGATGGGCCGAAATCCGGCTCATCGAGGTCGGATGGGCCGAAGCCTGGTGGTGACGCACGTTCGGGCCGCGGCCGGCGGCCCGGCCCCGCTGACGGCCGCGGCGGGTCCGGCCAACGCGGCGGGTCCGGCCAACGCGGCGGGTCCGGCCAACGCGGCGGGTCCGATCAGCGCGGTGACTCCGGCCAGCGTGGCCGGGGCCAGCGCAACGACCGCGGCTCTGGCCGGCGCGACGACTCCGGTCAGCGTGCCGGCACCGACACCGCGCTGGCGGACGCACTGCGCCGCGCCGGCCTGGTCGGTGACGACCAGCGCGGCAAGCGGTAAGTACGCCCGGTCACTGCCACCCTCCGCAGGTGGGAATCGCGTTCCTCCGCGGAAGAATCGTCCGTTCAGTGCAGCGGGGGCTCCAGCCGGGCGCCCTCACCCATGTCGCCGGGCAGACCACGCCACCCCGGTCGCCCGGTAAGCGGCCGGAAGAGTTGGGCGCTCCCACGTCGGATCCGGCTGCCACTCCAGCCACCTCGCCTCGAACGGACCGGTGCGGGCCTTCGCCTGCGCGAGCACGGCGTGCGCGTGGTCTTCCAGGGTGCCGAGCAGTTGGCCGTCGAGTACACCCCGGCGGACCGCGTCGTCGAAGTCCTCACGGTCCTTCCAGGCCCACGAACCGTCCGGCCGTACCTGAACGTCGAGCACGAGGTCCATCGTCTGAATGCCGTCAGGCTTCCGCGTCAGCGGTAGTTCCAGGTTGACGTACCACCCGAGGAAGTCTCCCGTCTCGGTCCACCCGAGAATGACCCGCGCCCAGGTGCCGGGCGAGAAGAAGTGCAGCGTGCACAGGCCGATCGGCCGCTCGACGACCTCGTAGACAAGGGTCTGCATCGCGAGCAGCTTGCGTTCCGAACGTGGGAGGCACTCGCGCCCGGGGACGCCGACGCTGCTCGCGTAGGCGCCGGTCGTACCGGCGGGCACGTGGGTGACGCACCAGAGGCCGTCCTCGACGACCACGTGCGGCACAGCGCTCCACAGATGACCGTGCCAGCGTTCCTCCACGATCAGCGGCGTTCCGGGCCGCCAGGTGTCCTGGAGAGTCATCGCACCAGTCCTCCGATTCTTCCGCGGAAGAATCCGCGCCTCGTTCTTCCGCGGAAGAATCCGCGCCATGCCAGGACTCCGGAGATCGCGCCGGTGTTCCTGGACGACCGGCGGCCTTTCCGGGGTTCCGGCTGTCGTGGCCGAGCACTACACTTCGATCTCCCCAAGCCGCTGCGAGTTCTTCCGCGGAAGAACTCGCTCGCTCGCAACGGTCTTCGCGGCCCGGGAGTTCTACTTTGCACGACCGGGCCAGTGTGCGCACTTGCCCTCCTGGGGTCCGCCGGTGTCGCGGCGTGGCCCGACGAGCTTTGCTGAAGGGGAGCACATGAACGCCGTTCGCGTCCGAGCGCGGCTGCGCGCCAAGGCGGTTGCCGCACTCACCGGTGCGGTCCTGGTCGGGGCCGGCGCACTCGCGCCGTCGGCCGGGGCGACACCCGTCGCGCCGACACCGACGCCGACCGCCACCCCGACGGCGTCGCCGACACCAACGGCGCCGACGCCCACCGGGACCACAACCCCGACGCCCGAGCCCGGGACGCCCACCCCGAAGCCAACCCCGACTGCCGACAAGCCGCCCGCGCCGACGGACCCGGCCACCGCGGCCGACGCCGCCACCGCGATCGAGGCGCGCTACCAGGAACTCGGCGGCAGCACCGGCATCCTGGGAGTGGCGACCTCGGCGGTCACCGCGATCACCGGCGGTTACGTCCGCAGGTTCGAGAACGGCAGCATCTACTACTCGGCGTCGACCGGCGCCTGGGACGTGCGCACCGGCCCGATGCAGAACTACTACGACTTCCTTGGCGCGCAGGAGAGCAAGCTCGGCTTCCCGACCGGCGCCCAGTACACCGGCGCGTTGGCCGGAGTTCTGATCCAGCGCTTCACCGGCGGCCGCATCTACTACTCGGTGGCCACCGGGGCGCGCGGCGTGTACGGCCCCCTGCTGGCCCGCTACCTCGCCCTCGGCGGCGAGGCGGGAAAGCTCGGCCTGCCCACCAACGGCGAGGGTTCGGCACAGCCCACCGGCGCACGGCTCAGCGCGTTCGAACACGGCCGCATCTACTGGTCGTCGACGACCGGCGCCTGGGACCTGACCGGCGTGATGCTCGACTACTACGTCAAGCTCGGTGGCTCGGCTAGCCCGCTCGGCCTGCCCACCAGTGCGGCGTACTCGGCCGCGGGTGGCGTCACCGTGCAGAACTTCGTCAAGGGCCGGGTCTACCACAGCAGCACGACCGGCGCGCAGGGCGTCTACGGCGCGACCCTGGACCGCTACCTCCAGCTCGGCGGATCGGGCGGCGTGCTCGGCCCGCCCACCGTGGCCGAGAGGGCGGGCAAGAAGGCCGGCTCCCGGGTCACGGTGTTCAAGAATGGTCGAATCTGGTACTCCAGCAAGACCGGTGCCCGTGAGGTTCGCGGCGTGACCCTGGCGCGGTACCTCTCCATCGGGGCCGAGGCGTCGCGGATCGGCCTGCCGAACACCTACCACAAGCAGACGTCGTACGGCGACTGGCAGGGCTTCGAGTACGCCGTGATGAAGTACTACTCCTCGACGAAGAAGGCCTACGTCCGGATGGCGTTCACCGTGACGTCGAAGACGCCGACGGCAGCCGACATCCCCTACACCTACCGCAGTGGCTGCCCGGTCGGGCCGTCGTCGCTGCGGATGCTGAAGGTGGTTTTCCGGAACTTCTACAACGACGACCAGTACGGCACGATCGTGGTGCGTTCCACCGTCGTCGACGACATCACCGCGATGTACCGCGCGGCGTACGACCACGGCTGGCCGTTCCGCCGGGTCAACCCGGTCGACGTGTACCAGGGCGACGACATCAAGGCGATGGCCGCCGACAACACCTCGGCGTTCAACTGCCGCAAGGTCACCGGCAACCCGTACAAGCTTTCCCAGCATTCTTATGGAAATGCCATCGACATCAACACCTACGAGAATCCCTACGTCACCGCCAGCAACGTCTACCCTGAGGGTTCGGACACCTATCTCAACCGCGGCAACAAGCGCAAGGGAATGATCCTGCGGGGCGACCCGGTCGAGTCCACGCTGCGAGGCAGGGGCTGGCCGTGGGGCGCGCGCTGGAGCTACCCCGACTACCAGCATTTCTCCGAGAACGGCGGCTGAGCAGTGCAGCGAACTCGTCAACTCCTCGCCGGCCTGGCGATCGGCGGGCTGGCCCTGGCAACCGGCGCGTGCGGGTCCCCTGTGACGGACACCAGCAACGCCGCCGACAGCACCAGGACAGCCCGGCCCACCGCGGGCACGGACCAGACAGGCGCCAAGGCCGGCGACCCGCCCATGCCGAAGCCGCCCGCCACCACGGCCGGGCCGCTCACCAGGAAGAACCTCCCCGCAGCCGACCGGCTCGGCGCGGGGTTCAAGCCCTACACCGAGCCGGACCAGCCCGAGGAGGGGTTCGTCTCCAACGGCCAACCGGTCCGTCAGCGTGACCCGGTGGAGGTCGCCGCGTCGATCGTCCCGCTCGGGTGTCCCGGCGTCGAGCGGCTGTCGCCGCTGCCGGTCCCGGCGAACGCGCTGGAGCAGACCTACCGGGCCCCCGGGCGCCAGGCCGCGGTGGCGCTGGTCCTCGACTATCGCTCCGAGGAGGCGGCGGCACGACTGGTCGACGGCCTGGCCGACATGCTGGCCCGGTGTAAGCAGCCGTCGGCCAAGGCCAAACTGCCCACCGCACGGACGGTCGCGCTGGTGAAGCGCCCGGACGCCGGCACGTTGCTCGACTCCCGGCACGACGTCGGCCCCGGTGCCACGCCGGGCTGGTGGGACGAGACCGTCGTACGGGACGGCCGGCGGGTCGGGCTGGCCATCGTCCAGCGCGGGACCCGTGAGGCGAAACTCGACCACGGCGCGCTCGCGGACTACCTGAGGACGCTCATCACCCGCTGACCCACCACACCTCGACGCGGCGTCACGACCGGGAGCTTTCCCGAGCGAGGCGCCGCGTTTGGGTTTCCTCCTTTTGCCGTCCGACGTGCGCAAGCCGTGTCAACCTCCGGATGACACCTGACACCCAGGTGCCGCGTCGCGCGTCGGGGGGACAGGCGATGAACCAGAGGACAACGGGTGCCGGCTGCCCGTCGCGACCGGGCAGGAGACGCCCGAGGCCGGCCCGTGGGACGGCTCCGACCCTGCTGCTGGCGGCCGGGGTGCTGAGTCTGCTCCTGCCACAGGGTTCGGCGCTCGCAGGGAAAGCGCCGAACCCGGAGTACGCGGGGAACGCGGCGCTCACGGCGACCGCTGCTCCCGCGGGGATCACGGCGACCGCTGCTCCCGCGGCGCTCACGGCGACCGCCCCGGCGGTGGACCCGGTGGCGGCGATCGAGGCCCGATACCAGCAACTCGGCGGACCCGCGGGTGTGCTCGGCCCGCCCGCGTCGCCGGTGGTGGCGGTCCCGCATGGGTACCGCCGGGTCTACGCCCACGGCCACATCTACTACTCCCCGGCCACCGGGGCCTGGGAGGTGCTCGAACCCTTCCTCGCCTACTACCTCGGGCTCGGCGCCTCGGCCAGCGCCCTCGGCCTCCCGACCAGCGCGGCGTACACCTCCGGACGCGGCGCCAGGGTGCAGAACTTCGACGACAGCAGGGTCTACTGGACGCCCGCAACCGGCGCGCACAGCGTCTACGGGCCGACGCTGGCGCGGTACCTCGCCCTCGGCGGCTCTGCGGGGTCGATGGGGATTCCGACGATCTCCGAGCACGCCGGCAAGCGACCAGGGGTACGGGTGACGGGCTTCTCCAGCGGCCGGATCTGGTACTCCCCGAGCACCGGCGCACGCGAGATCCGCGGCGCGATCCTGGCGAAGTACCTCCGGATGGGCGCCGAGGCGTCGTGGATCGGCGTACCCACCGGCTACATGTGGCGCACGGTCTACGGCTACCGGCAGGACTTCCAGCACGCGTCCCTGCAGGACATCCACGAACGCAGAGGGGTCTACGTCCGGCTTCCCTTCTCGACTTCGGTACGCACGCCGCGGGCCAGCGACCTTCCCTACACCTACCGCAGCGGCTGCCCGGTGCCGCCGTCCGGGCTGCGGATGATCAGTGTGCCGTTCCGCCGTTTCGACGGCGACGACCACTGGGGCCTGATCGTCGTCCGGGCAGACGTGGTTCCCCAGATCACCCTGGTGTTCAAGCACGCCCACGCCAACTGGTGGGTGATCCGGCAGGTTCGCCGGGTGGACAAGTTCCGCGGCAGCGACGAAGCGTCGATGGCCGCCGACAACACCTCGGCGTTCAACTGCCGCAAGGTCACCGGCAACCCGTACAGGCTTTCCCAGCACTCTTACGGGAACGCGATCGACATCAACACGTTCGAGAACCCCTATGTCACGCCGAGCCGGGTCTACCCGCCCGGCTCGGCCACCTACCTCGACCGCGGCAACGTGCGCCCGGGGATGATCGTGCGCGGCGACCCGGTGGAGAGCACCATGCGCAGGCTGGGCTGGCCGTGGGGTGCGCGCTGGGCCTACCCCGACTACCAGCACTTCTCCTCCAACGGCCGCTGACGGCCGCCGTCGGCGCTGCCGTGGGCCTCAGCGCCGGCGGCGTCGGCGGCGCTGTCAACCCAGCCTTGCGCCGGTGCGTCAGGACTTCGTGAGCTGCCGCCACAGGAACTCGTACGCGAGCGCGTTGCGGAACGCCAGCTGCTCGTTGTCGGCAGCCGCGCCGTGGCCGCCCTCGATGTTCTCGTACGACGCAACGTCATAACCGAGGTCACGCATCCGGGCCACCATCTTGCGGGCGTGCCCCGGATGCACCCGGTCGTCGCGGGTCGAGGTCATGAACAGCGCCGGCGGGTACGGCTGTCCGGCACGGACGTTCTGGTACGGCGAGTACTTCGAGATGAACGCCCAGTCGGCCTCGTCGTCGGGATCGCCGTACTCCGCCATCCAGGAGGCGCCGGCCAGCAGCCGGTGGTAGCGCTTCATGTCCAGCAGCGGCACCTGGCACACGATCGCGCCGAAGAGTTCGGGGTAGCGGGTGAGCATGACGCCCATCAGCAGGCCGCCGTTGCTGCCGCCCTGGGTGCCCAGCCGGGACGGCTCGGTGATGCCGCGGGCCACCAGGTCGCGCGCGACGGCGGCGAAGTCCTCGTACGCACGCAGGCGGTTCTCCCGCAGGGCGGCCCGGTGCCAGCGCGGACCGTACTCCCCGCCACCGCGGATGTTGGCGACGACGTAGGTGCCGCCGCGGGCCAGCCAGGCACGGCCGGTCGCCGCCTGGTAGCCGGGGAGGTTGGAGATCTCGAAGCCGCCGTAGCCGTAGAGGAGTGTCGGCGCGTCGGCGGCGGGTCGCTCCGGGCCGACCACGAAGTAAGGGACCTGGGTGCCGTCGTCGGAGGTGGCGAACAACTGCCGTACCCGCAGGCCGTCGGTGTCGAACATCGCCGGAGCCTGCTTCACGGGTTCGAGGTCACCGTCGACCGTGCCGTACCGCAGCGTGGCCGGCTCGGTGTAGCCGCTGGTCTGCAGGAAGAACTCGTCGTCCGCGTGCGGGTCGGCACCGATCTGCCCGACGCTGCCGAACTCGGGTACGCCCGCCAGCGGGCGGCGTGTCCATCCGGAGTTGACAGCCTGGCCGTCGGCCGCCGAAGCCGGCGGCGTGAACACCTCCAGCCGGCTCTTGACGTCGGACAGCGTGTTGACGATCAGGTGGTGGCGGGTCCAGACGGAGCCGACCAGGGACGTGTGCTCGTCGGGCTCGAACAACACTGTCAACGTGCGCCTGCCTGCACGGAAGTCCTCGAACGGCGCGGCCAGCAGGGCGCCCGCGGGATAGGTGGCGCCGTCGACGGTCCACGGTGTGCGGGTGACGACCGTCAGCCACTCACGCTGGACGTCGACCTCGGCGTCGTTGGGTACGTCGATCCGCTCCAGATCAGCAGCACCGTCGCCGGTGCGCAGGTAGGTCTCGCCGCTGTAGAACTCGATCCGGCGCTGAACGAAGTCGCGTTCGAAGCCCTCGGTCGAGTCGTGGCCGCCGTAGGCCAGCACGTCGTCGGGCTTGCCCTCGAAGATGGTCTCCGCCTCCGCCAGCGGGGTGCCGCGCCGCCATTCCTTCACGATGCGCGGGTATCCGGACGAGGTCAGCGAACCGGGACCGAAGTCGGTGCCGACGTAGATGCGGTCGGCGTCGATCCAGCCGACGAAGCTCTTCGCCTCCGGTAGCTGGAAGCCGTCCTCGACGAAGGTGCGCGTCTGCAGGTCGAACTCCCGGACGACGGTCGCGTCCGCACCTCCACGGGACAGCTCCACCAGCGCCAGCCGGAACTCGGGGCGCAGCACCGGCGCGCCCTTCCACACCCAGCTCTCACCCTCGTCGGCGGCGAGCTGGTCGACGTCGAGGAGCACCTCCCACTCGGGATGGTCGGTGCGGTAGGACTCGAGCGTGGTCCGCCGCCACAGGCCGCGCGGGTGCTCGGCGTCCTGCCAGAAGTTGTAGAGCAGGCCGCCGCGGCGGGCGACGTAAGGGATCCGGTCGTCGGAGTCGAGCACCTCGCGGATCTGCGTACGCAACTCCTCGAACCGCTCTCCGGTGGCGAGGCCGGCGAGGGTCTCGTCGTTGCGTTCACGCACCCAGTCCAGAGCCTCCTCGCCGGTGACGTCCTCCAGCCAGAGGTAGGGGTCGGCGGCTTCCTCCCCGGACGCAGGAGTCGCGGAGGAGGCGGAGGACGTGGGCTGCTGGTCGGCGGCGGGCCGGGCGGCGTCAGTCATACCGGCCATTATGTCCGGGCCCGCAGCCCCACGGCGTGGGCCATCAGGTCGACCGAAGTGGCGAAGAACGGCGCATTGTCGGCGAATCCGCCCACGAGATGGCCGAAGAGTTCGAGGCTCACCGCGCCGAAGACCTGCGTCCAGGCGATCACGGCGCGCACCAGCACCACGTCCGGCAGATCCTCCAGCCCGGTCGCCGTGGCGAGGTACCTGGCCTGCTCGGCCATCTGCGCGGACAGCGCCGGGGTCTCCGCATCGGCCGGCTCGCCGAGAGCGCCGGCCGCCCAGGCGTCCCGGACCACGCCGAGCAGGAGGTACGGAAACCTTCCGGCCGCCTCGGTCGTCTCCTGCGGCGCGGCGTAGCCGGGCACGGGCGACCCGTAGACCAGGGCGTACTCGTGCGGACTGTCGCGGGCCCAGTCACGGACGGCATGGCACACGGCCTGCCAGCGGCCGAGGAAGTCGTCCGCAGGAACCCGCGCGTGGGCTGCTTGTGCCCGGTCGGCAAGCGCGGAGTAGGCGTCGATGATCAACGCCGTCAGCAGCGCGTCGCGGCTCGGGAAGTAGCGGTAGAGCGCCGAGGACGCGACCTCGAGCTCGCGGGCGACTGCCCGCATGGAAAGAGCAGCGGCGCCGGACTCGGCGATCTGCCGGCGAGCGATGTCCAGGATGTCGCGGGTGAACGCGGCCCGGGCACGCTCGCGCGGAGTGGACCTGACCCCTGGCGCGGTGGTCGTAGTCTCGGTGGTCCTGGTCCCGGTGGTACTGGTCGTGTTGGTCCTGGTCGAGGGCACGGCAGGAGTCTGCCACATTCGGGAGCGGCGTTCACATCCGAGAGCGGCGCTCTTGACATTGCCTGCCCGGAAGAGGACAGTGCTCTCAGGCGAGAGCGCCGCTCACGTCGCAGTTTGGACGCTCATCCAGATCGGGCTCGAACCCGAGACCGGACTCGTACGAGAAGACGAGGATCACCATGGCCGGCGGCATCGCAACGAACGGCATCACCACGGCAGTCGCCTGGGTCAACCTGGCCGCCGTCTTCGCGCTGGAACTCTGCGCGCTCGGCGCCCTCGGCTACGTGGCGTCGCGCGGTGCGGCCCCCCTGGTGGTGCGCGTCGCCCTCGGCGTCGGCGTGCCCCTGGCCGCGGCGGTGTTGTGGGGACTGTTCGCGGCGCCGAACGCCACGCTCCAGAACACCGCGGCGATGATCGCGGTGAAGGTGCTGGTGTTCGGCGGCGCCGCGGTCGGTCTGGTCCTCACCGGCCATCGCTCCCTCGGCGTGGCGTTGGCGCTGACGGTCGTCCTCACCGCCGTACTGGTGCAGGTTCTGCCGTCGCCCGACGCGACGAGCGCGGCCGCGACGGGCGGGACCCACTCGGTGCCCGCCGCAACCCCGAACCGGTGACGCCGAGGTTCAGGCTCCGGGCACCGGACCGGCCAGCCGGAACGAGATCCCGGCCGGGTCGGCCACACACGCCAGCCGCCCGTACGGGCTGTCCCAGGGTTCGCGCTCGACCCGGCCGCCCTGCCTGCGCACCTTCCCGACCGCCTCGTCGGTGTCGGCGACCGCGAAGTACGTGATCCACTGGGCCGCCACCTCGGTGGTCTCCCGCCGGCTGCACACCTCGTGCCCGCCCGCCTTCCAGACGGTGACGCCGGAGTCGGCGGGCGCCTGTTCGTCGTAGTCGAACACCGCCCGGTAGAAGGCGTCGGCGACGGCGCCGTCGGGGGTGGCGAGTTCGTTCCAGGTCACCGCGCCGGGGTCGCCCCACAGCCCGGCGCCGACGTGGCCGCGCCCTTGCCACAGGCCGAAGGTCGCGCCGGTCGGGTCCGCCACGAACGCCATCCGCCCGCTGTCGGCGATGTCGACCGGCTGAACGATCAGCTTGCCGTCGTGCTGGCCGGCCACCCGGGCCGCGGCGTCGACGTCCGGGGTGGCGAGGTAGACGTTCCACATCGGTGGCGCGCCGTCATCCGGCCGCGGCGGCATCAGCGCCGCCACCGGAATGTCGTTCAGCAGGCACATCGTGTAGTGGCCGTAGTCGCGGCCCTGGTCGGCGAACGCCCAGCCGAAGACCAAACCGTAGAAACGGCGCGCCACCTCCATGTCGGGCACCGTCGCGTCCACCCAGCAGGGGCTGCCCACGGCGAAACTGCTCGGCCTGATCACGGTCTCCCCCTCGACCGGCCCCGTGGTGGCCCGCACGGCTGTGCGGCCACCCACCAGCGTCGCACCGAAGCGGAATCCTCACGCCCGGAACGTGAGCCGTCACCCCGTAGGGAGGACGGGCGTTTCCGGGCGGACCCACCCGAACGCGGACCTACCCGAACGCGACCCAGCCGAACGCGACCCAGCCGAGCGAGGGCGGGCTCAGCCGACCCGGGCCGCCAGCAGCTCCGCGATCTGCACGGTGTTGAGGGCGGCACCCTTGCGCAGGTTGTCGTTGGAGACGAACAGCGCCAGGCCGTGCTCGACCGTGGGGTCGCGGCGAACCCGGCCGACGTACGACGGGTCCTGACCGGCGGCGAGCAGCGGGGTGGGCACGTCGACCACCGCCACACCGGGTGCCGCCGCGAGCAGCTCCAGCGCCCGGGCCGGGGTCAGCTCGCGCTCGAACTCGGCGTTGATCGACAGCGAGTGGCCGGTGAACACCGGGACCCGGACGCAGGTGCCGGAGACCGGCAGGTCCGGGATGTCCAGGATCTTCCGGCTCTCGTTGCGCAGCTTCTGTTCCTCGCCGGTCTCGTCGCTGCCGTCGTCGACGATGCTGCCGGCCAGCGGCAGGACGTTGAAGGCGATCGGCTGGGCGAACTGCGACGGCGGCGGGAAGTCGACCGCGGCGCCGTCGAAGGTGAGAGCCGCGGCGTTGCCGGCGGTCTTGCGTACCTGCTCGTCGAGCTCGGTGACGCCGCTGCCGCCCGCGCCGGAGACCGCCTGGTAGGTGCTGACGATGAGCCTGCGCAGCCCGGCCGCCTGGTGCAGCGGCGACAGAACGGGCATGGCGGCCATCGTGGTGCAGTTGGGGTTGGCGACGATGCCCTTCGGGATTGACTCCAGGGCGTGCGGGTTGACCTCGGAGACGACCAGCGGCACCTCGGGGTCCATCCGCCAGGCCGAGGAGTTGTCCACCACGACCGCGCCGTCGGCGGCGACCTTCGGCGCCAGCTGCTTGGACGTGGTGGCTCCGGCGGAGAACAGCACGACGTCCAGACCGGCGTACGACGCGGTCTCGGCGTCCTCCACGATCACCTCGCCGCCCAGCCACGGGAGCGCCCGCCCCGCCGACCGGGCGGAGGCGAAGAAGCGCACCTCCTCGACCGGGAAGCTCGCCTCGGCCAGCAACTGCCGCATGACTCCACCGACCTGGCCGGTGGCACCCACTACTCCAACGCGCATAGTCGAAAGGCTACGAGGTCGCGCCAACGCCCCGCACGGCGGTTTCGCACAGTGGGATCAGGCACGCCCCGCTGTCACTCACCGGATCGCGGTGCGCGGGCGTAGGCGACCACACCCACCACGAGCAGCGCGAGGAGTACGCCGAACACCGGGACCGCCACCGTCGGCGCGACCGGAAGACGGCCCGCGACCCCCAGGGCGAGGGCGGCGACCACCGCGGTGCCGGCGATCACCGTCGCCGACCGTGCCAGCCAGCGGCGCAGCACCGACCCGGCGACCACCGCGTCCAGCGGGAGGACGGCCGCGAGCGCGCTGCCGGTGTGGTGGAGGTACGCCGCGGCGGCCAGTACGACCAGCGCCCACCAGGACCCCGAGGAGCCGTACGCCGTCGTGCGCACCAGCCAGCCCGCCATGGCGAGGAGTTCCAGGGCCAGCACGGTCCACGTTCCCGGGAGTACGGCGGGCACCAACGCCAGTGCCGCGCAGACCAACAGCGACAGCGGCCCGAGGACTGTCGTGGGCACGACGAGCACCAGCGCCACGAATCCGGTCACCGCGACCACCGCCCGCACCAGCAGGGCGCCCCGCCGTACCTGGCGGATTGCGTCGCCGGCACCGGACAGCGCGTCCCGCAGCATCCCGGCGTAGCTCATCGCGGTGCCGCCGCTCGCCGGGACACGTCGCGCAGCGCCTGGTCGAGAGAACCGGCACCGGCCCAGGTGACGGTGGGTACCCCGTGTTCCAGCAGCTGGGCGACGGTGTTGCGCCGCTCCAGCCGCCACAGCCCGAACGCCACCGGCGTCCAGGGGTTCTCCCGGTCGGGGCGGGCGGAGTCGGGCAGCGTGTCGACGGCGAGCACCGTCCGGCCGCTGCGGGCCAGCCGGGCCAGCAGCGCCACGCTGCGCCGGTCGAGCAACGGCGTGAGGACCACCAGCAGGGCCTGCTGCGGCAGGATCTGCCGGGCGAAGATGCCGGCCGCCGGATCGTGCGGCCCCTCCCCCGCCCGGATCGCCAGCAGCCACTCCAGCGCGGCGACGAAGTGCCGGCGGCCGGAGCCGACGCGCAGGGCACGGTTGCGGCCGCCGTACTCCAGCAGTCGCACCCGGTCTCCGCGGCCGAGGTAGTGCTGGGCGATCCCGGCCGCGGCGCGCACCGTCGTGTCGAGCACGCTCGGCGCGCCGTCGATGCCCTCCGACCGGCCGGCCTCGTGCAGTACGTCGAGCACCAGCACGAGTTCGGCGTCCCGGTCGGACAGGGTCTGCGCGACGTGGAGTTCGCCGGTACGCAGCGAGGCCCGCCAGTCGATCCGCCGCAGCCGGTCACCGGGTGCGAAGTGGCGGATGCCGGCGAGCTCGCCGCCCTCGCCGAACCGCCGGGACCGGTGTACGCCCACGAGGCCGGCGGCGTTCGGCATCGCCTCGTCGGCGGCGAAGGGCTCGGTGCGGGGGAACACGCGTATCGCAACCGAGTCCGAGGTCACCGGCGCGCAGGTCAGCAGGGCGTCACAGGCCGCCGCGCGCACCCGCACGGGAGGTACGACGTAGCGGCCCCAGCGGGCCAGTTGTCCGGTGAGGGTGAACCGCGTGCCCGCGTCGGCCGGCACCGCGGCCGCGAGGGTGCGAGCCCGGGTACGGTCGCGCAGCCACGGCGGCTGCTCGCGTTGCACCAGGGCGACGTCGTAGGCGGCGTCGGCAGCCCGGACGTCCACCAGCACGTGCAGGTCCGAGCCCTCCACCAGGTCGTTGGCCCCGCCCGGGTTCGAGCCGCCCGCCGGGTCCTGGCCCTCGGCGGCGCCCACCCGGACCGTGGGCAGCCCGCGCGGCCGGCGCAGCAGCGCCGCCGACGTACCCACCGCGAACGGCGTGGCGAGCACCACCAGGTCCACCCTGCCGGTGAGCACGGCGGCGACGAGCAGCGCGAGCGTGACCACCAGCGCCCGGCGCAGCGCCGGCGTCGGCGACCAGCCCGGGGAGGCGCCACCACCCGCCGGCCGGAGACGGTTCCGAACGTGGCCCGGCAGGCGATCCGTAAGGCGAGTCCGCACGTCGTCCCGTTCAGCCTGTGTAGGTCGGCAGGGCCGCACTCGCCGGCGCCGGCACGGTCGCCAACGCCTCTGCCACCACCTGGGCCGGGTCGATCCGCTGCAGCCACATCTCCGGCCGCAGCGTGATCCGATGCGCGAGGGCTGGTACGACGACGTCCTTCACGTCCTCGGGCACCACGAAGTCCCGGCCGGCGAGCACCGCCTTCGCCCGGGCCAGCAGCAACAAAGCCAGCGAACCGCGCGGCGAGGCACCCACCAGCACCCGCTGGTCGGCCCGGGTCGCTCGGACCACCTCGACGACGTACCGGCCGATGGAGTCCTCGACCGCGACGTCCTCCAGCGAACGCTGCATGGCGACCAGCGTCGGCGGGTCGACCACGGCGGCGACCTGCGCCTCCTCCTGCCGGCGCGACATCCGTCGGCGCAGGACGTCGAACTCCTCCTCCGACTCGGGGTAGCCGAACGACACCCGCAGCAGGAACCGGTCCAGCTGCGCCTCGGGAAGCGGGTAGGTGCCCTCGTACTCGATCGGGTTCGCGGTGGCCAGCACGTGGAACGGCGTGGGCAGCAGGTGGGTGTCGCCCTCGACCGAGACCTGCCGCTCCTGCATCGCCTCCAGCAGAGCGGCCTGGGTCTTCGGCGGCGTGCGGTTGATCTCGTCGGCCAGCAGCAGGTTGGTGAACACCGGGCCGCGCCGGAACGTGAAGTCGTGGCTGCGCTGGTCGTACAGCGAGGAGCCGGTCACGTCCGCCGGCAGCAGGTCGGGAGTGAACTGGATGCGCCGGAACTCCACGCCCAGCGCCTGCGCGAACGTCCGGGCGGTGAGGGTTTTTCCCAACCCTGGAAGGTCTTCCAGCAGCACGTGCCCACCGGCCAGGATGCCGGCGAGGACGAGTTCGAGGGCCGCCCGCTTGCCGACCACGACACCGGACACGGCGTCAAGTACTTGTTGACAGCGCTCGCTGACCGTCGGAATCGGCAACTCTGGTTGGCTCACAGGTCCTCCACCTCGGCGATTACGTCGGCCAGCTCTCCGGGCGAGGGCGGCCGGCGGGGTTGGGTGGTGGTGAGGAGGTCCCACACCCGGGCGCCCACCAACTCCCGGCTGCGTTCGGGTTGTTCGTCCCGGGTCACACCGTGTCCGACGCGCAGCCGCTCGTCGACCACCGCGGCGATCGCCGGCCGGACGACGCGTTCGTAATAGTCGCGGTCGCCGCGCATCAGGTCCAGCCGCTCCTCCCAGCGGCGGACGTCGGCGAACGGCCGGTCCGGTACGCCGTACACCGTTGCGGAGGTGTCCTCGCGCACCAGCGCCCGCCCGGCCGGCGGCGGGGTGAAGGCGCGGGTGAACTGCCGTCCGAGGACGACCACGAGCACCACGGCGAAACACAGCGGGTACGGCACCCGGGCGTGGAAGACCAGCACGAGCAGGGCGTACGCCACGCCGGCCGCCACCGCCGTCACCGCGAGCCCACGCAGCACGCCCGGGACCCGCCGCGCCCACCCGTTCACCGGGCCACGCCTTCTTCGGCGGACTCAGGCGCCGGTGCGGCGGTCCCGCTCGCGGCGAGTTCGGTCCGCAGCCGGCCCAGCGCCTCGCGCGCCTGGGTACGCATCGACTCCTCGACCTCGCCCGGTGCGTACCGCGCCTGCCGGTACAGGTCCGCGCACCCGCGCAGCACCGGCGCGCTGACCTGGTGCGCGGCCAGCATCCTGGCCACCAGGTCACCGGGAGTGTCGGCCGGTGCCCGCGGCGTGCCGGCGGCCGCGGCCGCCGCCTCCAGCCGCAGCCAGCACGCGATCACGGCCCGGCGCGGGTCGGTTCCGTCGTCGTCCAGTTCCTCGATGCCCGCGTCCACCGCCGCCCGCAACCGCTGCCCGGCCTCGTCCTGGACCTCCACCGGCAGCGGGGCAACGTCCACGTCCTCGCGGTCGCGCGGACGACGGTTCCGCAGGTAGAGCCGGACGAGGTGGACGACCAGCACGAGCAGGGCGGCCAGCAGGAGTACGCCGAAGACGGCCGGCACCCAGGCCAGCCATCCCGGAACGGACACCGACGGGGGTGCCGTGCTGACCGTCGGTGTCGGTGCCGCGGTCGGTCCCGCCGCCGGCGCGGGTGGCGGAGTCACCACCCGCCGGCCGCGGCCTGGCAGCGGCAGCCCGGTGACCTCCGGTCCGGACATCGCGGCCACCACGACCAGCACGCCGAGCAAACCGACGACGGCGATCACCGGCAGGAGACGGCGTACGGTCGCGCCGACGTCGCTCACCACCGTTCGCCTCGTCCCTTCCGCCCGGCCTCCGCCGCGCCGGCGGCTCCCCGTCCTGAGCCTGCCGATCCCCCCGACCCTAGGCTCTGAACACAGCGGGGACGAGGAGTGCCCGCGTGCCGGGTCCGCCATCGGCCGCGCGCACACCTCGCCCGGGAGCCGACCCGACCGCCCGGTGCTCGCCGGGCGTGGCCCCGTGCGAGATGCTGGCCCTCCCCCGAACCGCAGGAGACGACACGTGATCACGGTCATCGGCGAGGCTCTCATCGACCTGGTGGGCGACGACCAGGGCGTCTTCCGCGCCAAGCCCGGCGGCGCACCGTTCAACGTCGCGATCGGCCTCGCCCGGCTCGGCGTGCCCACAGCGCTGCTGGCCCGGCTGTCGCAGGACTCCTTCGGCGCCCAACTGCGCGCCCACCTCGCCGACAACGGCGTGTCGACCCGGTACGCCGTGACCGCGAGTGAGCCGACCACGCTCGCGTTCGTGTTCCTGGACCCGCACGGCTCGCCGCGGTTCGAGTTCTACTGCAACGGGACGGCCGACTGGCAGTGGACCGCGCAGGAGCTGCCCGACCCGTTCCCCGACGAGGTGACCGCTGTGCACACCGGCTCGCTCGCCCTCGCCCTTGAGCCTGGGGCCGGCGTACTGGAGAAGCGGCTCGCCCGCGAACACGACCGCGGCACGGTGACGATCAGCCTCGACCCCAACGTCCGGCCGCACCTGCAACCGGACCGGGACGCCGCCCGCGACCGGGTCGAGGCCCAGCTGGGTTCCGCGCACCTGGTGAAGGTCAGCGCGGACGACCTCGGCTACCTCTATCCGGGCACCGCTCCGGCCGACGTCGTACACCGGTGGTGTGAACGCGGACCCGCGCTGGTGGTGGTGACGCTCGGCGCGGACGGTGCGTTCGCCATGGGCCCGGCACAGCCGCGAGTGGACGTGACCGCCCCGGTGGTGCCGGTCGTGGACGCGGTGGGTGCCGGCGACGCGTTCAGCGCCGCGCTGCTCGCGGGCCTGCACGACAACGACCTGCTCGCGGCACTTCGGCAGCCACACCCGCCGACGCTGCCGGAGGACACCCTGCGCGGACTGCTCACCCGAGCCGGCACCGCTGCCGCGCTCACCTGCACCCGGCCGGGCGCGGACCCGCCGCGCGCCGACGAGCTCGCCGACGTCATTCTCTGAACGCAGCTTCTCCCGACGCGGCATTCTCCCCACGCAGCTTGAAGGCTGCCGCCCACGAGTGGCCCCGCGTACGCCATCACATCGATGGACAAGCGTGCCCGATTCGTGACCGCTGATCGGCTGCGCGCCCCTATCGTTCCAACCGGCTTGGTCAAAAGGCCTACAGCATCGGCATCTCCACATCGACGGGTGAGCGACGTCCGCGACCGCGACGGCTCGGCAGCGACCGCGGGCAGGGAGTGGGTTGGCATGCGATACAGGAGGTTGGTGGCGGTCGCCGGGGCACTCGCTCTGGGCCTGACCGCCTGTGGCGGCGGAGCGTCTCCGTCTCAGCGAGCAGCGCAGCAGGACAAGCAGAAGCAGAAGGAGTCGCCCGCGGCTCCGAAGGGTGCCGGGTTCCAGGTGGTGGAGGACGCCAACGCCAAGGGGCCGGCCAAGGACCTGGCCGGCGCGCGGAAGGGCGGGACGGTCACCATCCTGACGGCCGCGGCGCCGGAGACGTTCGACCCCACGCGCTCGTACTACATCGACACCGGTTCGGTGCTCCGCCTGACCGCCCGGACCCTCACGGCGCTGGAACTCCGCCCGGACGGGAAGTACTACCTGGTCCCCGACCTGGCCACCGACCTGGGTGAGCACAACGCGGACTACACCCGGTGGACGTTCCACCTCAAGGACGGGCTGAAGTACGAGGACGGCTCGCCGGTGACCGCGCAGGACCTCGCCTACTCGGTGAAGCGGTCCTTCGCCACCGAGGAGCTTCCCGGCGGCCCGACGTACCAGCAGAGCTACTTCCTGGACGGCACGACGTACAAGGGTCCGTTCAAGTCCAAGGCGAAGGGCGGTGGACTGGACTACGCCGGGGTGGAGACGCCCGACGACAAGACGGTCGTGATGAAGATGGCCAAGCCCTTCCCTGACCTGCCGTACTACACGACGTTCCCCGTCTTCACGCCGATTCCGCAGGCCAAGGACACCAAGGACGCCTACGGCAACCACCCGCTGGCCACCGGCCCGTACAAGTTCTCCTCCTACCAGAAGGGCAAGCGGCTCGTTCTTGTCAAGAACGACCAGTGGGACCCGAAGACGGACCCGGAACGGCACCAGTACGCCGACTCCTACGACTTCAAGTACAGCCAGAACCCCATCAAGCTGCAGGAGCAACTGATCGCCGACAACGGCCCGGACCAGACCGCGATCACCTACGACGGTGTCGACTCCTCGCTCCTGCCGAAGATCCAGGGCAAGGAGCCGGAGAAGCGGATGATGACCGGTGACGGCACCTGCACCGACTTCATCTACCTCGACACCAGGCGGATCCCGCTCGAGGTGCGCCGGGCACTGATCACCGCGTGGCCGTTCGACTCGCTGCACAAGGCCGGCGGCGACAACCCGTTCACCTACAGTCCCGCCACCACCATCCTGCCGAGGGTCACGCCGGGCTTCGTCAAGTACGACCTGTTCGGCAACGGCGGCAAGGGTGACGGCAACCCCGCCAAGGCCAGGCAGATGCTGGAGAAGGCGGGCAAGCTCGGCTTCGACGTCGTGTGGGCGTACTCCAACGACAACGACATCTCCGCGCAGGTATCGGCCGTCCGGGCGCAGAAGCTGAAGGCGGCCGGGTTCAGGACCACCGCGATCCCGATGCCGCGCGACCAGGTGCGGGCGGAGTTCGAGAACCCGAAGTCCAAGATCAACATCAGGCCGCTGGGCTGGTGCCTCGACTGGCCGTCGGGCACCACGGTGTTCCCGGCCATCTTCGACGGACGGCTCATCGCGCTCAACCCGAACTCCGCGCCGAACAAGTCGTTCCTCGACGCGAAGGACGTCAACGCAGAGATCGACCGCATCTCCGCACTGCCGGTCAAGGAACAGGCGGCGGAGTGGCCCAAGCTCGACAAGATGATGATGCAGAAGTACGCGCCGGTCATCCCGGTCGACTACGGCAAGACGAACTTCCTGTTCGGCTCCAAGCTCGGCGGTGTCGTCCTCGACCCGTTCAGCGGCGGGCCCGACTTCACCAAGCTGTTCGTCAAGCAGTAGTAGCGGTTCCTCGGCGAACGCGGGTGGCGGCGAGCCGACGGGCTCGCCACCACCGCGTCGCATGGATACGCATCGCACGGATACGCAACGGCCACCCACGTCGTACGAGTCGAACACCGGCGAGGACTTCTTGCAACAGGGTATTGACAGTGTGCAGGAGTCGTGAAGCGTTCACCCTCGGCGTGTGTTCGATCTGTCTCCGAGGGATGCCTTTTGGTAACGTCCTGCACAGTCATCGCATTGCTGGCATCGTTTCTGTCGAGAACCGGCGATCAGCACCGGCGGCGATCGGGGACAGCATGGACTGGAAAGTGGTCGTGGCGATAGTCGTCACCGGACTCGTCTGCCTGATGATCCTGTCGATGATCATCGGGGCTGTGCGCAGCACCCGGGGCGGCCTCGACTGGGACCACACCGCCGACAGCGGTTTCCGTCCGTGGGACGAGCAGAACCGCGACGACTGACGAGACCTCGAGAGAGCACGAGCGGACCGACCATGCAGGATCCCACTGTCTGCGTCGCCGGTGGCGGGCCCGCCGGGGTGATGCTGGGACTGTTGCTGGCCAGGGCTGGCATCCGGGTGACGGTGCTGGAGAAGCACGCCGACTTCCTCCGCGACTTCCGGGGCGACACCGTGCACCCGTCCACGCTGGAGGTGCTCGACGAACTCTGCCTCGCCGACCAGCTGGACCGGATACCGCACCAACAGGTCGTGCGGGCCGGGTTCGAGAGCGCCGGCCGCCGGGTCGACATCCTGGACCTTCGCCACCTGCGGGTCCGGCACCCCTACATCGCGTTGGTGCCGCAGTGGGACTTCCTGGAACTCCTGGCGGCAGCGGCCTCGGCCTGTCCGGAGTTCGAGCTGCGCCGTGAGGCCGAGGCGTACGACCTGGTGGTCGAGCACGGCCGGGTGGTCGGCGTACGGGTCCGCGACCGCAGCGGCGACCACGGTGCCGACTACACCCTGCGCGCGGCCCTCACGGTGGCCGCCGACGGCCGGCACTCCACGCTGCGGCGGGCGGCGGGCCTGAAGTCCCGCACGTTCGGCGCGCCGATGGATGTCGTGTGGTTCCGGCTGCCCTGGGCGGAGGGCGACTCCGCCGCGCAGGCGCTGACGTTCCGGTTCGGCCCCGGCCGGGCGGTGGTCACCATCCCCAGGCGGACGTACTGGCAGATCGCCTACCTCATCCGCAAGGACGGGTTCGACGACCTGCACGCCCAGGGAATCGAGGCGCTGCGCCGCGGCGTGGCGGGCACGGCGCCGTTCCTCGCCGACCGGGTGGGAGAGCTGACGAGCTTCGACGACACCAGCGTGCTCGAGGTCCGGATGGACCGGCTGCGGCGGTGGTACCGGCCCGGCATGCTGGCGATCGGTGACGCCGCGCACGCGATGTCGCCCGTGGCCGGGGTGGGCATCAACCTCGCCGTCCAGGACGCCGTGGCGGCCGCGAACCTGCTCGTCCCGTCGTTGCGGGAGTCCCAGCGGTCCGGCGCTCCGGTGCCCGACCGGGCACTGGCCGCCGTCCAGCGCCGCCGGCAGGTGCCGACCGCCGTCACCCAGGCGTTCCAGCGGGCGGTGCAGACGCTCGGGCTCAACCGTGCCCTGCGCGCGGACCCGAACGCCTCCATGTCGGCACCCGTACCGGGCTGGCTGGCGCCGGTGCTGCGGCGGCCGATGAGCCGGTTCGTCGGTCTCGGCGTACGACCAGAACACGTCCGGACCTGGCCGGACTGAACTCGCGGGCCCCGTCGCACCCGTTCCGTCCGTCCGCGCGCGGTTAGGGTCGGTCCGCAGGGTCGGCCCTCGGCCACCCTGCGGGATCAGGGTCGACGGCGGGAGGACGGGCATGGGTGAGTTCACGGGCAAGGTGGCCCTGGTCGCGGGCGGCGGCTCGGGCATCGGCCGGGCGGTGACCGAACTCCTCGCCGCCGAAGGCGCCACGGTGGTCGTCGCCACGAACGTCGAGGACCACGTCCGCGCGCTGCGCGAGGAGCTCACCGGGACGCCGGGCGAGGTCAGCGCGGTGGTCGCCGACCTGACCCGCGCCGAGGAGGTCCGGAGGTACGTCGACGAGGCGGCCGAGCGGCACGGCGGGATCGACGTCCTGGTCAACTCCGCCGGCGTGCAGCGGTACGGCACCGTCGAGGAGACCTCGGAGGAGCTGTGGGACGAGGTGCTCGCGGTCAACCTCAAGGCGATGTACCTCACCGCCAGGTTCGCCGTACCCCACCTGCGAGCCCGTGGCGGCGGGGCGATCGTGAACGTCGCGTCGGTGCAGGCCTACGTCACCCAGGACCGGGTGGCCGCCTACGCGGCGTCCAAGGGCGGCATCCTCGCGCTGACGCGGGCGATGGCCGTCGACCACGCCCGCGACGGCATCCGGGTCAACGCGGTCTGCCCCGGCTCGGTCGACACCCCGATGCTGCGCTGGTCGGCCGACCTGTTCCGCGGCGACCGGGACGCCGAGGACGTGCTCGCCGACTGGGGCCGCAGCCACCCGATCGGCCGGATCGCCAAGCCGGCCGAGGTGGCCGAACTGGTGGCGTTCCTCGCCGGCGACCGGTCGTCGTTCGTCACCGGCGCCGACTACCGCGTCGACGGCGGCCTGCTGGCCATGGCCCCCGTCGTCCTCCCGGAGAAGTAGCCATGAGGATCACCGACCTGCGTGCCACCACCGTGACCGTTCCGCTGGAGGCGCCGCTGCGGCACTCCAACGGCGCGCACTGGGGACGGTTCGTCCGCACGATCGTCGAGGTGGACACCGACGAGGGCATCACCGGCCTGGGCGAGATGGGCGGCGGCGGACAGGGCGCCGCGCTGGCGTTCGCGGGGTTGCGGCCCTACCTCCTCGGGCACGACCCGTTCGCGCTGGAGGAGCTTCGGTTCAAGATCGCCAATCCCACCGCGTCCCTCTACAACAACCGCGCCCAGCTGCTGGCGGCGATCGAGTTCGCGTGCCTGGACATCGTGGGCAAGGCGCTCGGCACTCCGGTGTACAACCTGCTCGGCGGCAGGGTTCGTGACCGGGTGCCGTTCGCGAGTTACCTGTTCTTCCGGTACGCCGACGCCGCGAGCGGGACCGGCGAGGTGCGTACGCCGGACCAGCTGGTCGAGCACGCCCTTGCGCTGAAGGCTGCGCACGGTTTCACCACCCACAAGCTGAAGGGTGGCGTCTACCCACCGGCGTACGAGCTGGAGTGTTACCGCGCGCTGGCCGCTGCGCTGCCCGGCGACCGGTTCCGCCACGACCCCAACTGCGCGCTGTCGGTGGAGGACGCGATCCGGTTCGGCCGGGCGATCGAGGACCTCGACAACGACTACTACGAGGACCCGACCTGGGGCCTTTCCGGCATGCGCCGCGTACGCGAGGCGGTGCGCATCCCGCTGGCCACCAACACCGTCGTGGTCAACCCCGAGCAGCTCGCCACCAACCTGCGCGACCCCGCGGTCGACACGATCCTGCTGGACACGACGTTCTGGGGCGGGATCCGGGCCTGCGTGAAGGCGGCGAACGTGTGCGAGACCTTCCAGCAGTCGGTGGCCGTGCACTCCTCCGGCGAGCTCGGCATCCAGCTGGCGACGATGCTGCACCTCGGAGCCGTACTCCCCGCGCTGACGCTGGCCGCGGACGCGCACTACCACCACCTCACCGACGACGTGCTGGCCGGAGGGAAGCTGGCGTACGCCGGCGGCTCGATCGCCGTGCCGGACGGGCCGGGACTCGGCGTCACCCTCGATCGCGACCGGCTGGAACGCTACGCCGAGCTGTACCGCGAGCTCGGCGACTACCCGTACGACCGCGACCCGGGCCGGCCGGACTGGTATCCGCTGGTGCCGAACGACCGCTGGGCGGACCCTCACCGGGCAGACCTCGACCGGGCAAACCTCGACCGGGCAAACCTCGACCGGGCAAACCCCACGTAGGGCAGGAGACCTGATGCGGCGACGACGTGCGGCCATCGTCGGAACGGGCGGCATCGCGGGTACCCACGCCCGTGCACTGCGCGCGTATGCCGACCAGGTGGAGATCGTGGCCGCCACCGACCTCGACGCCGGGCGGCTGGCGGCGTTCACCTCCCAGTGGGAGATTCCCGGCCGGTACCCCTCGCTGGGGGACCTGCTCGCGGCCGAACAGCCCGACCTGGTGCACCTGTGCACTCCGCCGGGCGCGCACGCGGCCGCCGTGCCTGACGCTCGCGGAGTTCGACGCATCAGCGCACAGGCACCGCGGCTGGCCCGTGACGTGGAGACCGAGGACGTGTCGTTCGCGCATCTGACGTTCGCCAACGGCGCCGTCGCCAGCATTGTCAACAGCGTCTTGTCACCGCGCGAGGAAAGCTACCTCCGCTTCGACTTCGCCGGCGCCACGCTGGAGTTGTCGCATCTGTACGGGCACCGGCTGGACTCCTGGACCTACACGCCGGCACCGGGGTTCGAGCAGGACGCGCCGCCGTGGCCGCCCAGCGGTGAGGAGGTGCCGAGCGGCCACCAGGCGCAGTTCGGCGAGTTGTTCGCGAGCCTGCGCGACGGCCGCCGTCCGGCCGCCACCGGTGCCGGGCTGCGGCGCACGCTGGAGAGCGTCACCGGCATCTACGCCTCGGCGTTCACCGGCAGGCGCGTCACCCGGGACGGGCTCACCGCGGACAGCCCGTTCTACCACCGGCTGAACGGCTCACCCGCCAGCCGAGCTCGGACCGTCATCCGGCGGCGGTCGTGACGCGGTGTCACCGTTGACACGCCCGGTACGCTCAGGTCCGATTCCCGCTAGCCCGAGCCGGGGATCCGTGTAAGTGTCGTACTCGTGATGCCGTCCTTCGAGCAGTGCTACCGAGCCGTGGAGTCACGTGATCCCCGCTTCGACGGCTGGATCTACATCGCGGTCACCTCCACCGGGATCTACTGCCGGCCGAGTTGTCCCGCTACCACCCCGAGGCGGCGGAACGCGCGGTTCTTCCCGACCGCCGCGGCCGCCCAGGACGCGGGGTTCCGCGCCTGCCGGCGGTGCCGCCCCGACGCCGTGCCGGGTTCGCCGGAGTGGGACCTGCGGGCCGACGTGGCCGCCCGGGCCATGCGGCTGGTCGACGACGGGCTGGTCGAACGCGAAGGGGTCGCGGGTCTGGCCGCCCGGCTCGGCTACACCACCCGCCACCTCGGCCGGCTGTTGTCCGCCGAGCTCGGCGCCGGCCCGCTCGCGCTGGCCCGCGCCCGCCGCGCACACACCGCCCGGCTGCTGCTGGAGACGACCGACCTGCCGATCACCGACGTCGCGTTCGCCGCGGGGTTCGGCAGCGTACGCCAGTTCAACGACACGATCCGCGCGGTGTTCGCGGCCACGCCCGGGGAGGTCCGCCGCGCCGGCCGGCGACAGGTGCCCACCAACGGCGCGGTCACCCTGCGGCTCCCCTACCGGCCGCCGTACGACGCCGAGTCCGGCTGGCGTTACCTCGCCGACCGCCTGGTCCCCGGGCTGGAGGAACTCGACGGCACCACCTACCGCCGGGCGGTCCGCCTGCACCACGGCGCGGGAGTTCTGGCGCTCACGCCCGCCGACGGTTACGTCCGCTGCGAGCTCCACCTGGACGACCTGCGCGACCTCGGGCCTGCCGCAGCCCGGTGCCGGCGGCTGCTGCACCTGGACGCCGACCCGGCCGGCATCACCGACGCGCTCGGCGACGACCCGCTGATCGGCCCGCTGGTCCGCGCCCGCCCGGGCCTGCGGGTGCCGGGCAGCGTGGACGCGTTCGAGACCGCCGTCCGCGCGGTCGTCGGCCAGCAGGTGTCGGTCTCCGCGGCACGTACGGTCGTCGGCCGGATGGTCGCGGCGTACGCCGATCCGCTGCCCCACCCCGTCGGCACACTGACCCACAGCTTCCCCGCCCCCGCCGCTCTTGCCGAGGCGGGCACCCTGCCGATGCCGGCGGCCCGGACCCGCACCGTCACCGCGCTGGCCGGCGCGGTCGCCGGCGGCTCCCTCGACCTCGCGCCCGGCGCGGACCGGGCCGAGGTGGAGGCCGGGCTTCTGGCGCTGCCCGGGGTGGGGCCCTGGACCGCCGCGTACGTCGCGCTGCGCGGGCTCGGCGACCCGGACGCGTTCCCCGGCACCGACCTCGGCATCCGCCGCTCGCTGGTCGCCCTCGGCGTACCCGACCGGCCCGCTGAGATCGCCGCCGTCGCCGACCGGTGGCGGCCCCTTCGCAGCTACGCCGCACAGCACCTGTGGACCGTCGTGCCGGCGGCCACCCGCACGGCCACACGTACGGCCACACGTACGGCCACACGTACGGAAGGACGAGCCGCATGACCTCGCAGACCAGCGCCACCACGACCCACACCTGCACGATCGGCTCCCCCGTCGGCGCGCTCACCCTCCGCTCGAACGGCACCCACCTGACCCAGCTGCACTTCACCGGCGACGCTCCGCTGGACCGGGGCGACCTGAACGACGACCCCGTGCTGACCGCCGCGGTCGAGCAGCTCGACGCCTACTTCGCCGGCGAACGCACCGAGTTCGACCTGCCGCTGGACCCCGGTGGTACGGCGTTCCAGCGCCGGGTGTGGGCGGCGCTGAGGGAGATCCCGTACGCCGAGACCGAGACCTACGGCGAGCTGGCCAGGCGGATCGGCTCGCCCACCGCCTCCCGCGCGGTCGGGGCGGCGAACGGGCAGAATCCCATCGCCATCGTCGTGCCCTGCCACCGCGTGGTGGGCGCCAACGGCAAGCTGGTCGGTTTCGGCGGCGGGGTCGACCGCAAGGTGGTCCTGCTGGAGCGGGAGGCGAAGGTCCGGCTCGAACGCGACTTCGGCTGATCGGCGACTCCTCGGGACGACCGGCCCGGCCCGGCGGGACGGTCACCCGGGCCCGATCCGGCCGGTTCCGGGCCCACCGGCCGCTCGGTGCGGGCCGACCGGCCGGTCAGCGTGGCCGAACCCAGCCAGGTTCGCCAAGCCGGGGATAAGCGCGGACCCCTGTGCCAAAGTGAATTCTCATGCGGGTGGTGGTGATCGGCGGGGGCATCGTCGGAGCGAGCGCGGCGTACCACCTGGCCGAACGCGACGTCGAGGTCGTCCTGGTCGACCGGGGGGACCCCGGCCGGGCCACCGACGCCGGCGCCGGAATCGTCGCCCCCTGGTTGTCTCGTTCGACCGCCGACCCCGACGCCTTCCGGCTCTACGTCGCCGGCGCCTGCTACTACCCCGAGCTCCTGGCCCGGCTGGCCGACGCCGGCGAACCCGACACCGGCTACGAAGCGGTCGGTGGCGTGCAGGTCGACGCCGACGAGGACAACCTGGCCGCGGCGTACGAACTCACTCGCGAACGCGCCGCCCGGATCCCCCAGGTGGGAACGGTCACCCGGCTCACCCCCGCGGAGGTTCGCAGGTTGTTCCCGCCGCTGCACCCGGACCTGGCGGCGGTTCACGTGAGCGGCGGCGGGCGGGTCGACGGCGCCCGGATGCGCGGCGCGCTGACCCGCGCGGGCGCCCGTCGTGGAGTCCGGCTGGTGACCGGGTCGGCCCGGTTGCTGCTGGTCGACGGACGCGTCGGCGGCGTACACCTGGACAGCGGCGCGAGCGAGAACGGCGGCGACGGCGAGACCGGCACGATCATCGGCTCCGACGCGGTGGTGGTCGCCGCCGGCGCCTGGTGCGGCGAACTCCTCGAACCCGCGGGCGTCAAGCTCGCCTTGGCACCGCAGAAGGGCCAGATCGTCCACCTGTCGCTGACCGGCGCCGAGACGTCCGCGTGGCCGGTCGTCCAGCCTCCCGGCGGCCACTACCTGCTGGCGTTTCCGGGCGGCCGGGTGGTGGTCGGTGCGACTCGCGAGACGGGTTCGGGGTACGACCACCGGGTCACCGCCGCCGGCCTGCACGAGGTGCTGAACGCCGCGCTGACGGTCGCACCCGGCCTCGCCGACGCGCGGGTGCTGGAGACCCGGGTCGGGTTCCGGCCCACCAGCGAGGACGGACTGCCGTTGCTCGGGTGCGTTCCCGGGATCGAGGGTCTGGTGCTCGCCACCGGCCTCGGCGCCACCGGGCTGACCGCGGGCCCCTACACCGGCGCGGTCGCCGCCGCGCTCGCGGTCGGCGAACGCCCGGAACTCGACCTGACCGCGTACGATCCGCTGCGCCGGTGACGACCCGACCACGATGTGGCACACGGATCGGCACTGTCGGCGACTACCGGTAGGTTCGAGCACGGTTCGCCCCACCTCGACAGCGCAGTCACTTCGGAGGTAATCGTGGACGGCATCCGCAGGGTCTACATCGGCTCGTTCACCAAGGACGCGGGCGGGGAGGGCACCGGCATCAGCCTGGCCCACCAGGACACCGGGACCGGTGCGCTCCGTTTCGTCGACGTGGTGGCGCAGACGACGTCTCCGGCGTTCCTGGCCTGGCACCCCGACGGCACCCACCTGTACGCGGTCAACGAACGCGGCGACGCCTCCGTCACCGCCTACGCGGTCGGCTCCGACGGCGGCCTGAGCGAGCTCAACACCGAACCCACCGGCGGCAACGGCGCGTGCCACCTGACCGTCCATCCCTCCGGCCGGTTCCTGCTCACCGCCAACTACGGCAGCGGCCACCTGTCGGTGCACCCGATCCGGCCGGACGGCTCACTCGCCGAACGCTCCGACCTGATCCAGCACGAGGGGTCCGGGCCGCGCCCCGACCGGCAGGAGGGCCCGCACGCCCACCACATCCGGGTCGACCCGAGCGGCCGGCACGTGCTGGCCGTCGACCTCGGCCTGGACGCGGTGCTCACCTACACCCTCGACCTCGACGACGGGACCCTCGCACCCGGTCCGGTGGCCGAGACCGCACCGGGAGCGGGGCCGCGGCACCTCGCGTTCGGGCCGGACAACCTCGTGCACGTGGCCGGTGAGCTCGACTCCACGGTCACGACGTACGTCCTCGACCCAGCCACCGGCGCGCTCACCCACCAGGGCGTGGCGCCGTCCACCCTGGCCCAGGCGCCGGACGACAACTACCCCTCGGAGATCGGGATCAGCGACGACGGGCGCATGCTCTACGTCGCCAACCGCGGGCTGGACGTCATCGGCGCGCTGTCGGTACAGGGCGGGCGGGTCAAGCCGGTCGCCGACGTGCCGACCGGAGGGGCGTGGCCGCGGCACCTCGTGGTGTCCGGGCAGCACCTCTACGTCGCCAACGAGCGCTCCCACCAGGTCACGCACTTCGTGCTCGACGCCGCGACCGGGGTGCCCGAGCAGGCCGACGACGTGCTGGAGATTCCCAGCCCGGCCTGTGTCCTGCCCGCACCGCAGTAGCCACCGGTCACAGCAGGGGGGTCCGTACGTGCGTGACGCCCGGTCGGTTTCCCGACCGGGCGTCGTGCGCGTGCAGCCTGCCGTCAGCCGGCGACGCCGGCCGGGAAGACGAGCACCTTGCTGGAGCCGTCCCTGCCCTCGGCCAGCGCCCGGAACGCCGACGGCGCGTCGGCCAGGCTGACCCGGCCCTCGACCAGCCGGGCGAGCTCGGCCGGCCCGTCCGCGACCCAGGCGGCGGTGCCGGCGAAGTCCTCGCGGGTGTAGCAGTAGCTGCCCACGACGCTGCGCTCGGCGATGCTGACGGCGTACGCCGACAGGCTGACCTGCGGCTCGTGCATGCCCACCAGCACCACCCGCTCGCCCTCCGCGGCCACCGTCAGCGCGTCCCCCAGGGACCGCGACGATCCGACCGCGTCCACGACCAGGGTGGGGTTGGCGGCACCGGCCTCGGCGAGGGTGTCGGCCAGCGGTGCGGCCGCCGGGTCCACCGCCGTCACACCGATGTCGGCGAGCAGCGCCCGCCGCCCCGGATGCGGCTCGGAGACGGTGACCCGGCCGGCGCCCAGGCGCCCGGCTGCCAGCGCGCAGGCCTGCCCGATCGGGCCGCCGCCGACCACCAGCACGTTGTCGTCGGGTCCGCACCGGCCACGCACCATAGCGTGGTAACCGACCGTGAGCGGCTCCACCAGCGCGCCGTACTCGGCCGGCATGTCCTCCGGCAACGCGATGGCGTTCGCGGCCGGCACCACCATCAGGTCGGCGAACGCCGCGCTGATCGCGGGCGCGACCCCGATGATCTGTTTGGTCGGGCACCGGTGGTCCTGTCCGGACCGGCACGCGTCGCACGTGCCGCAGGCGAGCACCGGGTGCACGGTCACCAGCGCACCCTCGGTCAGCCGCGCGGACGCCGGCACGTCCGGCCCGACGGCGACCACCCGGCCCACCGTCTCGTGT
Organism: Actinopolymorpha singaporensis; assembly: GCF_900104745.1. Classification (NCBI taxonomy): domain Bacteria; kingdom Bacillati; phylum Actinomycetota; class Actinomycetes; order Propionibacteriales; family Actinopolymorphaceae; genus Actinopolymorpha; species Actinopolymorpha singaporensis. The sequence goes on from NZ_LT629732.1 coordinate 285,511, forward strand.
CCCATCACCTGGCCCGGGAACCGCCGGCCGTTCTCACCGGTGTAGCCGTGCAGGTCCGACCCGCAGATGCCGGTGGACACCACACCGACCACGACCTCGCCCGGACCTGCCACCGGGTCGGGCCGATCCTCGACCGCGAGGTCCCAAGGACCGCGAAAAACGAGTGCACGCACCGGACGCCTCCCCACGTTGAACGATCCCCGCACCATACTCAGGCGGCCGCGGCGATGGCACCGCCGCGTCAGCAGGCTGACACCAGTACCGCCGAAGGCGTCCTGAACCGGTCGGCGCCGGTACGCCCCCTTCGACCGTCAGGCCGCGAGCAGCGCGGACCAGCGTTCGTGGTCGCGGGGTTCGTACGTGCGCAGGTCCTGGGTCCGCCGTACGACGTCCCTGGCCTCGGCGCGGTCGACGAGTACGCCGTGCGCACGGGCCTGGACGAGCAGGTTGCCCAGCGCCGTCGCCTCCACCGGCCCGGCGACCACGGGAAGCCCGCAGGCGTCCGCGGTGAGCTGGCAGAGCAGGGAGTTCTGCGCGCCGCCGCCGACGACGTGCACCACGTCCACCCGACGTCCGGACAGCCGCTGGGCGGCCGCCACGTTGCGCGCGTGGGCCAGCGCGAGGCTGTCCAGCACGCATCGGGTGACCTGGGCCGGCGTGGTCGGCTCGGGCTGGCCGGTGTCGCGGCAGTGGGCGCGGATCCGTTCGGGCATGTCGCCGGGCGCCAGGAAGTCCGGGGACTCCGCGTCCACCACGCTGCGCAGCGGCGGCTCGGCCTCGGCGTCGGCGAGGAGCCGGGCCAGGCCGACCGGCCGGCCCTCGTCCCGCCAGGTGCGCATGCTCTCCTGCAGCAGCCACAGCCCCATCACGTTGCGCAGGTAACGGATCGTCCCGTCGACGCCGACCTCGTTGGTGAAGTTGGCCGCCAGGCCGGCCGCCGACAGCACCGGCGAGCCGAGCTCCATGCCCACCAGTGACCAGGTGCCACAGGAGACGTAGGCGAAGTGGCCGTCGTGCGCCGGGACCGCCGCGACCGCCGACGCGGTGTCGTGCGAGGCCACCGTGGTGACCCAGACGTCGCGGGAGACGCCGAGCGGCCCCCGCAGCTGCGACCGGATCGGCCCGAGCAGGTCGCCGGGCTCGCGCAGCGGCGGGAGCAGCCGGCGGGGCAGGCCGAGCCGGCGGACGAGGTCTTCGGACCACGTGCGGCCCCGGACGTCGTACAGCTGGGTGGTGGAGGCGTTCGTGCGTTCGGCACCGATCCGTCCGGTGAGCCGGTGACAGATCAGGTCCGGCATCAACAGCATCGTGCGTGCCTTCCGCAGCGTCGCCGGATCCTCGGCCAGCAGCTGGTAGGCGGTGTTGAATCCCATGAACTGCACGCCGGTGGTGGCGTAGAGGGTGCGGTCGCCGACGTCGGCGCGTACCCGCTCCATGATCCCGTCGGTACGGGAGTCACGGTAGTGAACCGGTGGCGCGAGAAGCCGCTCGGCCTCGTCCAGCAGACCGTAGTCGACGCCCCACGAGTCGATGCCGACCGACGTCACGCCGCGTTCGCCGGCCTCGCGGATCCCGGCGAGAATCCCGCGCCACAACGAAGGAAGGTTCCATGACAACCGGCCGTTGACATCGACCGGTTCGTTGGGAAACCGGTGGACGACCTCGGTGTCGAGGTGGTCCGGGCCCACCGTGCCGACCAGCACGCGCCCGCTGGACGCGCCCAGGTCGACCGCGGCGGCCCGAAGTCGCACGTCGTCGCTCATCCCCCAGCCCTTCCGTAAGCCGTGCCTGCCTGTCGTGGAAGCCGGTCCTCCCTCAGCGCAGGAAGGCCGCGGCCACCCCGCTGTCCACCGGGATGTGCAGACCGGTGGTCTGGGCCAGGTCGCCGGCGGTGAGCGCGACCACCGCCGCGGCGACGTGTTCGGGCAGCACCTCCTTCTTCAGCAGGGTGCGCTGGGCGTAGTACTCGCCGAGTTTCTCCTCCGGTACGCCGTACACCGCGGCCCGCTGCGCACCCCACCCGGAGGCGAAGATGCCGGAACCGCGCACCACGCCGTCGGGATTGATGCCGTTCACCCGGATGCCGTGCTCGCCGAGTTCGGCCGCGAGCAACCGCACCTGGTGGGCCTGGTCGGCCTTCGCCGCGCCGTAGGCGACGTTGTTGGGACCGGCGAAGACGCCGTTCTTGCTGGAGATGTAGATGATGTCGCCGCCGAGTCCCTGCGCGATCATCGCCGCCGCGGCCGCCCGGGACACCAGGAAGGACCCGCGGGCCATCACCCGGTGCTGCACGTCCCAGTCGGCGGTGGTCGTCTCCAGCAGCGGCCTGGAGATCGACAGGCCCGCGTTGTTGACGACCAGGTCCACTCCGCCGAAGGCCAGCGCCGCCTCGTCAAGCGCGGCTTGCACCTGCTCCTCGTCGGTGACGTCAACGGACACGGGTACGGCGACGTCGGTGCCGCCGATGCCCTTGGCGACCTCCGCGGCGGCCTCGGTGTTCAGGTCGGCGACAACAACACAGGCGCCCTCGGCGGCGAGGCGTTCGGCGATGGCCCGTCCGATCCCCGACCCGGCGCCGGTGACGAACGCGACCCGCGTGGCCAGCGGCTTCGGCTTGGGCATACGGGCCAGCTTGGCCTCCTCCAGTGCCCAGTACTCGATCCGGAACTTCTCGCGTTCCTCGATCGGGCGGTAGGTGGAGATCGCCTCCGCACCACGCATGACGTTGATGGCGTTGACGTAGAACTCCCCCGCCACCCGGGCGGTCTGCTTGTCCTTGCCGAAGCTGAACATCCCGACACCCGGCACCAGCACGATGGCCGGGTCCGCGCCGCGCATGGCCGGCGTGGCGTCGTCGGCGTACCGCTCGTAGTAGGCGCGGTAGTCGTCGCGGTAGGCCGCATGCAGGGCGCGCAGCCGCTCCTCCACCTCCGCCAGCGGTGCGGTCGCCGGCAGGTCGAGCACCAGCGGACGCACCTTCGTACGCAGGAAGTGGTCGGGACAGGAGGTGCCGAGCGCGGCGAGGCGGGGGTGGTGCTCGCGGGCCACGAAGTCGAGCACCGCGTCGCTGTCGGTGTAGTGGCCGACCTGCGGGCGGTCGGTCGAGGCGAGGCCGCGAATCAGCGGTGCGAGCGCCGCCGCCCGGGCCCGGCGCTCCTCCGGCGGCATCGGCTCGTACCCCGCCACCACCGGGCCGAACGGATCGGGCCTGCCGTTGCGCTCGATGTACGCCTGGCAGGCCCGGATGATCTCCAGCGCGTGTTCCTCGCACTCCTGCGACGTCGCACCCCACGCGGTGATGCCGTGCCCGCCGAGCACCACACCGATCGCCTCCGGGTGCTCGGCGTGGATCCGGGCGATGTCCAGCCCCAGCTGGAATCCCGGCCGCCGCCACGGCACCCAGGCCACCCGGTCGCCGAAGCACTCCTTGGTGAGCGCCTCCCCGTCGGCCGCGGCGGCGAACGCGATCCCGGCGTCGGGATGCAGGTGGTCCACGTGCGGGGCGTCCACCAGGCCGTGCATCGCGGTGTCGATCGAGGGAGCCGCTCCGCCCTTGCCGTGCAGGCAGAAGTCGAACGCGGCCACCATCTCGTCCTCGCGTTCGACACCGGGATAGACGTCGACCAGCGCCCGCATCCGGTCCAGCCGCAGCACCGCCAGCCCGGCCTCGGTGAGTGTGCCGAGGTCGCCGCCGGAGCCCTTCACCCACAGCAGTTCGACGTCGGACCCGGTCACCGGGTCGGGTTCGGCACCCTTGCAGGACGCGTTTCCGCCCGCGTAGTTGGTGATCGTCGGGTCGGCGCCGAGCCGGTGGCTGCGCTCGATCAGCTGGGCGACCTCAGGGTGCATGCTGGCCTCTCCTCGACATCTGTGGGTGTGCGGTGGTCGCGACCGTGGAGGTCAGGCGCCCCAACCGGCGGCCTGGCCGCCGCGGCGTTCCTCGCGTACGCGCTCGGCGTGGCCGGTTCGGCGGTAGGCGGCGATCGGGTCGGGGTCGAGACCGAGCTCCTCGCGAACCTCCTTCAGCAGCGGCCGGACGTCGTTGTTGTAGGCGTCCATCAACACGGCGTTCGCGCCGAGCACGTCCCCCTCGCGCTGCGCGACGGCGAGCGCGTCGGCGTCCACCAGCAGCGCCTTGGCGGTGGCCTCCTGGACGTTCATGATCGACCGGATCATCGCCGGCACCTTCGGCTCGAGGTTGTGGCACTGGTCGAGCATGAACGCGATGTCGGCCGACTCCTCCAGGGCACCGGCCTGCACGATCTCGTGCATGATGCGGAACAGCTGGAACGGGTCGGCGGCACCCACCATCAGGTCGTCGTCGGCGTAGAACCTGCTGTTGAAGTGGAACCCGCCGAGCTTCCCCTGCCGGAGCAGGAACGCCACGATGAACTCGATGTTCGTCCCCGGCGCGTGGTGGCCGGTGTCGACCAGCACCTGCGCCCGCTCGCCGAGGGTGACGCAGTGTGCGTACGACGTTCCCCAGTCGGGGATGTCGGTGGCGTAGAACGCCGGCTCGAAGAACTTGTACTCCACCAGCATCCGCTGGTCCGCACCCAACCGGTCGTACGCCGCCGACAGCGCCTCGGCGAGCCGGTCCTGGCGGGCGCTCAGCGAGTCCTGCCCGGGATAGTTGATCCCGTCGGCGAACCAGAGGCTGAGGATCGAGGAGCCGGTGGCGTCCATGATGTCGACGCACTCCAACAGGTGGGCAAGCGCCTTCTTGCGTACGGCAGGGTCGGGGTTGCAGACGCTGCCGAGCCGGTAGTCGTCCTCCTGGAAGACGTTGGGGTTGATCGCCCCGAGCCGGATGCCGGCGTTCTTCGCGTGCGCGGCGAGGTCGGCGTAGTCGTCCACCTTGTCCCACGGGATGTGCAGCGCCACGCTCGGCGCGACCCCGGTGAGCTTGTGGACCAGTGCGGCGTCGTCGACCTTCTCGTAGGCGTTGCGCGGGATGCCTTCCTGCGCGAACACCTTGAACCTGGTGCCGGAGTTGCCGTACGCCCAGGATGGGGTCTCGATCTGCTGCGCGCGCAGGGCGGACTTGACAGTCTCGATCGTGGTGGCGGCCATGCCCTTCATCTCCCGTCCAGCCGGCTCAGTCGAGGTGGAAGACCTCGGTGAGCGGTCGCATGTCGGTGTCGGCGCTGCCCGACTCCAGGTCCTCGAAGAAATCCGCCATCTCACTTTGCCAGCGGCGGTTGATCTCCCGCTCCGCCATGCCCGCCTTGGCCGCCTCGAAGTCCTCGGTCTCGAGATAGCCGACCAGCAGACCGTCGTCGGTCAGGAAGAGCGAGTAGTTGTGCCATCCGGTCTCCCGCAGCGCCTGCTGCATCTCCGGCCAGACGGCTCGGTGGCGTTGTCGGTACTCGTCCAGGCGGTCAGGCTTGACCCGCAGCAGAAAGCACACCCGTCGCACGGCACCGCCTCTCGTCGTCATGTCGTTGTCGTGGTCGAACTTCCCGGTGGATCCCGTGGGCCGTTCGGGTGGTCGGCTCGTGCGGTCGAAAGGGTCGAAACGGTCGACTGAATCGTTTCACGGATGGTAGGGACCTGCCGGGAACGCGGTCAACGACCGGGTCCCGGGCCGGACAGGCCGGTTCCGGAACGCTCGGAATCAGCGTTGCTCGCCGCCCCGTCGCGTCCTGGTCGCGGCCCGTCGCGGGATCACTGCGGTCCGCTGCCGGAGGTCCACCAACCGTGTGCGATTCGTCGCCGAACTGGAGGTGAGTGCTCCCAGCGGTGAGCTAGTGCGCAAGAAAACGCATTCGCCTGGCACCATCGGGAGCGGACCACTGACGACCGGTGGGCGGCGCCGGATCATCCGGACGCCGAGCGCCCCACCCGCGACACCTGGGAGCACATGGTGACCGAGGAAACCCTTCCGACGACCGGGCGGCCGGTGACGATCGCCATCCTGGGTGCCGGCAACCGCGGCTCGGTCTACTCCCGGTGGGTGGCCGCCAATCCCGACCGGGCCAGGGTGGTGGCGGTCGCCGAGCCGCGCGACTACCAGCGCAAGACCCTCGCCGAACTCCACGGCGTCCCCCCCGAGCGCACCTTCTCGTCCTGGGCCGACCTGGTGGCCGCCGGCGACGCCGGCAAGCTGGCCGACGCGGCCGTCGTCGCCACCCAGGACAACGACCACGTCGAGCCGGCCACCCGGCTGGCCGAGCAGGGCTACCACCTGCTGGTGGAGAAGCCGATGGCGCCGACCGAGGAGGGCTGCCGGGCGCTCCTGGACGCGGTCCAGCGCACCGGCGTGATGCTCGCCGTCTGCCACGTGCTCCGCTACACGCCGTACACCCAGCTGCTCAAGGAGGTGCTGGACTCCGGCCGGATCGGCGAGATCATGAGCATCCAGCACCTGGAGCCGGTGGGCTACTGGCACCAGGCGCACTCCTACGTACGCGGCAACTGGCGGCGCGAGGACGAGTCGTCGTCCATGCTGCTGGCGAAGTCCTGCCACGACATCGACTGGATCCGTTACGTCGTCGGCGCGCCGATCGAGAAGGTGTCGAGCTTCGGCCGGCTGTCGTACTTCAAGCGGGAGAACCAGCCCGCCGGCGCCGCCGACCGCTGCCTGGACTGCGCGGTGGAGCCCACCTGCGCCTACTCCGCCAAGAAGCTCTACCTCGGCATGATCAAGCGGGGCGAGACCGGCTGGCCGCTGCACACCGTCACCAACGACATCACCGAGGAGGGCGTCACCAAGGCGCTGGCCGAGGGTCCGTACGGCCGGTGCGTGTGGGCCTGCGACAACGACGTGGTCGACCACCAGGTCGTCTCGATGGAGTTCGCGGGCGGGGCCACCGGCACCTTCACGATGACCGGGTTCGCGGAGAAGGGCCACCGGCGTACGCAGATCTTCGGTACGCAGGGCACCGTCGACTGCGACGGCGAACACGTGACGGTCTTCGACTTCCTCACCGACCGGACCGAGGTGCTGTCCGTGCCGCCGACCGGACACGACGCGGGCTCGGGCCACGGCGGCGGCGACGCCGGCCTGATGGACTCCTTCACCGCCGCGCTGGCGGCGGGTGATCCGTCGCTGATCAGGTCGGGTGGGCTGGAGTCGCTGGAGACCCACCTCGCGGTCTTCGCCGCCGAACGCGCCCGGCACGCGGGCTCGGTCGAGCCGGTCGACGTCCCTGCCGCCCGCGGCTGACGTTCTCCTTCTCTCACCGGCCCAGGGCTGGTCCTGGCGGAGCCTCGACCAGCCCTGCGGCGGCTACTACAGTCCGGCGGCATGAAGCCTGCTGATCTTGGCCTGGTGCGTACTCCCGGCCCGCCTACTCTCTCCCCGGACGGGCGCACCGCCGTCGTGGCCGTCACCCGGCTCGACCTCGAAGCCGACGCCTACCGCGCCCAGCTGTGGACCGTGCCGACCGACGGCGCCGAGCCCGCCCGGCCGCTCACCCACGGCTGGAGCGACCAGGCGCCGTCCTTCTCCCCCGACGGGCGGTGGCTGGCGTTCCTGCGCGCGGCCGGGAAGAGCGGCAAGGAAGCGAGGCCGCAGCTGTACGTCATGCCCACCGACGGCGGCGACGCGCGGCCGGTGACCACGGTCGAGCACCACCCGCTCGGCGCCGGCGCACCGGTCTGGAGCCCGGACTCGACCCGGATCGCCTACGTCGCGAGGGTTCCCGACGAGGGCCGCTACGGCACCCGGGAGGACGTCGCGCCCGAGCAGGAGCCGCCGCGCCGGATCACCAGCCTGCGGTACCGCCTGGACGGCGTGGGCTTCGTCCTCGACCGGCGGCCGCAGGTCTTCGTCGTCGACCCGTTCCACGACGGGCCGGCACCGGTGCAGGTGACCTCGGGCGACTTCGACCACGCCGACGTCGCGTGGAGCCCCGACTCCAGCCTGCTGGCGTTCACCAGTGCGCGCCACGACGGCCGGGACCGCGACCTGCGTGGCGACGTGTTCGTGTGTACGCCGGACGGCAAGGACCCGCGCCAGCTCACCGACACCACGCTCAGCGTGAGCCAGCCGGCGTTCGGGCCGGACGGTCGTACGGTGTACTTCCTCGGCAGCGAGGTCGGCCCGAGCGGGCTGGACTTCGTGGCCCGCCACACCGGGCTGTACGCGGTGCCCGCCGACGCGGCCGAGGGCACCCCGACCCGGCTCACCCCGGGCGAGACCCACCACCACGGCGACAGCACCGGGCGTACGGTCGTCACCGCGGACGGCGTGCTGTTCGGCAACGAGAACCGCGGCGCCGTGGATCTGTTGCTGGTCCCGTTCGACGGCGGTGAGCCCCGCCTGGTGTTGGGCGGGCAGCGGCAGGCCGTCGGCTTCGACGCGGCTGCCGGAGTGGTGGTGGCCAGCGTCACCACGGGCGACAGCGCCGGTGAGCTCGTCGCCGTCAGCGACGGGACCGAGCGTGCCCTCACCGCCTTCGGATCGGAGCTGGCGCGAACCGGGCGGGTGCGCGTCCCGGAGGAGCTCGACGCCACCGCACCGGACGGCTACCCCGTGCACGGTTGGCTCGTCCGGCCCGAGGGGCCCGGCCCGCACCCGGTCCTGCTGCTGATCCACGGCGGTCCGTTCGCGCAGTACGGCTGGACGCTGCTGGACGAGGCGCAGGTCTACGCCGGAGCGGGCTACGCGGTGGTGATGGGCAACCCACGCGGCTCCTCCGGCTACGGCCAGGCACACGGCGCCGCCATCCGGTACGACGTCGGCGAGCGTTCCGCGGCCGACCTGCACGCGCTCCTGGACCATGCCCTGGCCACCCGACCGGACCTCGACGCGGACCGGATCGGTGTGATGGGCGGGTCGCACGGCGGCTTCATGACCACCTGGCTGGCCGGGCACTCCGACAGGTTCCGGGCGGCGATCAGCGAACGCGCGGTCAACGCGCCGGACAGCTTCACCGGCTCCAGCGACATCGGGTGGTACTTCGCCGAGCAGTACTACGGCGACGCCGACCTACGTGCCCGGCGGTCCCCGCTGGCCGCCGCCGACGACATCTCGATCCCGATGCTGATCATCCACTCCGAGCACGACTGGCGGTGCCCGGTCGAACAGGCACAGCGACTGTTCGTGGCACTGAAGCTGCGGGGCGTGGAGACCGAGTTGCTCCTCTTCCCCGGCGAGGGACACGAGCTGTCCCGGTCGGGCCTGCCCAGCCACCGGATAGCCCGCTTCGACGCCATCCTCGACTGGTGGGAACGCCACCTGCGGACCAGTTGATCCCCCGGGCGGTCGGCGGTCAGGAGCGAAGGACGCGTCGCTGCGGATCGGACCATTCCGGGGGTGTGTATTCGGGGTGGCCGTGGGTGCCCATGCGGACTTGCCAGCCTTTGTGGTGGATGGTGGTGTGGTGGTGGCGGCACAGGAGTACGCCGTTGGCGAGGTCTGTCGGGCCGCCGTGGTCCCAGGCGGTCATGTGGTGGGTGATGCAGCGTGGTTCGGGGATCTGGCAGCCGGGGAAGTTGCAGTGGTGTCCGTCGCGGATGGCCAGTGCACGGCGTTGTTGTTCTTTGAAGAACCGGTCGGAGCGGCCGAGGTCGAGGACTTGCCCGTCGCCTGCGAGGACGGCGGGGATGAGGTCGGCCTCGCAGGCGAGCCTGCGCACGGTGGCGGCGGAGATGGGTTTGCCGTCGGTGCCGAGGTAGCGGGCTGACCCGCCACCTCCACACGTCGGGCACCCGTCATGCGGGTCGACGGCAGCCCCCGGGCCGAGGTCAGCCTTCGACGCCGCCTCACCCTTCTCGGGTTCAGCTGATCGCCGTTTCTCCTTACCTACTTGACCGTTCGGCTGCGGCCTCTCCTTCGGCTCGCCGGTATCGGCGGGCTTCTCGTTGCTCTGTTTGGCGTACTTGGGGTCTGTGCAGGGGCAGGTGCACGGCCTGGGACGCACAACAGTGGCGGTGTCGTCGACCGTCCCCGCACCCGTGCCCTTCAGGAGGGTGTCGAGTGGGATGGTGACCGCGACCTGTGGTGGTCTGCCGCCACGGACGGGTGCTTTCGCAGCAGCGGCGAGCATGCCGATGAGTTCGGCGAATGCGTCGCCGCGGCGCTGGTCGATCGGCCGCCTGTCTGGGTCTGCTCCTTTGACGGGTTCGGCGAGGGGTTCGATGAGTTTGCGGAGCAGTTCCATCTCCCACACCGGCAACGTGATGTGCACCGACTCCGACTGCGGAACCCCGTTCGGGGAGTAGCGCAGGGACCGTTTCTGCTCGGCTCTGCGGTCCTTCCTGGCCAGTTCCTCGCCCAGCTGCCGGTAGTACTCCTCCGGCGCGACCCGTTCCAGAAGCTTCGTACCCAGCACCCGCAGCTCCTCCGGATTGTGGAAGCAGGCCTTGCCGATCAGGAACCCCTCCGCCTCGACCCGTTCCTCCGGACCCACGTAGTCGGGGAGCTTCTTGACCGCGTCGGCGATGACCTGCGCCTGCCGCACCGACACCGCACCCCGAGCCAACGCCTCCCCGGTCGACGGGACCGCTATGTCCAGGTCGCGGGCCAACCCCACCACAGCAGAGGACTCGTGCCTGCTCATCCGCAGAGCCGTCCGAAGGTAGACGGTGGCGTTCGGCGCACCGGTGATCTTGCCGACATCACAGGCCTCCGCCTGGCGGACGACCTTCAGCTGGGCCGCCTGCAGTCGGGCGATCTCCCGGCCCAGTACCTCCAGCGCCTGCCCGGCCTGCTCGGCCGTCAACGACACCACAGACGTCGACAACACCACGTCGTTGCCGGCGGTGACCATGCCCAAGGCATCCAGCAACGGATGCGGCGGCCTACCGCCACCCCCATCACCGGAAGACACCTGGAAGCTCGAAGACATGTTCGAACCCTACCGGCCACCACCGACAAGAACCCGTGGTCACAACCGAGATTCGTCAACGTACAAAGGGCTTTGTCGTGCTTGCCGTCGACTACCGGGAGACTCCGCGCCTCCAGCGTCTCGACCCTTACCGGCAGGTCCGCGAGCGGCCCAGGGGCCTGGCAGGCGAGGAAGGCACCCCCGGCCAGGCGGTGCATGATCGGGGAGGGTTCCAACCAGTTCGTGGAACGCACTCTGGTCCAGACGACTCGGTTCTGCGAAGATCGGCGTTTACAGCGATGTAATGATCGTCGCCGGCGATGCCGACGACCCCTGCACCGACCACGCCCGCATCACGCACCGCACCACGCAGGAGCCCCCGTGCCCGAGGAGCCCACCACCATGACCTCGACCGCGACCTCGACCGCGACCTCGACCGCGACCGCGACCGCGACCGCCCAGCCTCGCCCGGAGTACCCGCGACCGCAGTTCGTCCGTCCCGACTGGCTCAACCTCAACGGACGCTGGCAGTTCGAGATCGACCGGGGCGACTCCGGCCTCGAGCGCGGTCTCCTCGAACGCGACCTCGGCAGCGAGATCCTGGTGCCGTTCTGCCCGGAGTCGGAGCTGTCCGGGATCGGTGACGTCGACTTCATGGAGGCGGTCTGGTACCGCCGTACGTTCGCGGTCCCCGAGCAGTGGCGCGGACGGAACGTGCTGGTCCACTTCCAGGCCGTCGACCACGACACCACCGTGTGGGCGGACGGCGTCGAGGTGACCAGGCACCGCGGCGGATCGACGCCCTTCAGCGCGAACCTCGGCGACGTCGCCGGCCGCGAGGTGACGCTTGTGGTCCGCGCCCGCGACCACAAGGCGGGGCCGCAGGCCCGCGGCAAGCAGTCCGACCGCTACGCCAACCACGACTGCCACTACACCCGGACCACCGGCATCTGGCAGACCGTGTGGCTGGAACCGGTGCCCACGTCGCACCTGAACAGGCCGCGGATCACGCCGGACGTCGCCGGCAGCGCCTTCCACGTGGAGGTCCCGCTGGCCGGGCCGCGTCGCGGGCTCACCGTCAAGGCGACCTTGTCAGACGACGCCGGTGTGGTCGCCACCGCACAGGCACGCGCCGACCTCGACCTCGCCGTCCGGCTCACCCTCGCCGTGCCGGCCGAGCGCCGCAAGCTGTGGTCGGTGGGCGCGGGTCACCTGTACGACCTTGCTTTCGAACTCGTGGACGCAGACGGCACCGTGGTCGACCAGGCGGCGAGCTACGCAGGTCTGCGGTCGGTCAGCATCGACGGCAAGGCCGTGTTGCTCAACGGGGAAGCCGTCTTCCAGCGGCTGGTGCTCGACCAGGGCTACTACGCCGACGGGCTCCTCACCGCGCCCGACGACGCCGCCCTCGTCGCCGACATCGAGCTCTCCCTCGCCGCCGGGTTCAACGGTGCCCGCCTGCACCAGAAAGTGTTCGAGGAGCGTTTCCTCTACCACGCCGACCGGCTCGGCTACCTCGTGTGGGGCGAGTTCCCGGACTGGGGGTGCAACGTCGGGCGGGACGGCGACAACCAGCAGCCCACCGCGACGTACGTCACGCAGTGGCTGGAGGCGGTCGAACGCGACTACTCCCACCCCTCGATCGTCGGCTGGTGTCCGCTGAACGAGACCTGGCAGCGGTTGCACGACCGGCTCACCGTGCTCGACGACGTGATGCGCGGAATGTTCCTCGCCACCAAGGCCGCCGACCAGTCCCGGCCGGTGCTGGACACCTCCGGCTACTCCCACCGGGTGCCCGAGACCGACATCTACGACTCGCACAACTACGAACAGGACCCGGCGAAGTTCGCCCAGGCGATGAAGGGCCTCGCGGAGGGCAAGCCGTACGTCAACGAGGGCGGACTGGACAAGCCCTGGTCGGTGCCGTACGCCGGCCAGCCCTACTTCTGCAGTGAGTTCGGCGGGATCTGGTGGAACCCCGACGCGCGACCGGACGAGGACTCCTGGGGGTACGGCGAACGCTGCCGCACGCTGGAGGAGTTCTACGCCCGCTTCGAGGGACTGGTCGCGGTGCTGCTGGACGACCCGGACATGTTCGGCTACTGCTACACGCAGCTGACCGACGTCTTCCAGGAGCAGAACGGCATCTACCGCTTCGACCGGTCGGAGAAGTTCGACCTGGCACGCGTTCGCGCCGCCCAGATCCGGACGGCCGCGATCGAGAAGGGCCGCGGCTGAAGCGCGGCTGAGACGGCCGCTGGGGCCGGGGCCGGGCGAAACCGTCCGGCCCCGGTCACTCGTTTCCGGTCGCGAACCCCTGCCGGCCGGTGCGCGTCCCACTGTCATGACCACTGATCCCGTCGCCGTCCTCACTACCGGCGTGGACAGCTTCTCGCCGTACGTACAGACGTCGGGCGAGTTGCACGATCCGGTTTTCGACGAGCCCACGCAGTACGGCACGGCCTACCACGCGTACTGTCAAGCCGTTCTTGCCGAGGCCGGGCCGACCGGCGAACGCGCCGAGCGGCTCGAGCGGGCCGGGCGCGGACTGGACGCGGCCCTCGCCCACACCGAGAATCCCGACCTCCCGCCGACCGGTGCGTCCTTCTCCCGCGCCGACGGGTCGGTACGCCGGTCCAACCACCGCGACTTCACCTGGCCGCCGATCCTGAAGACGTTCCGCGTCCTGCGCGACGCCGGTGACGAGCGGGCGGCCGGGTTCGCCGACCGGATCGCCGCGGTGGACATCCTGCGCTCGTTCCGGTCCAGGCCGCCGTCCAACTGGGCCTCGGTGTGGCTGTCCGGTGAGTGGATCCGCATCCGGGAAGGACTCTCGCCGTACTCTGTCGAAGACGTGGACGAGTGGCTGACGGTCTTCCTCGCCGACCTGCTCCGCCCCGAGGACGGCTTCTACTTCGAACCCGGCAAGCCGAACTCCTACGACCTGTTCACCCGCCTGCACGTGGCGGACCTGCTGGTCGAGGGGTACGACGGCAGGCACCGCCCCGCGCTGGAACGGCTGATGGAGACCGGCCTGGAGCGCAGTCTCGCCGTGCAACTGTCCGACGGGTCGCTGGCCTCCGCGCACCGCAGCGCCGGGCAGACGTGGACGCTCGGCGCGCAGGTCGCGTACTTCACCCGCGCGCGGGCGTACTTCGCCGCGCGGTGCGACACCGAGCGCGCGGACCGGGCCGCCGAGGCCGCCACCCGGTCGTACGTGTCAATGCGGCGTTGGCAGCGGCCGGGTGCGACGTTCAGTCCGGTGGAGAACGTCCTGCCCGAGGGCTGGCGGGTGGGGTACGAGGCCTACACGGCCGACGGCCACTACGCCAACCTCGCGCTGGCGTTCCTGGCTGCCGCGGTGCGGGCCGGGTTCACCGGGGACCCACAGGTGACCGCGGACCGGACGCCTGCCACCCGGGTGGAGCACGCTCCGATCTTCCGCGGCGTGGCGAGCGCCGGCCGCTACTCCGTCGCGGTGAACGCCGACCCGGCGCCGGCGTACGACGGGTTCGGCATCACCGACCTCACGGCCGGACCGGACCGGCACCTGCAGTTCGCGTCCAGCGTGCGGCACCCGGAGACCGGGCGGTTCCTCAATCTGGGAACGGCTCTGCGCTCGGGAGGAGTCCGCGGTGAACTGGACGTACTGGCGCAGCGCACGTTCACCCTGGACGCACCGATCGAGGCTCTGGACCGGCCAGGCGCGCGTGCCGGCCTGCGTCTGCGGGGACGGGCCGACCGTGGCGACGGTGACGACGCGATGCCGTACCTGCTCGAGCTCGGCGTGTACGACGACGGCGTCCGCGTCGAGGAGGCCACTCCGGGGGTGGCCGGCGAGCGGAGCCTGCTGGTGCCGTACCTGCGCAACCCCGGAACCGGCGTGCACACCGAGGTCGAACGCACTCCCTACGGCGTGCGCCTCGTGCATGGCGCGGAGGTCGTCGCGGTGACGGTCGAGGCTCCGGTGCAGGCGATGGTGCACCTTCCCTACGGGTTCGAGAACCGCCGCGGCCTGTGCGGCCTGGTCCGCCTCGACCTGGCAGGCATGCACGACACCGTGCGCTTCACCGTCGCCGTCGCACGCTGACCACCTGTCCGCGAACACGGAAGGGCCCCGCATCGCCGAAGCGATGCGGGGCCCCGAGGCGCCAGGACATCCCCGGCCAGGCCAACCAGGCCAACCAGGCCAACCAGGCCAACCAGGCCAACCAGGCCAACCAGGTCGACCAGGCCAGGCAACCAGGACGCGTCTCGCCCTAGTCGCGCAGGTCCAGCCAGCGCACCTCGTCCGGGGTCAGCTCCACCTGCAGGCCGGGCAGCGAGCTGTGGGTCTCCGCCAGCGCCCGCGGCCCGATCAGCGGGAACGTCGGGAAGTCCTGGTGCAGGACGTACGCCAGCGCGATCGCGGTCGGGTGCACGCCCCGCTTCTGCGCCAGCGACGTGGCCCGCGCCAGCCGCTCGAAGTTGTCGTCGCTGTACCAGCAGCGCACCAGCTCGGCGTCGGAACGGTCCTCGGGCTTGGCCCGCCCGGTGAAGAAGCCCCGCGCCTGGCTCGACCAGGGCATCAGCGCCAGCTGGTTCTTCTCCAGCCACTGCCGGGACTCGTCGTCGCTGACGGCCAGGCAGCCGGCCCAGGGAACGTCCAGCGCCCTTGCCAGGCTGAAGTTGTTGCTCACCGCCACCATGGGTTGACGGCCGTTGGCCTCGGCGTAGGCGTTGGCCTCGGCGATGCGCTCGAGGGTCCAGTTCGAACCCCCGTACGCCTTGATCCGGCCGGCGCGGTAGTGCTCGTCCAGCACGTCGATGAACTCACCGACCGGGTAGTCGAGGTTGTCCCGGTGCATGAAGTAGACGTCGACGTAGTCGGTCTGCAGGCGTTCCAGCGACTCGTGCAGCTGCCGGGTGATCGACTCGGGGTCGCAGTGCGGCGTGTGCGCGCCCTTGCCGATGACCACGACGTCCTCGCGGACGCCGCGGTTGCGGATCCACTGCCCCAGAACCCGTTCGCACTGCCCTCGCCCGTAGATGTAGCCGGTGTCGAAGGTGGTGCCGCCGCGCTCGAAGAAGTCGTCGAACATCGCGGTGCCGTGCGAGAGGTTCATCTGGTTGTCCACGCCCATCACCAGGCGGGAGACCTGCTTGTCGACACCCGTGATCTTGCCGTACTTCATGGTGTGGTCGTCGCGTCGCCGCAGCGGCCGCCGGTGCACCGTGGGCCGGTTGGCGTCGAGCCGCTCCGACGGATACTCCAGTCCGATCTCGGCACGCCACTTGTCCAGGGTGGCCGCCGTGCCGAGGGAGTCCGCCCAGGTCATCGCCGGCGCCTGCCGGTCGGCCAGGTGCGCGGCCACCGTGTCGGCCTCGGCGGCGTACAGGGGAACCGTCTCCACCTCGACGTGCCGGTCGTCCTCGCCGACGCGGTGCACCTCGATGCCCGCGCTGCTCCCGTCGCGGGCCGGCAGCCACGGGTTGGGCACCACGAGGTAGCCCTCGCTGCCGGTCACCCGGACGACGTTCTCCGCCGACTTGCGGATGCCGGTCACGACGTGCGCGGACACCCCACCAGGGAACGTGAGGTTGGCCGCGGCCCACTCGTCGACGCCGGTCTCACCGACGCGGCCGACCGCGGTGACCGAGGTGGGTTCGGCGAACGGCTCACCGGTCGCGACGCCGGCGATCAACCGGGCCATCGTGACGGGATAGCCACCCACGTCGAGGATGCCGCCGCCGGCGAGGTCGGCGTCCCACAGCCGGCTGCCCGGCCGCGGTGACCCGCCGAACGCGAACGACGCCTCGATCTGGTGGACCTTCCCGATCGCGCCCTCGCGCAGCAGGTCCAGCAGGGCCGCGGTCTGCGGCACGCAGCGGTACATGTACGCCTCCATCAAGAAGACGTCATGCTCGCGGGCCGCCTCGATCACGGCCATCGTCTCGGCGTGGTTGACGGTCAGGGGCTTCTCGCACAGGATGTGCTTGCCCGCCTCGGCCGCCCTGATCGCCCACTGCGCATGCTGAGGGTGGGGGGTCGAGATGTAGACCGCGTCGACCTCGTCGTCGGCGAGTAGCTCCTCGTAGCTGCCGTAGGCGCGGGCGCCGCCGAACTCCGCGGCGAACGCCTTCGCCTTGTCGAGGTCGCGGCTGCCCACCGCCACGAGCACGCCGGTGCTCGACGCCGGAAGGTCTCCTGCAAAGCGGCGGGCGATGTTGCCCGGGCCGAGAATTCCCCAGCCCAGCTTTCCGTCCGCACGTGTGATGTCTGGTGCCATGAGCCCAAGCCTTCCAGGCTGTCCGGGCAACCTCGGCGCCGAGCCGCTACCGGTCGCCGGACTGGCCGAACTCGGACACCGCAAGGCGGGGTTGGCGGTTTTCGGCGACCCTGGGTCGTCTCCACCCACCCCGGCGTGTTCGGCAGTGTGATCGTCCCTTGCCAGATGCGGGGCTCGATGTCATCTTCTGGTGCTCACACGGGGTCAGCGAAGTGTGCGGAGCGCGACGATCAAGCGCGACAACAAAGGAGTGCGATGGTCATGCCGGCAGCACGCATCTCGCGCCGACGGGCGATCCAGGCCCTCGGCGGGCTTGGCCTGGGCGCGATGGGCCTCCTCACCGGAGGTTGCACGTTCACCAAGGGCACGCCGCCCATCACCGACGTCGGTCTGGACAAGAAGCCGGCTCCGGGTCGCAAGACGAACATCGAGATCTACAGCGTCTGGGGTTCGACGGTCGGAGCGGGGATGGTCAAACTCGCGACGCTCTTCGAGCAGGCCCAGCCGGACATCGGCGTTCGGGTCACCTACGCACCGGCCGGGATGGGCGGCGGAGCGGTCCAGCAGAAGCTGTTCACCGCCATCGCCGGTGGCAACCCGCCCGACATCGGGCAGCTCGTTCCGTCCCAGGCACCGCAGTGGGTCGAGCTCGGCATCATGACCGACCTCACCGATCGCTACCGCGCCGCGGGCCTTTCCAAGGACGACTTCTTCCCGCCGGTCTGGGAGAGCATCACCTACCAGGACAAGGTCTGGCAGATGCAGTGGGACGCCGACCCGAACTTCCCCTTCTTCTGGAACAAGCAGGTTTTCGAGGACGCCGGCCTGGACCCGGAAAAGCCGCCGAAGACGCTGGACGAGGTCGACGAGTACTCCGCGAAGATCCTGAAGAAGTCGGGTGCCAACGTCACCAGGATCGGCATGATCCCGTGGGACTCCTACGGCTACTCCAACTCGCTGTTCACGTGGGGCTTCGGTTTCGGCGCGGAGTTCTACGACAAGGAACGCGAGGAGGTGACCCCCGACCACGAGTACGCCGTGAAGGCGCTGGAGTGGATCGTCAGGTACGCGAAGTCTGTAGGCGGCGCGGACCGGGTGACGGTGACCCCGCCGGGCCTGCAGCTGCACCCGTTCAGCACCGGCAACATCGGCATGGCCCCGCTGGTCGCACCGAACTACCGCGACATCAAGACCAACGTCAAGGACATGAAGATCGGCGCCGCCCTCCTTCCGTTCGAGCCGCCCGGGGCGAAGGCCCCTGGCGCCGGTGCCTGGATCGGCGGCTGGGGGATGTTCATCCCGGCGACCGCCCGGCACAAGGACGAGGCCTGGGAGTTCATGCGCTGGGCCGGCGCCACCGACGAGGGCACCAAGGCCCAGTGGGAGACGATCGGGTTCCCGCCCGGCTACCGCAAGGCCGCGGTCCTGGCCGAGATCCGCGACGACCCGGTGATGGCGCCGTTCTACGACGTCCTCACCACCGCCACCAACATCCGGCCGCCGGTGCCGGTGGCCGACTTCTACTTCACCCAGCTCGACGAGCAGATCAGCAACGCCGTGCTCGGCTTGAGCACACCACTGCAGGCCCTGCGCACGGTCAAGGAGAACGTCATGGGCGAGTGGGACAGGTTCCGTAAGGAGGTCGAGGCATGACCACGACCACCGCACCGTCGACGCCGGCCGGTGGCCGGTCTGCCACCAGACGGTCCACACGCACGCCCCAGCAACGCCGCAACTTCTTCTGGGGCCTGGTGTTCACCTCCCCGGCGATCATCGGGCTGCTGTGGTTCACCGCCTATCCGGTGCTGGTGTCGCTGTACTACAGCTTCACCTCGGCCACGATGATGAAGCCCGCGGAGTGGCTCGGGCTCGGCAACTACGAGTCGCTGCTGTCGGACTCCTCCTGGTGGAGCTCGCTCGGCAACACCCTCTACTACATCGTGGTGAGCGTGCCGCTCGGCATCGCGGTGGCGTTGTTCCTCGCCATCCTGCTCAACCTGAACGTCCGCGGGCAGTCGATCTACCGGGTGATCTTCTACCTGCCGGCGATCGTCCCGCTGGTGGCTTCCGCGGTGGTGTGGTTGTACGTCTTCAACCCGCAGTACGGCGTCCTCAACACCGTCCTCGGGTGGTTCGGCATCACCGGGCCGGGCTGGCTGGCCAGCCCGGAGTGGGCGATGCCCGCGCTGATCATCTTCAGCACCTGGGGCGCGGGCAACCTGATGATCATCCTGCTGGCCGGCCTGCAGGACGTGCCGCAGGACCTGCACGACCAGGCCAAGGTGGACGGCGCGGGGGTGTTCCGGCGCTTCCGGCACGTGAGCCTGCCGTTCCTCAGCCCGCACCTGTTGTTCGCCCTGGTCACCGGTCTGATCGCGGGATTCCAGTTCTTCACCCCGGTGTTCGTGCTGACCAACGGAACCGGCGGCCCGGCGGGCAAGACCCTCGTCTCGGGGCTGTACCTGTACCAGAACGCGTTCCAGTTCTTCAAGGTCGGCTACGCGAGCGCGATCGCCTGGGTGCTGTTCATCATCGTCGGCCTCGGTACCGCGCTCGTCTTCCGCCTGGTCGGCCGGCGCGTCTACTACGGCGGAGCATAGGAGGGCTGAGAAAAGATGGCAGTCGCACAACGCACCGCCCTCCCCGCCCAACGCGGCGCGGGCTGGAACAAACTCGCCGAGAAGATCGTCGCGCACGCGTTCCTGATCGCGATCAGCGTGATCTTCATGGTGCCGTTCTTCTGGATGGTCTCCGGCTCGATCAAGACCGGTGCCGACCTGAACGCCTTTCCGGTGGTGTGGTTTCCCAAGACGCTGACGCTTGAGAACTACATCGCCGGGCTGCAGGTGTTCCCGTTCGCCCGGTACCTGTTCAACACGCTGGTGATCTGCGCCTTCTCCATGCTCGGCGCGGCGCTGTCGAGCTCGTTCGTGGCGTACGGGCTGTCCCGGATCGAGTGGCGGTGGCGCACGCCGTTGTTCGTGGTGATCCTGTCCACGATGATGATCCCGTTCTACGTCACGATGGTGCCGCTGTTCACGATGTTCCGAGCGATCGGGTGGACCGACACCTATCTCCCGTTGATCGTTCCGCACTTCTTCGGCGTGCCGTTCTACATCTTCCTGCTCCGGCAGTTCTTCCTGAGCATCCCGAAGGAGATGTCGGAGTCGGCCCGCATGGACGGCGCCAACGAGCTGGTCATCTACTGGCGGATCATCCTGCCGCTTGCCAAGCCGGCCTTGGCGGCGGTGGCGTTGTTCCAGTTCCTCACGTCCTGGAACGACCTGCTGGGCCCGCTGATCTACCTCAGCGACGCCGACAGCTACACGCTCTCGCTCGGACTGACGTTCTTCCGCAGTGAGTACAGCTCGCAGTTCGGGCCGCTGATGGCGGCCAGCACGGTGGTGGTGATCCCGGTGATCGTGGTGTTCTTCTTCGCCCAGCGGACGTTCATCCAGGGCATCACCCTCACCGGCGTGAAGGGCTGACCGCGGCCGGCCTCGGCCGAACCTCGGGCAGTCGTCAACCCGAAGCTGCCACAACCTGTCCTGCCACCTCCTGAAAGAGCCAGAACCCGAAGCAGGAACGACGAACGCCCGGCCGAGACCATTCGGCCGGGCGTTCGCGTTGCGCTTTTCGTCACGCTCGGTGGTAATTCCGGCCCGATTCCCGGCCAACAAGGTCGATCACAACCTGGTAACGATCCCACACGGAATGCCGTTCGCCCTGGAAAGCCCTCTCCGAGCACGGAGCCCTCACCAAAAAAACCGCTGGGCGGATGCCGTCTGGCACCCGCCCAGCGGGAGGTTCGGTAGGCGACCGACGGGCCGAGCGCTTCGTTGCGCTGCGACTCGCCGGCGCGGGGAGAGCTGCTTCGAACCCTGCTGGGGTTCTAGATCAGCCCGTTCCTCGCGGCCCAAGCGACGACCTGAATCGGCGCCCGGGCACCGAGTCGGTCGCAGAGCGCCCGCGAACGCCGGCGCACCGTCCGATCGGAAAGCGCTAGCCGACGCGCGATGGCTTCCACCGGAAGCCCGTCGGCCAGCAGTGCCAGGAGCCTGATCTCGTCGTCGGTCACACGGCGCCGTAGATCGGTCGTCGTCGTGACGTGACTTGGAACGTGACTCGGAACATGACTGGGAACATTGTGATGCGTCGTGGTGACAGCTGGCGCACTATAGATGCCCTCATTGGCGACACCAGCCGGTCGAAGAGCCCTCACTACGCCATGGCTGAGATCTGACATGCCCATCCGCCTTCGCGTTGACCCCGTACCCTGCGTTCGCGTTAACCCCGTGTTAAAAGAAGCGGCCTGAGTCGTTTCAATGTCCACCTAAGGTACGGGCGCCGCATCGCCTAGTCAACGGTCGGACGCACGCTGTTCCCGACTACTTCCCGCTATCAATAAACGCTTCGTGAGCGCGCGAACTCGCCTTGTCACGTTGGGTTCGTTTCCTGCAGGTAACACCGATCAAGCTACGCGGACACCGTCCGATGACTGCCGTTCCACGCCCGGTCACCTCGACGCGTGACCGCCGCGAAGTCCGTCCCGCACCCCCTTCCGGATGCGGACACCGGAAAGCCGACGGCCCCCACACCGTGTGGTGTGGGGGCCGTTGGTGGCGTCGTGCGTCGAACGCTTCAGGCCGCGGCTCAGGCCACGTCGGGGGTCGCACCTTCCGGTACGGCCGCCGGGCGCTCCACCGTGCTCTCCACCTCGACCGGGGCGCCGCCCCGGGTGCCGGACTCGAGCAGCGACTCCATCACGTCGAGCACGTGGTAGGCGAGCTCGCCGCTGGCCCGGTGCCGTCCGCCGTCGCGGATCGCCCGTGCCATGTCGGCCAGGCCGTAGCCGCGGCCGGAGTCGGCGTACCCGCCGGCCACCTGCGCCACCGACCACTCGTGGCTGCCGGGCTTGAACACCTCGACGTCACCGGCGAACGTGTTCGGGTCGGGCACCGACAGCGAGCCCTCGCTGCCGTAGACCTCGATGCGGGGCAGCTTGGCACCCCACACGTCGAAACTGGTGACGATCGAGGTGAGGACACCGGACTCGTGCTCGAGGACGCCGGTCACGTGCGTGTCCACCTCGACGGTGAACGTCGTCCCCTCCTTGGGACCACTGCCGACAGTGCGCTCCTGCCGGGCCCGGCCGACCCGCCCGGTCACCCGGGCGATCGGGCCGAGCAGGTTGATCAGCGCGCTGAGGTAGTAGGGGCCCATGTCCAGCAGCGGGCCGCCGCCCGGCTTGTAGTAGAACTCCGGGTCCGGGTGCCACGGCTCGGGGCCGGGGCTGACGAAGAACGCGGTCGCCGCGATCGGCTGGCCGATCTCCCCGCGGTCGAGCAGGGCCCGGGCGGTCTGTGTACCGGTGCCGAGCACGGTGTCGGGCGCGCAGCCGATCCGCAGGCCGGCCTGGGCGGCGGCGTCGAGCAGCGGCCGCGCCTCCTGCCGGGTCACCGCCAGCGGCTTCTCGCCGTAGACGTGCTTGCCCGCACCGAGGGCGGCCAAGGTCACCGAGGCGTGTGCGGCCGGGATGGTGAGGTTGAGGATGGCCTCCACCTCCTCGTCGGCGTACAGCTCGTCGGGAGTCATCGCCCGGACGCCGTACTTTTCGCCGGCGGCCTTGGCCCGCGAGATGTCCAGATCGGCGGCGGCGACGACCTCGGTCCCCGGCAGCTTGGCCAGGTGCTCGAAGTACGTCCTGCTGATCGTGCCGGTGCCGACGACGCCAACCTTCAGCGGCTCGCCCATAGCAGTCCTCTCTCGATGATCGTGCGAACCTCGGGGGTGTCGAGGTCGTCAAGCTTGTGGCCGACCGTACAGACGAAGACCCGGCCCGAACCCCAGGGCTTGGTCCACACGGCCGGCATGGTCACGCCGTCGATCCAGGGGTAGTCCGGGTGAGCGGCGAAGGTCGTGGACGCGAGCACGTCGATGCTCGGGTCCGCGTGTACGTAGTACTGCTCGGTGTGGACGGCAAACCGGTCGACACCCGCGACGATCGGGTGGTCGGCCCGCTCAGGAAGCACCCGGACCTCGTAGTCGACGAAGCCGCCCGGGTGGCAGATGAACTGCCCGCCGACCATGAAGTTGTACTCGAGGTCGGCCCGGAAGGCGTCGGCGATGCCGCCGTGCCAGCCGGCGAGCCCGGTGCCCGCCCGGACGGCCGTGTCCAGGCCCTTGCTCTGCTCGGGGGTGATCTGGCCCATCGTCCAGCACTGCACGATCAGGTCGGTCGAGGCGAGGAGGTCGGCGTCGAGGTAGGAGTCCAGGGTGTCGGAGACCTCCACGGTGTAACCGCTCTCCCGCAGGAACGGGACGAAGCGATCGGTTGCCTCCACGGGCACGTGGCCCTCCCAGCCTCCGCGTACGACCAGCGCGCGGCGCGATCCGGCGGGACCCGGCGATGTTGTCACGGGCGTCAGCTCCTCCTGTGCGAGCCCAAAAGCGAGGGCTTGACGGTATGGCGCGCGGTCACGCCCGGCAACGCCGCCCCCCTTCGCGTTCACCATGTGAGAACCGCTCCCGCGCGGGGTGTCCGGAGCTCGCCAGCAGCGGGTCCCGTTGGAGCGTTGGCGACCTGCGTCCTGCGGCAGGGGGCACGGCGTCCTGTGGCTGAAATGTGCCAGCGCGCTGCCGAACGGTTTACGACTGCCGGTGAGCATGGCCATACTCCCCGTCGACCGGGCCGCCGGCCTGCTCTCTCCCGTCGGCATGGTCTGTTCAACGTCTCCGCACGTGGTGCGCGTCGTCGTAGCGCTGGCGCCTGCACAACTTCGTCGCGGCGGCCTGCGGGTGTGGTTCGACCCTGGTGGCCGACTACCTGCCCACGCTCGGCCACACCAGGACCGAGTACGTCACGGCCCGTCCGGACGTCGGCGTCCAGCCCAGCTGGCAGTACCTCTACGACAACCCCGGCGACGTGATGTACGCCCGGGACCTGCCGGCGTACCAGCTCGGGCAGCACACCGGCGAGGACTGGCTGGCCGCGCCGTTCTCCCCCGGGCCTGCCAACTCCGAGTTGACACTGAGCGGTGCGCGGCGGGCGAGCACGCGGTTCGGCGACACGCTGACCTACGACATCGCCCCCTGGACCGACTCGGCCGGGCACTGGACCCAGTCGCTCGGGCCGGCGACTCGCGGAGCCGGGGTCGGTGTCGTTGCGGGTCACCGCCGACGACGGGGCGGGCAGCACCGTTGACCAGACCCTGGTCCGGGCGTACCACCTGACCCACCGCTGAGCGCCTGGCGCCGAGCACGGGCGGAGGGAAGCACGGGCGGGGAGCGGGCACCCCTAAGCTGAGCGGATGCCCGCTCCCGCGTTCGAGGTCGTCTGCGAGGTCGAGCCGCCTGCGCGGCCGGACCTCGCCCACGTCCGCCGGCAGATCGAAGTGCTGGGTCCGGTCGCCGACGCCTTCCTGGCGCCGGACAACCATCTGGGCCGCGCCACGATCTCCAGCGTCGCCGTCGCGCACGAGATCCAGCGCGCCGGCGGCCGCGGGCTGGCCTGCCTGAACGCCCGGGACCGCAACCTGCTCGGCCTGCGCCGCGACCTCCTCACCGCGGCGGCGTACGGCGTCGAGCGGTTCGTGTTCGTCTACGGCGACAAGCCCACCTCCGGCAACCGGACCGGTGACCTGACGGTGCGCGCCATGCTGGAGGAGGTGAGGAGGTTCGCGGAGGAGCCGGAGCTACGGGGCGGCGGGTTCCGCGCGGGGGTCGCCGCCGGCCCGGGCCCCCTGCCGGCGTGGA
The DNA here is from genome assembly GCF_900104745.1 of Actinopolymorpha singaporensis. NCBI lineage: Bacteria > Bacillati > Actinomycetota > Actinomycetes > Propionibacteriales > Actinopolymorphaceae > Actinopolymorpha > Actinopolymorpha singaporensis. The sequence continues at coordinate 310,310 of NZ_LT629732.1, forward strand.
AGCGGGCGGCGGACTTCGTGTTCACGCAGGTGGGGTTCGACGTGACCGGGCAGGTGCGCTGGCGGGAGACGCACGGCCCGGACTGCCCGGTGTACGCCGGGGTTCTCGTACTCTCCAGCGAGGCGATGGCCCGCCGGCTCGCGGCGAGCATCCCGGACCTGAACGTCCCCGAGGAGCTGATCCGCCGGGTCGGGCAGGACCGCCGGGCCGGTGTCGAGGCGGCGTGTGAACAGGTCGAGCGGATCCGGGACAGCGGCGCCTTCGACGGTGTTCACCTCGTCACCGGCGTGCGCTTCGGTCCGATGGCCGAGGAACTCACCCGACGCGGACTGGCACGTCCAGCGCAGAGCGGTCCCGGGCTCGGTCCAGCAGCACGGTGAGTCCCGACCAGTCGGGCACGTAGTCGGGCCAGACCCGCGCGGCGAGCTCGTCGAAGAGTCCTGCCGAGGCGTCCACCAGGTCGAGCACGCTGTCCCGCCCGGAGTCCTGCTCGGGCATCAGGTCGAGGACGTGGTCCCAGACGTCGTTGCCGGCGCCGCCGAACCGGTGGTGCACGTCGTCTTCCGCGCGGTCGCGCAGGAGCATGGCGAGGACCAGGCACAGCCGGGGCAGTTCCAGCGCGAGGTGGCCGCCGATCAGCAGGTCGTCGCGAGCGTCCTTGGCCACGGCGAGCGCGGCGGTGAACCGGAACTGGTGCACCAGGGCAGGTAGCTCCGCCTCGTCCGAACCAGGACCCTCGTGGCCCGCGGCACCCGCCTCGCTCACTGTCAGGTCGATCCGGCGCCGGTCGGCCGGAAGCACGTCCGGGTCGTCGACGGCACTGAGGTCGACCCGCCGCCCGTCGCGGAACACCGCCCGGACCAGGGCGCCGCCATCCCGGTCGGAGCACTGGAAGGTCCAGAGCGGGCCGAGGAACGCGAGCCAGTCCGGCGCCGCGATCTTGTGCGGGTCCTCACCGGCGACCACCAGTCCGATGTCGAGGTCGCTCCACTCGTCGAGCTCACCACTCGCCCCGGAGCCGTACACCCAGGCCTGGGTGACCGCACGGTCGGCTGCGGCCGCCGCGGCGATGCGGTTCAGCGCGTCCGAATGCCAGCTGCGCATGAGCGCCCCCTTGTCGTCGTACTCTGCCTGCCACCAGGGCATGTCCAGGGCATGTCAAGGACACCTCTCGCTTCGGCGCCGCCGCGATGTCCTGGCGTGTCGACGTCTTCGCGCAGCGTTACGACGCACCGTCGCCACATGCTGGTTCCCATCCTGCCGGGGCCGATTCCGGGCAATCCGGCCAGGGCCGGTCCTCCTCGCCCGCTCCGGCTGGGCTGCTTGCCGGAAACCTTCCCTGCTCTTGGACTAAATCACAGGTCGCTCTCAGGTTGACCCGCGAAGCTCCCCCGCGTAGCCAACCCCTATTCCGACCCCTGAGGACCGCCGGTGTTGACCTACTGTGACCTGGAACTCGACGAGCACGCCCACGAGGTTCGCCGCAGCGGCGTCACCGTCAGGCTCTCCCCCACCGAGTTCAACCTGCTCCGTTACCTCCTGATCAACGCGGAGAAGGTCGTGAGCAAGACCCAGATCCTGGACCGGGTGTGGGACTACCAGGCGGGCGGCGACAGCCGCATCGTCGAGTCCTACATCAGCTACCTGCGCCGCAAGATCGACAAGCAGGACCCGCCTCTCATCCACACCGTGCGCGGCGTGGGGTACACGCTGCGCAGGCCCCGGGGCGCGGCCGTGCGCTGACCGTGCGCCGACCGGGGTGGGCGCCCAGGTGTCTGGAAGCGCGGTCGGGCCGGAGCACGGCCGGCCGTGCTCCATCAGGTCATGGCCGGCACCTGGAAGGTGTACGAGCCCGAACCCACCCGGACCAGCGTCTCCCTACCGTCGGTGCTCGGCTCCGCCGCCAGGCCGTCCGCCGCGGCGAGCGGCTCGCCGCCCTCGGTCACCCCGGACGCGTCCGCCGTCGGCAGCCAGACCTCGCCGGTGACGTTCGGGGGCAGCGTGACCTCCAGGGTGAACGCTCCCTCCGGTGTCTGCCGCCAGCGCGTCGACACCTTGCCGTACGGCGTCCGCAGTGACGCCCGCGCCCAGCTGACGTCGCCTCCGGCGCGCGGGCGGACCACCACCTTCCGGTAGCCCGGCTCTCCCGGCGCGATCCCGCCGAGCGTCTGGTAGATCCACTCACCGACCGCGCCGTAGGCGTAGTGGTTGAACGACGTCATGCCCGGGTCCTGGAAGCCGCGCGAGTCGCTCCAGGAGTCCCAGCGCTCCCACATCGTGGTGGCGTCGCCGTGCACGACGGGGTAGAGCCAGGACGGGAAGGTGTCCTGGGTGAGCAGCCGGAACGCGACGTCCTCGAAGCCGAACCTCGACAGCACCGGCAGGAGGTAGGGCGTGCCCAGGAAGCCGGTGGCGAGGTGCCAGTTGCGGGAGGCGATCTCCTCCACCAGGTGCCGGGCGGCGAGTGGCTCCTCCGCGGGTTCGAGCAGCCCGAAGTGCAGGGCGAGCACGTACGACGTCTGGGTTCCGGACTCCACGCGCCCACCGCCGCGCACGTAGCGGGCCCGGAACGCCGCCCGCACCTGCTCGTACAGCTTCTCCCAGCGAGCCGCGTCGTCGGACCGGTCGAGTTCGGCGGCCAGCTTCGCGGCGACGCGGGCGGCGTAGGCGAAGAAGGCGGTGGCCACCAGGTCGGCCGGGGTCGGCGTCGGCGCCAGCCAGTCGGCGAACCCCTCGGCCGGGCGCACCAGGTCGGTGCTGTGCGACTCGAGGTAGTCGAGCCAGGAACCGACCGCGGCGAGGTTCTCCGCGACCACCCGGCGGTCGCCGTACGCGCGCAGCAGCTCCCACGGAACGATCTCGATCGCGTCGCCCCATCCGGCGGCACCCGCGGCCGCGCGTCCGTCACCGCCCATCTGGAACGACTGGGGCGACAGCACGTCCGGTGCGACGTGGGGAACGCCGCCGTCGGGCTGCTGGCCGTCGCGCAGGTCCCGCAGCCACTTGCGCAGGAACGAACGGACGTCGTAGTTGTACGCCGCGGTCGACGCGAACACCTGTGCGTCGCCCGTCCAGCCGAGCCGCTCGTCGCGCTGCGGGCAGTCGGTCGGAACGCTGAGGAAGTTGCCGCGCTGACCCCAGACGATGTTGTGCTGCAGCTGGTTGAGCCGTGGGTCGGAGCACTCGAACGTGCCGATCTGCTCCATGTCGGCGAAGACGACCTTCGCCTGTACGTCGGCCGGGTCGAGATCGCCTTGCAGGCCGACGATCTCGGCGTACCGGAACCCGTGCACGGTGAAGCGGGGCTCGAACACCTCACCGTCGGGGTCGCCGCGCAGGACGTACTCGTCGGTGGCCCGGGCGTCGCGCAGCGCCTCGACGTAGAGCTCGCCGCGATGGTCGAGTACCTCCGCGTGCCGCAGCAGCAGCCTCGTGCCCGCCTGTCCGCGTACGCGCAACCGGACCCAGCCGACGAGGTTCTGGCCGAAGTCGACCAGGTGCACGCCGGACCGCGGTGAGGTGACGGTGACCGCGGGCAGGATCTCCTTGACACGGATCGGCGGAGCGACCTCGGCCTCCAGCGGACCGTGCGTGGGCGAGCCGGCGACCGCGTGCTGCCAGGCGGAGTCGTCGAAGCCGGGCAGGTCCCACCCGGTGGGCTCCAGCCGGGCGTCGACGACCTCGCCGTTCTGCAGGTCGGCGTACCTCGTCGCACCCTCCCCCGCCCGCCACGACTCGTCGGTGGCCACGACGGTGCGGGTGCCGTCGGTGTGCTCGACCTCCAACCGTGCGCGGAACAATCGGTGCCGGCCGTACTGGAACGGACCGAACCAGCAGACGTTGCCGGCGTACCACCCGTCGGCGAGCACGCCCGCGAGGACGTTGTCGCCGGACCGCACCAGGTCGGTCACGTCGTAGGTCTGGTACGGCACGCGCCGGGCGTAGTCGGTCCAGCCCGGCGCGAACCGGTGGTCCCCCACCCGCTCGCCGTTCAGCCGCGCCTCGTACAACCCGAGCGCGGTGGCGTAGAGGCGGGCGCGGCGAACCGGCGCGTCGGTCCGGAACTCCTTGCGCAGACAGGGACTTGGGCGGTAGCTGAGCGGTGAACGACCGTGCGGCGCGACGCCGTGCAGGCCGAACGCCTGGGCCAGTTGCCACCTCGAGTCGTCCTGGCCGTCCGTCTCCCAGCCATCGCCTGCGGTCTGCGAGCACCGCCAACTGTCGTCGCTGGTCACCACGACATGGTTGCCGCCCGACTCGGCGTCGAGCCGCACCACCAGACCCGGCAGGCCGACGAGGCTCGTGTCGCTGCCCGCGCCTGCGCGCCCCTCGGTGTTGCCCTCGACGGCGACGGCGAGAACGTTCGTGCCCGAACGGATCGTGTTCGCCTCGATCGGGCTGCCGTCCGCGGCCACCTCGCGTCCGTTGCAGTAGACCCGGACCCGCGCCTCGTCCGCGTCGGCCAGCAGGCGTACCCGCTCGGCGTCGAAACCCGCCGGGACCTCGAACCGCGTCCTGAAGTAGGCGGTGCGCGCGGCCGACGAAAGGGCGCCGGGCAGCCACACGCGCTGGATCCTGTGCGGCCGGCCGGCGTAGTCCAGCGACACCGCGTCGGCGAGGTCGTCCTCACCGGGCGCGCCGATCCACCGCGTCTGGACCCCGTCAGCCTGCCAGTCGGCCTCGGCCGGCAGGCCCATCTCGAACTCCGCCGGCTCGCTCCACCCCGAGTCACGGCCGGCCTCGTCGGTCACCCGCACCGCCCAGGCGTAGCGCTCACGGGCGGCCAGTACCGGACCGGCGTACGTCACCCCGGCCGACTGGTCGGACGTCACCTCGCCGGAGTCCCACACCACGGCCGGGTGTGCGTCGGCACCGTCCGCGAGGGGTTCGGCTCCGGCCGCGGCAGGGAAAAGCCGGATTCGGTAAGCGCGCTGAGCTCTGCTCCGGCCGTTTCCGGTCAGTTCCCAGGCCAGAAGCGGCGTGGGTTCGTCCAGGCCGAGGGGGGATTTCGCGGTCTCTGTCCGAAGATTGTGCGGCCGAAGGGGCCCGGCGGTTTCGTCCACGTCACTGTCCGTCCGTTGAATTGGGCGGTGAAACCTTTCAAGATTCGCGCGAGTGACGCTATTGTCGGCGCAGCGGACTGTCAAGGGCCTCCTATGCTGGATCCCAAGCCTGGTTCGCGTATGGGCAGTAGCCCGGTGGTTGGGGGGCGCTTTCGCGGCCGGCCGGCGGGTGCGTTTCATGGCCGGTCCGGGGAATACCTTTTCCGGGCGGGCCTTACCTGGGAGGGATTCATGGCGGCGATTGCCGAAAGTGTGGGTCGTACGCCGCACAGCGCCGCGCGACGCCGGGGTATTCGGGACGTGGCCGAACTCGCCGGCGTGTCCGTCGGGACCGTTTCGAACGTGCTGAACAAACCCGCACTGGTGGCCGAGGAGACCCGGCACAAGGTGGAGGAGGCCATCGCGACGCTCGGCTTCGTCCGCAACGGTTCGGCCCGCCAGCTCCGCGCCGGCACCAGCCGTGCGGTCGGGGCGATCGTTCTCGACATCGCCAACCCGTTCTTCACCGACGTCGCCCGCGGCATCGAGGACCGCCTCGCCGAGGACGACCACATCCTCATCCTGGCCAGTTCCGACGAGAGCAACGAACGCGAACTCCGCTACCTCCGGCTGCTGGAGGAACAAGGCGTGCAGGGCGTCCTGGTCAGTCCCGCGGAGGAGGACCTCACCTGGCTGGACCAGGCCCGCGACCGCGGCACCGCCGTCGTACTGCTCGACCGCAGCGACGGCGGAACGATGTGCTCGGTCGGAGTGGACGACGTACGCGGCGGCGAGCTCGCCGCCGCTCACCTGATCTCGCTGGGACACCGCCGCATCGCGTTCGTCAACGGGCCAACGAAGATCCGGCAGTGCGCGGACCGGCGCAAGGGCGTGCGGAAGGCGTTGAAGGCGGCCGGTCTCACCCTGTCCGGTTCGCTGGTGGAGGTGACCGTCAGCGCGCTGAACGCCGACGGCGGCGAGCAGGCCCTCACCCGGGTGCTCGACCAGGCGGACGGCGTCACCGCCATCGTCTGCGTCAACGACCTCACCGCGCTCGGCGTGCTGCGGGGGCTGCGCAAACGTGGTCTCAGCGTGCCCGACGACGTCGCGGTGGTGGGGTACGACGACGTGGAGTTCGCGGCCGTGCTCACCACTCCGCTGACGTCCATCCGCCAGCCGCGCTACCAGATCGGCCGGGCAGCCGCCGACCTCCTCCTCGCCGAGGCCGGGGCCCACGGGCAGCACGAGCACGAACAGGTGTTGTTCCAGCCCGAGCTGGTCGTACGCGAGTCCAGCGGACCACACCAACCGCGTTGACCCGACGTCGGCGAAGACGTCCGCGAACACGTCGGCAAAAACTGCGACAAGGATGCTGGCAACGACTCTGACAAGAGCGGGTTGACAGCGGCAGGGGGGTGTCAACGCCGGCTTGCCCGGGGTGCCGGTTCGCGGACTGCCGCTCTCAGCGGCGCATCGCCAGCACCCGGCGGATCGGGATGGCGACGTCCACTCCGGCGTCACGACCGTGCGCGCGTTCGGTGAGCCAGCCGATCGCCGCCGCTCGTCGCTCCTCCGACAGCTCCGGCAGATACAGGGCGGTGACCAGCAACTCGGCGTCGGCCGCGTCGCGTACGCAGAACACGAAGCGTTCGCGGGCATCCTCGACAACGTGCAGGCCGGCGCCTTCCAGAAGGTCACCCAGCCCGCCGAGCTCGGCCCACCCGGGAAACCGCGGCGGCCTGCGCAACCTGGCTGTCAGCGGCCCGAGGACGCGAAGGTCGCTCGCCCGCAGCGGCACCGCGGCGGCAACTGTCGCCGTCAGCATCCCACCCGGGCGCAACACCCGCGCGATCTCGGCCAGGGCCTCCGCCAGCGGCTGCACCACCATCAGCCCCATCGAGCACACGACCGCGTCGAACCTGCCGTCGGTGAACGGCAGCCTGGTGGCGTCGGCACAGAGCACCTGGGCGTGGTGGCGCTCGCGGGCGACCTCCAGCTCCCGCCGCGACCGGTCGATCCCGACGATCATGGGATCGGCGATGCCCTCCCGGTGGTACTGCTCCAGGTGCAGCTCACCGGCCACCGCCCCACTGCCGCACGCGACGTCGAGAACGCGGCGTCCCCGACCCGCCACCGGCCGTAGCACCCAGCCGTACGGCGTGAGGTCGCCGGCGCGGCAACGGCGCAGCAGATCCTCGGTGACACCGGCGTGGCGGAGGTGGAAGTCGTCGAGATAGCCCGGCCAGTCAGACGTCACGGCGGGTCAGCCTCCTTCGCGGAGGACGGGGGCAGGGCAGGTCGAGGATAGGACCCGGGTCCGACGGCCGGCGCCGGGGTGCCCTACAGACGCCGGACGAAGATGTGGCCGGCGTGCTGGTGGGCGATCTCGGCGGTCGCGCCGGCGATCCGGGCCGACCCGTCGCCGCCCACCTCGTCGCCGTCACCGCCCCGGACCAGGACACTGTCCGGTCCGGCCGTCACCGTCACCGTCTGCCCCGGAAGCGCACCCGCCCTGCGCAGCACCTCCATCAACTCCGGCGTGGTCTGCAGCGGCTCGCTGATCCGGCGTACGACCACCTTGGTCTCCTCGCCGGTCCCGGCCGTGGCGACCACCTGCTCCAGCGACTCCACCTCGGCCAGGAAGTCCTCCACCGCGCCGGAGTAGCCGAGCTCGGAAAGGCCGGGGATGGGGTTGCCGTAGGGCGAGACCGTCGGCTCACCGAGGATCGTCACCAGGCGGCGTTCCACGTCGTCGGAGATCACGTGCTCCCAGCGGCAGGCCTCGACGTGCACCAGCTCCCAGTCCAGGCCGATCACGTCGACCAGCAGGCGCTCGGCGAGCCGGTGCTTGCGCATCACCCGCGTGGCCAGTGTCCGGCCCTTCGGCGACAGCTCCAGGTGCCGGTCGCCCTGGACGGTGAGCAGTCCGTCCCGCTCCATCCGGGCAACCGTCTGGCTGACCGTGGGGCCGGACTGGTGCAGGCGTTCGGCGATCCGGGCACGGAGGGGGACGATCCCCTCCTCCTCCAGCTCGTACACGGTGCGGAGATACATCTCCGTGGTGTCGATCAGATCGCTGTGGCTCACGCCGCGTGCTCCTTCTTAGGTCTGCCTGCCCAAAGGATACGCGGCGGCGTCCGGACCTGGCCGCGGTCAAAACGGGCGAAAGGCTGGCAGGGTGCGCCGTAACCGTCGTAACGGGCTATCGACGCTCGGGCTCGGCATCATAGGCCGAAAGGCGCCCACACATGCCGTACCTCTCCCGGGCGGGTACGGACTGGCCGAAGATCCCGCCCGCACCCAGGTGGGCGACGTCACCTGTGGCCAGCGCGGTGAGCTGGCGCCCGGACTCCTCCGCGGCGGCCAGCGGACCCCGCTCCCACCGCTCCCGCCAGCTGTCCAGCCGCGGCGCGACGAGCCGCCGGGCGGCGGTGTAGAAGTCGGCCAGCGCGCCCGGACCCTCCGCCTCCACCCGCGCCCGGAGCGCGAGGAACCCTCGACGGCGAGGTCTCGCCGCGCACGCGCGGCGGGCTCGTCGCGGGGGTCGAGCGCGGCCGGCCAGCCGAGCCGGGTGGCCTCGGCGTACCGCTCGGCGTCGGCGAGCAGCTCCGAGGGCAGCGTCATCACCGCGTCACCGGCCTCGGGCAGCCCGGCGTTCTGCATCACCACCAGGATGTCCAGGTCACCGTCGTTCACCGCGCGGTGGATCACGCCCGGCGTGAACCAGACGATCTCACCGCGCCGCAGCGGCACCTCGACGTAGCCGTCCGGGCCGAGCGTCTGCAGCCGGCCGGAGCCGCCGAGCACGATGTAGCCATCGGTGCAGAGCAGGTGCACGTGCGGTGACCCGCCCCGTAGTCCGTCGGGAGTGGGCCAGTCGTAGATGCGGATGCGGGAGATCGCCGTGCCGCCGGGGAAGGCCCCGACCGCACGGCGAACGCCCGCGGGCGACGGCATCGCGGTCACCTGCTCTTGCGTGCCGCGCCTCTCTCCTCTGCCTTGCGCCTGTCCCGCTCGCGCTTGCGGCGGGTGCGTTCCTTCGTCCAACGAACCTTCGCTCGCGATCCTCGTCCCATGCCCGGAGCCTATCCCTACGTACGCTCAGGCCAGCAGGTCCAGCCGCGCACGGTCGACCGCATGCGCGAAGTCCTCGCCCCGCGCGAAGCGTTCCACCTCGTCCACCGCGAGCGCACCCATCCGGTGCACCTCGTTGCCCAGCGACCCGGCGATGTGCGGCGTCAGCACGACGTTCGGCAACCCGAACAGCGGCGAGTCGGCGGGCAGCGGCTCCGGGTCGGTGACGTCCAGTACCGCGGACAGCCGGCCGCTCACCGCCTCCGCCGTCAGCGCGTCGGTGTCCACCAGTCGGCCGCGCGCGGTGTTGACGAGCGTCGCGCCGTCCGGCATCAGGGCCAGCCGGCGGGCGTCGAACATGTGGTACGTCGCCGGTACGTCCGGCGCGTGGATGCTCACCACGTCCGAACTGGCGGCGAGTTGGTCCAGGTCGACCAGCCGGGCGCCGAGGTCGGCCGCCTGCGCAGCGGTCAGGGTCGGGTCCGCCAGCAGGACGTTCAGGTCGTACGCCGCGAGCATGTCCAGCACCCGCCGGCCGACGTGCGAGGCGCCGACGATCCCCACGGTGGTGCCGTAGTTGCCCAGGCCGGGGAACCGCGCCGCCCAGTCCTGCCGCCGCGCGTCGGCGCGGTAGGCCGCCTGGATCGGGAACGCCCGCTTGCCGGCCAGCACCACCATGGCCACGGTGTACTCCGCGACGGGTACGGCGTTCGCGGCGACCGCCGAGGAGACCCGGACGCCGTGGTCCCAGGCGGCCTGGGTTACCAGGCTCTTGACCGAGCCGGCGCCGTGGACGATGGCGGCCAGCCCGGGTGCGGCGGCGACCGCCTCGGCGTCCACGGGCGGAGCTCCCCAGCAGGTGAGCAGCACCTCCGCACGCCCGAGCGCGGCCCGGGCGCGCGCACTGCGGTACTCGTCGAGAACGAGGTCGAGGTCCACGTCGGCGAGCATCGCGAGGCGCTGCCGTTGGTGGTCGTCGAGCAGTCGGGGCAGGTTCGCCGGGGACATCGCGAGGACGACTCCAGGTCGGCGCGCTTGGACCATGTGCGGCAGCGTAGCGCGCGAGGGTAAGCGCTTCCCCAGCCGCGCGAAGACGGTGGTGGCCACGTCCGGCGCGAGCTCGGCTGTGCCTTGGGGATCGGTGCGGTCAGCCGCGCACTCTGCGGGTGCTCTCCCGGAGCACGACCTCGCCGCGTACGCGCACCAGCCGGTCCTTGTCCGGAGCGTCGAGCTCCAGCGCCAGCTCCGCGGCGCGCACGCCCATCTCCTCCAGCGGCAGCCGGACCGTGGTCAGCGGCGGGACCAGGTCGCGCAACGTCTGGATGTCGTCGAAGCCGGCGATGGAGAGGTCACGCGGAACGTCGACGCCCTCGTCGCGACAGGCCGCCATCGCACCGACCGCCATCACGTCGTTCACCGCGAAGACGCAGGTGACGCCGAGCCCGCGGGCCACCAGCTCACGCGCCGCCTCGTATCCGCCGTCGCGGGTGAAGGGCCCTTCGACCACCGCGTCGGGCGCGAGCTCCAGGCCCTTCTCGGCCAGGCCGGCCTTGAACCCCGCCAGCCGGTCGCGCGCGGTCAGCAGAGGACGCGGGCCCGCGAGTACGCCGAACCGCCGGTGCCCGAGCTCGGCCAGCTTCACCGCCAGCTCCCGTGCCCCCGCGCGGTTCTCCGGAAGCACCGTGTCCGCCGGAAGCTTGTGCTGGCTGACGCACGCCACCCGGCCGCCGGAACGCCGGAACGCCGTCACCTCCGCGGCCAGCCGCTCGGTCTGCTCCCTGTCGGCGGTGCGGGTGCCGGCGAGGATCACCGCCCGGGCACGCTGGGCCCGCATCATCGCGACGTACTGCAACTCGCGGTTGGGGTTGCGCGACGTGGTGCCCAGCGTCACGATCAGGCCGCGCTCGTCGGCGACGCGCATCACCCCGGAGGCGATCGCGGAGAAGTACGGATCGGCGATGTCGTGCATGACCAGGCCGACGGTCGAACTCGTACCGCGTGCGACCGCCTGGGCGTGCAGGTTGGGCGTGTAGCCGAGCTCGTGCGCAGCCTTCAGCACCACCACCCGAAGGTCCTCGTTGACCCGCCGGGTGCTGCCGTTGAGCACCCGCGACGCGGTCGCCAGCGACACCCCGGCCCGCCGGGCGACGTCGCCGAGAGTGACCACCGTGGGAAGGCTCATGTGTTCCGTTTCTCCACCCGCAGTTCGGCCCGGCGTACGTCGGTGTACGCCGGCGTACCTCGGCCTGGTCCGACGTACGCGGTCCAGCATGCCGGATCGAGCACACAGGCGGGCAGCCAGACGCACCGGCGAGCCAACCGGCGCAGGAAAATTACCTTTACGTGTCGGCTTGTCGTAAACCCTTGTTGGCACGCTCGGCGCCGCACTAAAGTGCTCGCACTCCACGATCAGTCGGCGGCCGTGACAGACCGTCACGGCGACCGCTTTCCGGTCCCCTTCGCGGACTCCGCCGGGGCCGACCTCGCACGACGCACCGCGCATCACACGACGCACCGCGCATCACCTGACGAAGCAACGCATCGCCTGACGTACCGACGTATCGACGCACTGATGCATCGCACGACGTAATCAGGAGGAACGATGACCGAGCATCCCCCGTTCGCCGGCCTGGACCGCCGACAGTTCCTGCGCCGTGCGGCCGCGCTCGCCGCCGCGGCCACAGGCTCGTCCGTGCTCGGCGCGTGCGCGACCAGCGGCGGAGGTGGCGGAGGCAGCCCGGCCAAGCCGAAGTCCAACGGCAGGGCGGACGCGAAGAACCCCTTCGGCGTCGACCCGAAGGCGCCGCTCGACGTCGTCATCTTCAAGGGCGGCTTCAGCGACGAGTACGCGAAGTACCACGAGAAGATGTACCAGAAGCGCTATCCGCAGGCGAAGGTCCACCACCTGGGCACCCAGGAGATCACCGCGCAGCTGCAGCCCCGCTTCGTCAACGGCAACCCGCCGGACGTCATCGACAACTCCGGCGCCCAGGACCTCGACACCGCCACCCTGGTCAACCAGGGTCAGCTGACCGAGCTCGCCGACCTGCTCGAGGCACCCTCGTGGGACACGGCCGGCAAGAAGGTCGAGGACACCGTGGTCGAGGGCACGTTCGACCCGCTGACGTTCGACGGCAAGATCTACGGCCTGCCGTACGCCTTCAACATCAACGGTCTGTGGCACGACGCCAGGCTCTTCGGCGACAACCAGTGGGAGACGCCGAAGACCTGGGACGAGCTGATGGCGCTCGGTGCGAAGACCAAGGCCAAGGGCATCCCGCTGTGGACCTACCAGGGGCAGTACCCCGCCTACATGCTCACCGTCTTCAACGCGATGGTGCAGAAGCACGGCGGCAAGGAGGTGCTGAAGAACATCGACAACCTCGAGGACGGCGCCTGGCAGCAGCAGGCCGTACGCGACGTCGCCGAGGCGTTCTTCGAGCTGAAGTCGAAGGGCTACATCCTGCCCGGCACCGCCTCGCTCAGCCACACCCAGGCGCAGGCCGCGTGGCTGCAGCGCAAGGCGGCGATCATCCCCTGCGGGTCGTGGCTGAAGAGCGAGATGAAGTCGCAGGTGCCGAGCGACTTCGAGATGACCATCACGCCCACCCCGTCGTTGGACGACAGCGACAAGTTCCCGTACGAGGCGATTCCGAACACGCCGACCGAGACCTTCATCGTGCCGTCCAAGGCCAAGAACGTCCCCGGCGGCCTGGAGTACCTCCGCATCATGTTGTCCAAGGAGGGCGCGCAGAAGTTCGCCGAGCTGACCTACACGCTGACGGTGGTCAAGGGCGCGCACGAGGCCCAGGCGCAGGACCCCGTGCTCAAGTCGTCCCTCGCCGCGCTGGAGGCGGCCCAGAAGGTCGACCGGCTCGACACCCCGACGTACGGCACGTGGTACCGCCCGCTGACCGAGGAGGCCGAGGCCGCGATCGGCGTGCTGCTCACCAGCAAGCTGGACGCCAAGGGGTTCGTCGACCGGGTGCAGCGCAAGGCCGACCAGGTGAAGAAGTCGAACATCAAGAAGTTCAAGCGCTGAGCCCAGAGGCGACGGGAAGCGACGAAAGGCGGGGACAGCAGGCGATGCGCAAGGGCCGGGTGCCGTTCATCATCACGTTCCTCACTCCACCACTGGCGCTCTACGTGGTCTTCGTCCTCTCGCCGTTCGCGCAGGGGATCCAGATCTCGTTCACCGACTGGACGGGGTTCACCCCGGAGTTCAAGTACGTCGGGCTGGCCAACTACACCGCGCTGATCCAGGACTCCGCGTGGTGGCACGCGGTGCTCAACAACGTGAAACTGTTGCTGGTCGTCCCGCTGGTCACGCTGGCGCTGGCGCTGGTGTTCGCGACGCTTCTCACCCGCGGCGGGACGGGCGGGGCCCGGGAGGGGTTGTTCGGGTCCCGCTTCTACCGGGTGGCCTTCTTCTTCCCCCAGGTCATCCCGGTGGTGATTGTGGCAATCATGTTCCAGTTCATCTACAGCACCCAGGGCGGGCTGCTCCAGCAGACGCTCGCCTTCTTCCACGTCGACCTGCTGTCGGTCATCCCCAACGGCCCGCTCGGCAACCAGGCCTTCATCCTGTGGGCGATCATGTTCGCGGCGATCTGGTCCGCGGTCGGTTTCTACATGGTGTTGTTCATCGCCGGGATGCAGCAGATCCCGCGTGAGCTGTTCGAGGCGGCCGCGATCGACGGCGCCACCCGGCCCAGGATGTTCCGCCACCTCACGCTGCCGCTGCTGTGGGGGCACGTCCAGGTGTCGCTGGTCTACATCGGCGTCGGGACCCTGGACATGTTCGCGCTGCTGTCGGTGATGGCGCGCAACGGTGTCTCCGCCGACTTCGGCGCGGACGTGATGGCGACGCAGTTGTTCCGTACGGCGTTCGCGCTCAACTCGCAGTTCGGGTACGCCTCGGCGATGGCGACCATGTTGCTGATCTTCTCGCTCGTCCTGGCGGTGGTGACGTTCCGGGTCACCCGCCGGGAACGCCTCGAGTACTGAACGAAAGACGACCCCCATGACGAGCCTCCCCACGCCCACCGCCACCGGCTCCCCCGGCGATCCCGGCGCTTCGGGCGCTTCGGGCGCTTCCGGCGCATCCGCGCCGCCCTCGCCACACCTGCCGGCACCCGCCTTCCGCGGCGCCCGGCTGCTCGGCGACGGCATCCCGCAGCTCTTCCTGGTCGCCTGGGCGTTGCTGGTGATCCTGCCGATGGCGTGGGTACTGATCTCCTCGCTGAAGACCAACAAGGAGATCTACGACAGCCCGTTCGGGCTTCCCGCCACGCCGCAGTTCACCACCTACGTCGAGGCGTGGCAGACCGCGAACATCGGCCGGTTCTTCCTCAACACGGTGATCGTGGTGGTGTGCGGCGTCTTCTTCACCCTGCTGCTGTCGTCGATGGCCGCCTACGTGCTGGCGAGGTACGCCTTTCCGGGCAGCAGGTTCATCTACTACCTGTTCCTCGTCGGCATGACCTTCCCGCTGTTCCTCGCGATCGTCCCGCTCACCAAGGTCACCCAGAACCTCGGCCTGCAGCAGACCCTGCCCGGCCTGGTCATCGTCTACGTGGCGTTCTCGCTGCCGTTCTCGGTGTTCTTCCTCACCGCGTTCTTCCAGTCGCTGCCGAACGAGCTCGCCGAGTCGGCGTTCATCGACGGTGCCGGTCATTTCCGTACGTTCTTCTCGATCATGTTGCCGCTGGCCAAGCCGGGGCTGATCAGCATCGGGGTGTTCAACTTCCTCGGCCAGTGGAACCAGTACCTCCTGCCGCTCGTGCTCAACACGCCGAAGGACAACGAGCGGAGCAACTTCCTGTTGACCCAGGGTCTGGCCGACCTCGCGCTGCGTACGCGCTACGAATCCAGTTCGACCTCTCTGGCACAGATGTTCGCCGGACTGGTCATCGCGATGATCCCGGTCCTGGTGGTCTACGTCGTGTTCCAGCGACGGGTCGAGGAAGGCCTCACCGCGGGCGCCCTGAAGTAGCCCCGCGGTAGTCCCGCAGTAGTCCCGCGGGCTGGCCCGGCCCGGACCCGCCCGGGGTCTGCCCAAGCTGGCCTCAGCCGTGTCCGTCGCCGGGCTTGCTCCCGGTCGACCGGCTCCGATAGGCTCGCTGGAAAGCGTTTTCCACCTGTTTCCCAGAGCAGGTTGTTCAGCGGGAGGAACCGATGGCCGTGCGTGAAGTCGGGGTCGTCATGAACGGCGTGACCGGCCGGATGGGGTACAACCAGCACCTGGTGCGGTCGATCCTCGCCATCCGGGACCAGGGCGGCATCGAACTCGCCGACGGGACCCGCGTCGTTCCCGACCCCCTCCTGGTCGGCCGCTCCGAGCAGAAGCTGCGTGACATCGCCGACCGCCACGGCCTCACCCGGTGGACAACCGACCTCGACACCGCCCTGTCCGACCCGTCCACCCTGATCTACTTCGACGCCCAGACGACCCGCGCCCGGGAGAAGTCGGTGCTCGCCGCGATCGCCGCCGGCCGGCACGTCTACTGCGAGAAGCCGACGTCGGACTCGGTGGCCGGCGCCCTCGAACTCGTCCGGGCCGCCCGCGAGGCCGGAGTGAAGAACGGCGTCGTCATGGACAAGGTCTTCCTCCCCGGCCTGCGCAAGCTCCGGCGGCTGATCGAGGGCGGGTTCTTCGGCCGGATCCTGTCCGTACGCGGGGAGTTCGGCTACTGGGTGTTCGAGGGCGACTGGCAGCGCGCGCAGCGGCCGAGCTGGAACTACCGCGCCGAGGACGGCGGCGGGATCACCCTGGACATGTTCTGCCACTGGAACTACGTCCTGGAGGCGATCGTCGGCCGGGTCCGCGCCGTCACCGCACTTTCGGTGACCCACATCCCGCAACGCTGGGACGAGCAGGGCCGCCCCTACGACGCCACCGCCGACGACGCGGCGTACGCGATCTTCGAGCTCGAGGACGGCACCATCGCCCAGCTCAACTCCTCCTGGGCGGTGCGCGTCTACCGCGACGAGCTCGTGGAGTTCCAGGTCGACGGCACCGAGGGCAGTGCGGTCGCCGGGCTTCGCAACTGCCGGATCCAGCACCGGTCGACCACCCCGATGCCGGTGTGGAATCCCGACCTGCCGGTCACCGAGCCGTTCCGCCAGCAGTGGCAGGAGGTGCCGGACAACGCGGTGTACGACAACGGCTTCAAGGCGGAGTGGGAACAGTTCCTGCGGCACGTGCTGGAGGAGGACGCCGCGCCGTTCCCGTACGACTTCCTGGCCGCTGCCCGGGGCGTGCAGCTGGCAGAGCTCGGCATCCAGTCGTCCCGCGAGGGCCGGCGGATCGAGGTGCCGGAGGTCGGCGTATGACCGGCGTGCGGTTGAACCTTCCCGAGCCGGACGGGTCGATGCGTCCGTACGACTTGACGGCACCGCGGCAGTGGGTCCGGCGAAGTGAGGGCTTCGCCTCCCGGGTCGCCTTCGCCGCCGCGCACGTCGTGGCAGACCCGTTCGCCGACAACACCCCTGGCGCCCCGGCCCGGCTGGACTGGGACGCGACGCTGGCCTTCCGCCGGCATCTGTGGGCGCACGGCCTCGGTGTCGCCGACGCGATGGACACCGCGCAGCGCGGCATGGGCCTGACCTGGGACACCACGGCGGAACTCATCCGGCGCAGTGCCGCTGAGGCCGCGGCCTGTGGCGGGCGGGTCGCCTGCGGCGCCGGCACCGACCAGCTACCGGCCCTCGGCGGTGCGGACACCTCCGGGCCGCCTGGCCTGGACGACGTGGTCGCGGCGTACGAGGAACAGCTCGCGGTGGTCGAGGACGCCGGGGCGCAGCCGATCCTGATGGCCAGCAGGCACCTTGCCGCCGTCGCCCGAGACGCCGACGACTACCGCAAGGTCTACGACCGGCTGCTCGCCCAGGTACGCGGGCCGGTGATTCTGCACTGGCTGGGGCCGATGTTCGACCCCGCACTGACCGGCTACTGGGGGTCGGCGGACCTCGCCGCCGCTACCGGCACGTTCCTGTCGCTGGTGCGAGATCACGCCGATGTCGTCGATGGTGTCAAGGTCTCCTTGCTGGACGCCGACCACGAGATCGCCGTCCGGTCTGGCCTGCCAACAGGCGTACGCCTCTACACCGGGGACGACTTCAACTACCCCGACCTGATCGCCTCCGGGTCCGACGCCCTGCTCGGAATCTTCGCGGCCATCGCGCCGGCCGCCGCCACCGCGCTGGCCGCGCTGGACGCCGGTGACACCGCGGCCTACGACGAGGCGTTCGGGCCGACGGTCCCGTTGTCGCGGCACCTGTTCGGCACTCCGACGTACTACTACAAGACCGGGATCTGCTTCCTGGCCTGGCTTTCCGGCCACCAGGAGGCGTTCACGATGGTGGGCGGGCTGCAGAGCGCACGTAGTCTTCCCCACCTGGTGGAGGCTTTCCGGCTCGCCGACCGGGCCGGCCTGCTGCCCGACCCGGATCTCGCCGCCGCACGGATGCGAACCCTCCTCGCCCTGCACGGAGTCGCCGCGTGAACACCAGTCCCGTCGGCAGTGACGCCGGGAGCCATACCGGGAGCCATACCGGGAGCGGCGTCAAGCCGGACCTGACGCGGCTGTCCCTCAACCAGAAGACCACCAACACCTGGGGTGTCGCGGAGGCTGTCGCCGGCTGTGTACGCAAGGGGATCCCCGCCATCGGCCTGTGGCGCGAACCCGTGCAGGACGTCGGCCTGGAACGCGCGGTCGAGCTCGTGCGCGACGCGCGCCTTCGGGTCTCCTCGCTGTGCCGGGGCGGCTTCCTCACCGCCGCCGAGCCGGCCGCCCGTCAACGCGCACTTGACGACAACCGGCTTGCCGTCGACGAGGCCGCCGCGCTGGGCGCACCCTGCCTTGTGCTGGTCGTGGGCGGCCTGCCGGACGGGTCGCGGGACCTCCCCGCAGCGCGTGAACGGGTGGCCGAGGCCATCGCCGAACTCGCGCCGTACGCCGGTGAACGTGGCGTACGCCTCGCACTCGAACCCCTGCACCCGATGTACTGCGCGGACCGCGCCGTGCTGTCCACCCTGGCGCAGGCACTCGACCTCGCCGAGCAGTTCCCGGTCGAGCAGGTCGGCGTCGTCGTGGACACCTTCCACCTGTGGTGGGACCCGGAGGTCTGGACCCAGATCGCCCGCGCGGGTGCGCGGATCACGTCGTTCCAGGTGTGCGACTTCAACCTGCCCATCCCCGCGGACGCGCTCCTGGCGAGGGGGATGATGGGCGACGGCGTGATCGACTTCCGGCCGTTCCGGGAGGCGGTCGACGCCGCCGGGTACACCGGCGACATCGAGGTGGAGATCTTCAACGCCGAGGTGTGGGCCGCCGATCCCGACGAGGTGCTCGCCACGATGATCCAGCGGTACGCCGAACTCGTGCTCTGACCTGCCCCGCCGCCCGGAGGACCCGCCCGACGGATCAGGTCAGGCTGCGCGAAGAACCCCCAGCAGGCGGGCCACCTCGGCGGCCACCGCGTCGCGTCCCGGCGCGAGGTACTTGCGGGTGTCCACGACCTTCGGGTTGGCGGCGAGGTAGTCGCGTACCGCTCCGGTGAACGCCTGGTTCAGCGAGGTGGCGATGTTGACCTTCGTCATCCCCGCCTCCACCGCCCGGGTCAGGTCGGCGTCAGGCACTCCGGACGAGCCGTGCAGCACCAGCGGTACCGGCACCGCCTTGCGGTTGGCGGCGATCAGGTCGAAGTCGAGCGACGCGGTCTTCTCCAGCATCGCGTGCGAGGTGCCCACCGCGATGGCGAGCGCGTCGATGCCGGTGGACTCCACGAACGCGGCGGCCTCGTCCGGGTCGGTACGCGCGCCCGGAGCGTGCACGCCGTCCTTCCCGCCGACCTCGCCGAGCTCAGCCTCGACGAACACCCCGGCAGCGTGGCAGTGTTCGACCACTTCCCTGGTGGCCGCGACGTTCTCGGCGTACGCCAGGACCGACGCGTCGTACATCACCGAGCCGAACCCCAGCGCGACGGCCTCGTGCACGAGTTCGGGCCGGGTGGCGTGGTCGAGGTGGACCGCCACCGGCACCGACGCCGTTCGCGCCACCGCGAGCGTGGCCAGCCCGATCGGCTCCAGGGCACGGTGGTACTTCACGGCGTTCTCGCTGATCTGCAGGATCACCGGCGCGCCCGCACGTTCGGCACCGTCAACCAGCGCTTGCGCGTGCTCGAGCTGGATCACGTTGAACGCGCCGACACCGCGGCCGGCCCGCGCCGCGTCCCCTACGATCTGTCCGGTCGGCACAAGCGGCATCGCAGATTCTCCTTAGTCAGTGGGAAAACAGCTCGTCGGCGACCGGTTCGGGCGACACCCACGCGCCGCGCCGCATCACCCTGGCCGCCCGCAGGTCTTCGTCGAGGACCACCAGGTCGGCGAACAGCCCCGGTACCAGGGCACCAACGTCGGTGAGCCCGAACGTGGCGGCCGGTGTGGTCGCCGCCATCCGCGCCGCGTCGCACAGGTCGAAGCCGGCCTCGCGGACCACCAACCGGAACGCCGCGTCCATGGTCAGCGTGCTGCCCGCGATCGAGTCGCCGTCCACCAGCTTCACCAAGCCGTGGTCGACGCGTACGGACTGTCCGCCGAGGTCGTAGATCCCGTCGGGCATCCCGGCGGCGTCCATCGCGTCGGTGACCAGCGACACCCGGCCAGGCCCTGCCGAGCGGGCCGCCACCGCGATCACGCCGGGGTGCACGTGCATGCCGTCGGCGATCAGCTCCACGGTCACCCGAGGGTCCTCCAGCAGGGCTCCCACCGGCCCCGGTGCCCGGTGGTGCAGCGGCGGCATGCCGTTGAACAGGTGCGTCGCCACCCGCGCGCCGGCGTCGACGGCGGCGAGAACGGTGGCGTAGTCGGCGTCGCTGTGCCCAACCGCGACGACCACCCCCGCGTCGGACACCTGGCGTACTGCGTCGAACCCACCCGGCAACTCCGGCGCCAACGTCACCATCGACACCGTGCCTTTGCCCAGGCGGAGGAGCCGGTCGAGTTCGGCGGGGTCGGCCGGTCGAAGGTACGCCGGGTCGTGCGCGCCGCGGCGGACCTCGCTGATCCACGGGCCCTCCAGGTGCATCCCGGCGACCACGCCGTCGAGCACGAGGTCGGACAGCGCGGCGACCTGGCGTTCCAGCTCCTGCGCGGTCGTGGAGATCAGGCTGGCGAACGTCGTGGTCGTGCCGTGCGCCCGGTGGAACGCCGCCACCCGGGCGGTCACCTCCGGATCGGCCCGGAGATACGACCCGCCGCCACCGCCGTGCACGTGGGTGTCGACGAAGCCGGGTACGACGGTCCGCCCGGCAAGGTCCAGGTCGACGGGCCGGTCCGGTGTCCCGGAGCCGACGCCGACGATCCGCTCGCCGTCCACCTCCACCCAGCCGGGCTCGAGGATCTCCTCCGGTGTCACGACCTTGGCGTTGGCCAGCAGCGTCACGGGCTCCTCCGTCGCGTCAGTGCTTCGTGCCTTCGGCCAGCAGGGCCGCGCCCAGACATCCTGCCTGATCACCCAGCGCGGCCCGGACCAGCCTCGGCCGCCGCTGGAACGTCAGCCGCTCCTCCAGCCCACGCCGCAGCGGGTCGAGCAGGAGGTCCTCGGCCTCGGCCAGGCCGCCGCCGACGATGACGACCTCCGGGCCGAGCAGAGTCACGGCCGTGTGCAGCACCGTCACCAGAGCGTCGACGGCCTCGTCCCAGACCGCGCGGGCGTCGGGGTCGCCGTCTCGGACCCGCAGAGCGACGTCGGCCGCTCCGGACACCGGTGTCCCGGTGCGTGCGGTGTAGCGGCGCGCCACGGCCGCCGCGGAAGCGATCCGCTCCAGGCACCCGCGCCCGCCGCAGCCGCACGGCTCACCGTCCGGCTCGACGACGATGTGCCCGACCTCGCCGGCGTACCCTCCGGCCACCAGCGGCCGCCCGTCCACGATGCAGCTCGCCGCGATCCCGGTGCCCAAGGCGATGAAGAGCACGTCCCGCGCCCCGGCACCCGCGCCGAGAACGCTCTCGGCCAGCCCTCCGCCGCGTACGTCGTGACCGAGTGCGACGGGAATGCCGAGCCGGTCCTGCAGCGTGGCCACCAGGGGCGCGTCCTGCCAGCCGATGTTCGCCGCCACGACAGCTACGCCGCGGGCCTCGTCGACGATGCCGGGCACGACCAGGCCGGCGGCCACCGGTGCGTCCAGTCCGGTCTCGGGTGCCCGCGCGGCCAGCGCCTCCAGCGCGAAGCCGATCTGGTCGACCACGGCGTCCGGTCCGTCGGCGACCGGGGTCGGGAAGCTCATCCGCGCGCGGACCCGGCGCTCGGCGTCGACCAGGGCACCCTTCATGGAGGTGCCGCCGACGTCGAGCGCGGCGACGCAGCCGCGGGAGGCGGAGTCGGTACGGGAGGCGGAGTCGGTACGGGAGGCGGAGTCGGTACGCGGGGCGGAGTCGGTCACGCCTGGACCGAGTCGTTCGCGGTGTCCAGGACGACCGACCTGGTGAGGTTACGCGGCCGATCGGGGTCGAGTCCCTTGGCCGCGCCGATCTCCACGGCGAGCCGCTGGATCCGGATCAGCTCCGCCATCGGGTCGCGCGCGGGCTCGCAGACCACGAGCGCGCCGAACTTCTCCACCTCGTCCAGAAGGCCGGGGGGCGGCGTACCGAGGAACCACACGACCGACGAACCGTCGGTGATGCTCATCGGTCCGTGGCGGTACTCCATCGCGGGGTAGGCCTCGGTCCACGACAGCGACGCCTCGCGCATCTTCAGCGCGGCCTCGTTGGCCAGGCCGATCGTCCAGCCGGTGCCGAGGTAGGTGAACTGCCGGAGCTCGGTGGCGCCGGCCGGGAGCGGCTCGGCGACCGTGGTCTCGGCGTCGGCGATCGCGCCGGTGAGGTCGGCACCGAGGTGGGTGCGCAGGAGGGCGAGTACCGAGGTGGCGAACCGCGTCTGGACGACGGACTGCTCGTCGGCGAAGTCGAGGACGACCGTCTCGTCGGAGCACTCCATCACCGGGGTGTTCGGGTCCGCGGTCAGGGAGACCGTGGGCACCCGGCCGCGCAGCCGGGTCAGTGCGGCGAGCACCTCGCTCGTGGTGCCCGAACGCGTGATCGTGACCACCCGGTCGTAGCGCCGGTCGGCGGGCAGCTCGCTGGCGGTGAACGCGTCGGTCTCGCCCTGGCCCGAGCCTTCCCGCAGGCTGGCGTACGCCTGGGCCATGAACCACGACGTGCCACAGCCGAGCACGGCGACCCGCTCGCCGGGGCGGGGCAGCACCGCCGCGGCGGACTCGGCGAGCGCGACGGCACGCCGCCAGCACCCGGGTTGGCTGGCGATCTCCTCGGTCACGAATTCCATGCCTGGTCCCTTCCGCGAATTCGGCTGCCCGCAGCATAGGGCATGGAACGCCCATTTGTGCATGCTTCGAGCTATAAATGAGCACTCCCGTGCAAGATCATCGGGGGGAGAGTCCCGAGGGTCCTACCCCGGGTGATTGTTCCCGGATGTGCGTTCAAGCACCAGCCTTGCAGGCTCCGGGCACTCTATGATCGGTTCTCCCACCACACGCGCAGCTTCGAACAGCTCGAAGCGGAAGAGCCGCGGTACCGAACAGAGGCGATGCCCATGAACCGCTACGAGCGGCTCAACGCGATTCTCGAGCTCGTCGCCGAACGCGGCCGGATCGACGTCGAGACCCTTGCCGGCGAGCTCGCCGTCTCCACCGCCACCATCAGGCGCGATCTCGACCACCTCGCCCAGCAGCAGTTCCTCACCCGCACCCGCGGCGGAGCGGTCGCGCACAGCGTCGCCTACGACCTCCCCCTGCGCTACAAGACCGCCCGTCAGGCCACCGAGAAGCAGCGGATCGGGCAGGCCGCCGCCGACCTCGTTGCCGTCGGCATGGTGATCGGCATCAACGGCGGTACCACCGCCACCGAGGTGGCCCGCGCCATCGCCACCCGCACCGACCTGCGGTCACCGAACGAGGGACGCCGGGCGATCACGATCGTCACCAACGCCGTCAACATCGCCAACGAGCTCACCGTCCGCCCCCACGTCAAGATCGTCGTCACCGGCGGTGTCGCCCGGCCGCAGTCGTACGAACTCGCCGGGCCGCTGGCCACCCACATCCTGGAGGGCGTGAGCCTCGACCTCGCCATCCTCGGCGCGGACGCGGTCGACCCGCTGTACGGCGCGAGCGCCCACCACGAGGGCGAGGCGGACATCAACAAGCTCATGGCCTCACGCGCCCGGCGGGTGGTCGTGGTCGCCGACAGCTCCAAGGTCGGCGGCCAGGCGTTCGCCCGGATCCGACGGCCGGAGGAGATCGACATGCTGATCACCGACGTGGGCGTCGGCGACGACGCGGTGGCGAAGTTCGAGGAGGCCGGCGTTCAGGTGATGCGCGTCTGAGACTGGCCAGACGGGATCCGAGACTGCCGGCGAACGCACCGCGTGCGGTCTGGGACAGTCAGGCCATGCGCATCCTGCACATCTCCGACCTGCACGTCGAGCCCGCGCCGGAAGAACGCCTCCCCGGGCTGATGGCCTCCCTCGACCGCGACCGGGACCCTCTCCGGCGCGTGGGCGCCGAGCTGATGATCGTCTCCGGCGATCTGACCACCTACGGCAGCTCCCGGCCCGAGCACCTCGCCCTCGCCCGGGAATGGCTGGACTCCCTCGACATTCCGTACCTCGCCGTGCCCGGCAACCACGACCTCGGGCCGAGCCCGGCCCGCGGCGAACGCAGTCCCGTGCAGGAGGCGTACGAGGACGTGCCGTACGCACGGACGGGGTACGGCCGCACCTTCGGCACCGACCCGGTGCAGGTACGCGACCTCGGCGAACTGCGGGTCGTGGGCGTCGGGGTGCGTGAGGACGACCCCGACGGCGCGCTCCCCCGGCTGGCGGAGACACTCTCCGCCGACACCCGGCCGGTGATCCTTGTCGGCCACTATCCGCTCGCACCGACCCGGGACCCCAAGCCACACGAGGAGTTCGGGTCGGAGGCGTTCGTGCCGCACACCGGCGCGGCACTGCTCGACCTGGTCCGCCGGCACCCGAACGTCCGCCTGTACGCGTGCGGCCATGTCCACGTCACGTCCGTACGACAGCTCGCGCCGCACTGCACCCAGGTGACGGCCGGCTCGCTCGGCCAGGGCGCGAGCACCTACCGCGTCTACGACGTGGACCCGGCAGGCCTCACCTACGCCACCGCGCTGGGCGCGGGACCGCTGGGGTTCTGGCACACCGTGGACCCCAACCTGTCCGGGGAGTTCTCCCTCGGCACCAGCGCGGAACGATCCGGGCGCCTCGCCTGGTGACGAGCGCCCGCCGGCGAGGGTTCGCCGGCCGTCTCATCTGGTGAGGTCTCGGTGGAAACCTTGTTGTCTGTTCCGCCGGCACCGCGTACGGTCGGGCGTACACGAGGAAGGAGGTGGTCCAACGCATGCATAGCTTTGGGACTCGTGAGGTGGCTGTCCGCTAGCCGCTGTCCCCTTAGTAAGGACTGACTGCCGATCACCGGCTCGTCCTGAGGGTGCCCGCGCCAACGCGTGTGTGTGCACCGGATGGCGGTCGGCGAATTCAGGGCAGCCACCCGACCCGCGGGCGCTGGATCTAGTCCCTCCAGCACAAAAAGCCCGCGGGTCGTCCCATGCCCGAAACCGTTCGGGCCGCGGCAGGCGTTCAGGGCGCCAGCCGCTCCGTGATCCAGTCTTCGTCCGTACGCCGGTACCGCACCCGGTCGTGCATCCGGCCCTGCCGGCCCTGCCAGAACTCCACCACTTCGGGGCGTACGCGATATCCGCCCCAGAAGTCCGGAAGCGGCACGTCCTCGATGCCGGCGAACCGCTCTGCTGTCTCCGCGTACGCCCGGTCCAGGCTCTCCCGGTCGGCGACCACCTGCGACTGCGGGCTCGCCCATGCACCCAGCCTGCTCTCCAGTGGCCGGCTGGCGAAGTACGCGGCCGACTCCTCCCGGCTCACCCGGGCGGCGGGCCCGGTCACCCGCACCTGGCGTTCCATCGCGTGCCAGGGAAAGACCAGCGCGGCTTTCGGGTGGGCGTCCAGGTCGGCGGCCTTGGCCGAGCCGTAGTTGGTGTAGAAGACGAAGCCGCGCTCGTCGAGCCCCTTGAGGAGTACGGTCCGAGCCGACGGGACGCCGTCCGCGCCGACGGTGGCGACCACCATCGCGTTCGGCTCGGGCACCTTCTCCGCCAGCGCGTCGGCCAGCCAGGTGTGGAACAGCACCAGCGGATCGCCGGGGAGTTCGCTCTCCACGAGTTCACCGCGTCCGTAACGGCGGCGCAGCTCGGCCAGCCGGGCCGCCGACGGCAGCTGCGCCGGTGGGGCGCTGCGATGCACTTCCCTTTCGAACGAGGCCGGTTCGCTGCCGAACGGCGGCTCCGCACCCAGTGGAGGCTCCACACCCAGGGGCGGCTCGGGCCGGACCGGCGGCTCCTCACCGGCAGTCCGCGGTCCGCGGCGCGTTCCACCTGTCTCGTCGTCGTGTGCGTCCATGAATCCCGACACTAGGGCATGCCCGGAACCCACCCTGGCATCCCGCAGCGGACCTTGACGCGGAGCGCACGGGAAGTGCGACCGTTGGACCATGAGCGAGCACACTCGTGAGGCTCCGCGTTCCTGGCTGCTGGACAAGCCGCTGACCGGGTTCGCGTTGCCCTCCGGCCGGCTGGGGTCGCTGCAGGGCTGGCTGATGGGCAGGCTGAACGGCGACGAGCAGAGCGAGGCCGGCGCCCTGCTCGCCGCCCGGCCCGGCGAACACGTCCTGGAGGTCGGGTACGGGCCCGGCGTCCTGGTGGAGCGGACCCTGGCCGCGGGCGCCCACGTCACCGGCGTCGACCCCTCGCCGCAGATGGCCGCGCAGGCGCGGCGCCGCAACGCCGCCGCCGTCGAGGAGGGGCGGGCCGACCTGCGGGTCGGTACCGCCGAACGCACCGGGCTGCCCGACGGCACCTTCGACGCGGTTGTCTCGGTGAACAACGTGCCGATGTGGTCCGACCTGGACGCCGGGATGCGGGAACTGCACCGGGTGCTGCGACCCGGCGGCCGGGCGGTGGTCACCTGGCACGGTGGCGACCGGCCGAGGTTCGTCGCCCGCCGGATCCTGCTGGCCGACGACGTACTCGAACGGATCGTGGCCGGCATGCGGGCGGCGTTCGGGACGGCCGAGCTGCACCGGGGCGACCGCCTGGTGGCGATGCTGGCCCACCGCGCCCCGGCCGAGCCGGACGGAGCCAGGGCCGGGCGCCGCCGGCCCGGTCCACCCGGCTGACACAATGGCGGGAGCCGGACACAGACGTCTGGGTGACCCGTTTGTCCCGCTCCCCGCCCGTCCGCAGAGGTGGCACCGTGGCTGACGCCCTCGATCCCGCACGCATCACCATCCCGTCCGACCGGCTGCCCGGCGACGGCCGGTTCGGCTCCGGCCCGTCGAAGGTCCGCCCCGAGGCGCTGGCCACCCTCGCCGGCCCGGCCGCCTCGCTGCTCGGCACCTCCCACCGGCAGGCACCGGTCCGCAAGCTCGTCCGGCGCGTACGCGAGGGGATCGCCGCGCTGTTCGAGCTCCCCGACGGCTACGAGGTCGTTCTGGGCAACGGCGGCAGCACGGCGTTCTGGGACATCGCGGCGCACAACCTCGTCCGCGACCGGGCGCAGCACCTGTCGTTCGGTGAGTTCTCCGCGAAGTTCGCGTCGGTGACCGACGGGGCGCCGTTCCTGGGCAAGCCCACCGTCGTCCGTGCGGAGCCGGGCACGCTCGCCTCGCCGACCGCCGAGGCCGGGATCGACGCGTACGCCTGGCCGCACAACGAGACCTCCACAGGAGTGATGGCACCAGTGCGCCGGGTGCCCGGCGCCGATGACGACGCGCTGGTCCTCGTCGACGCCACCTCCGGCGCGGGCGGCCTGCCGGTCGACATCACCGAGGCCGACGTCTACTACTTCGCCCCGCAGAAGTGCTTCGCCTCCGACGGAGGGCTGTGGCTCGCGGTGATGTCGCCGCGGGCGTTGGCCCGGGTGGACGAGATCGCCGCGTCCGGCCGCTACGTGCCGACGTTCCTCGACCTGCCGACCGCGATCGACAACTCGCGCAAGGACCAGACGTACAACACCCCGGCGATCGCCACCCTCGTCCTGCTCGCCGAGCAGCTGGACTGGCTGCTGGGCCTCGGCGGGCTCGCCGGTGCGGTCGACCGTACGACCGACTCCTCCAGCCGGCTCTACACCTGGGCGGAGAAGTCGGAGTACGCCACGCCGTTCGTGACCGACCCGAACGCCCGATCGCTCGTCGTCGGCACCATCGACTTCGACGACGCGGTGGACGCCTCGGCAGTGGCGAAAGCGCTCCGGGCGAACGGCGTCGTGGACGTCGAGCCGTACCGCAAGCTCGGCCGCAACCAGCTGCGGGTGGCGATGTTCCCCGCGGTCGAGCCGGCCGACGTGGAGGCCCTGACCGGCTGCGTCGACTACGTGGTGGAGCAACTCCGCGCCGGCTGAGGGTCGCCGCCGCTCGCGATCCTTCGGGATCACGGCCCTTCGGGATCACGGCCCTTCGGGGTCGCGGTCGGTGTCGCGGTACAACGGTCGCCGGCGCCGGCCCTGGCCGTGCTCCTCACCCCGCCGCCGCGAGCTGTCGGTCGGCTCCTCGGGCCAGTCGGTCTCGGCGGGCGGCCGGGCCGCGGGTGGCCGTGCACGTCGGCCGGGTGAGCCGGCCGAGCCCGAGCGGCTTGTACCAGACGAACCCGACGAGCGGGCCGATCCGGAGGACCGCGGCCGGCCTGCCGGGCGGGGTGGCGGTACGTCGTTCCCGCGTTCTCGCCGCCAGTCCTCGTCCTCCCACGGAAGCGGAGTGTCGTCCTGCCAAGCCTGCTGGGCCGGCTCCTGAGCCGACTCCCGGGCCGATTCCCTGGCCGGGCTGTCGGTACGTCGCCGCCCGCGCCGGCCCTCGGACGGCTCGGACGGGTCGGCCGGCCAGCTCGGTCCCCGGCCCACGTCGCCGTACCCAGCGGCCTGTACCGAGCCGGGCGGGCGGGCGTACGCCTGCGTCCACCGCTCCTCCCCCGGATCGGCCGACGGCAGGCTGGACGGTACGGGCGGGCGGCGCGACCCCTGCGCCCGGCCGGGGCCCGGGCGTGGGCGCCGGCGCGAGGCCGGGTACGCCGCGAGCCCGGCCAGCAGGGCGGCGGCAATCACCAGAAGCAGGATCCAGCGCGGGAGACCGCTCATCAGGGAGCCGTCACTGCCGGCGGAGGTGGGCGCCTGCGCGGTCGGGGACGGGCTGGGCGACGGGGTCGCGTTCGGAGCCCGACGCGAGGGAGCGGACGCGGCCGCGGTGAACGGCAGCTCGTACACCGCCGAGTTGGCGCCCTCGCTGCCCAGGAACAGCCGCTTCCCGTCGGCGCCGACGGCGAGGGACTCGCCCTGCCGCTGCGGCTGGCTCAGCGGGATGGTTCGTTCGGGCTTGCCGCCGGGCCAGCGCAGCACCCGCACGTCGGCGTACGTCCGCAGCACGATCGCCGAGCCGTCCGGAAGGAACGCACCGTCGGTCACCATCGCGGGAGCGTCGGCGACCTTGGTGAGGGGGGCGGTGGTCCCGGCGACGAGGTTGGCCGGCGCGGCGTAGATCGCGCCGCCGCCCGGGTCCTTGGTCACGACGTAGACCCGGGCGGTACGCGGGTCGACCAGCAGCGCCTCCGCGTCGTGCGCGCCGTCGGGATACCTGAACCGGAAGCGGCTCCACTCCACCGGCTGGTCGATCGGCGACTCCGGCTCCCGGAACCGGTAAATCGTGATCCGGTCGCGAACGCGTGTGTTGTCGCCGATGTCGCCGACCCAGATGCGCCGTTCCGGTCCCGGCGCGATGGCCTCCCAGTCGACGTTCTCGGCGGTCCGGAGCGAGATCGTGCCGGCCACCCGGCCGCGCGGGTCGACCAGGAAGACCCGAGGCTCGTCGCCGGAGTCGTTGTGGGTGTAGAAGTAGCCGCGGTGGACAGCGCTCGCCGCCAGCCCGCTGGACTCGGTGATCCGGGCGTCGCCGATGCTGAACACCTTGCGTTCCTTGGCCGGATCCGCGGGAGCGGCGTACGACGAAGTGGCGTACGACGCAACCACCACCGCGCCGAGCACCAGTGCGGCGACCGCCGCGGCCAGGCGCCGATGCGTCGGTCGCGGGGCCGCCCGGCGGAGTCGGCCTGACCGGTGACCGTCGAGTGCGGGATGCGCCCTCACGTCCGTCGTACCTCCAGCAGGTCGTGCTCGGAAGCGACGAACTCCATCACATCAACCTGGTGGCCCACAAGTCTTCGGAACGCAGCGGTCAGACCGTCGGTGCGCACAGCCGTCAGCCTTTCACGAAGGGTTCGGTGGCGGGCCCTGCGTGCGTGCACGCCCGGCCCGGCATCGCGCCATTGTCGACCATCTCGCCCCGGCGATGATCCGGACCCAGGGCAAAGCCCGAAGGCCGCGTCCGGTATTCACCGCCCGCCGACCTGTCCGTGGCCGGGGACCGGGCCTTAGGGTTGGTGATCGCTCATCAAAGCCGGGAGACGTTCGGATGCAGATCCTCACCAGACCCCTCGAGGCCCTGTTCACCATGGTGGTCGCGGGGTTGCTGTGGGTGCTCACCGCCGTTCCGCTGGTGACCCTCGGTCCGGGCACGGCCGGTCTCGCCGCAGTGATGATGGAATGGGGCGAGGACGGGCCCCCGTCGGTCTGGTCGACGTTCTGGGGCGGTTTCCGGAGCCACCTGCGGCAGAGCCTGGGCCTGGGGTTCGGCGCCGCCGTCGCCGGAGCGTTGCTGACGATCGATCTGCTGTACGGCCTGCGGGCCACCGACGCACCACTGCGGGCCGTGGTCATGGTCGCCGCGATCATCGGGATCCTCGCCGTCGGCGGGACCCTGGTCTTCCTGTTCCCGGTGATGGTCACCTACCCAGCGCCGTGGCGCCGGGTGCTGCGCAACAGCGCGCTGTTCGCGGCGGCACACCCGTTGACGACCTTGCTCAGCCTGTTCCTGTTGCTGCTCGCGGCGTTGCTGGTGATCACCGTGCCCGCGGCGGTACCGGCGATCGCCGGGTTCGTCACCTGGGTGATCAGCCGGCTGGTCCGCCGGGTGTTCCGCCGCTTCGCGGCTCGTCAGGAGGCGGTCGCCCGCAAGTCCGAACGCACCGGGCCGCCAGTGGCGGCGGGCTAGTCACGGCGGGCCGCCCCCGACCACTCGGTGGACGCCGGCAGCTCCCGCATCCGCCGCAGGGCCTCCTCGGCATCGGCGTCGGCCGCGGTGTAGACGACCATCCGCGCGTCGGGGCGTTCGCGCAGCCACAGGCTGGTGGTCTCCAGGCGGAGCAGACCGACCCCGGGATGCCGGAACAGCTTGACGCGGCTGCCCGGGCTGGCCACGGCGTGGTCGCTCCACATCGCCGCGAAGTCCGGTGAGACCTCGGTGAGCTCGTGTACGAGGCCGGTCCACGCCGGCTCGCCCACGTGGTCCGCGCTCGCACCGCGGAACAACGCCAGCGAGTGCGCGGCCTCCGACTCCCAGTCGACCATCATCGTCCGCCACGCCGGCTCGGTGAACAGCAACCACAAGACGTTGCGGCGGTGGCCGGGCAGGACGCGCCAGTCGCCCATCAGCGCCCGCGCGGACCGGTTGGCGGCCACCAGGTCATAGCGCGGCGTCACGACGTTGGCCGGGTAGGGCTCGAGGGCGTCGAGGACTCGCTGGATCACCGGGTCGACCGGAGTGGGCGGGATCGGCCGCTCGGGCGGTGTGGCGCCGGACAACGCGAACAGGTGCCGGGTCTCGTCGGGATGGAGGCGCAGGCTGCGCGCGATCGCGTCGAGGACGGACGGCGAGGCGTTGATCCGGCGGCCCTGCTCCAGCCAGGTGTACCAGGTAACTCCGACCCCGGCGAGCTGGGCGACCTCCTCCCGGCGCAGGCCGGGGGTGCGGCGGCGGCCGCCTGGCGGCAGGCCGACGTCCTCCGGCCGCAGCCGATCCCGGCGCGAGCGCAGAAACGCCGCGAGCTCGGCACGCCGGGGTTCGGCGCTTCGGGGTTCGGCGCTTCGGGGCTCGGCAGTCACGGACACCATGATGCTCCGGCCGGAGAACCGGTGCCAGGTGGTGGCGATACCAGGATGAGGACGCTCTGGTACCAGGCTGGCGGGCGCAGAACGCTGCCTTCGTGACTACCACCACCTTCCCCTCTCCGGCGGGTCGGGCTGCCCGGGTGGCCGACCGGTTCGCGCTGCCGGTCCTCCTGCTCGGTTCGTTCCTCGCCACCGCCAACTTCTTCGTCGTCAACGTCGCCTTGCCCACGATCGGCAGGTCCCTGCACGCCAACGCCGCCGCGCTGCAGCTGGTCGTCGCGGCGTACTCGGTGTCGTACGCGGCTGCGCTGGTCGCCGGCGGCCGGCTCGGTGACCGCTTCGGCCGGCGGCGGATGTTCGTCACCGGGCTGGTCGGGTTCGCCGCCGCCGGTCTCGCCTGCGGCCTGGCCGGCAACGCCTGGACCCTCACCGCCGCCCGGCTGGTCCAGGGGGCGGCGGCGGGGATCTTCGTACCGCAGGTGCTCAGCACGATCCAGGCCGGTTACGCCGGAGCGGCGCGTCAACGGGCGCTTGCGGGGTTCGGCGCCACGCTCGGAATCGCCTGTGTGATGGGGCAGTTGTACGGCGGCGCGGCGGTCACCCTCGACGTCGCGCACCTGACGTGGCGACTGGTCTTCCTGCCGTTCGCGCCGGTCGCGTTGCTGGTCGCCGTGCTGGCGGTCCGCCTCGTTCCCGACACCAGCGGCCGGCCGCTCCCCCTGGACCTGCGCGGCGCGGCACTCCTTACGATCACCCTCGTTCTTCTGCTCGTGCCGCTGAGCGTCGGCGCGGGCGCGGGCCGGCCCACGTGGGCGTGGGTGGCCCTGGCCGCCGCACCGGTCGCGGCGTACGGGTTCTGGCGCGACCAGCTGAGCCGCGAACGCGCGGGCGGTGCGCCGCTGCTTCCGCCGTCGCTGGTCCGGCTGGCGGCGTTCCGGCGCGGGCTGGCCGTCGTCGCGGTGTTCTTCGTCGGCCTGGGCGGGTTCCTGCTGACGACCGGCATCTCGTTGCAGGAAGGACTGGGCATGAGCCCGCTGGGTGCCGGGTTCGCGCTCGCGCCGTACGCGCTCGGCTTCCTCGTCGCCTCGCTGACCGTGCCGCGGCTGGTCGGCCGGTACGCCGGCCGAGTGATCGTCGCCGGCGCGGTCGTCCTCGCGGTGGGCCTGGCCGCCGCTGCCGTCCAGGCGAGTGTGGGCTACGACGGGCTGACGGCCGGTGCCCTGCTCCCGGCGTTCACGGTGATCGGTTTCGGTCAGGGGCTGGTGATGATGCCGGTGTTCGGCGTGGTGCTGGCCAGGGTCCCCACCGACCGGGCGGGCGTCGCGAGCGGCGTGCTGACCACCACTCAGCAGGCGACGATCGCGATCGGCGTCGCCGCGCTCGGAACGGTGTTCTTCCGGGTCGCGTCGACCGGCTCGGCCAGCGGAGCCGCGACCGGAGCCACCGGCGCCGACTGGCGGGCCGCCACCGTCGCGGTGCTCGCCGCCGAGGCCGCCCTGGCCCTGCTGACCGGAATGATCGCCACCCGCCTCCTCCGCTCCGGCGACTGATCTCCTCCTGCGAGTGACCCGGCCGGCGGGTTCGGCGCGAGCCGAGCGGCCGCCGACCGGGGGTGGCGTCCCCGGTCGAGGCCGGTCGGCAGAGGATGGGGTGTGACCCAGACGCGCAACTCGCCCACCGGAACCGACCAGCACGCCCCGCCCGCCCAGCTCGCCGTGGGCATCGCGATCACGTTCGTGATCGGTGTGCTGCTCGCCTGCCAGTCGCGGGTGAACGGCCAGCTCGGCTCCGAACTCCACGACGGGATCGTGGCCGCCACCTGGTCGTTCGGCTCCGGACTCGCCGTCCTGGTGATCGTCGCCGCACTGGTCCCCGGCATGCGGTCCGGGCTGCGTTCGGTGGTGGCCGCCCTGCGCGCCGGGCGGGCCCGGAGTGGGGAGCGGGACGGGCGGGGCGCCGCGACCGCGTCGCCGTGGGCACTGCGGCCCTGGCAGGTGCTCGGCGGCGTCTGCGGCGCGTACCTCGTGGTCACCCAGTCCGCGACCGTCGGCCTGGTCGGCGTGGCCGTCTTCACCGTGGCGGTGGTCGCCGGGCAGGCCGGCAGCAGCCTGGTCGTCGACCGGCTCGGGCTGGGCCCGGGCGGTCGCCAGCCGGTGACGACCCGGCGGATGGTCGGCGCCGTCCTGGCGCTCGGCGCGGTCGTCCTCACCGTCTCCCACCAGTTGGGTACGCCGTCGACCGCGGCACTGGCGATCCTGCCCGCGCTGGCCGGGGTGGGCACCGCGTGGCAGCAGGCGGTGAACGGCCGGGTGGCGCGGGCCGCCGCCGGACCGCCGTCCGACGCGGGAGTCCCGGACGGCGCCGGGATCCCGGGCGACCGGAACGCGAGCCCCCGATCCGGCTCCAAGCCCACGGGCACCAACGGCAACGGCCTTCTCGCCGCGCTGGTGGCCGCGCTGACCAACTTCGGTGTCGGTACGGCCGCGCTCCTGGTCGCCGCCGCGGTCGACGTCGGGCTGCGCGGGATGCCGGCCGCCTGGCCCTCCAACCCGCTGCTGTACATCGGCGGGTTGTTCGGGATCGCGTTCATCAGCCTGGCGGCGTACGTCGTGAAGATCACCGGCGTACTCCTGCTCGGCCTGACCTCGGTGGCAGGGCAGCTCGTCGGCGCGCTGGTCCTGGACGCGGCGCTGCCCACGAGCTCGGCGCACCTGACCGTCACCACGGTCATCGGGACGCTGCTCACCCTGGTGGCGGTGGGCATCGCCGCCGTGCCGGCCCGGCGGCGACCTACCGCCACCTCCGGCTGACGAGCGCGGTCACGGCGTCCAGCGGGGATCACGGCCGCTGAGCGCCAGCACCTTGTCCAGTTCGCTCGCGGTGTCCGGCACCTCCACGGCCGCGCCGAACAGGCCCATCTCGCGCGCCTGGTCCGCCGACCGGGCCGTCGCGTCGTACGCGGCCCGCGCCACGTCGTCCGGGCAGTCCAGGCGCTGTCCGGTCGCCCTGGCCAGGTCCCAGCCGTGCAGGACGAGTTCGCCGAACAGCATCTGCGCCACGAAGTCGGCCGGGAGCTCGGTGTCGCCGCCCATCCGTGTGGTCCCGCCCTCCGCGCCCGGTTCACCCCAGGCGGCGACCGCCCGATCCAGCTGGGCGTCGTAGGCCTTCGCCCAGTCGCCGTGCAGGAAGTCGTGGTCCGGCGCCATGATCGCCGGGTCGGGCAGATCGGCGACGGTTCGCTTGCGGGCGCTGAGTTCACTGACGTGGCCGGTCCACAGGATCAGGTGGTTGAGCAGTGCCCGTACGTCGTACTCCGTGCACGGTGTCGGCGACCCGAGCTGTCCGGGTCGTACGCCGCGGACGACGGTGATCGCGGACCGGGCGGCCCGAGCCATCAGCGGCTGGATCCTCATCGCTGTCCCTTCACTCGTTCGCCGATGCCGGATCGGCGGTTGCCAGTCGACGCGGGTCAGTCAACCCGGGCCGGTCGGTGCCGGTCTTGAAGAAACGCGACCGTCGTGGAGCAGGTGCCGGACGGGGGTCACGTGCGGTGCCGGCCCCCGTTCTAGGCTCGCGGCGTGAAGGGATCCGCACCGGTGCAGGGGTTGCACAGCACGCGCGGGATCCTGCACGCCCGGGAGGGTCTGCGGCGGTTCGAGCTGCGCCGGCGGCTGCCCTCACCCGCGGTGGCCGGGCTGGTGTCGCACTACTGGATCGTGTGCTGGGACCTGCGCGGGCAGCCGCCGCACACCCAGCGCGTCCTCTCGTACCCCTGTGTCAACCTCGTCTTCCAGGCCGACCGCAGCCGGGTCGCCGGGGTGCTGCGCACCCCTCATCCGCAGCGGCTCGCCGGTGCCGGTCGGGTGCTCGGCGTGATGTTCCGGCCGGGTGGGTTCCGGCCGCTGCTGGGCCGTTCGGTGGCGACGATCACCGACCGGTTCCTGCCGCTCGCCGAGGTCTTCGGCGTCGAGGGAGACGAGGCGGCCGCCGCTGTGGCGGCCGCACCGGACGACGACGGCATGGTCGCGGCGGCGGAGGAGTTCCTCGCCCGGCATGTCGCCCGCATCCGCGAGGGGGACGCCTCGACGCTGCCGGTCGCCGAGCGGGTGGCCGAGCTGGTCGACGTGGTGGCCGCCGATCCGTCGATCCTGCGGGTCGACCAGCTCGCCACCCGGGTCGGGCTCGGCATCCGGGCGCTGCAGCGCCTGTGTGCGGAGTACGCCGGAGTGGGACCGAAGTGGGTCATTCGGCGCTACCGTCTGCACGAGGCCGTCCAGCGCGCGGCCGAGGACCACGACCCGGACTGGGTACGCCTCGCCGCCGACCTCGGCTACAGCGACCAGGCGCACCTGGTCCGCGACTTCACCGCGGCCACCGGGCAGTCGCCGACGCGTTACGCCCGTGCGACCCGGCTCGGGAGCTGACCAGGGCCGGCACCCACCAGGACCAACGGATGGACGGAAGAGCATGGTCGAACTCAAGACCGCGAACGAGATCGCCGCGATGCGGGCAGCCGGCCGGGTCGTCGCGCAGGCGCTGGCCGCCTGCGCGGAGGCCGCCGCACCCGGCGTTCCTCTCCGCGACCTCGACGAGGTGGCCCGAGGCGTGCTCGCGGCCGCCGGCGCGCGGTCGTCGTTCCTCGACTACCACCCGCACTTCGCGCCCACGCCCTTCCCCGCCGTCCTGATCACGTCGGTGAACGACGTGATCGTGCACGGGATCCCGGACGACTACCGCCTCGTGGACGGCGACCTGCTGAGCATCGACTTCGGCGCCGAGCTCGACGGCTTCCACGGTGACGCGGCCACCAGCCTGGTGGTGGGGACGGCGGCCGATCCCGCGGACGAGAAGCTGATCGCGACCACCCGGGCCGCCCTGGACGCCGGCATCGCCGCCGCGACGGCGGGCAACCGGATCGGCGACATCTCCCACGCCATCGGGCGGATCGGCCGGGACGCCGGGTACGGCATTCCCGCCGACTTCGGCGGGCACGGAATCGGCCGGCAGATGCACGAGCCGCCGTCGGTGCCCAACGAGGGCCGGCCCGGACGCGGCTTCCCGCTGCGGCCGGGACTGGTGATCGCGATCGAGCCGATGTTCATCTCCGGTGGCCACGACGGCTACCACGCCGCGCGGGACGGCTGGGCGCTGTGCACCGACGACCGCAGCCGGGCCGCGCACGTGGAGCACAGCGTGGCGATCACCGAGGACGGCCCGGTGGTGCTCACCCTTCCCTGACCGCCGGGGCGACCGGGGACACTCGGCTCACTCGGCCGCGCTCAGCCCACCGTGACCTCGATCGTGTGGTAGCCGGAGGCGCCGTTCGGCGCGGGCGGGGCGACCGCCGCGGCCTGCACCTGCCCGGTGCCGTCGAACGCCCGCACCTGCACCCGGTGCGTACCCGTCGGCGCCTGCCAGGTCCAGGTCCACTGCCGCCAGGAGTCCCTGGTCGGCTGCCCGGCCAGCCGCGCGACCTGCCAGGGGCCGCCGCCTGCGCGGACCTCGACCCGGGAGATGCCGCGGTGCTGGGCCCAGGCCACCCCGGCGACGGTGACCGCGCCCGCCGGCACGTTCGCACCGCTCGCCGGTACGTCGATCCGGGAGGCGGTCTTGATCGGCCCCCGCTCCGACCAGCCGCGGGTCGTCCAGTACGCCTGGAACCGGTCGAACCTCGTCACCTCGATGTCGACCACCCACTTGGTGGCCGAGACGTAGCCGTACAGGCCCGGCACCACCATCCGCACCGGGAAACCGTGCTCCAGCGGCAGCGGCGCGCCGTTCATCCCGAACGCCAGCATCGCCGGCCTGCCGTCGGTGAGCGCCGACAACGGCGTGCCGCACGTCCAGCCGTCCGCCGACGTCGACTTCACCGCGTCCGCGCCGGGCCGGACGCGGGCCTCCCTCAGCAGGTCGGACAGGAGTACGCCGGTCCACAGCGCATTGCCGGCAAGATCCCCGCCGACCTCGTTGCTCACGCAGGTCAGCGTCACCCAACGGTGCACGATCCGCCGGCTGCGCAGGTCGGCGACGGTGAGGTCGAGCGGGTGGTCGACCAGGCCGTGGATGCGCAACCGCCAGGTCGCCGGGTCGACCACGGGCACCGACAGCGCGGTGTCGATGCGGTAGAAGACGTCGTTCGGAGTACGCCACGGGGTCAGGTCGCGGATGTGCAGATCGGCACCGGGTGGTACGGCCGTGGTGGGCGGACGCGGCACCGGGAACGACGCCCGCGCGTCGGCCACCGCCCCTCGCCGGCGCAGCAGCAAGGAGCCCGCACCGGCGGCGGCCAGCGAGGCGGCGACGACCAGCCCGCCCCGCAGCAACAGGTCCCGCCGCCCCTGCGCCGCTGCCGTCTGCGCCGTTGTCCCCCCTGTGGTCTGCCCTGCCGGCTGCGGCCGTTCGACGGCACGCAACGCCCAGGCGAGGACGCCGCCGGCCGTGAGTGCGGCGAGCACCGACGGAACGACCGCGGCCGCTCCCGCGTCCGGGCGGCTGGCCGCGGCCAGCGCCCCGACCAGGCCGAGCACGCCGAAGACCACCCAGCCGAGCGGGCGTCGCCAACCGCCGGCCAGGCCGGCGAGCGCGCCGAGCGCCACGACGAGCACCACGATGCCGGTGACCAGCACGGGCTTGTCGGCGGTGCCGAGAGTCCGGATGCCGAACTCACGTACGGACGCCGGGATGACGTCGATGAACCCCGCACCGACCGCCACGACCGGCGCGGACCGGGGCTCGGCGATCAGCCCGGCAGCGAGTTGGGCGATGGCCAGCCCCGCGCCGGCCGCGACGACACCGGCACCCGCCGCCCACGCACGAAAACCCGGTCGCGGCTCCGAACCGATTCCCGAACCGTTTCCCGAACCGGGACCAGGACCGCCAGGCCCGGAGTCCGTCATCCCCATCCTGGAATCTTCGCCCCGCCCACTCCGTCTGGCCAGCACAGGGGGCGCACGGGGTGGAAGAGTTCGGAATCCGTGACCACCCGGAGCAGCTGGGTCTTGGCCTGCGGACAGCCCCTGTGCACGGCGGCGCTCAGCCCCGGCTGACCGCCGCCACGACGACGATCGCCACCAGGAGCAGGAGCACGCCGGGGATCACCAACCGCCGGTACCGAGGATGCACGTCTGGGAGGCTACCCCTCCGCGGTCCTGGGGTCGGACGGGCCGGTGAGCGGCCAGTCGGCGACCGTCTCGTACCGCGAGTGCCGGCCCTCGCCCTGACCGAGGTGGGAGGCCACGAGTTCGAGCCGGTCGGCGACCCACTCCGGTCCGGCGTAGCCGGCGAGCGTGGCCGTCACCTGCCGTACGTCGGCTGGTTCGCGCAGCCGGGCGAGAGTCAGGTGGGGCCTGAACCGCCCTTCGCGTACGTCCAGACCGCAGCGGCGGGCAGCGGCCGACACCGAACCCGCCAGCGCCCGCAACGGGCGCAGGTCACCGTCGATCCCGGCCCACAGAACCCTCGCCCGGCGGGCCGAGCCGAAGCCCCCGCCACCGGCGACTCGAAGCCGGAGCGGCGGGCACCGTCCGGCGGCCCGCCCAAGACGACGGTGGAGGTCGCCGCGGGCGGAGTCCGGCACCCCACCCAGGAAGGCCAGGGTGAGGTGCCACTGCTCCCGCAGCGACCAGCGAAAGTTGTCGTCCGGCCCGTCCGACGTCAACCGCTCGCGGACCCGGGCGACCTCGCCGGCCAGGTCGTCGAGCACCGCGGGCGGCGGGACCACCGCGACGAACAACCTCATCAGCTCACCGCGCCGACTACAGCGCCGAGGACCGTCCGGGCTCGCCGTGCAGGGGACGGCGCGCCGAGACCCTGGGCCGCCCCGGCCGCACGGCCTGCGGTGTCGGGGCCGAGCAGCGAGTGGTGGCGACCGAACTCCATGCCGGCACTCTCTCACCGGCCGGCACCGATGTGTGGCGCACCGCCGGTTGGGCCGGCACGACCGAGGTACGCCGGTACTCGTCGGCGGGTCCGGACCGGCGTACGCCGTCGTGGTGTGCGTTCGGCCCGACGTCCGGCGTGCTGCCGTCGCCGCGCAGGTCGTCCGGACCGGCCGGCCCGCCGGCCCCGGCGCGTACTCCTACCGGTTCGGCCCTCCCGGGCTCGGTCTCCACCGGCTCGGCTTCGATCGGGCGTTCCCGGGTGACCACCTCGCCCTCGGCGCCACCTTCCGGTGCGGCGGCGTCGGCCGGCAGTCCCCCACCGGCCGCCTCCGGCCGGGCCTGGGTCCACCAGATGTGCAGGTGCGGCCGCGGACGCAGGTGCGCCCGCATCACCAGCCCCTGCCGGCGGGTCAGGATCAGCGCGGCGCCGAGCGTGCCGAGCAGGCTGATCAGTCCACCGCCGATGAGGGTCCACCGGGCGCCGAAGGTCTGGCCGACCCAGCCCACGATCGGCGCACCGAACGGGGTGCTGCCGATGAACACCATGCTGTAGAGCGAGATCACCCGCCCACGCATCTCCGGGCTGACCGACAACTGCATCATCGCGTTCGCAGCGGTGATCATGGTCAGCTGCGCGAACCCGAGGAACGGCAGCATGAGGGCGAAGGTGAGATAGGTCGGTGCCAGGCCGTTCAGCGCCTCCAGGATCCCGAAGATCACCGCGGCGACGAGAACGATCCGCAGCCGCGGCCGTCCGGTGCGGGCGGCGCGCAGGGCGCCGATCACGGCACCGACCGCGACGATCGAGCCCAGAACGCCGTACTCACCAGCGCCCTTGCCGAACACCTCGGTGGCCATCAGGGCACTGGTCATCTGGAAGTTCAGGCCGAAGCAGCCGACGAAGAAGACGACCCACAGCACGAGCATCAGGTCCGGCCGGCCGCGCACGTAACGGACCCCATCGCGCAGCATGCCGGGCTTGCGCGGGACAGCTGGGGCCGAGTGGAGTTCGGAGGAACGCATCCGGGACAGGGCGAGGATGGTCGCGCTGTAGGTGATCGCGTTGATCAGGATCACCCAGCCGGTGCCGACCAGGACGATCAGGAAACCGGCCACCGCGGGCCCGATGACCCGGGCGCCGTTGAACGACGCGGAGTTCAGGCCGACGGCGTTGGGCAGGTCCTCCCTGCCCACCATCTCCACCACGAACGACTGCCGCGCGGGGTTGTCGACCGCACTGGCGACGCCGAACAGGAACGCGATGAGGTAGACGTGCCACACGGTGACCACACCGGTGAGGTCGAGCAGGGCAAGCGCGGCGGCGGTGACGCCCATCGCGACCTGGGTGCACTGCAGCACCTTGCGCTTGGAGAAGCGGTCGGCGATCAGCCCACCGAACGGTGCGACCAGCAAGAACGGAAGGAACTGCAGGCCGGTGGTGATGCCGAGGGCGGTGCCGCTGTTGTGGGTGAGCTCGAGGACGAGCCAGTCCTGGGCGACTCGCTGCAGCCAGGTGCCGATGTTGGAGACTGCCGAGCCGGCTGCGTAGAGACGGTAGTTGCGATTCCGGAGGGATCGGAACGTCTCGATCACGCTGCGGCCAGCCTTTCCAGGATCGGCGCCGCCTGGCGCAGGATCTCTTTCTCGTCGGGGGACAGTTCGCGCAGACGCTGGGCCAGCCACGCGTCGCGTCGCTTGCGGTCTTCGGCGAGGATGCGTCGTCCTTCGTCGGCCAGCCGGACCACCACCTGGCGCCCGTCGGTGGGGTGCGCCTCACGCACCGCGAGACCGAGGGCTTCCAGCGAGCTCACCGTGCGGGTGGTCGACGGGGGCCGCACCTTTTCCAGGGCGGCGATCTCACCGATCGTCAACGCACCGTGACGGTTGACGGTGGACATCACACCGAGCTGGTTCGCCGTGAGCTGGTGGTCGGCGGCGCGCTGGTTTCGCAGCCGACGGGACAACCGCATCACCGAAATCCGCAACACACTTGCGAGGCCCGCGTCAGACTTCACGGGCAAGGTTGATGACGGCATGAAAGTTAGCGTACCTCATTACCCTTGCTAACGACCACCCGGCCGCGAGCATTCCCGTATGCAGGTAAGCGATCCTGCCCGGGCAAGCGCTATCCGACCGTGGATATGGTTACGTTCCCACATCGTGGACGGGCACCACAGCCATACGGGGTGGCAGGCTTCGCGAACGCCGCCGAACGCCGCATCCCGCGCGTTTGCGGACAAGCGGCCAGGCGAGCGGAGGGGCGAGCGGAGGGGCGAGCGGGCCACGGGCGGGTCAGGTGACGGAGAAGCCGCCGTCGACGAAGATCGCCTGCCCCGTCACGTAGTCCGCGGCGTCGCTGGCGAGGAACACCGAGACTCCCGCGAAGTCGGCGGGTTCGCCGTTGCGGCCGACCATCGTCCGGGCGGCCAGCGCCTGCTCGCGCTCGGGATCGTTCATCACCGCCTCGGTGAGCGGCGTGCGGACGAAGCCCGGGACGATCGCGTTGCACCGCACACCCTGCGCCGACCAGGCCTCTGCCTGGGACCGGGTGAGGGCGAGCACCCCGGCCTTTGACACGCCGTACCCGCCGCTGTTGCCGAACGCCCGGATCGACTGCTGCGAACCGACGTTGATGATCCGTCCCCACCCGCGGGCGGCCATCGCCGGGCCGAACCGCTGGCCGAGCAGGAACGCGGCGTCGAGGTTGACCGCCAGCGTGCGGTCCCAGTCGGCGGGAGTGAGCTCGGCCAGCGGCGGGCGGAGGTTGACCCCGGCCGCGTGCACCACGATGTCGGGCTCCCCGAACACCGCGACCGCCTCGTCGGCGGCCCGGAACACCTCGGCACGGACCCCGAGGTCGGCCTGCACGTGCGCGGCCTGGCAGCCGGCCCGGCGCAGAGCCGCCACCGTCTCCAGCAGCGGGGGCTCCCGCCGGGCGACCACCACCACGTCGGCACCGGCCCGGGCCAGTGCCCCGGCGATCGCGCCCCCGATCCCCGAGCTTCCACCGGTGATCAGGGCCACCCGGCCGTGCAGCGAGAACAGACCTTCCACGTAACCCGGCATGGGCACAGTGTCCCGTAACCTCCCTGCTCGCGCAGGACCGGACTGTCCGGATCCGGCGGCGCGGCCCTCAGGAGACGCCGAGCACCTGCTTGATCGGGTCGATCGCGAAGTAGACGACGAACAGCAGCGCGACCACCCACAGCAGCGGGTGGATCTCCCGCGCCTTGCCGCGGGCCGTGCGCAGCACGACGTACGACACGAAGCCCGCACCGATGCCGACGCTGATGGAGTACGTGAACGGCATCAGCACGATGGTGAGGAACGCCGGGATCGCGATGTCGTACCGGTCCCAGGAGATCTCGGTGACCTGGGTCATCATCAAGAAGCCGACGACGACCAGGGCCGGCGTGGCCGCCTCGTAGGGAATGATCTCCACGATCGGCGCGAAGGCCGTGGTGAGCAGGAAGCACACGCCGGTGACGACGCTGGCCAGCCCGGTGCGCGCGCCCTCACCGACACCGGCCGCGGACTCGATGTAGGACGTGGCCGACGACACCGACGCCGCACCACCGGCCGCCGCGGCCACCGAGTCGACCACCAGGATCCGCTGGGAGTTCGGGGGTACGCCGTCCTTGTCGAGCAGCCCGGCCTCGGAGCCGATCGCGGTCATCGTGCCCATCGTGTCGAAGAAGTCGGCGACCATCAGGGTGAAGATGAGCAGCACCGCGGCCACGATGCCGATGCGCTGGAACGACCCGAGCAGGCTGAAGTGGCCGAGCAGGCCGAAGTCGGGCACCTGGATCCAGTGGTCGGGCAGCCGCGGAACGTTCAGGCCCCAGCCCCTGGGGTTGGTCGCGTAACCGGGCCCGGCGGCACCGACCTTCGCGATCGCCTCGATCACGATCGCCAGCACCGTGGCGCCGAGGATGCCGTACAGGATCGCGCCGCGCACCTTGCGGACCACCATGACCGTGATCGCCAGCAGGCCCACCACGAACACCAGCACCGGCCAGCCGCCGAGGGACCCGTCGATGCCGAACTGCACCGGCACCGGCGGCGCGGCGGTACGCCGGACCAGACCCGCGTCGACGAAGCCGATCAGCGCGATGAACAGTCCGATACCGACGCTGATCGCCGTCTTGAGCTCCCGGGGCACGGCGTGGAACACCGCCCGGCGGAAACCGGTGAGCACCAGCACCAGGATGACCAGGCCCTCGAGCACGATGAGGCCCATCGCGTCCGCCCAGGTCATCGAGGACGCGACGCCGAACGCGAGGAAGGCGTTCAGGCCGAGGCCGGTCGCCAGCGCCAGCGGGTAGTTGGCGACGAGGCCCATCAGGATCGTGACCACGCCCGCGACCAGCGCGGTCGCCGCCGCGACCATCGCGATGTTCGGCGAGGTGCCGCCGCCGAGGAACTGGCCGCTCGCGTCCTTGACGGTGCCGATGATCAGCGGGTTCAGCGCGACGATGTACGCCATCGCGAAGAACGTCACCAACCCGCCGCGGATCTCCCGGCCGACCGTCGACCCGCGCTCGCTGATCCGGAAGAAACGGTCGATCCCGCCGTTGGGATCTCTGTCGCGCTTGTCGGTGGATACCGTGTCGGTTGCCGCACCGGCCATCGAAGGCACCTTTCTTGGATGAGGGCGGCCTGCGCACGGGCAGGGCGCGCGCCCCTGGGGATCCGGCGGCAGCATGCCAGACGCCGACCACTCGCCCGACGCGCAGGTACCACCAACCACGGATGATGTCCTACGCATGCAACACCCGGGTTACGCT
Source organism: Actinopolymorpha singaporensis (assembly GCF_900104745.1). Lineage (NCBI taxonomy): Bacteria > Bacillati > Actinomycetota > Actinomycetes > Propionibacteriales > Actinopolymorphaceae > Actinopolymorpha > Actinopolymorpha singaporensis. Next base: position 354,196 of record NZ_LT629732.1, read on the forward strand.
CGGCGTGTGAACCCGGACGAACCAACCCCGGACGAGGCAGCCACGGACGAGTCCGGTCGGTCGGCCCGCGGGCACCTGCTCGCCAGCGAGGTGCACCCGCTCGACGTGGACGGCGTGCGCACGGTCTCCGTCGGCATCCTCGTCTGGACGGTCGCGCTGCTCGGCCTGCTGCCGTTCGCGTCCCGGCTGCGCGCCGCGGCCATGGACTGGTGGCTGTGGACGTGCGTGACCGGGATCGCGTTGGGACTGGTCGGACTGGCGTACTGCCGGAATCGCCGCGATCGGATGGCGCAGGATCCGCAGGGGCAGGATCGTCCGGCCCGGCCGGCTCAGCGGCCGGAGCGGCGGGGCTGAAACTCCAGGTCGTCGTAGCCCAGGGTGTCGAGCACGTGCGACGCCATCCCGGCCGGCTCGGACGCCGCGGGGGTGGGTGCCTGGACCTCCGAATGCGCACCGCAGCCGTGGTCGAACGCCACCACCTGGCCGTCGCTGGGCGAGAACTCGTTGGTGCACACCCCGAACACCGTGCCCAGCGGCCCGGACAGCGGGACCAGGAACGCGCAGGTGGAACACGCAGCCGGGGCCGCCTGCGCGATCGGGTCATCCGGGCCGTGTGGTCCGGCGTACCAGCGTTCGGCGGCGTCGTCGCGCCCCTCCACCGACAGCACCCGGACCCGGCCGAGCCCGACTTCCTGGTTGAGGACACGGAGCGAGTCGGCGGCCTCGGTGTCGTCCGGGCCGAGGTAGCCGGGCACCAGGCGGAAGTCGTCCGGGGTCGTCGGCAGGAGATCGCCCGGGCCCAGGTCGCCCGCACGCACCCGCTGCGACCACGGCACCCACGCGGGCGCGGTGATCGCTTCCGGCCCGGGGATGAGTACGACCTCGTCGACGGTCGCGACCTTGGCCCGGGCGGCCCGGGCCACGCTGACCGCCCAGCGCCAGCCGACGTAACCGCGGTGGTCGGCGCCGAAGTAGTGGGTGACGACCCGCTCGCCCTCGGCCTCGCAGCCGAGGTAGGAGCCGACCTCGCCGTCGCCGGCGACCTCGCAGGCAGCGGCGCGCGCCAGCTCCACGGCCCCCGCGCACACGGCGTCGATCCGTGCGGTCCGGGAAAGTCGCCGCGTGGTGGTACTCACGACAGCGATTCTTGCACGCGTCCCCTTGGTCCTCGCCGGGTGCCGCGTCCCCGCCAGGAACGGCCCTTCCGGGTCCGGCTCCGGTCCGCTCGTAGCAAGGGGAGGACGAGACGCCGGCGCGACGGCCGGGGGAGGATGTGACGGTGGAACCACGTGATCGCCCGCCGGGCCGGCCGCTTGGACCGCCCGGTCGCCGCGCGGGGCAGCGGGCGACCCCGAGCTCCCCCGGAACCGGCAACGGCCGCGCCGGCCAGGCCGCCGAGGACGGTTCCGACCCTTCGCCTCGCACCCGCCCCCTCGACGAGCGGCCGACGGCCGAGAACGGTTCCACGCGGCCGCGGACGGGCCCGGACACACCGCCGCGGACCGGCCCGGATGCCTCGCCCCGGACCGGCCCGGATGCCTCGCCCCGGAGGTCACGGGTTCGCGCCGCCCGGGACGGGGTCACCCGCACCGCCGGCGCCGTCGGCGCGGCCGGCGCCCGCGCCGGCCGGGGAGCGCGACGGGTGGGCGGGGCAGGCGTCCGCCGGATACGCCGGGTGACCCACGCCCAGGGCATGGGCGAGTCCGGGCTGGCCAAGCTCATCGAGCTGAACGCGTTCCACGCCGGCGGCGACGCGGCGATGGCCATCGGCCTGGCCGGAACGCTCTTCTTCGCCGTACCGTCGGGCGAGGCCCGTGGCCGGGTGGCGCTCTACCTGCTCATCACGATGGCGCCGTTCGCCGTCGTCGCACCGCTCATCGGGCCGTTCCTGGACCGCTTCCGCCGCGGCCGCCGATGGGCGATCGGGTCGACGATGGCGGTCCGCGCGTTCTTCTGCTGGGTGATGGCCGGCGGCGTCGCCACCGGCGCGCTGTGGTTGTACCCACTGGTGTTCGGCTGCCTGATCGCGTCCAAGGCACACAACGTGACCCGGGCCGCGGCCGTGCCGCGGCTGCTGCCGGACGGCGTCGCGCTGGTCACCGCCAACTCGCGGATCTCCCTCGCCGGCAGTATCGGCGCGGGAGTCGTCGGCGCGGCCGCGGGCGGGCTGGCGTACTTCGGCCCGCAGTGGCCGCTGCGGTTCGCGTTCGTGGTCTTCGCCGCGGGCACCGTCGCGGCGATCCTGCTGCCTGCCCGGGTGGATTCCGCCGAGGGTGAGGAGGACGTCCGGATCGCCGACATCGGCCGCCGGCTGCGCGGCATCTCCCCCAGCATCGGACTCGCCCTGCGGGCGAACGTCGCGTTCCGGGTGCTGTCGGGGTTTCTGCTGATGTTCATGGCGTTCCTGCTGCGGGAGGTACCGCTGCCCGGCTGGTCGGCGACGGTGCAGGTGGGCGCGGTGGTCGGCGCGGCCGGTGCCGGGAACCTCGTGGGTACGGCACTGGGCGCGCTGGCCCGAGCCCGCCGGCCCGAGCTCGTGGTGTCGGTGCTGCTCGGCGTCACTGCCGTCGTGGCCGCCCTGGCCGCGACCTTCTACGGACTGGTGACCGTCGCGGTGCTGGCGTTCGCGGCGGGTTTCGCGCAGCAGGCGGGCAAGCTGTCACTGGACGCACTCATCCAGCACGAGGTGCCCGAGAGTGTCCGGACCAGCGTCTTCGCGCGCTCGGAGACGCTGATCCAGCTGGCCTGGGTGGTCGGCGGCGGCATCGGGATCGTGCTACCGCTGATTCCCCAGCTCGGGCTGGGCCTGTGCGCCGCCGGGCTGGCGGCCGGGCTGGTGGTCGTACTCCGAGCCCCACGCGGGTCGGCGTCCACGCCGGCGGAGGCGTTGCGGACGCCGACCGGCGCGGCCGACCGCTGAGACCGCGAGGGCGGGGAGGCTCAGAGCTCCAGCTCGTCGGCCAGCGCCCGCAGCACCGTGGACACCTTCTTGGACGTACGCGGGTCCGGGTGACGGTCGCGGCGGTAGGTGGTCTCCAGGCCGTCGAGCAGCCGGATCAGGTCCTCCACGATCAGCACCATCTGGTCCGGCGACTTCCGCATCGCCTTGGAGACGCTCGGCGGGGACTCCAGCAACCGCACCGACAGGGCCTGGTCGCCCTTACGGCCCTCGACGATGCCGAACTCCACCCGCTGACCGGCCTTGAGCGCGGTGACCCCCGCGGGCAGGGCGCTCGCCCGGACGTAGACGTCGCCGCCACCGTCCTTGGTGAGGAAGCCGAAGCCCTTGTCCGCGTCGTACCACTTCACCTTGCCAGCCGGCACATCGACCTCACTCGTGCTGAACCCGAAGGTTGCGTAGAACGCGGACCATGCCCGCGCCCGTCCATGACAGTGGCCCCCGTCACACGGAGGCCAGTCCCAGCCTAGACGCCGCGGCGCCCCCGCTCCACTACTTAGATCAGCTTCGCGCGTACTCAGCGGTAACGCGCGGGGTCGGGCAGCAGCTCGTTCATCGCGCCGGAACGGAAGCCCTTCGGGTCGACCTCGGCCGCGTCGAAGCCGGCCGCGAGCACGGCCTCGACCACCTCCTCCATCCCGGCCACCTGGTCGACGACGTCGGGATCCACCTCGATCCGGGCGGTGTCGCCGACGTCGCGGACCCGCAGGTTGCGGAACGGCGTACCGGCGTCGGTCAGAACCGCGCGCAGCGCGACCTCGGCCTGCTCGACCCGCGCCAGCCGGGCCGGGGTGATCGAGAGCCCGTACGCGATCCGGCTGGACAGGCAGGCCGCGGCCGGCTTGTCCCAGGTGGGCAGCCCCCACCGCCGGGAGGCCTCGCGTACCTGCTCCTTGGTGAAGCCGGCGTCGCGCAGCGGCGTGACCGCGCCCCGCTCGGCGGCCGCCCGGATGCCCGGACGGAAGCCCGCCAGCGCGTCGTCGGCGTTGGTGCCGGTGGCGATGTGGGTGAGCCCGAATCGCTCGGCCAGCGGGCCGAGCACCTCCACCAGCTCCGCCTTGCAGAAGTAGCAGCGATCCCCGGCGTTGGCGCGGTAGCCGTCGCGGGCCATCTCGTCGGTGTGCGGCGTGTGGTGCTCGACACCGAGCGACCGGGCGAACTCCCGCGCCGGGTCGAGCTCGGCGTCCGGTAGGGACGGCGACACCGCGGTCGCGGCGGCGACCTTCTCCGGTCCGAGCGCGCGCACCGCGGCGGCCAGCAGGAACGCCGAGTCCGCACCGCCGGAGAACGCCACCAGCACCGAGCCCAGGCCCGCCAGCTGGGCGTCGAGGTCGCTCAGCCGCTGCTCGAGCAGGTGGTCCTCCAGCCAGTACGGGAAGTCGGCCAGGTCGGCGAGCACAACGTCGGCACCGGCCGCGCGCAGCTCCTCCGCGGGGACCGGGCCGGTGGCGACACCGAGCGCGAGGGCTCCCGCGGTGCGGGCACCCCGGACGTCACCGAGGTGGTCGCCCGCGTAGATGGCCGCGCCGTGTTGGCGCAGCACCTCGCCCTTCTGCTCCGCCCACACGTCACCGATCACCTCGTCCACCTCGAGCCCTGCGTGCTCGACGTGCAGCTTCGCGTGGTCGGTGTTCTTCGCGGTGACGACCAGCACCCGGCCGCCGTGCCGGCGTACGGCGGCGATCGCCTCGGTCGCACCCGGCATCAGGGAGGCGGCGCCGACCGCGATCTCGGGGTAGAGGTTGCGGTAGAGCGCGACGACGTCGGGCACCTGCTCTGGCGGGAACCACAGTCCCGCTTCGTACTCCAGCGGCGGGCCGAGCCGGCTCACCGCGAGCGCGCTGTCGACGACGACACCCGTCCGGGCGGACACCGCGTCCCACACCGCGGCGATCCCAGGGCGGGAGTCGATCAGGGTCATGTCCAGGTCGAAACCGACGACGAACGTATCCGGGGCCACCCCTTGACCCTACGGGCTTTCGGACGGTAGCCGACCTTCCACCCGTTGTGCGACCACAACCGGACCTTTGGCGTGCATGTCACGGACCGCCAACGGACCTGGCAGCTCCACGACGACGGTGGTCAGCGGCCGGGGCGGTCTGCGGTGAGCACCAGCCCCCTGCCGTCGGGTCCGTCGATGGTGAGCCGGTCACCGTCGACGTGGTAGGTCACCTCGCCGTCGAGCACGCCGAGGATGTGCCGCTCGACGCGGGCCGGTTCACCGCGGCAACGCCTGAGCTCGGAGATGACCTGACCGAACGACAGCCGCGTACCGGTGTGGGTCACCTGCCCGCCCATGCCGTTGCATCCGGTCCACCCGACCACCTCGTCCTCGGAGAAGACGAGGTGGGCGCTGGTCGGCCCGGCACTCGCTGACGCGGTGTCGGACGCGGTGTCGCCGTCGACCAGCGTCGTCACGTCCCAGCGGGTGCCGAGCAGCGGGCGGTCGGGGTCGGCGGCCTCGCGGTCGAGCAACACGATCCGCGTGCGTGGGTGCGGCCGGTCGGCGGTCAGGACGAGCCGGTGCCCGCTGACCCGCCAGGACGGCTCGGCACTCAGGAAGGCGGTCAGCCAGTCGTCCTGTGCGTAGCGGGGCTGGTCGCACCCGATGTCGGTGCGGGACAGCCCACCGACGACGCGGACCCGCCCGTCCCCCAGCGAGGCCTCACCTCCCATGGAGGAGCAGCCGGCGTCGGCGAGGATCCGGCCGTCGCCGGTGAACTCCAGCCGGACGCGGGTGCCGGCCGCCAGCGGCCGCGGTCTGCCCGCCTCGGTCACGCCGGTGGAGAGGTACGTGTGGCCGGTCGGCTCGTCCGCCGTCGTGGTCGCGCTGGTGGGGCCGGCACAACTAGCCAGGGAGAGCAGGGAGAGCAGGGCGAGCAGGGCCGGCACCGCGGCGACGGACCCGAGCAGACTGCCGGCGCGGGCGACGCCACGGCGGGCGGCGGAGCGCGCGGGGTTCATGTCGTACGGACGACGAAGCCCCGCCCCGGGTTGCCCGGGACGGGGCGTTCGACGTGCTCGTGCCCGTCAGAACAGCGGGTGTCGGGCCCACTGTGTCAGGGCAGCGACCTCAGGCCAGCGACCTCAGGGCAGCTGCTTCAGCAGCGCCGCGCAGAACGCCGGCAGGTCGTCCGGCGTACGGGAGGTGATGAGGTTGCCGTCCTCGACGACTTCCTGGTCCACCCAGTTCGCGCCCGCGTTCTTCAGATCGGTGCGGATGGAGGCGACCGACGTCACCGTGCGCCCGCGCACGATGTCGGCCTCGGCCAGCACCCAGCCCGCGTGGCAGATCGCCGCCACCGGCTTGCCGGCCTCGTGCACGCCGCGGGCGATGGCGACCGACGCCTCGTCGGTGCGCACCTTGTCCGGCGAGTAGCCGCCGGGTACGACGACCGCGTCGAACTCCTCGGCACGCACCTCGCCCGAGCTCTTGTCGACGGTGACCTTGGAGCCTTTCTTGCCGGTGACCTGCTTACCGGACTCCTTGCCCACCACGACCGCCTCGTGCCCGGCGTCGCGGACCGCGTCGTAGGGCTGCTGGAACTCCGAGTCCTCGAAGACGTCGGCGAGGAGGAATGCGACCTTCGCCATGCTGGCTCCTTCCGTGCTCGGAACTGGTCGATACCTGTCCTTCCTACCCGACGGGTACGCCCGTACGCACATCCGTTCGAGGGACCCCGGTGATGTCGTTCACAACAGCCCGCGGCGGCGCATCACGCCGACGCTCACCGCGCCCGCCGGCAGCAGCAGCCACAGCGTGACCAGGCGGAACAACGCGACCGCGGGCAGCGCCACCGCAAGCCCCACGCCGGTCGCGGCGAGGGCGGCGGCCAGCGCGGCGTCGACGGTGCCGAGGCCGCCCGGCACCGGGACGGCGTTGCCGGCGCTGGTGCCGAGGAGGAGGACGGCGGCGACGGTGAGGATCCCGAGGTGACCGCCGAAGGAGTGCACCGACGCCCACAGCGCGGTGATCAGGCCGGCGGAGATGAGGACGGCACCGGTCAGGCTGACCAGCGCCCGCACCGGGTGCGCGGCCATCGTGCGCAGCGACCTGGTGAGCTCCTTCACCAGCCCGCGCGCCCGGCGGGTGAGCCGGGCCGACCGGCGCAGGAGGACGACGCCGACCGCCACGAGGACGGCCAGGCCGCCGGCGACGTACGGAGCAAACCGCTCCACGTCCCCGCGCAGGAGATCGACGTCGGTGTTGGCGGCGTACGCCACCGGTGGGAGCAGGAACAGCGCCAGGAGCACCTGCACGCTCTGGGCCACCGAGACGGTGCCGACCGAGGCGGAGGTGCCGACGCCGGCGCGGCGGAGGTACTGCACGTTGACCGCGGCCGAGCCGACCGCCGCCGGTGACACGATCCGGACCAGCGAGCCGGCCAGTTGTGCACCGAACGTCGCACCGAAGCGCAACCGCACCGGGCTCGCACCCATGAGGTTCCACGCGTTGCCGGCGAGGGTGACCACCACGCCGAACACCGCGAGGCCCGCCCACCAGAGGTTCAGCTGCGAACGCCACAGCCCGAGGTCGATCGCGTGCCGGTTGTCGTAGGCGAGCCAGCCGACCAGCGCCGCGACCGCAGCCAGCAGCAGGACCTGGCGCGGCTGCCAGGAGAACCGGAGCCCGGCCCGGCGCTCCGGCGCGACGGTCGCGGGAGCAGCGGACGAGGCGGGGACGGGAGCAGAAGGAACGGGATCGAGGCTGGACGGGCGGACCGGCGTCGGCGTCCGGTCCGCCACCGCGACCCGGCCCGCGGGCAGGTCACGGCGCGGCCGCGCGTCCGTGCCCGGGGCACGTGGGGTCGCACGGGCCGGGACGGGCACCGGGGCGAGAGTGGTCACCGGTCGTCTCCTACCTGAACGGGACGGATGTCAATCATCGGCACGGGCCGCACGGACCGGGTGATTCGTGCGGGCGGGACGGACGTCGAGCAGGTTCCAGGCTGCCGCCTGGGACGGTCGGCCCACATCAGGGAACGACCGCGCGGGACCCTGGCGGGGTGCTCAGGGTGGCCCAGGGTCCGTGCGCGAGGTGCCGATCATCCACGGCTTCGATCCTGCCGGTCCGAACCCGCCCGGGGCGTCGCCCGATGGTCGGGACCCTGCTACGACCTGAGTAGGGCTCGCCGGGCCGGACGAGCGGCCGAAGGTGCCGTACGCCACGCCGAACGCGCCTCGCTTGCGCCGCGCTCTACGGTTGAGGTGATGCCCAGATCCACCTCGCGCCCCGCGACGCTGCCCGAGACGCTGCGCGGGTTCGACGACGACGCGCTCGCGGAACTGTTCCGCAACCGCCCCGACCTGATGACGCCGCTGCCGTCCGACCTCGCGCAGCTTGCGACGCGTTCCACCACCCGCAGCTCGCTGGCCCGCACACTCGACCAGCTCGACCGGCGGGCACTCGCGGTGCTCGAGGCGTTCGTCGTACTCCCCCGGCCGGCCTCCGAGGCCGAGGTCCGCGCGCTGGCCGGCCTTCCGGACCCTCGTGTCAAGGCGACCTTGGCGCAGCTGCGCGGGCTCGCTCTGGTGTGGGGTCCCAGGGACGCCCTGGAGGTACCCGTCGCCCTCGCGGACCTGCTCGGCCCCTACCCCGCGGGTCTCGGCCCACCCGCCGAGCACGACGACCTCGCCGACGGCGAACGGATCGCCGCGTTGCTGGCCGAGGCGGGACCGGAGGCCCGGGCGGTGGCCGAACGACTCGCCGCCGGGCCACCCGTAGGGATCGTGACCGCCGCCGACCGGCCCGTCACGGTGGAGACCGCTCGTACTCCCGTCGAGCGGTTGCGGGCCCGCGGCCTGCTCAACGCGGCGGACGCGCGGTCGGTGGTGCTGCCGCGCGAGGTCGGCCTGCACCTGCGCGGAGGGCGGCTCTACCCGGCCGAGCAACTGGCGCCGCCCACCTTGGACGGCCCGAGTCGCGACCCCGCGCTGGTCGACCGCACCGCGGCCGGCACCACGCTGGAGGTCGTACGGCAGGTCGAGCAGCTGCTGGACGCCTGGGGCGCGGACCCGCCGCCGGTGCTGCGCGCGGGTGGCCTCGGCGTGCGCGACCTGCGGCGCACCGCCGGCGTCCTCGGCGTGTCCGAGCCGAGCGCGGCGCTGTTGCTGGAGACGGCGTTCGCGGCCGGCCTGGTGGCCGTCGGCGAGGACGACTCCTGGCTGCCGACACCGGCGTACGACACCTGGCTCGCCCTGGACACCGAGCACCGCTGGGCCCGCCTGGCCACGGCCTGGCTGGACTCTCCGCGCGTACCCGCCCTGGTCGGCACCCGGGACGAACGCGACCGCCCGCGGCAGGCGCTGTCGGCCGAGCTGGAACGCTCCGTCGCCCCCGGCATCCGCCGGCTGGTGCTCGCCGCGCTGGCCGATCCCGCCGCGGGTACGGCGCCGAGCACCGAGGCCGTCACCGCGTGGGTGCGCTGGCGGCGTCCCCGGCGGATGACGGCGTTCGTGGAACAGCTCGTCGCCTGGACCCTGGAGGAGGCGTCGGCGTGGGGCGTCACCGGACTCGGCGCGCTGGCCGGGCACGGGCGGGCGCTGGTGTCGGGTGCCGCGTCCAGTGCCGCGTCCGCCGAGGAGGCGGCGGCCGCCGAACTCGGCCCACACCTTCCCGCACCCGTCGACCACGTACTCCTGCAGGCCGACCTCACCGCCGTCGCGCCCGGGCCGCTGCGGCCGGACCTCGCCCGGTCGCTGGCCGCGATGGCGGACGCGGAGTCGCACGGCGGCGCCACCGTCTACCGCTTCACCGAGACCTCCGTACGCCGTGCCCTGGACGCCGGGAGGACCGCCGCCGAGCTCCACGAGCTCCTCGTCCACCATTCCGCGACTCCGGTGCCCCAGCCGCTGTCCTACCTCGTTGACGACGTCGCCCGCCGGCACGGTCACCTGCGGGCCGGGTCCGCGACGGCCTACCTGCGCTGCGACGACCCGGCGCTGCTGGACGCCGTACTCGCCGACCGCCGTACGGCCGCCCTCGGGTTGCGCCGGATCGCGCCGACCGTCGTGGTCGCCCGGCAACCCGTGCGCGCCCTGGTCGACGAGCTCCGCTCGCTCGGCTTCTCGCCGGTCCCCGAGACCGCCGACGGTGCGCTGATGCTCAGCGAGACCAGAGTCGGGCGTACGGCAGAAACGCCGCAGCGCGCGCCGGTCACGGCGGGTTCCCGTACGCCCGAACCCGAGGTGCTGGCCGCAGCGGTCCGCGCGGTCCGGGCCGGTGACCGTGCACGCGCTTCGCGGCCGGCGGGTGCGACTGTCGGACAGCTTCGTCGGACACCATCGGGTGAGGCCGTCGACGTCCTGCGAGCCGCGCTGGCAGGTGGCTGGTCGGTGTGGATGGGGTATGTCGACCAGCAGGGGGGTGCCCTGGACCGCATCGTCGATCCGGTACGCATCGACGGTGGCTGGCTCACGGCGTACGACCATGCTGCCGGTGAGGCGCGCACTTTCGCGTTGCACCGCATCACCGGCGCGGCACCGGTCGACTAGTCGGCCTGCGCCGAGCAGAGGTCCACTAGGGTTCCCCTGGTTCGAACGAAGGGGAGCCGGACGTAGATGGTCAGTCGTAAGGAGTGGCGGCTCCAGCGACGCCGACGCCTACGGCGATCACTCACCGTGCTCGCGTCGGCCTCGGTGGTCGCGGTCGCCCTGATCGCCGGCTGGAGCGGCCTGGCGCCGACGAATCCGTTCGACCGGAACGCAGCCGCGCGGATGCTCGACGCGGCGGACAGGACCAGCGGTGAGCGCGCCGGAACCGGCGACCCGAACAGCTCCGGCGGCTCCCGTTCCGATGATTCCGATGATTCCGGTGATTCCGACGGCAACGTCGCGTCGGAGGGAGTCCGGTCGGCCCTGCGCGGCGCGCCGGACCGCATCTCCCGCAGCGACGGTCGTACCTCACCGTCGCCGGGGACCGCGCGGCCGGCGCCCGAGGACACTCCGAACCCGGTGGCTGTCGCACAGCACGGGTCGGGTGTGCTGGTGGCGGCGCCGGGACACACCGGGCCGTTCGGGTCCGGCCGGGTCGTGCGCTACCGGGTCGAGGTGGAGGACTCCCTGCCCTGGCGCCCGGCCGACGTCGCCCGCGTCGTCGACGCGACGCTCGCCGACCCGCGCAGCTGGGCCGCCGCGGGCCGGGCCAGGTTCGAACGCGTCTCCGGTAAGGAGTACGACCTGCGCATCGTCGTCGCGTCACCCGACACCACCGACGGGCTCTGCGCGCCGCTGGGCACCGGCGGAGAACTCTCCTGCCGGATGGGCGACCACGTGGCCATCAACGCCCGCCGGTGGGCGGGCGGCGTCCCGGCCTTCCACGGTGACGTCCTGAAGTACCGCCGGTACGTCCTCAACCACGAGGTCGGGCACGCACTCGGCGAGAGCCACGCCACCTGCCCGGGTCCGGGCAGGCCGGCTCCGGTGATGATGCAGCAGACCAAGAGTGTCGGCTCCTGCGTGGCCAACGCCTGGCCGCTGCGCTCGGAGTTGTGAGCCCCGCGGTCAGGGTCCCTCCCGGGACCCTACGCGCCCTTGCCCTGGCCGAGCAGCGCGTCCGGAAGCGCGGCGATGCTGTCCAGCACGAACGTCGGCGCCGGCCGCAGTGCCGCGGCGGCAGCATGGTCGGTGATGCCGGTGAGCACCAGTGCCGTCGCCACGCCGCCGCGGCGGCCGAGTTCGATGTCGGTGCCCGGCCGGTCGCCGACCACGACGACCTCCGCGGGGGAACAGCCGAGGCGGTCGAGCGCCGCGGCCAGCATGAGCGGTGACGGCTTGCCGGCCACCGCCTCCACCCGGCGCCCGGTGGTCGCCTCCAGGGCCGCGATGATGCCACCGCAGTCGGGCACCTCGCCGCCCTCGACCGGGCAGGTCGGGTCGGGGTTGGTGGCCACGAACCGCGCTCCGGCCCGCAGCGCGCGAAACGCCTCCAGCCACGTCTCGTACCGGAACGTCCGGTCGAACGACGCCACCACCACCTCGGCCTGGTCGCCGGAGTCCACCAGCACCGCACCCGCGGCGGTGAGCTCGCGGCGCAGGCTCTCCTCACCGAGCAGGTAGACCTTCGCGCCGGGAGTTTCCTCGGCGAGCCAGCGCCCCATCACCACACCGGAGGTGAGGACGTCGTCGGTGGTGGCCGGGATGCCGAGCCCGGTCAGGCGTTCGGCGTACGACATGGGGTCGCGCAGCGGGTTGTTTGAGACGAACAGCACCCGTACGCCGCCGTCGCGCAGGCGGGCCAGGGCCTCCACCGCGCCCGGCACCGGCCGGCCGGACAGGTAGACGGTGCCGTCCAGGTCGCAGATCACCGCTCGGCACCGCTCGGGTGCGGCGGCGGACTCGGGGCCGCCCGCCGGATCGGGCACGGCCGCGGACTGCTGCGTCGCCGGCTGGGACGACGGCACGGTCGACGGTTGGGGCGACGGCGGGGAGTCGGAGGTCGGGGTCGCGTTCATCACGGTCAAGCCTGGCACGTGCACCTCACCCGCCCGTACGACGGCCGGTCCGCCGGCGCCCCCAGCGTCCCCGGCGCCGCTCAGGTGTAGCGGAGCAGGAGGTACGGCAGTGCCAGCACCACCGAGATCGCGGCGACCAGCGCTCCGTACTTCGTGAACTCCCAGAAGCTGATCGGGAAGCCGTTGCGTTTGGCGATGCCGAGGGCGACGACGTTCGCGCTCGCGCCGACGGCGGTGGCGTTGCCGCCGAGGTCCGCACCCAGCGCGAGCGCCCACCACAGGCCGGTATGCCCGGCGAGCGGACCGTGCGGCCCGGTGAGCTCGGCGACCACCGGCGCCATGGTCGCCACGAACGGGATGTTGTCGACGATCGCCGACAGCAGTGCCGACCCGACCAGGAGTACGCCGATCGCCAACGCGGGCTTCCCCCCGGTGGCCTCCGCCATCCAGGTCGCGATGGTGTCGATCACGCCGACCTTCACCAGGGCGCCGACCATGACGAACAGGCCCATGAAGAAGACCAGCGTCTCCCACTCGACCTCCTCCAGGTAGGCGCCGGACGACAGTCCGCTGACCAGTACCAGCACCCCGGCACCGAGCAGCGCGACGATCGAGGGTTCGACGTGCAGGACGGGGTGGAGCACGAAGCCGAGGAGGACGCCCGCGAGCACAACGAGCGAGCGGCGCAGCAGGGGGACGTCGTTGATCGCCTCGCGTTCGGACAGCGACATCACCTCGGCCACGCGTTCGGGGTCGGCCTCGAAGGCGTGCCGGAACAGCCACCTGCACAAGCCGAGGAACACCACCAGCAGCACCACGATGAACGGCGCCAGGTTGGTGAGGAAGTCGTTGAACGTGAGGCCCGCGCGGCTGGCGATGATGATGTTCGGCGGGTCACCGACCAGCGTCGCCGTGCCGCCGATGTTGGCGGCGAGCACCTCGGCGACGAGGAAGGGTTCGGGACGAACGCCGATCCGCTGGCACACCAGAATGGTGACCGGCGCGATCAGCAGGACGGTCGTCACGTTGTCCAGCAGCGCCGAGGCCACCGCGGTCAGCAGGCACAGCAGCACCAGGACGCGGTAGGGCCGCCCCCGCGCGCGTTTGGCCGCCCAGATGGCGAGGAACTCGAAGACGCCGGTCTGGCGGAGCACCCCGACGATGATCATCATGCCGAGGAGCAGGAACACGACGTTCCAGTCGATGCCGCTCTCCGGCGAGTAGAAGACGTCGTGCGCGCCCACGATCCCGAGGGCGAGTACGACACCCGCCCCGCCGAGCGCGGCGGCCAGCCGGGGAACTCGTTCGGTGGCGATCAGGGTGTAGGCGACGACGAACGCAGCGACCGCGATCCACACGCTCATGTGGCGTGCAGGCAGAGCGACAGCAGCCTGGACGCGGTGACCACGCCCAGCACCCGGTCGTCGTCGACGATGGCGACCAGCGGGCAACGTAGCCGGGCCATCACCGCCGCGAGTTCCAGCACCGTGTCGTCTCCGTGAAGGACCGGGAGATCCTTCGTCCGCGGCGGCAGCAAATCTCCGACCCGGCGGCCGGCGAGCTCGTTGACGATCCGGTCGGCCGCCCGCTCGTCCAGGACGCGCGCCAGCGAGGGGTCTTCCTGGATGTACCCCGGAATGACGAACCGCACCACCTGCGAGGCGGGCAGTACCGCGATCGGGCGGCCGCCCTCGCCGGTCACCACCAGCCCGGGCAGCCGGTGCTCGCCCATCAGCCGGGCGGCCTCCACGGCGTCGGCGCCGACGTCGACCGACGGATAGTCCTCGACCAGATCACGGGCCAGCATGCCCCGCACGCTATCCGGTCCGCGGCACCCTGGTCACCGGCGTCGCTCGTACGGCCGGTCGGTGCTCCCGGCAGCGGTCGCGCCGACGGTCCCGTTCAGCGGACGGCGGCGAAGGCCGCGTCGGTCAGCCCGCGCCAGACCAGCCCGACCTCGGCGAACCCCGCGGCACGCAGGTAGTCCAGATGGGTGGTGTACGGCGGCGAGGACTCCGCGCTGCCGTGCGAGCCGGCGAAGATCGTGTCGCGTTCGGCCACCGCGTCGGCGAGTTCGGGAGCCGACCGCGCGGCGTCCCACCACTCCGACCACGACGGCGCGGACTTCTCGGCATACAGGCTCGCCCGGCGGGCGTCCCGCCATCGGCCCAGCCGGCCGGTCAGCTCCGGCAGGCCCGGGTCGGGCATGTGGTCGGCGTTGCAGAACACCCCGCCCGGCACGAGTAGTCCGGCCACCTCGGCGTACAGCGCGCGCTGGCGTTCGGGGGTCAGCCAGTGCAGCGCGGTGGCGGTGAGCACCGCGTCGAAGCCGCCACCTTCGGCGCCGGGGGCGGTGGCAGGCACCGCGTCGGTGACAGCGTTGGTGACCGCCCGCACCCAGTCCGGCGTGCCGAGGTCGGCGCGCACGATCCGCACCCGCTGGTCTCCGGCGTGGGTGCCCGCGGCGATCCGGAGCAGCGCGGGGTCGAGGTCGACCGCGACGCTGGTGGCGCCGGGCAGCCGGGCCAGCAGCCGGCCGGTGATCGAGGCGGTGCCGCAGGCCAGGTCGAGTACCCGCGGCTTCTGGCCGCGAGCCGCCTCCACGACGTCGAGCAGCGCCGTGAACCGTTCCTCGCATTTCAGGACTGGAGTAATAGTCATCCATGGCTGATGTCGGTTACACCCTAGAGGTGGGGAGTAAGGTGCACAAGTGGACTTTCTCCGTTACGCCGAGCGGGCGGCGACCATGGTCAACGCACCGCTGGAGGACGAGGACGACCTGCGGGCCCTGCTCGCCGACCGGCCCTGGCTGGCCGAACGCGTCAGCGCCGCCGACGTCCGCACGCTGCGCCGGCTGCGTCGCGACCTCCGGCCGGTGTTCGCCGAGGACCCGGAGGCCGGTGACGGCGCGGACCGGGTGGTCGAGCGGCTGAACGACCTCCTCGCCCGCCACCCGGTGTCGCCGTTCATCTCCGGTCACGGCGGACAGGGCCTGCACCTGCACGTCGCCGAACGCCGGTCCTCGGTCGCCGAAACCCTCGCAGCGGAAGGGCTGATGGGGCTGGCGATCGTGGTCTGCGACCTGGGCCCGGACCGGCTGGGCGAGTGCCAGGCGGACCGGTGCGGCCAGGTGTTTGTCGACACCTCGCCCAACCGTTCCCGCCGCTACTGCTCCGACCGGTGCTCCTCGCGGGCCAACGTCGCGGCGTTCCGGGCCCGCCGCCGGGCGGCGACTGCTCCATGATCCCCGGCGGAACACCGCGGACTTGCCCACGGTTGGACACTGGAGTGAAACCCCCGACGCCCCACCCGGAGACCTCGTGAACGACGGACCGTTGATCGTCCAGTCCGACAAGACCCTGCTGCTGGAGGTGGGGCATCCCGCGGCGGACGAGGCGCGCAAGGCGATCGCACCGTTCGCCGAGCTCGAACGCGCTCCCGAGCACGTCCACACCTACCGCCTCACCCCGCTCGGCCTGTGGAACGCCCGCGCCGCCGGGCACGACGCCGAGCAGGTCGTCGACACGCTGCTACGGTTCAGCCGGTACGCCGTACCCCACGCACTCCTGGTGGACATCGCCGACACCATGGCCCGCTACGGCCGGCTGCGGCTGGACAACCACCCCTCGCACGGCCTGGTCCTGGTCACCACCGACCGCCCGGTGCTGGAGGAGGTGCTGCGCAGCGCGAAGCTGAAGCCGATGCTCGGTGCGCGCATCGACCCCGACACGGTGGCAGTGCACCCCTCCGAACGCGGCCACGTCAAGCAGGCCTTGCTCAAGCTCGGCTGGCCGGCCGAGGACACCGCGGGCTACGTGGACGGCGAGGCACACCAGATCGACCTGGTCGAGGACGGCTGGTCGCTGCGGCCCTACCAACAGCAGGCCGCGGACGCCTTCTGGCACGGGGGTTCCGGCGTCGTCGTACTCCCCTGTGGCGCCGGCAAGACGCTGGTCGGCGCGGCCGCGATGGCGCACGCGAAGGCGACCACGCTGATCCTGGTCACCAACACCGTGTCCGCACGGCAGTGGAAGGACGAGCTGATCCGCCGCACGTCCCTGACCGAGGACGAGATCGGTGAGTACTCCGGTGCCCGCAAGGAGATCCGGCCGGTCACCATTGCCACGTACCAGGTGATGACGTCGCGGCGTAAGGGCGCCTACACCCACCTGGAGCTGTTCGGCGCGCGCGACTGGGGCCTGGTGCTCTACGACGAGGTGCACCTGCTGCCGGCGCCGATCTTCCGGATGACCGCCGACCTGCAGGCCCGGCGCAGGCTGGGGTTGACAGCGACGCTCGTACGCGAGGACGGCCGGGAGGGCGACGTGTTCTCCCTGATCGGGCCGAAGCGCTACGACGCGCCCTGGAAGGACATCGAGTCCCAGGGCTGGATCGCGCCGGCCGACTGTGTGGAGGTCCGGGTCACCCTCACCGACAGCGAGCGCATCACCTACGCCACTGCCGACGTCGACGAGCGCTACCGCCTCGCGTGCACGACCGACACCAAGGCCCGGGTGGTCTGCAGGCTGGCCGAGCAGCATCGCGGCGAACCCACGCTGGTGATCGGACAGTACATCGACCAGCTCGACGAGCTCGCCGCCCGCCTGGACGCACCGATCATCAAGGGTGAGACGACCGTCCGCGAACGCCAGCGGCTGTTCGAGGCTTTCCGCAGTGGGGAGATCGACCTGTTGGTGGTGTCCAAGGTCGCGAACTTCTCCATCGACCTGCCCGAGGCGGCCGTGGCCATCCAGGTCTCGGGCACCTTCGGGTCCCGGCAGGAGGAGGCACAGCGGCTCGGCCGGCTGCTGCGACCCAAGCACGACGGGCGGGCCGCGCGCTTCTACGCCGTGGTGTCCAGGGACACCGTCGACCAGGACTTCGCCGCGCACCGTCAACGCTTCCTTGCCGAGCAGGGGTACGCCTACCGCATTGTCGACGCCGACGACGTGCTCTCCGGCGAGATGCCTGGCTGACCCGAACCGAACAGGGGCCGCCCGGCACGTTCGCCGGGCGGCCCCTGTCAGTCCTCGGGCTCGGATCAGCCCTCAGCTGCAACGCGGAATCGTGGCGGTGTACCCGGGCCGGCCGGTCGCGGTGGTGTACCAGTCGGAGATCCAGCCGCCGTTGTCCAGCTTGTCCCACACCCCGCTCCTGCCGACCTTCGTTCCCGAGGTCTGGCACAGGACGTGCGCCATCCCGCCGTAGAGGATCTGGCCGGTCCGGGGGTGGTTCGTCCCGGGGCCGGACCGCACCCGCAGCGCGTCGGTCCACACCATGTACGAGTACCGGCACTTCGGGATGGGGCTGGAGTAGCCGCGGTTGTTCGGCGTACTCACGTACAGGTCGCTGACGTAGGTGCCGTCGGCGAGGCGGTCCCACACGTTGGTCGCGCCGACCTGGCTTCCCGCGGTCTGGCAGATCACGCCGACGTTCGTACCCGACCGGCGGCTGCCGACGGCGGGATAGGCCGCACCGGGTCCCTTGCGCGTCACCAGGTCGCCGCTGGAGATCACCTCGTGCACGAACTTCGCCGACCCCTGCAACGAGTCGACCCGGTCGCTGTCGATCTCGATCCGCCGGCCGCCCCAGCTCTCGGTGTGCGGGCCGCGATACTGCTTGATCCGCTGGTGCATCGACCACTTCGAGTCGGCGACGTACGGCTCACCCCACACGCTGGCCCTGCCGTCCCAGCGCGCGGTCCAGATGACGTCCGGCCGGGCGAAGGTGTTGGAGACGTAGGCGTTGGACAGGTCACGGATCCCCGACGAGGCGCTGGAGTAGACGCCGGACAGGAACCCGCTGTCGTGCAGCCGCTTGGTCCAGCCGTTGAGGAACGCGAGGACGATCCGGCGGCAGGCGGCGTCGCGGGTGTCGTACCCCTCCATGTCGTTGTAGATCGTGCTGCCCGGGAAGAGCCCGAACCGCTTCGCGTCCCCGATCGCGTCCTCCGCCGCGTCCACACCCTGCTGACCGGGGTTGGTGGACCTGATCGGGCCGAGGTCACCCTGCCGCGCGCACGGCGCCTGCCGGCCGACGTAGATCGGGGTGAGATGCCAGCCCATCCCGGCGACCGTGCGTACCCAGCCGGCGCTCAGGTTGCCGTCCGGGCAGGCCCGATTGACGCCGCCGATGTAGATGCCGACGCTGCGGTACGACGAGGCCAGCCACGCCCGCATGGTCGTCGCGGATGGAGCGGCGCAGGTGTCGAACCCCAGACCCCGGAAGCGTGTCGCGGTCGAGCCGGCCGGCATCGAGGGCGGGTCGCTCAGGCCGGCCTTCGCGCCGGAACGTACCGACAGCCTCGAACCGCCCGAGCGCTTCGGACCGTCGTAGCGCGCGTCGGCGAGGATCGCCTCGACCAGCGCCGGCCGGTCGGCGTACGCCGCGGTGGCGACCAGCCCGGTGCCGGTCAGGTCGAAGTGCGCCTCCTGGTCCGCGCTGCTGCCGGCGGCGACCTGCGCCGCCGCGCCGGGAACGAGCCTGCGAACCGCGGCGCCGCCACCCAGCCGGGCCGGGGCCTTCGCCGACGCGGCCGGCCGGACCGGTTGGATCGGCTGGATCAGCATCGCCTCGGTGCGGCCCACCGCACGGGCGGGGCAGCGCTGGTCTGCACCGGGCGTACCCAGGTAGAGCGCGGCCCGGTCGAAGCGCACGCAGGTACGCGGGTCGCGGTCGAGGTCGTGGACGGCCCAGCCGGCGGGCACCGTGAGCCTGAGCCCGCGGTACTCGACGGTCCGGGTCGCGCCGTTCGTCAGTGCTGCGACCCGGGCGGCGCTGGCACGGGCGGGCTGGACACCTTCGGACGCGGGGGTGGTCGCGCCGACCGCGGCGTTCGCCACGGTGGCGGACGTGGTCACGGCACTCGTCCCCGCGACCATCCCGGCGAGGGCGAGAGCGAGAACGATCCGGCTGCGGGCGGCCCTCCGACCGCCGGTCGCCGGGAGGAAACGCCGCACACCGGACAGGTATGGGTGGTCAGGTCTGATCACGATCCGCCTTCCCGTAGGAGTCCCCCCGGCGAAAACAGCTGACTGTGACACGTGGTGCAGGACCTACACCGGACACTGAGAGCACCCGGAACCGCACTCACCGCGCACAGCTTCACATTCGACAAGACGGCCACAGCCCGCATGTACGAACCACACGCGTGTAGTTCCAGGTTCGTCCGAGGTCGGCCAGGCGCCCCGTGCACGGCGTCACCAACCGGCCGACCGGCGTCCACAAACCGGTCGATCCGGCGGCGTCCGCGTGTTAACGTGCCTGGCCGTTTTCACGGGAGGACGCCCCATGCCCACGCACGAAACCCTCGGGCCGCCCGATACCAGCCGCGCGGATCCCCTCGACTTCACCGATCACGCCGGCTCCACCGATCCCGCCGCGACCACCGATCCGCTCACTGCCGAACAGGCCCACCTCGCCGCGTCCCGGGACGCCCTGCGCCGCATGCGGGAACGCACCGAGTCGCTGGAGGCCGAGGGCGGCAACGCCGTGTCCACCGAGTACCTCAAGGCCACGCTCTACCGCCGGGCCCGCTCCCTCGCCGACGACCCGAGCACGCCGTTGTTCTTCGGCCGGCTCGACTACGCACCCGGCGCCGGCCCCACCGAGGACCTCCCCGGCGCCCGCGGCCGCACCCATTCCGCACACCGCGGCGAGCGCTTCTACATCGGGCGCCGGCACGTCACCGACGCCGAGGGCGACCCGATGGTGGTCGACTGGCGCGCCGGAGTGTCCCGCCCCTTCTACCGCGCCACCAGGTCCGCGCCGATGGGCGTACAGCTGCGGCGGCGGTTCGGCTTCCACCACGCCGACCTGACGGCGTACGAGGACGAACACCTCACCGACCGGTCGGAGACCGACGCCGCCAGCTCGATCCTGGAGACCGAGATCGAGCGGCCCCGCGTGGGGCCGATGCGCGACATCGTGGCCACCATCCAGCCCGAGCAGGACGACATCGTCCGCGCCGACCTGGCCGGCACGGTGTGCGTCCAGGGCGCACCTGGTACGGGCAAGACCGCCGTCGGTCTGCACCGCGCGGCGTTCCTGCTCTACGCCCACCGCGACCAGCTCCGCCGCCAGGGGGTCCTCGTCGTCGGGCCGAACGACTCCTTCCTCCGCTACATCGGGGACGTGCTGCCCGCCCTCGGCGAGATCGAGGCCCGGCAGAGCACACTGCCCGAACTCGTCGGCCGGGTGCGGATCCGGGCGGAGGACCCCGCCGACGTCGCCACGCTCAAGGGCGACGCCCGGCTGGCGGAGGTGCTGCGCCGCGCCGTCTGGAGCCATCTGCGCGCCCCCGCCGAGGGCCTGGTGGTGCCGAGGGGTGCCCGACGGTTCCGCGTTCCGGCGTACGAGGTCAGCGAGATCCTCGGAGGTATCCGTGACCGCGGCGTCCGCTACGGCGCCGGGGGGACGATCCTGCCGCAGCGCCTCGCGCATGCCGTCCTGCTGCGGATGGAGGCCGACGGCGACTCACCCGACGACCGCGTACAGAACTCCGTCGCCCGCAGCCGGCCGGTCCGGGCGTACGCCGACCAGGTGTGGCCGGCGATCGACCCGGTGCGGCTGGTCTTCCGGCTGCTGTCCGAACCCGCGTTCCTCGCCGAGCACGCCGACGGGCTGCTGGACGAGGACGAGCAGGCGCTGCTGGCCTGGGCCAGGCCGCCGCGTTCGGCCGGGTCGGCCCGCTGGTCGCTGGCCGACGCGGTGCTGATCGACGAGGTGGCCGACCTGCTCGAACGCACGCCGAGCCTGGGACACGTCGTCCTGGACGAGGCGCAGGATCTGTCGCCGATGCAGTTGCGGGCCGTGGGCCGGCGCTGCTCGACGGGTTCGGCCACCGTGCTGGGCGACCTGGCCCAGGCGACCACGCCGTGGGCGACCCGGGCCTGGGACGAGGCGCTCGCGCACCTCGGCAAGCCGGACGGCCACGTCGAGGAACTGACGAAGGGCTTCCGCGTACCCGCCGACGTGATCGCCTTCGCCGCCAGGCTGCTGCCCCACATCGCGCCGACGCTCACTCCCCCCTCGTCGGTCCGCCGGTCCCGGGGCGACCTGGAAGTTGTCGCCGCCGCCGATCCGGCCGCCGCGCTCGCGGCCACCGTGGACGGCGTTCGCGCCGCCCTCGACCGGCCGGGATCGGTGGGGCTGATCGTGGCCGACGCCCAGGTGGGCGCGCTGAGGGCCGCGCTGGACCGGGCCGGCGTGCCGTACGCCCAGCTGGGTGAGGAAGGCGACGTCGACGCCCGGTTGGACGTCGTACCCGCGTCCCTGGCGAAGGGCCTGGAGTTCGACCACGTGGTCCTCGCCGAACCGGCCCGGATCGTCGCCGGGGAACACGACGAGGTTACCGGTCTGCGCCGGCTGTACGTCTGCCTGACCCGCGCTGTGACCTCCCTGCGGGTCGTACACGCCGAACCCCTCCCCCGCCAGCTCACCCCGCTGGGGGAGGTACCCGCCGACGTGATCGGCGCGGCGGCGGACCGGAACCCGTTGATCGACTGATGATGAGAGCGTGTGGGCGGACCGGCTGTGGCGGGACGGGCTCGGCCGGGTGAGGATGGCGGCATGAGGACGGCGGAATGAGGACGGCGGCATGAGGACGGCCGGATGAGCCCCACCGTGGCCGACGAGGCGGACCTGCTGTGGCGCTGGACGGAGACGGTGACCCGCGCCGCCGGCGGTTCCCCCGCGGCGGACGAGGTGGTGGTGGCGGTGGGCCGGGATCTGCTCGCGCGGTACGCCGAGCCCACCCGCCGCTACCACGACCTGCGGCACCTGACGGAGGTACTGGACCGGATCGATCACCTGGCCGAGTTCGCCCGCCAGGCCGACGCGGTCCGGCTCGCCGGGTGGTTCCACGACGCGATCTACGACCCGCACCGCAGCGACAACGAGGAGGCGTCCGCGCAACTGGCGACGCGCGCGCTGGCCCGGTGCGGCGTGGACGGCGCGACCTCGGCGGAGGTGTCCCGGCTGGTCCTGCTCACCGCTGGCCACGCCCCGGCCGCCGACGACCCGAACGGCGCTGTGCTCTGCGACGCCGACCTGGCAGTCCTGTCCACCGCGCCGGAGCGTTACGCGGTGTACGTCTCCGACGTCCGCGCGGAGTACGCCCACGTGCCCGACGAGGCGTTCCGCGAGGGGCGGGCGGCGATCCTGTCCGACCTGGCCGCCCGCGACCGCCTATTCGGCACCGAGTACGGCCGGGCCTACTGGGAGAAGCGCGCCCGCCACAACCTCGCGGCCGAGCTCATCCTGCTGACCAGGCCGCAAGATCTGGCAGACCTGCCCGACGAGTGAGCCGTCGCCGCGCTCGACGGCATCGCCCGGCGACCCCGCGGGTAGGGGTGAGGCCATGTCCGCCCGCGCGCGCCGGCGACGCCTGACCAGCACCTTCACCACCGACACCCTCACCACCCTGGCCCTGCTGGCCGGCCTGCTCACCGCGTTCGTCGTCCTCGCCCGGATCGGGCTGGCCGACATCCCGGGTGCGCTGACCTTCGTGGGCCGGCTGACCGGCGGGCTGGCGGTGCTCGCCGCCGTCCTGGTCGGCGTGGCCACGCTCGCGGTGACCGACTACCGGGGCCGCAGACGGGTCGCCAACTCCGGCGCGGCGATGCTGGTCGGCGTCCTCACCGTGGCCCTGTCCGCGGTCATGCTGATCGCCGTCGGCGTGTCCAGCGGGGACTACGAACCCATGCCCGGCCGGTGGTTACTCGCCACCAACTTCTGGCTGTGGCTGGCGCTGCTGGCCTGGTCGGCGTGGGCGCTCGGCCTCCTGCACCGCGAGCACATCTGGGGCCAGATCCCCTATCCGCGCAGGTTCGCGCTGGGCGTGGCGCTGACCGCCGGGATCGCGGTCGTCAACTTCGCGTACTCCCAGATCTACCAGCCGTTCGCGCTGCCGGTCAGCGTGTCGGCCAGCGCGGAGTTCGGGGCGCCGCGGCTCGCCCCGGACCGCCGGACGGTCTTCGTCCCGCTCTCGGTCACGGTGCGGAACCGCGGGTCGGTCCCGGTGCACGTGCTCGGGACGGTGTACCAGGTCAGCGGCCGACTGGGCAGCTACACACCGGACGCCGGACGGCCCGACAGGCTGACCGAACTGCTCACCGGGCGATCCCAGCTGCTCCGGGACACGACGGTTCGCGGGTACGAACTGGTCGGCGCCGGCCAGCTCGACTCCCTTCGCCCGGGCGACCGGCTGGAGGCGGGCGCGGAGACGACGGAGGTGCGGCTGGTCCAGGTGCCGGTGCGCGCGGCGTACGACGCGCTGGTCGCCTCCAGCCAGGTCACCGTGCTGCGCGGGGACCGCGCCACGATCTACGGCAGCTATCCGGTGCGGCCCAGCGTACGGTCGACCGGCGCGCCCGCGTGGGTGGCCGAGCCGGGGGTGGCGTACCTGAAGTACCACGCCGCGATCAGCCAGGCCAGCCACCTGCTCGGGGTCACCCGAGAGCAGAAGTACGTCACGCTGTGGTGGGTGCTGGGCTCACCGCGTGGCCGCTCGCCGTGGCCATACCTCGCCGCCACCGTCGCCTCCGCGCACGAGGAGGACCTGGGCGGGATTCCGGCGTACGAGCAGAAGGTTTCCAGCAGCTACGGCCTGACCACGGCGACCAGCGGCACCGTCGAGGCGTCCCGGGCCGCGCTCACTCCCGCACCCTGACCGGCTGCTCGGAAGTGAGCTGAGCTGACTGTTCACAGTCAGGTTCGGGCATTAGGCTCCGAATCGTGATCCTTCCGAAGCCGCAGCAGTTCGAGCGCCTCGACGGCGCGTTCCATCTGACCAGCTCGGCCACGGTCCGCGCCGACGAAGCCTCCGCGCAGGCCGCGCGCGCCCTGCGCCGCGCACTGGCTCCCGCGACCGGGTTCGCGCTCGACGACGCGTCGGCGGACGCACCCGCCGCGGTCACCCTGCGCGTCGACGACAGCCTGGTCGGGCCGGAGGCCTACCGCCTCACGGTGACAACCGAGGGCGTGGAGATCGCGGGCAGCGATCCGTCCGGCGTCTTCTACGGCGTCCAGTCGCTGCGGCAGCTGCTGCCCGCGGAGATCTTCTCCGCCACCAAGGTGGAGCGGCAGTGGGAGATCCCGGCAGTCGCGGTCGTCGACCGGCCGCGGTTCGGCTGGCGCGGGACGATGCTCGACGTGGCCCGGCACTTCATGCCGAAGGAGTTCGTCCTCAAGCTGATCGACCTGCTCGCACTGCACAAGCTGAACGTCTTCCACTTCCACCTCACCGAGGACCAGGGCTGGCGCCTCGCGAGCGAGAAGTACCCACGCCTCACCGAGGTCGGTGCGTACCGTCCGGAGACCCTCGTCGGGCACGCCCACCGCCCGGAGAGCGAGTTCACCTTCGACGGCAAGCCGCACGGCGGCTACTACACCCAGGACGACATCCGGGAGATCGTGGCGTACGCGCAGGAGCGGTTCGTCACCGTCGTACCCGAGATCGACATGCCGGGGCACATGCTGGCCGCCATCGCCGCCTACCCCGAACTCGGCAACGGCCTGAAGCCGGCGAAGGTCTGGACCCGATGGGGCATCAGCGAGCAGGTGCTCAACGTCGAGGACTCCACCCTCGACTTCTGCCGCGACATCCTGGACGAGGTGATGAGCCTCTTCCCGAGTCCGCTCATCCACTGCGGTGGTGACGAGTGTCCGAAGGCCGAGTGGAAGGTCAGCCCGGCCGCGCAGGAACGCATGAGGTCGCTCGGCCTGGCCGACGAGAACGCCCTGCAGGCGTGGTTCACGGCGCAGATGGCGGCCCACCTCGCCGACAGGGGCCGGCGGTTCGTCGGCTGGGACGAGGTGCTCGAAGGTGGCGGCCCGGCCAACCTGCCCGAGGACGTCGTGGTCATGTCGTGGCGCAGCGAGGAGGGCGGCATCGAGGCGGCTCGCGGCGGGCTGGACGTGGTGATGGCGCCCTGCCAGACGGTCTACTTCGACTACTACCAGAGCGAGGACAAGGACGCCGAGCCGCTGGCCATCGGCGGCTTCGTCCCGCTGGAGAAGGTCTACGACTACCGGCCGATCCCCGGCGAACTGGACGCCGAGGCGTCCCGGCACGTGCTGGGCGCGCAGTGCCAGCTGTGGACGGAGTACGTCCCGACGCCCGAGCACGCGGAGTACATGCTGTTCCCGCGGGTGTGCGCGTTCGCCGAGGCGGTGTGGCGGGACGAGACCGGCGGCGTGGAGGAGTACACCACGTTCCTGGATCGGCTGCGCCCGCACCTCGCGCGGCTGGACACGCTCGGTGTCAACTACCGCAGGCTGGACTGAGTACGGCGGGGCGCCCGCGCGAGGCGGGCGCTACGTCCGGGGCTTGCGGCGGCGCAGGCCGGCGGCGGTGATCCGGGCCACGAGTTCCCGGCTCGTCACCGGCTCCGCGCCGGCCGCGAGCACCTCGGCGTACCTCGCCTCCGGTACGTCGTAGTGGTCGCGGTGGAAGCCGCTCTCGGGCAGTCCGCAGCGGCGGGCGAAGTCGTGCAGCTCCTCGAAGGACAGGTCGCTCACCAGATGCGACCAGACGGTGCCGCGCGCGGGCCAGGTCGGCGGGTCGAGGAGCAGCGTCACAGCTCCGGCACGCTCCCGCTCCCACTTCCGCTGGAGAGCATGTCCAGTGCGCGGGCCACCTCGTCGTCGACCAGGCTGCGCCAGACGCGGACGTACGACGCGTCGACGTACGCCTTCCAGGAACGGTCAGGCCGGACCGCCGTACCGACGTGGAACGCCCGGATCCCGGCCTGCGCCAGCCACGGCACGTGCTCGGCCCGCAGACCCCCACCGGCCATGATCCGGTCGGTGGCGAACGGGTCGGTCCTCGCCCGCCGGGTCAGATCGTCGAGGCCGGCCTCCACACCGCGCGGCGAACCCGCGGTGAGGACGTGGGTGAGCCCCGGCAGCCGGCGAAGGTCGCTCCAGGCCCGGTCGGGTTCGAGCGCGTGGTCGACCGCGCGGTGGAACGTCCATGGCCGGTCGGGGAACTCCTCGACCAGCGCACAGGTGGTCCCGTGGTCGATCTCCAGCGTGCCGGTGAGGAAGCCGAGGACGAAGCCGTCCGCGCCGGCCGAGAGGTACGACGAGGCCAGCCCGCGCAGCCGGGCCACCTCGGCACCGGTGGCGCCGAAGGTGTCGGACAGGCGGAGCATCACCCGGAGCGGGATGTTCGTACGGCGCCGGATCTCCTCCACCACCGACGGCTCCGGCGACAGGCCGTCGGCATCCATGTCGGTCACCAGCTCCACCCGGTCCGCGCCGCCGTCCTCCGCGGCCACGGCGTCGGCGACTCCGAGGGCGATGACCTCGAGCAAGGGACGCGTCATGGGACGAAGCCTGCCAGGATCGTGTCCGTGACGGACGACGACCCGCTCATCAACGCCCGGGCCCTGGTTTTCCACGACCTGCAGGCCTCCGGTCACGCCGACCCGCGAGGCGTGTCGATCCTGGAGGACGCGGTGGCCCAACGCCGGTGGTGGGTCGCGCAGTGGCCCGAGGGTGCGGAGTACGTCGCCGGCCAGGTCGCCCAGGACGTCCAGGACGCGCTGATGGACTCGGTGGGCCGCTGGCCCCGGTGCAAGGCCTGTGACGACGTGGAGCCGCACGAGCTGCGGATCGAACCCGAACTCGGACCCGACCCGCACTGGGTCTGCGACCGCGGCGGCATCGACGTCGCCCCGCTCGGGGAGCTCTGACCGAGCCAACCATCCCGAGCCCGCCGGCCGAGCCCGCGAACGGAACGCAGCGACCCGCTCACCCGGCTGACCCATCCCGGACGTACGCCTTGGCTACAGACGGTTGTAGACAATAATCGGACCGAGTCGAGGGCCCATCGGCGATCTCCGTCCCCACGTGTGAGCTTCCGCGTCCACGTACCGGAAAGGAACGCCATGACCACGGGCAAGACCGCCGCGTCCGCGGCGACCAGCCCCTCCGAAGTCGCCAGCCTCTACAAGTACCTCCGGGTCACCGACGTCGCCGACGCCATGGACGGCATCGGCTACTTCGACATCGGCCTGGTTTCTCGCGACGTGCGCCCGCTGTGGCGCGGGATGAAGTTCTGGGGCGAGGCGGCGACGCTGCGCTGCGTACCCGCCAACCGTCCGATGTGGAAGCTCGACTCCACCGAGGACATCGTGGCCGCGCACGGCATCTGGTTCGAGGAGGTCGGCCGTCCCGCCGGTCTCGGCGACCTCCCGCCGGGCCACGTGATCGTCACCGACGGCGGCGGCGCACGGGAGGTGGGCTTCTGGGGTTCGATGAACGCCATGGCCGCCCACGCCAACGGCGCCGTCGGCATCGTCACCGACGGGTACTGCCGGGACACCGCCGAGATCGAACTGCAGCGGACGCCGGTGTGCGCCGCGGCCCGCGGCCGGACGATCATCCCGGGCCGGATCGAGGCCATCGAGGCCCAGGTCACCATCGGCTGCGGCGGGGTGCAGGTGCGTCCCGGCGACATCGTGGGCACCGACGACGACGGCGTGATCGTCGTACCCGCCGAGATCGCGGGCGAGGTGGCGGTGCACGCCCGCGCGGTCCTGATCGCCGACATGCACGCGCGCCGGCGAGTGTACGAGAAGCTCGGCCGCAAGCCGGACGAGACGGTGGACATCGAGGCGGTCGAGGCGTACTACGCCGGGAAGTAACGGCGCCTGACCTTCCCCGAGCTCCGATCAGCACGCCGGGAGCCCTCCACGTCGAGCACGGAGGGCTTCCGGCGTTCGTAGGTACTAGTGGGCGGAGGGCACCGATTCCGCCGGCGCGGCGGCCCGAGCGACGTCCGGAGAGGCCTTGCGAGGTTGGCGCGGGGTCAGCTCGTCGGCGGCCTTCCTGAGCAGTGCCACGCTGTCCGCCGCGGGGAGCGACGCCTCCAGAAGCCGTTCCCACAGCGCCGTGTGAAGGCGTACCTCGTCCTCACCGGTGAGCACGGTGTCGAACGCGAGGTTGTCGACGGTCGCCAGAGTCCTGGAGAACGGTTCGGGGTACGTGTAGAGCCCGAACGCGCTCTTCGGTACGGCAGGGCCCTTGATCTGCGCGTCCACGGGGAGCACCCGGATGTCGGCATGCATGGGCTGCTCGGCAAGGTGGCGGAACTGTTCGGCGAGCACGTCCCGCGGGACCGCCGGCCGGCGGATGACGAGCTCGTCGAGGATCACCTGGTAGGCCGGCCGACGGCGCCGCAGCATCCGCTGCCGGTCCGCGCGGCCGCGTACGACTCCCTGTTTGGTGATGGTCGGCTCGACGAACGTCAGGTCGTCGAGTTCGGCGATGCTGCGGGCGTACGCCTCGGTCTGGAGCAGACCGGGGACCAGCGCCATGGCGTAGTCGCGGATCTGCGACGCACCCTGTTCGAGGTCGGCGTAGCGCGCCTGCCGGTGGCCCATCCGGCTGGTGTGCGCCTCCCACCAGCCGCGCTCGGCGGCGCCGCGCGCGGTGTCCACGAACAGTGTCCAGGCGTCCCCCTGGATGTTCAGGGCTTCGGCGATGTCGAGAATCTCGTCGATCTGCGGGCGCAGGTGGCCGTTCTCCAGCTTGGACAACTTCGCCTGGGACAGCCCGGTCGCCTTCGCGAGTTGCGCGTGGGTCATCTTCGCCCGTTGCCGATGAGCGATCAGCTCCTCGGAAAGACGCAGCCGACAGACGTACGGACTGCTGATCACTGGCACCCCTTGCACCCGAATGATTCGCCCCTGGGGCATGACCCTAGCTCCTGTCAGGCGTGACGGACAGTGCCGAACGACGTGCGAAGCGTACTTGCAGACCTGGCCGAAGCCTGCCAAGGTGTGCATCATTCGGCAAATCGTCATCATGACGCCGAGATGTACCCGCCGGTCCGTGTTTCGTACGACGGCCGCGGGCGACGGGCAGGCGCCATGGTGCGAGCGCAGACACGGGGAGTCGCCGCATGTTCGAAACGCGGAACGGACGAAGCGAAACGCTCGTCGCCGGGAAGGCATGGCCCGTGGCCATCACAGCAAGGGAGCGGGCGCGCGAACTCGCTGACCTGTTCGCCCGCAGCGGCATCGACGCGGACGTCGTCTGGGACGACGGCCGGTCCTGTTGGGGCGTACGCGTGATCGAGCCCGCCGACGAGCGGCTGCACATGTGCCTGTGGCTCCGCAACGGCCGGTGGACGTGGGTTCCCGGCTGCGCCTGGGATGCAGACGCCGGTGACTACCCCGCCGTCGTGCGGTTCGCGACCGCGTGGGTCACCGAGCATCGCATCGCCCTCTGACCCCCCGATTCCCGCGCGCCGGTCGGGCATTCGCTCGGCCGACGCCCGGGTTACAGGCCCCGCGTCCATCCGGGGCGGGGCCGACGAAGCGGTCGCCGTGGAGGCGCCGCACCTCTCAACGAGGTGCGTCGGCGGCGACCAGTTGATGAGAAACCACACCTGAGAGAGAGGAAGCGCCATGCAGGCGAACACCAACCCTGGCAACGGATCGAGCAGCGTCGACGAATCGCTGTTCGGCTCGACCGGCATCAAGCGTGACCAGGTGACCGGACAGCTGTCCGGCATCGGGCACGACGCCTGACTCCAGGCCAGGCGAGCCGATGAGCGGAGGGGCCCCCGGATGCCGCCGGGGACCCCTCCTGACCACCACTCACACCCGTATCCAGCAAGGGGAAACCAGCATGAGGAGATGGCTACCAGCCACCCTAGCGATCACCTTCGCGGCGCTCGGTCTTTCCGTCCCAGCCGCCACGGCCAGCCAACCGAAGCACCAACTCGTCATGTCCGACACCGTGGCGCAGAAGCCGACGGCCGACGCCTCGATGCCGGCCGTCGCGCCGCAGCACATCGTCACCTGCTACGTCGACGCCCACCCGCCCCGGTTCGGCCGGGATGGCAAGCTCTACGGCTGGGGCGACTTCTACTGCAGCGCGCAGCCGGACCAGGTCTATCGGTACGTCCGGTTGGAGTACTACAACCCGCGCACCGGCCAGTGGTACCCAGTGGCGCAGAACTCCAGCACGGTGCCTTTCGCCGGTGAGTCGCCGATGGCGTCGATCAAGGCATGCGCACAGAATTCCCCGTCGACTCTGTGGCGCACACGCGTCTACCAGCGCGGCTTCCACGGGACCTGGGACGAGGACAAGAAGGTCAGCTCCACCTTTAGGGGCTACTGCATGTAAGCAGGGCGCCGCTTCAGGTCTGCCTCCTCACCGGTCCGGTGAGGAGGCAGACTCGGCCCATGTGCGAGCTTCGATCGGGCGGCGTTGTCCGGGTCTATCCGATCTCCACCAACCACCGAGACGAACCGAGGCCGGGTTGGTGGGAGGCACGGTACGACGACCCCGAGGGCAACGGCGGAATCACCCAGAACGCGGAGAAGGATCACGTACTCCGATGGGCGGCGGAGCGGGGTGCTCGCACGTGTCTGGTTCAAGACCCGGATACGGGCGAGTGGTCACAGTGGCCCCAGCCCGGGACCTGAACGGCCGAGATGAATACCTCCCGGCGGCGTCTGCCCACGGGTGAATGTCAGGAGAGCCATGAGCGAGAGGCAAGTCGGCGGAGTCGTTCGGATCCGCCTGGTCGACACCAACCCTCGAGGAGAACCGCGCCCGCGGTGGTGGGAAGCCAGGTACGAGGACCGCGACGGCAACGGTGGCCATACACAGGGTCCAGAGAAGTCAAGCGTGCTCCGTTGGGCCGCGCAGCAACCGGCCCTCGAGTGGCTGATGCAGGACCCGGCGACGGGCGAGTGGTCGCCTTGGGAGCCGGTGACGGCTGACACGTGCGAGATAAAGGTTCTCCGCATCCCTCCTCTCCCCTGTCCCCGGACACCGTTGACGACGGCCATCACAGCAGCGAGCGGTGGGCCGCCTGGTGGGTGTGCGGGGAGATGAGCGGCATCGTGGAGTCCCATGACAAGGAGTACGTCCTGGCCTGGGTGCGGGCTCGAATGGCGCCGGCGACCGTGGACGGCCTGAGCGAAGCACAGGACTCGGAGGACTCGTCGGCGGCCGCCGATCCCGCATCAGAGCCCTCGGGCAACGGCTGCGATCACCACGGGGAGAACGCGATGGACGACGACGAAGGCAAGGCCCGTGAGGCACTCGCGGCCGGGCGCACGGACGAGGCGATTGCCCACACGCTGCTGGACATGCGGGACACGCTGCACCACATGTGGTGGAGCACGGCGCAGCTCAACCACAGCTTCAACACCTGGATGCGCGCGCTCGCGGACCGGGAGGGACGCGCGGTGACCCTCATCCACCGCGACAGCGCCGACCCAAGGACATGGCACGCCCAGTGGAACGCGGGCACCAGCGGCGGCTCGAAGAGTTGGATGGGCGAGGGCAAGGAGGACGCGATGAGGTGGGCGGCGGAGCTTCCGGCCGGCGTACGGCTGATCCTCGATCCGGACACGAACAAGTGGATGCCGTGGGAGGACGCGGACAGGTACGTCGAGCGTCCCTTCTAGACGACGCGAAGAGAGCCTTCGCGGTCAGCGGGGGCGTCGAGGGACTCTATGGTCGCGATGGACGGGCCGCGGCGCGTACGCAGGTCACGGGAGACCGCCTCGGCGTCCCGGAGCGCGCGGATCGCGTTGGCGCCGGCCAGCTTGACGAGGTCCTGTTCGGACCAGCCACGTTCCAGCAATGCCGCGAACAGCCGCGGGTACCCCGACACGTCGCCGAGCCCGACAGGGAACGTGTCGGTGCCGTCGTAGTCCCCGCCGAGCCCGATGTGGTCGATGCCGGCCACCTCGCGTACGTGCTCCACATGCGCCACCACGTCGGAGAGAGCGGCGTCCGGCTTGGGGTGCTCCTTGCGCCACTCCCGGGTGAACTCGAAGAACGCGCTGAGGTCGGTCGGGTTGATGCCCTGAGCCCGCGCCGCCTCCGATGCCTCCACCCGCCACTGCGCACACACCGGGGAGACGAACTCCGGAACGAACGTCACCATGCACACGCCACCGTTGGCCGGAAGCGTGGCGAGCACGTCGTCGGGTACGTTCCGCGCCACGTCGCACACTGCCCGGGCCGAGGAGTGGGAGAAGATCACCGGCGCCTCGCTGGCCGCCAGTGCGGCACGCATCGTGTCGGCGGAGACGTGGGAGAGGTCGACGAGCATGCCCAGCCGGTTCATCTCCGCGACGACCTCGACCCCGAACCGCGACAGTCCGCCGACAGCCGGCTCGTCGGTCGCTGCATCGGCCCATGGCACGTTGTCGTTGTGGGTGAGCGTCATGTACCGCACGCCGAGCGCGTGCATCGCGCGGAGCGTCGCCAGCGAGCAGTCGATGGAGTGACCGCCCTCCATGCCCATCAGGGACGCGATCCGGCCGGACGCGAAGACCTGTTCCACCTCGTCGGCAGTGGTCGCGAGCCCGAACGTGTCGGCGTACCTGGCGACCATCGCGTGCACGGCGTCGATCTGCTCCAGCGTCGCCGAAACTGCGTGGTCGCCCTGCAGCCGGCTCGGCACGTAGACCGACCAGAACTGCGCGCCGACATGTCCCCGCCGCAGCCGCGGAATGTCGGTCTGCAGGCGAGGCTGGTCGAGGGCGATGTCCACCTTGTCGAAGTCGTAGGCACTGGCATGCCGCATCGCGATCGGCAGGTCGTTGTGCCCGTCGACCAGCGGATTGGCCGCGAGCAGAGCACGCGCTCGATCAAGGTGGTCGGTGGGAGTCGTGGTGGCCATGCCCCGATCTTGCCGTGGCGGTGGTGCGGACACGCAGAAGGGGCGGCCACCGAGGATTCCGTGACCGCCCCTGCGCCGACTGCGGGCGGCCACCGAGGATTCCGTGACCGCCCCTGCGCCGACTGCGCGCGGCCACCGAGGATTCCGTGACCGCCCCTGCGCCGACTGCGCGCGGCCACCGAGGATTCCGTGACCGCCCCTGCGCCGACTGCGGGCGGCCACCGAGGATTCCGTGACCGCCCGCGCCGCGTGATGCGGGAGCTAGCTGACTTCGAGCGAACTCAGAAGTCCATGCCGCCGCCGTCGGGCATACCGCCGCCCGCCGGGGCCTTCTCCTTCTCCGGCTTGTCCGCGACGACCGCCTCGGTGGTGAGGAACAGGCCGGCGATGGACGAGGCGTTCTGCAGTGCCGAACGCACGACCTTGGCCGGGTCGGGAACGCCGGCCGCGAGCAGGTCGACGTACTCGCCGGTCGCGGCGTTGAGGCCGTGGCCGTCGGGAAGCCCGCGGACCTTCTCAGCGACGACGCCGCCCTCGAGACCGGCGTTGACCGCGATCTGCTTCAGCGGAGCCTCGAGCGCCACCTTGACGATGTTGGCGCCGGTGGCCTCGTCACCCTCGAGGTCGAGCTTGTCGAAGGCCTTCTTGCCGGCCTGGACGAGCGCCACGCCGCCACCGGCGACGATGCCCTCCTCGACCGAGGCCTTCGCCGCGCGAACGGCGTCCTCGATGCGGTGCTTGCGCTCCTTCAGCTCCACCTCGGTGGCGGCGCCGACCTTGATCACCGCGACGCCGCCGGCCAGCTTGGCCAGCCGCTCCTGCAGCTTCTCGCGGTCGTAGTCGGAGTCGCTGCGCTCGATCTCGGCGCGGATCTGGTTGACCCGGCCGGAGATCTGCTCGGGGTCACCGGCACCCTCGACGATCGTCGTCTCGTCCTTGGTGACGACGACCTTGCGGGCGCGGCCGAGCAGGTCGAGACCGGCGTTCTCCAGCTTCAGGCCGACCTCCTCGGAGATGACCTGGCCACCGGTGAGGATGGCGATGTCGCCGAGCATGGCCTTGCGGCGGTCACCGAAGCCGGGGGCCTTCACGGCGACCGACTTGAAGGTGCCGCGGACCTTGTTGACGACGAGCGTGGCCAGGGCCTCGCCCTCGACGTCCTCGGCGATGATCGCCAGCGGCTTGCCGGACTGCATGACCTTCTCCAGCAGCGGGAGCATGTCCTTCACCGCGGAGATCTTGCCGTTGTAGACGAGAACGTAGGGGTCGTCGAGGACGGCCTCCATGCGCTCGGCGTCGGTCCAGAAGTACGGCGAGATGTAGCCCTTGTCGAAGCGCATACCCTCGGTGAGCTCGAGCTCGAGCCCGAAGGTGTTGCTCTCCTCGACGGTGATGACGCCTTCCTTGCCGACCTTGTCCATCGCCTCGGCGATGATCTCGCCGACGCTCGCGTCGCCACCGGCGGAGACGGCCGCCACAGAGGCGATCTGCTCCTTGGTCTCGACGTCCTTGGCCGCCTGGGCGAGCTGCTCGGTCACCCGGTCGACAGCGGCCTCGATGCCACGCTTGAGGCCCATCGGGTTGGCCCCGGCGGCGACGTTGCGCAGACCCTCGCGGACCAGCGCCTGTGCGAGCACGGTCGCGGTCGTGGTGCCGTCACCGGCCACGTCATCGGTCTTCTTGGCTACTTCCTTGACGAGCTCGGCCCCGATCTTCTCCCACGGGTCCTCGAGCTCGATCTCCTTCGCGATGGAGACGCCGTCGTTGGTGATCGTCGGCGCGCCCCACTTCTTCTCCAGGACGACGTTGCGGCCCTTCGGGCCGAGAGTCACCTTGACGGCGTCGGCGAGGGTGTTCATACCCCGCTCGAGACCGCGGCGCGCGTCCTCGTTGAACGAGATGATCTTGGGCATCTAGCTGGATCCTCCCCCAGGTGGGTGGATGGTCGTGGGTTCGGGTCGACGCCCGCGACGGACGCTTCCCGGCCAGGCCGGGAACCTCGTCGAACCAAACCAAGATGGATTGTCACTCGCGACCTTCGAGTGCTAACACGTGTTTAGCACTCGACCTGGGAGAGTGCAAGCCGAGGGCCGGGGAGGACGGACAAGCCGCCGCCCGGTCGGCACGGACGCGCCGGCCCACTGTCGCGGGGCACACCCCGGGCCTGACGCGGAGGCGCCGAGGGCTTGACGTGGAACTGCCGAGGGTCCGACGTGGACATGCCGGGGGCCCGGACGGATCATCCGCCCGGGCCCCCGGCGTCGCCTTCCGTGGCCTGGCTCAGACCGGGCGCACCTCGTGCGCTTCAAGCCCCTTCGGGCCACGGACGACCTCGAACTCGACGGCCTGCCCGTCGGCGAGGGACTTGTATCCGTCCATCTGGATCTTCGACCAGTGGACGAAGACGTCGTTACCGTCGTCCACCGCGATGAAGCCGTAGCCCTTTTCCGAGTTGAACCACTTCACGGTTCCCTGCGTCATGCCCTCTCCTCAGACCCGTTCGGGTGTCAGACCCGCCCGGCGCGGGCCCGGGTCGTACTCACCGCACCCGTCCCGCGAGGGGAGGTGTTGCGATAGATCCGCGCGCATTCCCACCGTTGGCGGTCGAGCCGTTACGCACGATCATGGCGACCACGGCCGACCATAGCCAAAAACATCACCGGTGTGGAGATGTCTGAACGATCTCCTTTGGGCCAGGTTCGGCCCCCTTGACCAGGCCTCGGAAGCGGAGAGTGAAGGGGCCACCACGGCTACCACCCTGAGTAACAGGCGTCCCGGTATGCGGGACAAAACCTCAGCTGGCCAGCGGAGACGCCCCGAAGGATTCGCCCCAGGCGTAGCCGAGTTCCTCGCCCCCGGAGCGCCACCGTCGCGGCGCCGTCGTCCAGAGCCAGTCCAGCGGCTCGACTCCGCCGGGCTCCCCGCCGTCCAGCGCGAGCCGGACGGCGGCGCGCAGGTCGGCGTCCACCTTCGGCGTGCGGGCAGCCGGGTCCACCGAGACGAACAACGCCGTCCCGGACCGGGCCACCAGGTCGAGGAACTGACGGTTCCTCTCCCAGGGAGTCACCGGCGTGCACGGTACGCAGTCGGCGTCGGCGGCGAAGAAGGAGCCGTGCTGGGCGAGCCGGTACGCGAGCGCGTTGACCCCCATCCGGCGGGTCCGCTCCCAGTCCCGGCCGGAGGTGTCGTCGCCGATGCGCTGCACCTCCACCAGCCCGGCGGCCAGGTGCCCGACGGTGTTGCAGCCGATCACCACCGCGTCACCGGCACCCTCGCGGATCGTCTCGTACAGCCGGAGGAGGATCTCGGCGTTCGTGCGTCCGCGGTCGGCGAAGTGCCACCCGGAGTCGGTCAGCTCCGAACCCATCGCCGGGCCGAAGCGGCCGAATGCGTCGAACGTCGAGAAGTCGTGCTTGACCAGCTCGAAGCCCCAGCCCACCAGCCGGGCGACATCGTCCCGGATGGTCTGCAGGTTGTCGGGCAGGGTGAGGTCGAGCGGCTGCTCCCGCGCCGGGCGCGGGCCGGGCCGAAGTCGCGCCGGGTCGGTCACCGTGGACAGCGCTGCCGGGCGCATCCAGATCCCCGGCCGGGCACCGCGCGCCGCGATGTCCGTGGCGAAGCCCGGCATGTCGTCGAACAGACCGGCGACACCCGCCGTCCACGGGCCTCCCGGGCAGACCCCGCCCGGGCTCCATCCGGCGTCCACGACGCAGAACGGCCGCACCGGATGTCCGTCGGCGTACGACACGATCGTCTCGGCGTCGCGCAGGATCTGCGCCGGGCCGAAGTCGCGGCCGTAGGCGTAGTACCAGTTGTTGGCACCGACCACGGGCTTCACCGGCGGCAACGGGTCGGTGCACATCGCCGCTGTCAACCCGCGCTGGACGGCGTACGGCGAGGCGTTCGCGTCACCGGCCACCTCGACCACCGTGGCCGCGGACAGTACCCGCTTCCCCAGCGACACCGGCCCGCCGCCGTTGCGGACGTCGAGCCACAGGGAGCAGCCGTCCTCGTCGACAGTCCAGGCGCAGAAGGCGTTCGGGCGTACGCGAACGCCCATTCCCGTGGTCGTCGCGGACACCGGGTCGTGCGCGAGCCACGACCACGGCAGCAGCCGCTCGGGCTGGTGGTGACGCCAGGACAGGTCGCCGTAGGAACGTTCCCAGGCGTCGCCGAGGATCAGCGCCGAGGTGGGTACGCGGCGACGCCAGCGGAGCACCACCCAGGACAGGCCGGCGCCCGGGCAGGCCACCGTGACGTCGAGGCCGTACGGCCCCGGCGCCAGCCCGACCTCCACCTCGGCGGTGGTGAACCTGGTGGCACCAGTGGCCCCGGTGGCCCGGCCCGCGTCAAGGCGCGCCTGACGCGGGCCGTCCATGCGTTCGTGCAGCACGAACACCGCGTCCGGAGCCGCGGGTACCGCGGCGGTGACGCCCTCCGTTGCCGGCGGAGAAGTCAGCGGGCACCGCCGGCGACCGCGGGAATCACCGAGACCTGCGTACCCTCCGGGGTCGGCGTGTCCAGGCCGCCGGCGAACCGCACGTCCTCCTCGCCGACGTAGACGTTGACGAACCTGCGGAGCTTGCCCGCGTCGTCGAGCACGCGCGCCCGGATGCCGGGGTAGTTCGCGTCCAGCGACTCCAGCACCTCGGCCAGCGTCTCGCCGTCGGCCTTCACCTCCGACGAGCCGCCGGTGTAGGTACGCAGGATGGTGGGGATCCGAACCTTGACGCTCATGCGAGCCCAGCCTCCGTGAATGCTTCGTACGTCGGGCGGATGGTGGCCTTCGGGCCTACCTTGCCGGCGATGGCGTCCAGGGTCTTCAGCCCGTCGCCGGAGTTGATGATGACGGTCTCGGCGGCCGGGTCGAGGTTGCCGGTACGCACCAGCTTCGCCAGCGTGGCCACGGTCACCCCGCCTGCGGTCTCGCCGAAGATGCCCTCGGTGCGGGCCAGCCGGGCGATGCCGTCCACCACCTCGTCGTCGGAGACGTCCTCGACCGTTCCGCCGGTACGCCGCACGACGTCCAGCACGTAGGGCCCGTCCGCGGGGTTGCCGATCGCCAGCGACTTCGCCAGCGTCTGCGGCTTCACCGGCGCGACCACGTCGTGGCCCGCACGGAACGCCGCCGACACCGGGGAGCAGCCGGTGGCCTGGGCGCCGAAGATGCGGTACGGGGTGTCCTCCACCAGGCCCAGCTCGACCAGCTCGCGGATACCCTTGTCGATCTTCACCAGCTGGGCACCGGAGGCGATCGGGACGACGATCTGTTCGGGCAGCCGCCAGCCGAGCTGTTCGGCGATCTCGTACCCCAGCGTCTTGGAACCCTCGGCGTAGTAGGGCCGGACGTTGACGTTGACGAACGCCCAGGTCTCCTCCTCGCCGGCGATCTCGCTGGCCAGGCGGTTGACGTCGTCGTAGGTGCCCTCGACGGCGACGAGCGTTCCGCCGTACACGGCGGTGGTGAGGATCTTCTGCTGCTCGAGGTTGTGCGGAACCATCACCACGCTGCGGATGCCCGCCCGGGCGGCGGCCGCGGCCACGGCGTTGGCGAGGTTGCCGGTCGACGGGCAGGCCAGCACCTGGAAGCCGAGCTCACGGGCCGCGGTCAGCGCGACGGCGACCACGCGGTCCTTGAAGGAGTGCGTCGGGTTGCCGGAGTCGTCCTTCACCCACAGCCGGGCCAGGCCGAGGTCGGCGGCCAGCCGGTCGGCACGGACCAGCCGGGTGAGCCCGGGCTCGGTGTTGGGAAACGACGCGACGTCTGCCGGCACCGGCAGGAGCTCGCGATAGCGCCAGATGTTGTGCGGGCCTGCGGCGATCTGCTCGCGGGTGACCCGGGGGAAGTCGTAGCCGACCTCGAGCGGCCCGAAGCACTCCGAGCACGCGTAGTGGGCGCCGAGCGGGCTGCTGGCACCGCACTCCCGACATCGCAGTTCGGTGGCGTTCCCGAAGGCGCCGGGGCGGATCGTGTGGGTGCCGGGCGTGGTGCTGTCGGCGTAGGTCGTCGTCATGCGAGGCCTCTCCTCCTCATCTTTCCCGCGTACGCCAGGTCGGGAGGTCTTCCCGGACGTGGAGTCGTGGGCCGGAGTTGGCACCGTGGCCGCCGCGGGGCCTGCATGAACGCGAGACACACTCGTCGGCGGTCGGCCGGTTGCCGGGGCTTCGTCGGGCCGGTCCCTCTGCCCCTCTGGATGAGTTCCTTGTTCAGTTGTGGTGGTGCGGTCGTGCGGCCCCAGCCGGGGCAGGCAGCGACGTCGGTCGCGCCCCCGCCTGCGGGCGAGCCTAACGGGTAGGTCCGGGCGAACGTCGGCAGCGTTCAGAATGCGAGACGAGCCGTCCGAATGGAGGACAACCCGGACTCATCGGGCCGGCGTGACCCCTGCCGTGACCCCTGCCGTGACCCCTGCCGTGACCCCTGCCGCGACCCGCCGGGGCGGTGCCACCTCGGCCGGGTTCGGCGAACCGTCGCTCAGCGCGGCGGCGGCCGCCTGGGCGGGCGGCGGGTCGAGTTCGCCTTCCTCGGTGAACAGCCAGGTGTTGGCACCCAGAGCGGCCTGCCGGGATCCGTCCGGCGTACTGAAGACTCCGCTCTGGTATCCGAAGACCGCATCGTCGTGCCCCCAGACGACCCACCGGGCACGCAGGCCAGCCGTACCGGGAACAACCCCAGGCCGTAGCCGAACTCCCCGGTGTCAGTCATCTGTGCGAGCTGCGCCTTGGGGTGCTTTACATCGCCAGGTGGTGTCAAGCGCGCTTTACATCCGTACCGGGCAGGAGCCGCAGGTAGGCCGGCGCGGCGTCGGGCACCAGCACCCGGAGAGCCAGTTCGCGCACCGCGGCCTTCGGTACGAGGAACGCGGTCACGACGTTCTGCGTCTCCCGGGCGGGAACCGGGCGCCGCAGGAACCGCCCGGTGTGCCGGAAGCAGCCGATCGCCGAGTACTCGACCTGCCGGCGGATGTCGCTGACGAGTACGCCTGCGGGGTGCCAGGTGTTGCCTCGTCCGTCGGCGGCGGAGAATTCGCACATCTGGATCCGGCGGCCGGCGGCGGCGTCTCGTGGAGTGACCGTCAGGGCGACGTACACGGCCGTCCAACCGGTCGGTATCCGGAGCGGGTGCCGCGGCGCGCTCGGGGCGAACGTCGTCAACCGCCACACGGCACCCGCGTACTCAGCCGGCCGGCCGAAGGCGACCGTCCGCGCCTGCCGCATCACCGGCTCGCCCGGGTGGCCGGCCGCCACGACGTCCGTCACCGCCGCGAGCGGGAGCAGCAGGGCGAACGCCAGCAGATACCGCGCGTGGACGGCGTACCGCCCGGATACCACCGGCGGTTGGCGTACGACAGAAAGCCCACGGCTCAACACATTTCGCGCTGCCACACTGCAGATGTGCCCGGTCGTCGCACCGCCGACCCGCCCGCGCAGGGCTTTGTAACCCAGCGCCGGGACGATCCGGGCGCAACTCCCCCTCCCAGAACGCGACCAACCGTCCCACACTCCCGACTGGCCTGAACGACGGATCGACCACGGCACAGGGCCTAGGCTCTGTCGCCATGGCGAGCGAACCGAGCAAGAGCGTCCTGCTCGCCTCCAACCGGGGCCCGGTCTCGTTCCGGCAGGACGACGCCGGCAGGCTCCACTGCGTCGGAGGCTCCGGCGGACTGTCGTCGGCACTCGCGGCGATCCCCCCGCAGGAGGACGCACTGTGGGTCGCGGCCGCACTGTCCGACGCGGACCGGCTCGCGGCCAGGTCGGCACCGTCCGGCAGGTTGGACGCCGCGGGCTATGACACCGGGACGATTCCGGTCCGGTTGCTCGACATCGAGCCGCTCACCTTCGCCCGCGCGTACAACGGCATCGCCAACTCCACGTTGTGGTTTCTGCACCACCTGCTGTTCGACACCGCGAACGCGCCCCTCTTCGACC
The DNA here is from genome assembly GCF_900104745.1 of Actinopolymorpha singaporensis. Taxonomy (NCBI): domain Bacteria; kingdom Bacillati; phylum Actinomycetota; class Actinomycetes; order Propionibacteriales; family Actinopolymorphaceae; genus Actinopolymorpha; species Actinopolymorpha singaporensis. The sequence continues at coordinate 395,201 of NZ_LT629732.1, forward strand.
GGAGGTTCCGCCGGGAGTGGGCGTCCTACGTTGACTACAACACCGCGTTCGCGCAGGCGCTCGCCGAGGAGGCCGCGCCGGGCGGGCGGGTACTCATCCAGGACTACCACCTCACCGTGGCGCCGCGACTCCTGCGCACCCGCCGGCCTGACCTCGCCATCGGCCACTTCTCCCACACCCCTTGGGCGCCGCCGGACTACTACCGGCTGTTGCCCGACGACGTGGCTGTCTCTCTCCTCGAGGGGCTGCTGGCCGCTGACCACGCAGGGTTCCTCACCGAGCGGTGGGCGCGGGCGTTCCTGGCGTGCTGTGAGTCCGTACTCGACGCGCGGGTCGACTGGGCTCACAACACCGTGGAGTACGCCGGCCGGCGCACCGTCGTGGGAGTGCATCCGCTCGGCGTGGACGCCGGCGCCATGCAGGCCCGGGCCAACGCACCCGACGTGTGGGCCCGGATGGCGGGGCTGCGCGCCCAGGTCGGTGACCGCCTCCTGTTGGTTCGGGTCGACCGGGCCGAGCTGAGCAAGAACATCGTGCGAGGGTTGCTGGCGTACCGCGAACTGCTGCGCCGCCGTCCGGAATGGCAGGGGCGGGTCGTCCACGCGGCGCTGGCCTATCCGAGCCGGCACGACATTCCGGAGTACCGCGAGTACTCCGCCTCGGTGCAGCGGGTCGCCAAGGAGATCGTGGACGAGTTCGGCAGCGCGGACTGGGACCCGCTCGTGCTGGCCGTCGACGACGACTATCCGCGCTCGCTCGCGGCGTACCGCATGGCCCACGTCGCGGTCGTGAACCCGATCCGGGACGGCATGAACCTCGTCGCCAAGGAGATCCCGATCGTCTCCGACAACGGCTGTGCACTGGTGCTGTCGCGGGAAGCCGGCGCCGCGGTCGAACTCGGCGACGCGGCGTTCCTGATCAATCCGTTCGACATCGAGGAGACCGCCGAGGCGATGCACGCCGCACTGTCGCTGAGTGGTGCGGAACGCCGCACGCGGTCGGCGCTGCTGGCGGAGTCGGCGGGCAGCCACCCACCGCGCAGTTGGCTGGCCGAGCAACTCGACGCCCTGGGGTCCCACGCAGGCTGAGCGGCCGTGGGTGCCGGCGGAGAGCAGCCGCGCGACCGGCAGTGCGTGGAGGCCGTCCGCCGAAACGTCACCCGAAATCGCCTGGTTCGGAATCCGGCGATTGTCCGCTCTGCCCGCTGGAGAGCATTCCCTACCGAATGCGCGATATCCGAGACCCGCTGAGCAAGCCGGGGTTGACGGGCGGTTCCTGACGCCCGGATACCGGCCGCCGCAAACCTGGAAAGGCGACCGACGTGAGCAGCTCTATCAACCGGCGCGGCGCGGTGCGTGCCGCCGGGCGGCCGGCAGGCATGGTCGTCTTAGCCGCCGGCGTCGGCCTGGCCGCCGCGTTCGCCCTCACCACCTGGGTGACGCCGACGTTCGAGGCCCGGTCGTCGATGACGGTGGCGGCGTACTCGTCGGCGAACGCCGGCCGGCCCGCACCTGCCGAAGGCACTCCGGAAGCCGGCGTGTACGACCCCATCCTGTCCCAGGGCGCGGTGGCCACGGTCGCCCGGCTTGCCGAGTCGGAAAGGGTCGCTCACCTCACCGCCGCCCAGGCCGGTGTCCCCGTCGGCGCGGTGACGGGTCACCTGCACGCTAGCTACCAGCCGGGCGTCCAGGTCGTCACCCTGACCTCCGACGCGAAGACCTCCCGGCGGGCCGTCGCCATCGTCAACACGGCGGCGACCGTCCTCCGCGGTCAGGTCGGGGCCGCCCGGCCGTTCGGTAGCAACGCGGCCTTGACAGTGAGCCCCTGGGACCGCGCGGCGACGTCCACCACCGCAGTGCCCAGCAACCTGCCCCGGAACCTCTTGCTGGGCGGGCTCGCCGGACTCCTCGCCGGCCTGGTGATCGTTGTCGTACGCCGCCGCACCGACAGCACGCTGCGGTCCACCGACCAGATCGAGCGTGAACTCCAGGTCGGCATCCTCGGCACCCTTCCACGTGTGCCCGGCCGGCAACGGCGCAAGGGAGCACTCGGCGCCTGGCGTCGCGGGCGGGTTGCCCGGCCGGTGCGGTCAGCGGTCGCCGCCCTGGCTCCGCTCACCGACATACCGGATCGGCGGCTGCTGGTCACCAGCGCCTACCAGGACGACGGCAAGGCGTTCGTCAGCGCCCTGATCTCGCTCGCACTCGCCGAGCAGTACTACCGCGTGACGTTGGTCGAGGCCGACCTGCAATGTCCCGTCGTGGGCGCACACTTCCCGGGCGGCGGCGAGTTCACCGTCCAGCAGCTCATGTCGAAGCCGGAGAAGCTGTTGTCCGCCCAGGGGCCGCTGCGGGTCGTGTCGGCCGACGAGTGCGACCCCGAGCTCAGCCGCGCGCAGCTGCGCAGTGTCGCCTTCCGGGACTTCCTGACCTCTACTCGCGAGCACAGCGACGTGCTCGTCCTCGACGGTCCGCCGGTCCTCGTCGGCGCGGGACTGTCCGCCCTGGCCGCGGAGTGCGACGCCGCGGTGGTCGTCGTACGCGCAGGTTCCACCGGCGTCGCCGAGGCCCGCCGGGCGATTCAGGTCCTCGACCGGCTGCAGCTGCCGATCGCCGGCATCGTCGTCGTCGACGCCCGGGACGAGGGTGGCCGGACGGGGTACCGCTCGGGGACCGCACCGACCTACGCGCCGGCGCCTGCTCCCCTCCCGGAGGCATCGCCCATGATGCCCTCACCCGCTACGAGCGACGCCGACTCCGACTCCGACGGCGAGCGGTACGCCAGTGCAGACGACGAGGCCGACAGGCGAGCCCGAAGCGCCCGGTACTCCTGACCAACCGGCCGTTGAGTGGGCCGTCAGGCGCCCAGCGTGTCCGCGAGCGTGTCCAGGAAGGCCGCCACCGCCGGCGGGCCGTCGAGCACCAGGTCGGCCCGGTCGGCGAGCGCGGTCACCTCCGTCGACCCCGAGCACACCTTCAGCCCGGCGACGCCGCGTGAACGCAGCTCCTCGACCGTGTCATAGGCCGGCAGGTCGCCGAGGTCGTCGCCGGTGTAGGCGACGGCGCGGGGACCCACCTCCTCGGCCAGCTTGCGGAGCGCGGCTCCCTTGTCCATGCCGCCGGGCTTCAGCTCGAGCACCATCCGGCCGGGCTGGGCTTCCAGGTCGTGGGCGCGGGCAAGCTCGGTGAGCCGGTCGGTGAGGAGTTCGGTCGCGGCGGCCGGGTCGGCGGTCTGGCGTACGTGGACCGCGACGGCCCGGCCCTTGTCCTCCACGCGGGTGCCGTCGGGCGCACCCCACTGGCGCAGCAGGTCCGGCAGCGCGCGGCGGACCTCCTCGACACCGGGAGCCGGCGGGGGTGCGGTGATCTCACCGGTGCGGGCGTCCCAGCGTTCCTCACCGTAGTGGCCGACGACGAGCAGGCCGGCGAGCTCGGGGACGTCTGCGAACCCACCCAGCCGGACGACGACCTCGGCAGGCCGCCCGGTGACGATCGCGAGCGCCCGAAGATGCGGGGCGAGGCGGCGCAGCGCGGGGAGCACCGCGGGGTGGGCGAAGGCGCGTTCGGGGTCGTCGACGATCGGCGACAGCACGCCGTCGAAGTCGAAGGCGAGCATCGACCGCTCGGGATGCTCGACGATCGCGCGTAGGGCGGCCTCGCCCTCGGGCGTGGCGGGCGTCGGCAGGGTGTCCGGGGAGGTCACCCGTCGACGCCGAGACGCCGTGCGGCGCGGGCCCGCTGACGACTGGAACGCAGCCGGCGGAGGCGCTTGACGAGCAACGGGTCGAACGCGAGAGCCTCGGGACGGTCGATCAGGGCGTTGAGCACCTGGTAATAGCGGGTGGCGGACATCCCGAACTGGTCGCGGATGGCCTGCTCCTTGGCACCGGCGTACTTCCACCACTGGCGCTCGAAGGAGATGATCTGCTGGTCGCGCTCGCACAACCCGGAGGCGGTGCGGGAGTCGACGTCGGTGGTCGACTCAGCGGGCGATCCGGTCGACGACTCGTCGGAAACGCCGGCAGCGATCTTCGGGGCCGGCTCCATCGCAGCGTCCATACCCAGGCATCCCTCCTCGGCGATCAGCGACGACTGACATCGTACGACCGAAGCACATCGATGTCATTCAGCGCCACCGCGCGATCATGGCGTGTTCTTCGTGGGTTCTGTCGTACCGCACAGCACCGACAAGTCGGCCCGAACAGTTACCAACCCGGCCATCGGGCCGTCCCCGGAGCGCCTTGTCCATCTCGTCGGCCAGCGAGATCGCGCCGGGCACGGCACCATTGCCGGGTGTCCGCCGCCGCTCCGTCACCCGGCTCCGCCGCTCCGTCACCCGGCTCCGCCGCTCCGTCACCCGACCCCGCCGTCCGGCCGCTCGATCCGTCGCCGTCGACGGCCGAGGCCGCCGCGCTGAACGCCGCCGAGTTGCGCGACCGGTACGCCACCGGCGCGACCTCCGCGGCCGAGCACGTCGCCACGCTGGTGCGCCGGATCGAGGAGATCGACCGGTCCGGTCCCACCCTGCGGTCGGTGCTCGCCGTCGACCCACACGCCGTCGACCGTGCGGCCGAACGCGACGCCGAGCGTGCTCGCGGCCGGGTCCGGGGTCCGCTGCACGGCGTCCCGGTGCTGGTCAAGGACAACATCGACACCGCAGACACCGCAGACACCGCGGAGACCACGGACGCCACAGGTTCAGGCGACGGGCGAACCCCCGGTGCGCTGCCGACCACCGCCGGGTCGCTGGCACTCGCGGGCGTCCCGACCCCTGCCGACGCTCCCCTGGTCGCCGCCCTGCGCGCGGCCGGAGCGGTCGTCGTCGGCAAGGCCAACCTGTCGGAGTGGGCCAACTTCCGTTCCGGCTCCTCGACGTCGGGCTGGAGCGCCGTCGGCGGGCTCTGCGTCAACCCGCACGCCCTCGACCGTTCGGCCGGTGGGTCGTCGTCGGGTTCGGCTGCGGCGGTCGCGGCCGGGCTCGCACCGCTCGCGGTCGGCACCGAGACCGATGGTTCCATCGTGTGCCCGGCGGCCCTGTGCGGTGTCGTGGGCATCAAGCCCACCGTCGGGCTGGTTTCCAGGACGGGCGTCGTCCCGATCTCCCACAGCCAGGACACCCCCGGGCCGATTGCCACCACGGTCGCCGACGCCGCGCTGCTGCTCGGGGTGCTGGCGGGCAGCGATCCCGACGACGCTGCCACCATGCGGTCAGGACGCGTGGCGTACTCCGACTACACGAGGTTCTGCCGGCCCGACGGGCTGACCGGCGCCCGGATCGGCGTCCCGCGCGCGGGCCTGTGGGGTTACAGCGCGGCTGCGGACGCGCTCGCCGAGGAGGCCGTGCGACTGCTGGCCGCCCGGGGCGCCACGATCGTCGACCCCGCCGACCTGCCCAGCGTCGACGAGATCCGCGAGAGCGACGCGGAGCTCACGGTGTTGAGTACGGAGTTCAGGGCCGACCTGGAGAGCTACCTCACCACCCGCCGGCCGGGAGGGCCGCGCACGCTGGCCGAACTCGTCGCGTTCAACACCGACCACGCCGACCGCGAGCTGACGTACTTCGGCCAGGACCGCTTCGAGCGCGCCCTGGCCACCCGTGGCCTGTGCGACCCGGTTTACGTCGACGCGCTGCGCACCTGCCGCCGGCTCGGCCGTACGCACGGCATCGACGCCGCACTCGGCGCCGGCCGGCTGGACGCGCTGGTGACGCCGGCCTATCCCCCGGCCTGGAAGATCGACCTGGTCAACGGCGACCAGCTTTCCGGTGCCTGCACGACCCCGGCGGCGATCGCCGGATACCCCATGGTCACGGTGCCGTGCGGCGCGGCGGACGGCCTGCCGGTCGGGCTGGCGTTCGTGGGTACGGCGTGGAGCGAGCCGACGTTGATCAGGCTGGCGTACGGGTTCGAGCAGGCACTGAGGTGGCGGGCGCGGCCGGCGTACCGGCCGGCCCGGATCGGCTGACCGCGCCCCCAGCCGACGCCCGACCTCAGCAGGCGCACAGGCAGAAGGGGTGCCCCACCGGGTCCAGGAACACCCTGAACGTCGTGCCCGGCTGGTGCTCGGCCTTGCGCGCTCCCAGGGCGAGCACCCGTTCCTCGGCCGCGTCCAGGTCGGTGACCTCGACGTCGATGTGGGCCTGCTGCGGACGCTCTCCGCCGGGCCAGGTCGGCGGCGCCCAGTCCTCGGCCTGCTGGAAGCTCAGGTGGTTGCCGCCCTCGAAGTGCAGCTCCACCCAGTCGTCCTCGCTGGTGTCGAGCTTCCCGCCGAGCACCTGGGCGTAGAACTCGCCGAGCGCCCTGGGGTCCGGGCAGTCGAACGCGACCGTGCCGAGCGTGCCGACGGGGCCGGAGTCGGGGTTGGTGGTTCCGGTCATGAGATCTCCTGAGGACGTAGGTACGTGACTCGGGCGATGGCGTACGCCTGGAATCGGGGTCGTACGCGTCACCTGCATTCGGATTATGGTGGTCACGCACGTCGACGCGCAACCGGTATAGCTGTTTTGCCGGTGTCGTAGTCCCCACGCCGTCGTCAGGGGTCGCCTGCCCGTCAGGCCGTTACCGGACGGCCGCCGCTACCGGCGCCAACCGTCGGCACCTACCTCCCACGCCCGACCAGTAGCGTCGGAGTCCAGCCGCGCCTCGACCCCGCCGGCCGAAGACCGGCCGGGACGACCGGGAGGCAGCCGAGAGGAAAGGGAGCCATGCAACCCCGACTTCGCTGGGGCATCGTCGCCACCGGGAACATCGCCGGCGTCTTCGCCCGCGAGCTCGCCCTGTTGCCCGACCACGAGGTGGTGGCGGTCGGTTCCCGCAACCTCGACCGTGCCAAGGCGTTCGCGCAGGAGTGGGACATCCGCCGGGCGTACGGCTCCTACACCGAGGTGGCCGAGGACCCGGAGGTGGACGTCGTCTACGTCGCCACCCCGCACTCGGACCACCTGGCCACCACCCGGCACGCGCTGGAGAGCGGCAAGGCCGTGCTGTGCGAGAAGGCCCTGACCGTCAACGCGGCCGAGGCCCGCCAGTTGGTCGACCTGGCCCGCAAGCACGGGCAGTTCCTGATGGAGGCCATGTGGATGCGGTGCAACCCGCTCCACCTGCGCCTTCGCGAACTCCTCGACGCCGGCACGCTGGGCGAGCCGCGGTCGGTGCACGCCACCCTCGGCTTCCTCGCCGACTACGACCCGGACGACCGGCTGTTCGCGCCCCACCTTGCCGGTGGCTCGCTGCTGGACGTCGGCATCTATCCGGTCAGCCTCGCCCACCACCTGCTCGGCGCGCCCGACACGGTGCGAGCCACCGGAACGCTCGCCCCCACCGGCGTCGACGCGACCGCCGGACTCCTCCTCGGGTACGCCGGAGGCGCGGTGGCCACGCTGACCGGCTCGCTGGCCGGGCCGCTCCCGAACACCGCGTACGTCAGCGGTACGGAGGGCTGGGTGGAGATCCCGGCCGACTTCCAGGCCGCCGACCGGCTGGTCGTCCACCACCCGGACAAGGAGCCCGAGGAGGTCACGGTCGACCTGCTCGGCGTCGGCTACACCTACGAGGCCGAGGAGGTGGCCCGGTGCCTGCGCGCCGGGCTGCTGGAGAGTCCGCTGGTGCCCTGGGCGGACAGCATCGCGGTGATGGAGGTGCTCGACGCCGCCCGCGCGCAGGTCGGCGTTCGGTATCCGAACGACGAGCCGATCGCCGGGCAGGGCGGCGAACCGGACCGCCGGAACACCACCGGCAACGGCGACTCCGCGTAGCTCGCTGCTTCCGGAAGGTCGGGAACAGGCGGGTCGTCACCGACGGCTCGGCCACCCGCCGTCGCGCCCGTAGGGTCGAAGAGAGAAGTTCGCACCGCCGATCGAGGGAGTTGTCCCCGTGCCCACTGAGTCACCCGCCGAGTCGTCCACGTCCGAGTCCCCCGCATCCGGGTCGTCCGTAACCGGAGGCAGCGGTGCCGAGGCGGCCGTTGCCTCCGAGTCGGCGGCAGACGCCGCGAGCGAGGCGGCGACGGACGCCGCTGCCCGTGCCGCGAAGTCGGCCCCGGCGCCGAAGGGCCGCTCCCGCACCTCCACCAGGGCGGCGGGCTCGAAGGGCGGTTCCGGCAGGTCGGCCCGGTCGGCGTTCGTTGTGGTCGCCAACCGGCTGCCCGTGGACCGCGTGGACACCCCCGACGGCAGTACGCAGTGGCGGCGCAGCCCCGGCGGGCTCGTCACCGCGCTCGACCCGGTGATGAAGGCGAACAAGGGCGCCTGGATCGGCTGGGCCGGGTCCACCGAGGAGGCACCCGAGCCGTTCGACGAGGCCGGCATGCACCTCGTGCCCGTCCCGCTGTCGGCCAAGGAGGTCGAGGAGTACTACGAGGGCTTCTCCAACGCCACCCTGTGGCCGCTCTACCACGACGTGATCGCACCGCCGGTCTACCGCCGCGAGTGGTGGGAGGCGTACGTCAAGGTCAACCGGAGGTTCGCCGAGGCGGCGGCCGAAACGGCCGACGACGGCGCGCTGGTGTGGGTGCACGACTACCAGCTCCAGCTCGTACCGGAGATGCTCCGCGCCCTGCGCCCGGACCTGCGGATCGGCTTCTTCCTGCACATCCCGCTGCCCCCGGTGGAGTTGTTCGCCCGGCTGCCGTGGCGCCAGCAGATCCTGCGCGGCCTGCTCGGCGCGGACCTGGTCGGCTTCCAGCGTCCCGGCGCCGCGTCCAACTTCCTGCGCCTCACCCGGCGGCTGCTCGGCTACCAGACCCAGCGCGACCAGACCTTCCTGCCCGACGGCCGGGTGGTGCGGGCACGGTCGTTCCCGATCTCCATCGACGTGGCCCAGCTGGAGGAGATCGCCCGGCGCCCGGAGACCCAGCGGCGCGCGGAGGAGATCCGGGAGGAGATCGGCTCTCCGGCGAAGGTCCTCCTCGGCATCGACCGGCTCGACTACACGAAGGGCATCGGTGAGCGCATCCACGCGTTCGCCGAGCTCCTGACCGAAGGGGTGGTGACGCCCGACGAGGCGACGTTCATCCAGGTCGCGACGCCGAGCCGGGAACGCGTCGAGCAGTACAAACTGCTGCGCGACGAGGTCGAACTGGCCGTCGGCCGGGTCAACGGCACGCACGGGCGGATCGGCCGGCCGGCGGTGACCTACCTGCACTCCTCGCACGATCGGGAGGAGCTGGCCGCGCTGTACCGCGCCGCCGACGTGATGGTGGTGACGCCGCTGCGCGACGGTATGAACCTCGTGGCGAAGGAGTACATCGCCTGCCGGTACGACAACACCGGCGCCCTTCTGTTGAGCGAATTCGCCGGCGCGGCCGACGAGTTCCGGCAAGCTTTCCTTGTCAACCCCTACGACGTGGACGGGCTGAAGGCCACCCTGGTCGACGCGCTCCGCCTGGACCCGCGCAACGCCACCCGCCGCATGCGCTCGATGCGCCGGCACCTGGTGGAGCACGACGTGGACCGGTGGGCCAGTTCGTTCCTGAGCGCGCTGACGGGAGAGCTCCGGACATGACCGCGCGGCGGCTTCTCGCGCTCGACCTGGGGTCGTCGTCGGTACGGGCCGTCGTGTGCGACGAACGCGCCGAGCCGGTGCCCGGCCTGCTGGCCCGCCGTTCGGTCGCCGCGCGCCAGGACGAGGACGGACGCGGCGAGCTGGACCCGGACGGCTACCTCGCCGACCTGGTGAGCTGCCTGGACGAGCTGCACGCAGCCGGTGCGCTGGAGGGTGTCGAGGTGGTGGCCACCTCCTCGCAGTGGCACTCGGTGCTCGCGGTGGGGCCGGACGGCACGCCCGTGTCGGCCGTGCTCAGCTGGCTCGACACCCGCGCGCGGCCGCGGCCGGACCGGCTGCCCGCCGACCCCCAGGGGTTCCACGCACGCACCGGTGCCTGGGTGCATCCGCTCTACTGGACCACGAAGGTGCCCTGGCTCCGTGACCAGCTTCGTGACCAGCTTCGTGACCAGCTGGGGGGCCGGTCGTTGCGCTTCCTCGGCCTGCCCGACTACCTGCGCGGCGAACTCCTCGGCACCGACGCGACCTCGGTGTCGATGGCCTCCGGCACCGGCCTGCTGGACGTTTCGGCGATGACGTGGGATCCCGAGGCACTGGCCCTGGCGGAGGTGACTCCGGCGGAGTTGCCCGCCGTCGACGACACGCCCGCCCGGCTGGCGCCCCGCTGGCGGGACCGCTGGCCGGCCCTCGCCGCCGCGAGTTGGGCACCGGCGCTCGGCGACGGCGCCGCATCCAACCTGGGCACCGGATGCACCGATGCCGGCACGGTCGGCGTCACCGTCGGCACCTCGGCCGCGCTGCGCGTGGTCCACGGGCCCGACGTCCCGCCGCCGCCGGCCACCGTGTGGCGCTACCGCGTGGACGCGGAGCGGCTGGTGAGCGGGATCGCGTTCTCCGGCGGCGGGGTGCTGCGCGCCTGGGCGGTCCGGCTGCTGCGTCTCGGCGCGGACGCCGAGCCCACGCTCGCGCCCGGCGCCGGCGGCCTGGTCTGCCTGCCGATGCACGCGGGCAGCCGGCCACCCGGAACGATCCCGCCGGGATCCGGCGTGGTCGCCGGGCTGTCCCTGGAGACCTCACCGGAGGAGCTGCTCGCAGGGACGCTGGAGGGCGTCGCACTGGAGGCGGCACGTGCCCTGGACATCCTGGAGGGGTCGTTCGGCACCGAGCTCGACGTCGTACTCGGTGGCGGTGCGGTGCACGCCTCGCCGTGGTGGTGCCGGGTGTTCGCGGCCACCTTCGACCGGTCCCTGCGGCTCGCCGAGGACCCCGAGGTCGGCGCCCGGGGCGCGGCGGCACTGGCGCTGGGGATCGACCTCGCGCCGCCGAAGGAACAGCTCCTGCCCGATCCGGACGACGTCGTACGGATGACCGCCGCTCGGGCGCGTTACGACCGCCTGCGGAACGCGCTGGCCGGCGAACTCGGCCGGCACCGCGACTGACGAGCACCGCAGAACCCCCACCGACCCGCCGTACCCGGCCGGGCCAAGCCCGTAGTCCCGGCTACCCCGCCAGACTGACCTTGCGTGATTCGGCATGAACACTACGCACAGGGCCGCGAACCGGCATGATGCTCCGCAATGGAAGAGGCACCTGGCGTGACCAGTCCGCTCGAACGGGAGCTGATCGACGCCGTCCTGGAGCTCAGCGCCAACGCGATCGTGCTGGTCGACGAGCGCGGCCGGATCGCGCTCTGGAACGCCGCCGCCGAGTCAGTCCTCGGCTGGCCGGCGGAGGAGGCGCTTGGCCAGGAAGTGCTGACCGCGATGGTCGCGCCGAACTCCCACGCCACCGCCCGGGACCTGCTGGGCAAGCTCGCGGCGAACGGCACCTGGGAGGGAGCCGTCCCGCTGCGGCATCGGGACGGGCACGCGGTGGTGTGCGCGGTCCGGGCGCGCGCTCTGACCGGCTACGGCGACGGCGGCGGTGTCGGGGAGGTGCTCGCGGTCTTCGCCGAACTCGGCCGGTCCGGCGCCGAAGGCACGAACGGCCCGCCCGGTACGGACGCCGGCGACGACCGGGCCGCGCTGCTGCGCGCCGAACGAGCCGCGCTGCTCCGCGCCGAGCGGACCGCGCGCGCCGAGCTCGAACACGTCCGCGACCGGCTCGCCTACGTCGTCCACGCCAGCAGCCGGCTCGCCTCCTCCCTGGACGTGGGGATGACGATGGAGGCGGTCGGCGACCTGGTGGTCCCGCGCTTCGGGACCCTGTGCATCATCGACCTGTGGGACGGCCGCCGGCTGGACCGCGTCTACGTCCGCGAGGCCGACCCCGCCCGCCAGTCGCTGGTGGAGCAGATCCGCCGCCTCGGCGGAACCCAGCGCGACGGCCACCCGGCGCTGCGCGCGGTGTTCACCGGCCGCCCGGCCGTTCTCACCGCCACCGACCCGGACACCCTCGGCCAGATGTACGCCGAGCCGCAGGCGCACGCGGTGCTACGCGAGGCGACCCGGGGTTCCGGCCTGATCGCCATGCCACTGGTCACGCGCGGCCGGGTGATCGGCGTCCTCACCCTGCTCGGGCCCGGTCACGCGTACGGTCGCGATCTCGCACCCGGTGAGGACCTCGCCGTCCTCGAGCAGGTCGCCACCCGGGCGGCGCAGAGCATCGAGAACGCCCGGCTGTTCGACGCCGAGCGCCGGTTGGCCCGCAACCTCGCCGACAGCGAACGCCGGCAGCGGCGTACCGCCCTCACCCTTCAACGCAGCCTGCTGCCCACGTGGACCCACCCGCCCGGTGAACTCGAGGTGGCCACCCGTTACTTCCCGGGAGCGGAGGAGGCCGAGGTCGGCGGCGACTGGTACGACGTGATCCCGGTCGGCCCCGGCCGGACCGCGCTGGTCATCGGCGACGTGATGGGACGCGGACTGCGGGCGGCGACGTTCATGGGGCAGGTACGCACGGCGGTGCGCGCCTACGCCCGGCAGGACCTGCGTCCCAAGGAGATCCTCGGCCTGCTCGACGGCGTGGTCGCCGATCTGGGCGACACCGAGATCGTCACCTGCGCGTACGCCGTGTTCGACGCCGCGCGCGGGACGCTGACGTACGCCTCGGCCGGGCATCTCCCCCTGCTCACCGTCGACGGGAACGGCAAGGCGCGGCGGCTGGACCACGAGGCCGGGCTGCCCCTGGGTGTGGGTGCCTCGTCGGCGGCACCGATGCGGACCGCGCCCGAGCACGTCGTCGCCCTGCCGGAGGAGACGACGGTCGCGTTCTACACCGACGGGCTGGTCGAGAACCGCCGGCGCGACGTCGACGCCGGCATCGACGCGCTGGTGGACGCGCTGGCCAGGGCGTCGGGCAGCCTGGAAGGGCTGTGCGACCAGGTGATCGACGCGTTGCGGCCGCCGGGCGGGTACGACGACGACGTGGCGTTGTTGCTGGCCCGCTCGCTGCCGCGGACCTGAGGAAACGAGCCGGCGGGGCCCTTCAGCGCAAGACGGTCAGCGCGGCGCGGTCAGCGCGGCGCGGTCAGCGGGCGACGTTCTCGGTGGCGTCCATGGTGGCGAGTTCGGACCGGCGCGGCAGGCCCTCCCAGTCACCGGCGACCGACACCGCGAACGCCCCGCACACGTTGCCCCGGCGCAGCCGCTGCGCGGGGTCGAGCCCGTCCAGCGTCGCGGAAAGGTAGCCCGCGACGAACGCGTCGCCGGCACCGACCGGGTCGATCAGGCTGACCGCGAGCGCGGGCTCGGTGAAGCTCTCTCCGTCGACGACGGCGTACGCACCGGCCGCACCGCGCTTGAGCACCACCTGCGCCGGCCCGAGCGCGGCCAGTTCCTTGGCCACCTCCTCGACCGAGCCGGCCGGCACCACCATGGCCGCCTCCTCGTCACCGGCGAAGACGATGTCGGCTGCGGCCACGAGATCGCGGAACGCCGCACCCGCCTCGGTCACAGACCACAGCGCGGCGCGGTAGTTGAAGTCGAACGACACGGGTACGCCCGCCGCCCGGGCCGCGTCGACCGCGGTGTGCACGGCCGCACGGGCGGACTCCGACAGCGCCGGGGTGATGCCGGAGACGTGCAGCGTGCGGGCCGCGGCCACCAGGTCGGTGTCGACGTCGTCCGGGGTCAGCCGGGAACCCGCCAGCCCGCGCCGGTAGTAGCTCACGCGTACCCGGTCGGCGGTGCGGTGCTCGCGCAGCATCAGCCCGGTGGGCACCTCGGAGTCGGTCCGGACGTGCGAGACGTCGACGCCCTCGCCGCGCAAGGCGTCCTTGACGAGGTGGCCGAGCGGGTCGGCGCCCAGCCGGCCGATCCAGGTCGCACTGTGCCCCAGCCGGCTCAGCCCGATGGCGACGTTGGTCTCCGCGCCGCCGAAGGAGATCCGGGCCGGTGCGCCGACCGCGAACGAACCGGTGGTGGTGGCCGCGACCAGGGCCATCGTCTCGCCGAGGGTCACCACGTCGACCCGGCTGCTCGTCATGCGCGACCCGCCGGGCTCGCCTTGCGGGTGCCGCCCACGCCGGCCACCAGCGTGCGGGCCCGCTGAGCCAGGGCATCGAGGTCTCCGCCGGGTTCGCAGGCGTCGGCCACCAGCGGACTGCCCACACCCACCGCGACCGCACCGGCGCGCAGGTAGGCGCCCGCGTTGTCGACGTCCACGCCACCGGTGGGCACCAGCGGGATGTCGGGCAAGGGGCCGCGGATCGCCTTGAGGTAGGCCGGTCCGCCCAGCGCCGACGCCGGGAACACCTTCACCATCGCAGCACCCGCCCGCCACGCGGTGAGGATCTCGGTCGGGGTGGCCGCGCCGGGCAGGACGGGTACGCCGAGGCGGTTTGCCTCCTCGATGACGTCGAGGCAGACCGCCGGCGAGATGAGGTACGTGGCGCCCGCGTCGACCGCCTCGCGGGCCTGCTCCGGGGTGAGGACCGTGCCGGCGCCGAGTGCGACTTCGGTGGGCTTCCGGGCGGCATAGGAGCGGATGGCATCCGCGACGTCAGGTGCGGTGAACGTGAACTCCACCGCCCGGATACCCGCGTCCACCAGGACGTCGGTGACGTCGGTGTAGCGCGCGGCCGACGCCGACCGAAGGATCGCCACCGCCGGGCAGATCTCCATCGCCTGCTGCAAGCTCACGCGGGTGCCTCCTCGTGGGATGGTCGGACGCTCGTCCACGGCCCTCGCAGTTTAGGGCGTGCCCTGAGGGGCGGTCACCGGGCAGTGGGGCGGACGGCCGATCCTGCCCGGGTCCGGCCGCGCTCTCACCGCACCCTTCCCAGCCCACGACGGTCACCCCGGACCAGGCCCTGGGCCGTTGACCGACGCAGACCGTGCACTCGCCCGCAGGCAACCACGCCTTGCTGTCAACGGCGCCTTGACAGCACGGGACGGCGTGCGGAGCCGGGACCGGTCATGTCCCCCGCCGGCGCACCGGCGGCCGAATTCGGCCACCGCCCGGCTCCCGAGAGGCGAAGCACCGTTGGCATCCGACCGGAAGTCACCGAGCCGACCGGCTTGACCACGCGGCGTGCCGGGGGTTCACTGATCCAGCAGCGTTTCGTCCAGATCTCGTACAGATCTCACACATTTGTCGGAAAGGACGGCGCATGACCGTGGAACGTTCGACCGGTGGTGAGCCCGACCCCGCGTCCGCGCTGTCCACCAAGCACCTTCCCGGCGCACAGGTGCGCGACCTCCCCGCACCGCCCACCCAGACCTGGCGCATCATCGGCCCTGGGCTCGTCGGTGCCGGGGTGGGCCTGGCCTCCGGCGAGTTCATCCTGTGGCCCTACATCTCCTCCCAGGTCGGGCTGGTCTTCCTGTGGGGAGCCGTGCTCGGTGTCATCACCCAGTGGTTCCTCAACATGGAGATCGAGCGCTACACCCTGGCCACCGGGGAGACAGCGCTGACCGGCTTCAGCCGGATGTGGAAACACTGGGGCCTGGTCTTCGCGGTGATGACCTACTTCGCCAACCTCTGGCCGGGCTGGGCGACGAGTTCGGCCACCATGGTGACTTACATCGTGGGTGGCAACGTCACCGCGATCGCGATCGGCATCCTGGTCGTGTGCGGCGCCGTGCTCACGCTCGCCCCGGTGGTCTACACCGCGCTCGAACGCGTCATCCTGGTGAAGCTGGCGGCGATCACCGTCCTGATCGTCGGCGCCATCATCTTCGCGTTCACCGCGGACACCTGGCGCGGACTCGGCTCGGCGGTGACCCACCTCGGGCGGTTCCCCGATCTCGACTTCGCGCTGATGCTCGGTGCGATCGCCTACGCCGGCGCCGGCGGCGGCCAGAACCTCTGCCAGAGCAACTGGATCCGGGACAAGCGGTTCGGGATGGGCGCCTACGTTCCCCAGCTGGTGAGTACGGTCACCGGCAAGGACACCGGTGCACCGTCGGCGTTCACGTTCGAGCCGAACGAGTCCAACCTCATCCGCTGGCGGGGATGGTGGCGGTTCGCCAACATCGAGCAGGCGGCGACGTTCGTCCTCATCACCTGCTTCACCATCGGCTTCATGTCGATGCTGGCGTTCTCGACGGTGTTCGGCCGGTCGGGACTCAGCCAGGACATCGGTTTCCTGCAGGTCGAGGGCGCCGCACTGCAGGACCGGATCGGCCCGTGGTTCGGCTACTTCTTCTGGGTCATCGGCGCCTACTCGTTGTTCGCGGCGGCGATGGGCATCATCGACTACACCAGCCGGCTGGCCGCGGACCTGCTGGCGACGGTCTACCTCCGCCGTCGCGGCGTCTCCGAGAGCCGCGTCTACTTCTGGCTGGTGTGGGGGCTGGTCGCGTTCGGCTGCGTGGTTCTGCTGGCGGGCCTGAACCAACCCCTTGTCCTGCTGGTCATCTCCTCCTGTGTGAGCGGGGTGATGATGGCCGTCTACGGCGTGCTGCTCATCGTGATGAACAAAAGATCGCTACCGGTTTCCATCTCGATCCGAAGGTTTCGTACGATCATCATTGCTCTGGCTGTCGCGTTCTACGGCACGCTCGGCCTGATCACGATCGTCCAGCAGGCACAGAAGCTGTTCGACTGACGCACTGTTCGGCTGACGCACTGACGCAACCACTGCTGCACAGCCACGCGACAACTGAAGGAACGACAGACCCCGTCAGACGGTCCGGCTCGTTGGTCAAAGGGGGACCCGGTGAGCCCGCATACTCGTGACAGCCTGTCCGCACATCTGCTCGACGAGATTCTCGCCGGGCGGATCGCATCCGGCACCAAGTTGCCACCCGAACGCGAACTCGCCCGAAGGTTCGGCCTGTCCCGGCCGATCGTGCGGGAGGTGCTGCGCGGGCTCGCCGAACGCGGGTTCGTGGAGATCCTGCCGTCGCGGGGCACCTACGTCCGTGAGGCGCAGGCCAGCGACGGCGCACGCTCGCTGGACACGTCGTACCGCCGGCGCAACACCACCGTGCGCGAACTCACCGAGGCCCGCTCGATGCTGGAGACCCGTGCCGCCGCGCTGGCCGCCACCGACGCGACCGAGGCCGAGGTGGCGGCGATGCGCCGGTGCCTGGACGACCTCAAGATCACGACGTACGTCCTCGAACAGGCCCGGCTCGACCTGGCCTTCCATGCGCTGGTCGTGCACGCGAGTCACAACACCGTGCTGGAGTCGATGTACGCGTCGATCACCACGCTGACCTTCGAACTGATGCTGCGCAGCCTGTCCGACCGGCAGGTGCGCCAGGCCGGGACGCCACAGCACGAGCCGATCTGGGAGGCGATCCGCGACCACGACGCGGCTGCGGCCGCCGAGGCGATGCGGGTGCACCTGGAGGCGGCGAAGGATCTGTACGGCCCCGACCTCGACCGCGGTGTCGACCAGGTGGCCCAGCGGGAGCTGCAGCGGATGCTCGGCCCGGCCGCCTCGCTGGAGGGTCTGCTGGAGGAGGTCTCGAGGCGGCAGGCGGCGTTCATCCGGGCGCCGTCGGCGCGTGCGCAATGACATCGACTCGTGCGCAGCGACGCCGGCCCGTCCCGCGGTTTACCCCGGGACGAGCCGGCGTCTCTTCTGCAACGTCGTACTGCCTCAGCTGAAGTACGTTCCGCCGTTGAGGTCGATGACCGACCCGGTGCAGAACGCGCCGAGGTCGGAGACGAGGTAGAGCACCGCGCCGGCCACGTCGTCGGGGAAGCCCGCACGGCGTAGCGGGGTGGCGTCGATCGTCGCCTGCTGCTGGTCCGGTGGGGTGAACGCCTCGTGGAACGGCGTGTCCAGGATCAGGCCCGGTGCCACCGCGTTGACGGTGATGCCCCGCGGCCCGACCTCCTTGGCCAGCCCGCGGGTGAGGCCGTGCATGCCTGCCTTGGCGGCACCGTAGGCGGCCGCGCCCGGACCGCCGCCGTTACGCCCGGCCAGGGAGGAGATGTTGACGATCCGGCCACCGTCGGGCAGGTGCCGCAACGCCGCCCGGCTGCAGGCGAACGCGCTGAACAGGTTGACGTCGATCACCGTGTGCCAGTGCTCGTCGGACATGTCCGCGACCGGCTGCCGGCCGATCATCCCGCCGGCGTTGTTGACCAGGATGTCCAGCTTCCCGCCGAACTCACCGGCCGTGGCGTCCACCACCGCGTCCACCTGTCCGCTGTCGGACGCGTCGAGTTCGTACGCCGCGGACCGGCGGCCCAGCGCGGCGATCTCCTTCGCCACGGCCGCGCCGTCGTGGCTGCGGTAGGTCACCGCGACGTCGGCGCCGGCCTCCGCCAGGGCGAGCGCGACACCGCGCCCGATGCCGGTGGCGCCACCGGTGACGAGTGCCGATCGGCCGGACAGGTCGAGCTTCATCTGAGGTCTCCTCTTCGGGGGTTCGGCAAGGACGAGTACCGGGTGGTCAGGCGAGCACGCCCACCGAGTCGGCCGCGACGGCGTACCGCAGGGGTTCGTCGCGCAGGAACCGAACGACGTCCTCCACCATCGCCTGCCCCTGCCGGGCGTGGGAGTCGACGGTGTGGCCGGCGGTGTGCGGGGACAGGATCGCGTTCGGCAGCTGCCGCCACGGGCTGTCCGGTGCCAGCGGCTCCGTCGGGAACACGTCCAGCGCGGCCCGGATCCGGCCCGATCGAAGCTCCGCGACCAGGGCGTCCCCGTCGACCAGGCCGCCCCGCGCAGCGTTGACGAGCAGCGCCCCGTCGGCCAGCAGCGAGAGCTCCCGGGCGCCGAGCAGCCCCTGGGTCTGCGGCAGCAGCGGCGCGTGCAACGTCACCACGTCGCTGCCGCGCAACAGGTCGTCCAGCTCCACCGGTGTCACTCCAAGTTCGTCCGCCTCCGCCGCGGTGAGCAACGGGTCGGCGACGAGCACCCGCGCACGGAACGCCCGCAGCAGGCCGATCACCGCCCGGCCGGTCCGGCTGGCGCCCACCACACCGACGGTCCGCGCACCGAGCAACCGGCCGGGGTACCGCTCCCGCAGCGCACTCCACTCCTGCCCGGCCCGCAGGCCGGCGTCGAGGGCCGGCAGGTCCCGCAACGCCGACAGGATCTGCGAGATCACGAGTTCGGCCACCGAGTCGGCGATCAGCCCGGCCGACTGGCACACGGTCAACCTCGCGCCGACCGCGTCCTGCGGGACCAGTGCCCGGATGCTGCCCGCGGTGTGCGCGACCAGCCGCAGGTCCGGGGAGTTCGCCAGCACCTGTTCGGTGATCGGTGGCGTACCCCATCCGGTCAGGCAGGCGACCGCGCCGTCCAGCAGCCCGGGCAGGTCCCAGTCACCGGGCGGCCCTTCGGCCCATCGCACCCGCGCCGCACCGGCGAGCAGGCGTTCTGCCGCGGGGGTCAGCACCGTCGCGCGGGTCTGCTCGGTCAGCAGGACCGCCACCACCGCATGTGCGTCGGTCGACATTCGCACTACCTCCCTCACCTCGTGCCTCCCGGGCACTCCTCAGGGCTGGCTGGGGTAGAGCAACAACTCCGGTACGTAAGCCCTGCTCGGCAACGCCATCACCGCGAGACACATGCGGGCGACGTCGTTCGGGCGCAGCGCGGCGGCCAGCTGTTCCGGAGTAGGCGCCACCGGCCGGCGTTCGACCAACGGGGTGTCGGTGAACCCCGGGAACAGCACGCTGACCCGAATGCCGTTCGCCCGCTCCTCCTCCATCGTGGCGTGCGCGAGTGCGGCGACACCGGCCTTGCTCGCCTGGTATCCGACACCGGACGCGTCCGGGCGCTTCGCCGCCGAGGAGGAGATGTGCACGAGCAGGCCGTCGCCCTGTGCGCGGAAGGTCGGCAGCACCGCCTGGGTGAGGACGTACGCCGCGTCCAGGTTGGTCGCCAGCAGCTCCCGCCACCCGGCCGGGCTCAGTTCGGTCAGGGACCGTTCGCGCACGTTGGTCCCGACGCTGTTGACGAGTACGTCGAGGCCGCCGTACTCGCGCACCGCCACGTCGACGGCGCGGCTCACCGCGTCGGCGTCGGTGGCGTCACCGGCCACGACCAGCGCCTCTCCCCCGGCCGCGCCGATTTCCTCTGCCAGCTTGGTGAGCACGTCGGCCCGCCGGGCGAACAACACCAGGCGAGCACCCGCCCGGGCGGCAGCGAGTGCGGTGGCGCGGCCCATCCCACTGCTGGCGCCCGCCACCAGCACCCGCCTGCCGGACAGGCCTTCGCCGGTCAACCCGTCGCCGGTCACGCCGGCACGTCGTCCTTCGTCAAGGCGCCGTTGACACGGCGCGGAATGCCCAGCACGTTGCGGTCGCGCAGCGCCTCGGGCAGGAGTTCCTCCGGCATCGTCTGGTAACTCACCGGCCGCAGGAACCTGCGGATCGCGGTGGTGCCCACCGACGTGTGCAGGGACGCCGTGGTGGCGGGCCAGGGTCCGCCGTGCTGCATGGCGTACGTCACCGAGACACCGGTCGGCCAGCCGCCCCACAGGATCCGGCCGGCCCGGTCGCGCAGCAGGTCCATCAGCCAGCCGAGCTCACCGGTGTCGGACTCCTCGCCGTGGATGGTCGCGGTGAGGTTGCCGCCGAAGGCCTCCGCGGCCCGGCGCAGCTCGTCCTCGCCGTCGTACTCCACCACCAGCGAGAAGGGCCCGAAGCACTCCTCCAGCAGCGTGTCGGCATTGTCCAGCAGCACCGGAACGGTGGTCTTGACCAGCGTCGGCCCGGCCACCAGGCCGTCCATTCCGGACGCCTCGACGAGCGAGGTCACGCCGGCTGTGCCGACCAGCTTCGAAAGGCCCTCGGCGTAGCCCTCGGCGATGCGCTTGTTGAGCAGCGAGGCCGGGGCCACGTCACCGGCCGCCGCGACGATCGCCTGGTCCAGTCCGTGCCCGGCGGGGACGAACAGCAGGCCCGGCTTGGTGCAGAACTGACCGGCCCCGAGCGTCGCCGAGCCGACGAAGCCGGAGGCGATCTCGTCCCCTCGCGCCTTGACCGCGCCGGGGGTGACGAAGACCGGGTTGAGGCTGCCCAGCTCGCCGTAGAACGGGATCGGGTCCGGACGCTGGGAGGCGATGTCGAACAACGCCCGACCGCCGGGGATCGAGCCGGTGAACGAGCCCGCCTTGATCCGCGGGTCCTTCAGCGCCTCGACGCCGCGTTCGAAACTGAAGATCACGTCGAACGTGCCGTCCGGCGCACCCGCCTCGGCCAGCGCGCCGCGGACGATCTCGCCGGTCCGCTGGGACAGCCGCGGGTGACCGGAGTGGGCCTTGACGATGATCGGGTTACCGGCCGCGAGCCCGGAGGCCGTGTCGCCGCCGGCCACGCTGAACGCGAACGGGAAGTTGCTGGCGGCGTACACCAGAACCGGCCCGAGCGGAACCAGCATCCGGCGCAGGTCCGGACGCGGCCCCATGCCCCAGTCGGGGTCGGTCCGGTCGATGGTCGCCTCGAGGTAGGAGCCTTCCTCCAGCACCTCGCCGAACAGCCGCAACTGGAACGTCGTCCGGGTCAGCTCGCCCTTCAGACGGGCCTCGGCCAGGTGCGACTCCTCCATCGCCAAAGGCACGAGCTCGTCCGCGGCGGCGTCGAGCGCGTCGGCCACGGCCCGCAGCAGCCGGGCGCGTTCGGCCGGGCGCAGCGCACCGAGTGGACCCGCGGCGGCGGTGGCGGCCGCGAGGATCGACTCCAGTTCCGCAGATGTCGTGGGGCTCGGAGCGGTCGTGGGTGCGGTCATCGGGCTACCTCCCGGGCGAACGGATCGGACAGGGCGTCGACGAGCCACGCCAGCGGCTCCTTGCCGACCACCACCGGATTGGACAGTACGCCGACCTCGGCGACCTCGATCTCCACGCGGTCGCCGGCGGCGAGGGTGAACGACATCTCGGGGATGATCCCGGTGCCGGTGGCGAGGAACGCGCCGGCCGGGTGGGCGTCACCGCGGAACAGGTAGTCGACCAGCGTCGGCAGGTCGCGGTGCATCCGCGCCGTCGACGTCTCGCCCTTCCAGGCGGTCTGGCCGTCCCGGACCACGGCGAGGCTGATGTCGAGTGAGGTGGCGTCGGAGATCTCCCAGGCCGGGCGGATGCCGGTCGAGATCGCGCAACTGCCGGCGTAGACCTTGGCCTGCGGCAGATAGAGCGGGTTCTCGCCCTCGATGGCCCGCGAACTCATGTCGTTGCAGGCGACGTACCCGACGATCTCGCCGTAGGCATTCGCGACGACACCGAGCTCGGGCTCGGGCACGTCCAGCCCGGAGTCGATGCGGATCGCGACCGGCTCGCCGTCGGTGACGACCCGCCAGGCCGGCGCCTTGAAGAAGAGCTCGGGCCGCTCCGCCTCGTACACCTTCTGGTAGGCGTCCTTCTGGCTGCTCTCCTCGACCCGGGCGGCCATCGAGCGTTCGTACGTCACGCCGGAGGCCCACACCTCGGTCAGCCCGTCGACCGGCGGGAGCAGCAGCACCTGGGACTCGTCCAGGCCGTCCGAGCCGCTCCTGCCGTCCGTGCCGACGCTGCCGTCGCTGCCGACCGCACCGGCTCCGGCGCCTTCCAGCAGGCCGCGCAGCTCCGCGAGGGGCAGCCGGAGCAGCTCGCTGACGCTGCCCACTCCGGCCAGCGGACTCACCCGGCCGGCACGTCGGACTCCTACCCGGACCGCACGGTCGCTGCGATCGGCGTATCGGACGATCTCCACGGGACCTCCTCAGCCAGTCAACTGACAGTCATCTGATGTGTGGCAGCCTGCGCCAGTCTTGCAAAGAATCACCGGAACGTCTCACCCCGGTCCGCCACCGTGACGAGGTGTGCGTCGGGGACGTGCCCCAGCCGGACGGACAACGCGCTCGCCCCCTCCCGGACCAGACCTGCCAACTCGGCGGCGCGTTCGGGTGACCAGCGGACGGTCGGGACGGAGATGCTCATCGCCGCGACGGTGGCTCCGGTGTGGTCGGAGACCGGGGCGGCCACGCAGGCGACCGCCTCGTTCGACTCGCAGTACTCCTGTGCCAGGCCGTCGGTGCGTACCGCGCCGAGGCGGTCGCGCAACTGCCGCGAGGTGGTGAGACTCCGGCTGGTCAGCCCGGGCAGGCGCCGCCCGGGCGGGAACAGCGTGTCCAGGCTGCGCTGCTCCAGCCGAGCCAGCAGCATCAGCCCGACCGCCGTGCAGTGCGCGGGCAGCCGGCGGCCGACCGCGGACACCATCCGGACCGGGTGCGTGCTGTCCACCTTCGCGACGTAGACGACGTCCCGGCCCTCCAGCACCGCCACGTGCACGGTCTCGTCGCAGGCGGCCGCGACCTCCTCCGCGGCGGCCTGGCCCTCCCTTGCAAGATCGAGGCGTTCGGCGTAGGCGGAACCGAGGTGGAACACTCCCACCCCGAGCCGGAAGCGGTGTGGCTGGCCGGGCACCGGGGCGAGGTAGGAACGCTCGACCAGAGTGCCGACGAGCTCGTGCACGGTCGTACGAGGAAGACCGAGCCGGCTGTGGATCTCCGGGATCGAAAGCTCCTCGGTCGTCCCGAACAACTCGAGGATGTCCAGCGCGCGGAGAACCGCGGGCACTGCTCGGCCCATGCCTTCCGCACCTCCACAAGCGGGTTCGGCCATCGCGCGCCGGTGTTCGTCCATCCGAACGCAACTTGACGGCACCGTGACCAGATCGCAACGATGTCCGAGTATACGGATGTCGTTCGAGATACCGGACAACTTTCTCTAGGGGGACCTCGTGGCCGGGACACCAGCGTCGCACCTGTTGGACATCCTCGACCTCCCCCGGGGCGACCTCAACGACCTGCCCGCTTCGGCCAAGCGGTTCCCCGACGGCGTCCGCTACCGGGTGGAGATCCCGAGCACCGAGGGCCCGCGCTGCCTGGCGGCGGCACTGGAGGAGGCCGAACGCCTGGAGGTGCCGGTACGCCGGATCTCCCAGGGCAGCGGGGTGTTCCTGCTCACCGACGCCGAACTGGACGAGATGGCCGAGCAGGCCCGTACGGCCGGCGTGGAGGTGAGCCTGTTCGCCCGCCCGTGCGCCGGCTGGGGCACCTCGGCCACCGCGCGTGCGCAGGCCGGTGGCGGGTTCGCGGCCACCGCGCACGGACAGGACCAGGTGTCGGCGGTGCTGGAGGACGTCCTCCGGGCGGCCGACCACGGCATCCGCAGCGTGCTGATCTCCGACCTCGGCGTCCTGGCGGCGTTCGGGAAGCTGCGAGCGGCCGGTCACCTGCCCGCAGACATGCAGGCCAAGGTGTCGGTGATGCTGCCGGTCACCAACGCCGCCACCGCGCGCGTCCTCGAGGATCTCGGCGCGGACACGCTCAACCTGGCAACGGACCTGAGCCTGGCGCAGATCGCCGCGATCCGTGCCGTGGTGGACGTGCCGCTGGACGTGTACGTCGAGGCACCGGACAACCTCGGCGGCTACGTCCGGCACCACGAACTCCCTCGCCTGATCGAGGTGGCCGCACCGGTGTATGTCAAGTTCGGCTTGCGCAACGCCCCGGACGTCTACCCCGCCGGCACCCACCTCGAGGCCACCACGGTCGCGCTGACCCGTGAACGCGTGCGGCGTGCCCGGCTCGGGATGGACCTCCTGGCCCGCCACGGCGCGGCGGAGGCCACCTCGGAGCGCAACGCCGCGGGCCTCGCGGTCCCGGTCAAGTCCACGACCGCCTGATCGGAGCTTGCCGGCCCGGGTCCGGCCGCAGCCGACGCGGCGCCAGGCCGGGTCACCGTGGCGGTGCTCGCCGAGGACGTGCGAGCCGGCCGACAGCGAGGACGGACCGGCCGGTCAGCTCTTGATGCCCGTCAGCGTGACACCCTCGATGAAGTAGCGCTGGAGTACGAAGAACAACGCGATGATCGGCGCGATCACCGCCGCCGAGGCGGCCATGAGGTAGCCCCACTGCGCGGTGTAGACGCTCTGGAACGACGCAAGTCCCAGTGCCAGGGTGTACTTGCTCTCGTCGCTGAGATAGAGCAACGGCCCCAGGAAGTCGTTCCAGACACCGATGAAGGTGAAGATCGTCACCACCACCAGCGCCGGCTTGGACAGCGGCATGATGATCATCGCGAACACCTTCCACGGTGACGCGCCGTCGATGTAGGCCGCCTCGTCGAGTTCGAACGGGATGGTCAGGAAGAACTGCCGCAGCAGGAAGACGTTGAACACCCCGCCCCCGGCACCGGCGAACCACGCGGGCACCGTCAGCGGCAGGAAGGTGTCCAGTGCACCCAGCGAGCGCCACATCACGAACGTCGGGATGAGCGTCACCGCGTACGGCAGCATCACACTGCTGAGCAGCAGGGCGAACACCACGTTGCGCCCCCGCCAGCGCAGCCGGGCGAAGCTGAACGCCGCGACGGAGCACGTGAGCACCGTTCCCGTGACGGCGAACAACTCGATCAGCATCGTGTTGAGGAAGTACCTCAGGAACGGCTGCGCGGTCAGGGCTCCGCTGAAGTTGGCCCACTCGAACGGCCTCGGGATCCACTCCGGCGGCGCGATGAAGATCTGGTCGTCCCCCATCAACGCGCTGCGGACCAGCCACACGAACGGCAGCATCGTCGGTACCGCACCGAGCACCAGGACGACGTAGAGCACCAGCCGACCGGGCCGCAACCGCCTCGCACGCGCGCCGCTCACTCCGGCCGTCCCGGCCAACCCGCTCATCGCGCACCTGCCATCTCGTAGTAGACCCACCGGCGGGCGTTCCGGAACAGGAAGAACGTGATCACCATGATCACCATGAAGAGCACCCAGGCGAGTGCGCTCGCGTACCCCATCTGGCTCTCGGTGAAGGCGGTCCGCCACAGGTAGTAGATGTAGAACAGCGTCGCGTTGTTCGGCCCGCCCTGCGTCATGACGTATGCCTGGTTGAACACCTGGAAGGTGCCGATCACACCGGTGACCAGGTTGTAGAAGATGGTCGGCGTCATCATCGGCAGTGTCACGTGCCGGAACCGCTGCCACACCCCGCCCCCGTCGATGGACACCGCCTCGTACAGATGCCGCGGCACCCCCTGCAGCCCGGCGAGGAAGATCACCATCGCGTTGCCGAATCCCCAGGTGCTCATGATGACCAGCGACGGCACAGCGGCGCGCTCGCTGTAGATCCACTGTGACGTGGGCAGCCCGCCCTCGCGCAGCAGGGAGTTGAGCAGCCCGAAGTCGGGGTTGAAGATCCAGATCCACAACACCGCGCTGGCCACGGCAGGAACCAGGGTGGGCAGGTAGTAGATCGTGCGCCACAGGGCGAGCCCGCGCACCTTCTGGTTGAGCAGCAGCGCGACCACGAACCCGATCACCAGCGCGAGTGGTACCGCTCCCAGGGTGTAGTACGTGGTGACGCTCAGGGACTTCCAGAACAGCTCGTCGCCACCGAGCGTGCGGTAGTTGTCCAGCCCGACGAACGACGGACTGCCACCGATCGTCCAGTCGGTCAGGCTGAAGAAGAACGACGCGATCATCGGCCCGATGGTGAAGATCGCGAAGCCGAGAATCGCCGGCAGCGCCATCAGGACACCCCAGCGACGCTCCAGCCGGCCCTGCCCCGAAAGGCGGGCCGGCCCACGTGAGCGCACCTGACCGGGCCGGGACGCCGGTACGGTGGGAGCTACGGTCATGCGAACGCCTTTCTGCCGCCGGTCACGGCGTCTGGCTCGGGTACCAGCCCTGCAACAACCTGTCGATCTTGGGAACGAGCGCCGTCAACACTTCCTTGGCAGGCTGCTTCCCGGTCTCGATCCGCTGCAACGCCGGTGTCAGCACCTCGCTGATGTTGTCCATGTTCTTCAGCCGCTGGCCGAACGCCGTCTGCGCGTGGTTCAGCGTGTAGTCGACGACCGCGGTGCGGTACTCCGGTGGGTGCGAGTCGTTCTTGATCCAGGAGTCGATCGCCCGCGGGTCGGTGTAGTACTTCTTCTCCAACGGCATCCACAGGCCGTTCTTGAACAGGTCGACGTACCTCGGGTCGTTGTGGAACATGAACAGCTCCACGGCCTCCTCGGGGTACTTCGAGCCGGAGAACACCACCGACGCGCCACCGAGCTGGGTGGTGGCCGGCTCGCCGTACCTCGGCAGCACCCCGATGCCGAAGTCGACCTTGCTCTGGGCCATGTCCAGCAGCACCCACTGGCCGTCCACCGCCATCGCGATCCGCTTGGTCTGCAACTGCACGTTGGTGGCCGGCGCGTTGTTGCCGAGCTGCACGGGAGTGGGCGCGACGTGGTGTTTGTACATCAGGTCCTGGAGGTTCTGGAACACCTCCACCGCCTTCGGCTGGTCCAGCAGGCACTTGCGGCCGGACTCGTCCACGAACGCCGCGCCGTTGCTGCGGAGGAAGGACTCCCATGTGGTGCTGGACTGCACGCTCACCGAGGCGCCGAACTGCCGGATCCGCTTGGGGTCGAAGCCGGACTCGTCGGGGCGCTTGCCGTTCTGGTCGCGGGTGAGCTTGTAGGCGGCCTGGACGAACTCGTCCCACGACCAGGCCTTGCCGGCCTCGGCGGGCGGCGGCTCGACCCCCGCGTCCTTCATGACCGCCCGGTTGTACCAGAGCAGCATGACCTCGTTGGCAGTCTGGGTGCCGAACGTCTTGTCCTTGCCGTACCAGAAGTAGGTGCCGGGCAGCCGGTCCGCGAGCGCGGGGTACTTCTTGAAGTACTTCGCGAGGTTGACCAGCTTGCCCTGCTCGGCCAGGCGGTAGCCCATCGAGCCGCCCATGTACGCCACGTCGGGAGCGCGCTTGCTGGCCACCAGCGTGTTGACCTTGGTGTCGTACTCGTTCGGGGTGTAGACGGGCTTGACCGACACCCCGTCGTACTTGTCCTCGAACTGCTTGAGCATGGCGTTGATCGCCTTCTGCTCGAACGACGAACCCCAGTACATGAACTGCAGTTGCGCCTTGTCGCCGCCGCCTCCGCCGCTGTCGCCTCCGCAGCCGGCCAGCGCCGGGAGCGCCGCGGCACCGGCCGCCAGGCCGCCCGCGCGCAGCAGGTCCCGCCGGCTCCAGCGCGGGCGTCCGGGCACGATGGGTCGGGTGTTCATGATGCTTCTCCTGAGGTGACGTGCTGGGTGGCGGGCTGGGTGACCGGCAGCCAGACCCGCATCGCGCCGCCGTCGCGGTTGTCCCACTGGAAGTAGGGCACCGCGGTCGCGGTCACCGCGCGGCTGGTCACCGCCTCGGCAGTCGGCTGTGACGAGTACGGAAAGCCGTTCCTGGGCTGGGACTGCGCGGTCGCGTCCATGGCGAGGAGGACCGTGCGGCCGATGCCGGCAAGGTCGGCCTGCGGTACGACCCGGATGCCCGCGTCGGATGCGAGCGTGAGGTCCTCCACGTCGACGCCCCCGGACTGGTCGGCCTGTTCGAAGCAGTAGACGAGCGGGCCGCGCTCGACCGCGACGCACCCGCGTACCGCGTCGATCCGCTGGTGCGGAAAGACCAGGCGGGGCGTGAGGTCCAGCGTGATCGTCACCGTGTCACCCGGCGTCCAGGCCCGGCGTACGACGACGTAGCCGCGCTCGTCCGGGGTCGCGTCGGCAGGCTCGCAGTTCACACTGATCCCCACGGACGGGCTCCACGCCGGCACCCGCAGCGCGAGCGACCACTCACCCTCGGGCGCGGCGTCGACGGTGAACGCGACCTCTCCCTCCCAGGGGTACTCGGTCCGCACCGACAGAGCCACCTCGCCCACGGGCAGGTCCGCCCGGATCGTGCCCGGGACGTACTGGTGGACGCTCAGCCCGTCGTCGTTCGTCGTGGCGACGTAGTGGCTGAGCGAGGACACCAGCCGCATGATGTTCGGCGGGCAGCAGGCACAGCTGAACCACTCGTGCCGGCGCCCCGGGTCGTCGCCCTCGGTGTGGTCGTACCTGCGCTGCAGGGGGTTCACGTAGAAGAATCTCGTGCCGTCCGTCGACGTCGACGCCGCGAACGCGTTGTACAGCGTGCGTTCGAGGAGGTCGGCGTACCGGCCCTCCCCCGTCGCCAGCAGCAGCCGCCAGTTCCAGTGCACGCTCGCGATCGCGGCACAGGTCTCGTTGTACGACCGGTCCGGTGGCAACTCGTAGCGGTCCCCGAACGCCTCGTGGGAGTGCCGCGAGCCGACCCCGCCGGTGAGCTGGGTCTTGGTCGCCACCATGTCCTCCCACCGGCGTACGGAGGAGGCGAGCAGCGACTCGTCGCCGGTCTCGAGGTACAGATCCACGATGCCGGCTTCGAGGTAGAGCGCGCGGACGGCGTGGCCCACCTCGGTGTCGGCCTCGCGGACCGGAAGGTGGTCCTGGAAGTAGCGCTGGCC
This sequence comes from Actinopolymorpha singaporensis, assembly GCF_900104745.1. Taxonomy (NCBI): domain Bacteria; kingdom Bacillati; phylum Actinomycetota; class Actinomycetes; order Propionibacteriales; family Actinopolymorphaceae; genus Actinopolymorpha; species Actinopolymorpha singaporensis. The sequence goes on from NZ_LT629732.1 coordinate 424,343, forward strand.
CATGCCGCTGCCGGCGATGTGGCCCTTGCCGCGCTCGTCCACGAGGTGCAGCGAGAGGTCCAGATAGGACTGCTCGCCGGTGAGGCGGTACAGCTCCACCAGCGCTGTCTCGATCTCCGGGTGGCCGTCGATGCCGGGGTTGCCGCCGTGCAGGAACACCTCGACGAGATGGTCGGCGAAGCGACGTGCCACCGCGAGAAGCTCGGGCTCGCCACCCACCCGGGCAGCGGCCACCGCGGCCTGGACGAGGTGGCCCGCGCAGTACATCTCGTGACTGTGCTCGAGTTCGGCGTACTGACGCTCGGGCTTGACCACCTGGTAGTAGGAGTTGAGGTAACCGTCCTCGCGCTGGGCCCTGGTGAGCAGTTCCGCGGCCCGGCGGAGGAAGTCGTGCAGCTCGCCGGCGTCCTCCCGGCCGGCCTCCCAGGCGACCGCCTCCAGCTGCTTGTAGAGGTCGGAGTCCATGAACCTCGGGCCGCGGAACTCTCCGGACACCTCACCGGCGGCCAGCCGGAGGTTGTGCAGGTTGCCGGCCTCCTCCAGCTGCTTGATGCCCAGCGGAATGCTGACCGCGCGGTTGGTCTCCTGCCACCGGCCGAGCGGGCCGCCGTCGATGCGGACGTCACGCAGCCGCAGCGGGCGGTGCACTGCCCGGCCGTTCGGCGTCGGCTCGACCGGGCCGCCCGCCGCTGCGTCGACTGGTCGGTTCGCCGTGGTGCTCATGGGCCTCCTTCGTGGGTACGCCCGGCCGGCGCCGCGGCGCGGGCCGGAGCGCGGGCGGAACGAGGTGATGCGGAGCGAGGTGATGCGGAGTGAGGTCGCTTCGAAGCGGAGCGGAGAACCGTAAGGAATAGGTTTTCCTTATGGCGCCACAAGGTAGGACTGATCATCGAGCAGGGTCAAGACCCGTTGCCGGGTTCAGTCTTGTTTCCCACGTAATCTTTCCCGGGCAGCCCGTACACTGCGCACGTCCCGACGCCGGCCGGACCGGAGGAAACCACGTTGCCGCACCCGTCCTCCCCGGAGGTCCGTGCCGTCACCATCCGCGACGTGGCGAGCCTGGCCGGCGTCTCGGTCGGCACCGCGTCAAAGGCACTGAACGGCCGCGGGAAGCTGCGGCAGGAGACCCGGGACCGCGTGGTCGAGGCGGCCAGGCAGCTGGGGTTCCGGCCCAACGCCCTGGCCCGCGGGCTGCTCAGCGGACGCACGTTCACCGTGGGCCTGGTCACCTCCGACAGCTTCGGCAGGTTCAGCATCCCGGTGATGCTCGGCGCGGAGGACGCGCTCGGCGCGGGTCAGATCTCGGTGTTCATGTGCGACACCCGTGACGACCCGATCCGCGAACGCCACCATGTCCAGACGCTGCTCGCCCGGCGGGTGGACGGGCTCCTGGTCACCGGGCGGCGCACCGAGCCGCGGCCGTCCATCGGCGCCGACCTGCCGGTGCCCGTGGTGTACGCGATGACCCAGTCCACCGACCCGGGCGACCTGTCGGTGATCCCGGACGACGAGGGCGGCGGCGCACTGGCCGTCGGCCACCTGCTCGCCACCGGCCGGAGCCGGATCGCGCACATCGCCGGGCCGAGCCGGTTTCTCGCCGCCCGCCAGCGGGCCGCCGGTGTGCACCGCGCGCTCGCCGACGCGGGTCTGCCGCTCGTCGGAGGCGAACCGCTGTACGGCGAGTGGACCGAGGAGTGGGGACGCCAGGGCGCCGACATCCTGCTGCGGGTAGAACCCGACGTGGACGCGATCTTCTGCGGCAACGACCAGATCGCCCGGGGCGTGGCCGAGACGCTGCGCGAGCGGGGCAGGCGGGTCCCGGACGACATCGCGCTGATCGGGTTCGACAACTGGGAGGCGATGGCCCTGGGATCCAGGCCGCCGCTGACGACGGTGGACATGAGCCTCGGCGAGGTCGGCCGGATCGCCGCCGAACACCTGCTCGCCGCGATCGGCGGCAGGCCGGTGACCGGCGGGGTGCAGACCATTCCCTGCCGGCTCGTCGTCCGGGAGTCGACCGGTCCTCGCCGCGACGCCTAGGTCAGCTCCTGACCCGGCCGGGCCTCGAGATCCCGGCGGCGGAACAACGCGTGCAAGGCGAGGTCGACGTCGGCAAGCGCCTCCTCGCCGCCCTCCTCCCGGTCGATCACGCACAGGGCGTGCTCGACGTTCGCGCCGAGCGCCCGGAGGTCGCGCGTGGACAGCACGACCTGCCCGCCGCTGGTCACCACGTCCTCGACGACGAGCACCCTGCGCCCCTCGACGTCCGCGCCCTCGGCCAGCCGGGCCGTGCCGTACTCCTTGGCCTTCTTACGAACGAACGCGCACGGAAGCCCGGTGTGCCGGCCGAGCGCGGCGACGACGGCGATGCCGCCCATCTCCAGCCCCGCGAGGACCTCGGTGCCCGCGGGTACGAGGGGCGCCAGCGCGGCACCCACCTGGTCCAGCAGGGCCGGGTCGGCCTCGAACTGGTACTTGTCGAAGTACTCCGTGGTCTCCCGGCCGGAGCGCAGGACGAACCGTCCCGTCAACCGGCACCTGTCAGCGATCCGGTGGGCAAGCTGCGCGGTGGTCACGGTCCCAAGCATGACAGTTGTTCATGGGCGGTCGGCGCCCCGCGGCCACCCGCTGCGATCAGGGCCGCAACAGCACCTTGCGCAGGTCGGCGGGGCGCTCCCGCAGGGTCGACAGCGCCGAGCCCACGTCGGCCACTGCGTACCGGTGGCTGATCAGCGGACGCAGGTCGAGCAACCCGGCGTTGAACATCCCGACCACGTGCCCCCACGCTGACGCGGAGGCACCGAAGACGCCCTGCACCCGCAGGTGTTTGAGCACGATGTCGGTCAGGTCGCCGTCGGCCGGACCACCCGGAATCCCTTCCAGGACGACGGTCGCGCCCCGGCGGGCGGCGTTCAGGGCGGCCTTGGCCGACGTCTGCCGGCTGCCCGCCTCGATCACCACGTCGGCGTCACAGGTCCAGCCGGGCTCGACCGCCTCGGCGTTGCTGACGCACTGGGTGGCGCCCCAGGCGGTGCCGAGCTCGCGGCCGCTCGGGCTGTCGCCGATCAGCACCAGCTCGCTCGGGCTGTACGCCCTGAGCACCTGGCAGGCGACCAGGCTGAGCGTTCCGGTGCCGACGACCGCGACGCGTGCCCCGACGGCGGGCGCCGCCGCGAGCACCCCCTCGAGAACGCACGCGGACGGCTCCAGCAGCGCCGCGGCCTCCAGGTCGGCGCCGGCGTTCAGCCGGTGCACAAGCCGGGCCGGTACGGCGACATAGGAACTGAACGCGCCCGGGTGGGTGAAGCCGGTCTCGGCGTACCCCGCCTCGCACAGGTTGGTGGCACCCTCCCGGCAGCGCGGGCAGCGCCCGCAGTTGCGGAAGCCCTGCGCCACCACCGGGTCGTCGACGTCCAGCCAGTCCACGCCCTCGCCCAGGGCGGCGACGGTGCCGGCCCACTCGTGCCCGGGCACCACGGGATAGCTGACGTACGCCGCCGGTCGCGTGCCGGCGAACAGCTCGACGTCGCTGCCACAGATGCCGGCCGCGCCGACCCGGACGAGGACCTCGCCCGGGCCGGGCGGCGCCAGCGGCCGCTCCTCGACACCGAAGTCGTCCGGCCCGCGCACGACCACCGACGGGTTGGTCTCCGGAGACGTTCCCTTGACTGTCGTGGAGTTCATGGGTGTCAACGCGCGGTTGCCAGGCGGACGACGTTGTACGACATCGGCGCCAGCTCGAAGCGCAGCGTCCCGTCCTCGACCACCGGGGCGTCCTGGACCTTCGGCGCGACCCGGTCGGGCTGCTCGGCGGTGTTGGCCGCGTCCCGGTCCTCACCGGACAGGGCCACGTGCTCGACGGCACGAGCGCCCCTGAGTGCGCGGACGTCGACCTCGACCAGCAACGGCTCCGTCAGGGACCGGTTGACGGCGAACACCGCGGCGGCGCCGTTCTCCTCGTCCAGGGTGGCGGTGCAGTCCAGCTGGGCCACCGGGCCGAAGTCCGGTGTGTCCACCAAGGGTCCGGTCGGCTCCACCCGCAGCGTCGATCCGGTGCCGTACTGGAAGGCGAGCCGCATCGGGTGGAACGTCGACTGGCGGTACGCCGGGCCGCCCGGCACCGTCGTCATCGGCGCGATCACGTTGACCAGCTGGGCGAAACAGGCCATTGTCACCCGGTCCGCACGCCGCAGCAGGCTGTTGAGCAGCGAGCCCACCACGACCGCGTCGGCCAGGGAGTACTGGTCCTCGAACAGCGCCGGGCCGGTCACCCACTCCCGCTCGTCGCCGGGCACGTGGTACCACACGTTCCACTCGTCGTAGGAGAGGTTGATCGACTTCTTGCTGCGGGTCTTCGCCTTCACGTAGTCACACGTGGCGATCACCGACTCGATCATCGCGTCCATGTCGACGCCGGAGGCCAGGAAGCTGGCGAAGTCACCGTTGTTCGGACGGTAGTAGGAGTGCAGCGACACGTAGTCCACGACGTCGTAGGTGTGCTCGAGGACCTCGGCCTCCCACGAGCCGAAGGTCGGCATCCTGCGGCTGGAACTGCCGCAGGCGACGAGCTCGAGGCCGGGGTCGACCAGCCGCATCGCCTTCGCGGTCTGGTTGGCGAGGATGCCGTAGTCGCGGGCGGTCTTGTGGGCGATCTGCCACGGGCCGTCCATCTCGTTGCCGAGGCACCAGATCTTGATGTCGTGCGGGTCCTTCGCGCCGTACTTCACCCGCAGGTCCGACCAGTAGGTGCCGGCGGGGTGGTTGCAGTACTCCACCAGCGCCGCCGCCTCCTGCACCCCGCGCGTGCCGAGGTTGACCGCCATCATCGGCTCGACGCCGGCCTTGCGGCACCAGGCGGCGAACTCGTCGACGCCGACCTCGTTGGTCTCCAGCGTCTTCCAGGCCAGGTCCAGCCGGCGCGGGCGCTCGGCGCGCGGGCCGATGGCGTCCTCCCACTGGTAGCCGGAGACGAAGTTGCCGCCGGGGTAGCGGACGGTGGTGACACCGAGCTCGCGGGTCAGGTCGAGCACGTCGGTGCGGAAACCGTCCTCGTCGGCGCCGGGGTGGTCCGGCTCGTAGATGCCGCCGTAGACGCATCGGCCCAGATGCTCGACGAACGAGCCACGCACACGTGGGTCGACGGCTCCGATCCGGAACGCGGGGTCAAGAGTGAGGCTGGCCTTCTTCACGGGCGTCGGCTTCCTTCCGCTGAGGTCCCGAGGGCTACCTGGCTCACGACGGACGGGTTCGGCGGCGAGCAGCGAAACTCCCGGGAAACCGGACAGACCGATCCGTTGACGTCGTCGAAGCGTGATCGTAGCCTTTGCTTCGATATCGCGCACATTGTTCGATATTTCGAACGCCAACCACGCTTGCACGACGCATCGCACACCGAGACCGCATCGACCATCCGGACGGAGGTGCCCGGGCATGGCGCCACTACCGAGCCGACGGGACGTCCTGCGAGCCACCGGCCTGCTGGCCGCGGCGGGCGCCGTGGGCGGCAGCCTGTCCGGCTGCGCCGAGCAACTGCAGTCAGGCTTCACCGGGACGGCGCCGAGCGCCGACGTACTGACGTACTGGAACCTCCTCGGCGGCGGCGACGGCGTCCGCATGCAGGAGATGGAAGACGTTTACCGCAAGCAGCGGCCCGACGTCGACCTGCGCGCGGTGACGCTCACCTGGGGCAACCCGTACTACACGAAGCTCTCCCTGGCCACCCTCGGCGCCCAGCCGCCGGATGTGGCCATCTCGCACCTGACCCGGGTGCCGACCCTGGTCGCCGCGGGGCTGCTCCAGCCGTTCGAGCCCGAGGACATCGCCCGGCACGGCATGTCGAAGGACAAGTTCGTCCAGCGGGCCATCGACCGGGCCACCATCGACGGCAAGATCTACGCCATCCCGCTCGACACCCACCCGTTCGTGATGTTCTACAACACCAAGGTCTGCGAGAAGGCGGGCCTGCTCGCAGACGACGGGTCGCTGAAGCCGATCGACAGCGAGGACGCGCTGGTCGAGGCGATGCACAAGGCGAAGGAAGTCACCAAGGGCTGGGGCGGCGCGCTGGCGTCGGTGGCCGACGTGGCCACCCCGTGGCGGTTCTTCTTCAGCGTGTACGGACAGCTCGGCGGCAAACTGCTGATGGGCACCTCGCCGGACGAGATTCTCGAACCCGACAAGGCGATTCGCGCCGCCAAGCTGATGCGCCGGCTCACCGTCGAGGAGAAGGTGATGCCCACCGACATCGACTACGGCGGCGCGGTGGCGCTGTTCGCCAACGGCCGGTCGGGGTTCTTCTTCCAGGGCGAGTGGGAGGTCTCCACCTTCAAGGACGCGAAGATGGCCTTCAGCATGACGAAGTTCCCCAACCTGATGGGCGGGAAGTACGCCGTGCAGGCCGACTCGCACACGTTCGTCCTGCCGGGGCAGGAGCCGTACGAGCGACGACGGCTGGACCTCGTGCTCGACTTCATCCGGTCGATGCTGGACCAGAGCATCACCTGGGCCGAGGGTGGGCACGTTCCCACCTGGCTTCCGGTTCAGGACAGTGCGAAGTACCGCAAGATCAAGCCGCAGTCGAACTACGCGTCGGCGGCCGAGAGCGCGGTCTACGACCCCGCGGCGTGGTATTCCGGCTCCGGCTCGAACTTCGAGATGGTCGCCGGCTCCGCGCTCGGCGGGGTGCTGAGCGGCCGCACCCAACCAGAGGCCGCGATCCACCAGATCCAGGTGGGCATCTCCAAGATGGCCCGCACGCCGGCCCCCGTGTAGCAGTTCCGACCCAGACCCAGACCCAGACAGACCAGAGCCAGACCCAGCGGCCGGCCACCCGGTCGTAGGCACGCCAGTTCCTTCGAGCATCTCGGGAGGTCTTGTGGGCACCTCGACAGTCGCGCCCGAGACCAGAGCGGCAAACTCCGGTGCCGGCCAACGGCGCCGGGGGCGCCCGGTCCTTGCCGGGCTGGCGTTCCTCGCGCCGTTCCTCGTCGTCTACGCACTCTTCCTGGTCGGGCCGAGCGCCTACGGCCTGGTGATGAGCTTCTTCAACACCAGCCTGGTGAAGGGAGGGCTGGGCAGCTTCGCCGGGCTGTCCAACTACTCCGCGGCCTTCGGCGACCCGCAGTTCTGGTCGTCGCTGTGGCACACGGTGTGGTTCACCATCCTCACCACACCGCCGCTGGTGGCCCTGGCCCTGGTGTTCGCGTTGCTGGCCGACCGGGCAGCGAAGGGTCGCTGGTTCTTCCGGCTGGCGTTCTTCGCGCCGTACGTCCTGCCGTCGGCGGTCGTGGCGCTGATCTGGAACTGGGTCTACACCCCTGACCTCGGCCTGCTCGCCGACCTGGTGACGCGGTTGGGCTTCAAGTCCCCCGTCTGGCTGGGCGATCCGAACTGGGCGATGCTCTCGGTGGCCATCACCACGGTGTGGTGGACGCTCGGCTTCAACTTCGTTCTCTACCTCGCCGGGCTGCAGGACATCCCGCGGGACCTGTACGAAGCGGCCTCCATCGACGGCGCGACGCCGTGGCAGCAGATCACCCGGATCACCGTTCCGCTGCTCGGCCGCACCACCACGCTGGTCGCGGTGCTGCAGGTGATCGCCTCGCTGAAGATCTTCGACCAGATCTATCTGATGACCAGCGGTGGACCGGACTTCGCGACCCGGCCCACCATCCAGTACATCTACGACGTCGGCTTCACCGACTACCGGGTGGGCTACGGATCGGCGGTCTCCATGCTGCTGTTCGCGTTGATCCTGGTGGTTTCGCTGGTGTGGTTCGCGCTCGTACGCCGGCAGGAGAGGGACGCCTGAGATGACCACCACCCTCGCCGAACGAAACCAGCACCGCGGCGCCCGGCCGGGTGACGAGCTACGCACCGGCAGCGGCCGGGTGCGCCTCTTCAACCGGGTCTGCGCCGGCGTCCTGATCGCCTTCTCGCTGCTGTGGCTGGTGCCGCTGCTGTGGGCGCTGGACACCTCGCTGAAGCCGGAGGGTGAGACCACCAAGGTCCCGGTCACCTGGCTGATCGACAACCCCACACTCGCGGCCTACAGCAAGGTGCTCAAGGCCGGGAACATCCTGCAGTGGTACGCCAACAGCTTCATCATCTCGATCCTGGTCGCCGCCCTGTCGGTGCTGACCGCGAGCATGGCGGCGTTCGCGCTGTCCCGGATCCGCTTCCGCGGCAGCAACGCGGTGTTCTGGATCATCCTGGCCGGCATCATGATTCCCGGGCAGGCACTGATCGTGCCGCTGTTCCGGGAGTTCGCCGCGGTGGGCATGATCGACACCTACTGGGCGGTGATCCTTCCGCAGATCGCCGCACCGGTCGCCGTCTTCGTGTTCAAGCAGTTCTTCGACGGCATCCCCCGCGAGCTCGAGGAGGCCGCGCTGGTCGACGGTGCGAGCAGGTTCCACATCTTCTCGCGGATCTTCCTGCCGCTGTCCCGGCCGGCGATCTCGGCGGTGTCGATCTTCACGTTCGTGTGGTCCTGGAACAACTTCCTGTGGCCGCTGCTGGTGCTGACCAGCACGCCGCTGATGACCCTGCCGGTCGGGCTGGCGACGGTCTCCAGCGCGTACGGCATCCAGTACGCCTCGATCATGGCCTCGGCCATCCTGGGCGCACTTCCGTTGCTGGTGGTCTTCCTGCTCTTCCAGCGCCGGATCGTCGAGGGCATCGCCGGCACCGGCCTGAAGGGCTGACGGCTTCCGGGTGAACGTCAGGGCGACAAGGCGGGGTTGCCCTCGGCCGGGGCCGGCCCACGGTCACGGGCCGGAAGGAGCTCGGCCTGGCTGATCGCCGGAGTGAGCAGCATCCACGCGGCGGTCACCACCAGGCACACCAGGCAGCCGGCGCCGACCGCGGTGAGGTTGGTGAACCCGACCAGCAGTCCGAAGGTGGCCGTCCCCAGCGGCGTCATCGCACTGGACAGCACGGTCACCACGCTCTGGACCCGGCCGAGAACGTCCGGCCGGGTGGCGGTGAGCAGCAGCCCGCTGAGGATGGCGTTGGAAGGGCCGAGGCACAGCGACCACCACGCCACCGACGCGCAGACCAGCCACAGGTCGGTGGCGAACACCAGCCCTGCGAACCCGGGCAGCGCCGCGACCAGCCACAGCGCCAGCGCGAGGCCCGACCGGGACGGCGGCCGCAGCAGCGTACCCATCAGGCCACCGGCGATCAGGCCGCCGCCGAGGAAACCGGCCGCCAGGCCGTATCCCGCGGCGCCCCACTGGAGGTTCTCCGCCTTCAGCGCCAGGCCGACCGTCTCCATCGGCACCGAGACGGCGTTGAGGACCAGGGTCACCACGGCCAGCCCGCGCAGCAGCGGATGACCTGCGACGTAGCGCAGTCCGTCACCGAGTGCCCGGCGCATCCGCGGCCGCTCGGCTGTCCGCTGGATGGGGTACTTCGGGCGAACCAGCACCAGGATCGCGAAGCAGAGCAGGAACGTGGCGGCGTTGACGTACGCCGCGAGGGCGAACCCGCCGAGTGCGACGAGTACGCCGCCGAGCCCCCGGCCACCGGCCTCGGCGACACTGCGCACGAGCTGGCGGATCGCCGCGCCCCTGGGGAGCTGGTGATGCGGCAGCAGGACCGCGAGGTAGCTGTTGGCGGCGGGCAGGTAGAACGCGTCGATGGTGCCGAACACCACGCCGAGCGCGATCAGCAGCGCGGCCGTCGGCCGGGCGTCGCCGGTGGTGAGGAACGCGCCGGCCAGGGCCACTCCCCCGGCGGCGAGGTCGGCGGCGAGCATGATGCGGCGGGCGCCGCGCAGGTCGGCCAGCACCCCGCCGAGCAGCATGAGCAGCAGCCGGGGAACCCCGGCAGCGGCCAGGACGATGCCGGTGAGGCGCGGGTCGCCGAGCTGGGCAGCCGACCAGCCGACGGCGATCCACCAGACGTTGTCGCCTACGAAGCTGAGGCCGCGGGCGAGGAGGTAGCCGAGGAAGCGCGGCTGGCCGACCGGAGCCCGCGGCGTTCGCACCGTCTCTCCCTCGTCCTCTCGTCCCGACCCGGCAACCTGGCGTTCGTGTGCGTACCAGTTTCGCGTGCGTGCCAATGTTGCATGCCCGTGGCCCGGGCGCGACGTGTTCGCGCCGACGACCGGCCGCCCGACCGGCATCCGAGACGAAGTGCCACGCTCCGCATTGCCGTCGGCACCTACCGCCCATGCTGGGTGCCGGGCCGGCGACCGTCAGCGGCAAAGGAGAGACCGGGATACGTCTGATGTCTAGGCTTTGTGCGCGGGACGGATCTCTAGACTGTCGCCGGCGTTGTCGTACGCGCGGTGAACCGACCGAAGGAGCAATGTGATGACAGGGGAGACGAACGGCCTACGCAGCCGGGCCTGGTTCGGCGCGACCGGCCGCACGGGCATGGCCCACCGGTCCTGGATGCGCAACCAGGGCTTCGGCCAGGAGGTCTTCGACGGGCGACCGGTCATCGGCATCGCCACCACCTGGTCCGAGCTCGCTCCCTGCAACGCCCACCTGCACCGGGTGGCCGAGGCGGTCAAGCGGGGCGTGTGGCAGGCAGGTGGGTTCCCGCTGGAGTTCCCGGCGCTCGCCCTCGGTGAGTCGCTGCTGCGGCCGACGGCGATGTTCTACCGCAACCTCCTCGCCATGGAGGCCGAGGAGATGATGCGGGCCAACCCGCTCGACGGCACCGTCCTGCTGTCCGGCTGCGACAAGACCACGCCCGGCCTGCTGATGGCCTCCGCCTCGGTCGACCTGCCCTCGATCATGGTCACCGGCGGCCCGATGCTGAACGGCAAGTACCGCGGCCAGGACGTCGGATCCGGCACCCACGTGTGGAAGTTCGAGGAAGACCTCAAGACCGGCAAGATGACCCAGGAGGAGTGCTACTTCGCCGAGGGTTGCATGGCCCGCTCCAACGGGCACTGCATGACGATGGGCACCGCGTCAACCATGGCTTGCGTCGCCGAGGCGCTCGGCATGCAGCTGCCCGGGTCGGCCACCTGGCCGGCCGTGGACGCGCGGCGCTACGAGGTCGCCCAGGAGGCCGGTCGCCGGATCGTGGGCATGGTCGAGGAGGACCTGCGTCCCAGCAGGATCCTCACCCGCGAGGCGTTCGAGAACGCCATCCGCGCCAACGCCGCGATCGGCGGCTCGACCAACGCGATCGTGCACCTGCTCGCCCTGGCCCGCAGGCTCGGCGTCCAGCTCGACCTGGCCGACTTCGACGGGCTCGCCCGGCCGGTGCCGACGCTGGTCAACCTCATGCCCTCTGGGAAGTACCTCATGGAGGACTTCTGCTACGCCGGCGGGCTGCCGGTGGTGCTGCGCCAGCTGGCCGAAGCCGGACTCCTGCACTCCGAGCAGATCACCGTCACCGGCAAGGGCATCGCGGACAACAACGCCCAGGCCGAGTGCTTCAACCGCGAGGTCATCACCACCATCGAGGAGCCGTTCCAGGCCGCCGGCACCGGCACGGCCGTCCTGTCGGGCAACCTCGCCCCCAACGGCGCGGTGATCAAGCAGTCAGCGGTGTCGCCGCACCTGCTCAAGCACGAGGGACGCGCGCTGGTCTTCGACTCCCCCGAGGACTACCACGCCGTGTCGGAGGACCCCGACATGGACGTGACCGAGAGCGACGTACTGGTGATCCGGTACGCCGGGCCGAAGGGCTACCCCGGCATGCCCGAGGTGTCCAACGTGCCGCTGCCCACCAAGCTGCTCAAGGCCGGCGTCACCGACATGGTGCGGGTCTGCGACGGCCGGATGAGTGGTACGGCGTACGGCACGGTCGTCCTGCACGTCTCGCCGGAGGCCGCGGTCGGCGGGCCGCTCGCCCTCGTACAGACCGGTGACCGGATCATCCTGGACGTGCCCGCGCGCAGCATCACCCTCGACGTCTCCGACGAGGAACTCGAACGCCGCCGGGCCGCGTGGCGGGCGCCGGAGCAGAAGTACAAGAGCGGGTACGCCTGGCTCTACACGACCCACGTCACCCAGGCGCACGAGGGCGTGGACTTCGACTTCCTGGCCGGCTCCCGCGGCCATGAGGTCCCGCGCGAGTCCCACTGAGGTTTCGCCGGCCGCACGGCACGACGAGCGCCTGACGAGGGGCGGGTCCCGAGTGGATCCGCCCCTCGCCTCGGCTCACCGATCGGCGTCTTCGGGCCGTCGTGGCTCCCTGACGCAGGCTTTGACGTCCGCTACCACCAAGTACGTCCATGCCGCCGCCGCGAGCATCGCGGAGAGGGCCGCCCCGATGATCAGGAGCATGTCGAGCCCACCGTGCTGGACGGCGGAGACGGCAAGGATGGCGGACGCGGCGAAACCGCACATCCCGACCAGCCGGAGAGCCAGGTTTCGCTGGGCGTACGGGTGGGTGCCTCTCCGTGCCTCCACTCCTGTGGGCCTGGCTCGCGACGCTTCCTGGTCGGCCCGGGTTCTGCACTTGTCCGTGGTCCTGCGGCACCACAACTCCGAGTGCAGTTCCTCGAGAGCGGCCGGGGAGTCCCTCGTCACCGCCGTGACGGCTTGATCAAGCCGTCGAGCTGCCCGGTCGGCGGCCGCGTCGTAGGTGTCACCTTCTGCTTGGACGACCACCTCCAGGCTGCCGGACTGCAGGTCGGGGTGGACGGTGGCGTGACCCACGGACGGATCCCTGGTCTCCGACGCCCGCAGTTCCTGCAGCATCTCCTCACAGCACACCACGAGCTGGCGCCGACTGTAGCCGGGAGCTCTGTAGACAGCGATCATGTTGAGCTTCACGGCCCTCTCCTCCATGAGGAGGTGGACAGGTCTATCGCCATGCTATGACCGGCTGGAAGCGTTCACGCCGCCGAGCAACGCTAGCTTGACATCAAGGACGCAACCGGTACAGGCAACGCGAAAGCCACCTCGCCGTCAGGCTCAGCGGTCGGCCTGCGCCTGTGCCACGAGTTCCCGCGCCTCTTCCTCGGTGGACACCGCGGGGTTGGAGCCGGCCAGCGGACGGCGCGCGGACTCCCGTACGAAGTACACACAGACGGCACCAATGACGCCCGCGCCGATCAGGTAGTAGCCGGGCCACAGGAGGTTGCCGGTGGCCAGGATCAGCGCACCCATCACCGCCGCGGTGGTGCCGCCGAACGCGGACACGAAGATGTTGAACGCGATGGACAGCCCGCCGTACCGGATCTCGGTCGGGAACATCGCCGGCAGCGTCGAGGGCGCGGTCGAGGAGAAGCACACCAGCGACAGCCCCATCACCATCAGCCCGAGGAACGTCGGGCCGATCCCGCCGACCTGGAGCAGCAGCACCATGGGCAGGCCGAGCACGACGAGGGCGAGGGATCCGGTCATCAGGATCGGGCGCCGCCCCACCCGGTCACTCAGCCGGCCGAGGAAGGTCACAACGACCATGAGGAGAACCAGCACGACGATCTGCAGCACGTTCGACGCGCCGGTGGTGGTCCCGTGCTTGCCGTGCCTGGGCAACGTGGTGGTGAGGTAGGTCGGCATGTAGCTGGTCAGCATGTAGTTGGTGACGTTCCACGCGATCACCAGGCCGCCCACCAGCAGGAGTGCCCGCCAGTGCCGGGTGAAGATCAGCCGGAACTCGTCCCTGGTGGAGGTTCCCTCGTGGTGCTCGGACTTCTCCACCAGCTGCTCGAACGCCGGCGTCTCCTCCAGCCGCATGCGCAGATACAGCCCGACCAGCCCGATCGGCAGCGCGAGCAGGAAGGGGATCCGCCAGCCCCACGACTGCATCGACGAGTCACCCAGGACGGTGGTGAGCAGCGTGACCAGCAGCGCGCCGAAGGTGTAGCCGGTCAGCGTGCCGAACTCCAGCCAGCTGCCGAGGAATCCGCGCCGCCTGTCGGGGGCGTACTCGGCGATGAACGTCATCGCGCCGGCATACTCGCCACCGGTGGAGAACCCCTGCACCAGCCGGGCGAACAGCACGAGCAGCGGAGCAGCCACGCCGATCGCGGCGTAGCTCGGCACCAGGCCGAGCAGAGTGGTGCCGCACGCCATCAGGATGACGGTGGTGGCCAGCACCTTCGTCCGGCCGATCCGGTCGCCCAGCGGACCGAAGACCAGGCCTCCGAAGGGACGGACGAGGAACGACACCGCGAACGTACCCAGGGTGGCGACCGTGGCCAGGCCGGGAGACAGGTCGGCGAAGAAGACCTTCGAAATTATCGCGGTGAGGTACGAATAGACGCCGAAGTCGTACCACTCCGTGAAATTGCCGATCGAGGCCGCCGTCACCGCCCGCCTGACGACGCTCTCGTCGGTGACGGTCACGTCGTCCAGCGTGATGTCCCGACCATTCTCGGCAGTCGCCACCTGAGGTCACCTCCTGGTCGGCGCGGGCCGGGTCCGGGGTGCGCTGTCGCCCATACTTCACCCTCGGGGCCGGGCTGGCGAACGCCCCCGTGACCTGGGCCGGGACTCTCAGGTGGTCAGCGGCCGCAGCCGCCCTCCTTGTCCGGGCGTACGCTCGGCCGGGCGATGTCGACGGTTCCCTTGTAGGCGTAGGGATCCTCGCCGGCGACGAGTTCGACGTCGCGGTAGTCGTACTTCGCCACGTGGGTGTTGTCGGGCACGCGACCCCACGGGAGCAGGGACTCCGCGCTCATGAAGTGGTTGGTCAGCGCCCGGCGGAAGCCGTGCCTGCCGGTGTTCGGCAGCGACCGGTGCAGCAGGTAGCCGTTGAAGATGATGGCCGCGCCCGCCGGAATCTCCACCGGCACCGCGTCCTCGTCCTTGTACGGGAAGTCGTACAGCTCGACCGTGCAGTCGAAGCGCTCGTCGTCCTGTTCGCGGTCGGGGTAGATGACCCCGCGCCTGTGCGAACCGGGCAGCACCCACAGGCAGCCGTTCTCGATGGTGGCGTCGTCGAGCGCGATCCAGGCCGCGGTGAGGGAGCGGTCGCGCGTGGGGATGAAGAACTCGTCCTGGTGCCAGGCCTGACCCGGCTTGCCCTCCGCCTTCATGAACAGCATCGACTGCATGGCCTTGACGTTCGGGCCGATGACCCGGGTGAGGACGTCCACGATCTTCGGGTGGTGGTAGGTGCGGGCGATCACCTCCGACAGCTTGTTCGGGAAGTGGATGCACAGGTAGCGCCGCATCACCTCCTCGTCGGACTCCTCGGCGGTGGCCCGGGTGACCCGCTCGATCTCACCGAGCTCACCGCGGCACAACCGGGCCGCCTCGGCGTTGATCTCGGCGACCTCCGCGGGCGACAGGGCGTTCTTCAGCACCCCGAACCCGTCCTCGCGGATCTGCGTGATCAGCGCGTCCGAGACCGACTCGTGCAGCACCGGACCGGGCCGTGCCGGCACCTGCTCAGTGACCGTGGTCATGGTGTTTCCCTTCGCCGCGAAAGGCTTCTTCGACACCTGGATCCACACCAGGCCATCCCAAGCATCGCCTCGCCGGCCACCGGGAGGCCATGCCCGGGACGCGCGTTCACCTGTCTGTTCCTGACATGCCCTCCCGCGCCGACTAGTGTCGGTGCGAACGTTGCTCGCAGTCGTTCCCACGTCGTC
This sequence comes from Actinopolymorpha singaporensis, assembly GCF_900104745.1. Lineage (NCBI taxonomy): Bacteria > Bacillati > Actinomycetota > Actinomycetes > Propionibacteriales > Actinopolymorphaceae > Actinopolymorpha > Actinopolymorpha singaporensis. Next base: position 439,860 of record NZ_LT629732.1, read on the forward strand.
GCGGCGCAGACCCCCACGGAGGACCCATGAGAGCCGAGCAGGTCACCGGGCCACACGCCTACCACGGAGAGGGACCGGTATGGGACGCCGGTTGGGGCGGGCTGCGGTTCGTGGACATGCTCGCCGGCGACATCCTCACCGCCGACCTGGCCAGTGGCGATGTCGAGCGGCTGCACGTGGGCGAGGTGGCGGCGGCGTTCCGGCCGCGTACGTCCGGCGGGATGGTGGTGGCGATCGAACGCGGCTTCGCGCTGGTGGACGCCGAAGGTTCGGTCGAACGGCTCCCGGAGCTGTGGGACGACCCGGGCGTACGCATGAACGAGGGCGGCTGTGACCCGCAGGGGCGGTTCTACTGCGGGTCGATGGCGTACGCCTCCACCAAGGGCGCGGGCACGGTCTACCGGCTCGACCCCGACGGGACTGCCTCCGTCGTACTCCCGGACGTGACCATCTCCAACGGCCTGGCCTGGTCTCCGGACCACCGGGTGGCCTACTACATCGACACCCCGACCGGGCGGGTCGACGCGTTCGATTACGACCCGGAGTCCGGTCTGGTGGTGGAAAGCCGCCGCCCCGTGGTGGAGGTCCCCGGCGACTGGGGTGGACCGGACGGGATGACGGTGGACGCGGAAGGCTACCTGTGGGTGGCGATGTACGGCGGCTCGGCGGTACGCCGGTTCGCTCCGGACGGGACGCTCGACGGCGTGGTCGAGATCCCCGCTGTCAAGCAGGTCACCGCGTGCACGTTCGGCGGGGCGGACCTCGACGAACTGTTCGTCACCACCTCCCGGGAGGGGCTGTCCGACGACGAGCAGCCGACCGCCGGCGCGGTGTTCTCCGTACGCCCCGGGGTGCGCGGACTGCCCGTGCTCCCCTACGCCGGTTAGGAGCGCGCGGGTTCGCCCGTCTAGGGTACGTACGCCCAGCGACGTGGTGGTCACCAGGCCCTGCCGGGGCGGGCGCTGGCCACGCGGAGGAAGGAGCGTACGCCGATGACACTGGTGGCGGTTCTGGACGACTACCAGGCGGTCGCGGAGCGGATGGCGGACTGGCGAAGCCTGCCCGACCGCACCAGCGTGGCGTTCTTCCACGACCGCCTGCCCGACGAGGACACCATCGTCGAACGCCTGGCCCACTACGAGGTCATCGTGGCCATGCGCGAGCGCACGGCGTTCCCGCGTTCGGTGCTGGAACGCCTGCCCCGCCTGCGTCTTCTGGTCACCACCGGCATGCGCAACGCCGCCATCGACCTCGAGGCGGCGTACGAGAACGGCGTCGTGGTGAGCGGCACACCGGGCAGCGGCGGCGCCACCACCGAGCTCGCCTGGGCACTGATCCTCGGGCTGGTACGCCACGTACCCGAGGAGGACGCAGCCGTGCGCGCCGGTGGCTGGCAGCGGACGGTCGGCACCGACCTGGCGGGTTCGACGCTCGGGCTGCTCGGCCTCGGCCGGCTGGGCAGGGCGATGGTGCCGGTGGCGCAGGCGTTCGGCATGCGGGTGCTCGCGTGGAGTGCCAACCTCACCTCCGAGACGGCGACCGCGGCGGGTGCCGAACGCGTGGCCAAGGACGAGTTGTTCGCCCGGTCCGACGTGCTCAGCGTGCACCTGAAGCTCAGCGACCGCACCCACGGTCTGGTCGGTGCCGACGAGCTCGCGCTGATGCGGCCGACCGCCTACCTGGTCAACACCTCCCGCGGTCCCATCGTCGACGAGAAGGCGCTGGTCGGGGCGCTGGAGGAGGGCCGGCTTGCCGGCGCCGGCCTCGACGTCTACGACCAGGAGCCGCTTCCGGCCGACCACCCGCTGCTGCAGGCGCCGCGCACGATCCTGACGCCGCACATCGGGTTCGTGACCCGGCGGACGTACGAGGAGTGGTACACCGCGGCGGTCGACGCGATCGCGGCGTACCTCAACGGCCGTCCCGTTCAGGTTCTGACGCCGACGCGCTAGACGTCCGGCGCCTGTTCCTCCGGTCGCCTCTCCTACTCGACGGCCGGAGTTTTCTTCCGCTTCAGGTCGAGGTCTGGAAACTCGTCTCCCGGTCGAGTTCACTGCGAGGTGCCGTCCGGCATCCCTGGGGAGGAACCTCGTGGCTTCTGTGGCTTCGCCAAAGACCCGCGCGCGCCTACGTACGTTCGCCTCGCTCCTGGCCGGCTGCACGGTCCTGGTCGGGCTGGCGGCCGGAGGCACCGCCACCGGATCGCCGCCGAACGCCTCGGCACAAGGTACGCGGCCGGACCCGCGGTACGACCTGCACTCGGCCACCTCCGACAGCGCCGACCATCCGGGCAGCAGCGTCGACCGGCGTGCCGCCCAGGCACCACGGGCGGCAGACGTCGCTCCCCGGCTGGAGACGGCCACCGCCTCCCGGCCGGTCGCGCCCGGGGTGACGCTGCGGTCGTTCGACCGGTACGGACCGGACGCCTACACAGGCACGCCGAACTGGCTGCAGTCGGACTCGCTCACCGTCGACCTCACCAAGGGAACCTCGGTCGGCTACCTCTTCCCGGGCCGGGTCGCCTCGGGCGCGCCGATCTCCGAGCAGGCCCGGCAGGCCGGCGCGGTCGCCGCGGTCAACGGCGACTTCTTCGACATCAACAACTCCAACGCGCCGCTGGGGGTCGGCATCAAGGACGGCACCCTGCTGCAGTCGCCGGACACCAGCCCCACGTGGCAGAAGTCCGCGGCCATCATCACTCCGGACGGGCTGGGCAGCATCGGATCGGTGTTCTTCACGGGCACCATCGCACTGCCGGGCGAGAAGACGGCTTCCCTGGCAGGGGTGAACAAGCCGACCCTGCCCACCGACGGCATCGAGGCGTTCACCCCGCTGTGGGGCAGCTACTGCCGCTGCCGGGCCACCACCGGCGCGGCGAAGGTGGCCGAGGTGGAAGTGGTGGGCGGCAGGGTCACCGCAGTCCGCGACAGCGCGGGCTCCGGAGAGGTTCCCTCCGACGGGTTCGTGCTGGTGGGCCGCGACGCGGGGGCGGACACGCTGGCCGCGCTCACCGTCGGGGATCCGGTGAGCATCGACTACCGCGCCAGAACCGCCGACGACAAGGAGATCCGGACCGCCCTGAACGGCCGTCAACTGCTGGTTGTCAACGGCGTCGCGCAGAAGGCCAGTGCGGGCAACAACGTTCCTCCCGCGCCGCGGACCGCGGTCGGCTTCTCCCGCGACGGCACGAAGATGTTCCTGCTCGCCGCGGACGGCCGCCAGCCGGCATTCTCCGACGGGCTCGGCCTGGACGAACTCGCCGACATGATGGTCGAACTCGGCGCCTGGAACGCGGTCAACCTCGACGGCGGTGGATCGACCACGATGGTCGCCCGCAAGCCCGGAGAGCAGACTGTGCGGGTGGAGAACCACCCCTCCGACGGCAGCGAACGCCACGACCCCAACGGCCTCGGCCTGTTCGCGCCCGAGGGTTCGGGTCGTCTGCGTGGGCTGTGGGTCGAGCCCACACTGGATCCGGAGCGGGCGGCCGGCTCGTCCGCGGTCGCACCCGCCCGCCCCGACCGGGTGTTTCCCGGGCTGACCCGCCGGCTGACCGCCACCGGGTACGACGAGACGTACGGCCCGGCGGCGAGCACCCCGCGCTGGCGTACCAGCGGCGGTTCCGACGCCGGCACCGTCGACCGGGAAGGCGTCTTCCACGCCCGCACCACCGGCGCCGCCACGGTCACCGCGTACGACCGGGACGTCACCGGATCCACCGCCCTGCAGGTGCTCAGGCCGCTCACCCGGCTCGGCCCGACCGTCGACCAGGTGGCTTTGCCCGGCGAGGGTGACCACACGAAGCTCGGCGTCCTCGGCTACGACCGGGAGGGCTACGCGGCACCGATCGAACCCGCCGACCTCACCCTCGACTACGACCACGACCTGCTCGACATCAGTACCGACGACGCCGGCCAGTACGTCGTGACCGCGAGGCAGGCAAGCGGTTCGGTACTGGTCACGGCCACGGTGAACGTCACCGGCCGGCAGATCAGCACGGTCTTCCCGGTCACGGTGGGCCTGGAGGAGAAGGTCGTAGCCGACTTCGAGGACTCCTCGGCCTGGAACTTCTTCGGCGAACGCGCCACCGGCTCGGTCGGCTCCGCCGAGGGCAAGGTGGGCAGGGGACTTCGGCTGGACTACGACTTCACCGCCTCGACCGCGACCCGCACCGGCGGTGCCGTACCCACCGGCACGGTGGAGATCCCCGGCCGGCCGCGAGCCCTGCGGCTGTGGGTCGACTCCAGCGGCAAGGGCGAGTGGGCGAGCCTGCAGGTGTACGACGGCGCCGGGCAACTGCTGCCCGCGATGCGCGCCGGCTACCTCACCAAGCCCGGCTGGCAGCAGCTGGAGTTTCCAGTGCCCGCGGGGACGCAGTATCCGCTGCGGCTTCGGCGGTACTACTCCGCCGAGACCCGGCCGGACGCGCAGTACCAGGGCAGCATCGTGATCGACCAGCTCACCGCACTGGTGCCGCCGTCGGTGGACGTACCCGCACAGCCGATCCGCAAGGACCCGTTGATCGCCGCGAACACCGACGTCGGCGGGCAGCCGTGGCGGTTCGCGGTGATGTCGGACGCCCAGTTCGTCGCTCGCGATCCCGACAGCGACCTGGTGAGGTCCGCCCGGCGCACGCTGCGGGAGATCCGGGCCGCCTGCCCGGACTTCCTGGTCATCGACGGCGACCTGGTGGACGAGGGATCGCCCGCGGACCTGGCGTTCGCCAAACAGGTACTGGACGAGGAACTCGGCGGTACGGTGCCGTACTACTACGTGCCCGGCAACCACGAGGTGATGGGCGGCGACATCGCCAACTTCCAGGCGGAGTTCGGCGCCACCAGCCGGGTCTTCGACCACGAGGGCACACGGTTCCTCACCTTCGACACCTCGCGGCTGTCGATCCGCGGCAGCGACTGGACGCAGCTGCGCACACTGCGCAGCCGGCTCGACGCGGCCGCCGCCGACCCGGACGTCGGCTCGGTGGTTCTGGTGCAGCACGTCCCGCCGCGCGACCCGACGCCGAGCCGGGCCAGCGAGCTCGGCGACCGCAAGGAGGCCGCCACCATCGAGCGGTGGCTGTCGGACTTCCAGCGCACGACAGGCAAGGGAGCGGTATTCGTCGGCGGGCACGTGGGCACCTTCCACGCCGACCGGGTGGACGGTGTGCCGTACTTCGTCAACGGCAACTCCGCCAAGACCCCCTCCACCCGGCCCGAGGACGGCGGCTTCACCGGCTGGTCGTTGTGGGGCGTGGACCCGGTGACGCCGGACGCGGCCGCGGCCGCCCGCCGCGACCCGGTCCACGATGCTCCGGACTGGGTACGCACGCAGGTGCGCCCGCACGTCGACACGCTCACCGTGACCGCGCCGGAAAGCCTGACCGTGGGTCAGTCGACTGCCGTCAAGACGACCTTGACACAACACGGCAGGACGATGCCGGTGGCGTACCCGATGAGTGCGCGCTGGAGCGGCTCGGCCAACGTCTGGATCGGTGACCCCGCCGACCGGCGGCCCGGCCACATCGCGGTACTCGACCCGCGGACGGGCACGCTCACCGCGTACCGGCCGGGGAGGATCACCCTTCGCCTCACCGTGAACGACACCACCGCGGAGGCGACCGTCACCGTCGAACCTCGTCCCGGCGGCTGAGCCGAGGTGCGAAACCACCGTGAAACGGTCCTGAACGTTCACCGCGGTCGCTCACGGACTGTCGACCAGGCCTGACCGATCTGGACGTGCCGTACGACGGGCATTGACCGCACACGCGACGACCGCCTAGCTTCCGCCGGAAAGGAAGGTGGGCCGATGTCTGCAGGACCTGCGCGACGACTGGGCGCCGTCGTCCTCGGTGCGTTGCTGCTGGCCGCCTCGCTGAGCCCGGCAGACGCCGCGGTGCGAACCGGTGCCGGCAACGGCAATGGCACCGGCACCGGCACCGGCATCACGGTGGGCAACTGGCTCACCGACCCGGCGCGCAAGGTGTACTTGACACGGCAACCGGACCTGAACTGGAAGCGCGGAACTCCTCCCACGGGCACCACCATCACCGTGGACGAGACGCGGAAGTACCAGTCGATGGAGGGCTTCGGTGCTTCGTTCACCGACTCCTCCGCCTGGCTGGTGGGCACCAGGCTGGACCGCGGCCGCCGGGAGACGGCGATGCGGGCGCTGTTCGGTCAGCGTGACGGCATCGGGCTGAGCTTCGTCCGCCAGCCGATGGGCGCCAGCGACTTCGCGGTGAACGGCAACTACTCCTACGACGACATGCCCGCCGGGCAGACCGATCCGACGCTCGCGCACTTCTCCGTCGACCACGACCGGGCGTATGTCATCCCGGTTCTGCGGGACGCGCTGCGAATCAACCCGAGGCTCACGCTGATGGCCTCGCCGTGGAGCCCGCCCGGCTGGATGAAGACCAGCGACTCGATGGTCGGTGGCACGCTGAAGCCGGAGGCGTACCAGCCGTTCGCCGACTACTTCGCGAAGTTCGTCAGGGCGTACGCGGACGCGGGTGTGCCGATCTCCTACGTCACCCCGAACAACGAGCCGCTCTACGTACCCGCGGGCTATCCCGGTCTCGATCTCGGCCCGGACAAGGAGGCCACGTTCATCCGAGATCACCTCGGCCCCACCCTGCGCAAGGCCGGCCTGCCGACGAGGATTCTCGGCTACGACCACAACTGGGACGTGGTGAGCTACCCCGAGAGCCTGTACGCCGACCCGGCCACCTCCCGCTACGTCGCCGGGACGGCCTGGCACTGCTACGCCGGGGACGTGCGCGCGCAGTCCCTGTCCCACAACAACTTTCCGGGCAAGCCGGCCTTCCACACCGAGTGCTCCGGGGGAACGTGGGAGGGCGACGACGCCGCGGGCTTCGCCGGCGCGATGTCGCTGGTGGTCGGTGCTCCTCGCGAGTGGGCGAAGTCCGTCGTGCGATGGAACATGGCGCTGGACGGCGACAACGGCCCGACCAACGGCGGCTGCCTCACCTGCCGCGGTGTTCTGAAGGTCACCAAGGACGCGGACGGACGCTGGAACTGGTCGAGGACGGTCGACTACTACGCACTCGGGCACGCCAGCAAGTTCGTCCGGCCCGGCGCGCGTCGAATCGCGTCCAGCGCGCCGGCCGCGGGGACCGACGGCGCGGTGCAGAACGTCGCGTTCGTCAACCCGGACGGCTCCAAGGCGCTGATCGCGTTCAACCCGGGCAGGTCCGCCGCGACGTTCCACGTGCGCTGGGGACACCTCTGGTTCGACGCCACGTTGCCCGCGGGTTCTGCGGCCACCTACACCTGGCGCGGAACCCAGGACGCCACCGCCAGCGACGGCGCGCTGGGCACCACCGACGTGCACTTCGAGCGGCCGGGCAAGGCTGCGTTGACAGTCTCCTGGGACGCCGACCTGCTGAGCCGGCTCAACCAGGTCAGGGTGAACGGCTCCTGGCTCGGATACTCCCTGCCCACCGGCGCGTCGTTGCAGGCCCCGGTCGCGTCCGCTCCCCTGCCGCGTACGAACTGGACGGCGACCGCGAGCGCGAGCAGTCCGGACGACCCGCCGCGACAGGCGATCGACGGCGACCCGGCCACCAGGTGGAGCACGGGGCACGGGATGACGCCGGGCGACTGGTTCCAGGTCGATCTCGGCGCGTCCACGACGTTCGACGAACTCCACCTGGACACCTCCGCCAGCCCCGGCGACTTCGCCCGCGGCTACGAGGTCTACGTGTCCGAGGACGGGAAGTCCTGGGGCGAGCCGGTGGCGCGCGGCGGCGGTGCCACCCAACTGCGGGTGCTGTTCCCGCCGGTGACCGGGAGGTACGTCCGCATCGTCAACACCGGAAGCTCCGGCAGCTGGTGGTCGATCCACGAGGCGGACGTGCTTGCCGCAACCGGCTCCGGATCGGGGCCGGGATCAGGCGGCGAGCAGCCACCGGCGGCGAACGCGGACCTGCTGCGGCGTACGGCGACCACACCCGACGGCACCGCGCTCGAGGTCTACTACAACGCCGGCGACCAGGCGGCGACGTTCGACGTCACCTGGGCGGACACGACCTACCGCTACAGCCTGCCGGCCGGCGCGTCCGCGACCTTCACCCGCGCGGACTGAGCTCGAGCGGGGCTCTGTACTCCCGTACCTGGCCACGACCGGACTGGCGGCGCGGGGTGCAGGCGGGACGGGGCGTCCGTCCGGCCTGCCCCACGACCTGGTCAGGACGGGCCGCAGTGCCCGGCCGTGGCGATCAGCTTGACCAGGTGGTCGACGGCGTCGGGGAGTACGACCGAGGTGACCACGCGGGTGCGGCTCTGCGGGTCGTCGGTCGCGGTGCTCGCTCCGGCCCGCTCGCCCTCGGGCTCCACCGAGATCGTGACCGGGCGGGAGCCGAGCAGGTCGGTCCGCAGCATCGCCAGCACGGCAAGCGGGTCGTGCGGGACGTTGGACTCCTCGCCGGTGAAGTTCCACCACTGCCGGACCTCCGCCTCCAACTGGCGGCCGAGCGCGCCGGCGGCGGCGATCTCGCCGAGGTGGTCCGGGCCGATCCGGGCCTGGGTGGTGATCTCCAGCCCGACCACGGTGACCGGGATGCCGGAGGCGAACACCTCGGCGGCGGCCACGGCGTCGCTGCGGAAGTTGTGTTCGGGCTCGGGCCGGTCGAACCTCCCGCCCATCACGTGGAGCCGGCGTACGTTGCGGGCGAAGCTCTCGTCCGCCCTGATCGCCTCGGCGATGTTGGTCAGCGGGCCGATCGCCACCACGTCGATCTCGCCGGGCCGTTCGGCCACGGTCCGGGTCAGGAACTCCACCGCGCTGACGTCCTCGAGGTAGGCCTCCGCGCCGAGGTCGTGGTAGAGCCGACCCTCGAAACCCGCCCACCAGGCGTCGGCGCCGGTGAGCGGACGCTCGGCGCCGGCGACCACGGCCAGACCGTCGTGGCCGGCGAGGCGGGCCAGCCGCCGGGTGACCAGTGCGCGAAGCCGGACGTCGCCGTAGACCGTGGTGACGCCGAGCAGCTCGATCTCGGGCGCACCGAAGATCATCGCCAGGGCGAGCGCGTCGTCGACGTCGGAGCCGATGTCGGTGTCGAGGATCACCTGGTGGGTGGCGGCCACGACGGTCTCCGTTCTCGGGGAATCCCGGGGAAGTTGCCCGGCCGGACGCCGATACAGGGCGCTGACCAGGGGTTCTGTCGGTTCGCAGGGACGAATCAGGGGATGAAGACTATCCCCTGCCGGTCGCCAGGGCACCGGGCAGAGTCGTGTCGTCCGGGCCGTACCTCCCCGCGCACAGGCCCCAGCTGTCGTCGGCGGGCACCTCCCCGGCGTAGGTCTCGGAGTCCTGCTCCGGGTGATAGCCGATCGCGTTGTGGGTGAGCCAGCGGCTCCGGGTGTTGGCCGAGATGCCGGGACAGACGGCGTACGACACGTCCGCCGCCAGCGCGCGGGCCACGAGTTGGCGCAGGTCGTCCGGGCCCAGCCAGCCGTCCAGGGCACTGGAGGCGAGCGGGCGCTCGGTGGTCGCCCCGAGCCGCAGCGCGACGACGGACGCACCGGTGCGGTAGGCGTGTGCACGGCCCAGCGCCTCGCCGAACGCCTTCGTCGCGCCGTACGCGCAGCAGGGCGCGGCCGGCCAGGACGGGTCGATCAGCGGGGCGCCCGGCCGGGCGTACTGCCCCATCGCGTGGGCCGAGCTCGCAAGCACGATCCGGGGTACGCCGGTGGCGAGGAGTGCCGCCACCACGTCCACGTTGGGGACCCGCAGGTCGTCCCAGGACGCGGTGGGGTCGGCGTTCGCGGCCAGGTGGACCACCGCGTCCACGCCGCCGGTCACCCGGGCGAGGAACGCCGGGTCGGCCAGGTCGCCGACGACGTCCACGGCGTCCACCGGATCGGTCCCTCGGCCCTCCACCCGGTCGGTACGCACCAGATCCCAGCCGTCGAGGTCGGGGTGGGTGCCGAACCCGGGTGCCAGCATCGCGGCCACGCCGCCCGCCGCGCCGGTGAGCAGCAAGCGCCTGGTCATCGGAGCTCCATTCGCTCGCGGGTCCCTTCGTTCCGGGTTCATTCGGGGTTCAGCTGTCCTGGGCGCGGTAGCGCCAGAAGATCGGGAACGCCACCACCGCGGCGAGCATCGCGACCACCACCAGGACGCCGCCGCCGCTCACCGCCACGGTGGTGCCGACCGCCGCGCCGGCCGTGCCGTGCAGCAGGTCGGCCAGCCGCGGCCCACCTGCGACCACGACGGTGAAGACGCCCTGCATCCGTCCGCGCATCTCGTCGCTGGCCGCCGACTGCATGATCGTTCCCCGGAACACCATGCTCACCAGGTCGGCCATGCCGGCCACGGCGAGGAAGAACGCCGCCAGCCACAGCCACGGCGACAGGCCGAAGCCGACGATCGCCAGCCCCCACGCGCACACCGCCCCGATCACCGCGACGCCGTGCCGGCGGACCCGGGAGAACGCGCCGGAGAACAGGCCGCCGAGCACCGCACCGAGGGGGATCGCGGCGAACAGGATGCCGAGGGCGAAGCCGCCGCCGGGCGGGTCTCCGAACGTCTGCTGGGCCATCTGAGGGAACAGCGCCCGGGGCATGCCGAACACCATCGCGATCACGTCGGCCAGGAAGGAGACCAGCAGCACCTTGCGGGTGGCGAGGTAGCCGAACCCCTCGATCACGTGCCGCAGCCCGGCCCGCCGCGGAGCACCGGCCAGCGGCGGCAGCGCCGGCAGCCGCCACACCGCCCAGATCGTCACCGTGAGCGCGACCGAGTCGATGAGGTACAGCGTGGACAGGCCGAGGACCGGGATCAGTACGCCCGCCAGCAGCGGCCCGATGATCGAGCCGATCTGGAAGACGGTGGAGCCGAGCGCGTTCGCCGCGGGCAGCAGGTGGGCGGGGACCAGGCGTGGGATGGAGGCGCTGCGGGCCGGCTGGTTGACTCCGGCACACGCCTGCTGCAGGCCGAGTAGCCCGAACAGCACCCACACCGAGTGCGCACCCGCGAACGCCTGCGCCCAGAACAGCAGCGAGGTGACGGCGATGCCGGTGTTGGTGACCAGCAGCAGCTTGCGCCGGTCCACGGCGTCCGCGATCGCGCCGCCCCACAGGGCGAACACGACCAGCGGGACCAGCGCCACCAGACCGGCCAGCCCGACGTAGGCCGAGGAGCCGGTGATGTCGTAGATCTGCTTGGGCACCGCGACCGCCGTGAGCTGACTGCCGACCGAGGTGACAGCGGTCGACGTCCACAGCCTGCGGTACGCCGGGATGGACAGCGGCCGGGTGTCCACGACGATCCGCCGAAGGTCCCACCGGGAACGGCGCCGGCCCGGGCCGGTGGCCCGGCCGTCGTGGGTGGCGCTGTCGTCTCGGAGGTCCTCGGCCCCGAGTGTCTCCTGGGCAGGCGGTGACGGCTGCCGGAAGTCGAGCGGTTCGTCGGAGGAGTCCGCTGAGTCTGCTGCGTCGGGGTGGAGGTTGCTGCCGGAACTGCCGGTGCTGCTGGTGCCGGGCTCGCCTCGGCCGGCGGGATGTGACACCTGCGATTCCTCTCGATGTCAAGACTTTAGCCGCAGACACCTTAGCTCAGGGAGATCGGCGAACGAGCCGCGTTCTCGGCGTACGGCATCCCGGGCCGACTCCGGCCGCACACGCGGGAGGACGTCGACCTGGCCACCGACCGCACCGGAGCGCTTACGCCGCGGCCCACCGTCGGGACAGCTCGGCCACCAGGTCGTCCAGGGACAGGCCGGTCACGTCCAGCTCCGCGTCCACGGCCGGCTCGGCCGCGGCGTCCTCGGCGTGCAGCGCGGCGAACTCCTGCGCGGTGAGATGCACCGGCCGGGTCGCGGCCCGCCGCCGCGCCTCCGCGACGTCCACCCGCAGCCGGACCACCAGGCAGCGGGGAAGCTCGGCCCGGTAGATCGTGAGCGTGCGTGGCGTCACCACGTCCGTCAGCACGGTGGCGAACCCCTCGGCGGTGAACCGCCGGGCCAGCTGACAGGCGTTGCGTACGCCGAGCTCCTGCTGGCGGACCCCCTCGTCGCCGTCCCACGGAGCGGCGCCGCCGGCCACGACAAGCTGGCGTACGTCGTCCACGTCGACGTACGCACCTCGCGGCCGCGACTCCGCGAGCCGCCGCCCGGCACTCGTCTTGCCCACGGCCGGCGGACCGGTGAGCACCAGCGGAGCGCGCATGCGACCAGACCCTAGGCCAGCCGATCGCCCTGCGCGGCCTCGGCTGGTCGGCCGGGTCCGGCCGGATGCTGGACCAGCGACCGGACCCGCACCTAGCGTGACCGCGATCAACCAAGATCATCCGCGCGGTGCACCCGCGGGTCCCACGAAAGGGGACGGCCGATGCGAGGTCCGGAGGTCGGTCGAAGGACACGGCTCACCGCGGTCGCCGCCGGGTTCGCGCTGGCGGTGGCGGCGTTCGCGGGCTCGGCGTTCGGCGGTTCGGCACTGGCCGCACCGAGCGGCACCACCACCACGACCACCGGCGCCGCGCCGGCGAGCGTGGTCCGCGACCCGCACGGCTCCCGGGAGCCCTCGGGCACCGAGGTCCGTGCGGTCGACGGCACCAACGTGGTCTTCTCCTACGGCGAGGTGATGCCGTCCTTCGACGGTTACGCCCGCCACGAACCCACCCGGCGCTACCTCTCCCTGGACCGGACCTGGCGGTTCCGCTACGACCCCGGCAACCAGGGCCTGACGGCCGGCTGGCAACAGCCGGGTGCCGACGACTCGACGTGGGACTCGATCGCGGTGCCGTCCTCGTGGGATCTCAAGGACAACGACGGGTGGGCCGGTTACGACGGCGCCGACTTCGGCAAGGGCGGAGCACTCGAGGACGGGTACGCGTGGTACCGCACCAAGGTCGCGGTGCCCGCGTCGTGGCGCGGTACGCACGTCCGGCTGGCGTTCCTCGCCGCCTCCTACAGCGCGGACGTCTGGGTGAACGGCACGTTCGTCGGCAAGCACGAGGGCGGCCACACCGCGTTCGCCCTGCCGGTCGGCGACGCACTGCGGCCCGGACAGCCGGCCACCATCGCCGTCCGCGTCTACCGCCGCGCGAGCTACACCGCCTACGACGGGACCGGTGAGAAGGTCAGCGACGACCACGCGCTTCCGCCCGGCGTCGTCGACTACTGGCCCTACGCAGGGCTCACGCGTTCGCTGTGGCTGGAGTCGGTGCCCGAGGTCAACCTGGCCAAGGTGCTGCTGGACGCGAAGGCGGACACCCTCGACGCGCGGGTGGTGGTGCAGAACAACGGCGACACCGACTTCCACGGGTACGTACGCCTCGATCCCGGGCGCGGCTCGACCGGACGGCCCGTCCAGGTGCCCGTCGACGTGCCGGCGGGCGGGGTGGCGGTGCCGTCGGCGCGAATCGACGTGCCGGGTGCGCCGCACTGGAGCGTCGAGGACCCGCGGGTTCTCACCGCGCGGGCGTCCCTCACCGCCACCGAGGACGGCCGGCCGGTGGACACCCTGGCCGCCACCTACGGCGTACGCGAGATCGAGGTGGACGGTACGCACCTCCAGCTTGACGGCCGGCCGCTGTTCCTCAAGGGAACCAACTGGCACGAGGAGACCGACCGGTCCGGCCGGTCGATGACCTACACCGAGTACGACCACGAACTCGGCCAGGTCAAGGCGGCCGGCGCCAACTTCCTGCGCAACTGCGTCTACAACCGCCACCCGTACGTCTACGACTGGGCCGACCGCAACGGCCTGCTGCTGATGGACGAGTGGGACACCATGTGGGTGAACACCGACCAGCAGAAGCTGCAGACCGAGAGCTACGGCCTGTCCCGCGCGCTCGCCCTGGCCACCGCGTGGAACAACCACAACCATCCCTCGGTGATCCTGTGGGGTCTGCAGAACGAGTCGACGATCGACGGGAACGGCGCGCCGGTCTACCGCGCCTGGCTGGCCGACATGAAGGCGGCGGTGAAGGCCGTCGACCTGTCCGACCGGCCGGTCACCTGGGCGTCGTACTCCTCCTGGGACCCGGCGTTCGACCTCGCCGACGTGGTGGGTTTCAACGAGTACTTCGGTTACTTCTACGGCAAGAACGAGGACCTCGGGACCACGCTGGACGCCGTGCACCGCAACCATCCGGACAAGCCGATCCTGATCACCGAGAACGGCACCTGGTCCTATCTCGGCAAGCACGGCTCGCCGGCCGAGGCAGGCACCGAGGAGTGGCAGGCCGCCAACTTCGTCTCCCACTGGGACCAGGTGACCGCGCCCAGCCGGCCGTGGATGGCCGGCTACACGTTCTGGGTGCTGAAGGACTACAAGGAGCGCGCCGGCTACAACCAGAACTACAACGGCCTGTCCACGATGGGCATGCTCGGCTGGGACGGGACGACTCGCAGGCTGGTCTTCGACGCGTTCGCCGAAGCCCGGTCCCCGCGCTGAGCGGACCCGTAGGGTTGGCCCATGATCGTGGTACACGCGGTACTCCGCTCCCGACCCGAACGCCGCATGGAGACCGTGGCCGCGCTGATCGCCATGCAGCACGCGGTCCGCACCAACGACGACGGCTGCCTGCACTACGCCTTCGTCGCCGACCTCGAGGACGACTGCCTGTTCACCTGCGTGGAGGAGTGGACCGACCTGGACGCTCTGCGCGAGCACCTGGCCAGTCCGCACATGGCGGCCCTCGACGCGGTGCTCGCGGACACCGCCGAGGGGCCGGCCGACATCCGGGTGTTCGAGGCGGTGCCGACCGAGATCACCCCGGTCTGACGGCCGGCACGTCGTCGGTGGGCCAGTTCGAGTTGGGAACGCCCGCCGCCGGGACGTCGCCGGCCGGTACGCCGTGAGCGCGTTCCCGCTCGACCTGGTGCAGCAGGTCGCGGGTCAACGTCTCGCCGAGCGCGCGGTAGGCCTCGAAGTCGAACTCGCCGTACAACTGGTCCCCGGTGGTGTGCCGCGGGAAGTCGGGGTGTTCGAGGGCGTAGGTCTCCAGGTCCCAGCACAGGTCGCCTGCCAACACGGCCTTGACGAGCAGGATGTCGGCCGTGCCGCCCTCGGGATAGGTCGCCCGGCCGCGTGCCCAGCCGCGGCCGATCCGCTCCCCGCCGTGGCGCTGCAGGGTGCGCAGGTCGAGGTTGACGTCGACGCCGAGATCCATCCGGGCGGACGCGATCGCCGAGCCCACCGCCGCGAAGGAGTCCTCCACGTCGTTCGACGCGTCGATCACCACGACCCGGGCGGGGCGGCGGCGCAGTGCCTCCACCAGGCCGAGGTTGTCGTAGTGGCCGCCGTCGGTGACGTACAGCCTGCGGTCGTACATCGACGCCCGGCCGAACGCCTCCCGGAACAACTGGTGGGCGCCCGGCTTGTCCGCGATCGACGCGGCGTACGCGGTGGCCGAGGCCAGCCGGGTGAGCATCCCGGTTCGGCTCTCGCCTCGCCGGCGTTCGGCCAGGTCGCCGCAGCGGCGGGCGAGCGCGGCCGCCGGTGACGTCGTACCCCAGTACGGGTTGGGCAGCCACACGCCGAGCCGGGCGTTGACCACCGCGAACAGCAACCGCATCGGGCGGGTACTGGCGTTGTTGCGCCCGGTCAGCGGCGCGAACGCGGCTCCGCTGATCGCCACCGCACCGGGCAGGGTCACGTCGCGATGGTGGTAGTCCGCGCGGACCTCGTACTCCGCGGTGGGTTCCAGCCCCTCCGCGGGGAGGGTGACGTCGCCGGCGATGCCGGTCAGCTCCGGGTCGAAGACGAACGGCACACAGCCCCGGTCCGGCGGGATGAAGTCCGCGTCGGCGGCGTTGGCGGAGCCGACGATCACGAGTTGCGGACCGCCGTCCGGCGACACGGCGTACCGCGAGTACGGCAGCGGTGTCGGGTAGGCGCGTTCGGCCTCCCGCTCGGAGTGTCCCCGGCCGACCAGGTACGCCACCGACAACCGCTCGCGGTAGTACGGATGCAGGGACGTGCGGGTGGCGTCGGTGAAGATCCGCGTCGCGACCAGCATCGCCGCGCACAGACCGGCCACCCACCAGCGCGAGCGCCACTCCTCACTGGCGGCGTACCCCGCGGTCCAGCGCAGCAGCACCACGAGCACGCCCACGACCAGCAGCGCCGAGCCGAGCCAGGGCACCAGGTGGGTACGAAGCCAGGTGAGGATCCGCCTGCGCAGGCTGGGACCGACCCCCGCGGAGATGGTCTGGATCCCTTTCCAGGCCGACCGGGCCAGCGCGATGAACGCCGCGCCGAGAGCGGCCAGGGTGACGAAGCCGAACTGCGAGTCGACCGCGGCGTTCGCGTTCGTGGCCTGCGGTCCGGCGACGCCGCTCGCGGTGCCGACCACTCCGTCGGTCAGCCCGCCGAGAAGGCCGGAGTGACCGCCGGCCGGACCAGGGCCGAGGTTGTTCGCCCACACCAGGACCAGCGGAACGCCCAACAGCAGCAGGGGGCTGACGATCCCCGGCAGCAGGAGCAGCCGGGCCAGTGCCCGGCCCTCCCTGCGCAGCCAGGTCGGCGGGACGCGGAACCGGTCGACCAGCACCTCCGCCAGGAACAGCACCACCACGATCGCCAGCGGACCGGCGGCGCCCAGCCAGTACCACGTCGGCAGGCTGCCGAAGTCCGTGGACGCGTCGGCGCCACCGAGGCCGCGTACGACGGAGGTTTCCGCGATCGCCCAGCCGAGCACCCAGGCCACTGCCCGGATCAGGATCCCAATCAACACCAGGTTGACAACGGCGCCGTACAGCAGGGACATGATGGCGCGGGCGCCGACCGCCAGCGAGGGCATCAGGTAGTGGGTGTGCCGGCGCAGCCGGGCGAGCTCGGGACTGCCCATGGAGTATGGCGGGCTCTCGCCCGGCGACGTGCGTCCCTCGTCGACCAGGGAGCGCCGCAGGAAGTGGAACGCCGCTGCGATGTAGCCGCCGCCACTGACGCCGATCACCGTCGAGGAACGTTGGTACTCACCCGCGTCGGTCAGCGCCTGCAGGGCTCCCAGTGAGAACGCCGCCGACCGGATGCCGCCGCCGGAGCAGCAGATGATCTGCCGGCCGCGGTCGTGCCTGGTGAGGTCCGCGGCGACCTTCCCGTCGGGTGTCTGCCCGCCGGCCGCCTGCCCGTTGGATGCCTGCCCACCAATCGGCGGCGTTCGGCTCAGCGAGCCGTACCGGGTGGTCACCAACGCCGTCCCGGCCAGCAACAACCCACCGATCCACAGCACCCACAACGCCCCGGTCAGCCAGCCGACCGACAGCGAGGGACACGTGCCGGTCGCGGATCGGTCGCCGAACCGCTGCCACAACACGACGTTCTCCACCCCGTCCAGGAAGGCGGCCGCGCTCACCAGCACCGCACCCGCGAACGCGCGCCGGCGAACCATGTCCCCCGCCGGCCGCACCAGCGCCACGAAGCCGTGCGCACGCCACGCGGCGAGGAGGTAGGCGCAGATCAGTCCGGTGTCGACCAGCAGCGACAACCGCGCGGGTGTGGCGCACGGTTGCTCACCGGCCTGCACCGCATGCCGCATCGGCCACTGCACCAGCAACAGCAAGGCGGTGAGCAGCATCGCCGCCCGCACCTGCCGCCAGTGCCCACCCAGCCGAACCTCTGCCCGCGTGCGTTCGTCCGACACGAGCGTCCCCCTTCGCGCGGTCGGGCTGCACCCCCGGCGGGCTCGCCATGCCGTGCTCGACGTCGTACGAAGAAGGTAGTCCCGCCGCTGTCCGGCGGCTACCGGACTCGACTCATCGGGGAGCTCGAACTCATCGGGGAAAGCCGGGCGTGGCCCAGGTGGTGCCGTCGGGTGCGATCGCGTACGCCTCGAAACCCGTCCGCCCGGCGAGCCACTCACGCGCCTGTTCGCCCATCGCCAGTGCGGCGGTGGCGTAGGCGTCGGCGGTGGGCAGGTCCGGGCCGACGACGGTGACGCTCGCCCACCCGGTGGCGGGTTCACCGGTGCGCGGATCGACGACGTGGGCGCCGCGTTCGGCCGTGCCCGACGTGGCGACCGCGATGTCCGCGCCCTCGACGACCGTCGCCAGCCGGCTGCGGTCGTGCGGGTCGGCGATGCCGACGCGCCACCACCGGCCGGGCGCGGGCCGGCCACGGGCGAGGACGTCGCCGCCGGCGTTCAGGCAGTGAGCCTGCGAGCCGGCCGCCCGCAGGATGTGGTCGGCCTGCTCGATCGACCATCCCTTCACCAGTCCGGACGGGTCGAGCCGCCCGGCGTACCTCGGGTCGAAGTAGCCGACCGTCTCCACTCTCAGTTCCTCGCACCGCGCCAGCACCGACCGGACCGTGTCCGGGCAGTCGGCCAGTCCGACCTCGCCGCGGTCGAGCCGGCTGATCGCGCTGTCGGGACGGTAGGTGCTGAACGTCGCGTCGACGGTGTGCAGCCAGCTGACGACCGCATCCACCGCGCCGGCGCCCACCCGCGTGTCACGGACGTCGATGGTCACCGCCGTACCCATCACGTACTCCACATGACGGACCGGGCCCGGAGCCGTCGCCGCGCTCACGCGCCGGCCTTGTCGAGCGCGGACTGCAGCGAGGTTCTGTAGCCCTCGCTGGTGTACGTCGCGCCGGACACGCTGTCGATGTGTGCGCTCTGGGCGGACAGGGCCTCCTTACGCAGTTCGGGTGCCGAGAAGCCGGCGATCTCGGAGCTTCGCTGGTTGCCGCCCGGCAGTTGCAGCGCGGTGACGTCGGTGATCCGGTGCCCGACCAGGGTGACCTGCACCTGCACAGGGCCGTACGGCGTGTCCGCGGTCTCCCCCGCCACCTTCACCTTCGTCACGGGCTTGGGCTTCGGGACGACCTTCTTCGGCGCGGCCTGCACCTTCGGGGCAGCCTTCGCCCTGGGTGTCGCCCTCGTCTTCGTCCCGGTGGACGGCTTCTTCGTCGCCGTCAACTTCTTCTTGCGCGGGGTCGGGTCAGCCGTGGGAGTCGGCGTCACCTTGGGTGTGGGCGTGCGCTTGGTGGCCGTCGACCCGGATCCGGTCGCGCCGGCGCCCGGCGCCGCCGCGGTGGCCAGGCCCGGCGCACCGGTCTGTGACTTCACCCCCAGCAGCAGCACGATTCCGGTGATG
This sequence comes from Actinopolymorpha singaporensis, assembly GCF_900104745.1. Taxonomy (NCBI): domain Bacteria; kingdom Bacillati; phylum Actinomycetota; class Actinomycetes; order Propionibacteriales; family Actinopolymorphaceae; genus Actinopolymorpha; species Actinopolymorpha singaporensis. The sequence goes on from NZ_LT629732.1 coordinate 458,932, forward strand.
GTGGTCAGCGCGGTGAGCACGATGCGTTTCATCAGAAGTTGAAGTCCTCGTGGTGGATTCGGCGCGCGGGAACCCCGCACTCCCGCAGCGACTCCATCGCGGTGGTCATCATCCCGCCGGGTCCGCACAGGTAGGCGTCGCGCTCGGCGACGTCGGGCACCAGGCGGCGCAGCCAGTTCGGATGCAGCGCCGGTTCCTGACCGGGACCCGGAGGGCCGACCAGATAGTGCACGACGGCCCGGCGGTCGGCGGCGATCTCGTCCAGTTCGTGACGGAACACGACGTCCTCGTGCCTGCTGGCGCGGTAGATCAGGGTGAGCCTGCCCTCCTCCGCCGGTAGCGATTCGAACAGCGCACGCAGCGGGGTCACCCCGACCCCGCCGGCGATCAGCACCACGCCGTGCCGGCTGCGCCGCCGAGCGGTGAGCGCGCCGTACGGGCCCTCGGCGAGCACCCTGGTGCCCACCCGGATCCGCTGCAGTTGCTCGGTGTGGTCACCGAGTGCCTTGATGGTGACCCGCAGCCAGCTGGGGTTCGGCGCGGCGGACAGCGAGTACGGATGCGACTGCCACCACGCGTTCCGGGTGAGGAAGCGTAGCCGCAGGAACTGCCCCGCCTCCGCGCCGAGCTCGTCCAGGCGGGCCCCGGTGAGGTAGACCGACACCACGCCGGGCGCCTCGGTACGGACGGCGGCCACCTCCAGCCGGTGCCGCCAGAGGTTGCGGATCGGGACGAGGAGGCGGTACCAGACGAGCAACGCCGTCGCGGCGGCGTACGCACCGATCCACCCCCACCGCGCCACGGCGTTCGGCACGAACTGCGCACCGGTGAGGATCTGGTGCCAGAACGCGAGCGCTATGCCGGCGTAGGTCAGCAGGTGCAGGAGATACCACGTCTCGTACCTCACCCGGCTGCGGATCGCGGTGGCCGAGACCGTCCCCACGAGCACGAAGAGTCCCGCGCCGATCACCGCCCACAGGACGTACGGGTAGCCGGTCAGCAGGTCGGTCACCTCAGCGCCGAGAGACGCATGCGCGGTCAGCGCGTACCCGAGCCAGATCAGCACCATGTGTGCGACCGTCACGCACACGACGTAACGTCCGACCATGCTGTGGATCCGGGCCAGCCGGTCCGTGCCGACCTGGCGTTCCAGCAGCGGGAGGCGGGCCATCAGCACCAGCAGGATCACCACCAGGTAGCCGGCGAACAGCCCGGTCAGCCGACCAGCCTCGGTCAGCTGCGCGCCGAAGGAGGTCGGCGGAAGGGTGCTGGTCCACCACAGCAGGGTCAGGCCCCCGGCGCCGACGGCGACCCCGGCCCACACCAGCCACGGCGAGTGCCGCACGATCAGAGCACGCATGGACACCACCGTGGCCGACCGACCTGTGGGAACCCGGTGACAATACTGTCCGCGCCCTGTGAACCGAGCCGGCGGCTTCCGCGTTCACAGCGAACGCACAGGAAACCCACACCCAACTCCCAGCCCCGACGGCGAAGGTGTGTAGTAGAGAACCGCGGGGGACTCGCACCGGCGCCTGCCGGTGGCGGCAGCCCGACGAGGAGACCCTGTGCCTGGTACGGAAGGTACGGCACCAATCGAACAATCCGAACGTACGGCACGAACCGAGGCCACCCAGCACACCGGGCGGGCCACCGTGGCCGACCCGCCGGTGCGGGTGCTGGTCATCGACGACGAGCGCTACCTCGCCGAGATGATCGCCTCCGCGCTGCGGTACGAGGGCTGGAAGACCATGGTCGCCGGGACCGCCGACCAGGCGCTGACCCAGGCCCGCGACTTCGGGCCGTCCGCGATCGTGCTGGACGTGATGCTGCCCGACACCGACGGGTTCGCGTTGTTCGCGGCACTTCGCGCCAAAGGGGTGGACGCGCCGGTCATCTTTCTCACCGCCCGCGACGGTACCGAGGACCGCGTACGGGGGCTCACCATCGGTGGCGACGACTACGTCACCAAGCCGTTCAGCCTGGAGGAACTGATCGCCCGGCTGCGCACGGTCATGCGCCGCGCGGCCGCCGCGGTCCCCCGCGGCACCGGGCTGCGGGTCGCCGACCTGATGCTCGACGAGGACTCTCGCGAAGTACGCCGCGGTGACCGGTTGGTCGAGCTGACCCCGACGGAGTTCGAGCTGCTGCGCTTCCTGATGCGCAACGCCCGCACGGTGTTGTCGAAGGCGCAGATCCTGGACCGGGTGTGGAACTACGACTTCGGCGGCAACGCCAACGTGGTCGAGCTCTACATCTCCTACCTCCGCCGCAAGATCGACGTCGACGCCGAGCCCCTGATCCACACGGTTCGCGGGGTCGGCTACGTCCTCCGCCCGCCGCTTTCGTGAGCCGCCGGCGTTCGGTCTACACGGCGGCGCGAGGGTTCCTCGCCCGTCAGCCGTTGCGGCGCCGTGTCCTAACCCTGGTGCTGCTGCTCACCGCCGGAGTGCTGGCGGCCGGCGGGGTCGCGACGACGCACGCGCTGCAGACGTACCTGCTCAATCGCACCGACGGTCAGCTGCGCCAGGTCGCCGCACAGACGAGGGACGCTCTCCTGCACGGGGACGACGACGCCGACCGGGGGCAGATCCCGCCCGAGGACGCGGTCCGGTTCGTGGTGAGCGCCGACGGCAGCCGATCGGCGATGCTGCCCGCGACCCGCGGCGCGACCGAGCACGTGCGGGACCTGTCGCATGCCGAGCAGGCCAGGCTTGCCAGGGAGGTGCCCGTCGAGTCCCCGCGTACGTTCGAGGACCGCGCGCTGCCCGGCCCGTACCGTCTGGTGGCCACGGAGTTCAAGAACGGCGCCCGGCTGGTGGTCGGCCTGCCGTTGCGGTGGCTGAACGACACCGTGCGCCGGCTGGTGCTCATCGAGTTCGCGGTCGGCCTGGCCGGACTGGCTGTCACCGCGGTCCTCGGCTCGATCCTGATCCGGGTCGGGCTGGCTCCGCTGGGCCGGATGACCACCACCACCCGGCGGATCGCCGAGACCGACCTCACCGGCCCGGAAGCCGCGGTGCGGCTGCGGGCGCCGGTGCTGCCGCCGCAGACGGAGGTGGGTCAGCTCGGCTCGGGGCTGAACCACATGCTGGAGGCGATCGACGCGTCCTTCCAGGCACGTAACGAGGCCGAGCGCCAACTGCGGCAGTTCATCGCCGACGCCTCCCACGAGCTGCGGACACCGCTGTCGACCGTACGTGGATACGCCGAGCTCTTCGACCGTTCGACGAGGGACGGCGACGGGACCCTCGCACTCGACCAGGACCTCGACCTCGCCGAACTCGGCACGGCGATGCGCCGGATCGCCGCGGAGTCGAACCGGATGAGCCTGCTGGTCGACGACCTGCTGCTGCTCGCCCGTCTGGACCAGGGCCGCCCGCTCGACCGCCGCCCGGTCGACCTGTGCCGGCTGGCGGTGGACGCCGCGAGCGACTTCCGGGTCCGCGGCCAGGACCGCCCGATCAGGCTGGACCTGCCCGCCGACCCGCTCGTGGTGAACGGGGACGAGGGCCGGCTCCGCCAGGTGCTGGCCAACCTGCTCGCGAACGTCCACGCCCACACCCCGACCGGCACCGTCGTCGACCTGCGGGTCCGCGACGAGGACGGTGACGCCCTGGTGGAAGTCCACGACGACGGGCCCGGCGTACCCCCGGCCGCGGTCGCCCACGTCTTCGACCGCTTCTACCGTGCCGACACCTCGCGCACCCGCGCCAGCGGAGGCACCGGGCTCGGCCTGGCCATCGTGCAAGCCGTGGTTGACGCCCATCGCGGGACCGTACGGGTGAGCAGCCGGCCCGGCGACACGACGTTCCGCGTCCGGCTTCCGGCGGCCTGACTCGCGGGCACTATCCTGCTCGCGCGCGGGCCCCGCGCCGGGACGGGAGGACGTCATGGACGACGCGAACGGCATGGACGACATGGGCGGCACGAACGGTCCGAACGCCGGCGCGATCGCCGACACCAACGCCGACACGATCGCCGGGTGGCTGGAACGCCTGGCATCCGCCGACCCGGCCCCCGGTGGCGGTGCGGCCGCGGCGATGCAGGTCGCGATCGGCGCGGCGCTGGTGTCGATGGTGACCAACCTGACGATCGGCAAGCCGGTCCACGCCGCGCACGAGGAGAACGCGACCCAGGTCCGGGAGCGGGCCGACGCTCTGCGCGCGGAGGCGCTGCGGCTGGGCAGGGAGGACGAGGCCGCGTTCACCGCACTGATGACGGCCTACCGCCTTCCCCGTACGACCGAGGAGGAACGCACCGCCCGCCGCGACGCGGTGCGGTCCGCGACCCATGCGGCCGCCCTGCCGCCGCTGGCGATCGCCGCTGCCGCGGCCGACGTGGTCGCGCTGGCCGAGTCGCTGCGGGGAAGGTCCAACCCGCACGTGGTCTCCGACCTCGCGGTCGCCGCCGCGGCGGCCGCCGGTGCCGCGGAGTCCGCCGCGGTCAACGTCGAGGTCAACCTGTCCTCGTTGCCCGACGGCGACGTCAAGGCTGAGTTGACAGCCGATCTGGAGGAGCACCTCGCTGTGGCCGAGCGGGGTCGCGCCCTGGTCGCCGACATCCGCCGGGAGCTCACCCGATGACCGCGGCCCACCGGATCGACGGGCGCGTGGTCGCGGCGGAGATCGACGCGCGAACCACCGACGACATGGCCCGGCTGACCGCTGCTGGGATCGTTCCCACCCTGGCCGTGGTGGTGCCGACCCACGACGAGGGAACGGCGTGGTACGTCCGTTCGATCGCCCGGGCGGGCAAGCGGCTCGGCATCACCTGCCTGGTCGACACCCTGCACGGCGCCGACGCGGCGACCCTCGCCGGCCACCTGAAGGCAAGGTCCGCGGACCCCGCGGTGCACGGGGTGATCTGCCAGACCCCGCTGCCGGCCGGGGTCACCCTGGCCGACCTGGGCACGGCGATCGCCCCGGTCAAGGACGTCGACGGCGCCAATCCCACATCGCTGGGGCTGCTCGCGACCGGCTCGGCGGAGGCGTTCGCGCCCGCGACCGCGCAGGCGGTGCTGGAGATCCTGCGCCACGAGCAGGTGCCACTCGCGGGCCGGCGCGTCGTCGTGGTCGGTCGTTCGACGGTGGTGGGCAAACCCGCGGCGCTCCTGCTGCTCGCCGAGCACGCCACCGTGACGGTCTGCCACTCCCGGTCGACTGACCTGCCCGCGCTGTGCCGGGAGGCGGACGTGCTGGTGGCGGCCGTCGGGCGTCCGGGGCTGATCGGCGTGGACCACGTACGCCCCGGTGCGGTCGTCGTGGACGTCGGCACCAACCCGACGCCGGACGGCGGGCTGGCCGGTGACGTCGACCCGGCCGTCGCGGCGGTGGCGGGAGCTCTGACGCCCGTGCCCGGAGGGGTCGGGCCGGTGACCACCGCGCTGCTGCACCGCCACACCGCCCTCGCCGCGGCCCGCGCTTCAGGTCGCTGACGTTCCGGGCGGTACGACACCGCGCCGATAGGCATATGCCACGGCCTGGGCCCGATCGCGTACCCCGAGCTTGGCGAACAGACGGTTGACGTGGCTCTTCACGGTTGCCTCGCCCACCACCAGCCGACCGGCGATCTCGGCGTTCGACAGCCCCTCGGCCATCAGGGCCAGGACCTCGGCCTCGCGCGGTGTCAACCCGTCCGGGCGGGCACGAGCCGGGCCGGGCTCGCCGGCGGGTTCAGCTTCCGCCGCTCCGCCGAGCGCGTCCACGAGATGGTGGTGGACGGCCCGGTCGATCACCGCGTGGCCGTCGGCGACCTGAACCAGCGCGGCCCGGATCTCCTCCGCACCGGCGTCCTTGGTGAGGTAGCCGCGTGCCCCGGCGCGGAGGGCGTCGAGGACGGACCGGTCGTCGGCGTACGTCGTGAGTGCGATCACCTGGCTCGCCCCGGGTTCCGCACGCAGCCGCCGGGTGGCCTCGATGCCGTCGCAGCGGGGCATCCGCAGGTCCATCAGGACCACGTCGGGGCGCAACTGCCCGGCCAGTTCGACCGCCTGCTCGCCGTCCGCGGCGGTGCCGACCACCTCCACATCAGGCAGCAGGCCGAGGAGCATGGCCAGCCCCTCGCGTACGACACGCTGGTCGTCGGCGAGCAGCACGCGGATCGGCTCGCTCCTGCCGCGCGCTTCGCCTGTCACGCCGGCACCTCGCCGTCGCGCATCGGGATCTCGGCGTCGCCGCCCGCGGGCATCTCGGCGTCGCGCACGGGCAGCCAGAGGGTGACGCGGAAGCCGGTCGCGGTCGGCTCGGCGGTCAGCTCGCCGCCGAGCAGTTCGGCGCGTTCGCGCATGCCGCTCACGCCGTAGCCGGGTGCTCTACCGCTTTCGGCGGCGAGCTCCGACGCGGCGGAGGCGGCCACGTCCTCGACGGTCAGCCGGGTGCCGCCGGGCTGGTAGCTCAGGCATACGTCGATCCGGTCGGGGTGGGCGTGCCGACGTACGTTCGTCAACGCCTCCTGCGCCACGCGGTACAACGTCAGCCGGGCCTGCGGACCCAGGTCGTACGGCGTGCCGCGCACCTCGACCCGGCAGGCGATCCCCAGATCGCGCTCGAGCTCCCCGGCCAGCGCGGGTAGCCGGTCCGGCCCGGGAAGGTCCTCGTCGCGGAGTACGCCGATGGCCTGCCGCGCCTCGCCGAGCCCGGCCTGGGCCAGGCCCCGCGCCCGGTCGAGGGAGTTGATCAGCCCCGGGCCGGCCCCCTCCTGAACGGCCAGCAACCGGGCACCTTCCAGGTGCACCAGTAGTCCGGACAGCGAGTGGGCCAGCACGTCGTGCATCTCCCGGGCGAGTCGCTGGCGTTCGGCAAGGGTGGCCGCGCGTACGTAGGCGGACCTGGTGCGCTGGACCTCGGCCAGCAGGCGTTCGGCCTGCTCGGTCCGCGCGCGCAGCTGCCGGGCGTACTGCCCGAGGCGGAAGAACGCCAGCGCGCCGGCCTCGGCGATCAGGATCGTCGTCCACGACCGGTGCCCGCCGAAGTGCCCCGCCACGGCGATACCGACCAGCGTGAACGCCACGACCGCCTGACCGGGCCTCCGGGGCAGGCTCGAGGCCGCCACGCTGGTGGTGACGAACCCGCCGACGAATCCCGGCCCGTCCGGCTCGATCGCCACGACCACCACCGAGCCGGCGATCAGCAGGGCGAAGAGGGCGGCGGTCAGCCAGGTGGGCCGCCCACGGGGCAGCTCGACGAGCAGGCCCGCGCCGCCGACGGCGACGGCAGCCGTCGCGGCCAGGGCAAGGACGTCCAGGCCGTGGGCGTACTCGTCCGGCCGGTCGCGCAGGGTCAGACCCATCACGACGACGAGCAGCGCGAGCCCAGCCGGCCGCAGCCACCACGGAGCGATGCGCCGGTCCGCGTGGCCCCCGTCCGGCAAGGCGGTGGCCGAGATCGGGTCAGCGGGCACGGCGACCACGGTAGTACGCCGTTCGCGGGCGGTCCTCCACCCACGGGTGGAGCCCGCCGGTGCCCAGCGTGGTGGTTCCACCCGTACTTCCACCCGTACGCCGACGCCCGGGAGGGTGCCCGCGCCCCACTCTGGCCTTGCCCAAGCCAGCCACGCGGCGCCCCAGTCAAGGTGTTCACAGAACGGAGAAACGCGATGATCGCACGGCTCGTCGTCATCGGCGCGGCCCTGCTCGTCACCGGGCTCACCCACTTCTTCGGCAGAACCACCTGGACCGCGGTCCTCGGCGGTGCTCTGCTCGTCGTCGCCGGCGGCCTCGGGGTCGTCCGGTACCGGCGGGGGCTTCCCCTCACCCGGTTGGGCGGTGGCCGCCGATGAACACCTCCTCCACGCCGCCGCGGACCGCCTCTGCCCGAGCGACCGCCTCCAACCGACCGGACCAGCCGACACTTTCCCGCCCGTCCCTGCGCCGCCTGCTGCCACGGGTCGCCGTCAACGCCGGCTTGCCCCTGGTGGTCTTCGCGATGGTCCGGCCCCACGTCGGCAGCGACGTGCTCGCGCTCGCCGTCGCCGGCGGCGTTCCGCTCCTCGGAACCCTCGCCACGGTCGTACTGCGACGACGCCTCGACATGGTCGGCGCGGCCGCGCTGGTGGGTTTCGGTCTTGCTCTGGTGATCTCCGCCCTGTCCGGCGGGAACCGGATCGTGCTCGAACTCCAGGACTCCCTGGTGACCGGGCCGCTCGGGCTACTGCTGCTCGGCTCTGCTGCCGTGGGCAGGCCGCTCCACCTCGTACTCGTGCGGATCCTCGCCGCCCGCGACCCGCGGATGCGCTGGGATCTGTCGGACCCGGGCCGGCGTCGTACGTCGACGATCTTCACCGTTCTGCTCGGATCGACGCTCGCGGTTCACGCCGGTGTGCTGGTGGTCCTCGCCCTCACAGTGCCGACTGGGACGTACCTCGCGTTGTCGCGGCCGATCGGGCTGGCCGTGCTCGCGGTGGGTGTGGGTGCGATGTGGTGGTACCGCACGCGGCTGCGGAACCGATCCTCCTGAGCTGCGGATCCGCGCGGCCGCCCGATCTGTCGGTGGCCGGTCGTAGCGTCTTCATCCCGAACTCGTCACATCGTTGGCGGAGGCCGGAGCCACGTGGTGGCACGAGTACGTCCCGCCCCGGCTGTCCCGGGAGGAGGCACGGTCGATCATCGAGCGCGGCCCGATCCGCGCGCGCTGAGCGGACCTGCCTGCCCGGGCACGTGGGGCACGGCCTACCGTCGAAGGCATGACCGGTGCTTTCGATGATCTGCTCGCCGCGAACGAGCGTTATGCAGCCGACTTCCAGCTCGCGGGATTCGACGGGTTCGCCCACGCGGGCGTCGGCCTCGTCACCTGCATGGACTCCCGCATCGACCCCCTCGGCCTGCTGGGACTGCGGCCCGGCGACGCCAAGATGGTGCGCAACCCCGGCGGGCGAGTCACCCACCAGGCGCTGCTGGCACTCATCCTGGGGGTCAACCTGCTGAAGGTCGAGCGGATCCTCGTGATACCGCACACCCGCTGCGCGATGGCCTCGGCCACCGAGGCCGAGTTGCGCGCCCGGGTCGGCGAGGCGAGCGGGCAGGACGCTTCATGGGAAACCTTCGGCGCGATCGCCGACCAGGAGAGCCAGCTGCGGGACGACGTGACGCGCGTACGCACGCACCCGCTGATTCCGGACTCGGTCGCCGTCGGCGGTTTCCTGTACGACGTCGACACCGGGCGGCTCCGCCAGATCGTGTGACGCGCGGTTCAACCTCCGGTCACGAGCAGCAGCGCACCTGACACGACGAGGCCCACTTCGATGACCACGACGAAGGTCGAGGCGGGGAGGCGGTCGACGATCTTCTTGCCTGCCCACGCGCCGGCCGTCGCCGCGGTGCACAGCCGCGGGCCGCAGTCGCCTCCACACCACCATGAGCAGCACGAAGACACCGATGATCCTCGTCAGCGACGGCAACGGCGCCTTCGCGAACAGGAGCGCCCCGGCCACAGCCGCCGGCACCGCCCCGCAGGCGAACACCGTGACCAGGCGCCGGTCGACCTCGTGTCGGTTGAACCAGACCCGGTTTGCGTTGCTCGCCAGCTGAACGACGGTCAGGATCGCCACCGCTTCCCGCGCTCCGAACACCGCGACGAACACCGGCAACAACAACACCCCGCCACCGAACCCGGCTATGGCGGACAGCAGCGCGGTGGCGAACGTCGCAGCGATCACCAGGAGAGCAGTCAGCACCATGGCATCCTCTCCCGCACGGGGCGGACGTCGTCGGCCAGCGCAGGGGACGACCCTGTTCCTGCCACCACAAGTCGTTCACCGAGCTCTCCCGTCAGCGTTTCAAGCAAGCTGAAGTTGACGTGGATTCCTCTTGTGGGTAAGGGGTTTCCGGCGGTCGGGTGCTGCCCGCAGGGCTGGCGGAGATGTCGGCTGGTCCGCGGTTGGCAGTGCTGGTCGCCTCGGTGGACCGAAGCATGTGTAACGGGTTCGAGTTGGAGGAGCTGATCAAGGCACGGCGGCGGCTGATCTGCTGGCTGGAGGCTGAGTGCCTGTCCGATGTGAACGAGCTGGCCTACGCCGAGCCCGGCAGGGTTGACGGCCCGGCCGGACGCAGTGTCACCCCGGATCCGATGACACCTGAGATCCTGGAGCCGTTGCTGGGGTGGACCGGCTACCGCGCCCACCAGTACGTGGCCCTGGCCACCACACTGCCCCGGCTGCCGCGGGTACGTGCGGCCCTCGCGTCCGGTGGGCTGGAGCTCAACGATGTGCGGGTGATCGTGGACCGGATCACCGACGCCGAACCCGACCTGTGGGCAGCCATCGAGGACGCGATCTTCCCCAAAGTGCTCGAACTGCGGGGCGGGTTGTTGCGGGCCAAGGTCGAAGCCGAGGTCGTCACAGCAGACCCCGACGCCGCCGCCAAACGTCACCGCGCCGCCAGGTCCGGGCGCAACGTCGCGATCTGGCCCGCCGTCGACGGCGTCGCCGACCTCGCCATCCGCGGCCTTTCCGCAGACCAGGCCGCCGAAGCCTACGGCCACATCGACGCCATCGCCCGCGCAGTCAAAGCAACCGGCGACACCCGCACCCTCAGCCAACTCCGCGCCGACGTCGCCGCCGCCCTACTCACCGGCACCGCCGACATCAAAGACTGCTCCACCCCACCGCTCGCTGAACAAACGCACGGCGACACCGCTCAAGGCCGCGCCGAGCAGGACTAGGCCGAACGAACCGAAGGTGAATCCGAGCAGACGCCAGACGAACAGGGGCACTGTCCCATTCACCGCTACCCCGACCACGACCTGCACAGCGCCGGCTGTGACTGCGGCGACTGCGCTCCCGCCGGAACCGCAAACACCACCGCCCACTACACCCCCTGCCACTGCGCCACCACGCACGACACTGAAGCCCACGACGCCGCCGCGCGCGCCACGGCCGCAGAGAATGCAACCGCTCGCACCATGGGGTCCAACACCTCCGGTCCCAACTCCGTTCTCCCCACCGCGGGTCAGATTCCGCGGCAGAACCGCAGACCCGACGAAACGGCCGACCCGCCGGGTCTGCCTGATCCACCTGATCCACCTGATCCACTGAAAGGTAACCCGACATCACCAACACCACCCTGGTGCTCCTCACAACCGAGCTGGGGGCCCATACGAACGCGCGCCAAAGTGCAGCTGAACATCCCGCTCACCACCCTGATGGGGCTGTGCGCCCAGCCGGGTGAGCTCGGCGGGTTCGGACCCGTCATCACCGAGGTGGCCGCCAGGATCGTCGCAAACCACCTCGACAACCCCGAAGCCAGATTCTCCGTGGGGGTCACCCACCCGGTCACCGGACGCCTACTGCACCTGCACCCCATACCGGCAAGATTCCTCCGCGGACTACAGGCAGAACTCGTCCACGCCCGCGACCAACGCTGCGCATGGACCACCTGCAGGAGACCCGCCGCCACCTGCCACCTCGACCACAACACCGAACACCACCACGGCGGATCGACGTCCGTAGAGAACATCGCACCCCTGTGCCCACGCCACCACAAAGCCAAAACCGACCGCAACTGGAAACTCCACCAGACCGGCCCCGGCGAACACACCCTCACCGACCCCCACGGCCGGCACTACCACAGCCGAACACCATCCCTCACCGACCCGGCCGTCGACGAACCAGTAGTCACCGCGAGCACCAGGACGGTCGACGATGACCTACCGCCGTTCTGAGGAGTTACGTCCCCTCGTCGGCGAGAGCGAGGCGCAGCGGCGTGCCGTGCATCACGACGTCGGCCACCGGCGAGCGGCGTTCGGCGAGACCTACCAGATCGGCGAGTTCCTCCCTGCTGGCGTCCCCCTCGACGTGCATCGTCATCCGGATGCTCTGGTAGCCGGGGCGAACGTCCTCGGCCATGCCGAGCAGTCCCCGCAGGTCGATGTCGCCGTCGAGCTCGGCGTCCACCCGAGTGAGAGTGATCCCCCGGGCCGCCGCGTGGTAGACGAGCGTGGTGGTGACACATCCTGCGAGTCCGGCGAGGAGGTACTCCACCGGGTTGGCGCCCCGGTCCTCACCCAGCAGTGCCGGGTGTTCGTCCTTGTCGTAGACGAAGTACGTCTTGTCCCGGCGGTGTGACGTACGAGCGCCGTCGAAGTCGGCGACGACCGCCCTGTTGTGTGCACCGCGGACCCAGAAGTTGATGAGCCGGAAGTTGAACTTCGCGAGCGCCGGATCCTGTTCGATCGCGGTGATGGTCTGGAACAACCTGCCCGCGTCCACCCCGTTGACGACCTTCTCGGCGGTCGTTGTCGTCATCGAGTCCAGCTCCCTTCGAGCGTGGTGGTTGGCTGTCCTCTCAGCGCAACCGACCGTTGACAGGCGGGGAAGTGCCGGGCGGGCCGCTGTACGGAGGACCTTCGACTCTGTTCGGCCGATGCGACTCCCGACGCACCGTTCGCTCCTCGGAAGGAGCTTGCGGAGGCACAACCCGCAACGCGCCGGCGCTGCGGTCGAAGTGATCGAGCACTTCGTCCAGCCGCTCACAGGTGCGTTCGATCTCCCTTCTCGCCCGGTCGCGTTCGATGATCGCGACGGACAGCAGCAGTCCGGTCAGAGCGACTGCCCCGTCGAACATCTGCAGGATCACCATCGTGTCGAACAGCCCGCGTCCGGTGAACGGCCCGATCGAGTGCACCGCCGCGTAGATCGCGTCCGCCGAGGCGAGCAACGCAACCGGTGCGGCACCTGGCAGCTGGTACCTCCAGGCGGCCCATACCAGCAGCGGAAAGGCGAGGAAGAGGACGCCGAACATGCGGGCACCGGCCAGCACCACCCCGAACGCGGCGGCGAACAGCGCGATGAGCTCCAGCAGCGTCGCTGTTGGGATGGCGTGCCGCCACGGGATTCTGACGACGGTCAGCAGCAGAGGCGCGACGAACAGGACGCCCATCGCGTCACCGGTCCACCAGGTCAGCCAGGTCGGCAGGAAGAAGCTCGGATCGGTCGCGCCGACGGCCACCCGGATCGCGGTTCCGATGGTCGAGCTGATCAACATGCTGCCGAACGCGGCAAAGAACACCAGCGCGAGCGCGTCGCGCAGCCGGTCGAGTTCGGTCCGGAAACCGAACCTACGTAGTGCGTAGTACGCACACACGCATGCGAGCGTCGTTCCCGCAGCCGTGGGCAGAACGGCGACCGGCGGGCTCTGGCTCAACTCGACCAGGAGGGCACCGAGCAGAATCGCCGGCCAGATCCGCGGGCCGAGCAGCAGCAGGGCTACCAGTGCGATCCCGGTCGGCGGCCAGAATGGGCTGATCTGTCCGTCGACCAGACCGACCAGGAGCCCCAGTTGCGCCGATCCGTAGAAGGCGGCCGCAACAGCGATGATCTGCAGCCCAACGATTCCGATCCGTCGGAGCCCGGAGATGCGCTCCACAGCAAGCCACCCTACGCGCGCGCAATGGACGAAAGATAGGGCGTCCGCCGGCCGGACGTCCTACCTGCTGCCGACCGTCAGTCCCCTGTGCGTACGCCCCGGACCGAGAACATCGCGGGCAGTTCGTCGCGCAGACCGTCCCGGTCGAGGTTGGGGAACGGCATGTCACCCGCCCTGGCCGGGAACTCGTGCAGGAACTCGATCGCGATCCCCGCGCGGACGAGCGCGGTCACCACCTCGCCCAGGGTGTGGGTCCACTCCCGCGACTCCTGGTGTGCCAGGCCGGCGTCGGCCACTGCGTACGAGCCGTCCTTGACCACCACGGTCGGCACCGGGCGGCCGAAGTAGGAGCCGTGCAGCGCCAGGCCGCCCTCTGCGCTGCCGGGGTCCGACAGCGCGAGCGCCAGCGGGTGGTGGTCGAGCACGTAGAGCACGCCGCCCGGGCGAAGGAGTCGCGCACACGTCCCCGCCCAGGCGTCCAGGTCGCCGATCCACATCACCACACCCTTGGACAAGAAGACCACGTCGTAGGTGTCGTTCAGGTGCTCGGCCGCGGCGAGCACGTCGCAGACCACGAACTCCGCCTCGGTGTTCGTACGGTCGGCGAGGTCCCGGGCTATGCCGATCGCCTGCTCGGAAAAGTCGACGCCGGTGACCCTGGCCCCCTCGCGCACCCATGACAGCGTGTCCAGACCGAAGTGACACATCAGGTGCAGCAGGCTCTTGCCGGTGACATCACCGACCTCGGCGAGTTCGAGTTCGCCGAGTGTGCCGGTCCCGCGCAGGAACGACTGCACGTCGTAGAAGTCCGACGCGGCATGCAGCGGGGCGAGCTCGTTCCACAGGGCCTGGTTGACGGTCGTGTGCTGGTCCACGTCGCCGACCTTCCCACACACGTGACAGGCGAGGCGACCGGATTCGCCGCCGCATGACCTCCCGGCCGAACTCGGCGAGCTCGGCATCGGTGACCCGCAGCCATCCCTCGGTCGAGAAGGGACCCAGCGGCCAGCGTTCCTGCTCCGGCTGCGGCTGGTCGGCCCAACGACGGACGTGACCGGCCTGGCGTTCGAGGTTGAGCGACTCGACGGCACGGGCGACCGCGTCCCCGGCCGCGTCCTCGGCGAAGTCGGCCGAGGACCAGCACAGCGACGGTGTGGCGCGGCGCCACCACCGCTCCCTCCGGTCCTTCGCCAGCTCCGGCGCCTGCTCGATCAGCCCGGCCGCGGCCAGGGCTCGAATGTGGTGGCTGACGCTGCCGACGGCCTCACCGGCCTTCTGGGCGAGGGGCGGGGCATGCGCGGACCGACAGACGGACCCGCCGGTCACCAGCAGGTCCTGCCATAATCCCGCCGGTGACCTCCACCGCGAACCGATCCGCGACTTCCGGTGCGCAGACCTCTGTCGCCGCCGAACTCCTCGCCGCCCACGACGCCCAGGTCCGGGCCACCGTGGCCGCCCGCATGCCGCTCACGTGGACCTCACACCCGGACGGCCGGGTACTGCGGGTGACCACGACCCACCGGGCGTTCGTGTTCTCCGACGGACTCGCCGGCGCATCGGATGAGGAGGTGGAGGGCTACGTCCGGCGGGCGCGGGACTTCTTCGCCGAGCGGAACGAAGCGGTGGAGTGGAAGTACTACAGCAACGACCATCCGCGGCTGCGGGGCCTCCTGGAAGAGGCCGGCTTCGCGCCCGAGGACGAGGAGTCGGTGGTCGTCGGCCGGGTGCGCGACGTCCTCGACGCCGGGCGGGTGCCGGAGGGCATCACGATCCGCCCCGTCAGCGACCGGCCTGACCTGGACCGGATCGCGGCGATGGAGTCGGAGGTGTGGTCCCAGGACTGGTCCTGGCTGGCCGACGACCTGGCCGACCGGGTGGCCGGCAGCCCCGACGACATCGCCGTCCTGGTCGCCGAGGCCGATGGAGCCGTGGTGGCGGCGGCCTGGCTGGTGGTGATGCCGGGCACCAGGTTCGGCGGCCTGTGGGGCGGTTCGACGCTGGCGAGGTGGCGGGGACGCGGCATCTACCGGGCGCTGATCGCCGAGCGCGCGCGAATCGCGCAGGCCAAGGGACTGGAGTTCCTTCAGGTGGACGCCTCCGAGGACAGCCGGCCGATCCTCGAACGCCTGGGCATGTTCAAGGTCGCCACCACCACGCCGTACGTCTGGACTCCGCAGGCGTCATGACCGTGCACCGGCTGTCCCGCACGGAGGCTCGCCGCGTCGCCGTACGCGCGCAACTCCTGCAGAAGGAACGGCCGACGGATCTGCTCGACCTGGTGCGTCACCTCACCATGCTCCAGCTCGACCCGACGGCGGCGATCGCGCCGAACGCCGACCTGGTGGCGTGGAGCCGCCTCGGTTCGTCGTACGCACCGGCCGAGCTGACCGCCGCCCTGGAGAAACGCCGGCTGATCGAGCTGGCGGCGATGCTCCGGCCGGCCGAGGACCTGGCGCTCTACCGCGCCCAGATGGCGGCGTGGCCGGGTACCGGGAAGCTTCGCGACTGGCAGGTGTCGCTGCGGGAGTGGGTGCGGGCCAACGACGCCTGCCGACGCGACATCCTGGACCGGCTCGGCTCCTCCGGGCCGCTGACGTCGCGGGAGCTTCCGGACACCTGCGCCGTGCCGTGGAGTTCTACCGGGTGGACCAACAACAAGAACGTGATCAAGCTGCTCGACATCATGGTGGCGCGGGGCGAAGTCGCCATCGCCGGGCGCAGGGGCCGCGAGCGGCTGTGGGACCTCGCGTCACGGGTCTATCCCGACGACCCGGTGGTCCCGGCGGACGAGGCGGCGCGTGTCCGCGACGAACGCCGGTTGCGTTCCCTGGGCATTGCTCGAGCCAGGGCGGCGGAGAGCCCGACCGAGGCATGGGATGTCGGTGAGGCCGGCGAACCCGCCGTGGTCGAGGGTGTCAAGGGCACCTGGCGGGTGGACCCGGTCTACCTCGACCAGCCCTTTTCCGGCCGGGCCGTCCCGGGCCGGGCGGCGTTGCTGTCGCCGTTCGACCGTTTGGTCCACGACCGAAGGCGCACGCTCGAGCTCTGCGACTTCGACTACCAGCTGGAGATGTACAAGCCGGCCGCCAAGCGGCGCTGGGGCTACTTCGCGCTCCCGATCCTGTACGGCGACTGCCTCGTGGGAAAACTCGACGCCACCGCCGACCGCAAGGCCGGCTTGCTCCGGGTGCACGCCATCCACCAGGACGTACCGTTCACGAAGGCGATCAGCGCCGCCGTACACCGTGAGATCAACGATCTCGCGCGCTGGCTGAAGGTGGATCCCTCCCTGCCGGGTTGAGTGGGCCGCATCCCGCCTGGGTAAACGGCGATGGTGGTGTTGCTGACCGCGCCCGCGACCTACGCCGACCTCGTGGCGGCCCGGACCCAGATGGCTCTGTCCCTGGGCTGGCACATCATCCTGGCCTGCCTGGGCGTCGGCATGCCGGCGATCACGTTGATCGCGGAGTGGCGCGGACATCGCACCGGGGACCCGGCCTACCGGATGCTCGCGCGGCGCTGGGCGCGGGCCATGGGCGTGCTCTTCGCGGTCGGCGCGGTGTCCGGCACCATTCTGTCGTTCGAGATGGGTCTGTTGTGGCCGGGCCTGATGGGCGTCTATGGGCAGGTCATCGGCCTGCCGTTCGCCATGGAGGGCGTGGCGTTCTTCATCGAGGCGATCTTCCTGGGCATCTATCTGTACGCCTGGGATCGGCTGAGTCCGGTCAAGCATCTGTTGACAGGGATACCGATCATGGTCGCCGGGGTCGCCAGTGCGTTCTTCGTGGTGTCGGCCAACGCTTGGATGCAGCAGCCCACCGGGTTCGACGTCGCGCACGGGAGGATCGTCGCGGTCGACCCGTGGGCGGCGATGTTCAACCCGTCGACCCCTCCGCAGACGACGCACATGATCCTGGCGGCGTTCATGGTCGCCGGGTTCGGCATCGCCGGTGTCTACGCGGTCGGGACGTTGCGTGGTCGACGCGACCGGTACCACCGGCTGGGTTTCCTGCTGCCGTTCACGGTGGCGGCCGTGGTCACGCCTGCACAACTCGTCGTCGGCGACTGGGCCGCCCGCTTCGTCGCCGACAACCAGCCGATCAAGCTCGCCGCGATGGAAGGGCTGTTCCACACCGGACGCGGCGTACCCCTGAGCGTCGGCGGCTTCGCCGTCGACGGCGAGCTGCGGGGCGCCCTCGAGATTCCGTACGGGCTCTCCCTCCTCGCGCACGGCAAGCCGAACGCCGAGGTCGTCGGCCTCGACAAGGTTCCACCGAGCGACTGGCCGCCGGTCAACGTCGTGCACCCCGCCTTCGACCTGATGGTCGGAATGGGACTGGCGCTGCTGTTGCTGTCGGCATGGCTCGCGTGGACGTGGTGGCGACGGCGGGAGCTGCCGCGCTCAGCGTGGTTCCTGCGGGCGGCGTCGCTCGGCGGCGTCGCCGCCGTGGTGGCGCTCGAGGCCGGCTGGACGGTCACCGAGGTCGGCCGGCAACCGTGGACGGTCTACGGCGTGCTGCGTACGGCCGATGCGGTCAACCCCGCACCCGGACTGGTGTGGGGATTCGTCCTGGTCTTCGCGGTCTACGTGGTGCTCACCGTGGCGACGGTGTACGTTCTGCGCCGGCTGTCCCGGGACTCCCCAGCGCCGGCCGCGCCGCAGGAACACGACGTCGCCGGGTACCCGGTCGCCTGAGGCCTGCCGATGCCACTCGTCGACGTCATCCTCGCGCTGGTGTGGATCGGCCTCACGGCGTACGTGTTGTTCGCCGGAGCGGACTTCGGTGCCGGCGGCTGGGATCTGCTCGCCGGCAGCGCCGAACGCGGCCGGGCGCAACGCGGGCTGATCGAGCACTCCATCGGACCGGTGTGGGAAGCCAACCACGTATGGCTGATCTTCGTCATCGTGTTGCTGTGGACGGGCATTCCGCCGGTGTTCGCCGCGGTGTTCTCCACCCTGTACATCCCGCTCACGCTTGCCGCGCTGGGGATCATCGCCCGCGGGTCCGCGTTCGCGTTCCGCAAGGTGAGCACCAAACTGTGGCAGCGGCGGCTGTTCGGCGCGACGTTCGCGTTCTCGTCGGTGGTGACGCCGTTCTTCCTCGGCACCGTCGCGGGGGCGATCGCGTCCGGCAGGGTGCCACCCGGCATCGCGCGCGGCAATCTGGTCACCAGTTGGCTCAACCCCACGTCGATCGTGACCGGGGCACTCGCCGTGGGCACCGGTGCCTATCTCGCGGCGGTCTACCTCACGCGGGACGCGGAGCGCGCCGATCTCGCCGCACTGGCAGAAGTTTTCCGCCGGCGCGGGCTGGTCACGGGAGTCGTCGTCGGAGTGGTCGCGGCGGTGGGGCTGGTCGTCTTGCATGCGGACGCGCCGGGCCTGTTCACCGAGCTCACCTCCGGCCGGGCGCTCCCTCTGCTCGTCCTCTCGCTCGCCGCGGGGTTGGCCTCGCTCGTACTCCTCTGGCTGCGGGTGTTCGTGGCCGTACGGATCACCGCGGCGGCCGCGGTCGTGGGCCTGTTGTGGGGGTGGGGTGTCGGACAGTTTCCGCGGCTGCTGCCGGGGGTGACGGCTCGTCAGGCCGCGGCGACCGATGCCGTACTCGCCGCCACGATCGGCGCGGTCGCCGTCGGCGCACTCCTGCTCGTTCCGTCGCTGTGGTGGCTGTACGCCACCTTCCAGCGCGGCTCGCACCAGGAGACGGCCCCTGCGTCGGGTCAGGAGCCGACGTAGGCGCTGGACTGCAGTTGGTACATCCGGCGGTAGCGACCTTCCAGTGCGATCAGTTCCTCGTGACTGCCGTTCTCCACCAGCCTGCCGTCGTGCAGAACCAGAATCCGGTCGGCCGAACGCACCGTCGAGAAGCGGTGCGAGATGAGGACGACGGTACGCCCGGCACGCAGGCTCTCGATCGTCTCGAACAGCGCCGCTTCGGCCTCGGCGTCGAGCCACCTGGACCGGGACGCGATCGAGGACAGCGCCGCGCAGGCGGGTGCCGATGACTTTCTGCGGCGGCTTCCGGACGGGTTCGGCCACGCCCAGGCCCGAGACCGCGAACAGGCACACGACCGCGGCGAACGCGCCCCGGTCGGCTGCCGACACGATCGAGACCGCTCGTACGAGGGCGATACCGCGTGCTCCGCCTTCGGTGTCCGGCTCCGCGCTCGGCGCCCTCACCGGGCGTCCCGGTGCTGGGACCTGCCACTCGGCGGTTCCGTCGGAAAGCCCCACGCCGCGACCGTCACGGCCCTCGCGCCCTTGGGGAGCTCACTCGCGGGACGCTTGTACGGCTCGAGCACGTCCTGGATCTGCCGGCTGACCTTCTTCAGTTCCTCCGCCGTCATCCGGGTCCGGAACTCCATCTCGAAGCCGACCCCCTGCCACTTCTTCGGGTAGGCGGAGCGCTCGGCGACCCAGCGTTCGATCTGGCGGATCAACAGCGTTCGCAGACCGTTGACCATCGCCACCGCCGCACGCCGCGCCTCCCCTTCCAGCTCGGCGTCGGGAATCACCAACACCCCGCTCGCGTCGCGCCAGGGACGGCTGCGGCCCCTACCTCCTTCGGCCTCCGCGACGAAGCCGTACTTCGCCAACGTACGAAGGTGGAACGAGGTGTTCGCGGGACTCTCGCCGATCCGCTCGCCGAGCTCGGTGGCGGTCAGCGGCCCCTCCTCACGGAGGATCTCCAGCACCCTCAGCCGAACCGGATGGGCCATCGCCCGCATCGCCTTCGGGTCGCGGAGTACGCGAGCCTCCGGAGACCGGTCCTCGAAAGACATGTTTCGAAACTAGTCTTTAGATAATTCGGGCGTCAAGTGCCAGGCTTCGTCTCGCCCACTGCACTCCGAGAGGTGTCGGCCGCCCGGCTACCCTCGCCGGAGCAACGTCGGATGAAGCAGGAACGGAACGGAGGCACCCGCCGGTGGAGCGCAACGTGGCGAGCGAGGAGGACGTGTTCGCCCTGATGGACGCCCTGTTCGAGGCGGACGCGGACCGGTGGACCGCACGCGGCGCCGGTTGGTGGGACGGCTTCTACGGCGACCGGGAGCGCGGTGTTCCGTTCTTCCGCGACGCGCCGGACGAGTCGCTGGTCGCCTGGCACTCGGCCGGTCTCGTACCCCGCGCGGGTCGTGCCCTCGACCTCGGCTGCGGACCCGGCCGCAACGCCGTCTGGCTCGCCCGCCAGGGGTTCGACGTCGACGCCGTCGACCTCTCGCCGGCCGCGCTCGAGTGGGGCCGGGAGCGGGCAGCGGCAGCGGACGTGGACGTCAACTTCGTCCAGGCCAGCATCTTCGAACTCGACGACGCGTTCGCCGCGTACGACCTGGTGTACGACTCGGGCTGCTTCCATCACCTGCCGCCGCACCGCCGGATCAGCTACCGCCGGCTGCTCGAACGCGCGCTCGCTCCAGTCTCCGCGTTCGGGTTGGTGAGCTTCGCCTGGGGCGCGATGGGATCGGAGGAGCCGGACGCGAACTTCTACCGCGAGGGCCGCCTCGCCGGAGGTCTTGCGTACCGCGAGGAGGATCTTCGCCGGATCTTCGGCTGGCTACGGCCGGTCGAGGTACGCCGGATGCGGCCGCAGGACGCCGGCTCGCCGACGTTCGGCGAGAGCTTCCTGTGGGCGGGCCTGTTCGTGCGGTGATGGTTGCGGTCCAGGTTTCCCGAGCGCCGTGGCGGAGGCACAATTGAGGCGCGGCATCCCACCCCTGACGGTCGGACGAGTACGAGAACGGCGGTTGACTGCGGATGAACGACGACCTGGTCGACCGACTCCTCGACTGGGGGCGCATGGCGCTGTCCCGGCGAGGGTTCATCGGCCTGGGCGCCGGAGCGACCGCTGCGTTGCTCGACTCCCGCGAGTTCGGCTCCGTCGGCGACGGGAGCAAGGACGAGCACAAGGCCCTGCAGACCGCGCTGGACCGCGCCGTCGCCGGCCCGCGGCCGCGTCCACTCCTCATCCCGGCGGGCACGTACCAGCTCAGCAAGTCACTGCAGGCGACCGGCCCGCTGGAGATCCGCGGCGACGGACCGGAACGCACCGTGCTCCTCGCCCCACCCCACTCGCCCGCCATCTCGGTCGGCACGCTGTCCAACGGCCAGCCGAACGGCCTGGTCCTGCGCGACTTCACCATCCGCTCCTCGTCGACCACCCGCGAACCCATGCTGGACATCCGCCAGTACGGCCGGAAGTGGATCGTCGACCGGGTGAACTTCGACGCCGCGTTCGGTGACCGCACGGGCGTCCGGGTCTGGTCGAGTTGGGTGGGCTCGATCCGTGACTGCAGCTTCTACCGGTTCGGCGTCGAGGGCGTCCGGGCCGAGCGCGCTGCCATCGTCGTCAAGCCGCAGTCGCTTCCGACCGGAAACGGCCCGATCAACAACGTCGCCATCGCCGACTGCGCCTTCGAGCGCGTGCAGGCAGGCATCGACCTGCACGACCCCGAGGAGACCGGCAAGAGCACGGTCATCCACGCAGTCGAGATCCGTAATCCACGCTTCAAGAACTCCAGCGTCAAGGGGCCGGTGGCCAACTCCATCGGCATCCGCGCGAACTCCACGTCCACCTTCAACGTCGTGGTCACCGCGCCGTTCTTCGAGGACTTCGCCGTCGGCGTCTCCGTTCGCGGGTGGGGCTGGGCGATCACCTCGCCGTTCGCGCAGTCCGCCGACACCGTGGTCGACCTGGTGACCGGTGGCGGCCACAGCATCACCGGTTTGATCCTCGACGGCGCCGCGTCCAACGCCATCGGGACCGGGGTCCGCTGCCGCTCCGGCGTCAGCGGGCGGTGCGAGCTGCGCCTGTGGAAGAGCGTGCACGGCCGGAAGTACCTCACGCACCCGTGGGTCGACGACACGAAGGGCAAGCTCGTCGTCATCCCGGCCTGAGCTGGTCGGGCCTGCGCCGGTCGGGTCCCCGCCGGTCGGGGCCCCGCCGGTCGGGTCCCCGCCGGTCGGGTCCCCGCCGGCAAATTGGATTGCGGCCTGCCGAGGTTCGGCCGACCATCGTCCGGTGAGCACCCATTGGTTCGTCGACGAACTCGCCCACGCCGGGCCCGAACACCTCGACCCCGGCTTCGTCGCCGGCTTCGACCGCAAGCAGGGCCGCCCCGACCCCTCGGACGACCTGGCCGCGCTGGCGGCCCACGGCGTCGGCGAGGGCGCGACCGTGGTGGATCTCGGCGCCGGCACCGGCCAGTTCGCGCTGGCCGCTGCCGAGCGGTTCGCCCGCGTCGTCGCCGTGGACATCTCGCCGGCGATGGTGGCCAGCATGCGCGAACGCGCCGAGTGTCGAGGCCTGGCGACCCTGGAGTGCGTGCGGGCGGGGTTCCTGTCGTACGACCACACCGGCGAACCCGCCGACGCCGTATACACCCGGCACGCGCTGCACCAGCTGCCGGACTTCTGGAAGACGCAGGCGCTGGTACGGATCGCGAACATGCTGCGCCCGGGCGGGGTGCTGCGGGTCCGTGACCTGATCTACGACTTCCGCCCCGACCAGGCGGGCGAGTTCTTCGACAAGTGGCTGGCCGGCGCTGTGGACGACCCCGCGGCCGGCTACACGCGCGAGGACTACATCGAGCACATCCAGACCGAGCACAGCACCTACCGCTGGCTGTTCGAGCCGATGCTGGAAGCCTGCGGCTTCGAGATCGTCGACGTCGGGTTCCATGGCTCGATCTACGGCGCCTACACCTGTGTCAAGCGGTGACTGACACCGAGTCCGGCGAGGCGCCTGCGCCGCACAGGACGGTGCAGGTGCTGGGGATCGATGTCAACCGCACCTTGCTTCGGCGCTGGGCAGGTTGGCTGGCGCCGGCCTGTCAGCCGTTCTTCCTGACCGCGGCCGAGGCGGCCGAGCTCGGCCTCACTCCCGACTCCGCACGCGAACTGTCGACGGAACTCCGCGACACCTACGAGCTCTGGAATCTCGACGCAGGGCTGGACAGAGTCTGGCTCGACGAGGAAGCGTTCCACGCCCTCCCACGCCCCGTGCGTGCGGAGCTCGTCCGAGCACAGGTGAGGCACGGGCGAGGTGGCGTGGCCACCGTCGGCGAGTGGGCGAACCTGCTCGACGCACGGGCGCTGCGCGAGCAGGCCGACGGGCAGCACTTCGTCTGGTGGCCGACCCTGGTGGAGCCGCACGTCGACGCCGTACTCCCGCGCTTCGTCGGCAAGGACCAACTGCCGTGCAAGCGCCGTTCGGTGCCGGAGGAGATCTGGCGCACCGCCGCTGCCGTACTCCCCGACGCCCGCGCACTCAGCGGGACCTTCGCCGGCGGGAGCAGGGGAAGCGCACTGGACACCGGCGCGACCAACTGCTTCGCCACCGTCATAGCCGCGACAGGCGTCCGGAACGCCGCCGAAGAGCCTTTCGAAGCGTGGCTGGCAGCCCGCTGCACGGCGGGAGGAAGCGACGACCTGCCGGGCACGGTGCTGGTCTGGCGCAACGCCGGTGGGACCTCAACCCACGCGGCCGTCACCCTCGGCGGTGGCTGGGCGCTGCACAAGCCGGGGCAGGAATGGCACAGCCCTCGCCAGGTGCTCACGGTCGCCGACATCGTCCGCCTCGCTCCCCCGGGTCTCACCCTTCACCGGCACTCCCTGCGGTAGTCCCCAGCGCCCGTTCGAACGTGCAGGCCGGTGGTCGGAGCGCGTGGGCGTTCCGGCCACCCGTCCGTAGGTGAGCCACAGCGGCCCGATCTCGTAGCCCAGCTTGAGGTTTGCCCTCAGTGAGGCCTCGTCCACCGCAGCCTCCGGCCACGCTCGGCCCGGTCGGTGACCGTGAACTCCGTACCCGCCCTGGACGGCAACTCCGTTCTCTGTGCCAGGAGCGCGGGAACACGGCACCCGGCAAGAGCAACCTGCACGTCTCGCCTGTCTATTTCGGGCAGAGCGTCGAGGTCTGCGAAGAAGGAAAGGGACTTGAGACTCTGCCCCGTTCGGACTGGCGGCTGGCATGGTGGGCGAGACCAGCGGTGACACCGACGCGAGGGGCCGACGATGAAGGCACTTGTGTACGACGGGCCCGGCCGGCGCGCGTGGCGCGACGTGCCGGAGCCCACGCTGGAGCAGGACAGCGACGCGATCGTGCGAGTGGACACGGTCACCATCTGCGGCACGGACCTGCACATCCTGGGCGGGGACGTGCCCGAGATCGAACCCGGTCGCGTACTCGGGCACGAAGCGGTCGGGACGGTCGAGCAGGTCGGCCCCGCGGTGAGAACGCTCCAGCCGGGCGACCGGGTACTCGTGTCCTGCATCACCGCGTGCGGCCGCTGCCGCTTCTGCCGTACCGGCGCGTTCGGTCAGTGTCTCGGGGGTGGCGGCTGGATTCTCGGACACCTGGTCGACGGCACGCAGGCGGAGTACGTGCGGGTGCCGTTCGCCGACACCTCCACCTATCCGGTCCCGAACGGTGCCGCTGACGAGGCCGTACTCATGCTCGCCGACATCCTGCCCACCTCCTACGAGGTCGGCGTACGCAACGGCCGGGTCTCCCCCGGTGACGTCGTGGTCGTGGTGGGCGCGGGGCCGATCGGGCTGGCCGCACTCACCACCGCCGCCCTCTTCAGCCCGAGCCACCTCGTCGCCGTCGACCTGGCGCCGACGCGACTGGACGCGGCCAAACGGCTCGGTGCCGACGTCTTGGTCGGGCCGGGCGAGGACGCGGAGACGATGGTGGCCGAACTCACCGACGGCCTCGGCGCGGACGTCGCGATCGAGGCGGTGGGCGTACCGGCGACGTTCGAGTTGTGCACCCGCCTGGTCCGTCCCGGAGGGCACGTGGCGAACGTCGGTGTGCACGGCAAGCCGGCCACCCTGCACCTGGAAAGCCTGTGGAGCCGCAACGTCACCATCACTACGGGTCTGGTGGACACGTACTCCACGCCCACGCTGCTCCGGATGCTGGCCGCGGGCCGGCTCGAGGTCGACCGGTTCGTCACCCACCGCTTCGGCCTGGACGAGATGGAGCAGGCGTACGACGTGTTCTCGCATCCGCAGGAGACCGGCGCACTGAAGGTCGCCCTCCACCGAACCTGACGTGACGGTACGCCGCAGCCGCCGAGATTTTCTTTGCGGGCACGACGGCACGTGCGCATAATGCGGAGCGCCGCTGTCGTTCACGCTGAGGAGGCTCGTTGGCGCGCCGTTCGCCCTGGACTCGGTGGAGTCGCGCTGTCGAGGCGGCGATCCGCGCCGATCCCCGGATGGCCCAGACGGCCGACCTCGTGGTGCGGCAGGGTGGCCAGTTGGTCCACCGCGTCTCGTTCGCTCCGGGAAGACCGCGGGACTGTTTCTCGATGACCAAATCCGTCCTGGCGATGCTGGTGGGCCTCGCGGTCGACAGCGGCGTCGTCACCCTGGACGATCGCGTCGAGGACGACGCGACGGTCCGGGACTTCCTGACCATGACGCGAGGTGTCGCGAGCGAGCTCGAAGACGTCGACCGGCTGATGGAGCTCCCCTCCGGGTGGGAGCAGGCGATCCGTGGCCGGGCGCACTGTTGGGCGCCGGGCACGCGGTTCTGTTACGACAACGAAGCCGCACACCTGTTGGCGATCTGGTTGAGCAGGCGAGTCGGAGACCTCGAGGAGTACGCCGCCGAACGTCTCTTCGGCCCCCTGGGTATCGACGAGGCGGAGTGGCTGCGCGACCCCGAGGGCCACTGCTTCGGTGCCGCACACCTGCGGCTGTCCGCCGACTCCCTTGCCGCGCTGGGGCAACTTCTCCTTGACGGCGGTACGACGAGCACGCAGAGGCTTCTCGATCCCGCCTGGGTACGGGCGATGACGACGGCCTGGACGCCGGGCGGGCCACCGGAGAACACGGGGTACGGCTACCTGACCTGGGTAGACGATGACGGCTTCTTCTTCGGCGGCTGGGCCGGCCAGCACACCAGCGTCTTCCCGGCGTACGACCTCGTGGTCGTCACCACGGGTCTGCCGAGCCTCCTGCCCGCTGACTGGACGCCGGCCCGCGCTGCCGTACTCGCCCACCTTCGTACCGTGCCGCCCGTCCAACGGTGGCAGCCCTGATATGCGGGGACCTCGATAGGAGACATCCAAGGGTACGCAGAACCGTTCCCTGACAGGGCGGCTACCCAGGCTCCACCTCCGCCCCGATCCAGCGACGGCTGGACCTCTGAGGCAGACCACCTCCACAGTCGCCAGCGCCCAGGAGGTGACACTGCGTAAGTAATTTTGCACGTTGCGTTGCAAACTGCGTGTCCCATGGGTATATTCACCGTGCTTGGTGGGACGGGGGCAGTTCCAAGTACACCAGAGGAGGAATCTGTGCCTGGTTTACGAGGCACGTTTGCGCGAATCTGCGCGTGGTCGAAGTGGGCAAGCCAAAGGGATGCCGTCTCGAATTTCGGCTTCGCCTTGACATTGTTGACCGCACTGATGTTCCTGACAGCGGCGCCGTCGACCCTTGGATTGTTGTCGAGCCATCGACAAGATTGGGAGAGACTTAGCTGGATCGCGAGCGTATTCGGTGGTCCCTCCGCAGTTCTATCCGCAATCACAGGTGTCGCGGTAGCCCTGTTCCTGCAACGACCCCAGAACCGCCTTGAGAAGCTCCACTCCTTCAGGCAGATTCACATGCAACTCATGGGATTCGCGATGGCCGACCCTCGATACGCCGCATGCTGGGGCCCCTCTACAGTCGAACCCGGGCAGGACTGGGACGTCCATGCGTACATGAATCTGATCGTCCAGCATCTGCGAACAGCTTGGGCCGGTAGGCAACTACCGAAGGACGAGTTGCGTTTCATAGCCGGCGGTATCTTCAGAGGTGAGCCGGGGCGGAACTACTGGAGATGGCGCCGTATGACCCGTCCCGGCGACGGCTTTGGTACCCACCGGGATTCGCGTTTCATGAGAATCCTTGACAAGGAGTACCGAGAAGCCGCGAAGGCGGGCCCACCAATTGCATACGGTCCTCCTTCCCGACCACGATCCGAGTCTCCCAGCCAAGGGAGTTCGTCAACCATCTTCGTACGACCTCAACCGCCGTCCGATTATCGGCCGCCGGGTCGAAGAACAACGAAACCGGCGCGCACCCTGAAACCACGGCGCCAAACACCGCCGGCCAGGTGGATCTCGCAACTTCGACGTGCTCTGCGGACCAAAAGGCAGTCGCACTCGAAGCGATAGACGCGAGGATTGACAACGATCGGCTGCCGGAAACGCACTGGTCCCAAAAGGCGCGCTGCCTTGTATGTATAGATCGTGAGCGGACGGCCGCGCGTGCAGCTCGCAGCACTTCGCCGTTGCCCCGGCCCCCGCATGAACCGGCGGTCTGACATGCGTGAGCGGATGGGGGGACGACGGCGTATCGCCCCCCATCCGCCACGCTCACCGCCGAATGGGCCGCTGGCGTCGGCATCCGGCTACGGTAGCGAGCGCGTCAGCCAAATGTGCTCGCCGCGCTCGTCGGTCGAGACGTGGCTGCGCTCGAAGCCCAGTTTCTCGAGGACACGCAGGGACGGCGCGTTCCAGGGACCTACGGTCGACCAGAGCCGAGTGCGTCCAGTCGAGATCGCGGCGTCGAGGACAGCCCTGGCCGCTTCGGTCGCGTAGCCGTTTCCGTGTACGCGCTTGTACAACTCGTACGCGATCTCGGGCTCGTCGACGGTCGAGCGGCCGACGATGAGTCCGCAGTACCCAATGAAGTCGCCGACGTCGCGCCGGCGAATGGGCAGCAGAGCAAGCCCGGTCTGCTCCGTTGTCGCGAGCTGTCTCGTGATGATCTGGCGGACGTCCTCGATCGTCGGCGTCCCGCCACCTCGTTCGGCGTGGAGCGCTCGGAGCTCGGCGGCATCAGCGAGAGTCCATGGCCCCATGGTCAGCCGCTCGGTCTCCAGGTGGAGCGACATCGGTTGGTAGTCGGGCATAGCGGCGAGCATAACGTCGGCCCTGTAACGCCGACCCGGCCGAACCTGACCGTCGACAGCGGACGATCAGGATGCCAGGGTGGGCGAGTGGACAACCGCACCCACGTACGCGAGGTATCCCGCGTGCTGGCCGTCGCCGCGCATCCGGACGATCTGGACTTCCTCGCGGGTGGAACCATCGCTGGCTGGACACGCGCCGGACTCGACGTTGCCATCTGCATCGTGACCAACGGGGACGCCGGCCAGCTGGGTCAGACTCCCCGAAACCAGGTGGCCGCCCTCCGGCAGGCAGAAGCCCGCGCGGCCGCGCGCGAGCTAGGGGTCGGCGACGTCACGTTCCTCGGCTACTCCGACAGCCGAGTGGAGGTCACACTCGCGCTTCGCCGTGACATCGCGCGCCAGATCAGGCGGGTCCGGCCCGACCTCGTCCTCACCTGGGCACCGGAACGGACCCGGGACTTCATCCGCAGCAACCACCCGGACCACCGCGCGGTCGGTGAAGCCACGCTGTGCGCGATCTATCCCGATGCCGCCAACCGCTACATCCACCCCGAGCTTCACGACGACGAGGGATGGCACGCGTGGCGTGCCTCTCAGGCATGGCTGATGGGTGCCGCCGAACCGACCGCGTACGTCGACATCACCGACACCGTCGACGTCAAAGTGGCGGCACTTCGCGCACACCGCAGCCAGACGGGCCATCTCGACGACCTCGCCGAGCGAATCCGCGAGACGGCCGCCAAGGCTGCACTCGGCGCCGGGCTTCCGGCAGGCCGTCTGGCGGAGGTCTTCCAGATCACCCCAACCGCCTGACGAACCAAACCCAGGCCATTGTGCTTCGACCTCGGCTTTCGTGTCTGAGCCAGCGAGGCGAGCAATCGGTCCGACGTTTCGGACACAGCACGGGTAGGGAGACGGGCGCGCCTTGGGCGCCCGGTCGGCCGTCGCGGCTGGGCGCGACAAGATGGCCGCCAGCAAGACTGGCGACCCTCATCAGCTCCCCTCAGCCCCTCATGCTGCCAACCATGTCCGCGGTGACTCCCGGTCCTGCCTGTGACGCTCCCGCGCGGGTACGACTTCGCTCGCTGGTACGAGCACGAGGTCAGCAGCGATGATGACGGCTCGGAGTCGCTGGACGAGGCGACCGCCGCGCCGGCCGCCTCCTGGTCTGTCTACTTCTTCCCCACGGATGGACCTCGCGAGGACGGGCTTCCTGTCGTCATCGTCTGCGTGCAGAGGCCCGGCATCAAGGACGTGCTCTGCCCCGAGCAGAACGACGCGACGCACCTGCACCGGCAGGTTGGGCAGAACCACGTCGCCATCTCCCGAGTGAGCCCAGGCCGTCAAGACATGACGGCCTGGCACGACCTTGAACTCACCACCGACCTCAACAAGGTGACCTGGCTGCGCTAGTCGGTGCCCCGGAGGCACCCACGAACAGCACGGAAGTACCACGCCGCTCGCGGCCTGCCCAGACGAAAGGAACCGGCTCGGGTCTGGTTCCATCTGCCCGCGCGCCCCCCGCTGGCCTGTCATGCTCTCGCCGCGACCACGAACCAGGATTTGGGGTTCGACTCTCGCGTGCGGACCATCACCGCAGGCGCCCTGCTGCTCGCGCTGGCTGTCGCGATGGGAGCCGTGTTCATGGAGCAAGCGAACAGGTACGTCATGCTCGGCGGCAATCAAGGCTGCCCGCGCACCGTCCTGGAGGAGATGTTCAACCTCAAGGAAGGCCTCTACCACCAGGGCGAGCCACGTTCGGACGCACAGGTTACGGCTGACAAGAAGACCTGCCTGCGAGCAGCCCTCCCGTCGATGACCGTCGCCACCACATCCATGACCGGCGCTGTCCTGCTCCTCGCGGCCGGAGTCACCTTCCTTACGCGAGCGAAACCATGGCCCCGATTGCTCCTTCTCTCCGCTACGGGCGTCGGCGTCGCGGTCGTGATCATCGTCGTGATGGCCACGCAGCCAGGGTGACGGCCGCCCCGGCGAGAAGAACCAGCTTGGAAGATCAGCGCTCACGGGCACCGAGGCTCAGGCGTAGCGACGGGAACCTCGAACTGACCGCTGTCGACCGGTGATCAGCGAGGCGTGGCAGGTCCGTCCGCGAAAGGTTGCCGCGAGTGGCCTGGATCGCGGGCCGTGTTTCGCTCCGGACCGAGGAGCGGTGGGAGTTCCGCGACCCGTGTCTGACCATGACAGAGGCGCGGGACCTGGCGACCTGGCTCGCAGAGGCGGCCGCCGGAACCGTCGAGGTGGTCCAGAACCCAAGCGAGGAACGCATACTCGCGTTCACAGAACCGGTCTTGGCGTTCTCCGTCGCCGGACGTGACGACTGCGAGGTCGTCGTCCGGGTGCACCTCTCACTGGAAGCACTGCCTGGACTGGATACACCATCCGAAGCAGTGGTCGCTCTTCCAATACGCGGTCTTGTTGCGCTTGAACGCCGCTGACTTGCGAGCCGCTGCGAAGTCGTGGACAGAGGAACTTCAGGCATACCCGGTCCGCTAGATCTGGCCAGGGAGTGGCAGGCGGCTCCACCGTGGGTTACCGCTACAGGCCAAGTCCGCGTCTCGGCGGGTCCTCCCGCCATCCCTCCAGAAAGCCTCGCGCTGTCCTCGCGGCTAGCCGCCATGAGATGAGCGTGATCGCGAGTAACGCGATTGGCACGGCGACGTATGCCGGCGGTCGCGACGGGACGAGGAAACCGGCCATGATGGCCACCGCGGCACCGAGCAACCGGCCGTGGTGTTCAAGCCAGGTCGATACAGACCCTGCCACGCGACCCGCGCTCGTCATGCCGTGAGTGTGGCACTCGCAGGGTTCGATTGTCAGCAGCATCGCGGTCGTCTACGAACGCTGTTGAACCCGCTTCCAAGGCCGCCCAGTGAACCGGCTGAGGCCCTCCCGGTAGGGCGCCCAGCGCGATGGCGACAGGTCACCAGCTAGCCGTGAACGTGTACCAGGGCCCGCCGAGGTGTCTGAAGGTCGGTGATTCGAAGCTTCCGTTCTCCAGTCGGGGTGTCGGGCCGTCAGGTAGGTAAGCAAATCCGGCATGGTCGAACAGCGAACCATTG
Organism: Actinopolymorpha singaporensis; assembly: GCF_900104745.1. NCBI lineage: Bacteria > Bacillati > Actinomycetota > Actinomycetes > Propionibacteriales > Actinopolymorphaceae > Actinopolymorpha > Actinopolymorpha singaporensis. Next base: position 490,278 of record NZ_LT629732.1, read on the forward strand.
GCCTCGTAGAACACGAACCCGCCGGGAACCCTGGTCACCCTGGAGATGTGGTAGAGACCGATCCAGGACGCCTTGCGAATGTCTACCTGTTCCGACGTGGCCAGGGCGGCGTCCTCAACAACCGCGTCGAAGGCTGGCTTGCTCAACCCCCACCGCATCTGCAGTGGCACAGTCATCACTACCAAGACCAGAACGATCAGCGCTCCGATCGGCGCGACCGCGAACGACCATGACGGTGTTCGGTTTCGTAGCGCGATCACCAATCGGGCTGCCCAGATGACTGCTGCGGCGCAGAGACCAAGCAAGACGAAGTAGCCAGCCGGAAGCACCGCGCCGGGAACGCTCACAGCCCACAGCAGACAACCGGTGAGTAGTGTCACGACCAGATGGAAGCGCCATCGCGGAACGGTGGATGCGTCGGCAGTGGGCGTGGGTTGGGGAGGCTCTGGTGAGGGCGGATCGGCAGCCACGTGGTCATTCTGCAGGATTGCTCCGACGGCAGCACAATGACTGCGTGGAGCGATGGCTGGCCAGTGTCGGTGCCGCCGTTCTAGCGGCCTCGCTTCTCGGTGCCTGTACTAAGTCGACCTACGACGTGGACGTCGAGCTGTGGCACTGCGGAGTCTCACCGTTGAAGGTCGATGGCCACACCTGGGAAGTCCGCCGTCCAGCACCGTTCGATGGCACGAACGCTCCACCAAGCTTCACCGGCCACGGGACGGCCACCGTCAACGACGACAAGCTGGTCTACGTCGATGACGGCGGCGCCCGGATCGTCTTCCGACCGGGCGAAGACGTGCCGCCCCCACCACCGTGCGGCTAGCTTCGTTTGAGAACGACGACGGGTGCCGCGAGCACGACCTAGACGGCCACCACCGTAGGAGCGTCACGTCGCGCCACCGGCACCGTCCCTGGCGGCCTGGGCGTGATCGACCTTGTGTCACACGTTCGATCCATCAACTGACGAGCTGCTGGCTCGGGCTGCAGCGGATTTAATAGCGCCGGTCAAGCACATCGGCCTGCTCCGCTGTGCGCGGTGTGCAATCCGACCTGTCAGGCGGCACGTACAGCTTCTTCAGCTCTTGCCTTGTGCCAGGCGATTCGCGACGAATTTGCGCGACCTGCGGTGCGACAGTCGGGACGGGTCGAGTGGCTGCGGTGATCTTTGCTTTCACCGTGACTGTCGACCATTTGTCGGACCCCAGCCCGGTGCCGTGTCGAGCCTCGAACCACGCGACGTAGGGGACCGCGATGTCATAGTCCTCCGGCCACGGCGTCACACCCCGCCAGGTCCCGGTGAACGACGCCTGGGCCATGATCATCGCGGGTAGCGCATCTCCTCGGCGTGGCTTCGGACGTCCGCTGGCGTTGGTCGGCCCTGGAAGGTACTGCGAGTCTGTTCAGGGGATGAGCACGACTTTTCTCCCGCCGGTCCGTCCGGCGGCTACGCGGGCGAAAGCGATCGGCCCCTCGCGCAGTGGGAGAGGTTCTGGCGTCAGCTGCAATGTCCCTTCGCTGAGCCGCTTTGCCAGCCCGGCAAGCTGCGTGGCATCGGGTTGGACGGTCAGGTCCGTGGTGGTGATGGCGCGTTCAGGTGCAGGTGCGTCGAAGGTCAGAGAGCACAGCCGCCCACCGTCGCGCACCAGGGGCATGGCGGCCGCCGCTGTGCCGCTTGCGGCGGTCAGCGCACCGTCGAACTGTCCGCGTACCTGGTCCGGCCAGTCTTGGTCGTGGTAGTCCACGACCTGTGCGGCTCCGAGGCCGCGCAGCCGGCCGGTGGCAGAAGCGGATGCGGTCGCGGTCACCTCGACGCCCATGGCTGCGGCGAGTTGAATGGCCAGCGAGCCGGTGTTGCCGCCCCCGTTGGTGATCAGGAGTCGCTGACCTCGCCCGAGCGCCAGCGTTGCCAGTGCCTGCCAGGCGGTGAGGCCGTTGACCGGCAGTGCTGCCGCTTCCGAAGGCGACAGCCCAGACGGGCACGGCGCCGCATCAGCCGCAGTGAGCAGGACACGTTCGGCCCAGAAGCCGCTTCCCCCGGGCAGCGGGGCCTCATGCGCGAGCACCTGGTCGCCGACGGCGAACTCATCAACGTCGGCGCCGACTGCCAGCACTCGCCCCGCACCTTCTACCCCCAGTGCCGCCGGCGGGCGCAATCCCACGTCCCAGCCGTCGCCGCTGAGCAGACCATCCCATGGTCCGACTCCGGCTGCCTCGACCGCCACCAGGACCTGACCGGGACCGGGAGACGGAGGATCGGGCAAGTCCAGCAGGATGACATCCCCGCCCGGCCCGGACACTCCGCACGCTCTCATCGGTATCCCTTTCGCCCAGTTCCACCGAGCGGAAGATGCGGGCCGCAATCCTTGGCGTCTGAAGCGGCGCCACCAAGATGTCGAGCGAGACGCCCCGCATCTCCCCTCCACGCTATGACCCGCATTCCCGATCGCACGACATTCCATGTCAGGCGGTTCCGAGGCGCTACCGCCGACCGTGGTCCCCGCCTTCGGGTCCCGGACCAAGCGAGGTGGCCAAACCTCCGGCCCGGCACCAGCCACACAGCACTCCTGGTCCCGTGGAGCGGGGCACGTGATGAGGGTCGCCAGTGCTCAGGCGGCCCTCTTGTCGCGCCCATCTGCGCCGCCCGACCGGGCGCCCAACGCGCGGAATGGGTCGTGGGCTGGTGCGAACGGGCGCCAAGGACGTGCTCGAACGGCTCGTCGACGACGAGCGGTCAAGCTGAATTGTGGGGGTAAAGTGGGAGCGCGATGAGGGGCGCCGACGCTGCACCCGTTCTGACCTGCGATTTTGAGCCAGCGAGGGGACTTGAACCCCTAACCGCCCGATTACAAGAGCGCCGCCAAGCCGATCATGATCATTTTCATGCGGCCTGACCTGCACGCTTGCTTGCCTAGGCTGCTATGTTCGGCCCGCTACGGCTCCATTTCATTGACAGAACCATTGACAGAGCGAGGTACCCCGGCCGCGTATACCGTCGTCAAGCCGGCCGATGACCGAGCCTGGACCACGCTGGCGTTGCTGCACGGATCCTCGGTGCGCCGGGCGTCAACCTCGCGTTCCCCGAAACCGGGCCTTGATCGGCACTGACCCACAACGGTGGGTCATTGCCCACGGATCATGGAGTGCATCACCGACTCATCGCTCTCGCCGAAGGACTCGACGATCTGGGCGCTGATCGCCTGGAGCATGCTGTTCTACTTGCTGTTCGGTTACTTCTCGGCAGGTCATGGGGGCGTCCGGGCAACCGCAAGGCTCAGCGGAGGGGGTCAGTCGGCGTCTTGGCCACGCAAGTGGGAGACCCCTTCGCGTTCGTCGGCCACCCGGTCGCGTTCGTCGGCCACCCGCTCGCGTTCGTCGGCCACCCGCTCGCGTTCGTCGGCCACCCGCTCGCGTTCGTCGGCCACCCGCTCGCGTTCGTCGGCTCGGTCGGCTCGTTGGTCGGCGGCGCGTTCTCGTTGCTCGATGAGCCGTTCACGCTTATCTGGGCCCAGCCGCCATTGATACGACGCATCGTCGCGAATCCTTGCACTCTTCGCGCGAATTTCTGCCTCGGCCAGCCGGATTTCTTTGGCATCGCGCCGCGCCTCGGCGGCCCGCTCCCGCTGAGTGGCGGCAAGTCCGCGCAGATCTTGAGCCTCTCCACGCAGTCGAGCCAAGTCCCCGCGTGTTGGCTCATTGACGGGTGCGTCGTCCAAGCCCATATCGTCCATGGTACGCATCATGCCGCCTACCATGCGGAACGGTTGGCCAACCGCCCCTTTGACTCTGTTTCGTGCACCTGTCTTTACACTTGGGCCGATCGTCTGCTCTGTCATTATCGGCTTCGTTCTGGCGGGGGTCGGCGAGCAGGCTTGCCCGTCTTGCTCGCAACCAGCCGGATCAAGGGCACATTTGTGGCGGGTCAACAAGACGGCGTAGTCAGACCGTAGTGGTGGCCGGGAGCGCATGCGATTAGCTGGACCTCACAGCGTCGAGCGTGGGTGTTCGTCCCATTTCAGGGGCCAATCGGAGAGCCGGGTGATCGCCCGGCCAGAATGCCGAAGTCGCGGAAAACGGGCCAGTTCCTATACGCGTTCACGCCTCGGCCGGACCGCATTGGTCAGGACTCCGGCCCCGGAGGATCAACGCCCGGCGGAAACGCTGCCGGTTCATGGGCAACCGTGGCGAGGATCTCCTGAGCCGGCACGGCGCAAGCCGGGCTCGCTGCCATGACCATCGCGGCCTCGGCCCGCACGGGATCGGTGTCAAAGGGGATGATCAGCAGATGCACGTTGGGAAGCTCAGGGAAGGTCACCGTGACCAGGGCGCACGGCTGAGTCGTGTACCAGCCGACCCTGACCACCCGGCCGCTCACCCGGATGCGCACTAACCGGTCCTCCCAGCCGTGAGGGGCGAGCATAAGGCATTCGGAGGATCCGCTGCACCACTCGTCGACGCCGACGATCAGTCCCGGGAGTTCGAGGAGAGGGTCGTTCGACTGCGGCCACCAAGCGCCATGAACCAGGGCGCAGCGCGAGAGCGACGGCCCCCACCTCAAACGTGCGCTGATGATCGACGGCTCCGCGTCCCAGGGGCGGGAGCTACTGGCCATCCAAGCCACAGGGGCTCCTTTCGCTGCCGACGAGTGACATCACCACCAGGTCATGCCACCTCCGGCAGCGACGAGACCCGGAGCATCCAGCGATCGCTGGTCAACGCCGAGATCCGACGTCTGCGTCGATGAGCATCAGGCAGGGGCGGCAGACATGTACGACTCTGAGTCGACTGTCGCCGCTCGGAATACCAACGACCCTACGCGGAATCGCTCCCGAATAGCCAGGCTTGCCTGGTTGGATCTCGGCAAGGTTAGGCCGAAGAATGGGGCGGGTCGGCTGATTTCAAAGCGGCCCTGCACTGTACCGCGCGCCTACACTCAAGCCATGGGCACAGGCCAGGACGGCGACACTTTCATCGACATGGCCCTCCGCAGGAGACGGCGGGACGCCGAACGGCGTCGTCAGGCCACGGCGGAGCGGGGGAGCGCGGCACAGGAGCGCGTCGACTCCGAACAGACCCGTAAGCTCGCGGCGATGGTACGAAGGCACTCGGCCGATCGACGTCTCCGCCTCGCCAACCCGCAGGGCTCCGGGCTCGGTGGTCAAGTTCACGCCGTGAGCTGTCCGACCCCGGACGCAGACCGCGACGCCCACGAGCGGCGGCAGATGGCCGATGCCCGCGACGCGGCTACCGACGAACGAGAACGTCGCGCAGACAAACGTGACGCAGTCGCAGACGAGCGGGATCACCTCGCGGACCTTCAAGAGGCCCAGCTGGATGAGCGTGAACGCGGCCTGGACACGACGGCCGGGGCGTAGCCCAGGGCATTACGAGTGCGCTCGGGGTGCGCCAGGTCGTTTGGATCGTGCTGGGTTAGTGCGGACTCCCCGTTGATTGGGGATCTGCCTTGGTTGGGCTGAGGGGTCCGAGGCTTCGGGGCTCCAGTGGACTGGCTGCATGTTCGCGGTGAGCAGGCCGGGGGATTTCAAGGCTTCTGGTCTGGGGCCGGTTGATGGTTGTCCTCATCGATCCGGTCGTGGGGTGTCGGGTTGGGTGTTTGGTTCGGTGGGGGGCCGGAGCGGGCGCGTCCACCGCTTCGTCGGGTGTGGCGTGGCTTGGTTCGGGGTTCTGTCGGCGTGGCCAGGATCGGCTTGGTGTCGCGCTCGCCGGCGGCGATCTGGCGGGCGACCTCGGTGAGCATGAGTCGGTTGCTTCGAACGTATGCACGCAGCATGTGAAAGGCTTGGTCGACCCGGATGCCGCCGAGTGCGGCGAGGATTCCCTTGGCTTGTTCGATAGGGACGCGGCTGTCGAGAGCGGTTTGGAGCTGTCCGGCGCGGACGTGCGCGTCCTCCGCGGCGCGTTGGCCAACGACGGCGATGGCGGTTACCTCGGCGAGAGCATGGATGAGCCTCTCCTGGTCAGCCGTGACCGCGGTGGTGTGGGTGGCGAACAGCCCCAGGGCGCCGATCGTCTGGCCAGCTGTTTGCAGGGGCATCACGTGGACGGCAAGAATGCCGGCCTGATCGGCGAGTTGGGCGAATGCCGGCCACCGGCTGGGATCTGTCACCAGATCGGTTTCGCTGACTTGCTGCTCCAAGGTGTACCCATCTACACACGGTCCCTCGACATGGTCCTCGTCCGCGGACGGGAACAAGACCCGCAGCAGGGCCGACTCACCAGACGAGGCCGCGAGCCGCAGTCCTGCGATGGGACTGGGCAGCATGACACAGCTCGCGGCGAGGTGGAACAGACTCGTGCAGTTGCTGGCGAGCAAGCGCAGTAGGTGGGCCTCTGCCTCCGCCGGAATCGGTTCGGCGGCGACGCCGACACGTACGGTCGGGTCAGGTGAGGATTGATGTCGCGTCATGGCGATCCCTCGCACGTAGCCGGGAAGGTGCCGTATCTGCGTCAGAGTCTCGGCGGCGCGAGTTCTCCCCTAGAACTCCGCACGCACCCGACATCTCGTACTTTGCGGTCTACGCCTGGATGACGACATTGCGTACTTCCGTAAAGGAAGTTACCACCCTCGCGGTCCGCAACGAGCGATGTCAAGGAGCACACTGGAAGTGTGTCCGGGCAGGACTGGCATCGGGTTGTTCGCCGCGAGGGGCCGCCGGAGGAACACCGGCCGCTCCCCGCAGGCGGACGACGATACGAAGGTATCGGAATCGAACTCGCGCCGGCACCAGCCGACAGCGCCCCGCGCATCTCCTCGGCTGAGGCGATCCGAACGTTCGAGGCCACTTGGGGGCTGCGCTGGCACAGCCACGTACCTCCCGACGCCGACCTGATGACCGCCACGAACGGTGTGTTCCATTTCGACCCCGGCCCCGGCCTCGCCTTCGCCACCACCTTCACCAACCGGCTGGTCTGGGTACTGACATGGCGAGGCGTCCACCCCCTCCTACGCAAGGCGTCCAGCCGCACCCCATACGGTCAGGATTACGGCGAAGCCGGACTCGTTGACGGGACAGCCATCTTCGACGCCCAGACGGCCGAACTCCTCGCCGTCCTCGAAAACGGCTCCGAACTCCCCCCGTCCGCCGCCCAGGCCTAGTCGGGCTTCTGCTCGTGTTGGGGCAGCCGTTGTTCGCACTGGTCCAGCAGGCTTTCGCGTTGGTCGAGAAGGCGTTCGCGGTCGTCGAAGAGGCGCTGGCGGTCTTGGGCCTGGTCCTCGCGTTCGCCGGCGATCCGGTCACGTTCGTCGGCTACCTGGTCGCGTCGGTCGCCGTCGGCTTCGCGTTGGTCGGAGATCCAGTCTCGGTAGTCGGCGGCCAGGTCTCGTTCCGCAGCGGCCCGTTCATGCTCGTCCGGGCCGAGGGTGCCTGGCTGGTCGATGAGTCCTCGGCGGGTGTCGGCGGCCAGCTGGCGGAGGAGGGCCGCAAAGGTTCGATTGGCCACTGCACGGAAGCGTTCGGCCGCGGCGAGTTGGCGGCAGCGGTACGCCTCGTCGGCTTCGCCGGCTTGCTCGGCGCCGTCATGAGCCGCGCGGTGGCGCAGCTGCGCGGCGAAGCTCCGCTTGTTCGCGGCCTGCTCGTGCAGCTTCTCGGTGGAGTACAGCCTTGGGTCCACTTCGGGGCATCTGTCGCTTTGCTGTGCGCTGGGCTAGCGCCAAGGGTACGTCTGTGCAGGTCAGGGCGTCGAGACTGTAGGAGTGTCGACCCGACCACCGACGGTGGCAGGAGCTGGCCGGGGTGTCGGCTTCTTCCCGCAGACTTCTGCTGTTCGAGAGCGCGGGTAGCCGCGGGGTATGGCCATATTCGCGAGTCGGCCCGGATGCCCCTACGGTCGGTGCATCCGGTTCGCCGGCCCTCGCAGACAGGTTTGGTCGACCTGCTGCGGGGAATGAGTTGGACTTCGCCGCGGTGGCTTTCGCCCAGTGCTACAGACCAGTGGCCTCTCCTATCCGGAGGCCACTGTGGCGGACCTCTCGAATTGCCATGTTCAGTTCTGAGCAGCGCCTGGCGCTGCCGCCGTGCCGATCAGTAACGGGGCTCGACCTCCTGTAGCCTCCCGGGACGATCGCCCCGGCGGCTCTTGCTGAGACTTCGGTCGCGGAGCGCGCACCTTGTCCGGAGTCAGTGCAGGCGGCCGGGGCGATCACCGCGCCGGGTAGCGGTGGCAGGTGGCCGGGGCGATCGCCGCGCCGGGTAGCGGTGGCAGCAAGTTTGGCCGATGCCCTGGTTTGGTCCGGGAGAGTGGCGGCCCGTAGCCTTGCCCGGCGCAGGTGGGCAGCTTGGCTGGCCGCCCCTAACCGCCAACCGAGGGCCGCCGCTCTTCGGGTCCTGGACCAAGCGAGGTGGCCAAAAGCCTCCGGCCCGGCACCATGATGAGGATCGCTAGTGCTCTGGCGGCCCACGGTGGTTGGACGCGTAGGACTCGACATCCGTTACTCCGCGCGTTCAACGAGCTGTCCAAGTAGTTGATGGCCTTTCGCCGTTCTCCTCAGGTTCGTCGGTATCGGCTTGTCGGTGGGCATCGGCCGGCCAGCGGTGAACGCTGGGGGCCGGTCGTGGTGATCTGGGTCGAGGTACGCCAGGTCCTCGAGCTGGCGGTGCACCTCTGACAGGAGGGAGGAGCTTGCGCATTGACGGCCCGGTCGACCTCGGACAGGCAAGGCCTGGTCCGCCAGCGCATTAGCCGTGCCGGGCCGCAAAGCTCGACCGTGGCTCCGTCCGTCGGCCTGCCATAGTTTGGCCATGCAGACGGTGTACGAGGCTGCAGGTGGTGGCGACGGTCTGCTCCGCCTGGCCGGCGCCTGGCATGCCAGGGTGATGGCAGACGAGGTGGTCAGCCACGCGTTCAGCCACGGCGTCCATCCAGACCACAGCCAAAGACTCGCCGCCTACTGGGCAGAAGCGCTCGGCGGCCCGACGACCTACACCGACCACTATGGCGACGAGACCTCCGTGGTACGCATACACAGCGGAAACGGCGCCCACGAGGAGATGGACCGTCGAGCGATCGTCTGCTTCGACCAGGCACTCGCCGACATAGGTCGCGCCACTGACAACCACCTCCGGCAAAGGCTGCACGACTACTTCGCGTGGGCAACCACCACCGCGATGGCCCGCTACCACCACTCCGCCGATGATGTCCCGGACGGTCTGAGCATCCCACGCTGGTCATGGAACGGACTCGTCGTCTCGACCGACTCTGATGACGTCGCTTGAGCGGGTCACACGACTACCAGCAGGCGCCATCGCCATGCCGGCTCACCGCACGCCTCGGACTGCGTCGTGCTGCGCACCGAGTGGCAGTCCACGCGACACGTCTCGGCGTGCTGGAGACGCTGGTCGATCTGCTTGTAGGCGCTGATCCGGAACGGAGCCTTCTCGTACGCCGACATCCAACGGAGCATCGCCGCGTGGGGATCGAGTCGCCCGGCCCGCCGGTCGGCCATCGCCTTGAGGTGAGCCTTCCACTCGGCCACGGTTTGGGAGAAAGTCATCCGGCCAAGCCGGTTTAGCCGTATGGTGGCTCCCTCTGGCACCCCGATTGGCGGGGATGCACCCGAAGCGGAGTCCCAACCCCCATCTCGGGCTCTGGACCTCTACCCGCCATGGACGTCTGATGTCCGTCCACATCACCTCCCCCCGCGATCACCTTCTGACTCCAGGTGACTACCTCATCAAGTACACCGAGGACCAGGAGTGGGTCTGTGCCCCCGTCCGCCATGGTGCTGCGGACCTCTTGCTTGGCTCGCGAACGGCATCGCAGTCTGCGCGGTGTGTGATGCCCGGCATCTGGATCCAGCCCTTGTCCGGCGTCGCGATATCGCCCGTGCAGGCTTCGAAGGCCCGCCGAAGACCACCCTCCCCTGCAAGGGCGAACCTGGCGGCCCGGCCGCCGCGGGGCCAAGCCAGGCGAGCCCTGAAGCCGACGTCGATCCGATCACACTCGGGCGGAGGCAGACCGTTGACCGCGCTCACGTGCTTCCGGTGCGGTAGTACCCGCGAGCTCGACGACGTGCTTTGTGAGGATGGCTCGACGCTGACCGTCAGGGAGTACCTCGCTCTGGTCGAGGAGGCCGGGCTCGTACCGCTCTGTGCACGGTGCGCGGAGCAGATATCGCGGTAGGACCCCGCCCCGGGCCGGTGCGGCTGGGCTCACTCCCCCAGCCACCGGGACACCTGCCCGGGGCGGCCAACGTCTCTCCGGCACGCCGCACCACCACCAAGCCCGTCAATACGAGCAAAGTCCAGGCCGCTACGCACGGCAACCTCAATCATCCAGCCACCTGTCAACCATCAGCCGAGACAGAGCCTCAAGGAACACCTGAGACACGGCACCGTGTCCTCGGCTTCAGCTCACCAGTAGTGCTCACTGCCCTGGCGGGTGCGATCGCCAGACTCGCCGGTTTCCACGGATCGGGGCACGCGCCCGCCATCCGATGATTCCGCTGAAGCTGTTCCGGCTATGTGGAATGCGAGACACCTCGGCGGCCGGATTCAGTTTCGTGGCCAGCTGGTTCGGCACGGTCTTCTACGTGAGCCTCTACCTGCAGCAACATCTTGCCTTCCTGCCCTCCTCAACTGGAGACGACTGGAAGCCGGCTAACGAAACCATTGACAGATTCCGTCGACCGGAACGACGAAACCCAGGCCGAAACCGCTCTGATCTGGGCTTTTACTAAGAGCCAGCGAGGGGACTTGAACCCCTAACCGCCCGATTACAAGTCGGGTGCGCTACCAGTTGCGCCACGCTGGCCAGGCCCGCCAAGCCTAGCCGCGCGGGGCATCCGCCCTACCCGCGGCCCGGCCGACTCTGAACAGGGAGCCAACACGAGACCTCAGCGAGGCCGCGCCGCCCCGGTCGACCCGCGCACCACGAGTTCGGGCCGGAAGAGGTACTCCGAGTGCGGCGCGCCATGCCCGTGGATCTCGTCGATCAACGCGCGCACCGCCGCCAGCCCCATCGCGTGGACCGGCTGGCGCACGGTGGTCAGCGGCGGGTCGGTGAACGCGATCAGCGGGGAGTCGTCGTACCCGACCACGGAGACGTCGCGGGGCACCTCCAGCCCGCGCTGGCGGACCGCCCGGATCGCGCCGAGCGCCATCAGGTCCGAGCCACACACGATCCCGGTGACGCCCTCCGCCAGCAGCCGGGTGGCTGCGGCATGCCCGCCCTCGACGGAGAACAGCGACTGCTCCACGATCCCGACCACCCCGGACGCCTTCAGAGCAGGAGACCCGACCGAAGCGCTGAACGCCACCAGCTTCCGCTGCACGGGCACGTACCGGTCCGGCCCGCACGCGAACCCGATCCGCCGGTGCCCGAGGCTCGCGAGATGCTGTACGGCGAGGTCGGTCGCCACCGCGTCGTCGGTGGACACGAACGGCGCGTCGACCTGTTCGACGTACCCGTTGACGAACACGACGGGCAGCCCGCGCCCGGTCAGCTTCTGGTAGCGCCCGGGGTCGCTGGACAGGTCGGAGTGCAGGCCGGAGACGAAGATGATCCCGGACACGCCCCGGTCGAGCAGCATCTCGACGTACTCGTCCTCGCCGACGCCGCCGGGAGTCTGGGTGCACAGCACCGGGGTGTAGCCGTGGTGGCCGCAGGTCGTCTCGATCACCTGGGCGAACGCCGGAAAGATCGGATTGTCCAGCTCTGGTACGACAAGGCCGATGAGGCCCGCGCTGCGCTGCCGCAGCCTGGCAGGCCGCTCGTACCCCAGCACGTCCAGCGCGGTGAGCACGGCCCGCGTGGTCTCCGGGCTCACCCCGGGACGGCCGTTCAGGACCCTCGACACGGTCGCCTCGCTCACCCCCGCCTGGGCGGCAAGATCGACCAGGCGCGCCCGCTTCCCGGGCCCTCCGTGCATGCGTCCCTCCGTCTGTCAGTGCGGCGAGGATCACCCGCCGCCAACTCCTGGCCGGGGCGGGGATCGCCCGCCGAGCAGCACTCCGGGCAGCGTCCAACCAGCCGTCCGGCCAGCATCAGCATGCACGGATCGGACCGTTCTTGCAGAAAAGCCGTGGAAGAAGGCAGCAGTCGGTACGTGAAACCCCGCGAGGGAGACCTCCCCGCCGCGCCCCGCACTCGCGCCGTCACCGAACGTACCAACGAGAACGCTCCGAGAGCCCACACCGAGCGGCCGGATCCGGGCTGACCGCCCGCCACCTGGTGACATTCACATGAGCGCCATGTCACCATGACCCTGCCCGTGGCGTCCTGCGAAAGGCACGCCAGCAACCCTTTGCTCGGATCGTCCGGCACGTTCCTGCCGGTGAAGGGATGGAGCTTCTTCATGGCTACCGTCACGTACGACAGCGCATCCAGGATCTACCCCGGCTCTGACAAGCCTGCGGTGGACAAGCTCGACCTCGACATCGCCGACGGCGAGTTCATGGTCCTCGTCGGCCCCTCCGGATGCGGTAAGTCCACCTCCCTGCGCATGCTCGCCGGGCTGGAGGAGATCAACGACGGCGCGGTCCGCATCGGCGACCGGGACGTCACGCACCTCCCGCCGAAGGACCGCGACATCGCGATGGTGTTCCAGAACTACGCGCTCTACCCGCACATGTCGGTCGCGGAGAACATGGGCTTCGCGCTGAAGATGCAGGGCGTGTCCAAGGAGCAGCGCCTGCAGAAGGTCCGCGAGGCCGCGCAACTGCTGGGCCTGGAGGAGTTCCTCGACCGCAAGCCGAAGGCGCTGTCCGGTGGTCAGCGCCAGCGCGTCGCGATGGGCCGCGCGATCGTCCGGGAGCCGAAGGTCTTCCTCATGGACGAGCCGCTGTCCAACCTGGACGCCAAGCTGCGGGTTTCGACCCGTACGCAGATCGCCGCTCTGCAGCGCCGGCTCGGCATCACCACGGTCTACGTCACCCACGACCAGACCGAGGCGATGACGATGGGCGACCGGGTGGCGGTCCTCAAGGACGGCCTCCTGCAGCAGAACGACACTCCGCTGAACCTCTACGACAAGCCGAACAACGTCTTCGTGGCCGGCTTCATCGGCTCCCCGGCGATGAACCTGCTCGACGGCAAGGTCACCGAGTCCGGCGTCGACGTCGGCGGCTACGTCGTACCGCTCCAGCCGGCCGTGCGCAGCAGGCTCGGCCAGGACGCCGCGGCGACCGTCGGCATCCGCCCGGAGGCCTTCCGCATCGTCTCCAACGAGGAGAACGGCCTGCCGGTCGAGGTGGCCGTGGTCGAGGAGCTCGGCGCGGACGCCTACCTCTACGGCCTGGTCGGCAACGGTGACGAGCAGAAGGAGATCATCGCCCGCATCGACGCCCGCCGCCCGCCGGAGAAGGGCGCCAAGGTGAAGCTCGCGGCCGACACCGAGCGGATCCACGTCTTCTCCGCATCCACCGGCGACCGCCTCACCGACTGACGCGACGCCACCCGGGCGGGCCACCGCCCGTACCGACAACGACACAGGCCGACCACGGTCGGCCACGGGGGTCCGCCGGTCTCGTCCGGCGGGCCCCCGGTCGTTTTGTCTCCCGGGCGGCCTTACGGATTAACTGGTCCCCATGCCTCGGTTCGTCTCCATGGCCGCAGACCCCGGCCTGCTCGCCCTGCCGTGGAACACCCCGCTCGCGGAGTGGCCGCAGCACCACCTCGTCGCCCTCCCCCGCGGCATCTCCCGCCACGTCGTGCGGTTCGTCCGCAACCGCGGTCAGGTGTACGCGCTGAAGGAGGCCGCCGAGCGGTTCGTCGTACGGGAGAACCGCCTGCTCCGCGACCTCGAACGCCTCGACGTCCCCTCCGTGGACTCCGTCGGCATCGTCCTGGACCGGGTCGACGCCGCGGGCGAGCCGATCGACCCGATCCTGATCACCCGGCACCTGTCGTTCTCCCTGCCCTACCGCGCGGTCTTCTCCCGTACGCTCCGCCCGGAAACCGTCGTACGCCTCGTCGACGCGCTCGCCGCCCTGCTCGTGCGGCTCCACCTGGCCGGCTTCTTCTGGGGCGACTGTTCGCTGTCCAACACGTTGTTCCGGCGGGACGCCGGCGCGTTCGCCGCGTACCTCGTCGACGCCGAGACCGGCGACCTGCACGACGAGCTCTCCCCCGGCCAGCGCGCCTACGACCTGGACCTCGCGCACACCAACATCTTCGGCGAGCTGATGGACCTGCAGGCCGGCGGCTACCTGTCGGAGGACCTCGAACTCCTCGAGCTCGCCGACACCGTGGTCGACCGCTACCAGCGGCTGTGGGCGGAGCTGACCGAGCCGGAGGAGTTCGACACCGGCGAGATGTACCGCCTGGAGCAACGCATCAAGCGCCTGAACGACCTCGGTTTCGACGTCGCCGAACTCGACATCCACACCGACTTCGACGGACGGCACATCCGCATCCAGCCGAAGGTCGTCGACGCCGGGCACCACTCCCGAAGGCTGCTCCGGCTCACCGGCCTGGACGTGGAGGAGAACCAGGCGCGCCGGCTGCTGAACGACCTCGACGCGTTCCGGGCCGCCACCGAGCAGCAGTACGAGGACGAGGAGATCGTCGCCCACCAGTGGCTCACCGAGGTGTTCGAACCGGTCCTGCACGAGGTCCCGGCCGAACTGCGCGGCAAGCTCGAACCCGCCGAGGTGTTCCACGAGGTCCTCGAACACCGGTGGTACCGCTCCGAGAACGCCCACCGGGAGCTGCCGCTGGTGGAGGCCGCCCGCTCCTACGTCGACACCGTCCTGCGGTCCCGCCCGGACGAACGCGAGGCGCTCCCGCGCGGCGACGACACGCTCTCCGACCTGGAGCCGGTGCGCGACGACGACACCCTCACCGACCTGAAACCCTTACGGGACGGCGATTCCTGACAGCTGTTGTCAACTGAGTCTTGACAAGGCAGGCCGCTAGCGACTGCTGTCGCTCGCGATCCGTCCGCCCGTCGGGGGAAGCTGCGTCCCCGCCCCACCGGGCGCCACCGGCCCACCCTGCCGCCACCAGCTGGTCTGCCGCGGCGCACCCTGCCAGCCCCGGACGACCCCTAAGCCCCGGCGGCCTACCTCGCCGGCACCGGGGGAGGTCCCGCACCGGACCTGTCCGGTAGGACGGAAACAACGCCGGATCGGCGCGGCCTACCGAAGCCGGCAACTGACGGGGCGGACAGCGGTGCCGATGGTTACCCACCGCCGACGGTTGCCGGCAGGTCCTCACCGGCCGGTGGTTGCCGACACCCTGAAATCCCAACCAGGATTTGGGCTTACGCCGACAATGCCCGGCCGATGACGAGCCGCTGGATCTGGTTGGTGCCCTCGAAGATCTGCAGCACCTTCGCCTCCCGCATGTAGCGCTCCACCGGGAAGTCCCGGGTGTAGCCGTAACCCCCGAGCACCTGCACCGCGTCCGTCGTCACCTTCATCGCCGTGTCGGTGGCGGTGAGCTTGGCAACGGCCGCCTCGGTGGAGTACGCCATGCCGCGGTCGCGCCGTCTCGCCGCGTCCAGGTAGGTCGCACGGGCGCTCTGCACGCCGGCGGCCATGTCGGCGAGCAGGAACGACAGCCCCTGGAAACCGATGACCGGCTGACCGAACTGCGAGCGTTCCTTGGCGTACGCGACGGCGGTGTCAAGCGCTGCTTGCGCGAGCCCGACCGCGCACGCCGCGATGCCGAGGCGACCGGAATCCAAAGCGGACAAGGCGATTCGCAGGCCCTCACCCTCCGCGCCGATCAACCGGTCGGCGTCGACACGTACGTCGTCCCAGTGCACCTGGCAGGTCGTGGACGCCGTCATGCCCATCTTGTGCTCGGGCGCGGCGTACGAAAGTCCGGGCGTGGACGCGTCCACCAGGAAGCAACTGATCCCCCGGGTGCGGTCGGGGGAAGTACGGGCGAACAACGTGTAGAAGTCGGCCTCGCCGCCGTGGGTGATCCAGGCCTTCGTGCCGTTCACGACGTACGGGCCGGCGGGGTCCGCGTCGGCGCCCTCCCCGTCGCGCACCGCCCGCGTGGTCATCCCGGCCACGTCCGAACCCGCCTGCGGTTCCGACAGGCAGTACGCACCCAGCAGGTCACCGGACAGCAGTGTCCCCAGCCAGCGTTCACGCTGTGCGTCGGTGCCGAAGGCCGCCAGCGGATGGCAGGTCAGCGACTGCACGGAGGCGCCGACGCCGACGCTCAGCCAGGCGTACGCCAGCTCCTCCAGCACCTGCAGGTAGACCTCGAACGGCTGGCCGCCCCCGCCGTACTCCTCCGGGTAGGGCAGCGACAGCAGGCCGGCCCGGCCGAGCAGCCGGAACGTCTCCCGCGGGAAGGTGCTCGTCTCCTCCGCCTCGGCCGCCCGGGGCGCGAGCTGCTCCGCGGCGATCTCCCGGGTCAGGTCGAGGAGGTCGTGCGCCTCTGGCGTGGGAAGCAGGCGTTCGACCGGCATGGCGGGTCCTCCTCGACGTTGGGAAGGCGTCCGTACGGCCGGACTCTTACCGACGCGGCCTCACGCGTACTCTGTCACGCGTCTTGCGGAGTGAGACGGGCGGACCTGATCCCGCGGCGCCGCCACGTGTAGGTCACGGTGACTCCCTCACCGTCGGTCACCGCGGCCGGGTAGGAGAACTCCCGGTCCTCGACGTTGCGGTCCGCATCCCCGTCTCGGGCCGGCTCGTCGTCCAGCGTCGCCCAGTGCCGCCAGCTGTGGCCGTTGTCGGCGGAGATCGCCGCGGTGAGCGGCGTCCGCACGCCCCACGACCTGCCGACCGGGTTGTGGACGCAGACCAGCCGGCCGTCGGGGAGCGGGGCGAGGTCGATCCCGCTGTTGTTGTTCGGCAGGGACGTCGGCACCGCCGTGCTCCAGGTCCGGCCGCCGTCGGCGGAGTCGCTGCGGCACACCCACCCGCAGCTGCTGCGCACCAGCATGTGCACCTGGCCGGGCGCGGACTCCCAGACTGTGGGCTGGATGATCCCCTTGCCGGGGAACGTCGCGTGGTCCACCGGTACGAAGTCGCTGCGCTGCCAGGTACGCCCCCGGTCGTACGACAGGTCGGCGAACGCGTCCCAGGTGTCCGGGCGTTCGACGGACGCCGGCGCGAGCCAGCCTCCGTCGGCGAGCACGATCGGTTTGTTCTTCACCGGGCCGCGCCCGCCCTCGTCGCCGGGCACGAGCTCGCGGGGCGCCGACCAGGTGCGGCCGCCGTCACCGGACACGATCACCCGGGTGCGCCACGAGGGAATCTGCCGGCCCACCTTGTAGAACAGCCAGACCTCACCGGCCGCGTCACTGCCGGGAGGCACGAACAGCACGGGGTTCCAGTGCGGCAGGCCGTCCTCGTCGGCCACCCGCGCCGGGCGGGACCAGCCGTCGGGCGTACGCCGGGACAGCCAGATCGCCACGTCGCCGGCACCCTCGCGGCTCCCGCCGAACCACGCCGCCAGCGGTCCGCCCGGGAGGGGCAGCACCGTCGACGCATGACAGGCCGCGAACCGCGGGTCGTCGCGGACCACGAACTCCAGCTCCACCCGCGCCGGGGACGCGGGGGACCCGGACTCCGCCGGGGACGCGGACGCCGCGCTCACTCGGCAGCCGCGGACCTGGCTCGCTGCTGGGCCACCTCGTACAACGCGATGCCGGCGGCGACCCCGGCGTTCAGCGACTCCGTACCCGAGTGCATCGGGATCCGCGCCAGGTCGTCGGCGGTCTCGCGGACCAGCCGGGACAGCCCCTTGCCCTCCGAGCCCGCGACCAGCACCACCGGGCCGTCGAGGTCGGCCACCTCGGCGAGGTCGCCCTCGCCCTCCGCGGCCAGCCCCACGATGCGCAGCCCGGCCTTCTGGTACGCCTTCAGCGTGCGGTTGAGGTTGACCGCCCGGGCCACCGGCACCCGCACCGCCGCTCCGGCCGAGGTCTTCCACGCGGCCGCGGTCATCGCGGCGGACCGGCGCTCGGGGACCACCACTCCGTGCGCGCCGAACGCCGCCGCCGAGCGGACCACCGCGCCCAGGTTGCGCGGGTCGGTGACGCCGTCGAGCGCCACGAGCAGCGGCGGCTCACCGCTGTCGATGGCGTCCTGGAGCAGCTGGTCGGGGTCGGCGTACTCGTAGGGCGGCACCTGCACCGCCACGCCCTGGTGGACGGCCCCACTGGTGAGCCGGTCCAGCTCCAGCCGGGTGACCTCCAGCAGCGGGACGCCGTTCTCGGCGGCCAGCCGAAGGATCTCGCGTACCCGGTCGTCGCGGTCGATCCGCTCCGCCATCTGGACCGTCTTCACCGGTACGCCGGATCGCAGGGTCTCCACGACGGGGTTGCGGCCGACGATCCACTCCGGCCGGTCACCGGCGCGGCCGCCCGCGCCTGCCCGGCCGGACCCGCCGCGCCGGGCATCCGCCGAGGCGGCCGCCCGCTTCTGGGCCTGCACCCGCCTGTGAGCCTTGTGGTAGGGCCGGTCCTCCGCCCGTGGCGTCGGCCCCTTGCCCTCCAGGCCGCGGCGGACCCGCCCGCCCGAGCCCGCCGTCGGGTTGCCCGAGGACCGCTGCCGGATCGCACCCCGACGCTTGCTGTTGCCGGCCACGCCAGCCTCCACCCACTCGATGTCGTACGTCGATCAGCCGGGTCGCGCCCTCGGCCGGCCTCGGTCAGCTCCGGCCGGCGACGTCCCACCGGGCACCGTGCGGAGTGTCGGTGACCTCCACGCCGGCGTCCCTGAGTTGGTCCCGCACCGCGTCGGCCGCCGCCCAGTCCCGCCGGGCCCGCGCTTCCTCGCGCTGGACCAGCAATGCTCGCACCAGCGTGTCTGCCACCGCGCGGAGGGCGTCGTCCTGTCCGGCCGTACGCCGCCAGCGCGGGTCCATCGGATCCAGGCCGAGCACCGAAAGCATCGACCTCACCTCGAGCAGTCGCGCCCGGACGGTCGCCTTGTCGTCGGCGGCCAGGGCGGTGTTGCCGTCCCTGACGGCCGCGTGCACCACCGCGAGCGCCTGGGGGACGCCCAGGTCGTCGTCCATCGCCTGGACGAACGCCTCCGGCAGGGTCGACGTCCAGCCTTCCCCGTCGGCGTCCCCGCCCTCCCCGACGAACTCCACCGCTCGCTCGACGAAGCCCTCCAGTCGTTGGTACGCCGCGGCCGCCTCGTGCAGCGCCTCCTCGGAGTACTCGATCATCGAGCGGTAGTGCGGCGAGGCGAGGTAGTAACGCAGCTCGACCGGGCGGACGTCGCGGCGGACGACCTCCTGAACCAGCAGGGAGTTGCCGAGCGACTTGCTCATCTTCTCCCCGGACATCGTGACCCAGGCGTTGTGCAGCCAGTAGCGCGCGAACGGGTCGCCGGCCGCCAGCGACTGGGCGCGTTCGTTCTCGTGGTGCGGGAACACCAGGTCGATACCGCCGCCGTGGACGTCGAACTCCCGGCCGAGATACTTCGTCGACATCGCGGAGCACTCGATGTGCCAGCCCGGCCGGCCCGGACCCCACGGCGTGTCCCAGCTCGGCTCACCTGGCTTGGCCCGCTTCCACAACGCGAAGTCGCGCGGGTCGCGCTTGGCCTCGGCGTTCTCGGTGTCGCCGGCCGACTGGACCTCATCGACCCGCTGACCGGACAGGGCGCCGTAGTCGGCGAACGACCGTACGTCGAACAGCACGTCGCCGCCGCTGGCGTAGGCGTGGCCGGCCTCGATCAGCCGGCCGATCAGCGCGACGATCTCGGGGATGTGCCCGGTCGCGCGCGGCTCGAGCGTCGCCGGGAGGCAGCCGAGCAGGTCGTACGCCGCGGAGAACGCCCGCTCGTTGCGGTAGGCCAGCTCCCACCAGGGCACCTGTTCCGCCTGGGACTTCGCGATCACCTTGTCCTCGACGTCGGTGACGTTGCGGACGTAGACGACCTCGTTGCCCTGGCGCAGCAGCCAGCGGCGGAGCAGGTCGAAGTTGACGGCGAACCGCACGTGTCCGATGTGCGGGGGGCTCTGCACGGTGGCGCCACAGACGTACATCGTGACCTTGCCGGGCTGGAGCGGCTCGAAGTCACGGATCGCACGCGCGCGCGTGTCGTACAGGCGCAAGTTCATTGACTCAGCGTACCGAGGACCCGACAGCGGCCGGCCTCCCGGCGATCCTGGCCACCGATTCGGCGATTCGCCCGAAATTCCCTCAGGCGGGTACGACCAGAGCGGTGGCGAACGCCGCCAGCCCCTCGCCGCGGCCGGTGAACCCGAGCCCGTCGGTCGTCTTCGCGGCCACGCTCACCGGCGCGCCACACGCCTCGCTCAGCACGCCCTCGGCCTCGGCGCGGCGCGCGGCCATCCGGGGCCGGACACCGACCACCTGCACCGAGACGTTCCCGATCCGCCACCCCGCCGATCGGACCCGACCGGCCATCTCGGTCAGCAGCGCGACGCCGGAGGCGCCGGCCCACACCGGGTCCGAGGTGCCGATCTGGGCACCGAGGTCGCCCAGCCCCGCGGCGGTCAGGATCGCGTCGCAGCAGGCGTGCGCGGCCACGTCCCCGTCGGAGTGACCGGACAGCCCGACGCTCTCCTGCGGCCAGTGCAGGCCGGCGACCCACATCGGCCGACCGGGCGCGAACGGGTGGACGTCGACCCCGACGCCCACGCGGGGAAGCCCGTCAGCAGGAGAGTCAGCGGGCACCGGCTGCCCTCCGCCGCGTCAGCAGTGCCTCCGCGGTCAGCAGGTCCAGCGGCCTGGTCACCTTGAACGCCTCCTCCGAACCGGGAACGGCCACCACCGGGACGCCCTGGCGTTCGACCATGCCGGCGTCGTCGGTGACCGGCGGCACCTCCGGAAGTCCGCCGGCGGCCAGGGCCTGCTGGAACGCCGCGTGCGCGGCCGCCAGTACGCCCCGCCGGAACCCCTGCGGAGTCTGCACCGCACGCAGCGAGGACCGGTCCAGGGTGCGGACCACCTGGTCGTCGGCGACCACCTTCACGGTGTCCGCGAGTGGGACGACCGGCACGCAGGCGGCGGCACCGCGGCGGATCGTCGCGGCCACCGCGTCGACGAGTTCCGGCGGCGCCAGTGGCCGGGCCGCGTCGTGGACCAGCACGACGTCGACGTCCTCGGGCAGGCTGACCAGCGCGCGGGCCACGGACTGCTGCCGGTCGAGGCCACCGGCGACGACGAGGACCTCACCGATCCACTCGTAGTCGGCCAGCAGGCGTTCGACGGCGGCGGGGTCGTCGGGTGGTGCGGCCACCACCACGAGGTCGACCGAACGGGCGCGGTCCACCGCCCTGACCGCGTGCACGAGCAGCGGCGCACCGCCCAGCTCGCGGAGCGCCTTCGGCACGCCCGGGCCCAGGCGTTCGCCGCGGCCGGCGGCCGGAATGATCGCTGCGGTTCTCATCACTTCTGTGAGGTCGTACAGGTCGTACGGAAGGAGTGCGGGCGCAGGAGAAGCCTCGACCCCGGCGTCAGCCGGGGTCGAGGCTCGCGCACGTCGTCAGGAAGCGAGCACCTCGTCGAGGAGGGCTTCGGCCTTGTCCTCGTTGGTGTTCTCCGCCAGCGCCAACTCGGAGACGAGTATCTGCCGAGCCTTCGCCAGCATCCGCTTCTCACCTGCGGAAAGCCCGCGGTCCCGCTCACGGCGCCACAGGTCGCGAACGACCTCCGCCACCTTGATCACGTCACCGGAGGCGAGCTTCTCGAGGTTGGCCTTGTAGCGCCGCGACCAGTTGGTCGGCTCCTCCGTGTGTGGAGCACGGAGAACCTCGAAGACCTTCTCCAGACCTTCCTGACCCACTACGTCGCGGACGCCGACCAGGTCGACGTTGTCCGCCGGGACCCGGACAACGAGATCGCTTTGTGCCACGATCCGCAGGACGAGGTAGGTCTTGTCCACGCCCTTGATCTTGCGTGTCTCGATGTCATCGATGACGGCAGCCCCATGATGGGGGTACACCACTGTCTCGCCGACCTTGAAAGTCATATGTCAGGTACCCCTTCCTCGGTGACAAGGGTAACACGGGGCGATCCTGACACCCTCGACGTTTCCGCAGGTCAGCGCGGGGATGGGGGGTTGACAAGCGGCGTTGCGGCATGCTCGGGCAGGTGAAAGGGCCTGCAAGGAGCGGCTACGACCAGGCTTCACAGCCCCGGAACGGCAGGTGTTCTCCCTCGACGTACACGGGCTTCGGCTGGTACGGATTGACGCCCGGAGCACCGCGCAGATGGAACGCGCTCGGCCACGGCAGCTCGTCGGAGACGATGCGAGTCGTTGTCGGAATGTAGCGGATCGTGAGACCGCATCTGCGTTGTGGCGAGGTGTTCGCGTTGCTCCCGTGCACGATGTGCGGGTGGTGGACCTCCACGTCGCCGGGCCGCAGCACCATGTCGACCGCCTGGTTCTCGTCCACGTCGACCGCGATCTCCTTGCCGAGAACGCTTTCCACGTCGGTGTTGTCGCGCATCCCCGCGACGTCCCACTTGTGCGAACCCGGTACCAGCCGTACGCATCCGTTCTCCGGGGTGGACGGGTCGACCGCCAGCCACAGGGTGACCACCTTCATCGGCTCCAGCGGCCAGAACGCGCCGTCCTGGTGCCACAGCACGGGCTGGCCGGAGAAGGGCGGCTTGCAGATGTAGTGGGACGCGAACAACGCGACGTCCGGTCCGACGAACATCTGGGCGATGTCGACCAACCGGTCGTCGCTGATCAGCCGGACCCAGAACGGGTCGTCGCGCATCAGAACGTGCCCCAACTGCTCGGGCCGCAGCTCCGGGTGCCGGGCCTGCAGCCACTCGACGTGGGCGTTCACTTCCTTGATCAGGTCGGCGTCGATGACGTCACGGAAGATCACGTAGCCGTCGGTGTCGTAGCGTTCGCGTGCGTCGCGTTCGTCCAGTACTTCTGCGGTCATCGGGCTCGTCCCCTTCGTCGGCGATTCCTGCTCGGGCGTCCTGCTCGTGGCCTGCTCCTTGCCTGCTCCCATGGTCGGAGCCGGTGCCGGTCGCGCGATAGCACTGCCGATGCGGGAATGTGTACTTTTCTGACATGCCGTCCCGGCAGCCGCTGCGATTCGAGTCCCACGCCCTCGGGCGGGCCTACCACGCCGCCCAGGTCCGGCTCGGGCCCCGATCGGGGGGGTCAGACCGGCACGGCCACGCGGACTTCTACGAGCTGATGGGCGTCGTCGACGGGTACGCCGACCACCACGTCGGCACCGGCGTCCAGGCCCTGGGGCCGGGCGACGTGGTCCTCGTCCGGCCACGCGACCAGCACGCGATCTCCGGGCGGTCACCGGCCGGGGTGACGTTCGTCAACGTCGCCTTTCCGGCGCCGGCCTGGCAGGCGTTCGTCGACCTCGCCGGCGCCGATCCGGACGGGGCGCTGGAGCAGCGTCCCGACCCTCCGCTGCTGAAGCTGCGGGACGAGCGGGGCGAGGCCGGGCGGGCGGCGTTCGACCGGGCACTGGCGGCGTTCCACCGCACGCCGACGATGCTGGACCTGGTCCGGTTCTGGTCGGAGATCCTCGCCCTCGGCACGTTCGACGCGCACACGACAGCCGACCGGGTCGGCCCGGAGGGCGAGCTGCGTCCGGCATGGCTCGTACGCGCCTGCGCCGACATGCGCGCCGAGGACAATCTGCGGGCCGGCGTACCCCGCCTGCGCGAGCTCGCCGCCGTGAGCGGAGCCCATCTGGCCCGGTCCATGCGCACCCACTACGCGACCTCGCCGACGCGTTTCGTCACCGAGTTGCGGCTCGAACGTGCCCGGGTCCTGCTGACCACCACCGACCTCACCGTCACGGCGATCGCCCACCGCACCGGCTTCGCCAGCCAGTCGTACTTCACCCGTTGCTTCCACCGGGCGCACGGACTCTCCCCGCGCGCGTACCGGCGGCGTGCCCGGCGCGCGTTCGTCCCGTAGGGCGCCCCGAACACGTCCTAACATCGGCGAGTGGTGGCGGGCCCGCTACGCTGTGCGAGCGCCGCGTGTTACACCGAGGAAGGAACGCCGTGCTGTCATCGAGGATCGGCCGCGGCCTGGCCGCCGGCCTGGTCGCCGTCACCCTGCCCGTTCTCGCAGGCTGTAGCTCCTCCGGTACGCAGGTCGCCTACACCCCGAGCGACGGCGTGTGGACCAACCACGGCAACCTGCGGCTTCGCAACGTCGTCGCGGTCGCTCCGCGCGAGGGCGAGGCCACGCTGGTCGGCACGATCTTCAACAACGGCTCCGGCGCCGACGCCCTGACGGGTGTGCGGGTGCCCGGTGGCCAGGCCAAGGTGGGCTCGGGCACGGTGCCGCTGCCGGCCCGTGGCGTGGCGGTGCTCGGCGACACCACCAGCCTGGGCACCGCGGTGCCCACGACCCTGACCGGTGCCGGCCTCAAGCCCGGACTCGCGGTCCCGGTGACGTTCCGGTTCCAGCGTGCCGGAACCGTGCGCCTCGACATTCTGGTCGTCCCGCGCAGGGGCATCTGGGCCACCGTGCCGCCGCCCGGTGGTGGCCCGAAGCCGAGGCTCCCGTCGAAGCCGCTCCCCGGCTGAGCGCCCGGGGCCTTCGGTCTAGCCCTCGAACTTGTAGCCCAGCCCGCGCACCGTCACCAGGTGACGCGGATTGGACGGGTCCGGCTCGATCTTCGCCCGCAGCCGCTTGACGTGCACGTCCAGCGTCTTGGTGTCACCCACGTAGTCAGCGCCCCACACCCGGTCGATCAGCTGACCGCGGGTCAGCAC
This sequence comes from Actinopolymorpha singaporensis, assembly GCF_900104745.1. NCBI lineage: Bacteria > Bacillati > Actinomycetota > Actinomycetes > Propionibacteriales > Actinopolymorphaceae > Actinopolymorpha > Actinopolymorpha singaporensis. Next base: position 514,906 of record NZ_LT629732.1, read on the forward strand.
CCGGCCGGTGTTACGCAGGAACATCTCCAGCAGCTCGAACTCCTTGAGCGGAAGGCGTACGTCGTCTCCGCTCACCGACACCACGTGGCGTTCGACGTCCATCCGGACCGGACCGCCCTCCAGCGTCGCCTGGACCACCTCGCCGGTCGGCTCGGTGCCACGGCGCAGGACCGCGCGGATCCGGGCGACGAGCTCGCGCGGACTGTAGGGCTTGGTGACGTAGTCGTCGGCGCCGAGCTCCAGCCCCACCACCTTGTCGATCTCGGTGTCCTTCGCGGTCACCATGATCACCGGGACGTTGGAAGTACGACGGAGCTCGCGGCAGACCTCGGTGCCGGACAGCCCGGGCAGCATCAGGTCGAGCAACACGATGTCGGCGCCGCCGCGTTCGAACTCCTCCAGCGCGACGGTTCCGGTGGCCGCCAGCGCGACCTCGAACCCCTCCTTGCGAAGGACGTACGACAGTGCGTCGCTGTAGCTCTCCTCGTCCTCCACGACGAGCACTCGAGTCACCGGGTTGCCTCCTTCGGGCGGCGTACGGCACTCGCGTCCGCCGGCGTTGCGGGTCTGGTTGGGGGATCGTTTCGCTCGCCCCGGTCGGCGGCGCCTGCCGGGAGCCGCACAGGGCGGGGAAGCGCGGCCGGGTCGGGCAGGCGGACCGAACCGATCTCGCGGATGGGCGCGGACGACTCCGACGCGGGATCGGGACGCAGCGGCAGCAGGAGGGTGAAGGTCGACCCCTCGCCCTCCACGCTCCACACGTCGACCGCCCCGCCGTGGCTGGCCGCCACGTGCTTGACGATCGACAGGCCGAGGCCGGTACCGCCGGTCTCCCGGCTGCGGGCCCGGTCCACCCGGTAGAAGCGTTCGAAGACCCGCTCCAGCTCCTTCTCCGGGATGCCGACGCCCTGGTCGGACACCGCGATCTCCACCATCGGGCCGAACCCGTCGAAGGTGGCCGCCGGCCGCCGGCGTACGTCGACCACCACGCGGGTGTACTCGGGGCTGTAGGTCACGGCGTTCTCGACCAGGTTGCCGAGCGCGATGATCAACTGCTGGGCGCTTCCGGTCACCGCGAGGCCGGTGTCCCCGGCACGGACCAGCGTGACCTGCTTGGTCTGCGCGTCCACCCGGGACCGGTCCAGCGCGCCGTCGACCACGTGGTCCAGCTCGACCGGCGCCGCCTCCTCCACCGGGTCGTCGGCCTGAACGCGGGAAAGCTCGATGATCTGCTGCACCAGCCGGGTCAGCCGGTCGCTCTCGACCTGCATCCGGCCGGCGAACCGCTGGACGGCCTCGGGGTCGTCCGCAGCGTGCTGGACCGCCTCCGCCAGCAGGACGAGAGCCCCGATCGGGGTCTTCAGCTCGTGGCTGACGTTGGCGACGAAATCACGCCGAATGGTGTCGATCCGGCGTTCCTTGGTGCGGTCCTCGACCAGCACCAGGATCAGCTCGCTGCCGAGCGGGGCGACCCGGGCGGAAACGGACAGGACGTCCTGGCCGAAGCGGCCGCGGAGAAGCTCCAGGTCGCACTGCCGGATCTCGCCGTCCCGGCGCACCTGGCGTACGAGTTCGAGGAGGTCCTCGACCACGATCCGGCTGCCGCGGACCAGCCCGAACGACCGTGCCGGGGCGCTTGCCTGGCGTACCTCGTCATGGGGACCGACCACCACCGCGGCCGAGCGCAGCACGGCGAGGACCTTCGCCACGTCGGGCGGCACGGCCGGCTCCGGCTCCTGCGGGGCCCTGGTCTGGGCGCCTTCGCTCAGCCGGAAGGCGAGGACCGCGACCGCGCCGATGGCGAGGCCGACCAGGCCGCTGAGGGTCGCGGCGAGCGTCGCTTCCACGCCCCGATGGTAAGCCGAGCTTCCCAGCGAAAGCCCTCGTCGGGGGCGGTGATCCGCACAGCCGACGGCCAGAGTTCACCAGTTGTTTGGCCGCGTACTCCGCCCGGTCACCTGAATCACCTACGGTGTTCGCTATGCGAGACGCGTTTCACGAGCAGCTTCAGCATCTGACCGACCGTATGGTCGAAATGGCCAACCTGGTGGAGGTGGCCGTCCGGGAAGGGACCGGCGCCCTGCTGGAGGCCGACGCCCGGCGGGCGGAGCGGGTGATCGCCGCCGACGCCCAGATCGACCGGTTGCAGTCGCTGGTCGAGGAACGCACGTTCGAGCAGCTTGCCCTGCAACAGCCGGTTGCGAGCGACCTGCGTGCTCTGGTGGCCGCACTGCGGATGGTGGCCGACCTGGAACGCATGGGCGACCTCGCCGAGCACGTCGCCAAGATCGCCCGGATGCGCTACCCCGAGTGCGCGATCCCGGCCGAACTCCACGACACGATCGCCGAGATGGGCTCGGTGGCGGAGCGGATGGTGCACAAGGTCGCGCAGACCGTGGCTGCCTCCGACGTCACCCAGGCGGTCGACCTGGTGGCCGAGGACGACCAGATGGACCGGCTGCGGCGGTCGCTGTTCCACATCGTGCTGGACAAGGACTGGTCGCACGGCGTCGAGGCCGCGATCGACATCGCGCTGCTCGGCCGCTACTACGAACGCATCGCCGACCACGCGGTCTCCATGGCCCGCCGGGTGATCTACCTCGTGACCGGCGACGTGCCGGTCCGTTCGTCCTGACGGTTCCGTCCAGCCCCTGGAACGTGACCGGGGCCGGCGTCGATCCCGACACCGGCCCCGGTTTCTTCGTTGCTTCCCTTTACTGGGCCCTACTGGGCGGCGGAGACCCGGGCCGCCTGGAACTGCTCGGCGGTCTGGTCGGCGACCACCTGCCCGTCGTGCACGGTGACGATCCGGTCAACCCACCGCAACGTCTGCGGCCGGTGGGCGATCACGATGGTCGTCCGCCCGGCGGCGACCCTCGCCATCGCCTGCTCGACGCGGCGCTCACTCTGCAGGTCCAGATGTGAGGTTGCCTCGTCGAGCACGAGGATCCGCGGGTCCATGACCAGCGCCCTGGCCAGGCACAGCAGTTGGCGCTGTCCCGCAGACAGCGACCGGCCGCGTTCCTGCACCTCGTGCAGGTAGCCGCCGTCCAGCCCGGCGATGAACTCGTGCGCCCCCACCGCGCGGGCGGCCTGCTCCACCATCTCGTCGGTGACGTCCGGAAGGCCGTACGCGATGTTGTCCCGGATGGTGCGCGAGAACAGGAACGGCTCCTGTGGGACGTAACCGATCGACTGGCGGAACTTCTCCGGGTCCAGACCGGTGACCGGCGCACCGTCAACCTCGACCTGCCCATCGGTGGCGTCGTAGAACCTCGTTATCACCTTGGCGATCGTGGACTTTCCGGCCCCGGTCTGCCCGACGAACGCCACCCGCTCACCGGCGGCGATGCGCAGGTTGGCCCCGCGCAAGGCGGGCTTGCGGGTGCCGTTGTACTGCAGCGTGACCTCGCGGAGCTCGATGTCGCCGCGCAGCTTGCCGATCTCCGTGGGCTCGGCCGGCGTGGGAACGCTGACCTCCTCCGCCAGCAGGGCCGCGATCCTGGTGATGCCGGTGCGGGCCCGCTGGTAGATGTCGAACACCGTCGCCATCTGCTGGATCGGTGCGAACGCCAGCGCGAGGTAGAGCAGGAACGGCACGAGTTCGGCCACCCGCAACTGTCCCGACTCGACCAGATGCCAGCCGACCAGCAAGGTGGTGGCCACGGTGAGGCCGGCCAGCAGTTCGATGAACGCGACGTACATCGCGGTGGCCCGGTTGCTCGTCCGCCTCGCGACGAACTGCCGCTCGGCCAGGCCCCGGAAGTGCGCCTGGTTGGCCTGCTCGCGCTGGAACGCCTGGGTGACCGGCAGCACCGCGAGGGTCTCGTGCAGGTAGGTGTTCAGCGCGGAGTTGAGCTCGCGTGCCTCCTCGTACGCGGGACCGACCACGCGGCGGTACCAGATCGTGGCCACCGTCGCCGGCGGGACGACCGCCAGCACCACCAGCGCGAGTGTCGGGTTGAGCACCAACAGCACCGCCGTCATGCCGGTGAACGTGACGATCGCGACCAGCGCGTTGGTGAGCCCGGCCTGGATGAGTTCGGCCACCGCGTTGACGTCGGAGGTGAGCCGGGTCATGATCCGCCCCGCGTGGGTGCGGTCGTAGTAGTCCATGCCGAGGCGCTGCAGATGGGCGAACAGCCTTATCCGCAAGGCGTACAGGATGCGCTCGGTGGTGCGGGCGGTGACGAACGTGGTGGCCCAGACGTCACTCCAGTCGATCAGCGCCACCAGGCCGAACACCGCACACGTGACCAGCAGCATGCCCAGCGACCTGGCGCCCAGGGCCTGATCCAGGCCGTTCTGCACCAGCAGCGGACCCGCCAGCACCGCCAGCGCGTCCACCAGCAGCAACGCCAGGCCGAGCAGGATCCCCCAGCGCTGCGGCCGCAGCATCCGGGTGAGCTTGAACCGCTCGTGCCGGTTCGACTCCCGCTCGACGTCGACGCCGGTCTCATCGGTGGCCGGGCGCAGCGCGGCCAGCGCGGACAGGAGTTCCGGCGACACCGGGTCGCCTACCCTTGCCCGCAACGGGTTCATCGCCGTCTGCGAGGGCTGCCACGCCTCCGGCGTCACCTCGGCGGCCTCCGGTGAGCCGTCGCGGGCGCTCTTCCCTTCGGCGTCGGCGCTCCTACCGGCCTCGGTGTCGGCCAGCTCCGACATCAGTGCCTGGTACAGCTCCGACCGGGCCAGCAACTCCTGGTGGGTGCCCTGGTCGACCACGCGCCCGCCGTCCACGAGCACCACCCGGTCGGCCAGCGCGACAGTGGACTCGCGGTAGGCGACCACGATCACGGTACGGCCGTCGACCACCTCGCGCATCGCGTCCAGGATGCGCCGCTCGACGTGCACGTCCACCGCCGACGTCGCGTCGTCCAGGACCAGGACGTCCGCGTCGGCCACCAGAGCCCGGGCGAGCGCGATCCGCTGCCGCTGCCCGCCGGACAGGCCGAGGCCCTCCTGCCCGACCTCGGTGTCGTACCCCTCGGGGAGGTTGGTCACGAAGTCGTGGATGGCGGCGATCTTCGCCATCGCGACGACCTCCTCGTCGGTGGCGTCCGCGCGGCCGTAGGCGATGTTGTCCCGGATCGAACCCGACAGCAGCATCGCCTCGTCGAACACCACGCTCACCCGCCGGCGCAGGTCCGGCAGCGGAAGTTCCCGAACGTCCACGCCGTCCAGCAGCACCCGGCCCGCACTCACGTCACGCAGCCGGGACACCAGTTGCAGTGCCGAGGACTTGCCGGACCCGGTCGGCCCGACGATCGCCACGGTCTCACCGGGCAGGACGTCCAGGCTGAACCCGTCCAGCGCCTGAGGCCCGTCGGGGTAGGAGAACGACACGTCGTCGAACGTCACGAACGCACCGCGCTCGGTGCCCTCGGACATGCTGTCGGTTCGGCGTACGTCGGCGATCGGGGTCGCGTCGGCCACGGGCCGGGCCGCCTCGTCGCGCACCTCGGGCTGCACGGCGAACACCTCGGCGATCCGCTCGGTGCCCGACCGCGCCCGCGGCAGCAGCGTGAGCACCGTCGCCAGCAGCCGCGCCGAACCGTTCAGGTCGGCCAGGTAGGCCAGGAACGCGAAGAACGTACCGACGGTCAGGTGACCGTTCAGGGCGAGCCAGCCGCCGAACAGCAACACCAGCACCTGGCCGGCCAGCGGCGAGGCCTGCAGCGTGGCCAGCAGCGGCGAGCGTTCGCGCACCGCGCGCACTCGGGAACGGAACAGGACCGTCAGCGACTCCACGAACCGGCCGAGCTCCGCCCGCTCCTGGCCGAACCCCTTCACCACCCGCACGCCGGTGATCGCCTCCTCGGCGACCGTGGTCATGTCCGCCTCACGCTGCTGTGCGTCCCAGGACGCGGCGTACACGCGCATGTGCAGCCGGCGGGTGACGGTCACCAGCACGACGAGGACGCCACACAACACCAGCGCCAGCAGAGGTGACAACGTGGCCATGATGCACAGGGCCAACGTCACCTGCAGGACAGTGCCGAGCACCGGCGGGAGCAGACCGACGGCCTGTTGGATCAGCACCAGGTCGGAGTTGACCCGGGCGACCAGCTGCCCGCTCTGCATCCGTTCGTGCGCCGCGGCGTCCAGGTGCTGCAGGTGTGCGTAGAGGTCGTCGCGGATGTCGTTCTGTACGTGGATGCTCAGCCGTCCACCGGTTTCGCGCCACAGGCCGCTGGCGCAGGCCCGGAGCGCGACGACGCCCACCAGGGCGAGCACCCAGGGCAGCACCGGCTTGGTCCGCGCCACGATCGCGTCGTCGACCACGACCTTCTGCAGCAGCGGGGCGCTGACCAGCGCGGCGGTCCACGCCGTCGCGGCGACCAGGGCGCCCACCAGGGCGCCGCGATGGCGGCCGAGGTAGGGAGCCAGCCACCGCAACCAGCCCTTGACAGGGGACGGCTCTGGCGTAATCCCCTTTCCAGAAAGGGATTTCGGCACCTTCACCGGCCGACGGGCTACCGACACCGACGAGGTCGTGGTCGGTGCGGACATCGGCGTGGAACGGCTCGAACGTGGCGTGGGCAGGACAGGTCTGGTCCGGGCCCCGGCCCGGGACCCAAGAGAGAACACGATTGGTCTTTCCCGCCGACGGCGGAACGTCGGTTGTCACATCATCAACAGGGCCGGCAGGGTCGGGCACCTCGTCCGCCGACGGCGAGGTGATCGCAAGCTCGAGCAACTGTGGGAGGAAGTCGCGGACTCCATGGCAGGCGACAGACCGCACGGGATCCTTCGGGCACATCCAGGACACGCCACGGCACACCAGACGGGTGCGCACGGCAGGGCCAGGCGCGACGATCAGCCACCAGCCGCAGCGCGGCAGGCGTCAGCTCGTCTCGCGGGTCCAGGTTGTGGAAACGATCCCACTCAGGTGGCTACAGCTCGCCACAGGGTCCGGCGTTCCCTCTCCACACGAGTGCTCTCAGGCGCCCGTGCCGAGGGTCCCTGTCACAAGAGAATGGACGGGAAGAAGTACGCGGGAACGTGCGGGTGATAGCGCCGCACTGTGGGTCGGTGGGGAAGGAACTTGCGAAGCGTCCGTTGTGACGCTGACATGGCGCGCACGCACCTCAACTGCTGCTGTGGGTTGGCCAGGAAGAGAAGGAAGCAGGCTTCGTCGTCTGCGAATGACAAAAGGCTAACGGGGGCGTGCGGAACTCGCGACCGCTTTCCACATCATGGACGCGAGGCGACCTCACCGCCCCCTGGGTCGCCCGGAACTGTCAACTCCCCAAGGCCGTTCGCGGTTACGCCGGCGCGGCAGCTTTGTCGCACCTTTTTCGCCGCGGGCCGCCGGACTGCGGCCCGCCAGGACTGCGGGCCGCCGCACCAGGCTGTGGGGCCGCCGGACCGGGCTGCGGCTCGTTGGGCCCGAGTGGTCGACCGACAGTCCGGCCCGGCGTCCGGGAAGTGATCAGCGGCCCTGGTTCTTGACCGCCTCGATCGCGGCGGCGGCCGCGGCCGGGTCGAGGTACTCCCCGCCCACCTTGGTCGGTCGCATCTGCTCGTCGAGTTCGTACAGCAACGGGACGCCGGTGGGGATGTTCAGCCCGACGACCGCCTCGTCGCTCATCCCGTCCAGGTGCTTGACCAGGGCCCGGATGGAGTTGCCGTGCGCGGCCACCAGGACCGTCGACCCGCGCCGCAGGTCGGGGATGATCGCGTCGTACCAGTACGGCAGCATCCGCTCGACCACGTCGGCCAGACATTCGGTGCGGGGCAGGAGCTCCGGCGGAAGGTCGGCATAGCGGGCATCGCCTGCCTGGGAGAACTCCGAGGCGTCCTCGATCGGCGGGGGCGGCGTGTTGTACGACCGCCGCCAGATCATGAACTGCTCCTCGCCGAACTGCTCCAGCGTCTGCTTCTTGTCCTTGCCCTGCAGCGCGCCGTAGTGGCGCTCGTTGAGCCGCCAGCTGCGGCGGACCGGCAGCCAGTGGCGGTCACAGGTGTCCAGCGCGATCTCGGCGGTGCGGATCGCCCGCCGCAGCACGGAGGTGTGCACGACGTCGGGCAGCAGGGCACGCTCGCGCAGCAGCTCACCGCCGCGGCGTGCCTCCGCCTCGCCGGTCGCGGACAGGTTGACGTCCACCCAGCCGGTGAAGAGGTTCTTGGCGTTCCACTCGCTCTCGCCGTGGCGGAGGAGGACAAGTCGGTACGGAGCTGCGCTCATGCGCCCGACTTTACCGACGCTTCCTCGGCGGCCCGCACCCCGGAACGGTTGACTGGCCGTCGTGACCGATCGCTCACTCCCCGAAGACCCTGAGGCGCTCCTCCGGCTCGGCCGCGAACTGCTCGCCGCCCAGCCCTTCAGCACGCTGCTGGAGGCCCGGCTGGACGGCTTCTGGCCAGGCCGGGCGGAGCTCTCCCTCCCGCTCGGCCCGAGCCTGCTGCAGCAGTACGGCCACGCCCACGGCGGCGTGATCGGCTATCTCGCCGACAACGCGATGACCTTCGCCGGTGGTTCGGTGCTCGGGCCGGCGGTGGCCACTGTCGGGTTCTCGATCAACTACCTCCGGCCGGCCCAGGGCGAGCGGCTGGTGGCCGAGGCAAGAGTGGTCAACGGCGGCCGGCGGCTCGCGGTGGTGCGCTGCGACGTGTCGGTCCGCGACCCCGCCGGTCCGCCGACACTGTGCGCGGTCGCCCAGGGGACGATTGCCACGGTCGACCGGCCCGGCTCCTGAGGCCGGCGTGGCCGGGCCTACTCCTCGCCGGGGAGCAGATGGCGGAACGCCGCCAGGTTGGCCGTCGACTCACCCCGCGACGTACGCCACTCCCACTCGCGGCGGATCGCGCCCGCGAAGCCGAGTTCGAGCAACTGGTTGAACGAGGAGTCGGCGGCGTCCAGCACCGTGCCGAGGATCCGGTCGATCTCCGCGGACGTGACCGCCGTCAACGCCACCTTGCCGGTGAGGTGGATGTCGCCCAGATGGTCCACCGCGAACGCCACGCCGTACAACCGCAGGTTGCGTTCGAGCAGGTAGCGGTAGACGCCCTCGTGGTTCTCGTCCGGCCGGCGGGCGACGAACGCGTGCACCGTCACCGCCTGCTCGCCCACGTCCAGCACGCACGTGGTGCGCAGCTTGCGTTCACCGGGCAGCTGCACCACGAACGAGCCGGGACGCGGCTCCTCGGCCTCGACGCCCAGGTCGGCGAGGGTGGCCCGGATCACGGCGGCGGCATCATCGCTCACTCGCCCACCGTAACCGTGCCGTGGTGGACTGGGGGGACCCGTTCGGCGTCGGGCCTGCCTGCTCAGCGGAGCATGGTGACCGAGCGTTCCGGCGGGGCGAGTGCCGCGGAGTAGACGTCCAGCATGCGCGCCGCCGTGACCGCCCAGCCGAACCCCTGCGCGTGGCGTAGGCCGCCCTCTCCCAGCCGGGCGAGCCGGTCGGAGGCGTCGAGCAGTTCGCCCAGCACCTTGGCCCACCTGCGCGGGTCGTGACCGTCGACCAGCACCCCGGAAACGTCGTCGGCCACCGCGGTCAGCAGGCCACCGGTGGCGGCCGCCACCACGGGCGTGCCGCAGGCCTGCGCCTCCAGGGCCACCAGCCCGAACGACTCGTTGTACGACGGAACGGCCACCAGGGTCGCCGCGCGGTACCACCGGGCCAGCTCCGCCTGCCGGACCGGAGGCACGAACCGCACCACGTCGCCCAGCCCCAGGTCGCGGGCCAGCCGGGCGAGCTTGCCCGGTGCGGCCGTGCCCGATCCGCTCGGACCGCCCACGATCGCGACCACGAGACGTCGCCGCAGGCCGGGCCGCACGCGCACCAGCTCGGCGGCCGCGCGTACCAGCACGTCCGGCGCCTTCAGCGGCTGGATCCGGCCCGCGAACATCAGCACCACGGCGTCGTCGGGCAGGCCGAGCTCACGCCGGGCGGACCGGGTGTCGCCGGGTGCGAAGACCTCCAGGTCGACGCCAGGGTTGACAGTGACCACGCCCGCCGGATCCGCGTCGTACAGCTCGACGAGCTGGCGGGCCTCCTCGTCGGTGTTGGCGACCAGCCAGTCCGCGGCCTCCACCACCTGCTCCTCGCCGATCACCCGGGCCCGCGGCTCGGGCCGGTCTCCCTTGGCGAGCTGGGCGTTCTTGACCTTCGCCATGGTGTGCATGGAGTGCACCAGCGGGACGCCCCAGCGTTCCTTCGCCAGGGCGCCGACCTGCCCGGACAGCCAGTAGTGGGAGTGGATCAGGTCGTACCACCCGACGTCGTGGGCCGCCTCCGCGCGCAGTACACCGCGGGCGAAGGCGCACAGCTGAGCCGGCAGCTCGTCCTTGGCCAGGCCGGCGAACGGACCGGCCACCACGTGCCGGACCCGGACACCGGGCTCGGCCTCGACGATCGGCGGCTGGTCGCTGCTGGTCGCCCGGGTGAAGATCTCCACCTCGATGCCCAGCGCCGCCATCCGGCGGGCGAGCTCGACGACGTAGACGTTCATGCCGCCGGCGTCACCGGTGCCCGGCTGGTCCAGCGGCGAGGTGTGCACGCTCAACATCGCCACCCGCCTGGGCACGATTCCGTGGCGCACCCCGACGCACCTCCTCCGCCGACGACCCGGCTCCCGATCACGGCCGACGGCAGGGCCGGCCTGATCCATTGCAACCTCCGGGCGTCGGTGGGTCATTCCCCGGTGTCCGAACCGGTCGCCTGCTCACTCCCCGAGGCGGCGCCCAGAGCCTGGGAGAACGCGCCGAACACCGCGGACGTGAACAGCACGAACCTTGCCTCGACCACCCGTGTGGGGGTGTCACGGACGGCCTGGAGCGCGGTCCGCGCCGCGTCCTCGAGCGGCCAGCCGAAGATACCCGCCGAGATCGCCGGAAACGCGATCGTCGCGGCGCCGAGATCGTCCCCCACGCCGAGCGCGTTGCGGTAGCAGGCCGCCAGCAGGCCGCGGTCGCGCTGGCCGGCGTTCCAGTTGGGGCCGACGACGTGCACCACCCAGCGAGCGGGCAGGTTGCCGGCCGACGTCGCACCCGCCGCGCCCACAGCGAGGCCGTCGGGGAACAGCCGCACACAGTCGGCCAGGATGGCCGGCCCGCCGGCCCGGTGGATCGCCCCGTCGACCCCGCCACCACCGCGCATGGCGGAGTTGGCGGCGTTGACCACCACATCGACCGGCTGGGTGGTGATGTCACCTTCGAGGAGTACGACACGGGGACTCACGGGCGCCTCACAGCACTCAGTCCGACGCCGTTCAGGAGCGACAGGATGGCGATGCCGACCACCAGGTTGATGGCGGCGGTGATCAGTTGGCTGTTGCGGCTCGCGGCCGCCAGGAACGGCGTGACCACCGCTACCACGGTGGTGAGGGCCACGATCCAGGAGAAGAACAGCAGCGGGCGTGGAGTGGCCACCAGGAGCACGTGCAGCAACCCGGTGGCGGCGATCGCGGCCAGGGCCGCCAGCAGGGCGTACGCGAGGGTCACCATGTCGCCCAGGTGCGTGGCTCCCAGGGGTGGTACGACCGGAATGGTGACGAACGCCTGGATCACGAAGGCGGCGACGATCACTATCAACGCCGCGACCAGCGCCGTGGCCAGGCCACCAGCCCACAGCCTCCCCGCGTCCACCTCCGGGAGGTGGCGCTCCTCCGTGGGCACCGGAGGCCTCGGATGCTCGGTCATGGCGTTCCCCCGTGGCCCATTATTGCCCGGCCGCGGGGGAGCGCATGGTTCGGTGATCACCACGGCTCGATCAGCCGGCCTGCTCGGGGCGCAGTCGCACCCGGACCCGGCGAAAGCCGCGGCCCTTGTTCTCCACCTTCGCGATCTCGATCTCGCCGATGCTCCGCGTCGACGCCACGTGGGTGCCGGCGTCGGCCTGGACGTCCAGCCCGGTGATGTCCACCAGCCGGACCACCTCCACGTCGGCAGGAACGAGGTTGGTGGCGGTGCGGATGATGTCGGGCAGTGCGAACGCCTCCGCCCGCGGCAGCACGCGTACCTCGATCGCCCGGTCGGCCGCGACCTCGGCGTTGGCCGCCTCGGTGATCCGGTCGCGGAACCCCTCGGGCAGGGTGTCGAGGTTGAAGTCCAGCCGACCCTCCAGTGGGTGCATGTTCGACCCGGTGATCAGGGCGCCGAAGTCGCGGAAGACCACGCCGCCGAGCAGGTGGAGAGCGGAGTGGGTGCGCATCAGCGCGGTGCGGCGTACGTCTTCCAGCGCACCGCGCACGGACGTGCCGACCGGCGGGATCGGGTCGTCCTCGTGTGGCAGCAGGGCGAGGTCGTCGCCCTTGCGTACGCCGACGATCCGGGTGCGCACGCCGCCCCACAACAGCACGCCCTCGTCGGGTGGCTGCCCGCCGCCACCGGGATAGAACGCCGACCGGTCGAGCACGATGCCGTCCTCGGCACTGGCATCGAGAACGGTGGCGTCCCACTCCCGGACACTCTGGTCGGTGAGCTCGAGCCGGTGTGTGCGCCCGTGGCGGTCGAAGTCGGCGGTGGCCATGGGCGCACGCTACGCGAGCCCACCGACAACGCCGACGCCGTCGCGGCCGCCGCGGCCGTCGGCACCGCCGGCGCCGTTGAGGAACGCGCTGATCCGCGCGCGGACAGCCGCCCGGTGCTCCCAGAGCAGCCCGCCGGGCGGGAACACCTCGAGTTCGGCGTTCGGTAGTGCCGCCGCCGTCTCCCGCGCGACGCCGGCGGGATGGGCGTCGTCGCCTTCCTGGCCGACCACGAGGACCGGAGCCGTGCACCGGGCGAGGACGCCGCGGTCGGCGACCGGCTGCTGGTCGGCGAACGCCCGGAGCACCCGCGCGAACGCCGGGCCCGCCAACGCCCGCGCGCGGTCCCTGGCCCACGTCACGACCTCCGGGCGGTCGCGGACCGACGCGGGCTGGAGATCCCGCAGGGCCGCGGCCACGGCGTCGACGTCGCCACGGTCGGCCCCATCGATCCTGTCTGCCGCGGCCCGCATCCGGGTGGCCACCCACGCGGGGCGAGGGTGGTCCAGGGCGGCCGGCAGCAGCAGGACGGCGCGTTCGAAACGGTCCGGCGTCGCGGCCAGCACGTGCAGGATCGCGCCCGCGCCGAGGGACACGCCGACCGCACGGGATGCCCCGGTGTCGTCGGCGATCCTGCGTAGACCGGCGGCCAGGTCGCCGTACGTGAGGCTCTGCGCGCAGTGGAACTCAAGGAACGCCCGGGTGCCCAGAACCCCGCTGCCGAACGGCCGCGTCTGCTCGACCGAACCGCCGAGCCCGGGCGCGAAGACGGTGGTGGGACGGCCGTTGCCGGTCAGGAAGTACCGGGGGCGAGGCTCGTCGTTCGAGGCGGTCACCAGCCGCCGGAGGGCCCGCCGCCCCGGCCACCCCTGCCGCCGCGGCTGCCGCCGACCTCGCGGACGGCCGGCCGGACGCCGACGAGGTAAACAGCGGCCGCGATCGTGCCGGCGATGTTCAGCAGGCTGATCGGCGACCCGAACTGCGGGATCAGGTGGATCAGCAGGGCGAGCCCGGTGAGGATCAGCCACAGCGGCTTGGTCTGCTTGTCGACGGCCGGGAACGCCTCCGCCGGCCGCATCACGGCGTCACCCAGGGCGAACGCCTTCATGACCAACAGGATGAGCCAGAGCGCGATCGTGAGGTAGTCGACGATCGTGATGGGTGAGAACACACCCCGAGGGTAGCTGCCGGACGCACCCGGTGGCGGCAGCCCGACCGGAGCGTCTCGGCCTGCCGAGCGCTACCGCACCGTGAAGCGGGGCCGTGAGCGGGACGAAAGACGTCGAACGCCCGAAGGCCGCGAAGTGGGGCACGACCACGCGAAGGTGGTGCGTGGGCACGCTGAGCACGTGGGTGGTGTCCGCCCCGAGACACCACCCACGCCCACCCGCCGGACGGGAGGCTCAGCCGTTACCGACTCAGCTGCTCGTGCTGCTGTTGGTCGTGGGGGTCGACGACGTGCTGGTGGTGGTCGTCCCCGCCGAGGTGTTGCTGTTCGCGGGCCGCGCCGCGCCGGCCGGCGCCGACTTCGACGCGCTGGCCGTGGACCTGCGGGTGTTGGCCGAGCTCGAGGAGTCGGCGCGGCCGCCCTTGCTCGCCGCCCGCTTCCGGGTCGTCGACTTGCTCGCCGAACGCGTCGACTTCGAAGCGGACTTGGTGGTCGAACGGCCCCCCGTCTTGCTCGCCGACTTCTTCGCCGTCGACTTGGTGCCGGTGGCCTTGCCGGCCGAGCGGCCGGCCTTCTTGGCGGCGGTGCTCCGGCCGCCACGCGCACCGGCGGCGGCGCGCTGGATCGTCCGGCCGTTCTGCCCGCGCAGATGGCTCATGACGCCCTCACCGCGTTCGATCAGGTCTTCGTAGGCGTCACCGGCCGACATCCACATGGCCTGCATGGCCGACTGCGCGCGGCCGGAGATTCCCTTGGCCTGCTCGCGGATGTCACTGGTGGCGCTGCGGATCACCACGCCGAGGGTGTCGGCGCCCTCTTCGAGCCGCACCTGCATGCGGTCGGACACCTCGGCCGGGTCGGTGGTCTCCAGGGAGGAGATCTTGCTGGAGGCCATCCTGGAGATCTCCCGGATCTTCTCCACCGCCAGGTCGCCGGCACCGGCCAGGACGTAGAGCGGGGTGATGGTCTCGCTGATGTTCTTGTTGCGAGTGGTGCGGGGCATGTCAGTCCTCCTGACGGGCGTGACGTACAGCCCGGTTCTGGGTCGTGCTCTCGCGTTCCGGCTCACTGGTCTCTTCCTCGTCGGCCTCGCGGCGAAACGACGAGTAGATGTCGAGCAGGACCCGCTTCTGGCGTACCGAGAGAATCGGGTCGGCGTGAATGGCCATCTCGACCGAAATGTCCTGCTCGCCGTCACCGTCGGTGGGGTCGAGCAGTCCGGCCCGGACGTAGAGAACCTCCGCGGAGACCCGCAGCGCCTTGGCCAGCTGCTGGAGCACCTCGGCGGAGGGTTTGCGCACGCCGCGCTCGATCTGGCTGAGGTAGGGGTTGGAGACCCCGGCGAGGTCGGCGAGCTGGCGCAGGGAGAGCTCGGCGTTGCGCCGCTGCTCCCGGAGGTAGTCACCGAGGGGACCGATGGACCGGACCTTCATGACTCCCAGTGTGCTTGCAAAAGCAAGCAAGCGCAAACTCGGAGCAAACAAGAGTCGCAGACTCCGCGATTCCCCGAACGGGTGCCACCCGCAGCGCGCCTCGGACGCCTCAGAAACCCACGGCGCGGACCTCACCCACCGGAACCCCGCCACCGGTCAGCACGGCGTACGCCTGGGCCTCCACGACCGGGTTGGTGACGCCCAACCGGCGCAGCGCCGCCGCCATCACCACCGGGCGCGCCCGCTGGCCGCCGTCCTCGATCTTCAGCGCGACCGTCCGCCCGTCAGGCAGCGCGGCCGCGTAACAGGCCTCGGCCCCACCCTTGGCGAACAGCCCCGGCGTCGCGCCGATCAGCGCCGCCTCGTCCCGGGTACTGCCGCTGGTGTACGCGGGGTGAGCACGGACCGCGGCCACGAGCCGGGCCTCGGGTGAGCCCTCCGGCGCCCGCACCATCGCCTGGAACGCGCGGGCCAGGCCGGTGAGGCTCAGCGCGAACAGCGGGGCGCCGCAGCCGTCCACGCCGGTGTGCGCGACCTTCTCCGCCGCCAGGCGTTCCACCGACTCCCGGATCGCCTTCTGCAGCGGATGGCCCGGATCGAGGTACGTCTGCGTCGGCCACCCAGCCGCGACGCAGGTGGCCAGCATGGCGGCGTGCTTGCCGGAGCAGTTCATGGTCACCCGGGCGGGTCCGCCGCCGGCCCGGACGAGCGCGTCCCGCGCGGCCTCGTCGGCCGGCCAGTCGGGCGGGCAGCGCAGGTCGTCCTCGGTGAGCCCGGCGGCGGTCAGGATCCGGCGTACGCCCGCGACGTGGAAATCCTCGCCGGAGTGGCTCGCGGTGGCCAGCGCCAGGAGTTCGCCCTGCAGATCCAGGCCGCTGTGCAGCATGCCGGCCGCCTGCATCGGCTTGTTGGCCGAGCGCGGATAGATCGGCGACTCCACGTCGCCGATCGCGAGCGCGGTCGAACCGTCCGCGTCCAGCACCACCACCGAGCCACGGTGGCGGCACTCCACGAAGCCGGAGCGGACGACCTCGGCGACGACCGGAAGGGGGGCGGGCCGCGGGGGCTGAGACGACATCAGGGACGACACGAGGCCGCACCCTACCCCCGGCCGGTGAGGGTTGGCCCTACCGCGGCTGCCGCGGCCGCCGCGGCTACTGCGGCTTGACGTTGAGCAGGTCGCGCGCCTCGCCCGGCGACATGGGCGGCCGCTGGGCGAGCTCGGCGAGCCGGGCTGCCCGGGCGACCAGCTCGTCGTTGTGGCGTACCGGCCGGCCCCGGGCGAAGTTCAGCGTGTCCTCCATGCCGACGCGCAGGTGGCCGCCGCAGCTGAGCGCCGCCAGCGCGACCGGGAGCGTCGTCCGGCCGATGCCCGTCGCCGACCACGACGTCACCGCCTCCGGCAGCGCCTGGACCGCCGCCACCAGGGTGGCCGCGTCGCCGGGCATCCCGCCGGGAACACCCATCACCAGGTCGCAGTGCACCCGGCCGCCGTACGGCAGGCCGTAGGTGTCCAGCAGCCGGTGCAGCGCCGCGACGTGCCCGAGGTCGAACAGCTCGAACTCCGGCACGACCTCCCGCTCCTGGGTGAGTTCGTACAGCCTGGTGACGAACGGCCACGGATTGGCGAACACGTCGTCACCGAAGTTGACCGTGCCCATCGTGAGCGAGCACGAGTCGGGTTCGGCATCCAGCACCCGCAGCCGGTCCTCGAACGGGTCGGTCACCGCGCCACCGGTGGACAGCTGGACCACCAGGTCCGTCTCCGCGCGTACGGCAGCCACCGCCGCCCGCAGCCGGCCGACGTCGAGCGTGGGCCGGTGCTCGGCGTCCCGGATGTGCAGGTGGATCATCGCCGCCCCGGCGTCCTGGCAGCGCCGGGCGGTCTCGACCAGCTCCGGCAGCGTGGTCGGCAGGGTCGGACACGCCTCCTTCGTGGTCTCCGCCCCGGTCGGGGCGACCGTGATGAGGGTCGGCATGCACCGCATCCTGGCAGAGCCGGAACAATGGGGGCCATGCGTGCGGTCGTCCAGCGTGTCAGCGAGGCCCGGGTGGCCGTCGACGGCGAGACCGTGGGCGCGATCGACAAGCCGGGACTGCTGGTCCTGCTCGGCGCGACCCACACCGACACCCCGGCGCTGGCGGAGAAGCTCGCCGGCAAGATCTGGGGGCTGCGGATCCTGCCCGAGGAGCGGTCCTGCTCCGAGATCGGTGCGCCGTTGCTGGTGGTCAGCCAGTTCACGCTGTACGCCGACACGCGCAAGGGCCGCCGGCCGTCGTGGTCGCAGGCCGCGCCCGGCGAGGTCGCCGAACCCCTGGTGGAGCACTTCTGCACGACGCTTCGCGGTCTGGGTGCGCACGTGGAGACCGGCCGGTTCGGCGCCCACATGGACGTCTCGCTGGTCAACGACGGGCCGGTCACGCTGGTCATGGAGGTGTGAGCAGTCGATGAGCGAACCTGATCGCGCCGGAGCCGGTGCCGACGTGCCGCGGTGGGCGCCGTCGCCGCGGGAGTACGACGACCTGGCGCTGGCCCTGGACGGCATCCTCGCCGAGGTCACCGTGGCCGTACCAGCGGACCTCGCCCCGGGCGGGGACGCCGGCGCCGCCGAGTTCACCACCGCCGAGCTCACCGACCTGGAAGGGACCCCGGTGGCCCGGCTGGACGTCTCGGCGGCGGCGGAGACCGCACCGGGCTCCTGGACGCTGACCGGGACCGTCACGCCGCTTCGCCCGCGCGAGGACGGCGTGTTCCGCCACCTGCACCGCACTCCGGCGCAGGTGCGTGACCTGCTCGGCCCGGACGGCAGGGTCGCTGCCGTCCTCCTCGACGCTCCGCTGGACCGGGCCGCGCTCGACCGGGTGGCCGACGCGGTCGCCGGGTACGACGCGACCGTGCTGCTTGCGCTGGTCGGCGCCGGCTCACCGCGCGGCGTCTCGGCGCACACGCTGGTCCGGGCCACCCTCGCCGCCGCCGAACTCCTGCCCGGGCAGCCGCTGGTGGTTCCCGTGCCGCTGGCGGCGCGCACCGACCCGGCGGCCGACCTCGCGCTCCGCGAGCTGGTGGCCAGGGCGTACGGCGATCCGGTCCGGCCGGCGGTCGATCCGGACAGGCGTGGCGACCGCGAGCGACACCCCGCGCCGATCGCCGCGGCTCTGGGGTCCGCATCCCGGTGCGCGCACCAGCGCGGACTGGTGGTGTTCTTCACCGGCCTGTCCGGCTCGGGCAAGTCGACGCTCGCCCGCCGCCTGCACGACCTGGTGCTGGAACGCGGCGACCGTACGGTCACCCAGCTCGACGGCGACGTCGTACGCCGGATGCTGTCCGCCGGGCTCGGGTTCTCCCGCGCGGACCGCGAGGCGAACATCGCCCGGATCGGGTTCGTGGCGGCCGAGGTGGCCCGGCACGGCGGGCTCGCCATCTGCGCACCGATCGCGCCGTACGCCGCGACCCGGGCGGAGGTACGCCGGATGGTGGAGGCCGCCGGTGGCACGTTCGTGCTGATCCACGTGGCGACCCCGCTGGCCGAGTGCGAACGCCGGGACCGCAAGGGTCTCTACGCCAGGGCCCGGGCCGGCCTCATCCCGGAGTTCACCGGTATCTCCGACCCGTACGAGCCGCCGGACGACGCCGACCTGGCGATCGACACCAGTGACGTGACGGTGGACGACGCCGCGGCGAAGGTGCTCGGCCTGCTCGACGAACGCGGCCTGCTCAGCCCTCCTCCGCCGACGCCGTAGCCGGGCGCGCCCGCCGCCCGGAGAGTTCCTCCGGCGACTCCGGCTCCGACGCCTCCTCGGACCGGTCCCTGGTGAGGACGACCCGGGCCAGGATCCCGAGCACCACGCACCCGGCGACGACCGTCGCCATCGGCAGGGCCGAGCGCACCTGGACCGCGGTGACCAGCGGTCCGGCCAGCGCGCCCACCACGAACTGCAGCGTGCCGATCAGCGCCGACGCCGTACCCGCCATCTCGGGGTGCTGGGCCAGGCCGAGCGCCATCGCGTTCGGGCCGACCATGCCGAGGCTCGCCACCGCCACGAACAGCGGCAGCAGAACGCCCACCACCCCGCCGACCGACGTCGCGGCGGCGAGGACGAGCAGAATCGCGCCGGCCAGCGACGTGAACTGGCCGATCGCCAGCAGCCGGCGCGGGTCCACCCGGCGTACCAGCCTGCCGTTGGTCTGGGAGAACGCCATCAGCCCGAGGCCGTTCAGGCCGAACAGCACGCCGTAGAACTGCGGGCTGATCCCGAACACCTCCTGGTAGACGAACGGCGAGCCGGAGATGTAGGCGAACATCCCCGCGAAACCGAACCCGCCGGCCAGGGCGTAGCCGAGGAAGGACCGGTCACGAACCAGGCGGAGGTAGCTGTGGGCCGCGTCCCGGGCCCCGCCGTGCCTTCGGCGCTCGACCGGCAGGGTCTCCCGCAGCCCGAACAGCACGCCGACGAACAGCACCACCCCGAACGCCGTCAGCACCCCGAACAGCATCCGCCACGAGCCCAGCCGCAGGAGCTGGCCACCCACGACCGGCGCGAGGATCGGGGCCAGGCCGGTGACCAGCAACAGCAGCGAGAACAGCCGGGCGATCTCTCGGCCGGACACGAGGTCACGCACGATCGCGCGGGCGATCACGATCCCCGCCGCGCCACCGAGCGCCTGCACCACCCGCCCGGCGACCAGCACCTCGACCGTCGGCGCGACGGCACACACCACCGAGGCGACGGCGTACGTGCCGAGGCCCACCAGCAGCGGGCGTCGCCGGCCCACCGCGTCGGAGAGCGGGCCGACCACGGCCTGACCGCTCGCGAGTCCCACCAGCGCGGCGGTCAGCGTGAGCTGGAGCAGCGTCTGGCTGCTGTGCAGCTCGCGCGTCATGTGCGGCAGCGCCGGGAGGTAGAGGTCGATGGTCATCGGCCCCAGGGCGGTGAGCCCGCCGAGCAGGACGATCAGCATCGGCGCGATCCGGCGCCGGGCCTGCCCCGGCGGCTGATCGGTCGGGTTCTCGACTGACTGCTCGGGCGGCTGGTCGGCCGGCTGGTCGGGTGGCTGGGTCGAGGACTGTGCAGAGGACATTGTCAGCGCAGCACCCGCGGCAACGTCGTTCTTCCGAGTTCCGTAGCAAAGCTCAGTATGCGGACAGCGACAGTGGTGTTCACGCCTGGGCGAGCTTCGTCAGCAGCAGCGCCTCGGCCGCGCAGGCCCGGGCGAAGTCACCGAGGTGCAGGCTCTCGTCCACCCCGTGCGCCCGGCAGTGCGGGTCGGCGACGCCGGTGACCAGGATGGCGGCGTCGGGGAAGGTCTCGGCGAACTCCGCCACGAACGGGATCGAGCCGCCGATGCCGATGTCCACCGGCTCGTGGTTCCACACCTGCGCGAACGCCGACCTGGCCGCGTCGTAGGCCGGGCCGGACGCCTGCGCGGCATAGGGCTGTCCCGCGTCGCCCGGCGTGACGTCGACCCGTACACCCCACGGCGCGTGCGTACGCAGATGCTCGGTCAGCGCCTTCATCGCCCGGGTCGCGTCGTCACCGGGCGCGAGCCGGACGCTCACCTTGGCCCGGGCGACCGGCACCAGGGTGTTGGACGCGTCGGCGACGCGGGGCGCGTCGATGGCCAGCACGGACGCCGTCGGCCGGGCCCAGATGCGTTCGGCGACGGTGCCCTCACCGAGCAGGCGTACGCCGGGAAGCATCGCCGCCTCTGCCCGGAACCTCTCCTCCGGGTAGTCCACGGCCGGCGCCGGTGCCGTGTCCAGGCCCTCGATGGCGACGTTCCCTTCCTCGTCGTGCAGGGTGGCCAGCAGCCGGCACAGGGCGGTGAGCGCGTCCGGTGCGGCACCGCCGTAGATGCCGGAGTGCACACCGTGGTCGAGGGCGCGCACCTCGACCACGCAGTCGGCGAGGCCGCGCAGGGTGGTGGTGAGCGCGGGAACACCGACGTCGAAGTTGGCCGAGTCGGCGAGCACGATGACGTCGGCAGCGAGCCGGTCGTGGTACTTCGCGAGGAACGCCCCGAGCGCCGGCGAACCGATCTCCTCCTCGCCCTCGACGAACACCGTCACCCCGACCGGCGGCCGGCCACCGAACGCCCGTACGGCGGCCAGGTGCAAGGCGATGCCGGCCTTGTCGTCGGCGGCGCCGCGCCCGTAGAGGCGGCCGTCGCGTTCGGTGGGCTCGAACGGCGGGCTGGTCCACTGCGCCACATCCCCGGTGGGCTGCACGTCGTGGTGGGCGTACAGCAGGACGGTCGGCCGGCCGGCGGGCGCCGGGAAGTGCGCCACCACCGCGGGCTGGCCGCCCTCGACCTCGAGAACCTCCACGGCCTGCGCGCCCTCGGCACGGAAGAGTTCGGCGGTGAGTTCGGCGGTGCGGCGTACGTCGGCTCGGGCGGACAGGTCGGCACTCACGGACGGGATCCGGATCAGCCGCTCCAGGTCGTCCCGGACTGCGGGGAGTATGGCTCGAACGGCCTCGAAAGGATCGATGTTGGTCACGGTGCGCCAGCGTACGCCGCCACACCGACGCCCGTCGTCTTCCCATGTGGACGAAAGGTGCACACGCTCGTGCCGGCTCCCCTACGGTTGCCCTACCGGGTAGATAGGGAATATGTGAAAGGTGGGCGGGCGAGTGCGCAAGCTCGTTCTTCTCGCGATCGTCGGGCTGGCGGCCCAGCTCGTCGACGGCAGCCTGGGCATGGCCTACGGCGTCACGTCGACAACGCTCCTGCTGGCCACCGGAGTGGCGCCGGCGGCGGCATCGGCGACCGTGCACCTCGCCGAGATCGGCACGACGCTCGCTTCGGGTGCCTCGCACTGGAGGTTCGGCAACGTCGACTGGAAGGTCGTCGGCCGGATCGCGATCCCGGGTGCGATCGGCTCCTTCGCCGGTGCGACCTTCCTCAGCTCGCTGTCCACCGACTCCGCCGCGCCGGTCATGTCCGGCATCCTGCTGGCGCTCGGCATCTACATCCTGATCCGGTTCACCGCCTGGGGCACTCCGCGCGGCCAGCTCGGCAAGCCGGTACGGGCGAGGTTCCTCGCCCCGCTCGGCATCTTCGCCGGCTTCGTCGACTCCACCGGTGGCGGCGGCTGGGGGCCGGTCGCCACTCCCGCCCTCCTCGCCAGCGGCCGGATGGAGCCACGCCGGGTGGTCGGCTCGGTCGACACCAGCGAGTTCGTGGTCTCCCTGGCCGCGAGTCTGGGCTTCCTCATCGCGCTCGGCAGCGCAGGCATTCCGTTCGGCGCGGTCGCCGCACTGTTGGTCGGCGGCCTGATCGCGGCGCCGATCGCAGCCTGGCTGGTGCGGCACCTGCCCGGCCGCATTCTCGGCTCGCTGGTCGGCGGCGTCATCGTGCTGACCAACGTCCGTACCATCCTGAAGTCGGACCTGGTGGACGCGGCCGCCGGTACGCGCACCGTGGCCTACCTGATCATCGCGGGGGTGTGGGCGGGTGCCGTGCTGTGGTCGCTTCGGGCGTACCGAGCCGAGCGGGCCGAGCTCGACGCGGAAGCCGAGGAGTCAGCGCCGGTCGCGGCCTGAGGCATCCGGCACGGGTCACCCGGCGACGGCGAGCGCGAACGGCAGCACCTCCCCCGCTCCGGCGTGCCGGAGCTCCCGGGCCGCCACCGTCATCGTCCACCGCGAGTCCACCAGGTCGTCCACGAGCAGCACCGGCGGCGGCTCGCCGAGGTCGCGGGCCAGCGCAGCCAGTCCGTCGCGTACCTCCGTGCCGGTGTCGAGGCGCTCCCACACCCCGGCCAGCCGGAACGCGCTGTTGCCGCCGGGTTCGCCGATCGGCCCGCCGTGGACCGGCTCCATCGCGCCCAGCAGCGGCAGCCGGCCGATCCGGGCGAGTCCCTCCGCGACCGAACCGACCAGGCGTGGCCGCCCACGCGAACTCATCGCCACCACCGCCGCCGGCCGCCGGTCCCAGGCCCAGGTGCGGAGTACGTCGACGCAGGCGCTCAGCACCGCCTCCGGTGCGGGTGCGTCCTCCGCGCCGGGTGCCAGCAGTGCCCGCAGCCGCTGCCCCCAGCCGAGGTCGGTGAGCCTCGCCACGGCGCGGCCGGTCTCCGCGCGCTCGGCCGCGGCGATCCGCCCGCGCACCGGGACGCCGAGCCGGTCCATCCCGCTCGGCCACATCGCTCGCGGCTCGATCGGAACGCCCACCTGGGCCAGCCGGCCCGCGGCCGCCTCCTGGGCGGGAGCGGGCACGTCCGTGGGATACCACTCCCCGGCGCACCGGTCGCAACGCCCGCAGTCGGCGGCACTGGGGTCGTCCAGCGCACGCTGCAGGTAGGCCATCCGGCAACCGTCGTGCTGCTCGAAGTCGAGCATCGCCCTGGCCTCGGCGTCCCGGACGCCGGCAACCCGGGAGTAACGCTCGGCGTCGTAGACCCACGGCCGGCCGGTCGCCTCCCACCCTCCGGACACCCGACGGACCGCACCCTCCACGTCGAGCACCTTCAACAGCAGCTCCAGCCGGGTGCGGCGGACGTCGACGACGACCTCCAGCGCGGCGGTGGACAGCGGTTTGCCGGCGTCGGCGAGTGCGGCGAGCACGGCGTCGGCCTGGTCCTGGCGCGGCATCGACGCGGTGGCGAAGTAACGCCAGATGTCGGTGTCCTCCACACCGGGGAGCAGCAGGACGTCGGCGCGCTCGGTGGCCCGCCCGGCCCGGCCGATCTGCTGGTAGTAGGCGATCGGCGACGACGGCGCGCCGACGTGCACGATGAAGCCGAGGTCGGGCTTGTCGAACCCCATGCCGAGCGCGGAGGTCGCGACCAGGGCCTTGACCTCGTTGCTGCGCAGGGCCTCCTCGGCCGACCGGCGTTCGGCGTCGTCGGTGCGCCCGGTGTAGGCGAGCACGGCGTGGCCCGCCTCCCGCAGCAGCGCGGCGATGTCGTCGGCCGCCGCGACGGTGAGGGTGTAGATGATCCCGCTACCCGGCAGCTCGTCGAGGTGGGCGAGCAACCAGGCGAGCCGCTGCTGTGCGGTGGGCAGGCGGAGTACGCCGAGCCGCAGGCTGTCCCGGGCCAGTGGGCCCCGCAGGGTGAGCACCTCGCCACCACCGAGTTGTTCGGCGACGTCGGCGACCACCCGGGCGTTGGCGGTCGCGGTGGTGCCGAGGACCGGGGTGTCGGCGGGCAGCCGGGCCAGCAGGTCACGGATGCGGCGGTAGTCGGGCCGGAAGTCGTGGCCCCAGTCGGAGACGCAGTGGGCCTCGTCGACGACCAGCAGACCCGTGCGCTCGGCGAGCTCCGGCAACTGCTCGGCCCGGAAGCGCGGGTTGTTGAGCCGCTCCGGGCTGACGAGCAGGACGTCGACCTCGTCCTCGCCCAGCGCCTTCACCACGTCGGCCCACTCGTCGGCGTTGGCGGAGTTGATCGTCACCGCGCGGATGCCTGCCCGCTCGGCCGCGGCCACCTGGTCGCGCATCAGCGCGAGCAGCGGCGACACGATGAGGGTGGGACCCGCGCCCTGGGCCCGCCGCAGCGCGGTGGCAACGAAATAGACGGCCGACTTCCCCCAGCCGGTCCGCTGGACGACGAGTGCCCGGCGGCGCCGAGCGACCAGCGCCTCGATCGCCTCCCACTGGCCCTCGCGGAACGCGGCGTCGTCCCGGCCGACCAGCCGCCGCAGGTGGGCGTCGGCCTCCGCGCGCAGCCTGGCCGGGTCGGGAGTCCCGGCCGGTGCGGTCGGGGTGGGTGGGACGGACGGACGGGCCTTCGACGGCCGGACCTCGGCCTGGTCCCAGTCGTCGGGCGGAGGCGGCTCGCCCGGGTCCCAGTCGTCGGGCGGGGGCTCGCGCAGTGCCCAGTCGGGCGGCGGGTCACCCGCGCTCCGCGCGGCCGGCGGGTCGTTGGGCTGGTGGGCTGTCACCTGGCCGACGCTAGTGGACCGCGCCGACAGCCGGTGTCGCGGCGACCGCGACGAAGCTCGGCCCCGAGTCCGGGACCCGAGTTCGGTCCTTGTCGGGTGCGTGTCCGGTCCTGAATCCGGGCATGAAGAAGCCCCCGCGTCGGGGGGTATCGCGAGGGCTTCTCCAGATGGCTTCGGACCACCGGATATCGGACGATGCGGCTCCCCGCTCGGTTCCATCAAGTCGCAAATTTCCACGACTTTTTCTCCCCAGCCGGCACGCACCGCATAACCCCAGGTCAGCGGGCTGAACGGCGGACCACTCGTCAGCTCGCTCCGCCGTCGGACCCCGCGGGATCACCCGCTGGGAGGAGCGGCAGGTAGGCGGACAGGTCGGTCCGCTCTCCGCTCGCGGCCAGCGTCCCCGACTCCCGTGCCGTCGCCCAGGTCGTCCGGCCGGCGGCGAGGAGCACCCAGGTCAGCGGGTCGGTCTCCACGACACCGGGCGGCGTGCCCCGGGTGTGCCGCGGGCCGGGGACACACTGGATCGCGGCGTACGGCGGGACGCGTACCTCCACCGAACGCCCCGGCGCCCGCGCCAGCAACAGCGCGAGGGAGTGGCGAACCAGCAGTCGCAGATCCTCCGCCGGGGGGCGTTCCTCCGCGTCGTGGGCTTGCAGGACGCGGGCGAGCGCGGCGGCCACGTCGGTCGGATCGGCGGGACGTAGTCGTGCGGGCACCGGGTGAGCTTAGGGCGTGGGGGGCGACCCCGCGAGGTCACCCGCACCACTGCGTCACCCGTCTGGGCTGCCTGTCCGCGAGCCGCCGTCCGTACGGTTGGACCGTACCGACGTCGTGGACACCGGCCGGGCCGGGCCGCGCATCACCTGGGCCCGTGGCCCGGCGAGTTCCGGCGTACGCCCGGCCGCCGCTCCGCCGGCGACCAGCAACACGCCGACCAGGGGAACCAGCCGCAGCCGGCGGACCACCGGCACCAGCGGGCCGGCGAGCACCAGGCCGACGAGCAGCGCGACGCCACCGCCGAGCAGCAGGCCGGCGGCCACGTCGTGCGGGTAGTGCATGCCGAGATAGACGCGGGTGGACCCGAGCAGGAGTGCGAGGGGTAGGACCAGCCACGCGAGCCGGCGCCAGGCGAGCAGGAGCGCGACGGCGGCCGCTCCCGCGATCGCGGCGTGGTTGCTCGGGAAGGACCAGTCGCCGGACGCCGGGCAGGGCATGAGGGTGACGACTCCGGCCACGGCGCGGCAGGGGCGTTCCTCGCGCAGGAAGGACTTGGCGACCTCGCTGACGAGGTAGGCGACGACGGCGGCCACCGGCGCCAGCACGGCGTAGGCGGCACCGCGAGCGTCGCCACGCCGGGACCGCCACCACGCGAACACGAACAACAGCGCGAACGCCGCCAGCCCGGCGTCCGTGGCGACCTCGGCCACGCCGGCCAGCCAGCGCGGCGCCGTCGCGGCGAACTCCGTCACCTCGCGGTACCACCCGGCGTCCGCTCCCGGCGTCATCACCGGGCGGTCCGCGACCACGACCGCCTGCGCAACCACGAGGCTCATGGGTTTCCACTCCTCCGCGTTCGAACGCCGACGATCCGGCCGGCACCTGTCACGTACCCGGCCCCACCGGCCGGGATCCGCCGGAAATAAGGGGCTGATCGGGACGGAACGGTGCGCAGGCAGGGCCTTCCGGCGGTCACCGCGGCACCTTGAACGAGATCTCCGGGTACGCCCGCGACGGCCCGGTCAGCAGGGGCGCCCGCTCGCCCCGCAGCTTCGCGTCGAAGAACGCCGCGACGTAGGCCCGGGTGATCCGTACACCACGGGCGGAGCCGATCGTGCCGTACTGCTGAGCAGCACCTTCGGGCGGAAGCTGACGGCGCACACCGAGACCCCTCGGCGAGCAGCCCCCAGTCGGTGAACGACAGGTGGCCCGGCCGCTCCGGATCAGTGCTCGGCGGTGCCCGGCTCTGGCCAGGTGTGATCTGGGTGATCGTCACCGACCGCGCCGGCCGGCCCTTCGACCGTAAGTCGCCGACACCGCCCCGGGCGTCGTCCGTGGGTCGTTCCCGACCCCTACCTTGCGGTGAGACGTCGCACCCGAATCCCCGTCAAGCGGACGACCCCGGCCGGGGTTCGCGGCCGATCCGACCGAGGGCGGGGTCCGTCCCTGCGCAGAGGCAGCACCTCAGGCGAGCGGGGTGTCGTCCAGAGCCTTCGCGACGTCGCCGGGGGTGTCGTAGATGGCGATGGCACCGGCCTTCCGGAGTTCGTCGGTCCCGAAGCCTCCTGAGCGGAGGGCGATCGCCGGCATCCCGGCCTTCTTGGCCGCCTCGATGTCCCACACCGAGTCGCCGACCATCACGCTCGCCGCGTCGGACGGGGCTCCCAGCTTCTTCAGCGCGACCTGCAGCAGGTCCGGCGCCGGCTTGGAGGCTTCGACGTCGTCGACGGTGGTCCAGGCGTCGGCGAGGCCGCGGGCATCGAGTTTGTCCAGGAAGACGTCCACGTGGCGCTTCTTCGCGGAGCTGGCCAGCACCAGCCGGTGACCGCGTTCCTTGATCGCCGTGAGCAGGTCGCGGGCGCCCGGCAACGGCGCCATCTCGTCGAGCAGCGCGTCGACCTCCTTGCCCTGCTGCTCCCGGGCCCGGTCGCCCACCCGGCATTCCAGGTCCTCCCCGCCCACCGCCGAGACCACCTGGTCCCCGCCCATGCCGATCAGCCGGTGCAGCCGCCACACCGGGCAGGTCTCGCCCACCGAACGGAGTGCGCGGTACCAGGCGAGCGCGTTCTGGTAGTTGGAGTCGATGAGCGTTCCGTCGATGTCGAGGACGGCGATGGTGGAGTCGGTCACTCCCGACGGCTACCCGCCCTCACCGTGCCCAACCTCGCGGTCTGAGCAACAGAGTGGCCGAGGCGGGTCAGCCGGGCTCAGGCGGGCACTGAGTGCCGGAGCGCCGAAGCTTGAGTACGCGAACTGATCCACTTCGCCCGGGCGGTCGAGCATTCTCGAACCAACGCCGCGAGCGCAGCAGACGCAGCAGCGGCATCCCCAGGACCGTCACGAACCGCCGGTCCCCGCAGACGCCGCTGCTGGTCGCCCCGCGGCGAGCGGGTCCACCGGTGGCCGGTCCGGGGCGGGCCTGATCTTCGACCACCTCGTGGCCCGCCCCGGACAACGGCTCTCTCAGGCTGCGCGGACGGCCGCCTCGTCGGCGTCCCGGCCTGCGGCGTCGCTGTCGGCGAGCGCCCACCGCACCACCTCGGACACGTCGTCGGCGAGCCGGACCCGCAGGTCCGCCAGCACCGCCTCGGGCACGTCGTCGAGGTCGGGTTCGTTGCGCCGCGGCAGGATCACCTCGGTGAGCCCGGCGCGGTGCGCGGCCAGCAGCTTCTGCTTGACCCCGCCGATCGGCAGCACCCGTCCGGTGAGGGAGACCTCGCCGGTCATCCCCACCTCCGGCCGGACCGGCCGCCCGGACAGCAGCGACGCCAGCGCGGTGGTCATGGTGACCCCGGCCGAGGGCCCGTCCTTGGGTACCGCGCCCGCCGGCACGTGCACGTGCACCCGGCCGCTGGTCAGCGCCTCGACAGGTACGCCGAGCTCGCCGCCGTGCGCCCGGAGGTACGACACCGCGATCTGCGCGGACTCCTTCATCACGTCGCCGAGTTGCCCGGTGAGGTTGAGCCCGGGCTCGCCGGCCATGGTCGCGGCCTCGACGTACAGCACGTCGCCGCCGGCGCCGGTGACCGCCAGGCCGGTCGCGACGCCCGGCGTCGAGCCGTCCCGCGCCGACTCCGGCTGGAACCTCGGCCGGCCGAGGTAGGTGCGCACGTCGGCGGCGCCGACCTCGACGGGCGCGGTGGCCTTGCCGGTGGCCAGTTGGGTGGCCACCTTGCGCAGCACCTTCGCCAGCGCGCGTTCGAGCGTACGGACACCGGCCTCGCGCGTGTAGTCGGCTGCGACCGTACGGATCGCGTCCTCGGCCACGCGCACGTCGTCTGCCGACAGCGCGGCCCGGTCGAGCGCCTGCGGCAGGAGGTGGTCGCGGGCGATGGCGACCTTCTCGTCCTCGGTGTACCCGTCGAGCGCCACCAGCTCCATCCGGTCCAGCAGCGCCGGGGGGATGGTGTCGGCGACGTTGGCCGTGGCCAGGAAGAGCACGTCGGACAGGTCGAGCTCCACCTCGAGGTAGTGGTCGCGGAACGTGTGGTTCTGCGCCGGGTCGAGCACCTCGAGCAGTGCCGCCGCCGGGTCGCCGCGGAAGTCCGACCCCACCTTGTCCACCTCGTCGAGGAGGACCACGGGGTTCATCGAGCCGGCTTCCTTGATGGCCCGGACGATCCGGCCCGCCATCGCACCGACGTACGTACGCCGGTGGCCGCGGATCTCGGCCTCGTCGCGGACACCGCCCAGCGCCACCCGGACGAACTTCCGGTCCAGCGCCCGGGCGACGGACTCACCCAGCGAGGTCTTGCCGACGCCGGGCGGCCCGACGAGCGCGAGCACCGCGCCCGAACCCCTCCCGCCGACGGCCTGCAGGCCCCGGCTGGCGCGCCGGCCGCGGACCGCGAGGTACTCCACGATCCGGTCCTTCACGTCGTCCAGGCCCGCGTGGTCGGCGTCGAGCACCGCCCGGGCGGCGGCGATGTCGGTGGCGTCGGTCGTCCGGACGTTCCACGGCAGGTCGAGGATGGTGTCGAGCCAGGTACGGATCCACCCGGTCTCCGGCGACTGGTCGGAGGTGCGTTCGAGCTTGTCGACCTCGCGCAGCGCGGCCTCGCGGACCTTCTCCGGCAGGTCGGCACGTTCCACCCGGGAACGGTAGTCGTCTGCTCCCTCGGGGTCGTCGCCCAGCTCCTTGCGGATCGCGGCCAGCTGCTGGCGCAGGAGGTACTCACGCTGGGTCTTGTCCATCGTGTCGCGGACGTCCTCGCGGATCTTCTCCGCGACCTCCAGCTCGGCCAGGTGAGCGCGGGCCCACTCCAGCAGCAGGGTCAGCCGCCGGGCGGTGTCCGCGGTCTCCAGCAGCGCGACCTTGCGATCGCCCTCCAGCCAGGACGCGTATCCGGCCGCGTCGGCCAGCTCGCTCGGGTCGTTCATCCGCTGCACGGTGTCGACGACCTGCCAGCTGCCGCGCTCGGTCAGGATCGAGACGAGGACGGACTTGTACTCCCGGGCCAGCTCGCGGGTGCGCTCGTCGGCCGGCGGCACGGTCATCGGCTCGGCCTCGACCCACAGGGCCGCGCCGGGGCCGTTGACGCCGACGCCTACCTGGGCGCGCGACACGGCACGGAGTACGACAGCCGGCTCACCGCTGGGGAGCCGGCCGATCTGGGCGATCTCGGCGACCGCACCGACAGCGCCGTACCTGCCTTCGAGGCGGGGTACGACGAGGAGCCGGGGAGCCGGGTCGCTTTGGATACCGGTGCCCTCTTGTGCACCGGCTGTGCCGTTCTGGGCGGCCAGGCGGGCCGCGTCGACGGCACTGCGGCGTTCACCGTCGAGCTCGACCGGCACGACCATGCCGGGCAGCAGGACCGTGTCGTCGAGGAACAGCAACGGAAGCGTGAGCGTGGTCATGCCCACTCAACTGATTACACGCTTACAGTCATTCCCGGTTGCGCAGGATTCTTTCGGGTGGAGTTCGCCCTCGCCGGCCGCAACGCCACCCGGCCGGCCCGGCATTCCGGGCCGGGCCGACGAGCAGTCAGGTCGGGGAATGCCGGACCGGGCGACCCAGACGGGCATTCCAGGTGGGCATTCCAGATCGGCATTCCGGGCGGGAATTCCGGATGTACGGGGAAAACTCGTCCACAGAGTTGGCCGGACCAGGTCCGGGAAGGCCGCCAAGCGACTAACGTCGTGCATATCGGTTACCGGGCGATACGCCTCGGTCACCGCAGCGCGGCGGCCGTATCCCTCCCGTCCCCCCTGACGGCCCGCGCTTACCCGCTGCGGCGGCCAGGGCCCCCCACCCGATCGGCCGCACAGCAACCCCCGCGGGAGGGGCCCCGTCCCGGCCCCTCCCGCCGCGGGGATCTCCCCCGCCTCCCCACGACCTCCAGCGCGGCCCAGGACGTTCCGGGTGCGCAGAAGACGCCGGATACTCATGGCGGATGAGTATCCGCGCGGATGCTCCGGACGCGATCGGCGCGGAAGCTGACCACGTGAAGACCGAACGCCGACCTGCCGCCAGCCGCGGCCTGCAGTGGTGCACGGCGTTCGTGCTCGGTCCCTACCTTGTGGCGATCCTGAGCCTGCTGGCCTGGAGCTGGCCGCACAACAGCCTGCCCGGACAGTGCGAGGGGATCGGGTTCGGCTGCACCCTCACCCGCCGGGAGGGTGCGGTCCTGCTCACCTTCATCTCGGCGCCGTTCGCCGCACTGGCCACCGGCGTCGCCTGGCTGGTGGTCCTGCTGCTGCGCCGGGGACCGGCCAGGAGCTGGTCCGGCTCAGCGCAGGGCGCACTGGCCGCCGCGCTGGTGTTGTTCGCGGTCGCCGCGGTCGCCCTCTTCCGCGCGTACCCCCTGATCTGACCCCGGCCGCCGGCACCACACGCCACGCGCTTCAGTCCGCGGCCGTGACCCGGTACACCGCGGTCCCGTGTGCGGGGACCTCCGCCTCGACAGTCCCGCCGCACTTCTGCGTCTCGTGCGCCCACAGGTCGCGCACCTGGTAACCGTCCGCGGCCGGCAGACCGACCTCCGCCGCGGTCGTGACGATCCTCGCGGCCTGATCGGTCTCGTTGAACAGCGCCACCCCGCGGCCGCCGTCGGCAAGCGGCTTGGCCAGCACGTGCAGCCCGCCCTCCGACCGCACCGGCGCGCCCTGGACCCCCAGCGGGTCCTGGTCGAGCGCGATCACCTCGGTGTTCAGCAGGATCTCCATCGTCTGCGGCGTCACCGTCCGCAGGTCCGAGCCGATCAGCAGCGGTGCCGCCATGACGGCCCACAGGCTGAAGTGGCTGCGGTACTCCACGTCGTTCATCCCGCCGTTGCCGACCTCGAGCATGTCCGGGTCGTTCCAGTGCCCGGGGCCGGCGTACTCCGCCAGCGCGAGGTTCTGCTTGGCGATCGCCAGCATGCTCGCCCAGGTGTCCTCGATGTCGCCGGTCGTACGCCACAGGTGGCCGACGCCCCGGGCCCAGGTCCACGGAGAGTTCTGGCCCCACTCGCAGATGCTGTAGACGATCGGGCGGCCGGTGGCGAGGAGGGCGTCCCGCATCCGGGTGTAGCGCTGCACCGCGTCGCGCCCTTCGTTGTGGCAGTTGTCGTACTTCAGGTAGTCGACGCCGTACGACGCGAACAACAGCGCGTCCTGTTCCTCGTGGTCGAGGGCGCCCGGGAACCCGACGGGGCTGCACGTGTGCGAACCCGCACTGGTGTAGATGCCGAACTTCAGCCCCTTGGAGTGCACGTAGTCGGCGACCGCGGCGATGCCGTGGGGGAAGCGCACCGGATCCGGCACCAGGTCGCCGTGCCGGTCGCGTTCGGGCAGCGCCCAGCAGTCGTCGAGGTTGATGTAGACGTAGCCCGCGTCGCGCAGCCCGGAGGAGACGAAGAAGTCGGCCGTGGCCAGCACCATCTCCTCGTTGAACTCCGGCCGGTCGTTGGTGGTGTTCCAGTTGTTCCAGCCCATCGGCGGGGTCGGTGCCAGCGACAGGTCCAGGCCGTGGTCGAGGCCGGACCCGGCCGCACGATCGGGGCCGAGGTCGGTGGCGGGCTGCTGGTCGGACATGGCGTCGGCTCCCGAGACGAGGACGTACGAGCCGGCGCACGGCGGGCGACCCGGCGGGCCGGACGGGCGTACCGGCCTCCGCATCGTCCGGGGTCCGGAGCGCGGGGGCCAGTCCGTCGGCCCGATCCGGCCACCGTCCCTTCGGGTTGCCGCTGCCGGGCCGCGGTCGCAGGCGGGGAGCCGCCAACGGGATGACAGGCCGGGGAGCGGCGCGGCTACCATCGACACAGACCTTGAGGGGGAGACCCGATGACGCAGGATTCCAGGCTGGGCAGCGGCCATTCGACGCTGCGCCCACTCGGCCCGCCGCCGCCGAAGAGCAAGAAGGGCTACCACTGGGCCGCGGCTCTGGTCGGCATCGTGCTGCTGGCCGCGCTGGGACTGGTCGCCTTCGGCTTCTTCTCCGTGCCGGGCGTCGACCCGTTGCGCGCGGGCGGGTGGACGTTCGCCATCTCGCTGCTGATCGTGATCCCGGCCGCCGTCGTCGTGCTCCTGCTCAGCTGGGCCGTGGTGTGGGTGATCCGGCGGCTGGGTGCGCGCAGGTGGCCCGGGCTGGTGCAGGCACTGCCCGCGGTGGTGCTGATCCTGTTGCTGCTCTACCTGCTGTCGAGCTGGCTGTTCGCGCCGCCGCCGGAGTGATCCCCGGCGGGCGGCGCCCCGCGGCCCGCCCGGCTCAGGACTCCTCGTACAGCCCCGGAAGAGTTACCGTCCAGGTGGCCCGCAGCTCCGCCAGCGGCACCTCGAACGCTCCCTCGACCACCAGCGCCGCGCCCTCGCCGTCGGTGCCCACCGTGCCGATCCGGGTGACAGGTACGCCGATCCGCTCGCACAGCCGCCCGAACTCCGCCTCGTCCTCCGCACCCACGCTCACCACGGCCCGCGCCCCGGACTCCGCGAACAACGCGACGAACGGGTCGACGTCGGCCGGCAGGCTCACCCGCGCACCGAAGCCGGCTCGCAGGCTGCCCTCGACCAGCGCCTGGGCGAGCCCGCCGTCGGACAGGTCGTGCGCGGCCAGCACCAGACCCGCGTCGCCTGCCTCGCCAAGCACCTGTGCCAGCCGGCGCTCGGCGGCCAGGTCGACCCGCGGCGGCAGCCCGCCCAGGTGCCCGTGCACCACGTGCGCCCATTCCGAGCCACCGAACTCCGCCGCGGTGGTGCCGAGGAGGTAGAGCGCCGCACCGGGGGTACGCCAGCCCTGCGGGATCGTGCGGGTCACGTCGTCGGTGACGCCGAGCACGCCGACCACCGGCGTGGGCAGGATCGGCTGCTCGCCGGTCTGGTTGTAGAAGCTCACGTTGCCGCCGGTCACCGGCAGGCCCAGCTCGCGGCAGGCGTCGGCCAGTCCCCGGGTCGCCTGCTCGAACTGCCACATCACCCCGGGGTCCTCCGGCGAGCCGAAGTTGAGGCAGTTGGTCACGGCGAGCGGCCGGGCACCGGAGACGGCGACGTTGCGGTAGGCCTCGGCCAGGGCGAGCTGGGTCCCGGCGTACGGGTCGAGCTGCACGAACCGTCCGTTGCAGTCGGTCGCGGCGGCCACGCCGAGGGTGGAGTCGTCGGCCACCCGGATCATGCCGGCGTCGTCGGGCTGGGCCGCGACAGTGTTGCCGAGGACGTAGCGGTCGTACTGGTCGGTGACCCAGGACCGGTCCGCGAGGTTGGCCGAGCCGACCAGGGCGAGCAGCGTCTGCCGCAGCTCCGCGCCGGACGAGGGTCGGGGCAGGTGGTCGGGGACGTCGGCCTGGAGTGCGTCCTGCCGGTCCGGCCGGGCGTACGGGCGCTGGTAGACCGGCCCCTCGTGGGCGACCGTGCGCGGCGGTACGTCGACCACCGTCTGGCCGTGCCACTCCACGGTGAGCCGGCTGGAGTCGTCGACCTCACCGACCACGGTCGCCGGGACGTCCCACTTCGCGCAGATCTCCAGGAAGCGCTCGACGTCGGCGGGCGCCACCACCGCCATCATGCGTTCCTGCGACTCGCTCATCAGAATCTCCTCCGGCGCCAGGGAGGAGTCGCGCAGCGGCACCCGGTCCAGCCAGACGTGCATGCCGCCCTCGCCGGCCGAGGCCAGCTCCGACGTCGCGCAGGAAAGGCCCGCTCCGCCGAGGTCCTGGATGCCGACCACGATGCCCGCCGCGAACAGCTCCAGCGTGCATTCGATCAGCAACTTCTCCATGAACGGGTCACCGACCTGGACCGCGGGCCGCTTCGCCGGTCCGCCGCCGCCCTCGCCGGTGGACGCGTCGAAGGTCTCGCTGGCCAGCACCGACACCCCGCCGATGCCGTCGCCGCCGGTCTTGGCGCCGTAGAGGATCACCTGGTTGCCGACACCGGCCGCCTTGGCCAGGTGCAGGTCCTCGTGCCGCAGCACGCCCACGCACAGCGCGTTGACCAGCGGGTTTCCGGCGTACGACGGGTCGAAGACGACCTCGCCACCGATGTTGGGCAGGCCCAGGCAGTTGCCGTAGCCACCGACGCCGGCCACCACGCCGGGCAGGACCCGGTGGGTGTCGGGCGCGTCAGCCGGGCCGAACCGCAGCGAGTCCATCACCGCGACCGGGCGGGCGCCCATCGCCAGGATGTCCCTGACGATCCCGCCGACGCCGGTCGCCGCACCCTGGTACGGCTCGACGTAGCTCGGGTGGTTGTGGGACTCGATCTTGAACGTGACGGCGTACCCCTCGCCGACGTCGACAACCCCGGCCTGCTCGCCGATGCCCGCGAGCAGTTTGCCCCGGTGTGTCTCCGCGGGCAGGTCGCCGAACTTGCGCAGGTGCACCTTGGAGGACTTGTAGGAGCAGTGCTCGCTCCACATCACGGAGTACATCGCCAGCTCGCAGCTGGTGGGCCGGCGGCCGAGGATGTCCCGGATCCGGGCGTACTCGTCGTCCTTCAGGCCGAGCTCGGCGTAGGGCTGGGGGGCGTCCGGGGTGTCCCCGGCCTGCTTCACGGTGTCGACGGTCACCGGGGCGCTCTCCTGTCCGCTTTCGTCCTCGTCCCGCGTCCTCGAAGGCGGCCGGCGGCTGGGCGTCGGGTCGAGGCGGGCACGACAGGCCCAACGGTACCGAGCGCGGCCACCGGGCCGGTCCGGCAGCCCCGGCGGGCCGGCCTCGCGCCGACCGGCGAGTGATGCCGGAGATCAGTAGGCTTTTCCGGTTGTCGCAGCACAGGCGGCACCAGACGGCGCCACCGCGACGGCGCACCGACGGGAAGTACGGGGGCTCGAGGCTCGTGAACACGCTGGCCCGACGGGAAGCCCGTACCGGTTGCCTGCTGCTCGCCCCCAGCCTGTTCGGTGTCGGCGTGTTCCTGATCCTGCCGGTGTTCGTCGTCCTCGCGCTCAGCCTTACGCAGTGGAACCTCATCAGCCCGGCGAGGTGGGTCGGCCTGGCGAACTTCCGCGACATCCTCACCGACCCGAAGGTCGGCAACTCCGTGCTGGTCACGGCGTTCTTCGTGCTCATCGTCATTCCGGTGCAGACGGTGCTCGGTCTGGTCGCCGCCCTGCTGCTCAACCGGCGGCTGCCCGGGTCGAGCGTCTTCCGGGTCGTCTACGTCATCCCGTGGATCTGCGCGCCGCTTGCTCTCGGCGTGGTGTGGCGGTGGATCTTCGACCCGTCCGACGGTGCCCTGAACGCGCTGACCGGCCAGCGGGTGGAATGGCTGTCCAGTCCCGTTCTGGCACTGCCCGCGGTGGCGTCGGTGACGGTGTGGTCGCAGGTCGGGTACGTCACGTTGTTCTTCCTGGCCGGGCTGAACGCCATCCCGGACCAGCTCTACGAGGCCGCCCGCATCGACGGCGCAGGGTCGCGGCAGGTGTTCTGGCGGATCACCCTTCCGCTGCTGCGGCCGACGACGTTCTTCGTCCTGGTCACCGGGGTGATCTCCAGCTTCCAGGTCTTCGACACGGTCTACGCGATGACGAAGGGCGGGCCGGCCGGGCACACCGACGTGATCGCGTCCCGCATCTACTACGAGGCGTTCGAGGCGTTCCGGCTGGGCCGCGCCGCCGCGCTCGCCGTGTTGCTGTTCGTTCTGCTGGTGGCGGTCACCGTCGGCCAGCAGCTCTACTTCCGCCGGCGGATCACCTATGACCTCTCCTGACCCCTCGACCGCCACCACCGCCACGCCGGGCACCGCGCGTCTATCCGGTCCGGTCGCGGCCGGTGACGCGACACGGACCGGTGGGGCGCCTCGGCCGCAGGTACGCGGAAGCGGACGCCGGCTGGTCGCGAACGCGATGACGTACGTCCTGCTGCTGTTGGGCGCCGTGGTGACGCTCGCGCCGTTCCTGCTGAGCGTGCTCACCTCGGTCCGGTCGGCCAAGCAGTTCGCCACCGGCGGGCCGCTCGCGCTGCCGAACCCGGTGACGTCCGCCAACTACGCCGAACTCTTCGGCGGGCGCTACGACTTCATCCCACCACTGGTGATCACCGTGCAGGTCGTGCTGGTGGTGCTGGTGGGGCAGCTGGTGTTCTCGGTGCTGGCGGCGTACGCGTTCGCGAGGGTGCGCTTTCCCGGCCGGGAAGGGTTGTTCTGGGTCTACCTGGCGACGTTGATGGTGCCGCAGGTGGTGACGCTGATCCCGCTCTACACGATGCTGTCAACCGCGGGTTTGCGGGACACGTTCTGGGGAATCGTGCTGCCGTTCGTGTTCGGTTCGCCGTACGCCATCTTCCTGCTCCGGGAGTACTTCCGCGGCATCCCGGAGGACGTCCTCAGCGCCGCGAAGCTCGACGGCGCGGGGACGCTGCGCACGATCTGGTATGTCGTCGTCCCGATGAGCCGCCCGATCCTCGCCACGCTGGCGATCATCACGGTGGTCTCCCACTGGAACAACTTCCTGTGGCCGCTGATCATCACCAGCAGCACCAAGTGGCAGGTGCTCACCGTGGCGACGGCCAACCTGCAAAGCCAGTACTCCGGAAACTGGACGCTGGTGACGGCCGCGACGACGGTGGCGATGGCGCCGCTGCTCGTGGTCTACCTCGTCTTCCAGCGCCACGTCGTCCGGTCGATCTCGCTCACCGGACTGCGGTAGTCCGAGACGCCGGTCGGCCGACCAGCAAGAAAGAACCCGAAAGGAAAGCCTGTGCGAAAGGCTCGACGGCTCCTCCTCGCCTCCGCCGCGGCGCTGGCCCTGGCGGCCAGTGGCTGCGCGGTCGGCGGCGGTGACACCTCCGGCTCCGGCGACAACGGTGCCGGCGGTGACAGCAAGTCCGGCAAGACGGTGGTCACCTTCCGCCTCTGGGACGACCAGGTGGCGAAGGCGTACGAGAAGTCCTTCCAGCAGTTCGAGAAGAAGAACACCGACATCGACGTCAAGGTCCAGTTGGTGCCGTGGAACGACTACTGGAACAAGCTCACCGCCGACGTCGCCGCCGGCAACGCCTCGGACATCTTCTGGACGAACACCTCCAACTTCGGGATCTACGCCGACAACGCCAACCTGCTCGACGTGGGTTCGGTACTCAAGGCGGAGAAGAAGAACTGGAAGCCCTCGGTCGTCGACCTCTACACCCGCGACGGGAAGCTGTGGGGCGTACCCCAACTGTGGGACTCGATCGGGCTGTACTACAACAAGAAGCTGCTCAAGCAGGCGAACGTCGACCCGGCGTCCCTGCGCTGGAGCCCGAACGGCAAGGGTGACACGTTCCTGCCCGCGGCGAGGAAGCTCACCCTAGACGCCGCCGGCAAGCACCCCGGCCAGCCGGGCTTCGACCCGGACAGGATCAAGCAGTACGGCTACAACGCCAGCCTGGACGCCCAGGGCGTCTACTGGAACTTCGTCGGCTCCAACGGGGCCGTGTGGCAGAAGGGCGACCGGTTCGCCACCGACAACCCGAAGACGAGGGCCTCGATCCAGTACGTCGTCGACCTGATCAACAAGTACCACGTCGCGCCGTCGGCGGCCGACACCAACGACAACGGCGACAAGACGCGGGACCTGTTCGTGCAGGGCAAGCTTGCGATGTTCGAGTCCGGCCCGTACAACCTGAAGACCATCGAGGAGAACGCCGACTTCGACTGGGGTGTCGCCCCGCTTCCGGAGGGGCCGGCCGGCCGGGTCGGCGTCGTCCACGGTGTCGCCGCGGTCGCCTCGGCAAGAACCAGGCACAAGGACGCGGCGACGAAGGTCCTGTCCTGGCTGGGTTCGGCGCAGGGCCAGCGGGCGATCGCCGCGGGCGGGTACGCCTTCCCGGGAGTCACCGCGGACGAGGGAGCGTTCGTCGACTACTGGAAGAAGCAGGGCGTGGACATCACGGCATTCCAGAAGGCGGCCTCGGGCAAGACCTTCCCCGCCCCGGTGGGCCCGCGGGTCAACGCGGGCGCCACCGCGATGGACCCGATCATGAAGGAGATCTTCCTCGGCCGTACGCCGGTCGGGAAGGGCCTGGCCGACGCGCAGCGCGCCGGCAACGAGGCCATCAAGGAGTAGGGCTGCGCTGACAAGCCAGCGTTGACATCAGGCGAACGCCCCACCGGCCGCAGGCCGGTGGGGCGTTCTTCGTACGTTGGCGTTTCGCGTGAGTTTCGCGGAAAGAGCGTCAGCGGGCGGCGGCCAATCGGTCCAGGACCGAGGCGAAGAAGCCGAGCCCGTCGCTGGTCGGCCCGCACAGGGTCTCCACCGCGTGCTCGGGGTGCGGCATCAGGCCGACGACGTTGCCGGCGGCGTTGGTGATGCCGGCGATCCCGCGGTAGGAGCCGTTCGGGTTGTCGCCGAGATAGCGGACGACCACCCGCCCCTCGCCCTCCAGCCGGTCGAGAGTGTCCTCGTCGGCGACGTACCCACCCTCGCCGTTCTTCAGCGGGACGACGATCTCCTGCCCGGCGGTGTAGGCCGAGGTCCACGCGGTCTCGGCGTTGTCCACGCGCAGCCGCTGGTCGCGGCAGACGAACTTGCGCCGGTCGTTGCGGACCAGCGCGCCCGGCAGCAGGTGCGACTCGCACAGGATCTGGAAGCCGTTGCAGATGCCGAGCACCGGCAGGCCCTTCCCGGCCGCCTCGATGACCGGTCCCATGATCGGCGCGAACCGCGCGATCGCTCCGCAGCGCAGGTAGTCGCCGTAGGAGAAACCGCCGGGCAGCACCACCGCGTCCACGCCGGCCAGGTCGGCGTCTCCGTGCCACAGCGCGACCGCCTCGCCGCCGGCGATGCGTACCGCGCGGGCCGCGTCCCGGTCGTCGAGGGAGCCGGGGAAGGTCACCACTCCGATGCGCATGTCAGGCCTGCGTGGTGACGTGCTCGACCCGGACGGTGAAGTCCTCGATCACGGTGTTGGCGAGCAGCGTCTCCGCGGCCCGGCGCAGCTCCGCGAGGCGCTCCTCGGTGAGTTCGCCGTCGACCTCGAGCTCGAACCGCTTGCCCTGGCGTACGTCCGAGATGCCGCCGAACCCGAGCCGCTCCAGCGCACCGGCGACCGCGCGGCCCTGCGGGTCCAGAATCGCCCGTTTCGGCATGACATCGACCACGACCCTGGCCACGGTGCCCCTCTCATGGACGCGAGAACTGCGGCCAAGCCTAGCGAGCGGCGCCACGCGGGCCGCTTCCGCCTCGTGGCGAGTACTCCCACGACGGCATAGAGTGCCCGCTCCGGCAGGTGAGTTGGTTACGAGGGGGCGCGTACATGTCGGCAGGAGCGCATGACCCGGCATCAGCCGAGCCGACGCCACAGCATCGCGTGAACACGGAGAGTCACCATTTGCTCCCTGGTCGTTGGGTGTCACAACCGCACCCGGGCGGCCGGCACGTCGGTCACGACCGCCTGCGCACGCTGCTGTCGCAACTGCCCTCGGAGCCTGCCCGGCCTCGCCCGGACGCCGTGCTGCTCGCCGACACCCGTTCCGGCGACGCCGACGCCTATGCCGAGCTCCTGCGGCGGCACGAACCCGCCGGCCGGCTCCTGCTCGCCTCACTGCCCGAGGACACCGCCGGCGACGCTGCGCCGTCGACAGCCGAGGACCGGCTGCGGGCGGCCGGCGACCAGGTGCTTGCCACCGTTCACGCCGGCACCGGGCCGCGGGCGGCGTTCCGGCCGTTCTTCCTGCGCGCGGTCCTGCGGGTCTCCACCGCCACGTCGCTGGAGGAGGGCAACGGCCTGCGCCGCTCCGACCCCGAACAGGACGCTGCCGACAAGGCCATCGCCCACCTGCCGGAGTCCGTACTCACCGCCCTGTGGCACAGCGCCGTCGAACACGACTCCCCCGAACGCCTCGCCGTCGTGCTGGGCACCGAAGCAGCAGACGCGGCCGTCGCGGGCTACCGCGCCGAGGCGGCGTTCCGCCGCGTCTACGTGCGCCACCTGCTCGACGAACGCGAGGACACCCCGGAGCAGTGCCGGGAGATCCTCGAGGTCCTGGGCCGGCACACCTTCGAGGGGCTGTACGACGAGGAGGCCCAGCACGTCACCGGCCACCTGGAAGTCTGTGCGAACTGCACCGAAATGCACCGGCGGCTGGTCGCGGCCGGCGCCGCCCTGCCGGAGCGGCTGGCAGGACTCGTCCTCGGACCACACGCATCCGGCTACCTCACCGCGCTGCGGCGAGAGGGAGCACCCGTGTTCGCGGTCGTCGACCCGGCCGCCCGCCCGCTGGGTCCGCGGCCGGCGACCGCCTCGTGGTCCGAACGCCTCTCCTCCTCGGGACGGCAGCTGTGGACCGGCTCCTGGACCGGCGCCTGGGCCGGCTCCTGGGCCGGCTCGAGCGTCCTCCGCGGCCGGACCGCCGGCGTCGCCGCCCTCGGCGTACTGGCCGCCGCCTCTGTGGCCACGCTGGCCTGGGGAACCGTGGCGATGATCGGCGGCAGCCCGCCCGTCACCGACGCCGAACACGCCCCGGTGCCCGGCAGCACTGCCGGGGACACCGCGGGCGACGGGCCGCCGGAGGACGACTGGATGGGCTTCGTGCAGGACTCACCGACCGCTCCGGCGGCGGGTGTCCTGGTTCCGACGCCGACCACGGACGCCGTGACACCCGAGGCAGTCGAAGCCGCCCGGCCGGCGGCACGGTCGAACGTCGTCGTCGATCGCCGGTCGGCGCCGCGAACGAAACCAACCGTGACGGACGGGCCACTGCCCACTGCGCCCGTTCCGACGCCGAGCCGAACGGCGACGTCGGCACCGGTTCCTCCGCCGGAACCGGCACCACAACCCACCCGCACCAGCACGCCGGCGCCGCCACCGCCCAGCCATTCGTCGCCGCCGACCTCCGAACCCTCGCCTCCGCCGACCAGCGAGCCGTCGCCTCCGCCGACAACCGAGCCGTCGCCACCGCCGACAACCGAGCCGTCGCCACCGCCGACCAGCGACCCGACACCGCCGCCGGCCGATCCGACACCGCCGCCGGACACGCCGGCCTGACTGGCGCCGAGTCAGGATCGCAGACGGTCAGGACCAGCGCTCGCCGGTGAGGCGTTCGTACGCCTCGACGTAGCGCTGCCGGGTCGCGGCCACCACGTCCGCGGGGACCTCGGGCGCGGGCGCCTGCTTGTTCCAGCCGGTGGAGGTCGCCCAGTCGCGCACGAACTGCTTGTCGTAGGCGAACTGCGTGCGGCCCGGCTCCCAGGAGTCGGCCGGCCAGAACCTCGACGAGTCCGGCGTCAGCAGCTCGTCCGCGATCGTCAGTGTGCCGTCCGGCGCGAAGCCGAACTCCACCTTCGTGTCGGCGATGACGATGCCCCGCTCGGCGGCGATCTCGGCACCCCGGCGGTAGATCGCCACGGTGAGGTCGCGCAGGTCGCTCGCGGTGTCCGCGCCGACCTTCCCGGCGACCTCGGCGTAGGTCATCGGCTGGTCGTGGGCGCCCACCGCCTCCTTGGTGGTGGGGGTGAAGATCGGCTCGGGCAGCCTGGAGCCGTCGACCAGCCCGGGCGGGAGTGGTACGCCGCAGACGGTGCCGCGGTCGGCGTACTCCACCAGGCCCGAGCCCGCGAGGTAGCCGCGTGCGATGCACTCCACCGGCACCATGGAAAGCCGCCGGCACCGGATCGCCCGGCCGCCGAACTCCGCCGGGACGTCGGTGCTGGACAGCACGTGGTTGGGGGCGAGGTCGGCCAGGCGTTCGAACCACCACAGCGACAGGGCGGTGAGGATCCGCCCCTTGTCCGGGATCGGAGTGGGGAGTACGACGTCGTAGACCGAGATCCGGTCCGAGGCGACCAGGATCAGGTCGTCGCCGTCGGTGTAGATGTCGCGGACCTTGCCGGAGTAGAGGTGGGTGAGGCCGGGCGGCGGTGCGGGCTCGCTCATGACCCGATCCTCCCAGAACGGGTCACGGCCGGGCGGCCGGGCTGCGGTCAGACTCGACGACCGTCTCGAGGGGCCATCAGCGCGAGCGCGTCCGCGTCGGAGGCCCGGGAACGCAGGTAGTAGTCGGCCCATTCGGCCGCTTCGGGGAACCCGGACTCCCGGCCAACGCGCACGCACGCGGCGTCCACGTCGAAGTCGGTCACGCGCAGGCTCACCCCCGGACCGAGCAGTGCCCAGTGCGCACCCGCCCCGCCGTAGGGCATGCC
The DNA here is from genome assembly GCF_900104745.1 of Actinopolymorpha singaporensis. Taxonomy (NCBI): domain Bacteria; kingdom Bacillati; phylum Actinomycetota; class Actinomycetes; order Propionibacteriales; family Actinopolymorphaceae; genus Actinopolymorpha; species Actinopolymorpha singaporensis. Next base: position 558,122 of record NZ_LT629732.1, read on the forward strand.
CACGCTGCCGGGGTTGACGACCAGCCGGCGGTGCGCGAGACGGGCGTACGGCATGTGGGTGTGCCCGCAGACGACCGTGCGTACGGCGTGGTCGAGGCCGGCCAGCACCTCGCTCCACCGGTCCAGCCGGGAGTCGACCACGACGACCTCCTCGTCGTCGCGTGGCGTCGCGTGGCAGAAAACGGTCGGCCCGAGCCCGGCGATGTCCAGCACCACCGACGTGGGCAGCTCCGCGAGCAGTGTCAATTGGTCCTTGCGCAGCTGCCCCGCCGCCCAGCGGGCCACCGGGTCGTCGGTGGCCATCGTCCCGGTGGCGGCGTACTCCACCAGCTCGCGGTCGGCGTTGCCGCGTACCCACACCGCGCGGTCGCCGAGTGCCGCCAGCGCGTCGAGTGTCTCCACCGGCTGCGGCCCGGCGGCGAGATCGCCGGTGAGCACGATCCGGTCGGCGGCGGCGACGTCCGGCTCGGCCAGGACCGCCTCGAGGGCGGGCAGCACACCGTGGATGTCGGACAGGACGGCGACGGTTCGCGACGGCATGCGCCGAAGTCTGGCCGGTACGCCGCGGGCCTGCCAGGACTCTTCGCTGTCGGCGGAACCAGGACGGGCTACCCGATGCCCACCTCCGCCTGCCAGGACCGGTGCCGTGCGGTGAGTTCGGCGACGAGTTCGGGATGCTCGGCGGCGAGGTCGCGTTCCTCGCCCACGTCCTCGCCCAGGTGGGTGAGCCGGTCGCCGACGCCGACCTCGGCGTGTTCGGTCCGCAGCAGCGCCTGCGCGTGGGGGCCGTCGTCGGCGTGCCGGAGCTTCCAGTCACCGAACCGCACCGCCCACTGGAAGCCGCAGTCCCAGTGCAGCGCGTCGTGCCCGGGCGCGTCCGGCTCACCCCGCAGCGCGGGCAGCTGGTCGACGCCGTCGCTGTGCTCCCACGCGGCCGGGTCGGCGCCCGCGGCGGACAGCAACGTGGGATACAGGTCCAGCGTGCTCACCAGCCGGTCGGTCGACCGCGCGTCCGGCGGGCCGCCAGGCGCCGCGCCCGAGGCCCCGCCGACGCCGCCGGCCGGCCAGCGGACCAGGAACGGCACCCGGATCCCGCCCTCCCACAGCGTGTACTTCGTCCCGCGCAAGGGCGTGTTGACACCGAAGTTGCAGGTGGAGCCGCCGTTGTCGGTGGTGTAGACGACGATCGTGTCGTCGGCCAAGCCGCGGCTTTCCAGTTCGTCCAGCAGCCGGCCGATCTGGGCGTCCATGAGTTCGAGCTGGGCGAGGTAGTACGCCCGCCCGTCGGGCAGGCCGGGCCAGATCGCGCCGTCGTACCAGTCGACGTACTCAGACACCGACGGGTCCCAGTCGTCGACCTTCGCCAACCCGCGCTTGACAAGCTCCTCCTCCGGCAGCTGGAAGCAGAAGTTGTGCACCGCGTTGAACGCCATCATCAAGAAGAAGGGCTCGTCCTCGTGCCGGGCAACGAAGTCGCGTGCCCGGGCGCCGATCTCGTCGGTCAGGAAGCCCTCGAGGTCGGACTCCTCGTCACCGTCGAGCATCGGCTGCACCGCCATCCGCCACGACGCCTCCGGCCCGTACCGCTCCACCGCCGCCTTGGAGTGGTGCAGGTAGTTGAGCCGGCCCATCTGCTGCCCGGCCAGGCCGTACCAGCTCTCGGCGAAGCCGTGGTGCGGCGGACAGGCTCGGTCACCGCGTCCCTCGCCGCCGTAGTGGACCTTGCCCAGGTAGCCGGTGGCGTAGCCGAGGTCGGTGAAGCGTTCGGCCAGCGAGGGCAGGTGGTCGGGGAACGCGCTGGTGTCGAACCACCGGGCGCCCCACCGCTGCTGGTACTGCCCGCCGATCAGGCCGGCGCGTGACGGGCTGCAGATCGGCGCGGTGACGTACGCCTGGGAGCAGGTGACGCCGGTGGCCGCCAGCCGGTCCAGTCCGGGAGTACGCACCTGGGGGTCGATGCCGAGGGCGCCGCGGTCGGCGTACCCGTGGTCGTCGGACACGATGAGGACGACGTTCGGACGCCGGGTGTTCGGAGGTGAGGAAGCTCGGGCCATGACCGAAATCCTCCCGCCGACGTGGGGCTGTCCCGCAACGGGTACGGCGATAACGTCGATCCGGTGACCACACCTGGACAGCCTGGACAGCCTGGACAGCCTGAGCGAACCAGCCGGCCCGGACAGCTCCACCACGTCGAACTCTGGGTCGCCGACCTGGCCGCCACCAGGCAGAGCCTGGGCTGGCTGCTGGGCGAGCTCGGCTGGACGGTCTTCCAGGACTGGCCGGCCGGGGTCAGCTGGCGGCTGGGGGCGACCTACCTCGTCGCCGAGCAGTCGCCCGCCCTGCGGCCCGGCCCGCACGACCGCTGCCGCCCGGGCCTGAACCACCTGGCGTTCCACGTAGCCGGCCGGGCCGAGGTCGACCGGTTGGTCGCCGCCGCACCCGGACACGGGTGGGACCTGATGTTCGCCGACCGGCACCCCCACGCGGGCGGCCCCGAGCACTACGCGGGCTACCTCGAGGACGGCCAGGGCTTCGAGGTGGAACTCGTCGCCGGCTAGAGCAGGCCGGCCATCAGCACCGCGAGGGCCCTGGCGTCGTCGGAGCCGTGCCCGGCGGCCATCGCCCGCTGGCAGGCCTCCCGGGCCGCAGCGGTCAGGGCGAGGTCGCCGGCCTCGGCGAGGCACAGGTCGAGGTCCTTGCGCAGCAGGCCGAGCTCGAAGTTCGCCGGTTGCGGTTTGCCACTGTCCATGATCGCCCGGATCGGCGGGAACGCCGCGCCGAGCGGGCTGGCCTCGATGAGGGAGTCGACCAGCGACTGCTCCAGGTCCAGCACGCGGCCCAGCCGCAGCGCCTCCCCGATGGCCGCGATCGAGGTGCCCAGGGTGAGGTTGACGACGAGCTTCGCGGCGCTGCCGGTGCCGACCGGGCCCACCAGGTCCACCTTGTCCGGGTCGCCCCACAGTCCCAGCAGCGGACGGGCGCGCTCGAAGTCGGCGGGATCACCGCCTGCGAACACCCGCAGCGTCCCCTCGGTGGCCGGGGCGACCGAGCCGTAGACCGGCGCGTCGACGTAGTGCAGGTCGTGCCCGCCCAGTTGGGCCGCGATCTCGCGGGAGGCGGTCGGCCCGATGGTGCTCGAGTCGATCACCAGCGTGCCGGGCTCGGCGGTGGCCACCACGCCGTGGTCGGGGTCGAACAGCACCTCGCCGACGGCGTCGGGCGTGGCCAGCATGAGGACGACGACCTGGCGGCCGGCCGCCGCCCGCGCCGGGGTGTCGGCGACCTGGGCGCCGTCCCGCCCGAGCGGCTCGGCCTTGTCGCGGGTGCGGTTCCACACCGCCAGGTCGTATCCGGCGGCCAGCACGTGGCGGGCCATCGGCGCACCCATCCGGCCAAGTCCTAGGAAGGCCACTCGCGGGAGGTTCGTGTCGGACATCGGTGCTCCAAGCTGTCGGGGACGCTGGTGTCAGGGCGTAAGGAGTCATCGCCTCGGCCCGTACGCCCGGTAGCACCATTCCTCGTTCCAGACGTGCGGATACACCCCGTGCTGGAAGTACGCCGCGACGGAGCGGATGGGGTACGCCGCGTGGTCGTGCCAGAACCACCAGAACGGCAGGACCGCCGCCAGCGCGTAGTTGACCAGCACCGACGGCACGTACGCGGGGCCGAGCAGCCGGGCCTGCAGGACGTGGCCGCGTTCGTGCGCGAGCAGCGCCCGGGCGGCCGTCGAGCAGGGGGAGTCGTCGGGGGCGCCGGGGATCCCGGCGACCACGGTGCCGACCGTGGTGACGTACCTGACGCCGCCCACCGCCGGCAGCGTCCCCCTGGCCAGGTGCACGGTGCCGCCGTACCGGCTCAGGTCGGCGACCACGCGGTTTCCGGCGAGCAGGTTGCCGGTGAGCAGGACCGCGCCCAGCCAGGTGTTCGGCAGGCTCCAGGTGAGGTCGGTGGCGTACCGCGCGAGCCCCCGGGCAGAGCTGAGGTCGTACGGCACGAACGCCGCGACCGCCCACCCGAAGACCGCGCCGGGTACGCCACCGGCCACCAGTCCGGCGACCAGCCCGGAGCTGCCGCCCGCCAGAGCGCCGAGCGCACTGCCGACGCCGGTCGGCACCGCGGCCGCGACGATGCCGGCGCAGATCTCGGTCCATCGCCTCATCGCCGGCGGCTCCTCCCCCGCGCAGGGTCCCGTCCTAGAGGATCGCCTCGGGGGTGTACGCCGCCGCCTCCGGATAGCGCTCGGCCACTTCCTGCGCGCGGCGTACGACCTCGGCCACCTGCGCCGACGCCGCGCCGGTGAACGTCAGCGGGTCGTCGACCAGAGCGTCCAGCTCGCCCCGGGACAGGCCGAGCCGGCCGTCGTCGGCGAGCCGGTCGAACAGGTCGTTGCGGTCGACGCCCTTCTCCCGCATCTCCAGCGCGACCCCGACCGCGTGCTCCTTGATCACCTCGTGCGCGGTCTCCCGGCCGACGCCGCGGCGCACCGCCGCCATCAGGATCTTGGTGGTGGCGAGGAACGGCAGGTAGCGGTCGAGCTCGCGCTGCACGACGGCGGGGAACGCGCCGAAGTCGGCGACCACGGTGAGGAACGTCTGGAACAACCCGTCAGCAGCGAAGAACGCGTCCGGCAGGGCGACCCGGCGGACCACCGAACAGGACACGTCGCCCTCGTTCCACTGGTCGCCGGCGAGTTCGCCGACCATCGACAGGTAGCCGCGCAGCACCACGGCCAGTCCGTTCACGCGTTCACACGAGCGGGTGTTCATCTTGTGCGGCATCGCCGACGAGCCGACCTGGCCGGGCTGGAAGCCCTCGGTGACCAGCTCGTTCCCGGCCATCAGCCGCACGGTGGTGGCGAAGCTGGACGGCGCGGCGGAGGCCTGGACCAGCGCGGAGAGTACGTCGAAGTCCAGCGACCTCGGATAGACCTGGCCCACGCTGGTGAGGACGCGTTCGAAGCCGAGGTGCTCGCTGACCCGGCGTTCGAGGGCGGCCAGCCGCTCCGCGTCCCCGTCGAGCAGGTCCAGCTGGTCCTGCGCGGTACCGACGGGTCCCTTGATCCCCCGCAGCGGGTAGCGGGCGAGCAGGTCCTCCAGGCGTTCCAGGGCGACCAGCAGCTCGTCGGCCGCGGAGGCGAACCGCTTGCCGAGCGTGGTCGCCTGCGCCGCGACGTTGTGGCTGCGCCCGGCCATCACCAGCGTGGAGTACTCGGCGGCCCGGTCGGCGAGGCGTACGACCGTGGCGACCACCCGGTCGCGGACCAGCTCCAGCGAGGCCCGCACCTGCAGCTGCTCGACGTTCTCGGTGAGGTCACGGCTGGTCATGCCCTTGTGGATGTGTTCGTGGCCGGCGAGCGCGCAGAACTCCTCGATCCGGGCCTTCACGTCGTGGCGGGTCACCTTCTCCCGCTCCCGGATGGAGTCGAGGTCCACCTGGTCGACGACGCGTTCGTACGCCTCGACGACTCCGTCGGGCACCTCGACGCCCAGCTCCTGCTGGGCCCGGAGCACGGCCAGCCACAGGCGGCGTTCGAGAACGATCTTGTGCGCGGGCGACCACAGGTGGGCCAGCGGGGCGGAGGCGTAGCGGGCGGCGAGGACGTCGGGGATCACAGGCTGCGGCACGCCACCCATTGTCTCCCGGCTCCGGGAGCGGTCGGCGTCCGGGCACCGGGCACGCTCGGCAGGCGCGAAACCGCCACGAACCAGGGCGAACAAGGGCGCCGGACGCACCTGGCGGACGCCGTCCGGTGAGCACCAGCCGGGCGGCATACGCTGGCAGCCATGACTACACCCGCACGTGTCGCCGTTCAGATCCAACCGCAGCACGCCGACTACGCCCAGATCCGGCGAGCGGTCGCGGCCGCCGAGGAGGCCGGGGTCGACGTCGTTTACAACTGGGACCACTTCTTCCCGCTGTCCGGTGAGCCGGACGGCAAGCACTTCGAGTGCTGGACCATGCTCGGCGCATGGGCCGAGGCGACCTCCCGGGTCGAGATCGGCGCACTCGTCACCTGCAACAGCTACCGCAACCCCGAGTTGCTCGCCGACATGGCCCGCACGGTGGACCACATCAGCGACGGCCGGCTCATCCTCGGCATCGGCGCCGGCTGGTTCGAGCGCGACTACAACGAGTACGGCTACGAGTTCGGCACCGCCGGCAGCCGGCTCAACGAACTGTCCGAGGCACTCCCCCGGATCACCTCGCGGTGGGAGAAGCTCAACCCCAAGCCGACCCGCGACATCCCGATCCTGATCGGTGGCGGCGGGGAGAAGAAGACCCTCCGCTACACCGCCGAGTACGCCTCGATCTGGCACGGCTTCGGCGACGCCGAGACGCTCGCGCACAAGCGGGACGTGCTGGACCGCTGGTGCGGTGAGATCGGCCGGGACCCGGCCGAGATCGAGCGCTCCGCCGGGGTCAGCGGCTCCCCCGACGAGGTGGCCGAGGGCATGGTGGCCGCGGGGATCACGCAGTTCACGGTCGGCGTGTCCGGCCCGGACTACGACCTCGCCGAGGTCCGCGACTGGATCGACTGGCGCGACGACCACAACAAGCAGCTCACCGCGAGCTGAGCACGGCACGTACCCGACAAGGCGGTCCCGGCGCCGGCCAGACGCCGGGACCGCCTCGTGTCCGGGGACCTGTGCGATGGGTAATTCCGCGAACACGTCAATCCCGGCTCCGGTGGGTGGTGCATCCGTAGCGTGGTGCGGGTACGCCGGAAGCAGACGGTGAACGACGCGGACCTACCGCGCCGACGGGAAAGACGACCGGAACCGGGGGCCACCATGGACATGCCCGTCGTGCAGAGCTGTGCGGCCGAATCCTGCGCCTACAACCGCGACCAGACCTGCCACGCGTGGGCCATCACCATCGGGGACGCGCAGATGGCCGCCTGCGACACCTTCTTCGGGATTCCCCGCAAGGGCGGAGCGCCGACGCCGGCCGGTCAGGTCGGCGCCTGCAAGATGGACGACTGCACCTACAACGTCGACCTGGAGTGCCAGGCGCCGGGCATCAGCGTCGGCCGCACGCGCGACTCCGCGGAGTGCATGACGTACCAGCGCTCCTGAGTCACGCGCTGGACGCCGCGCTCGGCGCCCGCCGTCACGACGTGGGGACGACGATCTCGCCCAGTGCGGCCCTGGCGGCGATGTCGCTGCGGTGGTGGGCGCCCTCGACGGAGATCCGGGCGACCGCGTCGTAGGCCCGGTCCCTTGCCAGCCGCAGGTCGGACCCGTACGCCGTCACCGCGAGCACCCGCCCGCCGGCGGTGACAAGCCGGCCGTCGGCGTCCCGCGCCGTCCCCGCGTGGATGACGTCGACACCCTCCAGGTGGTGGGCCTCCTCCGCCCCCTCGATCAGGTCGCCGTGCCGGGCGCTCTCGGGGTATCCGGCGGAGGAGACCACCACCGTGACCGCCGCTCCGTTCCGCCACCGCGGCGGCTCCGCGCCGGCGAGGCCGCCGGTCGCCGCGGCGTACAGCAGCCGACCGAGTGGCGACTCGAGCAGCGCCAGCACGACCTGGGTCTCCGGGTCGCCGAACCGGCAGTTGAACTCGATCACCCGGACGCCGCGCGCGGTGAGCGCGAGTCCGGCGTAGAGCACGCCGACGAACGGTGTGCCCCGGCGCCGCAACTCCTCGACCGTGGGTTGCAGCACGCGCGCCACCACGTCGTCGACGAACCCGGGCGGCGTCCAGTCCAGTGGTGCGTACGCGCCCATTCCGCCGGTGTTGGGTCCGGAGTCGCCCTCGCCGACCCGCTTGAAATCTTGCGCGGGCAGCAGGGGTACGACCGTGGTCCCGTCGCAGATGCCGAACAGCGACACCTCCGGGCCGGCGAGGAACTCCTCGACCACCACGCGTTCACACGCGGCCGCGTGCGCGAGCGCCGCGTCCCGGTCGTTGGTCACCACGACGCCCTTGCCGGCCGCGAGCCCGTCGTCCTTCACGACGTACGGCGGACCGAACGCGTCCAGCGCGGCGGCCACCTGCTCGGGCTTCTCGCACACGTGCGCCATCGCGGTGGGCACGCCGGCGGCCGCCATCACCTCCTTGGCGAACGCCTTCGACCCCTCGATCCGGGCGGCCGCGGCGAACGGCCCGAAGCAGGCGATCCCGCGTTCGCGTACCGCGTCGGCCGCACCGGCCACCAGCGGCGCCTCCGGCCCGATCACCACCAGGTCGACGCCCAGCCGCGCCGCGAGACCGGCGATCGCGGCGTTGTCGGCGAGGTCCAGCGGATGAGTTTCGGCGAGCGGCTCCATGCCGACGTTGCCGGGCGCCACGTGCAGGGCGGACACGTCCGGATCGCGCGACAGAGCGAGAGCGAGCGCGTGCTCACGGCCACCGGACCCGACGAGGAGTACGTCCATGGTCACGACCCTAGGGTCAGCCCGGGCCGGGCAGGTGAGGCGGGTAGACGGTACGCGGGCCGACCACCTCCGCGCCGAGGGCGCGGACGCGAGTACGCAGTCCCCGGTCGGCGGTCACGACGACGACTCGCCGCACGTCGGGCTCGGACGAACGCACCAGGTCCACGATCGCGTCGTCGCCGGAGCCGCGGGCCGGAACGACCCGAACAGTCGGCGTACCGGCAACGTCCCGCGCCGCCCCCTCGGTGACCAGGACGACCTCGACGGGAGGGTCGACCACACCGGGCAGCCCGGCCGCGGCGACATCACCCAGCGCGTCCCGGACCCGTCCGGCCGCACCGGAGCGATCCCGCCACCAGCCGTCCGGCACCGAACCCATCACGTTGGCAGCGTCCACCACCACCAGCGGGGGCAGGTCGCCGCTCATGGCCTTCGCTCAGACCAGCGGGCGGAGCGAGATGACCTCGTCCCGTCCCGGCCCGACGCCGACGCCGGCGACCGGGGCACCGATCAGCTCCTCCAGTCGGCGGACGTACGCCTGCGCCGCCTTCGGCAGGTCGTCGAAGCTCCGGCAGCCGGAGATGTCCTCCCACCAGCCGTCGAGGTACTCGAAGATCGGCCGGGCGTGGTGGAAGTCGGTCTGCGTCATCGGCATCTCGTCGTGTCGTACCCCGTCCACGTCGTACGACACACACACCGGCACCCGCTCGAAGCCGGACAGGACGTCCAGCTTGGTGATGAAGTAGTCGGTGAAGCCGTTGACCCGGGTGGAGTAGCGCGCGATCACCGCGTCGAACCACCCGCAGCGGCGGGGCCGGCCGGTGGTGACGCCGTACTCACCGCCCACCTTGCGCAGGTGCTCGCCGTCGGCGTCGTGCAGCTCGGTCGGGAACGGGCCCGCGCCGACCCGCGTCGTGTAGGCCTTGAGCACGCCGACCACCCGGTCGATCCGGGTCGGGCCGACACCGGCGCCGATGCACGCGCCGCCCGCCGTCGGGTTGGAGGACGTGACGAACGGATAGGTGCCGTGGTCGACGTCCAGCATCGTCGCCTGTGCGCCCTCCAGCAGCACGACCTTGCCCTCGTCGAGCGCCTTGTTGAGCACCGCCGAAGTGTCGGTCACCTTGGGCCGCAGCGCGTCGGCGTACCGCAGGAACCCGTCCACGATCTCGTCCACCGTGATGGCCCGGCGGTTGTAGACCTTCACCAGCAGGTGGTTCTTCTGCTCCAGCGCACCCTCCACCTTCTGGCGGAGGATGTTGGGGTCGAAGAGGTCCTGCACGCGGACACCGACCCGGTTGACCTTGTCGGCGTACGTCGGACCGATGCCGCGGCCGGTGGTGCCGATCTGGTTCTTGCCGAGGAAGCGTTCGGTCACCTTGTCGACCGTCGCGTGGTACGGCGCGATCAGGTGGGCATTGGCCGAGATCAGCAGCCGCTCGCAGCTCACGCCGCGCGACTCCAGCATGGCGATCTCGTCCAGCAGCACGGCCGGGTCGACGACGACGCCGTTGCCGATCATCGGCACGCAGTCGGGCGTGATCACGCCGGAGGGCAGCAGGTGGACGGCGTACGACTCGCCGTCGACGACCACGGTGTGGCCGGCGTTGTTGCCGCCCTGGTAGCGGACGCAGTAGTCGACCGAACCGCCGAGCAGGTCGGTGACCTTCCCCTTGCCCTCGTCACCCCACTGGGCGCCGACAAGCACGATCGCGGGCATCAGGTGGTCCTTCCGGTGGCGGTACTTGGGCTCTGCGGACGCTGCGGGTCTTGAACATCGCCGGGCGGGCACGCAGAATCGCAGATCACGGCCCTTGCGCGGGCAAGGGTAGTCGACGCTCGGAGCAGGCCCGGCCAGTAGGGCCGCCGGGCGACACCGGTGACCCGGCGACCGTCTCGTGGATCCGGGTCGTGATCCGCAGGACAGCCTCTCAGGGGCAGTAACGGTAGGGTGCCGGACGTGGAGTCCCTGCTCGTGGTGACCAACCCAGATGGAGACGGTTCGGGCGACCAGGGGATCCCGGACGCGATCAGCGAGGCCATCGACGTCCTGCGCAAGCAGGCAGACGTCCATGTGTGCAGGGTTTCCATGCCGGGGGATCTCGACGGCGCCCTGCACCGCCGCGGCGGCCGCAAGATCGTGGTGGCGGGCGGCGACAGCGACCTGCACACCGTGGTCGGCGCCCTGCACAAGCGCAACGAACTCGACGACGCGGTCCTCGCGATCCTCCCGGACGGTCCGGAATCGGACTTCGCGCGGTCGGCGGGCATTCCCGGCGACCCCGAACGAGCCGCCGAGGTCGTGCTCCACGGGGTGGAACGCCGCTTCGACCTGCTGGAGGACTGCCGCGGCGACATCGTGGTGAGCACCGTCCACCTCGGCGTCAGCGGGCGGTCGCACCGGCCGCGGATCTGGCCGATGCGGTCCGCGGGCGGAGAGGCCGACATCCACGGCACCGACGGCGGCGCCGACGGCGCGGGCCTGGCCGGGATTCCCGTACTGTCCGCGCTGCATGCCCTGCACGACGCGGACCACCCGCGCGCCCGGCCGTTCCACGTACGCATCGAGGCCGACGACCAGGTCGTCACCGACTTCGACCGGCCCGTGATCCAGGTGGCGGTCACCAACTCCGCGTCCTCCGCGTCCTCCACGCCCTCCGCGTCCTCCGCGCCACCGGAGGGAGCAGCCGAGGGCGCCGGCGGGCCGGACCCGGACCGGCCGGCCGCGGATGCCGACCTCGCCGACGGGTATGTGGACGTGGTGGTCAACTTCGCGGTGGATCCGCTCGCCCGGGCCCGCCGGGTGCTGAAGCTCGGCCACGACAACGACGACGACACGGTGACGGTGCGGGCCCGCCGGGTGAGCGTGGCGGGCCAGCGCTTCTGGCTCAACTCCGACGGACAGGACAGCGGCACCGAACGCCGGTGCACCTGGAACGTCGTCCCCCAGCGCCTGCGGGTGATCGTCCCGGCCGGGAGCTGACGGTCCGCCCGTCCCCGCGCCGCCCACCCGACAGCCGGACGACAGCCGGACAACAGCCGGACCCAGACTGCGGAAGGTCACTCATGCAACTGCGTCAACTCGGCGACGTACAGGTCAGCGCCATCGGGCTCGGCGGGATGCCGATGTCCATCGAGGGCCGCCCCGACGAAACCCGCGCCCTCGCCACCATCCACGCCGCCCTGGACGCGGGCGTCACGCTGCTCGACACCGCCGACGCCTACCACCTCCACGCCGACGAGGTGGGTCACAACGAGTCGCTGATCGCGAAAGCACTGCGGACGTACGGCGGCGACACCTCCGGTGTCCTGGTCGCCACCAAGGGCGGCGCCCTGCGCCCCGGCGACGGCTCCTGGACGTTGGACGGCTCGCCCGAACACCTGCGGGAGGCCTGCGAGGCGTCCCTGCGCCGGTTGGGCGTGGACGCGATCGGGCTGTACCAGTTCCACCGGCCGGACCCGAAGGTGCCGTACGCGGAGTCCGTCGGCGCGATCCGCGACCTGCTGGACGCCGGCAAGATCCGGATGGCCGGGATCTCCAACGCCGACCCCGACCAGATCCGGCAGGCACAGGAGATCCTCGGCGGCCGGCTGGCCTCGGTGCAGAACCAGTACTCCCCCGCGTTCGTCAGCAGCCGGCCCGAGCTGGACCTGTGCGACGAGCTCGGCATCGCGTTCCTGCCGTGGAGCCCGCTCGGCGGGATCAGCGGCGCGGCCGAGCTCGGCGGCAAGTTCGCGGCGTTCGCGGAGGTGGCCAGGGAGCACGACGTCAGCCCGCAGCGAGTCTGCCTGGCGTGGATGCTGGCCACCTCTCCGGTGGTGATCCCGATCCCGGGTTCCAGTCGGCCGGAGACCGCCCACGACTCCGCGGCGGCGGCCGACCTGGTGCTCACCGCGGACGAGAAGACCGCGCTCGACGAGGCCGTCGGCGTTTTCTGACCTCGGTGGGTCAGCCCGCGAGGCCGAGTTCCTCGGCGGCGGTGGCGCTCGACTCGGCCAGGAACGTCGAGCAGCGCTCGGCCTCGTCCGCCTCGCCGATCGAACCGGCCGCCTTGGCCAGCGCCGCCAGCGCACGGAGGAAGCCGCGGTTCGGTACGTGTTCCCACGGCACCGGGCCGTGGCCGCGCCACCCGCTTCGCCGCAGCGAGTCCAGGCCGCGGTGGTAGCCGACCCGGGCGTACGCGTAACCCTCCAGGTCGCGACCCTCGGCGAGCGCGTGCTCGGCCAGCATCGCCCAGGCGAGGGAGTACGTCGGGTGGGCGCGGGCAACGTCGGCGGCGTCCGTGCCCTCGTCCAGGGCGGCGCGCGCGGCGGTGTCCTCCGGGAGTTCGGTGGCGGGCGGCTCGCCCAGCAGGTTCATGCTCATGCGCCCATCCTGCCGCCTGCGCGGGTGCGTACCCGCGCCGCCCGGGTCGAGCCCCCAAGCACTTGATCGCGTACGCGATCATGCGCCGGACATGGTCGCGGCGACGCCCCTCGTAGGCCCGGGGTTACCGGGTCGTCCGAAGCGTCGCCGCTGTCCATTAAGTTTCGTGGACCTGACGAAACGCGCGCAATACTCCAACCAGGGAGAGTTCCCGGTAATCGTGGCCGGAAACGGCCGTCGTACCTCTGGGTCGGTAAACGTTGATGAAACCCGGCGGTAAACGTTGCATCCGCGGTGACGAGACGTGACGCGACGGCGACAGAGCGAAGGAGCCAGGACGGTGGACACCGTCCTGGCTCCTCGGGTTCGAACGAAGCGCGCCGCCGGCTGCACCGGCCCGACGGCACGCACACCGGCCGTGCCCCACGAAGGGGCCGGCCCGGCGGCGTCACTTGCCGAGCGTCGTACCGGTCGACCGGAGGTTCTCGCAGGCCTCGACGACCCGCTTGGCCATCGACGCCTCGGCGGTCTTGCCGTAGGCACGCGGGTCGTACGCCTTCTTGTCGCCGACCTCGCCGTCGACCTTCAGCACGCCGTCGTAGTTGCGGAACATGTGGTCGACCACGCCGCGGGTGAAGGCGTACTGCGTGTCGGTGTCGATGTTCATCTTCACCACGCCGAAGTCGAGCGCGGAGCGGATCTCCTCCAGCAGCGAGCCGGAGCCGCCGTGGAAGACCAGGTCGAACGGCTTCTCCTTGCCGTACTTCGCGCCGACCGCCTCCTGGATCTCCTTCAGGATCTCCGGGCGCAACTTGACGTTGCCCGGCTTGTAGACGCCGTGCACGTTGCCGAACGTCAGCGCGGTGATGTAGCGGCCGTTCTCACCCAGGCCGAGTTCCTCGGCGGTGCGCAGACCGTCGCCGACCGTGGTGTAGAGCTTGTCGTCGATCGCGCCGACGATGCCGTCCTCCTCGCCACCGACGACCCCGACCTCGATCTCGAGGATGATCCGGGCGGCGGCCGCCTTCGCGAGCAGGTCCTTGGCGATCTGGAGGTTCTCCTCCAGCGGCACCGCCGAGCCGTCCCACATGTGCGACTGGAACAGCGGCTCCTCACCGCGCTTCACCCGCTCTGCCGACAGCTCCAGCAGCGGCCGGACGAACTTGTCCAGCTTGTCCTTCGGGCAGTGGTCGGTGTGCAGGGCGACGTTGACGGGGTAGCCCTTGGCGACCTCGCGGGCGTACGCGGCGAACGCGGCCGCACCGGTGACCATGTTCTTCACCGTGGAGCCGGACAGGAACTCCGCGCCGCCGGTGGAGACCTGGACGATGCCGTCGCTCTCCGCCTCGGCGAACCCCCGGAGCGCAGCGTTCAGCGTCTGCGACGAGGTGACGTTGATGGCCGGGTAGGCGAACGCGCCCTCCTTGGCGCGGTCGAGCATCTCGGCGTAGGCCTCAGGCGTGGCAACAGGCATGGGCGCTCCTCGAACTGGTCTGTCGGTCCTGCTCACGCCAAGTATCGCCGAGGCGACCGTGCCCGGGCAGGCCACCCTCCCGGCTCAGCGCGTCGCGACCGCCGGACAGGACCTCCGGCACCCCGCGTCAGCGGGCTGGATGCCAGGGCACCCGGCCGGCGTCGCTGGCCCGGGCGAGGTCGATGTGCACCTGGTAACGGTCGCCGCGGTACCACGAGGTGATCTGTTCGACCGGCCGGCCGCCGGCGGTGGAGGTGCGGTCCAGAACCAGCAGCGGCGCGCCGACGGTGACGCCGAGGATCCGGGCGGTCTGCGCGTCGGCCACCTCCGACCGCAGGGCCTGCTTGGCGGCGTCGATCACCACGCCGTACGACCGGGAGAGTACGGCGTACAGGGACTGCGACAGGTCACGGTCGAGCAGGCCGGGCGCCCGGTCCGCGGCGTACCAGCCGTTCTCCAGCGCCATCGGCACACCGTCGGCGATCCGCAGGCGTTCGACGCGGTAGGCGGTCTGCGACGCGGTCAGCCCCAGCGCCCGGCGGACCGGTGCCGGCGGAACGGCCTCGACCGAGCGCAGCACCACGGTCGCCGGCTCGTGGCCGCGGCGGCGCATGTCCTCGGTGAACGACGTGAGCTCCAGCATGGAGTCGACCCGGGGCGCCGCGACGAACGTGCCCTTGCCCCGCACGCGGTAGAGCCGGCCCTCGGTGACCAGCTGGCCGATCGCCTCCCGCACCGTCATCCGGGACACCCGGTGCGCGGCCATCAGGTCGCGCTCGGACGGGATCGGCGCGTCCGGGGCGAGTTCGTCCTCGATCAGCGACTCCAGGATCCGCCGCAGCTGGGTGTGTTTCGGCACCGGACCGTCCGTGACCACCCGGTGACGATCGTCCACCGTCGGCACCTCCCGTCCGGGCCGCCCACCAGGCGTTCTAGGGTCGCTCCGACACCGTGAGCGGCGTCGTCGCAGGCATCGTGCCACGACGGCGTACGCCCACACACGAGCCTCGCTGACGATTTCGGAGTCGCCGCATGACCACCCAGATGGCCCGGGAGATCGCTGAGCAGCCGGACGCGGTTGCCCGGACCCTGGACGGTCTCCGTCCGCTGCGCGGCGAGCTCCACCGCCTCGCCGAGGGCACCCGCCACATTCTGTTCGTCGCCCGCGGCTCGTCCGACAACGCCTGCGTCTACGGCCGCTACCTCGTGGAGACCCACGCCCACCGGATGGCGGGACTGGCCGCGCCGAGCGTGGCCACCCACTACCACGCCGAGGTCGACCTCACCGACGCGCTGGTCGTGTGCGTCTCGCAGTCCGGTGAGACCCGGGAGATCGTGGAGACCCAGGAGTGGGCGGCCGGGCGAGGGGCCCGGACGGTCGCGGTGACCAACGACGGCGAGAGCTCGCTGGCCCGCGGCGCAGACCTCACCCTCGCCACCGACGCCGGCCGCGAGTTCGCCGTACCCGCGACGAAGACCTACACCACCCAGCTCGCCGCGATGGCCGTCCTGGCCACCGCCCTCGCACCCGACCCGACGTCCCTGGACGCCGACCTGGCCCGGGTCCCGGAGCAGATGTCCGCGCTGGTCGAGCGGCGGGAGGGTGTGGACGCGGCGGCGGCCCAGCTCGCGAAGTCGGCCGAGACGCTGGTCTCCGGGCGCGGGCTGCTGTTCGGCACCGCGCTGGAGGTGGCGCTGAAGCTGGAGGAGACCTGCCTGCGTCCGGTCCGCGGACTGTCGTACGCCGACCTGCGGCACGGCCCGATCGCGGTGGTCGACGCCGACGTGGCCGCGATCGTGGTCGCGGCGAAGGACGGGCCGGTGGTGGGCGGGCTCACCGAGGTCGCCGCCGACCTCGGCCGCCGGGGTGCCACCACGATCGGGATCGGCGGCGACGCGGCGTTCGGTGCCGCGTGCGCGCTGTCGGTGCCGGGTCCGGACCTGCCGGAGATGGTGGCGCCGCTGGCCACTGTCGTACCCGGGCAGCTGATGGTGGAGAGCCTGGCCCGCCGGCTCGGCCTGGACCCCGACGCACCGCGCGGGCTGTCCAAGGTCACCCAGACCGACGCGGGCTGACCAGCCCGTCGCTCCCCTACGCCTGGAGCTCGCCGACGGCCCGCGCCCGGATATTCGGTCGCGGGCCGTCGCGTACCCGCACTATGGTCGCGGCCATGTGCGCGTTCGCGTTCTTCGTCCGCCTGCGGTTCGACCACCCCCGCCGACCTCTCGGTGACGGTCTGATCCAGGTGTCCTCGCGCTGACCCGGGCGTTTCCCCTGCGCGGCGCCCGCCTTCTGGCTGACCCAGGCATTCCCGACCTCCCGAGTGCTCTCGGTGGGGCCTTCACGGCTCCCGTTCGTGACCGCACCTCGAGGACGTCATGCCTGCCCGTTCGCCCCGCTCGTCCACCCCTGCCCGCTCGTCCACCCCTGCCCGTCGTCGTCCCGCCCGGCCGGCCACTGTCAACCACCACGGGATCCACCTCCTGCGGTCCGGTACGGCGGTGCGCGGCCTGGTCGAGTCCGCCGGCCTCGGGCCGGACTCCCTGGTCCTGGACCTCGGCGCCGGTCCGGGAACACTCACTGCTCCCCTCGCCCGCACCGGCGCCCGTGTCCTCGCGGTCGAACGCGACCCCGAGTTCCTCGCCCGGCTGGAGCGCAGGTTCGGCGCCCATCCGAAGGTCCGGGTGGTGGCCGGCGACCTGGTGACGGTGCCGTTGCCGCGACGGCCGTTCCAGGTGGTCGCGTCCATCCCGTACGACCTGTCGACCCGGCTGCTGCGCCGGCTGTTGCCGGACGCGACCGGCGGCGCGAGCGGCCTGGCCGCCGCCGACCTGGTGGTCGAGTGGGGGTTCGCCCAGCGGGTCTGCCGCGCGGTACCCCGCGACCTGGAGGCCGCCCGGTGGGGTGCGACGTACGAGTTGCGGGTGGTCCGCCGGGTCCGGGCGGCGGCGTTCACGCCCGCACCGGCGGTGGACTCCGCGCACCTGCGGATCCGGTCCCGCCCCGGGCTGGCCGGCCGGCGCGTTCGGCGGGTGCTGTACGCGATGCTGGCCGAGGCGTTCCGTCGGCCGGACCAACCGGCGCGCACCGCGGTCGCCGAGGTGGCCGTCCGGTCGGTCGCCCGCCGGGTGCTCGGTGACGCGGGCCTGGACCGGGGAGTGCGGGCGGGTGCGGTCCCGGTCGACCGGTGGGCCGACCTCGCGCGGTCGGTGATCGACCTGTCCCGGCGGCGGTGAAACGACGACGTCGCACGGCAGCAGCGACACGGCGCAGCAGTAGTCGCCGTCACCTCACCTGCGCCCCCGGGCCACCGTCGCCGGACCACCCAGCACCGGGCGGGTGTCGACCGTGCCGTCCACGATCCCGTCGGCGAGGTCGGCCAGCCGGATGCGGTTGCGCCTGGCATACCCGCGCAGCTGGGTGAACGCCTCGTCCACCCCGAACCCACCGCGTTCGGCGAGGATGCCCTTGGCCTGCTCGATCACCACTCGGCTGTCCAGCGCCGACCGCAACTGCTGAGCGAGTACGCCGGAGTGCCGCAGCGCCCGCTGGCGAGCGACCGTGGCGGCGGCGACGTCGGCCAGCCCCTGGGCGAGCACCAGCGCGTCGTCGCCGGGCCAGGTGTCGGTTCCGGTCCCGGGCGCGGGCGCGACGCGGTGCAGTGTGACGGCGCCGATCACCTCGCCCGGCAGGCGCAGCGGTACGGCGTACGCACCGGTGTAGCCGGCGCCGAGGGCCAGCGCCGTGAACCGCGGCCACCGGTCCAGGGCCGCCACCAGGTCGGGGGTCCCGACCGCGGTGAACGTCCGGTAGCAGTCCGCGCCCGGGCCGTCCGGCCCGGCCAGCGCGGCGGCCTCCACCTGGGCGACCACGTCGTCGGAGGAGGCGGCGACGCCCAGCGTCCCGTCGGCGTCGGCGAGCAGCACTCCGGCCGCGCCGACGTCCAGCAGTGACATGACACCGCGAACGAGCGACCCGAGCGGGTCGTCGGCCCCGCGGTCGTCCGGCGACCCCGCGAGCGCCACGAACGCCGCGATGAGTTCCCGTTCGGTCACTGTCTGCATCGGGCACACAGTAGACCTGCTCGCCCAGACTGTCGTCACCGGACCGGCCGGACGATCGGGGAGGGATGTCAGGAGGCGAGACGGCGAGGTGACGTCCCGAAACGGCATGGTCACGTTTTGTCCGGCAATCCGGTAACCTCGGGTTCCGGCACCGCTACCGGACCGCTATGGTCATCTCGCGATGGCCGCAGGTGGCCATCCGGCAGCCGCCCAGGTCCCTGGCAGCCGCCCAGGTCCCTGGCAGCGGCCTCTCACTCGCGGCGTCCGACGCGGTCCCGACCCGGAAGCTCGACGCGAAGTCGAGGAAGCACGCCCCAGCCGACCACGCGCCACCGCGCATCGCCGGCGAGCAGCGTTCACAGCCGCCGCGGGCCCGGTACGAGACGCCGGTTCGAGCCGCCCCGCGCCGACCTGACATCCCGCCGAGCACCGTTCCGTACGCCCGGTGCGCCGCGCGGTCGCAGGAGGGGGCGACCGCAGGCCCGCCGAGCCGGCTCACGCCGGTGCTCCCGGCCGGTGGCGAGGGGGACCTCCGCCGGTCCCGGCGCCGGAGCGGATCTCGGAGGCGGATCCGCTCCGGTGCCCACCGACCTTCCCGGGACCGGCCACCCGCCTGTTTCTCCGGCCGGCCCGGGGAGGTCGCCCGCCCTCGGGCTACGGCGTTCGGCGGAGGCCGGCCCGCTGGTCGGCTCGTGTGGTCGGCCGTTCGGCAGAGGTGCCGGCCCGTCCGCGTGACGAGGCTGGACACATGAGCACACGACCGACCGCACCGACGCACGCCTCGCCCCCCGCTCCTGCACCCGCACCGGTCCGCTCCGCGCGCCGGCCGGTCCGGCTGGGGTACGCCGCCACCGCCTGGTCCGCCCTCTACGCAGGCCTCGGCCTCTTCTGGACCGCAGGCGGACCCGGCTTCCCGTTCGGGCCCGGCCACGATCCGGTGCCGATCGAATCCGCCCTCGGCTCGGTACCTGCCGCCGTCGCCGCACCCGCCCTCGCCACCTTCGGGGCTCTCGGCGCTGTCCTCGGCCTGGCGGCCACCCGCGCCCTGGCGGCCGGTCGCACCCTCGGGCTGGCCGCGCCGGTGTTCGCCGGGTATGCCGCGGTCAGTGCGCTGGCCCTGCTGGTGGTCGTCCCGGACCGGCGGGTGCTGATGCTGGTGGCGTACGCGCCGATCCTCGCCGGGGTCGGCCTCTGCGTCCTGGTCACCGGTTCCTCGATGCCGCACCTCGGCGACCCGGGGCTGTGGACGGTCACCAACCAGGCGGTGTTCGTGCTCGGTGGCCTTGCCTGGGCCGGTCTGGCGGTGGCGACCATGCGCCGGCATCGCGCCGCCTGCCTGGACTGCGGCCGTGCGCCCGGACGGGTCTCGCGCTGGACCACACCCGCGGCCGCGGCGAGGTGGGGACGCTGGGCGGTCGGGGTGGCCGTGGCCGTACCCCTCGGCTATGCCGCGACCCGGTGGGCGTGGGCACTCGGCCTGCCGCTCGGCATCGACGCGGAGTTCTACCGGGAGGGCAAGGAGGACGGACTGTGGATGGCCGGCGCCGCCCTCGGCTCCCTCGGAATCCTCGGCGCGGTCCTCACCCTGGGACTGGTCCAGCGCTGGGGCGAGACCTATCCGCGCTGGGTGTGGTTCCGGGCCGGGAGGACCGTGCCGCCGAAGGTCGCGGTGGTCCCGGCCACGCTGGTGTCGGTCATCGTCACCTCGGCCGGACTGGAGTACTGGCGGTTGATCCGGACGCCGGTGTTCGCCGACCAGTGGTGGGCCACCATGGGGCCGGAACTGCTGTGGCCGCTGTGGGGTGCCGGGCTCGCGGCCGCCACCCTGGCGTACCACCTGCGCCGGCGTGGAACCTGCCGGACCTGCGGGCAGGGCTGATCGACGGCCTCGGCGCGCGCCGGTCCGGTCCGCTCCGGCTACGGTAGGCGCGCGGGGTCCCCGATCCGGAGGTGGCGAGTTGTCCGAACGCAGGCCGGTCGAGTGCTGGCTCGCCGACATGGACGGCGTGCTCGTCCACGAGGGTCATCCCGTTCCCGGCGCCCCGGAGTTCGTTTCCCGGCTACGCGAGTCGGGCAAACGGTTCCTCGTCCTCACCAACAACTCGATCTACACCGCGCGCGACCTGAGCGCCCGGCTGCAGGCGGTTGGACTCGACGTCAGCGAGGACCTGATCTGGACGTCCGCGCTGGCGACCGCGACCTTCCTCGCCGACCAGGCGCCGGGCGGCAGCGCCTTCGTGATCGGCGAGGCGGGGCTGATCACCGCCCTGCACGGCATGGGGTACGTCCTCACCGACCGCAACCCCGACTACGTCGTCCTCGGCGAAACCCGCACGTACAGCTTCTCCACCATCACCACCGCCATCCGCCTCGTCGAGCGCGGCGCGCGGTTCCTGGCCACCAACCCCGACACGGTCGGTCCCTCGCCGGAGGGTCCGCTGCCGGCGACCGGAGCCGTGGCCGCGCTCATCACCAAGGCGACCGGCGTCGAGCCGTACTTCGTCGGCAAGCCGAACCCGCTGATGATGCGCAGTGCCCTCAACCGCATCGAGGCGCACTCGGAGAGCACCGCGATGGTGGGCGACCGGATGGACACCGACGTCATCTCCGGCATCGAAGCCGGTCTGCGCACCGTGCTGGTGCTGTCCGGCGTCACCCGGCGTGAGGACATCGAGCGCTATCCCTACCGCCCGTCGCTGGTGGTCGACTCCATCGCC
This sequence comes from Actinopolymorpha singaporensis, assembly GCF_900104745.1. Classification (NCBI taxonomy): domain Bacteria; kingdom Bacillati; phylum Actinomycetota; class Actinomycetes; order Propionibacteriales; family Actinopolymorphaceae; genus Actinopolymorpha; species Actinopolymorpha singaporensis. Next base: position 579,123 of record NZ_LT629732.1, read on the forward strand.
GACCTGGTGGACGGGATCTGACCTGTCGGCCCGGTCGGGCCTGACGGCGGGTCGGGCCTGACGGCGGGTCGGGCCTGACGGCGGGTCGGGCCTGACGGCGGGTCGGGCCTGACGGCGATCAGGCCTGGTCGGCGACGGCGCCCGCGCCGGTGTGCTGGCCGTAGCGGTGCCGGCGTACCCACGCGTGCATCGCCACCGCCGCGGCCGCACCCGCGTTGACCGAACGGGTCGAGCCGTACTGCGCGATGGAGAGGACGTCGGTGCACGCCTGCCGGGCTGCCTCGGACAGGCCCGGGCCCTCCTGCCCGAACAGCAGGACGCACGCCCGGGGCAGGTCGTACGTCTCCAGCTCGACGGCACCGGGCAGGTTGTCCACGCCGAGGAGCGGCAGGCCGTGCTCGGCTGCCCACGCCGCCAGCGCCGGGACGTCGGGATGGTGCCGTACGTGCTGGTACCGGTCGGTCACCATCGCGCCGCGGCGGTTCCAACGTCGCCGGCCCACCACGTGCACCTCGCGGGCGAGGAACGCGTTCGCGGTACGCACGACCGAGCCGATGTTCAGGTCGTGCTGCCAGTTCTCCACCGCGACGTGGAAGTCGTGCCGGTGCTGGTCCAGGTCGGCCACCACCGCCTCCCGGCGCCAGTAGCGGTAGCGGTCGACCACGTTTCGCCGGTCGCCGTGCCGCAGCAGCTCCGGGTCGTAGCGCGGGTCGTCGGGCCACGGCCCCACCCAGGGGCCCACGCCGACCTGCGGGCCGGGGAGGTCGGGCTCCTCGGGCTGAGGTTCGTCGGACCCGCCGGGCTGCCCGGGATCTTCACGGAGTCGCACCGCACCATCTTCGACGGACGCCGCGGGCACCGGCCCGCGACCCCCGCCTCGGCGATTCCGGCCGGGGTCCGGCCTTCTCCGGCCGCGCGTACCGGACCGGAGGGGCATCCGTGCGCATTCCGGGCGGGCCCACCGAATCATCCTCGGTACCAGATCGGACGGCGCCGAGAGGTTCCGGGGTTGGCCAGCTAGGCTCGCTGAGTGCCACCCACGACGACACTCGCGCTCCTTCCCTCCTGGCTCGACGCGCAGCAGATCCTGCACACGCTCGGCCCCTACGCACTGGTCGGGGTGCTGCTCATCATCTTCGCCGAGTGCGGGCTGCTCGTCGGCTTCTTCCTCCCGGGCGACTCGCTGCTGTTCACCGCCGGCCTGCTGGTGGCGACGGGCTCGATCGGCGCTCCGCTGTGGCTGGTGTGCGTCCTCGTCGCCATCGCCGCGACGGTCGGCAACCTGGTCGGCTACGGCATCGGCTTCCGAGCCGGGCCGAGGGTGTTCGGACGGCCGGACTCGCGGCTGTTCAAGCGGGAGTACGTCGACAAGACGCAGGACTTCTTCGACAAGTACGGTGCCCGCGCCATCGTGCTGGCCCGGTTCGTACCCATCGTCCGGACCTTCATCACCGTGACCGCCGGCGTGGCGAAGATGGACTTCCGCCGCTACGCCACCTACACCTCGGTCGGTGCGGTCATCTGGGGCGCCGGGGTCACCGTCCTCGGCTTCTTCCTGGGCCGGATCGAGGTGATCCGGTCCAACATCGAGCTGATGCTGGTCGCGGTCGTTCTCGTCTCGGTCGTCCCGATCGGCCTGGAGTTCCTACGGATGCGTGCGGCCCATCGAAGCCGGCAACCGGCGACGCCGACGCCGGAGGCGGAGCCCGAAACGCCGCAGGCCGACCGGCACAGCTGACGGCACACCTGACGACACACCCGACCGGTCCGGGGCCGCGGCTCATGTCCGCGGCTCCTGCCTACTGGTCGCCGGGCGGCGTCTGGGACGGCGTGCCCAGCGCACCGAAGTCGATCGCCGGCGCGGCGCGCACCTGCGCCTCCTCGACCTCGAAGTACTCCGCCTCCTCGAAGCCGCAGCGGGCGGCCAGCAGGCTGGAGGGGAAGGCCTCGACGCGGGTGTTGTACGCCCGTACGTTCGCGTTGTAGAAGCGGCGGCCGGCGGCGATCCGGTCCTCGGTCTCGGCCACCTGCCGCTGCAGGTCCAGGAACTCCTCGTTCTCCCGGAGGGCCGGGTGCCGGTCGGCCACCGCGAACAGCCGCCGCAGCGCCTCCGCGAGGGCCGCCTCCCGCCCGGCCCGTACGGACAGGTCGGCGCCTCCACGCGCCGCCGCCTCGGCCCGCCGGGTGACCTCGGCGAACACCTCCCCGTGGCCGGTGACGTGGGTACGCACCGAGGCGAGCAGGCCGGGCACCAGGTCGTAACGGCGGTGGAGTTCGACGTCCACCTGCCGCCAGGAGTCCTGGACGAGGTTGCGCTGGCTGACGAACCGGTTGTAGGACACCACCCCGCCCGCGACGACCAGCACGACGAGGACGACGGCGGCGGCAATCCAGATCACGAGGACCTCGTTTCAGCGGCGGGCCGGACTCGTCCGGGACAGTAGGGCTAACTACCCCAGGCCGAGGTCGGTGAGTCCGTAGACGTACCGGTAGGGCAGCCCGGCCGCCTCGACCTTCGCCTGCGCACCGGTGCTCCGGTCGGCGAGAACCGCCACCGCGACCACTTCGGCGCCCGCCTCGCGCAGCGCCTGCACCGCGGTGAGCACCGAGGAGCCGGTGGTGGAGGTGTCCTCCACCGCGAGCACCCGCCGGCCGGCCACGTCAGGTCCCTCGATCCGGCGCTGCAGGCCGTGCCGCTTCTCCTCCTTGCGGACGACGAAAGCGTCCAGCCGCCGGCCCTGCGCCGCCGCCGCGTGCAGCATCGCGGTGGCCAGCGGGTCGGCGCCGAGCGTCAGACCGCCCACGGCGTCGAAGTCGAGGTCGCCGGTGAGCTCCAGCATCTGCCGTCCGACCAGCGGCGCGGCAGCACCGTCGAGGGTGATCCGGCGCAGGTCGATGTAGTAGTCGGCGGTCTTCCCCGACGACAACGTGACGGTCTCGCGGACGATCGCCTTGGAGGTGATCTGGTCGAGGAGTTGCGAACGCTCACTGGGCACGGCGGCAAGCTTAGGGCGTGTCCCGCGGCTCGGGCGGCGAGGCCTGTCCCTGCGCAGTAGGCGTCAGCGCCGGCGCATCCGCACGCCGCGGGCGGCGGCTCGCACCAACGGCCGCGGCGCGTATCGTGCGGCACCGGCGACCATCTGGTAGCGGGTCGTCGGCACCACCACCGGGCCGGCCCGGCCCGAGTCCAGGTGGCGCAGGGTGGCCTCGACGACCTCGGGTGGGGTCAGCCACATGAAGTTCGGCAGTCCCCGCACGCGCAGGCCGGACCGCTGGTGGAACTCCGTACGCACGTAGCCCGGGCACACCGCGAACGCGCGCACACCGGTGCCCCTCAGGTCGTTCGCGACCCCCTCGGTGAACGTCGTGACCCAGGCCTTCGCCGCGCCGTAGGTGCCGTACGGCGCGAACCCGGCCACGCTGGAGACGTTGATCACCGCACCGGTACGGCGCGCCAGCATGCCGGGCAGGGCCGCCTTGGTGAGCCGCAGCACCGCGACGACGAGTACGTCGAGAAGGCGTTCCTCGTCGTCGGAGCCGCTGTCCAGGAAGCCTTCGCCCAGTCCGTAACCGGCGTTGTTGACCAGCAGGTCGACCGGCGGCTCGCCGGTGCGCAGGCGTTCCTCGACCGTACGCAGGTCGGCCTTGTCGGCCAGGTCGGCCGGGAGGACCTCGCAGTTCACCCCGAACCGGCCGGAAAGCTCGGTGGCGAGAGATCCGAGCCTGGCCCGGTCGCGGGCCACGAGCACGAGGTCGAAGCCACGACCGGCGAAGGCCTCGGCGTAGGCGCGGCCGAGGCCGGCGGTGGGTCCGGTGACGAGAGCGGTAGGCATGGTCTCCGGACTCAGACGCGCAGGCGCCGGGTCGTGGTGAACCAGGGGCGGGCGGCCGGCAGCCACAGCATCACGGCCGCCGCGGTACCGGTGAGGAGGAGGGCGAGCCCCACGATGGAAAGGCCGGTCAGGACGGTGTTGAAGACGTTCGCGACCGCGAGGACCGTGGCGACGACCCGGGCCCGGGGCTGCCCCTTGCCGTTCATCACCGCCATCAGGATCCACAGCGCCACGGCCAGCACGCCGAACACGACGTACAACGTCAGGCTGGTGTTGACGGTCGCGTCGATCTTGTCGGGGGTGAGCGGCTGCTTCTGCCCGCGGAGCATCTCGCGGGCGTCGTTGGCGAGCCGGTCGCGGGAACCGAACACCGCGATCGCCGACACCGCCGACAGCGCGGCACCGAGATACATGAGGTAGACGGCGAGCTGGACGACGCGGGGACGCTCGGCCGGCCGCGCGGGCGCGTCCTCCTCGCCGCGAGGCCACGCGGGCATCGGTGGCATCCCGGACATGCCGGAGGCCCCGGACCTGCCGGACGTGCCGGAGGTCCCGGACGTGCCGGGCCCGGCCGAGTTCGTCTCGCTCATGCGGACCTCCTGGTCGTGTGTCCTCATCCTCGCCAACGCGGGTACGCCTACCGACTGCCACCATGCCATCGGTGCCGGTCGCGGCGCGCGACCGACCCCGGACGGAGCCCCGCTCGCGCATCCGCCGGATGCGCTGCCGGTGGCCGCTCCAGGCTGAGCGCGGCGGCTTCCGGCAGTAAGGTCGGTCACCGTGACGCACCCACGGATGGCCGCCCGCCTGCAGGGTCTCGGAACGACGATCTTCGCAGAGATGTCGGCGCTCGCGCTGCGAACCTCCTCGATCAACCTCGGCCAGGGCTTCCCCGACACCGACGGCCCGACGCGCATGCTGGACGCCGCGGTCGACGCGATCAGGTCCGGTGACCACAACCAGTACCCGCCGGGCATCGGCATCGCCGCCCTGCGCGAGGCGGTGTCCGCGCACCAGCGCCGCTTCTACGACCTGGAGTACGACCCCGACACCGAGGTGCTCGTCACCGCCGGCGCGACCGAGGCGATCGCGGCCGCGCTCCTGGCCCTGGTCGAGCCCGGCGACGAGGTGGTCGCGCTGGAGCCCTACTACGACTCCTACGCGGCCGGGATCGCGATGGCCGGGGGTCGGCGCGTACCCGTCACGTTGCGGGCGCCGGACTTCCGGCTCGACGTCGACGCGCTGCGCGCCGCGGTCACCTCGCGGACCAAGCTGCTGCTGGTCAACTCACCGCACAACCCGACCGGGACCGTGCTCACCGCGGACGAGCTGGCCGCGATCGCCGAGCTCGCCGTCGAGCGCGACCTGCTGGTGGTGACCGACGAGGTGTACGAGCACCTGTCCTACGACGGCGCGCCGCACATCCCGCTCGCGACGTACCCCGGAATGCGTGAGCGGACCGTGACCATCTCCAGCGCCGGGAAGACGTTCGCCGTCACCGGCTGGAAGATCGGTTGGGTCTGCGCCACGCCGCCCCTGGTGGCCGCGGTGCGCACCGCCAAGCAGTTCCTCACCTACGTCTCCGGCGGGCCGTTCCAGCCGGCGGTCGCCGAGGCGCTGGCGTTCGGTGACGACTACTACGACGGCCTGCGGGCTTCCATGCAGGGGAAGCGCGACCTGCTCAGCGAGGGGCTGTCGTCCCTCGGGCTGGACGTGTTCGTGCCCGGCGGGACCTACTTCGTCACCACCGACGTACGCCCGCTCGGCTACGACGACGGCGTGGAGTTCTGCCGAATGCTGCCCGAACGCTGCGGCGTGGTCGCCATCCCGCACGAGGTGTTCTACGACGACAAGCAGGCCGGGCGGCCCCTGGTGCGCTGGGCGTTCTGCAAGCGGGACGAGGTGTTGTCGGAGGCGGTGGAGCGGCTGCGGTCCGGCCTGCGTGGCGGTCCGCGCTAGGGATCCTCGGCGGCCGGGCCGACGGGCTCCCTCGGGCCGTCGGCGTACAGCCGGGTGACCTCGGCGGCACTGCGCACCATCAGGTCCCGCAGCTCCGGTGGTTCCAGCACCTCGAGGTCCGGGCCGAACCGGAAGAACTCCATCCGCGCGTGGGTGGGCGTCTCGATCGGCAGCGTCGCGCGCACCCACCCGTACTCGTCCGGCGGCCCGGCGGTCTCACGCAGCGCCCGGGCCGCGTGCGGGCCGAGGTAGTACGGCACCAGGTCGCGGGCCAGCGGTGACAGCCGGACCACGGCCTCGGAACGGAACAGCCGGGCGCGGTAGTCCTCGGCCCAGGCCGCCCAGTAGGCGGCGAGGTCGAAGTCGGCGGCGCGTTCGAAGCGGTCCGGCCGCAGGGTGAGCGCGCGGATCCGGCCGACCCGGTAGCTGCGGAAGGCGCCGTCGACGCGGGCCGCGACGTACCAGACTCCGGTCTTGAGGACCAGGCCGTACGGCTCCAGCGCGCGGGTCACCTCGTCCCGGCCCCACGGCTCGTAGCGCGCCTCGACCAGCTGCTGGTTCCACACCGCCTCGGCCAGCGCCGCCAGGTGCTCGGGCCGTTCCACCTCGCGGAACCAGTTCGGCGCGTCCAGGTGGAACCGCTCCCGGATCCGGCCGGCGCGCGAGCGCAGCTCCGGCGGCAGCGCGGCCAGCAGCTTCACCTGCGCGGCCGCGAGCACCGAGCCGAGGCCGAGCTCTGCCGCCGCGTCGTCCGGGATGCCGGCGAACAGCGACTCCGCCTCGTCGCCGGTCAGCCCGGTGAGCTTCGTCCGGAACCCGCCGAGCAGCTGGTAGCCGCCGGCCGGGCCGCGGTCGGCGTAGACCGGGACGCCGGCGGCCGACAGCGACTCGACGTCGCGGTAGACGGTGCGGACCGACACCTCCAGCTCCCGGGCCAGCTCGGGCGCGGTCATCCGGCCGCGGGTCTGGAGCAGGAGCAGCAGGGACAGCAGTCGACTGGCGCGCACCTCCGCTCCTTCCATCCCTCGAGTCCTGGGCTCGGGCGCTTCGTACTCCGGTCCGGTCCCCGGGGCGTTCGTTGGAATGTTCTCGTACGTACCTGACAGTACGTGGCAGGTATCCCGGCAAGGGTTGGCCACGTGCCCGGCGATGGGCATGAGCATCAACGACGAACCAGGGAGAACCCACCCATGTCAGCCTCTTCGAACGCTCCGGCGCCCAGCACCCCGAGCGCGACCACCGTTACCGCGAGCGCGGCCGGCGACCGGCGCGCCGGCACCGAGCCGGGCGGCACGTTCGCCTCCACGGCGTGGGAGGAGACCCGGCCCGAGCCGGACGAGGAGTCTCCGCGGGTGGCGCACGCGTACACCACCAACACCTTCACCGGCGCGATCGACGGCACCGGCACAGCTCACCACGTGATGTTCTACGGGCCGGGTGAGGGGCAGTGGGGCGCCGGCCGCTACCACGGCTACGAGAAGGTGACCGGCACCGTCGGCGGGCGTACGGGCAGCTTCGTCCTCGCCCACGACGGCGCGTTCGCCGGCACGACGGTACGCGCCGACTGGACCGTCGTGCCCGGGTCGGCCACCGGCGAACTCGCCGGTCTGCGCGGCCGGGGAAGCTTCGTCGCCGAGCAGGGTGTCGGTGCCGTGGTGTACACATTCGACCACACGTTCGACGAACGGCAGCACTGAAACCGACAGCCAGACCGCCGGAGCAAAGGAGCCCCGCGATGAGTGACACCGTCCGGCCCGAGCCGGAAGCGCAGCACGATCCCGCCGGCGAACAGCCCGCCGGCCAGTCCACCGCCGAGTTGTACGACGCCTGCATGGCCCGGACCGCGGCCCTGCTTCGCGACGCCGACCCGAGCACGCCCGTCGACGCCTGCCCGGGCTGGACCGTCGAGGCGCTGGCCGCGCACCTTGCGGGGGCGCTGGCCGACTTTCTTGCCCGGCGGTTCGACGTGGCCGACGGCGACGACTTCGGGGAGCGGACCGTGCGCGAACGCCAGGGGCAGGCCGTGGCCGAGTCGCTCGCGGAGTGGGAGCGGCACCGGGCGCGCGCCGGCGACCTGCTCGCCTCGCCGATGGGTGGTGTTCTCGTCGCGGAGGTCGTCTCCCACGAACAGGACCTGCGGTGCGCCCTCGGGCGACCCGGTGCGCGTTCGGACCAGAGTGTGCGGGCCGGCCTGGACAGGCCGCTGGACCAGATCGACCAGCGGCTGCGCCAGTCGGGCGGGCCGGCCTTCCGGCTGGTGATCGGCGACGAGGAGCAACGGATCATCGGTGAGGGCGAGCCGGTCGCCACGCTGCGGGCGTCGGCGTACGACCTGCTCCGCACGATCGGTGGCCGGCGCACCCGCGACCAGGTGCGCGCCATGGACTGGGACGGTGACCCCGAGCCGGTGCTGGACTCGCTGGCACTGTTCGGGAGCTACCGCGACACTCCGTTGCGGGGCGAGTAGTCCGGCCCGGGCCGGGCGAGTCGAAGTCCGGGACACCGGAGAAGGAGTGGAGTCATGGCGCTCGAGTTCGGGCGGCAGCAGGTGCTGGCGTACCGCGCCGCCGCGCAGGGTCTGGACCGGTCCACCGACGATCCGGCCAAGCTGGGAGTCCTCGACCTCGGCGTGCAGCACAGCGCCGCGCACACCGCCCGGCTGGCCCTCGGCGCCCGGCTTCCCCGGCTGCCGGAGGGGGACGCCGACCCGTTCGCCGACGGAGGTGCATACGCGATGCTGTGGTCGGTACGGGGAGCGCCTCACCTGCACCGGCGCGGCGACCTCACCCACCTGGCCCGGGCGCTGTGGCCCCGCAGTGAGGCCGACGCGCACTCCAGGCTCGCCGCCGAACGCAAACCGCTCAAGGAGGCGGGCATCGGCGCACTGGAGGCGTTCGCCACGGCGGCCAGGGCGCTGCGGACGGTGGTGACCAGGCCGATGCCCAAGGGCGAGGTGAGCGCCGCGGTCACGCGGAAGCTGCCGGACGCGTACGCCTACGACTGCCGGACCTGCAAGGCACGCCACGTCTACGGCGGGCTGCTGCAGCAGGTCGGCCTGCCCGCCGGCGTACGCCAGGAGTTCGACACCTCCCCGCCGGTGCTGGCGCCGCTGGAGAAGCGGCCCGCGGTGCCCACCAAGCCGGCCGGGACCGCCGACCTCGTCCTCGCCTACCTCCGGCTGCACGGCCCCGCGACGGCCGGCGACGCGGCGAGCTACTTCGGCACCTCGCAGGCGGAGCTTCGGCACAGCTGGCCGGACGGGCTGGTCGAGGTTCGTGCCGACGGCCGGAAGTGCTGGCTGCCGGAGGAGGACCTCGCCGCGCTGCGCGGGGCGCCCGTGCCCGACCACGTGCGCCTGCTGCCGCCGCTGGACCCGTTCCTGCAGTCGCGCGACCGCGACCTGCTGGTTCCCGACCCGGCGCGGCAGAAGGAGGTCTGGAAGATCCTCGGCAACCCCGGTGTCCTGCTGGTCCGCGGCGACGTCGCCGGGGTGTGGCGGGCTAAGGCCGCGGGCCGGAAAGGGCTGGCGGTGACAGTGCGGGAGTTCGGCCGGATCAGCAAGGCCGAGCGGGCGCTGGTCACGGAGGAGGCCGACCGGATGGCCGGTGTCCGCGGACTCACGGAGGCTGCCGTGACGTACGAATCCTGACAAATCCGCCGGCGGCCGGGAGCCGCCGGCGGACCGGGAATACCCGCACGGCGCTGAACGCTGAAGCAGATCAGTTGAAAGTTGAACGATCTAGGGAGGCGGCAGCCGTGCAGTTCGGCATCTTCACCGTCGGCGACGTGACCGTGGACCCCACCACCGGCCGGGCACCGACCGAGCACGAGCGGATCAAGGCGATGACCGCAATCGCGCTCAAGGCCGAGGAGGTCGGGCTCGACGTCTTCGCCACCGGCGAGCACCACAACCCGCCGTTCGTGCCGTCCTCCCCCACCACGATGCTCGGCTGGATCGCCGCCCGTACGCAGAAGCTCATCCTGTCCACGTCGACCACGCTGATCACCACGAACGACCCGGTGAAGATCGCCGAGGACTTCGCGATGCTGCAGCACCTGGCCGACGGGCGGGTGGACCTCATGCTCGGCCGCGGCAACACCGGCCCGGTCTACCCGTGGTTCGGGCAGGACATCCGGCAGGGCATCCCGCTGGCGGTGGAGAACTACGCGTTGCTGCACCGCCTGTGGCGGGAGGATGTCGTGGACTGGGAGGGGCGGTTCCGCACGCCGCTGCAGGGCTTCACCTCCACCCCGCGACCGCTGGACGGCGTGCCGCCGTTCGTCTGGCACGGGTCCATCCGCAGCCCGGAGATCGCGGAGCAGGCCGCCTACTACGGGGACGGCTTCTTCGCCAACAACATCTTCTGGCCGAAGGACCACTTCCGCCGGCTCATCAACCTGTACCGCACGCGCTACGCCCACTACGGCCACGGCACGCCGGAACAGGCGATCGTCGGCCTCGGCGGGCAGGTGTTCATGCGGGCCAACTCCCAGGACGCGGTCCGTGAGTTCCGGCCGTACTTCGACAACGCCCCTGTCTACGGGCACGGGCCGTCGCTGGAGGACTTCACCCGGGAGACCCCGCTGACGGTCGGCAGCCCGCAGCAGGTCATCGAGAAGACGCTGACCTTCCGCGAGACGTTCGGCGACTACCAGCGGCAGTTGTTCCTGATGGACCACGCCGGATTGCCACTGAAGACGGTGCTGGAACAGCTCGACCTGCTCGGCGAACAGGTCGTGCCGGTGCTGCGGGAGGAGTTCGCCAAGGGCCGCCCGGCCGGCGTACCGGAGGCTCCCACGCACGCGTCCCTGCTGGCGCGCCGCGCCGGGAGCGGTGAGTCCGACGGGTCCGCCGAGAACACCGAGCGCAACAAGAACACCGAGAACGCCCAGAGCGTGAGGAGTTGATCCCGTGAACGCGCGTACGCCGCTACGGCTCACGGTCGTTTCGGCCGGGCTGGGCGTCCCCTCGTCCACCCGGCTGCTGGCCGACCGCCTCACCGACGCGACCCGGCGGGCACTGGCCGGCCGGGGGCGGGACGTGGAGGTCACGGTGGTCGAACTCCGCGACCTGGCCACCGACGTCGCCAACAACCTGGTGGCCGGCTTCCCCTCGCGGCGGCTGGCCGACGCTCTCGCGTCGGTGTCGGAGGCGGACGGCCTGATCGCCGTCACCCCGGTGTTCTCCGCCTCCTACAGTGGGTTGTTCAAGTCGTTCTTCGACGTTCTCGACAACGACGCGTTGACAGGTACGCCGGTGCTTGCCGCCGCGACCGGTGGAACGGCGCGGCACTCACTTGCCCTGGAGCACGCGCTGCGGCCGCTGTTCGCGTACCTGCGTGCGGTCGTCGTACCCACCGCGGTGTACGCGGCCGCGGAGGACTGGGGCGGGCGCGGCGACTCGATGACCGAGGGACTGCCCATCCGGATCGAGCGCGCCGCGGGCGAACTCGCCGACCTGCTGGCCGGCCGAACGCAGGGCGACGTACGTGCCGCAGACGACGGACAGGTGAACGGCACGCCCCGCGCCACGGAAGAGACCGTCGTTCCGTTCGAGCAGTACCTGGCCGCACTGAGACCCGACTAGAAGCGTCACCCCAGGCCCTACCCCAGTCACCTGCCACTCGAGCACTTCGGAGGGACCGCGATGACCGAGAGGTTCAACACCTTCCGCCCCGACGGCGAGGCCACGGCCGACCGCTGGGCCGGGGCGCTCCACCTCTTCGACCGGACTGACCAGGCCGGCCGGGCCGACCCCACTGAGGAGACGCCCGCGGACCGGTGGGAACGCGCAGGCCTGATGTTCGAGGAGCGCCGCTACATCGAGGCCGCGCGCCTGCTGGCCGGGCTCGTCGAGGAGTTCCCCCGTCACACCGCGGCCCGGCTCCTGCTCGCTCGTGCGTACTACCACTCGGCTCAGCTGAACCGGGCCGAGAAGCAACTGCGCACACTGATCGAGCACGACCCGGTGGAGCCGTACGCACACCTGTTGCTGGGCAGGGTTCTGGAGCGTCAGAACCGCCCCGATGAGGCCCGGACCTGGCTGCGCAGAGCGGACGCGTTCACCGCCGACGCATAGCCGCGTGCTCGACGCGCGACGAACTGCCGCCCTGTGGACCAGGATCACACGATTCTGGTCCACAGGGCCTTTTCAACTGGGTGGCGACGACGATTTCCCTTGTGGACAACGGGCTACTTGTCGGTGATGGCCGGTAGGGTTCGAGCGTGTCTTCGACTACCCACGAGTCTCCTCGCAGCGGAGGCGGCGCACTCCCGCCCCATCCGTTGCTGGATGCCTTGGGCATGGTCACCGCCGGCAACGACGTGGTGTTGTCCACGTCCAATATGGACTGGATCCCGGCGTCACTCCCCGACTGCGCCGTCGGCAAGCTCGCGAGCGACGTCGAGGTGGCCTGCGTGCCTCGCGTACTCCTGCAGCACGTGGAAGAGGATCCAGCCCAACGACGGCTGGGCGTCCACGTCCGCGGGAAACCTGCCACCGAGCGCGGACAGGTCCGAAAGCGCCCCGCCGGCCACGATCTCCCTGGAACGCGCTGCCTGCGCGTGGAACGCCGACAGCACATCGTCCACGGACTCCTCCGGGCGCACAAGCCATCGTCCGTCCGGCCCGTCGTCCGCCCAAGGGTCGGCGACCGGCTCCGCCAGGAAGCCCCACACCAGCCAGCGGCGTTCGACGTTGGTGAGGTGTTTGAGCAGTTGGAGCGGCGTCCAACCCGACGGAAGCCGGCTGGTTCGCAACTCCTGCTCGGACAGGCCGTCGAGCTTACGAATCACGACGTCGCGGTAGTAGTCGAGGAAGCCGGCCAAGAGGTCGCGGGGATCGGTGAGAGCGTAGTCGGGCTCGGAGGGTTCACTCACGAGCCAGACCCTAGCCATCACCGCCGAAGAGTGCCCGCCGGAGTTCCGGTGGCGGCGTCGTCCGGACCCCCGGCGGTCACGAGTACGTTCGCACCGGCGCGATCACACCTGACGGCTCACGTCAGACGCCGGCGCGAGACCCTCATACCGGGGCCGTCCCGTCCCCAGGTTCGCCGACCGTACGTCGACAGTTGAGCGCTGAGGCCGAGAGCACGGCCCAGCGCGGAGGGCCGGCGTCAGCCGAGGCCGACAGTGCGGCCCTGCGCGGCCGACCGCAGGATCGCCTCGGCGACCTCGACGATCGCCAGCCCCTCCCGCATTCCCACCACGTCGCCGCCACCGGTACTCGGATCCGCGTCCGTGTGCGTGTCTGTCTCCAGGTCCGGGCCGGCTCCGTCGCGGTTGCGCAGGATCGCGTCCCGGAAGGCGGTGAGTTCGGTACGCAGGGGTTCCGGTTTGGGGATGGCGTACCGGATCATGTCGCCTTCGGTGACTCCGCGGAACGACGCCATCGTCTCCCACTCCAACGGGCGGAGACCGTTGGCATGGAACGTCAGGTCGGCCGCGATCGTGTCCGCGACGAACGCGCCTCGTTCGCCGGTGACCACGGTGACGCGTTCCTTCATCGGGGACAGCCAGTTGACCAGATGGTTGACCACCGTGCCGTCGTCGAGCTGGCCGACCACCGCCACCAGGTCCTCGTACTCCCGGCCGCTCTTGTGCGCGGTACGGGCCGACACCGACAGGTAACGCCCGCGGGTGACCCACGCGGTGGAGTCGATGTCGTGGGTGGCGAGGTCCTTGGTCACGCCGACGTCGGCGATGCGGTTGGGGAACGGGCCCTGCCGGCGGGTGATCACCTGGTAGATCTCGCCGAGTTCGCCGTGGTCGAGGCGGCCCCGGAGAGCCTGCAACGCGGGGTTGTAGCGCTCGATGTGCCCGACACAGCCGACCAGCCCCTGCGCCTCGAACGCCGCGGCCAGCTTCTCCGCGCCCTCCACCGTGCTCGCCAGCGGCTTCTCCACCAGCGCGTGCACCCCGGCGGCGGCGAGCACCAGACCTACCTCCTCGTGGAACGCGGTGGGTACGGCGACCACACACAGGTCGATGCCCGCGGTGACCAGCTTCTCCACGTCGGGCAGCACGTCCAGCCCGCCCGCCACGCCGTGCGGGTCACCGCCTGGATCGGCGACCGCGACCAGCTCCACGCCGTCCAGCGACCGCAGCACCCGCGCGTGGTGGCGGCCCATCATGCCCAGGCCCAACAGCCCGGCCCGCAGCGCTCTCATCCGGACACCGCCCCGGTCACCTCGGCCACGACCTGCGCCAGGTCGCGGTCGGACAGGCCCGGGTGCACCGGCAGCGAGATCACCTCCCGGCTGGCCCGCTCGGTCTCCGGCAGGTCGAGGTCACGTCCGGAAGCTTCTGCGAACGACCGAAGCCGGTGGTTCGGGATCGGGTAGTAGACGCCGGTGCCCACCCCCGCCTGGGCGAGGCGCGCCTGCACACCGTCCCGGTCGGGCAGCCGCACGGTGTACTGGTGATAGACGTGCTCGGCGTCACCGGCCACCCGCGGAGTGACCAGGCCGGCGACCCCGGCCAACTGGGCGTCGAGGTACGCGGCGTTGGCCCGGCGCTGTTTGGTCCACCCCTCGATTCGGGCCAGCTGGACCCGCCCGATCGCGGCCGCCACGTCGGTCATCCGGGCGTTGAAGCCGACGAGTTCGTTCTCGTACCTGCGTTCCATGCCCTGGTTGCGCAGCAGCCGAACCGTGCGGGCGAGGTCCTCGTCCGCGCACACCACCATGCCGCCCTCGCCGGTGGTCATGTTCTTGGTGGGGTAGAAGCTGAACGCACCGAAGGTGCCGAACGCGCCGACCGGCCGGCCCGCCCACCGTGCAAGGTGGGCTTGACACGCGTCCTCGAAGAGCGCCAGGCCGTAGCGGTCGGCGAGCCGGGTCAGCGCGGTCAGGTCCGCCGGGTGGCCGTAGAGGTGCACCGGCATGATCCCGACCGTGCGCGCCGTCACGGCAGCCTCGACCGCCGCGGGGGCCAGGCAGAAGTGGTCGGGTTCGATGTCGGCGAACACCGGCGTCGCCCCGGTCAGCGCCACGGAGTTGGCGGTGGCGGCGAACGTGAACGACGGCACGATCACCTCGTCGCCCGGCCCGACACCGGCCGCCAGCAGACCGAGGTGCAGGGCGCTCGTCCCGGCGTTGACCGCCACGCAGGGCCGGTCGTCGACCAGGGCCGAGAACTCCTGCTCGAACACGGCGACCTCCCGGCCCTGCACCAGCATGCCGCTGGCGAGGACCCGGTCGACCGCGGCACGTTCCTCCGCGCCGATCATCGGCATCGCGGCCGGGATCGGGTCGGGCAGTACGTCGCCCGGCACCCCTTCTCGTACCGCCCCGTTGTTGCTCACGTCATCGACCCCCGTGGTCGTCCTGGGCTCGCTCCCGGCCCCCGCTACTGCTCACGGCCCGCACTACTGCTCTCGACCTCGCGGCCCCGGCGGCCCTCGCGTCTCCCGTCGTGCACGTCCTCGCGCAGGAGACCTCCGCGCTCGGTGTACGTGGCACCCGTACGCGGACACAGCCAGCGTCCGGCGCCCCTGCCCTCCAGTCGTACCCCCGCACGGCCGACCCACCCGACCCTGCGCGCTGGTACCCCGACCACCAGGGCGAAGTCCGGTACGTCCTGTACGACGACGGCGCCCGCGGCCACCATCGCCCACCGGCCGACCGTCACCGGCGCGACGCACACCGACCGGGCGCCGAGCGAGGCGCCCTCGCGGACCGTCACCCCGACCGCCTCCCAGTCGGCCGCGCGTTTGAGCGTGCCGTCCGGGTCGACCGAACGCGGGTACTGGTCGTTGGTCAGCACCACCGCGGGTCCGACGAAGACGCCGTCCTCCAGCACCGCCGGCTCGTACACCAGCGCGTGGTTCTGCATCTTGACCCGGTCACCGATCCGGACGCCGGCACCGACGTAGGCGCCGCGGCCGACGATGCAGTCCGCGCCGATGACGGCGTCCTCCCGGACCTGCGCCAGGTGCCACACAGCGGTCCCTTCACCGACCCGCGCCGTCGAGTGCACGTCGGCGGAGTTGGCAACGAAAAGTGCGGACATGAACTCAGAGCGTAATCATCGCGGCTCATTCCGGGGCCGCGACGCGCATCACCTTCCGGATCGCCTCCACGGTGTCGTCGATCTCCCGCTTGGTCAGCGTGGGATGCACCATCCACATCAGCGAGGTCTCGCCGAGTTCGCGGGCGACCGGCAGCGGGTGTTCGGGCCGGCCCACACTGTCGAACGCCTTCTCGCGGTAGATCTCCGCGCAGGCACCCTGCAGGCACGGCACCCCCTCCGCCTCGATCGCGGTCATCACCGCGTCCCGGTCCCATCCAGGCGCGAGGCGCTCGGGCCGGACGAAGGCGTAGTACTTGTAGTACGCGTGGCGCACGTCCGGCGGCGGGACGGGCACCCGCAGTCCGGGCACGTCGGCGAGGCCCTCGTCCAGCACCGCCGCGTGCGCGCGACGGAGTTCGGACCACTTCGGCAGCCGCGCCAGCGCCCGCCGGCCCTGCGCGGCCTGCACCTCGGTCATCCGCGCGTTGGTGCCGAACGACTCGTGCAGCCACCGGAACCCCGGCGGGTGCCTCCGCTCGTACACCGCGGCGTAGCTCTTGCCGTGGTCCTTGCGTTCCCACACTGTGCGCCAGATCTCCTCGTCGCCGGTGGTCACCGCGCCACCCTCGCCCGAGGTGGTGAGGATCTTGTCCTGGCAGAACGACCACGCCGCCGCGTGTCCCAGCGTTCCGACCGACCGGCCGGCCAGCCGCGCGCCGTGCGCCTGCGCGCAGTCCTCGACCACCACCAGGTCGTGCCGGGCCGCCAGGGCCATCAACTCCGCCATCGGCGCCGGCCAGCCGCCCAGATGCACCGGAATCACCGCCCGGGTCCGCGGCGTACGGACCGCCTCCACGGTCGCTGCGGTGAGCGCCTGACTCACCGGGTCGATGTCGGCGACCACCGGCCGGGCGCCGACCGCCACCACGGCACTGGCGGTGGCCACGAACGTCCGCGCGGGTACGACCACCTCGTCGCCCGGTCCGACCCCGACCGCGTGCAGGGCGAGTTCGAGCGCGACGGTTCCGTTGGACAGCGCCACCGCGTACGGCGCGCCGACAGCGGCCGCGAACTCGTGTTCGAACGCCCGCCCCTCCACGCCCGTCCAGTAGTTGACCCGGCCCGACCGGAGCACCCGCACCGCCGCCTCGATCTCGTCCTCGGCGAAGACCGGCCAGGGAGGGAAGGCCGCCGTTCGGACGGGGGTGCCACCCGCGACCGCGAGCGCATCTCCGGAGGTGGCAGACGTGCCGAACATGCGCGGTCAGCCTCCCAGGGTGAGGTCGGGCAGGATCGCCCCGGCCGACCACGTGGGTTCACATGGGTACGGCGGCGACGCCGGCCGCGTACGAGGCGTCCGGGCCGACCGTGGACGTCGACCGCGACGTCCACCCCTCTCGTCCCCGCATCCCGGCGTTGGTACGCACCGACCCACCGGAGGCAAGTGGATGGCCTTCCCGCGCGCCCCGGCGAAAGATCCTGTCTCCGCACTACGGCGAATGAGAATGGGCCACACCGCAGCGCCGCTCATCGACCGATCGCGTCGTCCAGCAGGGCTTCCAGACGCGCCGCCATGACCGTGCGCGAAACGTGCCGTTCCACGTAGGCGCGACCGCGCGCACCCATCCGCGCCCGCTCGTCCGCACCCAGCTCACCCAGGCCCCGGAGCGCGGCGACCAGTGCGGGCAGCGACGGCTCACCCGGCTCCGCCGAGCCGCGCACCGCGCATCCGGCCTCGACCAGCCGGCGTTCCAGGTCGCCGCCGACGTTGGTGACGACCGGGAGCCCGGCGGCGAGGTAGTCGTACAGTTTGTTCGGGCTCAGCGCCTCCTTGAACAACTCCGCCTGGGCGAGCGTGTGCAGCCCCACGTCGGCGGCGACGAACACGTTCGCCAGTTGCTCCTTCGGCACCGCGGGCAGGAAGCGCACGTTGCCGATGCCCTCCTCGCGCGCCCGGGTCACCAGGCGCGCCTTGTCCAGGCCATCCCCGACCAGGAAGAACGTGCACCCGGACAGCTGTCCGGCCGCGTCGAGGACCAGGTCGAGGCCGTTGGCGGGACCGTGGGCTCCGGCGTAGACCGCGACGAAGCCGTCCGCGCCGAGGTCGGCGCGCGCCTTGTCCCGCGACACGGTGGGTACGAAGTCGGCGGGTTCGGCGCCGTTGCTGATCAGTACGACCTTCTCCGGTCGTACGCCGAACGCCGCGAAGTGGTCCTGCCAGCCGTCGGCGACGGCCACGATCACGTCCGCGGATCGGTATACGAACCCCTCCAGGGCGACCAGCATCCGGTGCGTCCGGGAGCCGTCCGCGAGGTAGCCGAGCTCCACCATCGACCGTGGCCACAGGTCCCGGATCTCCAGGACGAACGGAACCCGCCGCAGCCACGCCAGCAGCCGGCCCGCCAGCGGGGTGAGCAGCGGCGGCGACGACGCGTACACCACGTCGTACCGGCCCGAGCGCAGGCCGGCGACCAGCGCGCCCACCGCGTACGCCAGCCAGTTCAGTACGCGGCCGGGACCGTTGGACTCGTAGTTCGGGACCGGGACCGTCACGAACGCCGGCGACCGGCTGGAGAAGCGCTCCCGGGTGGTGTAGTTGCGGTTGCCGGCCACGATGCGGTGGGACCAGCGCGAAAGCCGCCCGAAGAGCTCCACGTGGCGGGTGCCTCCGCCCTGCGACCGCGGGAGCGCGGACTGGTTGAGGACCAGCACCCGCCGGGGGCGCTGGGGACGTCGGAAACCCTGCGGACGGGGGGAACTCTCGCCACGGCTCATGAGGGTGCTCGGCCTCCCGAAAGGCGCGGACGTGGTCGCGGCCGGCCCGCCTCGGACAGGCCACGGCGGATCAGCCGCCGAATTCGCCGGCGGACGCTCCGTCGCCTGGTGGCGTCGTCGCCTGCCGGCATGAGGTAGACGACGGCCACCGCCAGCAACATGCCGTGGGTGAGGAGGACCGTCAGCATCGCGGTGTTGGAGACGCTGAAGGCCGACTGGGCGAGAGCGGCCAGGGCGAGTCCGGCCGGCAGGCCGCGGGCGGCACTGTCGGCGAAGTGCAGCACCGCGGCGAGGATCCCGGTGAACACGAAGACCCCCACCAGCCCGAAGTTGGCGTAGGCGTCGGCCCACAGGTTGGCGTTGGCGCTCATTTCCGGATTGCCGTAGTAGACCTGGCCGATCAGGAACGGCGGCTTCAGGTCGTACGGATAGTTCACCCAGTGCGACAGCACGCCGTAGCCCAGGTGTCCCTTGGGACTCTGCAGGAAGAACTCGAAGTGGTACTTCGTGTTGACCGCGCTGGTGAGCACCAGCCTGCGGACCAGGATCGACGACAGGCCCCACCCGCCGCGGGCGAAGTCGATGGCGGTGACCGCGAACACCCCGCATCCGGCCAGGACGCCGACGCGGCGGCCGATCCGGGTGAGGTCGGTCGTCCGTGCCAGCACCACCACCCCGGCGGCCAGCAGCGAGGAGAACAGCAACTGCTTGAACCCGGTGAGCGAGACGAGGTACAGCTCGGTGAGCACGCCGAGGGCGGCCCAGCTCCAGCGCCGCGTCATCAGACCGCGGGCGATGGCGACCGGCGCGATCACGTTGCCGAGCCAGGGGACGACGTACTTCGCCACCTTGGGCACCTCGCCGAAGGAGTCCCGGTAGGTGTCGCGGACCGCGTAGATCTCCGACAGCGTCACCAGCCGCAGGTGCAGGCCGTAGTAGCCGACCACGACACCGGTCATCACCAGCCAGAGCAGGGCATACGCCGGCCAGTAGATCCGCGGCGGGATCGCCGGCGGGCGGAACGCCCACAGCGGGACGGAGTAGATCCCGCCCAGCAGCCAGAACGCCGCCGCCACCCCGCCGACCATCAGCCACACCGCCGTGGACGGGTTCGTGGTGAACATCGGCAGGACGTGCACCGGGGCCACCACGACCAGGAACAGCATCCAGTACACGATCGCGGAGGGGCGTTCCCACGACTGCGGAAGCCGTCGCGCGCACAGCAGGTAGGTCGGCGCCACCACGATCCCGACCAGCGGGTTGGGCGGCACCTTCTCGAAGCCGAGGTAGGCGAACGCCGGCGCGATCACCAGGTAGTGGCACGCCATCAGGCCGAACGCGTAGACCGCCAGCCAGGCCACCGTGCGGCCACCGACCCGCGGCACGCCCCGCGGGACCGGCCGGCGGTCTGTGCGGCGCCGTCGCGGGACGTGCGCCCGTCCGGTGCGCCGGCCGGTCGCTGCCGGGCCGGTCGCTGTTTGGGCCGATGCTGGGCCGGTCGTCGCCGCGCCGGTCTTTGCTTGATCGGTGGCTGCTTGGCCGGTCGTTGGTGGGCTAGCCACGGCGCAGCACCCACCAGACCAGCGCCAGGACGCCGCCGTAGGAGAACACCAGGACCCCCGCGTAGGCGGCGACGCCGGCGAGGTCCGAACCCCCGAGCAGCCACACCAGCCACGGCACCCCGACCACCAGCAACAGCCGGACGGCCTCCCAGCCCAGCGCGACACCCTGACGTTCGACCAGGTTGAGGACGTTGGAGACCGGGCTGGCCACGAACTGCGCGAGGAACGCCACGGCCAGCAGTTGGGCGTACGTCCCGGCGCGTTCCCACTGCGCCCCGAACACCAGGCCGAACGCCCACGCCCCAACCAGCGACAAGGCGAGCGCCGGTCCGGCGCCGAGCACCGCGAGCCGGCGTACGGCGAGCCAGGTGAGCCGGGGCAGCTCACCGGTCGCGTCCCGCCGGGCGCTCGCGCCCCGCCCCAGGAACACCTGCGCCACCGCCTGGCCGACGACCGCGGCGGGCAGGGCGAGCAGCCGGGTGGTGAACGCCAGCCACCCGGTCGGGTTCTGCCCGTACGTCAACGAGAACAGCAGGTACGGCGCGTACTGCCCGATGTTGTTCAGCAGCGCCGTCCACGTGGTGAGCAGCGGGAACCTGCGGAAGCGGCGGATCGCCGCGCGGACCTGCCCGGGCGTCACCGGCTCCCGCCGGCCCGCCGCCGGAGGCGGGAACAGTCCGCCGCGGGCGATCGACGCGAGACCGGCGGCCCGGCCCACGCCCATGCCGAGCAGCAACCCGAGCGGCGCCAGTCCGGCGAACCCGAAGCCGAGTTGCGCGCCGGCCGTGCCCACGCCCTGCAGGGCGCTGCGCCCGGCGAGGTCGCGGTACCGCTCGGCGCGGACGAGCACCGCGCTCAGCAGCTGGAACACCGCGATCACCGCCACCGTCGGCGGCACCAGCCACCACGCCGACCGCAGGCCGGCCAGCGTGGGGTTGACCGCCCACAGACCCGCACTGGCCAGGCCCAGCAGCCAGATCGCGACCGCCACCACGACCGTGCCGGCCAGCCCGGCCCGCAACACCGCGCGGGTCTCGGTGACGTCGCGCGCCAGCGAGACCGCGAGGTCCAGGCGCAGGCCTGCCAGCACCGCTCCGATCGAGACGACGCCGGTGAAGATCTGCAGCAGTGCGAAGTCGGCCGGACCGTAGAGACGGGCGAGGACGGGAGCGGCGGCGATCAGCAGGCCCTGGCCGAGGACCGTACCGAGGACGATCTCCGCGACCCCGCGCCGGGCACCGGACCGTCGGGGCGGCGCCGACCTCGCACCGTCCACGTCCTTCATGCCGCGGGGTTCGGGAACGGCGGTTCCCACCGGCGCGGCGCCGGCCGCGGTGAGGTCGGGCGCCGCGCGGTCGATGCCACTCATCGGGTTCCGGCGGCGCGCACGTCGCCGGGCAGGAGGCTGTCGTACAGCGCCAGGAGCTTCGCCGCCTCCGGCCCGAACGAGTACCGCTCGTAGACAGCCTTGCGTCCGCGCCGGCCCATCGCCGCCGCCTCCACCGGGTCCGACAGCAGCCGCGACACCGCCTCCGCGGCCGCCTGGCCGTCCTGGGGGTCCACGGTGACGCCGGCCTCGGCCTCGTCGAGGATCTGCTTCCACAGCGGGAAGTGCGACGCCACCACCGGCAGCCCCTCGGCCATGTACTCGAACATCTTCGTCGGGAGGTTCCACTTGTACGCCTCCGGTCCGACCTGCAGGATCAGGCCGACGCGGGACTCACCCAGCAGCTCGCGGACCCGCTTCGGCGGCTGGACGCCCACGTAGTCGATCAGCCCGGCGAGTTCCGGCTCGGCCAGCCGCGCCTCCAGTTCGGGCGGCACGAACGCCCCGATCAGCGTCAGCCGCTCGCCGTGCCGGGTGCCGGCGATCCGGGCCACGTCGAGCATGGCCGACAGCCCACGCAGGTCCGACAGGCCGCCGACGTAGACGATCCCGCGCGGCCGCCGGTCGTACGGGATCTCCGGCGGGCACTCGGCGTTCTCCTGGCCGCCTGCCGGCCCGGCGGTCGGGTCGTCGCCGGGCAGGATCGGGAAGTTGTTCACCACCACCATCCGGCGTGCGCCGGCGTAGACGCTCTCGACCAGCGGCGACGCGGCCACCACCACGGTCACCCCCTGACCGGCGAGGCGGACCAGCAGCCGGGTGGCCCCCGCGACCACGGGCCGCAACCGGGGCGGGATCCAGGGTTTGGCCAGGATCTGTGCGGGCAGCGGCTCGTGCGCGTCGAAGACGACGTTGCGCCCGCACAGGCGCAACGCCGTCGCCAGCGGGACGAGCTCGGGGTCGTGGAAGTGGTAGACGTCGGCGGCCTCGGCCAGTAGCGGCCGGAACAACCGCCACACGCCGACGGTCATCCGGGCGGCCCGGCCGGACGGCGGCGGCACCGGCACCACGCGTACGCCGTCCTGCTCGTAGGGCCGGTCGGCACGAGGGTCCTGCAGATGGTCGGTGCGGGCGTACAGCACGACGTCGTAGCCGGCCGCGGCGAGCGTTCGGCACTGCTTGTGGAAGATCCGGATGTCGGTGGCGGCATGGACGGTCGACACGTGAACAGCCCTGGGCCGCCGGACCGCGCCGGTGTGCGTGCCGACGGGGCGCGCGTCGGATGCGGGGTTCGCGGTCATCGCCTCGTCCAGATGGTGGTGGTCAACGGCTCCGCTCCGTCCACAGGTCTCGCGTCGGGCCCTGGGGAGGGTCCGCACCCCCAGCACTTCTCCCCCGGCCGGGCGTACGAGTAAACGGCGCCGCGCCGCGTACAGTACGTACCTACTCCGGTACGCCGTGCAAGGACAGCGCGAGAACAGCGACGAGGACGACTCAGAAGGTCGCGCCGGTGGAGTTGCGCCGGTGGAGCTGTGGGGGTATCTCCGACTGATCCGCGCCCAGTGGAAGTTGTTGCTGGCGTGTGTGGTGGTCACGGTCGCCGTCGCGGCGATCGTGGTCCTGCGTACGACGCCGACGTACCAGTCCACGACCCTGTTCGTCAGCTTGGCGCCGGGGGACGATTCCACGACAAGCGCCTACCAGGGCAGCCTGTTCTCCCAGCAGCGTGCGCGTTCCTACGCCGACCTCGTACGCGGTGAGGCGGTCACCACCGCAGTGGTGAAGAAGCTCCGGCTGCCCATGTCGGCCGCCGAGCTGAGCTCCCGCATCTCCGCCCGGGTCCTTCCGGAGACCATCCTGCTCGAGATCGCCGTCACCGACACCGACCCCGCCCGCGCCCGGCAGGTCGCGACCGAGGTCGCGCCGCAGCCGTGGGGCGACATCCCGCTGGAGGTGCTGGCCAGCGGCCCGCTGCCGCCCAAACCCAGCGAGCTCCTGCAGTCCCGGGCCATGGAACTGTTGCTCGGCGACCTCGAACGCCGCGCGGACGTGGTTCTCGTCGACGCGCCGCCGTCCGGTCGCGGACCACGGGGTTAGCCGGCCGGGACGGCCTGGCTGGAGGGCGACGGCGAGCCGTCCTGCGGAGACTGCCGGCCCCAGGGCGTCCGGGTCCAGTGCCGGCCGGCGTCGGTGGTGACCCAGACCGCCTCTCCCCTGACGAGGTAGGCGCGATTGCCGTCGGCGGAGATGTCGGGACGATCCCCGCTTCGCGCCTCGTCACCGGACACGCAGGCCATCAGCTTCCAGCTCCGCCCACCGTCGGTGGTGCGGTTGACCAGCACTCCGGCACAGTTGGGGACGTCGGTACGAGCGACCAGCCCGGTTCGTTCGTTCACGAAGTCCAGGTCGGCGCCCCCTCTCACGTTCCCGCGCCTGCTCCATGTTGCGCCGCCGTCGCCGGTCGCCATCACCTCGCCGCCGTCGCACAGGACGAACGCCCTCCGTGACGACAGGGTGCTGAAACCGACCACCTCGACACCCTTCCCGCAGGGGACCACGACGTCGCCGCTGGGCGTGTGCAGCCGGGGTGCGGGCCTGGGCTCGAGGTACCAGTTGCCACTGGCCCCCTCCAGCCTGGTCCAGGTCCGGCCGGCGTCGGTGGTGACGTACGTCGCGAGCTTGCGACAGTCGGCGTCCGCGCCGATCAGGGACGTGTTCCGCGCGTCCTTCGTGATCACCCGGACGATGACCTCGGCCGGACGTACGTCGGCGAGGTCGAAGGTCCGGCCACTGTCGGTGGACAGCTGCAGGGTCGCCCCGCCCCGGCCGCATTTACCGGTGGTCGCCCGGGCGACGGCGGCGTCCGCGCCGATGTCGACCAGCGCGCGGGACCGGACGGGCGGGCTCGCGGGCGCGCCGGTGGGCGACGTCCCCGGAGTCGCCGGGGGTTCCTCCCCCGGCGACGGGGAGCCGGCCGAGTTGTCCGTAACCGAGTTGCCCGTCTTCGAGTTCTGCGTGGCCGTCCCGAGGACCGCCTCACCGGCCGAGTGCCGGATCGCCATCGTGACGAACATCGCGTCCGCCACCACGAGCCCGACCAGTCCGGTGACTGCCACCATGCCCTTCCACCGCATGTGTGGTGCATTCCCGGGATACGAAAACCCGACACCTCGGTCGGCGCGACGGGGTCACCCGCTAGCCTGACCGCCATCCGGCGGTCACCCGCCTCCGTACGCCACCTTCCACGACCGGGTGCCCGCGACCCCACCTCGACGAAGGGGAGTTCAGCGACCGTGGCCCGCGTCATGCTCGTCTACGGCACCCGGCCGGAGGCCATCAAGATGGCTCCCGTCGTCCGGGCACTCGGCGAGTCCGCCGACATCGAACCAGTCGTCGCCGTGACCGGCCAGCACCGCGAGATGCTGGACCAGGTACACGAACTCTTCGGCATCCGCCCCGATCACGACCTGGCGATCCTCGCCGCGCGGCAGACCCTGGGGCAGGTGACCACCCGCGCGCTGACCGGGCTCGAGCCGCTCGTCGCCGAGGTCGCACCGGACGCGGTGGTGGTCCAGGGCGACACCACGACGACGTTCGCCGGCGCGCTCGCGGCGTTCTACGCGCAGGTTCCGGTGGTCCACCTCGAGGCGGGCCTGCGTACCGACAACCGCTACTCGCCGTTCCCGGAGGAGATCAACCGCCGGCTCACCACCGAGCTCGCGACCCTCCACCTGGCGCCCACGCGGACCAACCGTGCCCACCTGGAGGCCGGTGGGGTGGCGCCGGAGGCGATCACCGTCACCGGCAACACCGTCATCGACGCGTTGTTCGAGGTCGCCGGGCGCCGGCCCGCCTACACCGACCCCGACCTCGCCCGCACGGTCGACGCGGCGGCGGCCACCGGCCGGCGGCTGGTCGTGGTCACCGCCCACCGCAGGGAGTCGTGGGGCGAGCCGATGCGGGAATCCTTCCGCGCAGTCGCCGAGGTCGCCCGGGCCCACCCTGACACCGACTTCGT
Source organism: Actinopolymorpha singaporensis (assembly GCF_900104745.1). Taxonomy (NCBI): domain Bacteria; kingdom Bacillati; phylum Actinomycetota; class Actinomycetes; order Propionibacteriales; family Actinopolymorphaceae; genus Actinopolymorpha; species Actinopolymorpha singaporensis. The sequence continues at coordinate 604,608 of NZ_LT629732.1, forward strand.
CTTCCCGGTGCACCGCAACCCCGTGGTCCGGGAGGTGGCGGCGGCCGAACTCGGCGCCGAACCCAACGTGCTGCGCACCGAGCCGCTGTCGTACGCCGAGTTCGCGCACCTGCTGGCCAGTGCCCACCTGGTGGTCACCGACTCCGGCGGCGTCCAGGAGGAGGCACCGAGCCTGGGCAAGCCGGTGCTTGTCCTGCGGGACACCACCGAACGCCCCGAGGCCGTGACCGCGGGCACCGTCCGGCTGGTCGGCACGGATCGGGAGACGGTCCGCGACGCGCTCACCGAACTCCTGGACGACGATCAGGCGTACGCCGCGATGGCGGGTGCGGTCAACCCGTACGGCGACGGCAAGGCGGCCGCCCGCAGCGTCGCGGCGATCGAGGAACTGCTCGGGCTCGGCGTACGCCTGCCCGACTTCACCGGCTGAGCGCGTCAGCGGCCGACCGACGCCAGACACCGCGGGTGTCCACCACCTCGGCACCGGCGAGGTGCTCGGGCTCGATTCCGGCGAACTCGTCGTGGTCGACCAGCAACGCGAGCACCCCGGCCCGTTCGAGCGCCTCGGCCGCACCGACCAGCCGCACCCGGTCGTACGCCCGCAGGGCCGTGGGCAGCGTGCGCACGTGCGGCTCCACCACCAGCACCGGGACGTCAGGCAGGGCGGTGGCCACCCCGGCCACCACGTCCACGGCCGGGCTCTCCCGCAGGTCGTCGACGTTCGCCTTGAACGCCAGCCCGAAGCAGGCCACCGGCTCACCCGGACGCGACCGGGCCGCCGCGACGATCCGGCGTACCACCTGGCCCGGACGGTCGTCGTTGACCTCTCGCGCCGTCCGCATCAGCCGGGTGCCGTCGGGTGCGGCCGACACCAGGAACCACGGGTCGACCGCCACACAGTGTCCTCCCACACCGGGGCCGGGCCGCAGGATCTGCACGCGGGGATGCCGGTTGGCCAGCTCGACGACGTTCCAGACGTCGACCCCGAGCCGCTCGGCGACCTGCGCCAGCTCGTTGGCGAAGGCGATGTTGACGTCGCGGTAGGCGTTCTCGGCCAGCTTGGTGAGCTCGGCGGTCCCGGCGTCGGTGAGGTGCAGCTCGCCCTGGGCGAACGTCCGGTAGACCTCGGCGGCCCGCTGCGCGCACGCCGGGGTGATCCCGCCGATCACCCGGTCGTTGGTGACGATCTCGATCATGATCCGGCCCGGGAGCACGCGTTCGGGGCAGTACGCCACGTGCACGTCGACCGGCCCGGCGGCCCGCTGGTGGGCCAGCACGAGGTCGGGCCGCAGCTCCGCGAGCCATTCGCTCACCTGCAGGGTCGTGCCCGGCGGGGAGGTCGACTCCAGGATGACCAGCGCTCCGGGGCGCAGCCGCGGTGCGATCTCCTCGGCCGCCGCGCGGACGTAGGACAGGTCCGGTCGACGGCCGTCCTTGAACGGTGTGGGCACCGCGATGATGTACGCCGCGGCCTCCGGCATCCGGGTGGACGCGCGCAGCCGGTCCATCGACACCGCGCCGCTGACCGCCACCGCGAGGTCCGGCTCGACGAACGGCACCTCACCGCGGTTGACCGCCCGGACCGTGTCGGTGTTCACGTCGACGCCGCGGACCTCCACGCCCTGGGTGGCCAGCGCGGCCGCGGTCGGGAGACCGATGTAGCCCAGGCCGACGACGGCCACCCTTCCTATTCCTCGCGTCACGACTCGCGCCCCCGCTTCGACAGGCTCTGTGGCCTCCGGACGGCGGCGAGCCTATCCCCACGCCAGGTCGCGGCGATGGAGGCGTCCGTGGTCTGTCAGCGGCGTGCCCGCACGTGCAGCCCGGCCTCGGGGTCGACCACGACCTCCTGCGCCGCGGCCACGCCGTCGGCCAGCAGCCCGGCCTCCACCGGGACGTTGCGGCGGACCAGGGTCAGGGCCACCGGCCCCAGGTCGTGGTGGCGGGCACTGCTGGTGACGAAGCCGACCTCGCGGTCGTCGAGGGTGACCGGCGCACCGTGGCCCGGCAGCCGGTCGACCGAGCCGTCCAGGTGCAGGAACACCAGCCGGCGCGGCGGGCGGCCGAGGTTGTGCACCCTGGCCACCGTCTCCTGGCCGCGGTAGCAGCCCTTGTTCAGGTGGACCGCCGAGCCCAGCCAGCCGACCTCGTTCGGAATGGTCCTGTGGTCGGTCTCGAAGCCCAGCCGCGGCTGGTGGGCGGCGATCCGCAGCGCTTCGTACGCCCACAGCCCGGCGGGCGGCCCGGCCGTCTCGGCGTACGCGGCCAGCTCGCCCCGCGGCACGAACAACTCGCGTCCACCGACCGGGTCGCCACCCCGCCGGACGAGGTGCCCGCCGGCGTCACCGTCCACGCGCGGCTCCCACACCACGGCGTAGTCCGCGGTCACGTCGGTCACCTCGACCCGCAGCATGAACCGCATCGAGTCCAGGAAGCCGGCCGCAGCGGCGGCGGTGCCCGGCTCGACGTGCATCCAGAACGCGGTGCCGTCGTCGACGCCGTACAGCGCGTGCTCGACGTGGCCGTGCGGCGAGAGGATCAGCGTGGTGGCGCCCTCACCGGGCCCGAGCCGCTCCAGCGCCTGGGTGCTCAACGAGTGCAGCCAGCCCAGCCGGTCCGGTCCGCCGACCCGCACGACGCCGCGGTGGGACAGATCGACGAAGCCGGCCCGGTCGCGTTCCAGGCGGCGCTGCTCGATCAACGGCTCGCCGTAGTGCGCGGCGACGCCGGAGTCCGGGGGGTCGCCGGCCACCGCGCCCGGCAGACCGAGCAACGGGCTCTGCGCCTGGGCGGGCTGGCCGGGCTGGCCGGGCTGGGCGGGCTGGCCGGGCTGGGCGGGCTGGCCGGCCTCAGGCTGGTCGGGTGTGCTGGAGGAGCTGGTCACGCGTTCGAGGTTACGACCCGGGTGCCACTTGGCCGAGCGGTCGGGGGTTCCTACGGGCAGTCGGTTCCTTCGCGACATTCGGCGCACTGCCCGAAGACGGTCAGGTGGCGTACGTCGGTGTCGAAGGCGTAATGCTCGCGCAGTCGTTCGGCCAGCGGCTCGACCGCGTCCGGCGGCACCTCGATCACCCGGCCACAGGCACGGCACACCAGGTGGGCGTGGTCGGCGGTGGTGGCGGCGTGATAGGTCGGGGCGCCGTGGCCGAGGTGGGCGTGCGAGACCAGGTCCAGCCCCTCGAGGAGCTCGAGGGTGCGGTAGATCGTCGACATGTTGACCCCGCGCGCCTTGCGCCGGACGGCGTTGAGGACCTCCTCGGGCGTCGCGTGCCCGAGATCCTCCACCGCCTCCAGCACCAGCTGACGTTGCGGGGTCAGTCGGTACCCACGGGCGCGCAGCTCCTCGTGCAGCGCGCCGGCGGCCACGGCGTCGTGGCCGTGGTGGTGGTCGTGCGAATCGCCCATCAGGTCGAGTCTAGGGTCGGCGCCGGCGGACGACGGCTGTCGCGGCGCGAGCCGTCCGGGGTCAGTCACCTTCCGGGGCGGGCGGCGCCCCCTCGGGTGCGGCGGCCTCCGATCCCGGAGCTTCGGCCGCCGGGGAGCCGGACGTGCCGTTGCCGGGCGGCGCCACCGCCCCGGCGCGTTCCAGCTTGGCCCACAGGTGCGGCTGCAGGCTCTCCCCGCGCGCCGCCATGTCGAAGGTCCACATCAGCGCGCCCTGCACGAGGCCGTACAACCGCTGGCCGCCGGAGTAGTCCTTCGCGGTGGTCGTACGAGCCACCAGGTCGGTGGCGAGCTCGATCTTGGCGCCCTCGATCCGGCCGTACCACACCTCGGCGTACCCGGTGGGATGCGCGAGCACCACCTCCAGGCCGTGGTCGGGCTGCGGCCGCCAGAAGCCCGTCTCCATCGCCAGCGGCCGGACGGCGGTGCCTTCCTCGTCCAGCAGCCAGGTGCGGCTCGTGTAGTAGAGGAACGCCTTGCCGTTGTGGCTGAAGACGATTTCCTGGCCGAACGTGAACGGCTCGATCGTGGGGTAGTCGCCGTGCCCCTTGCCCTCCCAGCGGCCCAGCAGGAAGGCCAACTGGACGCAGTCGGGGTGCAGATCGCCGGGGATCTGGAACGGCGCCGGCGTCGACAAGGCGGATCAACTCCCGTTTCGCTGGTCGGTGTCCTGTGGGCCACGCCGGGGGCGGCGGAGCAGGTTACGGAGGACGTACGCCCCGAGCATGCCGACGGCGAGCACGAGCACGAGCAGCACCGCCACGAACGCCGCCTCCCACACGCGCCCGAGTCTAGGGTCTGCCCTGCGGATCCCGGGTTTGCGGTCCGACCGGGCAGGCGAGAGGCGCCGGAGCGACCCGGAGACAGGCCGGACGCTGCCCCGGGGTCGACAGACCTGGAACAGGCCGGACAAAATGGACCCCGGGACGAAGTCGGGCAAGTGCCCCCTGCCGGTCGTACGAAGCGGGTCCGCCCCACCCGCCCCGTACGATATTGCTCGGCCGGCAGGTGCGACATCGTCAGCGAAGCGGGGTATCCCCTTCGGAAGACAACCGGGGCAGCCGGTCGCGCGTCAGTGCTGTCGAAGGTTCCCACGTTCGGGACACCGTTCGCAGACGCGCTGACGCGCGTCGAGTTCAGCCGGGGCGGACGTCCGCCACTCACGGGGGATGAGGAATCAGGGACGCTAATGAGTGACTACCGCACCGACGAAGGGTTGCGTTCGATCCGCATGCGCGAGGAGGAGGAGGACAGCCCGGGTGGCCGCCGCTCCGCCGGTCATCGCCGCCGATCGAGCCGCACCAAGACCACACTGCTGATCCTGCTGTCCCTGGTGCTGATCCTGGGCGGCGGCGTCGCGCTGACCGGCTACCTGCTGTCGGAGAAGTTCGGCAACCAGGTGTCGCGGGTGCCGGCGTTCTCCCAGTTGCCGGAGGCCCTGCGGCCGAAGAAGCCCGCGAAGGGCGCACCGGGCGCGAACGCCATGAACATCCTGCTCGCCGGCAGCGACGCCCGCACCGACGACGCCAGCGGCGGCACCACCGGCGCCGGCAAGGGCAAGGCCTGGGAACGCGGTGGCCAGCGCAGCGACACGATCATGCTCCTGCACATCACCGGTGACCGGAAGGCCGCCTATCTGATCTCGATTCCCCGGGACTCCTGGGTGTCGATCCCGGGGCACAAGCCCAACAAGATCAACGCCGCCTACTCCTTCGGCGGCCCGCCGCTCTACATCCAGACGGTGGAGAAGCTGACCGGCCTGCGGATCGACCACCTCGCGGTGATCGACTGGACCGGCTTCAAGGCGCTGACCGACGCGCTCGGCGGCGTACAACTGACCTTCCAGCAGGAGACCCGCTTCGCCAGCGGGAAGATGTACGCCGCCGGCCAGCACACCCTGTCCGGCGAGGAGGCGCTCGACTACGTGCGGGAGCGCCACCACCTGCGCAACGGCGACTTCGGTCGGATCCAGCGCCAGCAGAACTTCCTGCGCGCGCTGATGCGGCAGACCCTGTCCAACGGCACGCTGACCAACCCGCTGAAGCTCGGCCGGGCGCTGGACGCGATCACCCACAACCTCTCCGTCGACGAGGAGTTCAGCACCGGGCAGATGCGCTCGCTGGCCCTGGAGATGAAGGATCTCCGGCAGCACAACGTGACGTTCATGACGGCGCCGCACAAGGGCACCGGCATGGAGGGCAGCCAGTCGGTCGTCTTCCTCGACAAGGCCAAGGACGACACCTTGTGGAAGGCGATCCGCGACGACCAGGTGGGTGAATGGCTGAAGGCCAACGGCCAGGACGAGGTGCTCGGCGAGCGGGTCCGCTGACGCGGCATCACCCCGCGGGCAGGGCGCCGGAGCAGGGCCCCGGTCGTACGTGGTGAAAGGCAGTTGAACGAGCCAGGCAGTACGAAACTCACGAGCGAGGGCATTCCCGGTGCGCGAACCGCGCGGGGAGCGCCCTCGCTCGTTTCTCTGGAAGGTCCAAGAGACGCCCGGCCGGGTACGGCGCAGGTGCCGTTCGGTCAGTACGCGCCGTTGCGGCTGAGCACCGCGCCGACCGTCTTGGCGAGGATCACCAGGTCGGCTGACAGCGACCAGTTCTCTACGTAGTAGAGATCGAGGCGCACCGAGTCGTCCCAGGACAGGTTGGACCGGCCGGACACCTGCCACAGGCCGGTGATGCCGGGCCGGACGAGCAACCGGCGGCGTACGTCCTCGGCGTAGGCGTCGACCTCCGCCGGCAGCGGTGGCCGCGGGCCGACCAGGCTCATCTCGCCACGCAGGACGTTGAACAGCTGCGGAACCTCGTCCAGCGACAGCTTCCGGATCACCTTGCCCACCCGGGTGATCCGCGGGTCGTTGCGGATCTTGAACAGCACCCCGTCGTGCTCGTTGGCCGCCCGCAGCTCCGCCAGCCGCTGCTCCGCGTCGACGACCATCGACCGGAACTTGAAGCAGGTGAACTCGTTGCCGTGGACGCCGACCCGGGTCTGGCGCAGCAGCACCGGCCCGCCGTCGTCGCACTTGATCGCCAGCGCGATCACCAACATCACCGGGGTGGCCAGGATGGTGATGATTCCGGCGCCCACCCGGTCGAAGATGTTCTTGACGATGCGGCGCGCGCCGGTGAACTCCGGCTCCTCCACGTGCAGCAGCGGCAGGCCGGCCACCGGCCGGTGGTGGATGCGCGGGCCGGCGACGTCGGTGAGGCTGGGCACGACCACCAGGTCGACGCCGAGGCCCTCGAGCGACCACGACAGCCGGCGCAGCAGCCGCGACGAACGGCCGGGCAGGGCGCTTACCACGACCGTGTCAGCGCCGGAGCGCTCGACGGCGGAACGGACGTCGTCGAGGTAGCCGTAGATCGGCAGCCCCTGGTCGGCCACCTCGTCACCGGGGTCCTTGGACAGCCGCGGCAGGCAGGCGCCGACGACGGAGAAACCCATCTTCGGCTCGCGGCGCATCACCTCGAGCAGTTCGGCCACTCCCGCCGGCATGCCGACCAGCAGGACGCGGTGGACGAGCTGGTCGCGGGCACGCAGCCGGTGCAGAAGCTTCCGGGCGCTGAAGCGCCCGGCCACCAGGAGCACAGCACCGATGGGGAACGCAAAACCGAGGAAGGCCCGGGACAACTCGATCTTGGCGAGGTAGCAGACGATCGCGATCAGCCCGGCGGTCAGGACGCTGCCGCTCAGCACGAGCTTGTACTCGTCCGCACCGGAGCCGAACGTGCGACCGGAGTAGCCTCCGCGCACGGCCAGGACGGCGATCCACACGACGGCCACCATCACCACGACGGCGGAGTACGGCACTCCGCTGAGGTTGGAGCCGCGCCATCCCCCGGCGATGTTGGTGGTCGGCTCGCCGAACCGCGTCACGGCGGCGAGCATGCCGGCGCACAGGATCAGCACCGTGTCCAGCACCATCACCACCGTGGCGAACCACGCCATACCGCGGGCGGTGGCCCGGCGATCCGGCAACGGGGCCGTGGTGCCGGGCACGGCCCGCCCGGCGATCGTTTCGTCGAGTTGCTTCAGCGTCACCATGTGTTTGTTTCCGTCCCCCCGAACGTCTTCTGCGTATTACGTACCACGGGGCTCATCGGTTGCCGGCGAAATCGGTGCAAGCCCTGGGCATCGTTACGGGCCACTCATATCGTCCGCCTGGCAGCCGAGGCTCACCGTAGTCCCTCACGCAATACCATTCGACATCAGATCGGCTGAGGGGGATGAAGTGGGACATCTCAGTACCAACCGCAGGGCCGTGGTCACCGGCGGTGCCGGGTTCCTCGGCAGCCACCTGTGCGAGCGGTTGCTGGGCGACGGCTACGAGGTCGTCTGCCTGGACAACTTCCTCACCGGGCGGCCGGAGAACGTCGCACACCTTCTTCCCCACCAGGCTTTCCGGCTCCTGCGGTGCGACGTGACCGACTACATCCACGTCGGCGGGCCGGTCGACGTGGTCCTGCACTTCGCCTCCCCCGCCTCACCGATCGACTACCTCCAACTCCCGATCCAGACTCTGAAGGTCGGCTCGATCGGCACCCTCCACGCGCTCGGCCTGGCCAGGGACAAGGGCGCGCGCTTCGTTCTGGCCTCCACCTCCGAGGTGTACGGCGACCCGCTGATCCACCCACAGGAGGAGGAGTACTGGGGGAACGTCAACCCTGTCGGGCCCCGCGGGGTCTACGACGAGGCCAAGCGGTTCGCGGAGGCGCTCACCATGGCCTACCGCTCCACCCACGGGCTGGACGCCGCGATCGTACGGATCTTCAACACGTTCGGGCCCAGGCTGCGGCCGGGCGACGGCCGGGCCATCCCGACGTTCGTCCGCCAGGCACTCAAGGGCCAGCCGATCACCATCGCCGGTGACGGCTCGCAGACGCGCTCGATCTGCTACGTCGACGACACGGTGGAGGGCATCCTCGCGATGGCCCACTCCGACCACCCGGGGCCGGTCAACCTGGGCAACCCGCACGAGCTGTCCGTGCTCGACCTGGCCCGGTGGATCCGGGACCTCACCGGGTCGGCCTCCGAGCTCGCGTTCGTCCCCCGCCCGCAGGACGATCCGCGCGTACGCCAACCGGACATCTCACGCGCCCGCGACCTTCTCGGCTGGGAGCCGAAAGTGCCGGTCGAGGACGGCCTTCGACTGACCATCGAGTGGTTCAGGGCCCACCCCGAGCTGGTGTGAGCTGGTCTGCGCTGATCTTTGCCGGACACGCGACGCGGGGCGTCCCGGATCCCGGTGGGCGGTGACCCGCCGGAAAGGGACGCCCCGCGAGGCGTTCGTCCTGCGTTCGTTCTGCGTTCGTTCTGCGTTGGTTCAGCGCGAACGGCGATGCGGCTCAGGCCGGGGTGAGCGCGAGCTCGACCTCGGCGATCTTGCCGAGCTCGGCCTGCACCGAGCCCTCCGCCGTGGCACCGCGCGGCGCGAGCGCACGCACGGTCCAGGTGCCCGGCCCGGCGAAGAAGCGGAACACTCCGTCAGCGTCGGTGGGGACCTCGGCGGTGAACTCTCCGGACCCGTCCAGCAGGCGCACGTAGGCGCCCGACACCGGGGCGGCGTCCGAGCGGACGACACCCTGGATCACTGCTTCCTTGGCCAGGTTGACCCCGGCCAGAGCGGCGCCGCCGGTGGGCGCGCCGCAACCGTCGTTGGCACTCATGAGGCATCTCCAGGCTGGTCACCGAGCGAAACGGGAACGCCCACGAGGGAGCCGTACTCGGTCCAGCTCCCGTCGTAGTTCTTGACGTTCGGCTGCCCGAGAAGCTCGTGCAGCACGAACCAGGTGTGCGAGCTGCGCTCGCCGATCCGGCAGTAGGCGATGGTGTCCTTGTCGAAGTCGACGCCGGCCTTGCCGTAGATCTCGCGCAGCTCGTCGTCGGACTTGAACGTGCCGTCCTCGTTGGCCGCCTTGCTCCACGGCACGTTGACCGCGGTGGGCACGTGGCCGGCCCGCTGGGCGACCTCCTGCGGCAGGTGCGCCGGAGCGAGGAGCTTGCCGGAGTACTCGTCGGGCGAGCGGACGTCGACCAGGTTGAGCTGGCCGATGGCGTCCACGACCTCGTCGCGGAACGCGCGGATGGACAGGTCGGGGTCGGAGGCGACGTACTGCGTGGGGGCGTACGACGGCACGTCCTCCACCAGCGCGCGGCTGTCGAGCTCCCACTTCTTGCGGCCGCCGTCGAGCAGCTTGACGTCCTGGTGGCCGTAGAGGCGGAAGTACCAGTAGGCGTACGCCGCGAACCAGTTGTTGTTGCCGCCGTAGAGGATCACGGTCTGGTCGTTGCTGACGCCGCGGGACGACAGCAGCTTCTCGAACTGCTGCTTGTCCACGAAGTCGCGCCGGACCTTGTCCTGCAGGTCCTCACGCCAGTCCAGCTTGATGGCGCCCTTGATGTGGCCCTTGTCGTAGGCGCTGGTGTCCTCGTCGACCTCGACCAGAACGATGTTGGGGTCGTCCAGATGCTCTTCCACCCATTCGGCGGAGACGAGGACGGAGTCACGGCTCATGCGGAAACCTCCATGCGAGCGGTTGTGGGACGTTGGCCGCTGAGCGCGGCGGCGAGCATTTGGGGCGTGGCGGCCCTGGATCGTCCGGGGGCACTGCGGACGGCGTGAGATCCGAACCCGCTGGTACTGAGGTCGGCGCGGAGCGCGGGCGGCGGGAGGAGCGGACGGCCGTCGGTCAGGAGGCCGGACACAAACAGGTCGAAGTGCGGCAGTTGTCCACCGCACGGCGCTTGGTCAGCAGGGTCCTCCGCAGCACGAGCATCAGCGTACGGACCCTGCACGACACTGTCACGGTCGTCTCACATGTTGGGAATTCAGGTCAATTGGTGAGACGACTACCAGAGGCCCCCGGAACGCGTCAGGCGATCAGCCGCCGGGACCGGAACGGGCCGCGCCGCTCGCCTCGCGACAGCCGGGTCGCCGATCCCGCCCGGCGTACCGCCCGGCCGTAGATCGCCGCCATCCGCTGGGCGTACTCCGACGGCGGATTTCGCCTGGCCCGCCGCCGGGCCTCCTCGCCCACGCACGCCCGGCGCACCGGGTTGGTCAGCAGGTCCTCCAGCGCCTCGGCGTAGCGCATCGGGTCCGGCCCGGCGAGCACACCGGTGCCCGCCAGCGGGCCGCTGGCGTACAGCGCCTCGTCGGCGAGTACCGCGGGCAGCCCGGCCAGCGCCGCCTCCTGGATCACCAGCCCCTGCGTGTCGGTCAGGGAGGGGAACGCGAACACGTCGCTCGCGGCGTACGCGGCGGCGACCTCGGCGGGCGGCAGCTGGCCGGTGAGCACGGTGCGGTCGGCGACACCGGCCTGCTCCAGCAGCCGCTGCACCCAGCGGCTGTCGTACACCGCGCCCACCAGCAGCAGCCGGGCCGCGGGCACGACGTCGCGCAGCCGGCCGAACGCCTCGGTCAGCAGGTCGATGCCCTTCTCGCGGTTGACCCGTCCGACGAACAGGACGACCGGCTCGTCCGGCCCGATCCCGTACCGCCGGCGAAACGCCGGCCCCGCGTCGGCCGGGACGTCCTGCAGCGACACACCCGTGGGCGCGACGTAGATCCGGTCGTCGTCGATCGGCAGCCGGCAGCGGGTGAGGATCGCGGGAGTGGGAACGAGCACGGCGTCGGCGTCGGCCAGCAACAGGCCGGTGCCGGCGTCGACCAGGGCGTCCCGGCGCTCGGTGCGGTTGCCGCCGCGCGGCAGCGCCAGCTTGGGCGAACCCAGCCGGCGGGCGTAGCAGCGCAGAACCCCCTCGATCACCGAGGTGGGCAGGCGGTACGCGTCGGCGTAGGCGCGCAGATCGGTGTGGTACGTCTGCACCAGCGGCAGGCCGAGCCGGCGCGCGGCGAAGATGCCCAGCAGGCCGACCGGCCCGGGCGTGTGCACGTGCACCACGTGCGGGAGCCAGTGCGCGACCCGCTCCACGTGCCGGCTGCGCGGCCAGGCCGCCAGCCGGAACTGCGCCACACCGCACGGCAGCGACCGCAGCCGCAGCAGCTCCTCGTCGGCCGGCTGGTCGGGGTGCTTCGGCACCACCAGCAGGCTCGCGTGGCCGAGCTCGGCCATCGCGGCGGTGAGGCTCTGCAGCGAAGTCACCACGCCGTCACGGCGCGGGAGGTAGGTGTCGGTGAAGTGCGCGACCCGCAGCGTCGGCCGGGCCGTACGGGCCGCGGCGGCCGGGTCGAGCGCGATCACCGAGGCGAGGTCGCCCCGCACGGACGTACGGCCGCGGCGGATGCGACGTGCCCCCATCAGTGGGCGGAGGTCCATGGACCGGCTCCTTGTGTCGGCCTGCGTGACCCGGACGATTCGGGACATCATGACCCAGACCCCACGTGTGCTCCCATCGGGGATCGCCCGGATCCGCCCGGCACCCGCTGTTCCACACGCGCGTTCCTACCCGGGATGGAACGCCCGTAGGCGTGGCCTTTCGGCCCGAATCCGGCCCGAACGGAGGTAAGCCGAGGGTTCGGTGCGGCCGGCCCGAACACTGTCAGACCGACCGCGCGTCAGCGGCCCGGTCCACGGCGGCGACGACCTGGGTCCGGCGCGGCACGCCGCTCGCCCGCGTGACGACCCGGCCGTCGGCGGCCAGGACCAGCACGGTGGGCGTACTCCGGACGTCCAGCCGGCGGACCAGCTCCAGATGGGACTCCGCGTCGAGTTCGACGTGGGCGACGCCCGGCTCGCCGGCCGCGACCGCACGCAGCACCTGCCGGGTCGCCCGGCAGGGCGCACAGAAGGCGGTCGAGAACTGCACGAGCGTCGCCCGGGTGCCGAGCGGGACACCCAGAACTCCCGCGTCCAGCCGATCGTCGTCCACCCGTGCAGGGTAGGAGGTCCGCTCACTCAACCGTCGATGGTGAGCAGCGGCCGCTCACCGGTGGCGGTGATCTCGATCCTGACCACCTCGTCCGCGGGTACGGCGATGCCGCCGCTCCACCGCACGCCGTCCTGGTAGGCCACCCGCCAGCTCCCGCCGTCCCAGCGCCGCCCCGAGCGGTCGTACACCGTCAGCGAGCACACCTGCCCCTGCTTCACGCCGTGCAGCACGATGTCGACCCTGGTGCCCCACGGAACGCCGTTCATGGTGGCGGTCCCGTCGACGGCGAGCGTGGCGTTCGTCGCCGACCAGCGCACCGGGGGCGCGGTCACGTGTGCCGTGGGAGTGGGAGTGGGGGTCGGCCCGGCGACCGGCGTACCGGACGGGGCGAGCGCCTGCCCGGCCGCCCACCCGCCGATGCCGGCGACCGCCACGGTCACTGCGGCCGCCGCCAGCGCCATGACCAGCCTGCGGCGGCGTTCGCGGGCGCGTTCGGCCCGGACCCGCACCAGCAGCCGCCGCAGGCCCACCTCGTCCACGGAGTCCGGGGAGCCCGGGGAGTCCGGGGAGCCCGGGGAGTCAGCCGGCCCGCCGGCGCCCGCGGGCGGGGCCACACCGACGGCCGCAGCCTCCTCCGCACCGACCAGGCCGAGCAGCGCGGGCAGCCCGGCGAGTTCGTCGTACGCCGCGCGGCAGTCGGCACACTCGGCCAGATGGGCGTCGACGGCGGCCGCCTCGTCCGCGTCCAGCGCCCCGAGCACGTGCGCACCGATGGCGGCGCGCACCTCGGCGCAGGTGTAGGCACTTTCGCTCACAGCGCCACCTCCGCGGTGAGGCCGCGCTCCTCCAGCAGCAGCCGCAGCTGGCGCAGGGCGTAGTAGGTGCGGCTCTTCACCGTCCCCGGCGGTACGCCGAGCCGCTGTGCCGCCTCGGCGACGGAGTTGCCGCGGTAGTAGACCTCCACCAGAACCTGCCGGTGGTGCGGCGGGAGCTCGGCCAGCACCTCCATGACCTCCCATGCCACCATCGCCCGGTCGAGGTCCTCCTCGCCGGTGGGTACGACGTCCAGCGCCTCCTCGCCCACCTCGGGCGGCCGCGCCCGGCGGGCCCGGTCCCCGTCGAAGACCAGGTTGCGGGCCACCGTCACCAGCCACGCCCGCGCCGGGCCACGGGCCGGGTCGAGCGCCTCGGGATGCCGCCAGGCCCGCAGCAACGTCTCCTGTACGACGTCCTCGGCCCGCTGCCGGTCGCCGCGGACCAGCCGCAGGACGTAGCCGAACAGAGCTCGGCCGTGCTCGGCGTACAGCCGGCGGACCAGCTCCTCGTCAGCGGTCGCGCCCTCCGGCGCCGCCGCACCCATGCTGTCCACACGGCGCGCGGGGCGAGGTGGTTCAGTCATCGCGGTTCATCCGTCGAGATCCATCGCGCAAACCCGTCCTCAGCCGCCCGCGAACGGCGGAAGCAGTTCGATCCGGGCGCCCTCGGCCAGGCGTACGGTCGCCGGGTCGCGGCCGCCCACGGGGTCGCCGTCGATCAGCACCGAGCACAGGCCGAGCACCTGCTCGAACCTTGGCCGGTCGCCGTGCCGGGACCTGGCTTCCGCGAGGGCGTCGGCGAGCGTGCCCGCCTCCACCTGCTCCTCGGCCAGTCCGGCAGCCTCCTTCGCGGCCGCCCAATAGCGCACCGTCACCGTCGTAGGGGAAGACACGTGGGATATCCTGCCTGCAACCGGCGGACCTGGGCGACAGCGCCGTCCCGAGTGCCAGGTCCCCACTGACCAGGGGAGACGTCCGGTGAGCACAATCATCCTGCTCACGAACGCCCTTCAGCCGTCGGCGGAGATCGTTCCGGCACTCGGCCTGCTCGCGCACCACGTGCGCGTGGCTCCTGCCGAGGCGAGCGCACTCCTGGACGTGGGCCCGGCTGACGCGGTGCTCGTGGACGCACGAAGCGACCTGGTTCAGGCCCGCAGCCTGACCAGGATCATCCGGACCACCGGCATCGGCGTCCCGCTGCTGGTGGTCGTGACCGAGGGCGGCCTGGCCGCCGTCAACGCCGACTGGGGACTGGACGACGTACTGGTCCACAACGCCGGTCCGGCCGAGGTGGACGCCCGGCTGCGCGTGGCGATCGGCAAGCTCGCACTGCAGACCACCGAGGACGAGCACCCCAACGTCATCCGGCGCGGCGAGCTGGTCATCGACGAGGACACCTACACCTCCCGGCTCGCCGGGCGAACGCTCGACCTCACGTTCAAGGAGTTCGAGCTGGTGAAGTTCCTCGCCCAGCACCCCGGCCGGGTGTTCACCCGGCAGCAACTGCTGCAGGAGGTGTGGGGGTACGACTACTTCGGCGGCACACGTACCGTCGACGTGCACGTACGCCGGCTGCGGGCCAAGCTCGGCCCGGAGTACGAATCCCTCATCGGCACGGTCCGCAACGTCGGCTACCGCTTCGTCTCCCCACCGGTCACGCCCGTGCCGGAGGACGACGAGGACTCGTCCGGCTCGCCGCGGGTGCCCGACGACGCGCGGTCGCTCACCGGAGAGGCTTCCTAGCCCACGGCCCCCGCGTCGCGCAGCAGCGGTAGGAGCTGCTCTCCCTGCCGCCTGATCTCCGGCAGGTAGGGCGTGTCGGAGAGCACGAAGTGGGAGATGCCGAGGCTCTCGTACTTGCGCAGTGACTTCGCGACGTCCTCGGCCGAGCCGACCAGCCAGGTGGTGCCCGCGCCACCGCCGCCGTACCTGCCGGGGGTGGTGTAGAGGTTGTCGTCCAGCACCTCTCCCCGGGCGTGCAGGTCGAGCAGCCGCTGCTGCCCGACGGCTCCCCGCCAGTTGGGGTGTCGCGAGCCGGGCACCGTCCCCTTCGCCATCTCCGCAACCTTGGCCTCGGCGTCGGCCCAGGCCTGCGCGGTGGTGTCCCGTACCAGGGTGGTGATCCGCAGCCCGAACTCCAGCGGCGGGTGCTCGCGCCCCAGCTTCTCGCCGAGGTCCTTCAGCCGCTCGATCCGCTCCCGTACGCCGTCGAGGGGCTCGCCCCAGAAGAGCTGGACGTCCGCCTCGGTGGCGGCCACCTTCTCGGCGGCCTCGGAGGCGCCGCCGAAGTAGAGCCGCGGGTGCCGGCGTCCGCCCAGCTCGACCGGCCGGGACGCCAGCGTCGAGTCGGTGACGTCGAAGTGCTCGCCGTGGTAGGTGACGTTCTCCTCGGTCCAGAGGCGCCGCACGATCTGGAGGAACTCCTTCGTGCGGGCGTAGCGCGCGGCCTGGTCGCCCTCACTGTCGCCGTACGCCGCGAGGTCGTCCCGGCCGGACACGACGTTGACCAGCACGCGGCCACCGGTGAGGTGGTCCAGGGTCGCGGCGGCGGAGGCGAAGTTGGCCGGTCGCCAGTAACCGGGCCGGATCGCGATGAGGGGCCGGAAGGTCGTCGTCCGTGCGGCCAGGGCGGTGGCGACCGTGAAGGTGTCCGGCCGGCCCCAGCCGGTGCCGAGGAGCGCGCCGTGCCAGCCGTGGTCCTCGAGCGCTCGGGCGTGGCTGGTGAGGGTGTCCAGACTGTTGTGACCCGTAACCACGGCGTCACCACGGTGACCGGGCTGGACCTGGTTCGGGATGTACCAGAGGAACTCGGGGCTCATGCAGCAAACCATACCCAACAAGTAGGCATTGTCGGGATTGGTGGGCGACGCCCACGAAAGCGGCGGGCCGGGCGGTCGTCCCGCCCGGCCCGCCGAGTGCGCCGTACGTCAGCGCGCTGTACGTCAGTGCGCCGTACGTCAGCGCGCTGTACGTCAGTGCGCCGTACGTCAGTTGGTGGCGGTGATCCGGCCCTCGCCCCCGACCGGGTAGTCGGCCGCCCGGACCTTCCCCGACAGCCCCTCCTCGAGGTAGCCGCGCAGCGCGCCCTGGTAGGTCGTGCCGACCGGAGTGAAGTCCAGCCCCTTCAGCGGGTAGGCGTCCCCGCCGCGCGCGGAGAAGTCGTTCGTCGCCACCGGGATCGGCGCGCCGTCGACCACCTGGCCGTCGCGGACCAGGACCGTCCCGTCGTCGAGTACGACGTCGCGCACCCGCTCGCCCGGAGTGAGGATCTCCCCGGTCGACTCGTTCACCACCTGCGCCTGGCGGCTCACGTCGTAGCTGAACGCCAGCCCGGACACCTGGATGAACGCTCCCGCGGCCGACGGTGCGGCGGCGACCCCGCGTTCGAGGAGCTGCCGCAGCGTGTCCCGGGGCACCTCGGGTACGACCGCGACGAAGTTGGCGAACGGCGCGACGTCGTAGGTGTCCAGTGCGGTCACCGGACCGGCCGGGATCACCGCGTCGTTGCGCAGACCGCCGCCGTTCTGGATGCCGACCACCGGCGCGGGTACGCCGTACTCCGCGGCCTTCTGCGCGCCCGCCCACACCAGCGCGTCGGCCACCATGTCACCGAGGTTGGTCTCCTTGCTGCGGACGTCGCCCCGGACGCCGTTCAGCGGGACTTCGCTGTCGGCGACGACCGTCTCCCGCAGGGAGGCCAGGTGGCTCTCGACCGGAGCCTCGACGTTGGCGCGAGTCCAGGCGTCCTTGGCCACCGCGTCTGCTCCGACACCCGCCACCCGGACCGGGCGGCTCTGCTGATCGTCGGCGCCGAGCAGCCGGCCGGCGCGATCGAAGCGCAGGACGAGCTGCCCGACGTACTTGTAGTTGCCCGTCGTGGTGGCCACCGGCACCTGGCGGCCGTCGGCGTCGGTCGCCCACAACGGGTAGCCGCGTTCGGCCCGGTCGCCGGGGATCAGCGGGTCGCCCTGGTCGGCCAGGATCTCCCCGCCGCCGGCACCGAGTACGACGTCGATGTCACGCAGCTGCGGCACCAGCGCGAGTTCGTTGTCGATGTCCTGCAGGTGACTGACCAGGATGATCTTGTCGACTCCCTGCCGGGTGAGCGCGCTCGCCGCGTCGTTGGCGATCCGGGCCAGCTCGGTGCGCACCCGGACGTTGCGCGGGCTGGAGATGGTGGGCAGCTCCGGCGTGGTCAGCCCGATCACACCGATGCGTTCGCCGCGCTCGCGAACCACGGTGGTGGCGCGGATGACGCCCTGGCCGGCGTACTTCGCCAGCGCGGGTTCGCCGCTCACGTCCAGGTTGGCCGAGACGAAGGGGAACGAGCCGCCGGAGCCCGCCGTGCTCCGCACGCTGGCCACGAAGTCGGCGAACACGTCCGGCCCGAAGTCGAACTCGTGGTTTCCGATGGCGGACGCGTCCAGTCCGAGCCGGCTCAGGGCGAGCGCGTCGTAGAACGGCACACCGTGCTCGATGCTGGCCGAGAACTCCGGCCCGGCGAGGTAGTTGTCACCGCCGGAGATCGACACCACGGCGCGATTGCCGCCCTGGGCCGGGCGCCCGGCCTCTGCCTGCCGGCGCAGCTTCTCCCACAGCGTGGTGTAGCGGGCGGCGCCGCCGTAGGCGCGGGTCTCGTCCGGCTCGATCGTGCCGTCCCCGTCGGTGTCGCCGTCGACGCCGAGGAGCTGGGACTCGTCGTCGTTGGTGTGCAGGACGGTGAGGGTGAGGTCGGTACGCGGACCGCTGTCGGCCGCCGCGGACCGGACGCCGACCGTGCCCACCAGCCCGGCGGCGACCGCGCCGAGTCCCAGCACGCCGGCCGCGCCCAACGCGACGGTGCGCCGGAACGGCTGCCTGCCCGAGGACCTGCCCGGGAATCTGCGCCGTGTCGTGCCCGACGACGACATACCCGGTGACATGCCCGGTGACATGCCCGGTGACGTGCCCAGTGTCATGCGCGCTCCTTGCTCTCCCCCGAGGGGCGACTGGGTCCGGCCCTGCCGGACGGTGCCTGCTGCGGTACCGCACCGGCCGGACGCCGGATCGCCGAGGCGGACGCCGGTGGGTGACCCGTACGGTAGCGGTGTGGGTAACTCGCCGGGTGAAATCGAGATCACCGGTCGCCTCACGGCGGCCGAACGCACGGAAGTGGACGCCCTGATCGAGGCCGCCGCGGCCGAGGACGGCGTGCGCGCCCTCGACGAACGCGCGACGTTGCTCCTCGGCATGCCCGACGCCACCCGCCACCTGCTGGCCCGGGCCGGCAAGGCGAGCGCGGAGGGCGACGAGAGCGGGGAAGTCGGTGAGGTGGTGGGGTACGCCCACCTGGACCTGCCGGCCGTCATCACCGACGAGCCCCCGAACGCGCCCGCCGCCGGCAGTCCGGCCGAGGCGGCCACCGCCGACCTGGTGATCCGCCCCGACCACCGCGGCCGCGGCATCGGCCAGGCGCTGGCCGACGCGCTGATCGCCGAGGCAGGCCGGGTGCCGGTGCAGGTGTGGGCACACGGCCCGCACCCCGGGGCGGCCCGGCTGGCCGCGGCCACCGGGTTCACCGCCGACCGGGCGCTGGCCTGGATGCGCCGCCCGCTGAACGGACCGAACGCCCGGCCGCTTCCGGACATCGCGCCGCCGGCCGGGGTCACGATCCGCACCTTCGCCCCCGGCAACGACGAGCAGGCCTGGCTGGCGGTCAACGCGGCTGCGTTCGCCGCCCACCCCGAGCAGGGCCGCTGGACCCGCGCCGACCTCGACGCCCGGATCGGCGCCGAGTGGTTCGACCCGGCGGGCTTCTTCGTCGCCGAGCGCGACGGGGAGCTGGTCGGCTTCCACTGGACGAAGGTGCACACCGGGCAGGTACGCGGAGACGAGCCCGGCCCGGCGGGTGAGATCTACGTGCTGGGGGTGGCCCCGCACGCGCAGGGCGGCGGGCTGGCCAAGGCGCTGGCCGTGGCCGGGCTGGCGTACCTCCGCGACCGTGGCCTGCCGACCGTGATGTTGTACGTCGAGGCCGGCAACCGCGCCGCGGTCGGCCTCTACGAGCGGCTGGGCTTCACCCGGGCCGCCACAGACGTGATGTACCACCACGAACCGGCCGGTTGAGATCCGCGCTACCGCTCGTTCACGCGGCGGTGAAACGATGACAGGGTGAGCACCCAGATCGCGCGGCCCGAGATCACCGAGTACGACGTCGAACCCCCGTACGACGTGACCGAGGGCGACCTGCCCGACGACCGGTTCCTCGACCGGGAGCTGTCCTGGCTGCACTTCAACACCCGGGTGCTCGAACTCGCCGAGGACCCGCAGATGCCCCTGCTGGAACGCGTGCGGTTCCTCGCGATCTTCGCCAACAACCTGGACGAGTTCTTCATGGTCCGGGTCGCCGGCCTCAAGCGCCGGATGGCTGCGGGCGTGGCCGTGCGGGCCGCGTCCGGCCTGCTTCCCCGCGAGGTGCTGGAGAGCATCTGGGCGTGCACCCGCGAGCTGATGGTCCGCCACGCGAACGTGTGCCACGACCAGGTGCTTCCCGAGCTGGTGGCCCAGGGGATCGAGGTGCTGCGCTGGGACGACCTCGACGAGGACGCCAAGGACCGCCTGCACGAGCTGTTCGGCGCCCGGGTGTTTCCGGTGCTCACGCCGCTCGCGGTCGACCCGGCGCATCCGTTCCCTTACATCTCCGGGCTGTCCCTCAACCTCGCGGTGGTGGTGCGGAACCCGCAGACCGGCGGTGAGCACTTCGCCCGGGTGAAGGTGCCGCAGATCCTGCCGCGGTTCGTTCCCGTCGACAAGCAGCGCTACGTCCCGCTGGAGGACGTCATCGCCGCGCACCTCGACCAGCTCTTCCCCGGCATGGAGATCCTCCAGCACCACTCGTTCCGGGTGACCCGCAACGAGGACCTCGAGGTGGAGGAGGACGACGCGGAGAACCTCCTGCAGGCGCTGGAGCGGGAGCTGCTGCGGCGCCGGTTCGGGCCGCCGGTACGGCTGGAGGTGGAGGCGTCCATCGACCCGCACGTGCTGGAGCTGCTGGTGTCCGAGCTCGGCGTCAGCGACGAGGAGGTGTGCCGGCTGACCGGGCCGCTGGACCTGTCCGGCCTGTCCGCGATCGCCGACGTGGACCGGGCGGAGCTGAAGTTCCCCGCGTTCGTGCCGGTGACCCACCGGGACCTCGCCGAGGTGGAGAGCTCACATCCGCCGGACGTGTTCTCCGCCGTACGCCAGCGGGAGGTGCTGCTGCACCACCCGTACGACTCGTTCTCCACCAGCGTCCAAAGGTTCATCGAGCAGGCCGCCGCCGACCCGCACGTGCTCGCGATCAAGCAGACCCTCTACCGCACCAACGAGGAGTCGCCGATCGTCGACGCGCTGATCGACGCCGCCGAGGCCGGCAAGCAGGTGCTGGTGGTGGTGGAGATCAAGGCCCGGTTCGACGAGGAGGCCAACATCCGCTGGGCCCGGCAGCTGGAGCAGTCCGGCTGTCACGTCGTGTACGGCCTGATCGGGCTGAAGACCCACTGCAAGCTGGCCCTCGTCGTCCGTGAGGAACCCGACGGGCTGCGCCGCTACGCCCACATCGGCACCGGCAACTACAACCCCAAGACCGCCCGGCTGTACGAGGACCTCGGGCTGCTCAGCAGCGATCCCGTGCTCGCCGCCGACCTGAGCGCGTTGTTCAACACGCTGTCGGGGTACGCCCGCACCACCGAGTACGACCGGCTGCTGGTAGCGCCGCGCTCGGTGCGTACGTCCCTGATCGAGCGGATCCGGCGGGAGGTGGCCCACCACCGCGCCGGCCGGCCCGCCCGCATCCGGTGGAAGGTCAACGCGCTGGTCGACGAGGCGGTGATCGACGCGCTGTACGAGGCGTCCCGGGCAGGCGTCCCGATCGACCTGTGGATCCGCGGAATCTGCGCACTGCGGCCAGGAGTGCCCGGCCTGTCCGAGACGATCCGCGTCCGCAGCGTCCTCGGGAGGTTCCTGGAGCACTCCCGGATCTTCTGGTTCGCCAACGGCGGTGACACCGACGTCTGGATCGGGTCGGCGGACATGATGCACCGCAACCTCGACCGCCGGGTGGAGGCGCTCGCCCGGGTCACCCAGGACGACCACGTGACCGAGTTGACCAGGCTGCTCGACCTGGCGTTCGACGACCGTACGTCGGCGTGGCACCTCGAAGGCGACGGCGACTGGATCCGCCACCACCTCGACGCCGACGGCACACCGCTGCGCGACCTTCAGCAGCACCTCATCTCCGTGAAGCTGCGCCACCGGCTGAAGGTGGCCGGCGGGCAGGGGGCGGCATGAACCTGCCGGTGGGTGGGTCGGTGGGCGGCCCGGCACCTTCGGGGCGCTGACCCGTGGTCCGGGGGAAGACCGAGCCCAGGGACCGGGTGGTCGAGGCGGCCGGCGCGGTGGTGTGGCGGCCGTCGCCGTACGAACGTGCCGAGGTGCTGCTGGTGCACCGGCCGAAGTACGACGACTGGTCGTTCCCCAAGGGCAAGCTGGAGCCGGGCGAACGCGCGCCGGCCGCGGCGGTGCGCGAGGTCGCCGAGGAGACCGGGATCAGGGTGGTCCTCGGGCCGCCGATGCCCCCGGTGCGCTACCCGCTGGCCGGCGGGGCGGTGAAGGTGGTGCGCTACTGGCAGGCCGTGCCCGTCGACGACGGGGCGGACTTCACGCCCGGGCACGAGGTCGACCGGCGGGCCTGGCTGCGGTTCGCCGAGGCCGCCCGCCGGCTCACCCACCCCCGGGACCGCTCGCTGCTCACCACCCTGACGCCGCGGTCGACCCGGCCGCTGGTGCTCGTCCGGCACGGCTCGGCGCTGCCCCGGAGCGGCTGGACCGGCGACGACCTGGAGCGGCCCCTCGGCGACGAGGGCCACACTCAGGCCGCCGAACTCGTCGGAGCGCTCGCGGCGTACGGCATCACCCGGGTGGTCAGCTCACCTGCCCGGCGGTGCGTCGAGACCCTGCTGCCGTACGCCACCTCCGCCGGCGTGCGGATCGAACCCGAGCCTGCGTTCGCCGAGGGGGCCGACCCGGCGCTGGTCGCCGAGCAGGCGATGCGGCTGCTGGACGCGCCGGAGCCGACCGCCGTGTGCACCCACCGGCCGACCCTGCCGGACCTGTGGGCGGGTCTCGGCGTGACCCCGTTGCCGCTGCAGCCCGGCGAGGCGGTCGTACTCCACCTCGCAGGCCGCACACCCGTGGCCGTCGAACGCCACCCGCCCGCCGAAGCCCTCTCCGGCCGCTGACCCGGAGGACCGCGGTCAGGTGCGCTCGACGACGTACAGGTGGTTGCCGTCGGGGTCGCGCAGACCGAACATCGGCGGCACTCCTGGCCAGCGCAGCACCTCGGGGTCGACGTCCACACCGTGGGCCCGCAGGTACGCGTGGTCGGCACCCGCGTCGCGGGTGGCCAGCCGGATGCCGGTGTCCACCCCGGCGGGAGCCTCCTCTCGGGCGCTGACCAGAGCGATCGTCGTACCCCCTGCCGTGCCCCCGGACGGTGGTGCCACCTCCACCCAGCGCTGCCCAGGGCCGAAGGAACCGTCCATAGTCACCTCGAACCCGCACGTACCCGCATAGAACGCGAGCGCGCGGTCGTGGTCGGCCACCGGCACCGCCACCGTCGCCACCCCGGTCACCCGGACGCCCGCCCCCGCCCGTTCGCCGGCCTGCTCCCCCGCCCGTTCGTTCGCCCGTTCGTTCATCGTGGCCTCCTGTCGTCCGCGCTGTCGGATACTCGTGGTGTCGGAAACCAGGACTGCCCCGCCCGGCCGAACTCATCGGCGCGAGGAATCCCGACCCACCAGACATGCTCACGAATCCGACGGCTGCCGCGAACCGGACCCTCCGGGCACAGCCGATGACAAACCGTCCGCAAACCGGCAAAGCCATGACACAGCGTGCTTGTTCACGTGACGTCCGCCACAGCGTCGGGCGGTCTTCGTGTCGCGGCCCGGCGACGTTCACTCCCCGTTCACGTAGGCCCGTCCAGCGCGTCACCTGGCCTCCCTACCGTCCTGGGAGACAAGGGATTTCCGTGAGATCGAAGGGCTGGGAAACGACGTGAAGCACACCCGATTCGCCGCGCTCGCGGTGGCGGCGCTCGGCGGCGCCGTGGCGCTGGCCGGCTGCGGGAGCGACCCGACGCCCGCGGCCGGCAGCAAGGGCGCCGAGCCGACCAAGAGCGGGTCGTGCCCCTCCGGCACCCTCAACGCGGAAGGCTCCTCGGCGCAGAAGAACGCGATCGAGCAGGCCATCGCCGACTACCAGACCAAGTGCCCCGACGTGACCGTCAACTACAACCCGACGGGCTCGGGCGCGGGCATCAAGCAGTTCAACGCCGGACAGGTCGACTTCGCCGGCTCGGACTCCGCGCTGAAGACGGAGCCGAAGGACGGCGTGGTCGAGACCGACGCCGCCAAGAAGCGGTGCCAGAACAACGCCGCCTGGAACCTCCCGATGGCGGTCGGCCCGATCGCCATCGCCTACAACGTGCAGGGCGTCGGCAACCTGGTGCTCGACGGCCCCACCGCCGCGAAGATCTTCGACGGCACCATCAAGACCTGGAACGACCCGGCGATCGCCAGGCTGAACAAGGGCGCCAAGCTGCCGAGTTCGAAGATCGTGGTCTTCTACCGTTCGGACGAGTCCGGTACGACGGAGAACTTCACGAAGTACCTCCAGGCCAGCTCCGGCGGGGCGTGGAAGGCCGAGCCCTCGAAGAGCTGGGAAGGCACCGGCTCGGGCAAGAACAAGTCCGCCGGCGTGGCCGCGGGCGTGAAGGCGACCCCCAACTCGATCACCTACGTCGAGTGGTCCTACGCCCGTGACAACAAGCTCGCCATGGCCAGCATCGACACCGGCTCCGGTCCGGTGAAGCTGACCGGTGAGTCGGCGGGCAAGGCCGTCGCCGCGGCGAAGCCGGACGGCCAGGGCAACGACCTGCGGCTGAAGCTGGACTACGCCACCAAGGCCAAGGGCGCCTACCCGATCGTCCTGGTCACCTACGAGATCGTCTGCTCCAAGGGCCTGGACGCCTCGAAGGCCGGGCTCGTGAAGGGCTTCCTCACCGACTACTCCAGCGAGCAGACCCAGACCGGCCTCGCCGACCTCGGCTACGCGCCGCTGCCCGACAAGGTGCGCACCAAGGTCGAGGCCGCGGTCAAGGCGATCCGCTGACGACATCGATGAGCTCGAACAGTTCCCGCCAGGAACTCCTCGACAGTCGGCCCCAGGGCTTGGACCTGGGGCCGACCGGCCGTGGTGGTGACCGGTTCTTCTCCGGTCTGGCCCGGGGCTCCGGCCTCGTCGTCATCGCGCTGGTCGTCTTCGTCGCCGCGTTCCTGCTCTGGCTCGCCGTCCCCGCGCTGAGGGACAACCAGGCCAGCTTCCTGTTCTCCCGGACTTGGCAGCCGGGACTGACCCCGCCGAAGTTCGGGATCGTCGACCTGCTGTGGACGACGGTGCTCGTCTCGGCGCTCGCGCTGCTGCTGGCCGTGCCCGTCGCGCTCGGGGTGGCGTTGTTCCTCACCCACTACGCGCCGGCGAGGCTGGCCCGGCCGATCACGTACGTCGTCGACCTGCTGGCGGCCGTACCCTCGATCATCTTCGGGCTGTGGGGGATCACCGAACTGGCGCCCAGGCTCGCGCCGGTCGGGAACTTCCTGTCCGCCCACAACCTCGGCATCCCGTTCCTGAAGCCGGGCATCCCCGACACCGGGACGGTGTTCGTCGCCGGCGTCGTGCTGGCCATCATGATCCTGCCGATCATCGCCGCGTTCACCCGCGAGGTCTTCGCACAGACCCCCGCCGAGCACCGGGAGGCCGCTCTCGCCCTGGGTGCGACGAAGTGGGAGATGATCCGGATGACCGTCCTGCCGTACGGCCGGTCTGGGATGGTCAGCGCTGCCATGCTCGGCCTGGGCCGGGCACTCGGCGAGACCATCGCGATCATGATCATCCTGTCCACGCCGAGCCCGGGTGCGCCGTTCAGCGCGAGCCTGTTCGCCGGCGGTGAGACGTTCGCGAGCAAGATCGCCAACAACGCGGCGGAGTTCGACTCCCCCAGCAAGACCGGCGCCTACATCGCCGCCGGCCTGGTGTTGTTCGTCCTCACGTTCGCGGTCAACGCCCTGGCCCGCCTCGTCCTGTTGCACACCGGAAGGAAGCACACGTGAGTGCGCTCAGCTCGGCCCGCCCGAGCGGGTCCCACCTCGACCTGACCGGAAACCGGTCCAGGGGCCGTGCCGTCCGCAACGTGGTGGCGACGGTGCTGGTCGCGGCCTGCTTCGCGCTGGCGCTGGTGCCGCTGGCGTGGATCCTGTGGACGGTCGCGAGCAAGGGCTTCCACCTCCTGCTCGACCCGAACTGGTGGGGCCAGTCCCAGCGCGGGATCACCTCCCGCACGGCCGGCGGCGGCGCCTACCACGCCATCGCGGGCTCGCTGATCACCGCGGTCATGTGCGCACTGGTCTCGGTGCCGATCGGCGTCTTCGGCGCGATCTACCTGGTGGAGTACGGCCGGGGCGGCCCGCTCGCCCGCGCCGTGAGCTTCATGGTGGACATCCTCACCGGTATCCCGTCCATCGTCGCGGCGCTGTTCATCTACGCGCTGTGGGTGACGTTGTTCGGCTTCGGCCGGGTCGGGTTCGCGGTCAGCCTGTCGCTCGTCCTGCTGATGGTGCCGACGGTGCTGCGCCTCACCGAGGAGGTGCTGCGGCTGGTGCCGAACGAGCTGCGCGAGGCCTCCGCCGCGCTCGGCGTACCCCGGTGGAAGACGATCCTGAAGGTCGTCGTACCCACGGCGTTCAGCGGCATCGTCACCGGCGTGATGCTCGGCCTGGCCCGGATCATGGGCGAGACCGCGCCGC
The DNA here is from genome assembly GCF_900104745.1 of Actinopolymorpha singaporensis. Taxonomy (NCBI): domain Bacteria; kingdom Bacillati; phylum Actinomycetota; class Actinomycetes; order Propionibacteriales; family Actinopolymorphaceae; genus Actinopolymorpha; species Actinopolymorpha singaporensis. Next base: position 630,586 of record NZ_LT629732.1, read on the forward strand.
TGCTGATCCTCGGGCCCTACACCAGCGGGATCAACTTCAACCCGTTCGCGGGGAACATGGCCGCCCTGCCCACGATGATCAACCAGGACCGTACGGAGTCCCTCCAGCCGGCCGTGGACCGCACCTGGGCCGCGGCCCTGACGCTGGTCCTGCTGGTACTGGTCCTCAACCTTCTCGCGCGGGCCGTCGCCCGGTTCAGCGCCGTACGCAAGCGTTAGAAAGCAGAGGAAGAAGACACCATGGCGAAACGAATCGATGTCTCCGGCCTCGACATCTACTACGGCGCGTTCAAGGCGGTCGAGGGCGTCAACATGACGGTCGAGCCGCGCAACGTCACCGCCTTCATCGGCCCCTCCGGGTGCGGGAAGTCGACGATGCTGCGCACCCTCAACCGGATGCACGAGGTGGTGCCCGGCGCCCGGGTCGAGGGCAAGGTCATGCTGGACGACCAGGACCTCTACAGCTCAGACGTCGACCCGGTGGCGGTGCGCCGCGTGGTCGGCATGGTCTTCCAGCGGCCCAACCCGTTCCCGACCATGTCGATCTACGACAACGTCGCGGCCGGGCTGAAGCTGAACGGCGTACGCCAGAAGAGCGTGCTGGACGACGCGGTGGAGCGCTCCCTGAAAGGTGCGAACCTGTGGAAGGAGGTGCACGACCGGCTGAACCGGCCCGGCGGCTCGCTGTCCGGCGGTCAGCAGCAGCGGTTGTGCATCGCCCGGGCGATCGCCGTGGAGCCGCAGGTGCTGTTGATGGACGAGCCGTGCTCGGCGCTGGACCCGATCTCGACGCTGGCGATCGAGGATCTGATCTCCCAGCTGAAGGAACGCTTCACGATCGTCATCGTCACGCACAACATGCAGCAGGCGGCCCGGGTGTCCGACGCCACGGCGTTCTTCAACCTGTCCGGTCAGGGCAAGCCGGGGCACCTGATCGAGATGGACAGTACGCAGAAGATCTTCTCGAACCCGTCCGAGCAGGCCACCGAGGCCTACATCACCGGCCGGTTCGGCTGACCGGCGAGCCGGCCGGTCAGGGCAGGAAGAGCCGGGCGGCGTAGTAGACGACCGCCGCGACCGCGGCGGCTGCCGGGATGGTGAGCACCCAGGCGGTGACGATGTTGCCGGCCACGCCCCAGCGGACCGCCGACAGGCGCTGCGTCGAACCGACGCCCATGATCGCCGCGCTCACCGTGTGGGTGGTCGAGACGGGTGCGTGGAAGCCGATCGCCATCACGTAGAGCACCGCCGAGGCCGTGCTGTCCGCCGCGATGCCGCGGGCCGGGTCCAGCTTGATCACCCGGCGGCCGAGGGTGCGCATGATCCGCCAGCCGCCGGAGTACGTACCGAGCGCGATCGCGGTGGCCGCGGCCAGCTTCACCCACAACGGCACGTCGGTCCCGGTGTGCAGTCCGGCGGTGACCAGGGCGAGCACGATGACACCCATCGTCTTCTGGGCGTCCTGCAGGCCGTGCCCGAACGCCATCGCCGCCGCCGACACCGACTGCCCGGCACGGAAGCCGCGGTAGGCCCGGTTGGGGTTCGCCTTCCGGAAGATCCACAGCAGGCTGAGCATCACGACATACGCGAGCAGGAACCCGATCAGCGGCGACAAAACCATCGGGAGCACGACCTTCTTCCCGATCGTCGCCCAGTGCACGGTGGCCGACGCCGCCAGGCCGGCGCCGATCAGCCCGCCGATCAGGGCGTGCGAGGAGGACGAGGGCAGGCCGAGCCACCAGGTCAGGAGGTTCCAGCTGATCGCTCCGACGAGGCCGGACAGGACGACCGTCATGCCGTGTGCGTCGGTCTCCGGGGTGATGATGCCGCTGCCGATCGTCTCGGCCACGCCTTCGGAGATCAGCGCACCGGCGAGGTTCATCACCGCGGCCAGCGCCAGGGCGGTGCGCGGGGTGAGCGCTCGGGTGGACACCGACGACGCGATCGCGTTCGCCGCGTCGTGGAAGCCGTTGGTGTAGTCGAATGCCAGGGCGATCAGTACGACCGCGATGACGAGGGCGAGCTCCATCTATCCTCCAGACCCCGGGCGGGAGCCCGCGCGTACCGGCGTACTCACGACTCCTTGACCGCGATCTGCTCGACCGTGTTGGCGACCTTCTCGAACGCGTCGACGGCGAGCTCGACGAGCTCGATCACGTCCTTGACCTTCAGCACGGTCAACGCGTCGTAGGCGCCGCTGAACAGCTTGGCGAGCATCTGCCGGTGGATCTGGTCACCGAGGTTCTCCAGCCGGTTGACCTCGATCCAGTACTCCTCCAGGTCGCGCATCGTGCGCAGCCGCGGCATCGCCTCGGCGGTGAGCGCGGCGGCCCGCTGGAGCACCTCGACCTGCTGTTCGAGCCCTTCTGGGAGCTGGTCCAGCTCATAGAGGACGATCGAGTCGACGGCCGCCTCCATGTAGTCCATGACGTCGTCCAGGCCGGCGGCGAGGCGGTAGATGTCCTCGCGGTCGAACGGCGTGACGAACGTGCTGTTGACCCGGCGGATGATCTCGTGGGTCGCCTCGTCGGCGCGGTGCTCGGCGTCCTTCATCAGCCGGGCACTGGCCTGTCGGTCAGCGTCGTCGGCGAGCATCTCGGCGAACAGCCGAGCGCCGTCGACCAGGATGCTGGCGGACTTGGCGAAGAGGTCGTAGAACGTCGTGTCCACCGGAGTGAATCGGAAGCGCACGGCGAAACTCCTGTCGAACGGTCCCCGTCGGCGAGCAGGCCAGGGCAATGCTAGGGCCTGTCGTCCGGTTCCGGCTCAGCGGCGGGGCGGGAGAGGGTCAACGGGCAGGTCGGCGACCTGACACCGGGGCGGTCGGTCGGCGGTGGGTCAGCGGTGGGTCAGCCATCGGTCAGCCGTCGGTCAGCTATGGGTGATCACCGCCAGCAGGTCGAGGATCCCCACGCCCACGAACACCACGACGGCTACGACAGTGAACATGCCGCGGGTGAGCAGGGCCGCAGTGGGTCCGGCCGACTGACGCCGGTATGCACGATTGGTGACGACCCACGCCGCAAGAGTGACAGAAAGTACGCACAATCCGGCTACTTCGGCCCAGGCGCCGCAGGCGGGCGCACTGCGGACCAACAAGGCTCCGTTGACCGCCAGGACCAGGATGGTGCGGCTCCAGGCGAGCGCGGTGCGTTCGAGCTGGCCCTCCCTGGAGTAGAGCCGCGCCGGTTGGCTCACCGTGCGTACCTCCGCCCCACCTACTGCTGACCGAACGCGACCAGGTAGATCGCCAGAGCAGTCACCACGAACACCGTGAACGCCAGCCCGAGCGGCATCAGCGTGGCCGGAAGCGGCGCGCCGCGGCGCATCGCGGCGGCGGTGCGCCGCCACCGGAGGTAGGCGCCGAGCGTGGTGGCGATGCCCCCGACCGCGAGCACCAGGCCGAACAGCCGCCGAAGCCAGCCCGGCTCGACCGTGGTGAGGAACTGGACGGCGGCCACGCCGGCCGCGCCCAGCGCCAGGCCGGTACGAAGGTAGGCGAGGAAGGTCCGCTCGTTGGCCAGGCTGAAGCGGTAGTCGGGTTCGGTGCCCCCCATGATCACGCTCCGTCGATCTTCGGGCCGAGCTCTCCCTCGGGCCGCCCTTCGGGCTGCCGACAACGCGGCGGCACGAGTCTAGGGTCTGTTGTACGCCGACCCCGCCGACCACATCCCATCACCCGACCACCCTGGAGGGTTCTCCCGTCATGGATGCGTCACTCACCCCCGACGACGTCGCACTCCTGCGCAAGAGCTTCACCCGTAACCCGGCCTACCGGCTCGTCCAGAACGCGTTGACGCAGACCACCCTCGACGACCTCACCCTGGACCGCGAGATCGTCGTCCGCACCGACCACTCGGTCTCCCACCTGCTCGACGACTGGACCGCCACCAACCAGAAGAACAGCGGCCGCTGCTGGATGTTCGCCGGCCTGAACCTGCTGCGGGTCGAGGCCATGCGGCGGATGAACCTCAAGTCGTTCGAGTTCTCCCAGAATTACGTGATGTTCTGGGACAAGCTGGAACGCGCCAACTACTTCCTCGAGGCGATCATCGACACCGCCGACCGGGACCTCGACGACCGCACGGTCGCGTTCCTGCTCCAGGACGTCGCCGGTGACGGCGGCCAGTGGAACATGTTCGCGGCCCTGGTCCGCAAGCACGGGCTGGTCCCCAAGTCCGCGATGCCGGAGACGCAGAGCTCGTCCTCGACCGGCCGGATGAACTCCGTCCTGCGCCAGCTGCTCCGCCAGGGCGCCCGCGACCTGCGGACGCTGGCAGCCGGCGAAGGCGGAGCCGACGCGGCCCGGGCGCACAAGCGGCAGCTGCTGGACGTGGTGCACCGGGCGCTGTGCATGCACCTCGGTACGCCGCCGGAGACGTTCACCTGGCAGTGGACGGACAAGGACCGGGTGTTCCACCGCGACGGCGACCTCACGCCGCTGGAGTTCGCCCAGCGCTACGTCGGCATTCCGATCGACGACTACGTGTGCCTCGTGCACGACCCGCGGGAGACCAGCCCGCGCGGCCGGACGTTCACGGTCGACCGGCTGGGCAACGTGGTCGGGGCCGAGGCGGTCGTCTACCTCAACGTCGACGTGGCGGTGATGAAGCGGCTGGCCCGTGACTCCATCGTGAGCGGGGAGCCGGTGTGGTTCGGCTGCGACGTCGGGAAGATGATGCGCCGCGACATCGGCATCTGGGACGCCGACCTGTACGACGTCGGCTCGGTCTACGACACGACGTTCGACCTGGACAAGGCCGAGCGGCTGCTCTACCACGAGACCGCGATGACGCACGCCATGCTCTTCACCGGAGTCGACGTGGACGGCGAGCTGGTCCGGCGCTGGCGGGTGGAGAACAGCTGGGGCGACAAGGACGCCGACAAGGGCTTCTACACGATGAACGACTCGTGGTTCGACGAGTACGTCTTCGAGATCGCCGTCCACCGCGACGCGCTGCCCGAGGACCTGCGGGCCGCGCTGTCGGAGGAGCCGATCGTCCTGCCGGCCTGGGATCCGATGGGGGCGCTCGCCCGCGCGCAGTAGCCGCGCAGTAGGCGCGCAGTGGTCGCGCAGTGGTCGCCGGCGGCGCGCGGACGATGGTCCTCGCGCCGCCGGGGTCTCTGGGGGACCGCGAAGGTCCCTGACCGGTCGCGAGCGGGATCCGCTCTCCCCTCCACGGGCCGGACCGGGACTACAGTCGAAAGTCCGGAAGCTGTCCCACCGCTGATGGTCCGTGCCGTCGTCCGATCCTTCGACGGCCGGCGCCGTCGACGGTGATCCGCTGGGTGCCACGTCAGTCAGTCGTGCGACCAGGGAGGCAGCCATGCCTGGCAACAAGGCAGTCGAGTACATCGGACCGGGCAAGGTCGAGGTCCGCACCATCGACTATCCGGTGCTGGAACTTCGCCCCGGGCCGGGCGTACCTCCGAAGAACGCCGGGCGGCAGTGCCCGCACGGTGTGATCCTCAAGGTCGTCGCGACCAACATCTGCGGCTCCGACCAGCACATGGTGCGCGGGCGGACGACCGCCCCGGCCGGACTGGTCCTCGGCCACGAGATCACCGGGGAGGTCGTGGAGAAGGGCCGGGACGTGGAGAACATCGACGTCGGCGACCTGGTGTCGGTGCCGTTCAACATCGCCTGCGGGCGGTGCCGCATGTGCAAGCAGGGCAACACCCACGTCTGCCTGAACGTCAACCCCGAACGCCCCGGCGGTGCGTACGGCTACGTCGACATGGGTGGCTGGGTTGGCGGCCAGGCGGAGTACGTCATGTCGCCCTATGCCGACTGGAACCTGCTGAAGTTCCCCGACAAGGACCAGGCGATGGAGAAGATCCTCGACCTGGCGATGCTGGCCGACATCTTCCCCACCGGCTATCACGGCTGCTACACGGCCGGGGTGACCTCGGGGTCGACGGTCTACATCGCCGGCGCCGGGCCGGTGGGGCTCGCCGCGGCATGTGCGGCGTACCTGCTCGGCGCGTCCGTGGCCATCGTCGGCGACATGAACACCCAGCGGCTCGAACAGGCCCGCAGCTTCGGCTGCGAGACGGCCGACCTCACCGAGGACGCCACCCTCGCCGAGCAGATCGAGCAGATCCTCGGTGTGCCCGAGGTGGACGCCGCGGTCGACTGCGTCGGCTTCGAGGCCAAGGGGCGGGGCGACGACGGTCCGACCGAACAACCGGCGACCGTGCTGAACTCGATCATGGAGGTCACCCGGCCGGCCGGCAAACTCGGCATTCCGGGTCTGTACGTCACCGACGACCCGGGCGCGAGCGACGAGGCCGCGAGGCACGGCAGCCTGTCCATCCGGATCGGGCAGGGCTGGGCGAAGGCACACCAGTTCGCCACCGGACAGTGCCCGGTGATGCGCTACAACCGAGGGCTGATGGACGCGATCCTGCACGACCGGGTCCAGATCGCGAAGGCGGTGAACGCGACGGTCATTCCGCTGGATGAGGCGCCGAACGCCTACGAGGACTTCGACCGGGGCGAGGCGAAGAAGTTCGTCCTCGACCCGCACGGGATGCTCACCGGCAAGACTGCGTGAGCCGACCGGCGTACCGGCACAGCACTTTCGTAGGGCTCACCCGCACCCATCGCCGCTGGTGAGGGTGCCGGCCCGCTCGCTGTAATCACTGTGGTCCCGTTCCCGGACCGGGGACGGAACGGCCCAGATCCCTTACAGCGAAGCGAGATGAGCATGCGCAAGCGAATCGGTACGTCGGCGGCGATGGCCGCTGCCGCCGGCCTCACGGTGAGCCTCGCCAGCCTGCTGACCGGCCAGGCCCTCGCCGCCGGTCCCCCCACCGCGGTCGGTCCGCCACCCAGCACGGCCGGTACGCCGGACCGGCCGGTCGTGCGGACCGACCGCGGCCCCGTCGCGGGCACGGCCACCGATCACTACCGCCTCTTCCAGGGAATTCCGTACGCCGCGCCGCCCACCGGCCGGCTGCGGTGGGCGAACCCGCGCCCGGCGGCCCACTGGGACGGCGTCCGGACCGCCACGAACCCGGGCAACCCGTGTCCGCAGGGCCCCGGCGAGGTGCCCGGCGGCAGCACCACCGAGGACTGCCTCTACCTGAACGTCGCCAGCCCGGCGACCGCCGGCCCCACGACCGCCGGCCCGAAGCGCCCGCGTCCGGTCGTGGTGTGGGTGCACGGCGGCGGGTTCACCTCGGGTGCGGGCAGCAGCTACGACGCCCGCCGGCTGGCGGTCCGCGGCGACGTCGTGGTGGTCACCGTCAACTACCGGCTGGGCGTCTTCGGGTACTTCGCCCTGCCCGGCCTGCGCGGCAGCGGTGACTTCGGCCTGCAGGACCAGCTCGCCGCGCTGCGGTGGGTGCGCCGCAACATCGCGGCCTTCGGCGGCGACCCCCACAACGTCACGCTGGCCGGTGAGTCCGCCGGCGGCATGAGCACGTGCGCGTTCCTGACCGCTCCGGCGGCGGCGGGCCTGTTCCAGAAGGGGATCATGCAGAGCGGTTCCTGCCTGCTGGACTGGCCGGAGAACACCTGGTACCCCGGCATGCCCGCGTTCGCGCCGTACGCGCCGCTGGCGCAGGTCGAGGAGTTCGGCAGGGAGACCGCCGCAGACCTGCACTGCGCCGACCCGCAGACCGCCGTCGCGCTCGCCTGCCTGCGGAAGGTCGCGCCGGAACGACTGCTCGCGGTCGACCAGCCCTACAACATGCCGGCGTACGGCACACCGCTCCTCCCCCGAGACCCCGCCGTGGCGCTGCGCGCCGGGCACTTCCGCAAGGTGCCGGTCATCTCCGGCGGCAACCGCGACGAGGGCGCCGGCAACGCGGCCGCCCTGCAGCACAACCAGCCGCTGACCGAGCAGGGCTACCTCGACCTGCTCACCGGCACGTTCGGGGCCGACGCCGGCCGGCAGGTCGCCGCGCACTACCCGGTGGCCGCGTTCGGTACGCCGGCGCAGGCGTGGGCGGCGGTCATCTCCGACCGGCCGTGGGCCTGCCCGACGCTGCGGGGCACCCAGCTGCTGGCGAGGCGGACCACGACGTACGCCTACGAGTTCGCCGACCGGACCGCGCCGAACCTGGGCGCGCCGCCACCGCCGAACTTCCGGCTGGGGGCCAGCCACGCGTTCGACCTGCCGTACGTCTTCGACTTCAGCGCCTACGGCCTGCGCCTCGACCCCGCGCAGCAGCACCTGTCGGACCAGATGGTCGGCTACTGGACGAGGTTCGCCGCCACGGGGAACCCGAACGGGCCCGGGCTGCCGGCCTGGCGGGCGTTCCGGCCCGGCGACACGACAGCACCGGCGCTGGCCACGCCGGCCGACGGCGGTGTGCGGCCGGTCGACCTCGCCGCCCGGCACCAGTGCCGTTTCTGGGCGGGCCTCGCCGCGACCACCGACGCCGGCTGAATCAGGTCCTCGCGGCGTCCTCACCGACGGGAGCGCGCGGGAAGAGATCCGCGACGCCGCCGAGTCCGCCCACCACGGCCCGGGCGCCGAGGGCGGACACGGCGGCGGCCCCCTCCCCGGTGAGGTACGCCGCCGGCGACTTGCCGTGGACGCGGGCGAGCAGGAGCGCGCCGGTGTGCCGGACCACCGCCTCCTCGTCCACGGCCAGGCCGCCGGCCTGCGCGTATGCCGTACGGAACGCCTCCGCGCAGCGCGCCAGCCGCGCGACGACCTCGAGGCCGTCGGGCCGGTCGGCGAGGTGGACGCCCTTCATCACCAGGTGGTGCAGCATGAACGCGACGTCGAACACAGGGTTGCCCGCGTGCGCCACCTCGTGGTCGAGCACCCACAGCCCGCCGGCCGCCCCGGCAGGGTCGACCAGCACGTTCTTCGGGGAGAAGTCGCCGTGCACCAGACAACGCGGCCGGGTGAGGAGCTCGTCCAGGCAGCCGAGCACCGGGGCGGCGAGGTCGGGCCGGCGGGCGGCGACGGTGCGGTGGTAGGGGTCGCCGCGAAGCTCCACGAACATCGTGAGGTCGCCGTACGCCGCGAGCCGTTCGCGTGCTCCCGGCCGGGCGGTGGCGGCGTGCCAGGTGCCCAGCACCCGCCCGAGCGTCGTGCCGGCGGCGACGTCGACCACCCCGGCCAGCAGCGCCTTCCGCCACTCGGTCCACCTGGACGGCGCCGCGGTCATGGTGACGACGTACCCGCCCGGGTCATAGTCGACCAGGCGGGGCAGGTGGGCTGGGGTCAGCTCGCCGTACCAGCGCAGCGCCGCCGCCTCCACCCCGGCGCGTTCGACCCGGGCGGGCCACTCGTCGGCCACCGCGAGGAAGGGCAACGGCTGCTTGACGACGTACGTCCGAACGACGGGCCCGCCTTCGGCGACCACGAGGAACGTCGCCCCGCTCACCCCGCCGGACAGCACCGACGCCGTGGCCGGGGAGTCCGGGGCGAGCACTCCCCGGTCACGCAGGTGCCGCACCACGGTGTCCTCGCTCAGCCGCACGCCGAACCGCCTCCCGACGGGTACAGGATCCTCAGGGGTAGGGACATCCCTACCAGCGAACCAGGAGTCCGCCGGATGGAGAAGTCCGTGCACCGGCCCGTACTGTCCCTGACATGACCAGCACTGTCCCTGACCTGGCCCGCAGGGCGCCGACCGAGATCGGCCGCCGGGGCTACTGGCACCGGCTCGGCATCCGGTCGGTCTACGTCCTGGTGGGATTTCCGCTGGCGATCGTGCGGTTCGTGGTGCTGCTCGTGTTGTTCCTGCTCGGTGTGGGAACGACCGTCACCTTCCTCGGGCTGCCGGTTCTGGCCGGGACGATGAAGGTCGCCCGCGGGTTCGCGGCCGTCGACCGGGCCCGGCTGTCGTGGGTGCAGGGCTGGCCGGCCCGGCGCCCGCCGTACGTCGGCGGCAATCCCCACACCCGGGTGGGCCGGATGCTCGCACCGCTGCGGCAGGCGCAGTCCTGGGCGGACTGGGGTCACGGCCTCCTCGGGATCTTCCCGGCCGTGCTGGGCTTCGGGTTCACGCTGGTCTGGTGGGCGGGCACGCTGGCCGGCCTCACGTCGTTCGTCTACATCTGGATCCTTGACCGGACCATCGGCTACGAGGGGCTCGGCACGCTGCTCCGCCTCGGCGACGCCTGGCAGATCGACGCCGCCCTCAGCACCGCCGCGGGGCTGATCTTCGCGCTCACCCTCCCCGCGGTGGTCCGGGGCTGCGCGGAGATCGACGCCGCGCTGGCCCGGGCCATGCTGACCAGCGACCGGGTGGCCGAACTCCACGGCCAGGTGTCCGACCTGACCGAGAGCCGCGACGCGGCCGTCTCCGCGGAGGCCCAGGCCCTGCGCAGGCTGGAACGCGACATCCACGACGGGCCGCAGCAGCGGCTGGTCCGGCTGGCGATGGACCTGTCCTCGGCGCAGCGCCGGCTGGCCAAGGACCCGGCGACCGTGCAGCCGATGCTGGCCGAGGCGATCACCGCGACCCGGGAGACGCTGGAGGAGCTTCGGGCGCTGTCCCGCGGGATCGCCCCGCCGATCCTCGCCGACCGCGGGCTGCGGGCCGCACTGGCCGCGGTCGCCGGGCGGTCGACGGTGCCGGTCGACCTCGACGTGGACGTGCCCGACGGTGAGCACCTGCCGCTGATGGTGGAGAACACCGCGTACTTCCTGGTCGCCGAGGCGCTCACCAACGTGGCCAAGCACAGTGCCGCGACGCAGTGCACGGTCGAGGTGCGCCGTACCGGCACCCACGTCCGCGTCATCGTCACCGACAACGGCGTCGGCGGTGCACACACCGCCAAGGGGCACGGCCTGGCCGGACTCACCGAGCGCGTACGGGGCGTGGGAGGCTTGCTCGCGGTGACGAGCCCGGTCGGCGGGCCGACAGTTCTCACCGCCGAACTCCCGTGGAAGAACTCACAGAACGCCTGAGTCGAAGGGGACTGTCGTGCGAGGGGATCTGTCGTGCGCGTGGTGATCGCGGAGGACTCCGTACTCCTCCGGGAGGGACTCGTCCGGTTGCTCGAGGAGGCCGACCACACGGTGGTGGCCACCGTGGGCGACGGGCCATCCCTGGTGGACGCCGTGCTCACCCACGAGCCGGACGTGTCCGTGGTCGACGTACGCATGCCGCCGACGCACACCGACGAGGGGCTGCGGGCCGCGATCGAGGTACGCAAGCGGCTGCCGGGCGCGCCGGTGCTGGTCCTGTCGCAGTACGTCGAGGAGTCCTATGCCGCCGACCTGGTGGCCGACCGGGTGGGCGCGGTGGGCTACCTGCTCAAGGACCGCGTGGTCGACGTGGACGAGTTCCTGGACGGGCTCGCCCGGGTCGCGGCCGGCGGCACCGTCCTCGACTCCGATGTGGTGGCGCAGCTGCTGGTCGCCCGGCGCGACCCGCTGGCCTCGCTGACGCCGCGCGAGCGCGAGGTGCTCGCCCTGATGGCCGAGGGCCGTACGAACACCGCGATCTGTCAGCGGCTCGTGGTCAGCGAGGGCGCGGTGGAGAAGCACATCGGCAACATCTTCGCCAAGCTCGGCCTGGCACCGTCGTTGTCCGACCATCGCCGGGTGATGGCCGTCCTCGCCTACCTCCGCCCCTGACCCGGAATCCCCGACTCGGCTTGCCCTTCGTGCTCGGAGGAACGCGCTCGAGGCCGGAGGACTTGATCGAAGAACACGTACGAGAGGCACCTGACGTGATCCGGATAGACGGACTGACGAAGCGTTTCGGCGACAGGGCAGCCGTGGACGATCTGACGTTCGCCGTCGAGCCCGGCCGGGTCACCGGCTTTCTCGGCCCGAACGGAGCGGGAAAGTCGACCACCATGAGAATGATCCTCGGCCTCGACAGGCCGAATGCCGGGACCGTGACGGTCAACGGCCACAGCTACGTGGGCGTGGCCAGACCCATGCGCGAGGTGGGCGCCCTGCTGGACGCCCGCGCGCTGCACAGCAGGCGTACGGCCCGCAACCATCTCCGCTGCCTCGCCCAGACCAACGGCATCGCGGACAAGCGGGTGGACGAGGTGCTGCAGCTGGTCGGGCTGGAATCGGTGGCACGCAAACGGGCCGGATCCTTCTCCCTGGGCATGAGCCAACGGCTCGGAATCGCGGTGGCGCTGCTCGGTGACCCGAAGGTGCTGTTGTTCGACGAACCGGTCAACGGCCTGGATCCCGAGGGCATCAGGTGGATCCGGGAGCTGATGCGCGGACTGGCAGGCGAAGGGCGCACGGTCCTGGTCTCCAGCCATCTGATGAGTGAGATGGCGCAGACCGCCGACCATCTCATCGTCATCGGCAAGGGAAGACTGATCGCGGACATCGGAATCGGCGAGTTCGTCCGGCAGGGCTCCAACGTCCTGGTGCGGGCGGACGACCAGGACCGGCTCGTCCCTCACCTGGTCGAGGCGGGCGGCTCCGTCCAGCAGGGTACCGACGGCTCCTTCGTCGTCACCGGGCTGGAGCCGAGGAGGATCGGCGAGGCCGCGCTTGCCGCCCGGGTCGTGCTCACGGAGCTGACACCACAACGCTCGTTGGAGCAGGCATACATGGATCTGACCCGTGACAGCGTCGAGTTCCAGGCGAGTGCGGTATGAGCGCCATGGCGGGCACCATGCGGTCGGAGTGGACCAAGTTCCGCACGATCCCGTCCAACGTCGCCATCCTGCTGGCGACTGTCGCCGTGATGGTGGGCGCTGGCGCCCTCACCGCCAACGGCGCGAGCAGGGGCTACCGAGGGGCGGGAGCGGCGTTCGACGCCACCTACATCAGCATGTACGGCGGGTTCCTGTTCGTCCAGATCGCCGTGGGCTCGCTCGGCGTGCTGGTGGTGACCTCCGAGTACGCCACCGGAATGATCCGCACGAGCCTGACCGTGGTCCCACGGCGAGGACGGCTGCTGGCCGCCAAGGTCTGGACATTCGGCCTGATCGCCCTTGTGACGGGGGAGATCGCCGCCTTCGGCGCTTTTCTGTTCGGCCAGACCGTGATCAGCGCCGCCGGGGCCCCGCCCGCCGCGCTCGGCCAGGCCGGCGTGCTGCGGGCCGTCGTCGGCATGGGGCTGATCTGGGTCCTGGTGGGCCTCACCGGCGTGGCGTTCGGCTCCCTGCTGCGCGACACGATGGCCGCCACGACCGTGGTGGTGGCGGTCAACTTCGTCATCCCCATCATCGGGCCCAGGCTCATGCCCGACGCCGTCGGAGACTGGGTGACCACGTACTGGCCGATCTCGGCCGGCCTCCAGGTCACCACCACCGTCCCCCACGCGGAACGACTCGCCCCCTGGACAGGGCTGGGCCTGATGGCCGGCTTCACCGCCGTCCTGTTGATGGTGTCCTTCGCGGTGTTCCGCTCCCGGGACGCCTGAGATCCGGAGGTGCCTCAGCCGCGATCCAGCCGGATTCGACCAAGCGGGCCACGACTCCGCCCACTAGGCGCCGACCTGCCCAGGCGCGCCGTGAAGGATCCGGTCCGGCCGGCCGTTGGGGAGCACGACGACCTTCAGGTGGGCGGCGGGTTCGCGGTGCAGGGCGTCGAACCCGTGCGTCACCACCTGGTCCAGGCCGATCCGGTCGGTGATCAGCGGGCGCACGTCGACCTTCCCGGACTCCAGCAGCCCGATCGCCTCCGGGAAGTCGACATCGTAGGTGTGCGACAGCGAGGCGATCAGTTCCTTCTCGCCCAGCAGGAACGACATGAGGTTCAGGTCGAGGGTGTCGCCGCTGACGCCGACCAGGACCGTCCGGCCGCCCTTGCGGGTCCACTGCACGGCACTGCGTACGGCCGCGAGCTTTCCGCCCGCCTCGAACACCACGTCCGGACCCACGCCGTCGGTCAGCTCCTTCAGCGCGTCCTCGGCCTCGTCGGGGCTCACCGCGCGGTCCACACCCAGGCGTTCGGCGAGCGCGCGGCGTTCGGCCACCGGCTCCACCACGACGACGCGTTCGGCGCCGCGCAGCCGGGCGACCTGGGCCACCAGGAGCCCGATCGTTCCGCCGCCGACGACGGCGACCGTCGAGCCGGGTTCCAGCCGCGAACGCCGCACCGCGCGCACCGCGACCGAGGTGGGTTCGGTGACCGCCGCCTCTTCGGGGGTGAGGGCGTCGGAGTACGGCAGGCAGATGCGCGCGGGTGCCAGCATCTCCTCGGCCAGTCCCCCGTCGGCGCCCTGGCCGGTCGACCGCAGGCTCACGCACAGGGCGTAGTCGCCGCGCCGGCACCAGAAGCACTCCCCGCAGAACAGGTGGCCCTCGACCGCGACCCGCCGGCCCACCGGCAGGTCCACTCCGGGCCCGGCCTCCACGACCACCCCGGCGGACTCGTGGCCCATCGTCAGCGGTTCGCGCTCGGCCAGCGGCGGCTCCTCGGACCGGCGGGCGTTCAGGTAGACCTCGAGGTCGGTGCCGCAGATCCCGGCCGCCTCGACCTTCAGCCGGACCCAGCCGGGCGGAGGGCTGCCGAGCGCGGGGACGTCCTCGATCCGCAGGTCCTGCCGGCCGTACATCCTCGCGGCGCGCATCGGTCTCCTTCGCAGGAATTCGGGGGGCTGGGCCGGTTCGGTGCGTTCGTGGGCATCCACGGCGAACCGGCTCTCGTCGCGCATCGTATCCAGCGGATTTTGCCTGGCCGCAACACTGGCCGACCCCGGCCCGAAACATGGCGACCGCATCCTGACGTGGTGACCTTGTGGCAGGTGCGGACCAGAGTCCGCGACATTCCCGGCAAGCTGGCCCAGCTCGCCACGGCGCTCGGCGCCGTGCGCGGCAACGTGGTCGGCATCGACGTCCACGGCTGCGACCTCGAGCACGTGCACGACGACCTGTTCGTCGACGTGCCCGAGGCGATCGAGGCGGGCGACCTCGCGCAGGTGCTCGCGGGTACGGGCGGCGCTGGCGGCACTGACGGCTCTGGCGGTGCGGAGCCGGTACGCGTACGCCGGGCACGGGTGCAGGAACTCGTCGACGGACCGAGTCAGGCCCTCACCCTGGCCGCCCGCCTGGTCGAGGACCCCGCTGCGCTGCCGGCGCTCTTGTGCCGGCTCGTCGGCGCCGACAGTGCGGACCTGTGCGGGCAGCCGCCGCCGGACTCACCGCATCACCTGACCGTCGGGTGGCCGGGCCGGCGCGGTTTCGTCGTCGTTCGCCGGGAGTGGGCGCCGTTCACCTGGGTGGAACGCGCCCGCGTGGACCGGCTGGTGGCCGTGGCCGCCGTCGTCGCCCGCGACCAGGCGAACGCCGGTGGCCGGGTGGTGCTGACGGACGGGTCCCGGCTGCGGATCCGGCTCGGCGGCCCGGAGGACGCCGGTCACGTCGCCGATCTGCTGGCCCGGTGCAGCCGGTCGGCGCGGGAGGCGAGGTTCGTCGCCGACGACGGCGAGCGGCTGCCGGTCCGCTGGCTCGAACGCCTCGCAGCGCCCCCGGAGGGCTTCTCCCTGCTGGCGTTCGCGGAGTCCGGCCAGCTGGTCGGCATGGCCCAGTGCCTGCCACAGGACCCGCCTCACGATCGGGCGGGCGCGCCGGGCGGGGCGCACGAGGTCGGACTGCTGGTGGAGGACGGCTGGCAACGGCGCGGCATCGGCACCCTTCTCGTCCGGGGTCTGGCCCGCCGCGCCCTCGCCGACGGCGTGACCGAACTCGTCGCGGTCAGCACGGCCGACCGGACGGGGCACGCGGGTCCGGCGCGCTCGGCGGGTCCGGGGGGTCCGGGAGGTACGGAACGACTGTTCGCGCGGGCGGGCCTGCCGGTGCTGACGAGGTACGCCGACGGAGTGTGGGAGGCACGGGCCCGATTGAGAACCGGCGCCCGGGGCGAGCCCGTCTCCGCGGCCGACCTGAACAGCGCTGTCCTGCGAGGCGAGGCGGCAGTGCGCGCCTGGGCCCGCTCGACGGCTCGGTGAGTCCCTACGGCCGGGGAGTACGGACCCGCGGCGCCGGATGCCGGGCCGTCAGGAACTCCAGCAGCAGGCGGTTGAACGCCCGCGGGTTGTCCAGGTTGGCGAGGTAGCCGGCCCGCTCCACCACCTCGTACTCCGCACGCGGGTCCCGGTCGAGCCACCGCCGGGCCTGCCGGCCGAGCCGGCTCGTCCGGTCGAACTCACCGCGTACGAGCAGCAGTGGCTGGTTGATCCGGTAGCCGGGTTCGGGGTGAACGGCTGCCACACCCGCGCCCCACACCTGTGTCAACCGCGACTTGTCAAGGCGTTCCATCGCCGTGTAGGCGTGGGTCTGGGTCGCCGCGTCGATCCCCGCCGCACGGGCGGCCCCCTGCCGGATGCGGGCGACCGAACGCGTCGCGAAGGCGACTGCCGCGAGCCCCGCCGACCGGTGCGCCGGCACCGGCCACGACATCGGCCACGGCCGGCGCGGCAGGGTGAGACAGCGCGCCGCGACGACGACCAACCCCGCCACGCGTTCCGGACGCAGGAACGCGGCCTCCTGGGCAACCTGGGCGCCGAAGGAATGGCCGACAAGAACGAGTTGACGGTGCGCGCGGAGCCGATCCACCAACTCCAGCAGGGCTTCCGCCAGCCCGCGTACCGTCAGGTTCTCCTTGACGACAGGCATGGGATACGTGCGTACGTGGTCGATCGGCACCGACTCGACCGGGACGGACACGTCGGGTACGGCGTCGGGCGGACGCTCGGATTCCCTGCGGGTGAAGAGTCCTCGTCCGAAGGTCCGGCGTTCGCACGGCCGCGGCGACGGCAGATCCCAGGTGAGAGTGCGGTATCCCGCTTCCCACAACGCCGGCAGCTGCGGATCCCACATCCGGTGGTCCAGCCAGCGGCCGGCACCCAGGACCACCACGGGGCCGTCTCCCGGGCCCGCCATCCGGTAGCGAAGAGCAGAGCCCGAGCGTTCGAAGACGCCTGCGGCTTCCTGCACAGGGCAGCGCCTCCCCCGGACGGCTCGAGCCCCACACCAGTCACTCCGCGACCACTCCGCAACGGATCCAGGGTGACCTCGTTGTCCGCCCCGGATCCTTACGGATCAGGCTAGGCCGACCGGGGGATCGGCACACCAAAAACACCACGACCGCGGGTTCGGCTAGGCAGATCCCAACGGCACAACGCGGTGGAGGTCACAGAACGGGCCGGCGAAAATCCCCGCCCTGACGAACAGCAGTCGCCGGAAACCCGTTCAGAACTCAGTAATAGAAGGGAAACTCGGACCAGTCGGGCGAACGCTTCTCCAGGAACGCGTCCCGGCCCTCCTGCGCCTCGTCGGTCATGTAGGCGAGCCGGGTCGCCTCACCGGCGAACAACTGCTGGCCCACCAGCCCGTCGTCGACCGCATTGAAGGCATACTTCAGCATCCGCAGCGCGGTGGGGCTCTTGCCGTTGATCTCCCGCGCCCACGCCAGGGCCTCGCGTTCGAGGTCGGCGTGCGCAACGACGGCGTTCACCATGCCCATCCGGTGTGCCTCCTCCGCGTCGTAGGCGCGGCCGGTGAAGAAGATCTCCCGGGCGAACTTCTGCCCGACCTGGCGGGCGAGGTAGGCCGACCCGAACCCGCCGTCGAAGCTGGCCACGTCGGCGTCGGTCTGCTTGAACCGCGCGTGCTCGCGGCTGGCCAGGGTGAGGTCGGCGACCACGTGCAGGCTGTGCCCACCGCCCGCAGCCCAGCCGGGTACGACGCAGACCACGATCTTCGGCATGAACCTGATCAGCCGCTGCACCTCGAGGATGTGCAGCCGGCCGAGCCGCGCCCGGTCGGCCGTCCCCCCGGCGTCGCCGCCGGTGCCGTCGGCGTACTGGTAGCCGGAGCGGCCCCGGATGCGCTGGTCACCACCGGAGCAGAACGCCCAGCCGCCGTCCTTGGGTGAGGGACCGTTGCCGGTCAGGAGCACACACCCCACGTCCGGGGTGGTGCGAGCGTGGTCGAGCGCGCGATGGAGCTCGTCGACGGTGTGCGGGCGGAACGCGTTGCGGACCTCCGGCCGGTGGAACGCGATCCGGACCGTCCCCTGGTCCAGCGCCCGGTGGTAGGTCACGTCGGTGAGGTCGTCGAACCCGTCGACCGGCTTCCACGCCGCCGGGTCGAACAGCTCCGACACCCGGTCACCGCCGGCCGTCGAACCGTCCCCGGCCACCGATCCCGCAGACCCCGCAGACCCCGCCGCCATGCCTACCGCCTCTCGCTCCGCGTCCCTTGCGTCGATCGTGCCACCGCCGCCGAGCGGCTCGGACGCGCGGGGGCGCTCCGCCGGCCGACACATGCCTAGACTGACCACTTCCCGGGGACGCTGGTCCTCACCGGTGCCGAAAGCCGCAGGGCGGCCGAACCACCACGCAGCACCCCAGCAGCACGTACGGCCGACACCCGTACCGCCGACCGAACCGACCGGAGGGACCCGCCGTGGCGCGCACGTCGACCGCCGTGTCCCGTTCGGGGGCGCCCGCGTCGCCGTCCGCCGGCCCCACCTCTCCGGCGAGGCTGGCGCGGACCTGGGCCGTCCTGGTGGGGTTGCTCCTGTCCGGAGCGGTCTGTGCCGGTTTGTTCGCCGGCGGCGCGCCCATGGCCACGACCGCGCACCGGGCGATCAGCACCGCGAGCGGCCAGACCGGCGGGTCGGCGGGCACGGAGCAGCGCCAGCGCGCCCCCTCCCGCCGTACCCAGTCACAGTCGCAGTCGAAGCAGTCGCAGTCCCAACAATCGCAGGCGCGGTCGGCCACCCGAGCGGACCGGACCGTCCAGGCCGCCACCCGGGCCACGCATCTCACCCGGCCCACCCACGGCGCCACCGCCGCCCGCGGGTACACCCACGGCTCAGGCACCGCCCATCCGACGGCGTGGGCCGTCTCCACCGACCGGCCCGACTCGTACGGGCCGGCCGGCCACGCCTCCACCGACCGTGACCGGATCGGTCATGCTCCGGCCGTCCTCGGCGGCACCGGCGTCCGGGCGCCACCGGGACCGCACGCAGCCTGAACCGCGGCCACCGCACCGCCAGCCGGTGCGGCATCGCGCGCAGGCGTCCGCGTCCAGTCCCGCCACACCATCTCGGAGCCACCGTGTCCGGAGATTCCACGCCCGAACGCCCGTCCGCGTCCGCCCGCTCGTCGGCGCGCGCACGCTCGTCCGCGTCCGCCACCAAGTCCAGGAACAGACCAGCGTCCCGGCCACCGGGTTCACGCGCACCGCTCCTCCGCGCCCTGCTGACGTTCGGCGTCCTCGCTCTCGCGTTGTACTTCGCCGTCAGCACCCCGGCCCGGCTCGGCCTGGACCTGCGCGGCGGCACCCAGATCGTCCTGGAGACCCGGGACAGCCCGACCGCCAAGGCGAACGCCGAGTCCACCGACCGTGCCCTGCAGGTCCTCAACCGCCGGGTGGACGCCCTCGGTGTGTCCGAGCCCAACCTCACCCGGTCCGGTGAGCGCCGGATCATCGTCGAGCTTCCGGGCGTGCAGGACCCACGCGAGGCCGAGCAGGCCATCGGCCGTACGGCGCAGTTGACGTTCCACCCGGTCCTCGGCATCGCCCAGCCTGCGGAGAAGGCCAAGGCGGGCGAACGCATCCTCGGGGACGAGAGCGGCCAGCGGCTCCGGCTCGGCCCCTCGGCGCTGACCGGTGAAGGTGTGAAGGACGCGGCCGGAGCGACCGACCCGCAGCAGGGCCTGGGCTGGTTCGTCACCATCGACTTCAACGGCAAGGGCGGCGGCGCGTGGAAGGAACTCACCGCCAAGGCCGCGTGCGCGCAGCCCGGCGACCCGACCCGGCGGATCGCGATCGTGCTGGACAACAAGGTGATCTCCTCACCGCAGGTCGATCCGAGCATCGGCTGCAACGTCGGTATGCCCGGCGACAGCACCCAGATCACCGGCAACTTCGACCAGGCGTCCGCGCAGGAGCTCGCGGTACTGATCAAGGGTGGCGCCCTCCCGGTGCCGGTCGAGATCATCGAGCAGCGCACCGTCGGCCCGACGCTCGGCGCCGAGGCGATCGAGGCGAGCGCCAAGGCCGCGGTGATCGGCCTGGCCCTCACCGGGCTGTTCATCATCGTCGTCTACCGGCTGATGGGCACGCTGGCCACGGTCGCACTGGCCTGCTACGCGCTGATCTCGTACGCCATCCTGGTCGCGCTCGGCGCCACCCTGACGCTGCCCGGCCTGGCCGGGTTCGTGCTCGCCATCGGCATGGCGATCGACGCCAACGTTCTGGTGTTCGAACGCGCCCGGGAGGAGTACGCCGCCAACCCGCAGAAGGGCCTGTCCACCGCGCTGACGCGCGGCTACAAGGGTGCGTGGTCGGCGATCCTGGACTCCAACGTCACCACGCTGCTGGCCGCCGGGCTGTTGTTCTTCCTGGCCTCCGGTCCGGTCCGCGGTTTCGGCGTCACGTTGTCGATCGGTGTGCTCGCCTCGATGGTGTCGGCGCTGGTGGTGGCGCGGCTGTTCACCGACTGGGCCGTCCGGCGTACGTTCGTGCACAACCGCCCGGGCATCACCGGGCTCGGTTCGATCGGGCGGGTCCGCACCTGGCTGATCGAACGCAGTCCCGACCTGATGAAGCGGGGCCGGTTGTGGCTCGCGCTCAGCGCCCTGGTGGTCATCGTGGCCGGTGCCGGGATCGTCGTCCGCGGGCTCGACTACGGCGTGGAGTTCACCGGCGGACGGCTGGTGGAGTACTCCACCAGCAAGCCCGTCGACGTGAACGCCGCCCGGCAGGCGGTCACCGACGCCGGCTTCCCCCGCGCGGTGGTCCAGGAGTCCAACGGGGACAACATCACCGTCCGCACCGGCGAGCTCAGCACCGGACAGGCGCTGGAGATCCAGCGGGCCCTCGGCGAACTCGGCGGCAAGGTCACCAAGCAACGCGACGAACTGATCGGTCCCAGTCTCGGCAACGAGCTTCGGGTCAAGGCGCTGATCGCGCTCGGGGTCGCGCTGCTCGCGCAGATGGTCTATCTCGCGATCCGGTTCCGATGGACGTTCGGCGTCGCGGCGGTGCTCGCGATGCTCCACGACATCGTGATCGTGACCGGGTTGTTCGCCTGGCTGGGAAAGCCGATCGACGGTGTATTCCTCGCCGCCGCGCTCACCATCATCGGCCTGTCGGTCAACGACACGGTGGTGGTGTTCGACCGCGTACGCGAGCTGTGGGCCGGCAACCCGAAGACGCCGTTCGCGCGGAACGCCAACCTCGCGGTCCTGCAGACGGTGCCGCGGACGGTGAACACCGGGCTGGGCGCGATGTTCATCCTGGCGGCCCTCGCCATCCTGGGTGGAGAGTCGCTCACCGACTTCGCGGTCGCGTTGCTGGTCGGGTTGTTCGTCGGTACGTACTCCTCAAGCTTCACCGCGACGCCGCTGGCGGTGGAGTTGCAGGCGAGGAGTGGCACCGGGCCGCCGCGGGTCCGTACGAAGTCGCCGGCGAAGGCGGCGCGGAAGCGGGCGCAGCGGTCGGGTAGGGGCGCCGTCGTGTAGGCGGGCCGTTCCGGTCCCGGTGAGCCGTCGCCTGTGCCGTGACCCTGGTGCCGCGGACCTGGTGTGGTCAGGTCCGCGGCACCAGGATCACCCGGCCGCGTACGCGGTGCTCGACCAGCTGGTGGGCGTGGGCCGCCTGGTCCAGCGGCAGCACCTCGCCGATCCGCACGTCGAGGCGCCCCGCGGCGAGGTGGGCCGAAACGACCCGCGCGGCGTCGGCCAGCTCGGCGGCAGGCGCGGTGGTGATCACGAAGCCGAGCAGCCGCAGCGACTTGAGGTAGAACGGCGAGATCGGCAACGCGGCGGGCTCGGGCCGCCCGGCGACCAGGACCACCGCGCCCCGGTCGGCCAGGACCTCCACCGCGAACTCCAGGTCGATCCGCCCGGACGTGTCGAACCACACCGTCGCGCCGCCGGGTGCCTCCGCGGCCAGCCGGTCGCGCAGGTCCTCGACGCGGAAGTCGACGACGGCGGCCGCGCCGTGGTTTCGGCACCAGGTGGCGTCCTCTGTCCGGGCGAGGGCGATCACCCGGGCACCGGCGAACGCGGCGAGGCGGCTGACGCAGCTTCCGACGTTGCCGGCGGCGCCGCCGACCACCACCGTGTCCCCGGGGCCGACGCCACCGACGTGCCGGAACAGCCCGAGGTACGCGGTGACCGCCGGGTGGAACACCGCCACCGACCGAACCGGATCCAGCCCGTCCGGCAGGGGGTAGAGCCGATCCACGGGGACGACGGCGTACTCGGCCGCCGCGCCCTGCCGTCCGGCGTACCCCAGTCCGTTCGTCCACACCCGCTGCCCCGGCACGAACGCCTCGGCCGCGGCGCCGCACGTCTCGACCACGCCCACCAGGTCGCGGCCGACCACGAACGGGAACCCCGGCAGCGGAGTCCGGTAGCGACCCGAACGGATGTAGGTGTCGACCGGGTTGACCGCCACCGCCTCCACCCGGACCAGCACCTCGTCCGGAGCCGGGGCGGGTACGACGAGTTCGCCCACCCGGATGTTCTCGGCCGGACCGAGCCGGTCGACGTACGCCGCGCGCATCGTGACCGGTACTCCGCCGACGTGCGCGCCGGGTGGGTCGTACCCGGGACCCTCGTACTCCCCCGGCCGGTCGGGCGGATGGGGCGGTCCAGGTGGATCCGGCAGCCGGGGCGGCCCAGGGCGTACAGCATCCGGGCCGACGAGATCCGGACCTACGAGATCCGGACCTACGAGGTCCGGAGGTACTGGGTCGTGGCGCACGGGATCAGGGTGTGCGGGTCCGCTCGGGGCGGGGTCGTCGTCCTCGTCGCCCGGGCCGAGCAGGCTGCGCCCCGTCACCGGGCCCGCCTCCTCGGGCCGAAGCCCGGCCGTAAACCCGCGTACGCACGTCCCATCAGCGCGGTCCCATCAGGGAAGGCCGCCGGTGGCGCGGATGTTCTGCCCGGTCAGCCAGCCGGACTCCGAACGCGCGAGGAAGCCGACGACGTTCGCGATGTCGTCCGGGGTGCCCAGGCGGCCGAGCGCCGTCATCTTCGGGATCGCGGCGAGCGCCTCCGGCGGGTTCGACGCGTGCAGCAGGTCGGTGTCCGTGGCGCCCGGCGAAACGATGTTGACGGTGATCCCACGGCCACCGAGTTCCTTGGACGCGGTGACGGTGAGGAGTTCGATCGCGCCCTTGGCTGCCTGGTAGAGCCCGTTGCCGGCGACCGGAACCTGGGTGTTGAGCGTGGAGATCGTGATGATCCGACCGCCGTCGCGGACCCGCCGGGAAGCCTCCTGCAGTACGACGAACGCGCCGCGGACGTTCGCGGTCACCATCACGTCGAAGTCGTCGTCACTGGTCAGCGCCAGCGTGGTGCGTTCGCTGACCTGGACCGCGACCGCGTTGTGCACAACGATGTCCAGCCTGGTGAGCAGCCGCTCGGCCTCCGCGAACAGCGCCCTGACCTGGGCCGCGTCGACCAGATCCATGCGTACCGCATGGGCGACTCCACCGGCCGCCGCCACCTTCGAGACCACCTCGGTCGCGGCCGCCTCGTCGCTCCGGTAGGTGAACACCACCTCGGCACCGTCGAGGGCCAGGCGCTCGACGATCGCCCGGCCGATGCCGCGTGAGCCGCCGGTGACGATCGCGCCCTTCCCCGTCAGCTCGGCGCCGGTCAGCACGGCGCCGATCAGCTCGGCGTCGGCTTCCACATCCGTGGGCTCCGCCCCCGTGGGTCCGGTTCCTGTCGGCTCGGTTCCTGTCGGCTCGGTTCCTGTCGGCTCGGCCATGCGGTTCAACCTACCCAACTCGCCCGCGCGCCACCCGGAGCCGGAGCCGGGCAAGATCGGCGTAGGGCAGGATGGTTTCGTCCGAAGGACCACGCTGAGGAAGGACCATCACGTGCAGGCGAGCGGCGAACAACACTCCATCAGCGCGGCGGGTTACACGGCGACCGTCACCGAGGTCGGCGCGACGCTGCGCGAGCTGCGGCACGACGGGCGCGACCTGGTCGCCGGGTTCGCCGCCGACGAGGTACGCCCGGTCTTTCGCGGCGCGGTCCTCGCGCCGTGGCCCAACCGCGTCATCGACGGCACCTACGAGTTCGGCGGGCAGAGCTACCAGCTCGCGCTGACCGAACCCGACCGGCACAACGCGCTGCACGGACTGGTGGCCTGGTCGAGCTGGCAGGTCGTCGACCGCACCCCGGAGCGGGTCGAGCTCGCGCACCGGCTGTTCCCGCAGACCGGCTACCCCTTCCTGCTCGACCTGCGGGCGACGTACGAACTCTCGGAGGCGGGCCTGGCCTGCACGGTCGCCGCGGTCAACGCCGGCGACGTCGACGCGCCCTTCGGCTGCGCGCCGCACCCCTACCTCGTGGCCGGGCCTGGCCGGGTCGACGACTGGTCGCTGGAGCTTCCTGCCGGCAGGTACCTCGAGGTCACCGAGGACCGCCTGGTGCCGCGGGGCCTGGCCGAGGTGGCCGGCACCGACTACGACTTCCGTACGCCGAGGACGATCGGGGCGACCTTCCTCGACCACGCCTACACCGCGCTCGCCGCCGAACCGGACGGGGTGGTCCGCGCGCGAGTACGCACGGCCGAGGGGTACGGGGTGGAGCTGCGCTGGGACGCCGGCTGCCCGTGGGTGCAGGTGCACACCGCCGACCGCCCCGAGGCCGAGCTCGACCGGTCCGGGCTGGCGGTGGAGCCGATGACCTGCCCGCCGGACGCGTTCAACTCCGGCACCGACCTGGTGGTCCTCGCCCCGGGCCAGCGGCACGAGGTCGGCTGGACGATCGCCGCGATCTGAGCCGGCAGCGTCACTCCGGCTGTTCCTGTCCGGCCTGTCGGTGGGGACCTCTAGGGTCTGGACACCCTGGACCGACGCCCCAGACCGGCTCGGGCGGGGGAGCCAGCACGGCACACCACGGAGGGACGCCATGAGATTCGTCAGCGAGAGCACCCGGCTCGGGCGGGCCGCCACCTTCGCCGCCCGGCACACGGCGGGCACCGCCGCGCCGATCCCGGCGCTGAGCGGGCTGCGGGTGTCCGCCGACGACGATGCCGTCCGCCTCACCGGCTATGACTACGAGGCGAGCTCCACCGTGCTGTTGCCGGCCGAGGTCGACGAGCCGGGTGAGTTGCTGCTGCCCGGCCGGGTCTTCGCCGAGATCGTGCACGCGCTCCCGCAGGGCCAGGTGCGGGTGCACACCCGCGAGGGCGTGGTGGAGATCAGCGCCGGCGCGACCGAGTTCACCCTGCCGACGCTGCCGCTGGCCGACTATCCCGAGCTGCCGACACCGCCCGCCCCGGTGGGGGCGCTCGACGCCGCACCGTTCGCCCGTGCCGTCGCCCAGATGTCACGCATCGCGATCCGCGGCGACGCCGTACCCGTCCTGTCCGGCACGCTGCTGGAGTTCGACGCGGAGTCGGTCACACTCACCTCCTCCGACCGGTTCCGGGTGGCGATCCACCAGGTGCCGTGGAAGGCGACCGGGCCCGACCTGCCCGCCCGCGCCGTGGTTCCCGCGCGGATGCTCGCCGACGCGACGAGGAGCCTCGGCGCCGGCACCGACCTGCTCACCGTCGGCCTCGGCGGCGAAGGCGAGGCCGTGCTCAGCCTGGGCCTCGACGAGCGGCTCACCACACTCCGGCTGCTCGACGACACCTATCCCGCGCTGCGGACGAAGGTCCCCACCGACTTCGTGGGCACGGTCGTCCTGGCCGTCGAGGAGCTGCGCGCGGCACTGCGACGGGTGTGCATCGTCGCCGACCGGTACGCCGCGGTCGTCCTGACGATCGGCCCCGACGAGGTGGTCGTGGGCGCCGCCGGGGACGTCGACACCCGCGGCCGGGAACGTCTCGCGGGGCACCTCGACGGCGACGGCGGCACGGTCGCCTTCAACGCGGGCTACCTGCTCGACGGCCTGGAGGGCTTCGACTCCGAGTACGTCCGGCTGGGCTTCCAGGAGGGCATCCGTCCCGCCCTGCTCACCGGCTGCGCGGCACCCGACGCCGAGTCCGGACAGGACGTGGTCTACGTCGCCATGCCGCGCCGCCTGCCCGCCTGACCCTCTCCGGCGTTCTCGGCGTTCTCGGCGTTCTCGGCGTTCTCGGCGTCGACCAGGCCGAACGCGACGTCGAGGGCGGCCTGGTTCGCCTCTTCCACGCTCAGCCCCAGGCCCGCGCCGAGGGGCATTCCGGAGTCCCGGCTGAGCGCCGCGGCCATGTGCATGCTGACGACCGCGAGCAACGCCCGGATCCGGTTCTGCGGCGGACCCCCGTCGTAGAGCACCCCGTGCAGCGCGCCCATGCGTTCCTGGAACCGCTCACCCAGCCCCGACTTGTGCATCCCGGCGGGGTTCTGCTGGAAGAACCTCATCGACGGGAACCGGACGCGGACGATGTCGGAGTAGCGGCGCAGCACCTCGTGCCGGGTCCGGGTGGTCCGGGGCTGTTCCTCCGCCCAGGCGACCAGATCGTCGATGTCGGCAAGGAAGTCCTCCACCGTCGCGACGACGATCTCCTCCTTGGAACGGAAGTGGTAGTACAGCGCCGCCTTCGTCACGCCAAGCCGGTCGGCGATCTCCCGCAGCGAGGTGGAGTCGTACCCCTGCTCGGCGAACAGTTCCAGCGCCACCTCCTGGATCCGCCCCCGGGTGTCCGAACGGCCACCCGCGCTGACGTTTTCCGACCGGCCCGTGCGGGGCTCTGCCCGGCTCTCCGAACCGCCCCCAGCGCGGCCGCTCCCGGTGGACCGGGCGCGCCTGGGCTGATCGGACGGCTCGTTCGGGCGTTGCGGCATGTGTCCTCCGTGACCGGGGCGGGGAAGCCTGACTTGACGAGGTATTTACTTGACGGCCGGTTAGCTGGCAACTTACCGTACGGCAAGTAAGCCTACTGGCCGGCCGGTAAGTAGGCCACCGCACATGGCAGCCGCAGTGCCCCGGCAGCCTGGCGACGCAGCCGGCCAGACTCACCCAGCGGAGATCCAGTGACCACCACCGTGACCCCACCGGCTCGACGGGAAGTCCTCGTCGTCCTGCCGGGCCTGCTTCTCGCGATGCTGCTCGCCATGCTCGACCAGATGATCGTCGGCACCGCCATGCCGCGGATCGTGGGCGAGCTGGGCGGCCTGGACCACCTGTCCTGGGTGGTCACCGCCTACGTCCTGATGTCCACCGTCTCCACACCGCTGTACGGCAAGCTCGGTGACCTCTACGGCCGCAAGCGCCTCTTCGTCGGCGCCATCGTGATCTTCCTGGTCGGCTCGGCGCTGTCCGGGATGGCGCAGAGCATGGTCCAGTTGATCGGCTTCCGCGCCCTGCAGGGCCTCGGCGCCGGCGGCCTGATCGTCGGCGTGATGGCGATCATCGGCGACCTCATCCCGCCGCGGGAGCGCGGACGCTACCAGGGCTACATGTCGGCGACGATGGCCGCCGCCACGATCTGCGGGCCGCTGCTCGGCGGCTTCCTCACCGACCACTTCTCCTGGCGCTGGGCGTTCTACGTCAACCTCCCGGTCGGCGTACTCGCCCTCGTCCTCGTGGGCACGACCCTGCACCTGCCGCGGCACCGGATCAGCCACCGCATCGACTACCTGGGCGCCGCGCTGTTGACGGTGGCCGCCACGTCCCTGGTGCTCGTGACCACCTGGGGCGGTACGCAGTACGCCTGGGGATCGGCACAGATCCTCGGGCTGGCTGCCCTCGGCGTGGTGTCGGCGGCCGGGTTCGTGGTCGCCGAACGCCGGGCCGCCGAACCCGTCCTGCCGCTGCGGCTCTTCCGCGACCGGAACTTCACCGCGGCCACCCTGATGGGCTTCCTGGTCGGCTTCGCGATGTTCGGCGCGGTGACCTTCCTGCCGTTGTTCCAGCAGACCGTGCAGGGCGCCTCGGCCACGAACTCCGGCCTTCTGCTGTTGCCGATGATGGCCGCGTCGCTGGTGGTGTCCCTCGTCGTCGGCACCGTGATCACCCGGACCGGCCGCTACCGGGCGTTCCCGATCGCCGGTGGCGCGATGCTGACCGTGGGTGTCTTCGCGTTGTCGCTGATGGACACCGGCACCACCAAGCTCACCCTGTCGGTCTACATGGTGATCCTCGGCATCGGGATGGGCCTGCTGATGCAGGTCACGCTGCTCATCGTGCAGAACAGCGTCGAGGCCAAGGACATGGGCGTGGCCAGCAGCACCTCGACGTTCGCCCGCTCGATCGGCGGGTCGTTCGGGGTGTCGCTGTTCGGGGCGATCTTCGCCAGCCGGCTGACCCACTCCCTCGCCGGCATGCCGGGTGCGGACAGGCTGACCGGCGGTGGCGGGGCGCACATCGACCCGGCCACCCTCCACCAGCTTCCGGCCGCCGCGCGCGACACCGTGCTCACCGCGATCGCCGACGGGATGCACAGCGTCTTCTTGTGGGCGGCGCCGTTCGCGCTGGCGGCGTTCGCGATCGGCTGGGCGATCAAGGCGGTGCCGCTGCGCGGCGGTCCCGGACAGGTGAGCCCGGCCGGTCCGGCGGGCCCGGAGGGTGAGGCGATCCCGGCCGACTCACCCAGTTGACACCACGCCCATGACCACCGAGGCGTCGTCGTGCACCTTGCCCCGGCCTCGCCGCCGCGCCGGTTCCGCGGCGGCGTCGGCGCGCTCGGCCTCCCGGGTCCGGGCGATCCAGGCAGCCGGGCCGTCGGCCTCGATGGCGTCCAGCGCGCCACGCCAGTCGTAACTCCCGAACGTGTCCACGAGCCGGGTCGCGCCGTCGGTGGCCACCGCGAGCCGGCGCAGTCCGGTCGCGTCGACGGTTCCGGACAGTGCTTCGTACGCCGACTCGGGCCGGTCCGCCGCGACCCAGTACCCGCCCGGCCGGTTGCGGTGCGACCGAACTCGGGGCGCCGAGGGAACCTCGCCCTCGGCGCGCAGGCGCCGGCCCACGTCACCGGCCCGGTGGTCGGTGATCACCACGATGCCGTCCTCGGCAGGAAGGGGGTTCAGGCGCTGGTCGCCGAGGTCGAGGAGTACGGCCGAGTCGGCGAGCACGAGGTAGTCGAGGACGTCTCCCCGGAGCCGGACCGCGGCCACCGTCGCCGCGGGACTGTCCGGATGGGCGAGGTCGCACGTCCCGGAGTGCGCGTCCCTGGTCGCGACGATCGCCTCGGCCAGGCAGTCGGCCAGCGGCACCGTGTCCTGGCCGTCGTGCCGGCCGTCGTCCCGGCCCGCCAGGCGAACCAGGTGACCGCCGAGCGTCTGCGCGTACCACGCCACGCCGTGCCGGCAACCCGTGTCGGTGCGGACCATCGGGGTCACGCCGTCGAGCACCACGGCCAGCCGCGGTCCGGCGGACAGGAAGTCCTCGTTGTCGAGGTCGGGGCTGCCGGGTTCGCTGGCGTACGTCACCTGAACGGTGCGATTGACCATCACACCTGTGCAGACTATCCGGCATGTCGCAGAGCCCGGCGAGACGTTCGTACCGCCATCTGGTCTCGGTCAAGGGAGTGTGCTTCCAAGCCGACCGAGTCCTGTTGCTGCGCAACGAGCGCGACGAGTGGGAGCTGCCCGGCGGCACGTCGACTTCGGAGGTAGGCGATGAAGGGGAACACCGCACGTGACGGACGGCTGAACTTCGACCGGGTGGTGGACGCGTACGACGCGGGCCGGCCGCGTATCCCCACCGACGTGGTCGCCCGTGCCGTCGAGCGCACCGGCCTGCAGCCCGGCGACACCGTGCTGGAGATCGGCGCCGCCACCGGGCAACTGACGAAGGAACTACGGGCCCGCCACCTGTCGGTGGTCGCCCTCGAACCCGGGCAGGCGCTCCGGAGCCGGTTGGTCCGCCACCTCGACGAGGACACCGGGTTCGTCGTGCGCGGCGACTTCTTCGAGGAGTACGCCGGGGAGGAGGGGCCCTTCGCCGCGATCTGGTCGGCGAACGCCTTCCACTGGGTCGATCCGGCCGTGTCGTACGAGAAGGCGGCCTCGCTGCTCGCGCCCGCCGGCCACCTCGTGCTGATCTGGACCCACCCGATCCTGCGCGACGACCTGCAGACCGCGATGAACGCGCAGGCGTTCGCCGACGAGCCGGACTTCGCGTTCGACCCGGCGGAGTTCACCGGCTACCTGCACCGCGTGGGCGCCGAGGGCCGGGAGGAGCTCGCCGCGTCAGGGGTGTTCGAGGAGCCGGAGTACGAGTGGACGACCCAGGCGTACGCGCAGGACGTGGACACCTACGTCGCGTACCTCATGTCGTACGGCCACGTCGCAGGCCGGGAGCAGGACGAACGCGACGCGCTGGCGACGAAGGTGCGCACGACACTCGGCACCCTCGGCGTGGACAGGGTCGAACTCACCCTGCACAGCTACGTGTGCGTGGCGCGACGCCGCTGATCAGTGGTCGAAGTGGTGGCGCCTGCGCTTCTTGGTATGGAAGTCGGCCCCGCCTAAGATCGCCACGCCCCTGATCACCACGACCGGTGCGTCCGGCGGCGGGTCGGTGTCGCCGGTCTTCACCGAGATCCCGCCGAGGATGCCGCTGGCCTCGTTGCGCACCACCACGCCCTCCGGGAGGGAGACGTCGACGCCACCGAACATCGCGAACAGCTCGATCACCACCTCCGGCGCGTCGAACGTGGCGTCGCTGAGATCGAGGTCGATGCCGCCGAAGACCGCCACCGCCCGGCTGCGCCGGCGCAGCCGCCAGCGGCCCTTCCGCTCGACCCCGCCGAAGATCGCGACCATCTGGTCGACGTGCTCGGAGGCGCCGGCCGGGTCGACCACGGGGCCGTTCGCGGACCGGTCCGCCGGCCGCGTCTGCGCGTGCGGCTGGGGCGAGGTTGCGGCGAGGTCGTAGGTGATCGGCTCGAGCTCGCCCATCGTCTTGGCCTGGTAGACGGCGTCGAGGCGCTCGGAGTGCTCCTGGACGTCCAACCGCCCGTCGGCCAGCGCTTCCCCCAGCACCTTCACGATCCGCTCCCGATCGGCGTCGGAGGCCCGCAGGTGAGACGCCCCGGAGGGTCGCACTGGTTCAGGCAGGTTTGTCATGGCGGAAGGATAACCGCCCCACCGGCCGACGTAGCGTGTGAGGAAGGGGGCTTCCCCGCCGCTTCCCGACCGATGGTGACCGTGCCCGAGGGCGGTGAGGACATCATGGACAAATCCGCTGTCGACGACCTCCGCGAACGGGTGCACGGCCGCGTGGTGACTCCAGCCGACGTCGAGTACGAACCGGCGCGGCGGGTCTACAACGCGATGATCGACCGCAGACCGCGGGTGGTCGTCCAGGCCACGAACGTCGGTGACGTCCGGGCGACCGTCGACTTCGCCCGGGACGGCGACCTGGACCTCGCCGTACGCGGCGGCGGGCACAGCGTGCCGGGGTACGGCACCTGCGACGACGGAGTGGTGCTCGACCTGTCCGGCATGCGTGGCGTGCGGGTGGATCCGCGGACCGCCACCGCGCGTGCCGAGGGGGGCGCCACCTGGGGCGACCTCGACTCCGCCACCCACGCGTTCGGGCTGGCCACACCGGGCGGGATCGTCTCCACCACGGGCATCGGCGGCCTCACGCTGGGCGGCGGCATCGGCCACCTGGACCGGTCGCTCGGGCTGTCCTGCGACAACCTGCGCAGCGCGGACGTGGTGACCGCCGACGGGAGGTTCCTCGTCGTGGGACCCGACGACGAGGCCGACCTGTTCTGGGCACTTCGCGGTGGCGGCGGCAACTTCGGCGTGGTGACGTCGATGGAGTTCGGGCTGCACCCGGTGTGCGACGTCTACGCCGGGCTGGTCTTCTTCGACCTGGCCCACGCCGCCGACGTCCTCCGCTTCTACCGCGACCTCATCCAGACCGCGGACGAGCGGCTCTCGGTGTTCCCGGCGTTCCAGATCGCCCCGCCGCTGCCGTTCGTCCCGGTCGAACGCCACGGCGAACCACTCGTCGGACTGGTGACCTGCTGGGCCGGCCCGATGCAGGACGCCGAACGGGCCGTCGCGCCGATCCGCGAGGTGGCGCCCCCGGTCGCCGAGCACCTCGGACCGATGCCCTACCCGGCACTCAACTCGATGTTCGACGCGCTGGTGCCACCCGGGATGCAGCACTACTGGAAGACGGCCCTCGCCCGCGAGCTCACCGACGAGGCCATCGCGGCGCACTGCGAGTTCGGGCCGCGCCTGCCCGCCCTCAACTCCACCGTCCACATCTACCCGATCAACGGCGCGGTGCACCGCGTCGACAGCGGCGCCACCGCCTTCGCCAACCGGGACATGACGTTCGCGACCGTCATCGCCGGCATCTGGCCCGATCCCGCCGACAACGAGGCCAACATCCGCTGGGTACGCGACTACTACCAGGCCGTCGCGCCGTATTCGGCAGACGCGGGATACGTCAACTTCATGTCCGGGGACGACCAGCCGAGAACCCCCACCAACTACCGGGACAACTACGACCGGCTGGTCGCGGTGAAGCAGGCGTACGACCCGGACAACCTCTTCCACCTCAACCAGAACATCGTTCCCTGACCGGTGCCCGCCCCGGCACGGTGGAGGTCGTACGCCTGCTCGGACCTTCCGTGCTCGGCTAGTCGATCCGGCGCAGGTAGCGGTGCCGGGCGCGCACCTCGTCGAGGAGCTCGTCCGCGCTCAGCGCGAGGTGGTCGAACCTCGGGTCGACCTCGTGCACCCGGGTGGCGTCGACGAGTTCGGCCTCCGGTGGCAGCTGTTCCCGCACCGAGTTGGCCGCCTCGGCCAGGGCCGAGGACTCCAAGCCGAGACTCTCCACGTGCTTGGACGGGTCGTTCTTCCGGGCCGCCCGCAGGGCGCTGGTCTCGCGCAGGACGACCTCCACCTTCGCCAGCGTCTCCCGCGCGTCGGCGAGAACGGCGTAGGCACCCTCGATCCTGGCCTGCATCTCCTGGCGTTCCAGGACGGCGTGGTTCATCTCGGTCTTGGCGTCGGAAATCCTTCCCTGGTTGAGGGAGAACCCCAGCACCGCTCCCAGCGTCGCCGCAACCACCGCGGCCACACCGGCGTACAGGCTCACGTAGTGGTCCCACGAACGCGCCTGTTCGGACAGGTACGCCACGAACCCGCCGAACCCGATGATCACCAACAGGCCGAAGAACGCCCGCGGGTCACTCCACGTGAAACCGCCGCGCTCACCCCTGGCGTTGTCCCTGCTCATGTTTCCCCCCGCGGACATCGAATCTGTCGGACACACCGCACACGGCCCGAGACTTGTGTTACCGACTCATCATCCTAGGCACGGCCGCCGCCGGTCCGCTGTCAATCCGGGGTGGACAAAAAAACAGAAGGTGGTGCGGAGATCCCTTACGAACAAGGGATTTCCGCACCACCTTAGGAGCGGTCCGGCGTACGTCAGGCCGGAACGGCGTCGGTCTCGCGGTCCCAGTGCCGGTGCAGGCTCACCGCGTCGGCGAACACCCGGCAGAAGTCCTCCAGGCGGTTCTTGTCCGGACCGCGCCCCTGGGTGACCACACCGCGGTCGTTGACCGGCTGGTCGGCGTTGGTGGCCACCATGACCTCGCCGATGGGAGCCCGGGACAGAATCTCGATCCCCTCCGCCACCGCGCCGACGGTCTTGGCGTGTTTGAACGCCTCGGCGACGAAGTGCACCGCCTCGCCGTCGCGGGACAGCGCCTGCGCGGCCTCGGCCCCACCGGGCACGACCACCGCGTCGTACAGCACCGACGCCATCGTGTTCAGCCGGCGGTCGGCCTCGACGGTGGAGCCGTTCGTGGTGGTGATCTTTCCGTCGCGCAGACCGAGCACCTCCGGCAGCAGGCCCATCCCGGAGAGGTTCTCCACCAGGGCGGTCACGTGCACCTCGTCAACGCCGTCGGCAGCGAGCACCGCGACCATCCGGGTGGCGATCGGCGCACCGGGGCGCACCTGACTCAGCGCCGGGGACGACTGCCCGTGGTTGGGGCGGTCCGCCTCGGCCGGCGGCTCCACCCCGATGCCCTGGGCGACGGCGACCGCGAGCTCGTGGTCGATCCGGTTGAGGTGCTCGACGACTCGTTCGCGAATGTACTTGCGCTCGACCTTGCCCAGCTCGAACTGGTACGCCGCGACGATGTGCTCCTTCTCCGGCGCGGACATGCTGTTCCAGAACAACGTGGCCTGGTTGTAGTACTCCTTGAAGCTCTCGCTCCGCTGGCGGATCTTGTGGCCGTCGACGCGTTCCTGATAGTGCCGGAACACCTCGCCGTCGCCGCCCACGGCCGGGCAGCCGCCGCCGATGGTGTTCGGGGAGTAGCTGGACTGCGTGCGGTAGATCTGGTGCTGGTGGTAGCCGTCCCGGTGGTTGTGGGTGACCGGAGCGACCGGCCGGTTGACCGGGATCTGGGCGAAGTTCGGCCCACCCAGCCGGATCAGTTGCGTGTCGAGGTAGGAGAAGTTGCGCGCCTGCAGCAGCGGGTCGTTGGTGAAGTCGATGCCCGGCACGACGTTCGCGGTGTGGAACGCCACCTGCTCGGTCTCGGCGAAGAAGTTGTCCGGGTTGCGGTCGAGCACCATCTTGCCGATCCGGCGGACCGGCACCAGCTCCTCCGGAATGATCTTCGTCGCGTCCAGCAGGTCGAAGTCGAACCTGAACTCGTCCTCCTCCGGCACCAGCTGGACGCCGAGCTCCCACTCGGGATAGCTGCCGGACTCGATCGCCTTCCACAGGTCCCGGCGGTTGAAGTCGGCGTCCTTGCCGGCGATCTTCTGTGTCTCGTCCCACACCAGCGAGTGGACGCCGAGCAGCGGCTTCCAGTGGAACTTGACGAAGGTGCCGCGGCCCTCGGCGTTGACGAACCGGAAGGTGTGGACGCCGAAGCCCTCCATCATCCGGAAGCTGCGCGGAAGCGCGCGGTCCGACATCAGCCACATGATCATGTGGAGCGACTCCGGCTGCAGCCCGACGAAGTCCCAGAACGTGTCGTGGGCGGACGCCGCCTGCGGAATCTCGTTGTGGGGTTCGGGTTTGACCGCGTGCACGAAGTCGGGGAACTTGATGCCGTCCTGGATGAAGAACACCGGCATGTTGTTCCCGACCAGGTCGTAGTTGCCCTGCCTGGTGAAGAACTTCGTCGCGAACCCGCGCACGTCCCGCACGGTGTCGGCCGACCCGCGAGACCCGGCGACGGTGGAGAACCGCACGAACACGGGAGTACGCCGGCCCGCCTCGGCCAGGAAGTCGGCGACGGTGACGTCGGCCATCGACTCGTACGCCTCGAAGTAGCCGTACGCACCCGCGCCCCGGGCGTGCACCACCCGCTCCGGGATCCGCTCGTGGTCGAAGTGGGTGATCTTCTCCCGGAAGTGGAAGTCCTCCAACAGCGTCGGACCGCGCTCGCCGACGGACAGGGAGTCGTCGGTGTGGTCGACGCGCACACCCTGGTCGGTGGTCAGGTGCGTGCCCTCGATGTCCACCCGGGACCCCTCGAGCTGGCGGTCCTTGCTGTCGGCGTCCGCGCGGAGGTGCCCGTCACCGGCTGCCGTCGTCGGGTTGTTCCTGGTCGGGTCGTCCATACCCAGCCCCCTGGGAGTAGTCGCGTTTGCCCTACGTCCCTACCCGGGAGACGAGCCGGTACGCGCCCGATGCTCGCCCGATGCCGCCCTGAACACCTCCGGCCGCCCGCGCGGCCTACCTGGCGAAGTCGTACTCGATGGCGTAGGTGTGGCTGCCGTCCTCGTGCACGGTGATGGCCACCTCACCGCGGATCCAGGTCAGCTCGCCGGTCCCGGTGTCGGGGACCACGGTCACCGTCATGGTGCTGTGCCGCTCGTCGCCGTCGCCCTCCATCGTCGCCGCGTGCCGGACGGCGAAGCTGCCGGTACGGCCGTCCAAGCTGCCGGTCATCCGTTCGACACCGACGTACGCCGCCGACGTGGGCACCCGGCCGGTCACCGTGAGCAGCCTGGCCGTGCTCGTCCCTCTCAGGCCGCCGCGGAACTCCTTGCCGACGAGGACGCTCGCGATGGTCACGCCGCCGTCCTCCTCCTCGGTGGTGGCGTCCCAGCGGGTGATCTCGAAGCTTCCGGTCGCGCGGTGTCCCATCGCGTTCTCTCCCTCTCCCGGCCCGGCCGTTCACCGGGCTGCGAGACGACCGTGCCAGCCAAACCTGTCAGCCAGTGTCAGGAACCGGGAAAAACTCGTGTCGCGGACGACGCGAGCCGGACCACGGCGGGGCCGCCCACCGGCGACTGCCATGATGAGCCGGTGGTCCGTGGAGGCGTCTCCGGCCTGGTGGCCGGCACGGTCTTCAACACCGATGAGCGGCAGGAGCTGTCGCTGGCGGGTTCGATTCCCGTCCGCCTCCGCCACCACGCCCACGGAGGATCCTCCGTCCCACGCCTGGCCAGCTCTCCACCCGGAGTGAGAACGCGATGACCGACGCCCGCCGCCGCGTGCCCCGCACGGACGTCGTCCTCGCCGACCCCCGGCTGGCCGAGCCGGCCCGCACCCTCGGCCGCGCCGCGGTGAAGGCCGCTGTCGTCGCCGCACAGGAACGCGTCCGCGCCGGCCAGGTCGAACCCGAGGCGCTCGTCGACGTCGTACTCGCCGAACTGCCCGCGTCGGCCACCAGCCTGCGCCGCGTGGTGAACGCGACCGGCGTGATCGTGCACACCAACCTCGGCCGCGCACCGCTGTCGGCCGCCGCGCGGGATGCGCTGGACGTCGCCGCCGGGACCACCGACGTGGAGTACGACCTGGCCACCGGCGCCCGCGCCCGGCGCGGACGAGGCGCTTTGGACGCGCTCGCCCGGGCGGTACCCGACGCGGGCGGGGTGCACGTCGTCAACAACAACGCCGCCGCCCTGCTGCTGGTCGCGCTGACCCTGGCGCAGGGCAAGGAGATCGTGCTCAGCCGGGGCGAGTTCGTGGAGATCGGCGACGGCTTCCGCATCCCGGACCTCCTCGCCGCGAGCGGGGCCCGACTGCGCGAGGTGGGTACGACGAACCGGACCACCCGCGCGGACTACGAGGCGGCGATCGGCCCGCAGACCGGGTTCGTCCTGAAGATCCACCCGTCGAACTTCGTCGTGTCCGGCTTCACCGCCGGAGTCGACGTCGCCAGCCTCGCCGACCTGGGCGAGCGCCTCGGCGTACCCGTCGTGGTCGACATCGGCTCCGGCCTGCTGGCCCCGCACCCGCTGCTGCCGGACGAGCCGGACGCCGCGAACGCCCTGCGCGCTGGCGCGACCCTGGTCACCGCGAGCGGCGACAAGCTGCTCGGCGGCCCGCAGGCCGGACTCGTCCTCGGCGTACGCGACGTGGTGGAACGGGCCCGCCGCCACCCGGCGGCACGGGCGATGCGGGTGGACAAGCTCACCCTCGCGGCCCTGGAGGCAACGCTGCGCGGGCCGGCCCCGCCGGTGCGCGCCGCACTGGACGCAGACGCGGCCGGGTTGCGGGGCCGGGCGGACAAACTCGCCGCCGCGCTCGCCGGCGCCGGGATCGACGCCACCGTGGTCGCCTGCCGGTCGGCGGTCGGTGGCGGCGGCGCGCCCGAGGTGGAGCTGGCGAGCTGGGGCGTCGGCGTACCCGCGGCGTGGGCGGTGCCGCTGCGGACCGGCGACCCGCCGGTGGTCGGCCGGGTGCACGAGGGGCGCTGCGTCCTCGACCTGCGCACCGTTGCGGCCGAGGACGACTCCGTGCTCGCCGACGCGGTCGCCCGCGTGGCCGCGGGCCGGGTTCCCGGCTCCGTGGCCTCCACCCTGTCCACCCTGTCCACCCTGTCCACCCCGGCCTCCCCGTCCTCCTCGAGGAACTGAGGGAGGCACGGGATGTACGTCGTCGCCACCGCCGGCCACGTCGACCACGGCAAGTCGACGCTGGTTCGCCGCCTCACCGGCATGGAACCGGACCGCTGGGCCGAGGAACGCCGACGCGGCCTGACCATCGACCTGGGCTTCGCGTGGACGCGGCTGCCCGACGGTCAGGCGCTGGCGTTCGTCGACGTGCCCGGCCACGAACGCTTCGTACCCAACATGCTCGCCGGCGCCGGGCCGGTCGCGGCCGCGATGTTCGTGGTGGCCGCCGACGAGGGGTGGCGGGCGCAGTCGGCCGAGCACCTCGCCGCGCTGGACGCGCTCGGCGTACGCCACGGGCTGCTCGTCGTCACCCGCTCCGACCTCGCCGACCCCGAACCCGCCCGGGCGCACGCCCTGGAGCAACTCGCGGCCAGCACGCTGGGCGCCGGCGGCGCCGGCGGCACCGGCGGCGCCGTGCCCTCGGTCGCCGTCAGTGGCCGCACCGGCGCGGGTCTGGACGACCTGCTGACCGAGTTGGCCGCGCTGACCCACCGGCTGCCCGTGCCCGACCCGGGCGCCGACGTACGGCTCTGGGTGGACCGCTCGTTCAGCGTACGCGGTGCCGGCACCGTCGTGACCGGCACGCTCACCGCCGGAACCATCGCGGTCGGCGACATCCTCGCCGTCGCCGGTCGGGGTGGCGGTCAGGGGGAACGCCGGCTGGTGCGGGTCCGCGGGCTGCAGGCGCTCGGCGAGGACCTGCGGAGCGTGCAGGGGACCGCCCGGGTCGCGGTGAACCTGCGGGGAGTCGACCGTGCGGACCTCGGCCGCGGCGACGCGCTCGTCACCCCGGACGCCTGGCGGGAGACCGAGGTCGTGGACGTGGCGCTCCGGTACGGCGGGGGTGAGCTGCCGGGGACGCTGGTCCTGCACGTCGGCGCGGCCGCGGTGCCGGCGCGGGTCCGCCCGCTCGGCCCGAACGCGGCCCGGCTCACCCTCGACCGGCCGCTCCCGCTGCGCACCGGCGACCGCGGGCTGTTGCGCGACCCCGGACGGCACCAGGTCGCCGCGGGCCTGGCGGTGCTGGACGCCGCACCGCCCGAACTGCACCGTCGGGGCGCGGCCCGGACCAGAGCACGGTCCCTCGCGCCGGCCGTACGGGAGACGAACGGCGCAACCGACCCGGCCGACTCGGCCGGCCTCACCGCGTACGTCGCCGGTCTCCACCTGCGCGAGCACGGCCTGGTCCGCCGCGACGAGCTCCGCGCGCTGGGCCTGCCCGAGCTGCCACCGGACAGCCTCGACGTCGGTGCCGGCTGGTCCGCGGCCGCCGACCACTGGGCGAAGCTGACCGGACGGGCACCGGAGGAGCTGGCCGGCTGGGAACGCGAGCACCCGCTGGCAGCGGGCATGCCGTCCGACGTACTCCGGCAACGCCTCGGCATCCCCGCCGCCCTGCTGCCGGCCGTGGCCGGTGCCGCCGAGCTGCTCCTGCGGGACGGCCAGGTACGCCGGCCGGGCACCGAGGCGACGCTGCCCCCGGCCGTGGAGAAGGCGGTGCGCACGGTGGAGGACGACCTGGCCGCGGAGCCGTTCGCCGCGCCCGAGGCGGCCCGGCTGGCCGAACTCGGCCTCGGCACCCGCGAGCTCGCCGCCGCCGTACGTGCCGGCCGGCTGCTCCGCGTCACCGACACGGTGGTGCTGCTGCCCGACGCCCCCGACCAGGCCCGGCGTACTCTCGGCGCGCTCGACCAGCCGTTCACCCTCAGCCAGGCGCGGATCGCCCTGGGCACCACCCGCCGGGTGGCGGTCCCCCTGCTGGAGCTGCTCGACGAGCGCGGCGTCACCGAGCGCCTGCCCGACAGCAGCCGCCGGCTCGTCCCGCGCGCCTCAACCAGCGAAGGACGCTAGGGTCGATCGCGCACGAGACCTCACGCGAACCACAAGCGAGCAAGGTGGCGGTCATGGGCGTACGACAGTGGATCGAGGGCTGGCCGGTCTATCGCCAGCTCACCGGTCAGGACCCGCTCGGCCGCGGCGCCGCGGTCACCTCCGAGCACACCCGCCAGCTGCGGGCACGCACGGAGCAGGCCGACAAGGTGGTCCGGTCGATCTGCCCGTACTGCGCGGTCGGCTGCGGCCAGAAGGTCTACGTCAAGGACGGCCGGGTCACCCAGATCGAGGGCGACCCCGACTCTCCCATCTCCCGCGGCCGGCTGTGTCCCAAGGGCTCGGCCAGCAAGCAGCTCGTCACCAGCCCGAGCCGGGTCACCACCGTGCTGTACCGGCGGCCGCACGGCACCGACTGGGAACGCATCCCCCTCGATCAGGCGATGGAGATGGTCGCCGACCGGGTGCTCTCGACCCGGCGCGACACCTGGCGGGACGAGGAGGGCGGCCGTCCCACCCGCCGCACCATGGGCATCGCGAGCCTGGGCGGGGCGACGCTGGACAACGAAGAGAACTACTTGATGAAGAAGCTCTACACCGCGATGGGGGCGGTGCAGATCGAGAACCAGGCCCGGATTTGACACTCCGCAACCGTTCCCGGTCTGGGAGCCAGTTTCGGTCGCGGCGGCGCCACGACGTACCAGCAGGACCTGAGCAACGCTGACTGCATCCTCATCGAGGGCTCGAACATGGCCGAGTGCCATCCGGTCGGGTTCCAGTGGGTGATGGAGGCCAAGGCCAAGGGCGCGCGGATCATCCACGTCGACCCGCGGTTCACCCGTACGAGCGCGGTCGCCGACACGCACGTGGCGCTGCGGGCCGGATCGGACATCGCGTTCCTCGGCGGGCTGATCAACCACGTGCTGAGCAACGGTCTGGAGTTCCGGGAGTACGTCACCGCCTACACCAACGCGGGCGCGATCCTGAGGGAGGACTTCCGCGACACCGAGGACCTCGACGGCCTGTTCTCCGGCTTCGACCCCGAGAACATGTCGTACGACACCGAGTCCTGGATGTACGAGGGGGCCGAGACCGCCCCGGCGGCAGGGCAGCGGGACGGGTCCGGCGAGGGCGGGGGCGAAGAGGGCTCCGGCGAGGAGGGCGACACCGGCACCGAGCACGGTGACCTTCGACACCGCGAGACGGCTCGCGCCGACACCTACGGCAGCGGCGGCGCGGCCCTGCGCGCCAAGCCCCGCATCGACCCCACCCTCCAGCACGAGCGCTGCGTCTTCCAGGTGCTCAAACGGCACTTCGCCCGCTACACCCCGGAAGTCGTGGAGGAGACCTGCGGCATCCCGGTCGAGCAGTTCCTCGACGTCGCCCAGGCGGTGACGGAGAACTCCGGCCGCGAGCGCACCACCGCGATCGTCTACTCCGTCGGCTGGACCCAGCACACGGTCGGGGTGCAGTACATCCGCACCGCATCGATCCTGCAGACCCTGCTGGGCAACATCGGCCGGCCCGGCGGCGGCATCATGGCGCTGCGCGGTCACGCCAGCATCCAGGGGTCCACCGACATCCCGACGTTGTTCAACCTGCTGCCGGGCTACCTCCCGATGCCGCACGCGCACCAGCACCAGGACCTCGACTCCTACGTCGCCACCGACGCGGGCCAGACCGGCTTCTGGGGCAACATGCGCAGTTACGCCGTCAGCCTGCTGAAGGCCTGGTGGGGTGATGCGGCCCAGCCGGAGAACGACTTCTGCTTCGACTACATACCGCGGATCACGGGCGAGCACGGCACCTACAAGACGGTGATGGCGCAGATCGCCGGGGAGTGCAAGGGCTACTTCCTCGCGGGCGAGAACCCCGCGGTCGGGTCGGCCAACGCCAAGCTGCAGCGGCTCGGCCTGGCCAACCTCGACTGGCTGGTCGTCCGCGACCTGCAGATGATCGAGAGCGCGACGTTCTGGAAGGACGGGCCGGAGATCCAGACCGGCGAGCTGTCCACGGAGGAGATCGGCACCGAGGTCTTCTTCTTCCCGGCCGCCGCGCACACCGAGAAAGACGGCAGCTTCACCAACACCCAGCGGCTGCTGCAGTGGCACCACAAGGCGGTCGAGCCGCCGGACGACGCGCGCAGCGACCTGTGGTTCTACTACCACCTGGGCCGGATGCTGCGGGCGAGGCTGGCCGGCTCCACCGACGAACGCGACCGGCCGCTGCTGGACCTGACCTGGGACTACCCCACCGAGGGCCCGACCGCCGACCCGTCGGCGGAAGCCGTACTCCGCGAGATCAACGGCGTCGGCCCGGACGGCGCGCTGTCGGCGTACACCGAACTCGCCGACGACGGCTCCACCGCCTGTGGGTGCTGGATCTACTGCGGCGTCTACGCGGGCGAGCACAACCACGCCGCGGACCGCAAGCCGGGCCGGGAGCAGAGCCTGGTCGCGCCGCAGTGGGCCTGGGCATGGCCGGCGAACCGCCGGATCCTGTACAACCGCGCCTCCGCCGACCCCGAGGGACGGCCGTGGAGCGAACGCAAGCGGTACGTCTGGTGGGACGCCGAGCAGGAACGCTGGACCGGCGAGGACGTGCCCGACTTCGAACCCACGAAGCGGCCCGACTACGTGCCACCCGAGGACGCCCGCGCCGAGGACGCGCTCGCCGGGGACGACCCGTTCATCATGCAGGCCGACGGCAAGGCGTGGCTGTTCGCGCCCGCCGGCCTCACCGACGGCCCGCTGCCGGCGCACTACGAGCCGGAGGAGTCCCCGGTCGCCAACCCGCTGTACGGCCAGCAGGCCAACCCGGTCCGGCAACGCTACCCCCGCCGGTACAACCGCTACGCCTCGGGCGAGAACGACCCGGTGTCGGCGGTGTTCCCGTACGTCTTCACCACGTACCGGCTCACCGAGCACCACACCGCCGGCGGGATGAGCCGCACCCTGCCGTACCTCTCCGAGCTGCAGCCGGAGTTCTTCTGCGAGGTGTCGCCGGAGCTGGCGCAGGAGCGGGGCCTCACCCACCTCGGCTGGGCGACCATCGTCTCCGCGCGGACGGCGGTCGAGGCGCGGGTGCTGGTCACCCCGCGGATGAAGCCGATCCGGATGCGGCGCCGGGTCGTCCACCAGGTCGGCCTGCCCTACCACTGGGGGCCGAACGGCCTCAGTGTCGGTGACGCGGCCAACGAGCTCCTGTCGGTCGTGCTCGACCCGAACGTCCACATCCAGGAGTCCAAGGCCGCGACCTGCGACATCCAGCCCGGCCGCAGACCACGCGGGCGCGAACTGCTGGCCATGATGGACCGCTACCAGCTACGGGCAGGTCTGCCGACCGACACCCCGACAGGAGCCGACACCCCGACAGGAGAGGCGACCTGATGAGCAACCGCCTGGCGGGACCCCTCGCCGACC
This sequence comes from Actinopolymorpha singaporensis, assembly GCF_900104745.1. NCBI lineage: Bacteria > Bacillati > Actinomycetota > Actinomycetes > Propionibacteriales > Actinopolymorphaceae > Actinopolymorpha > Actinopolymorpha singaporensis. The sequence continues at coordinate 673,498 of NZ_LT629732.1, forward strand.
CGGCCGCCGACGCGGGCCACCCGGAGGACCATCCGCCGCGGGTGGGCTTCTTCACCGACACCTCGGTGTGCATCGGCTGCAAGGCCTGCGAGGTCGCCTGCAAGGAGTGGAACGCCCTGCCCGAGGACGGCCTGAACTTCCTCGGTCACTCCTACGACAACACCGGCGCGCTCGGGGCGAGCACCTGGCGGCACGTCGCGTTCGTCGAGCAGGAGGCCCCGTCCGGTCGGCCGCCGGTCGACCTCGGGATGCCCGGTGTCGGTACGCCGGCCCGGCTCGACCCCGCCACCGCGCGCACGGTCGGCGAGGACGCCGGCTCGGGCGACGGAGCCGCCGGCGACGCGGGCGCCCTGCGCTGGCTGATGTCCAGCGACGTCTGCAAGCACTGCACGCACGCGGCCTGCCTGGACGTCTGCCCGACGGGCGCGCTGTTCCGGACCGAGTTCGGCACGGTGGTCGTCCAGGACGACGTGTGCAACGGCTGCGGCTACTGCGTCTCGGCCTGCCCGTACGGCGTCATCGACATCCGCCCCGACAACGGCGGCGCGTTCAAGTGCACCATGTGCTACGACCGGCTCGGCGACGGACTGGAGCCGGCCTGCGCGAAGGCGTGCCCCACGGAGTCGATCCAGTTCGGCCCGCTGGACGAGTTGCGCGAGCGGGCCCGCGAGCGGGTGGCGACGCTGCAGGAGGCCGGGGTGGACACCGCCCGGCTGTACGGCGCGGACCCCGACGACGGAGTGGGCGGCGACGGCGCGTTCTTCCTGCTGCTGGACGAGCCGGAGGTGTACGGCCTGCCGCCGGACCCGGTGGTGACCACCCGCGACCTGCCGGCGATGTGGCGCCAGGCGGGGCTCGCGGCGGCCACCATCGCGGTCGCGGTCGCGGCGTCGTTCCTCGGGAGGCGGCGGTGAGCACCCGCGAGGAACTCCAGGTCCCGCGCGCCGAGTTCCGGTCCTACTACGGGCGGCCCATCCTCAAGGAGCCGACCTGGAAGGTGCCCGACGTACCCCTCTACTTCTTCCTCGGCGGCATGGCCGGCGCCTCGGCGACGATGGCCGCGCTCGCCGACCTCACCGGGCAGGAGGGGCTGGCCCGCACCGGCCGGTACGCCGCGGCGTTCGGGTCGACCGCGAGCGTGGCAGCGCTGGTACACGACCTGCACCGGCCGACCCGGTTCCTGAACATGCTGCGGGTGTTCAAGCCGACCTCGCCGCTGTCGGTGGGTTCGTGGATCCTCGCACCGTTCTCCGGTACGGCCGCCGCCGCAGCGGTGTCCACGGTGACCGGGGTGCTGCCGGCGTGGGGACGCGCGGCGGGGCTCGCCTCGGGTGTGCTCGGCCCGGCGCTGTCCACCTACACCGCGGTGCTGCTGACCGACACCGCGATCCCGGCCTGGCACGAATACCACCGCGAGCTTCCGTTCGTGTTCGCCGGAAGCGCGCTGGCCAGCGGCGCCGGCGCCGCCCTGGTGGCCGCGCCGCCGGCCGAGCTGGCACCGGCCCGGCGGATGGCGGTGCTCGGCGCCGGCATCGAGCTCGCCGCCGCAACCCGGATCGAACGCACCGGCGGCATCGTCGGCGAGCCGTACCGCACCGGCCGCCCGCGCAGGCTGATGGCCGCCGGGCGGATCCTCACCGGTGTCGGCGCGGGGCTGGCGCTGGCCGGCCGGCGCAGCCGCCTGGTGTCGGACCGGAACAGCCGGCTGCTGTCCGCGGCGGCCGGCGTCTCGCTGCTCGCGGGCGGGGTGTGCACGCGGTTCGGCGTGTTCTACGCCGGCCGGGCGTCCGCCGCCGACCCCAAGTACGTCGTCATGCCGCAACGCGACCGCGTCGCCGCCCGAAGCGACGGTGCCGCCGAGGGCACGGCCACGGCGAAGACGGGTGGCGCCACGGGACCCGGCTCCCCGCCGCGGTGATGCGGGTCCGCGCGGTCAGCCCCGACCGGCTGGTCACCGAACTCGCGGACACGATCGCGGACCTTCCGACAAGCACGCGCCCAGGCGCAGGCACGAGCGCCTGGACCCGGGTGGCCGTCGACGGCGCGCCCGCGGCGCACCCGGACCGCTGGGCCGACGCGCTGACCGAACCACTGCGCGAACGCGGCCGAGCCGTGGTGCGGGTCCGGGCCGAGGACTACCTGCGCCCGGCGTCCCTGCGCCTGGAACGCGGCCGGGAGGACCCGGACGTGTTGTACGAGGACTGGCTGGACGACGCCGGCCTGATCCGCGAGGTGCTCGAACCCCTCGACCCCGGCGGCAGCGGCCAGGTGCTGCCCGCGCTGTGGAACGCCGAGACCGACCGGGCCCACCGCGCCGGTTACGTCACCGTCCCGCCCGGCGGGGTGCTCATACTCAGCGGCTCGCTGCTGCTCGGGCGCTGGCTGCCGTTCGACTTCGTTGTGCACCTCGAGCTCTCACCGGCCGCGCTGGCCCGGCAGACGCCGGAGGAGCAGCGGTGGACCCTGCCCGCCTACGACCGGTACGCCGGGGAGGCCGAGCCGGTTCAGGCGGCACAGGTCGTGGTCCGGCTGGACAACCCCGAACGTCCTGCCGTGGTGGAGGGGTCATGACCCCTCGTCGAAGGACCCCCGGTCGGTCCGGCCCTCACCGGCAGCCCCCTCTCCGGCCGCGCCCTCACCGGCCGCGCCCTTACCGGCACGCCCGGCCGGGTGGGTCTCGGCCTGCGCCCGCCGCGCCGCGAGCACGTCGCCGATGAGGTAGTCGTACACGAGTACGCCGATCACGCCGCCGGCGAACGGCCCGACGATGGGTATCCAGAAGTACCAGCTGAACGCGCCTGGTATCGAGCCCGGCAGCGCCACCTCACCCCAGCCGGCGATCCAGGCGAACAGGCGCGGGCCGAAGTCGCGGGCGGGGTTGATGGCGTACCCCGCGTTCGCGCCGAACGACAGGCCGATCGCCCCGACGGCCAGGCCGATGAGCAGTGGCCCGGCGTTGCCCGCGGGGGCCATGTTGCGCCGGTCGATGAGCGCCATGATCAGCAGCAGAAGCAGGCCCGTGCCGACCACCTGGTCGATGAACGGCCCGACCCAGCTGCCGTGGAAGTACGGCGCGGGGAAGGTGGCGAAGATGGAGAAGGTCACCAGCGCCTTGCCCGAACTTCGCGCCGTGTCCTGCGCCGCGTCGGCGGCGTTGATGGCCGAGTTGTAGACCGCGAAGATCACGGCAGCTCCGGCGAACGCCCCGACCACCTGCGCCCCGATGTAGGGGCCGACCTTGTTCCACGGAAACTGCCGGCGCACGGCGAACGCGAGTGTCACCGCGGGATTGATGTGCGCGCCGCTGATGCCGCCCGCGACGTACACGCCGAACATCACCGCGAACGCCCAGCCGAAGACGATCAGCATCCAGTCGCCGGCACCGACGAAGAAGGTGGTGGGCGTCGCCGTGCGGCCCGAACCGGGCAGACCGGCGACCGCCATCGCGACGGCGCCGTCGCCGAACAGGATGAGAACGAAGGTGCCCAGGAACTCCGCGAGGAGCTCTCCCCACGTACCGCCGACGCGCTTCAGCCCGTGCGGACCCCGCCGCAACGCGGGGATCTCTTCGCTCACCCCTCGCCCCTCTCCCCGGACGTTCTCCCTCCTGTTTTGCCTCACGCTGAGGTACTTAACCAACCATGCGGGTCACCAACGGACGGGAAGCTCGGCCCAGCCACCGGTGAGCAGGTGGCTGCGCGGCCGCAGCTGGTCCGCCGCCACCGCCAGCCGCAGCGCCGGGAACCGCCTGAACAGCGTCCCGAACAGCGCCGTCAGCTCGATCCGGGCCAGCGGCGCACCCACGCAGAACCGCGGTCCGTGGCCGAACGTCACGTGCGGGTTGGCGGTCCGCCGTACGTCGAAGTCCGCCGGCTCGGGGAACCGCCCGGTGTCCTGGTTGGCGTCGCGCAGGTCCAGCACCACCAGGTCTCCGGCCGCGATGGTGGTGTCGCCCACCTCGATGTCGGCGTTGGCGTACCGCGGCAGGCCGGCCGCGCCCTCCTGCTCCGAGCCGGGATTCGGCAACCCGAACCGCAGGATCTCCTCCACCACCCGGGACACCGCCTCCGGCCCGCGTTCCAGTTCGGCGATCTGCTCGGGGTGGGTGAGCAGCAGGACGACCCCCGAGTCGATCGCGGTCACCGTCGTCTCGTGCCCGGCGAAGAGCAGCCCGGCGCCGAGCTGTGCAGCGCTGTCGGTGTCGTACGCCGGCCGGCCGTCCACCTGCGCGGTCACCAGGTCGGTGATGACGTCCTCCGCCGGTTCGGCGCGGCGGCGTTCGACCAGTTCGCGCATGTACGCGTGCAGGGCGGCCATTGCCGCGGCGGACCGCTGACCGTCGCTCATGTCGCCGACGTCGTCGGACCAGCGCCGGAAGTCCTCCCGGTCCTCGTACGGGACGCCGAGAAGCTCGCAGATCACCAGTGCCGGCAGGGGAAACGAGATCGCGTCGTGGAAGTCGGCGGGTTGGGGGCGGGCGGCGAGGTCGTCCAGGAGTTCGGCCACCACGGCCTCGACGCGCGGCCGCAACAGGGCGAGCCGCCGGGCCGAGAACGACTTCGCCAGCAACCGGCGCATCAGCCGGTGCTCGGCCACCTCGTCGGGGCGGGCCTCCTCGGGGCGGCCGAGGATCTGCGCGTCGGAGAAGCGGGCCGCCCGGTCGGGCTCGGGGTGCGACCGGCCGAGGCGCGGGTCGGCGAGCAGCCGCTTCACGGTGTCGTAGCCGGTGACCAGCCAGGCCGGGTCGCCTGCGGGGGTGGTCACCTTGCGCACGTCGAGGGTCGTCGGGGTCATCGGGGTCCTCCGGTTCGGGTGGCGGTGCCGAGGATGTGCGGGCTGGTGGGCGAGGGCAGCGGCCCGTCGGGAAACCGGAACCGCTCCAGGCGGTTCACGGCGAACCCGGCCGCCTCGATGCCGGCGAGGGTGTCGCGGGACAGGTGGCAGCCGCCGGCCAGCGCCGGCCACACCGTCGTGTCGAGCACGCGTTGCAGGCCGCGCAGGCCGCGGCTGTCGGCGCGGACGTGTTCGAGGAAGCGGAGCTGGCCGCCCGGTCGGATCACCCGGTGCAGTTCCGCCAGGGCGGCCCGCTGGTCGGGTACGGAACACAGCACCAGCGAGACGACGGCCGCGTCGAAGGCTCCGTCCGCACCCGGTACGTGCTCGGCGCTGCCGTCCACCAGCGCCACCGGCACCGGCGCGCGGGCAGCGTTGCGGACGGCGTACCTGAGCAGGCTCGGCTCCGGTTCGACCGCGAGCACTCCGGCCACCTCGGCCGGGTAGTGGGCGAAGTTCAGGCCGCTGCCGGAACCGATCTCGACCACCCGGCCGGTCAGCCCGGCGAGCAGCCGGGCGCGGCGGCCGGACAGTCCGGCCCGGTCCATCGCCGGCGCGAGCCGTGCGTAGACCCGGGCGAACAGCGGATGCCGGCCCGGTCGCTCGGTCCGCCGCTGCCACCACTTCGGTCGCGCCCCCATCGCTGTCCACTATGGCGCAGTCACCGTCCGTCGTAACCCCTGCGAGGGATCATGGCCGGCTCCTGCGAGGGAACGTCCGGAAATATCGGGCTGGCGCCGTAACCGCCCGCATAGGATCCCGATCGTGATCCGGCGTACCGCAGGCACCCGCGCGGTGTTCGTGTTCGCGGCCCTCGCGATACTCGCGGCGCTGCTCTCGCTCGGCGCGCTCGTCGCCGCCGCCGGGGCCGCCACCTCCACCGCTGGATCCACAACCGAATCCACGACGTCCCACGTCGCAACGCCCGACTTCGCCGCGATCGACCGGTTCGTGAGGGACGAACTGGCCGCGCAGGCCATCCCCGGCGCCGCCCTGGTCGTCACCCACGGGCGCGACGTGGTGCACGTCCGCGGCTTCGGGCACACCTCCGCCGGTACGCCGGTCACGCCGCGCACGCAGTTCCGGCTCGGCTCGGTGAGCAAGTCGTTCACCGCCACGGCCGTCCTGCAACTGGTCGACGCGGGCCGGGTCCGGCTGGACGCCCCGGTCCGCACGTACCTCCCGAACTTCGCGGTCGACGACCCCCGCGGCGCCCGGATCACCGTCCGCCAGCTCCTCAACCACACCAGCGGCCTGAGCGACCAGGGCTACCCCGAGCAGACGCTGCCGGCGCCGCACAGCCTGGCCGAACGGATCACCAGCCTGCACAGCGCGAAGCTGGTCAGCGCGCCGGGCATGCGGTTCCACTACTTCAACGCCAACTACGACGTGGCCGCCCGGGTGGTCGAGGTGGTGAGCGGGCAGCCGTTCGCGACCTACCTGCGGGAGAACGTGTTCGGGCCGCTGCGGATGAACGACACCCTGCTCGCGTACACCAAGCTGATCCCGTCGAACGCACCGCGCCTGTCCCGCGGATACGCGCTCGCCTTCACCCGCACGGTCCCGCGGCCCGAACTCGACGGCTTCCTCGGTGGCGACGGCGCGGTGGTGTCCACCGCCGCCGACCTCGGGCACTGGCTGGCGATGCAGAACTCGCGGGGCCGGTACGCAGGACGGCAGGTCGTGTCCGCACGGAGCCTGGCCACCGAGCACACCCCGCCGACCGGCCTGGACACCACGTACGCCATGGGCTGGACGACCGAGCGGCCCGAGGGCGGACAGTCCCAGCTCACCCACAACGGCGTCCTGTCGACCTACTACGCCGAGCAGGCGCTGGTCCCCGGCACGGGGTACGGCGTGGCGCTGATGTTCAACACCTACAACGGACTCGTGCCCTACCACGCGATCACCGAGGGCGTACTCGCCCAGCTCGAGGGGCGAGAGCCGGCGGCGGTCCAGCCCCCGGTGCGGACGGTGGAGTACGTCCTGGCGGCGCTCACCGTGCTCACCCTGCTGGTCCGCAGCTGGGAGATCCTGCGCGCCCGGGCCTGGGCGCGGCGGCGCCGGACCCGTCCGCTGTGGCGGTTCGTCCCCGGCGTGGTCTGGCTGGTCGTCCCCACGGTGCTGCTGGCGGGACTGCCCTGGCTGGTGGGCACGTTCGCCGGGCGGGTGTTCACCCGGGAGCAGCTGTTCTGGTCGATGGTGACCGTGCACCTGTGGCTCGAGGTGGCCGCGGTCACCGGCCTGGCCCTGATCGCGGTTCGCCTTGCGGCGTTGATCTCTTTCGCCTCTGCCGCCCCTTCTCCCACACCGGAACCATCCCCCACTCCGGAGGCATCATGAACGACGGCGCATGGCAGGCTGACGCGGTGACAACGACCGCCGAGAGGCTCCTCGTCCGACCCGCACGCGCGGAGGACGACGCCGCCCTGCTCGCCGTGGACGGCGCTTCCTGGAGCTCGACGTCCGGTTTCCCTTCCCTGCAAGGCGAAACCCGGACATCGTTCTTCGACGACCACAACACGCCCGACCTGCACCTGGTGGCGGAGTCGGACAGCTCGGTCGCCGGATACGTCCGGATCACCACGATGGTGCCGTTTCCGGAGGGTGCGCACGTCCTGGGGATCTACGGGTTCGCGGTCGTGCCGGCCGCCCGCGGGCAGGGAGTGGGTTCCGCGCTCCTGGTCGCTGCGCAGGAGTACGCCCGCCGGCGCGGTGCGCGCAAGCTCAGCTTGCGGGTGTTCGGCACCAACACGACCGCGCGGCGGCTGTACGAACGGCACGGGTTCGTGGTCGAGGGCGTCCTGCGGGCGGCGTTCCTGATCGACGGCGAGTACGTCGACGACGTGTGGATGTCGAAGTTCCTCGTACCCGTCGAGGCCGACACCGCCGGGACCGCAGACACCACCGAGACCACCGAGACCGGGCCGGCCGCGCCCGGTGTCACACCGGCGAAGGCCCGTTCGTCCTCCTGACGTGGAGTACGACACGTCCCTGCCGGCCGAGGATCTCGCCGCGGAGTTCACTGCCCTGCGGCCGCGCCTGCTCGGCGTCGCGTACAGCCTGCTCGGCAGCCTGGACGAGGCCGAGGACGTGGTGCAGGAGGCCTGGCTGCGGCTGACCCGCACCGGCCTCGAGGGCACCGACGAGATCCGGGACCTCACCGGCTGGCTCGTGGTCACCGTGTCCCGGCTGGGCGTGGACGCACTTCGTTCCGCCCGCAGGCGCCGGGAGGAGTACGTCGGGCCGTGGCTGCCGGAGCCGGTGGTGACCCCGGAGCCGCCGGCGGCCGCGGACCCGGCGGACCGGGTGACCCTGGACGAGTCGATGAGCCTGGCCATGCTGGTCGTCCTGGAGTCGCTGAGTCCGGCCGAGCGCACGGCGTTCGTGCTGCACGACGTGTTCGGCCTCGAGTTCACCGAGGTGGCCCGGGCCGTCGGGCGTACACCGGCCGCCTGCCGGCAACTCGCCGCCCGGGCCAGGAAGCACGTGGCGAGCCGCGCGCCGAGGTTCGAGGTGGACGCGAGGGCGCACCGCAGCGTGGTGGCCGCCTTCGCCCGCGCCTGCGAGGGCATGGACCTGGCGGCACTCGTCGAACTGCTCGACCCCGACGTCGTCCTGCGTACCGACGGCGGCGGCAGGGTGCTCGCGGCCCGGCGGCCGGTCGCCGGCGCCGAGAAGGTGGCCCGCTTCCTGGTCCGTACGGCTCGCAGTCTCGGCCCGGCGCAGCATCGGCACACGCTGGTCAACGGCCGGCCGGGCCTGCTGCGCTCTCGCGCCGGCCGGCTGGACAGCGTCGTCGGCCTGACGGTCGCCGGCGGCCGGATCACCGAGCTCCACATCGTCCGCAATCCCGAGAAGCTGAGGAGCGTCACGTGAAGCGCCGCATCGACATCATGGAGCACTCCGGCGAGGCCGTCCGCGCCATGCGCCAGGTGGCGAAGTACGTCCACGAAAGCGGGTTGCCGCCGGCCGTCTTCGAGCTGGTCAAGATCCGGTCCAGCCAGATCAACGGCTGCAGCTTCTGCCTGGACATGCACATGCGACAGGCGAAGGCGGCCGGCGAGACCGACGAACGGCTGTGGTCGGTGGGCACCTGGCGGCACGCGCCGTACTTCACCGACGCCGAACGCGCGGCGCTCGCGCTGACCGAGGAGGCCACCCGGCTCGCCGACCGCGGGGAGACCGTGCCCGACTCCGTGTGGGACGAGGCGACCCGCCACTTCGGCGAGCCCGAACTCGCCGGGCTGATCTTCGCGATCGCCCACAGCAACGCCTGGAACCGGATCATGGCGATCACCCGGACACCCGCCGGGGCAGCACTGCGTGCCGCTGCCGCGAACCCGCTGTCCAGCGGCTGACATCGGGGGCTGACTGTTCTGCGGTAGGGCCCGCGACGTGCGATCATCGGACCCCTCGTCGGCGTCGCGGGCCCCGCGCCCGCCCCGGAACAGGGAGCACAGGCACATGAAGATCGTCGGGGTCATCGTCGCCATCTGGCTGCTCATCGGCGTCGTCGCCGTTGCCCAGCGGGGCTACTTCGCCGGGTCCGACCAGAGCTGCGCCAAGGCCGGCACCATCGCGGTGACCGTGGTCGCCGGTCCGCTCAACTACGTGGGCGCCAACCCCAAGGTGAAGTGCGAGCTGCCGCAGCCTTCCTCCTAGGGTGTGTCCTGCAGGCGACGGCCCTGCGGGCGAACCAGCGGGCAGGGAGGCGATCGGCGTGGCGGACACGGAGGCCGGCGGCGGCACGGTCGCCAAGTACGCAGCGGTCCGCGCGCACCTGCTCGAACTGATCCGCGACCGGCTCGAACCGCACCAGCGGCTGCCCACCGAGCGCCAGTTGTGCGCCGACCTCGGGGTGAGCCGGTTGACCGTGCGCCGAGCCGTCGAACAACTCGTCGGCGAGGGCGTGGTCTACCGCATCCAGGGTTCGGGCACCTACGTCGCCGAGCCCGCCATCCGCAAGCGTGAGCTCCTGTCCTCGTTCAGCGACGACATGCGTACCCGCGGGCTCGCGCCGGGGGCGAAGCTGCTGCGCGCCGAGCAGACCGTTGCCGGCGCCCGGGAGGGCTGGCGCCTCGGGGTGAGCCCCGGCGAGCCACTCGTCCACCTTGTCCGGCTCCGGCTGGCCAACTCGGTGCCGATGTGCCTGGAGGACGTCTGGCTGGTGGCCGGGCTCGTCCCGGACCTGCTGGACTCACCGGTGGAGGGTTCGCTGTACGAGACGCTGCTCAGCCGCTACCGCATCGCCCTGGACCGGGCCGAGCAGGAGGTACGCGCCACCATCGTGGACCGCGAGCAGGCCGCGCTGCTGGAGGTGCCCGCGCTGACCCCCGCCCTGCTGGTGGAACGCGTCACCTACGACGTACGCGGGCGCGCGGTCGAGTTCGCCCGGTCGCTGTACCGCGGCGACCGGTACAGCCTGGAGCAGACCCTCCGCCGCCAGTAGCCCCGCCGCCAGTAGCCCTGCCGCCGGTAGCCCCGCCGCCGGTAGCCCGCCCGACGCTTCGCCGGGTAGGTCACGCGTCCTCGGCCAGCAGGACCGCACCGTCCAGGCCGTCACCGGCGGGGTCGACCACATGGGCCCGCGGGATCTCCGTCTCCACCCGGCGACGCCACGGTTCCCGTACCAGATCCGCCACACCCATGAGCCCGCCCGCCCACGACACCGGCACAGTTGTGTCAGGTCGCGAGGCGGCCAGCTCCAGGTAGCGGCTCACGGCGGCGCGGGTCGTATCCACCAACGCGGTCACACCGTCGTGCCAGATCGCCGCCGCCACCGGGTCACCGGCCCGGGCCACGTCGGCGACCTGCCGGCTGAACGACGCCACGTCGGCCACCGTGCCGCCCGTCCCGTAGAGCCGGCGCGGCAGCCCGTCCAGCGGGCCGAACCGGTCCGCCGCCGCGGCAGCGAGCAGGGTCCGCGGGCCCCGGCCGTCGTACGCGGCCAGCGCGGCTCGCAGCCCGTGCCGGCCCACCGCGAAACCGCCGCCCTCGTCCCCGAGCAGGTGGCCCCAGCCGTCGACGCGCGCGGTGGCGCCCGTGGTACCCGAACCCGTCCTCGCCAGCGCCACCACGCCGGTACCCGCCACCACGACGACGCCGGGCTTCCCGGCCAGCGCGCCGAGGTGCGCGGTCACCGAGTCGTGGGCGACACGTACCTCCGGCGCTCCCAGCAGGTCCGCGACTCCCGCCTCGATCCGGCGTACCTCGTCGGGCCGGTGGTCCCCGGTCAGGCCCATGCCGACCCGGGCGACCGGCCTTCGCTCCGCCGCGGGCAGCCGCGCCCAGGCCTGCTTCACCAGCGCCAGTATGGTCGCCGCGGGGTCACCCGCGTCGTAGTCGAACCCGCCGCTGGTCGCTGTCGCCGTACTTCCGTCCGGCCCTACCACCCGAAGACGCAGGCCGGTCTGCCCGCCGTCGACTCCCGCGATCCGCACGTCCGGAATCCTCACGTCCGGGGCACCAGGTCGAAGTCGATCTCGAACGTCCGCCCCCACGGCAGCCGCGGCGAAGCGATCAGCCACCGGCGCGCGTCCGCCCCACCCAGTTCCTCCGCGACCTCCGGCAGCCGCTTCGCGCAGCGTTCGAGGTAGCTCGCGACGTCGGCCGGGTCGGGGAAGGGGACGGACATGTGGTCGGCGTACGGCCGCTCCTGCGCCAGCTCGCCGCGGACCACCGCCTGGTACGCGTAGTCCTCCACGATCCGGTGCCAGCGCAACCGGCTCTCCGCGGCCTCGTCGACGCCGCCGTGACGGTGGCCGACGGCGTGCGCGACCAGCGCGGCCACCACCGAACCGACCGTGTTGCCGGCGGTGTTCCAGCCGCCGTACGCCCGGATCCGGTCCAGGACGCCGCGTTCGGCGAGCGCCCGTACCAGGTTGGGGTCGGCACCGTTGACGTACCGGACGTCGGCCACCCCGACACTGCTGCCCGCCTCGACCAGTTCGGCCACCCGGTCCACCACCGCCTCGACGACTGCCCGGTCGGTGCCCTCGCCGCGACGTGCCATGTCGCCCCGGTGGGGGTCCGGCGCGTGCACCACGATCACCGCATCCGCCACACGCTGCTCCCCACCATCCGGCACCTCGGCGCCGGCGGCGGCGATCTGCCGGGCGACGCCTGCTGCGATGGGGACGTTCTCGTACGGCGCGATCCGGTCCGCGCCGCCCTCCTCGCAGATCTCGACAGCGATCCGCACCGGCTCGTCCTGCCTCTCCGGCCCGTCCTGCGCGCGCGCTGTCGGCACCGCGTCGAGCGCACCCTTCTCTCCGGCCGCACTGCCGGCCGCACGCCCGGCCGCACGCCCGGCCGCACGCCCGGCCGCATTGTCGGCCAGGGCGCGCGCCACGAGCACCGACCCCACCTCGTCCGCGCCCGGATACATCAGCACCCGGGTGTCCAGCCCGGTCGCCGACACCCAGTGCCGCAGCCAGACCTGCTCCAGCGAACCCGCCGCCCGCGGCGCGGTGTCGTCGGCGGTCACCAGCAGGGTGTCCAGCGTTCCCCTCCCGGCCAGGCCGAGGGTGAACAGGTCGACCGTGTGGTTGCGCAGGCGGCGCAGCCAGAAGTCCGCCCGTACGTCCGTCGGCACCGCCGCGGTCAGCCGGTCACGTTCGTGCGGCTCGCCGAGGAACTCCCGGTGCAGCGCACCGCCCAGGTCGTGCAGTTCGACACCGTGCCGGGACCAGTACTCCGGCTCCTCGGCAGGGCTGTACGAACGCGACGCGCGCATCACCGTCGTCACCGCGGTGATCGGCAGCCGGGGGAAGCGCGACCGAATGCTCTCCAGCACCGCCAGCCGCTCCACGACGGCGGAGGCGGCGTCCTGCGTCGTCCGCGAACCGATCAGCCCGCCGTACCCCAGCATGTCCAGCGACACCACGAGCGCGTCGACTGCTCCGGCCACCTCCGCCAGCCAGCCGGCCAGCTCGTCGGCGCGTCCTGGTGTGCGCATCCGCGGCAGTAGCTCCGCCGGCGGGGTGAGCACCTCCACGCCCGCGATCGCCGCGATGTGCGTGGGCAAGGTCGCGTTGACAGGTCGTTCGTCCAGGGGCAACAACGCGATGCGCACGGGGAGTCCCTTCCAGGGTTGCGGATTCATGTTCTTCACCGACCACGGCTCGCTCGACCGCGAGCTTCGGAGACCACGGCTTCACCGACCACGGGGCACACCGGCCGCGTACCTGCGGGTGAGCGAGATCGGGTCGGTGATCGCCGTACCCACCACCACCGTCCACGCGCCCGCCTCGAACGCCGCCCGGACCTGTTCGGGCCGGTCCACCCGGCCCTCCAGGACGGCGCGTACCCCGTGGCTCGCGAGGTCGGCCACCAGGGCGAGGTCGGGGCCGACGCGGGACGCCGAGGCAAGGGTGTAGCCGGACAACGTCGTCCCCACCAGGTCCGCTCCGGCCGCCCACGCGGCCAGGCCCTCCTCCAGGGTGGCGACGTCGGCCATCACCGGGCGGCCGAGTTGCTCGTGAACGGCTCGGATCAGGTCCGCCGCCTCACCGGGGTCGGTCCGGTTGTCCGGAACCGCCTCCAGCGCGATGATGTCCGCGCCCGCCTCGGCGAGCGCCGCGCAGTCGGCCAGCGCCGGCGTGATGAACGGACGATGCGCGCCCACGTCGACCTTGCGGATGCCGATGATGGGCAGCCCGATCCGGCGCCGCACCGCGCGCACGTCCTCGGCCGACTCGATGCGTACGCCGACCGCCCCGCCGGCCTCGGCGCACGCCGCGAGCCGCGCGATGATCTCCGGGTCGGCCAGCGGATGTCCGGCACTCGCCTGACACGACACCACGAGCCCGCCCTCGAGGGCCTGCACCGCCGCGCTCACCTCGGGGCCGGTCGCCATCCGCACTCCGTTCACTCGCCGTCTGCTCGTCGTCTGCTCGTCCGCTTTCCTGCTCGTCATGACGAAGGGGACGAGACAAAGGACAGTACCAATGCCTGCGTCGCCAGGCTGCACTCGATGACAGCTCACCGTAGACAGCGAGCGTTGGGATCGATGATTGATCCGGACCTTTGAGCCAGTCTCCGCGACCTCGCAGCGTCACTTCGTCGCCCCGTATTCGCTACCAGGAGCCTCAAGCAGGTGCGCTCTGTCGGACTGGGCCGTTACGATGCCCGGACATTCGCGTCGCTCGCCAGGCCCGGTGCCGGCGCGGATCGAGGCCGCTGATCGACGCCCACGCGGCGCTGATCGACAGGAGAACCTTCCGATGACCGAAGCCGCGACCGATGTGACCGCCACTGACGTACGCGAGGTGCCGCGAAACGCCGCCGAGCTGGAGGCAAGCCTGGCGCACCACCGGACGGAGCTGACCGGCTACTGCTACCGCATGCTCGGCTCGGGGTTCGAGGCCGAGGACGCCGTGCAGGAGACGCTGGTACGGGCCTGGCGCGCGTTCGACCGCTTCGAGGGCCGGGCGGCCTTCCGGTCCTGGCTCTACCGCATCGCCACCAACGTCTGCCTCGACCTGCTGAACGGCCGCAACCGCCGGGCCCGGCCGATGGACCTCCAGGCCGCGGCCACCGCCTCCGCGCCGCTTCCCGGTGCGCTGCCCGAGGCGACCTGGCTGGAGCCGATCCCCGACGGGCGAGTGGTCCCCGAGGACGCCGATCCCGCCGAGGTGGCCGCCCGCCGGGAGACTGTCCGGCTGGCGTTCGTGTCCGCGTTGCAGCACCTGCCTCCCCGCCAGCGAGCCGTGCTGATCCTGCGAGAGGTGCTGGACTGGCGGGCCAACGAGGTCGCCGAGCTTCTCGGCACCACGGTCGCGTCGGTCAACAGCGCCCTCCAGCGCGCCCGCGCCACGCTGGCGACCGCCAACGTCACCGAGTCCGACGTGTACGCCCCGCTGAACGACGAGCAACGCGACCTGCTCAAGCGGTACGTCGACGCGTTCGAGCGCTACGACCTGGAGTCCCTCACCTCGCTGTTGCGCGAGGACGCCACGCTCTCGATGCCGCCGTACGACCTGTGGCTGCGGGGGCACGCGGAGATCCGGGCGTGGATGCTCGGCACGGGCTGCGGCTGCCGGGGATCGCGGCTCCTGCCGACCGTCGCCAACGGTTCACCCGCGTTCGGTCAGTACCGCCCGGCCGCCGACGGTGGCCACGAGCCGTGGGCGCTGCAGGTCATCGAGATTTCAGGGGGCCGGATCGTCGGGCTCAACAACTTCCTCGACACCGACCGGTGGTTCCCGCTGTTCGGACTGCCGCCCCGCCTCGATCCCTGAACCACCCGGGCATCCCAGAGCGGGAGTGCCCGCCGGTAAGGACGGCACCACGTCGGCCAGACCGGCCAGAGCGATCAGCTGCCGTAACCCGCACCCGGCATGGCGCAGCCAGAGGCGGCAGCCGAGCCGGCGCGCCGTCAACTGCAGCCGCGCCAACGCCTCGACCGCGACCGCGTCCGGTTCGGTGAGCCCGGCGACGTCACAGATGACGCGCCTCCCGGGCCGCTCACCCACCAGGTCCGCAAAACGCGCGCACAGGTCCGGAATCTCCGACCGCTCGATCGGCCCTTCCAGGAAGACCAGCAGCTCACCGCGCACATTCGTGTCGGGCGCCGGCTGCCTGTCCTCGCCGGGGCGTCCTCGTGTTCCCCACCTGTCGTTCACGATCTCTTCGACCCGCGGGCAGTCCGCAACTCATCGGTCGCCGAGCCCGGATCCCCCTGGTCGGAAGTTCGCCCGCAGGTACCGATGAGTTCGCCGCGTCGCGGTCGTCAGAGCCCGTGGAAACACCCGCGTGACCGAAACAACCGGCGCGGACGGCAGAACACGGAGCTGGAGACGACAGTGAGCACCCCGACGCACACGACAGACAACACCACGACCACGACAGACAACACCACGACCACGAGAGCGAACACCACGATGAGCACGACAGAGAGCACCCACCCCTCGCAGACCCGTGCCGGCCACCGGCCCAGCCGCCGGATGAACGTCACGCTGTGGGTGGTGCAGGCACTCACAGCCGCCTTCTTCCTGGTGAGCGCGGTCCCGAAGCTCATCGCACACCCTTCCGCGACGGCCGTCTTCGACAAGATCGGCTTCGGCGACTGGTTCATGTATCTCGTCGGCAGCCTCGAACTCGCCGGCGCGATCGCCCTGCTCGTCCCGCTGCTTGCAGGCTTGGCCGGACTGGCGTTCATCGGCCTGATGGTGGGCGCGTTCATCACCCAGATCACCGTCATGGACGGCAAGAACGCCGCCACCCCGGTGATCGTCGCGGTGGTCGTCGGCTTCATCGCCTGGGGGCGCCGCGGCCGGACCACCGAGCTCCTCAGCCGCCTGCTCCACCGCCGCGGCTGAGCCAGGCCGCGCCGCCTGCGCTGCCGCTCCGCCGGGTCGCCGCGCTGCCGCTCCGCCGGGTCGCCGCGCTGCCGCTCCGCCGGGTCGCCGTTCGGGCGACGACGGTCAGTCCCGGCGCAGCGGCAGACCGGCGAACGGGAACATCTTCTCGGTGTCGAGGAACGCGTTGATCGCCGTCACCGCACCGTCGGCGACCTCGATCACCTGCAGAGCGAAGGCGACGTGGCCACCCGCCGGGTCGCGACGGTACTGACCGAACGCCGGCGAGCCGTTCACCTCGACCGGGACCAGCAGGGAGCCCGCGCACCCGATGCCGGGGCCGCTCATCCAGGTCGCGATCTCCGCCGGACCATGCACCCACAGGGCGTACGGCGGCATGGACAGGGTGGCGTCCTCGTGCAGCAGGGCCACCAGGGCGTCCATGTCGTAGCGTTCGAACGCGTCGACGTAGCGGGCCAGCAGCTTCTGCTGGCCTTCGTCGTCCACCCGCATCGGGTCGGCGGAGGTCACGTCGATCGCTTCCAGCGTGGCCCGGGCGCGCTGCAGCGCGCTGTTGACCGAGGCCACGCTGGTCTCGAGGAGTTCGGCGACCTCGCTCGCCCGCCAGCGCAGCACCTCCCGCAGGATCAGCACCGCGCGCTGGCGAGGCGGCAGATGCTGCAACGCCGCCACGAACGCCAGCCGGATCGACTCGCGGGCCACCGCCACCTCGGCCGGGTCACCCGAGGGGGGAAGCACCTGCCCGTCAACAACGGGTTGCACCCACGCTGCGTCCGGGAGCGGCTCACCGAGAGCGAAGTTGTCCGCCGTCTGCGCCGGCCCGAGATCCATCGGCCGGGCCCGCCGCTTGCGGCCCTCGAGCGCGTCGAGGCACACGTTGGTGGCGATGCGGTAGAGCCACGAGCGTAACGACGCCCTCCCGTCGTACCGGTCGTGGAAACGCCAGGCCCGCAGCATGGTCTCCTGCACGGCGTCCTCGGCCTCGAATCCCGAGCCGAGCATGCGGTAGCAGTAGCCGGTCAGCTCGACCCGGTGCCGGTCGAGCAGGTCGCCGAGCTCAGCTTGCTGGTCACTCGCCGCCAGGTCGCCGGCCGGCTGGTCGTTCGTCACCACGGGACTGGTCATGCGGGATGCTCCCCTCACCTCACCGGCATCACGTCGCCGGTGGGGAAACCGTAGGCGAGCCCACCGACAACCCGCTCTCCGACGGCTCGTGAACCGTGGCCCAGGCAGCCTCCGACGCGTCCTCGGGGCGGCCGGCGCAGTCGACCTCCACCGCCTCCGGCCACGGCGCGTATGTACGCGCCATCCGCCGCGCCACCTCCACCGTTGCCTCGGACAGGTCACCCACCCGCTCACGGATCCGCTGCTCGGCGACCTCCACCGGCGCCACACACCGGACCTCCGTCAGCGTGCTGGAAGTGTCCCGGGCGAGCCGTCTGGCCGCGTCGCGCTGGGCGGCGTCGTTCCAGGTGGCGTCGAGAACGACCGAATCACCCCGAGCGAGGAGGCGGCGTGCACGGGTGAGCAGTTCCCGGTACGCGGCGTGCACCCGCGCCGGCGTGTACCGCCCACGCCCGTAGCCGCTCGGACCCCGGAGGGCGTCGGTGTCCCCACGTGGAGCGGGCAGCCGGGGGGTTCGCTGCTCGCGGCGGATCTGGTCGGTACGCAGCACAACCGCGCCCAGCCGGTTCGCGAGCGCCCCTGCGACGGTCGACTTGCCGGTACCCGGCAGGCCGCCCACCATCACCAGCCGGACCTCCCCCGCCCGCAGGTGGTCGAGCGTCAGGGCGGCCAACTGCCGCGCCGTGGCCCGAGCCGGCGTCATTCCCTGCCGGTAGCGCAGGCAGGCCACCTTCGCCCGGACGAACGCCCGGTACGCGACGTAGTGGTGGACCAGGGACGCCACCGGCAGCCCACCGGTGAAGTCGCCGTACCAGCGGAGGAAGCTCTCGGCCAGTCCGGGTGATCCGAGGCGTTCCAGGTCCATCGCCAGGAACGCCGCGTCGTCCACCCCGTCCACGTACCGCAGGGCGTCGTCGAACTCCAGACAGTCCAGCACTCGCGGCCCGTCCGGGAGACAGAAGACGTCATCGGCCAGCAGGTCACCGTGTCCGTCGACGACGAGCCCCGACCGCGCCCGCGCGTCCAGCAGAGCGCTCCGCCCGGCGACGTACCGCTCCACGAGCCGGTCGATCTCGGCGACCGTCCCGGGATCCAGAACCTCGCCCACGAAAGGTTCGGTCCCGGCCAGGTTGTCACGCCACCGGTGCAGCAGCGCGGCGGGCCGGCCGGCGGCCGCGACCTTCGCACCGCGCCGACCGCGGGCGTGGAAGGCGGCCAGCATCCGGGCGAGCTCCCGCAGGTCGTGGCGTACGTCCACGCCGGCTTCGACCAACGTCGACAACCTGCGCGCGGACGGCATCCGGCGCATGACCAGCACCCAGTCCCGGGTCTCGCCCGCGTCGTCGACGACGTGGCGAACGCCGAGGTAGACGTCCGGAGCGAGCCGCCGGTTGAGGTCCAACTCCCGGCGGCACGCGTCCTCCCGGGCACGCACCGTGGTGAAGTCGAGAAAGCCGAGGTCGACCGGCTTCTTCACCTTGTACGCCCGGTCACCGACGAACACCACCACCGCGGAGTGGCTCTCGGCCAGCGCGGCGGTGGCGAACTCGTCGGCCGTACCCTCCTCCTCCAATGCGCCGTCCAAGATCTGGCTCAGGTCTTCGCGGCCGAGACGACCTCGACGAAGTGGCTCACCTGGTCCTCGCTCAGGTGGCGGCCGAGGTCCACCTCGCTGATCATGCCGACCAGCCGGTGGTTCTCGATCACCGGCAACCGGCGGATGTGGTGTTCCTCCATCACCTGGAGGACGTTCTCGATGTCGTCGTCGGCGTTCACCGTGAACGTCGATCCCTGCGCCAGCTCGCCCGCCGTCATCAGCGCGGGGTCGCCACCGGCCGCCACGCACTTCACCACGATGTCCCGGTCGGTGAGGATTCCGTGCAGCCGGTCGTCGTCGCCACAGATCGGCAGCGCGCCCACGTTCTGCTGGCGCATCCTGCGGGCGGCGTTCTGCAGGTTCTCGTGCTCGCCGACACATTCGACTCCGGCGTGCATGATCTCCCGTGCGGTCGTCATCTCGAACCTCCTTGTTCGTACGGCTCCCTCTGTGTTCGTACGGCTTGTACGGCTCCTCGGTCACTCCGCGCTGATCAGTCCGTAGTGGCCGTCGTACCGCCAGTACATGACCCGGCCCCGTCCGGTCTCGGGGTCCAGGTAGAAGACGAACGGTTCACCGCCCGCGTCCAGCCGTTCCCGCGCTGCCGCCTCGCTCAGGGTCGGCGGCTCCAGGTTCAGTGGCTCCAGGTCGACTCCATCCCGCACTCCGCTCCGCACGATCACGGCGTCCCGTCCGGTCTCCCGGTCCGTGTAGAGGTAGAAGTCGTGGTCGAGGACGTCCATCTCGTACGCCGCCTCCTCCGCCGTCAGCGGCACCAGCGCGAACGTCTTGCGGCGTACGACGGTCCTCTCCTCGACCGGGCGCGGGAAGTGCGGCTCCGGGCGACGGGGCTGGTCGCCGTGCCGCCACTCGTGCTCACTCGCCTCGCCGGTCCAACGGTGGCGGGTACGCTCCCGGTCCCGCAGGCGTACCAGCCGGCGACGCAACCGGTCCTTCATCAAGTCGGCGGCCTCGAAGGCGTCGTGCCCGCTGACCACAGCCCGTACGGGTACGCCGTCGACATCCAGGCCCACCTCGACCCGAACCGGCTGGTCCTGGGCCGGGTTCTCTGAGACGACAACCACGACATGCGCGTACAGAGCACGTGCGCGGGTGGCCTCCAGGACACTCTCGACCTTGCGGACGGCGTACGCGGCGGCCTCCTCGGGCACCTCGCCCCGGACCGTCACCTCGACCGGCGTACTCTCCACAGCTCCCGGTGCCGCCGTCGACCTGTGTGCTGATCTGGCCATCGGTCCCCCTCGGCTCGCGTCCGATCCGGCCCGCCCCGGCACTCCCGCGACGCACGTGCCCCCACCAGCACGCTCGCCGGTCCGCACGTCCCAGGCCAGGGACGAAGGTCACCCAGGATCAACGGCGCCACCCCGGCCCGAGATCGGCCCGAGCCCGGCCCGCGCCCGGCCCGAGCCCGGCCCGAGCCCGGCCCGAGGTCGGTACGGCTCGGTGACCGCTTGTCAGCGGCTCGCCGACGGACTTTCGCCACTGTGATTTCCCGCCGTACGGGCATTGGATCGAACTCGATCCCCGATCATGACCCCCACCGCGGTGGGTATGACCCGTTGGCTCAGAGGTCGTCCCGAGGTTGAGGAGGCTGACGATGCTCTTCGCGAACCGGAAGGAGGCCGGCCGACAGCTCGCCGATCGGCTGATGTCCCACAAAGGACCCGACGTGGTGGTTCTCGGGCTCCCTCGGGGCGGCGTGCCGGTGGCGTTCGAGGTAGCACGGGCACTCGACGCGCCGCTCGACGTCCTCGTCGTCCGCAAGCTGGGTGTGCCGACTCAGCCGGAGCTCGCGATGGGGGCGATCGGCGAGGGCGGCGTGCGGTTCGTGGACGAGTCGCTGGTACGAACGGCCGGCGTTCGACCGCAGGAGCTCCAGGCGGTCGAGGAACGTGAACGCGCCGAACTCACCCGGCGCGCGCAGGCGTTCCGCGGCAATCGCCCCCCGGCGCGGCTGGCCGGTCGTACGGTCATCGTCGTCGACGACGGGATCGCCACCGGGTCGACCGCCTGGGTCGCGTGCCAGGTGGCCCGCCAGCTCGGCGCGGCCCGCACGATTCTGGCCTCGCCGGTCGCCTCCCCACGCGCGGTCGAGCATCTCTCGAAGGCCGCCGACGAGGTCGTCTGCCTGGACACCCCGGAGTCGTTCTTCGCCATCGGGGAGTTCTACGCCGACTTCCGGCAGACGCCCGACAGCGAGGTCGTCGCGCTGCTGCACGAGGCGCAGGACGCGGCCCACGCTGCCCACACAGCCCCTGGCGACGATCCGCCCGCCCTGGACGAGGAGGTCACCATTCCGGCTGGCGGGCAGCACCTCGCCGGACATCTCACGCTGCCGGAGAACGCGACCGGCCTGGTGGTGTTCGCGCACGGCAGCGGCAGCAGCCGGCACAGTCCGCGTAACCGGTACGTCGCCTCCGCGCTGAACGACGCCGGCCTGGGCACCCTGCTGTTCGACCTGCTTTCCTCCGCGGAAGAAAGCGATCGCACCAACGTCTTCGACATACCCCTGCTGGCCGGCCGGCTGGTGGAGGTCACCGGCTGGCTGCGCGAGCAGCCCGCGACGCGTGACCTGCCGATCGGCTACTTCGGCGCCAGCACCGGTGCCGCCGCGGCGCTGTCCGCGGCAGCCCTGTCGGCGGCCGGCGAGTCTGTGGCAGGCGAGTCTGTGGCAGGCGAGTCTGTGGCCGGCAGACCCCGGGCCGACATCGCGGCGGTGGTCTCCCGAGGTGGCCGACCCGACCTCGCCGCATCCGACCTCGAACTCGTCCAGGCGCCGACACTGCTGATCGTCGGCGGCCACGACCCGCTCGTCGTCGACCTCAACCTCGACGCGGCCCGGCGCCTGCGCTGCGAGAAGTCCGTACACGTCGTACCCGGCGCCACCCACCTGTTCGAGGAACCCGGCACCCTCGAGGCGGTCGCGGCCGAGGCCACCCGCTGGTTCACCAGCCACCTGCGCGCCAAGGCCTCCCACTGACGATCCGACCGCGCACGGGCGGCTTCCGCGGAAGAATCCGCGAGGAGTCCCCGCCGACTCGCCGAACGAGCCGGTTCCCGGAACCAGCCACCCTGTCGGCGGCCGGGTCTACCATCGAACACATGAGCGATTGCAATGCCTCCGCAGGGACTTTCACCGCTGTGTCGAAGGACGCCCCCGTGTCTGCCGCCGCGCCCGGGGCACGGATCCCCCGTCCAGCAGCATCAGACCAGGCATGCGCCGGAGGAGGAGAGTCTCCGCCGGCATCCACCTCTGCGCCTCCAGACGGCCGCCGACCTTCGGATGCCCCAGATGCGCCGGCGCCGAGGGTGTCCGAGTCCAGCGCGATGGGCCGAGCTGCGACGGGCACCAGCACGGCCGGCCAGGGTGCCCCCAGGTCACTCGAGGGCCTGGAGGCCGAGATCTGCGACCTCGCTTCCAGGATCGCCATCGCCACGCACGAGTGGTTGCGGCTGATCGGCGCCTTCGACCGGCGCGGGGGCTGGCGTGCGTCCGGGTGCAGATCCGCCGCACAGTGGCTGTCCTGGCGTTGCGGCATGAGCCTGTCCGCCGCGTACGAACACCTCCGTGTCGGGCGGGCACTGGAGGACCTCCCGAAGATCGCCGCGGAGTTCGCCGCCGGTCGGCTGTCGTACTCCAAGGTGCGTGCCCTCACCAGGATCGCCGGCGCCGACCACCGTTCGTCCCCCGCAGATCGGGTCGGGTCCGGAGACGAGACCGCTCAGCCGACCTCCCCCTCCGATGGATCCACCAACGCCGACGCAGACGCCGAGGGCGAGGCCGGCATGGAGACCGCGGCAGACGCCGAGGACGAGTTGCTCAACCTCGCGCGAAGTGCCACCGCTTCACAACTCGACCGGATCGCTCGGGGCTGTTCGGCAGCGCGCTCCCAGGAGCAGAACCACCGGCGAGCCATGCGGCGCGGGGTCAGGTGGTTCTACGACGAGGACGGTTCACTGGTCATTCGCGGAAGGCTGGCCCCCGACGAAGGGGCGACGGTCGTCGCGGCGCTCGAAGCCGCACTGGACACCCTGCTCGCCAGGAAGCCCGCGCCACGGCCGACAACCGCACCACCAGCCTCACCAGTTCCGTCAGCCTCCCCTGCAGCACCTGCCCCGGTCCCCGAGACGACCGGTGCCCCGGGGACCATCAAGTCCACCGGCACCACCAAGCCCACCGGCACCACCAAGCCCACCGGCACCACCAAGCCCACCGGCACCACCAAGCCCACCGGTCCGACCGACACCTGGGCAGCCCCGACTCCGGGAGTCCCGACTCCAGGTCCCGGCGACACCACCCCAGCCGGACCAGGCCGCCGGCCCGCGACAGACCATCCACGGTCGGATTCTTCCGCGGGGGAATCCCGGCGGCCGGGCCGGACCTCGGCCAACGGCGTACCACCAGGCGACATACCGCCAGCCGTCCCGCACCGCCACCGCGGGGCGCTGGCCGCCGATGCGCTCGTCCTGATGGCGGAGACCCTGCTGTCCAACACGCCGGCATTCCTCAACTCCGCCGACAGGTACCGCGTCATCGTCCATCTGAACCCCGCGGCGGATCCGGGGAGGTTCACCCCGAGCGCCGTTCCTTCCCCCAGTCAAGAGACTCCGCGCCCCGATCCACACCGGGCCGACCACCTCGACGACGGCGTTCCGCTCGCGCCGGAGACCGCGGACCGCCTGGCCTGCGAGGCGACGGTGACAGCCGTCCACCTCGGCGGTGACGGCCAGATCCGCGACCTCCGCGACCCCACCAGGTTTCCGCGAGCCGCCACCGCACGGGCGGTCAGGATCCGCGCGCACCACGCCTGCCAGGCACCTGGATGCACCACCCGGCACGGACTCCAGGTCCACCACGTACGCCACTGGTGCCACGGCGGCGAGACCAGCTTGGGCAATCTCGTTCTGATCTGCCGGTTCCACCACTGGCTCGTCCACGAAGGTGGCCACACGTTCGCAGCCCGCCCCGGAGGAGCCTTCGGCTTCTACCGGCCGGACGGCACCGAGGTTCCGGCGACGCCCTCGCTACCGGGCATCCCCGGCGCGGCGGCCGTCGGCAGGCCCACCGGCGCGGCCGCCCACGGGCCCACGAACACGCACCTCCGCGGGACCGGCGGCGCACACGTTCCCAGCGCAACCATTCCCGACGGCGATCTCGCCCGGTCCGTACTCGACCGCTGGGTCGACGTCCGGCGAGCACTCGGTGAGGACGTGCTCACTCCGCCCTGGTGGTCAGGCGACCCGTTGGACCTCGACTACGCCGTCAGCGTGATCCTCGATTCGCAGGCCGCGAGGAACTGACGTGGCCAGGTGCCTCAACGCGCGGCCCGGTCACCGATCACTGGTAGACCTCGAGTTCGACGATGCGGGAGTACGTCGCGTCGTTCGAAGCGATGACGAGCACGCGCACCGCGGTCGTGGAGACCGGATCGAAGGTCGAGCTGACCAAGCCGGTGGCGTTTCCGCGCACGCTGGCGACCGTACGCCAGTCACCGCTGCCACCGTTGGCGCCGGCGTCCCACACCTGCACGTCCCAGTCGCGCAGGCCGTAGCGGGTCGCGGGGTAGCGAGTTGAGTTCAGCGTGTACATGTCGACGCGGCTCACCTGGTGGGTCTGGGCGAACGTGACCGCCAGCCAGTCAGGGAAGACCCGCGAACTGCCGTCGTTCCACCCGGTGGCGGTCTGCCAGTCGGCGGAGTTGCTGTTCCCGTCGATCGCGCCGCAGGCCCTGAAGTTCGCGTGGGTGGACGACGCGCTCACCGTCGACGAGATCGCGAGGTTCGCCCCTGGCCCGCTCGGCGCCGCCTTCACCACGACCGGGACCGAGATCTGGGATCCGCGGCCGGTCCGGCCGGCCTTGACTGTGATCTGGGCGTCGGCGTCGCTGCTGCCCAACGGCGCGGACACCAGGACCGGCGTGTGCAGTGTGTATCCCGCCGGCAGGTAGCTGGAGATCACGTCGGGCGACGCGCTGAGCGGAGCGTCGGGGTAGAGCAGGACGTCAGCGTAGGTCGCCTGCGAGGAGTCGTTGCGTACGGCGACGTCGACCGTCCGCGCACCGCAGGGCACGGCCAGGATCTGCAGCGCGCTCGGCGTCGCCGTCAACGTCAGGTTGTCAGCACCCGGCGGCGCCGCGTTTCCGACCGAGGCCGAGGCCGGTGCGCTCACCGACCCGGCCAACGCGAGCACTCCGGTGACGCACGCCGCGACGAGCGCCACCGGGTACCGAATTCGCCGCCGCGATCCGACCAGTGTTCGAGATCCCTTGCCCTCGTTCACTTCGAGCTCCCCTCCCATTTGACCGGGCCGTTCCTGGCCGGCTACTTGTCCGGCGGGTACTGCAGCGGCTCGGGCGGCTGGATGTTCTCCGAGTAGCGGAGGGCGCCCAGCGTCGGGTTGTCGGCAACCGGCTGCAGACCTGGGTGGCCGTCCTCGGTCACGAAGGTCGCCCTGGTCTGCACAGGCGCGCCGGGCTGGCGGATGTAGGGCACCACCCGGTAGTCCGACCGCAACTCCTGCTCGGTCAGGTCGAACCGCACATACCCGCGGAGCGCGCTGTAGAACTTCACGTGCTGGTTGGCCAGGAAAGGCTCGGCGTATTCGTCACGGTCCGCGCCGTCCATGCCGGAGCTGATCGACGTTCCCACGAACTCCGTCGCCACCGTGGCCGAGGCCGGATCGTCGAAGTCCGTCTTCACCTCCGCGGCCATGGCGCGGTGGAAGTCACCGGAGAGGATCACCGGGTTGGTGACGTGGCGTTCGGTGAGCCCGCCGACCACTCGGTCACGGGCGGGCTTGTAGCCGTCCCACAGGTCCATGCTGAACGCCCCGCCGGGATCGGTGGTGAAGTCCAGCTGCGACAGCATGATCTGCTGCGCGATCACGTTCCAGCGGGCCCGGGAGGCACCGAGGCCGTCCAGCAGCCACGCTTCCTGTTCGGCGCCGAGCAAAGTCCGCGACGGGTCGAGGCGCTCGGCGCAGTCGGTCCTCAGACCGTCGCCACAGGCCTGGTCGGAGCGGTACTGCCGGGTGTCGAGCACGCTGAACTCCGCCAACCGGCCGTACGTGAACCGCCGGTACAACGCGGCGTCCGGGCCGACCGGCTGCTGCGGCAACCGCAACGGCATGTGTTCCCAGTACGCCCGGTAGGCGTTCGCCCGCCGCACCAGGAAGTCGGCCGGTGGCATGCTCGGGTGGTACTCGTCCGCGTAATTGTTGACCACCTCGTGGTCGTCCCAGGTGACGATCCACGGGAACGCCGCGTGGGCGGCCTGCAGGTCGGGGTCGAGCTTGTAGAGCGCATACCGGTCCCGGTAGTCGCTGAGCAACGTGGTGACCCGGTTGTACTTGTCCGGCAGTGCGGGATAACCGGGGCGCCCACCGTTGGTCTGGACGCTGTACTCGTAGATGTAGTCACCCAGGTGGAAGACCACATCGAGGTCCTCGTCGGCGAGATGCTTGTACGCGGTGTAGTAACCGTCGAACCACGCCGCGCACGAGACTGCCGCGAACCGGAGCCGGTCGAGGTTCGCGGTCGGTGCCGGAGCCGTACGAGTCCTGCCGACCGGGGAGATCCGCGGGCCGGTGCGGAAGCGGTAGAAGTACTCCCGGTCCGGCTGCAGGCCGTCCACGTCGACGTGAACCGAGTGGACGTACTCGGGCAGCGCGAGCACCGCGCCGTCCCGGACGACCTTACGGAACGCCTCGTCCTCGGCGACCTGCCACTCGACCGCGTACCTCGTCGGCTGCATCCCGCCGAAGGAGTCCATCGGATCCGGCGCGAGCCGGGTCCAGATCACCACGGCGTTCGGCAGCGGGTCACCGGAGGCGACGCCGAGGGTGAACGGGTCGGTGCGGAACGACGGCGCCGCGGTGGTGTGCGTCGCCGTACGGTCGACCATGCTGAACGCGAGCCCGAACGCGCTGATTCCGCTCAGCCGCACGAACTCGCGCCGGTCCCAGAGTGCGTGTTCCTCGCGTTCCCAGTGACGTCGTAGGTTTGCCAACGCCAGCCCCCTGACATGACCAACTGCAACCAGAAATCCGGACGACGACTCGCACAGTCACACGGGTACAGCTATCACGTGTCAATGCCAGGTCCTCGCCGGCAGAGGCCGACTTCGCTGACACAGACGGGTCTTCACTGGCAGCCGGGTGTTCACTGACAGAGATAGGGCCGAAAACTCCTCCCGGCAATTCGCCGGGCCGAGAATTTGCCTAGTCGAGACCATCATCGAATTGTTGCCGAAACCGCTCTACCCACGTCAGGAGAACGGAAGACGAACAACTCGGAAGTGAACTGTTCGGTGAACCTACTCGGCGAACCGGTCGTCCGCCGCTCTCGCGGACTGACTGTCCGCCCGGGCGAACTGGCGGAGCTTGGCGAAGAAGTCCTCGAGGAGGAAGCGGGAGTCGATCGTCTCGTAGACCCGGATCGGACGGTGCGTCCTGTCCAGGTCGTAGCTGCCGTTGGCGCGAAAGGTCGGCGCGGGGCGTTCGACGATGCGGCCGCAGTTCTCGTTCAGGAGAACGCCGATCGCCGGTGAGTCGCCCAGGGAGCGGTACTCCATCGGACTATGCGCGTGGACGGCGTTCCACTCGACCAGCTGGCGTACGAGGTACTCGCCGAGCTCACCGCACGGGGCCACCTTCTCGTCGAGTTCGGCGTAGCTCACGGCGGTCATGACGTACGTCGACCGCGGGATCTGCCACACCTCGAGGGCGGAGGCGAAGACGACGTTGGCGGCGACGATGTCATTGGCCAGATTGAACTCCGGCCGGTTCGCGGCGGGCTCCGGCCCGTAGGACGGTCCGCCGATCCAGACCACCGTGACGTCGCGATCGGCGATCCGTGGCTCGGCCAGCAGCGCGGCGGCCATGTCGGTCAGCGGCCCGAAGAACGCCACGTAGAGCGGCCCCTCGTCCTCGCGCATCGCCTCCTCGACGATCAGCTCGGCGCCCGGCGACGGGATCGGCGTCAGCTCGTCCGGCAGCGCGTACGGAGAACCGTTCTCGACCCTGACCTTGCCGGTCAGGCCCATCAGTTCGAGCAGCAGGTCGACTTCCTCGCGGCTGTCCAGCATGCTGCGCTCGCTGCGGCCGGGGCGCATGCCGAAGTGAGCGGCGACGATCCCGCGGACGTCCAGGCTGGGCGAGAGGAGACCGTGCACGATCGCGAACTGGTCGTCGGCCTCGTTCTTCGCGTCGGTGTCGATGATGACGCGGCGCTGGGACGGGAGGGTACGCGCGTGCACCGGAAGCATGTGGCGAGCCTACGGGCTAACGAGCTCTGGCCGAGCGGGCGGCGGTCTGGGCTCGGCGCCACACCTGGCGGTACGCCTCCAGACCGTCGGGGCACAGCGGACCGTCAGGACCGGCTGTGATGGCGACGCGTTCGGGCACCGTCCCCCACACCGTGATGCCGGACTCCGACCAGGACCCGAGCGCCTCCTGGTAGCTGCGGGTGTAGGTGCGGGCCGAACACACCACCAGCCCGGTGGGGGTGTCGGGGGGTACGACCTCGAGCACAGCCTCCACCCGGGACGTCTCGATGCCACCCACCCGGGTCGGGATCACCACGACGTCTGCTCTGCCGAGCGCCCTGGTGAGCAGTCGTTCATGTGCCGGAGGCGTGTCGACCACCACCACGTCGTCGGCGCCGGCGCGGTCCAGGGCCTTGCCGAGCAGGCGCTCGGTGGGCGCCTCCACGACGGAGACCTTCAGCAGCCGCTCGTCGGCGGCGTACTCGATCCACTCGGCGGCGCTGGCCTGCGGGTCGGCGTCCACGAGGGTGACCGAACGCCGGCCGGAGGCCGCGAGCGCGGCGAGGTAGACGGACGTGGTCGTCTTGCCGACCCCGCCCTTCAGTGCGGCTGATACCACGATCACCTGCCTGACGCTACCTCGCCGAGGGCCCTCGGCACGAGACCCGCGCCCATGGACGTGTCTTGAAGTGGCCGCCGACGCGGTGCCGCCCGCCGGGGCCGGCCGGTAGCGTCGACGGACGGAAGGCGGCCCGGAGAGCGAACGGCACAGCGGACAGCCGAGCAAACGGCAGAACGAACGGCACAGCGAACGGCAGAGGACGGGAGCGAGGGCGATGCGGGAGACGCGGACCGACGTGCTGGTGGTGGGCGGCGGCCTGGGCGGGGTCGCGGCCGCCCTGACCGCGCTGCGGCTGGGCCGGCGGGTGGTACTCACCGAGGAGAGCGGCTGGCTGGGCGGGCAGCTGACCAGCCAGGCCGTGCCGCCGGACGAGCACCCGTGGATCGAGAGCCGGTACGCCTCACCCAGCTACCGCGACCTGCGCCGGCGGATCCGCGACTTCTACCGCCGCAACCTGCCGTTGACGAAGGAGGCGGCCGACGACCCGTTGCTCAACCCCGGGAAGGGTTCGGTGAGCCCGCTGTGCGCCGAACCAGCCGCCGCCGTCACCGCGATCCACGAACTGCTGGCGCCCTACCTCACGGCCGGGAGGCTGATCGTCCTGCTGCACCACGCGCCGGTGACGGTGCACGGGCGGGGCGACTCGGTGGAGGCGGTGACGTTGCGTGACTCCAAGGGCGGCGCCGGAGGCGAGGGCGGCGCCGGAGGCGAGGGCGGCGGGGGCGGTGAGGGTGGCGAGGTGACGGTCGCCGCCGCGTACGTCGTGGACGCCACCGAGCTCGGCGACCTGCTCGCGCTCGGCGGCGTCGAACACGTCGTGGGGGCGGAGGGACAGGACCAGACCGGCGAGCCGCATGCGCCCGCCACCGCGAACCCGCTCGACCAGCAGGCGATCACCTGGTGCTTCGCCATCGAGCACCGGCCCGGCGAGGACCACACGGTCGAACCGCCGGCGAGCTACGAGCACTGGCGTACGCACGTCGCGCCGTTCTGGCCCGGCCCGCAGCTGTCCTGGACGGACGTCGCCCCGGAAACACTCGAACCCCGCCACCGCCCGATCTTCGTCGGCGACTCCGACGCCGACGGCTCCCGTGACTTCTGGCACTACCGCCGGATCGTGGCCCGTACGCACTACCGCCGGGACTCCGGCGAGCCGCTGATCGACTCCGACGTGACGCTGGTCAACTGGCCCCAGAACGACTACTGGGAGACGCCGCTGCTGGGCGTCGACGACGCCGACCGGGCCCGCGCCCTGCGGGAAAGTCGGGAGCTGTCCCTGTCTCTGCTGCACTGGATGCAGACGAGCGCCCCGCGTGAGGACGGCGGCGAGGGGTATCCGGGGCTGCGGCTGCGCCCGGACGTCACGGGTACGGCCGACGGGCTGGCGATGCGGCCCTACGTCCGGGAGTCCCGCCGGATCCGGGCGGAGTTCACCGTCACCGAACTGCACGTCGGGGTGGAGGCCGCCGGACCGGAGGGGCCCGCGCAGTTCGACGACTCCGTGGGCCTCGGCAACTACCGGATCGACCTGCACCCGAGCACCGCCGGCCGGACGTACGTCGACATCGACTCCTACCCGTTCCAGATCCCGCTCGGCGCCCTTGTCCCGGTGCGGATGGACAACCTGCTGCCCGCGAACAAGAACATCGGCTCCACCCACATCACCAACGGCTGTTACCGCCTGCATCCGGTGGAGTGGGCGATCGGCGAGGCGGTCGGCGCCCTGGTGGCGCACTGCCTGGACGACGGCCTGCGTCCCCGGCAGGTGTACGCGGAACCCGCGCGGCGAGGCGACTACCAGCGCCTGCTGGCCGACGGGCTCGGCATCGAGCTGGCCTGGCCCCGGGAGATCCGCACCCTGTCCACCAGCCGGCGCCCTCCGTACCCGCAACTGGTCGAGTAGGGGCTCGACAGCCGGTGCGGTCCGGTGCAGGATCCTCGCCAGGACGGCGCCGCGTGACGGGACGGAGACCGGAGACCGGAGACCGGAGGTCAGGATGGCCGACCAGGATGACGTACGCCGGATCGCGCTGGCGCTGCCGGACACCTCCGAGGGAGAGGACCGGTTCGGGTTCTCCGTACGGAACAAGGGCAAGGACCGCGGCTTCGCCTGGGTGTGGATGGAGCGCGTCCACCCGAAGAAGGCCCGGGTGCCACAGCCGGAGGTGCTGGCGGTACGGGTGGCGAACGAGGGCGAGAAGCAGGCGCTGCTCGCCGCCGACAGCGAGAAGTACTTCACCGAGCCGCACTACAACGGATACCCGGCCGTGCTCGTCCGGCTGGCCAACGTACCGGTCGACGAGCTCGAGGAACTGCTGACCGACGCGTGGCGTTGCCAGGCACCGCGTCAACTGGTGAAGGAGTTCGACGCTGCCCGCGGCTAGGGGTTCCGCGGGACGGGCGCGCGGCGTTGGACCGAACTGGCCCTGATTCACCCGATCGGGGTGAGGCGCAGTGCACGCCGCGATGTCTTGTGGGGTCTGTGGGGGGCGGCAGACATCAGTTCTGGGCCGCCCGGTCTGTCAGGAAGGAAACGCCATGACGGCACAGACACCTGAAGGAACCTTGGGAGCCTTTTCGCACGGGGAGCACCCGATCTTCGCCCAGCTTGCCCAGATGAACGTCGACACGTTGCCCAACTCCGAACTGGACGCACGCACGTACCACATCGCCCGACTTGCCGCACTGATCGCGATGGACGCGGCACCCGCGTCGTACTTCGC
Organism: Actinopolymorpha singaporensis; assembly: GCF_900104745.1. Lineage (NCBI taxonomy): Bacteria > Bacillati > Actinomycetota > Actinomycetes > Propionibacteriales > Actinopolymorphaceae > Actinopolymorpha > Actinopolymorpha singaporensis. Next base: position 705,007 of record NZ_LT629732.1, read on the forward strand.
CAACCTCGCAGTGGCCCGGGAAGCGGGCCTGACGGTACAGGACGCGCAGGGCGTCTGCGTCGCCATCGCGCCGATCGTCGGCAGCTCGCGCGTCGTCGACGCCGCGGGCAACGTGTTGCGGGCGTTCGGACTGGCCGACCTCGCAGCTGAGTACGTACGCGAGGAGGACCTCACCGAGGAGGGCATGGAAGAAGGCCCGGTAGGACGTCCCGTCGAAGGCGCCGGCGAGGGCGCTGCTGGCGGCCCGGCAGCAGGAGGAGCGGCAGCAGGAGGAGCGGCAGCAGGAGGAGCGGCAGGTGCGGGCACCGCAACCGCGATACCGGGGCAGCGCGGCGAGGGGGCAGTCACCGAGCCTGAGGAAGGACGGCTCGGGGAAAGCCGGCTCGGTGAGGAGAAGATCGAGGAAGGCCGACGCGAGGAAAGCAGGATCGAACAGGGCGGCCCGGCGGGTGGTGGTGCCGCGACGTACGAAGAGTCCAGGGAGGAACGCTTCGTCGGCGCCCCCGAGGGCGAACAGGGTGCGTCGGGCGTCACCGGCGCCCGCGAGGCCACTGAGGGACGTGTCGAGGAAGGCGCCGCGACAGGAGAGGGCGAGAAGGACGAGACCATCGAGGAGAAGCTGCGCGGAAAGGTCAGCGGCTGGATGAAGCGCGATCAGTAGGCCACCGCCGGCAGATCCGTCTGGCAGACCCTTCACCTGTCGGCCGGTCACCATCGGGCGCCGCGTCAAGGTCCACTTGACACGGCGCCCTGGTCGTCTCCTGGCGGCGGGTCTGCCGGTCGAGCAGGCGGTTCAGTCGAGCACGCGGTTCAGGCAGGTTCCGTCAGGTAAGCAGATCTCTCCGCCGCTCCAGGAAGGCCCGCTCGGTGTTGTTGCCGCTGCGCGCGATGGCCGTGCCGTACGCGCGAATCGCCTCCTCGTCCCGGCCCAGCCGGCACAGCAGGTCCGCCCGGATGGCGTGGAACAGGTAGTAGCCGCCCAGGTCCAGCTCGTCGACCAGCGCGAGCGCCACCGCCGCACCCTCCACCTCGGCGACGGCGACCGCGCGGTTGAGCGCCGCGACCGGGTTCGGGCCGAGCGCCAGCAACTGGTCGTACAGCGCGACGATCTGCACCCAGTCCGTCGCGGCGGCAGTGGGCGCATCGCTGTGCACGGCGTTGATCGCCGCCTGGATCTGGTACGGCCCCGGTCGTCCGCGCCGCAGACACCGGCGTACGAGCGACTGGCCTTCGGTGACCAGTGCCCGGTCCCACAGTGAGCGGTCCTGGTCGGCCAGCCGGATCAGGTCGCCGTCCGCGCTCGTGCGTGCCGGCCGGCGGGACTCGACCAGGAGCATCAGCGCCAGCAGGCCGAGCGCCTCCGGTTCGTCCGGCATGAGGTCGGCGAGGACGCGGCCGAGCCGGATCCCCTCCGCGCACAGCTCCGCCCGGACGAGATGCTCGCCGCCGCTCGCGGCGTACCCCTCGTTGAAGATGAGGTAGAGGACGGCCAGCACCGCCCGCACCCGCTCCGGGAGATCGGCCTCGTTCGGCACGCGGTACGGGATCCGGGCGTCGCGGATCTTGCCCTTCGCCCGCACGAGGCGCTGCGCCATGGTGGATTCGGGCACCAGGAACGCCCGGGCGATCTCGGCGGTGGTGAGGCCGCCCAGCAGCCGCAGCGTGAGCGCCACCCGCGCGGCGGGCGCGAGCGCCGGGTGGCAACAGGTGAAGATGAGGCGCAGCCGTTCGTCACGCACGGCACCCTCCTCCGACGGTTCGGTGGCCGCGTGCAGCAGGGCGGCCTGGGCGTGCCGGTCCGCGCGGGACGACTCCCGCCGAAGCCGGTCGATCGCGCGGTTGCGGGCGGTGGTGATGATCCAGCCCGCGGGGCTCGGCGGAAGCCCGGCGGCCGGCCAGCGTTCCACTGCCGCGACGAACGCGTCCTGGACCGCCTCCTCGGCGAGTTCGATGTCGCCGAGGACGCGGACCAGCACCGCGACCGCGCGGCCGTACTCCGCGCGGAACACGCGTTCGATGTCCGCCGTGGTGATCGCCGGCATCAACAGGGACCCGAGGGCTCGTGGCAACCCGGGGATCTAGAGGTGGTCGTCCGGCTCGCCCTGGAAGGGGCGCACCTCGATCGGCAGCCGGGTCGCCCGGGCCAGCTTTCGGCCCCATTCCAGAGCCTCGTCCAGATCCTCCGCCGCGAGGATCGACAGGCCGCCGACGTGCTCCTTGCCCTCGACGTACGGGCCGTCGGTGGTGAGCAGTTCGCCGTCGTCGTAACGGACCACGGTGGCCGTGGTCGGCTCGTGCAGCCCGCCGGCGAAGACCCAGGCGCCCGCTTCGCGGAGTTCGTCGTTGAACTTCGCGACGTCGGTCATGATCGGCTCCAGGATCTCCGGGGCGGGCGGCCCCCCGTCGGGCTGCTGGATGCTGAGCAGGTAGTGCTTCGTCACGGTGTCCTCCGGTTCTCCTCGTTCGGTCTCACCGGCTCCTGGTCGGATGACCACTCCTGGCCAGTCTCGGCGCCGGTCACCGTCTAAACGAACTCGACCCGCCCGGATCGACATCCGCGCCCGCCCGATCTTCACGGGCTTTCCGTACGTCTTCTCCTCGACCGCGGGAGGCGAAGTATCCGCATCCGAGGATCAGTACGCAGCCCAGCAACTGCGCCGCGGTGGGGCGTTCGTGCAGGACCAGCGCGCCCAGCGCCACCGCGCCCACGGGGGTGAACAGCAGGAGGATCGCCCCGATGTGGCTGGGCAGCCGCGGGGAGGCGAGGGCCACCAGCAGCCAGCCGATCACCTGCCCACACACCGACACCAGGGCCAGCCAGCCGATCGCGGTCCAGCCCGGCGAGAGATCCACGCCGTGCCAGACCGCACCCAGCACGAGCGAGACGACCGCGGCGGTCGCGATGACGTCGCCGTACGCCGCGATCACCGGACCGCCGTGGCCTCCGCGCCGGAGCAGGAAGAGGTACCCCGAGTAACACAGCGCGGCCAGCCCGGCGTGCACCGCGCCGGCCACCGGCCTGCTCCCGGCCGCCCCGCCGTCGACGACGCCGGCCGTCAGCGCCACCCCCACCAGCAGCAGCGGAAGGACCACCAGGAACCGTGAAGTGACGCGTTCGCGGTCGACGAGCCAGGCGAGCAGGGGCACGAACACGACCTGCAGATTGACCAGCACGGTCGACAGCCCGGCGCCGACCTCGGCGATCGCCTGCGTCCACAACAACATGTCGCCCGCGAACAGCACGCCGGCCGCCATGGCGAACAGGTGCAGGCGCCGCGACAGCACACCCGAGCGCCGGCGCTCCAGCGCGACCAGCGGGGCGAGCAGCGGCAGGGCGAGCAGGCAGCGGTAGAAGGACGCGGTGCCCGGTGACGTGCGGGACAGGTCGATGAGGACCGCCGAGCCGGATACACCGAGCGCGCCGGCGGCCAGTACCGGCCCCGGATGACGTCCCAGCCACGTCCTGTCCCGCGCCGTGTGACCCGCCGTGGGACCCGCCGTGGGACCCGCTGCCTCGCTCACAACGTCGTCGCCTCCCGGTCGTCTCGGCATCGTCCCGCGTCTGCCCGGCGGCCCACACTAGTTGTCCGAGCTGACTGGTACGTTCCCCCACATGTCGCGGCTGACCGTGGACCCGTCGGGCACTCACCTGCGTCTGGGTGAGGCGTTCTTTCCGCTGGTCATGGACACGGCATGGAGCAGCTTCGCCGACCCCGGCGAGGAGGAGTGGCGCAGCTATCTCGCCACCCGCCGCCTGCAGGGTTTCACCTGTGTGGCCGTGTCGGTGCTGCCGATCCTGCACGACCGGGACGAGCGGGCCGGTTCGCGCGAGCCGTTCGCCCTCGACGGCGCCGGACACCCCGACTTCGGCCGGCCCGACGAGGGCTACTTCGCCCAGGCGCGGGAGTTCACCCGGATCGCGCACGAGGAGTACGGCCTCCGGCTGCTGCTCGTCGTGCTGTGGAACAACTACGTTCCGGGCACCTGGGCCGCGGCCCGCACGCCCTACGCCGTGATGCCCGACAGGCATCGGCGCGCGTACGTCGAGCGCGTGGCCCGCACGTTCGGTGACCTGGAGCCGGTCATCGCCGTCGGCGGGGACGACAACTACCGCGTCCCGGAGGCGAACTCGGCCTATGTCGAGGCGGCCGCCCACCTGCGCGAGACCGCGCCACGCTGCCTGCTCACCACCCACTCGGCTCCGCATGCCGACCTGCCGGACGACCTCGCCGACGCGCTGGACTTCTTCTGCCACCAGTCCGGCCACGACGTACGCAACGTCGACCTGGCATGGCAGCAGGCCGTGCCCTACCTCGCTCGTTCCCCTCGCAAGCCGCTGCTCGCCGCCGAACCGGCGTACGAGCAGCACGGCAGGGTCAACGGGCACGGCCGGTGGAGCCGCGACGACGTACGCCGGGCGAGCTGGACGAGCGTGCTGGCGGGTGCCGCCGCGGGGATCGGGTACGGCGCGCACGGCATGTGGATGTGGCATTCACCGAGCGCGCGGTTCACCTCCGGCGGCGCGTCGCTGGAGCCGTACCCGTGGCCGACCGCGCTGGGCTTCCCAGGCGCGCTGGACATCTCGCTGATGGCTCGGCTGTTCGTCGACCACCGGCTCTACCGCCTCACGCCCGCGCAGGAGTTGCTCGCCGACGGCGCCGGTGAGGTGCTCCGGCTGGGGGCGAGTCCCGAACGGGACCTCCTCGTGCTCTACCTGCCGTACAGCCGGGACGCCGAGGTGCTGTTCGATCTGCGCGGCCACCGCCTCACCGGCTGGGACCTCGCCGAACGCGCCCCGGTCACCGTCGACCCGGTTTTCGGGAACGGCCGGACGCGGCTGCGACAGCTGCCGAGCCTGTCCGACCAACTAGTCGTCGCCGAGCGGACCCGCTGACATGGCCGTTGCGTTCCGGCCCGGGCAGGTGGTCGTCCGGCGGTGTCTGCATCCCGACGGCCGGTTGGCGGCCGTGCAGTGCGCACGGGTCGTCGCCGACGACGAGCGCGGGCTGGCGATCTGGATCGGTGCGGGCTCCACCACCATGCGCCGGGTCGACCTGCACGGCGAGCCCACCAGGCACCTGCCGTACGCCGAGGAACTCGCGATGCCGACCATGCTTGCGCCCACCCCGCACGAGCGCTTCGGCACGCTCATCCTCACCCCGGCCGACGCCGGGCACTCGGTTGCGTGGGCCTTCGACACTCCCGGCGAGTTGCTCGGGTGGTACGTCAACCTCGAGTCCCCTGTGCTGCGATGGAGCGGTGGCATCGACGTGTTCGACTTCGCCCTGGACGTCCTCGTCCGGCCCGATCGCCGGTGGGAGTGGAAGGACGAGGACGACTTCGCCGACCAGACCGGTCATCCGTTGTTCTGGACCGCGGCGGAGGCGAAGGTGATCCGGGCGCGGGCGGAGGCGGTCACGGAGGCGATCGACCGAGGCGAGTTCCCGTTCGACGGCACGTGGTGCGACTACCTCCCCGAGCCGGGCTGGGGCCCGACACCGCTGCCGACCTGGTGGGACCTCCCTACCCTGGCAGCGCCACGCGTCGACATGACCGCGGTCGGGCTGGAACAGCTCGCGCTCCCGAGGCGGGACAGCCCGGGCACCTGGTCGACGGCGACGTGATCGCGGGCGAGTTCACCTTGTCCACGATCATTCTGGGCGCGTTCCGGAGCGCGACGCTCGGGTACTGGATCGACGTCGGCTACACCCGCCGCGGCCTGGCGACTCGCGGTGTGCAGCAGGTCTGTCAGGCGGCCCGGGACGAGATGGGCCTGCATCGCGTCGAGGCGTCCACCATCGTCGCGAACGCCGCCTCCCAGGGCGTGCTGCGCAAGTCCGGGTTCGAGCAGATCGGTACCGCACCGCGCTACCTGCACGTCGGTGGCGAGTGGCAGGACTGCCATCTGTTCCAGCGGATCCTGCACGACGAAGCGCTGCCGGGGCTCTGACCGAGTTCACCGGCGGCGTGCTGGGGAGTCAAGGGGCGTACGCGCGGAATGCGGTGCGCCGGTAGCGGGTTGCCGAATGGCGTACGTACTCCTTTGAAGGGACCGACCGCGCAACTCCCGGCCGGCCCGTCCGCCGTGGTGAGGAGCCCGCCATGACCGCCGTTCTGCCCGAGGAACTGAAGAAACTCGTCGACGAGGAGAAGGTGTTCGCCACCGTGGCGACCCTGCTGCCGGACGGACAGCCGCACCTCACCGTCGTCTGGGTGAAGCGCGATGGTGACGAGCTGCTCTTCTCCACCATCGACGATCGTGTCCAGGGCAGGAACCTCGCCCGCGATCCGCGGATCAGCATGCTGATCAGCCCACCCGACGAGCCCTACACGTACACCGAGATTCGCGGTACGGCCGGCATCGTCCCGGACCCCGACAGTCGCCTTCCGCACGAGCTCTTGCTGAAGTACCTGGGAGGCGCCCCCGCCGAGGGCGCCTCGGAGACCGGTCGGATCATCGTGCGCGTGACTCCGGAGAGAATCACCCGCTGGCCGAAGTCCGCCTGAGTGTCGAAGCCTGTCTGGGCATCGGAGTGAGCGCGCGCCGAGGACCTGGCGGGCGAGGTCAACCACGGCCCATTCTTGCTTTCACAAAGAAACTTTCAAAAGCTTCGCAACCTGTTGGGTCGCTCACGACTTCTGCTCACTGGGTCCGGACGAGATCCGGTCCTGGCGCCTCTCGGAGGACGCCAAGCACTCAGTGGGGGACCAACCTTGTACAAGAAGATTGCGGCCGTTCTGGCCACCTGCGTTCTGGCTACGCTCGGTCTTGTCGGCATCGCCACCGCGGACGACGACAAGTACAACTGTGACGACTTCCGTTATCAGGAAGACGCGCAGGCGGTCTACAACCAGGACCGGTCCGACCCGAACGACCTCGACCGGGACAACGACGGGATCGCCTGCGAGACGCTGCCGCACCGCCCCAAGGGCAGCAGTGGCGGGAGCGACAGCGGCAAGAGCAACGACGACAGCAACAGCAACAGCCGCCAAGACGCCGACGACAACGGTGGCATCCGGCTGCCGTCGCTGATCCACACCGGCGGCGGGGCGACCGCCTGACAAGCCGAAACGTGCACGGGCGGGCGTGGGCGATCCCCACGCCCGCCCGGCGTCAACTCAACCTTGTCAGTCCTCAGGTCCCGGAAAGCCAGCCCACATGCGCCGCTTCGTCACGTGCATCTTTGTCGTACTGCTCACCTCAGCACTTCTCGCGAGCTGTGGTGGTGCACCCGCATCAGTCGCCGCACCCGGATCCGCGAAGCACGGCGCGACCACGCAGGCCGCTCCGTCCGCCAAGCCGGTCACCACTTCCAGGGCATCAGCGAATGCCGCTCGAGGTCAGGTCGCCGACCCGGCGTTCCTCACCATCCCCGCCATTGACGTGGATGCCACCGTGGTCGGTGTCGGGCTGCTACCGGACGGGGAGATGGAGACTCCGGCGTACGACTCCAACCAGGCCGGTTGGTACGTCGAAGGAGCACGGCCCGGCGAGCCCGGACCGGCGGTCATCGTTGCCCACGTCGACTCCAGGACCGGCCGAGACGTCTTCTACCGGCTCCGGGAACTCCAACCCGGCGATCGGATCACCGTGACCGACCTGGCCGACGCGCGTCACACCTTCACCGTCGAACGACTCGAACGCGCCGACAGGGATGCGCTTCCGTACGGGCGGATCTGGAACAGGGACAAGCATCCAGTCCTCCGGTTGATCACCTGCGCCGGCTCCTACGACCGCTCCAACGGCGGATACCAGCAGAACCTCATCGTGTACGCAAGCTGAGCTTGCAGTCGGTAAACCTCTGGGTACCAGCGCGGGCACGTGGAAGACTGTGCGCTCGTGAACGACGTTCCTGTGCTACCGGTGAAGAACGCCGACGGGTCGGTGCTGGTGAGTCTCGAGCGGCTCGCCGAGGAGGATCTCGTCCGCCTGGACCCATCCGTACCGTTGACGGCTTCGCTGGTGGTGCTCTGGCACGGCGGCACCTGTCTGATGGTCTTCAACCGGTTCCGGCAGCTGTGGGAGTTGCCGGGCGGCATGATCGATCCGGGTGAGACTCCTCGCGAGGCCGCCGTACGCGAACTCGAGGAGGAGAGCGGGCAGCGGACGCACGACCTCGACCTCGCGGGCGTGGCCCGGGTGACCTGCGCACCCGACGACCGGAGCGAGTTCCTCGCCGTCTACCGAGGCCGGGTGGATACGCCGCTCCCGTTCGTACCGAACGCCGAGATGTCCGGCGCGACGTGGTGGCACCCGGCTACGGAACTCCCCGACCTGACGCCCATCGACGCTGCCCTCGCCCGGCTGTGCCCCGCGGAGTAGGCCGGTCAGGCTTCGTTCGCGGCTACGACGGTGGCGAGGAAGTCCCGGGTTTCGCGGTGTCGATGCAGCAGGTCCGCGTACGTCGACGGCCCGTCGTCGCCGTACCTGATCCGCAGCGCCTCGGTGAGGATCGGCCGCCAGTGTGGCCCGAACGCCTCGGTTTCCACTGCCCATCGGCCGGCACCGCCCTTGGAGTGCAGCCGTCCGGTGACCAGCAGTGCGTGCAGTCGAACGGAGCCGAGTACGCACCACTCCACGAACCACGGATCGACCGCCCGGTCCGGCGCCGTCTCGGCGAGCCGATCCAGCTTGTTCACCCACCTCCTCCAATATGTCCGCAGGTTGTTGCCGGTGTTGGCGAGCAGCGTGGCCTTGTCCGTCCACACGCCGAGCTCCGCGACCGCGGGCCCGCGTACCGCCACGCCGTGCTCGTGCAACTCGTGCCACGTCACCAGGGACACGGTGATTCGCCCACTCGGCTCGAACTTGGTTTCGAGGCAGCCCGGAACGTTCGGGCACCGGTCGGGATCGGCGGCGAGATCTGCACGCAGCAGGTATCCCCCGTCGAAGTAGGGACGCGGGTACAGCCGGTCCAGCTCCTCGTGGACGGTGGCGAGTGCGGTGACCTCGGGCTCGGTGGGTCGGTGGGACGTCAGAGCCACGAAGTCGATGTCGCTGTGACTCGGGCAGAAGTCCCCCAGCGCCGTGGACCCGTGCAGGTAGAGGCCCCGGACGAGACCCGGAACGGCCGCGTCGACGAGTCGGAGATAGGTGTCCGTCACTTCGTGCACCTGCGCAGGCAACATGCCGCCCCATCCTATTGGTGTTGAGCGCGCCGAGCCCGCGTGGTAACGATTGCCGAAGGCCGTCGCGGCGTCTGACACAGCAGGCAGGTAGGCGAGCACATGCCCGGTGAGTACGAGGTCCGACCGCCCGTCCTAGCCGACGCCGACGCGCTCGGTGAGGTGCACGTTCGGGTCTGGCGGGAGGCGTACCCGGGCCTGATGCCACAGGAGTATCTCGACCAACTGGATCCCCGACGGTCGGCCGAGCGGTGGCGAGCCACGCTGACCGATGGGTCCGCCGAACAGCTCGTACGACTGGTCGGGCTGCACGCGGGAGAGATCGCCGGGTTCGTCGTCGTCGGGCCGGCTCGCGACGACAATCCGCCGGCGCCACGGGAACTCCAGGCCATCAACGTACTGGCTGCCCACCATGGCACCGGCCTGGCCGACCTGCTCCTGGCCACGGCCCTCGGAGACTCGCCGGCCTACCTGTGGGTCCTGGAAGGCAACGAGCGCGCCATCGCGTTCTATCGCCGGCACGGCTTCACGACCGACGGGGCGACGACGACACACGAGTCCACCGGGAAGCCCCTGCACCGGATGGTTCGGCAATAAAGGGCCTCACGCGCGTACCGCCGACCCCGCGCGGTTTGGCCAGAACTCTGTGACGTCTTGTCCCTCTGGAGGGATATACATCGAACTGGTTTGATGTATATCGTGGGGACGTGGCTGCCGGGTCGAAGCATGCGGACGTCTCCCCGCCCGTCTTTCTCCAGCTGGCGGGCAACCCCGTGCGCTGGCGACTCCTCACCGAGCTGGCGCGCAGCGACCTGCGAGTCGGGGAGCTCGTCGCCGCGATCGACCAACCCCAGAACACGGTTTCGTACCACCTCGGACGCCTGCGCGCCGCGGGTCTCGTCTCCATGCGACGCAGCTCCGCCGATCATCGCGACAGCTACTACCACGCGGACCTCAACCGATGCGGGGAACTGCTCGCGTCGACGGGCGCCGCGCTTCATCCCGGGCTGAGCACCGCAGTCCAGCCAGCCTTGACAGTACGCCGGACCCGCATCCGGAATCGAAACGCTCGGAAGGTCCGGGTGCTGTTCCTCTGCACCGGCAACAGTGCACGGTCGCAGATGGCCGAAGCGCTGCTCGCGCGGGCGGCCGGTGAGTACGCCGAGGTCGCCAGTGCCGGCAGCCACCCCAAAGAGCTGCACCCGAATGCCGTACGCGCCATGCGGGCGTACGACATCGACCTCACCGGTCGGCGGAGCAAGCATCTCGACGAGTTCGCCGGACGACGGTTCCACCACGTCATCACGTTGTGCGACAAGCTTCGCGAGATCTGCCCGGAGTTCACCGGGAGCCCCGAGACCGCCCACTGGAGCATCGCCGATCCCGCAGCGGAGGGCGGCTATGCCGCGTTCAGACGGGTCGCAGCCGACCTTCACACCCGCATCGTGTTCCTCACCCACTACCTGGGCATACCTACGACCACTGCGACACCAACGACACCAACGACACCAACGACAAGGGAGTGAGCCCGCCATGACCGAGACCGCGGACAACGTCGTCAGCGTCCGCTACGTCGTCGACGACGTACAGGCAGCGATCGACTTCTACACGACCCACCTCGGGTTCACGGTGCACACCGCACACGTGCCCGCCTTCGCCGACGTGACCCGCGGCTCCCTGCGACTGTTGTTGTCCGGCGAGCAGAGCTCCGGCGCCCGCGCCACCCCGCAGGACGCCAAGGGCCCCGGTCGCAACCGGATCCACCTCATCGTCGACGACCTCGACGCCGAGATCGAGCGGCTGCGCGCGGCCGGGCTGTCCTTCCGCAGCGACCTGGTGACGGGGCCAGGCGGCCGGCAGATCCTCCTGGCCGACCCTTCCGGGAACCTCGTCGAACTGTTCGCCGCTGCAGGACGCGGCTGACCAGGCGGACTGGTCGGACTGGTCGGGCTGGGCGGATTCAGTCGCGATCGTCGGCTCGGAGTCGCAGCAACGCCGGGAGTTCCGCCAGCGAACTGATCACCTGGATGCCCCGCTCGCTCGCCGGGCCCGCACTCGCACCCGTACGGTCGAGCCAGTACGCCTGCAGACCGGCATCCCGCGCACCCACCGCGTCCACGGCGTACTTGTCCCCGACGTAGGCGACCTCGTGGGGCGGCAGACCGAGCAGCGCACAACCGGCCCGGAAGATGCTCGGATGCGGCTTCGCCGTCCCGTGTGACTCCGAGCAGACGATCGCGGCGCCGAAGTACGCCAGCAGGCCGATCCGTTCCAGCTTGCGCAACTGGTGGTCGTGCGAGGAGTTGGAGATCACACCGAGGCGGTAGGCGGAGGCGAGGGATTCCAGCAGCGGCGCGGCGTCCGGGAACGCCGCCCAGCGCGCGTCGCGGTGGGACACATAACCGGCGAACCACGCGGCCGCCTCCGAGTCGGAGATCCCCTCGGCCGGAAGGCAGCCGAGGTGGGAGAGGAAGCGTCTGGTTCGGGAAAGCTGCTGCTCGGTGAAGGTCTGCTCGCCCGCCAGGAAGCGCGCGTGCTCCTCGTCCACGAATCGTCTCCAGACGGCGACGAGTTCCTCCGAGTCGGGAAAGCGGTCCAGGAGGTCGAGGGCGGCCAGGTGCGCGAGCAGACCGGACCGCTCCGAGGACGAGTAGTCGAAGAGGGTGTCGTCGATGTCGAACAGCACTCCCCGGACGGGCGCCGATCCGGAGAGCGCCGGTCCAGAGAGCGCCGATCCGGAGGGTGCGGGTGAGGTCGGCAGGTCGCTTGTCATCGCGGCGGCGCCCCTCACGTGTGGCTGACGTCGCGAAGCGCAGGTCAGCGTCGGATCAGCGTGGGCACAGCGCCGGATCCCGGTCCGGATCGGCGCCGGCTCAGCCCCATCCTGACATGTCGGCGTGGTCAGGCGGCGTGGAGTTCTCCGCGCCGCTGCCGCCACCCGCGGTCCGGGCCTGCCGCGCCTGCTCCAGCGCCTCCTCGCCCTTGAACCCGTAGGTCAGCCCGAAGAGCGCCAGCAGGGTGATGATGCTGAACACGATCCACCATCCCATGACCGCAGTGTGAGGATCGTTGCGCACACTGGCAACAGCCGGCCCGGATCGGTGATCCGATCGTGTCCAGCCGTACACCATCGGTCGATCCGTAGGTCGCTGATCAACGGTCAGTTGGCGTCGCGAGCTGTCCGCGCAGCCTTGGTCAACCCCCAGCAGGCCATACGCGGCGAACGCTGGTGTCAGGGGAGCCCACTCATGCGGCCCACCACAGAACACCACCCGCGACGACGGCGCGGCAGGATCGACCGACCGCAGGCCCGCCCGCGCCCTCCAGCGGTTCATCGCGTTCGCCCGCGACTCGTCCGGGTTGCGGTAGCCGAGTACGACGACGGCCTCCGTCCCTTCGCGATCGGGGTTGGTGAGGCGGCGCGACGCCCGCCAGTGAACCGCCTCCGCCCATGCCATGGCGAGCGCGACAGGCACGAGGAACCCCAAGGTCCCGCGAAGTGAGACCACACGTCCTCCTGGGAGATCCTCTGCGTCGTCCCATCATCCACCCTGCTCGCGTCCCCGCCCGGCGTGTCCTTGTTCGGTGTGGCGAGGGACGTTGGAAGGCCTTCCTCAACCCGCAGCGTCACAGGTCACTCGTCCCGGTGGCTGTTGACGTTGATCACGTTGCCGTCAGGAGCGCGTACGAAGAACCTCCGAATGCCCCATGGTTCGGTGGTGAGCGGGTAGACGATCTCGTAGCCGCGCCGTTGCGCGTCCTCGTACGCCGCCTCGATGTCGTCGCCGACCGCGGCCGAGATCACCGAGTCGACCGGAGCAGTGGCGTCGCGGGTGACGAGCTGGACGACGGCCCGGCCGTCCGGGGACCGGAAGTTGGCGACCCAGCCCATGTTGAACGCCTCGACGCTCAGCCCGAGGTAGTCCGTGTAGAAGTCGCGGGCCTTGCCGATGTCCGGGACGGACAGGTTGGCCCTGATCTCGGTGACCTGCATGGGAGGCTCCTTTTCTCGGCAGCGGTACGACCCAGTCATTCTGTTCCGGTCCGACTCGCCGATCCAGCACAGCACGACAAGACCTGCGGCGTGTCCGGACTCAGCTACCTGCGCACGGGCCGGGTCCAGTAGAGCCAGGGGCCGGAGCAGGGCTTGAAACCCGCCGATGCGTAGAAGCCCACCACGTCCTCGTCGAGAGCGGACACGAAGACGACCTCGGCGCCGGCCGCAGCAAGCCAGGACAGGCTGCGGTCGAGCAGCGAGCGGCCAACTCCCCGGCCACGAGATGCCGGCTCGACGAGGAGTTCCTCCACCGTTCCGTACGCCTCGATGCCGTAGTCGACGAACGTGGCGACCACCAGGCCGGCAACCTGCTCGCCGTTCGTCGCGACGAACGTCTGTGCTTCCTGACGTACGCGGGGAAGCGTCGTGCCATCAGCTCCTTCAGCGTGCAGATGGCGCAGGAGCCACGTGATGCCGTTGCGATCAGCGACCGTCGCCGGGCGAACGACGGCGCCGTCACGGCCCTCTTCATGTCCGGTCAACGTCCCACCTCCTCAGGTCCCCGGTGAGCGACCGTAGCTCCGGTTTCACGTGCATCCCATGGACTCCGAAGATCTTCCTCCCGGGGGTACGCATCGCTCCAACCCACAAATATTCGCTCGCCATGCAGCGGGCGCGCCCGTAACCTCGGCGCGACTGGCTGAGCAGAGGGGTCGGACCAGATGGACGGTGCTGCCGAGGTCGAACGCGGGGAGCGGGCGACGACAACCGGTGAACTGCTGCGTGCCGTCCGTACAACGTTCGAACTTGATGACGAACCCCCTCTCGGCACCTCGTCGGGAACGCCTGGAGACCTCGGCATCCGTGACCTCGGTGGCAGTTCGAATCTCAACCTGCTCGCCAAGCGTGCCGGACGTCCCGTGGTCGTTCGCGTGTATCTGCCGTGGGTCGACTCGACGAGGCTGGCCGACCTGCAGCGGATCCGCGACCTGTTGCGGGACGCGGGCGTCCCCACCCCCCGCACCCTTCCTACCGCGGACGGTCGGCCCTGGGCGTCGTTCGACGGACGTCTCGTGGAGATGGAGGAGTACGTCGAACACGACGCCGACATGGACACCTGGAATCGCTTGGACGCGGGGACGCCTGCGCTCGGCCGTATCCACTCCGTCCTGGACGGCGTCGACGCCGCGCCCGGAACGCGACGCCCGGCGTTCGCGAACGCGGTCGACGCCGCTGATGCTCAAGCAATGACGGCTCGTGGAGTCGCGCGCATCCGTTCGTGGGGCGAGATCAGCACCGACGTAGCCAGCATGTGTGACGAAGCCGAGGAAATCGCCGAGATCGTCGCGTCTGCCGAAGCCGCTGTCCCGCCTACGCATCCTCAACTGGTGCACGGCGACTTCTGGGACAACAACGTCCTGTTCCGCTCGGGACTGGTAGCCGGGGTCATCGACCTCGACTTCCTCGGTCGCCGGCCGCGTGTCGACGACCTCGCGCTGACGCTCTTCTTCGCGGACCAGACGCTCTTGCCAGCGATGGATGACCGAATTCGCCTGTTGCGTAGGTTGGTCGACCGCTATGAGAGCGGGCTCGACCAACCGCTGACATCCGATGAACGCGTGGCTGTCCCGGCCGCGCTCGCACGTCAACAGCTGTGGGCATTCGGGCATGTCGCCAACCTCGACGAGAAGTCTGCGAGGAGTCTCGTGAGCGTCATGGTCGGCGAGGTCCGTCGTACGCTTCCGATCGCGCGTGACCTGCCCGGCTGGCGCACTGCCTTTGCAAGGGCGGGATCGTGAGCGACTCTCGCTTCTGAAGAAGTACGGACGGCACACTGACTTTCCTGCCGTCTGGTCAAGATCTCGACGCGTGGGTAGGGCCGCCGGAACGTCGACCTGGACCACGCCCGAACGAGCCGAGCCGCCGAACAACCCGATCGACGAACGCGCCGCCCCTCGGTACGGCGCTCATGCGCCCGTGAAGTACGCGTTGATGACGTCTTGACGAACTCTGAGAACGTCCGCGTGCGTAAGCCGGCTGGGCGGTAGGCGCGCGGCGCAGAGCGCGGCGCGTTCGGAGTACTCAGCAGTCGAACACCGACCAGCAGATGTCGTTTCTCAACCGCTGGTCGTCGAGGACGAGCTCGCGGATCGCCTGCGGGAGCTGGGCACGCTGCCACTGGCACTCCCGTCGCCCAGCGGTCTCGCCCTCGCCTTCCGGGGCGGCGGCACGTACGGCCTTGATCGCGTAGGCGGCCGCGCCGAGTTCGTGCGCCGCGACATGTGCGACGACCGCGGCCTGACCCGCGGCGTACGCGGCGTGTCGTGCGGCCCCACGCAGGTCCCGGGCCGCGCCCATCGCGTGGCCGCCCGCCGCGCGGGCGTGCATCATCTTCACCTCACCACGCACCCAGGCGCGGGCGTGCTCGATCGCCCGACGCGGTCGTGGGTCCTCGGGCCGCACCGACTCGAAGAGGCCGAGGACGTGCTCCGCACACGACGCCGCCCACAGAGCGAGGAGCTGGTGGTCGGAGTCGGTGAGGGTTCCGCCGCGGCGGATCGTCACGAAGCGAAGGTCCCTGACCTTCGGGAGGATCATGGTCTGCGCTCCTGCATGTGGTGGCGACGGGTAGACCTCGCAAACCGCGGATTTCGCGAATGATGGTAACGAGGCATGGCCTTCTTGCTCTCGGTTGCCGGGCGTACTGTTGGCCGACGATCGGCAGCCCCGCCGGGCTCGTACCCATGTCGCGCGCCCACCGAGGGGAACGGCCGCCGATCCCTTCGTGGAGCTCTCGTCCTGCCGCGGAGCTCTCGCCCTGCCGCGGAGCTCTCGTCCTGCCGTAGAGTCTCGGCATGCAGGATCAGGCGACCGTTCTCGACGAGGTGGCGGAGGCGGCCCGGGAGCTTGGTGTTCCCGGCGTCGCGGTGGGTGTCGATCACGGCGGGAAGCGCGAGATCGCCACGTACGGCGTCACCAGCGTCGAGCATGGCCGGCCGGTCGACGAGACGACGTTGTTCCAGATCGGTTCGACGGCCAAGACGTTCACCGCCACGGCGATCATGGTCCTGGTCGACCAGGGGCGGGTCGAGCTCGACCAGCCGGTCCGCCGCTACCTCCCCGAGCTGCGGTTGCAGGACGACAGCACGACCGGAACCCTGACCGTCGGTCAGCTGCTCAACCACACCGCGGGCTGGGACGGCGGTGACGTCTGGACCGACACCGGCGAGGGTGACGACGCGCTGGAACGCTCCGTCGCGCTGCTCGCCGAGCTACCTCAGCAGTTCGCCCCGGGCACGGCCGCGTCGTACAACAACGCGGCCTTCCTGCTCGCCGGCCGCGTGGTGGAGAAGGTTACCGGCGAGACCTTCGAGCGGGCGCTGGCCGGGCTGGTCCTCGACCCCCTCGGACTGCGCCAGACGTCGACGTCGCTGAACGAGATCATGACGCGGCCGTTCGCGCACGGCCACCGGGCGGCGGGCACGGGCGACGGGGCGCTGTCGGTCTGCCGACCGTGGAGTGACCCGCGCGGTTACCTGCCCGCCGGGGCGCGACTTGCGTCCAGCCTCGGCGACCAGCTGACCTGGGCACGATTCCAGCTGGGCGACGGCCGCTCGCCGGACGGCACCCGGCTGCTGGCGGAGCAACGGTTGCGGGCGATGCACTCGCCGACGACGAACCACGAGCTGTGGCCCGGCGTCCGGGTGGGGATCGCGTGGCTGCTCCGCGAGATCGACGGCGTACGCCTGATCGAGCATCACGGCGACGTCGCCGGTCAGCACTCGACGGTCACGGCGGTGCCCGAGCACGACTTCGCGATCGTCGTACTCACCAACGCCACCCCGTCCGGCCGGGAACTGTCGGAGCGGATCGTGCGCGAAACCCTGGAGACCCGGCTCGGGCTGGTCGAGCGTCCGCCCGAGCCGCTCTCGCTCAGTCCCGGCGAGTTGGCTCCCTACGCCGGTGCCTACCGCACCGAGGGTCTCGAGCTGCGGGTCGTCGTCGACGGCGCCGGGCTGGTCATCCACGGCACCCTGACCGACGACGGTGTTGCGGAGACGCTGGAGTTCCCGTCGAGGCTGCTGCCCGACGAACGGTTCCTGGTCGTCGGCGGCCCGTTCGCCGGCCTGCAAGGGGAGTTCGTCCGTGACGCGGGCGCGGTCGTCGCGGTCAAGCACGTCGGCCGGCTGGTGCCGCGGGCCGCGGAGCCTTCTGCCTGACCTGGTCCACCGCCAGCAAGCCCGGTCCACCGACGGCAAGGAAGGCTACTCGCCATGGCATACGACATTCACCTCGTCTTCGACTGCAGGGACGTCGACAAGGTGTCGCGGTTCTGGCTGACGGCGCTCGAGGGGTACAACTACCCGGGCAGTCCGCCGGACCAGCCGGCCGGTAGTCCGCCGGAGGGCTTCGACAGCTGGGAGGCATGGGCCGACGCCAACGGCATACCCGAGGACCAGCGTCATACCATGCGAACGATCGTCGACACGCAAGGCAACCGGCCGGACATCTTCTTCATCGCCGTGCCCGAAGGCAAGGTCGTCAAGAACCGCTTGCACCTGGACATCAAAGCTTCCAAGGGGTTGCCGGCCGATCAGGTACGCGCACGGCAGGATGCCGAGGTGGAGCGACTGGTCTTGGCCGGAGCGAAGGTCGTCGCGCGCCCGGCCGCCGGCGCCGTCGTCATGCAGGACGTCGAAGGAAACGAGTTCTGCATCACGTAGTTCAGCTCAGGCGGGCCCCTCCACTGGTTGGTCTGGCCGTCGATCGCCTCGCTTCGTCCCGTTGCCGGTAGCATCCCGGCGTGCGCGTGCTGTTCACGTTCGTCGGCGGTCCCGGCCACTTCCGGCCGCTGGTACCGATCGCGCGGTCGGTCGTCGCCGAGGGCCACACCGTCGCCGTCGCGGGCAGTGGCTCGATGGTGCGGGCAATGGAAACCAGCGGCTTCGCCGCGTTCGCCACCGAGCCTGCCCGTGAACACGTACGACCGCGGCTGCCGTTGCTCGAGCCAGACAACGAACGTGCCGAGATGGAGTTGCGGGAGATCTTCGCCAGGTCCGAAGCGCCCGCGCGTGCCAAGGCGATTCTCGAGCTGGGCCGAGAATGGAAGCCGGACGTCCTCGTGTGCGACGAGGTTGACTTCGGGGGCATGGTCGCGGCGGAGCGGCTGGGCATCCCCCACGCCAGCGTGGTCGTCCTTGCCGCAGGATCGCTCCTGCGCAAGGAGACCGTCGCTGCACCGCTGTCGGAGTTGCGGGATGCGCACGGGTTGCCATCGGACCCGGAACTCACGATGCTCGACAGGCACCTCGTACTGTCACCAGTCCCGCCGAGCTTCCGCCATCCCGACTTCCCGCTACCGGCGACCGCTCATTCCATCCGCCCTGTGGACGCGCCGCCTCCAGTGGCCACCCGACCGAACGGTCGACTCGTCTACTTCACGCTCGGCACGGAGTTCAACACCGAGTCGGGCGACCTCTTCTCCCGCGTGCTCGCCGGACTCGGACCGCTGCCCCTCACCACCGTGGCCACGGTGGGCGAACACATCGACCCGGCCGAGTTGGGCCCGCAACCGCCCAATGTGCGGCTACGCCAGTACGTCCCCCAGGGCGAGATCCTGCCGAGCTGCGACCTGGTCGTCTCGCACGGCGGCTCGGGCACCGTCATCGGCGCACTCGCCCACGGGGTACCCTCGCTGGTGATTCCGATGGGGGCCGACCAACCGCACAACGCGGCCAGGTGCGCGGCCCTCGGGGCCGGAGAGGTGCTCGCCCCGACGTCGACCACGCCTGAGATGGTGCGGCGTACGGCATCCGCGATGCTGTCCGATCCGCGCTACCGCAACGCGGCCGAAGCCGTACGACGCGAGATCGCCAACCTTCCCGGACCCGAGTCCGCGGTACCACTGCTCGAGCGGTTGGCCACAGGCCAACGTACGGATGTCGTACACGTTGAGGACGAGACCGCCGGCCGCGACGCCGACATTGGCGCTCGCGTTCAGCCAGGCGCCGGAGATCTCCGGTGCCATGGCGTCGGATCGGATCGCAGCACTCTGGAACAGCGAGGGCGCCGGGCCGAATGCCGCGTTCCACACGTCCCCGAAGACGACCACCAGCAGCAGTGAGGGGAATCCGACGCTGACCGCGATCATTCCGGCGACGCTGACGAGCAGGACGATCAGGGCCGCTCTCCCGGTGGTGGGCGCCGCAGATCAGGCGTCGGCCGGCTTGGTCTGGGTGATGCGCCAGAGGCGGCGTGGAAGGTCGCCCTCCTCGAACGCGTGGACTTCCTGCAGGGTCCAGCCTTCGGCGAGTTGGTCGACCAGGTTGCGGTCGAAGAAGTGGACGGCGAAACCGCCGTGTTCGAAAATGTTGTCGCCGTGGTCTCGTCCGGTGCCGTAGTGAGCGTCGCCTGTGTGTCGGACGGTGTAGACGAAGGCACCGCCTGGACGTAGAACTCGGCGGATCTCGTCGACCAAGGCGTGGATCTGTGCAGAGGACAGCGCCATGCACAACAGCATGTGGGCGAACACGCCGTCGGCACTGCGATCAGGCTGTCGGAGCGGTTCACGTACGTCGTGCAGCTCGGTCGTGACTCGGTTGGCGACTCCCTGCTCCTCCGCGGCTCGGGCGAGCTGGTCGAGCGCAGCGACACTGAAGTCGGTGGCGTGCACGGTGTAGCCCTCGCGGGCGAGGAAGAGAGCGTCGCGGCCGTGTCCGGCACCGAGCTCGATCAGGTCGGTGGCGCCGGCGTCGGCGAAGACTCGGGCAGCGTGGATCGCGGGCTCGGACGGGGTGTCGCCGTACAGGCCGGGATGAGCGCGATAGGTGTCCTGCCAGTGTTGGCGCTGGCTTCCCGCCAGGTCGTCCGGGCTGCTCACGGCGCCTCCAGGCCAGCCCTCGGCCGAATCGTTCGTCGCGCTGTCGAGCGTACGCCGACCCCGGGGATCGCCAGGTGCGTGCCCTGTTTTGAGTGCTCGACTGGTCCTGCGGAATTCGGTTGGGGCGCAGCCTGGCGCTTCGTTACGTTTGCCACCGTGACCGACCCAGGCATCGATTCGTACCTGATCTGCGCGACGCCCCGCACTGGAAGCACCCTGCTGTGCGGACTGCTGAAGTCGTCCGGAATCGCCGGCCGCCCCGCCTCCTACTTCAACCGTAGGGGCCTGCACGACTACGCCGATGGCTGGCGGATAGCTCGCCCTCGTGACGGACGGATCGACGAAGCGTACGTTCGAGCGGCGCTGGCCGCCGGAAGGACATCCAATGGTGTCTTCGGCGGAAGGATCATGGCTGAGACGTTGCCGGAACTGATCGGTGACCTTGCCGCCGCCAACTCTGGATCAGCGGCGACCGACGTGGAGCTGTTGAGCGCCCAGTTCGGTCGGCTCAAGTTCGTTCACCTGCGACGACGTGATGTCGTGGCCCAGGCGGTGTCGTGGGCGAAGGCTCTGCAAACCCACTATTGGCATCCGGACGAGACCGTCGAACCCGGAGGCCGACCTCCTCACTATGACGAGGAACTGATCGGACGGCTGGTCACCGCAATCGAGAAGTTCGAGGCCGACTGGACCCTCTGGTTCGCCTCGAACGACATCGTGCCCCATGAGGTTGTCTATGAGGAGTTGGCGGCCGACCCGCTAAGCACTGCACATAAGGTGCTCGACCATCTCGGGCTCCACCTTCCGCCGGACCGGCAACTGGTGATCGGACACCGTCGGCAGGCCGATCAGGTCAATGCCGAGTGGGCTGCGAGATTCAGGGGTCGCTGAACCATCGGACCCGAGCGACGCGTTGCCGGCCGTGGAGGCTCTGTTGCGCGATCGGCCCGCGGTGTACCGCCTGGCCAGATGAGGCGGTAGGGTGCGGGCAGCGAGTGACCCGCGAGGAGCTGAGGAATGCCCGGTCGTTCAAGCGCGCGCTGACGTTGTAGGTCGTGAGTGACCTGTCATCGCGTGCTGCCCTTGATCTGCGGCACAGCGAGCCTTGTCCGCCTGCACTGCCGGTATGCCTGTCGTGCGCCGGCAGTGGCCTCGTTCTCGTTAACTCAAAGGGGTCCCTGTGTCGTCTACGTCCTCAGCTGTATCCGATCCTGCTCAAACTGTGCCGCCAGGACGCCGCATCATCGTGACAGGACAGGCCGGGTCCGGGAAATCCACGTTCTCACACGCCCTTGCGGCCAAGTCCGGCTTGCCCCTCATACATCTCGACCTGCAGTTCTGGAAGCCCGGCTGGGTCGAACCGTCGGAGGCCGAGTGGCGCGAGAAGCAACGTCGCATCCTTGCGGGCGACGCGTGGATCGCCGATGGCAACTACAAGGAGACGCTCGATCTCCGTCTCGAACGCGCCGACACCGTGGTAGTCCTCGCCACGCCGTGGTGGCGGTGCGCGGGACGAGCGTTCCTGCGCGGCTTCCGAATGCCGGGCCAGCTACCAGAAGGATGTGAATACTCGGCCTGGCAACGGTTGCGCGATGAATGGCGCCTGATCCCGGCCATCTGGCGGGACCGGCGCGCGAACGAAGACGAGCTCGCGATCATTGCCCAGCACGGGCGACACGTGTCTCGGCACGTGTTCAAGTCCAAACGGGCGATCAGGGAGTTCCTCGACGGATTCGACGCCGGCCACCGCCCAGCGGGACCGCCATCGTGCGGCTGCCGATGACGCCGTGATCGGCCTCGACGCCAACTGACGGGAGCGGCGGGTGCAAGTCCCGCGCCGGACGCCGGGCGTCCGCGCACGGCCCCCAGGGCCGCCCGCCGCGCCAACCCGCTGGGACGACCGGTCGGCTGTACATTGCGCTCGTGTCCGGTACGCGCATGCTCATCGTCGGTGGGGCAGCCGTCGCGGTTGCTGTCCTGGTCTCCGCCTGCGGCCCACCAGTGACCGGAACCATAGGTGTCGGGGTCGATGCCGCTCGAAGGCCCGTCGCCTATCTGCGCGTGTGTTCCGGCGACCACCTGGACCTGGCCTTCTTGGACGCCGAGCCACTCAGAGACAGCACCCCCAGCGCCGCCGCATGGGACGCGCGGCCTGCGGCCACCGGCTCGACGTCGTGGTCGTTCGACCGGCCCGATCACGGCTGGGTCGCCAAAGGGTCCGCGCCGCAGCTGGAACCAGGTGTCATCTACCACCTCGCAGCGGGAGCCAAGGACGGCTCAGGGACAAGCAGTTACGTCCTCTTCACCACCGAAGACCTGCAAGCGATGAAGCCGGGACAGGTGCGCATCTACGACACCACCCGTGAGGTACCAGCGGCCGAACCCACCGGCACCCTTGAACAACAAGCCCGCGACGAGAACGACAACTTCATGCGCGTCGTAAGCCAGCACCAATTCGAGCAAGCCTGCTGCTGACAGTGCTCATTGCGCCATCGAGAGGGCCAACGCAGATGTCCGCTCATGCCGTTGTCCGCGCGCGTCCTAGATGTCGCACATCAGTTGACGTCTTTCACCTGAGGCCGGGCTACATGCTTGCGTACGGCGGGAGATAGGAGTGCCGCCATCTGAGCGGCGATGGCCAGCAGGAGCTAAACCATGTGATGTGTCTTGTCGTTGATCCAAAGGCGGACCGGACATTACTTCCAGCAGCTATCTTCTGAGCACTACATGGACCTATCCGGGAGCCGCCGTGACGTTGGAGCAGAGTGCCGTGCGGAGGAGTGGACCACGCAAGCGCGCGACTGGGATCGTGCGCGGCATTGTCCTGGTCGTGATTGCCGTCATCGCGGTGTGGCTTGTGTACTCGTCGCTGTACTCGCCACTGTCCACGGGGACCTTCTCGGCTCCGGAGACTCGCTCGGTCAAAGCGTTGACCGATGGCGTGGCACCGACCCGCTACATCGTGGACGCATCAACTGGGCAGCACGGCCGGATCGCCTACGACCTGGCGAACGACGGCAGGTTCCCCGTTCGTGTCGATGGGCTGGCGTCCGACCACGCCTACGGCATCACGGCTGTGGGCTGGGTGCCGGATCAAGGCAACGGTGAGCTGATGGGCGGCTATGCAAGCGATGTGCGGGCGTTCCCCGTCACGATCAAGCCAGGCGAGTGGGTCGTGGTGTGGGTGACGGTGACCAAACCTCCCTGTCAGGCAGGGCAGATCACCACTGTCGAGGAGATTCCCCTGAGGTGGTCAGCGCTCGGACGGCACCACGTCTACAGGCTCCCGCTCAGCGACACGGCCGGGGGCATACGCGAGATAGCGCTCTGCCACCCTCCCGAGGCGCTCAAGCACCTCGAGTTCCCCGAGAGCTAGATCACCCGACATCGGGGCTGTACGCCAGCGATGTACAGCAACGTCGACGACCAGAGCCAACCCGTCCCGACCCAAGACGGCGTGGCCCACAGGTGGAGGCTGCGAGCCAGTCGGCGTCTGGTGGGGTGACGATGACCTCGCCAACGTCATCCGAGGGTTGGGCTCGTCGGCTTTGGTCAGGGGCCTTCCGAAAAGTGCGCGCTCGGAGGGATTCGAACCCCCAACCTTCTGATCCGTAGGACTCGACAGACCATGATCGGGACCATCTGGATGCGGGCCGACCTGGGTGTTTGCAGATCTGCCCGCATGATCGTCTGACGTTGGTTGACGGCTTGTGTGCGGCCAGAATGCGGCCACTTTCGCGCTCACTCGGGAGCATCAGGCGGGAGGACGTCGAAGCCGCCGTGGCGCCACAGCCATACGTGGGCGAACCGGTCGAGCCATGGTGTCCAGAACCAGATCCGCGCCCATCGCGGCACTCGCTCGAGGTGCGGTTCGACGCCATCGGGTGGCATCCAGTTCCAGCCGGGTCGTACTCCTGCTGGCGGTGTCCACCTACCTGGTGATGGGCGAGCGTAGGTCATCCAGCGGACACGCTGCTTGTCGTGCTCGCTCCAGTCGTCACCAGCATCGTCGCTCGGGCTCACTGCAGTTCGGGTCACCAGGGCGCGGGTGTAACCAGCTCGACCAGCAGGAAGACCAGGAAGAACACGGCCGCGACGCCGTACAGGAGGTGGAACACTTCGCGCTTGTATCCGCGCTTCTTGGCGACGATGCCAGAGATCAGCGCGACGAGGGCGAAGGCGAGTGGACCGAACGGCGCCAGCAGTATGGAGATCCCAAGCAGCAAGACCGCGGCCAGGAGGATCATTCCGATCCCAAGGATCCGCACGTTGCCGTTCGTGTTGCTGCCTGGTTCGGACATCCGACGCCTCTCCCGTGCCATCGCCATGGTGACGGGCAGAGCATGGCAGGTCGACAAAGGTCGCGCAGCAGATCGGAGACCTGGAAGCCCACCGAACCGGTCCCCGTACTTCGGCTGGGGTGACCTGCCTGAGCATTACGGGCGCCAGTGGGATGGCGACGACGGTGACCTTCCGGTATCGCAGCAGCCGACGCAGTCCCTCGCCGAGCTACCGCCGATCCTCCCGTGGTGGGGCAACCCGAACACAGAGATTAGCTACGACTCGCTTCCGCGAAGCATGACGTCCTTGTGCAGGTTCAGCGGTACCACTGTGCGAGCCAGCCCACAACAACAGCTGATGAGCCACACCGGTCGTGACCGTACGCAGGGCCGACTCGCTAACGCCTTCATTGCTGCGATGGCTCTGATGTATCAAGGCGCCGCTGACGCGGCGCGACCGCCCGGCCGCCCTGCGGGCGGCGCTGGGGCGCAGTGGCCGAAGGCATCCGGGCGCCCCTCCGGACATACGTGGAGGCGCGGGCTGCGCCTCGACGGCTTGTCCAGCACGCCTGGGGAGGTCATTTGCTGGTGAGCTTGAACAGGGCCATGCCGGTCAGGCCGATGGGGAACCAGATCGGCGTGAGGCTAGGGCCCTTCCGTTCGAGAAACCTGATCGCGTCAGGGACCATGATCTCGGCCACGGCGGTGATCAGGAAGCCCCCACTGGCCGCGGTCAGTGTCAAGATGACGGTCTCGGACTGGTTATTCAGCACCAGGTAGCCGACCAGTACGCCCACCAGGATGATCGCGAAGAAGGCCGCGATCAGTAATCGACGCCGGTTGGTGGGCATCCCCTGTGCCTTGGCGGTTGCGATGGCGACGAAGGCCAGTGGTGCCTGGGCGATAGCCATTCCGGTCGCCAGGAGTAGTCCGGTGCCCAGGTCAAGGGCTGCCCCGATGCCGATGACGACGGCATCTATGAGGAAGTCACCAACGACACCCACGAACAGGCCGGCCGAGCCGGTAGACGACTCTCCCTTCCCACGTCTGGCGGTGTGCCATGCCGAGGCGTAGTCGAAGACCACGAACAGGGCGCTTCCAACAAAGAACGCGAGCACGACTCGACCCAGCACCAGGCCCCTCACCGCCGGCGGTAGCAGGTCAACGAAAACGATGGCGACCAGGACGCCCGCGGCGAGCTGCAGTGCACCGCTCACAACGCGGTTGGACAGCGTAAGCAGCTCGCCTAGGACAGCACCCACCCCGGTGATTGCTGCCGCTAACCCAGCGATCCCGAGAACCTGCAACACACTGCCCACAGGGCGTGACTACCCGGACAAGAGGCAACCAGAACGTGACACCGTTCCCTTCGCCACGCCAGATCGAACAAGGTCGTTGTGCCCGTGCCTCAAGGTGGGCCACAGGACCCGTAGACATACATTCCCAAGCTTGGCCGGTGAGCACCCCGGAGCCTAGGGCACACCGAAGAGTCACCAGAGTCGAACGGTCCCGCTTCCACCGTCGCTGTGCGAGGAGCTCGCCGTCGTCCTGGAGGGCCGTGACCGGGATGCCCTCGTCTCCACCTCCCAGGGGTGGTCCGCTGTGGTTGACGAACTTCCGGCGTTCGGTGTGGCACCCGACCGTCGCCGCGCGGGCTGACGATCCACGGCATGCGGCACAGGGCGGCGTCGCTCTACATCTCGGCCGGCACTCCGCCCAAGGTCGTCCATAATCCTCGGCCATGCTTCGATCACGATGGATCTGTACGGCCACCTGTACGCCGACGAGATGGACACGTGGGCGGCGCGGCTCGACGACACGGCCCGGCAGTTCGACGTGTGGCCAGAACGTGGCCAAACGGCGTTTCCGAGGTGGTTGAGTCCAAGATCGTCCACTTCACGCGGGGCCACAGATCCACCGCCGACCGTTTCGTCGGCTGGTGTCCGTGATCATCCAGCGGTCCTGTTAGCAACTGTGTTAGCAACGAGCGACGCATTACGAGTGGGTTCTCGTGTGCAGGTCACCCGTCAGTTGGTGCATCGCTAACCGTCGGGTGCTGCTTGTTGATGTGGGTTGTTGAGGGCTGCTGACGGCCGTTCGGGGCACCTCAGGGGCATCGCCGTCACGCGACGGCCTCGGCCTCCTGTCCCATGGATGGCCCGAGTCCGTGCATCACGGGCGGCCTAGGCTCGGGCGTGGATCTGCTGATGACCGCGTGCCCTGGTCAGCTCGGACTGCCCGCTGCATCTCGACGGACGGCCACTTCTCTCCGTCAACAACGGCAGTGCGGCCGGGCTTCTGTGTTGCCTTGAAGCCCAGGCTCTCGTACAGGGCGCGTGCGGCCGCGTTGCGCTGGTAAACGCCGAGGCGGATCAAGCGCACGTGAGGCCGCGCCGACACCTCTTCAATGAGGGCCTGCATGATCGATCGTCCGAAGCCTTCGCCCCGGCGGGCTGGATCTACTAGTACTCTGCCGATACGTGCGCACTCTTGCGAGGTGATGAGGATCGATCCGGTCGCCACCGGCTGATCTTCGGTGTCTAGAAGCACACGCACGTCGCGCCCTGGCTCCTGCGTCATCGCGAGAAAAGCGTCAGCGCTCACTGGCCACGGAAAGCTCGCACCCGCGAACAGGGTCGCATCCATGCGCGATCGCACCCAGCGCGCGAGCACGCGTGCGAAGTCACCATTGAGCGCGACGAGGTTCGCCGAAGACACGCCCGACATCACATCATGGTGGAGATGCAGCGGTCGCGGGAGGGTACAGGACCGCCGCCGCGCCACTCGGAGCGCTCCCCTTCCCTCCCGAGACTCCCACAGAGGCTAAGCGCCAAGATCCTGGTGACCTCTCTATCCGTAGAGGCAGGCAGTCCGATCGCGACCTGCCCTTCCGCGCTTGGGCGGTCGTCGACCTGGTGCTCATCGTCGTCCTGCATTGCAGGTCGTTGGGGTCACGCTGGGGTCAGTGAGGTGATCGCCCGGATGAATATCTGGTGGACGTCACTGGCTGCGTGATCGTACGGTCGTCCGACTCGAGGGTTCCGACGTTCGAAGGGGTGACCCTGGTGGTCCGCGCAGCCGCGGTCGATGTTCACATGACCGCTCACCGTCACCATGACCTCTTCGACCGAAGGATACGACCCAGAAATGGACGACCCCGCACTTCGTAGCTTCACCATCAGTGAAAGCACTCACCGCATCAACAACCCGCTAACCAGCGAGAAGTTGGCAACGCTGGGCCGCGCACTCGATCTGCGACCCGGCTCGCGCATACTCGACCTCGCCTGCGGCTCAGGCGAAATGCTGTGCACCTGGGCCCACGACCATGCCATCACCGGGATCGGGATGGACATCAGCACATTCTTCATCGGCAAAGCCAGCGCACGCGCAGATGAGCTGGGCGTTTCGGCCAAGACCGAGTTCGTGCATGGCGACGCCTCCGGATACGTCGCCGACACGGCTGTCGATATCGCGGCATGCATCGGCGCGAGCTGGGTCGGCAACGGCGTCGCGGGCACTGTCGACCCACTTCGGCGCAGCACCATACCCGGCGGCATGATGCTGATCGGCGAACCGTTCTGGCGCCAGGACCCTCCAGACCAGGCCAGCGTCGAGGGCTGTTACGTCACGAGCAAGGACGTGTTCCTTCCGCTGCCGGAGTTGCTCGAGCACGTCGGCGAACTGGATTGTGATGTCGTGGAGATGGTCCTTGCCGACCAGGACGGTTGGGATCGCTACGCAGCAGCTCAGTGGCTCAACATTCGCCGCTGGCTGGACGCGAACCCCAACGACGAGCTGGCCGGCGAGATGCGGTCATCGCTCGCCACTTCGCCTGCCCGCCACGCCAGGTACGTGCGGGAGTACCTCGGATTCGGCATCTTCGCCGTGATGAACCGCTAGCGGCCGCCGGCCACCTTTCGCGGAGCGACGCCGCAGGCGCACTTGACGCGCGAAGAGGAGGCCGGAGACTGGCGTGCGAGGACGGCGGGGCGGTCAGAATCCTTGCCAGCTCGGGCACCGGCATCCTCCGCCCGGTGAGCCCGAGGACGGCGCGCCAGCGCCGCCCGCAAGACGGCCGGGCGGCTGCGCCGCGTCAGCGGCGCCTTGACTCGTAAGAGCCGGAATCGTCAAAGTAGAGATTCGCTCGTTGTCCTCCGTCGGGTGAGGCGCGACACCCGGGGCGCTAGGGGCTGTGCGACACCGGCGTGCAGAAGCGACGCGTGCGCATGCACGATCTCGGCGCGGCACGCATCAACAAGGACGCCTCGGATCGACCCGCCCGTCCCGCGTATGTACGACGACGGGTGTCGGCCGTGACGGACTTGAGCCAGCTCACGCGCCCAGATTCGGGGGTCACGATGTCCCGTGTAGGTGCGAAGACGACGACCTACCAGATGAGTCCTTCTAGATGGTTGTGGCCGGAGAGCAGGCGAGTGATGCGGTCCTGCGCCGCTTCGCGTTCGTCAGGCTGGGGGTGGCGTGCGTATAGCACGAGCTCCCCGTACATGTCATAGAAGTTCAACCGCTCGCGCAGATGCTCGCGCTCGAACAGCTCCGGATATGCGCCGTGCAGCCATCCGGGAACCTCTGTGAGTATGGTCTCGTCGAGCCCCTGTTCATCGGGTGTGGGTGGGAACTCTCGCGCCCTCGCACACCAGCGCAGGATGGTATCGAGCTCGACATCCGCCGGCTGAGCCAACGCCTCGGCGAAGTCGATGAGACCGGTGACACGTCCACGGTCGACGATCACATTAGATCCATGCAAATCGCCGTGGACAAGGACGGGTTCGTCGGCGGCGAACAACACCAACCGCTCCTGGACCCAATCGGCCACGTCCGCGACCAGGCGCGAGTCATGACCGGGCAGTCGCCGGGCAGCCTCGACCTGCTCGAGCGCCGCACCCACCACGGGTGGGTGGAACGCAGCCCACGACTTGCCGGCGAGCGCGGCGGCCAGCCAGGGCGGCAGCAAGCCTGCCGGGACAGGAACCCGGTGGAGGGCGCGCAACGCAGCACCAAGGCTCTCGATGATTGCTTGGCGCGTGTGCGAGTCCGCCGTCGGCCATGCCTCGTACAGGGTTTGGCCGGGCAGGCGTTCGGAGATGTACCACGGCCCGTCCGGGCCGTCGCCGTGGGCGATGTGCCGGGCGTGTGGGACCTCGCTGCCGGCGAGCAGGTCGACGACTGCAGCCTCGTGGCGATACGCGTCGCGGTGCCGTTCGTCGGTATTCAGTCGTACGACGTATTCGTCGCCGATCCACGCGCGGCTAACCCAGCCAGCCTTTCGAATAAAGCGCCCGGTTGCCGGCAGACCAGCGGCCGCCAAGATCCTCAGCAACGCCGGATCGGTAGCCGGCTCGTCGACGACCGGTGTTGATTGGTCACACACGTACCAAGTCTCACACCACACCAGGGTGATCTGCACACAGGATTAATCACCGGTTCCGTGTGCTCGGTGCACCGCTAGTTTGTGACGCGTTCGCCGTCGTGACTGCGGATGGCTGGCCGGGGCTCTTCTGTAGGAAGGGCGTCGAGGAGGCGGATGGCGTAGGCCTCGCTCATGCGGTCGCGGATCTGATCTGGTGTGAGCCAGGCGACGCGGTCGGTCTCGACGCTGGTCTGCTCGGTTCCGCCGGCGAGGTGGCAGCGGAAGACGAGGGCGACGATTCCGCGGTTCATGTTCTTGTAGACGCCGGTGAGTGCGTCGGGTTCGACGCGGAGGCCGGTCTCCTCTTTGACCTCTCTGCGGAGGCCGTCGTGGATGGATTCCTCGAGCTCGAGGACGCCGCCGGGTGGTTCCCAGTGGCCGTTGTCGCGGCGTCGGATGGCCAGGACCCGTCCTTGTGGGTCGAGGACGGCTGCGGCGACGCTGACGGAGTGGAGCGGGGCTGGGGACATGGGAGCTCCTCGGGACTCCAGTGACCCAGAGTGTACGAAGTCAGGTAGAGGAGTACAGGAGGCGGCATGGTCACGGGCGGCGTGGACACGGCCAGTGACCGGCCTGTCTACAAGCAGATCGCCGACTTGCTCCGGTCCTCGATCGAGCGAGGCGATCTCGGTCCCGGTGAGCGGTTGCCGAGTGAGACCGAGTTGATGAAGCGGTACGGCGTGGCGCAGGGGACTGTGCGCCAGGCTGTGGGCCTGCTGCGGAGTGAGGGTGTGGTGATCGCCGAACACGGTCGTGGCGTGTTCGTCCGTGCGCGTCCTCGGTTGCGTCGCTTGGCGCATGACCGGTTCGCTCGTCGGCACCGAGGCGGGTCACTCTGCCTACGACGCTGAGGCGGAGAAGGTGACGCCCTTCGTCGACTCGATCCGTGTCTACCCCGACAAGGCCCCGGCTGACATCGCGCAGCGCCTGGGCCTGCGCAAGGGTGCCGAGGTGCTCGTTCGTAGCCGGCGGTACCTCAGCGACGGCCAGCCCACGGAGACGGCGACCTCCTACATTCCGTGGGAACTGGCCAAGGGCACGCCGATGGTGGAGACCAACCCAGGCCCGGGCGGTATCTACGCCCGGATCGAGGAAGGCGGCCACCAGCTCGGCCGGTTCACAGAGGACGTTACGGCGAGGATGCCGACGCCGGACGAGGTGAAGGTCCTTCGCCTTGCACCTGGCTCGCCGGTGATCGGCCTGGTTCGCACGGCCTACGACGTCGACGACCAGGCGGTGGAGGTCTGCGACACGGTGATGTCGGCCGACCTGTACGTCCTCAGCTACGAACTTCCCGCCTCCTGACGCCCCGGCGCCAGGGTTTCCTTACCGCCGACTGGAGACACGGATTCCGGTGGCGAACGAGCACGCGTTCCCGCATGGGGTGTACGCGTTCACCTCTACGGAGGTGAAGCCCGCCAGGGACTTTGAGAAGTCCACGCGGGACAGCCCGGTGCAGATGATCGACCGGGACACCGATCTTCCGGTGTGGACGTTCGACGTGCTGGATGCGGATCCGAACGCGGAGGGCAAGAACGCCGCGATCACGGTGCGGATCCTGTCGAAGTATCAGCCGACGTTGCCGGAGGCGCCGGCTGGGTCGCCGTTCCGGCCGGTGGAGTTCGAGTGCCTGACCGGTACCCCGTACGTGGACTCCCAGCGGTGCACCGGCAACGGCCCGGGCCCGCACCGCTGCAGGTCGAGGCTGGCGTGGTCGTGGCGGGCGAGCGCGATCGTTGCGCCCCAGCCGACGAGTGCGGCGCGTGGCCCGATTGTCCGTAAGGCCCTCACGGATGCGGTGCGCGTCGACGAGGTTCTTGCGTCCAACCCGGCGGAGCGGGCCAAGCGGCCACGCAGGACCCGGCCCCCGGTTGGGTCGGTGTGGTCGGCCGAGGAGTTGCGGATCTTCCTTCGAGCGACGTCTGCGCATCGCCTGTCGGCGTTCTTTCATCTGGCCGCGTACACCGGTGCTCGTCGCGGCGAGTTGCTCAACCTGCGGTGGTCAGACGTCGACCTCGACGGGTCGGAGATCAGGATCCGGGGATCCGCGGCGGTCATCGCGGGTGAGCGTGTCGAGGGAACGACGAAGGGTGGGCGCGCGAGCGCCTCGTGAGCATCGACGCTCGGACAGTCCGCGTCCTCCGAGAGGACCGATCGAGGCAGGCACAGGAGCAGCTTGTGGCTGGCGCGGCGTGGTCGAGCGACGGCCACGTGTTCACGACAGGGCTGGGGTCACCGGTGTACCCCGACACCGTGTCCCAGCTCATGCCGAAATTGATCAGTGCGCACAACAAGTCGGCGGGCATCCAGCCTCCGCTGCCGCGGACCAGGCGCTCGACGAGGCCGATCCGCTGCCCCTCGCGACGACCTCGTGTTGGCAGAAGCGTTAGCAAACCGGCCGCCAGATGGGAACGGTTGTCAAATGACGAAGGCCCCTGCTCAGGCGTTGTGCCTGGTCAGGGGCCTCTTGTCTAGGTGCCACCATGTGCGCGCTCGGAGGGATTCGAACCCCCAACCTTCTGATCCGTAGTCAGATGCTCTATCCGTTGAGCTACGAGCGCCGGGAACGGTTGGAGAGTCTACAGGTACCCCTCCGGTGCCGCCGAACCAGTTACCCCTCAGCGTACCGAGTGCCCGTTCCGGGCCGGTTCGGACGGATCCTCCGTGGGATGAATCCGCAGGTCAGAGGCATTGCGGGCAAAGACCGAGCGAGCAAGGCCCGGCCGGAGCGAAGTCGGGAGTACTCAAGGATCGGGTTTCAGTGCTAAAACTGACTCCAACACCGGTGGACCTCCCAGCCCCCGAGCCACCGGTGCACGCGGAGGAGGGACGCGACATGGCGAACGGCTCGGCTGCCGACCCGGCTCGCACGACCGCGTCCGCCACCGATCGTGCCCCCGCCCGCCTCCGGCGACCGTCGGTCACCTGCGTTGTCGTCGGCGGCGGGCCGGGCGGCATGATCGCCGCCTACCTCCTCGCCCGGGCGGGAGTCCGGGTGACCCTGCTGGAGGCGCACGCCGACTTCGACCGCAACTTCCGCGGCGACACCCTCCACCCGGCCACCCTGGAGCTCCTGGACACCCTCGGCCTGGCCGACGAGCTCCTCCGGCTCGACCACTACCGCGCCCGGTACTTCCGCTTCCACACCCCCACCGCGACGATCACCACCACCGACTACGGCCGCCTGCGCACCCGCTTCCCGTACGTCGCGCTGATGCCACAGGACCGCTTCCTCGACTTCATGGCCGCCAAGGCGGCGGAGTTGCCGACGTTCACGTTGCGGAGGCAGGCCCGGGTCACCGGCCTGCTGGAGGACGAGGACGGCGTGGTCCAGGGTGTGCGCTACCGCGGACCGGACGGAGAGCACGAGCTTCCGGCCCGGCTGGTGATCGGCGCGGACGGCAGGTTCTCCCGGCTGCGGAGGCTGGCCGACATGCCCGCGGAGTCGTTCGGCGCCGGCGCGGACGTGCTGTGGTTCGAGCTGCCCCGCCGACCGCGGAGCGACCCGCCGGACGCGGACGTCTCGCTGTACTTCGGCGTCGGCGGGTACGTCGGAGTCCTCGGCCGCACCGAGACCTGGCAGGTCGGCTACACGATCCCCAAGGGGAAGTACGCGCAGGCCCGTGAGGCAGGCGTCGTACCCATCCAGGACTTCATCCGCCGCTGGGTGCCGTGGCTGGCCGACCGGGCACATCTGCTCGCCGACTGGTCCCGGCTGACGCTGCTGTCGGTCGACATCGCCCGCGTGGAGCGCTGGCACCGCCCGGGACTGCTGCTCATCGGCGACGCCGCACACGTGATCTCACCGGTCGGCGGCAACGGCATCCTGATGGCCATCCAGGACGCGGTGACGGTGGCCAACGTGCTGGCCCGCCCGCTCCGCCAACGGGGGCTTGTCAGCGACGCCGAACTCGCCCGCGTCCAGGAGAACCGTGAGCCCGCGATCATCTCCGTCCAGCGCCAGCAGATCCGCACCGAACGCCGGTCGGCGGCCACCCTGCGCGCGGACAAGGCGTTCCGGCCACCGCTGCCGCTGCGCCTGATCACCGAGGTTCCGTTGGTGCGCTGGCTGAGCGCCCGGTCCAACGCCTACGGCCCGCGAACACCCCGCCTGGACGAGTCCGTCCTGACGTCGCCCCCGGTCGGCAGGGGGGCGTCGTGAAGGTGGGGGCCGAGCCCGGCCGGGCAGGGATCGAAGTACGTCCGGGCCGTTTGACCGACGACTTCGACCGCGCGGTCGACGCCTACCTGCGGGACCTGCTTGCCGCCGAGGCGACGCCGTGGACGGACGGGCTCGCCGTACGGTTGACCGACCGGGCAGGTGACCGGCTGGGCGAGCTGCTCGCCGACCTGTGTGCCAGCCTTACCGGCGGCAAGCGGTTGCGGCCGGCGTTCTGCCACTGGGGTTTCGTGGGCGTGGACGGTACGCCACCGGGCGACACGGCAGTCCGCGCCGCCGCCGCCCTCGAACTCCTGCACACGTTCGCGCTCGTCCACGACGACGTGATGGACGGCTCATCCTCACGGCGCGGCGCACCCGCGCTGCACGCCACCCTGCTCGCCCGGCACTCCTGCCACGGCTGGCGCGGCGACCCGCGGCGGTTCGGCGCGGGCCTGGCGGTGCTGGTCGGCGACCTCGCGTTCACGCTGGCCCACCGGATCGCCGCCGGCCTGCCCGATTCGGCCGCGCGGACCTGGCACCAGATGTGTACCGAACTCGTGGTCGGGCAGCACCTGGACATGCTGGGCAGCGCAACCGGCGAACGCGACGCCGACTACGCCACGTCCGTCGCGACCCTGAAGTCCGGTCGCTACACAGTCGTCCGTCCGCTGCAGCTCGGGGCCTGCCTCGCGGGTGGATCGAGGTCGCTCATGGCGGCGTACGCCGAGTACGGAGGTCCGCTCGGCGTCGCGTTCCAGCTGCGGGACGACCTGCTCGGCGCGTTCGGCGACAGCGCCGCCACCGGAAAACCGGTCGGTGAGGATCTGCGGGAGGGCCGGCCGACCCTGCTGCTGGCGGTAGCCGCCGAACGCGCCGGGCCCACCGACCGCCGGTTGCTGGACCGCGTGGGCGACCCCGACCTGGACGACGACGAGGTCGCCGCGCTGACCGCCGTACTCCGCCGAACCGGCGCCGATGTCGAGGTCGAGCAGCAGGTCAAGCTGGCCGTCGACCGCGCACTGCTGGCCCTGGAGCGGGGGCCGGTCCACCCGAGGGCGGTGCCCGCCCTGCGCGCGCTCGCCGAGGAGGCCGCGTGGCGGCAGCGATGAACGACGCACCGGCCCTGGTCACCGGCGTCACCGGGTACGTCGGCGGACGGCTGGTCCCCGAAATCCTCCAGCGCGGACACCGGGTCCGCGTGCTCACCCGGTCGGTCGACCGGATCCGCGAGCGCACCTGGTTCGCCGACGTCGAGGCCGTGGAGGGCGACGCCGGCGACCCCGACGTACTGTCCCGGGCCCTCGACGGCGTGTCCGTGGCGTACTACCTCATCCACGCGATGGGCACGTCGGCGAAGTTCGAGGAGCGCGACCGCGGCACCGCCACCGAGTTCGCCCGGGCCGCCGAGCGGGCGCGGGCGGGCCGGATCGTCTATCTCGGCGGCATCACTCCCCTGGACGAGAACGGCCGCCCCGCAACCGACCTGTCGCCGCACCTGCGCTCGCGGGAGGAGGTCGGGCGCATCTTCCTGGACTCCTCGGTTCCGGCCGCGGTGATGCAGGCGGCGGTGATCATCGGGTCGGGCTCGGTGTCGTTCGAGATGCTGCGCTACCTCACCGAGCGGTTGCCGGCGATGGTGGCGCCGTCGTGGGTGCGTACGCGGATCCAGCCGATCGCGATCCGGGACGTGCTCTGGTATCTCGCCGAGACGCCGAGGCTGGCGCCGGACGTCAACCGCACGTTCGACATCGGCGGCACCGACGTCCTCACGTACGAGCAGATGATGAAGCGGTTCGCCGCCGTGGCCGGGCTGCCCCGGCGGGTGATCGTCCCGGTGCCGGTGCTCACGCCGCGGCTGTCCAGCCACTGGGTCGGCCTGGTGACGCCGGTGCCGAGCGGGATCGCCAAGCCGCTGGTGGAGTCGCTGCGGTACGAGGTGGTGTGCCGCGAGAACGACGTCGCCGACCTCATCGGCGAACCACCCGCTGGCCGGCTCGGGTTCGACGAGTCCGTTTCCCTTGCGCTGCAACGGATCCGGGAGGCCAACGTGACGACCCGGTGGTCGTCGGCGTCGGTGCCGGGCGCGCCCAGCGACCCGCTGCCCACCGACCCGGACTGGGCCGGCGGCAGCCTGTACGTCGACGAGCGCCGGCGCCGGGTGCACGCGTCGCGGGACACACTGTGGTCGGTGATCGAGGGGATCGGCGGCGAGCGCGGGTGGTACTCCGTCAACATGCCCTGGCGGATACGCGGGCTGATGGACCGCGCCGTCGGCGGTGTGGGACTGCGGCGCGGGCGCCGCGACCCGAACAGGCTTCAGGTCGGTGACGCCCTGGACTGGTGGCGGGTGGAGGCCCGCGAACCCGGCCGGCTGCTTCGACTGCGCGCGGAGATGCGGCTGCCCGGCCTTGCCTGGCTGGAGTTCCGCCTGGAGGAGGACGAGGGCGACGACGAGGTGACCCTCGTGCAGCGCGCGTTGTTCCATCCGCGCGGACTGCTCGGTCAGGCGTACTGGTGGGGCATCATGCCCTTCCACGGCCAGGTCTTCGGGACAATGATCGCCAACATCGTCCAGGCCGCCGAACGCGGTCGGCCGCGTCCGCTGCGCAAGCACGAGCAGTGGCGCCGGGAGGTAGCCGCACGGCGAGACGAAGGAGACCACCGATGAGCCCGACCGGCTCCCGCTCCGGCGGCAGGTCCGGCCGCTCCGGCACCGGCAACGACACCGCCGACGGCAACGGCACCGGCCTGTCCGGCACCCGCCCGAGACGCCGGGTGGTCGTCGTCGGCGCCGGCCTGGGCGGGTTGTCTGCCGCCTGTCACCTCGCCGGTGCGGGCCACCAGGTCACCGTCGTCGAACAGGCCGCGCGGCCTGGTGGCCGGGCCGGTCGGATCGTGTCCGACGGCTTCACGTTCGACACCGGGCCGACGGTGCTCACCATGCCGGACCTGCTGGAGGCGACCTTCGCCGCGGCCGGAACGCCGATGGCCGACCTGCTGACGCTGCGCCCGCTCGACCCGTCGTACCGCGCGAACTTCGCCGACGGATCGACCATCGCGCTCCGGCACGGCCGGGAGGCGATGGCGGCCGAGATCCGGGAGAAGTGCGGACCGGCCGAGGAGGCCGGCTTCGTCCGCATGTGCGACTGGCTGGAATCGCTGTACCAGTTGGAGATGCCGGCGTTCATCGACCGCAACTACGACCACTTCTGGGACCTCGCCCGGCCCCTTGCGCCGGCGCTCGGGCTGTTCCGGCTGGGCGCGCTGCGACGGCTGGAGAGCGCGATCCGGCGGTACTTCACCGACGAGCGACTGGTGCGGCTGTTCAGTTTCCAGGCGATGTACGCCGGGCTCGCACCCCAGCAGGCTCTCGCCGTGTTCGCGGTGATCACCTACATGGACTCCGTACGCGGGGTGTACTTCCCCGAGGGCGGCATCGGCGCGGTGCCGGCGGCGATGGCTGCCGCCGCACAGAAGGCCGGCGCCACGTTCGTCCACGACGCCCGGGTCGAACGCGTGCTGCACGACGGCGCGGTGCCCGGGTCGGTGGGCTCCGGGCGCGCCGCGCAGGTGCGCGGCGTACGACTCGCCGACGGCACCGAGATCCCCGCCGACGCGGTGGTCGTCAACGCCGACCTGCCGACGGCCTACCGCACCCTGCTGCCCGAGCTCGCGGCACCCGTCGCCGCGCGCAAGGGCCGCTACTCGCCGTCGGCGTTCGTGTGGCACGTCGGGGTGCGCGGCCTGCCGCCGCCGGAGGCGACCCACCACAACATCCACTTCGGCAAGGAGTGGTCGTCGTCGTTCCGTACCCTGCTTCGCGACGGACGGCGGATGCCCGACCCGTCCGTGCTGGTCACCGTGCCCACGTTGACCGACCCGGGCCTGGCACCGGACGGTTCCTCGGTGCTGTACGTCCTGGAGCCGGTGCCGAACCTCTCCGGCAAGGTCGACTGGACGGTCGAACGCCGCGCCACCCGCGACCGGCTGGCCGGCCTCGTCGAGAAGTGGGGCTACCCGAGCGACGTGGTGGTCGAGGAGACCGTCGACCCGACCGACTGGGCCCACCAGGGGATGGCCAGGGGCACACCGTTCGCGTTGGCCCACACGTTCTTCCAGTCCGGGCCGTTCCGGCCGCCGAACGTCGACCGCCGGATGCGCGGCCTGGTCTTCGTCGGCAGCGGAACCGTCCCGGGAGTCGGCGTTCCCATGGTGCTCGTCTCCGGCCGGTTGGCCGCCGAACGCGTGGAGGAGTTGTGAGCGGGGGCCCCGGCAAGAGCGGGTTGACACCGGAACTCGAGCGGTCGTACGACCTGTGCCGCAAGATCGCCCGCGCTCATGGCAAGACGTACTCGATGGCGGCCCGGCTGCTCGACGCCGAGCAACGCCGGCACGTGCACGCGGTGTACGCGTTCTGCCGCGTCGCCGACGACATCGTGGACGAGGCCGGCGAGCGCGACCTGGCGCAGACCCGGGCGGCCCTCGCGGAGTTCGGCCGGAGGTTCGACGCCGACCTCGCCGCCGGGTACTCCGACCATCCCGTACTCGCCGCCGTCGTGCACACCGCACACACCCTGCACATCGATCCGGACTGCTTCACCAGGTTCATGCGGTCGATGTCGATGGACCTGGACACCGCGAAGTACGACACCTGGGCCGACCTGATGGACTACATGGATGGTTCGGCCGCGGTGATCGGCGAGATGATGCTGCCGGTGCTGCGTCCTCGTGACAAGGCTGCCTTGCGCCCGGCCCGCGACCTCGGGGTGGCGTTCCAGCTCACCAACTTCCTGCGCGACGTCGGCGAGGACCTCGAGCGCGGCCGGGTCTACCTGCCGCAGGAGGATCTGTGGCGGTTCGGCGCCGACCCGCAGGCCCGCACGGTCACGCCGGAGTGGCGGGCGCTGATGAGGTTCGAGATCGCCCGCAACCGGGAGATCTACGCCGCCGCCGACACCGGAATCCCCATGCTGGCAGGGCGTTCGGCGCGCTGTGTGCACACCGCGCGGGTGCTGTACAGCCAGATCCTGGAACGCATCGAGGCCGCCGACTACGACGTGTTCACCGCTCGCGCGCGGGTGCCCGGCCGCCGGAAGCTGGCGGTTGCTGCGCGGTCGATGCTCGGTCGCGCTCCCGGCCACCGCTCTGGTCATGGCCCTGGCCGCGCTCCCGGGAGCCCAGCCGATCCCACAGCAGCAACGTGAGCGTCATGAGGCTGAAGCCGAACGCGAAGTCCTCCACCGGGATGTCCCACGGCATCCGAATGCCGCTGGCGTGGCTCTCGGCGTACAACACGATCGGTGCGCTGAGCTTGGTGAGCCAGCCGTCCACCGGGATCTGGAAGCCGAACACGATCACGGCGGTGATCCAGTACGCCGGACGGCGGAACATCCCGGTGCGCAGCCAGGCCAGCTCCAACGCCACGACGAGGCCCACCGACACCACCGCGGCCAGGGTGTACTCAGGCATGCTCGGCTCCCTGCGGCTCGCCGGACCGCGGGTCGCGCCGCACGCGGCGGCGGTCGGCGAGGTAGCCGAGCATGGTGCTCACCGACTCGTACGTCAGCAGTGCACAGATCGGGATCGCCAGGAAGAACGCGAACTCCTCCACCGGGATGTTCAGCGGAAGCAGCCATCCAGTGGTGTAGCGGTCGCTGAAGTGCCAGTGGCCGCGAGCGACCGCCACCGCGTCCCAGGCGAGGAACACCACCAGCACCGGGACGAGCGTGCGCACCAGCCGGCTCGGGCGACGGTAGACCCGGGCACGGAACACGAACTCCAACGGCAGGGTCAACACCAGGCACGCCGCCATCAGCAGGAGGTACTGGAACCTGTCGATCTGCGGACTCCTCAGCACTCGGCGCGACACGGGAACGCCCCTCGGGTCCGGCCGGGCGTACGCGCGGACAGACCACCTGCGAGGGTAGTAACGAGATGAACGGCACCCAGGGTTCCGGGGGCCGCGACCGCGAAGACGATCCCGCCGACCCGGCGGAATCGGTGCGTTCGGGACACCCTCTCGACCTCGCCGAGGTGGCTCGGCGGCTGGGCGTGCACTACATGACGGCCTACCGCTACGTCCGCCTCGGCCGGCTGCCCGCTGCCCACCGCGGCGGCCGCTGGTGGGTTGATCCGGCCGATGTGGACAGGTTCGTCGCGCAGCGTACTGCCGCACCGCCCGCCCGGCGCGGCGACTGGCGGCCGGAGGCCTACCGCACCCGGCTCGGCGAACGCATGCTCGAGGGCGACGAGGCGGGTGCCTGGTCGGTGGTGGAGTCCGCACTGGTGTCCGGCGTCGCGCCGAAGGAAGTGATCCTCGGTGTGCTCGCCCCGGCGATGCGGGCCCTCGGCGACGGCTGGGAGGAGGGCCGGCACACGGTGGCCGAGGAACACAGAGCCAGTACCGTCGCCCTGCGCCTGGTCGGGCGGCTCGGCCCGCTCTTCGCCCGCCGGGGACGCCCCCGCGGCACCGTCGTACTCGCCGCGGTCGCCGGCGACCCGCACAGCCTCCCCACCGCGATGGTCGCCGACGTGCTGCGAGGGGAGGGGTACGCGCTGGTCGACCTCGGCGCCGACACGCCTGTCCGGTCGGTGGTCGAGGCGGTCGGCAGGACACCGCGGCCGCTCGCGCTCGGGCTGAGCGCCGGCGCCGACCAGCACCTGGCCGCCGTACGCCGAACCGTCGGTGCCGTCCGCGCGGAGCGGCCCGACCTGCCGATCTACGTCGGCGGCCCGGCGGTGGTCTCCGCCGACCAGGCGTCCGACCTCGGCGCGGACGGCTGGGCCGCCGACGCGGGCGGGTTCGCCGACCTGCTGGAAGGACTGACTCCTTGAGCAACGCCGAGGTCCCCGCCACGGGAGCCCCCGGCACCCCCGCCACGGGGACCGCCGGGGACCACACCACGGTGGTGCTGTTCACCCGTGACCTGCGGGTCCGCGACCACCCGGCGCTGGCCGCGGCGTGCCGGGGGTCGGCGCGGGTGGTGCCGCTGTTCGTCGTGGACGACCGGATCGTGCGGGGCCGGTACGCCTCGCCCAACCGGGGCGCGTTCCTGGGCGAGGCGCTGGCCGACCTGCGGGACAGCCTGCGCCAACGCGGCGGTGACCTGGTGGTCCGGTCCGGCGACCCGGTGACGGAGACGCTGCGGGTGGCGAAGCAGGCCGGCGCGGACCGGGTGGCCGTGAGCGCCGACGTCACCGCGTACGCCCAGGCCAGACAGGACCGGCTGGCCCGGGAGTGCGGGCGCGCGGGCGTGGACCTGCGGTTGTTCCCGGGCGTCACCGTGGTCCCGCCGGGTGAGCTCCGGCCTGCGTCGGGTGCGTCGTACCAGGTCTTCACGCCGTACTGGCGGGCCTGGGACTCGGCCACCTGGCGTACCCCCGACCGCGCGCCCGTCAGGGTGGAGCTTCCGGACGGGATCGCACCCGGCGACCTGCCCGTCCGTTCCGACCTGGTGTTCGGCGAGACGTCACCGCGGCTGCCGAAGGGTGGTGAGAGCGCCGGCCGGGCGGTGCTGGACGCGTACCTGCGCAGGCTGCCCGGTGACGGCGGCGAACTCGACCGGGACGACCTGGCCGGCGACCAGACCACCCGGCTCAGCCCGTACTTCCACTTCGGTTGCCTGTCGCCGCTCGGGGTGGCCAACCGGCTGCGCGGCAGGGCCGACGACGTCGTACGGCAGCTGTGCTGGCGGGACTTCTACCACCAGGTGGCCGCGGCGTTCCCGCGCATCTCCACCGACGACCTGCACAATCGGGGCCGGGAGTGGGCCGCCGACACCGAGGACGCGGTGGAGGCGTGGCGCACCGGGCACACCGGCGTACCGCTCGTGGACGCCGGCATGCGGCAGCTGCTGGCCGAGGGCTGGATGCACAACCGCGCCCGGATGCTGGTGGCGTCGTTCCTGACCAAGCAACTCGGGGTCGACTGGCGGGTGGGTGCCGCGCACTTCATGCACTGGCTGGTCGACGGCGACGTCGCCAACAACTTCGGCAACTGGCAGTGGGTCGCCGGCACCGGCAACGACACCAGGCCCAACCGGGTGCTCAGCCCGCTCCGCCAGGCCGAGCGCTTCGACACCGACGGGGAGTACGTCCGCCGGCACGTCCCCGAGCTGGCCTCGATCGAGGGCGGCGCGGTTCACCAACCGTGGCGGCTGCCCGGCGACGTACGCCGTAGCCTGGACTACCCGCCACCGTTGATCGACCCCGTGCCCCGGCGCGGACGGAAGGGACCCACGTGACCGACCGGCTGCTGCGCCCGTCGCAGGTGGTGGAGGGCTTCGACGAAGCCGCCGACACCTACGATCTCCTGGTCGGATCCAACCCCGGCTACCACGCGCACCTGCGCAGGTCGGCGCGCCGGCTGGTGCCGCCCTCCGGCGACGGGTCGGGGCTAGGGCTGCTCGACCTCGGGTGCGGCACCGGTGCGTCCACCGCCGCGCTGCTGCGGGTCGCACCGCGCGCTCGGGTCGTCGCCGTCGACGGGTCGGCCGGGATGCTGGCACAGGCGCGCCGCAAGCCCTGGCCGGCCGGGGTGACGTTCGTGCACGCGGACGCGTCGGACCTCACGGCCGGGCTGGCCGCGGCCGGTGAGAACGGCCCGTTCGACGGGGTGCTGGCCGCCTATCTCGTGCGTAATCTCGACGATCCCGACACCCTGCTGCGCGAGGTGCTCGGCCTGCTGCGCCCGGGCGGCACGCTCGCCGTGCACGAGTACTCCGTCGCCGGCTCCGCGCTCAGCCGCGCCGTCTGGCGGGCGGTGTGCGCGTCGATCATCGTGCCGATGGGGCGGGCGGTGTCCGGTCACCCCGCGTTGTACGAACACCTGCGGCACAGCGTGCTGCACTTCGACAGTGTCGAGCAGCTGTCCGCGCGGCTGCGGGCGGCGGGGTTCACCCGGGTGCGGG
The DNA here is from genome assembly GCF_900104745.1 of Actinopolymorpha singaporensis. Taxonomy (NCBI): domain Bacteria; kingdom Bacillati; phylum Actinomycetota; class Actinomycetes; order Propionibacteriales; family Actinopolymorphaceae; genus Actinopolymorpha; species Actinopolymorpha singaporensis. The sequence goes on from NZ_LT629732.1 coordinate 747,789, forward strand.
TGGCCCCGATGACGGGCTGGCAGCGCGGGATCGTGCACACGTTCCTGGCCAGCCGGCCCGCCACCGGCGCGGTCGCCGAGCGTGCCGGCGAGGAGGACGGCGAGCACGTCGGCGAACTGGTGAACGTGAGCGACGACGGAGCGGGGCCGCCGCGACCGCCGGGACGGGACCGCCGGGTGACACTGCTCCCCGTCCCCACGGTGCACCTGGTGCCGCGACCGCCGGACAGTCCGCGGGTCGCCGTCGTCGGCGGCGGCATCGCCGGGGTGAGCGCCGCGGTCGCGCTGGCCGAACGCGGCGTCCGGGTCGTCCTGTTCGAACGCGAGCCACAGCTCGGCGGGCGGTTGGCCGGCTGGCCCACCCGGCTGAACGACGGCAGCGAGGTCACCATGACCCGCGGCTTCCACGCCTTCTTCCGGCAGTACTACAACCTGCGCGCCCTGATCGAGCGGGTCGACCCCGGACTCGGCTCACTCGTCCCGCTGCGCGACTATCCCCTGCTGCACGCAGACGGTGTACGGGACACGTTCACCCGGGTGCCGAGGACGCCCCCGCTGAATGCCGCCGTCTTCGCCGCGACCAGCCCGACGTTCGCCGCCCGCGACTTCCTCCGGCTGAAGCCGCGGGCCGCGCTGCCGATGGTTGACGTGTCGGTGCCCGACGTCTACCACCGGCTGGACGACGTGGACGCGCTCACCTTCCTGAACCGCATCGGATTCCCGGCGGCGGCGCGCGACCTGGCCTTCTCGGTGTTCTCCCGGAGCTTCTTCGCCGACCCGCGCGACCTGTCCGCGGCCGAGCTGGTGACGATGTTCCACCTGTACTTCCTCGGCTCCAGCGAGGGGCTGCTGTTCGACGTGCCGTCGGCGCCGTTCCCGCGGGCGTTGTGGAACCCGCTCGCGGCGTACCTCTACGACCGCCGTGCGCAAGTGGAACTTGACACCCCGGTGCGATCGGTCGAGCCGAGTGCTGCCGGCGGGGGTGGCCGTACGCACCTCGTGCACACCGACTCGGCGCTCTACGACGTGGACGGCGTGGTGCTTGCCGCCGACGTGCCCGGTCTGCGGTCCCTGGTCACCGGGTCCTCGGCGCTCGGCACTCCCGAGTGGCGGGACCAGCTCGCCGGACTGCCGAGCGCGCCGGCGTTCCTCGTCTCCCGGTTGTGGCTGTCGGAGCCGGTGCGAGCCGACCGGCCGGCGTTCGCCGGTACGGCGGGATACGGTCCGCTGGACAACGTGAGCGTGCTGGACAGGTACGAGGACGAGGCCCGGGACTGGGCGGGGCGCACCGGCGGCTCGGTGGTCGAGCTGCACGCTTACGCCGTGCCCGAGGGCACCGACCCGGACAAGCTGCGCCACGAACTGCTCGGCCAGCTGCACCGGGTGTTCCCGGAGACCGCCGACGCGACCGTGGTGGACGAACGTCACGAGTTCCGTGCGGACTGCCCGCTCTTCCCGCCCGGCGGGTTCGACCGGCGGCCCACGGTCACCACTCCGGACCCGGCCGTCGTGGTCGCCGGCGACCTGGTGCGGGTGGACGCCCCGGTGGCGTTGATGGAACGCGCAGCCACCAGCGGCCTGCTCGCGGCCAACCACCTGCTCGCCCGATGGGGCCGCCCGACGCATCCGGTGTGGAGTGTCCCGAACGCCGGCCGGTGGCGGGCGCTGCGGGCGCTGTCCCGCCGGTACGCCCGGACGTCCTAGGGTCTGGCGTCAGGCGAGAGGCTGAGCCGGACGAAGGCCGGCGTGCACAAGGGTCACGAGCGCGCCGTCGGGACCGAGCGCGACGTCGACGTGCCAGCATGCTCTCATGGCTGAGCAGCGGCCCGAGGGCGGCTTCTCGCGCCAGCGCCGGACCATGGCTCGAACGGCGGCCCTCAGCCGGGGAATCGGCCTGTGCTGCGCAGCTCGTACCGGCGTTCGGCGTAGGCCAGGTCGTCCTTCCACAGCCGGCGCGCGGCGACCCGCATGAGCGGTCGCACCGCCGGTGCGACCCGCCTGGCCAGGGCGAAGCCGGGCCGCCCCGAGTAGGCGATCGTCGCCTCGATCACCGCGGTCAGCGGCCGGCCCTGTTCGTCGGGTCCGAGCGGGGTGGCGTGGGTCTCCACGGCGCTGGTCGCGCCCTCGCCGTCGAGGATGTGCATGACGACGGTGCGCGGCTCGGGACAGCTGAACGCCACCCGCACCGGCACGCCGACCCGGCCGGCGACCCGGAAGGTCACCTCCACCACGAGGTTGTCGTCCTCGGGCGCGGGATCACGCGGGGCGTCCAGCACCTTCAGATGTGCGAAGGAGTACGGGTGGAACCACGCGCCGTGCCACGGGTCGAGCCGGTTGGCCACGACGTCGGCGGGTTCACACCGGCCGACCATGGTGGTCACCGCGTCGATGCTCACCGGGACGTCCGGCCGCGCGGGCAGCACCGGCGCGGGCAGTGGCTCCTCCCCGCCCGGGCCGTCCAACCGGACCCAGCACAGCACGCCGTCGTCGTGAACGGGGTAGGGATCCCAGCCGGGAAAACCCTGCGCGCCGAGACCGAGTCCGTGCCAGCGACAGATCAGCTTGCCTGCGTCAACAGCGGCTTGACACAGCGGCGCGCCGAGGTGCGGGCAGGCGCCTGGGCCTGCGTGCGGCGCACCGTCCGGAGTACGCCAGGCAACCAGCTCGACCCCTGCGACCGTGCGCCCGAACGGTTTGTCGGCACGGACCTCCGCACTGCTCGCGAGGACGAACCAGTTGCCGGACGGCCGTGCCTCAGCGCGCTTGAGGGCAGCCTCGATCAGTCCGGGGCGGGCGCCCTCCCAGGTCGGCGTCTGCTCCGCCCACCTGGTCGCCGCCATCCGCCGCAACGGGATCTTGCCCGCGACCCGTTCGCTCAACCGCCCGGCCATCTGCCCACCTCGCCCGCGTCGCGCGTGTTACCGCCTCCACGCTAGCTGCTCGCGGGCCCCGGGGCCGGCCGGCCTGCCCTGCTTCGCGCCGAGTTCCCTACTTCGCACCGAGATCGCTCAGGGCCTTGTCCGCGCCGGAGTTCAGTGGGATCGGGTCGGTCCTGCGGGCGGTGTCCAGCGAGATGTCGTTCGCGGCCGGGTTGACCTTCGCCAACTCCGCCTTGCGGTCGAACACCAGCTTGACCAGCTTGCCCGCGAGGTCGGGGTCGAAGCCCTTCTTCACCACCAGCACGTTGGGTACGACGATGGTGGACACGTCCACGGCCTGGTCGTACGTCGCCTTCGGCAGCGTCCCGGCCTCGTAGATCTTGCCGTACTCCTGCTGCAGCTTCGGCAACTCCGCGGACAGGTCGAGGAACTTCACCTTGCCCCGCATCGAGGTGGTGAGGTCGGTGATGCCGCCGGTGGGCAGTCCACCGGACCAGAACATCCCGTCCACCGTGCCGTCCTTCATGCCGTCCTGGGTCTCCGGCAGGCCGAGCCGCTGCGCCTTCACGTCCTTGGCGGGGTCGAGTCCGGTGGCCTCGAGCAGGCGCTGCGCGATCACCTCGGTGCCGGAGTTCGGTGAACCGGTGGAGATGCGCTTGCCCTTCATGTCCGCGATCGAGTCGATCCCCGAGTCCGCGCGTACCAGAACGTGGGTGTAGTTGGGGTAGAGCCGGGTCAGCGCCTCGATCGGCTGCTTGCTCTCGAAGGCCCCCTTGCCCTCCACCGCGTCGTCGGCGGTGTCGGCGAGGGAGAACGCGACGTCGTAGGTGCCGGCCACGATGCCCTGGATGTTCTGCACCGACGCGCCGGTCTCGCTGGCGGTGGCGCGGTAGCCGTCGATGTCGCGGCCGATCAGCCGGGCCAGGCCGCCGCCGAGCTGGTAGTAGACGCCGGTGGTGTTGCCGGTGGCGATGGTGAGGCGGCCGCCGGAGCTCTTGCCGCCGCTCCCGCTGCCGGCGTCGTCGCTGCCGGCGTCGTTGCGCTTGCCGCCGCAGCCGGCCAACGCGAGCACGCCCGCGAGCAACGCCACCGCGATCCGGACGGGCAGATGTGTGGACCAGCGGGTGGACCCGGTCATGTGGTGCTCCCTTGCGTGTCCGGCACCGGCGCGTCAGGCCTGCCACGCAGGCGGCGCCGGAGCAGATGGAGGACGACGGCGACGCAGATGAGCGCGCCGCCGATCCCGGCGGTGAGCGGTTCCAGGTAGAGAAGCAGGAGCGCGGCGGCGAAGGCAAGGACCCGTTCCGGCGCGTTGGCCGGTCCGACGATCCAGCCGCCGGTGGCCGCGGCGAGTGCCGCGACGGCGAGCACCGACACGCCGGTCGCCGCGAGGATGCCGGGCAGAGGTCCCTGTGCCAGCAGGGCCGAGCCGTTGTCGGTGAGCACGAACGCGAACGGCACGAGGAACGCCGGCAGTGCGTACCGCCAGGTGGCCCACATCGTCCGGATCGGGTTGCCGCCGGTGATCGCGGCGGCGGCCACGGCGGCCAGTGCCGTCGGCGGGCTGACCTCGGACAGCACGGCGTAGTAGAAGACGAACATGTACGCCTCGGGCCGGCTCACGCCCAGCTCGACCAGCGCCGGGGTGATGATGACCGACGCGATGATGAACGACGCGGTGACGGGTACGGCGAGGCCGAGCACCGCCACCGCGACGGCGGCGAACACCGCCGTCAGCACCAGCACCAGCGTCGGGTGGTCGCCGACGACCTGTGCCGCGTCGATGATGATCCCGGCCAGGTTGAGGCCCAACCCGGTGAGGGTGACGACCGCGACGATGATGCCGGCCGCCGTGCACACCGCCGCCACCGCAAGCACGCTGCGGGTTCCGGCGGCCAGCGCCTCCAGCAGCCGCCGCGGGCCCATCCGGTGCGCGGGGTCGAGGAACGAGAACAGGAACTGCAGGATCGTGGCGTACACCACCGCGCGGAACGGCGGGATGTCGGCCGCCATGAACGCCACGATGAGGAACAGCGACGCGAAGTGGTAGCCGAACCGCGACAGCAGCTTGCCCGCCGACCCGGCCGGGATGTCGACCGGGCGGGCTCCGTGGCGGCGGGCATCGATCTCGATCGCCAGGATGATGCCGACGTAGTAGAGCAGCGTGGGGACGATCGCGTACACCAACACGGTGAGATAGCTGGTGCGCAGGAGTTCGGCGATGATGAACGCCGCGGCGCCGAGCGTCGGCGGGGACAGGATCGCCCCGATGCCGGCCGCCGCCAGCACTCCGCCGCCCTGTTCGCGCCCGTAGCCCGCCCGGCGCAGGATCGGCCACGACACCGAGCCGAGGCTGACCGCGGTCGCGGTGCCCGAGCCGGACACGGTGCCGAGCAGGAAGCCCGCGAGCGTGACCGTGCGACCCGGTGCGTTCGGTGACTGCCGTCCCTTCCGGCCCTGGAACGCCGCGAACGACAGGTCGATGAAGAACTTCCCCGCCCCCGACATGTCCAGCACCGCGCCGTAGATGGTGAACAGCACGATGTAGGTCGCGGCCACGTTGAGCGGCGTGCCGAAGAAGCCGCTGGTCCCCATGTAGAGCTGCGGCACGATCTCGTCGATGTTGAAGCCCACGTGGGCCAGCGACCAGTCGGCGGGGAGGTAGCCGCCGTAGTAGGCGTAGGCGAAGAACGCCAGGCAGATCGCCGGCAGCCACCATCCGGTCGTCCGCCGGCACGCCTCCAGCACCAGCAGGGTGAGCAGCAGCCCGGCGACCAGGTCGAGGGTGGTGGGCACCTGGCGGCGTTCGAGGAAGCCGTCGAAGTCCAGCAACGGGTAGAGCGTGACGGCCAGGGAGAGGACCGCGAGCGCCCAGTCGAGCACTCCGGGGTTGTCCGGCCGGTCGCCGTCCGAGCCGGACGGTGGCTTCGGCCTCGGGCGGTACGACACGAACGTCAGCGGCAGGATCGCGGCGAGGAAGAGGACGAGGTAGTACTGCGTACCCCGGGCCAGCGGGAAGAACACGACGTACAACACGAACACGCTGACCACCGCGCACACCACGGTGACCACGAGCGCGACGCGGCCGGACAGCCGGCGGGCCGGGCGTTCCTCGTCGTGCTCGGCGATGATGCGCTCGACGTCGGGCTGCTCCTCCGGGGCCGACGTGGCAACGGCGTCGCCGGACACAGTGTGGGATCTGGTCGACGCCGAGTGATCACCGTCTGCCATATGTCACGCTCTCCCCATGGACGAGCTTGCGCATGCAGGTCTCGGTCCCCGGCCGTTCGCCCGGTGGGCGGACCCCGAGGACACGGCGGTGCCGTCGAGCAAGGTCCCAGTGTGGCTGGTGCGCCGCCTAGGTGGGTTGACCCCGAGCCCGGCGGTGCCGGTGTCGGACATACAGGTGCCGCCGAGCGCGCTGACCCCGGCCGCGGCGGACGCGCTGCGGTCCGCCGTCGGCGCGGCGCACGTCGACACGGATGCGCCTGCCCGGCTGGCGCACGCGGGCGGGCAGTCCTACCTCGACCTGGTACGCCGACGCACCGGGCACGAGGTCGCCGTACCCGACGCGGTGGTGTCGCCGGGCAGCCACACCGAGGTGGCCGCGGTGCTGTCGGTGGCGGGCGAGCACGAGCTCGCGGTCGTGCCGTACGGCGGCGGAACCAGCGTGGTCGGCGGGGTCGAGCCGGTCCGGGGTACCCCGCCGGGCGGGCAGCCGCGGCGCGCGGTGGTGACGCTGGACCTGTCCCGGATGGACGCGCTGGTCGCCGTCGACGAGGTCTCGCGTACGGCGACCTTCCAGCCGGGCGTCACCGGACCGCGCGCGGAGGCGCTGCTCGCGCCGTACGGCCTCACCCTCGGCCACGTCCCGCAGAGCTTCGCCCGCGCGACGCTGGGCGGGTACGTCGCGACCCGCTCGGCCGGCCAGGCCTCCACCGGGTACGGCCGGCTGGACGAACTGGTGGTCACGCTGCGGCTGGCCACTCCGGTCGGTGAGGTGCGGGCGGGCACGGGGACGCCGAACGCCGCGGGCCCGGACCTGCGGGCGATGTTCGTCGGCTCCGAGGGCGCGTTCGGCGTGGTCACCGAGGTCACCCTGCGGGTGCGGCCGGCGCCGGTCGAGCGCAGGTACGAGATGTGGGTGTTCCCGTCGTTCGAACGCGGGCTGGCGGCGGTGCGGGCGTTCGCGCAGGACTGCCCCCGGCCGCCGGACGTCGTACGCCTGTCCGACGAGGAGGAGACCCGGACCACGCTCGCCACGCAGGGAGCGGCCGGCCGGGCACTGGCGTTGTTCGTCCGGGCCCGGGCCGGAACCACCCCGGCCATCTGCGTGCTGGGCTGGGAGGGCGCGGCCGGCACGACCCGCGCCGCGCGGTCGGGCGTACTCCCCGTGCTCCGGGCGCACGGCGCCGTCCGGATCGGCACCCGTGCCGGGCAGGCGTGGCGGCGGCACCGGTTCGCCGGCCCGCACCAGCGGGACGTCCTCCTGGACGCGGGCGCGCTGGTGGAGACGGTGGAGACCGCGACCGACTGGGCGAAGCTGCCCCGGCTGTACGACGCGGTGGGTACGGCGCTCGCCACCAGCCTCGCCGGGCACGGCACCCCACCCGTGGTGTTCACGCACGTGTCGCACGTCTACCCCACCGGCGCGTCGCTGTACTTCACCGTCCTCGCCCGCCGGCTGCCCGACCCGGCCGACGCGGTCGTGCAGTGGGCGGCCGCCAAGGCTGCGGCGAGCGAGGCGATCCAGGCCGCCGGCGGCACGATCACCCACCACCACGCTGTCGGCCGCGCGCACCTGCCCTACCTCGAGGGCGAGATCGGCCCGGTCGGTGCGCGGGCGCTGGCAGCAGTGAAGGCCGCCCTGGACCCGGCGGGCATCCTCAACCCGGGCGTACTGGTCGAGCCGCCGCGCGGGCCGAGCGACGTACGCCCGCAGGAGTAGACACACCGCGCGCCCGCACGCCGTCCGCCGTACCCCAACTCACGCCGCCGAGCGGACGCCACGCAGCCGGATCCCGGGCAGGCTGTGGCACATCCGCCAGCGCCGCAACAGAGGAGTCGTCATGGCCGACCGACCGTTCCGCTTCGGCATCGTCGCCGGGCTCGCCGCCGCCGGCCCCACCTGGGCCGAGACCGCCCGCCGCGCCGAGAACCTCGGCTACGCCACCCTCCTGGTGCCGGACACGCTGTGGACCCTCTCCCCGTGGGTCGCGCTGGGTGCCGCCGCGGCCGGCACGTCCACGCTGCGCCTCGGCACGTTCGTCCTCAACGCTCCGCTGCGCACCCCCGCTGCGGTCGCGCACGAAACGATGAGCCTGGACCTGGTGAGCGGCGGCCGGTTCGAGCTCGGCCTCGGCGCCGGGCGGCACGGAGCCGAGGCCGAGGCCGCCCGGCTGGGTCTGCGGTGGGGGACGCCGGGCGAACGCGTCGACCAGCTCGCGGAGACGATCCGTACGGTGAAGGAGACGTTGGCCAAGAGCGCCGCCGACGCCGCTGCCGGGCAGGCACGCGGCCCTGTACTGCGGGCGGTGCAGCAGCCCGGCCCGCCGATCATGGTGGCCGGAGCCGGGCGGCGACTGCTCACGCTCGCCGCCCGCGAGGCCGACATCGTGGCGCTCGGGGTACCGCCGACCGGCACGGAGTACGACCTCGCCACCAAGGTGGGCGAACTCCGCGACGTCGCCGGTGACCGGTTCGACAGGCTGGAGATCGCCTACAACCTCGCCGCGGTCGGCGACGAACTGCCCGGGTGGCTGGCCGGCCAGCTCGGCGCGGACCCGGCCGAGCTGGTGCGATCGGGGTCGGCGGCGATCCTGCGCGGCACATCCACGGAGGTGGCCGACGCGCTCCGCCGGCGCCGGGACGCCCTCGGCATCTCCTACATCACCGTGAACGGTGCGTTCATGGACCAACTCGCACCGGTCGTCGAAGCCCTCGCGGGTCGGTGAGACCCACGTGGTTCTCGTACAACCCTCGTGAACGGCGAAGCTCCGACGTAGGTATGGCCTGGTCCGGACCAGCCGCTTCGACTTGCGGCTGATCATGACGGTCCGGGGCGGCCTCCGGCAAGACCTTGCAGTGCCTACGCAAGAACCGGTAGGACAGCCCTTTCCCGTTGTCGCGGGCACCTTCCCGATCCCGTCCCCGGCGGCATGCCCGCCCCTACCGTGACCGCATGTCCACCACCACTACGCCTACCGGCAGGGTGTTGCACGCCACCGGAGAAACGCCCGCCGGAATCCCCACCAGCCATGCCCGCCTGCGCGCCTGGGTCGAAGACGTCGCCCACCTGTGCGAACCGGACCAGATCTACTGGTGCGACGGTTCGGACGAGGAGTGGGAGCGCCTCACCGACCAGCTCGTCGAAGCCGGCACGCTGGTCCGCCTGAACCCGGCGAAGAAGCCGAACTCCTTCTGGGCGCGTACCGACCCGAGCGACGTCGCCCGGGTGGAGAAACGCACGTTCATCTGCTCCCGGCGCGAGGCCGACGCGGGCCCCACCAACAACTGGATGAACCCGCGGCAGATGAAGGACACGATGACCGAGCTGTACCGCGGCAGCATGCACGGCCGGACGATGTACGTCGTGCCGTTCTGCATGGGCCCGCTCGAGGCCGAGAACCCCTTGTACGGCGTGGAGATCACCGACTCGGCGTACGTCGCGGTGTCGATGCGGATCATGACGCGGATGGGGCAAGCCGTCCTTGACGGTCTCGGGTCCGACGGCGACTTCGTGCCCTGCCTGCACTCGGTGGGCGCGCCGCTGGAGCCGGGCGAGCAGGACGTGCCCTGGCCGTGCGACGACACGAAGTACATCTCGCACTTCCCCGAGACGCGCGAGATCTGGTCGTACGGCTCCGGCTACGGCGGCAACTCCCTGCTGGGCAAGAAGTGTTACTCGCTTCGGATCGCCAGCGCCATCGCCCGCGACGAGGGCTGGCTGGCCGAGCACATGCTGATCCTCAAGCTAATTTCACCCGAGCAGCACGTCCACTACATCGCGGCGGCGTTCCCGAGCGCGTGCGGGAAGACCAACCTCGCCATGCTCGAGCCGACCCTGCCGGGCTGGAAGGTGGAGACGCTGGGCGACGACATCGCCTGGATGCGGTTCGGTCCGGACGGCCGGTTGTACGCGCAGAACCCGGAGTACGGCCTGTTCGGCGTGGCGCCGGGCACCGGCTGGAAGACCAACCCGAACGCCATGCGCACCATCGAGCGCGGCAACTCGGTGTTCACCAACGTCGCGCTCACCGACGACGGCGACGTGTGGTGGGAGGGCTACAGCGACCAGTCGCCCGCGCATCTCACCGACTGGAAGGGCCGGGACTGGACGCCGGGCAACGGCGAGCCCGCCGCTCATCCCAACAGCAGGTTCTGCACCCCGCTGCCGCAGTGCCCGATCGTGGCGCCCGAGTTCGACGACCCGCGCGGCGTACCCGTCTCGGCGTTGTTCTTCGGCGGCCGGCGGGCGACCACCGTGCCGCTGGTCACCCAGGCGCGCGACTGGACGCACGGGGTGTTCCTGGCGTCCACGCTGTCCTCGGAGCAGACGGCGGCGGCGGAGGGCAAGGTCGGTGTCGTACGCCGGGACCCGATGGCGATGCTGCCGTTCATCGGCTACAACGCCGGTGACTACTTCGACCACTGGATCAACATCGGCAAGCACCACGACAACGCGAGGCTGCCGCAGATCTTCTACGTCAACTGGTTCCGGCGCGACGAGGACGGCTCGTTCCTGTGGCCCGGGTTCGGTGAGAACGGCCGCGTCCTGAAGTGGGCGATCGACCGCATCGAGGGCCGCGCGGACGCCCGGGGAACGCCGATCGGGTACGTGCCCGCACCGGGCTCACTCGACCTGTCCGGCCTCACGATCGACGACGACGCTGTAGAGGAGCTGGTACGGGTCGACGAGGAGGAGTGGCGGGCCGAGGTGCCCGGCATCGCCGAGTGGTTCGAGACCATCGGCGACACCGTGCCGGCCGCGCTGTGGGGCGAGCTCGACGGCCTCAGGAACCGGCTCGGGCAGCGGTGACACCGCAGGCAGCCGAGGCAGCGGTGACACCTCGCAACGACGACGCCGGCTCGGGGCGGTGCACCCCGCGCGGGCGGTAGCCGAGTGCGCCGCTCTCGCCGAGGTAGTCCGCGAGCAGCCAGATCACCGCCAGCCACATCTCCGTGCCCTGGAGGCCGGGCGTGCGGTCGCGCTCCGCCCCGCGGCCGTCCTCCAGGCCGAAGGAGAAGCCGGCACCGTCACGCCAGCGGGTGAGGGCCCGCTCCAGCTGCCGGCGGGCCCACACCTCACCCTCGTTGCGGCGCAGCCGGGTCTGCTTGCCGATGAGCCACAGCGGGTGGATCACGTCCAGCACGTTGCACGCGTTGCCCAGGTCGTCACCGAAGTACCCCGCGTCCCGGCTGTGGGTGAGCACGGTGTCCATCGCCTGCTCGGGATAGGGCAGCGGCAGGCCGAACTGCGCGTAGGTGCCGCGGGTGAGCCGGTAGAAGCCGTTCACCGGCTGCAGCCAGCGCCCGTTCACGTCCGGCCTGCTCCACATCCCGGTGAACGGGTCGGCGTTGGTGAGCAGCCAGCCGAACAGCGTCTCGGCCGGTCCGGTGACGCCGAAGTCGACGAGGTTGCGGTGCAGGGCGGTGCCCACGCCGTCCACCCAGGAGCCGGCCGACCAGCCGCGGGTGTCCCAGGGCAGCGCCGCCAGCCGGGCGACCAGTTCGTGCCCGGGCAGGTCGGAGACCGCCCGGACGGGCTCCGGGAAGGACGTTCCCAGCAGTTCCAGCGCGTACCCCACGGAGAGGATGTGATAGTTCGCGCCGTTGTCAAGGCCGGGTTGCTCCACGGGCTGCAGCCCCGAGAACTGCGCAGGCGTCGCGTACTCCGGAACGAGCCCGGTCGCGGCGTCCTGGCGTCCCCGCAGGTGCGCGGCGATCTCCTCGCCGGGCACTTGCGGCGGCGTGGTGCCGAGCAGCAGGTCGGCGATCTCGACCGCGTCGCACCAGGCTCGCACGGTGGGTACGGCACCGGGCCGGTCCAGGAACCGGCCGCCGTGAACGACGCCCTCGCGGGTGTCGTCGCCGGTGTCCGCACTCCCGTCCGGCGCGGACTGCCAGCAACGGGCCAGCACCGCTTCGGCCTGTTCGCGGGCCCGGTCGGCGAACGCCGTCAGCCGCGCGGCAAGGTCGCCGCCCGCCCGCCCGGTCTGCCGGCGGTCCCGGATCTGCCGCGCCGGGTTGCCGCCGACGATCGCCCACGCGGGCACGTCCTTGGTCACCACCGCTCCGGCACCGAGCACCGCGTGGTCGCCGACGTGCACGCCGTCCAGGACGACCACGTGGGAGCCGATCCACACGTCGTTGCCGATGGTGATGCCCCGGGAGGTCGTCGGCTGCTTGCACACCGGACGGTCGGGCGCCATCGAGTGGTTGAAGCCGAGCAGCGAGGTGTGCGCGCCGATCCGCACCTGGTCGCCCATCCGCACCCGGCCGCGCACCACGGAGTAGGGGTTGAGCGTGCACTCCGAGCCCATCTCGAGGACGTCGACCTTCACCATGGCGTGCCCGCCGATGTAGGACTTCGCACCCATGCGCAGCCGCTCGGGATAGACATGGGCGCGGTCGGAGACGAACACGTCGGGGCCGAACTCCACGTCGCCGCGGCCGGCGAGCTCGTTCTGCCACTCCTGTTGGGCCTTGCGGTCGGCCTCGGTCGCGTCGCGGTGGAACGACCAGGGCGAACCGAAGTCGTAGAACGTCTCCGGGTACGTCTCGCTGTGGGTCTCGGACACCGGCACACCGCCGTCGGTCATCAGGTCCCCCTCGGGAAAACGCTCTCCGGTCCACCAGTCTGGAGTACCTGGTCCGTACGGACAACGCGGGCTTCAGGAACCGGACGACCGGGTCCGCCCTGCGGATCAGGGCAGACCCCTGCGCGCCCGGGGCCGTGTGCCGAAGTCCTTACCGGTGGAGCAGGCGCCTGCGGGCGCGCCGGGCGAGGATCCTGACCAGTTCGGCGGAGCGAACCTTGTGGACCGGCACGCCGGCCTTCTCCGACTTCACCGGCGGTACCGGCGGCACCGGCTTCGGAGCGGGCGCTCCGAAGCCGTTGAGCGTCGGAACGGCGGCGATCGCGCCGAAGAGCGCCTGCGCCGCGGCTTCGGGGTCCACCATCGCCGCCGACGTCGGCTCCTCCGCGGCCGCGGGCAGCTGTTGGTACAGAAGTTCCAGATCACCGATGACGCGGACACCCGAGCCGGCCACCCAGTCGGCGATCTCGCGGCCGATCTCGACCGCCTGTTCCTGCGCCCATCGCGGGGTCGTCACCCTCGGCTCGTCCGGCCCCGGCTGGCGGGCCTCCTTCAGCCGCTGGATCGCGCCGTACCGCACCAGCCTGGAATAGAAGTTGTCCGGCAGTTCGTCCTGGCCGCGGAACTCGACGTTGAAGCGCCGAAGCATCTCGATCTCGCCGAGGCTGAGCGACCGGTTCGTCGCCACCGGAACCCCCGGCAGCGTTCCGTCCGGCAGTCCGAGCAGCGACTCGAACACCCGCAACACCATGTCGCGCTCGGAGTCGTCGACCACGACCACGGTCACCCGGTCCCGCCCGACCACGTCGACCCACCGCTCGATCAGCCGGTCGTGCCGGTGCCGGCGCCAGAAGCTGGGGTTCGGCTGCTCGTACGGCGGAACCCGCAGCATGTGGTGCAGCCAGTTCTCGTACGTCGTCCGCTGGCCGTTCTGCACGTACTGCTGCCACTGCGAGGGGAGGATCTTCACCAGCGGCCGAAGCGTGACCACGACGTGCACCCGCTCACCGCCGAGGTCCTCGACGACGCGGGCGATGACCTCCGGGTCCGCCTCGGAGAAGAACTCGCTGCTGATCACGCCGGTCTGGTCGCCGGCCGCGTCGACCTCCGCGATCAGCCGATCCCAGTGCCGCTGCTTCGGCGGGTCGTCACCCATCATCGAGTGCCGGCCGGTCACGGCGAGTACGGCGTGCATGGGATGCCGGTCGTAGCTCGGATAGTAGATGCCCTGCTCGGCCAGCTGGTCGCGAATCTCGAACAGTGCCGCCTGCACGGCCGTCGTCCCCGTCTTGTGCGGTCCGATGTGCAGCAACCGGGTGCCGGTCGGCAGTCTCCACTCGTCAGCGGGTGGAGCGGACGTCAAGGCGAGATCGTCGGTCATGGCAAAGGCACCGTAATGCCATGTACAAGGACGATCCACCTGGAGGTATAGACGGCGTCCGGGTCCGGACACGGACAAAACCGCAGGTGACGGGGTAAATGCGGTGGGGAGTGGTAGGCCGGATCGGCTGTGCCGGGCCGCCCCACTCGGTGGGGGTGAGGCCCGGCGCTCGCCGCACGCATTTTGCCGTGGTGAGGGCGGAGGCGGCGGGATTTGAACCCGCGAGAGGGGATGAACCCTCAACCCGCTTAGCAGGCGGGCGCCATAGACCGGACTAGGCGACGCCTCCCCTCGTCCTGGCAGAGCCAGGGCGCCGGATCAGGGTAGCGGGCCGGGGCGGAGCCGGGCAAAGCGACCTGCCCGAAGCCGCGAACCACGAGGTCAGATAGCCAATCTCAGGGTCGTGGCGTACCGTGCGCTGATCCGGCGCACGTCGCCTATGGCGGGTAACCGGCCGATTGCGCGGGCGTAATCCGGAGAAAACGTACCGAAAACGGGCATTGACCTGGCACACCCCTGTCCGAACAGGAGCCGCACGTGGAGCTCGGCAAACCTCGCGACCAGAGTGCACCGGATATTGCGCCCGCGGGTGCAACTCCGGCACCTGCTCGAACGTCGTGCCAGGGTGAGAGCCAGCACATCCGCTCCCGAGGGCGGTCCTGGACGGGGGCCCGAGTGGGATCCCGAGGGCGGTCCTGGACGGGGGTCCGAGTGGGATTGAATACGGTCCATGACTGAGCTGGTAAGGGACGACCACGGCACGTCGTCGAGGCGGCCGGTGACCGACCGGCGGCGTCGTCGTCGGCCGGCCTCGTTCACCAGCGCTCTCCTGCTCACGGTCGTCGGCGCGCTCGTGCCCGGCCTCGGCCTGCTGGCCGCCGGGCGCCGCCGGCTCGGCGCGGCGGTGCTGACCGTCACCGTGGCCCTCCTCGCCGTCACCGCCTGGATCGGGCTCACCCAGCGGCGATCGGTCCTGCACTGGCTGGTCCAGCCGGACACCCTGCGGCTGATCGGAATCGTGCTGCCGGTGATCGGCCTGGCCTGGATGGTGGTGATCGTCCTCACCTACCGCTCGCTGCGGCCCTGGAACGTCAGCCCGTTGCAGCGCATCCTCGGTTCGGCTCTCGTCACCCTTCTGGTGCTGGTCGTGCTCACCCCGCTCGCCGTCGGCGGCCGCTACGCGCAAGTGCAGCGCGGGGTCGTCCAGGACGTCTTCGCCGGTTCGCACAGCCGGAGCGCCACCCGGCCCAAGAACGTCACCGCGGCCGACCCGTGGGCAGGCCAGGACCGCGTCAACGTACTCCTGCTCGGCGGCGACGGCGGCAAGGACCGCGCCGGCATCCGGCCGGACAGCATCCAGGTGGCGAGCATCGACACCCACACCGGCAACACCGTGCTGTTCAGCCTGCCGCGCAACCTGGAGAAGGTGCCGTTCCCGCCCGGCTCGTCGCTTGCCAAGGCGTACAAGGGTGGCGTCTACGCCGGGCCCGGCGACCAGCTGGAGTGGATGATCAACTCCATCTACCGTAACGTCCCCGCCCAGCACCCGGGCCTGCTCGACAGCGACAACCCCGGCGCCGACGCCACCAAGCTGGCCGTGGGCCAGGCGCTCGGTCTCAAGCTCGACTACTACGTCCTCATCAACCTGCAGGGCTTCGAGCAACTGGTCAACGCGCTCGGCGGGATCACCGTCAACATCAACGAGCGAGTGGCCATCGGCGGCGCGACCGACGAGGGGATCAAGCCCTCGGGGTACCTCCACCCGGGCCCCAACCAGCATCTGGACGGCTACCACGCGCTGTGGTTCGCCCGCGGCCGGTACGGCGCCGACGACTACCAGCGGATGCTGCGTCAGCGCTGCGCGATGAAGGCGATCATCGACCAGGCCAACCCGGGCACGGTTCTCACGAGGTACGAAGCGATCGCCAAGACGTCGAAGCACATCGTGCTCACCGACATCCCGAGCTCACTGCTCCCGGCGTTCGTCGACCTGTCGATGCGGGTGAAGGGCGGCGACGTCAAGAGCATCGCCTTCACCAACAAGATCATCAAGCCGTGGGACCCCGACTACAAGTTGATCCACAAGCGGGTGAGCACCGCGATCACGGCCAGCGAGAAGGCGCCGCCGACGAAGAAGCCGGCGATCCCCAAGGACAACCCCAACAAGACGGCGAAGCCCACGCCCACGCCCACCGGCAGCGCCACCCCGGACCCGAACGCACCGGCCGACTCCCTCGCCGACGCCTGCGCCTACCGCCCGGTCAAGTAGCCGGCTCAGTTGAGCGGGCGGTAGCCGTGTGCGGTGTTCAGCCGGCCCTGCAACTGTTCCTCCAGCGAACCGACCGGTGTGTCCAGCAGCCGGGTGGCGATCAGGCTGCGCCGGCCGTCGGCCAGCGCGACGACGAACACCGGCCCGGCCGCGCCGTCGGATCGTCGTACGTCGGCAACCTCCGACCAGCGCGCCGAGCGCACGCTGTCGCGACGCCAGTTGGTCCGGTTGACGAAGCCCTCGTCCGACAGCACCAGGCCCGACCGCCGGTTGAGCAGTGACCACGCGGCCAGCGCCACGACGATCACGAAGACCACGAAGAAGATCCACTCCAGTGCCACGACGACGGCGCCGTCGATCGCGGGTACACCCCGGCGGAGCGCCTCGGCCACCACGACCAGGGCAAGCCACACGCAGGCCATGCCGAGCATGCGGACACCGAGCGCCGGGCGCAGGCGGTAGCTGACCGGGGACTTCGAACCGGGCGAGCCGGGCGAGCCGTGTGGGGTCGACGGGGTCTGTGCGGCGGACATGACACCGGAGTCTGTCACGCCGCCACCGCGCCACCGTCAGGCGTCCGGCTCGGCATTCTGTTCGAGCCGGTCGTCTCCCGGTGGCACGGGACATCACCTCTCGGCTCAGCTATCTTCGACGAAGTTGATCATGCCAGGTGCGACCTGCGGGTCTGCTGTCATCGAGAGGCCTGCCCTGAGCTTCACGCAACGCGGACTTGCCCGGGCAGTCGAGGGGCGGGAGGCAGAAGACATGCGCGATCTCGAGTCCCTTCGCGCGGAAAACGGGACCTACCGGCATCTTTGGGACGATTTCAGGGACGGGTTCAGCGTCGGTTCCCCCACGGCGAAGTGGTTCTACTTCAGCGCTGGGAGCTTCACAGGTGACGACGGCGTCGTCTCCACCAGCTCCCACGGCCTCACCGTCGTCGCTCGGGGCGAGAATCGAACGACGGGAGAACCCGCGTTCACGCTCTCAGTCGCGCCGGACAGCCAGAACGGCGGGCTCCCCGGTGGGCTGGACCACGTGAAGTGGCTCGCCTATGCCAACCACACCGCCTCCAGCGGCTACCCCGGGTTCGATGCCGTCCCCGGCCGGGTCCTCTCCTTCGAGACCTGGCTCGGAGGACGGACGTACGGTACGCGGCTCCAACCGTTCGGCGGCGCCGTGGACGACCCGGACGACGACCTGCGGCTCGCCTCGTTCGCGGCCAACCAGATCGACTTCGAGACGTACGTCGTCTTCGACTTCTTCCTCACGAACAAAACCATCTACGCCTTCTACGAGCGCCTCCCGTTCGGCAGGGGCCCGGAGCTCGGAGACAACTACGCGGCGTTCAGCTTCCAGATCCCCGTCGCCGCCAACCACCCGCGCGCGATGCACCATCTGAGGATCTCCTACGACCGTGCGGCCGGAGTCGTGCACTGGTACGTGAACGAGGAGGAGGTGTTCAAGGTCGACCGCATCGGCTGCCTCGTCGACCGCAGGTATCTCACCCTGGACCACGGCGGTGAGGAGATACTCGTGGAGCCGCGGCAACTCGCCTGCGGCATGGGTATGTTCACGTTGCTGGACGGGTACCGTCCGACGGGCATCGGCCTGGTGAAGCTCGGCGACGGCCCCACCGGCTACTTCGACCCCACCGTCGGCGATCCCACGCCCGCGCCCTTCGTGGACCCCTCGAGTCTCCCGTCCAACCGGCTGTTCGGCCAGGGGGCGAGGCTCGAGGTTCGTCGCGTGGTGGTCTCGAGCGCGGTCAGCACCTGATCCGGGCCGGTGGCCGTCAGGCGTCCGGCTCGGAGGATCCGCGAATCAGCGCCTGGAACGCCGGCCGCAGCAGGTCGGTGATCTGTTCGGGCGAGGCGTCGCGCAGGTGGTCGAGCTCGAGCAGGTGGCGCCCGGTGGTGACACCGAGCAGGACCGCCACCAGAAGGGCCGACCGCAGTTCCGGGTCGTCGGCCGGGATCGCCCTGGCGCCCTGAGCGATCTGCGCGGCCAGCGACGCCCGCACCGCCTCGGTCGCCTCCGGATGAGTGAACGCCGACCGCAGCAGGGGCATGGTGGCCGCCTGCCCGCTCAGCTTGACGCCCAGGATCGACAGCAGCAGCTCGGCGAACTCGGCCGGCTCCGCGGGCAGCTCCTCGCCCGCCGGCACGTGCACGGCCTGCCGGAACAGCTGGTCCTTCGAACCGAAGTACTGCATCACCAGCGCCGGGTCGACCCCGGCCGCGCCGGCGACGCCCCGGATGGTGGTGCGTTCGTAGCCGCGCTCGGCGAACTCCCGGCGAGCCGAGGCCAGGATCCGCTCCTCGGTCTGCCGGCGGCGCTCGGCCCGGCTCGGCCGGGGACGGCCGGCTTCGCCGGGCGGGCCTGCCTCGGGGTTCCTGGCGGCACTCATTCCCGTGACTCTACCGGCGTTGACCAAAGCGGCAACTTCGCTCTACGCTCGTTGAGTTCAACGTTTGTTGAGTGAACGGGAGAACACCGTCATGACCGATCTGCCCCGTGAGCTGACCCCTCGACGCGCCTTCGAGCGGTTCCGTCGTTCCGTCCTGGCCGGCACCACCGACGACGCCGGCGACCAGGCCGAGGACGTCGTGGTCGAGTGGCCTTTCAACCCGCCGGGGCGCCCGCGCCGCCTCCAGGGAAGATCCGAGCTCGAGGCATTGACGCGCGCCGGGCGGGCCGCACTGCCGATGCGCATCGAGGACGTCCCGGTCGTGGCGATCCACGACAGCCTCGACCCCGAGGTGGCGATCGTGGAGTACGAGTTGGCCGGGACGCTCAACGCCACGGGCGAGCGCGTGTCCGGCGCGGCGCTGCTGCTGCTCCGCGTCCGCGACGGCCGGGTCGTGCACGTACGCGAGTACCAGGACGTGGTGGCGATGGCCCAGGCGTTCGGTCAGTACGACGAACTGCTGGCCGCGGTGAAGGCAGCAGCCGGCTCGGCCCCCGCCGACCCGGCGGATGCCGCCTGCACCGGGGCCGACGACGGGGACCCGCCGGACACCGGGCCTCGGGCCGTCTTCGCCCGCTACCAGCAGGCGGTGCTGGCGAACTCCGCCGACGCGATGGCCGACCTGTTCGCAGTCGACGGCGTCCAGGACTTCCCGTTCCGGCTGCCGGGCATCCCGGAGCGGCTGGAGGGCCGGGAGGCGGTGCGTTCCTGGCTCTCGCGGACAGCTGGGCAGTCGATCCGGTTCGAGGCGTACCGCGACGTCACTGTCCACGACACGACCGACCCGGAGGTGATCGTCGTCGAGCACGCCATCGACTGCACCCACGTCGGAACCGGACGTCCGCTGCGGATGTCGTACGTCTACGTGCTTCGTGCCCGCGACGGACAGATCACCCTGCTGCGCGACTACGCGAACCTGCTGCCCGCACTCGCCGCCCGCCTGGTCGACGCCTGACGCCGGTCAGCCCTTGATGCCCGTCTCGGTGACGCCCTGCACGAGGTACCGCTGCAGGAACACGAAGATCAGCACCAGTGGGAGGATCGACACCGCAGCAGCCACGAACAGCTCGTGGATGTTGATGGTCTGCGCGGTGATGAACGTCGACAGCGCCACCTGCACCGTCCACGACGAGGAGTCCTGCCCGATCACCAGGGGCCACAGGAAGGCGTTCCAGTTGGCGATGAACGTGATGGCGGCGATCGCGGCGAAGAACGGCAGCGAGTTGGGTACGACGATCAGCCAGAACGTCCGCCAGTAGCCAAGGCCGTCGACCCTGGCCGCCTCCTCCAGCTCCTTGGGGAAGTTGATGAAGTACTGCCGGAAGAGGAACGCCGCGAACCCGCTGAACAGGCCGGGGATGATCAGGCCGCGCAGCGAGCTCACCCAGCCGAGCGAGGAGACCAGCACGAAGCTCGGGATGAACGTCACCGCCGCCGGGATCATCAGCGTGGCCACGATCAGGTAGAAGATCTTGTTCGACGCGCGGTGCGGGATCCGGGCCAGGCCGTAGCCGGCCATCGCCGCCAGCAGCAGCTGCCCGCCGGTGCCGACCACGCCGACGACCGCGGAGTTCCACAGCGCCCGCGCCATCGGAACCTCGTTGTCGTTGAACAGCTCGGCGATGTTCTCCCAGTGCAGCGTGGTGGGGAACACCGTCCAGCCGGGCGCGGTGATGTCGGTGTCGCTGGACAGCGCGTTGCGCACGATGAGGTAGAACGGCACCAGGAACACCACGGTGGTGATCAGCAGCGCCACCCAGCGAGCGATCGTGGCCACCGCGGCCATCGGCCCGCGCCGGTGCCCGATCGGGACTGGCGTGCCGGTGGTGCGTACGGCGGGTGTGGTCGTGGTCGCCATCAGTCCGCCTTACCGAATCCGAAGATCCTGCTCTGCACCAGCGTGAGCACCATGATGATCGCCGCCAGGATGAGCGCGCCGGCACTGCCCCGGCCGAGATCCTGGATGGAGCTCAGCGAGACGCCGTACAGGTACACCAGCGGCGGCCGGGCGTAGTTGACGTTGCCGACGAGGTTGTAGAACTCGTCGAAAGCCTGGTAGGCCGCGATGAGGTTCAGCAGCAGCACCGCGATCGAGGTGGCCCGCAACTGCGGGAACGTGATGTGGCGGAACACCTGCCAGCCCGGCTTGGCGCCGTCGACGTAGGCCGCCTCGTAGAGGTCGGTCGGGATGCGCTGCAGGCCCGCGATGAACAGGATCATGTAGAAGCCGAGCTGCAGCCACAGCCGCACGGTCACCAGCGGAATCCAGTACCACGGCGGGTCGACGGAGCTCAGCCAGGCGATGTTGTCGATCCCGAACCAGCTCAGCACGGTGTTGGCCAGGCCGAACCGCACGCCGTTGAAGATGGACAGCTTCCAGATCAGCGAGGCCACGACGTACGAACACGCGGTGGGCAGGAAGAACACCGAACGGAAGAACGCCCGTGCCACCCTCACACCGTTGACCAGGAGCGCCAGCCCGAGGGACAACGCGAACGTCAGGGGCACGATGAACACCGCGAACACGGTGAACGTGACCAGGCTGGACAGGAAGTTCGGGTCCGTCAGCATGTCGACGTAGTTGCGCAGCCCCACGAAGTCGGTCGGCGTGACCGTGTTGCGGGCGTCGAAGAAGCTGAGGAACAGGCTCCACACGATCGGCACGTAGCCGAAGACGAGCAGGCCGACGAGGAACGGGCCGACGAAGAGCCAGTAGGCGAGGGAGGTGCCGCGAATACCGCGGCGCCTCCCCCTGCCTGTGGACTGGGCGGTGCCGCCCGTGGTGGACGGCTCGGTGACGGCACTCATCGCCGCTCAGCCGAACAGCCGGTCGAGCTCTGCCTGGGTGGTCTTCTCCGCCTTCTTCGCCTCCGCGGCGGGGTCGGCGCCCTTCTTGATGATGTTGGTCAGCATGTCGCCGAACGCCGAGCCCATCTTCGGTGTCCAGGCGGGGTTGTCGGTGAAGCCGTTGTCGGCGGCGAGCTTCACCGCCTCCGCGGCCGGGCCCGTCTGCAGCTTCTTCGCCTTCGCCGCAAGGCTCTTTCGCGGCGGGATGTGGAAGCCGTAGCTCAGGCACCAGTCCTCCTGGAAGTCCGTCTTGTCGATCCACAGCCAGCGGACGAACTTCTTGGCGGCCTCGACGTTCTTGCTCTTGGCCGAGACGAACTGCGTCCAGCCGCCGGAGTAGACCGCGTCCTTGCCCTGCGCGTCCAGCTTCGGAAACGCCATCACGCCCACGTCGTCGCCGAACTTCTTCATGATCGCGGGCATCGCCCACAGGCCGATCCACTGCATGGCCGCGAGCTCGTTGATGAACGCGCCCGGGTCGGTCCACTCGGTGGGCGCGCCGAGCAATGTGGACTTGCTCGCGTACAGCTCGTGCAGTTTGGAGTACGCCTTGAGGGCACGCTCGCCGGTGAAGTTCGGCTTGTGGTCCTCGGTGAGGTAGCTGCCGCCTGAGGAGTACAACGCGGGGCCGCCCATGGCCAGGCCGCCGTCGTTTCCGGCGTACAGGCCCTTCATGTTCTTGTTGGTGAGGGCCTTCGCTGCGGTGATGAGCTCGTCGATCGTCGTCGGCGGCTTGAGTCCGGCCTTGTCCAGCAGGCTCTTGCGGTAGTAGATGAGCTGCGGGTCGTCGATCATCCGGATGCCGTAGAGCTTGCCGTCGACGGTGTTGGTGGTGATGTCGTTGGCGTTGAAGTCGTCCTTGACGTCGCTGATGATGTCGTCGAGGGGCACGACCTGCTTGCTCTGCACCATGGCGATGTTGAGCTGGCTCTCGAAGACGTCCGGGCCCTTGTCCGACAGCAGGCCCGAAGCCAGCTTCGACGCATAGTCACCGGGTGTCCACTGCACGTTGACAGCGGCCTTGTCGTACGCCTTGGCGTACTTCAGGGCGGCTTCCTTCGTGCCGGCCTCGCCGTACTGGTGGTACCACTGTGACAACACGGTGTTGCTCCCACCGCCGCCGCCACCGCCCCCACTCGCCGGGCGCCCGGTGTTGCCGCCGCAGGCCGCGGCGAACGCGCCGAGGGCTGCCAGCACACCTGTGCGGCGCAGGAAGGTACGTCGGCTCCAAGCGCCGGCCGGCTGTGTCGGGGTCATGCGAACACACCTCCGATGAAGAAACGCCAACTGGAGCGGTCACAGTCGACGGCACACGTGCGGACTCCCGGTCACGACGACCGACACGGGGCGAGGACACCAACGAAGACGACAGGACCGGGCGACATTAGTGATCTCCCACGTTGGAAAACAGTCGCAGTTGGCGGGAATGGCGTCAAGAGTCAAATCGTTCGCGCACCGTTTCGTTGCCCGCAATGCGGCCGAAACGAGACGAACCCGCGCCGGGACGGCCCAGATCGCGGAGGCGGGCGATCTGGACCCTCCGAGCACGGGCTCGACGAGGGGGTCGTTCGGTGGTTCGGGTTGCGGCGGTGCGCGGGAACTTCCGGTGGTGCCATGCTGCCGGGTGCTGCGCTGCTGCGAACTACTGCGAACTGCTGCGAACTTCGTCGTCGGGCGGCTTCGCGGGCGGCGCCCCACGGCGCTCGCCGCGCCTTCGGCGCACCAGCCGATGATCGTATCTGCGTGGCTACGGCTTCACCTCGTCCGGGCCGTACTCCCGCCCGGGCTTGTCCATCCGGTCGTCGAGCCAGTAGGCCCCGCCGAAACCACCGGTCCCACCACTCACGCAGAAGACCAGCGGATCGCGGACCTGGTCCCGCCCGACGTCCGGGTCCGGCGCGGTGCGCGAGGGCCCGGGAGACCCCTGCGCCGCGGCGAACTCGAACCCGTGTGGTTCCGGCATTGGCGCCGCCTTCCGATCTCGTGCTGTACCCCATGGTCACCTGCTCCAATGCCGGTCAGCACGGGTTTCCGCAAATTTGCCACCCAACCTGACGAGGGATCCCTCATGAACGAGACGGCATGCGGGCGTTAGTCGTGCACCGGGCTCTCGTGCTCGCGGTGGGTGGCCGACTCGATCTGGAACGTCGAGTGCTCCACGTCGAAGTGCCCGGCCAGGCAGGTGCACAGCTCGTCCAGCACCCGCCCGGTGTGGCCGCCGGCCATCGTCGCCTCGTCCACGACCACGTGCGCGGACAGGACGGGCAGGCCGGAGGTGATCGTCCAGGCGTGCAGGTCGTGGACGTCGACCACGCCGGGCACGTGCGCGATGTGGTGGCGTACGGCCTCGATGTCCACACCCTTGGGCACGGCCTCCAGCAGTACCTCGATCGCCTCCCGCAACAGCCCCCACGCGCGGGGCAGGATCATCAGGGCGACCAGCCCGGACGCCACCGCGTCCGCGCGCTGCCAGCCGGTGAGCGCGATGACGAGTGCCGCGACCACCACCGCGACCGACCCGAGCAGGTCGCCGAGGACCTCCAGGTAGGCGCCGCGGAGGTTGAGGGAGTCCGACTGCGCCCGGTGGAGCAGCAGCAGGGACGCGGTGTTGGCGGCCAGGCCGACGAGCGCGACCACCAGCATCAGGCCCGACCTGACCTCGGGCGGCTCGGACAGGCGATGCACCGCCTCGTACAGGATGTAGAGCGCGAGCCCGAAGAGGATCACCGCGTTGGCCGCGGCGGCCAGAATCTCCGCGCGCTGCCAGCCGAACGTACGCCGTCTGGTCGGTGCGCGCTGGGCGAGCGTCACCGCCACCAGGGAGAGGACGATGCCGGCGGAATCGGCCGCCATGTGGCCGGCGTCGGCGAGCAGCGCCAGCGAGCCGGACGCGATCGCGCCGACGACCTGCACCACCAGTACGGACGCGGTGAACAGGAGGACGAGCATCAGCCGGCGCCGGTGCCCGCCCGTTGCGGTTCCCCGCGCCGCCGCGTGACCGTGTCCATGTCCGTGACCGTGTCCGCTGGCCATCAGCCGGCTCCCTCCCCGTGCGGACGCCGGCGGTCCGGGCGAGGCGAGCGAGGTGGGCGGCGGTGCGCCCGAACCGGTCCGGACTCCTGGGTGCGCGGCGGCTCGTGTCCGCTGGCGGGAAGGCTTTCGTGCGGGCGGGCCGCGCGAGCGAACGCGGGCGCCTGCTCGTCGGCGTGGTCGCGTACGTCGAGGATCTCGCGGACGCCGGACTCGGCGCAGCCGGCCTGGCCGGCCCCCTCGTTGACGACGGCGAGGAACTCCACCAGGGCGTGCGCGAGGTGCGGACTGGCGAGGTCGTAGCGGACCTGCCGGCCCTCCGGCGTGGCCGACACCAGGCCGGAGCCGCGCAGGAAGGTCAGGTGGTTGGAGACGTTCGGCCTGGTCAGGTCGAGGGTGTCGGCGAGCTGGGCCGGGTAGGCGGGTCCGGCGACCATGGCGAGCAGGATCCGGCAGCGGGTGGGATCGGCGATCGCCCGGCCGAGCCGGGACATCGCCTCCACGTCCGCCGGCCCGGCAGCCGGGCGCGGGGCCTCGGAGGTACCCGGCGGGCGGGACTCGGGTGGCTGGGTGAACACGGCCCCACGATACAGCGGACGCTGAATTAAGCAAGCGCTGTATCGTCGCGTTCGGCCGGTCTCGGCCGGTACGTCCCCGGATCGGCCTCCGACCGGGGCCCGTCAGCGAGCGAGCCAGCCGCCGTCCACCGGCACGACCGCGCCCGACACGTAGTCCGAGGCGGCCGATGCCAGGAAGACGGCCGCACCGGCGAGGTCGTCGGGGCGTCCCCAGCGGCCTGCCGGGATCCGCTCCAGGATGGCGCGGCTGCGATCCGGGTCGTTGCGCAGCGCCTCGGTGTTGTCGGTGGCGAAGTAGCCGGGCGCGATCGCGTTGACGTTCACGCCGTACGGCGCCCACTCGTTGGCCAGCGCCCGGGTCAGCCCGGCCAGCCCGCTCTTGGCCGCGGTGTACGCGGCGACGTTGATCCCGCCCTGGAAGCTCAGCACCGAACCGGTGAAGATCACCTTCCCGGCACGGCGGCGCACCATGGGCCGGCCGAGTTCGCGGGTGAGGGCGAACTGCGCGGTCAGGTCGACCGCGAGCACCTCGTCCCAGTCGGCGTCGGCGTAGTCGACGGCGGGTGACCGGCGGATCGTTCCGGCGTTGTTGACCAGGATGTCCACCGGGCGTTCCCGTTCGGCGAGGCTCCGCCCGAACTCCGTGACCGCCGCCCGGTCGGCGAAGTCGACCCGGTGCCCCTCGAAGGAGCGGCCGAGCGAGGTCACCGCCTGCTCGACCTCGCTGCCACTGACCTGGAGCCGGGAGCTCACCCCGATCACGTCCGCACCGGCGGAGGCCAGCGCCCTGGCCATCGCCAGCCCGAGCCCGCGGTTGGCGCCGGTGACCAGCGCCAGTCGCCCGGTCAGGTCGAAGATGCCGCCCGCGCCGCCCGTACCGGCGACCGGGGCGGTCACGAGGCGTCCTGGCAGTCGATCAGGACCTTCATCACGCCGCCGCCGGACTCCAGCGCGTCGAACGCCGCACTCGCGCCGGACAGCGGGACCACCCGCGAGATCAGCTCCTTCGCCGGCACCTGCCGGTCGGCGACCAGCCGTACGGCGTACTCGAAGTCGTCCCGGGTGTAGACGCGGGTGCCGAGGACGGAAAGCTCCCGCAGGAAGACCTGGTTGAGATCGACCAGGCGCGGCTCGGAGTGGATGGCCACGACCACCATCGCGCCGCGTACGCCGAGCACGTCGGTGGCGGTCCGTACGCCGGCCGGCGCTCCGGACACCTCGAACGAGACGGGAACGCCCGCGCCCGAGGTCCAGTCCGCGACATACGCAGCGACGTCGGTGCGGCTCGGATCGACGACGGTGAGGCCGAGGCCCTCGGCCGTCGCCTGGCGGTGCGGGTCGAGTTCGAGGAGGACGACCTCGCTCCCCTGCGCCTGCGCCACCCGGGCGATGAGCACCCCGATCGGCCCGCCGCCCACGACGACCGCCTTCTCACCGGCGGCGAGGCCGGACCGGCGTACGTCGTGCACCGCGACCGCGGTCGGCTCCACCAGGGCGGCCACGTCCAGCGGGAGGTCGGCGGGCAGCCCGACCACGACGTCCTCCGGGACCGTCCAGCTCCCCTGCATGGCGCCCGGGATGTCGACACCGATGACCTTCAGCGTCTGGCACACGTGGGTGTGGCCGGCCCGGCACGCGGCGCAGATGCCGCACCAGCGCAGCGGCATCACTGTCACCGGGTCGCCGACCTGGCGGTTCGTGACCCCCTCTCCCACCGAGGCGATCCGGCCGGACGACTCGTGGCCGAGCACCGCCCTGGCCGGCACCCGGTGGTCCATCGCACCGTGCCGGATGTGCAGGTCGGTGCCGCAGATACCCGCGTACGCCACCTCGATCTCGACCTCGCCCGGCCCGGGCGGTACCCGATCGCGGTCCTCGACGATCAGGGTCGGGTCACCGGTGTACACGGCCGCGCGCATGCGATCTCCTCCGCTGTCTGGCTGGGTCTCGACACGGGGCTCCACGGGCACCCACGTTCGCGGTTGGAGTGCACCACATGCGCCCATTTCCGGCCAAGCCGGTGTCCGGCGCTGGTACGTCCGCGGACGGGGCTGGCGGGAATGTTGATGCTTCAACTATCGTTCCGTGTGGCAGGACCGGCCGCCAGCCGGGCGGCAGGCTCCCACCGACCCAAGGAGTGACCATGCCCGCGGTCAGCGTCGACAACATCCTCGTGCTGCCTCGCCTGCCCAAGGTCGACCAGGCCACCGCCACCGAACGCAAGGTCTCGTCGGTGACGACCGCCCCGAGCGGTTTCGAGGGCGAGGGTTTCCCGGTCCGCCGGGCGTTCGCCGGTGTCGACCTGAGTCAGCTCGACCCGTTCATCCACATGGACCAGATGGGTGAGGTGGAGTACGCGCCGGGCGAACCCAAGGGAACGCCCTGGCACCCGCACCGCGGTTTCGAGACCGTGACGTACATGATCGACGGCACGCTCCGCCACCAGGACTCCAACGGCGGCGGCGGCCTGATCAGCGACGGCGACACCCAGTGGATGACCGCCGGTGGCGGCCTGCTGCACATCGAGGCCCCGCCGGAGGAGGTCGTGATGAGCGGTGGCCTGTTCCACGGCTTCCAGCTGTGGGTCAACCTGCCGGGGCGGCTGAAGATGACCGCGCCGCGCTACCAGGACATCCACCGCGGCGACGTGGGCCTGGTCAGCTCCCACGACGGCGGCGCGCTGCTGCGCGTCATCGCCGGCGAGGTGGGCGGCCACAAGGGGCCCGGCATCACCCACACGCCGATCGCCCTGCTGCACGCGACCGTCTCCCCCGGCGCGCAGGTCCGGCTCCCGTGGCGGGCCGACTTCAACGCGCTGGTGTACGTCCTGAACGGCACCGGCACCGTCGGCGCCAACCGACGGCCGATCCGCAGCGGCCAGCTCGCGGTGTTCGGTCCCGGCGACGTGGTGACGCTGGACGCCGACCAGCACCAGGAGAGCCGCAGCCCGGCGCTGGACGTACTCGTCCTCGGCGGGCAGCCGATCCGGGAGCCGGTCGCGGCGTACGGCCCGTTCGTCATGAACACCCGTCAGGAGCTCGTGCAGGCGTTCGAGGACTTCCAGGCCGGCCGGCTGGGCACCATTCCCGCCCAGCCGCACCCGGGCCACGACGTGCTCTGAGCCTGCTCTGAGCCTGCTCCGAGCCGCCTGTCCGTCACGCCCCTCGCCGGGTCGGCGCCCTCCGGGGCCGCCGGCCCGGCGATCTCGTCGCGGTGGCCAGGAGCCGCGCGGCCGGCCCGCTCGGGTCGCGGCCGGGCAACCACACCGCGCGGAACCGCCGCTCGAACCGCAGGTCGCGTACGGTCACCGCGACCAGGCGTCCGTCCGCGAGTTCCGCCCCCACAGCGAGCGCGCTGAGCACGCCCGGCCCCTCCCCGGCCATCACCGCCGCCTTGATCGCGGTGGTGGAGCCGAGCTCCAGACCGGCGTGAACGCGGTGCCCGGCCGCGGCGAGCCGGCGGACGAACACGTCCCGCGTACCCGACCCTTCCTCCCGCAGCACCAGCCGGGCCGCAGCCAGCTCGTCCGGGCGCACCCCGGCAGCACGCCGGGACCACCGATGACCAGGGGCCACCACGACCAGCAGTTCGTCCGCGCCGACCGTGCGTGACCGCAGGCCGGTCGGCACCGACGTTCCCTCGACGAACCCGAGGTCGGCGCGCCGGTCGCGAACCATGGCTGCGACCTGCTCGGAGTTGCCGACCCGCAGCGCGACGTCCAGGTCCGGCTCGGCGGCGTGCAGCCGGGCCAGCCAGCCGGGTACGAGGTACTCCGCGACGGTCATCGACGCGGCCAACCGCAGCTGACCGGCCTGCTCCGCCCGCAGGGCGGCCACACCGAGAGCGAGTTCGCGGGACGCCTCGAGGACCGGCCGGGCCCAGTCGACGACCGCCGCACCCGCCGGGGTGAGCGTCGAGCCGACCGTGGAGCGCTCCAGCAACCGCAGTCCCAGCCGGCGTTCGAGTCCACGCAGACGCTGACTCACCGCGGGCTGGCTGATGCCGTGCAACCCGGCCGCCTGCCGCAGGCTGCCGGTCTCCGCCACCGTGACCAGCAGGTGCAGCGTCGCGACCTCGGGGAGTTCGAGCACACCGCGAGCATAGGCGGTCCGCCACCAGGCTATAAGGCGGCCTTATCACCTGCCCGGCAAACGACGCCTACCGCCGAACGCGGGCAACCCGCATCGTGGATGGTGCGGCAGTACGCCGAAAGACCCCGAAAGGAGCAAGGTGGCCACGGACGTGCGGAACCCCTCGGCACCGGCGTCCCACGCACCCGCCGGGACGGAGAACTCGCCGGCACCACCGGCGAAGGCACCGAAGGTGCCCGCCGGAAGGTCTGTGCCGGCGACCCCGACGATCCTGGCCATCCTGGCCATCCTGGCGACGGCTCTTGCGGCCACCGTGCTCGGTGGACACGTCCCGGTGGTCGGCGCGCCGGTGGTCGCGCTGGCACTCGGCGTACTTCTTGCCGGTACCTGCCCTCCGGTGGCCCGGCTGCGCCCGCGGCTGGCGCTCCCCGGACGGTGGTGTCTGCAGGCCGCGGTGGTCGTGCTCGGCACGAGCCTGTCCCTGCGGCAGATCGCCGACACCGGCCTGGCATCGCTGCCGGTGCTGGCGGGAACCCTCGGCGTCGCACTCGTGGCGACCCCCCTGCTTGGTCGGGCCCTCGGTGTCAACGGCGGCTTGCGCACGCTCGTCGGTGCCGGCACCGCGATCTGCGGCGCGTCGGCGATCGCCGCCACGGCGGGGGTCGTCGCGGTCACCGAGGCCGAGATCGCGTACGCCGTCGCCACGATCTTCGCGTTCAACATCGCCGCGGTGGTGGTCTTCCCCCTCCTCGGCCATCTGCTCGACCTGTCCCCGGCGGGCTTCGGCCTGTGGGCCGGCAGCGCGGTCAACGACACTTCCTCGGTCGTGGCGGTGGGGTACGCCTTCGGCGCGGCCGCCGGAACCCACGCCGTCGTGGTGAAACTGACCCGCACGCTCGCGATCGTCCCGCTCACGCTCGGCCTCGCGTTCGCTCAGGCCCGGGCCTCCCGGGCCGCCCGGTTCGCGGCAGGGGGTTCCCCGTCGGAGGACGGGACGGCCACCCCTCCTGGCCCGCGAGCCGTTCCCCGCCTGCGGAAGGTGGTGCCAGGCTTCGTCGTGCTGTTCGTCGTCGCCGCCCTGGCGAACAGCCTTGGGCTGGTGCCCGCCGCCGTCCACCGGCCGCTCGGCCAGGTCGCGGCGTTCCTCGTGACGGCGGCCCTCGCGGCCGTCGGCCTGAGCACCCGGTTGGGTGAGCTGCGTACGACCGGCCCCCGGCCGCTGCTCCTCGGTGCACTGCTGTGGGTGTGCGTCGCCGGCACGGGCCTGGTCCTGCAGGCCGCGACCAACCAGTGGTGACCGTTCGAACGTGACCGGCCACTCCGTGACCGGCCCGCCGGAAGGCATCGACAGCGGTGCACCGAGACGATCATGCTGGATGCGCACGGCGGTGCCGTCGTGCTTCGGCGTGGCCGAAAGCCTAGGGTGTCCCCCGCAGGACCCACCCCCCAACTCGCGGCCGGGCATGCCCGGTGCGCACGAGAGTCGAGTCGCACATGCTGGTGATCGCCAACAAGGAAGCCGGCAGCACCGAGCCCGAGGCGATCGAACGGGCGCTGGAGGTGCTCCGCGCCGCCGCCCCGGCCGAACTGGTCTACTGCGAGAGCCGCGACCACCTGCAGGATTGTCTCGACGCGCGCGCCGGCCGGCCCGTCGTCGTCATCGGTGGCGACGGCTCCCTGCACACCACGGTCTCCGCGCTGTACGCCCGGGGTGAGCTCGCCGACTGCCCGGTCGGCCTGATCCCGCTGGGCACCGGCAACGATCTCGCCCGTGGGCTGGACCTACCGCTCGACCCGGCGGAGGCGGCCGAGATCGTCCGCTCCGGTTCGCTGCGGACGATGGACCTGATCGCCGACGACAACGGCGGCGCGGTCGTCAACGCCGTACATGTCGGTGCCGGCGCCGAGGCCGCCCAGGCGGCGACGCCGCTGAAGCCGCGCCTCGGCCCGTTGGCGTTCCCCCTGGGCGCCGTCCTCGCCGGCCTGCGTACGAAGGGATGGCGGCTCACCGTGGTGGTGGACGGGCGCACGGTCGCCCGGCCCCGGCGGAAGACTCTCATGGTGGGGTTGGCGAATGCGCCGAGCATCGCCGGCGGCACCGCCCGGCTCTCGCCGGAAGCAGTCCCCCACGACGGACAGATCGACGTCGTGGTGTCGCACTCGGTGGGCCGGATGGCCCGGCTGGGATACGCGCTGCACCTGACCCGCGGCCGGCACACCGGACGCGACGACGTCGTGTCGCTTCGAGGGCGTGAGGTCGTGGTGTCCGGCGAGGAGTTCTTCATCAACGCCGACGGTGAGGTGACCGGGCCGCGGCGGCACTGCTCGTGGCGGGTCGTACCCGGCGCCTGGCGGATGTACCTCCCGAGCGGCCCGCCGGCCGACCCCGGCGCGGCCGCGGCGGCGGGCGACCGACGAGTCGGCTGACCACGAAGCGCTCGAGGGCGGACACGTCGACGGGCGGGTCACTCCACCTGGTGTGGACGTGACCCGCCCGTCGGCGGCTGTCGGCTTGCGCGGTGAAGCTCAGCCCCTGCGGAAGCGGGCGTCGAAGAAGCAGTAGATCCCGTAGGACGCGACGCCGAGCGCGATCAGCCCGAGCAGCACCGGGCCGTAGGGCTGCTTCGCCAGCGTCTGCAGCGCGCCGTCGAGGCCGGCGGACTTCTTCGCGTCGTACGTCACCGCCGCGGCGAGAACCAGCACGCCGACCAGGGCGTACGCGACACCGACGGCGACGAACCCTGCCTGCCCGAGCCGGATCACAGTCTTGCGGGTGCCCAGGCTCGCCCGCATGAGGTCGAGGTCCTCCAGGAACTTCTTCTTCCAGCCGTGGTAGGCGAGGTAACCCGCACCCGCGATGATGCCGAGCCCGACCAGGCCGACCAGGAGCTGCCCGCCGGGGAGTTCGAGGACCTTCGCGGTGAACGTCTTCTGCGTGCCCCCGGAGCCCGCGCTGCCACCGGCGGCGATCCTGCCCGCACTGAACGCCAGCGCGCCGAACGCGATCGCCTTCCCGGCACTGCCGAGCCGCCGGGCCGTCCGGCGCTTGTCGGACGTGGTGTATCCGTATCCGACCCCGGCCTCGGCGAGCTGCCACACCGCCAGCGCGACCAGGCCGATGGTGATCACCCACAGCAGGAGGCCACCGCCCGGTTGACTCGCCAGCGTCTGCAGCGCTCCCTGTTTGCTGGCGTTGCCGCCACCGCCACCGCTGAACGCGACCTTGGCCGCGAGGTAGGCGAACAGGAGATTGACGAGTCCGTACGCGGCGAGTCCGACCCGGCCGAGCAACCTGACCGGTTTGCTGTCAGCGGCCTGCTGGGCCTGCCGGCCCGCGTTCTCACCGCTTCGTACCTGCGCGTTCATCCGCGCTCCCACCCCTTGTCCTCTTGTCCATGAGCATGTCGTCCGGGCTCAGGTCTTCCGGGCACAGGTCTTCCGGGCACAGGTCTTCCGGGCTCAGGTCTTCCGGGCAACAGGCTGCCAGGGCACCTCCCCTGGGCCGCGGCTGTGCCCGGACAGAAGCGAGTGCCCGGGCAGAGACCTGCCCGGGCACGGGCTTCCGGGGACGCCGGCCTCCTGGGCCTCGTCCCGAAAGATGAGGCGAGGGGTCAGACGGCGGGCGGCCCGTCGTCGTACACCCGGCGCTCCTCGACCCGAGTGGCCGGAGCCGCGGCACGCCGACGGCGCGGGCCCCAGATCAGCGCGGTCATGATCAGGCCGATCACGCCGACGACCATCAGGATCCACCCGATGACGGAGATGTCGAGTCCGGAAATGCTGAAGTTGACCGCGAACGCCAGAATGGCACCCACCGCGATGAGAAGAATGCTCGCACCGATACCCATACGTACCACCTCGTGGCTGGGAATAACTGGATCTGGTTGTCCCCCCGATTGGAATACCGTCGGCAAACCATAGGCCAATTCAGAAGTCGGCGCGACCGGTCGCCATCCCGGCGTGGTGAGCGGCCGGCCGAACCGGGAACCGACCGGGATCCCGCCGGGGATTCCCCCGGGCACCCCACATGAGAACGGGTGTCCCACGCCGACGGCGCGGGACACCCGTCAGGTTACGTAGAGACGCGATCCGACTGTGCGGCGTCACTTGTCCTTGTCGAACGCCTTCTTCGCGGAGTCCTTCACGTCCTCCGCGGCGTCACCAACCTTGTCGCCGGCGCGCTTGACGCCCGCCTGCGCCTGGTCGGCGCGGCCCTCGTCACGCAGCTGGTCATCGCCAGTGGCTTCGCCGGCCTTCACCTTGGCCTTGCCCTTGGCGCCCTCTGCCTTGTGCTTCATCTTGTCGCCTGCAGCCATTACGGAAGTCTCCCTTCCTGTGGCGCGGCCATCGGATGGTGCCGACCGCGCGGCCTCACTCACAGCAGATACCCAAGATCGCCTCCTTGGCAACCGGTCACGCCGACTTTGTGAAATTCCGAACAACCCTGGGCGGCCCGCAACGCGGACTTGACACCTGGACCCGCCTAAGGTGTCGCGAAACCACACTTCGGGGAAACCATGACCGAGCCACGAGCCGCCACCTCGTCCGAGACCGGAGCCCCGGCCGCCGGGTTGACCCGAGCGGAGATACGCGGGCGCGCCGTGTGCACCGCCCTGATGGCGTTCTTCGCGCTCGTCTGGACGGCCTGGGGACTGTCCACCGCCGTACCGCCCGCGATTCAGACCTGCGGGCGCGTCGTCGGTGTCCGCCGTTCTCGGCCGCACCGGCCGTCCCGAGGTCATCGCGCCGGTGGTCTGCCTCGGTGTCGGCATTCACTTCTTCCCGGTATGCAGGCTGTTCGCCGTACCGCTCTACGACGCCACCGGGCTGGCGTTGTGCGCGATCGCGGTCGCCACCGCGATCGCGGCACCGTTGTCCGGCAACGCCGCCCTGTGGACGCTGCTCCCCGGCGTGGGTGCTGCGATCACGTTGTACGCCACCGGCGCGCTCCTGCTACGCCCCTCCTACCTTCGCGGTCCGGCTCGGCCGACCCACTGACCAGCCTGCGCAGCCCCTGGACGCCCGCCCACGTCAGGTGTGCCGGTCGGGGTTGGTCCAGTGCCACGTCTCCGGGTCGTACACCGCGGGCGTGGGATGGCTCCACGGCCCGGCGAAGCCGTTCAGCGCGAGGTTCTCCCGTCGCGGCACGTTGCGCAGGTCCTTGTGCGCAAGGATCGGCACCGGGGTGTTGGCCACCGGCCCGATGAAGAACGGGCCGTCGGTCACGTGGATCTTCACCATCTCCCACACCAGCCGGTAGCGGCGAAGGGCGTCCGGCTCGACCTTCGCCCGGTCGTGCAGCTCCCACAGCCGCGCGATCGGTCCACCCTTCTCCGGTTCCACGCTCGGCGGCTTCCGCTCGTACGGGTCGGTGTTCTTCACCTTCGCCGCCTCGGGCGTGTTGCGGATCGCGTGGTAGTTGGCGTGCAGCGGTGCCCACCAGTCCGCGAAGCCTGCAAGGGGTATGAGCACCTGCGGCTCGACCAGGATCTCGTGGATACCGCCGCCGTTCTCCCAGGCCGTGGTGGTCATCAGTTCACCGGCCTGCCACCGGATCGAGAACGCGTCGGGCGCGACGGGGTTCTGCTTCACCGCGATGCCGATCGCGCGCCAGTCTCGTTCCAGCATGGCGTTCTTGTGGATGTGTTCGGGCGAGGTGCCCGCAGGATAGTCCAGCCGTACGACGAGTTTTCCGCCGTCCGGGAGCTCGCGCAGGCCGTCGCCGTCACGGTCGACGACGCCGAGGTCGTCCAGGATCGCCTTCGCCTTCTTCGGATCGTGCCGTACGTAGCTGTCCCGCCAGCCGGCGTAGGCCCGCCTGGCCCGCGCGCTGCCCTGCAGGTCGATCGCCTTGGGGCTGTAGGTGCCGGTGGTGAGCTCGCCGGTGTTGAAGTAGATCGCCTTACGGGCATCGGCCCTGTTGAAGGCGTACGACAGCGCCTGGCGGAACTTCGGCTCCCGGATCAGCGGCCGGAGTTTGTCGTCCTTGTAGTCGTAGTTGAAGAAGAAGATCGAGCCCGTGCCCGAACCCCCGTCCCACAACAGCACTTCCAGGCCGGTGCGGCCCTGCGTCTGCTTCAGCCCGGACACGTCGCCCAGGGTCAGCGACAGGAACGGCCCGTGCGCGTGGTCGAGTTTTCCCTGCTGTAGTTGGAGTTTGGTGACCTCGACGTCCTGGACCGCGGTGATCGTCACCGTGTCGAGGTACGGCAGCTGGTTGCCGGCGGTGTCGACACACCAGTAGTAGGGGTTGCGTTCCCACACGGCGCTGCGACCCTCGCGGTAGGAGCGCACCTTCCAGCCGTTCATCGTCGGGCAGTCCGGGTTGGTGCCGTAGTCACGGAGCCGGTCGAACTTCCCGCCGGCGGCCGCCCAGTCGGCGCCGACCTTCGGGTTGTAGCGCGGGTGGTACTCCGCGAGGTAGTGCTTGGGCGCCATCCAGGCCGGCCCGACGTTGCCGTTCACCCAGCGGGCGAGGTGGAACGGCGTGAGCGGGGCAGGTGTGGTGAACCGCAGCACCAGCGTGTGCGGGTCGGGCGCGGACATCTTCACGAGTTCGCCGTCCGCGCCCTTGGTCTCGTCCGGCGGGGCCTCGGAGTGGTCCTTGTTCAGGACCATGTCCTCCCACCAGAACATGATGTCCGCCGTCGACCACGGCTTGCCGTCGGACCAGCGAAGCCCCTTGCGGAAGTGGAAGGTCCACTCCGAGGCGTCGGCGTTGGAGTCCCACTCCTGCACGAGTCCGGGGCCCACGTCGCGGCCGTCGTTCAGCCAGCGCAGGAGGGAATGGCCGTACATGTACTCCTTGTTGGAGGCCCCGGCCGGGTCGGTGGTCGGCATCCGCAGGTTGCCGCCGTACTTGCCGGGCGTCACCCACCGGTGGGGTACGACGTACGGCGAGTCGGGCAGCCGCTCGGCGACCGCCGGCAGGCTGCCCGCCTTCACCTGCGCGGCCAGGTCGGGCGCCTCGGCGAACTTCGCCGGTGGCTTGAGCGGCGTGGTCACCGAACCCTTTCGGCTCACCCGGCCGGACTTCGCGGCGTCCTTCGCGGCGTTCTTCGTCCCGCCCTTCCCGCCCTCTCTCCCGCCACCTTCGTCGTTCCCGCCGCCGGTGGAGCACGCCGACAGGGTGGCCACGGCAGCCGTCGCGGACGCCAGCAGGAAAGTACGACGGTCAACACGCTTCAGGGGGTTCGCGTCTGGGTTCACAGCCCGGACGCTAGGCGGTCGGCCCGGGCGCGCGCGTTCGTGAACGGCGGGTGAAACGTACACGAACACCCGAACGGCCGAGGGTGGTCCGGCGCGCCTACCCGGGCAGCCCTGCCGGGTGCAGGATCGCCACGCACTCCACGTGGTGGGTCATCGGGAACGCGTCGAAGGCCCGCAGGCCGGTCAGCTCCCAGCCGTGCTCGGCGAAGTAGCCGAGGTCGCGGGCCAGCGTGGCCGGGTCGCAGGAGACGTAGGCGATCGCCCGGCCGGCGAGCCCCGCCACCTGGCGTACGACATCGGCACCGACCCCGGCGCGCGGCGGGTCGAGCACCACCAGGTCGGCCTGGTCGAGGCGGCCGAGCACCTCGTCGACGCGGCCCTGCTCGACCAGGGCGTTGGGCAGATCGCGCAGGTTGTGCCGGGCGTCGCGAACCGCGAGCGCGTTCTCCTCCACACCGACCAGCGCGGCGTACGGTCCGGCCGAGTCGGCGAGCGCGCCGAGGAACAGCCCGACACCGCAGTAGAGATCGAGGACCGACTCGTCCGTACGTGGTGCCAGGCCCGTGAGCACCGCGTCCGCGAGCGCCTGCGCGGCGCCCGGGTGGACCTGCCAGAATCCCGCGCCGCTGACCTGCCACGTCCGCCCGGCGGCGACCTCGCGCACGTACGGCAGACCAGGACCCGGCCGGGGATCGCCGTGCAGGACCCGCACGGCGGCGGCCAACCGGGGTACGCGGACCCGCGTCCTCGCACCGCGCCCGGACACCGCCACCACCCGGTCGCCGGTGGCGGCCGAGGCGATGCCCTCCACCCTCGCGGCACCGGGCCAGCGCCGCCGCTCGATGCCGAGGCGTTCCACCTCGGGGTGGGCGATCAGGCACTCGTCGACAGGCTCGATGTCGTGCGACCGGTGCCGACGGAACCCGATGGCACCGTCCCGGCGTACCGCGAACTGCACCCTGGTCCGCCAGCCGAGCCCGTCGTCGGCATCCTCCGCAGGCGTTTCGTCGTGCCCGGCGGGGATCGGCAGCGCCTCCACCTCGACCGAACGCTCGATCCCGGCGATCCGGCGAAGCTGGTCCTCGACCACCGCGGCCTTCAGCCGGCGCTGGGCGGGCAGAGTCGCGTGCTGCCAGTCGCAGCCGCCACACCGGCCCGGGCCGGCGAACGGGCACGGCGGCGTCACCCGGTCCGGCGACGCGGCCAGCACCTCGATCGCGTCCGCCCGCAGCAGGCGCGCGGTCTCCTCCACCACGTGGGCCCGGACACGTTCGCCGGGCAGCGTGTGCCGGACGAACACGACCTTTCCCCCGTGGTGGGCCACACACCAGCCGCCGTGGGCGACCGGGCCGATCTCGAGTTCGAGGACCGTGCCGACGAGATCATGCACGTCGCCGGCTTCGGCTCGGGCACCGGTGCGGGCTGGGCTGCGGCTGCCCTCGTCACTGTCGTTCATATCGGGTCGAGTCTGTCAGCCTCCCCGCGTGCCGCACCGGCGACCTTCTCCCGGCGGCCCTGAACCGCCGCGCGGACCCCTAGGCTCGGTGCCGGACGCACCGCCCCGAGGAGGCCCGATGAAGTTCTACGCCGACCTGCCCGGGCGCCGGGCCGCACAGATGCTGGCGGACGTGCTCAGCCTCGTCTGGATCTATCTGTCCGTACGCGTGATCAGCGCGGGCTACGACCGGATGAGCGGGTACGCCACCCCCGGGCAGCGGCTGGAGACGGCCGGCGCGGACATCCAGGACAAGATGACCGCCGCGGGCCAGGAGGTGTCCGGGACCCCGGTCGTGGGGGACGCGCTGCGAACGCCGTTCGAGACGATGGCCGGCACCGGCTCCTCGATCGCCGACACCGGGCGTACTGTGCAGGACTTCGTGCATCAGCTCGCCGTGGGGACCGCCGTCGTGCTGGGCGTGGTGCTGTTCGGGCTGCTGCTGGTCCGGCTGGCGTTCCGCGTCCGGTGGATCGTGCGGGCGACCTCGGCCAGCCGGCTGGCCAGTACGCCCGGTGGGGTCTCGGCGCTGGCGTTGCGCGCCCTCGTCAACCGCCGGTACCGCCCGCTGGTCGCGGCCGCGCCCGCGCTGGGCGACGCCTGGCGGCGCGGCGACCCCGAGTCCCTGCGCCGGCTCGCCTCGCTCGAACTCCACCGCCTCGGCCTCGAGCTCACCTCCGGGTCCCGATCGGGGACCGGATCAGTGGCCGGAGCGGACCGCGCGCGGTGAGGCGCCCAGCTCCCGGCGGCAGGCCTTGTTGAACGCCTGCAGGTCGCCGATTCCGACCGAGGCCGCGATGGTCGGGATGGACAGCGTGGACTCCCGCAGCAGGTGGCGGGCGCGTTCCAGCCGGCGCCTGCGGATGTGCGCGACCACGGTGTCGCCGGTCTCCGCGCGGAACAACCGGGTCAGGTGATTGTGGGAGACGCCGGCCGCCCGGGCGACGTCGGGGACGGTGATCGGGCTGGCCAGGTTGGCGGCGATGTAGGCGAGTGCCCGGCCGACCGCGGCGTGCGGCCCGCCGTCGGCCGCGGCACCGAGCTGCACCACGTCCCACAGCGCGGCCCATACCTGTGCGGTCGCCCGCGCCGGCGAGTCCGGCCAGGCCGCGACCGCCCGGGAGAGCAGTTCGGTCAGCTGGGGTGCGTCCGCACCCGCGTCCTGGATCACGGGCACGACCCGCGCCGGACCCGTGGTGGGCAGCCGCAGGTGGGCGTACAGGTGCTCCGAACGCCCGCGGTAGATGTACTGCACCTGTACGCCGGGCGGGATCAGGCTCACCCGGCCCGGGCGGATCGGGTACGCCGAGCCGTCCACCACCAGGTCGGCCGCGTAGCGGTAGAGGTGGAGCTGCCACATGTCCGGCAGCCGGAAGACGTCGCGCCGGCGGACGGTGCCGTGCACGCCGACCCCCATGCTCATCACCAGCGGCGGGTCCTCGATCCGGACCGCGACCTGTCCCGGCCCGACCTGCCCGGCGACCTGCCCGGGCCCGGCCTGTCCGGCGTCGGCCAGCGCGGACCGGGTTGGGACAGCGTTCTCCGCCACGGTGAAAAACTACCAGTAATAGTGATTGGAGCCCACGCATCGGAAGGTGATCGCGGCCTAGCGTGGATGGGTGCCAACCAGCACGTCCGCCGGCGCCTCACCTGGCCGGCACCCACCCCGGCCCTCGGAGAGGACATGAACTTCCAACCAGCCCGCGATCACCTGCTCAGCTCCGTGCAGATGGCGCACTTCGTCTCGCACGGCTCCCTCATCATGGAGGCGGTCGTCCCCGACGAGTTGAACGCCCAGGCGATCGACGTCTTCCGCGCCGGCATCCCGGCGGTCCCGTACGGCACCTCCATCGAGGACTCCTTCCCCGAGGGATCGTTCGCGCGCCGCCTGGTCGAGGTCCCCGAGATCGCGGGCGCCATCCACAGCCTGGTCGGCCCCGGCCCCACCATCGACCACCACGCCGTGCACATCCGCAAGCCGAAGGACGGACAGGCCCAGCCGCTGCACGGTGACGCGATCATCGACGTACGGCTGGACGCGTTCGACGTGCAGCTCATGTACTACCCGCAGGACGTCACCCTGGAGATGGGCGGAACGCTCAGCGTCCCGGGCAGCCACCTGCGGCGTACGAACGAGAGCGACACCGGCCGCTACCAGAACCTCCGCGGCCAGACCCGGCTCACCTGCCCGGCCGGCACGGTGGTCTTCGTCCACCACGGCATCTGGCACGGCGGCCGGCGCAACGACAGCGACATCGAGCGCTACATGTTCAAGATCCGGTTCAACCCGACGGTGCGCCAGCTGCGGCTGTGGAACACCGACGACATCGACAAGCCCGAGGTCGGCGAGAAGCTGCGCACCCGCTTCCCGTGGTACGAGCACGCGACCGGCCGACTGGAGATCTGGAACCGCGTCCAGATGTGGCGGGCGCTCACCGGCGACGACACCTTCGATCTCGACTACTGGGCGACCAGGGTGAGCAACCGCCCGCAGCGCGTCATCGCCACGGCCGGGCGCTGACGGCCCTGACGGCACTGACGGCGTTCGGCGTTCGCACCTCGCGTCCACACAGCGTCCACTCTTCACCCTGGAGTACTGATCCATGAGCACCACGACCGAACAACTCTTCTCCGCCGGACCGGACGGCGCCGGTGAGCAGGTCCTGCGGCAGCGGGTTCTCGTCCTGTACCTCGCCACGTCCGCGCTGGACAGCAGCGTCGTCGGCTGGGCCAACTACGACGGGACCGGCCAGACCTCGCCGACGACCGGCGACGGCGACGAGCCGCCGTACGAGACCGGCGTCGACGCGCTGCGGGACGGCTGGCGGCTGATCCAGGCGTCCCAGCTCATCCCGCCCTACCCGGGCCACGAGTACGACGTGTCGTTCCTGAAGCACGAGTTCCTGTTCGAGCGGCTGGTGAACGTCGCCGGCTGAGCTTGCGAGCTTCACCAGCCGAGCTTCACCGGCCGGTGTTCGTACGCGCGAGTGCTCTTCGACGCACGAACCCACTGTCGGCGGTCTCCCGGGCGGTCGCGGCCTGAACGCCCGGGAGACCGCTTTCTGCCATCGCGTCCAGCGGTGTTGACATCGACGTATTTCCGCCGTATCTCCGTGTGGCAAAGGACCCAGAGAGATCCTACGGTTACGCAATGGCAGATCGCGCCGCTCATCACGTGCGGAGCTGGGGGCTGTGGGCGCTCCCCGCTCCGGCCATGGTGTTCCTTCTGCTGGTCGACCTCACCGCGCTGGCCTGTGCCGCCGGTCTGCTGAGTGACCGCACCTCCTTCGGCGGCGCCATGACCGCGGTGATCCTCTGCGCCTGCGGCGTGGTGAGTGTCGAGGGCGCCCGCCAGGTCGAACGGCGGCGTCGCCGGGGCGGTGCTCTGCACAAGGACCTGCAGCCGGTGTGGATGATCGCCGCCGCGATCGCGCTGCCGCCGGCCACCGCGCTCGTCTGTGTCGTCGCGCTGCGACTGTGGTGGCGGGTACGCGCGAGCAGGTGCATCCCGCACCGCTGGGTGTTCTCCACCGCCGTGGTGATGCTGGCCGCGGCGTTCGCGCACTCGACGTACGTCACCGTCGACAGTGCACTGGCGACCGGTGGCTGGTCACCGCGCCAGGTGCCGATCGTCGCGATGGTCGCGGCCGCGGTGGTGTTCGTCGCCGTCGACGCCGTTCTGTGCGCGGTTGTCATCCACCTACTCGACCCGTCCAGCACTCCGAGGGAGATGTTCGGCGACCGGGCCGAACTCACCGTGGACGCGGTGGCGGCCGGGCTGGGATGCCTGGTGGCGGCGGCGTCGATGGTGACGCCGTGGGCCGGCATCCTCGGCGTACCGATCACGCTCGCCGGCCAGCGTGCATTGCTGCTCGGCCAACTGGAGTCGGAGGCGTCCACCGACGGCAAGACCGAGTTGACGAACTTTCCTCGCTGGCGGCAGGAGGTCGAGGAACTCCTCGACCGGGCCCGCCGGCGGGACGGGACGTTCGCGATCCTGCTCGCCGACATCGACCACTTCAAGCTGATCAACGACCGTCACGGCCACCTCGCGGGCGACCACGTGCTGCGCGAGGTCGCCGACCGGATCCGTGCCGTGATCCGGTCGGCCGACGTCGCCGGCCGGTTCGGGGGCGAGGAGTTCGTCATCGGCATGCCCGACGTGGACGTACGCCATGCCGTCGGCGCGGCCCACCGGCTGCGGTCGGCGATCTCCGACGCCCAGCTGCCGGTGCGCGCACGCGGCAACCTCGCCGACGTCGGTGAACCTGGCGACGCCGGCGACCTCGGCGGCCCTGGCGCCGTGTGGGTCCGGCTCACCGTCTCGGTGGGAGTCGCGGTGTACCCCGTGGACGGAACGACACTCGACCACCTGCTGGAGTTCGCCGACAGAGGGCTGTACGCGGCCAAGACCGCCGGCCGGGATCGCGTCTCCCGAGGGCTGCCGCCGGCCGACCCCGTGACCGGCTCGGTTCTGCCGCCGGCCGACTCGGTGGCCGCTTCCGTACTGCCGGGGCAACCCGATTCACGGGCGGACCCGTATCGGCCTGGGCGGCACCTCCGGCCGGGAAGACATGCGCTGCCGGGGCTGCCCCCCGAGCCCGAGGAACCCGCCGACCCCGGACGCCTGACAGCATCCTCGTCGTGACCGACTGCGTGTTCTGCGAGATCCTCACCACCCGCCGACCTTCACGCGACGATCGCGCTCGTCCAGCGGGTCGGGCGGGCGACGGAGAGGGCGCTGCCCAGTCCGAGAGCCTGTAGCCACGCAGCCGAAAGCGCCCGGGACAGGTCGGCCAGGTGACCGTCCCGGGCGCTCCCGTAACCCCGTTCCCCTGCGCGGTTTCGGGGCCCTCGGGCCCGTCCTAGAAGCGGGTGTAGAGCAGGAGGTTCGGCGAACCGGTACGCGCGTTTCCGACCACGCCCTGGGTCGCCGCACCGACCAGTGCGTTGCGCACCGTCGCCGGCGAGGCACCCGGGTGGCCCTGCAGATACAGCGCTGCTGCCCCGGTCACGTGCGGCGTGGCCATCGACGTACCGCTGATGGTGTTGGTCGCGGTGTCGCTGGTGTTCCACGTCGAGGTGATCGACGAGCCCGGTGCGAAGAGGTCCAGGCAGGAGCCGTAGTTGGAGTACGACGCCCGTGCGTCGGTCGAGGTGGTGGCGCCCACGGTGACGGCAGCGGTGACCCTGGCGGGTGAGGTCCTGCAGGCGTTGGCGTTGGAGTTGCCGGCGGCCACGGAGTACGTCACGCCGTCGGAGATGGAGTTGGTGACCGCGTTGTCCAGCGAGGTGGAGGCGCCGCCCCCGAGGCTCATGTTGGCCACCGCCGGTGAGCCGGAGGCGTGGTTGGAGGTGACCCAGTTGATGCCGGCGATCACGCCGGAGGTGGTGCCGCTGCCGTTGCAGTCGAGCACCCGCACGCCGACCAGCCGCACCGCCTTGGCCACGCCGTACGTCGAACTGCCCACGGTGCCCGACACGTGCGTGCCGTGGCCGTTGCAGTCGTCGGCACTGCCGCCGTCCACCGCGTCGTAGCCGCTCACCGCGCGGCCGCCGAACTGCTGGTGGCTGAAGCGGATGCCGGTGTCGATGATGTACGCGGTGACGCCCGAACCGGTCGCGGTGTAGACGTAGCTGTTGTTCAGCGGCAGGGTGCGCTGGTCGATGCGGTCCAGTCCCCACGTCGCCGGTGACTGGGTGGTGTCGATGCTCACCCGCTGGTCGGCCTCGACGTACTTCACGTCCGGGTTGGCGCGGACCTTCGCCAGCGCGGACTCGGACAGGGTGGCCGCGAATCCCTTCAGCGCCGTGGCGTAGCTGTGGTGCACCCGGGCGCCGGCCTTCACTGCCTGACCGCGTACCGAACGCACCTTCGCGGCCGACGCCGAGTCGCTTAGGACCACGATGTAGCTGCCCTTGACGGCGGTCGCCTGCTGCGCCGCCAGCAACGGTGCCGGACTCGGCCGCGGGCCGGCGGCGTTCGCCACACTCGCGGCGCCGACGGCGCCGGACGTGCCGAGGGTGGCCAGGAGCGCGGCGGCGAGGACGGCGAGCGGACGGCGCAGGAGCCGTCCCGGGCTCGTCGTCGATGACCTCCACAACATGGAGCCTCCTCATGGGTACGAGCCCGGGAGGCCGGAATGGCCACCAGTGGACACTCTCCGTCGCCTCCACGCTGCACTGCGTCGGACTGACCGCATGTGTACGGGATCTCGGAGGCTTTGTCCATAGCTGTCCGGGAGACCCACGGGAAGTTTGCACGGTCCGGAAGGTGCGGCAACATCCCGTTCACGCGACGGCCGCCGGCCCGGACGCGCTCAGCTCGCGCCCCGGCCG
Source organism: Actinopolymorpha singaporensis (assembly GCF_900104745.1). Lineage (NCBI taxonomy): Bacteria > Bacillati > Actinomycetota > Actinomycetes > Propionibacteriales > Actinopolymorphaceae > Actinopolymorpha > Actinopolymorpha singaporensis. Next base: position 792,194 of record NZ_LT629732.1, read on the forward strand.
AGGAAGCCGTCGACCGAACGACGCAGGCCCGCCGGGTCGAGTTCGTGCACGACGTCGTGCTCCTCAGGCGTGCCGTACCGGCGGACCTCGGTGCGCCCGACCCCCAGGGCCAGCGTTCGGTGCGGACGGTCGGCCAGCGCCTCGTCGACGAGCCGCGCCGAGGTGCCCGCGAGGTACGGCTCGACCAGCACGACGTCGGCGGCGTTCCCGGGAGTGCCGGGACCGGACAGTTCGCGGACCGCGACCAGGTCGAGCGGACGGACCGTGGCGGCGTAGCCGACCGTGACGTCGAGGCCGGCCGTGGCCGCCAGAACGGAGTCGAGCATCGGGCCGACGGCGAGGACCAGCGCCCCTCCTCCCCGGCGTACGACGTCGATCATCCCTGCCCCGGTGACCGCGGCCGGCCGGGCGGCGGCGTTGGAGCGGTTGGAGAGCCGGATGTACGCCGACCCGTCGCCGGCGACAGCGCGCCGCAGCAGCGCGGGCACCTCGTCGGGGTGGCCGGGCACGTGCACCGCGAAGCCGGGCAGGGTGTCCAGCAGCGCCACGTCGCCGGGCGACTGGTGCGTCCGCCCGCCCTGCGTCCAGTCGTACGACGCGCCGACGCTCACCAGGACCGCGCGGGCGTCCTGGTGCCCGAGGTCGAGCTTGATCTGTTCGAAGGACCGCTCGACCAGGAACGGCGCGTAGGAGTGTGCGATCGGGCGCAGGCCGGAGAGCGAGAGGCCGCCGGCGACGCTCACCATCAACGGCTCGCGGATCCCCACGTTGAGGGTGCGGCCGGGATGCCGACGCGCCGCCTCGGTGAACAGGTCCGCGGAGATGTCGGCCAGGACGACGGCGGTGAGCGGGTCCTCGTCGAGCAGTCGCTCGGCCGTCTGGGCGAACGCGGTCCGCATGTCGGTCGGCGACACCGCCGGTTCGACGTGCTCCAGGTGCGTGGTCATCTTCTTCTCCTCACTTCCCGGTCTGCCCGGCGAACTTGGGTGCCACGACGGCGACCACGACGTTCGGCTGCCCGGGCGCCCGCTTCGTCAACGCCGCTTCGAGGTCGGCGTGGTCGCGCCCGTCGACGACCTGTGTCAACCATCCGTTGACAGCGAAGCGCTCGGCTATGCCACCCGGCCAACCGTGCGTCGCCGACTGGTTGTCCACCACGACGACGGTGAGGTTGTCCAGGCCGGTAGCACCGGCGTACGCGATCGCCTCGTGGTTGGTGCCCTCGTCCAGTTCGGCGTCACCGACGAGCACCACGACCCTCGTGCTCGCACGTTCCTGTGCGCGCAGACCGAGGGCGACGCCGACCCCGAGAGGCAGGCCGTGCCCGAGAGAGCCGCTGGAGATCTCCACACCCGGCACCAGCACGCGATCCGGATGGTGGCCGAGCGGTGATTCGAACGACGCGAAGTCCGCCAGCCACTCCACCGGAAAGTAGCCCTTCGCGGCGAGGACGGCGTAGTAGGCCATCGGCCCATGTCCCTTGGACAGTAGGAAGCGGTCCCGCGCGGGATCGTCCACCGTCGCGGGTGACACGTGGAGCACCCGGTCGTAGAGCACCCACAGGACGTCCAGCGTCGAGTGCGCGCTCAGGCTGTGCTTCTCGTCCCCGGTCAGCTGGGTCAGCAGCCGGGGCAGGTCGTCGTACCCGAGTGTGCTGAAGGTGGTGTCCATGCGTACGACACTTCCACCGGCGGCGCCGTTCGCCATCGGACGGCTGATCGAACCCCGACTACGACCTTGGACCTAGGACGTCCGAAGGCGCGGCGTCGGACACAACCACCGCGAGAACCCGGCCGTGAGTAGCTGCCCACCCGATCGGGTAACTCCTCGAACGCGAGGCCTGACTTGGAGTCCCACCGTGTTGCGGGGAGCGTCGATGACGACCGGAGAAGCCATGGACCGCTGGGGTGCCGGCGTCATCCCGTACGCGGAGATGGGTTACTGGCAACCCGACTACGTCGTGAAACCGTCGGACATTCTGGCGGCGTTCCGGATCACTCCGCAGCAGGGTGTGCCCGCCGAGGAGGCCGGCGCCGCCGTCGCCGGCGAGTCGTCCACCGCCACCTGGACGGTGGTGTGGACCGACCGGCTCACCGCGTACGAGCGCTACCAGGGCAAGTGTTTCCGCGTCGACCCCGTGCCCGGCAAGAGCGGGGAGTACATCGCCTACGTCGCCTACGACATCGACCTGTTCGAGGAGGGGTCGATCGCCAATCTCACCTCCTCGATCATCGGGAACGTGTTCGGCTTCAAGGCGCTGCGGGCGCTGCGCCTCGAGGACATGCGGATCCCGCCGCACTACACCAAGACGTTCCAGGGTCCGGCGCACGGCATCGTCATGGAACGCGAGTACCTCAACAAGTACGGCCGGCCGCTGCTCGGCGCCACCGTGAAGCCGAAGCTCGGCCTGTCCGCCCGCAACTACGGCCGGGTGGTGTACGAGGCCCTGCGCGGCGGGCTCGACTTCACCAAGGACGACGAGAACATCAACTCCCAGCCGTTCATGCGCTGGCGTGATCGCTATCTCTTCTGCATGGAGGGCGTCACCCGCGCGGAGGCCGACACCGGCGAGATCAAGGGGCACTACCTCAACGTCACCGCGGCGACGATGGAGGACATGTACGAGCGAGCGGAGTTCGCCCGCGACCTCGGCAGCGTCATCGTGATGATCGACCTCACGGTCGGCTACACCGCAATCCAGTCGATGGCGAACTGGGCCCGGCGCAACGGCATGTTGCTCCACCTGCACCGGGCCGGGCACTCGACCTACACCCGGCAGAAATCCCACGGCGTGAGCTTCCGGGTGATCGCGAAGTGGATGCGGCTGGCGGGCGTCGACCACATCCACGCCGGCACGGTGGTCGGCAAGCTGGAGGGCGACCCCAACACCGTCGCCGGCTTCTACGACACGTTGCGGGCGAACACGCTGGAACCCGATCCGATGAAGGGCCTGTACTTCGAGCAGGACTGGATGTCGCTGCCCGGGGTGATGCCGGTCGCGTCCGGAGGAATCCACGCCGGGCAGATGCACCAGCTGCTGCACTTCCTCGGCGAGGACGTCGTGCTCCAGTTCGGCGGCGGCACGATCGGGCACCCGATGGGGATCGCGGCCGGCGCCACCGCCAACCGGGTCGCACTGGAGGCGATGATCAAGGCCCGCAACGAGGGCCGCGACTATCTCCGCGAGGGCGAGGACATCCTGCGGGCCGCCGCGAGGCACAGCCGCGAGCTCGACGTCGCGCTGTCCACCTGGGGCGACGTCACCTTCAACTACGAGTCGACCGACACCCCGGACGTCGTCGAGACGCCGACGTCGATCTAGGACGGACGGATCGCATGCGGATCACCCAGGGCACCTTCTCCTATCTCCCGGATCTCACCGACACCGAGATCGAGAAGCAGATCCAGTACGCCCTCGACCAGGGCTGGTCGCTCGCGGTCGAGTTCACCGACGACCCGCACCCGCGCAACCACTACTGGGACATGTGGGGGCTGCCGATGTTCGACCTGCGTGACGCGGGCGGTGTGCTGTACGAGGTGAACGAATGCCGGCGGGCGTACCCCGCGCGCTACATCCGGGTGAACGCCTACGACGCCCGGCACGAACGCCAGACCACCGCGTTGTCGTTCATCGTCCACCGGCCGGCCATCGAGCCCGGCTTCCGGGTGGTGCGCGAGGAGGGTCCGGACCGGCGGCTGCGCTACACGATCGCGTCGTACGCCACGGACCGGCCGGCCGGCGACCGCTACCCGAACGGCGACCACCCCGACGGCGGCAGCGCCACGTGAGCGGGGCCGACGAGCGTCGGCGCGGGTTCGGGATGCCGACGCCCGGAGGATCCCGCACCGGTGGCGAGGCTCCCGACGGCCGGCCGGACCAGCCGGCGGACCCGCTGCCCGCGGACGCCTCGGTCGACCTCGCCGCCGAACGGCGCGCGGCGGGGATCGACACCGTCCTGGACGCCCTGGACGCCGAACTGGTCGGCCTGCGCCAGGTGAAGACCCGCGTCCGCGAGCTCGCGGCGCTGTTGCTGGTGGACCGGGTACGCCAGCGGTTCGGGCTCACTTCGTCCCGGCCCAGTCTGCACATGTCGTTCACCGGAAGCCCCGGCACCGGCAAGACGACGGTGGCCCTGCGGATGGCCGAACTCCTGCACCGGCTGGGCTGCATCGACCGCGGCCACCTGGTCGCGGTGACCCGGGACGACCTGGTGGGCCAGTACGTCGGGCACACCGCGCCGAAGACCAAGGAGGTGATCAAGCGCGCGATGGGCGGCGTGCTCTTCATCGACGAGGCGTACTACCTCTACCGGGCCGAGAACGAACGCGACTACGGCCAGGAGGCGATCGAGATCCTCCTGCAGGTGATGGAGAGCCAGCGCGACCGGCTGGTGGTGATTCTCGCCGGCTACAAGGACCGGATGGACTCGTTCTTCGCCTCCAACCCGGGAATGAGTTCGAGGATCGCCCACCACCTCGACTTCCCCGACTACGACCTGGACGAGCTGGCGGCGATCGCCCGGCTGATGCTGGCGCAGGAGCGCTACGAGTTCACCCCGGACGCCGAGCAGACGTTTCGCGACTACCTCGAGCGCCGCATGCGGCAGCCGCGGTTCGCCAACGCACGCAGCGTTCGCAACGCACTCGAACGTGCCCGGCTGCGACAGGCCAACCGGCTGCTCGCCGCCACCGGGCGCACCTGGCACCGGGAGGACCTGATGCGCTTCGAGCCGGAGGACTTCCTCGCCAGCCGGGTGTTCACCACGCAGTGACCGGCGTACGTCAACCGTCCCTTGCGTCGCGGATCCCCCGCGCGGCCAGCAGGTGGTAGAGCAACAACAGCTGCGTGATGGCCAGCGGTTCGCTGCGTTCGCCGTTGCCGATGTCGCCAAGGGTCTCCGCCGGGAAGCCCGCGTCAACCCCGAGTTGCGCCCACAGCACCTTCTCCACGATCCGGCTCTCCTCACGCGGGACGTAGCCGTGAATGTGGAGCACGTCGGCGGGCTGGCCGTCCTCGTCCCGGCACAGCCGAAGGTGGATCGCCCGCTGGTCGCGCTCGGCCAGCGACCCGCTCAGGTCCGGGTGCCGGATCGTCGGGCGCAACATGAGCTCGGCCGACAACGGCGTACCCGGCGGGTCGTCCCGCCCGGCGACCGGCGCGAACCGCACCACGACGTCGGCGAACGCGCGCTGTGGGCGGATGTACGCCGCCGACTCCGGCTCCCGGTCGACGAGTTCGGCCAGCACCTGGTCGGCGTTGTAGCCGCGCCTGCTGGTGTCCCGGCATACCTTCCACTGCCGGCGGATCTCCTCGGGCGGGTCGAGGTAGGCGGTGACGTCGAAGCAGGCCCGCATCAGCCGGGTGTGCAACGGCAGCAGGCCCTCCACGATGACGAACTCCTTCGGCCGCACCAGCACCGGCCGGGTGAGCTCACCGGTGGAGTGGTCGTAGACCGGTTTGAGGATCGGCTGACCGGTGGCCAGCAACTGCAGGTGCTGTTCGATGATCTCGACGTGGTTGCAGTCCGGATGCAGCGCGGTGAACGGCTTGGATCGGCGTTCGATCCGGTCGTAACGGTGATAGTCGTCGACGCAGATCGTGGTCACCCGGTCCGGGCCGAGCGCCTCGGCGAGTCCCTTGGTGAGCGTGGTCTTCCCGGCCGCGCTGTCACCGGCGATCCCGATCATGATGGGCTGGCGTACCGGCGCCTGGTCGTCGTGGACGCGGTGCATCCGGATCAGCTTGTGCGGCATGTCCTTTCCCTCCCCTCAGGAACGGACGTGTCGCCACCGCCGGGACATGCCGCCAGCCAGTGCGTTTGACCCGGGGACCCGCACCATGTCCGCAATGCGACACGGGGTCCCCTCGTCCGCCTGCCCCACACCGTAGGCGGGGACGGCCGCGGGCGGCATCCCCCCGCCGAGGGGCGGCCGGGGTGAGCCGGGCGCCGACGACCGCGGCGTACGAGAAAGGTCCCGGTGCCCGCCGCCAGCGGTCCCGGTGACCTCGGACCACCGGCCCGGCGGCGGGGTCACACCTACCCTCGGTGCATGGACAGCCGAGCCGGGGGCGGCGGTCGAACCGTACGCGGACGGGCGAACCCGCCCGGGCGTGCCAAGCAGGCGACCAGGCAGGTATCCCAGGACAAGCAGGCCGCGGGCCGGCCGCTGCGGATCATCCTGGTCGACGACCACGAGATGGTCCTGGAAGGGCTGAAAGCGCTGCTCGCCCGGTTTCGCGGCCGGGTGCGGATCGTGGCGCAGTCGGTCAGCGCGGACGCCGCCGAGCCGATGGTCGCGGCACTCGACCCGGACCTCGTGGTCTCCGACGTCCGCCTGCGCGGGTCGGTGAGCGGGCTGGATCTGTGCCGGCGTCTGGTCGAGACCACGCCCGGTCGCCGGGTGGTGCTGCTCAGCGCGTACGACGACGAGCAGTACCTCTTCCAGGCTCTTCGTGCCGGCGCGGCCGGGTACCTGCTGAAGTCCATCGACCGGGAGGAACTCGTCCGGATGCTGGAGCGGGCCGCGCGCGGGGAGACGGTGGTCGACCCGAGCATGGCAGGCCGGGCGGTCGCGTCCGCGGCGCGCCTGCAGGCCGGGGAGTTCTGGCCGGGCGCGCACCTGGGGCTCAGCCAGCGCGAGAGCGAGGTGCTCGGGTTCCTCGTCGCCGGGCTGTCCAACCGGGCCATCGCCGGCAAGCTCGTCCTGGGCGAGGAGACGGTGAAGACCCACGTCCGCTCCATCTTCCGCAAGCTGTCGGTGAACGACCGGGCAGGCGCGGTGGCCGTCGCCCTGCGCGAAGGGATCTTCCGGTGACCGGCCACGCACTAGGCCTGGCCGACGCGGCGTCGGAGAACGCCCTGCTCGTCGGCATTATCGAGGCCATCTCGGCCGGTCCCGAACCCGAGGTGCTCGCCGCCCGGGTCGCTCCCCTGATCGTCGCCGCGACCGACACCGACGAGTGCTTCGTACACGTCCTCGACGACACCGAACAGTCACTGACGCTCGCGGGCGCGACCCCGCCGTTCGACCGTGAGGTGGGACGGATCCGGCTGCGGCTCGGGGAGGGCGTCACCGGCTGGGCGGCGAGCCGGCGCGAACCCGTCGTCATCGTTGAGGGCAAGGCGAACGACCCGCGCTACCGCTACTTCCCGGAGCTGCGCGGCGAGGAGTACACCTCGATGGTCTCGGTGCCGATGGCCAGCTCGCCCGGCGGGCTGGTCGGCGTACTCAACGTGCACACCCGGCAGAGACGCGAGTTCAGCGAGGCCGACGTACGCCTGCTGACGTCGATCGGCAGCCTCATCGCCGGCGCGGTGCACCAGGCCCGGCTGCACCGCAGGCTCGCCGCCCGGGAACGCGCGCACGAGCGATTCGCCGAACAGGCCGTCGCCGCCCAGGAGGGGGAACGCCGCCGGCTGGCCGCCGACATCCACGACGGCATCACCCAGCGGCTGTGCAGCCTGCGGTTCCACCTGGACGCGGCGGCCGAGGCGCTGACAGAGGAGCCGGCGTTCGCGGCCGAGCAGCTCGTGCTGTCCCGCCGGCTCACCCACCTGGCGATCGACGAGGCCCGGGCGGCCATCAACGGGCTGCGGCCGCCGGTGCTGGACGACCTCGGCCTGGCCGACAGCCTGGCCAGCCTGGCCCGCGCCGTGTCGGGGGTCGACGTACTCGTCGAGGTGGACCGGTGCGCGTTGCCCGAACACGTCGAGATCGCGTTGTACCGCATCGCCCAGGAGGCGTTCCAGAACGTCGTGAAACACGCCGGGGCGAGCAACGTCCGGCTGAGCCTGCGGCGATCGGCGGCGGAGGTGTCGCTGGAGGTCAGCGACGACGGCCGGGGCTTCGACCTGCTCGCCGACGGCCCGCCCGCGGCCACGCTGGGACCCGACGGCGGCGGCTACGGGCTGGGCAGCATGGCCGAGCGCGCCGAGCTCATCGGGGGACGGCTCGACGTCCGGTCCGCGCCCGGCAGGGGCACCACCGTCCTCGCCCGGGCAGCCGTCCAGCCACAGTAGGTGCCTCGATCGGCCAGTAGATCCGGAGCGGTCAGTCGGCCGGAGCCGTCAGCCGCCGTAAGGTCGTGCGTCGCGCCCGGCCCGAAGGGTGAACGCCCACCAGGCGAGCTGGTCCAGCAGCACCTTCGCGGCGAGTTCGACCGCGCCGGGTTCGACCGGCTCGCCCTCGCTGTCGAACCTCGTCCGCGCCTGGTGGAAGCTCACCGTCTCCCGCACGGTCACGGCGTGGAGTTCGGCGAAGACCTGGCGGAGTTGCTCGGCCGCGCGCAGCCCGCCAGAGACACCGCCGTACGTCACGAAGCCGACCGGCTTGGCCCGCCACTCGACCCGGACGGTGTCGATCGCGGTCTTCAGAGGGCCCGGGTAGCCGTGGTTGTACTCCGGCACGATCACGACGTACGCGTCCGCGGCGCCGATCCGCTCGGTGAACCCGCCGCCGTCCCGTGGCATGCCGTGATCGGTGAGGTCGGCGAGGTCGATGACGTCCACCACGACGTCGCCGCGGCGTTCGACCTGGCCGAGGAACCAGTTCGCGATCACCGGCGCGAACCTGCCCTCCCGTACGCTGCCGACGATCAACGCAAGCTGGAACTGGCCTTCTGGCACAGGGCTTCCCCTTCGGATCGGCTCGGGAGCCCAGGTCCGGTGGGCGCCCGACTACCAACCTAGGACCTGAAGTAATGTTCAGGTCGACGTCGTGCGGTCCGTGGAGGTGGCCAACTTGGACGGAGTGCCCTGGGACCAGAAGGAACTCTCGGTCGGTCAGCTCGCCGAACGCAGCGGGGTGGCCGTGTCCGCGCTGCACTTCTACGAACGCCAGCAGCTGATCACCAGCAGGCGCACCAGCGGAAACCAGCGCCGCTACCGCCGTGACACGCTCCGCAGGATCGCGTTGATCCGGGTGGCCCAGCGGGTCGGCATCCCGCTCGCCGACATCCGCGCCGCGCTGGCCGAACTACCTGACGGGCGTACGCCGAACCGCGAGGACTGGGCACGGCTCGCTGCCCGCTGGCGGGCCGAGCTCGACGAACGCATCCACCGGCTGACGCAGTTGCGGGACGAGTTCACCGACTGCGTGGGCTGCGGGTGCCTGTCGCTGGACCGGTGCGTCCTGGCCAACCCGTACGACCGGCTGTCCGAGCACGGCCCGGGTCCACGCCGCGTCCTCGAGTCCTGACCGCGGCCCGGTCCGGCATGGGGTCCGCGCCGGTTCCCTGAAGAACTGGCGAGGTGGGAAGAGTTGGGGGTGCCCGAGGCCCCATGAGTCTTCCCACCTTGCCCGCAGGGACCTGCTCCGCTCGCTCAGAGCGGTCAGGGATGGGATCCGGTGACCGACAGGTCGGCGAGGGCCGCCTGACCGCGGTGCCAGTCCCCGACGAGCACCGACACGTAGCGGGCGGACGCGGAGAAGGCGAAGGATCTCGCCTGTTGCCCGTCCGAGGCGTCGGCCACCCGCGTCCAGGTGGTCCCGTCGGTGGACACCTCGACCGCGTACGACGGCACCGCCGCCGGGGTCCACCGCACCGTCGCGCGCCGCACGTCGGCGTTCACGCCGAGGTTGACGACCAGCCTGCGGTCGCTGCCACCAGGCGTCCACGCCGTGCGCGCGTCGGCGTCCACCGCCCGGTCGGGGTCACTCATCCCGGGCGGCAACGGCGACGAGGGGTAGGTGATCCGGTCCCGCGCGAGGTCGCTCGTGGGCGTACGGACGCCGGACTCGAAGCGCACCTCCCGGGACTGGCCGTGCGGTACGGTCACGGCGGCCTGCTCGCCCGTCGCCACCGATGTCAACGTCACCTTGGCAGCGATCTCCGCCGAGTTCGTCAACCGGACAAGGTGCGAGTCGACCACCTCCGCGGCCAGACCGTCAGGTGCCTGCCCACCCGACCGAACCGCCGAGAGGCGGAACCGCGGTGCCTGCACGGCTGCCGTACCCGCGGCCAGGCCGACCTGGTACGTCAGACCGGTAGGGGTGGTCGTCTGCCGGCCGAGGTACAGCGTGCGTTCGTCCCCGCTCTCCGGCACTGTCAAGCCGACCTTGTCAACGGCTGAGGAACCCAGGTTGAACAGGCTCAGGTAGCGGTCGTTCAACGCCGCCCGCAGCGCGGCGGGGCCACCGGAGGGCTGCGGCGCGGCCGCAAGCCGGGCGGTCTGCGCCGGAGTCTGCGCAGGGAACCCCTGCACCACCATGCCCGCGGCGCCGTCTGCCGGACCGTGGGAGAGCGCGACGCCGGTCGGCGCGACCGCGATCGGGTTGGTGCTGCCCCGGACGACGAACCCGGCCCGGCCGTCGACGTTCAACCACTGCCCGTCGACGTCCTGCCACCTCGGAACGCTGGTCACCGTACGCCAGTTCTGCCCGTCGTCGGAGACCTCGATCCGGTAGCTGATCGGCCAGGCGTCCTCCTGCCACTGGATGGTCACGCGGGACACCGTTCGCGAGGCGCCCAGGTCGACCGCGAACCAGCCCTTCATCGTCGGGCGCTCGGCTGCCGAGTTCGCCCACCGGGTGGCCGGGTCGCCGTCCACCGCCTTCGCCGGCACCGACGCCTCGCCGTAACTGGAGGACGCGGTGGCCGGCTGGTTCAGCGCCAGGTTCGTTTCCGAGGAAGGCCCGCGCACCTCGAACTCGTACATCGAGTAGCCCCACTGTGACGCGGCCTGCACACCCGTCATCCGCACGTAGCGCGCCTGCGTGGGCGTGAACGCGAGCTGCTCGGTCCCGCCGCCACCGAGTCCGTCCGGCGCGAGCGTCGTACTCCCGCTCGACGCGGTGAACGTCCGGTCGCCGTCCAGTCCGGGCACTCCGGGCATGTCGAGGTTGCGCAGCCGCAGGGAGCCCTCGTCGTCGCCGGTCCCGGTGGTGGCGTAGACGACCGAGCCGTCCGGGAGCGTAGTGTAACCCGCGTAGGAGTCACCGCGCCGCACGACCGTCGCGGACGCGTCCACGCCGTCGCGCAGGCGGGTGTACGTACGTGAGTTCCGCTCGTCCACCGCCGTCACCGACGGCAGGAACGACGGTGCTTTCGCGCTCACGTCGAACAGCCAGTCGTCGTGCTGCGGAAGGTAGGCGAACTTCACGTACCCCGGCTTGGTCACCGCCGACATCAGCGCCTTCGGCGACTGCTGGTTGACCAGGCCGGGAACGTCGCCGAAGTCGGTGACCTTCGAGGCCCGCGCGAAGTACTCCCGTTCGCTCACCGGCGCCACGTCACCGGCCAGGTGGGCCCGCCAGAAGTGCAGGAGGTAGGACATGGCGACCTCGGCCCGCGCCTCCGTCTCATACCCCGTACCCCGCCGGAACTTCACCAGCATCCCGGTCGGCGGGTACTCCACGTACGGGCCGAGCCGGTCGGCCAGCATGCGTTCTGCCCGTGCGGCCATCCGGTCGCCGGTCACCATGGCGCGGTACGTCAACGGGATCAGGCTGCGCCCGTAGAAGTGCACGCGGTCGCCGACCATCAGCTCGGCCGGTACCCCGGCGTCGGTGCCCAACTGGTCGAGCACGCCCTGGATCTCGTCGTTGTTGGGCAGCGTCAACTGGCTCGCCGGGATCGGCTGGCCGGCGATGAGATACTGCACGACGTTGCGGCCGGGGTAGGTTGCGGCCGACTGCTGGTACATGCCGTTCCAGCCGCCGTGGTTCTCACTGGTGAACGTGTCGAAGATGTTCTGCGCGCCCGCCCACTCCGACACGGGCCGGCCCTCGATCACCGTCGGGTTCACCCGGTCGGCAACCGGGAGACCGTCCATGTTGAGGGTCCAGCGGTTCAGCCACTCCCGCCAGCGCAGCCGGTCGGTGTTGCCGGGAAGGAATGCGTCGGCGGCGGCCAGCATCATCGTGCGGGCGCCCATCTCCTCCAGCTTGGTGTCGCCGACGTACCCTCCTCGCAGGCCGTTGGTGGTGCCGCCCTCCCGGCCGGGGTCACCGGGTTCGGCACCGACGTCCACGAGGTAACCCGCCTCCCCGCGCAGGATGGTGTCGACACCGGCGCGGGTACGGTCGTCGAGGTCGGCCCACATCAGATGGGCGGCAGCCACGAGGTACGCCTCCATGGTCGCGTCCCAGTAGATCCGCGCGCCCCAGGTGCCGTGTGCGGGGTCGACGAACCTGTTCGCGGCGATCGCGGCCGCCAGACTGCGGATCGTGTGGTCGCGCAGCACCTCTTGCGAGACCCCGGCCACGGACGGGTCGTAGCTGCCGAACCGCAGCAGGACGGCGTTGCCGAGAACGCCCACGACGTCCCAGTTCTCGATGCCGTACGTGCCCTGCTCGGCGTTCCAGGTGCTCTCCTGGAAGCGGGTGTTGCGCAGCAGCAGTTGGTAGTACGTACGAGCGAGGTCGTCCTCGGACCCGCTCGGCAGTGCCGAGTCGATGGAGCCGGCGGTGCCGGCCGCAGAGGTGCCGGCCGAAGAGGTGGTGACCGTAGAGGTGGTGGCGCCGGGGGCCGGGCGCACACGTGCGGCGCCGCCGAGAGGCACCACGAGGGCCAGCGCGACGACGGCGACCACGAGACGGGCGAGACGACTCATGCGGATCCCTTCCGCCACTCGGGCGCGCCACCAGACGAACGCACCCGGTCGCTCAGGATTGGGAGAGCGCTTGCCGAGCAGAGGTGATCGTATCCAGGGGATTCCGCGTTAAGTCATACTTGTTGCCCGAATGGGCAAATCTGGCCGCCGGCCGGGAATCACTCGCCGTTGAAGTCGGCGATCGCCGCCTCCCACTGCTCCAGCGCGCGTTCGACCGTGCTGCGCGAACCTGACGGCAGCCAGTGGTTCGCGCGCTTCACCCCGGCCTCGTGCATGCGTTCCAGCACCGCCGGGTCGGCCGGGGTGGAGATCATCTGCACCTCGACCGGCCGCTCGGCGCGGTTGCGCAACTCCGCCACCCGGCCGAAGATCGCGTCGCCGGAGTAGTTGGGGAACCACGCGTCGCCGAAGGTCAGGACCCGGTCCAGCACGGTCGGGCCGTCACCGCCGACGAGCACCGGTGGGTACGGCCGCTGGGCCGGCTTGGGGTAGGACAAGATGCGGTCGAAGGTCACGAACCTTCCGGCGTACGACGCCTCCTCCTCGGTCCAGATCGCCTGCATCGCCTCGACGCGTTCGCGGAGCACCGCCATCCGCTGCTTCGGGTCGGTGCCGTGGTGCCGCATCTCCTCGCGGTTCCAGCCGGCACCCACGCCGAACTCGAACCGGCCGCCGGAGAGGTGGTCGATGCTGGCGACCTCCTTGGCCGTCACGATCGGGTCGCGTTCGATGACCAGGCACACCCCACTGCCGATGCGCAGGCTCGACGTCGCCTCGGCGGCCGCGGTCAGCGCGACGAACAGGTCGTAGCAGTGCCAGTACTTCGTCGGCAGCGACTCGCCGCCGGGATAGGGCGACTCGCGGCTGGCCGGGATGTGCGTGTGCTCGGCGAAGTAGACCGCGCTCTGGCCGCGCTCCTCGAGCATCCGGGCCAGGGGGCCGGGTCGCATGCCGTCATGTGTCGGGAAGTAACCAACTCCGAAGTCCACCAGGTCTCGATACCCCGGCAGGGCCGGTCGCATGTGTGCGGACACGCCGAGGTTCCCGGTCTCGGCCACTCCCGGCCCGGCGCTGTCGGCGGTGTCGGCGGCGGATCGACGCCGGAAACCGGGTGGACACGCCTGCGAAGATCGTCGGGATCCGCTGCGGTCAGGCGAAATCGGTCGAGACGGTCACAGGAGATCTGGCGATGACCAAGATCGGCGCGTTCCGCGCCGCTGTAGACGCTTCCGTGTACTCGGTGCGACGCGCCTGGGGATACTCCCCGACCTGGCTGCTGTGGGTGAGCGTCGGCTACCTGGTACTGGCGATCACGCCCGCCGCCCAGGTGCTCGTGGTTTCCTGGCTGGTCGAAACATCTGGGGGGACGGCACGTGAGTATGTCCCTCCGCTCCTGGTGCTGACCGTCCTGCTCGGTCTGGGGCAGGCGATGACGCAGAACACGAACCTGATCGGTCAACGGACGGCAAACCGCCTACGTGCTTACTACCAGGACGAGCTCATGCGGGCGGTTGCGGCCCTTCCACCCCAACGGGTTGGCCAGGCGCAGACCAACGCGACGATTCAGGGCTGCCGTAGCTCACTGGGCGACCTGGGTAGGTTGGCGAGCTCCGTTGTGGCGTCGGTGGGTGCGCTCGTCACTGCCGCCGCGCTGTGCGTGTCGGTCTGGAAGATCAGCCCCGTCGCAGGTGTCCTGGTAGTTGCCGCGCTCGTTCCCAACCTGCTCGTGTTCGCCTGGGAAGCCAAGATGCAGGATGCAGCATTTGTGCCGTACGGGGAATGGGAGAGACGGTCGGAGTACGCCGTCGAGCAACTGGTCGGGCAACGTACGGCAACCGAACTGGCGACCCTCGGCTCGGGTGCCGTCGTCGCGGAGGTGGCCGACACTCGCCGCAGGACGGCAGATGCGATTCTCGACCGCATCCTCCTTCTGCTCACACGTTCCGGGACCATTTCCGGTGGCGGCACAGCGATGCTGCTGGGCGGAGCGCTGGCGGGCGTGGTTGTGGGAGGGTCCAGGGGCGCGGGAATCGCGGCGGGCATCGTGGGTGTCCTGTCCGGAGTGGCGGCCACCAGGGACGCGGGGTTCTCCTTCGGCGACCTGATCTCGTTCGCCCCGAAGGTCCGTGCCTACCGTCAGTTCGTGGAGTCTGTTCCGCGATCGGCGGACACCCAGAGCCGAGCTGACGCCCAGAGCGTCGACGTACGTCGTCTGACCGTCACCTATCCGGGCTCCGAAAGGCCGGCAATCAGGGAACTCTCACTCTCCGCGGAGAAGGGCCAGATCATTGCGCTCGTCGGGGTGAACGGTGCGGGTAAGACGACGGCGATCAACACAATTCTGGGACTCCTCGAGCCCGATGCCGGAGCGGTCGCCGTCGACGGTGTGGATGCCGCAGCCCTGCCGCTGGCGGCACGTCTCGGCTACTTCGGGCTGCTCACCCAGGAGTTCGGCCGCTATGAGTTCACTGTTCGGGACAATGTCAGAATCGGCCGTCCGGACGGTAGGGCGACCGACGACGAGATCTGGCAAGCGCTCGACTCCGCCCACGCCGGAGATTTCGTCCGGAGGTTGAAGGACGGGCTCGACACCCAGCTCGGGTCGCAGTTCGGAGGTGTCGGTCTCTCGGGCGGCCAGTGGCAACGACTCGCTCTTGCGCGCATCTACTTGCGCGACGCTCCGATCTGGATTCTCGACGAACCCACGTCAGCCATTGATGCCGAGGCAGAGCAGCAGATCTTCGCGGAGCTGCAGCGGACCAGATCAGACCGGATCACGATCGTGGTGTCACACCGTGCGTGGACCCTCAAAGGCATGGACCACATCTACGTCCTTGACCAGGGCCGGATCGTCGAGCACGGAACCTACGAGCAGCTGATCACCCAGCAGCGTCGCTTTTCGCAGATCTTCGCCGAGCAGGTCGCGTGACGTTCGTGTAGGTCGCCGGCCCTCAGGCGCGACGCAGGCGGACGGCGGTGAGCTTGTACTCCGGGCAGGACGTCACCTCGTCCGCCTCCGCGGAGGTGAGCAGGTTCGCCGGCACTTCCGGAAAGGCGAACGTGAGGAACACCTCACCCACCGCCACTTCGTCGGTCACCCGGGCCGGAGCGGTCACGGCGCCCCTTCGGCTGGTGACTTCCACCGGGTCGCCCTCGCCGACGCCGAGCCGCCGCGCGTCGTCGGGGTGGAGGTCGAGGTGTTCGCCGGGCACCAGCGCCAGGTTCGGCGTACGCCGGGTCATCGTCCCGCTGTTGTAGTGCACCAGCCGCCGGCCGGTGATCAGGGCGTACGGGAAGTCCTCGTCGGGTGGCTCGCCCGGCGGCAGCCAGGGCCGGGCCGCGAGGTGAGCACGCCCGTCCGGGGTGGCGAAGGCCGTCCCGTACAACCGTGGCTCGCCCTGGTCGTCGAGTGCGCGACACGGCCAGTGCACCGCACCTTCCCGGTCGAGGCGTTCGTGGGAGATGCCGGCGAACACCGGTGTGAGTTCGCCGCACTCGGCCAGCGCCGCGGCCGGGTCGGGGCAGCCGAGGTCGACGCCGAGCGCGCCGCCGACGGCCCGCAGCACGTCGAAGTCGGTGTATGCCTGGCCGGGCGGGTCGAGGGCCGGCCGGACCCGCTGAAACCGCCGGTCGAAGTTGACGAACGTGCCGTCCTTCTCCAGGAACGAGCTACCCGGCAGCACCACGTCGGCGACCTGCGCGGTGGCGGACAGGAAGATCTCCTGGCTCACCAGGAAGTCGCACGCGTCGATTGCCGCGCGGACATGCCGGGAGTTGGGGTCGGTCGCCAGGATGTCCTCGCCGAACACGTACATCGCCCGCACCCGCCCGGCGAGCGCGGCGTCGAACATCTCCGGGATCCGCAGCCCCGGCCGCTCGGGCACCGGCGTCCCCCACACCGCCGCGAACCTCCCCCGCACCTCGGGGTCGTCGACCCGCTGGTAGCCGGGCAGCATGTCGGGCAGCGCGCCCATGTCGGAGGCGCCCTGCACGTTGTTCTGACCGCGCAACGGGTTGACGCCCCCACCGTGCGGCGTCCCGACGGCGCCGCGCAGGATCGCGAGGTTGGCGAGCGTACGGACCCCGTCGGTCCCGTGCGCGTGTTCGGTGACACCGAGCCCGTAGACGATCGCCGGTCGCCGCGCGGTGCCGTACGCCTCGGCGGCCGCGGCCAGCGCGTCCGGCGGGACGCCGCTCAGCTCGGCCACGCGGTCGGGCGGGTAGTCGGCCAGCAGCTCCCGCAGCTCCTCGAGGCCGTCCGCGCGGGCCGCGAGAAACTCCTCGTCGACGTGGCCGCGGTCGACAAGCAGGCGGGCCAGCCCGTTGAACACCGCGACATTCGACCCGGGCCGCCCCCGCAGGTGGACGTCGGCCAGCCGGGCCAGTTCGGTCCGCCGCGGGTCGAGGACCACCAGGCGGGCACCGCGCAGCGCCGCCTGCGCGATCCGCGCACCGATCACCGGGTGGGCCTGGGTGACGTTGGCGCCGGCGACGAGGATGCAGTCGGCGACGTCGAGATCCTCGGCGGGGTTGGTGCCGCCGGCCAGCCCGAAGCTCGCGATCAGCCCGACGGCCGAGGGTGCGTGGCAGATGCGCGAACAGTTGTCGACGTTGTTGGTGCCGATCGCCGTTCGCATCAGCTTCTGCAGCAGGTAGTTCTCCTCGTTGGTGGACCGGGCCGAGGAGATCGCGGCGATGGCGTCCGGCCCGTGCCGGTCGCGGATCCGGGCCAGTTCACGGCCTACCACGGCGAGCGCCTCGTCCCAGGCGGCGGGTTCGAGCCGGCCCTTACGCCGTACCAACGGGGTGGTGAGCCGGTCCGGGGAGCGCACGAACCCGTACGCGAAGCGGCCCTTGACACAGGCATGGCCGCGGTTGACCGGGCCGTCCAGAGCCGGGGTGACGGCAAGGATGCCGGAGTCACGGGTGTGCACGTCCAGGGTGCAGCCGACGCCGCAGTAACCGCAGGTGGTCCGGGTGACCAGGTCGGCCGGGCGGCCACCGGAAGGCAGGGTGAGAGAAGTCCGGGCGGCGGGCGTACTCCCCGCGGTGGCGTACGACGTGAGCACCGACACCGGCCCGCTCAGTGCGCCACTCGGGCAGGAGTCGACGCACCCGCCGCACGCCACGCAGTCCGACTCCACCCACGGGCCGCCGGCGCCGGCCGCCACGACGGTGTCCGCGCCCCGGCCGGCCATGGTCAGCGCGAAGGTTCCCTGTACCTCGTCGCACATCCGCACGCACCGGCCGCAGGCGATGCACAGGTCGGCGTCGAGCCGGACGTACGGGTGCGAGTCGTCCCGGCCCAGACCCCGGCCGGCCAGGTCGAACGCCGACGCCTCCACCCCGAGCCGCGCGCACACGGCCGCGAGTTCGGTGGGCAGGCCGAGCGCTCGTTCGGGGATGCGTTCGACCATCAGCTCCAGCACCCGGCGAACCATGGCGGCCACGTCGCGGTCGTCGGTCCGTACCTCGGCGCCTTCCTCGGCCGGGGTGGTGCACGCGGCGGCCACACCGCGGCCGGTGCGCACCAGGCACACCCGGCAGGCGCCCGACGGGGCCAGCCGGTCGTCGAAGCAGAGTGTCGGTACGTCCCCGCCGGCCGCGCGCACGGCGTCCAGCAGCGTCCCGCCAGCGGCCACCTCCACCGGCTCCCCGTCGACCCGCAGCCGTACGGCGGCCCGCACCCGCTCCCCGGTCACGACAGCTCTTCCCCGTACACCCGGCGCAGGCCGCGCACGACAGCCGGGAGCCGGGTACCGAACGGGCACAGGCTCGCGTTCTCCATCGTGTCCAGCAGGGCGTCGTCGCGGGCGGCCGCCTCGGGCCGGCGTTCGCCGAGCCGGGTCCCCTCGCGGCAGGGCGTGCACGTGCCGCAGGTCTCCCGCGCGCCGAACTCCCACAACGCCCGCAGCAGGTCGCGCGGGTCGACCTGGTCGTCGACGGCGACCAGGCTGCCGTGCCCGGGCGGCGCTCCGGCCTCGACGAGGGCTGCTCCCAGCAACGGCACGTCGAGCTGGTCCGGGCCGAGGAAGCCGCCGAGCGGGCCGCCCACCTGGAGCGCGCGCAACCGGGCGCCCCGGGCCAGCCCGCCACCGAGACCGAGCACGATGTCCCGCATCGGCGTGCCCAGCTCCACCTCGTACACACCAGGACGCCGGAAGCGCTCGTTCAGGCAGACCAGCAACGTCCCCGTCTCCGGCGGCACACCGCGCGCGGCGTGGGCTCGCCCACCCTCGGCGACGATGGCCGGGACCGCCGCCAGCGTCTCCACGTTGTTCAGCGCGGTGGGCCGGCCGAGCAGGCCGTACTCGGCGGGATACGGCGGTCGCGGGCGCACTGTGGCCCGCACACCCGCCAGCGACCGAAGCAGGGAGGTCTCCTCTCCCGCCAGGTAGGACCCGGCACCCGAGACGACCGTGACATCGAGCCGGACGCCGGAGCCGTGCGGGTTGTCGCCCAGGTGGCCGTCGGCGTACGCCTGGGCGACCGCCTCGCGGAGCCGGTCGAAGGCGCGCGGGTACTCCGACCGCACGTAGACGAACCCCCGCTCCGCCCCGCAGGCCAGCGCGGCCAGAGCGAGCCCCTCCAGCAGCCGACCGGGGTCCTGCTCCATCAGCACCCGGTCGGAGAACGACCCGGGGTCACCCTCGTCACCGTTGGCGACGACGTAACGCTGCGCGGGCGGAACGTCCGAGCCCGCCACCGCCCGCCACTTGTGTGCGGTGGGAAACCCCGCACCGCCCCGGCCGCGAAGCCCTGCGGTCGCCACCTCGGCTCGGATCCGGCTGGCGACCGTGGCAGGTCCGCCGTCTGACCGAACGGCCGCCAGCAGCCGCGGCCACGCCTGCCAGGAAGGCTCCTCGCCGACGACGCCCCGCAGGACGACCGGTGGAGTGGCGGCTCGGACGACGGGTTCGGGGGCGCGGGGCGGCGCCTCCTCGGCGAGCTGCGCGGCGAGGTCGGCTCCCGCGCGTGGCAGGTCGCCGTCCAACGCGGCCGGGCCCGTGTAGCAGTAACCCAGGCAGTGCACCTCCTGCAGCGACACCCGCCCGTCCACGGTGCACTCGCCCGGAGGCACGCCGAGGACGCGGGACACCTCGGCGACGTGACGGCCACCTCCGCTGGCGACGAAGCAGGCCGTGCCCGCACACACCCGCACGTGCCGGGTGCCCTGCCGGCCGCGGAGGTCGGCGTAGTAACTCGCGGCGCCGTGCACGGCGGCGACCGGAAGGCGCACTTCTTCGGCCACGACGCGTTGGTCCTCGGGGGTGACCACACCGTGCGAGCTGCGCGCCGCGCGCAGCCGGGCCAGACCGCCGTACGCCGGTCCGCCGGTGCGGCGTTCCAGTCCGTCCAGCGACGCCCCGGTCGGCCCGTGCTCCACCTCGCCTTCACGCACGCAGCACTCATGCCCGGCGGCGACCGGCGAGGAACCGATCCAGCCGAATCGCGACGTACCCGGCGAACGACACCACGCACACCACCGCCAGGTCGGGCAGGGAAACGGGTTCGGTCTCGAGCAGGTCGCGCAGCAGCGGAACGTAGACCCCGGCCGCCTGCAGTCCGAACGCGACCACGACGGCCAGCAGCAGGAACGGGTTGGTCAGGGTGCCGGGCCGGGCCCGCGAGCCCAGGCCGATCCACAGCTGCGTCGCGCCCAGAGTCAGGAACGCCATGCTCTGCCAGGGCCGCCCGGTCGCGTGCGCCCACACCGCCACCCCGAGCGTCACCGCGGCGACCACCACGGCCAGCCGCACCACCCGCTGCCACAGCCCGGCGCCGAGAATGTGTTCGGCCGGTGGGCGCGGCGGCGAGCGCATCAGGTCCCCCTCGGCCGGTTCGGCGCCGAGCGCGACGCCGGGCAGCCCGTGCGTGAGCAGGTTGACCCACAGGATCTGTGCGGGCCGCAGCGGCAGGGGAAAGCCGAGAAACGGGCCGGCCAGCATCACCAGGATCTCCGCGGCGCCGCCGGCCAGCCCGTACGCCAGGAAGCGGCGGACGTTGGCGTAGATCCGCCGGCCCTCCTCCACCGCCGCCACCAGGGTGGCGAGTTCGTCGTCGGCGAGGACGAGGTCCGAGGCCTCGCGGGCCACCTCCGTGCCACGCCGGCCCATGGCCACCCCGATGTCGGCGCTGCGCAGGGCGGGTGCGTCGTTCACCCCGTCGCCGGTCATCGCGACCACCTCCGAGCGGTCGCGGTACGCGTGGATGATGGCCAGCTTCTGCTCCGGGCTGGTCCGGGCGTACACCCGCCTGTCCTCGCCGCCGCCAACCCCCTCGATGCCGACCTGGCGGGCGATCGCGTGCGCGGTCGCGGGGTGGTCGCCGGTGATCAGCACCGGTGCGATCCCCGCCTGCCGGCACGCGGCGATGGTCGCGGGTGCCGAAGCCCGCGGCGGGTCGGCGATGGCCACCAGGCCCAGCAGGCGCAGGCCGTCCTCGAGTCGGGCCTCCCAGGCGACCGGGCCGTCCGCCGGGGGAAGGCTGTCGCGCTCGGCGCCGGCGACGGCGAGCACACGGTAGCCCTCGGCGGCGTACTCCTCGGTCCGCCGGGCGGCGCGCGCCAGCACGTCGGTGCCGTCGGAGAGCAGCGGGTTGCGCAGGACCACCTCGGGCGCGCCCTTGCAGACGACGAGGTACGAGGCCGGTCGGAGAAGATGCACCGTGGTCATCCGCTTGCGGGCGTTGTCGAACGGGATCTCACCCACCCGCGGCCACGTGCGCTCCAGCGCGGCCCGTGTCAACCCAAGCTTGCCGCCGGCCGCGAGCAGCGCCACCTCGGTGGGATCGCCCGCCGCACTCCAGGATTCCGCGCCGGTACGCGGGGGCAGCAGGCTCGCGTCGGTGCACAGGACGCCCGCCCGCAGCAGGTCCACCACGTCGGGCGGCGCCTCCGTCGGATCGACCGGCCGGCCGTTCCGGAACAACGTGCCCTCCGGTGCGTACCCGGCGCCGGACACCTCCACCTCGCCGGCGAAGGTCCACAGCCGCTGCACCACCATCGCGCCCTCGGTGAGAGTGCCGGTCTTGTCGGTGGCGATCACCGTCACCGAGCCGAGCGTCTCCACTGCCGGCAGCCGGCGCACGATCGCGTTCCGGCGGGCCATCCGGCGCGCCCCCAGCGCCAGCGCCAGCGTCACCACCGCCGGCAGGGACTCCGGCACCGCGGCGACCAGCAGGCTGATGCCGGTGAGCACCATCAGCTCCAGCGGCTGGCCGCGCAACAGCCCGAGGACCAGCACCACGACACACAGGACTGCGGCGCTGATCGCGAGCACCCGGGCCACCCCGGTCAGCCGGCGCTGCAGCGGCGTACGGACCGGTTCGGCGGCCATCAGCGCGGCCACCCGCCCCATCGCGCTGGTCGCCCCGGTCGCAGTGACGACCGCGAGTCCCCGCCCGCGTACCACCACGGTGCCCGCCGACACCTCGTCGCCGGACTCCTCCGTGGAGGCGGCGGCCTTGTCCACCGGTACCGCCTCCCCGGTGAGCATGGACTCGTCGGCGGCGAACGCGACCGCCTCCACCAGCCGGGCGTCCGCCGGCACGACCTGGCCCTCCGCCAGCACCAGCAGGTCGCCGGGCACCACCTCCGCGGCCGGCACCTCCCGTTCGGCGCTGTCGCGGACGACCCGCGCCGACGGGGCTGCCAGTGCGGCCAGCTCGGAGATCGCCTGGTCCGCGCGTACCTCCTGGCTGACCCCGACCGCGGTGTTCATCACGATCACCAACACGATGACCGTAGCGTCGGAGATGTCCCGGGTCGCGATGGTGAGCACCGCGGCAATCAGCAGGACGACGATCAGCGGGTCGCGCAACTGGGCGGCGAGGCGGCGGTAGAGCGGCACCGGCGGGCGGCGGGGCGGGGCGTTCGGGCCATACCGCTCCAACCGGGCCGCGGCGTCCGCCTCGGTCAGCCCGGCCTGGTCCACAGTGGAGAACTACCCAACGAACCCCCTGGTCAGCGCTCCCGCAGCAGCCCTGCCATGGCTTACCGTGTGCCTGGGACCGGTGGGGGCCGGCTGGGGCGGGGACGTGAGACGGAGTACGCATGGAGCCAGACCGGCCGGCGACCAAGGTCACCCCGGACGAGGGCAGGCAGGACGATGTCCTGCCGGCCGAGGGCGGGCAGGACAAGGTCATGCAGGACGAAGCCGGGCAGACCGTCCCGACCACCCGGACCGTCCGCGCGGTCCTCACCGACGGACGGGTCGTGGAGTTGCGCCCCCTCGGTCCGGGCGACCTCGACGACCTGCTTCGGCTGCACCAGGACCTTCCCGAGCGCGACACCTACCTGCGGTTCTTCACCACCCATCCGGTCGGCCTGCCCGAGCTACTGGGTCCGCTCGTCCAGCCCGGTGACGCCCACCGGCTCACCGTCGGCGCGTTCGCCGGGCAGACCCTGATCGGCGCCGCCCACTACGAGGTGTTGTCGGACCCGGCCGAGGCCGAGGTCGCGATCGTCGTCGACCACCGGCAACAGGCGCAAGGCCTGGGCACGCTGCTGCTGGAGCACCTCGCGTCCGCGGCCCGGCGCCGCGGGGTACGGCGGCTCGTGGCGGAGGTGCTCACCGAGAACGCCGCCATGGTCAGGGTGTTCCGCGACGCGGGGCTGCCGATGACGATGCGACTGGAGGGTTCGTCGTACCTCGTGACCCTGCGGCTCGTCGAGGGGGCTTCGAGCTACGCGGCCGCCGTCGGCGAGCGGGAACGCCTCGCCGACGTGGCCAGCCTGGGCGCCCTGCTGCGGCCGAAGGCCGTCGCGGTCGTGGGCGCCAGCCGACGGCCGGAGGCGGTGGGGCACGCGGTGCTGGCCAACCTGCTGGCCGGCGGCTACACGGGCACCGCCCACGCGGTCAACCCGCACGCCGACGTCGTGGCGCACGTTCGGTGCGTCCCCACCGCACGCGACCTGCCGGCCGGCGTCGACCTGGCCGTCCTGTGTGTCCCGGCCGCAGCGGTCGCGCAGGCGGCGGAGGAATGCGGTGAACGCGGCGTCCGCGCGCTGGTCGTCATCACCTCCGGCGTGACCGACCATCCAGAACGCGCCGACGCGTTGCGGGCCGCAGTACGCAAGTACGGCATGCGGATGGTCGGCCCCAACTGCCTCGGCGTGATCAACACCGCCGAGGACGTACGGCTGAACGCGACGTTCGCCCGCGGTCCGGCGCCCGCCGGGCGAGTCGGTGTCGTCACCCAGTCCGGCGGGGTGGGGATCGCTTTGCTGGAGCAGTTCGCCGCCGTGGAGCTCGGCGTCTCCAGCCTGGTGTCGACCGGCGACAAGTTCGACGTCAGCAGCAACGACCTGCTGATGTGGTGGCAGCGCGACGAGGCCACGGACCTGGCCGTGATCTACGTGGAGTCGTTCGGAAACCCGCGCAAGTTCGGGGTCCTGGCGCGTGCGCTGGCCGCGCGCAAGCCGGTGTTGGCAGTACGAACCGGCACCAGCGAGGTCGCCCGGCGCGCCGCCGCCTCACACACGGCCGCGTCCGCGACCCCGGCGGTCAACCGGGACGCGTTGTTCGAACAGGCAGGCGTACTCGCGATGGACAGCCTCAGCGAGGTCGTGGCCACCGCCTGCGTGCTGAGCTGGCAGCCGCTGCCCACCGGCAGGCGGGTCGCGGTGATCGGCAACGTCGGCGGGATCGGCGTCCTCGCCGCCGACGCCTGTGCACGCCAGGGCCTCACCCTCCCCGAGCTCGGCGAGGTGACCCGCGCCGAACTCCGCTCGGTGCTGCCACCGACGGCCAGCCTGCACAACCCTGTCGACACCACCGCGGACGTACCCGACGAGGTCTTCCACCAGTGTGTGCGGGCGGTGCTCGAGGATCCGGGAGTGGACGCGGTGCTGGTGCTGACGGCACCGACCGCAGTGACCGATCCGCTTCCCAGGCTGGCGGACGAGGTGCCCTGGGAGCTCGGCCTGCCGGTCGTCGCGGTGCGGGTCGGACAGACGGCGGTGGTCGACGCGCTGCACCCCACCGACCCCGCCACGGGGCGGCCGGTGCCGGTGTTCAGTGACCCCGCCCACGCTGCCGTCGCGCTGGGCAAGGCGGTGCGGTACGGCACCTGGCGCAACCGTCCGGCCGGGACCGTACCCGACCTGCCGAACATCGACGTGGACGCGGCCCGCGGGCTCGTCGCGGAGTTCCTCACCGCGCACCCGGACGGCGGCTGGCTGGATCCCGAGGGCGTGGTCATGCTGCTCGAGCGCGTGGGCCTGCCGATGGCCGGCGTCCGGGTCGCCCGGAACGCCGACGAGGCGGCGATGGCCTTCGCCGAGCTCGGCGGGCGGCCGGTGGCGCTCAAGGCCGCGGCGGCGGACGTACTGCACAAGAGCCGGGTCGGCGGGGTACTGCTGGACCTGTCCGACGAGGCGGCCGTACGCGACGGTTTCGGCGTACTGCACGAGCGTTTCGGATCGGCGCTCACCGGCGTCGTCGTTCAGCCGATGGCCGCGCCGGGGCGCGAGCTGCTCGTGGGGGTGAGCGGCGATCCGACGTTCGGTCCGCTGGTGGCGTTCGGATTGGGCGGGGTCGACACCGACCTCGTCGGCGACCGTACGTACCGGCTGGTGCCGCTCACCGACCTGGACGCCCGCGAGATGCTGACCGCGCTGCGGGCGGGGCCGGCGTTGTTCGGGGAACGCGCCGACCCCCGACTGGACACCGACGGCATCGTGGACGTGTTGCTGCGTGTCGGCCGGCTCGCCGAACTGGTCCCCGAGGTCGCCGAACTCGACCTGAACCCGGTCGTGGCGACCACCAGTTCGTGTGTGGTGGTTGACGCGCGGGTGCGGCTCGCGCCGGCCGAGCCCGGCGACCCCTTCCTGCGCAGGCTGCGCACCTGAGTCGCACGCCGGCCGGGCGTGTGGAACCCGAGTGGCCGGGCGATGACCTGGGGTCGCCGGGAGGTATGCGACACCGGCCAGCCGGTGGGCGGGAGGCGTCAGGTGGTCGAGTCCGAGTACGACGTGGTGGTGGTCGGCGCCGGCATGGCCGGCCTGGTCGCCGCCCTCGACCTGGTCGCCGCCGGCTGCACGGTCACCGTGCTAGAACGCGAGGCGCGTCCGGGTGGTCGCGTCGCCTCCGACCACCGGTCCGGGTTCACCCTCGACCGCGGGTTCCAGTTGCTCAACACGTCCTACCCCCAGGTGCGGCGACGGCTCGACCTGCCGGCGCTCGATCCGCGTCCGTTCACCGCCGGAGCGCTGGTGCGGTACGCCGGCAGGCTGCACCGATTGGGCGACCCGCGCCGCCACCCGGCGGACCTGCCCGCCACGATCGGTTCGAGTCTGCTGCCGTGGCAGGCGAAGCTCGCGCTGGCCGCCTACTCCGCCGACGTGGGGTTCACGCCAGTACGCCGGCTGCTGCAGGCGGAGGAGACCACGGCCGCGGAGTCGCTACGCAGACGCCGGCTCGCCGGTCCCGCGGTGGAGAGGTTCCTGCGCCCGTTCCTGTCCGGCGTACTCGCCGAGGACCAGCTCACCACCTCGAGCAGGTTCGTCGACCTGGTGTGGCGCAGCTTCGTCCGCGGCACCGTCATCGTTCCCGCGGCAGGTATGGGAGCGATTCCAGCCCAGGTGACGGACCGGCTGCCGGCCGGAGCCCTCCGTACCGGCGTCGAGGTGGAGGAGGTCGCCCCCGGGCTTGTCCGGTACGACGGAAACGAGGTGCGTGCGCGTGCCGTCGTGGTCGCCACCGACCCGGCCACTGCCGGCAGACTCCTGCCGGGGTTGAGGATTCCGCCCCTTCGCGGGCTCACGACCTACTACCACGCCGCGCCCGAACCGCCGTTGGCCGAGCCGACCCTGCTCCTCGACGGCGCCGAGGACAGGACCATCGTCAACACCGTCGTACTCACCGCGGCGGCCCCGTCGTACTCCACCGACGGCCGGGCACTGATCTCCACCTCCGTCCTCGGACCGACCGGTCGCGGCGGCGGCGCCCCGCCGGACGAGTCGGAGCTCCGGCCACGGCTGTCCGCGCTGTACGGCGTACCCACCGACTCGTGGGAACACGTCGAGACCGCTGTGGTCCGCGAGGCGCTGCCGGCCGCCCCGCCTCCGCTCGGCGATCTTCGTAAGCCGGTCGACCTGGGCGAAGGGCTGTTCGTGGCCGGCGACCACCGGGACACCCCGTCCACCCAAGGCGCGATGGCCAGCGGCACCCGCGCTGCCCGTGCCGTCCTGCGCCACCTCGGCGACGCCGGTTGAGATCCCGGCTGGGACGTCCGACCGGTTCAGGCCGACCTCGGCGCCACCTTCCCCGGTGGGTTCGCGCGGTGCCTACAGTGCCGAACGTGCCGAGCGACAGCGTGCCGAACGGAATGAGCGTGCCGAGTGAACCGAGCGTGCCGAGTGAACCGAGCCGGCCGACCGTACTGACTGACGAGCCGACCGACTCGGCGACCGAAGGGGCGACCGACGCTATCCCGCTGATCGATTCGAACGACGTGGCCGTGCCTCCGGAATGGGCCCGGTTGCAGCGTGAGCTGCTGGCGGCCTCGGAGCAGGCGGCGCTCGAGTTCGTCGACTGTTACGCACGCCCGGACGGCACCCTGCCGTGGCGGGAGTCCTGGCCGGGCATGGACGGTTCGGACGACCCGTACGAGGGGTTCCAGGGACTGCCGATGCTGTACCTGCTCGGTGGGCGCACCGAACTCCTCACCCTCGCCCGCCGCCAGTGGGACGCGGTCACCTGGCAGTGGACGGAGTACGGCCAGATCCACCGCGAGTTCGACGCGTACTACGACTGGATGCACCACGGCGAGGCGAACAACCTCCTGTATCTGCTGGCGCTGGCCGACCCGACGAGTGTGAAGGAACGCCAGCGGGCGGTGCGGTTCGCGGGCTTCTACACCGGCGAGGACCCGGAGGCGGCGAACTACGACCCGGACCGCCGGCTGATCCGCTCGCCGCTGACCGGCTCGCGCGGCCCGCGGTTCACCGTCACCGCCGAGGACTGGAGCACCCACCGGGAGGTGCTGGACAACTACCCGCCGCCGTTCGAGGACCTGCCGGGGGTCACCGGGCCCACGTGCCCGTGGACCGACGACGCGACGTACGCACACATCCTGGACCGGATGAACGCCCGGATGACCCGTGGCGACGTACCGCTGAACCTCACCGCGACCAGCCTGCTGACGCACGCCTACCTGTTCACCGGGGAGGTTCGCTACCGCGACTGGGTGCTCGGCTATCGCGCCGCCTGGCGGGAGCGCGCCGAGCGCAACGGTGGCTTGCTTCCGGACAACGTCGGGCCCGACGACGTGATCGGGCAGTACATGGACGGCGCGTGGTGGGGCGGCTACTACGGCTGGCGCTGGCCGCACGGCGCCCACCAGATCCTCGAGGCGGTGGCGATCGCCTGCACCAACGGCGTTCTGCTCGACGGGAAGCTTTCGCACCTGGACCTGATTCGTTCCCAGCTCGACGCGTTGTGGGACCTCGGACATGACGACCAGACCGGACCGGGCGGCCGGGTGGTGCCGCACCGGCATGTCGACGCCGGCTGGACGGACTACCGGCGGCCGGACGCGCGTGTGCCCGTCGCGTGCTGGAGCGTGAGCCACACGACGGAGGACCTGGACCGGGTGCTCCGGTTGCCCGGATCGGCGGAGTGGGGAACGCCGACGGACCGGATCGCCAAGGCCAATGGTGCCGCCAACAGCGAGCACTGGTTCGCGTACGTGCACGGCGCCAACCCGGACTACCCTGCGCAGATCCTGGCCGTCAACCAGCGTCAACTCCAGGAACGCCTGACCCGGATCCGTTCCGACGACGGCGACCCGGCCGAATGGGACGTCCACCACTGGCAGGACATGAGCCCGGTTTTCGCCGAGGGACTCGTGCAGACGATGCTGGGTGCGCCGCTGCACGTCTACCACGGCGGTCTGCAGTTCGCGACCGTTCGCTACTTCGACCACGCCGCGCGGCGTCCGGGCCTGCCGCCCGACGTGGCCGCGCTGGTGGAACACGTCGACGGCTCCTCGGCCACCGTGCACCTGGTCAACTGCGACGCCGACGGGCAACGCGAGGTCGTCGTCCAGGCAGGCGGATTCGCCGAGCACCACATCGAGCACGCCACCGTGCTCGGCGCCGACGTCGACGCCGCGCAGGTCGCGGTTGACAGTCGTTGGCTGCGCGTACGCCTCGCCCCCAGCGGGCAGATCCGGCTGCGGCTTTCCATGCGCCGGTTCCTCAACGACCCGACGTACGACACACCCTGGGTCAGCCGCGCCGACCAGCCCGCGCTGATCCGTTCCCGCGATCTCTCGGAGTTCGGCGGGTAGTGCCCCTCAGAACGGTGGGAGGTCATCGTCGGCCGTTCCCGTTGTGGCGCTGACCGCTGGGTCATCGACGGCCGGGTCGGTGAGGGATGGTGTTCGGCTGTGGTACTGCCGGCCGTGGGGGTCGGTGAGGGTGTGTTCGCCGGGTCCGGTCTGGTGGAGTTTCCAGTCGCGGTCGGTTTTGGCTTTGTGGTGGCGCGGGCAGAGCGGTGCGATGTTGTCCACGGCTGTTTCTCCGCCGTGGGCGTGTTCGGTGTTGTGGTCGAGGTGGCAGGTGGCGGCGGGTCTCCTGCAGGTGGTCCATACGCAGCGCTGGTCGCGGGCATGCACCAGCTCTGCCTGCAGCCCGCGCAGGAACCTCGCCGGTATCGGGTGCAGATGTAACAGTCGCCCGGTGACGGGGTGGGTGACCCCGACGGAGAATCTGGCTTCGGGGTTGTCGAGGTGGTTCGCGACGATGCGGCGGGCCACCTCGGTGATGACCGGCCCGAACCCGCCGAGCTCACCGGGCTGGGCGGACAGCCCCATCAGGGTGGTCAGCGGGATGGTCAGCTGCACCTTGGCGCGCGTTCGTATCGGCCCCCAGCTCGGCTGCGAGGACGACCAGGGCGGCGGTGTGGGTGGTGGTGTCGGGTTGCCCCTCGGTGGATCAGGCGGGTCGGCCGTTTCGTCGGGTCGGCGGTTCTGCCGCGGGATCTGACCCGCGGTAGGCCGCCCGCCGTCGGGAGCAGCGGTGTGAGCAGCTGCACTGCCTGTGGCTGCGCCGCGTTCCGCTGCGTTCTGCCCGATGGGGCTGCTATCTGCGTCCTCTGCGGCTGCGCTGCGCGCGGCGGCGTCGTGGGCTTCAGCGTCGTGGGCGGTGGAGCAGTGGCAGGGGGTGTAGTGGGCGGTGGTGTTTGCGGTTCCGGCGGGAGCGCAGTCGCCGCAGTCACAGTCGGCGCTGTGCAGGTCGTGGTCGGGGTAGCGGTGAACCGCACAGCACCCCTGCTCGCCGCGCTGTTCAGCGTCACGCGGCGTTTCCTCCCGCGGCGTCTCGTCCTGCTCGGCCTCGTCCTGCTCAGACTGGTGCTGCTCAGCCTCACCCTTCTTGGTCTGCTTCTGCACCGCACCCTGCGCTGCCTGGTCCTGCCAGGTGTGGTTGGTGGCCGCTGGGACCGAGCAGTCTTTGATGTCGGCGGTGCCGGTGAGTAGGGCGGCGGCGGCGACGTCGGCGCGGAGTTGGCTGAGGGTGCGCGAGTCTCCGGACGATTTGACTGCGCGGGCGATGGCGTCGATGTAGCCGTACGCCTCGGCGGCCTGGTCTGCGGACAGGCCGCGGATGGCGAGGTCGGCGACGCCGTCGACGGCGGGCCAGATCGCGACGTTCCGCCCGGACCTGGCCGCCCGGTGCCGTTTGGCCGCGGCGTCGGGGTCTGCCGTGACAACCTCAAGTTGTCTGCACGGAACGCTCAGTCGTCTTGCGTACGACCGGACACGCTACGGGCGAGCCGAAAGCCGAGGTCGTCGATCGCGAACGAGGGATGGCTTCGGCGGCGGACGGTGGCACCGCAGCCACGCGCCTCCTCGGCCCACCCGCCGCCGCGGAAGATGTGGTAGGAGCCGTAGACCTCCTCGTCGTAGAGGTCCCAGCACCACTCCCAGACGTTGCCCAGCATGTCGAACAGTCCCCAGGGGTTCGGCGCCTTGCCGCCGACGTCGTGCGGCCGTCCTCCGGAGTTGTCGGCGTACCAGGCGATGTCGTCGAGTTCGCCGTAGCGGTATCCGGTAGTGCCCGCCTTGCAGGCGTACTGCCACTCCGCCTCGGTCGGCAGCCGGTAACCGTCGGCTGCGCGGTCCCAGATCACGTCGCCGGCGCGCGGGTCGCGGGAGTACGCCGGGCGGAGTCCGTGCCGGGCCGAGAGCTTGTTGCACAGGTCGACCGCGTCGAACCAGTTGACGTTCGTCACCGGAAAGGCATCACTCGCCGATCCCGCGGATTCGGCCGCGGTGGCGGCACGGTGAAGGTTCACCGTGACCGGGACGCGCGCCAGCCAGAAGGGCGCGAGCTCGACCTGCCACCGAGCGCCGATCCGGTCGTCCCGTAGGTCGACGCAGCCACCGGGGATCTCGACCATCGCCGGCGCGGTCGGGTCGTCGGTGGGCAGGTGCACGTGGAGTCCCTTCGGGCTGAACGGTCCCATGAGGTCGACTCGGGAGGTCGGCTCGGCGCAACCATAGGCGGAGCCCGCATCCGACCGCACCCGGATTTGACTTCTCTTTCACCGTCACCAATGTGACGGCCGACCTACGAGGATCGGCAGCGATCATGTCGACACCAAGCCGCAAGACAAGTGCCCGTAGCTGCACGACTCGATGTTCTCCGGCGGCGTCAAGGTTGCCGTCAAGTAGCAGTTGACGTGCCGGGGCCGCGGTCGCCACACGCGGCCCCGGCCCTTCGGGCAGGGGTTCACCGACCGCCCTTCGGCGCGGGCACAAGGCGGCACAGCAGCGCCGCGACCGCGCCGGTGACAGCGCCGACGAGCAGGCCGGTGACGAGACTGGACACGACGGCGGCGGCACGGATGATGCGTTCCTGCGCTGTGGGGTCGAGGCCGGCGAGGTTGCCGCCGAGCGCCGGCGGCCGCGCTCCGAAGCTCTCCTCCCACAGCAGCTGGTGCCCGGCGGCGAGGAACACCGCGTAGATCGCGCCGATCACCACGACGGTCAGGAACGGACGTGGCGGCCGCCGCCACAGCACGGCCGCGATCCAGCACAACGGCGGCAGGAACACGAACAGCCCGTTGACGAACGTGCCCTCCTCGATGACGTCGAGGTCGTGCAGCACCACCCGGGGGGCTGCCAGTGCGGCGAGCCCGACCAGTGCCGGCCAGGAGAATCCCAGTACGCGCGTCGCCCGGCTCATCGCCCTGCCTCCGCCGCATCGGTCGCGGGCACGGCGGCCGCGCGGGCACTCTCCCGGTCGCACAGCACGAACGCGGTGAAGGCGAGCGCTGCGGTCACCGCGCCACCGGCGAGGCGTACCCAGTGCCCGGCGACGAACTCCTCGGCGACCTGGCGAAGGTACGCGGCGGAGTGGGTGCCCACCGGGTCGACGAACATGATCTCGTTGCGCGGCCAGAAGAACAGCACCGAGAAGAGGAACTCGCAGGCGACGAAGACTGCCGCCGCTCCGGCGACCCACCAGCGCAAGCGTGGGTTGCGCAAGCTGAGCGCGAACGCGGCGAGGCTGCTGATCGTCACGGTCGCGCCGAGCGGCGGGAAGTAGTCGCTCGGGCCGCCCGCGACCATGAACTCCCGCGCCCGGTCCAGAGACGCCGGCGCGTCACCGAAGATGTTCGGGTACAGCATCACCGTCTCGGCGGCCACCCCGCCGAAGGACAACATCGCGCCCCACACCAGCACGACGAGTGCGAACCAGGTCAGTTTCGTACGGGACACCTTGGAGTACCTCCTGCTGCTGGACGGCGCCGGATCGGTGCGGTTCATCGTTCGATCACCACTCGCGGCAGCCGGCGAAGCCGGCTCGGCAGCCACCAGGCGCGGGCCCCGAACACCTGCATCACGGCCGGGAGCACCAGGCAGCGGATCACCACGGCGTCGAGCAGGACGGCCACCGCCAGGCCGAGTCCGAACTCCTTGAGCATCCGGCCCGGATCGAGCAGGAAGGCTCCGAAAACGACGATCATGATCGCTGCCGCGGCGGTCACCACCCGCGCGGTGGTGGCCAGACCCTCGGTGACCGCGAACGACGCGTCGCCGGTCCGCTCCCACTCCTCGTGCATCCGGGACAGCAGGAACACCTCGTAGTCCATGGACAACCCGAAGACGATGGCGAAGATCATCACCGGGACGAACGCCTCCACCGGACCCGGTTCCACCCCGAACAGTTCGCCGGCGACGCCCTTCTGGAAGACCAGGGTGACCACACCGAGCGACGCGCCGACGCTCAGCAGGTTCAGCACCGCCGCCTTCAACGGGATGAGCACCGAGCGGAAGACGAGCATCAGCAGCAGCGCCGACAGCCCGACAACCACACCGGCGAACAGCGCCAACCGGTCCTTGACAGCAGTGGAGAAGTCGACCACCGCGGCGGTGGCACCACCGACGAGGAAGGTCCCACCGGTCTCCTCGGCCACCCCCGGCAGCACGTCCGCGCGCAGCCGGTCCACCAGGTCGACGGTCGCGGTGTCCTGCGGCTTGGAGTCGGGAAAGACCAGGAGGGTCGACACACCACTCCGCTTCGCGGGCATCGGCGGGGTCACCTCGGCCACTCCATCGGTGCCGGTGAGCGCCCGCTGCGCGGCCTGAGCAGCCGGCCGGCCGCCCTCGGCGAGTACCAGCAAGGGGCCGTTGACGCCGGGGCCGAACCCTTTGGCCAGCAGGTCGTACGCCTGCCGGCTGGTCTTCGTCTCCTGGTCGTTGCCGGCGTCGGCGAACCCCAGGTGGAGGTCGAGAAGTGGCACGCACAGCGCCGCAAGAGCGACCACGGGTACGACGATCGCGGGCCACGGCCGCCGCTGCACCGCTGTCGACCAGCGCCGCCAGCGGACGCCCTCGGCCGACCGGGCGCGAGCGGCATGCCGGCGTACGGCCCGTTCGAGCCTGCTCCCGAAGATCGTCAGCAACGCCGGCAGCAACGTCAGCGACGCGAGCATCGTCACCAGGACCGTCAGCCCGACCGCCACCGCGACACCCTGCAGGGCGCCGAGCCCGAGAACCGTCAAGCCCATCAGGGCGATGATCACCGTGCAGCCGGCGAAGAACACGGTCCGTCCGGCGGCGTCCAGCGCCCTCTTCGTCGCCTGGTGGCGATCCAGGCCACGCAGCAACTCGGTCCGGAAACGGGAGAAGACCAGCAACGCGTAGTCGATGCCCACGCCGAGCCCGACCAGGATCATCACCGGCGTGGTGAAGTCCGCCACCACCGCGACGTGCGAGGCCAGTGCGACCAGACCCACGGTCGCCCCCACGGCGAACACCGCGATCACGATCGGCAGACTCGCCGCCAGCACAGAGCCGAACATCAGAACCAGGATCACCAGCGCGGCGAGCAACCCGACCCCCTCGGCCGCACCGCCGCCGCCGTCCTCGGCATCTCGTACGGCGTCACCGGCGAGTTCGACTCGCAGGCCGCCGTCGCCGGCCTGCTGCGCGGTGTCGATGATCGCCCGCACCGCCTCGACCGGAACGTCCGGCGACGGAGCGTCCAGCAGCACGGTGGCGTAGGCGATGGTTCCGTCCGCACTGACCGCGTACCGCTCGGCGTACGGACTGGTGACGTCGGCGACGTGTGGCAGTTCACGAACGGCGGCGAGCATCCGGCCGACCCGCGCCCTCGTGTCCGCCGAACCGATGCCGCCGGGATCCTGCAGGACGACCGAGATCGTGCCGCCCGCCTGCACCGGCGACTCCGCGGCCAGCCTGTCGGTCACCTGCTGGGACTCGGTGCCCGGCAGCGAGACGTCGTTCTGGTACGCCGATCCTGCCGCCTGCGCGGCCACGGTGGCACTGACGAGCACGACGACCCACAGCACCAGCGCCGACCATCGGTGCCGTGCGGACCAGTCGGCCAACCGTTCGAAGACGCTGCCCTGGCGGCTGGATTCGTCCACGGACGGGTGGGGGGAGCGGGACTCGACCCGCGGCTGCTCAGCCATCGCTACGCACCTCCTGTGGTGACGCAGCGACGCTACGAAGGCCGGGCACTTCCCGAGAACGCCCTGCGGGAGGGTCCTCGCGTACCCCCGCGGGGGTACGGGCCATGCTCCGGTCGAGGGATCCGCCGGGCGGCCTGGAGGACCTACTCTGGGCGGGTGCTCCGACGAATCTGGACCATGGCGCGGCCTTACACCGGCCTGGCCGTCGACCTCTCCGTCGCCGTGGTGGCGTTCGTCGTCTCGGTGGGCGTGCTCAGCTCCGGCGGGTTCGGCACTCCGGACCCGGGGATGCGAGGCCTGGACCAGGTGGCCGTCGTCGTGGGCGCGCTGGCCACCCTCCCGTTGGCCGCCCGCCGGTTCGCACCACTCACGGTCTACCTGCTGACCGCCCTGGCCACCGGACTGCTCCTCTATCTGCGGTACCCGTTCGAGCTTCCGCTCGGCGCGGCGATCGCGGCGTACGAGGTGGCCCGCGCCTACGGCGATGCGGGCCGCACCCGGCGGTTGGTCGCGATGACCGCTGTCGCGGCGTTCGTCCCGTTCCTCACGTTCGTCTACACCCTGGCCGGAGTCCACCTGGAGGCGATCGTCTCGGGCCTGCTGTTGTGGGTGGCGATCTTCGTCGGCCTGTGGATCGCCGGTGACCGGGCGCGGCTGCGACGAGAACGCCTGGCGGGCCTGGAGGAACAGGCCCGGCGTTCTCTCCGCGACGCCGAACGCGAACGCCGGCTCGCGGTGGCCGAGGAACGCACCCGGATCGCCCGGGAGCTGCACGACTCCGCCGGGCACGCCATCAACGTGATCCTCGTCCAGGCCGGCGCCGCCCGGCTGCTGCAGGAGCGTGACCCCGCCGGTTCCCGGCAGGCGATCGCGGCGATCGAGGACGTCGCCCGCGCGACGATCACCGAGATCGACCGGCTGGTCCACGCACTGCGCGAGGACGACCCGGCGGTTCCACCCCCGCCCGCCGACCCCGGCGCCCTGGCGGAGCTGCTGAGTGAGCAGCGCTCCGACGGGCTGGTCCTCACCAGCGAGGTGCGCGGGGAGCCCCGGCCACTGCCGCGCGGGGTGGCCTGGGCGGCCTACCGCATCCTGCAGGAGGCGCTCACCAACGCTGCTCGGCACGGCACCGGAACCGCCCACGTCACGGTGGACCACAAGCCGGACGCGGTCGAACTCGCCGTACGGAATCCGGTGCCCGAGTCCTCGCGGACCTTCGCCACCGTGCCGGCCGGCTCCTCCGACCTCCCGGCCGGCGACGCGCCGGGAACCTCCGGGGCCAGCCACGGCATCATCGGCATGCGCGAACGCGCCACCCTGCTGGGCGGGTCGTTCGAAGCCCGCGCCGACCACGGCACGTTCTGGCTGAGGGCCCGGCTGCCCTTCGACGGGAGTGGCCGGTGAGCGTCGGCGAGGGCAGCGGCTCGAGCCCCGCGCTCCGGGTTCTGGTCGTCGACGACGACGACCTGATGCGGGCCGGGCTCCGCGCCGTCCTGTCCACCGACGAGACGGTCGAGGTGGTGGGCGAGGCGAGCAACGGACGGGAGGCGGTCGAGGAGGTCCGCCGGACCCGCCCGGACGTCGTACTCATGGACGTACGGATGCCGGAGCTGGACGGCATCGCCGCCACCCGCGCCATCGTCGAGGCCGACCCGGACGCCCGGATCCTCATCCTCACGACGTTCTCCGACGACGAGTACGTCTACGGCTCACTCGCCGCCGGCGCGTCCGGCTTCCTGCTCAAGCGGACCAGGCCCGAGCAGCTCATCGCCGGGATCCACACGATCGGCTCGGGTGAGTCCCTGCTGTCCCCTGCCGTCACCCGTACCGTCATCGACCGGATGGCCGGCCACGGCCGCCCCCCTGCCGATCCCGGCGCCCTCGGCAGGCTGCGCACGCTGACGCCGCGCGAACGCGAGGTCCTCGAACTCATCGGCCGTGGACTGTCCAACACCGAGATCGCGGGCACACTGTTCGTGGAGGAGTCGACGGTGAAGACGCACGTGAAGCGGCTTCTCGGCAAGCTCCACCTGCGTGATCGCGTGCAGGCGGTGATCCTTGCGTACGAGACGGGTCTGGTGCGACCGGGCGAGCGGGGTCCGGTCAGCGGCTGACCGAGGATTTCACCGCGACCGAGCGGCGCAGGTGACACAGGTCGTGGTCGCCGGACGGATCCGCAGTCGTTCGACCGGGATGGGCCGCCCGCAACGTTCGCAGGTGCCGTACGTCCCGGCGGCCATCCGGCCCAGCGCAAGGTCGAGTTGACGCAGGTGTTCACGTGCCTGGTCGAGGAGCGCCTGCACGTGTGCGCGTTCGAACGCGGTGGACGAGCCCTCCGGATCGTGCTCGTCGTCGGTGGCCACCAGCGCGGCCGACTCCACGATGCCGGTCAGGTCGCGGGTGAGGAACGCGAGCCGCTCGGCGGTGCGCTCCCGGTCCGCCTCGATCAGGGCGCGTAGCTCGGCCAGGTCGCTCGCCGGCAGTCCGGCGTCACTCATCCCGGCCACCCTCCTCGGGAACGCCCGCCGACAGCATCCTCGTCACGGTTCGCTGGTACGCCTCCAGATCCAGGTCCGGCAGCACCGCGCGGTGCAACAGCAGTCCGTCGATCAGTGCCGCGAACACACCGGCGGACGCAACCGGGTCGGGGTGCCCGCACGCCGCCAGCCAGTCCGCGAGCCGCTGCCGGACCTCCTCGATCAGCGCGGCGAACTCCGCGCGCAGGGTCTCCTCCCGCGTGGCGGCGAGGAAGCCCTCCATCATCAGCAACGACGCCGGGTCGGTGCCGGTGTAGGGGCGCAGGAATCCGAAGAGCGTGTCCACCCCGGCGCGGACGTCGGTCGCCCGGCTCAGGACGTCCACCAACTGGAAGACGGCCTCGCGAGCCGTCCGCATCACCGCCTCGCGCACCAGGTCGGCCACCGAGGAGAAGTGGTAGTGCACGAGGCCTGCGTTGACGCCGGCACGTTCGGCGACCAGGCGGGTGGACACCGCGCCCCAGCCGA
This sequence comes from Actinopolymorpha singaporensis, assembly GCF_900104745.1. Classification (NCBI taxonomy): domain Bacteria; kingdom Bacillati; phylum Actinomycetota; class Actinomycetes; order Propionibacteriales; family Actinopolymorphaceae; genus Actinopolymorpha; species Actinopolymorpha singaporensis. The sequence continues at coordinate 829,703 of NZ_LT629732.1, forward strand.
CCTCGCCGACGAGTTGGGCGGCGGCGTCCAGCAGCCTTGCCCGGGTGGCCTGTCCTCGGCCGGAGGGCGCCGGCCCGCGTCCGGCGGTCACCTCCGCGCTCCCGGGTCTCGCACGTTGCCTCCGTGACTGGTCGGTCGCCCAGGACGCTAACACGTGCTCACCGCACCGGCCGGTACGGTGTGGAGGTGACCGATCGGTTCCAGGTGGTCCCCGCCGCGTACGTGATGTTCCGCCGCACCGTGGACGGCGCCGAGCAGGTGCTCCTCCAGCTACGCCAGGGCACCGGTTACATGGACGACCACTGGGCGATGGCCGCTGCCGGGCACGTCGAGGAGGGCGAGTCGGTGTTCGAGGCGGCCTGCCGGGAGGCCCGGGAGGAGCTAGCGGTGAAGATCGACCCGGCCGACCTCACCCCCCTCACCGCCATGCACCGAACCGGCCGCACCGGTGACCCGATCGACGAGCGGGTCGACTTCTTCCTCCAGTGCCGCACCTGGGCCGGCGAACCCCACCTGGTCGAGCCGGAGAAGGCCGCCGACCTGCGGTGGTTTCCACTGGACGCCCTGCCCGAGCCGGTCGTACCCCACGAGTTGTTCGTTCTCGAGCGGATCCGCGCAGGCGGGATCGACCCCGTGGTCAGCTTCGGCTTCGCCGGCCCGGCGTTGCCGTCCGCCAAGGGGTCCGGAAGTACCGACCGGCAGGACGCGTCCTAGAACGTCACGGCCAGGCCGCCGTCGACCGGCACGATCGCCCCGCACACGTACGCCGCGGCAGGCGAGGCGAGGAACGCCACCACCTCGGCCACCTCGGCAGGCGTACCAGCACGCCGCATCGGGATCCGCCCGCCACGCACGTAGACCGACTGGAACTCCTCGCTCTCCAGCTCGTTCTCCCCGTCGACGACCGACATCGGGGTGTCCACGAAGCCCGGTGCGACCGCGTTCACCCTGATGCCGTGGTCGGCGAGCTCGAGCGCGAGGCACCGGGTGAGCTGGTCGACCGCACCCTTGCCCGCGTTGTAGTGGCTGGACTCCGCCAGTCCCCGGTTGCCGTTGATCGAGGAGACGTTCACGATGACGCCGCCGGTGCCCCGGGCGACCATCCGGGCGGCGACCTCGCGGGAGAAGAGGTAGGCGCCCTTCACCAGCACGTCGAACGTGCGCTGCCAGACCGGCGTGGGCGCCTCGACGAACCGCACCGGCTCGAAGATCCCGGCGTTGTTGACCAGGACCGCGACCGGGCCGACCTGCTCCTCCGCCGCGCCGACCACCCGTACGACGTCCTCCTCGACGGTGACGTCGGCGGCTGCGAAGGTGACGTCCAGGCCGTCCGCACGCAACGCGTCCCGGGCTCGTCCCCCGGCCTCGGCGCGGCGGTCGACGATGACGACGCGGTCCCCGCCGCCCGCCAGCCGCCGGGCCGTCGCCAGCCCGATACCGCTGGCGCCCCCGGTGACCAGTGCGACCCGCCCGGCGTCAGTCATCGCGTACTCCTGGGTCGGGGCGTCAGCGGATCAGGTCGGCGGCGAGGTCGACGTACGCCCGCTTGGCCTCCGCCGAACTCATTCCGCTCACCGACGCCCACGCGTCGTGCTTGGCCCGCCCGACCGGGTTGGTGAACCCGGGCCGTTTGCCGTCCACGTCGCCGATCGTCGCCTGCTTGTACAGCGCGTACAGCCGCAGCTTGACGTCGTTGCCCGGGTCCTGGTCCGCGCCGAGCGCGGACACCGCCTTCACGGCACTGGTGAAGTCCGTCTCAAGGTCACTCATCCCGCACCTCCGCGTGCGGGGCGCCGGTCGCCCCGCTCCATCGGTCTATGCCCCGACACAGCCGCGCGCAACGACAACCGCGCGTTCCGGTCAGAGGTTGATCAGCGGAGGGAGATGCGGGCACCGCCCTGGCCGGCCGACCGGTAGATCGCCTCGCTCAGCTCGGCCACCGCGATTCCGGCTGCGGGCGGCGCCTCGTTGACGGCCCCGTCGCGGATCGTTGCCAGCAGGGCCTGGTGGATCTCCGGGGGCTCCGGGAGGTTCACCGGCTGCACGAGCTCGCCGTCGCGGTAGTGCACCACCCGGCCGGTACGCCACGGGTGCTGCGGGTCGGCTTCGTACCGCAGCAGGCCGTTGGTGCCGGAGACGGCGACGTTCTCCATCCAGGTGGTGGCCAGGTCCCCCACGACGTGAAGCTGGCCCTGCACACCACCGGCGAACGACACCGTCGCGGCGGTGTTGATGTCCACCGGCGACCCGGCGTTGTCCACCAGCGCCGAGACGGTCTCCACCGGCTTGCCGACCAGCCACAACAGCATGTCGGCCAGGTGGGAGCCGCTGTCCATCAGCATGCCGCCGCCGGACAGGGCCGGGTCCTGCCGCCAGGTGCCCACGGTGTTCTTCAGCCAGCGCTGGCCGACCGAAACCATGATCGACCGCAGCTCGCCGAGCTCCCCGGAGGTGATGACCTCCCGCATGTAGCGGTACGCCGGGTCGAACCGCCGCTGGTAGCGCACCATCACGGTCACCCCGGCCGTCGCCGCGGCGGACTCGATCTCGCGCGCGTGCGCCGGGTCGCAGGTGAGCGGCTTCTCGCACAGCACGTGCAGGTTGCGCTTGATGGCCCCCACCACGATCGGGTGGTGCAGGGTGTGCGGGGTCACCACGGTGAGTGCCTCCACCTCGACACCGGCGTCGTACAGCTGCTCCACGTCGGCGTACGCCGGTACGTCGGCGACAGCCGGCACCCTGGTGCGGAAACTCGCGAGGTTTCGCTCGCTCGGGTCGACCAACGCCACGATCTCGAAGTCGGCCAGATTGGCCAGCGCCAGCGCGTGCCCGGTCGCCGCGCCCCCACAACCGACCACAGCGACCTTCAGCCTGCTCACGTCCATGCCTCCCAGCGGTGCGGAATCTCGTATGTCCGCACCGACCCTTCCACACCGGCCCGGACGGGGCGGAACCCTTATCCGGGAACGGACAAGGGCTCGGCGGCCCGTCAGGACGCGGCTACGGAGGGACAGGTTTGCCGGTGTGCCGGCCGTCCTACCGCGACGCCGACCGAGCCGCGCGTGACCACACGACCGGGAACGCGTCGTCGGTCATCAGCTCGCCGTCGCCGACGGTGACGAACTTCTTCATGATGTGCTCGCCGGCCGCGGCGTAGCGGGTGTCGTCACCCATCACGTGGACGGCGATCGCCCGGCGGGGGCGGTTGCTGGTGTTGCCGTGGGAACCGTGCCAGGTCAGCGAGTGGTGGAAGTGCACCTCACCCTTGGCGACCGGGCGCAGGACCACCTCGACCGGCTTTCCTTCGTACGTCTCGGGCAGGGCCGGGTCGTCCTCGGTCCGCCGCAGGAAGTCCATCTGGTCGCCCCACAGGTGCGAGCCGCGCACCATGCTCATGCAGCCGTTCGACTCGTCCACGTCGTCCAGGGCGACCCAGGCGGTCACCTGCGTGTCCGGTGTCAGGATCGGCCACAGCGGCGCGTCCTGGTGCCAGTGCAGCAGACCGCCCTGCTCGGCCGGCTTGTACTGGATCTGGTCGTGCCAGACGCGCAACTGCTTCGCGCCGCTGAGCTGGGCCAGCTCCTCGGTGATCTTCGGGTTGTGGATCAGCCGCTCGAACGCCGGGCTGGCCTGCCAGATGTTCACGATCTGCCAGATGGGGCGCTCGTCGGTGCCCAGGTTTGCGAGCTGGACCGGCTTCGGAACGTCGGTGCGGTCGCGCTGCTCGATGACGCGTTCCATCTCCGCACGCAGCTCGTCGACCTCCCCGTCGTCGAGCACCCGCGAACCCTTCACGAACCCGTCGGCGCGAAAGCGCGCCACCTGCTCCTGCGTCAGCATGCTGAGGATCTCCTGACCCTGGTCGCGCCGGCGCGGCCCGCGTGCTGCCCCACAAGCCGCACGCCGCCGCATCTGTTCTGGTTACGCCTTATGCGCAACGTGTCGCGGCGATGCGGGGATTGTCAAGCGTCGTTCAGCGTTCGGACTCGGTTCGGACAGGCTCAGGTCCGGACGGTGAGGACCCGCGGCCGTTGACCACCGCCCGGTCGTTGACGGACGCTGGATGGAGGCCGTCCCACTGACGGCCGACGGGAGCGGCGCATCGGGGGAACGATGACCACGGTCGCGGACACGTGGACGACCCATCCGGACCAGTTCTGGCTTCGGGGACAGGCGCCGCCGGCGCCGGTGGAGTACGCCGAGCGGCTCGGATTCTGGAAGGTGTACGGCTATCCGGAGGCGGTGCGCATCCTCGCCGACCCGCAGACCTTCTCCTCCGACACCAGCCGTTTCGTACCCCGCCGGGACTTCGTCGAGGGGAACCTGCCGACGATGGACCCGCCGGAGCACCACAAGCTCCGCAAGCTGGTCAGCCGGGCGTTCACACCGAAGGTCGTGGCCGATCTCGAGCCCCGCATCGCCGATCTGACCCACGAACTTCTCGACCGGGTGAAGCCGGACCGGATGGAGCTGGTCGCCGACCTCGCCTATCCGCTTCCGGTCATCGTCATCGCCGAACTCCTCGGCGTCCCCAGCAGCGACCGGCACCTGTTCAAGCAGTGGGTGGACGGCGCGTTCAGCAGCTCCGAGCAGTTCTCCCTCGTCGAGCCGAGCGAGCAGCAGCAACGCGCCATGGACCGGGCGTTCGAGCAGCTGCACCACCTCACCGACTACCTCGGCGAGCACGCCGCCGAGCGGCGCCGGCGTCCGCGCGCGGATCTGCTCACCAAGCTTGTCGAGGCCGAGGTGGACGGTGAGCGGCTCAGCGACGCGGCCGTGGTCAACTTCGCCAACGTGCTGCTGATCGCCGGGCACATCACCACCACCATGCTGCTCGGCAACACGGTGCTGTGCCTGGACGCCCACCCGGGCGTCGCCGCGCGAGTACGCGCCGACCGCTCCCTGGTGCCTGGGACCATCGAGGAGTCGCTGCGGTTCCTCAGCCCGTTCGCCGCCCTCGCCCGGGTGACGAACACCGACGTCGAGGTGGGCGCAACGCCGATCCCGACCGGACAGATGGTGATGGTGGTGCTGGCCGCGGCCAACCGGGACCCGCGGCAGTTCACCGACCCGAACGTCTTCGACCCCGGCCGCGATCCCAACCCGCACCTGGCGTTCGGGCGCGGCATCCACTTCTGCATCGGGGCTCCGCTTGCCCGCCTGGAGGGCCGGGTCGCGCTGAACATCCTGTTGGACCGGTTCCCGCACCTGCGGACCGACCCGGACGAGCCGCCGGCCTTCCTCCCCTCGCCGAACCTCACCGGCGTACGGACTCTCCCGCTCCTGCTCGGATCCGGCTAGGCCTCGATCCGCAGCGCGGCGTCGACGAAGGCGACCGAGATCGCGGGCAAGTTCAGCTTGACGACCTCCCCGGCGTCGGCGAGGAACGTGCCGAGCTCCCATCCGGCGAGGTCGGCCCAGTCCTCTCCGGCACCCACCGCCCGGGTCCTCGCGACACCGAGGTAGACCAGCTGCAGGAAGTCCGGATGCGGATAGGGGTGGTCCGGCGGAGCGTCCACCAGCCGCCGCAGATGCAGAAACCCCAGCGGCACAAGGGATTCCGGGTCCAGGTGCCAGCCCGTCTCCTCGTACACCTCACGAACAGCGGTCTGCGGTGGCGTCTCACCCGGCTCGGGCCGGCCACCCGGCAGTACGTGGATGCCGTTCGAGGAGGGCCAGCAGGTCCGGATGGCGAATGCCGAATCCCGGGCGCCGGCCGAGTTCACTCATCGGGCACAGCTGTCCGGCAGGGGGACGGAGGTGCCGACCGGCGCCGGGAGCTGCCGGCACCGTGGCGTACCGGCTATCGCCGCACCGGACAGGCGGATCATCCCGGCGGCACCGTCGACCTCCACGTCGAACGTCCGCCCGTGGTAGGTCAGCCCGGACAGCCCGCCGTCCACGTCACCCGACATGCGGACGAACACGGGTGTACCGTCGTCGGCTCGACAGCCGTTCCGCAGCCACACGAAGTCCACCAGGTTCACCGCGCCGAACATCGACGGCCGGACGCCCGTACCGACCGGACCGCTCGGCGGGTCGTCGTACACCTCGGCGAACGAACCGGCTCGTACGATGTCGCGGATGTTCGCCTGCACGAACACGTCCGCCTCGGCGGCCATGCCGTTCTCCAACAGGCCGTACGTCGTGTAGGTGACGTCGGGCGCCTTCACGTCGGGGAAGCCGAAGCCCGCCAACGTCGCGACCGGTGAGAACGAGGCCATGAACCGCTCGGTCAGCAGACTTCGCTGCCGCGCGGTCAGCTGCGGCAGGTGCAGGCCGGTGCACACCCACAGCGTGTTACCCGGGCTGTCGGCGTGACTGCCCTTTAGATAGTGGTACTGCAGCGTGGACGAGATGCCGCCCGCCGGGAAGAACCAGTTCCCGTAGTCGCGCGTCAACTGCTCCTTGCGCCCACGCCAGATAGGCACGTCGCCGGGCTCACCGACGACGTCCGCGATCCGCTCGGCGTACCCGAAGTCGACGATCAGCGAGACGACGAACTCCGCGTCGCGCTCGTCGGGAATGTCGTGGTCACCGAAGATCCACCGTGGATTCTCCTGTGCCCACAGCAGATACCGCCGCAGATCGGCGTAGATTCCGGTGAGGCGAGCGCGGTCCCCGGTCACCGCGTACAGCATCCAAGCGGTCTGCGCCTTGCGGCTGGGCAGGCTCTCCCCGCCGAGCTTACCGTCGGCGTCCACCAGCGACATCAGGCCCGCGAACGACGCCCAGGCGACGTCGGGCCGGAGGTAGCCGAGGTACTGGATGCCGAGCAGGCTGTCCCAGCTGGCGGATGGGCGAGCGCCATCAGCGCCGTAGTTCCACATCGACGGCTTGCCGGTGGCGACCTGTGGGTGGTGGTAGCCGACCTCGGGCGCCTCCGGAAGGGTGTTGGCCGCGAGAAAGTGCCAGGCCCGGTAGTAGGTCGCGGCGACGTCATCCGGCCCGACCCCGTTGGCCGGCACGCCGGGCAGGGTGAAATCACCCGGGCGTGGGACGCGTTCGAGCTCGGCGTTCCAGAATGCCGTCCAGCGGGCCTGGTCCCGGGCCGCCGCGTCGGGCCGGGCCGCGTCAAGCGCCCGTTGCGCCGACCGCGCCGAAGCTTCGCCGGCGTAGGCGAAACCGAGGCCGACAGCGCGGTCCTCGGCAGGAACCACCACACCCCAGCACCCGCTCGGAGGTGGCACCTCGAGTTCGGGGCCACCGGCGCGCAGGTCCGTCTCGTTCGCGTAGTAGCGGATCTGCGCACCCCGACCGACCGTGACCGAGTAGCTGAACGCCTCCGCTCGCACGGTCACCACCCCGCGGCCGTCGAGCGCGATCTCCCCGGTGAAGCGCCCGGCGAGCATCAGCTTCCGGCCTCCGGTGACGTCTCGCACGGCCAGCACCCGGGTGAGGCTCTCCGCGTCGTGGAACTGGTCCCGTCCGCGCACGCCGCCCCCGGAGGCGTAGTCCGCGAAGAACTCCAGCGCCTGCGGCCGCCACGTGGTGGAGAAGTCCTTCGCGGCCTCCAGCCACGAGGTCGGCTCCGCCTGCACAGCGATCCGGTCCACGACCAGCGGCGCGTTCTTCTGGACGACGAACAGCCGCAGGGTGAAGGCTCTCGTGCCCGACCAGCCGGTGAACCTGCGAAGATCGTAGGAGAACGCCCCGGTCGCCGTCGTGTCTCCCTGGAGCACCGTGTCGACCGGTGCGTCACCCTCGTTCACCTTCAAGGCCCACGCACCGGCGACGCTGGTGACGTCGACAGTCACGACCGGGAATGCGTCGACGTCCACGGTCAGTGTCCGCGACAACGCCCCCCAGGGGTTGGGCGCGGAGTCCGGCAGCGTCATCGTCAACCGCGAGTTGGCAGTGGCGGCCACTACTCCCGGCTCGGCACTCCACTGCGGCGAGAGGTCGTCGAAGTCGTCGGCGAACGCCACCGCCGGCGGCTTCGGGTCAGGTTCACCGTCAGGTCGGACGTACAAGCTCAACAACGAAGGCACCCGGGTCGCCTGGTTGTGGGCGTAGTAGCCGACCGACAGTGGGAGTTCGGGCCCGCTGTTCTGCTCGAGCTCGCTGCTGGTCTGGTTGAAGTCGTACGGATTGACGACGATCCGGCTCATCGGCACCGACAGCCAGCGCGGCTGCCCCGGACCGGAGACGGCGAGCAGTTCGGTCGTGGGTGGCGGCGCCTTCGCGGCCGCGCCGGGTGCGACCTTCGCGGTCGCGGCCACCGCCTGGTCCCGCGCCCCACCTGCGAGCGCGGTCAGTCCCAGTGCAGAGACACCTGCGAGCACACGACGGCGCGTGATCCCGTCTGGATGGAACCTGTCGGCGGCGCCGTCATCGGTAAGCACGAATCCCGACCATAGCCACACCGGCACTCTCGGTGAACCGGCTCGTCCTGCATAGGTCAGGCGATCCCCCTTGCTGGGTTGACGTCCGCGTGCTGTGGTCGACGGGCGTCATCGCGTCTCTTCCCCGCCGGTCGTCGACCGGCGGGCCCTCTGGCGATCAGGGAGTCAGGCGGTCCGCCCCGCTCGCCCGTCCTCGACCCGGCCGGCGAGCCGACGGCGGAACGTCGGGTCCTCCGCCGCCTGCACCTCGATGTCGTACCACCCGTCGTCAGTCGGCCACTCGAGCATCCGCCGCTGCCTGGCGGACAGCCTGAGCGTCCGGTCGGCGTCACCGTGGTCGAGGGCGCGCAGCCGAAGGGTCACGGCCGTCCCACTGGCGTTGCTCACCTGCAGGCGAAGCTGGAGCCCGCCGACCGGCGCGGCAACGCGCACGTCGACCCCGGCGGCCGAACCCGCGACCGTCCCGGCGAGTTCGTACCAGAACCTGTTCGGGCCCTGCACGCCGAGCCGATACCGTCCACCGGACACCTGCACCCGTTCGACGTGGTTTCCGTGCACGTCGAGATGACGCGGCCGGTCGAACTCCCCGGCGTACGGATAGATCGCGAAGTGTGCCGAGGCCGTTCCGTCGTTGGTGAGGGTCAGTGCGAGCCGTCCACCGCCCTCGAGCCGGGTGCTCACTGCCGGACGGTAGGGCAGAGCACGCGCCGGCCGGTGGCCCGGCTCCTGCGGCGGCACGGACTGGTCGGTCGGTGGCTGCGGGTGCCAGCGGTCGATCGGCGCGGGCACCGGCCCGGGGTGGTCGAGCCTGGGCGCACGGCCCTGCCGACCGAAGTCGAACGCGGACGTGAGATCACCGCAGACCGTACGCCGCCACGTGCTGATGTTGGGTTCCCGCACGCCGGTCCAGCGTTCGAGGAAGCGGAGCACCGACGTGTGGTCGAAGACCTCGGAGTCGACGTGTCCGCCGATCGTCCAGGGCGAGACCACCGTCATCGGCACCCGCGGGCCGAGTCCGATGGGCTGCCCGTCGTACCAGTCCTCGCCGTTGCCGGACGCCGGACGCGGCGGCACCGGCGGCGGAACGTGGTCGAAGTACCCGTCGTTCTCGTCGAAGTTGACGAACAGCACCGTCCTCGACCAGGTGTCCACGTCCTCCGCGAGCGCGTCCAGCACGTCGTAGATCAGGTTGGCGCTACCCACCGGAGTGGAGGAGCCGGGGTGCTCGGAGTCGACCGCCGACGGCACCAGCCAGCTCACCTTCGGCAGCCGGCCGGCGGCGATGTCGGCACGCAGCCGGGGGACCAGGCTCTCCGGCTCGCTGCGGTACAGCGCCCGGTCGAACAGGCTGCGCTCAGCCGGGGTGAGACCCGCCCGCCCGGCAGCCAGCTGGTCCAGCAGGCGCCGCCGCTCGGCCTCGGGCCGGTCGAACAGCGCGAAGTACAGCTCCTCGGTGGTACGGAACTTCTCGTCCACCGCGGTGAGCGCCTTCGTACCCACCTGTTTGAAGGGGCGGAAGTACTCCACCGCGTTGTCGGTGAAGTTGTCCCACTCCTGGTAGATCTGCCAGGGGACGCCGGCTGCCTCCAGTCGTTCGGGATACGTCGTCCACTCGTAACCCGGGTGGTCGTAGTCGTACGCCGCGTTGGTGACCGCCCGCTGCGTCGTGCCGGGCTCGAAACCGACCTTGCCGCTCCACAGGTAGTTGCGGTTCGGGTTCGTGGAGCCGAACACCGAGCAGTGGTAGGCGTCGCAGAGGGTGAAGGTGTCCGCGAGCTCGTACTGCAGCGGGATGTCGCGCCGTTCGTAGTACGCCATGGTGGCCTCGGTCTTCGCGGCCACCCAGTCGTCGTACCAGCCGCGCGCCCACGCCTTCGTGCTTCCCGGCCAGCTGTGGTCCAGCGCGCCGAGGTACTGGATGTCGGACGGGTCGCGGTGCGCGCGTTCGGCGCCCTCACGTACCGAGAACGGCAGCACCTCTCCGCCACCGGGTCGCGGCTGATGCGACAGCGGCCGGCCGCTGGGCAACCTCAGCGGCGTGCGGTCGCCGTACCCACGGACTCCGCGCATCGTGCCGAAGTAGTGGTCGAACGACCGGTTCTCCTGCATGAGTACGACGACGTGCTCGACGGCCTTCAGGCCACCTGGCCGCGTGGGCGCGGCCATCGCACGATGGAGGGACGGCGGCAGCGTGGACGCGAGGCCCGCTCCGGCCGCGGTGGCGGCAACCGAACCGAGCAGGCGGCGACGGGAAAGTTGGGTCACGGTCGCAGTGTCGTCGCGTTCGGTGCACCTGTCGCCAACGGCGACCGATCCAGTGGTGGCCGGTTGGTGACGAGTCCCTCGGAGAATCACTGGTCGCCGGCCACCACCGCCTTGCCGGTTTCGGCGTCGAAGGGCACCGAGGCGAGGTCGGGCAGGCGAGCGGTCAGGACTGGCCGAGTTCGCGGCCGAGCGCGTCCAGCCAGCCGCCGGTGCCCTGTTCACGCCATTCGGGATGCTCCTGGTCGTCGAGGAACGTGCCCTGCTCGGTGAGTACGAGCTGCGTGCCCGTGCCGTCGGGGACGAACTCGACCGTGGTCACCGACACCGTCGCCAGCACCCCGCGGCCGAACAGCGACGTGGTGTAGACGATGCGCTCGTCGGTGAGGATGTCGCGGTAGACCGACTCGGCGACGATCTGTGCGCCGTCGTCCGTGCGCCCGTGGGCCGCCTCGGTGCCGCCCACGCGGAAGTCGAGGGTGTACGCAGGGTCGTCTGCCGCGAACCACTTCGCCTTCGTGTCGCGATCGGCCCATGCCGCGAACACCTTCGCGGGCGGCGCGGAGTAGGTCCGTTCCAACGTGAACGTGCTGTGCTTCACCGAGTGCTCGGTCATGATCTGGTCTCCTCAGTGGTGTTCGTCGGGGGCGACCTGCGCTCGTCCGCGCTCTCGCCGAGGACGTCGCCGAGGCGGTCGAGGCGGCGCTCCCATGTGGTTCGCCGGAGGCGCAGCCACTCCTCGGCGCGCCGCAGGCCGGACGGATCGATCTGGCAGGTGCGGACGCGGCCGGCCTTCTCCGACCGAACCAGCTCGCTCGCCTGCAGCACCCGCAGGTGCTGAACCGTGGCCGCGACCGTCACGCCGAGCAGCCGCGCCAGCTCGCTCACCGTTGCCGGGCCGCGGGTCAGGTGATCGACGATCGCCCGCCGGTTGGCGTCGGCCAGGGCGTGGAACACCCCGTCGGCAGCCTCAGCGTGATGCTTAAGCATGTGCTTAACCATATGCCTTCCGTCCGAGAAATTCAAGTCGACGCTTAAGTTTTGTCGCCGGAGAGCACGCTCACGCCGAGCCCTCCGTACTTTGCGGCTCCAGCTGGCATATCGAACGCATGTTCGATATAGTCGGCCTGGCCAGCACCTGTAACTACCCGGGGAGGGTCGGCAACGGTGTAGCCGAGGTGCTGGAGCCGGCCGGGCCCATCCTCTAGGGTGGGCCCGCCGGTCCGGCCTGGCGTGTCGAGACCCGAACTGGCCAAACGACGGCGTTCATACGCAGTACGGCGGTGTGAGGCGATGCTCGAGGTCGCGGTCCAGGCGGCACGCTTCCTCGCCGCGCACGCCACCGAGCCGATCCGCCTGGGCGACGTCGCCGACCACGTGGGCTACAGCCCGTTCCACCTCTCCCGGATCTTCGAACGCCACCTCGGCCTCCCGCCGGGCCAGTTCCTCAGCGCGCACCGGTTCCAGCACGCCAAGCGCCTGCTCCTCGACAGCGACGAACGCATCATCGACGTCTGTTTCGCGGTCGGCTTCACCTCCATCGGCACGTTCACCAGCCGGTTCGCGGCCTCGGTGGGGGTCGGCCCGCGCGAGTTCCGGCGGTTTCCCGACGCGCTCGCCACCGAGCCGCCGCGGCCGGTGAGCCGGCCCGGTGGTGACCGGCACGGCGGCGTGGTCACCGGTGTGGCCCATCTCAGCCCTGTCGCGATGGCCGCGCTGGGCGGTTCCGCCGCGGTCTACGTCGGCGTGTTCTCCCGCCGCGCCCCGCGCGGTACGCCGGTGAGCGGCGCCCTGCTCGACGACGGCGGCGGCTTCGTCCTCACCCGCATCCCGCCGGGCAGTTACTGGCTGCTCGCCGCCGCGTTGCCCGGACGGGCCGACCCGCTCGGACAACTCCTTCCCGAGCAGGGCGTCAGCGGCCACTCACCAGGGCCGGTCCGGGTGGCGCCGACCGGGCCCCCGGTGCGACGCGACGTCCACCTCGACCTCACGCCGTCCTGGTCCGCGCCCGTGGTCGTGGCGCTGCCCCCGCTGGCCTGCAGAAGCGCAAGATTGGAGAAGACAGCGGCCGGTCGGACCGCTAGCTTGGCCTCGGGGTACGCAGGGTAGACAGTTCAGCGGCTCGGCCCGCGACGAAGGAGCACACAGTGAGCGGCGTACGCGTTCTGGTCGGCACCCGCAAGGGCGCCTTCATCCTCACCTCCGACGGCCGGCGCGAAGACTGGGACGTCAGCGGTCCGCACTTCCCAGGGTGGGAGACCTACCACGTGAAGGGGTCGCCCGCCGATCCCGACCGGCTGTACGCCTCGCAGACCAGCGGCTGGTTCGGCCAGGTGATCCAGCGTTCCGACGACGGCGGGAAGACCTGGCAGCCGGCCGGCAACAACTTCAGCTACGACGGCACGCCCGGCACCCACCAGTGGTACGACGGGACCCCGCACCCCTGGGAGTTCGCCCGGGTGTGGCACCTCGAGCCCTCCCCGACCGACCCCGAGACCGTCTACGCCGGCGTCGAGGACGCCGCGTTGTTCCGCAGCACAGACGGCGGCCAGACCTGGGGTGAGCTGTCCGGGCTGCGCGGGCACGGATCCGGCCCACACTGGCAGCCCGGCGCCGGCGGTATGTGCCTGCACACGGTCCTGCTCCACCCCACCGACCCCGATCGGATCTTCGTGGCGATCTCCGCCGCCGGGGCGTTCCGCACCGACAACGGCGGAAAGACCTGGCAGCCGATCAACCGCGGCCTGAAATCCGAGGGCATCCCGGACCCGGACGCCGAGGTCGGGCACTGCGTCCACCGCCTCGCCATGCACCCGTCACGGCCGGACGTGCTGTTCATGCAGAAGCACTGGGACGTCATGCGCAGTGACGACGCCGGCGACTCCTGGCACGAGATCAGCGGCAACCTGCCGACCGACTTCGGCTTCCCGATCGACGTCCACGCGCACGAGCCCGACACCATCTACGTCGTCCCGATCACCAGCGACTCCCACCACTTCCCGCCCGAGGGAAAGCTGCGCGTCTACCGCAGCCGCACCGGAGGCAACGACTGGGAGCCGCTGTCCAGGGGCCTCCCGCAGAGCCACTGCTACGTCAACGTCCTGCGGGACGCGATGGCAGTCGACTCGCTGGACTCATGCGGCATCTACTTCGGTACGACCGGCGGCCAGGTCTACGCCTCGGCCGACGCCGGCGACAGCTGGGCGCCGATCGTGCGCGACCTCCCGGCGGTCCTGTCCGTCGAAGTCCAGACGCTGCCATGATCCGCGTCGTGCTCCCCGCACACCTGCGCACCCTGTCGGGAGCGGACCGCGAGGTGCAGCTGGAGGTGCCCGGCGAGCCGACACAGGCGCTGGTGCTGGACGCCCTGGAGGCCCGCTACCCGATGCTGCGTGGCACGATCCGCGACCCGAAGACGCGACGTCGGCGCGCGTTCGTCCGCTTCTTCGCCTGCCAGCAGGACCTCTCCCACGACGACCCCGACAAGCCGTTGCCCGGCGAGGTGGCCGACGGCGCCGAGCCGTTCCTGGTGGTCGGCGCCATGGCGGGCGGCTGAGCTTCGGTCAGGTCGTCGTGGCGGGGACGGCGCGTACCCACGTTCCGTCGTCGGTGAGGTAGGCGTCCACCCGCAACCCCACCTCGGCCAGCGCCTGCTCGAACTGCTCCGTGGACAGCGGCCGGGACAGGAACGTCTGCGTCCACACCGCGTCGGGAAAGGCGTACTCGAAATGCACCGAGTTGACGCCGGGGCCGACTGGTTCGGACGAGAGGACCCTGGCCACCCCGTCACCTACCTTGCGCTCCCGGGGCACCACGTCGTGCCAGTCGCTGCCCTCACGCTGGATCAGCACGCATCCCCCGGCCGCGAGATGGTCCAGGCAGGTACGCAGCATTCCCCGGCGGACGTCCTCCGAGCCGGCGTGCACCAGGAACGACGCGAGCAGTACGACGTCGAAGTGTTCGCCGAGGTCCAGCGTCTCGATCGGGCTGAGCACGGTGCGCGCGCCCCGGACGCGTTCCAGCATCTCCGGGGACTCGTCGACGGCGGTCACCGTGAAGCCGCGCTCGAGCAGGGGGTGGGTCATCCGGCCGACGCCGCAGCCGAGTTCGAGGATCGTGGCGCCGGCCGGCACGGACCGGGCGATGAGGTCGGGAGAGTCGTCCACCGGGATCCTGCTGTACAGCTCCACCGCGCAGCCGTCCGGTGTGATCGCCCCCGGGCCAGTGCCGTGGTAACCCTCGCGCCGTCGTACTTCCATCCGGCCCACTCCCTCTCGCTCGGTCGCGTCCCTCGTTCGATCAACGACGCAACCTGGCGAGTAGCTCCCTGGTGTCCGCCCATCGCGCCCGTGCGACCAACCCGAGAAGGGCACCCAGGGCCACGGTGAGGATCGCCACCGCGGCCATACCCGGTATCAGGAACAGGTTGGTGAGCGTGGCGCAGACCATCAGCCCCACCAGAGCGATCGCGGCGGGTCCACAAAGTCGCGGAACCAGCAGGCCGATCGCGCCGGCGAGCTCACACGCGCCGGTGAGGTAGCGGAACCACTGGCCGAACCCGATGGCCTCGAAACCCTCCACCTGCGCAGGGTCGCCGGACAGTTTTGTGAACGCCGCGGACAGGAACACCGCCGCGAGCAGGACCTGAAGGACCCAGAGGGCGACGGTGAGTGCGCGAGAGCGGTGCGGCGCGTCGGTCGTCCGGACTTCGTGCGTGGCCATGAGACGTGCTCCCCTTCGGGCGGCCCGGGCGTGGCCGGGCGGTACGAACGTGTCGGTGTATGGACCGTCCACGTCGCCCGAAGTCATCGGTGACGCACCAGATGCACATCGCGGAGTGACCGGAGGAGAACCGAACGCGGATGTTGCTGGACAGCACGACAGGCGCTGACGCCAGCGGGGGGTTCCGGCATCAACGCCTGTCGTGGTTCGGGGGGGCGCGGAGAGGTGCGCGGCCTAGCCGGGCCGCACCGCTCCGGCGTAGGGCATGTATTCCATCTTGATGTACTCGACGGACTTACCCGGGCGCGGCGCGTGGATGACCATGCCGTTGCCCGCGTAGATGCCCACGTGGTGACGGTCGCTGTAGAAGAGCACCAGGTCACCGATCCGCAGCTGGGACTTGGAGATCTTGGTGGAGATGGCGTACTGCGAACGCGAGGAGTGCGGCAGGGAAACGCCCGCTGCTCCCCACGCGCCCATGGTGAGGCCGGAGCAGTCCCAGCTGTTGGGGCCGGCCGCACCGAAGACGTACGGCTCACCGAGCTGGGCCTTGGCGAACGCCAACGCGGTCGCGCCGCGGCCGCTGGAGGGCGCGGGAGCGGGAGCAGGTGCGGGACCCGGGTTGGACGGGGGGCCGGACTTCGGCGTGGTGCGGCTGCCACCGCCGGTGCTGCGCGTCGAACGAGCCGCCGCCTTCTCCCGCGCGGCCTGCTCGCGGGCGGCCTTCTCGCGGGCCGCGCGCTCGGCGGCCTCGATGCGCCGCTTCTGCTCGGCGGTCAGGCGATCGAGCAGGGCCTTCGCCTCGGCAGCGTTGCGGAGCGCGGTCTTCCGGCGGGCGTCGGCCTGGCTCTTGGCCTCGCGGTAGCTCGCGAGCTCCGCCGACCGGGCCGCACGCTGCTCGGCGAGCCGCTTCTGGCTTTCCTGCAGCTGCCGGAGCATGTCGCCCTGCTGGGCGTCGACGACCTTGACCGTGCGCATCCTGGCCAGGTATTCGTCCGGGTTCTTCGACACCGCGAGCTGAGCGGTCATGTCGACGTTGCCGGCGCGGTACTGGGCAGCGGCGAACTGTCCGATGTCGCCACGCAGAGCGCTCACGCGCTGCTGCTGGCGGGTGACGTCGGCGTCGAGGCTGCGCACCCGGCGGTTGATGGCCGTCATCTTGTCACCCAGCTCGTTGGCCTGCTCGGTGACCTTCTCGGCCTTCGCGTACAGCTCGTTGACCTGCTGGCGGACCTCACCGATGCTTCGCGTCGACGGCTCGGCGTAGCTGCTCGAACCGGGGAGCGCGACCAGAGCGGCCAGGGTCGCCGTGGTGGTGCCGACGACGAACAACGCGCGCCCTGACCGGGCCCTGCGGGTTGTCACAGGCGGTGCCTTTCTTCCTCAACGCCTACCGGGTGAGCTGACGGGTTCGGGCCGGGAAGTTGCCCTACGGCGGGTCCGGCGGTCAACGTGCGACCGTCGCGCCTGCCGATTCACCCCAGAAAACACGTGGTTCCCCGGCTCCCCGCAGGACTGATCCACGGTGGATCAACCCAACAGGGACTAAGCGAGACATCTGCGTCGACCCGGACGGCCGACTCAAACTGGACAGATATCTGATGGAGACCATAGTGACCAGTCCGTGATCAATCAACACCGGCACCCCTGAGAAGTTGTCCGGGAATTCGGCATCTCGCAAGGTTTGTTCCCGCTACGCGGGATCACCTCGGCATACGGGCTGGTCACAGCGTTGCGCAGAGGTTCAGCCGGGCGGAGGCACAGTGCGCACGCCCGACCGCGGTCGGCGGTGGAAAGCCGGAACGCGACCTCGCACGGACGCGCCACCTCACCATCACGAGTACGCAGGACGTCGGGCGGTCGGGGTTCCCGGCCGGATCGGCACACACAGCCGCTGCAACGGCAGGTCGCCCGCGTAATGATCACAGTCTGGAAACGAAGTCCGGACACAAGCCCGGAAGGCGGCTACGCTGCAGCACCGAAATTCCGGTACGGATCGCTAAGCTAGCCGACCGGTGACCCCCTAGAAAGATGAGGCTGTAACTGTGATCATCCTCGGCATCATCCTCACGATCCTGGGCTTCGCCCTGGGAATCTCGATCCTCTCGACCATCGGCATCATCCTGCTGGTCATCGGAGTGGTGCTGTTCATCCTGGGCGCCATCGGACGTCCGGTCGGCGGCCGGAAGGTCTGGTTCTGACCCGAATCAATCTGTGAGCCAACCGGCTCTCCCGGCAGTAGCTGGGCGACCGGGTTCGGCCGTTGCGCTGGCAGCCTTCCTTCGGGAAGGCTGCCAGCGACGTGTTTTCCGGCCACAGTGAAGGAGCTCCGCCGATGGCGTTGATGCGTTGCGACTTCTTCTCCGAGGCACTGGAGCTCAGCACCTCGATGACGGTGATCCTGCCGCAGGAGACGAGCACCCAGATCGGGATGTCCGGCGCCGCGCGCGCGGGCGGTGCCCCTGTGCTCTACCTGCTGCACGGCCTCAGTGACGACGACACCATCTGGCTGCGGCGTACGTCCATCGAACGCTACGTCTCCACGCTCGGCCTCGCGGTCGTCATGCCTGCAGTGCACCGCAGCTTCTACGCCGACGAGGCGCACGGCAACCGTTACTGGACTTTCCTGTCGGAGGAGCTTCCCTCCCTCGTCGACCACTTCTTCAAGGTGTCCACCCGTCGCCAGGACACGTTCGTCGCGGGCCTGTCGATGGGCGGGTACGGCGCCGTCAAGTGGGCCTTGCGCCAGCCGGAACGCTTCGCGGCGGCGGCCAGTCTCTCCGGGGCGCTCGACGTGGCCAACCCCGGTATGCGGCAAGGCCGGCCCGAACTCATGGACCGGGTCTTCGGCGAAGATGTCCGCGGCACCGACAACGACCTGCTGTGGCTGCTGGAGCAGGCCGCGAAGTCGGGCCGACAACTACCGGCTCTGCACGTGTCGTGTGGCACCGAGGATCACCTGCTGGCCCACAACCACGCGTTCGTCGACACCGCCCGCCGCCTGGACGTACCCGTCACGGTGGAGTACGAGCCCGGCGAGCACGAGTGGGGCCTGTGGGACCGCAAGATCCAGGACGTGCTCCGCTGGTTGCCGCTGTCCTGACGGCCTACTTGTAGTGCCTGGTGTAGCTCTCCTCGATCAGGTCGGCCCGCGACTGCAGCTGCTTCTGCAGCCGGCCGAAGACCGCCCCCACCGACACGGTGGGGGAGTACAGCTTCTGCAGGCCGACGTCCATCATGTAACCGGCGTTGGAAACCAGGGGACGAACGAGGTCCTGCGGCTTGGTCTTCGGTAGTTGCCGAAGCGCCGTGGAGAACTTGTCGTCCTGCCTGGTCAGCGCCACCAGCTTGGGATCGCTCTGAGCCGCCTTCACCACCGGCATGTAACCGCTGGCCATCGTCCACTGTGCAGACTTGGCCGGCTGCGCGAGGAAACGCAGGAACGCGAACGCAGCCTGCTTGCGCTCGGCCGGGGCATTCCGCAGGATCCCGAACCCGCTGCCCCCGGTGGGGCAGCCGAACCTACCCTCGTGCTCGGGCAGGAAACCGGTGCCGATCTCGAAGCCTCCGGCCTTGGCCAGCTCTGAGGTGTTCTTCAGGCTGCCGGTGCTGAGCACGGTGCATGCCGTGACGCCTTGACCGAAGTCGATGTCCGGCGTCTGGGAGAGGTAGGCGGCGCGGTCCGTGCGGATGAAGTCGACCATCCACCTGCCGGCAGCCAGCGCCGGCTCGTCACCGATGCTGATGTCCAGGCCCCTGGAGAAGTTGCCGCCCCACGCCCAGACGTTGTTCTGGAAGTACCAGCTGGCGTAGGTGCCGCCCATGGCGAACGCCCGCGGCGCGCCTTCCCTGCCCTTCACCTTCATCATCGCCGGCGCCCACTCACGGAACTCCTCCCAGCTGCGGGGCGCTCGCGCGGGGAGTCCGGCCCGGGCGAAGATCTGCTTGTAGTAGAAGAGCGGCGTGCTGCGGGCGAACGGGATCCACCAGGTCCTGCCCTGGACCGTGCCTTCCTGAATGAACTGGTCTATGTAGGTGTGCGGGCCGAGGCGGTCGTCGAAGTAGGAGTTCAACGGCTCCAGCGCGTCGGCCAGGTGCATCTTGCGCCAGGTGATCTCGGAGAACACCGCGAGGTCGGGAATCTGCCGGGCGATGATCGCCGCCGCGACCTTCTGCATCGTCTGCTCGTAGCTGCCCTGGAACTGCGCCTCGACGAAGACGTCGCGCTGGGACTGGTTGAACTCGTCGATCAGCTTCTGCAGTGCCTCCTGCAGGATCCCGCCGAAGGAGTGCCAGGCGACGATGTGGGTGCGCCTGCGGGACTCCCGCGGCGTGGCGCCGGTGACCTGGGTGTACTCACCCCCGCCGCAGCCGGCGAGCGCGCCGACGCCCACTCCGCCGAGCGCGGCCAGGAATCCTCGGCGACTCCACCGCGGCATGTCGTTCCCCGTCATGCTTCTCCTCATGCCGCCGTCAACCCTTCGTTGCGCCCTGGGTGAGCCCTGCGACGATCTGCGGCTGCGCGAAGAAGAACACCACCAGCGGCGGCAGGACGACGGACACCGTCGCCGCCATCACCGCACCCCAGTTGGTGAAATCCTCTACGTTCTTCAGCATCAGCAGCCCGACCGGCAGCGTGCGCATCGAGTCGGTGTTCGTGGCGACCATCGGCCAGATGAAGTCGTTCCACTTCTCGACCAGCGCGATGACGACGACGGTCACGACCATCGGACGCGACATCGGCAGGATGATGCTCCACAGGATCCGCAGGTGACCGGCGCCGTCCACCTTGGCCGCCTCGCTCACCTCGCCCGGCAGCGTCATCATGTGCTGGCGCAGCAGGAACATCGCGAACACGCTGCCCACGCCGGGGATGGCCAGCCCGGCGTAGGTGTTGACCCAGCCGAGGTTGGCGATCGTGAGGTAGTTGGGCAGCAGGACGACCCGCGCCGGGCACCATCATCGCACCCAGGAAGATCAGGAACACGAGGTTCTTGGCCGGGAAGCGCAGATAGGCGAAGGCGTACGACGACAGCACCGCGACGCAGATCTGGATCAGCTCACCGGCCAGGGTACGACCCGAGACTCCAGCACACACAGGGATCCGCGGCCGTGAAGATGGTGGCAGGCGGTAGGCTATGGGTTGCGGAACGTATGCGCAACTGGTTCACGCGCAACATCCAGGTGTCGGTGCTTCCTGCCAGGATTGAGCGCATGCTCGACCATCTCTCGATCCAGTGCGCTGACGTCCTGGCCAGCGCCGCGTTCTACGACGCCGTCCTCGCTCCACTGGGCGGCTCCCGGCTGCTCGACCTCGGACCGGTCCTCGGCTACGGAGTCGCACCGTCGCCGAGCTTCTGGCTGGGGCCACGTGGCAACGACTCCGGTTTCGCCGAAACCCACATCGCGTTCACCGCGGCCGACCGGGCAGCGGTGCGGGCGTTCTTCGACGCCGCCGTGGCGGCCGGAGCGCAGGTGCTGTACAAGCCCCGCGTGTGGCCGGAATACCACGCCACCTACTACGCGGCGTTCGTCCGTGATCCCGACGGGAACAACGTCGAGGCGGTCTGCCACGCGCCCGAGTGAGCGGGGCCACGCCGCAAGCCGGCCTTGCCCTCGCAGATTCCGGTGAATGCTGCACCCAGTGCTGCGGCCAAGGCCGCGTTGCCCGGGCCCGTGACCGGCTGGCCGCGGCGCTGCGGCCGGTCCGCTGACCGTGGGACGCACTGCGGCCGGTCCGCTGACCGACGGCGGCGATCCGGCCGGCAGGACTCCCGGCCGCCGCGGTCGGCGTGGAATGGTGGACGCATGACGAGCACCGACTCCCGTACGACCAAGCCGTTGAAGTTCGCCGCCGTCGGTCTCGACCACGGTCACATCCTCGGACTCGTGCACGGCCTGATCGGGGCAGGTGCGGAGTGCGTCGGCCTGTGGAGCGAGACCGACACCCCCCACACGGCGGCGCTGGCCGAGCGGGCACCGCGGATTCCCCGCGTTGCCGAGGCGGACGAGCTCCTCACCGACCCCGACATCTCCCTGATCGTCACCGCCGCCGTCCCCGCGCGCCGGGCCGGGATCGCGGTCGCCGCCATGCGCAACGGCAAGGACGTGGTGGCGGACAAACCGGGCGCCATCACCCTCGACCAGCTTGCCGAGGTGAGGACTGCGGTGGCCGAGACCGGACGCTTCTGGTCGGTGGCATTCTCTGAGCGCACCGCGTCCAGGGCGACCGTGCGCGCGCGCCGGCTGATCGAGGAGGGCGCGATCGGCCAGGTCGTCCAGACCATGGGAACCGGCCCGCACCACCTGCGGCCGCACACCCGCCCGTCGTGGACGTTCGACCCCGGGCTGGCCGGCGGGATCCTCGCCGACATCGCCTCCCACCAGGTCGACCAGTTCCTCTACCTCACCGGCTCGACCAGCGCCGAGGTCGTGTCGTCGACGGTCGGCAACTTCGCCCACCCTGAGTACCCCGAGTTCGAGGACTTCGGCGAGGTCGTACTGCGCAGCCCGCACGCACACGGCTACGCCCGGGTCGACTGGTACACCCCCGACGGCCTCGGTGTCTGGGGCGACGGGCGGCTCACCGTGCTCGGCACCGAGGGCTACATCGAGGTACGCAAGAACATCGACCTGCTCGGCCGGCCGGGCGGAGACCACCTCTTCCTGGTGAACGGCAAGGGCACGCAGTACCTCGAGAGCGACGACGTCGAGCTGCCGTACTTCCCGGCCATCCTCGACGACGTCGTACGACGTGGCGACACGGCGATCCCCCAGGAGCTGGTCTTCACCGCGACCGAGCTGGCACTGACCGCCCAGGCCAACGCCACCCGGGTCGGCTGCCTGGGCTGAGCAGCTGATTGATCGGTCTGGGTGCTCAAACTCAGCGGATTCTGCTGTTGGACGACTGGCCACCCGACTCACAGGATGGAAAGCATGGAATTCACTCACCTCGGTCGTACCGGCCTCAAGGTCAGCCGCCTCTGCCTGGGCACGATGAACTTCGGGCCGCACACGTCGGAGGCTGACTCGCACGCGATCATGGACGCCGCACACGACAAGGGCGTCAACTTCTTCGACACCGCCAACGTCTACGGCGGCGTGGAGAACAAGGGCCACACGGAGCAGATCGTCGGCAACTGGTTCGCCCAGGGTGGCGGCCGCCGCGAACGCACCGTGCTGGCCACCAAGGTGTACGGCGACATGGGCGACTGGCCGAACGAGGGCCGGCTGTCTGCGCTGAACCTCCGTCGCGCGCTCGACGCCAGCCTCAAGCGGCTGCAGACGGACTACATCGACCTGTACCAGTTCCACCACGTCGACCGCGAGACGCCGTGGGAGGAGATCTGGCAGGCCCTCGAGGTGGCCGTCCAGCAGGGCAAGATCCTCTACGTCGGCAGCAGCAACTTCGCCGGCTGGCACATCGCCCAGGCTCAGGAGGCGGCCGCTCGCCGCAACTTCGTCGGCCTGGTCAGCGAGCAGTCGAAGTACAGCCTGCTCGCCCGCGCGGTCGAGCTCGAGGTGCTCCCGGCCGCGCAGCACTACGGCCTCGGCGTCATCCCGTGGTCGCCGTTGGCAGGTGGGCTGCTCGGTGGCGTCCTCCGCAAGGAGAACGAGGGCAAGCGCCGCCAGCAGGCCGAGGCGATCCAGAAGCACCGGTCGCAGCTGGAGGCGTACGAGAACCTCGCCGCCGAGCTCGGCCACGAGCCCGGCGACGTGGCGCTGGCCTGGCTGCTCGCGCAGCCCGCGGTGACCGCGCCGATCATCGGGCCGCGCACGATGGAGCAGCTCGACGCCGCCGAGCGTGCGCTGGACGTCCGGCTGGACGACAAGGCGCTCGACCGGCTGAACGAGATCTTCCCCGGTCACCGCACCGCGCCCGAGGACTACGCCTGGTAGGCGGCACGTCCCCGGACGCGCGTAGCACTCGCATCGCCGAAGCCTCCCGATCCCTGGCGTAAGCCTCGGACCGGGAGGCTTCGTTCGTGCGGCACCGAGACGTCCACGCCGGGCTGCGCAATGATCGGGTGATGAGCAGAAGAGGCGGCCACGGCGACCTTCGCGACCTCCTGCCGGACCTGCTGGGCTGGCTGGACTCCGGCCGGCGGTGCGCGGTGGCGACGGTGGTGGTCACGTTCGACAGCGCTCCGCGCGAGGTCGGTGCGGCGATGGCCGTCGCCGCGGACGGCGCGGTGGTCGGCAGTGTGTCGGGCGGTTGTGTCGAGGCCGCGGTGTACGAGCGGGCGCTGGCGGTCCTGGACACCGGCCGGCCCGTCCTGGAGCGGTACGCCGTCGCCGACGAGGACGCGTTCGCGGTCGGCCTGACCTGTGGCGGAACCATCGAGGTGCTGGTCGAACCCGCCGACGCCGCGCTGCTCCGCCGGCTCGACGCGGCCGTTCGTACGCCGGAGCCGGTGGCGGGAGTGACCGTGGTCGGCGGTGCCGAGCCGGCCGGGACCCGGCTGCTCGTGGGTGTCGACAGCACGTACGGGTCGCTGCCCACGCCGGACGACCAGGCGGCATCGGCCCTGTTCGCAGAGGTACGCACGATGCTGGCCGGAGGCGAGTCAGGGATCGTTCGTCTCCCGGCGGCGCCGCGGCCGGCCGCACCGCTGACCGAACCGCTCACCGTGCTCGTCCAGTCGTACCTTCCACCGGCGCGGATGCTCGTCTTCGGCGCCACCGACTTCGCAGCCGCGGTGAGTTCCGTCGGCGCGTTCCTCGGCTACCGGGTGACCGTCTGCGACGCCCGGCCCGTCTTCGCCAGTGCCGAACGCGTACCCGACGCGGACGAGGTCGTCGTCGACTGGCCGCACCGGTATCTGGAGCGGGAGACCGCCGCCGGCCGGGTCGACGGCCGCACCGTGATCTGCGTACTCACCCACGACTCCCGGTTCGACGTGCCGTTGCTCCAGGCCGCTCTGCGCGGTCCCGCCGCGTACGTGGGCCTGCTCGGCAGCCGGCGGACGGCGGAGGACCGGCTGGGACGTCTTCGCGAGCTCGGCTTCACCGACGCCGAACTATGCCACCTGTCCGCGCCCGTCGGGCTGGACCTCGGCGGCCGCACACCGGCGGAGACGGCGATCGCGGTGGCGGCGGAGATCGTCGCCTGCCGCCGGGGCGGAACCGGCCGCCGGCTCACTCACACCGACGGCCCGATTCACGGCCGCCCGGCGAGCGACGAGGCGCGGGTGAGCAGGTGGTAGCCGAGGGTCGCGACTCCGAGGGCGACACCCCAGGCCAGGAAGAGCACCTCGGTGCCGGTGACGGCCCATGCCGACGCGAGCCCTGCCCAGGTGGTCTGCCCTTCGGCGAGCGCAGTGACGATCATCGACACGCCGATCAGGCCGTACGACGTCACCGCCACCGAGACCACCCCGGCCGGAACCAGCGCGAGCAGGCGAGGGACTCGGCGGCCGGCCAGCACCGGCACCCAGGGCGGGAACTCCTGCCCCCACCGGCCGACGAGGCCCAGGGTGAGCAGGCCTCCGAGCGCTGGTACGGCACACAGTGCGATGCCCATCGGGAGGCTGATGTCCTCGTGGACCTTCGCCAGCATCTCCGCCGGGATCCCGAACGGTACGCCGAGCAGCCACAGCGTGTGCGGCACCGTCCAGCCGAGCAGCGGTAGGGCGCACCCGGCGTACGCCCATCCACGCAGCCATCCTGGCGCCGGACGAACCCCGGCTCGACGTGGCACCCCTTGCGCGCGTGGCCAGGCCGAGGCCGCCGCGGCGGCGACCAGCAGTCCGCCACCGAGCAGGACCACGCGGTCGGCGAGATCACGCCAGTCGGTGGGGTGGCCGGCCGCCGCGGCGAACTGGAACACCAGGTGCCCGGGGAAGGACAGCGCGACGAGAACGGCGGCGGAGACCCACAGTCCGGCGGCCGCCGTTCGCCCGGGACGTACGACGCCGAGCGCGGTCACCACCACCAGGGCGGCGCACAGGCCGACCGCGCCCCACCCGGACCAGAACGGCAGGGAGTCCAGCCGGGCCGCGCCGCATCCGGTGGCGACCTGCTCGGCGGTCTGCTCGACGGTGCGGTCGCAGGCGGTGTAGCCCCACCGGCTGCCGGTGGCCCACAGGAGCCGGAGCAGGGCATAGGCGTCGGCGAACACGAACGCCGCGACAGCCAAGGCCGGGCGGCGTCCACCTCTGGTGGGACTCCGGGGTGCCGTGGCCGCCGTCGTGGAGGGGGTGTCGGTCATGCCTCGACGATGCGCGCAACCGGCCCTCGGCTGCGTGCACCCGGCGAGGGGCTTCACTCACCCACGGGAGGGAACCGGAGCGCGGGCGCCGCCGCCTCAACCAAGCCGCCGCCTCAACCAAGCCGCCGCCTCAATCAAGCCGCCTCAACCGAGCCAGCGCCTCGCCTTCTTGCGGCGGATCGCCTTCTCCACCGCGGGGAGGTCTTCGAGGGCGCGCTCGGCGGCGGCCTGTTCGCGGGCATGCAGCAAGCCGTAGGTGAAGGCGTTCTCGTGGTCGAGATGGGCGCGTACGCCGAGGTCTCGGAGCGTCTGCCGGGCCACGACGCTGTCCTGGTGGGCGCCGAGCACCTTCTGCAACCGCTTGAGCGCCTTGACCAGGCGGCGGGCGTCCTTGCCACCGACGGCGGCAAGTGCCTCCGCGGCATATCGCGCCCGCTTCGCGGCCTTCCGCGCCTCGTGCAGCGCGGTTGATCGGTCGCGGACGACGCCGGGAAGTGGCGGGGTCACCGAGGGCCTGGCTTCGGGGCGAGCCGACAGCGCGGCGGCGCGGTCGAGCCGGCGGTCGACCCGGCGAAGCGCCTTGCGTGCTCGCCTTCGCAGCTCGGCCGCACCGGCATCCTGACCCGCGGTGGCTTCCACCAGCGCGTCCAGGTTGTCGAGCAGCGCGGAGTATCGCGGGCTGTCCAGGGCGGCGGCCACGCGGCCGCTGGCCTGCCCGGCCTCGGTCGCGAAGTGGTCGCCGATCCGGCGTTCCACCGAGCCGATCACGAGCTCGGCGGGTTCGGCATCGACCGCGGCCCGGAGACGCTCGGCCTGCACCTGGCTGTCGCGGAGCATGCCCAGCTCGCCGGCGAGCCAGCGCAGCTCCGCACCGAGGGGGTCGGTGCGCGCCCGGTCGAGGAACGGCCGGAAGGTGCGCAGCGTGCTCCGCAGCCGGCGGCAGGCGACGCGCATCTTGTGCACGGCCTCCGGATCACCGCGTCGTACGCCCGGATCGAGGGTGATGATGGCGTCCCGCTGGTCGGCGATGTAGGTCGCGACAGCCGACCACGCGCGCTCCTCGTCGCTGCCTGACCCGCTCCCGGCCGGCCCGGCGTCCTGTGTGCTGGAGCGTCGGAGGCCGAGGGTGCGGGCCAGCTTCGACCCGAACGCGGCCGGGCGTGCGCCCGCGTCCAGCAGCAGCCGTTCCGTCGCGTCGAGCAGGTCGGGCGGACCGTCGACGAGTTCGATCTCCACCTCCCGCCACTCGCTCGTGGTCACCGAGTCGCCGTAGGTGTGCGCGGTGACGTGGTCGTCGCAGACCTCGGCGAGGGCGTCACCGGAGCCGGAGCGGAGTACGCGTTCGAGTCGGCGGGTGCGGATTGCCGCCACCGGGCGGAGCGGATGCCCGCGGGTCAGGGCGCGGAGCTCCTCGCCGAACGACGCGGGCGGTCCGGCTGGTTCGGTGCTTTCTCCCTCGTCGAGCGGGGCCCTGAGCTCGGTCCGCGCGCCGTGATGCTCGGGCGCTCCCTCCGCACGGGCAGGTCGCTTGAGGTGCCAGCCCTCGTCGTGACCGCCGGCGCGCCGGCGAAGTGTCACCCGGTGGCGGGCCAGGTGCAGCTCGTCGGTGTCGTAGTAGCCGGCGTCCAGCTCGTGCTCGACGGGCTCGTCGACCGAGTCCACTCCGGGGGCCGAGGACAGATCCGGCAGGACGAAGTCCGGCTCGACGTCGTACTTGCGTTCCACTTCCAGGTGACGCATTCGGCTCCCTTCGGACGTGCCTCATGCCTACCGGACGCGGGCGCGGTACGCCACCTCGCCCGCCCGGGGGCCGGGGACGGGCTCCTGGGACTCGACGGCACGTCAGGCAAACCGGGTCAGAACGAACCCAGGTCAGCTGACAGCCAACGCTCCGGCCGCATGGCGACGACGAGCTGTTCGCCGTGCTCGGCCTTCGCCATCTCGATGTAGCCCTTCACCACTTCCGGTGGGAGGTATCGCCTCGCCATCTCCTCCTGCTGCTCGTCGGTCATCGGACTGGTCCGGGTGACGGGCCCTTCCACGGAGACGTAGCGCACCGAGGGCTGAACGCGCTCGACCATCAGCGAGAACCGGCCGGCGGCCTCGATCAACCGCGCCTTGCGGGAATGCACTCCGGTCAGCACCCAGGCCTCGCCGCCGGGCTCGTACTGGTACCAGATCGGGACCACCAGCGGTCCGCGACCATCCTCCGCTTCCACCGCCAGCGCGGCGACGTGCGGTTCGGCAAGAAACTCTTGTCGTTCGTTCACAGACAGTGCCATGACGCAGACCCTACGAGAGGCCGCCGACCGTTGTGTCTGGCGTACTCCTTGATCAGGTGCAGGCAGATCCACCGCAGCGACACCTGCCGGCACCGGGAGGTCCTCACCGCCCGCCTTCCGGCGGAACCACACCGCGGGTACGGGATCATTGCCCGGCCGAGGTCAGGCGCATCCTCTCGCCCAGGCGAGTACGCGTTCGGCCAACGCTCGTGGATCCTGGTCGTCGGTGGAGAACACCGTCGGGATCAGCGAACGCCCCTGGCCGGCGTCTGCCAACGCGTCGTCGACGAGATCCTGCGTCCAACCCCGTGCCTGCAGGCGCCTGACCCTCAGGTCGTCCGCGCAGTCCAGCAGAGCCCACCGGATCGGGCCGTCCCACAGCGCGCCGTCGGGGATCTCGTCCGCGTCCGGCACCGGGCACAGCAGCACCACCGGATGGCCGGCTCGCCGCGGCAGGCCGACGACGCGTCCCCACATCCGGTTGTACGCAGGCCAGACGGGTGCGGCCTCCGGCACCGCGATCGGGACGCCGAGCAGGTTGCCGTCGTCCAGCAGTTCGTCCATGTCGGCGACCACCACGCCGCCGGCCGCCTCGAGGAGATACGGAAGCAAGGTCGTCTTGCCCACGCCGGGCGCGCCGGTCAGGAGGTGAAGCGGTGCCAGCCTGGTCATCCCTGCCATTGTGGCCCGTGCCGCAACCAGCTACTTCCCCGCCACCACGTCAGCCGGGCAGGTCGTTGAACGCCACGACAGGTGAAGGCCGCGGCAGGGGGCGGCATCAGGAACCGCGCTCATCGGGCCGCCGCGCGTTCGGCCTGAATCTCTTCGAGGGTCTTGCCGGCCGTCCGCGGCATGAACACCAGCCCTACCACGCCGCTGGCCACCAGCAGCAACAGCAGGATCAACGCCAGCGTGTGGAACCCGGTCGCCGCGAGCACCGGTACCACGAAGCTCCAGCCACCGATGAGGATCCGCACCACGCCGTACAGCAACGCCTGCGAGCTCGCCCTGATCGGTGTCGGGAACAACTCGGTGGACCAGACCCGGAAGAACGGCCCCTGCCCGAACCCGCTGCCGAGGTTGTTCACCACGAGGTAGACGACGGCGACCGTCACCCCGAGCGGGAACGTGAACAGCACGCCGTACGCGATCGCCTGCAACGCCGCGCCGATCCCGAACAGCAGCCGCCGGTGCCGGGTGTCGCTGAGCGGCATGAACACCACCGACGTGGTGATCGACACGATGAGGAATCCCATCGCCTGCAGGGCGACGCTGGTCCCCTGGCCCGCGCCGCCGACGGTGCGCAGGATGTACGGGAAGAAGAACCCTGCCGTACCCGCGACGAGGTTCCACGGCAGGAACATCGCGAACACGAACGCGAAGGCCCGCAGGTTCGCCCTGGTGGTGAAGTCCCGCAGCCGCATGGTCGCCTGCCGGGCGCCACCCGCGACCGCCTGGCCGGCTGACCGGCCGGCGTTGCGCCAGCGTTCGGACTCGACCATCCCGCGGCGGAAGAACCACGTCACCAGCGCCACCACCAGCAGGTGGGCGAACACGATCCGGATGCCCAGCACACCAAGGGGTGCGAGCGCCCAGGCGAGTGCCAGCGTCAGCACCGGGCCGAGCGACCAGAAGACGTTGGTGAGGCCGAGCAACCTGCCGCGTGCCCGCGCCGGGGAGAACTCCGCGATCAGCGTCCACGAGGTGGGGATGTCCGCACCGACCGCCAGCCCGACGATGACGAAGCCGACCAGCAGCCCTGGCAGGCTGGGCGAGAAGATGACGAACAACGTGCCGAAGGCGTACACCAGGAGGTCCCACTGGTAGACCCGCTTGCGGCCGATCCGGTCACCGAGCCAGCCGCCGATCAGGCAACCGACCCCGGCCGAGATCGCGTTCGAACTGAACGCCGCGATCAGCCCAACCGCGCCACTGCTCAGGTTGTACGCGCTCGCCCACAGGGCAAGGCCGGCCGAGCCCGCGACGATCGAGCCGGCGTCGATGTAGTCGGCCATCGACGCGAGCACTGCCCACCGCCAGTGCCGCCGGTCCAGAGCCTCGTCGTCCTTCACCTGCGCACCGCGGGTTGTGCTCACGGTGACCATCGTTCTCACCGTGATCCGGGAGGAACAAGGCCGCACGACCGGTCTGGCTGGAACCGGTCTGGCTGGAACCGGTCTGGCTGGAACCGGTCTGGCTGGAACCGGCCTGGCCGATCCGGGTCGCCACATCCATGCCGGGGTTCGTCAACCCACGCTTGCGAACGCGTACTCGGGTAGCTCGATGTCGGCCGCCTTGGCGAACTGCCGGGCGATCAACGGACGCATCGGCCAGCGCGTCATCCACCGCATCGACAGTCCACGCGCCCAGATCGCCGGCGCACTCATCGGCGCGTACCCCGAGACGCCGCCCGGCGGGAGTTCCTGCGCACTGCGGACGTAGGGCCGGATCCGGTCCTCGTAACGGGCGAACGCGGCCACGTGGTCGCCGCCGGCGGCGGCGAGCTCGCCGGCCAGCACGTACGCACCGACCAGGGCCACGCTCGTGCCCAGCCCGGTGAGCGGCGTCGGGCAGTAGCCGGCGTCTCCGAGCAGGACCACCCGTCCGCGGGACCAGTGGTCGAGGTGCACCTGCCCGATCGAGTCGAACGCGAAGTCGGTGCTGGTGCGCATCCCGGCGAGCAGGCGCGGGACCTCCCACCCCACGCGCGCGAACCTCGCGGCGATGACGTCCTGCTGGCTGCGTACGTCGCGTCGGTCGTACGACAACGGCTGGGAGCGGAAGCTCAGCCCGGCTTTCACTTCACCGGGGAGGCGGCCCGGACGGGCGGACGCCACCAGGCCGCCGGGCGCGTTGTGCATGAGGTACCAGCCGTCCAGCGCGAAGTCCTGGGGGGCGGTGAACCACGCCGTGTAGCAGCCCAGCGGGCGGACGTACCTTTCCTCGGGCCCGAACGCCAGCGCGCGGACGGTCGAGTGCAGCCCGTCGGCGCCGACCACCAGGTCGAACCGGCGGGGTTCGGCGCGTTCGAACGTCACCAGCACGCCGTCGCCGTCCTGGCGCAGGTCGGTGATGGTGTCGTCGAAGAGGTACTCGGTGTCGGGCAGCGTGTAGTCGTACAGAAGCTCGGCGAGATCGCCGCGCAGGATCTCGATCTCGGAGACGATGCCCTCGCCGCCGAAGCTGTCCGCGGGCATCCGCGCGGTGATCCGGCCCCGCTTGTCGACCAGGGCGAGGCCGCGCTGGTCCAGGCCGAGCGCCCGAGCCTGCTCCATCAGGCCCATCCGGGTGATCACGGTGCGGCCGGCGCCTCGCAGGTCGACCGCCTGACCACCGGGCCGGGGCGCCGGCGCGCGCTCGACGACGGTGGGGCTGTAGCCGGTTCTGCGTAGCCAGTACGCAGCGGCTGGGCCGGCGACGCCGGCGCCGGACACGAGCACTGTTCTGTTCGACATGCAGGTGACTGTACGGTGTACGCAGGACCGACGCAACACGTTCATCTCCGAGGGAATCCAGGAGGCCGTACTAGTGCAGCTTGTTGCGGTGTGCGTCTGTGCCACACGTCTCCGGCGGGCCGACCGGCGACGTATCGCTAGGCTGAGCGCTGTGTCGGTGCACTAGTACGGCTCGACAGGAGGGAGACTCCCGGATGGCTGCTTCGCCCACGGCTTCGCGGTACCGCGAGGTCGCCGCCGCGCTCCGGAGCCGCATCGAGGCCGGTGAGCTGGCACCGGGTGAGCGGGTTCCCTCCACCCGGGAGATCACCCGCGAGTGGGGTGTGGCGATGGCGACCGCCACCAAGGCACTCACCGAGCTCCGGCACCTCGGCCTGGTGCGGGCCGTACCAGGTGTCGGCACCGTGGTCGCCGAGCGGGGCCGGGCGAGCACCCGGACGGGCACGGCCGGCCGGGCCGTCACCGGCAGCCGCACTGCCGGCACCCGCGCCACCGACAGCCGCGGCGGGGGCGCCGACCGGACACTCACCACCGAACGCGTCGTCGAGGCGGCGATCGCCGTCGCGGACGCCGAGGGAGTTGCCGCCGTCTCGATGCGCCGGGTCGCCGTCGACCTCGGGGTCGCCACGATGTCGCTCTACCGGCACGTGCGCGACAAGGACGATCTGTTGCTGCGGATGATGGACGCGGTGCTGGCGGACTCGCCACTGCCCACCGAGCCGCCGGACGGATGGCGGGCGCGGCTCGACCTGGTGGCCCGGACGCTGTGGACGATCTTCCGCCGGCACCCCTGGCTCGCGCCCGCGATGTCGATCACGCGCCCGCAGGCGACCCCGCACGCCCTCCCGTACACCGAATGGGTCCTCGCCGGCCTGCTTGCCGAAGGGGTCGACCTGGGCGCTGCCTTCACCATCCACCTGACGTTGTTCAACTACGTGCGCGGCACGGCCGTCAACCTGGAGAGCGAGACGGAGGCGGAGGCGGCCAGCGGACTCACGAACGAGGAATGGATGGCGGCCCAGCAGCCGGCCATCGACCGGATCGTCGCCGAACAGCAGTTGGTCACGTTCGCCCGGCTCACCGAGGAGGGTTTCGACCTCGACCTGGACGCGCTGTTCGAGTTCGGTCTGGAACGCCTCCTCGACGGCTGCACCGACCTGGTGGAGGGCGCTCGCGGTCGCGGTCGCGGTCGCGGTCGCGGTCGCGGTCGCGGTCGCTCAAGCTAACCCTCCTGGACACCGGGCCGGCGGTCCTCCACCACCCAGGTGGCGCGGGTGCTGATCGGTGCGCCCGGCCGGGTGACGTACGGCAGCACCCGGAAGTCCGTGCGCCACCGCTGCCTGTCCACGTGCACCCGGACGTAGCCGCGGCGGGCGTTGTAGAACTTCAGGTCCGGGTTCGAGGCGAGCATCAGCCGCCCCCGCGCGTCGACCTCCTCGCCGTCGCCGCGGGTGGTGACGGACGTGCCCACGAACTCGCTGCCGATCGTCGGCGAGTCGGGGTCGGCGTAGTCGGCTCTGAGGTCCTGGGCCTGGTTGCGGTGCCGGTCGCCGGTGATCACCACGAGGTTGCGTACGCCGAGGTCCCGGGCGGCGCCGAGCACCCGGTTGCGCTCGGCGACGTAGCCGTCCCACGGATCGAGGGACACCTTCGTGGCCGGGCCGGGGTCGAGGTCGCCCTGCCCGATCGGGACCTGGTTGCCGAGCACCTGCCACCGCGCCGGCGAGGTCGCGAAACCGCTCAGCAGCCATGCCCGCTGCCGGGCGCCGAGGATGCTCCTGTTCGCGGCGAACCGCTCGGTGCAGGTGGCAGATATCCCGCCGCCGCACGGCTGGTCGTCCCGGTACTGCCGGGTGTCGAGCATGGTGAGGTCGACCAGCCGGCCGTACGGCAGCCGCCGGTGCAGGCGGACGTGTGACCCGGACGGCACTTGTGCGCTGCGCAACGGCAGGTTCTCGTACATCGCCTGGAACGCCGCCGCCCGCCGCCTGCGGAACGCGACCGGGTCCGCGCTCGGCACCGGGGTCGTTCCGGCGTGGTCGCCGGCCCAGTCGTCCTCCACATCGTGATCGTCCATCGTCACGACCCACGGGAAGCTCGCGTGCGCGGCCCGCAGCGGCGCCTCGGACTTGTAGAGCGCGTACTGCAGTCGGTAGCCGGGCAGGTCGAAGACCTCGGCCCTCAGCGAGGACTCCGCGATCTCCCCGCGCCGGTCGGGGTCGGGCACGTGTTCGTAGATGTAGTCGCCCAGATGAACCACCAGGTCGAGGTCCTCCCGCGCCAGATGGTCGTACGCGGTGAAGAAGCCGTCCTGCCACGTCTGGCAACTGGCGAAGGCGAAGTTCAGGTCCCTCGGCGAGGACGAGACCGGTGGCGTCGTCCTCGTCCGCCCGACCGGGGAGAGCGTCCCGCCGACCCGGAACCGGTAGTAGTACACCCGGTCGGGTTCCAGGCCGCCGACCTCCGGATGCACCGAGTGGCCGAGTTCGGGAGTCGCGACCACCCGGCCCCGGCGTACGACACTTCGAAACCGCTCATCCGCAGCAACCTCGTACTCCACCCGCACCCGCCTCGGCGGCATCCCGCCGCTCCCGTCGGCGGCCAGCGGCTCCGGCGCCAGCCGGGTCCACAACACCACCCCGTCCGGTGCCGGATCACCTGAGGCGACGCCGAGGCTGAAGGGGTCGGCACCTCCGAGCGGGAGTGACGACACCGAGTTCTCGACGAACACCCCGGTGCCGAGCAGCACCGCGGCGGCGCCACCTCCGCCGAACCCCAGGAACCGCCGCCGGGACAACTGCCGGGACAGCTGCCAGCGGGACGGGTTCGGGGTGCGAGCGTGCGTGGACCAACTCACCCTGGTGCCTGACGAAAGCCCGACAGAAGTACGCCGCGCCCGGCTGACGGGAGCAACCGGGCGCGGGCGCGCGGCGGACGGAGCTGGAGGTGTCCGCCATCGTGGGAGTTACCCACCGGACCGGCACGAATAACCGCTGGCGCGGCGCCGACCGCCCTGGTAGCGTCACCGGGCTTCCTGGGTGGCTCTCGAGTAATCCTCGAAGGATCGAATCGAACCGGACCTCTTCCGGGGCGGGACCCTCGTCGATGGCCGCCGATCTCTTCGTCTCTCGGCAGATGCGGTCATGTCAGGCACATGGCCGTCCGACTCCCCACGCGTCCTCACGACCAGAGGAGCCCAGGTCCTGATGATCGAGTACGTCACCACGCCGGCCGGTCGGCGCGAGTCCGCCGACGCCGGCACACCGCACCATCCCGGCACACCGCATGGCCCCGAACCCGCCGACCCCGACCGGCCGCACGACCCGGAACTCCGGGCCGAGCGCGCCTTCCTGGACACCGCCCGGGCGGCGCTGCGCCGCATGCACGCGGACGTCGTGACCACCGAGACACCGCTGATCGGTGGGGAGGACAACGACGAACGCTTCACCAACGAGTCGAACCTCCGCGCCCGCTGGCTGCGCGCCCAGGCCCTGGTCGACCTGCCGGACGTCCCGCTGTTCTTCGGCCGGATCGACTACGACGCCGGGACCGTGGCAGAGGCGGCCGACCGGATCCACATCGGCCGCCGGCACGTCCACGACGAGGCGGGTACACCGCTGGTCATCGACTGGCGGGCACGCGTCTCGGTCCCGTTCTACCGGGCCACCCGTACCGACCGGCAGCGCGTCCACCGGCGCCGTCGCTACGGCTTCTCCGACGCGGCCGACCTCACCGCCTACGACGACGAGATTCTCGACGACGGCAGCACGTCGTCGGACGCCGGAAAGCCCGACGCGGACGCCTTCCTGCGGGCCGAGATCGAGCGGCCTCGTACCGGACCGATGCGCGACATCGTGGCCACCATCCAGCCCGAGCAGGACGATCTCGTCCGCGCACCGCTGCAGCCGTCCATCTGCGTGCAGGGGGCACCGGGCACCGGCAAGACGGCGATCGGCCTGCACCGGATCGCCTACCTGCTCTACACCGAACGCGAACGCCTCAGCCGCGGCGGCGTCGTCATCGTCGGGCCGAACCGCTCGTTCCTCTCCTACATCCGCAAGGTGCTGCCCGCCCTCGGTGAGGTCGACGTACGCCAGACCACCGTCGAGGAGTTGCTCGGCCAGGCCGGCACGGTCGGCAGCCCCGGCGCTCATGGCGCTCGCGGCCAGGCCGGCCCGGTCGCCGGGGACCCGCGGGCCGAGCAACTCAAGGGCGATGCCCGGATGGCGGCGGTTCTGCTGCGCGCGCTGTGGCTGCACGTCGGTACGCCGACCGAGGGAATCCTCTACACCAAGGGATCCAACCGCTACCGCGTGCACGACTACGCCGTCCAGGAGATCGTCGAGTCACTGCGCGGGGCGACCCGCTACGCCCCCGGACGCAACTCGCTCGCTCAGCGGATCGCACACGAGGTGCTGGTCCTGATGGAACGCCGCGGCGAGTCACCCGACGACCGCGTGCAGAACGCCGTGGCCCGGTCCAGGCCGGTCAAGGCGCTCGTCGACCAGGTGTGGCCGAAGGTGACGCCGGAGCAGGTGCTGTTCCGGCTGTTGTCCGACACGGAGTTCCTCGCGGCCGCTGCCGGCGCCGACCTCGCCGCGGAAGAGCAGGCCGAGCTGGCGTGGTCCAAACCTCCACGGTCGGCGAAGTCGGCGAAGTGGTCACCGGCCGATCTGGTCCTGCTCGACGAGCTCACCGACCTGATCGAACGCCGGGCGGGTTCCCTCGGACACCTGGTGGTGGACGAGGCGCAGGACCTGTCGGCCATGCAGCTGCGGGCACTCGGCCGGCGCTGCCGTACCGGCTCCGCGACCGTTCTCGGCGACCTCGCCCAGGCGACCTCCCCGTGGACGACGGGCTCGTGGGAGCAGGTGTTCGAGCACCTGGAGATGCCCGAGACCCGGCTGGTGGAGCTGGAACGCGGGTTCCGGGTGCCGGGCGAGATCATCGACTTCGCGGCCCGGCTGCTGCCTGCGATCGCGCCAGCCCTGGGCCGGCCGACGGGGATCCGTTCCCTGCCCGGTGCGCTGCGGATCAGTGCCGCCCACTCCCCCGACCCGCAAGTCCTCCTTGACAGCCTCGCCGATGCCTGCCGAAACGCCCTGGCCGGAGAGGGTTCGGTGGCGATGATCGCGGCGGACGCCGACGTCGCCGACCTGCGCGCGGGCCTGCTGGACAGGGGTCTCCCGTCGGCGTTGCTCGGCAGCGCCGACGACGCGATGGAGACGGCCCGACTGGTGTGCGTACCCGCGATGCTGGCAAAGGGACTGGAGTTCGACGCGGTGGTGGTCGCCGAGCCGGCCAGGATCGTGGCGGCCGAGCCGCGGGGGATGGCGCGGTTGTACGTCGTCCTCACCCGCGCGGTCACCAGCCTGCACGTCGTCCACGCCGAACCGCTGCCGGCCGAGCTCCGCGACGCCGCCGGACCCTAGGTGGCAATCCGGGGCACGAGCCGGGTGCCGTGGATCGCGGCAGGTAGTCAGTTGCTTCGTCGCTTACGTGGGGCGATCGTGTAGCTGAAGGAGATCACGAAGTCGATTGCGAGCACGATCCCCCAGGGAGCCATCACCGACCACAGTTTCAGGGTGCGGTGGAGGTCACCGACGAGCAGCGTGAAGATGACCAGTACCGCCACCGCCAGGACGTAGGCGAGGAGGTGGCGAAGCCATTGGCCGCGTTCGTGGGCGGCGTGGGCGCGTCCGATCTTGGGTGGCTTCACGGGGACCGGGCCGCCTGCGAAGCGGTGGGCGAAGCGTTGGTCGGCCCACTGGATCATCTGATTGCCGAACGCGATCGAGACGCCGAGGTAGATCGCGGCCAGGCCGTGTGCGGTTGTGGCGGGTGCGCCGCCGCGGAGGTCGACGACCGATGCCGCGAGCAGTACCACGTCGACCATCGGAACGCTGACCAGCAGGACGTTGCTGAGCCACCGGGCGCGAAGGAGATAGCGGGTCGCGAGACCGGTCACCAGCAGCACCCAGAACGCGATCTCGCAACCCACGACCAGGAAGATCACAGCCGGCCCTCTATTTCGCACGAGCGCATGAAAAAGAAAATAGCACGGTCGTGCGATAATGGCCAGATGCCGAAGATCGTGGACCATGAGGCGCGCCGGCTGGAGCTAGCCGACGCTGTTGGCCGTGTCATCGCCAGGAACGGGGTGAACGAGGTCTCGATCCGCTCGGTCGCCGCCGAGGCCGGCTGGTCGTCAGGCGCGCTGCGGCACTACTTCGCCACCCGCGACGAGCTGCTGGCCTTCGCCTGCGAACAGGTGATACAGGGGGTCGCGGCCCGAATCATCAACATGAGGCACACCGGCACCATCCATCAGGCGGTCCGCGACGCCCTCCTGGAAACCATGCCGATCGACGCGCAGCGTCACGCCGAGGCGGCGATCGCCTTCGCCTTCCTGGCGCTCGGCCTGAGCGATCCGCGCCTGGCCAAGGTCCAGCGCACCCACTTCGACAGCATGTACGGGCTCTGTCTACAGATCATCAGGAGCCTGGACACGGAGGGCCTGCTGGCTCCCCACACCGCCTCGACCGAAGTCCTCGCCCGGCGCCTGCACGCCGTCGTCGACGGTCTGTCCATCCAACGACTGGCCGGCCATCTGACCCCCGAGATCATGATCACCCAGCTCGATGCCTACCTGGCCGAAATCATCCTCGGCACCGACGAGAGTCGCTGACTCACTCCACGATCGAACGTGTGTCACCTGGTGCTTGAGGATCTGAGCCACTACGTGCTCGACGCTCCGCCAGCAACACCGACCAACAAGCCGCTTGATGCACTACGACCGCGGGAGGTCTAGGACGACTCGCCGCGCCGGGCACGGGCGCGGCGCTTGCCCTCGTGCATGGCCTGGACCCGCGCCACCGGGATCGTGTGGCCCTCGGCCACGAGGTCGGCGGGCAGCGTCTGCGGTGCCGGCATCTCCTCGGCCCAGGGGTCACCCGCGCCGATCAGCTCCGGCACGGTGTGAATGGTGAAGTCGCGCGGCGCTACGTCGTCGAGGGTGTCCCAGCCGACGGGGTAGGACACCGGAACTCCCGGCCGGACCCGCGGGCTGTACGCCGCGACGACGGTGGCCCCGCCGGCGCGGGTGGAGTCGAGGAACACCTTCCCGGCCCGGTCCTCGCGGATGAACGCGGTGGTCGCCACGGCCGGATCGAGCCGTTCGGCCCGCACCGCGAGCGCCCGGGTCGCGGCGGCGACGTCCCAGACGTCCTGCCCCGTGGTGAGCGGGACGACCACGTGCAGGCCCTTGGCGCCGCTGGTCTTCACCGCGCCGGCCAGGCCGGCGTCGGCCAGCGCCTGCCGGACCAGCTTCGCCGCCGCGACGGCCAGCCCGAACCCCGCGGCGAGGTCCTCGCCCTCCGGCGGGTCGATGTCGAGGATGAGCACGGTCGGATGGGTGACGCTGTCTGCGCGGGACAGCGTGGGGTGGAACTCGATGGCGCGCTGGTTGCCGAACCACAGCAGCGTCCGGCGGTCGTCGCACAGCGCGTACCGGATCTCCCGCTTGGACGCCTCGGCCCACACCGAGACGCTGGGGACCCACGACGGGGTGTATTTCGGGAGGTTCTTCTGCATGAACGGCTGCTGCCCGCGCAGCACCCGCACCACCGACAGCGGCCGGCCGGCGAGCTCGGCGATGATCCGGTCACCGATCGCGTCGAGGTAGTCGACCAGGTCGCGCTTCGTCGCCCCGGCGCCGTCGAACAGCGGCTGGTCGAGGTTGGTCAGCGACACACCGTCGCGCGTCTCCTCCGACGTCATGACCGCAGCGTAGGCGACCCCGCCGACATCGCGGTGCAGGTCACGCCTCGACGTCGGCCAGTCGTGCGGCCCGGGCGCGGAGGTATCGCTGCCGGGGAAGGCTGGACGTACGGTCCGCGGCGGCGAGGTAGGCCGCCCGGGCGCCTGCCGGATCGCCGTCGCGTTCCAGCAGGTGTCCCCGGACCGCGTGCAGCCGGTGGTCCTGCGCCAGTCGTTCGTCGGACTCCAGCGCACCGACCAGGGCGAGACCGGCCCGGGGACCGTCCACCATGGCCACCGCGACGGCGTGGTTGAGCGCGACCACCGGGTTGCCGGAGATACCGCGCAGCAGGCCGTACAACGCCGCGATCTGCGGCCAGTCGGTTTCCTCGGCGCTGGGCGCCTCGTCGTGCAGCGCGGCGATCGCGGCCTGCAGTTGGTACGGGCCGGCGTGGCCGCGGGGCAACGCGGCGGTGACCAGGCGCACCCCCTCGGCGATCTGGGCGGCCTCCCAGCGGCCGCGGTCCTGTTCGTCCATCGGGACGAGCTCGCCGTCCGGCCCCACCCGGGCGGCCCGCCGGGCGTCGGTGAGCAGCATGAGCGCGAGCAGCCCGGCCACCTCGCCGTCGTCGGGCAGCAGCCGGTGCACCATCCGGGTCAGCCGGATCGCCTCCGTGGCGAGTTCGACGCGGTGCAGGTTGGGTCCGGACGTACTCGCGTACCCCTCATTGAAAATCAGGTAGAGCACGTGCAGGACGGCGGCCAGCCGGTCGTCGCGTGCGGCCCCGGCCGGGATGCCGAACGCGACACCGCTGTCGCGGACGCGTTGTTTGGCCCGGCCGATCCGGCGGGCCATCGTCTGTTCGGAGACGAGGAACGCCCGGGCCACCTCGGCCGTGGTCAGCCCGCCGACGGCGCGCAACGTCAACGCGATCTGCCCCTCCGCCGACAGCGCCGGATGACAGCACATGAACAGCAGGATCAGCGAGTCGTCGGTGTCGGACGCGGGCCGGTCGGCGGGCGGTGCCAGCCACTGGTCGGGCAGCACCCAGGAGGCGACGGCGTCCTCACGCCGCCGCCGGGCCTGCTCGTTGCGGAGGAGGTCGGTGAGCCGCCGGGCGGCGACGGTGACCAGCCAGGCACGCGGGTCGTCCGGCACGCCGTCGACCGGCCACCGGGTGGCGGCGGCCAGCAGGGCCTCCTGGGTGGCGTCCTCGGCAGTGTCGAAGTGGCCGTACCTGCGTACGACCGCGCCGAGGACCCGCGGCGCCAGGGTGCGCAGCAGGTCCTCGACCTCGGTCACCGCTCACGCCTCCAGCTCGGACCTGGACTCCACCACCGGCCGGACGTCGGCGTACGCGGTGGCCCGGACGGACTCGGGTCCCGGGCAGTCGGCCAGCCGGGCGGCGAGCTCGGTCGCCCGGTCGAAGCTGTCGCACTCCACGATCCAGTAACCGGCGAGCACCTCCTGGGTCTCGGCGTACGGCCCGTCGGTCACCACCGGCCGGCCGTCCTTCGACCCCAGCCGCCGCGTGTGCACAGGCGCGTCCAGGCCACGCGTCTCGACCAGCTCACCGGACTCGGCGAGGTCGGCGTTGAACTTCTCCATGAACGCACCCATCGCGGCGAAATCCTCCTCCGACCAGGCCGGCTTCTCCCCGCCCTTGCCGGCCATGCCGTCGTAGTCCTGCTGTGAGGCGTACGTCAGGATCATGTACTTCACGGGTTCACTCCCTCTCGGCGTGGCGCCGGTGTTCGGCGCCGCTCACCCAGGACGTCGAGGCCGGCGCGGCCGGCCGGACACTCACCGACCAGGATCGCGCACTGATTCTCCGGGAGTTTTCCCCGGCCATTTCCCGGCCAGTACGGTGTGGCGTGAGGGAGAAACCGGACACGGGGAGGCGACCCATGATCTTCATCACCGCGAGGTTCCGCGTACGGCCCGAGGACGCCGACCGGTGGCCCGAGATCGTCGCCGACTTCACCGAGGCCACGCGCAGCGAGCCCGGCTGCCTGTGGTTCGACTGGTCGCGCAGCCTGGACGACCCGACGGAGTACGTCCTGGTCGAGGCGTTCCGCGACGACGACGCGGGAGCGGCACACGTGCAGTCGGCGCACTTCCAGGAGGCGCGCCGGACGTTGCCGCCCCACCTCGCCCAGACGCCGCGCATCGTCAACGTCAAGACGCCGGGGGACGACTGGTCCGAACTCGGCGAGATGGCCGTGTCCGGGGAGTAGCCCGGGCGCAGTAAGGCCGGCGTGCGGTTGGTGAGCCGGCAGGCGAACTCATCGGTGGCTCATGCGCTGCCCTGACCCTCCGCGCCCTCGTCCTCCGCGTCCTGGTCCTGGTGGGCGTTCACCGTGGCCTGCGGGTCGCGCGGCTGGAGCGGGCTGGTCGCCGGACCGGTGAGGACGGCGCCGTCGGGATCGAACCTCGACCCGTGGCAGTTGCAGTCCCAGCTGGTCTCGGCCGCGTTCCAGTGCAGCCGGCAGCCCATGTGCGAGCAGGTGGGTCGTACGCCGTGCAGGTTGCCGGCCGGGTCGCGGTAGACGCCCATCGCCTGACCGCCCACCCGGATCAGCCCACCGGTGCCCGGGAGCACCTGGTCGAGCGTCCGCGACTCCGGCGTACCGAGGTACCCGCCGACGAACTCCTTGCCCACGTGCAGGTTGTCGGTGACCGTCTTGACGACTCCGCGTACGTCGCCGATCCGGCGGGCGTCGAACGCCGACGCCCACGGGTTGGAACGGCCGGACATGGCGTCGACCAGCATCATCGCGGCGGCGGATCCGTTGCTCAGGCCCCACTTCCCGAAGCCGGTGGCCACCAAGATCGCGTGGTGGCCGGGCGCGGCTCCGACGTACGGGATGTGGTCGGGGGTGGTGAAGTCCTGCGCGGACCAGGTGTACTCCACGTCCTCGACGTCGAACGTCGCCCGCGTCCACTCCACCAGGTCGCGGACCTGTTCCTCGGTGTCGACATCCGACGCCCCGGTCTCGTGGCCGTTGCCGACGACGATGATGCCGTTCGGGCCGGGGTCCAGCCACGGCCGCGTCGACCGGGTGGGCTGGTCGACCGACAGAGTCATCGCGGTCGGTGCGGGCCCACGCAGCCGCGCGGCCAGGCCGTACGACCGCTGCGGGCGCGTGCGCGCGAAGTAGCCGCCGATCATGCCCAGCGGCAGCAGGGTCGCCATCACCACGTGCCTGGCCCGGACCACACCGGAGGAGGTGGTCACCGTGACCACGCGGTCGCGCCCCTCGGACACGTCGGTGACCCGGGTGTCCTCGTGGATGCCGGCACCCGCCTCGGCCGCGGCGGCCGCCACGCCGCGCAGGTAGCGGACCGGGTGGAAGTGCAGTTGGTCGTCGAAGCGTACGGCGGCCGCGACGTTGAAAGGCTGCTCGGCGGTGTCGGCCATGCCGGCCGCGATTCCGACCTTGGTGGCCGCGGCGACCTCGGCCTCGAGTTCACCGACCCGGCCCTCGTCCAGGGTGTAGGCGTAGGACGGTGCCCGGGTCAGCCGGCAGTCGATGCCGGACCGCTCCACGAGGTCGGTCACCAGCTCCATCCCGGCCGCGTTGGCCGCGGCGTACTGCCCGGCGGCGGTCCAGCCGTGCCGCTTGGCGAGTTCGGCGTAGATCAGGCCGTGTTGCGTGGTGACCTTGGCCGTGGTGTGCCCGGACGAGCCGGCGGTGAGCCGTCGGGCTTCGAGTACGACGGTCTGCAGGCCCGCGCGCTGGGCGAGCAGGGCGGTGGTGAGGCCGACCAGCCCGCCGCCGACCACCGCGACATCGACGTCCAGGTCGGTGTCCAGGGCCGGGTAGGTCGGCCCCTCCGGTCCGGTGAACCACACACTGGCATGTCTGGTCATCTCGTCCTACTCCTCGCGCATTGCTCCCGCGCACCGACGTCCCTTGTGTAGGGCGCTCCTACCCGGGGTGGGGAACGACATGCTCTAGGAGTCACTCCGCGCCGAGGGCACGGACCACCTCGGCCAGTACGCCCTGCCAGTGTTCGCGGCGGCAAGCCCGGTGCGCCGCATCGGTGAGGCGTTCCTCGTGGAACCGCAGCACCGCGCCGTTCGCGACGGGCGTGACGGTGACCTGCCTCGTCGTTGCCGACGCTGCCCCGGGAACCCGGTGGGTCACCCGGATCCTCGTTCCCTCGTGATAGCCGCGGACCTCTCCGGTCGCACCGTCGGCAGTGGTGTAGCCGGCGCCGCGGGTCGGCTCGACCCGCGCGCCCTTCCCGAGCCACAGCGCGAGTCCCCGCGGGGAGGTGAGGAAGCGCCAGAGGTGGTCCGGCGGGAGCCGGAGAGTACGGGAAACGCCGATCTGGAAGCCGGCATCCTTCGTCTGCCCGGTCACCCGGTGAGGCGTGGGGGTCATGGCGACGGCACCTCCTCCGGCTCGTGCGTCCCCTTCTTGTCCTTCGGATCGCGACGGGCACGATGCGCCCGGAGCTTGTGACGGTTTCCGCAGCGTTCCAT
Organism: Actinopolymorpha singaporensis; assembly: GCF_900104745.1. Classification (NCBI taxonomy): domain Bacteria; kingdom Bacillati; phylum Actinomycetota; class Actinomycetes; order Propionibacteriales; family Actinopolymorphaceae; genus Actinopolymorpha; species Actinopolymorpha singaporensis. The sequence goes on from NZ_LT629732.1 coordinate 873,230, forward strand.
CGAGCACCACCGCCGGCGGCCCGGCCGCGAGGTGTCCACGAAGATCAGTTGGCAGTTGTGCGCGTCGCACTCCCGGATCCGGTCGGCGAACGGGCCGGTCAGCAGGTCGATCGCGTCCCGGGCGACGGTCGAGACCACCTGCTCGGCGTCGGCGGGGAGTTGCCAGTCGCGCGTTCCGTCGGCGCCGATCAGCGGCGCGAGGGGCGGGCGGGCCGCAGCGCGGTTGACCTCGGCCAGGTCGGCGTCGGTCGGGGTCAGGTCGGCGTCCTCCCCCGCGTCCTCGCCGACCTCTTCGCCTGTCCCGTGAGCCGCATCGTGGATCAGGCGCCACAGTGCGTCGCGTACCCCGCGAGCGGACGCCAGCGCCTCGGCGGTGACGTCCACCTGGGCGGGGTCGAGGTGGAGCCGGGAGGCCGCCAGCCAGGTGCGCAGGTCGTCCGGCCGGTTGAGCGTCTCCCACCTCGCCAACCGCCCGGGCCCGCCGGTCACCAGGAACTCCAGGCACAGCGCGCCCGGGTCGAAGATCCACCGGGCGCCGTCGCGGGAGTGCATGGGCAGACCGGTTGCGTGGGTAGACACGTAACCACTATAACTGGTGTCAACTTCATCGGGAGGACTCATGGCCCTGCACTGGAAGCTCGTCGTCGACTGCGCGGAGCCGCTGCGACTGGCCGATTTCTGGGCGTTCGCCCTCGGCTACGACGTGGAGGACCACTCCGCTCTGATCGACCGACTGCTCGGCGCGGGGGTCGTCACCGAGGCGCAGTACGTCGAGGTGGACGGCCGCAAGGCGTGGGTGCACGCCGCCGCCGTACGCCACCCGGACGACCCGGTGGACGATTCGACCGGGGTGGGCCTGGGCCGGCGGCTGTTGTTCCAGGCCGTTCCGGACCCGACGCCGGGCAAGAACAAGTTGCACCTCGACGTGCACGCCGAGCCCGGGCACCGCGACGACGAGGTGTCCCGGCTGCAGGAGCGCGGCGCGAAGGTGCTGCAGGTGGTGTCGGAGCCCGGGACCGACCACGTTGTCATGACCGACCCGGAGGGCAACGTCTTCTGCGTCCAGTAGTGTCGCTTCCCAGGCATTACGGCGTCCCCGGCGTCAAGCCCACCTTGCCGATCGGTGTCAAGACTGCCTTGCCGGCGCGGTGTCAGGGATGCCGCGTGTCCAGCCGGGCGGCGTCGGACTCCTGCGGTACGAGCACGACCAGCGCGTTGCGTTGCACGCTGAACTCCTGCGGGGTGGTCGCCACCACCTCACCGTCGACGTTGATCGCCTGGTCGGGCTCGGCGTGCAGGTTCAGCCGGCGCGTGGTCACGTGCACGACGTTCTGGTGCCGGACGACGCTTCCGTTCCGCAGCAGCCGAGCGATGCTGAGATGGTCCCGGACACGCCCCGCCGGGATGGCGTACACGTCCAGGGTGTTGTCATCGATGCCTGCGGTGGGCGAGACGACGTTGCCGCCGCCGTAGTGCCGGCCGTTGCCCACCGCGACCTGGAGCAGGTCGTCGAACTCCATCGGCGCGTGGTCGCCGTCCGGGAACTCCAGCCGGGCCCGGAACGGCTGGTGCGCGCGGTAGGCACGGACCGCCGCCAGGGGGTACGCCAAGGGTCCCAGCCGGCTCTTCAGCCTGGGTGTGAGCGCCCGGGTGACGCCGACGGACAGCCCGATCGACGCCACGTTGACGAAGTGGTTGTCGCCGATCCGGCCGAGGTCGACGTCGACCACCTTGCCGTGCGCGATCGTCTCACACGCGCCCGCGAGGCCGAACGGGATCCGGAGCGTACGGGCGAAGTCGTTCGCCGTGCCCAGCGGGAGCACGCCGAGGGCGACCCGGCGGGGCGCGAGGTGGTCGACGGCCGTACTCAAGGTGCCGTCCCCGCCGCCGACGACGACCAGATCGTGGTGATCAGCGACCTCGGCGACGACCTCCGGCAGCCGCGCGCCGTCGGTGACCTGGTACCACTCACCGAGCGGCACGCCGAGGTCGTCCAGCCGCCCGCGGACCTCCTCGAACGCCGCGGCTCCGCTCCGCGACCCGGAGTTCACCACCAGCGCGACCCGATCGAACCGCTTCTCTCCTGCCATCGGGCCAGGCTATGCGGGCTCCTTGAACGGGACCTGAGAGCCTTCGGAGCGCGGGCCGGATCGGATCACTGGCCGTCACAGGCCGCCGGCTTGGCCGGCACCCACCCGGGGCGGCAGGCTGGCTGCGGCGGATCGGCGACAGACCGGCCGTACCGAGAGTCGAACGTGACGGGCACGACGGAGGGACTGGCATGGCGGACGCACCGCTTCGGGTCGGGATCATCGGACTGGGCAGGAGCGGGTGGAACATCCATGCCGACGCGATCGCCGACCACGAGGGGTTCGAGCTGGCCGCGGTCGCCGACCCGGTGGAGGAGCGGCGGCAGGAGGCCGAGGAACGCTTCGGCTGCGCGGCCCACGCCGAGCCGAAGGGGGTGATCGGCACAGACGGCCTGGACGTCGTCGTCGTGGCCACGCCCTCCCACACCCACGTCCCCCTCACCGTCGCCGCGCTCGAGGCCGGAAGCCACGTCGTCGTGGAGAAGCCGATGGCCGCGTCGGTGGCGGAGATGGACGAGCTGATCGCCGTCGCCGACCGGGCCGGCCGGGTGCTCACCTGCTACCTGCCGCGCCGGCTGGACGTCGACTTCGACTTCGTCCGGGAGTTACTGGCCTCGGACCTGCTGGGCAGGCTGGTTCTGCTCCGGCGTTCGGTGCACCGCTTCCAGCGGCGGGCCGACTGGCAGATGCTTCGCAAGTTCGGCGGCGGCGAACTCTCCAACACCGTCCCACACGTACTCGACCAGGTTCTGCTGCTGCTGGAGGAGGAACCGACCGAGGTGTACGCAGACCTGCGGCACACGGTCGGCCAGGGCGACGCCGAGGATCATGTCAAGCTGATCTTGCGGGGGCAGAACATCCCGCTGGCCGAGGTCGAGTCCAGTCTGTGCATGGCGATTCCCCAGCCGGCCTGGCAGATCACGGGCACCACCGGAGCGCTGGTCGGCGACGGGCGTACCTTCACCATCCGGTGGTTCGACGCGGCCGCCGCGAACGCACCGCACCTGGACGAGGGGCCGGCGGCGGGCCGGAGGTACGGCAGTGGCGAGACGATCGACTGGCAGGAGGAGGTCCGCACGCTGGGCCGCGGCACCAGGTCGGCCGCGTTGAGGTACTACGACCGGCTGGAGGCGACCCTGCGGGCGGGTGCGGATCTGTTCGTCACGCCGGAGAGCGTGCGGCGGCAGATCGGGATCATCGAGGAGGCCCGCCGCCAGACCGGCTACGCCTGACCCGCTGGCGTTCTCAACTCCAAACCGGCATGGCCTCCACCACTTTCCTGGCAGCGTCGATGACCGCCTTGACCTTTGGGAGAGTCTCGGCGATCTCTTGTGGGGTTACCGGCGGGACTCCCTCGTCGGCTGGTGGCGGCCGGGATCCCATGGCAGCAGGAGGAGTGGACCCGCCCGTTGCTGGAGCAGGCGGGAAACCTCGTCGACTACGTTTCGCTGCACCTTTACGGAGCGAGCACGCACCTGTTCTCGCCGGCGTCCGGCGACGACGACTACGACGCGGTGGTGGCGCAGCCGACGTACTTCGAGCAGCGCATCCAGGACTACTCCCACCTCGTCGCCGACCTGGCCGTGAAGGCAGGTGTCAACCGGCCGTTGGCACTGGCGCTGGACGAGTGGAACATCCGGCATCTGGAGCCCGCGAGCTGGCCCGAGCCGCTGCCCTCCGACGACGGCGGGGTCGTACCACGTGACGTCGCCGTTCCGGACGAGCCACCGACGAACCTCCGGGTCAACCGCTGGAGTCCCCGCACGCTCGCGGACGCGTTGTTCTACGCCGGGGTGTTCCACACCCTGCACCGCGGCGCCGGCCTGCCCGTGCCGCCGACGATGGCGAACACGGTCAACCTGGTCAACGCGAACGGCCTCGTCGTCGCCCGACCCGGCGGCGCGGTGAAGTCCGCGTCCTACCACGTGTGGGACCTTTACCAGGACTCCCTGGGCAGCCGGGCGCTCGCGACCCAGGTCGACGGCCCGGCCCGGTCCGCGGCCGTACGCCAGGGCGACGAACGCGAGCGCGGCGGCCTGCACACCACGCGTCCCGCCGTCGTCGCCTACCTCGACGTGACCGCGACCCTCACCGGGGACCGGCGCTCCCTGCGCGTCGCGGTCATCAACCGGCACCGGTCGGCGCCGATCCGGGCACGGATCGTCCTGGACGGCAGGGGGGAAGTGTTGCCGCCCACCGCGGACGTGCGCGATCTCGGCGCCGACGTCGACGACGTACTCGCCGGCAACAGCCTGAGCAACCCCGACAACGTGAGCGTCCGCCGGCGCGGCCGGGTGGACGTGCCGTCCGGTGAGTTCGAGTTCCCGCCCCACTCGGTGACCGTCCTGTCCTTCGGTCTCTGAGTTCGGCAGCCGGGACGGGCTGTCGGCGGCGACGTGCTCTGATCGGCCTTTACGAAACCATTACACGAACCCACCGCCTGCCTTACGATCTTCGCCACCGGACGGCAGCGGGCGTCGCCGGGTGCGTCACAGGCTTCGTAGCGGGGGGACAGATGAAGAGGTTCGGCCGAGTCGCGGGCGTCGCCGCGTTCGCCGTGGTCGCGAGCGGAATGGCGGTCTCCTCCGCCACCGCGGCACCACCGACCACGCAGACGTCCTTCCAGGCAGGGCTGCAGTGCTCGGGGACCACCACGACCGGCGAGCAGGTGTTCGTCACCGCGGGCGCATCCTCCGACTTCGGCGACTTCGCATACGTGGCGGTCGGCCCGGACGAGGCTCCGGTCCTGAGCGGGTACGGCACCGGCAGCTGGAACGACGGCGCGCCCGCCTACCCCCTGGACGTCTACGACGCCGAGGGTGAGCCTGTCGGCAGCGGCGCGTTCACGGCGACGACGACGGTCACGGCGCAGGTCGAGACCGACGGACGCAACGACAACGGCAACCAGCACGTGAAGTCGCACACCGTCGCCTCCACCCTGGCCGTGAGGCCGACGCTCGACCTGCCCCGCTACACCATCCAGTCGCTCGACTGCACCGGCACGTCCACGCTCGTCACGTACCGCGCCAACTCACCGGCGGCGACCATGCGTTCGCAGCGGCAACTGTTCGACTCCGCGCGCTGTGAGGGCAACGCGGTGGTCGGCTTGTTCGGCCCCGCCGAGGGTGAGTACTACCTCTCCGTGGAGGTCGAGCACGAGGGCCGTCAGTACAACCTGTTCGGCCCAGTCGAGCCGGCGGAGGAGTTCGTGGCGACGCTTCCGCTGCGCGACTCCGAGACCGCCGAGGTGGTCGCGGACATTCCCGTCACGGTGACGGCGCGGCCCACCGGGGAGACCACCACCGGCGTTCTGCGTACGTCCAAGGCACGCGTGGTGCAGAAGGCCACGCCGTACGCGGTGAACGCGCAGGCGGAGCTGCCCTGGGGTTCGGTCGACGCCACGTGTGAGCACCTGGAGATCCTCACTCGTGAGCACATCAGCGCGTCGCAGGGCCCCAAGCCCGGCGGCCCCGCACCGAGCAACGACACCCTCGCGACCGCGTCCACGTTGACCGCGGGCTCGACGGTCCGCGACTCCAGTCGCGGCGCCGCCGAGGAGGCCGAGGCCGACCTGCCGTGCGCGGACGGGCCGGTGGGCCGCACTCTGTGGTACGCCGTCCAGGGGACCGGTGGGACGCTTCACCTCGACACCGCCCGCAGCGACTTCGACACCGTGCTCGCCGTCTACACCGCCACCGCCGACGGGCTCGAGCCCGTCGCGTGCGGCGACGACGACGGCCCCGGCTTCCCGCTGCCGCGCACCACCCTCCAGGCCCGGGTCGATCTGCCCACGTCCGCCGGAACGACGTACTACGTCCAGGTGGGCGGACTGTACGGCGACTACGGCCGCCTGGCCCTGACCGCGACCGCCGGCTGACACCGTGACCGGCGGCGTCACCGTTCCGGTGCCCGACCCGTTCGGCAACCTCCTCGTCATGGTGGACCTGTCCAAGGGCTTGTACGTCACGGACGAGGCCGGCTCGGTCACCGGCATCGCCTGAGCTTGGACGTACCGAGCATTGCGTGGGCGGACGCCCGATTCGCCCGGCTCGCCCGATTCCGCCCGGCCCCGCCGGTGTGCTCCCGATGACACCGGGACGACGCGATCGCGTCTCGCGGTGGACCGGGCTCTCCTACTGTGAGGTGAAGCCCTCCTCGACGTGCGCTCGACGGCGGCGAGACAGGAGCACGCCGTGGCCGAACCCAGCAACGCCGGTCCCTCGCCGGTTTCGCGACGTTTGCGTCAGTGGCTGCTGGAGGGGATGCCCCGCCGGTCCCAGCGGCTGGCGGCGTTCAGCGAACCGGGTGGTGACTCACATCCACGCAGCCCCTGGTGGAAGGTGATGTGCCTGACCGGTCTGGACTACTTCTCCACGCTCGGATACCAGCCCGGAATCGCGGTGCTCGCCGCCGGCCTGCTCTCGCCGCTGGCCACGGTCGTGCTGGTGATGGTGACCCTCTTCGGCGCGCTGCCGGTCTACCGCCGGGTGGCGCGGGAAAGCCCGCACGGCATGGGGTCGATCGCGATGCTCGAACACCTGCTGCCGTTCTGGAGGGGCAAGCTGTTCGTCCTGACGTTGCTGGGGTTCGCGGCCACCGACTTCGTCATCACCATGACCCTGTCCGCCGCGGACGCCACCGAGCACGTCATCGAGAACCCGCACGTACCGGCGGCGTTCGGCAACCACAAGGTCGGAGTCACCCTGGTGTTCCTGGCCGTCCTCGGAGCGGTCTTCCTGAAGGGGTTCAAGGAGGCGATCGGGGTGGCGGTGGCCCTGGTCGCGGTGTACCTGACGTTGAACGCCGTCGTCGTCACCGTCGGCCTGTGGCACGTGCTCACCGCTCCGCACGTCGTCGCCGACTGGAGCCTCGCGCTGACCACCCAGCACGGTGGCGTGTTCTTGATGATCGGCCTTGCGTTGCTGGTGTTTCCCAAGCTGGCGCTGGGCCTGTCGGGGTTCGAGACCGGCGTCGCCGTCATGCCGCACATCGAGGGTGATCCCGCCGACACCGAGGAACGCCCGACCGGCCGCATCCGGGGCACCCGCAAACTCCTCACCACCGCCGCGCTGATCATGAGCGTCTTCCTGATCACGAGCAGCATCGTCACCACACTGCTCATTCCGGCCAGGGACTTCCAGCCCGGGCAACCCGCGTACGGCCGGGCGCTCGCCTACCTCGCACACAAGTACCTCGGCAGCGGGTTCGGCAGCGTGTACGACCTGTCGACGGTGGCGATCCTGTGGTTCGCCGGGGCGTCGGCGATGGCCGGGCTGCTGAACCTCCTGCCGCGTTACCTTCCGAGATACGGCATGGCACCGCACTGGGCACAGGCCGCCCGGCCGATGGTGCTGGTGCTCACCGGTGTGGCGTTCCTCATCACCTGGATCTTCCGGGCGGACGTGAACGCGCAGGGCGGGGCGTACGCGACCGGCGTACTCGTCCTGATCACCTCGGCCGCCGTCGCGGTGACCATCGCCGCCCGGCGTGCCCGCGAACACCACTGGACCGCGGCGTTCGGCGTGATCGCGGCCGTCCTCGTCTACACGACCCTGGCCAACATCGCCGAACGCCCCGACGGAGTGAAGATCGGCGTGTGCTTCATCGCCGCCATCATCGCGGTCTCGTTGCTGTCCCGCTCCTACCGTGCCTTCGAACTGCGGGTCACCGAGGTCACCCTCGACGAAACCGCGGAGCGGTTCGTCCGTGACTGCGCCCGCCGCCGGGTGCGGCTGGTTGCGAACGAACCCGGCGAGGGTGACGTCGCGGAGTACCGCGAGAAGATCCGCCAGATGCGCGCGGACGGCGACGTCCCCGTCGAGGATGACATCATCTTCGCCGAGGTCGTCGTCCGTGACCCGTCGGAGTTCGAGTCCAGTCTGAACGTGCACGGCCTGGTGATGCACGGGAAGTACCGCGTGCTGCGGATGGAAAGTTCCACGGTGCCCAACGCCCTGGCCGCCCTGCTCCTCGACGTCCGCGACCGCACCGGGAGTCGCCCGCACATCCACTTCGAATGGACCGAGGGCAACCCGCTCACCAACCTGGCGAGGTTCCTCCTCATCGGTGTGGGCGAGGTCGCGCCGGTCACCCGGGAGGTCCTGCGTGAGGCGGAGCCCGACCCCGCCCGGCGCCCGCACGTCCACGTGGGCTGAGCCGTCAAGAACGTGTCAGGATCGCCCGCGATCCCGTACGGACGCCGTTAAGACGCAGCCGGCGAAGGGCATCGGTCCGCTTGAGTGGGTTCGGGTCGGTCCGAGCACCCACTGAGAGCTCGGCAGAGAAGGGTACCCCGTGAGTGACCTGTTGTTCATCGCCCTGACGATCACCGCGTTCTGCGCCGTCGTCGGTGTCCTCAAGGGGGCGGCGAAGCTGTGAACGCCGCCAACCTGGTCGGCCTCGTTCTCGCGGTCGCCCTGGTCGTCTACCTGCTCCTCGCCCTCGTCCGGCCGGAGAAGTTCTGATGTCCCCGGAGCTCACCGCCGTTCTCCTCGTCGCAACGCTGGTCGTCGCATACGTCGTCGTGCACCGTCCGCTCGGCGACTACATGGCCCGGGTCTACCAGAGCGACCATCACCTGAAGGTCGAACGCCTCGTCTACCGCGTACTGCGGATCGACCCCGACACCGACCAGCGGTGGACCAGTTACGCCACGAGCGTGCTGGCGTTCTCCCTGGTGTCGGTGCTGTTCCTGTACGCGATGCAACGGCTGCAGAGCCGGCTTCCGTTGTCGGTGGGCATGAAGCCGGTGCCACCGGACGGCGCGTTCAACACCGCGGTGTCGTTCGTCACCAACACCAACTGGCAGTGGTACTCCGGTGAGTCGACGATGAGCTACCTCACCCAGATGGCCGGCCTCACCGTGCAGAACTTCGCGTCCGCGGCGGTCGGTATGGCGGTGGCGATCGCCCTCGTCCGCGGCTTCGTCCGGCACGGCACCGGTCAGCTGGGCAACTTCTGGGTCGACCTCGTCCGCGGCACGCTGCGCATCCTGCTGCCCCTCGCGTTCGTCGCCGCGATCGTCCTGCTGGCCAACGGAGTGATCCAGAACCTGAGCGACCCGACGACGGTGCACACGCTGGCCGGGTCGACCCAGCACCTGCCCGGCGGCGCCATCGCTTCCCAGGAAGCGATCAAGGACCTCGGCACCAACGGCGGCGGCCCCTTCAACGCCAACGACGCGCACCCCTTCGAGAACCCCACCGGCTTCACCAATCTGCTGATCGTCTTCCTGCTCACGGTGATTCCGTTCTCGCTGCCGGCGACGTTCGGCCGGATGGCCGGAAACCTCAGGCAGGGCTACACGATCGTGGCGGTGATGGGTCTGATCTGGCTGGGCTTCATCGTGGCCTGCTACGCCGCGGAGTTCGCCCACCCGGGTGCAGCCCTGCAACTCGCGGGCGGGGCGATGGAGGGCAAGGAAACCCGGTTCGGGGTCTCGTCCTCGCCGGCCTTCGCGGTGTCCACGACGCTGACGTCGACCGGCTCGGTCAACTCCATGCACGACTCCTTCTCCGCACTCGGCGGCGGGGTGACGATCCTCGCCATGTTGCTCGGGGAGGTCGCACCCGGTGGTGTCGGTTCCGGGCTGTACGGACTGCTCGTGCTCGCGGTGGTCGCGGTGTTCGTCGCCGGGCTGATGGTCGGGCGTACGCCGGAGTACCTGGGCAAGAAGATCCGCGCCCGGGAGATGAAGCTGGTCGCGCTCTACATCCTGACCATGCCGCTGCTGGTCCTGGTCGGCACCGGGCTCGCGCTGGGGTTGGCCACCGGCCGCTCGTCCATCCTCAACCCGGGCGCGCACGGCCTGTCGGAGGTGCTGTACGCGTTCGCCTCCGCGGCCAACAACAACGGCTCGGCGTTCGCCGGCCTCACCGCGGGTACGCCGTTCTACGACATCGCCCTGGGCCTGTGCATGTTGTTCGGGCGGTTCGTCCCCATCGTGTTCGTGCTGGCGCTGGCAGGCTCGCTGGCCCGACAGAAACCGGTACCGGAGACAGCCGGAACGTTGCGGACCAACTCGCCGCTGTTCGTGGGCATGCTCACCGGCGTCACCCTGATCGTCACCGCCCTGACGTTCTTCCCTGCTCTGGCCCTCGGTCCCCTCGCGGAAGGCCTGTCATGAGTACCTCCACCCACCGAACCCACCAGAGCGACGAAGCGGAGGTCACGCAGGTGCAAGGTGAGCTTGCCTTCCAGCCGGGCGGACATCACCGCGTCGGCGGGGGTGCGTTCGACCCGGCTCAGTTGCTGAGTTCGCTGCCGCAGGCGTTCGCCAAGCTCGACCCGCGCACGATGGTCAGGTCGCCGGTCATGTTCGTGGTCGAGGTGGGCGCCGCGCTGAGCACTGTCCTCACGATCTTCGACCCCAGCCTGTTCGGCTGGCTGATCGTCGGCTGGTTGTGGCTCACCGTGCTGTTCGCCAACCTCGCCGAGGCGGTGGCCGAGGGACGCGGCAAGGCGCAGGCGGACACACTGCGCCGGGCGCGCACGGAAACCCTGGCACGCAGGCTCGGACCCGACCGGATCACCGAGGAACCCGTGCCCGGCACGTCGCTGCACGCCGGCGACCTGGTGGTGTGCGAGGCCGGTGACGTGATCCCCGGCGACGGCGAAGTCGTCGACGGGATCGCCAGCGTGGACGAGTCCGCGATCACCGGGGAGTCCGCGCCGGTGATCCGCGAGTCCGGCGGCGACCGCAGCGCGGTCACCGGCGGGACCAGGGTGCTGTCGGACCGGATCGTCGTCCGGATCACCAGCGAGCCAGGTGAGACGTTCCTGGACCGGATGATCTCGCTGGTCGAGGGTGCGGACCGGCAGAAGACGCCGAACGAGGTGGCGCTGACGATCCTGCTGGCCAGCCTGACGATCATCTTCCTGCTGGCGATCGTGACGCTGCAGCCGATGGCGGGGTACTCCGGTCAGCAACAGACGGTCCTGGTGCTGGTCGCCCTGCTGGTCTGCCTCATCCCCACCACGATCGGCGCGCTGCTCAGTGCGATCGGCATCGCCGGTATGGACCGCCTGGTCCAGCGCAACGTACTGGCGATGTCCGGGCGGGCGGTCGAGGCCGCGGGCGACGTGTCGACGCTGCTGCTGGACAAGACCGGCACCATCACCCTGGGCGCGCGGCAGGCCGTCGACTTCGTGCCCGTCGGCGACGCCGGGCAGGACGAGCTCGCGAACGCCGCCCAGCTCGCCAGCCTCGCAGACGAGACACCCGAGGGCAGGTCGGTGGTCGTACTGGCCAAGGAGAGGTTCGGGCTTCGCGGCCGGGAGCTCAGCGGGGCAACGGTTCTGCCGTTCACCGCCGAGACCCGGATGTCCGGCGTCGACCAGCCGTTCGGACACCAGATCCGCAAGGGCGCCGCCGGTGCCGTACTCCGGTGGGTGCAACAGGAGGGCGGCACGATTCCGCCGGACACCGCGGCGGCGGTGGACGAGATCTCACTGCGCGGTGGCACGCCCCTGCTGGTCGCCGAACGGCGCACGGCAGCCGGCGACGCCGCCCCCGTCGTTCGCGTCCTCGGCGTCGTCCACCTCAAGGATGTCGTCAAGACGGGCTTGCGCGAACGCTTCGACGACCTGCGGGCCATGGGAATCCGTACGGTGATGATCACCGGCGACAACCCACTCACCGCCAGGGCGATCGCGGAGGAAGCAGGCGTCGACGACTTCCTCGCCGAGGCCACGCCCGAGGACAAGATGGCGCTCATCCGTCGCGAACAGGAGGGCGGCAAGCTCGTCGCGATGACCGGCGACGGCACCAACGACGCTCCCGCACTGGCCGCCGCGGACGTCGGGGTGGCGATGAACACCGGTACGCCGGCCGCCAAGGAGGCCGGCAACATGGTTGACCTCGACTCCAACCCGACCAAGCTCATCGAGATCGTCGAGATCGGCAAGCAGCTGCTCATCACCCGAGGAGCGCTGACGACGTTCTCCATCGCCAACGACGTGGCGAAGTACTTCGCGATCATCCCGGCGATGTTCGTCGCGGTCTACCCCGGGCTGCGGACGCTCAACATCATGGGCCTGTCCACCCCGGAGTCCGCGATCCTGTCGGCGGTGATCTTCAACGCCCTGATCATCGTCGCCCTGATCCCGCTGGCGCTGCGCGGCGTGCGCTACCGGCCCACCTCGGCGTCGGCCATGTTGCGTCGTAACCTGTGGGTCTACGGCCTCGGCGGAATCGTGGTGCCGTTCATCGGGATCAAGGCGATCGACATGCTCATCTCGCTCATACCAGGGATTCGGTGACCGCCGTGGACGCAACCATCCGTCAGCTCGGCCCCGCACTTCGGGCCCTGCTCGTCCTGACCGTGATCACCGGTGTGCTCTACCCGCTGGCCGTGTGGGGAGTCGGCCAGGTCGCCTTCCGCGACCAGGCCGCCGGCTCGCTCGTCCACCGCGACGGCCGGGTCGTCGGCTCCCGCCTGATCGGGCAGGAGTTCACCGGGCCGCGCTGGTTCCACTCCCGTCCGTCGGCCACCGGCGACACGCCGTACGACGCGACGAACAGCTACGGCTCCAACCTCGGCCCCACCAACCCCGAGCTGGTGAAGGTGGTGGGTGAGCGCAGGGCCCAGGTGGCGAAGGAGAACGGGGTCGCCGAGTCGGCGGTGCCACCGGACGCGGTCACCGCCGGCGGCAGCGGGCTCGACCCGCACATCTCCCCCGCTTACGCGCAGGTGCAGCTGTCCCGCGTGGCCCGCGCCAACCACCTCGCACCGGGCCAGGTCGCCAGGTTGGTCGAGGAGCACACCGACCGGCCCTCGCTGGGCTTCCTCGGCGAGCCCGGTGTCAACGTGGTCGGCGTCAACCTCGCCTTGCGCGACCTGGTTCACCACCAGCAGCGGACCCGAACGCGGTAGCCGATGGCGCGCGGGATGTTCCGGGTCTACCTCGGCGCGGCGCCGGGGGTGGGCAAGACGTACGCCATGCTCGGTGAGGGGCACCGGCGCGCCGACCGTGGCACGGACGTGGTGGTCGGCTTCGTCGAGTGCCACGGACGGGTCCTGACCGAGCAACTCGTGGCCGGGCTGGAGGTCGTGCCGAGACGCACGATCGAGTACCGCGGCCGGACGTTCACCGAGATGGACGTGGACGCGATCATCCGCCGCCGGCCCGAGCAGGTGCTCGTCGACGAGATCGCGCACACCAACGTCCCCGGCTCCCGGAACGCCAAACGCTGGCAGGACGTCGAGGAGTTGCTGGACGCGGGCATCGACGTGATCACCACGGTCAACATCCAGCACCTGGAATCCCTCAACGACGTGGTGGAGGCGATCACCGGGGTGAGGCAGCGGGAGACGATCCCGGACGAGGTGGTCCGTCGCGCGGACCAGATCGAGCTGCGGGACATGTCGCCGGAGGCGCTGCGCCGCCGCCTCGCGCACGGCAACGTCTACCCGCCGGAGAAGGTCGACGCGGCACTCGCCAACTACTTCCGGGCCGGTAACCTCACCGCGCTTCGGGAGCTCGCGCTGCTGTGGCTGGCCGACCGGGTGGACGAGGGTCTCGCGCGCTATCGCGCCGAGCACGACATCACCGCGGCGTGGCCGGCTCGCGAACGCGTCGTCGTCGCACTCACCGGTGGGCCTGAGGGCGAGACCGTGCTGCGTCGGGCGGCACGGATCGCCGCGCGTGGTGCCGGCGGTGAGCTGCTCGCCGTGCACGTGGCGAGTGGCGACGGCCTGGCCGCCGCGCCGCCACAGACCCTCGCCCGGCTGCGCGCCCTGGTGGAGAGCCTGGGTGGTACGTACCACCAGGTGGTCGGTGACGACGTGCCCACCGCGCTGCTCGACTTCGCCTCCGGTGTCAACGCCACCCAGCTCGTGCTGGGGAGCAGCCGGCGCAACCGCTTCCAGCACCTTTTCCGGCCGGACGTGGCGACGGTCCTGACCCCGCGGTCGGGCGACATCGACGTCCACCTGGTCACCCACGAGCAGATCGGCAAGGGCCGGTTGCAGACGTCGCGTACGCCACTGAGCAGGCGGCGCATCATCGGCAGCTGGATCCTGGCGCTGGTCGGGCCTCCGGTGCTGACCCTGCTGCTGACGGCGACCAGGGACGCGCACACGCTCACCCTCCAGGTGCTGTTGTTCCTCGCCCTCGCGGTGGCGAACGCCCTCGTCGGCGGGATCGCACCGGCGGCGGTGTCGGCGGTGCTGGGCTCGTTGCTGCTGAACTACTTCTTCACCCCGCCGTTGCACACCCTCACGATCAACGAGAGCCAGAACGTCGTCGCGCTGGTGATCTTCGTGGTCATCGCCGTCGCGGTCGCGATCGTCGTCGACCTGGCGGCACGGCGGTCCAGTCAGGCGGCCCGGGCCAAAGCCGAGGCGGCCACGTTGTCCACCCTTGCCGGCAACGCGTTGCGTGGTTCGGACGCGCTGGAGTCCCTGCTGGGGCAGGCGCGGGAGACGTTCGGGATGGCCTCGGCGGCACTGCTCGAACGCGGGCCCGCCGACGGCATCGACGACCAGTGGAAGGTGCTGGGCAGCGTGGGAACCGACCCGGCCCGCGCCCCTGCGGAGGCGGACGCGGACGCGGCGGTGACCGACTCGCTGGTGCTGGCCCTGACCGGGCGGGTGCTTCCGGCCTCGGATCGCCGGGTGCTGGAGGCGTTCGCCGAGTACCTCGCCGTCGTCCTGGAACGCCGGCGGCTGGCCGAACAGGCCGGCCGGGCAGGAAAGCTCGCCGAGGGCAACCGCATCCGGACCGCGCTGCTCGCCGCCGTCTCCCACGACCTGCGCACCCCGCTGGCCGCGGTGAAGGCCGCGGTGAGCAGCCTGCGCCAGACCGACGTCGAACTGTCGGAGGAGGACCAGGCCGAACTCCTCGCCGGCATCGAGGAGTCCGCCGACCGGCTGGACCGGCTGGTCGCGAACCTGCTCGACATGAGCCGGATCCAGGCGGAGGCGGTCCGCCCGATGCTGCGTGACGTGAGCCTGGACGAGGTGGTCCCGGCCGCGCTGATCGGCGTACCACCGCGCTCTGTCAAGGTGGTCTTGCCGGAGGACCTGCCGGCAGTCCGCGTGGACACCGGGCTGGTCGAACGCGCGGTCGCCAACGTCGTCGAGAACGCCGTACGCCACAACCCGCCCGGAGAGCCCGTGCTGCTGACGGCCAGCGCCCTGCGCGACCAGGTGGAGATCCGCGTCGCCGACCGCGGGCCGGGCGTTCCCGACGAGTCCAAGGACCACATCTTCGAGCCGTTCCAGCGGCTCGGTGACGCGCCCGCCGGAACCGGCGTCGGGCTGGGGCTGGCGGTGGCACGCGGGTTCGCCGAGGCCAACGGTGGCACTCTGTATGCGGAGGACACCCCCGCCGGAGGGCTCACCATGGTGCTGACACTGCCTGCCGCCGAGGCCGGCAGCGGCGCCGGAACTCCTCCGGGGACGACGTACGGCTCGGGAGACACGGACAGGACGGCACCGTGAGCAACCCCAAGGTTCGGCTGCTGGTCGTCGAGGACGACCCCCAGCTGGCCCGTGCGCTCGCGATCAACCTGCGGGCCAGGGAGTACGACGTGGACGTGGTGGCCGAGGGGCGAGCCGCGCTCGACGTCGCCGCCCGCCGCCATCCGCAGCTGGTCGTCCTCGACCTCGGCCTGCCGGACATGGACGGCGTCGACGTGATCCGCGGGCTGCGCGGCTGGACGCAGGTGCCGATCCTCGTCCTGTCCGCGCGGCAGTCGTCCACCGAGAAGGTCACCGCCCTGGACGCGGGCGCCGACGACTATGTGACGAAGCCGTTCGGCATGGACGAGTTGCTGGCCCGGCTGCGAGCCGCCGTCCGCCGCGGGCAGCCCGGGCCGGACGGCGAACCCGTGGTGACCACCGAGGCGTTCACCGTGGATCTGGCCGCCAAGCGGGTGATCCGCGACGGCAAGGAGGTACGCCTCACGCCGACCGAATGGCACCTGCTGGAGACCCTGGTGCGCTCGCCCGACCGGCTGATCGGCCAACGCCAGCTGCTCCAGGAGGTGTGGGGTCCGGAGTACGCCACCGAGACCAACTACCTGCGCGTCTTCATGGCGCAGTTGCGACGCAAGCTCGAACGCCAACCGGCCGCGCCGCGCCACCTGATCACCGAGCCGGGCCGGGGCTACCGCTTCGTGCCCTGACCGGACACCACCCGGCCGACGAGTTCGGGCTCGGCGGCCAGCAGCCGGCGTGGCGGCAGACCGGCGGCGATCGCCTCCAGGTCGTCGACCACCATCTCGCCGATGTCCCACATTCCCTCGCGCACCGACCCGGCCCGGTGCGCGGAAAGCACCGCGCCGCGAGCGCGGCGGATCGGATGGTCGGGCGCGAGCGGTTCGTCGGGGAACACGTCGATCGCGGCGCGGAACCGCCCGGCCAGGACGAGTTCGGTCAACGCGTCGAAGTCGACCACGTGTGCCCGGCTGACCAGCACCACAACGGCGTCGGGCCGAACGCGTTCGAGCAGGTCCCGCGACAGCAACGCGCGGTTCTCGCTGCTCGGCGCGGCCAGGACGAAGACGAACCGTGACGCCTCCAGCAGCTCTGTCAACGACACCGGCTCCACACCCTGGCGGCGCAGGAAACCGTCGGCCAGCCACGGGTCGTACGCCCGGATCCTCACGCCGAACGGCGCCAGCAACGGCTGCAGGCTCCGCGCGAGCGCGCCGTACCCGATGAACCCGACCGGCTGGTCGTACAGCATGAAGGTGGTCGCGTTGCCGGCGTGCAGCCACCGCTCGTCACCGGCCCGCATCGCGGCGTCGCCGGCGGCGATCTCCCGGCACGACGCGAGTGCCAGACCCAGTGCCATCTCGGCCACCTGCCGCCCGAACGCCGGCGCCGCCGACAGCACGCGGATCCCGCGCGCCCGACATGCCTGGTAGTCCAGGGCGTTCGGGAACGCGCCGGAGACGCTGATCACCGCGCGCAGGTGGGGCGTCTCGTCGGGCAGCGGTCCGTAACGCCATTCCGAGCACACCACCGCCGTCGCCTCGGACAGCTCCCTGCGGGCGTCCTCGGCCGGCATCGGCTCGTCGCGTCCCCACACCACGTCGGCGGTGGCGTGCAGGCGCTCCAGGTCGGCGGCGGAGAAGATCTCCGTCATCTTCCGGAAGTGCGGGTCGAGAAGCACTTTCGCCTTGTCCGGCAAGGGTTTCTCCCTCCCAGCCCGGCGCGTGCCGCTGGGTGCTCGGTCGTACGCCGGGGATCTTCGCGGGACTCCCTGGCACGGTAGCGTGTCCGGCACGCCGGGCGCACCGGGCGCACCGGCCGGCAGGGCCGCCACTTCGCCAACCCCGGTCCGAGGGAGGACACGTGATGTCGACGCCGGGCGTGAGCCGCGATCTCGCGATGGTGCGGGACGCACTCGGTCTGTCCCCCGAGGCGGTGCGCTGGTTGTCCGAACGCGAGCACGCGGGATCCCGGGTCGGCGCGGACGGCCCGGTGCTGCCCGACGACGAGACCGCCGACCGCCTGCTCACCCGGCTCGGAGCGGACCCGCGCGACCGCGCGGACACGCTGGCGGCTCGCCCCGCCCCCGAGCGGGACACGGCACTGTGGTGGGTGCTCGACCGGATGTACCGCCACCAGCTGTCCGTACTCGGGGAGTGTCTTCCGATCGAGGGCCTGCCCGGATGGCCGGCACTGCCCGCGAGCACCGGACCGGTCGGCGCGCACCTGTATGTCTGGCTGTATCTCGCCGTACTGCCGAAGGTGGTTGCCTACCACGCCGAGCGGGGCATCCCCGAGGAGGTGAGCTGGGCGAGCCTGGGGGTCGGCCAGGGCATGCGGGCCCACCGGAGCTTCACCGGGCACAGCGGGCTGAGCCTGTTCAGCACGTGGACTCCGCAGGTGCACCTGCGCGGGGCGCAGTTCTCGTTCGGGCGGCTGGAGTTCAACCGCGGTGCGGTGTCGTTCGGCAACGGCGCCTGCGGGTACGCCGTCGCGGTGCACATCCCGGCGACCGGGCGGCTGGACGCCGACGCGTGCGACCGGTCGCTGGCCCAGGCCCGGGACTTCTTCGGGCGGTACTTCCCCGAGGAGCCGGTGGCGTTCTTCACCTGCCGGTCCTGGCTGCTCGACCCGCAGCTCGGCGAGTACCTCCCACCGGCGTCCAACATCGTGCGCTTCCAGCAACGGTTCCGCCTGTTGCCGTTCCTGCGCGGGACCGACGAGGGCGACGCCGACCACGTGGTGCTCGGCTACGTCTTCGAACGCTCCGCACCCGGCGCGGAGGTCACCGCCGACCTGCTCGACGAGCTCCCGCAGGACTCGACCCTGCGGCGTGCCTACGTCACCCACCTGCGCGCCGGGCGGCACTGGCACGAACGCACCGGCTGGCTCCCCTTCCACGAGGCCTGAGCGCCGGTCACCGGGATGCGGGTCGGAGCCGGTAGAGAACCGCCGCGCCCGCGTCGAGGTTCGCGGTCAGCCGCAGCCGGTCCTGGTCGACGTACGTCCCGATCCTGGGGTCGAACCTCGCGACATTCCCGACCGCCGCCGGGTCGAGCTCGACCTGGCTCACGCACCGCTCGGAGTGCGAACGGTTCGCGATCAGCAGCCAGCGGGTGCCGGTCCGCTCGGCGTCGACGAACCTGCCGAGGACGACCGCGCCGCCCTGCACCGACTTCACCACCTCGTCCGGGGTCCACGCGGTCGCACCGGCCGGCAGCGGGTCGTCGTGGGCGTGGGTCACCGACTCCGACACCAGCGGCTTGAGCTCACGCCCGACCGGGGCGAGCCAGCGCAGGTTGATGTTCTTCGCCGCGTCGTAGCGGTCGGTGCGTTTGCCGTCGACAGTGATCAGCGCGGGCTGGAACCCTTCTCCGCGCGCCGGGTCGGGCGTCCAGTAGGTGAAGTACTGAATGCCCTTGGCCCCGTAGGCGAGACTGACGTTGATCTGCCACAGCAGTTCGGCCGGGGTCGGCTGGCGGCGGTTGCCGTACGCACCGGTCTGGATGAAGATCCACGTCGGCAGGCCGGCCCGCAGCCCTTCCTCGCGGATGATCTTCCAGTTGAGGAAGTAGCCCGGGTCGTCGGTGCCGTCGGCCATCAGCGGGTAGCGGTCGAAGGAGAGCAACACCGGCTTGACGACATCGACGAACTGCCGCACGTAGTTCGGGTCGTTGGAGGGCAGCAGGTTGATGTACGGCAGGGCGTTCGGGTCGAGCTCCCGGGTGATCCGCACGAGGTGGGCGAGCGTCTCGAACCTGTCCGGTGAGGGTTCGTCGTAGATGTCGAGCCCCGCGAACGCCGGAGAACCGCCGGCGTTGGGCGGGTTCCAGGCTTCGAGATTGCCGGAGAAGTCGTCTGTCAACACCACCTTGCCGTCGGCCGTGGTGACCTTCACGTTGTCGAAGAGTGCGGATTCCGGCCCGGCCTCGCGGAACCCGACCCGGCCGCGGGCGTACGTCGCATCGGTCGTGGTGTCGACCACGGTGCCGTTGATCGACGTGGTGATGGTGTCGCCCGCGACCTTCGTCTCGACGTGGTACCACGTGCCGTCGGTGACCGCGGTCGTGAGCGGTACGGGCCTGACCCAGGCGGGGCTGCCGTTCACGAACAGCACCTTGGTCAGATAGCCGGGCGCCGCCGGGGTGGTGTAGGCGGAGTTGGACAGCAGCCAGACGTAGGCGTTGGCCGGGTCCTGCGCGCGAAACGCCCACCCTGCCTGGGCGTACTTCCCGCCGCCACCGGTCTGCCGGGGCGCCACGTCGAACGCGAACGTGTAGTCCGACCAGTCCGCACCCTCGCGGGACAGCCCGGCGCTGCCGCTGCCCGTGCCGCCGTTCTGCAGCAACCGGCCGTCCCGGACCTCCCAGAAGCTGCGCGGGCGGTACGTGTCCAGCACCTGCCGCAGCTTCGTCTCCGCCTGCTCCGGAGTGAGGGTGAAGTCCCCGCCCTCGGAGGAGACGCGGAAGTCGTTGCGCATCCACCGCACGGTCGCGTCGTCGACGACGAGGGTGAGCCCCACCTGGTCGGCGATGCCGAGCGCGTACTTCTGGATGTAGGCGTCGGCCCACAGGTAGTTGTTGCTGTGGGTGTAGGTGAATCCTGCGTCCTTGATCTCCTGGTAGCGCGCGAGCGTGGTCTGCAGGGGCGGTGGTGGCCACCACAGTCCGATCGGGAACTCCCGGCCGCCGACCAGGGGCAGGTGGGCGAGATCCTCCGGGGTGATCGCCGGCGCCGCGGCCGCTCGGGTCGCCTCGGCCGCCCGGGTCGTCGCCGCCTCGCCGGTCTCGGCCGCTGCCGGGACGGCTCCCCCTGCGATCGGCGCGGTGGCGGCGATCGCGCCCGCCCCCATCGCCTTCAGCAGCGTCCGCCGGTCAGGGTGCGTGGTGCGTTCGTCGTGCATACGTTCTCCCCCAGGAAAGCGTCGGTGACGAAACGAAACGTGTGAACCCCGCTCGAACTCCGCGGCCCCACGGTGCTGCACCGTGCCAGGTAGTGCCCAAATGCTCCGGGTTGGCACCCGGGACTTCAAGCCATGTGTACAGATTCGGCCCCGGCAACCATCGTTGGGCGGCACGCGACTCGTTGGGCGGCACGCGACGGGCGGCCATGAGAATCTCCATCGCGGCGGTGATCCTGGCCGTTACGGAGCCACCAGCTCGAACGGGACGGTGGACCGGCGGGGTACGTCCTCGCCGTTCAGTTGGGCGACGAGAAGGTCGACCGCTCGCCGCCCCATCTCCTGCTGGCCCTGCCTGATGTGGGGGAACGAGGCGGCAGCCGCCCGCGACCAGGGCGAGTCGAAGCAGGCGACCAGGTAGCGAGCCGGATCCCAGCGGCCCACCTCCGCCAGCACCTCCCGCACCAAGACGGCCAGGTTGTACTCGCAGACGACGAACCCCGTCACGGCGGGTTCGCGGTCGAGGAACGCGCGGATCGCGGCCCGGTCGGCCCCCGCCTCCCCGTCCGAGCCCGGTTCGGGAAGGGTGCTCTGCAGACCGGTGAAGCAACGCTCGGCGGAGGCCGGCGCGCCACGTTCGTGCAACGCGGATCGGTAACCCTGGATGCGTTCCTCGATGCTGGTGGTGTTCTCGACCGGTGGTGAGACGAACGCGACCTCGGTGTGCCCCTGCTCCAGCACGAACTCCGTCAGCGCCCGGCACGCGGCCACGTTGTCGGTGTGTACAGCGCACGCCGGGATGCCGGGCAGGTAGCGGTCCACCAGCACCAGCGGGGAGCCGTCCAGGACGAGCCGGACGAGGCTCGCGTTGTAGAACTCCCCGTGCACCGGGAAGACGATCATGCCGTCCACTGTCCCGCCGGCGAGTGCGCGGATCGCGCTCTCCTCGACCTGCTGGCTGTCGCGGGTACGCCGCACGAGGAGGTGGTAGCCGTGCTCGGCGGCCCGCTCCTCGATGGCACACATCAGGTCCAGGCCGTACGTCTCGGACGCGTCGGGCAGCAGCAGCGCCAGGCATCCCGTACCTCCGGCGCGTTCACCGACGGCCGGCACCGACGGGCTCTCCTCTTCGCGTACGGCGTCCAGGCGTCGTGCGTCGGTGGACACGAACGACCCCTTGCCGCGGCGGCGGTCGACCACCCCGGCATCGGCAAGCATCCGCAGCGCCCGCTTGGAGGTGATGCGGCTGACCCCGAACCGATCTGCCAGCTCGGTCTCCGACGGCACCCGGTCGCCGGGGCGCAGCCGGCTCTCCGCGATCTCCTCCAGCACGAACTCGTAGAGGCGTTCGTACAGGAAGTGTTCGGGCACCAGAGTCTCCAGACCTCGGCTGCATACCATTTGTGGGCCACCGACATACCAACCCCGACCGGCGGCCTCTCGGCCTCAATCCTCCACTACACAAGGAGGATCGGCGACGAGGTGGCGATGACCGCATACGGACGAAAGCAGCCGTTGACTTGTTGGTATATCCAGTGCACGTTGAGTCCCGTGCCCAGGCGGCACATCGACTCGGAGGTTTCCCGTGAGCCAGCACTTCAGCACCCCGTCGCGACGTGCCGTCCTACTCGGCGGAGTGGCCGCGGCCACTACCGCAGCGGTCGGCGCGGTGTCCACCACTCCCGCGTACGCCGGCACTGTGTCGACGGCGAACCTGAGCCGCTACGCGCGCCGCGCGCAGGCCAGCTACGCCGCGTTGCAGCGGTACTTCTACGACCCGAAGACCTCGCTCTACCTGGAGGAGTACCCGCACGCAGGCGGCAACCCGTACTCCTATGTCTGGCCCTTCTCCCAGGCGATGGTCGCGACCCAGGACATGGCCGGGCTTCCCGGAGTGGGTGCGAGGTATGCCGCCGACGTGGCGGACCGGTTCACGGCGGTGGAGAAGTACTGGAACGACCAGACCGACCCGCCCGGCTACGACTCCTACCTTCGTCCGCCGCTCGGCCAGGGCGGTGACAAGTTCTACGACGACAACGAGTGGATCGGCCTGGCCGACCTGCAGCATCACCTGATGACGCCGGGCGGGCACGCGCCCTCCATGCGTCGCGCGGCACAGATTTTCGACCTGGTGGTGTTCGGCTGGGACGACGACCCGACGCACCCGTGTCCCGGCGGGGTCTTCTGGACACAGGCACCCTGGAGCCATGACCGCAACACCGTCTCCAACGCGCCCGGTGCCGAGGTGGGCCTCCGCCTGTACCTCATCACCAGGCAGCCGCGCTACCTCGAGTGGTCCACCCGGATGTACGACTGGACGCGGACCTACATGCTGGCACCGAACGGTCTGTACTGGGACCACGTCGATCTCGCCGGCAACATCCAGAAGACGCAGTGGTCCTACAACCAGGGCGTCATGATCGGTGCCGGCGTCCTGCTGCACCGCGCGACCGGTAGCGGCGAGTACCTCGACCAGGCCGAGGACACCGCGAAGAAGGCACTCGCGTTCTACGCCGAGAACGAGCGCTACTTCACCCAGCCCGCGCGGTTCCACGCGATCTTCTTCGCCAACCTGCTGCAGCTGTCGACACTTCGCCCGGACCCGGCGTACCGCGAGGCGATGCAGTGGTACGCCGACCAGTCGTACCAGCGGTTCCGCGACCCGAAGACCGGTCTCTACAGGTTCGAGGGCGCCAACCCGGTCACCCTGCTGGAGCAGTCGGGCATGGTGCGCATCGAGGCGATGCTCGGCTGGTCGCCCGCCAACTACGGCAAGCTGACCTGAGGACCGGGCCGGCTCCCGACCGCCCGGCCGGGGCGCACGAGCAGTTCCGTGCGCCCCGGCCGTGCAGTGTCGATCAGGAGTTGGCGAACCGCTCGTAGTTGCCGCGGCCACGTTCACGGCCGAAGGCGATGTTGTTGACGGTCACCCGTGCGCGGCGGTCAGGGCAGAAGTTCGGCGAGTTGTCGTCCCGTACGTACGTCGTGGCGTTCCACCTGCCGCGGCGGCCGCACCTGAGCGAACGGCCGGCTCAGCGTCGGCCGAGGGGGAGTTCTGCGATGGTGTGCCACGAACCCGGCTCGGACGATCCGCAGATGACGTGCGCCGTGGCCACCTCCGTACTGATCGGAAGGTGGCCACGCACGAGCTCCGCGGCCCGGCGGAGTTCGGCTGTCGGAGCACCGTCGCCGACGGTCAGGTGCGGCACCACCTCGGCGTGGACCCCGCCGTACGGCGGGTACTCCGGGAAGCGTTCGCACACCGCGATGATCAACTCGGCGAACGCCCGGGCAGGCTCGGGGGACAGCCACACCACCTGGTCCCCGAACCACTCGACACTCGTGAAACGAGCCCGGAAGGACGGAACCGTGCGGACCGCCTCGCCCGCCTTGGCCAGCACCCTTGCATCGATCAGGGCCGGAGGGACGAACGGGTAGAGGACCGTCACGTGCGCGGGCACTCCCTCGGCGGCGGCTGGGTCCAGCCGTGACCGGAGGTGCCCCACGGCAGGCTCCGCCTCGGGCACCGGCACGATCACCGCGCTCTCCGGCGGCAGCCGAGTCGGTGGCAGCTGAGTCGGCGGCAGCTGAGTCGGTGGCATGTGGGGAGTATGAATCGGTGAGCCTGATCTTCGCCCGCCACGGGGAGAGCCACGCGAACCTGCTGAACGTCTTCGCCAACCGCGAGCCGAGTCACCCGCTGACCGACCGCGGGCGCGAGCAGGCAGTCGCGCTCGCGCGTCGGCTGGCGGGCCGGACCATAGTGGGCCGGCCCATGGGGGACCGGACCTCGGGGGACCACTTCACGGTGGGCCGCATCCACACGAGCCCGTTGCTGCGGGCCGTGCAGACGGCGCGGATCCTGGGTCACGAACTCGGTGTGCCCGTCGTCGTCTCCGACGCGCTGCGCGAGTACGACGTCGGCTCGTACGAGGGAAGCGGCGATCCCGCGCACTGGCGTGAGTACGACGAGGTGCTGGAGGCCTGGCTGGTGCGCAACGAGGCAGACCGCCGGGTGGGCGGGGGCGAGAACCTGCACGAGATCCGGGCGCGGTTCCGGTCGTTCGTCGACGAGTTGGGCACCCGGGCGGGTAACACGGTCCTGGTCGGGCACGGCGGGTTGTATCGCTGCGCACTTCCCGGCGTACTCTCGAACGTCACCCCGCGCTGGGCCCTCGCGCATCCGCTCGCCAACACCGAGACGGTGACGGCGCGGCCGCATCGGGGCAGGCTGGTCGCCGTCGCGTGGGGAGACCTCGACGTCGGACCGGACGGCGTACTCGACGAACTCCGGCCACCCGACGGCTCGTGATCAGCCCAGGCGGGCGAGTTCCGTGCGCGCGGGTGACGGCCCGGACCGCCTCGCTGTGGCCGGACGCCGCGCCCGCCTCGCGTTCGGCACCGGCGATGGCGAAGAACGGCACGTACGCGATGCCCCGCTCCTCTCGAGGTGCGGATGTGCGCGGGGCTGTGGGTGGGCGGGGTTACAGTGCCATGCACGACGGCCCCAGCCCACGGCTCCCAGGGAGCCACCATGTCCGAGTCGTACGGTTCCTTCCCGCCCGTGCTCGGCGAGCTCACCCTGGCGGAGAAGGCCGCGCTGGTCAGCGGTTCGGACTTCTGGCACACCACACCGGTGGAGCGGCTGGGCGTCCCGGCGATCATGGTCTCCGACGGCCCGCACGGCCTGCGCACCCAGCTGTCCGAGGCCGATCACGTGGGCCTGTCCGGTAGCGTCCCCGCGACGTGCTTCCCACCGGCGGCGGGCCTCGCCAGCTCATGGAACACCCGGCTGATCGAGACCGTGGGCCGAGCGCTCGGCACCGAGGCGCGCCGATGGGGCGTGTCCGTCGTCCTCGGCCCCGGCGTCAACATCAAGCGGTCGCCGTTGTGCGGTCGCAACTTCGAGTACTACTCCGAGGATCCCTTCCTCGCGGGCCGGCTCGGCGCGGCCCTCGTCCGCGGCGTGCAGAGCCAAGGCGGCGGCACGTCGGTGAAGCACTTCGCCGCCAACAACCAGGAGGACGACCGGCTCCGGGTGAGCGCCGAGGTGGACGAGCGCACCCTCCGCGAGATCTACCTGCCGGCGTTCGAGCACATCGTGCGCACCGAGCAGCCGTGGACCGTGATGTGTGCGTACAACAAGGTCAACGGGACGTACGCCTCGGAGCACCGCTGGCTGCTGACGACGGTGCTGCGGGAGGAGTGGGGATTCGCCGGGCTGGTCGTCTCCGACTGGGGCGCGGTGCACGACCGGGTGCGCGCGCTCGAGGCCGGGCTGGACCTGGAGATGCCGCCGAACCTCGAGCTGAGCCCGGCCGCGGTGGTCGCCGCGGTACGCGAGGGACGGCTGGCGGAGTCCGTGCTCGACGACGCGGTGGGCCGGGTGCTGGCACTGGTCGGCCGGTCCGCGAACGGTGAGGTCACGTTCGACGAGGACGAACACCGCCGGGTGGCCCACCTCGCCGCACTGGAGTCCGCGGTTCTTTTGAAGAACGAACACGGCGCACTGCCCTTACGGCCGGAGGTGGGCGCCACGGTCGCGGTCGTCGGCGAACTCGCCCGGACACCGCGCTTCCAGGGCGGGGGGCAGCTCCGAGGTCAACCCGACCCGGGTGGACGTACCGGTCGAGGAGCTGCGCGACCGGCTCGGCCCGGACGTCGAGGTCGTCTTCGCGGCGGGATACGGCCTCGGCGGCGACGCGGACGGGGCCGATGCCGACGGGCCGGGGGACGAGGACGCGCGGCTGCGGGCAGAGGCCGTGCGAGTGGCCCGCGCCGCCGACCGGGTGGTGGTGTTCTTCGGCCTGCCGGCCGCCGAGGAGTCCGAGGGCTTCGACCGTACGCACCTGGACCTGCCGGCCGGCCAGCTGAGGCTCCTGGCGGCGCTGCGGGAGTCGACCGACCACCCGCTGACCGTGGTGCTGTCCAACGGCTCCGCCGTGCGCACCTCCACCTGGGACGGCGACGCCGACGCGATCCTGGAGAGCTGGCTGTCCGGACAGGCCGCGGGCGGCGCCGTCGCCGACCTCCTCACCGGCCGGGCCAACCCGTCGGGGAAGCTGGCCGAGACGATTCCCATACGCCTGGAGGACAACTCGTCGTTCCTCAACTTCCCCGGCGACAGCGGCGTGGTGCGGTACAGCGAAGGTGTGTTCGTCGGCTACCGCGGCCACGACCGCTCCGCGCAGGAGGTCAGCTACCCGTTCGGGCACGGCCTGTCGTACACCACGTTCGACGTCGGCGGCCTGTCGGTGCGCACCAGCGGCTCCGTGGCCGGTGACGACCTGGCGGTCGAGGTGTCGGTGACCGTGAGGAACACCGGCCCGGTCGCGGGCGCGGAGGTCGTCCAGGTCTACGTACGGGACCCGGAGTGCTCGGTCGACCGGCCGGTGCGGGAGCTGAAGGGATTCGCCAAGGTCGCGCTGGAGCCCGGCGAGGGCCGTACGGCCACGATGACGCTGGACCGGCGGGCGTTCGCGTACTGGTCGATCCGCCACCACGACTGGGTGGTCGAGGCGGGCGACTTCGAGGTCGCGGTCGGCACGTCCTAACGCGACCTGCGCGCGACCACCACGATCCGGCTCGACGCCCCCTCGATCGCCCTGCCGCTGACCGGCGACTCCACCCTGGCCGTCGGCCGGCCCGCTCGCAACCGCCGCCGAGGGTGGCCGCGGCCGCAGGCCGGCGGGTGCGCCTGACGGCCGGCGCAGCCGGCGCGCAGATCGACGCCGCGGCCTGTTCGGCGCCGGCGTGCCGGCGCCGCGATGGGGCGCCGCGGGTACCCGCTGGCCGGCCCGCAGGCCGGCGTCACCTCGGCGCGGCCCGGACCCTGCGGCCGGCGTGAGCGTTCGCCGGCCCCCCGCGCCGACCTGCTGCACGGGCCCGCTGCGGGCCGACCCGCAGGGGACCGAACTCCTGCAGAGCCTCGACCTGCCGATCCTGCGCGACGCGGGGTTCGTCCGGGTGGTCGGCACGATGCCGATGAGCACACTGGCCTCCTTCCCCGGTCTCGGGCTCGACCACGCCAGCCTCACCGGCCTGGTGACCCGCCTCGACCGTGCCACTGGGTGACGACCGGGGCGACGCCTTCGTCGGGTTCTCCTTCGTCGGGGGTGCTGGCCGCTAGGGTCTGTCCGCAGGACAGACCGCGAAGGTCTGTCCGCAGGACAGACCGCGAAGGCCGGAATCAAGGAGGATCCATGGCCTCTCGACTCAACCCCTACATCAGCTTCCCCGGCAACGCCCGGGAAGCCATGGAGTTCTACAAGCAGGTCTTCGGTGGCAATCTCACCATGAGCACCTTCGGTGAGTTCGGTACGCCGGACGCAGCGGGCGCCGACAAGATCATGCACGCCATGTTGGAGACCGACAACGGCTTCACCCTGATGGGCGCGGACAACCCTCCTGGCATGGAGCACCAGCCGGGTAACAACATCACGGTGAGCCTGAGTGGAGACGACGCCGACACCCTGCGTGGCTACTGGCAGCAGCTGTCCGACGGAGGCCATGTGGCGGTCCCCTTGGAGAAGCAGATGTGGGGCGACGAGTTCGGCATGTGCACCGACCGGTTCGGCATTCCGTGGATGGTCAACATCGCCGGTGGCTGATCGACCACCAGTGGCGAAAGCCGGCCGAAACGCGGTTGCCGGTTGTCGACCGGTCCAGCACAATCCTCCGCGATGAGCCACAGCGAAGGAACCAACCAGGCGGCCACAGAGTCCGGCGAGTCCGGACCGGACCGCCCGGTGGCGCTGGTCACCGGCGTCGGCCGGACCGTCGGCATCGGCGCGGGCATCGCCCGCCAACTCGCCGAATCGGGCTGGGACATCGCGTTCACGTACTGGACTCCCTACGACCAGCGCATGTCGTGGGGCGCCGAGGCCGGCGCGACGCACGCGATCAGCGACGACCTCGCTGGGCGCGGTGCGGCCACGGCGGCCATCGAGGCCGACCTGTCCGACCCGGACGCTCCGGCAGCGGTGTTCGACGAGGCCGAGAGCCGGCTGGGTGGCGTCACCGCCCTGGTGATGTGCCACTGCGAGTCCGTCGACTCCGGGTTGCTCGACACCACCGTCGAGAGCTTCGACCGGCACTTCGCGGTCAACGCGCGCGCCACCTGGCTGCTGATCCGGGAGTACGGACGGCGCTTCGCCGGGGTGCCCGGCACCGGCCGGATCGTGAGTCTGACCAGCGACCACACGGTCGGCAACCTGCCCTACGGCGCGAGCAAGGGCGCACTGGACCGGATCACGCTGGCCGCTGCCCACGAGTTCGCCCACCTCGGCGTCACCGCCAACGTCGTCAATCCCGGCCCGGTGGACACCGGCTGGATGAGTGACGAACTGCGGGCGGCCTGCGTCACGCAGACGCCGCTCGGCCGACTCGGCACGCCCCAGGACACGGCGAATCTCGTCGAGTTCCTCTGCTCGCCGCGCGGGCAGTGGGTCAACGGCCAACTGCTGCTGAGCAACGGCGGATCCGCCTAGCGCGCCTCCCCCCTACAGGTGTGGCGCGTCCGGTGGGGAGTGACGGTGCCGCCGGCGGCGTGGTCCCGCGGCGGGCGACCGGGACGTCGCGGTCCACGGCGCGTACACCGCGACGCGGGCGCTTCAGGCGGGCGTGCTGGATGAGCTGCAGATCCACCAGGTCCCGGTGCTGTCCGCGCCGGTCGTCGACTGTTCGACGTGGTGCCGTCGCGGATCGAGCTGGGATTGTTCGGGCGATCGACACACCGGACGCCACCCACGTCCGCTATCGCGTCCGTCGTTGAACCAGTCGGTGCGGTGCGGGCTGGCGGGCGGTCGACGACCGTTCGCCGAGCTGGCGGGCCAGGTCGGCCAGGTCGTCGGCGTACACGTCGAACCGGTCCGACGGCGAGGGCGGGTCGCCGACGGGGCGGGCGACGTAGGCGGTGCGCAGGCCGAGCCGCTGCGCACCCCGCAGGTCCCAGGCATGCGCGGCCACCATCAGCAGCCGCTCCGGGGGCCGACCGGAGACGGTGACGGCCACCTGGTAGACCGCCGGGTTCGGCTTGTAGGTGTGGGCGTCCTCGGCGGACAAGGCCTGGTGCCAGCGCAGTCCGGCGTGTGCGTTGAGTTCCAGCAGCGCCGTACGGCTCGCGTTTGACAGCCCGACCAGCGCAAACCGCTCGGCGAGCGCGGCAAGCCCCGCCACGGTGTCGGGCCACGGCGGAAGCCGGCGACCCGACCGGGCCAGTCTCGCCACCGCGGCCGGGTCCTCGACTCCGGCTGTGTCGGCGACCAGCCGGGCGGCCTCCTCGTCGAGGACCTCGGTGGTGACGTAGGCCCGGTCGCCGTCGAGCACCCGCCGCTGTTCGCGTTCGATGTGCTGCTGCCACTGCGCCAGGAGCTGCTCGAGCCTGGAGTCCTCCAGCGACGGGTCGAGCTCACCGATTCCCGCGCGGAGACCGGCAGGCTCGTCGACGAGCGTGCCGAGTACGTCGAACACGAGGGCGTCGATCTCCAGTTCAGCCATGACCCCGACCCTAGAAGCCGCTCTGGCCAATCCGGCCACCGAAGCTTCGAAGTAGTCTGACGGGAACCGCCGAACCCATCGCTGGTAGGAGCTCTTCGGTGCCTGAACTGGAGCACTCGTCACTGGCCACAGCATCTGATCGTCCGAGCATGGCTCGCCCGCGCCGGGCGGTGGGCGCAGGGCTGTGCATCCTCGCACTGGGCGCCTGTGCGATCGTTCCCCTCCGTCCGGAGGACCCCACGCGTTCTGGTGTCTTGGTTGCGGCCGCGGCAGTGGTGATCGGGGCAGCAGTTCTCCTGCGGTCCGCGGAGGCGATCCGCACATCGCTCTTCATCGGTCCACTCCTCGGCTGCTTCGCGATCGGCGCGCTCGGCGATCTACCTCCCGCCGTCACCACCGTTCTGGTGAGTGTGCTTCCTTTGACGTGTCTACTACTCGTCGGCCGAAGTGCCGCACTGCATCCGGCGGCTCATTGGCTGAGGCCGGGAGTCGTGACGCGGGAGGCCCCGTGGCTCGGTCTGGCCACCGTGCTGCTCAGTGGGGCGGCCCTCACGGTGTGGGCACTCGTGGTGCGCCCCGAACCCGCCGAGTACCTTCGTGAACTACAGCGGCTTCCACTGTGGCTGGCTATCTTGGGCATCGCTGGATTCGCCGTGGTCAATCCGGTGTGGGAGGAGTTGCTCTTCCGGGGGGTGCTGCTGAGCGAACTTGCCGCTGTGTGGGGCGCCCGGGCGGGGGTCGTTCTGCAAGCAGCGCTGTTCGGGGTGGCGCACTTCGCAGGCTTTCCATCCGGTGTGGTGGGCATGATCATGGCGGGAAGCTGGGGATTCGCCCTGGGGGTGATGCGCTTACGCAGCGGCGGGGTTCTCATTCCTTACCTGGTTCATGTGGCCGCCAATCTGGTGATCGGAACAGTTGCAGTCCTGGTCCTGCGCTGAGCACAAACTTCGGCTGCTCGGAGACCGCAGACGAAAGCGAGCGGCCAACCGGCGCGGGTGGGCGGGTCGCAGCGCAAGGCCGTAGGGTCGCGCCATGACCAGGCTGTTGGTGTTCTCGCGTACGGCCGGATACCGGCACGAGTCCATCGAGGCGGGGGTCGCCGCGCTGCGCGACCTCGCCGCGGAGGCGTCGGTCCACCTCGACCACACCGAGTCCGGTGACGCGTTCACGTCCGCCAACCTGAGCGGGTACGCGGCGGTGGTCTGGCTGCAGACCTCCGGGACCGGTCTGCTGGACGCCGCCCAGCGGCAGGCGTACGAGGAGTTCACCGCGGACGGCGGAGGTTTCGCCGGGATCCACGTGGCTTCGGACGCCGAGCGCGACTGGCCTCTCTACGGCCGACTTGTCGGCGCCCGCTTCACCTCCCACCCACGGGAGCTGCAGACCGCGCGCATCCAGGTCGAACGCACCGACGACCCCTCCACCAAGCCGTTGCCCACGCCGTGGTCCTGGCACGAGGAGTGGTACGCGTTCGACACCAACCCGCGGGGAAGCGTCGAGATCCTGGCCACCGTGAACGAGGACGACTACGACGTCGGCTCCTCCGGCATGGGGCCCGACCACCCGATCTGCTGGCGAACCGAGGTGGGCCGGGCGAAGGCGTGGTACACCTCGCTCGGGCACCTGCCCGTGGCGTACGAGGACGAGACGTTCCGCGCCCACCTGTGGGGCGGGGTCTCCAGCGTCCTGCGCTGACCATGGTCCAGCCGGGGATGTCGGAGTTCTCTGTCAGGCTCCGGCCATGGAACTCACGCTGCAACTGGTGATCGACTGTGCCGACCCGCAGAGACTGGTGGCGTTCTGGAGCGAGGCTCTGGGTTACGTACCCGAGCCTCCACCCGGTAGCCATGCGACGTGGCGGGAGTACTGGGCAGCCATGGGGGTGCCCGAGGAGGAGCTGCCCCCGGGTGCGGGCGACACCCCCGAGTCGATCGTCGATCCGGCAGGACGAGGGCCCCGGGTGTGGTTCCAGCAGGTACCGGAACGCAAGGCCGCCAAGAACCGCATCCACCTCGACCTGAAGGTCGGCGGCGGGCGCGACGTCCCGCTGGCGGTCCGCAGGCAGCGGGTGAGCACCACGGTCGAGAGGCTGGTCGAAGCCGGCGCCACCGTACTTCGGGTCACGGACGAGCCGGGCATGGGGCACTACGCCGTCCTGCTGCAGGACCCGGAAGGCAACGAGTTCGACGTTGTCTAGGTCGACAACCACGCTAGGCCGTGATGACGGCCCGGATGGCGTCGTCCAGCCCGGCGAGCACGTCCCGTACGCCCTCGGCGGCATCCCGGCCGCCGAGTTCGGCGTTCAGTGCGGCCACCACCTTCCGCATCCTCGGCCGGCAGTCCTCCAGGCGCGCTCGGCCCGCCTCGGTCAGCGCGACGACGTGGGAACGCCCGTCGCGATCACTGCGGGTGCGGGCGATGTCGCCGCGGCGGTCCATCGCGGCGAGGTAGCCCGACAGTGTGGGCAACGGCAGTCCGAGCGTGCGGCCGAGCTCACTCGGGGTCTGGTCACGTTGCCCGAGCTGTCCGTACACCGCGTACTGCGCGGGCGTCACGCCGGTCGGCTCCAGCGCCGCCGCGAGCAGGCCGCCGAGGTGCTGGTGCAGCACGAACAGGTCGAGGACGACGTTGCCGCCGCGCTGTTCCAGAACGCGCCGCCGCCCGGTCCGGCGCTCACTCACCGCAGGCGGGATCGGAGACCGTGCTCACCGTGTAGGGCGGCTGCCCCGACCGGTGGTCACCCTGGCTGTTCACCACGTACAGCCGGCACCGGTGGCGGGCGAGCGTGGTGGGGAGGTCGAACGCCTGTCCGTCGGCGTCGGTCAGGATCTTGTGGGTGACGGTGCCCGATCGCAGGTCGGGATCGAGGTCAGCGACGTAGACGCCGTTGGGGGCGCCGTAGTTGAGCACCGCGTACAGCCGGCGGCCGGCCAGCACCATGCCGTCGGCGCCGAAACTTTGGTCGCCGAGATCGAGCTGTTCGACGGTGCGGGTGGCGACGTCGATCCGCCAGACCGCCTCGGTGCCGTTCGAGGCCACCAGCACCGTGTCACCAGCCGCGTCGGCCACGATGCCGTTCAGCAGCCAGTACTGCGCCGGGAACTGCGGGAACGCCGACCGGATGTCAACCCAGGGTTGCAGTGGTCCGGGCCGCCCGTGCCGGAGCTGCGCGCGGTAGACGATCGGGTTGGCCCAGTCGGTGACATACACGGCGTCGGCGGTGATGGCCAGGTCGTTCAGGTCGGCAGGTCCCAGCGGACCGTCCGGCGCGGTGCGTGTGGCCAGCAGCCGGCCGGTACGCGAGTGCACGGTCAGGGTGCCGGCGCCGACCGACCACACCCGCCCCGCCGTGTCGGTGTGCACGCCGCGCGAACTCGGCCGGTCCACGGCGCCGACGGCGAACGGATGCATCGACGGCGTGCGCACGTCTCCCGCGAACAGCGCGCCGGTGGCGTCCGACGTCACGTACATGCGGCCGTCCCGGTGCACGGCGATGCCCTCCGGCACCATGCCGGGCTCCGCGGACACGACGTAGGTGTCCGGCAGCCGCGGCGGAGCCTCCCGTGTGGCCGCCTCGGCCGGTGGCGCCGCGAGCCCCACCGTCAACGCAACCACGGACGCTGTGACCCACAGCGGAAATCGCCTTGCCATGCGGGACTCCGTTCGCCACGACCACGGACCAGCCACACCGAACAAGTTCGAGGTCGAAGTAGTTTCGGAGCAGCATGGCGGACTCACACGGCTGCGCGCAACCCCTCGTCGGACTCATCGGGCACCTCGGGTACCTCGGCCGTCGAGGTGAAGGTCCGCAGGCTCCGGTTGGTGGCGGCGACCCCCGCCACTCCGGCCACACACATCACCCCGCCCACGACGAGGGCGAACGTCGCCGAGGTCAGGTCGCCCACGAGGCCGCCCCGGAAGTTGCCCACGTCGGGCCCGGAAGCCCCGATGACATGCTCGACGGCGCTGACCCGACCGCGGTGGGAGTCGGGGGTCGCGAGCTGCACGATCGATCCACGCGAGATCACCGAGAAGGTGTCCGCCGCGCCGGCCACCGCCAGGCAGCCGAGCCCGAGCCAGAGATACGGCGCGAGCCCGAACCCCGCCAGGCCCACGCCCCACACCCCCGCGGTCACCAGCATCACCACGCCCGGCCGGCCGGACCGCGTGACGCGCCCCGACACCGCCCCCGCACACACCCCGCCCACCGCGATCGCGGTGAAGAACAGCCCCAGCGTCTCCGGCCGGCCACCGAACCGCTCGGAGTTGACCACCGGGAACAACGCGACCGGCATGGCCAGCACGGTGGCGAAGACGTCGGTGAGGAACGCGCCACCCAACGCCGGCCTGCTCGCGACGAACCGCCAGCCCTCCCAGACGGTACGGATGCCGGGGCGAGCGGCGGTGCCCACCGGTCGCATCGCCGGCAACCCACGCACGCCGTACAGCGCGGCGAGGAAGGCGACCGCGTCCACCAGGTAACAGACGCCCACCCCGGCGTGCGCGATGACCAGGCCGCCCAGCGCCGGCCCACCGAGCATGGCGAGCTGGAAGCTGACATGGAACAACGCCACACCTGCGGTCACCTGTTCGGTGGGCAGCAACCGCGGGACGAAGGTACGCCGCGCCGGCGCGCCCAGCGCACCACCCGCGCTCTGCGCCGCCACGAGGACCAGCAGGACGGCGTATGAACGCAGTTCGGTGAACGCCTGCACCGCCAGCAGCCCGGCGAGCACCAGCTGCACGGCGGTCGTGACCAGGACGAGGCGGCGGCGGTCGCACGCGTCCGCCAGCGACCCGCCGACCAGTCCGAACACCACCATCGGCACGGCCTGGACGAGGCCGAGCAGCCCGACGGCCGCCGGACTGCCGGTCAGCTCCCACATTTGGTAGAGCACCGCCACCATGGTCAGCTGCCCGCCGAGCCGGGACAGCGTGGTGCCCACCCACAGGCGGCGGAACGCTGGACTGGACCGCAGCGGCCGGGTGTCCAGGAACCCGTCGAAGAAGCTCACGGCGCGCCGTCCCCGTCGTCCAGGTGCGCCGCGATCCGGTCCCTGAACGACCGCCGGGCGAGCGCGGCCTCCAGGTCGCGGACCACCTGGCTCAGCGCGTACGGAATCTCGGCCTCGAGGTCGGCGACGGCGCGCTCGGTGGCCCGCCACTCCGCCTCGAGGAACGGCAGCACCTCACGGGCGCGCGGTGTCACCGCCACCTCGCGGGTACGGGCGTCGGCGCCCGGAGTGCTGCGGACGAACCCCTCCCGGCGCAACGCCGCGACCGTCTGGCTCATCGCGGAGTGACTGACGCCGAGCGCGTCGGAGAGCGCCCGGATGGTCATCGGGCCCTCCCGGCCGAGCCGGATCAGCGGCCTGGTGAACCGCGGCCGGATCCCGGTCACGCCCCGCTCGGCGTACAGCGCGGCGATCTCGTCGTCCATCGCGGCCAGCAGAAGGTGCAGCGGCCGCCAGTGGCTCACTTCGGTG
The DNA here is from genome assembly GCF_900104745.1 of Actinopolymorpha singaporensis. Classification (NCBI taxonomy): domain Bacteria; kingdom Bacillati; phylum Actinomycetota; class Actinomycetes; order Propionibacteriales; family Actinopolymorphaceae; genus Actinopolymorpha; species Actinopolymorpha singaporensis. Next base: position 908,646 of record NZ_LT629732.1, read on the forward strand.
GGGTCGGGGCGCTGCCGGCCAGATGGTGGCCGGGCAGGCTTTCGGGCGCGGTCGTCCGCGGCCGCTGGAGGGACCATGCCCGGAACTATAACAGCGCTTATATACCTCGGGTCAGCGTTTGCGGGCGAGCGTCACCCCGTCCCGTACGGGCAACATCACCGACTCGACCCGCTCGTCGTCGCGGACCAGCTCGTTCACCCGGCGGATAGCCGTAACGGCCTCGTCTCGAAACGCCGGGTCGAACGTCCGCCCGCCCCGGAAGACGTTGTCCAGCACCACCAGCCCGCCGGAGGTGAGTCGGGGCACGATCTCCTCGTAGTACGCCGGGTAGTTGTCCTTGTCCGCGTCCACGAACGCGAAGTCGAACGCCGGCTCGTTCGGCAGTGCCCGCAGGGTGTCCAGCGCCGGCCCGATGCGCAGGTCGATCCGGTCGGCCACGCCCGCTCGCTGCCAGTACTCCCTCGCCACCGAGGTCCACTCCTCGCTCACGTCGCAGGCGAGCAGCCGTCCGTCCGCGGGCAGCGCACGGGCGACGCACAAGGAGGAGTATCCGGTGAACACGCCGAGCTCGAGCGCGGTGCGGTGCGGGCACCGGCCAGCCGGACCAGCATGCTCAGCAGGGCGCCCTCGTCGTGCGCGATCTGCATCCCGGCCGCGTGGCCGGCCACCTCCCTGGTCCGTACGACGAGTTCGGTGAGCAGGTCGTCCGGCGGGGTGCAGTGCGTCTCGAGATAGTCGACGACGACGGGCTGGACGAGCTCCAGGGCGTCGCCGTCGGCCGGCTCCGTCCACTCGACCCGAAGCTCCTCCTGGGTGGCGAAGCGCACGAGATGGCGGGCCACGACGTCCTGGATGCGGGCGAGCGCGTCCGCGTCGACGGCGGTGGCGATCAGGCCGAGATGGGCGGGGCCTGGCGTCAGCACGCACTGCCCGCGCTCGAGCGCGATCACGCCGCGGCCGTCAGCGCCGACTTCCGCGGTGGCCAGCTCCGCGGTGGCCAGCTGGCCGAGGTGGGAGACCAACTGCTTGACGTAGCGGTCGGGACGTTCTGTCGCGACCTCCGCTGTGGAGATGGGCATCGGGATCAGCAAGCTCCTCGGGTGGGTTGCGAAGTGGCCGCCGCTACCACCCTAGGGCTGCCTGGTGACCTGCTCCTACAACGCGACGAGCGACATCTGGTCGACCTGCAGCCAGGCGTCCGCACCCGCTCCCCAGAAGCCGGCGAAGACCTCGATGTCGGCGTTGTCGCCGGGGTTGAAGTCCACGCTCACCTTCGTGTAGGCGGCCAGGTGCCCGAACGACGTCCGGGCGATCTCGCCGCGCCGGCCGCGTACGCCCAGAGCGCCGTCCGGTACGTCACGTTCGGAGGACCGCACCCAGGCGGTGAGCCGGTACAGGCGGTTCGGCCGCACCACGACGGCCTGGGTGAGGGCGTTCCACCCCTGTGCCGCGCGCACGTACCCGTTGTTCTTCCCGGCGTACGACTGCTGGCCGTCGCGGTCGATGCCGCCCTGGCCACAGAGGAACCACGGCACCCGCACCTGTCGGTCGGGCTGTTCCTCGAAGCCCGGGTCACTGAGCAGGTTGGCGGTGTCCACGGCCCGGTCGAGCGTGGTGCGCATGAGGAAGACGTTGTACGGGCCCCACTGCGACATCGCGAAGTAGAGCTCCCGGTCACCGGAGGCCGCCGACCACGGATGCATGAACGGCGCGTACAGCGCGGGATATTCACCACCCTCGCCGCCGCGGACTACCACCCGTGCGCCGCTCCAGGGGCCGGTGATGTCCGGTGCCTCGCGCATGACGATCGCGGCGCGGTACTCGTCGAGGTACATCATCAGCCACCGGCCGAGATACGCGTTGTACAGCACGGACATCTCACCCGACGGCGCCGCCACGACGGGGACGGCGTCGGCCTCCCGGGCGGTCCAGGCGCGCGCGTTCCAGTACCTCCAGGCGCCCATGTCGAGCACCCGCGCCTCCGGGACGCGGGCCAGCCTGATGTCGTACAGCCGGCCGCTGCCGGTGCCGAACAGGTACACGAACCCTTCGTGGCGTACCAGCGAACCCAACTGGAAGCCGCGTCCCCACAAGGGCGCGGAGTTCTGCCAGCGGACGTCGCTCTTGGTCCAGGTCTGCCCGTTGTCGTCGGAGTACGCGATGCCGCCGTAGTTGGTGTTCCAGGGACCCCAGTGGTTCTGGGAGAAGTAGTGCAGGAACTGCCGGTCTCCGACGCTGACGCCGGAGTTGGGGATGACGGTGATCTCGTCGTTGTCGATCTTCTTCGACGCGAGGAGTTCCTTGGCGTGCCCCGGCCGGTCCACCACCATGTCGTCGAAGGTCATCCCGTCGGACAGGTCGTGGTCGGACGACCGCGCGAGGACGTTGGACCGCCAGTCCTGGCCGAACTGCCCGCCGCCGACCTGCCCCTCCCCGAAGGTGTCGCCGAACGCCATCAGCACCTGACCCGAACCGTTGTCCCACATCGCGCCGAGATCGGTACCCATCACCTGGTAGCGGGTGTCGGTGTGGTTGACGGAGTCGGGACCGGTCAGTTTGGCGACCTTCTCCGCGAGCGTCGGGCCCGGCACGCTCGGCCCGGGGGCCAGCATCGGCACCGCCGCGCCGACGGACCTCGGTGCCGGCTGGCCGTGGCCGCTGCCCGGGTTGTCGTTGGTGCTGCCGTTCGGGCCCTCGGCCCTGGCGGCCTGTGGTCCGGCCACGGCGGCCAGTGGACCCGCCAGCGCGGCTGTGGTGAGGAGTGTCCTGCGTCGCATAGCCCGGCTCCCGTTCCCGATCAGCGGCCAGAAATCGATTTCACATTGGCCGGAGGCTAGGAGCCGCCTCGGGACGCCGTCAACGAACCGCCATCCGCTGACCGCACCCGGTCACGCCGGGTTCCCTTCGTGAAGTGTGGAGACCTACGGGGGTCCCAGGCCCCGTAGGTCTCCACACTTCGCCGCGCACACTGATTCGGACGAGTACCCGCTCGATGTCGACGGATCCGTACGTGCGTATGCCTGGCCCTGGCCGGTCAGGAGCGGGCCCAGGGTTGGCGGGTGGTGCGGATCCGCGTCCCCGACGCCACGGCTTCGGAGACGACCAGCCCGAGGTAGTGGTCCTGGCAGGCGTCCGCCAGCGAGTAACCACCCGATGCCTGCCCACCGGAGTGAATCCGCGCGGCCAACCGGGTCAGGCAGGTGGCGATCGCGATCTCCTCGTCGGGCATCCTCGCCGGCGCGTACGGGTTGGCGTACACGCGGCGCTCTCCCGCGTACAGCGCCCGGAGGTGGAATCCCTCCAGGTCGCCGCCGAGTCCGGTCTGCTGACGCGTGAACGACGTCTGCACGGGCGCGGACGGGTCGGGCAGGTGGGTGAGCCGGTCGTCGACGACCTCGCCACGTTCGCCGCGTACGACGATCCGGTTGCCGAGAATCGGGTGGAACCACTGCCCGGCGGTGAAGTCGTAGACGCCGAGCCGGTCGCCGAAGTCCAGCGTCGCGATCACCTGACCGGCGTCCACCAGCTCCTCCCGGACGGGCCAGCCGTCGCGGTCGGGACCGCGCTGGAGGCGGTTGGTGAACGCGGTTCCGGCCACCTCCGCGTCGGCGAACCCGACGTCCAGCAACGTACGCAGCACCGCGATCGCGTGGTAGGTCTGGGTGGCCGACAGGTGGGCGGAGGTCACCTTGCCGAGCAGGCCCGAACGGCACACCTCCACCCGCGCGGCGTACTCCGGAAGGAACGGATACTGCTCGGCGACCTCCACGATCGCGGTGTCGCCGACCTCGTCCCACAGCGCGCGCATTCCGTCCAGGTCGGGCGCCGGCGGCGTCTCGCTCAGCACCGGAACACCGCGCCGGGCCAGCTCCACCACGATGCCGGGGTTCGCCGCCCACGACACCGAGGTGACCACGAAGTCGGGGCCTGCGTCGTCGAGCAGCGCGTCCACCGAGTCGAACGTCGGTACGCCGAAACGTTCCCGGAGTTCCTTCGCGCGTTCGGGCCTGCGGGCGACCACGCCGGCCACGCCGAAGCGGTCGGGCAACGCGGCGGCGATCCGGAGGTAGAACTCCGTTCGCCAGCCGCTGCCGACCACGCCGAAGACGGTTCTCGAGGTGCTTGCGTTGGTCATCGCGGTCATGGTGGTCATCGTGCCTCCAGTCGGCGCCCGTCGCGACCGCCGCCCTCACCGGGATACGGCGTACCCGGATCCCAGTCCGACGCCCCGGGCGGCACGAACTCCGACAGCGGGAACGTGACCACACAACGGTGCCGATGCGAGAGGTACGCCGCCTCGCACAACTCCAGCGCCCGCAGCGAGGTGTCGGCGACCGTGTAGTCCGGCCTGTGGTCCGGGCCGCCCTCGTCGATCTGGCGGGCCAGCTCCTCCAGGTGCACCTGGTGCGGCGACCGGTCGGCGTCGGGGATCGGTCCCACGTCGGCGGGACCGGACCGCGCGACGATCCGGTAGCCGTTCTCCCACCCCCAGAACTCCACCAGCCCCTCGGTGCCCACGACGCGGAACAGGGTGTCCTTGCCGGGCCGGCTCTGCGCCACATAGTCGCCGCTGTGCAGCACGACCCGGGCGCCGCCGAGCGTCCAGGCGTACGTCACCGCCTCGGTCTCCACCCGCATGCCGTCGCGGAACGTCCGGCTCGAGGTGTCGCATGTCGCCAGTACGCCGGCGAACGGATCGGAGCCCAGGAGGTTGACGGCGTACTGGAACCAGTGGATGCCGGCGTTGATGATGTCCCAGCCGGCACACTCGATCTCCACCAGCCGCACTTCGCCGATGTCCCCTGCCCGCACCCGGCGCAGGATCTCCAGCGAGGTCGGCCGGGCGACGAGCCCGTGTGGGACGGCGAGCGGCGTCCCGCTCCCGGTCACCGCATCGAGGATGCGCCGGCCTGCCGCGGCCGTGTCGCCGAGCGGCTTCTCCACCAGCAGGCCCCGCGGACGGTTCGCCAGCGCGGCCAGCGCGATCTCCTCATGAGTCGGGGCGTACGTCGACACGCAGACGACGTCGATCGCGCCGTCGGTTCCGGCGGCCGCGGACGCGTCGGCGAGAAGCTCGCGATAGTCGGCGTAGGTGCGGATCCCCGGGTGGTCGGCGGCGAGCTTGTCCCGGACGTCGGGCCGCAGGTCGCACGCCGCCACCAACCGGAACCGCTCCGAGGCGGCGAGCGCGCGGACGCTGAGCATCCCGCCGGTCCCGCATCCGATCACCGCGGCGGAGTACACCGGTCGGTCGTTCATCGCGTCTCCCTCACCGCCGGACCTTCGGGGGCCCGCCGTACGTACGTCGACGATCCATGCGTACGCCAGCCTGCCAACGAGCTCCGTGCCGAGGGGCGCCGCGACCGCAACCGGCCCGGTCGACCGGCGAACCGGCGGCTACGGCCACCGCCAGATGACCGATAGCGGTCAGACCGCGGGCGTGACCCGGCTCGGGTTCGTGCGTTACCGCAGTAGTGCCGGGTCCGCCGCGGGCCTGATGGTTTCCCCCGTACCGCCGGGCTCGCGGGGGCTCGGCACGCTCAAGGAACCGATCGGAAGGCTGACCAGATGCAGCGCCTCGTCAAGAGCCTGGTCGCCGGATGGCTGGCCGTTCTCGTGCTCGCGCAGGCAGCGGTACTCGTGTTCGTGTGGTGGATCTTCATCCGTACGCCGCACGGCCAGGTGCTGGACGCGAGCGTTCTCCGGGCGAGCGGCATGGGCCGGGCCCAGGCCGACGGGCTCGTCACCGTCGTCCTCGACGCCGTCTCGCTGGCGTCCCTGGTGGTGGCGACGGCCGTTGTCGCGTTCATCGCGCTCGTCCGCCGTCGGATCCGGCTGGCACTGGTCGCCACCGTCCTCGTCGCAGGTGCGAACCTCACCTGCCAGGTGCTCAAGGACTACGTGATCGACCGGCCCGACCTCGGGATCGCCGGCACCAACATCGGTGCGCCCAACAGCATGCCGAGCGGGCACGTGACGGTCGCCGCGTCCATCGCCGTCGCCGCCATGCTGGTCCTTCCGCCCCGGCTGCGTGGCCTGGCCGCCATCCTCGGCGCCGTCTACACCGCGCTCACCGGGATCGCCACGTTGTCAGCCGGGTGGCACCGGCCGAGCGACGCCCTGGCGGCGCTTCTCATCGTAGGAATCTGGGCCGCCGCGGCGGGTTACCTGCTCGTCCTGGGTCAACGGCACGAACCCGTTCGCGAGCCTTCCAACCCCCACCACCGCACGGTGGCCGGCCTCGCCCTGGTGGGCGGGGCGTTCCTGGTGGTCGCGGTCCTCGCCATCGGACTCGCCGACCGGGGCGGGCTGACCCCGCCGGTCGACCTGAGCCCGGGCCAGCTTGCCGGGGCTTACGTCGGCGGCGTGAGCGGTGTCGCCGGGGCGACCTGTCTGGCACTGGCGCTGGTGCTGTCGACGTTGCACCGCGTCGTCCCCGACCTCGACCGGCCGGGTCTGGTCGAGACCCTCGTGGAGAACCTGCGTGCCCCGGCGACTCCCTCGTCCGGTGCGGCTTCCCCGGCCGTCGCGGCCTCCTCGACGGCGGAGACCGCGACGAACCAGGAGAACTGAACGGGAAAACGCCGGAGAACCTGACCCGACCTAACCCAGCCGCAGCGCGGGAAGCAGCGCGAACAACAGGCCGAGTCCGAACAGGACCACCGCCGCTATTCGCGCGATACGGCTACTCCCACCGCGCAGGAAATGAGCGAGCGCTCCGGCGAACAAACCACCAAACAAAAACACGACCAGCGTCTGACTCATCTACGTCCCACTTTCCGGATATGCACATTGAAACAACGGAGTCGACGCCTTCCCGAGAAACCGCCGGCCACCGGAAAGAGGCTCGGACCTCACCCGTCCGCCACGGACCGTGAACCGATGACTTCCCTTGCGTGGCGAGCGAAACTCACGCCCTGCGACTTCAGGTGACGCTCTGCTCGCCGCGCTTCCGCAACTCCACGCTCGAATGCCGCACGCGCTTCTTCGGAATCATCCCAGGTGTCGTATCCGTCGAACTCGTGCGGCGCCCGCCCGAGGCGTTCGTCCACCAACCGGTCGTACAACGGCGTGTCACTCATCGGTCCTGCTCCTTGACCCCAAAGGGCTCGGTCAAAGGTCCGCTTTCCGGATCGGAACAGGTTAGCGATATCGGCGTCGGCGCGCACGACAAGGCCCGCCCGGGCAATTTCCGGCCTCGCGTACGTCCGTGTTCGCCGGCGTTCCGGAGCTGGCCGCCGCGGTGGCGTTGCGCCGGCGGGGTTGCGCCGGCTGTGTTTGCGAAAAGGGGCCGCCCTCGTTCAGTCGGTGGAGCTCAACGCACGGAACTCGGCGACCCGGTCCGGCAGGCCGGTGGGCAGCGTCGCCCGGCCGTAGATCCACAGCAACAGGTCGGCGACCGCGCCGGAGACGGTGACCGCGCCGTGTGCGCCCGGGGTCCACGTCAGCGCCGCGGCGGGGTCGGTCTGGGAAACCGTCCAGGAGCGGTCGATGTCGGTGGCGGTGAGCACGAGGGGACCGGACAGCGAACGGTCCAACCGCGCGACGTCGTCGGCGTCGGCCAGGGAGCAGGAGAGGAACTCCTCCACCGCGTCGGCCGCCACCTCCGGTCGCACCGTCCACGTCGTCCCGGCCGCGTTCGCCGCGTCCCAGTGGTGCACTGCGGCCTCCTGCACCTGGTGGCGGGTGATGAAGCCGATGTCCTGACGGCCGGGGAACCAGGTCCACACCGGTGCGTCCTGGTCGGCCCTGCCGAGCACGTCGACCAGCTCGGCGGCACCCCGCTCGAACGTGGCGACCAGCTCCGACCGGTCCGCACGCGCCGGACGCCTGGACTCCTCCGGCGGCGCGGTCAGCCGCTCGGCCGCGATCGTCCGCCAGAACCAGTGCACCTCGGTCAGGTGCGCCACGAGGTCGGCGACGTCCCACTCGGGACAGTGCTCGACCCGGGCGTCCAGGTTGTCGCGGACGGCGGCGGCGAAGCCGGTGGAGTGTTCGGCGATGGCGGCCAGGCAGGCGTCGGTGGAGAGCGTCATGGCGCCACACACTAGAGGCCGGCCCGGACCGGCGGCTCGGCACTTCTCCGGAGGATCTCTCCGGACGGATGTCGAATCCGGCCGGTCCGGATCGAAGGGTGGGTGAAAGCCGCCGGGCACGGCGTCACTCCCATGACACCGACAGGGCACCGACCTCACGCCCGGTGACCGCCACGTTCATCGAAGAAGGAGATCGCCATGAAGCTCACCGTGCACACGTTCCTCACCGTCGACGGCGTCATGCAGGGCCCCGGAGGTGTCGAGGAGGACCCCAGCGGCGGTTTCACCCGCGGCGGCTGGCTGGTCCCCCACGCCGACCAGGACATGGGCAAGATCGTCGACGGCTGGTTCGCCCGCGCCGAGGCGATCCTGCTGGGACGTACCACGTTCGTGATGATGCGTGACTTCTGGAAGCAGATCACCGACCCGGACAACCCTGCCGCGACCGCACTCAACGGGCTGCCCAAGTACCTCGTGTCGAACACCGTCACCGAGCCGGACTGGAACGACACCACCGTGCTGTCGGGGGACGGCGTACTGGCCGAGATCGCCCGGCTGAAGGAGCGACCGGGCGGGGAGCTCCAGGTACACGGCAGCTGCAGGCTCGCCCGTACGCTGCACGAGGCCGGCCTGGTGGACGAGTACCGCCTGCTGACGTTTCCGGTCGCCGTCGGCGCCGGCAAACGCCTGTTCACCGCCGAGGCTCCGGCCACCGGCTTCCGTCTCGTGGAGTCCGCCTCGACGAGCGCCGGTGCCACGTACGCCGCGCTCGCTCCCACACCGTTCACCACCGGCGGGATCCAGGCAGTCGACGGCAAGGAGCAGCTCGTCGAAGGCTAGACGTGTCGAGCCCCGCACCGGAACGTCGTCAACCCGGGGGCCGATGACGGCCGGCGACGGCAACCTCAGGGCCGGGTGCCGGCCTCCCCCGCGGTGACCTGGCTCGCGGTCCGGCCGAGGAGGTCGACGAACCGGTACCCGTGAGCGGCGTACCAGTCGATGATCCGGGGCAGTGCCGCGACGGTGTTGCCGCGGTAGGAGGAGACCTTCGACTCGTCCTCGTGGGACGCCTTGGCGGCATGCATCAAGACGATCGGGTGCCGGCGGTCGTCGGCGGCCGGCGAAGTGGCTCGGGCGACGATCCTCGTCACCGCGGCAGGGTCGGCGTACCCGGGCTGGGCCCAGTCCCTCGCGTCCACCGACCACAGCACCGTCGACATGCCCTCGCGGGCCGCGGTCTTCCGCACGTTGGTCAGGTAGCCGCCGGGCGGGCGGAAGAAGCAGGTCGGCCTGCCGGTCAGCCGCCGCTGCAGGGCGGACGTACGGGCCAACTGGTCACGGAGGTAGGCGACGGTCCAGCCCGAGGTGGTTCGGGCAGGGTAGTCGTGGTCCCAGGTGTGGTTGCCGATGAGGAATCCCATCGAGGCCACCTTCGCGACCGTGGCCGGGTCGGCGTCGTCGTGGGCGCCGGTGTCGAAGAACGTCGCGGTGACACCCTTGGTGCGCAGCACGTTCGCGATGGCGAGCATCGCCGGACCAGGGCCGTCGTCGAAGGTGAGGGCGACGGTCATGCCCTTGCCCGGAGCCGACCTGATCACCTTGCGCGCCGGCGGTGGGCAGGTGGGGGCAGGTCGTGGGGCAGCGTGCGGCACAGCGTGCGGGGAAGAGTACGGCTGATGGCTGCCGGCCACCGGCGTCCCGGACTGCCGCGTACCTTCCGGCCGGTTCGGCGACGAAGCGCACGCGGTCAGCAGGAACCCGCCGGCCACCAGGGCCGTGGCGAGGGTCGACCACCGGGATCTCGACATGCTGCGAGCCTCCCCGCACGGGCCCAGCTTCACGCCGACACAATAATTTCGCGGTCCGCAATCTTGCGCGCCACGCAAGAATTCGCCATGCTGGTTCTCATGACGACCGGGGACGGTGCCCGCACCGGCTTGCGGGAACGCAAGAAGTACGAGACCCGCATCGCGCTGAGCTGGGCCGCCATCCGGCTCGCGGTCGAGCGCGGCTTCGACAACGTACGAGTGGAGGACATCGCCGCCGAGGTCGGTGTTTCCCCTCGTACGTTCAACAACTACTTCACCGGCAAGGCCGAGGCGGTCGCCACCCGGCACCTCGACCGTGCCCGCCAGATCGCGGTGGAGCTGCGCGCCCGGCCGGCGTCGGAACCGCTGTGGGAGGCACTCGAACACGCCGTCGCGGCGCAGTTCACCCTGGGCCAGGACCGGGAGCGCAACGTCCCCGACGAGCAGTGGGCCACCGGGATCCGGCTGGTGCTCACCGAACCCGCCGTACGCGGCGAGCTGGCCCGGGTCGGCGCGGCCGTCGAGACGGAGTTGGCCGCGGCGATCGCCGACCGTACGGGCACCGACGTCGAGCACGACCTCTACCCGCGCCTGGTGGCCGCCGCGGTCGCAGCGGCGGTCCAGGTCGCGACGTTGCACTGGGTGCACACCGGCTCCCAGGGTCCGGTGGCACCGCTGCTCCAGGACACGATCCGTCAGCTCGCGGCGGGCCTGCCCGTTCCGTAGTCCGTTCACCTCGAAGAGGCTCACTTCCACGGATCTCGACGCCGAGGCCGACCCGGCCGGCGCCGCGCACACCCCTGTCCCCAGGAGGACCCTCATGCGTCGCATCCTGCCCGCGATCGGGCTGTTCTTGCTGTCGCCGCTGGTCGCGGAGTACCTACTCGGCGACCTGCCCCTCACCGCGCTGTACGCGCTCGTCATGCTCGCCCCGATGTACGGCGGCGCCGCCTTGCTGGTCCGTGAGGTCTGCCGGCGCTTCGGGTGGGGCTGGCCGAGCATCCTCACCCTGGCGCTGGCGTACAGCGTCGTGGAGTCGAGTCGATCGCTTGCGACCGGGGGGACGTCCCGTGGCTCGGCCGGATCGGCGTCACGGTCACCGCGATCCTCTGCGCGGCTGGTACGACTCTCAACTTCGCCCGGTCACGCGAGCCGAGCGGCTTCGCCGCCTCACCGACGCAGTTGCTCGTGAGCGCCCTGGTGGTGGTGGCTCTGGCCGGGCTGGCGGTCTTCCTCGGCCGCCGGACCCACCGCGCCCGACCCGAAATGCGCGACGCCGACGGGTGGGCCCCGCCGGCGCCGCTGCTGGGCCTGGCGTCCCTCGTCCTCACGTCGGCGTTCGTCACCGCGTGGTACGCCGGCCGGAACACCATCCCACCGTGGGTGTTGGCCGGACTCGTGGTTGCCGGCTACGTCGTCGCCGTCGCACTCGTCGCCCACTGGTCGCGGCGGCTCCGTTGGACGCGGACGCACCAACTCGCACTCGCGGGCGGGGCGCTGCTCACCTACGCCTGGCACGGGTTCGTCACCAGGCCGTTCCTGCCCACCTCACCGGCAGTTCGGCTGACCAGCCACGTGGTGTTCGCAGCCGGCGCGGTCGTGGTGCTCGCGGTGGCCGCCGTACGCCTGCGCGCCGACCCCCGGGATCACCTGGCTCGTCCGGCCGCACGCCACTCCGGCGCGAGCACGGACCAGATCTCGATGTCGTGCCGCTCGCCTCGGTAGGGGAAGCTCTCCCGCAGCACGCCCTCCCTGGTCATCCCGAGCCGCCGGGCCACGGCGACGCTGTCCGCCGACGGTGACGTTACGCTTCGCGGACCATGGCAGCAGCGCGAGGGAATTCGGCCGACGGAGGTGACCTGTCCCGGCTGCGCCAGCTCAACGAGCGCGCGGTGCTGGCCGCCGTGCGCGCCGCGGGTGAGCTGCGGGTCGCACAGATCGTCGAGCGCAGCGGCCTGGGCCGCACCGCGGTGGAGGACGTGCTCGCCAGCCTGGTGGCCCGGCGGTGGCTGGTCGAGGAGCGACCGGCGGTACGCGGGCGCGGCCGGCCGGCACGCAGCTATCGTTTCCGCGCCGAGGCGGGGTACGTCGTGGGGCTGGACATCGGGGCGTACTCCATCCGGGCGGTGCTGGCCGACCTCGGCGGCCGGGTCCTGGCGACGGAACACCGCCGGGTGAGCCCGGACACCCGCCGGACAGCCCGGCTGGCCGCCGCCGACCGCACGGTCGCCGACTGTGCCCGTGGCGCGGGTGTCGCGGCATCCCGGATCTGGGCGGTGGGTGCGGGCACCACCGGACTGGTCGATTCCCAGGGAGTGGTCGTCCGGGTCAACGCCATTCCGGACTGGGCAGGAGTCGACCTGGCCGCACACTTTCGCCGGGCGGCGCGGCTGGTCGTGGTGGACAACGACAGCCAGTTGGCCGCCCTCGCCGAACACCGGCGGGGCGTGGCGACGGACGTGTCGGACCTGGTTCTGCTGCACGCCGGTCGGCGTACCGGCCTGGCTCTTGTCCTCGACGGCACATTGCGCCGCGGTTTCCACGGTGCAGCCGCGGACCTGTCGACCCTGCCGACGCTGCACTGGGAACCGGCGATCGAGTACCTCCACCGCTGCCGCGCGGTGCCACCGGACGTGCCGCTCGCCGACCGTGCGGAGCGAGCCTTCGCCGCGGCCCGGGAGGGGCGCCGGACGGCGCTGACCGCGGTTCGCCGGTATGCGCGGGAGATGGCGGTCGCGGCCGCCACCGCGGTCGGCGTCGTGGACCCGCAGCTGGTGGTGCTGGGCGGCGCGTTCTCCCAGGCTTCCGACGTACTCCTCGAGCCACTCACCGAGGAGCTGACCCGGTTGTTTCCTCAGGGGCCGGAAGTACGCGCGTCCACGTTGGGACCGGAGTGCGTGGCGCTGGGAAGCGTCTGCCTCGCCCTGGACGCGTTGGACGAACGCCTGCTGGCCACAGCTCGTGGCGCGCTTCCGGTTCTGGCCGTCCGCAGCATCTGACCGAACACCTCAACCGTCGCCGGCGCGTTGACCGGCGTTCACCCGGTGCCAATAATGTCGGAGCCAGGCAAAAATGATCTCCGGCGCCGCCCGGAAGGCCGGTGCAGCCCAGGAAGAAGGATCCCCAGTGGTCAGACGGATTCCACGTCGCACCTTTCTCACCGCCGCCGGTGCGATCGCCACCGCGACCGCCGTCGGTGACATCTCCTACGCCACGCCGGCCGCGGCCGAGGACGCTTCCGAGTACGTCGACGTCCAACTGCTGAACATCACCGACCTGCACGGCTACCTGCAGCCCACGACTCCGAGCCAGGGCAGCGTCATCACCGGCGCCGGTGGTGCGAAGGTGACCGTCGGCGGCGTGGGCTACATGGCCACCCACCTGAAGCGACTGCGGGAAGGGAAGAAGAACTCCATCTTCTTCTCCTCCGGAGACAACTTCTCCGGCTGGCCGTTCGAGGTCGACGCGCACGCCAACGAGCCGACGATCGAGGCACTCAACGCGATGGGCCTGGATTTCAGCACCGTCGGCAACCACGAACTCGACCAGAGCGTCAGCTTCCTGGTCGACCACATGATGAACGGCGAGCCGTACCCCGTGTCCGGCCGGGACGACAACTTCGTCGACTCCACCGGGCAGCGGTTCCAGGGCGCGAACTTCAAGTTCTACACGGCGAACATGGTGTGGGCCGACTCCGGGAAGACGATCCTCCCGCCGTACAACATCGAATGGGTCGACGCCGGCAACGGCCGCAAACTGCCGATCGCGTTCATCCACCTCACCCTGGTGGGCACAGAGGTCGGCTCGACGTCGTACCAGCCGAAGCTTCGGTCGCTGTCCGACCTCGACCAGGCGAACAAGCTCGCCGCCGAGCTCAAGGCCCGCGGTGTCAACGCGATCGTCATCAACATCCACGACGGCGGCGTCGCAGGCAACGACTACAACGCCGGCAGCAACCCTTCAGGTCCGGTGTTCCAGCTCGCGGCCAAGGCCTCGCCCGACATCGCCGCCATCGTCACCGGCCACTGGCACTGCCGGTTCAACATGATGGTGCCCGACCCGAGCGGCGTCCCGCGCCCGGTCGTCGAGGCCGGCAACCACGGATCGCTGATCAACGAGATCAACCTCAAACTGGACCCGGACACCGGCGCGGTGATCCGCGAGCTGACCACCTCGACCAACCACGCCAACACCCGCGACGTGCCACTGGACGAGGAACTGCAGGACATCGCCGACTACTGGACCGCGCAGGGCGCCAAGCGCTGGGCCACGCCGTTGGCCAGGACGACCGCCGACTTCACCCGCGTCCCGAACGCCAACGGCGAGTCCACGATGGGCAACCTGGCCGCCGACTTCGCCTACTGGGACGCACAGCAGAGCCGCGAGGGCCGGGCCGACCTCGCCCTGATCGCCACCAAGCCGGTCTCGGGTTCGGTCGCACTGACCGGAGACCTGCTGTACGGGAAGGGCTCCAACGCCGCGGACGAGGACGGCACGATCCTCTTCGGCGAGGCCTGGGGCGCGTTCGGGTACGGCAATCCGGTGTTGACAGTGACCATGCCCGGCACCATGGTGCACGCGGCGCTCGAGGCGCAGTGGGTCGAACAGGCCGACGGCACGGTGAAGTTCGCGCCGTTCGCGGTGTCCCGCAACGTGTTCTACTCCTTCGACACCTCCAAGCCGGTCGGGGAGCGCGTCGACCCCGCCGGTGTGCACATCAGCGGTCAGCCGCTGGACCTCCACCGTGCCTACCGGGTGGCGGCACTCGCCTACACCCTCATCGGCGGCGACGGCTACAAGGTCTTCCAGGGGTACACCGACCCGGTGCGCAACGACCGCGACCACGAGGGCTTCATCGCCTACCTCCGCGCACACCGCACGATCACTCCCGCTCCACTCAACCGGGCCCGGCCGGTGCGCTGACGCGCCGGCCGTTCGACGTACGGCCCGGCCGGACGCGGCGCTCGCGTCCGGCCGGGCCGAACCCGGCTGCCTCGATCCGGAGCTACCGGTGGCGTTCGCGGGCGCGGCGGTCCAGCGCCTCCAGCGCCTCGGCGAAGGGCCGTTCGAGCCAGGCGAGGTGGTTCGCCTCGCCGTGGTGGTGGGTGGTGAGGTCGTCCGGGCGGCGGATCGCGGTGTGGCGTACGTAATCGCGCGCGCCCTCCACGACCGTCCGGATGTAGTGCAGGCCGGCCGGGTCAGCCATGCCCCAGGGCCCGCCGCACGCGACGAACACCGGCGAGGTGTGCGCGAACACCCGGCGTCCCCACTCGTCCAGGTGGTGGTCGCTGCCGATGGCCCGGACCGCCAGCCAGGAGTGGCCGTCGACCCGGACCTCCTCGCTGAGATCGAGGGCGTGCTCGCCCCGCGCGGGCGCGGAGGCCACCACCTCGCCGTTGCACACGAGTTCCAGTCCCTGCAACGGGAAGATGCTGGTCACCCCGGCCTCGACGGTCACGGTGCCCGGCCCGGACAGTTCAACCGTGTCACCGGCCTGCCGGCCGTCCACGGCGAACCTGAGCAGCGGTCCGCCGGACAGGAACGTCCGGCCCTGCCGCACCGCACGGCACCAGCTCTCGTAGGTGAACTCCTCGTCCGGGTCCAGCCGGGCGTAGGTGCGGTACAGCCCGACCGGCACCGCGCTGGACATCTTGTCCGTTCCGCCGACCAGCGGCATGCGGTAGCCGGCGTTGAGGTAGCGGTAGTACTCCAGCAGCGCGTCGTCGCCGTGGGCGAGCATCTCCACCGCGTCCGCCCGCCCGGTGGTGACCAGCACGGCCGGCTCGCCGTTGGGGTTGGGGAAGTGCGCGGCGACGACGGTGCCGCCCTGGGCGTGGGTCCGGTCGGCCCAGTCGCTCAGGGTCGCGTCCAGCGCGCCGCCCAACTCCGCCTCGTCCGGGCCGTCGCTGGACCACGGCATGACGGGTTCCTTCAGCCCCCACAGCAGCATGTGACCCAGCACGTGCTGGCGGTTCTCCTGCCCGACGTAGGTGAGGTAGTCGCCGCCGCCCCGCCCGTTCGCACCGTCGGCGCCGATCACCCGGCCGGTGAAGTCCTCGGTGTTGGTGAACAGCGCGCCCCACTGGGCCTGCAGGAGGTTGACCACCCGCAGGTCCTCGCCCTGCTGTTCGAGCTGTGCGCCGGCGGTGGACAGGAAGTGCACGTGGGAGTCACCGGACCACCAGCCGTCGGCCGCCAGATTGCTCGTACGCCGGATCCGCAGGGTGAGCTCCCGCTGCCCCCGCTCGATCCGCACGGTCTCCCGCAGCGGTTCGAACTCGAACCCGCGGGCGACGTCCACGACCACCTCTCCGCGCGGAAGCCAGCCCTGGCAGGTGCCGTCGACGTAGGCGAAGGTGCGCTGGCCGAGGAGCACGTCCCCGCCCACGTCGAGGTGCCAGCTGCCCATGTTCTGGTTGACGTGGTTGTGGTGGCCGTGCGGCTGGTACGGAACGCCTTCGGGAGAACGAAAGTGCACCCGGCACGGCACCGGGCGCCCGGTCGCGTCGTCGAGGATTTTCACGTGCACCCAGTTGCGGCCTGTTTCGGCGAGCTCCACGCGCACCCGGTCGTTCTCCGCATGGCCGTCGCGTTCGACGTCACCCCAGCGCACCCGGCCGAGCTCCTCGCCCTTGCTGCCGACGACGAGGGTGGCCGACGGGAGAGCGGTGACCGAGGCGTGCGCGGGGCTGGTGGCGGGCGGCCAGTCACCGGCGCCGTAGCCGGCTCGGTCGTTACCGGTAGGAATTGGCTGGGGGTAGGTCGCCACTCCCCGGTCGACGTCGAGGTCGAGCACGCCGTCACGCCCGGCCACGTCGTCGTCGGTGACCACCAGCCGGACCGGCCGTCCCGGCGTACGTACGAACGGATGCTCGTCGAGGTGCCCGAGGGTGACGCCACCGACGAGGAACGGCAGGCCCCGGGGAATGATCTCCAGGCGTTCAATCACGGCGTCCGGCTGGGGGCTCTCCCACTGCCACAAGTAGAACGTCCTGGCCCAGCCCTTGTTGTGCTCGGTCATCCGGAAGCCGGCCATGCCCCAGCGGCCCTCGAACCGGGCCGCGTTGCTGTCCTGGGTGTCGCTGACCGCGAGGAACGGGTCCCGCCCCCAGGCGTGGCCGATGATCTGGATCTCGAAGCGTTCCCGGATCGGCACCTCGACGGTCCGCCCACCGGCCAGGTGGAAGACGTAGTCGGCGACGTGACTGCCGACGCCGTGCCCGGCAGGTCCGCCCGGCTCCAGCAGCCGGTGCGCGACGACCACGTGCCGGGCCGCCTTGCCGATGTCGATCGACACCGGCTCGGAGGGCGCAACGAAGCAGCGGTCCTTCGCGGGAGTCTCGGATCCGACGAGGAACGGCAGGCCGCGCAAGGTCACCTTGCCGAGCGGGGGATCCTGGTCCTGGATGCCGAGGATTTCGACGCCTGCATTGCACACGGACTCGAGGGAAAGTGGTTCGTAGCCGGGCATTGCATGATCGTAGGCCCACTTCTCCCCCGCGTGACAAGAGTTTTGTCCCTCCAAAAAGGGCCGATTCCCTTTTTGCGAACGAAGATTTGAACGCTACTTGTCGGCTTTGTGCCGCCCGCCCTGTTCCTCAGTGGCCGGGGCTGGAGTAGTGGCGTACCTGCCGATGGAAGAGCCGGACAGCGCCGGCGTACAACAGCAGGCCCGCCACCGGCGACGCGAGCGCCAGCCAGGTCGGCACGAACAGGTCATTTGTCCGGCCCAGCAGGATGGCCGCCGGAAAGAACGCCGCGTACGCCAACGGCAGCACGAACGTCAGCAGGTAGCCGACCGCCCGCGGCAGCACGCTCAGCGGATACGGCCCGAACGTCACGAACACCCGGTCGGCCACGCCCAGCAGCGCAGAGGCGTCCAGCAGCCGGAACGTCGACGAGGCCAGCGCCAGCATCACCGCCGACTCCACGAACGCACTGCCCACCACGGCCGCCACGAGGTACGCGACCCAGCCGGCCGACCAGTCCACCGGCGCCGCCACCGCCGTCACCGAGAGAACCACCACGCCGAACACGACGTCCCCGACGGCGGTGATCTGGAACCGCCGGGTCAGCAACTGGACCAGCGGGTCGACCGGCCGCAGCAGGTATCGGTCGAACTCGCCTCGCCGTACGACGTCCTCGGTCATCCACAACTGCCCGGACAGCAGGCCGTGCAGGGCGTGCCCGGTGGAGCGGATGCCGTACACGAAGGCGACCTCGACGAAGCTCCACCCACCGATGCTGCCGAACGCGTGCACGATCACCCCGACGAAGACCAGCGACACCGCCTCGTAGAAGATCGCTCCGACCGAGGTCAGCACGAAGTTGGCGCGGTACTGCGTCGCCGATGCCAGCCCGATGCGCACGAGAGTGGCGAACTGCCGCAGCATCGGTGGCGGGTTCGCCGTACTGCCCGAGGGGCCGGTGAGGTCAGCCACCCTGCACCACCACCCGACGCCGAGCCCGCGACCACACCCACGCACACAGCCCACCCAGCACGACGATCCACAGCACCTGCACGCCGAGCGCCGGCAGCAGGCCGCCGGGCGGGCGGCCGAAGTAGATCGCGAGCGGGGTGTACGCCGAGGCCTGGAACGGCAGGGCCCCGGCGACCGCCTGCAGCCAGCCAGGCATGAACCACAGCGGCAGGATCGCGCCCGACATGAAGGTGCGCACCACGAAGAACGTCATGTTGATCCCGCCCACCTCCATCGTCCAGAACGACGTCAGCGCCATCAGCATCGTGGTCAGCTGCGATACGGCGAAGGCGAGCAGCAGACTCACCGCGAACCACCCGGCCGCTCCCGGGTCCCTCGGTGGGGCGAGTCCGCCCACGACCAGGCCGGTGCCCAGGCCCACGGCGACCGTCGGCAACCCGGCAAGGACGGCGCCCGTCTGGAAGGCGAGGTTCTGCGTCAGCAGACCGATCGGCCGGGTCAGGTCCACCCCGATCAGCCCCTCGCGCACCCGGGACGCGATCGAGTGGTACGGCGAGGTGTTCAGGACACCCGCGATCGTGAGGCCCAGGACGGCGTACCCGACCGCGGTGCGCACGTCCGCCCCGGCGACCTCACCGTCATGGCCGGCGTAGATCGCCCGCCACACCACGCTGTAGAGCGCGATCTGGACCGCGACCGCCGGATAGCCGAGCATGATCGACGTCCGGTAGGCCCACGGTGTGAGCATGCCGATCCGCACCTGGCTCAGCACGGGCCGCAGGTTGGGTCGCCGGACGAGCCGCACCACGGGCTGTACCACGGGCCGTACCACGGGCCACAGGCTGCTCATGCGACGCTCTGCGGCAATGCGCGCTGGGTGTAGATCCGGCTGATGACCGCCTCCAGCCGCGGCTCGACGACGGACAGGTCCACGACGGCGTGTGCGGCGGTGACCGCCGCGATGACCTCCGGGGCCCTCACCTGGTCCGAACGGAACCGCAGGGTCACCACCGGTCCTTCCCGGGAGACCTGCTCCGCGCCGTCGACCACGATGTCCGCCGGCTCGGCCAGCGTGACGACGAGATCGCGGTAGGGGCCGTAGCGTGCCATCAACTCGGTGAGCGCGCCGTCGTACAGCACCCGGCCGTGGTCGATGAGAACGATCCGCCGGCACAGTCGTTCCACGTCCTCCAGATCGTGCGTGGTGAGGACGACGGTCGTGCCGTGTTCGGCGTTCACGTCGGCGACGAACTCCCGGATGCGTTCCTTGGCCACCACGTCCAGCCCTACTGTCGGCTCGTCGAGGAAGAGCAGCCGCGGCTGGTAGAGCATCGCGGCCGCGAGGTCACCGCGCATGCGCTGTCCCAGCGACAGTTGGCGAACCGGCGCGTCGAGGAACTCCTCCATGTCGAGCAGGTCGACGAGCTCGTGCTGGCGCCGATCACCTTCCCGCCGGGGAACGCCGTAGAGGTCGCGGATCGCGCGGAACGACTCCCGCAGCGGCAGATCCCACCACAACTGGCTGCGCTGGCCGAACACCACGCCGATGTTGAGCGCGTTCGCCCGGCGTTCGCGCGACGGGTCGCGCCCGGCGACGGACAGGGTCCCGGCGGTCGGCGTGAGAATCCCGGTGAGCATCTTGATCGTCGTCGACTTACCGGCGCCGTTCGGACCGAGGTAGCCCACCAGCTCACCGCTGTGGATGTCGAACGAGACGTCGTCGACAGCCCGGATCATGTCGTGGTCGCCACGAAGATACGCGCGGAGTGCACCGAGGCGGCCCTCACCGCGCTTCGCCCGGCGGAACTCCTTGACCAGCCCGGTCGCGCGTACGAGAGGGCGTTGGGAGTTTCCGGCGGTCGCATGCGGTGTGTTCGGCGGGAGAGACACCGGCCACCCTGTCAGGCGTACCGGTGTCCGGCAAGCGCTTATCGGGCGGGTGATCCGCGCAACAGGGCATGGCTGAACGCAGTCTGCCGCGAGCGACAAGTCGGCCGGATGGGGGGTGTCACAGGGCCCCCTGCCGGGTGGCGAGGCATGCCCTGGAAGGCGCGGACACGCTTGTTCTACCGGTAGAACCCCCCGGCGCCGGCGCATAGCGTTCAGGCATGGTGCTTCCTCCAGATCACCCGATCGCCGCCCTGCCGAAAGCAGACCTGCACGTACACCAGGAACCCACACCGCACCTCGACCGTGTCCTCGCACACCGCGAGGGCAGGCAGCTGTACGACTGGGCTGCGTGGCGACGGCGGCTGGTAGCGGAGTTCCCGCCCGGCCCGGATCGGCTGGCCCGGGTGGGCACCATGCGCCCGGTCCCCCTCGAGGTCGACGATGACGACGAACTGTTCGTCGCCCGCATCGCCGACGTGATGTACGAGCACGCGCGCGCGGGAGGCTGTTACATCGAGGTGCGCTGCGGTGGTGACGTCGTGTTGCGTGACCGGTTCATGGAACTCTTCCGCCGGGCCGAACGACAAGTCCAGGTTGACAGTCCTGCTCTGCGTGCCGAGGCACTGGCGATCGTGATGGTGGGCTCGGAGCCACCCCTGGCACTGGCAGCGAAGGTCGACGGCTGCATCCGCCTGGCCGGTGAAGGGCTCGCCGGCGTGGACCTGATGTGCTTTCCGTACCGGTCGGAGGCGGACTGGTCCGTCGCGCATCGCCTGGCCGAGCGGTTCGCCGAAGCCGGTCTCGGTATCACCGCCCATGCCGGCGAACTGTCCACCGACAACATAGCTGCGGCTGCCGCCACCCCTGGGCTGACCCGGATCGGGCACGGCATCCACGCCATCGAGAACCCGGCACTTGTCGAGCTGCTGATCGGACGCGACATCACCCTGGAGTGCGCCTTGTCCTGCAACGTGCTCTTCGGTGTGGTCCCGTCTCTGGCCGAACATCCCCTGGTGCGGTTGATCGACGCCGGAGTGAAGGTCACGCTGGCAACCGACGACCCGGTGCAGGTGGGTACGACGATCGGTGCGGAGTACGAGGCCGCCGCTTCACTCGGACTCAGTCATGACCAACTGCTTCAGTTGACCCGCAACGCGATCGAGGCAGCCTTCACCACAGACCGCCGTAGAAAAGACCTGCTTGCCGAACTCGACGCCGCCGCGATGTCCGCCGCGTCGTTCGACAACCGGTCGACCGGGCAGCCGCCGAATGTCGAGGTTGGCTCATGACACCTCAACCGGCAGCGAGCCCCCAGCCGACAGTGCGGCCCGCCACGCTCAAGACCAACGGGAACGCCGAACGGCTGTACAGCCGGTTGGGCTTCCGCCGCCACGGTGAGCTCGGTGACGAGTACGTCATGACCACCGGGTGAGCGCCGTCGGGCAATCTCGGTGACCACACCGGCGCTGCCGGTCCGGCCGCGCCCGAACGTACCTGCTGGGGACGGCCGGATCCGGCAACAGGCGGGGCGCAGTCGCGCAAGGTGCGCCACGGTAGGGGTGGTGGACCACATCACGTACCAGTTCGAGTACGACGAACGGATCCCGGTCGCCTTCATCGGTGCGGGCGGCCACTCCTACCGCAACGTCTACCCGTCCTTCCAGTACGCACCGGTCGACCTGTGCGCCGTCTGCGACCTCGACGGCGGACGGGCGGCGAAGTACGCCCGGCTGTTCGGGGCGCCGCGTTCCTACACCGACCACCACGAGATGCTCGAACGTGAACGACCGGTCGCGGTCTTCGTCGTGACGTCGTACAGCGAGGACGGCCGGGTCCAGGCGACCGACCTCGCCCTGGACTGCCTGCGGGCCGGCGCCCACGTCTGGATGGAGAAGCCGACCGCCGCCTCGGTGGCGGAGATCAGCCGGCTCCGGAGGCAGTCCGCGGCGGCGGGCAGGTTCGTGATGACCGGGATGAAGAAGATCTTCACCCCGGCGATGGAACGCACGAAGGAGATCATCTCCTCAGCCGAGTTCGGCGAGGTGAGCTCGGTCAGCGTCCGCTACCCGCAAACCCTTCCGCCGTTCGAGAACCGCCGCGACCTGCGAGCGATGCGTGGTTTCCTCGACCACATCTACCACCCAGGCGCGGTTCTGCACCATCTGATGGGTGACGTGTGCGGGTTCGGCTACCAGTGGGAGCCGGTCTCCGGCGCAAGCACTGCCTCGCTGCGCTTCGCCTCCGGCGCGGTCGGGACGCTGCACCTGGCCGCCGGCAGTGCCGCGACCAGCCCGCTCGAACGTGTCGAGGTGGTGGGACAGGACGCCAACGTCGTGGTGGACAACGGCGTCCGGCTCACGTACTACCGCCGCGGCGCACGCCTGGACTACGGTCGTTCGCCCTCCTACGTCGTCGAGGAGGACCACGCCCCGCTGCACTGGGAACCGGAGTTCTCCCTGGGGCAGCTCTACAACAAGAACCTCTTCTACCTCGGCTACGTGCCGGAGATCCTGCACTTCTGCGACAGCGTGCTGTCCGGAACGCCGCCGACCAAGGGCACGCTCGAGGACTCGCTCGCCGTCATGCGGCTCTTCGAGGCCTACCAGACCGTGCCCGCCGGAACTTTCGTCGACCTTGCACAGCCGAACGAGAACGGAGCAGCCTGATGCCGGACGTCGCCACTGCCCTCGCCAACGTCACCGACCACGAGATCGAACAGACGCCCTGGGGACGCCTCGTCTGGATGGTGTCGGGCAGGCTCGGCAACTCCACCACGATGACCGTGGGCAGGTGCTACATCGAGCCGGGTCTGCACAACCCCCGGCACTATCACCCCAACTGTGACGAGGTTCTGCACGTCCTGCGGGGCACGATCGAGCACAGCTTCGACGACGAGACCGTACGAATGAACGCCGGGGACACCATCAGCATCCCGCAGGGCGTCCTCCACAACGCCCGCAACGTCGGCCCGGACACCGCCGTGTTCGTCATCTCCTTCTCCTCCCCCGATCGTCAGGTCGTCGGCGAGGACTGAACGCCACAAGGCCGCCACAGCACGGCGAGGTGCGGCAGCGGCCTCCGGCTCGGACGGCAGGTGGTGTTCTTCACGCCATTCCCGACACCACCGCCTCCTCGGTCGCCAGTCGTGCGCGGCCACCGGAGTTGGGCTGCCCCTCGCCGGTGGCGATCAGCTGGCGCAAGCTGGTGTTGACATAGAAGTTCCACCCCGTGGAGCACACGTCGAAGCACTCCTCGGTGGGCACCAGGCCGTGGTGGGTGAAGCGGACCTCGGTGCGCCCGTCCTTCTGAGTGATGTCGAAGGTGATCACCATCACCCGTGGACATTGGTGACGGCCTGGAACGCCTCCATCGGCGTCTGGTCGACCGTGAACGTGGTGGTGAGTCCCTGCTCGGTCACGTGTGGTCTCCGTTCCCGTCCGTCCCGGACGCGTCGTGATCTTCTGCGCCTCGGTCGAGGAGGTCCTTCAGGGCGTCCAGCTGGCTGTCCCAGTCGCGGGCAAGCGCGGCCAGGAACTGCTGCGCCACCTGCATCGGTGCCGAGCGCAGCCGGTACCGCACCCGGCGGCGCTCACCTGCTTCGGCGGTCACCAGACCCGCGTCGGTCAACAGGGCAAGGTGTTTGGCGATCGCCTGCCTGGTGATCGGCAACCGGTCGGCCAGGTCCGTCGCCGTGGCCGGTCCTCCCGAGGCGAGCTCCGCCAGGATGGCGCGCCGGGTCGGGTCGGCCAGGGCGACGAAGACCTGCTCGGCGACCGCCTCGATGTCACCGTGCTCAGGCCGCTCGGACGGCTCAGGCGGCATCGAGGTAGTCGACGAGTTCACCCAGCTCGTGCGCCCAGCCCTCGGTGTTGCCCTGGTACGCCTTGCGGTAGGCGTCCTCGGGGAGTTGGGCGAAGCCTGACTCGACCACCGTCAGCCGGGTGCCCGCAGCGGTCGGCTCGAGCGTGAACTCGACGTACGTACGACGTGGATCGTCCTCGGGCAGGCCGTGGATCTGCCAGGTGAAGCCGAACACCGTCGGCTCCTCGACGCGTTCGACCCGCATCTCGGCCTTGTCGCCGCTGTCCCACGTCATCTGGGCCGATCCGCCCGGACGCAGGTCGATCTTGGCCTGGTTGCCGAACCAGGTGCCCAGCCCTTCGGCGGTGGTGAGCGCCGCCCAGACCCTGGCCGGCGGGTGAGCGACCTCCACGGTCCGCTCGATGCGATCGGGAAAGCTCATCTGTGACCTCCAGCTAGTAGCAACCGTACGGTTGCTACCGTATGGCAACCGTACGGTTGCGTCAACTGGTGGTTGCGCCGGCTCCTCGATTCCCGGATCGCCCGGGCGTGCCGGACTCCCGACGCTTCCGAGATCGCCGGGCCAGGAAGCGACGGCGGGCGACCCAGGCGATCACCGCCGCGATCTCCCCACCGACGATGCCGACGACGAGTGCCCGGGCGGCGAGCTCCCACGGCCACGACGGGCCCGAGAGCTCGGTACGTACGGGATACTCCAGGGTCTTGGCCACCCAGGTGGCGGTGGCGACGTCGGTGGTGGCGGCCACGTCGCGCAGCGCTCCGTCGAAGGCAAACTCCGAGCGCGTGTGCAGGTACGTCACCGGGAGGCCGGCCGAGCCCGCCGCGCGAGCCAGCGCCGGGTCCGGGTTGCGGGCCGCCGAGTGCCCGGGCACCACCAGGCGATCCAGCTCGCCCGAGACGTCTCCCAGGGCGGACCGCGGCACGAAGGTCAGCCCGTGCCGGGAACGGATCGGCCCGCCGTCCAACGTGACCGTGTGGGTCTGCGCCACGAAGGAGAGCGCGGTGTACGGCCGGAAGGCCGACGCCAGCTCCGTCTCGCCGACGCCGCCGGTGAGGACGACCCCCTGCGGGGCGGGATCCCGGTAACCGAGGTTCAGCAGCACCACGGAGTCCGAGGACACTCTGAACCGCGAGCCGGGCACCGGCGCAGCCCTGCCCGGCCGGTAGTACGGCCAGCGCACGGCGGCCGCAGCCCTGCGGGCGGCGTCCTCACCGGCCCGGCGCTCCACCACACGCAGAGCACCGTCCACTCCGGACAGCACGGCGGCAGTGGTGATGACCTGACCGTCGTCGACGTATCGCACGTCGGTGACCCAGCGGACGTTCGGATACTGCTTCGCCATCCCGCCCATGCCGAGCTTGAACCAGTTCGACGTGGCCGGCCGATGGTCGAGCAGACCGGTCTGGGCGAGCAGTTCGACGCCGACACACACGCCGACGACGGTCGCACCGTGGGCTGCCTGCCGAAGAATCCAGTCCCGCAACGGATCCGAACTCGGCTTGCCCGCGTCCGGCACCTCCGGGATGACGACCACGTCGACACCCTCGGGGAACTTCTGGTCGAGTTCGGAGAAGGTGTGGTCGGGTACGACGTCCAGGCCGCCGGTGAGCGGCAGGGGCCGGCGTTGCGGGGCCGCGGTGTAGACGTTGAACTCACCCGACGCCGCGAGCACTTCGTACGGCGCGAGGACGTCCGCACCGTTCGCGCCCTCGGCGCCGATCAGGACCACGGCCGTCGGCCGCTTCGGGTCGTACGCGGGTCGCGGCGCGGCGGCGACGGCCGCTCGAACCCGGTCGGTCACCTCCATCGGGTGCGGGTAGGCCGCTTCGATAGCACCCCTGCTCGACACTGCTCCGACCCCGACGGTCGCACCCACCGCGGCGGCCAGAATGACCAGCCCACTCGCCACCCGGGTCGCCGCCCGGGCCCACCAACGCCTCATGACGCCTCGCACCTCTCCCACCTAAACGCGAACATCCTCGCGTCAAGACGGTAGACGGCACCCGCCAGCTAACGCAATGGTTTTCGCGTTAAGGTTCGACCGTGGCTTACGAACGAACCATGCAGCGGCCCGGCGGGCGTTCCGCTCGAGTGCGGTCGGCCGTCCACGAGGCGGTCGTCGACCTGATGGAGGAGCACCCGTGGGAGGAGATGAGCGTGCCGCTGGTCGCCGAGCGCTCGGGCGTCCACCAGGCCACGATCTACCGCCGCTGGGGCAGCATGTCGGCGCTCGTCCAGGACGTACTCGTCGAGCGGTTCACCGCCGGTGAGGTTCCCGACACCGGGTCACTGCGTGAGGACCTCCGGCAGTACACCACCAACGTTGCCGAGAGCCTCGCCGACGGAGCGATCCCGCTGATCCTGCGGGCCACGGTGATGGAGATCCGCCCCGGCGAGTCCCGGGAGAGCTCGCCGGCGTTCCGGGCGCGCGAACAGCAGCTCCAGGTCATGCTGGACCGCGCTGCGACCAGGGGCGAACAGGTGCCGACCGTCGAGGAACTGCTCGACGTCCTCGTGGCGCCACTGTACTTCCGGGCACTCTTCGCCCAGCCCATGCCGACCGCGCACGCCGACCGCCTGGTGGACCGGCTGCTCGACCTCGCCGCCCACCGATGAGTCGCCCACCGATCCGGCCGGCTCTGCGCGATGATCCGGCCCTCCGAACGTGCGTACGGAGGGAGAGCACCGGGCCGGCCCGCGCTTCGGGCAAGGCGTGACGGACAGCGTCGCGGGTGAGGTCGGAGCGGTCAGGCCGAGGCGTGCTCCAGGCAGCGCCGCACGAACCGCAGGTCGGTGCGCGTCTGGTCGAGCACCTGCTCGTACGGCAGTTCGTAGTGGCTGTGGAACGACAGCAGTCCGCCGAACCCCGTCGTGCGCAGGTGGTCCAGGATGCCCGGCCACGGCACCATGCCGTCGGCGAGACCGAGCCAGTCCGACTGCCAGGCACGCTCGCCGCTCTCCTGCGTGGAGCCCGCGAACCAGCCGCCGTTCTTCACCCCGACGCAGCTGAGCCAGGGGCGCAGCAGGTCGAAGGTCAGCCGCCAGTCCTCCCGGCCGTCCTGAACCACCTGGTTGCCCGGGTCGGGATAGGCGCTGACCGCCGCCGGGTCGCGGCCCTCGAGCAGCACCCGGGCGAGTGCGCCCGAGGAGTGGATCGTGCCCCCGTGCAGCTGGATCGCCAGGCCGATGCCGTACGACCCGGCGAGGCGCTCCAGCTCGTCCAGGTCGCGACGGGCCTGGTCGCGGATCTCGTCGTACGGACGGGACCCGTCGTAGTTCCAGTAACCCAGCCGGATCAGACCGACGCCCGCGTCGGCACACGCACCGAAGACCTTCGCGGTGGGGAAGTTCGCCGGGTCGGTGAGATCCGTCGTCGCCATCGGGACGTCGAGGCCGAGCGCCCGCAGGTCTGCCACCGCACCGGGCAGCCGGTCCGCCTCGTCCGGGGTCACCGAGAAGCCGGGCCGGATCAGCAGGTCGACGCCGTCGAAGCCGAGGTCGGCCACGGCCGGTCCGATCTCGTCCAGTCCCCGGGACCCGAACAGCTTGGTGAACAACACGGTGCGCATCAGACGGTCTCTCCTCCAGCCGGTGGCGGCTCTGGTGACAGCTCTACTGTTCTACTGCCGGGTCGTGAAGTACTGCTCGGGGTTCGTCGGCCCGGGTTCGGGATAGTCGGACTCGATCATCATCGTCGGTACGTTGTGGAAGTCGTTGCGGACGATGCTGTATCCCTTCGGTGGGAGGCAGATGCCGATCGCGTAGAACTGCTCTCGCGCCATCGCCACGACCTCGTGCAGCAGCCGGTTCTGCTCGTCGGCGTCGGCGGTGGCGGTCATCTGGTCGTACAGACTCATCTGGCGGCGGACCGCCTCGGGTGGTTCCTCTCCGCCGGCACCGCGGGTCTGGTACCACTCCGCCCACGGGAGCGCGAAGTTCGACTCGTCGCGGTAGGGCATGTAGTAGCGGGGTTCCAGGCGCGGGTCCATGCCTCCGACGTCTCCCTGCCAGACCACGGCGTCGAAGGTGTTCGCATCCTTGCGTTCGTAGAACAGGCTGCCGTCCTCGGCGTGGACGCTCATGTCGACACCGACCGCGCGCCAGTATCCCCGCACCAGGTCCATCACGTTGGCCCAGCCGAAACCGTAGTCCTGACTGGCGATCTCGACCACGAACCTGATCGGCGAGCCGTCCGGGCCGAGCCGGACACCGCTGCGGTCGCGTTCGCGGTAGCCGGCCCGGTCCAGGTGCTGGTTGGCGAGGCCGACGTCGTACTCGGTGTACTGCGTGGCCAGTTGCCTGTCGTAGAACGCCGACTCCGGTCGTGGCGCCGGTTGCGCAGGCGTGCCTTGACGCTGGTACGCCGCGACGATGATCTCCCTGCGGTTGATCGCATGGGACAGGCCGACCCGGAAGTCGCGGTTGCGGAAGATCTCGCGCTTCACCGGGTCCTTGTGGCACAGGTTCAACGAGATGATCGCGGTGTTCATGTTCGCGTTGACCATGTCGAGGAAGCGGTAGTGCCCCTTGTCCCGGCTGCGGGCAAGGACCGGCTTGTTGCGCAACGAGGTGATGGTGCGTTCCTGGAAGTCGAACTCGCCGTTCGTGGCCTTGAGCAACATCACTTCGGGGTCGGAGACGACGGAGTTGACGAACTCGTCGAGGTACGGAAGCTGGCTGCCGTCCGGATCGACCTTCCAGTAGTACGGGTTCCGGGTGGCCACGACCCGATCGCCGGTGCCCACCGCGTTGGTGATGACCCACGCGTCGAGCGTCGGGAGCTCCGGATTGGCCCACCGGTCCCGCTTCGCGCCGAACAACGCCACCCAGTCGGTGAACTTCCCCTTCCTGGCAAGGCGATCCGCGTCCTCGGAGTACTTCTCGTGGAACTTCGACAGGTAGTGTCGTGGATGCTTCACCAGGTCCAGCCCGTACGCCTTGGTGGCCATCCGCTGCGCGAACAGCGCGTTCGGTTCGTCGAAGGTCACCTTGAAGCCGTACGTGTCGGTTCTGGAGATCCGGGCCGGGCGCCCGCCGGCGAGGTATGCAGCGGCGAGGACGGGTGAGATCTTCTTGTTCAGCAGCACATCCTCGTAGGCGAAGACGATGTCGTCGGCGGTGAACGGCTCACCGTCGGACCAGCGCATGCCCTCCCTTAGCCGGAAGGTGTACTCGGACGCGTCGGCGTTCACCTCGAACGACTCGGCGACCCCGGGCACGACCTGCTCCCTGTCGAACGTCCGGGCGCCGGGCCGCCACCGCAGCAGCGGGTCGTAGCCGATGGTCCGGTCCAGCCACGCCGTGTCGGCTCCCAGCATGGCGGCGTGCCAGGTGCCGCCGTACCGCCCGATGCGTTCGGCGGGTTTGACCACGAGTGGCTTCTTCGGCAGGCGTCGCCTCACCGGCGGAAGCTTGCCCGCCTCGACCTGGCGGGCGAGCATCGGAGCCTCCGCGCCCTTGGCCTGCGCCGTCTTGCCGGCGTCTCTCTTCTTACCCTGCGGGCTGGTCGACAGCAGGCTGCAGCCGGTGCCCGACGCGCCCACCGCGAGAGAGACGGCGCACAACTCCAGCACTCGCCGCCGGGATGGCCTGTCCACCTGGTCGGTGCGATCGATTCGGTCGGTGCGGTCCTGAGCGTGCTGACTACCGTGCTGACCCCTTGCCATGGTCGTCTCCAGAACAGGTCGGGACGAACAACGAGCGGGATAGCTGAGTTGGTGCAACGTTACACAGGTGGCGACACGGCTGAGCTCGTCGCTGTTCGCAATGACCGGAACAGGCCGAGGCCGGGCACGGAATCCCGGCCGAGTACGTGTCTACTAAATCGTTAGACTCCATGCGGTCGTCGATCCGTCGTTCGTAGCGCCGAGAGGACGTCGAGGAGGCTCATGGACGCCGCGAAGGTGAGCCTGCGAGACGTCGCCAGACACGCGGGGGTCTCCCCGAGCACCGTCTCCAACGTGCTCAACGGCCGCGCGGGGCGAACCCGTCCGGACACGACCGAGCGCGTACGCCGAGCCGTCCGCGAGCTGGGTTACGCACCCAACCAGCTGGCCCGGCAGCTTCGCACCGGACAGGTCCGTACGATCGGGCTGATCGTCCCGTCGGTCGCCAACCCCTTCTGGGGGTTCGTGGCCCTGCGGGTCGAGCAGGCCGCTCGCGAGCATGGCTACCAGGTCCTGCTGTGCAACGCGGAACGCGACACCGAACGCGAGGTGCGGTTCGCGGAGACACTGCTCGACTCCGGCGTTCGCGGACTGATCTTCGGTTCCTCACCGTTGTCGTTCGACCATCTCGGCCACCTCGACGGCCGTGGGCTGCAGGTGGTGGCGTTCGACCGCTCTCCGGCCGGTGTGAGCCCACTCGTGGTCGGCAGCGTGGAGATCGACAACGTGCTCGCGGCGCGCTTGGCGATCTCCCACCTGACCGGACTCGGGCACCGCAGGATCGGCTTCCTGTCCGGGCCGATCCGCACGGTCAGCCGGCGCGAACGCCTGGCCGGCTACCGGCACGCGCTCGCCGATGCGGGCATCACGCCCGACGACGACCTCGTGTGGGAGGGCTCGTCGGTGAGCACCTTCGGGGACGCGGAGAGTGCCGAACTCGGCCGGACCGGCGCGCACCAACTGCTCAGCATGCCGGCCAGGCCGACCGCGTTGTTCACCATCAACGACATGTACGCCCTCGGCGCGTACGCCGGCGCCCGCGACCTCGGCATCCGGGTTCCCGACGACCTGTCCGTGGTGGGCTTCGACGACCTGCCGGTACTCGCGGAGGTCGCCACGCCGCCACTCACCACGGTGCGCCAGCCGCTCCCGCAGATGATGCGCACCGCCACCGCCCAACTGATCGGCCGGCTGGAAGGTGAGCGATCCGGTCCGCCCGACCACACCACGGCGACACCCGAACTGGTCGTACGGCAGTCCACTGCCAGGAGGGACCATCATGAGTGATGCGAAGGTGGCGCTGATCGGACTCGGCGCCATGACCCAACGAGTGCACCTTCCCTCGCTGGCATCGTTCCCAGACGTCAGCATCGTCGGCGCCTGCGACCTCGACCGGCAGCGGCTGGACAGCGTCGCGGACCGCTACGGGATCGAGGGCCGCTACACCGACTACCGGCAGATGGTGGAGGACACCGCGCCCGACGGGGTGTACGCGGTCGGGCAGCCTCACCTGATGTACGACGTCTGGGTCTGGTGCCTGCGACAGGGTCTCAACCTCTACGTCGAGAAGCCGCTCGGGCTCAGCCGCCACCAGGCCGAGATGCCGGCCGCCCTCGCCGAGGAGAACGGCGCGATCACCCAGGTGAGCTTCCAGCGGCGTACCAGCCCGTTGCTGTCGAAGATGCGCGACGCCTGCCTCGAACGCGGCCCGATCGTGCATGCGGTGTGCGAGTTCTACAAGTGCGACCCGCAACCCTTCTGGTCGCCGCGCGACCGCATGCTCGACGACGGCGTGCACGTCATCGACACGTTGCGCTGGATCTGTGGTGGGGACGTCGAGAACATCGAGAGTCACTGCAAACGGATCGGCGTCCCCGACATCAACTGGTTCACCGCCACCCTGCACTTCAGCACCGGCGCGACCGGAGTGCTGCTGTGCAACTGGGCCAGCGGGCGACGGGTGTTCCGGGTCCAGATGCACGCTCCGACGATCGCCTGCGATGCCGATCCGGAAACCGGTGCGCAGTTGTACGCCGACAACCAGACCGAGCCCGCCGTGTACGACGCCCGCGCGGTGGCCGGCAGCGACGAACTGTACGTTTTCGGCGGTTTCCGGGAGAAGAACCGGGAGTTCATCGACTCCCTTCTGGCCGGGAGGGAGCTGACGAGTTCGCCGTTCCGGGATGCCGTCAGGACGATGGAGGTCGCTGACCGGATTCTTGCCCAGGCCGCGCTGCGCGGTGACTGACGGCCCGCGCGTTGGTTCGGGGCGCTACTCCTCGACGGGTGTACGGGCGGCCCGGATGCGCGCGAGTTCGGCGTTCTGTTCGGCGGTGAACGCTCGCAGTACGCAGAACTCGTTGCCCTCCGGGTCGGTCATCACCACCCACGAGGCGTCCGGGTCCTGGCCGACGTTCGCCCGGGAGGCGCCCAACGACGCAAGCCGAGCCACCTCGGCTGCCTGGTCCTCCGGGCGCAGGTCGAGGTGCAACCTGTTCTTGCCCGCCCTGGCGTCCGGGACACGCACGAACAACAGGTCCGGCGCCACGCCGTCCCAGATCGAGCCGGCGGGGGGTTCCAGGGCGACCTCGTCGGGAGTGTCGTGGGTACGCCGCCAGCCGAGCGCCGCCTCCCAGAACGCCGCCAGCCGGCCGGGATCTGCCGCGTCGACGACGACGCACTGAACGGTGAGAGCCATCGGGTCATCCTGTGGGACGCGGGGCGGGCGACGCAAACCGAATTCAGCAGGACTCGGGCTCTGGCCAGCGCGTCTGTGCCAGTCGCCGGCGCAGGTCGTCCAAGGCGAACTGTGGGATCTGGATGGTGAACGGCTCGATCATCGCCCGCGGCTACCTCCTTCCGTGATCGAAGTCGGCCAGGATGCGGCGCAGCCGGGCCACCGACCGGGGCGCGCCGGCGAGGTCACCGATGCGAACGTGATGCGCGGTGTGGCCGATCGCGTACATCATCGTGGACAGCGCCAGTGCCCGCCGAAACTCCGGGTCGTCGTTCGCCCACCGGCCGTGGCCGTCGACGATCGCCGCGAAGTCCTCGTCCTCGTTGAGCATCGAGGTCCGGGCCAGGTCCCCGACGGCCGAACCGCCGTGCCAACCACCCCAGTCGATCATCGCGCTCACGTTGAGGTCGGCGTCGACGAACGCGTGGTCGGGACCGAGGTCACCGTGGCAGAGCACCGGTCGCTCCGGGGCGGTGGCATCCCAGGCCGTCGGCAGCAGGCCGATGATCTGGTCGACCTCCTCGTCGGTGAGGCCGGCCCGGACGAGTTCGGTGCGTTCACCGGCTCGCTCGTCGATGAAGCCGTTCCGCAACGAGGTCGGGTCCGGCCAGCGCCCCTCGCCGTCCGGGCGCCACGGGCCGGGCGTCGGCACGGAGTGGAGGAGCGCCAGTACGCGGCCCACGGCGGCCATCGCGCTTCGGCGTTCATTCCCGGTCAGCGAGGGCAGAAGCGCGGCGAGCGCGCGACCCGGCGCACACGAGACCACCATCGCCTCGCGCTCACCCTCCTCCGTGTAAACGACCTCGGAGGCGAGTACGTCCGGCACGGGAACGCCGGCCGCGCGGGCCTGCTCCATCGCCCACACCTCGTCGGTGTGGCCGTGGTCGCCGGCAGGCCTGATCCGGGGATAGACCACCCCGCCATCGTCGAGGCCGACGCGATACACCTCGTTGTCGTAGCCGCGTACGACTCGCTCGACCTCGACGACACAACGTCCTGTCGCGCGCTCGGCCAGGCCGACCACTACATGGCGCGGAACTTCGAAGCGTCCGTGCAGTTCACTCAGGAACGGGTTGGGCATCCGTCCATCAACGCAGCTCGGCCCGTCGCGACGCAATCCTTTTCCGGCTCACCCGAGCGAGCCTGGAAGACTTCGTCCCCACCGACCTCGCCAACGGGGTACTGCTCTGCAGAACGCACCGCGGCGAGGAGCACGCCCTCCTACGCGGGCTGGAGCTTGCCCTTGAACATCAGCAGGGTGGTGAAGTTGTCGGCGTACGGCGCGTTCAGCATGATCGGGTCACTGTCCGGCGGCCACTCCTTGACCCGCACTCCCTGCAGGGCAGGGTTGTTCCCGTAGCGTTCCTCGATCGGGATGATCGGGAGCAGCTCGTTGAACGCCCGGGCCGCGATCGCCACGTTCTGCCGCTGCTTCTGCTCGTCCAGCCCGGCGCCGGCCTCGTTGACGACCTTCTCCAGGTCGACCTTTCCGAACGCCTTGGTGTTCTGGGTCAGTGGGAACGCGATTCCCTTGCCTCCCTGGTTGGCGGCGATCGGGATGTTGTGGGTGAAGAACGCGGCCACGAAGGAGAAGTGCGGATGCGGGGCACTGGACGCACCCCACCCCTGCATGGCGAACTCGAACCGCCCCTTGTCCAGGTCGATCGGCTGCTGGGTGAAGGTCACACCCCGCATGTTGAGCTGGATGCCGAAGCTCTTGAGCTGCCGGGCGATGCTCTGCGCCGCGGCCACGTAGTCGAAGTACTCCGCGGGATAGTTGATCTCGTAGGTGGCCGGCTTCCCCTGCGGCGTACGCCAGCTCCCGCCACGCCTGGTCCACCCCGCGGCCGTCAGTATCGACGCCGCCTTGTCCTGGTCGTGCTCGTAGTGGTTCAGCCGCGCCTGGTCGGCGTCCGACAGCCACTGCGGTACCAGGATGTCGGAGAATCCGGCCATCAGTCGTACGGGCTTGTAGGAATCACCGCCGACCTCGGCGGCCAGTCGCCGGTCGATCGCGTGGGCGAGACCCTGCCGAGCCCGGACGTCCCTGAACTCCGGAAGCTTGTCCAGGTTGAGGAACAGGCCGCCGCCGGCGTAGGTCGGCGGGCGAATGATGCGGAAGCCCTTACTGATCAGTTCCTTCTCGGTGGCGGTCGGAAACCCGTGGGTCGCATAGTCGACGTTCTTGGCCAGCACCACCGGTGTGACGTCGGTCGTCTCGCCGTTGAAGACCGTGATCGTGTCGAAGTTGATCCGGTCCGCACCCCAGCCCTTCTCGTTCTTCCGCAGCGTGAGCTGGGCGTTGGTGATGCTGCCGAAGTCGTAGCGGAAAGGCCCGCTGGTGAGCACCTCCTTCTCCGGGTTCTTCGGCCGGTACGCCTGCACGTCCTCGTTGAGCTTCTTACCCTCAGCGTCGTCCAGGCTCCCGCCGCCGGAGAACAGCTCCGTGGCCCGCTTGGCGAAGCCGCCGTACATCGCGTGCGGGAAGACGGCCGCCCGCACCACGTACCGTTCGACCACCGTCGACGGGTTGTTCATGGTGAACACCACGGTGTGCTCGTCGGCAGCCTCCAGTTTGTTCACGAACTGCCACTCGGTCTGGCGCATAACCCGCCGGCACATGAAGGTGGACAGCACGTCCTGGCTGGTGATCGGCGAACCGTCGTTCCAGGTGAGCCCGTCCTTGATCGTGTACGTGAAGGTGCTGGCCTTCTCGTCGAAGCCCCACTTCTTGCCCAGCAGGGGCTCCCACTTCTGCTCCTTCCAGTACCACATCCCACCCGGAAGGAAGATCAGGTCGAGGTACATCCCGAGCCCGATGGAGTCGGTCACCCCCGACATCAGGTTGAAGTGACCCTTCGGCGGGACCTGATACGGCCAGGCGCCGTGGAACTCCCGGGTCTTCCCGGACTTCCCGCCGCCCTTCCCGCGGCCGTCTGCGGCGCAGGCAGTCGTGGTGGCCGCTGCCGTCGTACCCACAGCGCCGAGTCCGAGGAGTTCCAGCAGACGACGCCGGGAGAGACGTCCACCTGGGCTACTCGCCATGTCAGTCACAGGCACCGCCGGCATCGTCACGCCTCCGTCCGCGTCACGCGCTGGGCACGTCGCGCCCGGGCGGTCGTCTGTTGCCCGGCGCGCCACGGGTACTCCCGTGGCACCACCACCGGTTCGCGCGGCGTACCGCCGCCGACGATGTAGGCCCGGCGGTGGTCGTCGGAATGGTTGGCCGACGCGTAGTGCACGGTCCGGTTGGTGTGGATCGCCGCGCCGCCCGGTGGGAGCGGGCAGGCGACCGCGGCGGACACGTCGATCGTTCCGGGCACCACTTCCAGGCCGTGCACGCGCGAGTCGCCGCCGATCTGGCGGTGCGGCAGTACCTCACCACGATGGGAGCCGGGAATGAACTGCATGCAGCCGTTGTCGACAGTGGCTTCCTGCAACGGGATCCAGATGCTGAGCGAGCGGTACGTGTACGCCGGATCCCAGTACGCCTCGTCCTGGTGCCACGGTGTCTCGGCGCCATGGCGCGGCGGCTTGTTGATGGCGTGGTCACCGCCCATCGTCGCGGTCGGCCCGAGAAGTGCCGCGAGGACCGCCCGCACCCGCGCGACGGTCTCACTGCGCAGAAGCTCCGGTGCGTACTGCGACGGCTTCAGGATCTGCGGCAGCCTGGCCTCGCCGCCCTCCTCGTCCGCGCCGGCAAGGTCGAACTGGTCGCCGGCCGAACGCCCCGCTCGCTCGGCGAAGAGGCGGTCGTAGATGGCCCGCATACGCAGGACCTCGTCGGCGGAGATGAACGACTCCAGGGCGAGGAACCCCTGCTCGTGGTAGCGCTCGACCTCTTCCGTGGTGAGGATCGACTCGTTCGCATCAGCCATGCACCGACGGTAGTGACCATGTGGCGGAAGGGAACTCTCCTCTCTGGCCGCTACCGGCGATCATGCGACCGGCACCGGCGTACCGTACGACCGAGACCAGCGTGTCGTACGACCGAACACCGGCGCGGTCACGGCACGACCGTCGTGTCCTCCCCGTCGACCGACCGGGCGGGCGGGCTCGGCAGCATGCCGGTGTCGACGACCTGGGTGGCGATGTCCCGCAGCTTCCGGTTGGTGTGCTGGCTGGCGATCCGCAGAAGATCGAACGCCTGCTCGCGGGTGACCCGGCGCCTGGCCATCAACATGCCGATGGCGATGCCGATCTCGCGGTTGGAGGCCAGCGCCTGCCGCAGATGGTGGATCCGGTAGCGGTCGTCGGTGACCAGCGCGAGGAACTCTCCGTACCTCGCCAGTGTCTGCACGTATCGCATCGCTGTGTCGTCGAAGGCCTTCGGTATGTCCGAGTAGACGTTCAGGCTGGACTGCGCCTGACCGTCCTCCACGGGCAGGACGACCATCGAGCAGCTGGCGACGCTGCCCACACCCAGGTCGGTTCCGGCGCGCTTGGCGAAGTCGGGCCAGCGCCGGCCGGCATGGTGGACGTCCCTGAGCTGGTGCACCGAGTCGTCGCGGATGGCGTCGACACAGGGACCGGAGGCGTATGTGTACTGCAGTTCGTCAGCCAGCCGGGCCGTCTCGTGCGTGGCCACCTCAGTCCAGAACCGGCCCGCGCTCGCACGGGTGATGCTGGCCCACTTGGCGCCGCCTATCTGGCGGACTGCGACCTCGGCGACAGCCTGTGGGTACGGTGTTCCGTCGGCCGGGGGCCGTTCGGCCCACAGCTCCTCGAAGGCGACTTTCAAAAGCCGC
The DNA here is from genome assembly GCF_900104745.1 of Actinopolymorpha singaporensis. NCBI lineage: Bacteria > Bacillati > Actinomycetota > Actinomycetes > Propionibacteriales > Actinopolymorphaceae > Actinopolymorpha > Actinopolymorpha singaporensis. Next base: position 945,795 of record NZ_LT629732.1, read on the forward strand.
ACGACCTTGGTGGTCGGAAGGTCGGTTGAGCGAGACATGCGAGGTCCAGCCTCCGTCTGGGCATTGAACGCCTGCAGATTGGCTGGATCCTCAACCGGGCATCAGCATACCCGGGAGTGGCCTATACGTCCGTGACGGTCTCGTCGGTCACCCGCCACCGCTGGTTGGGCCCGGCGTTTGGCTGCCAGGCCCCCACTGCCGACCCGTCGGCCGTCGCCTGCCCGCCGACCTCGATGTTTCCCGGGCCGGCGACATTCGCCATCGTGTACGTGCCGTCACCGGTCGTGGAGAGGTACCACCGCGCCGCCTCGTCCGGTGGCCCCTGCGCCGCCTCGAGGACGAGCGCCCCCGACCGCACCGCCACCTGACGGCCGTCGCGGGCACGCAGCTGATGGTGCTCGCGGTTGGTCCAGCCGCCGGTCAACCGGGTCACGGTCCACAACTGGTCACCGTTCGCCGCGTCGGTGGTCCGGACTACCAGCCCCTCGGAGCCCGAACCGCGGGTGGCCAGCGACCTACCGCTCTGCACCCCGACGAACCGGTATGTGCGCCCGTCCCGGAACGTGGCAGCGTCCTCGTCCACCCCTGCCACTTCGGTGACGACCAGGGTGGTGACCGACCGTGCCGGCGCGCGTACGCTCGCCGTCACGCCGTCGACCGGGACCGGCGCGCTCTCCCGCAGGGCGCCGGACCGGTCGGTGACGATTCCTGTGACGGTGGCGTCGGGGCCGACGGTGCCGAACTTCGACAGGTCGATGCGCAGGTCGCGCGGAGCCGCCGTCGGGTTGGTGTGGACGAGGGTGGCGGTCCGCGCCCCGGGCCGGATCGCGGCGAGCGTGCTGGGGTCGTCGACCTTCACCAGGTGGTCGCCCGGCCGGATGTAATGGGTGAAGTTGCGAGCCGTGTTGAACTTCTGGTTGGTGCGCACCGGGCACGTCCGCGGCGTGTCCTGCGCGCCGCAGACGAACGGCACCTGGATCTCACCCCAGTTGCCACCGAGGTCCCCGTGGCCGCCAGGCGCCATGTTGTCGTAGTCCTCGATGGGCTGCCAGAAGACCCAGGCCGAGGGTTCGAGCTCCCGCAGGTCGTCGGTGATGTGCTGGGCCAGGCCCAGCCCCGGATCCATGTCCTCGAAGTCCTGGCCATGACCCCAGTCGCCCTCGACCTCCGACATCCACAGCGGCTTGCCCTCGGACTTGGCCAGGTCGCGGACCGCGGTGCGCTGACCGGTGGCGTACGTGTGCACGTTCATCCTGCTCACGGCCGCCTTCACGTCGGCGGGATAGCTCGTCCAGTTTCGTACGAAGATCGACGGGTTGGTCTCGTCCATCGCCGCGATCCGGGCGCCGGTGGCCGAGCCGGCCAGGGCCCGCCCGAGTGCGCGGACGACCCGCTGCTGGAGTTCGGGTCCGATGTGGGCGCCCTCCTGGCGTACACCGATCGGCCGGCCGTCGAAGCCGAGGATGGTGACCCAGTGGTTGGTGTTCGGCTCGTTGAACGGATCGATGGTGTCGACCCGGATGCCGTGCGCCGCCTCCAGTCGCTCGGTCACCCCGACGACGTACCTCGCGAAGTCGTCGACACTCGTGGCCTTCAGCTGGTCGTTCCACGGGAGGAACCCGCCGGAGACGTAGCCGGAGCGGGTCATGAACCACGGCGGGGAGTTGCTGAACGTCTCCCACTTCGTGACGTACGGCTTGATCCGGTCCACCCACCAGCGCTGCGCGTGGTCGGCGTCGGGGTTCCAGCCGGCCGGATCGTCCGCCGACCACCAGTCGACGTCTCCGCGGGAAGTGCCTCCCGGTGCGTGCCACCATCCCGGCACGGCGCCGCCGGGGCGGAGGTAGTCGCGCACGTCAGGGGCGTTGCCGCCGCCGATGTTGTAGCGGGCGATGGTGAGATTGAGCCCGTCGTCGCCGAAGACCAGCCGCACCAGCGTCTCCCGGAGCTCGTCGGGGTAGTCGCCGGTGGCGTTGGCGAACCAGACCAGGCTGGTGCCCCAGCCCTCGAACGCCGGATGCTGGTACGACGGGTCCGGCTGAATGGTCACCATGGGGACAGTGTCACCCCAAGTCACCCGGGGTCAATCCTGGGTGAACCGGGCGTCGACCGCTGTCGAGTCGGGACCGACCTCCAGCGCACGTGCGATCCGGTAGAGGCGGGCCTCGCTCCACGCCCGGCCGCTGAGCTGCAGGCCGACCGGCAGTCCGTCGCGGGAGAATCCGCAGGGTAGGGACAGGCTGGGCGTTCCGGTCACGTTCGTCGGTACGGCGAGCCGGGTGAGGGCCCAGCGCACCGTCTCCTCGACACCCGCCGCCTCGGTCTCCACCTGGCCCAGCGGCGGCGCGGTGACGGCGACGCTCGGCGTCGCGAGGGCGTCCACGTCCTCGAGGAGCCGGGTGAAAGTACGCCGGGACTCCCACAGCAGCCGCAGCGCCTCGGTGTACTCCCAGCCTCTGATCGCGCTGCCGTCGACGAGCCGCTGCCGCACGGTGGGGTCGAACAGCTCCTGGGCATCGTCGGCGTCCAGCCGCTGCCGGTGCACCGCGTACGCCTCGACGCTGATGACCGTGCGGTGCGCGTCCCGGAGTGCGGCGAGGTCGGCGAGGCCGGGCACGGTGACCGGCCGGACGGTGGCGCCGAGGTCGGCGAGTGCGCTGACCGCGGCCCGGACCCGGCGGTCGACGTCGGGGTCGAGGTGGTCGAAGTAGTAGGCGTCCGGGACGCCGATGGTGAGGCCGCGAACGCCGAGATCGAGCTCGCGGGTGAAGTCCTCGGGGTCGCGGCGTACCGAACCCGGGTCCCGCTCGTCGTACCCGCAGAGCACAGTGAGGACCCGGGCGTTGTCCCCGACCGTCCGGGTGAGCGGGCCGATGTGGTCGAGGTTCCACGACAGCGGGAAGACGCCGTGCCGGCTGATCCGGCCGTACGTCGGCTTCATGCCCACCACGCCGCACAGCGCCGCGGGGATACGGACCGAGCCGCCGGAGTCGCTGCCGAGCGCGGCGGCACACATACCGGTGGCCACCGCGACCGCCGACCCGCCGCTGGACCCGCCGGCCATCCGGCCGGGGTCGTGCGGGTTGCGTACGGGACCGAAGCAGGAGGCGTCCCCGGTGGGCCCGAACGCGAACTCGTGGGTGTGCAGCTTCCCGATCACCACCGCGCCGGCGCCGCGGACCCGGCGTACGGCCTCGGCGTCCTCGTCCGGCACGCGGTCGCGGAAGAACGCCGACCCTGCGGTGGTACGGATACCAGCGGTGTCGAAGATGTCCTTCACACCGAACGGGATTCCGTGCAGCGGCCCGCGCCAGTGGCCGGCCCGCAACTCCGCGTCGGCGATCTCGGCGTCCCGCATGGCCTCGTCGGCGAGCAGGGTGACGACGGCGTTCAGGCGAGGGTTGCCGGCCTCGATGCGTTCCAGGGCCGCGGCCGTGAGCTTCACCGCCGTGGTCGACCCCTCCCGCAGCCGGCGGGACAGGCCGGCGAGGTCGCCGGCAAAGTCGCCGGTCTCTGCGTCCGTACTACTCGTCTCCATTCGGCACCCCTATCGGAGTCGCCAACCGCTTGTCGAGCAACCTCCACCCCGCGGACAGCATCGGCCGCCATCGGCCGCCATCGGCCGTCATCGGCCGTCATCGGTCGAAGCACGGCCCCGGCTCTTGACGGAATCCGCGCCGGACCGGACCGTGGGGGATTGTGTCTCCAGCGCATCGTGAACCGTCGAGCGCGTTCCCACGCCGACGCACCCTGTTGAAGGCGTCCGCCGCCGTTCCAGCCGCTGCCCTGCTGGGCAGTGCGGCCCCGGCGCACGCCGCGGGTCGCCAGAGTCCCTTCGTCGGCACCGACGGAACCGGCTTCACCTACCAGGGCAGGCCTTTCGCCGTCGCCGGCTTCAACAACCACTACCTCGGCTGGGGCACCCGGGCCGAGGTCGACGACGTACTGGAGACCGCGAAGCGGGCCGGTGCGAGTGTCGTACGGACGATCCTGCACTCGGTCATCGGGTCGCCCGACGGGTCGGTGCCGTCAACCTGGAACTGGCAGAGCACCGCCGACGCCTCGAACATGGGCATGCACGGCACCTACCTGCTGTCGTGGGACGCCGCGCGCGGGACCTGGGCGTTCAACGACAGCACGGTGAACGGGCTGGGCCGCTGGGACTACGTGATCTGGAAGGCCGAGCGGCTGGGCCTCAAGCTCGACATCGCGCTGATCGACTTCTGGCAGTGGGCCGGCGGAATCCAGCAGGTGTGCCGGTGGTTCCTGCCCGACTACAACGTGTCGAACGACCCACGCAGGTACACGTTCTTCTTCGCCGACGAAAGGACGCGGGCGTTCTACCGGGACTGGGTCGCGCACGTACTCAACCGGCGTAACTCCCTGACCGGCCGGGCGTACAAGGACGAGCCGGCCATCTTCGCCTGGGACCTGATGAACGAGCCGGAGGCCGACAACACCAAGACAATGCCCGACGGCCGGCCGCTGTCGGAGGACTGGATCTCGCGGATGTCGGCGTATGTGAAGTCGATCGACGCCAACCATCTGGTGTGCGTGGGCGGCGAGGGCTTCTACGACCGGTCGAGCTTCGTCGATCCGGCCCGCGAACTCGCGATCCCGACCATCGACTTCGGCACCTGGCACACCTATCCCGACTACCACGGCATCACTCCCGCCCAGGTCGTCGACCTGATCCACCGCCACGGTGAGACGGCGCGGCAGGCCGGGAAACCCGTTGTCCTGCAGGAGTTCTCCTACAGTGCGCTGCACGAGGGCCAGCCCGCAGCGCTGCGCTCGTGGGTGGACGCGATCGCCGCGGACCGGTCCAGCGCGGGCTGGTTGTACTGGCGGCTCGTCGGACGCGTCACCCCGGCGCCGACCAGGGCCTTTCCCGAGGCGGAGAACGACCTGCCGACAGAGTTCGCACCGGACAACGGCGAACACTTCGACGTGGCCGCCAACCCGGACGCGACGCCTCCGGCGGTGTGGGACTCCTTCCAGGTCCTGGCCGGCGCCGCGCGACAGCTCACCCGCCGGAACCAGCCGGGGGTACCTGCCCGTACGTGAGCGCGTGCATCGGCGTCAACTGCACCGATCCCAGGTTGGCGAAGCCGTGCCGGGCAAGGAGTTCGTCGTACGTCGACCGGGGTACGAGCTGGTCGTCGATCTGGGCCTCGAAGAACTGGATGCCGCACATCACCTGCCCAGGAGGCGTCCGCAACCCGGCGTCGGAGTCCGGGAACGGGAAGTCCGAGATCACGAACCAGCCGCCGGGTTCGAGCGTGGCCGCGACGTTGCGGGTCACCACGTCGGCGTCCCGGCACTCGTGCATCGAGATGTTGTTGATCACCAGACCGGCCGGTTCGTCCAGCACCATGTCCTCCAGCGGGCTGCACACCAGCCGGACGCGGTCCTCCAGCCCTGCCGCCCGCACCCGCTCGCGCGCCACCTCGACGGAGTGCCGGTCACCGTCGACGCCGACCACGGTGCAGTTCGGGTAGGTGGACGCCAGCCGGACGAGCCCCACACCTGATCCACACGCGGTGTCGACGACCCGGCATCCGGTGGACAGCCGTTCGGCCAGCCCGGGTACGTGCGCCAGCCCTGCCGGGATCAGCCGGGTGTAGAACGGCGTACCGGCGCCGGCGACACCGTTGATCCAGTCCGGCGTGGTGTCGTCCCACCACATCCGCCGGCCGGTGGCGAGGTTCTCCTCGAACCGGCCGAACATCTCCGGCGCGTCGCAGACGAGGAACACGTCGCCGACATAGGCGGGTGAGGAGGTGTCGAGGAGCAGGGTGCCCAGGTGCGGTTCGAGTTCGAACCCGTCGCCGCCGTCGCCGCGGCGGGCGAGAATCCCGGAAGCGAACGCGCTCCTGCACCACACCGAGACGTAGAACGGGTCCAGACCCAGCCTGTCGGACAGTTCGTCCGCGCTGATGCCAGGACTGCCGGCGACGGTGCGCAGCAGCCCGGCCCGCAGGCCGATCACCACTGTGCGGTGTGCGACATACCCGGCGATCTTGGACAACAGCACCGGCGCCTGCTCTGCGAGGGTGGGCTGCGCGGTCGTCTGGACGGTCTGAACGCTCATGATCGTGGCCTTTCGTACGTGGGAACGCCGTCGACACGATCGTCCGGCCCGACGCGGGCCCGTCCCCAGTACTCGGTCTGTACCTGGGCAGTACAACTTCTGTACCGGCAGTGCGCTCCCGCCGACCGTCCTGGAAGCCTTACTCTCAACGGCATCGGGCCCGGACGGCCACGGCAACCGCACCGCACCGGTCCGGGCGGAAGGAGTACGGCGATGCCGACCACCTACGGGCAGTTCTGCCCGGTCGCCAAGGCCATGGAGTTGCTGGACGAACGCTGGACGCTGCTTGTCGTCCGCGAACTCGTCGCCGGCAGCCGGCACTTCAACGCCTTGCGGCGCGGTGTGCCCCGAATGTCGCCGGCACTGCTGTCGAAGCGGCTGAGCACGTTGGTCAGGGCCGGAGTGGTCGAACGGCGGCAGGCCGGCAACCGGATCACCTACGCTCTGACGCCGGCGGGCAGGGAGCTGGAACCCGTCATCGACGCGCTCGGCCGGTGGGGGATCCGATGGGTCCCGGAACTCGGCGACGCCGATCTCGACCCGCACCTGCTGATGTGGGACGTACACCGCAACCTCGCCTACGAGGCGCTCCCCGACACCCGGACGGTGCTGAAGTTCAGCTTCGCCGACGTCACCGACGCGCCCCGGGACTGGTGGCTGGTCATCACCACCGACGGTGTGGACGTCTGCGACCACGACCCCGGCTTCGACGTACTCGTCACCGTCGAGACGAAGCTGCGCACGCTCACGCAGGTGTGGCGCGGCGACCTCACCTGGACCGCGGCGTTGCGTTCCCGCGACCTTGCCGTACGCGGAGATCCCAGCGCACGCAGGGCTCTGCCGCGGTGGCTGAAGCTGTCACCACACGCGTCCACACCTCGTCCCGCCAGGCGCTAGCGCGACCACCCGTGTCCCCGAACGGCACAGGTGACGTCGACCGGCCCGCCGCGGTGGCGGTCACCGAGCACACCAGCACCGCGTCAACGACCACTTGCGGCCCGCCCGACCATCACACCGTGGACGCTGGGACTTCACCAGCTGGTGGCAGCCCGAGTACCCCCGTGGGGGGACGCCGAGTTCCCTCCGTCGGATGTTCCCGGCAGCGGGAGGGCGTTCGTACGGTGGTGGCGCGTCGAAGTCCATCCTCTCGGGAGGTTCGGTCATGTCCGTCACCGCCACCGCGACATCCACGACATCCACGACGACCTGTCGTCCGCGGCAACTGCTCCACCAACTCACCGCTGTGTCAGTCGTTGGTGGTCCACTGTGCTTCTGGCTCGGCGGGCTGCTGTCGCCCCCGGCGATGCACACCGACGGCGCGCAGACCATCACAGCGAACGCGGCCGCCAACCCGGCCACCAACACCGCACACCTGATCGCGTTCTTCGCCGCGAGCTTTCTTCTTCCGGTGAGCGTCGTCGGACTTGCCCGGCTCTCCTGGGCTCGTGCGCCGTGGCTGTCCACCCTCGGTGGGTTCACCGGTGTGGTCGGCTGGATTCCGCTCGCAGCCCTGACCGCACTGGACGCCTCCGCGGTCGCCATGGCCCAGATGCCCGGCAGCCCTTCGTACGGGAAGTTGTACGACGCGTTCGCGTACGGACCACTGATGAACGCGTTCCTTATCGTCTACATCATCGGCCACCTAGCGGCGTACGTCCTGCTCGGGATCGCGCTGCGGCGGGCCAGGGTCCTTCCCGCCTGGGCGGCCTGGGCGATGGTCGCCAGCAGCCCACTGACGATGGCGATGTTCATCCTCCCCGGCAACCCGGTCACGGTCGGGGCGATCGCCATCGGGCTGCTCGTGGCCGGCAGCGTCCCCGCCGCCCGAGCGATGGCCCGCGCGGGCACAGCACCGAGTGACCGCGAGCAAGGCGGAGCCTGCTAGGGCAGGAGCGTCAGTGAGCCTGTGTGCCCAACAGGTCCTCGGCGCGAGCGGCGGTGTCAGTGCGGCGGGCAGTTGCTGCGGCGAACCATGGTGGCGGCCAGTTCGTGGAGGGCGTTGAGCGAAGATGTTGGCGCACTTCGGCAAGGACGGCCGGCACTTGGTCCTCGGGTAGTTCCTCCACCAAGCGCCGAAGCTCGTCACGGCCTCCGGTCACGGCTGTCAGTTTCGACGCCCAGGGCAGGGCTGCCGGAGTTGTCCACAGTCGCTCCGGACGCCCGGTTCTGTCAGACAGTCATGAGAAAGGTCCAGGCCGGCCGGTGATCCGGCCGACCTGGACCTTCTGCAATGCCGTGCTGCCGTACTTCGAAAGACGAGTCCTGCTTCGGGATCAGCGCAGCTCGAACCGGTCGAGGTTCATGACCTTGTCCCAGGCCGCCACGAAGTCACGGGCGAACTTCTCCTTCGCGTCGTCGGCCGCGTAGACCTCGGAGATGCCGCGGAGCTGGGAGTTCGCACCGAAGATCAGGTCGACGGCGGTGGCCGTCCACTTGACCTCCCCGGTGGCGCGGTCCCTGCCCTCGTAGACGTTCTCCTCCGACTCCGACGGCTTCCACTCGGTGGCCATGGTGAGCAGGTTGGTGAAGAAGTCGTTCGTCAGCACACCAGGCCGGTCGGTGAGGACGCCGTGCCGGGACTGCCCGTAGTTGGCGTTCAGGGCCCGCATCCCGGCGACCAGGACCGTCATCTCCGGAGGGCTGAGGTTCAGCATGTACGCCCGCTCGAGCAGCAGCGTCTCCGGGGACAGCTTCTCGCCCTTGCGCAGGTAGTTGCGGAACCCGTCGGCCTTCGGCTCCAGTACGGAGAACGACTCGACGTCGGTCTCCTCCTGCGAGGCGTCCGTACGTCCGGGCGCGAACGGCACCGTGATGTCGTAGCCGGCGTTCTTCGCCGCCTGCTCGACCGCAGCGCAACCGCCCAGGACGATCAGGTCGGCCAGCGAGATCTTCTTGCCGCCCGACTGCGAGCTGTTGAAGTCCTGCTGGATCTGTCCGAGAACCGGCAGCACCTTGGCCAGCTCGGCCGGGCTGTTGACCTCCCAGTCCTTCTGCGGCGCGAGGCGAAGCCGGCCGCCGTTGGCCCCGCCGCGCTTGTCGGTGCCGCGGAAGCTCGCCGCCGCCGACCACGCGGTGGAGGCCAGCTGGGACGTGGACAGGCCGGAGTCGAGAAGGGTGGCCTTCAGCGCGGCGATGTCGTCGGCCCCGACCAGCTCGTGGTCGACCGGGGGCACCGGGTCCTGCCACAGCTGCGCCTCCGGCACCCAGGGTCCGAGGTAACGCGAGACCGGGCCCATGTCACGGTGCAGCAGCTTGTACCAGGCCTTGGCGAACGCCAGCGCGAACTCCTCGGGGTTCTCCAGGAACCTGCGCGAGATCGGGCCGTACACCGGGTCGAACCGCAGCGCCAGGTCGGTGGTCAGCATCGTCGGCCGGCGCTTCTTGGTGGGGTCGTGCGGGTCCGGGATGGTCTCCTCGGAATCCTTCGCGACCCACTGGTGCGCCCCGGCCGGGCTCTGCGTGAGCTCCCACTCGTGCTCGAAGAGGTTCTTGAAGAACCCCATGCTCCACTTGGTCGGCGTGCTGGTCCAGACCACCTCGAGGCCGCTGGTGATCGCGTCGCCGCCCTTGCCGGTGCCGAAGGTGCTCTTCCACCCCAGGCCCTGCTGCTCGATGGGCGCCGCCTCCGGCTCGGGGCCCACGTGGTCCGCGGGGCCCGCGCCGTGGGTCTTGCCGAACGAGTGACCACCCGCGATCAGCGCGACCGTCTCCTCGTCGTTCATCGCCATCCGGGCGAACGTCTCGCGGATGTCCCTGGCGGCCGCGATCGGGTCCGGGTTGCCGTTCGGGCCCTCCGGGTTGACGTAGATCAGGCCCATCTGCACCGCGCCCAGCGGGCCGGAAAGCTCCCGGTCGCCGCTGTAGCGCTCGTCGCCGAGCCAGGTGTCCTCAGGGCCCCAGAAGATCTCCTCGGGCGCGTAGATGTCCTCGCGACCGAAGCCGAAGCCGAACGTCTTGAACCCCATCGACTCCAGGGCGCAGTTGCCCGCGAAGACCAGCAGGTCGGCCCAGGAGATCTTGCGGCCGTACTTCTGCTTCACCGGCCACAGCAGCCGGCGGGCCTTGTCCAGGCTGGCGTTGTCGGGCCAGCTGTTGAGGGGCGCGAACCGCTGCGCACCGGCGCCGCCGCCACCGCGGCCGTCGGCGATGCGGTAGGTGCCCGCGGAGTGCCAACTCATCCGGATGAACAGCGGGCCGTAGTGGCCGTAGTCGGCGGGCCACCAGTCCTGCGAGGTCGTCATCACCTCGACGACGTCGCGCTTGAGCTCGTCGAGGTCGAGCTTCTTGAACTCCTCGGCGTAGTCGAAGTCCGGGCCCATCGGGTTGGTCCGGTCCGAGTTCGGCGCCAGGACCTTCAGGTCCAGCGCGTCAGGCCACCAATCCTGGATCGTCCTCGGCCGGTCCGTCTTCGGAGTCGGGGAGGGGATTGCTGGGTTCTCGCTCTCGCTGGCATGGTCAGACACGTCTGTCCTTCTCCCGTCTCGCTGTTACTTGGTGCTGGCTGCGTGCTGGTTGCTGCTCGCCACACAGTCAGGACATCTGCCCCAGTAGATGACCTCGGCCTCGTCGATCTCGAAACCCGAGTCGTCGGCCGCCGTCAGGCAGGGAGTCTCGCCCACCGCGCAGTCGACGTCGGCGATGGCACCGCACGACCGGCAGACCACGTGATGGTGGTTGTCGCCGACCCGGGCCTCGTACCGTGCCACCGAGCCGAGCGGCTGGATGCGGCGCACCAAGCCCGCACCGGTGAGCGCGTGGAGTACGTCGTAGACGGCCTGATGGGAGACGATGCCGAGATTCCTGCGTACGGCACCGATGATCGAGTCGGTGTCGGCGTGGGGAAGGTCGTGCACCGCGGACAGTACCGCCATCCGCGGGCGCGTCACCCGAAGGGCGGCCTCGCGGAGCATGCGCTCGAAGTCTGCGGAGGTTGGCACGCCGCCAAGTCTGGCGGATTTTCTTGAATCAATCAAGTATGGGCCGCAGATTGGGGACTTTCGGCCCGGATTGGCTGGACACGGAGTACACACGGCGACCGGCCGGGAGGCCCTCCTCCCGGCCGGTCACCGTCCTGCTTCACGGCGGCGGGCGTCCTCGGAGCACCGCGCCCCGCACCAGGCGTCGACTCGGCTCAGCTGTCTTCCTGGGGCAGGTGCCCCTTCGCGTCCTCGTACGTTCCGTCGGGAGCGGAGTCGTCGGTGGTGTAGACGAGGTGCAGTACGCCCGTGCTGAACGACTTGGACGACAGCAGCCGCAGCGGGATCGAGCTGTCGGCCTCCTCGAACAGCCGGGTCCCCCTGCGGACCGCGATCGGGTGAACCAGCAGGTGCAGCTCGTCGATGAGACCGGCGGCGAGCAGCTGACGTACGACCGAGACCGAACCGCTCATCCCGATCTGGTCTCCCGGCTCGTTCTTGAGGGCGGTGACGGCCTCGATCAGGTCGCCCTTCAGCACCTCGGAGTTGCGCCAGGTGAACTCGAGGTCCTGCCGGGAGACGACGATCTTGCGTGCGTCACCCAGCTTCTTGGCGAACGGTGCGTCCTCCTCGCCGGCCGTCTCACGGTCCGGCCACGCACCGGCAAAGCTGTCGTAGGTCACCCGGCCGAGCAGGAGCGTGTCGGCGGCGCCGAGCTGGGCGTCGACGGCAGCACCCATCTCGTCGTTGAAGTACGGGAAGTGCCACTCCCCCGGGTTGTGGACAACGCCGTCCAGCGAGATGAACAGACCAGCAGTGAGCTTGCGCATCGAACTACTCCTTGATCAAAGGTGCCGCGGTAGTGGTGTACGCCCAGTCTGACCGCACACGCGGTCCCAACTCATCGGCGTTCTGCCCCTCCTTCGAACAACGAGCCGCGGAATCGACATGACGAGCTTCCGCCAGCCCGTGACCTTCGCTTCGGACGACGGAGCGTCGGCCTCCGACCGCCGCCGAGATCAGTCCGCGTCCTGGTCGGTGAGGTTGGCGAGCATGGTCTGGAGGAGGGCGGCGGCGTCGCCCGGGTCTACGCCTCGGGTCAGGTCCGCGGCGACGGCCTCGAAGACCGGTGGCAGTTCGGGGATCAGCGAACGCCCGGCTTTGGTGAGTTCGACCACCACCGCGCGACGGTCGGCCGGGTCGGGCACGCGCCGGACGAGTTCCTTGGCTGCCAGCCGGTCGACCAGTCGGGTGATGCCGGCCGTGTCGGTGCCGAGCAGGTCGGCCAACCGGCGCTGGCTGGACTGCCCGGTGAAGACGTGGACGAGGAGGCCGGCCTGCTGGGAGGTCAGCCCGAACGCCGCGAAACGCTGGTCCAGGGCGGTCCGTAGCTCGCGGGCGAGCCGGACGACGAGGCTCGACGCCTGAACTCCGGGGCTGGGCATGACGCTCCTGTTATTTGTCGTGACAATTACTGTTGGGGCCGCTATCGTACGACAGTCAGCGGCAACCGTCGCACAGGGACTCGGTCACGCGGAGGTTCAGTGAGTTCAGTGAGCACCCCTGCCCTGGAAGCGGAGCTTCGGGAGTTCTTCGAGCGGTTCGACACCAGCGGCGCCGACGCGTTCCACGAACAGTTCCTCAGCCTCGACCCCGCCAAGGCCACCGTCGTCACCCGCGACCAGCTGCGGGCAGTTCTCCCCAGGCGCGCCCAGATGTTCAGTTCGGTCGGGGCAACGGGCACCCGCCTCCGCGACCTCCACGCCCGGTCACTCGACGACCACCACACACTCGTGGAGACGTACTGGGACGTGGAGCTTGCCGACGAGGACGCCGAGCCGCTCACTCTGCACGCCACCTACCTGCTTCGCCGCGCCGACGAGGGGTGGCGCGTCGTCGTCTACCTGAACCACCAGGACATCGGCAGCGTCCTCGCCAACCGCACCGCGGCATCCAGCGCCTGAGGCCCTCGGAAGAATCGGCGGGTCAGCGCGAAGTGCCGAGGCCGCGCTCGATGGCCTCGATCAGCCGGGGCCGGAGTTCGGTCGCGCGGATCACCGTGTCGACCGAACCGACCTCGACGGCCCGCTGGATGCTGTGCACCCGGTCGAAAGCGGCCGCGACCTCACCCAGCTTCTCGGCCCGGACGGCGGTGCGTACCTCCGCCAGTTCCGTCGCCAGCGCGGCGCGTTCGGCACCGACCGCGGCCGACACCCTCCCGGCCAGGCTCGACACCCGGGGGTCGGCTGCCGTACGAGCGTCCACCTCCGCCGCGAACACCACCGCCGCCGCGGGCGCGCCACCGAGCACCGAAGCGAACGAGCCCTCCACCGCCAACACGGTGAGGTTCGGGTTCAGCGCCTTGGAGAACACCACGAACGCCCCGCCGTGGTAGCGCGAGATCACCGCGAACACGATCGGTCCGTCGAAGTTGACGACCGCCCGGCCGATCTCCGCTCCGTACTCCAACTGCAGGTTGCGCATCGAGTCCGGTGACCCGTCGAAGCCGGACAGGTTCGCCAGCACCACCAGGGGCCGGTTCCCGCTGGCCGCGTTGATCGCCCGGGCCACCTTCTTCGACGACTTGGGGAACAACGTGCCGGACGTGTAGGTGTCCGGGCCGTCGGTGGGCGGGAATCCCCGCCGGGGAACGGACTTCGACTCGATCCCGATCAGGCACACCGGGTACCCACCGAGCCGGGCGTCCTGCACCACGGCGGTGTCGGCGTCGGCCATGCCTGCCCAGCGTTCGAGTACCGGGTGGTCCAGGTCGCTGACCGCGCGCATCACCGTACGGATGTCGAACGGCTTCTTGCGGCCGGGATTGGTCTCCGACGAGAAGATGTCGCCGACCGTACGGAAGTCGCTGCCCGGCACCTCGTGCGGATACGTCGTGACGTCCCGGTCCACCGGATCGGACGTGTCCGACCGCCGCGGGCCCGACTCGCCCGGCACGACGTAGGTGTGGTCGTAGTGCGCCATCAGCACGTCGCGGGCGCTCTTGAGGTCCGGCGCCCAGTACTGCGCCTGGCCGTTCGGGCCCATCACCCGGTCGTACCCGCCGATGCCGTAGTTGTCCTCGGCGGAGACGCCGCCGGAGAAGTCCAGTGACTGCTTGCCGGTGAGCACCATCGCACTGTCCGGCGTCATCACCAGGATGCCCTTGGTGTGCATCAGCATCGTCGCCTCGGCGTTCCAGTACGGCTGCGCGCCGACGTTGATACCGGCAACGACGACGTTGATCTCGCCACCCGCCTGGGTGAACTCCACGATCCGCTTGAGTGCGGCGGCGATCCAGTCCATGTTCTCGGTGCCGGAGTCCATCGAGATGCGCGCACCGGCCGACAGCGCGTACCACTCGACCGGTGTGCGCATCCGCTCGGCCAGGTCGAGCGCGGCGATGATCCGCGCGCACTCGGCCTCGGCGAGTGCGCCGAGCGCCTTGGTCGGGTCGCCGCTGAGCACCACGCGGGTGATGCCCTCGGGGCAGCGCGCGGTCGGTGTGCTGATCACCCCGACGATGATCGCCGCCTTGTTCAGGCCGCGGGGCCGGTCGACCGGCACGAGCACGCCGGAGTCGTCCAGGTCGTACTCCACCCCCGAGCCGCCTGGCCCGGCCACCATGTCGGTCAGCTCGTACGGGTAGACGGTGTTGCGGCGGCGCGAGCGCAGGACCTTCTGGGCGTAGTCGTCGAGCGGCTTGAGCCGCTCGGTGGTCCGCTCCTCCACGGAGGTGACCACGCCGGACCCCGGCTGGTAGAAGAAGCGTGCCGTCACCGGCGCGACCGTGCCGTCCGGCCGCTCGACGCGCCCCTGCGCCAGCACCTCCTCGATGCCCGCACCGACGGTGAGCGGCGCGATGTTGCGCTGTAGCGCCGTCAGCTCCTCGACCTGGACGTCGACGACCGGCCAGATGTGCACCCAGACATGGTTCATGTCCAGGCGGGCGCCGGCCGTACCCCGTGCGCTGCGGGCCCTGCGGATCGCCTCCAGGCAGTTCGAGATGGCCCGCTCGACGTGCGGAAGGGACGTCACCTGCCCGTCCTCGTCGCGCACGACGGCGAACTGGCGCACCTGGGCAAGAGCGACCAGCCGCTGGTCGGCGTCGTTGTCGCGCGCCACGCAGTGGTAGAGC
Source organism: Actinopolymorpha singaporensis (assembly GCF_900104745.1). Taxonomy (NCBI): domain Bacteria; kingdom Bacillati; phylum Actinomycetota; class Actinomycetes; order Propionibacteriales; family Actinopolymorphaceae; genus Actinopolymorpha; species Actinopolymorpha singaporensis. The sequence goes on from NZ_LT629732.1 coordinate 960,940, forward strand.
AGGACGCCCTCGGGCGCTTCCAGGCGGTTTATCCGGAAGTCCCGCAGCCGCCAGAGGTTCAGCCGCCGCCCCACCATCGGGTGGACGCCGCGCACGTTGTCGTCCTCGACGACGGTGGTACCGGCCGGGCGGTAGGTGAAGTACTCCACCGCCCTGTCGCCGCCGCGGGCGACGGCGAGGGTGATCCGGCGTACGCCACGGCCGAGGGGCAGCGCGGCGACCAGGTCGTGCAGCGCGTCCGCCGCCTCCTGCTGCCCGTCCGGGGTGTCCGGCCCGAACAGGTAGAGGTCGACGACCGCCTCGTGCCCGGCGGGTCGGGCCACGACCTGGGCGGCGAGGGCCCGGACCAGAGCGCCGTCGGGATCGGCGAGCTCGGCGACCGTGCCGACCGTACTGACCAGGTGGGTGGGGCGGTCGTCCAACGAGTAGCCGGCAGTCGCGAACGGTCTCCCGTCGACAGCCAGTTCGCTCAGGCCGTGGAGTTCGTACTCGCGGTAGTGCCGGCGGATCAGCACCTCGAGCATCGGCTCCCACTCGGCCCAGCCGCGCTCCAGCCGCCGGGTGAGGAAGCCGACGATCTGCTCCGGGATGGCCGCCAGCGCCTCGATCCGCTGCTGCCGGTCGGGCGCGTCCGGGTTGGCAGCGAGCGAGTCGACCTCGGCGCCCACTCCGGCGACCACCTCGGCCCGTGCCTCGTCCACCAGCGGCTGGTCGAACCAGCGGAAACGTACGCTGCGGGCCAGGTCGCCGACGACCGGGAAGCGCAGCTGGGTGGCGAGCACGAGTCGTTCCAGTACGTCGTGCACGCGGCCGTCCAGCGGGGCCGCGGGCAGCGGCTCGGTGCTCCAGGCCTGCAGCAACGCCGTCACCAGCAGCACGTCCGGCCTCGACCGCTGCTGGGCGAGGAAGATGCGGAACACCGCCTCGTCCAGCTCGGGGCTGCGCTCCAGGTCGGTCACGCCGTAGTGCCCGAGCACGCGGGCCAGCCGGGCGCGGAACGCCTCCGGAAGGCCGCCGCGCTCGGGATCGAGGCTCTGCAGGTACGTGTGGAAGTGCTCGCGGGGGCTGTGCACCCCGTGCTCGGTGTTGACCTCCTCGCCCGCCGGCCGGTTGCGGCTCAGCTCGGCGAAGTCGGCGAACACCTGCAACAGTTCGATCTCCGCCGACACCGGCGCCTGCCCGGCCGCCGCGAGCTCTGCCCGGGCACTCAGGTAGCCGGCCAGCATCTCGCCCCCGTCACGAGGGTCGACGTCGTAGCCGAGCAGCATGCTGCGCAGGTCGGCCAGGCCGCGTTCGGCGCGTTCCTCGGCGGACTTGCGCACGCTCTCGGTGGGCAGGTCCAGGTCGACAGCCGGCGTTGCGGCGCCGGGCAGACCCGCCGGCGCACCCTCCGCCGCGCCGTCGGCGACCGGCTCCAGCCGGAGGAGGGGCGCGCTGGTCTCGACCTGGCTCCCGGTGGAGACCAGCAGCTCACGCACGGTGCCGCGGAACGGCGCGTACAGCACCGTCTCCATCTTCATGCTCTCCAGCACCAGCACCGGTGCGCCGGCCTCGACCTCGGCGCCCAGCGACACCGGCGTCGCGACGACCAGGGCCGGCGCCGGTGACCGCAGCACCCCGCCCTCGCCCCGGCTCACCCGGTGCGTGACCCCGTCCACCTCGACCAGGTGCACCGGGCCGTGGGTGGCGGTGACCAGCCGGAACGTCCGGCCGTCGACGGTCAGCCGGGCGCCGTAGGTGCCGGACCGTTCCAGTTCGCCGTAGACGACGTGCTGGTCGTCACCGTTGCCGACGCCGACCCGGAACCTGTGCGGGCCGATCTGCGCGACCGTGACGCGGTAGGCGACGCCGCGCAGCTCCAGGTCGATCGCCCGGGCGACCTCGTGCTGCACCTGCGGCCGGCCGCCGTGCGCGGTCTCCAGCAGGCGCCGGAGCTCGACCTGCTTGGCCTCCTCGTACCCCTCGATCGCCGCCGCGACCAGCCCGATGCCGGAGTGGCGGTGGGAGACCAGCCGGCCCTGCCCGCGTACGCGGTCGATCCAGGCGGTGTCCGCACTGCCGTCGATCACCTCGGGCTGGTCGAGCAACGCGAGGATGAAGCCCTTGTTGGTGACGCCGCCCTCGATGATCACCGTGGTCGCGCCGACCGCCCGGCGCAGCCGCGCCAGTGCCTCGTCCCGGGTCCGGCCATAGGCGATGATCTTGGCGATCATCGAGTCGAACTCGGCCGGAATGGTGTCGCCGGCACTGACCCCGGTGTCCACGCGTACGCCAGGTCCGACCGGCAGGTCGAGGAGTGCGATCCGGCCCGGCGACGGTGCGAAGTCCCGGTCGGGGTCCTCGGCGTTCAGCCGGGCCTCGATCGCGTGCCCGGTCTCGACCGGCCGCTCGCCCTCCAGCCGGCCGCCGGCGGCGATCCGGATCTGGGTCTTCACCAGGTCGAGGTCGGTGGTCAGCTCGGTGACCGGATGCTCGACCTGCAGCCGGGTGTTGACCTCGAGGAAGGAGAGCAGCTCGTCCTGCGGACGGTAGAGGAACTCGACCGTCCCGGCGCCGCGGTAGCCCACCGCGAGCGCGAGCCGCTCGGCCGCGTCCTTGATCTGGTCGGCCTGCTCCGCGGACAGCACCGGCGAGGCGGACTCCTCGATCACCTTCTGGTTGCGGCGCTGCACCGAGCAGTCGCGCACCCCGAGCGCCCAGGCGGTGCCCTGCCCGTCGGCGATGACCTGCACCTCGACGTGCCGCCCGCCGGTGACCAGCTGCTCGAGGTAGACGACACCGCTGCCGAACGACCGCTCGGCCTCGTCGCGGGTCCGGTCGTACGCCTGCTTGAGATCCTCCGCGGACATGATCACGCGAATACCCCGGCCGCCGCCGCCGGCGGTCGCCTTGAGCATCAACGGATAGCCGATCTTGTCCGCCGCCTCGAGCGCCTCGTCCAGCGTGTCCACCGGGCCGCCGCTCCACCGCGAGACGGGAACGCCGACCTCCTCGGCCACCAGCTTGGAGGCGATTTTGTCGCCGAGCCTGCGCATCGCGGCGGCTGTCGGTCCGATGAAAGTGACGCCGATGCGTTCGCAGAGCTCGGCGAACGCCGGGTCCTCCGCGACGAACCCCCAGCCCACCCACGCGGCGTCGGCCCTGGTGTCCCGGAGTGCGCGTTCGAGGACGGCGTGGTCGACGTAGGGCCGCGCGGACGCCGCGCCCAGTGAGTAGGCGAGGTCGGCCTCGCGTACGAACGTCGCGGTCCGCTCGATGTCGGTGTAGAGCGCCACCGTCTCGATCCGCTCGCCGCCCTCCGCGTTGAGCTCGCGTACGGCGTTGATCAGCCGCATCGCGGCCTCGCCGCGGTTCACCACTGCGATCCGCCTGAACACCGACCGGCCTCCCACACTCCGCCTGCGCTTCACGGCGCCGAACCCCTACAGACCCCCGCCACCACGGCACAGGCTTTCAGACCCGGCGAGTTACCGTCGAGTCAACCTGACCCGCGCGGCACTGTCACCGCAGCGTCGGCCGGTTGCCACGTTCCGTGGCCGGAGGAAGGCTCCCCTGTTGGCCGGGAAGGATCCGCCCACGGATGCAGACCCTACGGTCAGCGGTCCCCGAGCGCCTCGGGACCCACCGCGGGCCGGGCGCAAGGGACACTCAGCGCGGGTGGACGATCCGATATATGTGCACGCCGTAACCGTCGAACGCGTCGCTGAACCGCCCCCGGGTCATCGCGACCGTTCGGTTCTCGTCGACGACGTGGACCCGGGACGCCCCGGCCGCCGCACCGCCGAGGACGAAGTGGCCCACGGTTGGCGCGTCCCGCATGGCCACGGCGAAGACGTACGTCTCCCCGGTCAGCCGCTTCACCATCGTGTCGACAGGTACGCCGGAGTCCGAGCTGGTCACCTCGACCGCACCCGGCATCGACGGCCGGTTGAGCACCGGCGCGAGCCGGCGGATCAGCGCGTTCGTCCTCGTCACGGCCGCCAGCATCACCGGGTCGTGCAGCAACCTGGCCGCATCGAACTCCGGTGCGAACCGGTGGACGAAGTAGAGGATGCCGCGCGACCCGTGGACCAGCGACATCCAGACCTCGGCCCGGAACTGGTGGGGGGTGACCTGGCGGTCGCCGGAGATGTTGGTGGTCTCGACGAAGTTCCAGACGACCTTGCGGCCGCCGGACCAGGCCCGCAGCCGGTCGACACCCTTCGCCACCAGCCACAGCGGAAGGCCGTCGGCGACCGGATAGACGTCGAAGCTCACGACGTCGGCACCCCGGACGTACTTCGGGTAGTCGTCGAGGGAGGCGTCCGGACCACGGCCGATCCAGTCGTCGTCGGCCACTCCCCGGCCCAGGTTGAGGAACACCGGGCGGGTTCGGTCGGCCCGCGCCATCGCGCGGTACCGGTCCACGATGACGGCCGGGTCGACCGGCGGGCCGTAGCCTCCTCCCGGCAGCGGCTGCGCGTTGTCCGGCTCGTCCATCTGGGCCCAGCCGACCAACGGATTGTCGGTGCCGTTGCCACGCGCCAGGCCGACGTCGTTCTGGTGGGCGATCACCGCCATGCCGTGTTGTGCGAGCGTCGTCAGCTGCTCCTCGGTGGGCCCCTGCCACAGGCCGACGTAGAGGTTGATGCCCGCCTGTTGGTACTGCGGGGCCAGCGCCGGTTCCTGCAGCCACACCCCGATCGGGAAGTACGACGGATCAGGCCGTGGGCACGGGCCGTTCGCCCAACGCGCGTAGGGATCCGGGGTCATCGTGCCGCCTCGGTCGGTGAGTGGCGTGGACGCCGCGGCCATGCCGCCGGCGAGCGCCGACACCACCGGCGCCATCCCCGAGGCGACGGCCGTCCCCGCAGCCAGCTTGAGGAATCCCCGCCGCGACGTTCTCTGGTCGTCTGCCATGCCGAGCCTCCCTGAGCCTGAGGTGGAGCCACCGGCGCCCACCGTGCTGGGCCTGAGTTCCGGTCGAGGCGTCTCTCCACGATGACGGCGGACCGGGCCGCCGTCATCCGAGTCTGCCCGCATCCGGTCGCGTTCGAACCCCGTCAGAACGAGTGCCGTACGGCCAGCGTGCGGGTGACCCGCTCCTCGTCATACTCCTCGCCGAGCCAGTTGAACAGCCCACGCAGTACCGACGGATCCCTCACGTAGTCGTCGAAGTGCACGTGGTAGCCGCGCTCCCCTCGCTTCCCGACCGCCTCTCGCAGCCGCTCCTCGAGGGTGGCGAGGTCCACCATGGCATTCGGCCTGTGCGCCATCCATCTGCTCTTCGCGACGTCGGCGAGGTTCCGGGTGTTCAGCACGAACCGTGCGCCCGGGAAGAGCGTCTCGACGAAGCCGAGGTAGTCGTCGGGAGGGGACTGCCACCAGCGGATCTCCTTGAAGCCGGACACCCGGGTCCCGGGCTCCGGACGCAGCAGCGTCTCCGTCACCAGTTGGCGCATGCGGGCGGTGGCGAGCCCGGGCGGATACTCCTCGATGCCGTACCACGGGTGAATCGGCGTCAGCGGCTCCTCGCCGGACCACTTCACCCGCGCCTCGAGGGCCGCGGAGTGGTATTCGAAAAGCCGGTGCAGAACCCCGCCGTTCTCCCCGCGGATGCAGTACCCCGGGGTTCCGTCGAGCAGGGACATCAGCAGGGTCGACCCGGAACGGCCGTACGTCACGACGAACAGGTACCGCAGATCTATCCGACCGTCGGTACTCGCCGTCGCCCCGCCCCGAACCGCGTCCAGCTGCAGGGTCAGCCGGTCGACCTCCGCACGCAGCCGGTCGTTCTGGATGCGCAACAGGTCCCGGTGCCGGACGAGCCGGCCCAGGATCGGGACCGCGGTGGTGACGGCCGTGCGCAGAAGGCTGCTGCCCATACTGTGAGGACCCTTCACATCGGCGTGGCCGGGCGGTATCGGTGTTCCGGTTGGTTCCTTCCCTACCCCTGCGACCGCGCCTCTGGACCTGTCGGCGAGGGGAAGGCACGATAGGCCATTCGGCGGAAGCCGTGACTCCAGACCATCGCCGGCCGGACACGCAACGTGTTCCCATCACGACCAGGACCCTGCCGTGAAGCACATCCTCATCCGCTCGGGCAAGAGCCCCCACCGCGTCGCCACCCAGGCCGAGTTCCTGCACCAGGACCTGATCGGTACGAACACCGGCAATCTGCTCTTCAGCGACTCGGTTCACAAGATGCTGGCGGTGCCGGACACCACGGTGACGTCCAACGGCATCCGTACCGACATCTCACCCGAGCGGGCCGCCGAGATCAACGAGCGCTACGACGTCTTCGTCGTGCCTCTCGCGAACGCCTTCCGCCCCACCTTCCACGCCTCCCTCGACCGGCTGACGAAGCTGATCGAACAGCTCACCGTCCCCGTGGTCGTGGTCGGTGTGGGTGCCCAGGTCGGCGAGGACTACGCGACCGACTCACTCGCACCGATGAACGAGTCCGTACGCCGGTTCGCCTCGGCGGTCCTGGACCGCTCCGCGTCCATCGGGGTACGCGGCGAGCTGACCGCGCGTTACCTCAAGGGCCTCGGCTTCGCGGACGTGGACATCATCGGCTGCCCGTCGATGTTCCTGTACGGCGACACGTTCCCCGAGATCCGGGCCACCGAGGTCGGCCCGGATTCACGGATCGCGATCAACCTCTCCCCCGACGCCATCCCGATCGGTGACGTGGAGGGCATCGTCCGGCACGTCTGGGAGCGCTGTCCGCACCTGACCTACTACGCGCAGAACACCGTCGACGGCGAGTTGCTGCTGTGGGGCGACACGACGCCGGAGTCGGGCATCTCGGAGGACTTCCCCCGGCATCTGACCCACCGTCTGCTGCGCGAGAACAAGATGCGCCTGCCGCTGGACCCGGCGACCTGGATCCGGGAGCTCCGCGAGCACGACTTCGCCTTCGGGACCCGCATCCACGGCAACGTCGCCGCCCTGCTGGCCGGGACGCCCGCGGTCGTGCTCACCCACGACTCGCGGACTCTGGAACTGTGCCGGTACTTCGACCTGCCGTACCGGCCCCTTGCCGGGCTGCCCGCCGAGACCGACCCGCGGGAGCTGTACGAGGACGCCGACTTCTCCGCGATGCTCAAGGGCCACGCCGAGCGGTTCGACCGCGTCGTCACCTTCCTCGACCGCAACGGCCTGCGCAACACCTACACCCACGGAGACCGGGGCGCGGCCTTCGACGCCGAACTAGCCGCTCTCGACCTGCCCGCGTCCATCTCGGTCTGGGACGGCGGCGACGACGGCAACCTGCGCTACCGCGTCAGCAGGCTGCGCGAACTGGTCACCGCGACCGACGCCAGGACCCGGGAGAACGACAGGAAGCTGCGCGGCCGCCTGAGCGCCGCCCAACGCCGCGAAGCCGAGGCCGAGCGGCAGCTCACCGAACTCCGCAAGGAGCTCGCGGCCGCCCGAAAGCAACTGGCCGCGCTGGAACGCAGGACGATGGGGATCGAGAAGCGGGTGATGGTCCGTCTCGGTCCCGCCCTGCGCCGCCGGCTCCGCCGCCTCGGCCGTCGCCGTTCGTGACGAGGGGTCACGCGAGGAGGCGGTACCCACGGTTTGCGTCACCATCGGCGGAATGCTCCCCTGCAGATCCAGTGACATGTGAACCTCCGGATCAGGTGGTCGGCGTTCTCGGCTGTGGGAGACCCGCGACCCGGCGCTCAGGGACAGGACACGCGCAGCCGGGCCCAGGCGTTGTTTCCGTATCCCTGAGGGTTCCACAGGGATCGAGGTGACTCGGGCTGGGTGGCACCGCCGAAGTCCCAGGCCCGCGCGAGGAGTTCGTGCTCACCGGCCGGAAGTTCGAGCGTCACCCGCCACATCCGCCACGACCAGGGAGAGACCTGAGGATCCAGCTCCGCCTGTACCCAGGTGCCGCCACCGTCGGCTGACACGTCGACCCGGGCGACACCTCCGCCATATCCTGCAAACGCGTAGCCCGCGACCTCGGCGTGGCCGCTGGGACACCGGGTGCCGGCGTCCGGGCTGAGGAAGTCGCAGTTCAGGGGGACGGGACCCAGCGAGATACCGGCGCCCGGCCCGGCCTGGTCGAGATCGGTGTCCGCCGGCAGCATGCGGTACGCCGTGGCCTGGAAGTAGTTGTCGGACGGATCCGCTTGGACGCTGATCCGGTGGAGCCACTTGACGCTGCGGGCACCGATCCAGCCGGGTACGACCACGCGAACGGGCGCACCGTGCACGGCGGGAAGCGGCTCACCGTTCATCTCCCAGGCGAGCAGCACCTCCTCCGAGAGCGCCTTGGCCAACGGGACCGAGCCGCCGAAGGGCTGCGCCGGCCGGGCGCGTTGGGACACGTCGGTGGCCGCGAACGCGACATGGGCGGCTCCTTCGCCGATCCCGGCCGCGTCCAGCACGTCGCGCAGGCGTACCCCGCCCCAGCGCGCAGTGGAGATGGCTCCCGGGCCCCACGGCGCCTCGCCCGGAATGTCGCGTACGGCCATGAGTTCGGCGCGCCGGTTGCCGGCACACTGCAGGGTCGCGGTCACCTCCGCCGGCTCGAACCGGTCACGCAACTGCGCCGGAGACCAGGCGGCGGGCCGTTCGACGAGGCCGTCGACCCGCAGGCGCCAGGTGTCGAGGTCGATCCGGGGCACCGGCCCGTGGCTGCGTACGTAGAAGGCGTCCAGTGGTGTGCACGGCGCCTGCGCCAGAACCTGCCGGGGCGGCTCCGCGTTGTAGGGGTCCTCCTCGTGCACCACCATGTCGCGCCGCTTGCCCCACAGACCCATGAGTGGGGCATACCCGTCCCTCACACGAAATCACGTGGCCTTCCGCCGTCGGCCACGTGCACATCCGTCCACTCCGGGTAGAAGCCGGACTCGGGGCCGCCACGCCCGAACCGGCATCAATCAGTGCGACCAATCAGTGCGGTCGGTTCCGGCGCAGGAACTCCTGGACGAGTTCGGCCCCGGCCACGGCCCCAGCCCCGGAGCCGAAGGCGGCGCCGAGCGCCAGGGCTCGGTCGCGCGCGGACGGCTCGGACAGTGTGCGCTCGACGGCGGCGCGAAGTTCGCCGGCCGGGACAGGCCGACGGGACAGATGCTGCCGCAGCACGACGGCCGCGCCACGCTCGGCGATGGTCCGGCCGATGACCAGCTGTTCCACCTGCTGCGGAACGACCACCAGCGGCACGCCGTACGCCAGTGCCTCCAGTGCGCTGTTCATCCCGCCGTGGGTGACGAACGCGGCCGTCCTGCGCAGAATCTCCAACTGGGGAACGGTTGTGCGGACCAGCGTGTTGGCCGGGGGCCTGCCGAGACGGGCAGGGTCGGTGGAGTGGCCGACGGCCAGGACGACCCGCGCCGGCAGGTCGGCGAGCGCGGTGAAGCACGTACGGAAGAACTCACCGGTGCCGGCGTGCAACGTGCCCAGCGAGACCAGGACCACGGGATCGGCACCGTCCACGTGGGCGGAGAGCTCGGCATCCAACTCGGTGTCGCGCAAGGCGTTGTTGACAGGACTGACGGGGTCGACCGGATCGACGGTGGGTCCGACGAAGTGACAGCTCTCGTCCAGGCGGGAGTTGCTGGGTTGGATCTCGCGCGGGATCGGGAACAACGTCAGGTCGCCGAACATCGGCAGCATCGGCGTACTCGGCACGACCTCCCTGCCGAACCGGCCGAGCACCCGGCGCCGGGCGCGGACCGCCCGGGGAAAGTCCGGCAGCATCAGCCGTAGCGTGTACGCCCACTCCCGGGCCGTGAGGCCCCTGAAGTCCGCCGGGCCGAGCAGCATGGTGGTCATGAACGAGATCGTCGGCAGGCCGAGACCCGCGGCGGTCACCCGCCCCCACAGGGCGTTGGAGTCGTACGCCACCGCGTCCGGGCGTTCCCGCGCGAACTCCTCCCGCAGGAACGGCACCAGCGACATCGTCGCCTCCAGCACCTTCGCGACCACCCGGACGGAGCTTCCGGACTGGGTGGCTGCGGCAATGTCGCGAGAGCCGATCGCGCCCTCCGGATAGGCCCGGAACTTCGCACCGGCACGCTCCACCGCATGCGCGAACTCACCGGTGGAGTAGTACGTCACGTCGACGCCACGGCCGACGAGTTCGCGGACCAACGGCAGGCTGGGGTTGACGTGCCCGGAGGCGGGCATCCCCGTCATCACGACCCGTCGGGAGACGCCCGCAGAGCGCCCCGGTGCGTCCCCGGTCGCCGGGCCGTCGTCGTGCTGGGCGTCGGACATGGCGGATCACCCTCCTGTGCTCACGATTCGGATGCGCGGCGTTCTCAGGTGTGCTCGGAAGGGTTCTCCCAGTAGTACGCCTCCGGGTCGTAGACGGCCGGCGTCGGGTGGGACCACGTGTTGGCCAGTCCGCCGTAGGCGAGCTCGTCCCGGCTGGGCACGTTGCGAAGGTCCTGGTGCACGACGAGCGGCGTCGGGAAGTTGGCCACCGAGCACTGGAAGAACGGCCCTTCCTCCACGTGGATCCTGATCATGTCCCACACCGTCCTGGTGCGCCGCAGCGCCTCCGGCTCCGCCAGCGCCTTCGCCAGCCCCTGCCACAGCCGATCGACCGGGCCGCCCTTGTCGGGTTCGAGCCGAGGCGGTGTGCGTTTCCACGGGCTGACGTCGGCCTCGGCGTGTTCGGCCGGCGTACCCCGTACCTTCCACCACTGTGCCTGCAGCGGTGCCCACACGCTGGGCTCGGTCGAGCAGAACCAGTAGTACAGCACGAGATGGTCGTGCAGGGTGGTGAGTCCCCAGCCGCCCTGCGACATCAGCTCGCCGCGTTCCCACTGCTCGCCGAACACCGTCGGCGGCCGCGGGTCGAGCTTGACCGAGACGCCGATCTTCTCCCAGTCCCGCTTGAGAAGCTGGTTGTACTTGACGCTCTCCTCGGTGCTGTCCGCGGAGTAGCTGATGACCACCGACAGCTTCTCGCCGTTGGGCAGGTTGCGCAGCCCGTCGCCGTCGGAGTCGACCACCCCGAGCTTGTCCAGCATCCGTTTCGCCTTCTCGGGGTCGTAGGCCGAGTAACTGTCCTTCCAGGACTTGTAGATCTTCGGCCCCTCCGGCGGTGTGTGGTACTCGATGGACTGCGTGCTGTGCGTTCCGGTGGTGATCTGCCCGGTGTTGAAGTACAACGTCTTGCGTACGTCCTCGCGGTTGTGTGCGTGCGAGAGCGCCTGGCGGAACGCAGGCGTACGGATCAGCTTCCGCATCGCCTCGTTCTCGTAGTCGTGGTTGAAGAAGAACGCCGGTGTGCCGCCGGTTCCGGTGTTCCACAGCAGGACGCGCGTCCTGCTCTTCGCCGCCGACCGCTTCAGCCCGCTGACATCGGCGAGACCGAGCGGCACGGAGGCACCCCAGGACCCGGCGTAGTCCGCCTGGCCGTTCTGCACCTGCAGCTTGCCGACCTGCGGGTCCTGGAACAACGGCATGCTGAGCACGTCGATGTACGGAAGCTGGTTGCCTTCGGGGTCGACGCACCAGTAGTAGGGGTTGCGTTCCCAGGTGACCCGTACACCCTCCCGGTAGGAACGCAGCTTCCATCCGGTCAGGGTCGGGCAGTCCGGATTCTGCGCGTAGTTCATCTTCTCGGCGTGCTGGTTGGCCCAGTCCTCGCCCGCCTTGGAGTTGTAGGTGAGGTGAAACTGCTTCAGATAGTGCCTGGGCTGGAACCACACGTCCCACTGGACGTATCGCGCCAACTGGAAGATGACGACGGGGCTCGGCGCGTCGAAGTCCATGACGAGGGTGTACGCGTCCGGCGCGGACAGCCGCATCGGCGTTCCCTTGCTCGAACGGCCACTGTCCGGCGCCTCCGCCGGATAGTCGCCGTTCAGCACAAGGTCCTTCCACCAGTACATCGCGTCGGCTGAGGTCAGCGGCGCGCCGTCGGACCAGCGCACACCCTCGCGCATGTGGAGGGTCCACTGTGACGCGTCGTCGTTGGACTCCCAGGACTCCACCAGGCCGGGCCCGAGGTCCTGGGAGTCGTTGAGCCAGCGCAGGGGTGCGTGCCCGTACATCAGGGTGGTCGGTGAGAACGTCGTGGATGCCGACGCCGGCATGCGCAGCGTTCCGCCGTACTTTCCGGTCCGCAGCCAGCGGTGCGGAACGACGTACGGCCGGCCGGGAACGCGTTTGCCGACCGCCGGCAGCTCACCGGCCCTGACTCGCTTGGCGAGGGCGGGCGCCTCGTGCAGTTGCCTGGGTGCCGCCAGTGGTTTCGCCGGAGAGCCCTTGCGGTTGGCGCGCTTCGGACTTCCCGAAGGCCTTCCGCCGGCGTTCGTCGAGGATCCGGAGCAGGCGGCGATCGTGGTGGTCACCGCCGCAAGTGCGGAACCGATCAGGAGCCGACGCCTGCTGACGTTGCCACTGCGCTCATCGAGTGTGTCCACGGTCGGCCCTTCGCCAGATTGGAAACGCAACGTAGTTGGACAAGTCGCGAACAGTCAACGAGATCGGCGAAGCCTCGAATCCGCTGGCACCATCCGGCCACGCGCATCGTTGCTTGAAGCCGGCCCCGCGCCGGCGCCCGTAGGGTGTGTCGCGGAGAAGAGGTGATCGCGTGTCCGAGCGGCCGAACATCGTTTTGATCGTGGGTGAGGACATCGGCCGGATCGCCGGCTGCTACGGCGACGACTACGTGCGTACGCCCAACCTCGACCGGCTGGCCGCACGCGGGTGTCGTTACGACGAGGCGTACTCCACTTATCCGGTCTGCGCTCCGTCCCGCTCGACGATGGTGACCGGCCAGTACCCGATGAAGATCGGCACTCATCAGATGCGGTCCACGCTGCTGCATCCGCCGCGGTTGTTCACCCACGAGCTGCGCGACGCGGGCTACCACGTGAGCTGGCCGACCAAGCTGGACTTCAACTTCGAGCCGACGAGCGGCTGGCGCGACGACAACCTGGCATGGGTCGACAGGCTGCGGGCCGGTGCCATGCCGGGCCGGCCCTGGTTCGCGTACGTCAACCTCGCGATCACGCACGAGTCGTCCATGTGGCCGGACGCGGGCGAGTACGCCGACCGCGAAGGGCTGGAGCACTGGGACACCGGCAAGCCACGTCCGCCGCGGGTCACCGACCCGGCTGACGTGCCGGTGCCGTCGTATCTCCCGGACACGCGGGTCGTACGCGGCGACATAGCCCGGCACGCCGACAACATCGCCGAGCTCGACCGGCAGGTCGGGCAGGTCCTCGACGCACTGGATTCCTCCGGGCAGGCCGGCAACAGGGTCGTGGTGTTCCTGGCCGATCACGGCCGCGGCCTGCCGCGGGAGAAGCGCTGGCCCTACAGCGCAGGGATCCACATGCCGCTGCTGGTCAGCTGGCCCGGTGTCATCGAGCCCGGGAGCGTCAGCGACCGGCTGGTGTCCTGGGTTGACCTCGCGCCGACGTTCTGCTCGATCGCGGGGGCACCGATCCCTGCCGACCACGACGGAGCGGCGTTTCTCGGAGCGGCCGAGGCGGCACCGCGCGAGCACATGTTCGCCGGGCGCGACCGGATGGACGAGTCGTTCGACCGGGTTCGGGTCGTACGCGATCGGCGCTACCACTACGTGCGCAACTTCTTTCCCCGGATTCCGTACTGTCAACGGAACCTTTACATGGAGAACATGCCCACCATGCAGGAGCTTCGCCGCCTCAACGCCGCCGGCGAGCTTCACGGCACCGCGGCGAGCTTCATGCCGCCGCGCAAACCCGCCGAGGAGTTGTACGACGTGCAGGCGGATCCGGAGTGCGTGCACGACCTGGCGGGCGATCCGCAGTACGCCGGCGTACGCGTCCGGATGGCTGCGGAGCTGGACCGCTTCCTTGCCGAAATCGACGACCTGGGCGCGTATCCCGAGCGCGACCTGGTGGCGAAGGGACTGGTCGCCGACCGGATCGAGGAGTTCCGCGCCCGGCTCGCCCCGCTGCCGCCGGAGTACCAGCGGGGCTATCCGCTCGCGATCTTCGAGCCTGCCGACCTCCTCAGCTGAGGGTCCGCTTCAGCGGCCCCGTCGCGACGTAAAGATCACGAAGCGTGGTGTCGAGCGCACTGGCCTGACCTGGACGGCCGGTGTTCCGCACGCTCGCATGCGGACGCTGAGAAAGCTGTCATTCACCTCCAGTGCTACCGCGACCGTGAAAACCTCCGATTGCTCTCGATCGCAGGCCAAAAAGCTGCCGTGGGATACAGCGGTTCCGTCAGGCGTAAGGGTTATGTCAATCAGGTCGAAATGCTCCGCTGCCAGGTTCGCCAACCGCGCTCGTACACGGCCCACGGCAGCCGATCGCAACAGGGCAGGTCTGATGCGATGAGCCCGTCGAGAGTGCTGATCGACGCGTCGAACATTCATCACGGCGGCGGACTTCAGGTGGCGACGTCGTTTCTCAGCGAGTTGGCTGCGCTTCGCGCCGACCCCGGCGAGGTCGCCGCCCGTCCGTGGCTGAGAGATGTCGACATCGACGTGTCCCCTGCCGTGTCGGCGAACCTGACCGACGCCGGCGTGGAGTTGCCGCTACGTGTGGTGCGCCCTCGCGGTCCCGCCCACGTGTCCAGTTGGGTGCCGAACCGCTCTCGGGCCGAGGTGTCGTTCGTCGTACTGGGGCCGGAGTACTTCGCGGCCCGCGCGCGCCGCCGGATCGTGGGGTACGCCGACGTGACGTCCGTCTACCCCCGGCCGGCAGGCGTTCCTCCACACTCACGCGGGAGCAGGATCAAGTGGGTCGCGCGCGGGATCGTCTCGCGGCTACTGCTGAAGCGCGCCGATCGGGTCGTTGTGGAGACCGAGGCCTTCGCCGACGCCACGCGCAGGCGCATTCCGGCCTTGTCGGCGCCTGTCGACGTGGTGCCGAACTGTGTCAACCGGACGCTGCTCGAGCAGTGTCCGGTGCCACGCAGCACCACGGGTGTTCGAACCCGACTGCTGTATGTCGCCCGGGTCTACGCACACAAGAACCACGAACTGCTGGGCCAGGTGGGCGAGGAGCTCACCCGTCGCGGCCACGATGTCGAGTTCGCCGTGACCCTGAGCGAAGAGGAGTGGAAGGCGCGGACCGCCAGGTTCCGCCGACACTGCGTCAACCTGGGCCCGGTGCCCGTCTCGGGACTGGCGAAGGCGTACGCCCAAGCTGATGCCGTGGTGTTTCCCAGTCTGCTCGAGGCGTTCTCGGCCGCTCCGGTCGAGGGAGTCGCCGCCGGCAGGGTGGTGTTCGCCTCGGACCGCGACTTCGTTCGTACGACGTGCGGCGACGCGGTGGTCTACGCCGATCCCCTCGACCCCGACGACTGGGCGGACCGGATCGAGGAATGGTTGCGCGGTCCCGAGGCCGTGGAGGCGACGATCCGTGAGGCGGCGCAGGCCATGCTCGCCTCCCTGTCCGGCCCAGGCGAGCGGGCTCGCGAATACGTGCGAATCATCGACGAGGAGTTCCGTCGTGCCCGGTGATCGCCTTCTCGTCGTGAACAACCCACCCGCTTACGACAGGATCCACTGCAGGCACGTCTTCGTCGACGTCGAACCGAACGACGCTCGTGGTCGTTCGTGCTCTCCAACGGGTCCGGGCGCGTGAAACTCACCAGACTGACCAGGTCCTCCGCCGCCCGAGCGGTGGCCGGCACGGGCGCGGTCAACATGCTGTCGATGCTCCTCGGGATCGTGAGTGGCGTCATCACCGCCCGGGGACTCGGTCCCGAGGACCGTGGGGTGCTCATATCCCTTCTGGTGTGGTCCGCCACGGTGGGATCGCTGTCACTGACCGGCATCGACGAGGCGGTGATCTTCCACGCGGGTGGTTCGTCGAGTCGTGCGTGGGCGCTCAGGTCGGCGGTGGCGCGCGATGCCGCCGTACAGAGTGCTCTCGGGTGCTTGGTGCTGCTCGGGTCCGCCTGCTACATCGTGCGGCCACACGGCGTGGCCACCTGGTTGTCGGTCGTCGCGACGACGGCAGTCGTTCCGCTGAACACGTTCACCCTCCTCAGCATCGTCCCCCTGCGTGCCGGTCAGCGTATGAAGGCGTGGAACTCGGTGCGTCTCACGCAGCCGGTTGTCTATGCCTTCGGCGCTGCGGTGCTTTGGGCAGCCGGTCAGCTCACCATCCTGTCCGCGCTCGCCGCGAACCTGATCGGTGGACTTCTGCTGTCGGTGTTCCTTGTGGCGCTGGCCCGGCGCGGTGGTCGAGCTCGACTCGCGCCGGGCGAGCGACGCGCGACGACCTCCTACGGGCGAAGACTCGTCCTCGCGACGCTGCCGCAGCGGATAGGTCCACGCCTTGACCAGTTACTGCTTGGCCTGCTCTTCGCTCCGGCCGTCCTCGGCGTCTATTCGGTCGCGACCTCCATTGCGGCGGTCGTGCTCATGATCGGCACCAGCCTCGACCAGGTGCTCTTTCCCCGGTTCAGCGCGGGGCACTTCTCCCGACCGGACCTGGCGAACGCCGTCGTGGCCGGCATGGGTGCCGGGCTCGCGGTATCCCTTGCCATGGCCGCCATGGCGCGCCCCATGATCGAGCTCCTGTACGGCCGGGACTTCCTCGGGGCGGCGGAGCCACTGACGATCCTGCTTCTCGCAGCGGTCGTGCGAGTCGGGGCAAACTGCCTTGGCGCGGCCCTGAAGGCGTCGGGCACGCTGCGCGCGTATGCCTGGGCGCAGATTGCCGGCGTTCTCACGCTCGCAGGCGTCTTCCCCCTGGCTGTCGGCCTCGGGGGAGTCGGAGCAGCCATCGCGTCTCTGGCAGGAGCGTTGGTCACGTTCCTGGTGTCGTGGGGCGCGGTCGCGACGATCCAGAGCACCGGCCCAGCCCTCCGTGCACCCGTAGAGACGGACTACGTATGAGCTTCTCGCTGTCAACAGCTCTGCTGGTCGATTCCGCCGTGGTCGCCGCGTGCGGCGCGGCCTTCTTCAGGAATCGCCATCGCAGGCATTCCCATCCGGCATTCATCTACCTGATCTTCCATGTAATGCTCTTCACCTTTCGCGGTTGGGCCATCCGTCAGGGCAGCCCCACCTTCTTGGGGCTGAGCGAAGCCGAAGTCGTACGCGCGTTGCTCGCAGCGGACGTCTTCTTGTTGTCGGCCGCCTTCGGATGGCTGATGCCGACGCCTGCGAAGTGGACCGAAACACCTACATCGCCTCGCGAACTCCGACCGGCGGTCGTCACCGGCGTCGCTGTGTTCCTGATGCCGATCGGCCTGTACTTCCTGGCCACCCGCACGTACACCTCGGGCAGCGGAACGGAGAACGTTGCGCTCTCGACGTCATACGAAATTTTCGCGGTGACCTGGCCAGGACTGCTTCTGCTGGGTCTCGTGTACGTCAAGGGGTTTCGCTGGTACCTGCTCTGCCCGCTGGCGATGTACCTGTGCTTCATGGGGCTGCAAAGTCAGGACAGGTTCCGGGTCATTCTGCCGCTGATTCTGCTCGGTCAGATCTGGCTGGATCGCAAGGGACGCAGGTGGCCGACCACACTGATTGTCGCCGGGATGGTGGCCGTGTTCCCGGTCTTCGTCGCCATGGACGCCATCGGCGCCGCCTACCGCACGGGTTCCCTCACACCACAGGTCGTCAGTCAGGAGGTGAGCCGCGGGATCGGGGAGAGCTTCAGCGGTGGGTCGAACGATCAGCTTGGGCTGGATGCACTGGGTGTGGCGATGGCGCAGAGCGACCGTTACGGAGTGCCTCTTTACGGTAAAGACTATGTGAACGTGCTGTTCCTGCCCATCCCGCGGCCACTGTGGCCCGACAAACCGGTGCTGAACGAGGCAGTCGTGAAGCTCTCGACGTCGGATCGCCCGCTCAGTGCACAGGGCGCCGTCCTCACCATGCCGGGCAGTCTCTACGTCGACTTCCGCTGGGTGGGGCTCACCTTGGTCGCCTTCCTCCTGGCGCGGGCCGGTCTTTGGGTGTACTGCCGTGCCTACGCCCACGGGATGGGGACGGCTTTCCACTTCGCCTACCTACTTGTCGCCGCGTCGCTGATCCAGATCTATCGCGACAGCCTCACATCGTTGGTCACCTTCCTGTTGGTGAACAGTGCCCCCCTGGTGGTGATCCTCGTGGTGAACATGCTGCACAAGCCCCCACACCGGATCCTCGTTGCCGAGGCACAGATCAAAGGCTGAGAGAAGAGGGCGCGAACCATGATGTGGAAGGAAGCTGTACGTCGTACCTACAACGCCGGCCTCGCCCTGGGCGAGTCCGTACTGCGTCCGGCCGCGTTGTCCGACGTGCTCTTCCTGGTCGGGTCGGGACGCAGCGGCACGACTGCCCTGATGGAAGCGCTGATCGCGGGACTGGGTGCACAGCCCATCTTCGAACCGCTGCACCCCAGGATGTCGCCTGCCGCCAATCCCATCCTTCCAGTGCACGGGTATCCAAGGATCTCGCCGACTGAGGACGCTCCGGCCATGCGTGCCCTGATGAGTGGACTGTTCGAAGGCCGGCACCTGTCGAAATGGACCACCGCGCAGACTTCTTTTCGTGATCTTCGACAGACCAAGCGCCTGGTGGTCAAGGAGGTGCGTGCTGCCCGGATGCTCGGCTGGGTCGAGAATCAGTTTCCCGACGTCGCAGTGCGATACATGGTGCGGCACCCTGCGGCCGTGGTTTCGTCCATGCTGAAGGCCGACTGGGGTTCATGGCCATGGGCGCATGTCGTTCCACCCGCCGCGGCAGCACTGGGCGTGGATGCCGACGACGTGGCTCCCCGGTCCAGCCCGCACAGTCGATGGTTGACCTTGTTGTGGATCGCCGACAACGCCCTCGCAACTCGTGAACTGGCCCACGAGACGCTGAGAACCACCGTGTACTACGAAGAACTCGTGACCGAACCCGAGCGGGCACTGGCGACCGCGGCCGCGGCGTACCCCCACTTCGATCTCGGCCGTGCCGTCCGGAACCTGGACAGGCCGAGCCAGATGGCGAGTCCCGAGTACGGTCACAAGAAGCGCGACCACCGGATCCCGGCGCCGGAGAGACGAGACATGAGCAGCATGCTCCGCGATTTCGGAGTCGACATCTACGCGATGGAGGAACCCCTCCCGACGCGTCGTCTCGGTCTGTGAGGAGACGCGGCGGGCCCGCCGGGCAGGCGTCGGTCGATCCGGCTCACAAGCGTCACCGCCCACCGGTCGGGGGTGAACCTTCGTGCCAGCAATGCGCTGTTGTCCCCCATGCGCCGACGTTCGACGTCTGGCAGACAGTGCATCCTGAGCATCGCCTCGCACAGGCTCTGGGCAGAGCCCGGCTCGATCAGGTAGCCGTTCCAGTGGTCCTCGACCAGGGCGGCCGCGGCACCACACGCTGGTGTGCAGATGACCGGCAGGCCCGCCGCGCAGGCTTCATGGATGACCACACCCCAGGGCTCGAACGTACTGGGCGTGACGAATGCACCTGAGCCCCGGACTATGTCCGGCAGGTTCGACGGCTGGACGAAACCGAGGTGGCGCACTCCCGGCAGCTGCTCAAAGACCTTCTGCATGGGTCCAGTACCGCAAACGGTGAGATCCCAGGGATCGGGTACGAGGGAGGAGTATCTGCGGAACGCCTCCGCGAGCACCCCCACACCTTTGTAGTCATGGAGGCGACCCACGTAGAGGAATTCCCGACGTGAAGCTGGGACCTGCCCTGGACGCGCGGCAAACGCGTGGTAATCACCGGAAAGGCCCCCACGCCAGATGTCGTCTTCGCGGAAACCCAGCAGCCGGGCGAAGTGCGCCTGCCGTTCGCCCGGCACAAGGGCGACGTCGTAGGCCGGCCCCAAGTACCACCGGCTGGCGATGATGCCGGCGCGTTGTTTTGCCGTCCCCAGCCACTGGTTGTCCATGTAGAGAATCCGCAGCGCACGTGATCTTCTGGCGAGCCGCCGGTAGGCGGACGTGGACCAGCCGCACACGATCAACGCGTCCGGATCGATGTCGTCGCGGATCGCACCCACATCGAGATCGTCGGTGAACGTGTAGTAGCTGGCTTTCCCGGGACGGGACTCCGAAGCACTGAAGGGCGCATCGGTAGCGGATGGAAACGCCACGACGTGCAGCTCCACCTCGGGCTGCTCTGCCAGGCACTCGAGCGTGGCCTTCATGTAGCCGGTCAGCTGGTTCCACAAGACGAGTACTCGCATGTAAAGCCCTTCCCCACCGAGATCTCTGTCGCGGTGAGCGCCTTGAAGGAGCCACGGCGGGCTCACGTTCTCCGCGCCGATGTGGGCAGTCCGAACCGAAGTGCGCGGGTCCATCGCGGGCGGACGCCTACCCAGGTGACGAACTGCGGAAACACCCTGTTTGCGACATGCCGGACTTGGGAACGAGTGGAACTACGGTCTGCCATGAGTCGGCATCGCGACGGCAGGTGGATCGGCCGATGAGAAGCCGCTACAGGCCAGAGGTCGAGAATGAGAGTGAACATAGGATGTGGCTCGTCACCCACTCCCGGCTGGAAGAACTTCGACAACTCCCTCAGCCTGCGGCTCGCCAAAGTACCTTTCCTGGCGCGCCTGCTCCTGGCGACCGGCCTCACAGACAAACACCAGAACGAGTTCGTCGAATTCTGCAAGAAGGCTCACATAGAGTATGCCGACGCGACCCGCAGAATACCGCTACCCGACGGCTCGGTCGAGGTACTGTACACCTCACACATGCTCGAACACCTCGAGCCTTGGGAAGCGCGCACGTTCCTCACAGAGGCCCGACGTGTTCTGCAGGCTGACGGAATCATTCGGATAGCGGTTCCGGACCTGGGCCTCATCGTCCAGCAGTACCTGTCCCGGTGTGATGCCGACTCCTTTGTGGAGCAGACCGTCCTGGCCTCCTCGAATCCGAGGACACTCCGGCAGAGACTTCGTTACATGGTGGCCGGCAATCGGCACCATCTGTGGATGTACGACGGCCGCTCGCTCTGCCGACTTCTTCTGGAGTGCGGATTCGCCGACGCCCAGGTAGTCCCGGCGGGGGAGACCAGAATTCCCGCCCCCGGCAGCTTGGATCTGACGGAAAGAGCAGCGGAAAGTATCTACGTCGAGGCGCTCAACTCTTCGGCTTGGCAACACGCGGCGGCGGCAGTTCCGGCGAGGTAGCACCGGCGATGGCGCCTCCCGCGTTCATCCTTGCGGATGCACCAAGCGACACCGCACTTCGTGCACGAACGCTCAGGCGTGGGACGCCAGTACCTTCACTATGGCTGCGAACGTGGTCTCAGCGTAGGTCTGCCACGTGAAAGCCTCGGCACGCCGCCGGGCAGCGCGCCCCATGTCCGAACGCCTGACGGGATCATCGGCCAGTTGGCGAAGCCGGTCGGCGAGTACGTCCGGACGGCGCTCAGGCACCACGAACCCTTCGACCCCGTCGGCGACCAGGTCGGCCGCCCCCGAGGCAGGCGTCACGATCACCGGCAGCCCGTGCCCCATCGCCTCCAGCACACTCAGGCTCATGCCCTCGAACAAGCTGGGCAACACGAACACGTCGGCTGATCGGAAATAGCCGGAAACCTGCGAGCGGGGCACGGCCGCACGGTGAACCCACCCGCGACCGTACCTCGAGAAGAGTCGCGCCTGCGCCGCCGTACCACCGACCACGGAAAGGCCGGCACTTCCCGTGCGCAGACGCGCATGCGCATCAAGGAGATAGGAGAGGCCCTTGCTCTGCGTGATCCGGCCAACGTAGAGAATCTCGAGTCTCTCGGACACCTCCTTCGGGTCGTTCGAGTACTCCGCGAGATGCGCCCCATAGGGCACGACGACGATCTTTCCGCTCGGAACCCCGTACTCCTCCAGAGTGTGCGCGGCAAAGCGAGACGGCACCAGGACGAGGTCAGCCAGTTCGAACTCCTCGTCGAAGCGGGCCAGCCGCCCATGCGGCGGAAGGTCTGACGTCATGCTCGGCGCCAGGTTCGGACAGCGCTCGATTTCCGCCTCGATCGTCGCGGTACGGAATCGCGGATGAACGCTTGGCATGTTGAGCACGCGCAGGGCCGAGCGGTTGTGCCGGAAGGCCTCGAGGGCCGCCCCGTGTGAGATGACCAGCGCATCCGTTGGAACTCGTTCCAGCTCGCGGCCGGCTCGTCGACCCAGTTCACCGGATCGACGATCCATGAACCACTGACGGGTTCGCCCCAGCCGGCCGGGTGCGATCGTCCCGAGGACCTCCTGGACAGGAGCGAACGAGCGAGCCACGTGTGGCTCGACACCCGGTGGCAGGCTTCGCCGGCCCAGCACGGCGCGTACTCGGCTGGGAGCGCGGACGAGATCCGGGGGCACGAATCCCGTGCCGTAGAAGGCAAGGTGCCGCCGCGCCGCGAGGTGAGACGCGAGACGAGTCAGCTCCGCCATGGCCTCGGTGACAACACCGATGCGTGGCCACTCCGATGATGCCCGGCTCATGCCGGCTGCGGGAGGGCCTGGCGGACACGACGGTCCCCCGGGTTGCGTGGCACCTTCACCACCGGACCAGATCTTCTCCTCCACAGGGATCCCGGCGCGCCGAAGGTTACCGTACACCTACCGACGGTAGCGGCGGTTGGTTTCGCAGGACTGCTGTCGATGGTGTCGAGCCCGCGGACGATGTGAGCACCGCAGCTGTCATTTCGGTCCACCAACGGGTCCGGCGTCCCGGGGCTCGGAGTGGCACGTCAGACGCTGAGGGGCTTGCCCTTGAAGACCTGCGTGGTATGCCAGGTCACGTGTGCGTGCGCAGGTGGAGCCGTTCCCGTCCGCCTCGTAAGTTCCCGCCCGTGCAGTTCGTAGACCTGTCTGCCTGTGCTCGTACGGGCTGTGAACATGGTCGACACCTGGATCGTCAGCTCGGCCGTGAGCCCGACGGCACCGAGGTCGAACAGCTTGTGGTGCAGCGTGCACAGCGCCAGCCCGTTGTCCAGCGAGTCGGGCCCGTCGAAGGCGAACCAGCGCACGTGCGCGGCATCGATGCCGACCGTGGCACCCCCGATCTGGCCGTCGAACCCGCAGAACGCACACTGCCGGTCCCAGGCCTGCAGAACGGACGTTCTCCACACCTGGCTGCGTCGCCGCAGCGCGGCAGTCCCGCGACCAGTGTGGTCCGCATCCCGCCACGCATGAAGGAGGGCTGGATCCAGGCCGACAGCTACGAGGACGTCGGGCGCGACCGTGTCCGGGAACTGGCTGGTCACCAGCCTCCTCGCCGCCTCTTCCAGGAGAGCCGGGCGGGCACGCAGCAGATCCTCGAAGGACCGCTCCAACCTCCCCGTGACCTGGTGCTGCCGCAGCGGACCGACCTGATCCATCGGGACGTCGCGGTCGAGCACCCAGATCCCGTCCGCTTGTAGGCGAGTGAAGGGGTAGGCCGCACCTTGCGCCGCTCCAGTGCGCCGCGGCGTGCCGAACTCGCTGATCAGCTCCGCGAGCTTCTGCTCCGCCAGCGACCACGGAACCTCACTCGACCCGGTCGCCGCCATCTGCCCGAGGGCGAGGAGTACCAGCAGCGGCTTGTGTGGCGACCTCTTCCCCTTGATCTGGTGCTGGCGCAACGAACCGATCCGAGCCAGCAGGGCACTGGCGGCCTCGTCCACCTCCACCTCCCCTCCGCCCGCGCGATTCTCGCCGCCCGCTCGCAGGTGTCAACCGGCGAAGGGACGGCCCGGATGCGTGCGGTTGTACGCGGTGATGACGTCCTCGGACAGCCGGCCACGGTCGCTGACAGGTAGTCCGTTGCTGCGCGCCCAGGTGCGCACCTCGCTTGTCCGCACGCTCTGACGTCCACTGCCACCGGTGTCCGCCTCGGGGCGTTTCCGGTCGTTCCCGACAACGGAGCGGATGGCAGAGTGCAGGCTGCCCTCGATTTGTTCGCGCCGGCTCGGGCTGTCGAGCACGTCTGCTGCGGCCGCGACCAGTTCCTCGTACGAGCGAGGCTGCCCGTCGGCGAGAACCCACCGGATCAGTGCCTGAAGCTCTGCCCGGGTGTAGATCGAGATCGCATACCCGGGCTGCAGGGGCGGCCCGGCGCGGCGAGGGCCATCGAGAATAACGGCGCTGTCACCGGGAGGCTCCGGGGCAGGAAGGACCGTCGGCGGAGCGTCCTGCTCAGCGCCCGGCGCCTTCTGGCCGTCCCGTCCCTCGGCGCGGGCACGAAGGAGTCGGGTGACGCTGCGGAAGCGCCTGGCGGAGTCCGAGTCGGGTGGGAAGTACTGCACCAGACCTGGACGGCGACCGGCTGTGCCCTTGAATGGCAGGTCCTGCTTGGTGCGAGCTGCCCGGACCACTGCCGTGGCTTCGTAGTCCCGAACCCAGCAGACGATCCGCGGACCAGCCGCGCCCGCTCGTCCGACAAGAACGTTGGCGAGGTACTTTCGCGCGAGGTCCGTGCCCGACGAGTGGTACCTGGCCCAGCCGGTCACCTTGTTGTTCTTCCGGACCGGCACGTCGCGACGGCCGTTGTATGCGTGGAGGGCTGCCTCGGCTTCTTCCGGACGCAGCCAGGCCACGCTCTTGTATCCGGCCGGCACATTGTGGGACACCGCCCGGGAGTCGCCCTCGATGCGGGTCTGCCCCTGGTCGGCGGGGTCGGCATCCTCTGTGAGCAGCTCGAAGGTATCCGGGGCCGCGTACTGAACGGACGCACCGCTCCCCAACTCGTCCACCGGCTCCGGCTCCGGCTCCGGCTCCGCGCGATGCTTGCCGGTCGCCGGCGCTTGCTCGAACAGCTCCAATCCGGCCGGCTCGGGCTCGCTCCGCTCGGCTTCGGTCGGGTCAGCGTCCATCGACACTTCTTCAGTGCCTGGGAGGTCCCTGTCACCCGAAGCGGTGGGCTGGATCCTCAGTTCCTCGATCCGCTGCCAGAGTGGCTCCAGGGCCGCGTCCGGATCGCGGGTGAAGACACTTCCCCTGATCCGGACGAAGACGCAGTTACCGACCCGCTCCAGGATCGCCTGCCGGCGGATGTCGGTTTCCCACTGGTCGGGCCCGTGGTAGGGGTCACCGTCGCACTCGATGGCCAGCCGCTTGCCCCCTGGTGCTGGAAGAACGAAGTCGATCCGGTTGCGTCCGATGCGGAACTGCGGTTGCGGCCTGTAGCCGCGGAGCAGGATCGACCTCAGCACCGCACGCTCGAAGTCGCTCTCGCAACGCGCCTCGAGGTCGTCGTACGCAGTGTCGGCGACCTTCACGTTGCGGCAGTAGTCGAGGAGAAGCGCGCGGGCGTCGTCGCTTCGCAGCTCGGACGGCTCGATGGAGTGGAAGACCCACATCTGGTCCTTCGCCCGCGAGGCGGCGACGTTGATCCTGCGGTGGAACTCCCGCCTGGTGAAGGCGGCCACGGCACCGTTGTGCGGGGAAACCACGGTCGAGATCAGGACGATGTCTCGTTCGTCCCCCTGGAAGGTGTAGGAGTCACCGACGCGCAGATCGCGCCTGGCCATCTCCTCTGCGCCGATGGTCTCCCGGATCCGGTCCAGCAGGTAGAGCGCCTGCCCGCTCGTGCTCAGTAGGCTGATCACGCCGATCGTCTTGCCGCGGTACGCCGGGTCCGCCACGATCGCGCCGAGCCGTTCGACGAGGGCTTCGGCCTCAGGGACATTGACTTCGCCGAACTTTGCGAGCGTCTGGCGGATGCCGTCCGGCACATAGACCGCGTTTACCGGGTCGCCGATCCCGGCGGGAACGTCACTGCGCAGCGGCTCGATCGCACCGTCGTAGTAGGTACGACTGGAGAAGTCGATGATCGCGGGGACACAGCGGAAGTGCTCGGTCAGCAGGATCCGCTGGGGTGACCGGCGGACCGCATGGTCGTAGAGGCTGGACTCGTTGTCGAAGTGCTCGGCCGACGGCACGTCCTTCAGGAACGAACTGATCAGTCCCATCACACCGCCGACGAACGGCAGTTGGGGGCCGATCTGCTGGTCGTCGCCCACTACCACTGCTCGCGCGCCGAGGCTGAGCACCGGCAACGCGAACATGTCCGCCTGTGACGCCTCATCGACGATGACCACGTCGAACTTCGCACCACCGGCGAACTGCTCGATGGCCCGGTCGACCGTCATGACCCACACCGGGACCGCGTCCACTGCCTGCGACATGGCGGTCTGCGCGTGTGCCTGCCACATCGCGGCGTTCTTACCGGTCCCCTTACCGATCTTCCTCAGAGCCGTCGCCCAGTCGGCGAGCGCCGCCCGGCGGCGGTCGTCCAGAGCGCGCGACACCTCAAGCCATGCGGAGGCGACGACCAGCTCCTGCGTCAGCCGGCGAATCCGCTCACGAGCTTGTTCGACGCGTCGGCCGAGGCTGTCCGGGTCCACGCTTCCCACTGCGGCGTCGAACCAGGTCTGCGTCTGCCGCCACCGCCATCGGCGGAGGCAGTCGGCACCGGTTCCCTTCGGCGCGGCGGCAGTACCGGAGTCGATCTCTGCCGCCCAGCTCGGGGCGACCACCGCGAGGCGGGAACGCAGTTGTTCGTATCGCTGTACGTCAGGCCGGAGCGCGGCGAGCCGGCGTACCTCGTCCAGCAGGTCGTCCCAGCGCGGGAGGTCCGGATCGTTCCAGGCCAGATCGAGTAGGCGCCACAGGTCGCTGGCGTTCTCAGTGGCAGCACCGTGCTGAAGGTATGTCGCCACCGCGCGTACCTCGTCAGACAAGCGGTCGCTGACGAAGACCTCCCGGCACTGTCCGAGCAAGGTCGCGATGGTTCCGAGTGCGGCGGAGTCCACCGTCGTCGGGACCGACCGGGCCAGCCGAACGATCCTCGATCGCAGTGCCGGCCAGACCTGGTCGTTCCATTCCGTCGCCTCGGCCGCCTGTGCGGCAAGTGTCCCTGCCCACATCTCCGGCTCCAGCGAAGGATCCGGGGCCGGTCCGTCCAGGCGTCGCATCCACTCGGTCCACCTGGCGCGGAGTTCCTGCCGCAACCGGTCCCGGTCGAGGTAGGACAGGACGACGTCAACCTCGTCCGCCGTACGGAGGGGCCGACCGTCGACGCGACAGTCCTCGGCCAGTTTGTACTGCGCCGGGTGGAACAGCTTCTTCGGCGGCTTACCGTCCGCCAGCCGCTGCCGAAGCTCGCGCAGTCGGTCCGGAAGCTGCCAGGTCTCCGCCTGCTGCCGCTCTGCGATGCTCACCTCGTGCACACCCATGATGCGCCTGATGCCCATCAGGTCGTCGAGGAGTTCCTGGCACGCCACCTGGTGGTCCTGCCACGACTCCGCCCAGTGGGTCTCGGAGACGAGGGTGGACAGCCGCTCAGCCCAGCTGCCTTCCCGGGCGGCCAGCAGCCTGACGGCCTCCTCCACGTCGCCGCGAAGCTCCTCCACCCAGGCTTGGCCGGCAGAACGGACAGCGCCGATCTCGACTCGCTGGTCGGACAGGCGACGAATCGTCTCTCCCACCTCCGCCAGTCGCGCCCGGTCACGCCTGGCCGCATCCGCTGCAGGCAGGTCAGCCGCGACCGGAAGCTCGCGGAGCGCCTCGCGACGGTCCTCCTTCGTCAACGCCGCGGCCGACGCCAGCAGGACCGTGAACTCCTCGCTCGTCAGCGGCGCGGGCGTATCCGGAGACACCGGATCGGGGATGTCTCCGTACGCCGCCGCCTCTCGAGCCAACCAGGCCCCGACCTCCCGCGCCCCCAGCTCCACGCCTTCCAGCTCGAAGGTCGCGGACTCACCCTCGGCAATCGTCCGCAGACCGACCAACGCCTGGGCGAGGTCGCGTTCGGCCTGCTCGAGGCTTTTCGCCAGCCGGTCCCGTTCGAGCTGGGCGGCATGCTGGTCGAGCGTGGACGCACGGTCGGACAGTTCTCGCGCGGCGAGCTGAAGCTGGGTGAGCTGGTCGCTGGACCGGCCGAGAACCGCCAGGCACAGCGCCTGAACCTCCTCCGGAAGCCCATCCCGCAGGACCCGCAGCGGGTCCTCCTTCTGCGCGACCACCAGCACCCGCTTGCCGTACGCCATCAGATGGCAGATCAGGTTACGAATGGTGTGCGTCTTGCCGGTCCCCGGCGGGCCCTGCACCGCCACA
This sequence comes from Actinopolymorpha singaporensis, assembly GCF_900104745.1. NCBI lineage: Bacteria > Bacillati > Actinomycetota > Actinomycetes > Propionibacteriales > Actinopolymorphaceae > Actinopolymorpha > Actinopolymorpha singaporensis. Next base: position 988,881 of record NZ_LT629732.1, read on the forward strand.
CTCCGGTGCAACGCGAGCCGCCGCGCGATCGACTCCTGCGCCTCGTTCGTCGCCAGCGGCATCAGCAGCCGCTCGCCGACCGGCCGCCATGCCTCCGGCCGGTCCGCGGGCATCGCCAGCCTGCTGGGCTCGTGCGCCAGGATGGACGCCAGCGAGCCGATCGTCTCGGTGCTGCCATCCAGCAGCCGGTTCCTGAACGACTCGAGGAAGCGGCGCAGCATCCGCTGCCGAGGGCGCACGAACAGTACGCCGGTGTCGTGGATGTGAGGTACGCCAGGGTCAGGAGCACCCGCCTCACGCACGACAGGATCCAGGCCCATCCGGCTCAGCGCGCGCTCGAACAGCTCACGGCGTTCCAGCTCGTCCCACACGTCGACCTCGACCAGCCCACCAGGCTGAGCCAGATCGAGGAGATGGCGAAGATGCTGCTCCGGCATGCCGGTCAGCGGATCCACCTGCAACCGCGCCGGGCCGGACGGCACCACGCTCACGGCCGGCTGCTCCGGGTCGTACTCGATCGTGACCGGGCTCACCACCAGCGGATAGCGGACGCGGTGCTCCCCGACCCGCAGCTCCATGATCCCGTGCCCCCACACGAGTTCGTCGGTCGCGGTCTGCATATCCAGAAGATGCTGCAACTCGAACAGGGTGCGATGAAGCTGGCGAACGCGTTCGATCGTGTTCGCCTCGACCGCCCACCGCCGCCACTCGTTGTCCCGCCACCACCCGAACCGAGTTCGGATGCCGTCGACGTCGTGATCCTCGATGACGGCGTCGCGGTCGATTTCCGGCTCGACGTCGGCGTGCTGCTCCGCAACGAAGGGCCGCAGATCGCGGGGAACCTTGGGCGGCTCCGGACGCACGGGCATCCCGACCCGCAACCAGTCCGCATCCTCCACTCCACGGCCGAGCTGGACAAAGGGATGTACGGGAAGGTCGGCCTGCCAGAAGGTGTGAGCCGACGGGACCGCCCGTGTGGGCTTCTCGATCTGCGACCGTACCGCCAGGAGGTACTCCACCAACGAGACAGCTCGGCCCCGAACCACCTCTGGCGACTCACCGCTGCCAGGTGTCGCCTGGTCCACCGTCATACGGCGCTCGCGATCCACCGACCGTCGCCTGGACGCCCACTGCCTTCAGGTGCCCCCAGTGCAGGCCCGTCACCCAGTCGCATTGCCCTCCCCGAGATCGCCGGGTCAATTGTAGAGCCGTCTCGTCGACCCGCCATCAACCCACTGTCGACCCGACACAGAATGACGCCATGCCAGAAGAGCCCACGGTCGACGGGGAGACGCTTCGTGAGCGCCCGCGGTGGGCTTGTCCACAGGTGCAGATCTTCGCGCGCGCCCCGTCCGCACCCACCGGTAGCCTTGCTCGCCATGGGATCGAAGGCGGTCGACTGGGAGTTCGTGAGCGACCTCGGCAAGCGTCTTCAACGCTCCGCCGACGACACCCTGCCGGACGCCTCGCGCAAGTGCGCGGACGCACAGACCACCATGATGGACGCCGGTCAGGGCGGCGGACTGCTCGTCGTGATGAGCTTCTTCTTCGCGGCGGCGTTTCTGGAGGACTCACTCGAGCGGAAGCAGACGGTGGCGGGCGAACTGAACCGCGGCGCACAGGCCTGCTCGCGTAACTGGGAGGCCACCGAGAAGGTCAACAGCTTCCACGTCGGAGGAAACTGATGGGAAACACGTACGACTCGATGGCCGGTGCGGTCTCCTCCGGCAAGGACCTCGGACAGGTCGCGTTCGCCTCCTCGCTGATTGCCTCGACGCTCGCCTTCTGGGAGCTGTGGACTCCGATGCCGTCGGAGAAGAGCGGGATCCTGCTCAACGCGCTGGGCACCATGGGTGGAGGCGGCGGGAAGATGGCCGGGATCTGGGGCAAGGCCGCACCGGTGAAGCTTCCCGGCGTCGGTGCCGCGAAGGTCGCACTCGGGATGCCTCCGCGTCTGGCGCTGATCCGAACCGACACCGCGACGATGATGGACGCCTGCTCCAAGGTCCACGAAGCCGCCAAGGTCGCCGGCCAACTCTCCGCCGACGTCGTGAAGCACGGCTCCACGATCACCGAGCAGACCTGGAAGGCCAAGGACCAGGAGCAGTTCGGCGAGCAGCTGGAGATGTACCGCATCAGTCTTGACGCCACCAAGCAGCTCGGATACGTCACCGCGTCGCTGACGGCTGTGGTCGCGATGTTGCGGTTCCTTCAGCTGGCCATCGCTGCCGCACTCATGACCGTGCTGGCCGCGTTGGCGATCGCGTGGGTTGCTGCGATGGCCATGTCGTGGGCCTTCGGAATCGGCGCGGGTGTCGCCGCCACCATCAGGAGCATCGGAACCCCGCTGGTGAGGATCTCGCAGAAGATCGTCCCGGTGATGGAGGCGATCATGGTCATGGTGGGACTGGGCCACGTGGCCATCTGCACCCTCATGACGGCCAACGCGGCAGCCGTCGACTCGTACAAGATCGGCGACATCGGAGGAGGCGGCGGTTGGGACTCCCTGCAGGACTCCGGCCTGCGGGCCGTGGAAGACCTGCTGGAGAAGTACAAGCGCAAGGGCCTGAAGGCGATCCCGGACTTCTCCGGTTTCTGATCCACGCCAATCAGTTCTGATCCACGCAACTAGTCGGGGGCGAGAGTTCCCGGAAGGGGCACCATGGCACTGGAGAGCTGGGACTTCAACGACCTGCTCCGCGATCCCGAGGCGATCGTCGCCGCGCAGCGGGAGAACCTCCAGCGCGCGCAGGAGATGGAACGCCGGATCGCCGAGCTCACCGGGTCGGCGACCAGTGACGACGAGCGGATCACCGTCACCTACACCGAGGCGAACGGTATCGAGTCCATCCAACTCGATCCGCGAGTGATGAGGATGGCGTCCGAGGACCTCGCGGCGGCCCTGGTCCAGGTCGCGAACGCCGCTCGTGCCGACATGCGCGAGCAGATGCAGCGGGTGGTGGACGAGACGATCGGGGAGGAAGGTCAACCCGACCTTGCCGAACTCGCCGCGAACGCCGCTCAGATGGAAGCCGCGATGAACGAGTTCATGCGCGACACCATGACCATGGAAAGCGACCTTCAGAACGCGATCGACCGCATGAAGCGGATGGCCGAAGGGGGCTGAACCTCGGCGTCGGAGGAGGGCGGTAGTTCGGCGTTCACGAGGCGGTCTGCTGCTCCTGCCGCAGCTTCTTCAGCCTCCACCCGAGGCCGTACCAGATGCCGAACAGGACCAGGGCCACCGCGATGACCAGCGCGTTGACCGGCCAACCGGGTTCGAACACGGAGGCCACTGCCCCGACGACGGCGGCGTACACCACGAACTTGAGGATGTGACGAGCCTGTTCGAGCTGACGCCGACGCTGAAGCGGCGCGGCGACGGACAGCACGCTGGCCTCGGAGAGTACGGGCACTGACGGATTCGAGTCCGCCGGCGTTGCCGGCGCGGGATACGGAACCCCCAGCACGGATGCGAAGGCCCGGTGCGCCTGTTGGCCCGTCCCGCCGCCCGAGGCCGCGGACGCCTCACCGAGCAGCCGGGTGCGATCGCCGCCCGACGTGGGTGTCACGTGCAGGACCTGCCGCCGCGCGAACGTCTTGGCGAAAGCCTCCAGCGCCTCGGTATCGGCGGCGTCGGCCGGCCCGACCACCTCCCCGTCCGGCTGGAAGAAGGTCACCCGGCACGTCGCGCCATCGTCTTCCCAACGCAGAACATTTGTGCCGAGCAGACGCGCGAGGAGCGGGGCGAAGCGGCCGGCGGCGTCGGCGCGCATCGGAACACTGGTCCAGCCTTCGGCGTGGCTGATGCCGGTCCGGTCACGCCATCCCGGGGCGAGAGTTCCGAGCGCCTCGACGACGACGTCGACACCGGCCGGTGCCTGCACGACTGCGGAAGTCATGTCCAGAGACTAGGCCGTTCCCCTTCGGCCCCGTAAACCCCTGCCTGCTCACGAACTAGCCGGACAGGGAGAGGCCGCCGTCATCCATCCCGTGCGGCGCTGCCCGCGACGCGCTTCGCAGACGAGCCCGAGGTCAGTGCGGGCGGGATCACGATGACGGGGCAGCGCGCGTTCCGAACGCAGTACGCACTGGCGGAACCGAGCAGGGAGTCCGGGGACGCACCCGCGCCGTGGCTGCCGATGACCAGGCCGGCGGCGTGGGCGGCCAGCGCACACAGCGTGGGCCCGGGTCGCCCGTACACCACCGCGGAACGCACCGGGGTCTCGGACGGCTCCGCCTGGCCGAGCGCGGTGTCGAGCACCTCCTTGTGCGCCCCGGCGGCGGACGCGAGCTCCTCACGCGGAGCCGGGAGCGTGCGGAACGCCGGCCGCGGGGCGAGCAGGCTGACCGACGAGGCGAGAACGCCTCGGCCAGTCTGCCCGGCGTACCGCAGTCCCCACGTCAGGGCGTACTGCGAGCCCGCGGACCCGTCGACTCCGACGACGAGCGGCCCCTCCGAGGGCACCGGCTGCCGCAACAGCGCCGCGTGAAGGTCGTGCGCGGTCAGCATTCCCACGACCTCTTCTTCGTCGGTGACCACGACCGCATCGCCGACGCTCCCGCGCAGCGCCTCCGCGGCCTCCCGGACGGTCAGATCCTTCGCCACGGTGGGCGCCGGCTTCCGGGCCACGTCGGCCACCAGCGGCGCCCGGCCGCGCTGCGACCAGCCGTACATCCGCCACAGGAGATCGGCCTCGTGGACGACGCCGACACATCGCCCCTGCTCCATCACCGGCAGATGGGCGAACCCGGCGCCGAGCATCATCCGCCACGCGGTGTCCACGTCCGTCGCGGAGTCCGCTCCCAGCACGTCGGTGCTCATCACTTCCCGTACCGGCCGTTCGGCAAGACCGTCAAGCCAGCCTTGCGGGCCGCCGGTCACCGCGCCGGTCTGCTCCGGAACGGGGACATCGGGAACGACCGCCACCGGGCACGATGCCTGGCGCAGACAGCGACTCATCGGCGAGGAGCCGAGGACGTCCGCTTCGGGCAACCGCCCGAGCACCAGGAGGGCCGCGTCGCGGGACAGGGGGAGGAGGGCCTCGACGTCGGTCTCACCCTCGACGTAGATCGGCTCGACCGCCGCCTCCAGACGGTCCCCCTCGGTGACGGCCCACTGCAGCGCATGTCTGCTCGTCGACGAGCGATCGAGGGCGACCAGGATCCGTCCGTTGTTCACGCGTCACCGCCCTGTCCTTAGCCCGGCTGGTGGGTGAGTCACCTCCAAGGTCACCCGACGCCGATCCGGCGGATCAGGGTCCAGCGGTCAGGTCTGTCCGGGACCTTCGCCACTGCCGGTTCGCCGTGGGTCGCATCACGGCCGTCGCCGGCTACGGCCTGACGAAGGGATCCCTCTTTCGCTGAGTCGTACAACCGTCACCGCCCCTCGCACGTCTTCCCAGCCAAAGTGCGGCAATCATCGAGAAAGAGAGGCTCATGATGAGTAGTCGCATCCGTATCGCAGCCATCGGGCGCGGTACCGGCCGAGGTGGGCGGGTTGGCCTCCGCATTCGCGAGTACGCAGCAGCGCTCCGCGTCCCCGGGCTGGGTCGGCTGCGAGTAGGCAGTCGCGGCCGTGGCATCGTCACCGCCGCCGCGACGGTCCTGGTCTCGATGGTCATGCTGGCCGCGGCGCCGGGGGCTTCGGCCGCCACGACGTACCAGGGCAAGGTCCTGGCGACCCTCAACGTCCGGAGTGCACCGACAACGCTCGCTTCCGACGTCGGCACGCTGCGGTCCGGGGCGACGGTCACGCTCCTGTGCAAGGTGTTCGGGCCCACCGTGGACGGCAACTACGTGTGGTACAAGCTCGGCACCGGCAGGTGGGTCACCGCACGTTACGTCGCCAATGTGGGGACCGCGCCGGGGTTCTGCGGCAACGGCAACGAGTACGACGGACGGGCTCTGGTGGCCCTGAACGTACGCAGTGGTCCGAACACCGGAAACGCGGTCGTGTCCTCGGTCCGCGCAGGGGGATACCTGGCACTCGTCTGCAAGGCCGACAGCCAGGCCGTCGACGGCAACTCCCGTTGGTACCAGCTCACCGGTGACGGCCCCGGCGCATGGGTGGCCGCGCGGTACGTGACCAACGTCGGCTCAGCACCGCCGTTCTGCTGACCACCGCTCGGAACACGGTGGTGGCGGCCTGACCCCCCCGCCACCACCGGCGGTCACCCCAAGCCCGGTCCTTTCCGCCACGTCCGGCCGGGAAGCCGGTCGCGGATCTCACGTTCCGGCGGGCTGCGTCGTCGTACCGGTGACGAGGGCCGACCGGCCACACCGAGCGGAGGGACCGACCGCGATGTCCACCCAGCGCGAGCAGGACGAAGCCAGGATCAGGCAGCGGATCGACCAGATCGTCGAGGGGATCCGAGCCAAGGACCTCGATGCCCTGAGACGGATCTACGCCACCGACGTGGTGTCCTTCGACGTCGAGCCACCCCTGCAGCACGTGGGGATCGACGCGAAGCTGAAGAACTGGGCGAAGGTGTTCACGATCTTCGAGGAAGTGTCGTACGAGGTTCGCGACCTGGCCGTCACCGCGGGCGGGGACGTCGCGTTCGGGCACTGCTTCGGCCGGCTCAGCGGCACGTTGAGCAACGGTCCGGCGACCAGCGGCATGTGGGTCCGGGGGACGTTCTGCTTCGAGAAGTCCGACGGGGAGTGGCTGATCGTCCACGACCAGGCTTCGGTGCCGTTCGACATCGCGAGCGGCAGAGGCGTGACCGACCTCGAGCCCTGACGGGTCAGCTGCCGGCCGGGCCGTCAACTCCCGCTTGCGTCAGCTCGGCCGCCACCGGGCGGGTCCAGCACTTCCAGCAGAGCCTGCCACGCCTGCTCCTCGTAGAAGCGATGCCCGCCGTCACCGATCACCAGCCGGCACCTTCGGTCGGCTCCCGACGCGGCGTAGATCGTCCGCAGGTCGTCGAACGCCCTGCGGACGGCGGCCAACGGGAAGATCGGATCGTCGCGGCCGGCGACCACGACAACCGGCTTCGGTGCGAAGAGTCCGAGTACGTCGGCCGCCTCGGCCCATCGGAGCAGGCCGGGAACGTAGTTGTCCGCGCAGTGGTAGATGTTCATGACCGAGTCCGCGTAGGTGCAGAAGGCGCAGGAGGGCATCGCGAACCGCACGCGGTCCAGCAGCGCGGCGGCGTAGATCGTCGCCGTACCGCCGCCGGAGTTTCCCATCACCCCGAGTCGGGACAGGTCGACGTCGCCCCGTTCGGTGAGGTAGTCGATACCGCGGTCCACGTCGAAAGCTCGCTCACCCACCAGCGTGCGCCCCAGCATCAGGGCCTGCATCGCGGCGTCGTGACATCCGTGCGGGGAGGTGGCCGCCTGGGCCTGCTCGCGTCGGTAGCCGAAGCTGCGCTGCTCGATGCACAGGGCGGCGAACCCGTGCCGCAGTGCGCCCAGCGCGAAGTCACGGTCACCATCGACGGCGAAGGGCACGTTCTCGTCGTCGTGTTCACGCGCGATCGAGACGTGCATCCCCGTGCTGTGCCCCTGCAGGCAGATCACGGTCGGGTAGGGCGCTGGACGATCGCGTGGTACACAGAAGTACGCCAGCACGTCCGAGTGCGGCTCGGCGGCGAAGGCCACCTTCTCCACCGTGCCCAGCTTCTGCTCGCTCCGCCACAACGTCCGTACGCGCAGCGGAAGCTGCGTGGGTTCCGGCATGCCCAGCAGCTCACGCAGCTTGGGGCGGAGCCGTTCCTGCCAGGCCGCCACGTCACCACCGGGGAAGCGCAGGGCGGGGGTGGTGTGCTGCACCAGGTACCGGTGATTCTGCGAGGGGGACAGGCTCAGCTCGCCGCGTTCCTCCCTCACCTGCGGGCCCTCCACGGCGTGCCTCCCACTCCTCGGTCCCTCGTACGACCATGGTCGGGGCCGTGGTCGGCGCACAAGAGCGACCCCTGACCGACTTCTGACAGCAGGAGCAGCAGGAACTCTCACGGTCGCCGGCGATGAGTTCTCGCCTCGGCGCGTGTCCTCAGCAGGTGAGGTCTCCCGAGACTCGTGGAAGGAACGACGATGCCGGAACTCCTGATCGACTTCATCACCTCGCTTGACGGTTACGCGTCCGCCGACGGCTGGCCGGGCTTCTGGGGGCTGGAAGGACCCGAGTACCTCTCGTGGCTGGGCGAGGCGCCGGAAGGGGACTACACGGTCCTGATGGGCGCGACCACGTACCGCGTCATGTCGGGCTTCGCCGCGGCCGGCGAGGAGGGCACAGACGTCCTCGCGGACCTGTCGAAGGTCGTCTTCTCGAGCACCCTGACCGAGCCGTTGACCTGGCCCAACTCGCGGCTCGTCTCCACAGACCCGATCGAGGCCGTACGGGAGATGAAGGAGAAGGGCTCGGAGTCCCTGCGCACCATCGGCAGCCTGACCCTGTGCCGCGCCCTGCTGAACGCCGGCCTCGTGGACCGCTTCCGGGTGGTCGTCTTCCCCGTCATCACCGGCGCCACTGGTCGCGAGCGCATCTACGACGGCTATCCCGACGTGGCACTGGAAATGATCGACAGCCGGACCTTCGACGGCCGCATCCAGCTACTGGAGTACGCCCCCAAGGTTCTGAGCGGGCCGCCCGGCACGTAGGTCAGGCGCGCCGGCGCATCCGCAGGACCGCGATGATCCCGGCCACGGCGGGAAGGGCGGCGAGGATGCCCCACAGCGGCGGGAAGATCGCTGTGCCGTACTCGCTCGCCCCGAGCAGGGTCAGCGCGAGGGTCGCGGTGACCGCGACCACGATCCAGGCGGTCACCGGCCCGCGCACACCGCGCGCCCGGGTGGCCCTGAGCGTTGCAAGCCACAGCAGCGCGTCGAGGATCGCGACGGTGTAGTAGATCAGTCCGTACGTCAGGACCGCGCCGGCGGCCGCCCTGGAGCAGTGGTACGCCGACGGCTGCACCAAACCCATCGCGGACTACGTCGAGGACGGGAAGAAGCCTCTCCGGAAGCTCTGGCCCTAGCCCAGGGAACCCGACCGCCGGCCCGGCGATCACGCCGAGGGGTGGATCCCCAGGACTGGAAGGCACTCGGCGACGCCCACGAGTTCGATGTCGTCGCGGCGGTTCTTCGACCACTGCTCGCGGGTCAGCCGCCAGCGGTGAATCTCGGCCGGCTCGCCGCGGCGGGTGTCCCAGTCGTTCCCGTTGCGCTCGTAGCCGAGCGCCTGCGAGACCCGGTTCGAGGCGTGGTTGTCGAAGAACGCGTCGCTGCCCGCGTACCGAGCCCCGATTCCGTCGAACGCCAACTGGAGTACGGCCTGGCGCATTTCCTTGCCCAGTCCGCGACCGCGAAGGTCAGGGTCGAGCCAGGAGAACGTGTGGACCGTGCCGAAGGAGGCGAAGTCGGTCCCGACCAGGTCCTGCATGCCGACCGGCTCGCCGTCGACCACCACCACGAAGTACAGCCGCCAGAAGCTGTCGGTGACCCGTCCACGGCCGGCCCACACCGCGCGGAGCCAGGACCATTCCCGCTCCGGGCTGTCCTTGTACAACGACATCGGGTCGTCGAAGGGCCAGGGCGGCGCCGTGGCCACACCCCTGCGGACCGTGGGTACGAGCCGTTCCAGCAGCTCGTCCGTCGCCCCCAGCAAGGAGAGCCGGGGCGTGTGCACCTGCACGTTCAGCGGGGGGTACGAGGACAGCCTCGTGGCGGGCGACGGCATGGGCGAAACCCTAGGAGTTGCCGCTCCAGGTCGGCACCCGAATTTCCGCCAGCCCGCGCGATCTGACGTACCTGCGACCGTCCTCCCCGCGATCAGCGAGAACGCCGTCGACGGCGCACGGTGCGGGTGGCCACCGCACCCGCTCCGGCTGCCGCGAGCAACGACGCCGGCCTGGCGAGACGGAAGTCCTACGGCCGCTGAGGACTGGCGAGGCGGCCGGCAAGGAAGTCCCGTTCGGCTTCGTTGGTGGTCGACTCCAGGGCCTGGCGATAGGCAGCGGCGGCCTCGTCGACGCGGCCAAGCCGCTGAAGGAGATCTGCCCTGATTGCCGAGAGATACTGGTAGCCCGCCAACCGGCCGTCTCTTCCCAGCTCCTCGACCTCGGCCAGCGCCCGCGCGGGTCCGCTGACCATCGCCAGCGCCACCGTGCGGTTCAGCGCCACCACCGGCGACGGCCACACCGACAGCAGTTCGTCGTACAGCGTCAGGATCTGCGGCCAGTCCGTCTGGTCGTAGGTCGGCGCCTCGGCGTAGAGCGAGGCGATCGCGGCCTGCAGCACATAGCGGCCCGGCCGCCCGCCGCGCAGGCCGTCCACGATCAGGTCGTGTGCCTCGGCGATCGCCGCGCGGTCCCACCGCGACCGGTCCTGCTCCTCCAACCGCAGCAGCCGGCCCCGGCCGTCGACCCTGGTGGCACGCCGGGCGTCGGTGACCAGCAACAGGGCGAGCAGCCCCCACACCTCCCGCTCGTCGGGCATCAGGCTCCGCAGCATCCGGGTCAGCCGCAGCGACTGGTCCACGAGGTCCGTACGCAGCAGGGACCCGCCCGACGGCGCGGTGTGGCCGGCGGTGAACAACAGATGGATCACCCCGAGAACCGCGCGCAGCCGGTCCGGCAACTCGGCCGCCTCGGGCACCCGGAAGGGGATGCGGGCGGCCGAGATCTTCTTCTTCGCCCGGGTCAACCGGGCGGCCATCGTCGGTTCCGACACGAGGAACGCGTGGGCGATGTCGCCGGTCGACACCCCGCACACCAGCCGGAGGGTGAGCGCCAGCTGCCCGTCCTGCGCCAGGGCCGGGTGACAGCACATGAAGATCAGTCGCAGCCGCTCGTCGGGTACGACGTCCGCCGGGTCGCCGGTCGCCGATTCGAAGGGGTCGTCCATGGCCGCCTCGTCCACCGAGTCCTCCGACTCCTCCGGCTCCACCAGCAACGGCAGCTTCGCGCGGAACACCCGCTCGCGTCGTACCGCGTCCATCGCCCGGCGCTTCGCCGTCGTGGTGAGCCAGGCCGCCGGGTTGTCCGGGATGCCGTCGCGGGCCCAGCTCTCCAGCGCCGCGGCATACGCCTCTTGGACGCACTCCTCGGCCAGGTCCAGGTCACGTGCGACCCGCACCGTCGCGGCGAGCACCAGGGCCCAACCGCGACGGTGCGCGTCGACGACCGCCGCCTCGACGTCGCCCGCTTCGACGTCTGCCGGGTCGGTCATGCGGTCATGCCTCCGGCAGGCCCTTGGCGAAGAATCCGGCGACGGGGCGTACCTCGACACCGCCGCCCTGCTGGGTGGCGGGGTTGCTCCGGGCGATCTTCAGGGCGGCGTCCAGGTCGGGCGCCTCGATCACGCAGAAGCCGGCGATGACCTCCTTGGCGTCGATGAACGGGCCGTCGGTGATGGCGTCGCCGCGGACCGAGGTGGCGGTGTCCCGCGGCTGGAGCGCGGCAGCGGCGAGCATCGCTCCGGAGTCGATCAGCTCCTCGGCGTGCCGGTCGTGCGCCGCGAGGTCCTCGGGGGTGGCTTCCGGGCTGTGGGCCGAGTCGTCGGCGTAGATCAGGATGGCGTACTGGGCCATGGGAGGTCTCCGTTCAGCTGGTCGGTTGGTCCGTACGCCTCTACGTCGTACGGCCAGCCCGGAATCGACAGCGCCAGTCAGCCTAGATCGCGGCCCGGCTCCGGGTTCCCCCCCGGCATGGTCACGCGTCCCGGCGCGCCAACCTCCGGCAAATCCGCAACCAACGGTTGCTGGGCCGTAGCCGTGGGTCAGCGCGGCAGCCGGCGAATCGAGAGCAGCGCGATGTCGTCCGGTACGTGTTGGTTGCCCACCAGTTGGTACATGACGGATGCGCAGACAGTCTCGGCCCGGTCGGCGCTGATGGTTCGGCGGAGAAGCTCGATGCGCTCGTCGATCGGCTCGTCACGGCGTTCGACCAGCCCGTCGGTGTAGAGGCACAGGACCGAGCCGGGCTCGAAGGTGATCCTGTTGCTGTGACGTACCTGGTCCGGGACGGCTCCGATGGCCAGATCCGTCTTGAGGTCCAGCACGGATGCCTCGTCGTCCGGGCCGACCATGATCGGCGGCAGGTGTCCGGCCACGGAGATCGACATCACGTCCAGCGACGGCTCGATGACCGCGCAGACGACGGTGGCCAGGGTGTCAGGGCCGAAGTGGTGGACGTTTCGGTCCAGCTTGGCGAGAAGAGTGGCAGGGTCCTCCGTGTCGAGACTGTACGCACGGAGATCGCTGCGTAGCCGGCCCATGACCACTGCGGCGTTCAGCCCTCGCCCGATGACGTCGCCGACCACCAGGCACAGTGCACCGGAGGGAAGGTGGAAGACGTCGTACCAGTCGCCGCCGACGCCGCCCTCTCCGGCCACGTAGCGTGCGGCGACGTCCAACCCCGGCAGCGTCGGCAGCTGGTAGGGCAACAGGCTGCGTTGCAGGGTGCCCGCGGCTGCGCGGTCGGCGTCGGAGAGCCGCGCCCGGGTCGCCAGAGCCGCTCGGGTCGCCACCAGCTGCAGCAGCTTCACGTCCTCGTCGGTGAACCGCCGGGGGCTGAGGGTTCCCACGTGCAGTACGCCGACCACGGTGCCTTCGGTCACCATGGGCACGCCCAGGAGGGATCGAATGCCCTTACGCCACAGCAACGGGTTCCACACGTTGGTGCTGTCGACGTGCTCCAGGATGATCGGATGTCGTTCGGCGGCGATCCGGCCGGCGAAGCCACTGCGCATCGGGATGCGGACGCCCTGGCGTACCTCCTCCTCGATCCCCTTCGCCGCCGTCGCCACCAGCGACTGCGACGAGTGGTCGAGCAGGAGCACTGCCGCCGTGTCCACCTTGAGCAGGTCCCTGACACGCTCGAGCAGCTCGTCCAGCAGGTCGTCGACGCTGAGCTGCGCAAGGGCCTCGTCCGTGACCGCGGCGACGCGGCGAATCCCGTGATCGCCGAAGGGGTCCGTCAGTTCGAACGTCATGCACGCGAACATTAGTTGCCCGGGAGGTTAGAGTCGCATGCTGCTGCGCCGGCTCAGCGGAGGTGGCTCGCCAGTAATGGATGGTTCAGCCGGGACTGTACGCCGCGCCATCCCGCTGCGACCCCGGGGCTGCTGGCCAGCTCGTCCGGATCCGGATGGAAGCCGAAGTCCAGGTAGACCTTGAGCGCCCACGTACGCCCCGTCGACGTCCCCAGCACGGCGCCGGGATGACTCTGCGCGAGCCGTTGCATCGCGTGCGTCATCATCGGCTTGGCGAGGCCGCGCCGCTGGTGGTCCGGATGCACCACCACCCAGTGGATGCGCCCTCGTTCCCTCGGGTTGTGGCGATCTCGCTCCCACCATGCGGTGATGCTCCCCGCGGGTTCACCTTCGAGCGTCTCCACGAAGAACATGCGATCGGACAGCGGCGCGTGGTCCGTGCCGAACTCACGAACGAACAGGTCCGGCGTCACGTCGACGTACGGCTCGGCCGCAAGGTGCAGGTCGGTCCAGGTCCGGTCGTCGCCCGCCTCGTACGTACGGAACCGATAGCCCGCCGGCAACTCGTGCTGTGGGACGTCCGCGAAGTCGTCACGGACCATCCGCACGCTTACGTTGCCACCTGTCTCGCTCATGCCGGCACATCCCGCGTCGTGATTGGCTGATCTTCCTGTACGGGTCTACACCATGGCGAGGCACCCTGACGAACTGCGACGCTGACTACTCGGAGGGCGTACGGTGTGTGGGCCGACATGGCGACGTCCGCCCAGAAGGAGGCTCCCGCGACATGTATCGCCGACTGGGGTTCGGGAAGTTGACCAGCGGCGAGTCGCTGGAACTCACGGCGGTCGATGCTCCGGATCCGGAGTGGGCAGGCCGGCTGAAGTTCTTCCTGCGTCACAAGGGTGATCCCTACGCCGGTCACATCGAGCGCGCGCTCGACCACCCGCTCGACAGCCTGCGGACGCACTTCTACGTCGGATGCGTGGACGGTGAGCCGGTCACGCACGTAATGGTGGCGGGAGCGCGTGGTTTCGGGGTCCTCGGCCACGTTTACACGCAGCCCCGGTGGCGCCGCCGCGGTGCCTTCGGCCAGCTCATGGCGGCACAGATGGAGGATGTCAGGAAGCTGGGGTTCACTCGGCTCACGCTGTCCACCGGCTACGGCTCCATGCCGTACGACGTCTACAGCTCCTTCGGGTTCCGGTCGGCGGTTCCGGAGTCAGGACAGATGTACTGGTTCGCAGAGCCCGGCAGCGACCCGGCACCGGCGGCCACGGGCGGCACGTCGATCCGGCGAACCATGTGGGACGACTGGGGCGCGCTCTGCTTCGCACTCGCACGTGCCCCCCTTGCCGGGGAGACGACCCCGAGGTCGCCGGCCCTGGGCATCGACGAGCACGGAAGCGCGGAAGGCAGTTTTCTCGGCCTGCTTGGGCAACTGGACCTTGCCGGCGTGCAATCGTACGTTGCGGAGAGTCCGGCCGGAGGAGTCGTCGGGTGGTGCCACGTGGTTCCCAGCCCACTCACGCTCGGCGGTGCGTGGCTCCTCGACCTCCATGTGCTTCCCGGATTCGACGACCTCCTCGGCGATCTCCTCGGCAAGGTCGACTGGCCGCTGCGACCCGTCGTGTTTCCGACCACGGCCGACACGCACAGGTTCGAACGCCCGATGGCCGCCGCCGGGTTCGCCAACGCAGCCGTCCTGTCGACTGGTAAGCCCGGCGGGTCGACTCACAACCTCACGCTCTGGTGGCGTACGGGCTGAGGGCAGGCGCTTGCCGTCACCGACCCGGAGAGGCACCGGATCCGCCTACTCGGTGAGCTCCGGAGCGTAGAAGGCCGGAAGTGGCTCTGGCCCGGCGTACTTCTGGCAGCTACACGGAACGGACTCGATTCCTGCCCACTTTCCCTGATCCCATCGTGCTACCTCTACGAGTGCGTGACACCTGCCTCTCTCCTCGTGGAACGAAGACGCATGCCCGCACCCACACAGGGGTTTGACCTCCTCCAGGGTGCTCCGCCGCGGGCGGCCCCAGCCAGGCAGGAAACGGCCGATCAGGATTCCCACCAGGAGTATGACGGCCCCGATAGTCAGTTCCATGACAAATTCTCCTTGAAGCTACGCAGACTGTGTCTGCCGGATGCGCTCAGTCGTTCGGGTTCGCGCGCGAAAAGGCGGCGACCTCGCGTACGGCTTCGGCGATGGCCGCGAAGTCCTTGCGCAGGACGGCGCCGTGGTTGCTGGGGACCTTCGCGCTGATCCGGATGTTGGGGTTTCGCTCGACCACCCCGTCGAGGCCGGCGCGGATGCGTTCCTGCTCATCGCCCTTGCTTCCGAACGACGTACCGGAAGCAAGCACATACCGGGCCGGGACGGCGATGTTGTCCAGCACAGGACCCAGCTCGCGCTCTCGGGAGAGCTTGCCGAGCTCGATGTTGCTGTCAGCCTGCTGTTCTGCCGTCATCCGCGGGGTGAGGCCCGTCGGGCGCAGCAGCGGCGTGAACCAGCCCATCCGCCGGAACAGCTTCCGGATTCGCTGCTCCATGGCCTCGTCGAGCCAGTCGTACGGGAACGCGCCGTCGACCAGGACCGCACCCGAGGCGCGGTCGGGATTGCGGCTTGCCCAGTGCGCCGCCACGACCGCACCGTAGGACCAGCCCACGACCAGCGCCCGCTCCACGTCCCTCGCCGCGAGGACGGCATCGACATCGCGGACGGCGGCCTCGAAGGAGTAGTCCGCCGAACGCTTCGACTTCCTGCCGCGAGCCCGCTCGTCGTAGGTGATGTGCCGCCACCCCGTCCCCAGCTCGGCTAGGACCCGCCGCCAGTACCCCTGGGTCGCGAACTGGCCGTTGAGGTAGACCACGGGGATACCGGGGCCCCCGGAGTCGGTGACAGCCAAGGCCGTGTCGTCGACCGGCACCATGCCGGTCCACTGCGAATTGGTCGAGGACGTGCTGTTGGTTGGCATGCAGCCATCTTCCGCGCCCGGCCTGACGTCGACCTGACACGGACCTGACACGGCCCGCACCGAAGACCCCGGCGACTCCGTGTGCCCAACCGTTTCTCTCGGCCGACCTCAACCACAGGGTTCGGCGCGGCCTCTGCTTGGGCTACACGGTGCCGGCAAGCCGTCGGCCAAGCCCGGAACCCCCTGGGGCTGAACGTTCGTGCGACTCGGCTACGACGGGAGCCTGCCCTTTGAGGGTATGATTATCATACCGTGGAGGTATACTATTGATGGACTTCGACTTCGAGCCAGCCAAGAGCGTGGCGAACCGGGACAAACATGGGATCGACTTCATCCAAGCGCAGGCACTTTGGGACGACCCCGGGCGGATCGGAGTCCCAGCCCGGACCGTGGACGAAGCTCGTTGGTTGTTGATCGGCCGAATCGGAGACAAGCATTGGTCGGCAGTGATCACATATCGAGGCGACACAACCAGGATCATCTCGGTACGTCGTTCCCGGCAGGAGGAGGTAGGACTCTATGAGAGCTGACGAATTCGATCGGCGCTTCGACGAGGGAGAAGATGTCTCGTCTTCCCTCGACGTTGCGGCGGCACGGCGACCTGGCCTCGAGCAGCGTCGGGTGAATGTGGACTTCCCGGTATGGATGATCGAATCGCTTGACCGTGAGGCGAGGCGACTAGGCGTCACCCGCCAATCGATCATCAAGGTATGGATTGCTGAACGCCTCGAACACCACGGCCCGGCCGCCGCGTAACCCCTCACGGAGTAGGTCACGACCCCGGCCGGGCTACCTTGAACCGCTGCAGCCGGCCGCAGTTGCTCAGCCGAGGATGAATCGAACGCGTGACACGAGGTCGCTCGACTTGGCGTGACGCGCCGCGACGGCGGCTGCGCCGGTCCTGCGATCACTGTCGAACGGGCTCACCGTCGCCTGGCCGCACCCACCGTCGTGTCGGGGCACATCACCCTTGTCCATCTCAAAGCCGCGCGCGATCAGCGCTGTTCCTGGCAGCGGCGACGACTGCCTTGCGCAGGCGGGTGAGAGCTTCCGCGCGCGCGCCGGTCAGGGAAGGCTCGACCGTGAGCTGCGCGGCGCGGATCTCGAGACGCCGGGGCAGGTTGCCGACCGCGGAGTTGATCGTCTCGAGCACGGCCGGATGGGTTCCCCACGGGCCGCCGACGATGACGGTTTCGGGATCGGCCAGGGCGGCGATGGCCACGAGGGTTCCGCCGAGGGCCTGCCCGAGCGTTCGGCGTACTGAAGCGCCACCCTGGTCGTCGGTGACGGCGGCCACCAGCCGGTCGACGTCGATTGCCGTCGAGCCGGGTTGGCGCAGGTCGAGTTGCTCGAAGACGTCGATCAGCTGGGTAGCACGACCCTCTGTTCCGACGGTGACGACATGGGAGATCTCGCCCGCCATCCCGGTGTGACCCTTCATGACCCGCCCGTCGCTGACGATCGCGCAACCAAGTCCCTCGCCGAGGAAGACGTAGGCGAAGTCCCGTGACTGCGGGCCATCGTGGTGGTCGCGTTCGGCGCGCGCCGCCCAGTTCACGTCGTTGTCGACGAGGACCGGCCCACTGACGTACGGCCCGAGAATCTCCGCCGGATCGAGCTCGCCGATCAGGAACGGCTCGTCCGGGAAACGGATCAAGCGGGCTGTGGAACGATCCACCGGGCCGGCCGCGCTGACGACCGCGAGCCGGAACGGCCCGTCGGCGCGATCACGGGCCCGTTCCGTCGCGGCAACCACCGCTGTGGCCACGGCCTCCGGGCGGGCCGGCCTGTCGATCTTCTCCTCGGCCCGCACCTGGGTTTCGCCGTAGGCGTCGACGCACTCTGCCACGATCCCTTCCGGCGCGATGCAGACTGCCAGGGCAGTGCCGATGTCGGCGGCGAGTGCGTAGTACGAACCGACCCGGCCGCGGCCACGTCCGCCCGCGCTCCGCTCGCCGGTGTCCACCACGAGCCCCAGCTCCACGAGCCGCCGCACACTCTCACCCGTGGTCGGCTTCGACAGACCGGTCTCGGCGGCCAACTCGGCACGCGTCATCCGGCGCCGTCGCATCAGAGCCGACAGCACATGCTCGTCGGTCAGGCCGCGCAGCAACTCCTGGGAAGGCTTGGCGGGATCCACGGGGCCATTCTAGACAGGAGCCTTGCCTGGAAAGCTGCGTACGCCTAGAGTCCCGTTCAAGTAAGGAGCCGTGACCAGAAGGAGTTGCCATGTCGGCGAGCCCTGTCACCCTGCCCCCGCTGCCGTACTGGGACCAGACGCCGGACGACCTGCCGGCGGCGATCCGCGAGATCAAGGCCGCGCTGCGTGCCCGCATCGCCGCGTCCGGTCGTACCGTCGAGCAGGTCTTCAAGGTCGTCGAGGACGGCATCCGCGCCGAGGTCGAACAGACCACCGCCGCCCGCAGGAACGGCGAGCCGATCTGGCCTGTCATCGACTACGCCGACATCGCCGCCGGGACAGTCTCGGCCGAGCAGGTGGCCCAGCTACGCCGGCGTGGGTGCCTGGTCGTACGTGGGCACTTCGAACGTGACCAGGCGCTGGCCTGGGACCGCGAAATCGTCGAGTACGTCGAGAGCAACGACTTCTTCGCCGACTACCGCGGACCGGGGGACGACTTCTTCGGCAGCGTCGGCTCCAAGCCCGAGATCTACCCCATCTACTGGTCCCCGGCCCAGATGCAGGCCCGCCAGAGCGACCGCATGGCCCGGGTGCAGGCATTCCTCAACCGTCAGTGGACGTACGCCGCTGACGGTGTCCAGTGGTTCGACCCGGACCGCGACTCCCTCTATCCCGACCGGATCCGACGCCGGCCGCCGGGCACCAACTCGGGCGGGCTCGGCGCGCATCTCGATCCCGGCACCCTCGACCTGTGGATGACGCGGTCCAGCCAGAAGGCCTTTGCTCATCTGTTCGACGGGACCGTGGAGCAGTACGACCCCTGGCAGGCGGCTCACCGAACGGTGGGCAAGCAGTACCCGGGCAGCACGATGTGCTCGGCGTTCCGCACCTTCCAGGGCTGGACCGCCCTGTCCGACATGGACCACGACCAGGGCGTACTCCACACCGTCCCGATCACCGGCGCGATGGCGTACCTGATGCTGCGGCCACTCCTGCCGGACGTGCCCGACGACGACATGTGCGGCGTCACTGTCAACCAGGTCTTTCCTGTCAGTGAGAAGTGGCACCCGCTCCTGATCGACGCTCTCACCGGCATCCCGGATGTCAAGGCCGGCGACTCCGTGTGGTGGCACTGCGACATGATCCACAGCGTCGCGCCGGTCACCGACCAGCAGGGCTGGGGCAACGTCATCTACATCCCCGCCGCGCCGTGGTGCCCACGCAACGAGGAGTACGCCGCCCAGGTGCGCGACGCGTTCTTCACCGGTTCGAGCCCGAGCGACTTCCCGGACGAGCACTACGAACGCACCTGGGCCAACCGCTTCTCACCTGACGATCTCAACCACACGGGCCGGCGCGGGCTCGGCCTCGACCAGGGCGTGCGCTGATCCTCGGGCTGCGTCAGCCGCAGGTGACCTGGGCATCGGCCCAGTCGCCACGGTCGCCGTAGCTCCCGTCCCCACCGTCGCCCATCCGGAGCGAAAGCGTGTCGACACCGGACAACGGCACGTCAACGTCGACCGTCATCCCGGCCGAAGGACGCCGGAATCGAAAACCTTCTGCCCGTCGGCGTACGCCTGGAAGCGCACCGTCGCGCCAGTGGTGTAGCCCTTGACGTGATCATCGACGCCTACGTTCGCCGTCAACCGCGCACACCTCTTGCCGAGGCTGTACGTCACCTCCCCCGGCGCGTCCAGCCCAAGACCCATAGGCATAGGCATAGGTGATACCGGCAAGGCGCAAGGGGTTACCGCCCACTTCCGTGTCGCGGGCAACCGTCCGCCGCCCGCTGAAGGCCAGTACCCAGTCCAGGCCCACTGTCCCGAAGCAGTTGCCGTTCTGCATATGGGCTTGCCGAACGCCGGAACTGTCGGCGCTTCAGAACCGGAACCGCACGATGCGGACGGACCGCTTCATGCCGGGCAGCAGGTTGAGGACGCGGTACATCCGGCGTACGTTCGCGGGCGCCTTGGCCATCAGCACCGGCGAGTCGTTCATCGGCGCATCGTCGACGTACTCCAGCCGCGGGTGCCAGTGGGCCAGTGCGGCCGGGTCGTCGAAGCCGCAGTGGAACCGGACGCCGTACTTGCGCAGCGTGGGATCCCACTTCGAGGTTCGCCACGCCCAGACCGTCACCAGGTCGAGCTGGATCTGGCCGGCGGGGAACGCATCGACGACGCCGGTCAGCAGTTGCCGCACCTCGGCCTCGGTCAGGTAGGGCACCAGGCCCTCGGCGATCATCAGCACCGGCCGGCCGCGGGGGATGCGGTCCAGCCAGGCCAGGTCGGTGACGCTGGAGCCGATCAGGTTGTAGTGGTCACGCGGCGGCAGGAGTCGTTTCCGTAGTTCGATGATGGAGGGGTAGTCCAGGTCGTACCACTCGACGGTGGCGGGTGGGTCGACCCGGTACACCCGGGCGTCGAGGCCGCAGCCAAGGTGCAGCACCACCGCATCGGGGTGATCGGAAAGGAAGGTTCGGGCCCAGTCGTCGTGGGCTTTGGCGCGCACGACGGCGGCCAGACCCAGCTGGCTGGTGCCGAATCTGCGCTTGTCGTAGTCGGGGTCGATCCCCCGCATCGCCTGCTCGGCGTACCTGTCACCGAGAATCGGGTCCGGCAGGCGGTTGTCCAGTGCCTTGGCCCTGAGGATGGGGCTGAGGGTCTTCTGCACTCCGACGAGTTCGGTGTCGCTCACACGTCGACGCTACTCTTGTTTCACGAAATTCGTGAAGTCTGCGACAAGGTCGGATTCTGTCGGGGCCACGACAAGGAAGGGGGCCGCTGGTGGGAGCGGACGAGGGCGCCGTCGCCGCCTTCCGGGAACGGTTCGCGCAGATCATGGTCGAATCCGGCATGCCCAGGATGGCCGCGCGTGTGTACGCCGCGCTGATGGTCGCCGACTCCGGCAAGCTGTCGGCCGCCGAGCTCGCCGAGCAGTTGAGCGTCGGCGCCTCGGCGATCTCGGGGGCGGTCAAGTATCTGGTGCAGGTACGGCTGGTCAAACGCGGGCGCGACCCCGGTAGCCGCCACGACTTCTGCCGCATCCACGAGCACACCTGGAGCCACTACATCAGCCAGTCCGACCCAGTTTTGGTCCGGGTGCAGGCCGGCGCCGACGAGGGCGTCGCGATCCTGGGTCCGGACTCCCCCGCCGGCCGGCGAATGGACGAGACGAGCAGGTTCTTCGCGTTCCTGCGCGAGGAGATCACGCACTCGATGGCCAAGTGGCGGCGGCTCCAGGCAGCCGAACGCGAGGCCGGGTAGCCGAGGGGTGGCGGCGCCGTCGACAACTCGGACCTGCTCCAGGAACTACACCGCCAGGACAGCCGCGCAGACGCGTTCCTTGTGGGGCGCCAGACGTTCGAGGACCTGCGCGGGTACTGGCCCCAGCAGGCCGACGACCCGACGGGCGTCGCGGACTACCTCAACCGCGTTCAGAAGTGCGTGATCTCCACGACGATGGCCGATCCCCAGTGGCAGAACACGACGATCCTGTCCGGCGACCCGGTCGAGGAGGTTCGCGCACTGAAGGCGAAGCCAGGCGCGGACATCGTGGTCACCGGAAGCATCACCCTCTGCCACACCCTGATCGAGGCCGGCATGGTCGACGAGTACCGGGTGTTCGTCTACCCGGTCGTCCAGGGGCCGCGGCCGGCGGCTGTTCCCGGACGGGTTCGCGCTGCCGGCGCTGAGGCTGCTGGACTCGAGGGCCCTCCGCTCCGGGATCACGTTCTCGCGTTACGCACCGGCCTGATGCTCTGCGGGCAGGGAGCGGGTCAGGACGATGATGCGGCGCCCGCGTCTGCCCAGGCGGCCGCGACCAGCCGGTTGATCTGTTCGCGCGTACGCCGGTAGTGATTCGGGTCGTAGCTGAACGCGTCGAACCTGAGGCTCCCTCCGCTGCCGTCGGTGTCGATGAGGCGCATCACCGCATCCTTGCCCGCGACGTCCCGCAGTGCCTGCATCGCCCGATGGTCCTGCATGGCCGCTGCGAACACCTTGAACCTGATCGAGTCCAGCGGCTGACCCTTCGGCCCCGGATAGACGATGAAGGGGTCGCCGGCCGGGAACCCGCCTCCGGCGCAGGTGTCCTGGAACGGGTCGACGTGTGAACGCGAACCGACCGAGTTGTAGAAGTTGAACCCCCAGTGCAGGAAGCCCGCCACGTCGAACGCGAACAGCTGGTGCCCGAGGACGCGATTACGAAGCGACGGCAGGCCGATGAAGCGGTTGGCGACATCCCGCTGCTGGGAGACGCAGTAGTAAACCCACAGATCGTCGATCTTCGCGTCCAGGAAGGGCCCGATCGCATTGGTGGCCACCACCGGAATCGGCACCACGCCGTTCTGGTAGAAGGCGAAGTCGCTGAGGGCATCGACGATGGTGCAGCCGGGGAGCAGGTCGGCGATCACCGCACGCGCCGCTTCGTAGGTGGCGAGCGCCTTCTTGCCGTGCGGTTCGTCGGAGACGTGGTAGATGACGTCGCCGGACCACTGCGAGGCCAGGAACTTCCGAAGCTCCGGCACGAGCTGCTCGAGGAGCTCGCGGTATGCCGGATCCGTGGCGCCGACATGCCAGCCGAACTTGTGCACGGTCTCGCCGTTTTCCTCGACGTAGATCGCCGGGGTCGCCTCGGCCCCCCACTGGGTGAAGAAGTGCGCGATCTCGACCTGGGCCAACCCGTGCTTGCGGCACAGGTCCAGCCAGCGACCGAGCTTGTCGAAGCCGAACGAATAGCGACCGGCCGAAAAGCTGATGTCGAGAAGCTGGACAGGTGTTCTCGTGGTACCACGGGCGGTGTCCAGCGGCGGGGTCCACACCGGCGTGAGTACCGACGTCGCACCCATCTCGGCAGCACGGCCGAGAAAGTTATCGATGGCGTTCCAGTGCTCTTCGCTGAAGACCGGCACGTCGTAGTAGTGCGCCAGTCCGTCGCAGTGGAACCAGTGCGTGTTGACGATGTCGAGCGGCGGGAGTTCGTACGGGAACACCTCGAACTCGACCGTGTCCTCGAAGAGACGATCACCGTCGGCGGTCCGTGCCGTGATCGACACTTCGTGAATCCCGGCATCCGCCGCGTCGTCCACTCGCAGGTCGATCCAGACTGCGCGCCACCAACCGAACAGCGGCATGACCTCGCCGTCCACAGCCGGTCGGAGCAGGTCCGGATACAGGCCCGGCGCCTCCCGGTCGTACCGATCGTCGTGGAGTCCGGGATAGGCCATGGTGGTGCACGGGACCAGTTCGACCGTGTGCAGGGTCGCGAACCGGCTCGCGTCTCCCGCCAGTTCGAAGACGATCGGCCGGAGATCCGGAGAGCGTCCGTCGAGCGGCGGCCTGAACGCCACCTGTACGGACCCGGTCTCACGAAGGAAGAGGCTCTGCGGGATGGACCGGTCGAGCGGACGCGGATCACCATCGGTGTAGACCTTCTCCAGCGAGTCGGTGGTCACGAATGACCAACCGGTCGATGCCGTGCTCATACTGGTTGACGCTCCCTCGCCTCTGGCACAGCGCGCAGATGCATGTCGCGCTGGTGCGCCACATCGTAGCCAGCGGCCGCAGTGACGAGGCAGTGTGATCTCAGCCGCAGTTGTTCTTGCTTGTGACCACCACGTCATCCGTCGACTCGGTGAGCGCGTACTTCGCGCCTTGGATGATCAGCGGGATCTGGATCTCGGACGGCGTCGATCCACGGCCGTCGCCGTTCTCGTCGTAGACCTGCTCGTAGTGCAGGTGGGCCACTCCGGTGTTGACCGAGCCGACCTCACCGATCTTCTGGCCCTGTGCGACCTTCTGGCCTTCGCCGACAGTGAACGTGGGCATGTGGATGTAGACCGAGTACCAGCCGCCACCGTGGTCGAGTTCGATCAGGCCGGAGCCCGGCGAGATGTGGGCGACGACGCCCGGCGCGGACGCAAGCACGTCCTGGCCTCGCGTGGTCCCGTCCTCGAAGAACCAGTCGATCTTGCCCTGCTCGGGGTTGTGTCCCGCGTAGGTCGTGGCGCGCCAGCGTTGCCCGCACCTGAAGGGCAACAGGAAGTTCGGTCGACCATCCGGCAGTCGGGTGGGGACGGCCGTCGGCTTGGGTTTCGGTGTCGGCTTCGGTTTCGGTTCGGGCCTGGGCTGGGGCTTGGGCACTGCCTTCGGCCTCGGCGCCGGCTTGGGTTTCGGCCTGGGCGTGGCGGTCTTCGTCGGCTTCGGTGTGGGCGTGGCCGTGCGAGTGGGCGTGGGCGTGGGCGTTTGTGTCGGCGTGCTCGCCATTGCCATCTCGGTAGCCGTCGGCAGCGGCACACGCACTCCGCTCCGGCTCGGGCGGTGGGTGACGACTCTCTGACTCGGGGTCGGCTCGTACAGCACCTTCGCCTGCGGCTCGACGGACGCGAACACGTACGAGTAGGTAAGGACACCGACGGCCGCGAGTGCGACGGCTGCCCCCGTGGTCGCGGCAAGCAGTACCTTCCGCTTGCCCCTGTGGGTGGGAGCCGGTCTCCGCCGGGTCATCGGCCGAACTCGGTGCGTGCATCCCCGTCGAACAGGCCCCTGCACGGAGCATTACCGTGATCTTTCACGCCGTCACCTCGTCATTTCGGCTGCGCGGATGGGGGAACACGCCCCCGCGACGGTCGTGTGAAGCGCATCTTGGCCGAAAATTTCAGGTCTTGGACGGTTGGGTTCCGAACTCGGCCAGTACCCACCTTCGGTGGTCGACCGACTACGACGGCCGGCGGCGGACCGTTGGTGCTCGTCAAGCGATCGTTGACAAGCGTCAACGACCACGGTCAGGGCGCGGCTGCGACCATCAGCGTCGCCGTGCTGTCTGGGTGCTCAGCCCTTCAGCCCGCTGTTGGCGACGCCCTCGATCACGTAGCGCTGCACGACGACGTACAGGATCAACACCGGGACGGCCGCCACGGTCGCCCCGGCCATCACCACGGGATAGTCGGTGGTGCACGCCCCCTGGAGGGTGGCGAGGCCGGGTGTCAGTGTCATCTTGTTCGGGCTGAAGAGCACGAACACCGGCCAGACGAAGTCGTTCCACGCGCCGAGGAAGCTCAGTACCGAAAGCGTCACCAGCCCGGGCTTGGAGAGCGGCAGCACGATCCGGGTGAAGATCGTCCACGAGTTCGCACCGTCGATAAGTGCGCTCTCCTCCAACTCGCGAGGGATCGACAGGAAGAACTGGCGGAGGAAGAAGACGCCGAACGCGCCGGCCGCACCCGGCACCACCAGTGCCCAGTAGCTGTCCAGCCAGCCGAGCCTGCTCATCGTGAGGTAGTTCGGCATGAAGAAGATGAAGCCGGGGACGAAGAGCGTGGCGATTAAGCCCGCAGGGTCCATTCACTGGGCATGACCCGGATCGGGATCGAGCGGGCGTCGGACTCGGTCTTGAACGTGGTGAGCACCATCCACAGCAACGGCAGCACGAAGATCAGCGGCTGGCGAGTCGAATGCAGTGCCACGATGCCGGCGGGAGCGTGACGGACAACTGGTCACCAGCGAGTGCGGAGACGCCGGCCTTGGGAACGACCCGGTCGGGGAAATCCTCGGAATTGACGGCACTGTGGTCCTCGTCGCCGACGACGAGGTGCTCGACCAGGCGGAGCTCGCCGAACGCGCCCAGCCGTACGGTCCAGGAGGCGGGGTCGGCCAGCGACCGGTTGGCGGCGAAGATCGCCAGCTCACCGGACTGCGCATCGTGCGTCGCGACTGCCCACACCTGCTCGACCGCACCATGGGCAGGAGTGTCGACCTGCCCATGGTCACCGCCGAGCATCAGGACGGTGCCTCGGGCGTACTTGGCGGTCAGAGCGAACGGATGGAAGATCGTCTGCCGCCACGCGGCTCCGCCCGGCACCGTCAGAATCGGCGCGATCGCGTTCACCAGTTGCGCCTGGCAGGCCACCCCGACCCGGTCCGTGTGGCGGAGCAGGGTGATCAGCAAGGATCCGACCACGACCGCGTCGAGCGCGGTGTAGACGTCCTGGATCAGCGCGGGTGCCTCGGTCACCTCGGCGGTCTGCTCCACCTCCTTCTCGGCGTGCCGGGCTGCGAACCAGACGTTCCACTCGTCGAAGGAGATGTTGATCCGCTTCTGCGAGTGCCGTTTGGCTGCCACGTGGTCCGCGGTCGAGACCACGTCGCGGATGTAGCGGTCCATGTGCGCCGAGACCGCCAGGAAGGACACGTCGTCGCCGCCGATCGGCTCGTAGTACACGTGTGCCGAGATCAGGTCGACGTCGTCGAAGCAGTGCTCGAGAACGATGCGCTCCCAGTCGCCGAAGGTCGGCATCGCCGGGTTCGAGGAGCCGCATGCGACCAGTTGCAGATCAGGGTCGAAGGTCTTGTACGCGTGCGCGACCTCCTGCGCGAGCCGGGCGTACTCCACCGGCGTCTTGTGGCCGATCTGCCACGGGCCGTCCATCTCGTTGCCCAGACACCACAGCCGTACGCCCCACGGCTTGACATGTCCGTTGCCCACACGCTGATCGGCGTACCGCGTGCCGGGGGCGCCGTTGACGTACTCGAGGTAGTCGACCGCCTCGGCCAGGCCGCGGTTGCCGAGGTTGACTGCGAGCATCGGTTCCAGCCCGACGCGGGTACACCAGGCGAGGAAGTCGTCGGTGCCTACCTGGTTGGTCTCGATGGAACGCCAGGCGAGGTCGAATACTCGAGGTCGCGACGCGCGCGGCCCCACGCCGTCCTCCCAGCGGTAGTTGGACACGAAGTTGCCGCCCGGGTAGCGGACGACGGTCGCGCCGAGTTCACGAACGAGCGCGGCGACGTCGCCGCGGAAACCGTCCTCGTCGGCCGAGGGGTGCGTGGGCTCGTAGATGCCGGTGTAGACACACCGGCCGAGGTGCTCGACGAAGGTACCGAACAGCCAGGGATTGACCAGTCCGACGGAGAAGGCCGGATCGATCGTGGAGGTCACAGGCACCGGCGACTCCTGAATAAAAATTCAACGATGTAATCGCGGTGCCGGAAGTGTGCTACAGCCCAAATGTGCTGTCAATGACTCGGCGGCGGCAATACTGGCCAGCCCTCTCCCCGGTTTCGTGGTCGCTCTCGACGTCGGGGTTGCGACGGCCGGGGGGTTCCTCAGGTCCACTCCGGACGAACCTCGTCCGGACAGATATCGTCGCGTCGCCGATCACCAGCCTCTGTGGCCGGAAGCAGAGCCGCGATCGTTTCCCTTTCCAGCTCCCGGGTTCTT
This sequence comes from Actinopolymorpha singaporensis, assembly GCF_900104745.1. Classification (NCBI taxonomy): domain Bacteria; kingdom Bacillati; phylum Actinomycetota; class Actinomycetes; order Propionibacteriales; family Actinopolymorphaceae; genus Actinopolymorpha; species Actinopolymorpha singaporensis. Next base: position 1,016,148 of record NZ_LT629732.1, read on the forward strand.
CCCCTTCTTCTTCCCGTTGTTACTTCCGTGGTTGCTCCCATTGCTGTTCTGCCTGTCGTTCCCTCGGGTGGTCTTCTCTCCCGTGGTCTGGCCCGGCTGGGTCTGCTGCTCCTGCTCACGCGACTGCTGCTGTCGTCGTTGGTCCTGCGTCTGTTGTTCCTGCCGCCGCTGCTCCAGGGCCAGTTGTTCCTGGGTCTGCTCTGCGAGCTTCTTCTTCTCTTCCGCCAGTTCCTTCGCCAGTTCCTCGCGTTCCTTCTTCAACTCTTCGCGCGCCTTGTCGTCTGTCGGCTGCAAGCGGGGGAACCTGGCGGTGAGGCTGGTCACCGCGGCCAGGATGGGCTCGGTCTGCGCGCTGTCGAGCTCGCCGGCCTCGTGGGCCGCGATCGTCACCTGCACCAAACGGTCGAGTTCCGTGCGCGCCTGGTCGAACTGCCTGGCGGCGAGCGCACGGTCGACTCTGCCGAGGATGGCGTCCAGCTCGGGCACGGTCTCAGCAGGCGCGCCCGCGCCGCCGCAGCCGGTGGCCAGCAGCAGTGACAGCCCCAGCCCGGCGAGGCGTAGACCGTGCCGTCTCCAAGGACGTACGAGGCTCATCGGTCTCCCTCCACAGCGTCGTGCAGGTCCTGCAGGGGCTTCTGTACTCGGTCCGGTACACCGGCCGGAGTGTCTCGCTGCGGGGGACGGCCACTGAGGGTGTTGCTCCAGAGGGTCACACCGAGCACGAGGACGAGCGCCAGCACCGCAGCCGTTGCCCATCTCCAGGCAAGGCCGGCCCTCCGTGCAAGGCCCGCCGGCCGGGAAACGGCACCCAGCCCCGTTGTCCGTAGTTGTCCGGCGGCGGCCGTCACCACCGCACTGCCTGGCAGCGAGCCGGCCGTCGAGCGGGTCGCAGGAGACTCTCCGACGTCGGTTCGCCCCGTGAAACCAGGCTTCGCGGGCTCCGTCTCGGCGGCGAGTCGACGCAGGCTGTCCACCGCCTCCACGGTGGTTGGACGGTCGGCAGGGTCCAGGGCGGTCATGGCCAGAAGAAGGTCGCGCCAGCCGGCAGGCAGTGTCGACGGCATCGGAGGTGGTGTCGTCAGGCGGGCAAGTGCCGCTTCGGCGGGCGAGCCGTCGTACGCGCGCTCGCCGGTCAGCGCCTCCAACAACACCAGACCGAGCGAGTAGACGTCGGTCGCCGGAGAGACCGGCTCGCCACGTACCTGCTCGGGCGCGATGTAGGCGGCGGTTCCCACGGCGGTCCCCGTCGCGGTGTGGCCAGTGGAGGCCGACAGCAACCGGGCGATTCCGAAGTCGGTGAGCAGTGCGCGGTCATCCTCGGCCAGCAGCACATTGGCCGGCTTGACGTCGCGGTGGACGATTCCGTTGTCATGGGCATAGCGAAGAGCTTCTGCCAGTTGCGCGCCGATCGCCGCCACCCGCGTCGTCGCAAGCGCCACCCCCCGGCAACAGTCGGCGAGACTGGGCCCGTGGACCAGCTCCATCACGAGGTACGGCTCCTCGTCGCTGGTCGCGGCGTCGAGAACCGTCACCAGTCCCGGATGACTCAGCCTGCCCAGCAGGCGGGCCTCGTCGGCGAACCGCGCCCGGTCGCGTTCCTCCACCGAGGCTTGCCGCAGCAGCTTGACCGCCACTTCGCGCTCCAGGACCCGATCACACGCGCAATACACCTCCGCGGTGCCGCCCTGACCGATCAGTGAACGCAACACGTAGCGGCCCCCGAGGACGGCCGATCGCCTCATAGCCGGATTGCTCACCTGGTTCCTCTCCCGCACACCCCACGCAGGCTCCGTGCGCCGCGGCCATGCGGGCGGGGCAGGCCGCCCGTCTCACCTACCCCAATCTGGCGAGCCATCCCCCTAACCGCCTCTTGATCTTGGCCGCCGGCGGCCACCGTGGGTTTGGGTTCCAGAAGGCCGTTGACCCCCCCCCCCGTCGACCAGGCGATACTCCTGCCGAGCCTCCTGCTCGGCCGAACCATGCCCGAAGCCCAGTTCGTCGGCGGCCGACTGGAGAGGTGGACCTTCGGCTACCTCGTCGACGTCCTCCTCACCCGCGACCCATCCCGAGCACGACGGCCGAATCCTCGACGACATCGCGCGCGACTGGGCCGACCGCCACGGCCGGCCCTGGACCCTCGAACTCACAGGTCCCGCCGGCGGCCGCTGGGGAACCGACGGCGAACTCATCACCCTCGACGCCCTCGACTTCTGCCGCATCCTCTCCGGACCAGGCGACGGCGCTGGGCTACTGGCTACCTCCGTTCCGTTCCAGCCAGCCCGTTCCGGGGGCTGCTGTCCGGGGGCTGCTGTCCGAGGGCTCCGCCGTGGCCAGGCGACCTGCGCTGGACACAACCCGCTGCGGGTCGCACGATATCCGGGACAATGGCGGCCTTCCGGTGTGCGCGCGGCGACCCGGACCAGCTGCGGATGAAGGGACGGTTGATGAGGACCGAACGAGGAGTTCCTTCGCGGCCGAGGGCCCGGTCATGACGGCCGAGGTCGCGCCGCACTCGAATGGCGCCGCACCGGACCCGAACGACGCACCGGGTGCCGACACCATCCGGCTCACCCTCAACGGCCAGCGCTACGAGGTCGCCGCACCGGTCGGACGTACCCTCGCCGAACTCCTCCGCAACGACCTGGGCTTCACTGGCACCAAGGTCGCGTGCGGCGAAGGACACTGCGGCGCCTGTACCGTGCAGGTCGACGGCAAACCCACGCTGTCCTGTATCACCCTCGCCCACACCGTCGACGGCGCCGAGGTCACCACCATAGAGGGGCTGCGCGAACACGCGATGGTCGACGCGTTCGTCCGCTGCGACGCACTCCAGTGCGGCTTCTGCACGCCCGGGCAGATCGTGTCCGCGACCGCCCTCGTCGCCGGCAATCCGCAGCCCAGCCGCGAGGAGATCCGGCACGCGATGGCGGGCAACATCTGCCGCTGCGGTGCCTATCCGAAGATCGAGGAGGCGATCCTGACATGGCGCGCCTGATCAGGACCGAGAAGGAAGTCGAAGGACGCTTCGAGACCATCTGGCTGGTCGTCGACGAGGACTCCCTCGACCAGTGGCCGTCCGGCCCGCTCGACGTCGTGGGCCGCCCCGCCACCCGCAAGTCCGGCCACGCCCGCGCCCGCGGCGAGGCCACCTACACTGCCGACGTCCGCCTGCCGGGGATGCTGGCCGCCGCCGTCCTGCGCTCGCCGTACGCCCACGCCCGCGTCCGCCACATCGACCTGTCCCGCGCCCTGCAGGCGCCAGGCGTGCGCGGCGCGATCGGCCCCGGCGACGCCCCCGAGGTCCAGGCCCTCGCCGGCTACCACGGCGCACCCGTCGCCGCGATCGCCGCCGACAGTGAGGGCCAGGCCCGCGCCGCCCTCACGCTCATCGACGTCGACTGGGAAGTCCTGGAACCCGTCCTCGACCCTGACGAGGCCGTACGCCGCGGCCAGCTGACTTCCGAGCCCCGCCACTACGAGCGCGGCGACTTCGATGCGGCTCTGGCCGAGGCCGCCGTCGTGATCGAGTCGGAGTACCGCACCCAGGTCGTCCTCCACAACTCCCTCGAGACCCACCAGTCGGTGTGTACGTGGGAAGGCGACACCCTGGTCGTCCACACCTCCACCCAGGACATCTGGGGCGTCCGCAACGGCGTCTCCCAGGCGCTCGGCATGCCGGCGGACAAGGTTCGGGTGATCTGCGAATACATGGGCGGCGGCTTCGGCGCCAAGAACGACCCCGGCCACTACACCTTCATCGCCGCCGAACTCGCCAAGCGCACCGGGCGACCCGTCCGCTGTGCGCTGACCCGCCGGGAGGAGAACCTCGCCGCCGGCAACCGCAACGCCACCATCCAACGCCTCACCATCGCCGCCCGCCGCGACGGCACGATCGTCGCGCTTGGCGGGGAGTTCGTCGCCGCCCTCGGCTGGGACGGCTGGATGGCCTCCACCGCCGGACCGATGCAGGGCCTGTACGCCTGCCCCAACGTCCGGACCGTCGAGTACGCCGCCCGCCTCAACACCCCGCCGATGGCGGCCTTCCGCGCACCCGGGTTCGTCGAGGGCACCTTCGGCCTGGAGTGCCTGGTCGACGAGCTCGCGGTGAAGCTGGAGATGGACCCGCTCGAGATCCGTCGCCGCAACTTCTCCCCAGCCGACCCGGCCACCGGCACCGCGTACTCCTCCAACAACCTCATGGAGTGCTACGCCCGCGCCGACAAGCACTGGGCCCGACGCCACGACGTCCGTGCCCGTAGTGAAGGGCCGTGGCGGCGAGGCGTCGGCATGGCGTCCCAGATCTGGTACGGCGGCGGCGGACCGCCCGCCTATGCGTGGGTGCGGGTCGGCTCCGATGCCCGCGCCACAGTCGTCACAGCGATGCAGGACATCGGCACCGGCACCCGCACCGCCATGTCCCAGATCGCCGCCGAGGAGCTGGGCCTGCCGCTGGGCAGCGTCGACCTCGTCCTCGGCAACACCGACCGAGGGCCGTACGCCGTCGCCGCGGCCGGCTCCTCCACTACCCCGTCGATGGGTCCCGCGATCCGCGCCGCCGCGGGCGACGCCCGCCGGCAGATCCTCGACATCGCCGCCCAACGCTACGAACGCGACCCCGACCAGCTGACGCTGCGCGGCGGCCGCATCGAGGCCGCCGACGGCGAGTCCTGGCCGGTCGGCGAGGTCCTCGGGCTGCTCGGCAACGCCCAGATCCTCGGCAAGGGCGCGCGTGGCCCGAACCCCACCGGCATGGGCGTGCACACCTTCGGCGTCCAGGTCGCCGAGGTGGCGGTGGACGTCGAGACCGGCGAGGTACGGGTCGAACGCCTCGCCGCGATCCACGACGTCGGCCGCGTCATCAACCCGCTCGGCGCCTCCAGCCAGCTCGAGGGCGGCGTCATCCAGGGCATCGGCCACACCCTGTCCGAGGAACGCCTGCTCGATCCGACCACCGGGCAGATCCTCACCCAGACGCTGGACGCCTACCGCATGCCCACGATCGCCGACGTACCCGAGATCATCACCGAGCTCGTCGACGTACCCGACCCCAACCTCACCAGCCTCGGCGCCAAGGGACTCGGCGAACCACCGATCATCCCGGTCGCGGCAGCGATCGCCAACGCCATCCGCGACGCGACCGGCGCCGACGTCCACGAACTCCCCCTCGACCGCGAGGAGATGCTGCGCGCCCTCCGCGACGCGGCCGACCGACAAGCAGCGAAGGAACGCCATGAAGCTCCGGCGACTGTCTAGCCTCGCCGACGCCGAGTCCAGCGAGGCTGGGCTCGGCACCGGTTCGGTGGCCCTGGCCGGCGGTACCGAGGTTGTCCCGCTGCTGCGCGACGGGCTGCTCGCGGCCGACACCCTCGTCGACGTCCGCGCCGTGCTGCCACGCGAGATCACCCCGTACGACGGCGGGGTGCGGATCGGTGCGGGTACGACGCTCGCGGAGCTGGAACACGCCGACGCCTCGACCGGCCTGCCCGATGCCCTTCGGGAGGCATGCCGACTGTCGGCGTCGCCGCAGGTCCGCAACATGGGCACCATCGCGGGCAACCTCCTGCAGGCGACCCGCTGCTGGTACTGGCGACTCGGACACGACTGCTGGCTGGCAGGCGGCGAGAAGTGCCTGGCCCGCGACGGACGCAGCGACGAACACGCGGTGTTCGGCAACAGCCGCTGCGCCTCGGCGCACCCCTCCGACCCGGCCGCGGCGCTGCTCGCGCTGGAGGCGACGGTGCGTACGTCACGGCGGGAACTGCCCATCGCCGACCTGTACCGGCTCCCCACCGACGACGACCGGGCTGTCACCGCGTTGGAACCGGGCGAGCTGATCCTGGAGATCGACGTGCCGCGGCCCGATGCCAGTACCTACCTGAAGGCGATGGACCGCAAGCGGTACGCGTTCGCCCTGGTCGGCGTCGCGGCGGTCCGGTCCGATGAGGCTGTGCGGGTCGCACTCGCCGGGGTAGCCCCGGTGCCGTGGCTGGTCGAGTCGCCCGACGGCGATGCGGTCGGCTTCGGCGACGCCACGCCACTGCCTGGGTCGGCGTACAAGATCGAGCTCGCCCAGGCACTGGTCCGCCGCGCCAAGGACGTCATCTCCGAGGCCGTCTGACAGCCCGAGCACGGGGCCCGCCTCGGCACAGATGCTGCGCCGCGACCTGCCATAGGTAGGCAGGGTAAGCGCCGGTCGTACCGGTTCTGCGGGTCCGTGGGGCGGGTTTCACACATGCTCACGCACGTGGGGGGCGTGGTCGCGATCGTCTTCGGCCTGTTCCTGTGGCACCTTGCCGGGAAGGCGACTTGAGCCCGAGGACGACGCCTTGGTGCCGGCCCGCAGGGCATGGCCGCGCGGAGGCGTCCGGTGCCTGTTCGGCTGGCGTCTGCTGACGTGGTTGTTGACCAGCCCGCATGATGGGCGCATGGCCGACGAGGTGCGCGCGGTGTTCGTCTTCGACCGGGACCACGACGCCCTGGTCTTCCGGTCGCTGGAACACGCGACCGGCTACATGGAGGCTATCGACGTCGAAGAGGGTGAGTACGTAGCCCTGTTCACCGAGACCGGCGGCATCGTCAACGCCACCACCACGGCAGAACGAGTCGTGCTGACCGTCACGGGCGAACGCGATGAAGCAGACCTGCGGGCGCGCCTACGTGACCACCAACGACGGATGCGCACACCCGAACCGATCACCGATCCCGTCGCGTTCGCCAGCGACTACCTGCGGCGTGAGCGGGAGTGGGAGTGGGCGCACCGCTGGCCCCGGTGGCCGGCCTGGCTGGACCGGCGCTTGCACGGGGAGCATCCGCCAAAGGCGTAGAGTCCCCGGCGGCCACTCGATGCGAGCTGTCGGCGCACCGTTCGGTGGGGCTGCTCGGATGCAGCGGGGTCGGTGCGAGCTACGCAAGGACAAGGAATCGCCTGGAAGTCCGGGGGCGAGGAGGCCAGGCTAGGAGGCATGCGTGGCATGAACTACGTCGTGGCTACCGAAAGGCTCGGTTGGCCGTCCACTCCGCGCGGACTCGCCAGGATCCTGCCAGGAGAAGCGCAGACGCGCCTCAGGTATGAAGACGAACCGGAACGGCCTACGGCAACGTGCCATCTCCAACCTGCTCAGACAGAACCCGCTCTCTGCGGTTACCTATGGGAGATTCTGGTTCCCGTCCCTGGCGCGCCCGCGTGGACGGACCTTCACCCTGATCTGCGAGGCGACATGTGTGAGGAAGACGCGGGTTACGGTCGCGAAGATCCACGGGGCCGCAGCTACCGGTACACCTATGACTGATCACGACGCTCAGCATGGAAGGGTCGTAGGTCCTGTGGTGGTCTTCTTCGACGACGGCGACGTGGTTGTCGGCGAGGATCCGTCGGAGTTCGATGTCGATTTCATGCACTACGTCGAATGGCACGGCGGCTATGACGGACTGGCGAGGCCCCTTCGGCTGGAGGGCGGCGATGGCAGGCACTACGCCGAACGGTTTGGACTGGCGTCGGAAGTACCGCACGAGGAAGAACTGCGTACCCGGATCCGTGAGTGCTACCGCATCCACCGACCTGGCATGCCTCACCCCGACATCGCCGACCTACGCGAATACCTACGAGCAGTCGCTGCCGACGAACCCGACGATCCTCGAGCGTCCTGGTCCCTGTGGGACCACATGAAGTCCTGGCTGCGGTCGAACTGAATCCGTCTCGACACGGCTCCAAGCTCCCGTGGCGCGCGCCCGACGACTACTTCTGACAGACCGCCTTACGAGCGTCGATGAGTACCGCGCATGGGCCAGTGGGCCCTGGGATCACGGTGTCCCTGGGGCCCGGCCTGACGGACCTAGTGATCAGGTCTCGCGGTTCGTTGTGGTCACGCCGGGGGGCCCTGCGCTGTCAGCACCGTTCTTCGACGACGAGGAGCGAGCGGTGACTGTCGTCCTTGAACTCGCCGAGGAAGTAGTCGGTGAAGTCGCCGGACGATGGGCGCTTCACGCCTTTGAGGTACGGACGGATCGTGACCAGGAATGCCTCTCGCTCCTCCACCGGGACGTCACGAACTTCCGGTCCCAGCGCGTGGAGGACACGGACATCGGGGTCGCGCATCAGGTGTTCGACCCTGGAGACCCTGACCTCGCCGCGACGAAGACGCCACCGCACTCCTTGCTCGTCGGTGTATTCACCGCCCTCAAGCGCAGAGGGGAAAGAAACCCATTCCGCAGGCGGTCCCGGATCGGCGGCCACGACAGCCTCCACTACTTCGGCGAAGGTCACACGCCGTTCAGCCTTCTTCTTGCGTCCCACCTAGCCATGGTCCTGCCTGAGCAGGTGCCCTGCCAACCAGCCCTGGCTGACGGCGAGCGAGGTACGTGCGCAGTCAGAACGTGTGTGTCCGGCGCAGGTGCCGCGGGCGGCCGTCGGGATCGGCGACGGTGCGGTACGCCAGGCCGGCCCACCTCATGGTCGAGGGTGAAAGCCGCGGCAGCTGGTAGGGCCGCAGCCGGCCGGGTGGCCGCAAACCGGTGCGTTCGCTGTCGTGCCAGTGCTGCAGCCGCTGCGCTGCTTCGGCGAAGGCGGTGAACAGTGACCCGGGATCGACCAGGTCAGCATCGTCACCGGGGTCGCGGTCGAGGTGTTCGCGGGCGAGTTCCAGGCGAAGGTTTCGGGCGAAGACGCGGGCGCCGTCACCGTGACGATCCACAACGCGCGGTTCCCGAATGTCGCGGACCTGGTCGATCACCGCGCACGACAGCTCGGAGTCGTGCGTCCAGGAACGGCGGTTGAAGTTGTCGGAGCCGACCGAGGCCCACACGTCGTCGATCACGCACACTTTGGCGTGGACGTATACGGGGTTGCTGTGGTGGTTCTCGATCCCGTACACGCCGACGCGGCCGGGAGCGGCTGCGTTGAGTAGGTCGAGCGCTTGCCGGCGTCCGACCAGGTTCATCGGGAGGCTCAGCCGACCGTCCTGGTCGGGGTGGTGAGGGATCACCGCGACAAGTAACAGGTCGGAGTTGGCGGCGAGCGCGTCGGCGAAGCAGGAGGCCACGTCATCCGACCACAGGTACTGGTCTTCGACGTAGACGAGCCGGTGCGCGCGGGCGAGGACCTTGCGGTAGGCGCGGGCGATGCTGCGTTCCCCGTCCGGAGCGAACGGGTAGCGGGGACGCCGCGACGGATAGGTGCGCAGCACCTGCACGAGATGGGTGCCCACCGGTGACGGGTCGGACGGCTGCGCGGGAAGGGTGGACGGGTCGTCATCGTCGCGCCGTAGTACGTCGGCCACCCGGTAGGCGGGGTTGAGACTGACCGGTGTTGGGTCGTTCCAGCGTTCCCGAAAACTGAACTCGAGATCCCCTACCGCCGGCCCACGGATCTCCAGTTGAATGTCGTGCCACGGTGGATGGGGGCCATAGACATCGCTCATCGGCTGCCGCTGCGGGTCGCCGTGGTGTTCGCTGGTGTCGCGCCGGCTGTGGCACAGGTCGATACCGCCGGCGAATGCCACGTCCCGCTCGGGGTGTCGGGCGTGCCGGACGACGACGAACTTCTGATGATGAGACCCGCCAGGACGCACCCGCATGTCGCGGATGCACTCACCGCCCGCGGCATTGATGTCCTCGCCCAAATGCCGGTTCTGCTCCGCGCTGAACGCCAACCGGTCCCAGTGCGAACGCCAGATGAGCCCCTTGACGATCACACCGCGGCCGGCGGCTTCACACAGCACGCGCGACACCTCGGCGCCCGGCTCGTCGAGACGCTCGTCGGGGTCGCCACGCCAGTCGGTGAACATGATGACGTCCCCGGCTTCGGTGGCAGTGACGACCTCGACGAGGCGGGCGAAATAGGTCGCGCCGTGCACCAGCGGCGTGACCGTGTTCCCGCCAGACCATGCTGCCGCCCCGTCGCCGCGTCGGTGGTCGAGTTCGGTGGCGTGGTTGCCCCGCTCAGCCGCGGTGAGGAACCACTCCTGGTCCGTCATCCGCGCGCTCTACCCTCCGTGACCGCCTGCCCAGGCAGCCGCGCCCGGTTCATCCGCGGCAACGCGCCGGTCAGGTAGAAGAGGGTCACCGGCGCAAGGTAGCACCAGCGACTGGGGCGCCGGTCCGGCCACCGCCTCGACCACGGCGGCGCGCCCAGCGCCGCGCGCCGCGCTGGAGTTTGCGTAGTCGAGTGCGATGGAGTACCCAATACCGGACATAACGCCCCACCCGGGGCCGGCGGGCGAGGGGAGGGCCCCCCCGGCCCCGGGACAACGAAGGAGACCATCATTTCGACTCACCAGCCGTACCGGGCAGGCCACATGGCAACCCGCGAGGACCTGGCCACCCGGCGGGTACCGGTGGCCGACCCGGCGCAGCCGGTGGTCCAGCACCAGACTGCCGGACTTCACTGGCCGCAGTACGTCAACAACCACCGGCTCATCGGCGGACTCGTAGCGGGCTTCGCGGCCCTCCACATCGCCGACATGATCGGCTACTGGCTACCCGGCATCGGCCTGCCGAAGCTGGACTTCGCCTACTTCAATGGCGCCATTCTCATGCCCAAAGCGGCCGCCACGCCGCAGTGGTTCGAAGGGCACATCTTCCACACGTTCAACGGCCTCGTGTTCGCACTCGGCTACGCGCTGGTGGTCTTCCCGCTGCTGGGCAAGACGCTGACGACCGCGCGAAACGTCGCCCGCGGAGTCGCCATGGGTATGGTCCTGGCAACGCTGAGCTGCCTGTGGTGGATCCCGACCCAGTTCCCGGCTCTCCACGCGGGCTTCATGTCGCACAACCTCGGCTGGAAACTCGTGCTGGGCGTGTACGTGTGGCACCTTGCCTGGTCACTCGCGATCGGCTTCTTCTTCAACCCGAAGGACTGAGCACCACATCAACGACGGTCACTCGGCCGCCGGCCAGCCCTCGAGCTGGCCGGCGCCACCCGCACGCAGATAGGCGTGGAGGCGTACGCAGGCGTCCTGGTCGCTGTCCGGCCGCAGCGTCAACTGCCGCTTGCCGGAATGCACGGACGCGACACCCCCGCCGAGCACGAGATGGTCGGTGAGGACCTCGGCCAACAGGCACACCTCAGGGGTGCTGCCGCCTCGCGCAGCCACCCTCGTACGGACGAGCGGTGTCGCCCAGATCAGCCGGCTCTCGACGACCACGAGACGCCGCTGGGTGACCAGCACCGTGACCGGCTCCCCGGCACGGCATACCAGCTCGGCGGCGAACTCGATCCGCTCGTCATCCCCCATGAACGTCGCGAGCGCACGGTCGACCACCTCGGCCGGTAGCGGTTCGGCGGAAACGGCCTCGTCTGGCACGGGGGCTCGCACCGCCTCACCTCCCCAGCTCGTGTCGACCTCGGGGAGCGCACCCGCTGCCCGGGCCGCGTCCAGCAGCGTGGGGAAGAAGCCGTGGAACGCCTCCCGGTCACGGATCCGCATCGTCGTGGTGAACTCACCGCCGGAGGGCCCGCCGGCCGTCCTCACCGTCACAACGAAGTCACCGAGACTGGGGCCGATCGGCCGGCCCACGAAGACGACATACGCCAGAGCCACCGCCGTCACACGTTCGCGGGACTCGAAGATGACCCGTTGGTCGGTGACAAAGGCGAAACCCGCGGCGTTCCCCTCGTGCGGGAAGCGCACCGCGACTCGCGCACGCTGCCGCTCGCCGGGTTGAAGCACCGACTTCACCCGCAGCCAGTCACGCGACTCCGCCGCGATGGCGCGGCCGCGCTGGGTCGCCGCCCGGACGTGCAGATCTTCCAGGGCACGGTCGCCGACCGAGATGCTGACTGACTTTCTGCCGAGACGCACGAGGCCGCAGATTAGACCGTCCCGCGTATACCTCTCAAACCTGGGCGAAGCGGGCCAGCGGACCCATCACGACCTGTGCCTTCGAGGTTGCCGCGGGTGGCTGCGCAGCTCGATGTCCCTGGGTTCGGCGGTTGCTGCGGTCCGCGGGCGCGCTGCCGGGCAACGGACCGCTGATCAGCGGCTAACTCCGAACTCCACTAGCTTCGTTGATGATCGCCCCGGCTGGTCCTCGGATGGCTCCGGCAAGGGGAGGGTTAGGGCCCGTGTCGATGACCATGAGGGGGGCCGGGGCGGTCACCTTCAAGCCGGGACCGCGTCCGTGGCCTGTCCCGCATTCAGCGGCCAGTACGCCGGCCGATGACCGGCCGCCGTTGGCATCGTGGCTATGGCCACATTCGGAAGCAGTGTCAGCGTGTCGATACATGGTCAGACCGCGGCCCGCTAGCGTTCGGGCACCCGGCCCGTTGGCTCATAGCCGCTACTCCTGGCATACCCCCGTCGTCAGTGGTCAGCGACCTCCACCTGTGGACCAACGGGCCGGGCTTCCCCCGGTTCCCGGTGCCGGCTGCTCATGTGAACCAATCCTTTTCGGCCCAGTACGGCGCCCGCGGGTCGAGTTCGTTCCCCTCGCTCACGAGCAAGTGGTGCCGAAGTGCTGTAGCTTCGCCGGACGATCGCCCCGGCGGCCTTCGCCAGGTCTTCGACCCAGCGGAGCGCCTTTCGGAGGTCAGCGCAGGTGGCCGGGGCGATCACCGCGCCGGGTAGCGGTGGCAGAAGGGTCGGAGGGTTTGGCCGGTGGCCTGGCTTGGTCCGGGAGAGCGGCAGTCCGTAGCCTGTCCCGGCGCAGGCGGGCAGCTCGCTGGCCACCCCCAACCGCCCGCCGAGGGCCGCCGCTCTTCGGGTACCCGGACCAAGCGAGTGGCCAGACCTCCGGCCCGGCATCAACCACGCACCGTCCGCCACGGCCCGGATACCCCCGCACACCGGTAGCGTCGTGCGATCCGACAGTGGATGGGCTGCAGATCCCCGTCAGGTGATGTGCACGGGCTGAATGTGCCCTGGTCAGGCGCACACCCTTGGCGAGGAAGAGGAGTTCGCCGCCCGGCCCCCTCCATCACCATGGCCGGCCACGCGGTACGCGAGATAGCGTGGGAGGCATCCCAGACTTCGGGAGAATCATGCCGAAGCGGACAGATCTGTTGGTCATCGGCGCGGGGCCCTACGCCTACGCGGCTGCCGCTTTCGCGCGTGCCAACGGGATCGACACTCACATCGTCGGCCACCCCATGGCTTTCTGGCGCGAGCAGATGCCGGCGGACATGTACCTGCGCTCGGGTCCCGACTGGCACCTCGACGCAGACGACACCTACACCTTCGAGGCGTTCTTCGAGGACCACAACATACGGTCCGAGGAGTTCGACCCGATACCGATCGCCGTCTTCGTCGACTACGCCGAGTGGTTCCGTAGGCGTACGTCGCTCGACGTCGACGCACGCCTGGTCGACGACCTGTCCAAACCAGGCGGAGCGTTCGTCGCAACCCTGAACGACGGATCGACGATCACCGCGGACAAGGTCCTCGCCGTCCCCGGCATCGGCTCCTTCGCTCACTTCCCGTGCTGGCACACGGAGATCCCGCCGACTCGCCGGTCACACACGAGCGAACTTGTCCACTTCGAGAATCTTGCCGGCGCCCGCGTCGTCATCATCGGAGGGCGGCAAAGCGCCTACGAATGGGCCGCGCTGCTCTGTGACCACGGCGCCGAGCAAGTGCACATCGTGCATCGACATCCGATTCCTGACTTCGCCAAGGTCAGCTGGGCCTTCGTGAACCCGTACGTCGACCAGACTCTGGCGCACCGGGGATGGTGGCGTCGACTCCCCGCAGAAGAACGGCAGCGGATCGTCAGCGAGTTCTGGCGAGTGGGCCGTCTCACCCTTGAGCCCTGGCTGGTCCCACGCCTCACTCCGAGCGTCGTCACCAGCCATCCCCACTGCACGGTCACGGACGTGACACCGGTCGACGAGGCTGTGCGCCTGCGGCTCTCGGATCGATCAACCCTCACCGCGGATCATGTGATCTTCGCCTGTGGCTACAGGGCGGATCTGTCTCGTGTTCCCTTCCTTCGCGGCGTCTCGGACCAGGTACGGACGACCGACGGTTTCCCCGACCTGACCGAAGGCTTCGAGACATCCCTTGCGGGGCTGCACGTGATCGGCTTCGCCTCGACCCGCGACTTCGGGCCCTTCTACGGATTCACCAAGGGCTGCCCGTCATCCGCGCGCATCGCGGTGGACGAAGCGATGCACCGCGCCGCCTGACCGACCACCGATGGGACGTCCCTACCGAGCATGTGCGGCAGTGACGCATGACCACCGCAGGAGTGGGCACGAGGCCCGTAGCCGAGGTCAAGGCCCAGCCCGCAGAGCCCGCCGAACCCCCTGGGGTCGCAGGCTTCCCAGCACACCCCCAGGAGGCTTCTCATGAAGCGAGGTCCCCGACGCGGAGATCGAACGTCCTACCGACATTCTCGTGCGGATCACCGCCGCCAACATCTGCGGCTCGGACCTGCATATGTATGAGGGCCGGACCGACTTCGAAACCGGCCGCTGGTTCGGCCACGAGAACCTGGGCGAGGTCATTGAGGTCGGCGATGGCGTCGACAAGGTGAAGGTCGGCGAGCGGGTGGTCCTGCCATTCAACATCTCCTGCGGGTTCTGCAAGAACTGCGAGCGCGGGTTCACCAACTACTGCCTGACCACCCAGCCGGACCCGAAGATGGCCGGCGCGGCCTACGGCTTCGCAGCAATGGGTCCGTGGGCAGGCGGGCAGGCTGAGCTGATGCGAGTGGCTGGCCGACATCTTCCCCACCAGCTACCACGCCACCGAGATGGCCGGGGTCGTCCCCGGCGACTCGGTGGTGATCTACGGCGCCGGTCCAGTGGGGCTGATGGCAGCGCTGTCGGCCACGATCAAGGGCGCCAGCAATGGTCGTCGACCGCCACCCGGACCGAATGCGGCTGGCCAAGGAACTGTCATGGCGGACCTCGACCACAGCGCTGCAGGCCCGATGCCAAGTCCTGGGGCAAACGGGTTCGGACCAGCGATCGCGCGTGCCCCCAGCCACGCCGGCGGGTGTGTCAGCTTGACCGCTGCTCGACGGCTTCTGGATCGGCGACCGTGAATAGGGCGCGCCTTGACCGCTGCGGAGCGATGGACGACGCTCGAGGAATAGACACCCATCGCGGCACAATCTGCGCTTGTGCGGTCCGATGACAGGTTCGCCAGAGGTCGCGGTGATCGGGGGCGGGATCGTTGGCCTCTCGACTGCGTACGCGTTACGTGAGCAGGGCGTCGCGGTGCGCCTGTACGAGACCGGTTTGCCCGGCGGCGGCCAGTCCGCCGGCGAGTCGCGAATCTTCCGGCATGCGCACGACGACCCTCGGCTCGTCGCGTTCGCGCGCAAGAGCCGCGGAGTGTGGGCTGAGTGGGCCGAACGGTTCAACGTCGAGCTGGTCTCATCAGATGGTGCGGTGGCAATCGGCGAAAGCGCGCTCGCGCGGCTGCGTGTGCTCGACCGTGTCGGCGGCGTGCCCGCGCGCGCGATCGATTCAGACGAGCTCGCCGAGCGAATGCCGCTGCTCGCTGGGTACTCCGGACCAGCGATGTTCGACGAGGCGGGCGGCGCGATCCGTACGCGCGCCACCATCAAAGCGCTCGCGGGTCAGCTCGGGGACGCCGTCGTAACTGGCGAGGTGGTCTCGATCGAACCCCGCGGCAGTAGGACGGTTGAGGTGCGTAGCGTCACCGACTGCGCTGTCTACTCGAATGTAGTCGTGTGCGCCGGCCGCGAAACCGCACGCCTGGCGCGAAGCGTCGGCCTTTCGCTGCCAGTTCGCCTGGCCGCACACGTGCGGCTGACTTTCGCCGTGAAGGCCGCCGCCCCGGCGCGGGTCGCGTGCCTGCAGGACGGCAGCGGCGACTTCGGCGAAGTCGGCGTCTACGCGACGCCGCTGCCGGGCAACAGCCGCTATGCGGTCGGACTCAGCGAGACTGTCGGCGTCCGCGACGATGGGACGTTCATCGACCCGGCGGCAGTTCGATCACTGGACGAACGTGCACGCGATTACGTGGCACGGGCGCTGCCTGGCCTCGACCCGGAGCCGCGCGAGTTTGTCCACTGCTGGGTGACCGACCTCCCGTGGAGTGAGGACGGCGTGGCCGTCTGGGAGGCAGGTCGAATCCTTTTCGTGGCCGGCCACAATCTCTTCAAGCAGGCACCATCACTGGGTCGCGCCCTCGCGCGGGCCACGACCGGCGACGGTCTCGCCGCCGAGCTCACGCCCGAGGCGCGCCTCGGCGAACCCCAGCAATAGTTCCCGGGGACCCTTCGGGCGCCGCACTCAGGGAGTCGCTGCAAGCGGTCGGCGCGGAGCGGTGTGGTCGCTGCGGACGCGAGGGTCCCCGCGCGACAATGTGACCAGGTGACTTGCGTACGAGCCGTTGGGCTGGCGACCCGCCACCTGGTACCCGGTCCGCCGCTCCCGACTGACGCACTCGCTGGAAACGTGGCGCCAAGACAGCAGCCGCGGCCGAACCTTGGGTGATGCCGTCACGGTGCGGGCTACGGTGGGCATCGAAGGCACCTGACCGTTGTCGGGACGCTGAGGGCCTCCACGTCACCTGGAACGCTTGCCTAGAACGCCGTTCTGCCGAGTTCGTTCCGCTCGGAGGGTCGCTATCCAGATACACCATGGGCCTCTCCAAGAATGCTTGAAGAGCAGGAAGGCACCCGGTCAGGAGTTTCCAAGAATTTCCAAGGAATCGCGTCGACCGCGAGTGACTTTTGCTACCGGGTCGAACACAAGCCCAGATCATAAAGACATAAGACAACGCCCCAAGTAGCGTTGCCCGCCATGACGACCTGCCCGGACACCATCCCCGCCGTCGTCTACCTGCGGACGGGCGACCAGTTGCAGGTCATCGCGTTCCGCGCCGGGATAAGCGACGGCGGGCTGATCCTGTACGAGCTGGCGCTGCAGGACGGCAGCCCGCTCCGCCTCGACGTCACCATGGTCGAGCGGGTGTGGCTGGAGCAGATGCCGGCCGGGTCGGCGGTCATCCTCGGGCGCTCCGACGCGTGAAACCGGCCCCGCGCCCTCGGGGTGATGTAGGGGACGCGGGGCCGACGGGTGGGCGGAGTGTGACGGGCCAACTTCGGGCCCACTTGTGGACGCGAACGACCCAGACACCGATCGGTCACGGGTCGTGTCGCCCACGCAGGTCCGTCATTCCGGCTCCAAGATGAGAATCGGCCCCGCGCCCGGAGGGGGGAGGTGGGCGCGGGGCCGACAGGCGGACGGCCCGGGAGGTGGTTTGACAGTCACCGGGCGGCCGGCCTTGCCACGTGAACGACCCAGCCACCCATCAGTTACGGGTCGTACCACCGGTACGCCACGAGACCGCCCGGAACGCCGCTTCGCAGTAGCCCCGACTCCTCCATCGCCTTGAGGTCGCGTGGCGGCAAGAAGTGGGCGGGATGATCACCAGTCGACCAGAACCGCACACGGCCGGGCAGGCGCTGTGTGCCGAGCGGGCCTGCCACTGGCGAGTTTCGTTGGGAACCCCCAAGGTGGTGAGCGATCCGACCCGGTGTCCGGTCCGTGGTCGCCCGATGCGCGCTGCGGTCGATCGAAATCGACGCATCCTGTCGATCACCGAGTTCGTTGCGTTGACCGGCTGAGTTTGCTCAAGACGGGTGCGGTCCTGTCCTCTGTGGCCTCTCCAGCTGATAGGGCCGGGGTGTCTTCGTGGTACCACAACCAAAGTCTGCGCCTCGCCGTATGCGTGTAAGAAACGCCTGACCGGCCCGTCCTCCGCCGAGAGATGCCATGCAGGTGAAGCGGAGGGCATGGGATCGAACCCACGACCGAGAGGGGTCCCTCGGTAGCGGTTTTCAAGACCCGAAGGACTTCGGGCTTGACCTGCGGCTTTCCCGAGCGCATGTCGTCAGCCGAGCCCATTCCCCGCGATGTTCTGTATCCTTCGCCGAGTTCGGTCTACAACTGGCAGGCCCACGGGCAGGTCCCTGCCCGCCGCAGTCCCGCTGGACGCTGGGTGCATCCCGTGGATTCCCGCCACCCAGGAGATCTACCGGCAGAAGGTCGCCAAGTCCTTCCGCCTCAAGCCTCGTCCGCCGCGCGTGAGCCCTCGCCCGAGGCGGCCGCTCCCGGGCGAGCCGGCGCACCGCCGATCGACCCGCGACCTAACCGCCCAGGCGTACAAGAGCGACGTCTTGCCGCGGTGCGCGGGCGCCTGGTCACCGGACCGCCCACCCGTCGGGAACGCTTTGACTGTCGGTAGTTCCTTGCCGCAGAGGCATCAGATGTCCTGATCAGGATCGTAGAAGAAGATGCTGGATGCGGCTTCCTGCTGGAAGAGCACGGAGGGCCACCACGGCGCGTCCGGCGGAACCTGTACCACGGTGGCCCGCCGCTCCAGTTCCGCGGTGACGTCGTTGTCGAGGACGCTCCGGGCGGAAGGGGGCTGGTGCATCAGGAAGCCGCGCGGACCGAGGTACAGGTAGCCGTCGATTCCCGGGTAGCCCTTGCCCGGATCCAGCGGCGCGTCTCCGGGCAGCGAGAAGTAGGAGGAGTCCAACTCGCCCAGCCAGGTGCCCTTGAAGGTGGTGAGCGACGGCACGGGCCAGGAGGCCATCCGCCGTTCCAGCTCGTCGTTGTCCTTCGCGAACCCGAGATGTCCGGTGATGACGAAGGTCGAGTTCGGATAGGTCTGCTCGTAGATCTCGGCGGCGCCCCTGCCGTGCCGCAGATGACCCGTCCCCATCAGGATGAGGGCCTTGCGTCGCTTCGAGAGCACCTCGCTCTCCAGCACGGAGGCGATGTGCTGGTCCCGGTCGGCGAGGAACGGGTAGAAGTCCGCGGGACTGGTCACTTTGCTCCAGTCGATTGGTGGTTCGCACGCCAGGACCCGCAGCTTCTTCGCACGGGGCAGCCGCTGGTTGATCCGGCGTACCAGGGGGTAGAGCTGTTCGTAGAAGGTCGAGTAGCTGCCGGCGGCGTTCAGGCCGTTGCGCCACACCTGCCGCACCTCGGCGAAGGGCACGTCCCCGCCCGCGATGTACTCGTCCAGCATCGGTTGGTACAGCGAGTTGCCGTTCTCCGCGACGATGTCGGTCACGACGGACGGCAGGCGGGGGTTGCACACCAGGGAGATGAGGAATTCGTCGATATTCCGGACGCCGTGCGATGGGCTCAACCCGCCCACTATCGGGTAGGTGTTGAAGGCGGCCAGCATGGCGTCCTGAGCGCCCCGTGGAGCTGTTCCGGCAGGAGTGTCCTCGGCCCCCGCCGGACCGGCCAGTACAGCACCGGCCAGGGCGGTACCGGCAAGCATGGTTCCCCCGGCGCCTACCAGGAAGTTGCGACGTCGCATCAGGTGGTCTCCGTTTCGTGGTTGCCCGCGTCAGCGGGTCGATGGCGGATGGTGCGGCGCTGTTAGGCGTCGCGGATTAGCACCAGGGGTGCCGCCGGTGAGCAGCGCCCCGGCGGCCACGCGTTCGTCAGCTTTGCGCAGCCCGGTGATTTCGATGGTCGCCTCACTCATCCGAGTGTCCTTCTCCGTCCGTGATTCCGGTTCGACGCTCGTTGTACGCCGGTGCCGGTCTCGACACGGTGCGCGCGGCTGATACCTGGCTGAGACCGACGGCCTGGCATGCTTGGAGCAGGTCAGCCGCTGTGTGAAGGAACGTGCCCGCCGTGAGAGTGCTGGTGGTCGAGGACTTCGAGCCCATGGCCCGGGCGATCCTGACTGGACTGCGGCGCGAAGGAATGGCTGTCGATGTCGTGTACGACGGCGGTGCCGCGCTCAGCCACCTGGCACTGACCCGCTACGACGTCGTGGTGCTGGACCGGGACCTACCCGGCGTGCACGGCGACCAGATCTGCCGCCGACTGGCCGCTGGGCGCTCACCCAGCCGAATCCTCATGCTCACCGCGGCGGGCAGCCTCGACGACCGGGTGGAAGGTCTCGGCATGGGCGCCGACGACTACCTGGCCAAGCCGTTCGACTTCCCGGAGTTGATCGCCCGCGTGCGTGCACTCGGTCGCCGCGCCGCGCCTCCGGTACCCCCGATGCTGAGCCACGGCGACATCCGCCTCGACCCCGGCAGCCGGGCCGCGTTCCGGGCCGGGCGGCGCCTGCCGCTCAGCGCGAAGGAGTTCGCCGTCCTGGAGCACCTGCTCACCCGCGCAGGCAAGGTGGTCTCCGCCGAGGAACTCCTGGAACGGGTCTGGGACGAGGCCGCCGACCCCTTCACCACCGCGGTCAAGCAGACGATGTACCGGCTGCGGGCCAAACTCGGCGATCCACCCGTCATCGATACCGTGCGCGACGGCGGGTACCGGATCGGAGAACCCGATGCCCCCGTTGCCTGACGACGTATCGGCCGGCGTTGTTCTCCGGCCCACCCTACGGATGCGGATGGCCCTGCTGTACGCCGCCCTCATCTGCACCTCGGTCGTCGCGATCCTCGGCAGCACCTACCTTCTCGCGCCCGGCCTCCTCGTGCACCGCACCTGGCAACCCGCCCCGAACCAGCCGGCGCAAGCCACGGGCACGGCCACGACCGGGCACTCCTCCGGTGTCTTCGCCGAATCCATCGGCTCGGATAAATTCGGCGGCCTGCTCATGGCACTCGCGGTCATCGCCGCGTTCTCGCTCGCGCTGAGTTGGCTCATCGCCGGTCGTTTCGTCCGGCCACTACGCGCCATCATCGGAACCGCCCAGGACATCTCGGCCAACGACCTGCACCGCCGCCTGGGCCTGCACGGCCGCCACGACGAGTTCACCCAACTCGGCGAGACCCTCGACGACCTGTTCGCCCGCCTCGAAGCATCGTTCGAGGCACAACGACATTTCATCGCCAACGCCTCACATGAACTGCGTACCCCGCTCAGCGCCGGCCGAGCCCTGCTCCAGGTCGCGATCACCGATCCCGCCCCCACAGTGGAGACCTTGCGGGCGACCTGCGAAGAACTGCTCCAGCTCGGCGAACAGCAGGAGCGCCTCATCGCAGCACTGCTCACCCTGGCCAACAGCCAACGCGGACAGCAGCGACCACAACCCCTGGACCTCGCCGACGTCGCCCGCACCGTGCTCCTCACGCGTGGGCCCGAGGCCGAACGGCGCCGCGTACGGCTCGACGTCGCGCTCACCGCCGCCCCCGCCACCGGCGACCCAAGCCTGGTGCAAAGCCTGGTGACGAACCTCGTCGACAACGCCCTCCGGCACAACGTGCCCAACGGACACGCCGAGATCCGCACGGCCACCGGCACCGCCGGTGCGGTCCTGTCGGTCGCCAACACCGGGACGATCGTTCCCGCGATCGAGGTGGAGCACCTCTTCGAGCCCTTCCGGCAACTCGGCACCGAGCGGATCCGTCACAGCGAAGGGCATGGACTCGGCCTTGCCATCGTGCGCGCCATCACCCATGCGCACGGCGCCACGCTCACAGCCCACGCCCGCCCGAAGGGCGGTCTCGACATCCAGGTGGTCTTTCCAACACCCAGCGCGCTGCGATGACGCGCGGGTCGGAAAGCTGCGACTGCACCGCGGCCACGGCCATCCGGTAGTTTGCTGGCCCGCCGGTGGTCTCAGCCGTCATCGCCACCACGGGATCGGATCGAAGTGGTCGGCGCAGTTGCCTTCGCAGGCGTAAAGCTGACTCCCGTTCCCTTACGAGTGGCCGATGACCACTCGCGGTTCGCGCTCGTCACGGGACGTGCCACAGACGACGCAGGCACGTCCGACTCCTTGCTCATCCATCAGTTACATCAGTGTCGAGGGTCGGCGCGGTCGGTAGCTGGTTCGCCGTCTGCGCATCCGCCAAAGTGCGCGTCTCTGGACGTCCCGGCTTGGTGCTTGTGGTCACTAGGTGTTGCAGCCATCGGGGTCACGCTGGGGTCAGCCCGCCGGGACCGGCAGGTCGTTGCGTTGACGGGCAGGGTGGGTGTCTGCCAGTGAGCCTCACGCCACCAGGACATCATCACCGACCACGGCCAGGCCGCGGCCGCGATCATCAGCGCCGCCGAGTTGGAAGACCTCGAGGACCGGCTCGCCATCGCCCAGTACGAGCTCGAGAAGGCCAACGGCACCCTGCGGACCATCCCGCACGAGGAGGCCAAGCGCAGGCTCGGGCTCACCGAGTGACCTACGCTCTGGACTGGCGCGAAAACGCGCCGTTACCGCATCGTCTACGAGATTCGAAGACCACACCGTGACCGTGGTCGTAGTCCACGTCGGCCGCGCCGGTTGACTACCAACAGGCGCCACGTCGGCCGGGCAGTGAACTAGCAGCGGGCAAGGCCGACGTATTGGACGGGGACGCCGGCGATCGGTCCTGACGCAGGCCGGAGACCACGATCGCGGCACAGGCCTGTTGGCGTTGCCCTGCCGCCACTACTACCCTCACCGCGTGCGCTGGCGGCTGGTGGTGCCCGCGGTGGCGAGGACGGCCCTCATGGCGGGTTGTTCGGTGGTCGACAACGGGCTGGCGGTACGGACGGGGATCGAGGACGTGCGCCGCACTCCCTCACAGACCGGACGGACGAGCGGCAGCTCGCCGCGATCGATCGAGGAGAGAGACCAGATGCTGGGGCAGATGTCGGACCACCCGCTGACACTCATCCACGCGTTCAACCGCGCCGAGCGGCTGTTCGCCGAGAAGACGATCACGACGCTGACGGCGACCGGGCGGGAGCGGCAGACCTACGGCGAGTGGGCGCGGCGGACGCGCCGGCTCGGCGGGGCGCTCGACGCGCTCGGCGTCGCGCCCGACGCGCGCGTCGGCACGTTCGCGTGGAACAGCGCGCGCCACCTGGAGCTGTACTTCGCGGTCCCGTGCAGCGGGCGCGTGCTGCACACACTGAACATCCGCCTGTTCCCCAAGCAGGTGACCTTCATCGTCAACCACGCCGAGGACGAGGTCGTATTCGTCGACCGCTCGCTGGCCGCGACGCTGCTGCCGCTGATCGCGGACGCGCCGGCGGTGCGCCACGTTGTAGTGATGGACGACGGCGCCGGCGAGGTGCCGGCCGACGATCGCATCATCGACTACGAGGCGCTGATCGGCGCGTCCCCGGCCATCGACTTCCACGTCGACGACGAGAACCAGGCCGCGGCCATGTGCTACACGAGCGGGACGACCGGCCACCCCAAAGGGGTTGTCTACTCGCACCGCTCGACGGTGCTGCACTCGCTCGGCGTGATGCTGGCCGACACACTCGGCGTCAGCGAGCGGGACACGATCCTGCCGATCGTCCCGATGTTCCACGCCAACGCCTGGGGCCTGCCGTACGCGGCCGCGATGGCCGGCAGCGCGCTCGCGTTCCCTGGGCCACAGATGAGCCCGTCGGCGATCGCCGAACTGATCGAGCGCGAGCGCGTCACCTTGGCCGCCGGCGTGCCGACGATCTGGACGGCCGCGCTCGACGAGCTGCACGGCCGCGACCTGTCCGCGCTGCGGGCCGTCGTCTGCGGTGGGTCGGCCGTGCCGCAGGCGCTGTCGGAGGCATACGAACGGCGGCTCGGCCTGCCGATCCTGCAGGCGTGGGGCATGACCGAGACGAGCCCGGTCGGCTCCGTGTGCACGATCAAGAGCACGCTTGCCGACCTGCCCGCGGACGAGCTGGCGCGCCTGCGGGCAAGCCAGGGCGTGCCCATGCCGCTGGTGGAGGCGCGGATCGTTGAGCCCGGGACGACCCACGAGGTGGCGTGGAACGGCAGCGACCACGGCGAGTTGGAGGTCGTCGGGCCGTGGGTCGCGGCCTCCTACTACGGCGCCGAAGGCGACCGTGGAGCGTCGTTCACCAAGGACGGCTGGCTGCGGACCGGCGACGTCGCCACGATCTCGCCCGACGGATACATCCGGCTCGTCGACCGCACCAAGGACCTCGTGAAGTCCGGCGGGGAGTGGATCTCCTCCGTCGAGCTGGAGAACGCGATCATGGCCCACCCCGCGGTGCTGGAGGCGGCGGTGATCGCAGTGCCCGACGAGCGGTGGGGCGAGCGCCCACTGGCCTGCGTGGTCCGCGCGGACGACCATGCGCTGACCGCGGACGACCTCCGCGCGTTCCTGTCGTCGCGCGTCGCACGCTGGTGGATCCCCGAGCGGGTCGAGTTCATCGACGAGGTCCCCAAGACCTCGGTCGGGAAGTTCTCCAAGAAGACGCTGCGGGAGCGGTTCGGGGCGGGCTAAAGCCCGCGGTGCTCGCCGTCGGCGGCGGCAAACTCATTTTCAGACCACACCCGGATGCTCGCAGGCTACGTCGCCGTCCACGTCGTGTGGTGGTCTCTCACCCTCACCGACTCCACTTCAGGGTGCCCAAGGCCCTGGAAGTCGCGCAGGCGCTCACGTTCCCGCTCATTCCCATCGTCATCGCGTGGATGGTCGCCCTAAGGATCGTCAGCCGTTGCAGCTTGGCCTGGTGGAAGTCGTTGACGGTGAGGTCACGGCGCGCCGCTGCTGCTGGTTCCGGGTGCTCGGCCACCCGTGGGACACGATCAGCTGGTCCCACACCCTCCACGACAAACACGGGGGAAAGCTGGACCGCGCGACCTACGAGCGTGCACCGTTCATTGTCGTGGCCATCCATCGCTGCCGTAATCGCCGGCCGCCCGGTGTTCATCTACAACGCCGGGACGGACATGACGTACCTGCGCGCCGCGTTTGATGCCCACGGGGCGCCTTGGCCACGGCTGGACTACGCGTGCGCGTACAACGTCGCGCAGACGGTGAGGGGTCCGGGGAAGCCCGGGTACCTGGGCGGCTATCGCCTCCACTACGTGTACGAGCGGGTGGTCCCTGACCGCTCACCGGCGTTCGAAGCGAGTTGGGGCCAAATCGGCCACGACCCGGTTGAGGACGCCGAAGCGACCGCTCGGATCGTCCTCGCCGCCTCCGAGCGTGTCGGCGCCAACTCCGTTGCCGAACTGCTGGACGAGGCCTACTGCCCACTGCTGCGGATGGAACCCGACAGCTGCGAAACCGCGACCACGGGGACACGTACGCGCAGGCCACGGCCGCCTCTCCCGCCGGCGAAGATTTGGGAACGCAACTGCGCGACCCGGCGGGCGTATCTGGAGATCCGCCGGTACTGGCGGGGCGACCCAGCGGTCCTTGATGCCCACAATTACCCGAAGCTCGGTACCCCGCCGGTAGAGCTACAGGCCTACGTGCGGCGGCGGAGGCGGTGGTAGGGCCAACTAGATCCGTTTTCGTCCCGGCGTCACGTGGGAAGGGAGCGCGCATGAGATTGTCGATGCGAGCCAAAGTGATCGCCCTGGCCGTGCTGGTCGTCCTCGGCGCCGGGGCCGTCGTGGCGTTCCGGACGGTGGGGTCCAGCCAGGACCAGTGCGACAAGCCGCTCAGCGAACGCGTGGGCGGGTGGACCTGCTACAGCCCTGACCCGTACGGTGAGGTCGGCGTGTCGCGGTAGCCCAGGACCGTGCAGCGGGTATCGACCGCCTCCCGTCCCCAGGCGGGTCGGCGGCGCGCAACTCAGCCACCGCTTCACGAATCAGCGAGACAGCACGGACTCAAGATCAAAACGCACACCGGGCGAGCTCACATCGGGTAACAAGACGCAGCCGGCCGGCAGGAGTCAACGGGGCGCTAGCGTGGCACACGAGGGGTAGATCCCTTTCGCCCCTCCCTCACGCCCCGGCCACCGTCATGGCGCCAGCATGCACGGCTGACGCTACGTCAAGGTCAAGCCTGGGGATACCGGCACGCGAATGCGCCGCCACAACACGCATCAGGTGGCGGACACCTGCCGCGCATCAGCCGACGAAGACACCGCCACCATCCGACGCAAGCTGATCACCGTCCGCCGGGCGTCGAGCTTGTCGAGGGCGATCTGTCCGATCTGGCGGCGGTGCCGGGGCTCGCTGGCCGGCTGTTCGACCGGATCCTGTTCCTGCAGTCCTTCGGGTACGCCGCGGGCCCGGTCCGGGCGTTGCAGACCGCGCGCGAGATGTTGGCCGAGGACGGCTTCATCCTGCTCACCCGGACCCAGCCGATCCGGTACGCGATGGAACGAGCGGAGCAGAACCTGTGGATCGAAGCCGCGGTCGAGCCGCAGATGCCTGCCGAAGCCGCCGAGCGCTATTCCCAGCATCAGGTTCCCGATGAACAGGCTCGCGATCAAGGCCCACACCAGAGTTGATTCACGCTGGAACAACAACGGACCCGGCTGGTGCGATGGTGCCGGGTCGGACGACCAGGCGCAACGGTTCGAGGCTTGGATCGACGCCGCCTACCCACGCTGACGGCACACGGTCACCGAACTGCGGGCGGCGCGGCACGTCCACCTCGGCGGTCACCCGGAGGTGAGCGGGACGCTGGCCTCGGCCGTCAAGGCCAGGAACGCGAACGACTCCTCGAGATACAGCTGGACAGTGTCCGCGTCGTGGGACAGATACCCGATCGACACCTCCTGCCCCAGGTGCAGCTCGAAGTCACCACCGCGCGTCGACACCAACAGGCCACCCTCGAGGGCAGGCGCCCACACGATCTGCCCGTCCCCGAGCAACCGTGCCAGATGGTCGAGGATCGGGTAGCCGTGGTCGGTGGTCTCCGCTACCGATGTGTATGCCTCGGCCGACAGCAGCAAGCTGTACGGCCCGGCGACACCCGCCAGCCGTAACGCGCTGATCGCCCGCGCCACAGCGTCCGGCGTCTCCGGCACATCCGCGGGCAACATCTGTGCAGGATTGGAGCTCAACGGCGCGATACCCACGATCCCCGCCGCGTCCAACCCGGCCACGATCGCGCGGTCCTCCGCGTACGCGATCTGCTGCGCGGCGTCCTTCACGGGCTGCCAGTCGGAGTCCTTCGCACCGCGCTCGACGTCGTCCACGGCCTGTCGAGAGACCGTGAACGGAACGCGCAGTTCGATCGCAGGCTGTGCCAGCCTCCGGTGCACGACCACCCCGGCGGGCAGCCCGCCGCCCGGTGCATCGACGGCCCGGACGTGCCCAGTGCCAACCGCCGCCAGCGCCGGCCCGGTCGGGCCGACCACGTCCACGACCCGGCGGCCCGCGACGTTCCGAATGAACGTTCGTCGTGCCTCGGCCTCGATGGCGGCCCACGCGGCGTCGGAGATCGGTGCGAGTTCGCGGTGCAGATTCTTCATGAGCTGGCACTCCCTTTCAGGCTGCCGACGTCCAATGAGCCATCCACGCCTGCCGGCGTACCGTCGGCGGCGGCGAGGTGGGGCGGGTCGGATTCGGGCGGGTCGGAGAGGAAATCCGCGGTGGGCACGAAGAACAGGTTTCCGGTCACAGCCACCGAGAAGTCCAGGATCCGGTCGTAGTTGCCGGCAGGGTTCCCGATGAACATGTTCCTCAGCATCTGCTCGATCACCTCGGGCGTGGAGGCGTACCCGATGAAATAGGTGCCGAACTCCCCGGCACCGAGCGAACCGAACGGCATGTTGTCGCGGACGATCTTCCGCTCTGTCCCGTCCGGGTCTGTGATCGTGTTCGCAGCCACATGCGAGTTGGACGGTTTCACCTCGTCCGGAAGTTCGATATCGCTCAGCTTGTGGCGGCCGATCACCCGCTCCTGCTCCTCCACCGGCAGCGCGTCCCAGGCGGTCAGGTCGTGGAGGTACTTCTGCACGATGACGTAGCTGCTCCCCGCGAACCGCGGATCCTCCTGCCCGACCTGCACCGCGTCCACCGCGTCCGCGCCACCCGGGTTCTCCGTTCCGTCGACGAAACCCAGCAGGTCGCGTTCGTCGAAATACCGGAAACCGTGCACCTCGTCGACGACCTCGACCCGTCCGGCCAGCCTGATCATCAGCTGCCGGGCGAGCTCGAAACACAGATCCATCCGCCGCGCGCGCACGTGGAACAGCAGGTCACCAGGAGTCGACACCGCCGCGTGCTTGCTCCCGCTCAGCGCCCGGAAGGTATGCAGGCCCTTCGGCCGGGGCAGGACGTACAACCGATCCCACGCGTCCGCGCCGATACCCACCACACAGCTCAGGCCGTCCTCCGGCTGCCGGAACCCGACCGCCCGGACCAACCCGGCGACGTCGGCGAACAGATCGAGCACCTCAGCCTCGGCACCCGGGCACACCGTCACGACCAGGAAGATCGCCGCCCTCGCCGGCGGCTGCAGGACGTCCTGTGGCGTGCCCTGGGTTGTGCACTGCAAACTCATCGACCCTCGTCTCATTCAATTGGCCCGACGCCGGCCGGTCTGGTGCGCCGGTGTCAGGCCCAGCGAGAAATCCGGGCGCGCCGTTGCCGCGACGATCGAGCGCAGGTTCTGCTCGACCGAGCGGTGCAGGTCATCCAACGGGACCAACCGACCGCTGCGATAGAGCTCGATCCGATCGAGAATCGCGCCGTACGCGTCATCGATCAGCAAGGGCAGCCGCGCCCGCGCCCACTCCGTCAACTCGCCCCGCCCCGCCCGGCTCATGCACACCGACCTCCGGAAAGGGCCACCAGTCCCCCGCCGTTCCCACCGACCCACTCGACAACAACCACAGGATGCCCGGCCCGAAGCAGATTGGTACCGGCATTCCGGCCCTCCCAGCGAGCCCAGTGCCGCTGCCGCGACTCCCATAATGGTCGGCCAGGATGGGTTCCGGATCCGTTCGGGTGTGATCAGCGATGAGCTGTGGGCCGTGATCGAGCCGGTTCTCCCTTGTGGGGTTGGACGTCGCGACCGTCCGGGTAATGACCACCGTCTAATGCTGGCGGGGATCTGCCAGCGGTTTCGTATCGGGTCGGCGTGGGATCTGCCAGAGTTCGCCGCCTGCCATTACCTACGTTTCGGGGGAACGATCCGAAGCGGATGCTCGGCCCCGGCCTTGTCGAGATGCTCGATCACTTGGCCGAGCTGGCGACACGTCCGCTCGGTCTCGAGTTGTGCACCGAACGTGTATCCCAGAAGAGCGTTTCCGCAGGTCAGAACGGCTAAGAGGCAGGTCAGGCGGAGGGCATGGATTCGAACCCATGACCGAGAGGGGTCCCTCGGTAGCGGTTTCAGGCAATCTCCAACGCCCCTTGCGACCAGCGCGTTCACCGCACCGGCCACCACTTCGCCGCGTATCCGCCGCGCCATGATCCGAGCAAGCGACCGCCAACCGCTCCCTGCCGCACCGATGGCGTACGCCCGCCGGCACCTACCCTCGCTGGCTCGGACGTCTGTGCAGACGGTGCCAGCCACAGATGCCGACACGGCAGCGGTCGGCACCGTCATCAAGTGTCATGTAGTGCACTGACCGGCCTGCAGCCCCGGTCTTCGAGCGCTTCCTCTCCCGTCGACGCCACCGTCGTGCGGGTCGCGGAGGGATGCAAACGGAAGCAGAGCGACGACGCATCGAGTGCCCCACTTCTCTTCTACCCCTGCAGGGAGGTACCAGGTCGAGTTGATGCTCCCAAAGTTCTGCAATTCCCCAGACGCGTTGATCTGCCGGGTGTGATCATGATGCCGCGCTGGCCAGCGAGCGTGTCTCTTCCTCGTCAATCAGCTTGGACGGGGGCCGTCTTCCTTACGTTGAGGAGAATGTTCATGCCAACCTTTCCCATCAGCCACACCGCCAGTTGGAGCGACCCGGCTGGTCGTGGCTTCCACATCAGCGCTACGGGTCACATCTCGGCGCAGGGGCAGCTGTACCTGCAGGTACTCACCAACACCAACAGTTGGGGCTTGGGTTTCACCAGCGGCACCTCGGCCCTGGCGATGGCCGGCGACGGCACCGTGGTGTGGGCCTCGGGTATCCGCACCGCCGGGGTCGACGCCAAGTCGGTGTTCTGGGGCCGCTCGAGCCGCACAGACACCTACTACAACGAGTGGATTCCCGGCGACAAGCTCGCCCAGGTGGAGTCCCTGCAGTTCCTGCTGGGCCACGACCCGCATGACCGCTGGGCCGAGGACTGGGCGAAACTGACCGCCGGTCTCGCTGTCGCCGCCAAGAGCGTCGTCGAGATCATCACCGACATCAGCACCGTCATCAAGGATGTCAAGGTCAGCTAGCAACCGAGGTCGACCACCCGCGCCGACCGCAGGTGTCCTCGAACTCGTACACCTCAACGGTGTCGTACCAGGCGTGGTAATGGGCGGTAGAAGCAGGAGGCCCTTGCGTGCGGAGAAGAATCGGACCTGCCGAAGGTTCGACTTTGCCAGCACGCAAGGGCATTTCCCGGGGGCTTGCCGATGCGTGTCTAATACGCCGCCGCCCGGCGGTAGGTGGCTATGGGAATCCAACTGTATGAGGTGTACACCGCCTGCTGCATCGATGCTGCGAGCGGCGACATGGCTGATGCCTTGACATGGAGGGGGTTGGGACATGGGTGACGAGAGCACAGCTGCATCGGATCTGGGCCTTACGGCAGAACAGGTGGCCGATCAGACGGCCCGGTTGATAGGGCCTGATGCGGAGCTGGAGCAGCCGTCGCAGGACCAGGATGCTGCGATCGACGGCGACGAGCCGGACCAGGACCACAACGCTCCGGCGCCTGGGCTGCACCGGGAGAAGCCAGCGGTGAGAGCTCGTGTCGGTGAGGTCGTGGACCTTGCCCGCAGGCAGTTGGGGATCGGGGAGGATCCCCCCGGGAGCAACCGCAACAAGTTCACCTCGTGGTACGGCACACCGACGGCATGGTGCGCGATCTTCGTGCGGTGGAACTTCGTCAACCCCGAGGGGTTCCCGTCGGGGTGGTCCGACTCCGAGCTGAACCCGAACTCGGCGTACTGCCCCGCAGTCGCGAAGTGGTATCAGCAGCAGCGCCAGTGGATCAGGATCGGACACGGTGCTCCCCGACCCGGTGACCAGGTCTTCTTCGACTGGACACGTGGACGCTCCGGCAGTGGCTACAACCACACAGGGCTGGTCGAGGCCGTCCACGCCGACGGCACTGTGACCACCATCGAGGGGAACTGGTCGGACGGCGTCCGGCGGGTCCGGCGTACGAGCTACTACATCGTCGGGTTCGGACGCCCCACCTACGATGACTCCACCCCTGTGCCTCCCGAGCCCACACACCCGGCCCGATACAAAGTGAAGATCGCGGGGCTTGAGTACGGCTACGGCGCGGCCGGCAGCCAGGTAGCCGAGCTCGGCAAAGCTCTGGTGGCCAAAGGCTTCGGCAAGCACTACACGAACGGGCCCGGCCCGCGGTGGACCGACGCCGACACCGAAAACTACAGCGACTTCCAGAAGTCCCTCGGCCTGTCCGGCCGCGATGCCGACGGCGTTCCAGGCCCCGACAGCCTCAAGAAGCTCCTCGGCCACCTACCCACCATCACACCGAAACGACCAGATCACATCGTCGACCTCGCCCAACTGGTCAGCGCCGCTGAGCAGGACCCCGCCCGCAAGCAGGGCGGCACCACTCCCGGATCAGCCGACGACGTACGACTCGTCGAAGACGCACTCCACCGCGAAGGCCTGCTCGCACAGACCTACGCCGGGGACGGCAGCTTCGGATCGACCACCGTGCAGGCCTACCGCAAATGGCAGCTCCGCTGCGGTTACAGCGGCAAAGACGCCGACGGAATCCCCGGCAAGGACTCCCTCACACGCCTCGGCAAGAAATACGGCTTCACCGTTAAGTAGCAACCTGACGGCGCCCGGCATCGTTCGGTCTCACTGAGCAGAGCGCACGTAACAGCCCGCTTGCGCAGGGGCTCGCGACGGTGACGAACGACTGCCCCACTACCGCCGCACGCTCACGTATACCGGCTGACTAACTCGTCGCCTCGTCGCCAGGCTGTGGGCGCACCGGTAGGCGACCACTGAGCCATTCGGCCTCAAACCGACCGAGCCAGATGTACGCCCAGTGGATGAGCCAGCTGAGAGTGGCCACCTGCTCCATCAGCGTTGCCTCGGTCTCACCGACATGCGCGACGCCGCTCGTGCGGTTGCCCTGGCCATTGGAACTCTTCCGGGGATAGCGAGTACCCCAAAGAGTGTCCTCCACCTGGAGCCACACCGAGTGAGCGACGCCGTGCCGGAACTCCAGCGCTGTGGTCACTTCGCTCAAATATTCGTCAAACTCGTCACGGCGATGATCGGGGACTCCTGCGTCGGGCTTCTGCATTTCTGCAGCCATCAATGTCCCGGGCCTGCTCGCCCAGGTCTTGACGAACGCCCGACGCTCGTCCTCTTCTGTCGTCCCGTCCGGCGGTCCGAGCGTAAGGGTGGTATACACCTCCGCCAGCGCCCGTTCGAGTTCGGCCGCCTTCACGACAACACGACCAATATATTCATACAAAATGTTGGGGAGATCGTTGCTCACGCCAGGAATCTACTCGCCCTAAGACACGTGCCGCGCCATCGCACGGTTTGACGGTCGGCGAGCAATCAACATCGGGCCATGCGAGAGCGTCGAGCCGCGACGGGAGGTTGCGGGGGGTGCGGACGACGCTGACCTGCACAAAAGTACTTGCTTGGCGGTGGCGGACGAGGGCTCGACGTCCGCCCCGGTGACCCCCAGCGCCCCGTTTTGGCCACAACACGGGCCTCCACCTCCCCTGGGTCGGAGCCATGCGAGAGCCATCCGGGGACTTCGTTGCCGCTGTTAGGCACGGGCCGGTTCCGAACCCTCACGAGCCGCCGACACGCTGGATCGCTGAGAGCCCGGACCGACGCGAGGACCCGACGGAGTCCCGGTCCGCAGCTCCGCTCCGAGGGTTGTCTCGAGCCCGACCCGATGATTCACCGAGAGGTGACTGACCTACGGAGACGGGGGAAAGCACCGAAGATCACGGCTATGAACCAACGGGCCGGATACCTCGACGCTCGGCCCGTAGGAGCGGCTCGGTCATGTCCCGCCACGAACCATGGACGACGTCCTCGAACCTTCCACCGGCTGCGGTGTGCTGAAGTTGCGACCCCCGTACAGGACCCTGGTCGTTTGAGAGTCGCACGACGCCGTCCTACGCACCGGTGCACGACTCACCTGGACTCCCCGAGTTCCATGCCATCGACAGTATGGGGATCCGCGTGGTCCCTTCGTCCTTCGAGCGTCTACCACCGTGCGGGCGAGTACTGGCGACTGCCTGCGAGAGGCCGAACCCAGATCGATAGCTGACGACTGCGACGGCGAAACGTCGCCGTGTATTCGCCGCAGGCAGTCGCAGACGCCCGCCTGTCGGTGCCCGCACCTACTACGACCGCCGACGGGCCGCCGGCGACAGCCACGAGACAGCGGTCAGACGGCTGGCCAACAAGCTGATCGGGCAACTCCACCACTGCGGGCCCACCGCTAGCTCTACTGCGAAGACCTCCCCTGGCCACCGGTAGAGGAGACCGCGGCCTGAACCGACCAACCTCTCCTCTCCGGACCGGGACAGCCGGGCTCCCGCGGGTCGCAGCACAAGTCCAGGCGCCCGGGCCGGTGGTCACCACGCATGTGCGTGCGCACTGCTCGGGGCTGCCGACGGCGCAAGCGTGGACCGGGCAGGATGGGTGGATCACCGCACCGACCGAGGCCGCGGCCAGGGAATGAACGGTTCACCGAGTTCGCCGGCAAGTGGGGCGGGCAATAACCGGCGATCACCAGGTTGTGGGAGAACGCGTGGGCCGAGTTCGTGCCGTTCCTGGACTACGACGTGGAGATCCGCCGCGTCATCTGCTCCACCAACGCCATCGAGTCCCTCAACGCCCGCTACCGGCGGGCGGTCAAGGCCCGCGGGCACTTCGCAACGACCAGGCCGCCCGGATCCACCGTTCATCGGACACACCCTCAGCCGCGCTGTCCTGCACGGACATTATCTGGTAGGCGTGACATGCAGCGCGGACTCGGCATGCTCGGCATGTCTCAGGTGCGTCTGCAGGATTGGCAAGTAGCGAGCAGCATAAGCCTTCACCGCTGGGTTACTGCCTGCGCTCTCTTCCTTCCTGAATACGGCGATGGCTGTCTGGTGGCCCCTGGCGGAGGCCGTGACGAAAGCGGCATCCTTGCTCCTGCCCTTCTGGGCCTCCACCCGAGCCACCATGGATTCGAGCTGCATGCCGGGCGTCGTCGGCAGGGCCACACGCAGGCGCGAGGCGAGTGCCCGCAGGTTGGCTTGCGCTGCTGTGTGGTCACGGACGTAGTGGGCGGCGAGGTTCTTCGCTGTCATGGTGGTGGCGTGTGCCTCCATGTACCTGCCGAGCGAGATCTCGGTCAGGTTGATCTGCGACGCCTGGTCCATGAACATGTGATCGTGGCTGGATACCGGCTGAGCAGTCCGACTGGTGACCAAGCTGACGTTAGCGGCCCTGGTGCTGGTATCGGCCGCTGCTGTCCCAGCAGTCGCCGCTATGCCCCAGCCCGCTATGGCCAAGCCGACGGCCAGCCCGGCGCGTGTTGCCATCTTTTGCAGGGTCATGGAAGCCTCCCCTCCTCCTGTAGCTGTCAGCCCACTCCCCGCTAGCCTTCAATGTGACGACAACGCAACGTAACCGTCGCTTTTTGCACTTTGACGCCTCTTCCACCTGAAGGCAGAAGATTGATTGCAACCCGGCAATGAAAGCCGTTGTGATCGCGGGTTCCATTCTGTTCTCTTCTGGCCCGTGGGTCGCGTCGATTGCCGGCTAGGTTAGCCCGCTCGGCCAGGCCGACGTATCCCCCGATGGTCCGACCTGCGCACCAGCCCTTTGGACTTCAATCTGCGAACTAGCGGAACCCTCGAATCAGGTGAGTGTCGCGATTTCTCAGCGCCGCGAGATCGGAGCTGTACGGGGCGCGGCAGCCTCGATCCGCACCTGCAGGTCCGCGGTCGAACCGCGTCCGATCGAGCGGTGGCCGGCCAAACCCGCCAGCCCGCTCAGCGTTGTCGGCCGCAGAGCGCATCGCACGCCCAGAAGCACCCACGCGAGTGCGACGCCGTACCCCCATGCCGGCATGTCCAGCTCGCGGAGAACGAAGACTGCGAAGACCGTAGACACAATGCTGTTCGCAAGGAACCACGTGTGCACGGAGATCGCCGGAGGGCGGAGTGTCCGATGCTGATACGTGTACCGCATCCCGTCCGCGATGTCGTGGCCGGTATGGCGGCCGTGAGGACGAGGCTCTGGTCTCGGCTCGTCCACCCTGATTCGAGACTGCAGGACAGCCGCAATCGCGTTGATAGCGCCTTCGAATACAAACAGGATCGGCGCGCCCACCAGGTTGAGCAGTGCGCCACCCAGTGCGGGTCCGACCGTGCGCGCAACCGTTTCACTTTGACCGAGCCGAGCGTTCGCCATCACGAGCGAGTTCCTCGGAACGATGCGTGGAAGGAACGGCTGAGCGGCCGAGTCCCCGAACAATGTAAGGACACCGAGCACCAGGACGACGGTCGCGAGCGACCAGAAGTCGAGTGCATCGGTAAGCAACAGCACCGGCACCGAAGCCAAAGCCACCGCGCGGACCACGCTGGTGATCATCAATGCCCGCTGCCGACGCCACCGATCCATCAGTGCACCGATGATCAACCCGAGGAACAGGTACGGGACGACGCCCCGACCACGGCCTGATGCGTCCTACTGGGCAGGATGTCGAGATGGAGGTACTTACCAGCCGGCTGATACTGCGACCGACCGACCTGATGCGCAGCCAGCGGTTCTACCGGGACGTGCTCGGCCTGGCGATCTACCGGGAGTTCGGACCGCCGGACCGTCCAGGAATCGTGTTCTTTCTCGGTACAGCGCTTCTGGAGGTGTCCGGCATGTCGACCGCTCCTCCGCCGGCGAACCTCGCGATCTGGCTGCAGGTTCGCGACGTGGCCGCCGAACACGCCCGCCTGGCCAAGGCCGGGGTCGACGTAGTGGCGCCTCCACGGCGTGAGCCCTGGGGCCTGATCGAGATGACGATCCAGGACCCAGACGGCACGCGGCTCATCCTCGTCCAAGTCCCCGACGACCATCCGCTGCGCCGCGACCAGCGCTGACTCACAGAAGGTTGTGAGTTCGACTTCCCTCGGCCGCGCACATGTGAAAGGCCCACCACCAGGGGGAACCTGGAGTTCGCCCGCCTGTTCTCCGAGCCCTGATACGGCCTCAGGTCGTGGATTCGACTCGGATCGGGTGGGACAGCACCGGGTGGTAGCAGTAGCCCAGGTCATTCGATGGGACGGTGTCGGGCTGGGTATGGCCCTGGTCGTCGGTGGCGCGTACCCGGATGGTGTGATCGCCGGGTTCGGGATCCCAGCTGAACTGCCAGCGTACCCGCGCGCCCGGTATCTCCGGCGGAGCCAGGGACGCCTCCTGCCAGGAACCCTCGTCGATGCGGTATTCGACTGCCGTGACCTGGATCTCTCCCGCGAACGCACGCCCCCGGACGACTTGCGGTACCGGCCGCAGCCGTGCCGGCCAGGACAGTTCTGTGGAGCGAGGAACAAACGCTGCCGCATCAAATGACTGCTGATGCGGCAAACGGCGACTATGATCATTTTGGGAACCCGCGATTGTCATGCCCGGTGCTCGTGCTCTTACCGGAGCAGACAGAGCCGCCCGTCATCCGACAGTTGATCGGTAATGACTTTTCCCAAACGTCTTCAGGGGCGACCACAGGTCGCCGCACGCCCGCCTGACGGCGCCGGCTCTCGCTCCGCGCCTTCGGCGCCCGGCCGGCTGGCCCAACTGGGCGCGACAAGAGGGCCGCCAGAACACTGGCGACCCTCATCACGTCCCGCCCAACGGGACCACGTGCGTGGTTGGTGCCGGGCGATATGCCGAGCCCACTGTGACGGACGTCGATTACTGCGGGCTCATCGCCAGCGTGTCTGCGAAGTCAGGTGGTGCTCAGGACGCACGTGTGGCTTCGCTGTAAGCGTGCGTTCTCGCCCACTGCCGGTGGTTCCGTCGGCTTGCCTCGGTGGTGCCGCCCCACACCCCGTAGGGTTCCGGCAGGTTGATCGCATGCGCTTCACACTGGGAGCGGACCGGACAGCGCGCACACACCGCTGTGGCCGCTGCCTCTCTGGCGGCACGTTCTGCTGCGCTTTCCGACTCGCGTCCGTAGAACAGGTGGGACGGCACGTCGGCGCAGGCTGCGTATTCGTGCCAACGGGTCCACGCCTTCGGCGGTCGGGAAGTGTTGCTCCGTCCGCCAAGGATCGCTCTTCGGCGCTTGGGCATCGTGGTGTCTCCTCGCCTCAGGTCACATCGGGTCAACGCAACAGCGACGCGCTGTACGACGTGTGCAGTGGATGGGATGACGTACTGCTACGTGTGATGACGTACTGCTATGTGTGGTTGCCTTGGCCGGTGGGTTCCGACAAGCCGCGTCTGGGCTGGTGGGGCTGGCAGCCGAGAGCGGCCGAGTCGACTGCCCGGTCAGGGTTTGCCACGGGGGTCCCGTGGCGGGAACTGCAAGTGCGGGTCGCGGCCGGATCAGGGCATCAGCGGATGGCCTGGGCGGGTCATGTGGAGTACCCGGTTGTCGCCGCTCGCGGGTGCCGCCACCCTCATGTCCACTCCCAGCTGACCGGCCCGCTGGTACGCGGCAGCCAGGCACCGGACCCCTAGCGGGCCGACGAAGCGTGCCTGGTTCAGTTGCAGAAGTAGCACCGGTGGCCGGCTCAGCAGCAGCCACTGCAGCCGGCGCTTCAACTCCCACGCGTTGTGGTCGGTGACGGCCCCGGCAACGGAGGCCACGGTGTGGCCTCGGGTGTCTGCGCTCCACGTCACGTCAAGTGTCGAAGCGATCTCCGGCCGTGGACCTGCCACCAACGCGCCGCCCCAGGGCGGTCGCGGGGACGCGCCTGTGTTCTGACCGCCGGGCTCGCAGCGAACGTTCTGGCTGGGAAAGGACCTGTCCAACGGGCCTACGTCGGCAGGCAAGAAGGCGTGTCCAGTCATAGCTAGCCTCACAGAGGACAATCGGCGACGACCCCCGTGGCTGTCGACCGGGACCGTACCCGCACTGATCAAGGCCAAACGTTGCGGCCGGATCCGGACTGCAGATCGGCGGTGCACCACCGGGGTTCCGGTGGCGGAAGTGAGTGGCTATGGGGTCCCGGCGGTCGCACTGGTCAATTGCGTTGACCACAGATGTCGATGCGGATCAGATGTGTCCACCGCCGGTGGACTTGGACTTGGCCGGAGCGTGCGTAGCAGGTGGAGCCGAGGGACCGGATGCGTTCCTCGACGTCTTCCACGCAGATCCCGCCGACCAGGACCATCCAGGCTCGTTCACCGACCCTTGTGGGGTAGATGAACAGCAGCCACGGCAGCCTGCCGGACCGGTTGCGGAGCCCGTTCTCGGCCATGAAGGTGCGCAGCCGGTGCCGGGTCACGTCGACCCAGAACACCGCCACGAGGATCCTGCCCGAGTACGGCACCACCAGGGCGACGGCGACGGGTGCGACGATCACTGACCCGGCTGCCCAGGCGGGCAGGTTCATCCGGACCAGATACACGAACACCGTCGCCGTAGTGCCGGCCAGCGCCAGTTCCGGCAGCCACCGCCAAAACGCGAGAAGCAGCTGCGCACCCCACCGTTGGTGGATGCGGGGTTTGACGTTCTCCACCGCACGAGCCCGGTTACTGCGGCCACCTCGCTTACGCGGCATCGTCGCCACCTCCATGGATGTCGGAGGCGGTTGCTTTGGCGATGTCGTCGAGGGCGGCTTGGGCCTTGTAGAAGGTCTTGTGGACCTGGCCCGTCTTGAACGCGTTCTGACCGAAGATCGCGCACACCACTTCGGCGGCACGGTCCCGTTCGCCGGCGATCGTCGCCGTCATCGCGGTCGCATCTTTGAAGACGGCCTCGCCCTGGCGGCAGTCCATGTCCGCATCGAACTCGCGGGCATCGTTGAGAACCTGCTCCTGCACCTTCAGTTCCGCGGCCATCCAGTCGACCGCCTGGCGCAGGTGCTCATACACCGCCATCAGCCGGTAACCACGCAGCAGCATCTGCCGCAACGCCCAGCTCAAACCGGCGATGTCATCGAGGTCATCGATGTCGTCGTCTGACTCAGCCTCCGGCTCCTCGGCCGGCTCATCGGCGAGCCCGTTGGTGTTGGTTGTGAACTCGTGATCAGCGCCATTGGGCGCGTCAGCCGGAGTGTCCTGAGGGGTCATCGGGTCCCGGTACGGGTCCTCAGGCGACTGGTTGTAGGTAGCATCAGACATGCCACAGCCCTCCTCATCAGGGTGTGTGGAAGGCAGAGAGCCGGAAGGTTTCCAGGCCTTGTTCCGGCTCTCCGCCGTCTGTGGGGAGCGGCCCCTTCGGGGGCCGCTCTTCTACTTGTTGTGGATCGCGCCGCTCAGCGGCGCCACCTGCCCACGATTGGCAGGCTGCTCAACGGTTGGGCACTCGAACTCGAAGGGTGTCTCGGCGTTCACAGCTGTGACTGGGGGTTCAGGCCGCCTTGACCGCCTGCTTGGCCTCCAGCGCCTTCGCACGGAAGGCGACACCGTTCCGGCCGCCCGTCGCCCACGGGATGGCTTCCAGCTCGACCGGGGTAACGGACTGCCCCACGGCCACCTTCGGCGGTGCACCCGCCACAGTGATCGTGATGATGTCCGCCCCGGACTCAGGTTCGAGCGCCATCACCTGCACAACGAACAACAACTCACCGGTCCTCCGATCCGCCTTGTGCCGACCATCCTGATCAGTCTTCGGCTCCGCCGCCTTCGTCACCGTGAACGTGTGAACCGAGGTATCGACGATCAACTTCATGAGTGCACTCCCTTGACTGGGATCGATGGAAACGAGGCACCACTCCTCGTGCCGCTATGAGATCCCCACGCGGGCTTCTCGCACCACGAACGGGATGCATACGAGGCCGACGCATATGCGCGCGATACATACGGACGAGTGTCACGGAGCGCGTGCGTGCTCTCACTGTCGTAAGCTCAGTCGCGACCACAGGGGGTTTCCACGTGCGCGTACACCAGGCGAGAGCTCAGGGCACCGCAGACACGGAAGCGTGCCCGCCGACCCCTGCCTGACGAGTTCTGGCAGCAGGCAGAGATTCAGCATGCTGCCCGGAGCAGGCACTTCGGCTACCTGCTCAAGGCGTACAGGGAGCTGCAGAGTCCTCTCGTCCGCCAAAGTCAGTTGGCCGGATGGTTGGGGCTCAGTCAGGGGCAGGTCAGCCGGATCGAGCGAGGAAGCACCAATACGCACGACCTCGAGAAGCTCGCCAAATGGTCACGGCTCTTGCACATCCCACGATATGTCGTGTGGTTCGACCTGACGGCCCAGGTTGAGCACGCAACCGAGGAGGACGAGCCGGACGTGGACAGGCGACAGCTAATCAAGTCGGTCGGCGTCGGAGCGGTCCTGCTTGGCACCGAGGCCTCGGACGCCGCCGGACGCGTGCTTACTGCTAGCCCTTCGCGCGTCATCGGGAAGAAGGACATCGACTCCCTCAGGTACTGGACGCAGGCCTTCCGGCAGGCTGACAACCGGTTCGGTGGCGGCGAGAGTCTGCAGCAGGCCGTTGCCTTCATCAAGAACCGTGTTGCCCCCGTCCTGAACACTTCCCGCGGCTCGTCGAAGATCCGGTGTGACCTCTTCGCGGCCGTCGCAGAACTCTTCCAGCTGGCCGGCTGGATGTCCTACGACATCGGCGACCAAGCTGTCGGGCGTCGCTTCCTCCACCAAGCTCTCCAACTAGCGCGAGAAGCCGCAGACAGGGCCCTGGTCGCCGAAATGCTCTTGGGCATGAGCCATCAGGCAGCATTCTTCAACTCCCCAGACGAAGCTCTCGACCTCGCCATGGCTGCACGCCAGCTCGCGGAGTCGACAGGCATAGCCGCACTAGTCGCCGAGGCCGCAGCGATGGAAGCCCATGCGCATGCTCTGAGACAAGATGCCTCGGCATCCCACAGAGCGCTGGGACACGCCGAGGCGTACTTCTGCCGCATGCGATCGAACGACGCACCGACGTGGCTCGTCTACTTCGACCAGGCGTACCTGTCGGCGAAGTTCGCGCACACACTGAGAGAGCTCGGCCAGGCCTCCGACGCCGAGCAGTTCGCACGTCAGTCATTGCGGATGACCGAGGGGTACGACCGCGGCCGGGTGTTCAACACAGCCTTGCTGGCCGGCACCCTGGCGGACCAAGGCAAGGTCGATGAGGCTGTTGCGTACGCTAGCGATGCCCTGGACCTGACACCTAGTGTCCGCTCGACAAGGACGACGGCCTACATGACCGACGTGGCGGTTCGACTGTCTCCCTTCCGCCAGCAGCCGGCGGTGCGCGGGGTCTACAAGCAGATGACGGCTCAACGCATCCCGCTCCGCCGAGTGGCTTAGCCGGCCCGGGACAGCAAGACGTGGAGCAGCCCGATCTGAGCGGCCGCTCCGTCGATCTCACCGCGCTCCATCCGCTCTTTGACGGTTGACAGGTCCACCCAGTCGACCTTCGACGCCTCGTTGATATCCGGCGACTTGCCTGTGGGCTCCGCGCCCTCGGAGATGAAGAGCAGATTCTCGAAGTCGGCCGTACCCGAAAGCGGCTGGAAGCTCCCGAGCGGACGCATGTTGCGTGGCCGCCAACCGGTCTCTTCCTCCACTTCCCGCACCGCGCAGTCGAGCGGATCCTCATCCGGGTCGACGTAGCCACCCGGCAGCTCCCACGTCCATCGGTCAGGTACGAATCGATGACGCCAGATCATCAGGACGCGTTCGCCGGCGTCGTCCAGGACGATGGCGATAGAGGCCTTCGGCATACGCAGGACGTACTGCTCGAAGTGCACCCCATCGGGGAGCTCCACATGAGCGATGCTTAGCCGAAGTCTTCGAGTGTCGTCCACGAGCCTCTCCTCGTGGATCGTCCAACGCGCCACCTCGCCTGAGTCTCCTTGATCAGCAGCCACGCAGCAACGCTATCGGACGTCACAGAACCAACCTCTGCCGATCCAGCGGACCCGGCGACTCACCGTCAGCCAGACGCGCATCTGCGGGCGCCCCAGCGACGCGACAGAAGGAGGATCGCTACCTCGTCGCTTAGGTGCCCGACCTCCAACGAGCAGGAAGACGAGCGTCCAAGTTCGGCATCAGTTTGGAAATAGTGCACATCTCGGAATAGCCGTACTAAACTGTTCCTACGCATAGAAAGGTCCGGGGGGAAATGCGCAAGAAACGCAGGGCAACCCGCAACAGCGCTCGGCCAGCTCGCCGAAACAAGGGAAAGTCCACCGGCGTAGTATTTTGGGGCTTTCTCATATATGCCTCGATCTACAGCTTCAGCCATGGTCAAGTACTAGCAGGCGCCGAATGTGCGTCCCTAGTTATCGGCGCCCCGTTATGGTGGTATTTTTTCACTAGGCCGACTTTTTGCGGTGTGCAAACTCCTAATACAAGCTACTGTACACACCAGACTTACGGGCTGCTATTCGGCTGCACAAATCCAAAGAACCACCAGTGGGGAAAGGTGTCCGCACGGGCGGGACGCTATATCGAATTTCTCAATCGCCACTCGACTATCACACTCGCCGAGTCATCGCGGCCGCCACGGACAACTCCACGGAATACCCGCAGAGGATCTAAAAGACCGCCGATAACTAACGGCACATCCAAAATTGAATCCGCCGGTCTTGTAGTAGCTGTGTTGAGCCTAATCGGGACCGCCATCCAGACTGTCATTACAATACTATTGTATGCTTCGGCCCTGACCTCTTGACCTCAAACAGTCGGTCAGTGCCGATCCCTACGAGCCATTCCAACTAAGCACGTGTCTGAGGCTTCGCCTAAACGGAAGCATGAGCGGGAGGTCGTCGCTGTGTGTAACACTGCACCTTCCGCCCGCGGGGCAGAGTCCACTGCGCTACACCACCGAGCCGATCCAGTACGTACCTAGCAGTACCTCGTCAGGATCCAATAGGCCATCATTGCCGGTATGACTCAAGACATTTTTGGACTCCCGATCGAGGCGTGGGACGCCATCGGCAGTATCGCCACCGGACTTGGCGTCCTCGCAGCCGGCTTCGCAGCTGCGATAGCAGCCAGGCAGCTTCGGTACAACAAGAAGGTTGAAATCGATAAGAATCGACCCTATGTCGTCGTCACGTTCGAGCAGGGCCTATCGCATTTTCCTCACGTCGATATTCTAGTTCGGAACGTTGGCGCCGGGCCGGCACACGATGTGACAGTTAAGGTTGACCCACCTCTCCAACGTGCAAGCGAGATCGACGACATCCCAATAGCACGAGCTAGATATTTCAACGATACCATTCCGCTTATGCCACCAGGCTATCAGTTGCGTACCTACTTCGATTCCATGCAGGAGCGAAAAGACATGGGTCTGCCGGAGCGATACACCTTCACTATCGAGTACCACGATGGACATGGCCACTCATGGTCAGAAAAATCCATCACTGACCTCGGACTACACGACGATCTGCTGTTCACTAAGACCTATGGCTTGCACGACTTGACACTTGCGATCCGCGGAATAGCCAAAGACCTGAAGGCGTCAGCACTGGCGAAGGGAGAGGTACAAGCAACGATTGAGACTAGGGCAGGGCGCGATGAACGCAGACGCCGCCAAGTGGAGACTCTCGCTGCAAGACGGTCTGACTTCGTACAGCGACGGCGTAATCAGAGTGATGCGAGCCAAACATCAGGTGCAGGCAGTGATCAAGGGGATAGGACCAGCTCGTGACGCCGGACGCATCTCGTGGGTGCATTTCGAATCTGTTCACAGGCCAAGCCACGCTCGCAGTCGCTCCAGTACGCCCGGGCTGCTGAAAGGCGTTGGGGAGGAACTTCTCCTAGGCACTGCCTCATCCGACGTACCTGGCTGCGTACCAACCAAATCCTTGGCATGAGTCTCCGCTTCTAGCGAGCCAGCCTGGACCATCCACGGCCTGGGCGCTTCCCTAGCTACCGCCACTCGCTCCGCTGCAGGGCGTCGGTAAGACCACGGATGTCCATGGCGCCTACTCCCGACCAGATCTGGCGAATCGGACCAAACATCCGATCCACCAGATTATCGTGAGAGGCAAACGATGGCGGGGGGACTATGGCTCTTTGCGGTGCTCGAACATTAGACGGAACCAGCTGCCGAAGGAAGGTCCGTCAGGAGGGCATGCTGTGCTCGATTCACGGTGGCAGCCCGTCACTTCCACCTAACCGCAGACCCAGGAAGCGCCGGTCCCCTCCGACGCAGCGACGCCGGCCACGCAAGCAGGGCAAACAAACGGTCCGCCGCTTAGCCAAACGATCTAGTCATAGGGTGCGAGTCGCCGTTAAGCGGCGAAGAGACGCACAGCGACAGCGCACACGGCGTGTATCGATAGCAGCAAATCTCTGCGCTGGCGTCCTTATAGATGGATGGGCAGACACTGTCGCCGACAAGGCAAGTGAGTATGCGACAAATAAGACACTGACACAACTTCTCCGACACAACCAATGGCGCCACTGCAGAACTCTCGCTCATCTGGCACGAGAAATTCTAACCGTCAAGCAGTCAGTGCACGATGCCATAGGTAGACTTGGCAGTCTAGCGATGCGCTTTCTTGGATTTGAACACACTGAGCGGACATTCATGAAGGAATTGTTATCCAAGATCCCACTACCTGAAGTCGACAAACTGACCGCAGTTGCTCGCAGCCTGCAGGTAACCGGCATCGCTATCTGTCTATTAGACGGTCGTAAGCTCACTCGCTGCCAGTGCTTCAGAGACTTGGCGCTAGCCGAGTCTAGCGAGCGCATGAAGCAGATCTTCCGGACTGCTCTAATCGACTTCTCCAACCTCGCCCGGTTCGGTTCGCCGAGCCCCACCCCCACCATCATCGCAATGAATGCAGACCGATAGAACATCCCAAATCGAGTTCTCAGGCTAGCCGCATATACAGAGACGGGTCTACCCCCGCGAACCGCCGCTACCACGAGATCGAGCACCGCCCTGCAACACCTTGAGGTCTGCCCGCGTGAGCCTAGACCCACCTTCCCTCTCAGCGTGTTCGAACTGGCCCCCAGATACG
This sequence comes from Actinopolymorpha singaporensis, assembly GCF_900104745.1. Lineage (NCBI taxonomy): Bacteria > Bacillati > Actinomycetota > Actinomycetes > Propionibacteriales > Actinopolymorphaceae > Actinopolymorpha > Actinopolymorpha singaporensis. The sequence goes on from NZ_LT629732.1 coordinate 1,060,900, forward strand.
ACGGTAGGAGTAAGGCCGAAGATCAGTTCATTTACGTCGTCGGGTACGACAGCTAGATCATTGCATAACTGCTCGAACCCGCCTGGGGTCCTTCTTAGGTCTGCGAGAACCTTCCCTAGCAAGCGGGACGATTCTCGCCTCATACCTTGCGGCTCACCAGACCGATAGCCCATTCTCGATAGATTCACGCAAGTCGTATGGTAATGCCAGTCAGTCATCAGACCTAGATCATGTAGTCGATAAGCAAGAGCGATTGCAGAGACTCCCCATCTAGTTTTCTTTCGCGTGAGATCCCCGAGACGAGGATTCATCGAAAATTGGGCATGTATGTCCGCCTCAGGCATTAAGAAAGAGGAGGCGAAAGCATCTGCTTCGCGTTCTGCCTCAACGCCGGACGGACGGACCGGCCCGCAGTGCAAAACAAGATGACCCAACTCATGGGCTGCATCAAACCGCCCGCGTTCTGCAGACTTGGCAGTACTTAAAAGCACGAAAGGCTGCCCCGAAGCGTAAAAGGAAAAAGCGTCTAGAGCCCGAGCTTCAGTCTTCACGGAGAATACTGCAACTCCATGTAGTTCTAGCAGATGAACCATATTTCCAAGGGGAGCGACCCCTAAGCCCCACTTAGCGCGTACAACGTACGCAGCCTCACTCGCGGCTGCCAAACCTACATATTTGTGTAAGCTAGGAACATCTATAGGGGGGACGCTGTAACGCTCATCGATCCATCGACGAAGCTCAACAGCATGAGAGGCGACCGACAGTGCCATCTCCCGGTTACGCGCAGTCATCTTGGTTGGCGCCCGAAAGCTAACGGCCTCCGCAGGAACCTCCTCAAGCGGCGGCTTAGATAGGTAGGCGACTGATACTTCTAGTGCTTCTGCCAGGTGCCGAAGCGTATCCCGAGAAGGAACCTTCTTGTTGTTCTCGTAATCGGAAATACTCTTAGTGCTTATCTGACTCTTTCCACTAAGAGCGGTTATCGTCAAACCGCGGCGCTTTCGCGCTGATACTAGCCGCGGCGAAGAAAACATATACGCCTACTCCAATCACCTATCTCCGAGCAACAGGGAAATCATATCCTGGCGGTTCCTCGCGGTTACGGCCAGATCCTCGATCGAAGGGATCTACGATCGGTATGATGATGCGATGAGTCCAGACAGTTACATGTTCGTTTGCCATCTCTTCCGGCAGGCTGACCTCTGACAGCAGAGAACCATGCACGTCTACGTAGGTCATCAATAGCCACGTTTCTCGAAGCCCCGCCAGGGAAGCGTTGAGGGTTTCTGCAGATATCAATACGTTGACGTCATGGTAACCACCGATAGACCTGTTATCCTTGACAGCTTGCCGAATACTGGTGCCTTTTGGGTTACGGTTCGTCGGTTTTCCATTCAATATGCCAGTTCCCGCGGTCCCGCTTGTGACCACGAGGCAGTGCTTATTGTTTGGATGGACGAGAGTTGGCTGGTTCATCGGGTTGAGACGCTTCCAGCCCTCGGGTTTAAGTATTTCAGTCATCCGACGGACGTGTCGCGACCATCGCGCACTCTCACTGCTCCCTGGAGCATCATCATCCGTGTAGGTAGCACTTTCAGCCTCACCAAAGCGCAGCGCATCATGGATCGACTCAACGTTGAGTCCCAACGCGGCTAGGCGAGCACGCCCCGATGCTGAACCACCGTCGTAAATCACTCCTGGCCTTCCCCGTACTTAGGCACCAGCCTCCGTGGAGGTTCACGATACACGACTCAAACCTAGGGGAGAGAAACGCGAACTCGGCGTGTCGAGCGGGTCAGACACCTTCGGGGCCAGATGCGGATCTAGGTGGCGGGTGGACGCCGCAGGTTTGGTTGTCGGGGATCGCAGGTCCAAAGGCTCTGCCGGCCGCGGATGTCTAGACGGCGGCCGAGGATCCGCAGGGCACGTTCGGCGACTGCTGTCAGGCCTCAGGCATGGCGGGAGAGTCTTCGGTGAGGATGACGATCTTCCCGCCCGGCCGTGTTGTTTTCCATGGCCCGGTGTGCCTCGCGAACGTCTTCGAGATGGAAGGCGTTGCCGAGGGAGACGGTGGCTTGGTCAGCCGCGACCGCGTTGAGGAGCTCCTGGAGCACCGCCGGCGGGAGGTCAGTGGCGTCGCCGGTGTAGCCGGTGAGCTGCACAGACGTCACCGGTGGGGTAGAAGTCGGGCAGCGTCCACTGGATGGACAGCATCCCCGACGTACATATGGTGGCGTGGACACAGCGGCGTGCAGGCAGTCGAACAGTGTGGGCGCGCCTACCAGGTCCAGGGCAGCATCAACGCCTCCGGGCACGATCTTACGGACCGCCGTGGCGAGCGGACTGTCGTCGACATGCACGTGGTCGGCTCCCTTGCCGGTGAGCAGCCCACCCCGTGCCGAGCCGCGGCAGGGGAACGTTCCGATCTGCAATGCCTCCACCGAACCTCGCCGTCCAACACGACTGCGCGCATGCAGACACCCTTTATCCAGCAGTTCTCAGCTGTCCCGCCCGGAGCCGGACATCTCACCAGGCGCCACGTCGACCGTCAAACTGGCACGTCATCACGACGGCATCCACCGCACCCCAGTCGCATGCCGCAGGCGAACGATCACGGGCTAGCTGAACTTGCCGAATTGGAGCCAGGATCATCTTCGGTTCGGCGGCGAACCATCCGACCGTCGTCGAGGACCAACAAGTCTGGTGCACAGCCGCGGAGTTGACGGATGATGTCGGCGAGGAGCTGTTGGTCGGGAAATTCGCTTGCACGAACGATTCTTAGCGCACGGAGTATAAAGTCCCGAGCGCTGACATGTTCCCCTAGTCTCTGCGACACTGCGCCGAGGTCGGCCAACGCGGCTGCGAACTTTGGGTGGTCTGCTCCAAACGCGAGCTCATAGATAGTTAGAGCGCGCTCCTGCATCTTGCGAGACTGAACAGGCTTGTCCGCTAGGCAGCACTGTGCGCCCACAGTTAGCGCGTACGCGACCTCCGGATGGTTCGGCCCAAACGCATTCTCATTGATGTTCAGGGCTCGCTCATACATTTGCCAGGCCCGATGGTTCCCCTAGATCATGGAGCACTCGGCAGAGGCTGATCAACGTTTTGGCAACGTCTGGGTGATCGAGGCCTAATGCGCGCTCACTGATATTCAGCGCCCGCAACAAGGTTCTCCGAGCCTGATCTAACTTCCCGAAATAGTGCCAGACATCGCCTAGGTTGTTTAGTACGGTGGCGGCCTTTGGGTGGTCCCGCCCTAATGCGCTCTGGCTGATATTCAGTGCCCGCTCAAACGTTTGCCGAGCTAGGTCCGGCCTCCCCAGGGCAAACCAGGCATTACCAAGATCATTCAACGCGTCGGCAACATTAGGGTGGTGTGGTCCGAATGCGTGCTGGCTGATGGCCAAGGCCCGTTCATACATTTGGCGCGCCAAATCCGGCCTCCCCAGGGTAAGCCACGCATTGCCGAGGTTACCTGCTGTGGCACCGACGCCTGGGGCATTTGAGCCGAGGGTGCGCTCACTGATGGCCAAAGCCCGCTCATACATTTGACGAGCCGAATCCGGCCTCCCCAAGGTAAGCCAGACATTACCGAGGTTGTTGATCGTGGCGCCGACCTCTGGGGCGTCTAATCCGAACACCTGCTCCCTGATGATCAAAGCCCGCTCCCACATTTTCCGGGCTTGATCGCACTGTCCAAGTTTATAAAAGACCGTGCCAAGTTCATTCAGCGCGGTCGCAACCTTCGGATGGTTCAAGCCGTACATTCCAGAGTATAAGTTCAATATTCTAGTACGTATCGACAGTTCATTCCGGTATTCGCCTTGCGCTCTACTGTAGCTAGCGGCACGCTCGATATACCGCTCATTGCTTGAGTCAATTGCTTCCCATGCCCTACTTGAAATATCTAAGCACCCTCGCACATGGGCCTTGAATCCAATTCTTCCTATGTTCCTGGAGTCGCCATCTATGCTCGCTTCCCCAAGTGCCGCCTCCCAAATCCTTTTAGGAGGATTCTCATGCACCGAAACTATCTCGGCAACTTGCTTATGAGCCATAAGCGTGACGCTACCGTCTGCAGTGACCTCACGGACTAAGCGAGCTCCTTCTACAGTCGGCGCTGTTGCCCATTCGATGGCCCCGGCCATATGTTGGGAATCGACCGACTCGGAGCTAGCTCGGTAGCCAAGGACCAAATCCGGAATTAGGGCTATAGGTAAGCCCCGCTTGGTCCCAGTATTGGCCCAGTTCAACGCAACGGCGACGGTGCTTCGAGACACAGAGCAATCGCCGCCGGTTGGATCGTATGGGCACATCGAATTTCCGCTTCGTAGCCTATCCAGCAGGCCAGAGACCTCCGAAAATGCTGCCGCGATCCCATGGCCAAAATCGACCTCAGGGTAACTCGCAACCGCCCGGCGAAGTTCATCTTCCGACGGTAGTCTCTCGAGGAAAACCGGTCGACCAAATTCTTCTGCTAGATGGTGATGCTCCGCCTTCCAAGTATCGTACTCTAGTGACGAAATGGTCGCCACTACGCGCATGCCGCGAAGATGCTCTCGGCAACGTTGCAACATTTCCACTGTGAGACCGACATTAGAAAATTCATTGATCCGATCTAGCCATAGCACGATCTTTTCTGATGGCTCCAGGTGAGACAGAAGCCCTAATTCATCTAGAGCTTTCCGAAAGCCGTCTGGGGGCAGGGGTGCAATAACTCGTCTCCGCGTTACCTCGTCTTGGGCCATCTCGAACGCGGTCCGGGTCTCGCCACTGGCAGGGGCGCCAATAAGCAGAAGTAGGCCCGATCTCCGCAAGGTAGAGCGTGCATCTTCGTCATGATCGCGGCGAATATATGGGGGTCGGTGCTCACCATTCCTAAGATATGAGTCAGCCAGATGAGATCTCTTTACTCCAAGAATGGACTGGTCAACTTCATCGACAAACGGTAGCGGCCACACCGTCAAGCATCGATTGATCTCATTTTGCCAATCGGCTTCCTTCTTAGCTTCTTGCCGTGCAGAAAGTTCGTCGGCCCGTCGCTTCTCCTGTAGGTTACGTAGCTCTAACATCAAGGCAAAAATAGCCGCGACTACTATGACCGCTACCTGAAGCGTTCTCGGTGCTCCTACCGCTCCCAGTGCCTGCTGTATGGCTGCTATAGCAACAAGGCATATGCCAAGAGATGCCAACCAGTGGTCCCGAAGCCACCTAACCATTTTACGAATCAGAACCACCAGACCCACGTCCCTTTCCGGCGAAGAGTCGGCCGTCGTGGCTTGTCCCCGATGAACGAAGTCCTATTTAGTCTGACAGACCATCGTCGAACCTGCGACACCCACGACGACACAATCAGGACGAGCCAACCGCGTGCATGCGTCACGCGTATCAACATCGCCAACCGCGATCCAGGTCTCCCAAGCCCACGACCTCACAGAAGGCTGCCGATCAGGTTGGCCGGACGCTACTGGTGTAAAGCATCAGGTGGCACACGACTGTCAACCATCAACCGGCACAGGACGCCTGGCCCGTCATCGATCGGTGAAGACTTTCCCTACGTCTTCAAGGGCGGCCACCGGCCGCCGCGCGCCCGCCTGAACGGCGCCGGCCCTCCCTCCGCGCCTTCGGCGCCCGGTCGGCCGGCGCGGCTGGGCGCGACAAAAGGGCCGCCAGAACACTGGCGACCCTCATCAACTCCCGCTCCGCGGGAGACCGTGCGTGGCTGGTGCCGGGCCGGAGGCTTTACCCACCTCGCTTGGCCCGGGACCCCAAGAGCGGCGGCCCACGGTGGGCGGTTACCGGCGGGCAGCCAAGCTGCCCACCGCGCCGGGACAGGCTACGGGCCGCCACTCTCCCGGACCAAGCCAGGCCACCGGCCAAACCCTCCAACCCTCCTGTGATCGTCCCGACCCCCGATAACGGCTTCGGCAAAGAGGACGACCTCACTTCCGAAGCCGTGGCGAGAACCCGCCGGGACGAACACCGTCGACGCTACGACCGTCCCCGACCACTCGCAACCGGGCCGAGTAACTGCTACCGATCGGGCTCGTCTGACTGCTCCTGCTCAGCCTCGCGTTCGTCGACCAGGCGCGCTCGTTCATCGGCGACGTCTGCGCGTTCGCCGGCGGCCCGCATCCCTTCGTCAAGCATCGACGCCTGTGCAGCAGTGTCGCGGTCGCGCCGATCCAGAGCCGCTTCTCGCCGATCCAGGGCTGCTTCTCGCTCGTCGGCCTCAGCCTCTCGACGGTCGGCAATACGGTCGCGCTCATCGGCGACTGCATCGCGATCGTCGGCCACCCGTAGGCGTTCCTCCGCAGCCCGGTCTGCGCGCTCCTGCCGCTGTGTCGCCGCAGCATGATCACGCGCCAAGTTGAACGAGTGCATCTCTTCGACGCACTGGTCAAGATCCTGCGCTGCCCGATCCCGTAGCTCCGCCGCGAACTTGCGTAGTTCGTCCTCCCGCTGCCGAAGCCGGCGAACAGCCTCTTCAGTGTTCTCGGGACCACCATGGGCGGGGGGCTTTGGGCCCATACCTCGGAGTCTAGGCGCGCCTCGAACCAGGCCTCCCGCCCACGTCGCCCACCAACCACGCTCGGCGGCACGATGCGTGCCAAACAGCCCAGACGTAACCGTCGGGCCGAAGACCCGTCGATCACCACCGCACACCGAGCGAACCGTCGGCCGGCAGGAGAGCCGTGCCATACAGCAGAGAAGTACAGCAACCAGGCCGGCCAGGGACACGCACCCATGATCGCTAGTAACCCGCTGGCCTGCGCAAACATCCTCCGCCGACCACCTCGCCCGTTGATGGCATCAAGAGGATCACCCCCGCGGGCCGACTGCCCGGGAGACCCCATGAGCATCTGGCCGGACATACGCGCACGCCGAGTAGATTCGGGCACGTGGTGAACGAGGACAGTCCATCACGCGGCGGCCCGCGCGAGTGGCCCTATCCGCAGCCCAGCGCCATCGAGCAGCTCGGGGACATGGACCGCGACGACGCCCTCGCCTTCTTGCGCCAGCTCCGCGACTTGCTGATGGTGCACAAGTTCGGCGTCGACGAGCTCATGACCAAGCTGCGGATCTGGAGCGAGGAGTTCGACCACGCCCACGAGCACGATCCGATCGAGCACATCAGCTCGCGGATCAAGCGCCCGGAAGCGATCGCCGCCAAGCTCGCCCGTCGCGGGCTGCCGGTCGACCCGGTGTCGGCCCGCGAACACCTCACCGACATCGCCGGCGTGCGAGTCGCGTGCAAGTTCATCTCCGACGTCTACCTCATCCGCGATCTCATCCGCCAGCACCAGATTGAGATCGTGCAGACCAAGGACTACATCGCCGCGCCGAAGCCGAACGGCTACCGCAGCCTGCACCTGATCATCAACGTGCCGGTGCACCTGTCCGACCGCACCGAGCTGGTCGCCGTCGAGCTCCAGCTGCGCACCATCGCGATGGACTTCTGGGCCGCCGTCGAACACGAACTGCTCTACAAGAGCGGCGGCCAGGTGCCGGAGACCTTCGCCGCCAAGCTCAAAGCGGCGGCCGAGGCCGCTGCCAGACTCGACGCCCAGATGACTTCGCTGCACGAGCGCAGCGAGAGGGCATCCGGTTAGACCAGCCAACCTGGCCACATCGAGGGCAACAGGGCGCCCGATCCTGGCCCGCGTATGGCCCGCAAACGCCGAGATCTGGCCGGACAGAGCAAGCCACGCCGAGCCCTGCCGAGCATGATCCAAAAGGCGCCTCAGAACGGCGTTTCCGCAGGTCAGGGCGGCTAAGAGGCAGGTCAGGGCGGAGGGCATGGGATTCGAACCCATGACCGAGAGGGGTCCCTCGGTAGCGGTTTTCAAGACCGCCGCACTAGGCCACTATGCGAGCCCTCCCGACCTGCGGTGCGACGCCGACCTCGGGTCGGCACCCGATCAAACGACCAGACCCCCACCCCGGCGAAACCCCGCAGATCCGCCCTCGGAGCCAGGCTCGAGGGCAACGCCGACCATTGTCCCATCCGGGTACGACACCCCGTCCCACCCCCGGCGCCGAGACGCAGGCCGAAGGCCCAGCCAAGTCGACCCGCACTCAGCCCGTCGGAGGGATGTTGTGGTTGAGGCGGAAGAGGTTCTGCGGGTCGAAGCGCCGCTTGAGTTCGACCAGGCGCGCGTAGTTGTCCCCGAAGGTGGACCGCGTTAGTTCGTCCGCCTCGTAGAAGCCCGGGAAGTTCAGGTACTCCCGCCCGTCGGAGTACGCGCCCGTCTGCTCGTACACCTCACGCGCCCAGCCGATGTTGGCGTCGTCGTCCTCGGGAAGCTCCCAGTTGGCTTCAATGCCCAGCATGTACGGCATCGACCGGTCGCCGAACGCGGTGTCCCCCGCCGGCACCCGCGCCATCGCGCCGCCGAGCGGCCACACGTCGATGCTGGAACGCGGCGACGGAGCCGCCTCGCCAAGCTCCACGATCGTGTCGATGAGCGCGTCGTCCAGCCCGGTGAGGAAGCGGGACTTCCAGTAGTAGCGGAGTTCGCGCGCGGGATAGTCGCCGTCGAAGAACTGCTGCAGGTCGAGGTACGTACGCCGTCCGCTGAGGTCGGCGACCGGCCGGCCGAGGGCGCGGGCCGCGGCCAGAACGCGCTCGCCCTCGTCGGGGTCACCGACGTACGTGGCGAGGTGGATCAGCACCGGTCGCCCGACGTACTCCTGCGGGAGCCCGTCCATCGGTGGCCCGTCCATCAGGATGGCGAGCGTGGTCACCTCGTCCGGGATCGTCTCCTTCCACGACCGGATCGCCCGCAGCACGTCGCCCGCGTCCGCGCCGGCGTGCACGACGAGCGCGCAGAACAGGTCCGGCCCGACCGGGTGCGCACGGAACTCGAACTCCGTGACGATCCCGAAGTTGCCACCGCCTCCGCGCAGCGCCCACAGCAGGTCCGGGTCCTCGCTGGGCTTCGTCCCGGCGCGCACCGTACCCCCGTCGGAGGTCACCACCTCGGCGGCCAGCAGGTTGTCGCAGCTCAGGCCGTGTTTGCGGAACAGCCAGCCGAACCCGCCGCCGAGCGTGAGGCCGGCCGCCCCGGTGTCGCTCACCACGCCCATCGGGACGGCCAGGTCGAACGGCTGGGTCGCCTGGTCGAGGTCGGCGATGCGCACGCCACCCTGAGCCCGGACGATCTCGGTGGCGGGATTGGTCAGGGCGGCGCTCATCGGGGACAGGTCGACGACCAGGCCACCGTCACAGGACGCGATGCCGGAAACGTTGTGCCCGCCACCGCGGACGGCGAGGAGCAGGTCGTGCTCACGGGCGAAGTTCACCGCGGTGGCGACGTCACCGGAGTCCGCGCAGCGTGCGATCAGTCCGGGCCGCTTGTCCACCAGGCCGTTCCACACCGACCGGGCCGTGTCGTACTCGGGGTCGATGGGCTGGATGAGGCGGCCGCGCAGCTCGTCCGCGAACCTCTCCAACGCCCCTTCGGGCACCTCGACGAGATCGCCGGCGAAGGAGTGCAGTCGTACGACGCCCACGGCCGGACCCCCTCGGAACGGCGGAGAGACAAAGCGGAGACACACAGCGGAGACACACAAGGACGCGCGGACGCGGCGGACCACGCCTGCTCTCCCGGCATCCCACCATCGGCGGACGCGTGGCGGCTCGGATATGTAGCCCCTCTCACCATGGGCCTCCGGTCCGCGAGCACCCGGGCCGATCGGCCGGCTCTGTCGTGTTCGGGGAGGCGAGACTGCGCGGGGCCGGCGAGATCCAAACCAGGTGCACCGCGTCGCGCCCGCGCTGCACGATGGTGCGATGGTCCCCCACCCCGAGACGCCCGAGGTCCCCAAGGTCATCGTGGTGACCGGCATCATGGCCGCCGGCAAGTCGACCGTCGCGCAGTTGCTGGCCGAGCACCTGGACCGGTCCGCGCACGTACGCGGCGACGTGTTCCGCCGGATGATCGTGTCGGGGGCCGCGCCGATCGTGCCGGACGGCGGGGAGGCCATGGACGCCGAGCTGCGCCTGCGCTACCGGATCTCCGCCTCGGTCGCCGACGCCTACGCCGAGGCCGGCTACATCGCCGTCGTACAGGACATCCTCATCGGGCGGCATCTGACGGAGTACGTGCAGTCGCTGGTCGCCCGCCCGGTCGGCGTGGTCGTCCTCGCACCGCGGCCGGAGGTGGTGGAGCGCCGGGAGGCCGGCCGGGGCAAGACGGGGTACGCCGACGGCTGGACCGCCGCCGAGCTCGACGCCGCGCTACGCCTCGAGACGCCCCGGCTCGGGCTGTGGCTGGACACCTCCGACCAGTCGCCGGAGCAGACCGTGACGCAGATCCTGGACCGGCTCCCGGAAACCCGGGTCGCCTGAGGCCGAACCAGGCCGCTCCGACCGGTCCGCGGTCAGGGCTGTTTGAAGCCGGTCACCCGGTGGGTGGCGTCGCGCATCGCGGCGTTCGCCTGCTCCGGCGTCACGTCGCCGCGCCCGATCCGGATCAGCTCCTCGGCGGCTTCCCTGACGTTGCCCGTGCCGTTCAGAGCCGCGTCCAGGTCGATCCCGGCTGCCCCGGTCAGCTCGGACATGAGCTCCTGGCTGCGCTCGGCCAGCGCCGCGTGCGCCCGGTTGATCGTCTCCCTGAGCTCCTCGGCGAGGTCCTCGGACGCCTTGCGCATGACGCGGGGGTTGAGCTCGATCGCGGCGACCTGGCCCTTCGCGTCCACGGTGACGGTGATGTACTCGTCCTCGCTGGTGGCGCCGGCCGTCAGGTCGTTCATCCGCTGCTGGATCGTCTCGAGCTGGTCGACCATGTTCAGCAGGCCGTCCATGTTGGCGTCGAGCTCGGGGATCCCGAAGAAGCTCATGTGCGCTGTCCTCCCGGCCGTTGGGGTGCCCAATCCAGTGGCTCAGTTGGGACCGCGCGGTCAGCTCACGCCTTCGCCCAGTCCTCGGTGGGATCCTTCAGGTCGATGAACGTCTGTTCGTCACCGCCCGGCCCGATCTCCAGCTTCTTGAACTGTCCGGCGCTGGCGATTGACGTGGCGTTACCTGCCCACGTGGTGATGAACGACAGGATCGCGGCCGCCACCGCCGTCGTCGCGATCGCGTTGGTGATCGCCACGGCGACCTGGCCGAGCTTGCCCGCCAGCGTGGTGAGCGGGAACGCCTCCATGATCTTGAAGCAGATCATCGCGACCAGACAGGCGGCGTCGGTGATCACCATGCCGGTCTGGATTCCCCGGATGGCCGAGACGACGCCGTCGATCGCGGTCGCCTGACTGGACGCGGCGTCCTTGGCGTCGTTCAGCTCGACCTGGAAGTCGGCCAGCCAGGCGTTGAACTGCCTGCGGGAGTCGTTCTCCACCGACCAGGCGTCCTCGCTCAGCCCCATCGCCGTGTCGAGGTCACCGATGTTCTTCAGGTGCTCGGCCGTCTGCTCCCAGGCTCCCTTCGCCTGACTGAGGGACTCCTCGTCGGGCTCCAGCGCCGCCCAGGTCCCCACGCTGATCAGGGCGAGCGGGCACAGTCTGGCCGTGGCGTTCTTCGTGACGATCGAGAAGACCCAGTGCGGCCGAAGTGCCACCGCCGCGACCACCGTGAGCGGAACCCCGCCGGCGGCGTAGCCGTCGACGATCGACCCGAGCAGCGACGTTGCCGGCTTTGGTCTGGTGGCCTCGAGCTTCTCCTTGCCGTCGGCGGTGAGGGTGTTGGCCTTCTCCGCCGTCCAGTACGTGTGGGCGACCTGTGCCAGGCCCTCCACCATCTGCCTGAGCTTCTCCCGGCCGTCCCTGAGGTTGTGCAGCTGGCTTTCCCGCGCCGCGTCGTAGGAGCCGGCCAGGATGGTCGCGGGCAGCGCGCCGAACGCGTGCCAGGGAAGCTTGGTGTATTTGTCGACGTAGTCGACGGCGACGTTGAGGTGTGGACCGGCCTTGTCGGCGGCCGCCTGAGCCGCCGCCTCGATCAGGTGCCTGGTGTGTTTGTTCTGCGGTGCCACCGATCCGGCCTCCGTCGTCCCGTTGCCCACCCGGACCAGTCCCCGGCCGCCGGCCCGGCCTCCCGATCCCGGTATGTCGCGAGGCGAGGTGCCGAGCCTACTGGTGCGGACGGTGATGCCGGACCTGCCGGCAGGTGCACCTGTGGACAACACCGGCGCGGATCTGGCTGTGGACAACCACGGGTCAGACCGAGCGGTCGGCACGTGCGGTCGGCACGTGCGGATACCCTGTCGGCCGTGCGCGCCAGAGAAGTGTTCCGACCCAGCCCGCTGGGCACGTTCCTCGGCGCCGTCGTACTCCCGGTGATGGCGCTCTTCCTGGTCGGCGCGGCCGTCGTGATGCTGGTCAGGTCTCCCGGCCCTTCCGGCGTACTCGGGTTCGTCCTGTTCGGCGCGGCGGCGTTCCTGCCCGGCATCGGTGGCTACCTGATGCTGCGCGGCTGGTTCGCGATCGAGGTCGACGAGGCGGCGCTGTCCATGGTCGGACTGTTCAACACCAACCGGCTGCGAATGCCGTGGGGCGACCTGGACGGCGTCGGGCTGGTGAAGTGGCGCGGTGCCCGCTTCCTGTCCGTACGCCCGACGCGGGGGTGGGAGACGAAGCCGCACCGCTGGGCGATGCGCTGGGAGCCCAACCGCCGGCTGCTGCTGATCGCCGGCGTCGAACGCTGGTCGCGGCCGACCGAGGAACTGCTGGGGTGCGTACGCGAGCACGCGGGTACGAAGTGGCGCGACCCGCTGGACGAACCCCTTGCCGACTGAGCCCGTCCCAGAGTCGGTCTCAGAGCCGTACGTCCACCACGACGGGCAGGTGGTCGGAGGCGTCCGCGCCGGTGAGCACCTGGCGGCGGGCGGGCGTCAGGTCGGGTGAGACGAGCACGTAGTCGATCCGCCGGTCGGGTACGGCGACCGGGATCGTGTGGCCGGGGTCGTCGCCCTCGTCCGGCCAGGCGTCGACGAGTACGTCGGTGAGCGGCTTGGTCTCCGGCGCGGCGGGCAGGGCGTTCAGGTCCCCGGTGAGGATGGTCCGCCGCGGTGCGCGCCCTAGAAGGTCGGCGACCCGGGTGGCCTCGCTTTCCCGGGCGCGCGGGTCGGCCTCGGACAGATGCGTGGTGGCGAAGCGCAACCGCGTTCCGTCGACGTCGACCTCGACGGCAAGGAGCCCGCGGAGTTCGAGCGCCGGGTCGGCCTCCGGCCCGTGCGGCAACAACTCGTGCAGCACCGACAGGATCGGGAAGCGGGACAGCACCGCGAGGCCGTACTGCCGGCGCTCCGGCCCGGGCCCGTCTGGATCGGGGTCGAGGTCGAGATTGGCCCCGTACGCCACGTGCATGCCCAGGGTCCCCGCCAGCCACTTCCCCTGGTCGGCGAACGCACTGCGTTCGGACCAGTGCCGGTCGACCTCCTGCAGCCCGATCAGGTCGGCGCCCGAACGCGCGAGCACCGCGGCGGTCCGGGCGAGGTCGAGCCGGTCCTCCGCGTCCGCGCCGTGGTGGATGTTGTACGTGACGACGCGGAGGGCGGTGGCCACCTCGTGACCACCGCCCTCCGAAGGACCGTGCGGGTGTTCGTGTTCCACGTGGAACCGCGGGCTGCTCACCCGGTGCAGGCTACGGGTGCGGCGGGCGAACTGCTCCCGCCGTCAGCGGCGGACGGCGAAGTCGGCCACCACCGGCAGGTGGTCGGAACCGTCGGCGTCGGTGGCCACCCGGGCGTGCAGGGGCTGCACGTCCGGCGAGGACATCACGAAGTCGATCCGGTTGTGCGGGTCCTCCTGGGAGTACGTGAACCCGTCGCCCACGCCGACCGCCGCCCAGGCGTCGGTGAACACGTTGGTGAGGATCTTGATCTCGGCCGCACCGGCACTGGCGTTCAGGTCGCCGGTGAGGAACGTCCGGGTGGGCTGGTCGCCGAGGAGTTCGACGATCCGCTGCGCCTGCGCCTGGCGTTCGAGGTTGTCGTTGTGCTGCAGGTGCGTGTTGGCGAACCGCATCATCACGCCGCGCACCTTGATGTCGGCGACGAGCAGGCCGCGCTGTTCGTGGTCACCGAACTTCGGCAGCAACGTGTTGGTGGAGGAGAGGATCGGGAAGCGGGACAGGATCGCGGTGCCGTACTGACGGCGCTCGCCGCCGGGTGTGGCAGGGTCCAGGTCGAGGTTGGCGGCATAGGCGACGTACATGTCCAGCCGGTCGGCCAGCCAGGCGGCCTCGTCGAGGTTGTCGCTGCGGTCGCCCCAGTGCCGGTCGACCTCCTGCAGGCCGATCACGTCCGCATGCAGGTCGCGGATCTCGCCGGCCACGTCGGGCAGGTCGAGCACGTTGTCCGGGCCCGCACCGTGGTGGATGTTGTAGCTGGCCACTCGCACCCGTACCGGCTGGGCCTGGGCGGCGCCGGCCTGGTCGGCGCTGGCCGGCGCGGCCGCGAGCCCGACGGAGGTGGCGAGCGCGAGTGCGGCCGCACCCACGAGGGTGAGTGCACGCGTGAGTCGTGGCGTACGTCGAAGCACGAACTGCTCCCTTCCCGGCAACAGGGGTAGGGCACCCATCCCACCGGCGCCCCCGCACGAAGGCGGGGCGTACGCATGGACGGCGTACGAACCCCCGGTGACGGTATGACCCGACCCGCGAAACGAACCAGCACCCGGCGGCAACAGGGTGCGTGCGGGTCACGTTAACGGGTTTCGGTCCGGAGTGGATCTTCGTACGCAACTGCCGCGGCCGGTCCCGGTCACGCTCGCCAGGGTTGAGCCACGCGAAGTCAGCGGCGCAGGCTCGCGGGGTCGACCGGCCGGCCTGTGCGTGCCGACTCCTCAGCGGCGAGCGCGATCGCAAGCGCGGTCAGGCCGTCCTCGGCGGTGACCCGGGGCTCCACGCCGCCGGCGAACGCGGTGACGAACTCGGCGAACTGTTCGGCGAACGGATCGACCGAGCCGTCGTCGGCGTACACCACCGCACCGGTCCCGTCTGTCACCACCTGCCTCGGCGCGGAGTCGAACCGCAGCACGCCCTCGTCGCCGGCGAGCTCGAACGTCGACCGCACCGGGGTGCCCGGCACGTCCCAGACCGCCTCCACCCGCGTGGTCACCCCGTCGACGTGGGTGAGCGTCGCGGCGCTCCGCTGCGGCGACCCGGCGTCGGCGCGCGGTGTCGTACGGCCGACGACCTCGCTCACCTCGCCGGCCACCCAGCGCGCGTAGTCCAGGTCGTGGATGGCCAGGTCGACCAGGAGGCCGCCGGACCGGACCACGTCGGCGAACCAGGTCTGCGCACCCGGACTCTCCGCCTCCCGGAAGAACGTGAACTCCTTCGGCCGCCCGATCCGGCCGGCGGCGACGGCGTCCCTCGCCGCGACGTACGCCGGGAAGTAGCGCAGCACCTGCGCCACGCACAGCCCGACACCGGCGTCGATGCACGCGTCGATCATCGTCCGGCCCTCGGCGGGCTCGCGGGCCAGCGGCTTCTCGCAGACGACATGCCGGCCGGCGCCGGCGGCCCAGTGGGCGAGCGTCGCGTGGGTGTCGGTGGGCGTGCAGATGTCGATGACGTCGGCGGCGGCGAGCACCTCGCTCGGCTCGGTCACCGACCGCACACCGTGCTCGGACGCGAACGCCCGCCCGCGTTCGGCCGAACGGGAATGGACCACGACCTCGGCCCCGAGGCGTTGCCAGGCCTCGACGTGCCGGCTGCCCATCTGGCCGGTGCCGATGATCGCGACCCTGGGCCGGGCCGTCGCGTCGAGCGTCCGCGCGCCCTCCGCCGCTGCGGTCACGTCGCCTCCACCAGGGTGTCCGCCGCCGCCGAGACCTTCTCCGCAGCTGTGACGATATCGGCCATGTCGGCGTCGGAGCCGAGGAGGACCTGTTGGGGAATCCACACCAGTTCCGCGCAGAAACGCTCGGTCACCGGCAGGTGGAGCCGGCCGTAGTCGGTCGCGGGGTAGGACGGGTCGAAGCCGGTCGCGCGCTGGTCGAAACGCCGCTGTGCGAACACGCCCTGCCGGTCGAGGGGTACGCCGTAGCCGGGACTGGCCGGGATGCCCTCGGCGTTCAGGGCGGCGGTGAAGCGCTCGCGGGGCAGCCCGCCGAAAGCGTTCGGGTCGTACCGGAACTGGTACAGGTGGTAGCCGTGCGTCGTGCACCGCGGGTCGCGGCCCAGCGGGGTGAGTCCAGTGATCCGGGCCAGCCCCTCGTCGAGGACGCGGGCGCTGCGTTCACGGCGTTCCAGCTGCTCGTCCAGGTCGGCGAGCTGGGCCAGCAGGATCGCGCTCTGGAACTCCGTCAGGCGGTAGTTGCCGCCGAGGATGCCGTGGTCGTACCACGCGCCGGCCCGCGAACGCCCGCAGTGGTGGAAGCTCCACGCCCGCTCGGCGAGTTCGTCGTCGCTGGTCACCACCATGCCGCCCTCACCCGCGGTCATGTTCTTGCTGGCCTGGAACGACCAGCAGCCGAAGATGCCGAACGAACCGACCCGCCGCCCCCGCCAACTGGCGCCGTGCGCGTGCGCGGCGTCCTCGATCAGCGCCAACCCGTGCTTGACAGCGAGGTCGGCGAGCCGGTCCAGATCGGCCGGGTGCCCCGCGAGGTGGACCGGGATGATCGCCTTCGTGCGCGGGGTGATCGCTGCCTCCACCGCGTCCGGGTCCAGGCAGGCGTACTCCGGGTCGACGTCGGCGAACACCGGCAGCGCGTTCACGCCCAGCACGGAGGTCGCGGTGGCGAGGAACGTGTAGCCCGGCACGATCACCTCGTCGCCGCTGCCGATCCCGAGCGACTTCAGCGCGATCTCCAGGGCGATGGTCCCGTTGCACACCCCCAGCCCGTGCCGCGCGCCGTGGTAGGACGCGAACGCCCGCTCGAACTCCGTCTTCATCGGGCCGTCGGCGGCCGACCAGATGCCGGCCTCGGCGGCCTCGGTGACCGCACGAACGGCCGCGTCGTTCACCGGCGGCCAGGCGGGCCAGCCGGCGGAGCGTACGGGGGTGCCGCCCAGCAGGGCCGGCCGGTCGGCGTCCGTCGTGGGTCTGGTCGCCGTCATCGCTGGTCTCCGATCTGCGCGGGCGCGGGTTCGCCGAGCACCTCGTCGAGCGCGGTCAGTACGCGGTCCTGCACCGCGGGCGCGAACCTGCCCGCGCGGTAGACGTACGGATAGGACTGGTCCGGTTCGTACCCGCCCTCGCGCAACTGCGCGGCGGTGACGACGTACCCGATCATTCCGTTGGTGTACGGGATCGGCAGCGCGGCGCCGGACGTACGGCGCTTCACGTGGTGCCCGTACGCCACGCTCACCTCCGCGTCGAAGCCGACCAACGTGAGGCCGCCGGCGAGGTCCGCCCTGGTCAGCCGCAACTGCACCTGATCGACCAGGCGCCCGGGCTCGGCGAGCAGCCGTCGTGCCCAGTCACCGTCGATCCCGGGCGCCTCCCGGCGGCGGGCCAGTTCGTCGCGCGAGGGCACCTGCAAGGGCAGGTTGACGGTGTGGGTCCGCACCGCGACACCGCCGGGCGGCAGCGGAGGCAGCCGTCGCAGCGGCCGGTCGAGGACGGCGGCGACCGCGGCGGCCAACTGCCGGCCGATCGCCTCGATCTCCTCGTCGCCGCCACGGTGGAACTCCCCGTCCCGTACGACGTTCGGGTTGATGTCACCGCAGCAGCCCTGCAGGAAGGCGATGGGTACGCCCGCCCCGACCGTGTGTTCCAGCGCCGACCGCATCGCGCCCGGGTAGTCCGGCGACACCTGCGGGTCCGCGGATACGACGGGGTGACAGGTGTAGTGGACCAGCAGCGCCCGGGTCGAGCCGTCCGGGCGGGCGAGCCGGAGCACGCCCACCTCCGGGTCGTTCGGGCCGTCGGGATTCGGGCCGCCGTAGGTGCCGTCGGGGTTGGCCCTCCTGCGGTTGATGCCGAACCCGCAGGTGCCGGTCCCCCGCTCGACGTACACCGGTTCCATCCCGGCCAGCGCCGCACCGACAGCGGCGAGCACGGAGTCGGTCAGGCGGGCGACGTAGGCGGGGTCGCCGCTGCCGAGAAGGGGCGAGAACGTCAGCCCCGGTTGCGGTGCGCAGTGGGTGTGCGAGGCGTGCAGGACGACGCTTCCCTGCGGTACGCCGTGCTCGGTCTCGATCCGCCGGGTCAGGTCGGCCACCGTGTCCGGTCCCCACCACAACAGGTCGGCGCAGATTAGCAGCGCTTCGCAGGTGCCGGCCGCCTCGCCGAACGCGAACACCTGCGCGGACAGCGGCGCCCGCACCTTCTCCCAGGGTTCGAGCCGCACCGCGAAGCCGGCCAGCGGCACGGGAGCGGTGGGGGTGATGTCGGCGGTGGCGGTTCCGACGTACAGCTCGGCTTGGGTCCTGGAGAAGGGAGTGGTTTCCGAGGTCGCCGTCACGGTCGTGTCGCCTCCCGGCCAAGGCTTACTGGTGTGGCCAAGTATGGCGAACGATCACTGCGGGCGACAGCGTGCGAACCTGCCGCGGACGACCGGAACCGTCCACTGAGACAGCGACCAGGGCCGTCAACCGCGAGAGTGCCCGGAGCCGTCCACGTCGGCGCGCTCGCCGGCTCGGTCGTCGGTGGGGTTCGGCTCGGCGGAGAGGTGCTGCGCCGCGTCCGCGGCGGCCAGCTCGTCGTCGACGTACCTCGGCCGGGCCGCCATCAGCCCGGTCGCCACCTGCGGCACGACGAGCACCAGCAGCAGCCCGATCGGCACCGTCCACCCGCCGGTCACGTCGAACAGCGCTCCCATCGCCAGCGGCCCGCAGGCCGCCAGCAGGTAACCCACGCTCTGGGTGAACCCGGACAGCCGCGCCGTCAGGTCGTGCGAGCGCGACCGCAGCCCGATCATCGTCAGCGTCAGCGGGAACGCGCCGCCGCCCAGGCCGAGCAGGATCGCCCAGGCGACCGCCCCGGAGGCGGGCGCGAGCAGCAGCCCGACGTAACCGACGACGTACGCCCCGCCGCACGCCCACACCAGCGGCCGCTGGTCGGGCAGCCGCGCGGCCAGCGACGGGAAGAGCAGCGACAGGGGTACGCCCACCAGCGGAAGGATCGCCAGCAGCAACCCCGCGTGGGCGGCGTCCACGCCTGCGTCACGGAAGATCTGCGGCAGCCAGCCGAACGCGGCGTACGCCTGCAACGACTGCAGCCCGAAGTACCCCGCCAGCGACCACGCCAGCGGTGACCGCCCGACCGACCACAGCGACTCGTGCCGGTTGCTCGAACCGGCCGGTCGAGCGACCACGCCCCGGCGCCGGGCCAGCACCAGCCACGGCAGCAGCGCCACGCCGGCGGCCACCGCCCAGGCTCCGAGGCCGAACCGCCAGCCGCCGAACGCCTGCGCGATCGGCACGGTCAGCGCGGCCGGCAACGTGGTGCCCACCGCCATCGACGTGGTGTACGCGGCGGTGGCCAGGCCGACCCGTCCCGGGAAGTACGCCTTCACGAACGCGGGGACGAGGACGTTCCCGGCCGCCATCCCGGCCAGCGCGACCGTCGTGGCCAGCAGGAAGACCGGCACGGAGGGTACGAGCACCCGCACCAGCTGGCCGGCCACCACGGCGAGCAGCGCCGCGGCCAGCACCCGCCGGGCACCGAACCGGCGCGACCAGCCGGGCGCCATCGCACCGAACGCGGCGAAGCTCAGTACCGGCAGCGTGGTCAGGACACCGGCCACCAGCGCGGAGACGCCGAGGTCCGCGCTCACCTCGTCCAGGACCGCGCCCAGGCCGGAGACGGCGGGGCGGAGGTTGAAGGCGAGGAGGACGACGGCGGCGAGGAGCAGCCAGGCCGGCCAGCCGCCGCGGGCCGGCGCCGACTGTGCCGCCACGGTCGGCTGCGCCGTGGCCCGCTCCGCGTCCAGCGTCGCCACGGCGACGTCGGAGTAGGTGGGGCTGCGGTGGGACTCCGCGGCGCTGCCGGCGGGCGCCACTAATGACCGGGAGGAGGCCGACGAGCCGGCGGATTCGCAGGTTGATGACACGTGGGCCAATCGTATGGGGTGTCTCGCGGACGGCCCACTCGTTATCCGAACCGGCTCCGGCCCACGGAGCGTCACCACCGGAGTCGCCCCGGTGTCGGCCCCCTGTCGGCCCCGGTGTCGGCCCCGTAGTCGAACCTCCGGAACGATCAGCCCGGAGGGTCAGCCGCGTGCGGTACGGGTCCGGCGCACCATCGCCCGCAGGACCAGGGCGAGGAACCTCGTGTTGGTCACGGCGTACCGCGTGAACAACCGGCGGGGCTCCTGCAGCAGCCGGAACAACCACTCCAGCCCGAGTCGCTGCATGTACGCCGGTGCGCGGCGCAGGTCGCCGGCCAGGACGTCGAAGCTGCCGCCCACCCCGATACACACCGGCACCCGGGCCTGGTGGGCGCCCTCGATGATGAAGCGCTCCTTGGTCGGGGTCGGCATCCCGACGAAGACCACGTCCGGGTCGGTGGACCGGACCTCGTCCCACACCCGGGAGGCGTCGTCGGGACGGAAGTAGCCGTCGCGGTGACCGACGATGCGAACGCCCCTGGCGCTGAGCTGGCCGGCCAGACGGCGGACCACCTCGTCGCGGCCGCCGAGCAGGTAGACCCGCCAGCCGGTCTCCCGGGACCGGTCGAGCACCTGCTCCATCAGGTCGATGCCGGCGACGCGCTCCGGCAGCGGCTGGCCGAGGGCGCGGGCCGCCCAGACGAACGGCTGCCCGTCGGAGCCGATCAGGTCGCCGCGTTCGAGGACGGCGAGGTACTCGGGGTCGTCGTGCGCGCGAACCACGTTCGCCGCGTTGACGCACAGGTGGGTGCCGCTCTCGCGGCTGGCGACCCGTTCCTCGACCCAGTTCAACGTGCCTTGCATGTCGACTGCGTCGACGGGCACTCCGAGCACTCGTAGCCGACGACTCACACTCGTCACGGCCATGTGTCGCACACCCCTTTAGGAGACGAGCCCCCCAGCCTGTCCTTGCCTTGATCAGGTTTTCGCAAGCACAGACCATAGAGGTGACGAAGTGGATCAGGCGTACCGGGCGCCGGTTTTTGTCCCACACATCGATTTTCGGGACGTTTGAAGGGGTTTTCGTCACCCACAGCTCACGGTAGCGAACGGACGGTGAACCGTCGATGCCGCAGCGTGGGGTTGCGGGAACGCGCCTGCGCCAGGCGTTCGACCTCGACCTCGCCGACCGTCGCGCCCACCTGTTCGCCCAGGGAGGTCGCCACGACACCCATCGGGTCGACGAGCATGCTTCGGCCGGAGTACGCGGGACCACACTGCCCGGAGGCGGCGACGTAGCTGGTGTTCTCGATCGCCCGGGCCCGCGTCAGCGTGACCCAGTGGTCCTCCTTCAGCGGGCCGCGCATCCAGGCGGCCGGCACCACCAGGACGTCCGCCCCGGCGTCGACCAGCGTCCTCGCGAACTCGGGGAAGCGGAGGTCGTAGCAGGTGAGCAGGCCGAGCCGGTGGTCGCCGACGTCCACGGTGACCGGCGTCGGCTCACCGGCCACCAGCCGGTCGGACTCGCGGTAGCCGAACGCGTCGTACAGGTGGATCTTGCGGTAGGTCGCGGCCAGCGAACCGTCGGGCCGTACGGCGACGAGCGTGTTGTACGCCCGCCCTGCCGGGTCGTCGGCGACGCGTTCGAACATGCCCGCCACGACGACCGCTCCCAGCTCGCCCGCGAGGTCGGACAGGCCCCGCACGAACGGGCCGTCCAGCGGCTCGGCGTACTCCCCGAGCACGGTGTCGGCCGAGCCGAAGTCGCACATGCTCGCCTCCGGGCACACCACGACCGCGGGCCGGTCGGCGGCGACGGAGCGGGCCAGGCGCCCGATCTCGGCGAGGTTGCGCTCCTTGTCGAGCGTGGCGGTGAACTGCAGCAGGGCGATACGCACGCGCCCAGTCTGCCGCTCCCTGGTGGAACACTCGACCCCGTGACCATTCCGACGGCGCCCGATCAGGCTGCGGACGATCCGGCCGCGGACGATCAGGCGTACGACGTGATCGTGCTCGCCGGTGGCGGCGCGCGCCGGTTCGGCGGTACCGACAAGGTGCTGCTCCCGGTCGGAGGCCGGCCGATGCTGGACCGGGTGCTCGCCGCCTGTGCGGGGGCGGCCTCCGTCACTGTGGTCGGCCCGCAGCGTCCGGTGGACCCGCACCTTCCCGTACGCCCGCACTGGGCCCGGGAGGATCCGCCTGGCTCGGGGCCACTCGCGGCGGTGGCGGCCGGACTGGGCGGAGGTGCCGCACCCGTCGTGGTGGTGCTGGCCGCGGACATGCCGCTGCTGGACCCGGACGTGGTGGCCGGCCTGGCCGCGGAACTGGCGAGCGGGCCGAACCCGGACCTGGAGGGGGTCACGCTGACCGACGGCACCGGGCGTACGCAGCCGCTGGCCGCGGCCTACCGGCGTACCGCCGTCGAACGGGTTCTGGCCGAGACCGGCGATCCGCGCGACCAGCCCGCCCGCCGGCTCACCACGCACCTGAAGTGCGCGACGCTCCACTCTCCCCGGGCGGCCCGCGACTGCGACACCCCGGACGACCTCGCCGCCGCCGACCGGCTCGCCCGTACCCCCACCGAAAGCACCGAAAGGCCACCCATGCTCCTCGACTGGGCCCAGCAGCTCACCACCGCGCTGTCCGCCGACGCGACCGAAACCGGCGGGAGCCCGGTGGTCGACGCCGACCTGATCAACACCGTGCTCGACCTGGCCCGCGACGCGGCACACAACGTCGACCGGCCCGCTGCGCCGCTGACGACGTTCCTGGTGGGGTACGCCGCCGCGCGCCGGGGCGGCTCACCGGCCGACCTCGCGGCCTGTGTCGAGCTGGCCCGCGGCCTCGCCCGGCAGTGGCAGACCCGCGGTGGTTCGGCTGATCCGTCGTCTCCTGGGGGTACGGAGAGCGGCTCGGCGGACTGACCGAAGCCGGCTGGCGCTACTGTCGTTGCCGCCATGTCACTTCCGCAGCGTCCCAACCGCGCGGCGCCGCACCTGTTCGGTGAGGTGCGTCTCCCCGAGAGCTACGTCCCGCCCCTACGCCAGATCGCCATCCGCGTCGCCGCCGCGCTCGGCCTGCTGGCGCTGGTGGTCGCGGTGGTCTACCTCGACCGGGACGGATATCGGGACGCCGCCGGCGGGTCACTCAACGTGCTCGACTCGCTGTACTACGCGACCGTCAGCCTCACCACCACCGGGTACGGCGACATCACCCCGATCACCCAACAGGCCCGGCTGACGAACGTCCTGCTCGTCACGCCGCTGCGGATCGCCTTCCTTATCGTGTTGGTCGGCACGACCCTGGAGGTCCTGGCCACGCGGAGCCGGGAGCAGTGGCGCATCTCGCGATGGAGGACCAGGTTGCGCGATCACACCGTCGTCGTCGGGTACGGCACCAAGGGCCGCAGCGCCGTCGACACCCTCGTCAACGGCGGCATCCCCGCCGACCAGATCGTCGTCGTCGACGCGTCACCGGGCGCCGTTGCCGAGGCGAACGCCGCCGGGCTGAGCGGGGTGGTCGGCGACGCCACGCGGGCCGACGTGCTCCGGCGTGCCGAGCTTGCTGCCGCCTCCCGGGTCATCGTCACCGCCCACCGGGACGACACGGCGGTCCTCGTCACGCTCACCGCCCGCCAGCTCAACCCCAGCGCCACGGTGGTGGTGTCGGTGCGGGAGGCGGAGAACATCCGCCTGCTGCGCCAGAGTGGTGCCGACGTCACCGTCACCTCCTCCGACGCGGTGGGCCGGATCATGGGACTCTCCACGGTCAGCCCGGCGCTCGGCACGGTCCTGGAGGACCTGCTCAGCTACGGCGAGGGCATGGAGGTCGCCGAACGCCCCGTACTCCCCCGCGAGGAGGGCCGTTCGCCGCGCAACCTGGACGACGTGGCGGTGGCCGTCGTCCGAGGCGGTGAGGTCTACCGCTACTTCGACCCCACCGTGTCGCAGTTGCTGCGCGGCGACCGGGTAATCGTGGTCCGGCCCGCGGAGGAACTCCCGTGGGCGCCGCGGCCGGGCGGAGAACACGAGGTTCACCACGAGGACGAGTCCGACGACGCCGAGGAGCCCGGGCCGATCAGGCCGGCCGGGTCGGACGTACGCGGCGGACCCAACGGTCCCGGCGCACCCGGAAGCTCCCGCGCCAACGACGGATCAGGCACCAACGGCTCTGGCGACAAGACCGTCTAGGGGTTCAGGGCGTCGAACGGATCCAATAACGACCGGGTAGGCGACAAGGCGGTCGACCGGGAGGAGAGCCGAACGATGCGTGCAGTCGTACTCGAGGGTGCGGGTGGTCCTGAGGTCCTGACGCTCCGGGATGTGCCGGACCCGGAGCCCGGCCCCGGCGAGGTGGTCGTCGACGTGGTGGCGGCCGGCGTCAACCGTGCCGACATCATGCAACGCCAGGGCAACTACCCGCCTCCGCCGGGCGCGTCGGACATCCCCGGCCTGGAGTGTTCGGGCCGGATCGCCGCGCTGGGCCCGGACGTGGACGGGTTCGCGGTCGGAGACGAGGTGTGCGCCCTGCTGGCCGGTGGCGGGTACGCCGAGAAGGTGGCGGTCCCCGCCGGCCAGGTACTCCCTCGCCCGGAGGGCGTGAGCCTGGTCGAGGCGGCCGCGCTGCCGGAGGCGGTCTGCACCGTGTGGTCCAACGTGTTCATGCTCGCGGGGCTGCAGCCTCGGGAGACCCTGCTGGTGCACGGCGGTGCAAGCGGCATCGGCACCACGGCGATCCAGTTGGCCACCGCACTCGGTGCGCGGGTGCTTGCCACGGCGGGTGGGCCGGCCAAGTGCGCGGCGTGCCGGGACCTGGGCGCCGATGTCGCCATCGACTACCGCGAGCAGGACTTCGTGGAGGTCGTACGCGACGCCACCGACAGCCACGGCGCCGACGTGATCCTCGACATCGTGGGCGGGCCGTACCTCGACCGCAACGTCTCCACGCTGGCCACCGAGGGCCGGCTGGTCGTCATCGGGATGCAGGGCGGCCGCAAGGGTGAACTCGACCTGGGTCGCCTGCTGGTCAAGCGGGCCGCGGTCATCGCCACCGGCTTGCGTGCCCGGCCCGTGGCGGAGAAGGCCGCCATCGTGGCGAGCGTGCGGGAGAACGTCTGGCCGCTGGTCGCCGACGGGCATCTGCGCCCGGTCGTCGACCGGGTCGTGCCGATCGATCAGGTGGCGGAGGCGCACGGCGTCCTCGACCGCGGCGAGCAGGTCGGCAAGGTGCTCCTGGCCGTCCGCGAGGAGTAGCCGGCGGCCGCCGACAAATCTCCCGAGGAACCGCCGAGGAACGGCAAAAACGGACAAACCGAAAAAATCTGGTCGGGGAGGCAACCGTGGCGCTGTCCAGCCCGTCCCACCTGTAACTCGCGGCGGCAGGCCGGCCACCACGGCCGCTCCGAACCCGTCGCGGCAGGACACGGCGTGCGAGGGCGGCGCACCGACGACGAGGCGGGTGAGCGGAATGAACATCGACTACACGCAGAGGGCGCAGCGACTCGCCCGCATCCGCATCCGAGCCGAGGTCGCCCGCCGCCGGGCCGAACGCCTCCGCAGGTCCGGTGACACCGACCGCCGCACTTCGCGGGGCCGCTCCGCCCGCCACACCGACCCACATGCCTGAGGCGTCTCACCCGGAGGTCCCCGTTGGTCCGGGGGCGCCCTCGCGTCTGCGATCGGGAGAGGTAAGGATGGGTGCCATGACCGATCCCTTCTTCGCCTCTGACGCCGGCTCGACCGGCTCCGACCACCCTCGCGGCGGCGAGGAATCGCCCCGAGTCGTGATCGTCGGCCCCGACGGCATGGCCGTGGAGGGCCCACCCGCCAGGGACGACGACGCGGACGGCGAGTCGCACGACGACGAGCGCTCGGTCACCGACCTGGTCGAGCAGCCGGCCAAGGTGATGCGTATCGGCAGCATGATCAAGCAGCTGCTGGACGAGGTGAAGGCCGCGCCGCTGGACGAGGCGAGCCGGCAGCGCCTCCGCGAGATCCACAAGTCGTCGATCGCCGAGCTGGAGAAGGGCCTCGCCCCGGAGCTGGTCGAGGAGCTCAGCCGCCTCTCGCTGCCGTTCGAGGATGGCGTTGTTCCCTCCGAGGCGGAGCTGCGGGTCGCGCAGGCCCAGCTGGTCGGCTGGCTGGAGGGCCTGTTCCACGGCATCCAGACGGCGTTGTTCGCCCAGCAGATGGCGGCCCGGGCCCAGCTGGAGCAGATGCGCCGTTCGCTCCCGCCGGGCAGCCAGCTCCCGCCGCAGATGCAGCCGGCGCCGCCGGAGG
The DNA here is from genome assembly GCF_900104745.1 of Actinopolymorpha singaporensis. Taxonomy (NCBI): domain Bacteria; kingdom Bacillati; phylum Actinomycetota; class Actinomycetes; order Propionibacteriales; family Actinopolymorphaceae; genus Actinopolymorpha; species Actinopolymorpha singaporensis. The sequence continues at coordinate 1,087,125 of NZ_LT629732.1, forward strand.
CCGAGCGCCCCGGAGGCATGTACCTCTGAGCCGATCGCGGGTCGCAGCCGACCCGGACGAAGGTGGTACGACGGCAGAAACCGTCGTACCACCGGCTCAGAGGTAGATGCTCTCCAGCACCCGCGCGACGCCGTCCTCGTCGTTGGACGGGCAGCGGCGTTCGACCGATGCGAGCACCTCCGGATGCGCGGTCGCCATCGCGAACGCCGTACCAGCCCAGGCGAGCATGGCCAAGTCGTTCGGCATGTCACCGAACGCCACCACCTCCGTGGGGTCGATCCCGCGTTCCTCGCACAGCGCGGCCAGTGTCGTGGCCTTCGAGATCCCCTGGGCGGAGATCTCCAGCAGGCCCACCTTGCTGGAGTGGGTGAGCTCGACCAGGTGGCCGGCCGCTTCACGGGCCTTCGCCAGCAACTCGTCCGGGTGGTAGGTCTCGTGGCGGACGAGGAGCTTCACCATCGGCTGGACCAGCAGGTCGGAGATCTCTCCGACTTAGACCTCACCCGCGACGTCGCCGTCGACGATGTAGGTCTCCTCGTGGCCGAACCGGTCGCCGGACTCCACCCCGAACGACACCCCGGGGATCGCCGCCCGGATCGACTCCACCACCGACCTGCCGATCTCCGGAGACAGCGGGAACTGCTGGACCACCTGCTCCTGGTGCAGGTCGTAGATCAGGGCGCCGTTGGAGCAGACCGCGATCCCGCGGTGTCCGGTCTGCTCGGCCACCGGCCGCATCCACCGCGGCGGCCGCCCGGTCGCGAACACCACCGTCGCGCCGGCCTCCTCCGCCGCTGCCAGCGCGGCCCGGGTCCGGGCCGAGACCGTCCCGTCGGAGCGCAGGAGGGTGCCGTCGAGGTCGCTGACGACGAGGCGGGGCGGGCTGGACGGCAGGTGATGCGGCGGTACGGTCACCCGCCCATCCTCCCAGAGCGGGCGCGAGGGTCAGTTGGTGGCGTTCTGGAGCCTGTCGGCGATCTTGGGTACGACCTGGCCGGCGATGTCCCGGGCCTCCGACCGGCTGTCGGCCCAGACGTAGACGGCGCTGAGCAGGTCACCCTCGGCCTGGTACACCGCGAGGTAGGAGTACGTCCGGCCGTCGCGGGCGTCGACGCCGCGCCACGCGAACGCGCCCTTGACCGCGCCCGACGGCGGGTCGACCACTGTCACGTCACGGATCTGTCCCTGATCGTGCTTCCACCCGTCGCAGTCGGCGACCGCTCGCTCGATCTCGGCCAGCGCCTTCGAACCGGTGCCCGGCTCGTAGGCGACGGCCTCCCCGCTGACCACCAGCGACGGGGACGAGGCCGACTTCCAGAAGAAGTCCTGGTTGCGGGCGAGCCGCTTCCTGTCCCCGGCCCACTTCCGGCCGCAGATGTCGTTCGTCGGCGTGGACAGGCTGTCGTCCTGGTTCTGGATCTGGACGTCGTGGCCGATCTCCTTGTCGGTGAGGACGATCTTGCCGATCGACCCCTTCAGCTCCTCGGCCGTCTTCGGCTCGGCCGTCGGGGTCGGAGTCGGCGTGGACGTCTTCGTCGGCTTCGCGGCCCGGGTCTCGGCCACCTTGGCCGGGGGCTTGCCGTGCTGCGCACCAGCCGAGTCGTCGTCGCTGGAACCACAACCGGCGAGGGCCACCGCGCAACTGGCGACGAGGGCGAGCGCAAGTCGGAATCTTGGCACGAGTCGGAACTCTAAACCACCGAACGAATCCGGGCCGCAACCCGCCCACATCGCCGTGACGTCACCTCGACGGTCCCGTCGGCCGTCACGTCGCCGGCACTTCCTCCCTTCGCTCCTCCGTCACCTCCGGCCTCACGTCCGGCCTCACTTCCGGCCTCACCTCCAGGCGCGGGAAGACCGGCGCCGGATCGGGCAACCGCTCGCCGGGCAGGCCTGAGCCGACCTGGACGAGCACGCGCTCGGCGAGCGTGGGCACGAACGGTGCGAGCTCGGCACCGATCGCGCGTACGGCCGCGGTGAGGACGCCGAGCACAACGTCGAGCCGGCGCCCGGCGTCCCGGTCTCCGGCGCGTTCGGCCTTGGCCAGCGTCCACGGTGCGGTGTCCTCGACGTACCGGTTGGCCTGCGCGATCACCGCCCGCACCGCCCGCGTCGCCGCCCGCAGGTCGAACGCCGCCAGCGCGTCGTCGATCCGGTCCGGCAAACCGTTCGCCTCGGCCAGGAGCGCGGTGCCGGCGAAGTGCTCGCGTACGTCATCCCGCTCCGGGCCCTCGGGACCCTCGGGAACGATACCGGCACGGTAGCGGTGCACCATGCTGACCACCCGCTGTGTGAGGTTGCCGATCCCGCCGGCCAGGTCCTGGTTGGCCACGTCCACGAGCCGGTCGAGGGTGAAGTCGGTGTCGCCGACCTTGGGCACCCTGGCCGTGAGCCACCAGCGCAGCGCGTCGGTGCCGTACTCCTCCGTCAGCCTCACCGGGTCGACCACGGTGCCGAGCGACTTGCTGAGCTTGCGGCCGTTCGCGGTGAGGAAGTCGTGCACCAGGATCTCGGTGGGCAGCGGCAGCCCGGCCGACAGCAACATCGCCGGCCAGTAGATCGCGTGGAAACGCAGGATGTCCTTGCCGACTACGTGCACCCGGCGGCTGCCGGAGGCGCCCTCGCCGCGCCACCAGGTCCGAAACGCCGGTGCGTCCGGTCCGTCGCCGTAGTCCAGGCCGGTGAGGTAGTTGCCGAGCGCGTCCCACCAGACGTACATCACCTGGGTGGGGTCGCCGGGTACCGGCACGCCCCAGCCGCGGGCCCGGTCCACCGACCTGGAGATCGAGAAGTCGGTCAGGCCCGCCTCGACGAAGGCCCGCACCTCGTTCGCGCGTACGGCCGGTTCGATCCGCAGCCGGCCACTGGCGTAGAGGTCGAGCAGCTGCTGCTGGTAGCGGGACAGGCGGAAGAACCAGTTCTCCTCGCTCACCGGTTGTGGCCGGGTCTCGTGCTGGGGACACAGCCCGTCGGCGAGTTCGTCCTCGGCGTAGAACTGCTCGCAGCCCACGCAGTACAGGCCCTCGTAGTGCTTGCGGTAGAGGTCGCCCGCGTCGGCGCAGGCGCGCCACAGCCGCTCGGCACCCGGGCGGTGGCGGGGATCGCGGCTGGTGCGCAGGAAGTCGTCGTAGGAGAGGTCGAGGACCTCGCGCTGTCGTGCGAACGCGGCGGCGTGGGCGTCCACGAAGTCCTGGGTGGGTACGCCGGCCCGCTCGGCGGCCTGGACGTTCTTGAGGGCGTTGTCGTCGGTCCCGGACTGGAAGCGCACCTGGTCACCGCGCAGGCGGCGGTGCCGGGCGAGGACGTCGGCCTGGACGAGTTCGAGGGCGAACCCGAGGTGCGGGTCGGCGTTGACGTACGGGATCGAGGTGGTGACGTAGAACCGGCGCGGCGCGGCCGGGCGGGCTGACGCGGCCAGCCGGGTCGGGGAGGTCGGCTGGGTCGGACTGGCGGACATCGGGCAGGTTCCCTTCGTCTGCTCGCGAGGGGAGGCCCGGTCCTGAGATGCAAGAAGGCCCGCTCTCGCGAGGGGCCTTCGGCTGTGGATACGGCACGGAAGCGACCCCTAGCGGGGCCGCATCATCTCCTGGTGCCGGAACGTCATGCCGGAAGCTTACCCGCTCCCCGAACCGCCGCAGAGCGGGTCAGCTCGCCGGGACGGTGACGTTGGGGAACCAGCGGGCGAGCTCGACGGCCACCCCGTGGTCCTCCTGCAGCGCGGTCACGTGATCGGCGACCCGCTGGATCTCGATCGCGGCGTTGCCCATCGCCACACCGCGCCCGGCCCACGACAGCATCTCGGCGTCGTTGTCGCCGTCACCGATCGCCAGGATGTCCTCCCGGTCGACGTCGAGGCGTTCGGCGACCTTGGCCAGTCCGGTGGCCTTGCTGACGCCTTCGGGGGCGAGGTCGAGCCAGGCGGTGTAACCGATGTAGTAGGCGACCCCGTGCAGGCCCACGCGGTCGATGATGTCCAGGAACTGCTCGGCCTCGATGCTGGGCTCGCGCAGGATGACACGGGTGGCGGGCTCGGCGACGAGCTGGGCGATCGACTGCACCTCGATCTCCCCGGTCAGCTCACCCGGGGGAAAGTGCGCGTTGACGCGGTAGCCGACGCCCAGCTCCTCCACGGCGACGAGCACACCGGGCAACCGGGAGAGCAGCATCCGCACCACCGGCTCGGGGTCGAACGTCACCACGTCGACGAGTTCGACCCCGCGGCCGTCGACCGAGCCGTCGTGGGTCAGTGCAGCGCCCTCCGGGTGCAGGCGTACGGTCACCGCGCCGTTGCTGCACACGAGGTACGGCGTGGGCAGGTCGAAGTGCTGCGCCAGGGGGCGGGTCGCCGTCAGCCCGCGTCCGGTGGCGAGCACCACGTGCGCCCCGGCCCGCACCACCTCGCGAACAGCGGCGTCCACCACCGGGGACAGCTGGTTCCTCGCGTCGACGAGAGTTCCGTCGATGTCGAGCGCCACCAGGCGGGGGCGCCAGCTCTCGGCGATCCGGTCAGGCGAGGTCGTCGAGTGAGCTGTCACGCGCGCGGCTCCAGCAGAACCCGGCCACCGAGGTAGGACTGCAGGGCCTTGGGCACCAGGACCGAGCCGTCGGCCTGCTGGTGGTTTTCCAGCAGCGCGACGATGGCCCGGGCGATCGCGACGAGGGTGCCGTTCAGCGTCGCCACCGGGCGTACGCCGTCGGCGTCCCGGAACCGCACTCCCAGCCTGCGGGCCTGGAACTCGGTGCAGTTGGACGTCGAGGTGACCTCGCGGTAGCGACCCTGGGTGGGGATCCACGCCTCGATGTCGTACTTGCGCGCCGCGCTGGCACCGAGGTCACCGGCCGCGGTGTCGATCACGCGGTACGGGATCTCCAGCCGGTCCCAGAACTCCCGCTCCCAGGCGAGGAACCGCTGGTGCTCCTCACGCGCCTGGTCGGGGTGACAGAACGAGAACATCTCGACCTTGTCGAACCAGTGCACCCGGATGATTCCCCTGGTGTCCTTGCCGTAGGAGCCGGCCTCGCGCCGGAACGCCGGGCTGCTGCCGGCGTACCGCAGCGGCAGCGCGTCCGCGTCGAGGATCTCGTCCATGTGGTAGGCGGCGAGGGGGACCTCGGACGTCCCGACGAGGTAGAGGTCGTCCTGTTCGACCCGGTAGACGTCGTCGGCTGCCTGGCCGAGGAAGCCGGTGCCCTCCATCGCCCGCGGCTTCACCAGCGACGGCGGGATCATCGGGGTGAAGCCGTACGCCATCGCCTGTTCGACGGCCATGTTGATCAGCGCCATCTCCAGCAGCGCGCCGACACCGGTGAGGTAGTAGAACCGCGCACCGGAGACCTTGGCGCCCCGCTCGATGTCGATCGCGGCGAGCAACTGCCCGAGCTCCACGTGGTCGCGCGGTTCGAACCCCTCGGCGGCGAAGTCGCGGGGGCTGCCGACCTCCTCGAGTACGACATAGTCGTCCTCGCCGCCCGGCGGGACGTCGTCCTCGACGAGGTTGTCGAGCTCCAGCATCAGTCGCTGGAACTCCCGCTCACCTTCGGCCTGCTCCGCCTCGGCCGCCTTGACCTGTCCCGACAGCTCCCGGGTACGGGCCAACAGGGCCTGCTTCTCCTCGCCCTGGGCGCGCGCGACCTGCTTGCCGAGGGACTTCTGCTCGGACCGCAACTGCTCGAACGAGGCGATCGAGGACCGGCGCCGCTCGTCGGCGGCGAGCAACTGGTCGACGAGTTCGACCGAGGCGCCGCGACGCCGCTGGCTTTCGCGGACCCGGTCGGGGTCTTCTCGGAGCAGTTTGGGGTCGATCACGGCATCGAGAGTACGCGGGTGGGCAGGTGGCCTCGCCACCGGTTTACCTGGTAAGCCCTGGCCGGACCAGGCACGACGTCGTTCAGGAGCCGGAACCGTCCCGGGCCGCAGTTCGGGCCGCGGCCGGGCGGTGCCCGGCCGCGAGCGGAGCCGGCGAGGACGCGCCGGGGCGCCGGGCGCCCCTGCGGTCTGCGAACTGGCCGATCCCGGGGTAGACATGCTTTCCGTGAGCAGCAAGACGGGGGCCAGGGACCGCCGGCGGCGCCGACGGCGCGGTGTGAAGGCACCTGTGCCCGCCGCTCCGAAGGTCGCGACGGCGCCGAAGAACGGCCGGCCCGTCGTCGGCAAAGCCGACCGCGCCGACAGAGCCGACCGCGCCGACAGAGCCGACCGCGCCGACGGCGCCGACCGCCGGTACGCGGAAGCACCCGAACCCGCACAGGAGCGCTCCGAGCACGGCGAGCAAACCGGGCAGGCCGAGCGGAACGGGACGCAACGAAACGGATCGCAGTCGCCCGACCGTTCCGGCACGGATGCCACGGTGACCGCACCGGGCGCCGCCACCGGCCGGCCGGGGAGATACCGCGCCGGAAACCGGCCCGACGGCGACGGCCGGGGCAGAGCCGGAAGAGCCGGCCGGTCCGCCCAGCACCGTGCCGCCCGGGCCGCCCGGCAGCGGGCGGCGCGGAACCGGGCGGTCGAGCGCCGGGCGATGTTCGCCACGCTGGCCGGAAGCGCCGGGTTCGCCGTCCTCCTCGTTCTCGTCGTCATCCAGTGGGCACCGCTGGCCGGCCTGGACCGCTCGGTGGCCACCTGGTGGACGACGGTGGTGACACCGGGCTCGGGGCTCGCGGACTTCTTCGTCGTGGTGCAGGCGATCAGCCAGCCGTGGGTGCTGCGGGCCGCCGCGGTGGTGGTGGCGGCGTTCGTGATCAGGGCCGGGCACCGCCGGCTCGGCCTCTGGCTGATCGGGGCGGTCGCGGTCGGCACGCTGCTCGAGTGGTTCCTCAAGGCGCTGGTCGCGCGGCCACGGCCGCCGGTGGCGCGGCCGGTCTCGGAGCCGCTCGGTTACTCCTTCCCGTCCGGACATGCCCTGATGTCGGCCCTCGTGGCGGTCGCGCTGGTGATCGTCGCGCTCCGGCTGCGGGTCCGTACGCGCGGCAAGGTCGCGGCGATCGTCGCGGCAGGCGGGACGATCCTGCTGGTCGGGCTGGATCGGGTAGCCCTGTCGGTGCACTACGTTTCAGACGTGCTAGCCGCCTGGATACTCGCGCCCGCCCTGCTCGGAGCCACAGTTCTCGCCTTCGGGCTGGGTCGCCCCCGTGACCCGGCAGGTGAGCACGAGCCGGAACGCCCCCGCCGCCGCGTCGCCGTGGTGCTCAATCCCTCGAAGATCGACGACGCCACCGACTTCCGCAACCAGGTCGAACGCACGGCCCAGCGCGGAGGGTGGGAGCCGCCGGAGTGGTTCGAGACCACCGTGGACGACCCCGGTCACGCGATGTCCAAGGCCGCGCTCGCCGCCCAGGTCGACCTGGTGATCGCCGCCGGCGGCGACGGCACGGTCCGGGTCGTCTGTTCCGAACTCGCCGGCAGCGACGTTCCGGTCGGAATCGTGCCCGTCGGCACCGGCAACCTGCTGGTCCGCAACCTCGGCCTGCCGCTGGACCTGCAGGAGGCGATCGAGGTGTCGTTCACCGGTTCCGACCGGCGGCTCGATCTCGTGCGGGTCGAAGGGGACAGCCTGGAGGCCGACCGGTTCGCGGTGATGGCCGGGCTCGGGCTGGACGCGGCCGTGGTGGGCGAGGCGCCGGCCAAGCTCAAGCGGCGGGTCGGCTGGGCGGCGTACGCGGTGTCCATCGCACGTAACCTGTCGTTCCCCGCGCTGAGGGTGGACATCGCCGTCGACGACGATCCGCCGGTACGCCGGTGGGTGCGCACCGTTCTGATCGGCAACGTCGGCACCCTGCACGGCGGGCTCGAACTCCTCCCCGAGGCCGAACCGGACGACGGGATGCTGGACGTGGTGGCGGTGGCGCCGCGCCGGCTGACCGAGTGGCCGCACGTGGCGTGGCGGGTGATCCGGCGGTCGAAGGAACAGGACGAACGCCTGCACACCTGGCGCGGCCGCCGGGTCGTCGTGACCGCCGCGGAGGACTGCCCGCGCCAGCTCGACGGCGACGTCATCGACGCAGGGCGCGAGCTGCGATGCGAGATCGAGCCGGGCGTCCTGCTCATCCGGATGCCGCAGACGGAGCGCCGCACCTAGCTCTGTCCTGGCTCCGCCTACTGGCTGCCCTACGCGGGCTCCCCGTCAGCGGGTCGCTCGTCGAAGGCGGCCTCCACGACGTACGCCGGCACCTGGTCGGGTTCGGCGAGCACGGCCGCGACGGCGTACCGAAGGTCCCACCGGCCGCTCGCCCAGGCCAGCGCCCGGGCGAGCCCGGCACCTGTGGCCGCGTGCGGGCGCCCGTCGTCGTCCACCCACCACTCCACCGACTGACCGTCGACGTGCAGGTCGTCGTACTCCCGCCAGCTCGTGGGCACGTCCGGGAGCAGCAGGCGGACCGCCTCCGGCACCGGGCGTTCGCCGCCGTCACCCGCAGGCTCTCCCTCGACCTCACCGGCGGCGAGCTCGGAGGCCAGCGGCAGGTCGAGGAGTTCGGCGAGATTGTCCGCGGCCTCGCCGGTCGCCACGACCTGCTCGCCCAGGTCGGTGCGCTGCGCCCACATCGGTGCGTCCACGACCACCGCGTCGTCGGCGTCGACCACCCGGGTCTGCCGGCCGGCCAGGACGCGGACGCGCTCCGGGGCGGAGTCCGTGCCCAGCAGCTGCGGGTCGAGTGAGCCGAGCTGCGCCCACAGCCGCACCATCGTCGGCGCGTCCACGACCAGGGCGGGGTCGGCGAGCCGGTGCAGGATCCGGCGCAGGCCTGCGCTGTCCAGGTCGTCGGCGGTCCGGACGAGGCCGATCGCCTGCCGGGCCGCCGGGTCGAACGCCGCCAGCCAGGCCGGGGCCGGGCGGGCCAGCGCGGCGATCGCGGGTTCGGCGTCGGGGTCGGCGTACGCGGGGATCGGCAGGCCGTCGACGTGGACGTGCCGTCGGATCCACCAGGCGGAGTACGACGGGACGTCCACCGCAGGCAGCTCCGGCCGGCGCGGGTCCCGCAGCCGCGCGGGAACCACCAGTGCCCGGCGCAGTGCCGGCTCGGCGACCAGCAGCGCGAGTGCCCGCGGCCAGGCGTCCTCGCGTACGAAGTCGACGTCGCGCACGGCGAGGAACTCACCGACCGTTCCGCCGCCGTCGCCTGCCTCGAGCTCGTCGGCGGCCTCGCTGGCCCAGGTCTCGATGTCGTCGAGTTCGGCGAGTTCGTCCGGCGGGGCGGTGAGGTCGACGTCGGAGGCGGTGACCAGACCGAGCGTGCCCACCACGCCGGCCGCCTCCAGCACCTGCGGACCCCAGCGTTCGAACACCGCCCGATCGAGCGGAGCGAGGTCCTCGGGGTCGAACAGCTCCTCCGCCCGCGAGCCGGGGAGGACGAGTGCGCTGGCGGGGGCCAGTTCGCCGGTGTCGTCGGGCAGGGCGAGGTCGCCGAGCCACGGCAGCTCACCGGGCTGCAGTCCCCCGGCGCGCACCGCGGCGGCGACCAGGGCGAGCACCGCGTCGGCGACCTCGGCCGGCTCGTCGGCGTCCGGGGAGTCCTGGACCGCCGCCCGGACCGCTCCGTCGTCGAGGATCCCGCGCGGACTGGCGGGTGTCGCGCCGAGGCGTTCGAGGATGTCGAACGCGGGTTCGGCCGCGGCCACGGGATGGATCAGCCGAAGGCCGTACGACGCGAGGACGCCCGTCGTCTCCTCGGGGAGTTCGGCGCCGCCGGGCAGCAGCAGGCCACGCGCACCGCGGGCGACCCGGCCGTCGGCCAGCGGGATCGGCAGCGCGCCCAGCGCCTCCCGGCGTTCGGGGTCGGCGGCGGCACCGGCGAGGGCGACGTACAGGTCGTGCCACCAGTCCGGCGGGTGCGCGTCGGCCACCGCGCCGAGTTCGTCGACCAGGTCGGCCAGCGGAAGCCGGCGTACGCCGAGCGCGTCGAGGGCTGAGCCGTGCCGGGGCTCCGGGGCGACCAGCCCGCCGACCACGGACGCGAGAGTGCGTACGAGCACCGGGTCGGCGTTGTCGACGACGACCGCCTCCCGCGGGCGCAGCAGGAGGTGCGGGTCCTCCGCCGACGGCAGCAGCGGCGTGCCCGGGAGCCGCTGGGCGATGGCGTCGCGCAGGGCGCCGTCGAGCCGGCCCGCCGGCAGGCCGAGGGGCACGAGGTCGAGCGGGTCGGCACCGGACTCGGCGCGGGCGCGGGCGAGTTCGGCGTACGCCGCGGCCGCCTCCTGCACCAGCCGGTCGGTGAGCGGACCGGGTGCGACGTGCCGGCGGGTCGGGTCGAGCGGGAACGACGCCAGCAGAAGGGCCGGGACCGACAGGGGTTCGTCGGTCGGCGTGGGCGCGTGTACGACCCGCGGCAGCGCCGACTGGGCGGTCCACCCTCCACCGAGCGGGTCGACCGGCGCGGCGTCGCGGGGCACCGCCCACAGCACCGACCAGTACGGCCGGTCGCGTTCCTCGGTGGGGCGGTCCGCCAGCAGCGTGGCGCGTTCGGCGTCCGTCCAGGTTCCGCCGGCCCGGACGGTGTGCCAGCGCGCGGCGGCGTCGGACAGCACACGTACGGGTGCGGTGCCGGTGTCGATCTCGACCCGGTCCAGGTGGGGCAGAGCCAGCAGCAGGGTGTCGTCGACCTCGGCCAGCAACTCGCGTACCAACTCCGCCGCGGCCTCGTCGCGCAGCGGCAGCACCACGGCCGTGTCGAACCCCTCCGGCGGCTCGCCCTCCGCGGGGAACGGCAGCCGCAACGCCGGCACCTGGCCCCCGCGCCGGCGTACCTCCGTGTCCAGTCCGGTCGCCTCTCGCGCGGCCTCGGCGACCAGCGCGGCGGTGTCGGCGCGGGAGAACCGCACCCCGCCGGACCGGGACAGCACGACCGGCTCGTCGGTGACCGCGAGCACGGCCGCGAACCCGACCCCGAACCGGCCGACGGCCGACTCGACCGGCTCTAACGGCTCGACCGGCTCCAGCGGCTCTAGCGGCTCTAGCGGCTCGGACAACTCTGAGGGCTCACCGGGACGGACAAGGCCGGTCGGTCGGGCCAGTCCGGTCGGTTCGGTCGGTTCGGTCGGTTCTGCGCGCTTGGCGGAGGCCCGCAGCGTCGCCAGCGACTGCACCCCGTCGGCGGTCAGCCCGGCGCCGGTGTTCTCCACGACGAGGACGGGTCCGCCGGACGCGGACCACGCCGGAGCGTCGTCGCGCAACGTGAACCGGACGACGCCGGGTACGCCTGCACGCGCGGCGGCGTCGGCGGCGTTCTGTGCCAACTCGACGACCAGCCGGTCGCGGTAGCCGCCGAGCGCCAGGTCCTCCTCGGCGTTGGCGTCCTCCCGGAAGCGCGCCGGTGACGCCGACCAACCGGCCAGCACCCGGTCGCGGATCTGCCCTGTCGCAAACGGATCGCTCACCGTAGGCATTATCGACCCGCCCGGACCTGCCCGCGGCCGGGGCCTGCGGGCAGGTCCGGCGCGATTCACGCGATTCACGCGGATAGGGTTGGGCTCGCCGCGACTGGCGCGGATGGATCCGACCATCGGGAAGCGGCGAACCGGCCTCGGTCGACTCTGGGGCCTGGACCGGCCTCGACCGCCTGGGGGCCTCGGTCTGCAGCATCCACCTGCGACCGAGGGAGAACCCCGATGCAGCTGCGGTACGGCATGAATCCCCACCTGCCGGCGTCCGTGACGCCCGTACGACCCGGCGAGTGGCCGCTCGAGGTGGTCAACGGCACGCCGTCGTACCTCAACCTGCTGGACGCGCTGGCCGGCTGGCGGCTGGTCAGGGAGGCCGCCGACCTGTTTGGCCGGCCCGCCGCCGCGTCCATCAAGCACCTGTCCCCGGCCGGCGCCGCCCTCGACGGCCCGGTGGACGAGGTGGCGGCGACCACCTTCGGCGTGGGCGGCAGCGTCGACGCGGCGGGGCTGAGTCCGGTGGCACGGGCCTACGTACGTGCACGGGACACCGACCCACAGTCGTCGTACGGCGACGTCATCGCGGTGTCCGCGCCCGTCGACGTGACTCTCGCCCGGCTGTTGCGCCGCAAGGTGTCGGACGCGATCATCGCCCCGGCGTACGAGCAAGGCGCGGTTGACATCCTGGCGCCCAAGAAGAGCGGGCGTTTCCTCGTCCTGCGGACGGATCCGGCGTACGAGCCTCCTGAGGAGGAGGTCCGCGAGCTCCACGGCCTGCGCCTCGTCCAGCCCGTCGACAAGCTGAGGTTGACACCCGAGCTCGTACGCGTGGACACGGCGGGGCAGCCGCTGCCGGCACACGCCGTCGAGGACCTGCTGTTCGGCCAGGTCGTACTCCGGCACACCCAGTCGAACTCCGTCGTCTACGTGCGCGCCGGCGTGACCCTCGGCGTCGGCGCCGGTCAGCAGTCCCGGATCGCCTGCACCCGGATCGCCGGGGCGAAGGCCGACGCCTGGTGGGAGCGCCGCCACGAGCGGCCGGCCGACGTCGCGTTCGGGTCGGACGCGATGGTGAACTTCCGCGACAACGTGGACGAGGCCGCCCGGCACGGCGTGCGGTGGTTCGCCGAGCCGGGCGGTTCGATCCGCGACGACGAGGTGGCCCGGGCCTGCCACGAGCACGGGATCAGGCTCGTCCGGACCGGAGTACGCCTCTTCCGGCACTGAGGCCCTGGCGGGTCTCAGCCACGGGCGAGGACGGTGCGCAGGGCCCGGCCGAGCTCGGCCCGGGCATCGGTGCCGGCGGGCGCCTCGGCCGACCGCCAGGCGACCACCCCGCCCGGGCGGACCAGCACCGCACCGTCGGCACCGGTCCCGTGCCGTGCCGGACCGTCGGCGGCGGTCAGGTCGGAGCCGAAACGGTACGTCCCCGACCGGCACCTCCAGCCCGGCCGACACCGACCCAGCCGCGTCGGTCCGTGCCTGCCCGGCCGGCCCGGCGAGCAACACGAAGTCCCGTCCGTACAGGTCGAGCGTGGAGATCTCCGCACCGGCGTGCCCGACCACGACGTGCGGTGCCCGGGTGCCGGGCTGCCCGGACAGCGCGCCCTGTGGCAGCGGCGACGCGTCCTCGTCGGCGCCGACCACCGCGGCGGAGCGGTACTGGTAGCCCATCGCGACCGCGGAGTACTCCAGCATCTGCACGTCCGCGTCGGGCCCCATCCGGTTACCGAACCGCGCGTACGCCTGCTCCATGGTGAGGCGGCGTCGCCGACCAGGAAGACCCGGCCGGCGGCGCGGGAACGGACAAGTGTCGGTGGTCCCTGCCAAGGTGTTCTCGTGCTGGTACCGCGGCGTCCCACGCCCGCCGCGGTGCCGAGCACGGAGCAGCACCGCAGGACCACGCGGCAAGCAGTGAGCGCGCAGGTCAGCGACTCAGCTGCGACCCTCCCGCACACGGGCCAGCCAGTCCGCCGCGCCCCGGAAGTCGGCGTCGGTGGTGCCAATGCGCAGGTCGATCCGGGCGCCGTCCGCGCGCGGATACGACCCGAGGAAGCGCACCTCCGCGCACACCCGGCGCAGGCCCATCAGCGCCTCGCCGACCCGCGCCTCATCGACGTGCCCCTCGCAGTCGATGGAGAAGTTGTACCGGCCGATGCCGTCACCGGTCGGCCGGGACTCGATCCGGGTCAGGTTGACCCCGCGTACGGCGAACTCGTCCAGGATCTCCAGCAGCGCTCCCGGGTGGTCGTCGCGGATGAACGCCACCAGGGACGTCTTGTCGGCACCGGTCATCGGCCCCGGTGCGGCCGGCCGGGTGGCCAGCACGAACCTCGTCACCGCGTCGGCGTTGTCCTCGATCTCGTTCGCGAGCACGTCGAGCCGGTACCGCTCACCCGCGATCCGGGGTGCCACCGCCGCGTCGAACTCCGACCCCTCCTCCGCGACGGCGGCCGCCGCGGCGGCCGTGGACGAGGCCAGCGTCACCTCCGCCTGCGGGAGGTTGTCGGCCAGCCACCGCCGGCACTGCGCGGCGGCGTGCGGGTGGGTGCTGATCCGCTTGCAGTCGGCCAACTGGGTGCCGGGCCGGGCCAGCAGCGCGAACGACACCGGCAGCAGGATCTCCCGGGTGATCATCAGGTGGCCGCCGGCAAGCTCGTCCAGTGTGACCGGGACGCCGCCCTCGACGGAGTTCTCGATGGGTACGACCGCACCGTCGGCCGTGCCGGAGCGTACGGCGTCCAGGGCGGCGGGGACGGTCGCGCAGGGTTCGGGGTCGATCCGGTCGAGGTGGGGCAGGGTGCGCAGGGCCGCCTCGGTGAAGGTCCCGGCGGGGCCGAGGTAGGCGTACCGGACTCGTGCGGCTTCGGTCACGCTCCGAGAGTAGACCGGCAGGTTCGATCAGCCCCGCCAGGCCCGGGCCCACAGGAGCGAGGACCCAGGAGCAAGGACCCAGGAGCGAGGCCTGGGAGCGACGCTCGGCAGCGAGGCCCGGGGAGGTCGCCCGCCCCGCCCCGGCTCAGGCGTCGGAACGTTCCACCCTCCCGGCGACCCCGTCCAGGATGAGTTCGAGCCCGAACGCGAAGTCGGCGTCGCTCGCGGCCGTGTCGGAGGTGTCCGGCGGCGAGGCCTCGAACAGCCCGGACGAGAACATCTGGGCGGTCTGCGGAAAGCGCCCGGGCTCGACGAGTCGTTCCAGTGCCCGGCCGTACGCGCGCTCGGCCTCGACCTGCCCCTGCCCCTCGGCCCTGCCCTCGGCGAGCTCACCGGACTGGCGTACCGACTGGGCGACGTAGCCGCTGACCAGCAACAGGATGCCCATCTTGGCCCCCCAGTCCAGGTGGGTGCCGGACAGAACCTTCAGTGCCGCCTCCATCCAGGCAACCTGGTGTGGCCCGGCCGGCGGCCCGGAGACAGGTACCCGGGTCAGCCACGGCCGGCGCCGGAACACTTCGCGCTGCGCGTACGCCCAGGTACGCAGCCCTTCCCGCCAGTCCCGCGAATCGATACTCGGCGGCTCGCCCAGGGCGGCGTCGGCCATCAGGGTGAGCAACTCGTCCTTGGACCCGACGTGCCGGTAGAGCGACATGCCGGTGAAGCCGAGGTTCTTGCCGACCCGGGGAAGCGTCACGCCGCCCAAGCCCTCGCGGTCGGCGATCTCCACCGCCGCGGCGACCACCTGGTTGACGTCGAGAGCCGCGGGCCGGCCGAGGCGCGAGGTCTCGGGGATTCGCCACAGCCGGCGTAGCGGCGCCGGCACGTAGTCGTCGTCGCTGCCCATGGCCCCCTCGTTCGCCCGGAATGTACCCGGGGGATGTGACCGCCATCCTGCCAGACGAGCTTAGTTTGTCTCTGATAGTTTGTGTCCGCAAGTTAGTCCGGAATCCAGGCAGGACCTGACCCCAGGGGGACACCATCAACGTCCACGTCGCACCGCAGACCCGCAGAGGGCCGGTCCGGCCCGCCGAACGCGCCCTCGCACCCGACCTGGCCCGAGGCGCGATGCTGTTGATCATCGCCGTGGCCAACGTCGCCGGGGTCGTCTTCGCGGGCGAACCGGGCCTCGACGCCACTCCGCACGGCGCCGAGCGCGTGATCGACTTCTGGCTCTTCGACCTCGTGCACGCCCGCGGCTATCCCGTCTTCGCCGTGATGTTCGGCTACGGGGTCGTCCAGCTCGCCCGCCGCCAGGAAGCCGCGGGAGCCACGCCGGAACACATCCGCTCGGTGCTACTGCGCCGCAACGCCTGGCTCGTGGTCTTCGGGCTCGTGCACGCCGTCTCGCTGTACTACGGCGACTTCCTCGCCGCCTACGGCATCGTCGGGATCGTGATGACACTGGTGCTGTTGCGCCGCGGCGACAGGTTCCACCGGATCGTGCCGGTGATCTGGGCGCTCATGCTGGTGGAGGTCGTGGTCATCGCGGCCCTGGTGACGAGCCGTCTCATCGTCGGAGGTTCGAGCGGCGCGGCCGGCCTTCCGTCCAAGCACGTCGACTCACTCGCCGCGACGAATTACGCGGCGTCCGTGCTGGACCGCCTCGGCGAGTGGCCCGTGCACACGCTGACCGTGCTGCCTTTCATCCTCATCACCTGGCTGGGCATGTGGGCCGCGCGCCGCCGCGTTCTCGAGGAGCCCACCCGTCACCGGACCCTGCTCAGGTGGACGGCAGGGCTGGGGTTGGGGATCGCCGTCGCCGGAGGCCTCCCGGCCGCCCTGATCGCCGCCGGGACGCTGCACGTCGACGAGTCGGCCGCGGGCCTGGCGCTCACCCTCCACGGAGCCAGCGGCATGTTCGCCGGACCTGGGTACGTGGCGCTCTTCGGGCTGGTCGCCGCGCGGGTGGCCCGGCCGGGACCGGTGGTCGGGGCCCTCTCCGCCCTGGGTCGGCGCTCGCTGTCGGGGTACCTGGCCCAGTCGGTGGCCTGGCTCGTCCTGCTGGCGCCGTTCACCCTCGCCCTCGGCGGCCGGTTCGGAAGCCCCACCGTGACCGGCCTGGTCGTCGCGGTGGCCGTCTGGCTCGGGACCGTCGTGGCCGCCGACCGGCTCGACCGGCGTGGTCGGCCGGGCCCGGCGGAGTACGTGCTGCGACGGCTGACGTACGGACCTCGTGGTCAGAGCGGGTTGTAGGGGGCATCCGAAGGGGGCCGACGGGCGCTGCTGGTCGGCGCCTGTTCCGGCTGATTGGCCCGGGATCGTCGGTCACCTTCGGCCCGGTCACCCGGTCCGCATGCTCCTACGTTGGACGCATGACGAACCAGCAGACCGGCACGTTCCACCAGACCGGCACCTCCCCCGCAACGCCGCCCACCACGTTGCCCACCACCAGCCCCACCCTCGCCCGGCGGCTCGGCCGTACCGACATCCAACCCAGCGCCCTCGGTCTCGGCTGCTGGGCGATCGGCGGGCCGTTCACGATGTTCGGCCAGCCCGACGGCTGGGGTGAGGTGGACGACGAAGAGTCGATGCGGGCGGTCCGCCGCGCACTCGACCTCGGAGTGACATTCTTCGACACCGCCGACGCGTACGGCACCGGGCACAGCGAACGCGTGCTCGGCCGGGCGCTCGGCGCCGCCCGCGAGCGGGTCGTGGTGGCCACGAAGTTCGGCTACACCCACGACGAGGAACGCCGCGACCTGACCGGCACCGACACCTCACCGGCGTACGTCCGGCGCGCCTGCGAGGCCTCGCTGCGGCGCCTGGGCACCGACTACATCGATCTGTACCAGCTCCATGTCGGTGACCTGCCGGTGAGCGAGGCGCTCGCGGTCATGGAGACGCTGGAGGACCTCGTCGCCGCCGGCACGATCCGGGCGTACGGCTGGAGCACCGACGACGCCGAGCGCGCGGAGTTCTTCGCCTCCGGCACGAACTGCGCGGCGATCCAGCACGACCTCAACGTGTTCCGCCCGGCCACCGACCTGCTCGCCACCTGCGCCCGGCACGACCTCACCAGCATCAACCGGACACCGCTCGCGATGGGCCTGCTCACCGGGAAGTACGGCGCGGGCTCCCAGCTTCCGGCCGACGACGTACGCACGGTCTCGACCTGGCAGCCGTGGTTCGACGGGGGCCGGCCGTCGCCCACTCTGCTGGCCAAGCTGGACGGCGTACGCGAGATCCTTCGCAGCGGTGGTCGGACGTTGGCACAGGGCGCGCTGGCCTGGATCTGGGGCAGCAGTGACCGGACGATCCCGATCCCCGGCTTCCGCACCGTCGCCCAGGTGGAGGACAACGCGGGCGCGCTCGCGCACGGTCCGCTCACGGCGGCGCAGGTCGCCGAGGTGAACGCCCTGCTGCGCGGCCCGGACGACGAGACCGTGTGACGCGAGAGTGGGACGCCGAGACGGTGCGCGGGTGGACGCGGGCCGGGCGTCAGGCCCGGGCGATGGCGTCGACGTGGGCGACATTGGCCCGGTCGTCGGCCTCCTCGCTCGGCCGACCCTCGAACCACGCGTCCAGAATCTCGGTCAGCAGCGGCCCGGAGACCACCCGGAGGCTGAGGGCAAGGGCGTTCGCGTCGTTCCAGCGCCGCGCACCGGTGGCGGTGTAGGCGTCGGCGCACAGGGCCGCCCGCACACCCGGCACCTTGTTGGCGGCGATCGACGCTCCGGTACCCGTCCAGCAGCACACGACGGCCTGGTCGGCGCGGCCGTCGGCGACGTCACGGGCCGCCGCCTCACTCGCCCAGGCCCAGTCGTCACGGTCGTCAGCGTCACCGGGGTTCAGCGCGCCGTGGGTCAGCACGTCGTGGCCGCGCCGGCGAAGGTCGGCGACCAGTGCGTCGGCGACACCGGCCGCCATGTCGGAGGACACCGAGATGCGCATGTCGGTGACCGTACTCCGAAAGACCCCCGAGACGACACGTCGGTGGGCCCCCGGGGAAGCCCGGAGCCCACCGACACCATGCCGAACAGTTCGGCCGCGTTCGTTCCACGTGGAACGAACGCGGCCGGACCGTTGTCAGAGCTCGACGATCAGGCTTCGCGCTCGGACCGGTCGCCGGACCATTCGAGGTGGAACGAACCCTCCGCGTCGGTACGGCGGTAGGTGTGCGCACCGAACAGATCGCGCAGCCCCTGCAGCAGGGCCGCCGGCAGCCGGTCGCGGCGCAGCGCGTCGAAGTACGACAGCGCGGCACCGAAGCCGGGCACCGGGACACCGGCGGCGGCCGCGGTCGCGACCACCCGGCGCCAGGCCTCCTGACCCTCGTTGACCGTCCGCGCGAAGTACGGGTCGACCAGCAGCGAGGGCAGGTCGGGCGTCTTCTCGTACGCCTCGCGGATCCGGTCCAGGAAGCGCGCCCGGATGATGCAGCCACCGCGCCAGATGGTGGCCATCGCGCCGAGGTCGATGTTCCAGTCGTAGGCCTCCGCGCCGGCCCGGATCATGTCGAACCCCTGGGCGTAGGCGACCACCTTCGACGCGTACAGCGCGCGGCGAACGTCCTCGACGAACTGGTCGGCATTGTCGACGGCCACCTTCTCCGACGGCTCCGACGGCCCCTCGAGCACGCCCCGGGCCGCGTCGCGCTGCTCGGCGTGACCGGACACCGATCGAGCGAAGACCGCCTCGGCGATGCCGGACACCGGGGTGCCGAGGTCGAGCGCGATCTGCACCGTCCAGCGGCCGGTGCCCTTCTGCTCGGTCTGGTCGAGCACCTTGTCGACGAACGCGCCCTCGCCGCCACGCGGGTCCTTCGCGGCAAGGACCTCCGCGGTGATCTCGATCAGGAACGACTCGAGGTCGCCGGTGTTCCACGTCCGGAAGATCTCGGCCAGCTCGTCGGGCGTCTTGCCCAGGACCGTGCGCAGCAGGTCGTACGACTCGCCGATGAGCTGCATGTCGGCGTACTCGATGCCGTTGTGCACCATCTTCACGAAGTGCCCGGCACCGTCGGCGCCGACATGGGTGCAGCACGGCGTGCCGTCTACCTGTGCGGAGATGGACTCCAGGATCGGTCCGAGCGTCTTGTACGCCTCGGCGGTGCCACCGGGCATGATGCTCGGGCCGTTCAGCGCGCCTTCCTCGCCGCCGGAGATGCCGGTGCCGACGAAGTGCAGGCCGCGCTCGCGCAGCGCCGACTCGCGCCGGCGGGTGTCGATGAAGTGGGCGTTGCCGCCGTCGACCAGGATGTCGCCCGGCTCCAGCAACTCGGCCAGCTGGTCGATGACCTCGTCCGTACCCGCGCCGGCCTGGACCATGACGATGACCTTGCGCGGCCGCTTCAGGGAGCGGACCACGTCGGCGAGCGACTCGCAGGCGATGAAGTTGCCCTCGCCGCTGTACTCCGCGATCAGGGAGTCGGTGCGCTTCCGGGTGCGGTTGTGCACCGCGACCGTGTGGCCGTTCCGGGCGAGGTTGCGGGCCAGGTTGCGGCCCATGGTGGCCAGGCCGGTCACGGCGATGTCGGCCTTGTCCGGCGTCTCGGGCGTCTGCACGGACGCCTCCTTCTCGGACTGCTCCGGCTGCGCGGCCGTGCCGCCGGGCTCGGTCGTCGTTTCGGTCATGCCTTCGATCCTCTCGCTACGGGCGGCTCGATCCGCAGTCGGGTCGGTACCACGCCGGGTGGTTCGGGGAGCCGGAGCGGGCTGTGACCGGGAGTGATGCTCCCGAGGACGGTCGCCGTGTCCGCGCCGGTGCAGGCCGGGACCGTTCCGGTCACCCCGTGGAAGGTGAGAAATCCCAACAGGGCGAATGCATACGCCTCCTTCCCGTCGGACGGAAGCCCCAGGTCGTCGATCGGCCGAATCCGCACCGCGGCATCTCCGGCGCGGGCGAGTTCCCGGATCCGACGCATCAGCCAGCCGTTCCGGACCCCACCGCCCGACACGATCAGCTCGCCCACGCGGTGAGTGCCGCATTCGGTCGCCACCAGCCGGGCGGTCAGCTCGGTGACCGTGGCCACGATGTCGTCCGGGGCGAGGTCGGGTACGCCGAGCAGGGCGGCGTCGAGGTAGCCGCCGTGGAACAGCTCCTTGCCGGTCGACTTGGGCGGGGACCGGCGGAAGTACGGCTCGTCCAGCAGGGCGGCGAGCAGTTTCTCGCTCACCGAACCGGACGCCGCGATCTCCCCGTCGACGTCGTACGGCCGGCCGAAGTAGCGCCGGCAGGCGAGGTCGACGAGCGCGTTGGCCGGCCCCAGGTCGTACGCCAGTACGTCGCCGTCCGGCCGGACCAGCGTCAGGTTGGCGATGCCACCGAGGTTGAGCGCCGCACGTGCCGTCGGTCCCGGCGGCAGCAGGAGGACGTCGAGGATGCTGACCAGCGGCGCACCCTGCCCGCCCCGGGTGATGTCGCGGCTGCGCAGGTCGGAGACGACGGGGAGGCCGGTGCGTTCGGCGATCCACGCAGGCTGGCCGAGTTGCAGGGTGCCGCGGGCCCGGCCGTCGTCGATCCAGTGGAAGAGCGTCTGACCGTGGGACACAACGAGGTCTGCCCGCCCGTCGGCCAACTCCTCCGCGCCGCGGGCAGCCGCCTCACCGAACGCCTGGCCGAGCACGGTGTCCAGCCGGCACGCGTCGGCCATCGAGGTCTGGGCCGGCGGCAGGGCGGCGCCGACCAGTTCGCGGATACCGGGGTCCAGGGGGTAGCCGAGCGCGCCGAGGGGGTGGAGCACGATCTCGCTCCCGTCGAAGGCGAGGTCCGCGGCGGCGACGTCGATTCCGTCGTACGACGTACCGGACATCAGGCCGACCACCCGGGTCACCGGACCCTGCCCTGAACTCTGCTTTGGACTCTGCCCCGGCCCGGGTCCCGAGCGTTCGGGTCGGCCCACGTCTCCGCCTGCACTCGCTGCCGCCTCCCGCCCGTGAACGTTGCCCGGTGAAGGTTGCCCGGTGAATCTCACCCGGTCTGTCCTGTCGGCACGACAGACTACGGCGACCAGGACCACCCGCTCGCCCAGCGGCTGGAAGCGGCCATCGGCGCGAGTGATGTGTCGCCCCGGCGGCCGACCTCTGATTCGCCTTGATTTATATAAGTCGGCGGCAAAGGATGGCCGTGTCGCTCCGGTGCTCCCGCCGGGCCGAGGACGGAGGGGACCGCCATGGCAGCACGCGCCGACGTACGCACCGCTGCAGCCGGCGACGCAGGCAGCGGCAGCACGGACCTGCCCGCCGGCGAGGCCGCCGAGCTGGCGGCGGCTTCCTGGCCGGCCGTCCACGCGGGTACGCCGGCAACGGCCGGAGCCCGCCTGGAAGTCGTCCGCACCTACCCGCTCCCGTACGGCGAAGTGTGGTCGGCGGTCACCGAGCCGGAGCGGCTCGGCCGGTGGTTCGCCGACGTCACCGGCCACCTGCGGGTGGGCGGCACCTGGAACGCGACGTTCCCCCAGGGCTCGGCGTCCGGTGTCGTCGCCGAATGCGAGCCGGCGGCCCGGATCGTCACCTCCTGGCGGTGGGCCCACGAGCCGGGCGGCATCGCGCCGGGCCGGCTGACCGTGACCGTCGAGCCCGAGGCCGACGCCACCAGGCTGCTGCTCGTCCACGAGAGCGTCACCGGGAACGCGACCGGACAGGCCGCGGGCTGGTACGCACACCTCGCCGGGCTCGCGTCCCACCTGCGCGGCAAGGACCGGGGCGGGGCCGACTGGGAAGCGGAGTTCGCCCGGGCTCTCGGCGTGCTGCGCGCCCCGGGTGCCGGCGGCTCCAGGGTGTTCTGAAGGATCGACCCGTGCACGCCTTCGACGTTCTCGGCGATCCCGTACGACGGCGCATCCTCGAACTCCTCGCCGACGGCGAGCAGTCCGCGGGGGCGATCGTGGAGACGATCCGGGCGGAGTTCGGGATCAGCCAGCCGGCGGTGAGCCAGCACCTGCGGGTGCTCCGCGAGAACGGCTTCGCGCACGTCCGGGCCGAGGGCACCCGCCGCCTGTACGCCGTCGACACCGCGCCGCTGCGGGAGATCGACGAGTGGCTGGAGCGTTACCGCCGGTTCTGGACGCAGCGGTTGGACGCGCTCGGGACCGAACTCCGCCGCGGCCGGCGCGCCCGCGGCGAGGATTCCTAGGGGCCGGCACCGCGGTCGGCGTACCCCTGCAGCGCCGCGCCGAGCGCGCGTACCTCCGCCCGCAACTCGGCCGGACGGCGCACCTCGAACGGCCAGCCGAGGCCGGCCAGCATCAGCGCGGCGCCGGCGAGACGTTCGGCCCGCATGGTCAGCAGGACTCCGCCGTCCACCTCCGCGAGTGTGGCCAGCGTCGCGGGGATCCGCCGGCGTACGTCGGCCAGCGGGGCGTCAAGGACCACCTCGACCTCGTGCGCCCACGGAACCCGGGCCAGCGACTCGCTCACCCGGGCGACCGGATCGAAGCCGGCCGGTGGGTCGAAGCCGATGTCGGTCGTGGTGGCCGCGAGGATCCGGTCCACCCGGAAGGTGCGCACCTCGTCGCGCCGGTGGTCGTGGCCGGTGACGTACCACCTGCCCTGGTCGACGACCAGGCCGTACGGGTCGAGGTCACGCTCGGACCGCTCGCCGCCGCGGCCCGCGTAGACCAGGTGCACCCGTCGCCGGCGCCGCGCGGCGGACGCGAGGGTGAGGACCACCTCGGTCGGCGGCACTTCGCCGGACCGGGGGGGCCTGGTCAGGCCGAGGGTCTTCTGCACGGCGGTCACCCGGTCGCGAACGGCCTGGGGCAGGACGCGGGAGATCTTGGCCAGCGCACTCTCGGTCGCGGTCGCCGTCGTGGAGGTGGCCGGACCGGCGGCGCGCGCCGCGACAAGCCCGAGCACGACGGCGGTGGCCTCGTCGTCGGTCAACATCAGCGGGGGCAGCTTGTAGCCCGGACGCAGGCGGTAGCCGCCGTAGCGGCCGCGTTCGGCCTCGACCGGTACGCCGAACTCGGTCAGCCGGGTTGCGTACCGGCGCACGGTGCGCTCGTCGACGCCCAGCCGGTCGGCCAACTCGGCGCCGCCGAGCCGATGGTGGGCCTGCAGGAGTTCGAGCAGGGCGAGCATCCGGGTCGTGGGGTGGGGCCGGTCGGCGGACGACGGGTTCGGCGGCATGTTTCCAGGATGCCGCGTAATGCGGGCGGATTCGGTCCGGATTCGGTTCTACGGTGGCCGGCGTGGGCTTGAACAGCCGACTTCTCCGCTCTCCCGAGCGTTCCCGAAAGGAATCCGCAGATGGCCACCTACGTACTCGTCGCCGGCAACTGGCTCGGCGCCTGGGCCTGGTCGAAGGTCACCGCGCGCCTGCGCGCCGCCGGCCACGACGTCCACCCCGTCACGCTCACCGGCCTGGGCGACCGGGTGCACCTCACGTCCCGGGAGGTCGACCTGGACACCCACATCGCCGACGTCGTGAACACGATCGAGTACGCCGACCTGCACGAGGTGATCCTGGTCGGCCACAGCTACGGGGGCTTCCCGGTGACGGGCGCGGCCGAGCGCATGCCGGACCGGCTCGCGCGCCTGGTCTACGTCGAGAGCGGGCCGCTGCCCGACGGCACCTCCCAACTGGACATGACCGGACCGGAGGAGCGCGAAGCGATACTGCGGCGCATGAAGGAGCGCGAGGACGGCTGGCTCCTTCCGCCGCCCTCCCCGGCCGAACTCGCCTCCGGCGTACCGGTGTACGCCGGGCTCGACGAGGCGGCCCGGGCGTCGTTCACCGCCCGTGCCGTGCCGCAGCCGCTCAACGCCAACGCCCAGCCACTCCGGCTCGCCGACGACGGGCGGCGCCACGGCCTGCCGCACACCCTGGTCACGTGCATGTTTCCCGTGGAACAGGTGCGGGCGATGGTTGCCGAGGGCCATCCGTACTTCGCCGGGTTCGCGGGCAAGGAGTGGACCTACGTCGAGCTGCCGACCGGACACTGGCCGATGCTGTCCGAACCGGAGCGGCTGGCGCAGGCGCTCGCCGACCTGAGCTGAGCGACCCGATCTCTCCGAGGCAGAGGTGGCCGAGGTGGCCTACTTCGAGCCGGTGGAGCCGGTCGAGCTGGACGAGGTGTTCGAGGCCCCGGCGAAAGAGCCGTACCGGTCGCCGACCGCGGGCGGCAGCGCGTCCAGCTCGGCCAGCGCGTCGGCCGGGAGTTCCAGGTCGCCGGCGGCGGCGTTCTCCTCGAGGTAGCGCAGGCGCTTGGTGCCGGGGATGGGAACGACGTAGCGTCCCTGGGCGACCACCCACGCGAGCGCGACCTGGCCGGGGGTGGCCCCCACGCGCTCGGCCACCGCGCGGACCTTCGTCACCAGCGCCTGGTTGGCGTCGAACGCCTCGCCCTGGAAGCGCGGCAGCTGCCGGCGCATGTCGCCCTCGGGCAGGTCGGCCGCGGAGGTGATCGCGCCGGTGAGGAACCCACGCCCGAGCGGTGAGAACGGCAGGAACGCGATCCCCTGCTCCTCGGTGTAGGGCACGACGTCGTCGAGCTGGCCGCGGGTCCACAGCGACAGCTCGGACTGGACGCTGGCCACCGGGTGGATCGCCTGCGCCTCCCTGATCTCGTCCAGCGTCGCCTCGGACAGTCCGATCGCCCGGACCTTGCCCTGTTTCACGAGTTCGGCCAGCGCGCCCCAGCTCTCCGCCAGCGGCACGGCCGGGTCGACGCGGTGCAGCTGGTAGAGGTCGATGTGGTCCACGCCGAGGCGGGCGAGGCTGCCCTCGATCGCGCCGCGGATGTACTCCGGCCTGGCGTTGCGGTGGAGCTGGCGCGCACCGTCCGGGATCAGCCCGACCTTGGTGGCCAGCACCGCCCGGTCACGCCGGTCGCGCAGTGCCCGGCCGACGAGCTGTTCGTTGGAGTACGGGCCGTACGCGTCGGCGGTGTCGATCAGCGTGACGCCGAGGTCGAGCGCACGGTGGATCACCTTGATCGAGGCGGCGTCGTCACGGTCGGCCTCGGTGTACGCCCAGGACATTCCCATGCAGCCCAGGCCGATCCGGCCGACCTGCGGACCTTCGGCACCGAGCGTCGTCGTTCGCATCGTTTACAGGCCCCTTCCACCCTGGCGGACAGTCACACCGTCGAGCCTGCCAGACCGGCCGCGGGCCGCCCAACGACAGTCCGCCGCAGTTCAGCGTGGATCCGGCGCGCCTACGTCCCTTGACACTGCCCGTCAAGTAACTTGACGATACAGGTCAAGTGACTTGACCTTCTGTGTCAAGCTGCAGGCGTAAGCGAGGAGACACGCATGAGCGCCGCCGACCGGGAACACCGAGAGCTCGCCGCGCACCTGCTGCAGCTCCTGGAACGGCGACTCTTCGATCCGCTGGAGATCCTGCTCGGCACCGGCCCACAGCTGGACGAGCTTCGCGACCGCGCGGCCATCCAGGCGGCGGCGTGGGCGTCCGACCTGCTCGACGACACCGAACGCCAGGCCGCCCACACGCTGGCCCGGCTGGTGGGCACCCTCTGGCCCGGTGACGAGGTGTTCGACCCGCCCGCCTCGTGGTGGCGGACGCCGCTGGGGCAGGTCGCCGTGCGCCGGGTCGGCCACCCGACGGCGGCGGCGGTGACGTACGCCGTGGCCGGCGCGATGCTCGGCGTCACCCGGCAGGGCGTACACGACCTGCTCACCCGGGGAAAGCTGGACCGTCACCCCGACGGCGGCGTCACCGTCGCGTCGGTTCGCGAACGGCTCCGCCTGCGCGAGGCCGCTTACCGAGGCTGGTGACCGTCAACCCAGGCTTGCCGACGTCAGTCATCCCTTGCCCGGTGTCCATCGCCATCATCAACTCGGCCCCGGCCACCCATGCCCGGCCACCCTGCCCGGCCACCCATGCCCGGCCACCCTGCCCGGCCACCCATGCCCGGCCACCCATGCCCGGCCACCCTGCCCGGCCACCCTGCCCGGCCACCCTGCCCGGCCACCCATGCCCGGCCACCCTGCCCGGCCACCCTTGCCTGGCCACCCTTGCCTGGCCACCCTTGCCTGGCCACCCTGCCCGGCCACCCTGCCCGGCAAACTGCCACGCTCAGTACGGAGGAACTCGCCATGTCCACCTCTCCCGTCAACGCTGTAAGGGATCTCGTGGTCGACACCGGTCCCGTCCCCATCGCCGTACGAGACTTCGGCGGCGCCGGCCGGTCACTCCTCCTGTTGCACGGCGCCGGCGGCAACCTCGCGGTCTGGACGTCGTTCGCACGGCTGCTGACGCCGGACTTCCGCGTTGTCGCGCCGGACCTGCGTGGGCACGGCCGTTCGGGCAGCGGGCCGTGGACCTGGGCAGACGTGCTCGCCGACCTCGAGGCCGTCGTCGAGCACCTCGGCCTGGCCGACCCCGTGGTCGTCGGGCACTCCCTGGGCGGCTGCCTGGCCGCATGGTGGGGGCGAACCCACCCCGACTGTCCGGCGGTCGTCGACCTCGACGGACATCGTGGCGCCGAGACCAGCCCGGACAACTACCCGGGGCTGGATCCGGGGCAGGTCACCCGTGACCTCGCCGCACTGTCCCAGGTCTTCACCGACCAGGCGGCGGCAATGGCCGAGCCGCTCGCGCCGAAGCAGGTCGCGGCGATGCGCGAGCGCCTGGTCGGCGCGATGACCGCGACGGGGCTGCCGCCCGAGCAGGCGAACGAGCTGTTCGACCGTGGGCTGGTCGTACGCGAGGGCCGGACCTTCCTGCGGCCGGAGGCGGAGACCGTGCAGGAGATCCGGCCGCTGTTGCGGGACGGCGACCTGCTGGACACCCTCCACGAGGTGCGCAGCCCGACCCTGCTCTGCGTGGCCACGAAGGACCTCCCCGCCGCGCAGGCGTTCGGTGACCTGATGGCTGCGTACCGGCGAGGGCTCGACCGCGACCTGGACCTGCTGGAGGCGGCCCACCCTGCGGTCACCGTCAGGCGGCTGGACACGAGCCACGCGATGCCGCTGGAGCAACCGGCCCTGGTCGCCGGGTTGGTACGCGACTTCGTTGCCGCGCACCTCTGACCGGCCCGCGTGTCAACCGTGTCTTGCAGCCGTCGCCGCCGGCTCGGCCGACCTGGGCGCCGCAGCCGCGAACTGACGCGTCGACACGAACACCGCGACCAGGCCCAGCGCCACGGCCGCAGCCGCCACCAGCGCCGGCACACCGGGGCCGTGCACGAGCGCCAGTGTGCCGACCACCCCGGCGACAGCCTGACCGGCGTAGATCGCCGAGGTGCCGGCCGCGATCCGCACCTCGACCTCAGCGAGGCACTGTCAACCCATCCTTGCCGTCAACCGGCAGTCGTGGCCTGAAGGCCGACGCCGCGCTCGTCGGTCTCGCCCGCGGCCCACGCGTCCACCCACTCGCTGACCAGGTGCAGCACAAGCAGGTGCATCTCCTGGATACGCGCGGTCGTGCTCGACGGGACCAGCAGCGACACGTCGGCGTGCTCGGCCGCCTTCCCGCCCGAGCCGGCGGCGAAGAGCACCGTACGGGCGCCCACCTCCCGCGCGGCGGCCAGCCCGGCCACGACGTTCGCGGACATGCCGCTGGTGGTGAACCCCGCCACGACGTCGCCTGGCCGGGCCAGCGCGGTGGCCTGCCGGGCGAACACGTCGCCGAAGCTGTAGTCGTTGCCGATGCAGGTCACCACGGACGGGTCGACACTCAGAGCCACGGCGGGCAGCGGACGGCGTTCGCGCTTGTAGCGGCCGATCAGCTCCGCGGCCAGGTGCTGTGCGTCGGCGGCACTGCCGCCGTTGCCGAACGTGTAGAGCCGTCCCCCGGCCGCGAACGTCGTACACAGCAGTTCGCCGAGCTCACCGACCCGCGCCAGCAGGGGCTCGACCGCCCGCGCCGTGTCCACGTGGTCGGCAAGCTGCCTGGCCAGAAGGTCATGCATCACCAGGAACTCCCTCGTCGGCGGTGTTCGTCGCGGCCGCCACCGCCGCCGCCACCTCGGGGGTCGCGGACTCCGCACCGGCAGGCTCGAGGGAGGGCTCGGTGGCGGACTCGGTGGCGGACTCGAGAGAGGGCTCCGTGTCGGCGAGCGGGTCTTCGAGCAGGTCGATCTCCACGACCGGCCGGTCGGGATCGAACGGCACGAGGAACGACCTGATCTCGTGCGGGGCGAAGGTCGCGCTGACCGTACGCCCGGCGAAGCCGAGGTCCAGGCTCCACGCGGCCGGCACCCCTGCCGACTCGTACGCCCGGACGACCAGGCCGTCACCGTCCTCGGCACGCTTCAGCACGGTCGTGACGACGGAGCCCGCCCTCCCGTGCTCACCCTCCACAGCGAACGACGCCGTCGCCGGTCGCACGCCCGGGTGGAACGACTCGTACGCCGGCTGGGCGGGTTCGGTCAGCTCCGCCGCCAGCCGGACGACTCCGGCGTCACGCCAGTCACCCGCATGCGGCACCAGGAGGTAGCGGAACGTCTGCCGGCCCTGGTCCTGGTAGCTGTAGAGCCCGTCAGGCTCGAGTTGACGCGGCTCGTGCCAGGCGTAGACCGGGCTCCGCGCCGCGGTGATGCCGATGTCGGAGCCGCTGACGTCGTACGCCGACTTGGCGTCGTTGACCACGGCCAGCCCGGCCCGGGTGCCGTTGGCGTGCGTGCCACTCACGTCCACCCAGGACTGGCCGGGTTCCTCCGCGCCGTCGGCCGGCCGGGTGAGGTGGCCGTACGGAATCTCGTACGCCGCCGAGGGATCCTGCAGACCGACCGGGAACCGCAGCTTCAGCAGCCGGAGCTTCTCCTGCCAGTCCAGGTCGACCCGCACCTCGAGATGCCGGGCGTCCGCACCGAGCATGATCTCCTCGACCAGCCTGGAGCGTTCGTACGTGCTCTCCACCCGGACGACGGTGCGCACCGGCCCGCTCTCCACGATCCGGGCCGAGGTGCAGGTGAACGGCGTACCCGGGCCGGCGTAGGAGACCACCCGGTGACCCCAGGTGTCGGTGGGGTCGTCGGTGACCACCGTGTGCGGCGCGTCCACTCCGGCCATCAGGTCGACGCCGGTCGCCTTGTCCAGCAGGGTGCGCAGCCAGCCGGTCGCGGGATCGACCTCGGCCCGCAGGTGAGCGTTCTCCAGCACCGGCGCGGAGGCGGGCCCGCGCACCGCGGAGCCGTGATCGCCAACGGAGCCAGGCGCCTGCGAGCCCGGCCGGATCCAGTACAGCCGGTGTCCCAACGGTGGAAGGTCTGCCGGGAACGCGATCCGCTTCGGGTTGGAGGTGGTGGCCAGCGGGCGGGTGGACTGCGAGGGCACCGGCTGTCCCGCGTCGTCCTCCACCCACGGACGCTCGATGGCCAGGCCGAACTCGCACTCGACGTCGGCGCGGACCCGCCACGGATGAGGGTTGAACACCAGCACCGGCTGGGTGCCCTCACGGAACGGGATATCCGTGTCACGCGCCAGCGTCTGCAAGGCGAGGTTGACAGTACGCCGCGCGATGGACCGGGCCTCGCCGAGCTGGTCGCGGGCGTCGTCGTAGGCAGGCTCGATCGACGTACCGGGCAGGATGTCGTGGAACTGGTTGAACAGCACCTGCTTCCACGCGTGCGTGAGCGACTCGTGTGGATACGGCGTGCCCGCGACGGCCGAGGCCACGCTCGCCCAGCGTTCGGCCACCACCAGCGCGTGCTCGGCGGACCGCATCCACGCCTTGATGCCGGAGTGCGCGGCGTAGCAGCCGGCCGCGTGGTGCTGGAGGTCGCCGCGCCACACCGGAAGCTCCACCCCGGAGGCGAACACGTCCTCGACGTACGCGAGCGGGCTGGACAGCCGGAGTTCGCCGTACGCACCGAGCCGGTCCAGCCGGTGCACGCTGTCGATGTTGTCCTTGGTGGGGCCGCCGCCGTGGTCGCCGACGCCGTAGAAGACCATCGCCGAGTCGAGCCCCGGCGGTAGCTGGGCCATCGCCTTGTCGGTGTGGTGGGCGATGTCGGCCCGCGGGCTGCAGTACTCGTGGGGAATGCGGTAGGCCAGCACCCGGGATCCGTCGGCTGCCTCCCACCAGAACGGGTTGCCGGGCAGCTGCGCCTCGTGCGGGCCCGGGCGCAGGAAGCAGTACGCCTCCAGCCCCTGCTTGCGCAGGATCTGCGGAAGGGTCGCGTTGTGGCCGAACGGGTCGGCGTTCAGCCCGACCGTGGCGGCGACCCCGAACTTCTCCCGCAGGTAACGCTGGCCGAGCAGGCCCTGGCGTACGAACGACTCACCGGTGGGCACGTTGCAGTCGGGTTCGACCCACCAGCCGCCGACGTTGACCCACCGCCCGTCCGCGACCCGCTTGCGGATCTCCTCGAACAACGCGGGGTCGGCCTCCTCCACGAAGGCGAGCAACGCCACCTGATCACAGGTGAAGACGAAGTCGGGATACTCCGCCATCCGGTGGATCGCCGACCAGAACGTCGCCCGGGCCTCCTGGAACCCCTCCGGCCACTGCCACAGCCACACCGGGTCGATGTGGGCGTTGCCGATCATGTGCAGGAGCCGCGCGGGCGCGGCCGCTGGTCGAGACATTGGCGGGTGACTCCTCGGGGGGCGGGGTTGTGCGGGCGCAGCAGCTGGCATCGTTCCCACACGAACGTAGATGGCTCCCGCGATCTACGTCAACGCGCCGGCTCGGCGTCCACGTATCAGCCGGATCTACGCCGGTGAGGGCGTACGCCGGCGGCCCGGCCGGGCGGTGGATCCGCGCACGATCAGCGGGCAGTCCAGCCGGGTGGTGCGCGGGCGACCGGGTTTGGCCATCCGGTTCAGCAGCAGCCGGGCGGCCCGGGCACCCAGCTCCACCGACGGCTGGGCGACCGTGGTGATGCCGGGACTCACCATGCTCATCCACGGCGAGTCGTCGAACGCCACGAACGACAGGTCGTCGGGGATGCGCAGGCCCAGCCTGGCCGACTGCCGCCAGACCGCCTCCGCCACGACGTTGTTGGCCGCGAACACCGCCGTCGGCCGGCGCCGGCGCGACAGCAGTTCGCCCACCTTCCCCTCGATCTGGGCGGGCTCGAAGCCCACCGCCTCCACCCCGTCGGCCGGCACCTCCCTGCCCGCGGCCGCCCAGGCCTGGTGGTAGCCCCTGATCCTGCCCGCGCTGGTCGTCCACCCGGTCTCGTTGACCAGCAGGGCGATCCGCCGGTGGCCGAGCCCGAGCAGGTGCTCGGTGAGCTCGCGCGCGCCGGTGACGTTGTCGACCAGGACCGCGTCGCACTCACCCCGGCAGAACTGCCGGTCGATCTCGACGAGGGGTACGCCGTGGCGGGCGACCAGCCGGCTGGCCGCCGCCGACACCGGCGTGACCAGCACACCGGCGACCCGCATCGCGAGCACCGTACGCGCCGCGGCCACCTCCTCGGAGTCGCTGCCGGTGTCGTCGACCAACACGATCGTGTAGCCCTGTTCCCGCAGCACCGAACTCGCCCCCGCGGCGACCTCGGCGTAGAAGCGGTTGCGCAGGTCGGACACCAGCAGGCCGACGGCGGGGGTGTGCCGGGCCTTGAGGCTGCGGGCGTTGCCGTCGGGTACGTAACCGAGTTCCTCCGCCGCGAGCTGGATGCGTTCGCGGGCGGCCGGCGCGACGTACCCACGGCCGGTGAGCCCGCGCGAGGCCGTCGAGCGGGACACCCCTGCCCGCTGGGCGACGTCGGCCAGCGTCGCCCGGCCCGGCGCCTCCGGGATGACCGGTGGCGTGGGCACGGCCGGCGCGGTGGCGCTCGGGACGGCGGCCGGGGCGACCTCCAACGCGGCGGCATCGGCGCGTCGACGCGACTGGGGCACAAAACCTCCTGAGGGAGCGGGTGGCCGCAGGTGGACGCCCTCCCACGTTCCCCCGCAGCCGGAAAAATGCCGACATCTCGGCATGGACTACCGGACGGTAGCCACCGGCTCGATGGAGCGTCAACGTTCGGTGACCGGCGACGGCGACTTTGTGGCCTGCCGATCGCGCAGTTGGGCGGTGCCTCCCCCGTCCCGGAAGGCGCCCGGCGGAACTCCCCAGTGCCGGCGGAACGCGGTCGTGAAGTGACGGACATCGGGGTAGCCGCACTGCCGGGCGATCTCGGCGACGGCGGCGTACTCCCCGTCGGCGGAGTGTTCGAGCAGCCGCTGGGCCGCGATCTCCAACCGGAGCCGGGTGAGGTACGCGTGCACCGTCGTGCCCGTCTGGGCCCGGAACAACCGGCCTACCTGCCGCTCACCCAGGTGCACCTGGGCGGCGACGTCGCGGACGGACACCGTCCGGTCGTAGTTGTCCTGCAGGTAGCGCACCATCGTGGCGACGGTCCGCTCGTCGCGGCCGGCCGGGTCCGCGGTGGGCCGCGGGCGCAGGTGGGGTTCGTCCACCACGGCCCGCGCCGTCTCCACCACCAGGGCGCCGGCCAGCGCCGACAGCAGTTGCTCGTACGCCGGACCGGGCGCGGCAGCCTCGGCGGCGAGCAGGCCGAGGACCGCCGGGATCCGCTCCGTCGCCTGCGACAGCGCCCGCGTACCCGGCGCCGCGAACAGCTCCAGCACCTCGCGCCCCTCACTCCGCTCCGGGATGACCGCCGGGGGTCGGCGGGTGCGGGCCGGCACCAGCGTGTACGACCAGAAGTGGATGCACAGCGGGTCGTCGGTGTCGGACACGATCTCGTGCACGTCGCCGGGACGCGCGACGAACAGCGTCCCCGGGACGACCACGTGCTCCTGCTCACCGGCCCGGAAGACGCCCGTGCCGGCGTAGGCGTAACAGATCTCGAAGAACGAGTGCGTGTGCAGGTAGTTACGCCACGGGCGCGGTTCGTAGTAGCCCCAGTAAAGGAACTCGGCGCGATGCCCGGCCACGTCCACACCGACGCGCGCGGAGGTCAGCGACGCGAGCGCCCGGCCGTTCGCCGGCGGACCGCTCACATCGCTGCCGCGGCCGTGCCGCGCGAGGTCGGGTCCACGCCGCGAAGGATCATGCCCTGGCCGAGCGAGTGGGTGTGCAGGTCCTCGGTCGGCCGGTCGGCCGGGTCGCGGTACTGCACCAGCAGCGTCGTACGTGCCTCGGAGGTCGTGTTCACGCCCGAGCCGTGCACCGTGAGGTAGGTGAAGAACAGCACGTCGCCGGCCTCCGCCTCGCACGGCACCGCCTTGTCCAGCGGCCATTCAGCGAACGGCAGGTGCCAGCTCCCCTCCGCCTGGTGGACCAGTGGGCCGTCGCGGTGGCTGCCCGGCACCACGCGTACGCAGCCCTTCTCCAGCGGGGCGTCGTCGAAGTGGAAGATCGCCGCTCCCACCGAGTGCTTCGCGTGCGGGAAGAACGGGTGGTCCTGGTGCATCGGGAACGGCGAGCCCTTCTCCGGCGGCTTCACGAACAGCTTGGTGTGGTGCAGCTGGACGTTCGGCGTACCCATCACCGCGGCGGCGACGTCGGTGAAGCGCGGGTCGACCAGCAGCTTCGAGAACGCCGCGGCGTGGAACTGCACGTCGTGGCAGTGCTTCAGCTCGGTGCGCTCCCCCATGCCGAGGTGCCGGGCGCTCTCCCAGGTGGGGTCGGCGTCGCGGTTCAGGCGTTCGATCAGCGCGTGGCTCTCCTCGCGGTAGGCCCGCGCCTCCGCCCTGTCGAGCAGGCCCTTGACGAGCACGTAGCCGTTTTCGGCGTACGCGGCGGCGTAGGACGCGAGCTGGGGCTCGTCCACCATGGGGGTTCCTCCTGCGGTTCGGGTGGGAGTACGTACGCATCTGCGACGCGTCCGACGGTAGGCGTCACGCGCTCGGCGTCCGCAGGGCCTGGACGGACATCCTTGTTGAAAAACCGGACACGCCGCGGCCCGCCCGCCGGTCCCGGACGGGTCGCACACCACCCGATCAAAGCGTCGGGGAGAGCAGAGCGTGTCAGCGCGATGTCGGTGGGTATCTCCAGCCTCCCGGTGTGCACCCCCAAGACGCCTGGGCCGACGAGTCCTTTGCCGAGTCTGGTGACGGCAAGGGCGTCTACGTGGTGGCCGCCGCATTGTTCGAGGGCGAACTGAATCATGTCCAGCACATCCCGACAGCCGGTGAAACCAGGCCTGGCATGATCGCCCGAGAACGAGCTGCCCGAACGACCATGGGGGAACGATCCCAGGACTGTGAGGCACCGATGCCGGATCCCGGCCTGCGCGGGCTCGCCCGCCCCGACGGAACGTTCGTGATGGTCGCCATGGACCAGCGGGAGTCGCTGCGCGGCATGCTCGCCCAGACGTCCGGCCGCACCCCGGACGCGGTGCCGGACAAGGAACTACGCGAGTTCAAACAGGACGTGGCGGTCACCCTGGGCCCGGAGGCGTCCGGGTTCCTCGCCGACCCGGAGTTCGGCGCGGAGATCCTCGCCGGCAGTCCGTCGCCAGGACCGGACACCGGGCGGATCGTCGCCGCCGACCGGTTGTCGAGCCGACCCGGTGAGGTGGTCGGAGACGCGGTGTTCGACGAGACACTGGACCTGCCGGGGTACGCCGCGCAGGGAGTGGTCGCCGCGAAGTTGCTGATCGTGTGGCGCGAGGACGGACGCTCCGACGAACGCGTGGCCGACGCGGCCCGGTTCGTCGCCGCGTGCCGGGACGCGGGGATGCCCAGCATCGTCGAGGGTGTCGTACGCCCGACGGAGGAGCAGCAGGCGAGCGGCACCTTCGACCGGGAGGCGACGCTGCTGCGGTGCGCGCGGGAGCTGGGCGTGGCCGAACCCTCCCTGTACAAGGCGGAGGTTCCGTACTTCGGCCGCGGCGACGCCGACCGGATCACCGCGGCCGCGGCCGAGCTCACCGGCTCCATCGGCTGCCCCTGGGTGGTGCTGTCCTCCCACGTCGAGCGCGCCGATTTCCCGGCCGCGGTGGCGGCGTGCTGCCGAGGCGGCGCCTCCGGGATGCTCGCCGGCCGTGCCCTGTGGACGAACGCGCTGCCGGCGGCGGACAGGACGCGGCTGCTGCGCGAGGAGTCCGTGCCGTACCTCCGCGAACTCGCCGCGATCGTGTCCGCGAACGCCCGCCCCTGGACGGACGCATGAGCAGGCTGGTCTTCGTCGGTTCGGTGAACGACGACGCGATCGCGGTCGTACCCCACCTCCCGGGGCCCGACCAGCGGCTGCTGGCCGAGGCGCTGGTCCACGCGGGCGGCGGCAACTCCGCCACCGCCGCGGTGGCCGCCGCCCGGCTCGGCGGGGACGTCGCGTTCGTCGGGCCGATCGCCGAGGACCCGACCGGCGAGCGCATCGTCGCCGACCTGACCCGCGAGGGCGTCGACGTGTCCGGAGTCGTTCCCGTCCCCGCCGGTGCCGGCGGCGCGAGCGTTGTCCTCGTCGACCGCTCGTCGGGTACGCGCGCCATCTGCACCCGGCCGCTGCCGGCGTTCGAGCTGGGCCCGCGCGCACGGGACCTCGTGGCGGGAGCCGCATGGGTGCACCTGGACCACCTGGGCTGGCCGGCGACCCGGGACGTGCTGATCCAAGGCTCGGACGGCTCCGGGCGGCCGAGGATCTCGGTGGACGCGGGCAACCCGATCCCGGGCTTCCACCCGCGCGGCGTGGATCTCTACGGCCCGACGGTCGACCGTCTTCGACTGACGTACGGCGACCAGCCGGTGGACGCGCTGCTGGAACACGCCCGGGCCGACGGTGCCGGCCTCGTGGTCGCCACCGCCGGTGCCGGGGGCGCACACCTGCTGCCCGCGAGCGGTCCGCCGGTGCACGTGCCCGGATTCGCCGTCGAGGTGGTGAGCACGCTGGGAGCAGGCGACGTGTTCCACGGTGCGTTGCTGCTCGCCGTCGACCGCGGGCTGGACCTGCCGGACGCCGTACGGTACGCCAACGGCGCGGCGGCCCTGGCCTGCCGGGCGATCGACGGGCGTTCGGGCATCCCCACCCACGACGAACTGACGAGTTTCCTCACGTCTCGGCCTTGAAGGTCCGTCCGAGCCGCGGCCCCGCACCGAAGTAGTGCCGGAACACGTACAGCAGCGGGTGCCACCGCCTGGTGTCCACGTGATTCGTCCCCGGGACGGTGATGTCGTCGGCGGCATGCACCCGGCGGACGAGCGTCTCCACGATCCGGAAGCCGCCCTCGGTCCCCGGCCTGATCGAGACGACCTCGGCCTCCAGGTGCAGCGGGCATTCGGCGACGCGCGGCGGGCGGACCGTCTCGGCCGGGAGCGGGGTCAGCCCGGAGGCGCCGAACTTGTCCGGCTCGTGGCGGTATCGGTCGGCCTTCGCGTCCGGGACCGGGTGGCGGCCGGTCAGCGGAGCCAGCCGTTCCACGCTTTCCCACAGGTCCGCCGAGGGGAGGTTGAGGACGCACTCGCGTTCGCGTTCGAGGTTGGGGACCGCCTGACCGGTGTCGCTCAGACCGAGGACGACGGTGGAGCCGAGTGACCACGCCGACGACATCGGCGTGATGTTGGCCGATCCGTCCGGGTTGGTCGTGGTGACCAGGACGACGGGAGTGCCGAAGTACAGAACCGAGGGCGTGATCGTCCGGTGGGCGGACATTGCGAGCTGGGTCGACTGGACGGACATGGCAGGGACGCTAGGGCCGGGTCTGTTCGGGCCGGCCCGAAACGTGTCGTGGGTACGGTGGCGGCATGCCCGCCGAAGTGGACCTCGCCCGGATCGCCGGCCTGCTCGCCGACCGCAGCCGCGCGGCCATGCTCCTGGCGATGTTCGACGGGCGAGCCTGGACCGCCGGCGAGCTCGCCCGGGCCGCCGAGATCGCCCCGTCGACCGCCAGCGAACACCTCGCCCGGCTGCTCACCGGTGGCCTGACGACGGTCGTGACGCAGGGCAGGCACCGGTACTTCCGGCTGGCCGGCACCGAGATCGCCGAGGCGATCGAGCCCCTCCTGCAGATCGCGCCGCCGACGCCGGTCACCAGCCTGCGTGCCGCCTCCCGCGGCCGGGCGCTCGCCGCCGGGCGTACCTGCTACGACCACCTCGCCGGACGAGCCGGCGTCGCACTGGCCGACGCACTGCGTGCCCGCGGCATCGTCACCGACGATCCGGCGCTCACCCCGGTGGGCCGGGACGCCCTCACCGAGTTCGGCGTCGACGTGGCCGACCTGGCCCGCGGGCGCCGCCCGCTCGTCCGCGACTGTCTGGACTGGACCGAACGCCGCAGCCACCTCGCCGGCGCGGTGGGCGCCGCCCTGACCGAGCGGCTGTTCGCGTTGGAGTGGCTCACCCGGGTGGGCAGCGGACGCGGAGTCCGGGTTACCGAGGCAGGCAAGGACGGGTTGCGTACGACGTTCGGCATGGCGCCGCTGCCCGAGGTCGCCTGACCGCGCGCGGGTGACCACGTGATCACCCGCCCGGCCGGTCCACGCCGTTTCCCCCACCTGTTTCTCCCACCTGTCTCCCTACCTGCGAGCGCGAAGATGGGTTAGGCTGCCGCGCATGCAAAGTCACGTGCTGCAGTGGTGGTGGCGCCCCCTTCCGGCGGCCGCCCCGACCTGCGCATCCTGACGCATTCGCAAGCGACGACCGCCCTCACCGGCGGTCGTTTCTCGTTGTCCGGCACGTAGTACGCGGACACAGAGCCACCGGTGCGGGCCCTCCCG
This sequence comes from Actinopolymorpha singaporensis, assembly GCF_900104745.1. Classification (NCBI taxonomy): domain Bacteria; kingdom Bacillati; phylum Actinomycetota; class Actinomycetes; order Propionibacteriales; family Actinopolymorphaceae; genus Actinopolymorpha; species Actinopolymorpha singaporensis. The sequence continues at coordinate 1,124,895 of NZ_LT629732.1, forward strand.
AGAGGCCGACCGACGTGCTCGAAACACCCAAGCCCGCCACGACCGCATACGTCACCGCCGGCGGCGTGGCGGTCACCCGTACCGACACTCCCGTCGAGGAGAGCGTCCTCACCGAGCTGGTCGCCGACCTCGACAACCGCCGTGGCGCGGTGCTGTCGTCCGGCGTCGACTATCCGGGCCGCTACAGCCGTTGGCACCTCGGCTACGTCGACCCGCCGATCGAACTCGTCGCGTACGCCCGGCGGATCGAGGCGCGCGCACTCAACGAACGCGGCATCGTCCTGCTGCCCGTGGTGGCCAGCGCGATGGCCGGCACCGGGGAGGTCGTCCTCGACGAGAAGTCGCGCTTCGCGGTCGACGTTCCCGAGTCGGCCGGTTCCTTCACCGAGGAGGAGCGCAGCCGGCAGTCTACCGTCTTCTCCGCATTGCGCGCGGTGGTCGCGGCGTTCGCCAGCTCGGTCGACCAGCATCTCGGGCTGTACGGCGCGTACGGCTACGACCTCGCGTTCCAGTTCGAGCCGGTACGGCTACGACACGACCGCACGACCGACCCGCACCGGGACCTCGTCCTGCACCTGCCGGACCAGCTCGTCGTGGTGGACCGCAAGCGGGAGACGAGCGTGCGGTACGCGTACGACTTCGAGGTGGACGGACGGACCACGGCCGGTCTGGCGCGGCAGACCACTCCCACGCCGCGGGCCGCCGCACGGCCGGTGCCCCCACCGCCCGAGCCCGGCCGCTACGCCGGCATCGTCCGCACCGCACGGGAACGCTTCCGGCGCGGCGACCTGTTCGAGGTGACTCCGAGCCACGTGCTCAGTGGTCGCTGCGACTCGCCGGCCGCCTTCTACGAACGTCTGCGTACGCAGAACCCCGCGCCGTACGAGTTCTTCTGCAATCTCGGCGAAGGCGAGTACCTCGTCGGTGCCTCACCGGAGATGTACGTCCGCGTGAGCGGCGACCGGGTGGAGACCTGTCCGATCGCGGGGACGATCCGCCGGGGCCGGGACGCCCTGGAGGACGCCGGCCAGATCGCGACCTTGCTCAACTCCACCAAGGACGAGAGCGAACTCACCATGTGCACCGACGTGGACCGCAACGACAAGGCGCGGGTGTGCGTACCTGGCAGCGTACGGGTCATCGGCCGTCGTCAAGTCGAGCTTTACAGTCGGCTGATCCACACGGTCGACCACATCGAGGGCAGACTGCGGCCGGGCATGGACGCGTTCGACGCGTTCCTGACCCACATGTGGGCGGTCACCGTGACCGGCGCACCGAAGCAGTGGGCGATGCAGTTCATCGAGGACGCCGAGTCCGCGCCCCGGCGTTGGTACGGCGGCGCGGTCGGGTTCGTCGGCTTCGACGGATCGATGAACACCGGGCTGACCCTGCGTACCGCTCACGTCGAGAACTCCATCGCGAGCGTGCGCGCGGGCGCCACGCTGTTGTACGACTCCGACCCGGACGAGGAGGAACGCGAGACCCTGCTCAAGGCGCAAGCTCTCCTTGACACGATGTCCGAGCCGGATCCGGGTCCGCGCAGTGGGGCCTGCGGTGATGGCCCGGCCGCTGCCGTGACCGATGGGGGCGACGCCGTCGGTGCCGGCACGCGCGTACTGCTGGTGGACCACCAGGACTCCTTCGTCCACACGCTCGGCGACTACTTCCGCCAGCACGGCGCGGACGTGGTGACGTTGCGGTACGGCTTTCCTGCCGAGCAACTGGACTCACTCGCGCCCGACCTCGTGGTGCTGTCACCAGGCCCGGGCCGGCCCGCGGACTTCGACTGCACCCGCCTCCTGGCGGCGGTGGAGGCTCGCGGACTTCCGGTGTTCGGTGTGTGTCTCGGCCTCCAGGCGATGGTGGAGTACGCCGGCGGCACTCTCGACCTGCTTCCCCGGCCTGCGCACGGCAAGCCGGGGTCGGTGCGGGTCGTGACCGACGGCGCGGGCGAAGGAATGCTTGCAGGGTTGGGCTCGTCGTTCACCGCCGGGAGGTACCACTCGCTGTACGCGTCGCCGGCGAACGTTTCCGGATTCGAAGTCGTGGCGGTCACCGACGATCCGGGTGGGGCGCAGGTCGCGATGGCCATCGCGGACGACGTTCGACGACGCTGGGCGGTGCAGTTCCACCCGGAGTCGATTCTCAGCGCGACCGGACGCGCGGGCCATCAACTGGTGGCGAACGTTCTGCGTCTGGCTCGTTCCTCGGACCGCCGCCCACTGGGAGTCGGACCCGCCTAGGCGGGAACCCCCCTTTCCTGTAAGGGAAATCGCGCCTGTGGACGAGGGGGTTGTTGTCGGTGGTGGCCGGTAGGGTTCGAACATGTCTTCGAGGTTCCAGGTGTCTTCCGGTGTTGGGGGTGGCGGTAGGCCGCCGCATCCGTTGCTGGCTGCCCTGGAGTTGCTGGCCGCTGCCAACGACGTGGTGTTGTCGACGTCTGTGGCGTCGCTGACCGAGGAGCAGGCCGGTCAGGCGCTGGAGGTACTGGGTAGGGAGATCGCCCGGCTGCAGGCGGCCCAGCTGAAGGTCGTCCGCCAGGCCGAGGCCTGCGACGTCGGCAAGATCACCGGTGCGCCTAACGCGGCGGTGTATTTGCGGACGGCCCTGCGGATGAGCAAGCACGAGTCCTCGGCTGTGGTGGGGTTGGCCCGCGACCTGGACAGGGAGGTGCCGTCGACCGGGGAGGCGTTGGCTCGGGGTGCGGTGTCGGTGCGGCAGGCGCAGGTCATCGCCGATGCGGTCAAGAAGCTCCCCGACTACGTGGGTCCGGAGGAACGGGTCGAGGCGGAGGGGTTCCTGATCGGCAAGGCCCGGTTCCACAACCCCGACGAGCTGCGGGTGCTGGGTACGAAGCTTCTGGAACGGGTCGCGCCGGAGGAGTACTACCGGCAACTGGGCGAGGAACTTGCCAGGAAGGACCGCACAGCCGAACAGAAACGCTCCCTGCGCTACTCCCCGAACGGGGTCCAGCAGTCGGAGTCGGTGCACATCACGTTGCCGGCGTGGGAGATGGAACTGCTCCGCAAACTCATCGAACCCCTCGCCGAACCCGTCAAGGGAGCAGACCCAGACAGGCGGCCCATCGACCAGCGCCGCGGCGACGCGTTCGCGGAGTTGTTGAGCCTGCTCGCCGCTGCGGCGAAAGCGCCCGTCCGTGGCGGCAGACCACCACAGGTCGCGGTCACCATCCCACTCGACACCCTCCTGAAGGGCACCGGTGCAGGGACGGTCGACGACACCGCCACCGTGATCCGTCCCAGGCCCTGCACCTGCCCCTGCACAGACCCCAGGTACGCCAAACAGAGCACCAAGAAGCCCGCCAACACCGAAGAGCCGACATCAACGGAAGCCGGAGGTCAGGAGGAAGGCCAAGTAGGTAAGGAGAAACGACCATCGTCCGGCACCGGCGCGCTCGCGGACGGGATACCACCACCGCGAGAACCCGGCCAGCACCCACAATCAGATATCGGGGATCCGGAGAGTGACGCCGAACCCGAGAAGGGTGCTGCGGGCCCGGGGACTGCCATCGACCCGCACGACGGGTGCCCGACGTGCGGAGGTGGCGGGTCAGCCCGCTACCTCGGTGTCGACGGCAAACCCATCTCGGTCGCCACCGTGCGCCGGCTCGCCTGCGAGGCCGACCTGATCCCCGTCGTACTCGGCGGGGACGGGCAGGTGCTCGACCTCGGCCGCTCCGACCGTTTCTTCAAAGAACACCAACGCCGTGCACTGGCCATCCGCGACGGACACCACTGCAACTTCCCCGGCTGCCAGATCCCCGAACCACGCTGCGTCACCCACCACATGACCGCCTGGGACCACGGCGGCCCGACAGACCTCGCCAACGGCGTACTCCTGTGCCGCCACCACCACGTCACCGTCCACCACAAAGGCTGGCAAGTCCGCATGGGCACCCACGGCCACCCCGAATACACACCCCCGGAATGGTCCGACCCGCAGCGACGCGTCCTCCGCCCCTGAAGTGCCCAGGCCGCACAGCAATCTAGGCTGAGCGACCGTGCAGTACTTCGTCTACGGCCGTGACCGCCCGGGCGCGTACCCGCTCAAGGTCCGTCTGAGCAACGAGCACTGGGATTTCATGGATCGGTACGCCGATCGGCTGATCGCCCGTGGCCCCACACTGACCGGCCACGACGACGAGGCGGAGTCCACGGGCAGCCTGCACATCGTGGACCTCCCGGACGCAAGGGCTGCCCGCGACTTCGCGTACGAGGAGCCGTACTTTCGCGCGGGGGCCTTCGAGTCGGTCCTGCTGTGCCGGTTCGACAACGTCCTCGGACGCACGATGTGGGACTTCACCGGCGCCACCAAGGGCTACGCCCGGTATCTCCTGATCGCCATGGACGCCTCCGAGCCGGCGCCGATCACCTCGCCACAGCTGATCGTGTACGGCGGGCTGTCGACTCTGGACGGCGAGACCCGGCTCGGCCGGGCGGCGGCCGTGGAGGCACCGAACCCCCAAGCCGCGGGAGCCCTGCTCCCCGCCCAGAGCGGCGTCCACACCGAGGTACGTCCCTGGCGCTTCGGCGGCAGGCCGGTCGGCACAGCGTGAGCAGCCCCGGCCCTACCCGGAGAACCGGCTGATCAGGGCGGCCATCCGGATGTCGTGATCCTCAGCACGTAGCCGGCCGTTGCGCATCAGGGTGACCAGCCCGTGCAGTGCGCTCCAGAAGGTCTCGGTCAACACGTCCGGACTCTCCTCGCCCGCGAGTGGCCGCAAGGTCTCGCGGAGTTCGGCGAAGCCCTCCTGCAGGGGAGGCGGCGACTTGGGGCTGGCGAACGGCAGGTCGACAGGGAGGGTGAACATCGCGTCGTACAGCGCGGGGCGACGTTCGGCGAAGGCGGCGTACGCGGCGGCGACGTCAGCGAGGGCATCCCGCGGACTCGGCGCCGACGTACGAGCGGCGCGAAGCTCGGCCGCCAGCTCGGCGAAGCCCTCCACCGCCACCGCGGCCATGATGGCGTTCTTTCCCTTGAAATGGCTGTAGAGGACGGGCTGGCTGTACTCGATCTCGTCGGCGAGCCGCCGAGTGGTCACCGCGTCCCAGCCCTCGGACTCGGCCAACTCACGCGCGGCCGTGACGATCAGGCGTTCCCGCTCGGCCCGCTCGCGTTCCCGGCGCTCCTGGATCGGCATACCCGAAGGCTAGCACCGCTAGCAATCCTGCCGCTGGCATGTTAGCGTCACTCTGAAATCTAGCGGCGCTAGCAGAAGGAAGTCGCCATGCTCACCTACCTCGCCTACGGGCTCGCCATCGTTCTCGACCTGTTTGTCGTCTTCATCGGCGCGCGGTTCCTCCTGGTGCCTCGCGCGGCGGCGGCCGGTTACGGCGTCCCGGCCAAACAGGACGGCGATCCGGCGTACCTCACCATCAAGGGGCTGCGCGACGGAACCTTCGGCCTCGTTGGCCTCGCGCTGCTCGCGTTCGTGGGTGCGCAGGCCGAGGCGTGGTTCATGCTGGTGGTCGCCATCGCGCCGATCGGAGACATGCTGATCGTGCTCCGCCACGGCGGAAGTCGGGCAATCGCGTTCGGCGTCCACCTCGCCACGGCCGTGGTCGTCCTCGTCAGCGCGGCGCTCCTGTTCGCGGTCTGAGTGCCTGCGATCCTCGAACCCCACAAGGTTTTCCGCACTGCTCGAAACCCCGCCAGACTCCCTGACGTTCTGAAAGGACCACGCGCATGTCGCCCAACTGCTCTGCGGTGAGCAGGTCGTCACCGCCGACCGCGGCGACCTGGTCGTCGTACCGCCCGGTCTTCCACATGCCTTCGCCGCCGCGCCGGGAGCGGACGCCGACATCCTCATCGTCATCACCCCTGGGGTCGAGCGGTTCGAGTACTTCCGCCACCTCGAGCGCATCGCCTACGGGAAGGTGCCACCGGAGAGTCTGCTGGAGGTCCAGGAGCTCTACGACACCTACTTCGCAACCAGCGCGAGCTGGGAGGACGCCAGATCCGGGCGCTCTTGATTCGCGGGACCCGGTCAGGCAAGCCAGTCGTACGACGTGCCGAGTCCCGAGGCGCGCGCTGCGTCGTAGGCCAGCCAGCTCAACGCGAGGTCCTGCCACGGCAGGCCGACCGGCGCGTACACCGTGACCTGCTCCGGCGCCGATCGACCGGCAACGCGTCCGGTCAGCACCTCGCCGAGGGTTCCGGCGGCTTCGTCGGGGCCGAGCCCGACGTTGCCCAGCGCGCCGGCAGCGACCGCGAGGTCCACGTCGTCCACGAACACCCGGGCATGCCGTAACAGGTCCGCCGTCAACTCCGCCTTGCCCGGTTCGTCGGCACCGAGCGAGCTGAGGTGCGTCCCGGACGGCACGTCGGCCCGCGACAGCAGCGGCGACCGCGCCCAGGTGGCGAGCACGACGATGCCGCACCGCCGGGCCACCTCGGCGGGGTCGGCCGCGACCACGACCTCCACCGCCGCGCCGTCCCCGGTTCCCCTCCGAACATGTGCCTCACCGAAAGCGCGGGCCCGATCCGGATCCACGTCGTGCACGGCCAGGCCGCGCACGGTTCGCAGAACGGACAGCCCGCGGACCACGAGGTCGGCCTGCGCACCGGCGCCGACCACGCCAACCCGGGCGACCTCCGGCCGGGCCAACAGGTGCGTACCCAGCGCGGCCGCCAGTCCGGTTCGCCACGCGGTGACGGTCGCGGAGTCCAGGACGGCCAGCAACTCGCCGGAGCCGAGGTCGTGCAGGCACACCAGGCCGCGCAGGGCGGGCCGTGCACCGGGGAACTTCGCGTTGACCTTCACGGTGTACGCCGGAACGCCGGGCACGAGGCCCGGCATCAACGCGGTCGCCGTGCCCGGCCCGGGTAGGTCGGTCCGCACCCTGCGCGCAGAGATGTCCTGCTCCCCGGACCCGCCCTCACCGGACCCGCCCTCACCGGACCCGCCCTCACCGGACCCGCCCTCACCGGACCCCACCGTCGCGAACCCGTGCCGCAGCGCGTCCAGGCAGGTGGGCACGTCGAGCACACGCTCCAGGTCGGAGCGGCCGAGCAGCAACGTCACCGGCCAAGTGCACCACAGGAGCTGACCGGAACCACCACCCGAACCAGTACCAAACCGGCGCCGCGACCCGAAGCGCCCGGCCGAGCCCCACCCCTCGTCGCGACCGGCGGGACAGCGCGTGGAAGGCTCGGACCGTGCAGAGTTCCGCCCAGACCCAGAACAGCACGGCACAGCGGCCGAGGTCGGCGGGCGCCGGCGGCACCGGCACCGACCTGGCCGAGTCGGTACGCCGCGAACTCGCGAAGGTCGTCCGCGGCGCGGTCCGGTTCGACGCCGGCTCCCGCGCGATGTTCTCCGTCGACGCCTCCAACTACCGCCACATTCCGGTCGGCGTCGTACAGCCGGTCGACGTGGACGACGTACTCGCCACCGTCGACGTGTGCCACCGGCTTGGCGTGCCGCTGCTTCCGCGCGGCGCAGGTACCAGCATCGCCGGTCAGGCGGTCAACACCGCGGTGGTCATGGACTTCAGCCGGCACCTCGACGCGATCGTCTCCGTCGACCCGGACCGGCGGCGGGCCCGGGTGCAGCCCGGTGTGGTGCTGGACGACCTGCGGAAGGCGGCGGCGCCGTACGGCCTGACGTTCGGACCGGATCCGTCCACCCACAACCGCTGCACGCTCGGCGGCATGATCGGCAACAACGCCTGCGGCTCGCACTCGGTGGCCTGGGGCAAGACGGTCGACAACGTGGCCGAGCTCGACGTCGTACTCGCCGACGGCACCCGGCTCACCGCCGGCCCCACCAGCGAGGACGAGCTGACCCGCCTGTGCGCCGACCCGGGCCGGGTGGGCCGCCTCCATCGCGACCTGCGCGCGGTACGGGACACCTACGGCGACCTCGTGCGTACCGAGTTCCCCGACCTGACCCGCCGGGTCTCCGGCTACAACCTCGACCAGCTCCTGCCCGAGCAGGGCTTCCACCTCGGCAGGGCGCTGGTCGGCACCGAGGGCACCTGCGCGACTCTACTCGAGGCCGAGGTGGACCTGGTCGAGTCGCCGCCGGTGCGGGCGCTGACGGTGCTGGGGTTTCCGGACCAGTTCGTGGCCGCCGACAACGTCGTACCGCTGCTAGATCTGCGCCCGCTCACCATCGAGAGCGTCGACTCGAAGATCGTCGCCATCGTGCGCGCCCGCAACCCGTCCAACCCCGCCCTGGAGGCGCTGCCGGACGGAGGCGCGTGGCTGTACGTCGAGACCGGCGGCGAGTCGGTCGCCGAGGCCGAGGCTCGCGGCCGGGAGGTGGCCCGGGTGATGGCCGGCCACGGCGCGACCAGCGTGGTGGTGAGCGATTCCGGCCGGATGAAGGCGCTGTGGCGGGTACGCGAGGACGGCGCCGGCAGCACCACCCGGCTGCCGGACGGCAGTGAGGCGTACCCCGGCTGGGAGGACGCGGCGGTCCCACCGCAACGGCTCGGCGGCTACCTGCGCGGCTTCGACGCTCTGCTCGCCGAGCACGGGCGCCAGGGCATCTACTACGGTCACTTCGGCGACGGCTGCATCCACGTCCGGATCGACTTCGACCTGCTCTCGAAGGAGGGCGTGGCAGGGTTCCGGCGGTTCATGGAGGAGGCGGCCGACCTGGTGACCTCCCACGGCGGCTCGCTGTCCGGCGAGCACGGCGACGGGCAGGCCCGGGCCGAACTCCTCGACCGGATGTATCCGCCCGCGATCCTGGATGCGTTCGAGAAGTTCCGGTCCGCATGGGACCCGGCCGGCCTGATGAACCCCAGGCGGATCGTTTCGCCCGCCAAGCTGGACGAGGATCTGCGGGTGTTCGTCGCACCGCCCACCATCCGGGCGGACACGACGCTGGCGTTCTCCCACGACGAGGACGGCTTCTTCGGGGCGACCCGGCGCTGCATGGGCGTGGGCAAGTGCCTGTCCGCCGACGGCGGCGTGATGTGCCCGAGCTACCGCGCCACCCGGGAGGAGAAACACTCCACGCGTGGCCGGGCGCGGCTGCTGTTCGAGATGGCCAACGGTGAGGTGGTCAAGGACGGCTGGCGTTCGGAAGAGGTACGCGAGGCGCTGGACCTGTGCCTGTCCTGCAAGGGCTGCAAGACCGACTGCCCGGTCAACGTGGACATGGCGAGCTACAAGGCGGAGTTCCTCAGCCAGCACTACAAGGGACGCGTGCGACCGGCTTCGCACTATTCGATGGGCTTCCTGCCGCTGTGGCTGCGGCTGGCCGCACCGTTCGCCCGGCTGGCCAACGCGGCGACGAAGGTCCGGCCGCTGGCCGCGCTGGCCAAGCGGCTCGGCGGCATCGCTCCCGAACGCACCATCCCGGAGCTCGCGCCGACGACGTTCGTACGCCGCTTCCGGTCCCGTCCGGCGCCTGCGCTGCCGGCGGACGCGCCGCGGGTGCTGCTGTGGCCGGACTCCTTCACCAACGCGTTCGACCCCGACCTCGGCATGGACGCGGTGGCGGTGCTGGAGTCGCTGGGCTACCGGGTGGAGATCCCGGACAAGCCGGTGTGCTGCGGACTCACCTGGGTGTCGACCGGCCAGCTGGGCACCGCCAAGCGGGTGTTGCGCCGCACTCTGCGCACGCTGCAACCCTGGCTTGACGCCGGCATCCCGGTCGTGGGGCTGGAGCCGAGCTGCACGGCGTTGTTCCGCGGCGAGCTCACCGACCTGCTGCCCGACGAGCCGGCCGCGGCCACGCTCAAGGACCGGACGCGCACGCTCGCCGAGGTGCTGGCCGAGCACGCCGACCAGCTCGACGTACGCCGGCCGGGCCAGCGGGCGCTCGTGCAGGTGCACTGCCACCAGCACGCCGAACTCGGCTTCGTCGCGGACCGGAAGGTGCTCGGCGCGCTCGGTGTGGAGGCGGAGGTGCTCGACTCCGGATGCTGCGGCCTGGCCGGCAACTTCGGCTTCGAGAAGGGCCACTACGAGGTGTCGATGGACTGCGCCGAACGCAAGCTCCTACCGGCGGTGCGGGCGGCCGACTCCGACGTGGTGATGCTCGCCGACGGGTTCAGCTGTCGTACGCAGGTACGCCAGGCAGGCGAACGCGAACCCGCCCACCTCGCCCAGCTGGCCGCCCGCGCCCTCGGCGTCGGCTCCGCCGCCTCCGGCGAGGCGGATCCGTCCGCCCCTCGCGGCTGAGTCAGCGCCGGGGCCCGACCCGGGCCAGGTCTGGTATGTCGATCTCCAGTGGCCACGGCTGCCGGGTGCTGAAGGTGTCGGTCACCGGTGCGGGCGAGTTCACCGGCGTTGGCGAGGAGTGAGGGTGGGCGCGGTGAGCCGGGGTCGTTCGGCGGGACGTGGCGTGTGCGGCGGCTTGGCCTCCAGCTCGGCCATCGCCACCTCGATCGCCCGGTCCAGCTGTGGGTCCCTCCCTGCGCGGTAGTCCTGCGGCGTGATGTCGACCTCGATGTCGGGGTCGGTGCCGTAGTTCTCCACCCGCCAGCCCACGTCGTCGAAGGCGAAGGAGTGCTCGGGCTGGGTGGTGACCGTACCGTCGGCCAGGGCGTGCCGGGGCGAGATGCCGATCACGCCGCCCCAGGTGCGCTTGCCGACGAGCGGCCCCAGGCCCAGCATCTTGAACGCGTGGCAGAAGATGTCACCGTCGGAGCCGGCCCACTCGTTGGTGAGCGCGACCAGCGGACCGCGCGGCGACTCGTAGGGGTACGGCTCGGGCTCCAGCCAGCGGGAGAAGTCGTAGCCCAGCCGACGCCGGGCAAGCTTCTCCAGCAACAGCCCGGAGACGAAGCCGCCACCGTTGAACCGCACGTCGACCACCAGCGCGTCCCGGTCGTACTCGCACAGGAACCCGCGGTGGAACTCCGCGAACCCCCGGCTGCCCATGTCCGGGATGTGCAGGTAGCCGACCCGGCCGTCGGTGTGCTCGGCGACGTAGGCGCGGTTGGCCTCCACCCAGTCGCGGTAGCGGGCGGCGCGCTCGGAACCGGTGGCCCGTACGGTGACGGTGCGCGGTGGGTCGTCGCCGCGTACGACCGTCAGCTGGACCTCCTCGCCGGCCTGGTTGACCAGCGGCGCGCCCGGCGGCAGGTGGGTGCCGTCGGCGGCGGTCCCGATCGGCTGACCGTTGACGGCGAGCACGGTGTCGCCGACCGCGACGTCGACGCCGGGCCGGTTGAGCGGGGAGGTGAAGCCGTCCTTCCAGCGGTCGCCGCCGAGCAGGTGCCCGACCCGGTAGTGGCCGGTGTCTGGGTCGAGTTTCCAGTCGACGCCGAGGAACCCCTGCGCGTAGTGCGGTCCGGGACGGTAGGCGCCGCCCATCTCGTACGCGTGGGAGGTACCGAGCTCGCCCTGCAGCTCCCAGATCAGGTCCGACAGCTCCGACCGGGTGCTCACCCGGTCGACCAGCGGGAGGTAGCGGTCGTAGATGCGGTCCCAGTCGATCCCGGACATGTCGGCCACCCAGAAGTGGTCGCGTTGCAACCGCCAGGTCTCGCGGAACATCTGCCGCCACTCCGCACCGGGCCGCACCGAGACCTTCACCCGGCCGAGGTCCACCCAGCCGGTCGCCCGCCGCGGATCGTCGCCCTCGTCCTGCGGCTTCTCCCCCGCGCGAAGCACCCGCAGCCGCTCGCCCGCGTGATAGAGCAGCGTGTGCGCACCGCGGTCGAGGGTGAAGTCGGACAGCCCGTCGATCAGCCGGTCGGACTTCTGCGTCTCGAAGTCGTAGACGTCGAGGACACCGCCGCCCTCGCGGTGTCCCGGCCCCTCCGGAGGGCTCTGCAGCGGCCAACTGGAGTACAGCACCTTGCCGCGGATCCCGGCGACCCGCTCGTAGCGGCCCTCCGGCACGGGGAACGCGACGACGCGGTCCGGGAGTCCGTCCACGTCGATCTCGACCGGAGGCACGTGGTCGTGGGAGACGTCCTCCTCCGCCTTGCGCTCCTCCTCCGCCTTCTTCTGGGTGGCGGCCGCCTCGCTGACCACCGGCCGGGGCTCGGGCACGAACGGTGAACCGACGGACGTGCGCAGCGCCAGCGCGTACGGACGGGTGCCGAGCGGGAAGCCCGCCTCGAACTGCAGCGCGTCGAACACCGGCACGAAGTCGCGCTGGCCGAGGAAGTAGAGGTACTTGCCCTCCGGGTCGAAGCTCGGCGAGTGGTCGGCAAGCACCGGACGCGACGCCGGCCAGGTCTCACCGCTCTCGACCCGGCACAGGGTGATCGCGCGGACCTTCGCGCTGCTCGGCCGGGAGTACGCCAGCCACCGGCCGTCGGGCGCCCAGGTGATCCCGGTGATCGAGCCGTGCGGCGTCTGGTCCAGCGGGCGGACGGCCGGGGGGTCGGCGGCGAGGTCGACCAGCAGCACCTCGTTGCGGTGGTTGGTCACCGCCACCTGGTCCGCGCGCGGTGACACGGCGAGCTCCACGACGCGGCCGAGGTCGAGGTCGTCCAGCCACCGGGGCGGCGCGCTGCCGTCGGCGGTGAGGACGACCAGGCGTTCCTCCGGGCGGTCGTCGCTGGCCAGGGCGACCAGCCTGGCGTGGTCGTTCAGCCAGGTGAGCAGCCGGTGACGAACGCCGTCCGGCTCGCCGTGCTGGCGGACCGCCCCCTCCCAGTGGGCGAACGAGAACGCCTTCCCCCGGGTGGTGATGGCCAGGTCGCTGCCGTCGGGCCCGAGAGTGGCCGAGTCGAGGTGGTCACCGGCATGGACGAACTGCCGGTTGCGTTGCGTACGGGAACTCCCGAACTCCACCGGGACCTGACGCGGCTCGTCCTCGGCGGGGTCGAGGAGATACAGGTCGCCCGCGTGGTGGTAGACCAGCCGGGCACCGTCGGAGGAGAGGTTGCGGGCGTAGTAGTCGCCGTGGTCGGAGTGGCGGCGCAGGTCGTCGCCGTCCGGCGTACAGGAGTAGACGTTGCCGATGCCCTCGTGGTCGGACAGGAAGTAGACGCGGTCACCCACCCAGCACGGGCTGGCGAGGTTGCCGGGCAACGCGACCAGCGGGCGGAACTCGCCGGTGCCCTCGGGGTCGGTCCACAGCCGACCGGCGGTGCCGCCGCGGTAGCGCTTCCACCGGGCCGGGTCGGCGGTGTTGCGGCCGAGGACGACGCCACCCGCCGCGCCGAGCGCGATCGACTGGGCCTGGCCGTAGGGAAGCTCCGCGGACGGGCCGCCGTCGGCGCCCACCCTGCGCAGGCGGTATTCGTCGACGGGCCGGCCGGTGGTGCTGGCGTAGACGATGGTGTCGGCGTCCAGCCAGCCGGCGATGCCGGCCCGCGCGGCCTCGAACGTGAGCCGCCGGGACGTGCCGCCGGCCGCCGGCATGACGTAGACCTCGCCGGGGCCTTCCTCCTGGCCGACGAACGCGATCCGGGAGCCGTCCGGTGACAGCCGGGGACGGCCTGCCTCGGCAACTCCCGCGGTCAGCCGGAAGGCCCGGCCACCGGTCGCCGGCACACTCCACAGGTCGTCGTCGGCGCAGAACACCACCGTGTCGCCGCTGATCGTCGGGAACCGCAGGTATCCGGTGTTGCCGCTGTAGCCGGTCTCGCCCATGCCTGGATGACCCCCTGTCGAACGACTGTGGTCCTCGGGTTCCGTCCTGGGACGGACCCTCCGCCCGCGTCGTCGCCGCGGCGCGGGAGTTTCCGAGCCTATGCCGTCACTCCGACACCCGTGATCGGCATGTCCGCGGGAGATGGATCGGCCGAACGTGGGGGACGAGGCCGGGCGGGATGCGCCGACGGGCAGGCGAGTGCGGCACGTGGACGGCGTTCCCAGCAGGAGGTGGGCGGAACAGAGTACCGGCGAGACGCTCCCCTCCAGCGTCTCGCCGGCACGACCCCCCGTCACCGCTTGCCCGGCGCGACAGCGGCCGGACTCCGTACGAACAGGTCAGTACGGAATCCGGCCGCGTCGCCCCGTCCCCCGAAAAGTGGCGCGGCCGGGCCTCCCGATCCCGACCGCGCCGTCCCCCCGACGTTGGCTTGGCCGAGCCCCCCCGCTCAGCCGCGCCGCCCCCCCAGTTGCTGTGGAAGAGCATGCTGGCTCGGCGTCAACGGAGCGTGAACAAGGTACGGAGCGTCAGGGCGCCTCCGTCAACTCAGTGACTTGACGTCACCGTCACGGCCGGGCGCGAGGCTGTTCCGCGTTCCGGCCGATCGTCGGCCGACGTCAGGAGGAGCACGTCCACATGTTGGGAGTTTCGCCCGCCCACGTCCTTGGCAGACCGGCAGAACCGGTCTACGGCGAGGAGGCCAGGCGGCTCGTCGCAGGTCGCCGCGTCCTCGTCACCGGCGCCGGCGGCTCGATCGGCGGCGAGATAGTCAGGCAGTTGTCGCGACTGGGAGTAGGCGAGCTGTTCTTCGTCGACAACGACGAGTACGCGTTGTACTCGCTGCAGCGGGAGTTGTCCGGCACCGCACTGCTGGACGACTCGCACTTCGTCCTGGCGGACGTCGCCGACGAGGCGAAACTGAACCGCGTACTCGCCTGGGCCCGGCCGAGCATCGTCTACCACGCGGCTGCGCACAAGCATCTGCCGTTGCTGGAGAACTCCCCGGAGGCGGCCGTGCGGACGAACGTCCTCGGCACCGCGGTCGTGCTGCAGGCGTCGGTCGCACACGGGGTGGAACGGTTCATCAACATCTCCACCGACAAGGCCGCCCGGCCCACCTCGGTGCTCGGGATGTCCAAGCGGTTGGCGGAGATGGTCGTCGCCGACAGGGCCGGCTCGGCCGACCCCGGCATCACCGTCGCCTCGGTGCGCTTCGGGAACGTACTCGGAAGCCGCGGTTCCTTCGTCGAGACCCTGCGCTGGCAACTCGCCGCCGGTCGGCCGGTCACCCTCACCCACCCAGGGGCTTCGCGCTACTTCATGACCATCCCGGAGGCCGCCGGGCTGGTCATCGAGGCGTCCGTGCTGGCCCAGGCCGGCGAGACGTACGTGCTGGACATGGGTGAGCCGGTGCGCATCCTCGACCTCATCCAGCGGTTCGCCGCCCTGTCCGGCATGCCCGAACCTCCGATCGTGGTCACTGGTCTGCGTCCGGGCGAGAAGTTGCACGAGGAGCTGTTCGACCCGTCCGAGGCGCAGAGGCCCACCGCGCACCCCCGGATCCGGGAGGTCGACGTGGCCGAGAACGGTGCCGCGTCCTGGGCGGCGATCAGGTCGCTGTGCGCCCGGGCCGCCACCGCCCGCCCGGACGAGGTACGCCGGGCGATGGCCGAACTGCTGGCGGGCGCCGACCTCGCCGTCCTGGCGAGCTGAGGGCCGGAAGCCATGACAACGAGCCTGGCCGCCCTGTCGGCCGCCACCCTGACAGCCGCCCCGACAGCCGCCCCGACAGCCTTGGTCTTTCTCGCGGTGGTCGCCGTGCCGGTCCTCGCGGTGGCCGTGGACGCACTGGCGAGCCTGCGGGCTCGCGGGCGGGTCTACGCGTTCGCCGGCACCCGGGTGAACTCCGACTTCGAGGTGCTGGTCCCGATCTGGGGCAGCATCCGGTACCTGGAGAACGCCGACCACCTCGCGGCACACGGCAACCGGGTGGTGCTGTGCACGCCCGCGGGTGAGAGCGACGACTTCTACACCGACCTGTACGCGCTGGCCCGCGAGCACGGGTTCCGGGTGTTCGTCGCGTCGTTCACCGCTCCTCGGACCGGCGGGCGCCGGGCCACGTCCGGCACCGTGCGGGACCGGCTGATCCGGGACGCGCTGAACCTCGTACGCGCGAGGTACGTCGTTCCGCTCGACGCCGACACCACGACGGCACGGCCGCTCGAGGTCCTGGTCGGCGAACTCGAACGCCAGGGCGCCGATCTCGCGTCGGTACGGCTCGTTCCACTCAACTCCGACACCCTGCTCGCGAGACTCCAGCACTATGAGTACCGGCTGGCGATGCAGTTCCGCTTCCTCGCGTCGTGGCTGGTCTCGGGCGCCTGCCACGTGGCCCGCACCGAGGTCCTCACCGACGTGATGAGCCGGCACTCGCTGTTCTTCCAGGGCAACGACGTGGAGGTGGGCCTGATCGCCCGCGCCCTGGGCTACCGCGTGGCGCACATCCCGTTCGAGGTGCCGACGACGGTGCCCGGCTCGCTGCGGGGTTGGCTCCGGCAGCGGCTGGCCTGGGCCGGTGGGGAGTTCCGGCTGTTCGTGGTGAACGCGCGGTTCGTGACCCGGCACCCGTGGTTCTGGGTGTACGGCGGCGTGGTCACCATCGCGCTGGCGCCGTTTCGCTGGCTCGCGCTGGACGACGCGGCCGCGGGCGTGGCCCTGGTGTCGTCGCTCACGGTGGCGCTGGTGTTGTACGTCGTTCTGGTGGCGTACCTGCACTGGGACCACCGCGGGCCCGCGCTGTTTCTCGTCCCGTTCTACATGACGTTCGTCAGTCTGGTGATGCCGCTGCTCGGCGGCCTGTGGTACGTGCGGATGGCGTGGCAGGACCGCAACCTGGGCGTCATCCGGCCGCACCTGGTGCGAGTCGAGCCCAGGGCAGCCGAACCCGAAGCCGGTCGGGTAGGGCAGTACGTCTGAGTCGCCCGCCGTGCCGCCGTGCCCCAATGCCCCCGTGGCCCCGGGCCCGAGGACTCGCCGGCTCAGCCGACCGGGCGCTCGCCGACGGCGTTGGTCCGCGGCGCGGACGCCGTGGCGGATTCCGCTGCCCGGGCCAGATGGTCCAGGCCGGCCGAGCGGAACGCGCGCCCGGCGGCCGCCGCCGCGAGCCGGGCGTCCACCCAGGACCCCGCGGCGGCGAGATGCCGTGCTCGGTCGAGCTGGGCCCGGCCGGCGAGCAGGACGAGGCCGGCCGACTCCGCGACGTGCGCGGCGAGCGCACTGGCGCCGGCGGCCGCGGCGGGCCGGCCGTCCGCGGTGCGGATCGCGGCCCGGGCAAGCAGCCGCCAGCAACTCTCCCGCGCCAGGTCGCCCTCGGACCCGATAGCCCAGTCGAGCAGGTCGAAGTACTGGTGCGCGGCCCGCAGGTCGGCCGGTGACCGCAGCACCACCAGCCGGGCGGCGGCCTCGGGCACCATCAGGATGCAGCCGTCCTCGGTCGCCTGGTCCAGCAGCGACTGGGTGACCCGGGCGGCGTCGTCGAGCCGGCCGAGCGCGATCAGCAGGTCGGCCCGAGCGCTCGCGTGCAACTGCGTCAGCAGCGGCCCGGACGCGGCCGGCAGGTCCACCCGGTCCGCGATCTGCGCGGCCTCGAGGTCGCCGCGTTCGGTGTGGATCCGGACCCGCGCCCACCCGAACGACGGGTCGTCCTCGGGCCGTGGATACGCGGCGAGGTACTCGGCCCACATCGTCTCGAACGCAGGGGACCCGGCGTCGTGCGCGGCCAGGCAGCGCATCAGGTTGATCCGGCCGAGCAGGGACGGATGGATGCCCTCACCGGCGGCCAGCTCCGCCGCCTCCGCCAGCGGTCGTTCCACGACGGTCGGGCTGCCCAGCACGACGTCGGGAAGGTTGGCGATCAGCAGGGCCTGTGCCCGCAGGTCGGGACGGGTCGCGAGCGCGAGCGCCTCCCGCGCCAGGTGCCGGCCCTGGTGGAGCCTGCGCCGGGGGAACGCCACGAGGCGGGCGAGCAGCAGCCGCGCGTGTGTGCCGACGTCGGCGTCGCCTGCCCGGTCGGCCTCCTCCAGAGCGGCCCGCAGAACACGCTCGGCCTCGGCGGTCGGCGGCGAGCCGGGTTCGATCCCGAACTCGCCGTTGCCGCCGGCCGGAGGCGGTGCCGGAAGGTGCTGGACGGATCGGCCGACCCCGTCCGGTCCGCCGGGGGCGATCAGGCCGCCCCCTCCCGCCGGACCGGCTTCGCGGCCGGGCGGGTCGTCCAGGGACCGCAACTTGCGGACGATCCGGCCCTCCACCGGCAGGTCGTGCGCACGGGCGATCCGCAGCGCACTCGCGTAGGTCTCCCGGGCCTCCTCCCGCCGGCCGATCCTCGCCTCGGTGTCGGCGATCCGCTCGTCCAGGTCGGCGCGGTCGAGGGCGTCGGAGTCGGACGGGCCGAGTGCGCGGGCGCGCAGGAGGAAGTCCCGCGTCTGCTCGAGGAGACCTTCGGCCGCCGCCTCGTTGGCCGCGTCCACGGCGGCCAGGTAGGCCAACTGCGGCTCGCCGGCCCGCAGCCAGTGGTGCACCCGCTCGCCGGTCGGGATCGGGGCCTGCGCGGCGATCCGGCCGTGCAGGCGCTGGCGCACGGTGGGCCGCAACCAGTACCGGACCGCCGACCGCCGCAGCGGGTCCCGGAACGCCGCCGCGCCCCGGGCGTCGCGGACCAGCAGGCCCAGGTCGATGAGCCGGTCGAGGCGCGCCTGCACCCGGCGGCGTTCGGCGGCGTCCGCCGCTCGCCCGCCGGCCGGGTACGCGCTGCCGACCGCGGAGCCGGCCGGGGTGCCGGGGTCGGCGGCCTGGCCGTCGGGCCGAAGCAGCGGTACGAGGAGTTCCGGGCTCAGCGGGCGCTCCAGCAGTGCGGCGTACTGCAGAACCTCCAGCGACTCCGCGTCGAGCTGGTCGAAGGCCCGGGCGAGGATCGACTGCGGCGCCGACTGCGGCGCCGGCTTCGGGACAGACCCCCAGGCCGAGCCGCCGTCGTCGTACCCGTCCCCGGTCCGGCCGACGGGATCCTCCACGTCCGGCAGCGTGGGTACGCCGAGTTCACGCGCGGGCATCAGCGCCAGGCCGTCCGGAGTGGAGACGATCCGCCCCAGCCGCGACCAGGTGTTCAGCGTGGCCATCGCCCGGCCGGGCAGCCCGCCGCTGACCTTCAGCAGCTCCGCGACCAGTGCCTCGGCCGGCGCACCAGCGAGCAGGCCCTCGGCGAGCTCGCTGATCTCGGCCGCGTCCAGGGGAGGCAGGTCCAGCCGGTGCACGCGGTCGGCCTCGGTGCCGTCCCGGTGCACGTAGAGCAGCTCGCAGGTGTCCCTGGCGGTGCCGGCGACGAGTACGACGACGACCGGGCCGGTCGCCCGGAGCACCGCCCGGCACAGGGAGTTCCGGTACGCCGGCGGGGCGTCCTCGCTCTCCCGGAGGAGCACGACGGCCGGCGCCGAGCCGGACATCGCGGCGGCCAGGCGTTCGGGCGCCTCGCCGTCCTCCGGTCGCCGGTCGAGGCTCGCCACGATCCGGTCGACCAGGTCGGCTCGGCCGGCGTTCGGGCCGTCGCCGTCGGCGCGGACCAGCCGCACGTCGAGGGCCCGGCACACCTCCGCAACCAGCGCGGACCGGCCGACGCCGGGCTCACCGCCGAGGTGCACGATGCTCGGCAGGCCGTTGGTGACGGTGGACCGCACGATGTCGCCCAGCCAGCGCAGCTCCGCCGTACGCCCGACGAACGGGCACTCGGTGTGGGTCACCGGGTCGGCCGAGAGCAGATGAAGATGTACCGCCCGCGTCTGGGGCGAGGGGTCGGCCCCGAGCTCCTCGGCCAGGACCGCTCGGCATCGCTCGAACGCGCGCAGCGCCCGCGCCGTCTGCCCGAGGCCGCCGTAGCCGTACATCAGGGCGCGGTACGCCCGCTCGGACCAGCTGTCGATGGCGAGCACCCGGGACGCGAACTCCACGGCGTCGTGCATCCAGCCCAGCGCGACCGCGGCGTCCGCGGCGTCCGACAGCAGCGACAGGTAGGCCACCGCGAGCCGCTCCCGGTGCTCGCTCGCCCACACCGAGTCGACGTCGTACGCGCGGAAATCGTCGACGTAGAGCGCCTCCGCCTCGCGGGTGGCGGTCAGGCAGTCGGCGTGCCGTCCCTCGCGGTATGCCCGGGCGGCCTCCGCGGCGAGCCCGGTGAACGCGACGGCATCGACCCAGGCGTCCAGCAGCACCAGTCCACCGGAGCGGCGGCCCACGCAGTCGACGCCGACGGCCTTGCGAATCTGGGACGCCGCGGTGCGCAGGCTCGCCCGGGCCCGGTACTCGTCCACCGAGGGCCAGAGGGTCTCGGTCAGCGTCATGGCGGGGACCGGCTCACCCGCGTTCAGCGCGAGCAACCGGAGCAGGTCGGTGGTCTTGCCGGTGCGCCACGCACCGCTGGGGACGATGGAGCCGTCGGGCCGCCGGACTCGCAGGGGCCCGAGCAGGCGCACCTCGATCCGATCGACGCCGAGGTCTCCGCTTTCCAGCAGGCCTGTCCCCATGCCACCCCCATGGCGCAGACGATGCAGTTCTTGTCCGAAACGGCTTTGCCCGATGAGTGTCGGTCTCTTTCAGCTTGATGATGCTATTCGCCGGGGCTCCCATACGCAGATTCGCGCGAGCCACCCAGTCTGGTTGCCCGATGGCCCCAACCGGCCACGTCCCCAAACCAAGCGGCAGGCATCGGGAACAACGAGCCGACGCCGGGAACGTCACGGGGCGGAACGCTCCGGTCGCACGAACGGCCGGGATCGGGCGTACGACCGTGGCGGATCCGAGGTCGGGCGCGACCCTGCGCGGGTCACGACAGCGGGGTCACGACAGCGGGGTCAACAGCGGAGTCACGACAGCGGGCGGTACAGGTCGGCCTGGAAGCGGTAGGCGTCTCCGCGGTAGAGCGTGGTGCCGCACAGCACCGGCAGGTCGTCGGTGTCGTAGGTGACCTCCGAGCCGACCAGCACGGGCGCGCCGACCGGCAGGTCGAGCAGCCGGGCAGGCTCCCGTTCGACCGCGTGCGCCTGGACTGTGTAGGAGCTTCGGGCCACCGTCACTCCGCACAGCGTGTGCAGTGCCTCGTACAGCGACCGGTCGGTCAGGTCCGCGTCGGCCAGCGCGCCGGCCCGGTCAGCGGCGAGGACGGTGGTGTCCAGGCAAACGGGCGCATCGTCCAGTCCGCGCAGCCGGCGGACCTCCAGCACCTTCGACGCCTCGGCCATCCCGAGCCGCTGGGCCTCCTCCGGCGTGGCCGGACGCGACGTGGTACTCAGCACCCGCGACGTCGGGCGAAGGCCGCGCGCCCTCGCCATCTCGGTGAAGCTCTGCAGCACGCTCGGCGGTTCCCCGACCATCCGCCGGGCGACGAACCAGCCGCGCTGCGCGGAGCGTTCGAGCTGACCCTCGCCGGCGAGGCGGGCAAGGGCCTGGCGCAACGTCATCCGGCTGACGCCGACCTGGGCGGCGAGGTCGCGTTCGCCGGGCAGCCGGGTCCCTTCGGGGTAGACGCCGCGTCGCAACGCGTCGGCCAGCTTGGCGTACGCCAGTGCCGCCGCGCTCTCGTTCGTACTCATCGCCGAGTCGCTCAGGTGGCCAGGAACGCCGGGGGCGGCGCGGTGGTCCGGAGCCGCTCGTACACCGCCGGTCCGAGATCGACGCCGGCGTCGGCCAGTGCGTCGAGCACCGCTCCGGACACCGGGGGCACAGTGGCAAGACGCGGCCGGGCGGCCGGGAAGACCCGCGACAACGCGTCCAGCAGCGCGGCGGTCACCGGCGAACCCGGCGCACACAGCACCGGTCCGGCGAGCACGACCGGTACGCCGGCGCCGCCGTCCGCGCCGTTCCCACCGCTCCCACCGTCCACGGGCACCGCGTCGACGGCGAAACCGACCCGCCGGGCGGTGACCCGGGCGTAGTCGGCCAGGTGCCGACCCTGGTCGCGGACCAGCGTCGCGGCGACCTCGTCCCCGTCGCCCGCCGCCGCGACCACCTCCCGCGCGGCGGCGGCCTGCCGAGCCCAGCCGTGGCCGGTCTCCCGCCCGGTGAACGAGTGCAGCAGGGCCTCGACATCGGTGGCGCCGAAGAACGCCAGCAGCCGCGCCGTCAGCGTCGTCGCCGGCCCGAGGTCGAGCTCGGCCCGGTAGACCGCGCGCAACGCACTTCCCACCAGACCGGAGGCACCGTGCGCGTCCTGGATCCAGAAGCTCATGCTCCACTCCGTACCCGTCGGACCGCGTCCGGCGACCGCCGAGCCGGTACCAGCGATCACGGCGACGCCGGCCCCGTAGTCACGGCGTCCAGCCTCACCGGCAGCCGGCTCGGCGCCGGCTGGTCCCCCACACCGAATGGCCGCGAACCCGTCGTTGAGCACCGACGGTGCGTGCAGGCCGGGCAGCCGCCGGGCCAGCGCGTCCATCCAGTACGCGTGGTCCTCCGGCCAGTCCACCCCGGCCAGCCGGAACGCCGACGCACGCACGTCGGCCTCCCGCGCACCGGCCGCTGTCAATGCTTCCTTGACAGCGGCGACGACCGCGTCCACGGCGGCCGACGACGACTCCGCGCCGTAGATGTCGCCGTTGCCGGACCGGCCGTACCCGACGACACGACCGTCCTCGTCGCACAGCAGGGCGACCGTCTTGCTGTTCCCGGCGTCCACGCCGAGGTGCAGTGGCTCCATCTACGGCAGCAGCCGCTCGGGCAGGTGGGCGGCGTGGGCGTACGCCATTTCGGTGTACAACTCCTCGGCCACCGGCAGGGAGGGCACCAGCGGGTGGGCGGCCAGCGCGCGGACCCCGTCGTTCCGGTCACCTTCCCAGCCCGCCTTGGCGGCCAGCACCTGGTGTTCGGCCAGCGCCTGGACCAGCCCTCGGACCGCGTGCGGAAGCGGTTGCTGCGGAAGCGCCCGGAAACCGTTCGCGTCGACGTGGGTCGGCACCTCCACCACGACGTCCTCGTCGAACCCGGGCAGGACGCCGCCGGTGTTGGGCAGGTTGACCGGGAGCACCTCGCCGGTGTCGTTGTAGAAGGCGTTCATGGCGTCGATGGCGAGCTCGAGCTCGTGGATGCCGCCGCGCGAGCGCGCCGGGTCGAGCTCGGGCGCATCCGACGTCGCCTGCTCGGTGTAGTGCCGCCAGTACCCCGGCACCTCGGCCAGGATGTCCTCCGCACGGGTGGTCGGCTTGCCCTGCAGCTGACGCAGCACCTCGTCGCGGAAGTAGTAGTTGAGGAAGTAGTAGGACGGCACCGACTCCATCGTGACCGCGAGCTGCAGCAGCCGCTTGGTGTCCGCGCCCACACTCGGGTCGTCGCGGCGCGCCTCGTAGGAGTCGCGCAGCAGCGGGATCAGGTCCTTGCCCTCGTAGGTGTGCTCGGTGCTCCAGCAGTTGTGGTTGATCCCCACCATGGTCGTCCTCACCAGGTCGGGGTCCAGGCCCGCCGCCTCGGCGACGCCGCGCGGGAAGATGATCGGGCCCTCGCACAGTGACACGATCGGGATGTCGGTGTAGCTCGTCATCGCCTGGGCGACGATGTTGACCGGGTTGGTGTAGTTGAAGATGCGGGCGTTCGGCGCGACGGCGGCGAGGTCGTCGGCGACGGCCTTCATCACCGTGATCGACCGCAGCGCCATGAAGAAGCCGCCGGGCCCCTGCGTCTCCTGGCCGATCACGCCGTGCTTGAGCGGAATCCGCTCGTCGAGGGCGCGGGCCTCGAAGCCGCCGGGGCGGAAGCTGGAGAGTACGGCGTCGCAGTCGCGCAGGCCCTCGCGCCGGTCGGTGGTGGCGGTGATGGTGAGGTCGAGGCCGGCGTTGCGTGCCATCCGCTCGGCCAGCTGCTTGATCAGCGCCAGCCGGTCGGCGTCCAGGTCGACGAGGACGACCTCCGACCCGTCGAACTCCGCGCCGTGGTGTACGAACGACGCCATCGTCCCGGCGGCACGTGTCGAGCCGCCACCGAGGTAGGCGAGTTTGATCCGGGCCATCAGTGGTCCTCCGAGTTTCGTACTGTCTGGGACTTCTCGTGAGCCGCGAGGGGGCGTCAACCCGACGTTGCGGGATCGTCGTGGTGCCATTCCTCGCGACCGATCAGCGGGTGCGCGGGATCACCGCGGCCGAGCCCGACGGCGGCCGCCAGGTCGACGTACAGACCGGGGTCGTCACACTCGCTGACGATCGTGGCCGGCCACGCCGGGTCGTAGCGGTCGGCCGCGGCCACCCGGGCGGCGGCACGCGCCTTGTCCGCGCCGTGCACGATCATGACCGCCCGGCGGGCCTGCGTACGAATGGTGGCCACCCCGACGCCGACGCCGTGGGTCGGCACCCGGTCCAGCGTCCGCAGGTGTGGGAACGTCACCAGGTTGTCCCGGCGGGTGCTCTGCGCGAGCGGCACGATCCGGGTCACCGCCTCGGCGGGAGTTCCGGGCGGATTGAACGCCACGTGCCCGTCGGAGGCGCCGGAGGCCAGGATGAACAGGTCGATGCCGCCGGCCGCCGCGAGTTGCCGGTCGTACGCGGCGGGGTCGGCAGGGTCGGGCACCCACAGGTGATCCTCGCGTACGCCCCGGCCCGGGCCCGCGGCGGCGGAGAGCGCCCCCGCGATCACGTCCCGGCCGAAGCCGCGACAACTGTGCGCAAGGTCGTCGGGGACGCTCCTGAACGAGCCGCGTGTGGGCCCGGCCTCGACGTACTCGTCCATCATCACGATCACCAGGCGGGACAGGTCCAGCCGCCGGATGCACACCTGGTCGGCGAGCGCGGCGTACGTCGTCATCGCGCTGCGCCCGCCCGGGCAGCCTAGGAGATAGCGCCGGCCTCTGGAGTTCGCCGCCTCGATGCCATCGGCGATCTCGGCCGCGAGCGACCTGCCGAGTGCGTCGGCGTCGGTGAAGAGCGTCGGCCGGATCCGCACGACACACCACCCTCTCGGCTTCCCGTACCGCCACGTCTTGTCACCGCCGTTCGGACCCTAATTGGTCCAACTGGTCTATTCAAGCCGGAAGGAGTGGAAAGGATCACTTTGGTCTCAGCCGTTGTTCAGGTTCCTTTTGGTGTCCGCTCAGCCGTGGTCGGTTGGGTGGCGGCGATGCCTTCCCCAGCGCCGCCTCCCGCCCGGACCGCCGACATCTCGACGAAGGACGCGCGCTCCGCGACCGGCGCGGCTACCCCACCGCTCGATCCAGCTCCAACATCGGCTCGACCGTCGGCCCAGGCTCGACCGTCGGCCCAGGCTCGACCGCTCGACGTCCGCAGCGCGGGGGTGGACGGGCTGCGCGCGGTCGCGGCCGGCGCGGTCATCGCCTGTCATTTGCGCCCGGACCTGCTGCCCGGCGGCTCGGTCGGCGTGGACGTCTTCTTCGCCATCAGCGGGTTCGTCATCACCACGCTGTTGGTCGACGAGTTCGAACGGACCGGCCGGATCCGGCTGCGGCGCTTCTACACCCGGCGGTTCCTGCGACTGGTGCCGGCGCTGATGGTGCTGTGCGGACTGGTCGCGTTGCTCGCGCTGGCGACCCCGCTGCGGGCGTTCGAAGGACAGTGGCTGGCCGCGCTGCTGGCCGCGACCTACGTCGCCAACATCGTCCGGGCCGGCCAGTCGGGCTCGTACGACAACACCATGGGATCCTTGCCACACACCTGGTCGCTGGCCGTCGAGGAGCAGTTCTACCTGGCCTGGCCGATCGCGCTCAGGGCGCTGCTGGGCAGGCTGACGTCCCGGGCCGTACTCGCCGTCGTCGGCGCCCTCTGCCTTGCGCCGACGGTCCTCCGGCTGCTGATCTGGGACGACGACGCCGCGCACCGCATCTACAACGGCTTCGACACCCGCGCCGACCAGCTCCTGGTCGGCTGCCTGCTCGCCCTGGTGCTGTGGCACCTGCGCGACGACGAGGCGGCGCTCGCCCGGATCCGCACCTGGGCCGGCCGGCTGGCCTGGGTCGCCGCGGCCGTGCTCGGCCTGGTCGCCTGGCGGCTGCGGATCACCGGCTGGGTCGACGGGTGGACCCCGGCGTGGTACACCTTCGGATTCCTCGCCGTCGCACTGCTCACCGCCACGGTGCTCGCGGTCCTGGTGCTGGACCGGCGTCACCCGTTGAACCTGCTACTGGCGCTGCCGCCGCTGGCCTGGGTGGGGCAGCGGCTCAGCTACGGCCTCTACCTGTGGCACTACCCGATCCTCGCCTACTCCGGGACGCTGCACCTGGTGCCGCAGGTCGAGGCGATGCTGGTCGTCGCCGGGGCGTTCGTGATGGCCGGCCTGTCGTACCTGGTGGTCGAGCGTCCCCTGCTGCGCCGCAAGCAGAGGTACACGTCGGCTCGGAGTCCGTACTGCGCTGTCGAGGGCGACGTCGGGTGCGAACCGCCGGGACGGCGACCGGCGCGATCCGGTGATTACCGGCAAGCGGAACTCCGGCGGAGACTGGATTCGTGCGGCTGATCCTGAACGTCATCTGGCTGATCTTCGGCGGACTGGTGCTGGCACTCGGATACGCGGTGGTCGGAGTGGTTCTGTGCGTCCTGATCATCACCATTCCGTTCGGGGTCGCGGCGTTCCGGATGGCGAACTTCACCCTCTGGCCGTTCGGCCGCACGCTGGTGGACAAGCCGGGTGCCGGAGCCGGATCGCTGATCGGCAACGTGCTCTGGCTGATCCTCGCCGGCTGGTGGCTGGCCCTCGCCCACATCGTCACCGGTGTCACGCAGTGCCTCACGATCATCGGGATTCCGCTCGGGCTGGCCAACTTCAAGCTGGTGCCGGTCTCGCTGTTCCCGATGGGCAAGCAGATCGTGGACGTCGACGACCCGATGGCGTTCACCCAGCGCTGAGGCCGGGCCGGCCGAGGCCGGACCGGGCGGATCGAGGCCGGACCGGGGCAGATGGGCAGACTGAGATCGGTCCGGATAATGGATACGCGCCGTCGTACCCGGCTGGTAGCTTCCGACACCACACCTCAGGCAATCCGACCCCGGAGCTCTTTTGAAAACCCGCATCCGCACGTTCTCCATCGACTGCGCCGACCCGTACACGCTCGCGCAGTTCTGGAGCAAGCTCCTCGACGCCCCGCTCGGCGAGGAGGACTTCCCCGGTGACCCCGAGGTCCTGGTGCAGCTGCCCGAGGGGCCGCCGCTGCTGTTCATCCAGGTGCCCGAGCCGAAGACCGTGAAGAACCGCCTGCACATGTGCCTCGAGCCGGGGACCGCCCGCGACGTCGAGGTCGAACGCGTGCTCGAGCTCGGCGGCACGATCGTCGACGACCGGCGCAACGCCGACGGCACCGGCTGGGTGGTCTTCGCCGACCCTGAGGGCAACGAGTTCTGCGTCCTGCGCAGCGAGGCCGAGCGCGCCGCGACCTCCTGATCGGGCCCAGCGCATTTGCCCGACCCCCGAAAACTCCCGCGGACGACGACAACGGGACGGTGACGCGGATGCGACCCGCATCCGGTGAGGTGCTCCACTTCTCCGAGAACCCCACGATCGAACGGTTCGTGCCGCAGGCCGTGGCGACCAGGCCCGACGAGCAGCCGTACGTCTGGGCCGTCGACGCCGAACTGGCGCCGGCGTACTGGTTCCCGCGGGACTGTCCCCGGGCGATGGCATGGGCCGGTGCCGGTACGACACTCGCGGACCGGGAGCAGATCCTCGGCCCGGGTGGCGGGGTCCGGGTGCACGCGGTCGAGTACGCCTGGCTGGAACGCATCCGCACCGTCCGGTTGTACGCTCTGGGACACGGTGATCTCCAGCACCCTGGAGTTCAGCGGCATCCGGCTGCGTAACGCCATCCCCCGTACCACGCCAACCCGGACCTGACGAACGCCAACCTCGACTTGACGAACGCCAAGCGCGGGTTGACGGCAAACAACCACCACGTCCAGGCGGGTCGGGTCAGGCCGGGTCCCGCCGGAACACCACCACCAGGACCCGCAGCACCAGCACCACGGCCACGATCAGCAACGCGTACGCCAGCAAGCCGAAGAGGCCGAAGGTCTCGGTGACCTGGGGTCCGCCGTCGGTGCCCAGCAACATGACCGCGAGCACCCCCGCCGCCGCACCGACGAAGGCCAGCAGCGCCTGGTGCACGAGGTCGGTCACCACCCGGCGGTCGCGGGCGTCGGCGAACAACCGGACGTTGACGGTGAACCGTCCGTGTTCGACGGCGTCAGCGATCCGGTCCACCCGCCGCGGCAGCCGGCGCAGCATGGGCAGCAGGGTCACGAGTTCGTCCTCGAGCGACTGTCGCAGGCGTACCGGCTCCACCGACTCGGCGAGCTGGGCACGCCCGGCCTCGCGAGCACCGGCCACCAGATCGAACTCCGGGTCCACCACGGTGAGCGTGCCCTCCAGGGTGGCGAACGTACGGAAGATCGCCGCCACCTGCGGCGGTATACCGAGCCGGTGCGCGGTCACGAGGCGGAACAGCTCGGCGAACGCGGCGGCGCCGGCGTTCGCACCGGGCGAGGCGTACCGAACAATCAGCACACCGAGCGCGCGTTCCAGGGTGCGTTCGTCGATCTCGTCCGGCCGGTCGACCAGCTCCAGCAGCGCGTCGCAGGCCGCCATCGAGTCGGCCCGCCCCAGCGCTGCCAGCAGCCGGCCGACGGCCAGCCTGGTCGTCCCGTCCAGCCTGCCCACCGACCCGAGGTCCAGCATCCCTAGCGAACCGTCGGCGGCGACGAGGACGTTGCCGGGATGCAGGTCGACGTGGAACATGCCGCGGACCAGCACCTGGTCGAAGACCGTCTCCAGCAGGGCGTTCGCCACCTGCCGCCGGCGCTCGGTGCCGAGGGCGGCAAGGGCTTCCTCCGCCGCGCCGAGGGGTGTGCCGTGGAGGCGTTCCATCACCAGGACGCGTTCGGTGGCGAGCCCGGCGTGGGGTACGGGCACCCGGACTTCGCGGGCCGGCCCGTCGGCGAGTGCGGCGGCCATCGCCTGCAGGTTGTCGCGTTCGACGGTGAAGTCGAGCTCCTCACGCAGCGCCTCGGCGAAACCACCGGCGAGGTCTGCAACCCCCAGGGACCGCCCCCAGTCGGTGCGGGACTCGAGCGTGCGGGCCAGCCGGAGCAGGATGTCGAGGTCACGTTCGACGGTCCGCTCGATGCCGGGGCGCTGGACCTTCACCACGACCGGCCGGCCGTCGGGCAGCCGGGCGCTGTGCACCTGGGCGACCGAGGCCGCCGCGAGCGGGGTGTGGTCGAACTCCGCGAACACCTCGCCGACGGGGCGACCGAACTCGGCGACCAGCACCTCCTCCACCTGCGGCCAGGCGATCGGCGCGGCGTTGTCCTGCAGCTGGGTCAGCTCGGTCACGAACTCCGGCGGCAGCAGGTCGCGCCGGGTCGACAGTTGCTGGCCCAGCTTGACGAACGTGACCCCGCCCTCGTCCAGCGCCAGGCGCACCGATCTGGCCAGGTGACGACGCGAGGTCGGTGACTCCAGCCCGCTGTGCCGGTAGCCGCGCAGGAACCGGCCGAGCCCGTGCCGCGCCGCGATGCGCACGATCTGGGAGTACCGCCGCGCCCGGACCATCCGTGACCGCCAGCCGCGCCAGAGTTCGACCGGCCCGGGCAGCGAGCCGTCGGGGACGAGCACCTCGCCGATGACCAGGACGATCATCGCCACCAGGCTGGCGCAGCAGGCGGCGAGCACGGTGAGCAGGATCCCGGACCCCGTGTCGATCGCCTCGGGCCGGCGCACCATCGCGGTCAGCAGCGGGCCGGAGACCGTCAGAGCCAGGGCGGCGGCGAGGACCGTCCGGACCAGGCCGATCCGGACGCCGAGCAGCCGGCGGATGGCCACGGCGAAACCCAGGCCGACGAGGAACAGGGTCGGCAGGAAGAACACGGTCCCCAGCAGCTTCTGCACCGGCTCATCCTGTCAGCGACGGTTTCGTCCTGTGAGTCCTGGTTCTCACCCGGCAACCACCGTGCTCGACCTGGAGGGCAGTGCCGCGCTGCTCGCTGTAGCGGAGGCCGCGTAATCGGTCGACTTCAAGGCCTGTTCGGGAAGGCGCGGAAGGTACGCCTTGGCGGTCAGCCCTGGGCCATGTCGACGAAGCGGGAGTAGTGGCCCTGGAAGGCGACGGTGATGTTGGCTGTGGGCCCGTTGCGGTGCTTGGCGACGATGAAGTCGGCCTCGCCGGGACGGGAGGATTCGCGTTCGTAGGCGTCCTCGCGGTGCAGGAGGATCACCATGTCCGCGTCCTGCTCGATGCTGCCCGATTCGCGAAGGTCGGAGAGCATCGGGCGCTTGTCGGTGCGCTGCTCAGGACCGCGGTTGAGCTGGGACAGCGCGACGACGGGGACGCCGAGCTCCTTGGCCAGCAGCTTGAGGTTTCGGGAGAACTCCGCGACCTCGACCTGGCGGCTCTCCACCCGCTTGCCGGACGTCATCAGCTGGAGGTAGTCGAGGACGATCAACCGCAGGTCGTGGCGCTGACGCAGCCGCCGGCACTTGGCCCGGATCTCCATCAGCGTCATGTTGGGCGAGTCGTCGATGTAGAGCGGCGCGCCGGAGACCTCACCCATCCGCCGGGCCATCCGCGCCCAGTCGTCGTCGGTCATGCTGCCCTGCCGCATGTGGTGCAGCGGGACCCTCGCCTCCGCCGACAGCAGCCGCATGGTGATCTCGGTGCGGCTCATCTCCAACGAGAAGATCACCGACGCAAGGCCGTGCTTGACCGACGCCGCGCGGGCGAAGTCGAGCGCCAGCGCGCTCTTGCCGACACCGGGACGGGCCGCGACGACGATCAGCTGGCCGGGGTGCAGGCCGTTGGTCAGCGCGTCGAGGTCGGTGAACCCCGTGGGCACGCCGACCATCTGCCCGCCACGGGAGCCGATCGCCTCGATCTCGTCGAGGGCAGACTCCATGATCTCGCCGAGGACGGCGTAGTCCTCGCTGCTGCGCTTGTCGGTGACGCTGTAGATCTCCGCCTGCGCCCGGTCGACCACGTCGTCGACGTCACCGTCGCCTGCGTACCCGATCTGGGTGATCTTGGTGCCTGCCTCGACCAGCCGGCGCAGGATCGCCTTCTCCCGCACGATCGCGGCGTAGTAGCCGGCGTTGGCCGCCGACGGCACCGAGGCGATGAGGGTGTGGAGGTAGGGCGCGCCGCCGATGCGCGCCAACTCGCCCTTGCGCTGTAGCTCGGCCGCCACGGTCACCGCGTCGGCAGGCTCGCCCCGGCCGTAGAGGTCGAGCACCGCCTCGTAGACGGTCTCGTGCGCGGGACGGTAGAAGTCGGGGCCGCGGATCTCCTCCACGACGTCGGCGATGGCGTCCTTGGACAGCAGCATGCTGCCGAGCACGCACTGCTCCGCGGCGAGGTCCTGCGGCGGCATCCGGTCGGGTGCACCTTCGACCGCGCGTGGGACAGGGAACTCACTGACACTCACTGCCGCACTACCTCCGACGCTCCACCCGTGACGAACACCTGTGCGACAGTTCTAGCGGCGACCACCGACAACGCGACAAAGGTCGTGCGCGAGCGGACAGGGGTTCGACGTGAGAGGCGACCGTACGCCGGGCAGGGCGGTGAGCGGCAACCCGGTCGTACACAGGGGTTGTGGGTAGCCGGGGGATTGCCTGGGGATTCGCTGTGCACAGCCTGGGGATTTCTCTGTGGAGAAAATTTCGGGGAGCGCGGGATCAGGCGGTTCGCCTGCGAATTCGGCGTCCCCACGCTGTGGACACAACAGCGGTCCGGAGAAAGTGCCCGGCAATTGCTTGCCCGGGCGTGTCGTCCACACCGGGCGCGCCGTGCCCGGTGTCCACACCACGGTCCCCACACCGCCTTGTCCACACCGAGGTGTGGACAGCCGGAAGCCGGAAGCCGGGCCGCGCCCGTAGCGACCCGGTCCACCGGCCCCGGGCCGACGGTCAGCCGCACTCGCGGTACCCGCATCATGGGGACGGCCACTCCCACCCGAGCCACACCCACATCTGCCCGAACCGTGCCGCGATGTCCCCGGAGGTCTCCTGCCCGTGTCCCTCATCCGGCTCCGGAGCGCCCACGACCGGGAGATCCTGCGCTTGGCGGTGCCGGCGTTCGGCGCGCTGATCGCCGAACCCGTCTACCTGTTGGCCGATTCCGCGATCGTCGGCCACCTGGGAACCCCGCAACTCGCCGCCCTCGGCCTGGCCGGCACGGCCCTGCAGACTCTGGTCGGCGTGTTCGTCTTCCTCGCCTACGCCACCACCGCGTCCGTCGCCCGTCATCTCGGCGCGGGCGACCGCCGGTCGGCGCTGGCGTACGGCATCGACGGGCTGTGGCTGGCGCTCGGGCTCGGGGTCCTGCTCGCGCTGGTCGGCACGCTGGCAGCACCGGCCGTGGTCAGCGCCTTCGGGCCCTCACCGCAGGTGCACGAGTTCGCGGTCAGCTACCTGCGGGTGGCGGTGCTCGGCATGCCAGCGCTGCTTCTGACGTTCGCGGGGACGGGCGTGCTGCGCGGGCTGCAGGACACCCGTACGCCGCTGTGGATAGCGGGCGCGTCCTACGTCGGTAACGTCGTGCTCAACGTCCTCTTCGTGTACGGCCTGCACCTGGGGATCGCCGGCTCGGCGTTGGGAACGGTGCTCGCCCAGACTGCCGGAGCCGTGGCGCTGGTCGTCGTGGTGGTCCGGGCCGCCCGCCGGTACGACGCGCCCCTGCGGCCGGACCTGACCGGCATCCGGGCGAGCGCGCACGCCGGCGTACCGCTGATCGTCCGCACGCTGACGCTGCGGGCCGCGCTGCTGGTCACCGCGTACGTCGCCACGTCGTTCGGTGACGTGCCGCTGGCCGCACACCAGGTGGCGTTCACCCTGTGGAACACCCTCGCCATCGCCCTGGACGCGATCGCGATAGCCGGTCAGGCCATCGTGGGACGTTACCTCGGCGGGTCCGACGTGGCCGGTACGCGGGCGGCGACCCGCCGGATGATGGAGTGGGGCGTCGGCGCGGGCGTGGTGTTCGGCGCGGTGGTGGTGCTGGCGCGACCGGCGTACGTGCCGTTGTTCAGCGCCGACCCGGCCGTCCAGGCACTGCTCGCCCAGGCCGTCCTCGTCTTCGCCTGCTTCGAACCGGTCGCGGGGATCGTATTCGTGCTGGACGGCGTTCTCATCGGCGCGGGGGACGGGAAGTACCTCGCCTACGCGGGGCTGGTGACGCTGGTGGCGTTCCTGCCGCTCGCGCTGCTGGTGTACGCCGCCCACGCGGGCCTGCTCGCGCTGTGGTGGGCGTTCGGGGGGTTCATGGTGGCCCGGCTCGCGACTCTCGCGGTGCGGGCCCGAGGCGACGCCTGGCTGGTGACCGGGACCGGCGCAGCCCGGCGCTGACGGCGCTGACGCCGGCCCGCCCGCCGACGGCCCACTCGTACCGGAGAATGACCGAAGGGGCGGCCCCGAGACTTCGGGACCGCCCCTTCGGGCAGCAACGCACTCAGACGCGGCGGGCGGCCGCCGCCTGAGCTGCTCAGGCCGAGACGACCTCGAGCGAGAGCGTGGCGCTCAGCTCCTGGTGCAGGCGAACCGACACCTGATGCGAGCCGAGCGTCTTGATCGGCGTGCCGATCTCGATCCGCCGCTTGTCGATGTCGGGGCCGCCGGCCTCCTTGACCGCCGCCACGATGTCGGCGACGGTGACCGAGCCGAACAGCCGGCCGCTCTCGCCGGACCGCGCCGGCAGCTTCACCGACAGGCCCTCGAGCTGGCTCTTGATCTGCTCGGCGTGCCCGAGGTCGCGGATCTCCCGGACCTCGCGCGCCTTGCGGATCGAGGCGACCTGCTTCTCGCCGCCCTTGGTCCAGCGCATGCCGAGACCACGCGGGATGAGGAAGTTACGGCCGTAGCCGTCCTTGACCTCGACGATGTCGCCCGGAGTGCCCAGACCGGACACTTCCTGGGTGAGGATGAGCTTCATAGCGTGTCAACCTCCTCGTCAGCGCGCGGTGCTGGTGTAGGGCAGCAGGGCGACTTCGCGCGAGTTCTTGATGGCAACCGCGACGTCCCGCTGGTGCTGGGTGCAGTTGCCGGTCACCCGGCGGGCACGAATCTTGCCGCGGTCGGAGATGAACTTCCGCAGCAGAGTCGTGTCCTTGTAGTCGACGTAGGAGATCTTCTCCTTGCAGAACACGCAAACCTTCTTCTTGGGCTTGCGTACAGGGGGCTTGGCCATCGTGGTGCTCCTCCAGGAAGCCCCGCGTCACGCGGGAATGGTCGCGGATGGGAAAGAACGGGATGACGTCGGTGAATCAGAACGGTGGCTCGTCCTGGGATCCGCCGGACTGCTGTCCGCCGCCCCAGGGGTCGTTTCCGCCGGACTGCTGGCCGCCCTGCCGGGCGCCACCGCCGCCACCTTGCTGCGTCTGCCACGGGTCGTCGCCACCGAAGCCGCCCTGTGCACGGCTGGTCCTGGTGACCTTGGCAGTCGCGTTGCGGAGGCTGGGTCCCACCTCGTCGACCTCGACCTCGAAGACCGTCCGCCGCTCACCCTCACGGGTCTCGTACGAACGGGACTTCAGCCGGCCCTGGACGACGACCCGCATACCGCGCTGCAGCGATTCGGCGACGTTCTCCGCCGCCTGCCGCCACACGTTGCAGGTCAGGAACAGCGTCTCGCCGTCCTTCCACTCGTTGCTCTGCCGGTCGAAGGTGCGAGGGGTGGACGCGAGACGGAAGTTGGCCACTGCCGCCCCGGACGGGGTGAAACGCAACTCGGGGTCGTCGACGAGGTTGCCGACGAGTGTGATGACTGTGTCGCCTGCCATGAACGCCTCCCGTGAATCAGCGGGTGTCGGGGCGGATGACCTTAGTCCGCAGCACCGACTCGTTCAGGGTCAGCTGACGGTCCAGCTCCAGGACGACCGAGGGCTCGGCAGTGAGGTCGATCACCGAGTAGATGCCCTCGGACTTCTTGTTGATGTCGTACGCCAACCGGCGACGGCCCCAGATGTCGACCTTCTCCACGGTCCCGCCGCCCTGGCGGACGAGCGAGAGGTACTGGTCGAGGGACGGGCCTACGGTGCGTTCCTCAAGATCGGCATCGAGGATCACCATGACTTCGTAACGACGCATGCGGAACTCCACCTCCTCTGGACTCGGGCGGTCACGGTCTTTCCGTGACAGGAGGGCTTGCGTCAGGTCCGGGTGCCTTCCGCGCCATGGGGCGGGCTCTTTCCAGCGGACCAGGCGCTCAGGTTACCAGGCCGAGGTCGGCGTACAGCGCGGCCAGGGTCGCCGGCTGCCGGAGGGCCCCGAGGTCGGTGTCGGCCGTGCCGTTCCAGTACACCGCGGCGGCCAGCCCGTGGGCTGGGTCGGCGAGGCCGACGCACCAGCTTCGTCCGCCGTGTCCGTATGTGTCCGGTGACGCGTGCGGGCCGTACGTGTGCCCGGCGTACGACGTCCGGAGCAGGAAGCCGAGCCCGCGGTCGACCGTCGCGAGCAGGTACTCGTCGTACGCGCCCGAGACCTGTGGCCGGGTCATCTCCGCGACGGCCGCCTCCGAGCACAGCCGCCCGTCGAGGAACGCCTCGTAGAACCGCCCGAGCTCGCGGATCGGTCCGTGGCCCCCGCCGGTGGGGCGTTCCCAGGTGACCCAGTCCCGGGTGCCGGAGCGGGTGAATCCGGCGATCACCGCGAGTTCGTCGCGCCGAGCGTCGTACTCCTCCTCCGGCATGCCGATCCAGGCCTCCTCGATCCCGGCCGGGCCGAACACCTCCGTACGCACGAACTCACCGAAGCGCCGCCCGGACAGCCGGGAGACCAGCGCGGCGACGATCCACATGGCGACCGAGTTGTAGGCGCTGCGGGTGCCCGGCCGCCACCCCGGCGCGAGCGGCGACGCGCAGATGTCGGCCACCATCCGCTCCGGCGCCACCACCCCGGTGACCGTGCTGGTGAGCCCGGCGGTGTGGGTGAGCAGGTGGCGGACCGTGACGTGTTCCTTGCCGCGGGCGGCGAACTCCGGAAGGTACTTGTGGACCGGGTCGTCGAGGCCGAGCAGGCCGGCATCAACCAGCCTCATCAGGGCCACGCAGGTCACCGGCTTGGTCGCCGAGGCCCACTCCACGACGGTGGAGGTCCGCATGGGTACGCCCGGCCGGGCCTGCCCGAGGGCGAGGTCGAGGACCGTCCGGCGGTGCCCCGGGCCGAGCACCGAGGCGTACACCTGGGCACCGGTGTGCCGGCCCGCCTCGATGCCGCGCCGGATCTCCAGGACGGTACGTGGCGCTGCGTCCATGGCGCCTTCCTTTCTCGCGGCGGACCGCGGGCCGTGGCGGGCGGTGTCGGTGGACCCTCGTAGGGTGCGGTGCATGACCAGCCTGCCGCTCGGAGCGCACGTCGACCAGGAGGACCCGATCGCCGAGGCGCGGGCCCGTTCGGCCGACATCGCACAGTTCTTCCTCGGTGATCCACAGGGGTGGAAAGGCCCGAAGTTCGCCTACGACGGCGGCGCCGAAGCACTGGTGGCCGCCGCGAACGACGCCGGGGTGGGGCTCTACGTCCACGCGCCGTACGTCATCAACGTCGCCACCACCAACAACCGCATCCGCATCCCGTCCCGCAAACTGCTCCAGCAGACGGTGACCGCGGCGGCCCAGATCGGTGCGCTCGGCGTGATCGTGCACGGCGGGCACGTCTCCAAGAGCGACGACCCCGAGGTCGGCTTCGACAACTGGCGCAAGTGCATCGAGCGGATGGACATGCCCTGCCCGGTGCTGATCGAGAACACCGCCGGCGGCGACAACGCGATGGCCCGCCACCTGGACCGGATCGAGCGCCTGTGGGCGGCGGTCACCGACGCCGAGGGCGGGGCCACCGTCGGGTTCTGCCTGGACACCTGCCACTTCCACGCGGGTGGTGAGGAGCTCGGCACGGTCGTCGACCGGGTGAAGGCGATCACCGGGCGTATCGACCTCGTGCACGCCAACGACTCCCAGGACGCCTTCGACTCCGGGCGCGACCGGCACGCCAACTTCGGCTCCGGCAAGATCGCCGGCGACGACCTGCTGGCCGTTGTCCGGGCGGCCGGGGCGCCGGTGATCGTGGAGACGCCCGGCGGCGCCGACGGTCAGGGCGCCGACATCGACTGGCTGCGCCGGCACCTGGACGGTCGGTAGCGGTCCCGGCGGCGGCCGGATTCCTGCTTCCCGGGAAGCCAGCCCGGCCGGGCGCGCGGGCGGCCAGGGACCGGTAGCCTCGCCTGCGTGGTCCTGCGCGTACGAACTCTCACCCCTGCCGAGCATCTGGCCTTCCTGGAGTCCCGGGAGTCGGCCAGCTTCCTCCAGACCCCTGCCTGGGGCGAGGTGAAGCGCGAGTGGCGAGCGGAGTCGGTCGGCTGGGTGGACGCCGGCGACGAGGGTGAGAAGGTCATCGGCGCGGGCCTGGTCCTCTACCGCCGGCTGCCCCGGATGCGCCGGTCGCTCGCCTACCTCCCCGAGGGCCCGGTGATCGACTGGACCGACGGCGACCTGAGCCGGTGGCTGACGCCGCTCATCGAGCACGTGGGTGCGCAGGGCGCCTTCGGGATCCGGATGGGCCCGCCGGTGATCACCCGCCGCTGGTCCGCCGCCACCGTCAAGGCCGCGTTGGCGGAGGAGGGCTCGGCGCCACGCACCCTCGGTGAGGTGACCCCCGACCACAGCGACCACACGGCGCTCGCCGTGGCCGACCAGCTGCGGTCCCTGGGCTGGCGCCCCCCGGCCGAGAACGCCTCCGGCTTCGCAGCCGGGCAGCCGCGTTACGTCTTCCAGCTGCCGCTGGAGGACCGCGACGAGAAGGCCGTCCTGGCCGGGATGAACCAACTGTGGCGGCGCAACATCAAGAAGGCCACCAAGGCCGGCGTCGAGGTCAGCCGAGGCACGGCCGACGACCTGCCCGCCTTCCACCAGTTGTACGTCGAGACCGCCCGGCGCGACCACTTCACCCCGCGCCCGCTTGCGTACTTCGTGACGATGTTCCGCGCCCTCAACGCAGAGAACCCCGAGCGCGCCAAGCTCTACCTCGCCCACCACGAGGGCGAGCTGGCCGCGGCCACCATCGGCGTCCAGGTGGGCACCCACGCGTGGTACTCCTACGGCGCGTCGTCCACGGCCAAGCGCGACGTCCGACCGTCCAACGCGCTGCAGTGGGAGATGATCCGGGACGCCCTGTCCTCGGGCGCGCGGGTGTACGACCTGCGCGGCATCACCGACACGATGGACGAGTCCGACTCCCACTTCGGGCTGCTGCAGTTCAAGCTCGGCACCGGCGGGGAGGCCGCGGAGTACCTCGGCGAGTGGGACCTGCCGATCTCCCGGTTGCTGTACTCCGCCTTCGACCTCTACATGCGCCGACGGGGGTAGCCCGCAGATGTCGCTGACGCTGCACGTCGACTCGGCCCGCTGGCGGGGCCACCTGGACTCCGTCGCCGCGGCGTACCCACGGCTGGTCCCGGTGGTCAAGGGCACCGGCTACGGCTTCGGGCACGCGCTGCTGGCCGCCGAGGCGAGCCGGATGGGCGTGGAGACTCTGGCCGTCGGGACGTACGAGGAACTGGCAGCGGTCCGCGACGAGTTCGCCGGTGACCTGCTGGTCCTGACCCCGATCCGGCCCTTCGACGAGGTGCCGGACGACCCGCGGGTGGTCTCCACCGTGAGCCGGGTGGCCGACCTGCGCTCCCTGGCCGACGGTCCCGGACGCCCCCGCGTGGTCGTCGAGCTGTTCACCTCGATGCGCCGGCACGGTGTGCCCGTCGGCGAGCTCGCCGACGTTGTGAAGCTGCTGGAGGGTGTGCGCTGCGAGGGTTTCGCGCTGCACCTGCCGCTGCCGTCGGCCGGGCAGCACGGGCCGGAGGTCACCACCTGGATCGAACGACTCGCCGACGCCGGGGTGGCGTACGACCGGCTGTTCGTCTCCCACGTGACGGCGGAGGAGCTCGGCACGCTCGCCGCCGCCCATCCCGGCCTGGAGATCCGGTCGCGGATCGGCACCCGGCTGTGGCTGGCCGACCGCGAGGCCTACGCCGCGCGGGCGCACGTGCTCGACGTGCACCCGGTGAGCAAGGGCGACCGGTTCGGCTACCGCGGGCGCCGGGTGCCCGGCGCCGGACATCTCGTCGTCGTCAGCGGGGGCACCGCCCACGGCATCGCGCTGGAGGCGCCGAGCCACGTCGCCGACCTGCGCACCAGAGCCCGGGTGCTGGCCGCCAGCGGGCTGGAGGCGTCCGGCCGGGCGTTGTCGCCGTACACCGTGGCCGGGAAGCGGCGGTGGTTCGCCGAGCCGCCGCACATGCAGGTGAGCGTGCTCTTCCTGCCGGAGTCGGTCGGCCCGCCCGAGGTGGGTGCCGAGCTTGCGGTCAACGTCGGCATGGCGATCACGAAGTTCGACCGCGTCGTTCTCGACTGATCCTCGGCTTCGCTCCCGGCTGTCCGCTAGGCTTCCTCGCGTGATCGGGACCCAGCAGCGATATCGGCGCTGACGCGCCGTCCCCGGGCCGCCCTCGTCAGGGTGCGCCCTCCGCTGCTGACCTCGAAGGATCCCGACCCGTGTCTGCCACCATGGGCGGCTCTGCCGCCGACCGCTCCGGCCTGCTCGCCGACCTCGCCCGCACCACCGACGAGGTGGTGAGCCGTCCCGAGCTCCAGGCCCTGCTCGACTCCGGCCGCCCGTTGCGGATCAAGTACGGCGTCGACTGCACCGCGCCGTTCCTCCATCTCGGCCACGCGGTCAACCTGTGGATGATGCGCCGCCTGCAGGACGCCGGCCACACGGTGGTCTTCCTGCTGGGTGACGTGACCACCCAGGTCGGCGACCCGACCGGCCGCACGGAGACCCGTCCGGTCCTGCCCTGCGCGGAGATCGAGGCGAACGCCGGGGCGTTCCTCGAGCAGGCCGGCATGGTGCTGCGTACCGAGCCGGAGGTGTTCGAGGTACGCCGCAACTCCGAGTGGTACGACACCCTCACCACGCGGGACTGGCTGACCCTGCTCTCCCACGTCACCCACGGCCAGCTGATGGCCCGGGACATGTTCCGCCGCCGGGTCGCCGAGGGCCGCGAGATCGCCATGCACGAGCTCGTCTACCCCGTCCTGCAGGGCTACGACTCGTGGGCAATGCGCTCCGACCTCACCATCGTGGGCAGTGACCAGCTCTTCAACGAGATGCTCGGCCGGCACTACCAGCAGCGGCTCGGCGGCAAGCCGCAGGTGGTGATCACCACGAGGATCACGCCGGGGATCGACGGCCGGGCCAAACAGTCCAAGAGCCTCGGCAACTACGTCGCGCTGACAGACCCGCCGCGGGAGAAGTTCGGCAAGCTGATGAGCATCCCGGACGCGCTCGTCCCCAGCTACCTCGAGGTCTACACGACCGTGCCGATGGCCAGAGTGGATCAGGCGCGGCAGGCGGTGGAACGCGGTGGCCGGGAGGTCCGGGACGCCAAGCTCGGCCTCGCCGAGGCAGTCGTCGCGCGCTACCACGGAGCGGAGCGGGCGGCGGCCGAACGCGAGTGGTTCAGCTCGACGTTCTCCGCCCGGCACGAACCCACCGACGTACCGGTGCTGCCCGTCGCCCCCGGCCGTGCGGACGGTGCGGACAGTGCGGGCGGTGGCGGGCTCACCGTGTGGGACCTGGTCTGCCTCGCCCAGCCGGACCTGAGCCGCAGCGCCGCCCGGCGGCTGGTCGACCAGGGCGGCGTACGCCTGGACGAGCGCGTGCTGGCCGATGTGGACGAGGTGCTGCCGGCCGGCACCGGGGAGGGCGCGCTGCTCCGGATCGGCCGGCGGCGGTGGTTCCGGCTCACCTGGAACGCGGAGTCAGCCTGACCAGCGGCCGGTGAGGTAGGCGGCCGCCCAGATCCCGAACAACGGCACAGCGAGGATGGCGTACGCCCGCCACACCCACGGCCGCCGGACCGCCAGCGCACCCAGGCCGATCCACAGCGGGAACCACAGCAGCGTGGAGCGGGGAACGGAGAAGAACCAGTACGACGTCGCGAACGCCGCCACCTGCACGCCCACCCAGGTGGCCTCGCCCCACCGGCGCAGCGTCAGCAGGACGACCGTGACGACCAGGCCGAGCAGCATGGCCACGAGCTCGGCCCGGAACATCCACTCGAAGTTGGCCCGCAGCGCGTCGCTCACGTCACCGAACGCGGTGTGCCCGATCGCGGCGTTCCACGTGTTGAAGTACGCGTCCCACGGCGGGGTGAACCCGCGGTACCACCCCTGCGACTGGGCGTGGTACCACCGCAGCCAGTCGCCGGTGTTCGCCTGGAGGAAGGCCATGTAGCCGAGCACCGGTACCGCCGGCAGCGCCAGCCACAGCCCGGAAAGCCACTGCTTCCGGCGCCCGGAGGTGAGGAACTCCACCGCCAGCGCGACGACCAGGAAGATGCCCGACACCCGGACCGAGCACGCGCCCGCGGCGAGCACGCCGGCGAGCCACCAGGTGCCCCGGCGGGCGGACAGCCAGGCGGGGATCGCCAGGGCGAGGAACAACGCCTCGGTGTACGGCGCCGCGAGGAAGATCGCGGGCGGGGCCAGCATCCACATCGCCGCGGCGTACCGTCCCGCACCCGGTCCCCACTCGCGGTCGGCGAGCCGGGCCAGCGCGACCGCGGCGACACCTCCGGCGACGAACGACACCACCACGCCACCCACCACGGTGGGAATCCCGACCAGGGCGCCGAGCCGCAACACCATCGGGAAGCCGGGGAAGAACGCCTCGATCGGCGTGCTCCAGCCCGGTGCGAAGTAGCCGAACGTCGCGATCCGGTCGAAGTGCCAGAAGTCCCACTGCTTCCAGGAGTCCCAGAAGCCGGGAATCTTCCCGGTGCCGTGGAACAGCCATGGTCCGGTCATCGCGACCAGCAGGATGCCGACGCGGGTCAGCGCCCACCAGGCCAGCACCCGCAGGTCACCGGGTGCCGGCCGAAGGCGTTCGGGCAACCACCCGAGCCAGGAGGAACCCCGCGGCTCACGCGCGGGCGAGGTGGCGCGGGGTTCGGGCTGCGTGCCCGACGCCGCCCCGGCGGATTCGGCCTGGCCGGCCCGGCCGGCCTGGCCGGACCTCGCGGTGGGCTCGGCCGGACCGGAGCGACCGGCCGCCGGCTCGTTCGCCGGCTCCGACCCGCCCTGCCGGCTCGCCTGGCTCGCCTCGTCCCGCCGGCCCTGCTGGACGGGCCGGTGCGCCTCGCGGTCGGCCGGGGCGGACGTCGGCGCCGGGGTGCCACCCATCGGCGTCAGCGGTGGGGACGGCTCGCCGTACGCAACGCTTCCCGGGCCGTCCAGTTCGTCCGTCCACCAGGGTCGCGGCCGGTGGCCGCGGCCCTGCCCATCCTCGCCGACGCTGTCGCCCGAACGGTTGTCCCGGCCGCTGCCACCGGCCGCCCGGTCGTCGGGTCCGGCGTCGAGCGCCCACTCCGGAGTACTGCGTTCCGGCATGGTCCAGTCCGGTGAGTCCCAGTCCGGCGTGTCCCACGGCGGCGCACCGCCGGCATTGCCCGAACCGCCTGAAACGCCGGCACCTCCGCTGCGCCAGAGGTCCCCTTCGGCTTCGGGCGGGACGTTCTCCCGACGGCGGCGGCCGGGCGCCGGCGCACCTGGCTGGGGCGTCCGGGCGCCCGCCGGCTCGCCAGGACGCGGTGGCGCCAACGCCTCCTGCCAGTCCGGGCCGCCCTCGGCGCGCCGCCTGGCCGGCCGGCTCGGAAACCGGTCACCGGACCGGGACCGCTCGTCCCACCGATCGGGTCCAGCAGGGCCACCGGAACCGCCGCGACCCGCGGCTCGGCCACCGCCAGGACCGCCGTCACGACGGCCACCCTCACCACGACGGCCGCTACCGCGGCCGGGTCCGTCCGGCGGGTCCTCGGTCCACCTGCGTCGGTTGCTCACCGTGCCACACCCTCCTCGTGCAGGGCCCGTTCGGTCGGCTCCGGCCTCCAGGAGCGTCCTCCCCGCCACCAGTCCGCGTCGGCCGCCTCGTCGAAGGGCCCACCGGTCGGGTCGTCGACCAGGTCGCCGGCCCGCACGACGTCGGCGGACGGCCGCAGGATGTCGCGGACCACCAGCACGCACAGGTAGCCGGTGGTCGCCACCCGGACCACGACGGCGAGCCAGTAGAGCCGTCCCGCGCCCCCGGCGGCCAGGCTGCCGGACAGGTGGAGCCAGATGGCCAGCCAGTAGAGGAGTTCGCCGACCTGCCAGATGGTCCAGTCCCGCCACCGCGGCCGGGCCAGAGCCACGAGAGGCAGCAGCCAGAGGACGTACTGCGGTGAGTAGACCTTGTTCACCAGCAGGAACGCCGCGACCGTCAGGAACGCGAGCTGCGCCAGCCGGGGTCGCCGGGGCGCGAACATTCCCAGCGCGGCGATCCCGGCGCAGGCCAGCCCGAACAGCCCGAGGGAGAGCGTGTTCACCGCCTTGACCGGGTGCCCGGCCAGCCCGAGGACGTACCAGATCGACCCGAAGTCGCCCATCCGCGCGGTGTTGAACGACCAGAACACCGCCCAACTACTCTCCGCGAGCAGCATCACCGGCAGGTTCACGACCAGCCACGCGGCCAGCGCCGACAGCGCTGTCGTCGCCCACAACCGCATCCGGCCGGTGCGCAGGGCGAGCACCAGCAGCGGGCCCAGCAACAGCAGCGGGTAGAACTTCGCCGCCACGCCGAGGCCGATCAGGATGCCGGCGAGATACGGGCGTGACCGCGACCAGGCCAGCAGCGCACAGGTGGTGAGGGCGACCGCGGCGAGGTCCCAGTTGATGGTGCCGGCCAGCGCGAGCACCGGTGCGGCCGCGAAGAACAACACGTCGTACGGCCGGCGCAGGCACAGCCGGGCGAGCGCCCACACGGTCACCAGCGCACAGGCGAACAGGAACACGACGGTGAGATCGAAGTACAGCACGCTGTCGCGCATCGCGTCCCCGGACCCGAACGCCTGGGTCAGCCAGGCGGTCACCTGCATCACCACGCCGGTCAGGACGGGGTACTCCAGCGGCGGGTAGTTGCCGGTGTCTAGGTAGGCGAGGTTGCCCTGGGCGAAGCCGCGCTCGCGGTAGAGGTACGGCACGTCGGTGTAGCAGAGATGGCTGAAGGCGAAGCCGGACTCGCGCGGCCAGCCGACGCCGTGACACGGCACCTTCTGGAGTACGCCGAGAACGAACATCCCCGTCGTCACCGCGAACGCCACCGCCAGCGGCGTCCACCGGGTGCCACCCAGGCGTGCGTGCAGACCGACCGGTCCGCCGAGCCAGGTCGTGGCCAGGCGGGCCAGGGGATCCTCCCGGGAGGGACTCCTGCTCACCTGCGCCTCCGTTGGGTCCGGCGTCACGTCGGAGCCCATCGTGCCCTATCGCGCTGACCGGGTGGGCACCCTCCCGGCGGCGCGCCGAACGACCCACCCCGGGTCAACGGGTCCGAACGCCCCCTCGACTCCGGTCCGCGGGGGCCGCCTCCGGTCCGGGCCCAGGATCAGGGGAACGGCCTGTGGGGTCCTTTGGTCTTGGTCGGGCTGGGCGACGAGGTGGGCGTCGGGATGGGGAGAGTGTTGGTCG
The DNA here is from genome assembly GCF_900104745.1 of Actinopolymorpha singaporensis. Lineage (NCBI taxonomy): Bacteria > Bacillati > Actinomycetota > Actinomycetes > Propionibacteriales > Actinopolymorphaceae > Actinopolymorpha > Actinopolymorpha singaporensis. Next base: position 1,168,995 of record NZ_LT629732.1, read on the forward strand.
GCTTGGGTTTCGGACCCGGCGGCTTCCGGGTGAAGGTCGGGGTCGGCGTGGGCGTGTCCGTGGGAGTCGGAGTCGCCGTAGGTGTCGGCGTCGGGGTGGGGGTCGGCGTCGGGGTGAGCGTCGGCCGGGGTTGACGCGGCGGCGGGGTGAAGGTCGGCTTGGGGTTGACGACCTTCCCGAGCTTGGCCGGCGGCGGGAACTGGCGTACCGGCTGGCCGGCCAGTGCCTCACGCATGAACTGCGCCCAGATCCGCGCCGGGTAGCCGCCGCCGAAGAACGTGTTCATCCCGCCCACGTTGTCCAGCGACTCCTTCTTCCCGTCGCCGTTCGCGTCCTTGTAGAACGCCACCGACGCGGACAACTGCGGGGTGTAGCCCACGAACCACGCCGTCTGGTCCTCGTGGGTGCCGGTCTTGCCTGCGGCGGGGCGGCCGAGGTTCTGCGCCGCCTCCTCCGCGCTGCCGTGCTTCACGACGTCCTGCAGCGCGTAGTCGACGTCGCGGACCACCGGCTTGGAGAACTCCCGCTTGTCCTGCACCTTCGTCTCGTGCAGCACGTTGCCGCCCGGCGCGGTGACCTTGTCCACGAGGTGCCACGGCGCGCGCCTGCCCTCGGCCGCGAACGTCGCGTAGGAGTTGGCCATGTCCATCGGGGACACCGACGCGAAACCGAGTGCGATCTTCGCGTGCTTCTCCAGGCCGGGAGAGTTCGCCGGGACGCCTGCGCGCACGGCCGCGTCGTACACCGCCGGCGGGCCGATCTTGTTGACGGTGAGATCGACGTAGGCGGTGTTGATCGAGTCGCGGGTGGCCTTCATCAGGTCGACGTAGCGGCCGTAGTCGCGGTTGAACTCGTTGCGCACCTCGTCACCGTTGTCGAGCTCGAACGGCGAGTTGCCGGCGAACCGGCTGCGCAGGGACACACCGTCCTCCAGCGCGGCGGCCAGGGCGAACGACTTGAACGTCGAGCCCGGCTGCAGCTTGGCCTGGGTGGCGTCGTTGAACTGGCGCTTGATGTAGTCCTTCCCGCCGTACATCGCGACCACCTCGCCGGTGCCCGGACGCACGGCGGCGCCGCCCGCGTACACACCCTTGGCGTTCTTCTTCGGGAAGTTCTTCGCGAACGCGTGCTGCATGGCGCGCTGAGCCTTGGCGTCGACGGTCGTGGTGACCTGCAGGCCGCCGGTCTCGATCTGCTGCTCGCTGTAGCCGAGCTTGACCAGTTCCTTGCGTACCTGCGTGACGAGATAACCGCCCGGCCCGGCGTAGTTGCTGCTCTTGCGGATCGGCTTGATCTTCGGCAGCGGCTCCTGGGCGGCCTGGGCGGTGGACAGGTGCCCGAGCTTGGCCATCCCGCCGAGCACGTAGTGGTAGCGCGCCTCGAGCCGCGGACGATTGGTCGGGTCGACCGCCGGGTCGTAGATGGACGGTGCCCGCAGCAGGGACGCCAGCACCGCCGACTCCGGGGGCTTGAGCTCCTGCACATGCTTGCCGAAGTACGCCTGCGACGCGGTCTCGATGCCCCACGCGCCGCGGCCGAAGTAGCTGGTGTTGAGGTAGTTCTGCAGGATCTCCTGCTTGGACAACTGCCGCTGGACCTTCAGGGTGATGAAGAGTTCCTTGACCTTGCGGGTCCAGGTCTGTTCCTGGGTCAGGTAGTAGTTCTTGACGTACTGCTGGGTGATCGTGGAACCACCCTGGACGTTCTGACCCCGCGCGGTGTTCCACGCGGCGCGGACGATGCCGCTCGGCGAGACGCCGCGGTCGGTCCAGAAGCTGCGGTTCTCCGCCGCGATCACCGCGTCCTGGGTGTTCTTGGGCACCTGGTCCAGCGGCACGGAGATGCGGTTCTGGGCGTGGAAGGAGCCCAGAATGTTCCTGCCGTCGTTGTAGTAGATCGTCGTGGTGTTCGAGTCCAGCATCGCGTTCGGGTCCGGGACGGACGTACGCGCGTAGCCGATCACGAACGCCGCGACGCCCAGGATGGCGAGCCCGAGGAAGGCGAACAGGCAGCCGAGCAGAAAGCGCCGCAGGCGCCGCCTGGGTCGCCTGGGTCGCCTGTGGGCTTGGCGGTGCCCGCGAGGTCCCCGTTCCCCGCGTTGCTCGCCGTAGACGTCCACTGTGGTGTGGTCGTCGGCATACCTGTCTTCGTGTCTGCGTGTCACGGTGTCGTTCCAGGGGTTGCCCGACAGCGGATTGGCGATGCCGAGGGTACGGCAGATAGCCGGGCTAGGAGTACTCGTCCTCGACTGTGCGCTGCCGGCGCGGCGGTCGCCGTGGCACACCGTCACCGAGGACGTACGAAAGTGTGAGGTGGTTCCACGAGCAACTCTGGCAGACCTCGATGACGTAGACCCGGAACTCGCCGTGTTCGCGGGCCATCCGCTCCAGTTCGGGCGTCTGCCGAATCCGGCCGGAGTACTGGCCGAGCTCGTCACCGAAGACGTAGGTGACGTGGGTCAGCTTCTCCTTCCGGCAGATCGGGCAGGGCCGGTCGGTTGGTTCCCCGTGAAACTTCGCCGCTCGGAGAAGGTAGGGATCGGCGTCGCACACGTCCTCCATCACGGTCGCGTGGCCACCACGTAGCGCCCGCAGCGTCGCCTTCCTCTGCAGGCTGTAATCGACCACCGACCGTTGGGACCACATGCCAACGAGAGTACGGCCTTCGGCTGGAGCGTCGAGTGCCGCGGCGCGAGTGCGGCGATCAAACCTGCCGATCGGCCCGGCCACCATCGGTCCCGGGACGGCCACCTCTTGCGCTGCCGTACCGCCCGGCTCTATCGTCCGAACATCTCGGCACGATGTATCAGTTCGATATGTGCAAAGGGTGCGAGTCCGGCAGACCGGACATCGCGGTGCGGCGCCACCTGGAGGCGCCGAACAGGGAAACAGGGACGGTGAGACGTATGGCACGCCGCGGCGGCGTCCTCGAGCTCGCGGTCCTTGGCCTCCTGCACGAGGCGCCGATGCACGGGTACGAGCTGCGCAAGCGCCTCAACGCGAGGTTCGGATGGGGACGCGCGCTGTCCTACGGCTCGCTCTACCCCTGCCTGAAGTCCCTTCTCGCCCGGGACTGCGTCCGCGAGGACTCCCCCGCCGACGGCGACGACCGGACCACCGCCGGCACCGCCGCCCGGCGACGGGCGCGGATCGTCTACCGCCTCACCCCTGCCGGAGAGCAGCGCCTCACCGAACTGCTGGCCGAGGGGGGTCCGTCCGCCTGGGACGACGACAACTTCGGCGTCCGCTTCGCGTTCTTCGCGCGTACGGACGCGGCCGTGCGACTGCGCATCCTGGAGGGCCGGCGCCGGCGGCTGGAGGAGCGCCTGGACCGCACCCGGGCCCAGCTTCACCGTACGCAGGAACGCCTCGACACCTACGCCGTCGAACTCCAGCGACACGGCGTGGAGTCCGTCGAGCGGGAGGTGCACTGGCTCAGCGACCTGATCGCCTCCGAACGCGTGGGCCGCCCGGCCGTCACAGACCGGGCCGCTCCTGGGTACTACCCCACCGAAGAGCACCGCACCGAAGAGCACCGCACCGAAGACCACCACATCCAGGTGCACCGCACCCAAGAGCACCGACCAGACCGAGGAGAGGGTTCATGAGCCCGCAGTCGATCCGGGTTGCCATCGTCGGCGTGGGAAACTGCGCGACATCACTGATCCAGGGAGTCCACTACTACCGCGACGCCGACCCCTCCCAGAAGGTGCCGGGGCTGATGCACGTGCGGTTCGGCGACTACCACGTGCGGGACGTGGAGTTCGTCGCCGCGTTCGACGTCGACGCCAAGAAGGTGGGCCTCGACCTCGCCGACGCCACCCGGGCCAGCGAGAACAACACGATCAGGATCTGTGACGTACCGCCGACCGGGATCACGGTGCAGCGCGGTCACACCCTGGACGGCCTCGGGAAGTACTACCGGGAGACGATCAGCGAGTCCGAGCAAGAACCGGTTGACATCGTGGCCGCACTGCGCGAGGCCGAGGCCGACGTGCTGGTCTCCTACCTGCCGGTGGGTTCGGAGGCGGCGGACAAGTTCTACGCGCAATGCGCCATTGACGCGGGGGTCGCGTTCGTCAATGCCCTGCCGGTGTTCATCGCCACCGACCCGGAGTGGGCGGCGAAGTTCACCGAGGCCGGGCTGCCGATCGTCGGCGACGACATCAAGAGCCAGGTCGGTGCGACGATCACACACCGCGTGCTGTCCAAGCTGTTCGAGGACCGCGGCGTCGTGGTGGAGCGCACGTACCAGCTCAACTTCGGCGGCAACATGGACTTCATGAACATGCTGGAGCGGGACCGGCTGGAGTCGAAGAAGATCTCGAAGACCCAGTCCGTGACGTCGCAGATCCCGCACCATCTGGAAAAGCGCAACGTACACGTGGGTCCGAGCGACCACGTGCCCTGGCTGGACGACCGCAAGTGGGCGTACGTACGGCTGGAGGGCCGGGCGTTCGGCGACGTCCCGCTCAGCCTGGAGTACAAGCTGGAGGTCTGGGACTCGCCCAACTCCGCCGGCATCATCATCGACGCGATCCGGGCGGCGAAGATCGCCAAGGACCGCGGCATCGGCGGGCCGATCCTGTCGGCTTCATCGTACTTCATGAAGAGCCCGCCGGAGCAGTACTCCGACGACGTGGCGCGGGAGCTGGTGGAGAAGTTCATCCGCGGAGAGGTCGAGCGCTGAGCGAGCGGAGTGGCCGGCGAGGAACGAGCCGTCCGCGCAGCAAGCGAAGCCGAGACCTCGACCATAGGACCGGAGGTCGAGCGCTGAGCGAGCGGTCGAGCGCTGAGCCGGCTGCTCCACCTACCCTGCTGGAGTGCGGCTTCTGCGCGACCTCACGACCCTGCTGAGGCACCGCTTCTTCCGGCGGCTGTTCGCCGTCCGGCTGGTCTCGCAGTTCTCCGACGGGGTTTTCCAGGTCGCGATCGCGTCGTACGTCCTGTTCTCTCCCGAACGCCAGCCGTCCGCCACCGCGATCGCCGTCGGTTTCGCGGTGTTGTTGTTGCCGTTCTCCCTGCTCGGACCGTTCTGTGGTGTGCTGTTGGACCGCTGGTCGCGGCGACAGACCATGGTGTGGTGCAACGCCGTTCGCGCGGTGGTGGTGCTGCTCGTCCTGGCGGTGACGCGTGGGGGCGGCGAGGGACCGTTGTTCGTCCTCGCCGTCCTCGCCTGTCTGTCTGTCAACCGCTTCTTGCTCGCCGCGCTCTCGGCGGCCCTCCCTCACGTGGTCTCGAACGAACGCCTGGTGCTGGCCAACGCGGTCACGCCGACCTGTGGGACGCTCGCCTACCTCGTCGGCCTGGGCGTGGGCTCGACCGTGGCCGCCCTGGGGTGGGGAGCCCCGGCAACCGCGGAGTACGTCGTGCTGGTCCTCGCCAGTCTGGGCTATGCCGCCGGCGCGCTGCTGGTGCTGCGGATCCCGCGACCGATGCTGGGTCCCGACCTCGCGGCGGCACACGCCGAGGTCGCCGCGACGGTCCGGCACGTGCTGCACGGCCTGGCCGACGGGGCGCGGCACGTGGTGGCGTGCCGGCCGGCCGCCTTCGGCCTGGCCGCGATCGCGGTCCAGCGGTTCTTCTTCACCTTATGCACGGTGGCGATCATCCTGCTCTACCGCAACTACTTCGGCGCGGGTGACGCCGCCGCGGGGATCGCGGGCCTGGGCACCGCGGTGCTGGTGTCCGGGCTGGGGTTCGGTTCGGCGGCGCTGCTCACGCCGATCGCGGTCCGGCGGATTCGGAAGGAGGCCTGGATCGCGGTGCTCCTCCTCGTCGGGGCCGTCGCGGTGGTCGTGCCGGGCACCTTCTTCACCGTGCCCGCGGTCCTGGTGACCGCGTTCGTCCTCGGGCTGTGTGCCCAGGGCGTGAAGATCTGCGTGGACACACTGGTGCAGGAGTCCGTCGCCGACGTCTACCGCGGCCGGGTCTTCTCGTTGTACGACGTCTTGTTCAACGTCGTCGTCGTGCTCGCCGCCACCTGCGCCGCGCTCACGCTGCCGCCGACCGGGCGGTCGTACACCGTGCTTGCCGTCACCGCGGTGACCTACGTCGCCGCCGCGGTCGGCTACGCCCGGCTCACCGGCGTCGGCCTGCGCCCGCGTACCCCGGCCTCCTCCGAGTCAACCGCAGATTGACAAAGGGGCCGCTGGCAACGGTCAGGCCCTGGCTTCCGGCTGCTCCGACCACCAGCGCAGCAGCTCGGCGCGGACCGCTTCCTTGTCCAGCCGGCCGTGGTCCAGGCGGACCTCCAGCAGGTGCTTGTACGCCCGGCCGACCACCGGACCGGGCGGGACCCCCAGCGTCTCCATGATCTCGTTGCCGTCGAGGTCGGGCCGGATGCTGGCAAGCTCCTCCTCCTCGGCCAGCCGCGCGATCCGCTCCTCCAGCTGGTCGTACGTGCGCTGCAGGGCGGCTGCCTTGCGCCGGTTGCGGGTGGTGCAGTCGGCCCGGGTGAGCACGTGCAGCCGGTTCAGCAGCGGACCGGCGTCGCGGACGTAGCGGCGTACGGCGGAGTCGGTCCACTCCCCGCCGCCGTACCCGTGGAAGCGCAGGTGCAGCTCCACCAGCCGGGACACCGCGTCCACCTGGTCACCGGAGAACCGCAGCGCACGCATCCGCTTGGTGGTAATCCGGGCGCCCTTGACCTCGTGGTGGTGGAAGGTGACCCGGCCTCCGTCCTCGAACCGCCGGGTCGCCGGCTTGCCCACGTCGTGCATCAGCGCGGCGAACCTGGTCACGAAGTCCGGGCCGCCGTTGCCGATCCGCCCCTCCATGGCGATCGCCTGGTCGAGGACGGTGAGGCTGTGTTCGTACACGTCCTTGTGCCGGTGGTGCTCGTCGAGCTCCAGCCGCAGCGCGGGCAGCTCGGGCAGGACGTGGTCGGCCAGCCCGGTGCCCACGAGGAGCTCCAGCCCGGCACGGGGGTCGGCGCCGAGGACCATCTTCACCAGCTCGTCCCGGACCCGCTCGGCGGACACGATGGTGATCCGGTCGGCCATCGCGTGGATCGCCGCCACCACCTCCGGCGCCACCGAGAAGCCGAGCTGGCTGGCGAACCTCGCCGCCCGCATCATCCGCAGCGGGTCGTCGGTGAAGGAGTCCTCCGGCCGGCCGGGTGTACGCAGGACCCCGGCGGCCAGGTCGGTCAGCCCGCCGAACGGGTCGACGAAGGCCCGGTCGGGGAGGTTGACCGCGAGCGCGTTGACGGTGAAGTCGCGCCGGCCGAGGTCCCCCTCCAGGGTGTCACCGAACGTGACCGCGGGCTTGCGGCTGTCGGGGTCGTACGCCTCCGCGCGGAACGTGGTGATCTCGATCGTCCAGTCGCCCTTGCGGGCGCCGATCGTCCCGAACTCGCGGCCGATGTCCCATACCGCGTCGGCCCAGCCGGTGAGCAGGCGTTCGACCTCGACGGGCCGGGCGCTGGTGGTGAAGTCCAGGTCGAGGCCGAGGCGGCCGAGCAGCGCGTCACGGACGGAGCCGCCGACGAGCGCGAGCTGGGCTCCGGCCGCCTGGAACCGGGCGCCGAGTTCGTCGATCACGGGGGCGATTCGCAGGAGTTCTCGTACTCCGCGTTGCTGGGCCTCGCTCAGGTGGTCGGTCGACACGGGAGGCAAGCGTACGGCCTCGGGTGTGCCGGTACGCCGTGGCGGGCGCGGACCGAGTCAGGCACCCCGCATAGGGACATGCCCTAGCATCGAGGCGTGTTGGCGGGTCGAGCAAGGTCGGCGACCGCCGTCGTGGCGGTGCTGGCGTTGCTGGCCTGCGTCGGCGGCCTGGTCACGGCTGCCGCGACGCCCGCGTCGGCCCAGGTGCCGGGAGTACGCATCCAGATCGACTCCGTGACGCCGTACGCCACCAAAGGGACGAAAAACCTTCGCATCACCGGCCGGGTGGTCAACTCCGGCGACGTGGCGCTGTCGACCGTCAACGCGATGTTGTGGTTCGATCAGTCGCCCCTCACGTCCCGTGACGAGCTCACCGCCGCGGCCGCCGAGGAGCCGGGCGAACGCCTCGGCACCCGCATGGACCAGCCGTGGAACCTCGTGGACCAGGTGGCCCCGAGGCTGCGGCCGCACGCCTCGGCACGGTTCGACGTCAAGGTGCCGATGCAGCAACTCGGACTGGACACGGCGGGTGTGTACGTCGTCGGCGTCGACATCCGGGCCACCACGCCGGATTCCAGCCTGCGGGAGACCTGGCGGGCTCGCACCTTCCTGCCGTACCTCCCGGCGGGCACCAAGCTGACGCCGGTCGAGGTGGCGTTCGTCCTGCCCGTCACCGACCAGCCGCGCCTGGTCGACGGCGACGTCATGCGCGGCTCCTCCGTGAGCAACGACGCCGGTGACACCCCGGCGCTCGGGGAGTTCGCACCGACTGGGCGGCTGAGCCGGCTGCTCGAACTCGGCGCCGACCACGGTCTCAGCTTCCTCGTCGACCCGTCCCTGCTGGACGAGGCACGGCGGATGTCCGACGGATTCACCACCTCGGCGGGCACCAGGGTCGGCGCCGACCAGACCGCCGACGTGCGCCGGTGGCTCAACCGAGCCCGGGGGGTGCTCGCTGCCGGTGACGCGAAGATGCTGCCGTACGCCGACCCCGACCTCCCCGCCCTGCAGCGCTACCACCTCACCGACCGTTTCCCCCAGGCGGTCCGGGCCGCCGACCAGGCCTCGGACGAGTACCAGTCCGGCGGCACCCTCGTCTGGCCCGGTGCGGGCTACGCCGACGCGGGCACCCTGGAGACGATCGCCGCCAGCAAGGCCCACACCGTGCTGCTGTCCCAGCGGGCCCTGCCCGGGCTGCCCAAGGACGGGTCCAGCCCGGTGGCGTCGTTGGCCACCCCCGAAGGCGCGGTGACCGCGCTCGTCGCCGACCCGGCCCTGACCGCCGGCGGACCGGGCGGGCGGTCCTCACCCGTGAGCATCCAGCAGCGGTTCCTGAGCGAGACCGCGCTGGCGGCGATGCAGGGCGGCAACCCGGCCACCACGCTCCGGAGGATGGTCGCCGCGATGCCGCGCGACTGGAACCCAGGTGCCTCCGGCGCCACGTTGTTCCGCACCGTCGAGTCCGTCTCCTGGCTGCGACCCCTCTCGGTCGGCGCGCTGCTGTCCCAGGCGCCCACGGCCTACGGCGGCCCGCTGCGTACGTCTCCCAGCGACACCCGGGCCGAGCTCAGCCGGAGCCAGGTCGAGCATCTGCGCGAGCTCGCGGCCACCTCGGCCATGCTGCTGGACATGCTGGCCGAGCCGGAGCGGTCCCGCCCGGCCCTGGATCGGGAGTTCCTGCGCGGAGCCTCCACGTCGTGGCGGCGCGACGACGCCGACGCGGTCGACCTCATCGACACCATGACCTCCCGGATCCGGGCGGCCATCGGCCGGGTCGAGGTCGTCCCGCCGCGCCTGGTGACCCTGTCCAGCCAGACCGGCCGCTTCCCGGTGACGATCTGGAACCGCGGCAGCCAGCCGGTGGAGGTACGCCTCGAGGTGCGCCCCCGCGACCCCAAACTGCTCAAGGTGGCCCCCATCGACCCGGTGCGCGTCGACCCCAACCGCAAGGCGACGGTGAGCGTGACGGCGCAGGCTCCGTCGGACAGCGCGGTCCGGTCCGCGGTGCAGATGGAGGCGCGGGTGACGACCCGTTCCGGTACGTCGTTCGGCGCCACCCAGCCGTTCTTCGTCAGGGTCACCGGCTACGGTCAGGTCGGCTGGGTGGTCATCTTCGTCGGCCTGGGGCTGTTGCTGTTGGCGGCCGGTACGCGTATCGTCCGGCGGCTGCGGTCGGCCGCGGCAGCCCGGAGGGCCACGGCCGGCGGTCAGGGCGAGGCGGCCACCGAGGTCGACGAGCCCGGCGCGGCGACCGAGCCCGGCACCGAGCCCGGCGAGCCCGCTCCGGACGAGACGCCGGGCGACCCGGCACGGTCCAACGGCCAGGCCGCGCAGCCGAACGACGAGGATCCCGGCACCCAGCCTGGTTCCGAACCCGGCTCCCAGCCCGGCTCCCAGCCCGGCTCTCCTGGCCCCGACATGACGAAGGCGAAGCGGTGAACGGTGACGTCGCTGTCCCCCAGAAGAAGGAACCACGAAACGAGCAGACCAGCCTGCTGCGCGCCAGCGCGGTCATGGCGGCCGGCACCGTGGTCTCCCGGGTCACCGGCTTCGTCCGCAGCCTGGTCCTAGTCTGGGCCCTCGGCACGGCGTTCTTCGCGGACACGTTCAACCTCGCGAACACGATCCCGAACTCGCTCTACATCCTGATCGCCGGCGGCGCGCTCAACGCGGTCTTCGTACCCCAGCTCGTCCGGGCGATGAAGAACGACCCGGACGGCGGCGTGGCGTTCGCCCAGCGGCTGCTCACCCTCGCGGCGCTCGTTCTGGCCGGCATGAGCGTGGTGGCAGTGGTCTGCGCCCCGCTACTGGTGCGCGCCTACTCCGGTGCGGCGATGAACGCTCCCGCCAACCGGCCGTACTTCGACCTCGCGGTGACGTTCGCGTGGTACTGCCTGCCGCAGATCTTCTTCTACGGCCTGTACGTCATCCTCGGCCAGATGCTGAACGCCCGCGGGCGGTTCGGGCCGATGATGTGGTCGCCGATCCTCAACAACATCGTCTCGATCCTGGTCTTCGTGGCGTTCATCGTGGTCTCCGACGCGGACACCCCGCAGGAGATCACCGGCGCGCAGATCCTGTTGCTGGGCCTCGGCTCGACCCTCGGCATCGCCGTCCAGGCTCTGGTCCTGTTGCCGGTGCTGCGCAGCGCGGGCTTCCGGCTCCGCCCGAGGTTCGACTTCCGGGGCGGCGGCATCGGCAAGTCCGGCCGGCTGGCGATCTGGACCGTCGGGTTCGTCCTGGTCAACCAGGTGTGGTTCATCGTGGCCACCCGGCTGACCACCGCGGTGAGCGCGCAGGCGCTGGAGAGGTTCGGGCACGACAGCGGGTACGGCCTCACGCCGTACCTCAACGCCTACCTCATCCTGATGCTCCCGCACGCGGTGATCACGGTCTCCATCGTCGCGGCGCTGCTGCCGAGGATGAGCCGGTCGGCGGCCGAGGGCGACAACGGCGCGGTCCGCGACGACCTGTCGTACGGCCTGCGGCTCACGGCCGTGGCGATCATCCCGGCGTCGGTCGCCTTCCTCGCCCTCGGCGCGGACATGACCACCGCGCTGTTCTTCTTCCTGCACGGAGGCGGGGACACCAGCGCGCGGTTCATGGGGTACGTCCTGATGGGGTTCGCGCTCGGTCTGATCGGGTTCTCCAGCCACCACATCGTCCTGCGGGGCTTCTACGCCTACGAGGACACCCGCACGCCGGTCTTCGTCCAGATCGGCGTGGTGCTGGTGGGCATCGTGTGTGCGGTGATCGCCTACTCCGTCCTGCCGGTGCAGTGGAAGACGGTGGGCATCGCCGCGTCGTACGGCCTCGGCTACTGGATCGGGTTCCTCGGCAGCCTGGTCGTGCTGCGCCGCCGGATGGGCGGGGTCGACGGGCGCCGGCTGTTCAGCACGTACGCCCGGGCCGGCGGGGCGGCGCTGATCCCCGGCGCGCTCGCGTACGCCCTCGCCCGGCTGGTCACCGCCGGGCTCGGTGACTCCCCGCTGGTGGAACTACTGGCGGTGGCGGTGGGTGGAGTGGTCCTGCTCGGGGGATACCTTGTCCTGGCCAGACTCTTCGCGGTCCGGGAGATCGCCGAGCTCCTCGGCCTCCTCCGTGCCAGGCTGGGCCGGTCCGCAGCCTGACGGCCGTGTGGCGATCGTCGCCGGGCGAGCGCTCGGAGCAATCGGGCATTAGCATGTAAGCGCCAGTCAGACAGTCCGGGACGGATCGGCGTCCCTCGGCGAGCAGGAGGGCCGTGCATCCGACCGATGTCGACCCGGGCGTGACGCTCGCCGGTCGTTACCGTGTCGCCGAGCTTCTCGCGGAGACGCCCGGCGACGGCGGGGTGGCGCAGACCTGGCGGGCCATCGACGAGGTCCTCTCACGTTCCGTCGTCGTGCATGTGCTGGCCGCGGACGATCCGCGGGTCGACCACCTGCTCGAGGCGTCCCGGCGGGCCGCGACCGCCGCCGACGTACGTTTCATCCGGGTGCTCGACGCGTTGCGTGACGACGGGGTCGCCTACGTCGTCCGCGAGTGGGTGGCCGGCCGCAGCCTCGGCGCGTTGCTGGCCGACGGACCGTTGCCGCCCCAGCAGGCCGGTCTGCTGGTCCGTGAGGTGAGCGAGGCGATCGCCCGCGCCCACGACCAGGGACTGTCCCACGAGCGGCTCGACCCCGACGCCGTGGTGGTCACCGACACCGGCTCCATCAAGATCGTCGGACTGGCGACCCAGGCCGCGCTCAGCGGCGCCCGCACCGACGAGGACACCGGAACCGACCCGCAACGCGAGGACGCGGTCGGCATCGGCCGGCTCCTCTACGCCGCGCTGACCGCGCGCTGGCCGGCCGGCCCGCGCAGTGGACTGAACGCCGCACCCCGCGCGGCCGACGGCACGCTGTTGTCGCCGCGGCAGTGCCGGGCGGGCGTCCCGCGCTCGCTGGACGAGATCACCGAGCGGATCCTCGACGAGCACCCCCGGCACGGCGACCCACTGACCACGCCCCAGCAGATCGCCGCCGCGCTCACCGAGGTCGTCGGCATGACCCCGATCGAGGGGGTGCTTCCACCGACCTCGCCGTCGGGCGGCGGCCACGACCCCGGCTTCCACGCGGGTGGGCACGGGCCGACCAGCTACGCCGACGCACCCACCCAGGTGGGTGTCCCGCCGGTCGGCGCCGCCCGCGGTGACCTCAACGGCCGTGCCTCGGCCCACACCCGGCAGGTCGGTGACGGCAGCGACCTCGGCGACCAGACCCAGCGGGTTCCGGCGGCCGACATGTCCCACACCGCCATGCACCCGCGCGGCAACTACGCCCCGCCTCCTCCCGCGCAGGCACCACAGCACTACCCGCAGCAGGAGCGCGAGCAGCGGCCACGCTGGTGGCGGATCGCCGCCGCCCTGGTGGCGCTGTTGGTGCTGGCCGGCGCCGGGTTGCTCGGCTGGCAACTGATGAGCACGGCCTTCGACAACCCGGGCCCCTCGACGACACCTACCGCCGGTGACACTCCCACCCCCGCCAAGACCGAGACGGCGGCGGCGGGCTCGCCCATTCGGGTCACCGGCGCCAAGGACTTCGACCCGCCGCCGGGAGGCAACGGCGAGGAGCACCCCGAGGACGTCGCCAAGGCCTACGACGGTGACCAGTCCACGATGTGGACGACCATGGGCTACCGCAACAACCCCCAGCTCGGCGGCCTCAAGCCGGGCGTGGGGGTCTGGTTCGACCTCGGCAAGCCGGTCGACGTCGGCCGGGTCGAGCTCAGCCTGCGCAGCGGCGGCACCGACGTCCAGCTGCGGGCGGCGCCGGAGGGCGCGTCGAGCGCACCGACCACCATCGACGACTGGCAGCAGATCGCCAAGCAGGACGGCGCCGGCGGCGAGGTGACGCTGCGCCCGGACAAACCGGTGCGCACCCGGTTCCTGCTGGTCTGGCTGACCAAACTGCCGCCCGACGGTTCCGACTACCGCGGCGGGATTGCGGAGATCGTCGTACGCCGATGACCACCAGCACCCCGGACACCCTCGCCGAGGGCGGCGGTGCACCAACCGACCGGGACCTCATCGCGGCCCACGTGGCGGGCGACCCGGAAGCGTTCGCCACGTTGTTCCGCCGGCACCGTGACCGGCTGTGGGCGGTGGCGCTCCGTACGATGTCCGACCCGGACGAGGCGGCCGACGCCCTGCAGGACGCGCTGATCTCGGCGTTCCGCAACGCCGGCCAGTTCCGCGGCGACTCCGCGGTGACCACCTGGCTGCACCGCGTCGTCGTCAACGCCTGTCTGGACCGCATCAGGCGGCGTGCCGTCCGGGCGGCCGACCCGCTGCCCGAGGATGACCGGGCGGCCGAGCTGGCCGCCGACCGGCCACCGGACCCGGCGGAGGTGCAGGAGCTTCGGATCGACGTCCTCACCGCGCTCGACTCCCTCAATCCCGACCAGCGGGCGGCGATCGTGCTGGTCGACATGGAGGGCTACTCCGTGGAGGAGGCGGCGCAGATCCTCGAGTGCGCCCCCGGGACGATCAAGAGCCGGTGCGCGCGTGGCCGGGCCAGGCTCGTACCCCTGCTGGCCCACCTCCGGCCGACCGCCGGCGCCGTCTCCGAGCCCGCCGAAGCCGGGGGGAACCACCCGGCGCCACCTGACGTCCAACGCGTTCGAGGGACCCGAAGCGACCAGGACCCGGACCACCCCTGGCCTTCGGCCACCCACCGCCGAGGAGGCACGCGACGACGTGGAGGGGAGGCGAAGTGACGGCCGGCCCGCACGTTGACGACGACACCCTGGCCGCCGCCCACGCCGGGCTCCTGTCCGACGCCGAGGCCGCCCGCATCGACGCTCACCTGGCCGGCTGCGCGGCGTGCTCGGCCGCCGCGGACGCGCACGCAGAGCTCGAACACCTCCTTCGGGAGAGCGCGGCCATCCCCACCCAGATGCCCTCGGCGGTCGCCGAGCGGATGGAGTCCGCACTCGCGGCGGAGGCCCGCGCCCGCGCCGACGGCCGGCCCGGAGTGACCCCACTCTCCGCCGCCCGTGACCGTGCCGGTCGGCGTTCCGGATGGCGTCGTCCGTCCCGGCTCCTCGCCGTCGCGGCCGGCGTGGCCGTACTCGCGGCCGGTGCGGGCGTGGCCGGCAACCTCCTCGACGAGCGCGACGTCCCGGTCGCCGGTGGTTCCCACACCACGGCGCCGCGTACGCCGTCACCTTCGACCGCCTCCCCTTCACCACGACCGGTGCCACCGGGAAGCTACGCCTTCACCGCGCAGGCGGCCGGGACCAACTTCTCGGCGGCGCGCTTCGGCAGCGAGGTGGGCGCCGTCGTGGCGGCGGGCACGCCGAAGCCCCCGGGCAAACCGTTCGGTCCCCGGAGCAACAACGGCCTCGCCCCCGACCCCAGCCGCTGCGTCGACCGGGTGCTCGACGCCGCCGGCGCCGGCGGAACGCTCCTGGACACCGTCGGTGCACGCTTCGGCGGCACACCTGTGACGGTGGCACTGGTCAGGACCAGCGGCGGGTCGTCGGGCGTCCCCGAGGTCCGGGCGTACGCCATCGCGGGGTGCCCGTCGCAGGACGCACACGTCGTCGGCACCGCGCAGGTGCCGGTGCGCTGACCACCGCAGCTCGCACCGCGAAGCTCGCCCTGCGAGGCTCGTACCGGTGGTCGGCATCGACCGGTTTCTCGCTGATGTCACCCAGTCGTCACGGCGCGTGCCGGTCCACGGCGACCGGATGGCGGCGGAATGCCCGACGCCTAGGATCGGTTACGCATGGGCAGCGTCAGTTGCTTTGGAGAGCGAGGTAGTCCGTGTCCGATGTCCGCAATGTGATCGTGATCGGCTCCGGGCCCGCGGGATACTCCGCGGCGCTCTACGCCGGACGCGCACGGCTGCAGCCGCTGGTGTTCGAGGGATCGGTGGAGGCCGGTGGCGCCTTGATGAACACCACCGACGTGGAGAACTTCCCCGGCTTCCCGGACGGCATCATGGGCCCGGACCTGATGGACAACTTCCGCAAGCAGGCCGAGCGCTTCGACGCCGAGCTGGTGGCCGACGAGGTGCACAGCGTCGACCTGACCAACGAGGTCAAGGTCGTTCGCGACTCCGCCGGGGTGGAGCACCGGGCGTTCGCGGTCATCCTCGCGATGGGCTCGGCGTACCGCAAGCTCGGCATCCCGGGCGAGGAACTCCTCTCCGGGCACGGCATCTCCTGGTGTGCCACCTGTGACGGCTTCTTCTTCCGCGACCAGGACATCGCCGTCGTGGGCGGTGGCGACTCCGCGATGGAGGAGGCGCAGTTCCTGACGAAGTTCGCCCGGTCCGTGACCGTGGTGCACCGTCGCGACACGCTACGGGCGAGCAAGATCATGCAGGACCGCGCGCTGGCCAACCCCAAGATCCGGTTCCTGTGGAACACCGAGGTGCTGGCGGCCGAGGGCACCGACAAGCTGGAGGGCCTGCTGGTTCGGGACACCCGGACCGGTGAGCAGTCGACGTTGCCGGTGACCGGGTTCTTCGAGGCGATCGGGCACGACCCGCGCAGTGAGCTCGTCCGCGGCCAGGTCGATGTCGACGAGGCCGGCTACGTCCTCGTCGACCACCCGAGCACCCGTACCAACCTGCCAGGAGTGTTCGCCGCCGGTGACCTCGTGGACAGCACCTACCGGCAGGCCGCGACCGCGGCGGGGACCGGTGTGGCCGCCGCCCTGGACGCGGAACGCTACCTGGCGGCGCTGGAAGACGACACGGACGTGCAGACCGCACAGACCGTGGAAGCCTGAGACGAAACCCCTTCGAGAGGAGACACCAGTGGGCGATATCAAGCCGGTGACCGATGCCGAGTTCCCGACCACGGTCCTGCAGAGCGACAAGCCGGTCGTCGTCGACTTCTGGGCGGAATGGTGCGGTCCCTGCCGTCAGGTGGCGCCCGTACTGGAGGAGCTCGCCAAGGAGTACGCCGACAAGATCACGTTCCTCAAGCTGAACGTGGACGAAAACCCGCAGACGCCGCTCGAGTACCGCGTGACCGGCATCCCGACCATCAACGTCTACAAGGGCGGTCAGGTCGTGAAGTCGCTGGTCGGCGCGCGTCCCAAGGCGGCGATCAAGGCCGAGCTGTCCGACCTCGTGCCGGCCTGACCGGCTGGCGTCGTACCTGGTCACACCTGGTCGCGCCTGCTCCAGACGAACACGCGGCGAGCCGCAACCTGTGAGCGCTGGGTGTCCATCCTCGTGGTCCCGGGTTCTGCGGAGGCCCCGACCGTGCGAACCGTTCGCCTCGTTCCGCCACTCCGGTGGAACGAGGCGGCGGGCGCCGGTCGGGGCCTCTCGCGTACCCGCCCCCCGTGGATCTGCATTCTCAGGTTGGCCCTCGGTCGGCCCTGTCGTCGGGACCCGTCCGCTGGGCGCCGCTCACCTCGGGGCGGTTCCGGCCTGCCGCCTCCCCCATTCGTACGGCCCGTCGGTATGAGCCCGGCCACCCACCATGGCCGACCCCGCCGCCACCGCTCTGGTCCCGTCCTGCACCGGCCGGAGGGCATCCGCCACGCCCGGCACGTTCATCGGTGCCCGCACCGAGGGATGAGTCCGGCCAGCGGGCATGGATAGCATGGCGACGCCGATCCGGGCCCAGCCCAGGGCCCGTGCGTACGCAGCGACTTCGGAGGCGCCCATGACCGAGCACCGATACGGGCTGGGCGACCGCGGTCCAGCAGTGGCCGAGATCCGTACGAAGCTGGTCCAGCTGGGCATACTGCCGACGGCCGCCGAGACCGTCGGGCACGTCGACGCGCCGTTCGACGAGACGGTCGACCAGGCCGTACGCCAGTTCCAGCAGCAGCGGGGGCTGACGGCCAACGGCGTGGTCGACGCCGAGACCTACCGCGTGCTCGACGAGGCACGCTGGCGGCTCGGTGACCGGCTGCTGTCCTACACCGCCGGCCACCTGCTCACCGGCGACGACGTCGCCACGCTGCAGCGGCGGCTGATGGAGCTGGGGTTCGAGGTCGACCGAGTGGACGGGATGTACGGCCCCAGCACCGAGCACGCCGTACGAGAGTTCCAGCACAGCGTGGGCGCACCGGTCGACGGGACCTGCGGGCCCGCGACGTTCAAGGCGCTCGCCCGGCTGTCGCCGATCGTCACCGGCGGGCGGGCCGACGCGCTCCGTGAGTCCGAAAGGATCCACCGCTCCGGTCCGCGGCTGCCCGGCAAGGTGGTCGTCATCGACCCAGGTCACGGCGGCGCCGACCTCGGTTGCTCGGCCAACGGACTGTCGGAGGCGGAGATCGCCTTCGACCTCGCCTGCCGGATCGAGGGTCGGCTGGAGGCGACCGGCGTACGGGTCTACCTGTCGCGTGGCCGCGACTCGAGCCCCGACGAGGCCGCCCGCGCGCGGTTCGCCAACGAGACCGACGCCGACCTGGTCGTGTCGTTGCACGTCGACGAGCATCCCAACCCGCACGCCAGCGGGGTCGCGACCTACTACTACGGCACGGCCGGCCACGAGGACGACATTCCGTCGACGCTGGGCGAACGCTTCGCCGGCCTGGTGCAACGCGAGATCGTCGCCCGAACCGACCTGCGCGACTGTCACACCCACGCCAAGACCTGGGACCTCCTCCGCTACACGCGGATGCCGGCCGTCCGGATCGAGCTCGGCTACGTGACGAACCCCAGCGACGCCGCCCGCATCGCCGATCCCGGCTTCCGCGACGTCGTCGCCGAGGCGATCGTGGTCGCCGTCCAGCGGGTCTACCTGCCGCCGGAGATGGACGCGCCCACCGGAGTTCTTCAACTCGGCGAGCTCATCCGCTGACCTCGGCGCCGATCGCACGTCCGCGCCCAGTTCCTGTCACATGGTCGTCGACGGCGAACGTACGAGGTCGTCAACCGGCGCTTGCCTCGCCGCCGGATTCGCCGTACCGCTTGAGCTTCGGCTTCCGGGCTGGGCTGGGCGCCTGTCAACTCGGTCCTGCGGGTGACAAGACCGCGTTGACAGCCCACCGGTGGGGCGAGTCGTTCCACGCGCGGGCGGAATCCCGACCGACCGTCAGGCGGGGTTCGGAACACCTTCGGGAGTCATCGAGTCGATCAGCTTCTCCAGTGCCGCCTCGACATCCTCCTTCCAGGTAAGGACGTTGCGGAGCTCGATCCGCAGCCGCGGGTACCGATGGTGCGGGCGTACGGTCTTGAATCCCACCGACAGCAGGAAGTCCGCGGGCAGCACACACTCGGGCCGATGCCAGGTGGTGTCACCGAAGACCTCCACCGCGCGTACGCCTCGCCGGAGCAGATCCTTCACCACGCTCTGGACCATCACCCGGCCGAGGCCGGTCCCCGCGAAGTCGGGGAGCACCCGCGCCGTCATCAGCAGCACCGCGTCCGCGCTCACCGGCGAGGTGGGAAAGGCGACCGAGCGAGGGACGTACGACGGAGGTGCGTACATCGCGAAGGCCGCCGGCACTTCGTCGACGTAGCAGACCTTTCCGCACGACCCCCATTCCAGCAGGGCGGCGGAGATCCACGCCTCCTTCTCCAGCCCCGGGTCGCCGGCGTCCTCGGCACGCTGGCGCGCGACCGGGTCGAGTTCC
This sequence comes from Actinopolymorpha singaporensis, assembly GCF_900104745.1. Lineage (NCBI taxonomy): Bacteria > Bacillati > Actinomycetota > Actinomycetes > Propionibacteriales > Actinopolymorphaceae > Actinopolymorpha > Actinopolymorpha singaporensis. The sequence continues at coordinate 1,188,179 of NZ_LT629732.1, forward strand.
CAGAAAACGCACTGCCGACACGGCCACGGCAGATCGTCGAGGTTGTCGAGGGTGATGTTGACGATACGGCGTGTCGTACCCATGGTGCCGCTACCCGTGCCCACCCCGACCGACGTGCTGGACCCGATCTGCCCCGCCCGTGGTCGGTGCCTGGTCGGTACCGTTCGCGTGGCCCGCCCCGTTCGCGTAGCCCGTTCCGGCGACCACCGGGAATGGCGAATGGTCCGAAACGACGGCATCGGCGGGTTGGCTCGCCGTGTGGTCCTCGGAGGCGACCGGCGCGGCGTACCCGCCGGCGTACTCGGCCACGGGCTCGCCCACGCGGTGGTGTCGTCGCCTCAGTAGCGCGCTCACAAAACCGGCGAGCGCTCCCGCACCGATGCCCATCAGCATCCAGGTGACGATCCGCATGACTACCCTTCTGGTGCTGACCCAGGTCCCCGCGAGGCCGCTCCATAGGGCATCGTAGTAGCCAGTGGGCAGCCCAGGGGGTATGCGGCTGCGCGCTTCCGCGAAGAGAGGAGCGTACGCCGCTATGGAGGGCAGTCCGGAGCACCGGCCAGTACACCGCGAGACGAGGTTCGACGCCGACGTCACGCGGTACGCAGCACGCGCCAAGGGCATGGTCGCCTCCGAGATCCGAGCGTTGTTCTCCGTCGCCAACCGGCCGGAGGTCGTCTCCCTCGCCGGCGGCTCCCCCAACATCTCCGGGCTTCCCCTCGACGTGGTCGGCTCGCTGCTCAGCGAACTCGTGGTCGAGCACGGCGCGGTCGCGATGCAGTACTCCCCCGCACAGGGAGATCCACGGCTGCGTGAGCAGATCACCGAGGTGATGGCGGAGGTCGGCATCGACGCCAACCCGGACGACGTGGTGGTCACTGTCGGTAGTCAGCAGGCGCTCGACCTGGTGACCCGGATCTTCTGCGACCCCGGCGACACCGTGGTCTGCGAGGCTCCGAGCTACGTGGGCGCGCTCGGCGTCTTCGCCGCCTACCAGTGCGACGTGGTGCACGTCGAGATGGACGGCGAGGGGCTGGTGCCCGAGCACCTGGACAACGCGCTCACCACGCTGGCCGCGCAGGGCCGGCGGGTGAAGCTGCTCTACACGATCCCGAGTTACCACAATCCGATGGGCGTCTCGCTCAGCCTGGACCGGCGGCAGCGGGTGCTGGAGATCTGTCACCGGCACGACGTCCTGGTGGTCGAGGACGACCCGTACGGCCTGCTCGGGTTCGAGGGCGAGCCCTACCGCGCGCTCCGTGCCGACGACCCGGCCCGGGTGGTCTACCTCGGGTCCTTCTCCAAGACGTTCGCGCCCGGGTTCCGCGTGGGCTGGGCGCTGGCTCCGCACGCGATCCGGGACAAGCTGGTGCTGGCCCAGGAGTCGGCGACGCTGTGCCCGCCGACGTTCAGCCAGTACGCCGTGGCGACCTACCTCGCCAACCACGACTGGAAGGGCCAGATCAAGTCCTTCCGGGAGATGTACCGCGAGCGCCGTGACGCCATGCTGGAGTCGCTGGCCGACCTGATGCCGGCGACCACCACGTGGACCACGCCGCGGGGCGGGTTCTTCGTGTGGGTCACCCTTCCCGAGGGCATCGACGCGAAGGCGATGTCGCCGCGTGCGGTCACCTCCCGGGTGGCGTACGTACCCGGTACGGCCTTCTACGCCGACGGGTTCGGGTCGCAGAACATGCGGCTCTCGTACTGCCTGCCCCCACCGGACCGGATCCGGGAGGGTGTCCGCCGATTGGCGGCGGTGGTGGAACGGGAACTAGAGCTTCGGGAGACCTTCGGGCCCGTACGCGGTGGTCGCGACGGAGGTATCGAGTTCCCTGGCCCAGAGGTGCGCTGAGAAGTGCGCTTGAGCGAGACGAGCGGGCGAGCCGGTTGGTGACGAAGGGACGGCAGATGAGCGATCTTGGCCGCGTGGTGGTTCTCGCGGGTGGCCTCTCCCACGAACGCGAGGTTTCACTTCGGTCGGGACGCCGGGTCAGCGAGGCGCTACGAGACGTAGGCGTGGAAGTCGAGGAACGCGACGCGGATGCCGGCCTGATCCCGTCCCTCCAGTCCGACCCGCCGGCGGCGGTGTTCCCCCTGCTGCACGGCGTGGCGGGTGAGGACGGAGCGCTGCGAGAAGTGCTGGACCTCCTCGAGGTGCCGTACGCGGGTTCCACCCCGGCCGCGTGCCGGTCGGCGTTCGACAAGCCCGTGGCCAAGACCGTGGTGTCCGCGGCCGGTGTCCGGACGCCTGAGTCGGTCGTGCTCCCGCACGAGACGTTCCGCGAGCTCGGTGCGCAGACGGTCCTGGACCGGATCGTCGACCGGCTGGGGCTGCCACTGGTGGTGAAGCCGACCCGGGGTGGCTCGGCTCTCGGCTGCAGCGTCGTACGCGACGTCTCCGAACTCCCCGCCGCGATGGTCAGCTGCTTCGCCTACGGCGATGTCAGCCTGCTCGAGCGCCATGTCAGCGGCACCGAGGTGAGCGTGACCGTGGTCGACGTGGGCGACGGCCCGCAGGCGCTTCCGGCGGTGGAGATCGTGCCGGACAGCGGCGTGTACGACTACGCCGCCCGTTACAACGCCGGCGCGACGGAGTTCATCGCTCCGGCCCGGCTCGGCGACGACTCCGCCGCCGCGTGCGCACAGATGGCGCTGGCCGCGCACAACGCCCTGGGGCTGCGGGACCTGTCCCGAAGCGACCTGATCGTGGATGCCGACGGGCTGTCGTGGTTCCTGGAGGTCAACGTCGCGCCCGGTATGACCGAGACGTCGCTGGTGCCGCTGGCGTTCGAGTCTGCGGGACTGGACCTCGGTGTCGTCTGTCGCGAGCTCCTCGACGCTGCCGTACGCCGCGCCGCGCCGACGGTCGACGCCTAGGCCTTCCGCGGCCTTCCGCGGACCAGCCTCTCTGGCGTTCACCGCGTTCGCCCTGTCCATGAGCTGGGTTGCGCGTACGGGGTGAACGCGTCCCGCGCTTGCTCTGCGCCTGCACAGCCGACAGGGGCCCACCACAACCCGCCTGTGGTCCGAGGCCCGGGTGCCCTGTGCGGGCTACGTCCGCCAGCTCCTGGAAGTCGGCGGCCGAACCTGCGTGAAGCGCCTCCGCCCCGGCTATGTCGCCGAGGCGGCGCCTTCTCCGCCAGGTGGGCGGCGGCCACGGCATGAATTGTGTCCAACGCATGCTTAAGGCGGCCGATGACCTGGGGATGTACCTGTGAGTTACGGCACCCTCGGTGGATCTCCACCAAGCCGGTAACCCTCCCAGCCGCCGGGAACAACGCTTCTACCTGCGGGTTTACGGTGCCCACCGTCGAGGCCGGCAGACGACGCGATGTGGAAACCGATGTGGAAAAAGCTGGGGATCATCGGCTTCCCGGGCTGTCAGACCTGTTCCTGACTCTCCAGGATCTCCGCCGCAGGTGGGTCCATCAGGCCGATGATCCGCTCCAGGTCGTCCAGGGACGCGAACTCCACCGTGATCCGTCCCTTCGACCGGCCCAACGCGACCTTCACCCGGGTCTCGAACCGGTCACCCAGACGGGTTTCCAGGTCGGCGAGCCGGGGCGCCACCGGCTTCGACGTACGCCTCGGCTTGGCCTTCTCGCCCTCGCCGAGCCCGACGGCGATGATCTCCTCGAGAGCGCGCACCGACAGGCCCTCGGCAATGACGCGGTGGGCCAGCCGGTCCTGGGTCTCCTCGTCGTCGATCGCCAGAAGGGCCCTCGCGTGTCCGGCGGTCAGCACTCCGGCCGCGACCCGGCGCTGGACGGTCGGCGGGAGCTTCAACAGCCGCAGTGTGTTGCTGATCTGTGGACGAGAGCGCCCGATTCGCTGCGCGAGGTCGTCGTGGGTGCAGCCGAAGTCGTCCAGCAGCTGCTCATAGGCGGCCGCCTCCTCGAGCGGGTTGAGCTGCGCCCGGTGCAAGTTCTCCAGCAAGGCATCCCGCAACATCGCGTCGTCGCCGGTGTCCCGGACGATCGCAGGGATCTTGTCGAGGCCGGCTTCCTGCGTGGCCCGCCACCGGCGTTCACCCATCACCAGCTCGTACGAGTCGGCGTTCAGGCGACGTACGACGATCGGCTGGAGCAGGCCGATCTCCTTGATCGAGTGGACGAGCTCGGCCATGGCCTCCTCGTCGAAGACCTGGCGCGGCTGCCGTGCATTCGGCCTGATCGCATCGACCGGCACTTCTGCGAAGTGTGCGCCGGCCACTGCGGGCGGTTCCGTGATCTGGGCGGCCGTCATGCCGCCCGCCTCGGCGGGGTTCTCGACGGCCGGCGTCGCCGTACCGTCGCGGTCGGGCGGAGGGGTCGCCTGGTTGGCCGTCTGCGGAGGAGCCGGCGGAATGAGCGCGCCGAGCCCACGACCCAAACCACGTCGAACCGTCATCGAACGTCCCCTCGCTTGGTAGCTTCTGCGGTGGTCGAGCCTAGTACGTCTGAGTTGTCGCTATCGCCTTGGCGACCGTCCTGTGGCGGCGAACTCGGCGGTGGCGCCGCCGGGTCGCGGTGCGCCAACTCCCGAGCCGCCTCGAGATAGGACAGCGCGCCGGACGAACTCGGATCCCAGGTCATCGCCGTCTGGCCGAAGCTGGGCGCCTCCGAGATCCGGACCGAGCGCGGGATCGACGTACGCAGCACCGCCGAGCCGAGGTTCTCCCGCGCGTTCTCGGCGACCTGGGCCGAGAGCCGGGTACGTGCGTCGTACATCGTCAGAAGGACTGTCGACACCGTGAGGTCCTGGTTGAGCTCACGTACGAGTTCGACAATCTTGAAGAGCGTCTCGACGCCCTCCAGGGCGTAGTACTCGCACTGGATCGGTACGAGTACCTCCTGGCCCGCGACCAGGGCGTTCATGGTGAGCAACCCAAGAGACGGAGGACAGTCGATCATCACGTAGTCGAACCGTTCACCTGCCGCCTCCCGCTCCCGCAGGTAGGTGTCCAGGGCGCGCTTGAGCCGGCTTTCCCGCGCCACCACGCTGGCCAGTTCAAGCTCCGCGCCCGACAGGTCGATGGTCGCAGGGACCGCCCACAACGTCGGGAAGCGCGGGACACCGTGGACGAACTTCCCCAGAGGCTGCCGGTCGACCACCACGTCGTAGATGCCGGGTGCACCCTCGCTGTGCTCGATTCCCAGCGCAGTCGACGCGTTCCCCTGCGGGTCGAGGTCGATCACCAGGACGCGAGCGCCTGATCCCGCCAATGCCGCGGCCATGTTCACCGCGGTGGTCGTCTTGCCGACACCGCCCTTCTGGTTCGCCACCACGAAGATCCGGGTCTTCAGCGGCTTCGGCAACGTCGGTCGAAAGACCATCGGCAAGTTCACGTTGGGCGGGAGCGACGCGGCCGGCGGTAGCTCGGTCGTTTCACGTGAAACGAGGATGTCCGCGTCGTCCGGCTGGGGCATCGGTGTCGAGTCGCTTCCCGTAGCGAGCACTGAAGCCGAACCTGCCTCGCTCGAACCGACACCTTCCGTTGACGGTGCGTCCCCCGGTGACCCAACCACGGCGTCGCCAGTAGCCGCGAAGTCGCTCTCGCCGTCGCCAGGCGCTTCCGCTTGAGCGTCCGGACCAGGTTCCAGATTGGTCGCGGCGACCTCGGCTTCCTCGTCGAACCCTCTGCCCGCCGACTGAGCGACGGAGTTCCGGCGCCCTGCCTCAGGGGGGTTCACCTCCTCGGCATGTGCGTCCCGTTCGTCGCCGACTGCGGCTGACGGCTCGAGCCCGCGCCCCTCAAGCTCAGCGGGGGCGTGCCGCTCCACCGGAGAACTCTCCTCCTGGCCGGGTGCCCGTAGTTCCTCTGCCTGGGAGTCCACCCCTTCCGAGGCGCGCGATGCCTCCGATACGGAATCGTTCTCCCAGTCGCTGGGCGCTGCCGACTCAGGTGCCGACCCGGCCGCCGCACCGCCTGACGCCTGCGAACAAGCATCCCGTGCTGGCGATCCGCCCTCTCCTGCCCGCGCCTCAGCTTCGGATGCGAGCGAGTCAACCGCAGACGTTGCCTCCATCGCGTGGATCTGCCGGTCAGCCGCCGATGCGCCCTCGCTGCCCGAGGCGTGCGTCGCCATGCCGTCTTCGGCCTCATCGGTCCACCCAACTGACCGGTCCGTTTCACGTGAAACGAGCACGTCCCTGCCGACGCCATCAACTGACGTCGCCCGAAGCTCGTCGCGAGTGGCGGCTGCTTCATCCAGGCTGTCACCGGCGTACCGCTGCCCCTCGGTGTCAGACGCCTCGGTGTCGGACGCCTCGCCAGAAACAGTTGCCGGAGGCGAGTCGGGCGAGGACGCCTCTCTCGAGTCTGCGCTCGCCGCGGTAGCCGGGCTCATCGGCAGCTCACTTGCCGCCGCCGCTGCTGACACGGCTGCATCAGACTTCCAGTTGACCGACCCGAGGGACTCGACCTGGCTCGCACCCGGCTCAGTGGCGGCACCGGCGTCTCGCGGAGCAACTGGCTCAGTGTCGGGACCAGCGGCCGGCGCAGCTCCACGGGCAGAGTCCGGCTCAGCGTCCCCTGCAGAATCCGGCTGGGCAAGGCGACCAGCACCCGATACGGCGAGCGGCTCAGAACCTTCCGCACGGTCGGCCGACGTGTCCGTCGGTCCGGCGGCAGACGACTCCTTCGAGGTGTTCACCCTATCGGACGTGCCGCCGAGAGGCTCTGTCCGGGCGGAGCTCACCTCGGGCCCACCAGGCTGGATCCAACGCGATCCTGCCTCGCCCTGCACGCCTGGGTTCGGGACAACACCGCCCTGCGGCATCTCGACCGCCGCGGACGCCTCGATGGCGCGGATCTGTCCGGAGTCAGGTGCGTCCGTCGGCGCCGGATCCACGACGCCCGGCTTGTCTGCCGACCCGACTGGTCCGCTGGCACCCGCCGGGCCTGCGTCGGCTCCATCCTCCATGTCCGCGACTCCAGCGGCGGCGACGTGCCCATCAGCTGCGAGAGCGGAGTCACCGGCCACGTCGATCTGATCAACGCCACTCTCGTCCGTCGGCACGGACCCGATGACGTTCTCATCCCCTGCAGGTCCGGCGTCACTGCTCACGTCGAGCACGCCAGCGCGGTCCGCTGGGGAGTTCGGCGCCGAAGCATCGGTCGACTCGACGTGCCCAGGAGTTCCGGCAGAGGTAACGCAGACCTCGCCACTCTCGGTCTCCGACGACTCAGCAGAGCTGACCTTCGACTGGTCGACGCCGTTGTCGATCTCGGTCGTGTCGGCAGGGACGGGCAGCTCGTCTCTCCAGGAGTCGCCTACGCCCGATTCCTGCGCGTTCGACGGAGAGCGTTCCTCCGATGCGTCTTCGTGGAGCCCGTCACTGCCGTCGATGGCGTCCCGTGCCTGTTCGCCGATGACATCGAGGACCTCGCCCGAGCCCTCGGATACTGCCTGGGTCGACGGCCCGGCAGCCGGCGATGACCCGTCCGCGTGGTCGGCGACAGTCGATTCGTCGCGATCAGCCGCCGGCTCACCAGCGCCGTAGTTCGCGCTCGACACGCCTCGAGCGAGACCCGCCTCGGGTGCGTTCAGAAGCCCGGTGAAGCGACCTTCCGCCTCGCCAGGCAGGCTGTGGCGGCTCTCGTCCTCCGGCTGATCGCTGGAGGTCGGGTACTCGCCGGACATCCTCGGGTTCTCGGCGGCGGACTGACTGCTGTCGCCGCCCGAGACTTCGGGCTCCGCCGTGTCACCGTCGGCACACACATCCGTCCAGTTGTGCTCTGGCTGCTCCCCGATGCCGACACTCGGCGCCTGGTCCGACTCGGTATAGACACTGACGGGAGCGTGCGTTTCACGTGAAACCCGCGCTGCCGAGTCGCCATGGTCGCTCGAAGCCGACTGTTCACCAGTGGAGCCGCTCGCGTCCGCCACCAGGCTGTCGGTGATCGACGACGAGGTGTGGGGCGGAGATTCGGACCTCACCGGGCCGGCTGGATCTGTGGACAACGGCTCGCTCGCGGCCCACTGGCCAACACTGTCCTCGGTAACGGAGGCGACTTCAGTACGAAGAACGATGTCGCGCTCCACCCCGCCGAAGATCTGCTCCACACCCCTTGGTTCCGCGCCGCCCGGCTCGTCCCCGTCCCGCAGCGCCACAGGTCCGGTCTCGCCGCCAGGCTCGGCAGGGCCAGTTGACGGAATCTCAGTGCCGGATCTGTCGGTCGCACGATGCAGGTCCGGCCGAGTAGCGGAGTCAACGCGAGAAGAGACGCTCAAGCCCTCTGCTTCCTGGACCGGCTCATGCGCCCCCGAACCCGTCTCGTCCTCCCCGGAAGCAAGCACGGACTCGGACGCAGTAGCGCCCGGATCCACCTGGCCCGGCGGCGTCCGGCCCTCGAACTCCTCCTGGGAGCCGCTGAGCTCTGCGTCGCTCCCGCCGCCATCAGGCTCGACGGGATCAGCAGCCGTGGTGGTCCCACTCGCGGGCTCACCAGCGACTAGAGGCGAGTCCCCCTCGACGGACGGCCGGTGGGCATGGCGCGCCGTCAAGGGGTGCACTGCCGTGGTCGACTCGTCCTCCGCCGACGTGCCGAGATGCTTGGGAACCAGCACGTCCAGGCCGTATGCCTGCCGCTCCCGCTGGATCCGCGTCTCATCGGATTCGATCGTGGGTCGCCAGGTGCTGAAGATCTGGCTCACCCGTCCACGAGCACGGTCGACCGCACTGCGAACCCAGGTGTCGCCCGCCGCACGGTTGCGGTCGTACTCGAACGAAGCCGCGGAGCGGGGCTCTCGCTGGGGCTCGTGACCGGACTGTTCTGTACCTGTCACGGACTCGCCGCCTCCGCGTGCTGCCTCGTCAAGGTGAGTGGGCTGTTCCGCCAATCCACTGGTCGTGTCCCCTCCGCCTGCACCGACGTCACGGACCCCGGGAGGTAGCCACAGGGATGCCGTCGAAGGCGCGTCGTTCCCGGCGGTACCGCCGGTCGCTCGACCGTCAGCGCCGCCGGCCAGGAGTTGACCGCCGCGTTCGGTGTTCTGGCGTCCAGGAGCAGGAGCGCTCCCGCGGGAAGCGATGCCGCCATCATCCGTAGCGTCCGACGCCGACGGTTGCGTACGGGGCCGGTTGCCGATAGCGGACGACGCGTCGGCAAGGTCGTTCTCTGGGCGGCCAGCACCTCGCGGAGATTCCGCGACGCGCTGGTAGTCCTCGGCACCCGGCGACGCCAGCGCCTCAGTCGTTGGGCCAGATGCTTCTGGAGATTCCATCCGGGCAGAGGATTCAGTCGATGGCTGCGCAACCGAACCAGCTTGTTTCACGTGAAACGAGTCGAGGTTGGTCTGCAGCTCGCCAGAATCACGGCCTTCCTCGGACAGCTCCGGGGTCGACGTGGCAGTCGCGTCGAGGTCGGTGTCCGCGTCGGAAAGAGAGGAGGCCGAGTTCGACTCGTCGGTCCGCAGGGGCGCGGTCGGTGACTCGATCCCGTCCTCGAATTTGGCGTCTGGGTTCGACGAAGTGGAGCTCCCGACCAACGGCGTGCCCTGCGTACGGTCACGCAGACCCGGACGGTCGTCCGCGGACTGGGGGCCACCGGCGCCACCGGGGAGTACCGCGGCCGACCCGGATCCCGCCGAGTTGCTCGGCCCATTTGCGAGCGATGAGCTCCCGGCCGACGAGGTCGGCGCGGGCGCTGATCCGATGCTGTTCGGCCGGCGCTCTTCGGAAAGGGAGGCCGTCCTGGACTGCTCGGGCCGAGTGAGGCCACTCTCCGGAAAGACCGATGGAGTTGACGTCGCGTCGTGCCGCTCGGCGCTGCCCGTAGATCCGGTGTCGGCAGGCCCCTCGCCGGTCACGTCCTCATCGAGTGACGCATGAGGCGTGGCCGAATCAGTTGCGTCGGCTGGATGCGACGGAGCCGTCGAACTCGCGGCCGCCGAATCATCTCGCGCCGGCTTGGTAGGGACACCTGGCGGCGTTGTCCCCGGCCAGCCGAGTCCGGTCCGATGACGCGCAGGTCGTGGCCGCCGCGACTCGGCCTCGTGTTTGTGTGACGGTCGCCCGGGCCAGCCGAGTCCGGTTGTCACCTGCACGTCGGTCACCGTCACACTCCTCTTGCCGAACCGGATCCGTCCCGGCGATTCCGCTTCTGCTTCGCCGAGCTTCTACCACCTCGCGATGCCCCCGCGACGACGCGCACAACAGTGGTCGGCACCGACAGAAGATCTGCGCCCAGACGCTCGATGGAACACTCCGCGGCGCCGGCCGCATCGAGTTCAGGGCGCGCTTCGTCGAGTTCGGTGCCCGCGCGTTCTCCTTTCATGGCCAAGACTGACCCACCGGGCCGACACAGTCCAAGCGCGACACGGGCCAGGCGGGAAAGTGGCGCGACCGCTCTGGCCGTGACCACGTCGTAGGTGCCCCGGTGATCCTCGGCGCGAGCCCGAACTACCGTGACACCGGTCAGTTCGAGCGCCTCCGCCACCTCCGACAGGAATGTGGCCCGACGCAACAAGGGCTCCAAGAGCGTGACTCGGAGGTCTGGGCGGGCGATGGCCAGGACGATTCCCGGCAGCCCGGCACCGGAGCCGATGTCGCACACTGTGGCGTTGGCCGGGATGACGCTCGCGAGCACCCCGCAGTTCAGCAGATGCCGGTCCCACAGCCGAGGCACCTCGCGCGGGCCGAGGAGACCTCTCTCAGTACCCGCGCCCGCCAGCAGTTCGGCGTACCGCCGAGCTAGCGGCAGTCGTTCACCGAATATTTCCTCTGCGGAAGGAGGGCTCTCTGGAGCTGCGGTCGGCGGCGTTTCACGTGAAACGTCGGAGGCCGACGCCTCGGGTTCAGGCTTGCTGGACGACGACTCGCCGGTCCGGTTCTTCGCCCTCCGACTCACTCGTCAGCCCCTTCGCAGCAACGGCGTCGTGGACGATCTTCCGCTCGAACGGCGTCATCGGCGCCATCCGGACCGGCTCACCACTCGCACGGACTTCTTCGACGACCTTCTCCGCCAGTGCGACCAGGTCGGCACGGCGCTGGGCGCGGTACCCACCGATGTCGAGCATCAGCCTGCTGCGTTCCCCGGTCTCCCGGTAGACGGCGAGCCGCGTCAGCTCCTGCAGCGCTTCGAGGACCTCGCCGTCCTGGCCGACCAAGAGGTTCAGGTCGCCCCCGACGATCGCGACCATCGCGCGGTCGCCCTCTACGTCCAGGTCGATGTCCCCGTCGATGTCGGCGATGTCGAGCAGCTCTTCGAGGTAGTCAGCCGCGACGTCACCCTCGGCCTCGAGCCGGGCGATCCGATCCGCGGACGCCTCGCCGGCCTCCTCGCTGTCGGACGTTTCCGTTCCGGCGTCCTGGTCGGCACGCCCGGTCGCGTCCGCCTGTGAAGACTCCACCGAACCGGCTTCCACCGCCTGGTCGGAGTGCTCGCTCGAACCGCCGGACTTCTCCGCATCGCCACCTTCGACGAACGACGTAGCGCCTTCAGTCACGACTTCTCCTTCGTTCCCGCGCCGTCGGCGGCGCTTCACACCTTCGGGGACGGCCAGGCCGTCCGTCGTCAACGGCCCTTCCGCTTGCTACGCGGCAGGCGCTGCGGTTGTACCCGCTTGACCGTCTGCGCGGTCGCCGCCTGCTCGCCGCCGGCGGCAGGGGCCGAGCCGTTCGGGGTTTCCTTGGCGGTCTCCTTGGCGCTCCCCGGCAGGATCGCGCCAAGACCCGCGCGGTGCCCCGTCTTCTTGGTTTTGCGCGCCTGGTAGGCGTCGTAGGCAGGCGTACCCGGTGCAGGATTACGGCGAATCACCCAGAACTGCTGCCCCATCGTCCAAAGGTTCGTGGTGAACCAGTAGATGAGCACACCGACCGGGAAGTTGACGCCGCCGACCGCGAACACCAGCGGGAGCACGTAAAGCAGAAGCTTCTGCTGCTGGGCGTACTGGCCGGTCAGCGCCTCGGGCGGCATGTTCTTGCGCATCAACTGGCGCTGGGTGGTGAACGTCGTGGCCGTCATCAGGAGGATGAGCACGATCGTCACGATCCGCACGGACAGGCTCGTCGAGCCGATGAACTTGTCCGAGATGTGCGCACCGAAGATCGAAGCGTGGCGTAGGGAGTCGACCAGGTCCTGGTTCAGGCCCGAGCCACGGACCACGCCGTTCGCCGCACCGTCGAGCACCCGGAACAACGCGATGAAGATCGGAGACTGCAAGAGGATGGGCAGACACGAGGAGAACGGGTTGGTGCCGCTCTCCTTGTAGAGCTTCATGAGCTCCTGGCCCATCCGCTCCCGGTCGTGGCCGTACTTCTTCTGCAGCTCGCGCACCTTCGGCTGCAGCAGCGCCATGTTGCGGCTGGCCCGGATCTGCCGGACGAACAGCGGGATGAGCAGGATCCGGATGAAGACCACGAGGCCGACGATCGACAGAACCCACGTCCACCCCGAGTCCGGACCGAGGATCGGGGAGAAAACGGTGTAGAACGCTCGGATGATCCACGACACGACGTCGTAGAGCGGCGTAAGGATCGTGTCGTACCAACTCACGCTTCATGCACCTCAGGTGTGGGTGTGCGCGCCCACACCGGCGCGCGGTCGGGGTGGCGGGACCGGGTCGTACCCACCGGGGGTCCAGGGGTGGCACCGCGCAAGCCGGCGTACGGCGAGCCAGCTACCGCGCAGTGCCCCGTGTGTCTCGACTGCTTCCAGGGCATAGGCGGAACACGAAGGGTGATAGCGGCACACCTGGCCGTACAAGGGGCTCACCACCAGGCGATAACCCTTGAGGAGCAGGACAAGAACGACCTTCACCGCACACCCTCCGCGTCGACCCGCCGCGAACGCGTCAGGACACCGTCCAGCGCCGCGTCGAGGTCACGTCCGAGCCGCTGGCCGGACGCCTCCGCTGCCGACGGTAACGCGCGGACGACGAGGAGGGTTCCTGGGGACAGCCCGGGGACCCGGTCTCGCACCAGGTGCCGCAGCCGCCGCCGCACGGTGTTTCGGACGACCGCGTTGCCCACAGCACGGCTCACCACGAAACCGACCCTCGCGGGGGCAGGTTCCGTGGTGAGGGCGAGGTGGACGACAAGCGTCGACCGACCCGACCGGCGTCCGCGTCGGATGGCCGTCGCGAAGTCGGCCGGACGACGCATGCGGTGGCGGGCCGGGACCACGACATCGAGTGTGACCTGGACGACCTCGGCCGTCAGACGGCGAGGCGCTGGCGGCCCTTGCGCCGCCGGGCAGAGAGGATGGCGCGGCCGGCTCGGGTCCGCATCCGCAGCCGGAAGCCGTGCGTCTTGGCCCGGCGCCGGTTGTTGGGCTGGAAGGTGCGCTTCACAGGGAGTCTCCTGGTCAGTGACGATGATCGCGGGCACCGTCAACTCGACGTCACCGTCCACCCGCGGCCCAGCACACGCACCGAGTGCGGTGTGGGATCTGATCCGTGAGCATACGGCGAGCGCCGAAGAGGACGGCACCGTGACCGACTTACGGTACGGGTCAGCCGCTCGGCCGGTCAAACTGGGTCCTGCCCGGCCGGTTGTGGCGACCGTCTCATGGCCCGGCGACCGTGCGCTCGGGCGTCCTGGTGTCCTCCACGTCGCCGATTCGGAAACGTACCGGCCTGTCCGGGCTCGGCGGGTTCGCCGGAATGAACCGAAGCTTGTTGGCCGGATTGTGCGCTTGTTACCGTCCTTCACCCTTAGGGTCGTCCACAGTCGCTTTACACAGCCTGTGGAAGGATCTGTGGACGCCTGCGGGCGCCTGGGATTTGTGGTCGACCGAAGTCCGTCCACAAGCGCGACCAGCGCGGTAATCCACAGGACGTGACGCAAGACCGAAGCGTGTCGAGACGGGAGTGACCCAGTGGCCGGCGAACCTGACCCACTCAGCGCCACCTGGCGACTGGTCCGCGAAGGCCTCGACCAGGATCTGCCGGCGACGCATCGAGTGTGGCTCGCCCAGAGTCGCCCGGTCACCCTGCACGGCAACACCGCGATCATCGCCGTCCGCGACGACTTCACTCGCACCCAGCTCGAGACCAAGCTCCGCCCGCGGCTCGAGGACGCCCTGTCCACCGCTCTCGGCCAGCCGGTCCGCCTGGCCGTCACCGTCGAACCCTCGCTCTCACTCGACGATCACGACGACCCTGGCGGGAGGGCGAGCACGCCCGCCGCCGGCGGAGAGTACGACCAGGGGCCCGAGCGTGGCGGGCCCCCCGCCGGACCACACGCCCAGGGAGGCACCGGAACGCAGGCGCCCGGGATGTCCGGTTCGTCCTCAGTGGACCCGGCCTCCTCAGGCCGGTCCGGCGTACCCGATCTCCCCCGGTCCGGGTTGAACGGCGGCGTGAGCGGGACGGACGCCTTCGCCTTGTCGTCCGCGCCCCCCGGACAGCCGGTACGCGCCGACAGCGAGCCCCCGCGGCTGAACCCGAAGTACCTCTTCGACACGTTCGTCATCGGCTCGTCCAACCGGTTCGCCCACGCGGCGGCGGTGGCCGTGTCGGAGGCGCCGGGCAAGGCGTACAACCCGTTGTTGATCTACGGCGACTCCGGGCTCGGAAAGACCCACCTGCTGCACGCGATCGGCCACTACGTCCGGAACCTCTTCGCGAACGCCCGGATTCGTTACGTGTCCAGCGAGGAGTTCACCAACGACTTCATCAACTCGATCCGGGACGACAAGGCGCCGACGTTCCAGCGCCGCTACCGCGACGTGGACGTACTCCTGGTCGACGACATCCAGTTCCTGGAGAACAAGGAGCGCACGCAGGAGGAGTTCTTCCACACCTTCAACGCGCTCCACAACGCGAACAAGCAGATCGTGATCTCCTCGGACCGGCCGCCGAAGCGCCTGGAGACGCTGGAGGACCGGCTGCGCAACCGGTTCGAGTGGGGACTGATCACCGACATCCAGCCGCCCGATCTGGAGACCCGGATCGCGATCCTGCGCAAGAAGGCCGCCCAGGAACGCCTCACCGCGCCGCCGGAGGTGCTGGAGTTCATCGCCAGCAAGATCCAGACCAACATCCGTGAGCTCGAGGGCGCACTGATCCGGGTGACGGCGTTCGCCAGTCTCAACCGGCAGGCCGTCGACCTCGCCCTGGCCGAGATCGTGCTCAAGGACCTCATCCCTACCGGTGGCGAGCCGGAGATCACCGCCGGCCAGATCATGGCGCAGACGTCGTCGTACTTCGGCCTGTCGATGGACGACCTCTGCGGCTCCAGCCGCAGCCGGGTCCTGGTGACGGCGCGGCAGATCGCGATGTACCTCTGCCGCGAGCTCACCGACCTGTCGCTGCCGAAGATCGGCCAGCAGTTCGGCGGGCGTGACCACACCACGGTGATGCACGCGGACCGGAAGATCCGGCAGCTGATGGCTGAACGGCGCAGCGTCTACAACCAGGTGACGGAGCTCACGAACCGCATCAAGCAGCAGGCCCGTTCCTCCTGAACCACCTCACCGCGGCACGCCAGCACGAACTGCCCGTCACACCCTCGCGCAGTGCTCACACCCTGGGGACAACTCTGTGGATCAATCCGGACCCGGTCGGGGAAGAACTGTGGATCGGGTGGGACAGAACTCAACGGTCCACCGGGCCCACCCAGGCACCCCCAGCCGCACACACAGCCCCGGTGGACGCTCGCAGGCCCGCTGAGCAGCGCAAACGCGAGTTATCCCCAGTGTCCACCGCACCTATGACGAAGCTGAGCCTATTTACGTCGATGACAAGAACTCCACAATCCCCAACGGCCCGCTCCTGGGGACGACGTCACCAGCCCCCGCACTTTCAGACCCCGACGGCCGACCGGGGCGGCGACCGGGCCCGGACGGGGAGGTGCACTGCGGATCCGTCAGGTCGCCCCGCCGCCACCGCCGACCTGGTCGGCGGTGTAGCGTCGTGCTCCCAGTTGGCCGCTGTCCGTCGAGGAGGCGAAGAGCGGTGAAGTTCCGCGTAGACCGTGACGTCCTCGCCGATTCGGTGGCCTGGGTGGCACGCAGCCTTCCGTCCAGGCCCTCGCTGCCCGTGCTTGCCGGCATGTTGGTCGAGGCCCGCGACGGTGAGTTGCTGCTGTCCGGCTTCGACTACGAAACCTCCGCGCGCGTCAGCGTGCCCGCCGACGTCTCCGCCGAGGGTTCGGCGTTGGTGTCCGGGCGCCTGCTCGCAGACATCAGCCGGAGCCTGCCGGCCCAGCCGGTCGACCTCACCGCCGAGGGCGGCAAGGTCGTGGTGACCTGCCGCAGCGCGCGGTTCACCGTGCAGACGCTGCCGGTCGAGGACTACCCCGAGCTGCCCCAGATGCCGGCCGCCTCCGGCATGGTGAAGGGCGACGTGTTCGCCAACGCCGTCTCGCAGGTGGCCGTGGCCGCCGGACGCGACGACATGCTGCCGGTCCTCACCGGCGTCCGGATCGAGATCGAGGGCTCGTCGGTGACGCTCGCCGCGACCGACCGCTACCGCCTCGCGGTACGCGAGTTCACCTGGTCGCCCGAGCAGTCCGACCTGTCCGCCACCGCTCTGGTGCCGGCCCGGGTCCTCGCCGACACGGCCAAGGCGTTCGGTGCCGGATCGGACGTGACGATCGCGCTCGCCGCTCCGGGCACCGGCAGCGGCGAGGGACTCGTGGGCTTCACCGGCACCACCGGTGGCTCCCAGCGCCGGACGACCACCCGGTTGCTGGACGGTGAGTTCCCGAAGTACCGCACGCTCTTCCCGCCCGAGCAGCAGACCGTCGCCCGGGTGGAGACGAGCTCCCTCGTCGAGTCGCTGAAGCGCGTCGCCCTGGTGGCCGAACGCAACACCCCGATCCGGCTGACGTTCGACGACGGGGTCGCCACCTTGGAGGCGGGCAGCAGCGACGAGGCCCAGGCGTCGGAGTCGATCGACGCGACCATCGAGGGCGAAGGGCTGACCATCGGGTTCAACCCGCAGTACCTCCTCGACGGCCTGGGCGCGATCGAGGCGCCGATCGCGCAGTTCGCGTTCACCCAGTCGACCCGTCCGGCCGTCCTCACCGGCCTGGCCGCTGCCGACGCCGAGCCGAACAGCGACTATCGCTACCTGCTGATGCCGGTACGGCTGCAGAGCTGAGGCTCGACGGGCTCACTCGGGCCGATCAGCAGGCCGATGCGGGAATGCCCCGGCGACGTTGGGGCAGCACACGGGAGGAACGGCGTACCGGCACACGAGAAGGGACTGGTTCTGATGGAGATCGGGCTTGTCGGGCTGGGCAAGATGGGCGCGAACATGCGGGAGCGCCTGCGAGCAGCCGATCACACGGTCGTGGGGTACGACCACAATCCCGAGGTCTCCGACGTGGACAGTCTCGAGGCCATGGTCGCCCAGATGTCGCGGCCACGCGTCGTGTGGGTGATGGTGCCGGCCGGGGCACCGACCCGAGCGGTGATCGCCGAGCTCGCCAAGCTTCTCGACGACGGTGACGTGGTCGTCGACGGCGGCAACTCGCGGTGGACCGACGACGTCACCAGCGCCCAGACGCTCGCCGAACGCGGCATCGGGTTCGTCGACTGCGGCGTGTCCGGCGGGGTGTGGGGCCGCACCAACGGCTACGCGCTGATGTGCGGTGGCACCGCCGAGGACGTGGCCAAGGTCCAGCCGGCGTTCGACGCGCTCAAGCCGGAGGGCGAGTTCGGCTTCGTCCACGCCGGCAAGGTCGGCGCCGGCCACTTCGCGAAGATGGTGCACAACGGCATCGAGTACGGCGTGATGCAGGCCTACGCCGAGGGCTACGAGCTTCTCGAGGCCACCGACATCGTCGACAACGTCACCGACGTCTTCCGCTCCTGGCGCGAGGGCACGGTGATCCGGTCCTGGCTGCTCGACCTGCTGGTCTCCGCACTCGAGGAGGACCAGGGGCTGGAGAAGATCAAGGGGTACGCCGACGACTCCGGCGAAGGTCGCTGGACCGTCGAGGCCGCCATCGACAACGCCGTACCCATGCCCGCCATCGCCGCGGCGCTGTTCGCCCGTTTCGCGTCCCGCCAGGAGGACTCCCCGGCGATGAAGGCGATCGCCGCGATGCGCAACCAGTTCGGCGGCCACGCGGTGCACCCGGACGCCCATGCGGTGCGCCCGGACACCGAGGCTCCCTGAGCCCATCCTCCGACGCACTGCCGTGTACGTCGCGCATCTCTCCCTCACCGACTTCCGCAACTACGCCACGGTCGAGCTCGACCTCGAACCCGGGGTCACGGTGTTTCTGGGCCAGAACGGCCAGGGCAAGACCAATCTCGTGGAGGCGGTCGGTTACCTCGCCACGCTCGGATCGCACCGGGTGCCGCACGACGCGCCGCTGGTGCGCGCCGACGCCACCCGTGCGATCGTCCGCGGGGACGTCGTCCGTGACGCCCGGCACCTGCTGATCGAGCTCGAGGTCACGCCCGGCCGCGCCAACCGGGCCCGGCTCAACCGGTCGCCGGTCTCCCGGCCGCGGGACGTGCTCGGAGTTCTCCGCACGGTCCTGTTCGCACCCGAGGACCTCGCCCTGGTGAAGGGCGACCCGGACACCCGGCGGCGGTTCCTGGACGAGTTGCTGGTGGCCCGCGCGCCGAGACTCGCCGGCGTACGCCAGGACTACGACCGGGTCCTGCGCCAGCGGAACACCCTGCTGAAGACAGCAGCCCAGGCGTCCTCGGGTGCGCTGCGCACACTGGACGCGTGGGACTCGCACCTGGCCCGGCTCAGCGGGGAGCTCCTCGCTGCCAGGCTGGCCACCATCGAGTTGCTGGGTCCCCTGGTGGCGAAGGCGTACGCACACGTCTCGCCCACGCAGGAGGAGGTCCGGCTCGACTACCGCTGCTCCGCCGAACTCGGCGACCAGGTCACCGCCGCCGCGCTGGCCGACGACGTCACCGCCGCGCTGGCCGAACGCCGGGACGAGGAGGTACGCCGCGGCGTCTCGCTGGTCGGTCCGCACCGCGACGACGTGGTCCTGAGCCTCGGAGAATTCCCCGCGAAGGGGTACGCCAGCCACGGCGAGTCGTGGTCGGTGGCGCTGGCGCTGCGGCTCGCGGCGTACGACCTGTTGTCCAGCGACGGCGGCGAGCCGGTGCTGATCCTGGACGACGTGTTCGCCGAACTCGACGCCGGCCGCCGGCGCCGGTTGGCGGGCCTGGTCGCCGGCGCGGAGCAGGTGCTGGTCACCGCGGCCGTGGCCGAGGATGTCCCGGAGCAGCTGGCCGGGGCGCGCTACGTCGTGGCTGAAGGGAGGGTCGAGCGTGCCGACCGAGCCGCGTGACCAGCCGGAGGGCTCGACTCCGGCCGAACCGTCCACGCCGTTCCCCGGCGCTTCGAACGCCCTCGACCCCACGGTGCCCGCCGACCTTGTCGACCCCGTCGGGGGGGAGGTCCAGACTCCGGCCGGTCAGGTCGACGAGGCGCCGGAAGGCCCCCACTCGCCCGACGACGGCGACGCGACCTGGAATCCGTCCGGCCTCGAACTGGCCCGGGCGGTCGCGGCAGCCCTCGCACGTCCCGGGCTCGGCGGCCCCGGTGGCCGCGCGGGTGGGCGGTCCGGTTCGGCGGGCCGCGCCGATCGGCGTTCCCGGTCAGGTCGCACGACGCGAACCACCCGGTCCGGTGCCGGTCCCGACGACCGTGACCCGCAGGTGCTCGACGCCACCATCGGCCGGCTGGTCGACGAACGCGGCTGGAGCACCGACGTGGCGGTCGCCGGTGCGCTCGCCCGCTGGGACCACATCGTCGGGCCGGACGTCGCCGCGCATTGTCGCGCGGAGCGGTACGTCGACGCCGAACTGACCGTCCGGGCCGACTCGACCGCGTGGGCGACCCAGGTCCGGCTGCTCGCGCCGAGCCTGGTCCGGCGGCTGAACGAGGAACTCGGGGACGGCACCGTCCGCCGGGTGGTCGTTCTCGGTCCGTCGGCGCCGAGCTGGCAGCGGGGTCTGCGCAGCGTCCGCGACGGACGGGGTCCCCGGGACACCTACGGCTGAGCTGCCCGGGTTCACCCTCCGCCGGAGCCCGGGCAGCGACGCCGATTCGCCCGCGTTGCCGCCATCGTCCCCTCTGCTCCTGTCGTCCGGGCCAGCTCCGAACGGCCTGGTTCCGGTCGCCCCGGCCCGTCCCCGCCCGCCCACCCGTGATCGTCCGCAGAAGCCACTCAGACCGATCAGCGGAAGCGAAGGTACGGAGGGGGATACCTCAGCCGCGGCTGTGCGGGCCAGTAGGGCTTCCAGGGCCTGCCAGACATGCTTCTGCGGCTCCGGACGAGTACAATGGCGGCAGTTCAGGCCGCTCCAACCGTCTGGGGCGCCGCGTTCAGATCGAACGCCGGACGTGCTCACAACCGGAGCGGCCTTTTCGTGTCCTGTTGGCAGGAGGTCAACCACACGTGACGACGACTGGTGAAGTGCCTCAGTACGACGCTAGCGCGATCAGGGTTCTCGAGGGCCTGGATGCCGTACGCAAGCGCCCGGGCATGTACATCGGCTCAACCGGTGAACGGGGTCTCCACCAACTCGTCTGGGAGGCCGTCGACAACGCGGTCGACGAGGCGATGGCCGGCCACGCCGACCGGGTCGAGGTCACCATCCTCGCCGACGGCGGCCTGCGGGTGGTCGACAACGGCCGCGGAATCCCCACCGGCATCGTCGAGTCGGAGGGACGCTCGGCGGTCGAGGTCGTCATGACCGTGCTGCACGCCGGCGGGAAGTTCGGCGGCGGCGGCTACAAGGTTTCCGGAGGCCTGCACGGTGTGGGCATCTCCGTCGTCAACGCGCTGTCGACCCGGCTCGAGGTCGAGGTCAGGAACGCCGGCCACCGCTGGACCCAGTCGTACCACCTCGGTGAGCCCGACCATCCACTCCAGCAGCACGAGGAGACCGAGGAGACCGGCACCACCATCAGCTTCTGGCCCACGCCGGACATCTTCGAGGTGACGACGTTCTCCTACGAGACGATCGCCACCCGGCTGCGTGAGATGGCGTTCCTCAACAAGGGCCTGACCATCGCCCTGCGCGACGAGCGGGTCGACATGACCGAGTCGGGGCAGGTACGCGAGGACGTCTTCTGCTACGAGAACGGCATCGTCGACTATGTCGCGCACCTCAACGCCGCCAAGGATCCGGTGCACCGCAGCGTGATCGCGTTCGAGGCAGAGGACGACAAGGCCGGCATGAGCCTGGACGTCGCGATGCAGTGGAACTCCTCCTTCACCGAGTCGGTGCACACGTTCGCCAACGCGATCAACACCCACGAGGGCGGCACGCACGAGGAGGGCTTTCGATCCGCGCTGACCAGCCTGGTGAACAGGTTCGGTGAGGACTGGAACCTCATCAAGAAGCGTGAGGACCGGCTGAGCGGCGACGACGTGCGCGAGGGCCTGACCGCGATCATCTCGGTCAAGATGGAGCAGCCGCAGTTCGAGGGCCAGACGAAGACCAAGCTCGGCAACACCGAGGCCAAGACGTTCGTCCAGACGCTGATGTACGACCAGCTCAGCCAGTGGTTCGAGAAGAACCCGGGTGAGGGCCGCGACATCGTGCGCAAGGGCATCGCCGCCGCGACCGCCCGGGTGGCCGCCCGGAAGGCGCGCGACCTGGCCCGCAACCGCAAGGGACTGCTCGGTGGCGGTGGCCTGCCCGGCAAGCTCGCCGACTGCCAGTCGACCAATCCCGACGAGTGCGAGATCTTCATCGTGGAGGGCGACTCCGCGGGCGGGTCGGCCAAGGGTGGTCGCGATCCGCGGATCCAGGCGATCCTGCCGATCCGGGGCAAGATCCTCAACGTCGAGCGGGCCCGCATCGACCGGGTGCTGCAGAACGCCGAGGTCCAGGCGATCATCGCGGCCCTGGGCACCGGCATCCACGAGGACTTCGACCTGGCCAAGCTGCGCTACCACAAGATCGTGCTGATGGCCGACGCCGACGTGGACGGCCAGCACATCACCACGCTGCTGCTCACGTTGCTGTTCCGTTTCATGAAGCAGGTCATCGAGGCCGGCCACGTCTACATCGCGCAGCCGCCGTTGTTCAAGATCCGCTGGTCCAACGCACCGCACGAGCTCGCCTACTCCGACCGCGAACGCGACGGTCTGCTGGCCGCGGGCCAGGAGGCAGGCCGGAAGCTGCCGAAGGAGAACCCGATCCAGCGTTACAAGGGTCTGGGCGAGATGAACGCCGACGAGCTGTGGGAGACCACGATGGATCCCGACGGCCGGATCCTGGGTCAGGTCACCCTCGACGACGCGGCGCAGGCGGACGAGATCTTCTCCGTACTCATGGGTGAGGACGTCGAGCAACGGCGTTCGTTCATCCAGCGCAACGCAAAAGACGTCCGGTTCCTCGACATCTGATGACTCTCGTCGCATCGTCCAGCTCCCCGTCCACCGGTTCGCCCGGACACCTCGCGTCGTCCCCCGTGGGCGACCGTAGTGCGAAGGAACAGGTCCAGTGACCGAAGACACCACCGCTGCTCCACCTCCTCCCCCCTCCAGGATCAACCCGGTCGATCTCCAGTCGGAGATGCAGCGCAACTACCTCGAGTACGCCATGAGCGTGATCGTGGGGCGGGCGCTGCCGGACGTCCGCGACGGGTTGAAGCCGGTGCACGTCCGCGTGCTGTACGCCATGTACGACGGCGGATACCGCCCGGACCGGGGCTTCTCCAAGTGCTCCCGCGTCGTCGGTGACGTGATGGGTCAGTACCACCCCCACGGCGACAGTGCGATCTACGACACCCTCGTCGGCCTGGCGCAGCCGTGGACCAAGCGGCACCCGCTGGTGCAGGGGCAGGGCAACTTCGGCTCGCCCGGCAACGACCCGCCGGCCGCGATGCGGTACACCGAGTGCCGGATGGCCCCGCTGGCCATGGAGATGGTGCGCGACATCGACGAGGACACCGTCGAGTTCCGCGCCAACTACGACGGTCGTGGGCAGGAGCCGGTCGTACTCCCCAGCCGGTTCCCCAACCTGCTGGTGAACGGCTCGGCCGGGATCGCGGTCGGGATGGCCACCAACATCCCGCCGCACAACATGCGCGAGGTCTCCTCGGCGGCGCTGTGGGCGCTTGAGCACCCCGAGGCCACCAGGGAGGAGATCCTCGCCGCCGCGATGGAGCGCATTCCCGGCCCGGACTTCCCGACCGGCGCGCTCATCGTCGGCAACCGTGGGATCGAGGACGCCTACCGCACCGGCCGCGGCTCGATCACCATGCGCGCGGTGGTCGACGTGGAGGAGGACAGCAAGGGCCGGACCTGTCTGGTCATCACCGAGCTGCCCTACCAGGTCAACCCGGACAACCTCGCCCTGCGGATCGCCGAGCTCGCCGACTCCGGCAAGGTCACCGGCATCGCCGACGTACGCGACGACTCCTCCTCCCGCACCGGCCAGCGCCTGGTCGTCGTCCTCAAGCGGGACGCGATCGCGAAGGTCGTCCTCAACAACCTCTACAAGCACACCCAGTTGCAGGACAACTTCGGCGCCAACATGCTGGCGCTGGTCGACGGGATTCCGCGCACGCTCTCCCTCGACCAGTTCATCTCGCACTGGATCGACCACCAGATCGACGTCATCCAGCGGCGCACCCGCTTCCGGCTGCGCAAGGCGGAGGAGGACGCCCACGTCTACCGCGGCCTGGCCAAGGCGCTGGACGCGCTGGACGAGGTCATCGCGCTGATCCGGCGCAGCCCCTCGGCCGACGACGCCCGCACCGGGCTGATCGAGCTGCTGGAGATCGACGAGATCCAGGCGCGGGCCATCCTCGACATGCAGCTGCGCCGGCTGGCCGCGCTCGAACGCCAGGCGATCCTGGAGCGGCTGGCCGAGCTGGAGGCCCGGATCGCCGACTACAAGGACATCCTCGCCTCGCCGCAGCGCCAGCGGACGATCGTGGCGGAGGAGCTGACCGCCATCGTCGACCGCTACGGCGACGACCGGCGTACGCAGATCATTCCCGCCGACGGTGACCTGACCGCGGCCGACCTCATCCCCGACGAGGAGGTCGTGGTCACCATCACGATGGGTGGCTACGCCAAACGCACCCGTAGTGACCTCTACCGCAGCCAGAAGCGCGGCGGAAAGGGCGTACGCGGCGCGGCGTTGCGTGGCGACGACGTGATCAACCACCTGTTCGTGACCCGCACCCATCACTGGCTGTTGTTCTTCACCAACCGGGGTCGGGTCTACCGCGCCAAGGCGTACGAGCTGCCCGAGGCGGCGCGGGACGCGAAGGGCGGCCACGTCGCCGGGCTGCTGTCGTTCCAGCCGGACGAGGAGATCGCCGAGGTGCTGGCGATCGCCGACTACGAGCAGTTCCCGTACCTCGTCCTCGCCACCAAGAAGGGCCTGGTCAAGAAGACCCCGCTGCGGGAGTACGACTCCAACCGCGCGGCCGGGGTCATCGCCTTGAATTTCCGCGACGACGACGACGAACTGATCGGCGCGGAGCTGGTCAACCCCGACGACGAACTCCTCCTGGTCTCCCGCAAGGCTCAGGCGGTGCGATTCGTGGCCGATGACGGACAGCTGCGCCCGATGGGCCGGGCTACCTCCGGTGTGACCGGGATGCGTTTCCGCGACGGTGACGAACTGTTGTCGATGGCGGTGATCCGGGCCGGTCAGGAAGAGGGCCAGTACGTCTTCACGGTCACCGACGGTGGCTACGCCAAGCGGACCGCCGTGTCCGAGTACCGCCGGCAGGGCCGCGGGGGACTGGGAATCAAGGCTATGCGGATTTCGGACGCCCGCGGCTCCCTCGTCGGGGCAATCGTGGTAAGCAACGGGGACCGGGTTCTGTCCGTCAAAGCCAGTGGACAGGTGACCAGAAGCCCGGTCGCGGACGTGGCAGCGAAGGGACGTGACACCATGGGCGTCATCTTCGCCGACGTTCGCGAGGGGGATTCGGTCGTTGCCATCGCCCGGAACACCGAGGACGATGCTGGGGACGACGGGAAACCGGAGACGGCCGACGACCTGCCCACTGATGATGGACCTACCGACGGTCCGGCCGGGCAGGACCAGGCCGACAGCCAGGAGGACAGCACGTGACACGGAACGGCGGGCCTGACGAATCCGCTACCCAAGTCATCCCCTCGGCCGGGGGCGGAGCTGGCCAGAGCAACCGTTCTGGGCGAAAAGCCCAGAACGGTCCGGATGATACCCCGCGTGCGGCGCCGCCCCGCCCCGATCTGCGTCGGCCCGCACCCAACAGGCCGACCGACCCGGCGGCGATCCGGGAGCGTAACGGGCTCCGCCAGCGGATCCTGGCCGCGCCGCAGCCGCCACCGGACCCGCGCACCCGCGTGCGCCGGGCCCGGCTCCGGGCGGTCCGGCTCGACCCATGGTCGGTGATGAAGACGGCGTTCCTGCTGTCCATCGCGTTCGCGATCGTGACCGTCGTCGCGGTCAGCGTGGTCTGGTACGTCCTCCAGGCGGCAGGCGTGTACGACTCCATCAGCCGGACGATCACCGACGTGCTGGGCAGCGCCTCCGAGACCCGGTTCAACCTCGAGGACTACATCGGACTGCAGCGGGTCCTCGGATTCACCGCGCTGATCTGTGTGGTCGACGTCATCCTGATCACCGCGATCGCCACGCTGTGCGCGTTCCTCTACAACCTGTCCGCCAGCCTGCTGGGTGGTCTGGAGGTCACGCTCGCCGAGGACGACTGACGGCGGCGGGACCGCGCCCGGAAGCAGTGCTCGGTGATCCAAAGGTGATCTCCGAGCGCGTCCGGTCGCGCACCGTCCCGTTGGTGGTACCCGCGTCGAACCGGTTTGGGCGGGACGCTAGGGTTGCGGTAACGTTCGTCGGCGCCCGGGCCTATAGCTCAGACGGTTAGAGCGCTTCCCTGATAAGGAAGAGGTCACTGGTTCAAGTCCAGTTAGGCCCACTCACCCGAGCGGCCGGCACGTTCGACACGGCAGCGATGTCGTGCCCGTGTCGGCCACCCGCAGGGGTGCGGTCATCCCAGGCCGGCGTCGTTCAAGGAGGCTCCCGATGATCAAGAAGGCACTCCTCGCCGCTGTGGCGATCGCGGGCGGCTGGTTCGCGTACAAGCGGTTGCAGGCGGACAAGGCAGAACAGAACCTGTGGGCGGAGGCAACCGACCCGGTCCCGCCTTCCGGTGGCGCCCACTGATCGACCAGCTCGGCGCTCCGGCGTCGCTCCCGGGGGCGTAGCTCAACTGGCAGAGCACTGCCTTTGCAAGGCAGGGGTTAGGGGTTCGAGTCCCCTCGTCTCCACCACCACACAACGCCAGGTCAGGCGGATGACCGTCGGCATTCGGACCAGGTGGTCCTGCGGTAGCTGGGTGGACGTACCTACCAACGAACGGAATCGAGCGCTGGCCACGGCGGACCCGCCCGCAGGACGTCGAGGAACGCCACTCCTGATCTCCGGCCGCTCGGGTGTTGGTCGCCGAGACGCCAGCGGTGCATCGCGACGATCGCCAGCACGAGACCCCGGCATTCGTCGACCAGATCTTGGTCAGCTTTCGGGTAGCGGTCGCCGACTCCTTTGGGCACCCAGGCAAGGTCGTACTCCACAGGCCCGTGGGCGGTGTTCTCGAAGTCGATGAAGAGCGGCCCGTTGTTCGTGTCGAGCACGTTCCCCGGGTGCGGCTCGCCGTGCAGCAGCTGCTCGGGGGCGCCCCGTTCGACGATCGATCCCCGCAGATCACGCAGCACGTTGGCGAGCAATGCCCGGTCCGCATCCGTGAGGTCGGGGGTGACGTCACGGTTGGCAACGTCTTGTTGCGTCTCCACAACGCGATCCATGAAGTGGGGCATCGTGACATCCATCTGCCGCAGGCCGGCATGAAGACGCCCAAGCGCGTGCGCGTACTCAGCCGACGGAAGCGCTCGACGAACCGGTTCGAAGTAGGTCCACATGGCGATCGCGAAGCCGTCACGCACGAAGACGCGTGGTTCGACCCGGGCGTCGAGCGCGGCGACCGGGCTGTCCGTCTGCACCAGCCGCTTCACGAGCTCGACTTCTCGCTCTGCGCTCCCAGCGTGATGGGTCACGGGCGCGACCCGGGCGACGATGTCGCATGGCGTCAGGCGGACGACGAGCCGGTTGGAGTCATTGAGGACGACAGCGTCATCGACCGCCAAGTCGAGGGCTGTGGCGGTTGACCTCGCGGCAGCCACCGCACGCCGCACCTCCGCTGCTTGCATCAGCTACATCCTCGACCAGGGCGCGAAGAGCTGCACCCGACTCCCTGGGCGCCAGTGACCAGGCACCGGGGTACGGACGTCGGTCTCGACTTCACCCGGCGCAGGGTAGCCTCGCCGAGGCTCGGCAGGTCAGGACACTCGCAGCATTCGGTGCTCTACGGTCATCTCCACCACCACAAGACCACCACCAGGTCGCGCCCGGCCGCGGCGCAGGCGACCGGTGAGCGTTCGGTACCGTCCCGTCCGTGAACGACGCGGCGATCGATGTCTTCCTGGCCGGCCGACCGGACACCTCCCGCCGGGTGACTCTGCGCCACCTCGCCGGCCGGGACCAGGACGAGTTCCTCGACCTGGTGCGCGCCAGCACGCAACTGCATCACCCCTGGATGTCCCTGCCGTCCACACCGGAGCAGTTCCAGGCCTACCTCGCGCGGTACGCGGAGTCCGGCGAGGAGTCGTTGCTGGTCTGCGTGCGCGGCAGTGGAGCCATCGCCGGTCTGGTCAACATCAACAGCATCATTCGGGGACGGTTCCAGTCCGGGGCCATCGCCTACGCCGCCTTTGCCCCGTCCGCCGGCCAGGGGTACCTGAGCGAAGGGGTCACGGTGGTGGTGCGCTACGCCTTCGAGCAGTTGCGGCTCCACCGGCTCGAAGCCCAGATCCAGCCCGGCAACCACGCCTCGCTCAAGCTGGTTCGCCGAGTCGGCTTCCGCCAGGAGGGCTACTCGCCCGAACTGTTGTACATCGACGGCGCCTGGCGAGACCACGAACGATGGGCCATCACCACCTCCATGGTCGACATCAGGCCCACGCCGCCCCACCCGACGCTGCCGGAGCGCTAGAGCCACCCGGGGGAGTTGCCCCCGGCAGGGCCGTGGCCAACGTGCTGCGGATCCGTCCTCCCCCGGCCGGCCGACGCCCGGTCATGGGGTGACGTCCCCGCTGAGGGAGGAGGGCGCGTCGGGCAGCGGTTCGCCGAAGTGCATCCCGGACGCGTCGATGAACACCTGCCGAATGGCGGCGTCGTGCTCCGACCCCCGGTGCTGCAGGACCGCGACCACGCGATGCATCGAGCCTCCCCGCTCCACGTAGCGCAGGGTGATGGTGCTGTCGATGAGGCTGGCGATCTCCGCGGCGATCGACGGGGTGAGGCTGGAGGTGAAGCGTCCGGTCGGGGCGGACGTGAGCAGGGTCGTGATCTCGTACGGCCGCAGGAGAGCGGTGAGGGCGAGGACGAAGTCCAGCAGTCCGCGAGGGGCCACGATGCGTTCCAGGGCGGAGATCGTGTCGATCACCAGCCGCCTCGGCCTGAACGCCTCGATCTCTCTGCGGATGTTGAGGAAGTGGTCCTCGATGGAAGCCGTCTCCGGATAGGTGGACAGCGCCTTCAACAGGCCCGTCCCCTGCACGGCCGGAAGGTCGATCCCCCAGCCCGCCGCGCTCCGGGACAGCTGTTCGAGGGTCTCGTCGAACGTGTACAGCAGGCAGCGCTCACCGGCGTCGAACGCCGCCTGGGCGAACCTCAGCCCGGTCAGCGTCTTGCCCGACCCGGTCGGCCCGGTCAGCAGGACGATCGAGTCGCGGTACACGCCTCCTCCGCACATGCGGTCCAGGTCCGGGTTGCCGAGACTGACCCGCTCGGTCGACGCGTGCGTGCCCGGTCGAAGGAACGCGAGCGGGATGATGACCATCCCCTCGACGGGGTCGATGGTGAACAGCCACTCACCGGTCCGGTGTGGCGCGCCGCGGAACTTCACGATCTCGACGGTTCGCCGGCGCCGCTCGCCCTGCAGCACGTTGCGCAGAATGACCACGTTGTCCAGGACGAACTCCTCCACGCCGAGGTGGGAGACCCCGTCGTACTCCCGCAGTCGTTCGGCGGTGACGACGGAGGTGACACCGAGTTCCTTCAGATGCGTGACGAACCGGAAGAGCTCGGTCCGGACCGAGGTGACGTTGGGGTACCTCGCGAGGATGGCGCCGATCGAGTCGATACAGACCCGCGCGGCGTTCGTCGCGCGGACCGCGTTCCCGATCCTGCTGACCAGTGCGGCGTAGTTGTAGTGGCCGGCGGTGAGAGTCTCCTGCGTACTCTCGAACGACGCGTCGAGGAACGTCCACCTGCCTTCCCGTTCCCACTGCTCCACCGGGAAGCCCAGCGACGACGCGTTCCGGCGCAGATCCGCGGGCGACTCCTCGAACGTGACGAACACTCCGGGCTGCCCGTACTCGGCGAGGCCCCGGGCGAGGTACTCCATGGCGAACAACGTCTTCCCGGTGCCGGTGCTCCCGGTCACGAGCGTGCACCTGCCACGCGGCAGCCCACCCAGGGCGATCGGGTCGAACCCGTTGATGCCGGTCGGGACCTTCTCCAGCGCGTTATCGCTCATCTCGCAGCCGTTCGATCCGGGACTGGAAGGTGGTGGGAAGCCCCAGCGCGGCGGCAGTGCGTTCGTCGTCGGACAGATCGCCGACCACCCTGACCTCCGGCAGCGGCATCGACCGTACGACCGTCGGCGTGAGGACGATCTGTTCCCGCTCGGCAAGTTCGGGTTCCTCGTCGACGTCGACCACCCGCAGTTCGTACGCGCCCGGGACCAAGGCCTCGCAGAGGGCTCTCAGCTGGACCTCCGCGCGCGACGACGACTCCGAGCGACCCACCACGAAGAGGGTCAGCTCGAACCCGGTCGATGTCGGGAACCCCACATCCACCCCCGGCCGACAGCTGTCCCCGCGCGTACGCCACCCACGAGATACCCACCCGCCCCACTCCCAGACCGGACCCGAACCCCGGAAAGTCCGACACCTCGGGTTGGACGAAATGGCGTCGACTCGTACGGAGGCGCCGTGTCAGCATCACCGCCATGCCTGCCGGTGGGGAGCCGCCGCGATGAGCCCAGGCCGGGTGAGCGACCGGGATCCGGTCACCGTCTTCGTCCGCTGGACCTGGTGCCGGGCGTTCCTCCACCGGGGCTGGTGGTTGGTCGCCAGCGTCTACCTCGTCGTCGACGCGCACCTGTCGGCCGCGCAGCTGGTGCTGATCGGCGTGGCGCAGGGGCTGGTCGCGTTCGGGTTCGAGGTTCCGGCCGGCGTGGTCGCCGACACGGTGAGCCGGAAGTGGTCCTTGGTGCTCAGCCACCTGCTGATGGGCAGCGCCATGCTGGCCACCGGCCTGGTGACCGGCTTCTGGCTGGTGGTCGCGACCCAGATGCTCTGGGGCCTGGCATGGACGTTTGCCAGCGGTGCCGACGTCGCCTGGATCACCGACGAGCTCGACGATCCCGCACGTGTCTCCGGCGTGCTGGTCCGGGCGGGGCGGGCGCAGCTGACGGGAGCGGCGGCCGGGATGGTGAGCGTCGGCGCGCTGGCCTCCCTGATGAACCGGAGCACCGCGATGGTGCTGGCCGGTAGCGCCATGCTGGCGCTCGGCGCGTACGTCGGCTGCCGCTTCCGCGAGGGCCGGTTCGTGCCGACGCGCACCGGGCGCTGGTCCGCCTCGTGGCGGATCGCGGCCCGAGGAGTGGCACTGGTGCGGTGCAGCCGCGTCCTCCTCGTCGTCTTCGCGGGGACCTTCCTGGTCAACGGCGCCGAGGACGCCTTCGGTCGCCTGTGTCCGCGGCGCCTGGTCGAGCTCGGGTTCCCTGCCGATCCGGTCACCTGGTTCACCGTCCTTGGTGTCCTCACTCTGCTCGTCGGCGCGGTCGCGCTGCGCCTGGTGGAGCCGCGTATCGACGACGTACGCACGGCCCCACGCGGCTACGTCGTGGCGTGTGCCGTGGGGGCGCTCGGTCTCGTCGGCCTGGCGAGCTCACCCGGGTACGTCCACGGCGGTGTGGCCGTCCTGTTCGTCGCCGGGGTCGCGGTTCCCCTGACTCGGGTGATCGCGACCATCTGGGTCAACCGGGAGACCAGCGGTGACGTTCGGGCGACGGTCCATTCGTTCCTGGCGCAGGCGGAGTACGCCGGTGAGGTCGTCTGTGGTGGCGCCGTCGCCCTCGTCGCGGCGTCGATCGGGCTGCGTCCAGCGCTCGTGGGGTGCGCCGTCCTCCTGGTCGCCACGACGGTCCTGGTCCCGATGGGGACACGAGCCGGTCTGCGCTGAGGTTCGGAAAACGCGGGCGGTCCGGTCGGTGGCCGTCGGTACGGTGTCGGCGTGACCAGTACGAACGACATCCGCCGGTGGGCGACCGCCTTGCCCGAGGTCGAGGAGATCGACCACTTCCGCTTCCACGTGCCCGTCTTCAAGGTGCGCGGCCGGACCTTCGTCGGCATGGGGCAGGACAGCACGACCGCCGTGTTCTGTATCGCCGAGCAGGAGGCGTACGACGTGGCGGCCGCCGATCCCGCCACGTACGAGGCCCTCAGGCGGCCGGACGCCCGGAAGAGCTTCCTCGGTCTGCAGGTACAGCTCGGTGACGTCTCCACCGTCCGGGTTCGCTCCCTCGTGGAGCAGGCGTGGCGTCAGCAGGCGCCGAAGCGGCTGGTCGCGGAGTACGACCGAAGAGACCGGAACGCGCCTGCCTCGGCACCGACGCCGTGACCGCGGCCACGGCGTCGCGGCGGCGACTGGTCGACCTGGTCGAGGGCATCCGCCCCTGGGACGAGACCGAGCGTGCCCACCGGCAGACGACGCTGGACTGGCTGGCCGGCGGGGCCCCGGTTCACCGGACCGCGAAACCGGACGTCCCGGATCCGCACCTGGTGAGCTACTTCGTCGTACTCGACGAGGCCCGGCGGGAGCTGCTGCTCGTCGCCCATCGCAAGGCGGGCCTCTGGCTGCCGTCCGGCGGGCACGTCGAACCCGATGAGGACCCGTGGGAGACGGTCGTACGAGAGTGTCGCGAGGAACTCCACGTCACGGCGGCGCCTTCCGGACTGCCAGGCCTACCCGGCGACAGGCCGTTCTTCGTCACCGTGACCCGCACCCGCGGCGCCGGCCCGCACACCGACGTCAGCCTCTGGTACGTCCTCGGCCTGCCCAGGTCGTCGATCGTCTCCTACGACGCGGCCGAGTTCGACGGCATCAGGTGGGTGCGGCTGGACGAGGTGGGCGCCGAGCCGCCGGACACGCTGGACCCGCACCTGCCCCGGTTCGCGGCCAAACTGATGGCGTCGGTACGACCCGCCGGCGGCCGGTGGTAGACCCTCTCCACCGGGCAGCGGTCAACGCCGGGCAGCGGTCAACGGACGACGCGAAACCACAGGCTCGTCGCCTGGGGAGTCTGGGCCACGTCCATCCGTTCCAGCCGTACGTTCGTCCCGCCGGGGTGCTCGAACAACCGAACGCCGTCGCCGAGCAGCACCGGGGCGACGAACACCAGGATCTCGTCCAGGAGACCGGCCTCGACGCAGCCGCGGGCCGTCCGGGCGCCGAGCACGTTGACGTACTTCTCTCCGGCGGCGGCCTTCGCCCCGTCCACCGCCTGCCGCAGGTCGGTGACGAAGGTGACGCCTGGGATCGGCCGCTCCGGCGGCCGGTTGGTGAGGACGAACTGCGGCCCTTCCCACCCGCCGCCGAACGCCTTGCCCTCCCTTTCGGTGCCCCGATGCGGGTCGTCGCCGCCGAAGGTGCGGTTGCCGACGAGCAGGGCGCCGATCCGGGGGATGAGCCGGTCCACGGTCGGGTTCGGGCCGAGGTGGCTGGTCAACCAGGACATGTCGCCGCCCGGCCCGGCGATGAAGCCGTCCAGCGACATGGTGCACGAGTACAACAACCTGCTCACGTGTTGCCTCCGTTCGATGTGGGTCCGCCCGGAGCCCGTGGAGGGTGTTCTGGTCACGGGGCTCGCCGCGGATGACCCCCGTTGAGACGGCCGACTGCGAAGAAACTGATCGGAGCTGATCCGGTGCCGTTCGCGGGCCGGTGGGCGCGGTCTGCGTGCGCCCCGGGTGAGCAGGTGCTACGCGGCGAGCTCACCAGGAAGCTCGAACGCCGGGAACAGCCCGCTGTCGTGGAACGCGGTGATCTCCGCGATCCGCCCGCCCTCGATCCGGACCACCCCGATGGCGAGTGCACGGAAGGCGGACTCGCCGTCGCCGCGGACGTACGTCGCCAGTGCCGGTCGTCCGTTCGCCCGGGTGGCCAGCATCCGGAACCGTCCCACGTAGGCTGGCGACTCGGGATTCCAGCTCTCGGTCAACGCGGCCAGGACCGTGTCCCGGCCCTGCATCCACAGTGTCCACGGCGGCATCGTCGTACGGACGTCCTCGGCGAGGAGTTCGGCGACCGCCGCGACGTCGGCGCGTTCGACCGCCAGCATGTAGCGGCGCAGCACCGCGCGCTCCTCGGCGGACGGCTCCTGCGGCGCGACCCACTCCGACCGGCGCTCGGGCAACTGTTCCCGCATGGTGGCCCGGGCGCGCTGCAACGCGCTGTTGACACCGGCCAGGCTGCTCTCCAGCAGCTCCGCGGCCTGCTTCGCCGGCCAGCCGAGTACGTCACGCAGCAGGAACACCGCTCGCTGCCGGGGCGGCAGATGCTGGATCGCTGCCAGGAACGCCAACTCCAGCGTCTCCTTCGCCTCCACGATGGCGTCGGGTTCGGCGTCTCGCGGAGCCACCGGACCCACCGGCTCGATCGGCGAAGTGCCACCGACCGGATCCCGCAGGCGGTCGGGGAACGGCTGCAGCCACGGTACGTCGGTGCGCGGCGGCAACAGCGCCTCGCCGGCGTCCGACGGCCCGCTCAGGTGGTGCGGGAGCACCCGCCGGGCCCGGCCGTCCAGCGCGTCGAGGCACGCGTTGGACGCGATGCGGTACAGCCAGGCGCGCAGGCTCGACCGCCCCCCGAAGTCGCTGATGCCCTTCCAGGCGCGCAGGAAGGTCTCCTGCACGAGATCCTCGGCCTCGTCGAACGAGCCCAGCATGCGGTAGCAGTGCACCCGGAGTTCGCGCCGATGCGGCTCGACCAGCGCGGCGAACGCCGTTTCGTCGCCGCCTCGTGCGGCGGCCAGGGCGGACGCGGACGTGTCCTGGCCGATTTCCTGCTGCGGGTCCGTCGACGCGGCGTCCATGTGCTCACGTTAGGCCACGCCGGAGAACGCTCAGCCTCCCTGCTCGGCGGCCCGCTTGAGCGCGGCGAGGCGGCGGTCCCACGCGGCGGCCCGGTCGGCCAACCAGCGCGCCGACGCGTCGAGCGGTTCGGTGTGGGCGGAGTAGAGCACCTCCCGACCGGCGCGGACCCCCGTCACCAGACCCGCGTCCTCCAGCACTCGCAGGTGCTTCACGACCGCCTGCCGGGAGACCGGCAGCCGACCGGCGAGCGTCGTCGCGCTCGCCCGGCCGGCTTCCACGAGAACGTCGAGGAGTTGCCGGCGGGTCGGATCGGCCATCGCCGCCAGGACCGCTCCGACGTCGACCCCGGCGGCCGTCATCGGGAGGGGTTCTCGGCGTCCCGCTTGGCGAATCCGAGCTGCATCTCCCACCCCTCGGTGTTGCCCCTGAGCGCGTCGGCCCGGCCTTCGGGCGAGGGGTACACGGTCTCGAAGCCGCTCTCGACCACCCGCACCAGCGTCCCGCCGTCCTTCTCGGCGAGGAAGAACTCCACCAGCGTGGAGTTGTCCTCGCCGGGCAGTTCGCTCGGGTCGGCGTTGCCCCGGAACGAGACGTAGGTCGGCGCGTCCGCGGCGATCGGCAGCACGCCGAACTTTCCGTACGGCTGGAACTCCACCACCACCAGGTCGCCCTCCCGGGTGACCGTCTGCTTGGACCGGTCGCCGTCACCGATCCACCAACCGGGCTCGCTCACCAGGGACCACACCCGCTCGATCGGGGCGTCGATCATGATCTCGCGTTCGATCCGGTCCGTCCTGCGTGCTGCCTCGCCCATCTGAACCGTCCTTCGCTGCCTCGGGCTTCTTCGGATGACGTGCTACCCAACGGTTGCACATTGGGCGCAGACGTGCAACCGATTGGTAGCACGTTCGGACGTACGGCGACATGTCCTCGTGTGACCGCGAGGCCCTGGGCGTCGGAGGAGGTCGCGCCGGCTTACGGCGTCACAGGTGGATGTCGTCCACCCGGACGTCGATCGTGTGCAACTCCAGGCCGAGCTGGCGCCGGGCGGCCGTACGCACCGCCCTCCGGACGCGTTCGACGATCACCGACACAGGTGTTCGGTGCCCCAGGGTGAGGTTGATCTGGAGCCTTGCTGGGTCGTCGCGCTCGGGGAAGTGGCAGCGGTTGACGGTGACGCCCGCGACCTCGCTCGCCGCCGCGGCGAGCACGGTGGCGGCCGCGTGTTCGGTGATGGCGAGGTGCAGGGGGTGTTCGGCCGGCAGCGACAGTCGCCAGCTTCGGCTCCGGGTGGCGTGGATGCGGGCCATGACCGACTCGACGAACCCCGGCGGGGGCTCCGCGGGCTCGTCCCGCAGAAGCCGGGCGGCCTGCATTACCGGGGCGAACCCCGCCGCGGTGGCCCGGCAGTGCGGGCACGACAGTTCGTGGTCGTCCAGGCCGCCGCCGGTCAGGTGGTCGTACACCGTCCCCACGCCGCGGCCGCACGGGAGAACCTCCTCGCGCCGGTCCCGGTCGGGCGGCGGAGGGGTGTTGCCGTCGGGATGGTCTATCGCCATGGTTTCAGCTCCCTGGCGAGGCGGACGCGGGCGCGATGAATGCGTCCCCGCACCGCGTCGGGTCCGATTCCCGTGACCTCGGCGATCTCGTCATAGGAGAGCCCCTCCAACTCTCGTAACACCCAGCATGCACGTTGCTCCGGCGTGAGCAGTCCGAGGGCCGCCTGAAGCGCGGCGAGCAGGTCGGCGACGAGCACGTGCTGCTCGGGATTGCCGGTAGCCGAGGGCGGAAGCCTGGCACGTTCATGATCGAGTTCCGCGTCGGGGTGGCCGTGACGCCTTCTCGCCGCCTGGAGCGCGGCCGTGGTGACGATGCGGTAGAGCCACGCTGCGAAGGCCTGTTCGACGCGGATCCGGTCGAGGCGGCGCCAGGCCGTGAGGAACGCCTCCTGCGCGACGTCCTGGGCCGCGTCGGCGTCGCCCAGGATGCGCAGCGCGATCCGGTAGGCCGGACCGGAGTAGCGGCGTACCAACTGGGCGAACGCCGTCGTGTCGCCGATCCGCGCTCGCGCCACCAGGGTGTCGTCCGCGGGTGCGGACGTCGTCACCCGGTCACCGCGCCACGGAGTGCGACCGGATGACTGTGATCCAGATCACGTGAAAACCCCCGTGAGGAGAAGGGACCCAGGAACATCTTCGCTAGGTATATCCGCCCGTCCGATCCCTCGCAAAGCGGTCACTCTGAGCAGGCGCACGGGGGAACGCCGGATTCGGACGGTTTCGGACGACCACGCACGACGCACACCACACGCACGGACGAGGCACCACTCCGGCAACACCTGGTGCCGACGCTTGGACGAGAGGCGAACATGACTGCGCAAACCAACGACAAGACCAACTCCACCGTGGGCGAGTCGAACGGCCCCTCCACCGGTGCGGTCGCCACACGGAAGGGCAGCGACCTTGCCGGCAGCGGCGGCCGTACGGTGATCGCGGACGCGGTGGTCGCGAAGATCGTCGGCATGGCCACCCGTGAGGTCCGCGGCGTCCACGCCATGGGCGCGGGAATCTCCCGCGCGTTCGGCGCGGTACGCGAGCGGATCGGTGGCTCGACCTCCACCGTCACCCAGGGCGTCGCGGTCGAGGTGGGCGAACGCCAGGCCGCCATCGACCTGGACGTCGTCGTCGAGTACGGCGTCTCCATTCCCGACCTCGCCGCGGGCATCCGCCGCAACGTCGTGGGTGCCGTGGAGAAGCTGTCCGGGCTCGAGGTGACCGAGGTCAACATCACCGTCGGCGACATCCACCTGCCCGGCGAGCAGGAGTCCAACGAGGCTCCCGAGCAGCCCCGGGTCCAGTGAGCCGACCATCGGCCGAGTCGCTCGGCACCGAGCCCGTCGACGCGGGCCGGTTGGCGGACCTGATCGCCGCGGCGGTCGGGGCCTGCCCGGACGTGGCACGGCTCAGTGCAGGGCCTGTCGCCACCTACCTGCCCGGGCGCTCGGTGCCCGGGGTCGCGGTACGTGACGGCGAGGTCCGGGTGGCCGTAGTGGCCCGGTACGGGCGGCCGCTGGCCGAGATCGCCGAGCAGGTACGCGCAGCGGTCGCTCCCCTCGTACCCGCTCGACGAGTCGACGTGACCATCGACGACCTGGCGATCGGTGACGAGGAGCAGGAGCGGCGACCGGCATCGGATTCGGCGGCGGGTGCGGAAGGTGGGGAAAGGGATCCGAGCGTCGCATGAGCTCGGATCCCACCACCCGCACCCGCGCGGAACGCAGCGCGTTCCGTGCCTGGGTGCGTACGCACCACCCGGACGTGGGCGGTGACCACGCAGAATTCGTCGCCGGACTGGAGCGGATGCGTGGCGGCCGCGAGGTCGCGTCGGCACGTACGCCGTCGCCGGGAGCGGCGGGCAGCGCGGCGCGAGCCGACGACGTGAGCACGTTCCGCCGACGTGGCGGACTGTGGCTTCTGATCCGGTGGTGGCGACGAATGCGCCGCCGGGAACCCCGGGTGCGGTGACGCGTTCGCGGGACTACTGATCGAAAGGGTGTGCCTTCGATGGATGAGACGCGCTGGTGGCCGGCGATCGGCATGGCGTTCGGTACGGCAGTGGGATTCGCGGGGGCGTTCGGCGGGTTCTCGGCGTTCCTGATCGTGGCGGTGCTCGGCCTGCTGGGACTGCTGGTCGGCCGTGCGCTAACCGGCGACCTCGACGTAGGTGCGTTGCTGGGTAGCCGGAGGCGGTCGTGACGACCGTGACCGAGGCGCCTGCGACCCGCCCACCCGAGTCCGCGTCCGGCACAGGGGACCGGACGACGACCCTGGGTCCGGCGGAGTCGCGGGGACGTACCGAGATCGCCGGCCGTGTCCTCGAACGCATCGCGGGCCAGGCGCTCGCCGAGGTCGACAAGGCCGGCGGGGCCAGTCGGCGGGTGCTCGGCGTACCCCTCGGCCGGGACGACCTCGATTCCGGACCGCAGGTGTCGGCGCAGGTGGACGGCGAACTGGCCACCGTACGCATGACCGTCTCGGTCGTCTATCCCGCGCCGGTGCGCGAGGTCACCCGGAAGCTCCGTACCCACGTGATGGAGCGGATCTCCGGACTCACCGGGATCGAGGTGCGCCAGGTCGACATCGACGTCGCGCACCTCGTACCCCCGGCCGAGCACGGTAGGAGGGTGTTGTGAGCGCGCCCACCGAGGAGATCCGTACGGCGGAGGCCCGGCCTGCCCCGCCGCCACCCGGTGCGGGTGACCGTAAGTCGCTTCGCCGGGCCACCCACGTGTTCCGTCCCCGTCGGGTGCTGCCGGCCACGATCGTCGCGATCGTGCTCGCCGTGGTGGCCGGGCTGGTGGCCCTCGAGGTGATCGGCGGACTGTTCGGGTCGCCGCCCGGGCTGCTGCCGGTCGAACGGCTGAGTGCCCTCGGTCGGGAAACGCGCTGGAACGACTCGCTCCCGTTCGCAGTCTGCGGCCTGGCCGTCCTGCTCGGACTGCTGTTGGTCTTCCTCGCGTTGAAGCCCGGCCGTCCGCGTGCGGTGGTGCTGGCGTCTGCCGATCCCCAGGTCGTCATGGGGATCGAGTCGGCGGGGATGAGCCGGCACCTCGCCCGCGCGGCGGAGTCGGTGCCCGGAGTCTCCTCCGCCCAGGTGGCAGTCAGTGCGCGCAGAGTGCGGGTGGTCGCATCCAGTTCCCTGCGCGACACCGTCGGCCTCGACGAGCAGGTCCGTACGGCCGTCTCCGAACGCGTCGACGAACTCGCGCCGATGGCGGGTCGCCCCAACGTCCGGGTCACCGTTCGCCGCAGACAGGACTGAGTCAGATGACCACGAGGAACCGTCGTACCGCCCTGAGGAACCGCGTGGGGCTCGCCCTGGTCGGGCTCGTGCTGCTGCTGGCCGGCGCGGCCGGGCTGGCGCGCGGGCTGAACGTCCTGCCTCGCGCGTTCGGACCCGCATCCTCCCCCGTGATCGATCCGGCGACCACCCGGTTCGTCGCGGAGCAGAAGTGGTTCTGGCCCGCGCTCGCCCTGGTCGCGATCATGTTGGCGCTGCTGGCGCTGTGGTGGCTGGCGAGCCAGACCCGGGTCGACAGCCTGCGCAACCTCCGCCTCGAACCCGACCCGCGGCAGGGCGTGACTAACCTGCCCGGCAGGGCGGTGACCGCCGCGATCGAGAACGACCTCGCCGACAGCCCGTACCTCCACCGCGGCCATGCCCGGCTGACCGGCTCGGCCGCACACCCCCGGCTGCACCTGCACGTGGTCCTGGACCGCGACGCGGACCCGGCGGCGGCCCGGGCCCGGATCGACCAGGCACTGGGGCGGGTGCGGCAGGCGGTCGAACTCGACGAGCTCCCGACGACGGTGGAGCTGACCGCGCGTCGCTGACATCCTCGTCGCGGTCTCCGGTGGGTGTCGGGGGTTGTGTCGGTGGGTGCCGCTAGTGTCCGGCGGCACCGGGCCGGACCCCGCCTGCCCGGTCGGTGAGGAGGCAGACATGACCGAGCGACCACGCATGCAGGTGACGGCCACCGTGCTGGAGTCCTCCGACGCGCAGGCGCTGGCGGCCTTCTACGTCCGGTTGCTGGGCTGGAAGGTCGTGCAGGACGAACCGCACTGGGTACGCCTGGACCGCGAGGACGGCGGTGCCGCCCTGTCGTTCCAGACCGAGCCCTCCTACGTGCGGCCGACGTGGCCCGCCACCGAGGGTGCGCAGCAGATGATGGCGCACCTCGACATCAACGTCGACGACCTCGACGCGGCCGGCGCCCACGCGGAGGCGGCCGGCGCGACGCTTGCCGACTACCAGCCGCAGGACGACGTACGCGTGTACCTCGATCCCGCCGGCCATCCGTTCTGCCTCTACCTCTAGGTCTCGGGACCTCCAGGCCTCGGGCGAACAGCAGCTGCACGGGCCGGGCCGCGGAGGGTCAGTGATCGGGCTGCGGTCGGGCTGCGGTCGGGCTGCGGTCGGACTGCGGTCGGACTGCGGTCGGGCTGCGGTCGGACTGGTGTGCACAGCTGGTGTAACAGAAAGCTCGGACACAGCGCGGTGCGCCCGTTGCGGGCGGAGGCGGCCAGCGCGACCGGGGATCGCCGAGCCACGGCACGGGGGTTGACCGGGAGCGCACACGAGGGCCCGATCGTTGTTCCCTGAGGTGGGCTGCCGCAGCCGTACGGCCCCGGGCGTCGTGTTCCTTCGATCACTCCGGTTTTCCGCAGGGACCGGCTGCGGCCGGCCCACCGAACTGTGCGGCGTACCTCATGGTTTTGACCCGTGGCGGTTCGTAGCGTCCACGCATGATCGAACGGAGCGTGTTTGTGAGCGCCATGACAGCGGCGGCCGAGGCCGAGTCAACCGGCGGGATCGTCGGCTGGGTCACCGGACTGATGGAGAAGCTCGGCAGCCCGGGCGCCGGAGTGGCGGTCTTCCTGGAGAACCTCTTTCCGCCCATCCCGAGCGAGCTGATCCTGCCGCTCGCGGGCTTCACCGCCAGCCGGGGCGACCTCAGCCTGGCGGCCGCCATCGGCTGGACCACGGTGGGTTCGACGCTGGGCGCGCTCGTCCTCTACTTCCTCGGTGCGGGTGTGGGCCGCGACCGTACGCGTGCGCTGGTGCAGAAGCTGCCCCTGGTGAAAGTGTCCGACGTCGACCGGACCGAGGAGTGGTTCCTGCGGCACGGGCGATCGACGGTGTTCTTCGGCCGGATGGTCCCGCTGTTCCGCAGCCTGATCTCGATCCCGGCCGGGGTGGAGCGCATGCCCCTGGTGTTGTTCGTGCCCCTCACCGCGGCCGGCAGCGCGCTGTGGAACTCCGCGCTGATCCTGGCGGGCTACTTCCTCGGCGAGCACTGGTCGCTGGTCGAGGTGTACGTCGGGATGTTCTCCAAGGCGATCGTCGCGGTCGGGGCCCTGGCCGTGGCGGCGTTCGTCGTCGTCCGCCTGCTGCGCCGCGACGGTGACCAGGACGACGAGAGGGGCGGCGAAAGGGACGGCGAGTGGGAGGAACGCCGTGCCCGGCGCGGCCACCGGCGGCTGGGTGACGAACCCGCGGAGTGACCGGGACGTCCGGGGGGCTGCCCCTAGCTGCCGAGGTAGCGCAGAACGGCGAGGACGCGCCGGCTGTAGCCGCCCGTGCGAGACAGGTCCAGCTTCTCGAAGATCGCGTTCACGTGCTTCTCCACTCCGGACAGGGAGATGTGCAGGCGTTCGGCGATCGCGGCGTTGGTGTGCCCCTGCGCCATCTCCGCGAGCACCTGCCGCTCCCGGTCGGTGAGATGGGCGAGCGGGTCCGTGTGGGTGGTCCGGGCCAGGAGTTGCCGCACCACCTCCGGGTCGAACGCCGCACCTCCCGCACCCACCCGGTCCAGCGCGGCCAGGAACTCCCCCACCTGCGCCACCCTGTCCTTGAGCAGATAACCCACGCCGCCACCCTCCGCCGCCAAGAGGTCGGCGGCGTACCGCTTCTCGACGTACTGCGACAGGACCAGTACGCCGGTGTCCGGCCACCGCCGCCGGATCTCCAGGGCGGCGCGCAGTCCCTCGTCGGTGTGGGTGGGCGGCATGCGTACGTCGGCGACCACCACGTCCGGCAGGTGCGCGGCGACCGTGGAAACCAGGGCCGTTCCGTCGCCGACCGCGGCGACCACCTCGTGCCCCTCGTCGGCCAGCAGCCGGGCCAGGCCGTCGCGCAGCAGCACCGAGTCCTCGGCCAGGATCACCCGCACGGTACCTCCGTCGTCACTGTCGTCGGCCCGCCTGTCGGGCTGGCCACCGCGAACGAGCCGTCCAGCGCCGCGATCCGGCGGGCGAGACCGGCCAACCCGGGCCCCGCCGGGTCGGCGCCGCCGTGCCCGTCGTCGCGGACGCTTACCCGCACCGATCCGTGGTCCGGCGACTCGGCCAGGTCGACCGTGATCGCAGACGCGCCACTGTGCTTGGCCGCGTTGGTGACCGCCTCGCACACCACGAAGTAGACGGCGGTCTCCACCCGCGCGGGCAACGGTAGGACCAGGTCGGAGCGGATCCGTACGGGCACCGCGGACCGCTCGGCCACCGCAGCCAGCGCGTCGTCGAGCCCGAGGGTGTCCAGAGCGGACGGGTAGATCCGCCACGCGACCTCGCGCAGGTCGGACAGCACCTCCTGCGACTCCTCGTGCGCCTGCCGGAGCAGGTCGGCGTGCGCGGCCGGATCGGCGTTGCGGCGCGTACGCCCGAGCATCATCGCCAGGGCGACGAGGCGCTGTTGTACGCCGTCGTGCAGGTCCCGTTCGATGCGCCGCCGCTCGGCGTCCACGGCGGCGACGATGCCGGCCCGGCTGGCGGCGAGTTCGCTGATCCGGCCTTCGAGGACCTCCCGGGTACTCGGCCCGAGGAAGCGCCGGGCGACCCGGCGCTCCAGGCCAGCCACGCCGGCGAGCCCCTGCAGGGCGAGGAACAGCAGGACCGCACCGGCAGCCGCGGCGTACAGCACGATCGGCCAGGTCGGCGGGATGTCGTCCGGTTGGGCGCCGCGGGCCCAGCCGGTGACCAGCACGGCACCGGCGGCCATGCCGTACAGCAGCAGCACCCAGATCGCGCCGCCGAGCAGGCGACGGGCACGCGCACCGCGAGGTAGCCGAGCGCGCACCGGTCACCGGTCGGGCGGGTCGCGTCCGCGTCGGCGAGGAAGGTGGCCAGCCGGGCGCGTTCCAGGCCGGCCAGCCGACTGGCGTACGCACCTGCCCGCGTCAGCAGTCGCTGCCGGCCGCGCCTCCACGGCAGGACCGGCAGCAGGGCCAGGCCCACCAGCAACAGGAAGGCGAGGTCGGTGACCGCGGTGAAGGCACCGAGCAGCACGCCCAGCCAGAGCCTGCCGAGCCGGCCGAGGGCCCGCCCGGGAACCCGCCCGGGAACCCGCCCGGTAATCCGCCGCCCGGGGATCCACTGCTCGGAAGTCCACACAGTGGCAGAGCGTAACCGAGGTCGAGGAGGTGCCCGACATACCCGGCCGCGACCGATCGGCCACCCAACGCGGTGGAATGCGCCCCGGGTGCCAGGGCGTTCGGGAGGGTGGACACCGGCCACCTAAGGTGGGCAGGCCGCCCGGCGATGGCGATCCCGATCCCCGGCCCGGCACAGAACGTAACCAACAGGAGCCGCACACCCGCGCGGCTCCTCCTCGGCGTGCGCCCCGACCGGGCGGCCCGCCCCAGCAGAACCAGGAGGACCCCAGCTCCATGAACCACGGCCTGCTCATCGCGTTCGTCGTAGCGGTGGCGCTGATCAGCGTCGTACCCGGCCCGGACATGATGTTCGTCCTCGCCCACGCGGTCTCCGGCGGCCGCCGGTCAGGCTTTGTCGCCGCGGCCGGAATGTCGACCGGGCTCACGGTGCACACTGTCGCCGCGGCGTTCGGCCTGGGCGCGTTGATCAGGACCGCGCCGCTGGTGCTGGAGGGCATCCGGATCGCCGGGGCGGTGTTCCTGGTCTACCTCGCCGTGATGACCTGGCGGGCCAGCCGGGGCAGGGGTGGTTCGGTGAGTACGCCGAACAAGCCGCGCTCGCAGCCCCGGGTGTACGCGATGGCCGTGCTCACCAACCTCGCGAACCCGAAGGTCATCCTCTTCTACCTCGCGTTCATGCCGCAGTTCCTCACCACCGGTGCGCACAGCTGGCCGGCCACCGCGCAGTTCCTCGTCCTCGGCGCGATCTTCATCGCCATCGGGATCGTGGTGGACTCCTCCGTCGCCCTGCTGGCCGGGACGTTCTCCGAGCGGGTGCTGCGCCGGCAGGCGTTCCGCCGTTGGCTGGAGCGTGCGTCCGCGACCATCTTCGGTGCCCTCGCGGTCCGGCTGGTGCTGGACGCCACGCAGTAGCAGCCGTAGCAGCCGTAGCAGCCGGAGCAGCCGGTAGCGGAGGGCGACACGCGTCCCGGCCGGAAGGAACCCGCCGACGAGTCCGACCGGTGCCGCGTACGGTTGCGCCATGGCCGCATCGGCAGCCCGCGGCCGGAGGCGCACCCGCACGGCACTGGTCACTCTTCTCGTCGTCGCCCTCGTCACGGGCGGCGGCGTTGCCGTCGCAGCGGCCGCGCGCGGCGCGGACGGTCAGGGTGCTGGTCACCGCACCGCCGACGCCCTGGTCACCGTCCACACGGGACCGCGCGGTGACCGGCCGGTCAGGCTGGACACCCGGCTGTACGTCCCCTCGACCGCGACCGCCGACCATCCGGCGCCGGCGGTGCTGCTCGCCCACGGACTCGGCGGAACCAAGGACAGTGTCGCCGGGCAGGCCCGTGACCTGGTGCGACACGGATACGTCGTCCTCACCTGGACCGCCGAGGGCTTCGGCGCCTCCGGCGGCCAGATCCACCTGGACAGCCCCGACTGGGAGGTCCGGGACGCCCGTCGCCTGCTGGACTGGCTGGCCCGCCGTCCGGAGGTGCGCCGGGACGGCGCTGGAGACCCGAGGGTCGGCGTGGTTGGCGCCTCCTACGGTGGCGCGCTGGCACTGCTGGTGGCCGGCTCCGACCGGCGGGTGGACGCGATCGTCCCCCAGGTCACCTGGAACGACCTGGGCAACGCGCTGCTGCCGGAGGCGACCGGGCGTGGGGCCGCCGCCGGCGTACTGAAACGGGCGTGGGCCGGCCGGTTGTTCGCCGCCGGCCTCGGCTCCGCCAACGGCTCGGCGGGCTCCGGCGGCATGGCACGATCGTCCGCGGGGGCCACCCCCGACT
The DNA here is from genome assembly GCF_900104745.1 of Actinopolymorpha singaporensis. Classification (NCBI taxonomy): domain Bacteria; kingdom Bacillati; phylum Actinomycetota; class Actinomycetes; order Propionibacteriales; family Actinopolymorphaceae; genus Actinopolymorpha; species Actinopolymorpha singaporensis. Next base: position 1,233,017 of record NZ_LT629732.1, read on the forward strand.
GCGGGAGGTACGCCGAGGACGTGTGCCGGGCGTACCAGCGACTCATCCTCACCGGTCGCGCCGACCCGGCCACCCGTGCCCTGCTGGCCAGGTCCAGCCCGGCCTCCGTCCTGCACCGGATCACCGCACCGACCCTGCTGATCCAGGGCACGGCGGACACGCTCTTTCCACTGAGCGAGGCCGACGCCAACGCGATCGGCATCGCCAGGGCCGGCACCAGGGTGCGGGTGGCGTGGTTCTCCGGCGGTCACGACGGTGGTGCCGGCGCCGACCTGGACCAGCGCCGGGTGAAGGCAGCCACGCTCGGCTGGCTCGACTATCACCTGCGCCACGAGGGGTCGCCGCCACCGGACTCGTTCGCGTTCAGCCGGGTCACCGGCACCGGCTACGGCGGGGACGGCATGCGGGTGCTCGGGCTCTTCGCCGACAGCTACCCCCGCCTCGACGGAGACCGTCCGGCCCGCAACGTGATGCTGCGCGGGTCGCCGCGCGCGGTCGGCAACCCGCCTGCGGGCACTCCCGCGGCCGTCTCCTCCGTACCCGGCCTGGGTGCCCTCGCCGGTTCGCTTCTGTCGCAGTCCTCGGCCGGCTCCTCGTCGGACCCCTCGGCCGGGTCCGCGTCCGGCTCCCTGCCGGAGTCCTCGTTCGCCGGGTCGATCGGTGGCTCGTTCACCACGGACGTCCCCGGCCAGTTCGTGTCGTACGACTCGGCGCCGCTGGCGGCGCCGGTCGACGTCACCGGCGCTCCCACCGTGCGGATCCGCGCGGCTTCGCGGTCGGGCAGTGCGGTGCTGTTCGTCAAGCTGTACGACGTCGCGCCGAACGGCACCCGGGAACTCCCCGGCGGCGCCGTGGCACCGGTCCGGCTGACCGGGCTGCCCGGCTCGATCGAGGAGGCCCGGCCGGTGCCGGTGACCCTGCCCGGCATCGTGCACCGCTTCCCCGCCGGTCACCGGCTCCGGGTCACTCTCGCCACCACCGACCAGGCGTACGCCGGACCGGCGCAACCGCAGGTCTACACGGTCGGCCTGGCCGCCGGCACCGGCGTGAAGCTGCCGCAGGTCACCGCGTTCACCGCCACCGACCCGACCGGGCCGTGGGTCGTCCTGCTCGGCGCCGTCGTGGCCGCGCTGGCGGTCGTACTGCCGACTGCCTGGTGGGCGGCGCGCCGACGGAGCAGCCGGCGGGTCCGGCAGGTGGTGGCGGAGTACGCCGACGTGCCGCTGGTGGTCCGCGGCGTGACCAAGACCTACGCCGACGGGCTGACCGCGCTGGACGGCGTCGACTTCACCGTCCGCCGCGGCGAGGTCGTCGGCCTGCTCGGCCCGAACGGCGCCGGGAAGACCACCTGTCTGCGCCTCCTGCTCGGCCTGGTCCGGCCGACCGCGGGCGAGGCGCTCGTCTTCGGCCACCGGGTCGGCGCCGGTGCACCCGTACTGTCCCGGGTGGGGGCGCTGGTGGAGGGGCCGGGCTTCCTGCCGGACCTGACCGGCCGGGCCAACCTGGAACTGTTCTGGCAGGCCACCGGACGACCGCCGGGAGACGCGCACCTGGACGAGGTGCTCGCCATCGCCGCGCTCGGCCCCGCCCTGAACCGCAAGGTCCGCACCTACAGCCACGGCATGCGGCAGCGGCTGGCGATCGCCCAGGCCATGCTCGGGCTGCCCGACCTGCTCATCCTGGACGAGCCCACCGACGGGCTCGACCCACCGCAGATCGCGACCCTGCGGCGGACGCTGCGTGCCTACACCGCGGGCGGCCGTGCGGTCCTCGTGTCCAGCCACCTGCTCGCGGAGGTGGAGCGCACCTGCAGCCACGTCGTGGTCCTGCACCGGGGCCGGCTGCTGGCAGCCGGGACAGTGGCCGAGGTGGTCGGTGACTCACCGACCCTCGAGGACGTGTTCCTGACTCTGGTGGAGGACCAGACGCCGCCCGGCCAGGCGCCGGGTGACGACCTGGCGGCCACGGTCGAGAGAGGTGATCCGGTGTGACCGAGCGTGGGACCTCCCAGGAGACCCAGGACACTGGCCCAGGCGCCGACGGCGGGACGCCCGGCTACCGGTCCGGCGCCACCCTGCCGTTCCGGGCCGAGCTCCGCCGGCAGGTGCGCCGCCGGCGTACCGCCCTCGCGTTCGGACTCGTCGTCGCGCTTCCACTGATTCTGATGGCCGCGTTCACCCTCGGGTCGGGCGATGGAAGCGGGCTGCCGTCCTACGCGGCCCTGGCGACCTTCGGTGGCGTCAACTTCACGGTGTTCACTCTGGCCACCGCGGCGGCCCTGCTGCTCACCCTGATCGTCGCGCTGGTGTGCGGTGACGCGGTGGCCGGCGAAGCCGGGTGGGGAAGCCTCCGCTACCTGCTCGCGGTGCCCGTCCCCCGCGCCCGGCTGCTCGGGATGAAGCTGGCGGTCGGCCTGGTCACCTCGGCGGTCGCGTTGCTGGTCCTCACCGTCACCGCCCTGGCCGTGGGCAGCGCGGCGTTCGGCTGGCACCCGTTGCGCACTCCGCGCGGTGACGAGCTGCCGCCGATGGACGCTCTGTGGCGAATCGCGGTGATGGTCGGCTACCTGGCCGTCTGTCTGCTGCTGGTGGCGGCGCTGGCGTTCTGGTTCTCGGTGCGCACGGACGCACCGCTGGTCGCGGTGGGCGGAGCGGTCCTCGTGGTGATCGTCGCGAACATCCTGGACGCGGTGGAGGCGCTCGGTGGGGTCCGTGCCGTGCTGCCGATGCACTACGCCGCCGCCTGGCGGGGACTGTTCACCGATCCCCAGCAGTGGGAGGACCTGGCCAAGGGCACCCTGTCGTCCGTGGCGTACACGGCCGTCTTCCTCGCACTGGCGTGGTGGACGTTCCTCCGCAAGGACGTCCTCTCCTAGGGGTCGTCCTCCGGAAACCGCAGGTCAACTGCCCTCCGGGGGGTCCTCGGCTGGTCGTTCGCCGGCTCACGACCGGAGCTGCCCGGAGCTAGGCTGGCAGGGTGAGCGTCGGTCCCACCGGGCCGTCCAACGGCCTGCCACCAGGTCCGTACACAGGCCTGCCCACAGGGCTGTCCACAGCATCGCCCACAGGGCTGTCCACGGGGGCGTACGACGGCTCCGCCGACACGTCGGCGGTGTGCCTGCGTGGCGTCTCGTACCGCTTCAAGGAGCATCTGGCCGTCGCCGACGTCGACCTCGACGTACGCCGCGGTGAGGTGTTCGGACTGCTCGGCCCCAACGGCGCGGGGAAGACCACCACGATCAGGTTGCTCACCACGCTGCTGCCGATCCAGGACGGCCGGGTGCACGTCTTCGGACGCGACGTACGCCGGTCGAAGATGGCGGTCCGCCGGCTGCTCGGCTACGTGCCCCAGCAGTTGTCCGCGGACGCAGATCTCACCGGGCGGGAGAACGTGGCCCTGTTCGCCCGGCTGTTCGACGTGCCGCGGCGCGAGCGACGCCACCGGATCGACGATGCGCTCGCCGTGATGGGCCTGTCCGATGCTGCCGACCGGCTCGCCTCGACGTACTCCGGCGGCATGATCCGCCGGCTCGAGCTCGCCCAGGCCCTGGTCAGCCGCCCCCGGCTGCTGGTGCTCGACGAACCCACCATCGGACTGGACCCGATCGCGCGCGGGACGGTCTGGGAACGCGTCCAGGAGTTGCGGGCCGACACCGGTATGACGGTGCTGGTCACCACCCACTACATGGACGAGGCCGAGCAGGAGTGCGACCGGATCGCACTGATGCACCTCGGCAGGCTGCGTGCGGTTGGCGCGCCGGCGGAGCTGAAGGCCGCGCTCGGACCGGGCGCGACGCTGGAGGCGGTCTTCCGGCACCACTCCGGCGACGTGTTCGGCGACGGAAGCGGCGAGGGTGAGGAGGGCGGTGACTTCCGTGGCGTCCGAAGCACGCGTCGCACGGCCCGGCGGCTCGGTTGACCAGCCCATCCGGGAACGCGTCCCGTGGCGGCTGCCGAGCCGGGTGGTGACGTTGTGCCTGCTCGAACTGGAGAAGCTACGGCACGACCGGACCGAGCTGATCACCCGCGCGGTGCAGCCGGCGCTGTGGCTCACCGTCTTCGGAACGACGTTCAGCCGGTTGCACGTCATCCCCACCGGCCAGGTGCCCTACCTGGACTTCCTGGCACCGGGGATCCTGGCCCAGTCGGCGCTGTTCATCGCGATCTTCTACGGCATCCAGATCATCTGGGAGCGCGACGCGGGAGTGCTCGCCAAGTTGCTGGTCACCCCGACACCGCGGGCCGCGCTGGTCACCGGCAAGGCGTTCGCGGCAGGGGTGCGGGCCTGTGCGCAGGCGGTGATCGTGCTGGTCCTCGCGGCGGTGCTCGGGGTGCACCTGACCGCGAACCCGCTGCGTATCCTGGGCGCGTTCGCCGCCCTGATGCTCGGTGCGGCGTTCTTCTGCTGTCTGTCCCTCACCATCGCCGGCCTGGTGCTCAACCGCGACCGGCTGATGGGGATCGGGCAGGCGCTGACCATGCCGTTGTTCTTCGCCTCGAACGCGCTCTACCCGGTGGCACTGATGCCGGATTGGTTGCGCTGGATCGCCCTCGCCAACCCGTTGAGCTACCAGGTGGACGCGTTACGGGGGTTGCTGGTGGGTACGCCCGCGCACCTGGCGCTGGACTTCACGGTGCTGGTGCTCGCCGCGGGCGTGGGCATCACCGCGGCCTCCGCGTTGCTCGGCCGGCTCGCCCGCTGAGCACGTGAAACGCCGGCAGCGCGACGCTCGTGACCCCGCTGGATGCGGGTGAGGTCGCGCTGCCGGCGCAGAGGTGCTTGTGCCGCGTGGTGTCGTGTTTGCTGGTGGTGTCCCTCGCGGGTACCGGTCAGCCGGCGTGGCGGCCGTCGCGGTCGTTGTCCTCGGCGGCCTCCGGCGTCTCGACGTGCTCGGCCGGTGCGTCCGGCGTGGTCGGGATCGGCGGGGTGGACGTGCGGTCGGCGACCGCCTCGCCCGGGCTGGCGCCCACGGTGTCGGCCGGCTCGGACGACGCGTGCTTGGGCGCACCGGACCCGGCGACGGTCTCCGGTGTCTGGCCGGGCGCCGGTGGGCTCGCCGGAGCCGAGGTCTGCGGCGGTGCCGCCGACGGCATCGGCTGCCACTGCTGCTGGCTGCTCCCCTTGAGGGCGCGGTAGGCGGCGATCGCGGCACCGCCGAGCGCACCGACGAGCAGGAGCAGGCCCCACTTGCGCTTACGGTGCGGCTTGGCCACCTCGACCTCGCCCCGCAGGGCGGCGTAGGCGGCGGTCCCGCGGCGAAGGGCCTCCTCGCGGTAGGGCTCGCTGGCCTCGAGTGCGTGCGAGACTGCCTCGCTCACCCGCGGCGCGACGTCCTCGACGAGGACCTGGCGGGCATGCTCGACGGCGGGGGTGACCCTCTCCCGGGCCTCCTCGACTGCCGGGCCGAGGTGTGTCCGGGCGTTCTCGACGGCGGGGCCGAGGTGCGTCCGGGCGTTCTCGACTGCCGGGCCGAGGTGTGTCCGGGCGTTCTCGACGGCGGGAGCGAGGCGCCCCCGGGCGTTCTCGACTGCCGGGCTCATCCGCTCGCGGGCGCTCTCCACGGCCGGTGCGACGCGCTCGCGGGCGGACTCGACGGCGGGTACGAGTCGCTGGCGCGCACTGTCCACGGCGGGGGTGAGTCGTTCGCGGGTGTAGTCGGCGGCCGGTGCGACCCGTTCGCGGAGCTCCGGGGCCAGGCCCGCTCGCTTCTTCTGGCGTCCCATGCTGGTTGCGCCTCCTTGTCCACACGTGCGGCGTGCGGCTTCTTCTCGAGTCCCCGTGCACCACGCGGCGGGGATGTGTCGGGATGCCTTTCCCACGGTGCCTCCGATCATGCCCGGTCGGCACGTTCCTGTCTCGGGGGCACCCCGCAAGCATTCCACTCGTTGCCGTGAAAGGATCGCCGCTACGGCAACACGAGCGGAGAGAGGACGTACCGGTGAGTGAAGAGACGTTCGCCACACTTCGGACCTCGAAGGGCGATGTGGTGATCCGGCTGTTCCCCGATCACGCGCCCAAGACGGTTCAGAACTTCGTCGGCCTGGCGGAGGGCACCCGCGAGTGGGTCAACCCCGAGACCGGGGAGAAGTCCTCCGACCGCTTCTACGACGGACTCACCTTCCACCGGATCATCGAGGGCTTCATGACCCAGGGGGGCTGCCCCCTCGGCACCGGCACCGGCGGCCCCGGCTACCGCTTCGGTGACGAGATCCACCCCGACCTCCGCTTCGACCGGCCCTACCTCCTGGCGATGGCGAACGCCGGCCCCAACACCAACGGCTCGCAGTTCTTCATCACCGCCGGCCCGACTCCGCACCTCAACGGCCGGCACACGATCTTCGGTGAGGTCGAGGACCAGGCCAGCCGCGCTGTGATGGACGAGATCAACTCCGTGCCCACCGGGCAGATGGACCGGCCGATCGAGCCGGTCATCCTGGAGTCGGTCGACATCGAGCGCCGCGAGGCCTGACCCGGGTCCGAGCAGCGATGACCGACCAGTCACGGCCGGACGAAGGCCCGGAGGCCGGCCAGTCCTCCGGGCATCCGCCCGTGCCGACGTGCTACCGCCACCCCGAGCGCGAGACCTACATTCGCTGCCAGCGGTGCGACCGGCCGATCTGCCCCGACTGTCAGCGGCAGGCGGCCGTGGGTTTCCAGTGCGTGGAGTGCGTACGCGAGGGCGCCCGGGCCACCCCTGCCGCCCGCACCCGGTTCGGCGGCGTGGTCCGCGGCGAGGGCGCGCTCGTCACCAAGGTGCTGATCGGGCTCAACCTCGCGGTCTTCCTGCTGACGGTGGTCGTCGGCCGAGCCGTCGAGCAACAACTCTCCCTGGTCGGCAACAGGTTCTTCTTCGCCGACGCGGTCGGTGAGTCCTTCGGCGTGGCCGGTGGCGCCTACTGGCGGTTGCTGACCTCGGCGTTCCTGCACGTCGAGATCTGGCACCTCGCGATCAACATGTTCTCCCTGTGGGTGCTCGGCCCGCCCTTGGAGCGGCTCCTCGGCCGGCTGCGGTTCACCGGTCTCTATCTCGTCGCGGCGCTGGCCGGCAGCGCTGTCGCGTACGCCTTCACCTCACCGTTGACGCCCATCCTCGGCGCGTCCGGCGCGATCTTCGGTCTCTTCGGCGCGACCGTCATGATGGCCCGCCGGATGCGGGCCGACATGAGTTGGTTCCTCGGGATCCTGCTCATGAACGTCGTACTGAACGTCGTCTTCCGGCACTTCCTGTCCTGGCAGGGCCACCTCGGCGGGTTCGTCGCCGGGCTGGTCCTGGGCGCGGTCATCGCGTACGCGCCGCGGGAACGCCGTGACCTCGTACAGGGCCTCGGTTTCGCGGGTGTGCTGCTCGCCTCGATCGCGCTGATTCTGTGGCGGACCGCGCAGATCAACGCCGGCCTGGCCTGACACGCGAAACTCCTGCGCTGAGACCCGCACTCCTCGGCCGGCACCCGTACCCCTGCCCTGTCGCCGGGCACCCAGGTCAGGCCCGCGCGGCACAGGCCGGGGACTCTCACACTCCGTGGAACTCCCGCACGTCCACAGCTGGGGACAACCGGCCGAGGTACACCGGGGATATCCCCAGGCAGCCTGTGGATGTTGGGGACAACTCCGGAATAGCTGGGGACAGCGTGTGGACGCCCGGTGCACAGCGGAGCTCAGGCCCCTGACCTGCAGCTTTCTCAGGTTTACTCGCCGTTGCCGAGCGGCCTGGTCGAGGCGGGCGGCCGGCCGGACCGGCGTACATGCACAGTGCCGGCACGTGGGGCGGCCCCCTGTGGCTCCACGGGCAACCGATTCACAGCCGAGTTGTCCACAGTCTGGGGATGGCGGTGTGGACGAACTACACGGTTGTAAGCCGTCCGAGGGCGCCGACGAGTCACCCGGCGGACGCCCTGCGACAGTGGTGCGGACGGTGAGATCCGGGGAAGGTCAGCGCCACTGGGTGGAGACGACGAACCCGGTGGCGATCAGGCCCATCCCGATCAGGATGTTCCAGTTGTGCAGGTCGCGCATGCCGGGAATCGCGGTACCGGCGAGATAGAAGGTGACGATCCAGGCCAGCCCGAGCAGGAAGCAGGTCAGCATGACCGGCACCACCCACCGCCCGGCGTGCCTGCTTCCCTCGCTCTTCGCGGTGCCACCGCGCGGAGGGGTGTAGACCTGCTTCTTCCGGCCGTGTGATTCGGGCACCTCGCCACCTTTCGTAGTAAGACGTCCGAGCCGGCTGGCACCGGCGACGCCGGCTGGCGAGGACGGGACGCCGACAACGCCGACAGCCCTGACTGGACACTGGTCGGGCACTGACGTCGGTTAGCGTAGTCAACACTCAGGGCGCGACGACGACGGAGGGCACGTGGCTGACCAACTGCCCGACTCGTCGACCTCCGAGCCGGCGGACGGCAAGGAGGTCCGGCGTCGTCGTCGGCTGCGCCCGTCCCGGTTGCTGGCCGCACTGACGTTCGCGCTGGCCGGCTTCCTCGGAGTGACCAGCGCGGTGAGCGCCGAGGGCACCGACCTGCGGGCCGAACGCCAGACCGACCTGGCCGACCTCGCGCGGTCCCAGCTGCGGACCAACCAGCGGCTCGGCGAACGGGTGAGCAACCTCCGGGCGGAGGTCGACGAGCTCCTGGCCCGGCAGTTGCACAACGACCGCTCCGACGCCGCCCAGAAGAAGGTCGACCGGCTCGCGCCCGTCGCCGGACTGACCCCGGTCCGGGGGCCCGGGGTCACCGTCGTGCTGGACGACGCCCCACCCAGCGCCCGTTCCAACGACACCGACCCGGACGCCCTGGTCGTCCACCAGCAGGACATCCAGGCCGTGGTGAACGCGATGTGGGCCGGTGGTGCGGAGGCGATGACGATCCAGGGGCAGCGGGTGATCTCCACCTCGGCGATCCGCTGCGTCGGCAACTCCGTCGTACTCCACGGTGTCCCCTACCCGCCGCCGTACCGCATCGAGGCGGTCGGCGACGTGGGCGGCATGATCCAGGCGATCGGGGACTCGCCGGCGATCAACACCTACCTCGCCTACGTGACGGACCCGAGGTACCGCCTGGGGTGGAAGCTCACCCGGTCGACCAACCTGCGGATGCCGGCGTTCGACGGCCCGCTCAACCTCGACTACGCCACCGAAGGCGGCGTCAGCGGGGACGCGGCCTCCCGGTGACGAGTGCGGCATCGGCCGTGGCCGGCGGGTAGTAGGCGGGCGGCGGGACGTTCGGACGGGGCGCGCAGCACAATGGTCCGGTGAGCACCCGCATCCTCGTCGTCGACAACTACGACTCCTTCGTCTTCAACCTGGTGCAGTACCTCTACCAGCTCGGAGTCGAGTGCGACGTACGCCGCAACGACGAGGTCGAGCTGTCCGAGATCGACAGCTACGCCGGTGTCCTGCTCTCCCCAGGTCCGGGTACCCCCGAGCACGCCGGTGTCTGTGTCGACCTGGTGCGCCGGGCCGCCGGGCGGGTGCCGGTGTTCGGGGTGTGTCTCGGCCTGCAGGCGATCGCCGTGGCGTACGGCGGAGTGGTCACCCGCGCCCCCGAACTCCTGCACGGCAAGACCAGTCTGGTCCACCACGAGGGCGCGGGAGTTCTCGCCGGGCTGCCGGACCCGTTCACCGCGACCCGCTACCACTCGCTCGCGGTCGAGCCCACCTCGGTGCCGCCGGTGTTCGAGGTGACCGCCCGAACCGACTCCGGTGTGCTGATGGCGCTCAGACACCGCGAGTTCGACTGCGAGGGTGTGCAGTTCCACCCCGAGTCGGTCCTCACCGAGGGAGGCCACCGGTTGCTGGCCAACTGGCTGGTCACCTGTGGTGAGGCCGGCGCGGTGGAGCGGTCGGCCGGCCTCGCGCCGGTGGTCAGCCGGTCCTGAACCCCTCGTGAGCCGGGGTCAGCCGGCCCCCTGACTCAGCTGGCCCCCTTGGCTCCGGCAGGTCGGCGGCTCAGGCCGTCGGTGGCGGAGGTGGCGGCGTCGTCGCCCCGCCGCCCTGCGGCGGTGGCGGGGGCTGCGGCGTGTCGCTCGGGGTGGGCTCCGGCGGAGACGGTGACGGAGGCGGGGTCTCGGTCTTGGACGGACTGGGCTTCGGCTCCGGCTGTGTCTGCGTCGGGCTCGGCGACGGCGACGGCGGTTCTTCGGTCTTGGTCGGCTTTGGCTTCGGCTGGGGCTTGGGCTGCTGGGCCGGTGCCCGGGCGATCACGATCGTGACCGTCGTGTCGGGTTCACGGCGCTTCCCGGCGCCCGGCACCTGCCGGACGACCGTGCCCGCCTCCGCCTGCGACGTGGTGTCGTAGCGCTTGTTCACCCGGAACCCCGCGTCGGCGAGCCGGGCCTCCGCGACCGCCGCGCTGTCCCCCAGGACGCGCGGGACGGTGACCAGTCCGCTCGCGTGGTACAGCGTGACCGTGCTGCCGGCCTTGACGACCGCCCCTTCGTCCGGGTCGACGCGGCTGACCGTGTTGGCGTCACCGCTGGCGTTGGAGTCCTCGCGGCTGACGACGTTCAGGCCTTCCTTCTCCAGCATCGTGCGGGCAGTGGCGACCTTCTTGCCCACCACCGCTGGGATGGTGACCTCGCCCTGTCCGCTGGACACGGCGACGTCCACCGCGCTGTCGACCTTCGCGGACGCGCCCGGCGTGGGGTTCTGGGAGACGATCTGCCCCTTGGCGACGGATTCGCTGGCCTGCTGGGTGACCTTGCCGAGCCGAAGCCGGCTCTGTGCGAGCACGGTCTGCGCCTCGGGCAGCGTCTTCCCCTGCAGTGTGGGGGTGGAGACGGTGTTCGCCGAGTCCTTGCCCAGGCTCTGCAGGCCGATGAACGCCGCGACACCGAGGACGAACACGATCGCGATGGCGAGCAGGATGTACGCCGCCTTCCGGCCGCGCTCGGGGTCCTGGTCGTCGTCCTCGGTGTAGGCGGCGTGTTCGGGGTCCGCCGGGTTGATCGGCTCGTCCGGCGGCAGGAAGCGTGCGGTCGCGCCGGCGGCGAGCATCGGCGCGATGAGTTCCTGGCCGGACAGCCCGCGTTCGATGTCCTGCCGCATCTCCGCGGCGGACTGGTACCGGTCGTGCGGCTTCTTCTGCAGCGCCTTGATGGTGATCGCGTCGGCGATCGGCGGCACCTCCGGGTCGAGCATCGACGGCGGCCGAGGCTCCTCCCGGACGTGCTGGTACGCCACCGAGACCGGCGAGTCGCCGACGAACGGCGGCCGGCCGGTGAGGAGTTCGTACAGCAGGCAGCCGGTGGAGTAGATGTCGCTGCGCGCATCGACCGACTCACCGCGCGCCTGCTCCGGGGAGAGATACTGCGCGGTGCCGATCACGGCAGCGGTTTGGGTCATCGTGGCCGACGCGTCGGCGACCGCGCGGGCGATGCCGAAGTCCATCACCTTGACGTCGCCGTTCGGCGTCAACATGACGTTGCCGGGCTTGATGTCGCGGTGGACGATGCCCGCGCGGTGGCTGTACTCCAGCGCCTCCAGCACGTCCGCGGTGATCTCCAGTGCCCGCTCGGGGAGGATCCGGCGGCCCTCGCGGAGCACGTCGCGCAGGGTCCGTCCCTCGACGTACTCCATCACGATGTACGGCACCGAGATGCCGTCCACCTTCTCCTCGCCGGTGTCGTAGACGGCGACGATGGTCGGCTGGTTGAGCGCCGCGGCCGACTGTGCCTCCCGGCGGAACCTGGCCTGGAAGACCGGGTCGGTGGCGAGGTCCGGGCGCAGCGTCTTCACCGCGACCGTCCGGCCGAGCCGGCGGTCGACGCCGATCCTCACCTCGGCCATGCCGCCGTGCCCGAGCACCTCGCCGAGCTCGTAGCGGCCGCCGAGGAACCGCGCGTCCGTCATGACGTACCTCTCCTCACGCGGTGTCCCGGCCTCATCGCCCGATCACCGCCCGCATCACGGCCTTGGCCACCGGTGCCGCCAGCCGCCCGCCGGAAATCTCGTTGCGCCCCACGTCGGCGTGCTCGATGACCACGGCCACCGCGACCTGGGGGGCGTTCGCCGGTGCGAACGACGTGAACCAGGCGTACGGCGGCTTGTCCGGCGTGGTCTGCGCCGTTCCCGTCTTGCCGGCCACCGACACGCCGTCGATCTTCACCGGCTGGCCGGTGCCGTGGTCCACGACGTCGACCATCATCTGGGTCAGCTGCTGGGCGACGTCGCCGGACACCGCCTGGGACAGCGTCCGGGGCTCGGTCACCTCGAGGGTCTTCAGGTCCGGCCCGCTCACCTTGGCCACGACGTACGGCTGCATCACCTTGCCGCCGTTGGCGATGCCGGCGGAGACCATCGCCATCTGCAGCGGCGTGGCGGCGACGTCGAACTGGCCGATCGAGCTCTGCGCGAGCTGCGGGGGGTTCACTTCCCTGGGGAACACGCTGGTGGAGGCGCCGAGGTCGGGGAGGTACTCCTGGCCGAACCCGAACTTCTCCGCCTGCTGGCGCAGTGCCTTCTCGCCGACCTTGAGCCCGAGCCCGCCGAACGCGGTGTTGCAGGAGGTGGCCAGAGCCTGGGTGAGGGTGACCTGCGGCGCGGGCCCGCACAGGCCGTTCTGCCAGTTCTTCATGTTGAACGTCGTCAACGGGAGGTCCAGCTCAGCCGGCGCCGGCAGCTGGGAGTTGGGGTTGTAGCGCCCACTGGACAGGGCCGCCGCCGCGGTGACCAGCTTGAACGTCGAGCCCGGGGGGTAACGGCGCTGCGCAGCGCGGTTCTCCATCGGCCTGCTCGGGTCGTCCTGCAGCTCGTTGGCCGCCTTCAGGATCGAGTTGGCGTCGTGGGAGGAGAGCCGGTTGGGGTCGTACGTCGGCTTGCTCACCATCGCCAGGATCTTGCCCGTCGACGGCTCGATCGCCACCACGGCGCCGCGCTTGTTGCCCAGTGCGTCGTAGGCCGCCTGCTGCGCCTTCGGGTTGATCGTCAGCAGGACGCTGCCGCCCTGCGGCTGGCGGTTGGTGATCAGGTCCACGATCCGGCGGACGAACAGCCGGTCGTCGGTCCCGGACAGGACGGAGTTCTCCGCCTTCTCCAGGCCGCGCCGACCGAGGACGTAGGAGTAGTAGCCGGTGAGGTGGCCGTACAGCTGCGGGTCGCGGTACCTGCGGAGGTAGACCAAGTCGTCCTTGGTCTTCACGGAGTAGGCGACCTGGGTGCCCCCGACCATGATCGGGCCCCGCTCCCGGGCGTACTCGTCCAGCGTGACCCGCTTGTTGTCGGAGCGGTCGTTGAGGTCGGACGCCTGGAAGACCTGGATGTAGTTGGCGTTGGCCAGCAGTGCCAGGAACAGCACCATGAAGGCCACCGCGATCCGGCGAATCGAACGGTTCATCGGGACATCACCGGCGTACCACCACTACCTGGGTCAGGGCATCTTCGGTCGGCGCGGGCGGCAGGACGGCGGCCGGCCTCCGCGCGAAGTCGCTGATCCGCAGCATCAGGGCGACCAGCGCCCAGTTGGCCACCAGCGAGGAACCTCCGTAGGACAGGAACGGCGTGGTGAGGCCGGTCAGCGGAATCAGCTTGGTGACGCCGCCGATCACCACGAACACCTGGATCGCGAAGACCGTGGCGATGCCGGTGGCGAGCAGCTTGCCGTACTGGTCGCGGCAGACCAGGGCGGTGCGCAGGCCGCGTTCGACGATCACGCCGTACAGCAGCAGGATCGCCATCAGCCCGGTCAGGCCGAGCTCCTCGCCGATCACCGCGGCGATGAAGTCGCTCTTGGCCAACGGCACCAGTGTCGGGTGACCCTCACCGAGCCCGCGGCCGAGCAGCCCGCCGTAGGCGAAGCCGTACAGCGACTGGACGATCTGGTACGCGCCGTTGGCGTTGGCCGGGTCGAACGGATGCAACCAGGCGTTGACGCGGTTGGCGATGTGGGAGAACTGCGAGATGCCGAGCTGGGTGGCGGCGATGTAAGCGAACCACGCGCCGCCGACGAACATCGTGCCGCCGAGGAACAGCCAGCCCGGGCGTTCGGTCGCGACGTACAACATGACCACGAAGACGCCGAAGAACAGCACCGCGGTGCCCAGGTCGCGCTGGAAGACCAGAATGGCCAGGCTGATCAGCCAGGCGGACACGATCGGGCCCAGGTCACGGCCGCGGGGCAGGTCGATGGCGAGGAACCGCCGCCCCGCCAGCGCCAGCGCCTCCTTCTTGACCACGAGGTAGCCGGCGAAGAAGACGATGAGCAGCATCTTCGCCACCTCGCCCGGCTGGAACGACAGCCCGGCGAACCGCACCCAGATCTGTGCGCCCTGGAAGCGCACGCCGATTCCGGGGACCAGCGGCAGGAGCAGCAGAGCCACACCGGCGAACAGCGCGGTGTAGGTGGCCCGCTGCAGCCAACGGTGGTCGCGGACCAGCAACAACATGGCGATGAACGCCGCCACACCCACCGCGGTCCACGTGAGCTGGGCGGGTGCGTCGACGCGTGGCATCGCCTCGCCGGCATCCTGGGCCGCCTTGACCTTGGACAGGTCGAGCCGGTGGATCAGGGCCAGGCCGAGGCCGTTCAGCAGAACGACGCAGGGCAGCAGGATCGGGTCGGCGTACGGCGCACGGAACCGGACCACGAGGTGGGCGATCCCGACCAGCAGGATGAGGCCGACGGCGTACGACACGATCTGCTGGGAGACGTGGCCGGTCACGGCGACACCGACGATGGCGTACGCGCCGACGGCGACTCCGAGCGCGAGGACGAGCAGGACCAGCTCCGCGCCGCGGCGCTTGCGGGGCTGCACGGAGTTGGTCTGCTGGGTGTCGCTCACTTCGTACCTGTCGGGGTCGGGGTCGGGGCTTCGCCGCCGTCGCACTCGAGGGGGATGTCGGGGGCGCCGGCCGCGCGGTTGCCGGTGGACACTGCCGGGCTGTCGGTGGGGGACGGCGAGGGCAGGGCGGCGTTGGCGTTCGGCGTCTTCGTGGGACTCGGCCGGCCCGTGGCCTTGCCGGTGGGCCGGGGAGTCGGGGTCGGTGTGGGCTTGGTGGTTCCCTGGGCGGAGCAGCGGCGGGCGACGTCGGACAGCATCGAGACGATGGCCCGGGCCTCGCCGAGGTCGGTGGCCGAGATCGTGCTCGACACCCGCTCGCGGTGATACTGCGGAAGCTTGGCAAGGGTCAGCGGCTCGAGCTCGTAGAGCTGGGAGACCCGCAGGCCGGGGATCTGCTGGGAGATCCCGCGAAAGATCGCCACCCGGGCGCCGGAGGCCGCGCCGCCGTTGTCCGCCGCGTCGGCGGGATAGGCGCCTACGTAGTACTGCCGCTGGGTCCAGTCGTACGCCCACCGTACGCCCACCGCGAGCAATGCCAGCACGGCCAGGATGCACAGGACGCGGACCAGCCAGCGGAACCGGCGGCGCGGAGGGCGCGGGGCGTAGCGCAGCTCCTCCTCGCGGTCGGCGTCGCCGGGCACCCCCGCGCCCACGTCGTCGACCCGGACGTCGGCCTCGTCGGGGTCGTCGTCCTCGTCCACGACCTCGTGGGTGGAGGTGGGGTGGGAGGAAGTGACGCTGTTGCCTCCGGAACTCACCTCCGGGTCGACCGCGGCCACCGCACCGACGAGCGCGATCGCCGACGCGGCCGCACCCGGCCCGCCGTCGCGGTCGGGGTCTACGACGTCGGCCACCACGCAGGTCACGTTGTCGGGACTGCCGTGGTCGAGGGCCGCCTCGACCAGGTTGGTGGCGGCCTCCTCCGGCGTGGCCGCCCGGCCGAGGATCTCCGCGATGACGGGGTCCTTGATGCCGGCGTTGTCCAGGCCGTCGGAGCAGACCAGGAACCGGTCGCCGGGGTCGACCTCGATCGGCTGGATGTCCGGCCGGGCGTCCTGGCGCCCCTCCAGCACGCGGATGATGAGCGACCGGTGCGGGTGGTACTCGGCCTCCTCCGGGGTGATCCGGCCCTCGTCGACCAGACTCTGGACGAACGTGTGGTCGTGGGTGAGCATCCGAAGTCGGCCACCGCGCAGGAGGTAGGCGCGGGAGTCGCCGATGTGGGCGACGTGCGCGACGCTCCCGTCGAACAGGATCGCCGTCAGCGTCGTGCCCATACCCTCCAGGTGGGGCTCGGTCTCGATGCGGGCGGCGATCCGCGAGTTGGCCTCGGCCGCGACCCGGTTGAGCTCCTGGTCCGGATCCGCGTGCTCGGCCACGTCGAGGTCGCGGACCGTCGTGATCGTGATGGCACTGGCGACGTCGCCGCCGACCGCGCCGCCCATCCCGTCGGCGACGGCGAGGAGGTAGGGACCGGCGTACCCGGAGTCCTCGTTCCGCTTCTTCGGACCGAGACCGACGTCGGTGCGGGCGGCGTACCGGAGCGCGAGCGTCATCCTGCCTTCTCTTGGCCGGGAGGGGTCGGAAGGTGGACGTGGCGGGACCGGACGGGGCCGGCCCGCCGGACTGCACCGGGCAGCCCGGCCGTCACTACGCTCATCCGTACAACCTCGCAGGTCATCGTGGCGCGCCTACTTGTACAGCTCGATGATCGTCTTGCCGACTCGGACAGGAATGCCCGGCCCCACCGCCGTCGGGCCGTGGATGCGCGACTCTCCCACGAAGGTGCCGTTGGTTGAGCCGAGGTCCTCGGCGTACCACGAGCCGTTCTGCGGGCGCAGCACAGCGTGCCGGGTGGAGACGTACTCGTCGTCGATCTGCAGCTCGCACTCCCCGCCCCGGCCGATCACCAGCGGCGAGTCGCCCAGCGGCACCTGCAGTCCCGAACTCGCCCCCTGGACCACCACCGCCGTCGTGGGTTCTCCTCGCTTCCGGCGCGGCGGCTTCGCGGGCTTGGCCGGCTTCTTCTGCGGCCGGTCGGACTTGGCCGATCCGCTGACCCGGGTGCCGAACAGGTCCGAACGGATCACCGAGACGGCGGACAGCACGAACAGCCAGAGCACCGCGAGGAAGCCCAGCTTGATGATGGTGAGGGTGAGTTCGGACACTACCGCTGCGCTCCGTCCGGATGACGCAGGACGAGGAGCGTGTTGCCGAGCAGGATCTGACTGCCCTCCCGAAGCGGCGCGTAGTCGACGCGCTGCCCGTTGACCACGATCCCGTTGGTGGAACCCAGGTCGTGGATGGTGACGGTGTAGCGGGGGCCCTCCTGAACGACACGGATCTCGGCGTGCCGGCGGGAGACGCCCGGGTCGGTGATGCGGAGGTCGGCCTCGGTGCCCCGGCCCAGCACGGCGCCCGGTGGCTCCAGCGGGTGCCTCTGGCCGTTGACCTCGAGGTAGGGAGCGGGCGCAGGTGCCCGGCGCTGACCGGGGCCGCCTGGGCCGCCTGGACTGCCCGAGCTGCCGTTACCCGACGGCGCGTACCCCGGCGCGTTGCCCTGCCCCGGGCCCGGACGCCGGCCCGGTCCGCGCGGCGGTCCACCGGGGCCCTGGCGATGGTCGGGCGGAGGTTGCCGGCGCCCGGGCGTCACCTGGGCGACGGCGCTGCTACGGACCCGGAACCGTCCGGTGGACAGGCCGTCCTGGCGTTCGAACGAGACGGTGACCGGGCCGGTGAACGCGTAGCTCTGGTTGCCGGCGTGCCGGCTCACCACCTCGGCGAGCTCCTTGCTGAGGGTCTGCTCGTACGGCGCTAGCCGTTCGTGGTCGCTCGGTGACAGCTCGACAACGAAGTCGTTGGGGACCAGGCTGGACTCCCGGGACAGCACCTGAGCGGAGTTGTCGAGCTCCCGCTGCAGTGCGGAGGCGATCTCGACCGGCTGGACAGCCGAGCGGAAAACGCGTGCGAAGGTTCCGGTCACGAGACCTTCCAGGCCACGTTCAAAACGTCGAAAGACTCCCACAGGTACCTCCTTCCCGTACCAGCGCCGGCCATGTTCGCGTCGATCGTAACTGTCGTTCCAGGGTGGGGCTGACTCCAACCACCTCCTGTGGGTTCCCGGGCGTACGACCGAGCCGTCGCCGATCGTCACCGAGCCGCCCGGGGAGCTGCCGGGAACCCGCCGGAACCCGTCACAGGTGCAGGTGACGTTCTACACGCAAACGCCCCCATCGGCCGCGTGCTGCCGACCGGACCAGTGTGGCGAGCTGGGGACCACGTCGCCAGTGGACCCGTGCTAGCCTCTAGGCGCTCCAGATCACCGCGATGCGGTGTGACGGGGCGGAGTGCGCGCGAGTGGCGGAATAGGCAGACGCGCAGGATTCAGGTTCCTGTGCCCGCAAGGGCGTGGGGGTTCAACTCCCCCCTCGCGCACCAGTGCAGTGGCCCGGATACGGCTGGACGTAGCCTCCAGCCGGGTCCGGGCCGATTTCGTTTCACATATTCGACGCAGCGCCGGCCGCGACGTCGACGCCTTGGGTGTCGACGCCGCGACGGGTGCCCGCCGTTTCCCCGCGCACGTAGGGCTCCCGATCGCGCACCGCCTTCCCGGCCGACACTTTCTGCGCATGTTCGATTACGGTTCTCTTGCCCACCGGCCAGGGTCACCGGCTCACCGAACCGGTCCACGATTCGTGGCGAAAGCGCGCACGACGTCCGCTGTGCCTGGTGTGGCACTGTGGGGAGATGGCGCAGACGCGGGCAGGGGTGGACAGGCATGCGCTGGACCCTGACGATCCCGGGTCCGCCGACTCACTGTGCGTACGAATCGACGCCGCGTCCGAGCTGCACGCGTTCGTCGCCGAAGCCGGCCGGCGTGAGCGCGTCCGGCGCGAGCTGGCCGAACTCCGTGAGCTACGCGAGGCAAGCGAAGTCGCGGCGCCGGCAGGCTCCCGCTCCGGTCACGGTCTGGACCGCCCGGCGTTGTTCGGCGTTCCGGTCGGTGTCAAGGACGTCTTCCACGTCGATGGACTGCCCACGGCCGCGGGATCGCGGCTGCCGCCGGAGCTGCTGGCCGGCCCCGAAGGTGGTGCGGTCACCCGGCTCCGCGAAGCCGGCGCGGTGGTGGCGGGCAAGACGGTGACCGCGGAGTTCGCGTCCGTGGCGCCCGGCCCCACCCGCAACCCGCACAGGGCCGGTCACACGCCCGGCGGGTCGAGCAGCGGGTCCGCGGCGGCGGTGGCGGCCGGGCTGGTGCCGCTCGCGCTGGGTACGCAGACCGTGGGGTCGGTGCTGCGGCCGGCGGCATACTGCGGGATCGTCGGCTTCAAGCCCGGCCACGGCCGGATCCCGGACGACGGACTGGTGCCGAACGCACCCACGTTCGACACGGTGGGCATCCTCGCCGTCGACGTCGCCACCGCGATCCGGGCGGCCGCCGTCCTCTGCACGGACTGGCGTCCGGGCCTGGTGGCGGACCTTCCGTACGAGGGCGGCGGAACGCCGGAGGCGCTGCCCCTCATGCCCGTCCCGCCCGAGCTGCCGGTCCTCGGCGTACCCGACGGCGCCTACCTGCGGCAGGCGACCCCGGTGGCGCAGGCGGCGTTCGCCGCGCAGGTGGAGACCCTGGCCGCCGCCGGCTACCCCGTCCGCAGGGTCGGGATGCTGGACGACATCGACGAGGTCAACCGGCGCAACCGCACGATCAACGGCTTCGAGTTCGCACGGGTGCACGAGCAGTGGTTCGCGCCGTACGCCGACCGCTACCACCCGCTGACGGCCGCCGCGGTCCGCGACGGCCGGAAGGTGTCCGAGGCCGACTACGCCGACGCGCTGGCGCGGCGCGAGCACTTCGCCGGTGACCTGGTGCGGCGCATGGACGCCGAGGGGATCGACGGGTGGATCGCGCCCGCGGCGACCGGACCCGCCCCGGAAGGCCTGGACTCCACCGGAAGCCCGCTGATGACGCTGCCCTGGACCCAGGCCCGGCTGCCGGCGGTGAGCGTGCCGGCCGGCCTGGTGGACGGGCTGCCGGTGGGCCTGCAGTGCGTGGCCCGCCCGGGCGCCGACGAGACTCTGCTGGCCTGGGCGCGGCGGTTGGCAGCCGTCCTGGGAACTACCCGACGACGCGAAGGACTTCGATGAGCGGTTCGCAGATCGTGGCCATGGGCCACTACCAGCCCCCGAAGGTACTCACCAACGACGACATCGCCCGGCTCGTCGACACCAACGACGAGTGGATCCGGAGCAGGGTCGGCATCCGTACGCGCCACATCGCCGAGACCGAGACGGTGGACGAGATGGCGGCGGCCGCGGCGGAGAAGGCGCTGTCGGCCAGCGGGCGTACCGCGGGTGACGTGGACCTGATCGCGGTCGCCACCTGCACGGCGGTCGACCGGTCGCCGAGCATGGCCGCCCGGGTCGCCGCCCGGCTCGGGATCGCCGCGCCCGCGGCGTACGACATCAACACCGCCTGTTCGGGGTTCTG
Source organism: Actinopolymorpha singaporensis (assembly GCF_900104745.1). Taxonomy (NCBI): domain Bacteria; kingdom Bacillati; phylum Actinomycetota; class Actinomycetes; order Propionibacteriales; family Actinopolymorphaceae; genus Actinopolymorpha; species Actinopolymorpha singaporensis. Next base: position 1,253,277 of record NZ_LT629732.1, read on the forward strand.
CTACGCGCTGGCCACCGCCGACCACGCCATCCGGGCCGGTGCTGCGCGCACCGCGCTCGTGATCGGGTCGGAGAAGTTGTCGGAGGTCACCGACTGGACCGACCGGTCGACCTGCATCCTGGTTGGGGACGGCGCGGGGGCCGCGGTGGTGACGGCCTCGGAGGAGCCGGGTATCGGCCCGGTCGTGTGGGGGTCGGCGCCGGAGCTGGGCGACGCGGTACGCATCGAGGGTCAGCCCGCGGTGTTCAGCCAGGAGGGCCAGTCGGTGTTCCGGTGGGCGACCACGAAGCTGGCGCCGATCGCCCGGGAGGTGTGCGCCCGGGCCGGTGTCGACCCGGCCGACCTCGCGGCTGTCGTACCCCACCAGGCCAACCTGCGCATCATCGAGCCGCTCGTCCGCCAGCTCGGCGCGACGAACGCGGTGCTCGCCCGCGACCTGGTGGAGTCCGGCAACACCTCGGCCGCGAGCGTGCCGCTGGCGCTGTCCAAGCTGGTCGAACGCGGCGAGGTTCCGGCGGGTGCGCCGGCGCTGCTGTTCGGGTTCGGCGGCGGACTGGCGTACGCCGGGCAGGTCGTGCGCTGCCCCTGACGCTGACGCCTTGGCCGGGCTCCGGAGCCGGCCTCAGGAGCCGAGGTTGCCCCGGATCCGGTCAAGCGCCCGGATCAGCGCCGCGCGGTCGTCTTCGCCGAAACCGGCCAGCGCCCGGTCCGACAGGGCCCGCGTCTCCGCGTCCAGGACCACCTCGAGCTCCCGGCCGCGGTCGGTGAGGTGGATGCGGACCAGCCGGCGGTCGCGCAGGTCGGGTTCGCGGGTGACGAGGCCGGCGGCCTCCATCCGGATCGCGGCCCGGGTCACGGTCGGGGTGGCCAGGCCGAGCCGGCGGGCGAGCTCGCCGGGTGCGAGACCATCCTCCTTCCACAGCTCCCGGAGCAGGAACTGCTGGCCGTCGCGGACCCCATGCGCGCGGTAGGCCTCGTCGGCCGCCTCGGCGAGGGCCCGCTTGGTGGCCCAGAAGACGCCCTGGAACTCGTCGCGGGGGAAGCTGCGCGGCATCTTCGTCACGGCGTCATTGTCCCTTGCCGTCCGCTTACCTGCCCGTTGCCGAGCTGATCGCGTCGGTGAGCCGCTCGACAGCGGCGACGACGGCGTTGTCGGGCAGGTTGCCGTAGCCGAGGACGAGGGCCGGGCGGGTGGGATCCGGGCGGAGCCGGTAGCCGTCGAGGTCGGCGACGCGGACACCGCGCGCCGCGGCCCGGGCGACGACGGTCGCGGCGGGAGTGGCGGGTTCGAGGTGGAGGACGAGGTGCAGACCGGCGGCCACGCCGGACAGCTCGCACCGGGGCAGGCTCGCGCCGAGTGCGGCCACCAGGGCGTCCCGGCGGTGGCGGTACCGGTGCCGGGCCGCCCGCAGGTGCCGGTCGTACCCTCCGGTCTCCACGAACGATGCCAGCGCGAGCTGGTCGATCACCGGCGGGCCGGACGTGCGGTGTTCCGGCGTCTCGCGGAGCGCGGCTGCCCAGCGGCCCGGCGGAAGGAGCCAGCCGATCCCGACCGCCGGTGACAGGGTCTTCGACAGCGAGCCGAGCAGCGCGACCCGAGCCGGGTCGGTTCCCTGCAGCGTCCCCACCGGCCGGCGGTCGTAGCGGAACTCCGCGTCGTAGTCGTCCTCGAGCACGATCCCGTCGACCTGCCGAGCCCACGCCAGCAGCGCGGCCCGGCGGCGCGGCCCGAGCACCACCCCGGCGGGGAACTGGTGGGCCGGCGTGACCACCACCGCACGCACCCGAGGATCCCCGGCGAGCTCGTCCACCCGCAGGCCGTCGGCGTCGACGGGGATCCCGACGGGTTCCAGACCAACCCGCTCCAGGGCCTCCCGCAGCCGTGTCCAGCCCGGGTCCTCAACGCCGATGTGGGTGTGCCCCTCGGCGCGGAGCAGCCGGCCCAGCTGGGTCACCCCGTCGGTGACGCCCGCGGTGATCAGCAGGTCGCCGGTCCGCGGATGCGCGCCGCGGCAGCGGCGGAGGTAGTCGGCGAGTACCTGACGCAGTTGGGGGGCGCCGCCCGGCGGCGGATAGCCGAGATCGGTGTACGACACGGTGGCCAGCTGGGTGCGTACGGCCTCGGCCCACCGGCGGCGGGGGAACTCACGCAGGTCGGGCAGACCCGGAGCCAGGTCGTAGGGCGTGCCGACCGAGGCTCTCGCCGGCCCGGTCGCGTGACCCTGACCGCCCGGCCGGACGGTCGGCGGCTGGGCTGTTCGGTTGCCGTACGGGCGGGCTCCGTTCGACCCGGCCGATCCGCTCGATGTGCCGCCCCGCGTACCGTCCCCCGTGCCGTCCCGCGTGTCGCCCGGCGTACCGGCGGGCGCGTCCGTGCGGACGACGGTGGCCGAGCCGGTCCGGGCGGTGAGGTAGCCCTCCGCGACGAGTTGTTCGTACGCCTGGGTGACCACCCACCGCGAGCAACCGAGGTCGACCGCGAGGGCCCGGCTGGGTGGCAGCGCACTGCCGGGGCCGAGCCGCCCGGTCCGGATCGCGTGCCGCAGGGCCCGGGTCAGGCGTTCGTGCAGCGGGCCGGTGCCCTCGACGTCCAGGAGGGTGTGCCAGGCGAGTTTGGCTCGGGTGATCGCCATGATCAGGGATCGTACGCCCGAACCAATCTGCGGGCGATCCGCAGGCGGTCGGCGGCCGGGCCACTCGTCCCCGCAGCCGCCATCAACCGATCGGTTGATCGCAGGTCTGGCCGGTCGGGTGATTCGCCCGGCCCCGCACGACGGCCAGACTCGAAACCGCCAGAACCTCCCGCGGAACGATCCCGCGGACCCACCCGGCCGAGCGTCCGGCCTCCTACGACGAAGGGCGGCGCCATGCCGGTCATCGAGGTGTCCCACCTGCACAAGCGGTACGGCGACAAGGTCGCGGTCGACGACGTGTCGCTGACGGTGGAGGCCGGTGAGATCTTCGGCATCCTCGGCCCCAACGGGGCGGGCAAGACGACGACCGTCGAGTGTGTGAGCGGGTTGCGGACCGCCGACGCCGGTGAGCTGCGGGTGCTGGGGCTCGACCCGCGCCGCGACCGCGATCGCGCCGCTCTCCGCGAACGCCTCGGCTGTCAGCTTCAGGAGAGCGAGCTGCCCGATCGGCTGCGGGTGCGGGAGGCACTGGAGCTGTACGCCTCCTTCTATCGAGCCCCGGCGGACTGGCGGGAGCTGACCGAACGGCTCGGCCTGGCCGGCCAGCGCGACACGGCGTTCGCGAAGCTGTCCGGCGGGCAGAAGCAGCGGGTCTCCATCGCGCTTGCCCTGATCGGCAACCCGGAGGTCGCCATCCTCGACGAGCTGACCACCGGTCTGGACCCACAGGCGCGCCGGGACACCTGGAGCCTGATCGAGCAGGTCCGCGACAGCGGCGTCACGATCGTGCTGGTCACCCACTTCATGGCCGAGGCCGAACGCCTCTGCGATCGGCTGGCGGTGATCGACTCGGGCCGGGTGGTCGCGGTGGACACCCCCGCCGGCCTGGTGGCCCGCACAGGTGGCGAGCAGCGGATCAGGTTCCGGCCGTCGACGAAACTGCCCGACGACGTCTTCGCGGACCTGCCCGAGGTGACCGGTGTGAGCCGGACGGGCGACCTGGTGGTCGTCACCGGGACCGGTGACGTTCTGGCCGCCGTCACCTCCGCCCTGGCCCGGCAGCAGGTCCTCGCCCACGACCTCCGGGTGGAGCAGGCCAGCCTGGACGACGCGTTCGTCGAGCTCACCGGCCGGACCCTGTCGAACTGACCGTCAAGAGACAACGGAAAGAAAGAGGAACCATGTCCGTCCTGTCCGGCCTGGCCAAGCTCACCGCTGTGGAGGCCAAGCTGTTCCTCCGCGAGACCGGGATGGCGGTCCTGACCATCGCCTTCCCCACGCTGCTCCTCGTCGTCCTCGGCCTGATCCCCGCCCTGCGCAGGCCGGACGAACTGTTCGGCGGCATGCGCTTCGTGGACGTGTTCATGCCCTCGCTGATCGTTCTGGTGCTCGCCCTGCTCGGGGTGAACACGATGCCGACCCGGCTGGCGGGCTACCGGGAGAAGGGCATCCTGCGCCGGCTGTCGACCACGCCGGTGCACCCGCGCAACCTGCTCGCCGCCCAGCTCGTGGTGAACGCCGTCGTCGCGCTGGTCGCCGTCGGCCTGCTGATGCTCGTCGGGTACCTCGCCTTCGACGTGCCGATGCCGCGCCACCCGCTCGGCTTCGCCGCCGCCCTGCTGGTCGGCGGGGGCTCGATGTTCGCGCTGGGGACGCTGGCGGCGGCCACCGCGCCGACGACCCGCGCGGTCGCCGCGATCGCGATGCCGATCTACTTCGTGTGCATGTTCCTCGGCGGGGTGTTCCTGCCGCGGTACCTGCTGCCCGACCTGGTGGTGACGCTCGGTCGGTACGCCCCTCCGGGGGTGCAGGCGCTGCAGGACGCCTGGACCGGCGGCGGCCCGCAGGTGCTCCAGCTGGCGATAATGGCGGCGATCGCCGCGGTCGCGGCCGCGGTCGCCGCCCGGTTGTTCCGGTGGGAGTGACCCCGGCGACGCTCGCGGGAGCGCGGCGAGCGCGTAGGGCCGGTGGATCCCCCAGCGGCAGCGCCGTGATCAGGGAAGGAGGCGGTCCGATGGCCTCGTGGCGGTCCAGCCTCCGGTCGTGGGAGCGCTTGGAGAGCCCGGTCTACTCCGCTCTTCCGTACGTCCTGCTGGCCGTGTCCCTGGTGCCCACTGCCATCCAGGCAGGCGGCTCGTGGCCGACGTTGCGGATCTCGGTCGGCCTCGCCGTCCTGGCCGCCGCGTGGGTGTACGTGTGGCTGACCCGGCGGCCCACCCTGGCCGAGCGCCCGGCGTACGGCCGCATCTACTTCGCCGGCTTCCTCGTCCTGGCTGCCGCGCTGGTGGTGCAGAGCCCGTGGTTCGGGATCTTCGTCTGGGTCGGATACGTGCACGCGGGCGCGTTCCTGCGTGGCCGGTGGAGGTACGCCGGGATCGCCGCGACCGGGCTGCTCGCCGCGGCCTCCCAGGCCGGCGGCGGGCTGCCCACGCTGGACCCGGAGTACCTCGCGGCGGTCGGCGTGCTCCTGGTGGTCAACGTCGGTATCGCCGGCACGGTCACCTTCTTCGCCCTGGTCAACGAACGCGAGCACGAGGAACGCCGGCGGACCGTCGCCGAGCTGGCCGAGGCCAACCAGCGGCTGCAGGACGCCCTCGCCGAGAACGCCGGTCTGCACACCCAGCTGCTCACCCAGGCGCGCGAGGCCGGGATCCTGGACGAACGCCAGCGGATGGCCCGGGAGATCCACGACACCCTCGCCCAGGGGCTGACCGGCATCATCACCCAGCTCGAGGCGGCGGCCCTGGCGGGACCGGGCGACGCGGGTGCCGGTGCGCGTGCCGGTGCCGACGTCGAGGCGTGGCGGCGGCACCTGGACAACGCCACCCGGCTGGCCCGGGAGAGCCTGTCGGAGGCTCGGCGTTCGGTGCGGGCGATCCGGCCGGAGGCGCTGGAGACCGCCCGGCTGCCCGAGGCCCTCGCCGAGGTCGCCGGGCGCTGGTCGGCCCTGCACGGCGTGACCGCCGAGGTCACCACGACCGGCACCGCCCGCCCCCTGCACCCGGAGGTGGAGGTGGCGTTGCTGCGGACCGCGCAGGAGGCGCTGGCGAACGTCGCCAAGCACGCCCGGGCGACGCGGGTCGGGCTGACCCTGTCCTACATGGAGGACGTCGTGTCGCTGGACGTCCGCGACGACGGGATCGGGTTCGTCCCGGACCAGTTCGCCGGTCAGCTGCCGGTGGCCGTGCCGGCGCAGGTCGGCGGCCCGGTGCCGGACCGAACCAGCGTGCCCGCCACGAACGGCGAGGCCCCCTCCGGCGCCGACCCCGACACCGACCCCGACACCGACCCCGGCCCGGGCCACTACGGCCTGACCGCGATGCGGCAACGCATACAACGGCTGGCCGGACGGTTCGAGGTGGAGTCCGAGCCGGGCGCCGGCACCGCCCTGTCCGCCGTCGTACCCGCGATCGACGCAGGTGGTACGCCATGACGACCCGGCCCGCGCCGGCCCCGCCGCCGACACCCTCTGATCCGATCCGGGTGCTGATCGTGGACGACCATCCCGTCGTCCGCGACGGCCTGCACGGGATGTTCGGCGCCGATCCGAGGTTCGAGGTGCTGGGCGAAGCCGCCGACGGCGCCGAGGCGGTGCGCCTGGTGGCGCAGCTGCGGCCGGACGTCGTCCTGATGGACCTGCGGATGCCGGTGATGGACGGGGTCACGGCGATCACCCGGCTGGCCGAGACCGGTACGCCGGCCCGGGTGCTGGTGCTCACGACGTACGACACCGACAGCGACGTGGTGACCGCGATCGAGGCGGGCGCGACCGGATACCTCCTCAAGGACGCGCCCCGCGAGGAACTGTTCCGCGCGGTGGTGGCGGCCGCGCGCGGGGAGGCGGTGCTGTCCCCGGCGGTGGCGACGCGGCTGCTCGGCCAGGTCCGCCGTCCGACCGTGGAGCCGTTGAGTCAGCGGGAGCTGGAGGTGCTCGGCCTGATCGCGCGCGGCTCGACCAACCGCGAGGCGGCCGCCAGGCTGTTCATCAGCGAGGCGACCGTCAAGACGCACCTGCTGCACATCTACGGCAAGCTCGGGGTGAACGACCGGGCCGCCGCCGTGGCAGTCGCGTTCGACCGAGGACTACTCGGGCGTGTCACGCCCCCCGGGCGAAGCTGAGCGAGCGCCAGTTCGGCGGCCGTTCTCGCGCTGGCCATCGTCACCTCGCCGAGCATGCCCGGCGCGGCCACCTGGTCGCCGACGAGGAAGACGCCGTCGCCGCGGTCGATCGCCGGCCGGTCCCGCCAACTGGTCCCGGGCAGGTCCACCGCGCCCGTACGCCCGGACGCCACCGCGTCGCGGCGCCACGTCACCCGCTCCCGCCAGCCGGGCAGGGCCAGGTCGAGCGTCGACTCCAGCCGGGCGAGGCCGGCCGCCTTCGACTCACCCGGCCGCAGCGGCAGCTGGGCCTGGACCAGGGAGTGTCCGGCCGGGGCGAGGGAGGGGTCGGGGACGGTGACGCGTTCGACGAAGCCCGCCTCGTCCAGGTCGAACACGATGAACGGGTCACCTCGCCGATCACGCAGGCCCAGGTCGAGCAGCACCGCCCGGCCACTCTCCCAGGTCAGCGCGGGGTCGCGGAGCAGCCGCCGGGCCGCGGCCAGCGAGGTGGCCACGATCACCGGTGTCTTCGTCGGTACGGCGTCGACCCGGGCGCCGGTCTCGATGGCGACGCCCAGGTCACGGGCCCTCGCCGCGAGCCGGTCGACCAGTGCCTGCCAGCCGCCGACAACGTAGCGCGCGGCGGGCCGGCCGGGCCGGACGAGTCGCTGGAACCGTTCCCAGACGTACGCCGCGGACAGCCTCCCCGGATCGAAGTCGTACACCGTCACGCCGGTGGCGGCAGCCACCGCGGCCGCGGCCCGGTCACCGAACCGGCCGGTCGCCCAGCTGGTGAAGTCCTGGTCGACGGGTGCCCGTAGGCGCCGGTGGGCCGCGGCCGCGAGTACGCCCCGGGGCGGAAGCGCGCGCAGCCTGCCGTCGTGGCGAAACCGCAGCCGGAACGTCGCACCCAGCGGCGCCGGGCGAGCCGTGTCGGTCAGCCCGCGTTCGGCCAGCCAGGACCACTGGAGGCCGTCGCGGTAGAGGGCGTGCGGGCCGTCGTTCGCGACGTACGGCTCGTCCGTCGAACGCGCCCGGCCGCCCAGCGTGCGGTGGGCCTCGAGGAGCCGGACCCGGGCACCCTCCTCCGCCGCCGCGACCGCGGCCACCAGCCCGCCCAGTCCGCCACCGATCACGGTGAGGTCCGCGAGCTCGGCGCGGTCGGTCCGGTGCGTCATGGTTCCCCCTTCGTTGAGGTGCCGCCCGCGTGGCTTCGCGGGCGGACACCAGCACGACGGGGTACGCCGGCCGGACGTGACACGCCTCGTCAGGGCCAGAGGCCGACCGGGTCGCCGACCCGCACGATGTCGTGCAGGCCGTGCAGTTTGTCCGGGTTGACCTGCACGTGGATTGTGCTTACCCGGCCGTCCACGACGTCCAGCGAGAACACGCTGTGCGGCTCCCCGCGCGAGGTGACCACCAGCGCCAACCGCCCGTTGACGGATGCGAGGTAGGTGCGCGGCTCGGGTGGCGGCTTCTGGGCGATGCCGGCCAGGAAGCGGGCCACCTTGTCCGCGCCCTCGATGACGCGCAGGGCCGCCTTGGCAACGCCGCCGCCGTCGCTGTGCAGGGTGACGTCGGGGGCGAGGAGGTCCATCAGGCCGGCCAGGTCGCCGGAGTTGGCGGCCGCCAGGAAACGTTCGGTCGCGTCCCGCTGGGTGCTCCGATCTGTCTCGAACCTCGGCCGGCGGGCCTCCACGTGCTGACGGGCCCGCCGGGCGAGCTGGCGTACGGCATCCTCCGACCGGCCGAGCGTGCCGGCGATCTCGGCGTGGGAGAACCCGAACGCCTCCCGCAGCACGAACACCGCGCGCTCCAGCGGGGACAGCGTTTCCAGCACCACCAGCATCCCGAACGACACCGAGTCGGCCAGCGCCACGTCGTCGGCGATGTCGGGTGCGGTGAGGATCGGCTCGGGCAGCCACGGCCCGACGTAGGTCTCCCGCCGGTGCTGGGCGCTGCGCAGCCGGTCGACGGCGAGGTGGGTCACCACGCGGACGAGGTACGCGCGGGGATCCCGCACACTCGCGTGGTCCACCTCGCGCCACCGCAGCCAGGCGTCCTGGACCACGTCCTCCGCGTCGACCGCCCGGCCGAGCACGCGGTAGGCGACCCCGAACAGCAGGTCCCGCTGCTCGTCGAAGACCGCCGTCGGGTCGCCGGCGTCGACCGGATTCCCCGCCTGGGATTCGGTCTCGCCGGGAGGTCCGGGCTCGTGCGCCGTGGTCATGGCCATCTCTCCTGTCAGCAATCCCGCGCCGCCGCGCGTCGCGCGCCCGCGAGTTCGACCGTAGACGAGTCCGGTCCGGCGTTCGTGACATGCCGGCGGATCGGTCGCGGCGTTCGGCAGGTTGGCGTCCTGCGGTTTGATGGGGGTACGGCGGGAGCCACCTCGACGGAAGGACCACGCGTGAGCATCTACGACACCCCCGTACGAACGCTGGCCGGTGCACCCGGATCCCTGGCAGACCTGGCCGGGCGTGCCCTGCTGGTCGTCAACGTCGCGTCCAAGTGCGGCCTGACTCCGCAGTACACCGGTTTGGAGCGGCTGCACGAGCAGTACGCCGACCGCGGGTTCGCGGTCGTCGGTTTCCCGTGCAACCAGTTCGGCGGGCAGGAGCCCGGCACCGCCGAGGAGATCCAGGAGTTCTGCTCGACGACGTACGGCGTGACGTTCCCGATGTACGAGAAGGTCGAGGTCAACGGACCCAACCGGCACCCGATCTACGACGAGCTGACCGCCGTGCCCGACGCCGAGGGCGAGGCCGGCGACATCCAGTGGAACTTCGAGAAGTTCGTGATCTCACCGGACGGCAAGATCGTCGCGCGGTTCCGCCCCGGCACCGAGCCGGACGACCCCAAGCTGGTGGAGACGATCGAGCAGAACCTGCCGAGGTAGCCGCCGGGAGGGGGCGGGATGCCCGACTACGGACGGGATCTGGCGTTCGGGTACTTCCTGGTCCCGAACGCCGCCGACCCGCTGCTGGACACCGCCCGGGAGCTGGAGCGGGCCGGTTTCGACTGCATCGGAGTCCAGGACCACCCGTACCAGCGCCGGTACGTCGAGACCTGGACGCTGCTGGCGATGATCGCCGCCCGCACCGAGCGGATCCGGGTCTTCCCGGACGTGGCCAACCTCGCCCTGCGCCCACCGGCGGTGCTGGCCAAGGCCGCGGCCAGCCTGGACGTGCTCAGCGGCGGGCGGTGCGAGCTCGGCCTCGGCAGCGGTGCGTTCTGGGACGCGATCGAGGCGTACGGCGGCACGCGGCGCACCCCCGGCGAGGCGATCACCGGCCTCGGCGAGGCGATCGAGGTGATCCGGCTGCTGTGGAGCGGGCAGCGCGACCTGCGCTTCGAGGGCCGGTTCCACCGGCTCGCCGGGGCGACCTCAGGTCCGGTGCCCGCGCATCCGATCGGCATCTGGCTCGGTGCCCACGGTCCCCGTGCGCTCAGGTTGACCGGCCGGTCCGCCGACGGGTGGCTGCCCTCCCTCCGTGACGGTGACGTCGGCGCGCTGGTCGAGGGCGCGGCCCGGATCGACGAGGCCGCGCTGGCCGCGGGGCGCCGCCCGGCCGACGTACGCCGGGTGCTCAACGTCGCCGGAACGCTCACCGGCGGCCGGTCGGAGGGTCTTCTGCGCGGGCCCGCCGACCAGTGGGTGGACGAGCTCACCGACCTCGCCGTGGGGCTCGGCTTCGACACGTTCGTGTTGTGGGCGGAGGAACCGGAGCAGTGGCGGAGGTTCGCCGCGGAGGTGATCCCCGGCGTCCGCGCCCAGGTCGCGGCCGAACGCGCCTGAGCCCGGTCGCCACGGGGTGACGGTGGCTCCCCCGTTCGGGTGAACCTGCCTCCCCTCTCCGTCCAAGCACGCTCTCACCCCGGACGGCCGGCGTTACGTTGGCGGCTGTTGGCCACCGTGGCGGTCGTGGTGCCGGGCAGCCGTGCGCGGCTCGGGCGCCCCGCTCGGCGAGGGGAGCGGTATGGGCCTTCGAGACATCTCGGACCCGGCGTGGAGGCGTGGCCTGGGACCTCGGCTGAGGTGGACGCTGCGGCCGATGCTCGCGCCGTTCGGGCCGGGCCGGCGTACGCGGCGGGCGGTCGGCGCGGCGGCCATCCTGGCGGTGGCGGCGTTCACCGCGGTGGTGATCAGCCCGACGAACGGCGAACTGTCCTCGAACGGTCCCACCTGGCCGATGGCCGCGCACCCCACCACGGACAACCCCGTCTCGCGTACCAACGGTTTCTACGTCGACCCGCACGGCCAGCCCACGGCCTGGGTGCGCGACAACCCGCACGACCCGCGCCGGTCCCTGATCGCGGAGGGGATCGCGCAGCGCCCGGTCGCCAGGTGGTTCCTGGGCGGCTGGGACGACGCCACCTCGGCGCGGGAGTACGCCACGGCCGCCGCACGGACACACCGGCTGCCGATCCTGGTGGCGTACAACATCCCGCGCCGCGACTGCGGCGGTTACAGCGCGGGCGGCGCGCCCACCCCGGCGGCGTACCGCTCCTGGATCGACGGGCTGGCAGCCGGGATCGGCTCCCGGCCCGCGGTCGTGGTCCTCGAACCCGACGCGCTCGCCGGGCTGACCTGCCTCCCGGCGGCGTGGCAGCGGGAGTACGACCGGCTGATCGCGTACGGCGTGGACCGGTTCCGCGCGGCGTCACCCGGGACCTGGGTGTACGTCGACGCCGGGCACGCGGCCTGGGTACCGCCGGAGGAGATGGCCGAGCGGCTGCGCCGGGCGCACGTGGCGAACGCCCGCGGCTTCGCCCTGAACGTCTCCAACTACCGGTCCACGGACGCGAACGTCGAGTACGGCCACGCGGTCGCCGACGCGCTCGCTGAGAAGGGGATCTCGTCGCGGTTCCTCGTCGACACCAGCCGCAACGGCCGGCCGACGGAGGACGCGCAGTGGTGCAATCCACCCGGTCAGCGGGTCGGTCAGGTGCCGCGCCTCGGCGGCGCGAACGGGCTGGACATGCAGGTGTGGGCACGGCCACCCGGCGAGTCCGACGGGCAGTGTGGAGTCGGCGCGACCCTGCGGGCGGGCGAGTTCAGCCCTGCCCTCGCGTACTCGCTGCTCACCGAATCCGATCCGCCCGGCTGGCGGCCCGGCCTGGCGCTCGGTCTTCGCCGCGGGGCCGACCTGTGGGCGGTCCTGCGTACCAGTTGAGCCGGCTCTGCTCCCCGGCCCCCGGCCCCCGGCTGCCGAAAACCGGTCGTGGTCGCGAGCGCGGCCCCCTATCTTGTGCGCCGTGGCAACCCTGGGGCCCAGACCCGACCCGGAGTGTGATCCGAAGGAGGTCGTACGTCGCGGGTACGACGCGATCTCGTACGCCTACCGCGGTGACCATGGCGACGACCCGCGGTACGCGCAGTGGATCAGCGCGCTGACGGCCCGTGTCCCGGGTGGCGGCGCGGTGCTCGACCTGGGCTGCGGGTGCGGGGTGCCGGTGTCCAGGACGTTGAGCGAGGCGGGGTACGCGGTCACCGGTGTCGACCTCAGCGACGTCCAGATCGAGCGGGCGCGAGCCCTCGTTCCCGGCGCGACGTTCCTGCGGGCCGACGCGTCGGTGGTGGAGTTCCCACCCGGGTCCTTCGACGCGATCGTCTCCCTCTACGCGCTCATCCACATCCCGGTCGACGAGCAGCCGGCGCTGCTGGCCCGAATCGCGTCGTGGCTGCGGCCCGGCGGCTGGTTCCTCGCCACGACGGGCCACACTGCCTGGACCGGCTCGGAGGAGAACTGGCTCGGCGCACCCATGTGGTGGAGCCACGCCGACGCCGCTACGTACCGCGCGTGGCTGTCGCGGGCGGGGCTCACCGTCACCCGCGAGGAGTTCGTGTCCGAGGGCGACGGCGGGCACAGCCTGTTCTGGGCGCAGCGGACCTGACCGGCGTCCCCGGCCCCCGCCGGATTCTTCCGCGGAAGAATCCGCGCTCGCGACCAGGAACCCGCAGCACCGGTCAGCCGGACCGGGTGGGCAGGCCGGCGGCGGCCCAGGCGACGAAGCCGCCCTCGACGTCGGTGGCGCGGTGCAGGCCGAGATCCTGCAGCGCCGCCGCCGCGAGGCTGGACGTGTAGCCCTCCGAGCAGAGGACGAGAACCTCGACGTCGTACCCCGTCGCCTGCGGCAGCCGGGCCTCACTGGCCGGGTCGAACCGCCACTCCAGGACGTTCCGCTCGACCACCAGCGCGCCCGGCACCGCACCCTCGACGTGGCCCTCCCGCGCGCGCTGCTCGCCGGGGCGGATGTCGACCAGCACCGCGCCGGCCCGCACCCGGTCGTACGCCTGCTGCGGGCTGAGGCGGGTCAGCCGGGCGCGCGCCTGCGCGAGTACGTCGTCGATCGTGCGGCGGACGGGCGCGGCCCGCTCGGGCGTCGGGCGTACGGATGTGGTCACCAGTCGACTCCTGCGCGGTCGGAGGAAAGGACGGTCAGCCGCCGGTCCACCACGGCGTACCTCGTCATGGCGGTGAGTTCGGGCGCGTACGCGTGGATGCTGACGGCGGGCACGGCGCCGGAGTTGGCGACGTCATGGACATGCTCGTACCCGAAGCCGCGGACCTGACCCGCGGCGAAGTGCCGGCGGGTGGGACGTACGACGGTGCCGGGGCGGATCCCGCCACCGGCCGTCCCGCCACCGACCGTCGTGCCGCCGGCCGGGGTGACGGTGGCCGGGGTGACGGAGGTCTCGGTCAGCACGCCGCGCACCACCGTGAACGCGCCGAGCGCCTCGCCGTGGTCGTGCAGGCCGGTGCCCTGCCCGGGCAGCCAGCCGATCAGCCACACCTCGTGGTCGGGGTCGACGTCGAGGCGGGCGTACCAGCGTTCGTCGCCGTGACCGAACCGCAGCCGGTCCTGCCACAGTCGCGGCTCGGCGGCGATCCGGCGTACCAGCGCGGCGGCGGAGGCGACGCTGGGTACGTCGACGGTGAACCGCCCGCCCGCGTGGCGGCCGGCGGTGAAGGGGACGGAGGTGAAGGGGACGGAGGTGTCGCTGAAGTTCAGAGATGTCGCGGACATGGGTGTCTCCGGAGAACGAGTCGAGCCGACGGTGGGTTGCTCGAACCGCTGGTCCCACGCCCGTGCCGGGCACGTGCCTTTCGGTCAGGTCAGCAGGGTGGACCAGCGGCGCACCGACACCGCTGGTCGAAGTGGTCGCCCCGGCGCCCGTTCCAGAAGACGTCGAGCAGGGGCAGCAGGCGGCCGGTCACGGCCGGGCCTCGCGCTCGCACGGCGACGCGCCGCCGGTACCGGCGAACCCGCCCAGGGAGGTGATGCCGTCGGGACCGTCCGCCGTCACGCCCGCCCACTCCGGCACCGGCCGGGGATCGCCCACCGGCTCCCAGCGCCCGTCGACCACGGCGTACTCCCACCGCGACCCGGCCACCAGAAGGTTCTCGACCGCGTCGGCGAGCCGGTCGACGTCGGCCAGCGTGGTGCCCACGCCGAAGCTAGCCCGCAGCGTCCCGTCGGGAGCCCCCAGCCGGGACAGCAGCGGGTGCGCGCAGAACTTCCCGTCGCGGACGCCGATGCCGTGCTCGGCGGACAGGTACGCCGCGACGAGTCCGGGGTGGTGGCCGTCGACGCTGAACGCCACCACGCCGATCGCGTCCGGGCTGTCCCGCCAGATCCGGTGCCGGCGGACGCCGGGCAGGGCGTCCAGCCGGTCGACCAGGCGGGCCCGCAGCGCCTCCTCGTGCGCGGCCAGCGCGCCGTCCGGCAGCGCCGCCAGCGTCTCGCAGGCCTGGCCGAGTGCCGCCGCGCCGAGCACGTTGGGGGTGCCGCCCTCGTGGCGTTGCGGGGCGTCCGCCCAGGTGGTGCCGGTGAGGGTGACCTCCCGGACGGCACCGCCGCCGGGAAGGTACGCCGGGGCCGCGTCCAGCCAGTCACGGCGGCCGACAAGGGCGCCGGACCCGAGCGGTGCGTAGAGCTTGTGCCCGGAGAACGCCACGTAGTCGACGGCGCTGGCGGTCAGGTCGATCCGCCGGTGGGGGGCGAGCTGTGCGGCGTCCAGGACGACGCGGGCGCCGGCCTGGTGCGCGGCGGCGACGATCTCGTCGAGCGGAAGCACCTCGCCGGTGACGTTGGACGCGCCGGTGACCGCGACCAGCGCGGCCGGCCGGGCGGCGAGCTCGGCCCGCAGGGCGACCAGCGTGGCCCGCTGTGTCGTACCGGCGACCACGCACCGGTGCCGGCCGCGTCGCCACGGAAGCAGGTTGGCGTGGTGCTCGATGTCGAGGAAGAGCACGTCGCCGGCGTCCGAGGCGCCCGTGCCGTCCCTGTCGTCCCGGCCGCCGCCGGCCTCCTCGGTGCGGCCGGGCACGGACCGGGCCAGGAGGTTCAGCGCGTCGGTGGTGTTGCGGGTGAACACGACCACGTCGTCGGCGCGTGCTCCCACGAACGCCGCGACCTGGGCACGAGCATGTTCGTAGCGCGCGGTGCTGACCCGGGACGCATACCCCGCGCCCCGGTGCACGCTCGCGTAGTACGGCGCCACCTGCGCCAGGTGAGCGGCCACGTCGGCGAGGCAGGGTGCGCTCGCGGCGTAGTCGAGGTTGGCGTACGCCGTGGTCTCGCCGGTGACCAGCGGCACCGGGAGGCCGCCGCCCACCACGGGCAGCAGCGGAGCGGCACCCACGCCGGCCGCCGGAGCGGAACGAACGGCACCGGACGTCACCCGGTCGGCCGAGGACGGGAGCGGGATGTCGGGGGTACGGCGTTCGGGCCTGACGGCCACGGCACTCAGAAGAGTCACAACACACCTCACAGGTCTCCGGGGACCCGTGGGCGTGGGGTCCCGCGCTTGCCGCACCGGTCGGCGCGACCTGGTCCTCACCCGGGGCACCCCACCGCGGAGGAGGGTTGCCGGCCAGCAAGCCGGGGCTGGCGAGTCCCGCCCACCACGTGGCCGGCGCGGGTCGCGCGAGGGGCCGTGGTGGACGAGTCTCCTGCTGGCACTCGTGACCGGAAGTCACAGTAACGGCTGTCGGGAACGGCCGAAGATATGTCTCAGATACTGAAATCACAGTCTGCATTACGGACAAGCCGCGCTGGTGGGCTTCCGCGCACGCTTCCGACCTGGGCTTTCGTGGTCGGCGTCCTCGTCCTCACCGCGGCCGTCTGGGCGGCACTCCAGCCCTCGGTCCCCTACCTCGGGCACGACGAGGCGGTCTACGCGGCCAAGGCGCGGTCCTGGCTCACCGGCGCGCCGAGCGCGCAGTGGGGGCCCCATCGTGCCCCGGGACTGCCGGCGCTCGGGTTCGTCGCGCTCGCGGTGCACGAGAGCGTGGCGTCCGTTCGGGTCGTGGGGTTGCTGCTGGCACTGCTGGCGTTCGCGCTGTTCTGCTGGGCCGCAACCGGACTGCTCGGGCCCGCGCGCGGCATCGTGGCCGCCCTGCTCGTGCTGTCCGGGCCGGGTTTCCTACGCCGGATCCCGGAGTTCCTCACCGACATCGGGACCGCCGGGCTACTCGCCGGAGCGGCGTACTGCCTGCTCCGCGCCCAGGAAGGCGGCGCGGTGCCGGCCCGGCGTGCCGGACCCCATCGGGCGGGTGGCCGCGACCGGTGGGTACCGGCCGCGGCCGGGTTCGCACTCGGCGCGTTCTACCTGCGGTACGGCGCGCTCGCCGGCATCCTCGCCCTCGCCCTCGCCGCCGTCGTGGCCTGGGGACCACGAGCCTGGCTGGCCCGGTGGCGCGGTCTGCTCGGCGCGGCCGCGCTGCTGGCGGTCGGGCTGGCGCCGCACCTCGTCGCCGCCGAACGCGTTACCGGGTCGCGGGTCGGCATGGTGCGGGCATCCGTCGGCGCCGGTCACCCGGAGGGGCTCGGGGGCCTGCTCACCTACGTGCGGATGTTCCCCGTGAAACTTGCCGGGCCGTGGGGCGGGGTGGTGATGGCCGCCGGTCTGGTGGCAGGGATGCTCGCGGCATGGCGGCTGGCCCGGCGCCGACCACGACCAGAGGACACCCGGACGGTGTTCGTGGTGCTCGCGGCCGTCGCGCTCGTCGTCTCGCTCGGGCTGGCCGCACACGGCGAGCCGAGGTTCGTGTTCTTGTCGGTGTTCCTGCTGACGCTGGCCGGCGTGGCAGTCCTGGCCGAGTGGGCGGGCGCCCGCGCGCGGCTGCTGCTCGGCGCGCTCGCCGCCGGTGCGGTGGCGACGATGCCGGTGACCGGCCTGCTCGTCGCCCGCGGACTGCACGACGTGACCAGCCAGCGGAAGTCGCTGGTGGCGGCGGCCGCGGAGCTGGCGGTGCAGTCCGGCGGGGTGGTCGGCCACTCGACGGGGTTCGCCGTGCCGACCAGGCGGTGTGTGGTGGTGACCGGCTACCAGCCCGAGGTCGGGTGGTACTCCGGCTGCGCGACCGCGAGCCTCGAACAGGTGCGCTCGGGGGAGCTGCCGCCGAACGCCCCGGTGTCGTACCTCGTGTTCGCGCGCGGACGGGACCAGCTCCCACCGGCGCGGGTCCGAAGGCTCGCGGCCGACCGCTCCGTCCGGGTGGTCGAGTTGCCCGCCGTGGGCTCGCTGGGTGCGGGGCGGCTGCTCACCGTAGGGGGTACGCCGTCGCGGACACCG
Source organism: Actinopolymorpha singaporensis (assembly GCF_900104745.1). NCBI lineage: Bacteria > Bacillati > Actinomycetota > Actinomycetes > Propionibacteriales > Actinopolymorphaceae > Actinopolymorpha > Actinopolymorpha singaporensis. Next base: position 1,270,596 of record NZ_LT629732.1, read on the forward strand.
GCACGCGGCTGACGTGGGGGCGCCGGCGGGTGCCGGCGGACACCGGCGGACACCGGCTGGCGATCCGGGCAGGGTGCTGGCAGGCTCGGTCCGTGGCTTCGGATCATCCCGGCAACACCGGCTCCTCGTCCTCTCCCTATGCCGCCGCGTCCGCGGCCGGGTCCTCGGCAGCTTCGCCGCCCACCTCGCCCGGGTACACCGGCGACGTGCAGCGGTTCGTCGTGTACGGCGCGGGCGCGATCGGCGGCGTACTGGGTGCCCGGCTGCACGCGGCCGGCCACGAGGTCGTACTGATCGCGCGCGGTGCGCACCTGGCCGCGATCCGGGCCGGCGGCCTGCGGGTGGAGTCGCCCGACGGCAGCGAGACGTTGCGCATCCCCGCGGTCTCCGGTCCGGACGAGATCGACTGGCGCCCGGGCGACGTCGTGTTGCTCGCGATGAAGAGCACCGACACCGAGGCTGCCGTACGCGCCCTCGCCGCCGTGGCCGACCCTGCGACGCCGGTGGTATGCGTGCAGAACGGCGTGGCCAACGAGCCCACCGTCCTGCGGCACTTCGCCAACGTCTACGGCGTGCACGTGATGTTCCCCGCGACCCACCTCACGCCCGGTGTGGTGCAGGCCCAGTCCGCTCCGGTGACCGGGATCCTCGATCTGGGCCGCTACCCGCGCGGGGTGGACGGGACGGCGGAGCGGATCGCCGCGGCCTTCCGGTCCGCGACGTTCGCCTGTGAGCCGCGGCCGGACATCATGCGCGGAAAGTACGTCAAACTGCTCGGCAACCTGGGCAACGCCATCGACGCGCTGTGCGGCCGGCCGAACGCCGACGACACCGATGACGCCGACGACCCCGACGGCGGTGACCCGCGGGAGATCGTCGAGCGGCTGCGCGCGGAGGGCACGGCGGTGCTCGAGGCGGCCGGCATCGAGTTCATGTCCTTCGCGGAGGACCGGGCCCGGCGGGGCGACCTGATCCAGGTCCGCCCGGTCAACGGGCAGGCCCGCACGGGTAGCTCGTCGTGGCAGAGCCTGGCCAGGTCCACCGGGGCGATCGAGGCCGACCACCTGAACGGCGAGATCGTGCTGCTCGGCCGGCTGCACGGCGTACCCACTCCGGCCAACGAGCTCGCCCGGCGGCTCGCCAACCAGGCGGCCAGGGCGGGCGATCCGCCCGGTTCGCTCCGGGTCGCGGACTTCTGGAAGCTGCTGGCGGCAGCCGAGGCAGCGGAGTCGGATGAGGCCGTACTCCCCAGGTCGTAGCGAAGCCGCCCGCGCCGGACGGATGCCGACCGGCGGCCTGGTGACCTAGCGTTCCCTCGTGACCCCCGCACCCACCGACCAGCCGCCGGGCCGGCCCCGCCGCTCCCCCGGCCGGCCCTCCGAAGGGGCCGGCGACGGAGGCGGCCGCTGCCCGTGGACGGGCCGGCCGTCCTGGCGTGCGGTCGGGTCGTGGCCGGTCAGGTTGCCGATCGTGCTGGCGATCCTCCAGGTGGGCGGAACGCTCGGCGCCGCGCACAACCAGCCGGACACCAAGCCCGTCGACGCGCTCGCGATCGTGCTGCTGCTGCTCGGTCCGGCCGCCCTGGTGTTCCGCCGGGCCCGCCCGGTCGCGGTGCTGTACTTCGTGATGACGGTGTCGTTCGCCTACATCCTGCTCGGCTATCCGTACGGCCCGTTCTTCGTCTCCGCGATCGTGGCGTTGTTCGAGGCGGTGCGGTACGGCCACCGCTGGGCGGCCTGGCTGACCGCCGGCGCGGTGTACTTCGGCCACATCGCCTACCGATGGACGTCGGGCGAGGGGCCCGGCACCGTCGCGGCGATCGTGGTCGCCGGCTGGCTGCTGGCGGTACTGATCGGCTCGGAGCTGAACCGCATCCGCGAGGAACGCGTCAAGGAGAGCCGGCGGGCCAAGGCCGCCGAGGCCGCGGGCCGGGTCAGCGAGGAACGCCTGCGGATCGCCCGCGAGCTGCACGACGTGGTGGCGCACAACATCTCGCTGATCAACGTGCAGGCCGGCGTGGCGCTGCACCTGATGGACGCCCAGCCCGAGCAGGCCCGGACCGCGCTGACCGCGATCAAGCAGGCCAGCAAGGAGGCGCTGGTCGAACTCCGGTCGGTGCTCGGCGTCCTGCGCCAGGTCGACGAACCCGGACCGCGTCAGCCCGCGCCCAGCCTGCGCCGGCTGACCGAGCTGGCGGCGCGCACGCGGGCGGCCGGGCTCGACGTCCGGGTGGAGGTGGAGGGTACGCCGGAGCCGCTGCCGTCCAGCGTCGACACCGCGGCGTACCGGATCGTGCAGGAGGCGCTCACCAACGTCCTCCGGCACGCGGGCGCGCGCTCGGCCGTGGTGCGCGTCGCGTACGCCGACACGGCCGTGACGGTCGAGGTGACCGACGACGGGTGCGGTACCCCCTCCGGCGGAGGTGACGAGCTCGGCGGTGGCAGCGGCCTGCCCGGCATGCGTGAGCGCGTCGGTGCGCTCGGCGGGCGGTTGCACGTAGGACCATTGCCGGGCGGAGGATTCCGGGTGTACGCGGAGTTGCCGCGGGAGGGAGCACCATGATCTCGGTCCTGCTCGCCGACGACCAGGCGCTGGTCCGCGCCGGTTTCCGGTCCCTGCTGGCCGCCGAGCCCGACATCGAGGTGGTCGCCGAGGCCGCCGACGGCGCCCAGGCGGTGGAGTACGCGCTGGCGAAGCGTCCGGACGTCGTCCTGATGGACATCCGGATGCCCGACGTGGACGGGCTGGAGGCCACCCGCCGGATCGTCGCCGAACCCGAACTGGCCGGCGTGCACGTCGTCATCCTCACCACGTTCGACCTGGACGAGTACGTCTTCGAGGCGCTGCGCACGGGCGCGAGCGGGTTCCTGGTCAAGGACACCGAGCCGGTGGAGCTCCTGCGCGGCGTACGCGCGGTGGCCTCCGGGGACGCGCTGCTGTCGCCTGGAGTCACCCGGCGGCTGATCGCGGAGTTCGCCAACCGGTCGAAGGAGCCGGTACGCGGCGCGGACCTGGCGGCGCTGACAGAACGCGAGCGCGAGGTGCTCGCCCTGGTGGCCGAGGGGCTGTCCAACGACGAGATCGCCGCCCGGTTGGTGGTCAGCCCGGCCACGGCGAAGACGCACGTCAGCCGGGCGATGATCAAGCTGGGCGCGCGGGACCGGGCGCAGCTGGTGGTGTACGCGTACGAGGCCGGACTGGTGCGGCCCGGCTGGCTGGGCTGAGCACTCCGCTGAGCACTCGGCTGGGCTGAGCACGCGTCCGGGCTGTGAAACCGTTATCGCCTGGGCACCCACCCGGACTGCTGCGCGTCCGGGCGTTGCGTTCCCCGATGCCGCACGGGTGGTGCCGGGATCTCCGTCGCGGGCCCCGGCCGGACCAACGCCGCCGCCCTGGTCACGATCTCCTGGGCCGCGGCGAGGGTGCCCGGCGCGAGGTCGCCCAGCCGGGTCAGTCCGTCCGCGCGGATCACCTTGTCGTGGGGTACGCGTACGACGGCGGCGAGGCGTTCGCGTACCGGTGCGAGCTCACCGTCCATCCAGCGCGGCGGGTCGGTGCCCGCGACCTCGACCACCGCGGCCACCATGCGGTCGACGGCCAGGCCGTCGTGTTCGAGCACCTGGACCAGCCGAGCCAGGGCGGCCGCCCCGAACCCGCTCGCCGAGGTGACCAGCACGGGCACCGCGTCGGGCCGGCGGGCCCACTCGTCCAGGACCGAGGGCCGGGCGGCGTTGCGGGCGGCGACGTGCGCCAGCGCGAGCGGCGCCGAGGTGTCCACCACCCCGGCGAACCAGCCACCGGTCTCCAGCAGGTGGGCGTACCACCCCGGGTCCTCGGGCACCCCCACCGGCGGCCGCGTCCACGGCCGGGCGTCGGTGAGTACGTCGTACCCCGGTCCGTCGGCCGCGTCCGCGCCGAGGTCGGGCAGGTCGTCGCGGCGGCGCCGGCGCACCGGGACGGACCGGCGCAGGGCCGCGTCACGTATCGCGTCAGGATCGAGGGGACGACCGGGGGGAACGAGCGCTCCGGGCAGGCCGACCGCCTCGTCCCCGGCGACGTGGCGGGCGACACCGACACCGAGCCAGTCCGCCCACGGCGAGGCACCCCTGGGAACCGTGTCGACCAGCACCGTGCGGGTGGTCGGCGCGAGCACCTGGGCGAGCAGCCCGGCCAGCGCCGAACGTCCGGAACCGCCGTTCGCGCCCAGCACCGGGAGGAGTGCACGGACACCGCGCGGCAGCATGGCGCCTGCGCGCCGCCGGCTCGATCCACGCCACGTCACCGGTCGAGAATAGCCGCGCCGAAGGCCAGTCGGCCGCTCGCCCGACGTGACGGGAGCGGCCGGCGACGTCGTTGTCGCCGGCCGCTGCACGGACCGTCGTCCATACCTGCTCGCTACCCGGGCATGTGTCAACTACTGCTTGACAGCACCTGCCGCGAGGTCCGCGAGGAACTGCCGGGCGCCGAGGAAGAACACGATGATCAGCGGGATCACCGCGAGCAGCGTGCCGGCCATCACCATGCTGTAGTCGGTGTTGTAGAGGCCGTTCAGCTGCGACAGCGCCACCTGCAGGGTCTGGCGACCCGGGTCGATCAGCACCACCAGCGGCCAGAAGTAGTCGTTCCAGGCGTTGATGAACGTGAAGATCCCGAGGAACGCCAGCGCCGGCCGCAGCAGCGGAACCGCCACGTGCCAGTACTGCCGCCAGAAGTTGCAGCCGTCGATCCGAGCGGCGTCGAGCAGTTCCGAACTCACCGCGCCCTGGGCGTACTGCCGGAGCAGGAAGATGCCGAACGCGTTCACCGCGCCAGGCACGATCAGTGCCTGGAACGATCCCACCCAGCCGAAGTTCGCCATGATGACGAACGACGGCACCGTGGACAGCTGGGACGGGATCATGAACGTCACCAGCAGCACGACGAACAGCACGTTCTTGGCGGGGAACTCGAACTTCGCGAACGCGAACGCCGCGATCGAGTCGAAGAAGAGCACCAGCACCGTCGTCACCACCGCCACGAAGATCGTGTTGGCGGTGGAGCCGAGCAGGTTCACGCTGTCGAAGACCTTGCCGAAGTTCTCCAGCAGGTGGGTGCCCGGCAGTAGTTCCGGCGGGAACTTGAAGATGTCCTGCGTCGTCCGGCTGGCCATCACGAACATCCAGTAGAACGGGAAGATCGAGACGGCGACGCCGAGAAGGAGCAGCACGTGGGTGACGACGGACCACACGCGCCGGGCGGCGACCGCGTTCATGCGCGCACTCCCTTCCGCGAACCCCGGTTACCGGCGCCCTGCACCAGCCGCCAGTTGATCAGCGAGAACAGAATCATGATGACGAACAGGCCCCAGCCGATCGCGGCGCCGTAGCCGAACTGGTTGTTGATGAACGCCTGTTGGTAGAGGTAGAGCACCATCGTCGAGCCCTCCGAGCCCGGCCCGCCGCCGTTGCCGACGAGCACCTGCGGCTCGGTGAACAACTGCATGCCGCCGATGGTCGAGGTGATGACGGTGAACAGGATGATCGGGCGCAGCAGTGGCACCGTGATCCGGAAGAAGACCTGCCACAGGCTCGCGCCGTCGACCCTGGCGGCCTCGTACAACTCGGTCGGGATCGCCTGCAGCCCCGCGAGATAGATGATCGCGTTGTAGCCGGTCCATCGCCAGATCACCATGGCGGCGATGGCGATCTTGATGCCCCACGGCGTGTTCAGCCACTCCACCGTGTCGAGGTGCATGCCCTCCAGTGCGGCGTTCAGCAGGCCGAAGTTGTTGCTGAAGATCGAGCCGAAGATGATCGCGATCGCCACGATCGAGGTGACGTTGGGGATGAAGTACGCGATGCGGTAGGCGCTGCGGCCGCGGATCTGCTGGTTCAGCATGAACGCGATGACCAGCGCGAAGAACAGCATCGGGATCGTGGAGATGAACCAGATCTGGAAGGTGTTGACGATCGACTTCCAGAAGATCGGGTCCGACAGCATGAACTGGTACTGCGCGAGCCCGACGAACTTCATCGGTCCGATGCCGTCCCAGTTCTGGAACGACAGGTAGAGCGAGAACCCGATCGGGAACAACCCGAAGATCGCGAACAGGATGTAGAACGGCGAGATCGCGAGGTAGAGCGACAGCAGTTCGGACTTCGTGCGACCCGCGTGGGTGCCGGTGGAGCGGCGGTCGTCCGGGGCCTGCACCGGGGCGGTGATCGGCGTCGTGGTGGTCATGTCAGATCAACCCCAGGTGGGAGAGCTGTCGGTCGGCTTCGGCGAGCGCGTCCTTCCACGCCCGCTCCGGATCCTTGCCGGCACTCCAGATGTTGGTGATCTGGTCGCTGAACGCCGGCCCGATGACGTTGTCGTACGGGCTGAGGTAGACCGGTTTGACGTTCTTCGCCGAGGTGGCGAAGACCTCGTTGATGACCTGCCCGCCGTAGAACTTGTCCTTCACCTGTGCCCGCCGGTCCTCCAGCGAGGCGATCGCGGAGGGGTAGAGCTGCATCTCGTTCAGCCCGTAGATCAGCTGGTTCTCCGGCGACTGGAGGTACTTGATCACCTTGAACGCGGCCTCCGGGTCGCGGCACGACTTCGGGATGCCGAGGAACGAGCCGCCGCTGTTGCCGGCGCCACCGGGTGCCCGGCAGACCCGCCACTTGCCGGAGGTGCCGGAGGCCGCGTCGGTGAGGACCTGGCCCATCCACACCGCGCCGACGAACGACGCCACCCGGCCGGTACTCATGGCGGCGTTCCAGTCGCTGGTCCAGTCGTTGGTGTTGGAGGTGATTTTGCGGCGGTAGGCGTCCACCGCGAGGTCCCACGGCTGGCGCACCTGGGGCCCGTTGCCGATGAAGTGGTTCTTCTCGTCCATGTAGCGCTTTCCCTGCTGGGCCAGCGCCTGGCCATAGACCATGTCGACGTTGGGCATCATGTACGTCTTCGGCAGCTTCTTGACCAGGGTCGAGCCGGCCTCGAGGTACTTCTCCCAGGTGGACATCTGGGCGGCCACCTCGGCGGGCTCACTCGGCAGCCCGGCCCTGTCGAACAGGTCGTGCCGGTAGAAGAGTGCCGTCGGCCCGGTGTCCATCGGGAAGCCGACCATCCGGCCGTCGGGGGTGACCCCGCGCTGCCACTTCCAGTCGAGGAACTCCGACTGGACGTCCTTGGCGCCGATGTCGTACAGGTCGACGAACTGGTCGGCGTCGGGGAAGTACGTCGCGACGTCCTCGTTCAGGCCGACGATGTCGGGGATGTAGGCCTTGCCGGCCAGGCTGGTGAGGAACTTCGACTTGAAGTCGCCGCCGATCTTCTGTGGAACCAGTTTGACGCCGGTCGCCTTGGGCGTCTTCGCCAGCAGTGTGTCGCTGATCGAGCGGTTCCAGTACCAAAGGCTCAGGGTGCCTTCGGGGGTGAGGTAGGAACCCCGGGTGCCACAACCGGAGGTGCCGAGGAGAGCGGTGCCAAGGAGTCCAGAGGCCGCCGCGAGAAACGTGCGTCGGTTGGGCGCCATGTTCACCTCGTTTCGTGAGACGAGCATCGATGAGAACAGGCGCCTGCGGAGTCGAGAAGAGGCCGCGCACGCCCGGCTGCTTCGACGGCGCAGTGGGGGTGCGTCGAAGCGTTTCCGCAGCGTATGGCCTTGCGTGATCGGGCGGAAGACGCTTTCCGATTCCGGACTTTGTTCGGAATACCGAACGTTTGACGTTATGCCGAACGTCGAGGAGGAAGCTCACTCTGCGCGTACCGGCCCACGCGGTACGTCGCCACAGCGTCCACGACGGCACCGACTCCGCCGCCGAGGAGCGGGATCCGCCGGCCCACGGTGAGGCTCAGCCGCTTGCCGCCGACCTGGGCGGCGAGGATCGCGCCGAGCTCGGTCGCCACCCGGTGGTCGAGCTCGACGTCGTGCACCGGAGCGGTCGCGATCGCCAGCGGAGTGGACGGCAGCGAGCCCTTCTGCACCAGCTCGGTCACCGTGTCGTCGCCGAGCAGGCAGGCGGTGACCGCCGTCCGGATGCGGGGATCGCCCAGGTCGTACCCGCGCAGGTGGGCGATCGCCGCGACCATCCTGGCCTGCAGTACGGCGAGTCCGGTGATGTTGGCCGGCAGTGCGAGCGGGAGGATCGCGAATCCGCCGAGGCTGGTCACGAACCCCTGTGCGCCGGCCAGCCGGACGTGCTGCTCGACCACCTCGTCGGCGGCCCTGGTGTGGTCGCCCCCGGCGCGGGCCAGGTGGCGTTCGGCCACCGCCAGCGCACCGGGGAACCGGCCGCGGCCGTCGATGGCGGCATCCAGGACGTTGCGGAACAGTGCCGCCGCGGCCCGCGGCGTCACCTGGCGGGCCATCGGCCCCAGGCTGCGCGCGACCATCTTTCCTACGGCCATGGTCCACCTGTCCGTTCGACGAGAGATCTGTAGGAGATTTGTACGGATCCGATCGACGGGAGCGCCGGCCCGGGGACCCCTGGCCGGCACCGTCCTGGACGAGCGATCTGACGAAACGATACGTCGTGATGCCGGATTCCGCGCGGCTGGTCGGATCTCACCCCCTTCTGTCCCCATGCTGCGGGCCGGAGCCGACCCGCGGCCGGGACCACGGGCCGGGACCACGGGCCGGGACCACGGGCCGGGACCACGAGGCGGCGCCGCCCGAGCGGGGAGCCGCCGGCTTGGGCAGGATGGGTGCGTGCCCACCGAGCTGCCGCCCTCCCGCTGGGAGTTCCCCACACCCGACCTCGCCGGTGACGAGGACCTCGTGGGCCAGGGCGCCGACCTGGACCCGGCGACGATTCTCGCGGCGTACCGCAAGGGGATCTTCCCGATGCCGGTCCGGCGGTCCGCGCCGACCGCCTGGTGGTCGCCGGCCCAGCGGGGCATCCTCCCGGTGACCGGCCTGCGGGTGTCGCGGTCGCTGCGGCAGTCGTGCGCGCGGTTCACCGTCCGGGTGGACACAGTGTTTCCCGACGTCATCGAGGCGTGCGCCGACCCCGGCCGACCGGGCGGCTGGATCACCCCGGAGATCATCGCCGCGTACGTCCGGCTGCACGAGCTCGGCTGGGCGCACTCGGTGGAGGCGTGGACTCCGGAGGGTCAGCTCGCCGGCGGGTTGTACGGGCTGGCGATCGGCGGGTTGTTCGCGGGCGAGTCGATGTTCCACCGGGTCCGGGACGCCTCCAAGGTCGCCCTGGTCGGCCTGGTCGACATCCTCGCCAAGGAGCCGGACGCCGAGCGGCGCCTGCTCGATCTGCAGTGGCGTACGCCGCACCTGGCGTCGCTGGGTGCCATCGAGATTCCGCGCGCGGAGTACCTCGCCCGCCTCGATCAGGCGCTGCGGCTGCCCAGCCCGCCGGCGTTCGGCGGGCGGACCGAAGAACCTCGATGGGCGGGGAACGCCCGCGGCAGGTAGGACGGGTCCCGCGGCACCTCCTCGGCGGCGCCGATCCGCACGATCGTCTGGGTGATCGCGTCGTCGGCGTCCTCGGCGCCGGCGTAGCTGTCCAGCGAAGGGGACAGCGCACCGCCGGCGAGGATGTCGGAGAGCAGGTGCGCGTCACGCGGCCGCAGCCGGAACGACCCGACGCAGGTGTCGTCCCGCCACAACGACAGCACGACCAGACCCTCGGCACCTACCCGGGGATGCCAGTTGACCCGCAGAGTGCGGTCGTCTCCGCGTACGTCGAGGAAGACCTCGCCGTGAACAGGCAGCGGCGTGACGTCGGACATGCGTCGATCATGCCGCGATTTTCCCGCGGCGCCTAGGACAGACCCTCGGACCTCCCCCAGGTAGGCCGTGATCGCGGCACAGATCAACTGGTCCTGAGCCGGTGGCCCGGGGCAGGATGTGGGCATGCCCGAGTTGCCCGAGGTGGAGGCGCTGGCCGAGTTCCTGCGCGAGGAGGCCGTCGGCCGCACCGTGACGCGCGTGGACGCGGTGGCGATCAGCGCGCTCAAGACGTTCCAGCCGCCCATCACCGACCTCGCCGGGCGGACGATCGCGGCGGTCGGCAGGTACGGCAAGTTCCTGGACCTCACCATGCGCGCACAGGGCAGCACGGAGGGGAGCGCGGAAAGTGCCGACGACCTGCACCTGATCGTCCACCTGGCCCGGGCCGGCTGGCTGCGGTGGAGCACCTCGCTGGCGGAGAAGCCGCCGCGTCCGGGCAAGGGCCCGCTGGCGGTACGCGTCCACCTCGGCGACGGCGTGGGGTTCGACCTCACCGAGGCCGGCACCCAGAAGCGGCTGGCGACCTACGTCGTCACCGACCCCGCACTCGTGCCCGGTGTCTCCCGGCTCGGTCCGGACCCGCTGGCCGACGAGTTCACCGAGCAGACGCTGGGCGACATCCTCAAGGCCGCCGGGCGGGCCCAGCTCAAGGGCATCCTGACCGACCAGGCGCGCATCGCCGGCATCGGCAACGCCTACTCCGACGAGATCCTGCACGCAGCGCGGCTCTCGCCGTTCAAGCCGGCGAACGGGCTCTCCGCCGCCGAGACCGCCACGCTGTACTCCGCGATTCGATCCGTGCTCACCGACGCCGCGGTCCGTGCGCGGGGGCTGGCCGCCAAGGACCTCAAGGCGGAGAAGAAGACCAACCTCGCGGTGCACGGCCGCACCGGGCAGCCGTGTCCTGTGTGCGGCGACACCGTCCGTGAGGTGTCGTTCGCCGACTCGAGCCTGCAGTACTGCCCCACCTGCCAGACCGGCGGCAAGCCGCTCGCGGACCGCAGGCTGTCCCGCCTGCTGAAGTAGTTCGGGGGTTCGGCCCGCGCGCCGGAGGCCCGTGCGGACCCCAGGGCGACACCAGAGCGACGACAGTCTCAACATGTGTCCGAGCGGTCCGTGAAACCGTACGGACCGCGCCGCTGCAGGACCCATGGGCAGCACCGCACACAAAGGCCGCCTAGGGTGTGCCGCGGGGGTGGGCGCCGGTGAAGCGAGTGTCTCATCCGCGCGGGTCCGGCAAGGCGGAGGAGGCGCGTAGCGGTGTTCTACGCGTGACGACCACACCGCAGCCGGGCGCGATGCGGGAGACACAAGTCGGGCGGCCACCTCGCGGGACACCCTAGGGTGACCGGGCAGACGAGGCCGCCAGGCAGGCTACGTCGTCAGTGCAGTCGACGCAGTCGATGCAGTCGACGTGGTGCCGACGGCCTCCCACCTCACCACACACTTCGGAGGATGAGTGGTGCGCCACGCCGCACCCCGGCGGGGGAACCTGGGTTCGGCCATGGTCGCGCTGACCGCGGCCCGGCTGGCGTCCGTGGTCGCGCAGTTCCTGGCCGGTGTGGTCGCGGCCAGGCTGCTCGACCCGGCCGCGCTGGGCGTCTCCGGTGTCGGTCTCACTCTCGGCTGGGCGATCGCGATCGTCGCCAACGGCGGCCTGAACATCTCCGCCGTCTACTTCCTCGGCCGCCGTCCCGGTGAGCAGCGGGCCGTCGTCCGCGCCGTCCTCGGCCTCACGCTGGGGGCGCTCGCGGTCGGCGCGGTGCTCACCGCCGGAGCAGGCGCCGTGGTCGGCCCGCTCGTGGTGGGCCGGCAGGTCCCGCTGCTGATCGGCGCTGCCGCGGTGATCGCGCTGGCCACGGTGGGATACGAGGTGGTCGGTGCGCTGCTGCTCGGCCTGCACCGCCGCGGGGCCTACGTCCTCGCCGACGTGGCCCGCAGCGTCGCGACGTTCGGGTGCACCGTACTCATCCTCGCCGCTGTCAGCCGTACGGCGGAGGGCTACGTCCTGGCGACCGGGCTCGGCATCGCCGTCCCTGCGCTCGCCGCCCTGGTCGTGTTGCGCCGCGAGACGGGGACGATCCGGCCGAGGTTCGATCGGGAGTTCTCCCGGGACGCGATGCGGCTCGGCCTGACCGGACAGCTCGGCAACGTGCTGACGTTCCTCAACCTGCGGCTGGACCTGATGCTCGTGCCGGCCCTGCTCCGGCTCGACCTCGCCGGCGTCTACTTCGTCGCCACCCGGGTCGCGGAGGTGGTCGGGCAACCGTCGACGGCGGCGTCGTCCATGCTGTTCCCGCACGTCTCCGCCCAGACCGACCCGCGTGACACCGCGACCACCGAACGCACCTCGCGGCTCACCCTGCTGACCACGCTGGCGGCCGCGGCCGTCCTCGCCGCGGTGTCGCCGCTGGTGCTCGGACTGTTCTTCGGCCCGACGTACCGCAGGGGCACCACGGCACTGCTCCTGCTCCTCGCCTCGATGCTGCCGCTCGCGCTGGCCCGGATCCTCGCCGCCGACCTGAAGGGACGCGGCCGGCCGGGCCTGGTGTCGGTGGGTACCGGCGTGGGCGCGGTCCTCACGGTGGCCGCCGACGTGGCGCTGATCCCGCTGCTCGGCATCGAGGGCGCGGCACTCGCGTCGGTGATCGCGTACGCCGGGACGGCCGGGGTCCTGCTGGGCTGCTACCGCAGGGTGACCGCTGCCCGGCTGCTCGCTCTGGTGCCCCGGCCCTCCGACGTCGGCGACGTGGTGCAACTGGTACGCGGGCGGCTGCGCCGGTCCGGTGGTGCGCCCGCCACCACCTCTGCGGCCGGTGCCACCGCGGCGTCGGCCGACGAGTCCGTGTCCGGGTCGGGGTCCGGGTCCGTGTCCGGGTCGGCGCCGGTGCACGGACCGGAGTACACGCCGAGGCACGCGGCCAGGCCCGCGCCGGGGCCGACGTCGGACGCGGTACCGCACGAGATGCCCCCGGCAGACGCGGCCGAGGAGGCACGCCGGTCCGGCGCCACCCGAGATCCGGTATGAGGTTCCCCGTGAAACCAGCGCGGGTCGCGCTCGGCTGCTTACTCGCGGTCGCGCTCGTGCTGCCCGCGCTGGGGACGCGGATCCTCGCCGAGCACCGTTCGAACGCGGTGAACATCGCCGTCGTCGACTCCTCCGTGGGTAACTGGACCGACGGGCGGAGCACTTCCGGGACGGCAGACGTGCTGGACCGGGTACGCGGGAGCGGAGTCGGGTCGCTGGTGGTCGGCATGCGGTCGGTGCGCGACTACGTCGAATCCGGTGACCTCACGCCGGTCGACGTACGCCGGGCCGGGCGGGGCGAGATCCCGGCCGCGCTGGACCGGCCCGGGCAGGCCGTCGTCATCCGGGGCCGTCCGTACGATCCGGACGGGACGTTCGCGCGGGCGGTCGAGGCGCTGACCACCCGTTTCGGGGCCCGTCTGAGCACCGCGACCACGCCGGACATGGTGCCCTATCTCCGGGTCGCCGGAGCGCGCGACCTGGACGACTTCCCGGTCGGGTACGACCAGGGCCGGCTGAGGATGCTGTGGCAGGCCGGGTTCCACGTGGTGCTGGCGCTGCCCGCCCGGGTGACGTCCGGCCGGACCTGGCTGGAGGCCGAACTCGACGAGGCGGCGTCGATGGCGGGGAGCCGGACGGTTCTCGCGCTCGGTCCGCTGCCCTTCGCAGGCGGAAGCGCGGCCGACCTGGACGAGTTCACCGACTTCCTGCGTTCCCGCGACTTCGACCTCGCGCTCCCCGACATGTACTCCCCGGCGGGCGACGTGGCGTACGCGAGCCGGCTGTCCGGCCGGCTGATCCGTACCCACGTCATCTCCGTCACCACCGACTACGACCGGCACGCCGTGGTGGTGCGCGCCCACCGCGCCGAGAAGGAACGCGGCGTCCGGTTCGTCGTCCTGCGTGCCTCGGGCACCGATCCGCGGTCGCGGCTGCCGCTGAGTACCGTCCTGGACCTCGCACCGCCGCTGACCCGCGACCTTCCCGTTGGGCTGCACCTCGGCACGCCCGAGGCCCTGGCCGCCGTGGAGCCCGCTCAGTGGGCGCGGGCGCTGGTGCTCGCCGGTGGCCTGGTGCTGGTCGCGATGACCGGGTTCTGGTGGCTCGGCGCGATGGTGCGGCGCCGGGTGGCTGCGGCACTCAACGCCACACTGGTCGCGCTGACCGGCGCGGCCGGACTCGCGGCCCTGCTCACCGACCGGCTGCTGCCCTGGCAACTGGTGACGTTCGTGGTGGGGTCGGCCGGCGCGGTCCTGTCCGTCCTGGCGGCGATGAGGTCCGCGGCCGGCCCGGTCCGGCTGGTGGAGTTGGTGGGGTTGGCGGAGTCGCCGGAGCCGCCGGATGGAGTTCGGCGTGGGGGCTGGGGCCGGGCGTTCTCGGCGTACGCCCTCGGGATGTGGGTCGCGATGACCACCGGACTCGTGGTCGCCGCCTTCGGTGCCCGGAGCCTGTCCATGGTCGGGCTGGCACCGTTCGTCGGGGTGAAGGCGTTGCTGGTGGGCCCGCCCGTGCTGGTCGCGGTGTACGCCTTGCTGTACGCCCGTAGGCGCCGAGCCTCCGTGCGCGGTGCCGGCCCCCGCGCACGTGCCGCGTCGCGGGGAAGGCGCCTGACGCGGGTGGTGCGGGCGGTGCGGCCGAGGCACGTGTTCGTCACCGCGGTGGTGCTCGCCCTGGTCGGCTATCTGCTGCTGCGCTCGGGCAACTCCGGAGCCGCGCCCGGCTTCGAACTCTCGCTCCGCGACACCCTCGACGAGACGCTGTACATCCGGCCGCGGTTCAAGGAGGCGTTCCTCGGACTCCCCGCGCTGCTGGTGGCGCTGCTGCTGACGGCGCGCGGCGGGAGGTTCGGCACCGGCTGGGTGGCGGCAGTGGTCGCCGCGGTCGGTACGGCCAGCACGGTGGACACGTTCGGGCACTTCCACACGCCGGTGGCGGCGGCCCTGCTGCGCACTGTGTACGCGAGCGCCTGCGGCCTCGTGCTCGGTGCCCTGGTGGCGGGGATGCTCGCCTGGCTGACCGCGCGGCCGAGGTCGGGCCGGAAGCCGGGCGGGAAACGGTCGAAGTCGCGGGCGAGGCGGGCCGGCCAGTCGAGGCGATCGAGGCAGTCGGGACAGTCGAGACAGCGGGGACAGTCGGGGCAGGCAGGCGCACCCGGTGCGCGCATGAGGCAGGAGGACGTACACGGATGAGAATCGCGCTGCTCGGCTACTTCGGGTTCGGCAACGCGGGGGACGAGGCGATCCTCGCGGCCGAGATCGCGGCGCTGCGGTCGGCGTTCGCGGCGGAGGCCCCGGCTGGTCTCCCGGTCCGGGGGTCGCCGGGCGAAGCCGAGCCCACCTTCGTGGTGATCTCCGGCGACCCGGACCACACCCGGCGCACGCACGGGGTGGACGCGGTGTCGCGCACCGACGTCCGGGCCGTGCTGGCCGCCCTGCGCGGAAGCGACGCGCTGGTCGCCGGTGGCGGCAGCCTGCTCCAGGACGTCACCAGCGCCCGGCCGGTCGCGTTCTACGCCGGCACGATGCTGGCCGCGCGGGCGGTGGGTACGCCGGTCTTCGTGTACGCGCAGGGACTCGGTCCGGTGCGGCGGCCGGTCAACCGCGCCCTGACGGGGGCCGCGCTACGGGCGTCGCGGTACGTCGCGCTGCGGGACGCCGACTCGGCGGCGCTGGCCGATCGGCTCGGCGTCCGGGACGTCGACCTCGTACCCGACCCGGTTCTCGGTGTCGACCTGTCGGCCGGTCGCGTGCCGCCGCTCGGTGGCGAACGGCCCCGGCTGGCGGTGGCACTCCGGGCGTGGGCGGGCTCCGAGCGGTGGCTGCCCGCGGTGCGTTCGGCGCTGGTCGAGCTCTCGGCCGACGCCGACGTCGTACTCGTACCGTTCCACGCCGGCCAGGACGGTGACCTCGCCCGTGACCTGGCCCGTGACCTCGCCCACGACCTCGACGACGGCGTGGAAGTGGTTGCAGGCCGCCCGGCCGGTGCCGACGGGCACCGGGCCGCGCTGGAAGCGGTGGCCGGCGCCACCGCCGTACTCGGCATGCGGCTGCACGCACTCATCGCCGCCGCCGGAGCCGGCCGGCCGTTCGTCGCGTTGTCGTACGACCCGAAGGTGACGGCGTTCGCCGACCGGGTGGGACAACCCGTGGCCGCCACGCTGCCGGGCCCTTCGGCCGGCGACGCGGGCGGGGAGGAGTTGCGCGAGAACGTGGTGGCGGCCGTACGGAAGGCGCTCCAAGGGCCGGACCAGGCCTACCTCGACCGGCTCGCGGTCCTGCGTGCCGACGCCGCCCGCCCGGCGACCGTGATCGCCCGCTCCCTCATCGGCCACTGACGTCGCGATGTTCCGGTCCCGTCTGGCCCGTTTTGTCCGGAACTCCGGTAACCAACTCCGCACCCAAAGTGGTCGGGTGTGCAGGATTGGTACCGGCTCAGTGGGTGGGCGCGGCTGCTTTCCCGCATCGAGGGAAACCTCTCGAACACCCGACAATGGATGACCCGCGTTCGGACATCGCATTGCCCCACCGGGAGGCATTAGGGGGGTACGGACGCCTATCGTGACTACTACGGGCAAGTAGCCGAGAACAGTAGGGTCATGACAGAACCGAACGAACCGACCACACCGCTGGCGCGGATGCGGTTCTCCTGGCAGCGGGGCGCCGACGTCTCCGACGCGCCAGAGGCGGCGGACGACGACACCTCGGTCGACGACACCTCGGTCGACGACACCTCGGTCGACGACGCGTCTTCCGACGACGACGTCGCCCACGGGGCTGCCGCCGAGCCGGACGCCCTCGAGCGGGCTGCCGGCGGCGATCCCGACGACCTCCGTGCTTCCGGTACGCCGGAGTCGGCACCGGCCTCCGCGCCGCGGCCCGAGCATGCTCCGGCGGCCGGGCCAGGGCAGCCGGGCCAGCCGGCTCAGGACCGCCGGTCGGGTGAGGAATCCCGGTCGGGCCAGGAGCCCCGGCCGGCTCGGGAGGTTCGACCGACCTCGGAGCTGCCGGCGACTGCCGACTCGCCCCCGGCCGCCTCGTCCGCGGCGCCGGCGGCCCCATCGCCCACACCGGCCGCGCCGGCCAACGGCCACGCCGCCACCGGCGAGTCCGGCCCGGCCGTGTCCAGCCGCCGAGCGAGCGAGGAGGCCCGCAACCGACTGGACGAGTCGCGGTCGGGTCCACGGCCGGAGTCGCGACCCGAGCCCGATGTCGACGACCCGGCCTGGGCAGCCACCGACCTCGGCGAGCTCGACGACGCGGCTGCCGAGCCCGAGAGCAGGCGCCAACGGAAGCGCCGCGAACGCCAGGAGCGCAAGAGCCGGGCCACCCGGGCCGAGCAGGTCGGTGACGAACCGGTGGCGGTCGGCGAGGCGGTTCCCGCCGCCTCGCGTACCCCCACTGCACGGCCGAACGTCGCTCGTACCTCCGGCCGTCCCGGCGCCCGGCCGGTCGCACCACCCCCCGCGGCGACCGCCACGAAGCGGAGCCGGCGAGACCGCGGCGACTTCGACGTTCCGGCGCCCGGGCGCCGCTTCTCCGGCGGCCGGGCCGCCCACACCGGGCTGCGGGTCGCTCTCGTGCTCACCGCCTGCCTCCTGGCGCTCGGCGTCGTCGCCTATTCCGCGTTCGCGCTCGGGGTCTCCACCGGACGGGACAACTCTCCCCGGCTGAGCGGGGCCGACCTCGCGCGCTACCGGCTCACGGCGTTCCCGACCGCCGAGGCGGGCCAGTTCGCCGCCGACTACGCGCGGCTCTGCTTCACCCACGACCCCACGCCGGGCGCCAACGACGCTCGCGAGCAGCGACTCGCGCGGTACGTCTCGGGCGGCACCGACCCCCGCTGCGGTTGGAACGGCGAGGGTTCCCAGTCCGTCGTCGACGCGGCCTGGACCGGTGAGTCCGAGCCCATCGACGTACCCGGCCTGCAGGGCAACGCCAGGATGATGACCGTACGAGTGCTGACCGACTCCGGCAGCAGCCGGATCGTCACCGTCCCCGTCTACGTCGCCGACCTCGCCCACGCCAACGGCATGCGCATCGTCGGCGACATCGGCGAGATGCCCCAGCCCAACCTCGCGGCCCCGCCGGCGGTCAAGCCGCCGTCGGCGACGGACTCCCGGTTGAGCGAGGCACTCACCCAGGGACAGTTCTTCGAGCAGTTCTTCACCGCGTGGGGCGCCTCGGACCGGCCGGCACTGCAGCGGTTGGTGACCCCGGACGCCACCGCCCGGACCACGGCCGGCCTCAACCGCATCCTGGCCGGGCCGACCATCCAGGAAGCCAGGGTGTTCCTGCCGAAGGGCGCCGACCCTTCCACGCCGTACGACTGGAAGACGGGGCAGACCACGCAGGCCTGGGTGTGGGTGGTCTGGCAGACACCGGGTGAGGGGTCGAAGGCGACCGAGACCCGCGGCTACCGGCTCCAGTTGGTGAAGACCACCCAGGCGAGCAGCCCGACCCAGGAATGGGCGGTGCGCGACATCCAGGGAGGGATCCCCGACGTCAAGGGGGGATAGACGTGTTCGTGCGCGCTCGGGTGGCGAGTTCACTACAGTGCACGCGCCGCGTGCGGTCATCCGGGCAGCGAAGTACGACCCGGGACCACCGTGCGTCAACAACGACGGGCGTCGCAGACGTACGTCACCAAGGAACGAGGGAGGTGAGCCGAGGTGACCGGAATGTGGATTCTCGCGTCGGGGGGTTCCCAGCTCGACGCGCTCTTCGGCCGAATCGAACGGCTGCTGGCCGGGGTGGCGGTAGGCGCCCTGACGGTGGCCATCATCATCATCGGATTCAAGATCATGTTCGCGATCCGGCGGGGTGACAACTTCCGCGAGGCGATCCAGAACATGGGCGTGGTGGCGTTCGCCGCGCTGCTGATCGGTGGTGCGTCCGGGATCGCCTCACTGCTGAGCGCGATCGGCCGGCAGATCGGCGGCTAGGGCGGCGCGCCGGCAGGTGGTCGGTGTTCCCGTGGGCCGGACCGGGCACCGGGTGCCCGTGCCCGTCCACCGCGTCGAGGAGTCCCCACGAGTGACCCCGCGAGCGACCCGGAGGAGGTGAGCGATGGCAGACCCGCCCGGACAGTACGTCGCGTACGACCACACCGACCTCGAACGTCGGCGCAAGAAGTTGTGGAACCTCGCCGAGGGGGTGCCGCTGACCATCCTCGGCGGCATCGACCTGCGTGCCCTGGTGACGGGCGGCATCGCGTTCCTCGGCCTGCTCGGCGGGGTGATGCTGGCCGCGCCGGTGGTGCCCGGCCTGGCGCTGAACGTCTGGACGATCCTCGGCTGCCTCGCCATCGCGGTCACTCTGTACGTACTCTGGCCGAGACGGTGGCGCAACGGCCTGACGACCGAGCAGAACATCCTGGTCGCGGTCGACTACCTCTTCCTGCAGCCGCGCCGCATCCACGGACTCGCCGAGGACGTCGAGCCGGAGATCGTGCACTGGCGGGTCATCCTGTGGCGGCCGGTGCACCCACGCTGGTACCACGCGCTGGCGCGGGCCCGGGCGGAGCGGGCGGAGCGGTTGCTGCGACCGTGCCCCGCCGACCCGTACGACCCGTACTACCCGCACGACCTGCACGATCCGTACGACGAGGAACCGGACCCGTCCGCGTCGCCGACCACTTCAGCCACTTCCGACCGAGCAGCCGGCCCGGCAACCGACCCAGTCCGCGAGTAGGGGTCACCGACGATGAATCCGCTCTACTACCTCCTTCCGCTCCTCGCGCTCGCCGTCGTCGGCCTCGGCGCGGTGGCCATCTTCGTGTTCAACGTCGGCGGCGGTGACGAGGACGCGGCCGGGAAGAAGCCGAGGGAGCCGCGCGCGGAGCGGGAACGCCTGCCCTACCGCTACGGCGACGACGTCATCTTCGTCTGGGGCCGCTCGGTCTGGACCGGATTCTTCGTCGACACCACCACCGACGAACACATCTCCAGCGACGAACTCGTACCCGAGGCGCTGAAGCTGCCCAACCTGATGCACCAGCTCGGCCGGGAGTTCCACCGCCCGCAGTTCCAGGTAATGCTGGTGCCGCGCCGTCCGGACCTGACCGGCTGGGCGCTGGACCTGGTCGAACGCTCGTGGCGGCCCACCGACAACTACCGCAAGCTGATCCGCCGCGAGGCGGCCCGGGCGACGTCGAACGACCGGCTGGGTTCGCTGTACGACGTGGTGTTCCTGATGCGGATCGGTCAGCTCGGTGACGGCCGTGGCTCGGCGTCGGCGGCGGTGGCCGCGATCGCCGACCAGGCCACCGGCGTGCACGACGAGTACTTCGACCCGAACGTCGTCGCCGAGTGGCACGAGCGCGCCGACGAGGTGTACGCGGTCGCGGTCGACGCCGGGGTGGCCACCCAGCCGCTGATGCGCCGTGACCTGGTGCGCATCGTCCGCACCTGCCTGTTCGGGCACCTGCCGATCCCGGAGGACGGCGTGATCGACCGCCGCCCGTGGGGCGCGCACGAGTTCGAGCTGGCCGCCGACTTCCGGGCGCCCAACCACAAGAGCCGGCTCGAGGTGAGCGTCATCGACGACGACACCGGCGAGGACCGCAAGACGTACCTCACCACCCTGGTCGCCACCGGCTGGCCGGACGCCATCCGGTTCGCGAAGAACCGCGCGTGGGGGCGGACCCTCAAGCGGCTGGACTTCCCGGTGGTGGTGTCCTGGCGCGGCGTGCTGCTGCCGCCGGAGGAGTTCCGCGAACGCGGCAAGAAGATCCGGGACAACCTCGAGGACGAGGCGCGCGACATGGACCGGGCCAGCGCCCGGATCGACTCCCTGCTGGTGGAGCAGGTCGAACGCGCCAACCACCTCGTCGACGAGCAGGACAGCCGGCCGTTCCCCGGCATGGAGTCCCAGCTGCTGCTCACCATCGCCGCGTCCACGCCGGAGGAGCTGGAGAACCGCCGCAAGCGGATCGAGCGGCTGTTCGCGAAGACGCTGGACGCGACGGTGCTGCGGCCGAAGCGGCTGCAGTACCGCCTGCTCTACAACATGCTGCCCGGCGACGGCGACCGTTCGCCGGTGGGCCGGATCGCGCCGTTCCGCCGGCTGCAGGAGCTGGACCAGCTCGGTGTCGCCCTGCTCACCACCGCCACCCACGTCGGCGACCGCGCGGTCGTCGGCCGCGACGGGATCGCCAAGGGCTGGGAGGGGATGCTGGTCGGGCGTACCCGCGACGGCCACAACCCCGTGCACTACTCCGCCCACTCCGCGATCGCCCGCGAGAACGGCGCCGGTGTGGTGCTGGTCGGTGCCTCCGGCGGCGGCAAGACGACGCTGGCGCTGAAGATCTTCCACTACGAGTCCGAGGCCGGCGTGCGGTGCGTGTTCATCGACCCGAAGATCGACGCCGCGCGGATGGCGTACTTCCTGGCGTTCGGCTCGCAGGTGCTCGACCCGGAGTTCATGCGGCACGCCGGTGAGGGATGCCTGGGCCGGCCGGGGTGCCCCTTCCAGCCGATCAACGAGGAGTACTGGCGGGAAACCGAGATCATCGACCCGCTGCGCGGGCGGGCCGGCAACCTCGACCCGCTGCTCACCGCGTCGACGGTCACCGAAGGCCGGATGCACGCCCAGGCGATGCTGGAGATCTTCCTCGGCGAGGTCGCGTGGAGCCGGATCAGCGGGTACGTCGTGGAGGCGTTCTCCCGGACTGTCAACGAGTACGACCGGGAGGTGGCCGCCTACCGCGCCGCGCACCCGGGCGCCGCCAGGTCCGAGGTCGAGCGCGCGGTGCCCCGGCCCACCACGTGGAACGTCCTGCAGCTGGTCGTCGACGAGTTCGACCGGGTGAAGGACGCGGGCGTGGCCGACACGGAGGTACGCGACCTGCGGTTCGCGGCCGCGGTGCTGGAGGACCTGCGCAAGAACCCCTACGCCCGCGTCGCGTTCGCCCGCGAGGCCAGCGCCGTGGTCGACGACAGCGGCAAGCGGCGCACGATCATCACCCTGCGCGGACTGCCCCGGGCGCACGGCAACAGCTCCTCGGCCAACATCGCCCGCGGCATCATCTACCTCGTCACCCGGCTCGGGTTCCAGATGCTGGAGGAGACGACCGAACGCCACCCGGTCAAGGGCTGGCGGCCGCAGCTGCTGTTCGTGGACGAGGCGTACAGCGTGGCGAGCACCGGCGAGGGCCGCGACCTGATCAGCTTCGTGCTGAAGCAGGGCCGCGCGTTCAACATCGGAATCGTGCTCATCACCCAGCAGGCGGGCGACCTGGCCCGGATCGAGTCCGAGGACCTGGACGCCAAGGCGGCCGGCACGAACCAGATCCACACGGTGTTCGCGTTCCGGCACCACTCCGACGCCGACGCGGCGCAGACGCTGCCGCTGCTGAACCGAGCGCCCGCGGAGAGGTCGATGATCGAGACGCTGAAGTCGCTGCGGGACGGCGAGTGCGTGATGCGCGACGTGGACGCGGAACTGGCGAGTGTCGAGGTCGACCGAGCGTTCTTCGAGTTCGCCGCGGCGATCCAGTCCAACCCGCACCTGGAGTCGCGCTTCAAGGCGATCGACCCCTCGCCCGACGTGGACGAGTGGCGCTGGGTGGACGAGGCGTCGGTGCTCGTCGACGAGGCCCCGTCCGCCGCGTCGACCCGGCACGTGGTCGGCCCGCGCGACGACGAAGCGACCGAGGAGGAGGACTTCCTCACC
Source organism: Actinopolymorpha singaporensis (assembly GCF_900104745.1). Taxonomy (NCBI): domain Bacteria; kingdom Bacillati; phylum Actinomycetota; class Actinomycetes; order Propionibacteriales; family Actinopolymorphaceae; genus Actinopolymorpha; species Actinopolymorpha singaporensis. The sequence continues at coordinate 1,293,007 of NZ_LT629732.1, forward strand.
GACCTCAGCCGGGTCGACTCCTAGGGTCGGATCAGCTGACGGCGTTCGGCGCGCCGGACCCGGGCGAGCTCGGGATCGAGGACGGGTACGGCGGCCAGCAGGGCCCGCGTGTACTCGTGCCGCGGGTCCTCGTACAACACCTCGGCGTCGGCGAGTTCGACCACCTCGCCCCGGCGCATCACCGCCACCCGGTCGCTGACCTGGCGGACGACGGCGAGGTCGTGGCTGACGAACACCACCGCGAAGCCGTACTCCGCCCGCAGTTCGTCGATCAGCTCCAGCACCTGCGCCTGCGTGGTGACGTCCAGGGCCGACACCGGCTCGTCGCAGACCAGCACCGAGGGACGACCGGCGAGCGCCCGGGCGATCCCGATCCGCTGCCGCTGGCCGCCGGAGAACTCGTGCGGGTAGTCGTTCGCCCGATGTGGGTCCAGACCGACCCGGGAGAGCAGGTCCGCGACCGTCGCCGTGACCTCGGCCCGCCCGGCGCCCCGGACGCGCAGCGGCTCGGCGATGCTGTCGCCGACCGTACGCCTGGGATTGAGCGAGGACGCCGGGTCCTGGAACACCATCGCCAGCTCGCGGCGGCGTTCGCGCAGCCGCCTGCCGGACAGTTTCGCCAGGTCGGTGCCGCCCAGCAGTACGTCGCCGGCGGAGGGCCGCAGCAGCCCGACCATCATCCGGGCCAGTGTCGTCTTCCCGCTTCCGCTCTCCCCGACCACGCCGAGCACCTCGCCGCGGCGCAGGTCCAGGTCGACGCCGGCGACGGCATGCACGACCTCCCGCCGCCCGGCCCGGCCGCGCCTGCCGGGGAAGTCGCGGTGCACGCCGCGCAGGGTCATCACCACGTCGTCGCCGGTCCGGTCGCCGTCGGCCGGCGCTTCCGCGCCGCCGGCCGGCTCCTCGGTCCGCGTAACTTCCGTCCGTGCGCGCTCGGGTGCCACGTCCACCCGGGGAACGGCCGCCAGCAGCCGACGGGTGTACGCCGCGGAGGGCGCGCGCAGCACCCGCGCGGTCGGCCCGCGTTCGACCTCCCGGCCGGCGCTCATCACCAGCACGTCGTCGACGCTGCCGGCGACCACGCCGAGGTCGTGCGTCACGAGGATCAGCGCCATCCCCGTGTCGGCCCGCAGTTCGGCCAGCAGGTCGAGGATCTGCGCCTGGACGGTGACGTCGAGGGCCGTGGTGGGTTCGTCGGCGACCAGCACGCGCGGCTCGCAGGCCAGCGCCATGGCGATCAGGGCCCGTTGCCGCATGCCGCCGGAGAGTTCGTGCGGGTACGCGTCCACCCGGCGGTGAGGGTCGGGGATGTGCACCCGGTCGAGCACCTCGACGGCGCGTTCGCGGGCGGCCCGGCGGCCGGCGCCGGTGTGCAGCCGGTAGACCTCGCCGATCTGGTCGCCGACGCGGTAGTACGGATCGAACGCCGACAGCGGGTCCTGGAAGATCATCGCGACCTCCGCGCCTCGCATCCGGCGTACCCTCTCCTCCGGCGCGGTGAGCACCGGAACCCCGGCGACCTCGACCTCGCCGGACACCTGCGCGTCGGTACCCCGGTGCAGGCCGAGCAGCGTCAGCGCGGTGACGGTCTTCCCCGAGCCGGACTCGCCGACCAGGCCGAGTCCACCGCCGGGCGGCAGGTCGAACGACAGCCCGTCGACGGCGGGCGGAGCACCGGCCGCGACCGCGCGGGGAAAGCCGATCCGCAGGTCGCGTACGGACACCACGGGCTGTAGGAGGTCGTCGGTCATGCGCCCCTCCGCCCCAGCCGGTCCTCGCCGAGGCTGACCCGAGGGTCGGCCACCGCGTACAACAGGTCGGCGACCGCGTTGGCGAGCACGATGAAGAAGCCGGACAGCAGCGTGAGCCCCACCACCACCGGCAGGTCGACCACCCGCACCGAGTCGACCAGCAGCTGGCCGAGCCCGGGCAGCCCGAACACGCTCTCGGTGATCGCCGCACCCCCGAGCAGGGCGCCGAGGTCGAGCGCCACCAGCGTCACCAGCGGGGTGAGCGCGCTGCGCAGGGCGTGCCGGCCGACGATCGAGCGTTCGGTCAGGCCGTACGCCCGGCCGGTGCGGATGTGGTCCTCGGCCAGCGTCTCCAGGATCGCGGTGCGGGTGATCCGGGTGTAGACCGCGGCCTGGACGATCGCGAGCGTCACCCAGGGCAGCACCAGGTTGGTCGCCCAGGCCACCGGGTCCTCGTGCAGCGGGACGTACGACGGGAACGGCAGCCAGCGCAGGTACGCGCACACCAGCATCAGCAACAGGATGCCGACCAGGAACGTCGGCGCGGACATTCCGGCGAGGGTGGTCACCGTCACCAGCCGGTCGGCGGTGCGGCCCCGGCGCAGCGCGGACACCACGCCCGCGGCGACGCCGACGACCAGCCAGATCACCAGCGCGCCGAGGGTGAGCGACATCGTCACCGGGAGCCGGTCGAACAGCAGCGCCAGCACGGGTTCGTCGGTCTGGAACGAGTAGCCGAGGCAGGGCGCCGGACAGTGGTCCACGGTGGGCCCGGCGCTGAAGTCGCGCCCCAGCAGCAGGCCCTGCAGGAAGTGCCAGTACTGCACCCAGATCGGCTGGTCGATGCCCATCTGGGCCTCGACGACCTTCAGGTGGTCCGGCGTACATCCCTTGCCGCAGGCCAGCAGGGCCGGGTTGCCGGGCGTGAGGTAGAAGATCGTGTAGACGACGGCGGACAGGACGAGCAGCACCACCAGGGCGCCCGCCAGCCGGCGCAGCAGGTAGCCGGTCACGAGGCCCGCCCCCGTCCCTGCCTCTGCCCCTGCACGCGGGCCTTCGCCCGCGGGTCGAGTGCGGTCCGCAGGCCGTCGCCCGCGAGGGTGAACGCCAGCACGGTGACGAACAACAGCACGGCCGGGATCAGCACGTACGTCGGGTCGCCGCGAAACCAGGTCGTCGCGGTGGACAGCATCTGCCCCCACGAGGACGTCGGCGGGCGTACGCCGATGCCGAGGAACGACAGCGCCGCCTCGGCCACGACGTTGCCGGGCAGCAGCAGTGCGGCGTACGTCAGCACCGGCGCGGCCAGGCCGGGCAGGATCTCCCGGCGGGCCACCCGCACCGGGTGCACGCCGGCCAGCCGGGCGGCCGCGACGTAGTCGGTCTCCCGCAGCGTCAGCGTCTGGCCGCGCACGATCCGGGCCACCCCGGCCCAGCCGAGGACGCCGAGGACGACCACCAGGAGCACCGGCCGCGGGAACGACGACGGCACGATCGCCAGCAGCGCGATGGAGAACACCAGCCCGGGGAACGCCAGGATCAGGTCGATGAACCGGCCGAGCACGCTGTCCACCAGGCGTCCGCCCACGCCCGCGGCCAGCCCGACCGTGACGCCGATCAGCACCTGCAGCACGGTCGCGCCGATCGCCACGCCGAGGGAGACCCGGGCGCCGAACACGACCCGGGCGAACAGGTCGCGACCGGTGGTGGGTTCCACGCCGAGCCAGTGGTCGGCGCTGATCCCGCCGAACGAGCCGAGCGGTACGCCACCACGACCGGAGTCGATCAGCGCGTCGTGGAACGTCGTCGGGTCCTGACCTTCCAGGGCGGCCAGCAGAGGTGCGAGCACCGCGACCAGGACGAGCAGCCCGACGATGCCCGCCGCCACGACCGCGGCGCGGTTGGCCGCGAACCTGCGCCAGACCGCCCGGCCGCCGCGCCCGCCCCGACCCGCGCCGGGGCCCGCGGGCGCCACCGCCCCCGCGTCCGGTTCGGGACCGGACGCGGGCGGCGGCGTGGAGACGGTGGCGCTCATCTGCGGCTCACCAGGGTGCTCACTTCACCGACAGCATCGCGACGTCGTACTTGCCGGTCCAGTCGCTGACGAAGGCGTTCTGGACGTTCTTGCCGTACATCACCAGGTCCTTGGTGGTGTAGAGCGGGACTGTCAACGCCTGCTTGCCCAGCTGGGCGTCGAGCTGGCCGTAGCGCTTCGCCGCCTGCGCCGGGTCGGTGATCTTCGCGATCTCGTCGAACTCCGCGTTCACCTTCGGGTCGTCGTACTGCGCGAGGTTGTAGTTGCCCTGCGGCGGGATCTGCCGGCCGTCGAAGATCGGCTGCAGGAACGGGAACCCGGACGGCCAGTCCGCGCCCCAGCCGAACAGCATCATCCCCGGCTCCTTCTTCGGGTCACCGGTCTGCTCGTAGAACGCGTCGGTCTCAAGGCCCTGCGGCTTGACGGTGATACCGGCCTTCTTCAGCGCGTCCTGGACCGCGGTGGCCGCTCCGGGGCCGGTCCCGTCCTTGGAGTCGGAGACGTAGGTGAGCGGCACGGTGATTCCGTTCGGGTGTCCCGCCTCGGCGAGCAGCTGCTTGGCCTTGGCCGGGTTGCCGTTCGTGCCGGCCGGGAAGTAGTCGTACTTCTGGTAGCCCATCGACTTCTGCGCCGGCAGGAACGTCGTGGCGGGGTCGGCGAGCGCGGTGCCGCCGACGGCGTTGATCACCGACGTACGGCTCACCGCGTAGGAGATCGCCTGCCGGATCTTCGGGTCGTCGAACGGCTTCTGCTTGAGGTTGAACGCGATGTAGTACAGGAACGGGAAGTGGCCCTTGGCGACCCGCTTGTCCAGCTCGGGGTCGTTGCCGAGCCGGGCGAGCTCCGAGGGGCCGAGGTCGGTGTCGGTGGTGACGGCGTTCGCGTCCTTGCCGGCACCGGTGAAGATCCGCTGGTTGATCACCGCGGCGTCCAGGCCGGAGGTGATCTCCACCCGGTCCGGGCAGGCGAGGCGGTTCTTGTCGACCGAGCGCGACCAGTGCGGGTTGCGGGTGAGCACCAGCTTCTTGTTCTTCTGGTACGACTCCACCTGGTAGGGCCCGCTGGACACCGGCTTGTTCTCGTACTTCACGCCGGTGTCCTTGGCCTTCGGCACCGGTGCGAACTGCGTTGCCGTGGCGAGGAACGGGAAGTCGCCCTCCGGCTTGCGCAGGTGGAACACGATCGTCTTGTCGTCCGGGGTCTCGATCGACTTGATACCGGCCGGGTCCTTGTAGACGCCCTGGTAGTCGGCGGCGCCGGACAGCCAGTCGCGCAGGTACGGCGCGCCGCCGGGAAGCTCCGGCGCGAACGACCGCTCGATGCCGTACTTCACGTCCTTGGAGGTGATCTTCGACCCGTCGCTGAACTTCAGGTCGCCCCGCAGCGTGTAGGTCCAGGTCTTCGCGTCGTCGCTGGCCACGCCGGTGTTGGTGGCGAGGTCGGGGACGACCTTCGCGCCCTCGGCTCCGCCCGCGCGGTTGCGGGTGGTGAGCGTACGGAACAGCAGCGAGGGGATGTTGCCGCCGCCGGAGGTGTACAGGCGGGCGGGGTCGAGGTGGGTGATGTCCTTCTGGTTCAGGACGTACAGCGTGCCGCCCTGGCACTTGGCCGGGTCGAACTTGCCGCCGCCGCTCGCGTTGCCGCCGCCGGCGCTGTCGTCACCGCCGCTCGAACCGCAGGCAGCGGCGACGGAGAGGGTGACCAGGGCGACGCCGACAGCCGCGGCCCGGGTGAGGAGAGGTGGAACGTGACGCATGGAGAGCCCTTCGGAAGGCACCGGTGGCCGGTCGGCTCAGCAGTCGGAGCGGGTCGGCCTGGTGAGGACACGAGCACCCGGGACGGCGTAAGGCGGTGTACGACGGCTGGTGTGACGTCGGCGCGCGGCGCCCGTCCCCGAATGCCCCGGGGAGGTCGGAGGCAGGAGTCAGCGACACAGCACGTCGGCGACGTCGTGTGCGTGGACGGCCAGCAGCGCGAGCACGTACCGGCGCGCCGGGGACTGGTCCCGGCGGGCGGAGAAGCTCGCGGATCTCGACACACTGCACGACACGAACGCAGATCGTACGTCCGGATCACGAGCGCGGGTCATCGGGTGCCGACGGCGGGGAGGTCGGTGTCAGGGCGTGATGAACCGGTCGCGGTAGGCCCGCACCACGGCCTGGGTGCGGTCGCGTACCTCCAGCTTGGTGAGCACCGAGGCGACGTGCGTCTTCACCGTCTCCACGCTGACGTAGAGCCGGCGGGCGATCTCGGCGTTGGACAGCCCTTCCGCGACGAGCGTGAGGATCTCCGCCTCCCGTGCGGTGAGCCGGTCGAACCCCGGGTGCGCCTCGTGGGCCGCCCCGGCCGACCCGAACATCGCCCGTACCTTCGCCGGGAACAGCAGCGACTCACCGCCGTGCACCGTGCGGATGGCCTGGGTGATCTCCTCACCCGACGCCCGCTTGAGCAGGAAGCCGGAGGCGCCGGCCAGCATCGCCCGGGTCACGTAGTCGTCGTCGGCGAACGTCGTGAGCACCAGCACCTTCACCCGGTCGGGCCAGCGGGCGGTGATGGTCCGGGTCGCCTCGATGCCGTCCACCCGGGGCATCCGGACGTCCATCAGGACGACGTTCGGCAGGTGCCGCCCGGTCGCCGAGACCGCCTCGGCGCCGTCGCCGGCCTCGCCGACGACGGCGATGTCGGGTTCGGGGGCGAGGATCGCCGCGAGACCGTGCCGGATCATCGGCTCGTCGTCGGCCACGAGAACGCTGATCTTCGTACTCATCTGGTCTGCTCCGGTGCCGGTGGGGTGGGTGAGGTCGACGCCGAGTCGGGGCCGGGGCCGGCAGCGGGGCCGGCTGCGCTTGCGGGCCGGGCGCCGGGGCGGGTGCGGGCCGCCGCCCCGGGGAGTTCGGCGCGCAGGCGCCACCATCCCGCGGCACCGTCGTCGGGTCCGACGGCGAGGGTGCCGCCGAGCAGGCTCACACGTTCCCGGATGCCGACCAGGCCGCGTCCGCCGTCCCGGCGGCTGCGGCCCGCCGAGCCGACCCGGTTGGCCACCTCGATCGTCAGCCGGTCCCCGGTGAGGGTGAGCGTGAGTTCGGTGGGGTCGTCGGTGCCGTAGCGGGCGGCGTTGGTCAGCGCCTCGGCGACGATGCGGTAGCCCTCCCGGCTCACCGGTTCCGGCACCGATCCGACCGCCGCGGGCACGCCGCCGTCGATCCGCCGCCCGGCCGACCGCAGCCGCTCCAGCAGCGTGTCCAGGTCGGCGAGCGTACGGGCGTCCGCGTCCCCTCCGCCGGAGCCGGATCCGGATCCGGCGCCCGGCCCTGAGCCTGAGCGTCCTTCGGTACCGCTGTCGGCGTCGGACCCGGGTCCCGAGTCGGCGCGCAGGACGCGCAGTGCCTCGTCGAGATCGGTCAGCGCCGACCGGGCGACCCCGGCGATGTCCTCGCAGTACGCGCGCACCGCGCTCTCCTCCGGCGTACGTACGGCGGCAGTGGCCAGCACCGAGATGATGCTCAGGTTGTGGCCCACCGAGTCGTGCAGGTCGCGGGCGACCCGGTTGCGTTCGGCCGCCCGGGCCGCCTGGGTCGCGGTGATCGCCATCAGCTCCCGCGGCGACGGGCCCAGCATCACCTCGGCCGGCCAGGTGGCCACCAGGGGCAGGCCGACCACGACCGCCGCTCCGACCAGGAGCGCGACGGCGCCGGCGACGACCACAACCCAGTCCGAACCCGTTCCGAGCAGGGGAAGTACGGGCATGCCGAGCGGGTGGGTGCCCGCGGTGCCCGTCCATGGCGCGCCGACGAGCCCGATCCCGACCGGAACCGCCACCACGCCGGCGAGGAGCACGGCCGCGCCGCCCAGCAGGTGTGCGGTGAACCACAGGGAGGTGCGGACGCGTTCGACCCGCCCGGCGTGCTGCTGGCGGTGCCACCCGTCGGGGAACCGCGCGCCGAGCAGGGTCTCGGCCAGGACGACCTCGGTCCGGCGGGCCGGGATGAGCAGGCCCATGGCCAGTGCGAGCACCAGCGCCGTGGCGCCGGCCAGGGCGACCCGGGTCCATGCCGGTTCGAGGTTCAGGGTGACCGGCAGGGTGAGGAACCACGCGCACAGCCCGACCGAGCTGGCACCGCCGGTGCCCACGAGCAGGAACAGCACCGCCCGGCCCCAGGCCCGCAGCCGGGCCGTCGTACCGGCCGGGACCGTAGTCCTCACCGCTGCTCCCCCGCGGACAGTGCTCATCGCGCTACCCTTCGCCGCCCGGGCCGGCGCCGGCCAGCCCGGCGAGGATCTTCGCGGCCTGCCCGGGCCTGATCAGGAAGCCGACGTGGCTGCTGTCCAGCGAGTGCACCTGGAAAGGGTTGTCGGGAGTGAGCGCGTCCGCCTCGGCGATGAACCGGTCCTGCAGGGCGACCGGGATGGAGCGGTCCTCGGTCAGCCGGACGTACGTACGCGGGATTCGGCCCCACGTCGCGGCCTGGGCGCGGTCGTCCGGGTCGCCGGCGTCCAGGCTCTCGTCCGGTTCCAGGGTGTTCAGGAAGGAGTGGAGATCGTCCCCGGTGCCGTCCGCCAGCATCGCCGTGCGCAGCGCGGCCAGCAGGCCGGGGTCCGCCGTGCGCCAGTTCATCCGGATCGCGCCCAGCGTCATCGGGTCCCCGACCAGCAGGCCCATGGTGCCGCCGAGGGCACTGCTCGCGTACTCCGGCCCCCGCATGTACTCACCGGGCGTGAGGTCGACGCAGCACCACGCGGACATGTAGACGATCCGGTCGACAAGGTCCGGAACGGCGTTCCCGACGGCGGTCAGAGTGACCCCGCCCCGGCTGTGCCCGACCAGGATCACCGGCCCGTGCTCGGCGGCCCGCCGCAGGACTCCGGCGACGTGGTCCACGTTGTCGGCCAGGGTGACGCCCGCCATCGCCGACGGTGCTGTGGCCAGCGCTGCCAGGTCCTGCGGCGCCTGGTAGGCCGCCGGGAAGGTCGCGCCGAAGCCGTGCCCGGGCAGATCCACCGCCAGGCTGCGGTGGCCGAGCAGGGCGAGCTCGCGCTGCAGGGCGGACCAGTTGGAGGCGTTGCCGTTGGAACCGTGAACGAGGACAAACGTCGGGGTCATGGTGGTCATGGGCGTCATCCTGACATCCGCCCGCAGTGCCGGCACCGGCCACGGGTTCGGTGGTTGTACGCGACCACGGACGCCAGCACCGCCGTACTCCACAGCGAACCACGCCAGGGCAGCCGCGGTGTAGGCGGCGAACGGGACCAGTGCCACCGTCGGCGCGTGCCGCGGCCAGTCGAACCCCGGCCGGCGCAGGGCCCGGCCCGCGGACGTGACGGTACTCATCGGTCGGCCACACCTTTCACCAGTCGCACAGGGTTCATGGGTCGCACCGCCTCTGGGTCGAAGAGGGCCGCGGGTTCGAGGGCCTGCATCGCCTGCGGGACCTTCTCCGTGGTGGGGCGGCGGGACCGTCACGGCCGTCGCGGCGGTCCCGCCGCATCGTTCGGCACCCAGAACTCTCGTCGCGGCCCGGCCGGCGGCCATCCCTCCCGGGAGGCATCCGTACTCACACCGAGGGGTGAGCCGGGTTTTGCCGGGGCAGGTCCCGGCCTCGTTCCGGGCACCCGGCACCGAATGTCCACATCCGGCGGTCTCCACACGCACAAAGCCGACGTGGGCGCCTATCGTGACTAGGGCGCACCAACGCGCCACCAACCGGCCACAACCTGAACACACCGGCGATGAGGGACAGCCGGGCACACGGGGGGAAGCGATGACACTGGTGACAGTAGGGACGACACCGGGCAGATGAGAGTCCGCAACGAATCGGTCACGCCACCGGCGCCCCGTCGGGCGTCGGCCCGCAGGCGGTGTGCCCGGACCCGTGTCGACCGCGGGGAGTCCCTGCTCGCCGTCCCGGCCGCCGCGGCCGAGCCGGTCGGGGGTGCCGGTCCCGCCGGTGCCCGCCGGCGTACGGCCTGGCGGGCGCGGTGGCTACGCGCCGGCCGGTTGCTCGCCGCGTTCGGTGTGGTGGCCGGAACCCTCTTCGGGGTCACGGTCGCGATGCGACCGGCGAGTGCCGCACCGTGGGACTGTCCGTTCGGCAGCGGCAACATCACCAACGCCGGCCCCGAGCACGGCGGCTCCGGGATGACGGCGTGGATCCCGGTCATCGCCAAGGAGGACGTCGAGCCCGGCGCCGACCCGGACAAACAGAAACGCGGCCGGCAGGCGAACCCGTCCGACCACACGCTCCTGGAGGTCGCCGGACCACGCGGTCTGCTCTGGTCGTACACCCCCAAGGCGCTCAACACCGACGTACGCGACGGCAAGCAGAAGTTCGCCACCTCCGACCCGGAAAGCAACTTCGAGACCCAGTGCTCGGTGATGGACGCCTCGGCCACCGGCATCGCGCAGATGCTGTTCTCCTTCGGGGGCTTCTTCGGCGGCCTCACCATCGGGATGAAGCAGCTGGCCAGCAACGAAGCGCCGTTCGCGACGTTCTACGACGCCCAGCAGAGCCTGCTCACCAACCTCAACGACAAGATCGGCGTACCCGCGATCGCGCTCGCGGTGGCGGTCACCGGCCTGTGGGTGCTCACCCGCATCCACCGCCGCGCCGACTCCCGGGAGACCTACGCGGGGGTGATCAGCTCGGCCCTGATCGTGGTCGCCATCACCGCGATCCTCACCGGGAACAACTACGTCAAGCTGACCGGGGCGGTGGACAGGTACACCTCGGAGTTCAACTCCGCGGTGATGGACCTCGCCATCATCAACCGCAACACCGACGCGTCCAGCGCGTGTTACCTGCCCACCGTGGCCACGCCGAGTCAGGCCAACGCCCCGGGCATGCGGCCGCCGCAGGACACCCCGCGCGCACTGACGTACAACCTCGGCAAGCGGGTCTCGTCCTGCATGCTCTACGAGGTGCTGCTGTTCCAGCCCTGGGTCAACGGCCAGTTCGGCACCGAACGCCAGCTCAAGGTGGACGACCTGAAGGTCGGCTCGCAGAACTACTGTCCGAACAGCCAGGCCCCCCTCTACCAACGCCCCAAGGGCGTCACCAGCATCGAGTACCGCTGCGACGACCGCCCGGTCGCACCCGGCCAGGACAGGCCGAGGATCAACCTCGCCGTCCAGCAGGTGGTGGCGCAGTCGCTGTCGCGCAACCAGACCATCGACGAGGCCGACGGAAAGCGCGTCGACACCGGCCAGAACTACTTCCTGTGGAAGGGCGTGCAGTACAAGATCGCGCAGGTCTACCCGCAGAACTACGAGTTCTGGGAGGGGACCCAGCCGACCGGGCGGATGGCCACCGCGATCGCCGCGTTGTTCGTCAATCTGATCGCCTTCGTCTTCGTCGGCCTGCTGGCGCTGCTCACCATCTTCTGGCACGCGGTGTTCCTGATGGCCTGGATCTTCCTGCCGGTCATCGGGGCGATCGCGGCGTTCCCACCGGCACGGCGGATCGTGCGGATGATGGCCGGGGTGATGGTGCAGGCGGTGTTCCTGCGCTGCGTGTTCGGCCTGGTGCTGGCGATGCTGCTCGCGGTGCTGAACATCCTGCAGGTCGCCGAGGGCGGCATGGTGATCAAGATCTTCCTGATGCTCGTGGCCACCGCGGCGATCTGGAAGATCCTTTCCGCTCTGCGCACGGGTGCGCTCGCGCCGCAGGTCGTGCAGGAGGCCGCGCAGGCAGGCGTGGTGCCGGCCGACACGGGTGCGACTGCCCGCACGCGCGCGGCGGTCGGCGGTGCGTATCTCATGCAGCGCGGCGTACGCAGCGGTGCCCGCTCCGGCGCGATGGCCGGCGCGGAGGCGGCCGAGGGGCTCGGCTACGAACGCGGTTCGCGGCAGTGGCGTACGGAGGTACGCCGGGGCCGGATGCAGGGAGCCGTCGCCGGTGGGCGGATGACGACGCAGGCCGGACGGGCGCAGACCTTCGCCGCTGATCAGGGCCGGATGACCGTGACCAGGACGCAGGCTCCCGCACTCCGCCGGCGGCGGGAGGAAGCCGCGGAGCAGCGCCGGATCGAGGACTGGAACCAGGCCGAGGGCCGGCACGAGGAAGTGCTCGAGGCGCTGAAGAACCCCGGCGGCAAGCCACCGCCTGACAGAGAGGGCTGAGGTGGCGGTACGCCGCCTGTTCAGGGGCGTCGCGGTCGCGTTCGGACTGTTCCTCGTGGTCGTCCTGGCGCTTCGCGACGGTGTGACGATCGCGCTGGCGGCGGCGGGGCTCGTGGCCGCGGGATTCGTGTGGTGGGTGCGGCGAAGCCGCGACGGCGCGCTGACCATCCTGTCCCTGCTGCTCGCGTGCCTGGTCACGTCGCGGGTGACCCAGGTAGTCGGTGCCGGACTGGGCGCGGGAGCCCCGCTGTGGCTCGGCACGGTGTTCTGGACGTTCCTCGGCGTGGTGACCCTCACCGCCTGGCTGACACCCCACCCCGGTGCGGACCGATCAGGCGGCCGACTGTCCACCGTGGTGGGCGCCCACGCCGTCCTCACGGCGGCGAGCTTCCTGACTTTCCTCGCACCGTCCGCGGTTGCGGTCGCCGGGTTCGCGGTGGCGGCGGTGTTCGTCGTCCTCCGCTCACGGGGCCGACTGGCCTTCCGCGGTGAGAGAGGGCGGCGCGTACCGGCCGAGTCGGCCGGCGCGGTTGCGCTCGCCTCCCGTGGAGCAAACCGGACCGCGGCGGTGCTGGCCTCGCTGCCGAAGGACTGGACGGTCGTCGACCGACTCACCCTGCCCGGTGGGCTGGTCGCCGAGCACCTCGTGACCGGGCCGGGCGGGGCGTACGTCGTGGAGTCCCGAACCTGGGAAGGCTCCCTCGCCCTCACCTCCGTCGACAAGGGGACCGGCAGGGTCGACGCCTACGGCCTGGACGGGAACACCGCTGAGCTGGCAGCCCGGCTGCGTCCCGTCGGCGAACTCCTGACGGCTGCCGGAGACGCGCCCGGGTTGGCCGCCCCGAATCTCGAGGCGGTGGTGGCACTGTGGGGATCGGCCCGTCCCGACACCCCGCTGGAGATCGCCCTGGTCAGCCCGCGCGGCAACGCCACCCGGGCGGTGGTGCACCTGGTCGCGGGCGACCAGCTCGCGGACTGGTTACGTGCCCGGCCGGCGCCGGCTACAGCGGCGCGATTGCCCGGATCCGTTCGGTCGAGGCGGCGACCCGCTCGGCGTTCGGGTTGAGCACGTGCTCGATCTCGAAGGTGCCGACCAGTTCGCCGGTGGTCAGGTCGCGCACCCGGACGAAGATGATCTGGTTCGCGTCGTAGGCGAGCGTGACCTCGAACGGCGCTCCTTTCGGATACGGCCCCACCGAGAGAACTTCCTTGCCGAGTACGCGAACGTGCGCGGGGTCGGTGTCGTCCCCCTCAGTGATGCTGACATCGAGGTCGGACTGCTGCTCGTAGCGGGTGTAGCAGACAGCCGTCTCCTCCGCCGGGATCGGGGTGTTGCGCGGAATGATCACCCGATTGACGAGGATGTCGGTATCGCGTTTGAAGACGATCTCGCCGAGCCCGTGTGACGTCACATCGTGCACGGCGAGCCGGATGGACGTCGAACCCGCCGTGGGCTCTTCGGAATCCTCGGACTTCTCGGAGCGCTCCCGCTGCCGGAGCCCGAACCGTGCCATCGACCGGAGCCGGGAGGAACGCCCACGCGGCGCGGACTCGGGTGGGCGTTCGGCCTGTTCCAGCAGGTGGGCCATCCGAGCGGCGCCGAGGGCCACCACCTCGTCGGGGTTGGCGGTCGTGTCCGGTGCCCGGCCCGAGATCTCGGTCAGCATCCGGCGCACCATCGGCATCCGGGTGGAACCCCCGGCCAGCACGAGCCGGTCCACCGCCGGCCACGTCAGGCCGGCCTCCTCGACCACCTGCTCGGTGGTGTCGCGGGTACGGCTGAGCAGGGCGGAGGTGAGGTGTTCGAAGTCGTCCCTCGTCACGGTGACCGAGCGCGTGAATCCGTCCGCGGTCAGGTGGGCGACCGCCTGATCGACGCTTGTCAAGGTGTGCTTGACAAGCTCGGCGCGCTCGCGGAGGTCCACCTCGGTGGTGTCGTCGGCCAGCAGGCTCGGCCCGCCAGCCGCGCGGAAGCGTTCGTCCAGCAAGTGCATGAGCGCGTTGTCGAAGTCGAAGCCGCCCAGGTTGCGGTCGCCGGCGGTGGCGAGCACGTGCACCGCGCCCGGCCCGACCCGCAGCGCGGTGACGTCGAAGGTGCCGCCGCCCAGGTCGTACACCACCAGCGATCCTGCCCAGTCGCCGGTCGGTCCCGCGGCGAGTGCCGCCGCGGTGGGTTCGTTGACGACCCGGCGTACGATCAGCCCCGCGATCGTTCCCGCGGCGATCGTCGCCCGCCGGGCCGCGTCGTCGAAGTACGCCGGCACGGTGATCACCGCGTCGGTCACCTCGCGGGCCAGCGCGCGTTCGGCGTCCTCCTTGAGGCGCTTGAGGATCAGCGCGGAGATCTCCTCCGGCCCGTAGCCGGTGCCCCGCGAGGTTTCGAACCGCCAGCTCGGATCACCCATCGCCCGCTTGACGAAGCGCACCGCGTCCAGCGGCGACGTCGCCACCGACCGGCGCGCCATCGTCCCGACGAGAGGTTGCTCCCCGTCGAAGAACACCACCGAGGGCGTGGTGCGCTCACCGTCCCGGTTGGGCAGCACGGTGGCCCGGCCGAACTCGTCGGCCCGGGCCACCGCCGAGAACGTCGTACCCAGGTCGATGCCGACCCAGCAGCCGGGCCCGGGCGCCTGCCGGCCACCCATCGCGTCAGTCGACGAGGTCGTCGATCAGGATGGCGGCCAGCCGGCGGACGGCCTCCCGGGTCTGTGGGCGCAACATCTTGTTGACGGCGTTCGGGTCGCGGAACGGGATCTTGCCGCCACCGTCCAGCGCGGGGTCGTACGGCACCACGACGAGTTCGCGCACGTGCTCGGCGAACGCCCGCTCGATCGCCCGCACCTTCACCGGGCTGGCGGTTTCCTTCGCCACCACCGCGAGCACCACCCGCCGCCGCATGTCCGGGAACCCGTTGTCGGTGAGGAACTGCAGCGTCTTGCGGGCGAGGTTGGCGCCGTCCTTGGTGTTGTCGGTGACCAGCACCATGCCGTGCGCGACCCGCAACGTGCCGAGCATCGCCTCGTGGGTGATGTGCGTGCCGTTGTCGAGGATCGCGAAGGAGAAGAACGGCGCGAACAACTCGGCGAGGAGCTCGACGTCGGCCATGCTCAGCTGGTGCCGGATCTTGCGGTCGGTGGAGGCGGCCAGCACCCGGACGTTCATCTCCGGGACCTTCTCCATGAAGTCGTGCACGTGGTAGCGCCACGGAATCTCGTCCACATGGGCGAGCAGGTCACGGATCGAATGGGTGGGGCGGACACCAAGCCGGTCCGGCAGTGTCCCGAGGTCGGGGTTGAGGTCGGCCACGCCCACCGACTCCCGGCGTCCCTCGGCGATCTCGGCGGCCAGCAGCGCCGCCAGCGTCGTCTTGCCGACGCCACCCTTCTCCGAGGCGATTCCGATGTAGCCGCAGTAGCCGCGGGTACGCCGAAGCTGGCGGTTGAGGCGTTCCCGCAGGTCCATGTCCGCGCGGTCCCGCCGGCTCGGGCCGATGTTGATCCGGGTGAGGCGGTACAACGCGCCCTGCCAGCCGAAGCGCGGCACCGGCCGGCGGCGCTGGGTGGACAGGTCGCGGATGAACGCCTCGTCCTCGTCGTCGCTGAGCGGCGGCACGTCGAGAACCAACTCCTTTCCGCGCGCCGGGGTGTCGTTGCGGCCCGGCCGGCCGAACCTGCTGACTCCACGAACCGTGGCCGCCGAACCGGTCTCAGGGCCGCCGCGCGCGTGGTCGCCCGCCCGTGGTTCGGCGGGACGGGGCTGGCCGGTGCGGCGTTCGCCTGCAGTGCGTTCGCCGGTGAGGCGTTCGTTGCCGTCCCGGTCAGGCGCGGCACTGTGCCGGGGCTGACCCCCGGCCTGGTCCACCGCGGTGCCCTCGTTGCCGATGCCGTTCGTGGTCAGGGACTCCTCGCCCCGGCGCCTGGCCACCGGAGACGGCGGTGGCGTCGAGGGGGACGCCGACCGGGCGCCGCCGTTGGGTTCGGCCGGGCCTGCCTGGCCGGCCGAACCGGACCGTGCGGGCTCGTACGTCGATCCTGCCTGCGCGACCCGTTCCTGGGACGCGGCCGGTCGTGGCGAGCGTTCGGGGTCGGCGTCGGCGGTACCGGTCGGCTCGGCTCCGGTCGGCTCGGCTCCGGTCGGCTCGGCCGTGCTTCGCCGTCCGCCCTGGCTCCTGGCCGGCGGCGACCAGCGCGACGGCGGCTGAGAGGAGATCGGCCCGAAGCCGAGGCTGAAGCCGGCGTCGTCGCCGCGCGCGGGGGCACTCGTCGCAGCCTCACCCGTGTACGACTGCGGCGAGGCGCCGGGACCGGTGTCGTCCGCCGGGTCGCTTGTGGCCGGGTCGCTGCTCGCCGGGTCGGCCAGCGCGCCGGAGTCGGCCGCCACACCTGCGTCGGTGGGGTCCGTGGTGTCTGTCGTGCCGGCGGCGGCGTGCTCCACCTCGTCGGGGTGGTCGGAGCCGGGAGCGCCGGCAGGGTCGGCAGTCCCGGACGCGGCCGTCGAGGTCGCGTTGCCGTTCCCGTTGCCGCCTCCGGTCTCGTCCGCGGGTACGTCGTTCAGACGTTCCGCCCGTGCAACGTCGTGACCCTCCGACGTGCCCGACCGCTCGCCGGCGTCTTCGCCCCCCAGGTCGCCCCCGGGGTAGTCGTCCCGGCGTTGCTGGGCCCACGACGGCACTGAACTGAAGAACCACTGAGACGGGGGTTCGTCCTGCCCGGACCCGTAGCCCGACCCGAGGTGTGACCCGGAGGAGTCGTCGTCGGCCTGGGGCCGCGGTGGCCGTTGGTAGGGACGTCCGACCCCGATGTGTTCCTCGTAGGCGCCGGGATCGACGTCGAACACGCTCTCGGGGCGTTGCTCACCCTGGCGCTCCTTGACCCGCTCCGAACCGGTGCCGGGCTCGGCGGAGGCGTTCCCGGCGCCGGGGCGGGGGCCGCTTCCCGAGCCGTTCCCGGAGCCGTTGTGCGGCCCGTCGAACGACGCCGGTCGCTCGCCCGACGTGGCGTCGTCGGTGTGCATGTCGTCGTCGTGGGGCTGCTGGTCACTCACAACTTTCTCCCTGCGGTGGGGGCTTGCTCCCGGCGGGGCTGAGCACGCTCTGAGCACGCTAACGAGTGAAGAGGGATGCGAGGAATCCGATCAGGACGAACAGCACGGCACCGCCGATGATCACCATCCTGCCTCGGCCGGCGTCGTTCCACAGCCGGGCCACCGAGGCGCTGCCGGTCGCGAGTCTGGCGGCGTTACCGACCTGGCGCAGTGCGCCGGGGCGTTCGTCGAGAGGGGCGCCGGCCTCGCCGTCGAGAACCGGTGCGGGCTCGGCGCCGAGCGCGGCGCGTTGTGCGTCGCGGACGGCGATCAGCCCGGCGAGCAGGTGGTCCAGGCTTCTCGGGGTCAGTGGAAGGACGGTCGCCACGGTCTCGTTCTCCACGCACAGAACGGCGTTCCACGGATCGGCGGGATCGTAGCCCTCCACCCCGAACGCCGTCGCCGGCTCCAGCCGAAGATCGGCGGGCCGGCCGGCACCGTCGGCGGCCGGCGAACTCGACGTCGTGGTGTCGGCGTCGGCGAACTCCGGGCCACCGGAGAGCCGCTCCCCGTCGTAGTCGAGGCCGCCGTGGCCGGTACCGCTGCGGTCGGTGCCGCCGTGGTTCGTGCCGCCGTGGTTCGTGCCGCGCGCGCCGACGGACTCGGCATCGTGGAACTCCGAGCCGGCGAACTCCACGTCCGCCAGTTCCGAATCCGGCAGGCCTGGATCCGGCACCGCGCCGGTCGGTGGCTCGACCCTCGGCGCGCCCACCTCCGGGGAGTTCACGCCGAAGCGGTCGGGCCGGTCAGGCGCGGACGAGCCCGCACCGGAGCCTGTCGTCACCTCGCTCGCCCCCTCCCGAAGCGCTCGCCACTCCATCATGACGCTCACGACGTCGGCCTTGCACGCGCCGACGCGTGTTCGGCGTCCGTGGTGTGTTCCTCGCGAACAGTAGTTCCTCGGCGCGGATGTGCAACCTCGCCGGACAGCCTGCCGGCTGCTCAGCCGTGCGCCCTGCCGTACGCCCTGTCGGATGCGCTGTCGGCCGCTCAGTCGGATCACGGCGGAACCCCGTGCCCGGACAGCCACACTTCCGGGTCCTGGAGCTGGCCGTTGACCCGGACCTCGAAGTGCAGGTGAGGTCCGGTGGTGTTTCCGGTCGAGCCGACCTCGCCGATCATCTGGCCCGGGATGACATGCGCGCCCAGCACGTTGGGCGCGAACCTGCTCTGGTGCGCGTACATGGTCTGGACGCCGTTGCCGTTGTCGATCTTGATCATGTTGCCGTACGCGCCGTTGCGTCCGGCGAAGATGACCGTTCCCGCGGCGGCCGCCCGGATGGGCGTGCCCGTCGGCGCGGCGAAGTCGAGCCCGGTGTGGCAGTTGGCCCAGTGAGCGCTGCACTGGCCGAACCGCGCGGTGAGGTGGTACGAGCCCGGCGCGACCGGCAGCACCCAGGCCCCGGTGGCGGGCAGGGTGGCGGCGTTGCCGAACACCGACACGTGCACGTGGTCGTAGTGCAGGCAGGTGTCGCTCGTGCATCCGGCGTAGTGCGTGTAGTCGCGCCAGCCCTCCTTGTCGCGGTTGATCGACCAGATCTTCTTGTCGAAGATGACGTAGTGCACGCCCAGGCGAGCCTGGTTGGCGCGCACCCAGTTGGCCACCTGCCAGCCGAACGCCTTCGCCGGCTGGGACTTGTAGTCGGGGAACGGCAGCATCGCGTCGACCGCGCGGCCGTGGGCGTGGTCGCCGTCACCGCCGGCCGGGCGCTCGCCCACGCCGTACATCGTCGTGAACTGCGGGAACTGCTGGTGCAGGCAGCGGATCACCTTCAACGCGTCCGGGGTGAGTCCGGCCTCCGACGCGGGCCAGGGCGTGGGCGGGCAGGTGGTGCCGGGCGGGAAGCCGCAGTCGCCGGGTGCCTCGCCACCGCCGCCGTACTTCGCCACCAGAGCGCGGGCGAGGGGTTCGTCGTCGGCGTACGCACTGGGGAACGCCGACACCTGCACCGCCTGGGCGGCGTCGGTGACGGTCATGTTCTGCCAGCCCCTGATGTCCAGCAGGCCGGGCTGGCCGCCGTGCCCGCCGGTGTAGAACATCGTGGCGGACACCATCGGGTTGGTGCGGTCGGCATAGGAGCCCCATCCCGACCGCTGCTGGAACAGGCCCACGGAGTCCCGGTCGCCGTAGGTGAGGTTGTGCAGCCCCGACTCCTGCAGCGCGGTGGCCAGGGCGACCACCCAGCCGTACTCCGGTACCTGGGACTGCTTGCCCGCGGCGATGATCGACTTGGTGTTGGCGATCTGGTCCGCGTGAAGCTCCGACGGGTCGCCGGCCACCACGCCGACATGCGAACCCGAACCCGGGCCCGCGCCGGAGGTGTCCGGCGCCGCCAGCACGCCGGTCGGCCCGCACTGCATGGAGGTCTCGGTGTCGGTCGAGCCCAGCGGCGCGAACAACGCCAGGCCGAGCGAGCCGACCAGCCCGACCATCAGCACCGGCAGCAGCAGGACGGCCAGACCGAGCCCGACGTAGAGCGTGCGGCGGTGTGGCGCGCGCCCGAGCCGCCCGCCAGTGCCGCGCCGGACGGCGGAGTCGGCGGCGCGGCGTCCGACCCTGGTGGCCGCGGCCCGGGCGAGCCGGCGGCCGGCTGTGCGGGCGGCGACGACGACCGGGGCCGGCATCAGGGTGCCCCGGGGCGCTTCGTCGTACTGGGACTGGGGGTGGGCCTGGGGCTGGGACTGGTGCTGTGCGTGGCTGCGGGCTTCGCGCCCGGCTCCCCCGGCTTCGTCGGCGGTGACGCGGTCGGGCTCGGCACCGGGGTGTCGGAGTCGGGCAGGACCTCCGAGACCCGCCACCCGGTGGTGTCGAGCACGAGGTTGCAGCGAATGCGGATGCCGTCGTCGAAGGGCGTGCTGGTGGCGGCGGCATAGGGCGTCGCGGCGACGATCGCGGGCTTGCCCTTCACCGACGCGGTCGGCAGGTCGGCCGGATCGATCCTGGCCAGCCGGGTGGTGAGCCACTCGGTGGCGTACGGCCGCAGGCGGGCGGTGCGCTCCGCCGGGGTGCCTGGCCGCTTCCACTCGGCGAGGAACCGCGTGCTGATCCGGACCAACGTGGCCTTCGTCCTGGCGTCCGGGGTGTAGGGGTCGTCGGAGTGGTCGGAGCCCTCTTCCGGCACGGTCGGCGTCGGCGTCGGGATTTCCGGTCCGGCGGGCGCGGGCGGGCCGTCGACGTCACCGGTCGTCGCGGTCGGCTCGGCGGCCGGGGTGTCACGATCACTGCCGAGATAGGTGCTCGCCATCAACGCCACGACCGACAGGACCGCCACCACGGCAGCGATGACCGCGGCGATGCGGGCGTTGCGGTTGTCCACCGGTCGCTCCCGAACGTGCCTGCCCGGGCGACCGTCGCGCGGGCTGTTGCCGAACTGCGGGTAGATGCCTCGACTACGGTACGCGAGCGCGCGGCGCTGCGGCTGCTGCGAATCGTCGCCTTGTGGACAACGCGCCGGCGTGGCCCGGTCGTCCGGTTATCGAGGGTGGCCGCCGTAGATCACGGATGCAAGCTTGCACCGGGATGGATCCCGAAGGTCGGGCCACCGATCAGCCCCCACGGTCAGAGGAGCCGGCGGACCACCGGCACACGCCGGAGCACGAGGGTGACCAGTCCGCAGCCGACCACCAGCGCCAGTACGACTCCCACGTGGAACGCCATGTCGGCGTAGTCGGACGCGAACGCGGGCCGGCGCCGGCGGACGAGCAGTTCCAGCGGGATCGGGTGCAGCAGGAACACGCCGAACGTCAGGTCGGCCAGCCGGCGTACCAGCCGGGCGCGTCCCGGGTTCGGCGCGCGGTCGCCGAACACCGCGCGCAACCCGTACGCCATCGCCACCGACGCCACCAGCACGGTCGGTGCGTAGTAGTCGTACAGCGGCCGGCCGTCCTGCGGCCCGACCAGCCCGAACAGCCACCAGGTGACCAGCGCCGTCACCAGTACAGCCGCGACGTACGCACCCGCCGACCAGGCGAGCACGGTCCGCCGGGGACGTCCCGGCCGCGCGGTGGCGACGACGTACCCGAGCAGGTAGTAGCCGAGGAACGGCACGAAGTAGGAGAACGCGTTGAACCCGCCGCCGCCCATCAGCAGGTGCTGCGCCTTGTCGGCGGTGGCCAGGCCGAGACACACGGCGGTACCGGCGACCAGTAGGCGGCGGTCCGCGGTGGCGACGAACGCCCGCAGGAACGGCGTGACGAGGTACAGACCGGCGACGACGTACAGGAAGTAGAGGTGGTAGTACGGCCGGCCCCACGCGAACCCCTGCACGAAGGTGTACGACGTGATCGCCCGCCCGTGCAGCCACGCGTCGAGGACGAGGTAACAAACCGTCCAGGCGACCAGCGGCACCGCGATCCGGGCGGCCCGGCGTCGGTAGAAGTCGCGCAGCCGTTCCCCGGGCCGTGGCGGCAGCAGGGTGGCGCCGGACACCATGACGAACAGCGGTACGGCGAACCGGGCGGCCGACTCGGCGAGGTTGCCGAAGTGCCACAGCTTCGCGCCGACCGTGCCCCACTCGAGGGTGAGGTGGGCACACACGTGGACGGTGACGACCGCGAGGATCGCCACGATCCGCGCCCAGGAGAGCCAGTGGACGTGTCCGGTCGCGTTGCTCTCCGGGGTCGCGGTGGCTCCGGTGTCCCTGGCGGCGCTCCCGGCGCTCGCGGCGGTGGGAGCGTCGGCTTCGGCGGAGGTCGGCACGTCGGGAGTCGGCACGTCGGTGGTAGGTGCGTACGGCGCGGTCAGCGCGCGGCGCGGCGTGGCCGGCCGGGTCGGCGGGAGCCGCGGCGCAGCCGGTTGGTGGCGTCCCGCGCCACCATCGCCACGAACTTCAGGTTGCCCTCGGCGTAGCGCCGGACCAGCCTGCGGGGCTCCTGCCGCATTCGGTGCACCCACTCCAGGCCGGTCCGCTGCATCCACCTGGGCGCCCGGGTCACCTCTCCTGCCACGACGTCGAACGAGCCGCCGACACCGACGGCCAGCGGAGTGCGCAGCCCGTCGAGGTGGCGGTGCAGGAACTCCTCCTTGCGCGGCGTCGGAAGTCCGACGAACAGCAGGTCTGGCCGGGAGCCCGCGACCTCGGCCACCACGGCGGGCTCCTCGGCCGGGGTCCAGTAGCCGCTGCGGGCGCCGACCACGGTCACCCCCTGCGCGCGGGCGGCGTCGGCGGCCTTCTGCACCGTCGACGGCTTGGCGCCCAGCAGGTAGACGCGGTAGCCGCGGTCGGCGGCGACCTCCCACATCCGCAGCATGAAGTCGATGCCGGCGACGCGTTCGGGCAATCGGGGCCGCAGCAGCCGGCTGGCCCAGACGATGGACTGGCCGTCGGCGTTGGCGAGCGCGCAGGACTCGATGATCTGCCGCAGCCGCGGGTCGCGCCGGGCGGCCACCACCTTCGCGGCGTTGATCGCGACGTGCTGGTGCGGCCGTCCGGACTCGATGAGCTCGCTGGCCGCGACCAGCGTCTCCTCCATGGTGAGGACGTCGACGGGCACGCCGCAGATGTGGGTGCGCCGCCACCGGTCGGCCTCGGGAGGAACAGGAGCGGGCGCGACCCGAGCCTGGACGTGCCGCGGTGTCGTCACATTCCCTCCCGTGCCGGAACCACCGACCAATGTGCGCCGATCAGGATGCCAGTCAGCTCATCCTGGCGTCGAGTGCCGGGCATCCCTCGAGAACGGGTGATGCGCCCGACGGGGTCCGCGGTCAGCGCCGAGCTGTGGCCGAACGCAGTTCCCGGACGCGACGAACCGTACCGGCAAGCTCGCCGGCGTTGAGCAGCCCGAACGCCAGGAGGAACCCGGCAGCGCACATGGCTATCACTCCGGGACGGGGGGTGAGCGCCGCGACCGTGGACGCGACGACCCCGGCGGCCAGTCCGGCGGCGTAGCGCGGCAGGCGGCGACCCCACCGCAACCGGAGACGGGTGAACGCCACCACCAGCGGCACACCGGCCTGCACCAGCATCCCCGCGAGGTATCCGGCGGCCACGCCGGCCGCCCCCCAGCGTGTGCCGACGGCGAGCCAGGTCGCCACCCCGACGACGACGCCTCCGGCCGAGGCCAGCGGGGGAATCCGGGCCAGCGTGAGGTCCTGTGCGGACAGGACGTTGACCGAGGGCACCGCCACGACGTACCAGAACACCGCGAGGACGAGCACGGCGAAGGCCGGGCCGCCGTCGGCGTACGCCGGTCCGAACACCAGCCCCAGCACCGGGCCGCCGAGCATCGCCGCCAGCCCGAACGCCGGAAGCGTGGTCAGCAGCAGCAGCCGGGTGACGAGGTCGGTGTGCCGGGCCAGCGCCGCCTGGTCGCCGCGGCCGACCGCCTCCGCCGCGGCCGGGAAGAACGCCATCCCCATCGCCCGCGGCAGGAAGAACGCCGGGCCGACGAGGCTCATGGCGGCGGCGTAGGCACCGGCCTCGGTGCCGCCGGTCGCGTGCCGGGCCACGATCATCGACACCTGGAAGAAGCCCTGCCCCGCGGCGATGCCGACCGCGGTGTACGCCACGAAGCCGCCGAGCTCACCGCGCAGGGCGGGCAGCTCGCCCGGCCGCACGCGCGGTACGGACCGGGCCGCCGCCACCGCGAAGGCGGCGTACCCCACGACCAGCGGCGCCAGCAGCAGGCCCGGCACCTCGCCTGCCAACCGAGCGGGCACCCACCACACCGCCACCACCGCGAGGACGAGGATCACAACATCCGTGGCCACCTCCAGGACGGCGTAGCGGTGCGGCAGGTGGTGGCCGTACAGCACCGACTTCGTGTAGGAGTACGCGCCGTACGCCGTGACCAGCGCGCACACCCACGCCACGTCGGCCCGGCCCGCGTCCGGCAGGAACACCCGCCCGAACGCGGTCAGCAAGGCGACCACGGCCACGGTCGCCACGACCGTCCACCGGGTGAGCCTTCGGCGGACGGCGGCGGCCGTGGCGGGCCCGGACCGTGCGTCGGTGAGCGGCAGGAACTTCGCCGCACCCGCACCGGTCGCGGCTGCGGTGGCGAACGTCGCGAGGAACGCCAGGGACACCTGGGAGCTGACCGCCGCCAGCCGGGCCGGGTCGCCGGTGCGGCCGATCAGCGCGGTGTAGGCCAGCCGGGTGACGCCGAGCGCGGCGATCCCGAGCATCGACCACAACGTGCCGCGGACCAACCGGCCGGTGAGCCGGCGGCGCGCCGCCGCCTCATCCTCGTCCGGGCCGTCCGGGCCGTCCGGGACCGGATCGGGTTCGCCGTCGGGGCCGACCCCGGCGCCGTTGTCCACAGGGGAACCGGCAGCCGGATCGGCGTCCGGGTTCGGCAGGGTATCGTTCGGCACCGTCGAGTCCTAGGGTCTTGGAGGATCGACCCTAGGGCATTCGCGAGACACGCCCTGGAGCCTGGGGATCAGGCGGTCGAGGTCGCCGGTCGCATCGGGTCCGAGCGGTCCGGCGCACCCCGCACAGGTACACATCCGAGCGAGGAGCCACCGCTGCACGTCGTCGTCGTTACCAATCTCTGGCCGAGCCCGCGCCGGCCCGCCTGGGGGTCCTTCGTGGCCAACCGGGTAGAGGCGCTGGAGCGGCTGGGGCACGACGTCGAGGTCGTAGCGGTCCGCGACCATCCGTCCGCGCCTGCACGGTACGCCTCCCTGCTCGCCGGGGTGGCCCGGGCCGCCCGCCCCGACCGGCCACGCCCGGCCGGGCCCGGCACCGTCGTCGAGGCGCACATCGCGCACCCGTCCGGGGCGTTCGCCTGGCCGCTCGCGGCCCGGCTGCGCGCTCCGCTGGTGCTGTTCGCGCACGGGTCGGACGTGCTCCGGCTGCCCGGTCGCTCGTGGGCCGACGCCCGGCTGTGCCGGTTCGTGTTCGAGCACGCCGACCTGGTGGTGGCCAACAGCCGCTACCTCGCCGGGGAGGTGACCCGCCGGTTCCACCTTCCGGCCGAGCGTGTCGCCGTGGTCTCGCCGGGCATCAGGTACGCCGACCTGGCCGCGGCCCGGTCCGCCTCGGACGCGGGCGACATGGCGGGCGGGCGCGGTGCACGTCCGTACGAGCTCCTCTTCGTCGCCAACCTCGTGCACCGCAAGGGCCTCGACGTGCTGCTCGCGGCGCTGGCCGAACTCCACCGGCGGGGCGTCCCCGTCCCGAGGCTGCGGGTCGTGGGCGACGGCCCCGAACGCGAGAAGCTGCGGCGCCAGGCCGACACAGCACGCCTGCGGGTCGACTTCGCCGGTGCGCTGCCGCAACACGCCGTGGTCGGCGAACTCGCCCGCGCCGAACTCCTCGCCGTCCCCTCGCGGGAGGAGGCGCTCGGACTCGCGCCCCTGGAGGGGATGGCGGCCGGCTGCGTACCCGTCGCCTCCGCCGTGGGTGGGCTGGCCGAGTCGGTGACCGACGGCGTGACCGGCTTCACCTACCCGCCGGATGACCCGTCCGCGCTGGCGACGGCGCTGGTCCGTGCGCGCGACGCCGTCCGCGACCCGGCTCGCCGCGCCGCTCTCGTGACCGCGGGCGACGCGCGTGCCCGCACCCACGACGTGGAGGCGGCGGCGGCCGCGACGATCGACCGGTACGCCGACCTGCTGGGCACGTCGGTCTCGCCGGCCACCGGGTCGAGGAGTTGACGGAACCATGCTGAGCCGCCGGACCATCCTCCGCGT
Organism: Actinopolymorpha singaporensis; assembly: GCF_900104745.1. Lineage (NCBI taxonomy): Bacteria > Bacillati > Actinomycetota > Actinomycetes > Propionibacteriales > Actinopolymorphaceae > Actinopolymorpha > Actinopolymorpha singaporensis. The sequence goes on from NZ_LT629732.1 coordinate 1,318,629, forward strand.
CGTCGTGGCCGCGGTCGCGGTGCTCGCGGTGAGCCTGGTCGCCGACCGCGCCGTCCCGCCGGCGAGCGCCGGGTCACCGCACACGTTGTACGTCGACGCCCGGATCGGCGACGACGACGCGCCCGGCACGCTTCCCGACCAGCCGCTGGCGACGTTGACCGAGGCGCTTCGGCGTACCCGCCCGGGCACCGACATCCTGATGGCCGGGTACGGCGACCGCCTCCCGTACCTCGGCACCGGTGTGCAGTGCCCGACCGTCGAGGGCACCGCGGAGCGGCCCGTGGTGATCCGGCGCAACGTCTACACCAACATCCTGCGGCCGGTGGTGCTCACCACCGACACGCCCGTCACCGGGCCGTGGACGCTGCGGGAGACCACCGCCGGGCACCGCACCTGGAGCGCGCCCTGGCCGGACCGGATCCGGTTGTTCGGTGACCCCGACTACGGGTTCGTCAAGATCGGCGGGATCGCCCTCACCGGCTACGCCGAACCACCCGGCGACTACGCCCACGAGGCCGCCTGGTGGTCCGACGGCCGGCTCTACCTCCGCAGCGGGCGGGCGTCGCCCCACGACTACGCCGTGACCGTGAAGAACGGCGACGCCATCTGCCTGTCCGGGCGGTCGCGGCACGTCCGCATCGACGACCTGATGGTGGTCGGTGCCGTGCACGCGGTCCGGGTGGAGCCGGGTGCGGTGGACGTCCGCGTCGACCACTTCGTGCGCCACAACGTGCTCGACAAGGACCTGATCCCCGCCGACGCGAGGTCCGGCTTCAACCCGCCGATCAGCAGGTTCGGCCCGGACTGCCCCTGTCAGGTCGGCCAGAAGTGAGGGCGGTGACGGCGCTCGCGTTCGGCGCGGCCTCGGTGGTCACGGCGGTGTTGGTGTGGCGCCGGGTGCCGTCGCTGCGGGCCTGGCCGCCGGCCCTCGGGCTGCTGGTCGCGGTGTTCACGGTCGTGCCCCCGCACCAGACCCTCGCGGCCGGGGTCGGCGTCGACGACCTGCTCTTCCTGCTCGGGCTGGCGTTGCTGGTGCCGTACGCCTGGCGGCGCGGCCCGGTGAGCTGGGTGCCGTTCGGCCGCGGCCTGGTGCTCGGGGCCGGGCTGCTCGTCGCCGGTACGACGGTGTCCTCGTTCGTCAACGCCGACACTCTGCCGGGCACGGTCGAGCTGCTGTTTCGCGGACCGGGCCGGCTGTTGCTCTACGTCGCGATGGTCCTGGTGGTGCTCGCCCAGTCATCGCCCGACCGCACCCGTTGGGTGGTGGCCCGGGCGCTCGCCGGTGTGGGCGCGTTCGAGGCGGCGTTCAGCGTCGTGGCGTACTTCCCGGGCCTGCCCGGCGGGTTCGGGCTGGAGCCGGCGGAGGGCAACACCAGCCTGGTGGGCGAGATCCCTGGGCGCGTGACCGGGACACTGGCCCTGTCTCCGAACTTCCTCGGCGCCCTGCTGGTGCTGTCCATCCCGGTGGCGCTCGGGATCGCGCTGGACGCCGCGGACCGGCGCAGCCGGCTGTGGTGGTCGGCCGCGGTCCTGGTGCAGATGGTGGCGCTCGTCCTCACCTACACCCGCAGCTCGCTCGCGGTCACCGTGCTCGCCGCGGCGGCCCTGGTTGCGCTCCGCGGCCGGCTGCGCTGGCTGGTCGGCGGCGCCGTGCTCCTGGTCGGCGTACTGCTGCTGGTGCCGCCGGCGTTCGAGCGGCTCGCGCACGACCGGACCGACCGGATGGCGCTCTACACCTCGGGCCTGCGGGTCTTCCTCCACTATCCGCTGGCCGGGGTCGGGCCGGGCGAACAGGCCGCGTTCACCGCGGCCGATCCCGCCGCCTACCGGACGACGACGTTCGGAGTGGCCGGCAACAACGCCCACAACACGGTGCTGCTGGCCGGCGCGGAGAACGGCGTCCTGGGCCTGCTCGGTGCGCTGGTCCTGAACGTCGTCCTGGCGGCGGTGGCGGTGGCGGTCATCCGGCGGGCGCGGAAGCTCTCCGCCGAGGGCCGCCCGGCCGCCGGCGAGCCGCTCGGCATCGGGGTGGCGGTGCTGGCGTTCCTCTTCCAGGGAATGGCCAACAACCTGTTCACTGTGACGCTCACCGCGAGCGCTCTGGTGATGCTGGTGGCGGGGTGTGCGTTGCCGTGGCTGTCCGCCGCCGATCCTCCCCGGCGGGCGGGCGAGGAGCGGTCACCGGACCTCGAGGCGAACGCCGACCCGGGCCGCTGAGCCGGTCGAGAATCCTCCGGCCGCGCCAGGCGAGCACGGCGGTGAGGGCCAGCAGGAGGGTCGCGGCACCGGATCCCGCGAGCACGTGCGCGGGAGCGAGGACGCTGGTGAGCGGGCCGCCGATGGCCGTACCCACCGGTGCCGCGGTGAGCAGGACCGCCGACCGCGCAGCCAGCACCGAGGACAGCGCGGCGGGCGGCGTCCGGGACTGCAGCAGGGTGTAGGAAACGGCGGGAAACGGCCCGTAGATCATCCCGCCGAGGCCGAAGCAGACCAGCTCGACCGCGGTCGGCGGACCGAACCCGAACGGCAGCAGGATCAGGCTCCAGCAGCCGACGACGGCCAGCAGCACCGGCGCGGGCGAGAGCCGCCGCAACGCGCCGACCGTGAGTCCGCCGGCCACGGCCCCGAGCCCGAACGCCGTCCAGTACGCGCCGAGCAGTTCGGTGTGGCCGCGGTCCCCACCGGTCACGTGCAGCGGCAGCGCCACCTCGACCGGGCCGAACAGCAAGTTGAACGCCCAGGTCAGCACCAGCAGGCCGAGCAGCGTGGGCCGGCCGCGCAGGAAGCGCAAGCCCGATGTCGAGCCGCGCGCACCGGTCGGATCGGCCGGCCGGGCCCGGTGCAGGTCGGGGCGTACCTCCCGGTGGACCGACCACACCACCAACCCCAGCAGGGCGAACGACAACCCGTCGGCGCCGATCACCCAGCCCGGCCCGGCCACCGCCGCGCCGACACCGGCGACCGCCGGCCCCGCGATCATCGCCAGTGAACTCGTCGAGCTCGCCAGGGAGTTGCCCGCCAGCCGCTGGTCCGGCGGCAGCAACTCCGCAAGCAGGGTGAACTTCCCCGCCGAGCCCCAGGCGTGCAGCAGCGAGGAGAGCCCGAGCAGGGCCACCAGCCCCGCCGGCCGGAGGACCCCGAACGCCCAGGCGAGCGCCACGGCCGACAGGCATGCCGCCCGCAGGACGGAGTCGGTGAGCAGCAGGGACGCGGCCGGAAGTCGACGCAGCCATCGGCCGAAGACGAGGGCGCCGACGACGCCGGGCAGGGCGTACGCGGCGACCGACGCGCCGACCAGCATCCCCGCCTGGCCCGGCGCGGCGATCTCGATGGCGAGCAGGGGTACGGCGACGACGCTCATCCCGTCGCCGAGGTCGCTGACGCCGAACGCACCGAGCAGGCGGCGGAGCCTGGAGTCGGTCAGCAGGGGCCGGTACGTGGAGAGGAAGGGCACGGGGCCCAGCTTCGGGCCTCAACCGCGGTTGGGCTCAAGTGGTCCGGGCCTGCCGGGCCGGTCTGCTGTTCTCTCACGAGTTCTAGGCAAATCTAGGGCTGGCGCTAGCAAGAGCTAGACACGCCGATACGCCTCGATACGGCGCGATCGACCGGCGTCCGTCGCTCCGCCCGAGGCTCCTCCCGGATGCTGCGCCCTCGGTCCGAGTTCCGTGCCTCGCCCGGCGGGCCCAACCGAGCTGGGACTCCCGCGTCGGCCGAGTTGACGAGCCTTTGCGCTTTGTTCTATAACTTCTATAACAGAGCGCCGGGAGATGACATGATCGTGACCTTGGACCTCGCCAGCGAGATCCCGATCTACCAGCAGATCCGGGACCGGGTGGTCGAGGCCATCGCCGCCGGCGACCTGCGGGAAGGCAGTCCGCTGCCGTCCACCCGTCAGCTCGCGGTCGACCTGGGCATCAACTTCCACACCGTCAACAAGGCCTACGACCTGCTCCGCCACGAGGGGTTGCTCCGGCTCAACCGCAAGAGCGGTGCGGTCGTCGTCCGCGACCCCGGGTCCGGCCCGCCGGGGCCCGGTTTCGTCGACGACTGGGAAGCCAGGCTGCGCACCCTGTTGGCCGAGGCGATCGCCCAGGGGGTCCGCGGGCCGGAGACGCTCGGACACTGCCGATCGGTGCTCACGTCGTTCAAGCCGGACCCCGAAACGAGCCACGAACCAGGCCGAGAACCAGGCCGCGAACCGAACCACGAACCGAACCACGAACCGAACCACGAGGAGACCGAGTGATGGCCGAGTTGATGTTGGTGAACCTGTTCGGGCCCGTGCTCGGCCTCGTGGTGTTGTGGCTGCTGCCCACGATGAACCGCCGGACGCTGCCGTTCGGGATCCGGGTTCCGGCCGCGCACGTCGACGCCCCCGTCATCGCGGAGCAGTTGCGAACGTATCGGCGGTGGATCCTCGGCGCCGGGATCGTCGTCGTGGTGGCCGCTGTCGGGCTGACGTACCTCCTTCCGGTGCCGGTCGCGCAGGGCATCGCGCTGGTCGCGGTCGTCGCGGTGTGGCTCCCGGCGTTCCTGCGAGCTCGCCGGGAGATCAGCGCGGTGAAGGAACGCGAGGGCTGGTACGCCGGGCTGCGGCAGGGTGTCGCCGCCGACACCTCCCTGCGCACGGAGCCGGTTCGCTTCCCCTGGCTGTGGGCCGTGCCCGCCGTTCTCCTGTGCGTGGCCACCGCGGTCCTCGGCGTCCTGCGCTACCCCGACCTGCCGCCGACCCTGGTCACGCACTGGGATCTCGACGGCGCACCCGACCGGACCGTGCCCACCACCGTGGCCAGTGCGTTCACGCCGGTGTTCGTCCAGGTGGCGATGACGGCGCTCCTGGTGGGGTTGATGTGGGCGTCGATCCGGTTCCGGCCCGACCTCGACGCGGCCGCACCGGCCGCCTCGGCCCGGCAGCACCGCGGCTTCGTCGTCACGACCGCCAAGGCCGTTCTCGTACTGTCCGCACTCGTCGACGTGTCCATGCTGGCGATCGCCTGGCGCGTGTGGGGCGGCGGTACGCGGCTGCCGGCCGGCCTGGTGGTGCTGCCGATCCTGGCAGGCACCGCGATCGTGATCGGGTCGGCGATCCGGACGGGTCAGGGCGGCAGCCGGCTTCCGGCGGGCGGCGAGCCCGGCGCGGGGGCGGCGGAGGAGGACACCGGCGTGGTGCAGCGAGACGACGACAGGTTCTGGCCCGCCGCCAGTTTCTACGTCAACCGCGACGACCCGGCGATCTTTGTGCCCAAGCGCCTCGGCGTCGGCTGGACGGTCAACTTCGGCAACCTCAAGGGCGTGGCGCTGTTCGTGGCGATCCTGCTCGCCCCGCTGGTCCTGACCGTCGTACTCCGGTGACCGCGACAGGCGCGAGGACACGCCCTAGCCAGTTCTAACCAAATCTAGGGCCACGGCTAGACGAGCCCATACAGTCTGAGCGTGGACCCCGTGCGCAACCCCTACGCACCAGGTGCCGGCCAGCGTCCTCCCGAGCTGGCCGGCCGCGACCGCGAGGTACGCCAGTTCGAGGTGGTGCTCGAACGCGTCGCCGCGGGCCGGCCCGAACGCAGCCTCGTCCTGTCCGGGCTGCGCGGCGTGGGCAAGACCGTGCTGCTGAACGCCCTCCGCTCGCTCGCCCTGAGCAGGGCGTGGGGCACCGGAAAGGTCGAGGCCCGCCCCGACAGGTCGATCCGGCTGCCGATCGCGCAGGCGCTGTACGCGGCCAGCCGGGAACTCACCCCGCGCCACCGTGACCCCGAACGCGTGGACGACTTCCTCGGCGTACTCAAGGCGTTCGCGCTGGAGACGTCGATGAAGGACCGCAAGGGGGTGCGCTGGCGGCCGCCGTACGACGTGCCCGCCACCCGCGGCCGGGCAGACTCCGGCGACCTCGAACTCGACCTCACCGAACTCTTCACCGCCGCCGGCGAACTCGCCCGCGACCTCGGCGTGGGCGTCGCGGTCTTCGTCGACGAGATGCAGGACATCCAGTCCGCCGAGCTGGCGGCGCTGTGCGGTGCCTGCCACGAGATCAGCCAGCGCGGCGTGGCGTTCGTGGTGGTGGGCGCCGGCCTGCCGCACCTGCCGACCGCGCTGTCGGCGAGCAAGTCCTACGCCGAACGCCTGTTCCGCTACGTCTCGGTCGACCGGCTGGACCGCGACGCCGCCGACCGGGCGCTCACCGTTCCCGCGCAGACCGAGGACGTGGAGTTCGAGCCGGCTGCGCTGGACGCGCTGCACGACGTCACCGACGGCTATCCGTACTTCGTCCAGGCGTTCGGGAAGGCCACCTGGGACGTCGCGCCGCGCAGCCCGATCTGCGCCGACGATGTGAAGGTCGCCGCGCCGGAGGCGGAGGCCGAGCTCGCGGTCGGCTTCTTCGGTTCGCGGTACGAACGCGCCACCCCGGCCGAGCGGGAGTACATGCGGGCGATGGCCGAGCTCGGTGCCGAACGCGCCGACCGCGCGGTGCCCACCGCGGACGTCGCGGCGCTGCTCGGCCGCAAGCCGCAGAGCCTGTCGCCGGCGCGGGACGGGCTGATCAAGAAGGGCCTGGTGTACGCCGCGGAGCGTGGCTCGGTGGCGTTCACCGTCCCGCACTTCGGCGCGTTCCTGCGTTCCCAGCACGCCTGAGGCGCGTGGAACGGGCCAGGGTCTGTCGTGCGGACCCTTGGGGGTGCCGCCCGGCAGACTGGCGGCGCGAACCCAACCCGGCACTCGGAGGTCGTCCGCCATGTTGCAGACAAGCTTCTCCCGCTTCCTCGGTCTGAGATACCCCATCGTCGGCGCGCCGATGGCCGGGCCCGGCAGCGGCCGGCTCGCCTCGTTCGTCAGTGGAGCCGGCGGCCTCGGCATGGTCGGAGTTGGCAGCCGCGCGACGAGCAAGTGGGTGCGCGGCCAACTCGACGCCGCCTCCTCGATGGGGCAGCAGCGGTGGGGTGTCGGTGTGCAGGTGTGGGCGCTGCCGAACCAGCCCGGCGTGATGGACGAGATCGAGATCGCCCGGCCGGCGCTGGTTTCGTTGTCCTTCGGCGATCCCAGCCCCTACATCGACCAGGTTCACCGGGCCGGAGCCCTGGCCGCCTCCCAGGTCAACACGGTCGCCGACGCGCGGAAGGCGGTCGACGCGGGAGTCGACGTGGTGGTGGTCCAGGGCGCCGAGGCCGGCGGCCACCACGCCGGTCAGGTGGCGACCCTGCCTCTGCTGCAGGGGGTGCTCGAGGCCGTCGAGTACGACGAGGTCTACGTCCTCGCGGGCGGCGGGATCGGAACGGGGCGTGGGCTGGCGGCGGTGCTCGCCGCGGGTGCGGAAGCGGGCTGGATCGGTACGGCGTTTCTCGCCACCCCCGAGGCGCACAGCCCGCTGCTGGCCAAGATGGCGGTGCTCTCGGCGAAGGAGACCGACACGATCCACACCAGGGTGTTCGACCTCGTGGGCGGAATCGACTGGCCCGAACGCTATCCGGGCCGTGCCCTGCGCAACTCCTTCGCTCGCACCTGGCATCCCCGGGAGGCCGAGCTGGCCGAGTGGGCGCAAGGGTCCGACCCGGAGTCCGCCGGCAGGCTGGCCGCTGTCAAGGATGAGTTGACAAAGGCCACCAAGGCGGAGGACTACGACGTCGCGGTGGTCTACGCCGGGCAGGCGGCCGGACTGGTGCGGGACGAACGCCGAGCCGACGAGGTGGTGCGTTCCATCGGTGAGGACGCCGAACGCTGCCTGCGTGCGGCCGCCGAACTCTGCGTCCCCGACGAGTGGTTCCGCGGGTGATTTTCGGATGAGGGCTTGGCGATCCTCGGCCTGTCGGGGGTGCCGGTCCGGGTAGGCTCGCGGCCGTCCGGCAAGACGGCGGCACGACGAGATGACGAGGCTCCCGTAGATGCGCTGTGCACGTTGCGGCTACGACAACCCCGACAACCCTCGGACGTGTGCGCGCTGTGGCTTGGCGCTGGCCGATTCGTCCGACCCGGTTGGCGACCCGGTAGGCGACCCCGGCGGCCGCGACGTGTCCGACCCGGCGGAGGGACGCCCGTCCCCTGTCCAGCCGTCCTGGCGACGACCGGCCGAAGCGCCGGCCGAGTCGCCGCCGTGGTCGGGGTCCGTCGACGCCGCGCCCTGGCAGACGCCGCCGCGACGAGGGACGCCGCCGAACCGCCCGGCGACCGACTCGCCGGCTTCGACGTCGCCCGCGGCCGGCAGCCCGCCGGTGGCGGCGGAGCCGCCGAGAGCGGCGTCCGGGCGGCCGAACACACTCGGCCGGGTGCTCGTCGTCCTGCTCGCGATCGAGGTCGTGCTCGCGGTGGTCTACGCGGTGTTCTCGCTCGGCCCTCGGCGTGGAGTGTTCGCCGCGCTCGCCGCCGATCCGGCCGGGGTGGACAGTGCCGAGGCGGCGGCCAGCGACCGCACCAACCTTGCGCTGTTCACCGCGCTCGGACTCTGCACCCTCGTGGCGGTGGTGCTGGGTGCCTGGTGGGCGAGCCTGGCCGGCCGGGCCAGCCGGTCGCGACCGGTGCGCTGGGGACCGGCCTGGTGGATCGTCACGGTCGCCGCGGCCGTCGTGATCGGCGCGGCGCTGGTCCTGCACGCCGGCGAGGACACCGGGCGGATCGCCACGGGGTACGTGCTGCTCGGCCTCGGGTGCGTGCTTCTCGCAGGTTCGGCCGGGTGGGCAATGCTGGTCGTACGCCGGCACGGTGGGCGGCAGGGCGCGGTCGACAGCGACGCTGCCGGGGCGACCGGCCAGGCCGGCTCGGGCGCCGAGCGGAGTCAGGCCGGCCCGGACAGCGAAGGTCCCGGCCACCTGGTGCGGTGACCGGGACCATCGTCGCTGGCGTACGGCGCCGACACGAGCGGCCTACTGAAAGATCGTGGTGTTGCTGCGCTCGGTCGCGGTGTAGTTTTCGTGGACGTTCTGAACGGCGACGTGCAGCTGGTCGAGGACGCCGTTGAGCTCCCGGATCGCCTTCTCCCACTGGGCCTTCGCCTCCCAGTAGGCGTTCTTCGCGTCGCCGTCCCAGTCCTGGAGCTTGGCCTCGAGACTCTTCTCCAGGTCGTTGGTCTCGTCCTCGACACCGCGGTAGGCGAGCCGCAGGTTGGCCTGGAGGTCGAGCAGCGCCTGGCTGTTCCACCTGGTCAAATCACTCATGAACGTGAACCTTCCGTGCAGGTAGGGCGTGCTGAACTTGGTCGGACATGCATCAGGTCAGGCCGCGATCAGGTCAGGCCGTTGAGGAGCTGGTCGATCTTGTTGACGCCTTCCTCCTGCTGCTGCTCCGTCGCCTCGTAGCTCATGCGCGCGGCGCCCATCTTCTCCCGCAGGTCGTTCAGGGCGTCGCAGACGGTCAGGAACTTCTCGTCGAAGGTGCCCATCACCCGGGTGAAGGTGGTGGCGGCGTTGCCCTCCCACTGGCCGGCTGCTTCCCTGCTGTAGTCCTGCAGCTTGCCCTTGATGCCGACAATGACGTCGAACGAGTCGCCCACACGCTGGGCGGCCTCGGCCATCGCAGCTCTGTCTTGCGACGCTGCTCCTCCCACACCTACCTCCTCCGTCAGCCCGGTCTGCCGGGCAGTGTTGTCGACCGACGCCTCGTGGCGCCGATCCGCGATGTCGCGTGCGTTCGTGAGTCCGCTCGACCGCAGTCCCCGTGTCAACCGCGGTGCCGGGAGATCGTCGGCCGGGTTGGCACCCGACGCGAGAACACGCTAACGCGAAACGAGGTTTGGCCGGGAGCGGGAAATCTCCGGCTGTGGATAACTCCTCCGCTCCCGCAACCTGTCGACGACCCGGAGCCGCATCGCCCTTGGGGCAGGGCCTTCTCCACCTCGCGGATTCTTCCGCGGAAGAGTCCGATCCGGTCCCCATGGCGCACGCGGGACGGCCGGCTCTCCTACCCGCCGGACTCCGGTGCGAAGCGTTCGGAGCGGTAGGCCGCCTGCTGCGACAGCGCGGGACCGGTCGGGACGAGGTTCAGCAGCGTCGGAGGCACCGGCAGCGGGTGCGCGCCGGCGTACCCCAGGCGAGCAAGCGTGTCGGTGTCGGGCACCGGGAACTTCACTCCGGACTCGGTGACGAGGTAGTAGCCGGACGGCCGCACGCCCGGTCCCGGAAGCAGTGCGGCCAGCGCGCCACCACCGGGCGGCACGAGCACCCGCGGCGTGGAGGGAGCCGACCCCGACCCGGCCGATCCAGCGCCCTGCGGGAGGGATCCCCCGGTGGTGAGGCGCATCAGGGGGTGGTCGCCCGACTGGTCGTTGTCGTACCACAGGCACAGCGGGGCGTCCGGGCTCGACGGGGTCGCGAGCCGCGGCGGTGCCGGCGGGAGGTCCTTCACCTGCAGGTCGTCGTCGGTGGGAGAGGTGTGGGCGAGTACGACGCTGAACGCGACCTCGGTGAACGTGCTCTGCGCCTCGCCGCCGGCGGCGACGGCCGCACCGGTGCCGAGCAGGATCTTCGCCTGTACCTCACTGAGCCGGGCGAAGCCGTCGGCGGTCATCACGTAGTACCGGTCGGGGTCGGGGGTGTGGAAGAGCTGCCCGATCGTGGCGGACTCGCCGCCGATCGGCACCGGGCTCGGCTCACCCCGGCCGGGTACGACGGGACCGGCGAGCTCCTGGCCGGCCGGCAGAGCCCGCAGCCACGCGGAGTCGACAGGTACGGCGGCCGAGGTGGAGTAGCCCAGGCTCGCCAGCGGGCGTTCGCCGACGGCGAGCCGGCGCCCGTGCCAGACGAGGTGGTAGCTGCCGTTCGAGCCGCGCACCAGCAGGGCGGCATCGCCGACCTGGCGGCCGCCGACCGACTTCTCCGGCGTACCGATCAGCACCGTGACCCTCGGCGTTCCCGCCGCGGCGCCACCCTCGCCGGCGACCGCCGTCGCGCACATCGCCCACGGCGCGGAGCGGATGCTGGTGGCCAGGGGCACCGACGTGGGCGCCTGGGCGATCCCGATCTCCGGGCCGCGGGGGATCCCGGCGAGCGACTCCCGGCTCACCGACACCTTCTTCATCCCACTTCCCCGGATCAGCAGCGCGGAGGTGGTGTTGCGTACCGGCACCAGGATCATGTTCGCGTCGTCGCCGCCCTGCCCGGACTGTCCCGGCCGGCCCGGCGGCTGCGGTGTCTGAGGTGCCTGGCCGGGCTGTTGCGCGGTGGATCCGCCGGACTCCACCGCCGAGCGCGGCAGGTAGAGGTAGAGCGCGCCGGTCTCCTTCTCCACGATCACCGAGGAGGACGCGTCGTTCTTCCAGCGGGTGGACGAGCTGTCGCCCAGCCAGGCGTACAACGCGACTCCCGCGCACGCCAGCGCGCCGACCATGATGCCCGCGAACGTCGAGGTGGTGACCCGGCGCATGGGCTGCTCGATCGCCTCCGGGTCGTTGCCGAGCATGGCCGCGAGCACCCGGCGTACGAGATAGCGGTACGCCTGGAGCTGGTCGCGTCGGGTCTGCATCGTGGTGGTGTTCCTCGCGGAAGGCGCTGCGCGGTCACTGCCGGGATACTTCTGGGGCACTGCGTTCGCAGGTGGATCGGCCTCGCCGCCCCCGGCGGTTCCCGAGTCGGCGACACTACGATATTCCGGCGAGCCGCGACCACCGCGGCGCAGCCCGCGCAGGCCGCATCCGACGGGTGCGCCTGAAGTCCACGGGAGGAGGGGTCCGGTGTCCGCTGTCCGTGCCCCGCAACCGACCACTCGCACCGGATCGTCCCCGGCGAACGGCCGCAGGCGCGACCGGCGCACCGGCCGCGACGACCGGCGAGGAGACTCGGCCGGAAGTCGGCGGCGACCGGCCCGGCTGCGCCGCTCCTACCCGGGCCGCCACCTGGGTGCTCTCCCCGTCGCCACGCTCGTCGCGTGGGAGGTCGCGGTGGGACTGCTCGCCGCCGGGGTGGCCGTGGGCGGAGCGCTGCTGGTACTCGGCGGAGTGGTGTTCCTCGCGGTCGTGATCGGCACCGCGGTGTGGTGGAACGGCCGGCCGCTGTGGCGCTGGCTGGGCGTGTGGACACGGTTTCGCCGGCGCAACGCACAGGCCGCGCCGGCCCCGCCCCACGATCCGGGGCTCGCTCCGCTGCGGGAGTGGCTGCCGGCGTTCGAGCTGTCGGCGGTCGCCGGACGGCGTGGCGAGCGCCCGGCCGGCGTCGCCCACGACGGCACCGGCTACGTCGTCGTTCTCGGCCCGCGCGGTGACGACCTGATCGCCTCCGCCGATCCCGTCCGCATCCCACTGGGTGCGCTGGCGAGCGTCGGTGACGCCGAAGGGGTCCGGCTCGCCTCCGCACAACTGCTCGTCCGCACCTTGCCGGCGCCCGCACCGACGTTGGGTGCGTACGCCGCTCAGCTCGGTGCGTCGTACGCCGAGATCAGCGGCGGTTCGACCCCGGCGGCGACCTCCTGGTGGATCGCGCTGCGGCTGGAGCCGGGCCGCGACGGTACGTCGGTGACGCTGGACGGTTCCGACGTCGACGCGGTGAGCCGGGCCCTGCGGACCACCGTCGGCTGGGCCACCAAGGTGCTGTCCTCGTCCGGGCTGCCCTGCCGTCCGCTGGACGAGGCGGAGCTACGGGAGGTTCTCGACCTCACCCTCGGCGTCGACCCCCAGCGCGCGACCGGCGGCCGCCGCGAACGCCGTACCACCGAGTCCTGGCGTGGCTGGAGCTGCGACGGAGTCGCCCACGTCAGCGGCTGGCTGCGGAGCTGGCCGCGGGCGGGCATCCCGTCGCTGTCCCGGTTGCTGGCGGCGATGGCCGGGCTGCCGGTACGGGCCGCCGTGGCGTCGCTCGCGCTCACCTGGGCACCCGACCGTACCGTACGTACGACCACCTTCGTCCGCGTCGTCGCCGACGACGCCAAGCTCGCCCGGACGGCGTTCCGGCAGCTCACCAAGGCAGGTGGCCGAGCCCGGATCGGGGTCGTCCGGCTGGACGGGGAGCAACTGCCCGGCCTGATCGCCACGATCCCGATGGGAGGCGGCGCCCGGTGAGCCGCCGAACGCGCCGGAGCCACGTCCCCCAGGTACAGGCGCACGAGACCCGGCCGGACGACCTGGACGACGTCTCGCTCACCCTGCCGCCGGCCGGGCTGGTGCTGGGTTCGGGGCAGGCCGGCGCGCTGGTCGTACGACTGTTCCGCAGCGACCCGGTGCGCATCTGCGTGGTGTCCCGCGGCCAGTTGGCCCAGCTCGTCGCGTACCGCGCGATCGCGGTCGGCGCCCACGTCACCGTGGTGACCGACGCGGTGGCCGCCTGGGGCCGGCTGGTGTCGGCCGTTCCGCGCGGGCCGGCCTGGCTGACGGTGCTGCCGACGGGTGCCCGGGTGAGTGCCACCGGCAGCGTGGCCCGGCCGTCGCTGGTCATCGACGCCACCCGTGACCACCAGGCGCTGCCGCGGTGGGAGCAGGGTGACTGGCAGACGTTCATGTCGGTGCAGACCGACCTCGAACCCACCGACGAGCAGCGGCTGCGGTCCTCGGACCTGCTGATCGCGCAGCGGGTGGAGCCGGCCGCCGCCGACGTGGCCCGGCGTGGCTTCGGCCTGGCCAGGGACCGCGCCGGCTGGCTCACCCAGATGCCACCGGACGTCGTGGCGGTGGCTGCCGCCGGCCAGTTGGCGTTCGGTCAGCTCGGGCTGAGCGGCATGGAGCAACGGCTGTTCGGCGGCCGCTGAGCGACGGGTCCGCCGTCGGGCCGGCGGAGCCGTCAGGACAGCAGGGCGATGATCGCGTCGTACACGCCCATCGCGCCGAACGCCAGCGGTACCACCGTGAGCAGGACGAGCACCTCGAACAGATCGGTGTAGCGGGCCCAGTACGGCGACAGCCGCCGGCCCGGCGCGTTGACCGCCCAGGCGCCGAGTGCGGCGGCGACGAGCAGGCACGGCACGCCCACCGCGAGAACCGTCGTGGATCCCGAGAGACCCGACCCGCCGGTCGCCAGCCGCCAGACCAGCAGTGCGGCACAGGCGACCCCGCCGCACACCAGCCACCGCCGGTGCGTACGGCCCCGGAAGTGCCGCGACCGCAGGAACAACGCGAGCCCGGTCACGCCGACCAGGGCCGGGCCGAACCAGCCCGGCTGCCGGGTGAGGTAGACCGCGCCCGCCGCGCACACCGTGGTGGTGGCGGCGATCAGCGCGGCCACCAACCTGTCGGCGACGACGGCCTGCTGCAGGACGGTCGGCCCCGGCAGCACGCCGGACTGCCGGCGCAGGTCCTCCGAACTGGTCGGCAGCTGCGGCAGCGGGAGCTGGGCGAGCCGGGCGCAGATCGTCGGCAGGAACGGCATCACACCCAGCGCGAGCGCCACCGTGGCGGCGGCCACCACCCCGGCCGAGGCGGACAGGACCAGCACCGCCGCCGCCGCGAGCGCCCCGACCAGCGCGGTGGCCGCGACGCCGAGGAAGCCGTCCCATCCGGCAGCCACCGCGAACGCCGAGACCGTCGCCAGCACGAGCACCAGCGCGCATCCGACCAGTGCCTGCGGGGCGCCGAAGTCACCGAGCCGGTGGTCCCCCCCGAGCAGGAGCAGGCCACCGACGCCCGCGTAGCCGACGCCCGCGGCGGCCAGCAGCACGCCGGCGTCCGGCTGACCGAAGGCCCGCGACATCGCCGTACCTCCGCCGACCAGGCCGGCCGCGGCGACCAGCGCCACCACCGACTGGAGCAGCCAGGAGGGGCCGGTGGCCAGCGCCACCAGCGCGCCCAGCACGAAGAAGGTGCCGGCCACCGACAGGGCGGTCGTCCGTGCGTCGGACGGCTGCCAGGCTGTCCGCCGCTCCCGGGTGGCCACCGCGACCGCGTCGGCCACGTCGTCGAACGCGAACTCGGGGATGGCTTGCTCACGATGGCGCAGATGGAGCACGTCGCCGTCGCGTACGCCCAGGCCGGACAGGTGCAGCGACGGGTCGAAGGAGGACTCGCCGAGCCGCTGAAGCACCCATCCGCCGCGCAGGAACGCCGGGTCGTCGGGGTTTTCCCCGGCGTACCGCAGCAGCGTCGGCAACAGGTCGGCCAGCGGGGTGTCGGTCGGCAGGGCGAGGTCCATCCGGGTGCGTGGGGCGACGACGGTGACGCGGCAGAGCTCCACGCCGCTGTTCGCGTCCACTGTTGATCTCCTCATCGCGCTGGGGCAGCCTGAAACCGGCGGACCGGGTGCACGGCGGCGGAAATGCGGACGTCTCGGGGCCTGTCCGTGCCGGGTCGTATTGTCTGCCATTGTCTGATACCGCACCACACCGCATGACCCAACACATCCACCGCACATCCACCGCACGCAAGGGTCCGGCTGAGAGGGGGCCGCGCAGTGAGCACGGTGCTCTACCGTCGCCCCGGTCGCCGGCAGCCACCGGCGATGCCCAAGGGCGAGGTGCTGTTCGAGGCGCCGCCGGAGCTGCCGGAAGCCACGCCCGGCGGGGCGATGCAGAAGATGTTCGGCATCCTGCCCATGCTCGGCGGCGGCGCGGTGATGGCGTTCATGTTGTCCAGCGGCTCCACCGGCAACAACTCCATGCGGCTGCTGATGAGCGGCACGATGGCCGTGTCCATGGTGGGGATGTACATCAGCCAGCTCGGCAGCGGCGGCAAGAACGGCGAGCGCAAGCACCAGGTCGACGGCAGCCGCCGCGACTACCTCCGCTACCTCGGCCAGCTCCGCCGTCGGGTCCGCACCGCCGCCAACCGGCAGCGTGAGGCGCTGGAGTGGCGCTACCCCGAGCCGGACAGCCTGTGGGTGCTGCCGCTGAGTCGGCGGCTGTGGGAACGCCGGCCCGCCGACCGCGACTTCGGGCACGTACGCGTCGCCAAGGGCGTCCAGCGGTTCGTCCTGCAGCTGATCGCGCCGGAGACCAAGCCGGTGGAGGATCTCGAGCCGGTCGCCGCGGGTGCCCTGCGCCGGTTCATCGCCACCTACCGCACCGTTCCCGACGTACCCATCGCCGTGTCCCTGCGTGGGTTCGCGCACGTACGCATGGACGGCGACCCGCAGGCCGTCCGTGGCCTGAACCGGGCGATGGTCGCGCACCTCGCCGCGTTCCATGCGCCGCACGAGTTCGTCGTCGCGTCCTGCCTGTCCCCCGACCGGCGGGCCGAGTGGGACTGGCTCAAGTGGCTGCCGCACGCGTTGCATCCCACCGCCACCGACGGCGCCGGCCAGGTGCGCCTGGTCACCTCGTCACTGGCCGAGCTCGAACGCCTGCTGGCGCCCGAGCTGGCCAACCGCCCGTTCTTCTCCGCCAACGGCAAGCCGCTCACCGACCAGCCGCACGTCGTCGTCCTGGTCGACGGCGGGCACGCCAGCACCGACTCGCGGTTCCTCAGCGCGCCGCCGCAGGGCGTGACGGTGATCGACCTCACCGGCAACGCCGTCCGCCGGTTCGGTGACGGCGTGATGCGGCTGCGGGTCACCGCGGACCAGGTCTTCCACGTCGCGACGGGTTCCGACGACGACCCGGACGAGGGCGGCAAGGAGAGCCTGCTCGGCCGGCCCGACGAGCTGACCGTGGCCCAGGCCGAGTCGTTCGCCCGCCAGCTCGCCCCGCTGCGGTCGGCGCTGGTGGGGCCGACCGGCGTGATCGAGGAGCAGGCGGAGGTGGAGGAGGAGAAGCCGCAGTACGAGCTGGAGTTGATGAGCCTGCTCGGCATCCCCGACGCCCACCACCTCGACCCCGACGTCATCTGGCAGCCGCGCCCGCGCCGCGACCGGCTGCGCATCCCGTTCGGGCTCACCCCCGACGGCCGGCCGGTGGAGCTGGACATCAAGGAGTCCGCGCAGGGCGGTATGGGCCCGCACGGCCTGGTCATCGGCGCCACCGGTTCGGGCAAGAGCGAGGTGCTGCGCACGTTCGTGCTCGGCCTGGCCGTCACGCACTCCCCTGACGCGCTCAACCTCGTCCTCGTCGACTTCAAGGGTGGCGCGACGTTCCTCGGCCTGGACAGCCTGCCGCACGTCTCCGCGGTCATCACCAACCTCGAGGACGAACTGATCCTGGTCGACCGGATGCAGGACGCCCTGGCCGGTGAGATGAACCGCCGCCAGGAGGTGCTCCGGCAGGCCGGCAACTACGGCTCGTTGCGCGACTACGAGGACGACCGCGCCAAGGGCAAGCCGCTGGAGCCGATGCCGTCGCTGTGGATCGTGGTCGACGAGTTCAGCGAGCTGCTGTCGGCGAAGCCCGAGTTCATCGAGCTGTTCGTCATGATCGGCCGGCTGGGCCGAAGCCTCGGCGTGCACCTGCTGCTGGCCTCCCAGCGGCTGGAGGAGGGCAAGCTGCGCGGCCTGGACACGCACCTGTCCTACCGCATCGGCCTGCGGACCTTCTCCGCCGGTGAGAGCCGGGTCGTGCTCGGCGTTCCCGACGCCTACGAGCTGCCACGTGAGCCCGGTGGCGGCTACCTCAAGGTCGGTACGGAAGGCCTGGTCCGCTTCAAGGCCGCCTACGTCGGCGGGGTCTACGAGCCCTCGGCACTGGCCGCCGGGCCGGGACGCAAGCCGCCGCCGAAGCCGGGCGAGAAGCGCTGGGTGCCGCGGATCACCGCCTACACCACCGACTACGTCGAGCCCGAGATCGTGCAGGTGCCGGAGGAGCCCGAACCGGAGCCCGCGGAGACGCCCGCGTACGCCCAGCAGGACCGGCCCCAGCCCCGGGTGCTGGTCGACCTGGTGGTCGACCAGCTGAAGTCCATGGGCCGGGCCGCGCACCAGGTGTGGCTGCCCCCGCTGGACACTCCGCCGACTCTCGACTCGCTCCTGCCCGGCCCTCTCACGGTGATCCCCGACAACGGCCTGACCGTCGACTGGGAGGGCCGCGGGCAGTTGCGAGCCCCGGTCGCGATCGTGGACAAGCCGTACTACCAGCGCCGGGACCCGATGTGGCTCGACCTGGCCGGAGCGGGTGGCCACGTCGGCATCGTCGGCGGACCGCAGTCGGGCAAGAGCACGCTGCTGCGCAGCCTGATCGCGTCGTACTCCCTCACCCACCGGCCCGACGAGGTGCAGTTCTACTGCCTGGACTTCGGCGGCGGCACGCTGTCGGCGCTGCTCGGGCTGCCGCACGTCGGCGGGGTGGCCACCCGCCTCGACGCGGACGCGATCCGGCGTACCGTCGGTGAGCTGACCACCCTGCTCGAGCAGCGCGAACGCGCCTTCACCGACGCCGGTGTCGACTCCATCGCCACCTACCGCCGGATGCGGCGGCAGGGACGCATCCAGCCCGACCGGTTCGCCTCCGACGTGTTCCTCGTCGTCGACGGGTGGGGGACGGTCCGTGCCGACCACGAGGCCGTCGAGTCCGCCGTGACCACCCTGGCCGCCCGCGGGCTCGGGTTCGGCATCCACGTGGTGGCCACGGCGAACAAGTGGTCGGAGTTCCGGATGGCGATCAAGGACCTCATCCAGACCAGGCTGGAGCTGAAGGTCGGAGACCCGTACGACTCCGAGATCGACCGCCGGGCCGCCGCCAACGTCCCAGCCAACCGCCCTGGTCGCGGACTCTCGCCGGAGCAACTGCACTTCCTCGGTGCGCTGCCCCGCATCGACGGGGTGGAGGACGCCGAGGACGTCGCCGAAGGTGTGCAGGCGATGGTCGCGGCGGTCGCGGACGCCTGGCAGGGACCAGCCGCCCCGCCGGTGCGACTGCTGCCGGAGGAGCTTCCGCTGCAGAGCCTGCCCCAGGCGGGCACGGACCCGCGGCCGGGCGTTCCCATCGGCATCGACGAGGACGAGCTGGCACCGGTCTACCTCAACCTCGACGAGGAGCCGCACCTCGTGGTGTTCGGCGCCAACGAGTGCGGCAAGTCCAACCTGCTCGAGGTCATCGCCCGCGGGATCGTCGACCGGCACCCGCCCAGCGAGGCGCGCCTGATCATCGTCGACTACCGCCGTGCGCTGCTGGACGCGGTGAGCGGTGACCACCTGATCGGCTTCGCCGCGTCCTCCGACGCCGCGACGTCGCTGCTCAAGGACGTCGGCGCGGCGCTGCGCAAGCGGCTTCCCGGCCCGGACGTGACGTCGGAGCAGCTTCGCAACCGGACCTGGTGGAAGGGCTCGGACCTCTACCTCATCGTCGACGACTACGAGCTGGTCGCCACCTCGTCGGGCAACCCGCTGGCGCCGATCACCGACCTGGTGAGCCAGGCCCGCGACATCGGCCTGCACCTGATCATCGCCCGTGGCTTCGGCGGCGCCGGCCGGGCGATGTACGACCCGATCGTCCAGCGCATCCGGGACATGGGCAACCCGGGCCTGATCATGTCCGGCACCAGGGAAGAGGGCCAGCTGTGGGGCGGCGTACGAGGTGCGCCGCTGCCGCCCGGTCGCGGCACGCTGGTGAGCCGCCGCCTCGGCACCAGGCTGATCCAGACCGCGTACGTCAAGGGATCCACCGACCAGCCCCTCCCCTGACCCCTCGCGGCTCCCCGCATCGTGCCTTGGCTGCGTTGTCGTCGTCGCCCGTAGAACACCGCTACGCGACTCCTCCTCCGCCTTGCCAGCCAGCCACGCGCGCCTACCGGCCTACCGGCCGGCGCCGTCGTCCGGGCCCGGCCGCCAGCCGCGTGCCCGGCCGCGCCGGGTGACCGCGACCCCGGCGATTACGAGCAGGGTGAGGGCGACCGAGGCCCCGCCGACGCCGAGCGCGACCCTGCGCGGCGTCGCGTCGGCGGGTGTGGGCGTGGGAAGCGGGGCGATCGCCGGACCGGTCTCCGGGCGTCGCGTGGCGCCCGCCTGGGGGAGCAGTTGCGTCAGTGCCTCGTACGGATTGATCACCCCGTAGCCGTAGCTTCGGTCCGGAAGGTCCAGGCCCGGATGGTCGGCGGTGTCCTCGATCAACTGTTTGACCTGCACCGGCGTCAGCCGATGGTGGTACTTCTCCACCAGCAGGGCGGCGAGGCCGGAGACGAACGGCGCCGCGAAGCTCGTCCCCTGCTGACCTCGCTGGTAGTTCGTCATGGGGGCGGTGCTGGCGAGGTTGGTGCCGGGCGCGACGACGGACACCGGGACCGACGTGGTACTGAAATCGGCGACCTTGCCCTGTTCGTCGACCGCGCCGACCACGATCAGGCCCTCGTACCCCTTCTCCGCCGCGAACTCCGCCGGCCACTGTTGGGCGTTGCCCTGGTTGCCCCCGGTGTTCCCGGCGGCGGTGACCACCACCACACCCTTGTCCAGGGCGTAGCGGACGGCCTGCCCGAGCGGGTCGTACTCGGTGCCGGTGACGATGGACACGTTGATGACGTCGGCGCCGTTGTCGGCGGCATAGCGGATCCCGTCGGCGAGCGCCGCGGCCGAACCCTGCTCCGGCCCGGGCGCGACCCGTACGGACAGGATGTCGGCGAGTGGTGCCACGCCGCGCAGGCCGCCTCCCGGGATCGAGCGGGCGGCGATGATGCCCGCGACGAGGGTGCCGTGGCCGCCGGGAGCGCAGTCGCGCCACGGCGGGATCGGGGTGTCCTCGTCCTGGACGAAGCTGGCTGCGTGCGGTGCCCGCGCGGGCGTGAGGTGGCGGTTGCGGAAGTCGACACCGGTGTCGACCACGGCGACGGTGACGCCGCGCCCGGTGGCGAAGGAGTTCAGCCTGTCCAGTTGGAGGCGATCCTGCGCCCAGGGCTGTCCGGCGCTCGACGCGGAACCGGCGTACTGGTTGCGGCAGGTGTTGTTCTGGTAGCGGCCGGGGTCGACCGGCGCGTTCCCCGCACCGGCGTCCTCACCCGGATTCGCGGTGCCTGTGGGGGTGGGCGTGGGAGAGGTGGGGGAGGGCGTGGGGTTCGGCGCAGCGGCGACCGACACGGTCGGCGAGATCACCGCCGGAACCACGGTGGCGAGGGCGAGGGCCGGCGCGAGTAGGATTCCCGCTGCTCGCATGGTCCAGCCATTCGCCCACGTCACAGTGGGCGAGGTTACCGGGCGTCGCCAGGTGCTTCGGGGGAGCCGTCCACAGCCATCCGTCGGTGGTTCGGCGCGGCCGGCCGAGCCGTCCCACTTCCTGGCCACATCCGGAAAACATCACCTGTGACCCCGCGTGCGCTCGCGTGGGCAGCCAGTTGCCCGGGCGAGCGAGGGTTTCCGCCCCTGTCGGTGCGGGAAGCAAAGCGTCATGCCTACGCGGAAAGGCACGGCACAAAGGTGTGGCGAGCGGAGGTCTAAGGAGAAGGCGTGACTGTGGTATCCGTCGAGAGTTCGACGACCTCCACTGCCTTGGTGCTGCCGTTCGAGGTCGCCAGCGCACGGACGGCACGGCGGCGGCTGGCCGCCGACCTCCGTGCCGCCGGTGTCGCCTCCGACGACGTCCATGACGCGGTGCTCGTCCTCAGCGAACTCGTCGGCAACGCCCTCCGGCACGCGCGGCCCCTCCCCACCGGTGCGCTGCGGGTGACCTGGAGGCGGCATCCGCACCAGCTCGAGGTGAGCGTCACCGACGGCGGCGGGCCGACCGAGCCGCGCCCGTTGGAGTTGCCGGCGTCCGCGCTGGGCGGCCGTGGGCTGGCGATCGTCGACGACCTTTCCTCTCGGTGGGGCGTACGCCGTGGTGGTCGCACCACCACCGTGTACGCCGTGCTCGACCTGACGCACGAGTCGGGCCTGGCGCCCGGCCGGTCCTGACGGGTCCTGACGTACGACACCGCCTGACGCGCAACGCCTCCTGATCCACTCGCTACGTCATAGGCTCGGGTCGTGTCCGTTCCCACGTCCCCGCCGGCGGCCCGGGTGGCGGTCGTCATCCCCGCGCGTGACGAGGCCGCACGGGTGGCCGCGACCGTACGCGCGGCGAGGAAGGTGACCGCCGTCGACCTCGTGGTCGTGGTCGACGACGGCTCCCGGGACGCCACCGCGGTGCACGCGCAGGAGGCCGGTGCCGTGGTCGTCGGCCACCACCGCCCACGCGGCAAGGCGGCCGCACTTGCCACCGGCGCGCAGGCGGTGTCGGCGATCGAGGCGCGGGAGAACCCCGCCGATCCGCGGCACCTGCTGTTCCTGGACGCGGACCTGGCCGAGAGCGCTGCCCGGGCCGAGCCGTTGGTTCGCCCTGTCCTGGACGGCACCGCCGACGTCACCATCGCGGTGATGCCACCGCAGAACGGCGGCCCCGGTGGAGGGCACGGCTTCGTCGTCCGGCTCGCCCGAGCCGGCATCGACCGGGCGACCGGGTGGCAGGCCACCCAGCCGTTGTGCGGGCAGCGCTGCCTGAGCCGGCCCGCACTGGACGGCGTCACCCCGCTCGCCCGCGGCTTCGGGGTCGAGGTCGGGATGACGATCGACCTGCTGCGCAGGGGTTTCCGGGTCGCGGAGGTGCCGGTCGACTTCCAGCACCGGGTGACCGGCGCCGACTGGCGGGGACAGATCCACCGCGGCCGGCAGTGGCTGCACGTCGCCGAGGCGCTGGCTCGGCGGGGGGTCGTACCCCTGCCGGCTCTTCCCTCGCTTCCGGCGTTCGCGACACCCGCCCGCCGCGCATCGGCCGACACCGACACCGACACCGACGCTGACGCCGACCCGGACGCTGATGCCGGCACTCCACGTCGTGACCGACACGCGAACTGACCAGGCCGCCCGGGCCGCCCGGGTGGGTCGTCTCGCCGTGACCTGCCTGGGCGCGAGCCTCGCGCTGTTCACCGTCACCGGACTGCTCGGCCCGTCCGTCGTCGCCCTCACCCTTCCGCAGCGGGCGGCGTGGCGGCCGCCGTACTGGTTCGACGCCCATCCCGCGCCCTGGCTGGTGGTGATGCTCGCGCTGAGCGGGCTGGCCGTCGGCGCCCTCGGCCTGTACGCCGGCCTGCGGGCCCTGTCCGCCGGGTGGACGCCGGCTCCACGCCGGCTGACGGCACTCGGGGTCGCCGGGGTGACCGCGCTGACTCTGGTGCCGCCGATGGCGTCCGGCGACGTCCTGATGTACGCCGCGTACGGCCGGATCGCGGCCCGTGGCGGGGACCCGTACCTCACCGCGCCGGCAGAGTACGTGCTGCACGGATCCGACCCGGTGGTCACGGCGACCGAACGGCCCTGGCAGACCGCGACCTCCGTCTACGGCCCGGTCGGCACCTGGCTGCAGCAGGCGGCTGCCTGGCTGGGCGGCGGCTCCACGCATGCCACGGTGCTCGGCCTGCAGGTCACGAACTCGCTGGCGTTCGTCGCCGTGGGGCTGCTGGCGGTACGGCTGGCCGGGCGGGCGCCGCGGGCGCGGGCCCGCGCCGTGCTGTGCGTCCTCTCCAACCCCGTCCTCGCCTGGCTGGTCGTCGCGGGCGCGCACAACGACGCCCAGGCGGTGGTGTTCGCGGTGGCGGCGCTGGTGGTGGTCCGCCGGTCGCCGTTCGTGGCGGGGCTGCTGGTCGGCCTGGGCGGGGCGGTGAAGCTCACCGTCGGGCTGTACGGCCTGGCGCTGCTGTGGGCGCTACGCCGGTCACCGCGGGCGGCGGCGGCACTGTGCGCGGGGTCGCTGCTCACGCTCGTCGGGACGTACGTGTTCGCCGGGCCGCACGTGTTCGACCGGGTGCTGGCGGCGCCGAGTTTCGTGTCGTCGGGTACGCCGTGGCGGTTGCTGTTCGGGCCGCTCTACCTGTTCGTGCTGCCGATGCCCGCCGCCCGGGCGGTGATCGCCGTCGCCTCCGCGGTGACGACCGTGCTGCTCGCGGCGTTGTTGTGGCGCGCGGTGCCGACCGCGGTGCATGCCCCGGTGGAGGGGGGAACCGACACGACCGCCGATCCGACGGCCGACCCGACACCGGAGGCCGTCCGGGTGGCGGCCGTACTCTGTCTGGCCTGGGTGTTCACCACGCAGTACAGCCTGCCGTGGTACGACCTGCTCGCCTGGGCTCCGCTGGCAGGACTGGTCGCCGGCCGGCTGGACTCGATGGTGCTCGCCCGCACGGCCATGATGGCCGCGGCGTACGTGCCGGGCCGGGTGGTCGACCTGCCGGCCGTGGTCGGCTTCGTGACCGACCGGATCCGCGACACGGCGACCCCGCTGGTGCAGATCGCGATCCTGGTGTGGCTGGTCCGTTGGTGCCTGTCACGTCGCGATCAGCCGTCGGCCGGCGATGCCGTACGGATGCCTCCTCGCACTCCCCGGGCCGGGGAGGCCCTGCCTACCGGGCGAGGCGCCGGGTCAGGAAGTCCGTGAACGTCAGCATGTCCGGGTGCCGCTCCCGAAGCGCCGCGATGTCGGCCTGGTAGCCGGACTCGGCGAACCACTCGTACATGCGCGACGTGATCGGCTCCGCGTGGTAACGCGTGGGTACGCCGGTGACCTGCTCGAACGCCGCCGCGATCTCGGGCAGGGTGAGCTGGTCTCCGGCGAGTTCGAGCTGCCGGCCGAGGTAGCTGTCCGGGTGGTCGAAGGCGTCGGCGGCGAACCATCCGATGTCGTCGGCGGCGACCAGTTGCAGCGGCCGGTCCGGGCGCAACGGCAGGTTGACGACCCGCTCGCCGTCGGCAACGTCGAAGTACAGCAGGTTGTTCATGAAGTAGACCGGCCGGAGCACCGTCGCGGGCAGGCCCAGCCGCGCGATGTGGCGTTCGACCTCCGCCTTGGTCTCGAAGTGGTCGACGCCGGTGTGGCGTTCGGCGCCGCCGACCGAGCTGTAGACCAGGTGCGCGACTCCGCTCTGCGCGGCAAGGTCGGCGACGGACTCACCCTGGCGTACTTCCGCGGCGAGCTGTTCGGCACTGGTCGCGAGCGGCTGCACGCTGAACACCCCGTGCACACCGGTCATCGCCGCGCGCAGGGCGTCGGGGTCGTCCAAGTCTCCGGTCGCCAGCTCGGCGCCCAGATCGGCGAGCGCGCGGGCGGCGGGTTTGGCCGGGTCGCGGACGTACGCGCGTACCGACCAGCCGCGCTCGAGCAGGGCCCGCGCGGCGGCGCCGCCCTGGTTGCCGGTCGCTCCGGTGACCAGGACGCTGCGGGTGTCGGGCACGGTGAACTCCTCGCCGGCAGGGATTTCGCGCGGGAATTGTCGCACGAATCGCCACCGGCGTTCGGCGGCGGCGCGTCGGTGGAAGTGGGTCTGCCATGACGGCACTCGTCGACACGTCGGCCCTGGCGAGGTGGCAGGGCCTCGCCCGGGAACACGGCGTGGCCTGGACCGAGCTGGTCCTGGTCGCGGTCAACCTGTACGGCATCCGGACTCCGCTCGGCGCCCGGATCCGGCTGCTGGTGCGGGTGACCGGTGAGCGTGAGTCGCGTGTGGTCGTCGTACCTTCCGGCCGCCCGGACTCGCCGTTCGAACTCGTCGAGGACCGGCTGTGCGCCGACGGCCGGACACTCGCCCGGGTCGAACGCCGGGCCGCGGACGACGCGGTGCCGGGATACCTGCGCTGCTGGGACGGCCGAGCCTGGCGGGCCGCCACGCTCAACCCGAACGCCCGCAGCCGCTGCACCGGTTGTGCGTTCTGCCCCACGACGCTGGAGGACGCGGTCGACCCCAGGCTGCGGCTCGAGGACGAACTCGCCGCCCTGCTGGCGGGCCTGGCCGCGCAGCTACCACCGGGCGGAACGCTTCGCGACCTGGCGGAGGTGACCATCTCCACCGGTTGCTTCCACACCGAGCAGGGCGCCCTCGCCCACCTGCGGACGGTGCGCCGGGTGCTCACCGAACACGGCCTCACTCCCCGGATCGGCCTGCTCACCTCGGTCCTGCGCAGCCGGGAGGCGTTCGCCGAGATCGCCCGCGAGATCGGGCCCTTCCTGCTCTACCTCACCGCCGAGTGCGCGTCGCGCAGGGACGTCCTGCTGAAGGCGAGCAAGGCGAGCTTGACAGCGGCGGAGATGCCCGGCCTGCTGGCCCGCGCGCGGGCGGCCGGGCTGCAGACGTCGTTCACCTACGTCGTGGGCCTGGATCCGTACCCGCTGATGCGCGACTTCCTGCGCACGCTGCTCCCGCACTGCACGGTGTTCCCGTCCGTGCAGGTGTACCAGTCGCACACGCCGCTGATGGATCTGCTGCGCGCCGAGGGCGCGGGCGAGCCGGCGTACTACCTCGACATCCGGCGCGAGGTCGAACGCGTCGCCGCGCCGCGCGGCCTGGTGCCCGAGCGATGGCGGTGCTACCGGCCGCTGTGGTACTCGACGTACGCGGGCCGCCCGCTGACCGGACCGTGCCGATGAGCGGACTTTCGCGGGCGTACGGGGGCACGCGCATCGCGGTACGCGGGCGCCGGCACGTCCACGCGGGCGCGACGGCGTACGTGCTGGACCGCCGGCTCAGCGGGTACGACAGCTACCGACCGGCCGTGCTGCTGCTCACCGGGTCGCGGCCTGCGGAACCGCCGGCGGGGTCGACGCAGGTGACGTGCCGGGCGACGCGGGTCCGGGTGCTCACACTGGACGACGTGACCCTGGTCTGCCCGCTGGGTGCAAGGGGAGCGAGCGGTACGGACGCCCGGCCGGACTACCCGCCGGAGTCGTGGCCGGAGTCCTGGGAGGGCACGCTCGTACTGCCGGAAAGCCGGCGCCGGGTGGGCGTACCGGCCGATCTCGCCGCCGCCCTCGCCGCCGCGGGCGTCGACGCAGACCAGGTGGGCGAAGGGCACCTTCGGCACCTGGTGGGGTACGTCACCGAGGCCGGCCCGGGGCCGACGCGCGCCGCCCGGGTGAGTGCCGCCGTGTCAGCCGTACGCCGTGAGGTCGGCGGCCGACCCGGCTGACCCGTCAGCGGGTGAACAGCTCGAACGACACCGCCGGCCGGCCGCCGAACCTCTCCGCTGCGCTCTGCGTGTAGCCGGTGAGGTGCTCACGGGCGTACTCCGCCGGGTCCCGGTCGTCCAGGGCCGAGATGTAGGCGTGGTGTTCGGCGAGCGAGGCAACCGCCCGGTCCAGGGTGCGGGTGACGTCGACGGCGTGCGAGGCGTACGGCGAGGAGGCCACCGCGACGTAGCGGACGCCGTTCCAGGGTTCGTGACCCTCGTCGACGAGCTCGGGGAAGATCCACCGGTTGCCCGCGTCGCCCGCGGCGTCGAGTACGGCCCGGCCGACCGCGCGGTGGTCGGGGGTGTTCCAGCTGCCCGGCGTCCCCCAGCTCTCGTGGTGGTTCAGCGTGAGCAGGAGCTCGGGCCGGTGCCGGCGGATCGCCCGGGCGAGGTCGCGGCGCAGGCGCGGGCCCTCCTCGATGACGCCGTCGGCGTGGTCGAGGAACTCCACAGTGTCCACTCCGACGACCCTGGCGCTGGCGCGTTGCTCGCGTTCGCGGACCTTCTCGGCCTCGGCGGGTGGGAGGTTGTCGATGCCCGCCTCGCCCCGCGTCACCAGCAGGTAGCTCACCTCGTGGCCGGCCGCGGTCCAGCCGGCGATCGCGCCGGCCGCGCCGTACTCCAGGTCGTCGGGGTGCGCGACGATCGCCAGGCAGCGCTGCCAGTCCGTGGGCATGGGCGCGAAGTCCGGTTGCCGGCTCGGTTGCCGCTCCGGTTGTTCGGTCATGGACATTTCCCTTGCGTCGGGTGCGTTTCGGCGTTCCAACGTACCCGCCCGGCTGTGCGCCACGCAGCCGCGCGGATACTGGCCCGGTGACCGAACCCGTCCAGCCCAGCCAGTTCGCCGGCCTTCCCGGCGAGGAGTCCGGGCTGCCTGCGCAAGCCGAGGTTGACAAGGCTCCCGACCCTGTGACCGCGGTGCGCTGGTGGCGCGAGCACTGGCGCAACCTCGCGTGGATCGGGCAGGCGGAGCGGGACGACGACGAGCCGTGGGCGCTGCCGTTGGTGGTCCGGGTGGAGAAGGCGAGCCTGCCGACCCACGAGGACGCGCTGGCGGCGTCGGCGCTGGCGGTCGTACGACTGCTGGCCGACCCCGACAGCGCACCGGGCGGGCCGTGGCACGCCGGCCTCGAGCGCTGGATGGACGGCCGGATCCGCAAGGTCGTACGCCGGGCACGCGGGATCCGGTGGACCGAGGTGGAACGGCTGCCGGGGCTCACCGCCCGCTCCGGTGGCGCGGAAGTACGCGCGCTGGCCCCCCACCCGGTGGCGCGGCCGCCGGTGGAGGTGTCGAAGCTGCAGGTGGAGGGGCTGGACCTGGCGCACGCCGAGGGCGCCGAGGCGGAGCGACGTGGTGCAGCGGAGCGGCCCGGTGGAGTCGAGCAGTGGGGTGACGCCGAGCACGCGGCTGAGGCCGAGCAGTCGGGGGACGCCGAGCCGGCCGGCCGGCCGGTGCTGTCGATCATGCTCGCTCCGGGGGTAAGGATGTCGACCGGCAAGGCCTGTGCCCAGGTCGGGCACGCCGCCCACCTCGCGCTCCTCGAACTCGACGACGAGACCGTCGCCGCGTGGGCGTCCGCGGACTTCCCGCTGCGGATCACCACGGCTACTCCGGACCGGTGGGGCCGGATCGTCGACGGAGAGGTGGCCGCCGCGACGGTCCGCGACGCCGGCTACACCGAGGTCGAGCCGGGCACCTGCACCTGCGCAGCCACGTTCGACCCGCCCGGCCTGGCGCCCTGATCCGCCGGAGAGCCCGCGTGGCCGAGGGCCGCGCGCAGGCCGGCCGGGCCGGTGTACGCGAGCCCCTGCATCCCGAGGGCCCGTGCCGCCTCGACGTTGCCGGGCTGGTCGTCGACGAACAGGCACCGGGACAGGTCCACGCCGACCAGCGCGGCGGCGTACCGGAACACCCGCGGGTCGGGTTTCACCACCCCGATCCGGGAGGTGTTGACCACCGCGTCCAGGTGTGCTGTGAGCCCGAGCGCGGCGAGGTCGCGCTCCAGCCGGGTGGTCGCGTTGCTGACCAGAACGACCGGGACGTGGGTACGCACCGCGTCGAGCAGGTCGAGGACGTCGGAGTCCACCCGGCCGGCGGGAGCCGACCAGGCGTCGACGGCCGCCAGCGCGCGAGCCCGTGACCCGTGGCGTTCGGCAAGATCGTCAACCACGCCTGCCCGCCACTGCTCGTCGCTGACCTGCCCGGTGATCGCGGGGAGCAGCCGGTCTGGTGCGAACGCGGCCGCCGCCAGCGCACCGGCGGGCAGGCCGTTGGCGGTCTCGGGGGCAGCCAGGTGCTCGGGATCCCAGATCCGGAGTACGCCGTCCAGGTCGCACAGGAGCGCGTCGAAGGTCAACGGGTGCACGGCCGCGATGATCCCACGACGATGTGGTTCGAAGCACGCTCGGCGGACGTCGCGGGACGTCAGCGGAAGTCGCGGGACATCGTGGCGATGGTGAGCGGCAGCCGGCTGAACTTCTCGGCCACCACGTTGGTCACGCCCTCCACGCGTTCGAGGCGGCCGCGGATGAGCAGGGCGGGGGAGTCGCGGGCGACCCGGCGGTGGCGGTTCCACACCGCCTGCGGGCAGATGACGTTGACCATGCCGGTCTCGTCCTCGAGGTTGAGGAAGGTGACCCCGCCCGCTGTCGCCGGTCGCTGGCGGTGGATGACGACGCCGCCGACCAGCACGCGGCGGCCGTGTTCGGTGGTGCGCAGCCGGGCGGCCGGGATCACCCCGAGCTCGTCGAGCTTGTCGCGTACGTGCCGGGTGGGGTAGTCGTCGGGCGAGATGCCGGTGGCCCACAGGTCGGCCATCACGCGTTCGGCGGGGTTCAGGTCGGGCAGCAGCGGAACCTGCTCGTGCCGCACCTCGCGCGCCGGCCCCGCCGGCTTGGGCACGCTGCCACGTGTGGGCTTGGCCACGGACCCGCTGCCCTGCCTG
The DNA here is from genome assembly GCF_900104745.1 of Actinopolymorpha singaporensis. NCBI lineage: Bacteria > Bacillati > Actinomycetota > Actinomycetes > Propionibacteriales > Actinopolymorphaceae > Actinopolymorpha > Actinopolymorpha singaporensis. Next base: position 1,348,228 of record NZ_LT629732.1, read on the forward strand.
GCGTACGTGCCACTGGACGGCAACTGGTCGGGGCGTTCCTGGGCGGCGCTGCCGGCGACCCACAGCGCCTCCCGCCGGGACATCCGGAAGCACCCGAACGCGCCCGCCGTCGCCAGTGCCTCCATCTGCACCGAGGTGAGGCCGACCCGCCGAACCAGGTCGGCCTGGTCGGCGAACGGCCCGTGCGCGGTGCGCTCGGCGACGATCCGCCCGGCGAGGTCGGCGCCGATCGAGCGGACGCCGGCCAGCCCGAGGCGTACCGCGAACCGCCCGTCGCGCCGGTGCCGGGCGTCGTCTGCGGGCGCGTCCGGATCGAACTCCCCGACCGGCGGGTGGTACGTGTCGACGCACGCCGGGTCCCCGGTCGGCGCCGCGCCGTGGGTCCCGGCCGTCGGGCTCGGGTCCGCGCCCGACAGGCTCGGGTCGAGGAGTTCGAGGTCGGCGTGCACCCCGGACAGGTGCAGGTCGGCGCCGCGTACCTCGACCCCGTGGCGGCGCGCGTCGGCGACCAGGCTCTGCGGGGAGTAGAACCCCATCGGCTGGGCCCGCAGCAACGCGGCCAGGAACATCGCGGGGTAGTGCAGCTTGAACCACGAGGAGGCGTAGACGAGCAGCGCGAAGCTGATCGAGTGGCTCTCGGCGAACCCGAAGTTGGCGAACGCCTCGATCTTCTCGTAGATCATGTCGGCGGTGTCGCCGGTGATCCCGCGCGCGGCCATCCCGGCGTACAGCTTCTGCCGTAGCGAGGAGATCTTCTCCAGCCCGCGCTTGGAACCCATCGCCCGGCGCAGCAGGTCGGCGTCGTCGCCGGTGCACCCGCCGACCTCCATCGCGATCTGCATCAGCTGTTCCTGGAAGAGCGGGACGCCGAGGGTGCGTTCGAGTGCGGGGGCGAGCGTGGGATGGGGCGGCGTCGGTGGCTCGTGGCCGAGCTTGCGGCGGATGTACGGGTGAACGGCACCGCCCTGGATCGGGCCCGGGCGGATGAGGGCGATCTCGATCACCAGGTCGTAGAACCGGCGCGGCCGCAGCCTGGGCAGCGTCGCCATCTGCGCCCGGCTCTCCACCTGGAACACCCCGACCGAGTCGGCTCGGCAGAGCATGTCGTAGACGCCCGGCTCCTCCTTGGGAATGGTGGCCAGCGCCCAGTCCTCGCCGAGGTGCTCGCGGATGCCCTCCATCGTGTAGTGCAGGACGGCGAGCATGCCCAGGCCGAGCAGGTCGAACTTCACCAGGCCCATCCATGCGCAGTCGTCCTTGTCCCACTGGAGCACCGTGCGGCCGTCCATCCGGCCGTGCTCGATCGGGCAGACCTCGCCCACCGGCCGGTCGGTGAGCACCATGCCGCCGGAGTGGATGCCGAGGTGGCGCGGGAACTTCAGCAACTGCTCGGCCATCGACACCACCGGTGCGGGGATGTCGCTGTCCACCGTGGCGGTGGTGCCCCACGAGTCGACCTGCTTGGACCAGGCGTCCTGCTGCCCGGTGCTGTGCCCGAGGGCCTTCGCCATGTCGCGGATCGCCATCTTGGGCCGGTAGGTGATGACGTTGGCGACCTGGGCGGCGTTGTACCGGCCGTACTTCTCGTAGACGTACTGGATGACCTCCTCGCGCCGGTCGGAGTCGAAGTCGACGTCGATGTCGGGCTCCTCCTCCCGGGTCGCGGACAGGAAGCGCTCGAACGGCAGGTCGTAGAAGATGGCGTCGACCGAGGTGATGCCGAGGACGTAGCAGACCGCGGAGTTGGCCGCGGATCCCCTTCCCTGGCAGAGGATTCGCCTGCTCCGGGCGAACTCCACGATGTCGTGCACGATGAGGAAGTAGCCGGGGAAGTCCTTCTCCTCGATGACCCGCAGCTCCTTCTCCAGCCGGGCGCGGGTCTCATCGGCGAACCGGCCGGTGTAGGTGCCGTAGGCGCGTTCGGCGCCCCGGCGGACGAGTTCGCGCAGCCAGCTCATCGGGGTGTGCCCCGCCGGAACGTCCTGCCGGGGCAGTCGCGGCTTCGCCCGGCGCAGCGGGAAGGCCAGCGTCTGTGCGTACTCCACGGTGCGGGCGACGGCGCCGGGATAGCGCGCGAACCGGGCGGCCATCTCCGCGCCCGTTCGCAGGTGGGCGGTGCCGGCCGCGGGCAGCCAGCCGTCGATCTCGTCCAGGCTGCGGCGGGAACGAACGGCTGCCAGCGCGGTGGCCAGCGGCCGGCGTTCGGGCGTGGCGAAGTGGACGTTGTTGGTGGCGACCACCGGAAGCCGGCGGGACCGGGCCAGCTCTGTCAACGCGTCGTTGCGGTCGGAGTCGAGCGGGTAGCCGTGGTCGATGAGCTCGACCGCCACCTGGTCGCGGCCGAACAGCCCGACCAGCCGGTCGAGCTCGCGGCCCGCCTCGGCCGTGCCGCCGCGGTCGAGGGCCTGCCGCACGGTGCCCTTGCGGCAGCCGGTGAGGACCAGCCAGTGGTCGCCGGCGCGGGCGGCGAGGTCGTCCAGGTCGTAGGTGGGCCGGCCCTTCTCCCCGCCGCGAAGCTGCGCCTCGGTGAGCGCGCCCGCCAGCCGGTGGTAGCCCTCCTCGCCGCGGGCGAGGACGAGGAGGTGACTGCCCTCGGGGTCGGCGGCGCCGTTCTGCGGCTCGGTGAGGTCGAAGGACAGCTCCGCCCCGAAGATCGTCCCGAGACGGTAGTCGGCAGCCTCCGCGGCCTCGGCCATCCGGACCACGCCGTACAGCCCGTCGTGGTCGGTCAGCGCGAGCGCCTGCAGGCCGAGCCGCACGGCCTCCTCGACCAGCTCCTCGGGGTGGCTGGCGCCGTCGAGGAAGCTGAAGTTGGAGTGGCAGTGCAGCTCGGCGTACGGGACGACCGGGCCGTCGGGCCGCTTCGGGCGTTCGTCGGGGGGTGGGTCGTAGGGCGGGCGTACGGAGGTCCAGGCAGGGCTGTCGCCGCCGTCCACCTCGGCCGGCGGCCCGCCGGGCCGGCGCCCGGACAGCTTGCGTTCCAGCTCCGACCAGGGCATCCGCGGGTTCTTCCACCCCATCAGGACCACCCGCCGCGCAGCGTGCCCAGCAGCTCAGTCATAGCCGGCCTCGATCCACCACTGTCCGGCCTCGTGCAGCAGCACGAACGCACTCCCGTCGGCGCACGCCACCTGGAAGCGGGCGTAGCGGCGGGCGGCGTCGGGATCCCACCAGCGTTCGTCGACCGGCCAGGGCCCGGCCCAGCCGACGATGGGCAGCGCGGTCACCGACCCGCCGGGCCGGGCGAGGGTCCGGCAGTCACCGGACATCTCGCCCCGCTCGCCGACGGTGACGGCCCGGCCGGTGGGGTCGAGGACGTCGACCGGCTCGGGGGAGGGGAACACCGTGGACGGGGCCGGAGGCGGTAAGTGCCCCGTCCACGGCGGCACTGTGGGTCTGGCGGGGGCGGGCTCGTCGCCCCACGCCACCCAGGTCACGCGTTCGGCGGCGGCCCGGCCTCCGGACAGGACGGCCGTCACCACCGCGTCGTGGCCGAGCATGCTCTGCACCCGGGTGAAGGTTCGGTGGATGCGTTCGTCGGGTGCCTGGTCGCCCCACAGGCCGTCCTGGTAGGCGCCGGTGGCGGCCACCTCGTCGGGCACCAGCCGGATCCGGACCACCCCGGAGGTCAGCTCCTGGGCGGGTCCGCCGGAGTCGGTGCGGGTGCCCTGCAGCTGCCAGCGGACCCGGTCGACCACGTCGGCCGCGCTGAACCAGCGGGGGTGCCGCCACTGCCGGCCGGCGGGCTCGTCGCGTTCGCTCTCGGTCTCCACCCGCAGGCAGGTGCACACCAGGTCGCGTTCGGCGAGGCCGGCGACCAACTGGTCGGCGGCACCGCGGATCGCGAACGCCACGTGGTCGACCCGGTCGACGGGCGGCTCGAACGCCACCTCGGTGGCCAGCTCGGGCGGGGGCCTGCGGGTGGCGAGGGCGCGGGAGTCGCGGCCGCCGGCCAGCCGGTGCGCGGCCACGCCGTCGGAGCCGAACCGCCCGAGGACGCTGCGGGCGGGCAGCGCGGCGAACTCGCCGAGCGTGCGGATGCCCAGCCGGCGCAACAGGTCGACCAGGTCGGGGCGGCCCAGAGTGTCGATCGGCAGGGGCGCGAGACAGCGAGCGGACTCACCGGGCGGGAACGCCAGCTCGGGCTCGCCCGCCCGCTCCGCGAGCCGGGCAGCCTGCTCCGCAGCGAACGGGCCGTCGGCGATGCCGATCACGCTCTGGAAGCCGGCCTGCCGCAGCTGCTCGCGCAACGCCTCGGAGAACGCCTGCTCGCCGCCGAAGTAGCGGCTCGGACCGCGGGCGGCGAGCGCACACATGCCCGGGCGGATGATCTCCACGCCGGGAGCGAGCGTCTCGACCGCGACCACCACCGGCTCGAACGCCCGGGCGTCCACCGCCGGGTCGTACGCCAGGACGGTCAGCTCGGGGCACCGGGACTGGGCCTCGCGGATCCGCAGGCCCCGGCGTACGCCCTGGTGGCGAGCGGCCTGGGAGCACGCGAGGACCCGGCCGCGGTCGAGCACGGCCAGCGCAGCGTCGGGTGGACACCCGGCGTCGCGTCCGGCCGCGGTCACCGGCCAGTCGGGGCACCACACCACCAGGGTGCGTACGGCGCTCATCCCCCCACCACCCCCAGCTTCCCCAGATGGGGGGTGAGGCCGCGCGGAGCGCCCGACCGGACCGGAACCATGGCCCTATCGTCGAACACACGTTCGATCCTTGTCAACCGGATCGACGCGGGGGGCCTACTCCTGGCCGGTCGCGCCTTCGTTCGCCGCACGCATCGCGGCCGCGGTCTTCGCCGGGTCGTACCCCTCCGAGACGCCCTCGACGAAGATCACGTCGCCGGTGATGTGGTCGGTGCGCAGGTGGAGGATCTCCTGGTACGCCGGGGAGTCGTACCACCCGTGCGCGTCCGCCAGGCTCGGGAACTCGATCACGACCACGCCGCCCGGCCAGGAGCCCTCGACCACCTCGTGCTGGGTGCCGTGCACCAGGAACCGCCCGTTGAACGGGTCGAGCGTGCCCTGGATCCGCTCTATGTACTCCGTGACGTCCGGGTGGTACTTCGGGTCGTGCAGGTTGGCGATGGCGTACGTCGGCATGCGTTCTCCCGTGGCTGCCTCGTTGCGGCTGTCGAGTCCTCCGCGATCATGCCAGTGCCCACCGACGGGCGCCCGTGAGTTTCGGATCGCCGGGACGTCACGCCGACAACCGGCGGCCGGCGAGGGAGATCACCTCCCCAGGCTGCTCGTCCGAGCGGTCGGCCGGCTGGTCGACGGGCCGGACGGTGGGCTGGTCGGCCGTGGCGGTGGCGGGCTCGGTCGCCACCGCCACGGCGCCGGCGTGGTCGGGCAACCACAGCCGGGAGGTACGGCGCCGACCGGCCGTTCCGCGTCCGGTCGCCTGGATGGTGACCTCGCGTGCCGACAGGTGCCCGTGGCCGGCGCCGAGACCGTGCCAGGTGCTCGAGATGATCGACAACCCCAGCTCGCTGCCCGACCAGTCCGCGTCCTGGACGACGAGCACGGCGCCGCGCTCGCGGACCCGGGCGGCCAGTTGGCGTACCTCGCCGTCGGGGGCCGAGGTGGGTGGGCGGACGACCACCACGTCGAGGACGTCGACCAGTGCCGCCACCACGGCCGGCCACTTCCGGCCGGGCGTGGGCACGAGGACGAGGCGGCCCAGGTCGACGCCCAGCCCGGTGGCCGCCTCGGCACCGAGGTGGGAGAACCCCACCAGGCCGCACCACGACCCCGCCTTGGAGGCGCCGGCGACCAGGGCCAGGGTGAGCGTGGTCGACCCCGCCACGGTGTAGCTCGCGCCGCGCCGCAACCCGCCGTCGGGCAACAGGCCGGCGAACGCCGGCAGGGCGGGCACGGTGGGAACCGCGCGCCCGGCCACCCCCGCGGTCGTCGGCCGGGCGGCGATCTCGGCCCGAAGCTCGGCGAGCACCGCTGCCCGGTCGGCCGCGGACCGCCTGGGGCCGGCCTCCGATGACACGCTGCGGTGCCGCACAGGAAGTGGGCTCGTGCCCAGCGCGGATGCCTGTGAAGTCCCGACCACTCCAGCATCATCGAACGCGTGTTCGAGGATGTCAACCGCGCCGCAGGGGAGGGGCCGGGGAGGTTCCGCGGGCTCGTGACCGTGAGAAGTTCGGGGTGCCGCGGCACGCGAACAATGTCCGGCCGGGGCGACTTCTGCCGCCGGTGGGTGGTGTGGACGGGCAGGCTCCCGGCCGGGTCCGCCACGCTCGGACTTAGGGTCGGTCCATGACTTCGCCCGCCCCCGACGACGCCGGCCGAAACCTCCACCCCGGTCACGCCACCGAGACCAACCACGCCGAGACCAACGCCGAGGTCATCCAGGTCACCGAGGCCGACCCCGGCTTCGTCGACCTCGGATACGCCCGGCTGGACACCGACCGGCTCACCCGTACCGGCGACCCGGAGGTCGTCTACGGCGCCGGGAAGACCCCCGACCAGGTGGTCGACCTGCTGCGCCACCTGCACACCGCGCACCCGGACCGGGCCGCGCTCGCCACCCGGCTCGACGCCACGGCGCTGGACCGGGTGCGCGCGGCGTTCCCCGACGCCCGGCTGGACGAGGTGGCCGGCACGGCGACCCTCGGCCCGCCGCCCACGCCGGTGGGCCTGGTGTGCGTCCTCGCCGCCGGCACGTCCGACGCGCGGGTGGCCCGCGAGGCGGTGCGCACTGTCGAGGCCTACGGCGCGGGAGTACGCACCATCACCGACGTCGGTGTCGCGGGAGTGCACCGGCTCCTCGCCGCGAAGGAGGAGTTCGACGACGCCGACTGCCTCATCGTCGTCGCCGGGATGGAGGGCGCGCTGCCGTCCGTCGTCGGCGGGCTGACCGGGGTGCCGCTGGTGGCGGTGCCGACGAGCGTGGGGTACGGCGCGTCGTTCGGCGGCCTCGCGGCGCTGCTCGGGATGCTCAACTCCTGCGCGCCGGGCGTGGTCGTCTGCAACATCGACAACGGCTTCGGTGCGGGCGTGTTCGCGGCCAGGGTGGCCCGGCGGGCGCACGCCGGCCGTGGCTCCGCGGCCGCCGGCACCCCGAACGGAGCCGCCCGGTGAGCCGGATCGGCTGGCTGGACTGCGCGTCCGGCGCCAGCGGCGACATGCTGCTCGGCGCACTGGTCGCCGCCGGGGTGCCCCTCGACGTCCTCACCCGCGCCGTCGACGCCGTCGCGCCGGAGAAGATCCGGCTCCGCCCGGAGAACGTCGTCCGCAACGGCCTGGCCGCGACGTTGGTGCACGTCGAGGGCACCGACTCCACCCACCACCGGACCTGGGCCGACGTCCGCACGCTGCTGGACGACGCCGACCTCCCCGAGCCGGTACGCCGCTCCGCGCACGCGACGTTCGAGCGACTGGCGCAGGCCGAGGCGCGGGTGCACAACACGACGCCGGAGGCGATCCACTTCCACGAGGTGGGCGCCCTGGACGCGATCGCCGACGTCGTGGGAGTGTGCGCCGGGCTGGCCCACCTCGGCCTGGACCGGCTGGTCGTGTCGCCGGTCGCGGTGGGGTCCGGGTTCGTCCGGGCCGCGCACGGACGGCTGCCGGTGCCCGTACCCGCCGTGGTGGAGTTGCTGGCCGCCGCCGGTGCGCCGTCGTACGCCGGGGAGATCGACGGCACTCCCGTCGGTGAACTGTGCACCCCGACCGGCGCGGCGCTGCTGGTCACCCATGCCGCGACGTACGGCCCGCAGCCGCCGATGCGGGTGGCCGCGCAGGGCTTCGGCGCGGGCACTCGCGAGACGCCCGGGCGCGCGAACGCCGTCCGCCTTCTGGTCGGCGAGCCCGCCCCGGAGGTGTGGACGCCCGGATCCGCCGGCCCGCCGTCGCCCGGTGAGTCGACCCAGCTCGTGGTGGAGTCCAACGTCGACGACCTGGACCCGCGGGTGTGGCCGGCCGTGCTGGCCCGGCTGCTGGACGCGGGCGCGGCGGACGCCTGGCTGACGCCGATCCTGATGAAGAAGGGCCGCCCGGCGCACACGCTGGCGGTGCTGGTCGACCCCGACCGGTACGACGCGGTGTGCGAGGTGGTCTTCACCCAGACCCCGGCGATCGGGGTACGCAGCCACACGGTGCGCAAGCGGCCGCTGGAGCGGGAGTTCCGTACCCTCGAACTCCCCGGCGGCACGGTGCGCCTGAAGGTCGCGACGTACGCCGGCAAGGTGGTCAACGCCCAGCCGGAGTACGACGACGTGCTCGCTCTGGCCGAACGCACCGGCCGCCCGGTCAAGGCGGTGCTGGCCCAGGCCGCCGCCGCCGCGCAGCAACACCTGTGAGACCTCCAGTCACCGGAAGGGCCCGAACGAAGGAGTACTCGTGACGGACGTCGCGATCCCGGGGTCGAAGTCGCTCACCGCCCGGGCGTTGTTCCTCGCGGCCTGCGCGGACGGCACGTCGGTGCTGCACCGGCCGCTGTGGTCGGACGACACCGAGGCGTTCGCCGCCGGCCTGGCCGCGCTGGGGTACGCCGTCGACGTGCGCCCGGACCGCTGCACGGTGCGGGGCGGCGCGGCCGGCCCGCCCGCACCAGGTGCGGAGGTGTTCTGCCGGGACGCCGGCACGGCTGCGAGGTTCCTGCCCACGCTGGGCGCGCTCGGGCACGGCGTGTTCCGGTTCGACGGCTCGGAGCAGTTGCGCCGCCGCCCGCTCGGCCCGCTCGTCGGCGCGCTCGCCGCCCTCGGTGTCGACGTACGTGCCGAGGAGCGCGAGGGACACCTCCCGGTCACCGTCCACGCCGCCGGACTCAAGGGCGGCGCACTCACCCTGGACGCCGGGCTGTCGTCGCAGTTCCTCACCGGGCTGCTGCTCGCCGCGCCGCTGATGGCCGAGGGTCTGGAGGTCACGGTGACCGACCTGGTGTCGGTGCCGTACGTCGAGATGACGCTGGCGATGATGCGGAGGTTCGGCGTGGAGGCGACCCGCGCCGGCGACACGTTCACGGTGCCGCCCGGCCGCTACCGCGCCACCGAGTACGCCGTGGAGCCGGACGCGTCCACGGCGAGCTACTTCCTCGCCGCGGCCGCCCTGACCGGCCGCTCGGTGACCGTTCCCGGGCTCGGCACGGACGCACTGCAGGGTGACGTCCGGTTCGCCGAGGTGCTGGGACGCATGGGCGTGGACGTGACGCTGACCGCGGACTCGGTCACCGTCACCGGACCGGAACGGCTGTCCGGCGTCACGGTCAACATGCGCGACATCTCCGACACGATGCCGACGTTGGCCGCGATCGCGCCGTTCGCCGACGGCCCGGTCCGGATCGAGGACGTCTACAACACCCGGGTCAAGGAGTGCGACCGCCTGGACGCCTGCGCGACCAACCTGGCCCGGCTCGGCGTGCGGGTGGAGACCGGACGGGACTGGATCCGGGTGTGGCCGGGCACTCCGCGGGAAGCCGAGATCGACTGCCGCGGCGACCACCGGATCGCGATGAGTTTCAGCGTGACCGGCCTGCGGACTCCGGGGCTGACGCTGGACGATCCGGGGTGTGTGAAGAAGACGTTCCCGGAGTTCCACCAGGTGCTCGCCTCGCTGGTCCGGGAGTGGACCCAGGGCGCCTGACCGAAGTCCCGGGGCTTGTCCCCGCCCGACTCTAAGGTGGGTCGCGATGTCGCGCCGGGTGCCGTTCGCCGCCGCCGTCGTGTGGATGCTCGCCGCCCTGTCGGTGGCCGCGACGGCACTCGCCGGCGCGCCGGATCGGGCGTTCGCCGACCGGGGTGGTCCCGCCCGGTCGGTCGTCCCCGTCGTCATGGTCGGGATCGGCGGGCTGACCGCCGCTGACGTCTCGCCCGCTCGCACCCCCGCGCTGGCCGCGCTGGTCGGCCGGGGCGCGCCCGGCGTACTCGTCCCGCGTTCCGTGCGCCCCCGCACCTGTCCGCTGGACGGCTGGCTCACCGTCTCCGCGGGCGAGCGCGCGGCGGGGCCGGCGACCTGCGGTCCGCTTCCGCGGGTCGCGCGGATCCCCGGAGGCGCCGGCACCTCCACCGTGTCCGGCTGGCGGCGGCTGGCCGAGGCACAGGCGCGCACCGGCTACGGTGCCGAACCCGGCCGCTTGGCCGAACACCTCGCCCGGGCGGGCTCCTGTGCCACCGCCGTCGGGCCGGGCGCCGCGGTCGCGCTCGCCGACCGGAGCGGCACGGTGGCGCGCTACCGCCCGGCGTTCGACCGTACGGCGGCACCCACCGGCGACTGCCCACTCACCGTCGTCGACGCGGGCGCTCTGCCCCTGGGCGTCGGACGCGGAGACGCCCTGGTGGCCGCGGACGCGCTGGTCGCGAAGGTGGTCGCGGCCTCCGGTCCGGGCGCGACCGTGCTGGTGGCAGGGCTGTCCGACGAGTCGGCGGGCAGCGGTACGTCGTTGCGGCTGGCCGCCGCGGCCGGGCCGGGATTCGACGGGAGCTGGCTCACCAGTGGCGGAACCCGGCGGGAGGCGTTGGTCCAGCTCACCGACCTGACCCCGACACTGACCGAACTCCTCGGCACCGGCACCGACGAGGTGTTCGACGGCGGCTGCTGGCGCGCCACCGGCGACCGGCCGGCCGGCCGAGCCACCAGTGCCGCCGCGGCCGCCACGCTGGACCGGCTGCGAGCGTTCGCCACCACCGACCGCGTGGTGAGCACCTACGGCCTGTGGTTCTTCACAGCGCTGGTCGTCGTCCAACTGCTGGCGTACGGGCTCGCGTTGCTGGTGGCCGCCCGCGCCCGGCGGGCGGTGTCGCGCCGTCGGGCGGGCCGACTGGCGTCGGCGGCCGGGCTGGTCTGCGGCGCCGCCCCGGTCGCGGCGGTGCTCGCCGGACTGGTGCCCTGGGCCGCCTCGCCGGTCCCGGTGTGGTCGCTCGTCCTCACCGTCGCCGGGTTCACCGCAGTGCTGGCAGCACTGGCGGGCCGCACACCGTACGACCCGCCCTGGGCAGCGCCGACCACACTCGCCCTGGTCACCGCCGTCGTGCTCGGCGCCGACGTGGTGACCGGCTCCCACCTGCAGGGCGGCAACCTCGTGACGCCCGGCGACCTGCCGCTGGTCGGCGGGCGGTACTTCGGCTTCGGCAACGTCGCGTTCGCGATCTTCGCCACCGCTGTGCTGCTCACGGCCGGCGGCCTCGCCACCCGCCAGGCCGAACGCCACCACCGCCGCCGGGCCGCGCTCGTCGTGCTGACGGTCGGGTTCGCAGCGGTCGTGCTGGACGGATGGCCGAGCTGGGGTGCGGACTTCGGCGGAGTGCTCGCGCTGGTGCCCGGAGTCGCTGTGCTCGCGGCGGACGTCGCCGGGGTTCGGCTGACCGTGCGCCGGGTCGCCCTCGTCGCGATCGCGGCCGTCGCGGCGGTGAGCGCGGTCTCGGTCGCCGACTGGCTGCGGCCGCCGGAGAGCAGATCCCACCTCGGCACCTTCGTGCAGCGGGGCGTCGAGGGGCAGGGCGGACCGGTGGTCGTCCGCAAGGCCGAGGCCGCGCTGGCCAGCCTGACCTACGGCGGTCCACTCGGCTGGCTGACCCTGCTCACGTACGTCGGCGTCGGTGTGTACCTCCTTCGCCCGCGCGGGTTCGGCGCGCGAGCACTCGCCGACACCTACCGCTGCTGGCCCACGGCGCGGCCGACCCTGCGCGCGGTCTGGCTCACGGGGCTGCTCGGCTTCGCGCTCAACGACTCCGGGGTGGCGGTGCTGGCCGCGGTCCTGATGACCGGCGTACCCCTCGTCGTGGTCGCGCTCGTCCGGTCCTCACCGGACGTGTCGCGCCGTCCGCCGCCCCGGCCTCCCGCGCCGGACCGCGCCCGACCCCGGGGTCAGCGTGGCGCAGTCGGGTCGGCGGCCTCGTCGCGAGGCTGAGTCCCGCCGGGCACGGGGAGCTCGAGTTCGATCATCGGCGAGGTCCGGACGAGCTCGTCGAGGTCGGCCTGGTCGCGGTACCACCTGGTCCGCGGGTCGGTGAACACCCGGCGCCGGGCTTCCGGATCGGTGACCGGCCGGGCGAAGGCCGGCAGGTCCAGGCCGTCGACATGGACGGTGACGTGCGGGTCGGCGAGGACGTTGGCGTACCAGTGCCGGGGGCCGGGTGTCCCGGTGATGACGAACCTGCCGTCCACGTGGAACCACCAGATCTCCACCCGCAGCGGCCGGCCGCTGCGGCGTCCCCGGGTGGTGAGGTCGACGGTCAGCCGGTCGGCGAGCTCGGCGAGGGCGGGGTGGGTGACGCGGTCGGTCATGGCCTGGACCGTACGACCTCAACCGCGGACGAGGTCAACGGCGTGGGAACCGCTCGTCACGGGTCGGGACCGTCGCCGGAGACGGTCACGCCTCGGTCGCCGCGTCCCGGGTGGCGAGGGCCGCGGTGAGTGACCGGGCGGCTTGCCCGGCGCGGACGCCGTACCCTCCACCGAACGCGGCGGCGTGGGTGAGCAGCGGATGGAGCTGGTGCAGGGCCACGCGGTCGCGCCAGCCGTCGGCCAGTGGGAACACCTCGTCGTACGCGGCCACCAGCCGGTCCAGGTGCGGCGTACCGAACAACGCAAGCATCGCCAGGTCGGTCTCCCGGTGCCCGCCGTGCGCGGCCGGGTCGACCAACCGGGGCTCGCCGTCCAGCGCCCAGACGATGTTGCCCGACCACAGGTCGCCGTGGATGCGGGCAGGGGGTTCGGGCGGGCCGGCGTGGTCGTCGATGTGGTCCAGGACCGCGCAGATCGCGTTCGCGTCGTCGGCCCGCAGACGGCCCCGGTTGAACGCGGTCCGCAGGTAGGGCTCGACGCGGTTGCGGGCGTAGAACTCGGGCCATCTGTCGGCCGGCTCGTTCGGCTGTGGCAGTGCGCCGATGTAGCCGTCCGCCGGTCCGCCGAACGACGCGGCGCCGCTTCGGTGGGTGATCGCGAGAGCCTGGCCGAGCTGTTCGGCTGCCTCCGGTGTGGGACGACCGGCCTCCAGCCACTCCAAGACGAGGCACTCCTGGCCGACGCCGAGCACGACCGGGATGGCGGCCGCGCCCTCGCCGGCGGAGGCCAGCCACTCGAGGTGGGCAGCCTCGGTGGGAAAGAAGTCGTCGGGGGCGCCTGGCCGCGCCTTGACGAAGACGCTGCGGCCGTCACCGAGGCGGGCGCGGGTCGCGACACATACGTCGCCGCCGGCCACGGGGTTGGTCGCCACGACCGCGGTGCCGAGGAGCTCCTCGACGTGCTGAGCGATGCTTGCCTGCCGAGCCATTGCCCGATAGTAAGACCTGGGCTCTCACTTTGCGTACGCGGGCGAGTCGATGCCGTGACGATCAGTTGGTCGGGCCGATCAGTGAGGCGAGTTCCGTGACCAGACCGGCGGCCGCCTCCTCGACCATTTCGAGCACCTCGTCGAACGCCTCACCACTCGCGGTGTAGGGGTCCGGGATCTCGCCGACGTTCCTTCCGAACCAGCCGAACAGCCCTACCCGGTGCCCGTCGCCCGGTCCGGCGAGGCGGCGCAGACCGTCAAGGTTGGCCTCGTCCATGCCGAGCACCAGATCGCGGTCGGCGAACCAGTCACGGTCGAACTGCTGTGCCCGGTGCGCCGACACCTCGTCCCGGTCGTACCCCGAGGCGACCAGTACGCGCGCCGACCGCGGGTCCATCCCCTCGCCGACGTGCCAGCCGCCGAGCCCGGCGCTGTCCACCCGGACCACGGTGAGCCCGGCTTCGGCGAGCTGTCGTCGTACGACCACCGCGGCGATCGGCGACCGGCAGATGTTGCCCAGGCAGACCAGGCTCAGGTGGTACGCGGACGGGTCACGGGCCGGAGGAAGCTGCACGGTCCCAGGATGCCGACCGGCCCGGCCGCCCGTGGGTACGGGGGTCGGCCGGGCCGGTCGTTGCGTCACTCGTGGATGCCGGTCGTACGTCGGTCATACGCCTGGCGTGCGTTGCTCGTACGTCAGGCGTACGTCAGTTGTCCTCGTCCTCCGCCGCGTCCGAGTCGCCGCGCGGCTGGTCCTCACCGAGGATCCGGTAGATCTTCGACCGGGCCTCGTGGAGGGTGTCGACGATCCGGGCGAGCTGGTCCTCGTCGGCCACCTGGGCGCCCTGCATCGCGGCGGCGGCCAGGCCCATCCCGGCGTTCCGCAGCTCGTGCCACGGCGAGTCGGCGGGCTCGGCGAACTCCTCCCACGGTGCCTGCCCCTCGCGGGTGGCCACGTGTTCGCGGCCGGCCTCGGTGAGGGCGTAGGACCGCTTGCCGCCCTCCTCGGTGGAGCTGACCAGGCCCTCGTCCTCGAGCAACTGCAGTGTGGGATAGATCGAACCCGCACTGGGGCGCCAGGCCCCGCCGCTGCGTTCGGCGAGTTCCCGGATCATCTCGTAGCCGTGCATCGGCCGGCCGGTGTCGGCGAGCAGGTGGAGGATTCCCGACCGGACGTCGCCGCGGCGCGCCCGCGGGCCGCGGCCTGGCCCGAACGGCGGGCCCCAGCCGCCGCGACCCCAGCCGCCGGGGCCACCCGGGCCGCCGAAGCCGAAGCCACCGAATCCTCCGGGGCCGAAGCCACCGGGACCGAAACCGCCACGGCCCCGTCCGCCGCCGCGTCCTCGTCCGCCGCGGCCGCGACCTCCGCCACCGCGTCCTTCGCCTCCTCCGTGTTCTCCGTGCGCACCGAAGAAGTGGCCACGGAAGTGCTCCGCCGGGTCGCCGGGGACGTCGTACTCGCCCGCGTCACCGAAGTCTCCGCCCGGGTGAGGTCCAGGCGGGGGCGGCTCGAAACCGGTGGACCCGAACGGACCGAACTGTGCGTGCCCGAACGGTCCGCCCGCCGGGCCGCAGCCCCTGCGAGCGGCCGCCCTCAGTGCCGCCGCTGCCACCGGCATGGCGTACGGAAGGGCCCGGGCGAAGGGTGGGGTGTGCCTGCTCATGTGATCTCTCCTCAGGTCTGGCGACGTGTCGCTGAACTGTCGTTCCGATGGTTCACGATATATCGCCGATACGACGGCGACAAGTCCTGAGCGAAGAGAATCAGACCGTCGGGAGGAGTCGGCCGAGGGTCAGGCGCGATCAGGAGCCGCCGCCTCGAGGTCGGCGACGGTGCCCGACATGACGGTTCGGACGTGCTCGGTGAGGTGGTGGAGTGGCCAGTCCCACCAGGCCACGGCGAGCAGGCGGGCGATGTCCGTCTCGCTGTGGCGGTACCGGATCAGCCGGGCCGGGTTGCCGCCGACGACGCCGTAGTCGGGAACGTCGTCGACCACGACCGAGCCGGAGGCCACGATCGCGCCGTGTCCGATCCGTACGCCGGGCATCACCATCGACCCGTAGCCGAGCCAGACGTCGTGCCCCACCACCGTGTCGCCGCGCCCGGGCAGCCCGGTGATCAGGTCGAAGTGGTCCGCCCACGCACCGCCCATGATCGGGAACGGGAACGTCGACGGGCCGTCCATCCGGTGGTTGGCGCCGTTCATCAGGAACCGGACCCCCGTGCCCAGAGCGCAGAACCGGCCGATGACCAGCCTCTCCGGCCCGTAGTGGTAGAGCACGTTGCGGGTCTCGAACTCCGTCGGGTCGTCCGGATCGTCGTAGTAGGTGAACTCACCGACCTCGATCAACGGCGAGGTGACCAGCGGGCGGAGCAGCACAACCCGCGGCTGGCCGGGTATCGGATGGAGCACCGTCGGGTCGGCGGGCACCGGTGGTGTCGCCGGCGTGGACGGGTCGGCCGGCGTGGACGGTGTGTCGGGCGTGGACGGTGTGTCGGGCGTGGACGGTGTGTCGGGCATGGGGACTCCTCTCGGTCACGGCGAAGCCGCCATGATCGCGAGGGTGCGGCCGTTCGGGCCACCGGATCGCGCGGGGTTCCGGCCGGTCAGGAATCCTCGACGCGGGGACGCCGGAAGCCGGGATGCCCCGCCGGCAGCGAACGCCTCAGCACCCACGCGCTCACCGCGACACATGCCGCGACCAGCGGCCAGGTCAGCGCGGCCCGGGCAGCGGCGAGGGCCACCACCGCGTCCGCTGCGTACAGCGCACCGAATACTCCCACCCGTACGGCGTACTGCCCGACCCACACCCAGGAGGCGGCGCCGTAGGCCCGCAGCAGGTCGGGGTCACGTCGCCAGCGCCCGCGTTGCCGGAGCGCGGTGCCCACGACGATGCCGAGCAGCGGCCGGCGCACCACGATGCTCACGATCCAGGCCAGCCCGCTGGCGGCGTTGGTGGCGAGCTGGACCAGGAAGAAGTCGGCGGCCCGGCCGGTTCGGAGTACGACCACGGCGGCGACCGCGACCCCGAGCAGCCCGAGCAGGACGGCGCGCGGCCGGGCACCTCGAGACCATCGGTACGCCGCCACCGCGACCCCGACCGCCAGCGCGGCAGCGACACCCCAGCCCACGGAGTTGCCGGCGACCAGCCAGCCGGCCACGAACGCCACGGGCGGCAGCGCGGCGTCGACGGAGGCCTCCCAGCCCCCGAGTACCCCGGCCAGCGAGTCCGGTTCGTCCGAATGGTGGGTGTCGCGCTCGTCGACCTCGTCTGCCCGCACGTCACCAAGCGTGCCTGATGGCCGCACCGGGCGCCGTGTCCCCTCCGGCAGACCCTATGGTGAGGAGCATGACCGACCCGTCGACCGGACCTCGCCTGCGCAGAGCTCTCCAGGGCATCCCGTCGTACAAGCCGGGCCGACCGGCAGCGGCGGCCACCGACCGGCCGACGTACAAGCTGTCCAGCAACGAGAATCCGTTCCCGCCGCTGCCCGCCCTCGTCGAGGCCGCGCACGAGGCCAGCCGGGTGATGAACCGCTACCCCGACCTCGCCTGCGGCCGGCTGGTCGGCACACTGTCGGACCGGCTCGACGTCCCGCCCGGTCACTTCGCCATGGGGACGGGTTCGGTGGCGCTGCTCTACCACCTGCTCCAGGCGACCTGCGAGCCCGGCGACGAGGTGGTGTACGCCTGGCGCTCGTTCGAGGCGTACCCGATCGCGGCGCAGGTCGCCGGTGCCACCCGGATCGAGGTGCCGCTGACCACCGGTGCGCGGCACGACCTTCCCGCGATGGCCGCCTCGATCACCGACCGGACCCGGGTCGTGATCGTCTGTACGCCGAACAACCCGACCGGCCCGGTGGTCACCCACGAGGAGCTGGCCGACTTCTGTGCCCAGGTCCCGCGTGAGGTGCTGATCGTGGTCGACGAGGCCTACCTGCAGTTCGTCCGCGACCCGGCGGCCGCCGACGGGCTGGCGCTCTACCGCGACCATCCGAACGTCTGCGTGCTGCGGACCTTCTCCAAGGCGTACTGCCTGGCCAACTTCCGGGTCGGGTACGCGATCGCGCACGACCCGGTCGCCGAGGCGCTGCGGGTGTGCACCCCGCCGTTCGCGGTGTCCAGCGTCGCGGAGGAGGCGGCCCTGGCCGCGCTGGCCTGCGAGAACGAACTCCTCGAGCAGGTCGAGGTGTTGGTCAAGGAGCGCGCCCGGGTGACCGAGGGTCTGCGCGCGCTCGGTTTCGACGTACCCGCGACCGAGGCCAACTTCAGCTGGCTCCCGCTCGGTGCCGACACACAGGCGTTCGCGCGGGCGTGTGAGGAAGGTGGCGTCGTGGTCCGGCCGTTCGACGAGGACGGGTGCCGGGTGAGCGTGGGTGAGCCCGCCGCCAACGACCTTTTCCTGGACCTCGCCGGACGCTGGGCCGCCCGGGCACGCTGACGTCCGGCCGGTCGGCGGCACGCGAGTGCGGGCGCCGCAGGTGGGTAGTCGGAGTTCATGGGCGTCGCCGCCGACCTGTGCGGGCTGATCCGTGACCACGAGGGGCCCGCGCTGCGGGTGACAGCGCTCGTTCGTGACCGGCGTGATCGGATCCTGCTGCTGCGGCGGCCCGACGGGGCATCGTGGCCCGGGACCTGGGAACCCGTCGTCGCCGACGTACCGGTCGGTGCCTCCGTCGGTGACACCCTCCGGGACGCGGTCGCCCGGGCGACCGGCTGGACCGTCCGTGCGGTCGAGCCGATGGTCGAGCCGGCCTTCGACGGAACAGGTCGTACGGGCCGGCCGGGTCGAGCGGTCCGTCGCGACCTCCGTTTCCTGGTGACCGCAGTGACCCCAGTGACCCCAGCGACCGCGGCCGAGCCCGCCGCGGCGCGTGACCTCGCCCCGGCACGTGACCTCTCTCCGGCTCCTGACCTCACCGGCACCGGCCACGACGCGTTCACCTGGGCCGGTCTCGGTGACACCGGCTGGCTGCGGTCGCCGGGAACCGTGGCCGACCCCGGCCTGGCCGAGGTGGTGGTGAAGTCCGCGCGGACCCGGCTGACCCGGAGGCTGCGGCTGGAGCCGGTCGGTCCTGAACACGGGATGGACCTGTGGCGCCTGCACTCCCGGCCGGAGGTGGCGGGCTGGCTCGGCGGTGCGTGGACGCAGGAGTCCGCCCGGCGAAGTGTGCTGCGGCTGCGGGCCGGCTGGGACGCGGTGGGGTTCGGTACGTGGGCCGCCTACGACCGTGACGACGGCGAACTCGTCGGCCGTGGCGGCGTCGCGCCGTGCACCCTCGACGGTCGTTCGACCCACGAGGTGGGATGGACGGTACGCCCGGAGCGGTGGGGTCGCGGCTACGCCACCGAGATCGGTGCGGCCGGTCTGTTGCTCGCGTTCGCCGAACTCGGTGCGCGGGAGGTGGTCGCCCTCACGTTGCCGCACAACGCGCGTTCACGTGCGGTGATGGAACGGTTGGGAATGCGCTTCGCGCGTGAGGTCCCGCACGCCGGGATGCGTCACGTGCTGTATGTCGTACGTCCGAACGCTGTGACGATGCCTGGCCAGGTCCGGCCAGAAGCCCAACCGGGGTTGGCGGTCTCCCCCGGGCATCTCGGTTTCTCCGGTGCGAGTGGTTGTTCGAACCGATTATCCTGAGGAGGACTCAGCTTCAGCTTCCGCCGGATCGCCCGTGGAGGGGCGGCGTTCGCGACCGGCGATCCTTCTTCCGAAACGCACTCGGTGAGGAGTGGCCTGCCCGACAATGCCATCAGATACCTCGGCGGCGACCGTCGCCAACCAGTCCAACCAGCCCGGTACCAACAACTCCAAGAAACATCTCCGTAGCCTCGACTCCCTGTGGCGGCTGCGGAGCTACCTTCGACCCTACGTCGGCCGACTGGTCGTGATGTTCGCCGCGGCACTCGTCGGCGTCGGCGCCAGCCTGGCGATACCTCTGGTCACCAAGCAGATCATCGACGGGCCGATCGCGGACCGTGACTCCCGTGGCCTTGTCCTGCTGGGCCTGCTGGCGGTCGCACTCGGACTCGTCGAAGCGTTCCTCATCTTCCTCCGTCGCTGGATCCAGTCCGTGGCCGTGCTCGGCCTGGAGACCGAGATCCGCGACGACATCTACGCTCACCTGCAGCGGCTGCCGATGAGCTTCCACGGCGGCTGGCAGAGTGGCCAGCTGCTGTCCCGGATCACCACGGACCTGTCGATCATCCGGCGGTTCCTCGGCTTCGGTGTCATTTTCCTGGTCACCAACGTCGTGCAGTTGACCGTCGTCACGGTGCTGTTGCTGCAGATGTACTGGCCGCTGGGCCTGCTGGTGGCGGCGACCGCGGCGCCGGTCATCGTGATGTCGGCGCGGTTCCAGAAGCGCTACATCCGCATCTCCCGCGCGGTGCAGGACCAGCAGGGTGACCTCGCGACCATCGTCGAGGAGGGCGCGGTCGGGATCCGGGTCATCAAGGCGTTCGGCCGCCGGCACCACATGTACGACACCTTCGACGAGCAGGCACGCCAGGTCTACGACACGTCCATGGACAAGGTGCGGCTGTCGTCGAGGTTCTGGACGTTCCTCGGGTTCGTCCCCAACCTCACCCTCACCCTCGTCCTGCTGTTCGGCGCGCTGGCCGTCGGTAAGGGAGCGTTGACACTCGGCGCCCTGGTGGCGTTCAGCACGCTGGTGCTGCAGCTGGTGTGGCCGATCGCCTCGCTGGGGCAGATCCTCGCGATGGCCCAGGAGGCGATGACCGCGTCCGACCGGGTGATGGAGGTGCTCGACACCGAGCCGGCCATCGTCGACGGTTCGGACGAGGCGCCGCGGGCGGCCGGTCACCTGCGGTTCGAGGGGGTCGGCTTCCACTTCCCCGACGACGACACTCCGGTGCTGCACGACGTGTGGCTGGACGTCCAGCCGGGCGAGACGGTGGCGGTCGTGGGCGCGACCGGTTCCGGCAAGACCACGTTGACGGCGCTGGTGCCCCGGCTGCACGACGTCACCGCGGGCCGGGTGACCATCGACGGGCGCGACGTCCGCGACCTCACCCTCCCGGCCCTGCGCTCCATCGTGGCCACCGCGTTCGAGGAGCCGACGCTGTTCTCCATGAGCGTGCGGGAGAACCTCACGCTCGGTCGCACCGACGCGACCGAGGAGGAGGTCCACCAGGCGCTCGAGGTCGCGCAGGCGAAGTTCGTCCACGACCTGCCGTGGGGCCTGGACACCCGGATCGGCGAGCAGGGCCTGTCGCTGTCCGGCGGTCAGCGGCAGCGCCTGGCACTGGCCCGGGCGGTCCTCACCAGGCCGAAGATCCTGGTGCTCGACGACACGCTGTCCGCACTGGACGTGGAGACCGAGGCGCTGGTGGAGAAGGCGCTGCGGTACGTGCTCGCCGAGGCCACCGGCATCGTGGTCGCCCACCGGGCGTCGACGGTGCTGCTGGCGGACAAGGTGGCCCTGCTGCAGGGCGGCACGGTGACCCACGTCGGCACCCATCAGGAGCTGCTCGCCGAGGTGCCCGCCTACCGCGAGCTGCTCGGCCAGGACGCCGACACCGACCTCGAGGCGAAGGAGGTGTACTCGTGACGACCCAGACCCAGACCACGACGAAGACCTCCGACGGCGAGGCCGACGAGAACGCCCTGAAGACCGCCGGCACCCAGCCGGCGGAAGACAAGGGCTGGCGGGGTGTCGCGGCCGAAGGGCAGGACGACATCGGCGACAAGGCGTCGGTGTTCCTCCGGGAGCGTTCCCGGAAGCTGCTCGGCGACCTGCTCCGTCCCTACCGCAAGCTGATCGCCCTGCTGGTCGTGGCGGTGGTCGTCGAGAACGCCGCCCGGCTGGCCATCCCGTACCTCGTGAAGGTCGGTATCGACCGTGGCATCCCGCCGCTGGTCCACAACGAGGGCGCCACCACCCTGGTCACCGTCGTGGTGGCCCTGGTCGTGGCGGCGGTCACCCAGGCCGTCACCCGGCAGCTGTTCCTGCAGCTGTCCGGAAAGATCGGCCAGGAGGTGCTGCTCCACCTGCGGCGACGGATCTTCAACCACTTCCAGAAGCTGTCGCTGTCGTTCCACGAGAAGTACACCTCCGGTCGGGTGATCTCCCGTCTGACCTCCGACATCGAGGCGATCTACGAGCTGCTGCAGTCCGGCTTCGACAGCATGGTGAGCGCGGTGCTCACCCTCGTCGGTACGGCCGTGCTGCTGCTGATCCTGGACGTCAAACTCGGTCTGGTGGCGCTGGTCCCGATCCCGATCCTGCTGTTCTTCACGCAGTGGTTCCGGAAGAAGTCCAGCATCGCCTACCGCAAGACGCGGGAGACGGTGGCGGTCGTCATCGTGCACTTCGTGGAGTCGATGGGCGGCATCCGCGCGGTGCAGGCGTTCCGTCGCGAGCCGCGCAACCAGGAGATCTTCGAGGAGGTCAACGCCAGCTACCGTGACGCCAACATGCAGGGCATGCGGCTGATCGCGGTCTTCATGCCGGGCGTGAAGGCGATCGGCAACGTCACGGTGGCGGCAGTGCTGTTGTACGGCGGCTGGCTCGCGTTCCACGACGCGGTGACCGTCGGTGTGCTCGCGGCGTTCCTGCTCTACCTGCGGCAGTTCTACGAGCCGATGCAGGAGATCAGCCAGTTCTACAACACGTTCCAGTCGGCCAGTGCCGCCCTGGAGAAGCTGTCCGGTGTGCTGGAGGAGAAGCCGGAGGTCGCCGAGCCCGCCGAGCCGGTGAAGCTCGACAACGCCCGCGGCGAGGTGCACTTCGACCACGTGGAGTTCGGATACGTCGAGGGCCGGCCGGTGCTGCCCGAGCTGGACCTGCGGATGCCCGCGGGTCAGACGGTGGCGTTGGTGGGTGCGACCGGCGCCGGCAAGACGACGTTGGCGAAGCTGCTGGCCCGCTTCTACGACCCGGTGAAGGGGAGCGTGCGCCTGGACGGGGTCGACCTGCGCGACCTGGACGAGGCCACCCTCCGCAAGGCCGTGGTCATGGTGACGCAGGAGAACTTCCTGTTCACCGGGACGGTCGCCGACAACATCCGGTTCGGTCGGCCGGACGCCACGATGAAGGAGGTCGTGGCGGCGGCACGGGCCATCGGTGCGGACGAGTTCATCGAGGCGCTGCCGGACGCGTACGACACCCAGGTGGGCAAGCGCGGCGGCCGGCTGTCGGCCGGGCAGCGGCAGCTGATCGCGTTCGCCCGGGCGTTCCTTGCCGACCCGGCGGTGCTGATCCTCGACGAGGCGACGTCCAGCCTGGACGTGCCGAGCGAGCGACTGGTGCAGCGGGCCCTGCGGACCATCCTCGCCGACCGGACCGCGTTGATCATCGCCCACCGGCTGTCCACGGTGGAGATCGCCGACCGGGTGCTGGTGATGGAGCAGGGCCGGGTGGTCGAGGACGGGTCGCCCAGCCAGCTGATCGAGCAGACCGGGCGGTTCGCCGACCTGCACAACGCGTGGTTGGAGAGCCTGGCCTGAGCGCGGCGCCGGCCCCCGCTCGGGGTCGGCCACGTCAGACGAGAAGGAGCCGTCTCCCTGCGGGGAGGCGGCTCCTTCTCGTTGTCCGGTCACCTGCCGTCTGGGCCCCGGCCCTGGTGATCCACCGCAAACCCGACGTTGACGGTCCGAACCCTGACCAACCGGGTACCTCGAGCCGGCGACACTGTCTCCTGCTCCGGTCCGGATCCCGTCACCCTGGGTGCCCGCGTGTGACCTGTTCGGCCGCTCGTTGTGGCACAGGCGTTCCTCCCATGCACGCGACGTGACATCGGTGGGAGATTGACAACATTCCGGTCACCGGATTGGCGATCCGACGGCCGGTCCCGGTAGCGTCAAGGGCCGAACTACCCGTCAGGGGTGGACCGGCCCGCACGGGTGTCTCCGACAGACGCCGCAGGGCGAAGTTGCGCCCGTGCTGTCGATCGTCGTGATCGATTCCGGGGGTGCCGGTCGGCTGTGACCGCGTGAGCGCACGCGACCGCGTGTGCCAACCCGCGGTTGACAGACCCCGAGTGCCTCGCCGTGGCCGGCTCTACAGCCGTGTGCCACGAGGGTGCGATCGAAAAGATTGGGAGCTCGTGCACGCAGTACGTGCCGAAAAGATCTACAAGGTCTTCGGGCGTCGTGCAGACGATGCCGTACCTCTGCTGGAGCAGGGCAAGGAAGCCAAGGACGTGCGCCGGATGGGCGTCACGCCGGCCGTGATCGACGCGTCCTTCGCCGTCGACGAAGGCGAGATCTTCGTCGTCATGGGGTTGTCCGGTTCGGGAAAGTCCACGTTGATCCGGATGCTCAACGGACTCCTCACTCCTACCTCCGGCAAGGTCTATCTCGGTGACACCGAGCTGAGCGGGCTTTCCCCCAAGCGGTTGCGTGCGGTCCGGCAGGAGAAGATCAGCATGGTCTTCCAGCACTTCGCACTGCTGCCGCACCGGACCGTCCTGGAGAACGCCGCCTACGGGCTGGAGGTTCGCAAGCTCGGCAAGGCCGAGCGCAACGACCGGGCCCGCGAGGCGCTTTCCATGGTGGGACTGGAGGGCTGGGAAGACCACCTGCCGACCCAGCTTTCCGGCGGGATGCGGCAGCGGGTCGGCCTGGCGCGTGCGCTCGCCGCCGGCACGGACATCGTGTTGATGGACGAGGCGTTCAGCGCGCTCGACCCGCTGATCCGGCGGGAGATGCAGGAACAGCTGCTGGAACTCCAAGCCCGCTTGGGCAAAACCATCATCTTCATCACCCACGACCTGAACGAGGCGATGCGTCTCGGCGACCGGATCGCGATGATGCGGGATGGCCGGATCGTGCAGATCGGTACGTCGGAAGAGATTCTCCAGGACCCGGCGAACGACTACGTCGCGCAGTTCGTGCAGGACGTCGACCGCTCGCGGGTCCTCACCGCCAGCGCGGTCATGGAACCGCCGGTGGCGTTGGTGCGGGCCAAGTCCGGCCCGCGGCAGGCGCTGCGGGTGATGCGGGAGAACCAGGTCGGTGCGGCGTTCGTCGTCGACCGGGACCGCCGCCTGGTCGGCGCGGTGCGAGACAACGTGGTGGCGGAGGCGACCCGTACCGGCAGGGAGTCCCTGGACGGACTGACCAACGCCGACGACGTGGTGTCGGTCGGGCCGGACGTGATGCTCGCCGACCTGCTGACTCCCTCGGCGGAGGCACCCGTGCCGCTCGCGGTGGTCGACGAGGACCGCCGGCTGCTGGGTGTGATCCCGAGGGTGACCCTGCTCGCCGCACTGGGCAGCGGCACGCACGCCCCCGATCTCAACGGTGGGCAACCCCATTCCGCCGGCGCGCAAGCCGAACCTGACGGGCAGCAAGTCGAACCTGACGGGCAGCAAGCCGAGGTTGACGGGCAGCAAGTCGGACCTGACGGCACGCAACCCGAGGTTGACGTCAAGCTCGCCGGCAGCACCGGCACGGACACCGAGGAGGCCAGGCCGTGAGTCTGCTCGCCACGTTCTCGATTCCTCGCCTGCACGTCGGTGATCTGTTCGCCGGCGCCGTCGACTGGCTGGTGAACAACCTCAGCGCGGTGTTCGACGCGATTGGCAGCGCCGTCGGGTTCGTCGTCGACGGGCTTGCCGGGTTCTTCAACGCACCCGTGATCGTCGGCCTGGCCGTGGTCTTCGGCCTGCTCGCCCTTTCCCTGAAGGGCTGGAAGTGGGGAGCGGGCGCCTTCGTGGTGGCCATGGCACTCGGGTACGCCGCGGCGTTCGGCGGGATTCCGCCGGCGATCGTGCTGGCCGTCGCGTTCGGCATACTCGGGCTGGCCCTGCGGGGCTGGAAGTTCGGCCTGTTCGCCGTTCTCGCGTTCCTCCTCATCGACAGCATGGGGTTGTGGAAGCCGACCATGGACACGCTGGCGCTGGTCCTGGTGGCAAGTGTGGTCGCGGTGGCCTTCGCCGTCCCGATCGGTATCGCCGCGGGGCAGAGCGACACAGTGAGCCGGATCGTCAAGCCGGTGCTGGACTTCATGCAGACCATGCCCGGGTTCGTCTACCTCATCCCGGCGATCTTCCTGTTCGGCGTGGGCGTGGTGCCCGGCGTCGTCGCCACCGTCATCTTCGCGATGGCACCCGGCGTACGTCTGACCGAGCTGGGGATCCGCCAGGTCGACCGGGAGGTCGTCGAGGCCGGTGAGTCGTTCGGTGCGCCTCCGGGGCGGATCCTCGGCCGGATCCAGCTCCCGCTCGCCCTGCCGACGATCATGGCCGGCATCAACCAGGTCATCATGCTGGCCCTGTCCATGGTCGTGATCGCCGGGCTGGTAGGCGCCGGCGGTCTCGGTGGCAAGGTCTACACCTCCATCTCCACCATCGATCTGGCCGGCGGCTTCGAGGCCGGCCTGGCAGTGGTGGTGCTCGCGGTCTACCTCGACCGGCTGACGGCCTCTTTGACGAGTCGTTCGGCAGTGGTCCGTGCGCAGTCGGCCGCCGGAAACCGATGAGGTCCGGCAGCGCTGACCGACCCCCGACCAGACGGGGCAGTCGCGTGTCGTCCGGCGCGTGACATGAACTACCTGACGACGAAAGGACTGTGAACCGTGCGAACTGGAGGATTGTGGCGCCGCCTGGCGGTGGCACTGGCGGCGCTGGTCGCGACCACGCTGGTGGCCGCGGGCTGCGGCAGCATCGGCGGTGCGAACGACGCTGCCGGCGGTGGCAAGAAGGAGAAGACCTCGCAGGATGGTGGCTCCGGCAAGGGCAAGACGATCAGGATCGGCTGGATTCCCTGGGACGAGGACGTCGTCACCACCCACCTGTGGAAGCAGGAGCTGGAGAAGAAGGGCTACAAGGTCGAGATGGTCCAGCTGGACCCGGGACCGCTCTTCGCAGGCCTGGCCAAGGGTGACGTCGACGTGTTCCTGGACACCTGGCTGCCGACCACCCACAAGACGTACTGGGACCGCTACGGCAAGCAGCTCGAGGACGTCGGCGTGTGGTACGACAACGCCACGCTCGGCATCACCGTCCCCAACTATGTCAAGGACGTCAAGACGATCGGGGACCTGAAGGCCAAGTCCGGTGAGTTCGGCGGAAAGATCACCGGTATCGAGGCGGGTGCCGGGCTGACCAGCACGACCGAGAAGAAGGTCATGCCGGCGTACGGTCTGGACAACTTCCAGCTGGCCAAGTCCTCGACGCCGGCGATGCTGGCCGAGCTGCAGAAGGCCATCAAGGCCAAGAAGCCGATCGTGGTGACCCTGTGGCGTCCGCACTGGGCCTACGCCAAGCTGCCGATCCACGACCTCCAGGACCCCAAGGGCACCCTGGGCAAGGGCGAGCAGCTGCACGTGGTCGGGCGTAAGGACTTCGGCAAGGACTTCCCCGAGGTCAAGAAGTGGATGGCCGGCTTCAAGATGAACGACCAGCAGCTCGGAACCCTGGAAGACGTCGCCCTCAACAAGAACAAGGGCAACGAGGCCAAGGGCGTGGCCGACTGGTCGAAGGAGAATGCCGACTTCGTGAACGGCCTGACGAAGTAGGCCTACCGCCTCGGCGCAGGCGTACCGGCCTTCCGGTAGGAGTACGCGGCGCCCGGCCCACCGACATGGTGGGCCGGGCGCCGCTCTGCTGTCCACGCCCGTTGCCCGGGGTCGCGAGGTCGCGAAGCCGCCGGCACTTCGAGGGCTGTTTGGACATTTCTGTACATATAAAGTTAGAATTGCCCCGATAAGCGCACCGGAAAATGCTGATAATCTTTCGCCGGCCCGCAGGGCGTGCGCATATTCTTTCCGTTCTATCCGGTCTGCGCCATCACGGGGTTACTGGCCGCATTTGATGTGGTGAAGGTCACTGTTTCACGGTGCGCACCAACTTGGAATGATCTCGTCGCTCATGCGAATCTAGGCGGCGTCGTGGCGGACCCTGCACGGTTTCGCCAGTTACATTCCGGTGCTGCGCCGAGCAGTCGTGTCCAAACGCGCCGACTGCCCGCGGTTGTCCGTACATAAGTATCGAGACCTAACCACATAAAAGCGACACAACATCAGGTTTCGTGACGCCGGCGGCCCGTGAACTCGGGTCGCGCGCGGTCGGGGGAGATCATTCCGCAGCGGTGCAGAACGATTTGTCCCGATCGAAAGGTTTGCTCTTGTCTGGGCTGCAGAAATTCTCGCAGAGTGCCCGTCGAAAGATCGTCGTGGGAGTAGTGGCCGCGGCTCTCGTGGTGGCCGGAGTCGCCGCGGGTGGCCTGGTGCTGGCCAACCGGTCCGAGCCGACGCCGGCGACCGCGTCCGTCGACAAGCCGATCAAGGCCACCAAGTCCCAGGCCCCCAAGGCCGCCGCCCGTGGCGCTGACCGGAAGCCGGTGCCGACCGCGACTCCGAAGGCCACCCCGAAGGCCACCGCGACGAAGACCGCCAAGCCGAAGCCGAAGCCGACCAAGAAGGCCGTCAAGAAGGCTGAGAAGAAGGTCGTCAGGAAGGTCGAGAAGAAGGTCGTCAAGAAGACCGCCAAGCCGACGCCCAAGGCGACCAAGAAGGCGGAGAAGACCGTCAAGAAGGCTGCCGCGCCGGTGTGGAAGGTCCTGGAGACCAAGAGCGGCCCGGGCACCTTCTTCGGTGACGCCTCGGAGTACCAGCCCCTCGCCTGCGGCGGCAACAGCCGGAACATCACCAAGGGCGTGGCCCTGTGGAAGATTCCCTGCGGCACCATGGTGCGCATCACCAGCAAGCAGACCGGCAAGAGCGTGATCGCTCCGGTCGCGGACCGCGGCCCGGCCGGCTGGACCGGCGCGGTGATCGACCTGCTGCCCGACACGTGGGACGCACTGGGCGTCTCCCGTGACCAGGGGCGCCAGGAGGTCACCTACGAGGTCCTCAGCAAGTAGGCCGCAGCTCCGGCGTCCGTGTCGCGGGCCCTGGGCAGCCGAACAACAGGTGGGCGCGCAGGTCGCCTCGCCGGGCACGTTTCGACGGACCCTTCCCGTGCAGGGCAGGGTCCGTCGGCGTTTGCGGGTGCGCCGCTCAAGGCTCCGAGGGCGCGGGGTGCGGCTCGGTCCCGGCATTGAGAAGCGGGCCAACTTCATCCGTGCACAAGTTTTCGCGGCCGAGCTGGGGTGGGATACGAACGCGCGCAAAGGTGCAGTTGAACATTCCGCTGACCACGTTGATGGGGTTGTCGACCCAGCCGGGTGAGCTCGGCGGGTTCGGACCTGTCATCACCGAGGTGGCCGTCAGGATCGTGGCGAATCACCTCGACAACCCCGAGGCGAGATTCGGTGTCGGGGTCACCCACCCGGTCACCGGGCGGTTGTTGCATCTGCATCCGATACCGGCTCGGTTCCTGCGCGGGCTGCAGGCCGAACTCGTCCACGCCCGCGACCAACGCTGCGTATGGACCACCAGCCGCAGGCCCGCCGCCACCTGCCACCTCGACCACAACACCGAACACGCCCACGGCGGATCGACGTCAGTAGAGAACATCGCACCCCTGTGCCCACGCCACCACAAAACCAAAACCGACCGCGACTGGAAGCTGGAGCAGACCGGACCTGGCGAACACAGGCTCACCGACCCGTACGGCCGGCAGTACCGCAGCGGAGCGCCATCCCTCACCGACCCTTTCCCACCCGAACCGGCACCCGCCGCCGCCGCAAGGACGACCGAGGATGACCTGCCGCCGTTCTGAGGCTGATTCGCCCCGGCTCGCCCGCCGCGGCTTGCCTGGACGGGCACACCCGGACCGGGTCCGCCCCGGAGCCCGGGTCATCCGGACTGGCTGGCCGATAGTGGCGCCCCGGACCCGAGCCGCCGAGCCGGGCTGACAGAGTGGACGGAGTGCTTGGCGGCGGTGGGACATGATCCGCGGGATGCGACGGAGGAATCCGGTGACACGTGACGGTGGCGAGGCCGAAGCGAGGACGAACGCGAATCCCGACGAGCCGGCCGTCGGCCAAGGTCATCAGATGGGGCGTTCTCCTGACGCGTGCTCCATCCTGTCCGCGACGTACGACGAACCCATTGCCGGGTCGGCTGCAACCGCGACGACCTGGTTGTGCATCGAGCAGCCCGGACCATGGGGCGCGGACGCGCTGGTGGAGAGCCACCTCGACGTCGAACTCGGCGGTGAGCTCGCCGCCCGGGCCAAGGGCACCGGCGTACGCATCCAGTTGATCCGCCGGCCCGGACGGCACGCCGACGCGCATCCCCCGGCGACGTTGCCGGGCGGCCGCCGGGTGTTCGTGGCGCACACCCGTCCGGGGGCGACCTGGCTGCGGGCGGCGGTCGTGGACGATCCCCACTCGCTGCTCGACCTCGACCTCGCGGCGCTGGCCGCGGGGGAGGAGCCGCGCGAGTGGGGGGAGCGGGTGGCGGGGCCGGTCCTGCTGGTGTGCAGCAACGGCCGGCGTGACCTGTGCTGCGCGCTCGTCGGACGCCCGCTGGCCGGCGAGCTCGCCCGGCGCCACGCCGCCGACGTGACCGACCCCGCGGGCGGCGCACACACCGGTGGCACTGTCTGGGAGACCACGCATACGGGCGGCCACCGGTTCGCGCCGACCGCCGTCCTGTTGCCCACCGGCTACCTGTACGGCCGGCTGGACGTCGACTTCGCCGAGCACGTCCTCGCCGAGGCCAGGGCCGGGCGGATGGTGACCGAACGCTGCCGGGGCCGGTCCACCTGGTCAGCGCCGGGCCAGGTGGCCGAACTCGCGGTCCGCGAGCGGACGGGAGAGGCCGACCCGGACGCCGTACGAGCGGAGCCGGAGGTGCCCGAGGCCCCGGGGGCGACGGGAACCGACAACGCGAGGTGGCAGGTTCGAGTGGTCGCAGGCGACCGGGCCTGGACGGTCACCGGCCGGGAGGAGACCCTCCGGCCGGACCGCAAGACCAGTTGCGCCAAGGCGCCGTTGACACCTACCGCCCACGTGGCCAGCGAGGTCGGCGAGACCGAGCCTGCCGGCGTACGCGCCGGCTGAGTCGGCCGGGCCGCGTCGGCCGGGCCGCGTCGTACGGACCGCGAAGTCAGGCGTCGCGGGCGTGCGCGCCGGTGTTCAGTACCCGGGCAGGGGCGATCGCCGCGGCGAACTCGTCCGCGTGCTCGGCCACCCACGCGTACGACGCGCGGACGTCCTCGACCGCCGCATCCGTACCCTCGTCACCCTCGTCACCGGCTCCGGCGGCCTCGGACGCGGCCAGCCCGCGCCAGCAGCGGTCCTGCCACCACAGAATCGTCTCCACCAGCTCGGCGCGGTCCCGCGGGAGCAGGCCGTACGCGTCGGCGATCAGGGCAACCAGTCTCGCCGGGCCGGCGGCGCTCGCCCGGCGCGGACCGAGGTCGAGGAACTGCCAGCACACCAGCGCGACGTCGTGCACGCGGCGACCGGGGCCGGCGTGGTCCCAGCCGACGAACGCGTACGGCCGCAGCCCGGCCTCCTCCTCGCGGTAGACCGTGGTGCGTGGTGCCAGGTCGTTGTGGCAGGCGACCTCCTGGTCACCGGCCAGGTGGGTGCCCGCGGTCAGGTCGTGGAACTGCCGGACCAGCTTCGCCACCCTGACCAGGCTCTCCTCCGACCAGACCGGCGGCGGCTGGGCAGCCTCCCAGGCGACGTGCCCGTCGAGCCGGCCGAGAACCTCCTGGCCGTCACGGCCACGGAGGTACCGAGGCGCGCCGGGCCAGCCGTAGCGGCCGAGGTGACGGAGAAGATCGTGGACGTACGAGGGGTCGGGCGCCGGTGCCGTCGACGGGTCGGGGTCCTCGACCCGGGCGGCCTCGGCGCGGTGGCGACCAGCTGAGCTCTCGGCGACCATTCCGACAGGGTGCCCCGCCCGCGCCTTGACGCGCTACCCGGCACGTCTCCCAGGCCGCCTCGTCCCGTTCGCGCAAGGCCACGGACACTGTCCGGAAATGCCCGGAAGCCGCGAGAATCGCCCGAATCCCGCACGTAGGACGTAACCGGCACAAAGCTCGGCCGGGAAACGGGCAGTTGCGGCGCCGGCGCTCCGGTGAGGGGGCAAGCTGGGGACATGACCGATGCGTTCGTCTTCGATGCCGTCCGCACGCCCCGCGGCAGGGGGAAGCGGGGTTCGCTGCACAGCGTGAAACCGGTGACACTGGCCACGACCGTGCTCACCGCGCTGGCCAACCGTGCGGACCTGGACACCGCGCGGGTGGACGACGTGGTGTTCGGGATCGTGACGCCGGTGGGCGAGCAGGGCGCGGACCTCGCCCGGACCGCGGTGCTGGTGGCCGGTTGGGACGTCGGCGTGCCCGGCACCCAGCTCAACCGGTTCTGCGCGTCCGGACTGGAGGCGGTCAACCTCGCCGCGCAGAAGGTCGCGTCGGGCTACGACGACCTGGTGGTCGCCGGCGGTGTGGAATCGATGTCACGCGTGCCGATGGGTTCCGACGGCGGCGCGTGGTTCATCGACCCGGAGACCAACCTCAAGACGGGGTTCGTGCCGCAGGGCATCAGCGCCGACCTGCTGGCCACGCTGGAGGGCCTGGACCGCGCGGACGTCGACCGGTTCGCGGCGACGTCGCAGCAGCGGGCGACGCTGGCCCGCGACAAGGGCTACTTCGAACGCTCGCTGGTCCCCGTCGTCGACGTCAACGACGAGGTGCTGCTGGACCAGGACGAGGCGATCCGGCCGGAGACGACGCCCGCGGGACTGGCCGCGCTGCCCGCGAGCTTCGCGAAGATGGGGGCGCTGGGGTTCGACGCGGTGGCGATGGACCGCTACCCCAGTGTGGAACGCATCCGGCACGTGCACACCGCGGGCAACTCCTCCCAGATCGTCGACGGTGCCGCCGCCGTACTGATCGGCAGTGAACGCGCCGGTCGTGACCTCGGCCTGACTCCCCGTGCCCGGATCGTCAGTGCCGCCGCGGTCGGCACCGACCCCACGCTGATGCTCGTCGGGCCCGGTCCGGCGGCCCGCCGCGCTCTTGACAAGGCCGGGTTGACGCCGAGCGACATCGACCTGTACGAGGTGAACGAGGCGTTCGCCGCGGTGGTGCTGCGGTTCATGCGGGAGCTGGATCTCTCACCGGAGATCGTGAACGTCAACGGCGGCGCGATCGCGCTCGGCCACCCGCTCGGCGCGACCGGGGCGATGCTGGTCGGCACCCTGCTGGACGAGCTGGAACGCCGTGACCTGCGCCGCGGCCTGGTGACGCTCTGCGTGGGCGGTGGCATGGGCGTGGCCACGGTGATCGAACGCGTCTGAGCGGCGGCCCGGCTCAGCACACCGCGCAGGTCTCTCGAGAGCGCCGGGCAGTGACCGTGTGAGGTTGTGAGGGGCGCTCGCTACGCCGAGTCCTCACAGGGTTCGTCGGCGTACTGCGCCTGCAGGCGGGCGAGCTCGGCCCGCAGCTCCTCGCGTACGCCGGCATAGGCAGGATCCGCCCACACGTTGGTGAGCTCGGCCGGGTCGCGTTCGAGGTCGAACAGCTCCCACTCCGGCTCCATCGTCCGGTCCGACGCGCCCGGAATCCCGAACCCGCGGGCGTAGTAGTAGATCAGCTTGTACCGCTCGGTGCGCACGCCGTAGTGCGCCTCGACGTGGTGCGGGTTGTCGTCGTGTTCCCAGTAGCGGTAGTAGATCGAGTCCCGCCAGCCGTCAGGACGTTCGCCGCGCAGCAGCGGCCGCAGGCTCTCACCCTGCATGCGCGGGTGCGCCTCGATGCCCGCGTAGTCGAGGAACGTCTGCGCGAAGTCGATGTTCAGCGCCATCGCGTCGGTGGCCGACCCGGCCGGCACCTCCGGCGGGTAGCGCACCAGCAGCGGCATCCGCAGCGACTCGTCGTACATGAAGCGCTTGTCGTACCACCCGTGGTCGCCGAGGAAGAAGCCCTGGTCGGAGGAGTACGCCACGATCGTGTCGTCGCGCAGCCCCTCGTCGTCGAGCACGTCCAGCAGCCGGCCGGTGTTCTCGTCGACCGACACCACACAGCGCAGGTAGTCCTTGAGATAACGCTGGTACGCCCACCGTGTCCGCTCCGGCTCGGACAAGTCGGGTGGGAACGGCGCCTTGAGGTCGCGCTCGTTCAGGTCGCGGCCGATCCGCATCCGGGCCTCGCGGGCCGCGCGCCCGTGCCCGGCATGGTCGTCGAACAACGTGGCCGGCTCGGGCAGGTCTTCGTCGGCGAACAGCTTGGCGTGCGCGGTGTCCGGATCCCAGCTGCGGTGCGGCGCCTTGTGGTGGAGCAGCAGGCAGAACGGCCGGTCCGGGTCCCGCTGCCGGATCCGCTCGATGGCGAGATCGGTGAGGATCGTGGTGGTGTAGCCGGAGACGGTGCGCCGGCCGTGCTCGGAGATCAACTCCGGATCCCAGTACGGCCCCTGCCCGTCCAGCACTTCCCAGTAGTCGAAGCCCTGCGGGTCGTGCTCACCGCCGTGGCCGAGGTGCCACTTCCCGGCCAGCCACGTCTGGTAGCCCGCGTCGCGCAGCATCGACACGAACGTCGGCTGCGCGGCGTCGAAGTGCGTCGACAACGTGCGGACGCCGTTGACGTGGCTGTAGGTGCCGGTGAGGATCGACGCCCGGCTCGGCGCGCACAGGGCGTTGGTGCAGTACGTCGCGTCGAACCGCATACCCTCGTGCGCCAGCCGGTCGAGGTTGGGCGTCTGCAGCAGGGTGTCGTCGTACGCGGAGATCGCGTGCGCGGCGTGGTCGTCGGTGAGGACCATGACGATGTTGGGGCGCTGGCCGGTCGGCACGCGGTTCCTCCACTCGCGATCTGTCGGGCAGGCATCGCGGGTCGCCGCTGACCACGCGGGTCCGACCCTACTCGCTACGCGTCGGCGCGGAGCAGGCCGTAGATCACCCCGTCACGCCAGGCGCCGTCGCGCCAGCAGACCTCGCGAAGCACACCTTCGCGCCGGAACCCCACCTTCTCCAGGGTGCGCTCCTCGGCGAGGTTTCCCGACTCGACGCGGGCCTCGAGCCGGTGGACGGTCGTGTACCTGAACAGGTGGTCGACGAGCACCCGGTGCGCCTGTGCGCCGAGCCCGTTGCCGCGGTGCTCGGGCAGCAGCGCGACACCGACCTCGAGGCAGGTGCCTTTGGGTCCGGCGTAGTCCAGTCCGCGCCAGGACACCAGGCCGGCGACCTCCCCGTCCACTGTGACGGCCAGAGCGGTGGAGTCCTCGCCCACGTAGCTGTCCTTCTCGAAGCGACGGCGGCGAATCTTCGGATCCACGAACCCGTGCCACTCGAACGCGCCCAACGCCTCCGGGTCCGTGCACAGGCGATCCAGGACGTCCAGGTCGGCCTCGAGGAAGGCGCGCAGCGACAGTCGTTCGGCCATCGGCCGATCGTAGCCGGGCACCCGCCGCCGAGTGCCGCACGCGAGGTCGTACGGCCGTACGCGAGGTTGCGCGGCCGGACGACCCGCCCTACACGTTCCGGGTCTCGACCTTGACCGGAGCGGAGGTCTGCACCTCGACCCGGCCGGTCGCGTCCACCGCGACGGTGAGCGGATGCCCGGCAACCCGCAGCCCGCTCACCCGCAGCGGCCACCACTCGGCGAAGTCCGCCGCCGGCGCGACCCGCAGCGTCCCGCCGGGCACGTCCGGCTCCAGCCCGAGCGCGGCGGTGAGCATCACCACCGAGGCCGCCGCCGACCACGCCTGCGGCCGGCACGAGGCGGGGTAGGCGAGCACGGCGTCCCCGGCGTGTGCGTCGGTGCCGGCGAAGAGTTCCGGCAGCCGGTACGCGAAGTCCGGAGCGGTCCGCAGCAGCCCGAACGCCAGCGAGGCCGCGACCCGGTGGTGGCCCGCCCGGGACAGTCCGAGCATGCCGATCGCGGTGTCGTGCGGCCACACCGAACCCGAGTGGTAGCCGAGCGGATTGAACCCGGCCGCGTCGGCGCTCATCGTGCGCAGGCCGTAGCCGCTGTCCAGGTCGGACTCGGCCATCCGGGCCGCGACCCGGGCGGACTCCTCCGGGTTGAGCAGTCCGGTGCCGAGCAGGTGGCCGAGGTTGGAGGTGGCGGTGCCGACCGGCCGCTTCGCGCCGTCCAGTGCGATGGCGGGGAAGGAGCCGCGCCGGTCCGACACCCAGAACGTCGTACGGAAGCGCTCGCGCATCGCCTCCGCCCAGTCGCGCAGGCGGTCCGCGCCGGGTCGGCCGAACGCCTCGAGCAGTGCGGCACCGCCGATGGCCGCCTCGTGGGCGTACGCCTGCGCCTCGCTGAGCGCGATCGACGGGTCGGCGATCGTGCCGTCCGGGAACTGGATGGAGTCGTTGGAGTCCTTCCAGCCCTGGTTCGCCAGGCCGTGCCCGGACTCGTCGATGTACTCCAGGAAGCCGTCACCGTCGGCGTCGGCTTCTCCGGTCAGCCAGCCCAGCGCCGCCTCCAGCGGGTCGAGCAGCTCGGCGACCTCGGCGGCCGGCATGCCCCAGCGCCAGGCGTCGTGCAGGAGCGAGATCCACAGCGCGGTGGCGTCGATCGTCCCGAAGTACAGCGGCGGGAGCCCTCCGGGGCCGCCGACGGCCAGGGTGTCCTGGCGTACCTCGTGCAGGATCTTGCCCGGGGCCTCGGCGGTGTCCGGGTCGAACCGGGTGCCCTGGCGGCGGGCCAGGGTGTGCAGCGTGCCGCGAGCGAGGTCGGTGCCGAGCGGCAGGGTGAGCCGGGCCGCCCACAGCGAGTCCCGGCCGAACAACGTGAAGAACCACGGGCTGCCGGCGGCGAGGAACACGTCGTCCGGCGCCATCGGGTCGGCGAGCGCGAGCGCGGCCAGGTCCTCGACGCTGCGGTCGACCAGCCGGACCAGTTCGGCCGGGCCGGAGACCTCGACCTCGGACCAGCCGGGTCCGTCGGCCGCGGGCAGGAACGCACTGGTGGCGGTCACTGTGTCGGCGGAGCCGGCGGCAGACGCGACCCGCTCCACGGTGAGCCGCAGCGTGGTCGACCAGCGGGTGCGTGCGGGCAGCCGGACCCGCCAGGCGAACACCGCGTGCCCCTCGGCGTCGGTCTCGTACGTGACCGGTGTCCGCTCGCCGGCGCCGGCGCCGGGACCTGAGTCGGCCGAGTCGCCGTCCGCGGCGAGCAGCGTCACCCGGACGTCCTCGCCGGCCCAGGCGCAGGTGCCCGATCCCGCCGCGGTCAGGGGCGCCAGGCCGGGCCGGCCGCCGCGTCGTACGTCGTCCATGGCGGCGAGGTCGGAGCCGGCCCGCACCCGGACGGTGCACTCCACCGCGGTCCGGGCCGCGTTGACCAGGGTCAGGTCCTCCTCGATGCCGTCCGGCACGGCCCGGCGTTCGCGCTCGACCCGGACCGTCGAGTCGGCCCCCGGGTCGCCCAGGTCGCGCGCCACGCCCACGAACCGTGCCGTACCGGCGTCGTGGAGGGCGTGCCCGACCGGCGTCGGCTCG
Organism: Actinopolymorpha singaporensis; assembly: GCF_900104745.1. Lineage (NCBI taxonomy): Bacteria > Bacillati > Actinomycetota > Actinomycetes > Propionibacteriales > Actinopolymorphaceae > Actinopolymorpha > Actinopolymorpha singaporensis. The sequence continues at coordinate 1,384,781 of NZ_LT629732.1, forward strand.
ACGCCGTTCACGTCGACCAGCAGGGTGGACAGGGCGCGCCGGTCGTTCAGCAGAACTCCCTGGACGCCGCCGGGCCGGATCTGCCCGTCCCGGTCGGAAAGTGCGACTGCGGGGGCGTGCACGCAGCTGACCAGCTCATGCAGGAACGGTTGCGGCATCGGCGTCTCCTCACCACGGCGGCGGTCCGCGGATGCGCCGTTCCCGACCCGATCCCGATCGTTCCTCATCGTTATCGATCTGATCGTGGACGGGGACTGGCGCCCGAACCGGTTGGCGCAGGATTGTGTCCTACGTTCGGTCCGCCAGTGTGGCCGGTCCGACCGTTCGGCCCGTCGGCGGGACCGGCTCCGGCCTCGTGGGCGCGCCGGGCGTACGGACTGAACGCCGGGCCGGGCGGGTAGCGTCTCCACACAACACTGCGAGAACACACCGCGAGCTCGACACCGCGGGAACACACGCGACAACACCGCGACAACACACCGCCGTCCCCGAGCGTGGATGAGGACGTGATGACAGACGCCGTGCGGTACGACCGGGACGCCGACGGTGTCGTCACGCTGACGTTCGACCAGCCGGGCCAGTCGGCGAACGTCATGAACGCCGACTACGTGACGGCCATGGGTGTCGCGGTGGACCGGCTCGAACGCGACCGCGACGCGGGCGAGCTGCGCGGGGTGGTCCTGACCTCGGCCAAGTCGACCTTCTTCGCCGGCGGCGACCTGGAGATGCTGCGCGACGTCGACCGCGGCGATCTCGCGGAGTTCCGCGGCTTCCTCTCCCAGGCCAAGACACAGTTGCGCCGGCTCGAACGCCTCGGCCGCCCCGTGGTCGCCGCGATCAACGGGTCCGCGCTCGGTGGCGGCCTGGAGATCGCGCTGGCCTGCCACCACCGGATCGCGCTGGACGACCCGGCGGTCCGGATCGGCTTTCCCGAGGTGACGCTCGGGCTCCTGCCCGGTGGCGGCGGCATCGTCCGGTCCGTCCGGCTGATCGGCCTCACCGCCGCGTTGCCGCTGCTGGTCGAGGGCACCCAGCTCGGCGCTGGCGCGGCCGCCGGGGCGGGGCTGGTCGACGAGCTCGCCGCCACGCCCGAGGAGGTGCTCTCCCGTTCCCGCGCCTGGGTCGACGCCCGGGCCGCCGAGCCCGAAGGGCCGGTCCAGCCCTGGGACCGCAAGGGGTTCCGGGTGCCCGGCGAGCCCACCGACGCCCAGGGATACGCCGCGCTGTCCGCCGCTCCGGCGATGCTGACCAGCCGTACGCACGGCGCCTACCCCGCGCCCGAACGCATCCTGGCCGCCGCCGTCGAGGGCACGTTCGTCGACGTCGACACCGCGCTGGAGATCGAGACCAGGTACTTCCTGGAACTCGTGACCGGCCAGGTCGCGAAGAACATGATCGGCACGCTGTGGTTCGGCCGGAACGAGGTCGCTCGCGGCGCGTCCAAGCCGCCCGGCTACGAGAAGCGGCCGGTGCGCACGCTCGGCGTGCTGGGCGCGGGGATGATGGGCGCCGGGATCGCCCACGTCAGTGCGTACGCCGGCATCGACGTCGTACTCGCCGACGTGTCCGTCGACCTCGCTCGCGCGGGCCGGGACCGGATCGCCGCGCTGCTCGACGAACGCGTGGCGAAGGGCCGGCTCGCCCCCGCCCGCCGGGACGAGGTGCTGTCCCGGATCACCCTCACCGACACCGGGCCCGGGATGGCCGCGCTGGCCGACTGCGATCTCGTGGTGGAGGCGGTGTTCGAGGACCGCGGGGTGAAGAACGCCGTGCACGCCGCCGCCGAACGCGCCGCCCCCCGGGCGTTCCTCGCGTCCAACACCTCGACCCTGCCGATCACCGGCCTGGCCGCGGCGGTGCGCGCGCCGGACCGTTTCGTCGGGCTGCACTTCTTCTCGCCGGTGCACCGGATGCCGCTGGTGGAGATCATCCGCGGTGAGCAGACCTCGCCGGTGACGCTGGCCGCGGCGTTCGACTTCGTACGCCAGATCGGCAAGCTGCCGATCATCGTCAACGACGGCCGCGGCTTCTTCACCTCCCGGGTGTTCGGCACCTACGTCACCGAGGGCATCGCCATGGTGGTCGAGGGCGTACCACCCGCCGTGGTGGAGAACACCGCGAGGACGGCGGGGTTCCCGGTCGGCCCGCTGGCCGTCGCCGACGAGGTGAGCCTCACCCTGCTGGCCCGGGTCCGGGCGCAGGAGGTGGCAGACCTCGCGGCGGAGGGGCGTACGCCGGCACCGTCTCCGGCGTACGACGTGATCGACGCGATGGTGCGTGAGCTCGACCGGCCCGGCAAGGGTGGCGGCGCCGGTTTCTACGACTACGGAGGCGGCGGAGGCGACGGAGGCGACGGAGGGAAACGGCTGTGGCCCGAGCTGGCGGAGCGGTTCGCCACCGGGCCGGGCGAGGTGCCGGTCGGCGACGTCGCCGACCGGTTGCTGTACGTCCAGGCGCTGGAGGCGTTGCGCTGCCTGAACGAGGGGGTCGTCCAGACCGCCCGCGACGCCAACGTCGGGACGGTCTTCGGGATCGGTTTCCCGGCCTGGACCGGCGGTGCCGCACAGTTCGTCTCGGCCTGCGGCGGGCCCGCGGTGTTCACGGCGCGTGCCAAGGAGTTGATGGCGCGTTACGGTGACCGGTTCCAGCCGCCGCCTATCAAGTGGTGAGACTTGTTTCCCCCCAATCAAGCCTCTCGCCTGGATAATGTCGCCCCCGGACCTCGGTCCCTGTGAGTACCGGAGGGAAACATGCTGGTTCTCACGCTTGATCAGCGCGGCAGCCGCAACGGCGTCGACAAGATCGACGGTTTGCTTGCCCGGTTGCACGCCAACCCGGCCTCCAAGCGGTTCGTCCGCGACTTCGAACGCACGGCGGGGGACGAGGTGCAGGGGTTGCTCAACCATCCCGACGACGCGGTGGACGTCGTGCTCGACGTCGTTCGCGCCGGCGACTGGTGGGCAGGAGTGGGCGTGGGGCCGGTCCGCGAACCCATCCCGGCGAGTGTGCGCGCGGCCAACGGGCCGGCGTTCATCAACGCCCGGGAGGCGGTCGAACGGGCGAAGAACACCCCGTCCCGGCTGGCCGTGGTCGGGCCCGACCCCCGTACGGCCGCAGAGGCGGAGTCGCTGCTGGCCCTGCTGTCCGCGGTGGTGCAGCGCCGCACCGGTCCCGGCTGGGAGGTGGTCGACCTGATCAGGCAGGGCCTACCGCAGAAGGACATCGCCACCGACCTCAAGATCAGCCCGCAGGCGGTGAGCCAGCGCCTGCGCACCGCCTTGTGGCAGGAGGAACGCGGTGCCAGGCCGCTGGCCGCCCGGCTGCTCACCCAGGCCGACCAGGCGGCCGGTGCTCCGGCGTCCACCTCCGGTCGCGACTGAAAGGTACGCAGGGCACCCGGAGAGGGCGAGCACCTGTCAAAGTACGCAGAGCGGCTGTCAGAGTACGGAGAGCACCTGCCGACGGGGAGACGGGGAGGGACGGTGAGTTCCGGATGAACGTGTCGGGCGACCTTGCGCTGGTCGTCCTCGCCCTCCTCACCGTGGTGGCCGTGGGCTCGTGGGTGCCGACGGTCCACGACCGGGTCGAGCAGCTCCCCTGGTGGCTGGTGGCGTTCGTGCCCGCGGGCCTGCTCGGCCTGGCCGGCCTGTGTGCGAGCGGGATGACCGGCGCCCCCTCGCACGAGATCCGGGTTCTCGCCGCGGTGCTGAGTGTCGCGGTGGCCATCTCCGGCGGTGAGCCGGTGACCCACGCCATCCTGCGGGGCGCCGGCGAGTCCGGGATCCCCGACATCACCCGGCCGGTCGCGCCGGCGCCGACGCCGTTGCCGGCTGAGGGTACGGACGCGGGGACGTCCGGCGGTCCGGGTACGGCTGCGGGTGCACCCGAGCGGCCCGACGGGGGAGCGTTCGCGGGGACGGGCACCCGCCCGGCCGGCGGCGACCCCCTGTCCGGCATGGCCGCCGAGCGAGGCCTGCCCGGCACCGGCGGACTGCCCGCCGGTACGCCCGGCGCCGGGCGGAGCATCACCGGACCGGAGGCGCCGCGCCGGCCGGGGCGGGTGCGGACCGGCCGTCCCGTACTCCGCGGCGGCGCCTGGATCGGCGTCCTCGAACGCGCCGCGATCGCGAGCTGCCTGCTGGTGGGGTACGGCGAGGGCGTCGCGGTGGTCCTCGCGGTGAAGGGCCTGGGCCGCTACCCCGACCTGCGCGCCTCGGGCGCCGCCGAACGCTTCATCATCGGCACGTTCGCCAGCCTGCTGTGGGCCGGCGGCGCTGCGGGCATCGGCCTGCTGCTGCGGCCCTGACCCGCCGTCGGCCGGGGTCACGGCGTCGCGGACCGTCGCCGGCGGTTTACGGCGCCCGGCGGGCACGGCAGGATCGAGACCATGCGGGCCCACGGCTACTTCGACGCCGACCACGACGCGTTCCGGGAATCGTTTCGTACGTTCTGTGCCCGCGAGGTCGTGCCCCGCCAGCCTGGTTGGGACAAGGCCGGCCTGGTCGACCGGGACGTCTGGCTGGCCGCCGGGCGGCAGGGGTTCCTGGTGCCCGCCGCCGACGAGGCGTACGGCGGACTCGGCATCACCGACCTGCGCTACGAGCAGGTGATGATCGAGGAGCTCGCCGCGGTGCACGAGTCCGGCTTCGGGCTCGGCCTGCACAACGGTGTCGTCGCGCCGTACCTCCTGCACGCCGCCACCCGCAGCCAGAAGCGCAGGTTCCTCACTCGCGCTGTCACCGGCGAAGCCGTGCTCGCGATCGCGATCACCGAACCCGAGGCCGGTTCCGACGCCGCCGCGCTGCGCACCCGGGCGGTGGAGGACGGCGACCACTGGGTGCTGGACGGCGCGAAGACCTTCATCTCCAACGGCATCACCGCCGACCTCGTGCTCGTCGCCGCGCGTACCGAACCCGACCGGCGGCACGGCATCGGGCTGTTCGTCGTGGAGAGCGGGACGCCCGGCTTCACCCGGGGCCGCAAGCTCGACAAGCTGGGGTTGCGTACGCAGGACACCGCGGAGCTGTTCTTCGGCGGCTGCCGGGTGCCGAAGCAGAACGTGCTCGGCCACCCGGGCGAGGGGTTCGTCCAGCTGACCCGGCAGTTCGCCCAGGAACGCCTGGTGGTCGCGATGAGCGCGGTCGCCAGCGCGGAGGTCGCGCTGCAGGACACGATCGCCTACGTGCGGGAACGCCAGGCGTTCGGCCGGCCGCTGTCGGCGTTCCAGGACACGAGGTTCCGGGTCGCCTCGCTGCGGACCGAGGTGGACGTGGCGCAGGCGTACGTCGACCAGTGCGTGCTCGCCGCCAACGCCGGTGCGCTGGATGCGCCGTCGGCCGCGCAGGCGAAGCTGTTCGCGACCGAGATGCTCGGCCGGGTCGTCGACGACTGCGTGCAGATGCACGGCGGGTACGGCTACATGTGGGAGTACCCCATCTGCCGGGCGTACGCCGACGCGCGGGTGCAGCGCATCTACGCCGGCACCTCCGAGATCATGAAGGACATCATCAGCCGCGCCATGCTGGGGCCTGTCTCGAAGGGGGACGCCTGACTCGTGTCCGCCGGGGGAGTAAGGCGCGCCGCACGGGAATGATGGCCGGATGAGTGGCCCGCTGACCGGCGTACGCGTCCTGGAGTTCACCAACCTCGCCCCGGTGCCGTTCGCGGCGACGATGCTGTCCGACCTCGGCGCCGACGTGGTGCGGGTGGACCGCCACGACGCGGTGACGGGCGGCCCGGCGCGACCAGGCGACCCGCTCGCGCGCGGCCGGCGGTCGATCGCCCTCGACCTCAAGCACCCGGAGGCGGTCGCCGTCGCGCTCCGGCTGGTGGAGTCCGCGGACGTGCTGGTCGAGGGCTTCCGGCCGGGCGTGTGCGAGCGCCTCGGCATCGGACCGGACGCCTGCCTGGCCGTCAATCCGCGGCTGGTCTACGCCCGGATCAGCGGGTGGGGCCAGGACGGTCCCGGCGCGAAGGAAGCCGGGCACGACCTGGACTACCTCGCGGCGTCCGGGGCGCTGGCGCCGATCGGCCCGTCCGGCGCGCCACCCACCCCGCCGCTGAACTACGTCGCCGACTTCGCCGGCGGAGGGATGCTCGCGGTCGTCGGCATCCTCGCCGCGCTGTGCGAACGTGAGCGCTCCGGCCGCGGCCAGGTCGTGGACGCGGCGATGGTCGAGGGCGCCGCCTTGTTGTCGGCGCAACTGCGCGGGCTCCTCGCCGACGGCATGTGGACCGGGCCGCGCGGCGGCAACCTGCTCGACGGCGGCGCGCCGTTCTACCGCTGTTACACCTGTGCGGACGGCCGCTTCGTCGCGGTGGCCGCGCTGGAACCCCGCTTCTACGCAGCGCTCCTCGCCGGGCTGGGGCTGGTCGAGGAGGACCTGCCCGGACAGTACGACGAGGCGGGCTGGCCGTTGCTGCACGAGACGTTCGCGGCGGTGCTGGCCACCGGCACCAGGGACGAGTGGGCCGAACGCTTCGCCGGTACCGACGCCTGTGTGACTCCGGTGCTCGACCCGGCCGAGGCACCGCACCATCCGCAGGCGGCCGCCCGGCGGTCGTTCGTGGATGTCGGCGGACAGGTCCAGCCTGCCCCCGCGCCCCGGCTGTCGCGGACGCCGAGCGGTGTGCCGGGCCCGGCCCCGGTGCCGGGTGCCCACACCCGGGAGGTGCTGGCAGCCGCGGGGTTCGGCGAGGCCGAGGTTCGCGAGCTGGTCCGCTCCGGCGCGGTCGCCGCCGACCGGTGACAGTGCGCGACCAACCTGCGGCCAACCCTGTGACCAGCGCGGATAGTCGGGCGCCCGACCATCCGTTCGGACGTCCGACAAACTGTGGGAGCCGAACGACTTCGGTTGCGGCTAACCGTGGAATCCGACATGGTGCGGTCTGGTCAGAAGGGCAGATCCTGGACGGACAACCCAGGCGGTCACGCTTGGGACGACCTGGCGCACCGGGGTTCGGGTGCGTCGAGCGGGCGCTGTCGGTACGTTAGGTGGCACGACTGTGGGATCGGTCACAGCCGTGCGTGTCGGACGTAGGTCGCGCCCACCGGTGGCGACGAGTCCGACGCGACTTGAGCTCCGGCCCGGTGGCGGCGACCCCGCACACCGATGGACTGAAGGAGTGCACGGTGACGCAAGGCACGTTCGGGGCCCCGGCGGGTGAGCCCGACCTCGTCCAGCTGCTCACGCCCGAGGGCGAGCGGTGCGAGCATCCCGACTACGCGTTCGACCTGGACGACGAGGCCGTCAGAGGCTTCTACCGTGACATGGTGCTGACCCGGCGCATCGACGCCGAGGCGATCGCCCTCCAGCGTCAGGGCGAGCTGGGCATCTGGGCGTCGCTGCTCGGCCAGGAGGCGGCACAGATCGGCTCCGGCCGCGCGGTCCGGCAGCAGGACTTCATCTTCCCCACCTACCGCGAGCACGGCGTCGCGTGGTGCCGCGGCATCGACCCGCTGGCGCTGATCAGCCTGTTCCGTGGCGTCGACCACGGCGGGTGGGACCCGGCCGACGTCAACTTCCACCTCTACACGATCGTCATCGGCGCGCAGACCCTGCACGCGACCGGCTACGCCATGGGCATGCAGCGCGACGGCTGCGTCGGCACCGGCGACCCGGAGCGGGACGCGGCCGTGCTCGCCTACTTCGGCGACGGGGCCAGCGCCCAGGGCGACGTCAACGAGTCGTTCATCTGGTCCGCGGTGTTCAACACCCCGACCGTCTACTTCCTGCAGAACAACCAGTGGGCCATCTCCGCCCCGCAGGAGAGGCAGTCCCGGATCCCGCTCTACCGCCGGGCCGCGGGGTTCGGCTTCCCCGGCGTACGCGTCGACGGCAACGACGTCCTCGCCTGCTACGCCGTCACCAAGGCGGCGCTGCAGCAGGCCCGCGACGGCGGCGGCCCGACGCTGATCGAGGCGTTCACCTACCGCATGGGCGCGCACACCACCACCGACGACCCGACGCGTTACCGCCTGCAGGACGAGCTGGAGCACTGGAAACTCAAGGACCCGCTGGCCCGGGTCAAGGCGTACCTCACCCGCAACGCCCTGGTCGACGACGCGTTCCTCTCCGACCTGGACGCCGAGGCCGACGACCTCGCCGCCCACGTCCGGGCCGGCACCCTCTCCATGCCCGAGCCCGACTTCGCGGCGACCTTCGACCGGGTGTACGCCGAGATGACCCCCGAGCTGCGCGCCCAGCAGGAGTGGTTCCGCGAATATCACGCGTCCTTCCAGGCGGCCGACGGCGGCGCCCCCCACGCGGAGGTGACCCGATGACCGCGCTCACTCTGGCCAAGAGCCTGAACGCCGGCCTGCGCCGCGCCATGGAGGACGACCCGAAGGTCGTCATCATGGGCGAGGACATCGGCCGCCTCGGCGGCGTCTTCCGGGTCACCGACGGACTCCAGAAGGACTTCGGCGAGGACCGTGTCATCGACACGCCGCTGGCGGAGTCCGGCATCGTCGGCACCGCCATCGGCCTCGCGCTGCGCGGCTACCGGCCGATCTGCGAGATCCAGTTCGACGGCTTCGTCTACCCCGCGTACGACCAGATCGTCAGCCAGGTCGCCAAGATGCGGTTCCGCTCCCAGGGCCGGCTGGCGGTCCCGATGGTGATCCGGATCCCGTTCGGCGGCGGCATCGGCGCGGTCGAGCACCACTCGGAGTCCCCCGAGGCCTACTTCGTCCACACCGCCGGGCTGAAGGTCGTCGCCTGCGCCAGCCCCGGTGACGCGTACTGGATGATCCAGCAGTGCGTGGCCAGCGACGACCCGGTGATCTTCCTCGAACCCAAGCGCCGCTACTACGAGAAGGCCGAGGTCGACACCGAGGCCACCGAGGCGCCGTATCCGCTGTACGCGTCCAGGGTCGTCCGCGACGGCACCGACGCGGTGTTGCTGGCGTACGGGCCGATGGTGAAGACCTGCCTGGAGGCCGCGCAGGCCGCCGCCGAGGAGGGCAAGGACCTCGCCGTGGTCGACCTGCGCACGCTCTCGCCGCTCGACCTCGACCCCGTGTACGAGCTGGTACGCCGGACCGGCCGCGTCGTCACCGTGCACGAGGCGCCGATCACCGGTGGCCTGGGCGCCGAGCTCGCCACCCGGATCACCGAGGAGTGCTTCTACTCCCTGCAGGCACCGGTGCGGCGGGTGGGCGGGTTCGACACGCCGTACCCCCCGGCCCGGGCGGAGGAGAACTTCCTGCCCGACCTGGACCGCATCCTCGACGCGGTCGACCGCGTACTCGCCTACTGAGGGACCGAACGTACGAAGGGATGGTCCATGACCGAAGCGCGCGAGTTCCGGCTCCCTGACGTCGGCGAGGGGCTGGTCGAGGCCGAGATCGTGTCCTGGCGGGTCAAGCCGGGTGACGAGGTGAAGGTCAACGACGTCGTGGTCGAGATCGAGACCGCGAAGTCGCTGGTCGAGTTGCCGTGCCCGTACGCAGGGACGATCGCCGAACTGCTGGTGCCCGAGGGGCAAGTCGTCCCCGTCGGTACGCCGATCATCCGGGTGGCCGCGCCCGGCACCGCCGTGCCACCCGCCCCGGCCGCTACTGCTCCGGCGTCCGCCGCTCCGGCGTCCTCTGCTCCCCAGGCCGCCGAGGCGGCCGTCGCCGGCTCCTTCGACGTCGCCGCCGGGACCTCGTCCGCGACCACCGAGAAGGCCGCGGCTGCCGACGAGCAGAAGACCAGCATGCTCGTCGGGTACGGCCCGCGGACGACCTCCGCCCGCCGTCGCCCGCGTACCGGCGCGCCCGTGCCCGCTCCGGCGAGCGCGACTCCCGCCGCCCCCTCCGTCCCCGCAACGCCCACGACTCCCGCGCCGCCGCTACCCGTGACACCCGTGCCGGCTTCTCCCGCACCCGCAACCGCCGGCCCCGGTGTGCTAGCCAAGCCGCCGGTCCGCAAGCTGGCCAAGGACCTGGGCGTCGACCTCACCCAGGTGCCGCCGACCGGCCCGAACGGCACCGTCAGCCGGGCCGACGTGGAGGCCTTCGCCGCCGGTACGACAGCCGGTACGACAGCCGGTACGACAGCCGGTACGACGGCCGAGCCCGACCAGGCCGCGACCGCAACCGCCGTACCCACCGCCGGTGAGACCCGGATCCCGGTCCGCGGAGTACGCCGCTCCACTGCGCAGGCGGTCACCCAGAGCGCGTTCACCGCCCCGCACGTGACCGAGTGGGTCAGTGTCGACGCCACCGCGACGATGGAACTGCTGGACCGGCTCCGCGCCCGCCGCGACTTCGCCGACGTCCGGCTGTCCCCGCTGGTGGTGGTCGCCAAGGCCTGCCTGCTCGCGCTGCGGCGTACGCCCGAACTCAACGCGACCTGGGACGAGCCGGCCGGCGAGATCGTCCTCAAGCGCGACGTCAACCTCGGCATCGCGGCCGCCACGCCGCGCGGACTGATGGTGCCGCACATCAAGCGCGCCGACCGGATGCCGCTGGCCGAACTGGCCCGGTCGCTGACCGAGCTGACCCAGACCGCCCGCGCCGGCAAGACGCCGCCCGCGGACATGCTGGGTACGACGTTCACGATCACCAACGTCGGTGTGTTCGGCGTCGACGGCGGCACCCCGATCCTGAACCCCGGCGAGTCCGGCATCCTCGCCGTCGGCGCGATCCGCAAGCAACCCTGGGTGGTCGACGACGAGGTGGTCCCGCGCTGGGTGGCCACGCTGTCGTTGTCGTTCGACCACCGCATCGTCGACGGCGAACAGGGCTCGCGCTTCCTGATGGACGTCGCGAGCGTGCTGGAGGACCCCGCCTCCGCGTTGCTGCTCGCGTAGGGCGGGGTCCACCCGGGACAGGATCAGCGGCGGCCGGGGGTGAGGGTCCGCGCGTACAGCACGTTCGCCTCCTGGTCGCGCAGCCGGACGGTCAGCTCCCCGCTGTCCCCGGCGATCTCCACCTCGCCGAAGTGCTGCCAGCCCTCCATCGGCGAGGCGCCCTGACGCGGCGGGGCGTGCACGTACACCGCTTCCGGTCCGAAGGTCGCGTCCAGCCTGTTCGGCCCGAACGCGCCGGCGTTGAGCGGGCCGGACACGAACTCCCAGAACGGCGAGAAGTCGGTGAAGGTCGCCCGGTCCGGTGAGTAGTGGTGCGCGGCCGTGTAGTGGACGTCGGCGGTCAGCCAGACGACGTTGTCCACCTGTTGGCGGCGCAGGGCCGACAGCAGGGTGGCGATCTCGAGCTCGCGTCCCTTCGGTGCACCGGGGTCGCCCTGGGCGACGCCCTCGATCGCGGTCGCGCCGTCGGGGACGACCAGGCCGAGCGGCAGGTCGTTGGCCACGACCTTCCAGGTGGCGCGCGACCCGAGCAGCCCGTCGGTCAGCCAGCGCAACTGCCGCCAACCAAGTACGCCGCCGTCCGGGACGGTCTCCAGCCCGGGCGTGTTCGGGTCCTTGTAGGTCCGCATGTCCAGCACGAACACGTCCAGCAGCGGTCCGTACGACACCTTCCGGTAGACCCGGCCCTCGGGGTCGCGGTGCGACGTCCGGATCGGCATCCACTCGAAGAACGCCCGGCGCGCCCGCGCGGCCAGGACGTCCACCCGCTTCTCGGTGTAGCGGTCGTCCTCCAGGATCTGGCCGGGGTACCAGTTGTTGTGCACCTCGTGGTCGTCCCACTGGTTGACCTGCGGCACCTCCGCGGCGAAGGCACGCACGTTGCGGTCCAGCAGGTTGTACGCCCACTGGCCGCGGTACTCGTCGAGGGTCTGCGCGACCCGGCTCTTCTCCTCCGTCACGACATTGCGGTAGACCCGCCCGTCGGGCAGCGTGACGGCCTCGGTCAGCGGGCCGTCGGCGTAGACCGAGTCGCCGGAGTGCAGGAAGAAGTCCGGGGCGAGCGCGCGCATCCGGTCGAAGATGGTGATGCCGCCGAGGTCGGGGTTGGAGCCGAAGCCCTGGCCCACCATGTCGCCCGACCACAGGAACCGTATGTCCCTCCGGTCCCGGGGCGCGGTGACCAACCGGCCGGACAGCGCCTCGCCCCGGACCCCGTAGCGGTCGGGGTCCTCGAGGTGGACGCGGTAGAACAACTCCTGGCCGGACGGCAGGCCGTGCAGGTCCACCCGTCCGGTGTGGTTGGTCTGCGCGGTGAGCACCGGCCCGGGCACGGTGACCGCCCGGCGGAAGTCCGGCGTCCGGCTGACCTCGACCCACATCCGGGCGGTGCGGTCGGCGCGGGCCCACACCACCGCACCGTTCGCGGTCGGGTCACCGCTGGCGACGCCGTGGGTCAGCCGGGGCCGGCCGGAGCGGAGCGCGGCGGGTGCCGTGAGAGGCCTATCGGCGGACGCGGTGGAGGCGCCGGCGACGGGCGCGTGGACGAGGCCGGCGAGCCCGGCGGTGGCGAACCCTGCCGAGGTGAGTCCCGCGCGCAACAGGGTGCGGCGCGGCAGGGCGGACGGCTGACGGGGCGACGACTGGGACGAGAGCTGGGATGACTGGGGGACGCGGGGTGCGGACATGATCGTTTGTGTACGCCGCAGCGGTGACCGCCGGCGCAACAGCCGGTGACGTGCCGGTGATGATCAGCGAACCGCCGAACATTCCCCTCCGCCGAGGCCGCCGCCGCCGTAAGACCGCGGGTACGTTGGGTGATTACCGGACAAACGTACGTGACCGTGATCAGCCGCACATGTCATGATCGGTTGCTCGCTTCTCGGGAGGTACTCATCGTGCGTCGACATCGAAATACCTGGCTGGCCGTGCTGGCCACGTTGGTTCTCGTGTCCTGGCAGGCCCAGGCCGCCCAGGCGGCCACCGGAGTTCCCGACCGTTCCCGGCACTGTGCGGTCGGCATGCCGGCCATGCGGGCCGGGCAGCCGGGCACCGGCGCCCACTTCGCCAAGCCGAGCAGGATCTCCTGCTTCGGCTCGTTCGCGGAGTCCGTTTCCTACGCCACGGCAGGCCGGGTCCGGCTGGCTCCCGACGCCCGCTCGGTGAGCACCCGGCAGCTGCAGGCCGCGGGCGTCGTCTCCACCCCCTCCGCGCTCGCCTCCCAGCCACTGGTGGGGATCGAGTACGAAGACTCCAACTACGGCGGTGACTCGCTGGTCCTCTACGGCTCCAGCGGCTCCGGCTGTTACTCCGGGACGTGGTACGGCTTCCCCAACCTGTCCAGTCTCGGTTTCGACAACCGCATCTCCTCCGCCCGCACGTACTCCAACTGCCTCGGCCGGCACCACGACGGCACCAGCTACACCGGCAGTTACCGCTACTGCGACGGGAGTTGCTCGACGTTCGGCACGATGAACGACCGGACGTCGTCGATCAAGTTCTTCTGAGCCTCCTGGCCATCCCGACATCCCGGGGGGCCGACCGGGCCGGGCGGGTCCCGCCCGGCCCGGTCGAGGGGCTCGCCGGCCGCGCTGCCGCCCGGGGGCAGCGCGGCCGGCTCATCTTGTGGCGCTTGGCAGGCCGAGGCGTTCACAGGTGGAGGGAGGTCCTGGAAACACCCCCGCCACGCCTTTGTCGAGGGTGCACGCCACAAGAGGGGGGACGCGGGCCGTACGGCCCTGCGCTGCGGTGGGGCTTCGGTGGCCGGCGGAGACGAGACCGGTGCGCCACGCCTGCCCGCACGCGGCGACCGGATCGTGGATGGCAACGGTGCCGCTGGCCGAGGCGGAACTTCCCGCGGGCATCTCCCGGGCGACCGCGACCCGGGCGACGTCGACGTGTGCCGACTCGACCCTCGGCGCGGAGTAGCACAGGACGCTGCTGGTGTCGCTCGGTGGTTTGAACGCGACGTAGGCGGTGGCGGCACCACCGGCCAGCACCATCGCGAAGGCACTTCCTCCGACGGCCGCGCCCTTCCAGGTGCGCCGCCACCAGGGGCGGCTGGTGCCGCTCACCTCGGCGACGAGCGCGGTGCGGAGCGCGTCCCGGCGTTCCCGCGGCATCGTTCGTGGGGGTGGAAGGTGGAAGTCGTCGTCGGTCATGGCAGGAGTTCCCCGTTCACGTTGTTCGAGCGGCGCGCCGAGAAGGCCCTTCCCGGGGCCCTTTCCTGGGTACTTCCCGGGCTCGAGGTGGGCGCGGGACCCCCCGTTCGTCCCGCGCCCGCCTCGAGCCCGGCAAGCCGGCGTAGGTGTTCGCGGGCGCGGGAGAGCCGGGAGCGGACCGTGCCGACGGGAATCCCGAGGGCCACGGCGGCGTCGGTGTAGCTGAGTCCGGCCCAGACGCACAACGCGAGCACGTCCTGCTCGTCTGGTAAGAGACGGGTGAAGACCTCGAGCACCCGTTGCATGGCGCGCTCGTCGTCGACTCGGGAGACCGCGTCGTCGGCGGGGTCGGGGGCGACCACCGCCGGTGGCAGTTTCGCGAGCAGGCGCCGATGACGCCGCAGGCTGCGGTCGCGGTTGCGGACGACGTTGTTGGCCACCGCGAGCAGCCAGGGGAGGATCGACTCTCCGCTGAGCGAGACGTCGTGCCGACGCCGCCATGCCTCCAGGAACACCACCGAGGCGAGGTCCTCCGCTGCTTCCCACGATCCGGTACGGCGGAAGCAGTGGTTGTAGACGGCGTCGATGTGGCGCTCGAAGAGCCCACCGAACGCCGACGGGTCGTCGCCCTTGGCGGCCTTACGCCAGAGCTCCCCGTCGGAGTCGCCGGTGGGCCGGAGTTGATCCACATCCCCTCTATGTCCGCACCGCGAGGAGGGTTCGCGACTTTCTCGGGGAAAGTTCCCGGACACGGGCTTACCCGGGAGCTAGAGGCTGCGCAGCGAGCGCCCGGTCCGGGCGGCCCGGACCAGCAGAGGGCTCGGGCGATACCTACCGCCGGGGTAGGCGCGGGCGAGCGTGCCGAGGACGTCCGCGACGACCTCCGGGCCCACCTGGTCACCCCAGGCCAGCGGACCGCGCGGATAGCCGGTGCCCAGCCGCATCGCCACGTCGACGTCGGGGGCGCTCGCCTCCCGGCGGGCCACCAGGTCGACGGCCTCGTTGACCAGCATGCAGACGGTGCGGGCGACGATCAGACCGGGCACGTCGTCGATGACGCTGACCGCGAGGCCGGCAGCCTGGAACAAGCCGATCGCGTGGTCGAGGGTGCCCGGCTCGCAGGCGTCGCCGGGGGCCAGGCACACGCGCGTGGCCGTCGCCGCGTCACCCACCCAGTCGAGGGTCACCGCGTCGCCGTCGAAGGTGGCGGGTTCGCCGGTCGTCTCCAGGACCAGGCCGCCGCCGGGGAGTTCGATGCCGTACGCCGACTCACCCGGCTCGAACTCGCCCGGTCCGGAACGCTGGGCAGCCGGCCCGGTGTCGTACCGCTCCATGCTCACCCCGGCCGCGGCGATCCGGTCGAGCAGGCCGAAGCAGGCGGTGAACCCGCCGTGGTAGGTCACCTGGTCCGGAGGCGTTCGCGGCTGCGCCGTCCGCGGCCGGGGCGGCCCCGAACTCCCGGCGTCCCCGCCGTATTCGTACCACCCGCGGCCGGTCTTCCGCCCCAGCCAGCCGGCGTCGACGACCTGCTGCTGGGCGACGAACGGCGCATAGCGGGGGTCGCCGAACGTCTGCTCCCACACCGACCGGCCGACGGCGAGGTTGACGTCGTTGCCCACCAGGTCGGCGAGGGTGAACGGGCCCATCGGGAACCCGGCCGCCTCGGTGAGTACGGCGTCGATGGTGGCGCAGTCGGCGCCGCCCTCCTCCAGCACCTGCATCGCCTCGCCGTAGAACGGCCGGGCCACGCGGTTGGCGACGAAGCCGGGTGTCGACGCGCACCGCACCGGCGTCTTGCCCCAGGCGGTGGCGGTGTCGGCGACTGTCTGTGCCACCTGCGGGTCGGTCGCCGCGCCCGCGGGCACCTCCACCAGAGCCATCAGCGGGGCGGGATTGAAGAAGTGCATGCCGCTGACCCGGTCCGGACGCCGCAGGCCGGCGGCGATGGCTGTCACCGACAGGGTGGACGTGTTGGTGGCCAGGATCGCGTCGTCGGCGCAGACCTTCTCCAGGGTGCCGAACACCTCCCGCTTGACCGGCAGCTGCTCGACCACGGCCTCGATCACCAGGCCGCTCGGCGCGAGGTCGGCCAGCGAGGCGGCGGCGGTCAGCCGGCCCCGCGCCGCATCGGCGGCGGACCTCTCGAGCCGGCCCTTCTCGACCAGCCGGTCCAGCCGGGCCAGGATCTGGGCGACGCCGCGGTCGGCAGCGCCGTCCTGCGCGTCGTACAACCGCACCTCGTGGCCTGCGACCAGGGCGACCTGGGCGATGCCGGCGCCCATCGTCCCGGCGCCCACGACACCGACCGGAGTGGAAACAGGAAGTACCGCCATGGCCCCATCCTGGCGTACGTGCGAGCGCGCGTGCACTCGTACTGTGGACCACCCGTGGCGCCACGTGCGTGGCCTGCCCTCCGCCCGGTTGTCGTCCACAGACCGTGCGGTGGGGACGTCCTGGCACTGCTCGGCCCCAAGATCCGCTCGGTGCGGCAGCGCATACACGAGGGACAGCGGTCGGGTCCCAGCCGGCGCCGGAACGCGTCCGTGCAATGCACGCCGGGGAGGCCGCCGAACGCCTACGCTGACGCCGTGGATGCCGACACTCTCGACCAGGCCGTCGCCGCAATCCGTTCCCGCGGCTACTACTCCGCGTTCCCCGAGTCCCCGAGCCCACGTGTCTACGGACCCGACGCGGCCGCGGAGGGGCAGCGGGCGTTCGAGGCGTGGGAGGGACGGGCCTTTCCGGTCAGCGTCCCGGGCGCGGACGGCGCCGTGGCCACCGAGAAGTCGCCGTTCGGCATCCCGCTCGGCGTGCGCTATCCACAGGTCGGCGCCGGGGGCCTGGACGACCTGCTCACCGCCGCCCGGGCCGGCATGGCCCGGTGGCGGGACGCCGGACCCGACACCCGGGTCGAGGTGACGCTGGAGATCCTGCAGCGGCTGCACGGACGCGTCTTCGAGCTCGCGAACGCGGTGATGGCGACCACCGGCCAGGCGTTCGTGATGGCCTTCCAGGCCGGTGGGACGCACGCGCTGGACCGGGCGCTGGAGGCGGTGGCGTTCGCCCACACCGAGATGACCCGGCACCCGGCGACGATGGTGTGGGAGCGCCCGGCCAAGGGCGACCCCGTGCGGGTGGAGAAGACGTTCACCGTCGTCCCCCGCGGGGTCGCGGTGGTGATCGGGTGTACGACGTTCCCCACCTGGAACTCCTACCCCGGCCTGTTCGCGTCCCTGGTCACCGGCAACCCGGTCGTGGTGAAGCCGCACCCGCGGGCGGTGCTCCCCCTGGCCATCACCGTCCAGACCTGCCAGGAGGTCCTGGCCGAGCGCGGCTTCGACCCGCACCTCGTCACCCTCGCCGCCGAGGCCGAAGACGCCGGCCTGGCGAAGGACCTCGCCACCCGTCCGGAGGTGCGGATCGTCGACTTCACCGGGTCGGGGGAGTTCGGCGGCTGGCTGGAGTCACACGCCACCCAGGCACTCGTCCACACCGAGAAGTCCGGCGTCAACCCGGTCGTGATCGACTCCACCGGCTCCTTCCGCGGCCTCACGGCCAACCTCGCGTTCACGCTGTCGCTGTACTCCGGGCAGATGTGCACGACCTCGCAGAACATCTACGTGCCGGCCGGCGGGATCGAGACCGACGAGGGTCACAAGAGCTTCGCCGACGTCGGCGCGGGACTCGCCGCGGCAGTCGACAAGCTGCTCGCCGACGAGGCCCGGGCGGTCGAGTTGCTCGGCGCGATCGTGAACGACGACGTGCTCGGCCGGGTGGAGCGAGCCGCGGACCTCGGTGAGATGGTGCTGGAGTCGCGCTCGCTGGACCACCCCACGCACCCGGACGCGGTGGTCCGCACCCCCGCGATCGTGGCGGTCGACGCGGGTGGTCCGGGCGACCCCGGGGACCGGCCGTACGCCCGGGAGTGCTTCGGCCCGGTGACGTTCCTCGTCCGGACGGCCGACACCAGCGAGTCGCTGGACCTGGTGCGCCGGCTCGGCCACGAGCGCGGCGCGATGACCGCGGCGGTGTACTCCACCTCCGAGCCGGTCCTGGACGCCGCCCGGGAGGTCGCGCTGGACGTGGGCGTCGCCTTGTCGGAGAACCTCACCGGCGGGGTGTACGTCAACCAGTCGGCGGCGTTCAGCGACTACCACGGCACGGGCGCCAACCCGGCCGCCAACGCCGCCTACGTCGACGCGGCCTACGTGACCGGCCGGTTCCGGATCGTGCAGAGCCGCCGGCCGGCCCCGGCCTGACGCCGGATTCGCCGGAATGGTCCGGCCGCTCGGCGTTCGATTGGCCAGGCGTGGCCACACCGTATGGCGCCCCGTCGCCGTAGAGTGAACGCCGTGCCCGGGCACGCAGGTCGCGCGGGCGCACGATCGTGTCCAGACTCGTGGAGCGGAGTTCACCATGGAAAAGCGGCGGCTAGGACGGCTCGAGCACCAGAGCAGCGTCCTCATCTACGGCGCGGCAGCGCTCGCCGAGGTGACCCAGGACGTCGCCGACGCGTCGATCCAGGAGGCGCTGGACGCGGGCATCAACCACTTCGACACGGCCGCGAGCTACGGCGACGCCGAACTGCGGCTGGGCCCGTGGATGCCGCGCATCCGTGACCAGATCTTCCTCGCCACCAAGACCGGTGAGCGGGAGCGTGAGGCGGCCTGGGCGCAGATCAACGCCTCCCTGGAACGCCTGCAGACCGACCGGCTCGACCTGATCCAGCTGCACGCGGTCGGTGACCGTGAGGAGCTGGACAAGGCGACCGGCACCGGTGGCGCGCTGGAGGCGGCGATCCGGGCGCGCGACGAGGGCCTGGTGTCCCACATCGGGATCACCGGCCACGGCCACGAGGCGCCGGCCACCCACCGCGAGGCGCTGCGCAGGTTCCCGTTCGACACCGTGCTCACCCCGCTCAACTACGCCCTCGGCCGCGACGAGACCTACTACAACGCGTGGCAGGAGCTGGCGGCCGAGACGCAGCGGGTGGACGCCGGTCTGATGATCATCAAGACGGTTGCCCGGCGCACCTGGACCGAGGACGACCACCGTTACACGACGTGGTACGAGCCGCTGGACGACCAGGACAACATCACCGCCGCGCTGGCGTGGGTGCTCTCCCACCCGCAGATCACCGGCATCGCCACCGCCGGCGAGGTGCGGTTGCTGTCCAAGCTCATCCAGGGTGAAAAGGACCGTGCCTCGCTGAGCGCCGAGCAGATCGCCGGGCGACTGGACAAGGTCGACGCGTACGCCTCGCCGTTCGTGTCGATGCCCATCTGAGGACCGAGCCGGATCCAAGCGCGTGACTGCGGGGCGGACTCTTCGGGTCCGCCCCGTGGCCGCCGCGGCCGGACCCTGCAGGACAGGCTCTAACCGGCCTGGTCACAGGTGCCGGGGTCGGTGATCTCCAGCTTCCCGACGGCGTTCTGCACCAGGTCGGTCGTCTCGCTGACTGCCGAGTCGGAGGCGTCGTCCGCCGGGGTGTAGGTGATCTTGACGACCTCGCTCCGGTCGTCGGGGAAGGCCTGCGCAAAACGCCATTCGGTGCCGCGCTGCACGCTCAGCTTCCCGACGACCTGGTTGTCGGTGTCGCGCTGCAGCGTCACCCCGTCGGTTCCGCGTACGACCGCGCGCAGATCCGCCTGTGACCGCTGTGCCCGCTCCCCCGTGTAGTACCGCCCGGACACGCTCACCTGACCGCCGCCGTCGTCGCCGGACACGGTGTAGGTCGCGCCGTCCGTCGTCTCCTTCGCCGTCCACGACGACGGCATGGCGAACTCGAGCGTCGCGCAGGTCACCCGCACGGTGCCGGCAGTGGGTGACTCCTGCTTCACCGTGGCCGTGGGCTTCGGCGTGGGGCCGGAGGTCGAGGTGTCGCCGGGTTGGGGCGAGCGGCTCGGCGGGGCCTTCGGCGGGCGTTCGGCGAGACTCACCGGCTGCACCGCGGGTACTCCGCATCCGGCGACCAGCGCTCCGGCGGCGACCAGCACGAACCATCCGGCTTTACCGGCTCGCCCTGCTCGCGACATCGGCGCACACCTCTTCCCACTCGTTCCCGCTCTGACCGGCACCCGAAGACCGAGCCGGTGTCGTACCCGACCGGCTCGGCAGGACCACCCGGCACTGTAGTCCGCCGCGCCTTCTGGCCGAGGACGCGCGGGCGCCGAACTGTGGACAACGACCCCCTGTGGAAAACGGTCGCCTACCCGAACGGTCCGCCCTCTATCGTGAGAGCTCGCTGACGAGGTGGCCGGGGAGAACGCGACATGGCACGACGTGGTGTGGCGGGGGAGTCGAGCACGCGCGTGGCGCGCGCGATCGTCAGGCGGCTGGAGAAGATGTCCGGCCGGCGGGTCCGCGTTCATCACGTCGACCCCTCCGACGCCCGGGTCAACCGCCACCACCTGCCTGGCCACACGCCGTCGGGGCACACAACCGCCCGGGACGCGCCCAACTCCAGGCGCGGGTGGGAACCGGACACGATCTACCGCGTCCACGACCGGGACACCGGGCTCAGCGCGGTCTACCAGACCGACAGGCACGGCCGGGTCTCCCGGGTGGAGGGCCGGCTGGTGCGGAACAAGAACGTCCGCGACCCCGACCAGCAGGTCCTGTCCGGAGGCGCCGACCGCCGCCAGTCCGGAAACCCGCAGGGCTACGACACCGACGCCGGCGGCCACATCATCGCCCGCGAGCTGGGCGGATCGGGAGCGGGGATCAACACGCTGCCGCAGAGCTGGCGGGAGAACAGCTACGGGCAGTGGCGCAACATGGAGCGGCGGCTGAAGGACCTGGTCGACGCCGACAACGACGTCGACCTGAAGGTCGTACCGAAGTACCGCGGTGAAGGAGAACGGCCGGACTGGTTCAAGGTGGAATACACCGTGACGCCGAGGGACGGCAGCCCGCCCTATACGGTCACGGAAGTAATCTCCAACCGCAGCAAGCCGAAGTAGGGACGCAGGCGATGGTGGACCAGGCACGCCAACAGGAGCTCCTGCAGGCGATCGGGCAGGCGCTCGTCGACGAGTTGCCGGACGACTTCACCTCCGCCCGGGTGGTCTGCTCGATGGTCGGGGACCAGGCGCGGTTCGACGTCGTCCACACCGACCGGACCGGGCGGCAGACCTCGACCGGGATGCCCGACGATCTCTATGAGCTGTTCTCGGACCTGCGGGACGCGACGTACGAGACGGGCAAGGGCGCGTGGTACACCGCCCGGTTCGAGCTCGCCTCCGACGGGCGGTTCAGCATCGACTTC
The DNA here is from genome assembly GCF_900104745.1 of Actinopolymorpha singaporensis. Lineage (NCBI taxonomy): Bacteria > Bacillati > Actinomycetota > Actinomycetes > Propionibacteriales > Actinopolymorphaceae > Actinopolymorpha > Actinopolymorpha singaporensis. The sequence continues at coordinate 1,406,006 of NZ_LT629732.1, forward strand.
GACTACGACGGCGAGCCCAGCGTGGCGTCGGCGACCGAGGACGACTTCCGCGAGGACCTCGAGCGCTACCCCCGGGAGCCGGACCTCGTTCCGGGCTGGTACGCCCGCCGCACCTGACGCGACCTCCCGGGACGGGCACGTCGCGGGCTTACAAGATAAGTTCCGCTCATGCGGATACGTGCCCCTGAGCTGGTCGGACGTGGTGGCTGGCTGAACACCGGCGGCCGGCAGTACGAGCTGGCCGACTTCCGGGGCCGCTTCCTGCTGCTGGATTTCTGGACCTTCTGCTGTGTCAACTGTCTGCACGTCCTGGACGAGCTGCGGCCTCTGGAGGAGAAGTACTCCGACGTCCTGGTCGTGGTGGGCGTGCACTCGCCGAAGTTCGCCCACGAGGCGGAGGAGGCGGCCGTCCGGTCCGCGATCGAGCGGTACGCCGTCCGCCATCCCGTTCTCGACGATCCTGACCTGACCACCTGGCAGGCCTACACCGCGCGGGCCTGGCCGACGCTCACCCTGGTCGACCCGGAGGGGTACGTCGTCGCGCAGTACTCCGGCGAGGGCCACGCGCACGCGCTGGACGCCCTGCTGGCCGAACTCGTGCCGGCCCACGACGCCCGGGCGACCCTGCGCCGGGACTCCTCGCCGTACGTCCCGCCGCCCCCGCCCGACACCGCCCTGCGTTTCCCCGCCAAGGCGGCGCCCCTGCCCGACGGCAACCTGCTGGTCGCCGACGCGGGAGCGCACAGCCTGGCCGTGCTGGCGCCCGACCTGGAGACCGTCGTCCGCCGGATCGGCACCGGCGAGCGCGGCTTCCTCGACGGCGGCCCGCACGAGGCGGCGTTCCGCGAGCCGAACGGCCTGTGTCTCCTCCCGCCCGACGTCGCCGCGTCCGCCGGCTACGACGTGGTGGTCGCCGACACCGCCAACCACGCCCTGCGCGGCGTACGCCTGTCGACCGGTCAGGTGCACACCCTCGCCGGCAACGGCCTGCAGTGGATGCGTGGTGACGGGGTCGGCGCGCTGTCCAGCCCCTGGGACGTGGCGTGGTACGCCGGCCAGGTCTGGGTGGCGATGGCGGGGATCCACCAGCTGTGGACGTTCGACCCGGCGAGCCGGGAGGCGCGTCCGGTGGCGGGTACGACCAACGAGGGCCTGGCAGACGGCCCGCTGCCGCAGGCGTGGTTCGCCCAGACGTCCGGGCTCGCGGTGTCCGCGGACGGGCGGCGGTTGTGGCTGGCCGACGCCGAGACCTCCGCACTGCGCTACGTCGAGGACGGCGAGGTGCACACGGTCGTGGGCACCGGCCTGTTCGACTTCGGCCTGCGGGACGGCCCGGCCGGCCAGGCGTTGCTGCAGCACCCGCTCGGGGTGACCGTGCTGCCCGACGACTCGGTCGCGGTCCTCGACACCTACAACGGCGCCGTCCGCCGGTACGACCCCGCGGCGGACACGGTGACGACCCTCCTCGCCGGCCTGGTCGAGCCGAGCGGCGCCGTGGTCGACGGGGACACGCTGATCGTGGTGGAGTCGGCCGCGCACCGGGTGGCGAGGTTCCCGCTCGGCGGCCAGGTACGGTCCGTCCGCGAGTTCGCCCACCAGACCCAGCGCCCGGTGACGACGGTCGCGCCCGGTGTGGTGGAGCTGGTGGTGGAGTTCGAGCCGCCGCCGGGGCAGAAGCTGGACGACTCCGCCGGTCCGGCGACCAGGTTGTTCGTGTCCGCGACCCCGCCGGCGTTGCTGCGCGAGGGTGAGGGCAGCGGCACCCACCTCACCCGGCGGCTGGTCCTGGACGCCGCCGTCGGCGATGGTGTCCTGCACGTGGCGGCCACCGCGGCGAGCTGCGACGAGGACGCCGAGCACCCGATGTGCCACATCCACCAGCAGGACTGGGGCGTGCCGGTGCGGCTGGTGGAGGGTGCCGGGGCGACCCTGTCACTCGTCCTCGGGGGCAGCGTCGAGGAGTGACTGCGGCAGGGCCAGGCCCCGGCTCCGGCCTCAGCCCCGGCCGGGAGCCGCGCCGGCGAAGCGGGTCAGCTCGTCGAGGACGGACTCGAACAACGGCTCGGGATCGCCGCCGATGTGGGTCAGGTGCCCGAACGTCTCCAACGAGATCAGGCCGTACACCCGTACCCAGCACTGCAGCAGGGTGGAGATCGCGGCCACCGGAAGCGAGTCGACTGCCACGCCTGCCGCCCGGGCGCGGGTGAGCACCTCGTCGCGGTATCCGGTGAGGCTGGTCCGCAGCGCCGCGGGCAGCGTCTCGTCGGCTGGTACGTCGAAGGACCGGGCGGCCCACAGCCGGAGCATCGTCTCCTCGAAGACCCAGGCGAGATCGTGGACGGCCTCGATCACCTCGGCCTCGACACCCTTGTCGGCGCCGGCGTCGTCGTCGGGGTCGGCGCCGGCCGGTGCTCCGGTGCGGAACGCGAGCTGGTTGAGGTGTTCCGCCGGGTGCGCGAAGAGCAGGGCGAACTCCGCGCGGTGATCCAACGACCAACGGCGGAACGCCCGGCAGATGCCGACCGCCTGGTCGAGCGGGTCAGGGCCCAGCGAGGCCCGGTAGTCGCGCAGGGCCGCGCTGACCTCGTGCGCGACGGAGGCGCAGCCCAGGTCCAGCAGGCCGGTGCGTCCCTGGGGTGCGTAGCGGTAGAGCGCGGGCGCGGTGACGCCCAGCCGGGCGGCGACCGCGGCCATGGTCACCGCGGGCTGCCCCTCGGCCACGACCAGCTCCCGGACGGCGTCGCCGATGTCGGCGAGGAACTCCCGCCGGCGCAACTCCCGGCGGCTCGGCCGGGCGTCCGAGGCAGCTGCGCTCGCAGGGTGAACGGCCGAGGACACACCGGGACCACGCGTCGATGTGGCCTCTCTCATGTCGCTGCCCACCTCGCCATTCGTTACGATCCATTAGCAAGTTTAGGATCGTCACATTTTCCGCATTCCGGAGGTCTCCATGCTCGCACGCTGGGCAGGGCTGGTCGTGCGACGTCGCTGGTGGATTCTTTCGGTGGCGGCCGCTCTCGCGGTGCTCGCCGGGGTGGCGTCGACGACACTCACCGGCCGGCTCGACCAGGGCGGGTACGAGGTGCCCGGCAGCGAGTCCGTGCGCGCGAGCGCAGCCGTGGACAAGGCGCTCGGTGACCACGGCGTGGACGCCCTGGCCGTCTACACGGTGCCCGCGGGGCAGTCGTTGCGCGACCCGGCGACCGTTCGTGCCGTCCAGCGGAAGGTCGCCGACCTGCCCGGCGCGAAGGTGGCCGGTGCGACCGGCTGGTGGCAGCAGCCGGCGCAGCTGTCCCGCGACGGGCGTACCGGCGCGGTGGGCATCCGGTTGCAGGTGACCGGCAAGGGCGACCAACTGGCCGACTGGAAGACCGTGCAGCGGGCGCTGGACGGCGAGGCCGGCGCGACGTACGGCGTACCGGGCCTGACCGTGCGGTTCAGCGGCTGGGCGGCGATGGGGGTGGCGGTCAACGCGCAGACCGAGAGCGACCTGAAGCGGGCCGAACTCGTGTCGTTCCCCGTCCTGATGGTCCTGCTCGTGGTGGTCTTCGGCGGCCTGGTCGCGGCCGGGCTGCCCCTGGTCGTGGGTGGGATCGGCATCGTCGGCGCGCTCGGCGTGCTGTGGGTGCTCTCGGCGTTCACCGACGTGTCGGTGTTCGCGATGAACATCGTGACCCTGCTGGGCCTCGGCCTGGCCATCGACTACGGGTTGTTCCTCGTCAGCCGGTTCCGGGAGGAGTTGCACACCGGAGCGGGTGCGGCTGCCGGTGGACGGAGCACCGGAAAGGATGCCGACCGGGAACGCGTCCGGGCCGCCCTGGCGGTGGCGATGCGCACCTCCGGTCGCACCGTGCTGGTCTCCGGACTCACGGTGGCTGCGGCGCTCTCCGGGCTGCTGGTGTTCCCGCAGGGCATGCTGCGCTCGATCGGCCTGGGCGGGATCGCCGCGGTCATCGTGGCCGCGCTGTCCGCCGTCACCGTGCTGCCCGCGCTGCTCGCCGTCCTGGGCCCCCGGGTCGATGCGTTCGCGGTCCCGTGGGTGCGGAGCCGACGCGCCGGTCGCCCCGGGAACACCGGCCGGCACGCTCGGCCCGCGGTCCGGGCCGAGCGCGGCTGGGGCCGGGTCGGCCGGGCGGTGATGCGGCAACCCGCGCTGGTCGCGGTGATCGTGATCGGCGCGCTGCTGCTCGCAGGTACGCCGTTCCTGCGGGCGGAGTACGCCGAGGTGGACGCCTCGGTGCTGCCCAAGGGCAACCCGGTGCGCACCGCCACCGAGCAGGTGCGCGACCGGCTGCCGGCCGCGTCCACCGACGCGGCCCAGGTAATCCTCGTCGGCGCGGACGGCCGGGCCCCGGGGCAGCGGGCGGTGCGGGAGTTCGCCGCGGACGTCTCGGCGGTGCCCGGCATGGGACAGGTCGCCCCGCTCGGCGGGAAGGGTGACCGGGTGGTACTCGCCGCGCAGGTGGACGGCGACCCGCAGGGCGATGCCGCGCAGGAGGCGATCGGAAAGGTGCGCGACCTGGCTCCACCCGCGGGGGTCGACGAGGTCCTGGTCGGCGGACCCACCGCGTCGCTGGTCGACTCGCTGCACGCCATCGGCGACCGGATCCCGTGGATGCTCGCCGTGCTCGCGGGCGCGGTCCTGGTGTTGTTGTTCCTGGCATTCGGGTCGGTCGTCGTACCGGTGAAGGCGGTGGTGCTCTCGGGATTGTCGCTCACCGCGTCGTTCGGTGCTGTGGTGTGGATCTTCCAGGAGGGGCACCTGATCGGCCTGCTCAACACCGAGGCCGGGCCGATCGACGCGTCCATCCCGGTGCTGATGCTGGCCGTGCTGTTCGGGCTGTCCACCGACTACGAACTGTTCCTGCTGTCCCGGATCGCCGAGGCCTACCGGTCGGGTGCGTCGGCGAAGGAGGCCGTGGTCATCGGCCTGGGGCGTACCGGCGGGCTGATCAGCGCCGCCGCCCTGCTGCTGGCCGTGGTGGTGGGTGCGTTCGCGCTGAGCGGGCTGAAGTTCATGAAGCTGATCGGCCTCGGCATGTTGATCGCGATCGCCGTGGACGCCACGATCGTACGAGGACTGCTGGTGCCGGCGGTGCTCGCGCTGCTCGGCGGCGCCGCCTGGTGGGCACCCCGGCCGCTGGCCCGGCTGGCTCACAAGCTGGCGCTGGAAGGTCCGTCGGAGACGGGGCCGGGTGCGGTGGAACGCGGGCCCGCACCGGCTTCGGCCGAGGCCGACCCCGGAACAGGTCCGGATTCCGGCCCGGCGACCGGCCCCGAAGCCGGTCGGGAAAGGGCTGCTACCTTCTGACCGGATAGGTTCAATCGGTCAGCCGGCGCCTCGGCCGGGTAGCAGGGAGTGGGATGGATCGGACCGAGCGGGTGCTGGCCGCTGCCGCCGAACTGTTCGTACGGTTCGGGGTGGCCAAGACCACCGTGGACGAGATCGCCCGGGCCGCCGGCATCTCCAAGGGCGCGATCTACCTGGAGTTCCAGAGCAAGGACGCCCTGGTCGAGGCCCTGGTCAGGCACGAGTTGCGGGCGTACCTCCGGGCCGCCGCCGCCCGCGTCCTGGCCGATGAGCAGGGCGGCCGGCTGTCCCGGATCTACCACCACTGCACCGCCGAACTCCTCGACCGGCCCTTCCTGCGCGCGCTCTACACCCGTGACGTCGAGGTGCTGGGCACGCGGCTGCGCCGCAACCCGCCCAGCGCGAGCGGCCCGCGGCTGGCGCTCAGCGAGGGGTTCGTGGATCGCCTGCGGTCGGCCGGCCTGGTCCGCGCCGAGGTCGACCCGGCGGTACTCGGCCACCTGATGGGCGTGGTCTCGCTGGGCATGATCATGATCGGCCCTGTCCGAGCCGGGGACGAGACCGGTCCCGCGCTCCTCGGCCAGACCCTCGACCTGGTCGCCGACATGTTCGCCGCGACCGTCGACACCCCGACCGGTGAGGGCGACGTGGCGGCGGGCAAGCAGGCGTTCCTCGATCTGCTCGGCCAGATCGACGGCAGCCTGGACATGCAGGCGGTGACCGCATGAGCGCGCCGCTGCTCGCCGTCGACGGCCTCCGTCACGCGTACGGCGCCCACGTCGTCCTGGACGCGGTGTCGTTCCAGGTGAACGCCGGCACCGCGCTGGCCGTGGTGGGCCGCAACGGCACCGGCAAGAGCACCCTGCTGCGCTGTCTCACCGGGGCGGAGAAGCCCACCGGCGGCACGGTGACCTTCGACGGCAGGACGTACGAGGAGACCTCGGCCGACATCCGCCGCGACGTGGCCACCGTCTTCGACGACATCGACTTCTTCCCCGACCTCACCGTCGCCGAGCACCTCGACCTGCTGGCCCGCGCACATGGCGTACCCGATCCCGAGGTCGCGGTCGACGACACGCTGCGCGAACTCGGGATCGACGGCACCACCCGCCAGTTCCCCAGCACGCTGTCGTCGGGGCAGCGGCACCGGCTCGCGCTGGCCACTGCGTTCGTCCGGCCGCGCCGGCTCCTGGTGCTCGACGAGCCCGAGCAGCGCCTGGACGTCGAGGGTCGGCAGTGGCTCGCCGAGAAGCTGCGCGCCGACCTGGCCGACGGGGTGGCGGTGGTGTTCGCGAGCCACTCGCCGGACCTGATCGAGGCGGTCGCCACCGACACCCTGCGCGTCGGCGGCGACGCATGACCGCCCGAGTGGGCGCACCGTCGACTCCGGGCCGGCCGGCCGCCGTACCGACACCGCGGAGCCTGCGGCGGGAGCTGCGGCAACGCCGCCGCGACCACTCCAACCGCACGTTGGGGCAGGCGCTGGACGACCTCTACCTGTGGCTGTTCGCGGTGCTCATGGTGGGCTCGATGGCCGGTACGACACTGTCGCGGGCCTGGCTGGAGATTGCCCGCTGCTCCGGGCCGGGCTGTGTGGACGCCCGGCTGGTGCTGCCGCTGCCGCTCGGGGCGGCGGTGCTGGCCCTCGCGGTGCGGACGCTGGTCGCGCTGGGGCCGCTGGTGGCCAGCCGGGCGTCCGGAACCTTCCTGCTCGGTACGCCGGTCGACCGGCGCGGGCTGCTGCTCCGGCCGGCGGCCGCGTTGCTGGCAGGCGCGACCGTCCTCGGCGCCGCGCTGGTGTCCGTTCTCGTGCTGCTCACCTCCAGCCACCCGGTCGCGGTGGGTGCGGGGGCGCTGGCCGGTGCGGGTGTCGGCGTGGTGGCGGTCGCGGCGTCGATCCTCGCCCAGGGCGCGCCGAAGGTACGCCGGGCGCTGGGCATCGCATGTGACGTGGTGGTGGTCGCCACCCTCGCCGCCGTACCCCTGCTTCTGCTCGACCGGGCGGTGTGGTCGACGGCGTGGGCACAGCCGGCTCCGCTGGTCGCGTGCGCGGTGGTGGCGGCGGTCGCGGCCGTCGCCCTGGTGGTCACCGTCGTCCACCGGGTCGGCCGGCTGCCGCGCCGCGAACTCGTCGCCGGGGGCGAACTCCTGTCCGGGCTGGCCGGCGCGGCGGCCTCCCTGGACACCTCGATGGTCTCCGACCTGCTGGTCGCCCGGAGGTTCCGGCAGCGGGGCGCCGGGCGCACCCTGCGCGGGCACGGGAGCGGCCTGGTCGGGGTCGCCGTACGGGAGGCGCAGCGGTCGCTGCGGTCGCCCCAGCGGCTGGCGCTCGCCGTCGGCCTGCTGGCGGTGCCGTACGCCGTCGACCGGGTCGGCGTACCCACACTGACCCCGCTCCTCGCCGTGGTGGTCGGCTATCTCGCGCTACGTCCACTGGGCGGCGGCCTGCACGTCGTCGCGCGTTCGGCCGGGCTGCGGCGCGCCTTCCCGGTCGCCGACCGGCCGCTGCGGCTCGCGTTCGCGGCGCCCCTGCTGGCGGCCGCCGTCCTGTGGGCGCTGGCCGCACTGCCCGCCGTCGCCGGAAACTCGATGCTCGTCTTCGGATTCTCCGCACCCGAACCCGCCGCTGTCACCTGGCTCGCGCTCGCCGCGACGATCGCCGCCGGCGGGATCCGTTCGGTGACCCGGCAGCGGGTCAGCTACGACGGTCCGCTCATCTCCACCCCGGCCGGTGCGCTACCGGCGGGCTTCGTGGCGCAGATCTTCCGTGGGCCGGACTTCGCCCTCGTCGGCGTCGTGCCGCTCGTCTTCGGACTGCCGTGGGTTCTGGCCCTCGGCCTGCCGCTTGCCCTGCTGGCGTTCGCGGCGTACCGCGGCTGACCGGCGTACCACGCCGACCCACCCGCTCGAGCGGCCACCCAGCCGTGACCGCGGCCTGGTGGCGGGCGGGAGCCCCTCCCAGCCCTTTCGTGTCGGGCTCAGCCGGCGTCAGGAACCGCAGTGCCCCACACGGGGCTGAGGGTCGGCTCCTCAGGAAATCCAGACTGTCTTGGCGTTGCAGAACTCCTTCGGCCCCGGGGCGCCCAGCTCCCGGCCGTAGCCGGAGTTCTTCACCCCGCCGAACGGCAGCTCGGGGTAGGAGGTGACCATGCCGTTGATCGTCACCATCCCGGCCTCCAGATCGCGGACGAACGCCGCCTGCTCGTCGCCGTCGCGGGTCCAGGCGTTCGCGCCGAGACCGAACGTCGTGACGTTCGCCAGCTCGACCGCCTCGGCGAGCGACCCGACGCGGTAGAGCTGGGCGACCGGCCCGAACACCTCCTCGGCGTACATCCGCATCGACGGGGTGATGTCGGCGAGCACCGTCGGCGGGTACCACCAGCCCGGGCGGTCGGGGGTGTCGCCGCCGCAGAGCACCTTCGCGCCCTTGCCCACGGCGTCCGCGACGAGTTGCTCGACGTCGTCGCGGCCGGACTCGGTGGCCAGCGGGCCCACGTCGGTCTCCTCGTCCATCGGGTCGCCGACCTTCAGGGCGGTCATCGCGGCGACGAAGCGTTCCGCGAACTCGTCGTAGCAGTCCTCGTGCACGATGAACCGCTTCGCCGCGATGCAGCTCTGCCCGTTGTTCTGGCAGCGTGCGGTGGTGGCGACCTTCGCCGCCTTGTCCAGATCGGCCGAGGGCATCACCACGAACGGGTCGGAGCCGCCCAGCTCCAGCACGGTCTTCTTGATGTGCCGGCCGGCGATCTCGGCGACCGAGCGACCGGCCGGCTCGCTGCCGGTGAGTGTCGCCGCCCGGATCCGCGGGTCGGTCAGCACCTGCTCGACGTCGGACGAGCCGATCAGCAGGGTGGCGAAGCTGCCCTCGGGGAAGCCGCCGCGGGTGAACAGCGTGTCGAGGTACAACGCGGTGCGCGGGACGTTCGACGCGTGCTTGAGCAGCCCGGTGTTTCCCACCATCAGCGCCGGCGCGGCGAACCGCACCACCTGCCACAGCGGGAAGTTCCACGGCATCACGGCGAGGATCGGCCCCAGCGGCTGGTACGTGACGTACGCGCTGGAGGCGCCGACCTTGTCCGGGTGGGCGTACGGCTCGTCGGCCAGCAGGCGCTCGGCGTTGTCGGCGTAGTAGCGCATGCCGCGTACGCACTTGGTCGCCTCGGCCTTCGCCGCGCCGATCGTCTTGCCCATCTCGATGGTCATGGTGGCGGCGATCCGGTCGGTCTCGTGTTCGAGGATGTCGGCGGTCGCCCGCATCCACTCCGCGCGGGTCTCGAACGTCGTCCGCCGCAACGCCCGGAACGCCTCCGCAGCGCCCGCGATCCGGCGGTCGACCTCGTCCGGTGACTGGGCGGTGAACTCCTCCAGGGTCTCGCCGGTGGCGGGATTGACGGTGGCGATCGGCATGGGGACTCCTTCGCAGAACGCTTGACGTCGCGCTGGGTCGCGCAGGCTTCGCGCCGGCCGGGCGGCCGACCACGTCTCCATCCTGGCGCGGTCGGCGACCGGTGCCGAGCGGCCGGACCCGGCCAGCCGGGGTTTACAACGTTGGTCGGCGCGCCTAGACACGTCGGAACGGACACATCGGGCATGTCGTACCCCGATGTGGCCCACGCAGCCGTGGTGTTTGCGATCCCGCGGAACCCGAAGGAGCCCGATGAAGCCGTTCCGTCAGTTCCGCCAGTCCCGTCAGTTCTGTCAGGTCCGACTCGCCCGCCCGGCCCGACTCGCCCGCCCGGCCCGACTCGCCCGTCCCGGCCGTGCTCCGCGTGCTGCCGTGGCCGGTGTGCTCGGCGGGGCCCTCGCGGCACTGGCCCTCGCCGCCGCGCCGATGCCGGCGAACGCCGACCGACCCGCGGACGCCGAGCGGTCCACGTACACCAACTACGTGACCCGCGGGTACTCCATCGACTTTCCCGACCCGGCGGTGATGCGGGGCAAGGACGGCCAGTGGTACGCCTACGCCACCGGCGGTCCGTACGACGAGACCGGCCAAACGGGGTCGTCGTACAAGATCGCCACCTCGCCGGACCTCGTGCACTGGCGCAAGGTCGGCGACGTGTTCCCCGAGGGCCGGCGGCCGACCTGGGCCACGGCGACCACCGGCTTCTGGGCACCCGACATCCGCTACCTCAACGGGAAGTACCTGCTCTACTTCACCGTCCCCGACACCACGACGAGCACGCAGGGGTTCGACCCGGCGATCGGCGTGGCGACCGCGCCCACCCCAGCCGGGCCGTGGACGCCGTCCGACCAGCCACTGATCCCGGCCAGGCCGGTGGGCGGCGGGTACGACACGGTGATCGACCCGGCGATGTTCACCGACAGCACGGGTACCCACTACCTCTACTACGGCGGGTTCGGCACCGGGATCTGGGTGGTGCAGCTGTCCGCGGACGGGCGGCGCGCGGTGAGCGAACCGGTGCACGTCGCGGCGTCCCGCTACGAGGGACCGAACGTCCTGGAACGCGACGGGTGGTACTACCTGTTCGGCTCGTCCGCCAACTGCTGCGCCGGTCCCACCACCGGCTACTCGGTGTTCGCCGGCCGCTCCCGCAGCCCGCTGGGTCCGTTCGTCGACAGGCTGGGCAAGCCGCTGCTGGCGAGCAGGGCGGGCGGCACCCCCGTCATCGCACCCAACGGCAACAAGTGGATCGGCACCGGGCACCACTCCGCCGCGCTGGACGTGAGCGGGCAGACGTACATGGCCTACCATGCGATCGACCGCAACGACCCGTGGCTGGACGTCTCACCCGGCTTCACCATGCGGCCGATGAACCTCGACCGGATGGACTGGATCGACGGCTGGCCGATCGTCCGCGCCGGGCTGGGCGCGTCGCAGGAGCCGCAGCCCGCGCCGGTGGTGCTCGGTGAGGTGGACGACCGGTTCGAGGACCCGGCGGCGACCGGCTCGGCGTTCACCGTGCCCGACGGCGCGATGAACGTCGCCGGCCCCGACCAGGCCTCCGACTCGGGCCGGTTCGCCCGGCTCTCCGGCACTACGACAGCGCTGACCCGGCGGTCGATCTCCCGCGCCGACGTACGCGTCGAGGCAGATCTGAGGGTGCCCGGTGACGGTGCAGACGGCCCCGACGGCTCGGTCGGTGTGGTCGCCCGGGCGGCCCCCGACGGTTCCGGGGTGCGCGCGGTGCTGGACGCGGGTGCTCGGCAGGTACGGATCGAGGCGCGGCTCGGCGGTCAGGTGCAGCGCGCGTCCGTCTCCCTGCCGCCCGGGTTCGACACCTCCGCGTGGCACGTCCTCGCTCTGGAGGTACGCGGGACCACCGCGACCGCCGACCTCACCGACGCCCGCCTCGGCGACCCGTGGGCGACCGTGCGGCTGACCCTTCCGCCCGGCCTGGACCGGCCCGGACGCGCCGGCCTGGTGTCCGAGGGCTCGGGCAAGGGCTCTGGCAAGGGCTCGGGTGAGAGCACGGGTGAGAGCACGGGTGAGAGCACGGGTGAGGCGGACAACTTCGCGGCCAACCAGCTGTACACGCCGGTGACCCGCGCCGTCCCCACGCCGAAGCCGGGCCCGGTCGACCCGGCGTACTCCGACGAGTTCGACGGCGCGCTCGGTGACGGCTGGACGTGGGTACGGCCGGACCCGAAGGCGCAGGTGAGCGACGGCGCGCTGCGCTGGCCGACGCAGACCGGCGACCTGGTGGGCGACGGCACGCCCGGCCTGTTGCTGCGCACGATGCCCGACGGCGACTACACCGTGCAGACGAAGCTGAACATCGACCTGGGCGAGGACGTCGAACGCAACTTCCAGCAGGGCGGCCTGATCGTGTACGCCGGGGACGACGAGTTCCTGCGGCTGGACGTGGTGGCCGTCGGCCCGACCCGGATCGTGGAGTTCGGCAAGGAGACGGTGTTCCAGGGCCGACGGTCCTGGGGCGGCGGGCTGATCGGCGCGCCGGCCGACACGACGTGGCTGCGGCTGGTCCACACCCGTGACCCGCGTACCGGCGAACACCGCTACCGCGCGGCGTCCAGCACCGACGGCAGCCACTGGACGTGGGGACTGACGTGGACGCTGCCGGCCGACGCCAGTCCGCGGGTCGGCCTGGTGTCGCAGGCGTCGACGCCTGCGACGACCCAGAAGTACGGCCCGGCCACGTCGGTGTTCGACTACTTCCGGGTGTCGCGTCCGTAGGCTGGACCGAAGGCACAGGAAGGAGACCAGCCGGTGGCTGTCACCCGTTTCGGTTTGCAGATCCCACGTTTCACCTATCCCGGCGTACCCGACGCGGAGTTGTTCGAGCGGGTCGCCGACATCGCCACCACCGCGGAGGAGTCCGGCGGCTTCGACTCGGTGTGGGTGATGGACCACTTCTACCAACTGCCCGGACTCGGCACCGAGGACGAGCCGATGTTCGAGGCGTACAGCCTGCTGTCGGCACTCGCCGCGCGGACGTCCCGGGTCAGGCTCGGCACCATGGTCACCGGCGTGACCTACCGCAACCCCGCCCTGCTCGCCAAGACGGTCACCACGCTGGACGTCATCTCCGCGGGGCGGGCGATCCTCGGCATCGGTGCCGCCTGGAACGAGAGCGAGCACCGAGGCTACGGCTTCGAGTTCCCGTCCACTCGCGAGCGGATGGACCGGCTGGAGGAGGCGCTGCAGATCTGCCGGGCGATGTTCACCGAGGACACGCCGAGCTTCTCCGGGAAGTACTACCAGATCAACGAGGCGCTGAACGTTCCCCGGCCGGTGACGCCGGGCGGCCCGCCGGTGATGATCGGCGGCAGCGGGGAGAAGCGCACGTTGCGACTGGTCGCGGAGTACGGCGACGCGTCCAACATCTTCGGTGACCTGGCCACCGTCCGGCACAAGCTCGACGTGCTGGAGCGCCACTGCGCCGACGTCGGCCGCGACCCGGCCGAGATCACCAAGACCAAGCTGTGCTCGATGGTGATCGCGCCGACCGCAGAGGAGGCGAACCACAAGGTCGAGCAGATCCGCGCCGCCACCGGCTTCCCCGAGGAGCAGGTGCGGGCGATGCTCGTGGCCGGCAGTCCCGACCAGGTGCTGGAGCAGGTGCAGGCGCACGTCGACGCCGGGCTGGACGGGTTGTTGTTCAACATGCTGGACGCACACGAGGTGGACAACGTCCGCCTCGCCGGTGAGACGCTGGCCCGCTTCAGCTTCTGACCGCGGTTCGCCCTGCGGATCAGGGCCGGAACGCGACACCGGGGGAACGCCAACTCGGGCCGGGTCGACGGTTGGGGGGTAGCCGTCGAACCCGGCCCGAGGCATCTGCGGCGGACACCTCGCGGTGTGCGTCGGTCTGGCCAGAGTAGGGCGACAGAGGCCGGTCTAGAAGGCCGACTCGGACAGCTCCATCAGATCGTTGTCTGTGGCCTCGGCGATCGCCCGCTCGGCGGTCAGCTTCGGCAGCACCTGTGCGCAGAACCACCGGGCGGCCGCGACCTTGCCCTCGTAGAACGCCCGGTCCTCCGGACGGACCTCGCCGCCGTGCGCACCGGCCTCACCGCCCAGCCGGGTCAGGGCGACCTCGGCCTTGCGCAGCAGGAGCCATCCGCACACCAGGTCACCGACGGCCAGCAACAGCCGGGTGGTGTTCTGGCCGATCTTGTAGAGGTTGGCCGGGTCGCCTCCGGGCACCTGCGGCTGGGAGCTGTGGAGGTAGCCCACCATCGCGGTGAGGATGCCCTGCACGTCCTCGAGTGCCCTGCCGAGCAGGGCCCGCTCGGCGTCGAGTGCGCCGTTGCCCGCACCAGACTTCACGAATGCCTGGATCTCCCCGGCGAGCCGGCCCCACGCCTGGCCCTGGTCGCGGACGATCTTGCGGAAGAACAGGTCCTGGCCCTGGATCGCGGTCGTGCCCTCGTACAACGTGTCGATCTTGGCGTCGCGGACGTACTGCTCGATCGGGTAGTCCTGCAGGAAGCCGGAGCCGCCGTACGTCTGCAGCGACTCAGAGCCGAGCAGCGTCCACGCGCGTTCGGAGCCGTAGCCCTTGACCACCGGCAGCAACAGGTCGTTCAGCCCGGCCGCGGCCCGCTCCTCGTCCCCGTGCCGCCCGGCGAACTCGCCCGCCTCCACGACGTCCTGCACCGAGGCGGTGTAGAGCAGCAGCGCACGCATCCCCTCGGCGTACGCCTTCTGGGTGAGCAGCGACCTGCGTACGTCCGGGTGGTGGGTGATGGTCACCCGGGGCGCGGTCTTGTCGGCCATCCGGGTGAGGTCGGCGCCCTGGACGCGTTCCTTGGCGTACTCCAGCGCGTTCAGGTAACCCGTCGACAGGGTGGCGATCGCCTTGGTGCCGACCAGCATCCGGGCGTACTCGATCACCTGGAACATCTGCCGGATTCCGTCGTGCACGTCGCCGAGCAGGTAGCCGACCGCCGGCTCGCCCTCGCCGAAGGTGAGCTCGCAGGTGGTGGACACCTTCAGGCCCATCTTGTGCTCGACGTTGGTGGCGTGTACGCCGTTGCGGCCGCGGAGCTCGCCGGTCTCCAGGTCGACGTGGAACTTGGGTACGAGGAACAGCGACAGGCCCTTGGTACCCGGGCCGCCGGCGCCCTCGACGCCCACCGGGCGGGCGAGCACGAAGTGGACGATGTTCTCGGTCAGGTCGTGTTCGCCGCTGGTGATGAACCGCTTCACGCCCTCCAGGTGCCAGGTCCCGTCGGGCTGCGGGAGCGCGCGGGTGCGGCCGGCGCCGACGTCGGACCCCGCGTCCGGCTCGGTGAGCACCATGGTGGCCGCCCACCGGCGTTCGATCATCAGCTCGGCCAGCCGCTGCTGGGACGGTGTGCCGTTACGGGTGATGACGCCGGCGAAGCGGGGGCCGCTGCAGTACATGAACAGTGCGGGGTTGGCGCCGAGGACCAGCTCTGACACCGCCCAGCGCAGGGAGGGCGGGCAGGGCTGCCCGCCGAGCTCCGGGGGAATCTCCAGCCGCCACCACTCCGCGTCCATCCAGGCACGGAAGCTGTCCTTGAGCGGCTCGCCCACCCGCACGGTGCGCGCGTCGCGGTCGTAGACCGGCGGGTTGCGGTCGCCGTCGACGAACGAAGCGGCCACCTCCTCGCGGGCCAGCCGGTCGACCTCGCCGAGGATGCTGTGCGCTGTGTCGACGTCGATCTCGGCGTACGGGCCGGAGCCGAGCGCCTCGTCGCGGCCGAGCACGTCGAAGAGACTGAACTCGAGGTCGCGGAGGTTGCTCCTGTAGTGGCTCATCGGGCGCGCTCCTTCGGGCGGGGGCCGGGTGCTACCGGACGCGGGTGAGGCCAGGGACGGCCGCGGACGGGGTCGGCCACGGCCGCCAGAGCTGATGCTACCTACCGGTAACTTCGGTGGCTACCTGCCAGTAACTTCAGTTCGACCATGGTGCGCCGAGGCGTGTGCGATCCACAAGCCGGACGAAGACGTGACGCGGGTCACTTCCGCGCCGCCGCCGGCGGCGTGCTACGCAGACCCGCTCGTGAACTGTGGAGACTTACGGGGGTTGTAGCCCCCGTAAGACTCCACGCTTCGCCGCGACTCCGGCGGTTGTACTGGACCCTGGCGTCTGCCACCGACACTCGTCGCCGTGGTTTTCGCGGCGTCGTCCGCGAAGCGCGTGACGAACTCCCGTACGACCCGGCGCGTGGGCGTACGTCGACATCCGCGGGCTACCCTGAGGTCCGTCGTCACCGCCCGCCCCCTGCCCACCGGTCACGATTGGCTCACCGACCATGCCCCAGATCGGCGTCTTCAGCGGAAGCGCGCACCCCAGGCTCGCCGAGGAGATCTGCGCCGAACTCGGCGTCGAGCTGTCCGAGGCCCACATCCAGCGGTTCAGCAACGACTGCCTGCAGGTCCAGCTGCGGGCCAACTGCCGGCAGCGCGACATCTACCTCGTGCAGCCTCTGGTTCCTCCCGTGCAGGAGAACCTCATGGAGCTGCTGCTCATGCTGGACGCGGCGCGTGGCGCGTCGGCCGCGCAGATCACCGCCGTTATCCCGCACTACGCCTACGCGCGTTCGGACAAGAAGGACCAGCCGCGGATCTCCATCGGCGGCCGGTTGGTGGCCGACCTGCTGGCCACCGCGGGTGCGAGCCGGGTGCTGACGATGGCGCTGCACGCACCGCAGGTGCACGGCTTCTTCAACATCCCGGTCGACCATCTCAACGCCATCGCCGAACTCGCCCGGCACTTCTCCGGGCGGGACCTGAGCAACACCGTGGTTGTCTCGCCCGACCTCGGAAACGCCAAGCCCGCCACGCAGTTCGCGCGACTGCTCAACCTTCCGGTCGCCGCCGGCAGCAAGCAGCGGCTCAGCGACGACCGCGTGGTCATCGACGCGATCGTCGGCGACGTCGAGGGCAGGAACGTCATCGTGCTGGACGACGAGATCGCCACCGCCGGGTCCATCGTCGAACTCCTCGACCGCCTGCGCGAACACCGCGTACGCCGGATCGTGCTCGCCTGCACGCACGGGTTGTTCACCGGCAAGGCCGTGCAGCGGCTCGCGGTGCAGGACGACGTCGACGAAATCGTCACCACCAACACCGTCCCGCTCGCGCCGGACAACAACCTTCCCCACCTGGCCGTGCGCTCGATCGCACCGTTGTTCGCCGAGGCGATCCGCCGGATCCACCTCGGCGAGTCGGTGAGTAGTCTCTTCGACAGTCAGGCGATGGAGGTATAGGTGACCGGGCGGGTGTTCCTCGCAGGGGGTGGCGGTGCCGAGGCGTCCAAGCCGCTGGACGAGCAGTTCGCGCACGCGGTCGGTGCGGGCCCGTTGGCGTACTGGCCGGTCGCGATGGAGCCGGACCGGTACGCCGACGCCGAGGCGTGGCTGCGTGACGTGTACGAGCCCCTCGGCGTACGCGACATCTCGACCTGGGACGGCGAGGCATCGCCGACGTTCACCGGCGTACGCGGCATCTACATCGGCGGCGGCAACACCTACCGCCTGCTCGCGCTCGCGCAGCGATTCGGCGTGCTGCACCGGTTGCGTGAGTACGTCGCGGCCGGCGGCATGGTCTTCGGTGGCAGCGCGGGTGCGGCGTTGCTCGGTGCCGACATCAGCACGGTCGCGCACCTGGACCGCAACGACGCCAAGGTGGTCGACACCGCGGGTGCCGACCTGGCCGCGGGCCATGCGGTGTTCGTCCATCACGCCGACGGTGATCTGCCGCGCGAGTCGGTGTGGACGGCCACGTACCGCCGGCCCGTCCTCGCGCTGAGCGAGCACGCCAACGCGATCGTGGCGGGGAACGCCGTCACCGCGGTGGGACCGGACCCGGTTCTGCTGGTGTCACCCACGGGGCGCCGCAAGCTCGCCCCTGGCAGCACCAGCTACGCCGGCAGCCCGGCGTAGCCGGTCCTGATCAGTCGCCGCCGCCGTGCGGGGCGGTGTACTGCTCGTCGCCCCAGGCGGCCCGCGAGCCCGCGTCGCCGACCCGGACGATCTGCACCGTGGAGGCCACCGCGAACCCCACGGTGACCACGATGAGCGCGAGGCTCACGAAGCGGGTCCATGCCGGCGCGCCGACCGTACGGCGTTCGGCGGTCATCGTGCCCGGCCCCTCCGCGCGGGCGTTGCGCAGCCGGTAGGTGTCCAGGGCCACCAGCGCGGCGAGTGCGATGAGCAGCGGAAGGACCAGCCAGATCATCGCGTCGGCGAGTTGGGCGTGCCGTTCGATGGCAGCGCTGTGCTCCATCCGCGCTTCCAGGCCCTCGCCGGCCGACGTGGTCATCGGTACGAGAACAGTGGCGACGGCGGCCACGGCGACCGCGGCCCAGCCGTACCGGCGGCGCAGGCGCGGCACGAGCGCGACGATCACCGCAGCCAGCGCGGCAAGCGGCACCGCCACGACGGTGGCGTGGACGATCAGAACGTGGACAGGCAGTCCGTTCAGGAAGGTGGGCACTGGCGAACCTCCTGGCAGTTACCTCTCGCGCACCTGTGGTGCACCGGGTGGCCCCGATGGCCGCTTACCAGCATGTCCGGGCTGATTGGGAGATTTCTTGGAACCAGCGTGGCCGGCCCCTGTGGGTTTCCTGGGAAACGCCGGGTTTGTGGAGGCGCTCGGCTGTCCGGGCAGGGCCAGGGCAGGGGGCAGGGCTGGTCGGACCCGCTGGGATTCGTGGGAGTCGCGGAGGTCCCGGTGATATGCCGGGGAAAGGTGAGCCGGAACGCCGCGCCGCCGCCAGGAGCCGCCAGCGCCTCGACCTCACCGTGGTGCCGGGCGACGATCTCCCCGACCAGCGCCAGCCCGATGCCGAACCTCCGCTGCCGCCCGTCCGGCGACCTGCCACCGGCCGAGGAGAACCGGTCGAACATCCGGGGCTCCAGCGCCGGGTCCAGTCCGGGGCCGTCGTCGGCGACCTCCACCACGGCCTGCCGGTCGGCCGCGTGGACCGTCACGGTGACGCTCTGCTCCGCGTGCCGGACGGCGTTGTCGAGCAAGGCGGTCAGCGCCCGGCGCAGCGCAACCGGTGCGCCCCGTACCACCACCGGCTCCTCTCCGCCCTCCGCCCGCACGGTGACGCCACGTGCACCGGCCACCGCGGCGCCGGCCGCCGCCACCCCGCTGGCCAGCACCCGCAGGTCGATCTCCTCCGTGGCCCCCTCGGCGTGCGGGTCGGCGGCGAGCAGGAGGTCCTCGAGCACGGCGGCGAGGTTGTCGCTGTCGTGCACCAGGCTCTCGGCGTCGGCGAGCGCGGCCTGGTGGTCGTGCCCTCGCTGCAGGTGCCGGCGCAGCAGTTGGGCGCGGGTGGTGAGCAGCGTGAGCGGCGTACGGAGTTCGTGACTGGCATCGGCGACGAACCTGCGCTGCAGGCTGAGGGCGTTGGCCAGCGGCTGGACCGCCCGTACGCCGAGCACGGCGCCCGCCCCGGCGGCCAGCACCAGCCCGAGCCCGCCGACCAGGAGCAGGGAGAACAGCAGGTGCCCGCGGTCGGCGCGCACCGGGCCGAGGTCGAGGACGCCCTGGACCGTGGTGTCGCCGCGCCGCATGGTGAAGATCTGGTACTCCGCGCCGTTCACGTCGCGTTCGTGGGTCTCCGCGACGCCGGTGCGGGCGGTCCGGGCGAGCGCCTCCGGGTCCGCGGCGCCCGCCGGCAGGCCCTCGGTGCTGCGACGTCCGTCCGGCCCGTCTATCACCAGCCAGGTGTTGGCGGGGGCGTCGGCGACGTCGCCGTCGGCCCGGCCGACCGCGGCGGCCAGCATCGACCTCGTACCTTCCGCCTCGGCGTGCAGCACCACGGCGAGGGTCACGCCCACCAGGACGGTGACGATGGCGGCGACGATCAGGCCCGCCTGGATGCCGAGGCGTACCGCCGTACGCCGCAGCATCGCCGACTCGGCACCGGTCAGGCGCGCGTCGCGGAGCCGGCCACGGCTGGTCACGAGGACACCTCACCCATCCGGTATCCCCGGCCGCGGACCGTGGTGACGACCGCCCGGCCGAGTTTGCGGCGCAGGTAGTGGACGTAGGTGTCCACGACCACCTCGCCCTCGGCGCCGGGGAAGACCCGGGCGAGGAGTTCGGTACGACTGAACACGTGGCTCGGCCGGGACGCCAGGGCGGCCAGCAGGTCGCACTCCCGCTCCGAGAGCTGGGCTCGGCCGACCTCGCGGGTGTCCAGGTTGAGCACTTCGTCCCCGATCGGCAGCAGCCGGGCCTGGTCCAGATGGCGCCGCCGCAACGCCCGGAGGCGGGCGAGGAGTTCGGCCACGTCGAACGGTTTGGGCAGGTAGTCCTCGGCACCCGCGTCCAGTCCCTCGACCCGGTTCGCGGGCGTGCCCAGCGCGGACAGGACCAGTGCGGGGGTGGCGACGCCGCTGCTGCGGAGCCGGACCAGCAGGTCCAGCCCGTCGATCCCGGGCAGGCCGCGGTCCACGACGATCACGTCGTACTCCCGGCTTAGGGCGCGGTGCAGCCCCCGCTGGCCGTCCGGCGCGAGGTCGACGGCGTACCCCTCCTCGGTGAGGAGGTCGGCCAGCATCGCGGCCAGCGTCTGGTCGTCCTCGACCAGCAGCAGCCGCGTGCGCGGGAAGGTGTCGGTGGGGCACACGCGCCCATCTTCGCCCCTCACCCTGTGCACGTGCTTGGACGCCGCTACGGAACGGTCCGGGAGGCGTCCCTCACGTGGCGTGACCGGCGGCGTGCCGCGGCCGTCTGAAGCGGACCACCGGCGCCGCCTGGGGCGACTGTCCGGAATGACCGCCCGGTCAGTGACCGTCGCCGGGCTGCTCGGCGGTCCTGGGCCCGCCGACGGTGGCCACGAGCTGCAGATAGTCGAACGGCACGACCACGGCGTCCGGCTCGCCGCGGTTGAACCGGTCCCACAGCTCGGTGAACTCCTCCTCGAACGACTGCGCGTCCTCCTCGCTCATCCCGTCGACCGCCAGCTTGACCGGGCCGTACCACTGCCGGTACCTCCGGAACTGTTCGGCGACCGAGCGCGCGACCACGTCGACGCACCGAAGCTCCAGCCGCTGCTCGACGAGCTCCGCGTACGGGGCGAGGAGCTGGGCCAGCCCCTCGCGGGTGCCCCAGCGCAGCGGTGACGGACTGTCGACGGGCGGAGGCGCGTACTTCGCCACCAGGTGCAGCAGGCCGCCGAGCGCGCTGTCCGGAGTCCAGTTCGCCAGGCCGATCCGCCCGCCCGGCCGCAGCACCCGCAGCGCCTCGGCCGCGGCCCGCCCCTGGTCGGCGACGAACATCAGCCCGAACGTCGACGTCACCACGTCGAACTCCCCGTCGGCGAACGGCAGCACCGCGGCGTCGACCTCGACCGTCTCCAGCGGCAGCAGCTCGACGTCGGCGCGGAGCCGGGCGTGGTCGAGGAGTTCGGGTACGACGTCCACGCAGGTCACCCGGGCGTCCCGGCGGGCGGCGGCCAGGGCGGTGTTGCCGGTGCCGCCCGCGATGTCGAGCACGCGTTCACCGGGGCGGATGTCCAGCGCCAGCACCAGCTCCTCGCTGACCGGGACGATCCGGTTGGCGATGCGCTGGAACTCACCGGCCGCCCAGGTCGACCGGGCGATCCCGGCCGGGGACGGCGGCGCGAACCCGGTGCCGCCGGTGCCGCCGGTGCCGCCGGTGCCGGTGGTCCCGCTGACAGCCTTGGTCACCCTGCCAGCGTCGCAGACCGGCCGCCGGCGAGCCGGCGGATAAGCCGAATCTCAGGCCCGGGACTCAGTCGAACAGGTGGCGATGGTCCTCGCTCCACCGGATCCGGTTCGCGAGTTCGGTCAGGTAGCCGGACGCGACCAGCTCGACCTGGCGCTCGTGCCCCTCCTCGGCCAGCCGGCGGACGAAATCCAGGCCGGCCCGCTGGATCGCGATCACCTCCTCCGCCAGTCCCGTGGTGTCGGACAGGCCGTACTCGGTGGCGAAGATCTCCAGTCGCCGGCGACGGTCCGGCGGGCCGGGGTAACGGAGCCAGCGCACACACTCCTCGTCGTCGCGAAACGGTGCGACGTATTCCAGCGCGTACGCCACGTCCTGCATGACCGGCCCGGGTCCGGCGTACTCCCAGTCCAGCAGGCCGACTGGCGAGACGCCGTTCCACACGATGTTCCAGGGCCCGAAGTCGTTGTGGCAGACGACTTCGCCCGGGCCGCCGGTGCCGGTGCGGCCACCGGACCACACGGGCGGCTGCGCGGGCGACCAACCGGCCACCGCCTGGTGGTAGTCGCGTAGCAGGTGCGCGGCGGCGCGCAGGCCCTTCTCTTCCACCACCTTCGCCCAGCCGGCCGGCCCCGACTCACCCGCGATGTAGCTGACCACCTCCGTCGCCGGTGCGGTGCCGGTGGCAGGGAGGATGCCGACCACTCGCGGGGAGTACGGGAAGTCCACGGCGGCGAGGTGGTCGAGCAGTGCGTGGATCGCGGGAGTCCAGGGCTGGACGGGACGGTGAACGGTGCCGCCCACCCGGACAACCGGCCGGTCGGCACGGTCCTGCAGAACCTCGGTGTCGAGGTCCTGCTCGTGGGGATCCGGCACCGCGTTCGACCTCCCGGCGTCAACCTGCGCTTGCGCCCCAGTCGACCGGCCACGAGCTCGTTCCGCAAGACAATATTCACCTGCCGTTCGCTCGCCGCTCGCTCGCCGCTCGCTCGCCGCCGGATCGCACCTGTTCGGTTCGTTCGAATCGGATTCCGCGTTCAGCCCGCGGCGGAACGACGGGACTCCCGGCGTACGGCCCGAATAGGGTCGACGACATGCAGACGATCGAACTGGTGCCGGGCCTGCACATGTTTCCCTTCGAGGTGGGCCAGGCCTATCTGTGGGTGGACGACGACGGACTCACCCTGGTGGACACCGGCGTGGCAGGCTCGGCGCCGACGATCCAGGACGGCGTACACCGCCTCGGCTACGACCGCCGCGACATCAAGAACATCGTCCTCACCCACTTCCACGAGGACCACGTGGGTTCGGCGGCCGAGATCGTGGGCTGGAACGGCGCGACCGTGATGGCACACCAGTTGGACGCACCGGTCGTCCGTGGCGAGCAGGCGGCGCCGGCGCCGGTCGTCACCGACGAGGAACGCCCTTACTACGAACGCGTCGTGCCCTACGTGCCGGCGGCTCTTCCGGTGCGAGTCGACCGCGAGCTCGTCGACGGTGATCGCATCGACCTCGGCGGAGGTGCGGCGGTGATCGGGATGCCAGGCCATACCGACGGCAGCATCGCGCTGCACCTGCCGCGCCACCGGGTGCTGTTCACCGGCGACGCGATCGCGAGCATCCAGGACATGCCGATTCTGGGCGTGTTCAACGTCGACCGGGCAAGGGCCGTCGAATCGTTCCGGCGAGTCGTCCAGCTGGACGTCGACGTGGCGTGTTTCGGCCACGGTGCTCCGTTGGTGGGAGACGCCGCCCCGGCCCTGCGCGCGGCGGCGGAGGGGGTGACGGCCTGACGCCCCACCGGGGCAGTCCCACCGTGTGTTCGCCGGGCGGCGCGGGGCACGGTCACCAGGTAGCGTTTCCGACGGTGGGCTTGGTGAGAACGTTCTCCGGCGGTGCGGCGAAAGGGCGAACACATGGTGCGTAAGGCGGTCATCCCGGTCGCGGGGCTGGGAACCCGGCTGTTGCCGTTGACGAAGGCGCTGCCGAAGGAGATGCTGCCGATCCTCGACAAACCCGTTCTGCAGCACACGATCGAGGAGCTCGTCGCCTCGGGCATCGACGACATCATCATCGTCACCTCCGTCCGCAAGGCGTTGATCCAGCAGCATTTCGCGCCCGACGAGGACCTCGACATGCGGCTGCGCGCCGACGGCAAGGACGATCTCGCCGAGGCGCTGGAGGAACTCGCGTCGCTGGCCCGGATCACGTTCCTCTACCAGCACGGTCCCTATGGCAACGGAACGCCGGTGCTGAACGCCGCCCGCATCGTCGGCGACGAACCCTTCATGGTGTTGTGGGCCGACGACGTGTTCACCTCGGCCGTGCCGCGCGCCCAGCAGTTGGTGGCGGCGTACGAACGCACCCGCGCACCCGTTCTCGGGCTGATGCCGATGGAGCCCAGCGAGTCCCAGCGCTACGGCGTACCGGTGGTGGAGGACGACCTCGGCGCCGGTCTGCTGCGCATCTCCGGCATCATCGAGAAGCCCTCCCCGGACGCGGCGCCGTCGGCGTTCGCCTCGATCGGCGGGTACGTCGTGACGCCGGGCATCGTGGCCGAACTCGAACGCCAGCTCAACCGGCATCGGCACAACCCCGAGGGGGAGGTCTACCTCTCCCACGCCATCCACGAGCACGCCCGCGAGTACCCAGTTTTCGGGCAGGTCATCGACGGCACCTGGTGGGACACCGGCAACCCGCTCGGCTACCTTCGGGCGCAGTTCGCGGCAGCACTCGCCCACCCCGAATACGGCCCGGAGCTTCGCAAGCTGGCCGGCGGTTCCCAGTAGAAGCTCGGCGGGCACGCGAAACGCCTTTGACAGGTTGGGCGGGGTGGACCAGCCTGGCCGCGTGAACGAGCCCAACGCGCCCGACAAGGTGGACGAGCCGAGCCGGCCGAGCGTCGACGACCTTCCCGAGCACGTACGCCGGAACCGGCAGGTGTGGGACGCCCGGCACAGCGAGTGGTTCGGCGCCCTGGCACGCGAACAGTGGGCGGCAGAGCCGCACTGGGGCGTGTGGCGGATTCCGCAGACGGACCTGCCGGTTTTACCGGACGATCTGGCCGGCAAGGACCTGATCGAGCTCGGGTGCGGGACCGGCTACGTCAGTGCGTGGGCGGCCCGGGCCGGCGCCCGTCCGGTCGGGGTGGACAACTCCGAGCGCCAGTTGGCGACCGCCAGGGCGATGCAGCGGGAGTTCGGGCTGGAGTTCCCGCTGATTCACGGAAACGCAGAGGACGTCGACCTCCCCGGCGCGAGCTTCGACGTGGCCATCAGTGAGCACGGTGCGATCGGCTGGTGCGACCCGTACCGTTGGATCCCCGAGGCGGCCCGGCTCCTGCGTCCTGGCGGCGAGCTGATCTTCGTCCGCAACTCGACCCTGCTCACCCTCTGCGTACCCGACGAGGGTCCGGCCGGGCGCACCCTGCTGCGCCCGCAGTTCGGCCTGTGCCGGTTGGAGGACGGGTCCGGCGATGCGGAGGGTGCCGATGGCGCCGACGGCGGTGGTGTCAACTTCCACTTGCCACACGGCCCGATGGTGCGGCTGCTCCGGGAATCGGGGTTCGTCCTGGAGGACCTGATCGAGGTTCAGGCGCCCGAGAACGCCACCACCGAGTACGACTACGTCGACCACGAGTGGGCGCGCCAGTGGCCGAGTGCAGAGGTGTGGAAGGCCCGCCGGGTCTGAGCCCGAACCGGTCGGCGATCAGTCGGGGAGATCGAGGGTGAGCTGGCAGCCGCGAACGCCCGCGAGCGTTCGCGGCCGGCAGCTACCACCAAACTCGCCTGCCGCCGACCGGCTTGCCGATCCGGCCGAGGATCAAGAAGATGACCCCGATTACCAGCAGGATGATCCCGATGGTCCACAAGATCGAAATCTTGAGGATCGCGCCGAGGATCAACAGGATGACGCCGAGAACGATCACGGCATCCCCCTTCCCTCACAGGCCGGGCATCCAGCCAGCTCCCTGACCGGGTGCCGCGATTAGATACGACCATTGTCCTCAGTTCCTGCCCACCGTGCGAGCATCACGCGAGTTCTGCCGGACATTGCGTCCAGACCGATACCTGGCCTTCCGGGCACAGGCACTCAACTGAGTGCAGATCGCCTCGTCAGGGGACGCGTGCGCGGAAACCGGAGCCCTCGTCGCGGCGGGCTTCGGCCGGACCGCAGGTCGTACGCGGACTCCGCCCAACGACCGATGGCCGGCCGGGGCGCCGGGCTGCCAGGCTCTGGGGCAGGCGGGCCCGGGCCGGTCCCGCGGTCGCCACGAACGACTTGCCACGAACGACGACGGAGGTCCGCATGGACGTCGCGAGCGCGCTCGCCCGGATCGAAAGCAGCCTGGTCGACGTTCCGGCAGGGAAGGTGGTCATCGGGTCCGACCTCGACACCGTGCGGGCCGAACTCGCCGCACCCGACCTGGCCGGCGTGGAACCGGCCTGGCTGCTGAAGGAGGTGCCGCGCCGGACGGTGGAGGTGCCGGCGTTCCGCATCATGCGGCACCTGCTGACGGTCGCGCAGGTACGCGCACTTGAACCGGAGACGTCGATCCCGCCCGTCCTCGAGGGCGGGCCGGACCATCCGGCGACCGTCGGAGCCGAGCAGACGTTCGCGTTGTGCGAGGCGCTGTCGATACTCCTGGGCACACCGGTGCGGCTGCCGACCGAGGAGGAGTGGGTACGCGCCGCCCGCGGCGACGACCTGCGGACCTATCCGTGGGGCGACGAATGGTCGCCCGACCGCGCCAACCTGGTGTACGCGGGCAGGGGGACCACCAGCCCGGTCGGGGAGTTCCCGCTCGGGGCGAGCGCGTTCGGGTTGCTGGACATGGTGGGGAACGCTGACGAGCTGACGAGTACGCGGTACGCGGCGTTCCCGGGCGCGCCCGCGGAGGTGCCGGAGCGGGAGGACTGGGCCTTCTCGCCGTACATCACCAAGGGCGGGAGCTACCTGCACGCGCGTGACCTGGCTCGCTGCGACCGCCGGCACGGCATCTACAGCCCGGGCGAGCCGCTGGGCATCAGGCTGGTGGTGCGCTGAACCGCCAGTGTCCTCGATGCCCGGGCCGAGATCAGGTTGCCGGTGCCCCGTCGGCGAGGGCGGCGAAGCGGTCCAGGATGTTCGGCCACTCGGTGAACTTCGAGCGTTCGGCGGCGTTGTCGGCGTTCCACCCACCGTGCTGGAAGCGCATCCGGCAGCCACCGTCGTGCGGGGTGAACTCCACGGTGATCTCGCTGGGGTGACCTGACGGCTGCGCGAGAGTCGAGGTGTACGCGAGCCTGTGGCCCGGCTCCCACACCGTCACCCGGCCCCAGTCGTACTCCTCGCCGTCACGGTGCGACTCGAACACCCGGCCGCCCACCTGAGGTTCCATCGTGACGCCGGTCAGCGTCTCGGCGTTCATCGTGTAGCTCGGATGCCACCACGCGGCCAGGTCGCCGGTGTAGACCTCGAAGGCGCGTTCGGGCCCGCACCGCAGGACGTACTCGTGCACGATCGGATCGAGTTCCATTTGCGAAGTATTGCCGAGAGGTCAGGAAGGTGCGCCGACCCGCACCGGCGCCGTCCCCACCGCACGACTGACGGGCGGACTTTCGCCGGCCGGTCACTCGATGTCAAGCCGGCCTTGATTGCCGTCGTCCTCCCTGGTGTGCAGCAGATGAAGCGCCAGCCACCCGATCCAGCCCATCCCCACCACCAGCGTGAGCCGCTGGAACAGTCCGCCGACGGGCGCCAGCGCGGTCTGCTGGGAGAAGCCCGCACTGGTGAGGAAGAACAGGGCCAGGAACAGCACGGCCGTCGCCACCGAGTACGCCGCCTCACCCCGGTGGCCTGTGCGCGCGAACCGGTAGCCGACCACGCAGCAGGCCACCGGCAGACCGAGGAAGACCAGCGCCGAGAACGTGTCGTGCAGGGTTCCGGTGGTCGTCTGCGGGGCGGGCACCGCAGTGCCGGGTGGGTAGTCGCCCACCGGGTCCGTGGCGAAGATCCCGGCGCCGAGCAGCCCCACCGCGACCGCGCCGAGCAGGCCGGGGCCCCAGCGACCGGCACCATATGCCTGCCGCAGCGCCGGCCGGGATCCGACCGCGAAGGCGAGCAGGAGGCAGCCGGTGACGAGGAAGTTCGCACGTTGGGTCCAGCCGTACTCCCCGAGCGCCAGCGAACTCACCGGGTGCCGCAGCGCGCTGTAACCGGCGCGGGTCGCGCCCTCGACGAGGAACGCCACGACGAACACGATCGGCCCGGCGACCCCACATGTCAGCAGTGCGCGCCTGCGACCGGACGCGGACGGCTTTGCGGCTGGGTGAGGCCGGAGGTTTGCCTCGGACATGGGTCCATTGTGGCGGGGACCCCGGTCGTCACGGGGATTTCGGGTTGGCGGGGGAGCCCGGTTCTCGAAGAGAGCTCTGGCTCTGGGAGGGGCCTCGGTTCTCGGGAGGCGCCTCTGCTCTGGGAAGATCTCAGTCGGGTAGCCACGGCCGATGCGCGTGCAAGCCGAGACGGTCCGGTGCGGAGAGCTTCCACAACCAGCCGATCGGGCGCAGCGCGAGGCGGCTCGCCACCCGCTGGGAGGAGAGGTTGTCCGACGAGGTGCTGTAGAACGGCAGCCGTCCCGCGTCCCTGACCAGCCTCGCCCAGTGCGCGGTGACCGTGGCGGCGAGCCCGCGGCCCCGCGCGTCCGGGTGGGTCCACACCCCGGCCTCGGCGCCCCTGGCGTCGGCCACCGGGGTGTGCGCGACGGCGAGGACCCGGGAGGCGCGGGTCGCGATCGCCCACGGGCCGAGCCGCCCGGCGATCAGGTCGGCCCACTCGTCGCCGGACCAGGTGTCGGGGTTCGCCGCGCGCAGGCCGTCTCTGGTCTCTGCCTCGTCGTCGGACCGCACGATCCGTACGCTCGCCGCGTCGTTGTCGCCACCCTTGTTGTCGTTGTCGCCCTCGTCGCCGGCGAACTGAGCGTCGTACGTACGCCCGTCGGTGTTCGGCAGCCCTTCGCGCGGGACCAGGTAGCTCGGCCCGCCCGAGGTCAGGACCGGCCCGAGCGCGCTGACGATGCGTTCCCGGCAGTACGCGAGAACCTCCGGTGGCCGGTCGGGCTCGGCGTACCTGTGCCGGCGTTCGGCGGCGGCCTCGAGCGCATCGGCCATGGCGTCGGCCACGTCGTCGGGCACGTCCTCCCCGACCGCCAGCAGCTGGCCGTCCTCGGCGACGCCGAGGACCACGTGGTGTGCCTGCCTCAGCCGTCCGCGGGCATCACGGTCCCAGAGAACGCCCACTTCCGTGGCGAGCAGGTCGACGGATCGGGTTGCCGGCATGGAGGCAGACCCTACCGACGTCGGTGAGGGCTCCGACAGTGCTTTCCGTCCGGCCCGCTCGGCTCGGAGAAGGTGGGGCGTCAAAGGGAAGTTGACAACGCCGGCCGGCCACGGCGCGTGTTCCGTTGTGCAGCGGCCGGCCGCGTCGTCCCGCCGGGTACGGACCCCGGCGCGCAGTCGCCCGGTGCTGCCTGCAGGACGGTGGTGGGCACAACGAGTTCACGGCGCGGGCGGCGGGAAACCTGTTGTGGACCGTCGATCCCGGTGGCACCTTCGGCGCATGTCGGATACCAAGGACCTGGGCACCGAGGAACAACTGCGACGGGTACTCACGGTGGAGCGCTATCCGCGTTCGTCCACCTACGACCAGCTCTGGGTCGTCGACAACCTGATGGGGCCGCACCCGCTGTGGGCCGCGGAGGCGTTGACACAGGTGATGCTGCTTCGGCCGGGCATGCGGGTGCTGGACCTGGGCTGCGGCACAGCGCTCACCTCGATCTTCCTGGCACGTGAGTACGACGTGCAGGTGTGGGCGGTGGACCTGTGGGTCGAGCCCACGGAGAACTGGGAACGCATCCAGCAGGCAGGCGTGGCCGGCCGCGTGCATCCGGTCCACGCCGACGCGCGCACTCTGCCGTTCGCGGACGGCTTCTTCGACGCGATCGTCAGCCTTGACGCATACCACTACTTCGGGACCGACGCGCTCTACCTTCCGTACTGCGTGGAGTTCCTCCGGCCGGGCGGCTCGCTCGGCATCGTCGCGCCGGGCCTTCGCCGCGACCCGGGGCCGGACCTCCCGGCGTACCTCGCCGAGCGCTGGGGACCCGACATGTGCACCTGGCTGGGCCCGGACTGGTGGCGCCGGCACTGGGAGCGGACCGGTCTGGTCGAGGTCGACGTCGCCGACATGGTGCCCGGCGGCTGGGAGGACTGGCTGCGCTGGCTGGATGCCTGTGAGCTGGTTGGACGAGGACACGAGCCGGACGCTCGGATGCTGCGAGCCGACGGAGGTGACCTGCTCGGCTTCACCCGCGTACTGGCCCACCGCGTGCGGTAGGAGCTCGAGGGCCCAGCGGGTGTCGGCGACCGCTCGGTCAGCTGTCATGTGCGGAGCACTCTTCGCTTCGGATCCGACCACTCGGGCGGTACGTATTCGGGGTGGCCGTGGGTGCCCATGCGGACTTGCCAGCCTTTGTGGTGGATGGTGGTGTGGTGGTGGCGGCACAGGAGTACGCCGTTGGCGAGGTCTGTCGGGCCGCCGTGGTCCCAGGCGGTCATGTGGTGGGTGACGCAGCGTGGTTCGGGGATCTGGCAGCCGGGGAAGTTGCAGTGGTGTCCGTCGCGGATGGCCAGTGCGCGGCGTTGGTGTTCTTTGAAGAAGCGGTCGGAGCGGCCGAGGTCGAGCACCTGCCCGTCGCCGCCGAGGACGACTGGGATGAGGTCGGCCTCGCAGGCGAGCCGGCGCACGGTCGCGACCGAGATCGGTTTGCCGTCGACGCCGAGGTAGCGGGCTGACCCGCCACCTCCACACGTCGGGCACCCGTCATGCGGGTCGACGGCAGCCTCCGGCTCCGCCGCACCCTCGGGGGCGGCGTCAGCTTCCGGCCCGGCTGCCGGGTCGGCGGTACCTTCCGGATCCGGTCCGGTAGCCGGCTCCGGTCCGCTTGCCGGAACCCTTCCCGTAGTGGCCCCCGATTCGGGATCGGTGTGTGGTTGTGGGTGGTGGCCGGGTTCTCGCGGTGGTGGTATCCCGTCCGCGAGCGCGCCGGTGCCGGACGATGGTCGTTTCTCCTTACCTACTTGGCCTTCCTCCTGACCTCCGGCTTCCGTTGATGTCGGCTCTTCGGTGTTGGCGGGCTTCTTGGTGCTCTGTTTGGCGTGCTTGGGGTCGGTGCAGGGGCAGGTGCACGGCCTGGGACGGACGACAGTTGCGGTGTCGTCGACCGTCCCCGCACCCGTGCCCTTCAGGAGGGTGTCGAGTGGGATGGTGACCGCGACCTGTGGTGGTCTGCCGCCACGGACGGGCGCCTGCGCCGCAGCGGCCAGCATGCCGATGAGTTCGGCGAACGCGTCGCCTCGGCGCTGGTCGATCGGCCGCCTGTCTGGGTCTGCCCCCTTGACGGGTTCGGCGAGGGGTTCGATCAGTTTGCGGAGCAGTTCCATCTCCCACGCCGGGAGGCTGATGTGTACCGACTCCGACTGCGGAACCCCGTTCGGGGAGTAGCGCAGGGAGCGTTTCTGTTCTGCTGTGCGGTCCTTCCTGGCAAGTTCCTCGCCCAGTTGCCGGTAGTACTCCTCCGGCGCGATCCGTTCCAGAAGCTTCGTACCCAGCACCCGCAGCTCGTCGGGGTTGTGGAACCGGGCCTTGCCGATCAGGAACCCCTCCGCCTCGACCCGTTCCTCCGGACCCACGTAGTCGGGGAGCTTCTTGACCGCATCGGCGATGACCTGCGCCTGCCGCACCGACACGTTCCCGGCGGCGAGCGCGTCCCCGGTCGACGGGACCGCTTTGTCCAGGTCGCGCGCGAGGCCGACGGTGGCAGAGGACTCGTGCTTGCTCATCCGCAGAGCCGTCCGAAGATAGACGGTGGCGTTCGGCGCCCCGGTGAGCTTGCCGACGTCACAGGCCTCGGCCTGGCGGACGACCTTCAGCTGGGCCGCCTGCAGCCGGGCGATCTCCCGGCCCAGTACCTCCAGCGCCTGCCCGGCCTGCTCGGCCGTCAACGACACCACAGACGTCGACAACACCACGTCGTTGCCGGCGGTGACCATGCCCAAGGCATCCAGCAACGGATGCGGCGGCCTACCGCCACCCCCAACACCGGAAGACACCTGGAAGCTCGAAGACATGTTCGAACCCTACCGGCAACCACCGACAAGGAATCCGTTGTCCACAAGGGAAATCGAGTCGACCCTAGGTGGGCCCAGGCTCATGAACCCGCCCTGGTCACCCGCGGTACAGAGGAGTGCTGAACGCCAGCTATGCCAGCTCGACGGTGACCGTGCGTAGTCGCCACGCGGGGACCGTTGACACCCGGTGAGCCTGGGCAACGACTGCGCGGGCTCCCGACGTACGCACCAGTAGAGTGCGGGGCGCCGCGGCACCCGGTCGCGGCGCAGACGAGGGGACGCATGCATGTCGCGGTACGGACGCATCCTGATCAAACTCAGCGGCCAGGCCGTGGCGGGCGCGCACAACTCCGGGTTCAGTGCGGACGCGCTCGACCACCTCGCACGGGAGGTCCTGCGCGCGCGTGACCTCGGCCTCCAGGTCGCCATCGTCGTCGGCGGCGGCAACGTCTTCCGCGGGAGCTCCGCCGACGAGTGGGGCATCGACCGGGTGGAGGCCGACAGCATCGGCATGCTGAGCACGCTGATCAACGCGATTCTCCTGCGGGGCAAGATCACCGCTCTGAGCGACTACGACGTACGCGTGATGACCGCCATCCCGATCAACTCCGTCGCCGAGCCGTACATCCGGCTTCGTGCACTCAACCACCTGGCCAAGGGAAAGATCGTCGTACTTGCCTGTGGCATCGGCCAGCCCTACGTCACCACCGACTACCCGTCCGTCCAGCGTGCCGCCGAGATCGACGCGGACGCGATCCTGGTGGCCAAGCACGGTGCCGACGGGGTGTACGAGAGCGACCCGAACGTCAACAGGGACGCCCGTCGCTACCGTTCGATCAGCTACGACCGGGTGCTGGCGCAGGGCCTGCGGGTGATGGACCAGGCCGCCTTCATCCTCGCCCGTGACCAGAAGCTTCCCCTGCACGTGTTCGACATCGACCGGGCCGGTGTGATGGCCGGGATCTGCAAGGGCGAGGAGCA
Organism: Actinopolymorpha singaporensis; assembly: GCF_900104745.1. Lineage (NCBI taxonomy): Bacteria > Bacillati > Actinomycetota > Actinomycetes > Propionibacteriales > Actinopolymorphaceae > Actinopolymorpha > Actinopolymorpha singaporensis. Next base: position 1,438,572 of record NZ_LT629732.1, read on the forward strand.
CGGCACGTACATCTCCGGTGACGTCGAAACCGAGTGGGCGTAGGGCTGTCGGGATTCGACGCGGGCCTCGGGTGTGCGGGTCCCCAGCCGACGCCACGCCGCATTCCTCGTCGGGCAACACCCGGCGAGGAATGCGGCCGGCGCCACCCTGGCCCGTTCCGCTCTGATGTCGCCGCAGGGCGACCAGTCGAAGGAAGCCGCCCGGCGCGTCCTCCCGTACCTCCTCGATCTCGAACGCCGGAGAGTCGGCGAGCTCCTCCCGCAGCGACTCGGGCGTGGACCAGTGCACGTAACCGCGTTCACCGCAGAACGTGTCCAGCGGTTCGAGTGACCGGAACCTGGCCGCGGCCCGCTGGTGCTGTGGGTCGGAAGCCAGTGCGTCACGTGCTTCCTGTTCGTTCGGTACGACTAGCTCACCGGCAGCAGGGAGCACCGGGCCACAGGACACGTCCTACCTCGTCAAGGAACTCTTGACGACCGCCCCGTGAGGGAACGTAACAGTCAACCTTGCCGGCCACAGCCGCGTCGAATCCGGCGTTCGTGCCCCTCCATGCTGTTCCGCCTTTCGCTAGCGGGCGATGTGGGCTGCTGCCTGCCGGGCGGCGATCCAGGCACCGGCGGCAGCGACGAGCCGGACGGCGTTCAGGCGATACCAGGTCCGCAGCAACTCCTCGCGTTCTGCGGCCGGGACCTGCTCGGCGGTGAAGAACAACCTGAGGTTGAGGTGTACGAGAACAGCTGTCACCGCGGCGCCGGAGACTGAGCAGGAGGCTGCGACGACAAGCCACCGGCGCCCTTCGGGACAATCGTCCCAACCCGACCAGAGCGCGGCGAGCGCGACCGGGAACGTTGCTGGAAGGACGGGAACGTAGTAGCGCAGCGGGCTCCCGGGAGCAAGCGGCGAACGCGCATGGCCGCATCCGGCCTCGGCGGCCAGCCGGTCCGGAATCCTGACCACGGCTTCGTACACGTTCCCGAAGAACCAATGAGCATGCCCGAACTGGGCGAGCGTCATCAGTCGCGCCGTGAGCTGTTGCCTGCGCATCGCACCATCGTAGGGAACTCATAGAGTCTGGCCGTGGCCATCGAGATCAGGGAATCGACATCCGCCGACATCGCCGAGCTGGCGAAGCTGCGCTGGCGAGATCACTTCGAGCGCCGGCTGGAGCCTGACGAGGGCCTCGGCGATTACGTCCGTGGCTTCACGGCGTGGTGGGAACGGCGCGACGACTTCCTGGCGGCGGTCGCCGTCGACGGGCAGCGAGTCGTCGGGATGGGGTTCCTCGCGCTGGCCGGTCGGGTGCCCGTCCCGGGCGCGATGGACCGGCGTACCGGCGACATCCAGTCGGTGTACGTCCAGCCGGAGTTCCGCAACCAGGGCGTCGGTTCGATGGTCGTACGCACACTTGTCGACCTGGGCCGCGAGCGCGGCTGCAGCCGGGTCACCGTCCACTCCGGCAGTCGCGCGGTCCCGGTCTACGAACGCGCCGGCTTCCAGCACCACCCGCAGCTGATGGTGCACCCGCTCACCGACTGACCCGCCTGCCCGACGGGCGAACGAACCCGGCCGGCCCGCGAGGGCTGGTCACGTCGGCAACCTCCGGCGTATCGTCTGCTGCCCATGGAGCGTGCCATCCCGATCCTGCCGGCGGACGACCTGCACACTGCCCGTGACTTCTACGTCGACGGGCTGGGGTTCACCGTCACGTTCGAGGTGTCCGACGACGGTACGACCGGCCTGCTTGGGCTGGAACGCGGAACGCTCCGCCTCACGATCGACGCCCCGATGTCCGGCCACGGCCGGGAGGCCTGTGTCTCCCTGGAGGTCGACGACGCCGACGCCTACTACGAGGAGTGGGGCCGACGGGTCCGGATCGGCGGCCCGCCGCAGAACGAGTCCTGGGGTGCCCGAACGTTCAACGTGATCGACCCGGCCGGCAACACCCTTTTCGTGATGGGCCCGACGCGGCAAAGCGATTCGGGTTAGCCGTCGCCGCGGCCGGCGAAGAGCAACGCACCAGGCAGGCTCCCGTCGGGGTCGATCAGGAGTTCGGCCGAGACCGCGAACCCGGCGTCCCGCAGCCAACCCGCCACCTGCTCCGGTCGACGCCGGTGTACGTGGACCCTCATCGGGTGGCCGCCGTAGCCTTCCGTCTTCAACCTCGACCCGTCGCCGACGTGGAAGCCGAGCAGCAGCGGCCCGCCGGGTCGTAGCACACGCCGGAAGTGTCCGAGCACGGTCGGCACCGCCTCGTCGGGGACGTGGATCAACGACCAGAACGCCACCAGGCCGGCGACCGAGGAGTCGGCGAGGGGAAGGTCGGTCATCGAGCCCACCGCGAACCGCAGGCCGGGATGGTCGCGGCGGGCCACGTCGACCATCGCCGGCGACAGGTCGACACCGAACGCGTCGACGCCCAGCGTGTGCAGGTGGGCGGTCACGTGTCCCGGCCCGCAGCCCACGTCCGCGACCGGGCCGTCACCGGCGGCGGCACCACGCACGAGTTCGGCGAACACCCCCAGACCGGCCCTCAGGTACGGCTCGCCGGCCAGGGCGGTGCGTACCCGCTCGGCATAGCTGACCGCCACGGTGTCGTAGGAAGTACGGGTGTCGGCCAGCCAGTCCACGGTCACAACGGCCGCCCCGGCGGGGCGGCGTCCTGGTGCAGAGTCACGGGCCTGCCGCGCAGGACGGGGTGGCGTACGAGCCGGTCCACGAGGTCGGCGGGCCCGCCGACGCAGGTCCAGTCGTCGTCCCACATCGTCGACACCAGCCAGGAGTGGTCCGCGGGAAACATCAGGTTGGGCAACGAGCCCCGCCAGAACGACGCGGTTCTCTCGTGCCGCCAGGTCGCCGCCTGCTCCGGCCCGGCCTCCACCAGCACGTACGGCCAGCCCGTGTACAAGGTCACCTTGCGTACGTCGGGGAAAACGATGTCGTCGGCGCCGGTGTCGAGGTAACCCAGCCACCATGGCTGGTCCGGCGACTGCCGGCGCAACAGCGAGACCAGGGCGCGGTCGCGTACCTCCTGCTCCTCGGCGTCCTCCGGCAGCAGCACGGTGGCGTACGCCTCGAACACCGGCGGGATGGCGGCAGTGATGGTTCGGCTCACAAAGGTGCCGCGCGCGATCCACGCGACGTCGGCGCCGGTTCCGATCCGCCAGGTGCGTCCGTCCCGCTCTCTGGTGACCACCGCACCAGGCTAGTGCGCCGTCCGAGGTCCACGATGCGGCGATCCGCGGCACCAGGAACTACCTGACGGACCAGCACCAGCTCGGCGTGCACAGGCACCGTGCGCGCTCGCGCCCAGGTGAGGCTCCCGCTCCCCGCCGTGTTGCCGATCTGGGAGCCGGGGTAGAGGTCACGTCGGAACGGGGGATGACCAGTGCGACGTCAAGGAGCGGCGGCTCGCTGGGGGCTGCTGGCCGCGCTGATCGCCGTAGTGACCGCCGCGGTGACCGGTTGCCGGAACCTCCCGCGGGCCGACAGGGAGTGCTGGTGAGCTCAGGGGTCCCAGGTGGTCCCACGCTGCAAGGGCGTCTGTACGAACATCTGGCGTCCCCTGGTGGTCGGGTCGGCGTGCGTCAGGTCCAAGGTCCCCGGAGTGCCGGAAACCTTCGGCACCCTGCCGCTGCCCGGCGGGCTGCACCAGCTCACCACGAACGGACACCGCATCTGCACGTTCGTGGTCAACAGGCTGCCCGGCCAGACCGGCGGCCAGCACTTCCTGACCGGCAGCGCCAGCGGCGACGTCTACACCTGGTCGGTGGTCGTGGTCCCGCCGACCGCCCCGGCAACGATCCAGCTACTGCCCTGAGCAGGGAGTCGCAACGATGAACAGAGCGCGGTCCCTGCAAGGACGATCCGCACCGCGCCGGAGCCGGAGCGTCGTACGCCTCGCCACAGGCACGGTCATGGCCTCGGTGACCGCGGCGGCGCTGCTCACCGGCTGCCAGGGAGATCCGCCACCCAAGCGCGGCGAACCGGCCGGATGGGTCCCGAGCGCACTGCCCGCGTACACCGCCTCGGTCCAGCCCGCGGCGGTGAAGACTCGTGAGGTCAAGGGTTACAGCCGCATCCTGACCACCAGCGGCGGCCTCAGCATCTACGTCAACAACAGCCCGCCGAACCCGGCGAACCCCGTCTGCACCGGCTCGTGCACGTCCGTGTGGCATCCGGTACTCGTGAACCTCGGCGGCCTGGTCGATCCGGGCACGCTGGGCGTCCGGATCGCCACCATCGACCTTCCCGGCCTGGGGCACCAGCTCACTGTGAACGGACACCGTGCCTACACCTTCGTCGCCGACCGGCCTGGGGACTTGCGGGGCGACCGGTTCATCACCGGATCCTCCAGCGGGAGGACCTACACCTGGCGCGCCGTACGAGTCCCCCAGGGAGCACCCCGCGAGGTCGTCTTCAAGCCCCGGAAGTGAACGCCGGTCCTTCCGGGGCCAACCCGATCGACGCCCGCTCGTTCGATTCAGGCTGCCCGGTCGGTGGTCTCGTCGGGCGTCGGCTGGACGGCCTGCAGGGGACGAACGCTGGTGGCGATGAGGACAGCCAGGCCGAGGAGTACGGCAACGACCACCAGGGCACGCAGCACGGTGATCTGGTGGCCCAGGAAGCCGATGGCGGGTGGGCCGGCGAGGAACGCGCAGTAGCCGATCGAGGCGATGACGCTGACCCGGGCGGCGGCCCGGCGCGGGTCGTCCCCGCCGGCGCTCATGCCGACCGGGAAGCCGAGGGAGGCGCCGAGGCCCCACAGCAGGGCGCCGACGTAGGCCAGGCCGGGCACGGGCGCGAAGACGAACACGGCCACGCCGACGATGCCGACCAGGGCGATGGTGCGGACCACGCGGACGCGGCCGTACCGGTCCAGCAGCCCGGGCCCGAACCAGCGGCCGGCGGTCATGGCGGAGAGGAAGCCGGCGAAGGCAAGCGTCCCCAGCGCGGCCGACACGTGGTGGCCGTCGATCGCGGCGACGCTGATCCAGTCGTTGCCGACGCCCTCGGCGAAGGCGAAGGTGAGAACGAAGAGCCCGATGAGCAGGGTACGCGGCTCACGCCACGCGGTCAGCGCGCCGCCACGCTGCGACTGCTCGGTCCCGCCGTGACCGGTCCCGTCGTGCTCGGTCCCGTCGTCGTCGGGGACGAACCGCCGCGTGAACCACACCACGGGCATCACCACCAGCACCGCGACCGCGGCCAGGTGCACGGCCACCTCCACGTGCAGCGCCACCATGGCCGCACCGACCAGTGCGCCGGCGACGGTGCCGAGGCTGAACCCGGCGTGGAAGCGGGACATGATCGACTTGCCCAGGTGGCGTTCCACGACCGTGCCCTGGACGTTCATCGCCACGTCCCACGCGCCGTTGGCGAAGCCGAGCAGGAACAACCCGATCACCACCGGCACGACGCCGATGAACGACCCGAGTGCCGCCGTGGTCAGGCCGACGCCGAGCAGGATGGCCATCGCCATGACGGTGCGGGCCGAGCCGATCCGGGTGACGACCGGACCGGACAACGGCAGTGCCAGCAGCGAACCAGCGGCGATCGCGAGCAGCACCAGGCCGAGCGCGGCCGAGTCCAGCTCGAGGCGGTCGCGGACCTGTGGGATCCGGGAGGCCCAGCTGGCGAACGCGAAGCCCGAGCCGATGAACGCGGCATAGGTCGCCGCCGTGGCGGCGCGGACCCTTGACGGCGTCGGTGCGGCGATGGTCGATGTCATGGCGTCCTTCGGGCCGGCGGGAAGCAGGACGAAACGGGCGAGGAACGGCACCGGTCCGCGCGCGTACGAGCGAGCGTAGAACACCGCGCCGACGTCGCCACCGGCTGCGTTCACCGGAGGCCTCGTCCCCCGCAGCGCCTCCGACGGTCGGGTCCGGGCAAAGCGGGCGACAGGGGATGGCTCTGCTCGGTCCCCGGCCGGTCAGCACCTGCTCACCTCGGCGCAGCACGCCGACGAGATCCCGGCCGTACGCCAGCTTGGTGAGCATCGGAAGTCGTCAGGGCCCGGGTGTCGAGCATGGGGCACCGGCTCCGTCCCTGGTACACCGGTGGCCACGACGGGCCGCGCGAAGGAGAAGGAGAACCACCATGGCGATCCAGCGGATGGACCACGTGAGCGTCGTCGTCGACGATCTCGAGGCTGCCAAGGCGTTCTTCCTCGAACTCGGTATGGAAGTCGAGGGCGAGGCGCCGATCGAGGGACCTTCGGTGGACCGGCTCAACGGGCTCGACGGCGTACGAGTCGACATCGCGATGATGCGGACCCCGGACGGTCACGGCAAGCTCGAGTTGACGAAGTTCCACAGCCCGCCGGTGGTCACCCCCGAGCCGAAGAACGCGCTGGGAAACACGCTGGGTCTACGGAGCGTCATGTTCGCCGTCGACGATCTCGACGCCACGGTCGCCGGCCTGCGAGCCCACGGCGCCGAACTCGTCGGTGAGGTGGTGCAGTACGACGACAGCTACCGGCTCTGCTACGTCCGCGGCCCCGAGGGGATCATCGTCGCGTTGGCCGAGGAGCTCGGCTGACAGCGGCCACAGGCGTACGAAGAGATCCTCGAAAATCTCCGCGCGGGGGTGTCGGATCGATGTCGAGGCGTTCGTAGCAGGGGTGAAGCGGTCGACTCGGTGACCGCGCTCGACAGAGGAGACACCCGTGAAGCCCACCGCCCGCCAGATGCACCAACTCGTGGAACCGATCCATCTGGTCGCGTACTTCTGTCAGGAGCCGACCGACGCGCTCATGGCGCTCGGTCTTCGGAACTACTGGGACGGGTACTTTGCCGCGAGGTCCGCGCCGCTCGGCCGGGCCCCGGCCGAGGTGGTGCACGCGGTCTTCTACAACTTCGCCGACGGCGAGGTGGCCCGGCACATCCCCCGCGTCTGGAGCAAGACCACTCCCGAGGCGGCCCTCGCCGCTCGTGAGCAGGGCTGCGTCGCGGCGCTGAGGCGGATCCTCGGTGACCTCGCCGACGGCCCCGGCGTCGCGCGAGCTGCCGACCTCGCCACCAGGGCCGCGGCGAGTGCCCCGACGGTTGGCCGGCCTCTGTACGCCGGCCTCCGGGCGCTTCCCGTACCCGAGGAACCCGTCGCCCGCCTCTGGCACGCGGCCACCCTGCTCCGCGAGCACCGCGGGGACGGTCACAACGCCGCGCTGGTCGCGGCGGGCATCGGCGGTACGGAGGCTCACGTGCTCGGCGCGCTGTCCGAAGGCATGCCCGCGGAGAAGTTCGGCAGGGTCCACCACCTCCCCGCGGCCCAGCTCGCCGCGGTCGTGGACGGGATGCGTGCCCGCGGCCTCGTCGACGAGTCCGGCTGGCTGAGCGACGCGGGCCAGGCGACGAAGGAGCGGATCGAGGCGCTCACCGACGACCTCGCCGCACCGCCGTACGACATCCTCCAGCCGAGCGAACTCGACCAGCTCGTCGCGGACCTCGAACCCATCGCCACCGCCCTCGATGCCGCCGGCTCCCACTAGATCCCGCCACGTCCGGTGAACGGCGACGCGGCGCCAGGTGCCGTGACACAGGAGACTGGCGAGTTGCGGGGGCGACTGGTGACAGGTGAAGGTACGGACATGGCCGACCACGAGCAGGAGGTCCCCCTCTTCGGTGCCGGACTTCAGGACCGGAAGCTTGTCCGTGTCGGGGACACCGTGCGGCGTCCGGCGGGCGGATGGACCAACTCTGTGCACGATCTCTTGCGAGACCTCCGCGCGAGGGGGTACGACCTGGCACCAGAGCCGCTCGGCCTCGACTCCGCGGGCCGTGAAGTCCTCGGCTACGTCGAGGGCCGCGACCCGGGCTGGCCGTTCGTCCCCGAGATCCTGACGGAGGAAGGTGCCAGGCAACTAGGCCGGCTGACCTCCCGTCTGCGGTCTGTGCTGGCGACCTACTCGTGCCCTGTCGACGCGCGATGGCAGTTCGCGGAGGGCGCGCCGAGGTCCGGAGAGACGATGCAGCATGGCGACCTGGGCCCGTGGAACCTGCTGTGGGGGGATGGGCCCGAGGTCGTCGGAGTGCTGGACTGGGACTTCGCGGGCCCCGGCGACCCCTGGTACGACACCGGTCATCTGGCGTGGTTCACCGTGCCGTTCATGGACGACGATCGAGCCCGGGCCCGTGGATTTCCCGAGCCGCCCGATCGTCGGTCGCGCCTGGCCGCGTTCGCCGGCGGGGCCGGAATCTCCGCTGCAGAGCTGGTCGGGGTCACGGTTCGTGCGCAGGAGGAGTACGAGCGCCGTGTGCTCACGCGGGGATCCTACTCATGCGAAGGTCCGTGGAAGACCCTGCTGGAGATGGGCTTTCACAAGAACGCCCGCTCCGACCGGGCCTGGACGGTGCGCCACTTCGCGTGAGCAATCAGCGGTTGTCGCCGCTGCCGCCCAGCACGCCACGCTCCTGGCGGCTGGTCAGCTTGGCCAGGTTGCCCGTCGCGATGTCGTCCAGGGACAGGTCGAGGTAGTCGGCGAGCACCGCGACGTACCACAGCACGTCACCGAGTTCCTGGGCGATCTGGACCCGGTCGATCCGCGACTCGTCACTGTCGAGGTCGCGGACCCACTTCTTGAACTTCTCGGCGATCTCGCCCGACTCGCCGACCAACCCGAGCACCAGGTGGAGCAGTTCGTTCTTCTTGTCCCGCGGGGCAGCGGTGCGCAGGGCGCCGCGCTGGTACTCGTCCAGTTCCATGGCGGACCAGTATGGTCGAGCGCTCCCTGGCAGCAGCCCGGCGTCCGCCCTGGGTGATGTCTGAACGCGTCCGCGGCCTGCTCGAGCTCGCGAGCCAGGTCGTCGTTGCGCTGCGGAGAGGAGGAGCGTCATGAACGGACACGAGAAGCGCTCTTGTGGTCCGGGCGTCGACCGCAGGTGGAGAGTGTCAGGCGCGGAACGGTTCTACTCGGCAGTTCGGCGGACTTCAGGAACGCAAGAGGGTCTTTGCGGGTCTCGAACGGCCAGACCATCTCGGTCGAGATGGACTCGCGATTCTCCACCACTGGAACGGCGTTCCGACCCAACGAGATTCCGTTGACAACACAGAGCGGAGCCTTCTGGACATGGCCTTGGAAGCACGCATACTCCGCGGATGCGATTGATCGGCAGAGTGCGTGCCGGTAGCGAGTACCTAGCGGAGGCCGGCCAGCAGGTGGGCGTCGAGGAAGCCCCGCTCGGAGGCCGGGTCGTGAACGAGCCGGGCGACCGTGACGAGCCCTGCTCCGGCCAGCAGTTCGGCGAACCGATCCACGGGCCAGCTGTAGGCAGGTGTCACCTTGTGGTCGAACCGGACCGGCTTCGGACCGTCGGTCGCGAAGAACGAGACCAGGACCAGTCCCCCTGGCGCCAGGACGCGCACCTGCTCGGCGAGCAATGCGGGCAGTTCGTCGGGCGGTGTGTGGATCATCGAGTAGTAGGCCAGCACGCCGCCGAGTGCGCCGTCCTCGACCGGTAGGGCCTCCATGCGCGCCTCGTCGAACCGCAGGGCCGGATAGGTCCGCCGGGCGTGACCGACCATTCCCGGGGAGATGTCGAGCCCGAAGGCGTCAAGCCCCAGGTCCTGCAGCAGAGCCGTCAGATGCCCGGGACCGCATCCGACGTCTGCGACCCGCCGGTTCCCCGTCCCGCGCACCAACTCGGCGAAGCTGCCAATCATGGCCCGAGCGAACGGCCGCGTCTCCAGCCGGTCGGCGAACAACGACGCGTAGAGCTCGACGACCCCGTCGTAGGCCGCCCGGGTCTCGTCCTGGTGGTGCGCCACGGACGAGAAGCTAACACCAGTGCATCCTCGCGGCTTCTGGCCGGCCCGCGGTGGCCGATCTGCTTCGTCGTCACTGCCACGACGTGATGGCGGCTTCCACAAAACCTGTGGGCGGACCACGACGGCCGCTGCTACTTTCCCGGAGGCCGTGCGAGAGACCGAGGAGGTGGTACCCGTGAACGTATCGACATGGGTGCTCCCCTCTTGGGTCACGGTCGGGCGACAGGTCGTCCGGGAGCGCCGCTGACGAGCACTCCCGAAAGGCACGACCATGGAGTTCACTTCCGAACATCGCCTCGACGACGGCGTCCTCGAACGCGATTTCACCCTCGGCGAGATCCCCGGCGTCCTGTGGACCCCTGGATCCGCGCCGAACCCGGCCCCGTTGATCCTGACCGGCCACAACGGCAGCCTGCACAAGCGGGAGCCGCGGCTGGTGGCTCGGGCCCGGCACTAACGGGGCCCGGTTCTTCGACCGGCATCTGAAGTGAGCCCGGGTCGGAGGCTCACACACGCCGCCAGGACGGCTCGAACGCCCGTTGACTGTCCGAGATCATCCGGAGCCGGGCCGAGTAGCAGCAGCACCTGTTGCTCGGGGACTGGCGTGCGAGGAGGGTGGGGCGGTCGGCTGCGGCTCTGAACACATTGCCGTACTGGATCGCTGACCGGATCGCCGACTGGGTGGTTATCCTCTCCGAGGTGACGCCGATCCAATGGCCAGTACACACCGAGCGGCTGACGCTACGGGCCTACATGCCAAGCGATCTTGACGCCTTGTGGGCCTACGAACAGCTTCCGCAGGTCCAGCACTGGCTCGGCTGGGTACCACGCTCACGCGACGAGCTCCGTGATGCCATGGACTCCAAGCCGAGCAACAACACTCACGTCATGGTACTTCGCAACTCCACGATCATCGGCCACATCATGATCATGCCGCGCGACAGCTGGGCACAGATGGACGTTGCGGAGCGCGCCAAAGGTCTCGAGGCCGAACTCGGCTGGATGTTCAACCCAGCGCACGGCGGCAAGGGCTATGCGACTGAAGCGGTCAGCGCAGCGATCAGTATCTGCTTTGACGTGCTCAACGTGCGGCGCATCCACGCGGGATGCTTCGCTGACAACGCCGCATCCTGGCGTCTCATGGAACGCCTGGGGCTGCGCCGTGAAGAACACAGCCGCGCCGCGGCGCTGCACCGCGATGGCACCTGGCACGACGGCTTCACCTACGCGCTACTCCGCGAAGAATGGCCCACTCCCCCTGCTCTCAGGCTGGAATTGCGTTCTTCACGGCTTCCTCATGCACCTCGTCCTCATCGAGGACGGTGACGGAACCGTCTTCGCCCGCACAACATCCAGCGTGAGATCGACAAAGGAGACCCCGGTGGAAGCGACGACGGGCGGCATGGAGATGTTGACTCGCTCTGGCTCGATGTTCTGGACCGCTCAATCCAAACCGGGTTGACAGCGGACGGGCCCGACGGTTCGGATGGGCGCTCGTGAGTCCCCGCAAGATCCGCGCCGGCCAGGCCGACATCGACACGCCGCTCGTCCGTTCGCTGGTGGCCGCTCAGTTCCCGCGGTGGGCCGCGTTGCCGCTGGAGCCGGTCGACTCCAGTGGATTGGCGAACGCGATCTACCGCCTCGGTACCGACCTGTCCGTACGGTTGCCGCTCCGGCCCTCGATAACCGACGAAGTCCAACGGGAGCAGGAGAAACTCGCGACACTCGCGCCGTTCCTGCCTGTGGCCATCCCTTCTGTCGAGGCGATCGGCTCACCCACCGACGCGTTCCCGGGCAAGTGGTCCGTCCACCGCTGGCTCGCCGGTACGCACCCCTCCCCCGAGGCCCTGGTGGATCCGCGTGGGCTGGCGACGGACCTCGCGGCGTTCGTCGACGCGTTCCGGCGGATCGACCTGACGGACCGGCCGCCGGCGTATCCGGGTGAGCGCCGGACGCGCGCTCCGATGGTCTCGATGGACTCCTCGACACGGACGGCGATCGGCGAGCTGGATGGCCTGATCGACACTCGCGCAGCACTGGCGTCGTGGGAGGAGTCGCTCGCGGCGCCATACGACGGGCGCGAGGTGTGGGTGCACTCGGACCTGACACCGAGCAACCTGCTCGTGTCGGCGGAGGGCAGGCTGACCGCGGTGCTCGACTTCGAGACGTGCGGTGTCGGCGATCCGGCGTGCGATCTGTTCCCCGTATGGAACCTGCTGCCCGCGAACCTCCGCGACGAGTTCTGTGCGGCGCTGGACGTGGACGACGCGACGTGGCTCCGCGGACGCGGGCGCGCGCTGTCCCAGGCGCTGATCGTGTTGGCGGACCACAAGGACACCAACCCGGCGATATCGAACTACGCGCGGCGCGTCATCCGCGAGGTGCTCGCAGCGCCTCGATGATGTCTCCGCGCTGGCGCGCGGCGTCGGTGGGTCTGGAAACAACGTGCCAGACCTTCGTTCGGCAGTGATGCTGCAACGGGTCGCGTGACACGGGAGGAATCCTGCAGCAGGGAACCGATATGTTGCCCATTGGTGAGGCGGCGGTCGGGATGAAGCTGAGCGCGCGGCACTTGCGTCGGTTGGTTGCCGAGCGGCGCATCGCCTTCCACAAGCTGGGTCGCGCTGTCCGCCTGGATGCGCTGACGTGCAGGCGTACATCGAGGCTGGACGGGTCGGACCGATCGCCGAGTCCGACGTCTGGCGTGGTCTGGGCGGGGTGGCGTGATGACGACCAGGGCAGGGCGCCGCCGTTTCGGCAGGGTTCGGAAAGCGTGAGTCCGGCCGTTGGCAGGCTCGTTATCCGGGACCAGACGGGCTCCTCCGGTCTGCGCCGCAGACGTCCGCGCGGAAGTCGGACGCGGAACGCTTCTTGGCGCTGGTGGAGTCAAGCCCGGACGATGACGGCTCGGCTGAGGATGTCGAGCACGCGAGCTAATGGCCCCGCTGACGGCCCGTGACGCGATCATGGTGGCTGACGGCGAAGGCCCAGGCGTCCCGATCATGGGGTTGGCCTGGGCCTTTGTGGTGGAGCGGGTGACGGGAATCGAACCCGCACTATCAGCTTGGGAAGCTGATGTTCTGCCATTGAACTACACCCGCAGCGCGCCGCCGGTCAGACGACACCCGCCGCCACGAAGGCGACGAGCGCTCAGAATACTACCCATCCCCGGCGCGCCGCCGACGGCATGTCCTCTCGCCCGGCCGGGTTCGGTAGGTTGCCTGCGTGCTGCTCTCCGACCGTGACATCCGAGTCGAGCTCGACAAGGGCCGGGTGGTCCTCGACCCGTTCGAGCCCGAGTTCGTCCAGCCGTCCAGTGTGGACGTCCGGATGGACCGCTACTTCCGGGTGTTCGAGAACCACCGCTACCCGCACATCGACCCGGCCGAGGAGCAGCCCGACCTCACCCGCCTGGTCGAGTGCGAGAAGGGCGAGTCGTTCATCCTGCACCCGGGCGAGTTCGTACTGGCCTCGACGTACGAAGTGATCACGCTTCCCGACGACATCGCCGCCCGGCTGGAGGGCAAGTCCAGCCTCGGCCGGCTCGGCCTGCTCACCCACTCCACGGCGGGCTGGATCGACCCCGGCTTCTCCGGGCACGTGACCCTCGAGCTGTCCAACGTCGCCACCCTGCCGATCAAGCTCTGGCCCGGGATGAAGATCGGGCAGCTGTGCTTCTTCCGGCTCAGCTCGCCGGCGGAGCAGCCGTACGGCTCCGAACGCTACGGGTCCCGCTACCAGGACCAGCGCGGCCCGACTCCGTCCAGGTCGTACCGGAATTTCCACCGCGCCGACATCTGAGCCTGGCGGACGGCCCGTCAGCTAGGGCTTCAGTCCCCTACTCCGCCGGTCCTCGCGGCCACATTCTGCGAGAAAGGGACCGTACGCCGTCCTCCGGCCGGGTGCGCCCCGGGCCGCCGACGAGCCGTCCGGGAGGACCCGGGTCCGGGGCCGTCGAAGCCGGAGGTTGCGATGCCCGGCGCCACTCGCGCGAAGACGAAGCGCCCAACGCAGGCACAGCTGGCAACGGCACTGGACCGGATGCTGCCGGCGGCCCGCATGGTCGAGATCGACACGGTGGACCTCGGCCTGTCGCCTGAGGACGCCTGGGAAGTGATCCGGCACGGCGACCTCTTCGCCCACTCCCGGATGGTCCGCGCCCTGTCCACGCTGCGGCGGGTGCCCGACCGCCTGGGAACGCCCATGCGACCCGGCGTTCAGGTGCTCGTTGAGGACAGCCCGCACGAGATGGTGGTCGGCGCGGTCGGCAAGGTGTGGCGGGCACGGATCGCGTTGGTCGAGGTGCCGTCGGCGACGGCGTTCGTGGAATTCGACCGGCCGGGGTTCGTCAAGGCCGCGTGGGCGTTGCGGCTGGTCCCGCTGGGTGAGCGCGCGACCCGGGTGACGTTGGAGGTACGGGCGGACGCGACCGACGCGGCCACCTGGCGGCGGTTCCGGCGTCACCTGCGGGTCTTCGGCCCCGGGTCACGGCTGCTGCGCCGGCGGATGATGGCCGGGCTCGGCCGGGCACACGGGCCGAAGGAGGAGGCGCGTACGGACGGATTGGTCCCCGACGAACTGCGTGCCGACGAACTGCTTGCCGAGGGGACGCGTGCCGGCGAGGCGGGCATGCCGGACAGCCGTACGGCGGAGGGACGGACGGCGGGCGAAGTCGCTGAGGCCGGCCGTGGGCGGCGCCGCGCGAAGGCGGCGGTGGGCGCGGCAGGCACGGCCGCAGGCGGACTCGCCCGCCGGCTGGCCCGCACCCGGCCTCGACCCGCGAAACCCCGGCGGCCCCCCGATGCTGCCCGCGCGCTGCCCGGCGACGAACTCATCCCGGACGCCGACGGCCAGCTCACCCAGGAGGTGATCGTCGACGCCCGGCCGACGACGATCTGGCCGTGGCTGGTGCAGATGGGCACCGGCCGGGCCGGGTTCTACAGCCTTGACCTTCTCGGGAACGCCGGCCGGCGCAGCGCCCGCGAACTCCACCCGGAGTTCCAGGACCTGCGGGTCGGTGACCTGGTTCCGGCGACACCCGACGGCGGGGCGGGGTTCGAGGTACTCGTCCTGCATCCTGCCCGGGTCCTCGTCCTCGGCGGCCTCGTGGACCGGCTGAGCAACACGCAGTTGCCGTTCGCCGCCACCCGGCCGGCGCGGTTCTGGCAGGCGACGTGGTCGTTCGTCCTCGAACCCCTCGACGGCGATGCCACCCGGCTGACCGCGCGGCTGCGGATGGCGTTCGGTGCGCGTAGCAGGCTGCACAGCCGCTGGATCAGCCCGCTGCACCACCTGGCCCAGAGTCACCAGCTCCGCGGGCTCGCCGCCCGCGCGGAGGGACGCCTGCCCCGCGACGACTGGCGCGATGTCGCCGCCGGCCTGGGCGGAGCCGCCCGGATGGCGGCCGAGGCGGTGACGCCGTTCCTGCGCAGCCGGCGGCGTACCTGGGGCCTGCCCGCAGACGACCCGGCGGCCGGGCGCGACCGCACGTACCCCGGGGACCACCTGATCCCGAACCCACGGTGGGGCTTCACCCATGCGATCGAGATCAACGCGCCGGTGGAACGGGTGTGGCCGTGGGTGCAGCAGGTCGGGGCCGACCGGGCCGGCTTCTACAGCTACCAGTGGCTGGAGAACCTCGTCGGCTGCCGGATCCGCAACGCCGAGACGCTGCACCCGGAGTGGACCGCGGAGGAGGGCGGCGAGCTCCTCGTTCATCCCCAGGTGATGCCGCTGCGGGTGGTGACGGTCTCGCCGGGCCGGTCGTTCGTGGCGTACGTGGACGACGAGGCGGCCCGCGAGGAGGGCCGGCCATGGGCACGTGCCACCTGGCTGCTTGCCGTCGAACCGCTGAACGCCCGCCGGACGAGGTTCCTCAGCCGGTTCCGTGCGGATTCCTCCGACGACCTGGTCACCCGGTTGACGTTCGGGCCGAGTCTGCTGGAGCCGATCAGCGTGGTGATGGACCGGGCGATGCTACGAGGTGTGAAGGAGCGGGCAGAGCGGCAGCCCGGCCCGCTCGTGCCGCGCCCGCGCCCCGGCGACGGCTGACCGTTCGTACTGCCGGCGGTACGTACTGCTGTCGGTTCGTCACGGCTGACGCTTGGTACGGCTGACGCTTGGTACGGCTGACGGTTCGACTGCCCGATCCTGGCCGTGGTCGGGACCCCGAGGTGGCGGCCCCGGCCGATCTGGGCCACAGTGGCACCGTGTTGCAGCCGGAAACCGACACCGTGTCCCAGCCGCTGGTCGGCCCCGCCACGTCGCCCCATCTGCAGGTGATGTCGTTCAACCTGCGCAACGCGGTCGGCGACGGATCCGATCCGTGGTCCGAACGCCAAGCCGCCAACCGCGCCCTGCTCCGGAGCGAGCTGCCGACGGTGATCGGCACTCAGGAAGGCCTCTACCAGCAGCTACGCGACGTGGCCGAGGCCCTGCCCGCCGAGTACGAATGGATCGGTACCGGGCGGGAGGGCGGCAGCCGCGGCGAGTTCATGGCCGTGTTCTTCGACGCTGCCCGGCTCGAGCCCTGTGAGTTCGACCACTTCTGGCTCTCCGACCAGCCCAACGTGGTGGGCTCGGCGTCCTGGGGCAACGATGTGGTCCGGATGGCGACCTGGGTGCGCTTCCGCGACCGGGCGACGGGCGTGATGTTCGTGGTCCTCAACACCCACCTGGACCACGCCGTGGACGAGGCCCAGCGGCGCGGTGCCGAACTCGTCGCCGAACGGCTGGGCGAGTTCGACGCCGACCTGCCGGTGCTGGTCACCGGCGACTTCAACGTCGCGGCCGAGGCGTCCGAGCCGTACGAAACGCTGGTCGGGAAGGCCGGGCTGGTGGATACCTGGAACGCCGCGGACGAGCGGCTGTCCCCGGCGTACGCGACGTTCCACGGCTACCGGCCGCCGGAGGTGGGTGGCCACCGCATCGACTGGATCCTCGCGCGCCCTGGCGTGCGGGTCCCGGTCGCGGCGATCAACACCTTCACCCTCGACGGCCGGTGGGCCTCCGACCACTGGCCGGTCCAGGCCCTGGTCGAACTGCCGCGCGCTTGAGCCGACCGCGCGGTTGCCGGCTGAGCTAGCCGGACGGCCGGGCCAGGCGTTGCGCCGGCAGCCCCATCCGTCGTTGCGTACGGGAACTCGCCATCGGCTCCAACCGGTCGGCGAGCCCGCGTAGGACCCGGGCGAACCACGGGCGCATCGTGCGTCTGCCCGCCGCGCGGAAGGGCGTGGCGTGGTGCCCGGCTGCGAGGGAGCGGAGTTCGGCCTGGCGCTGCTGTGCGAGTTCGTACGTCGGGAACGTGGTCATGGTGGTCTCTCCGTTTCGGGGTTCGTGCCGGCGCGGGTGCCGACTGCGCCGGCCCGCGGTGATCAGGTGATGGGCAGCGCAGGGCGTCGTGCTGCGCCCGGATGGATGCGGTCGGCCAGCCGGTGCAGGAGGCCGGCCACCTCGCGCCGGGCCGGGCCGGGGGCGTGCCCCCCGGCCAGGCGCAGGCGCGTCGCGAGCTGGTCGGTACGGCGTTCGGCGAGGACAGCTTCCGTGCGCTGCCTGGCGGCGTCGTGGAGGTAGTGGTCGTTCATGGTCGCCTCACGCGATGAGTCGGCGGTGTCGGTGGAGTTGGCGGTGTCGGTGGTGTCGGTGGTGTCGGTGGGATCGGAGGTCAGGAGGCAGGGGCGTCGCCGACTCACCGGGCTCGGACGATCGAGACGTCCCCGCTGAGGGTGCGGGCGCGAAGCTCGACCGACTCGTCGCCCTCGCCGGGTTCGCCGGCGTCGTCGAGGTCGGAGTGCACGTCACCGGACAGCGAGGAGACGTCGAGCCAGGCGGCCACCCCGGCGGCGATGCCGACGGTCACGTCGCCCGACGCGGTTTCCACCGAGACCTGCCCGCTGCGGACGCTGGGCAGCGACACGTCACCGGACGCGGACCGAGCCTCGACCGAACCGCCCGCGACGGCGACCGTCGTGTCCCCGGAGGCGGTCTGGACGCGTACGTCGCCACCGACCGGGCCCAGGTCGAGGTCACCGGAGGCGCTGGCCACCTGCAGGTCACCGCCGACCTCGCCGAGGGTGATGTCACCGGACGCGCTCTGCACCTTCGCCGAACCGCCCACCAGCCGGCAGGTGACGTCGCCGCTCGCCGTCTGCACCTCCAGCTTGTCGACCTCCTGGAGTTCGACGTCGCCGGAGGCGGTGTTCAGGTCGACGTCGCCCAGCCGGCCGACGGCTCGCAGGTCCGCGGACGCCTTGGTGCCCCGCAGGTGGGAGCCGGTCGGCAGGGCGACGCGCACGTAGATGGATCCGGAGCGGCCGAACCGGCCGAACTCCTTGCCATCTGGCGCCTCGACCACGATCGAACCGTCCCGCTGCTCGACGAGCGTCTGCTGGGCGGCCTCGGTGTCGGCCTGCTTGTTCGAGTTGTACGGGCGAACCTCGACCTCCGTGTCGGCACGGTCGGAGGCCTCGACGAGGATGTCGCCGGACTGGACGCGCAGCCGCAGGGTGACGGGTTCAGGGGTCGCGAAAGTAGGCATGCTGGCTCCTCGGGGTGAGCTGGTGAGCTGGTGAGTGAGAGCTGTGCTGGTACGCCCGGCGTTCCGGGCGACGCGCGGCACGGAGCTGGGCTGAGTGGCCCTGAGCCGCGTCGGCTCGTCGGCCGAGCCGGGTTAGCGCACCCAGCCGGTGATGCGCTTGCCCACCCGCGGACCGGACGGGCCCCGCGAGCCGCGCGACCCGCTCGGCGAGCTGTCGGTGAGAGCGGCGCTCACCGCGCGTACCAACCAGGTGTTGACCGACACGCCCTCGCGGGCGGCGGCCTCCTCGGCCCGGGTCTTCAGCGACTCGGGAAGCCGCAGGGTGACCCGGGACGTGCCCTGCTCGGTGTCGCCGGGGTGGGGCGGAGGCGGCGGCGCCGGTGGCCCGGCCGGCTCCTCCGGAAGGTGTGCACTCGGGGGTGGGGTGACCACGAACTCCGGCTCGCGGCCGCGCAGGCGCACCTCGACCGAGCCCGGTGCGAGCTCGCGGGTGACCTCCTCGGCGGCGGTGGAGAGCGCGTCCATCAGAGCGAGCCGTACGGCAGCGTCCAGCGCGGCCGTCAGGCGCTCCGCGGCGATCCGGGCTTCCTGCCCGGCAACCTCCGCGGCGACCGAGAGGTCGCGGCGGATGCTGTCGACGTACGGTGCGAGTTCCATGACGTCATCATGGCGTCATAGGCGACGCCATGTCAACCATGAATATCGTCAGGATGACGTCATCTGGCGCTACCGCGACGTCACGCCCTCGCCGTCCGCGCCGCCATCGGCCTGGGAGGCCTGGTGGATGTTCTGGTCACCGGGCTGCTCGTGGGCGTCCTCGCCACCCCGGTCACCGTCGGCCGCGCGAGGCGCGAGGGTGCCGCGCCGCACCGACTCCAGCAGCAGCTGGGCGACGTCGATCACCTCGACCTCGTCCCTGGCGGCACCCTCGGACTGCTTCTGGGTCAGGCCGTCGGAGAGCATCGTCTTGCAGAACGGGCAGCCGGTGGCGATCTGGTCGGCGCCGGTGGCCACCGCCTCCTCGGTGCGGTTGAGGTTGACCCGGGAGCCGATCCGCTCCTCCATCCACATCCGGGCGCCGCCCGCCCCGCAGCAGAACGACTCCTTGCCGCTGCGGGGCATCTCCCGCACCTCGACCCCGGGCAGCGCGCCGAGCAGCTCCCGCGGCGGCTCGTAGACCTGGTTGTGCCGGCCGAGGTAACAGGGATCGTGGTAGGTGATGGCCCGCCCCGCCGAACCGTTGCCCGCCGAGCCGTTGCCGCCCGCGTCCGCCGCGACCGGGGTCAGCTTCTTCTCCCGGACCAGCCGGTTGAGCAGCTGGGTGTGGTGCACCACCTCGAGCTCCAGCCCGAGATGGCGGTATTCGTTCTTGATGGTGTTGAAGCAGTGGGCGCAGGTGACCACCGCCTTGGTGGCGCCGGCCTCCTTCAGCGTCTCGACGTTCTGCTGGGCGAGCATCTGGTAGACGAACTCGTTGCCCGCGCGTCGGGCGGGGTCGCCGCTGCAGGTCTCCGCCTCGCCGAGTACGGCGAACGACACACCGGCAATGTGCAGCAGCTCCGCGACCGCACGGGTGGTCCGCTTCGCGCGGTCGTCGTAGGCGCCGGCGCACCCGACCCAGAAGAGGTACTCCACCTCGCCCAGGCTCTCCACGTCACCACCGAGCACGGGCACCTCGAACGGCAGGTCCTTCGCCCAGTCGAGTCGGGCGGAGGGGTTCATGTTCCACGGGTTGCCCTTGTTTTCCAGGCCCCGGAACAACTGGTTGAGTTCGCTCGGGAACTCCGACTCCACCAGCACCTGGTGCCGGCGCATGTCCATCACGTGGTCGACGTGCTCGATGTCAACCGGGCATTGCTCCACGCAGGCGCCGCAGGTGGTGCACCCCCACAGCACGTCGGGGTCGATCAGCGCGGTGGCCGAGCCGTCGCCGGCCACGCCGTACCCCGTGATCCCGTGGCCGGAGGGGCCGTGGCCGGTGGCGGGGCCGCCGGTCGCGCCGTCGGCGCTCGCGGTGGTCGGGCCGACCAGTGGACGCTCGCCCTCGGCGCGCACGGCATCGGGCAGGGAGGCGCGCGCCTCCTCGTCGGCCTGGAGGTAAGGGGCCTTCGCGTAGGCGTGGTCGCGCAGCGTCGTCACCAGCAGCTTCGGCGACAGCGGCTTGCCGGTGTTCCAGGCCGGGCACTGCGACTGGCACCGACCGCACTCGGTGCAGGTCGTGAAGTCGAGCAGCCCCTTCCAGGTGAACTCCTCGACCGCGCCGACGCCGAAGATGTCGTCCTCGCCGGGGTCCTCGAAGTCGATCGGCTCACCACGCGAACGCATCGGGGGCAGCGGGCCGAGCGCCGTGCCGCCGTCCGCCTCCCTCTTGAACCAGACGTTGAAGAACGCCGAGAAGCGGTGCCAGGCCACTCCCATGGTGGCGTTGAGCGCGATCACCAGGAACCACGCCATCGACACCACGATCTTGACGGTGGCCACGGCCAGGATCGCGGTGCCGATCGCGCCCGCGCTCATGCCCGTGAATCCCGCGACCAGTGGAACGCTGAGCGGGTAGTGGATGCTCCAGCCGCGCTGGCCCGCCAGCGCACCCTCGAGGCCGCGCAGCACCAGGATGCACACCGCGATCGCGACGATCGTCCACTCCACGTAGTAGGCCTGCCAGAACTTCGATCCGGCGAACCTGCTGCCGCGCCCACGCCGTCGCGGGTGCGCCACCTGACGAATCACCATCAACGTGAGAATCGCCACGAGGGTGAGAAAGGCGATGACCTCCGACGCCGCTTCGTAGGGCCACCAGTGGCCGATCAGCGGCAGCGCCCATTCGGGGCCGGCGTAGATCTGGCCGTACGCGGTGACCAGGGTGAAGAAGAGCGCGCCGAAGCCGACGAACACGAACCAGTGCGCCACCCCCACCAGGCGCCACTTCGCCAGCCTGGAGTGGCCGATCGTCTCGCGCAGCAGGGTCAGCCAGCGCTGACCGGGCCGGTCGGTGCGGCCCACGGCGGGCTGGCCGAGCCGGATCACCCCGACCATCGCAGCCGCGGTGCGCGCGACCAACGCGATCGCTACCAGAGTGATCACGGTGGAGATGACGATCGCTGCGACACGCATTCGCGGCGCCCTTCTCGGAACGGCTTCTCGGAACGGCTGTGGTGGTTCGAGCGTAGGAGGTCGGACCGACATGGGTGGCGCCGGACCGGCCCGGGTAGTTTCATTGGCTGGCGCAACCCAGGGTGAGCTTCTCTGTGTTCAGCCACTGTCGGTACCCGCGGCTAGGGTGGGGTGGATTTTCAGCGCGCGGTCGTGACAGGCCGGAGTCAGTACGACACCAGGCGGCCAGACGTGCCCGTCGACCGAGGAGGGCCGACGTGATCGAGTTCGAATCCGTGACCAAGCGTTACCCCGATGGAACCGTCGCAGTCGACCAGGTGGACCTTCGGGCTCCGTCCGGGGAGATCACGGTGCTCGTCGGACCCTCCGGATGCGGGAAAACGACGTCCCTGCGGATGATCAACCGCATGGTGGAGCCGACGTCGGGTCGCATCCTGATCGACGGCAAGGACACCGGCACCACCAATCCCGCGCAGCTTCGCCGCGGCATCGGCTACGTCATCCAGCACGCGGGCCTGTTTCCCCACCGCACGGTGGTCGACAACGTGGCGACCGTCCCGTTGCTGTTGGGGTGGAGCAGAAAGAAGGCGCGTGCGCACGCTGCGGAGTTGATCCAACGCGTCGGCCTGGACGCCCATCTGGGCGACCGCTATCCCGCGCAGCTGTCCGGCGGCCAGCAGCAGCGGGTGGGCGTGGCGCGGGCGCTGGCCGCCGATCCTCCGGTGATGCTGATGGACGAGCCGTTCAGCGCCGTCGACCCGGTCGTACGTGAGAGCCTGCAGGAGGAGTTCCTGCGCCTGCAGGACGAGCTGGACAAGACGATCGTGTTCGTGACGCACGACATCGACGAGGCGATCAAGCTGGGAGACCGGGTGGCGGTTTTCCGTACCGGCGGGCGACTCGCGCAGTTCGCCGAGCCGAAGCAGCTGCTGGAGCACCCGGCGGACGAGTTCGTCGCGGGCTTCGTCGGCAAGGACCGGGGCTACCGCGCCCTTTCGTTCACCCCGGCCGACGGGATCTCCCTGAACGACGAACCGACAGTCCGGCTGGGCGCTCCGATCGCCGACGCCCGGGCGGTCGCCGTCGACGGCTGGGTCCTGGTTGTCGACGACGAGCGGCGTCCGCAAGGCTGGCTTGACGCACAGAACTCCCGTCAGGACGCCGTTACGAGCGACCACCTCAACCGCGCCGGCACGGTCGCGTCGGCCGACGGCTCCCTGCGCGGAGTGCTCGACGCCGCGCTCTCCTCACCCACCGGACGCGGTGTGGTCGCCGACCCGGCCGGGCGCCTGCTCGGCACCGTCACCGCGGGCCCGGTCCTCTCCCGGCTCGACCAGCCGACAGCCGGCCGCACCACCTCCGACGGGGCCGGTCCCGACCGGCCCGCCGAGCCGGAGGTCGCGAACCCGTGATCTCCTGGCTGGGCGACAACGCCGGAACGGTCACGTCGTACTTCCTGCAGCACGTCTGGCTGGCGACCCTGCCGCTCGTGATCGCCCTGGTACTGGCGATCCCGCTGGGCTGGGTGGCCAGGCGGTTCGGCTGGTTGCACACGCCGATGATCGGCCTCACCGGGCTGCTCTACACCATCCCGTCGCTGGCGCTGTTCGTCGTACTCCCGCTCATCCTGGGCACCCAGATCCTCGACCCGATCAACGTCGTGGTGGCGTTGACGATCTACTCGCTGGCGCTGCTGGTCCGCACCGTTGCCGACGGGCTGGGCTCTGTTCCCGGTGACGTCGAGCAGGCCGCGACCGCGATGGGCTACACAGGGTTCCGCAGGTTCTTCTCTGTCGACCTGCCGGTGGCGGTGCCGGTCATCGCAGCGGGCATGCGCGTCGCCGCGGTGTCCAACGTCAGCCTGGTCGCGGTGTCGGCGCTGCTCGGCGTACCCCAACTCGGCCTGCTGTTCACCGACGGGCTCAACCGGAACTACTTCCCGCCGCTGGTCGCCGGGATCGTTTTGTGTGTCGTCCTCGCTCTCGCGCTGGACGCGCTGATCCTGCTCCTGACCCGGCTGCTGGCCCCGTGGCAGCGCATCGCGAGGGGGACCTCATGATCTCGTCGGTGATCGGATGGTTCGCCGACCCGGACCACTGGAGCGGCGGGGACGGCATTCCCGCCCGCCTGCTCGAGCATCTGGAGTATTCCCTGGCGGCGCTGCTGATCGCGGCGCTGATCGGCATCCCGCTCGGTCTCTACATCGGGCACACCGGGCGCGGTGCGTTCCTCGTCGCCGGGCTGGCCAACTCCCTGCGCGCCCTGCCCTCACTGGGTCTGCTCGTGGTGATGGCGCTGCTGCTGGGCCCCCGGATCCACGGCGACCTGGTCTACGTCATCCCGAGCATCTTCGTCCTGGTCGTGCTCGCCGTCCCACCGATCCTGGCCAGTACGTACTCCGGAGTGCAGGGAGTCGACCCGGCCGCCCGCGACGCGGCGTACGGCATGGGCATGACCGGCATGAGCGTGCTCACGAAGGTCGAGGCGCCGTGCGCACTGCCGCTTATCCTGTCCGGCGTACGCAGCGCGATGCTGCAGATCATCGCCACCGCCACCATCGCCGCGATCACCTCCCTCGGCGGTCTGGGCCGGTTCATCGTCGACGGCCAGGCCGTCCGCGACTACGCCCAGATGGTCGGCGGCTCGATCCTGGTCGCCGCGCTGGCCATCGTGGTCGAGACGGTGCTGGCCCTGGTGCAGCGGCTGGTGGTCCCGGCCGGGCTGACGAGCAGGGGACAGCGACGTGCGTCGGCGGTCTCGGCCGCGCGCACGGAGATGGAGCCGGACGCCGAGGTGCCCGGCCAGGAACAACTCGCCGGAGCCCGCTGATCCAGGACCCGCACGCCTGACACACCCGACAATGTCGGCGCGACCAAGCCGCGCAGCCGTCAGCGACGAAGGAGATACCCGTCATGAAGTTCGCAAAGATCGCCGCCGCGGCGACGGTCGCGTTGCTCGCCCTCGCCGGGTGCGGGGGCGGCAACAACCCGATGGCCGAGAAGACCAAGGCTCCCGCCACCAAGGCGCCGGCCGACACGATCGTGGTCGGCTCAGCCGACTTCCCCGAGAGCACGCTGATCGGTGAGATCTACGCCGGTGCGCTGCGCGCCAAGGGCGTCAAGGTCACCACGAAGTTCGGCATCGGCGCCCGGGAGATCTACCTCAAGGCGCTCGAGGACGGGTCGATCGACCTCATCCCCGAGTACACCGGAAACCTCCTGCAGGCGTTCGACGAGAAGACGACCGCCTCCACCTCCGACGACGTCTACTCGGAGCTGAAGAAGGCCACCCCGAGCAAGCTCACCGTGCTCGAGCAGGCGAGCGCGGAGGACAAGGACGCGGTGGCGGTGACCAAGGAGACCGCCGCGAAGTACAAGCTGAAGAAGCTCAGCGACCTCAAGCCAGTCGCCGGCAAGCTGGTCCTCGGCGGGCCGCCGGAGTGGAAGACCCGCGAGCGTTCCGGCGTCCCCGCGCTCAAGAAGGTCTACGGCCTGCAGTTCAAGGGCGACTTCAAGTCGCTCAAGGGCACCCTGATCCCGCAGGCGCTGGCCAACGGGCAGGTCGACGCGGCCAACATGTTCACCACCGACCCGATGGTGCAGAAGAACGGCTTCGTTCTGCTGGACGACGACAAGGCCCTCTTCCCGGCGCAGAACGTCGTGCCGCTGATCAACAAGTCCAAGGCGTCGCCGAAGGTCGAGGAGGCGCTGAACGGCGTCTCGGCCAAGCTCGACACCAAGACTCTGCTGTCGCTGAACACCCAGGTCGTCGTGGACAAGAAGGACGCGTCCGCGGTGGCCAAGCAGTGGCTCGCCCAGAACGGCCTCGTCTGAGCCCCACCCAGGGCCGAACGCGGGGTACGTACGAGTGACGACCGGCGGGGCGCCGGCTTCGGGAGACCGGAGCGGGCGCCCCGCCGGTTGCGTCGTACGGCACGCGCACCGTGTCCACATTCCGGTCTGTGGGTCCAATTTGTGAGACGTCGGTTCGGAGTTCGCGACCAATGCGGCTTATGGTTGCCGCCATGCGTAGCCCGGCCTGCCAGCTCTGCCTGGCCCTGTTCGCTACCGAACTCTCCCTCGTCGACGACGAGCTCTGCCGCTGACGCCTCGCTCGCCCCGCGAGCGGCGCCGAAGTCCCTGACCTCCTCCCCAGCAGAGAGTGCGCCCATGTCCAGCGGCACCACGTCGTCCCCTGCCTCCACCGGCTCCACCGGCACCGGCGTCCTGTCCAGGACCGCGTCCACGCCGGCACGCTTCCTGACCTCCGCCACGTCCGCGCCCGCACCGCAGGCCGCGCCACTCGGACCCGTCTCGCGAGTGCCGCTGGTGGTCGCCACCCTCGGCACCATCGCGCTGGCCGCCTACACCTGGGCGTCGTACGGCGCCAAGCCCGGGGTGCTGCTCCTGCTCGGCGCCGGCCTCGGTGTCGCGCTGTTCCACTCAAGGTTCGGCTTCACCTCCGCGTGGCGGCAGCTGGTCGCCGTCGGCAACGGCGCGGGCCTGCGGGCCCACGCCCTGCTGCTCGGTACCACGGCCACGTTGTTCGCGCTGGTCATCGGCACCGGCACCGGCCTGTTCGGCAGCGTTCCCGAGCCCAGCGGCGGTCCGCTCGGCGTCGGACTCTTGGTCGGATCGTTCCTGTTCGGCGTCGGCATGCAGATCGGTGGCGCCTGCGCGTCCGGAACGCTGTTCGCCGTCGGCTCCGGCCAGTCCGCGATCGTGCTCACCCTGGGCGGCTTCATCGTGGGCTCGGTCGTCTACGCCTGGCTCTACCCGCTCGTGGACACGCTGCCCGCGCTCCAGCCGTACGTCCTCGCCGACCACGTCGGGTGGCTGGGTTCGTGGGCGATCACCATCCTCGCGCTGCTCGTCGTCGTGGCGGTGACGCGCGTCGTGCAGGCCCGCCGCGTGCCGCCGCCGGTGGCTCCGGTGCCGACCAGCCGCGGTGTCCTGCGGGTCGTTCGCGGCTCGTGGCCGCTGTGGGCCGGCGCGGTCGCTCTCGCGTTGCTGGGTGCCGGTGTCCTGGTGGTGTCCGGCGGTGCCTGGGGCGTGACCAGCGCGTTCACCCTGTGGGGCTCGAAGGCGCTGCAGGCGATCGGCCTGCACCCGGAGACCTGGGCGTACTGGCAGCAGCCGAAGCAGGCGGCGGCGCTCGCCGGCCCCGTCCTCACCGACAAGACGAGCTTGACGGACATCGGCATCATGCTGGGCGCCGCGGTGGCCGCGGCCGCCGGAGGAGTGTGGACGCTGCACCGCCGCATCCCCGCGCGTACGGCGATCGCGGCCGTGCTCGGCGGCATCCTGATGGGCGTCGGCGCCCGCCTGGCCGGCGGGTGCAACATCGGCGCCTACCTCGCCGGCATCGCGTCCGGCAGCCTGCACGGTTGGGTGTGGGGCCTGTGCGCGCTCGCCGGTACGTGGGTCGGCCTGCGTGGGCGCGCCGCGTTCGGGCTCGCCAACCCGCGCCGGGACGACAGCGTCTGCTGACGCGGGGCGGCTGACGTACGTCTGACGGGAGTACGCAGGGCCCACCCGCTGAGGCCCGCCGTCGGCGACGGTCTTCGGACCGGCACTGGCTGACGGCGGGCACTGACCGACGGTGGTGGATGGCTGCCGGTGGTGGATGGCTGCCGGTGGTGGATGGCTGCCGGTGGTGGATGGCTGCCGGTTGTCAGTGGTTCGCGGCGCCGGCCGACCTGACGGCGCCGTCGCCGTAGCCGTCGAATGTTCACCGCGCCGCCGCGCGCACGTGTTGTCACGCAGGGGATTCCCGTCATCGCTGGCATGGCGGCCTCGCGCGCAGTGGAATTGGTGCATGGTCGACTTCGCCCAGGCCGACACGGTCCAGGTCGGCACCGGACCGCTCACCGAGACCGACGTCGTCGCGGTGGCCCGGTACGCAGCACGGGTGATCCTCGCCCCCGAGGCGTTGACCGCCCTGGCCGCCGGGCGGGCGGCGGTGGAACGGCTCGGCTCGTCGACCTCACCGGCGTACGGCATATCCACCGGTTTCGGCGCGCTCGCGACCCGGCACATTCCGCGCGAGTCGCGGGCCCGGTTGCAGCGCAGCCTCATCCGCTCCCACGCCGCCGGTTCGGGTCCGGAGACGGAGACCGAGGTCGTCCGGGCGATGATGTTGCTGCGGCTTTCGACCCTCGCCACCGGCCGGACGGGCGTGCGGCCGGAGACGGCGGAGACGTTGCAGGCGCTGCTGAACGCCGGGATCACGCCGGTTGTCCCGGAGTACGGCAGTCTCGGATGCTCGGGTGATCTCGCTCCGCTGGCACACGTGGCGCTGGCCCTCACCGGCGAGGGCGAGGTCCGTACGGCAGTCGGCTCCGGGCTGGAGTCGGCCGGCATGGTGCAACCCGCCGCCCAGGCCCTCGCCTCCGCCGGCATCACGCCGGTCGTGCTCGCGGAGAAGGAGGGCCTCGCCCTCATCAACGGCACCGACGGCATGCTCGGGATGCTGGTTCTCGCCTGTCACGACCTGGACCGGCTGATCCAGACCGCGGACCTCACCGCCGCGATGAGTGTGGAGGCGCTGCTCGGCACCGACCGGGTGTTCGCCCCGGAGCTCCAGGCGCTGCGTCCGCATCCGGGCCCGATCGCCTCCGCCGCCCACATGCGGGCGCTGCTGGCAGGCTCCGCGATCGTGGCGAGTCACGCCGGCCCGGCCGACACCCGCGTCCAGGACGCGTACTCCCTGCGTTGTGCACCACAGGTCAACGGCGCCGCGCGGGACACGCTGGCGCACGCGCGGTCGGTGGCGGGGTACGAGCTCGCCGCGGCGATCGACAATCCGGTGGTGCTGCGGGACGGCCGGGTCGAGTCCAACGGCAACTTCCACGGCGCGCCGCTCGCCTATGTGCTCGACTTCCTCGCGATCGTCGCCGCCGACGTGGCGAGCATGTCCGAACGCCGTACCGACCGGTTCCTCGACGTGGCCCGCAACCACGGCCTGCCGGCGTTCCTCGCCGACGACCCGGGCCTGGACTCCGGCCACATGATCGCGCAGTACACCGCGGCGGCGATCGTCAGCGAACTGAAGCGGCTCGCCGTACCGTCCAGCGTGGACTCCATCCCCTCCTCGGCGATGCAGGAGGACCACGTTTCGATGGGCTGGTCGGCAGGCCGCAAGCTACGGCAGTCGGTCGACGGGCTCACCCGGGTGCTGGCGATCGAGTTGCTGACCGCGGCGCGGGCACTGGACCTGCGGGTCCCGCTGGCACCGGCACCGGCGACCGCCGCCGCGCTGCGCGAGCTCCGGTTGCGGGTCTTCGGGCCCGGACCGGACCGGCAGATGTCCAGGGAGATCGAGGCCGCGGTGGCCGTGGTCATCGACGGCCTCGCCCTCGCCGCCGCGGACACGGTGGTCGAGCGCGGCGCACTGGCGGAGCCGGGCAGTGCGGACGAGTCTGGTGGGGAGGAGTCAGGTGGGGGTGGCGGCCTCGAGCGGCCACGCCGGCCCCACCGAACACACCGACCACCGCCTGGAGGTGCCGGATGAGCCACTCGCCGGTCGACTCGCATTCCAGCCACCCGCGCACGGTGACCGCACCGCGCGGCACCACCCTGCACGCCCGCGGCTGGCCGCAGGAGGCGGCGCTGCGGATGCTGCAGAACAACCTCGACCCCGAGGTCGCCGAGCATCCGCAGGACCTCGTCGTGTACGGCGGAAGTGGCCGCGCCGCCCGTGACTGGTCGAGCTTCGACGCCCTCGTGCGTACGCTCACCACGCTCGCCGGCGACGAGACGATGCTGGTGCAGTCCGGCCGGCCGGTCGGGGTGCTGCGTACCGACGAGTGGGCGCCCAGGGTGCTGATCGCCAACTCCCACCTGGTGCCCGACTGGGCGACGTGGGAGGAGTTCCGCCGGCTGGAAGCGCTCGGACTGACGATGTACGGCCAGATGACGGCCGGCTCGTGGATCTACATCGGCACGCAGGGCATTCTGCAGGGCACGTACGAGACGTTCGCCGCGGTCGCCGCCCGGCTCGCCGAGCGCGGCGTGACCCCTCCGGAGTCCTCGGGCTCGCTGGCCGGGACGCTCACCGTCACCGCCGGGCTGGGCGGGATGGGCGGTGCCCAGCCGCTCGCGGTGACCATGAACGGCGGAGTGGTGATCTGCGTGGAGTGCGACGAGAGCCGGATCCGCCGTCGCCTCGACCACCGTTACCTCGACGTCCGCGCGGACTCGGTGGACCACGCCCTCCGGCTGGCCGAGGAGGCGGTGCGGGCGCGCAGGCCGCTGTCGGTGGGCGTGCTCGGCAACGCCGCCGAGGTGGTGCCGGCGCTGCTCGCCCGGAGCGTCCCGGTCGACGTGGTGACCGACCAGACCTCCGCGCACGACCCGCTGATGTACCTCCCGCTCGGGGTGGCGTTCGACGACTGGGCCGCCGAGAGGGCACGTGATCCCGAAGGGCTGGTGGAGCGTGCGCGGGAGTCGATGGCCCGCCACGTCGAGGCGATGGTGGGCTTCCTTGACGCGGGCGCGGAGGTGTTCGACTACGGCAACTCCATTCGCGACGAGGCCCGCAAGGGTGGGTTGACGAGGGCCTTCGCCTTCCCCGGCTTCGTTCCGGCGTACATCCGGCCGCTGTTCTGCGAGGGCAAGGGGCCGTTCCGCTGGGTGGCACTGTCCGGCGACCCGGCTGACATCGCGCGCACCGACAAGGCCGTGCTCGAGCTCTTCCCCGACAACGAGCCGCTGGTCCGGTGGATCCGGCTGGCGGGCGAGCGGGTCCACTTCCAGGGGCTGCCGGCGCGGATCTGCTGGCTCGGCTACGGCGAACGCGACCGGGCGGGCCTGCGGTTCAACGAACTGGTCGCCTCCGGAGAGGTCACCGCGCCGATCGTGATCGGCCGGGACCACCTCGACGCCGGCTCCGTCGCCTCCCCCTACCGCGAGACCGAGGCGATGGCCGACGGCTCGGACGCGATCGCCGACTGGCCGCTGCTGAACGCGATGGTGAACGTCGCCTCCGGCGCCGCGTGGGTCTCCCTGCACCACGGCGGCGGCGTCGGCATCGGCCGGTCGATCCACGCCGGCCAGGTCACCGTCGCCGACGGAACACCCCTCGCGGCCCGTAAGCTCGCCCGGGTGCTGGGCAACGACCCGGCCACCGGGGTCATCCGGCACGTCGACGCGGGGTACGAACGAGCCGAGGAGACCGCGCGCCGGCTCGGCGTACGCACACCCATGCGGGAAGGACCGGTGGAAGGATCGGTGCAGCCATGAATGCCGGCGAGGGCGGAGCGTCGGGCGGGCCGTCGGACGCAGCGTCGGGCGGAGCGTTGGCCGGCGGCTTCGAGCAGCTGTGGAAGGCACTGGCGCCGATCGGCCGGGACGACCGCACCGGCGGATACCACCGCTACTCGTGGACACCGGCGCACCGTGAGTGCGAGCGGTGGTTCCGGGACGAGGCCGAACGCCGCGACCTGACCGTGGAGGCCGACGGCAACGGCAACCTGGTCGCGTGGTGGCGGCCGGATCCCACGCGGGTGACCGGGGGTGTGGTCACCGGGAGCCACCTGGACTCCGTACCCGACGGCGGCGGCTACGACGGGCCGCTCGGTGTGGTCTCGGCGTTCGCCGCGCTGGACGCGATCCGGGCCGCCGGGAGTGGCGGCGGGACGGCCGGTGGGACTGCCGGCGGGGCCGGGCGGACCCGGCCGCTGGGGATCGCGGTGTTCGCGGAGGAGGAGGGCGCGCGGTTCGGGGTGCCCTGCCTGGGCTCGCGGCTGCTCACCGGAGCGCTGGAGCCGAACCGGGCGCGTGAGCTGCGCGACGCCGACGGCGTGCCGCTCACCGACGCGATGGAGCGGGCCGGCGTACCCGCCGACCTCGGCCCCGCACCCGACCTGCTGCAGGCGCCGTCGGCGTTCGTCGAACTCCACGTCGAACAGGGCAGGGCGCTGGCCGACCTGGGCGAGCCCGTCGGTCTCGCGCGAGACATCTGGCCGCACGGACGCTGGCGGTTCGAGTTCGGCGGGCGGGCGGACCACGCCGGGACGGCCGCGATGGCCGACCGGCACGACCCGATGCTGACGTACGCCATGACCGCGCTCGCCGCCAACAAACGCGCCCGGCTCACCCAGGCCCGGACGACGTTCGGCCGGGTGCAGGTGGAGCCGAACGCCACGAACGCCGTACCCTCCCTCGTCCGCGCCTGGCTGGACGCCCGCGCCGCCGACGAGGCCGGCCTGGACGCCCTGGTGGAGGAGATCCGCCGCCAGGCCGGTGACCGCGCCCAGCGCGACGGCACCCGGCTTGAGGTGCACCCGGAGTCGTGGACGCCGCGCGTGGAGTTCGACGTACGCCTGCGTGACCGGTTGGCCGCCCGGCTCGGGGCGCCGCCGGTGCTGTCCACCCAGGCCGGGCACGACGCGGGCATCCTCGCCGCCGCCGGGATCCCCGCCGCGATGCTGTTCGTCCGCAACCCCACGGGTGTGTCGCACGCGCCGGAGGAGCACGCCGAACCCGCCGACTGTCTCGCCGGTGTGGACGCCCTGGCTGCCGTCCTCACCGACCTGCTGGCCGGGTGACCGGGCAGGCACGGATGAGTAACGGATGAACCCGGAGCCGACCGCGTACTGGTGCGCGCTCGCCTGGCTGCCGCCCGGCCAGGCCGAGCCCGGCGTGGTGGTGGAGGTGGCAGGGACGCGGATCACGGCGGTCCGCACGAACGTGCCTCGGCCGCCCGCCTCGGCCGTCCAGCTACCCGGGCTGACCATCCCCGGCCTGGCCGACGTGCACTCGCACGCCTTCCACCGGGCGCTGCGCGGGCGCACCCAGGACCCGCTCGAAGGTACCGACGACGGTGGCGGCAGCGGCCGCACCGGGACCAGCGGCGGGACCGGCACGTTCTGGACCTGGCGGGACCGGATGTACGAGGTCGCCGAGCGGCTGGATCCCGACAGCTACTACGACCTCGCCGTCGCGGTGTACGCCGAACTCGCCCTGGCCGGAGTCACCTGTGTCGGGGAGTTCCACTACCTCCACCACGGGCCGGGCGGCCGCCGCTACGACGACCCGAACGCGATGGCCGACATGCTGATCGCCGCCGCCCGTACCGCAGGCGTCCGCATCTGCCTGCTCGACGCGTGCTACCTCACCGGCGGGATCGGTGCACCGCTGGCCGGAGTGCAGGAACGCTTCGGCGACGGGGACGCCGAGCGGTGGGCGAGCCGCGTGGACGCGCTGTACGAGAGATACGCCGGCGCCGACGACGTGACGATCGGGGCCGCGGTGCACTCGGTGCGTGCCGTACCCGCCGAGCAGCTTCCGAGCGTGGCCGCGTGGGCGCACGCCCGGGCCGCACCGCTGCACGTCCACGTCGCCGAGCAGCCTCGCGAGAACGCCGACTGCGTCGCGGCGTACGGCATGGATCCCGTACGCCTGCTGTTCGACCGCGGTGTCCTCGGCCCCCGCGCCACGGCGGTGCACGCCACGCACCTGGACGACGGCGGCGTCGGCCTGCTCGCCCAGACCGGCACGACCGTGTGCCTGTGTCCCACGACCGAACGCGACCTCGCCGACGGACTCGGTCCGGCGGGCGCGCTGGCCCGGGCCGGCGCCACCCTCGTCCTGGGCAGCGACAGCCACGCGGTCGCCGACCTCTTCGCCGAGGCCCGCGCCCTGGAATGGGGTGAGCGCCTCGCCACCGGACGCCGCGGCCACTGGTCCGCGTCCGCCCTGCTCACCGTGTGTACCGAGGCGGGCCATCGTGCGCTCGGCTTCCCCGACAC
The DNA here is from genome assembly GCF_900104745.1 of Actinopolymorpha singaporensis. NCBI lineage: Bacteria > Bacillati > Actinomycetota > Actinomycetes > Propionibacteriales > Actinopolymorphaceae > Actinopolymorpha > Actinopolymorpha singaporensis. The sequence continues at coordinate 1,471,737 of NZ_LT629732.1, forward strand.
CGGGGTGATCGAGGTCGGCGCCCGCGCCGACCTGGTGAGCGTCCGGCTGGACTCGGTGCGTACCGCCGGAACCGACCCGGCACACGCCGCGCAGGCGGTGGTGTTCGCCGCCACCGCGGCCGACGTCGACTCGGTGGTCAGCGGTGGCGTGCAGGTCGTGGCCGGCAGTCGGCACCGACGGGTGGACGACGTCGCTGGCCGGCTGGACGCTGCGGTTCGTGCCGTGTGGTGAGTGAGCGGCCACCAAGGTTCTGAGGGCCCCGAAGCCCAGCGAGCTGCGCGCACAGTAACCACTTCGTCATGTCCGGTCTCAGTATCTCGGAGCCGGCTTGGATTTGTCCCACCTCGGGTATCCAAAACGTCCGATTTGCCACTAGGCTCCTCGGGCACCTGTATGCGCGTTCGGATCGCTCCGGTACGCGAGGTCACGTCACACTTCGGACTAATGGGGGTTCCTAGTGAAGTACCGACGCGCAGTCGGCGGTATCGCCGCCCTGGCGACGGTCGTCAGCGGGAGCGCTTTGGCGCTCGCCGCACCGTCATACGCCGGCACGATGTCCGGCCCGAGCTTCCTGCCCAAGAAGCCGGACAGCACCATCAAGGTCCTGGAGGGTTCGGACGGCGACGTCACCGGCATCGCGGCCAAGGGGTCCGCGATCAAGCTGCCGAACGGTTCGTCGGAGTCTCCGAAGACCGCGGCCAGGACGCACCTGCAGAACTTCGCCGGCAAGCTCGGCGTCGACCCGGCCCAGATGAGGACGGTCAAGGCGCAGAAGGTCGACGGCGGCAACACCGTCCGGATGCAGCAGTACATCAACGGCGTCCCGGTCGTCGCGGGCGAGCTGGTCGCGTCCCTCGACAAGCAGAACAACCTCGAGGCGCTGCTCGGCAAGACCGCCAAGGGTTCGGTGCAGGCGCCGAAGAAGACGAAGCTGTTCAGCGTCGGCGCCAGCCGCGCCGTGGCGCGCAGCTACGTCGCCAAGAAGGCGGAGGTGTCCGCCGCCAAGCTCGAGGTCAAGAGCGAGGGTCGCTGGATCTACAACCCCTCGCTGCTGGGTGCGCCCGGTGCGCCGGTCAACCGCGAGACGCAGAAGTTCCAGGTCAACACTCCCGACCACGCCGTCGACTACACCGTCTTCGTCGACAGCGGCTTCCACACCGTCGCGCTGGCCGTCAGCAACAACCACGCGGCGCTCAAGCGCGACATCTGCGACCTGAACAACAAGGACGCCGGTGACCTGGAAGGCGCCGTGTGCGACGGGTCCACCAACAAGTACACCCGCCGCGAGGGCCAGGCGAAGTCCGGCATCGCCGACGTCGACAAGGTGTACGACAACCTCGGCGTCGTCTCCAAGTGGTACGCCTCCTACGCCGGCCTGGACGTCTCGGCGTTCATCGGCGGCGACAGCAAGACGCTGAAGGCCTCCACCCGGACCTGCCTGTCGCAGCTGCAGCCGGGCTGCCCCCTGGCCAACGCCTTCTGGAGCGACGGCATCCAGCAGATGGTCTACGGCGACGGTGTGACCGGCCTCGACGTGACCGGCCACGAGCTGACCCACGGCGTGACGTCCCACACCTCCGCGCTCTACTACGCCTACCAGTCGGGTGCGATCAACGAGTCGATCTCCGACACCATGGGCGAGCTGATCGACCTGGCCGCCAACCCCGGCAAGGCCACCAGCGACCAGGGCTGGCTGATCGGTGAGGACGAGAAGCCGGCGTCGCCGGACCTGCCCGCGCCGCTGCGCAGCATGAAGGACCCGACCAAGTTCGACCAGCCTGACCGGCTGACGTCCTCGATGTGGGCTGCCGACGCGCAGTTCCGCGACAGCGGTGGCGTGCACACCAACAGCGGTCCGGGCAACAAGACCGCCTACCTGCTGACCCAGGGCGACACCTTCAACGGCTACACCATCCGTGGTGTCGGGCTGGCGAAGGCGTTCAAGATCTACTGGACCGCCGAAAACCTGATGACCTCGGGTACGGACTACAAGGATCTGTTCAACGTCCTGCCGCTCTCGTGCCGCAAGAACATCGGCAAGACGGGCACCTACATCACCGAGGACGACTGCGCCCAGGTCGACAAGGCCGTCCGCGCGACCGAGCTCTACAAGGACCCGGCCAACGCCGCCCCGGTTGCCACGCCCTACTGCACCGCCGGCAACGTGAAGACGTCCTACGTGCAGACCTTCGACACCACTCCGTCGGACTGGTCGATGGCCGGTGGGGCCGGCCTGACGAAGGCGGACCTCGGGTTCGACTACGTCAACACCGGCAAGGATGCGCTCGGGCTGTTCACCCAGCCGGCGTACTCCCCCTACCCGGCAGTCACGAGCAGCACGGCGACGTCTAACCAGAAGACCATCCCGGCCGGTAGCTGGCTGCGGATCGACTACGCCACCCTGTTCAGCCTGTACCAGCCCTCTTCGGGTACGACCGCCAAGCTGGAGTACGACGACGGCAGCGGGATCTGGAGGAACGCCAACACCCTGCCCGGGTCGGTCAACCCGGGTTCGTGGACCAAGCACGACTCCCACGGCTGGGCCTCGGCGAAGTACAACCTGCTGACTCTCGCCGGGAAGAAGGTCAAGTTCCGGATCTCGGCCAGCGGTCTGTCGAGCGACGGCCAGGCGTCGGTGATGGATGTGGACAACTTCAAGATCTACACCTGCTCATGACCGACGCTCGGGTGGTCGGCCAGGTGAGCCACCGCGTCAGCGGCGCCGCCGACCGGAACACCCACCCGTAGTCACCGCGCGACGAGTCGAGAGGGCCCCGAGATCGCCACTGGTGATCTCGGGGCCCTCTCGCATGCCCGTCTTCCGCTGTGAGGCGGGCCCCGGATGGAACTTTCGTGCTGGCTCGCCTGCCCGCCGGCCGCCCCGACGGCCGAGCCCGACGGCCACCCCGACCTGCGACGTCTTCGCACGGGAACCCGGAGGTGACCCTGACCCGACCCTGAACTTGAGCCAAGCTGACTCACCTCTGTTGACTGCAGCGGGCTAGGTCGGCAAGATTGAGCCGGTTGCACTCAAGGCTCACAGGTCGGACTCCGGCCACCGCCGGTGGGGGCGACCCCAGCACGATCGCGCAAGCGCATCGCACACACAACACCAGATCCATCCGCACGGCACCCGCCGGGCGGCTCTCAACTCGGAGGCTTGTGGTTATGTCTCGTTCGGTCGGTATCGATCTTGGTACGACGAATTCTGTGGTGGCGGTTCTTGAGGGTGGGGAGCCGACGGTTGTGACGAATGCGGAGGGTGCGCGGACGACTCCGTCGGTGGTGGCGTTTGCGAAGAATGGTGAGGTGTTGGTGGGGGAGGTGGCGAAGCGGCAGGCGGTGACGAATGTTGATCGGACGATTCGTTCGGTGAAGCGTCATATGGGGTCGGGTTGGTCGGCGTCTGTGGATGGGAAGCCGTTTACGGCGCAGCAGATTTCTGCGTTTGTGTTGCAGAAGTTGAAGCGTGATGCGGAGGCGTATCTGGGGGAGTCGGTGACGGATGCGGTGATTACCGTGCCGGCGTATTTTTCGGATGCGCAGCGTCAGGCGACGAAGGAGGCTGGTGAGATCGCTGGGTTGAATGTTCAGCGGATCATCAATGAGCCGACTGCGGCTGCGTTGGCGTATGGGTTGGACAAGGGGTCGGATCAGACGATTCTGGTGTTCGATCTGGGTGGTGGGACCTTCGATGTCTCGTTGTTGGAGATTGGTGAGGGTGTGTTCGAGGTGAAGGCGACCTCGGGTGACAATCATCTGGGTGGGGATGACTGGGATGCCAAGATCGTGGACTGGTTGGTGACTCAGTTCAGGAACAAGCATGGTGTGGATCTTGGGGCGGACAAGATTGCGAAGCAGCGGCTGACGGAGGCTGCGGAGAAGGCGAAGATCGAGTTGTCGTCGGCGTCGGAGACGTCGATCAATCTGCCGTATGTGACGTTGGGTGAGTCGGGTCCGTTGCATTTGGACGAGAAGTTGACCCGGGCTGAGTTCCAGCGGATGACGGGGGATTTGTTGGAGCGGTGTCGTCGGCCGTTCCAGCAGGTGTTGAAGGATGGCGGGGTCGAGGTGGGCAGGATCGATCACGTGATTCTTGTGGGTGGGTCGACGCGGATGCCTGCGGTGGCGGATCTGGTGCGGGAGCTTACGGGTGGTAAGGAGCCGCACAAGGGTGTGAACCCTGATGAGGTGGTGGCGATTGGTGCGTCGTTGCAGTCGGGTGTGTTGCGGGGTGAGGTGAAGGATGTCTTGTTGTTGGATGTCACTCCCCTGTCCCTCGGCATCGCCACCAAGGGTGGTGTGTTCACCAAGATCATCGAGCGCAACACCACCATTCCCACGAAGCGTTCCGAAGTGTTCACCACGGCCGAGGACAACCAGCCCTCGGTGATGATCGAGGTTTTCCAGGGCGAACGCGAGATGGCCCGCGACAACAAGTCGCTGGGCAACTTCGAGCTCACCGGACTTCCGCCCGCACCCCGAAACGTCCCGCAGATCGAGGTCGCGTTCGACATTGATGCGAACGGGATTGTGCATGTGTCTGCGAAGGATCTGGGGACGGGTCGTGAGCAGAAGATGACGGTGACCGGTGGGTCTGCCCTCCCGAAGGAGGACATCGACCGGATGGTCCGGGACGCGGAGCAGTATGCGGAGGAGGACCGTCGCCGTCGTGAGGCCGCGGAGTTGCGTAACCAGGCGGATTCGCTGGTGTATCAGACGGAGAAGTTCGTGGCGGACAACCCTGACAGTGTTCCGGCGGAGGTGAAGTCGGAGGTCGAGCAGGATGTCGCGGCGTTGAAGAAGGCGTTGGAGGGTGAGGACAACGATGCCTTGAAGTCGGCGTTCGACAAGTTGTCGGAGTCGCGGACGAAGATGGGTTCGGCGATCTATGCCAATGCCCAGCAGGCCCAGGGCACCCCGGCCGGCGACACCGGCGCGGGCGCTGGTGACGCCTCCACCGGCGGCGGGGACGACGACGTGGTCGACGCCGAGATCGTCGACGAAGACAAGCCCGCGGGCGGCAACGAGGGACAGGGCGGTCAGAAGTGAGCCAGGCCGAGGAACACGAAGGACCCGTGGTCCGCGACCGACGGCGCATCGACCCTCGTACCGGTGAGATCCGGGAGGAGGCGCGGGCGACCGCGCCTTCGCCCGACGCCGGCGAGGCGGCCGACACCGCCGCGACCGGTGAGCCGGGTGGCGGCGCCGAGGAGGCCCCGGCGGTGTCCGCCGCGGAGGTGGAGGCGCTCAAGGCGGCCGTGGTCGAACGCACCAACGACCTCAAGCGGCTCCAGGCGGAGTACGTCAACTACAAGCGGCGGGTCGACCGCGACCGGCAGGCCAACCAGGAACAGGCCGTCGGCAGCGTGCTGACCGAACTCCTGCCCGTCCTCGACGACATCGGCCGGGCCCGGGAGCACGACGAGCTGTCCGGCGGTTTCAAGGCGGTGGCCGAGGCGCTGGAGACCTCGTTGTCCAAGCTGGGGCTGGTGAAGTTCGGCGAGGTCGGCGAGGAGTTCGACCCGCGGATCCACGACGCGCTCATGCACGCGTACTCCGACGACGTGTCGGGGCCGACGTGCTCGGCCATCCTGCAGCCGGGCTACCGGCTGGGCGAGCGGGTGCTCCGGCCAGCGCGGGTCGCCGTCACCGAACCCACCGTCGGACTGCCGCCGGAGCAGGCGGCGCCCAGCGTCGACGCCGACGCGGCCTCCGGGGCGGAGTCCGGGTCGGCCGACGACGAAGGCGCCACGGCGGGCGCCGACGACCAACCGCCGACCGGCAACGGCTGAGCAAGGGGGAGGTGGGGAGCACCATGGGCACGAAGGAATGGCTCGAGAAGGACTTCTACAAGGTGCTCGGCGTCTCCAAGGATGCATCGGCCGAGGAGATCAAGAAGTCCTACCGCAAGCTCGCCCGGCAGAACCACCCCGACGCCAACCGGGGTGATGCCAAGGCGGAGGAGCGGTTCAAGGAGGTTTCCGAGGCCTACTCCGTCCTCTCCGACCCGGCCAAGCGCAAGGAGTACGACGAGGCACGGTCGCTGTTCGGCGGAGGCGGGTTCCGCTTCCCCGGCGGCGGTGGAGGGGCCGGCGGCCAGACCGGCGGTTTCCCGTTCGACCTCGGCGACATCTTCACCCAGCAGGGCGGCAACCGTGGCGGTGGTCTGGGCGACATCCTCGGTGGCATCTTCACCGGTGGACGCACCCGGACCCCGCCGGGCACTCGCCCGCGCCGGGGTGCCGACGTGGAGACCGAGGTCACCATCGGCTTCCGCGACGCGGTCGACGGCGTGACGGTGCCGCTCCGGATGACCAGTGACGCGCCGTGCCCGGCGTGTTCGGGCACCGGGGCGAAGGCCGGCACGATGCCGCGGGTGTGCCCGGACTGCGAGGGCGTCGGCATGCGGGCGACCTCCCAGGGCGGTCGGCTGGCGATGACCGAGCCGTGCCGCTCCTGCCGGGGCCGTGGCCTGGTGGTCGACAACCCGTGCCCGACCTGCCATGGGTCGGGCCGGGCGGAGTCGGCGCGCACGATGCAGGTCCGCATCCCTGCCGGGGTGTACGACAACCAGCGCATCCGGCTGCGCGGCAAGGGCGCCGCGGGTGAGCGGGGCGGACCGGCCGGCGACCTGTACGTCACCGTGCACGTGCAGGCGGATGAGCGGTTCGGCCGCAAGGGCGAGCACCTCACCGTCACCGTGCCGATCTCGTTTCCCGAGGCTGCGCTCGGTGGTGAGGTGAAGGTGCCCACGCTCGCCGGCCCGCTGGTCACCCTGAAGATTCCGCCGGGCACACCCAACGGCCGTACGTTCCGCGTACGCGGCAAGGGCGCGGCCCGCCGGGACGGCACCAAGGGCGACCTGCTGGTCACCGTGGAAGTGGTCGTCCCCGACCACCTCGACGACAAGGCCCGGGAAGCCCTCGACGCCTACCGCCGGGCGACCGGTACCGACGCGGCGCACGGTGGGTACGGCGGGAAGGAAGGCGTCCGATGACGAGTACCCGTGCCGGCTCGCCGGACGGTTCGCGCCGTTCCCGGCCGGCCTTCGACGTGTCGATGGACGCCGAGACACCGGTGTACGTCATCAGCGTCGCGGCCGAACTCACCGGCCTGCACCCGCAGACGCTTCGCACCTACGACCGGCTCGGCCTGGTACGGCCGGGCCGGTCGGGGGGCGGCGGCCGGCGTTACTCGCTCCGCGACATCGAGACCCTGCGGCACGTCACCGAACTCACCGCAGCGGGCATCGGCCTGGAGGGCGTGCGGCGGATCCTCGAGCTGGAGTCCGTGGTCGAGACACTCGGCGCACGGGTGCAGGAGTTGGAAGGCGCTCTCGAGGACGCCCGGCTGATGTTCGAACGAGCCGCCGAGCAGGCGGCCTATCTCCCCGAGCTCCTGCCCCGCCCGAGCCAGGCCGTCGTGGTCTGGAAGGGCCGGGCGCGGCGTCGGCGACAGCCCTGATCTCACGGGTCCCGCCATGACCACCCACGACCCAGGGCCCCGAACGATCACAAAGTTGAGTGGAATGGACTCAACTTCCGGATGGTTCAACCAGCAGAAGACCCGATGACCACGACGGGGACACCGAAACCGGGGACACGGAAACCATGGATGCACAGAAACTGACGACCAAGAGCCAGGACGCGCTCTCGGCCGCGATCCGCCGGGCGGCCAACGGCGGCAACCCGGCCGTGGAGCCCGTCCACCTGCTCATCGCGCTCGTCGCCGAGCCGGAAGGCACCGCGGCGAGCCTCCTCGAGGCGGTCGGTGCCGACCGCCGGACGGTGGAGAAGTCCGCCGTCGACGCCGCCGAGCGGCTGCCCGCGGCGAGCGGGTCGACCGTGCAGGCGCCCGGACTGTCCCGTCCGCTCTACCAGGTGATGCAGGTCGCCCAGGACCAGGCGACCGAGCTCGGCGACGAGTACGTCTCCACCGAGCACCTCCTGGTCGGGCTCGCGACCGTGGCCGGCCCTGCCAAGGACGTCCTGACCCGGGCCGGCGCCAACGCCGAGGCCCTGCTGGCGGCGTTCGCCCAGGTCCGCGGCTCCGCGCGGGTGACGACCCCCGACCCCGAGGGCACCTACAAGGCACTTTCGAAGTACTCCGTCGACCTCACCGAACGCGCCCGCGAGGGCAAGCTCGACCCGGTGATCGGGCGGGACTCCGAGGTGCGCCGGGTGATCCAGGTGCTGTCCCGGCGTACCAAGAACAACCCCGTGCTGATCGGCGAGCCCGGCGTCGGCAAGACCGCCGTCGTGGAGGGACTCGCCCAGCGGATCGTCGCCGGTGACGTTCCCGAGTCGCTGAAGGGACGCCGGCTGGTGGCGCTCGACCTGGGTTCGATGGTCGCCGGCGCGAAGTACCGCGGTGAGTTCGAGGAACGCCTGAAGGCCGTACTCAACGAGATCAAGGAGAGCAACGGCCAGGTCATCACGTTCATCGACGAACTCCACACCGTCGTCGGCGCAGGGGCATCCGGCGACAGCTCGATGGACGCCGGCAACATGCTCAAGCCGATGCTGGCCCGCGGCGAGCTGCGGATGATCGGCGCCACCACGCTGGACGAGTACCGCCAGCGGATCGAGAAGGACCCCGCCCTCGAACGCCGGTTCCAGCAGGTCTTCGTCGGTGAGCCGTCCGTCGAGGACACCATCGCGATCCTGCGCGGCCTGCGCGAGCGCTACGAGGCGCACCACAAGGTGCAGATCGCCGACGCGGCCCTGGTTGCCGCCGCGACCCTGTCCAACCGCTACATCACCGGGCGCAAGCTGCCCGACAAGGCGATCGACCTGGTGGACGAGTCGGCGAGCCGGCTCCGGATGGAGATCGACTCCAGCCCGGTGGAGATCGACGAGCTGCGCCGGCAGGTCGACCGGATGCGGATGGAGGAGCTGGCCCTCTCCAAGGAGGACGACGCCGCCAGCCAGGAACGCCTGGCCACGCTGCGCGCCGAGCTCGCCGACCGCGAGGAGACGCTGCGCGGGCTGGAGGCCCGGTGGGAGAAGGAGAAGTCCGGCCTCAACCACGTGGGCGAGGTCAAGCAGCGACTGGACGACCTGCGGGTGCAGTCCGAGCGCGCCCAACGTGAGGGCGACCTGGAGACGGCGGCCCGCATCCTCTACGGCGAGATCCCGCAGCTGGAGAAGGAGCTGCGGGAGGCCAGTGAGGCGCCGGTCGAGGTCTCCGACACGGTGTCGATGGTGCGCGACGAGGTCGGGCCCGACGAGGTCGCCGAGGTGGTGTCCGCCTGGACGGGCATCCCCACCGGCCGGCTGCTCGAAGGCGAGACCGGCAAGCTGCTGCGGATGGAGGACGAGCTCGAGCACCGACTCATCGGGCAGCGCCGTGCCGTGACCGCGGTGTCGGACGCCGTACGCCGTGCCCGCGCCGGCGTGTCCGACCCGGACCGGCCGACCGGATCGTTCCTGTTCCTCGGCCCGACCGGTGTCGGGAAGACCGAGCTGGCCAAGGCGCTCGCCGAGTTCCTCTTCGACGACGAGCGCGCGATGGTCCGGATCGACATGAGCGAGTACGCCGAGAAGCACTCGGTGGCCCGCCTGGTCGGTGCGCCGCCCGGTTACGTCGGCTACGAGGAGGGCGGTCAGCTGACCGAGGCGGTTCGCCGCCGCCCGTACTCCGTCATCCTGCTGGACGAGGTGGAGAAGGCGCACCCGGAGGTCTTCGACGTACTCCTGCAGGTGCTCGACGACGGCCGGCTCACCGACGGGCAGGGGCGCACGGTCGACTTCCGCAACGTCATCCTCATCCTCACCAGCAACATGGGTTCGCAGTACCTCGCCGACCCGGCGCTGGCGGAGGAGAAGAAGCGCGAGCTGGTGATGAACGTCGTCCGCACGTCGTTCAAGCCGGAGTTCCTGAACCGCCTGGACGAGGTGGTGCTGTTCGATCCGCTGGGTACGGAGGAACTCACCCGCATCGTCGAGCTCCAGGTCTCCGCCCTCGCCCGGAGGCTGGCCGACCGGCGGATCAGGCTCGAGGTCACCGACGGCGCGAAGGAGTGGCTGGCGCTGACCGGCTACGACCCGGTGTACGGCGCCCGTCCGCTGCGCCGGTTGGTGCAGTCGGCGATCGGCGACGGCCTGGCCCGCAAGTTGCTCGCCGGCGAGGTCCGCGACGGCAACCGTGTCCTCGTCGACGTCAACGACGCCAACGACTCGCTGGAGATCGAGCTCGCCCCGTCCGAACCCGCCCGGGTCGCCTGACCCGGGCCTCGCAACTCAGGCACCTGACAACCCTGTCCGTTCGATCCGGCCGACCGGTCGGCTCCCCTCTTCATCGGTAGACAACACCCGGTGCGGCGCCCTCGCGGGCGTCGCACCCCCAATCTGGCTCGGAGGCTTGTGGTTATGTCTCGTTCGGTCGGTATCGATCTTGGTACGACGAATTCTGTGGTGGCGGTTCTTGAGGGTGGGGAGCCGACGGTTGTGACGAATGCGGAGGGTGCGCGGACGACTCCGTCGGTGGTGGCGTTTGCGAAGAATGGTGAGGTGTTGGTGGGGGAGGTGGCGAAGCGGCAGGCGGTGACGAATGTTGATCGGACGATTCGTTCGGTGAAGCGTCATATGGGGTCGGGTTGGTCGGCGTCTGTGGATGGGAAGCCGTTTACGGCGCAGCAGATTTCTGCGTTTGTGTTGCAGAAGTTGAAGCGTGATGCGGAGGCGTATCTGGGGGAGTCGGTGACGGATGCGGTGATTACCGTGCCGGCGTATTTTTCGGATGCGCAGCGTCAGGCGACGAAGGAGGCTGGTGAGATCGCTGGGTTGAATGTTCAGCGGATCATCAATGAGCCGACTGCGGCTGCGTTGGCGTATGGGTTGGACAAGGGGTCGGATCAGACGATTCTGGTGTTCGATCTGGGTGGTGGGACCTTCGATGTCTCGTTGTTGGAGATTGGTGAGGGTGTGTTCGAGGTGAAGGCGACCTCGGGTGACAATCATCTGGGTGGGGATGACTGGGATGCCAAGATCGTGGACTGGTTGGTGACTCAGTTCAGGAACAAGCATGGTGTGGATCTTGGGGCGGACAAGATTGCGAAGCAGCGGCTGACGGAGGCTGCGGAGAAGGCGAAGATCGAGTTGTCGTCGGCGTCGGAGACGTCGATCAATCTGCCGTATGTGACGTTGGGTGAGTCGGGTCCGTTGCATTTGGACGAGAAGTTGACCCGGGCTGAGTTCCAGCGGATGACGGGGGATTTGTTGGAGCGGTGTCGTCGGCCGTTCCAGCAGGTGTTGAAGGATGGCGGGGTCGAGGTGGGCAGGATCGATCACGTGATTCTTGTGGGTGGGTCGACGCGGATGCCTGCGGTGGCGGATCTGGTGCGGGAGCTTACGGGTGGTAAGGAGCCGCACAAGGGTGTGAACCCTGATGAGGTGGTGGCGATTGGTGCGTCGTTGCAGTCGGGTGTGTTGCGGGGTGAGGTGAAGGATGTCTTGTTGTTGGATGTCACTCCCCTGTCCCTCGGCATCGCGTCGGGCCGACTGTCCGGCCAGGGCGGCATCTTCACCAAGATCATCGAGCGGAACACGACGATCCCGACCACCAAGTCGGAGATCTTCTCCACCGCGGCCGACGGACAGTCGTCCGTCCTGATCGAGGTGTTCCAGGGCGAGCGGGCCATGGCGGCCGACAACAAGTCCCTCGGGAACTTCGAGCTCACCGGCATCGCGCCGGCGCCGCGCGGCGTACCCAAGATCGAGGTGTCCTTCGACATTGATGCGAACGGGATTGTGCATGTGTCTGCGAAGGATCTGGGGACGGGTCGTGAGCAGAAGATGACGGTGACGGGTGGGTCTGCCCTCCCGAAGGAGGACATCGACCGGATGGTCCGGGACGCGGAGCAGTATGCGGAGGAGGACCGTCGCCGTCGTGAGGCCGCGGAGTTGCGTAACCAGGCGGATTCGCTGGTGTATCAGACGGAGAAGTTCGTGGCGGACAACCCTGACAGTGTTCCGGCGGAGGTGAAGTCGGAGGTCGAGCAGGATGTCGCGGCGTTGAAGAAGGCGTTGGAGGGTGAGGACAACGATGCCTTGAAGTCGGCGTTCGACAAGTTGTCGGAGTCGCGGACGAAGATGGGTTCGGCGATCTATGCCAATGCCCAGCAGGCCCAGGGCACCCCGGCCGGCGACACCGGCGCGGGCGCTGGTGACGCCTCCACCGGCGGCGGGGACGACCTCGTGGAGGGCGAGGTCGTGGACGAGGACAAGCCCGGCGATCAGAAGTAAGTAGTCGATCACCCGCCGAGGAACCCGCCCCGGTCGGCGGCGCACAGGTGAAGTACGCCTGTTCCCCGTCGGCCGGGGCGGACGCGTTCGGCGTCCCGCCAGGCGTCCTCAGGGGCCTCCGTAGGTGCCTCCGAGCGGACTTCGCGATGGTCGACCCCCGGGTTGACCATCGCGAGACGACCATGTAACTTCTACGAGTCGCCGGAGAGCGGGACGCCGAAAGGCGGCCGGAACGGCGGCCAGAGCGCAGGGACACATCGCTCATCACGCAGCTGCGTGACGGACGTGGGATCCAGGCGAGCCGGTCACGAGGGGCCCGATTTGCCGGGCAGCGGAGAGATCGGTAAGGTTTACCGGGTCGCTGAGAGCGCAGGACACCGAAGAGGTGGCCGGACCAGCGATCACCCCCCATGAGATCAGCGCAGGAGCGCTTCGGCGTTCTGAGCGGATCTTGAGGGTGCCCCGAACAGCCGAGTTGACACGGATGGTCGGAGCAAGTAACGTAGAAGAGTTGCCCCGGAGCCGGGCTGGGAGGTCTGGTTCTGGTGTGTGTCTGATCCTTGAGAACTCAACAGCGTGCCGAAAGTCGATGCAGTGTTTTTTGCCCCGTTGGCAAGTGCTGCGCGTGCCTGATGGCCTTTTGGTTTTTGGGTGTTGTGTGGTGTCTTGTCACGGATTCCTTTGGTGACAGGCGGCCCTGTTTTTTTTGGGGTTGTTTGTTTGCTGGGGTGGCTTTTTGTTGGTTTTCAACGGAGAGTTTGATCCTGGCTCAGGACGAACGCTGGCGGCGTGCTTAACACATGCAAGTCGAGCGGAAAGGCCCTTCGGGGTACTCGAGCGGCGAACGGGTGAGTAACACGTGAGCAACCTGCCTTCAGCTCTGGGATAAGCCTGGGAAACTGGGTCTAATACCGGATATGACCTCTGCCTGCATGGGTGGTGGTGGAAAGATTTATCGGCTGAAGATGGGCTCGCGGCCTATCAGCTTGTTGGTGGGGTGATGGCCTACCAAGGCTTTTACGGGTAGCCGGCCTGAGAGGGCGACCGGCCACACTGGGACTGAGACACGGCCCAGACTCCTACGGGAGGCAGCAGTGGGGAATATTGCACAATGGGCGGAAGCCTGATGCAGCAACGCCGCGTGAGGGATGACGGCCTTCGGGTTGTAAACCTCTTTCAGCGGGGACGAAGCGTGAGTGACGGTACCCGCAGAAGAAGCGCCGGCCAACTACGTGCCAGCAGCCGCGGTAACACGTAGGGCGCGAGCGTTGTCCGGAATTATTGGGCGTAAAGGGCTCGTAGGCGGTTTGTTGCGTCGAAAGTGAAAATCCGGGGCTTAACTCCGGACTTGCTTTCGATACGGGCAGACTAGAGGTAGGCAGGGGAGAGTGGAATTCCTGGTGTAGCGGTGGAATGCGCAGATATCAGGAGGAACACCGGTGGCGAAGGCGGCTCTCTGGGCCTTACCTGACGCTGAGGAGCGAAAGCGTGGGGAGCGAACAGGATTAGATACCCTGGTAGTCCACGCCGTAAACGTTGGGCGCTAGGTGTGGGGGACTTCCACGTTCTCCGTGCCGCAGCTAACGCATTAAGCGCCCCGCCTGGGGAGTACGGCCGCAAGGCTAAAACTCAAAGGAATTGACGGGGGCCCGCACAAGCGGCGGAGCATGTTGCTTAATTCGATGCAACGCGAAGAACCTTACCTGGGTTTGACATGCAGAGAAATCTCGTAGAGATACGGGGTCCGTAAGGGCTCTGCACAGGTGGTGCATGGCTGTCGTCAGCTCGTGTCGTGAGATGTTGGGTTAAGTCCCGCAACGAGCGCAACCCTCGTCCTATGTTGCCAGCGGGTAATGCCGGGAACTCATAGGAGACTGCCGGGGTCAACTCGGAGGAAGGTGGGGATGAGGTCAAGTCATCATGCCCCTTATGTCCAGGGCTGCAAACATGCTACAATGGTCGGTACAATGGGCTGCGAAATCGTAAGGTGGAGCGAATCCCTAAAAGCCGGCCTCAGTTCGGATCGGGGTCTGCAACTCGACCCCGTGAAGTTGGAGTCGCTAGTAATCGCGGATCAGCAACGCCGCGGTGAATACGTTCCCGGGCCTTGTACACACCGCCCGTCAAGTCATGAAAGTCGGCAATACCCGAAGCCGGTGACCTAACCCCTTGTGGGATGGAGCCGTCGAAGGTGGGGCTGGCGATTAGGACTAAGTCGTAACAAGGTAGCCGTACCGGAAGGTGCGGCTGGATCACCTCCTTTCTAAGGAGCTTTTCTGGTGGCCGCCGTTGGTGGTTGTCCAGGGCGCCGTTGTCCGGCCGTGTGTGTCGGAGCGGTGAGCTCATTAGTGGAGCATCGGCTAGTGGGTGTTCGTCCACGGTTTCCGCGTGGCCTAGTACTACCCCTCTGTTTGCTTGCTGCCTTTGGTGGTGGGTTGGGGGGTGTGGAACGGGGCGTGGGTTGTGGGTGGCGCTGAGGCACGTTGTTGGGTCCTGAGGGATCAGGCCAGGGCCATGTGTGGTTGTGGTTTGGTTTCCTTGGGTTGTCGGGCCGTTCCTTCACCGGACGGCCACCCGGGTTCGCGCTGGCGGTTGTTTTTTGCCGGGGTTTGCTTGTGGTGGTTTGCGGTGGTTGTGGGGTGGTGTCCGTTCGTTTCTTGAGAACTGCATAGTGGACGCGAGCATCTTTGTTTTGCCGAGAACTGTGTCTGTTTGTTGTGACAAGTTAGTAAGGGCACTCGGTGGATGCCTTGGCACCAGAAGCCGATGAAGGACGTAGGAGCCTGCGATAAGCCCCGGGGAGTTGGCAACCGAGCTGTGATCCGGGGGTGTCCGAATGGGGAAACCCGGCTGGAGTCATGTCCAGTCACCGGCGCCTGAACACATAGGGCGTTCGGAGGGAACGCGGGGAAGTGAAACATCTCAGTACCCGCAGGAAGAGAAAACAATTGTGATTCCGTGAGTAGCGGCGAGCGAAAGCGGAAGAGGCTAAACCGTGTAGGTGTGATAGCTGGCAGGTGTTGCCTATGCGGGGTTGTGGGATCGTCCGGTCGGAGCTGCTGATCCGGCGAGGAGTTATAAACCGCTGCGGAAGTCGAAGGGTCTGGAAAGTCCCGGCATAGCAGGTGATACCCCTGTAGACGTAACGTGGTGGCTCCTGGGCGTGTTCCCAAGTAGCACGGGACCCGTGAAATCCTGTGTGAATCTGGCGGGACCACCCGCCAAGCCTAAATACTTTCTGGTGACCGATAGTGAACCAGTACCGTGAGGGAAAGGTGAAAAGTACCCCGGGAGGGGAGTGAAATAGTCCCTGAAACCGTGTGCCTACAATCCGTCGGAGCGTCCCTTCGGGGGTGTGACGGCGTGCCTTTTGAAGAATGAGCCTGCGAGTTAGTGGTGCGTGGCGAGGTTAACCCGTGTGGGGAAGCCGTAGCGAAAGCGAGTCCGAACAGGGCGTTGAGTCGCGTGCTCTAGACCCGAAGCGGAGTGATCTACCCATGGGCAGGGTGAAGCGCGGGTAAGACCGCGTGGAGGCCCGAACCCACCGGCGTTGAAAAGCCGGGGGATGACCTGTGGGTAGGGGTGAAAGGCCAATCAAACTCCGTGATAGCTGGTTCTCCCCGAAATGCATTTAGGTGCAGCGTCGCGTGTTTCCTACCGGAGGTAGAGCACTGGATGGTCTAGGGGGCCGACAAGCTTACCGAAATCAGCCAAACTCCGAATGCCGGTAGGTGAGAGCGCGGCAGTGAGACTGCGGGGGATAAGCTTCGTAGTCGAGAGGGAAACAGCCCAGATCACCAGCTAAGGCCCCTAAGCGTTCGCTAAGTGGAAAAGGATGTGGAGTCGCAGAGACAACCAGGAGGTTGGCTTAGAAGCAGCCACCCTTGAAAGAGTGCGTAATAGCTCACTGGTCAAGTGATTCTGCGCCGACAATGTAGCGGGGCTCAAGCGAACCGCCGAAGCTGTGGCATTCACGTATTGTTCGGCTCTGCCCTTCGGGGTGGGTCCAGACGTGTGGATGGGTAGGGGAGCGTCGTGTGGCGTGTGAAGCGGCGGGGTGACCCAGCCGTGGATGCTACACGAGTGAGAATGCAGGCATGAGTAGCGAAAGAGGAGTGAGAAACTCCTCCGCCGAATGACCAAGGGTTCCAGGGCCAGGCTAATCCGCCCTGGGTAAGTCGGGACCTAAGGCGAGGCCGACAGGCGTAGTCGATGGACAACGGGTTGATATTCCCGTACCGGCTTTGTCGCGCCCATGCCGAGCCCGGTGATGCTAAGCGCCCGAGCCTGGTTCGACCTTTCGGGGTTGTTCTGGGTGAGCGCGTGACCCGATCCGGTAGTAGGCAAGCGATGGGGTGACGCAGGAGGGTAGCTCTACGCGGCGATGGTAGGCGAAAGCTGATCCGCGGGCAAAGGTGTAGGACGAGACGTTGGCAAATCCGCGTCTCATGTGTCTGAGACCTGATGCCGAGCCGATTGAGGCGAAGTGAGTGATCCCATGCTGCCGAGAAAAACCTCTAGTGAGTGACAAGGCCGCCCGTACCCCAAACCGACACAGGTGGTCAGGTAGAGAATACCAAGGCGATCGGGCGAACCGTGGTTAAGGAACTCGGCAAAATGCCCCCGTAACTTCGGGAGAAGGGGGACCGGATCCGTGAGGGGACTTGCTCCCTGCAGCGGTGAAGGTCGCAGAGACCAGGCCCAAGCGACTGTTTACTAAAAACACAGGTCCGTGCGAAGTCGCAAGACGATGTATACGGACTGACGCCTGCCCGGTGCTGGAACGTTAAGGGGACCGGTTAGATCCTTCGGGGTCGAAGCTGAGAACTTAAGCGCCAGTAAACGGCGGTGGTAACTATAACCATCCTAAGGTAGCGAAATTCCTTGTCGGGTAAGTTCCGACCTGCACGAATGGCGTAACGACTTGGGCGCTGTCTCAACCACGGACCCGGCGAAATTGCACTACGAGTAAAGATGCTCGTTACGCGCAGCAGGACGGAAAGACCCCGGGACCTTTACTACAGCTTGGTATTGGTGGTCGGTTCGGTTTGTGTAGGATAGGTGGGAGACTGTGAAGCCCGGACGCCAGTTCGGGTGGAGTCAACGTTGAAATACCACTCTGATCGTATTGGCTGTCTAACCTCGGTCCGTTATCCGGATCAGGGACAGTGCCTGGTGGGTAGTTTAACTGGGGCGGTTGCCTCCCAAAATGTAACGGAGGCGCCCAAAGGTTCCCTCAGCCTGGTTGGCAATCAGGTGGCGAGTGCAAGTGCACAAGGGAGCTTGACTGTGAGACCGACAGGTCGAGCAGGGACGAAAGTCGGGACTAGTGATCTTACGGTGGCACGTGGAAGCGCCGTGACTCAACGGATAAAAGGTACCCCGGGGATAACAGGCTGATCTTGCCCAAGAGTCCATATCGACGGCATGGTTTGGCACCTCGATGTCGGCTCGTCGCATCCTGGGGCCGGAGCAGGTCCCAAGGGTTGGGCTGTTCGCCCATTAAAGCGGTACGCGAGCTGGGTTTAGAACGTCGTGAGACAGTTCGGTCCCTATCCGCTGTGCGCGCAGGAGACTTGAGAAGGGCTGTCCCTAGTACGAGAGGACCGGGACGGACGAACCTCTGGTGTGCCAGTTGTTCTGCCAAGAGCACCGCTGGTTGGCTACGTTCGGAAGTGATAACCGCTGAAGGCATCTAAGCGGGAAGCACGCTTCAAGATGAGGTCTCCCACCGGGTCAACCGGGTAAGGCCCCCAGAAGACGACTGGGTTGATAGGCCAGATGTGGAAGCGAGGACTAACGACTCGTGAAGCTGACTGGTACTAATAGGCCGAGGGCTTGTCACACACCACACCCGCAGGGTGTGAACACGACACGTGTGACCTCGAAGCGAAACAAACGACTGTGTGCGTCCACTATGCGGTTCTGAAGACACGAACCACCCACCCCGGCCGGCAACCGGCATCCCACAAAGGATTGCTGGTTTTTGCTGGTGCGCGGTCTGCTGGTTGCTGGTTCACATCTTCACAGCGTTACGGCGGTCATGGCGAAGGGGAAACACCCGGTCCCATTCCGAACCCGGAAGTTAAGCTCTTCAGCGCCGATGGTACTGCAGGAGGGATCCTGTGGGAGAGTAGGACGCCGCCGGACATACATTGGTTGAGGGCCACCCCACACGGGGTGGCCCTCAGTCATTTCTGAAGCTCTTTCACGTGCCGCCGGGTCCGTTCACCAAAACGCCCGGGTCCATTCACCCCAACGCGACACTGACCCGTCGGCGGCTGAGCCCGGGCTACCGGGTGCGCGGAGGGGGTCCGGTACCGCTCCGGGGATTCCGGAGGTTCCCGGGTCAGGCGTGGTCGGTGACCGTCCGGCGTCGGTCCGCTTCGGCCTCCGCCGGCCACCGGTAGACGTCGTGGGCGATCGCGAGGCGACGGGCGCGGTAGGCCGGGGAGCTGTCCGGCAGCACGTGCTCGACCGGATGGTCGCCGCGCAGTTGGGCCGGGTCCAGCCGGTCGGTGACGATCGGCCGGACGGCCAGGGGGCGGGTGGGCCCGGGGACCGGTATCCGACCCAGCGCGCGGCGCACGGCGGAGGTCCCTGCCGGACCGAGCATGCGCATCACGCCGGCCCGGGCCTCCAGGTCGAAGGCCCGCAACCGTTCGGCTCGGCCGGCCCGATGGCCGGTGAAGCGCGCCAGGTCGCCCAGCAGCTGCGCCATGGCCAGGTGTCCGGTCGGCGTCGGCAGTCGCGCACACGTGGCAGCCAGCTCGGTCCGTACGGCGGGGTCCAGCAGCCGTGCACACGCCGCCGCGACGCCGGGCGCGGAGTCGTCCGCCGCCAGCACGGCGAGCCCGTCCTGGGCCACCGCGGCGGACCGCGCTTGTTGGTCGTCGGTGGCGGTGGCGGCGTTCGGCACCAGAACGGTCGGGACCCCGGCCGGCAGCAGTTCGTGCACCGCGTTGTAGCCGGCCGCGCTCACCGCCGCGTCGAACGCCGCGAGGTGGCGGGCCAGCGGGTAGACGCCCACGAGCTCGTGGACGCGAGCCGCCTCCGCGGGTGGCAGCCCGGACCGGGCCAGCGGCGCCCGGGTCACCGCCACCTGCCACTCCGGGCGGTCGAGAAACGTCCGGATCGCCGCCAGCGCGGGAGTGACCGCGTCGTTGATCGACCCGGCGCCGAGGGTGACCAGGGCGGTGGGCCGTTCCGGGTCGAGGCCGAGCGCGGCCGCCGCCTCCGGTCGCGACAGTGGGCGACTCTGCGGCCAGACGCTGATCGGAGGCACCCGTACGGCGTTCCGGCGCCCGGCCGTGGCGCCCCGGTCGGCCTCCGCGGCCAGGTCGCCTGGTTCGACGACCAGGTCGAAGAACGGGTCGGCGGCCAGCGCCCGCCGGTTCGCGCCCGGCCGCCACATCCCCCGGCGTACCCAGACGAACGCGACCTCGGGGTGTGCGGCCCGGGCCCGGAGCAGTCCGAGGTAGGGCGCCACTCCGTCGAAGACGAAGGTGTCGGCGCCCGTCTCGGCCAGCAACGCGCCGACGCGCGCGGCGAGGTAACCGTGCCAGGACAGGTGCGGCATCCAGTTGCGGTGGTGGCTCGGGCAGTACTCCGCCCGCAGCCCGTGCCGGGTCACCACGTGCACGGCCTGGGAGAGGGAGAAGACGATGGGTTCGGCGTCCACCGTGTCCTGGACCGCGAGCGCGACGGCGGCCTGGCGGGCCAGGTGACCCATCCCGGTGCCGTTGCTGGTGGCCAGGACGATCCGGCGCGCCGGGGCTCGCCCGCGGGCGGAGGTGTCGCTCATCCGGTCGGGTCGACCGTGCCCGCCGCGGAGGACCGGTCGGCCAGCCAGGCGGAGACGATCGCGGCGATCCGCGGCCCGGCCTGCCCGTCCCACAGCGGCGGAACCGGCCACGACGACGGGCGCCCGCGGTCGGCGATCTGCGCCAGTTCGGCCGGCAGCGTGTCCGCCCGTACCAGCCGGTTGGTGCCGTGGCTGATGGTCGCCGGTCGTTCGGTGGACGGCCGAAGGGTGAGGCAGGGTACGCCGAGCACGGTGGTCTCCTCCTGCACGCCGCCGGAGTCGGTGAGAACCGCCTCGGCGCCGCGGACGAGCGACATGAACTCGACGTACCCCAGCGGGTCCACGACCTGGATGCCCGGGTGGTCGGCGAAGCCCAACTCGAGCAGCCGGGCCCGGCCGCGCGGGTGCAGCGGAACCACGATCGGCATCAGGTCGGCGCACTTGTGCATCGCCTGCACCAGCGTGCGGGCCTGCGTCTCGCTGTCGACGTTGCCGGGACGGTGCAGCGTGGCCACGGCGTACCGGCCGTTCAGCCCGTGCGCATCCTGCGCCGGACCGGGCTCGAAACGGTCCAGGTGGGTGAGCAACGTGTCGATCATCGGGTTGCCGACGAGGTGGATCCGGTCGTCCGGTACGCCTTCGCGGGCCAGGTGGCCGATCGCCTCCGGGCTGGTCACGAACGCGAGATCGGACAGCGCGTCGGTGACCTTGCGGTTGATCTCCTCCGGCATGGTCAGGTCGAAGCTGCGCAGCCCGGCCTCCACGTGTGCCAGCGGTACGCCGAGCTTCGCGCAGACCAGGGCCGCCGCCACCGTGGAGTTGACGTCGCCGTACACGACGACGAGTTCGGGCGGCTCGGCTGTGAACAGTTCCTCCAGCGCGACCATCACCGCTGCCGTCTGACTCGCGTGCGAGCCCGAGCCGACGCCCAGGTTGACGTCCGGGCGGGGCAGGTCCAGCTCCTGGAAGAAGATCTCCGACATCCGGTCGTCGTAGTGCTGTCCGGTGTGCACCAGCCGCTGCTCGACCCCGAGGCGGGCGAGTGCGGCCAGCACCGGTGCGGCCTTGGGAAAGTTCGGTCGGGCGCCGGTGATGTGCACGACGGTCACGGTGTTCCTCCTTGGACGTGGTCTGGGTCGTGCCCTGAGGCGAGCGCAGGGTCGGGCTCTGGGTCGTGCTCTGGGTCGAGCCAGCCGCGCACGGCGGCGGCGAAGGTGGCCGAGACCCGGGCGGGGGCGAGGCGCGCGGCGGCCGCGGCGGCGCTCGCCCGGGCCTGTGGTGTGGCGAGCACCTGCGCTGCCTCGGTGAGGGCTTCGAGCAGGCCGTCGACGCTGCCGGCGGTGGGGTTGCCGAAGGCGCCGGCGTACGAGGATTCGGCGTACGAGGATTCGGCGTACGAGGTACCGGTGTGCGTGGTCCTCCCGTCGTACCGCAGCGTGTGGTTCGCCTCCAGCCGCAGCCCGGGTGCCGCGTCGTCGCGGACCACCGCCGGCAATCCGAACGTGAGCGCGAGCGCTCGGGCGCCGGAGTTCAGCGAACGGCGGTACGGCAGCACCGCGACGTCGGCTGCCCGGAGGTAGACCTGCATCTCCTCCACCGGGATCTTCCGCAGCGAAGCGTGCGCGGTGGGATGCGCCCGCACCCGGTCCCGGAACGCCAGCGTCTCCGGGTCCGACCCCGCCGGTCCGGCGACGAGCAGGGCGTACCGCCCGGGTTCGCGTTCACACAACCGGTCGAACGCGTCGAGCAGTTCGGTGATCCCCTTGTACGGCTGGACCCGGCCGAGCAGCAGGAAGACGGTGGTGCCGTCGGGCAGGCCCAGCTCGGCCCGGGCCTGCGCGCGCGGCATCCACGAGGGATAGGCGTCCTGGTAGCACGGGTGAGGGACCGCGAGCTCCTTGGCCGCGGGGATGTCGAACCACGGCGCGACCAGCTCGCGGGTGCGCGGGCTCATCACGTGCACGCGTTCGGCCAGGGAGACGACGTTCTGCCGCAGCTCGGCGTCCAGCTCCGGGTAGCGGGTCTCGTGCGGAAGTATGTTGTGCACCGTCCACAGCAGCCGCGCGCCGGTGTCGCACAGCTGTGCCAGCCCGTCCAGGAACGCCTTCACCCGATCGCGGGCGTCGGCCTCGTCGCGTGCCTTGGCCAGCACGAAGTTGAGCCAGTGCAGATGTACGACGAACTCCACGCCCGAGCCGGCGACCATCTCCGCCACCTGCCGGGTGATGGTGAGGTCGTACGTCGGCAACGGCGTGAACCCGGCCGGGCGCAGCCGAGAGTAGAGCAGGTCCTGGAAGGGGTTCCCGGGCATGACCGGGAAGTATCCGAACAGCACGCCGTCCGGCCGGGTCCAGTCGTGCGCGGCCAGTTCGCGGGCCGCGTCGTCGACGGCCAGGGCGGCTTCGTGGCCGAGGCGCCGGGTGATCAGCACACCGATCCCTCTCGTGCAGTACGTCTCAGCCGGCCCTGCTCACCCTCACGGCCCGACCGGCCGGGCCGGAGCAGGTCGGCGTACGCCTGACCGAACGCGCCGGCCACCGCGTCCCAGGACCGCTCGGCGGCGACCCACTCCGCCGCGTTGTCAACCAGCAGTTGCCGGGCGGGCACGTCGTCCATCAACTCGGCGGCCGCGGCTGCCAGCGCACCCGCGTCGCCGGCCGGGAACACCTGTCCACGTGGGGCTCCCGCGACTCCTGGCGTGCTGCCCACGATCTCGGCCAGCGCGGGCAGGTCGGCGACCAGAACGGGGATCCGCATCGCCATCGCCTCGAACGGCTTCATCGGCGAGACCATCCGGGCGGCGCGCTCGTCCACCCGGGGCACCACGAACAGGTCGATCTGGGCGTAGTGCCCGGCCACCTCGTCGAAGGACACGTTGCCGGTGAACACCACGTGCTCGGCCACGTCGAGGCGCCGAGCGAGCTGCTCCAGCTCGGGACGGCGGCCACCGTCGCCGACCAGCAGCCCGGTCACCCCGCGTCCCCGCGCCCGCAGCCTGGCCACCGCCTCGATCAGCACCTCCTGTCCCTCCCGCGGGTGGGACAGGTTGCTCACGTAGCCGAGGGTGAACGTGTCCGTCAGTCCCAGTCTGCGGCGCAGGTCCGGGTCACGCGGGCGGGGCGCGAACCGGTCGAGGTCGACGCCGTTGGGCACCACCCGCACCTTGTCGGCCGGGATGCCGTGGCGTTCGACGATCTCGTCCCGCATCGGCGAGGACAACGTGAGGACGAGGGAGGCTTCGCGCATCATCGCGGTCTCGGTGGCGAACCGGCGGCGCGGATAGTCCGCGGTCTCGGCGAGTTGGGCGTCGGCGGTCCAGGTCGTCTCGAAGAAGCTGCGCACCTCGTACAACCACGGGATGCCGGCCCAGCGGGCGACCGCACCGGCGGCCAGCGCGGCCTCGTATCCCCGGTGCCCGGACGAGACGTGCAGCAGGGCGGGGCGCTCGCGGGCGACGACCCCGGCGAGGGTGGCGGCGGCCAGACCGGCGTACTCGTCGTAACCGAGGTCGCGGAGGCGGCGGCCGGCGTTCGGCAGCAGATGGTGGTACGTCACGCCTTCGACGATGCTGCGCTCCGGCGCGGGCGTCCCGTCGGTCAGGTCCAGGGTGCCGGGGAAACCGGGCTCGGTCACGCCCATGACGTCCCAGCCCGCGCGGGCGAGTGCGCGCAGCGACTCGTGGGACCGGGTGCAGAACCCGTTGTGCAGATAGGGCCTGGACTCCTTGGCGACGTAGAGCACCCGGCCCTCGCGCGCGCGGTAACCCCGCGGAGCGGGTGCGGTGACCACCGGCCGCCAGCGCGGGTCGGTCTCCCGGGCCCGGCCGACCGCCCTGCGGGCCTCCCGCCAGTGCGCGGGCAGCCCTGTGAGCTCGGCCCGGGCGACCGCGTACGACCCGGCCTCGGTGACCGCACCCCGCTTCGTCGCCACCCGAAGTCCCAGCTCGAGCGCGGCCTCGTCGACCGGGTCGCGCCGCAGCACGGCCTCTACGCGCGCCGCGGCCTCGGCGTACTCCCCGGCGCCGAGGCTCGCCCGGGCGGTGCTCAGACCGGTCCGCGCCACGAGCGCGGTCTGCCCGCCGAGCACCGTCCGCTGGAGCTGACGCAGCCGCCGACGGGCCCTAGGAGAGAGGTGCTGCCGGGCGAGCGCACGCCCGCGCCGGGCCAGGTCGTCCGCGAAACTCAACCTCCGCCCCCTTTGGCTCGTACGAGGTGCCGCGTCGGTCTGCACTCTGTCCCGGACCGGTCGCGCGCGGTGAGCGCGGGCCCGGATTGCCCAGCTTGCCAAACAAAGTGAGGCACCGGCGGCGAACAGCGAGATCGGGCGGATCCGAAGCCGAATGTCACCGTGCGTGAGGGTGCGGGTTCGTCCTCGGCGCCGTCGCGCAGACCGTGAACGGGCCCGGCTTTACCGGACTGTTCGACGTCGGTGCTCGGCATCGGTGGCGAGTGTCCCTATGCTCCGGTCGTGGCTGACGACACACCTCTTGGCGTAAAGCAGGCGCGGCCGGCACTCCGGGGAGGCCCGGAAGGCTCCCCTGCGCCGGCCGTCGTGGGCAGCGTAGTTGTGCTGTGCGACCCGAACTGGCCCGCTGAGCCGGGTGTGTGCTGTTGGCGCGCGAACGTTCATGCCGCCTTCACCGAACTCGACCTGGACGTTCACCAGGTCCCGTGGTCGCCTCCGCCGCCGGACGTCGTGGAGCCGAGCACGGCACCCACCGCGCGGGTGCCCAGCGCGGCCGGGGTGGCGGTGCGGTTCGTCGGCCGGGCCGCGCGCGCCGGTGCATACGCCGTCGCCCGGCGGACCAACACCGCGGCCAGGCGGGTGGGCCACGAGTTCGGCGTGCACGTGTCCCGGCGGCGGGCGCCCGGTACGCCGGCTCCGGTGGAGCCGGTCCCCGCCCGCACCTCCGGCGCTCCCGACCCCCAGCTCGCCGCCCTGGCCGGCGCCCGGCTGGTGCTCGCCGAGTCCGCCGCGGCGGCCCTGGCCGCGGTCGACTCCGGCGTACCCGGTGCCGTCGTGTGGCTGTTCGCCGTCCCGCCCGAACGCGCCGCCCCCGGTGAGCCGGTGACCTGGGCCGGGCAGTTGCGGGAGGCCGCGCCGCTCGTCGGCGGGCTGGTCGCGGACAGCCTGGACGCCGCGGGGGTCCTGGAGCGGGTGGCCGGCCCCGCCCGCACAGTCGTCTTCCCGCCGCTGGCCGCCGACCGGCCCTGCCCGACCTGCGGTGGCCGTGACGGCCGTCCCGCTGGGCGTTCGGGCCGCGCGGGTGACGTACATCCCGATGACGTTCCCGGTCACCTCGCGCTGTGGCGGCGGCTGCTGGACGAGACGGCGGAAGGCGCGGCTCCCGAGCCGACGGCGTACTCCTATCCCGTGGCCCGGCTGCGCGGCGACAGGGGTCCGTGGACGCCGCCCGACCTGGACCGCTGGGGCGCCGAGCCGTGGCCACGGACCGGTGAGCCGCACGCGGAGTGGACCGCAGCCGCTCAGGACGCCGGCGCCCGGGAGCTCCTCGCCCTGCTCCCGCCGCTCGCCGAGCCCGAGCCGTCCGCCGAGCCGTCCGCCGAGCCGTCCGCCGGCGGGATCGTGCGGGTCCGGGTGTTCGGGCACGACATGAAGTTCATGCGCGGCCTGGCCGCCAAGCTCGGGCAGCGGCCCGACCTGGAGGTGGCCGTCGACGAGTGGCGTACGCCCGGCGCCCGCAACGACGGCATCACCGAGAACCTCGCCCGCTCCGGCCGGCTCCTGGTGGCCGAGTGGGCCCGGCCGAACGCGGTCTGGCTGTCCCAGACCAAGCGCCCCGACCAGCGGCTGGTCGTACGCCTGCACCGGTTCGAGATCGAGAGCGCCTACCCTCCGAAGATCCAGCTCGACGCGGTGGACGCGGTGGTCTACATCGCGCCGCACATGCGCCGGCGCATCCGGACCGAGCTCGGCTGGCCGGACGGCAAGCTGGTCTACATCCCGAACTACGTGGACCTCACCGCCCTGGACCGGCCGAAGTACGCCGAGGCGCGCTTCACCCTCGGCATGGTCGGGATCACACCCGGCCTGAAGCGGTTCGACCTGGCCCTGGACCTGCTCGCCGCGCTGCGCCGGGAGGACCCGCGTTTCCACCTGCTGGTGCGCAGCCGGATGGGCTGGGCGCACAAGCCGTCCTGGGAGCGTCCCCAGGAACGCCGCGACACCCAGCGCAGCCTGGAGCGGGTGGAGAAGGACCCGCTGCTGCGCGGCGCGGTGGTGTTCGACGCGTACGGGCAGGACATGCCCGCGTGGTACCGCAAGGTGGGCCACATCCTGTCGCTGTCGGACGTGGAGGGTTCGCACGCCGCGCTGGCGGAGGGCATGGGCTCGGGCGCGGTGCCGGTGATCCGGGCCTGGGAGGGCGCCGCCGAGGCGTACGGCGAGGACGCGCTGTGCGGCTCCCTGGCCGAGGCGGTGGCGCGGGTGACCGAGACCGCCGACCAGGCGACCTGGGAGGAGCGGTCGGCGTGGGCTAAGGCCGAGGTCGCCCGGCGGTTCGACCCCGACCAGGTGGTGGCCGCGTGGGTGGACCTGGCCCACGACCGGGTGGACCAGGCGCGGGCGAGGTTCGCGGCGTACGCCGACGTCCGCGCCTGACAGTCGCTCGGCCGTGGCCGTTGAGCCGCCGGCCGTTCAGCCGTGGGCCGTTCAGCCGTCGGCTGCCCAGGCGGCGTCCGGGTCGGGCACCGGGATCGAGCTGACCAGCAGCCGGGAGTACTCGTGCTGCGGGTTGTCGATCACCTCGCGGGTGTCGCCGCGTTCGACGATCGAGCCCCGGTAGAGGATGCAGATCTCGTCGCCGACCTGGTAGGCCGTGGACAGGTCGTGGGTGATGTAGAGGAACGAGATGCCGCGCTCGTCCCGTAGCCGCAGCATGATGTCCAGGATCAGCGCCCGCAGGGACGCGTCCACCATCGACACCGGCTCGTCGGCCACGATCAGCCGGGGCTGGATGAGGTACGCCCGGGCCATCATCAGCCGCTGCCGCTGGCCGCCGGACAGCTGGTGCGGGTGCTTGTCGAGGACCTCCGCGCCGCGCATCCCGACCACCCGCAGCGCGTCCTCGACGAGGTCGCGGGCCTGCGCCTTCGACGTCGCCAGCCGGAAGTGCCGCACCGCCAGGTCGAAGACGTGGCGTACGCGGTAGAAGGGGTTGTAGACCCCGAACGGGTCCTGGAAGATCGCCTGGACCTCGCGGCGGTACGTGAGGAAACCCTCCTTGTCGAGGGTGGTGACGTCCCGGCCCCGGTGCAGCACCTGGCCGGAGGTCAGTGTGGTGAAGCCCAGGATGGCGTCTGACAAGGTCGTCTTGCCGCTGCCGCTCTCCCCGGCGATGGTGGTGATGCCGGCCGGTGTCTCGTGCAGTGTCAACGACACGTTGTCGAGGGCGGTGGTCCGCTCGTCGCCCTTGCCGTACACCTTCACCGCCGACCGGACCTCCAGCAGCGGTGGCACTGTGGTCTGTTCAGCCATCGACCGTCACCTCCAGGTCGGACGTGGCCACCAGGTGGCCGGGGGCGACCTCGACCATCGCCGGCGTGGGCCTTCGGGTGCGCAGGTCGGGTGCGCGAACGTCGCGGACCACCAGCGGCCGGCGTTCCCGGATGGACGGGATGGAGGCGATCAGGTGCCGGGTGTACGCGTGCCGCGGGTCGCGCAGGACGTCGCGTACGGAGCCGATCTCCACGATGTTCCCCGCGTACATCACCGCGATCCGGTCGACGAGCTGGGCCTGCAGCGCCATGTCGTGCCCGATCAGGATCATCGAGCTGTTCAGCCGCTTCTTCACGTCCAGCAGGGTCTGGGCGACCGCCTTCTGTACCACGACGTCCAGCGCGCTGGTGGGTTCGTCGGCGATGATCACCGCCGGGTCCAGCGCGATCGCCATCGCGATGCAGACCCGCTGCTTCATCCCGCCGGAGAGTTCGTGCGGGTAGAGGTCGACCACGCGTTCGGGCAGGTTGACCAGCGACAGCAGCCGGACGATACGTTCGCGCAGCGCCCGGCGCGGCTGGCGGCCCTCGTGCGTCTCGATCGCGTCGCCGAGCTGGCGGCGTACGCGGAGCACGGGGTTCAGGGAGTTCATCGAGCCCTGCGGGATGAGGGCGATGTCGCGCCAGCGGCGGGCCCGCAGCTCCGGCTCGGACATCGCCAGCAGATCGGCGTCGCCGAGGCGGACCGAGCCGCCCACCACCCGGCCGGGTGGCGTGGTCAGCCGCAGGATCGCCATCGCCACCGTCGACTTGCCCGAACCGGACTCACCGACCAGCCCGAGCGTCTCCCCGCGGCCGAGGGCGAACGACACGCCGTTCGCGGCCACCACGTCCCCGCCGGCCGTGCGGTAGTGGACCCGCAGGTCCCGCACCGACAGGACGGGCTCGCCGGCGGTCGTACCCGGGCTCATGCCGGTCCTCCCGCCCGCGCTCATGCCTTCGCTCCCCGCAGCCGCGGATTGGCCACCTCGTCCAGGCCGATCGCCAGCAGGAACAGCCCGATGAAGATCACCATCAGCACCAGGGTCGGGAATCCCCACCACCACCACATCCCGCGCAGGATCGCCGACCCGCTGATCGCGTTGGACACCGTCATGCCGAGTGTCGGGATGCGCTGCGGCCCGAGGCCGAGCGCCTCCAGCCCGACCGCGGCCAGGATGCCGCCGGAGGTCGCGCCGATGAAGCTGGCCGCGAGGTAGGGCAGCAGGTTCGGCATCATCTCCCCGAACATGATGTGCCGCGTGGGCAGCGCGGTGAGCCGGGCCATCCGGACGTACCCCTGCTCGCGCATCGACAGCACCTGCGCCCGGATCAGCCGGGTCGGCCCGGCCCAGGCGAACAACGCCACGATCAGCGCCATCGTGGTGACGTCCATCTGCCGTACGTACGCCGAGATGACCACCAGGATCGCCAGCGTCGGGATGGTGAGCGCGGTGTCGGACAGCGTACGGATCACTGTGTCGACGACTCCGCCGCGATAGCCGGCGGCGAACCCGAGCACCGTGCCGACCAGCATGCTCGTGATGCCCACGACCAGGCCGACCTGCAGCGTCGTCGGGCCGCCCACGACCAGCAGGGCGAGCATGTCCCGGCCGCTGTTCTCGGTGCCCAGTGGGTGCGCGAGCGACCCGCCCGGCAGCCAGAACGGCGGCAGGTTGAGGGGTGAGCTGGCCGCCCTGGCGAGGGTGGTGTCCCACAGCAGCCGGCCCACCAGCGTGAGCACCAGCACGCCGGCGACCATGCCGGCGCCGGCCAGCAACTTGCGGTTGCGCCACGGCGACGTCGGCCGGCGGCCGGCCGGGTCGGTTGCCTCGGCGGGCTCGTCCGCCCGTTCCTGGATCTGGGTGACGGCGGTCGGGTCCATGGCCGGCCGTCACCTCCTCTCGTAGGAGATGCGCGGATCGAGCAGCGGGTAGACCAGGTCGATGATCAGTACCGCGGTGACCGTGGTGAGGATCAGGATGAACACGATGCCCTGCATCACGGTGTAGTCGGTGGTGGAGATCGCCTGGTAGAGCAGCGCACCCATGCCGGGATAGCCGAAGAGGTACTCCACCAGCACGGTGCCGCCGACGATCCCGCCGATGCCGAGCACGAGCGCGGTGACCTGGGGCAGGATCGCGTTGCGGATCTCGTACCGGAAAAGGATGTCCAGCGGCCGCAGCCCCTTCGCGCGGGCCAGCGTCAGGTAGTCCTCCCCGGCGACGGTGACCATCATCCCCCGCATGCCGAGCGCCCAGAACCCCATGCTGGCAAGGACGATCGACAACGCCGGCAGGGTGCCGTGCTGCACCACGCTGTTCACGAACGCCAGGCTGAGCCCGGGCGTCAGGTCGCCGCGGTAGCCGCCGGAGATCGGGAACAGCCGCAGGGTGAAGACGAACACGTAGATCAGGACGATCCCCAGGATGTAGAACGGGATCGCGGTGAACGTCAGCGACACCGGCAGGAACACCCGCAGCAGCGACGGCGTACGCCGCCACGCCATCAGCGCACCGATGACGCTGCCGGCGAGGAACGACAGCGCCGTCGCGACGACCAGCAGGCCGACCGTCCACGGCAGCGCCCGCCCGATCATCGTGCCCACCTGCGCGGGGAACTGCGCCAGCGAGTAACCGAAGTCGAACGTCGCCATGCTCTTCAGGTAGTGGAGGTACTGCACCGGCAGCGGGTCGTCCAGGCCGAACCTCGCCCGCCAGGCGGCGACCAGCTTGCCGCTGCCCTCGACGTAGCCCGCCTGCGAGGTGATCCGGGTGATCATCGCCTGTACCGGATCGCCCGGCGCCAGCCGCGGGATGAAGAACATCAGCGTCGCGCTCGCCCAGATGGTGAACAGGAACATCCCCACCCGGCGGACGACGTACCCCACGCTCAGTCCGCGCACGGCCGGCTCCTCACGCGCTCACCGGGCGCAGGTGATGGATGATCTGGTGCGCGTTCGCCCAGTCCAGCGTGGGCTGGAGGTAGTCGTTCTTCTTGGTCGCCCAGCCGGTCCAGTACGTCGTGTCGAACGCGTACAGCTTGCGGGCGTGCGCGATCGGCAGGAACGGCAGGTCGCGCAGCCACAGCCGGGCGGCGGCGAGGAACGGCTTGTCCAGGGCCGGGTCGTCCAGCGGGAGGTTCGCCATCTGGTCGACGGACTTCGTGTAGTCGGCGTTCTTCCAGCGGACCGCGTTGGAGGACGCGGCCTTGCCGACCGGGACGACCGCCTTCGCCGAGAACAGCTGCATCGAGAACCAGGGTTCGGTGACCGAGCCGCAGGCGCTCCAGTCGCTGGCGGCCTCGAACTTCCCGTTGCCGAGGTTGTCGCCCCACGTGCCGATGGCGAGCTTGCGGACGGTCGCGTTGATGCCGGCCCGCTGCAGTTGCTCCCCGATCACCTCGGCGTACCGCCAGATCTCGATGAAGTCGGTCGGCGCGTCGATCTGCAGCCGGAGGTCCCTGCCGTTCTTCTGGTAGTAGCCGTCGCCCTTGCGCGTGTAGCCCTTCGCGGTCAGGATGCGGTTCGTCTGCTCCGGGTCGTGTTTGCCGATCGGGAACTCCTCGAACAGCCCGGCGTCCTCGATCTTCTGCACCCACCGCTGCATGGGCGGGTAGTTGGGGAAGAAGAACCTCGCCGGCGTGGTCGTGCCCTCGTAGGCGATCTTCACGATCTCGTCCCGGTCGAGGGCGTGGTTGAGCGCCCAGCGCATCTGCGGGTCGTTCCATGGCTCGACCGCGTTGTTGACCGACAGCAGCCGGGTGCACGGGTCCGGCCAGGCGTACGGCTTGTCCGGCAGCCAGGAGATCACCTTCGGGTTGCGCGCCTTCAGGCTCTCGAACGCACCGGCGGTGAGGTCGGCCACGGAGTCGAGTTGGTGGTCGGCGGCCCGGGCAACCCGGATGTCCTCGGTCTCGTTCACCACCCACTGCAGGTGCTCCGGCTTGGGCAGCGGCAGGAAGCCCGCCTTCGCGCCCCACCAGTCGCTGCGGCGCTCGTAGGTGAACCGCGTCGGACTCGCCGAGGTGAGGCGGTACGGGCCGGTGAACACCGGCGAGGACTTCTTGTCGTAGTTCTTGAACGTCGTGGGGTCCTTGCCCCGCCACACGTGCTCGGGCACGATCACCAGGCTGCTGTGGATCTTGACCGAGAAGTAGTCCAGCTGGAACCTCGGGTTCGGCTTGTTCAACGTGAAACGCACCGTCAGCGGGTCGACCTTCTCGACCGTCTTCACCCACTCCTGGATCGCGGCCGCGTTGTTGAGTTCCGCGCTGCCCTTCCGCAGGAGGTCGATGGTGAACACCACGTCGTCGGCGTCGTAGTCCTCCCCGTCGGACCACTTGATGCCGTCCCGGAGCTTCAGCGTCCAGACGGTGCTGGCGTCGTTCGGGGTGAACGTGAGCCCGAGCCAGGGCTCGGTCTTTCCCGTCTCGTAGTCGAGGATGAACAGCGGCTCGGCCATCGCCTGGTGGAAGCCGGCGTTGTTGGTGAACCCGGGTACGAACGGGTTCCACAGGTCCGGGCTCTGCACCCGGCCGCCGTGGTAGTCGAACACGACCGTGCGGGCCCGGGTGCTGGTGCCGCCCCCGCCCGCCCCGCCGCCGGCACCTCCGCCGCCGGCTCCGTCTCCGCCGCCGCCTCCGCCGGCTCCCTCACCCTCGCAGGCGGCCAGCAGCGCGGGCAGGCCGCCGACCGCCGCTCCGGCGAGGACGGCGCGCTGCAGGAAAGCCCTCCGGGAGGGCGGGCCGGCGTGCTCCGGGAGGTCGGGCCGGCCGGGGTGGCCGACCCCGGAGGGCGGGCCGGCGTAGTCGGGTCCTGTCGTGGGGTGGTGGGTCATCGCGGCGCCGGCCTTCCTCGTGGGTGTCGGCCGGTGAGTCAGGCCGTCACTGCCGATTCTTCGCCGGACAGACTGGGCGGCCCGAAGATCATCGGTCAAGAGAGGTCAACCACCCTGGCCAGCCCGAGCCGGTTTCGGCCCACCGCGCCCCGTCCCGGCACCGGATTTCGGCGTCCGGGCCCGGTTTCGGCGGGGCGAAGACCGGATGAACGCCGCCGGGCCACGAAATGGACGGATCTCACTGATCGGGTTTGAACGGTTACCAAAACGGTAACTTTCCCCTAACTCTCCCCGGCTCGGCGTCATTTCGCGGCTCCGGCGGGGGACTCCCAACCTAGGGTGCGGAGCGTGCGTGACCTCGCTGTCGTCGGTCTTGGATACGTCGGTCTTCCCTTGGTCCGTGAGGCCTGCCGGGCGGGACTTCGAGTCGTCGGACTCGATGTCTCTCCGCGCGTGGTCGCGGGCCTGGCAGCCGGGCGTTCCCACATCGACGATCTCTCCGATGCCGACGTGACCGCCATGCTGGCCGCCGGGCTGACCGTGACCACAGACGCCGACGAGGCGTTGAGTTCGGTGGGCACGGTGGTGATCTGCGTGCCGACGCCGCTCGACGACGACGGCGGCCCCGACCTGATGGCGGTGCGGTCGGCCGCAGCCACCGTGGCGGACCATCTGCGGCCGGGCATGCTGGTCGTGCTCGAGTCGACGACCTATCCCGGTACCACCGACGAGGTGGTACGCCCGATCCTGGAGAAGTCCGGGCTGACCGCCGGGGTGCAGTTCGCGTTGGCGTTCTCGCCCGAACGCATCGACCCCGGCAACCCCACCTACGGCCTGCGCAACACCCCGAAGGTGGTCGGCGGGCACACAGCGCAATGCACCGAGCGGGCGGTGGACTTCTACGGCCGGATCTGTGACCGGGTGGTGCGGGCGAAGGGCACCCGCGAGGCCGAGATGGCCAAGCTGCTGGAGAACACCTACCGGCACGTGAACATCGCTCTGGTCAACGAGATGGCGATCTTCTGCCACGAACTCGGCATCGACCTGCGGGACGCGATCGAGGCGGCGGCCACCAAGCCGTTCGGGTTCCAGGCCTTCCACCCCGGCCCCGGTGTGGGCGGGCACTGCATCCCGATCGACCCCAACTACCTGTCGTACAAGGTCAAACGGCTCGGTTACCCGTTCCGGTTCGTGGAGCTGGCCCAGGAGATCAACCAGCGGATGCCGTCCTACGTCGCCCAGCGGGTCCAGGACCTCGTCAACGACGCCGGCAAGTCGGTACGCGGGTCCACGGTGCTGATCCTCGGGGTCACCTACAAGCCGAACATCGCCGACCAGCGTGAGTCGCCGTCGCGACCGGTGGCCCGCCGGCTGCGCCGGATGGGCACCAACCTGGTCTTCCACGACCCCTACGTCACCGAGTGGGAGGTCGACGGGGAGCCGGTACCGCGGGTGGACGACCTGGACGAGGCCCTGGACACCGCCGACCTGGCCCTCCTGCTGCAGGACCACGCCGTCTACGACCCGCAGACCCTCTCCCGCGCGCGGCTGCTGTTCGACACCCGTGGGCGGGTCCGCGACGGGACGGCCGAGGTCCTCTGATGCCCGGCCTGCGCGTACTCGTGTGCACCGTCGTGCACCATCCGCAGGACGCGCGCATCCTTCACCGGCAGATCCGGGCCATGCTGGACGCCGGACACTCGGTGACCTACGCCGCGCCCTTCTCGGCGTACGCCACCACGGCCTGGCCGGAGCTGACGGCGGTCGACCTGCCTCGGGCGCTGGGCCGGCACCGCTCCGACGCGCTCCGCGAGGCCCGGCGCGTCCTGCGAACCCACGGGGCGGACGCCGACGTGGTGTTGCTGCACGACCCTGAGCTGCTCCTCGTCCTGCCCGGCCTCGACCTTCCCGGCGCGGTGGTGTGGGACGTGCACGAGGACACCGGTGCGGCTCTGGTGGCCAAGAGCTGGCTTCCCGGTGCCGTGCGGCCGCTGGCCCGGGCGGGCGTGCGGATGGTCGAGGGGTGGGCCGAACGCAACCTCCGGCTGATCCTCGCCGAGCCGGGCTACCGCAGTCGGTTCAGGCGGATCCACCCGGTCGTGCCCAACACCACCTACGTGCCCGACTCGGTGGAACCGTCCGGCCGGGACCGGGTGGTCTACGTCGGGCATCTGTCGGTCGCCCGCGGCGTCGACGTGATGCTCGAGACCGCACGGCGGCTGGCCGGCAGCGGGCTGGAGATCGACGTGGTGGGGCACGCCGACTCCTACTCCCGCCGGGCGCTGGTCCGCGCCCAGCAGGACGGCTTCCTGCGCTGGCACGGCTACGTCCCCAACGACAGGGCGCTGGCGCTGGTCGACGGCGCCATGTGCGGCCTGTCCCTGCTGCGCGACCTGCCCAACTACCGCCACTCGATGCCCACCAAGGTGCTGGAGTACATGGCTCGCGGCGTCCCCGTGGTCTCCACCCCCCTGCCGGCGGCGGTGTCCCTGATCCAGGTGAACAAGTGCGGGCTCGTGGTGCCCTTCGACGATGCCGAGGCCACCGTGACCGGGATCCTGCGGCTGCGCGACGACACGGAGCTGCGGGCCTCGATGGCAAAGCGCGGGCACGCGGCGGCGCTTACCGGCTACCACTGGCCGCAGACCGCCCGGGAGTTCCTGATGCGACTGGAGGCCTGGGCGCACGCGGCCCGGCCACACCAGTGCATCACCCTCGGCAGCCTCTGACTCGCCCGGTCGAGGGTCGCGGGGCGCATCGGTTCAGAGCAGGGCGTTGATGATCCCCAGCAACGAGGCGAACCGCAGCAGCCGGCCGACGAAGCCGACCACCACGAACAACGTGATCGACACCCGGAGCTGGCCGGCCAGCACCGAGACCACGGCGAACGGCGGGAATCCCAGCGCCGCCGAGACGAGCAGCACCACCGCGGCCAGCCACGGCCGGTCACCGATCCGGCGCTGCCAGGTGAGGAACGCGTCCCGCCACTTCGGCGACTCGGTCTTCTTGCGTACCCACCGCCACTCCATCGAGTTGCGGCCGATCAGGAAGAACGCCACCTTGCCCACCATCTGCCCGCCGGCCGCCGCGGCTGCGACCAGCCAGATGGAGTGGCCGGTGAAGGTGGCGGCCACCGCGCCGACGTACGCCTCGGCGTTGAGCAGCGGGATCAGCGCGGACGCGATGCAGTAGCAGAACGTCGCGGTGAGCAGTCCCATCAGGCCGCCTGGCCCGGTTGCTCTGCCTGCTCTGTCGGCGCCGCCTGGGCGTGGGCCGCCGGGTTCGGCCGGCCGGCCGTCTGCGGAAGCGGCAGTCCGAGCCGGTTGAGCCGGACCAGCGACCAGACCTTGACCGCGAGCAGGCCGAGCGCCACCGCGGTGCACAGGAGTACCGAATGGGTGAACACCATGAGCAGCGCCACCGCCGAGGAGTTGGCGGCCTTGCCCGGCTTGGACCAGTTCGCCAGCCAGATCGGCCGGTCGACCAGGTGGAAGTAGTTGGGGCTGCGCAGCGGCCAGGCCAGGAACGCCAGCGACACGAACGTGTCCACGACCGCGAACTCGAGCAGGAAGATCCCTACCGGCAGCGCCATCGCCGGCTCCAGCCAGACCAGCCCGACGTAGAACGCGCCCGCGCACAGCCGGTCGCTCACGATGTCGAACACCGCGCCGATCCGGGTCTCGGTGTCGGTGAGCCGGGCCAGGGCGCCGTCGGCCATGTCGCCCACCCAGTAGACCGCCAGCGCGACGAGCAGGAGGGTCAGCGACCGGTCGTACGCGGCGTACAACGCGACGCCCACGGACGCCACGGTGCGGACGAAGGTGACGACGGTCGCACCGGTGAGCAGGCGTTCGGCCTCCGGGCGCTGCCAGCCCCGCTCCGCGCGGGCCGAGGTGGTCATGGTCGCCATCAGTCCCACCCCTTGCGGTACCGCCCGGTGACGTCGTAAGGCCACACCATAACGGGTGATCGGCGGTGGACGGCGCGTACCGGACCAGGGATGGGGCCACCGGACGGACTGGGAGGAATGTGCTCCGGAGAACGGACGGTCAGCCCGCCTCCAGCGCCTCGACTGTCCGGCGCGCGGCGTGCCCGTCGCCGTAGGGGGTGCCGCGTTCGGCCGTCGGGGCCGGCCGGGCGGCCAGCTCCTTGAGCTGGGCGAGGTGCGGGTCGAGGACGTTCCAGCCGCCGGCCAGGGTCTCGGTCCACTCGGTCTCCGTACGCAGCGTCGTGCAGGGAACGCCGAGCAGGAACGCCTCCTTCTGCAGGCCACCGGAGTCGGTGACCACGCCGCGGGAGCCGAGGACAGCGCGCACCATGTCGGGGTAGGCGAGCGGCGGAAGGACGCGCAGGGCCGGCCGGGCCAGGTCGATGCCGAACTCCGCGCACCGTGCGAGCAGGCGGGGATGGGCGAGCAGGGCGACCGGGACGTCCAACCCGGCGAGCGCGTCGACCACCGCGGCGAGCCGGGCCGGGTCGTCGGTGTTGTCGGCGCGGTGCACGGTCGCGACCAGGTAGCCGTCGGGCTCGCCGCCGACGGCCTCGTGGAGTTCGGCGGGCAGGGGCGTGCCGGCCACGGCGTCGCGTACGCCGAAGCACACGTCGGTCATCACGTCGCCCACCAGGACCGAGCGGGCGGCCAGGCCCTCGTCGGACAGGTGGGCCATGGCCGCGTCGGTCGGCGCGAGCAGCAGGTCGGCGGCGTGGTCGGTGAGGACGCGGTTGTGTTCCTCGGGCATCCGCCGGTTGAACGACCGCAGCCCCGCCTCGAGGTGCGCGACCCGCAGGTGCTGCTTCACCGCGGACAGTGTGCCGGCCAGGGTGGAGTTGGTGTCGCCGTACACCAGCACCCAGTCCGGACGCCGCTGCGCCAGCACCGGGTCCAGAGCGGTCAGCATCGCGCCGGTCTGCGCGCCGTGCGTGCCCGAGCCCACGCCGAGATGGACGTCCGGCGCGGGTATCGCGAGGTCGGTGAAGAACACCTCCGACATCCGGGTGTCGTAGTGCTGACCGGTGTGCACGATCACGTGCCGGTGTCCGGTCGCGGCGAACGCGGCGGCGACCGGGGCCAGCTTGACGAACTGCGGCCGGGCGCCCACGACGCTCAGCACCGTCAGCGGGCGCACTGGACGCCCGGCTTGCTCGGCTTGCTCTGGTTGCTCTGGATGCATGGTCACTGCGGCTCCTCGAGGTGAGCCGGCACCTCGAGGAGACGCCGGCGACCTGCCCGGAACGTTAGCGGCGCGTCACACTCCGTACCGGACTTCGCGGCAGGTTACCCTAGCCAGCGACCCGCCGAAGTCCTCGGATCCCTTCCCAGGAAGACGTGTTG
The DNA here is from genome assembly GCF_900104745.1 of Actinopolymorpha singaporensis. NCBI lineage: Bacteria > Bacillati > Actinomycetota > Actinomycetes > Propionibacteriales > Actinopolymorphaceae > Actinopolymorpha > Actinopolymorpha singaporensis. Next base: position 1,509,456 of record NZ_LT629732.1, read on the forward strand.
CACCGTGAAGATCACCGTTGTCGGCCTGGGCAAGATCGGCTTGCCACTGGCCGTCCAGTTCGCCGGTAAGGGCCACAGCGTCACCGGCGTGGACATCAACCCGCGGGTCGTGGAGTCGGTGAACGCCGGTATCGAGCCCTTCCCGGGCGAGGCAGAGTTGGACGTACGCCTGAAGCAGGCGGTGGCCGACGGAGCGCTGACGGCCACGTCCGACTACTCCCGCGCGGTTCCGCAGGCGGAGTACATCGTCGTGGTGGTGCCGCTGTTCGTCGACGACGACGGCGTGCCCGACTTCGGCTGGATGGACTCCGCCACCACGGCGATCGCCGCGCACCTGCGCGCCGGCACGACCGTGATCTACGAGACCACCCTGCCGGTGGGCACCTGCCGAACCCGCTGGAAACCCGCACTGGAACAGGGATCGGCGCTCACCGAGGGCACCGACTTCTGGGTGGTCTTCTCACCCGAACGCGTGCTCACCGGTCGCGTATTCGCCGACCTGCGGAAATATCCGAAACTGATCGGCGGGCTCGACCCGGCCGGTGCCGCGCGGGCACGGGCGTTCTACGAAGCGGTGCTCGACTTCGACCCCCGGACCGACCTACCGCGGCCCAACGGCGTGTGGGATCTGGGTTCTGCCGAAGCGGCCGAGCTGGCGAAGCTCGCCGAGACGACCTACCGCGATGTCAACATCGGCTTGGCGAACCAGTTCGCGCGGTTCGCCGAGGCCAACGGCATCGACGCGCTCGCCGTGATCGACGCTGCCAACTCCCAGCCCTACAGCCACATCCACCGCCCGGGCATCGCCGTGGGCGGGCACTGCATCCCGGTCTACCCGCGGCTGTACCTCTGGAACGACCCGGCCGCGACCGTGGTGCGGGCCGCCCGCGACGCCAACGCCGCGATGCCTGCGTACGCCGTCGAGGTGCTGGCGCAGACGTACGGCGACCTGTCCGACGCACGGGTGGTGGTGCTCGGCGCCGCCTACCGGGGCGGAGTGAAGGAGACCGCGTTCTCCGGGGTGTTCGCGACGGTCGCCGCCCTGCGCCGCAAGGGCGCCCGGGCGGTCGTACACGACCCGCTGTACGACGACGACGAGCTGACCGCGCTCGGGTTCACCGCCTACCGCCTCGGTACGCCCGTCGACGCGGCGATCCTCCAGGCCGACCACCCGGACTACCGCGCGATCGGGCCGGCCGACCTGCCCGGCGTACGCGCCCTGGTCGACGGGCGCGCGGTCACCGACGCGAGCCGCTGGGCCGGGGTGCCCCGCCGGGTGATCGGTGTCGCGCCGGCGGGTGAACCCGGCGAGACCGCCGACCGGAGCTGACGCCCTCGACGTTCAGGGCGGTCGGCACGGTCAGGCGGTCGGCACGGTCAGCGCGGCCAGCGCTGGTTGGCGAAGGTCCGCAGGTCTTCCATTGATCCGTTGAAGTAGTTCTTGTCGATCGGGACCTCGGTGTACTGCCAGAAGGTGTGGCCCTTCTGCCAGCCACCAGGCATCGGGCCGGGCTCGGGGTTGTAGCTCGCGATCCACAGCGGGTTGCGGCCGAACGCCGTGCTGTTGCCGACGCACTGCCGCCACCACGAGCCGTTGGTGTAGATGACCGGGAGCCGGCCGGTGAGCCGCCTGTACTCGTCGCTGAAGTCGCGGACGAACTCGACGATCTGGTTCGCCGACAGGTCGTAGCAGGTGGACACCCCGACCGCCTCGCCGAACTCGATGTCGAGCTCGCCGGGCAGGGTCTTGCCGTCGGGCTTCCAGTCCCCGCCGTTGGCGACGAAGAACCGTGCCTGCTCGGCGCCGCTGGACTGGTCGGGCCGGCCGAAGTGGTAGGTGCCGTGCAGCATGCCGACCTTCGCCGAACCGTTGAACTGCTGGTCGAAGAACGGGTTCTTGTAGGTCGTGCCCTCGGTGGCCTTGACGTAGGCGAACCGGAAGCCCTGGTCCCGGTAGTAGGGCCAGTCCACGTTGCCCTGGTGGCTCGCCACGTCGATACCGGGCGCCCCTCTGGTCAGCCCGCGCGGCTCCCACCGGGTCTCGGCCGGCTTCGCCGCGGTCTTCTTCGTGGCTTCTGCCTTCTTCGCGGCGGCGTCCTTCGCGGATGTGGCTCGCGTGAGCTTCTTCGCGGCCTCGGCCCTGCGGAGTTCGGCGACCCTGCGTTCGGCCGCCTTCTTCGCGGTCGCGGCCCGTGCGACCTCGCGCACCGCCGCGGCGTGCTGCTGGTTGGCGAGCCGCAGGGCGATGACTGCCTGTTTGAGGTCGGTCACCTCACGGGTGCCGGCGACGACCCCGTCGGGTGCTGGTGGCCTGGCGGGCTGAGCGGCCTGGCGCTGCGCGGCGGCAGCCGCGGCGCCCGGCCGGTAGCGGGCGAGGTAGTCGGGGCCACCGAACGACTGCGGGGACATCCGGAGGCCCGGGATGCCGGCCAGGTCGCCCTCGGTCCTCGGCCCGGCCGCGCCGGCCGCCCGGGATGCCTCGGCGGACGTGGTGGCGTACGACGGTGCGGCGACCCCGAGCGTGAGCGCGGCCGCGCCGACCAGAGTGGCGGCGCTCCGGGTGAGTGAGGCACGGCGCGAGCGGAGGCGTGGCTGCTCGGTGGCGTGGCTACGCGCGGATGCGGAAAGCCGCACTGAGGACTCCTTCGTTCGGGTGTGCGTCGTTCACACGGGCCACCCGTTCGAGGAGAAAAGTCCTGCGAAACTTCTCGGATTCCTGGCACACATGACCGGGTTGCCGATGCTGTCGGTGCCGGGGCATGTCGGAGGCCGTGTTCGTTTGTGTTCGTTTTCGGCCCCCGTGGCCGTGCTGCATTGTGCGTGATTTCGGTGAGAGCTTTCAAATTCATGTCCCGGCATGCGGAAGCGCAGTGCGGGAGGAAAGCGAAATGTCCTGACGAACCACCCTGCCAGGCGGCGTGGACGAATTTTTCACAGGTCGATCTTCGAACGACGGTGCAGCCAAGCGTCGACGGCGGATTCCAAGCGTGCAGACGATCTACGGGGTCAGAACCGCGAGCGCCGCCGGACCTGTTGTCGCCCTGTTTGTCGCACCCAACAGGTTTGTCGCGGACAGTATGAGGAGATCCTTTCTGGGCATCGACGGTCACGCCTGCGGGTATCTCCTGCGACGTGAGAACGCCCACAGATCTTCGCATCGGCGAGTCGCATCGGCTGTTCTCGCGGACGGCCCGGACAACTGCCCGAAAGATCGTTCTGTCCGCACCACCCGGCATCTGTTCGTTTCGGCCATCCTGTCCGTTGATCCCTCAGGGAACCTCGACGGACGTCTGCCGTACGGCGGTCACCGGAACAGGCGCGGGTGGCTTGTCGCCGATGGGGGTGCTGTGAGAATCCAGGTGGCGCGAGGGGTCAAGCGGGCGTTCGACATCGGGTTCGCCCTCGCCGGGTTGGGTGTCCTCTCGCCGCTGGTCCTCCTCATCTGGGTGGCGGTCCGATGGCGGCTGGGGGCCCCCGTGCTCTTCAGTCAGCAGCGCACCGGGATGAACGGCCGGCCGTTCGCCGTCCTGAAGTTCCGTACGATGACGGACCGTCGCGACCGCTTGGGCGACCTGCTCCCCGACCACCAGAGGCTCACCCGGCTGGGCCGGTTGCTGCGCGCGCTGAGCCTGGACGAGATCCCGCAGCTGATCAACGTCCTGCGCGGCGACATGAGCATCGTCGGCCCGCGACCCCTGCTGAGGAAGTACGACCTCTGGTACACCCCGCACGAACGCCGCCGGTTCGACGTCCGCCCCGGTATCACCGGGCTGGCACAGATCGCCGGCCGCAACACCGTCGGCTGGAGCGCCCGGCTGAGCCTGGACGTGGAGTACGTCGAGCGGGGGTCGCTGTGGCTGGACCTGAAGATCGTCCTGCGGACCGTGAAGATCGTCTTCACCCGCGAGGGCGTGGTGGTCGACTCCCGAGCGCTGATGTCCGACCTGGACGAGGAGCGCGGCGAGGCGCTGACCGACGAACTCGTACTGGACGCGACGGCCCGGCGGCTGCTGCGTACCGGCTGACGGTTCGCGGGCGGGGCGGACGGGAGGACGGGACGGACCGGGCGGAAGGGACGGCCGGCGCCGCCGGCTCCGTGCCGTCGGGGCTGCTCAGCGCGGCTGCGGCCGGGCCGGAACGCCGACCACCACGGTCCGCGCGGCCACGTCCCTGGTCACCACCGCCCCGGCGCCGACGAAGGCGCCCGCGCCCACGGTCAGTCCCTGCCGCACGAACGCGTTCGAGCCCACGGTGGCGCCGGTGGCGAGGTGGACCGAGCCGGCGACGTTGGCGCCGGGCAGCACCGTGGTCACGTCGGCCAGCCGGCAGTCGTGGCCGACCGTGCTGGTGTAGCTGATCTGTACGTGCCGGCCGAGCACGCACGAGGACGACACGTAGGCCATGGCGAGCACGACGCTCCCGGCCCCGAGGACCGTCTCCGGGCCGATCACCGCGCGGGGGTGCACGACCGTGCGAGGGGTCAGCCCGCGCCCCTCGAACTCCGCGGACAGCCGGGCCCGGACACCGGGGTCGGAGATCGCCACCACGAAGTCGTCGTCGACCTCGTCGGGGTGGACGACCGGCAGGCCGCGGGTCTTCTCGCCGGCGAGCGCGTGGTCGCAGAACACCACCGGCTCGGTCACCGTGCGGCCGCTACCGGGAGCGCCGGGGGCGCCGCCGGCGCCGTTGCCGAGGGCACCGTTCCCGGCGCTGCCGTTGCCCGGCCGACCAGACGCCGACGCACTGTCGCGGGCGGCGAGTACTGCGTCGTAGGTCTCCCGGCCGAAGCCGCCCGCTCCCACGATGAACAGCGTCATCGCATCCCTCCCGAGGCCATGCGTGCTCCCCTTCCGTTACGGTCGTGTCCGTCGGCCGCGTGATGTCCAGGATCCGGTGATGCGAGTGGGTTCCCGTCAGGGTGCAGGTACCATCGCTCCGTCCGTCCACGTTGCCGAGATTTTCGAAGTTGCTGCCCATGGGTGGTCCGCCGGAGGACTCACCTCGAAGACCACCTGGTGGTGTTATGCCCCTCGACTACCGCTTGTCCCACCTGCAGGCCCTCGAGTCCGAATCCATCCACATCATTCGTGAGGTGGCGGCGGAGTTCGAGCGGCCGGCGCTGCTGTTCTCCGGCGGCAAGGACTCCTGCGTGATGCTGCGCCTCGCCCAGAAGGCGTTCTGGCCGGCCCGCATTCCGTTCGCCCTTTTGCACGTCGACACCGGGCACAACTTCCCCGAGGTGATCGACTTCCGCGACCGGCTGGTGGCCGACCTCGGCGTACGCCTGGTGGTCGGCTCGGTGCAGGAGGCCATCGACGAGGGGCGGCTGACCGAGCGTCCCGGGCAGAGCCGCAACCCGCTGCAGACCCAGGTCCTGCTGGAGACGGTCGAGAAGCACAACTTCGACGCGCTCATGGGCGGGGCGCGCCGCGACGAGGAGAAGGCCCGCGCGAAGGAACGCGTCTTCTCCTTCCGCGACGAGTTCGGCCAGTGGGACCCCAAGAACCAACGCCCCGAGCTCTGGAACATCTACAACGGCCGGATCCACCCCGGAGAGTCGATCCGGGCGTTCCCGCTGTCCAACTGGACCGAGCTCGACATCTGGCAGTACATCTCCGACGACAGCGTGGAGATCCCGTCCATCTACTTCGCGCACCGGCGCAAGGTGTTCGAACGCGACGGCATGCTGCTCGCGGAGTCGGCGGTCCTGCCCCGGCGGGAGGGCGAGGAGCTGCACGAGGCGACGGTCCGTTACCGCACGGTCGGCGACATCTCCTGCACCGGAGCGGTGGAGTCGACCGCGGCCACCGTGGCCGACATCATCACCGAGGTGGCCACCAGCCGGATCACCGAGCGCGGCGCGACCCGCGCCGACGACCGGGTGAGCGAGGCCTCGATGGAAGACCGCAAGCGGGAAGGTTATTTCTAGTGGATCTCCTGCGCTTCGCCACGGCGGGCAGCGTCGACGACGGCAAGAGCACCCTGATCGGGCGCCTGCTCTACGACTCCAAGGCGATCTTCGAGGACCAGCTGGAGTCCGTCGAACGCACCAGCCGCGACCGGGGCTTCGAGTACACCAACCTCGCGCTGCTCACCGACGGGCTGCGGGCCGAGCGCGAGCAGGGCATCACCATCGACGTGGCGTACCGCTACTTCGCCACTCCCAACCGCAAGTTCATCATCGCCGACACCCCTGGCCACATCCAGTACACCCGCAACATGGTGACCGGCGCCTCCAACGCCGACCTCGCGCTGGTGCTGGTCGACGCGCGCAACGGCCTGGTCGAGCAGACCCGCCGGCACGCGTTCCTGGTCTCGCTGCTGCGGGTGCCGCACCTGGTCGTCTGCGTCAACAAGATGGACCTGGTCGACTACGACCAGGAGGTGTACGAGCGGATCAAGCAGGAGTTCCTGGGCTTCGCCACCAAGCTGACGATCCCCGACCTGCAGGTGATCCCGATCTCCGCGCTCGCCGGCGACAACGTCGTAGAGCGGTCGGCCAACATGCCGTGGTACGACGGCCCGTCGCTGCTGCACCACCTGGAGAACGTCCACGTCGCCAGCGACCGCAACCTCCAGGACCCCCGGCTGCCGGTGCAGTACGTCATCCGCCCGCACTCCGACGACTACCACGACTACCGCGGGTACGCCGGGCAGGTGGTCGGCGGGGTGTTCAAGCCCGGTGACGAGGTGATGGTGCTCCCGTCCGGGATGACGTCGCGGATCAAACGCATCGACACCGCCGACGGCCCGGTCGACGAGGCGTTCTCACCCATGTCGGTGACGGTGTTGCTCGAGGACGACCTCGACGTCTCCCGCGGCGACCTCATCTGCCGCCCGCACAACAAGCCCACGGTCGCGCAGAACCTCAGCGCCATGGTGAGCTGGATGACCGACGCGCCGCTCCGGCCCGGGCAGCGGATCTACGTCAAGCACACCACCCGCACCGCGCGGGCGATCGTGAAGAAGCTGCACTACCGGCTCGACGTCAACACCCTGCACCGCGACGAGAGTGCCGAGCAGCTCGCGCTGAACGAGATCGGAAGGGTCGACCTACGGGTGGCCCAGCCGTTGTTCGTCGACGACTACGCACGCAACCGGCAGACCGGCGGCTTCGTCCTGGTCGACGAGGCCACCAACGTCACCGTCGGCGCCGGCATGGTGATGAACGCCGACTAGGGGCGTACGTCTGCCGGGTCGTCGGATTCTTCCGCGGAAGAATCCGGGCCTGCTGTGGCGCCGGCTCGGCTTCCTGGCCGAGGCCGAGCCCCGGCCGACGCGACCTGGTCGGCCTAGCTGACCTAGCTGACCTTGTCCCGGGCCTGGGCGAACGCGGCCGCCGCGTGCTCGAGGTCCTCACGGGTGTGGGCGGCCGAGACCTGCGTACGGATCCGGGCCGTCCCGTGTGGCACGACGGGGTACGAGAACGCCGTCACGTACACGCCGAGGTCGAGCAGCGCCGCCGCCATCCGGCCCGCGAGGACGGCGTCCCCGAACATCACCGGGATGATCGGGTGCTCCCCCGGGAGGACGTCGAAGCCCTCGTCCTCCAGCCGCTGCCGGAAGAACGCCGTGTTGTCGCGCAGCCGCTGCCGCAGCTCGTCGGAGGAGTCCAGCAGGTCGAACGCCGCGATCGAGGCAGCCGCGATCGCCGGCGCGAGGGAGTTGGAGAAGAGGTACGGCCGGGACCGCTGCCGCAGCAGCTCGACGATCTCGGCCCGGGCGCTGGTGTAGCCGCCGCTGGCCCCGCCGAGCGCCTTGCCCAGCGTGCCGGTGAGGATGTCCACCCGGTCGGCCACGCCGTGCAGCTCCGGCGTACCCCGTCCGTGCTCGCCGACGAAGCCCACCGCGTGGGAGTCGTCGACCATCACCAGCGCGCCGTAGGCGTCGGCGAGGTCGCAGATCTCGCGCAGCGGGGCGAGGTAGCCGTCCATGGAGAAGACACCGTCGGTGGCGATCATCCTGAACCGCGCGTCCGAGGCGTCCTTCAGCTGCGCCTCGAGGTCGGCCATGTCGCGGTTGCGGTAGCGGAAGCGGCGCGCCTTGCACAGTCGTACGCCGTCGATGATGCTCGCGTGGTTGAGCGCGTCGGAGATGATCGCGTCCTCCGGGCCGAGCAGCGTCTCGAACAGCCCGGCGTTGGCATCGAAGCAGGAGCTGTAGAGGATCGTGTCGTCGGTGCCGAGGAACGCCGAGATCCGGTTCTCCAGCCGCTTGTGCAGCTCCTGGGTGCCGCAGATGAACCGCACCGAGGCCATCCCGAAGCCCCACTCGTCCAGCCCGGCCTTCGCCGCGGCGATGAGGTCGGGGTGGTCGGCCAACCCGAGGTAGTTGTTGGCGCACAGGTTGAGGACCCGCTGGCCGTCGGCGACGCCGACGTTGGCGTTCTGTGGCGTGGTGAGCGGGCGCTCGTCCTTGGCGAGCCCGGCCGCCCGGATCTCCGCGAGCTGGGTCCGCAGGTGGTCGCGCATCGTGTCGGCCATCAGCCAAGTCCGTCCTTCCGGGGTCGGCTCCCCGCCGGTGGGTCCTGTCTCCAGTCGAGGATCACCTTGCCGCAGTTGCCGTCGCGCAGGGTCGCGAAGGCCTGTTCGTACTCGGTGACCGGGAACCGGTGGGTGACCACCGGCGAGATGTCCAGGCCCTCCTCGACCAGCACCGACATCGCGTACCACGTCTCGTACATCTGCCGGCCGTAGATGCCCTGGATGGTCAGCATGGAGAGTACGACCCGGCTCCAGTCGATGCTGATCGGCCCGGACGCCAGCCCGAGAACCGCGATCCGGCCGCCGTGCGACATCGAGTCGACCATGGCCGGCAGCGCGCTCGGGTGCCCGGACATCTCCAGCCCGACGTCGAAGCCCTCCTTCATGCCGAGGTCCGCCTGGACCTGCGGAAGGGTGGTACGGGAGACGTCGACGGCCGCGGTGACGCCCACCTTGCGGGCGAGTTCGAGGCGGTACGGGTTGACGTCGGTGATCACCACGTGGCGCGCACCGGCGTGCCGGACGACGGCCGCGGCCATCAGGCCGATCGGGCCGGCGCCGGTGATCAGGACGTCCTCGTTGACCACGGGGAACGCCAGCGCGGTGTGCACGGCGTTGCCGAACGGATCGAAGATCGTTGCCACGTCGAGGTTGATGTCGGCCGGGTGCTTCCACAGGTTGCCGGCCGGCAGGGTGAGGTGGTCGGCGAACGCGCCCGCCCGGTTGATCCCCACTCCCTGGGTGTGTGCGCACAGGTGCCGGCGGCCGGCCATGCAGTTGCGGCAGCGCCCGCACACCAGGTGACCTTCGCCGCTCACCAGGTCACCGACCGCCACCCGGTCCACCCCGGCGCCGACCTCCACCACCCGGCCGACGAACTCGTGGCCGACCACCAGCGGGACGGACACGTGGGTGCGGGCCCACTCGTCCCAGTTGAGGATGTGCAGGTCGGTGCCGCAGATGCCGGTCTGGAGAACCTGTACGAGCGCCTCACCGGGGCCCGGCTCGGGTTCGGGGACCTCCTCGAGCCACAGGCCGGGCTCGGCCTTGGCCTTCACGAGCGCGCGCATTGCTTGTCTCCGCTGCTGGTGTCGTCCCGGTGTGGTGGCCGGGTCTTCGTCGGGCCGCGGTCGGGGTCTCCGGCCGGGCCCACCGGTCTGTGCCGCCGATCAGGCCGCTGATCCGTGCCGCCGATCAGGGCCGACGGCCGACAAGGGCGATCAGTTGGTCCTGGATGTCGTCGGAGGCGGTGCGGACCGGCGGCGCGAGCATACTGCTGCCCTCCCACTGGGGTACCCGCACCGAGGCGTACTCCCAGACGTGCCGGACCGCGCGGGGGTCCAGCCGGTCGTCCAGGCCTGCACCCCGGGCCAGGTCCCAGGCGTGCACCACGAGGTCGGTCAGCATCTGTTCGGCGTACTCCTGTGCCGAGGTGTCACCGAACGACAGGTGGACGGTGTCGTCGTCCCTCGCCTCCTTCCACGCGGCCAGCGAGGCGGCGATGGCGGCGTCCCAGGCGGCCACCGGATCCTCGCCCAGCACGTCCCCGTCGTAGCGGTCCCCGACCTGCTCGATGGTCTCGCCGCGAAGCAGGTGCGGTGCCCAGAGGTGCTCGCCGACCAGGTGGTTGACCAGGTCGCGAACCGACCATTCCGTGCAGGGGGTGGGTGCGTTCCAGCCGTCGGGCGGTACGCCGTGCACGCGGGCGCCGAACTCCCGGGCCGCGGCGGGGATCAGGGTCCGGGCGGAATCTTGGATCATCGTCATGTGAACGACCTCCCGGTGACGCTGGCGACTCGGCCGGCTACCTGATAGCGTTCGAACATGCTTTCGAATGCCTCTCGCGTGTCGTCGGGCGGGCTCGACGAGATCGACGCGGTAGCCCTCGGCCAGGCCGGCCTGCAGGCTCTGGCGCTCGCCGGCACCGCAATCCTCGCACGCTACGTGACCGCCGAAAGTCACGCTGACGGAATGGCCGAACTCGAAGGCGTGGTCCCGCACCCGCAGTGGACGATCCTGATGCGGGCGATCAGCGCCTTCTCCGAGCCGGCGCCAGACGACGGGGCCGCGCCGGGAGAGCCCGGTGAGCGCGATCAGGGCGACCGGCAGGCGGCGGCGCTCACCGCCATGTGCCGGCGCGCCCGGACCACGCTGACCAGGGAGCACCAGATGGCGCCCCGACGTGGCTGACGTGCGAGCTCCGACCCGATCTCAGGGGGTGTTCTGGCCGCCGTCGGTGCCCCTGCGGTCACCGCCGGCCGTGCCGTTCCCGCCGATCCCGGCCCACCCGGTCGGGTGCACGCCGCCTGGGATCGGGGCGTTCGGGTCGTACGGCTCGCGGGTGTAGACGAAGGTCGCTATGTCCAGGTGGGTCACCTCGCCGCGGGGGCCGCGGCCGACCCGCAGCGTCTCCCCGGCGTAGTAGCCGTCCAGCCCGGTCCAGGTGCCGTCGGCGTTCGGCCGAAACCGCGACGCGCGGCCGCTCTCGCCGAGGGGGCGCAGGTCGAGCATCCCGTCCCGCCCGGCACGCAGCGCCGACGCCGTGGGGCCCCAGTACCACGGCCCCACCAGCTCCAGCGTCCCCTCGGGCAGCTGCGGCACCGGAGTCCACTCCGGCACGAGCCGGGGCTCACGCGCCTCCACCACGTCGATCAGGTCCGACACCAGGCCGAGCGGCCGCAGCCCCGAGGTCGTGTTGCCCAGGCAGACGCCGCCGAGGTTCTGCTCGACGTCGACGTACAACCCGGCGAGGAAACCCGGCATCGAGCCGCCGTGGCCGACGAGGGTGCGCTCACCGACCCGCAGCACCTGCCAGCCGAGCCCGTATCCGAACGTCCAGGTCGGCGCCTGCTCCACCGCGTGCGGCTCGCGCATCTCCGCCAGCGTGCCCGGGTCGAGCACGCCGCCGGTGTCCCCGGCCACGAACGCCGCCCACCGGGTCAGGTCGGCGACGGTCGACCACAGCTGCCCGGCCGGTGCCATCGCGCCCGCGTCGTGGTCGGGTTCGGGGAGTACGACGTCGGCCCACGGATGTACGGCGAACCCCGACGCGTGCGGCTGCTGCGGTGCGTACGTCGTACGGCGAAGTTCCAGCGGCTCCAGCACCTCGGTCCGCAGCGCCTCCCACCACGAGCAGCCGCGGTGCCGGGCAACGACCTCGCCGAGCACGCCGAAGCCCAGGTTGGAGTAGTGGTAGCGGCGGCCGGCCCGGTGCCTGGCCGTCCCGGCGTCCAGCGTCTCGGCGAGCCCGGGCCACTCCGCGCCCGGAGTGCGCTCCCACCAGGGGCCGTTCGTCTCCGCCTGCAGCCCGGACACGTGCGCGAGCAGCTGCGCGAGCGTACGGTCACCGAACGGCGTACCCGGCACGTGCCGGTCAAGCGGGTCGGCGAAGTCCAGCCGGCCCTCGTCCCGCAGCCGGGCCACCAGCACCGCGGTGAACGTCTTGCTGATCGACCCGATCCGCGACTGCGTGTCCGCGTCCGGGCGGGTGCCGTCGACCCGGCCGCGGCCGCCGCTCCAGGCGAGCGCGCCGTCGCGCATCACCCCGGCGGTGAGGGCAGGGATCCGTCCGGTGGACTGCTCCAGGGCGACCCGCCGCAGCAGCTCCGCTCCGGTCTCCGGCCGTACCGGCCCGGGCGCGGGCTCAGTCGGCTCCGCGGGCGACCGGACGGGCTCGGGCAGAACGGGCGGCTCTGGTGGGACGGACTCGACATCTCGGCGCTCTGGCATCCGGCCAGGTTAGAGCCGCGTCCGCGGCCGATCGGGTTCGGACCAGCTACCGGCGCGCAGCGTGGCCGCACGCGGCGCGCTCCCCGGCGCATCCCCCGTGCAGCACCGGGCGCACCCCCGGGCGCACCCCCCCGGGTGCACGCCCCGCGCGGGCTGTCCGGGACACCTGGTTACACTCGAACCGTGCCGGGCGGCGACGGACTGCTCTCATTCGACCTTCATCCCGACGACAAAGGCCCGAAGGACGCCTGTGGCGTCTTCGGAGTCTGGGCGCCTGGGGAGGAGGTCGCGAAGCTTACCTATTTCGGGCTCTATGCCCTGCAGCACCGCGGCCAGGAATCAGCGGGCATCGCGGTCAGCAACGGGCAGCAGGTGCTCGTCTACAAGGACATGGGCCTGGTCTCCCAGGTGTTCGACGAGGCGATCCTCGAGTCGCTCGTCGGCCACCTCGCGGTCGGCCACTGCCGCTACTCCACGACCGGGGCGAGCGTGTGGGCCAACGCCCAGCCGACGTTCCGGTCGACGAGTGCCGGTGGGCTGGCCCTGGCCCACAACGGAAACCTCACCAACAGCGCGGACCTGCTCGAACTCGCCGCGAAACGGGCGGCCGAGGCCGATCTCGCCGAGTCGCCCGCTGACCGGGGCTCGACCAACGACACCGGCCTGATCACCCGGCTGCTCGCCACCTACCCCGACCGGCCGCTGCTGGACGCGGCGCAGGCGGTGTGCGCGGAGCTGCGGGGCGCCTTCTCGCTGGTGTTCATGGACGAGAACACGCTGTACGCCGCCCGCGACCCGCAGGGCATCCGCCCGTTGGTGATCGGCCGGCTGGGCGCCGGCTGGGTGGTGGCCAGCGAGAACGCCGCCCTGGACATCGTGGGCGCTGAGTTCGTCCGCGAGGTGGAGCCGGGCGAGCTGGTCGCGCTCGACGGCGACGGCGTACGCACCCGGCGGTTCGCGCCCGCGGAGCCCAAGGGCTGCCTGTTCGAGTTCGTCTACCTCTCCCGCCCCGACACCAGGATCTCCGGACGTTCGGTGCACGAGACCCGGGTCGAGGTCGGCCGCCGGCTGGCCCGCGACTTCCCCGTCGAGGCCGACCTGGTGATCCCGGTGCCGGAGTCGGCGACGCCGGGCGCCATCGGGTACGCCGAGGAGAGCGGCATCCCGTACGGCCACGGCCTGGTCAAGAACAGCTACGTCGGACGAACCTTCATCCAGCCCAGCCAGACCCTGCGCCAGCTCGGTATCCGGCTCAAGTACAACCCGCTGCGCGAGGTGATCGAGGGCAAGCGCCTGGTCATGGTGGACGACTCCATCGTGCGCGGCAACACCCAGCGGGCACTTGTCCGGATGCTCCGCGAGGCCGGCGCCAGCGAGGTGCACGTCCGGATCGCCAGCCCTCCGGTGAAGTGGCCCTGCTTCTACGGCATCGACTTCGCCTCCCCCAAGGAGCTGATCGCGGCCGAGCAGACCGTGGACGAGATCTGCGCCTCGATCGGTGCGGACTCCATCGGCTTCATCTCGCTGGAGTCGCTGACCGAGGCGAGCAGCGTCCCCGCCGACCGGTTGTGCCGGGCCTGTTTCGACGGCAGCTATCCGGTGCCGATCCCGGAGGCCGCCAGCCGGCACGGAAAGTTCCAGCTCGAGGTCGTTGGCCCCGCCGCGGGCAACTGACGCGAGCCCTACGCCCACGTCCGTACGTGAGCCGCACCCGACGAAAGGACACCCAGCAGTGACCCAGTCCGCGGAACCCAACAGCGGGCAGACGTCGGGGGCGTCCTACGCCGCGGCCGGTGTCGACATCGAGGCCGGTGACCGGGCCGTCAGCCTGATGCGCACCTGGGTGGAGAAGACCCGGCGGCCGGAGGTCGTCGGCGGGGTGGGCGGCTTCGCCGGCCTGTTCGACGCCTCGGCGCTGCGCGGCTACCGACGGCCACTGCTGGCGACCTCCACCGACGGGGTCGGTACGAAGGTCGCGATCGCCCAGGCACTGGACAAGCACGACACGATCGGCTTCGACCTGGTGGGCATGCTGGTCGACGACCTGGTTGTCTGCGGTGCCGAGCCGCTGTTCCTGACCGACTACATCGCCTGCGGCAAGGTCGTACCCGAACGCATCGCGGCCATCGTCAGGGGCATCGCCGAGGCCTGCGTGCACGCCGGCTGCGCTCTGGTGGGCGGGGAGACCGCCGAGCACCCGGGGCTGCTGTCGCCGGGGGAGTACGACGTGGCCGGGGCGACCACGGGGGTGGTGGAGGCCGACGAACTGCTCGGTCCGGACCGCGTACGCCCGGGCGACGTGGTGGTGGCGATGGCCTCGTCCGGACTGCACTCCAACGGCTACTCCCTGGTCCGGCACGTGCTCGCGGCGTCCGGGCGGGACCTGACAGACCACGTGGACGACCTGGGCCGCACGCTCGGGGAGGAACTGCTGGAGCCGACCCGCGTCTACGCCAAGGACTGCCTGGCGCTCAACCGCGAGGTCGACGTACACGCGATGTCGCACATCACCGGTGGCGGGCTGGCGGCGAACGTCGCCCGCGTGCTCCCGGCAGGCGTGGAGGTCGAGATCGACCGGTCGACGTGGACTCCGCCGCGGATCTGCACCCTGGTCGGGGAGTGGGGCCACGTCGAGCAGTCCGAACTCGAGCGGACGCTCAACATGGGTGTGGGCATGGTTGCCCTGGTGAACGCAGACGACGCCGATGCCGCGGTCGGCGTTCTTGCCAACCGCGGCATCCACGCGTGGATCGCCGGGAAAGTGCTCGCAGGCGAGGGTTCAGCGCATCTCACGGGCAGCTACGGAAGGAGCTGCCCGTGATGAGGTCGGCCGTGGTCAGCGGCGACGTGCGATGCGATAGTCCTCGTCGGCCCCGTCTTCGTCAGGCTCGTCGGGGTCATCCTGCCCGCCACGAACGTTGCCGTTCGCTTCCTCACGACTCGACAGCTCTCGCTGCAGCGCTTCGAGGTCGGTGTCGTGGGTGCGGTACTTCAGCTCCCGGGCGACCTTCGTCTGCTTGGCCTTAGCACGGCCGCGCCCCATGGGTCGACCCCCTCGCACAACATAAACCGGGGCAACACGTCATGGACGTGTGCCCTCGGGCTCACGGTCTCATCTGCTCGTGGGTCAACGGTACCGGCATGTGCCCGGATCGTGCACCTGGGGTGGGTCCGGATCATCCCGCGACGCCGCGACGGGCCGGAGGGGACGTGCCGGAACCAGGAGATTCCGTACGTCGTGCCCTGCTCGGCCCGCCACGGTCCTGCCCCGCGGGGAAAGGGCCCGCCTCCGGCCCTGAGCAGGCCCTGAAGCGGTCCTGGGCGGCTGCTGGGCGGGTGCCGGCGGGTTCCCCGGGGGGACGGATTGCCGGCCCGCGCGAGAACGGACGCACCCGGTTGATCGGGTCGCACAGGGAGGGCGCCTGTCCGGTTTCGGGCAGGCGCGGAAGTGACGCGGATCCGTCGCGGAGCCATCGCGGAACCGTCCAGGGGGACGGAGTCCGGGATCGGGCACGTCCGTCCGTCCGCCGGAATCGCACCGAACGCTCCCGGCATGGTGCGATAGAGGTGGACTGGCGAAGAGTGCCGATGACCCAACGACACGACGGGACGGGCGACCAGCGGATGACCCAGCGCAGTGTGCTGCTCACCGGAGCGGCAGGCAACGTGGCCCGGCTCCTGCTACCCGGTCTCGCCGGTTACTCGCTCCGGCTGACCGACCGGCCGGACCGGGCCGGTTCGATCCCGGCCGACTCCGCCGGGGCGGCGCTGGTCGGCACGGACGAGGCACCGACCGCCGACCCGGGCTCCGTCGAGGTCCGCCCCGGCGACCTGGCCGATACGGACTTCGTGGCCGCCGCGGTCGCCGGCATGGACACCGTCGTGCACCTGGCCGCCGACCCCAGCCCCCAGGCCTCCTGGGAGGACCTGCGAGGGCCGAACTTCGACGTGGTGGCGTCCGTCCTGGAGGCGGCGCTGGCGGCCGGGGTGCGCCGGGTGGTGCTGGCAAGTTCGGTGCACGCGATGGGCGCCTACGTTCGCCGCGGCGAGGTGCCGATCGACCCGGCGTGGCCGCCGTCGCCGTGCTGCCTGTACGGCGCGAGCAAGGCGTTCACCGAGGCGATCGGGCGTACGTACGCCTACCGCACGGACCTGTCGGTGGTGTGCCTGCGGTTCGGGGGCGTCCAGCCCCGGCCGGGCTCGGTCGGCGGGCTGCCGTCCTGGATCGGGCCGGAGGACCTGCGGGCGCTGGTGGTCGGCGCGGTGGAGGCCGACGCCGCGAAGGTGCCGTTCGGCGTCTACCACGGGATCTCCGCCAACACCCGCCACGAGTGGGACACCGGCAACGCCACCGCCGACCTCGGCTACGCGCCGGCCCAGGACTCCGAGGCGTTCGCCGACTCGGTGGACCCGGACGAGGAGCGCGGGCTGTGCGCGGTCGGTCCGCTGTCCTAGCCGCAGCCGACAAGTTTCGCACCACCAGATCCCCGTGAGGCCCGTACCCGACACACCGGCGTCTCGGTGTTACGTCCTCGCGGTCCCGCCGGCCGGCGACCCGTCAACCGCCGGCCACCTCTCGTAGGAGGAAACGTGAGCGAGCAGGGAAAGATCCGCGTCCTCGTCTGGTCCGAGCACACCGCCCCCAAGGAGTGGTACCCGCACGACATCAACGGCGCGGTCGCCGACGGCCTGCGCCAGGACAAGGACCAGGGGTTCCAGGTGAGCACGGCCGAGCTCACCGACCCGGACCAGGGCGTGTCCGAGGAGGTGCTCGCGCAGACCGACGTACTGGCCTGGTGGGGACACCTCCTGCACGGGCACGTCCGCGACGCGACCGTCGACCGGATCGAGCGGCACGTCAAGGAACGCGGGATGGGCTTCCTCGCCCTGCACTCCTCGCACATGGCCAAGCCGTTCACCCGGCTGATCGGTGACGACGGCCGGATCGGCGGCGTGAAGCACGACGCCGGCCCGGAGTCGATCAAGGTGCTGGCTCCGGAGCACCCGATCGCCGCGGGCGTGACCGACTTCGCCATCGAGGACGAGGAGATGTACGACGAGGAGTTCGGCTGCGGCAAGCCGGACACGGTGGTGTTCCACTCGACGTTCCCGGGCGGGCACGAGTTCCGGTCCGGGTGCGCGTACACCGTCGGCAACGGGCGGGTGTTCTACTTCCGGCCGGGCCACGAGGAGAACCCCACGTACTACCGGGACGACGTACGCCACATCATCCGCAACGCCGCCCGCTGGGTCGCCGGCCGCTCCTGACCTGTCCCCGGCGCTCGGCGCGGGAGAACAGCACCGCGACGACACCACACGACCGCGGGTCCGGCCGGAGTGCCGGGCCCGCGGTCGTGTCTGACCCGGTCAGCTGGTCGGCCCGCCGAGCCACAGCGGCCGGCCGCGGCCCGCGTCGGCCATCCGGCGTTCGGCCAGCCGGTCGGCGGCGACCACGGGGGGTACGCCTTCGGCGTCGGCCGCCTGCAGGACCTCCCGGGTGGTGTCGAGGATCCGTGCAGCACGGGCCCTCGCC
Organism: Actinopolymorpha singaporensis; assembly: GCF_900104745.1. NCBI lineage: Bacteria > Bacillati > Actinomycetota > Actinomycetes > Propionibacteriales > Actinopolymorphaceae > Actinopolymorpha > Actinopolymorpha singaporensis. Next base: position 1,527,201 of record NZ_LT629732.1, read on the forward strand.
CGTTCGAAGTCGAACCCGTGCAGCTCGTCGGCCACCTGGATCAGGCCGCCCGCGTTGACGAGGTAGTCGGGCGCGTAGAGGATGCCGCGGTCCTGCAGAAGCTTCTCGATACCCGGGTGGGCGAGCTGGTTGTTGGCGCCGCCACAGACGATGCCGGCCCGCAGCCGGGGCACGCTGGTGTCGTCCAGCGCGCCGCCGAGGGCGCAGGGTGAGTAGACGTCGAGGTCGGCCTCGACCAGCGCCATGGTGTCGGTCACCACGTCGATCTCGGGGTGCTCCTGGCGTACCCGCTCCACGGCGGCCTCGCTGACGTCGGTGATCACGGCTTCGCCTCCGTCGGCGAGCACGTGGTCGAGGAGGTGCCGGCCGACCTTGCCGACACCGGCGACGCCCACGCGGCGGCCGCGGAGGGTCGGCGTCCCCCACCGGTGCTCGGCGCAGGCGCGCATGCCCTGGAAGACGCCGAACGCGGTGAGCACGGAGGAGTCGCCGGCGCCGCCGTGTTCGACGGTGCGGCCGGTGACGTGGCGGGACTCCTGGGCGATCACGTCCATGTCGGGCGAGTACGTGCCGACGTCGCAGGCGGTGATGTAACGCCCGCCGAGGGACTCGACGAACCGGCCGTAGGAGCGCAGGAGCGGCTCGGTCTTGTCCCGGTCGGGATCCCCGATGATCACGGCCTTCCCGCCGCCGAGGGCGAGTCCGGCCAGGGCGGCCTTGTAGGACATCGCGGTGGAGAGGTTGAGGGCGTCGGCCACGGCCGCGTCCTCGCTGGGGTACGGGTGGAACCTGGTGCCGCCGAGCGCCGGCCCGAGAGCCGTGGAGGAGATCGCGATGATCGCCTGCAGGCCGGTCGTCTCGTCGGCGCAGAAGACCAGCTGCTCGTGGCCGGGGTGCCGGCCGAAGAACTCCGTCACGTTGGTGACTCCTCGCTGCTGCGTGCCCGCAGGGGGTGGGGCGGGCCGTCCGGATCCACCTTAGAGCGGATAACGGCTGCTCAGGATCTCACTGGACAGGTGCCGCGAACCAACGGAGAGGTGCACGATGGGAGCATGCGGACTTCGGTCGTCACGCCGTACTGCTGCTACCTGCGGGTTTACGAGCCGCTGGGCGCATTCCCGGCCCGGGAACGGACATCGTGGGAAGCGCAGGTCCGGGTGCCCGAACGTCCGGAAACGTCGTCTTTGGCCGTGGCCGAGCAGCGGGAGTCGCTCGCCGCCTTGTTACCGATGCTGCCACCTGGTGCCGTGTCGCGGGCGCGTCGCGCTTATGCCATGGAGGTGGGGGGCAACCTCCTGCTGTGTCCGGACGAATCCGCCCTTCGGGTCCGCCAGGCACTCGGTGATCTCATGATGTCGTTGCCTGAGCACGTGCTGCGGGTCCTGCTGCCCGCGGGCGGCCTGGACCGTGTCGACTTCGACGCGCTCAGTGAGGACATGTGTCCGCCGGACGCAGAACCCCACATCCTGACCGCGCGCTGGCACGTTCCGCTCGCTTGGTTCGTCATCTTTGGTGATGAGGACCGCAGTATCGGGATGGATCCTGTGGAGCTTCGCTACCGCGCACCCATGGTGGAGGCGCGCCGCCGGCTCAGCCGTGCCCACCGGCTGCTGACCCGGGCTCGTCCCGAGTGGGAGATGGAGCCGCTTCGCACGCTCGGCCGCTGGATCGAGTCGTTCCATCCGCACAGCTGGGTGGAGTTGGACTACGGCGGCCTCGTGCGGCTGATGGGCTCGGAGCGGATCACCGCGGACCGCTCCGCCAGGGATGTGGCTGCCGCCCTCCAGGCGGTGGCGAAGGGTGACGACGAGGAGGCGATAGGGATCTACCACCGCCTACGGAAGCAGTGGTGGGAGCTGCGCGAAAAAGAGCGCGCATCGTGAAACACTGGAACAGGTCCGGAAATTCTGGCAAAACTGGGCGGAACGACCGGATTCGGGTTACGGTGAGTCACGTGAGGAGAGGGGTGGACTAGTATCACTACGTCACGTGGGGGATGCATAACGCGGCGTGACCAAAGTGGTGCTTGTCCTGACACAAGCCTCTGTCCTCGATGAGGGATTCGATGCACCATGGAGGGTGCGGGACGGACGAATGTCCGGTTCTCGTGGAGGAGGCCGCTCATGACGACACGTACGCCGGAGACCGAGTCTCTGCTGACGCCGGCAGAGGTCGCGGCCATGTTCAGGGTCGACCCCAAAACAGTGACCCGGTGGGCTAAGGCAGGCAAGCTCAGCTCGATCCGGACACTTGGGGGACACCGGCGTTACCGTGAGTCCGAGGTGCGAGCGCTGCTGGCCGGGGTACTCCCCGAACAGCGCGGGGGAGCCGAGAGCCGCTGAGAAGGTGGTTGTCTCACGCTCGGACACGCAGGTACTGACGAGGTGGCGGTCCATCCCGATGAGGGAGGGGCCGCCACTTTCGTGTGTACGGACAGTTTCGACCGCAAGCGTGAGGGCGGTGAGGCCGGACCTTCGGCGGGTCGTCGGACCGCGAAGCCCGGCCGCACGAGTTGCATCACGCTGAGTGAATGCCGAGCACGTCACCGGAGCGGCTGTCAGGGTCCGGCCAGATCGTTGCGGATTCGCGATTGGCGGGGCCGAACGTCGTCCGGCAGGCTGACGACGCTGACCGTCGAGGTGCCGGGGGACGGAAGGGGCGGCTGTGCGTGCACGCGGACCGGCGGCCCGCTGGGCCGGCGCGGCCATGGTCGCCATGGTGCTGGTGCTCCTCGCCGCCGGCGCCGTCGGCCTCGGCTGGCAGGACCAGATCTCCCTGGACACCCGGCAGATCTCGGCGAAGACGATCGTCGCGATCTTCGGGGTGCTGCTGGGCCTTGGCCTCGCGCTGTTCGTCGCGGCGCTGCTCGTCGGGCCCTCGCTTCGCCGCGGGGACCGACCGCAGCGAACCGGCGGGCTGAGCATGGTGATCGGCGCCGTGGTGATGCTCGCGATCGTGCTGGCAGTCTTCGCCTTCCGTGACCAGATCCAATCGGCCCTGCAGAACCACGGCGCCACCCCCACGACGCCGCCCACCGCCCCGCCGGCCGGTGCCGGGGCCGCCACCGCCGCGCCACGGCCGCAGCCCGGCGCTCGCCCCAGCTGGAACTGGCCGGTCGCCGTCGCCGCCGGGTTCGTCGCCGGGCTGATCGCTCTCGCGCTGGCCCTGGTCGCTCGCCGGCAGGCTCCGCAGCCGCAGGAGGCCCTGGCCGAACCGTCCGCGGCGGAGGTGCACGCGGTGGTCTCCGCCGGCCGGGCCGCGTTGGCCGACCTGGACGAGCCGAGGGCGGCCGTGATCGGTGCGTACGCCGCGATGGAGGAGGCGCTCGCACGGACGGGGGTCGCTCGCGCTGCCGCCGACACCCCGGCCACCCTGCTCCGGAGGGCGGTGGACGCCGGGCTGTTCAGTTCCGCGGGCGCCGCCGCGGCGGAGGAACTCACCGGGCTGTTCCGGCAGGCCCGCTACACCCGGCGGGAGCTCGACCCGCAGGTGCGCATTCGCGCGGTGGACGTACTCGGCCGGCTGGACAGCGAACTACGCGTGGCGGCGACCCGGGACGAGGCGGACAGGTGAGGCAGCTTCGCCCGATCCTGGTCGTCCTGCTGCTCGCCGCGACCGCCACCCAGCGGTTGCAGGGACTGCTGCTCGGGCTCACCGTCATGGCCGTGTTCGAGGTCCTCGGAGCGTTGCTGCGGCTGCAGGGCCCCGAACGCCCGCGCCGCCGTCCGTTGTGGGACTGGCTTCGGCGGCTGCCGTTCCCGCGGCGTCGGCGGAGGAGCTCGGCGGGATCGTTCCCGGCGTACGAACGGATCGTCGCCGACATCGGCTGGGCGAGGTTCTCCCGGCGCGACTTCGACGTCGGGCTGCGCGAACGCCTGCTGGCCGCCGCGTCGGTACGGCTGGCCGAGGGGCACGGCGTCGACCTGGCCGCAAACCCCGAGGCCGCCCGCCGGCTGCTGGGCGAGGAGGCCTGGGACCTGCTGGGTCCGGAACGGTCGGCGTCGACCGACCGGACCGCGCCCGGGCCTGACCTGAGCACGCTGGACCGGCTGGTCGGCACCCTCGAACGCCTTCGCCCCGAGGCGAGCCCCGAGACAAGCACCGAGACAAGCCCCGAGGCAGGTCCCGAGGCGGGCCCCGCAAGTACCGAGCCGAATCCCGCGACCGGTCAGGTCGACCGGCCGGAAAGGAGCACCTCACCGTGACGACACCGCAGAACCCGTCGGCCACGCACCACCCACCGGCCGCGCAGGACCGACCGGCGCTGAGCCCGGAGCAGACCCGGGAGCGGGCGCTGGCCGTCCTGGCCGAGATGGAACGCGTGATCGTCGGCAAGCGCGGACCGCTCACCCTCGTCCTGCTCGGCATCCTCGCCGACGGCCACGTTCTGTTGGAGGACCTGCCCGGCCTGGGCAAGACGCTGCTCGCCCGGTCGTTCGCGCGGGCGCTCGGCCTGCGGTTCACCCGGGTGCAGTTCACGCCGGACCTGCTGCCCCAGGACCTCACCGGTGCGTCGATCTACCACCAGAAGACCGGTGAGTTCGCGTTCCGCGAAGGTCCGGTCTTCACCCAACTGCTGCTCGCCGACGAGATCAACCGCACGCCGCCGAAGACGCAGGCCGCCCTGCTCGAGGCGATGGAGGAACGGCAGGTGTCCGCCGACGGGGTGACCCGCGCACTGCCCGCGCCGTTCGTGGTGCTGGCCACGGAGAACCCGATCGAGTACGAGGGCACCTACCCGCTGCCGGAGGCGCAGCTGGACCGGTTCGTGCTGCGTACCCGGCTCGGCTACCTCACCGCCGAGCTGGAGGCGGACATGGTGCGCCGCCGGCTGGACCGGGGCGCCGAGCGGCCGGTACCGAACCAGGTCGTGGAGCCGGCCGAGCTGGCGGCCATGAGCGCGTCTCTGGAGCAGGTCGAGGTGCACGACGACGTGCTGGCGTACGTCGTGGCGCTGGTTCAGGCCACCCGCGAACACCCCAAGGCGCAGGTCGGCGCCAGCCCGCGCGGCACCCTGGCGGTGACCCAGCTGGCCCGGGGCGCCGCGGTGCTGGCCGGCCGCGACTACGTCACGCCTGAGGACGTGCAGCAGGTCGCTGTCGCCGCGCTCGGGCACCGGCTGGTGCTGCGGCCGGAGCTGTGGGTACGCCGGGTGTCCGGCGAGGACGTGATCACCGAACTCCTCGGCCGGGTGCCGACGCCCAGCACCCGGGTCTTCGACCGCACCGGCGCCGCCCGGTGACCACGCCGCCGCCGGCGCCGGAGCTGACACCGCCGAGGGCGACGCCGCCGCCGACGCGGCCGGCGTCGCCGTTGCCGGGCGTCGAGGTCACGCCGACCTGGCGGATGAGCAGGCTCGCGGTCCGGCTGGCGGTGTTCGGCGCGCTGGCGCTGGTGGCCGGCATCGTCGCGGCCCGGCCAGAACCCGTCCTGGTGGCCGCGCCCTGCCTGGTCGCCCTGGTCGTCGCGCTGCGCCGGCCACGGCCGGAGACGGTCCGGGTGGAGGCGGCCCTGTCCGAGCCGCGCAGCTTCGAGGACGAGGACGTCGAGGTGCACGTCGTGGTGCGCGCGGAGGAGGTGCTCGGGGAGATCGGGCTCGACCTGGCGCTGCCGCGGACGTTCGAGGTCGACGGACAGCGGGCGTGCCGGGAGTTCGAGGTACGGAGCGTGTCGCACACCTGGACGGTTCGGGCGCGGCGGTGGGGGCGCTGGCGGGCGGGGCCGCTGCGGTTACGGGTACGCAGCCGCGGCTGGGGTTACGTCGGGACCGCCACGCTCTCCCTGGCCGAGCTCACCGTCTTCCCGCCGCCCTCCGCGGTCCGCGAGGTCGCCGTACCGCCCAGGCTGCTGGCCCGGGTGGGCAGCCACGTGGCCAGGCGCGCCGGCCCCGGGGTGGAGTTCGCGGGAATCCGTACGTACGCCCCCGGTGATCCGGTGCGCCGGGTCAACTGGCCGGTGAGCACCCGCCGCGACGAGCTGTACGTCAACGAGTACGCCGCCGAGCGGGCCGCGGACGTGGTGGCGGTCGTGGACACCACCGTGGACCTCGGGCCGTTCGGGCGGTCCTCCCTCGACCTGGCGGTGCGCGGGGCGGCGACGGTGGTCCAGGCATACCTGCGGTACGCCGACCGGGTGGGGGTGGTCACGCTCGGCGGCGCGCTGCGGTGGCTGGCGCCCGACGTCGGGACCCGGCAGTACTACCGCATCGTGGAGACCCTGCTCGCGTCCCGCGTGGACGAGAGCTACCTCGAGCCGGACGTCGCCCACTTCCCGCCGCAGGCGCTGCCGCCGGGCGCGCTGGCGTTCGTGTTCACCCCGCTGGTCGACGCGCGCGCCGCCGAGGCCGTACGAGACCTGCGCGAACGCGGGCACCCGGTGATCGTGGTCGACGTGCTGTCCGCCGAACCCGAGCCCTCGCCCCGGGAGCCGGACAGCGAGCTGGCCGTGCGGGTCTGGCGGCTGGAGCGGGAGGTCCTGCTGCACAGCCTGGCGGAGATGGGCGTGACGGTGCTGTCCTGGGACGAGGAGGTCGGCATCGCCCTGGACCGGGTGCGGCTGGAGCCGCTGATGGGAGGTGCCCGATGAGGATCGGTCCGCTCACCGCGGCATCGGCGGCCGGGGCGTGCGTCCTCGGGTTCGTGGTGGTCCTGCTCGAGGTGCTGCCGCCGTCGGCGCTGGTCTGGGTCGGGCTGCCCACGGTGGTGGCGCTCTGCCTGGGATACGGGGGCGTGGTCGGAGCCGGTGTCCGGGGCCTCCGCGGTGTCGCGGGCATCCGGCGGCTGGGCGTCCTGGCCGACCTCGGGCTGGGGGCGTTCGGCACGACCGGGCTGGCGCTGGCCGCACTCGGCGTCATGCTGTCGGCCGACAGCGGGCGGTTGCCGGTGCCCACCGCAGCCGTGCTGGGGCTGCTGGCGCTGGCGTACCTCGTGCTGGTGGAACTCGCCCAGTCCCTGGCAGGGGAGGACGGCTGGCAGCCCGAGGGCACCCGGGCCGCGGGGTCCGGAGCGACCACGGCCGGGCTGCCCGGCTGGGTGCGGACGGTCGCACCGCTGCTCGCCGCCGGGCTCACCGGTGCGGTGGTGCTGTCGGTCGTCGTCGTACTCCCGCTCCCGCCGGCCGCCTGGCTGGTGGTGACCGCACCGGCGATCCTGGCCGTCGCCGTCATCCTCGCCCTGCCGCGCCGCTCCGGCCGCTGAAAAGGAGTCCGGCCCGCCGCTGAAACGGCCCCGGCCCGGCACGAAGTGACGCGCCGGGCCGAGAGCTTGGCCGGTCCTCGGTAGGGCTTGGTCAGGCCGGTGCGCCGACCTTGACTGTGGTCGTACGAGCGCGGCGGCCGAACAGCAGCGGGTCCAGGCCGATCCGCCCGGAACCGAACGCCGCCAGCAGCAGGGCTGCCAGCCCGATCGACACCACGAGCTCGAAGCCGCCCGCGGTGACGAAGACGCCGTTGCCGGCGTGCACGAGCGCGAACGCCCCGGCCATGTCGAGCGCGACGAGGACCCCGACGAGGGGCACCACGAGGCCCAGGACGAGGGCCGCGCCGCCGACGAGTTCGACCGCGGTCGCGAAGTAGGCGCTGGCGGTCGGCAGGGGGATGCCCATCTTGTCGAAGCTCGCGGCGGTGCCGGCGAGCCCGAACTCGTCGAACTTCTGCCAGCCGTGGGCGATCAGGACGACGCCGAGGCCGACCCGGGTGAGCAGGAGGGCGAGGTCGCGAACGATGCGCGGGGACTTCATCTGGTCGGTGGTCCTTCCGTGGTCGAGGCGGTGCGGGTCGTCGGGTTCACGGGTGGATTCACGAGCGGGTTCATCCCGGGCGACGCCGGATTCAGGCCGGATCGACCGCGGAGCTCGCGCCGGGCGTGGTCGCGCCGTACCGCCGCTTCTCCTGTTCCAGGTCGAGCGGGCGGATGCCCTTGCGGCCGGCGAGCGTGGCCTCGTCGAGCAGCTTGGCCGGAACGAACCACGCCACCTCGAACTCGATGCCGTCCGGGTCGCGGCCGTACAGGCTCTTGCTGGTGCTGTGGTCGCTGGCGCCGACCAGGGCCCCGGCGGCGACCAGTCGCTCCCGCACGGCGTCGAGCTCGGCGAGCGTGTCGACCTCCCACGCGAGGTGGTAGAGGCCGACGGTGACCCGGCCGGCCTGGGAGGCACCGGCCTGCGCGCCGATCTCGAACAGGCCGAGGTCGTGGTCGTTGGACGAGCCCGCGGCCTGGAGGAACGCCGCGCCGGTGAAGCCCTCCGGGGTCATGTCGACACGCCGGAAGCCGAGCACGTCGGAGTAGAACGCGACGCTGCGGTTCACGTCCCGTACGTACAGCACGGCGTGGTTGAGACGGGTGATCGGCATGGCGACCGTCCTCCCTGGAACGAGCCAGTTGGTTGAACGCTTGACTACCCCCCGACCATAACAGAGGATCATCAAGCGTTCAACTATTTCGGGTACGATGGAGCCGTGGCGGAAACCAGGTGGCTCGACGACGGTCAGCAGCGGGTCTGGCGGGACTTCCTCGCGGCGACCCGGCTGTTCTTCGAACGCCTCGACCAGGAGCTGCAGGCGGAGGCGGGGATGCCGCACGCCTACTACGAGATCCTCGTCCGGCTGTCGGAGCACCCCGACCGGGAGATGCGGATGAGCGAGCTGGCCGACCTGCTCGGCTCCTCCCGCAGCCGGCTCTCCCACGCCGTCGCCCGGCTGGAGGAACGCCGCTGGGTGCGCCGCCGCGCCTGCGCGACCGACCGGCGCGGGCACTTCGCGGCACTGACCGACGAGGGCTTCGCCGCGCTCGAGGCCGCGGCACCCGGGCACGTGGAGGGCGTACGCCGGCACCTGTTCGACCAGCTCAGCGACGACCAGGTGGCCGAGCTCGGCACGATCAGCGCCACCCTCGCCCGCCACCTGGAGGCCGGCCGCGAGAGTGCCGCCCGGCAGGCCCGCGAGACGGCCCAGGAGTGACGCCGTGGGACGGGACCCGATCCGGCATGGCCTAGGGTGCTCGGCGTGGCCTCGACGTACAAGCTGGTGATCTTCGACTGCGACGGCGTGCTCGTCGACAGTGAGCCCCTCGCCCTCCGGGTCGACACCGAACTCTTCGCCGAACTCGGCTGGCCGCTGTCCAGCGAGGAGATCGCGCGCCGGTTCGTGGGCCGGACCACCGACTACATGATGGGCGAGCTGGCCGCGCATCTCGGCGCGCCGGTGCCCGAGGACGTCCACGCCAGGTTCGTCGCGCGCTACCGCGAGGTGCTCGCCGCCGAGCTGCGCCCGGTCGAGGGGATCGTGGAGGCGCTCGACCGGATCGCCGGCCTGACCTGCGTCGCCTCCAGCGGCAGCCACGAGAAGATGCGGTTCACCCTCGGGCTCACCGGACTGTACGAACGCTTCGAAGGCCGCATCTTCAGCGCCACCGAGGTCGCGCACGGCAAGCCGGCTCCCGATCTGTTCCTGCACGCGGCGCGCTCGCTCGGTGTCGACCCGGCCGACTGTGCGGTGATCGAGGACAGCGAGTACGGCGTATTGGCCGCGCGTGCGGCCGGGATGACGGCGTACGGTTATGTCGGCGGCGGGATCATCCCCGCCGAACGGCTCGCAGGCCCTGGCACCACGTTGTTCAGCGACATGCACGAGCTTCCGGGACTGCTCGGGGAGGGGTGACCCGCCGATGTCCGAGGTCGGCCGGAAGGGTTACCGCGCGGGCATCCGCGCGGACGCACGACCTGGCGCCGGAGCGTCCTCGGGTGCCACCCGGTGGGCGCCGACACTGGTTCTGGCGTTCGCGTTCGTCGTCTCGATCTTCCACTACGTCGACAACACCGTTCGCTTCGACCGGTACGCCGTCAATCCCGACAGCCCGATCGCCGGCGCCGGGTCCTGGGTGGTCCCGGTGGCCTGGGTGGTGCTCACCGCCGTCGGCATGATCGGCTACCTCGCCTACCGCGAGGGACGCTGGTGGCCGGCGGTCGGCGGGATCGCGGTCTACTCCGTCAGCGGCCTGATCAGCGCGGCCCACTACACCGACGGGCCGCCCTCGGCGTTCGACGGCGTGCAGAACCTCCTCATCGTCGCCGACCTCGTGGCCGGGATCGCGGTGCTGGGGCTCGCGCTGTGGGTGATGTTCCGGCGCGCGCTGGTGGCCGACGCCCAGGCCGGCACGGCCCACCTGCAGGGCTGAGGCAACCTCGGTCCGCCCGGCGTCGCGGGCGGGCGGTGGCCGGAGTCAGCGGTCGGCGAGGACGATCGCGGCGAGCTGGGCCCGCGAGGTCACGCCGAGCTTCGGATAGGCCTTGTAGAGGTGGTAACCGACGGTACGCGGGCTGAGGAACAGCTGGGCGGCGATGTCCCGGTTGGACCTGCCCTCGGCGGCCAGCCGGACGATCTGGAGTTCCTGCGGAGTGAGCGTGGCCAGCAGGTCCGGCGCCTGACCGCCGGTCGGCCTGCTCGCCCCGGTCGGCCTGCTCGGCCTGGTCAGCGTGGCCGGCGCCCCGGCCGCGCGGAGCTCCGCCCGGGCACGGTCCGCCCAGGGATCCGCGGCCAGGTGTTCGAACGCGGTGAGTGCGGCCGCGAGCTGGGTACGGGCGGCGGTCGGGCGGTGAACCCGGCGCAGCCACTCGCCGTACAGCAGTCTGGTGCGCGCGGCGTCCCACGGCTTCGCCGACACCTCGTGGAGCTCGAGCGCCGCGGCGAAGTCCGCCTCGGCCTCGTCGTCCGGGGCCAGCAGCGCCCGGCATCGGCGGACGAGCGCGTCGACCCAGGGCTGGCGTACCCACGAGGCCCATTCGGTCAACCGGGCAAGGGGTTCGGCGGCCCTGTCCGGCGCGCCGAGGCGGATGGCGGCCTCCACCTGGTCGGGTGCGCAGCGGGTCGCGGGTACCTGGTGCCGGGCCGGGCCACGCGCGACGGTCTCGAGCCGGGCCAGGCACGCCTCGGGGCGACCGGTCGCGAGGTCGTGCGTCGCCATCGCCCACTGCGTCCACGTCGGGCCTGGGGAGGAGTCGCCCGCGGCGGCGGCCCGCACCGTGTCGACGAGTTCACGAAGGTGGGGTTCGTCGCCGCGCAGGGCAGCGAGGTAGGCGCGGACGCCCCCGAAGTGGCTCACCGCGTGTGCCTGCCCGGTGTCGGCACCGATCCGCATGGCCTCGTCCAACTGGGCAGCGGCGTTCCGGTGCCGGTCGAGGAAGAGTTCGGCCTCACCGAGCGAGCCGAGCGCACCCGCGAGCCAGCCGATCCGTCCGTCGGCGCGGACCTGGTCGGCGAAGGACGCGAACACGTCGTACGCCAGGTCGTCCTGGGCGGTGATCCAGGCCGCGCCACCGATCATCACCGTGGGGAGGAGGTCGCGGCTGCCGGCTCGCCCGAGCGCCTCGGCGACGATCGTCGGCGGCGGGCCGCCGTCCCGGTCGGTGTCGGCGGCGTCGCCGGTGTCGGTTGGCTTGGCGTTGTCGCCGGGGTCGCCGGGGTCGCCGGGGTCGCCGGGGTCGCCGGGGTCGCCGGGGTCGCCGGGGTCGCCGGCTCCGCCCGCCAGCCGGGCCAGCAGGGTCATCAGCGGGAGGATCGCCCGGTGCGGATGGTCGTCGGGCAGCCGTACGCCGCGCAGCCGGTCCGCCGTCGCCCGGCTCAGCTCGCGGTCGCCGGTGAACCAGGCGACGTACATCGCCTGCATCAACAGCCAGGCGGCCTGCGGCTGGTCGTGCGGGGCCGCCGCGGTGGCGCCGTCGAGCAGCAGGCGGTGCGCGGTCGGGAACGCGCCGGCCCAGAAATGGGCGGTCGCGCGGGCCAGCGCCAGCCGGGCGCGTTCGGTCGAACGCCCCTGGCGGAGCTCGCGCTGGTCGTCGGGGGTGTTCGGAACGCGGTCGGCGAGGGCGAGCGCCCGGGTGAAGTCGCCGGCCCGGGCGGCGGACTCGGCGGCCAGCAGTAACCGTCGGGCTCGGCTCCGCGTGGTGGTGCTCGACCGGGCGGCGCGTTCGTACGCCGTCGCGGCCGCCGCGTCCCCACCGCGCTCGGCCGCCCGGGTCGCGCTGGCCTCGAGTTCGGCGGCGACGCCTTCGTCGGGGCCGGTGCTCGCCAGCGCGAGATGCCATGCCCGCCGATCGCGGTCGGAGGGGTCGTCGAACGCCGCGGCCAGCGCCCGGTGCGCCTTCAGCCGCAGCCCGAGCGGAGCGCCCTCGTACACAGCGGAGCGCACCAACTGGTGTCGGAACCGGATCGTGCCCCCGTCGGCGACGACCAGACCGGCGGACTCGGCGTCGGCCAGGTCCGCGAGCCCGGCACCGAGCTCACCCGCCGCCCGGAGCACGACGTCGAGGTGCCCGGCGTCCTCGGCCGCGGCGACCAGCAGGGCGAGCTGCGTCCTCGGTGGGAGCCGGCGTACCTGACCGTCGAAGGCGACCCGCAGGCGTTCGGTCAGCGGCAGAGCGCCCGGCCGGATCGCCTCGCCGGTCGGCGCGGCGGCGAGCGCGGCGGGAAGCTCCGCCAGCGCCAGCGGGTTGCCGTGGGCCTCGGCGAGCACGCGAGCGCGCACCTGAGCTGTCAACGGTCCCTTGACGGGACGGGAGTCGAGCACGGCGGTCGCGGCGTCGGGGGCGAGCCCGGCGAGGCGGAGTTGGGCCAGTCCGGTCGAGGGGAAAGCATCCGCGGTGTCCCGGGCGGCGAACACCACGGCCACTCCGTCGGCGTCCAGCCGGCGGGCGGCGAACGTCAACGCGTCCGCCGACGCCCGGTCCAACCACTGCGCGTCGTCGACCAGGCAGACCGCACCGCCGTCCTCTGCGACCTCCGACAGCAGCGAGAGGACGCCTAACCCGACGAGGAACCGGTCGCCCCCGGCCGGGGCCGAGGACAGCCCGAACGCGGCCGAGAGCGCGCCGGCCTGGGGTGGTGCCAGCGCGCCGATCCGGTCCAGCACCGGGTGCAGCAGCAGGTGGAGTCCGGCGTACGGCAGCGCCGCCTCCGCCTCGATCCCGGCGCCGCGGAGCACGCGTACCCCCGCGGCCCGCGCCCGGTCGGCCAGGTCGTCGAGCAGCGCGGTCTTGCCGATGCCCGGCTCGCCTCGCAGGACGAGGACGCCGCTGCGGCCCGCCCGGGCGTCCTCGACCAGGGACGCCAGGCGTTCCTGCTCGCTCGCCCTGCCGTACAGCACGGTCGCACGGTACCTGGCGGCGACGGATCCCGGTCGGTCCCGGTCAGTCCCAGTCATTCGACAGATGCCGCGTACACCCCGCGATTCCTAGCGTGTGAGGCACATCGAAACGCACGACATGGCACGAAGCCAGTAGGAGGTAACCACCATGAGCGACTTCACCGAACTCGTCGAGCGCTACATCGCGACCTGGAACGAGACCGACGCGGCCGCCCGCCGGGCAGGCGTCGAGGCGGTTCTCGCCGAGGACGGCACCTACACCGACCCGCTGGTCGACGTGGCCGGCCACGACGCGTTCGACGCGACCATCGCGGCCGTGCAGGCGCAGTTCCCGGGCCTGGTGTTCCGGCTCGGCGGCGGCGTCGACACCCACCACGACATCGCGCGGTTCACCTGGGAGCTCGGGCCCGCTGACGGCGAGGCCCTGGTCGTGGGGTTCGACGTCGCGGTCCGCGGCGAGGACGGGAGGATCCGGGCGGTGCTCGGGTTCCTGGACAAGGTGCCCGCCGGCGCCTGAGGTCCGTACGACTTCCTCTCCTACCGCACGAATCCGTGCCCTCGGTTCCGGCTGCCGACGTACGCCCGTCGCTCGAACGGTTTGACCTGAACCAAGGTTGAGCCAGCATGGTGGCGGGCGTACTGCGGAACCGGTTGCGAAGCCCGAGGAGGGGATGTGGAACAGATGTGGGCCGTACGGGTGAAGGAGTTCGGCGGGCCGGAGGTGCTCGTGCCGGAGCAGGTGCCCGCGCCGGTCGCCGGGCCGGGGCAGGTCGTCATCGGCGTCGAGGTGGCGGACACCGGCTTCGTCGAGACCCAGATCCGGCGCGGGGCCTGGCGGGACTACTTCCCGGTCGAGCTCCCGTGGGTGCCCGGCAACGCGGTGGCCGGCCGGGTGCTCTCGGTCGGCGCGGACGTGGACCCGGGCTGGGTCGGACGCCGGGCGGCGTCCGCGACCGTCGAATGGGGCGGGTACGCCCAGCAGGCGCCGGCCCCCGCCGAAGCGCTGCTCGCGGTACCGGACGAGGTGGAGACGACCGTCGCGGCGGCCCTGCTGCACGACGGGGTCACCGCGCTCGGGGTGTTCGAACCGGCCGCGCCCGGGTCGGGTGAGACGGTGCTGATCACGGCTGCCGCGGGTGGCATGGGCGTACTCCTCGTCCAGTTGGCCCGGTCGGCGGGCGCCCGGGTGATCGGGGCGGCGCGAAGCGAGGCGAAGCTGGCCCACCTGCGGACGTACGGCATCGAGGTGGTCGACTACGGCGAGCCCCACTGGACGGCACGGGTGCGCGAGCTGGCCGGGCCGCGCGGAGTGGACGTCACCTTCGACGGCGCCGGAGGCGACATCGGGCGGACGGCGTTCGACCTGACCGCCGACGGGGGACGCATGTCCGCCCACGGAGCACCCGGCGGCGGTTTCGCCGCGATCGAGCCGAGCGAGGCGGAACGCCGCGGGGTGACGCTGCGCGGCATCGCCGACGTGCAGTTCGCACCGGTGGAGGCGGCCCGGCTGGCCGGCCGGGCACTGGAGCTTGCGGCCGCCGGCCGGCTCCGCCCGGTGATCGGGGCGAGGTTCCCCCTGGAACGCGCGGCCGACGCGCACGCCGCGATCGAGGCGCGGTCCGTGGTGGGCAAGACGTTGTTGACGGTGAACTGACAGTCGGGCTTCCGCCCGGGACGATTCGGGCGGGGGAGGAGCCCGCCGCTCCCTCCCCCGCCCTTCCTTCCCCCCGGCGCCGGCTCGTCCGCGACGGCTCCGGCAGCCGTCATCGCGTGCGGACGTCACCGACGCGTTCTGGCGGGGCCGGCCGGGCAGCTACCCGGGGCTGAGGTCCGGTCTCAGCCGAGCGCGCTGCCGGCCTTCCATTGCGTCCAGGAGAGGTTCCAGTCGCCGTACCCGTTGGTGAGTTCCATCCGCGGCCCGGCGGGGTTGTGCACCTCGACCGGATCGCCGATGCGGGTGTGGTGGAACAACCAGTCGGAGTCCTCGAGGTTCATGCCGACGCA
Organism: Actinopolymorpha singaporensis; assembly: GCF_900104745.1. NCBI lineage: Bacteria > Bacillati > Actinomycetota > Actinomycetes > Propionibacteriales > Actinopolymorphaceae > Actinopolymorpha > Actinopolymorpha singaporensis. Next base: position 1,542,341 of record NZ_LT629732.1, read on the forward strand.
GCCGTGGCTGACGTTGGAGTTGCCCTGGGAACCCGTCGACCATTCGGCGGTGTGCAGGAACTCACCGCTCACCGTGACCCGGATCGCGTACTGCGAGAGCAGGCTGTAGCTCTCCGGTACGCCGATCATTTCGTTGGTGAACACGTAGTCGGTCTGCTTGTCGATGATCACCTTGGTGCCCTGCCGGGTCTCCCAACCGGGCTTGCCGCCGGTGACCGCGATGGTGCGCTCGAGCTTCCCGTCGATGTACGTCCGCGCGTGGTGGTCCACCAGGTCGACCTTGGTGACCACGGAGTTGCCGATCTCGAAGTTGCGGGTGAGGTTCGCCGTGCCCCACACGTCCGCGCCGGCGTTCACCTTGTCCAGGTCGGCGCTCAGCGTCACCCTGGTGTGTGCCGGCCAGTACGTCTTCGGCCGGTAGTGGATCTCGGAGGGGCTGATCCAGTGCCAGGCCCCCACGACCGGTCTGGACGTCTTCACCTGCAGGCGTTTCTCCACCGCGGCGCGGTTGCGCACGGCCGCCGAGAACCGGACGGCGATGGGCATTGCCACGCCGACCTCGGCCCCCTCGCGCGGCATGACGTCGGTGTTCAGCGCCTTCGATGGCTGGGTGGTGCTGAACGTCCGGGACGTCTGTGAACTCTTCCCGTCGCGGTTGACCGCCTGCGCCTGCACGCTGTAGACCTCGGCCGGCACGAGTGCGCCGGTGGCTGTCCACGTCGTTCGCGCGGGGTTCAGCGAACCCGTCAGCGCGTGTCCGGTCGGGTCGGTCACCCGGACCCGGGTGAGCATGCCCCCGGAGGCCGCCACCCTGACCGGGGTGTGCAGGCCGACCGCCACCGCGTTGTCGAGCGGGTTGGTGGCGATCCGGGCCAGTGGTGCCCGGCCCTTGTCCTTGTCATTGTCCGGGGCGCCGGATCCCGTGCAACCCGCGGCGAGCGCGGTGCACGCGGCGAGCACGGCAATTCCGGCGCCTCGAATTCCGGCGCCTCGAATTCCGGCGCCTCGAATTCCGGCGCCGCCGTTCCGCCGGCGTGGCTGGATGAATTCGGCCGACCCCGGAAATTCGGGTGAACCGGTGAGTTTTGTCGGTGTCGAACCTGTGGTCTGCGCCGTGTGAGGCGGGCGCCCTCGTCGTAGGACCATCTCGACCCCCTGTACCGGCGGCCATCGGGCGAGGTGTTTGCTTCCTTCGGCAGGGCCTCGGCGCTGAGGTGGTGCACCTGTCTCGGGGAAGGTCGTCGCTGTGGTGCCACCCAAAGATTACCCAACGACAGAGTTCGGCAACGGGCAGTGAGAGTTTTTCGTCGTACGCCGTTCCCGCCCGCTCGGCGAGAGTTCGGAATGTCCGAAGCGAAACTGTCTCGGCTGATTTCTCGGGCTGGTGGAGAAGAGTGCGCAGAACGTTGTTTCGCGATTCAGCTCCGGACGGCCGGAACCCCACCAACAGGAAAATGCGTGCCGGCCCGGCGAACGGCTCGATAACATCCCGCGCATGCCCGGTGATCATGGCGGTGTGGTTCCGCCCGTTCGCTACCGTTCCTCCGACGAGGACAGCGCCCGCTGGCTGGAGTTCGCGTTCCGGCCCGGCGACATCGTGATCAGCACCCGTTCCAAGAGCGGAACGACCTGGATGCAGATGATCTGTGCGCTGCTGGTCTTCCGGACGCCCGACCTGTCCGCGCCGCTGAACGAGTTGTCGCCCTGGGTGGACTGGCTGGTCGAGCCCGCCGACAAGGTGTTCGCCCGGCTGGAGGCGCAGCGGCACCGCCGGTTCGTGAAGACGCACACGCCACTGGACGGTGTGGTGCTCGACCCACGGGCCACCTATGTCGTGGTCGCCCGCCACCCGCTGGACATGGCTGTCTCGCTCTATCACCAGGGCGCGAACATCGACCGCGACCGGCTGCGCGAACTCACCGGGCAACCCGCCGCCGAGCCGTCTCCGGAGAGGGCGCAGCCGGCTCGGCCCCGGCCGCCTCTGCGTGAGTGGCTGCTGTCGTGGGCCGCGAGTGAAGCCGATCCCCGGGAGGAGATGGACTCCCTGCCCGGGGTGGCGTGGCACCTGTCCGACGCGTGGGCCCGCCGCGACCAGCCGAACGTCGTCCTCGTCCACTACGACGACCTGTCCGCCGACCTCGAGGGGCAGATGCGCCGGCTCGCGGACATTCTCGGGATCGAGGTGCCGGAGGGGACGTGGCCGGCGCTCGTCCAGGCGGCGACGTTCGACCGGATGCGGGCCCGTGCCGACGAACTCACCCCCAACCCGGCCGGCGTTCTGAAGGACAACGCGGCGTTCTTCCGGCGCGGCCGGTCCGGGGCCGGCCGGGAGATTCTCGGCGACGACGAGTGGGCGAACTACCGGGCGCGTACGCAGGCGATGGTGCCGGCCGACCTGTGGGCGTGGCTCCACCGGGAGCAGGCCGCCGGCTGATCAGGGCTTCCGGCCGGAGGCCGCACTGTCACGTGAAACGGGCCGGCGTGCCAGGCCGCCACGCCAGCCCGTCGTCGATCCGCATGCGCATGGACGGATGGATGTCCAGGGCTGCCAGGTCGTTCACCGGGACCCACCGGGCGGCGCTGGTCTCGCCCGGCTGCGGGCGCAGCGAACCACCGATGGGCTCGGCCCGGAAGCAGACGCTGAACTGCTGGCGTACCTCGCCGTCGTCGTAGCGCATCACGTGCCGCGGGTCGGTGTAGACGCCGACCAGGCCGGTGACCTCCACGTCGAGCCCGGTCTCCTCCGCGGTCTCGCGTACGGCCGCGTGTACGGCGGACTCGCCGCGGTCGACGCCACCGCCGGGCAGCGCCCACCTGTCGTTGTCCACCTTGTGGATCAGCAGCAGGTGCCCGTCACGGACGACGACCGCGGTGACCGACGGAACGATGCTGGTGGGGAACGGCGCGTTCGGGTCGTCCCAGAAGTCGACGCGCGCCATGCGCTTCCTCCAGCCTGCGTTCTCCAGTGGGCCCTGTCGGTGGTGTCGAGCATGCTGTCCCGACGGACCAGTCCCGATCGATCAGTGTCGCTCGATCGGTCTCGATCGATCAGTTCCGACCGATCCGACCGATGCGACCGATGAGTTCCGGCCCGAACACAGGTCGACACCCCAGAGCGTTCCACACCGCTCCGCCGTTCCAGTGCCTCACCGTTCCACTGCCCGCACCGTTCGATCCCGCTTACCCGCAAGGAGTTCCCATGCGCTCGAAGACCGTCCCGGCAGGGGCGACCAGACTGTCCGCGGCGTTGGTGGCCGTGCTCGCGACGCTCGCGTTGCTGGCCGCGTCGGCCGCGGTCGTCGTCGGACCGGCAGCCACCGCGCGCGCCGACGACCGATCCCAGCACGACAGCCGAGCCCAGCACGCATCACAACCCGCATTCCCACCCGCATCTCAGCACGACGATCGATCACCGAACGGCGGCCGGCACCCGCGGGCCGCGCACTGGACCGCGGCGTGGGCCGCTGCAGTGCACCACCCGTTCACTCTGCCGGAGTGGTTCGGCCCCAACTGGTCGGAGGAGGGGTTCGCCGACCAGACGGTGCGGCAGGTCGTACGGGTCACCACCGGTGGTGCACAGGTTCGGGTCCGGCTGTCCAACCGTTTCGGTACGGCGCCGCTCCGGGTCACCGGGGTCACCGTCGCCAGGGCGGGCGACGGCGCCGCTGTCCGGCCCGGGACCTTGCGGCCGGTGACGTTCGGCGGCCGGACGAGCACGACCCTTCCTGTCGGCAGCGACCGCGTCTCCGACCCGGTGCGGCTGCCGACGCGGGCGCTGCAGCCGCTCGCGGTGACGATGTACTTCGCCCGGCCGACGGGTGCGACGACCTTCCACGAGGGCGGGCTGACCACGACCTACCGCGCGGCCGGTGACCACCGCTTCGCCAACGCGGCCGGGCCGTTCGGCGGCGAGACCACCCACTCCTACTACCTCCTCACCGGCGTGGACGTGACCCGCGGGCCTGGTCGCCAGACCGGCACCGTGGTGGCGTTCGGCGACTCCATCACCGACGGCGCCTTCTCCACCGCGAACGCCGACAACCGCTATCCGGACGAACTCGCCGAGCGCCTGGTGGCCGCCGGGCGGCGGCTCGGAGTCGTCAACCTGGGCATCAACGGCAACAAGGTTCTGGGTGACTCGACCTGCTTCGGTGAGCGGGGAGTCGGGCGGTTCGGGCGGGACGCGCTCGGCCAGCCCGGTGTCCGCACCGTGATCGTGCTCGAGGGCATCAACGACATCGGCTCCGGCGGGCTGCCGGACACCGGCTGCGGTACGGCGCCGAAGGTCACCGCCGGACAGATCATCGCCGGCCACCGCGCCATGATCGCGGCAGCGCACTCTCGCGGGGTCAGGATCCTGGGGGCGACGCTGACCCCGGTGAAGGGCAACGAGTACGGCTACGACACCCCGGAGAACGAGCGGATCCGCGACGAGGTGAACCGCTGGATCCGTACCAGCGGCGAGTACGACGGGGTGGTCGACTTCGACCGGGCGGTCGCCGACCCGAACGACCCGGACGCCTTCCTGCCGGCCTACGACGGCGGCGACCACCTGCACCCCAACGACGCGGGCATGCGGGCGATGGCCGAGGCGATCGACCTGGCCGACCTCTGACCTGCGGCAGGGGCCGGGTGCCGATCGGCACCCGGGCCCCTGCCCTTCTCATCGGTCGTTCGCTCGCGCTCGTCGCCGGTCGTTCGCTGGCGGCGTCGTCAGGAGCGGGGGCCGTTCCAGTCGACGAGCTGGACGATCACGCCGTTGGGGTCACGTACCTGAAAGGCACGCTCGCCCCACTCCTCGGCTGTCAGGGGCATGGTGATCGTCACACCCTCGGCCTGCAGGCGGGCGAGTTCGCCCTCCAGGTCCTCGACCACGAACGCGAGGATGATCCCGCGGGCGTGATCGTCCCGCTGGTCGTCGGGCAGGGTTTCCAGGCCCCGCCGCAGGAAGACGACGTTCATGCCGGTGTCCTCCCGGGTCAGCGAGGCGAAGCCGGGTGCGGCCATCTCCTCCACGAAGCTGAAGTGCCTGGTGAGAAAAGCGCTGGCGGCCGACACGTCGTCGACGTTCAGCGACACGGCGGACGAGGTGATCTTCACGGGACTCCCTGGTGATGCTTGGCCAGTAATGCCGTACACAGTACGTCGTACAGCGTACGATGCGCAAGAATGATTCCCGTGCCGATCGAACGCAGCAGCGCCGGCGACCCCGCCCGCACTCTCGCCCTGTTGTGGCGGGACCCCTCCGTGGTGCCCCGCCGTGGTCCCTCGCGCGGCCTGAGCCTGGACGCGGTGGTCGACGCCGCGACCGAACTCGCCGACGAGGAAGGACTCGCCGCGGTGACCATGCGGCGGGTGGCCGAGGCGGTCGGCGCCGCTCCGATGACGCTCTACACCTACGTCCGGGGCAAGGCGGAGTTGCTCGACCTGATGCTCGACGCGACGTACGCCCGGATGCGCCGCGCCGACACCGCCGGGGAGCCGTGGCGCCGGCGGCTCACCGCGGTCGCCGAGGAGAACCGCGCGCTCTACGACGCGCATCCGTGGGCTGCAGGCGTCTCCACCCTCCGCCCGCCGCTGGGCCCCGGGCTCGTGGCGAAGTACGAGCACGAACTCGCCGCGTTCGACGGGCTCGGGCTGACCGACGTCGACCGGGACGACTGCCTGACGTACCTCCTCGCGTTCGTCCAGGCCAACGCCCGGGCCCGGATCGAGGCCCGTGCGGCGGCGTCGGAGAGCGCGATGAACGACGAGCAGTGGTGGGCGGCCGCGGGACCGCTGCTGTCGAGGGTGCTCGACCCGCAGACCTATCCGCTGGCCACCCGGGTCGGTTCGGCGGCCGGCGCGGCGCACGGTAGCGCGCACGATCCCGATCATGCGTTCGCGTTCGGGCTGGCGCGGGTCCTCGACGGCCTGGCCGCGGTCATAGACCGGCCGTCGTAGCACCGCCGGTACGCCGGTCGGCGTAACCCGATCCGCTCCCGTCGGCCGATGACCCGGCCGCCGCCGTGCCCACAGGATGGTGCGAACCGCGAAGCCGGCCGTCTTCGCGAGGACACCTTGGGAGGGGCCATGACGGAGAGGACGCTCGACGGGCAGGTGGCGATCGTGACCGGGGCCAGCCGTGGCATCGGGGCTGTCACGGCTCGGGTGCTCGCGCAGAAAGGCGCGTCGGTGGTCTGCTCGGCGCGGGACGAGGTGGGACTGGCGGCGGTGGCGGAGGACATCACCGCGGCCGGCGGCAGTGCGATCGCCGTACCCACTGACGTCGGGGATGCCGGGGCGGTGGCCCGGCTGGTCACCCGCACGGTGGAGGCGTACGGGCGACTGACGATCGCCGTCAACAACGCCATGGGCGGCGGACACCCGCCGACCCGGCTGGCCGACGTCGCCGTCGACGACTTCGACAGCGCACTTCGGACCGGGCTGCGCGGAGTCTTCCTGTCCATGAAGTACGAGATCCCGGCGATGCTCGCCTCCGGTGGCGGCGCCATCGTGAACATGACCTCGACGGCCGGCGTGCACCCGATCGGCGGGCTGGCGGGCTACGTCTCGGCGAAGGCCGGGGTGATCGGGCTCACCCGCAGCGCCGCCCTGGACTACGCCGAGGCCGGAGTACGCGTCAACGCGCTGGCGCCCGGGCCGACCGCCACCGAGCGCCTACGGGCGGCCGACCCGAAGTCGATGCGACGAATCACCGACTCGGTGCCGATGCGCCGGATGGGCGCGGCCGAGGAGGTGGCCGCGGCCGTGGTCTGGTTGTGCTCGCCCGCGGCGGCGTTCGTCACCGGTACCGTCCTTCCGGTGGACGGCGGCATGCTGGCGGGTGCGGCCCCCTTCGGCCGGCCCGCCCCCGAGCGCGAGGCGTGAGCCGGGCGCGGACGCCCCGCACCCCTTCGCCGCCTGATCCACAGGACACGCCATAGCCTGGTTCGGTGAACGATTCCCGGGAGGAGCTCCGTGCCGACTGCGCGCGGTGTTTCGCCCTGTGCTGCGTCGTACCGGCGTTCGCGGCGTCGGCGGACTTCGCGATCGACAAGCCCGCCCGCACGCCCTGTCCCAACCTGCACCCGGACTTCCGCTGCGGGATCCACGACCGGCTGCGCCCTCGCGGGTTCCCCGGCTGTACGGCGTTCGACTGCCTCGGCGCGGGCCAGCAGGTCGCGCAGGTGACCTTCGGCGGCCGCGACTGGCGCGGACACCCGGACACCGCGCAGCCGATGTTCGACGCGTTCGTGGTGATGCGGCAGTTGTACGAGTTTCGCTGGTACCTCACCGAGGCGCTCGCGCTGACCGAGGAACTGGCGGCGGCCGAGGTGCGCGAGGCGAGCGGGACGGGCGAGACGACGGGGCGTCCGCGGACACCGGATCCGGCCGCTGTCCGCACACTGCGCGCGGAACTCACCGAGGTGCAGGACCTGACCGAACGCCACACCCGCGCCGACGTCGGCAGCCTGCGCGAACTCGACCTTGACGCCCACCGGTCCGCTGTCAACCCGCTCCTGCGGCGTACCAGCGAACTCGTCCGGTCCAAGTCGCTCGGACCGACACACCGGGGTGGAGGTGCCGTGGGTACGGCAGGCCGCGGGCGGGGGCGAGGCAGGCGGTCGCGTTCGGGTGGGGCGGACAGGGCAGGCCGGCGGGACAGGCACCGACGGCGCGGGGATCTGCGGGGCGCCGAACTCCCCGGAGCGGACCTGTTGGGCGCGGACCTGCGCGATGCCGACCTGCGCGGAGCGGATCTGCGCGGCGGCTACCTCATCGGTGCCGACCTGCGCGGAGCGAACCTCTCCCGGACGGACCTGATCGGTGCCGACCTGCGCGCGGCGGACCTGCGCGGTGCACACGTGCGCGAGGCGTTGTTCCTCACTCGTACGCAACTCGCGGCGGCCAACGGCGACCGAGCCACCGAGGTGCCGCCGTGGTTCACTCCGCCCGCTCACTGGACGAACTGATCGCCGCGCCGGCCCCTCCTGGCGTACCGCCCGCGTCCGTTGGGTCAGTTGTGCCTGTCACCCGGCGCCGGCGCGCGTACGCGAGCGGAGCGGCAACCAGCAACGCCGCCGAGGCCACCGCAAGCGCGGCCATCAGCGGGTTGAACCACACCGGAACGATCTCCTGGCCCCGGCACACCGTGCTGAGCGGCAGCAGGCCGGAGGAGTCGGGGAAGGCCCGCGCACCCATGGTGAAGTAGCACGTCTTGTCGGGGAAGAGCCCCGGCGAGTACCTCAGTACTCCGTACGCGTACGCCTCGACCGTCCCCACCGACACCAGGGCCGCGAGCCACCCCAGCGAGGAGACGGTGGCGAGAGCAGGCCGATCGCCGACGCGGTACCCGGTGCGGGAATGTTCGACGCGGCGGCGGACCAGGCGTACGACCCGGGTGGTGAGAACGCTGGCGGCGAGCAGGCAGGTAGCCGGTCCACCCACCGCCAACACCAGCAGCGCGATGAGAACCAGTGCCTTGAGCACGCCTCACGCCCCCGCCGGCACGGGCGGCGTTCCCATCGCTCGGCGCCCGCCGGACCAGGCGACGGCCATCGCCAGCACGCCCGCGGCCAGCGACACGAAGAACCCCGCGTTCGCGCCGTGGCTGTCGATCACCCGCCCGGCGACCGCGCCGCCCAGAGCGATCCCGCCGACCAGCGCGCTCGTCGACCAGGTGATGCCCTCACTGAGCCGGCTGGCGGGGACGGTCTCCTCGACCCGGGCCACGCTCGCGATCATCGTCGGCGAGATCGTCAGCCCGGTGAAGAACACGATCGGTGCCAGCAACCCGAGGTGGGAGACGAACGGCAACGGCACCATCGCCGCGGTGATGGCCGCCGTGCCGATCCGGAACCGTGTCAACGGCGGCTTGCGCAGGGTACGGCTGCCCAGGACCGCTGCGGAGATCATCGAACCGGTGGCGGTGATGCCGAGCAGAACGCCGGACCACGCCCGGGCGTCGGCCTGGGTGGCGAGGGCGATCACGGAGATGTCGAACGCGCCGAAGAGGGTGCCGATCCCCACGCTCGCGCCGACCACCGGGAACAGCGCCGGCCAGCCCAGCGGCGCCGCGGGGGTGCCGCCTCCGCCGCGGCCGTGGGCGGGCGGCTCGGTGTCGCGGAGCGCGGACAGCAGCAGGGTGCCGACCAGGCCGCAGCCCAGTGCGACCAGGAGCCCGGCGTTCGGGCTGATCCCGGTGGCGAGGAACGTCACCACCGGCGGCCCGATCATGAACAGCAGCTCGTCGGCCACCGCCTCCAGCGCGAACGCGGTCTGCAGGCTCGGCCCCCGTCCGAGCAGATGGCTCCACCGCGCCCGGACGTACGAACCGATCGACGGCGAGGTCGCCCCGGCCACCCCGGCCAGGACGACCGTCACCGCGAGCGGCGAGTCCACCTCGACCGCCACCACCAGCCCACCCAGCGCCGCCGCGTTCAGTCCGGCGACGGCGGGCAGGGTGCGGTGCTGGCCGTGCCGGTCCACCAGGCGGGCCTGCATCGGAGAGCAGACGGCTCGGAAGACCACGAAGACCGCGGACACCACGCCGGCCAGGCCGTACGAACCGGTCTTCGCCGAGACCAGGATGACCAGGCCCAGCGACACCATCGAGATCGGCAACCGGGCGAGCAGTCCGCTGGCCGAGAACCTCAGGGCGCCGGGTTGGCGCAGCAGACCGCGATAGGGGGCGAACACACCTCCGACACTAGAGCCCCGCTCAGCCGGAGCGTTCCGAGGATGGCGACCTATGTTGGACGGGTGGTGCGGTGGTGACGCGCCACCGTGACGGCGGGGGCCAGGTCGCGACGAGCCGGGCTCCCGGAGCGACCCGGCGGAGGCCGGCCCGGAGCGAAGGGGACGAACACCTGCATGTGTGGCATCACCGGCTGGGTGGACTTCGAGCGCGACCTTGACCACGAGCACGCGGTGCTGGCCGCGATGACGGCGACCATGGCCTGTCGGGGCCCCGACGACGAGGGGATGTGGACCGACGCGCACGTCGGGCTGGGGCACCGCCGGCTCTCGGTCATCGATCTCCAGGGCGGCCGGCAGCCGATGATGGCCGACAGTGGATGCGGCGCCGGCTCCGGAACGCCGGACCCCGGAGGCCCTGGAACGCCGGACCCCGGAGACCCTGGAACGCCGGACCCCGGAACTCCCGACCCCGGAACTCCGGCGGCCGTACTCACCTACAGCGGCGAGGTCTACAACTTCCGCGCGCTGCGCGAGGAGCTGGCCGCGGCCGGACACCGGTTCCGCACCCGCAGCGACACCGAGGTCGTCCTGCACGCCTACCTGGAGTGGGGCGATGACCTCGCCGGCCACCTCAACGGCATGTACGCGTTCGCCGTCTGGGACACCCGGGCGGAGTGCCTGCTGTTGGTCCGCGACCGGATGGGCATCAAGCCGCTGTACTACTACCCGACACCGCACGGTGTGCTGTTCGGTTCGGAGCCGAAGGCGATCCTGGCCAACCCGGCCGCGAGGCGGGTGCTGGACGCGGACGGCCTGCGGGACCTGCTGTCGTTCGTCAAGACGCCCGAGCACTCGCCGTTCGCCGGGATGTACGAGGTACGCCCGGGCTCGGTGGTCCGGATCGACCGCTCCGGCCTGCGCAAGCGCCGCTACTGGCAGCTCGAGGCCCGCGAACACCCCGACGACCTGGCCACCACGGTCGCGACGGTGCGCGAACTGCTGGACGACATCGTCACCCGCCAGCTCGTCTCCGACGTACCGCTGTGCACCCTGCTGTCCGGTGGCCTGGACTCCTCGGTGATCACCGCCTTGGCGGCGAACGGGCTGGCGGAGCGGGGCGCCGGGCCGGTCCGGTCGTTCGCCGTCGACTTCGTGGGCCAGACCGAACGGTTCAGGGCGGACGCGATGCGGGACGCGCCGGATGCGCCGTACGTCCACGAACTCGCCAAGCATGTGGCCGCGGACCACAGCGACATCGTGCTGGACACCCGGGACCTGATGGACCGGGAGGTGCGGTCGGCCGTGCTGCGGGCGAACGACGCGCCCAACGGCATGGGAGACATGTTCACCTCGCTCTACCTGCTGTTCAGGGCGATCCGTGGGCACTCGACCGTGGCGCTGTCCGGCGAGTCGGCCGACGAGGTGTTCGGCGGCTACCTGTGGTTCCACGACCCCGAGGCCGTGCACGCCGACACGTTCCCGTGGCTGGCGATGTTCGGGCGCGCGGGCGGTGAACGGCTGGGGCTGCTCGACTCCGGTCTGATCAAGGCGCTGGATCTGCCTGCCTACCGCGCGGACTCCTACGGCCAGGCGCTGGCCGAGGTGCCGAGGCTGCCCGGTGAGGTGGGCCTGGAACGCCGGATGCGGGAGGTCGGCTACTTCCACCTCACCCGGTTCGTGCAGTACCTGCTGGACCGCAAGGACCGGATGAGCATGGCCAGCGGCCTGGAGGTGCGGGTGCCGTTCTGCGACCACCGGCTGGTGGAGTACGTCTTCAACGCGCCATGGGCGATGAAGACGTTCGACGGACGGGAGAAGAGCCTGCTGCGCGCGGCCACCGCCGACCTCTTGCCGGAGTCCGTCTCCGCGCGGCGCAAGAGCCCGTACCCCTCGACCCAGGACCCGGCCTACGAGCAGGCACTGCACGAGGAGTTCGGCAGGCTGCTCGCCCGGCCGGACGCGCCGGTGATGCCTCTGGTCGATCGGGAGCAGGCCCACGCCATCCTCACCGAGTCGGTCGGGTCGGTGAGCTCGGAGTTCGCCCGGCGCGCCGTCGAGCTGGTGCTGGGACTCGACCAGTGGCTGGAGGAGTACGAGGTCGAAGTCGACCTGCCCGCCTGAGATCTCCTGACACCGGGCGTCGTCGGTCAGTCCGGGGCGGCGTAACAGTGGATGGTGACGGTCTGATCGGCGCCCCATCGCTGCTCGACGTAGCCGAGCCGGTGCCAGCCCAGCCGCTCGTAGAGAGCGACAGCGGACCGGTCGGAGTCCACCACGTCGAGGACCGGACGCAGGCCATGGGTTCGGGCGTACTCGACCGCCCGGGTCACCAGCCGCGTACCGGCACCCCGGCCCCGCGCGGCCGGGCCGACGGCCAACCGGCCGAGGACGGCGGGCCGCGGAGCTCCTTCGTGAGCACCCCCGTCCCGTTCGCGGAGCAGGCCCGGAGCCACGTCCCCGGGACGGCAGTGCGACAACGCGACGTGGCCCACGACCATTTCGTCCAGCAGCGCGACCCAGGCCGCGAGAGGAGACGAGCCCACCAGCCACTCGACCGGCCGCTCGGGCCAGATCAGCGGGTAGCCGTCGCGTTCGTGCACTTCGGTGAGCAGGCGTACGCAGCCGGGCAGGTCGGCGTCCTCCCGCGGGCGTACCCGAACCCGCCCGCCCTGGCCACCGACGCCGTCCGGGGCTTCGTCGTGGCGGGTTGGGCCGTCGTTCACGTCCTCATCCAACACCGGGCCCGGCAACCGCCCGCCCCCGGCTCGTGGATCCCTTGGCTGCGAGGACTCAAGCCCCCGCCCGTGGCATCATGCGGCATCACCGAAGTGGGGGGATGATGGACGACCTCGAAGTCTCTGACAATTCTGACGGCTTCCTGCCTTCCGCCGTCGAGGACCACCTGCGCGCGCGGATGGAGCAACACCACATCCCGGCCCTCGGCCTCGCCGTCGTCCGCGGCGGCAAGCCGGTGGCCAGGGCGTACGGCACCGCCAACCTTGAGTGGGACGTCCCCGCGACGACCGACACGGCGTTCCAGCTCGCGTCGGTGACGAAGCTGCTGACCGCCACCCTGCTGATGCTGGTGGTCGAGGACGGGACGCTGCGGCTCGACGCCCCGGTGGGGAAGTACCTCCCCGACGCCCCGCAGAGCTGGGAGCAGGTCACCGTACGCCGCCTCACGTCGCACACCTCCGGCCTGAGCGACGACGTCGGCAGTCCCGCGTCCGTCGAGGAGGCGGTGCACGCGGCGTTCGAGTGGCCGCTGGAGTACGAGCCGGGTTCGCAGGTGCGGTACGGCCTGTCGGACTATGTCGTACTGGCCTACCTCCTGGAGGCCGTGACCGGGCGGACCTTCCCCGACCTGCTGCGCGAGCGTCTCACCGAGCCCCTCGGGATGACCTCCACCCGGTTCGACAACGCGGCGGACGACGGTACGGCCCGGGTCAGCGACGTCCTGCCCCGGCGCGCCACCATCTACGACGTACGCGACGACCGCCGACAGGTGTACGCGTTCCTCTTCCCCGCCTGGACCTACGCGGCGGGCGGGCTCTACTCCTCACCCGCCGACCTCGCCACCTGGGCGGCGGCGCTGCGTGGTGGTGACCTGCTCTCGCCGGCCTCGGTACGGGAGATGTGGACGCCGGAACGACTGCGGGACGGGTCGGCCGGTCCGTTCGGCGTCGGCTGGATCGTCGACCAGCGCCACGGGAGCCCCGCGGTGGGCCACAGCGGTGGTCCCGCCCTGGCGGACGTGATGCACCTGGTGGACGACGACCTGACCGTGGCGGTGCTGACGAACCAGCAGAGCCTCCGCCCCTACCTCGCCGGTGAGGTCGCCGACCTGCTGCGTTCGGCCGGCTAGGCCCGTCCTGGGCGGATCTCGTACGGTTTCGGCTCGCTGCGTCGGGTAGCGGTTCCCCATACAGTCGTCCCAGCTGCGACTGCTCCGACACCACGGTCCACCCCCTGACCGGTCGTAGCCACACGGCACGGCCCGCCCGGGAAGACCGTCCAGCCGAAGGATGAGGGATGACGACACACGCTGGTGGCAACGGCGCGTCCGACAGGGACGCGCCCCCGGCGGACGCGGAGGAGAAGCCCGACAGTCCGCTCGACCTGAAGTCGCCGACCCGGAAGTTCATCCTCAAGAACACCTTCCGGGAGTTCCTCGACGACGAGTGCACCGACCTCGCGGCGGGGCTGACGTACTACGCCGTCCTCTCCCTCTTCCCCGCCATCCTGGCCCTGGTGTCCATCCTCGGGCTGGTCGGGCAGAGCAAGCAGACCACCTCGATGCTGATGGACATCCTGCGTGGCCTCGGCGCCGACAGGGCCGTCAGCACCATCCAGCCCGTGGTGGAGCAGCTGACGCGCAGCCAGTCGGCGGGATTCGCGCTGGTCATCGGTCTGGTGATGGCGTTCTGGTCCGCCTCCGGTTACGTCAACGCCTTCAGCCGGGCGATGAACCGCGTGTACGAGGTCCAGGAAGGCCGGCCGATCTGGAAGCTGCGGCCGGTGATGCTGGGCGTCACGGCGCTGGTGCTCCTCCTGGTGGCGCTCACCGCGGTCGGCCTGGTGATCAGCGGACCGCTGGCGAAGACGATCGGCGGCGTGATCGGGCTCAGCAGCGTCGCCGTCACGGTGTGGAGCATCGCCAAGTGGCCGGTGATGCTGTTCATCGTCATCTTCATCGTCGCGGTGCTCTACCACCTCACGCCCAACATCAGGCAGCCGAAGTTCCGCTGGCTGAGCATCGGTGCGGTCGTCGCCATCCTCACCTGGGTGGTCGTCTCGGTCGCGTTCGGCTTCTACGTCGCCAACTTCAGCAACTACAACAAGACCTACGGTTCGCTCGGCGGCGTCATCGTCTTCCTGCTGTGGATCTGGCTCACCAACCTGGCACTGCTGTTCGGCGCGGAACTGGACGCGGAGATGGAGCGCGGCCGGGAGTTGCAGGCTGGGCTCCCCGCAGAGGAGGAGATCCAGCTGCCGCCCCGCGACACCAGCAAGATCGACAAGGATGCGAAGAAGGAAGAGAAGGCGATCGACGAGGCGCGTGAACTCCGCGAGGAGGCGGCCGCGGCCGACGAGACGTGACCGGCTGACAGCACGTCGTCAGGTCAAGGGGGACCTCCTGCCGGGTGGTGCGGTGCGTCCTGGTTCCGGATGAGACCGTGAGGACGACCGCACCCATCTGGGGAGGATCGCCGAGGTTTCATGCAAGTAGTTGCCGCGATCAGCACTGCTGTGCCCGAGCCGATGCACACTCTCCTCGTCCTGGGCTGTACCGCGGCGGGCGCGCTCCTGGTGACCCTGGTCACCGGCAGGATCACCGCTCGTCTCGCGCGGTCGGAGAGTCAGCCGTTCTGGGGGCGGTTACGAAGGCGTTGTCACCGGCCGTGGACGGTGACGCTGCTGTCGGTGGCGTTGCTTGCTGCCCAGCCGAGCGCGGGTCTGCGCGGTGAGCCGGCAGGCGGCGTACGGCACCTGCTGGTCGTCACCACCATCGCGGCGGTGTCCTGGCTGGCCACGGCGGTGCTGTTCCTCGTAGAGGACGCCGCCCTGCGCCACGTCCGGGTCGACGTGACCGACAACCGGCGGGCTCGGAAGGTCCAGACGCAGCTGACCGCCCTGCGCAGGTTGACCGCCGTGTTGGTCACCCTCGTGGCCGCGTCCGCGATCTTCATGACGTTCGACGCGCTGCGCACCTACGGAGCGTCGATTCTGGCGTCCGCCGGGGTCGCCGGTGTGATCGCCGGTCTCGCTGCTCAGACGACCCTGGCGAACGTGTTCGCGGGCCTGCAGTTGGTGTTCACCGACGCGCTGCGGATCGACGACGTGGTGGTGGTCGAGGAGGAGTGGGGCCGGGTCGAGGAACTCACCCTGACCTACGTCGTGGTCAACCTGTGGGACGAACGGCGGCTGGTGCTGCCGGCGACGTACTTCACCACGACGCCGTTCCAGAACTGGACCCGCTCGGAGTCCCGCGTCATCGGCGCGGTCGTCTTCTACCTCGACCACAGCACCCCGATCCCGGAACTTCGCGCGGAGGCCCAGCGGATCATCGAGAAGAATCCGCTGTGGGACCGGCGCGACTGGACCCTGCAGGTCGTCGACACGACCGAACGCTCGATCGTCGTCCGGGTGCTGGCGTCGGCGGCGGACTCCGCGTCGGCGTGGGACCTGCGCTGTGACGTACGCGAGCACCTGCTCGGCTGGCTGCGGGACAACCACCCGAACTCGCTGCCCCGGTTGCGAACCGAGCGGGCCGGCCCTGACGGCTCAGCCGACTCCGGCGGCTCGGACGGCTCCGGCGGCTCAGCCCGACTCGTGGTCGGCGAGGACCTCTTCGACCACGCGCAGGTTGCCCGCCGCTAGCGGCCGGCCCTGCTCGGCGTCCTGGGCCAGGCCGAGCAGCGCCTTCCACAGCGCCCACCCACGGGCGCGGGCCCAGGTGCCGTCGTCCTGTGCGACCGTACGCCGGAACGCCTCCCGGCTCGGCCCGGCGAACATCGTCCACGCGATCACCAGGTCGCAGGCCGGGTCGCCGACGCCGCTGGTGCCGAAGTCGATGACCGCGGCCAGCCGCCCGTCGCGTACGAGCAGGTTGCCCTGCGCCACATCGCCGTGGAACCACACCGGTCGGCCTCGCCACTCCGCGGCGAGTGCCGCGTTCCAGACTGCTGTGGCTCGGTCGATGTCGAGGTGGTCCTCGAGAGTGCGCAGACAGCGCCTGGTCTCGTCGTCGTAGTACGCCGGGGGCGCGCCGCGGTAGAAGCTGTGCTCGCCCGCGGTCGGCCCGTTGGTCGCATCGACCCGCTGCAGAGCGAGGAGGAAGTCCGCCACCTCTTCGGCGAACGTCGACAGGTCGGCGATCCGGTCTGGACGAGCGGTGTCGCCGTCCAGCCAGCGGCGGATCGACCAGGGGTGCGGGTAACCCTCGCCCGGCTTGCCCAGCGCTACCGACACCGGAATCGGGACGGGCAGGTGCGGGCCGATCACCGACAGCCAGCGGTGCTCCTTCTCCACCGCCGGGACGTATCCCGGTGCGGTGGGCAGACGGACAGTCAACTCCTCGCCCAGGCGGTAGGTGCGGTTGTCCCACCCGTCGACCTCGACCGGGGTCACCGGAAGGTCACTCCACTGCGGGAACTGCGCGGCGAGCAGCCGCTTCACCAGTCCCGCGTCGATGCCGGCCCGTCCGTCGAGGTGTGTGTCCGAAAGCACCCGCGCAGTGTTCCAGCCGCCGCTGACGCCGGGCAACGCATTTGCCGTACGGAGCGCGACAGGTGGACGTGTGTCGCGAGGTCCGCTCCAGTGGCGGCGTCATCGCCTGCTCCAGCACACACGCCTTACGGCCGGCGGACTTTCTGCTGCGGGTCCACCCACTCTGGCGGGATGTACTCGGGGTGGCCGTGGTTGCTCATTCGTACTTGCCAGCCTTTGTGGTGGACGTAGGTGTGGTGCGTCCTGCACAGCAATACTCCGTTCGCGAGATCTGTCGGGCCGAAGTCCTCCCAGGCGGTCATGTGATGGGCGATACAGCGGCGTTCGGGTACTTGGCAGCCGGGGAAGTGGCAGTGGCTTCCGTCACGGACGGCGAAGGCGCGGCGTTGTGGTTCGGTGAAGAACCGGTCGGCCATGCCGACGTCGAGGATTTCGCCGTTGCCGGCGAGAGCGGCTCTCCGCCCAGGCCGAGGAGCCTGGCCGACCCGCCACCGCCGCACTTCTGACAGCCGTCATGGGGATCGATGGGGCCGTCAGGATTGATGGCAGCGTCGGGCGCCGCCGCACCTTCCTGCTGTTCGGCGTCGTTGTCGGCGTCTCCACCCGGATCACCGATGAGTGGTTCGGCCCCCGGATCGGGTCGGCGTCCGGGTCCAGCTTCGGACCCTGGTCCGGTTGCGGCGTTCGGTTGTGGGTGCCGCCCGGGTCCTCGCGGTGCGGGTATCCGTTCCCCAAACCCCGCGGGTTCTGGTGTGTCAGGTGGTGGTTTCTCTCTGCCTGGTTCGCATTCCTGAGCGGCCGGAGTGGCTGCCCCGACGGTCTCGCCGACGTCGCTCGTCACATCTGGGCCGCCGACACCGCCACTCGTCCCGACACCGCCACTCGTCCCGACACCGCCACCTGCGTCGGCCGCGCGCCGCGTGCCGTCGGTGTCTTCGCCGGACTTGTTCTTGTCCTTGGTGGGCTTGAAGTTCGTGATGCCCGTCGTGCCAGCGGCCTTCGTGCCGTCGCTGCGCTCCTTGCCGCTGCTCTGCTTGCCGCTGCTCTGCTTGCCGTTGCCTTGTTTCCGGTTCCTGCGGTCGGCTTGGCGTTTGGCCTCGGGGGTTTGGCAGGTGCAGGGGGTGGGGCGGACGGGATTGAGGTCGTCCATGGTGCCGAACCCGGTGCCTCGTAGGAGCTGGTCCAGTCCGATGGTGACGGTCACGCAGTCGCGTCCTCGGCCGCGGTTGGGGGATGCCTGCCATTCGGCCATCTGGGCGACCAGCTCTGCGAAGGCGTCCCCACGCTTTTGGTCCAGGGGGCGCCCGTCCGGCTCGGGGGCGTTGTCGCGGGCGATCAGCGTCTCGATGACCTTGCGGAGGGCTTCCATCTCCACCGCCGGAAGTTTGACCACCACGGTTTCGGAGCCGGGGATGCCGTTGGCGATGTAGCGCAAGGAGCGTTTGCGTTCGGCGGCGCGTTCGGCGTCGTCGAGTTCCTTGCCGAGGCGGCGTTCCCATTCTTCGGGGGCGAGGTACTGCAGCAGCGCCCGCCCCAGCAGGCGTATGTCGTCGGGGTTGCGCCGCTTGGACCAGGTGATCAGGTATTCCTCGGCCTTGACCCGCTGCTCAGGGCCGATGTGGGCGGGCATGTCCCTGACCGCGAACGCGATCACCTGCGCATGCTTCAACGACAACTCACCCCGCGCTAACGCGGCGGCCGTCAACGTCACAGTACGGTCCAGGTCCCGGGCCAGGCCGACCGTCGCGGCGGCCTCGTTCTTCGACATCCGCTGCGCAGTGCGCAGCCACGTCGCCGTGGCCGCCGCACCCGTCGTCTTGGCCACGTCACAGGCCTCACCCCGGGCGACCATCGCCAGTTTCAGCGCAGCCAGCTTCGCCTCATCGACCCCGTGCAACTCCAACAGCCGGCCAAGCCCTTCGGCACGCAGCGACAACATCGGCCCGGCAAGCGCCTCATCGAGAATGCCGCCGATCTGGACCAGCGCAGCCTCCAGCCGCTGCTCGGCATCACCGCCGCCATCCCAGCTCGGAGGCTTCCACGTGGTCGAATGCATGGTCGAATTCTAATAACGGCTACCGACACAAAGTCCTTTTCCACAGCACATTCCCGCAGGGCGCCGGTCCGCTACCTGTGGACGAAAAGGTGGTTCCGCAGTCTTCGCCGGTAGTCTTCGCCGGCCCCGTCCGGACCGCCGCGAACTCCGGCCGGTCAGCCTCGAGCCTCCGCGTTCGTACGGTCCCAGATTCGGCCGGTGGCCCAGGCGTACTCCCAGGCCTGGATGTCAGGCGGCTCGATGCCGAGGCCGGTCAGGATCGCGCAGACCTGCTCGCGGTGGTGGTTGGCGTGGTTGAGCGCCTGGGCGACGAAGATGCCGGCGCGGCATTCGCGCAGACCGTCGTCGATGACGACCACACGTTCGACGTCGATCGGATCGGCGAGAACGCCCTCCCAGACCTGCTCGGCATCCGCAGCCCAGTCGGCCAGTGTCCGAAGGTCGACTCCGTCCACACCGCTGTCGGCCCATTCGAGCTCACGTCGGGCCAAGCGGCGCACATAGCTCCCGTCGCAGGTGACGATGTGATGCAGCGTGGCGAGGATGCCGCCGAAGGTGCCGACCCCGGTCGCATTCACCAGTTGGTCCTCGGTGAGGTTCTGGTCCTGGCAGAAGGCGATGAGTTGTCTGGTCGCCCAGGCGTTGTGCCGAACGGCGTCGGACAGGACCTCGTTCATGACCGCCCCTCTCGAGCTGTGTTGGAGTGCGGCAGAGGGCCACACCGGAAGCGTGGGCGGATGCTACTTCGCCGCCCGTTTCGTTCTCCTCTGCTTTTCCGCCTTGACCTCGGGCCGGTCGGCATCTACAGCTGATGGCGTACGCCCGACAAGGAGGCCCTCATGGGGCTCGACGCGAACTACCCCGCCGTCACGATGAACGACCCGAACGGGCACGTGGCGGTCTACAACCAGGACCACGTGGTCATCGGGACTCTCGGCCCGACGCCCTACGAGTCGCCCTCGGTCAACGTCACCTGCCGACTCAAGAAGTGGGACGACGCGTACTGGTATCGCCTGCTGAACCCGAACGGGTGGTCCTTCCCGGCGACGAGCGCCTACGTGTCCGCGGACGAGACACACGAGCTCAACCCGGGGCAGCCGTACCCCATCCCCGAATGTTCGGACAGCAGCTGCCTGTCCACCGCCCGCCGGTTCGCGGGCCTGGCGCTGGCGGCGCTCGGCGCGGTCACCGGCGCGGGCGCGCTGTGGCGGCGTCGCCGCCGAAAGTGAGTTCGCGTCCGCGCAGGACCTCGCCCGCGGGCCGAACCGGTGCAGGCTGCGACTCGCTCGAGGTCACGGCAGGTAGACGAGTCCGTCGGTCGTGATGGTGGGGCGACCGCTGGTGCCGGCGACCACGATCCTCACGCTGTGCTTGGCGCTGCTGCTCCACCTTCGGGTCCAGATCGCGTTGCGGTACATCACGGTCGACGAGTAGAGATCGACCGTACTGACCTTGACACCGTCCACGTAGATGTACGCCTTGCCCGAGCCGCTGGCGCGGGAGACCACCCAGGCCGCGGACCTGCCGGTGAACGTCCAGCTGAGGCTCGCGCCGGCGGACGAACTGCTGTAGGAGGCGCCGCCCAGGTAGTGCGTGGAGGTCCTGGTCTGCCAGGACCCGGACCTGGTGGCGGACGTCTCCTGCTTGATCACCGGCGTGCCGCTGGTGGAACTCGACGCCGAGTTGCCGGCGTAGTCGTAGGCCCGCATCGCCCAGGTGGTGGCCGTGCCGGACTTGGCGGTGAGGTTCCAGGACGTGGTGGTGGGCCCGAACGTCAATGCGGTGGGCGCCGTGAGATGCACGTCCTTGAGGGCGGTGTTGTCAGTGCCCTTCCAGCCCAGCCGGACCGGCACCGCCGTCGTGTTCACGGTGCCGGTCCGCAAGGACAGCGCCGGCTTGGTGCTGAACGTCGGTGGAGTCGTGTCGGCGACGACTGACACGGCCGAAGTCGTCGCGGTCCTGCCGGACTGGTGGACGCCGCGTACCTGCACCTGGTGCCTGCCGACCGTCAAGGTGAGGTTGGCAGAGCGCGCCGAGCCGGAGGTCGTGGCCACGACGGAGCCGTCCACCAGCACCTGGAACCTCGAGATCAGCGCCGACGGTGTGGTGGTGGTCCACCCGAGGGTAAGGCCGCCCCTTGTGTAGTAGGTCGATCCGGACTTGACCGCTCCCGACAGTGAGGTGACCACGAGGCCCTGGACAGGCCCGGCCGCCCAGACGCGGATGGTGGGCAGCTTTGCGTAGAGGTCGCTGCCGGGGCATTCGGTGTTGTTGACGTCCCGGTGGCCGACGATCCGCGGGAACGTGTACGCGGTGCCCTTCGTGAAGTACCGGGAGTAGTAGCTGTGCAGGTTGTCGTCGCCCGCGGTCATGGTGACCGAACCCGCGGGGTCCGCGCCGTACTGGCCGAGCTTCCACGCGGCGAGCCTGGCGACCGACGTCAGCGTCGCGGTCGTGGGCGCGACGTCGTTGAAGTTGCCGAGTACGGCGAAGCCGCTCGTCTCGGCGTTCCAGCCTCGCGCGTGTGCGCCGTAGACCGGTCGGTCGACACCGCCCTTGCGTCCTTCGAAGATCGTGCCGCACCTGTCGAGCAGGAGGTTGTATCCGATGTCGCGGTATGCCCGCGACTCCACGTCGTAGGTGTAGATACCACGGACGATGGCTGCCGAATCCGCGCACGCGTAGCTGTTGGTGCCGGCGGTGTGGTGGACGACGACCGCCTCGACAGCGCCGGGCAGGTAGATCGGTTCGTCCGGGCTGAGCGTCTCGTCCGCGCCCCACCCCGCTCGGCCGGTGATCGCCGGTCGCGGCACCGTCGAGGGCGGCGCGGGCGGAATGGTCGGAGTCGGGCTCGCGGTCGGGGTGGGTGTGTCACTCGGTGTCGCGGTGGGAGTGGGCGAGGTCGGGTCGGGAGACGGCGTGTCGGTCGCGCTCGCGGTTGGGCTCGGCGACGCGGGGTCGGTCGCTACGGGACTGGGCGACGCGGGATCGGTCGGCGTCGGCGAGTCGGTCGGTACGGGGGAGTCGGTCGGTACGGGGGAGTCGCTCGGCGTCGGCGAGTCCATGGGGGTGGGCGAGTCGGTGGGAACGGGATCGACATTGCTGTACGCGGCGGGTTCGAGCCTCGTCCCGGTACGCCGGCCGGGATCGACCAGTTCCAGGCGAAGGCCCTTCGGCAGCCGCGACGGTCCGGCCCGTCGTACGGATGACGCGTCCCGCGCGCCGCCCAGGGTCGGTGTGACGCGCGCCTGTACGCCGTCGGAGGGGCCGACCCACAGCGGCTCCGTACCGCCGCGGACGCCCGTCCCGGAGTCGCCGGTGTCGGTGTCGGTGTCGGTGTCGGTCGGCAGGGTCCGCCACGGCGACCAGTGACCGGTGGCGGTCCGGCGTGTGGGCACCTGGATCGTGCCACCGGTCGCCGTCGGATCGGACCACGTCACCCCGAGCAGGCTGAACGACTCGGTATGCCGACGCGGGACCGAGGCCGTTCCGTTCGCGTCACTGGCCATCGGGACCGACCGCACCCTGGTAGGAACGGCACCGTGTGCGCTCTGCGCTCGCACCTGCGTGGGGCCGCTGGAGCCGGTCCCCTGCCACGCGGAGTTCGGGGAGGCCAGCACCATCGAACCGACCACTGCGAGTACCCCGGCCAGACCCAGTCCCCCGAACAGCGCAGACTTCCTCACCTGCCGCGACCTCACGCAGTGACCCCATTCTCCTGAAGAAGGCCTCGGCAAGCGTGGCCGTCCGGGTGGCAACAGCGGAGCCGACGACGGTTCGCGTCGGCGGCCGCGGGAGACCGTACAGCACGCGAAACGGTTTGCGCACTGTCGGAGGTTTGCCCGCCGCTCACCGCCCCGTCCCGTACAGCAGGTCGAGGAACCGGCCGAGCGTCGGGATGTAAGCGCTGCCGGTGGGCGCGCCGTACCCGACCACGAGCGCCTGCGCACTCACCTTGCCGGGCTCGTGCCAGTAGTCACCGAGGCCGTTCAACGCGATGCCGCGGCTTCGCGCCCGCGCCAGAAGGTCGAGTTCGGTGCCTCCTCGGCCGAGCGGGATCACGGCGTGCAGCCCGGCGGCGATCCCCGTCGGTAGCGGGCCCCCGCGTTCTGTCAGGCCGGCGACGAGCAGGTCGCGACGCCGACGGTAGGACTGGCGCAGGTACCGCAGATGACGGTCGAGGCTCCCGCGGTCGATGAGGTCGGCGAGGACGAGTTGGTCGAGTACGCCGCTGCCGCGGTCGGTCAGGGATTTCGCCTCGCCCAGCGGCTCGACGAGCGAACCGGGAAGAGCGAGCCAGCCGAGCCGGAGAGCCGGGGAGAGGATCTTGCTCGCCGTACCGACGTAGACGACGTGGTCCGGGTCGAGGGCCTGCATCGCGCCCACCGGCTGCCGGTCGTAGCGGAACTCGCCGTCGTAGTCGTCCTCGACGACGAACGCGCCGGTACGCCTGGCCCAGTCGACCAGCCGGGTCCGGCGAGCCGGTGCCAGCGTGACGCCGAGGGGGTACTGGTGAGCCGGCGTGGTGACCACCGCGGCGACGTCGAGTCCGTGCAGGACGTCGACCAGCAGTCCGTCGTCGTCGCACGGAACCGCGACGACGCGCAGCCCGGCCGCCTCGACGACACGGCGATAGCGCGGCGCGCACGGATCCTCCATCGCCACCGCATCCGCGCCGCGGCTGCGGAGCATCCGGCAGAGCAGGTCGAGCGCCTGGGTGTAACCACTGCAGACGAGTATCCGGTCCGGCCGGGTCCGTACCTCACGGACACGGCCGAGATAGCTCCCTCTGCCGTCAGCTGTGCGTACGCCGCCGTCACCGTGCCGCACGCGATCTCGAGGTCCGCGGCCAGCGCCCGGGTCGACGGCAACGGGGCGCCGACCGGCAACCTGCCGGACCGGATCGCCTCCCGGAGCGCGGCCTCCAGGCCGTGCCGCAGTCCTCGGGAGCGGTCGAGGCGCAGGACCAGATCCAGGCTCGAGCCGCGGTCGTACGACGGCGACGCCCGCGCACTGGACCACTCGGTTCGCATCGAACTGGAGCATAGCCGTGAGCCAATTCGGCTCTAGCGTTGTGCCGTGACCAGCCACAGCGACCCGATCACCTCCACGATCCGGACGCGGCTTCGCCGCAAGCCGGACAGAGGCCGCTTCGACCGGGCGAGCGTGGAACGCATCCTGGACGAGGGATTCGTCTGCCACGTCGGGACGGTGGACAGCGGGGGGCCGCGGGTGATCCCGACGTGCTACGGCCGGGTCGCCGACGTCCTGTATCTGCATGGTTCGACCGGGAGCACCTTGCTCCGCGCGCTGGCGGCCGGTACGCCCCTGTGCGTCACCGTCACCCTCGTCGACGGCCTGGTGCTAGGGCGGACGCAGCGCACCCACTCGGTCAACTACCGTTCGGCGGTGATCTACGGGCAAGCCAGGCTTGTCAGTGAACCGGGGGAGAAGGCGCGTGGGCTCGCCGCCATCGTCGAGCGTGTCGTACCGGGTCGGACCGCGGACGTACGGCCACCCAACCGTCGTGAGCTCGCCGAAACCCACGTTGTGGCGATAGGCATCGAGGAGGCGTCCGCCAAGGTACGCAGCGGTCCGCCACTGGACGGTCCGGACGACCTCGAAATCCCTGTGTGGGCAGGGGAAGTGCCTCTACGCACCGTTGCCGGTGAGCCGGTGCCCGACCCGGCCACACCCGCCGCCCACCGGGTACGCCCGCCTGACCCACCCGGCTACGTCCGTGACTACCGCCGGCTTGGTGAGTGAGGCCGCCGTGGGCCGATGAGCTGTTCGGCGCGCAGCGCGAACGGAATCGCCACCCAGCACAGGTACGCCAGTTGGGTCACGAACGCCAGCGGGATCGACACCACGAAAGCCACCAGCATCACCGTCAACCGTCGGTAGCCGCGGCTGAGGGCTTCCTTGTCCGCGCCCGGTCGGAGTAGCCGGTGACGTTGGATCTCCAGCAGGCACAGGAGAGAGAACGTCGCCGCAAGTACCTGCACGAGGGCATACAACATGAACCTCGCGGCGAACGCCCCGTCACCCACGATGACGCGGGTAGCGAACGGCGTCAACGTGATCGTCAACAGCCACAGCATGTTCCAGCGGACCAGTCGGCCGCCGAGGCGAGCCAGGTAGGTGAACGTCCGGTGGTGCATGAGCCAGTGGCTGCCGATCACCGCGAAACTGATCAAGAACGCCAGGTAATCCTCGCGGTGATCGACCGCGTCGCGCCAGAAGGCGGTACCGGTCGTTCCCTGGGGTACGTGCAGGTCCAACGCCAGCAACGTGATCGCGATGGCCACGACCGCGTCGGAGAAGAAGACCAGACGTTCGGTCCCGGGGTCTGCTTTCTCCACATTCTCCGCGTTGCCACCCACGTTCTCCCCGGCCGGAGCCGCGTCGGCCAACCGGGTCGAATGCTCCTCCGCGTTCATGTGCACAGAACTACCTCACCACTGTGGTCGAGCCACACGAGGGTCGGTCGGCAACGAGCGCGCCCTGCTACTCGACCCCGGGGGCCGACCCCAGACCCCGGAGCGTTCCCGCTCTGTGACTGTCAGCTGACCTTCGGCAGTGCGCGCAGCCCGAGGTGTGCGTACCTCGACCCGTCCTCCGACGTCGAGAACGCCACCGGCGTCCATGACCTCGCGTCCGCGGCCCGGGTGAGGAAGAGGTCCTTCTCCACCGGCACCAGGACGTACTCCTCGACCGGCTGGTCGACCACCTCCGCCAGCGCGTCGGTGACACTGACCCTGGCGACGAGGCCGCGGTCCTCGACGGTGAGCTCGACGCGGCGGCCGATGGTCGCGTACGTACCGGCGTACGCGGTGAGGTCGACCGTGACCGGCACGTCGGGCGGCGTCGGCAATGGCGGCAGCGCGAGGTCGCAGAACTCCGCAAGCAGCCCCTGGAACAGCTCCTGGTAGAGGTCCTCGGCCCGGCCGCCGTTGGTGAGCAGCGCTATTGCCACCCCGGCGTCCGGTACCACGCGCAGGAACGACGACTGTCCGATGGTCCCGCCGTCGTGGCCGAACGCCCGGCGCCCGTTCCAGTCGTACAGCGCCCAGCCGAGGCCCCAGCCCGCCGCGTTCGCGCCGCGGTGCAGTTGCACCGAGCGGGTGCGCATCGCCGCGACGGAGGCGTCGGTGAGCACCTCCCGGCCGTCAACACCGAGACCGCCGTCCAGGTGCACCCTGGCCATGCCGACCACGTCCCGGGCCGTCGCGCACAGGGTGCTCCCCGCCGGTGCGGTGGAAGCGGGCAGCTGCCACCGCGCGACAAGCTTGGGTGGCTGGTCGCCGTCGACGTCGTGGCCGTACGCCACCCGGAACCGCAACGCCTCCTCGGGCAGCGCCACGGTCTCGCGCAGACCGGCGGGATGGAGCATCCTGGTCCGCAGAGCCTCCCGCCAGGCCTGCCCGGTGAGGCGCTCGACGATTCGGCCGGCCAGGACGAAACCGGTGTTGCAGTACGACATGAGCGCGCCGACCGGGTGCACGAGGCCGAGGTCGGCGCAGGTCTCGACGTACTTCGTCACCGCGTCGTCACCTCGGCCGGTGTCCACGAAGTGGTCGCCCGGGATGCCACTGGTGTGGGTGAGCAGGTGGCGGACCGTGATCCTGCCGAGCGCGTCGGGGTCGGCCAGCCGGAGCTCGGGCAGAAGTTCCGAGACCTTCTGGTCGAGGTCGAGCCGGTGTTCGTCGACGAGCCGCATCACCAGCGTGGTCGTGAAGATCTTGGTGATCGATCCGATCTGGAAGACCGAGTCCGGGGTTACGGTCACGCCGGTCCCGGCGTTCAGGATGCCGGACGCCGCGGTCGACACGTCGCCGTCGGCGAGGACGGCGAGGGACGCCCCGGGAACACCGTGTCGGCGCACCATCTCGTCCAGGCGCTGCTGCCACTCCACGAACCGTCTCCCGGGCATGGGGGCACTCCATTCAGTCGGCAGCTCGAAATCGGCAGATGGGAAAAGCGTAATAAACGGCAGGGCCCACTTCAGCCGCACAATCAACTCGATACCGGGACGTTCGACGAACCGACGAGCGACCGCCGCAAGGGGAGGCGGCGACCCGTGGCGCACACCTGCGGGGCGGCGCGGGAGGAAAAGGGCCTTGAGGCCAGGGACGTTCGACTAGTCCGAAGGGGGACATCGGTAGCAGCCCGGACGGACGGATCGGCGGGACCCTCTATGGGCCGAATTCACGTCTGGCAGAAAGAGGGCGTCATGTCCGCCGAAGGCGCATCCGGGCAGAGGCGTCCGCATGATCGCGCGTGAGCTCGATACGACGGAGCGTGAGCTTCTCGTACGCGCGGCGATTCTGGCGCCGTCGGCACCCGAGGCGCGGTCGTGGCGGTTCCGGTTCAGCGCCGACACCGTCGACGTGTGCCTGGATCCCGTCGGGGTGCATCACGGCGAGCTGCAACCCGGCGGGGTGCATCACGGCGAGGACTCCGGTGGACGGCCGACGATGGTCGGAGTCGGTGCGGCGGTGTTCAACCTCAGGGTCGCCGCGGCGGCACTGGCGCGGGGAACGACCACGAAGCTGCTTCCCGACCCGGGTCGACCTGGGCTCCTCGCACAGGTGCGGGTCTGGCCGGGGCCGGGTGCGGAAGTCTGCCTGGCCGGCCTCCTCCTCCACCTGTACCGGCCGCGGTCGGGCCGACGTTCGTACGCCGACCGGCGGATCCCGCCCGCGATCCGACAGGAGCTGGAACATGCGGCGGCCACCGAGGGAGCCATCCTGAGCTGGCCGGACGACAGGCACGGCGAAGAACTCAGGACCTGGGACGGCTGCCACGGCGGCGTGCTGGACGGCGTACTGCATGGTGATCTGGCCGGCGTACTGGATGGTGACCTGGACGGCGGTCTGTATTGCCCGTCGTACGGGTACCAATGGACGCACGCGGTCCTGACCACGGACGCCGCGGCACCCGCCTGCCCGCGCGACTGGCTGGTCGCGGGGCAGGCGCTGCAGCGGGTCCTGCTGGTGGCGGCCCGGCACGGCCTGGCCGGCTCGGCGTTCGACGGGCTCGACGCGCTGGACGGGCAGCTGGGCGGGCTGGACGGGCTGGGCGAGTTCGACGGCTCGGTGGGTTGGCCGGGCAGGCTCGGGCCGTCGCGCCCACGGTGGGCGGACAGGCCCGCTCAGGTGGGGCTACGGCTCGGTTGGGGACCGTCGATCGCGCGTACGCCTCCCCGTCCGCTCACGGATTTCGTGGCCGACGACCTGTGCTCGTGAACCGGTGAAGGCGCAGGCCGACCTGTCGGTCAGGTCAGGCCCTTCGCGGCCGCCCACTGCTTCGCGACCTCCCACAGGTGGCTGTCGTCAGCGGTGCCGGGGTTGGGGTCCGGCTTCGGGCCGGGGTCTGGTGGCGGGACCAGGGCCCAGGTCGGCACGGTGACGTCACCCTGCTGGGACAACAGCCACTTCAGGTCGGCGGACTTCAGGTAGCCGATCCCGTCGACTCCCCAGCTCGTACCCCAGGAGTTGGTGAGGGTGTAGGTGCTGGTGTCCACGTCCAGCCCGTTCACCACGAGTTCGTGCCCACCGGCGATCCCGGAGGAGCGGTCGACCGGGATCAGTCCCTCGGAGTCGGGCTCGAACATGCTGTTAAGCCACGGAATACCGATCATGACCGGCGCCGACTGCAGCGCGGCGTTCATCGCGTCCAGGCTGAACGCGTGCTGGTACGACGTGGCCAACTCCAGAGCCTTCAGCGCCTTGGCCACACCCAGCCCGGACGATCCGGTGTCGTCGGGCGGGTAACTACCGGGGAACTCGTCCAGCTGAGTCGCCAGCGAGTACAGGCGTACGGCGAAGTCCTCGTCCAGGGGGTACGAACCCGCGGTGAAGGTTCCGTGGGACGCGGCGGCTGCCGCCGCGGTGATGTCGACCTTCACCAGACCCTGCCGCGCCGTGGAGTCGGTGCCGACGAGTCCGGTGGCGGCGTTTCCCGTGCAGTTGTGAACGCCGATGCCCTCGGCGACATACGACTCGTCGCCTTCAACGGAAAGGTTGTAGACAGGCCCCACGTAGTCCTCGACGCGCAGTTCCCGCACCTTACGCCAGACTGCGTCTCCGTCTCCCGGCATTGCCCAGGTCCGCTCGGCATGGTGACCGTCCATCGTGGCTGCCGCACTGCTGCGGCGCTGTTCTGGGGCGATTTACGCCAGTCGATCACTGGGTGCCTGCCGGTGGCTTGCGCTATGTCGTACATCGCAAGAGCCAGGTCTCTGCTTATCGTGACACCTTCACGCGAGCCATCACGTCGGTGGTGTCCATCCCCATCGAGCCAGCCGTCGAGCATGGCCGTCAGGAACTCCTTCGCACCACCCATCAGTGCATCGTGTGGCCTCTTGAGGCCACTGCCGTTGCCACAGAGCCCGGAGAGCAGCAACGACCAGCCTGTTCCGTGAAGGGTGACATTGATCGAGTTGTTGAGACGATGAGCGATGTGTGCCTCAACTCCCCACACGCCTTTGATGAGTTGCGCGGTCTCGGCGACGAGCGTGTCGGCCTCATGCTTTGCGAACGTCCATCGCGCCTTCGAGGCGTCACAGGACCCTTCGGCGAGAAACAGTCCCAGCAGACGGCCGGTGGGGGCATCGAGCGTGATCTTCTCGGGAAGCGCGTTGGCGTCCAGTTTCAGACCCTTGCGGCCGGGCAACCCGGACCACCGGTTACCTCGCGTCAGCCTGTGCGAAGGCTTGGTGACGAACTGTTCCACCGGGACGGACAAGACTGCCCCGTTGAGATACTTGGGAAGCGCGACCTCGTCGCCGATGCAAAGCTCACCAGCGGGCACATAGCCACGCGCCGTCAACACGGGATGTTCGCGCGTCAGGCGGAGGTGGGCGTGGCCACGGAGGAGGACGCGCACGAGCCCGCCTTCCTCGTCTCGCACCATTGTGCGAGTGACGCGGCCGATGTTGCCCTCGGCTGTCAGGACTTCGTCAAGAAGCCTGATGTCCTTGATCGCACACTCCCCACCATTGGCGAGGCGGACGCGCGTCTCAGGCGGGAAACAGGACCCGAGGTTGCCCTGGTCAAGGATCCCGATCCGTCTGTCCCAGTGGACGGTCTTGATGGCGGAACGGGGGAGCACGCCGACCGCGAAGGCCAGCGATCGTTCGTCGTGCTCGACGTTGCGACCGAGCCGAGGATCCTGGCGGTCGTACTCGTAGAGGTCCATCAGAGCCTGCCTTCCGCGGAGTGCGGTGGAGCGGGAAGAGTGGCGTCGAACGGTGAACAACAGGAACGGACCCGGAAACGGCGATTTCAGAGTACGTCCGAAACAGCGCACGGTCGCCGGTTCGACCGGAATCCGCCGCTCGTCACGACCGCCGGAATGCGGTGCCCGCCCAGCTCACGGCCAATACGCCGGTCGGCTAGGTGAAGTACGCGCGGCTGGTGAGGAACTCGTCGACGTCCGGGTTGCCGCCGCCCTCGCAGACCAGCATCCAGAACCGGCAGTACGCCCGGAACTCCTCGAAGCGCGGCAACGGCAGAACCGACTCGTACCCGCGGCGGAAATCCTCCGGGCGGGTGAGGCACGTCTCGACCACTGCCAGCTCCAGCTCGCGCGGGCCCACGACGTAGGAGTCGAGGTCGACCACGCCGGCCAGCGTTCCGTCGCGGTAGACGAACTGGTTGCCCGAGATGTCCGGCATTATCGGCGCCAGGTTGCCGGAGAAGACGTCCGGGTCCATGGCGGTCGCATGGCGTTCGAACCACGTCCCGATGTCGGGTCGATGCGTCCAGAACCGCGAGATCGTACGTCGCATGCTCGCGTTGGTTCGGGCCACGAACTCGGTCGGATCGAAGGCCTGCTCGGTCAGCGTCCCGTACCTGTCGTGGGCGCGCAGGTGCAGGCGCGCGACGTACTCCCCGAGTTGTTCGTGCACCTGGCCGGAGTCCGGGAACTCGTCCGGTTCCCACGCTGTGCCTTCCACCCAGGTGAAGATGTACGCCGGTCTGTCGCCGACCGTGGTGGATGCGACCGGACGCGGGGCCTGGACCAGGCGGTCCTCGTCGGCGGCCCGCAGGATCGGATCGACCCCCAGCAGTTGGTGGCCGTAGCGGAGACCGAACGTGTCCTGCATGTGCTGCCAGAACGGGGAAAGGCTCGAGGGACTCAACAAGGGAACGCGGAGCGAGTACCGCACGCCGGTGGCGGTCTCCAGCCGGTAAAGGACGTTCGAGTTCTTCGCCACCAGGCCAACAGAGGCGACGGTCTCGCCCAGAGCCTTCTCAGAGCTTGCCCGCACGAGGTCCTCAGTGGGCTCAGTCGTATGGCTCTCCTCGGGCGTCACCCGGCAAAGTTCAGCAAGTCCGCTGGCCGCCGGTCAACGAGTTAACCGTTCGACCGGTCACCTGCCCGCGCCGAGCACCTCCCGCAGTCTGCGTGCGAACGCCTCGGGCTGCCCGGCGAAGCCGGACTCGCCGCCCACGAACCCGCCGTGATGGCTGGGAAACACGGCCGCCTCCTGGCCCAGCAGCGCCGCAATGGTGCGCGACGTCCGGCCGGTGAGTGTCTCGCCGGACTCTTCGGCGACAGCGATCACGATCCGGGTCGGCGTCGCGGCGAGCGCGTCGAGGTCGGGCCGGTAATCGGTGACGGCCCACGAGCGTTCCGACAACAGCGGATCGTCCCGCGAACCATCGTCCTGGGCCGGCATCCCGAAGGCGGCCGGGTCCGGCGCCGGTTCGGCGAAGTAGTCCTCTGTGAACTCGCCCTGCCAGGAGGTCATCGCGATGAACGCCGCCATGCCGGCTCCCCAGCCTTTCGCCTCGTAGACGTCACGCACCTGGACCCGAGCGCGTTCGGCCATCGGGGCATCGGGCAGCATCGGGATCAAGGGTGGCTCGTGTGCCACCAGCGTGGTGACGTCGTCGGGGTGGGTCGCCACGAGGGCCAGGGCGGTCACGGCGCCACCGCTGCTGGCGAAGATCTCGACCGGACCTGAGCCCAGTGCCTGGATGAGGGTGTGCAGGTCGGTCGCCTGGGTCACGGGTGTGTTGTCGACACGTCCGTCCTTGCGAACGCTGCGGCCCAGACCGCGTGGGTCGTACGTGATCACGGTGCGGTCAGGAAAGTGCGAGGCCAGCGCGGCGAATCCGCCGGCGTCCATCGGCTGGCCGATCATCAACAGAGGCGGGCGTCCGTCGGCCGCCGGTAGCGTGCCGCGTACGTCGTAAACGAGGTCGACCTCGGGGGTCTGGAGCGTTCTGGTGTCCATGACCCGTGGACCGTCCGCGCATCGGAAACTCATCGGAGTCCGCGCCAGATTCTGGACGATCAATCGCGCGCGACCACCTCTCGGTGGCGATCGCCGGTGGGATCTCGTCGCTCGTGGCCGTACTGGTCGCGCTGTTTGCGTTCGAGATCATGCTTGCCGGTTCCGAGTTCCGGCAGTCTTACTTGGAAAGTGCAGGCCTCGTCCACCCTTGTGTGAGAAGAAGTGACCGAACGAAAGGGAGACTCGATGACCGACAAGAACATCATGTGTTTCGGTGATTCGCTCACCTGGGGCTGGGTGCCGGTGGCGGAGGGCGCCCCGTCGTGGCGGTACCCCCGGGACGTGCGGTGGACGGGAGTGCTCGCCGACCGGCTCGGCGACGGCTATCACGTCGTCGAGGAGGGGCTGAGTGCGCGCACCACGACGGCCGACGACCCGGCCGACCCGCGGCTCAACGGCTCGACCTACCTTCCTTCCGCCCTGGCCAGTCACCTGCCGCTGGACCTGGTCATCGTGATGCTCGGTACGAACGACACGAAGTCCTACCTTCGGCGTACGCCGAACGAGATCGCGACCGGCATGTCCCTCCTGCTGTCCCAGATCCTCACCTCCGCCGGCGGGGTCGGGACCGGCTATCCGGCGCCGAAGGTCCTCCTGGTAGCGCCGCCGCCGCTGGCCGAAATGGGTCACCCGTGGTTCGAGGTGATCTTCGAAGGCGGCCGGGAGAAGACGATCGAGCTCGCCAGGAAGTACGAGGCGCTGGCGAGCTTCCTGAAGATCCCGTTCTTCGACGCGGGCTCGGTGATCAGCACGGACGGTGTCGACGGGATCCACTTCACCGAGGACAACAACCGCGTACTCGGTGAAGCCCTGGCCGGTGAGGTGCGGCACATCCTCGGCGACTGATCCGCGGCGCAGGAACTCCCGGTACCCTGCCAGCGTCGGCGGGAGCGCGGTTCCTGCCGGGGACGGACGTCAGGATGCCGGGCAGACAGACAACGCGCGCGGACAGGCGTGGGAAGGCGGCCGCAACGCCTCCGGCCTCACTCGCGCATCGCGTCCTGCTGGAGCACTCGGCGGGCTTCCGGCCGTTCCGTGGCGATGGAATGTTCGAGCGGATCGGTGGGCAACCGACGGTTGACAGGCTGGTCGACGCTCTCTACGACGGGTTCGAGCACGACGACGTGCTCCGGCCGCTGTTCCCGCGCGACCTCGCCGACGGCCGGACGATGCAGAAGGTGTTCTTCGCCGAGTGGCTGGGCGGTCCACACCGATACAGCGAGCGGGCGTACGGCAGCCTGCACCATCGGCACGCGAGCGTACCGGTCACCCGTGCGGTGGCCGGCCGATGGCTCCGGCACTTCCGGCAGGCCCTGAACGACACCATCGTGTCGGAAGACGACCGGCGGAGGATTTTCGACCAGGCCCGCTCCCTGGCGTTGGCACTCGTCAACCGCTCCTCGCCGGTTGCCGACGCCCGTCAACGACAGGTTGCGCTGCACGGACTCGGTGGCCGGATCGTCAAGCGAGCAACGGATCTGGCCCGTCGCGGTGATGTCGGCGGGGTCGAGGTCACGCTGGCGGAGGAGCCGGACCTCCTGCTTCCCACGTACGCCGGCGCGATCATGCAGGAGGCCGCGCTCGCCGGGCGGGCTGATGTCGTCCGGTCGTTACTGCGTCACGGTGTCGGAGCCGATGTTCCGTTTCGTCTTCCGGTGGGCCTCGTCGGCCGGGCGTACGAACGGGTGGTGTTCGCGACGCCGCTGTGCGCCGCGCGGCTGAAGCGCCGTTCGGCGGTCGAGTCCCTGCTCCTGGACGCCGGCGCCAGGGAGGACGTCTTCACCGCCGCCTTCCTCGGCGACCTTCCCTCGCTCACACGGATGCTCGCGGCCGATCCGGACCTCGCGCAGGCGCCTGACCCGGCGGTCGACGTCCTCGACATAACGCCCGTCGATCACGCGGTCGCCAATGGGCAGGTCGAGGCGCTGCGGCTGCTCGTGGACCGGGACGCGGACGTGCTGGTCGGGTGCGTACGCGCGCTACGAGGTGCCGCCGAGCACGGGAGCGTGCCGATGGTCGAACTCCTGCTGGAGCGCGGTGTGGACGCGACTCGGATCGGCGTGGGCCGCTGGGTGCTGCATCCCGAGCTCGCTCCACTGCTGGCCGGCCGTGGCGCGTCGATCGACTCCTCGGGTGCGTGGATCGGCGCCAGCTGTACGGGAAACCAGGGACGCAAGGACGACCCGGACTACGTGCGGGCGCTGCTGCGGTACGGCGCCCGCGTGGACGACCGCCGGACCGGCGACGGCGGGCGCACCAGCGGAGTGGAGGCGTTGAACGCCACCGCTCTGCACTACGCGGCCAAGGCAGGATTCCTCAGGACGATCGAGGTGCTTCTCGAACACGGCGCGGATCCTGGCGCCGTGGACAGCCGTGGCCGCACTCCGCTCGACTGGCTGGAAGCCGCCGCCCGGTCGGTTCCCCGGGCGGCGGTCCGAGAGTTGCTGACGGGTCAGCGCTCGATGAAGATCGGGTTGGAGTAGAACCAGAGGTCATGACCGGCTTGTGCGGGGGTTGGCGCACCACGCGGAGCGCCTGGACCGTCTTGGCCTCGGTGTTCTGGGAAGGATCCGCGGGGAACGGGTCACGCGCGCCGAACCGTCGTTCGAGGTCGAAGAGGATGTCGCGTTCGGTCGAGACCCGCGGGATGATCAGGCTGGAGTGGTCCGCGGCGGGGAGATTGCGTCGCCGCCGATGACATGGATGGGTGGCGTGGTGGAGTTGTCGTAGCCCACGCTGAACTCGCTGTGGGTGGAGTACTGCCGTTCTGTCACGCACCACGCAGTGGGTGGTCACTGTCAGGGCGAGAACATCCTGCGCGCTTTACCAGCGCTTCAAGGTCCTTGATCACCGAGAGAACTTCGCCGATCAAGTTGTGCCGGCGAGCGTTCGGTCCTCAGGGGCGGCCGATCGCCAGGTATCGCTGGTCGGAGATCTCACGGCCCCAGAATGTCGGGTCGTCAAGGTACTGGAGGCGGACCGACCGGCATTGCGTACGCAGCAACGCCTCGCACTCCTCCGCTGCGATGCCGCCGCCGGTCTCCCACCTGCCCTCGACCAGAACGAGCTGACCGCCTGGGCGGAGCAACTGCACCCAGCGTTCGAGGGCGCCAGCCCGATCCGAGAGCGCCCACAGGACGTGTCGCGTGAGTACGACGTCGAAGGAGTGTGGCTGGTGAGGTGGCTGAGCCGCGTCCCCTTGATCGAACGCGACGTCGACTCCGGCCGCGGCGGCCTTGACCTTCGCGGTCTCCACCATGCGCTCCGCAAGATCGACGCCCGACACGCGGTAGCCGGCCTCGGCGAGGAGCACCGACAAGGTGCCGGTCCCGCAGCCGAGGTCCAGCACGTCCGCGGGGCCGGCCGGCAGAACGCCGAGAAGAAGATCCCGCCATGCGCGGCGTACGAGCGGGTCGAGGAGACCGTGGTCGGGCTCCTCGTCGAAGGTCGGCGCGAAGGCATTCCAGTAGTCGCGCATCTCGGCGGTCATGGAGCGCATCCTGCCAGGCCTAACCCCGAAACGACCCCGGGGCTGTGAGGATCGCGGAGCAGCGATCATGTCACGGCGTGAGCTTCTTGAGGTAGTAGACCAACGTCCACTGCCACTCGGACCTGCTCTCTCGGCCGACCTCGGCGTAGCCGACGCCTTCGTAGAAGGCCATCGCCTCGGGCATGTTGGTAGCCGTGTCGAGCCAGGCCTCGGTGAAGCCGCGTTGTGCCGCTTCGGTTTCCACGGCCGCCATCAGGCTGCGTCCGACGCCGCGGCGGCGCAGGGCCGGGTGGACCCGTACGTGCACGACCTCCGCTCGGGCGGGCCGTTCGCTCGGACGGAACCCGGCCATCCCGACCAGATGACCGTTCACTTCCGCCACGAGGAGGCTGCCTCCCGCTTCGAGCAGGGATGCGGTCGGGTCGGCGAGGTCGGGGAACTCCGCCGGTGGGCCGCCGGCGGCAGGAAGAGGGATCGGAACCGACGCGTCAGCAGTGGCGCCGTGGTGCGGCAACACCGCCATCGCCCACAGAACGGGCAGGTCTGTCGTTCGCACGGTTGTGATCGTGATCATCGGAGCAGCCTGGCATCACCGACTCCACAACGCAGCCGGGTTTTCCGTGCGTACTGCAGGGCCCTGGCGTGCAGGCACTCTCTCAACCCGTCAGCAAGGTGGACGTGGTTTCGATGATCGCGTCGTGGGTGGTCCGGTCGCCGATCGAGAGGTGCCAGGACGCCGCCTGGACGCCGAGCGCGAACAGCCACCTCCGCGTCCGCTCGCGATCGAGCTCGAGCCGGTCGGCCAAAGCGTCCACCCGCGCGGGAGTGACCGCGCCGTCCAGGTCGTGCTGGAGGAACAATGCCGCGTCGTACGACGGATCACCCACCATGGCGAGCGGATCGATGGCGAGCCATCCGCGCTGCGACAGCACGACGTTTCGCCGGTGGAAGTCGCCGTGCAGCAGGACGGAACGATTCGCGGACGCCGGCAGCGAGGTGAACAGCTGCGCAGCTTCACGAAACGGACCGGCGTCGACAACGTCGCCGAACTTCTCGGCGCGCTCCTCCATCAGCAAGGCGCGCTTGCCTGCCGCCGCGTCCAGGGACTCCAGGCAGTCGGCGTCGGACAGGCCGGGCAAATCGGCGGCCCACAGCTCCGGCAGCACCGCCACCGCGACGGCGTCGGCGTCGGCGGGCGAGAGGTGTTCCGCGTGGGTGCCGGGTACGCAGCACTCCATCAGCGTGGCCCGGATCGCCTCGTCGTGGGCGAACAGGCGTACGGCACCTCGGCCGGCCCAGGCCTTCAGCGCGGTGACGTGATCACTGGCGACGGGCATCGGCACAGTGATCTGAAGGACGGCCAGTTCACCGTCTCTCCGCCGCACCGGAGCGGTCCAGCTCGAGTCGCCACCGGGTTCGAACGCCGGCAGCAAGGTGAGGTCCCACCTGCGTGCACAGGTCGCGATGAGACGGGGGAGTTCGTCCAGCCAGGCGCCGCCCGCCGGGTAATAGGAGCGGATCCTCTCCGCGAGGCCGACAGGAACAAGTCGGTTGGCGATGCCGGCTTCGGCCTCGGCAGCCTGCGCCGCGTTCGTTGCCTCGGTCACGGGTTCCCTCTTCCAAGCCGACCAGTTGAACCGGCCGGATGGACCGACCGGATGAACCATCCAGTGAGGCGAAGTATGCCGGAGCGCGGTCAGTTAGGGAGGTGTTCAGCCGGCGACCTGCGGGCATGTACACGTTCGATCATGCCCAGGGTGAGGCGTTCGGACTCCTCGATCGAGACGCCGAGGCCGGCAAGCGTCGTGACCGGGCGGCGTGTGTAGCGCTCCCCCTGCAGGGGAACGCTGGCCACCTCCACCACATGTTGCACCGCGCGCAGCCACCACGTGGACGACACCACATGGTCGGCCAGCAGGAGTCTTCCGGCCGGCCGGAGCACGCGGAGTGCCTCGACGAGAGCGGCGCGTTCGTCCGGTACGCAGCACAGGGAGAAGGTGGCGACCACGGTGTCGAACGTCTCGGCCGGAAACGGCAGCGCGCCTGCGTCGGCGTGGTGGAACGTGACCGGGCGCCCGATCTGCTTGGCCTGATGCCGTGCGGCGTCCAGCATCCCCGGGCTCCAGTCGATCGCTGTCAAGTCGACGTTGCGGGGGTAGTGGCGCAGGTTTGCACCTGTGCCGACGGCGACCTCCAGCGTGGAGCCGCGGGCGCGCGCGCAGACCCAGCGCCGGCTGTCGGTGAGAAAGCGGCGTTCCGCTCCGGCCATCTTTGTGTCGTACGAGGAGGCACGCCGGTCCCAGTAGTCGACCAGGTTACGTGCCGACCGGCTCATGACGCCGAGGCCTTCGACGAGCCGGCGCGGTCGGGGCCGTTGGAACCGACGGCGCCGTCACAGGCCCCGCCGACGATCTGCGCGAGCGCAGACTTCACCTCTGCGAGCCGGCCCTTTCCGACCGCCGAGACCCAGCGGGACTCGAGGTCCGCGAAGTACTTCGTCGCGACTTCGGCTGCCTCCGTACCCCTGTCGGCGTAGACGACGACGCGGCCCCGGCCGTCGGTCGGGTCGGGGACCCGGCGAACGTAGTCGTGGCGTTCGAGGTAGTTGACCAGCTCACCCATCGCCTGCGGGGTCATCCCGGCACGCCTGGCAAGCGTGGTGGGCCGGGTGCCGTCGCAGTCCATGAACCGGAAGACGTTCAGGCAGTGCGTCGGTCGCAGGTCGTCGTAGCCGGAGTCCACGAGGTGCTGGACCAGATCGTCCATGAGGAGGGCGAACGCCTGGGCGATGAGCTGGGGCAGGAACGGAGTCGAGCTTGTGTCGTCTGCTGGCATTTCGTAAGGTTACCTTCTAAGGTTGCCTGATTATGTCTGCAACCTTAGCCGATCGGCCGGCCCGGCGAAACGCTTGTGCCGGGGAGTTGGCCGGGGAGTTTGGCCGGAGAGTTGGATGGAGAGGATCATGACCGCACGCAAGATCGCGCGGATACTGGTGGGTGCCGTTCTGGTGTTGCTCGGTGCCCTGTGGGTGTTGCAGGGGGCCGACCTCGTGCGCATCAAACCCGTACTCTGTGTGGCCGACTGTCAACCGCTGGTTGGCGGCTCGCCGGTCTGGCTCGCGGTCGGCGTGGTCGCGTTCCTCGCCGGGCTTGCGGTGCTGACCGTACGCCGGCAGGGCGGCCGGGGCCGTGCCGGGCAGCTTCAGGAGTAGAGGCAGAACGGGTGGCCCGCCGGGTCGAGCATGACGCGCACGTTGTCCTGCGGCTGGAAGTCCGCGACGACCGCGCCGAGTTCGACCGCGTGCTCCACCGCCGCCTGGAGGTCCTGCACCTCGATGTCCAGGTGCGACATCATCTGCTGTCGTCCCGGCACCTCCGGCCACACCGGCGGGACGTAGTGGGGCTCCCGCTGGATGGCGAGGTAGGCCACGCCCTCACCGGGGTAGAGCGTCACCCAGTTCGGCTCGTTCCCCCTGATCTCCCAGCCGAGCATCTCCGCGTAGAAGGTGCCCAGGACCTGGGGCTCGGGCGCGCCCAGCACGACACCCCAGTAGTCGCCCCTCTTCGCCGGGTCGGCAGAGGGGTCCGGGGTGGCGCGTCCGCGCAGCATGCGGGCAAGCAGACCATCCGCGCCCGCAGGCGGTCAAGAGCCCGGTGCGAGGGAGCGTCCCGAGCGTCAACCCAGTCCTGCGGGGTCGGCCGTCGACGGCCGGTACGGTCGGATGTGTGACAACAGTCGAGATCACCGTCGCCACCGCGGCCGACCGTGAGCGGGTGCTCGGTTCGCTGGTCGCCGCGTTTCCCACCGACCCGGTCCTGCGCTACCTCTTTCCCGACGAGGAGACCTACCCGGCGTACGCGGCGGCCTTCTTCGGAGACCTCTTCGACAGGCGGGTGCACAGCCAGACGATCTGGACGGTCGCCGGTGGCGCCTCGGTCGCGATGTGGGAGCCGCCGTCGACCGGAACCGTCCCGGCGGGCTCGGTCGACGCGCCGGGCGGCGGCCTCGCCGCGCAGGTGCCGGCCGATGCACACGCACGCGTGCGCGCCTACGACGAGGCCGTGCACGCGGCGCTGCCGACGGCACCCTTCTGGTATCTCGGTGTCCTGGGCACCCGTCCCGACAGCGCGGGGCGAGGCTTCGGCCGCGCCGTCATGCACGCCGGGCTCCGCCGCGCCGCCGCGGACGGTCTGCCGGCGGTCCTGGAGACCAGCAACCCCGCCAATGTCGAGATGTACCGCCGCGCCGGATGGGAAGTGTCGCGAACCGTGGACGAGCCGCTGCCGATCTGGGTGATGACCCAGCTACCGCGCTGAGGTCTGCGGGCCCGCGGCCGGGAAGACGGTGAGCCGTAGAAGAGTGTTGCCGTACGGCACCAGTTCGATCCGCTCGGTCTCGTCCCCCAGGCGTTCGGCGAGCGTGTCCGGTGCGGGCAGCGGCGGGGTCAGCGTGAACCGGCCCTCGACTTCGTGCTCGACCATGCGGAACCTGCCGTTCTCGAACGACGGCAGCAGGCGGCTCACCCGGTCGGTCTCGACCAGTGCCCAGTCGCGTACGCGCCGGGCCGGCACGCTGACCCTCACGGCCGGAGTGTCGACGTCCAGCGGAAACGCCTCGCCGTCCGTCCACACCACCTCGGCCGTGTCGGCGAGACTCGCCTCGTCGACCGCCAGGGCGTACGCCCATTCGCTTCCTGGCACGAGGGTGTATGCGGGAAAGCCGGGCAACCGGCGCTGAGGTCCGGCCAGCCGGAACTCGACCGGAGTCTGCTCCCAGTCGTCCTCGGTGTCGACGGTGAGGGTGGTGGAGACCGGCAGGCTCAGCGTCAGCGGACCGAGTTCGAGACTCGTCCCGCCGTCGGCCCAGCACCTCGACGTCAGCGGGAAAGGAAGTCGCACCTCGACCCGGTCGCCTGGCTGCCACTCGCGTTCGATCCGGTAGAAGGTTCCCGGGACCGGAGGCTGGTCGGTCGGCTCGCCGCCGACGGTGACAACCGGTGCTTGACACCACTCGGGGATGCGCACCGTGAAGGTGAAGCGAGCCGGATGCTCCGGGGTCACGGTGAACGTGACACCGGGCTCGAAGGGATACCGCGTCTGTTCCTCGATCGTCACGGCCGTTCCGGCAATCGGCGCCTCGATCCGGCTCGGGCCGAACAGCGCGGCCACGATCTCCTCGCCCCGGCCGTCGCCCCGGTTGCCGCCTCGGCCGCGCATCCACATGCGTTCGACGTAGTTCGGCAACGCACGCTGGATGTTGCCGGTGCAGCACTGCACCGGGTGTCCCGGGCGAAAGGACATCCGGTTGTCACCACGCGACATCGGGTTGTGGTTGCTGGCGTTGGTGGCGATCAACTGGTTGGCGCAGGAGAAGTACTGCAGTGCGGTGAAGTCCTTCGTCACCGCACCGGGTAGGGCGTTGAAGACGACGCGTTCCAACCGGTCGGCGTAGTGCGGATCGCCGGTGATCTGCAGCAGATGGCCCAGCGACCAGGTGTGGTCTGAGATGGTGCAGCTCTCGTGGGACTCCAGCGGTCCGTTGCCGCTCATCGCCTCCGCGCCGGAGTGCAGCCCGTCGGCCAACAGGTGGTCGCGTTCGACCTTGGCGTACGCGTGCACTGTCGCGTCCAGGCTCTCGCGGTCACCGGTCGCCGCATACATCAGCGCACCGAGCTTGGCGAGTTCGTTGAAGCTCACCCCGTGCGTCGTGACCGGTCGGTCCGAACGCATGCCGGCCAGGGTGAAGTCGCGGGCGTGCTCGCTGTCCTGCGCGTTGAACCGCGCGTACAGGTCGGTCGCCTGCTCCAGCAGGTCCGGCTCCCCGGTCTCGGCATACAGCGCGAGCAGGATCTCGACCCCGGACACGTCCCGCGCGAAGCCCATCGGGTGCGGCGTACTGCGGTAGTGGCGGACGAGGGCGTCGATCAGCCGCCGGTCGCCGGTGATGTCGTACTGCGCGAGTACGGCGCGGAAGAAGACGAGGTACGCCCACCGGTCACGGTCGCGGAACATCTCCGGGCCGATGAAACCGTCCGGCGCCGCCTTCGCGATCGCGCCCTCGACCTGCGCCACCGCCAGTTCGCGTACCGACTCGTCCCCGGCCAGGAATCCGGCCTTGAGCGCGCCGTCCACCCAGTACGCCGTCTGCTCGTACGGCCACCAGGCCATCGCCGGGTCGGCCACGTCCGCCAGCCGGGACGGGTCGTCCCAGAACGTGTGGTCCAGCGGATAGCCGCTGGTCTGCGGGTGGCCGGTGATCCCGGCGCACTGGCGGCGGAGGAACTCCAGCAGCCAGCCCCGCGGCCGGACCTGGGCCAGCCGGACGGGTTCGTACTGGGCGTGTGGCAGAGCGGCCATCGCATGGCTCCCGAACGTGATCGAGGTGGCGCGGACCGTGGTACGCGGACGCCCGGACCGACGGGACGCGGGCAGGGGCACCGCGAAGGCCAGGCGACCTCCGCCAGTGTTCCAGAGCCCTGTCACAGGTGCGTCCCGCCCGGTGTCTACGAGGTCGGAACCGGTCGGTCGGGACCTTGATCGGCCGGTGACCGCCGAAAGGAGCGACTTCCATGTCCGTCGCACATCTCGTGGTCACCCTCGCGGCCGCCGCCTGGGTGGGCTTCTCCGCTCTCTGTGTCTTCGTGCACGCCAGGTGGGTGGTGGGGCCGCTGACGGAGTACGGCGTTCCCCGGTCCTGGTGGCCGTGGCTCGGTACGGCCAAGGCGGCGGGAGCTGTCGGACTCGTGGTCGGACTGTTCGTCCCGTTCGTCGGTGTGGCAGCGGGCGTGGGCCTGATCCTCTACTTCGTCGGCGCCGTGATCACGGTCGTGCGAGCCCGCTCGTACGCGCACATCCCGTTCCCGTTGCTCTATCTGGCCCCGGTCGTGGTCGCGCTGGCTCTGGGCCCGGGGGTCTGAGCATCACCCCCGCGAGGGTCCCGAAGATCGTAGGCTGTCCGGATGAGGGAGCAGGACAACTCGGTTGGCGTCGTACGCGAGGATCCGCCTGTGGCGGCAGGGGAGCGGGCGATGCTCGAGTCGTGGTTGGAGTTTCACCGGGCGACCCTCCTGACCAAGTGCGAGGGCCTCACCGACGATGAGCTCAGGACAAGGTCGGTGCCACCGTCCTCGCTCAGCCTGCTGGGGCTGGTCGGTCACCTGACCGGGGTCGAGCGGAACTGGTTCCGGTCGGCGTTCGCACCCCTTGGTGCGCCGGTGACCGACGGTGCCGACGGCCGTACGGACATCGACTTCGACGACGTGGCGGACGTCGACACGGCCACTGTGATGGCGCGCTTCCACGCCGAGGTCGAACACAGCCGCCGGGTCGCGGCAGAGCAGCCGAGTCTGGACACGCTCGGCACCGGAATCCGCGGCGGACAGCGCATCGCGCCCTCACTGCGCTGGGTCTACGTGCACATGATCGAGGAGTACGCCCGCCACAACGGTCACGCCGACCTCCTTCGCGAGCGCATCGACGGCGCCGTCGGCGTCTGACCCGGCGTCAGGACATGGGCGAGTCCTCGACGAGGCGGGCAAGGGTGCGCACGGCCATGCTGCTCATAGCCGGATTCGTGTACTGGTAGTACCACCCGGCGCCCATCGCCTGCTCGAACGCCCACGCCTTGCCGCGTTCCCATTCCAGGTCGTCGCAACCGAGTTCGCGCCGCAGGATCCGGCGTGGACCGGCCTCGAGCAGGTGCCAGGCACCGACCAGCTCCAGCGCCGGGTCGGCGGGTCCCAGGCCGCCCACGTCGAGGACGCCTGCCAGCCTCCCGTCCGCGACGAGAACGTTGCCGGGGATGAGGTCGCCGTGGCTCATCACGTCCGGGTCGTCACCGCGGGGCAGGTCCCGCCACCGGGCCCACAA
Source organism: Actinopolymorpha singaporensis (assembly GCF_900104745.1). Taxonomy (NCBI): domain Bacteria; kingdom Bacillati; phylum Actinomycetota; class Actinomycetes; order Propionibacteriales; family Actinopolymorphaceae; genus Actinopolymorpha; species Actinopolymorpha singaporensis. The sequence goes on from NZ_LT629732.1 coordinate 1,585,975, forward strand.
CCGGCGCAGACGTGGGACGTCGAGTAGTTGCTCGCTCTCCCGAAGGCAGGTCTCGATCCATTCCTCGTGGTCTGCGATCGTGCCGCCGCGTCCGGAGCCGCCGAACGTGCGACCGCGTACGTCGATGGTGCGTACGTCGCGGATGAACTCGACCAGGTGGTACGCGAACGCCTCGGACTCCGAAGGATCGGCCTCGGTGGCGACGACTCCGGGCACCCAGGTCTGGACCGACCACGGCATCGGGTAGCCGAAGCCCGGCTCGCCGAGGCCGAGCGGCTCGGGGGTCGGGAAGCGCGTACGCCCCAGCAGTTCCCTGGCCGCGTCGGCCTCGCTCTCCAGCCAGCGCCGCGCCCTCTCCACGTCCTGCGGCTGCAACGGGAACCGTGCCGTCAGGCGTTCGCCGATGCGGAAGATGGCGTTGACGGTGCCCGCCGACGCGAGCTGGCGGATGGGCAGATCCCCCCACTGCGGGAACTGGCTGCGAACGAGGTCGGACACGGTGTCCGGGGAGACGGTGAGCTGGTCGGCATGCATCTGCACGCCTGGAGGATGCCGTGTGCCCGCGTACGGTGGCAAACGCGTTTCCCGCCGTGACGTCCGCCCAAGGGCCCCGTCGGCGCCTGGCGCGTCATGGCGGTGACGTACCAGGGCGCGGTCGACGCGATGCTCGGCCAGCGGCGATCCGTGCCTGAACCTGTGCCGCCTGTGCCTACAACCCGTGCCCGCGGCCGTGATGGATATGTTGCCGGCATGGACGATCTTCGTTCGGTCGACGTCGGCGAAGTACGGCTGGCGTACCGCGTCGCCGGCGATCCGAAGTCACCGCCTCTGATCCTGCTGCACGGTGTCGGGTCCGACGGGTCGAGCTGGAACCCGGTGGTGCCGGGCCTCGCGCGGGAATGGCGGGTGTACGTCCCTGACCTTCGTGGGTTCGGCCGCAGCGACTGGCCGGGCCGCTACTCGTTCGAGCTGATGGCGACCGACCTGCTCGGTTTCCTGGACGCGCTCGGCCTGGACCGGGTGGTTCTCACCGGGCACTCGATGGGTGGTGTCGTCAGCTACCTGCTGGCCCTGGACCACCCGGACCGGGTGAGTGCACTCGTCCTGGTGGAGACCCCGCCACCGTTGCCGCAGCGTCGACCCGAGCCGCAGCGGCCGGACGGGCAGGACGGCCCGCTCGGGTTCGACTGGCCGGTACGCCCAGCCATCGTGGGACAGGTCAACCGTCCAGACCCGTGCTGGTGGCAACGGCTCGCCGAGATCACCGCACCCACCCTGGTGGTGGCAGGGGGCCCGGCAAGCCCGTTCTCCCAGAAGGAGATCGACGCGATGGCGGCGCGGCTGCCGGCCGGGCAGCTCGTGACGATCGCCGTCGGCCACGGCGTGCACAAGGAGGCGCCGGAGGAGTTCGTCTCCGTGGTGCGCCGCTTTCTGGCAGGCGTACGGCCCGGGTGAGCTCACTCGTGCGGGGGAGAGACCTCGCGAGCCAGAGCGACGGCGTGACCGGCCGGTCCGCGCAGGATGGGGGCCATGCGTACCGCGACACGTGTGGTCCCGAACGGTGGCTTCGGGCCGGGGCCCGGAAGCCTGGGCTCGCGGGACGGTCGTCGGCCCCCGCGATGGGCGGTGCGTACGGCGCACCTGATCACGGTGATCGTCCTTCCGTCCGGGCTGTGGCGCGTGGGTGTCGTCCTCGGGTTCTCGATGGGTGTCAGCAACGCGGCAGGTGTGGACGCCTCCCTGGGGTTCGTGCCCGGGTGGCAGGTGGTGGCGATTCTGGGGCTGACCGTGCTGTCGGAGGGGATCGGCCTGTTGTCGCTCGGGCTGGTCCGGCGGTGGGGCGAGGTGTTCCCGCGATGGATGCCGCTGATCGGTGGCCGTCGCGTTCCGCCTGTGGGGGCTACGGTTCTGGCTGCCGTCGGCGCGATCGCCCTGACGGCGATCTGGACCTTCGCGACCGTCAACTTCTTCGTACTCACGGTGTTCGGTCCACCAGGAAAGGGTTTCGCGTTCGTCAACGGCTGGTGGGAAGCCCTGCTCATCCTGTGCTACGCCCCCCTCCTGCTGTGGGGACCGCTGCTGCTTGCGCTCGCCTGGGCCTACTACCGCCGCAGGTGCCGGGACTGACGCCGCGGGCGGGGACTAGCGTCTACGGAGTGTTTCCCACAGGGGTGTTTCCCACCGCGATCGACGACCAGCCGGTCCGTTACCTCGAACGGCTCGGTGAGGTCTTCGCGCGCTTCGGCGCGGACACCCAGGACTCCGGCAACGTCTCCTACGGCGTTGCCGTGGACGGCAGGCGGTACTTCGTCAAGACCGCCGGCGATCCGGCTGACACCACCCCGTACCTGGACTTCGGTGGCCGGGCAGCGCTTCTCCGGAACGCTGCCCGGCTTGCCGAAACCGTCCGGCACCCGCTCCTTCCGGCCTTCCACGGCCTGATCGAGTCGCCGAGCGGGCCTGTCCTCGTGTACGACTGGCGAGAGGGCGAGCACCTCGGCACGCCGTCAGCTCGGCGGAACGACCCGGACACCGCGTTCCAGCGCTTCCGCGCTCTGCCTGCCGAGGAGATCCTTGCGGCTCTCGACGGGCTGCTCGACCTGCACCTGGTGCTGGACGCGGCCGGCTGGGTGGAAGGGGACTTCTACGACGGTGCCCTGCTCTACGACTTCGGGCGGCGGTCCCTCACCGTGGTGGACCTGGACAGCTACCGCCCGGGGCCGTACCGCAACGACATGGGGCGGATGTTCGGCTCCAGCCGGTTCATGGCGCCGGAGGAGTTCTCACTCGGTGCGCCGATCGACAGCCGCACCACGGCGTACGTGATGGCTCGAACGGTGCTCGTCCTCCTGGCAGACGGCACCTCGGAACGGGATGCCTTCCGCGGACCGGACACCGTGTACGCGGTCGTGCAGGAGGCGGTCACCACGAGGTTCGCCGGCTACTCCGCGTTCCACCAGGCCTGGCTCGCGGCCAGGGTCTGATTCGTCGAGAACCTCCAGGGGCCGCGACGTCTCAGCTGTGGGCCGGACCGCCGAAGACGATGCAGAACGGATGCCCGACGAGATCGAGGAAGACCCGGAAACCCGTCTCGCGCCTGGCCTGCACGCGACGGGCGCCGAGGGCGAGAAGTTGCTGCTCGGCCACGTCGGCGTCGGCCACCCGCACGTCGAGGTGCATCTGCTGCGGGCGCTCGGGATCAGGCCAGCGCGGGGGAACCCAGTGCTCGGCTCGCTGGAACGCCACCTGCCGCATGCCGGGCTCCGAACCGATCACCACCCAGTCCTCACTGTCCTCGTTGACCCGCATACCAAGGATCTGGCAGTAGAAGGCGGCGAGAACGCGGGGGTCGGGACAGTCGATGACCGTCTTCTCAAGGTGTCCGATCATCTCCGCAGTATGCCTGTCAGAAGTCGATGCGCATGACGACGCGGTTCTTGGTGGGCCTGCTCACCTCGGCCATGCCGGCGGCGGCGAACATCGAAGCAGTGCCAAGATGGCTGGGTTCGGTGAGGTGGGGATAGGCCTCCAGCGCCCCGGCGCCTCGGCGGCGGGCGAGGTCGACGGCAGCGCGGGCGAGTGACCGGCTGATGCCGCGCCGGCGGAAGCCGGCACGAGTGACGAGACACGTCACCGCCCAGACGCTGTTGTCGTTCTTGTCCTCGGTGCGGCCCACCCAGGGGACCGGAACGTTGCGGAGCAAGCGTGGGTTGGCAGGGCGCGGGTCCACCGCGCACCAGCCGACGGGTTCGTCGTCGAGGTAGGCGACCAGGCCGCTCGTGGCCTTCGACTCAGGATGGCCGCAGGCGGTCTGCTCGCGGAGCCGGGCGGCAAGTTGCTCGGGCCCGACGGATGCCCACGTCTCCCGGGGCAGCATCTTGTACCGCTGGCACCAGCATCTGGACGGGTCACCGCTCGATCCGAAGATCGCTTCCAGATCCTGCCAGGTCGCCTTGTTGGCGGGAACGATCGTGAGCTGCTCGTCGGTGACCTGTGGTCTCTTCCGGCCACCCGGCCGGGCCGGGGGTGGGGACGGTCGGCGCGCCGCCGCCTTGCGCTGTCGGCGACCGTTCGGCTGGTCGACGGTGGTGACCTGGATCGTCACGGCGTCACCGGGCCCGAGCCGCAGGGGCTTGCGTACGGCATCCTTGAGCGGGACGACGTAGCCGCCGTCCTTGGGCCACAGCGAGGTCGACCACTCGGTGGAGCCGATCCGGGCGCGGACCGGGAGCATGCCCCATCCGTAGCTTGCGCCCGCCGGCGACTCGCGCAACGAGAGGCTCTCCTCCTCCGGCACGGTGACGAAGTGGTACGGCGCCGGGCCGCGCCACTCCCAGATCTCGCCGCTGAACTCAAGGTCCATCTGTCGCACCTCTCCCGCCGCCGGTTCCGGTCCCATGCCCCGTGCCGACGAGTATTGCGCCCCGCCGCAAGGATCGGCCCCAAGACGACGCCATCTCCCGAACGTCGATCGCCCGTTGGGAAGCAGGATCGCCCGCGCCGCCGGGCTCAGCGATGCCGGGCTCTACGGCCACTTCGCGCCGGCCTCAGACGGCCATGTCGAGCGTCACCGTCTTCCGGACAGGGCCCGGATGTCGGCCTGCCTCGCGACGCGGATTGAAGGCGAAGGGGTCTTGCTTCGACTCGTCATGGCGACGAGGCTGGGCAGAAGGACAAATCGCTGTAAATGCGTGGTTTCCATGTCGTCGACGGTGGACGAGGTGAGCGGATGAATCCTGAGCAGAACGTGTTGCCGCTGACGTTGCGGCGACGCGACGAGGACGGCGAGCCGGTGACGTCCACCCGGCAGGTCCCGGCGAGCCGGACGGCGCTGGTGCTCTGCGACGTCTGGGACCGCCACTGGAGCCGCGGCGCGGCCGAACGGGTCGACCTGCTTGCTCCGGTCATCGACCAGGTTGCCCGCCACCTGCGAAGCACCGGCGTACTGATCGTGCACGCGCCGTCGGAGACGCTGGACTCCTATCGCGGCCACCCGGCGCGTCGACGGATCCTGGACGTCCCCCGGGTGGAGCCGCCGTCCAACCCCGCGGTCCCGGAACCGCCGCTGCCCATCGACGACTCCGATGGCGGTTCGGACACCGGCGAGACGTCGTGGTCCGCCGTGTGGACGCGTCAGCACGCCGCCGTCGCGATCGAGGACGGTGACGCCATCTCCGACGACGGCGCCGAGATCTACAGCCTGCTCAGCCTGGAGAAACGCGACCTCGTTCTGGTCGCGGGCGTGCACACCAACATGTGCGTGCTGCGACGCTCGTTCGGGCTGAGAAACCTGGTGCGCTGGGGACTTTCGCCGGTCCTGCTGCGCGACCTGACCGACGCGATGTACAACCCGGCCATGCCGCCGTACGTCAGCCACCAGCGCGGGACAGAACTCGTGGTGGAGCACATCGAACGCTACCTGTGTCCCACGGCGCTCGGCGCCGACCTGCTTCCCCGAGCCTGACTCGACGAGCAGTCCGTCCCGTCCGGCCGTCAGACGAGGAACGCCTCGTCGAGGGCGGAGCAGCAGGTGCCGACGATCAGCCGGGTGACCACGTAGGGGTCGGCGTTGGCGTTCGGGCGCCGGTCCTCGATGTATCCCTTCTTGTCAACCTCGACCTGCCACGGGATGCGGACCGAGGCGCCACGGTTGGAGACGCCGTAGCTGTACTCGTTCCACGGCGCGGTCTCGTGAGCGCCGGTCAGTCGGGCCTCGATGCCTGCGCCGTACTGCCTGATGTGCTCGCGCGGCCTGTCGTCGCGGCCGAGAGCCTCGCAGGCCTCGATGATCGCGTCGTACCCCGCCCGCATCGCCTTGGTGGAGAAGTTGGTGTGCGCACCCGCGCCGTTCCAGTCGCCCTTGGCAGGCTTGGGATCCAGGGTTGCGGAGACGCCGAAGTCCTCGGCAGTGCGGTAGAGCAGCCACCGTGCGATCCACACCTGGTCGGCGACGTCCAGCGGGTTCAGCGGACCGACCTGGAACTCCCACTGGCCGGGCATGACCTCGGCGTTGATACCGGAGATCGTCAGGCCTGCGGCCAGGCAGTTGTCGAGGTGCTTCTCGACGATCTCCCGGCCGAAGATCTCGTCCGCTCCTACGCCGCAGTAGTAGCCGCCCTGGGGGCCGGGTAGCCGGCCTCCGGAAAGCCGAGCGGGCGGGAGCCCTGGAAGAAGGTGTACTCCTGCTCGATGCCGAAGAGCGGCTCCTGGCCCGCGAAACGCTCAGCCACAGGACGGAGCAGCGCCCGTGTGTTGGATCCGTGAGGCTTGTCGTCGACGGTGAAGACCTCGCAGAGTACGAGAACGGCGCTGCCACCGCGGATGGGATCCGGATACGTGGCAACCGGCCTGAGTACGAGGTCGGAGAAGTGGCCCGTGGCCTGGTTGGTGCTCGAACCGTCGAAGCCCCACGTGTCGGGCTCCGCACCGTCGCTGATGATCCTGGTCTTCGAGCGCAACTTGGCGGTCGGCTCCGTACCATCGATCCAGATGTACTCGGCCTTGTAGCTCACGGGGCACCATCCTTAAGGACGCGGGATCTCGCGGAAGTCGGGTGTCGCCCCAGCGTCACAAGGCGCGGTTTCGCACCAGTTGCCCGTGTGTTACACGCACGTGAACCGAACGCTCGCCGCGAGTCGCCGGCCTGCGGGACCGACGGCCTACCTGTTGACGAACGCGGCCGTCCCGGCGAAGGTCTGTCACATGTTGTCCGAGACGCAGATCGCTGCTTTCGTCCGTGACGGCTTCGTCCGGGTGTCGGCGGCGGTCCCGCGGGCGACCGTCGAGGCGTGTGTCGAGGTGATCTGGGACCGGCTCGCCGAGCACGGCGTCTCGCGTACGGACAGGTCGTCATGGTCGTCGCCGGTCGTACGCATCGACTGTCCCGAGGACGGGGCCGACGGTGAGCCGTTCGCCGCGGCCGGGACCTCCCCAGCGTTGTGGGAGGCGTACGACCAGCTGATCGGTCCGGACCGCTGGTGGAAGCGGCAGGGGGTCGGGGGCACGGTGCCCGTCCGCCTTCCCTCCAGGGAGGATCCCGGCGACGCCGGCTGGCACGTGGAGAGCAGTTTCCCGGTAGGTGACTCCTGGCACACCAACGTGCGCAGCCGCGACCGAGGGCTGCTCGCGCTCTTCCTCTTCACCGACGTGGGGCCCGACGACGCGCCGACCCGGGTGCGCGTCGGTTCGCACGTGGACGCGGCCCGGGTGCTCGCCCAGCGGGGCGACGAGGGGTTCGGCGGAGTGGAGCTGAGCCCGTTGGTGCGGCGGGCGAGCGCGGATCGGCCGGTCGCCCACGTCACCGGAGCGGCCGGGGACGTCTACCTGTGTCATCCGTTCCTGGTGCACGCGGCGTCCTGGCCACACCTCGGGACGACGCCGCGGATCATGGCGCAACCGGGGGTTGCGCTGCTGGGCTCGTTCGCGCTTGCGGACCGAGAGAACGCCTACCCGGTGGAGGCCACCATCATGGACGCCATCATGGACGCCATCGGTACGCCGGCAGCCGGAATCCCGACACGGTAAGGCGATCAACCGCCGCAGGTGGAAGCGTCCGGTGACGCGGAAGGGTCGTCAGCGCGTGGGTACCGGCGGGCCGTAGGACAGGTCCTCGCAGGGGTTGTCGGAGGCGGTCCGCGGCCGGACTGCCGGAACGGAGGTAGGCGGCGTCTCGGCGGTGGTCGTACGAGCCGCGTAGTCGCGGCCGAGCACGAGGGTCACTCCCGCGGCACCCGCACCGCCTGTCGGCAGCAGTCGCGCACGGGGGAAGAACGTGGCAAGAGTGCGGGCATCGGTGTGGTGGCCTGCGCCGTATCTGATCGTGGTCGTCGTCACGTCCGCCGGCCCGCCGTCGACGACCCGGTTGACGGTGAACCCGACTTGCTGCAGTTGACTCGCAGGGGCCCGCGCGAGGTGTGGAGTGGAGGTGCCGTTGTAGATGCCGACCTCTACTCCTAGGCCGGACACCGGGAGGCGGTTGTTGCTCACCCCTCCGTCCGGGGAGCGGGGGGCTGTCAAGGGGGGCTTGCCACCTGAGGGCCGCTCGCCACCGGACGGTGGAACGGCACCCAGCGGCCGATCGGCTCGAAGCGTCGCCCACACCCGGTCGGCGGCAGGCTGGACGAACGCGACCTTCGTCCGTCCTGCGTAGCGAGACGGCACGGTGACGAACTGGATGTCGTGCAGGCGCAGCGTGGCGCAGCGACATGGCGAAGGCGACCAGCTTCGGCGCCGACCCGAGCCCCGGGTCGACCGTGAGTGCCCTGGTGGCAGCTTCGGCGAGTGGCGCCAGCGTGACGGGATCGATCCCGGACCGGCGGATCTTCGCTGCCAGGCTCGCGAGGAACGCCTGCTGGCGTTTGATGCGGCCGATGTCGGAGCCGTCTCCGATGCCGTGCCGAAGGCGCACGTAGCCGAGGGCGCGTTGCCCGGAGACGGTCTGCACTCCCTTGGCGAACAGCAGACTGCCGCGGTCGCGGAGGTTCGGGTTCAGGTCACCGGTGTAGACGTCTTTGGGCACGCACACCCGGACCCCGCCGACCGCCTCCGTGATCGCGGCGAACCCCTTGAAATCCACGACGATCGTGTGGTCGACGCGAAGTCCGGTCAGGTTCTCCACCGTGTTCTGGGTGCACGCCGGGTTGCCCGCGTCAGTTGATCCCGTGTTGAACGCGGCGTTGAACATCGTTTGCCGGCGCGGTGCCGCCCAGCTGCCGTCGGGCAACCGGCACCGGGGGATGTCGACCAGGGCGTCCCGCGGAATCGACACCGCCACGGCGCGCCGGTGGTCGGCGTACACGTGCACCACGATGGCGGTGTCTGAGCGGCCCGCCGCGCCGGACCCGCCGGCGAGCTGGTCGTTCGTGCCGGCCCGCGAGTCCGACCCGATCAGCAGCAGGTTCGCCGGGACGGCGCCGTCTCGGGCGGGTTTGACGGGCGCCGGGCGGTTGGTGCCGATTCCCCGTCCGTCGAAGGCCCGGAGGTTGTCGTTCAGCCGGGAGGCGACCGTTCGGGCCACTGCGACAGCGCAGACCATCGCCACCAGGAGCAGCAGAACGGTAAGGCAGCCACGGCGCCGGCGGACACGAGTGGAGCGGTACTCCCGCGCGCCGTCCCGCGACATCCGACCCTCGTGCCTTCCTGATCGTCTCGTCTGGCTCCAGCTTCCCGACCGGGCTCCTGTCGACCAGAGTCGCATCGACGTGGCGGTGTCGTACACCGATGTGCTCATCGCCTGCTGGTGCGGGCGACAATCCGTCGCCGACACGCTGGGGCCAGGGCCGTTCGGCAGGTGTTCGAGCCGTTCCCGGGGGACACTGGGCAGGTGGCCCCGGCGGATCCGAAGGCGGCGTACGAGCGGCTGCGATCCGCTCACCTGAACGCCGTACGCGCCTCACTCGCCGATCATGTGGCGCGGCTCGCGTGGCCACGTGAACGCATCGACAGCTACCGAACCGAACGGCTGCGCTCTCTGCTCGGGTTCGCCCGTGAGCGCTCGGCCTTCCACGCCGCCCGGATGGGCGACGTCGACCCGGCCACCGCGACCGTCGACGATCTCGCGCGCCTGCCGGTGATGCTCAAGCAGGAGGTCGACGAGGAGTGGGACCGGATCGTCACAGTGCCGGGCACCGACCGTGCCGGTGCGGAACGGGTCCTGGCCGAACAGGAGTGGTACTCCTACACACCTTCTGGGCTGCAGGTGTTCAGTTCGGGCGGCTCCAGCGGCGTACGCGGTGTGTACGTGTGGGACTGGGAGCAGTTCGTCACTCTGGCCTGCCTCGCCTGGCGGTGGCAGACGCGGGCCGAGTTCGCCGTGAGCGCACCTGACGAGGGCCGTCAAGCCCGGCTTGCGGTGCTGGAGGCGGGTGAGCCGCCACATGCCAGCACGCCGTTGTTCGACGTCGCCACCGTGCCGTGGATGCGGACCTTCGTCATTCCCGCCGCGGCGCCCTTCGAGGAGGTCCTACGTGCGGTGACAGACGTACGACCGACGCACCTCGTGGGCTACGCGTCGGTGGTCGGCCGCCTCGCCCGGGCTGTGGCCGCCGGTGAGCTCGACATCCGCCCGGTCCGGGTGAGCACGAACTCCGAACCGCTCGGCGAGGAGGACCGCGACGCGATCGACACCGCCTGGGGCGCGCCGGTTCACAACCTCTGGGGATCGACCGAGATCGGCGTCCAGGCCGTCGGTTGTGGTCGAGGCGAGGGCCTGCACATCTGCGAGGACGAGGTGATCCTGGAACGCGTCGACGCTGCCGGGAAGCCCGTCGGTCCGGACGAGCCGGCCGCGCGGACGCTGGCCACCGGGCTCGCCGGCCGGGCGTTCCCGTTCGTCCGATACGACCTCGGCGACGAGGTCACGCTGCTGCCAGGACCGTGCCAGTGCGGGAGCGCGATGCGCCGGGTCGCGGACGTCGCCGGCCGCCGCGACGACGACTTCCGCTACGGCGACCGGGTGGTCCAGGCGGCGGCGTTCCGGCACGTGCTGGGTACCGACCCGCTGATCTCGGAGTACCAGGTACGCCAGACCGAGAGCGGCGCGGACGTGCTGGTGGTCGGGTCACCCGACGTACCCGCCGTGGTCGCCGCACTGGGCTCCTCGCTGCATCCGTACGGCGTCCCGGCCGCGGCGATCACCGTGCACATCGTCGAGGAGATTCCGCGCACCGCCGCGACCGGGAAGCTCAGGCGGTTCGTCCCCCTCGGGCGGTGACCGCATACTCAGTCCACGATCGCGCCGCAGGTGATGTTGAGCTCGGCACCGGTGATCGAGGCGGCGCGGTCGGAGGCGGCGAACGCGGCGGCGTTCCCCACGTCCTCGAAGGTAGCCGTCCGGCCGAGCATGGTCGGCTCCACCAGCGACTTCACCAGGGCCTCCCGCCCCTCGAAGCTTTCCGGGATGGTCTCGGCCACCCCACCGGTCTTCAGGCCGACGACGCGAACGCCGTACGGTCCCAGCTCGGCGGCAAGTTGCCTGCGCAGTGTGTCGCAGGCGCCGAATGCTACCTGAAACCCGCCGATGAAGTAGTCGCGCAGGGGATCACCGACCCCGCCGAAGGTGAGGATGACGCCGGATCTCTGCCGGATCATGTGCCGGGCCGCCGCCTTCGACGTCAGGAACGTCGTCCGTACGGCGGTGTGGATCGGGCGCTCGAAGTCGTCCAGGGACATCCGCGCGAGCGGCGTGCCCTGGACGTCGCCGACCGAGATCAGGTTGATCGACACGTCGACACTCCCGGAGTTCGTGGCCACCGACTCCGCGTGCTCGGTGACTGCCGCCTCGTCCAGCGCGTCGACCGTCGCCGTGTCGACCGCCCCACCGATCGAGCGGATCGCCTCGGCGATGGCGTCCATGCGTTCGGCGGTGCGACTTGCCAGATGCACCGTCGCACCCTCGCGGGCGAACCCCAGGGCGACCGCTCGTCCGATCGGCCCAGCGCCGTAGACGATCGCGTTTCTCTTCTCCAGCAGCACTTTCGTCATCCTCACTGTTCGAAGGTCGATGACAGGTCGGCGAGCCAGGCCCGCCAGATCGCCTGCTCTCGTCGGGCGACGTCGCCCGGCGTTCGGTACAGCCGGCCCAGGAGGTTCGCCGAGAGCGGCGCACCGTCGGCCATCGGAAAACAGGAGATCGCGTACAACGCCGGACCCGGCTCGACAGCGCGCACCAGCACGTAGCCGGGGCTGCGGTGCTCGATCGTGCCGGCGAGGTCCGGTACGCCCGCCGGCGTACGGAAGGAGTCGCCGGGAGCCAGGCCGGTCAGCCCGAGAGCTTCGAACAGGACGGCGGATGCGCGATCCCGCTCGGCCGCCGGACGACCGAGAGACACGCTTGCGTCGAGGTGCGCCACGGGTTGCCCGCCGAAATGCGTGAGATACGCCCGCAGGACGACCAGCGACATTCGCCAGCCGTCGCCGGCCCCTTCGACGAGTTCCTCCCAGTCCTCGCCGTCGTGGCGGAATCCGCACACCACCCGGACGACGCAGTGGCCGCCGCCCCTTGCCTGCACGAGGAACTCGTTCGTCAGTGGCTTCGCGTCCGGCCCGATCGGCTCCTCGTACTCGAAGCGCTGCGGAGGTGTCCAGGCCGTGACGGTGGCGTCGGCGTCCTCGCCGTAGGGCCGGCGGTGGATCACCATCGCGCCACCCTCCTGCGGTTCGATGTCGGCCGGGAAGACCCAGGCCGCGTGTCCCGGGCCGGTGGCGATCGCCGCCCACACTTCCTCGGGGCTTCCTGGCACCTCGATCTCGTTACGCGTGAGCCGGGCGGAGGGATCAGGGGTGTCGTCGTCGCTCACGAGGCCTCCCCTCCTTCTGTGGCGGCCCCGCCTGCCACGCCGGGGTCCACGCCCTTGGGCACGGGATGGACGGTGACCGTCAGCCGCTGCCAGCGGCCGTCGGGGGTGCGCTCGTCGTGGTACTTCGAGACCAGCCGGTTCACCGCGGTGGTGAGCTCGTGCGCGAACGCCGCCCGGTCGGCCGGCGAGCCGAACCGGATGGCGGTGTCCAGTCCGTAGACCGGCAGCCGCGTGCGCCGGCGTACGGCGTTCCTGGCCATCGCGCCGACCTCCGCGACCACCCGAGCGGCGAGCCCGACAACGTATGCGGCCGACATCCGGTCGGCATCGGTGGCATCGGACCGGGGAGCGCTGGCGGCCGCGCCGAGCGCCTCGGGTGAGACGACATATCCCGCGGCGGTGGCGACCAGGTGGCGTTCCTTCAGCCCACCCCAGGCGCGCTCGCCCGCCGCCTCCACCAGGCCGTGCTGCTCCAGCAGGCGCAGGTGGTAGTTGATCCGCTGCCGGGGCAGGCCGAGCCGGCTGGCCAGGAGGGAAGCCGAGGCGGGCTCCCGCAGTTCGGCCAGCAGCCTGGACCGGAGCGGATCGAGAGCGGTCACCGCAGCAGCGGGGTCCTCGATCACGTCGACGTCGCGCATGGCGTCACCGAACCATTGACAGAAAAATTTGTCAAGAACTGACCCGGCCCCGGAATGGGTGGCGCCGCGGTCCGGGCGGGCCGCAAGCCGGCGTCGCGCGGGTCAACCTCCTGCGGCGAGCTGGGCCGGCAGCGGCCGGGCGTGCAGGACGGTGAGTGCGGACACGGCCCGGGTGAGCGCGACGTACAGCCGGTTCAGGCCGCGTGGCTCGGCGTCCACGATCGCCGCGGGCTCGACCACGACCACGCCGTCGAACTCCAGACCCTTGGCCAGCGAGGCGGGCACGCACACGAGCCGGAAGTGCTCCAGCGCGTTCTCGGTGTCACCGAGCATGGCCGGTGTCAACCCGACCTTGTCGAGGGTCGACCGGGTCGGCGCGGCGGTCAGGTGGTCGAAGACCCGCCTGATCTCGGCGTCGGCGGCGATGACGCCGATCGAGCCGGCGCGGCCGCCCTCCTCGTCGATCCGCAGGCAGGCTTGCAGAACGTCCTCGGCGGCCACCTCGGAAGCGCCGGCCGCGGTGATCTCGAGTCCGCCCGCGGCCCGCCGCAGACTGACGGGCTTGGCCAGGTCGGGCTGCAGGGACGGCAGCAACCTCGCGGCGTACTCGATGATCGCCGCGGGCACCCGGAAGCCGCGGGTGAGCTCGACGATCTCGGCAGACTCACCCGCCCCGAGCTCGGCCAGGACGCTCTGCCAGGAGGCGGAGGCGTACGGCGTGGTGGCCTGGGCCAGGTCGCCGAGCACCGTGGCCGTACGGCAACGCCGGCCGAGCGCGCGCAACTGCATCGCGGACAGGTCCTGCGCCTCGTCGACGACCAGGTGGCCGCGGCGGGGTTCGCGTTCGAGGAGATCGCCCAGCTCGTCGAGGAGGACGAGGTCCGCCTCGGACCAGCGGGCCGACTTCACCGAGCGGTACGGCTTGCGCCACTGCAGCGCCTTCTGCTCCTCTGCGGTGAGGTCGTCGCCGGCCGCCTCGGTCAGGAAGCCGGCATCGGAGAGCAGCCGGTGCAGCACCTGCTCAGGTGAACGCTGCGGCCAGACCTGGTTGAGGATTCGCCGGACCGGGGCCGACCTGGCCAGGGCGTTCTGGGTCCGGTCGTCGGGCGTTCCGCCTCGTTGTTCCATCCGCAGCAGCACCGCGTGGGCGAGCCGCTGCGCGAGCGTCGTGCGGCCGGGCGCGTAGCGGGTGGCGGTCTCGACCACCCCCGCGGCGATCTCGCGTACCTCGTAGTCGGGCACCCGGAAGCGGCTCGCGCCCTTGCTGTAGACGAGCGCCTCCACGTCGTCGCCGACCCCGACACCCGACCACAGGGCCCGCCGCAGCGCCGCCGCCATCCGGGCGTCGCCCTTCACCGTGACCGTGGCGGTCTCCTCCTCGCTCTCGGCCATCGGATGGTCGGGGTAGTAGCGGCGGATCAGGTCCGGGAACGTCAACTGCTGGACGAAAACCTCACCGAGCGCCGGCAGCACGTGCCGGATGTACTGCAGGAACGACCGGTTCGGGCCGATGATCGCGATTCCGCCGTCGCGGGCCAGGCGGGTGCGTTCGGCGTAGAGCAGGTAGGCGACCCGGTGCAGGCCGACCGCGGTCTTGCCGGTGCCCGGCGCTCCCTGCACGCAGATCGTGGTGTCCAGCGGCGCGCGGACCAGCACGTCCTGGTCGGGCTGGATGGTGGCGACGATGTCGCGCATCGGGCCCGACCGCGGCCGCTCGATCTCCGCGGTCACCAGGTCGGAGAAGCCCTGCGCCGCCGTGGTCTGCGCGCCGCTCACCGGCTCGTCCTCGTACGCCGTCACGTCGACGAAGCCGTCGGGCCCGGGCTCTGGGCGAAGCCATGGCGACGGCGTACCAGCACACGTTGGGGATCGGCGGGCCCGGCACGGTAGAACGGCATGGCGACCCGCGCCCGCCAGTCGATCACCAGGGGCGTGCCGTCGGGCTCGCGGATGTGGCGGCGGCCGATGTAGATCCGGTCGACGTCGCCGTCGGGGCCCGGCACGCGCCCGCCGCCGTCGGCGTGGTCGAACACCGCGCCCGGCTCACAGTCCAGGCGCCCGAAGAACAACGGGATCCTCGGCAGGTCCAGCAGTACCTCGGCGCGGTGCTCGCGCGCCCACTCGTAGAACTTGTTGTCCCAGTAGCTGTCGCTGCCGGAGTTGACGATGGCCGGCGTCTCGGTGTCGGTCACCTCGGCATGCATGACTTCCAGCGCGGCCCGGGCGGCTCGCAGGTGCGCGCGTTCGGCGGCCAGTTCCGGATCCACGACGGGCTCGGACGTGGCAGTGAGGTTCGAGGAGTCGGCAACGTTCGGCGAGGCGGAGGGGGTGGATGGGGCAGAGGGCATGAAGGAGCCTCCACGATGGTTGTCAGGCTCTCGTCAGCAGTGGGCGGCGCGGGCCCCCGCTCCAGGGCCGCCTTCGAAGTGGCGGCGCAACCGGCTCGGTTCGGTCCCTGCTCTCCGGCACTACTGTCCGTACGACAAGCCATCGCACGTTACCAGCGGGCACCGAGGAGCGGAACCCGTTTTCCCGGCGCTGCCCGACCGGCCGGGATTCCGGGTTGACCCCGTTCGCCGGTGCGCCCTAATCTGCCCAGTGGCAGCCCGGCACCTGCGAAGGTGCCCCCAGGGTGTGACCCCGCCCGGCGAGATTTGGTGGGCCAGCTCTGCGCCTCGCGCATTGACGCTGCCCGGTCCGAACCATCAGCGAATCTCGAAAGCGGTGCCCCACGTGACATCGGTTCACGGTCATCCCGACGCCCAGCCTCACTTCGACCGACCCGCGGTCATCGCCGCGGCCGGGCTCACCAAGACCTACACCTTCCACGACCAGGGCGCCGGGCTGGCCGGCGCGGTCCGGAGCCTGGTCCGCCGCAGGTACCAGACCCGCCTCGCCGTCGACAGCATCGACTTCACCATCGGCCGCGGCGAGGTCGTCGGCCTGCTCGGGCCGAACGGCGCCGGCAAGACCACGACGCTGAAGATGCTGTCCGGTCTGCTCTACCCCACCTCCGGTGACCTGGAGGTCCTCGGGCACACACCGTCTCGGCGCCGGCCGGACTACCTTCGCCGCATCGCACTGGTCATGGGCCAGAAGACGATGCTCTGGTGGGACGTCCCGGCGATGGAGAGCCTGCTGCTGCACAAGGAGATGTACGACCTGTCGGCCGCCGAGTTCCAGCGCAACGTCGACGAACTCGCCGAGTTGCTGGAAGTACGCGACCTGCTGAACGTCCAGGTACGCAAGGTCTCCCTCGGCGAGCGGATGAAGCTCGAGCTCATGGCAGCGCTCGTGCACGGTCCGGAGATCCTCTTCCTGGACGAGCCGACGATCGGCCTTGACGTGGTGGCCAAGGCCCGCGTCCGCGCGTTCCTCGCCGAGGTGACCCGACGCCACGGCACCACGATCCTCGTCACCAGCCACGACATGGACGACATCGAGGCGCTCTGCTCGCGGGTGATGGTCATCGACCACGGTCGGCTGCAGTACGACGGAAGCCTGAGCGGACTCGTCCACGCCGCGCGACCGCGCAAGCTCGTCCGGGCCACGTATGCGCGGGCCGTCGAGGAAAGCCGGCTGGCCGGCCTCGACGGCGTCGCCGTCGGGAGTGGCGGCTCGGACCAGACCGTCTCCCTCGAGGTCGAGCGGGAACGCACCGGCGAGGTCCTCGAACAGCTGACCAGACTCGGACCGCTGGTCGACCTCGACGTCGCCGACGCCGACGTCGAGGAGATCATGCGGGACCTCTTCCTCCGGCGCGGCGCTGTCGGCGCCGGCGGCGCCGTTGGCCCCGGCGGCGGTCCGGCCGACTCGGCCTCCTCCGCCGAGACGGAGGACGTGCGATGAACTCCGTACTGCGTAACCTCCGGATCCTCCGGCGGATGACGGCGGCCCACATCGCCATGTCGCTGACCTACCGCGGTGAGTGGGTGGTCTTCATGGCGGCCAACATCAGTGTGCCGATCATCTCCCTGCTCATCTGGCGTACGGCGCTCGCGAACGGTGCGCAACTGCCGGTTGACGAGCAGTACCTCACGACCTACTTCGTGCTGTTGAGCATGGTCACGATGGCCACCTCGTCGTGGATGACAGGTTTCCTGTCCCGCGACATCAGGCTCGGCAGACTGTCCAGCTGGATGGTGCGGCCGGCGTCGTTGCTGCT
Source organism: Actinopolymorpha singaporensis (assembly GCF_900104745.1). Taxonomy (NCBI): domain Bacteria; kingdom Bacillati; phylum Actinomycetota; class Actinomycetes; order Propionibacteriales; family Actinopolymorphaceae; genus Actinopolymorpha; species Actinopolymorpha singaporensis. The sequence continues at coordinate 1,603,074 of NZ_LT629732.1, forward strand.
GGACTTCGTGGCCAACAACCTGTCGGAGAAGATCCTCAAGACGTTCGCGCTGGTGCCGATGGTCGGTGTGCTGTGGTGGATCTTCCGTGACTCCATGCGCGTCCCCTCCGGACCGGGTCACCTCGCGGTGTTCGCGGTCAGTGTCGTGCTCGCCGCCGTGCTGGTGTTCACGATCGACATCCTGGTCGCCGCGCTGACCTTCTGGATGGACGACGTGATGGCGCTGCACCAGGCGCGGTTGATCGTCGCGAACGTGCTGTCCGGCGCGATCGTCCCGCTGGCGTTGATGCCGGACTGGTCGCGGGGCTTCATCGACCTGCAGCCGTTCCGCTACACGGTGTCGTTCCCGGTCGAGATCGTCGCCGGCCACCTGTCGGACGCCGAGATCCTCACCGGCATGGGCATCCAGGTCGGGTACGTCGTCGGTTTCGGGGTCCTTGCCCGCCTGGTCTGGGCGGCCGGCATCCGTGGCTACTCGGCGGTGGGCGCATGACGACACCGACACCGACACCGGCACCGGCACCGGCACCGGCACCGGCACCCACTCCGACTCGTACGTACGCCGACCCGCGAGACCCGATCGACCGGACGTGGCTGCGGCGGCAGGTGCGGCACCTGCGCCTGTGGCGAAGGTTTCTGTCACAGGCGGTCGTGCGAGAGACCCACTACCGCGCGCACTTCGTGACGACGCTGGCCGTCGGTGTGGTGCAACTCGGGCTTGCGCTCGTTCCGATTCTCCTGCTGTACGGCTACACCGACGACCTGCGCGGCTGGTCACAGGCACAGGTGCTCACCCTCGTCGGCGTCTACCAGGTGGTGACGGGTGTGCTCGCGGCGTTCGTGGCGCCCAACCTGAACCGGATGACGACCTACATCACCGAGGGCGAACTCGACGTGGTCCTCGTACGCCCGGTGTCCAGCCAGTTCTACCTGACGCTGCGGTGGATCAACGTCGCCGAACTCGGCAACGTGGCCAGCGGCCTGGTGCTGCTGGTGTTCGGCCTGGTCCGCTCGGGTGCGGCTCCGAACCCGTTCGAGGTCGTGCAGGCGCTGGTCCTCGCCGCCTGCGGCACCGTGCTGCTGGCCAGTGTGTGGTGTGCGATGTCGTTCACGGCGTTCTGGATCCAGTCGGTGAACCCGATCGGCATGCTCTACACCAGCCTGGCCGAGTCGGGCCGCTATCCGCTGGTGTTCTTCCCGTTCGCCGTGCGTACGTTCCTCACGTTCGTGTTTCCGGTCGCGTTCGCGTCGACGCTCCCGGCGCAGGCGCTGCACGGCGGAGTCGGCTGGCTGCCGGTGATGGGAGGCGTCGCCCTCACCGTGGTCGTGGTGACGCTCGTGCGCGCGCAGTGGCGGCGCGGCCTGCGCTCCTACGCCAGCGCCAGCAGCTAGTCCGTGCGACGTGGCCGGGTGTCGTCGGAGAGGTCGTCCGGTGACAGTGCGGACAGTTTCTCCAGCGCACGTACGAAGGTGGTGCGTTCCGCCGGAGTCAGCCGGGCGAGCAGGTGTTCCTCCTTCGCCCGGATCTGCGCCCGCACCGCTCGGCGGACCCGGCGGCCCTCGTCGGTGATCGACAGCAGGCGGGCGCGCCGGTCGTTCGGATCGGGCGTACGAGAGATCAGCCCGGCGTCCTGGAGTTCGTCGAGCGTGCCGATGATCCGGGTCTTGTCCGCCCCGATCGCCTCCGCCAACGTGGCCTGGGTGCGGACCGGTCCGTCGTCCAGCGCCGTGAGCACGCTGTAGCTCCACATCGAGACGTCGTGCGCGGCGAGCACCGGGAGTTCGGCCGCCACGAGCAACCGCAGCACGGGATGCACCATCGCGGCGAGGTCGCGGCGGTCACGGTCGCGCCTCTCGCTGTCGCGGCGTCTGCCGGGCCGGTCGGTCACGTGCCCGAAGATAACAGTGGCGCAATGATGTGCGCGAGCATACGATACGCGCATGTCTACTAATCAGGAGAACTCGACCACGCAGACATCCGCCACGCAGACATCCGCCACGCAGCGGGCCGGTGGCACCGTGGAGCTCGTCGCACTCGACGCGCACGCGGTCCGCGCCAGCGTCGACCTCGTGGCCCGGGCGACGGAGGCGGACCTGAGCAGGCCGACGCCATGCGCGGAGTGGACGCTGGCGGATCTGCTGGCGCACATGACCGTCCAGCACAACGGATTCGCCGCGGCGGCGCGGGGCGAGGCGGACCCGAAGGTCTGGGAGCTCGGTTCCCTCGGCGGCGATCCGATCACCGCCTATCGCGACTCTGCCGAACGCGTGCTGGAGGCGTTCGCCGCGGACGGCGTACTGGAGCGGATGTTCCTCATTCCCGAGTTCGGCGATCAGCCGTTGCCGGGGCGGCAGGCGATCAGCGCCCACCTCGTCGACTATGTCGTGCACTCCTGGGACGTCGCGAAGGCCCTGGGTGTACCGGCGGAGCTGGAGCCGGCAGCCGTGGAGCTGGCGTATGACATCGCGCAGGTCGTGCCGACCGGTGACGCCCGGTTGGTGTCCGGTGCACCGTTCGGCCCGGAAGTGCCGTTCAGTGGCGGATCGCGCCTGGACCAGTTGGTCGCCCACCTCGGCCGCTCCCCTAACTGGTCCGCCTGACGCTCTGCTCACAGGTCGAGGTCGACCACGATCGGGGCGTGGTCGGAGGGGCCCTTCCCCTTGCGGGCGTCGCGGTCGACGTAGGCGTCGGTGACCGCCGAGGCCGCGGGCCGGCTCGCGTACACCAGATCGATGCGCATGCCCTGGTTCTTGTGGAACATCCCGGCGCGGTAGTCCCAGTAGGTGTAGGGCGTTCCGTGCTTGAGGGCGCGCGCCCGCACGTCCTCCAACCCGAGTGCTCGAAGCCCGGCCAGCTCCCGGCGTTCTTCCTCGGTGACGTGGGTCGAGCCGACGAAAACCGACGGATCCCAGACGTCATCGTCGGCGGGTGCGACGTTGAAGTCCCCGGCGATGACGAACGGGACGTCGGAGCGAACGTCGGGCTCCACGGCGGCGCGCAGGGCGGCCAGCCACCGCAGCTTGTACGGGAACTGCGGGCTGTCGAGCGTCCGGCCGTTCGGTACGTAGACCGACCACACCCGCAGCGGCCCGCAGGTCGCGGCCATCGCCCGCGCCTCGGGCAGGGGCCGGCCCGGCACCTCGATCAGTGCAGGGTCGCTGTCGGCGGGCGCGGGCGGGAGTGGCTCGCCGGTGAAGCCGCGGGTCACCTGTTCCAGCCCCACCCGGGACAGGATCGCGACGCCGTTCCAGCGTCCCTCGCCGTGAGCCGCCACCTGGTAACCGCGCTCGGTCGCGCCCTGGCTCGGGAAGGCGTCGCCGGCACACTTGGTTTCCTGCAGGCAGAGCACGTCGGGCTGGGCGAGATCGAGCCACTGCTCGAGCCGCGGCAGACGTGCGCCGACCGAGTTGACGTTCCAGGTCGCGAATCTCATAGGTACGCGTTATACCCCTTCCGGGTGGCCGATCCGTATCCGTCCCGAGCCTGGTCGCCAGACTGTTATTGACTAACTATTGTTAGCCGATAACACTTGTCCGGTGACCTCCGATGTGAACGTCCTGATCGTCGGTGCCGGCCCGACGGGACTGGCCGTCGCCTGCGGGTTGCTTGCCGGCGGTGTGTCCGTCCGCGTACTGGACAAGGCGCAGGGCCCCGCGACCACGTCCCGCGCCCTCGGCCTGCAGCCACGCGGCACGGAGGTGCTCGAACACCTCGGCGCCCTTGGCGACCTGGCGGAGCGCTCGGTGCCCATTGAGCGAATCGCCATCCACGTGGGCGGTTCCTCTGCAGCAACCCTCGAGGTCGGGCGGCGGACGCCGCTGGTGACCCGACCGGGGCTCCTGGTCTCCCAGGCCGAGGTGGAGGCCGCATTACGAGTACGCCTCGGTCAACTCGGCGGGACGGTGGAGTGGGGTAGGGAGGTGGCGGACATCACCCAGGACTCGGAGGGGGTGGCCGTCACGACAGCCTTGCCAGGTGCCGTCGGCGCGCCTCGGGAGAAGCTTCGGGCGTCCTGGGCGGTTGGTTGCGACGGGGCGCACAGCCGGGTTCGCAAGCTGGCAGGCATCGGGTTTCCCGGGGTCGCGCTGATCGAGCACTTTCTACTGGCAGACGTCCATGCAGACCTTCCGATCCCTCGAAACGAGGTGGCGGTGTGGCTCCGCGCCGATCGGATGCTGGGTGCGTTTCCGTTGCCGGGCGACGACCTGTGGCGGCTGATGGCACCGGCCGAACGGCTCCAGGGCGCCACGACGGGCGAGGAGGTGGTGTCGGCATTGCTCGCTGCGTGGTGTGAGCACACCGGCCTCGCCGCTCCTGCCGTGCGGCAGGTGGCGTGGACATCGACTTTCCGCGTCCACCGGCGACTCGCCGACAGCTACCGGCAGGGGCGGATCCTGCTCGCCGGAGACGCCGCGCACATTCACAGCCCACTCGGCGGGCAGGGGATGAACACCGGTCTCGGTGACGCGGAGAACCTCGCCTGGAAGCTCGCCCTGGTCGCCCGCGGGCGTGCCGACGTCGCGCTGTTGGACACCTACCAGGACGAACGCCGGCCGGTCGCCTCCGAGGTGCTCGGCTCGACCAGTGCTATGACCAGGGTCGTGCTCGGGGACAGCGCACCTGCTCGCCTGATCCGGGACGGGGTGTTCGTGCCACTGCTGAGACGCTCTCTCGTCCAGCGGCTGATCTGGGAGCAGGCCTCACAACTGAAGGTCGGCTACCGACGCGGCCTGCTTGCTCGCAGCACACACCGCCGGAGGTATGCGGTCGCTCGCCGCCTCCGGGCTGGTGACCGGGTGCCCGACCTCCCCTGTCGGCGCGACGACGGAACCCCCACCCGGCTCCACGCCGAGTTGGATGGGCGATGGGTTCTGCTGGGACGTCGTACGGTCACCGGGCCAGCGGCGGACGCAGCGGCGTCTCGGTTGGGTGCCGACCTGGTGACCGCTCTGGAACCACTCGACCCGCCGCCCGGCGCCATCCTTCTCGTCCGTCCCGACGGGCACCTCGCCCACCACGTCGACGGAGCCGACGCGGCCGACGCGAAAGAGAGGCTGACCACGTGGATCGGCCGCGCGCTGCAGGGAGGTCGCAAGTGAGTACGCCAGGCCGAAAGCGTTCCGCAAACCAGAGCGCGGGGGACGCCGGCAGCGGTCGGGCGCCGGGCCTGCGTGAGCAACGCAAGGCGCGCACCCGCCGCCTTGTCCAGGAGCAGGCACTACGACTGTTCGTCGCCCAGGGGTACGAGTCGACCACCGTCGCCGAGATCGCGGCAGCCGCGGGCGTTTCCCACATGACGTTCTTCCGGTACTTCCCCAGCAAGGAGGCAGTGGTCGAGAACGACGAGTACGACCTGATGCTGGCCGACCTCATTCAGCGAAGACCTGCCGACGAGGGGCCGCTCGTCGCGCTGCGCGAAGCCGTCCGGGAGGGGCTGGGACTCGTCTACACCACCGACCGGGAGGGCCTGCTTGTGCGCAGCCGGCTGGTGCTGAGGACCCCGGCCCTGCGGGCAAGAATGGCCGGCAACCTGGGCGCCACGGAGGAGCTGTTCGCCCGTGCGCTGGCCACTCGTGCACACGCAGACGTCACCCTGGAGACCAGGGTCGTCGCCGCCTCGGCGCTGGCCGCCCTCGCCACAGCGATCGATGCCTGGGTCGAAGGAGACGGGGCCGAGGAACTGCCGGATCTCATCGATCGGGCCTTCGGCGCGCTCCTGCAGGCGAACGTCAGTGCTCGATCGCGGCGGGGTCGATGACGAGGAGTACGACGACCAGGACCGCTACGGCGAGGACCAGGTAGGCGAACCAGCGGCGCAGCCGGCCGGCGTTGAGCCGGGTGGCGGTTCGTCCCGCGACGAGGGAACCGGCGACCGCACTCCCGGCGAACGCGGCGGTGAGGGCGTGGTCGAGGGTGACGTGACCGGCGTAGGCGACGAACCCGGCCGCGGCGTTGACGGCGACGATGACGAGCGAGGTCCCGACCGCGGCCGTCATCGGCAGACCGAGCAGGAGTACGAGCGCGGGGACGATGAGGAAGCCGCCGCCGACTCCGAACAGTCCGGTCAGGAATCCGACGACGGCTCCGGTGGCGACGGCCTTGGGCAGGCAGGTCTGCCAGTGGACACCGCCACCGGGCAGCGCGCACGCGCCGCCTTCCTCGGAGGGTTCACGCAGCATGCGCAGGCCGGCTCCGACCATCAGGACGGCGAAACCCGCGAGTACGAGCCAGGGTGGCAAGATCCGGTTGACAGCCGCGCCCCCGAAGGCGGCCGCCGCGCCGGACAGGCCGAACACCGCGGCGACCCGCCACTGGATCTGCCCCGTCCGCAGACGTGGTACGAGGCCGGTGAGTGCCGAGAAACCCACGACGACCAGGGAAGTCGGGATCGCGGTGCGCAGCGGCATGCCCACGCCGTAGACGAGGGCCGGGACGGCGAGGATGGAACCGCCGCCGCCCAGCAGGCCCAGCAGGACGCCGATGAGCAACCCGAGCAGGACGGCCGCGGTCATCGTGGCGGCACCTGCGGGGTACGCGAACCGGCCGTCATGCCGCCCGATCCGTCGGGAGCCGACCCAGGACCGTCTCGGCGCTGGGCTCGTCGCCCCGGTTGTACGGCAGGCGGGCCAGCAGCCGGCCCATCATGCAGTTGTCGGTGAGCCCGGCGAACGTCAGGCCGGCGCCGACGAACACGGCGAGGGCGAGCATCCACGGCACCACCAGACTGGTCAGCGTTCCGAGGAGGACGAGCAGGCCCGCAACAAGGCGCACCTGTCGCTCGAGCGCCCACCGCCTTCGCCCGTACACGACGTCTCCACCGGCCGCGGCGTAGGCGGGGACACCTCCGTCCAGGACGTGCAGCCCGTCCATGCCGACAGCAGCGAGGCGCTTCCTGGCCTCGTCGGCGCGGATGCCGGACTGGCACACGAGGACGACTCGGTGGCCGAGGCGGTCACGCAACTGGTCGGCGTGCTCGTCGAGCAGACGCAGTGGCACGTTGTAGGAGCCCCTGATGTGGGTGGACTCGAACTCCGCGGGCGTACGGACGTCGACGACGGTCACCACGTCGCCGTGGGCCGCGCCGGCGAGCCAGTCGGCGACGGTCGGTGCGTCGACCTGATGGGTTGCCTGGGTCATTGGGTTCCTCACGGCTTCGTCAGGGGTTCTTGGTGTCAAGCCCGGCTTTGCGGGCCGAATCGTAGCTGTCGTTGATGAGTACGACCTGCCGGCCTGGCCGGTCGAGGACGGAGGCGGCGATGGACGCGCGGTAACCGGAGCCGCAGTACACCCAGACCTCGCCGTCTGGCACCTCGTTCAGGCGGTCGCCCAGTTCGTGCAGCGGGATGTGCTGTGAACCGCCCACGCCGCCGGCCCGGCGCTCGTCGTTGCGGCGGGCGTCCAGCAGGTGGACGTCGCGCTCGGCGCGTACGCGGGCAAGTCCGGCGAAGTCGGAGACGGGGTAGGAGCGCAGTTCCTGTCCGTCGGCGAGGACGGCGATGTCGCCGACCGCCATGCCGGCCAGGGCGTCGACGCCGATGCGGACGAGTTCGCGCCGGGCGTCGGCGATCTGGTCCCGCGACTCCCCGACCAGAGTCAAGGGGGTACCCCAGTGGTAGAGCCAGCCGAGGTAGGTGACGAAGTTTCTGGACAACTCGAACCCGAGCGAGCCGGTCAGGTGTCCCGCGGCGAACGCCCTGCGGTCGCGAAGGTCCACCACCCACTCACCTGCCTCGATCCGGCGGCGGAGCTCCGCCCCGTCGACGCGCTCGGGCAGCGAGAGGTCGACCGGCGCCGGGCCCTGGCGGTTGATCGGTGCCATCCGCGCGTAGTAGGCGGGGAAGGCGTCCAGACCCCCGATCAGGTCGTCGACGAACTCCTGTTCGGCGAGTGTCAAGGCAGGGTTGACATTGCTCTCGTGCTCGATGGTCGACTCCTCGGCCTGGGACTGCGAGGCCGAGCAGAAGCTGCCGAACCCGTGTGTGGGGAAGACCTTCGTCTGCGGTGGGAGTAGCTCGGCCAGCCGCCGGGCGGAAGCGTACTGCGCGTGGGTGAGCTCGGTGGTGAATTCCGGGCCCACCAGGTCCGTGCGCCCGGTCGTGCCGTACAGGAGGGACCCTCCCGTGAACACCGCCTCCGGGCTGCCGTCGGCGTCCTCGAGTACGTAGCTCAGGTGGTGGTGGGTGTGGCCAGGAGTGTGCAGCACCCGCATGCGAAGGCTGCCGGTGGTGAGCACGTCACCGTCACCGACCGGCTGCCGCTCGTAGGCCACGTCGTCGTCTCCGGACAGCACGTAGATGGCGCCGAGCCGGCGGGCGAGCTCCAGTCCGCCGGTCACGTAGTCGTTGTGGACGTGGGTCTCCAGGACGTGGGTGACGTGTACGCCGTGGCGCTCGACCAGAGCGAGCACCCGGTCGATGTCGCGCTGCGGGTCGACCACCACCGCTACCTCACCGTCGGTGGCCAGATAGCTGCGGTCGCCAAGGCTGGATGTCTCGATCGTCTCGATCTGTGTCATGAGTACCACCTCCCGGTGGATCGGCTGAGTCGGTCGGTCGCGTCGGTCCTGCTGGGTGGGTGGCGGACCAGAAGGTCAGGCGAGGGAGAGGAAGAGCCGCTCCAGCTGGGCCTCGTCGACCTTCCGTTGGCCCTCCTCCTCCACCATGCACTGGCGCAGGCCGGTGGCGATGATCTTGAAGCCGGCACGGTCGAGCGCCCGGGCCGCGGCCGCGAGCTGGGTCACCACGTCGGCGCAGTCGCGCCCCTCCTCGATCATCCGGATGACCCCGCCCAACTGGCCCTGCACCCGCTTCAGGCGGTTCACGACGTCCTTGAGCTGGTTTGCCTCGATCTCCATGCCCGCTCCTTCGTCCTGGATACCCCGGGGGGTACAACTGCGACGGTAGCAGGTGCATTCCCCGGGGGGTATCCACGGGCAGAGTCGAAGCCGCCTGTCGGTGGCCGGAGCCGGAGGGCGCTGTTGCAGGTTCTCGCCGAGCACTCACCCGCTCGCACCGGCGACCTCGCGGCTCGCCAGCGGCTGGCGCCGAGCACCGTCAGCACGCTCGTCGGGCAACTGAGGGCGGCCGGGCTGATCACCCGGGAGGTCGACCCCAGGGATCGTCGCGCCTCAGTAGTGACTCCCACTGATGCCGGCAGAGCCGAACTCGCCTCCTGGACCCAGGCGCACGAACGCCGGCTGGACGCAGCCCTGGGTGCGCTGTCGGAGACGGACCGTACGAAGGTACGCGCGGCGCTCCCGGTGTTGTTCCGGCTGGTGGAGCACCTCGGCGAGGCCGCCGAGTAGGCAGCCGTACGGACTCCCGGTCGTTCTCGTTGCCGCCGCGACTCCACAGGGACAAGGATGCGTAGGCAACAAGGATGCAGGGTGAGCTCAAGGAGGAGACAACCGTGCCCCGACAGATCCTGGTCACCGGTGGCACCGGCCTGCTGGGCCGGCAGGTGGTAGGGCGCCTGGTCGACGCGGGCGCGCAGGTGCGGGTGATGAGCCGCCGAGCTCGGCCGGCCGGCGACAGCTCGCCGTACGCATGGGCGACCGCGGACCTGCGGTCAGGTGCGGGCGTGACGGAAGCCGTCGCCGGTGTGGACGCCGTCGTGCACTGTGCGACCGCGTTCGGCCGGCAGGCGGAGGTCCAGCTGGTACGCACGCTGGTCGACGCGGCCGGTCGTGGCGGATCACCGCACCTGCTGTACACCTCCATCGTCGGCGTCGACCGTGTTCCGTTGCCTTACTACAAAGGGAAGTTCGCGGCCGAACAGGTCGTCCAGCAGTCCGGTCTGCCGCACACCGTCCTGCGTGCCACGCAGTTCCACGACCTGTTGCGGGCAGTGTTCGCCGCGGCGGCGAGGGTGCCGGTGATGCCGGTTCCCGGCATTCGTTTCCAGCCCGTCGACGCCGGCGAGGTCGCCGACCGGCTCGCGTCGCTGGCGGTCGGCGAACCGGTTGGCCGTGCGCCCGACATCGGCGGACCGGAGGTACGGGACGCGCGTGAGCTCGCCGGTGCGTACCTTCGGGCGAGCGGCCGTCGGCGGCGCATCCTTCCGATCCGGCTTCCGGGGAAGACGTTCCGTGCCTACCACGCCGGTGCTCATCTGGCCCCGGACCACGCGGCCGGGAAGGTCACGTTCGAGGACTACCTCGCCGGATACTCCGACCTCCGGGGCGGTTCCTACCGTGCGCCGAGGTGACGGCGGCCCCGGTGGTCGGGCGGCGAGGAGCGTCTTTCCGGTCGCGTCGTGGCCATCGGAGCTCTCCTCGGGCTCGACGAAGTTCGAACTTGATCCGAAAATGGCCCCCGAACGAGTTCGCTGCGGCGGTCAGGTGCGACTCGCCGCCTCGCGGCCTGCACCGGTCTCGTGTGGACCGGCGACACATCAAGGAGTTCATGTATGCGTGCGATCCCGGTCGTCGCTCTGTCCGCCGCCCTCTCCGTCGTCGTGGCCGCCGCACCGGCGCTCGCCGTTACGCCACCGCTGATCGCCGCGATCGGCATCCCTGGTGAGGATCTGGGCACGCAGCAGGATGCCGGCGCAGTCGAGGTGCGGTATGCGGACGGCCGCCACCAGATCCTCCATCCCTCCGGCTACCACGCCGGTGACCGTTTCGGTACGGCCGTCGCCGTGCTCGACGTCGACGGGGATTCCGTCTCCGACGTCGTGGTGGGTGCACCGGGTCGCGACGTCGGTACCACCGCGGACGCCGGAGCCGTCTACCTCTACCGCGGTTCGTCGACCGGACTGCATCTGTGGAAGGTTCTGACCCAGGGCAGCGGCGGGGTGCCCGGCCCGGCCCAGGCGGGCGCGGCGTTCGGATCGGCACTGTCGTGGTCCGCCGGGTCGAGTTCGACTCCGCGCAGCCTGACCGTTGGTGCGCCCCGCTGGGACGCGGGCGGCGCCACCGACGCAGGGGCGGTCGCGATCCTCTCCCTCACTCGATCAGCCGACCCGGCCGTCACGGGCACACTGCTCACCGAGAACTCACCCCAGCTCGGCAGCTCCGCACAGCCGGGTGACCGGCTCGGCGCCGCGGTCCAGGGGCCCGGTGCGCTGGCCGCACCGGGCAGGACCGTCAACGGCGCGAAGGGTGCCGGAGCCGTCTACGTACGCGTCGATCCGCAGGTCGACGCGTACACCCGGATCAGCCAGGACACCCCGAACATGCCGGGTACGGCAGAGGCGGGCGACGGCTTCGGTAGCGCGCTCTCCTACGGAGCGCCCAGTGGGCTGTGGATCGGCGTACCCGGCGAGGACGTCGGCAGTCTGACCGACGCCGGGATGGTCAACACGTTCGGAGACACCAACGAGGACGGCATTCCTGCGGAGCCGGGACCGGCGTACACGCAGAACACCTCCGGACCTGGTGGACCGATCGCGGGCTCGGCGGAGGCGGGGGACCGGTTCGGAGCGGCGCTCGCGTCCTACACGGGCGAGCAGTCCGACTCCGACGTCGTTCTCGTCGGGGTGCCGGGGGAGGACCTCGGCTCGGTCCGCGACGCCGGCATGGTGAACGAGATCTGGGGTGGCGGCGCCTCCCTGACGCAGGCGAACACGGCCGGGATCGAGGAGGCCGGTGACCGGTTCGGTTCCAGCCTGGTCGCGGGCAACGGGTTCGGTGGGAACTGGAATCCGCGCATTCTGGTCGGGGCGCCGGGCGAGGACGCCGGTGCCGGAGCCGTCGTGGTCGTCAGCAACGGTGCCGCGATCTGGAAGCAGGTGACCGGTAGCCCCGAGGCCGGCGACGGGTACGGCAGTGCGGAGGCCTCTCGCCTCGGTTGAGCGGCCGCGGCACTCACGGGCGTGCCACACTGATGTGCGGGCTCCCCTCCGGCAGGGACATCGGGTAAGAAGGGTGTCCCGCTTCTCCCGTCGGACAAGGAAAACTGACATGGCGAGACTGATCTACTCCGCGCTGGCGTCGCTGGACGGTTACGTCGAGGACGCCGACGGCGGCTTCGAGTGGGCGGCGCCGGACGAGCAGGTGCACGCGTTCGTCAACGAACTCGAACGCCCGATCGGCACCTACCTCTACGGGCGCCGGATGTACGAGACGATGGTGTACTGGGAGACCGTGGACGTCGGCCGTCAACCTGCGGTTGCGCAGGACTTCACCAAGATCTGGCAGGCGGCCGACAAGATCGTCTACTCACGCACGCTGGAGTCCGTGTCGAGCGCCCGCACCCGGATCGAGCACGACTTCGACGTGTCGGCGATCGAACGGCTCAAGGAGTCCGCGGCTCGGGACATCTCGATCGGTGGTGCCGATCTGGCACGCCAGGCGATCGCGGCGGGCCTGGTGGACGAATGCCATCTCTTCCTCAACCCGGTGATCGTCGGTGGTGGCAAGCCGGCGTTGCCCGGCGGAGTACGCGTCCCGCTCCGGCTTCTGGACGAGCATCGCTTCGGTAGTGGAGTCGTACACCTCCACTACGCACTCGGCTGATCGCCCTGCCGGCCCCGATCCGGCTGGCCGGCTATCGTCTCTCGCGCTGGGACGGGACCGGCACGCCGGCGAACTCCAGCAGGTCGGCGTTCAGTTGGTCCTTGTGCGTGGCCGTGAGTCCGTGCGGGGCACTCGGATAGACCTTGAGCGTGGCGTCCGCGAGGATCTCGGCCGAGTGGCGGCCGGACGCGTCGATCGGAACGATCTGGTCGTCGTCGCCGTGCACGATCAGCGTGGGCACGTCCATGCGGCGCAGGTCGTCGGTGAAGTCCGTTTCGGAGAACGCCTTCACGCAGTCGTAGGCCGCCTTGAGCCCGACGGTCATCCCCATCAGCCAGAACGCGTCCCGTACTCCCTGCGACACCGTGGACCCGGGCCGGTTGGCGCCGTAGAAGGGCGCGCTGAGGTCCTTCCAGTACTGCGAACGGTTTGTGGCCACGCCGGCCCGGATCTCGTCGAACACCTCCATCGGCAGGCCCTTCGGGTTGCCCGGCGTCCTGAGCATCAACGGCGGCACCGCACTGACGAGCACGGCCTTGGCCACTCGGCTCGAGCCGTGACGCCCGATGTAGCGGGCCACCTCGCCGCCGCCGGTCGAGTGGCCGACCAGGACCGCGTCGTTGAGGTCGAGAGCTTCCATGAGCAGGCCGAGGTCGTCGGCGTAGGTGTCCATGTCGTTGCCGTTCCACGGCTGGGACGAACGGCCGTGGCCGCGCCGGTCGTGGGCGATCGCGCGGTAGCCGTGCGAGGCCGTGAACATCAACTGGTCGTCCCACGCGTCGGCGGTCAGCGGCCAGCCGTGACTGAACACCATGGGCGGCCCGGATCCCCAGTCCTTGTAATGGATCCGCGTGCCGTCGGTGGTGGTGATCGTGCCCATGGTTCCTCCCGAGACTGTGGCCGCTTCTGCTGACCACGTTCGCATCCGACGGGCCCGCGGACCGGGGCCGTTCGGCCCGAAGGCGCCAAGGACACCTGCGCCCACCGTTGCGTGACGCTGTGGCGGCACCGACTGGCGCGGCGGGCGGGTGGCGTAGCGCAAGATAGCTTAGGCTAACCTAAGTTGCCTTCATCTCACGCGGGACTGGATCACGACATGTCGAGACGTCGCCTCCTGGCCGGCATCGCCGCCGCGACCACACTGGCTCTGACCGGTTGTACGACCGGTTCCACGACGGACGGTGGGCAGACCCGCGCCGCGGACACTGCCAGCGGGGGCGGGAACACGGCGTTCCCGGTGACCATCAGGCACGCCTTCGGCGAGACCACCATCGCGAAGGAGCCGAAGCGGGTCGCCACCCTGGGGTGGAGCGACCAGGACAACGCCCTCGCGCTCGGGGTCGATCCGGTCGGCGCCACGAAGCTGACCTGGGGAGGCAACAAGGCCGGTTCGTCGGACTGGTTCGACGCCGAGCTGAGGAGCACCGGCATGAAGGCTCCGGTGAGGTACGACGACTCCGACGGCCCGCCCGCCGAGGAGATCGCCAAGCTGCGCCCGGACGTCGTCCTGGCCACGAACTCCGGCCTGACGAGGGCGCAGTACGACAAGCTGAGCAGGATCGCCCCCGTGGTCGCCTATCCCGAGGCCGCCTGGGTCACGCCCTGGCGTACGTCGCTGAAGCTTGTCGGCAAGGCCCTCGGACGCAGTGAGGCCGCCGAGCAGGTGACCGCCAGTACCGAGCAGCGCATCAAGGACGCGCGCGCGAAGTACCCGCAGCTGCGGGGCAAGTCGCTGATCTTCGCCTACCTCGCCACCACCGACCTGTCCCAGGTCGGGATCTACGCCCCGCAGGACCCGCGGGTGTCGTTCATGCACGACCTCGGCCTGGTGGACGCGCCGTCGGTGGCCAGGGCGATCAAGCCGGGCCAGTTCTACGGAACGGTGTCGGCGGAGCGGGCACCGGAGCTCTGGTCCGACGTCCTGCTCACCTGGTCGGAGAACCCCGGTGACCTCGGGACCTTCACCGAACACAAGCTGATCGGCAAGATCCCGGCGATCGCCGACGGGCGCGCCTACGCCGAACCCGACAAGCACGTCAGCCTGGCGGTGACCAACCCGACCCCGCTGTCGATCCCGTACGTCATCGAGCACTTCGTGCCGCACGTCGCGCACGCGGTCGATCGCTCGTGACCTTCGCACAGTCGACCGGCCGGGTCCGCCCGCGGGCGTCGCGCCGGCCCGCCGTGGTCACCGTGGTCGGGGTTCCGGTGGCGGGGGCCGCGGTGTTCGCCGCGTCCGTTCTGGTCGGGTCGAGCGGGCTCTCGTGGGCGGCACTGTTCGACTCCGCCAGTCCGCTGCACGCGGTCTACCAGGCGAGGCTGGAACGCACCCTGATGGCGTTCGCGGTGGGAGCCGCACTCGGGATGGCCGGGGCCTGCATGCAGGGGCTGACCCGCAACCCGCTGGCCGACCCGGGAATCCTCGGCGTCAACGCCGGGGCGAGCTTCGCCATGGTGCTCGCGATCTCCTACCTCGGGGTCTCGCAGGTGCACGAGTACCTCTGGTTCGCGTTCGGTGGTGCGGCAATCGCCGCCGTCGTGGTGCACGTGATCGCGTCCCTCGGCCGTGACGGTGCCGGCCCGCTGAAGCTCGCCGTCGCGGGTGCCGCGGTGACCGCCGCGGTGGGCTGCTGGACGTCCGGCGTACTGCTCGTCGACCGGAGGACGATGGAGTCCTTCCGGCTGTGGCAGGTGGGCACCGTGGGTGGGCGGGGGTTCGACGTCCTGGTCGCCGGTATGCCGTTCCTCGTGGCCGGCCTGGTGTTCGCGATCGCCGGCATCAGGATGCTGGACACGCTGGTACTCGGCAGCGACCTGGCCCGGGGACTCGGCCGGCGTGTCCGGCTGGACAAAGTCGTTCTCGGGCTGGCCATCGCGTTGCTCGCCGGCACCGCCACCGCACTGGCCGGGCCGATCGCCTTCGTGGGCCTGATCGTGCCGCACGCGGTCCGCGCGGTGACCGGGCCCCGGCACGCCCTGGTGGTTCCGCTCAGCGCTGTCGGTGGCGCCCTCCTGGTCGGTCTCGCGGACACCGTGGGCCGGGTCGTACTCCCGCCGACCGAGGTGCAGGTCGGGATCATGACGGCCGTGGTCGGTGTGCCCGTCTTCCTGGTCCTGCTGCGCCGGGGACGGACGGGAGGGCTGTGATGACGCAGATCGACGCGGCTGCCGCGACGGCGACCACCGCCGAGACCGTACGCCGAGCGCGGCGGATCCCGCGGCGCCGGCACCGCATGGTCGTCGGCGGACTGGCCACGGTACTGCTGCTCGCGTTCGCGGCCCGGGTCCTGCTGGGCGACTTCACCATCACGGTCCCGGACTTCTTCCGCATCCTCACCGGCACGGACCTCCCCGGTGCGACGTACATCCTGCTGGAGAGCAAGCTGCCGCGGGCGGTGCTCGCGGTGCTGGTGGGTACGGCGTTCGGGACCGGTGGCGCCATCTTCCAGACCGTCCTGCGTAACCCGCTCGCCAGTCCGGATGTCATCGGTGTCAGTGTCGGAGCCAGCGCGGCCGCCGTGGTCGCGATCGTGATCCTCGGACTCGGCGGCCCTGCCGTCTCGCTGGCCGCGGTCGCCGGTGCCGTCGGCGTCTCGGTCCTCGTCCGGCTGGTGGCAGGAAACGGCGGCGGCTACCGGCTGGTGGTGGTCGGCGTGTGCGTGGCCGCCGCCCTGCAGTCGCTGATCCAGTACGTCTTCACACGTGCCGACGAGTACGACGCACAGGTGGTGCTGCGCTGGCTGACCGGCAGCGTCAGCAGCGCCGCCTGGCCCACCGTCGGCCTGCTGGCGGCGCTGCTCGTGGTGTTGCTGCCGACGCTCGCCTGGCTCGGACGAGGAATGCGGACCCTGGAACTCGGCGAGGACGCCGCCGCTGGACTCGGCGTCCCCGGCAGCCGGGCCGACGCGCTGCTTCTGCTCGCGGTGGTGCTGACCGCGTGCGGGGTGGCGGCGGCCGGGCCGGTGGCGTTCGTCGCGTTCCTCGCCGGCCCCGTCGCACGGGCGCTCGACGCCGGGCGTACGACATTGGTCGGGGCGGCCCTCACCGGCGCGACCATCGTCGTGGCCGCCGACTACGTGGCCGACTATCTCCTCGCCGACATCAACTTCCCGGTCGGCGTCGTCACCGGTGCCCTCGGCGCACCGTTCCTGCTCTGGCTGCTGGCCCGCGGCCGTACCGGAAGGAGAACGCGATGAGCACCGCGGGTTTGCCCGCACGCCTGCGCGCCGAGGACGTGACGCTCGGATACGGCGACCGCATGGTCGTGGAGCGGTTGTCCGTACGGATCCCGGACCACCAGGTCACCGCCGTCGTCGGCCCCAACGCCTGCGGCAAGTCGACGTTGCTGCGCGGCATGGCTCGGCTGCTCAGGCCGACCGAAGGATCGGTGCTCCTCGACGGTGCGGCCATCCACCGCCTGCCGACCAGGGCGGTGGCCCGGACTCTCGGGCTGCTTCCGCAGACGCCGGTGAGCCCGGAGGGCGTGACCGTCGTGGATCTCGTCTCCCGCGGGCGGCACCCCCATCGGGGCATCGTCGGCCGGTGGAGCGCAGCCGACGAGCGCGCGGTCGTGGAGGCGATGACCCTCACCGGCACCGTCGGCCTCGCCGAGCGGGTGGTCGACGAGCTGTCCGGGGGCCAGCGCCAGCGCGCCTGGATCGCGATGGCGCTCGCGCAGAAAACCGATCTGCTGCTGCTGGACGAACCCACGACCTATCTCGACGTCGCCCACCAGGTGGAGATGCTCGACCTGCTCGCCGACCTCAACCACGGTCGGGGCACCACGATCGTGATGGTGCTGCACGACCTGAACCTCGCCTCGCGGTACGCCCACCACCTCGTCGCGCTCCGCGAGGGCCTGGTCGTCGCGGAGGGTGCGCCCGGCCAGGTGGTCACCGAGGACAACGTACGGAAGGTCTTCGGCCTGGACAGCCGGGTCGTCACCGACCCTGTCTCGCACACTCCGCTGGTCGTCCCGATCGGCCGCCACCATCAGGAGATGCGATGACGACAACCACCGGGCGCACCCTGCCGGTGATCCTCAGCGAAGTAGAGGCGGTCGGTGTCGAACGCCTCTCGCCGAGCTTCGTGCGGGTGGAGCTGGCCGGCCCGGAGCTGGCCGACTTCGGGGTACAGGGTGAGCTGTACGACCAGCGCATCAAGCTGATCTTCCCCGGCCCGAGCGGTGTGTTGCCCAGCCTGGCCGGCGAGGAGTCCTGGTACTCCGCCTGGCTGAGCCTCCCGGACGCCGAGCGCGGGCACATGCGCACCTACACCGTTCGGGACGTCCGTGGTGCCGGCCGCGACGCCCGGGTGGTGGTCGACTTCGTGTTGCACGGCGAGTCCGGACCGGGTTCGTGCTGGGCGGCGAAGGCGCGCGTGCATGACCGGTTGCTGTTGGTCGGGCCCAGGCGGGGGGTGCACTTCGGTGGCATCGAGTTCGACCCGTGCGGGTTGCGGGAGGTGCTGCTCGTGGCGGACGAGACCGCGGTGCCGGCGGCGTGCAGCATCCTGTCCGCGCTGGACGCACTGCACGCCGACGTCTGTGGTGCGGCCTTCCTCGAGGTCCCGGAGTCCGGCGACGTGCTGGACATCCCGGCGCCAGCCGGGATCGACGTGGTCTGGCTGCCCCGCGACGGCGCAGCGCACGGCCGGCGCCAGGTCGCCGCGGTACGCCGTCATCTCGGGCTTGCCCCGACACGCGAGCTGGTCGACGACCGTCAGGTGCTGCCCGACCTGTGGGAGACCCCGACGTACTCCTCCTCCGGCGAACCGATCGACGCGCCGACGGCCGACCGGACGGCCGACCCGACGACCGGCGCCGGCAAGTGGGGCGGGCTCTACGCGTGGATCGCAGGGGAGTCGAAGGTGGTCACCACGCTTCGGCGCTGCCTGGTCAAGGAGGCCGGACTCGACCGCCGGCAGGTGGCGTTCATGGGCTACTGGCGGCACGGCGTCGCGATGCGTGGGTGACCGCACATGGACCCGCTTTGGTCATGTGCCTTTTCCTCTACAGGCGTTCGGCTACGCCCGGCTGCGCCCGGCCGGTCGTGGCGGCCCCGCCTCAGATGCGCTCAGTCCTTCGGGCCGTAGAGCGCGGCGACCTCCTGGGAGCTGACCCACCGGCTGTAGGTGGGCGCCTGCGGCCAGCCGTCCGGGGAGTCCTGCCAGTCTTCCTGCCGGCCGTACGGCAGCAGGTCGATGAGCCCGAAGACGTGGCTGAGCTGCTCGGTGCCCCGGCCGTTGGTGTGCCAGGTGCGGTAGACCGTGTCTCCGTCGCGCAAGAACACGTTGACAGCGAACCCGCCGCCGGCCGGCGCGTCGACGTCCGCACCGAACGAGCTGTTCGCGGTGGAGTACCACGTCATCTGGTTGCCGACGCGTCGCTTGTAGGCGAGCGCCTCGTCGATCGGGCCCTGGGTGACGACGACGAACCGGGCGTCGTAGTGGTCCAGGAAGTCCAGCCGGGTGAACTGCGAGGTGAAGCCGGTGCAGCCGGGACACTGCCACTCCTCGCCCGGGAACCACATGTGGTTGTAGACGATCAGCTGCGACTTGCCGTCGAAGACGTCGGCGAGCCTGACCGGCCCCTCCTCGCCCTCGAGGGTGTAGTCGGGCATCCGGACCGCCGGCATGTGGCGGCGCTGCGCGGCGATCGCGTCGAGCTCTCGGGTCGCTGCCTTCTCCCGGGCGCGCAGCTCGTCGAGGTGACGCTGCCAGGTCTCGGCGTCGACGATCTTCGGTAGTGCGGTCGCTGTCATGGGCTCCCCAACGATCTCGTTCGTGTCCACGTCCTGTGGCTCGGGGTGTAGACCTGGTCCGTTTCCCGAACTCATCGGCGCCCGCGGAAATCTCCCGAACCCGGCCGCCGCGGCGGTGATGATCGTGCGGATCTTCTCGCGCCAAGCTGCACGAAACGTACCCAGCAAGTAAGTTTCGTGGCCCTTGGCCGCGCGGGTCGAGAGTCCGCGTCGTCCCTGTGAGTATCTGATTCGCTACTTTTTGTGCCACCTGGTCGTCGGCGTCTGGCTACCGCGTGGCATGATCAGCCGGCATGGTGGCGATCTCGGTGAGTGAACCGATGGTCAGCGCAGCGGCCGACCCCGGGTCGTTGCAGCGTGGCCGGGACTACTACCTGGCCGGCCGGGTTCGAGAGCTGAGGGTCGACGGGTCGGCCGTGTCCGCGATCGTCGACGGCGGGCGCGCCTACCGCGTACGGCTCGACCTGACGCCGCTCGGCCTGGAAGGCCGGTGCAACTGCCCGTACGGCGCCGAGGGCTTCTTCTGCAAACACTGCGTCGCGTCGGCGCTGGCCTGGCTGGACAGCGCAGACGCTCCACTCGAAGCCTCAACCGTGAGCAAGGGAAAGCGCGGTCGGAACAAGAGCGCCGGCAAGGCGGCCGGCAAGGGCGCGAGCGACGCGACGAGCAGGAGCGGACGCGACCGCCGGCTGCGAAACTTCCTGCTTCGCCAGGAGATCCCGTGGCTGGTCGCGGAGTTGCTGCGGGTCGCGGGCGACGACCCGTTGTTGCGTGCGCGGTTGGAGGTGGCCGCCGGCGTCGACGCAGGTGAGGCGTTCGACGACCGGCACCTTCGCAGCCGGCTGGAGCAGGCGTTCGACGTCGGCTACTTCGTCGACTACCGCGAGGCCGGGGCGTACTTCCGGGGCGTCGACGAGGCACTGACCGAGGTGGCCAAGCTGACCGGGGAGGGCTTCCCGGACGCCGCGAGGGAGCTGGCGGCGTACGCACTGGATCTTCTGGAGTCGGTCGCCGACCGGATCGACGACTCCGACGGCGGGCTACGGGGGGCCATCGAGCGGGCTGAGGAGATCCATCTCGACGCCTGCTCGGCGTCCGCGCCTGACCCGGTGCGACTCGCGGAGTTCCTCGCCGAACGCGCTCTTCGCAGCGAGTACGAAGTGTTCCTCACCGCCGTTCCCGACTACGTTTCGGTGCTCGGGCCCGCCGGGATGGCGCGATACCGCGAACTCGTCGAGCATGCGTGGAACGCCCTGCCGGCCAGGCGATCCGGCCACTACGACACCTGCAGATTCACCGCCACCTTTCTGATGGAACGCCTCGCCGAGTGCGAGGGCGGAACCGACGCGCTGGTGGAAGTGCTGTCACGGGACGTCGCCAGTGCGTACGACGTTCTCCGGATCGCCCAACGGCTGCGCGACGACAGCCGGTACGCGGAGGCCCTGGAGTGGCTCGAGCGCGGCCTGTCGGACTTCCAGCCGGATCCCCGGCTGCGCACCCTGGCCGCCGAATGCCACGTACGCACAGGTGATCGGGGCAAGGCGCAGGAACTGCTGTGGGACAACTTCGCGGAGAGTCCCAGCCTGGAGGCGTACATCGCCCTGCGCAAGGTGGCCGGGAAGAAGGCGTTCGCCCGCTGGCGTGACCGTGCGCTGGGCGTACTGCGTGACCAGCCGGCTGCCGGGCAACGCACCGACCTCCCGCCGTTCTCCATCGGCTACGGGCATTCGACGCTCGTGGAAGTGCTGCTGTGGGAGCGCGACGTCGACGGTGCATGGGCCGCGGCGGCTGCCGGCGGTTGCCGGGTCGAACTCTGGCTCCAGCTTGCCCGGGCCCGCGCCGACGCCCATCCCGACGACGCGATCGTGGTCCTGCGGGCTGCCGCGGACCTCGAGATCGAGAAGAAGGACCGGCGTTCGTACCACCAGGCGGCCGGTCTCCTGGCGGAGGCGCGAACTCTGGCGCAGCGCTGCGGTTGCCTGAAGGGGTTCGACGCCCACCTGCTCGACCTGAGAACGACCCACAAGCCCAAGCGCGCGCTTCGCGAGGAACTCGACCGCGCCGGGTTGCCCTGACTTACAAGCTACCTACTTCACTTCCTCTACAGGGTTCTGAGTCGACGTGGGGTGGGTGGCCGCCCAGCTGGCGAGCAGCCTGAGCCGGTCATCGGAGGTGGATCCGGGCTCGGCGGTGTAGATCGTCATGTCGAGCACCTCGTTCTCCGATGCCGACACGGCCATGGAGTGGTAGGTGATCTCGACCAGGCCGACGTCGGAGTGGGCGAACTGCTTGACGCCGCTGTAGTGGATGCGCACGTTGTGGGCCGCCCACCGGGCGCGGAACTCCGCACTGACGGTGGAGAATTCGCCGACGAGCCCGCGCAGTGCCTTGTCGTACGGATGACGGCCGGCTTCGGAGCGCAGCAGGGCGACGGTGATGTTGGCCGCGCGTTCCCAGTCCGGATAGAAGTCGTGGGCCCTCGGGTCCAGGAACTGGAACCGCGCGATGTTGACCTGGCCGCGCTCGTCGGTGGTGTCGCTGTCGAACATCGGTGCGTGCAGCGCCCGGCCGAGCGGGTTGATGGCGAGGATGGCCATCCGTCCGTTGCGGACGAATGCCGCCGAACCCGTCATCGAGTCGAGCATCCACTGGACCGCCGGGCGGACCCGGGCCCTGGTCCGTCGCGGTGGCGTACGGGAGGGCTTCGCGGCCCGGGCCAGGTCGAAGAGGTAGACGCGTTCGGCCTCGTCGAGTTGAAGCGCCCGGGCGACCGCGTCCAGGACGTCCTCGGAGACGCCGCTGATGTGGCCCTTCTCCAGCCGGGTGTACCACTCCGTACTCACTCCCGCGAGGACCGCGACCTCCTCGCGCCGCAGGCCGGGCACCCGGCGGCGTCCGGTTCCGGAGGGCAGCCCGACTCGCTCCGGGCTGAGCCGGGCACGCCGGGTGGCGAGGAAGTCACGGATGTCGGAGCGGTTGTCCACGCCCCCACGGTACGACCGCCACCCTCGGGTTCGCTGTCGCCAAAGGGGTCGAGCTTCTACCCCCGCAAACGCGACCTCCCGCCCGCGCGCCTGCCGCGCTTTCATGGGAGACGGTCGGCCGGGTGAGGAGCCGGGCCGCCGACAGCACCGCATCACCGGTGCCATCGCCCCAACCCCGTGAGGAAGTCCGATATGCGAGGAGCAGTTCTGAACGCCCCTGGCGACGTGAGCGTCGTGGACCGGGACCAGCCCACGATCGTCGAGCCCACCGACGCGATCATTCGGCTGTCCACCGCCTGTGTGTGCGGCTCGGACCTGTGGCCCTACCGCGGGATCGAGACCGTCGACGGCCCAGTCCCGATGGGACACGAGTACGTCGGCGTCGTGCAGGAGGTGGGTGAGCAGGTCACCACGGTCCGGCCGGGGCAGTTCGTCGTCGGCTCGTTCTTCGCCAGCGACAACACGTGCGAGAACTGCCGGGCCGGCTACCAGACCTCCTGCGTCAACCGGGTGCCGATGGGTGCGCTCGGTACGCAGGCGGAGTACCTCCGCGTCCCCCTCGCTGACGGCACCCTGGTCACGACCCCCGATCAGCCCGCCGCCGACCTGATTCCGAGCCTGCTGGCCGCCTCCGACGTGCTCGGCACCGGATGGTTCGGCGCAGTCGCCGCGCAGGCGGGCCCCGGCCGGACGGTCGCGGTCGTGGGTGACGGCGCGGTCGGCCTGCTCGGCGTACTCGCCGCCCGGCAGCTCGGCGCGGAACGGATCATCGCGATGAGCCGCCACAAGTCCCGCCAGAACCTCGCGCGTGAGTTCGGCGCCACCGACATCGTGGCCGAGCGCGGTGACGAGGGTGTCGCCCGGATCAAGGAGTTGACCGGCGGTCTCGGCGCGCATTCGGTGATCGAGGCGGTCGGTACGCAGGAGTCGATGATGCAGGCGATCCGGGCCACCCGTCCGGGCGGGCACGTCGGTTACGTCGGCGTCTCCCACGACGTCGCGTTGCCGGGCGCGGAGCTGTTCTTCTCCCACGTGCACCTGCACGGCGGGCCGGCACCGGTTCGGCAGTACCTTCCCGAGCTGATCGACCTGATCTGGAAGCGGAAGCTCAACCCAGGCAGGGTTTTCGACCTGGAGCTGCCGCTGGAGAAGGCCGCCGAGGCGTATCAGGCGATGGACGAGCGGCGCGCGATCAAGGTGCTGCTCCGCCCATGATGGTCGCCGTTCTGTGCCTGCTCACGGTCTTCGGGCCGATCTCGATGGACCTCTACCTGCCGGTGCTGCCCGCGCTCACCGACGATCTCGCAGCGAGTACGTCGGCCGCGCAGCTCACCGTCACGGCGTGCCTGCTCGGGCTCGCCGCCGGTCAGGTCGTCGCCGGTCCGCTCTCCGACCGGTTCGGGCGGCGACGGCCGCTGCTGGTGGGTCTGCTCGCGTACATCGTCGCCTCGGTCGGGTGCGCGGTGAGCCCGACCATCGAGGCGCTCGTGGCCGCGCGCCTGGTGCAGGGACTGGCCGGGGCGGTCGGCATCGTCATCGCCCAGGCGGCCGGCCGCGACCTGTACTCCGGCGCCCGGCTGCTCAGGTACTACAGCCGGCTCACGGTGCTCGCCGGACTGGCGGCCATCGTCGGTCCGGTCATCGGCGGGCAACTCGCCAAGCTGACCGACTGGCGCGGCGCCTTCGGGTTCCTCGCCGTGGTCGGTGGAGCCATCCTGGTCGCCAGCGCCGGCGTGGTGCGGGAGACGCTCCTGCCGGCCCGGCGACACTCGGGCGGCCTGGCCGAAAGCGGCCGGGTGTTCCGTCGGCTGCTGACGGACCGCGTCTTCCTGGGCGCCGTACTCCTCACCGGGTTCGTCAACGCCGCCCTCTTCGCCTACCTCAGCGGTGCGACGTTCGTGCTTCAGGGCATCTACGGGCTCTCACCGCAGGCTCGCGTTCGGCCTCAATTCGCTGGGGTTCGTCACCTTCGGCTTCCTCGCCGGACGGATCTCGGCGCGATGGTCGGTTCGCGGCACCCTCGTCGTCGGCCAGGGGATGGTCGTGGCCGGGGCGAGCGGCGTGCTGGTCACGGCGGTCGCTCACCTGCCGCTGGCGGCGATCGTCCTCTCTCTGCTCACCATGGTCAGCGGGGTGGCCGTCACGACGCCGCCCGCCACGTCGCTGGCGCTGGAGAACTATCCCGACGTCGCCGGTTCGGCCTCCTCGCTGCTGGGCCTGGCACGGTTCGCCCTGGGTGGCCTCACCGCACCACTCGTCGGCCTCGCCGGCGCCGGAACCGCCGTGCCGCTCGGGATCGTCGCGGTGGCCGCGGCCCTGCTGAGCTTCGTCGGCTACGCCCTGCTACACCGATCGGTCCCTGCGGCCAGGCAGCAGGAGCCGGAACGTCGGTCGGCGTGCCCGGTCTCCGCATGATCCGGCGACGACGACGCACCGACCCTCGGCGTACGGGCGTGTCGTTGGGCTGCGGCGGATGGCAGACCATCGGCTGCGGGCAATGACCGTGGAACCTCCGGTGGCGGTTCGGAGCTCGATGGCGTGACCGGCAGCCCGGGATTCTCACCACCATCGAGCGCTTCACGCCCGACGTCGTGGCTGTGCAGGAGGTGTGGAGCGCCGACGGTACGACCCAGGCGCACGAACTCGCCGAGCAGCTCGGCCTCCACGCGACCTTCGCCGCGCCCTCGTATCCAGCGGCGCCCGACCCGCCGACCCGGCCCGACCATGCCGGGGTGGAGCTGGGAGTCGCGCTGCTCAGCCGTTGGCCCATCGTGCAGCAGGAGGTGATCGCGATGCCCGCACGGCACCGTGCGTGGGATCCGGTCGTCCTCAGGGCCACGGTCGCGCATCCGGCGGGTCCGTTGCCGGTGCTGGTGGCCTGCGCCGCCGATGCCGTCACGTTGCCCTCGACGCACCCGTCGGCGCCGCTGGGGGCCGGGCCGGAGCTGGTCGACCAGCGAATCGACCACATCTTCTTCCGTCCCGGCCACGAGGACCAGCTCGTCGACGTCGAGTCCGCGGTCATCGCGG
Organism: Actinopolymorpha singaporensis; assembly: GCF_900104745.1. NCBI lineage: Bacteria > Bacillati > Actinomycetota > Actinomycetes > Propionibacteriales > Actinopolymorphaceae > Actinopolymorpha > Actinopolymorpha singaporensis. The sequence goes on from NZ_LT629732.1 coordinate 1,628,307, forward strand.
GCGACGCTGTCGACGGGGTGTTCCCTTCCGACCACAAAGCGGTGGGCTGCGACTTCCGCTGGCGCGACCGCTGAGTGGAAGCAAGGACGCCACCCACGGGAGCGATGGCCGCCGGCCCGCTCGTAGCCACATATGGTCGTGATCGCGTTCCACCGCAGCGTTCGCCGCAGTGACTGTGGGACGCTGAGGGTTGTTGGTGACCGAACAACTGGAGGGGTCGTCATGACCGCGACCGTCGGGCAGGGCCAGGTGCTCACAGACGCCGATGCGGAGTTCTTCTGGGAGCGGGGTTACCTGCGGGTCCCTCAGGTGTTCAGCCCTGAGGAGACCGCCGAGCTGAAGCGGGAGCTGGACCGGCTGATCGTCGAGTGGGCCAACCGCGACTCGGAGTGGACCGGGCCGTGGCGGCAGGCGTACATGGACGAGGAGACCGAACGGGCGGGCAAGTTCGCCGGCATGCACGATCTGCAGTACTACTCGGCCCCCTGGCTGCGGGCGATCTCCAACCCGAGGCTGGTGGCGGTACTGTCGAAGCTGCTGGGGCCCGACGTGGAGTTCCACCACACGACGATGCACGTGAAGGTGCCCGAGACGGGGATGCCGTTCCCGATGCACCAGGACCACCCGTTCTACAAGCACGACGACGGCAGGTTCATCGACGTACTTCTGCACCTGGACGACACCAACAGCGAGAACGGCGAGATCCGTTTCCTGGAGGGCTCGCATCAGGGCGGGGCGCTGGAGCACATCACCGAGACCGAGGAAGGTCCGTGCTCGCCGCACCTGCCGATGGACAAGTACCGCCTGGCCGACACGGTGCCGGTGCCGGCGAACGCCGGTGACGTCGTACTCATGACGATCAACACCGTGCACGGGTCCGACATCAACCGCTCGTCGAAGCCTCGACGCCTGGTGCGCATGGGCTACCGCCACCCGCACAACCGCCAGACCGCGGGGCAGTCCCTCGGACGCCCGGGTCTCATGGTCGCGGGGAACAGGGAGCGGCGCGAGGGGGACCAGGCGTTCCCGACCGAGTGAGCCGGGCGCCTCGGGCCTGCGGGGCGTGCGTCACATCGGCGAATCCCTCACCCGGCGACGTGAGCCGGTGTGCTGGACAGATCTCGGCGATCGGTGGTAGCTGAAGTACGCATGAGCTACTTCCTCTACAGGTTCGTGCCCCGGCCGGACTTCCCTTCCACCATGACCGAGGCCGAGGTGGCGGTCATGCGCGAACACGTCGCCTACTGGCAGGCCCTCGCGGACAAGGGCACCGCGGTGGCGTTCGGACCGGTCGCGGACCCGGCCGGCTTCTGGGGGGTCGCCGTCGTCGAGGCGGAGACCCCCGAACAGGTACAGGCCATCCGTTCGGCCGACCCGGCCGTCGTGGCCGGCCTGGGCCCGGTCGACGTCTACCCGATGCCGGACGCGATCACGCGTCGCTCGTGACCCCTCGTGCGATCACCCCCAGCGGAGACGTGGCCTGACCGATGAGCTCAGCCGAGCCGCTGGACCTTCACGACGAGTCCGCGTTCGCCGCGCTCTTCGAACGCCATCGCGGTGAGCTGCAGGTGCACTGCTACCGCATGCTCGGCTCGCTCGAGGACGCCGAGGACCTGGTACAGGAGACCTTCCTGCGCGCCTGGCGAAGCCGGGAGACCTTCGGTGCCGACGGGCGCTTCTCGTTTCGGGCGTGGCTCTACCGGATCGCGACGAACGCGTGTCTGGACGAGCTCCGCTCTCGTTCCCGGCGGGTGCTGCCACCTGACGTCGCGCCTGCCGCGGATCCGACGGTCCCGCTGTCCCCACCGGCGGACCTGCCGTGGATCCAGCCGTACCCCGACCGGCTGCTCGACCAGGTGACGGCGCCTGAGGAGGAACCGGGCGCGGTCGTGGTCGCCCGGGAGACCATCGAGCTCGCCTTCATCACCGCGATCCAGCACCTGCCGCCCCGCCAACGGGCAGCGCTCATCCTCCGCGACGTCCTCGGCTGGTCCGCCAAGGAGACCGCGTCGCTCCTCGAGACCACCGTCGCGTCGGCGAACAGCGCCGTGCAGCGTGCTCGGGGCACAGTTCGGCAGCACCTCGGAGAGCGGACGACCTGGCGTAGGAGGTCGGAGCCGACGCCTGAGGAGCGTGAGCTGCTACGCCGCTACGTCGAGGCGCACGAGAGCGCGGACGCCGACGCACTCGCGGCGCTGCTGCGCGAGGACGCACGTCTGACGATGCCGCCGCATCCGACGTGGTACGAGGGGCGCGCCGCGATCATGGTCGCGGCTGCTCCGGCGTTCGACCCGGCGTTCGGCACCCTGCGGAGTGTGCCCGTCCGGGCGAACCGCCAGCCGGGCGCCGCCCACTACCTACGGGCATCGGGGGAGACGGAGTTCAGGCCGCTGGCGATCGACGTGCTGCGGGTGGAGGACGGACGGGTTGCCGAGATCACTTCCTTCGACGGTTCGGCGTACTTCGTGATGTTCGGGCTCCCGCTGACACTGGACCGATGAGTTTCTCGCGGGCGCTCGTTGTAGAGGGAGAAGACCCCCTACGCGAAGGAGCAACCGATGAGAACTCTCGCCGTCCCGTCGTTCGTCTCACTGGACGGAGTCGTGCAGGCAGCCGGCGGACCGCACGAGGACCCGACCGGCGGCTTCACCATGGGCGGCTGGGCCGTGACCTACTTCGACGAGGAGATGCTGAACCGGCCCTCGGAGACTTCTTACGAGCTGCTGCTGGGCCGCGGCACGTACGAGATCTTCGCCGCGCACTGGCCCTACGACGAGGGGCCCGTCGCCGACCATCTCAACAGCACCCGCAAGTACGTTGCCTCCACGACGCTTGATCGGGTCGAGTGGAACAACTCGACGCTGATCCCCGGGGATGTCGCGGAGTACGTCAGGAAGCTGAAGTGCGAGGACGGGCCCGAGCTCCAGGTGCACGGCAGCCCCGGGCTGGTCCAGACGCTGCTGCGGCACGACCTGATCGACGAGTTCCGAACGTGGATCTTTCCCGTCGTACTCGGCTCCGGCAAGCGGCTCTTCGACGGCGGCACGCTCCCGCGGGCGCTGAAGCTGGTCGACAGCTGGGTCTCGAAGACCGGGGTGATGCTGAACACCTACGTCCGCGACGGTGAGATCCCGATCGGGGAGATGGACTTCGAGGTGCCGACGGAGGCCGAACTCGCACGGCGCGAACGCCTCGCGGCGGGCTAGCCACTTCGACCTCAAAGGTCGGCGCAGGTTGGTCCGGGTGTTGAGGGCTGTTGGTCGTAACGAAGGCCTCGACCCCTTCGCCCTGGAAGGGATCGAGGCCATCGTGCTTCGTGCGCTAGGCGGTGAGAGCCGTTCCTCGTGCAGGCCTCGAGAAGGCCGACATCACCACCGCAGCGACGTGTCTAGCGGCCCGCCGACATCGCCCCAAACTGCGGTTGACTGCCCGCGAGCTGGGCTCCGGCCTTCGGTAGCTCGTCCGGTCCGGTCGGCACCGGTACGCCCTGACATCCGGTTGCGCCGGGGTCGCCGGTGTCGAGGTAAGCGACGACGTGGGTGGCGCAGCCGGGTTCCATCAACGCTGAGCCGTGCATGTCGTCCTCGACGGTGAAGACCTCCCCGCCGACCGCATCCTGCATGTCACCGGTCCATTCGTACGCCGAAACGGACTCGTAGCGGTGCCCCGACAGCTGCAACGAGCCTCCGGTGTGCAGGAGCCGGATGTGTTCGACGGGCAGTGGCCAGCCGGCGCACGACGGAACGGGGAAACTCAACACGCCCGTGACGGGGTAACGCGTCAGGCCGTCCTGGTAGGCCGCCCACGCAGAGTCGAAGTCGCGTGCACCGCCGTCTCCGTTGCAGAAGATCGCCTGGTTCGCCGTGCTGTTGTCCATCTCGGGCACTCCGGCCGGCGGTGGGGTGCGCTCGCCGCCACCGAGCACCTCCTTGACTGTGGGCGGGGCGGTCGGACCGGTCGCATCTCGCAACTCCGCGAGAACCTTGGCTGCGAGCGGCCAGGCCACGGACGGCTGGGCGGCCGAGATCGCGATCACGAACCCGTCGACAGGCCTCTCGAGGTCGGTGAACGTCCTGGGATGGGCGTCGAAGTCCCGCCGAAGTTCAGCCAAGGCGGCCTCGACCTGCTCAGGTGTCGTGCCGAAGCCGTACGTGTCGTCGAACCTCGCCATCCACGCCGCCATCCGGGAGAAGTCCATCGCGGTGGCCTTCGCCCGTCCGGCTTCGAACGCGTCCATCCGCGGGTCCGGCGGCGCGACGCTGTCGACCCACATCCGGGCGACCTTGCCCGGGAACAGGCTGCGGTACACCGGGCCCAGCCAGCTTCCCCAGGACACCCCGAGGTAGCTCAGCTTTTTCTCGCCCAGCCCGATCCGGATCCGGTCCAGGTCGCGAGCCACGTTGCCGGTGGTCAGTTGTCCGATGAACGCCGGATCAGCCTGGGCGCAGTCCTTGTTCGCCTGCACCTGCTTGTCGTACATCTGCCTGGCGTCGTCCTCGGTGATCTGGCTGGGCGACACACCCTGCGCCTGAACACCCTGCGCCTGCAAGCCCTGCAGACCCGCCCAGCCTTGCAGGCCGGCCAAGCCCTGTGCCTGTACGCCCGCAGGGCCGCCGGCCTCGCAGTCGACCTTCGTGCTGTAGCCGACACCGCGCGGATCGAAGCCGATCAGGTCGTACCGTTCGTTCAGCTTCGCGGTCGGCGCCCCTGGCTGGCTCAGCTCGATCGGCATCAGGTAACCGCTGCCGCCCGGACCGCCCGGGTTGACGGCGAGACTGCCTAACCGGTGCGCGTGGTCGGTTGCCGGAAGTCTGGTCACCGCAACGCTGATCGACCGGCCGGAGGGATCGGCGTAGTTCAGCGGAACCTCGACAGTTCCGCAGTCCATCCGGGCCATCGTCGCCCGGAACCACGCCTTGTCGCGGACCCCCATCCAGTCCAGAACCTGGTCGGAGTACTCGGGACAGGCTTTCCACTTCACGGTCGACAGCGGGCCTGGCTGCGCGCTGGCCTGCGCCGGCAGGCTTCCTGCCACGGTGGTCGTGCCGAGAACGGCCAACGGGGCCGTCACAGCGGCGAGAAATCTTCGTAGATTCATGCGCACAAGCCTGCGAACCCACCGGCCCGCCGTGCATCTGTCGCCAGACATGAGGCGTCGCCTGTCTTCCGACACGCTGGGGCCTGGGTGCCATCCGGATCCGCAACGGTCACCTGCCAGGTGCAGCTGAGGCGGCACCTGTCTGCGGTCATGGTCCAGACGCTGTCCTCAGGCAGAGTTCCCCCTCGCCGATAGCACGTAGGCTCGCGCTGGCATGTACGAGCGCGCAGCGGCCCTCTGGGCCTGGTTACGCAGGCCGGCGGTCCAGGACGCCGGCGTGGCTGTCGTGCTCTTCGTCAGTTCGGTCGCGATGAAGGATGCCCGCCTGGGAATCGTCAAGATCTACGGGGCGATTGACGAACCTCGGCCGATCCAGCTCTGGATCTGGTGGGTGGCGACCGGGAGCTGCGTGGTGGCCGTAGCGGTTCGCCGCCGGTGGCCGGTTCCAGCGCTGGCCGCCGCCACGGTCGCCGCGATAACCCACATGGCCCTGATCGCCGGACCGGTACCCGCCGACCTGGCCGCTCCGCTCATCGTCTACACCATTGCCACCCGATGCCGTCGCAGGACGTCACTCGCTCTCCTGGGCCTCACGCTGCTCGCGGCGGTGGGCTGGTCCGTCCACGTCGGACTCGACGAGCGAAGCGATGGCTGGACCTACCAGAATCCCATCGAGGACGACAGGCCGCTGCAGCCCGTCGAGCTGGCCAAACCGAGCATGCCTGGAGACGTTCCCCTGGGTGACGAACCTCCGCCGAGTCCCCTCTTTCGCCCACCCGTCCCGGGGAAAGTGACGGATGGGAAGGTGATGGAAGCGTCGTTGGGACCCACCGGCTGGGGAGGCATCCCCATCCTCGGCCCGATTCTCGTGGCCGGCTGGGCAATCGGGTCAAGCGTCCAGAGCCGCCGGGCGTACCTCGACGAGCTCACCGCGAGGGCGCGTGACCTCGAACGCGAACGGGACCAACAGGCCGCCCTCGCCGCGGCCGCCGAGCGCAGCCGGATCACCCGCGAGCTCCACGACGTGGTGGCACACGGCCTCTCCGTGATCGTCATGCAGGCACAGGGCGGTGCAGCGGTATTCGAGAAGCGGCCCGCGGACACCCTCGCCGCACTTGCCACCATCGTCGAGACCGGGCGGGCCTCGCTTGCGGACATGCGCCAGGTGCTCGCCGCCGTCGGGCCGGTGAACGGCTCTCCCCATCCCGTACCAGGGCTCGACCGGCTGCCCCACCTCATCGACCAGGTACGCCAGGCCGGCACCCATGTGCAGCTGCACATCGACGGAGCACCAGGAGTTCTCCCCACGACCGTCGACCTGTCGGCGTACCGGATCACCCAGGAGGCACTGACCAATACCATGAAGCATGCCGGTCCGGGCGCCTGTGCCCAGGTGAGTCTCACGTATGGAAAGTACGAACTCCGAGTGGAGATCAGCGACAACGGTGCCGCGGTGCCTGCCCCCGATGGCGTCGGCAACGGGCTTCGCGGCATGCGCGAGCGGGCGGAACTGCTGGGTGGAGAGCTGTTCGCCGGTCCAGGGCTGCACGGTGGTTTCGTCGTACGAGCCCGACTCCCCTTCGCAGAAACGTCGATCGCATGATCCGCGTACTCCTGGTCGACGATCAGGCGCTGCTCCGTGCCGGTGTCCGAATGATCCTCGAGAACGCCGACGACATCGACGTCGTTGGCGAGGCCGAGGACGGTGCTCGGGCCGCGGCGATGGCGGCCGAGACCGCGCCCGACGTCGTGTTGATGGACATCCGGATGCCCGACGTCGATGGCGTCGAGGCCACCCGCCGCATCCGCGCCGAGATCCCCGACGGGCCCAGGATACTGATCCTCACCACGTTCGACCTCGACGAATACGTCTACACGGCCCTGCGCGCCGGCGCCAGCGGATTCATCCTCAAAGACACCCTCGCCCCTGACCTGCTGTCCGCGATCCGCGCCGTCGCCCGCGGCGACGCCATCGTCGCCCCGACCGTGACCAGACGGTTGATCGAACGCCACATCGGGACCAACACCGATCCACTGCCCCTTTCCGAGGTCGAGCTTCGCGCCCTCACCGAACGAGAGCGCGAAGTACTCGAGCTCATCGCCCGCGGACTGTCCAACGCCGAGATCGCTGCCCGCCTCTGCCTCACCGGGGGGACCGTGAAGGGCCATGTCAGCCGGATCCTGAGCAAACTCGGCCTGCGCGACCGCGTCCAAGCCGTCGTTCTCGCCTACGAATGCGGCCTGGTCCGCGCCGGCAGCAACTAGTGGCGGGGGACATCAGGGTAGGTCGTGGCTGTCCCCGGGCCCGGTGGCCAGGACGTCGGCGGTGAGGATCGCGACGAACAGCAAGAACGTCACGACGTGGACGGCGGTGCAGTACAGGCAGACCGCGCCGACGACGAGGAGTTCGACGTAGATCAGGTAGCAGACCATCGCGACACCTGCGACCCCGCCGGCGAGGCGCGTCCACCGCACCAGCGCCGATCCTGACCGCCAGGCAGCCGGCAGGCAGAGGACCGTCATGCCGACGAAGTACGCCAGGCCGGCGACGGCGACCGGGACGACACCGAACAGCATCGACTGCGGGCTGGTGGTGACCCTGATGCAGTTGATCGTTCCGCTGTCGGGGCAGGCCAGTGCACTCGCGCTGGTGAAGTGGGCGTACGTCAGATAGGCGGACAGGCCGAGCCCCACCAGGCAGAACACCAGCGACGCCGGGGCGGCCCAGGCAGGCGCGATCCGCGATGCCTGGGGCGTGCCGGGCGCACCAGGCTTACCAGGCATGCCGGCTTCCTCGCGTGCGGCGCTGGTCGTCGGACTGGTGCCGGGGCGAGGCCGTCTAGCTTGAGGCATCGAGGTGCCTCTGCAGCTGCTTGACGGTGCTCGTCCCGCATACGTTGTCGGGCTGGTTGCCGGTGAGCTTGCACAGTGTCGCGATGATCGTGTTGGCCGAACCGACGACGGCCTTGGCGACCGGATCGTTCGGGTCCTTCAGCGCGGACGCGATCTGCTCCATCGTCTTGCCCTGCAGGACCGAGGGGTCGTACTGCGAGCCCGACACCAGATAGCGCCCGCCGAAGTCCACGGTGGGGAACGACAGCTGGCCACCACCTGTGACCTGTTTGATCTGTGCCTCCTCGGCCGCCGTCAGCTTGTCCAGCGGCGTGTAGGCGTTCCCGCTGCGCTTGTTGGTGGTCAGCTCCTTGCCGACGAAGCTGAGGTAACGGCTGGAGTAGCTGGCGCCGTGGAAGCTGAACGTCGCGGTGTTGGGGTAGACGTCCTCCGAGGCGGAGTGTGTCGTACCGAGGTTCTTGAAGGTGCCGAACCTGCTCAACGCCACCACCATCGACCACCGCTCGGCCGCGCAGTAGGGGCAGTACTCCGCCCCGACGTAGAGCACCTTCGGCTTGCCGCCCGCCGTGATCGGCTTCGCCTTCACCGCCTGGGGCCACTGCTGGACGCTGCCCTTGCCGACCGAGGCCAGGGTTTGGGCCGGAACGGTCGTCACCGCCTTCTCCACCGACGGCTGGACTCCGCTCCCGCCGGCCTGCTGGGTGCTGTTGCCGCCTCTGGTCAGGTAGATCCCGACGATCGCGGCGATCACCACCAGCACCACCGCCACCGCAGCTGCCACGACGGCCAGCCGGCGGCGCTGCGCCTGACGTGCCTGTTCGGCCCGGAGCTCCGCCACCTTCGTGCGGGTCGATCGTGGTCCGTCCCCGTGCTGCTGCCCCTTCGGCCTCGCCATTGCACGCTCACTTCCGGTCATGGCGTCCTGCGTACCCGATGCGTCTTCCGCGTCTTCAGTGTCCGGCACCGGGCGACTGGGGTGCCACCGAGCACTATCCCACTCCGACCCGGAGCGGAACGCGTCCCGCCTGCCGGCGCCGGTTGCCGAGTCGTTCGGTGCGTACTTCATGCATGGCTACGTCCGCCTTGCGTCTGACGGGAAATAGCCTGGAATGTAATGCAGAAGCCCACTACGTGGATGACGTCTACGTATCCCATCGCTGAGGCCCGCGGTCGGATCGGCGAGCTTGCCCGACGCGCTGCCCAGCACGAGCACATCACGCTCACCGACCGGGGCGTACCGACCGCTGTCCTCATCTCGGCCGCCGAACTCGAAGAGCGCCTTGGACAAGTCTTTGCACTCCACGCCTGTAGTCGTCAACGAGGCGTGAGTGAGGGTCGGATGTCTGGGTAGGACATCGATCTTGTCCGCCCACGAGCGATCCGACCCGAAACACGAGTCAGATTCGGAGCCAGCCAGATGCGCGCACTGACCGTCCAGCCGGGCACTGCCTGCAACGGCACCTCGATCCCGGTGTCGGTGGAGGAGCTTCCCGATCCCTCACCCGAGGACGGCGAGTTGCTCGTACGCGGTCTGGCGATAGGGATCTGCGGAACGGACCGGGAGATCATCGGTGGCCACTACGGCTGGGCTCCTCCCGGTGCGTCCCGGCTGGTGCTGGGACACGAGTCGCTGGGCCGGGTCGTCAGTGCGCCCGGCGGCAGCGGGTTCGTCGGCGGCGACCTGGTGGTGGGGGTGGTCCGCCGGCCGGATCCGGTGCCGTGCGGGGCCTGCGCCAGGGGCGAGTTCGACATGTGCCGCAACGGCCGCTACACCGAGCGCGGGATCAAGGAGCTCGACGGGTACGCCAGCGAGCTGTGGACGGTGAAGAAGGACTACGCGATCCGGGTGGACCCGCGGCTGGAGTCGGTCGGAAACCTGGTGGAGCCGACCAGCGTGGTCGCCAAGGCGTGGGAACAGGTCGACCGGGTAGGCGCGCGGTCGTGGTTCGAGCCGCAGCGAGTCCTGGTCACCGGGGCAGGCCCCATCGGACTGCTCGCGGCGCTCATCGGCCGACAGCGCGGCCTCGACGTACACGTCGTCGATCTGGTGAAGGATGGCCAGAAACCCAACGCGGTAAGGGATCTGGGGGCGGAGTACCACTCCGATCCGGTCAGGGACGTGGTGGCCAGGCTGGAGCCGGACGTCGTGATCGAGGCGACCGGGGTGGGCGAGGTGGTCTTCGACGCCATCGCCGCCACCGCGCCGTACGGCATCGTCTGCCTCACGGGGGTGTCGGCCGGTGGGCACCGGCTGAATATCGACGCCGGCGCCACGAACCGGAGCATCGTGCTGGAGAACGACGTGGTGATCGGTTCGGTGAACGCGAACCAGCGCCACTATGCCGCCGCCGCGACAGCGCTGGCCGACGCGGACCTAGACTGGTTGAACCGCCTGATCAGCCGGCGAGTCCCGCTCGAGCGGTTCAGCGAGGCGGTCACCGCCGAGCCCGACGACATCAAGGTCGTTCTCACACTCTGACGTCCTAAGCTCGGCGCTCCGTTGTCACCCCGTCGAAAGGATCGGCTCGTGCCCGCCTCGATCGAGAGCTACGCCATGATCGGCGACCTGCAGACGGCTGCCCTGGTCGGTCTCGACGGCTCCATCGACTGGGCATGTATGCCGCGGTTCGACTCGTCCGCCTGTTTCGCGGCGCTCCTCCACGACGAGCAGGCGGGTCACTGGCGGATCGCGCCGGCCGGGCGTGACGGCAGCGATCCGGGGCAGGCCACCTCGCGGCGCTACCGTGACGACACGCTGGTCCTGGAGACGCGGTGGGACACCCCGACCGGTTCGGTCCGCGTCATCGACTTCATGCCGCCCCGAGGCCGCGCGGCCGACATCGTCCGGATCGTCGAGGGCGTGTCCGGGTCGGTGCCGATGGCCATGCAGCTGCGGATCCGCTTCGACTACGGGCACATCGTCCCCTGGGTGCGGCGGGACTCGACGGATCTGTGCGCCGTCGCCGGGCCGGACTCGCTCTGGCTGCGTACGGACGCTCCGTTGCACGGACGTGATCTGACCACCCACAGCGAGTTCACCGTCAGGGCCGGGCAGCGGGTTCCGTTCGTACTGACGTACCAGCCATCCCACCACTCGCCGCCGAGTCCGGTCGATCCCGACCGGGCGCTGGGGGAGACCGAGGCGTTCTGGACCGGCTGGATCGAGCAGTGCCGTTACACCGGGGCCTGGTCGAACGAGGTCCGCCGGGCGCTGATCGTCCTGAAGGCTCTGACGTACGCACCGACTGGGGGCATCCTCGCCGCGGCCACGACCTCGCTGCCGGAGCAACTCGGCGGAGAGCGCAATTGGGACTACAGGTACTGCTGGCTCCGGGACGCCACCTTCACCCTGCAGGCCCTGCTCGGCGCCGGGTTCGTGAACGAGGCCAAGGCCTGGCGTGACTGGCTGCTTCGTGCGGCGGCCGGCGATCCGGCAGACCTCCGGATCATGTACGGACTGGATGGCACCCGCCGCCTGCCCGAGTACACCCTGGACTGGCTGAAGGGGTTCGGCGGCTCGTCGCCCGTCAGGGTCGGAAACGCCGCCGCCGACCAGTTCCAGCTGGACGTGTGGGGCGAGGTCCTCGACGGCCTGCACCTGACTCGGGAGACTCGCATCGGCGCCACCGACCAGGCGTGGGATCTCCAGCGCGCACTGCTCGACTTCCTCGAAGGCAACTGGCGCGAGCCGGACAACAGCCTGTGGGAGGTGCGGGGGCCGCGCCAGCATTTCGTCCACTCCAAGGTGATGGCGTGGACAGGGTTCGACCGGGCGATCAAGGCGGTCGAACGCCACCATCTGGACGGGCCGGTCGACAAGTGGCGCGCGCTCAGGGACGAAGTGCGCGCCGAGGTGTGCCGGCACGGTTTCGACGCCGAACGAAACACCTTCACGCAGTACTACGGCTCCAGCGGGCTCGACGCGGCCCTGCTCCTCATCCCTCGTACCGGCTTCCTGCCCTGGACCGACCCGCGGGTCGCCGGCACGGTCGACGCCATCGTGCGTGAGCTCAGCGTCGACGGTTTCGTATTGCGCTACGACCCGGGCCACGAGAACGTCGACGGGCTTGCGGGGAGCGAGGGAGTGTTCCTCGCGTGCAGCTTCTGGCTCGTCGACGCCCTGCACGCTCTGGGGCGCCAGGACCAGGCACGGCAGCTTTTCGAACGCCTTCTTTCGCTGCGAAACGACGTCGGACTGCTCAGCGAGGAGTACGACCCCCGCACGGGCCGGCAGCTCGGCAACACGCCTCAGGCGTTCAGCATGGTCGGCCTGGTCAACAGCGCCAGGCATCTCGGTGACTCGACCGGCGCCCTCGCGGCGGCCACCGAGCCGCACCACACCCTGAATCTCGGCTGACGGAATCGCTCAGGGAGCCTGGGGTGCTCCTGCGGTCAGCCCGGCACCAGCATGAACGCCGGGGTATGACGCGAGCCTGCTCCCTTACCTACCCAGCGCGTGCCGGATACTGGCGCGATGGGCGTGGACGAGCTGAAGCAGGACGAGGTAGAGGCATTCCTGGCCGGACGGCCTGGTGGCGTGCAGGATCTCGAGCCGCTGTCGGGCGGAGCTTGGTCGTCGGCGTGGGCCTACCGCGCGGGCGGCGAGGAGCTCGTGGTCCGCTTCGGTCCGGACGCGAACTGGTACGAAGCCGACCGGATGGCGATGGCGTTCGCCGGTCCGGACCTGCCCGTGCCGGAGGTCAGGGAGGTGGGCACCACCGCGTCCGGACGGGCGTACGCCATCTCGGTACGTCACCACGGGCGGTTCCTGGAGGACACCCCGGTCGAGCAGGCCGACGCGATCGGCCCGACCCTCACCCGCCTGCTCGCCGCGCTCTACCGAGCGCCGGCGGCTCCGGACTCCCCGGTGGTCTGGCACCAGCCGCCGTCAACGCTCAGTTGGCGGGAGTTCCTCCTTTCCGGCTTGGCCGACGACCCGGACAAGGTGGTGCACGGATGGGCCGAGGCGCTTGCCGAGGATCGAGAGCTGGCCGCGCTGTCCGCGGAGGTGACCAAACAGGTTCGGTCCCTGGTGGACGCCTGCCCGGAGCGTCGCGACCTCGTACACGGTGACCTGCTGCACGGCAACGTACTGGTGAGCCCGGACGCTCGGCGGATCGAGGCGGTGCTGTCGTGGAAGTGTTCGGTGCGCGGAGACTTCCTCTTCGATGCCGCCTGGTGCACCTTCTGGGCGCCGTGGCATCCGGGGATCGCCGCTGCCGACCCGCTGACCGGCCTGCTGCGGGACCCCAGTGTGCGGGCCGAGCCCGGTGCGCTCGTCGATGCCGCCACCCGTCACCACTGCTACGAGCTGCACATCGGTTTCACCCACCTGGGCTGGAACGTGTGGACGAAGAACCAGGAGGCGCTCACCGCCACTGCCCGTCGGCTCGCCGAGGTCCTCGAACGCGGTCCCCTGCCCCTGTCCTAGCTCAGTCCAGAGCGGTGCTGATCGAGCAGGAAGAACCCGACGTCGACGTCCTCGTGTTCCCGAGCGCGGCCGGTGAACGCCTCGATCGACCAGCCACCGAAGATCCACCAGGGAACGGAGATGCCGTTCATCAGGGCGGCGACCTCGGGTGGGGTCAGGCTCACCCACGGGCCGTACCACCGGTAGAACTCGTCGTCGTCCATCGTCCGCCCTCGTTGCCTGGTTGGGCCGCAGTCACCCAGGAGACCGGCCCGGCGCCTTCTTCGCGGTCTTCGACGCGACCTTCTTCGCGGCCGCCTTCTTGGCGACCTCCTTGGTGGCCTTCTTCGCGGCCGCCTTCTTGACGGTCTTCTTCGCCGCTTCGGTCACCGCCGGCTTCTCCTCGGCGGGCCGACGCCCCTTCAGCCGCAGCCACAGCCGGCCGCGACCGCCGGTTCCGACGACTGTCTTGGTCTCGAGGAACGGCTGCGCCTTGACCAGTTCGCTCAGCTTGCCGAACCCGTAGTTGCGTGCGTCGAACGCCGGGTCGGTGCGGTTCAGGTGGTTGCCGAGCGCGCTGAGCGAAGCCCAGTCGTCGTCATCGGTGTCGACCCTGTTCAGCGCCTTGGTCAGCACGCTCTGGATGGGACGCGGCTGTTCTGCCTTCGTCGGTTCGGTCGTGTCGGTCGTGTCAGTCGTGGTCTGGTCGCGGGCGAGGACTTCGAGGAACACGAACTTCTCGCACGCCTCCACGAACGCCTTCGGTGTCTTGCGTCCCCCGACGCCGATGACCCGCTTGCCCGACTCCCGTAGCCGGGTGGCCAGTGGGGTGAAGTCGCTGTCACTGGACACGATGGCGAAGCCCTCGACGTTGCCGGAGTACAGCAGGTCCATGGCGTCGATGATCAACGCCGAGTCGGTGGCGTTCTTGCCGTAGGTGTAGGCGAACTGCTGCTGCGGCGAGATGGCGTTGCCGAGGAGTACGTCCCGCCAGCCGGTCAGGTGCGGGTTGGTCCAGTCGCCGTAGGCCCGTTTGACGGTGATGGTTCCGTAGCCGGCGAGTTCCTCGAACATCTCCTTGATCAGCTTCGAGGAGGTGTTGTCGGCGTCGATCAGAACGGCGAGGCGGGTGCTGTCGTCAGTCATGAGCGGTGGATCTCCTCGTCCGGGGCTGTCAGTCTCCCGCGCGGTGCTCGCGCGCCGCAGTTCGAACCACGGCTCGACGGTGACGTAATGCGCCTTCGGTGAGATTTGGAAGGTTTGGTGGCTCCCGCGCGCTGACTCAGCGGCGGCGTGTTCCTCCTGCGACCAGTGCCACCCCCACAGCAGCGAATCCAATCTGGATCGCGAGCTGGATCCAGTTGATGCCAGGGGTGTGCGCGACGTTGAGAGCTCGGGCGACGGCGGTGCCGAGGAGTGCTGCGAGGATCCCGATGCCGACGGTGAGCAGGCAGCCGATCTTCTGCTTCCCGGGAATCACGAGACGTCCCAGGGCGCCGAGGATGGCGCCGACGACAACAGCGGTGATGATTCCGTCGATGAGCACAACTGCCTCCTGCGTCGCCGCGCAGCCACCCGGTTCGGCCGCGGGGGAAGCGACGTTACCAGGGGAATGTAGGTCGAGGGCGTCCACGGACAGGGAACCGATCTTGACGACGTTCACCGGCTACCGAGGCTCGTCGTACTTTCGCTACGGCAAGAACGCGGGCGCCTGGAACCGCCGGCCCTCGAGGAAGTCGACGTAGACGCACACGACCTCCCTGCCCGCGTCGGATGCCCAGGGCTGTGGGAGCTCGCTGAGCACATGCTCGACCTGGTACGGGTCGGTGATGTGGCCGGCCGGGCCGCTGGCCACGACGCTCCAACCGTGCCCGTTGATCGGGTCGATGTGGTCGATCTCCACGCTCACGTCCCGGTGTTGGGACCCGGCCTCCACCTTGGCCCCGTTCTCCGTCCGGAACAGGATCCGGGCGTCGTCCTCACAGATGTACCGCACCGGGTGGACGGCGAAATGAGTCCGGTCCCAGAACACGAACCGGCCGATCCTGGTCTCGCGAAGCAGGTGACGGCACTCCGCCTGGCTCAGGCTCTCAAGTGTGCCGGAGTCGTACATCCCGGACCTTCTTTCGGTACGACAGGAATGCCAACCACCCCATCTTCCACCTGGCTCCGGAGGACCTCAGCCACAGCGACGAGCCGGCCGCGCGCAGCTCGGGACGAACCGGGAGAAGGCAGTGCGTTGTTACAGTGCCGACGTGCATCGCAGCCGCTTCTCCACACTCCTCATCGACGTACCCCGTGACGAGGTGCCTGCCGCGGCGGGCTTCTGGTCGGCGGCGCTGGGAGTTCCGGCACGGCCGGTCCCCGGGGAGGAGCAGTTCACCGGTCTGCCCGAGGCGTTCCCGGGATTGGTGATGGCGATCCAGGCGGTCGACGACCAGGCTCGCTACCACCTGGACATCGAGACCGACGACGTGGACGCCGAGACCGCGCGGCTGGTCGGTCTCGGGGCTGTGGAGGTCAACCGGTGGCTCGACTGCCGGATTCTGCGTGCTCCCGGCGGTCACCTCCTGTGTGTGATCCCGTTGCACAGTGATCGGGAGATCTTCGAGAAGCACGCCCAGGTCTGGGACTGACGGGCGGCGCGGACCGACGCGACCATCACCTGGGAGCGAACACGACCCAGGTCTGTCCCGGCGCGAAGGTCATCGGACGGCCAGAACCTGTGGTGAAACTCGTACCCGCGGCAGCACGCGGTCTGGACCAGCGGGCGTCGTACGCACGGCCGTTCCGTAGCACCAGCGCTCGGCCGGAGCCGACGCTTTCGGTGTACGGCGAGAAGTTGCCCGCCGAGTCCTTCAGCGCCGTACGCCGGATGTCGGTGTACTGCACCACGACCGTCGCCGGACCAGGCGGCGCGCCGTCGGTGGCCCGCATCGGCGTGCCGTCCATGGCCACCCGCCAGCGGTGCTGCTTCGCCGCCCAGTGGAAGTCGGCACGGAACGACGGGTAGCTGACTCGGTGCGATGTCGCGGCCCGGCCGCCCGCCGGCTGGGTCCCGAACCGGAAGCCGATGTCGCGCGCGGCGCTCGCCTTCGGTGCCCGGGCCAGCAGTTGACCCGGCTTGGCGTACAGGTTGTGCGGAATCGGTCGCGAACGGCCACGGAAGTACGCCGCACCGGCGTGCGCTGGTGAGACGTCGTACAGCGGGGCCTTGGCAAGCCGCGAGAACACCGTGGAGTTCGCGCCGGAGTAGGCGAACGCCGGCTGCCCGAACTGGCGTAGCAACTCGATGTCCGACTCCCGCGCACTCCGAACGGGTCCGAGCGTGGCCGGCATCCGGGAGGAGAAGACGGCGAGGATCCGGGCCAGTCCTCCTTCGACCGGTTCGACGTAGACGATGTCCGCTCGGGACAGGCCCGTGGCAGGCCGGGCTGCCGGTACGTTGTCGATCTTCACCGCGAGGACGCGCTTCGGAGCCCTTCCGCCCATCGGCAGGCCCGTGAACGGCGACCGCGACCCTGCCCGAGCGCTCGACGGCTTCGGCGTGGCTGTCGGCGACCTTGCAGGCGACGTCGTGGGCTCGGGGGTGCGCGTCGCCGATCGCGACGGCGTGGCGGTCGGAGTGCGGTCCGCAGTCCAGAAGTGGCCACGATCTGCGCCCAGCGCCACCACGACGCCACCGGTCACGACGAGGATGCCGGTGGTGGCGGCGAGAACGATGCGGAGGGTCCGGTTCATCCAGCAATCCGAGGTGAGTGGACGGGCCCCCGGCCCGTCGCCCTGTCGTACAAGAAGGGATCCCCCGGAGTCCGCGGCCGACGTTGCCCGCTACGGTCGCCTCGGTCAAGTCGGCAGTCGAGCGGTGCCAACGGGTTTCGTCATCGCGAACATGATCACCGAAGATGGGTGGGGTGATGGCTGGGACGTTCGCAGACCTGGGTGCGCTGGTGACCGGACGGAAGGTGCTCGGCGTGTTCGCCCACCCCGACGACGAGACATTCTTCGGCGGTGCGACGTTCGCCGCGTGCGCCGCGGCCGGAGGTGACGTTCGGCTCGCGACCCTCACGGCCGGCGAGGCCGGTGCGATCGGGGCGGGACCGGCACGTGGCGCGCTGGACCGGTCCGATCACGACGCCCTCGAGGCGGCGGCCGTCGCGGGACTCTCGCGGTACGCCTCCGCGTGCGGCGCGCTCGGCGTACGCCGGTTCGGTGTCGTCGTCCCTGGACGCTGGCGCGACGTCGGTGACGCGGGGCCGGGTTCGCTGGCCGCCGGGGACCTGGCCGAGATCGCGGACGCTGTCAGGCGCCTGGTGACGGACGACCGGCCGGACGTCCTCGTCACGGTCGGCGTCGACGGGGTGACCGGTCACCCCGACCACGTGCGCGTACATGAAGCCGTCCAGCGGGCACTCGACCTCCTGGGACGCACCGACACCCCGGCCCTGACGCTGGGCGGCTGCGTCCGCTCCGACGACGTCGCCACCGCCCGCGAGCGCCTCGCCGGGCTCGTGCCGGGCGGTGAGCTTGGTACCACCGGGATCGTCGGGACGTCGGCCGACGACGTCGTGGCGGCCGGATGGCCCCCAGAGGCAGGAGCCGCCAAACTGGCCGCGTTGGACGCCTACGCCCCCGGCCTTGGCACCGCGCCGCTCACCGACCTGGTGCCCGACCGGCCGCCGGTGGGTGACGGGATCCTGCTCCGGGCCATCGCCGAGGTGGCCGGGCCGCCGTGCGAGTACTTCCGTCCGCTCCGCCCCTGACGACCGCCCACGTTCGGGTGCACGATATGCGCACCACATGCGGCAACCACGCACCTGACAGAGGAGCCCGGATGCGCACCAGAATCCTGCTCGTCGCCGTGGCGGCGGTCCTCGCCGTGATCGTGGGCACCGTACCGGCCCAGGCGATCACCCACGGTACGCCCGACGGCCAGCGGCACCCGTTCGTCGGGGAGTTGTTGTTCTACGTGCCCGACGAGGCCGACAGCCGCTTCGACGATCCGGGCTCGTGGTTCACCTGCTCGGGCACGCTGCTGAACGGCCACATCGCCCTGACCGCCGGCCACTGCACGTACGCCGTCGGGTTGAACGGCGCGTCCACCACCGCCAACGGCGGATCCGGGTCGGGCGGCGACGACGTGTGGATCAACTTCGACGAGAAGCCCAACTTCGACATCCTCAAGCCCAGCTCGTCGTACGGCCGGGACCAGAACGCCCAGCGTTACCGCGACTGGTCCACCGCCCTGAACTCCTCGCCCAGCTGGCACCGCGCGACGTCCCACCCGCACCCGCAGTTCGACCCAGACGCGTTCTATCTCCACGACGCCGGGGTGCTCGACCTGCAGGACTCCGTGTCGATGCCGACGTACGGCAAACTGCCGACGCAGGGCTTCCTGGACCAGTTCCGGACCGGTCCGCGGCACGACGCCCTCTTCACCGTCGTCGGGTACGGCCTCAACAAGGTCCTGCCGGGCCGTGACGTCGGTGGCGACACCCGGGAGCAGGCGACCACCCAGCTCGTCACCCTGGAGGGCCTGATGGGTCTGCCGTACGGCACGGCCGCGCGGTTCAGCAACAACAACGGCAAGGTCCACCAGGGCGGCACCTGCTTCGGCGACTCCGGCGGCCCGACGTTCCACGGCGCGAACACCGTCGTCGCGGTCACGTCGTTCGGTGTCAGCCCCAACTGCACCGGCACCGACGACGAGTACCGCATCGACCAGCCCGACGACCTGGCGTTCCTCGCGGGCTTCGGCGTCACGCCCTGAGCCGCGGCCGGGAAGCCGGTACCCGGCGCGGTCGGTCGCTCACCAGGGGCGACACATCGCGCCGGGTACCTCTGCGTGACCTGAGGAACGCCCGGCGGCGGGTCGTCCAGGCTTCGGCGACCTCGTCGAGTCCGACTCCGGACTTCTGCTGCCATCTGTGCCCAGTGACCGAGAGGGTGGCGGGGCGGACCTGGGAACATTGACACGATTCGCAGCAGCGACGAAGCGCGCCGGTGTGGAGCCGGCAGGGCGGTCCTCGCCCCGAACATGATCAAGACCAGCAGCAAGGATGATCTACATGAAGATCGGCGTCATCGGTACGGGGCAGTTCGCCCGCAGTTTCATCTCGTTGTGGCAGAAGCATCCCGACGTCGAGGCGGTGTACGCCTGCGACGTCGTTCCGGAGCGTGCAAAGGAGCACCAGGAGAAGTACGACCTGGCCGGCATCTTCAACGATGCCGAGGAGATGCTGGCATCCGACGAGGTGGACTCGGTCGCTGTCATGACGCAGCGCTGGACCCACGGCCCGTTGGTGCTGCAGGCGCTGGAGGCGGGCAAGAACGTCTACTCCGCGGTGCCGATGGCCATCTCGGTCGACGAGATCAAGGCGATCATCGACAAGGTCACCGAGACCGGCCTGATCTACATGATGGGCGAGACCAGCTACTACAACCCCGCCGTCGTCTGGGCCCGCGGCAAGGTCGCCGAAGGTGCGTTCGGGCGGGTGTTCTACTCCGAGGGCGACTACATCCACGACATGGACAACGGCTTCTACGCCGCCTACCAGTACAGCGGCGGCGATGACTGGAAGAGGACCGCCAGCTACCCGCCCATGCTCTACCCGACGCACGCGATCGGCGGTGTCCTCGGCGCGCTGCCGACGTACGCCACCAGCGTCAGCTGCATCGGCATCAAGGACGACCGCGGGGATGGCGTCTTCGACAAGAACGTCTCGCTGTGGGGCAACGACTTCTCGAACATGAGCGCGTTGTTCCACCTCGCCGACGGCGGCGCGATGCGCACCAACGAGTTCCGCCGGGTCGGTTACTGGCAGGGACACGAGTCCCGGTTCCGCTTCTACGGCACCGAGTCGGTGATGGAGCAGACCGGTCACGGCGCCACCTGGAGCATCAAGACCGAGGGCGAGGACTACCGCAAGGGCGACACCCTCGACATCAGTGACCTCTTCTACACCCGCGGCACCCAGGTGCCCGAGGGCTTCGGGGACGTCGACCCGGCGCTGATGCAGAGCTTCGCCTCCGGAAACGCCAAGGTGCAGGACCGCAGCCGGCTGCCCAAGGAGTTCGAGGGTGCGCACAACGGGCACGAGGGCTCGCACCACTTCCTGGCCGACGACTTCGTCCGGGCGGTGACGACCAAGACGCAGCCGCCGGTGAATGCCTGGAAGGCGGCCAGGTTCACGCTGCCGGGCGTGATCGCGCTCGAGTCGGCGCGCCAGGACGGCGCCCGGCTGCCGATTCCGGACTTCGGAGACGGCCCCGAGAACCCCGCCTGGTAAGTCCAGTAGTTCCTGTCGTACGGGAGCCGGGTCGGGTCGTCGCGAAGTGCGCGACGACCCGACCCGGCTCGCCCGTAATGACATCGGCGCAGTCGAGGAGGGCCCAGTGTGCCGCGCCGTCCGGTGGCCGTCACCGGGATCTCATTCGATCACCGGGTCGTACATGAACATCCGAACATCCTGCGGGCAGCGGCGGGCGATCGCGATCTTCGCGGCCCACTCCAGCGCGGCTTCGTGGGTGGGTGCCTTGACCACGGTGAAGCCGCCGAGAGGCTTCCTGGTCTTCGGGCGCGGGCCGTCGGCGACCGTTCCGTCGCTGGTGACCGCGCCGACCCAGGCCGGCGTACTGTCGTCCGGCGGCTCGTAGTCCAGTCCTCCGGCGAAGACGTACACGCCGGCGTCCATGGCGTCCTGGACCGCCGCGTGGGAGGTCTCGCCTACCTCCACCCACTCCTCCCCGGTGGAGAAGTCCATGTCGCCGTTGTCGAACGAGATCAGGTACTGCTCCGGTTCGTCGCGGCCTCGCTTCAACGCACGGACCTTCTGCGGTGTGCGGCAGCCGGCCGCGATCCTCCCGCCCCACTCCACGCCCGCCTCCCGGCCTGGCACCTCGACGATGGTGACGCCGCCGAGGAGCTCCTTGCTCTCGGGGTACGGGCCGTCGGTGACCATCCCGTCGATCGCGACCACGACGGGCTTCACGTCGTGGTCCAGCTCGCCGGCGAAGACGAACACGCCCGCGTCCCGGGCCTCCTGGCGTACTGCCTCGGCGGCCTTGGCCACGTCGGGCAGGTCCTCCTCGGGGATGTCCGTCGCGCCGCTTTCGTACGAGATCAGGTACCGCGCCATCACATGACTCCTTGTCCCGGCGACCTCCTCCGGCCGCGTCTCGTTCCTCCTACGAACGCGCCGCACCGGATCCGACAGATGCCCGGCAGAATCTCATGGGACGCTCGTCCACCGCAGGTCAGGAGGCGAGCCGGCGCGCGATCGCGGGGACCACGATCGTCGCCGCGACCAGGTGGGTGAGCATCAACAGTGCCTTGGTGGCCGGGGCGGCGTCCGCGAGCGCGTCCGGGACGAGTGAGAGGGCGGTCAGCACCACGGTCGTACGGAGGAACGCACGCCGCGGGTGCCGGGCTCGGCGGGCCAGCGCCACGGCGATGACCAGGCCGAGCAACGAGAAGCCGGCCGTCAGAACGCCGAAGCCGGCGATCGGGATCGGGGCACCGCCCATGTCGAGGCTGATCCCCGCCGCGTTGCCGGTGGCGGCGACAGTCATCGTGGCGGCGCTCGCGACCGCTGCGGCGGCCACTCCGGTCAGGGTCAGAGTGGCGTAGCGCGAGCCGGCGACCTGGGTGGTGTCGAGGGTGGTGGTCATTTCTGCCTCCGGTGAGTTTGCCGGACGGGCAGGATGCCCGTCTCTCACTGTGACATCGAACGGGGCGGAAACTCATCGACAGTTCGCCCGCCCAGATTTCTGGGTTCTCTACCGCGCTTGGCCCACCGCCCGGCCTCGATGGCGAGTTTCCCGCCGACGGCTGTGGTGCCCGAACTCCTACCAGCCCTCGTTCTGCGGCCCTCGCGGCTCAGTGCCCTTCGTCGTCCCTGGGTGGGGCGTCGCCGTTGTGGGAGAAGCCGACGGCCCACAGCGACGGGGCGTTCGCACCGGCTCCAACGGTCAGCTGCACCCTGTACTGCAGGTACCGCGACGCGCCGCTGATCCGTCCGTTGGCCGGCACCTTGGTCCAGTCCGTCCACGTCGTGTCCGGTTTGGCGGTACTGCCGGTCCGCACCTGCAGCGACGCCGTGGCGCCCTTCGGGATGGTGCAGTCCCAGATCGCCCGATCCCAGACGACCATTGCCTGGGTGTCCAGCAAACCGGAGACGAAGGTGCCGGACCTCGCCGTGCGCGAGTCACCGGACAGAGTGACCCGGCCGAGCGGATCCTGGTCGTCGACGGACACGTCTCCGTTCAGCGAGCCCCGCCTGAACGTCGGCGTACTCTGCTCGCTGACGCCCCAGGCCGGTGTGACGAACTTCAGGGTGCCGGACTGGCCCGCGTTTCCTGCGGCGTCGGTCGACACGCCGTTGATCAGGTACGTCCTGCCCGGGTCCAGCCCGGTCAGCACCAGCGCGTGGTCGGTGGACAGCTCGTCTGCCCGGGCAACCGGTTCCAGGTCCGACTTGCCGGTGCCCGCCTGGACCACCGCGGTCGACGGTTCGTCGGTGGCCCATCGGACGGTCGCGGTCCCGCCGGGCAGGGCCGTCACTCGTGCGGCCGTGACCTTGGGAGCCCTGGTGTCCCTCGTCGGCGTGGTGAAGGTGGCCGGCGCCTTGTCCGCCGCCGGGTAGGTGCCCGACCGACCATTCAGGTCGGTCGAGGTGACCCGGTAGTAGTACTTGGTACCGGGCTTCAGCCGCCGGGCCTCGATCCGGTGATTCCGCGTGGCGTCACCGAGCTTGATCTTGGTTTTCAGCGAGGTCGGGGACGTGCCGATCGCGACCTCGCTGGTCGCCACCCGGGATGTCGTCCAGGTTGCCGTGGCGCTCGGCTCGGCGGTCGCCGCGCCGTTGTCGACCGTCAGGGCGGAGAACGTCATCGCGCCGGCGGGCGGCGCCGAGTAGGTGGCCGTGTAGGAGCCGTCGGTCGCGTGGAACGAGGCGTACTCCAGGCCCTTGACTGTGCTGGTGGTGTAGTCGACTCCGCTGCCGGCCATCGACAGCCCGCTCAGTACTGACCCTCCGGGGCCCGCGGTCGGCAGCATTCCGGTCAGCCCGTTAGAGCCGGTGCCGCCGGTGATGCTGAAGCTCAGCGTGTTGCCGTTCCAGACGACCTTCCCGAACGCGGAGGCGTTGCGTCCGTCCAGCCAGGTGAGGAGCTGCTTGCCGCTGATGATCGGCACCTCGTGGCTGCGCGCCGAGGAGATCAGCGCGTCGCTTTGCGGCTCGGTCGGAAGGTCGGTGTGCATGTTGGCGGTGAAGGCGCCGTAGTACCCCAGGGGACCTGTTGCGTTGGTCAGCAGCTGGTCGACCGTGAACGGATAGGTCTGGTCCGACTCGTCGGTCATCTGGGTGACCGCCTGGTAGACGTCGATCGTGCTTCCGTCGGTGTCGGCGAACCGCATGGGCATGCCCGATCCCGACATGAAACCCGGCCGGTCCTGAACCCAGCTACCCGGGAAGTAGTAGTAGTTGGTGTCCAACCGCATGCCGTTGGCCAGCTCGGTCTTCGGTTGCGTCGCCCAGTCGCTCCACGGGATGCAGTGAGTTCGGTTGGTGACGGGTGACGGGACATCCGGATAGATGCTCCGCCAGACCGACAGGTCGTTGGCGTAGTTGCCCGCCAGCGACGTTGGCGTGAAGTCGCTGCAGTAGGTCGTCTCGTGAACGCCGACCTCGAAACCCTGGCTGGTGTACGACGCCGCGGCCGAGTTGGTCAGGCGCGGGGTGTTCGGATAGACGTACGAGCTGTACCGATAGCAGGTCCAGTCGGCCACGGAACAGTTCGCGGGACTGTTGGCGAGCAGTTGGTCGAAGCGGCCGGAGGTTCCGCCGTTGCCGTGGTCGTCACCGGTACCGACGATCACAGCATCGAGGCCGCGCGGGAAGTACCAGAACCGTGGCAACGGCATCCTGTCCCGGTTCATCACCTGGATCAGGTTGGCAAGCAGCCGCTGCTGTTCGTCCGCCTGGGGAATCGCCACCTTGTTCAGGTCGATCCAGTCCGGAGAGCTGCTGGTACCGAAGAACATGTCGTCGGATCGTCGCGGCGACAGCTGGTCGCGCTCCTGCCCGGCCCAGGCCCGGTTGCCCTGGCGCATGGCCACGATCGACCGGGGCAGGTCGTAGGTGAACGCGGCGGCTTCTCCGCCGTTACTGCCGACGCTGTGCAGAGTGACCGCCGGGTTGGTCGTCGCCGTGGCCGCGTCGGTGTACAGCGTCGCGATCGACTGTGCGCCGGACAGGGCGTAACGGTCGGCCGAGCCATGGAACTGGATCGTGTCGGAAACGATGCCCGAGCCCGGTGCCGTCGCGGTGTCGACCTTCAGGTATCCGTCGTCCACCGATCCGCCGGCGGCGGTGAGCCCGAGCAGAGCGGACAGCGTCCCGCTCGGCTTCATCGCGATCAGGTTGCCACCTCCGTCGACCCAGGCGGACAGGGTCGCTGCCTGGCCGGCGTCGACGGCCACCGCACCGAGCACCACCACGTCGTAGGGGGCCAGGGCCGAAGCCGACAGGGACGACACGTCGATCATGCGGAACTCGTTGAGGCCCTCGGTGTGCAGGATCTCGGTGATGTACTTGGAGTACGGGTTCGCCGAGTTCGTGACCACCGCGATCGGCCCTCCCGGGCCCTGGGCGATGCCCGGCGGTGGAGGTGCACCGGTCGTGAATGACCAACTCGCCGGCGCCATCGTGTTGCCGGCGGCGTCCTTCGCCCCGCTGACCGAGACCGTGTAGCTCGTCGAGGCCGCCAGCAGGGCGTTCGGGGTCAGGGTCGCCGTCAGGCTCTGGGCGTCGTACCCGAAGGTGGCCGGCACGACATCGCCGTTCGGTCCGGTCAGCGTCATGGTCGCGGCGCTCACGTTTTCCGAGAAGGTCGCCGTGACCGGCGTGGACACCGCGACTCCCGTCGATCCGCCGACGGGTGCCATGGACACCAACGAGGGGAGCGTCGTGTCGGTGGCGCTGGTGTCGAACACGACGTCGACCCAGTAGTTGGTCGCCTGGAAGCCGTTGGTCGGGAAGCCGCTGGCGCCGTACTTGTAGAGACCATTCAGTCCGTCGGTCCCGTTGCGAAGGGCGGTCAACGGGCCACGGGACGTCGCGGTGTTCGCGAAGTAGCTGCTGTTGTTGGCGTACCGGCCGACGGGTGCGTAGTAGGACGCGACGTAGGTCGTTCCGGCAGTCACCGGTACTGGTGAGGCGAAGGTCGCCTGCTGCCACCCGGTTGCAGTTTCGTCGGTGAAGGTGACCGAGGCGAGCTTCGTGCCGCTCTTGCTCCACAGGCTGCCCACGTGTGTCCCGGTGTTTCTGGAGCCCTTGTAGAAGCGGACTCCGGTGACGAAACCGTTCTGGCTGGTACGGAACTTCACACCGAGCTCGACCGCAGAGTCGTCCGCGGTTGCCTCGGTGGCCGGGGTGGTGGTGTTCGGCCACATGGTGCACGGGCAGGGGGACCCGGTCGCGCCGGTGGTGAACGTCCAGGTGATCGGGTCCATGACGTTCCCGGACGAGTCCTGGGCACCGCTGAGCCTGGCCGTGTACGTGGTCGAGGTGGCCAGTGGTGCGTTGGGCGTGAGGGTGGCCGTCCGCGTTGCCGAGTCGTAGTTCAGCGTTGCCGGTACGGCGCTCGCGCCGGTCAGAGTGAAGGTGATGCTCGACTGCTGGACGTCCTCACCGAAGGTCGCCGAAACCGGCGTACCGACCGGGACGCCGGTGGACCCGCCGCCGGGTGCGAAGCCGGTCACCGTCGGCTTGGTGGTGTCGGCCCCGCTGGGACTGAAGACGACGTCGACCCAGTAGTTCGTCGCCTGGTAGGTGCTGGTGGGAAAGCCGCCACCGGTGCCGTATCGATAGACACCGTTGCCGCCGTCACTGGCGTTCTGCAGGGCGGTCAGCGGGGAGTTCACCTTGCTCCCGGTGGCGAAGTAGCCGGTGTCGGCCGAATACCGCCCCACCGGTGCGTAGTAGGAAGCGACGTAGGTGGTGTCGGCGGTGACCGTCACCGGGGTGGCGAAGTTGGCCTGCTGCCAACCTGACGTTGACTCGTCGGTGAACGTCACCGTCGCGAGTCGGGTGCCCGCGGCGTTCCACAGTGAACCGGTGTGCGTGCCGGTGTTCCCTGTTCCCTTGTAGAACCGGATTCCGGTGACGAACCCGTCCTGGTCGGCGCGGAACTTCACGCCCAGCTCCACCGGGGCGGTGTCCGTGTCGGCGAGCGTTCCGGGCGTCTGTGTGCCGAAGATCGTGCACGGGCAGGCGGCCGCCCTGGCAGTCTGGGTGGACAGGCTGCCCAGAAGGCCGAGCAGCAAGGTGATCGCGAGCACCAGCGCAACCCGGCGCCGCGAAGCACGGGCAGGGTTGCCCCAGGAGGTGACGGACATCGAGTTCCCCCGGCTCTTTTCAGTTTGTGGTGAAGACCACGTCGACCCAGTAGTTGCTGGACCGGTAGCTGTCATTCGGATATCCGCTGGCGCCGTAGCGATAGACACCGTTGGAGCCGTCGGTGCCGTTCTTCAGGGCCGTCAGCGGTCCTCGTGTCGTCGCGGATGCGAAGTAGTTCTCGTCGACGGAGTAGTGGCCCGCGGTCGTGAAGTACGACGCGACGTAGGTGGTGTTCGCCGAGACGGACACCGGGGTGGCGAAGTTGACCTGCTGCCATCCGCTACCGGACTCACCGGTGAAGGTGGCCGTCGCGAGCCTGGTGCCGGTCCGGCTCCAGAGAGTTCCGGTGTGGGTGCCGGTGTTCGTCGCCGACTTGTAGAACCGGATTGCGGAGATGAACCCTGCCTGGCTGGTGCGGAACTTCACGCCCAACTCGATCGCCCCCGAGTCGGGGTCGGCCGGCGTCGCCGGAGTCGCGGTGCCGGCCCAGATCGAGCAGGGGCAACCACTGCTTGACGGCGCCGCCGTGGTGAAGGTCCAGCTGTCCTGGCTCATCGGGTTGCCCGCGGCGTCCTTGGCGCCGGACACCGTCACCGTGTAGGAGGTGCTGTTGGCCAGTGCGGTACTGGGCGTGAAGGTGACCGTCCCGGACGTGGCGTTGTACGACGTGGTCCCGGCCACAGCGGTCCCGTTCGCCGGGGCGACGCTGACCCGAGCGGTCGAGTCCTGGATCGGCTCGCTGAAGGTGGCCGTCACCGTGGTGCCGGTGGCGACGTTCGACGCGCCCGCCGCCGGGGTGCGCGCCGTGATCGCCGGCGGGGTGGTGTCCGAAGTGCCGCCGCTGCCTCCACCACCGTCGTCGAAGACCACGTCCACCCAGTAGTTGGTCGACCGGTATCCCTGGTTGGGGAAACTGCCGCCGCCGTAGCTGTAGGCCCCGTCAGGGCCGTCGGCGTTGTCCGCCAGCGCGGTCAGCGGCCCGCGGGCCACAGCCGTACCGAAGTAGTTCTCCGAGATCGCGTAGTGACCGTTCGGCGCGTAGTACGACGCTACGTAGGTGGTGTCGGCGGCGACGGTCACCGGGTTCTCGAAACTGGCTTCCTGCCAGCCCGAGGCGGACTCGCCGCTGAAGGTCACCGACGCCAGCTTGGCCCCGGCGGAGGTCCACAGTGATCCCACGTGGGTGCCGGTGTTCCCCGCGCCCTTGTAGAACCGGATGCCGGTGATGGACCCGGCCTTGACCGTACGGAACCTGACGCCGACCTCGACTGCGGCGGAGTCGGACTCTGCTGCCACGGCCGGCACCGCGGAACTCGGCCAGATGGTGCACGGGCAGGTCGCCGGAGGTGGAGACCCGTCGCCGATGGTCACCGTGCGCGCCGGAGCAGGCGTCTCCATCCGTGCACTGTCGTCGGTTGCCCTGGCCATCACCGCAAGGTCGGTGTTGACAGTCGGCGTGAACGTGTACGACCAGGACCCGCGGCCGGTAGCGGGGTGCCAGGACACGCCGCCGTCGACGGAGACCTCGACTCCCGCGACGACGCCGCCACCGGTATCGGTGGCGGTGCCGCTGATGGTGAGCGGCCGGCCGACCGGTTCGGTCGCACCGACAGCCGGTGAGGTGATGGTCGTACGGGGTGGCGTGGTGTCGGCGGACTCGGTGGCCGCGACAAGCCCGGTCTGCAACGTCGCCGGTTGGGCGCTCATGTCGGCGAGGAGGTTGACGGTTGCCTGCCTGACCGCGGTGTCGGACGTGGCGCCCGAGACATCACTCCAGTGGGTGTCGTCCAGACCCCATGACCATTGGATAGTTCCGGCGCCGAACACCAGCGCGCCGCTGCGTGCGCGGTACAGCGAGAGGTGGTGGGTGGCGGTGCCCGACGCATACGTCGAGCCGTAGTCCTGCAGGTAGCTGGGGACGTTCTGGGTGTCGGTGGAGAGATGGATCAGACCGTCGGGCTGGGATCCGTTGTCCGGGCTCTCGTCCCACTCGTAGCCGAGAATCCCGTGCCCCAGCGTCGTGGTGGCGGTGGAGGCGAGGTTGGCCACCCTGGTGTTGCGCCAGAACCGCAACCTGGCGTCGGCGCCGCCGACGTGCATGTCGGTGGCGCAACAGTTGACCGTGAACATCGTGCCGCTGAGGCTGTTCTCCGGCCGGCCGCCGTCAGCGGGCGGGCTGAACCGCGGGTCGCGCCAGGTGCCGGTCCACACCGTGGGGTCGAGCGGGTCGATCGTCGCGTTGGCGTGGGTTTCCTTGTAGGTGACCAGCGTCCGGTGGTCGTTCTCGTACCGCGTCTTCCAGAAGATCTCGTTGCCGCTGAAGAACGCCAGGTTCACGCCGGCGTCGCGGGCCGCCTCGACGTTCGTGCGCTGCTGGCCCGACCAGTACTCGTCGTGGCCCACCGACATGAAGACCTTGTGCTGCTTGATCAGCGAGCCGTACCGGTCGGTGTCCACGCCGGACTCGTAGCTCACGTCGTACCCGTTGGCCTCGATGAAACGGACCATCGGGTACTCGGCGCTCCACACGAAGTCGTGGAAGGTGTCACCGCTGTTGGTGTTGAACGGGCGGTTGTAGCTGACCTTGTAGGCGCGGTTGGCGGGGCTGCCGACGTAGAGGCTGTTGCCGCCGTACTTGTTGTACGCCTGCCAGGTGGTGTCGGAGGTCTGGAAGTACAGGTCGGAGTGGCTCGCGTCGTCGCGGACCACGAACACGATGTGGCCGCGGGTCGTGCCGGATTTCAGTTCGGCGAAGTAGATGCCGGACACCGCGGTCGTCGGTACGGCCCAGGTCGCACTGGTCGACCAGTTGCCGCAGTCGATCAGTCCGGTCGAGGTGTCCTTGTTGCAGTCGGGCTGGTCGGTCGGCGCGACGTTCGCGATGCTCGTGACCTTCCGGGCGCCCGCGCCGCCGTAGTAGCCCATCCGGTAGATGTTGATCGTGTAGGTCAGTGCGGTGTCGACCTTGAACCCGATGGTCGAGCCGCGGTTCACGCTGATGTCGGTGGAGAAGCCCTGCAGCGCCGGGCTGTCGGGACTCGACACGTCCCAGTCGGTCGAGCCCGCCTGGGTGTTCTCGCAGGCGACGGGATTGAGCACCGGCGGGTCGCACGGTGCGGCGGCCGCTCGCGGCGTCGAGAGGAAGAGCAGCGATGCCACGCCGAGACACATCGCGAGTAGCAGGGACACCGCACGATGGCGTGGGCCACCGAGCGCAGGCGACAACGACCGGACACGCACGACGTCTCCCCCCGAGATGCCGAGATGATCACCGAATCAAAGCACGGTGGGACAAAAGTCCGCTGGCAAAGCGGGAAAGAACCCTTGTCGTGGAAATTTTTGGAGATTTCCTCCGAATCCGGCCGGACTTTTCGAGCATCGACCGATGCCGGCAGTTGCCGGCAGTTGCCGACGGAACGTGTTACTTCAACTGCTGATTGTCAACCTCGACCCTTGACGTTCTTGTCGCCGCGGCCAGAAATCCGGTCGGTCACAGCCGACGCTGCCCTGGCGACCGGACCGGGGACGATGCTGCCGGCGATCTCCTTCGCCAGTCTGCCCCGGTTCAGGGTTCGCACCTTCCGGCCACCATGTGACGTACGCGGACATGGAATCACGTGAGAGGTCATCGACGAAACCTCGGTCGGTGCGGTAGCAGGTGTGCGCACTATTTGTGCGTACGTCGGAGGCTCAGCCGCTCCCTGAGGCCGGTTGGGTGCTCGGCCTGTTCCCTTTGTTCCGGCACGTTGGAAGGCGCCGCAGACCCAGCGCCTTCGGCCTTGGCTCGTTGTGCCTCTCGTTCGCGCAGTTCCTGCGCCTCGCGTTGGGTGTGCCGGAACTCGCGTCGCCGGTGCCGTGCCCGTCGCGCGGCCCTGACCATCAGCGCGATCCCCAACATGCCTACCAGACCGGTGACGATGCCCCAAAAGAACAACCAGCCTGCAGACATCGGCACCGGCCAGCCGAAGAGCGTGAAGTTGCTCGTCAGCATCGAACCGGCACTCTGGTTGGCCGTCACTCCGACGACTCCGACCACGGCGGCCGCCACGAGCAGGATCAGCCCGAGAACGAACATGAAACTCGCCTCCGTAGCTTCGGAGGTCTCCACCCGCGGTCTGGGCACTGAGAAAGCGGACGCGTGGCCATCACGCCTGTCGCCGCAGGCCCGCGGCGTGCTTGCAGTTGACGCTGCAAGTGAAACGCCGCGGCGCGAGGGCCGTCAAGGTACGACAGTCCTGACTGCCGTGAGCTGCCGACCGTGACGAGCGCCCTCGCCGGATATGCCGACATTGCGCTTGCCGTGGCCGGTGCCGCAGCGCTCAGAGCGCACGGCGCCCGGGCGGGCGCCCGGCTATCCCACCGTCACGGTGAGGCTTGGTGAGACGTTGGCAAGGTGGTCGGTGTCGGCAGAGCGGTACACCCGGAAGGGCTTCGACCCCTTCGAAGACGGTTTGTAGCTCACGCTGTAGGTGCTGGAGGAGGAGAGGGTCGCCGACTTCACGGTGTGCCAGGCCCCGGAGTAGTACGCCTGCAGGAGGACCGTCCCCCCCGCGTGGCTTGGGGCGACCGAGCCCGTGATCGTCAGAGTCTGTCCCAGCAGAATGGAACTCTTGTCCGACGCGGCGGTGACCTTCTGTGCCACGTTCACTCGTACGACCGGGCTCGTGGCACTCGCATACTGCTCGGACGCGTCCGACAGGAGCCGGAAGTCGCGGGTGGCGCTCGGCTTGATCGACGCGGTGATCTGGCCGGTCGACGAGGTGGTACCACTCACCAGGGTCTTCCAGGCCGACGAGCCGAGCGAGCGGTACTGCACGTGCACCGGAATCGACGGCAGCGCGCCGCCCTGGGGGTCGGTCAACCGGCCGCTCATGGTCACGGCGCCGCCGTACGTCAGGCTGGTCGCCGAGGTGGTGAACGACAAGGTGGGGGCGTAGCTCCCGGGGATCGTCACCACCCGGGCGGAGCTGACGTTGCCGGTCGAGTCGTAGGTGAAAATGCCGACGCTGTACGTACGTCCGGACGCAAGGCCGGACAGGTCGACGCTGGTGCCGTTACCGGTGTAGGCGAGGTGTCCGGCCGTGGGATCGGTGGGCGGGGCGGAGGTGTCCGGCAGGTATCGCACGACCGTTCCGGCCCGGTCGGCGTCGGCCGGGTTGGACCAGGTGAGATGCGCGGTGGTGCCACTGGTTCGGGTGGCGGTCGCGTTCGTCACCCGGGCGGGTGCGGTGTAGTCCGCCCTGGCGCGGTAGCGGAGCCGGCCGTGCAGCGCCGGGGTTCCTTCCTCACAGTGTTGCTCGAACGTGAGATCAAGGCGGTCGAGGGTTCCCGTGCTCGTGAATCCGACCTGGTCGGCCGTGAAGTCGCCGACGAGCTTGTTGCAGCCACGCCCTTCACCGCTGACGTTCATGCCGGCTCCTGTGCCGTTGAACGGATAGCGGTGAGCGTCGGGGTAGGTGTTGCCCTGGACGAGAATGTCGCCCTGGGCCGGCACGAAGGTGGCGCCCCACGAGTCGCCGTTGGCCGCGTCGACACCACCACTGACGAGCGTTCTCGAACCCGAGAAGGCCACGATGTCGGTGTCCGTGGTGTAGTGGTAGGTCTTGCCGCCGCCGATGTAGTCGCCACTGTCGCTCTGCATGGACCAGTCGGTCGTTCCGGCAACTCCCAGTCCGTCGAGCGGCACGCGGATCGTCCTGGCATTGGTCGTGATCCGGAGGACGGCCGTGCGGGGGCCCGGAGCCTGTGGCGCAAACCGGACGTTGACGAGACAGGACTGGCCTTCGTCGAGGGTCTGACCCGTGCACTCGTCGGTGCGAATCGCGAAGTCCTGCGGGTTCGCCCCCTCGAGCGCGACGGCGGAGACGGAGCCGGCGGAGGTGCCCCGTTGCCGTACGAGCACGGGAACGACCTTGCTCTGCCCACCCGGATAGGTGTCCGGCCAGTGCAGCGCGTGCGGCTCGACATCGGTGGAGGCGGTCGGCATGCCGAACCTGATCTCACCGAAGTCGGCCTTCTCGCCACCCTCGCAGTGATGCTCGTACAGCAGCCACAGCTTGGTGAGTGTGCCTGAGGACCAGGCGATGTCGCGTACCTCGAAGCTGCCGGTCACCTCGTTGCAGCCGCCCGCGACCGACATTCCTGGACGACCCGCCTCCTGGAACGGATAGCGCTGCGCGTCGGGATACCAACCCGCGGCCATGGCCGCCTTGTCGGGAGCCTGGAACTCGAAGTCGTACGACGAACCGCCTCCGCTCACGTCGAGGTTGACCAGGTTGCTGGTGCTCGAGTTGGTCAGCACCGCGTTCGTCTCGTCGAACACGAGGTTCGCGCCGCTGCCTTCACGGGACAGGGTCACCGACCACGGACCGCTGTAGGCGGCGGCACTGGCACCGCCCTCGAAGACGGCGAGACCGCCGGCAACGACAAGCAATCCGATCAGAGACGCAAAGGTTCGGCGACCGCGTCGTACGCGCATCCGTGGGGCTCCCCTCCCATGTGGCGGAGAGAGTGTGGCACAGATGATCTCTGATCCGCGAGGGCCCCGACGTCCGGAGTGTGTTTCGACATTTCTCACCTGTTGGCTACCCAGACAGCCGGGTGGCGATCTAGGTTCTGAGGACTCGAGAAGACCTGATGATTGCGAGGTGCTCATGTCGCTACGTCATGTGCTGGCAGCATTGGCCGTGCTGCCGGTTGTCGCCGTACCGGTGACCGCGCAGGCCGCCTCCGCGACGGGACCGGAGGTGTTGCCGCAGAAGACCCACTTCGACCTGCAGGCGCACCGGGGCGGTATCGGGATGACCACCGAGGAGTCGCTGCAGGGGTTCGCCAAGGCGCTGCGTCTGGGTGTCAGCACCTTGGAGCTGGACACGCACGTCACCAAGGACGAGAAGGTCGTCGTCAACCACGACCGGCAGATCAGTGCCCAGAAGTGCCGCGACACCGAGCCTGTCACGCCGGGCGATCCGATGTATCCGTACGTCGGCAAGTACATCAAGGACCTGACGCTCGCTCAGATCAAGACCATGGACTGCGGATACCAGCAGCTGCCCGGGTTCCCTGAGCAGGAGGTGATCCACGGCTTCCGGATGGTCGAGCTCAAGGACGTGCTGAACCTCGTCAGGAGCTACCACGCCGACCAGGTGAAGCTGAACATCGAGACCAAGGTGGAGGCGGGCGCGCCGGAGCAGACCGCGCCACGCGAGTTGTTCGTTCGCCGGGTGTACGAGGAGATCCACGCCTCCGGAATCGAGGACCAGGTGACCATCCAGTCGTTCGACTGGGGCGCACTGATGGAGATGCACCGGCTCGCGCCGACGTATCCTCTGGTGGCGTTGACGAACTACGACTTCCTCCAGGTGGGCCAGCCCGGCGCCTCGCCGTGGCTCGGAGGGATCGACGTCGACGACTACGACGGAGACTTCGTGAAGGCCGCCGACGCTGTCCCTGGCGTCACGGCGCTCTCTCCGGTGTACGGGTTCCCCCAGAACGGAACGATCAGCGACCCCGCGTTCCGCTTCTACGTCAGTGACGACATGGTGTCCGAGGCACACGCGCGTGGCCTGAAGGTCGTCCCGTGGACCTGCGACGACCCCGCCACTGTCGAGGCCCTCATGGACATGGGCATCGACGGCATCATCACCAACTACCCGAACCACGTCCGACAGATCATGGCCGACCGCGGCATGCGGCTGCCCAAGGCCTACCAACCCCGCTGAGCCCTTCAACCGATTCGGAGACCGCGTAACTGGCCGGCGAAACCGCCGGTCAGGTACGCGCCCGAGGTGTACGGAATCTCCGAACGCACCGACCTGCTTTCGTTCGCCGAACCCGGCGCGTGCCGCCTGGAGCTGATGACCCGCAAGCCGGGAGTCGCTGCCGGCGACGACCACTGATCACAGTGCAGGCGGGGGCTGGTCCTCTTGTGACGTGGGTTTCGTCTCGGTCGTGGGCCTCTCTCCCGTCGCGGTGGGCGTTGTGTCCTGGCCCGTCTCGCCGGGGCCTCTGGCGTACTCCCGACGCCTCTGCTCCCGCTGCTCCTGACTCCTGCGGTAGGCGTCTTCCAGCATTCGTTGTGCGATTGGCCGCCCGCCAAGACCGAAGGCCAGCGCGAGGCCGAGTGCGAGTGCTCCCATGGTCGCGGCGAACGCGATCTGCACGATCTGCTCGGCGATTCTTAGTTGTTGCAGGATCATGAAGCCCGCTATGACCATGATCAGGGCGGGAAGGACGGTACCGGCGATCTTTCCGGTCGGGCTGTCTCCCATCGTCCGGTTGACGGCGGCAGCGACCAGGCCGGCGAGGATCGCCGCGATGACGAAGATGAGAATCGCCGCGACGATGTTCGGCAGGTAAGCGATGATCTTGTACATGAACGTCGTGAGCGCCGCGATGTGCAGTACGCCGACCGCGACGAAGACGAAGATCAGGAATATCAACCAGAAGACCAACCTGGCGACCAGATGCGCCGGACTGTCGCCGGCCAGGACCGAGAGGTACCTGTGCGCGTGAGACTCGTGCAGACGTCGATCGACACCTACCTTGTCGAGGATCTTGCGTACGGCGGCTGCAACCAGTTTGGCGACGATGTAGCCGATGACAAGAAGGACCAGGAACCCCACGAGGTTCGGGAGGAACCCGATCACCCGGTCCAAAACTGGCCGGAAATCTTCAGCCACGTTCATGAGAACCCCCTCGGCTGGCGGAAGCCGGGCGGTATGTATGCTGAATCAGGGTCTTTGGCAGGCACTACGACGACGCCGCAGTACGGTCCAGGATGACCGCTCGGCCTGATGCTCACGGGTAACATTTGCCCGACGAAATTGCCCACGCAAGGGACAGACGTCCCGCTTGGGTCACGTCATGAGTCACCGCTCGAGGTTGGACCACTTCATACTTGCCGCGCCGGACATCATCCGCGCGGCTTGACACGTAAGCGACGGTCGACGACCTAAGCTGCATCGACATGGCAGAGGTTGTCCTACGTGTCCGTTTCACCAGTGGCGACCACATCGACCTTGCCTACGACGAGCCCCACATCGTCGAGGTTGATCAGGTCCTCGAACACGTCATCACGCAACTGGCACAGGATTCGGGATCACTTCGCACAAGGCACGGAGACCGGCTCGTGGTCTTGTACGGCCGCGGCGTGGCCGCCCTCGAAGTGACTCCACGTGGCGCGGTGCTGTGAACGGCACGGCCGAGTCCTCTTCCACCGCGTCCAAAGCGTCGTCGACGACGGTCCTGGCGACAGGTCGGAGATCTCGCGGGAGCCGGTGCAGCGGGTGTTGGTGGACCAGCTCGGGCCACCAACTGCCACCGCACCAGCTGCGCGGCTCGGCATGCGGTCTGTCCACTGCCCGGGAGCGACCTCTGCGAACGCGGGCAGCGTGTTGCGGATCTGGCCGGCCGGTTTGTCCCACGCTCGCCGTTCCGCGTGGCCTGGGCGGGCTCGTGGCAAACCGCCGAGCCCACTTATGACTTCTTCTGCTCCTCCTGGGCCTGCCTGGCGGTCGGGATCTTCTGGTCACAATTCGAGTGCCCTGAGGACTACTGGACGAGTATTGTGCCTGACCCGGAAAAGGTCATGAGTAATTCTCGGTTGTCTGGGACACGTGTGGGTTCCCGAGGAGACTCGACATACATTGTTTCGGCTCCGCGATCAGGTGATCGAAGTCGCGTGCCCGGAAGGTTCTTGAGGGTGCTCCGGAATACGAGGTCAGGACCTACAGATGATCTCGCCGTGCAGTACGGAGAACCATCCGTCATCGTCGTCGGCCCAGGTCCGCCAGACTTCTGCCAACTCCTGAAGTCCGGCCTGGTCGGTGAGGCCGTCGCGAACGAGTTGCCGAGCGAGGTCGGAGGTCAGAACCCGATCGGCCCACAGTCCACCCCACCATGCGCGATCGTCCGGGGTCGCAAAGCTCCAGGTGCTGGCGCCTGCAGTGACGTCGGTGAATCCGGCGGCATGGGCCCAGGCCATCAGGCGCCGGCCAGCGTCTGGCTCGCCGCCGTTGGCTCGGGCGGCAGCCCGGTACAGAGATAGCCACTCCTCCAGTCCGGGGAGGAGGGGAAACCAGGTGAACCCCGCATAGTCGCTGTCGCGCGCCGCGACAACGCCTCCGGGTACGCAGACTCGCCTCATTTCTCTCAGCGCCTGCACTGGATCTGCCACGTGCTGGAGGACCTGATGGGCGTGGACGACGTCGAACCGGTCAGCCGGCCAGTCGAGGTTGTGCACATCGCCCACCACGAAGTCGATGTTGGACACTCCCCGAGCGCGGGCTTCCGCTCGCGCCAGGGCCGAGACCTCTTCGGCCACCTCGAGCGCTGTGACGCGCCCGGGGAACACCTTCGTCGCAAGGTCGGCCGTTATCGTTCCCGGGCCGCAGCCGACGTCGAGCACCGACATCCCCGGTTCAAGCAGCGGCAACAGGTAGGCCGCGGAGTTTTCGGCTGTCCGCCACCGGTGAGAGCGCAGCACCGACTCGTGATGACCGTGCGTGTAGACGGCCCGCGTGTTCCTGCTGTCAGCCATGTCGGGCAGCCTAACCGCCGATAGCCACATAGCGAGACTAGCGTCTCATGATATGACACGCCGAGTCCTGGCGTGGCCGGACCGAGCTCACGAGGTCTTCGGTGCGGAGTGCCCAGAGGCAAGGAGTGCCGGCGGCGGGTTGGTGGACCTCGTTGGCGTACCGCAGCAACCTCTGCCGTTCACGCACACTCCGCGCTGTCGGGCCCGCCGAGATGCGCTCGGCGAAGTGCTTCCCCACCGCGGCGACAGTCTGGCTCACCGTCTGGTTGTCGACGATCGTCGCCGCGTCCGGGGCAGCGTCGGGTTGCTCCGGATCCACTGCCAGCCCCACAGATACCCCGTGGTGTACCCCCTCCGGGTGGCGCTTCTGGAGCCTGGCTCGTTGTTCCTGTACTGCCACGTGTGCGCGTCCACGCTGTACCAACGCAGGCCGTTACGCCTCGCCAGGAGGCGATTCACCGTCGTCTTGCCGGCAGCAGCCGGGCCACCGATCCAATGAGCATGCGTCGTATCTCCCACCGGCCCTCCGTCGGATGCGTCACGACTGGATTTTCACCGGGCATGCGGCCAGCTTGCCCTCGTCGTACTCCAGGGAATGTCGAGAATCAACTTGCCAAGGAGTCTTGGCAAGTTCAGACTGGCAGGCATGTCGAAGCCATCATCAGCGGCACAGTCGAGGGAGTTGGACCTCCGCAGCCTCCGGGCGCTGGCTCATCCGCTTCGGGTCGAGATATTGCAAACCCTGTCCACGGACGGACCGTCGACCTCGGCCCGGTTGGCGGCACGCATAGGTGTGCGGTCAGGATCGACGAGTTGGCACCTGGCCAAGCTCGCCGAGGCCGGACTGGTGGTGGAGGACCCGGAGCGCGGCACGCTGCGCGAGCGTTGGTGGCAGGCGGCCTCTCCGGGCTGGTGGATGGACGCGGCGACGTACCTGGGTGACGAGCAGACCAATGTCGAGGCGACGCTGGTCCTCGGTTCGGTCATTCGCCAGCATCTTCGGCGTGCCGAACAGTTTCTGGGGGAGGAGTGGCCGGAGGAGTGGCGTCGTGCCTGGATCCTGGAGACCTCACTTCCCTTGCGACTTACTCCGCGGGGCCTGACGGAGTTGGGGGAACGGCTCAGGGGAGTGCTCGGTGAGTTCACCGCGCGACCGGACGACGAGGGCGCGGAGACCGTGCTGGTGCAGATTCATGGTTTCCCGGTTCATGGCGAGTCGGGGCGATGACGGACGTTGCCGATTGGCGATCTCCGGTAGAGGTCTCGCTGTGGCGCAACCGCGACTACATGTACTGGTGGTCAGGCACGCTCGCTTCCACGTTGGGCTCGAGTGTGTCGGCGGTCGCGCTGCCACTGCTGATCATGTTCGACACCGGATCGGTCTTCGCGGCCGCCGTGGTGGGCACCGCTGAACGCCTTGGAGCGCTGCTGACCCAGCTGGCTGGCGGTGCGCTCGCCGACAGATGCTCGCGCAAGGCCATCCTCGTCGTTGGCGCGATTCTGCAGGCGGGACTGATGGCTGGAATCGTCTGGCTGATCACGAGGAGCTCGGTCAACGTGCCCGGCCTGGTCGCGCTGGCAGGCGCCTTGGGCATGGTCGGTGGTGTGGTCACCGGCGCGGTGATGCCCGTACTGCGGCGGCTGGTGCCCAGGTCGCAGCTGGCCGCCCGTGCCGCACAAGAGCAGGGACTGAACCAGGTCGCTCAACTGGCCGGCGGGCCCCTGGCCGGCATCCTGTTCGGCCTCGCCCGATGGCTGCCCTTCGTTGCCGACGTGGCGAGCTACCTCGTCGCGGCCATCGCCAACATGCTCATCCGTACGCCCCTCGGCCCTGACCGTTCCCACGTCACGGCCGAGAAGAAGCCCGGGATCGTGTCCGATATCCGTGAGGGTGCTCGAATCGTCGCCCGGCATCCATTCCTGCGCTACACCACCGGCTGGGTGGCCGTGACCAACCTTGTCGGTAACAGTGTCATGCTGCTTGCCATCGCTCTGCTCAAGGAGCAACACGCAGGGCCGCAAGTCATCGGCCTCACCAATGCCGCCATTCTCAGTGGTGGCGTGAGCGCTTCGTTGATCGCCAGTCAACTCATTCGGGCATTGTCGGCTCGTCGCACCTTTCTGCTCGGCAACTGGACGTACGTCATGGCACTCGGATGCGTCGCCCTCACCGAGAAGCCGTGGCAACTCGCGATCGCAGCCGGCCTCTTCGTCTTCGCGGCTGTTCCAACCGCTTCTGTCTGGGAGGCTTACACCGCGAGCCTCGTGCCCGACGCGCTGTTCGGCCGGGTCGGAGCAACCACCATGTTTGCCGCCCAGTCCCTCACCTGGGCCGGAACTCTACTCGCCGGCGCCCTTGCCGAGAGCCTCGGCGCATCCGTCGCCGTCGCCTGCTTCGCACTCTTCCTGCTGCCCTACACGCTCGCCAACCACGTCACGAACAACCTCGACGTGCTACGCACGCCCATCGACCAGGTGCCTGAGATCGTGCCTCAGTAGGCAAGGCCATTCCGGCGGGAGCACTGTGACGTCGTTCCGTTGACGCTCACGTCGAACATGGTGCGAGCCGAGGTTGTCGGGTGAAGCGCCGAGGGTCAGCCCAGGCGACAGGTCCTGGCCTGCTGGAGGTCTCGGTCGGCCCGCCTGTAAACGCTGATGCGGAACGGCGCCTTCTCGTACGCCGACATCCATCGGTGCATGGCGACCCCGGGGTCGAGTCGGCCGGCCCGGCGGTCGGCCATGGCCTGCAGGTGGGCCTTCCACTCGGCGATGCTGGCGCGCGCGGCGCCGACTGCCTTGTCAGCTTCCTCGGTGTAGGTGCGGCAGACCTCGACGCTCGTCTTCTGTTGCGTGGGGAGGGCCGCAGTGTCGACGTTGGTGCACGCGTCGCGAACTGGCCGGAACGCCTTGTCGGCCGCCTCGTAGGTCGAGACGTGACCTGGACCGGCCAAGCGGGTTCTGGTCCAGATCGCCTTGGTCTGCGCCTCGGTGTTCTTCCCGCTCTGCTCGTCTTTCATGGCCTGGATGTGGGCGGCCCAGTCGCCGACTGCCACTCGCGCACTGGTCGCCGCCGCGGTTCCCTTGTCGGCCGCCGCCCTGCACGCGCGCAGTTGCTCGGCCACTTGCCTGGGGAGTCGGGAGCCGGCGCCCTCGGGCTGGCCGGCCCTGGTGGATGCCTTCTCGCTCTTCTTCGTCGCGGTAGGCGTCGACGTGGGCTTCTTGTTCGCGGACCCCTGGATGGTGTGCTGGTTCGTGCCGCCTCGAGACGGGAGGACTGCCCACGCGATCCCTGCGACCGCCAGCGCTGCGACGACGACAGCGATCAGGATGGAGCGGGGCGACCGGGAACGGTGTGCTCTTCTGTGTCCACTTGCCATCGGGGTTCCCTTTGTCGGTGCCAGTCCTGTGCGCGCGAGGTTAGAGCCTGGACCAGCTTTAGGAAAGGTGGTTGACACTCCCGCTCACGCTGTGGGAGTTGAGCGTCACCGAGCAGAGATACCGCGCCGTCTGGAGGTCAGGGGACCCCGGTGACCGAGGTGGCCGACCGCTACGGAGTCAGCCGTCAGGGTGTTCATGGTCCGGCTGCGAGCAGCTTC
Organism: Actinopolymorpha singaporensis; assembly: GCF_900104745.1. Lineage (NCBI taxonomy): Bacteria > Bacillati > Actinomycetota > Actinomycetes > Propionibacteriales > Actinopolymorphaceae > Actinopolymorpha > Actinopolymorpha singaporensis. The sequence goes on from NZ_LT629732.1 coordinate 1,669,204, forward strand.
AGTACGTCTGCTGAACGCCGGTGGGTCAGCGGTGGCGTCAATTCGGCCTGCGCGTGGGAGCTGGGCGCCGTTTCGCGGTCTCCTCAAGCCAGAGCCTGGCAACGTGAGATACCGGACGCTGAACGTCCGCGATCCGGTGTACGTTCCCGGGCATGTCCGACTTCACGATCAAGGCGCTCACGGCGGAGACGTTCGACGACTTCGCCGCTCTCGTCGAGCGGAACAAGGGCATGTTCGCAGGCTGCTGGTGCACGAAGTTCCATCCCGACTGCGCGGAGAAGGGCCAGAGCGCCGAGGGGAACCGGGCGCTCAAGCAACGTCTGGTGGCCGAAGGGATCGCGCACGCCGCGCTGGTCTACGACGGCGACCGGGCCGTCGCCTGGGCGGAGTACGGATCACCCGAGGAGCTGCCCAACATCCATCACCGCAAGGAGTACGTCGCCACTGCCGAGCGACTGCCCGACTACCGGGTCACCTGCATCCTGGTCGAGCGCGGCCTTCGCGGTCAGGGCCTGGCGGCGATCGCCCTGCGCGGCGCCGTCGAGCTGATCGCGCAGGCCGGCGGCGGCCTGGTCGAGGGCTACCCGCACGACACCGGCGGGGTCCGGAAGAAGAACTCGTCGTTCCTCTACAACGGCACCCGGACGATGTACGAGCGCGAGGGCTTCACCTACGACCGGCCCAAGGGCCAGGGCAACTGCGTGATGGTGCGCGAGGTGGCCCCGAACATGCGCGACTGAACCCGTCCAGCGCTCCACACGGAGACGCCGACTGCCCGGCACGCCGCCGCCTCTGCGAGTGGCTCGGCTTCTCCACGATTTATGGCGGGCTCTCGCGACTGATCCGCAAGCCGTACGGCCTTCGGTCCGCTCGGCCCAGCGCGGACGGCAATCGGCCGAGGGACTGCAGATTGGCGTAGCCACAGCTGAGCGCTGAGATGGACTCTCCGACCGTCCGCTTCCGAATCCGCAGGTCAGTGGTGGTGGGCAGGGGCGGGGTCGAACCACCGACCCTCCGCTTTTCAGGCGCGCACATCGTCGCAGGTCAGGAGGGGTGCCGGGCACTTCGTGCGGTCTCCGTGCAACATCTGTCACCGCCTCTCCTCCATCTGTAGGGTGTCCGTCCATGAGCATCGGTGATGTCAGCTTCGTTGTCGGACCACTGGGAGCCATGGTGGTCGCACCGCTGGCGATCATTGCCCTGGTTGTCCGGCAGCCGAGGCGGGCCGCATGGCTGGGCGCACCGCTCATGGCCGTCCTCGTCGTCTCGTGGGTGGGATTCTGGTACGTCTGGGGCAAGGCTTTCGACTACGCCGATGCGAACAAGCCGGTGCCAACTGCGGTCGACTCGACCTCGAACGCCTTCGCTGGGATCTGCGCGCTTGCCTGCGTCGCGCTCGTGGTTACCGCGTTGACCACGCTCCGGTCCGTGCGCCGCGTAGACGGTCTTCCGCGACTCAGTGCTTGACCAGGATCGACCGAGGCAGTTTCGCGGCGTTCCCGCTCGGGCCAGCTCGCTCAGCGCGCCGGATCCCGTCGATGAGGTGTCGCCCGTCGCGCGAAGGCCTCTCTTCATGTCGATCACGACACGCAACAACCCCGCCAGCCAGCCGGACTCGACTTCGCAACACGCCCTAGAAGTATGCAGACGGCCTTACGAACCGCCAACGCACGGATCTGCGTATGAGAGGTTGTTCCTGCGGACGCCAGTCTGGGTCGCGTTGCGGCTCGCCCTGCTCGTCACCAGACGAAGGGGAGAAGACGGGCACGGTGCCTGGCGAAGTCGCGGTACCCGTCTCCCAACGCGTTGATCATGGTGCGCTCCTCGCGCAGGAGCCGGTAGATGAGCGCAGTCAAGATCAGAAGGTAGGAAACGCAAGTGCCCGCCCAGTTGCCCATCATCAGACCGCAGCCGAGGAGCGCGGCGAGTAGGCCGGTGTAACTGGGGTGCCTCAGGAGTCGATACGGCCCGTCGCTGACGATGAGTTGGTCGGGTGAGGTCTTGACCACGACGGTGAAGTACTTGCCCAAGGTGGCAAACGACCACCAGCGCAGCAGAAGACCGAGCCATCCCACCAGGGCGCCCAGGCCGAACACCGCGCGGCCGTCCAGCACCGCGCCCGGTACCAGGGTCTGGGCCAGCGGAAGCATCAGGATGCCCGCGAAGAAGAACACCCGGAACACGACTTCGCTGCGCAGATCCGCCCCGGACGCGCCCCGGCGCCGTTTCACCGCCTGCGAGATCTCACCGATCGCGAACGCCGCGACGCTGATGCCGAACACCACCCGCGCCCAGGCGTCCTGCTGGATGTACGGCGTCGTCACCAAAGCAGTGTCTCAGTCTCCATGGTGCCGTCGGCGCCGTCACCGGAAAGTGACAGCTCATGCCGCAACGAGGTCGTACTCCGCCTCACTCAGTTGGCATGTAGGCTTCGGTCGTCGCGTAGTGGATCACTGCCGCCGTCGCCTCGGTCGGCGTCGGGCTGCGACCGCCACGCCATCAACCGCCCCGGCCGCCCTGCGGGCGGCGCTGGGACGCCGTCCTCGGACTCAACCGGGCGCACAAGCGAAGGCCCTCCAGAGTCCATGGCTCGGCTCGCAAGTAACTTGACCCCGCTTTCCTCGCACGTCAGTCTCCGGCATCCACTCCACGCGTCAAGAGCGCCCTACCGGCGTCGCTCCGCGATCTTCGACCCTGGACCCGCTCCGCTCCGGCCTTCAATCTGGCTGGTTGCGAGGTCGACGGGGAACAGTGGTCCGCGACCATCTTCGACTCCAAGGCTGCGGCTCAGGACGGCCCCAGCGCCCTATATCGGTAGTCATAATTCGCGCATGTTCATCGGTCGCGGTCCGGGATCAGCTCAGCCAGCGCTGCTCGCGAGGCAGGCGCCGGGAAAGGGTCGGCAAAGTACTGGGTCTCGTGCGTGACAAGATCGCCGGTGAGTTCCATGACGCTGACCGAGTAGGTGGGTACGCCTTCATAGGTGATCACGCACTCGCTCACCCACAGGTCGCCGCCGCCGCGGATCCGCAGGACAGTGAAGTGTCGTTCAGCCGGGTGCCCGCCGCGCTGCGCCTGGATCTTTGCCCGTCCCCTGAAGCGCTCCCCGGACTGCGGGTAGTCCAGGATCGCATCTTCGGCGTAGATCACGTGTTCAGTATCGATGTCCCCGCGTTCAGAAGCTGTCCAGTGCTGCTCCAGCCGGGCCCGGGCCCTGGCGTCACGATCCATGGCGCTGTTCACCTACACCAGGCTGGTTCGCCAGCACGACTTCGTAATCTTGGGTCACTGGTCAACATGGCGTCGCCGACACCAACACCGCGCCAATCCAGCCAGTACCACCGACGAGAGGCAGCAGGGCCGTAGGGCCGCGAAGTCCACCTGCCAGATGAGCGGTAGCGAGCTCACTGTCGCCCCAATCATGAAGATCAAGCTTGCTCTGTCCCATTGCCCTTGCCTTCCTTACATGCCGCGCACAGCCTGTAACCAGCCCGGCCGAGGCCCGCTGCCCCGTCGTCGTTGATGGCAGCGAGCTCCTACGGTGTGGCCCCGGCACCCACTGTTTACTCCCCGTTCCCCACGGGCCGAACACTGACTGAGGGCTTGAGTGAGAGCCAGCCGGCAGGCCGCCGCCGGCGCGTTGTTCGACGTGGGCGAGCTCGGCCGACCCTGGCCTGGATAGGTGAGGCTACTGGCGAGGGAGGGTGGGCCAGGTACTGCTTCCCTCGGGTAAGTAGTCTCCCTTGCGGGTAACTGCATCCTCGCGGATAGCGTCTCCGCAACGGGCTGGCACGGTGCACGGTCCGTGGAGAGGAAAGCACCCGATGGCCGATCAGCCGCAGACGATGCCCGCCGTCGTCAACCGCGCCGGAGGCCCCGTCGACAACCCCGACAGCCTGGTCGACGCACTCGTGCCCGCACCGGCTGCACCCACCGGGCATGACCTGCTCGTCGAGGTGCGCGCGGTGTCGGTGAACCCTGTGGATGTGAAGGTGCGCGCTTCCGGCAACCGGGCGCGGAAGGACCGCATTCTCGGGTGGGACGCCTCCGGCGTCGTTCTCGCCGCAGGCCCCGAGACGAACCTGTTCCGTGTCGGTGAGGAGGTCTACTACGCCGGAAGCCTCGACCGGCCCGGCTCCAACGCCTCCCGCCAGCTCGTGGACGAGCGCATCGTCGGCAGCAAACCGACCTCCCTCAGCCACGTGGAAGCGGCGGCGCTTCCGCTGACCGGGATCACCGCATGGGAGGCGCTGTTCGACAAGCTCCGCCTGACCACCGAGTCGACCGGCACCCTCCTGGTGCTGGGAGCAGCGGGCGGGGTCGGCTCCATCCTTATCCAGCTCACCAAGGTCCTCACCGGTGTGAAGGTCATCGCCGCCGCGTCCCGCCCAGAGTCCCGTGCCTGGGCTGAGCAGCTCGGCGCCGACGTTGTGGTCGACCACTCCGACCCCGACCTCGCCCGCCGCATCCTCGATGCCGCGCCCGGCGGCGTCGACTATGTGTTCAGCGCGCATAGCAGGGGACGGATCCCGCTGTTCGCGGAGGTGTTGCGTCCCTTCGGACAGATCGTCGCGATCGACGACGAACGCGACCTGGACTTCTACGCCCTGAAGGACAAGAGCATCTCCTGGCACTGGGAGTTCATGTTCACCCGCCCCCGCCACTCCTGGGACCTCACTGCCCAGCATGACCTGCTGGACCGCATCGCCGAACTGGTCGACGACGGCCGTATCCGCACGACTCTCACGCGGACCCTCGCGCCGCTCGACGCGACACGACTGCGCGAAGCCCACAGGATTGTGGAGACCGGCCACACGATCGGGAAGGTCGTCGTTGCCGCCGAGGAATAGCAGTCTGGTGCGCGTAGATCACGACCTGCTCGATGTCTTGTGTGTCGACCTGCTGAAGAACCGACAAGCTGTTGACCTGCGGAGATGTGGTGGGCAGGGGCGGGGTCGAACCGCCGACCTTCCGCTTTCAGGTCGAGGGAGATCGCGAACGGGGGTCTTCGCGCTCGTCATGATCTTGGTCGGGTGCGTCCTGACCGGCATCGAGCGGGTCTGTTGGCGTCACCGTTGGCGTCTGAGCCCGCGCCGATCCGATCAGCCGAGCCGGCCCTCGGCGAGACGGCTCCTCGAGGACGGTGAAGTCGGCGGGTGCGGCAACCCCCGTATTTGCCCAGCAATACGGGGCATAGGTGTCGGCATGAATCGCGCCCCTGTTGTTCTGCACGTCTCCGCCGTGAGCTGCGCCCCCGACAGAGAAGACATCGCCTCCGGGCCGACGGAATACGCTCCGGTCCGCTTGTCCTTCCCGCGATCGCCCCGTCCGGTGAAGCGTACGGCTGACCCACAGCGGGGCGGGTCAGCCGGCCGTCTCGGGGGTGCGCAGATCGGTGGTGCTCGGTGACGGCGGTCGACGCGAAGCCCTCGGGCGTTCGGCCGGTCCGCTGGCTTGGGCGATGGACGCCACGAGCGCTGTGGGCGCCGCGGGCGGGCCGGCTGCGGATTTTGCTCATGCTGGTGCTGCTGGCCGCCGCGATGCCGCTGCGGATCCCGCTCCCTTGGCCGGTCGTCGGATCGGTCATCGGCTCGGTGTCGATCCTCGATCTGCTGCTCCTCGTCGCTGCTGCCAGCCTCGTCCCGAACCTCCTGCGGCGGCGCCTCAACCTCGGCTACCGCACACTCGCGATGGCCCTCGCGATCCCGCCACTGGTCGCCGCGCTGTCGCTGCTGTGGAGCCAGGACCGGGCCGAGTCGCTGCGCACCACGCTCATCTCTGTCGAGGCGTTCATCGCGTACCTGTTCATCACCCGCGAGCTCGAAGGGCTGTCCGCCGAGCGGGTCGTGGCATACCTCGGGCGGTATGCCTGGCTGGTGCTCGTGCCGGCCGTGCTCCTGATGCTGCACGTACCGGGCTTCGGGCCGTACGGATCCGACTACCACACCGGGTACGCCGTCTCCTACTACGCCCGGCTCTCCCACCCGGTGCTGGGTGGGTCGAACAATCTCGCCACCGTGCTCGCGATCCTCGTTCCGCCGCTGCTGTACTGGGGCCACAGCCGCCGAGACTGGCGCGCCACCCTGGCCGGTCTGATCGCGGCAATGGGCGTCGTCTGCACTCTCTCGCGTGGTGTGCTCGCTGCATCGGTGATCGCGGGCGTCGGATACCTGGCCCTGCTTCCGATCAGTCGCCGACCCTGGGCTCGGCGACGCCCGGTGCCCGGCAAGGTGCTCGGCAAAGTGCTCATCGGGACCTTGAGCCTCTCCGCCGGGGCGGTCGCGCTCTACAGGTTCAACCCGCCGACGCATGAGTACATCAGCGGCCGCCTGTCGCCGGACAGCATCCTGAAGCGCGTCGAGTTGTACTCGGAGGCTTCCGAGAAGATCGGCGCACGCCCCTTCCTCGGGTACGGTGCGGGCGTCATCCCCTACGGCGACCCGGTGAACCCCGTCGACGTACACAACACGTATGTGCAGCAGGCGCTGTCGTTCGGGCTGCCGCTGGGCGTGATCGTCGGCGTCGCGATCGCCGGCCTTCCGCTCTTCTTCCTCCTGCGCCGCCGGGTGCATCCGCTGGCCGGGCCGCTCGGGTACGCGGTTCTGGTCGAGGTGGTGACGTTCGCGTTCGAGTCCAGCTACGAGGGCACCGTCCTGCGAGTCCTCTTCTATCTCCTCCTGGCTATGCTCGCCGGCCTGTTGCGAGCCGCCACGATTGAGAGCACGGCCACAAGGTCCGGCCCCGATGGGCGTAGCCGCTCAGCCCGAACGACGGCCCGCTCCCGGTCGGTGTCGGTCTTCCCCTCGGCATGACCCAGTGAGTCACCCGGGGCCGGGCGCGGTCGAGCATCACGCCCGGCCCGTTCGACATCACCGGGAGCACTATGGCTGCTCCCACTGAGCTTGCGCCTAGCCGCAAGCGTCGCGCCAACGGCAACGGCACCCGTTTATCAGCGCAGCGACGGACGCTGGGTGGCGCGGGCGTACGTGCTCATGCCAGACGGCACGACTGCCAGGCGTGACTACTACGCCACCAGCGAGAAGGCCGCGAACCGCAAACTCGTTGAGGCGATGTCCAGGTCGCATCAGGGGATCCCGGCGGAGGCCACGGGCTGGACTGTCGAGCGGTTCCTGCTCTACTGGCTCGAACACGTCGTCCGGCCCGCGCGTAAGCCGAAGACCCATCAGGGCTATGGCGTCGTGGTGCGCGTGCACCTGATCCCGCAGCTGGGGCGGAAGAAGCTGCACCGGCTGACCGGTGTCGACGTCCGGCAGTTCCTGGCCAGGCTTCGCAACACCTGTCTGTGCTGCCTGCACGGTGTCGACGGCCGACGGCCTGTGGGGGAGCGGAAGTGCTGCGCGATCGGACGGTGTTGTGAGCGGGTCCCGTCGGCCCGCTTGGTCCAGCAGGTGCACTCGGTATTGCGGAACGCGCTGCAGGCCGCCGTCGGGGAAGAACTGCCGGCGCGGAAGGTCGCGAAGCTCGTCCAGGTGTCCGCCCCCACGTATGAAGTGAACCGCGGAGTCGGCGTTGCCGAGGCGAGGGCCTGCTCGAGGTGCGCCCGGAGCCTGCAACGGGTCGACGGTCACCTCCAGGCGGTGACCCCAGGAGCAGAACCTCGCGACGGACGGTGCCGCTGGTCGGAGTCTGCGTCGACGCGCTGAAGGACCACCGGGAGCGGCAGGCCAGGGAACGGCAGCTCGCGGGGGAGACCTGGGTGGAGTCCGGGCACGTGTTCACAAGCAGGACCGGGACGCCGGTGGAGCCGGACAACCTGCGGCGCAGCTGGTACCCGATCCGGGAGGCGGCCGGGCTGGACGCGGTCCGTTTCCACGACCTGCGGCACAGCTGCGTGACGTTGCTCCTGGAGCTCGGTACGCCGCCGCACATTGTCCGGGACATCGTGGGCCACTCCGACATCGACGTCACGATGACGATCTACGCGCACGCGTCGTTGGAGGAGAAGCGGGCAGCGCTGAGGAGGCTCGATGAGCGACTCCAATAACGCCCGCGGACGCTGTTGGCGTCAGCGCTGGCGTCATTCCGACCAGCGCGGGTTCACGTCGAAAGTGAATCCGCAGGTCAGAGGTGGTGGGCAGGGGCGGGGTCGAACCGCCGACCTTCCGCTTTTCAGGGCCACGGACCCACGTTCACCGGCCTCCGCCGGGGAACGTCTGCGCAGATCAAGCGCGATCGGCGACCGCCGCTGATCATCGGCGGACGTAAGCGAATGAGACCACGTCAAGGACCAGGAGTCGACAATCCAAGCCATCGCGGCCGGGACAGGGTTGATCTTGGCGTCGTCATTCTGCCGCTGGACGATGGCGTGCTCGACTAATGGCCGGACGAAGCCATAGGTAGGTATGCGGGGCATCGCGTATCTGCCGCGCGTTGCCCAGTTCGCTGCGCGCGGGACCGCACTCCAGCTCGGACAGCTCGCCGGCGGTGATGTCGACTGAGACTTCCGGGCTCGTGCACCAGTCGATACGGAGCCGGACGTGGTGGGTTCCCGGAGTCAACGTCACAGTGGTCGACTCGCCTCGTCGCACCCTTCCGACCTGGACCCCGTCGACCAGGATCCGATACGCGCGCCACTTGTCCCGCCACTTGGCGGGCTCGCGTGCCACGCGCAGCGCTCCGATCCCGCTGGGGGTGCCGTCGGCACGACCATCCTCCGAGCCACCTTGCAGCTGATCGTTCACGGCTCTTCTCCTCGCTCACCGGAGGGCTCATCGGCACGACGGCGCGGTGACGATAGCGAACGGGTCTGGTCCCGCAGATGCGGGGGAACCACCCAACGCGGCCGGTTGAACCAGATGACCGCGATCCCGGTCCACGCGCTCCCCGTCACGCCGACGAGCAACACCAGCAGCAGGACCGCGAATGCCTCTGGCGGCCGTTGGTGCGCCCCTTTCAGGTGGCTGGTCGCACGGAGCCCGCCCACCACCACGATCAGGATGCCAGCAGGTAGTGGAACACCGCGAAGGTCGGCATGCTCGCCTCGAACCCCGCCCGGAACCCGTCGGTAAACGGGACCCCTCGCGTCTGGTCGCCGGGGGCGATCTGCTGCCGCCAGCTCCGTACGCCGAGCCTGACCAGCGCGGTACCTGCCGTGAGGCAGTACGCCGCAGCCAGGCACACGACGACCATGGGTTGCCTCACCGCCTCGCCGGTCGGTGGCAGTGGGTTTCGAGCAAGGTCCGCAGCGGCGAGGGATCGCCCGCCGCCGGTAGCCCGCGCTTCGGTAGCACGAGTACCACGGCACCAGGCCGCTCGGACGCGCACAGAACAAACGATCGTTCTGTCTCGACGACCTGCGGGTACTGGGACCATGCGGCTGTTTCGCTCCGACTGGCGCTGGTGAGACGTAACCCGACGTCATCGACGACGGCTCGAATGGGCTCGGACAGACCGGGATTCCCGCTCATGATCAGGCGTGCCTGCCAGCGGTAGGGCCAGCGAGCGGCGACGAGGAGCCGGAACAGGAGCAAGCCGAGGCCGGTGGCGCCGAGCGCCACCGCGGCGAAGGCTGTGATGTCACCCGCCGAGATGGACCGAAAGCCGCCAGATGCGACGAGCCCATGGAGAATTCCGTCTAGTGCGGCGACGATTAGTACCGGGAGCAACCAGGGACGCCGGGCGCGGCGCCGATGGGCGAGGAAGCCGTCAAGCACGTCGTCCTCGGTGAGTGTGTAGCTGAGTTCGACCGGGCCCACGGTGACCTGCTCGGATGACATGGGAGGGCAGTGTATTCACTACGCATGTCTGGCCGCGGCCATCGCGGCGGTCGGGGCCGCGTATGCCAGGATCTGCGCCACGACAGCGCGTCGGGGCTCGCTGTTGTTGTGGAGCTCATTGGATGTAACTGCCAAAACGAGACTCGGGCGGCTTAAGCAGCACGTCCATGCCACGCACCCTTCTGCTTGTCTCACGCGTCAACCCTGACGCGAGGGACCGTTGCACCCGAGGTCCGCGCGGTGCTGAGTTACCAAAAGCCGCGGTAGCCGAGGTGCACGGCCAGGGCGGCGGACTCGGTGGCGAAGAAGACCGCCCAGCCGACGAGCTTCCGGGAGCCTACCCGCCGGTGGGCGATGAGCGCGCCGATGAAGTACAGCTCCAGACCAACTGCGGCGAGCAGCCCCAGCAGTGGCACCGCGAACCCGGCCACCAGGCCCACGGCTCCGGCCGCCAGCAGGCTGCCCAACTTCGGTCCCCACGAGAGTGGCAGCCGCTTCATCGCCATTTGCGCCTTGGGGTAGTCGTGGCCGATCAGGTAGGTGACGGCGGCGCTGCCGGTGAAGACGGCGGCCAGGATGGTCACCGTGACGTAGGCGATGAACATGGTCTCCCTTTCCGGGGACGCTGGGAGTTATCTGAGACGGCGCCTTCGCAGGTCGCGACGGCAGCGCCGTCGCACTCCGGGTGTCCGCTGAGGGGGACCCCACACCTTCGGCGGCGCGACCCCATATCCGTTGGACCTTCTGCAGTACTACTGGGGCTCCTGCGCACGCGCGGAGGCTCGCCTCGCCATTCGGTGGATCACCCTGGAGCCCGCGGAAGCACCGAGGGCGTGTGACAACGGGTGGAGGAGGCGGGCGCCGGGTACGCGAAGCGTCCCCATGAACGCGAACCTTGTCCGGTCCGCCTCGGCCGCGGCCGCCATTCCTCCCAGCAGGAACCGGCTCTGCATCCAGCACCATCCCGGCCGGAGCACGACATCGAACCGGGCTCGCTGCCCGAAGCGTCCTCGTGCCAAGGCCTCCAGCCGTTCTCCGTCCGCCCGGGTGATTCGCATGGTGCGGACGTCGGTGAGCAGCCGCGGGAATTCGTTTTCGAGGTCGGCGGCGACCGCCCAGACCTCGTCGAAGGACAGGGGTAGGACGTCTTCGGCGTACACCGCGCCGGGGATGACCGCTGCCATGACGCGCAGGCGGCGTACGGGGTCGAGGTCGGCCTCGGGCCAGATCGTGTCGGTCATCTCCATGCCTTCCGGAAGCTGAGCCGCGCCCTGTGCAGCCGGGACTTCACCGTCCCGGTCGATATCTCCAGCAGTTCGCCCACGGCCCGTTCGCCGTGACCCTCCAGATCACGAAGCACGAGGACCGCGCGGTGCTCTGGTGACAGTCGGCACAGGACATCGCGGACGTCCGCGGCCAGGAGGGGATCGCCGGGCTGTGGCACGTCGTCCAGGTCAGTGGCGCGGGTGTGCTGCGAGCGTCGCGCCATCCGTATCGCCTCGCGAATCGCGATCGACCGAGCCCACCCGAAGACCGCTGCGGGATCGCGCAGCCCCCGGATGCCACGAAAGATCGCGATGAGCGCTTCTTGTGCGGCGTCGGGCCCGTCATCCAGTGCGATCGGGCCGCAGATCCGGCCGACGTAGGGGGCCAGCAGGTCGAGCAGATCGTGCATGGCCATGCGGTCGCCCCGCTGGGCGGCCCGGACCAGAGCGGCGGCGTGCTCGGAGTCGCCGTTCACCCGACCGGTTCCTGCGCGTGCGCGAATCCGGCGGACAGCGACCTGATCGCGTCCGCGACGAGGCCGGGCTGCTCATCGGCGAGGTAGTGGCCGCCCGGAACGACGCGAACAACCAGATCGGTGGCGTGCCGTTCGCCTCCTGCCAGTGCCTCGGGCGACATGGCGAAGTCGTCTGTGCCGAAGAGGAGTGTCGTCGGCACGGTCAGCCGGAGCGCACGGTGGCGGCCGATGAGGAGCCGTGGGATGTCCCGCAAGACGTACTGCCAGTGCAGCGCCCGGCCCGCATGGGCCCGCGCCCGCGCTCGTACGGACTCAGTGAACTCGTCGAGGTCGGCACGTCGCCACACATCCGGGTTGGTCACTCCTCTGCGAAGGATGTATCTGGTGAACGTGGGCCAGTGTCGCAGCAGCGCGCCGCCGATCACCGGATACTCCCACGGGATCGTGTACCACTGCCGCCAGGCGTGCCGAATGAGGCGCCGATGCTCCGGCCACGGATGGATCATGCTGAGCGCGAGGAAGCGGTCGAAGCGTTCGGGTGCCCGGATACAGGCCATGAAGCCGACCCACGCCCCCCACTCATGGCCGACCAGAAGCACTCGGTCCAGTCCCAGCGCATCCATCAGCGCCAGCACGTCGTCTGCTCGGGTGCCGGTGTCATAGCCCCGGTATGGGGCGTCGGACCATCCGAAACCCCGGAAGTCGGGCATGATCAGCCGGTGACGGCCGGCCAGCAGCGGGACTACGTGCCGCCACGCGTACCAGTGCTGCGGGAACCCATGGAGGAACAGAACCGGCGTTCCCTCCGCCGGACCCGCTTCGGCCACGTGGAAGCGCACCCCGCCCGCTTCGACAAACCGGTGCTCCACTCCTTCGACATACGGCATCGCTCGCATCCGCGCTCTCTTCCCTACGGCTACCGACTCGATGAATCACTTCATCCCTAAGGAGGCGCCGATCCACCTGAACGTTCCCGCCGATTTCGAGCTCGGCTCGTACCGAGCGCTCCGAGCCGCTCCTGAGCAACAACCCCGGAGGTCGCTGTGTCATCCGGGGTCATTGTTCACTTGGGCCGATCACCTGCCCAGGTTTCCTTCAGGTGGTCGGCCAGCTCACAGCATCTTCTGACTTGATGCAGGTCACAGACCGCTTGGGGCGCTGTCGCTGCGGCACGTAGATTCAGGCGGTGCTCTGGTACTGGCTCGCAATCACGCGGCTCGTCGCGAGCGCGATCAGTGATGTGGCAGCCGGAGTCCAGGACAGAAGTAGCCGGCGGCGCCACGGCCGGACGAGATTGCCGCCGTAACCAGTCGGGCCTCATTTCGTTAGTACAGCTAGCGTCGGTGCTGTGGAGGCCTGGCCGATGGTCGCCCCCGCTGATGGCCCGACCGAGCGCTTACCGACGCCGCCCGCGTTCCTACGCCCCCTGGGAACGCGGGGTCACTCTGCCGCCCAGCGGGCGGGTACCCCGGACCTGGGGCGCCGCTCGCGGGCGGCGGGTGACGCTGACCACCGGCCGTGGCCGGATGAGCGGACGCATGTGAGCGGCGGACCGTCCACGTGCAGGCCCGCGACCTTCCGAGCTCGCAAAGGAGTGTGCCGCGCGTTCGCCGCCTACATCGTCGTCACTGTCGTGGCCGCCATTGCTTTCGCGTGCGCAGCCGCCATGAACTTCACCCACCACAGATCGGTCACCGAAACCGCGGAGCGCCTGGGCATTCCGGTGTCCTGGCAGGTACCGCTCGTCTGCTGCTCGGAGCAGGCTCGGTCGGTCTGATCGCCGGCTTCGGCGTACCGGCACTCGGCACCGCCGCGGCAAGCGGCTTGGTCTTGTACTTCCTGTGTGCGGCCGGTGCACACGTCAGAGGTCGCGATACTCGGGTGGCAAGCTGGATCAACTGGTCGATCTTCTTCGGCTTGGCCGTCGCCGCACTTGCGGTGGGTTTAGCTCACCGCGGCGCGGTGTGATCCTTATCGGGAGAAGACGCGCTGGTGCGAGAAGCAGGCCCGGCTGCTCCCTGCGGGTTCCCGAGCCATGCTCGGCGGGATGCCTACTTCGACGCGATGACAGGACACGGCGTGCTGTCCAACCTCCGTAGAGGAACGCCGACGAACCCGGACACGACTCGGCTCTCGTGCATCCCTCTTGCTGGAACGGTGCCTTGGACGGCCCGATCGGTATGAAGGTCGGATCGAGAACGTCTGTCCAAGTGCGGCGAGCCTCAGGGACGGTCGCCCTTGGTAGACGAGTCAGCCCGCTACTTGCGCTGCGCTCTTGGCGGCGGTCTGGACTGGTTGGACGTAATTGCCATAACGATGCTCAGGCACGCTGAGCAGCACGTTCGCGGACGGGATACACGCCGTCAGGTTGCTCGTAGCCGAGGTGGCGACAAAGGTGTGTCCGCGTGTGGGGTGCTTGCCGGCATGCTTCCGAAGCGGAGCCTCACAGGGCCGCTGACCAGGCACGATGCCGTGGCCGGTCTCAGTTTCAGGGCTTGCTGGTCTCAGCTGCGACGGCTCCCGACAGCCATCTGTCGGGAGCCTCTAAGCCGCTGACCTGGGGGAATGTGGTGGGCAGGGGCGGGGTCGAACCGCCGACCTTCCGCCTTTCAGGGCCACGGACCCACGTTCACCACTCGCCGCCCAAGTACGTCTGCGCAGGTCAGCGCTATCCGCGGCCGGCGCCGACCACCGGCGAACGAGTGCGAATGAGACCAAGTCTGAGACCAGCACCCAACCGGATTCCACCTGTACTGAGTTGAGACGACCGCCTTGCGGCACCTGCACGAGTCATGAGTGGGCGGCGGAGGAGCTCCGCCTGCGTCACCGCGAGCAGTCGCTGGTCGTCAGCCTTGGACCTGTTGGACGTAATCGCCAGAACAGGCCTCAAGCGGTGAGCAGAGGAACGTTCCGTTGGCGGTGCTTGGCCCACGAGCTGCGGTGTCGGCGGGCCGCAACCTGTCCGTCACAGCGCACCATCACCTCCTGCGGGGAGGCGGTGCCCGACTGAGGAACCAGCGTTGTTCAGTCGGGCGCTCTGTTGTCGTGGTCGCCGCCGCTTCCGCAAGGGACGCGGACTCCCCGTCGCTCGGGGGATGGCGATCCTTCGAAGAACCGATGCCGTCGTATCGAAGCGCAACGGCCACAAAGCTGGGTGGCTCACTCCGGAGGTGCGGGCGCGGCCGCCAGGTCGGTGCAGGAGCGAAGGTCGGCGAAGTCCTTCCGCATCTCCTCCGCCTTGTCGCCGTCGGCGAAGTGCGGCAGCCCGTTCGAACGGATCATGGCCGGTGACCAACGTGCCGCCGTCACCCTACGCCCCTTCATGGTCAAAGTGAGCACGCCGGTGGTCGACGTAGTCGTCGTGGTCTGGTTCGGCCACACGAAGTTGCCCAGGCCGTAGCCGACGTAGGTCCGGCCCAGCCACCCTGCGCCTAGCAACATGTGCGCGTGGGTGCCGATCACGACGTCGGCGCCGGCGTCGGCGAGCCTTCGGGCGAGGTCCTCCTGCTTGTTGGTCGGACACTGGTTCAGCTCCTCGCCCCAGTGCAGGTAGACGACCACGACGTCGCTGGTGCGTCGGGCCTGCCTGACCGCGGCGATCAGCCGCTGCGGGTCCACCGCGGACGCGACACCGGCCCGGCCCTCACCAGCGGGGAAGTTACGTGACGTCGGATCGTTGACCTGGGTGGCACCGATCACCGCCACCGACGTTCCCTTGATCCTCACCACGTGCGGCCCGAACGCCTGCGCGGCGTCCTGGCCGATACCGACGACCGCGAGCGGAGCGTCGTTGATCGCCGCGAGCGTGTCCGAAAGCCCGTCCGTCCCGAAGTCGACGCCGTGGTTGTTGCCCATGCTCGCCACGTCGACCCCGGCCGCCGCGAGCGCCTCGAACGCAGCTGGCGGCGCGCGGAAGGTGAACTCCTTGTCCTCGGGTTCACCGCGCGTCGTGATGGCCGTCTCGAGGTTCACGACGGTGAGGTCAGCGGCGGCGAGCTCGGATCGAATTGGCTCCAAGGCGCTCTCGGGATCGTCGAGCCGCTGGCGCAGCACACTCTCCCACCGGATGTCGCCCGCGAAGGCGAGCGTGAACGTCGCGTTGTTCTTCGCCTCGTTTTTCGGTGCCACCCGTGCGCGGTCCGACCTGTTTGTCGGACCATTCGACGGGTCTGGTGTCGACATTTCTGTCGCGCCCGCGGGAGTGACGTGGGGCGTGGAGGTGGGCGAGGCGACGTCTTTGCCTGCAATGCCACACGCCGACGCGCAACACACCAGGGCGAGGAGGAGCAGCAGAATTCTTTTAAATGCTCGAGGCATATCGCCAAACTAGTGGCGAGGGATGCACCGATCAGGAAAGTCCGCCGCAGTTGGATTTGCGCCCGATCCAAATAGAACCGGCCGGATTCGACGTCCCGCAATACCGCTCGCCAGAAAATGCGTCTCGCCATATTGCGGCGACGAAATCCATGCGCAGGAATGTGTCCGAGGAAAAGGGTCGTCCGCCGGTGCCCGACGGCCGCCTGCGATACCAGGTCAGCGACCAGACGGGCCGGGTCAGCATGGACACAAGAATCAGGGGTAGAGCTGCGGAACTGGAGAAACTATCAGGTCTTCTGCGCGTAGGTTCGCCAGATCCAGTGGAGCCCGTTATCATTTACGGGATGTCAGGAGGTGGAAAAGACCAGCATTGCTACGTGGCGACGTCCTGGCGACCGTCCGCCTTCCGAAGCGGAGCCTCACAGGCCGCTGACTAGGCACGATGCAGTCGCCGGTCTCAGTGTCCAGGCCAGTTGGTCTCAATTACGACGGCTCGCGACGGTCATGTGCCGGGAGGCTCTCAGTCGCTGACCTGGGGGAATGTGGTGGGCAGGGGCGGGGTCGAACCGCCGACCTTCCGCTCTTCAGGGCCAAGCACCCACGTCCGCCGCCCACCGCCTGGATGCGTCTGCGCAGGTCAGCGTGGAGTCAACGGGGCGCTAGCGTGGGACACGAGGGGTAGATCCCTTTCGGTGAGCAGGACGGTTGGTCGCACTTCCATCCTGCCGTCGGGCGATCTACCCCTCCCTCACGCCCCGGCCACCGTCAACAACCTCATGAGCCGCAACATCTAGCCGCTCGTGTGCGGCTTGGGGGGGATTCGTCGCCGTAGAACAGGGGACGGCTGGACCACAGTTAGCGTCCTCGTGTCAGCCCGTCCACCCCCTCGCCACGAGCCCGGATTTGCCTCGGTTCCGTGGCATGGCCTTTCTTCGCTTCGGGCACGTTTCCTGGCGAGAGCATCCTTTCATACGCGGATCGAGTTACGCCCGTATGTGTCGTGCTAATCGGGGGAGGGACATTGGAGAGGTCGCCTTTGAGTACGCGGAACGTGGATTGGCGTCATAGTGAATTCTCATCGAAGACGGTGTACGTCCCGCGCTTCTATCGCGGTAGCTGCAGGCGTGGGTTAGGTGCACTGGACCGATCGTGATGGATTTGCATGGTCGTGCGTCCGTGTCCGGGTCCGGACGGTTGGCGGCGCCGGATGCTCACTCGGTGTCGCGGCTCGACATCCAAGGCTTGCGGGCGGTTGCCATCTTGTCGGTGCTCCTCTACCACATATTCCCTCGTCTGCTTCCGGGCGGCTTTCTTGGTGTGGACATCTTCTTCGTCATCTCCGGTTTCCTGATCACCGGAATTTTGACTCGTGAACTGCAGCGGACCGGGAGGATCCGGCTCGGACGGTTCTGGGCGCGCCGCGTCCGGCGCCTGTTGCCGATGGCGTCTTTGGTCACCGCACTGACCTTGGTCACGTCGATATTTGTGTACAGCCCACTACGCGTACCCGAGCTGGCTACTGACGCCCGCTGGGTGGCTTTGTATCTGCCGAACTACTGGTTCGCGGCGCGGCAAACCGACTACCTGGCCAACCAAGCACCACCGTCACCGTTTCAGCACTTCTGGTCGCTCGCGGTTGAAGAGCAGTACTACTTCTGTTGGCCCATCCTCATGCTCGCAGCCGTCCTGGCAGCGACAAGGATCCGATGCGCACCTGTCGCCAACCTCCGGCTACTCCTCCTCGGCTTGACCGCGATGATCACCGCCGTGTCGATGCTCGTGTCGTGGCAGCTGACCCAACCACATCAGCCGTGGGCGTTCTTCGGCCTACCGGCCCGCGCCTGGGAACTCTCGGCAGGTGGACTGCTCGCCATCACCATGCAGAAACCGCCGCGACTGTCCCGTGCCGTCGCCACTGCGAGCGTCGGCGCCGGCATTGTCCTTCTGACTGGGTCATTGATCTGGTTCTCTGCTGACCTGGTGTTCCCAGGATTGTGGCCGGTGATTCCGATTGCCGGGACGCTCCTCCTGCTGTGGGCAGGCAACGCACCACGGGCCAAGCTGCTGCATGTTCTGACGGAGAACAAGTCGAGCGTGTATGTCGGCACCATCTCCTACTCGTTGTACTTGTGGCACTGGCCGGTGCTGATCTTGTCCCGGGCACGCTTCGGCTTCGACCACGAAGTTGCGCTTGGTGCCGGCTGTATCGCCGTCTCGCTTGCCTTGTCCTGCGTGTCCTACCGATTTCTGGAGAACCCCGTCCGCCAGTCCGCGAGGCTGCGGCGTGTGGTCTGGCCGAACTACGCACTGCTGTTCGCCTCGACCACGACCGTGCTAGCAGCATGCACAGCGACCGCCAGCGTGTCGGCAACCCACGGCAGCGAGACCGTTCGACGACCCGAGAACAGTTCCGCACAGCCGCCCGGGCCAACCCCGCGCTCTGCCACGACGGTCTCTGCCAGCACCGTCCCCACCACGGTCCCTGCCACCACCCGGCCTAGCCTCGAGATCGCCAGGAAAGACCAGCCTGCTCTGGGCTTGTGTGGGGTCGCGTTTCATATCGCCACCCCACGTGTATGTCAGTACGGTGACCACAAGGCCTCCAAGTCGATGGTGCTGTTCGGTGACTCGCACGCAGCGCAGTGGTTCACTCCGATCAGCAGCTTTGCCCGGCAGCATGGCTACAAGATCTTCGTGATCCTCAAGTCGAGCTGCCCAGCCGCCAGTAACTACCGGTTTGTGAGCTACGCCGTGGGGCGGGAGTTCTACGAGTGCGAGTCCTGGGTGCGGCGATCAATTGGCCAGATCAACCATCTTCGGCCCGACATCATCGTCGTGAGCAACGCCACTCTTGGCTACACCGAGCCGATCGGCGGTCATTACCCCGACGCGTGGCACGACGGCCTCAGCCGAACCTTCGCCGCGCTCCCATCGGCCACCAAGAAGATTCTCATACTCGACACCCCGCGCTTCTTCGAGACCCCGCCCACGGAATGCCTGGCCGCACACTTGAACGATCCTGCTTCCTGTGGTGTCGACGTCACCAAAACGATCAGCCAAGGTGCGCGGTCTGCCGAGAAGGCCGCGGCGGAAGCGCATCAGGTCAACGTCGTGGACCCTGTCCCGTGGCTGTGCACCAAGACCTGCTACGGGATCGTTGGCGACATCATCATGTACGCCGACTCGAACCACATGACCAACACCTTCGCCAGCACGCTGTCACGGCGACTCGCCGTCCAACTCGGAAACTTGCTCCGTTAACATTACGACTGGTCCCTGAAAGTCGATGAAATAGCACTTGTCGTACGAGATTATGCCCGGAGCTTGGCTACCTCTCGTCTGTCAGAATGCCTCACCGTCGGTTCGAGATCGCCACAATTGCGGCGGCCCGGGCGTTGCGGTCGACGCGACGGAGCGAGAGTCGAATACAACACCGGGTCGGGCTGGAAGGTCGCGTCCGTACTGCCCAACGTCAACGGTGAGGACACTCCAGCCGGAGAGCGCATCGGGCAGAGAGGTTCGGCGGTGAGTCCCACGGATTCGGCGGCACGAGATACGACCTGTCCAGGCTGGCCGGCAAGGCGGTGAGGCTCCGCTTCCACATCAAGAAGGTCGACGGGGATCCGGAGACAGCCGAGGAATCCAGCTGGTATGTCGACATCCTCAAGATCGACACGTGCATCTGAGACGGACCCGTGGTGCCAACGCGTCGTTAGATGTGCCTGACGTCTTCTGACTCTGCACTGTTCGCAGGTTCGACGCGCGTCAGGCAGGTGGCGTCGTTCCAGATGTAGACAACCTCGTCGAGAAGCACACCTGAGTCGTCGAAGTGTCGCTGGCCGAGCAGGGTGCCGCCGATTCTTTCGTAGAAGGCGCGGGCGGGTGCGTTGACGGCGAGTACACCGATCGCCAGTCTCCGTCGTCCTCGCGAGACGAGGAACGTGGCCAGGTCTGCGAGCAGCGCCCGTCCGATCCCGCTGCGCTGTCGAGTGGTGTGCACATACAGCGAGTAGCATTCGCCGGTCGGGTGGGCGGCACGGTTCGCGTCGTCGAAGGGCCAGTCTGCCGGCGGCCCGCCCATGGCGATGCCGACGATCTCGCCGGCCGTGTCCTCGGCGACGCAGACGTACTCTTGCGGATCTTCGGCCGCTGCGATCTCGCGTAACGTCCGCTCCCACCCCTGGGTGGATGACTCGTACGTGCGCTCCAGCAGAAGATGTTCGGGGATCTGGCCACGGTGGGCGGTGCGGAACGTGTCGACGAACACCCGAGCCATCGCCGGAGCATCTGCCAAGGTCGCTGCTCGGACCTTGAACCCGCGACGCTCGCGCGCCTCACCCATCCGGTCGTCCGTCACAAGATCACATGATGGTCCGCAGACGCCCAGGCCGTCATCGAAACGGATCAACTCTTCCGGACCGCGACGCTTAGGTGTCGTGCCATGCATCTGCGCCGGTGCGCGGACGCATTGGACGCAATGGCCAGAACCCCTGGGCCGACCGTCCGCTTCCGAAGCGGAGCCTCACAGGCCGCTTACCAGGCGCGATGCCGCCGCTGGTCTCAGTTCCCGGGCCCGCTGGTCTCAGTTAGAACGGCTCCCGACAGACGTCTGCCGGGAGCCACTGAGTCGCTGACCTGGGGGATTGTGGTGGGCAGGGGCGGGGTCGAACCGCCGACCTTCCGCTTTTCAGGTCTGGGCAGATCGCGACCGGTGTGGTTGTCACGCTCGTCATGATCTTGGTCGGATGCTTCAGGGCCGGTGTTGAGCGGGTGTGTTGGCGTCAGGGTGGGCGTCAGGTCGGAGGCGCGACCTCTTCGTCCCGAAGCATGCCCATGATCGTCGGGTCCTGGCTCTTCATGCTCGTGGCAGCCTGCGTGCGGTGCATGGCTGTGCGGGGATGTCCGGTCAAATGCCGGTCGATTGTCACTCAGTTAGTCACTCACCGGAGACCAGCCCGGCTGGCCCGGTCTCGGAGGGTCTGCTTCATTCGTCGAACAGGTGTGCGACTCGGGGCGTATGCTGCTGCTCGGGCGGGAGGGCCGGCACCGACACTGGGCAGGGGATCGGCCGTATGGCCCTCCCCGCCCACCATCGGATTATGGAATCGGTATAGAAGTATCATTCCTCTCCATGACCGAGACCTCGCCGGATCCCCGGGACCGTGCCATCGCTCAGTTCCTCATGACGCTGTCCACTGCGGCGGCCGAGCTGGCCGCGGCGTTCACCGCCAGGCCGATGGAACAGCCGGACTTCAGGGACCGCCTGGTCGGTTCGATGCAGCGGCAGGTGGCCGCGCTCCTCGACGTCAACGGGGAGGAGGGAGTGTCTCCTCGTCAGATCACCGAGATGCTCGGCCGCACGGACGACGGCAACGTGCGCAACACCCTCAACCGGTTGCGCGAGCTCGGTGTCGCGGAGTTGGTGCCGGGTTCGTCGTGGCCGCAGATGTGGCGGCCCACGGCGCTCTACCGGAAGGACTCGCCCGAAGCCGAGTGATTGCCGGTCGGAGCTCGGTGCAGATGACTGATGCGATCGATGGGCCCGCATCCGGTGGGGCGAGGTCGGCAGGCTTGATGGGCGTGCGGACTTGGGCGGAGAGGTTGGCACTCCCTTGTCTGCGGCGGCCGGTGCACTTGAAAAGCGCTACCGAGGGACCCCTCGCGGTCATTGGTTCGAATCCCATGCCCTCCGCCCTGATCTGGCACTTAGCCGTCCTGACCTGCGGAAACGTGGTTCTGGTACGCCTTTTCGATCATGCTCGGCGAGGCTCGGTGTGGCTTGCTCTGTCCGGCCAGATCTCGGCGTTTGCGGGCCATAGGCGGGCCAGGGTCGGGCGTCGTGTCCGTAGGCGTGTGGCGTCCCACCGCGCTCTACCGGAAGGCCTCAGATGGTCCCGGCGACTAAGAGGGACGTCGCGTCGCTCGCTGGTCGAGCGGCGTTTCGGGTCCGGCGATGTAGCCGTTGCAGGTGCTTCCGCCACCTCATCCTGTCGCGGGTGCGATAGCTTGGCTATTGCGAGAGAGTTGCAACTAGCCTCGGATGGCCTGCCTGGCGCTGGTGCCGGAGTGGGCCGGGATGAAGGAGTGCACGTGAGCGACTACACCCTTCCTGACCTGCCCTACGACTACAGCGCTCTGGAGCCGCACATCTCCGGGCAGATCATGGAGCTGCACCACTCCAAGCACCACCAGGCCTATGTGACCGGCGCCAACACCGCACTGGAGCAGCTCGCCGACGCGCGGGACAAGGACGCGCTCACGCCGGTGAACCTGTACGAGAAGAACCTCGCGTTCAACCTGGCCGGGCATGTCAACCACTCGGTCTTCTGGCCCAACATGTCACCCGATGGTGGTGACCGGCCCGACGGTGAGCTCGCGGCCGCGATCGAGGAGTACTTCGGTTCGTTCGACGGCTTCCGCGCCCACTTCACCGCCAACGCCACCAACCTGCAGGGGTCGGGCTGGTCGATCCTGGCGTGGGACAGCCTCGGTCAGCGGCTGATCATCGAGCAGCTGTATGACCACCAGGGCAACCTTGCACCCGGGTCGGTTCCGCTGCTGATGCTCGACATGTGGGAGCACGCCTACTACCTGCAGTACCGCAACACCAAGGCCGACTATGTGACCGCCTGGTGGAACATCGCCAACTGGGCCGACGTCACACAACGGTTCGAGGCCGCCCGCAGCCAGACACCGGGACTGATCACCCGATGACCGGCACCCCGGGACCGCGGGACCGTCCAGCCGGCAATCCTGACCTCGCCGGTCTCGTCGATGCCGCGCAGCGTGCCGCCGGGGTGTTGGCGGCCCGGCATCGCCACGATCCCGAAGGTGTCGCCGCGTTGATGAACACCTTCCCTAACGACCGGGCGCTGGCCGGCGGGTCACTTCTTCTCGCCGAGATCGCCCTCGGGCTCTACCGGCAGCAGACAGGCCAGTCCATGGACGAGTGCGTGCACGAACTCGCCACCCAACTCGAGAACGCCGTCACCGGCCCTCCCTAGCCGGCGACCTGGGACCTGACCGCTCCTGTCCACTTCAACGCTCGCTCCAACCGAGGATTCATGGCCACTCAGACGCAAACGACGGACGCTTCGGCCCGACCTGGCCTTCGGAAGGCCTTCACCCCTGGTGAGTGGGGGTCGCTCGGCGGGATGGCCGGCTTCATCCTGCTCCTGCACGTCCTCGGGTGGGGGGTGCTGCTCCTGGCGGTGGCGCCCCGGGAGTACCACCTGGGCGGCGCCGGAGTGCTCGGTGCCGGGGTGGGGCTGACCGCATACCTGCTTGGTGTGCGGCATGCGTTCGATGCCGACCACATCGCCTGCATCGACAACACCACCCGCAAGCTCGTCGGGGAGGGCAAGCGCTCGGTGAGTGCTGGGTTCTGGTTCTCCCTGGGCCATTCCTCGGTGGTGTTCGGTGCGAGCCTGTTGCTGTCGGTCGGGATCCGGTCGGTCGCCGGCGTGGTCCAAAACGACCAGTCCCAGGTCGGGCAGACACTCGGGCTGATCGGCACCATCGTCGCCGGCGCGTTCCTGTTGTTGATCGGCCTGATGAACCTGGTCGCGGTCGTCGGCATCGCCAAGGTGTTCCGCGGCATGCGTGCCGGACAGTTCGACGAGGCCGAGCTGGAGCGGCACCTGCACAACCGCGGCTTCCTCGCCCGGTTCCTCGGACGAGTCACCAAGCGGGTGTCCCAGCCCTGGCACCTGTATCCGGTGGGACTGCTCATGGGGCTCGGCTTCGACACCGCCACCCAGGTCGCCCTCCTGGTCCTCGCCGCCGGCTCCGCCGCCTTCGTGCTTCCCTGGTACGCCATCCTCGTGTTGCCGGTGCTGTTCGCCGCCGGCATGAGCCTGTTCGACACCGCGGACGGGGTGTTCATGTCCCGCGCCTACGGCTGGGCGTTTCTCAAACCGATCCGCAAGGTCTTCTACAACCTGACCGTCACCGTCTTGTCGGTCACCGTGGCACTGGTCATCGGTGCCCTGGTGCTGATCGGTCTCCTCGTGGACCGGCTGCACATCAAGACCGAGCCGCTGGCATGGCTGGCGTCCTTGGACCTGGAGTACGTGGGCTTCGGCATCGTCGGACTGTTCGTGCTCACCTGGGCCGCAGCCCTGACCGTCTGGAAGGTCGGCCGCATCGAACAACGATGGTCCGCCCGCACCCAGCCCAGTGAAAGCACGTGACCACCGCGCCGAGGCGGCGGCAACATCCGCGCCACAGGGCCGGAGGGTTTGGCCGGTGGCCTGGGTTGGTCCGGGAGAGTGGCGGCCCGTAGCCTCGTCCGGCGCGGTGGGCAGCTTGGCTGCCCGCCCGTAACCGCCCACCGTGGGCCGCCGCTCTTAGGGTCCCGGACCAAGCGAGGTGGCTAAAGCCTCCGGCCCGGCACCACCTACGACGTACTGTCTCCCGCGGAGCGGGAGTTGATGAGGGTCGCCAGTTCTTCTGGCGGCCCTCTTGTCGCGCCCAGCCGCGCCGGCCGACCGGGCGCCGAAGGCGCGGAGGGAGAGCCGGCGCCGTCAGGCGGGCGCGCGGCGGCCGGTGGCCGCCTTGAAGACGTAGGGAAAGTTGTCACCATTTGATCAACTAAGCGCATAAGACCCGAGTGCTCGCGCTATGCTCTTGGGTCACAACTGCAAACCACCCAGACCGGCATTGGGGGCACAAGTGGTCGTCACTGGATGGGAAGCTCCACTAGCACGGGCTGTCGCCGGCGGAGTAAGTAAGGTCGTCGGGACCGCTGTGCTGAGGGGGGTCAAGAGCCGCCGGCTTAAGAAGTATCTAGAAGAGACAGATATTACTCAACCAGATCTCCCTGTCGACCTTTCTGACGCCCTTGTGCCTCAGGTGAACCAGTTTGTTTCATCACCTGAGCTTGAGAATTTAGCGTTATCGATTGCTTCGATCTTGCTTTTGGATCCAGCCGCCAAGGCCTCTGGTGAGCGCTTCCGGGATCTGCGGGAAGGGTTTCGCTGGACATGTCGTCTAACATTTATCGGGCGTCCGGATGAAATAAATCGTCTTGGTGAAGCTCTATTCGATAGGGTATACGAGGCCGTAACTCGTTCGATCGCGGTTGGCCAGGCGGTCTCTACCCCCCACGCATCAATTGCCGCACAGGCGGCAGTTATGAAGGCAGCGAGCAGTGCTGCCGCAGCCTCTGTACGCAACACCAAATTACTCTCGCGCATCGAAAAACTGGACGAAATTCTTTCTTTTGAGAAGTCGTTGCGTACGCAGATAGCAAGTCTTCATAATGGAATCCGCGTACCTCATACAGACACGACGAAGAAAGTTTCGTACAGTAAGCTGTTTGTTCAGCCAACGCTACGACGCATTGAAGAAGACGAGGCTGAAAACGAACGTGATGTGAACGTCAACGTGCTCTTACTATCTACCCTCCGCCTTATTATTCTGGGTGACCCCGGTGGGGGAAAGTCGACAACGAGCTTGAAATTGACATACGACGTCGCATCAGGTCGCCGCTCGCCTCTTTCGGCCACAGTGCCCTTCCTGGTGGTCCTGCGCGACTACGCGAAGGAATACTCGAAGTCGAGGATGCCTCTGATCGAGTACCTGGCCCAATTGTGTCGGACTCCATATTCCGTTGAACCGCCCGAGGATGCCATTGAATACCTACTCCTTAATGGCAGAGCATTGGTTGTCTTCGATGGTCTCGATGAACTACTTGATGTTGCAGATCGACGGCAAATCGTTGAAATTGTCGAGGGATTCTGCTATCGGTACCCGACGACGCCCGTCCTCGTGACGTCGAGGCGAGTTGGGTACGAAGAGGCTCCTCTTGATAAGGACCTGTTCACTGTCGCTCAACTGCAGGAATTTGATGATGACCAAGTGGAAACCTACGCCCGCAAATGGTTTAGCTTGGACGGATCGATACCGAAGCCGCATCGTGAAGAGCGAGCTACATCTTTCCTGCGCGAAAGCGAGCTAGTCAAGGATCTTCGCGTTAATCCATTAATGCTTTCTTTGATGTGCAGCATCTACGCGTCAGAGAACTACATCCCGACGAATAGGCCAGAGGTCTACGAAAAGTGCGCGTTAGTGCTCTTTGACCGCTGGGACCGCCATCGTGGAATCGTTGCGCCATTGTCGTTTGATGCACATGTTCAATCCGCTATGCGTGCACTAGCTCTGTGGTTGTACTCCAAGCAAGAGAAGCAGGGTGGAATACCGCGTAAAGAGATCATTAGTTTTATGAAGGAATATCTTCTCAAAAAGCGCTTCGATAATGAAGAGGATGCTGAGAACGCGGCGACTGAATTTGTTGATTTCTGCAAAGGTAGAGCATGGGTGCTGACGGACGTCGGCGCCGACCTGTACTGGTTCACTCATCGTACATTCCTCGAGTATTTCGCGGCCAGCCAACTCGTTAGGCAGCATCCTAGCGCCCGAGATCTCTTCGCTGAGCTCCAAGACACAATATTCCGAACTCAGTCGGACGTTGTGTGTCAACTCGCCGTGCAGATCCTCGGCAGGACGGTTGAAGATGGGGCCGACGACTTCTTGGAACTGGCAGTCGACGCCTCTCACTCGGCGTCGGAAGAGCATCGCGTAAGCGCACTCTCGTTCGCGTCACGGTCTTTACGGTTTGTAGTGCCTCGCTCTGGGGTTGTTCGCAAGATAGTGGAGGCTTCCTTTGACATCTATGTCACTTCGCGTCCAGCCCTAGGGACATCCCGTGTCTTCAGGGGGATTGCAAACTCAGAGTCAATTCCAGTACGCAACTTACTTGGGGCGTCACGCGAGAATATTCCGCTGATATCAAAGTATTTACAAGAGAGAGCTGATGCAAGGTTGTCGACTGCGCTGGACGAACGCTGCCTGGCGCTAATGCTTTTAACGCCCTCCTTCTACGACGATTTCGGTTATTGGACCGAATGGGCAGTCGATAACTGGGAGAGGATGGATAGCGTCATACAAAGGGCGCAAGTGCAATACTGGTGGATCGCGCTTGAGAAGGCTCAACGGACTGGCGATTTCAAAAGTTTGGTGACGCAACATGGTGTTGGAAGTCTATTCCAAAGTGTGGTCATAAATGAACTACCTCGGATACCGTTAGCTGCGGAAAGATTTATATTCCCACAATCTCACAAGCAGGATCTTGTCGCGAATCTGGCGGCGCTTGATCATTTTCTGACCACTAACGCCGCGCCGTGGTGCTACGAGGATGATATGCCTTGGCCCTTAAGCGCTTTTGTCTCTGATGAACTGCGGGTGATAGACCAGGTGTCGGAAAGAGAAGGTCGTTCCGTTTTGGTTAAGCTTGCCTTGCCCTTCATGGAGCTTCCTATCAAGATGAACCCGGACTCGCTTTTTCGAGGGGACTTCATTGGTGGAACCGACCACCCCTTACTGCATCTAGCACGGGGGAGGGTAAAGAAAAGCGAGTCCCAGAAGGTCAACGAGCTGATTCGCTCGCTCGACGTCAGTGCAGACACTGCAGATCTTCTCCGGGACTGGGCAAGGAATCGTGTGAGCCTGGTTGGGCCATCTAGGAGGGCTAGGAGCTAAGGTGGCGTAGGGGCGATGGGGCTCGAGGGTCCTTGCCTTTGGTCCGAGCCATCGCCAGCGCTTCGATGCCGAACTAAGTGGCGCAGGACGAGACAGAACGCATCGCTGGCTTCCGATGCCTGCCGTGCGTGCCTGGGCGTCGGTGAGCCGGGGCAGGCCCGGCCTAATGGAGTCCGCCGGTGTCGGAGGCGTACCGATGGCGGACATAGAAGAGCTCGAGTGGACCGGGCAGAGGGTGACAGAGCCAGTGACTGTGAACGTGTGGTGGACCTCGGACGCGGCTGAGATCTACTTCATGGAAACCACTGACCGACGAGACATCGGTGTGGACCTACGCGCGCCGAAGTCGGATGACACTGGACGGACACACCACGCGTATGCCCTTGTGCCCCACGTACAACCTGGCAACGTGGTGTTCCACTACCAACAGCCGTCGGGAATAGTCGCTTGGTCTCGAGTTGTTGGTGTGCCCTTCGAAGATGAGCTGGTGTGGGGTGCACGTGGACGCGTTGCGCAACGTGCCGGTGTCAAGCCATATCGACGGCCCGGATGGTGTGCACCGCTGGAGGGACCGTTCATGCTCCCCGCGCCGGTAACCCTGTCAAGGTTGCGCGCGCACGAAGTGAGGATTCGGGCAGCTATTGAGTCCACCGAGCGCGATATCACCGGCACGATTTATCGGCCTTTCCAGATTTCTGACAAGCAGCCGCTACGCGCAACACAGCACTATCTAACGAAGCTTCCCCTTGCCGTGGTGCTGGAGGTCCCGGAACTCCTCGCCGCTGCTGATCAGGCCGGCAATGGGGCTGCTGCTGCCATGTCATCGCCTTCTTTAGTCCCCGAAGCGCCACACGAAGGAGAAGTGCTCGGACAGTCCTACGTTGCTGCCGCCGAGCACGTCTCGACCGCTGAGAGAGATCCATTCAAAATTGATCCCTCTGTGATCGATCGCGGTGTCCAGGGTCATGCGATGACCCAGAACGCTCTAGCCACGGTGCTACGGCGGCGAGGACTTGAACCGCGCAGCCCCCAAGGGCGTGAACCGCAGTATGACTTGGCCTGGATTTACGGTGATCAGGTTAACGTCGTCGAGGTCAAGAGTCTGACCGTGGGTAACGAAGAGCGTCAGTTGAGGCTGGGGCTCGGTCAGGTGCTCCGCTACCGGCAGGTACTGAGCAACGGTCCCGAGTCTGTACGAGCGGTCTTGGCAGTGGAACGGGCTCCTAGCGATTTGAGCTGGCGAGACCTCTGCTCGAACCTGGACGTTCTGCTTTGCTGGCCGCCTGACTTCGAAGGTCTGTGAACTATGGTCAAGACTGGGGCGATAACGCACCCCTTGGCGAATGCTCCTTCAGCGGAGTGTCCGGCCCGCGTGCCGCGACGCGGAAGGTCCTACGCCACCAGAACGGGCTTGTATCCAATTCGGACCTGAGTACTTGCGACGGGAGCGATGTGCACCTGGCACCTCTGTCAGCCTACACATTCACGCCGAGTCGCTGCAGCAGACGCTTTAACACATTTCGGCCTGTAACTGCCTGCTGACGGTCGAGCTCGCGCACTAGCTGCGGGGTGTATGGCTCCCATACCTCTGGAGGGGCTGTACGAACCCATAGGCCAGCGCCCACATGACCGCCGCCCAAGCCGCGGTCGACGCCTGGCGCCGGGAGTACAACCATGTCCGGCCGCACCAGTCGCTGGGCATGACCACCCCGGCGCAACGGTTCGTCGCGGTGCCGACTGAGGAGCGGGCCCGGGTACCGCTGTGGATTCCGGCCGAGCTCACCGTCCACCGTGGACTCTCGTCCACTGGCACAGCCGAGAACACCAAGCCGCACCGCCCACCGTCACGGACTCGGCTGACATGGCCGCGATGGCGACGTTCGGGGTGCAGGTCGAAGCAGCACGGGTGGACCTGTCCGCACCCGAGGCGCGAGAAGCGATCGAGGTCGACCGGGTGGTGCCGGCCAGTGGGAATCTCATGGTCGGTCCGCAGCAGTTCTGGCTCGGGCGACCTCGGGCTGGGTCGGTGGTGCGGTTGTGGATCAGCACCAGGACCGTGCACGTCAGCGTGGACGGCCAGCTGCACAAGACGCTGCCGTCGCGGTTCACCAGCGTTGACCTGGCCCGCCTGCGTGCCCACGGTGCACAAGCGGCAGGGCCGCCGCCGGCGCGTAGTGCTGCCGGACCGGGCACGACTGCGACGGTCGAGGTGCAGCGGCTGGTGAACGGCTGTGGTCTGGCCACCCTCGGCGGACACCAACTCCCGGTCGGGACACCGCTGGCCGGTCGGCAGGTCACCCTGCGGGTCGAAGAGCACCTGGTCCATGTCCTCACCGACGGACAGGTCTGGAAGACCATCCCGCACACCGTCCCGCCGGCCAAACGCGTCCGGCTGCGTGGGACACAGATGCCCGCCCCGATCCCGGCCCCGAACCAGGCACCGATCCGGGTCCAGCGCCGGGTGTCGGCCCGCGGGGGGATCCAGGTCATCGGCCAGCGCGTCCAGGTGGGCTTCGCCCACCGGCACACCATCGTCACCGTCGAGGTCGACGACACGATGCTGCGCCTGCTCGACGAACACGACACGCTGATCAAGATCGTGCCCCGCACCAGCCGCAAGGAGGTCACCCGCTACAAGGCCTACACCGCCCAGGAACGGGCACAGCAGGCCTAGAACCCGTTACCCCTCAACTGAAGCCGAAGCGTCACCCATCATCTGGCACTAGGCAGGTCGTGGAAGCTGAGCGGTACGGGGTGACCCGTCAGAGCGTGCATGCGTGGCTGCGCCGGTACCGGGAGGAGAGGCCGTCTGGTCTGGTGGACCGTAGTCACAGGGTTCATCAGCATCCGTGGCGGATTTCTGCGGGTGTGGAGGCGGCGATTTGTAAGAGTCCGAGGACGAAGCCGGATCGCTGACCAAAGCCGAGGACGCGAGGTAGCAGCCAACCCCTCTGGCTCTAGTTACCGGTCCCCGGTATCTGGCCCGTGATGACGGCGGCTGCCACCGACACCACCACGTCGCGGCCGGCACTGCGGATCGCCTCCAACGCCCGGCGCGCGTTGCTCTTCTCGACCTCGGTCGGTGCGTTCTTCGCCAACGCTTCCAGCGCCGCCTCGATCCGGTCCGCTGCGGTCTCCGGCGATGGCCACGAACCGACGACCCGCCGCGCCTCGCCCGTGACACCGAACACGTGGATGATGCCCGCGCCCCACGCGCCCTCGGTCTTCACGAAGTAGCCGCCGTGGTCGAGAGCTCGCAGTCCCGCGTGCACCTCGCTTTCGCTCATGCCGGACTCGGCTGCGATTCCGGTGAATGAGGCGCCGCCCGTTGCTGACTTGTCGCACAACCTGACGGTGGCCCGTAGCAGCGGCAGGTCGCGGGTGTACCAGGTGTCTTCAATCGGCTCCATGAGCGCGTGCCCCTTCTTCTGGCCTATCCCGACTTCGTGGCGGCTGTCTTACATCCTTCGTGTGTGTACACCAGTCCCGGCCTTTCCCCTAGTCGGGGGCTTGACCATGCCGGAAGGGGCGGCGGGTTGTGGCCGCAGTCATGCTTGGACTGCGCGTCGACGTTTGTGGCCCCCGATGATCAAGGGCCTGGCGTCACCGGTTTGAGCCTGTGGGCGATGCGGCCGGTAGCAGTACGCACGGCAATAGTGACGTTATGTCATGATTTGGTAGATCTACCCAGACCGGCCAGGATTCCAGGATGATGTTGGCGTGGCTCGGATCTTCGACAACATCAAGTTGGACCTCGGCTCCCACTTGACTAAGACGCTGCAGGTCTCTGACCGGATCGACGCGGCAGTTGGCTACTTCAACCTTCGCGGCTGGGCCTTGTTCGACGGCATCGTTCGAGGGAAGGCCGGCACCGCATCCGCAGCGCCAGTCATGCGCATCCTCATCGGGATGGCCACGAAAGGTCCTCAACAGGAGACGATCGCTGAGCTCGAAGCCAGCCTAGGCGCCGAGGTGGCACAGGAAGCCGACGCGAACGCGGCTCGAGCCCGCAAGGCGGAGCTACTCGAGCAGCTCCGCACGCAACTGATGCGTGGCGTGCCGACGAATGCCGACCGTAGGACCCTCCAGTCGCTACGCGACCTCTTGGCTGGCGGCGTTGTTGAGATGAGGGTCTTCACTCGCAGGCCGTTACATGGCAAGACGTATGTCTGCCACCGAGACGATCTCAATAACCCCATCACCGGATTTGTTGGATCCTCGAACCTCACTATCCCGGGACTGACCAGCAACCTGGAACTCAATGTCGACGTGATCGACGTCGACGGCGCGAGGGCCCTGGCCGACTGGTTCCAGGACCGATGGGACGACCGCTTCAGTCGACCCGTCACCGCCGACGTCCTGGACCTACTCGACGAGTCGTGGGCGAGGCGCGAACCGAGACGGCCCTATGAGGTGTTCATGAAAGTCTGCTACGACCTCTCACGCGACGTGCGCGAAGGCCTAGCCGAGTACTCGATCCCGACCAGCATCCGTAACCAGTTGCTGGATTACCAGGGCACCGCCGTCCAAGCTCTCGGTCGACGCATCGTTAGGCGTCGCGGCACGATGCTCGGCGATGTCGTCGGCCTCGGCAAGACGCTTACCGCCATCGCCGTGGCATTGATGCTTCGGGAGGAGCACGGATACATCCCGCTCGTGGTGTGCCCGAAGAATCTCGTCAGCATGTGGGAGGAACACCTCGACGCGTACGACCTTCCAGGGCGTGTGGTTCCTTACAGCCAAGCACACGCCACGCTACCGGAGTTACGACGCTTCCCATTCGTGATCGTCGACGAATCGCACACCCTTAGAAACGACACGCGCCGCGACTACAGGGCCATCCAGGACTACATCCATGCCAACGACACTAAGGTACTGCTGCTCACGGCGACCCCATACAACATCCGCTTCAAGGACGTCGCGAATCAGCTTGGCCTGTTCATAGACGACGATGATGACTTGGGCATCTCTCCTGTCGGCGCCCTGACTGCTGACCCCAACCTGGGTGACAAGGTTGATGGCAAGATCACCACGATGGCTGCCTTCCGTCGCTCAGAGGATCCCGAAGACTGGAAACGACTGATGAGCGAACACCTCATCCGTCGAACTCGCAGCTTCATTCGTGCCAACTATGCGCGTGTCGACGAGGACGGTGTGCAGTACCTCGCGTTCGCGGACGGCAAACGGTTCAGGTTCCCCGACCGCATCGCAAGGCCAATTAGCCACTCTTTCGGTCCAGCTGACCCGGCTCGGGACATGGCAAGCCCACGGACCCTCGCCGCAATCCAAGGCCTTACGCTCCCGCGCTACCAGCTCGCCCGATACATCAACAGTGAGACACCGCTGACTGACGAAGACCGCCGTTTTCTCGACCGCCTCAGCCGCGGCCGCGGCAACGTCGCAGGGTTCGTCCGCACGACATTCTACAAGCGACTCTCCTCGTGCGGCTATTCGTTCACGCTATCCATCGAGAGACACATCGCCCGCAATGAACTCTTCCTGTACGCACTCGAGCACGGTCTCGCCATCCCCACCGGGACAATCGTCGACACCAACCTCGCCGACGATGACGATCCCACTGAACAGGAACTCAGCACAGTTGAGCATCTCAGTGACGACCCTGAACGCCGTTACAATGCGCTCCTCGGCGCGGACCCGGCAGGCATCACCTGGGTTCGATCGCAGTTGTTCACCGCAGACCTCCGTGCCGCACTTAAGGCAGACACTGCCACGCTGCGAAACCTTCTCACAACCTACGGCGGATGGAGTGCGGAGTGGGACTCAAAGCTTTCTGCGCTAGTCGACCTGCTTACCGTGACGCACCCGGACGAGAAGGTACTGGTCTTTACGGAATACAAGGACACCGCCAACTACATCGGCAGTGCCCTTCAAGCTGCCGGTATCGGCAAGGTAGGTGTCGCAACCGGCGACACTGACGACCCCACGTCACTCGCTCATCGATTCTCGCCCCGATCAAATGCCCTGCCAGGTCAAAGTGCCGTGGAGCAAGACCACGAACTGCGTGTCCTCATAGCGACTGATGTCCTCAGCGAAGGTCAGAACTTGCAGGACGCCCACATCGTCGTCAACTACGATCTCCCGTGGGCCATAGTCCGATTGATCCAGCGAGCGGGTCGTGTTGATCGCCTCGGTCAACAGTCTGACACGGTTCTCGTGTATTCCTTCTTCCACGAGTCCGTTGAGAACGTCATCGATCTACGCCGGCGCATTAGCGCTCGGCTCAGCGCAAACGCATCAGCCTTTGGCTCCGACGAGCAGTTCTTTGGCAGTCCTACTGAGGTTAAGATGATTACTGACCTTTATAACGGTAATATCGATGACCAGGACCAGATAGACGATGTTGACGCATCCAGCTTGGCCTACGAACGCTGGAACAAGCTCGTACAAGAAGATCCCACTCTCGCTGCCCGCATCGCTGCGCTACCGGACATGATCGCCGCCACTCGCAAGCGGCGCCTGGCCGACGGTCCTGAGACCGTCGTCTGTTACGTGCGCACCGAATCCGGTGTGGACGGCTTCGGCGCGGCCTCACCAGCCGGTCCTCCACGGCTGTTCACCGGTCACGAGGCTCTCCGCGCATTCGAAGCCTCGCCGGACGAGCAGGGCCTGGATCACATGGAGAACCACGATCAACTGCTCGCCGAGCTGGTCCGCGGCCCGCTCGCAACACCGGCCCGAGTCGCTGGACGACTGCGGGGAGTACGACGCACCGTCTGGGCACGGCTCGGAGACCAACTGCACGGCCATGACATCGAAGCGCAGCAAGCCTTAGACGCCCTGTTTCAGCATCCACTGACAGCCGAGGCCGACCGCCGGCTACGACGAGCCATCCGTAACGGTGCGACCGACCAGGAGTTGACGACGCGCGTTACGGCTCTACACCGCGACGAGCAACTAGTGATCGCAGCACGCGGAAATAAAGATCCTATTCGCATCGTCAGTAGCCTGGGGGTTGCACAGTGACGCGCCGTAGTCTGTTGCCGCTGGTAGATGCGGAAGACTTCCGAACGCTATTCATCGAAGAGTTGGGCTGGCTGAACCCTGACCGGTCGGACCTCACAATCACGGTTAATGGCACGAAGCACACATTGACTCAGGTTGCCGGGTACAAGGGGCTCCGGATCTGGCACCATGCCGGTCTTCCACCGCGCAAAGTCCAGCGCGCAATAGACCTTGAGGTGGGCCGCGAAAGCACAGAGAGGCTCCTCATCTTCACGGGACCTCACCGGCAAGACTGGCGTTGGCCTCGTCGTGCCCTGCTCGGCGGTGCAAATGCTCAGCTCGTTGTCCACGAGCACCTCGTCGGATTGGCCCAACCCGACCTGGAACGAAGACTTCAGTCAATCTCCATCGACCTAGATGAAGATGTCACTCTAGTCGAATTGCTACAGCGGATGCGGGACGCATTCGACACCGTGTCCGAGACAGCCAGTGTCCAAGCTGCACGGCTAATGAACGTCCTCTACGGTGAGCTCGAAGCCGCCGGAGTGCCGCCGGTTTCTGCCACCCTGACCTTGGCTCGGCTACTGTTCCTATTGTTCGGTGACGACACCGAGATGTGGCGCGCCAACATGTTTAGCAGGTATATCGAGAATCATACGACGGCCGACACGTTGCATGCGGATCTCAGAGCCCTGTTCGACGTCGTAGATCAACCCGAGGAGTCGCGGGCATTGGCTCCTGGTTCGCCCCTGATCTCGTTTCGCTACATTAACGGCGGTCTTTACAAAAATAGCTTCGATCTACCTCCCCTCACTTCCGCGTTCCGTGACGGCCTCCTTGAGGCGAGCAAATTCGACTGGGGGTTGATCTCCCCGGCCATCTTCGGGTCGATGTTCCAGACCGTGAAGGCGAAAGAGGCTAGGCGCGCAGGTGGAGAACACTACACCAGCGAGGAGAACATCCTTAAGACAATTGGACCTTTGTTCCTGGATGAATACCGTGCCCGCCTAGAGGCAGCGTGGGATGACAAGCGGCGACTGACCGAGCTGCACAACGATCTCGGACGTCTCCGTATCATGGACCCTGCGTGCGGCTGCGGAAACTTTCTGATCGTCGCGTATCGGGAATTACGTGCGCTCGAACTGGACCTCCTAAAGCGCCGTCGCGACCTCGATGACTTGGACGGCAAGACCACAGGGCGTGGGAGCCGCGCACAGGGGGTATTCGACGTCACTGACCGCATCAAAGTCACCCTTGACCACTTCTATGGTATTGAAATTGAGGAGTGGCCGGCTCGCATCGCCGAGACTGCGATGCTGTTGGTCGATCACCTGGCGAACCAGGCGATGGAAGAGGAGTTCGGCCTTGCGCCTGACCGCCTTCCGATTCGCGTCGCCCCCACTATCAAGCATGACAACGCCCTTCGCAATGACTGGGCTGCGATTCTACCGCCGAGCGATAATGTAATCATCCTAGGCAATCCGCCCTTTAGTGGCCGCGGCGACCGTGGACCGCAACAGACGGCCGATCAGAAGTTGGTGTGGGGCCCTCGATACAACATCAACCTGGACTACGTGACCTGCTGGTATCTACGCGCAATCCAGTATTTCGGTCGCCATGCTGGCCGGTGGGCATTCGTGTCGACCAACTCGGTCTGTCAGGGCGAACCTGTAGCAACATTGTGGTCTCCGATACTCGACGCCGGCTGGCGCTGTCGATTCGCCCACCGATCGTTCCTGTGGGAGTCGGAGGCAAGAGGGAAAGCTGCCGTCACGGTGTCCATTGTCGGGTTCGACCGGAACAAGACGTCTCCCAAACCTGTGCTCTGGACCTATCCGCCGGGCGGCAAAGGTGACGGCACTGCAGTCCCAGTAACCCGCATCAACCCCTATCTAATCGACGGACCGAACCTCCTTGTCCGAAAAAGCACACGGCCGCTGTCATCCCAGATGCCGGAGGCCAGCTTTGGAAGTATGCCAAACGACGGCGGTCATCTCCTGGTCGAAGCCAATGAGTACACGGAAGTCGCAAGTGACCCTGTGGCCAGCAAGTACCTCAGACGCTTTGTCGGCGCCAAAGAGTTGGTACACAATCGCGACCGGTGGTGTCTCTGGATGGTTGATCTCGACCCCAAGGACCTCAGGAAGAGTAGAATTCTCCGCGAACGTGTTGCCGCTGTCCGCAACCACCGGTCAAGCAGCGCAAGCCCGACGACAAGCACGAGGCAACACCCGCCGCACCTGTTCGGCCAGCTCGCGCAGCCTAAGACCTCGTATCTGGCCATCCCCCGCCACGTCAGCGAGCACCGCCGCTTCTATCCGGCAGCTCGTTTCGATGCTGATGTCATCTGCGGTGACGCAAATTTCCTAATCCCTGATCCAGACGGTCTCGCACTAGCGATCGTCTCCTCCTCGATGTTCATGGTTTGGCAAAAGGCGATCGGAGGCAGAATTAAGTCTGACCTACGGTTCTCCAAAACCTTCACCTACAACACGTTTCCGCTCCCTGTGTTGTCCAAGAGGCAGTACGCCGCATTGTGTTCGGCGGGCACCGCTATCCTCACCGCGCGAGCGACCCATGTGGGCTGGTCTTTGGCACGTATATACGAGTCGGACGCTATCCCGGATAACGTTGTAGCCGCCCACCTCGCCGTCGATAAGGTTCTAGACTCGACATTTGGTCGAGTAAGCCTGGACACGGAGGGCGATAGGCAGCGGGCACTCTTCCGCGCCTACGCTGCGCTGAATGGTCAGGAGGCATTCCGTTCGACTTGAAGGTAGTCCTCCAATCAACTGATGCTGCGCCAGCACCTCCGCTATGAAAGTGGCGCTGGTTCAATACAGGGTCTAACTTTCTGACACCTGGTGGGGCGCGGGCGGCGGGTGCGGTGGTGGCTCGCGCCGAAGGTGCACGCAAGCATGCCGCACCCGGACGTTACCTCTGCTCGATCGGAGAGCAAGCGGTGAGCCGACGCCTCGGACGGGTATGAGATGGTGTCGAGCCCTTCGGTAGCGTTACACCGTGGCTGGCGATCGGAGTGACGTGGACGAAGTGGCCCGGTGGACGATCCATGAGGAGAGACTCGTAGACGACACCCGCAGACTGCGCCTGAGCATCGCTCACGTCGAACTACCTGACGGCGTGCACTTCGAGCAGTACGTCTTGCGCATGCCGAAGGCCTCGATCGCCGTCGTCCTGGACGACGCGGGTGAACGTGTCCTGATGATCTGGCGGCATCGGTTCGTGCCCGACCGTTGGACGTGGGAACTGCCCGGCGGCTACGTGGACCCCGATGAAGATCCGCTCGACACCGCGGCTCGAGAGGTGGAGGAAGAGACTGGGTGGCGTCCGCGGAACATGCGCCCGCTCGGGAGCTTCCAGCCCCTGTCAGGGACGGCCGACTTCGAGAATTTGCTCTTCGTCTCCGAGGGGGCGGAGGACACCGGGAAGTCGCCTGACGTCAACGAGGCGTCGAAGGTGGAGTGGGTGGAGCTGTCGACGGTAAGAGAACGGATCGCGCGAGGTGAGATCGACGGAGCGGCCGCTCAGATCGGTCTGCTTCACGTCTTGTTGTCCCGAGCTGGCTAGGCCACTCGCCGGAGCGGGATGCGCTGAGCCGTCATCCGCTTGTAGACCCTACGTACGACCGGCTGCTGGCTGAAGGGTGACAGTCGAACGGCCACGTCGGTCATGTAGGCCGTCGTCCTTGTCGAGCGCACGCTGATGGTCAAGTCCAGCGCCTCGGTCGTGTACGCGACAGCCTCATCGACCTTGCCCTGGTCCGCCAGCGTGCCGGCCAGCAAGGCGGTGTTGAACACCCGGCCGCGGTCGTACCCCTCGGTCATCTGCAACGACTGACGAGCGAACTGCTCGGCGTCCGAGGCTTGGCCGAGCTCTCTCAATGTGTGGGCGAACTTCGCCGACAGGTACGCCTGGTCGAAGTAGACAAGCCATGTCGGTGCGTCGTTCGATCGCATGCGGCAGAAGTTCGTCTCGGCGTGCCTCAGTGCTCTCATGGAGGCGGAAGCATCCTGTCTCAGGGCGTGCGCATGGGCTTCCATCGCCGCGGCCTCGGCGACTAGTGCGGCTATGCCCGTTGGCTCTGCGAGCTGGCGTGCAGCCATGGCGAGGTCGAGGGCCTCGTCCGGTGCGTTGAAGAACGCTGCCTGATGGCTCATGCCCAAGAGCATCTCAGCGGCCAAGGCTCTGTCCACGGCTTCTCGTGCAAGTTGGAGAGCTTGATGGAGGAAGCGACGCCCGGCAGCTTGGTCACCGATGTCGTAGGACATCCAGCCGACCAGCTGGAACAGCTCCGCAGCGCCGGCGAAGAGGTCGGCTCGGACCTTTGACGAGCCGCGGGACGTGCTCAGGAGGGGCGCGACACGGTTTTTGATGAAGGCGACGGCCTGCTGCAGACTCTCGCCGCCACCGAACCGGTTGTCCGCCTGCCGGAATGCCTGCGTCCAGTATTTCAGAGAGTCGACGTCCTTCGTCCCGATGACGCGCGAAGGGCTAGCAGTAAGCACGCGGCCGGCGGCGTCTGAGGCTTCGGTGCCAAGCAGGACCGCTCCCACGCCGACTGACTTGAGTAGCTGTCGCCTGTCCACGTCCGGCTCCTCCTCGCTTGCATGCTCAACCTGGGCCGTCAGGTCGAACCACACGACATGTCGAGGGATGTGCAGGAGCCGCGCCCACTTGGCGAGCTTCTCCAGGTCGTGCGTATTGCTGCTCCCTCGCTCGATCCGGCTGACTTGCCCCTGACTGAGCCCCAGCCATCGAGCCAGTTGACTTTGACGGACGAGAGGACTTTGCAGGTCCCTATAGGCCTTGAGCAGGTAGCCGAAGTTCCTGCTCCGGGCTGCATGCTGAATCTCTGCCTGCTGCCAGAACTCGTCAGGCAGGGTCGGCGGGCCCGCTTCCGTGTTTGCGGTCCCCTGAGCTTTCGCCTGGTGTACGCGCACGTGAAACCCCCTGTGGTCGCGGCCGAGCTTACGACAGTGAGGGCACGCACGCGCTCCGTGACACGCGTCCGTATGCATCGCACGCATATGCGTTGGCCGCGTATGCATCGCATTCGTGGCACGAGACGGCTTGCTGGGGATGTCATAGCGAACACGAGGCGTGGCGCCTCGTTTTCATCGGTCCCAGTCAAGGGAGTGCACTCATGAAGTTGATCGTTGACACCTCGGTTCACACGTTCACGGTGACGAAGGCGGCGGAGCCGAAGACTGATCAGGATGGTCGGCACAAGGCCGATCGGAGGACCGGCGAGTTGTTGTTCGTCGTGCAGGTGATGGCGCTCGAACCTGAGTCCGGGGCGGACATCATCACGATCACTGTGGCGGGGCAACCGCCGAAGGTGGCCGTGGGGCAGTCCGTTACCCCGGTCGAGCTGGAAGCCATCCCGTGGGCGACGGGCGGCCGGAACGGTGTCGCCTTCCGTGCGAAGGCGCTGGAGGCCAAGCAGGCGGTCAAGGCGGCCTGAACCCCAGGTCACAGCTGTGAACGCCGAGACACCGTTCGAGTTCGAGTGCCAACACATTGAGCAGCCTGCCAATCGTGGGCAGGTGGCGCCGCTGAGCGGCGCGAACAAGTAGAAAGCGGCCCCCGAAGGGGCCGCTCCCCAAAGACGGCGGAGACCCGGAACTTGGTCTGGAGAACCTTCCGGGTCTCTGCCTTCCACTCACCCTTGCTAGGAGGGCTGTGGCATGTCTGATGCTACCCACAACCAGTCGCCTGAGGACCCGGTCTGGGACGCGATGACCCCTCAGGACGAGACGGCTGAAGCGCCCGACGGCGCTGATCACGAGTTCACAAACAACACCAATGGGCTCGCCGACGAGCCGGCCGAGGAGCCGGAGGCTGAGTCAGACACTGATGACGAGGACATCGATGACATCGCTGGCCTGAGCTGGGCGTTGCGGCAGGGGCTGCTGCGTGGTTACCGGCTGATGGCGGTGTATGAGCATCTGCGCCAGGCGGTCGACTGGATGGCCGCGGAACTGAAAGCGCAGGAGCGGATCCTCGAAGACGCCCGTGACCTCGACGTCGACGACGCCGATCGAGGCAAGGGCGAGGCGGTGTTCGCCGATGCCACCGCGATGACCGCGGCGATCGCCGGCGAACGGGATCGTGCCGCGGAAGTGGTGTGCGCGATCTTCGGTCAGAACGCGTTCAA
This sequence comes from Actinopolymorpha singaporensis, assembly GCF_900104745.1. Taxonomy (NCBI): domain Bacteria; kingdom Bacillati; phylum Actinomycetota; class Actinomycetes; order Propionibacteriales; family Actinopolymorphaceae; genus Actinopolymorpha; species Actinopolymorpha singaporensis. The sequence goes on from NZ_LT629732.1 coordinate 1,709,681, forward strand.
GACGGGCCAGGTCCACAAGACCTTCTACAAGGCCCAAGCAGCCCTCGACGACGTCGCACGCGCAACCTCCGACACCCATGGAGGTGGCAACGATGCCGCGTAAACGAGGAGGCCGCAGTAACCGGGCGCGTGCGGTGGAGAACGTCAAACCCCGCATCCACCAACGCTGGGGCGCGCAGCTGCTGCTCGCGTTCTGGCGGTGGCTGCCCGAATTGGCACTCGCCGGCACCACAGGGACGGTGTTCGTGTATCTGGTCCAGATGGACCTGCCCGCCTGGGCAGCCGGATCAGTGATCGTCGCACCCGTCGCCGTGGCGCTGGTGGTGCCGTACTCGGGCAGGGTGCTCGTGGCGGTGTTCTGGGTCGACGTGACCCGGCACCGGCTACGCACCTTCATGGCCGAGAACGGGCTACGCAACCGGTCCGGCAGGCTGCCGTGGCTGCTGTTCATCTACCCCACCAGGGTCGGTGAGCGGGCATGGATGGTCCTGGTCGGCGGGATCTGCGTGGAAGACGTCGAGGAACGCATCCGCTCCCTCGGCTCCACCTGCTACGCACGCTCCGGCCAAGTCCAGGTCCACCGCAAGTGGACGCACCTGATCCGCATCGACATCACCCGCCGGGACCCACTCGACTCCAAGACCCCTGTCGAGTCCGGCCTCATCCCCAAGGGCACCGAACAAGCCCTCATCCCCGCCAACATCCCCACCGCCGACCAGGCGGCTGGTGTGCGGGCTTCTGAGTGGGCCGTCGGCATCGGCCTACCCCTCGCCGACAGCGAGGACACAACTGAGATCCCCAGCCGTATGGGCGTCCGAGGTGGCGCCGGCGGCAAGGCCAACGGCCAGGCGACCGACACCACTTCTACGTCGGGGTTCGCCGCTGCGAAGGAGACCACCAGGAAACGAACCACGACCAGAAAGGAGACCCCGGCACCGACGCCAGATCGACCGGCTCCGGTGTTGTCGGCCTCCGGTGAGGACGTGTCCGATTATGTCTAGCCGCCATCTCGGCGGAACGGTTCTCCCCGGCCCACGGGCCGGGGGCAACCCCCCATCCGCCCTCAACGAACCGACTCAGATCCTCCCCACCTACCCGCCGGCCGACGAACTCGCGCCGGCGCCTGCCGTCCCGCGGCGGCTGCTGCGTCGTCGACTCCGCCGTAACGGCGCGTCGGTGTCGGGGCTGTCGGCCTACGACAAGGTGCACTTCGGCATCGACGAGTACGGCCGCCCCCTGCGCGTCGAGCTCGCCTCCCGCAGCCTCCTGGCTGGCGGGTTGTCCCGCTCCGGCAAGTCGGGGTTCATGTCTAACGGGGTCGGTCACATGTCCCAGTGCACCGACGCCCGCATCATCCTCATCGACGGCAAGATCGTGGAACTGATCCTGTGGAAGGAGATCGCCGACTTCTTCGTCGGCCCCGACGCCCACCTCGCCAATCACGTCCTCCAAGTGCTCCAGCAGGAGATGGACCGGCGGTATGAGTGGCTGACCGAACGGCGGCGGCGGAAGGTCGTCAAGGGCGACGGCATGGACCTGATCACCGTCTGGATCGACGAACTCTCAGTCTTCACCTCCGTCTACGGCACCAAGGAGTCCCAGGAGCGGTTCCTGTCCCTGCTCATGGACCTCGTACAGCGAGGACCGGCCGCCGGGATCGTCGTCGTCGCCGCGACACAGCGCCCGTCGGCCGACATCGTGCCCACGAGGGTGCGGGACGTGTTCTCCTACCGGGTCGCCTTCCGCTGCGCCACCGAAGCGTCCTCCGACATCATCCTGGGCACCGACTGGGCCGCCCAGGGCTTCGACGCCTCCAAGATCCCGCCGAACCGGCCCGGCGTCGGGTACTGCCTCGCCGACGAAGGCCGGCCGTTCCGGTTCCGGTCGGTGTATCTGACCGATGACGAGATCGACACCCTCGTCGCCCGCTCCCTGTCCATCCGCGGCGGCCTCGGCGGTGCCGCATGACCACGTACAAGCATGAGGCCGCGGCTATCCAGCTTCCTTACGAGGATCTGGCCGAACTTGCCCGCCGTATCGAGGCGCAGCGCCTGACCAGCTGGGACTACGCCTACGGCTACGTCGACCCAGGCGGCCCGACCGAGAAACAGATCCAGGCACACAAAGACGCAGCCGGGCAGGTCGCCGAATGGCTGATCCGCCACGGCTACGACTACCTCCGGGCTCACGCCGAGAAGAAGCGGCCATGAGCATCTACAACGGACCCCGCAACGGCGGGCGCCGGCGGGCTCGTCGACGTCCTGGTGCTCGTCGACGTCGACGACTCGACACCCGCTTCTACGACCCGACCGGCGCCAGCCACGGCGGCACACCCACCTACCCGTGGCGGATGGCACCCGACGGGCTCGCCACCAGGCGGCAGCTGCTCGCTCTCGAGCTCCGACCGGGCGGCCAGCCCATCGCGGCGCAGATCCTGTGGATCCGTCGCGGGAAGCCGGCTGTGGCCTACCTGTACCGGGTCGAGCAGGCGAAGCCGAAGCGCATCCCGTCGCTGGCGCAGCTGCACGCCATCGAGAAGGCCCTCGCGGCACGACGGGTCTGTCCCGACTGCGGCAGGGACGTCGGTTACACGATCCCGACGTCGCTGGGCTGCTGCGTCGACTGCCACCAGGCCCACCAGGCCGCTTCGGGCAGCAGGGCAGCGGCATGACTACGGGCGACAACGGCGCCGGCCGGGAACAGGCATACGCACAAAGGTTCAAGGCCCGGCTGATCCAGCGGGGCTATGACCGCGACACCGAGCAGGGCAACGCCTACACCCTCGGCGTCCTGCACTACATCCTCACCTCCGCCAAGGCCGCCCCGACGGTCGACCTGATGCGGGCGGAGGTCGACAAGGGCCTCGACGTCCTGGCTGCACTCGACGAGCTCACCGACCACCAAGACACCAACACGACGAAGACGAAGAAGGGAGGTGGCAGGCCATGACCGTGCGCTCGTACCAGGTGTGGGGCGCGGCGTGTGACTCCTGCGACGCCGAGTTCGAAACCAGCCACAATGAGCTGCCCTGCGACCGCGAAGACCTCGCCGACTTCGGCTGGGCCGTCGACGGAGACAACGCCCTCTGCCCCGCCTGCGCCGCCAGGGAGGGCACCCGACCCGAAGACCGCAAAATCACCCACCTCGCCGACAGGCGCAACAGCGCTGGACGGCGCGGGTGACCGACTCGACGACGACCATCACCCCCGACACCACACCCACGGTGCCGGGGGCGGTGGCCGCTGCCGAGAACACCACCACCACCACCACCACCACCAACCGAGGTATCCCGTGGCTGGCCGACTACGACGAATGGCTCGCCGGCCGGGCGGAGCTCGTCGACGACCAGGACCGCTTCGCCACCCATTCGGCGATGCGACGGGCCACCCGCGACGACTACGGCCGCTGGCTGTCCCACGTACACTCCGCTGCTGGCTGCACCAACCCCGTCCGTCTTGCCGGGAAGTTCCGTACCGCGACCGTCAACACCACCACCGGCGAGGTCACCGGCGAGGGCCTGGCACGTGCGACAGCTGACATGCCGGACGGGGTGATCTACAAGGCCTGCGGCAACCGCAGGGCGAGCGTGTGCCCGTCGTGTTCGGAGATCTACCGGGCCGACGCCTATCAGCTCGTGCTCGCCGGAATGCGCGGCGGCAAAGGCGTGCCCGAGACCGTGTCCGGGCATCCGGCGGTGTTCGCCACCGTCACCGCCCCCGGCTTCGGCATCGTCCACACCACCCGCACCAGCAAGAAGGGCCAGCCCGCACCCTGCCGGGCCCGCCGGACACCGGACCTGTGCCCGCACGGTGTCGACATGCGATGCATGACACGACATGGCGACGGGGACGAGCGGCTCGGCCGGCCCCTGTGCCCGGACTGCTACGACTACGACCACCACGCCGTTTGGAACGGCCTGGTCGGCGAACTGTGGCGCCGCACCACCATGAAAGCCAACCGCGAACTCGGCAAGTGGGCCCGTCGCCACGGCTTGGCTGAGCGGGTCGTGAACCCGAAGACGGGCAAGGTCACCTCGAAGGTGCCGGTGCGGATCTCGTTCGGGAAGGTCGCGGAGTTCCAGCGCCGCGGCCTGGTCCACTTCCACATCCTCGCCCGCTTCGACGGTATCCACCCCCTCGACCCCGACCAGGTAGTCGCGCCACCGGAGTGGGCGACCGTCTTCCTCCTGAGATGGATCCTCGAACACGCCGTCGCCGACACCACCTGGCGAACACCGCCCCTCGTCGTCCACGGCCGCCACGGACGCCTCCTCGTCGACAAGCCCGACGGCTGGCTCCTGGCGTGGGGCGAACAGGTCGACGTCCGCCCCGTCCGCCTACGGGGTGAGGACCAGCTCACCGGTGAACGGGTCGTCGACGAGCTCGACCACGCCGACGGGGCCAGCCAGACCGACAAGCACGGGCGCCGGCGGCTCCTGTCCGGCCCGGCTGTGGCCGGATACCTCGCCAAGTACGCCACGAAAGCGACCGAGGCGACCGGGCACACCTCCCGCAAGATCACCGACGAGACGGTCGACTTCTACGCCAACGACACCCACCCCGGCCGCATCATCGAGGCCTGCTGGCGGCTCAGCCAGAAAGGCCGACAACCAGCGCAGGAGTGGCGCGACAGCTGGTACTACGCGCTACGCAGATGGGCGCACATGCTCGGCTACGGCGGCCACTTCTTCTCCAAATCCCGCCGCTACTCCACCACCTTCAAACGCCTCCGCCAAGCCCGCATCGACTACCGCAGGGCCCACCACCAAACGTCGGATCACCTCGAGGAAAACGAGGTCCTGGAAGTCATCGGCGAACTCGTCTACGCCGGCACCGGCTGGCACACCACCGGCGACGCCATGCTCGCCAACACCGCCGCCGCCATGGCCCGCGAACAACGCCAAACTGCACGACTTGAGATCGCAACATCAGGTTGACACCACAATTCCCCAGCAAGGAAGGAGAAAACGCCGCATGGAACAGCTACTTCTGACGACGGCAGAGGCCGCGGAACGTCTCCGCATCGGCAAGAGCACCTTGTACGACCTGATCAGGTCCCGGCGCCTGCGGACGGTGAAGATCGGCAAGCGCCGGCTCGTGCCCGTCGACGCGCTGCCCGAGGTTATCGCCCGCCTGGTCGAGGAGGAGTCGGCGGCATGACGGAGCGGCAGCGGGAAAGCCGCAAGCGTCGCGCCAACGGCAACGGCACCGTCTACCAGCGCAGCGACGGGCGCTGGGTGGCGCGGGCGTACGTCCTCATGCCAGACGGCACCACTGTCCGGCGTGATTACTACGCCACCAACGAGAAGGCAGCAAACCGCAAACTCGTCGAGGCGATGTCCAGGTCACATCAGGGGATCCCAGCCGAGGCCACGGGCTGGACTGTCGAGCGGTTCCTGCTCTACTGGCTCGAACACGTCGTCCGGCCAGCGCGTAAGCCCAAGACACATCAGGGCTATGGCGTCGTGGTGCGCGTGCACCTGATCCCACAGCTGGGGCGGAAGAAGCTCCACCTGCTCACTGGTGTCGACGTCCGGCAGTTCCTGGCCAGGCTCCGCAGCACCTGCCTATGCTGCCTGCACGGCGTCGACGGCCGGCGACCTGAGGGCGAGCGGAAGTGCTGCGCGATCGGACGGTGTTGCGAGCGGGTTCCGTCGGACCGCCTGGTCCAGCAGGTGCACTCGGTGCTGCGGAACGCGCTGCAGGCCGCCGTCCGAGAGGAGCTGTTGGCGCGGAACGTCGCGAAGCTCGTCCAAGTCTCCGCTCCCACGTACGAGGTGAACCGCGGCGTCGGTGTCGCCGAGGCGAGAAGGTTGCGGGCCGTCGTCGAACATGACCGGTTCTACGCGCTGTACGTTCTAGCGCTGTACGTCGGGCTGCGCCGCGGCGAGCTGCTCGGGCTCCGCTGGGAGGACCTCGACCTCGACGCCGGGCTACTCGAAGTTCGTCGAAGCCTGCAACGGGTCGACGGTCAGCTCCAGGCAGTGACACCCAAAACCAGAACGTCGCGGCGGACCGTGCCGCTGGTCGGGGTCTGCGTCGACGCGCTGAAGGATCACCGGGAGCGGCAGGGCAGAGAGCGGCAGCTGGCCGGCACGGCGTGGGTGGACTCCGGGCACGTGTTCACAAGCAGGACCGGGACGCCGGTGGAGCCGGACAACCTGCGGCGCAGCTGGTATCCGATCCGAGAGGCGGCCGGGCTGAACGGGGTCCGCTTCCACGACCTGCGGCACAGCTGCGTGACCTTGCTCCTGGAACTCGGCACGCCCCCGCACATCGTCCGGGACATCGTTGGGCACTCCGACATCGACGTCACGATGACCATCTACGCGCACGCGTCATTGGAGGAGAAGCGAGCAGCGCTCAGGAGGCTCGATGAGCGACTCCAGTAAGGCCGGCGGACGCTGTTGGCGTCAGCGCTGGCGTCATTCCGGCCAGCGCGGATTCACGTCGAAGGTGAACCCGCAGGTCAGAGGTGGTGGGCAGGGGCGGGGTCGAACCGCCGACCTTCCGCTTTTCAGGCGGACGCTCGTACCAACTGAGCTACCTGCCCATACAACAAGGTGATCGGCTGTGCCGATCACCCAGCGACCCCGACGGGACTCGAACCCGCGGCCTCCGCCGTGACAGGGCGGCGCGCTAACCAACTGCGCTACGGGGCCATGCGTCATGCGTTCTTGCCTTGCGACGTTGAATGCTATCGCACCCATCGTGCGTGCCCCCAACGGGATTCGAACCCGTGCTACCGCCTTGAAAGGGCGGCGTCCTAGGCCTCTAGACGATGAGGGCAAGTCCAGCCGGATCTCTCCGCCGTCAGGGACCGCACAAGTGTATGGGTAGGCCGTCTGGCGGGCCAAACCGGGCACCCTCGAGCGCCCACGCTACCCGAGCTGGCCCCGCTGACCTGCGGATTTGCCCCTATTGAGGCCGATCAGCGCCGGTCGACGGCCAGATCATCCCGGGTTCGGTACGCCCTGCCTGGCCGCCCCGGCCGGCTCCCCGCCCGGCGAGGAGGTTTCGGACGGAGTGGCGGGCGGCGACCCCGCCGGAGTCTCGCCCGGGGTCTTCGACGGCTCCTCGGTCGGCAACCGGGTGATCGTCGGGGTCGGCAGCGGCGAGTCGGGGTACGGCCCGGTCGGGGTGGGCACCGGGCTCGGCGTGGTCGCCTTCTCCGGCTTGACCTGGTGGCGTTCGATCTGGGCGGACGTGAGCCCGAGCCCGCCGAGGGTGATCTCGTCCCAGGCCTCGAGTTCCTGCGTCGACTTGTCGAGGTACAGCACCGACATCTCGATCGGCGCGGGCTTGGACTTCTCCAGCGCCCGCAGGCCGGCCCCGCCGGTCGTACCCTCCTGCATCAGCAGGCTCCCCTTGGGCAGCGTGAGGTTCAGCCGCTTGTGGGCGTGCCCGGTGAGGATCAGCGACGCCTTGCCGTCGACGATCGCTGCGCCCGCGCTGTCGTGGTAGACGATCGCGTCGATCGCCGGCCGCGGGTTGAGGATCGGCTCGCCGTTCGGCCCGACCGTCTGGCCGGGCGAGGGCGTCGATCCAGGGGTCTCCCCGGGTGTCTCCCCAGGCGTGGCGGTGGGGTCCGGCGTCGCCCCGAGCTCCGACGGCGGCTCGTCCTTGTGCGACGCGTCGTACTTGTCGGCGACCCTGCCCAGCCCGATCGCCTGACGTACGACAGCCTCGGTCTCGGCCGGGATGTTCCGGTTGCTCCGGTCGGGGGTGAACCTCGGGTCACCCGCGCCCAGGAAGGTGATCCCCTTCACCTTGCGTACCGAGCCGTCCAGCACCACGACGTTCGGCAGCGCCTTCATCGCGTCCTCGGTGACGGTCGAGTCGTGGTTGCCGCGCACCCAGACGTAGGGCACCTTCAGCGACGGGATGCGGTTCAGGAAGACGTTCTCGGCGCTCGTCCCGTGGTCGGTGATGTCGCCGGAGTCCACGATGACGTCGACGCGGTACTGCTTGACCACGGACGCGATCACGTCCCACGCGTGCTCGCCGAGGTGCAGGTCGGAGACGTGCAGGACGCGGGTGACGTTGGAGTCCGGCTGGTACGCCGGCAGGGTGGCGGTGACGTCGTACAGCTTGGTGACGTTCGTGACCAGCCGCACGAGCTCCTTGGAGTACGCGTCGAAGTTGTGCGCCAGGTCCTCCGCGTCGCCGATCAACGACGGGGCGCCGGTCAGCAGTCCGGTGTAGCGGGGCTCGGCGATCGCCCGGGGATGCAGCGTGAGCCCGGCGAACGAGTAGATCCCCGCGATCGCCACCGCGGCCGCCCCGCCGGCCACCAGCGTCGGCCGGGGACGCCGGACCGCGATCAGCGTCACCAGCATCGCGCAGGCGGTCCCGGCGACCAGGCCGCGCCCGGCGGTGGCGTACACACCCTTGCGGACGTCGTTGATCACCTCGCCCTCCAGGCCGGCGAGGACGGTCGGGTCCTCGAAGATCCGCTTGGCGGCGTCCTGGTTGATCCGGTCCACGGTCACGTCGAGTTGCAGCGGCCCGTCGTGGCTGTTGATCGCCAGCGTCCCGAGTGGCGGGAGCGACAGGACCGACTCGCCGTGCAGGGACGGCGCCAGCCGCATGGACGTCTCCACCGGACCGATCGGCCGGCTCGTCGTACCCAGCACCGCCATTCCGAACCACGCGCCGGCGCCGGCGAGCAGCACCACCCCCGCGACCATGGCGGGCCGCCGGAGGTACGCCCCGAGCAGGACGAGGAGTTGCGCCACCGCCCGTACGGCATTGGTCACCGTGCGCCTCAGCGCGGCCGTACGGGCGGCGAGATCGGAGCCGGGGGGCTGGTTCGGCTGGTCAGGCATCCCCACCGTTGTACCCCACGTCGCCCACGCCGTCGTACGGAGCGGCAGGGGAGCCGGGGGTGCCACGGCAGCTTGCCGGGTCCGATCCGGATTCACCGAGCATGATCAAGCGTCCAGCCGGGACCGTCCCGTTGTGCTCGAATGAGTACGTGCTGGAGATCTCCCGCGAGCAGTTCGAGGAACTCGTCGGCATCGCCTTGGACGAGGTGCCGCCCGAGCTGGCCGCCCTGATGGACAACGTCGCGGTCTTCGTGGAGGACGAGCCTCCGGCGGGGGAGCCGGACGACCTGCTCGGGCTGTACGACGGGACACCGCTCACCGACCGGGACCACAGCTACGCCGGGGTGCTGCCGGACCGGATCATGATCTTCATGCACCCGACGCTGCGGATCTGCGAGACGTACGACGACGTGGTGGACGAGGTGCACGTCACCGTCGTGCACGAGATCGCGCACCACTTCGGCATCGGCGACGCCAGGCTGCACGAGCTGGGCTACGACTGACCCCGAACGTGCGGCACCCGCCGGCCAGGACCCTCCATGGTCTTGACCGGCGGGTGCCGGTGTCGCCTCTCAGGCGGCGCGTCAGCTACCGGCCACCTGCACGATCTCGACACTGAGCTCGCCGACAGGTGCGGCGTAGGTGACCTTGTCGCCCACCTTGTGGCCCATCAACGCGCGACCGAGAGGGCTGCTCGGGGTGAGGGCGACCACGTCGTCGGCCTGTTCCTCGATCAGACCCACCTGGTAGGTCTCGGTGCTGCCGTCGTCGAAGCGGAGCGTGACGACGGATCCGACCGCAACCGTGTCTTCGGGTGCGTCACTGGCCACGGTCGTCGCCGACAGGAGCTCGCGGATGCGGCTCAGCCGGCGGTCGATGGACTCGATCTCGATCTGCTGCGTCGCGAAGGACGCCTGGTCGACGAGATCGCCGCCGGTCTCGCTGCCCTGCTCGGCGACGAGCTCGGCCCGCCGGGCGGTGAGGTCGATTTCGTCCTGCTGCAGCCTCTTGCGCGCAGATGCGGAGAGCTGGTGTATTTGATGGTCGAGGACACTCACGGCGACCACACTCCCTTTTACCCCCAGACGTGCCCGCGGGCAGGCGCACACACACCTGTCGGACCCCGGTACGCCGTCGTCGATGAAGGCACCTATCTTCTCACGGCGAAGGCGATCGCGCTGCTACGTATCAATGCCTGGACGCCGTAAGTGAGTAGCCGGTTACGCACCGCTGGCATCGGATGGGACGGGGTGGAACCCGAGTGCAGCCAGCGTGCGACCGGCGTGCGACCGGCGTGGAACCGCCGCCCGAGGTGAAATGTCGTGGCCGGACCGGGCAGAGTGAAGGGCGTGTCCGAGACCGGAGGCGAGATCCACGCCGAGCACCCGTTCCTGCCGCCCCCGCACGAACGCAACCCGATCCGCCGGCTCCGCGGCCGGCTGGCTGCGCCGGTCACGTTGTGGACGGCCGCGCTGGGTTCGAGGCGCGCGGGACTGCCGGTGTCCGGACTGGTCGTCGCGGACGGCGAACCCGGCAAGGTGCTCGGCCTGGTGGACGAGGACTCCGACCTGTGGCCGGTGGCCGAGGCTTCCGGCAGGTTCGCGTTGTCGGTGCTGCGCTGGGAGCACCGGTCGCTGGCCGACGCGTTCGCGGGCCTGATGCCGGCGCCTGGCGGGGCGTTCCGGCTCACCGAGTGGCGCGACACCGACTGGGGTCCGGTGCCGGTCTCGGTGCAGACCTGGGCCGGCTGCCGCGTGCTGGACACCCGGCCGATCGGCTGGGCGCTCGCTGTCGAGGCCGAACTCGAGCACATCGAACTCGGCGAGGAGAACGACCCGCTCCTGCACCGGCGCGGCCGCTACTTCACCGCGTCGGGGGAGTAGCCGGGGCCGGAGGACAGCCGGCCGAAGACCGCCGCCGACCTACATGCCGTACGTCTCGAGCAGTCGCAGCCAGACCTCGCTGACCGTGGGGTACGCCGGAACCGCGTGCCACAGCCGGTCCAGCGGCACCTCGCCCACGATCGCGACCGTCGCCGCGTGCAGCAGTTCGCCCGCGGCCGGGCCGACGGCGGTGAACCCGACCGGGACCAGTCGCTCCTGGTCGACGACCAGCTTGGCGTGCCCGGTGTAGCCGTCGACGTAGAGCGCGGCGCCCGCGACGTTGCCGATCTCGTACTCCGCGACACGTACGGTCATCCCCTGGTCGATCGCGGCCTGCTCGGTCAGCCCGACCATCGCCACCTCCGGGTCGGTGAACACGACCGCCGGCACCGCGCCGTGGTCGGCGGTGGCGGCGTACGGCGACCAGGCCACCGGCGCGGCGTGCTCCCCGCGCGCCCGGGCGGCGATGGCGTCGCCGCAGACCCGCGCCTGGTACTTGCCCTGGTGGGTGAACAGCGCACGGTGGTTGGTGTCGCCGGCGGAGTACAGCCAGCCACCCTCGACGCCGTTGACCCGGCAGCTGTCGTCGACGTCGAGCCACCTGCCCGGCTCGAGCCCGACGGTCTCCAGGCCGAGCTCGCCGGTGGAGGGTTCGCGGCCGGTGGCGGCGAGGATCTGGTCGACGACGATCTCGCCCTGGTCGGTCTGGACGCTGAGCGGGCCCACGTCCCCCTCACCGCCGCCTGTGCCGGCGAGCCGGGAGACCGACTGCACGGTGACGTTGGTGCGTACGTCGATGCCGGCCTCGACGTGCGCCTTCGCGACGTACTCACCGGCGAATGGTTCCAGCGTGGGCAGCATCCGGTCCTCGGCGACCAGGAGCGTGACCTGCGATCCGAGGTCGTTCCACGCCTGGGCCAGCTCGCTGCCGACCGGGCCGGCGCCGATGACGGCGAGCCGGCGGGGCGCCTCCTTCGCGCTGGTCGCGTCCCGGCTGGTCCAGGGGCGGACCTCGCGCAGGCCGGGGATGTCGGGGATCCGGGGGAGCGAGCCGACGCAGGCGGCCACTGCGTGCCGGGCCTCCAGCGTGCGTTCCTCCCCGCCGGTGCCGCCCGTGCCGCCCGTGCCGCCGTTGCCGGCGTTGCCGTCGTTCAGACGTACGACCACCCGCTTGGGGCCGTCGAGCCGGGCGCGGCCCTTCAGGACGGTGATCCCGGCGCCGTCCGCCCACTCCCGCTGGCTGGAGTCGTCCCAGTTCCTGGTGAACGAGTCGCGGCGTTCGAGCACCGCGGCCGCGTCGAGTTCGCCGGTCACCGCGGCCGAGGCGCCCTTGACGTTCTTCGCCGCGCGGAGCGCCTCGCCACTGCGCAGCAGTGCCTTGCTCGGCATGCACGCCCAGTAGGAACACTCGCCGCCGAGGAGCTCGGACTCGACGATCACGGCCGACAGGCCCCGCTTGACGACGCGTTCGGCGAGCACCTCGCCCACCGCGCCGCCGCCGATGACGATCACGTCGTAGGTGTTGTCGGCCATCGGTGAACGACCCGCCTTCCGGGAGAGATCAAGGCTATGAGAGTAGTTACCGTTTCCTCCTGCGACCAACCACGCGGCGCCAGGGAGCGTCGGGTAGGGGTCGGGACCTGAAAGGCTTGGTGCGTGCACGTTCGGATGTTGGGCCCGCTGGAGCTGCGGGACGACGAGGGGCGACCGGTCGAGATCGGCGGGTCGCGACTGCGTGCACTCCTGATCCGGCTGGCCCTGCACCCGGACGCGATCGTCACGGTCGAGGCGCTGATCGACGGGCTGTGGGGTGAGGAGCCGCCGTCCGGCGCGTTGAACGCGCTGCAGTCGCTGGTGTCCCGGCTCCGGCGCGCGCTGTCGCCGGGCAGTCCGGGCCCGGGCTCCAACGCGGGTGCGGGCTCGGCGGCCGGCGGCCCGGCGCTGATCCAGTCGCATCCGGCGGGATACCGGCTGGTGGTGGACCCGGATCACGTGGACGCGCACCGGTTCGAACGCCTCGCCGCGAGAGGGCGGTCCGCGCTGGCGGCGGGAGAGTACGCCGAGGCGGCCGCGGTGCTGCGTACCGCCGAGGATCTGTGGCGCGGGCCCGCGCTCGCGGACGCGTTGGACGCTCCCTTCGCCGAGGCGGCCGCGGCCCGGCTGGCGGCTCTGCGACTGTCCGCCACCGAGGACCGGCTGGAGGCCGACCTGGCCTGCGGCCGGCACGCCGACGCGCTCGCCGAGCTGGAACGCCTCGCCGCCGCCCATCCGCTGCGAGAGCGGCTGCAGGGCCAGGCGATGCGCGCGTTGTACGCGGTGGGGCGGCAGGCGGACGCGCTGGCGACGTACGAACGGGTCCGGGTCGCGCTGGCCGACGAGCTGGGCGTCGACCCCGGCGCCGGACTCGCCGACCTCCACCTCGCGATGCTGCGGCAGGACCCGAAGTTGCTGCCGGCGAGCGCGGCCGGAAGGACGGGGTTGGCGGGGGCGGACGGGACCTCGGCGGGAGTGGGTGGCGGTACGACTCACGAGGCCGGTTCCGACGCCGGTTCCGACGCCGGTTCCGGTTCCGGTTCCGAGGCCGACGCCGACGCAGGCTCCGGCTCCGCACGCGAGCAGGCGCGGACCAACCTGCGCGTACCCCTCACCAGCTTCGTCGGCCGCGACGCCGAACTACGCAGCCTCGGCAAGCTGATCACGGAGGAACGCCTGGTCACCGTGGTCGGCTCCGGCGGCGCCGGCAAGACCCGGCTGGCCCTCGAGCTCGCCGCCCGCACCACGCCCGGGCCGGCCGAGGAGACGTGGTTCGTCGAGCTCGCGGCGATCGCCGAGCCGGGCGAGGTGCCGCAGGCGGTCCTGTCCACGCTGGGCGTACGCGACCTGGCGTTGCTGGCGTCGTCGCAGCTCACCGGGGCGCAGCTGGAGTCGGTGCCGGTACGCGATCCGGTGACCGTGCTGGTCGAGGCGTTCCGGGCCAAGCAGATCCTGCTGATCCTGGACAACTGCGAGCACCTGGTGGACGCGGCCGCCGCGCTGGTCGACCGGCTGCTCGGCGCGTGCCCGGGGCTGCGCGTGCTGGCCACCAGCCGGGAGCAGCTCGGCGTACCAGGTGAACGTCTCTATCCGATCCCGCCGCTCGGCCTGCCGCCCGAGCCCGAGGTGGCGAGCACGGATCCGGTGGCCGGCGCGCTGGCGTACCCGGCGGTCAGGTTGTTCGCCGACCGTGCGGTCGCGGTGCGCCCGGAGTTCCAGATCACGCCGGACACGCTCGGGTCGGTGGTGGAGATCTGCCGGCGCCTGGACGGCATCCCGCTGGCGATCGAGCTGGCCGCTGCCCGGCTGAGGTCGCTGTCGGTAGGCCAGATCGCCGCGCGGCTGGACGACCGGTTCCGGCTGCTGACGGCGGGCCGGCGTACCGTCCTGGCACGGCACCAGACGCTGCGCGCGGTGGTCGAGTGGAGCTGGGACCTGCTGGAGGAGCCGGAGCGGATCCTGCTGCGGCGGCTGGCGGTGTTCCACGGCGGCGCGACGCTGGAGTTCGCCGAGCTGATCTGCGCCGACGACGGCGGCTGTGCCGCCGATGGTGCTGGCGACGGCGACCTGCCGCGGGAGGCGGTGCTCGACGTACTCGCAGCGCTGGTGGACAAGTCGCTGGTGGACGCGGTTATCGACCGGCGGCGCGGTGCCGGTGGCAGCGGCAGCGGTGGTGGCGCGGGCGCCGGCGGCGACGCCGGGGAGGTGCGGTACCGGCTGCTGGAGACGGTTCGGGCGTACGGACTCGAACGCCTCACCGAGGCCGGTGAGTCCCAGGCGATGCACGCGGCGCACGCCCAGTGTTTCGCCCGCCTGGTCGAGGAAGGCGTCCCCTACCTGCGCGGCGGCGAGCAGGTCGAGTGGATGGCCCGGCTACGCGCCGAGCACGACAACGTCCTCGCGGCCATGCGTACCGCCGTGGACTCCGGAAACGCCGATCTGGCGGTACGCCTGGTCGCCGGGTTCTCGTGGTTCTGGTTCCTGGAGGGGCACCGCTCGGCTGCCACGAACTGGACCCGCGCGGCGCTCGCCGTACCCGGGGAGGCCCCGCCCGGACCACGCGCCCTGCTGCTGATGCTCGCCGGGTTCGGCTACCTCACGGCGGGGGACGCCGACGCCTGCAAGCGGTCGCTGCGGGAGGCGCTCGCGCTCGTCGACGCGCCCGGGTCGACGATCCGGGACGAGTTCCCCGAACTCGGGTTGCTGGAGTCGATGGCGCTGACGTTCGAGGGCGACAGCGAGGCCGGGCGGCGCCGGCTGGAGGAGGTGTTCCCCGCCCTGCGTCCGTGGGGGCAGGGAATGGCAAAGCTGTTCCTCGGCAACATCGAGGACAACGCCGGCAACACCGAGGTCGCCGAGGCCCATCTGCTCAGCGCACTGGACCGGTTCACCGAACTCGGCGACCGGTGGGGGCGGGCGTCCGCGCTCCGCAGCCTGGCCGGGTTGTGGGGGAGAGCCGGCGGGTACGCACGGGCGATCAACGCACGGGAGGAGGCGCTGGCGCTGCTGAGGGAACTCGGCAGTGACGCCGACCTGCCTGTTGCTCTGACCCAGATCGCCGGCGACCGGGCCCGCACGGGGGACCTCGAAGGCGCCCGGGTCGACCTCGCCCGGGCCTACGCCCTCGTGGAGGCGGGGCAGGCGCCGGAGCTTGCGGCGTGGGTACGCCTGGGAGGGGCGGAGCTCGCGGTCCGTACCGGCGATCTCGCCGAGGCCCGGCGGCAGGCCGACCTGGTGCGCACGGACCTGGCCGGGCGCAGGCCGATGCCGCTGCCGATGCGGATCGTCATCGTGGCCGGACTGGGGTTGGTCCTGGCCGCGGCGGGCGAGGTCGACGCGGCGGCGGACGTCCTGCGGGACGCGAGAAACTTCGCCGCCCACGGCCACGACCGGCCCATGCGGGCGATGGTCGTCCACGGCCTGGCGGCGGTGGCGTACCGGTCGGGTGATCCCTCGCGGGCTGCCTTCCTGCTGGGGGTCGCCGAGGCGGTCCGCGGCAGGCCGGACCGCAGCGGCGACGACCCTGGTCGTACGGCGGAGGAGGTCCGATCGCTGCTGGGGCCGGAGACGTACGACGCGGCCTACGCGCGGGGTGCGGGAATGTCGGACGAGGAGATCGTCGCCCTGGTCGGGCTGGAGCAACCGGCACCCTGACCTGGGCTCATCCGCGTCATTTGGCGGGCAGCACGGAGCGGAGCCTGTCGGCGAACGCCCGTGCCCGGCCGAGGTATCCGGTGTGGTCCCCGGCGAACTCCACGAACTCGGCGTACTCCGATCCGAGGCGTTCGGCCAGGGTCGCGCTCGCGCGATACGGGTAGTGGGCGCTGCTGCCGTGCCCGCCACCGAGGACAAGCCGGAGGCCGGCCTTGAAGCTGCGGTACGCAAGGCAGCGAGGTCCGGCTCGTAGCGTACGACCGGCAACAGCTCACCCAGGAACGTCTCGACGTTGTCCCCGAAGCGACGCTGGAGGTCGGGATCGGGCGGGAACTCAGGGTCGTACTCGAACTCCGGAGCGTCGCCGCCGGAGTAGTCCGCGACGAACGCGGCCATCGCCTGGTCCGAGCCCTCGCTGAGGTAGAGCGCGTGGATCTGTTCGAAGCGGGCCAGGCGTTCCTCGGCCTCGGGGAGCACGGTGACGACCGGCGGTTCATGCGCGACGAGGGTGCGTACCCGCTGCGGGTGCCGCGTGACGAGGTCGAGGCCGACGATCGCGCCGCTGCTGCCTCCGAGGACGTACGCCGGGACAGGCTCGAGCTCGTCCGCCTGGGCTCTGCCGTACTGGCCGGCGTCGCCGACCGCGTCCAGGATGGCCAGCGCGTCGGCTGTCTGCTCCTCGATGCGGGCCTCGCGCGGTGGGCTGGCGACGGTGCTGCGGGAGTTGCCACGCCGGTCGTACGTCACGACCCGGTAGGTGTCGGCGAGCGCCGGTGCGAGCGAACTGAAGACGCCGGCGTCGCCGAGGCCGCCCGGGATCAGCAGCAGGAGCGGTTTGGTGGAGCGCTCGGAGTTGTCTAGGCGTTCGAAGCCCCAGGTCTCGTAGTACAGGTGCGCGCCGGGCACTTCGAGCGTGCCGGCCGTCCTGCGCGGCCTGGTGGTGGCGGGGCCGACGTTGTGGCTGCTCATCCGGGTTCCTCTCGGGCGTTGGCGGGCGGGTCCGCCCTTCACAGTGGCCGGAGGCGCTGAGAATCCCCGTACAGCCGACTGACGCCTGCTGACGATCAGGTCCGGTACGCCGTCAGTGGACGCGCCGCGGGCGGTCGGTGCGGTTCCGGACGCGCCGTGACCAGGCGTACGCCCAGGCGCCATCAAGGCCGTCCCGCCCGGTAGGCTGCCGGATCACCGGGCCGTTAGCTCAACTGGCAGAGCAGCGGACTTTTAATCCGCGGGTTCTGGGTTCGATCCCCAGGCGGCCCACCGCGAAATGACCTGCGACAGCCCGTCCACCTGTCTCAGTCCGGATACGTGCGTGACACCAGCCATGGCACGAACTTGCTGATCTTCGTGTCTCTTCTGAGGTCCTCTGGACCTCAGAAGAGACAGCGCGGCTCGATCGACGTGCTACCGAGCGGGGCACTTTGAGTCCGTGTCTTCGCCGGAACCGATCCGCTCACCAAGCGCCGGCTCAGCCTCACGGAGGTTGTGCCGCCCGGTCCCAAGGCAGCGGCGCAGGCAGAGGGTCAGGACGCGCCTGCTCAACCAGGTCGACGCTGCGGACCTACCCGGGCTACGTCGAGAGGCACATCCGGCCGCTCATTGGGCACGTGAAAGGTTGGCGCCCTGGACGCCGACTGATGGACTCGTTCTACGTCGAACTCCGACGCTGCCGCGGTCATTGCGATCAACGTACCGAAACCCGGCGCCAGCGCACCGCCGTCTTGAAGGCCCCATGGATACTGCTTCGACCTCGGCAGCGGGCCAACGATCTTCCTGGTCAAGGTAAAAGAAGGCGGAGACGCGAGAGTTTCGTACCTTACCCATGACTGGGAAGGCCCTGATTACGATATGCAATTGGTTACCTTCGGATCCAAGGACACAGAAGACACGTGGCGGAAATTGAAAGAGCACGACGTAACGGGTCCTGAATTGAGAACATACGATGGAAATCGAAAGAATTTCAATTCTACGACTTGAACGAAAACAGATTCGACGTTGGTCGGCTTCATTGTGCTGCTAGATCAACTCCTGACAGACCTTTGCGGAACTGGACTTTCTGGTGGGGTTGATGGAACCCCGGCCGGTCCATCTGGTCACCCTCGCGCCGAAGGTGGAGGTCTGCCGGCAGCGGAACGCGACCCGTGAACTCAGCGAACGGTGGGAGTTCGACGGCTGCTGCCTTCGGCGCCCTCGTACTTGACGCCTACCATCCCCGATGACGGCCTATGCCCGCCGGTAAACGTTAGGCAATGAGTCTGACAACTTGTGCGACTCCCCTTGATCATGAGGGGACGTGGCGCGCATTGAAAGGGCTGGGGGCCGCAACATGAAAGTCACTCGTCATCGGGTTGCCGGTTGCTGCCGTGAGGCACGCACGCGATAGGGCACCGGGGATCCTGACTCGATAGTTCACCGCAGGCGAGTTCACCGCGGGCGGTTCTTTCCGCCTGTCACAAGCCGGAAACGAGACACCCCGGCGTCGTCCCTGCTCGCTCCGTCGCGCCCGCTCACTGCCATGCCCGACCGCTCTCGTGACTCGCTTACCTGGTTCAAGGAAGGAACACGATGGATTCCGCCCGCAACGACGCTTCCAATGACACGGGTGCCATGGAAGCGGGGTTCGCGCCGCAACCGTTCCCCGGCTGGCCGTTCCCGCACCGGCCGTTCCCGCCGGACCCGCAGCCGACCCCAGCGCCGCCGGCGTTCCAGGCAGCGCACTACACCGCCCGGTTGGAGTCGATTCAGATCCTCAACACCCGGTCACGACACGAGGACAGCGACAAGGCCTCGGTGACGGTTGCCGTCAACAACAATCAGCCGGTGACCGTCACCAAGGACCTCGGTGACCTGAACAACGGCACGTACCAGGTCGGCCTCCAGGTGCCGAACGTGTCCATCACCGCGCCGACGGACAAGTTCGCCTTCAACTATCTCGTGGTGAACAGCGGACACGCCGACTGGGAGAAGACCAACGCCACGCTCCACCAGATCGGCGGACAACTGGCGTCCGCTGGTGCCAAGGCAGCCACCACAGCCGCCGGCACACTCATCGGCGCATCCATCGGCGGCCTCGTCATGCCGGTCATCGGCAGCATCCTCGGCGCCGCCGCCGGCTGGCTCGTCGACCAGGTCACCTCCCTGCTCACCGCGAACTGCGACGGCCCGGTCGCTCTCGAGCAGGTGGGGCTCACCGGTGAGCAACTGTGGTTGAACACCCTGCACGGCGCCTTCCGGCACACCACCTACCACCCCGGCATCGATTCCAACGCCGGCTGCGGCAGCAACTCGATCTACCTCGCTACCTGGTCGATCAGCCGCAGCTGACGCCAACCCAGGCGTTTCCCCGACCGCGTGGATCCGAGCCGTCCACGCGTTGGACGGAGTCGGCTGGGCTCGACGGTTCGAGCAACACCGAAGGGGCGGCCGAGCGCGGCCACCGCCACCTGGCGGAAGGTCACCCGGGCGCCCCTTCGCATGCCCGGACCCGAACACCGGCAGGTGCGTGCAGCACGACCTCTTCACATTGCCGGAGTGCGACGAGCGCACCAACCGGTTGGTGCCGGCTGCGGCCGCCTTGGGTAGGGATGACCACCTGGCCGGGTCGTGACAAGGGCGGAGGCGGCCACCCCTGGACGCGCGCCAGTCTCGTGCAGCGGGTTAGCCTGGGCTCGTGGTCGCCCGATGAGAACCTTCCGGTTGGCGCGATCACTCTCCCCGGCGGTGCAGGTGCTGCTGGTCAACTCGTTCGGCATCGCGTTCGGGTTCTTCATTCTCATCCCCTTCCTCGCCACGTACCTTCGCGACGAGCATCACCTCACCGCGGCCGCCGTCGGTGCAATCCTCGGCCTCCGCGTGTTCTGTCAACAGGGCCTGACCCTGGTCGGGGGTATAGCGGCTGACCGGTTCGGCGCGCGGCCGGTGATCATCATCGGATGCGGGTTGCGTTGTGTGGCGTTCGGCATGTTCGCCGTCGTCGACCAGGTGGTCGGACTCGTCGCGGCGTCCATGATGGTCGGCCTCGCCGGTGCCTTCTTCAGTCCGGCGGCGCG
This sequence comes from Actinopolymorpha singaporensis, assembly GCF_900104745.1. Lineage (NCBI taxonomy): Bacteria > Bacillati > Actinomycetota > Actinomycetes > Propionibacteriales > Actinopolymorphaceae > Actinopolymorpha > Actinopolymorpha singaporensis. The sequence continues at coordinate 1,729,627 of NZ_LT629732.1, forward strand.
GGCCTACATAGCGGTCGAGGCGGGAGAGCGACGCCTCGACGCCTTCGCGTTGCAGAACATCGCGAGCACTGTCGGTGCGCTCACCGGCCCGTTGTTGGGCAGTGTCCTCGTCGCGGTGGACTTCCGGTGGACGGCCGGCGTCTCGGCTGGCATCTTCGCCATCCTCACCGTCTGGCAGTGCTTCGAGCTGCCGTACCGCCCGGTCGAACCGCTCGCCACCAGAGCGCTTGGCGTGGCGGTGCGCGACGCCCTGCACAACCGTTCGTTCCTCGGTTTCGCCGTAGCGACGTCCGTGCTCTTCCTGCTCTACAACCAGTTCTATCTGTCGCTTCCGCTCGAGGCCACGCGCGTCACGGGATGGGCAGGTGCGGCCGGGTGCGTGTTCCTCGTGTCCACGCTCCTGACCCTGGGAACCCAGCTCCGGATGATCAAGTGGCTCCACCGACTCCTCGCACCGGGGATGGCGATCGTCTGCGGTCTCGTCGCCATCGCGGCGTCGTTCGTCCCGTTGGCGTGGAGTACTACGTCGACGCCGGCGGACAGTTCGGGCAGTCCGTCCACAGCGTGGGCCGTCGGCATCCTCGTAGCGGCGGCGCCGGTGCTGGTGGCGACACTGCTGTTGACGTTGGGGCTCGACGTCGCGCAGCCCTACGCGCTCGACCTCGTGACCGGCTTCGCGCCGGTCGGGCTCACCGGGACCTACATCGGGCTCGCGACGACTGCGGCGGGTATCACCACAGCGCTCGGCAACACCGCCATCGGCTATGCCGACGACCTCGGCCGGCAGTGGTCGACACCCTGGATCAGCCCCGTCATGTTGGGAACCCTTGCAGTCGGGGCAGCGATCGCCGTCGCGGTGTTGCAGCGACGGGGACGGCTCAGCCTCGACCCACCGGCGTCGACCTGACAGTTCCGACGTCCGCAATGGCCACGACGCAGCGGCGACCTTCCGCTCTTCAGGGCCACGGACACACGTTCGCCCGATCGTCGAGGCTCAGCCGCCTACCGCGTTGTGCGGGAAAGCTTCGGCGGCCAACGTCCGTCCAGGGCGCATCCGCGGTGCCGTCGGCATCACGATCGCGCGGCGGACCGGAGACAGGCGGGCCATCAGCTCCTCCGACGGCAGGTAGTTCATGCGCGGTGCGAGTAGATGCGGTGCGTACCGGTAGATCAGCACCCGCCGCTCGCCCGGATTCGTACGCGGCATCGAACCGTGGCAGATCCCGTCGGTGAACATCACTGCGTCACCGGCGCGCAGGTGCACCTCTCGCATGCCGATCGCCTGGTCCGCGCTGTGCCCGGCACTCCAGTTGCTGTGCGGATGCACGCTGTGCGCCTTGTGGCTGCCCGGCACGATCGTCGTCGCGCCGTCGCCGTAACCGATGTCGGTCAGCGCCATCAGGACGTTGATCTGGCCGACCGCCCAGTTGCCGTTGTGCCAGCGGAACAGCCCGGTGAACCGTACGTTGTCGCCGCCGGAATGGATCGGGATGTAGCCGCCACTGCGCCGGACGTTCAGGAAGCACTCGTCGATCCGCAAGTGCTGGTGCGCGCCGGAGATGATGTAGCGCCGCACCTCGTCGATCCATGATGGATGGTCGATCAGTTCCTCGAAGGCCGGCCCACCCTCGATGATGTTCTGGAAGTTGACGCCATCCTCCGCGCCGTACGTGTGCACCTCGACGTCGCCGATCCATTCGCCTGGACGCAGGGCGCTGGGGTCCTGCGCGTCAACCCAGGCGTTGATCGCCTGCAGCTGGTCTCCGCTGAGCGCGCCACGCAGGACGCGGTAACCGTTGACGTCGAAGAGGTAGTCGCGTTCCTGCCGCGTGAGCGCTTCGTCGCTGGGCGAGACGACATCGGCGTTGGCCACTGTGGTCATCTGGTAACCTCCGAACGGATGGAGCCGCCTTTGCTACCGCAACAGGCTGACATGCTCCAAAGCGTCTCCGCATTACCGCTCGTTCTGTCTTTATTGCATCTGGTCAGGTGAGCTCACTATGCCGGTACGCGCAGCGGCCGAGCTCCAACCCGCCACCGATCTGCGGATCGCGCCGGACCGGGACGGTTGGACGAGCCTGCACCAGGCATGGGCGGTACCCGCCATGCGTCGGGATCATCGGCACGACGAACTCGAAGTCAACCTCGTCCTGGACGGGTGGGCGGAGTACCTCGTCGCCGGGCTGCGGGTCCACCTGCCGCGCCATGGCCTGGGCTGGTTGCTGCCCAGCCAGCCGCATCGGCTGATCAACCGTTCTCCCGACCTGCAGATGTGGATCGGTGTGTTCTGTCCCGCGCTGGTCGCGTCGAACGCCACACCTGCGGCCGACGGCGCCGGCCCTCCGGTCGCGTGGCTGTACGAGTCGCCGGAGGAGACGCTGGTCCGCGTACCCGGCACGTCCGAAACCCGTGAGTTGGCGAGGCTTTTCGCGCAACTGGACGATCCAGGCATGTCCACGAAGCGGCATCGGATCGGGCTGGCATGGCTGCTGGCGGAGTGCTGGCGAGCATTCCAGAGTGCCGATCTCGCACTCACCGGAGATCACCTGCATCCGGCTGTCGAGCTCGCAGCGCGATGGCTGTTCGACCATTCCGGCGACGCCGAGGCCAACGACTTGGAGGCGCTGGCTAGCCGCTGCGGGGTAAGCCGTCCGTGGTTGAGCACCCTGTTCCAGCAACAACTCGGCGAGTCGATGACCGACTTTCGCAACAAGCAACGCCTGCAGCGTTTTCGTGAACTGATCGCCCACCCGATGGGCATGCCCATGACAGCAGCCAGTTTCGCCGCGGGGTTCGGCAGCTACGCCCAGTGCTACCGCACCGTACGCCGCTACACGGGACTCTCCCCACACGATCTCCTCACCGAGGCCCTCGCCGACGGCAACAGATGATCGCCGCCGAGCCGATGAATGCCGGGGTCACGGTCAGGTTCGCAAGATGACGCACAGCGCGGACAGCTATCTTGATCAAATCCGCGAGTTCTGGGTTCGATCCCCAGGCGGCCCACCAATCCCCAGGTCCGAGCGGGTCCCCCGCTCCTCGTCCTGGCGGGCAGGCCAACCGGGCGAAAGGAGCACCGGTGTTTTCGATTGACGAGCTCGCAGCTTGTGTGGATGCGGACCTTCGCGCACTGAGCGACCGCTGGTCGGTCGAGATCGTGACGACGGAGGGCGTGCCCGATCAGGTACGCGAGACCGCGGCCTCGCACGGGTTGAGTATTCCGGAGCTTTTCCCGCAGGCAGTGTCGGTTCGGCATGACGGATTTCCGTACAGCCGGTTGACCCTGAGTTCTGGGCCCGACGAAGGCGGCGAGCAACTCGAGGCGTCGATCGAGCAGCTGAAAACCTTCGTCGCCGAGGTGACTACCGAGGAATGGCCGGGATGCCCGCACCACCGCCATGCACTGGTGCCGACGTACGAAGACGGCTCGCTCGGCTGGGCATGTCCGTCGTCACACGAGGTGCTTGTCCCGCTCGGTGGCCTGTCCCAGCTCTGAACACGTCCGGCGTGTACGTGGCCGGGCTGCTCGTCGGCACGCTCACGCACGTGAGCGACCTCGTCCGGTATGGCCTGTATCCGTACGCCTGGGCGCCGGACTGGCTGAACGTCTGCTGGACCTCGCCTTCCTCAGCGTCGTCACCGACCTCGCCGCCAACTTCTACGCCACGTACGGCAACCAGCACCTCGACCTCGGATCCGCCCCGGGGCTCCAGCGGCTCACGGCCTTCACCCTTCTCCTGCTGGGAACGGCACCTCTCGTACGCAGGCATCTCGTAGGTCCTTGCGCAGCAGGACGCACGTCGTCTCGATCCGGGTGACCGTGCCGTCGGCCAGTTCGTCGTCCCACGCGCTGGTCTTGCTGCGCTGGTCTTGCCGCGCTGGTCTTGGTGCCGTACGTGCCCAACAGGTCGCGAATCGTGACGTCCAGGGTCATACGGACGGGTTCGGTTGCTCGTCGCTCGTTCACCCGCCCGATTCTGCTCCGCGAGCCTCGGGCGGAGGTGAGGTCAGGACGGGGTGCCCGGGCCAGGTAGCCTCGACGGTCGACGGCACCGGCGCCGTCGTTCCGACATCCACACTCGGCTGCTGACCCCGGCCGGGACGACGTGTGCCTGGAGGATGCGCGGTGCGCGACCTCGACGAGAAGCTTCACGACATCTACGCCGAAGTACTCCGCCGCAACCCTGGCGAGCAGGAGTTTCATCAGGCTGTCCGAGAGGTCCTGAGCAGTCTCGGGCCGGTGGTCGCCAAGCATCCGGAGTACGCCGACGCGGCCGTCATCCGCCGCCTCTGCGAGCCGGAACGGCAGGTCATCTTCCGCGTACCGTGGGTCGACGACGCCGGGCAGGTGCAGCTCAACCGCGGTTTCCGCGTGCAGTTCAACTCCGCACTCGGGCCTTTCAAGGGCGGATTGCGCTTCCACCCGAGCGTCTACCTCGGAATCGTCAAGTTCCTCGGCTTCGAGCAGATCTTCAAGAACGCCCTCACCGGGATGCCCATCGGCGGCGGCAAGGGCGGCTCCGACTTCGACCCGAAGGGCCGAACGGACGCGGAGGTCATGCGCTTCTGCCAGTCGTTCATGACGGAGCTGTGCCGGCACATCGGCGAGTACGTCGACGTTCCGGCCGGCGACATCGGCGTCGGTCGGCGCGAGATCGGCTACCTGTTCGGCCAGTACAAGCGGCTGACCAACCGGTACGAGTCCGGCGTCCTCACCGGGAAGGGCCTGGCCTGGGGTGGTTCGCAGGTACGCCAGGAGGCCACCGGCTACGGCGCGGTCTTCTTCGTCAACGAGATGCTCAAGGCGCGCGGCGAGACGTACGACGGAAAGCGCGTCGTGGTGTCCGGATCCGGCAACGTCGCCATCTACGCGATCGAGAAGGTGCACCAGCTCGGGGGCACCGTGGTCGCGTGCTCCGACTCCGACGGCTACGTCGTCGACGAGAAGGGCATCGACATCGAGTTGCTCAAGGAGATCAAGGACGTACGGCGCGGCCGCGTCCGCGACTACGCCGAGGCGCGCGGCAGCTCGGTCGACCACGTGGTGGGCGGGACGATCTGGGACGTTCCCTGCGACATTGCCCTGCCGTCGGCGACGCAGAACGAACTCAACGGCGCCGACGCCCTCACCCTCGTCAAGAACGGCTGCCGGGTCGTGGGTGAGGGCGCGAACATGCCCACCACGCCGGACGCGATCAAGGTCTTCGACGACGCCGGGGTCGGGTTCGCTCCCGGAAAGGCCGCCAACGCGGGCGGAGTCGCGACCAGCGCGCTGGAGATGCAGCAGAACGCCTCGCGCGACAGCTGGAGCTTCGAGCACACCGAGGAGCGGCTCGAGGAGATCATGCGATCGATCCACGATCGCTGTGCCGAGACCGCCGAGGAGTACGGCACCCCCGGCAACTACATCGCCGGCGCGAACATCGCTGGGTTCATCCGGGTCGCCGACGCCATGCTCGCCCTCGGCATCATCTGATCTCGCTTATTGCACGCTTGGTACGCCGGGCGCTGGATCAGTGCCGCTTCCTCATCTGAGGCGCATTGGACTGGTCCGGGATCGAGTTGTCCCGGGCCCCGTCGCGCGCGGATTTTACCGCGCGGCAACCGACCAGGCCGTAGCTGCTGTGTTCCGGGCTTCCAGTCCGGGACATTGTGGATCCAACGGCCTTGAGCGCCGACCCGAATAATCTCGTGACCGCACGCGCAGGAGGTGGTCTGCACCAGATCCTGCGTCAACCGCTGCGCTGGCGTTAGGGCCTCCGTTCCGTGGTGTCTTGGCTTGCTGTCGCCCAGTGGAGTCGAATCCGGCTCGCGGCGGCGCACCGGTGACACGGGCTGCTTCGGCGCGTACACGGGTGGCGGTCTGCGAGACCAGCGCCACGCGGGTGGAGCCGGTCCAGATCCTGCACGAACGCCATCTCGCGCAGGTCGTGACCAGCACTGAGGTTACTTTTGGGTACTCCCAGCGCGACGGCTGGTGCGCCTATACCTGCAGTGCTCGTGGTGAGCTGCACGGCCAGGTTGCCCACGGTGCCGCCCCTTCGGCACTGACCGGCCGAGGATTTACCCTCACACTGACTAACCCGGCACCCATTGAGATGACTCACCCGCCCATGCGGTAAAGCAGGTGATTCGCCGACTCGGGCCATGCCAGCGTCACGTCATACTTTGCGGCCAGGTCAATCCATCGGTGCTCTCTAGGCTTGCCTTCAACGTACAAAACCGGACTAACGTCCTCCCCGCGCGTCGTGAGTGTGTCCGTGTAATCAAGTACCTGTCCGAGGCCCATACGGAGTTGACGCACCTGGTTCGCAGCAGTGAGACTTTTGACTTCAACTACGACCATCTTGCTGCCGGCATGCCAGGCGAGGTCGAAATCGGGGTCATGGACCGAAGGTGATAGCGGGGTTAGGCCGGAGTCCTTAACATGTGCCGCGAGGAGATTCTGAAGTCTTCGATGGGCCGACAGGCCGCGGCCGTAGGAGTCTGGATCAGGGCTACGGGGTTCACTCAACTTGGGAAGGACGAGCTCGTCCTGGTGTCGGTACGGTGCCCCTAGGTCCTTCTTCGGTAGTGACGTTGGAGGGGACGAGACCGGGCGCAGGCGGAAGATGATCACCTTTCTGAGCTTGTCGCTATCGGTCTGGGCGGCCATCGCATATTGATACGGCTGTACATCGTCGAGGACGAACTCGCCAACGTACGTGACAAATCCGCCGGCACCTTCAAAAAGCCGGAGGGCCCGACCATCCTCTGCGTGGTCCCGGATGGCTTTATTGCCGCTAACGAACTGTTGATCGCCGCGTTGACCGCGGCCCGTGTAAAGGAAACTGCCGTCCGTGTCCCACTCGTCTTCGTAGCCATGTCGTGACCCGGACCTGGGGTCAGTAAATAGGAAGACATTAGCGCTCTGGCGCGAAGGGCTTACTCCGTCCTGACCGGAACCACCATATTGGGCATGAAGCTCAGTTCGCTTGATAATTTCGCCCGGCACCAAGTGCCACTCTTTTGCTGATGTGGAGAGGCGCGACTGTTCAAATGATCCTTGGAGTCCCTCGGGGTTAGCGACGGTGAAACCGAGTTTCTCAAGGAGGGAAAGAACCGTCTTCTCGCCACCAGAGAATTCGGACGCAGTAAGCGCTCGCTCACCCGGGTACTGCTTCGAGTATGCCACTCCCACGATCGCCTTGGAAGGATATCTCCTGTCTCCCAAATAGAGTTCATATGACCTTGCTCGGCCAAAGCCATATCGCTTGTGGAACGTCTCTTCGCCAAGCTCGTCATACTCAGCAGCTGCCGCAATAATCGCTGCCGAATCCGTGACATCCGATAGTCGACGCGTGCCCAACTTAGGTTCCCCCCGGAACGCCCGTGCACCCCAGCAGCCAGGCGGTCCGGTTAGGCCAGCGCCAGCTGCTCCATGATCATCTTCGTTGATCTTACGGCACCGCTCCGCCAGAACGCCGTCTTTGTCAAGGTCCGATGACCGCCCCAGATACGTTGCGGGCGGCCACGCCGGGTTACCCGACGCGCTCGCCCTGCATGCGGTGTCAACGTCGTAGAGCATCCGAGCGACCGCGTTCGTGGGGCGACTGCTATGGGCGCCCGCCGTTGACCGGTGAGCGCCTGTAGCTGCAGCGGAGGACTACTGCTGGCCGAGCCAGAGGTCGGGGCCGAAGACCTCGTAGTGGATGGCTTCCGGAGTCAGGCCGAGGGCCAGCAACTGTCCTCGTACGGCTCGCAGGAAGGGCAGCGGCCCGCAGAGGTATGCGGTCGCGTCGGACGCGATCGACAGCCCGCTCAGATCGACGAACCCCGTCCGCTCAGCCGGCCACTCACCCTCAGGAACCTCGTACCACACCGCGGCCTGGGCGTTGCCCAGCTTGGCGACCAGCTGTTCCAGGTCGGAGCGGAACGCGTGCGTCGCGGGGGAGTAGTCGCCGTGGGCGACGGTGACGTGCCGGGCGGAGTTCGTGGCGGCGAGGTGGTCGAGCATGCTCATGATGGGCGTGCAGCCGATGCCCGCGGAGGCGAGCACCACCGGGCCGTCCGCGTCGTCCAGGCTCACGTCGCCGAACGGCGCGCTCACCCGCAGGACGGCGCCCTCGTGCACGCGGTCGTGCAGGAAGTTGGAGACCTCGCCGTCCGGGGCGCCGACGATCCGCTTGACCGCGAACCGCAGGGCGTCCGGCGCGGTCCCGGACAGGCTGTACTGCCGGATCTGGTGCGCACCGTCGGGCAGTTCCACCTGCACCGAGACGTACTGTCCCGGACGAGCCGGCGGCAGCGGGCCCTCGTCCACCGGGCGTACGAGGAACGTCGCCACGTCCGCGGTCTCCTCATAGCGTCCGACGACGCGGTACTCGCGCCAGGTGTCACCGTTGACGGCGCCGGCCTCGGCGTAGAGGCGGGACTCGATGGCGATCAGTGCGTTCGCCATCAGCCAGTACACCTCGTTCCACGCCTGCGCGACCTCGGGCGTGACCGCCTCGCCGAGCACCTCCGCGATCGCCTCGAAGAGGTACCTGTGCACGATCGCGTACTGGTCACGGGTGATGCCGAGTGACGCGTGCTTGTGGGCGATCCGGGAGAGCATGGCGTCCGGCCGTACGTCGGGATGCTCAACGAGTGCCGAGGCGAACGCCGCGATGGAGCCGGCGAGCGCCTGCCGCTGGGTGCCGTTCGCCTGGTTGCCCCGGTTGAACAGGTCACGGAGCAGTTCGGGGTGGGCGGCGAACATCCTGTCGTAGAAGAGACCGGTGATGTCGCCGATCGCCGCGCCGACGGCGGGGAGAGTGGCACGAATCATGGCAGCCGACTGCTCGGACAGCATGGCCTACCTCCAAGGTGACTTTGGGTCGGGACAGTGGTGAATCGCGTTGCGGTGTTGATGCTTCGCGCACATGCGCACTCAGCTCGCCGCGGATCGTGCGGTCAAACTGAGAAGAACTGGGCCCGTGGGTGAGGCCACGAGATCGTCGACAGTGACGGGATCGAGCGTGGCGTAGAACGCCTCCTGCGCCTTACGGAGCAGCGAACGCAGCCGGCACGCGGCACGCAGCGGACAGGGCGGGTCGTCCTCGCAACCCACGACATCGCGCACGCCTTCGAGTTCGCGAACGAGCCAACCCACGGAACTCGCGCGGCCGGCCTGGGTGAGTGTCAACCCACCGTTGCGTCCGCGCCGGGCGTCGACGACGCCGAGGTGCTGCAGGCGAGTGACGACCTTCGCGGCGTGGGTGTACGGGACCGCTACGGCATCCGCCACCTCGCGGGTGGTGGGCATCGAGGTTACGCCGCCGTTCCCGTCCTCGTCCCCGTTCGCCACGGCCAGCCGCATCACCACGCGGAGGGCCAGGTCGGTGCTCGCCGTCATTCGCATGGCTTCAGTGTAGATAAAGACGATTCTAGGATTCCACTTTTGCTGAGTGTTGGGTACGTCACGCCCGGGTGGACGGCTGGCTGGGTGGGTCAGGCGCGGGCGAGCAGGCTGACGCCGAGGCCGAGCAGAGCGATCACTTTCACGACCTCACAGGCGACATACGCGAGGTGGCCGTGCGAGCGGGGCTGCTCGGATTCGGTGCGTACGTCCGTTCCTGTAGGGGTCTCCGCTTCGGCTCCTACGTCGAGACGAGCGCCGGCGAGAACCACATCCGAACGGCGGTTCAGCCGCGGACGGATCACGGCGAGCTGCACAGCTAGCAGTACCACCACGACTGCGGTGAACGCGACGACAACCGCCGAGGGGTCGCTCAAGGCCACTGCGACCACGATCACCAGGGCGAGCACCGCCTCGACGGCGTTGAGCGCCCGGAAGACCAGCCTGCCAATGCCGAGCCCGATTGGAATCGTCACGCCGGGAGCGCGGAACTTCAACGGCGCCTCGAGGAACGAGATGGCGAGCACCATGCCCAGCCACACGAACGTCACGGCGCCCGCGACGGCAGCAGCAGTCGAGCTCATCAGGGGACCCGTCCTCGCTCTCGCCTTCCCGCATTCAGCCGTACGGCATCGAGATTACGTCCGTCATTCGGGGGGTGAAACAGGGCCCTCGCCCGCCCGACCCCGAGGCTACGCCCCGCTGGTCGTGCGGCGGTGAAGGCCGACACGCTGTCAATCGTGGCTTTCCGCGATGCCGGTCAACTCCTGGTTGATCGACAAGGGCATCAAGGAGAAGATGTAGCCGCGTTGCCGAAGCGGTCAATCGCCGGTTGCGATGATGCTCGGACTGCGCTGTTCTGCAGCGGTCCGAACAGCACCGGAAAGGTCTCGCCAGTGCTCGCCTCGCCCGGTACGCTCGCGACGTTGTTCGAGGCCGGGAGTCGTGACGCTCGACGTGTGGCGATCCGGCGGTCCAGTTTGAACGTTAGGTTTCGTCAATGGCATGTCGGATCAGTGAGCTCGTACTCGGTTGTCGTGACCCTGAGACGCTGGCGAAGTTCTGGTGCGAGGTCCTGGACTTCGTCGTGCTCGACCGCGAGGGCGACGACATGTTCGAGATCGGGCCGCGGGAAGGGTTCGGTGGCCCGCAGCCGACAATCATCCTCAGCCGCAGGGATGAACCGGAGAAGGGCAAGTCGCGGTTGCACATCGATGTCAACGCCACCGATCGCGATCAGGACGCCGAGCTCGAACGCCTGCTCAAGCTCGGCGCTCGCCGAGCGGACATCGGGCAGACGGGAGAGGAGTCCTGGCATGTCCTGGCCGACCCCGAAGGCAACGAGTTCTGCCTGCTGAGGGCCCGACTCGCTCCGCTCTGACGCCCGCCGCTCACAGGCGGCTACCCGGCGTCGTCCCGGAACCAGCGCCGGCCCCGCTCGCAGAACGCCTCCACCTGCTCGCGCGGCGCCTCGTAGTCCGTCACCATCATCGCTGCCTGCAGCTGCTCTGATCGCCGTCCGCCAAAGGCTCGTACGACGTCAGTCGTCACCGGCTGTACGACGAAGTGCAGGTGCTTGCGCGCGGGCTCACCATGCGACCACTGGCACACGTACACCTGCTCGGGCTCGCACAGCGCCTCGACCATCCGCGAGGCGTCACGCAGCACCCGTCCCAGCTCCTCCGCGGCCTCGACGGACAACTCGGCGACCGCCACCACGTGCCGGCGCGGCGCCACGACGAGCGTGCCGAGGTTCAGCGGGCCCACGACGTGGTTGACCACCCAGTGATCGGTCTGGTGGATCACCCCGCCGGGAAGTTCACGTCTGCCCGCCAGCAGGTCGCACCCGAGACATCCCGTTACGTCGTTCTGCGCGTCCATGCCACCAAGCCTTCCACCGGCCACCCGGGTGCCGATCATGGGCCGGCACGCCGCTTGCGCGTGAGGCGAGAATCAGGCGCCCGCCCGAGGAAGACAGGTCCCTCCGACGAGCGAGCCGGCCAGCCCTCCGCTGGGAGAGGTTCGAGTGGTTGTCCATGGGAAGCCTCGTGGGAACCGCGGCCGGGAAGCTTCCGGAGTGGTTCGGACCCTGGGCCGGGGATCGCGCACGGTTCGACCTCGACGCGCACGGCGATCCGATGAACACCACCGGCACGTTCAGGGTGTTCCACGGCGTGGGTACGACCGACGAGGCCCGGGCCGAGTTCGAGGGCGACATCACCTGCCTCACGGTCGCCGGCCCGGCGGCCATCGCCACCGGCGTCATCACCCACGGCTACGCGGACCTTCCCCCACTCCCTGACCCGGACGTGACGGGGAAGAAGGTCTCCTTCACGGTGCTCGACCACGGCGGCCGGGACCGGATGTACTGGGCGTGGGAGTTCGTCGGCGCGCCGATCAACGACTGCCAGGGGCTCGCTCCGATGTTCAGGCCCAGCCACGGTGGCTTCCGGGTAGGCACCGACGACTGACCGTCACCAGGACCAGCCCCGGCCACGGGGGCTTCGCCACGGGTGCAAGTCCCGGCAGGTGTGGTAGCTTCGATCCCGGTTGGGCAGCTAGCCATGCGGCGTCGCCGCGGCAACTTCGAGCTGCGAGGCGAAGCATGAGCGAGCCCGCCAAGTTCCGCGAGTCGGCCCGGATCCCTTTCTACGAAGGGAAAACTCTTCGCGCCGTCCTCGCCACGGACGATCGTCGACTCGGCTTCCGACGGCTCCGACGCCTACCTCGCCGATGCGCACCGAGACAAACCATGGCGCCCCGAGCGTCCGATCACCCACATCCAGACGTGCACCCAGACCCTGTGCCTACCCGGTGGAGACCCGAGCGGCGACGACGCCTCCCGGATGCAACCCGCCCATTGGGCAGCCGACCCGGACCCCGTCGGCTGCCCACCCATCCCGATCGGGGTACCCGAGGAGTCGTTGTGACCGACCTCGACGAGCCCCGGCAGGGGAGCGCGGAGCCACGTTCGGCTCTCGCCGCCAGGAACGTGACCGGGCATCAAGTTCTGCTGATCACCATCGACGAGGACCTCGGGACCGCCAAGTACACCTACGGCTATCGGGCAGTCTCCGACGTCATCACCGGCCCGGACGGACGGCGGACAGTGCAGGTCACCCCGGACTCCACCCGTCCCACGCGCGCGAACAGCGTCACCTGGCCGGCCGAACTCGTGCTGGTCACCTGCGCCCCGGGATGCGCCTGCCAGTCCTGACCGCCGGTCAGCCGGTCGGTCAGCCGAGCTCCTCGTCGTCGAGCGGGACCCGCCGGGCCACGACGTCGCGTGCGAGTGCGAGCAACGGCCGCTCCTCGGCGTAGGCGCGGGCGCGCAGCCGCGTGAACGCCTCGTCGAGTTCCACGTCCAGATGGGCGGCCAGCATCCCGGTGGCCAGATGCACCTCGTGGTACGACAACGGCAGCTCGCCATTGTCCTGCGCGGGATCCGCTTCCTCCTCCGTGGATCCACTGCTGTCGGGTCAGCGACCTGACGCAGGAGCGCGGACGTTGCCAGGTCGGCGAAGATCGCGGCGTCGGTCAGCGCCTGAGCCGCCAGGCGGCCGGCCTCCCGGCTGTAGAGGTCGAGGGTGCCCAACCGGATCGCACCGACCTGCATGGGAAACGCGAAAGCGGCACCCAGTCCGAGACCCGTCACCGCCTGGGTGAACGCCGGCCAGCGGGTTCGTTCGGAGGCGAGAAAGGGAGCGAGAACGACGTTCCCGCTCTTGAACGCCTCCTGCCCCGGACCTTCGCCGAGGGTGTACTGCAACTCCTCCAGGCTCGCCGCCCAGTCGTCGCTGGCACCCCAGGTCTCCTGGACACGCGAATCCACCCGCATGGTCAGCGCGGCGGCGTCCACACCGTCGACCAGCGACACTGCAGCCACACACACCGAACCGGCCCAGTCGGCCGATCCGGAGGTCTCCGCCCGGTCGGCGATGGTGCGCCAGAGCTGTTGGTAGCGCTCCTCGTCCAAAAGACCTGCTCCTGACTGGTCAGACGGGCACCTTCCTTACCCGGCAAAACGCGTTCTCACAGGCGGTGCTCAGCGGCCCCAGACGGGGCAAAAGCCGCCACCGCTTGGTGGTTGGGTCGTGTCTCGTCTCCTCGACAGTTGGTGCCTCAGGCCTGCTCGGCCGACGGGTCCAGGTCGGCCGGACGCAGCGATCCGCTGGTGATGGCATGGGCCACGATGTGCAGGGCCACGTGGTGACTGCGCGCGTGGTGGCGGACGATGGTCCAGGCTCGGTCGACGTCGATGTTCAGGCCGCCGGCGACCATGCCTACCGCCTGGCCGAACTCTGCCCGGGCGTTGACCGCGGCCAGCGTGCGTTCGAAGAGTCTTTCCGTACGCCGCACACTGGGCTCCTGGGCAAGCCCCAGGGCGGCGAGGGAGGCCAGCGACCGCGCGGCGTCCAGGCGCCACTGCGGGGCCTCGCCGGGGTCGGCGAAGAGGAGGTTCAGGCCGCCGACCGGCTTGCCATCCAGCCGTAGAGGGACCGCCTCCACAGCATGGAAACCGGCCGCCATCGCCGCCGGGGCGAAGCTGGGCCATCTGGTGGTTTCGCGGGACAGGTCGGTCGCCACCACGAGCTCACCGGAGCGCACGCAGTCCACGCAGGGTCCCTGATCGATCTGGGCCTGCAGCAACTCCACGAACTCCGCCCGCTCGTCGGACGCGGTCACCAGCCGGATGATCCCTCGCGGGTCGACCATGAGCAGGCCGGTGGCAGAAGCGCCCAGCACGTCCACGCAGGCGGTCGTGACCTGGTACAAAACTTCCGGATCGCCTCGCTCGTCAGTGAGGCCGTCGGTGATCTCCACCATGCTGGCGGCGAGACGATCCGTCATCTCAGACACACCTACCAGCCTACTCTGAGGCGCGGGCCGGTGACCGGTCCGGCTTCGGAGCGGTTATCACCGCGCACCGGGAATCTCGCCGGTGTAGATGATCTGGTGTGCCACCTCGCGCAACTTGATGTTGCGGTGCTGGGAGATCCGGCGCAGGACGTCGAAGGCTTCCTGGCTGTTCAGGCGATAGCGTTCCATGACTATTCCGACCGCTTCGCTGATGTCGGAGCGGGTCTTCAGCGCCTCGGTGAGCGTCTCCGCCCGGCGGGCCGCCGCGATCGCCACGCTCGCGTGTGCGGCGAAGATCGCGCCGACGGCCCGGGACTGCTCGGTGAACGCCAACGGCCGATCGGCGTACAGGTTGAGCGCCCCGATCACCTCGTCGCGCGCACTCAGGCGGAACGACAGCATGGCCGCCACCCCGAGCTTCGTCGCGGCCGGACCGAACCTCGGCCAGTGCGGATCGTTGGCCAGGTCGTTGGCGAGGTTCACCAGGTTGTCGTCCACCGAGGCCACGCACGGGCCTTCGCGTAGTGCGTACTGCGCCTTGTCGACCTCGGACACGAAATCGTCGGTCGCAGCCGCGGTGTCGAACCGGCCGCGGGCACGTCGCAACGAAACGCCTGCCGCGGAAGCCCCTGGAACGCTGGTGGCGGCGGCCTTCACCACCGAGAGTAAAGTGGACTGTTCGGAGTCCGCCGCCCACAGCTGTTCCATCAGTTGGGCGAATCCCAGGGCCAGGCGTTCACCCTCGAATCCCTGCGCATCCATAAGGCGGGACTACCCGGCCAGTTGCCTGCAAAACGACAGCCGTGCCCACGAAGGAACGGGTCGCTATGCGTACAGGGGTTGCTGGCGGGTAGCCACGGAGGTGATGTTCCCGCCGGCTCAGAAGGAGCGCCAGATGATCAACGCCACTGCCGCCCTCGGCCGACTGGCGAACGAGGAGCACGCGTACGAACACGGCCACGAGCGGCCACTGCGCGGGTACCTCGCGGCGATGGCGGTGTTCGCCGGCGGCACCGGAGCCGTCGCCGCGCTGGCCCGGATGACCGGCCGGCAACTGCCCGAACGCATCGCGCTCACGGACGTGATCCTCGGCGGCGTGGCCACCCACAAGTTCGCGCGCATCCTCACGAAGGACGCGGTGACCAGCCCGGCCCGGGCGCCCTTCACCCAGTACGAGGAGCCGGCCGGCTCGGCCGAGCTGAACGAGAGCCCGCGCAAGGACAGCGAGCTGCGGCACGGGATCGGGGAACTCGTCACCTGTCCGTTCTGTCTCGCGCCGTGGATCGCGACCGGGTATGTCGCCACGCTGACGTTCGCGCCGCGGGTGGCCCGGGCCTGGTCGGCGGTGATGACCACCGTGGCGATCTCGGACGCCCTCCAGCACGTGTACGCGCGGATCCGCACGGAGTGAGGTGGACCACTGCCGCGAGTGCGGGTCGCGTCCTCGTGTACGGGGGTAGTCATTGCCCTACAGGGAACTCGACTGGATCGCGTCGACGAAGGATCCGTCCGGTGGAGCGAGGGCACGTCGGTGGAGGTTGTCGAGCTGGCACCGCGCGTTGTAACAACGCACCCAGGTGGCGGCGACCTCGGCCGTACTCCGCTCTGCCGCAGAGAACGCACGGCAGCGCTCGTAGTCGTCGAGAAACGCTCGGACCTCCGCCGCCGTCGGTGCGTCCGGCGGCACCGGTGACCCCTGTGTGAAGGCGCCGGCGCTGAGCCCGACCACCACTGGCTCGGGGGCGTACACGAGGCTGTCCCAGTCGTATCCGGCGACGAATGCACCGTCGACGACACAGACGTTCTGCCATACCCAGTCGCTGTGTCCGATCACGTTCGGACTGTGGTGGGTGGAACGCAGGACGGCCGCGGCGGAGTCGGCGGCTTCGTCCAGCCACTCGTATCCGGGGACCGGGGTGGAGAAGTCGAAGACAGAGTCGTGCGGCACTGGCCACGCGCCCCCACTCCAGTCCGCCCATGCCGGGCGGCCGGCGACGAGATCAGTGCCGTCCACAGTGCGCAGGGCATCGATCTGCGCCGCGAGCGCGGCCGCCATGGCGGTCCTTGCCCCCGGATCGTGCGGGCTGCCGGTCGAGGTGCAGGAGAGGCGTTCCTCGACCACCGCGAGTACGCCGTCCGTACGTGACGGGCCGTCGAGGACACGGGCGCAGCCGAATCCCGACACGGCAAGCGCGTTCTGGGCGCGTACGACGGCCAGCAGGCGACGGGCGTCCGCACCCGGCCGCAGTGCCTTGAGTACCACCTCTCGACCGTCGCGCAGCCTCAGCCCGAAGACCGCGCCAATGTCGCCGCCGGTGAACAGAACTCGGTCGATGTCGGCGCCGAGATGCTCGCGCACGTGGCGGGTCAACCAGTCGGACACCTGCGAGGCGGCGTCCGCGCCGAGGACTGCCCGCTGCACACCGCTGACCTCATCCATGCTGCACAACGCTACGGCTTGCCCGAGCCGAGTGCAGGAGCGAGCACGACTGTCAACGAGCAATTGCGTGACGCCCAGCGCCCGGCACAGTCGATGCGGCGGCGAGGCGGACCCTTGCCGCCCGGCACCGGAAAGCCGAAGGTGGGGAGCCCGTCTTCGGACTCCCCACCTGTCAGCAAGCGCGACAGCTCGCCTTACCTAGCGGCTCTGACCACCCTCGCGGCCTGCTTCGCTGGCACGCTGCGGGTCGTTGGCGAAGTTGCCGCCGCTCGCGTGGCCGCCCTTGCTCGCGATGTCCTTCTGCTGCTCCTCGGACATCCCCGCAAAGCCACGGTTGCTGTTGTCCTGCGCCATGGTTCGTGCCTCCGTCCTTCTGGACTTCAACTTGCTGACTCCCATGTACCTACGCTCATGATCGGCAAACGGGGGGATCCAGCGATTTCTGGTTCCTCTTTCTGGGAACGGGGACAAGCTGCCGAACAACCGCCCAGCAGCTCACGCAGGTGTTCTTTCCGTACGCAGATCTGTTGCCTGTAAGACGATCCGCCCGAGCGAACGCTCGGGGGGATCGTCATGGGTGGTGCGGGCAGCCGACGGGGGCTTGAGCCGACTGCCCGGTCCTTGGGAGGAATCTCCGACCGGTCAGGTGGAGTGGAGTGGACGCCCTGCTCCGGTCGTGGAAATGGATATGGCCTCGCGTCGAGCGACCCCGGGGCCAGAAGGCGAGAAGCAATGTCGAGGCATGCCGACCTCACGCCCGTCGTGCGGGAGGAACCGCATCGGCTGACTGCTCAACCAACAGCGCACCTACCCGGGTCGATCGATCACAACCGTTCGCGGCGGAAAAAGATCGCAGCGGTTCGCGAACGAGCGTCACATCCGCTGTTCGGACACCTCGCTCGGGCGGGCCGCGGGGTTGCGCCGGCTGCGGTCGGCGTTCCGGATCCGGACGGTCGTCTCGTCGAGGGAACTGACGCGTTCGGCGAGGGCCCGGTGCTTACGCCGCAGCGCCGGCTCGGTGGCGCGCAGAGGTGCGAGGAGTGCGGCGGCGTCGTCGTGACCGAGCGCGGTGTGGATGGCCTCGCGAGTGGCCCGTCCACCCTGGTCGCGTACCGGGAGCGCGCTGATCTGCCCGGCCAGCTCGCGAAGTTGCGCGGCGTTGGCTCGGGCCCACGCGGCGACGGCCCGGTCGCCCGAACGCCGGTCACGGGTGGTCTGGACCCGCTGCTCACGGGTCGTTGCGGCCTGGTCCCCGGCCTGGGGGTTGAGCCGCAGGAAGCGGCGTTCGGCGGCCTGGCGGCTGGCGAGGCCGAGCGCCGGCGCGATCTCGGTCCAGGTCAGGCCCTGTGCACGGGCAGCCTCGATGAGGGCCGGCTCCCAGGTCGCCAGCTGCTCGCGGAGGCGGCGGAGCGTGCCCAGAGCGTCCAGGATCGCCTGCCCGTCGGGCACCTCGTCGGGCACCCCCTCGGGAGCCCCCTCGACTGGCCTCGGCCCGCCGGCTCCCGGCGCGTACGCCTGGTCGAGCCGGGCCATCACCTCGACCAGGCCGGCCAGCGCCTCCGTCGCGGCGCCCTCCCCGGCACCGGTCGCTGCCGCGACCGGTGCCGAGCGCCGGGTCCGCCGCGGCGTCGTCCGCCTGGGTGAGTCTGGCGTTCGGACCATCGGCGCTCCCGGGATCGAGGAATTGTCAGCGCGATGCTGACGTACGGGGTTGTCATCGATTCGATGACATGGTACAAGGAACTCGTGCATTGACGAACTCCCGTCCAAGTCGACGATCAGGAGGTGCAGGGGACGATGTTGATGCGCACAGACCCCTTCCGGCAGTTGGACCGGCTCGCCCAGCAGGCCTTCGGTGGGGGTAACTCTCCCGGTACGTGGTCCCGGCCGAACCCGATGCCGATGGACGCCTACCGCTCCGGCGACCACTTCGTAGTCGCGTTCGACCTTCCCGGCGCCACCGCCGACGCGATAGAAGTCGACGTCGAGCGCAACGTTCTGACCGTGCGTGCCGAACGCCGCCCGCCCGAGGTGGGCGAGGATGTGGAGATGCAGGTCTCCGAACGGCCACTCGGGGTGTTCTCCCGGCAGCTGTTCCTCGGTGACACGCTGGACACCGACCACCTCGAGGCCTCGTACGAAGCCGGCGTTCTCACATTGCGGATCCCCGTCGCCGAGAAGGCCAAGCCCCGCAGGATCTCCATCTCCAGTGCCGATTCGGAGAAGAAGCAGATCAACGCCTGAGTGAGCACTCCGGCGCTGATCGATGAGGAGACGACCCGCAGCGGACGTGGTGAGAAGGGCTGGTGCGGACAGTGGCTGGTACGCACATCGCCGGCGAAACGGCGGCTTTCCTTGACCTCATCTGCGACGACCCGGCCCTGCTCCGCGCGGAGTTCGACGAGCTGATGGCGGCGTGCTGGGAGGATCCCCCCTCTCCGCCCGCACGCCGCCCCAGCCCACCACGGCGGCCGCCTCGGCGACCGCGAGGGCCGAGCGGTGTGCGGCGGCGGACGCGCCCAGGTGGGTACGACTCCTCGGCAGCGACCCGTCGCCCAGGTGGCCGGCAACGAGGCCCGCCGAGCGCGGTTCGCCTGCGGATGCACAGGTGAAGAGCGATGACCAGTGACGACCCGTGATGAACCGGGAGGTGATGTCCACCCGTCCGAGAACCTCTCAACGCACATGATTCCGATCCTGAACGCGATGCGGTGCCGGCCGGGTCTCGCGCGACCCGAAGGCGACGACGCGCACAGCTCTCGCTCATCTGTCCAGAACTCCCGGACGCCGGCCGGCCCCGCATCGCGCGCGAATAGCCGAGGCAGTCCATATCCATGGGTGCGCGTGCCCATGGCAGTCACGACCCGTCAGGTCCACGGAGGAAGCTCGACATGGCCGTCACCGATCTTGCCCCCGCCGCGAAGTCGCGGACCACGAACGCCGAGCCCCTCGCGCGTCGCCTGCGCTGGCTCGAGGACGTTCTGGACACCCTCGCGGCCTGGGAGGACGCTGACGACTTCCTGATCCTGCCCGAGCCACTGGCCGGACAGCAGACACTGCACGCCGTGCGCCGCGTCCAGGACGGTCTGGTCACCGGCCGGCCCGTTCGGAACGCCGACGTCCACCTGCTACGCCGCGCGCTGCACGTCCTGCGAGACGGTGCCGCTGACGGTGACGAGAACCTGGCCGAGGCGCTGCGCGTTCACGCCCCTCTCGGCCGGTCACCCGTCCACCCGCTCGCCGAACTCCTCGGCGACCTCACCGACCTGGGCGCGCTAGCCGACCTGTCCGCACTCTCCGACTTCGCGGCCGTCGAGCCCGCGCTCACTCGGTCGGCGGCATAGTCGGCCACCGGGTCGACCAGTCGTCGTGAAGGCTGCGACCCCAGCCCGGGGCACCTGTGGCTCACCACATTGGAGGAGGCAGAGTGTCGATCGGCGGACACCTCGTTCGTCACTGTCGTGAACGGGCCGACCGGGCCCCACCCGAAACGGACAAGTCATGGCGAAGTATCTGGTTCTCATCTACGGCGACGAGCAGAAGTGGGACGCGTTGACGGCCGAGGAAGTGCAGGACTACATGAGGGCGCACGGCGAGTTCGCCGCCGCGGCCGGGTCCGGCCTGCTCGGCGGGAACGAGCTGGAGTCGACCAGCGCGGCGACCAGCCTGCGGAACGATTCCGCCGGGCGGCTGATGGTCACCGACGGGCCGTTCGTGGAGACCAAGGAGGTGCTCGGCGGCTACTACCTGCTGGAGGCCGCCGACCTCGACGAGGCGATCAAGCTTGCCTCCCAGCTGCCGGAGGTGCAGACGCGTCACGGCGGGGTCGAGATCCGGCCGGTCCGCGTCCGGAGCTGACGCCTGCCTGACCACACGAGCCGGCGTCAGCGGTTCAGGCCGGCGACGAGGTTGATCAGAAGTGCCAGGATGACCGCGCCGAACAGGTAGGACATCAGTGCCTGGCGCAGCACGTAAGCACGAAACGCGGAGTTGCGCAGTTCGGTGTCGGAGACCTGATAGGTCATCCCGACGGTGAAGGCGATGTAGGCGAAGTCGACGAAGCGCGGCTGGGCTTCGGGGTCGCTGTCGTGGAAGTTCACGCCACCGCGGCCGTCCGAGTAGTACAGGCGGGCGTACCGCAGCGTGAAGATCGTGTGCACCACCACCCACGAGACGATCACGCTGACGACCCCGAGCCCGACGTGCAGGACGACATCGAGCGGGTGCCGGTCGTTCGCCGTGACGATCATCCAGCCGATCGCCACCAGGCTGGCCAACGCGGCGACGAGCAGCGTCAGGTCCGCGACAGCTCGCGTGGGGTCCTCCCGGCTCGCGTCGGCAGCGGTCGCCGGGCCGTCGAGCGGTCCGATGCGCCGCCAGATGACGAACAGGAACACCAACGCCCCCACGTCCCAGCCGATCAGCGGCAGATACGGCGCCGGCAACGCGACCGAGGCGATCGCCGCTGCCGCCAGGCCGCATCCGGTCGCAACCAGCACGGCCCGGCGTGCCGAAGCCCCGGCCGCTTCCGACACCTGCCTGGACCGCGTCACCCGCACCGCCTCTCGAAGATCATCTGAACGCCTGCCGGCGCAGACCTGTGGCATGCAGTACCTACCGACCAGGCGGCAGGGCAAACCAGCGCGGCGGTCACGGGAGAACGGCAGGGTGTTGACGGGCAGATCCGGACCGCGTCACCGCAACGCCGTGGAGATCCGATGCCGCCCGGAGCCGAGTTCGTGCCGCCGTCCGTTCGGCAACGTCACCTCGGCGACCGCGTTCACCGGCACGCCGACGTACAACACGACGAGGTCTCCGTCGCGCCGCCAGCCGACGAGGACCCGGCCGCGTACGGTGTCCAGAGTGACCCTGGCCCACGGGAGTCGACCGAACGCTGTCGGAGCGACCCTGAACCGTGCCCATCCCGGCTCCAGCACTTCCACACCCGCGACCCGCTCCACCAGCCAGGCCACCGGCCCGCTGAGCGTCGCGTCGTTGTGCGCCCGGGCGTCTGCCTCCCAGGACTCCCAGAATGTCGTCGCTCCCAGGCCGCGCAGGTAGCCGTAGGAGGGGTGGTCCTGCCGGTCGAGGACGGCCAGCGCCAGGTCGGAGCGTCCGTGGTCGGACAGTGCGTACGGCAGCGTGGCAGTGCCGACGTTCCCGGTGTTCAGATGCCGGCCCCTGGCTTCGATGTCGGCAGCGAGGTTCGCCACCACCGCGTCGACGTGTGCCGTCGGGACGAGGTCGAACGCGAGTGGAACGGCGTTGCTGGTCTGGCGGTATCCGGCGTCGGCGACCTCGGTCCGGTACAAACCGGCCTTCCGATCAAGGAAACGGTCGTTGAACTGCCTGACGAGCTCGTCGGTCCTGTCCCGCCAGGCGGCGGCCCGTCGAGTCCTGCCCAGGAGCTCGGCGAGTGCGGTGCCCTGGCGCAGACTCTGGATCACGAACGCGACGCCGACCAGGCTGCCGCCCTCGCGACCGCGCGGGTACTCCTTCGGCGGATTCGGCGGGTACCAGTCACCGAACTGGTCGTCGCTGACGCCACTGTCCAACTTTGCCACGCACCAGTCGACATACTTCCGCACACTCTCGAAGTGCCTGGCCGGCAGCGTGCGGTCACCGTAGGCCAGCCAGTAGCGGTGGACGAGGTAGGGGTACACACCGGTCGAGCTCGGTGTGAACAGGAATCCGCCGGTCGTCGCGGCCGGCGGTGCGATCAGCGGGATCTCACCGTCAGGTGCCTGGCCGAGCCGAAGGTCGTCGAGCCACTTCGCGAACACCGTCTGCATGGCGAACCGGTAGAGCATCGGCTGCGACGACCAGTGCGTCATGCCGGTCCAGCCCACCTTCGCCAGCGGCGACCCGTCCGGGAACCCGTGCAGGCCGTTCGCTGCGGTCCGGGCGAACGTGTCGACGATCCACTGCAGTACGGGATCGCCGAGCTGGAGGTTCATCGTGTCGGCGACGTCGCTGTTGAGCTGGACGGCGACCAGCTCGAGCGACTCCGATGCACCGCTCACCTCTACGTACTGGAAACTCTTGTAGGTGAAGGAGGGCTGCCAGGTCTCCTCGCCCGCACCGCTCGCTGTGTACTCGTCGAGCTGCAACCTGCCCTCCACCGAGGGGTTCTCGTTGCCACCGGGCACGCCCACGCTGACACGGCCGTCCGCAGCCAGTTTCTCGCCGTACTGGATCCGGACGATCGTTCCTCTGGGCAGTCGTCCACGCAGCCGCACCCGGCCGCTCATGACGGCGCCGAAGTCGAGCTGCCGGACGCCACCGGGAAGCAGTTTGTCGCCAACGGGGCGGACGATCCGGGTTGCCCGTACCGGTTCGCCCGCGAAGGCTTCCAACCTGCCGCCGGGTTCCCTGGCGAGGATGACCGGCTTCCAGCTCGTCTCGTCGAAGCCTGGTGAGCTCCAGCCGGAAAGGTCGGCGGCACGCCTGGCGTCGTGGGACTCGCCGTTGAACACGCCGTCGTAGGTGGTGGGCCCCTCGATGTAGTGCCAGGTCCGGTCGCTGCCGATCGTCACCCGGCGCCCGCCGGCAAGGCGTACCTCCAGTTGCGCCCTGACCTGGGGCTCGGACACCCACGGCTGCAGGTTGCTGCCGTCGGTGTCGGGCGCGCGGGTGGCGAAGAATCCGCGGCCGAGTGCGACGCCGATGGCGTTGTTTCCTCTGCGCAGCAAGGACGTGACGTCGTGGGTCGTATAGAGCAGTCGGCGGTCGTAGTCGGTGGTCGCCGGTGAGAGTTCGGCATCGCCCACCCGTCTGCCGTTGACCCAGGCCACCCCGTGGCCCAGCCCGCAGATGTAGAGCCGGGCTGACATGACGGCCCCGTCCAGGTGAAACTCCCTGCGGAGCAAGGGATCTGCGGGCGGTGGCGGTGGGATGGTGCAGGTCCAGCGATCGACGTTCACAGGTTCGCCGTCGGCGTAGCCGGTGCCGTCGGGATACGGGTCCTGCCGCGGATCGTCGTGGCGTACGCCCAACCAGTGCACCGATCCGCGCGGTTCGGACAGTTCGAGGTAGTAGGTCCCGGCGCCGACAGGTTCGCCGAAGTCGAGCCTGCCCTGCGCGTTGCCGTACCCGTCGGCGGTCAACCCGGTGAGCGCTCTGCGCGCGATCACCGCGCCGGTCGGCCCGGCTGCCCGCAAGGTCATCACGCAGTCCGCAGTGCCGGGCCCGATCGACAACAGGACGGCTGCCGCGACCGACGGGCCAGGAGTGACGAAGGTCTGCCCGAGGGTACTGCCCGGCCGGAGAGCGAAGTCCTCGAAGCCTGCCGGGCCCAGTACGCGGACGGCGGACGGGATGTCCAGTCCGCTCCCGATCCACTCCGCGGCCCAGTCGCCGGGTGACAGCATGGCCGTCTCGAACCACGCGATCCTGCCGTATGGTCCGGGCCGACCGGCCTCGTCCCATGCGCGCACCGTCCAGTAGTAGCGAGTACGGGCGCGTAGCACCGGTCCCCCGTAGACCTGCGCGGTCTGTTCGGTCGACTCCACCCGCCCGGAATCCCAGACGTCTGCCCGGCCCGAGCGCAGCAGTCGTCGTCGGCTGGCGACCAGGATCTGGTACGCCGTCTGCGCGCGGCCGGTCCCTGTTCCCTCGAGTCGCCAGCCGAACCGTGGCGCGGTGGCGTCGATGCCGAGCGGGTCGACGAGATGTTCGGTGGTCAGTCGCACCGAGCGAAGTCCCCGTTTCGGAGTCGACGTCGATGCGGACGGAACCCCCGGCAGGGTCGGCAGGGCCGTGAGCGCAGCCGCTCCGGCTATTCCTCCCACCACGGTCCTGCGGCCTACCTCGGTCACGACGGTGTCCTTTCGCTCGCGGTGCCGGCCCTTCGGATCCTGGCCCTCAGCGAACCTGCGCACATCGCCCCGGCGGCGACATCCGCGCTACGTCGGCCGACGTACGCACCGAGACGTCTTTGTCGGGCGGGAGGGCCCCGGTAGGTCGATCGCTCACGGGGTGCTGGGGTTGCGAGGAATGGAGTTGCCCGCTGTACGCCGCCGCAGGCATGCTCACCCGATGACGGCTCCACGGCTGGTGATGGTGGAAGGCGTCGCGCCCGGGATCGGGAAGTCGACCCTCGCCACTTCGCTTGCCCGCGTCCTGCAGGCGGACGGCACGCCTGTCGACCTCTTTCCGGAGGAGGAACCGCGGGCATGGCGAGCGACCTACCGTGGGCGACGTCGGAACCGCCAGGCTCCGGAGTTTGGTGCGAGACGTACGCCGGCTCGCCGACGACATGATGCCGTTGCTCCTGTTCCTGCATGGCGACGTTCGGGAGTCCACCAGACGGGCCGTGCCCGAACGCGGCCGGAGCTGGGTCGACTACTGGTCTCGTGTCGCCGAGGAGGACCACGCGGTCGGCGGGCCGGCGCTCGAGCGCATAGTCCACCACCAAGAACGCAGCCAGGCGCAGAAGCAAGCTGACCTCGACATTCTTCGGTCCACCGGCTGGTTCCTCCTCGACCTGGACGCGACGGCACCCGCTGAGGACGTACTAGCTCAGGCGCTGGCGGGTCTCGGGCTGTGGAGACCGGCATGAGCTCACCAGGCTGGGCGGACAGTCCCATCAGGGTGGTCAGTGGCACGTTCAGCTGGATCTTCGCGCGTGTTCGTATGGGCCTCCAGCTCGGTTGTGAGGAGCACCAGGGTGGTGTTGGTGGTGTCGGGTTGCCTGTCGGTGGATCAGGCGGACCCGGCGGGTCGGCCGTTTCGTCGGGTCGGCGGTTCTGCCGCGGGATCTGACCCACGGCTGCGTTCGTTGCCGCGTGGCGCTCCGCGGCGTCGTGTGCTGCGCTGTCGTGGGCGGTGGAGCAGTGGCAGGGCGTGTAGTCAGCCGTTGCATTCCCGGCTCCGGCGGGAGCGCAGTCACCGCAGTCACAGCCGGCACTGTGCAGGTCGTGGTCGGGGTACCGGTGTACCGCACAGCACCCCTGCTTGGTCTCACCCTGCGCCTCCTCGTCCGGCTCCTCAGCCTCGTCCTGCTCGGCCTCGTCCTGCCCAGCCTTGTCCTGCTTGGTTTCGCCGTGCGTTTGTTCAGCGAGCGGTGGGGCGGGGCAGTCTTTGATGTCGGCGGTGCCGGTGAGTAGGGCGGCGGCGACGTCGGCGCGGAGTTGGCTGAGGGTGCGTGGGTCGCCGGTTGCTTTGGCTGCGCGGGCGATGGCGTCGATGTAGCCGTACGCTTCGGCGGCCTGGTCTGCGGACAGGCCGCGGATGGCGAGGTCGGCGACGCCGTCGACGGCGGGCCAGATCGCCACGTTGCGCCCGGACCTGGCCGCCCGGTGACGTTTGGCGGCGGCGTCGGGGTCTGCCGTGACGACCTCGGCCTCCACCTTCGCCCGCAACAACCCGCCCCGCAGTTCCAGGACTTTGGGGAAGATCGCGTCCTCGATGGCACCCCACACATCGGGTTCGGCATCGGTGATGCGATCCACGATCACCCGCACATCGTTGAGCTCCAACTGCCCGCTGGCCAACGCCTCACGTACCCGCGGCAGCCAGGGCAGCGTGGTGGCCAGGGCCACGTACTGGTGCGCCCGGTAGCCGGTCCACCCCAGCAACGGCTCCAGGACCTCCGGAGTCATCGGATCCGGCGTCACCCTGCGTCCGGCCGGCCCGTCAACCCTTCCGGGCTCGGCGTAGACCAGCGCGTTCACATCGGACAGGCACTCAGCCTCCAGCCAGCAGCCCAGCCGCCGTGCCTTGATCAGCTCCTCCAACTCGAACCCGTTACACCCAGCCACGTCGACCGACGCCACCGCCGCCGCCAACCCAGGACCCGCCGGCAGATCAGCAAACCCCGCGGGCAGCACCCGACGGCCACCGGGCTGCCCGCCCAGGTGGCCGTCGAAGCACTCACCGCCATCGCTCACGCGTTCGATTCTACCGAACAAGATCGGCTCATGTGAGCCGGAAGCCCCTTACCCACAAGGAAAACTGATGTCAATCACAACCTGCGAGCCGTTCGGGTCGCGCCATCCCGCGTGCACGAACTGGCGCGTGACCGGCGGACTCGCCATGGCCTGACGTATGTCGCTGTCGAAATCGATCGATTGCCGAGGTCGGCCGCAAACAACGGCCGCCCTTTACACGCAGATTCCGTACGGACACGATGGGCGCACGCCAGCGGGGGTCCCGACTCCGACGAGGAGCGTGCGTCATGAGAACAGCCGGAACACCGAACCACCGGCCGGGCCGTACGCCGGAGCGAGCGCCGGATCGCGCGCCGGAGCGAGCACCAGCCCATACGCCGCAGCGAACGCCGAGCCGGCGCGACCTGTTCCGGTTCGGGCTCACGTCGGTCGCGGCGTTCTCCGTCGCCGGATGCTCCGCGCTCTCGCTCAACCCGTCGGACAAGTCCGGCGGCAAGGGCGGAGGCAAGGACGCCGGCAAGGCCGGCACCGGGCTCAAGGAGGCGCCGGAACTCAGCGACCAGGTCAAGGCCGGCAAGCTTCCGCCGCGCGCCAAGCGGATGCCGGCCAAGCCGATGGTCATCCGCCCCACCGAGCCGGGCGGTGTGTACGGCGGCACGTGGAACACCATCCTGACCTCGGTGGACGCCGACCCGCACCTGGTCGGTTCGTTGTCGTACGAGCCGCTCGTGCGGTGGGACGTCGACCAGACCAAGATCTCGCCGAACGTCGCCGAGTCCTGGGAGATCGGCCAGGACGGCCGCGTCTACACGTTCAAGCTGCGCGCGGGCATGAAGTGGTCGGACGGAAAGCCCTACACAGCAGACGACCTGGTGTTCGGATACGAGGACGTGCTGAGCAACACCGACCTCTACCCGGTGATGCCCTCGCAGTTCGCTCCGGACGGACAGCCGGCGAAGCTGGAGAAGCTCGACGACACCACCGTGCGGTTCACCTTCCCCAAGCCGCAGGGTTTGTTCCTGGACCAGGTAGCGTCCTCCGGTGGCGCCGTCCTGCACTGCCTGCCGAAGCACTACCTGAAGCAGTTCCACAAGAAGTACAACCCGGACGCGGACAAGCTGGCGAAGCAGGAAGGCCAGCCGGACTGGACCAAACTCTTCCTGAACAAGGGCGGCAACGGCCCGACGGAGTTCGGTTCCTGGCAGAACACCGACCTGCCGGTCATCTACCCGTGGAAGCTGTCCTCCCAGTCCGGCAACCGCCTGGTGGTCAGCCGCAATCCGTACTACTGGAAGTCCGACACCGAGGGCCGGCAGCTTCCCTACCTCGACCGGGTCGTGTTCGACATCATCACCGACCCACAGGTCAGCACGCTCAAGCTCAGCCAGGGCGACTACAGCCTGGTCACACCCGGGCTGGTCACGCTCCAGAGCAAGCCGGTCTTCGCGCGCGGGCGGGAGAAGGGACGCTTCCACTTCATCGCGATCGGTTCGTCGCGGATGAACGACGCGACGTTCCTGCTCAACCAGACGCACAAGGACCCGGCGATGCGGCAGGTCATGCAGAACAAGGACTTCCGCATCGGTCTGTCGTACGCGCTGAACCGCCAGGAGATCATCAAGGTCGTACTCCTCAACCAGGGTGAGCCGTGGCAGACCTCGCCCCGCAAGGAGTCCGGGCTCTACCTCCAGCAACTCGCCAAGCAGTACACCGAGCACGACCCGGCGAAGGCGAACCAGCATCTGGACAAGGCCGGTTACCGCCAGCGCGACAGCGACGGGTTCCGGCTGCGCCCGGACGGGAAACGGCTGGGATTCACCGTCGAGGTGCGGACGAACTTCAACCCGCTCTGGGCCGACGTCGCCCAGCTCGCGTCCGGTTACTGGAAGAAGGTCGGCGTCGACGTGCAGGTGAAGGTGGAGGACGCCACCCTGTTGTTCAACCGGGTGGCCGCCAACAACCACGACGCGGTGATGGACGACGGCGACGGCGGTGACCTGCCGATGCTCGGCCCCGGGTGGTACTTCCCCGTGGACGCCGGTGCGGCATACGCGGTCGAGTGGGGCCGGTGGTACGAGTCGAAGGGCAAGGAAGGGGAGAAGCCACCGGCCGGCCCGCTGCGGCAGATGCGGTTGTTCGACCAGATCAAGGTCACACCGGACAAGCAGAAGCGCGACGAGCTCTTCATGCAGATCCTGCGCATCTCCCAAGAAGAGTTCTACGTGATCGGGACCGTGCTGCCCGAGGCGAGGTACAACGTCGTCCAGAACGACCTGCACGGTGTCGGCGGGGAGATGATCGACGACTGCTGCGAGCCCGGCCCGTCCGCTCCGGAGCAGTACTTCTGGAAGAAGACGTAGGGCGCCCGCTCCCCGGCCCTCTCCAGGCTCCCTTGCCGGCCCTGCCCTTTCCGGCCACGCGTTGTCCTGGATGGGGCATCTCCGGGCATCGCGCGGGGGCCGGTATCCGGGTAGCGTGCAGCACAGTTTCCCGGGGCGTGGTCGACCCATGCCCTCATGGCCCGAGGTGATACGAGGGGCAGCTTTGCGAACCGTCTCCGTGAACCGGCTGACCGCCGCGTACGACGTCGGCCGACCGGTCCTGCAGGACGTGACGGTGACCGTGGAACCGGGCCACATGCTGGCGGTCAGCGGACGCTCGGGCGCGGGCAAGTCCACGTTGCTGTCCACCATCGCCGGCCTGCTGCGCCCGGCCGAGGGAACTGTCAGTCTGGACGGCGAGCCGCTGCGTGACCGCGACCACGCCGTCTCCCAGGGCGTGGTGCTGGTGCCGCAGGACAACGGCCTGGCCACGTTCCTGACCGCTGGTGAGAACGTCGAGGTGGCGCTGCTGGCCAACGGCCGCGGCCCGGCGGAGGCGCGCCGGCTCACCGTCGAGTGCCTGACGGCACTGGGGCTCGCCGGACAGCGCGACCAGTTGGTGGAGGAGCTGTCCGGCGGACAGCAGCAGCGCACCGCGATCGCCCGCGGTCTCGCCCTGCGCGGTGACGTCCTCCTCGCCGACGAGGTGACCAGCGAGCTCGACGCGGTGTCGCGGCAGACGGTGATGGACCTGCTGCGCAAGGAAGCCGATCGGGGCGCGGTCGTGGTGTTCGCGACCCACGACCCGGACGCCGCCGCCTTGTGCGACGCCGAGCTGCACCTGGTCGACGGGCGCGCCGAGATCGTCCGGTCCGAACCCGTGGTGGACGCGCCGACGGTGAACCGGCCGAACGCCTCCACGACGGCAAGGGCGTAGGCCACGGCATGTGGGCAGTACTTCGGGGCGCACTGGCTGCCCGGCGCGGGCCGGCGATCGTGGTCATGTTGGTGGCGCTGCTCGCCGGCGCGGCGGTGACGGCCGCACCCTTCTACGCGGTGAAGGCCCAGCAGCAGGTCGGGGTGGCCGCGGTCGGGAGCGCCCCGGTCGCGCAGCGGCTGGTCTCGGTGAGCTGGCTGTCGGCCTGGCGCGGCACCAACGACACCGCGTCCGAGGCTGCCATGAAGGACGCCCGGAAGGCCTTCCGCCCGCCGGGGTTTGCCTCGATCGACGGCGCGTTCGCGCCGGGCGGCGTGCGGCGCGCGGGGTCCAAGGCGCCGGCGGCGGTGGTCAAGGTGGCCTACCGCGACGACGTCTACCGCCACCTCACGATCACCGGGGACCGTCCCACCGGTGCCGGTCAGGTCGTACTCCCGGCGGCCTTCGCCGGCCAGCTCTCCCTGAAGGTCGGTGACGACCTCACGCTCACGGGCGGGAAGAAGCCGAGCCGGGCCCGGCTGGTCGGCGTCTACCGCGTGATCGACCCGAGCGAGCCGTACTGGGCGGACGGTTACCTCGTCGGCCTCGGTTCGGACGACCGCAGCAAGCAGGCAACGGCGTTCACCGTCCCGGCGACGATGCGCGGCTGGGAACAGACCACCTACACCTACGACCTGCTGGCCTCACCCGCGGCGTTCGCCACGATGAACACCGACGGGCTCGCCGGCCAGATCAACGCCGACCTGTCCACGCTCGGGCAGCAGGGATTCTCCACCAGCATCACCGGGCTGGACGGCCTGCTCGACCGGATCACCCAGGACCGGCGCAACGTCCTAGCCGGCGTGGGGGTCGGCGTCGCGGTGCTGTTGCTGCTGACGTGGTTCGCCCTGGCCGTGGTGGTCCGCGAGGCGGCGGTGCAGATTCGTGGCGACGTCGGCTGGTGGCGGCTGCACGGTGCGCCGTCGGGCCGAGGGTGGGTGCTCGTCCTCGGCCAGAGCGTGGTGCCGCTGGTGGGTGGAGCGGTGGTCGGTGCCGCCGCGGGCTTCGCCGTCGGCCGCTCGATGGCCGGCACCCTCGACCCCGCCGGTCAACGTACCGCGCTACTGCTGTCGCTGTTGCTGCTCGGGCTGACCCTGGTGGGCGGGCTCGTCGCGGTGGTGGCCGCCCAGGTCGGCACGTTGCTGACCCCGGCGCGCGACCTGCTGCGGCGCATTCCCGTCCGCCGTCCCGGCTGGCGGCGTTCGCTGGTGGACGTCGTGCTCGTCGGCCTCTCGGTGTACGGCGTCGTCCAGGCCGTCGTGGTGGGCGGCAGCGTGGAGGGACTCCCACTCCTCGCACCCGGCCTGGTCGCGCTCGCCGTCGCATTGGTGGCCGCCTGGGGAGTGCCGCCGCTGGCCAACTCCCTGACCCTTCGCGCCCGCCAGGCCGGGCGCCCGGCGATGGCACTGATCGCGGCGCTGACCGCGCGGCGGCCGGAGACGCATCGGCTGTTCGCGTTGGTGGTGGTGGCGATCGCCCTGGTCACGACCGCGTTCGTCGGCTGGGACACCACCACCCGCACCCAGGAGCAGCGGGCCGCCCTCGAACTCGGTGCCGACCGTGTGCTCACCGTGGACGCCGACGATCCCGCTCAGCTGATGGCCGCGGTGCGTGCCGCCGACCCGAGCGGGAAGTACGCCATGGCCGTCGTCGATCAGCCGGGGGAGAGCACCGGCGACCCGTCGGTGCTGGCGATGGACACCACCCGGCTGCCGGTGGTCACCGGATGGCGTAAGGAGTACGGCGGAGACCCTGCGACGGTCGCCGCTGCGCTGCGGCCGTCCGCGCCGCGCCCGGTCACCCTGCACACCGGCCGGCTCGTCGTCGACGCGTCCGGGCAGGACCCCGACGGTGAGCCGCTGCACCTGCGGGTCCGGTTGCGGACCGCCGAGGACGGCAAGCCGGTCGACGCCATCGTCGGCCCACTGACCGGCACCCGGAAGGCGTACTCCGCCGACGTACGCAACTGCACCGCCGGCTGCCGGCTGGTCGGCGTCCAGGTGCTCGGCGACCGGCGGGCCGACGGGGCCACCGGTGACGTCGCCGACCCGACCGGCGTGGGGTACGAACCGGCGACCGCGGGCGCGCGGGTCGACCTCTATCCGGCGGGCGGCGGGAGTACGGCCGGCGCCGCCGGCACCGGTGTCCGCGCCAACGACTCCGCAGCCGCGCGCGGTTCGTCGCTGCCGGCGGCCCTGCTCGCCGCGCCCGAACGCTGGCGGCCCGCGGTCGGTCCCCGCGACCTCGGCCCCACCATCGCCGCCGGGAAGGGCAGTCTGCGCCTCACCGTGTCCCAGCCGCCGGAGAACGTCCCGCTCGACCGCAACGACTGGGCGTTCGTCGCGGACACCCCGGTGCTGCTGCCCGCTCTCGTCGCCGGCTGGCGGCCCGACCCGGCGGAGGAGACCCGGCTGATTCCGCTGCCCGGCGCGGCGGTGCCCGCCCAGATCGTCCGCACCGGCTCACTCGTACCCCGCCACGACAAGGTCGGCACGATCGTCGACCTCACCTACGCCGAGCGGCTGGTGCCGTTCCCGCTCGCGGGCTCGGGGTTCCCGCAGGTGTGGCTGTCCGCCGACGCGCCCGCGTCCGTCGTGGCGGGCCTGCGCGACCACGGGCTCACGACCCTGCGGGAGGAGTCGATGTCCACCCGACTGACCCAGCTGCGCGCGGAGGGCAGTGCGGTCGGCGTACGGTTCCAGGTCGCGGTCGCGCTGGTCGGCCTGCTGCTCGCGGCCGGTGCCGTCCTGATCGACGCCGCCCGCGAACGCCCCGGCCGGGCGGCCGAACTCGCCTCCCTGCGCGCCCAGGGCGTCGGCGCGCGCGCCATCCGTGCGGTCGGCTACGGCTCGCTCGGCGCCCTCGTCGGTACGGCAGCGGTGATCGGGCTCGCCGCCGGAGTCGCCGGCGCCGCGGTCGACAGGATCCTGTACCCCGGCTTCGTCGACGGCTGGAACGTCCTGCCCACCGTGGACACGCGCGGCTACCCGGTCCTGGCCGCCGCGCTGGCCGCCGTCGTCGTCCTGGGCTCGGTCGTCGTCGCGTCCGGTTCGGCTCTCGTACGCCGGGCGCGGCCATGATCGCGGTCGTTCTCGCCCAGCTGGCCACCCGCTGGGGTCAGGCGCTGACGCTGTTCGTCCTGTCCATGGCAGCCACCCTCGCGGCCGTGTGCGTACCCGCGTTCGCGGTGGCCATCGACCGGGCCGCCATCCGCAACGAGGTCGCCGTTGCCGACAACGCCGACCGCACGGTCTCGATGCCGCCGCTGTCGGTGGACTCGCCGAACCCGCGTACCGACGTGCTGGAGTCGGCCGACGGCCTGCAGACCCTGACTGACGCGCGCTCCCGGCTGAAGGGCTTCACCCCGGTCACCACGGCGCAGGTCCACGTTCGCGGGATCGAGCGCGGCCGCCCGAACGCCGAACCGCGGAGCCTGCTCGCCCGGGACGGCTTCTGCCGGCACGTGACGTTCAGGCAGGGCCGGTGCCCGGTGGGCAGCCGGGAGGTGGCACTGCCGGCCTCGCTGGTTCCCGAGGCCAAGGTGCACGCAGGCGACGAGGTGACGCTCACTCCCGTACGCCGCAAGGACCAGACGTGGGAGCCGGACGGTCCGCCGGTCGCGCTCACCGTCGTCGGGGTGTTCGAGGCCGACCATCCGAAGTCGGCGTACTGGTCGCTGGAGGACCCGCTCGGCCGGCTCGGACCGGCCGCGATCATGACCAACCGGGCCACGACCGGGAGCCTGCTGCACCGGCAGGAGACGCTGTACCTCGACTCGGTCATGCCCACCGGCCTGCTCACGCCCGACCGCGTTCCTGTGGTCAGGGCCCAGCTCAACGCGGCAGAACGCCGGCTCCTCGAGGACGACCCGTACGGCGGCGGCCTGCTGTCCACCCTGCCGTCCCTGCTGGACCGGATCGAGTCCCACGGCAAGCATGCCCGCGCACTGCTGCCCATCGCCGCGGCGCCGCTGATCGCCCTGTGCTGGTTCGTCATCCACCTCGCCGTCGGGCACGGCGTGTGGGGGCGCCGCCAGGAGATCGGCGCGGTCGCGTTGCGGGGTGCCCGCTGGCCGACGCGGGCGCTGAGCATCTCCGCGGAGAGCCTGCTGCCGCTGCTGGCCGGCGTACCCGTCGGCCTGCTGGTCACCGGTGCGCTCGTCGCGCTCACCGTGTCGGGGGAGGCCGGCCCGGTCGGCGTCGACCGGGCCCAGTTGCTCGCCGCCGCAGTAGCGGCCGCCGGAACGATCGTCGCCGCCCTGCTCGCACTGCGCCGTGAGCTCTCCGCGCCGGTCGGCACGCTGCTGCGCCAGGTGCCCTCCCGCTCCCGTCCCGTGGTCGTGGCGGCGGTGGAGGTCGTCGTGGTCGCGCTCGGCGTCGTGGTCGTGGCCGAGACGCGCTCCCTCGGCGGCTCGCTGGTCGGCGTCATGGTCGCCGCTCCGGTCGTGGTCGTCCTCGCCGTGGCGATGCTGGTGTCGCTGGCGGTCCGCCCGCTGATCGGCATGGCCGGCCGTTGGTCCCTGCGCCGTGGGCGGATCGGGCCAGCGGTGGCGGCGTTCTACCTCGCCCGCCGGCCCGGCTCGGTGCAGCTGCTGGTCGTACTCGCCCTGGCGTTCGGCACCTTCGGCTTCGCGGTGACCACGACGGACGTGGCCGCGCAGGGACGGCAGGCAACCGCCGAGCAACTGCTCGGAGCCGAACGGGTACTGGAGGTGCAGGACGTCGACCGGACCGAACTCCTGCGTGCGGTGCGGGCCGCCGACCCGTCCGGCCGGCACGCGATGGCGGTGGTCTCCGCGCCGAGCGGTGACGGTTCCCAGCCTCCGGTGCTCGGTGTCGACGCCACCAGGCTGGCGAAGGTCGGCCGGTGGCCGGAGGGCACCGGCAACGGCGACGGGCCGAGCCCGGCGAAGCTCGCGAGCCTGCTGCGCCCGCCCGCGCCGGAGACGATCATGGTGGGCAACGGCGAGTTGACAGTACGACTGGAGCCGGACCCGTTCACCGCCGACAGGACGCTCTCGGCCACATTGCTGCTGCGTACCCCGAAGAACGACCAGGTGGCGGTCAAGTTCGGGCCGGTCTCCGGCGGGCAGCCCCTCTACCGCGCCACGCTCAGCGAGTGTCAGGACAAGTGCCGGCTGGCCGGGATCAGCATCAGCACCACCGCGGTGGGAGCTCAGCGGATCGGGGTGAACCTCGCCGCGCTGCGGCTGGACGGCCGAGACGTACTGACCCGCGCCGAGCTCGCCGACCCTCGCCGCTGGCGTACCTCGGGCAGCGGACCGGTCACCGACCAGCTCCGCATCATCGGCGACCAGGACGGCCTGCTGATGACCCAGTCGTCGCCACGGCCGGGCCACGACTACGTACTCCGCGCGGTCGACGTGCCGTACCCGCTGCCCGCGATCACCGCCGGCACCATGCCCGGCAAGCAGTTGCCCAACATCGACGGCGAACCGGTCGACTTCGTGGCGAAGGCGAAGGTGGCGACCCTGCCAGGCGTCGGCGCGAAGGGCGCACTTATCGACCTCACCTACGCCGAACGCCTGACCGCAGAGCCCGGCTTCGCGACGACACCACAGGTCTGGCTGGCACCCGGCACTCCCAACACGGTCCTCGACCGGTTGCGCAAGGAGGGGTTGGCGGTCGTCACCGACCGGACGGTCGGCGGGGTACGTGACTCGCTGGAGAAGTCCGGGGCCGCGATGGCGTTGCACGCCTACCAGCTCGCGGCCGGGGTGACCGTCCTCGTCGGGCTCGGCGCCCTGGCGCTGGTGGTGGCCGTCGACCGCCGGACGTGGAACCCCGGCATGCGCGCGCTTCGCATCCAGGGGGCGACCGAACGCCTGACGACGGGCGCGGCGCTGTGGTCGTACGGCGGCATCGTGGTGACCAGTGCGGTCACGGGTGCGATCGCCGCGGTCGTGGCGTGGTTCGCCACCAGCAGACGGCTGCCGCTCGGCGTCGACGCGTCCCTGCTGGCGAACTGGCCGCGGTGGCCGCACGTCGCGGTGCTGGAGCTGCTGGTGGTGGGAGTACTCGTGGCGGGTGCGGTCGCCGGCGGCTGGTGGCAGCGCCGCCTGGTCGAGGGACGGCTGGTCGAAGGGCGGCTGGTCGAGGGACGGCAGGAGGCTGGTGGCTGATGGGCTTGGCGGTGGCATGCCGAAGGGTCGTGCACATCTACCGGATCGAGGGCTCCGACGTCGTCGCGCTGTCCGGTGTCGACCTGTCGATCAACTCCGGTGAGATGGTCGCGCTGGTCGGCCCGTCCGGGTCCGGGAAGTCGACGCTGATCTCCTTGCTGTCCGGGCTGATGCGCCCCTCGGCGGGGCGGATCGTGGTCGGCGGGTACGACATCGGGAAGCTGAGCGACGCGGAGCTGAACCGGCTGCGCGGCACCGAGATCGGCGTCGTGCTGCAGGGCTCCGCGCGCAACCTGCTGCCGTACGCCACTCTGGTGCGCAACGTCTGGCTCGCCCAGCGCAGGGCCGCCGCGACCAAGGGCATCGAGCTCGCCGAGCCCGAGCAGATCCTCGACCTGGTGGGGCTTTCGGCGATGGCCAGGTCGAAGCCGCCCGAGCTCACGCGCGGGGAACAACAGCGCGCTGCCCTGGCCGTCGGCATCGCCGCCGGACCTGGCCTACTGCTCGTGGACGAGCCGACCAGCCAGCTCGACACCTCCGGCCGCGACGAGGTGGTGGCCGCGCTGAAGTCGGTGAACGCCGTACGCGACACCACCGTCGTCGTCGTCACCCACGACCCGGAGGTGGGCACCCAGCTCGGCCGGGTGGTCACCATTCGCGACGGCCGCGTCGGTGCGGAGGGACGCGACGGGCAGGACTTCGCCGTCGTCGCCGGTGACGGCACCGTCCAGCTGCCGCCGGAGACGCTCGGCGAGTTCCCACCCGGGACGCTCTTCCTGGTCGACCACGAGGAAGGGGTCGTTCGCCTGCACTCCGACGGCGACTGACCCGGGGAGGTCTCGGGCGAGGGCTCCCGGTGCCGTTCCGACCGGGTGATAATTCGAGCCATCGTCCGTACCTGTGCGTCTCGGCACACGTTCGCCTGGAGTACGCGATGGGCTGGAAAGCGACCGACCTCACCACACCTGTCACCCCGCCGGCTTTCGCCGACCCGACCGCCAACGCGGCCGGTGGAACGCAGCGGATCTTCTTCGAGGCGATGAGGTGCAGGGTGCCGTTGCCACCCTGGTTCACCGACCTGGCGAGCTACTACTTCCCGGCCGAGAACAGCCAGCATCTGGACTACAGGTCCGGCGGGCACGTTCACGAGATCCTCTTCGACGAGAACGGCTGGAGCACCCACGACCTCAGCAGTGACGCCAGCGCGCGGGTTCCGGTGCTCGAGGGGCCCTCGGCGATGGAGTTCGAGGGACTCCAGCAGGCGTTCTACCGAGGCCTCGACTCCCACGTTCACGAACTCTGGTGGGACATCGCCGGATGGCACCACCGGGACCTGACCGCGCTGACCGGCGGTCCGTTGGTGCATGCGAGTGGCCCGGCCTGTTACGGCTTCCTTTCCCAGTCCACCCAGCACGTCGTCTACGTCGCGAGCGGTCAGATCACCGGCGGCCACGTCCACGAACTCTGGCGCGACAGTCATGGAGGCTGGCACCACGGCGGCAGCCTCACCGGCATCACGGGCGCGCCCCTTGGCGACGGCCAGCCGACCGGGTACGCCTACGAGGCGCAGTACACCCAGCACGTCCACTACCGCGGTGTCGACGGCCGCGTTCACGAACTCCGCTGGGGTACGGACACCAACGGCTGGCACTACTGGGGCAGCCCGAGCGACCTGGCCGGCGCGCCGGCGGCGTCGAGCGACCCGAGGGGTTACGTCTTCGCGCCCCAGGACACCCAGCATGTCGTCTACACGGGCGTGGACGGGCACGTCCACGAACTGTGGTGGGACGGCGCCTGGCACCACAACGACCTGACCGCCGCGACCGGCGCACCGATCTCGGGCAGCGCTCCGATCGGCTACCCTTCGATTTCCTGCGCGACACCCAGCATGTCGTGTACAACTCCGACGACCACCACGTCGTCGAGCTCGCCTGGACGCCCCTGGCGACGAACCCGAAGGCGCTCGCCCGCCTTACCAGGAACGAACGATCCGACATCGTGGGGTTCGGCGATGCCGGGGTCTACGTCGCGCTGAGCCGTGGGGACGGGACGTTCGACTACACGCCCGCGCCGGTGGTCGGTGATCTGGGATACGTCAACGGTGGCTGGCGGGTGGATCGGCATCCGCGGCTGCTCGGTGATCTGACGGGTGAGGGCCGGGCGGACGTCGTGGGGTTCGGCGATGCCGGGGTCTACGTCGCGCTGAGCCGTGGGGACGGGACGTTCGACTACACGCCCGCGCCGGTGGTCGGTGATCTGGGATACGTCAACGGTGGCTGGCGGGTGGATCGGCATCCGCGGCTGCTCGCCGACGTGACCGGCAACGGCCGGGCGGACATCGTCGGCTTCGGCGACCACGGGGTCTGGGTGGCGCTCAGCCGCGGCGACGGCACCTTCGAACCACCGCGGCTGGTCATCCCCGACTTCGGCTACGTCGCCGGCGGTTGGCGGGTCGACCGGCATCCGCGGTTCCTGGCCGACCTGCGGGGAATCGGGCGTGCGGACATCGTGGGTTTCGGCGACGCCGGAGTCTACGTCGCGCTGAGCCGTGGGGACGGGACGTTCGACTATTCCCCGCAGCCGGTGATCGGTGATCTGGGATACGTCAACGGTGGTTGGCGGGTCGACCGGCATCCACGGTTCCTGGCCGACCTGCGGGGAATCGGGCGTGCGGACATCGTGGGTTTCGGCGACGCCGGGGTGTATGTGGCGCTGAGCCGTGGGGACGGGACGTTCGACTACACACCGCAGGTGAGGCTCGCGGACTTCGGTTACGCCGAGGGCTGGCGGGTGGACCGCAACCCGCGCTTGCTCGCCCAGCTGACCGCCACCGGGCGCGCGGACATCGTGGGCTTCGGCGACGTCGGCGTACGCACCTCGCTGAGCAACGGCGACGGCACGTTCGCGCCGAAACGGCTCGCGGCACCGGACTTCGGCTTCGAGGTCCGGTCCTGGTGAGTGAACGCCCCGCCCTCTACGAGGAGTGAAGCGTTTGGTCGTCACGCGTTGTTCAGCCGGTCCAGCTGCTCTGCGTCCAGGCTGATCTCGACCGCGCCCAGCGCCTCCTCCAGCTGGGCCAGGGACGAGGCTCCGAACAGCGGTACGACCACCGGGTCGTGGTGCAGCATCCACGCCAGCACGACCTGGTTGGTGGTGGCGCCGACTTCCTGGGCGACCTCGCGCAACACCTGGAACCGCGCGTACGCGCTCGGGTGTGCGTACCCACGCGCGGCCGGGAAGGGGCGCTCGGGCCGGCCGTACGAGCCGGTCAACAACGGCTGGTACGCGACCAGCGTCAGATCCCGGTGCTCGCCGAGATAGTCGAAATGCTCGACCCCGGCGTGCTGGTAGTTCGGGCTGCCGAGCCGTTGGGTCCGGCCCTGCACCAACGGGCTCGGCCACAGGTAGGTGTAGTGCTGCTGGATCACCGAGTAGGGCTCGACGCCCTGGTCGGCAGCCAGCCGCCGGGCGCGTTCCAGTCGCCAGGTCGCGGTGTTGCTGCAGCCGAGCACGTCGACCACCCCCTCGGCGGCGAGACGCCCGAACGCGCCGACGGTCTCCTCGAGCGGCGTGGTCCGGTTGTCGATGTGCGCGTAGTACAGGTCGATGCGGTCGACGTCCAACCGGTTGAGGCTGCCCTTGACGGCGGACTCGACGGCCGCCGCGCCGAGTCCTTCCCAGTTGTCGTTCGGGGTGCCGGGCACGGTCGTCCTGGCGCCGCACTTGGTGGCGATGACCAACTGGTCCCGGTTGCCGCGGGATCGCATCCAGCGACCCAGGAGTTCCTCGCTCTCGCCGCCGTTGGCCATCCACTGGTTGTAGTTGTTCGCGGTGTCCACGAACGTTCCGCCGGCCTCCACGAACCGGTCGAGAATCGCCGTCGAGGTCTCCGGGTCCGTCGTACTGCCGAAGTTCATCGCGCCCAGGCACAGCGCGCTCACGGTCCGGCGGCCTCCGATGGTGCGTTGCAGCATTCGGTGCTTCCCCTCAGCTGGTGGACTGTCGAGTCAGGATGTGAACGGCGTGAACGACTACGCCGGCTTCGCCGACGATGCCCCTTGCCGGTATCCCGCGATCTTGCGGTCGACCACTTCCAGGTCGCGGTGGAGGTCGGCGATGTGGCTCAGAACCCGATCGCGGTGGACCTCCAGCAGCCGCATCCGCTCCGGTTCGGTCAGCGAACCGGCGCGTACGAGTTCGGCGTAGCGCTGCATCTCGCTGACCGGCATACCGGTCGCGCGCAGCCGCATGAGCATTGTCAGCCGCACCAGGTCGGTGCGCGTGTACCGCCGGTGGCCCGACGGGCCGCGGGTCACGCCCTCCAGCAGACCCACCCGCTCGTACCAGCGCAGCGTGTGAGGCGACAGGCCGGTCAGCTCCGCGACCTGGCTGACGGTGAGCGGTCCGTCGACGTCCGGTACGAGTTCGTCGACACCGCAGGTTTCGGCTTGCGAGGCGTCGGAGTTCACGCCGTCAGACTGCTCCTTGGAGTGCACTCCAAGTCAAGCCGCTTTTGCCCGTGCGGCCGGGCAGGCGTTCAGTCCGGAAACGGCAGTGGGTCGTAGCCGGCGCCGTACGGTGCGTCGGGCCGTTCGAACTCGCCCATCAAAGCCCGGCGCATGGGTGTGGTGCGTTCCAGGAAGTCGGCCGAGTTGCTGAACCGGTCGGCCGGGCGTACCCATGGCGGGCTGTAGACGTAGTGCGCGGTGTAGCGGTCCCGGTCCCCGTCGTGGCGGTACGTCCGGTGCCAGACGCCGTTGTGGAACACCAGTACAGATCCGATCGGTGCGCAGATCACGTGCCCGATCGGCGTGTCCCCACGAGCCGCACGGATGCCGGCGGGCAACGGTACCGAGCTGCGGTGGCTGCCGGGGATCAACTCCATGTTGCCGCTGCCCGGCCTGGTCTGGTCGGTCAGCAGGAACGACACCCGCAACTGGATCAGCGGCACCGGGCAACCGAGCTTGCCGAAGTCGTACGCACCCGAACCGTCCTGGTGCCAACCGCCCGTCCCGCCGTGCGCGGGTTGCATCGTGTTCCAGCTCGCCTGCAGGACGAACCGGTCGCCGAACAACCCACGGATCTTGGGGAGTACGGCCGGATGGTCGATCAGGCGCTCAAGACTGGGCTCGGTCTCGTAGCCGCGACCGAGCTGGCCGAACTCCCTGTCCCGCGTGGCGTGCAGGCGCTCCGAAGCGTCGTAGCACTCCTCGGCCTCCGCGGCGGTCAGTACGTCCGGGATCACCAGGTAACCCCACGACTCGAACACGAACCGGTCCAGCTCGGTGAACGCTCCCGGCGCCACCTCGGGATTCAGCATCGTCCGAAACTCCTTGCCCAGCAGGGATCTGGCGAAGACGTGGACCTGGTGCCCAGGCTCCGGCGGTCGGCGACTCAGCCGAAGACGCCGGTCGCGATGGCGTGCTCCTGCTCAAGACAGTCCCACTCGTTGGCGTTGGCCCCGTCGTAGACGAGGGCGAGCGGCCCGGTGTAGTCGGCCTGGCGGAGCGCCTGCAGGGAGCGCGTGAAGTCCTCGCGGTCGGGACCGTCGGCGTCGAAACGGCACTTGGCGTGACAGGTCTCGCTGCGCGGTGCGACCGCGGCGAGCTGGTCGTACTTGTCCGCACCGGTCCAGTTGCCGAGGTCGACGAGCAGCCCCACCTGGCGGTCGGCCGCGTCCAGGATCGCGTGCACCTCGTCGGCACCGGCGGTGAGCGCGAACCAGTTCTCGGTGACGACGCGGATCTCGGGGTGATCCCCGGCGAGCTTGCCCAGCCGGCGGCCGCTGTCCTCCAGCCGCGACGGGCTCG
This sequence comes from Actinopolymorpha singaporensis, assembly GCF_900104745.1. Classification (NCBI taxonomy): domain Bacteria; kingdom Bacillati; phylum Actinomycetota; class Actinomycetes; order Propionibacteriales; family Actinopolymorphaceae; genus Actinopolymorpha; species Actinopolymorpha singaporensis. The sequence continues at coordinate 1,771,445 of NZ_LT629732.1, forward strand.
GCGACTGCTTTCCGGCGATGACCCGCGCCCGGCGTGCGCCGAGCGTGATGGCAACGTCGAGCCAGCCGTCGATCCAGTGCTGGTGGGCGTCCGCGTCGGCCGGGTGGGTGAGATCGCCGTCGTCGACGAGTACGGCATCCAGGGTGAGGTTCTCCGACTCCAGGGCCGACCGGAGCTCACCCAGGTAGCCGGGATCGCGGCTGGGAAGGTGGAAGTGGCACAACTGGACGGTGTCGTAACCGCGGCGTCGCAGCTCCGCCGGTAGGTCGAGCAACGCCATCCCGGCATCGGGTTTCGCGAGGTCGTCAGGCCCGCCGTCGGCCTGGTCGCCGGACATGTACGAGCCGAGGGTGCGGTGGAGGGACCAGCTGGAAACAGCTTTCACGGCTCCCACTCTGGGTGGTGCGGCGCCGATTCAGGCGGGAGCTGTCCTCAACCGGCCGGTCCGATCCCAGTCCCGGCTCAGACGTGTGCGGCCTTGCGCAGTTTGCGAACGCGGCGGCCCGCGTTCTTGCGGGCCTTCCGGGCACTCTTGGCCGCGCCCTCGAACTGGTCACCGGCGCCCTTGCGCGCCTTCCGGAAGCTCTTCCGGGCTCCCTTGACCTCGCTCGCGGTGTCCTTGCGTACCTGCTTGGTCTTACGCCCCCACAGCTTGTGCAGCCCGCGCTGCACTTCCTGTGGACGCGGCAGCAGCATCTTCGTGCCCTTGCCGTACAGCCGCATCGCGAGCAGCGCCAACGGAATCCCCAACGGGAGCAGCACCACGGTCACGCAGCACACGAGCGAAACGATCATGAGGACGGTGGCGAGCAGGAACACGCCCGCGGCGCCAATCCCTCGCGCGAGTCTCACGGCAGAACACCTCCCTGTGCGTCCCCGGTGTCCCCCGATGGCCACCCTACGCCGAGCGTCCGCCCGAGTTCGGTTGGGCTACTTCGCCCTCGACGGAGGAAGGGGCTACTGCCTGACCACGCTCAGGCGCTCGGCGAGGACCTCCCGGGCGATGGCTGACAGGTCCTTGCGGCCGATCTCGTTCATCGGCACGAAGACCATCGCCTGACCCTCGCCGAGCACGATGTCCTCGTCCTTGGCGTCCGTGGTCCCGGCGAACACGTGGTAGCGCACCGAGGCCGGGCCATGGAACTGTCGCTCGATCACGCGTTCCAGCGACAACTCGGCGCACCGAAGGCCGGTCTCCTCCCGCAACTCCCGGTGGGCGGCGGCCTCGGGGTCCTCTCCGGGCTCGATCATGCCGCCGGGAACGGTCCATTGGCTGGGATCGGTCGGCGCGTCGTCGGTCCGGTGCTGCATGACGATCCGCCTGCTTCGGTCGGTCAGAATCACCAGCGCAACCTCGACCAGTCCCATGTCGATCACCCTAGTCGGCGCGGGAGATCGCCACGGCCGAGCCGGTGCGACTCGGGTCCGAGGTAGGTCGGATCGGGGGCCCAAGCAGGCCCAGGTCGCGGCGGCGTCACTTGGTGTGGAACGCCGCGATGCCCCCAGGATGAGCTGGATCAGGTCCAGCAACTGCCGCCTGGATGTAGATCTCGGCGGTCTACACGTCCGGGATCCTGCCCCGCTGTCGTACGGCGAAGCGGGTCGGACGGAACGCCGGCGGGCTCTGGTGGGAACCCGCCGGAACGGATCGGCCGTCGGTCAGAGACCGAGCTTGCCTCCGATGTCCTTCGCCGCGCCGCCGAGGCCGCCCTCGGTGAGCTGACTCGGGTCGACCCCGTGCTTCTTCAGGAGGTCGGCGTGCTGGTCGGTGTCGATGGTGTCCGGGAGGTGCTGCTCGACGGCCTGGGCCTTGTCGGCCTGACCGTGCTGCTTGAGGAGGTCCACGACCTGACTCTTCTGAATCTGCATGGGCCCGGGCCTACCCTGCCCACCCGGTCGCAAACGGTGGCTCGCCACCGCTCGGTCAGCGGTAGAGGTGGGCGGCGGGCGGCTTGCCGGCGTCCTGGACCTCCACGATGTAGCGCCACGCGTCCGGGACGCTGCCGTCCAGGTCGGTGAAGCCGTACTCCTTCGCCAACTGCCCCGACGACAGTGACGCCTGGTTCCACCGGGCGACCTCCGGGTCGGCGGCCAGCGCGGCGACCGCCCGGCCCACGAAGTGCGGGGTCTCGGAGATGCCGAAGTGCCCCGGGTCCGGGAACGCCGGCTGGACCGGACGGTCGAGGACCTCCCGCCAGGACTCCTCGGTGACGCCGTAGTGCTCGAGCATCATCTCCGAGCGCAGCCAGCCCGGAGTGAGCGCGACCGCCGTACACCCGTGCTCGGCGAGCTCCTTGCCCTGGATCCAGGCCAGCCGCAGCACCGACCACTTCGCCAGGTCGTAGAACGCGGAGACGCGGTAGGTCTGCGCGTTGTAGTCGTACGTCCCGTCGGTCATCTCCACCACCAGGCCGCCCGGCTTCCGGGTGAGCAGCGGCAGCGCGTGATGGCTGGTGATCAGATGCGTCTCCACTGCCAGCCGGAGCAGCCGCAGACCGTTGTCCAGGTCGTGGTCCCACAGCTTCGCGTCCCAGTCGAACAGCAGCTCGCCGCCCCAGATGTCGTTGACCAGGACGTCCAGCCGGCCCGACTCGCGCTCGATCCGGCGTACGAGGTCGGCCACCCGGTCCGGCTCCTGGTGATCCACGGCCACGGCGGTGGCGGTGCCACCCGCGGCGGTGACGAGCTCGGCGGTCTCCTCGATCGTTTCCGGTCGGTCGTACTCCGATCTGCGCTCGCGGGTGGTGCGCCCGGTGACGTAGACGTGCGCTCCCGCGGCGCCGAGCTCGACCGCGATGCCGCGCCCGGCGCCGCGGGTACCGCCGGCGACCAGGGCGACCCTGCCGTCCAGTGCGTTCACGAGACTGTTCCTCCTACCCGACGTATGTGACCGACCGTTCGTTTATATATGGTGGCTGCCATGCCCCGCAAGCGAACAGTCCCCGATGAAGCGCTCCTGTCCACCGCGCTGTCGATCGTGCGGACCTCGGGTCCGGACGCGCTCTCCTTCGGCTCGCTGGCCGCCCGGGTCGACCTCGCCGCCTCGACGTTGGTGCAGCGGTTCGGGTCGAGGGCCGACCTCCTGCGGGCGGCGTTGCTGTTCGCCTGGGACCGGCTCGACGAGGAGACCGCGCGGGCGTGTGCCGAGGCGCCGTCCGGTGCGGCTGGGGTTGTCGACCTGCTCGTACGGCTGAGCGGGCAGTACGACGCCGGCGACAGCGACGACTTCGCCGACCAGTTGATGTTGCTCCGTGAGGATCTGCGCGATCCGGTACTCCGTGCTCGTGGGCAAGCCTGGCTTGACACCCTTTCCGCGGCCGTCGAGGAACGCCTGGATGACGGGTCCGGTGACGTGCCGGGTGGCGTGCCCGGCCTCGGTGAGCTCGTGGTCGCCCAGTGGCAGGGATCGCTTACTTTGTGGGGATTCCGGCGTCAGTCGGACGCGGTGACGGCCGTTCGCCGGGCACTGGATACGCTCCTGGCCAGGATCTCGGTGGCTTCGTGACCGAAGTCCTGGAACCGATTCCACCTCATGACGACGACACCTCATACGACGACACCTCATGAGGACGATGCTCCAAGGCGACGGCACCGGATGCGGTGTCAAGGAGGACGCATGACCTCGCACGCGACCGGCCGGCACGCTGGTTCTCCGATCGAGAACCGCGTGGGCATGGTGTTCATCCCCGTGCGGGACATGCGGCGGTCGATCGAGTGGTACTCCGCGTTGCTGGGCCTGCCGGTCGGGGACGCCTCCCACGAGGACACCATCTACGACCTGCCGACCTCCGGCGAGGTGGGCCTCGCGCTGGACGCCAACAAGCCCGACTTCGACACCGCCGGGCCGCCGCGGTTCTTCTGGTGGTCGACCGACCTCGAGGCCTGCCTCGCGCACCTCGAGGCCAACGACGTCAGGGTCGAGAGCGACATCGAGGACATCGGCAGTGTGTCGTTCCTTCAGTTCCGCGACCCGGACGGCAACCTCCTGATGGTCTGCAAGCGCAACTGAGTACGGTCAGGTGCTCAGCCGGAACGCCCGGCCAAGGTCGTCGGGTGCGTGTAGTCGGGCAGTCTGATCCCACTGCTGACGTTCTCACCGGCCTTCAGCATCAGGTTCAGCAGAAACCTGTTGCTCAGCATCCCGTTGCGCATCCTCGCGCCGAACCGGCTCGCGGGGGCGAGGAACTTGCCGGTCCGGTTGCCACCCACCTGACACCCGCGCGCGTAGTCGCGCACCAACGCCTCGTACCGACCGAACGCCATCCGGTGGTCGTTGCCCGCGGTCGCCAGCTCACCGGCCAGGACGTACGCCGCGACGATCCCGGTGCCGGTGCCCATGCCGCCGATGGTGGCACCACACGCGGCGTCGCCGACCAGGCCGATCCGTCCTCGTGACCACGGCTGGATGTCCACCCGGCTGATCGAGTCGAAGTAGAGCTCGGTCGCATCCCGCAGGGATGCCAGCAGTCGCGGTGTCTCCCAGCCGACCCCTTCGTAGGCATTCGTGATCAGAGCGCGTTGCCGGTCGAGGTCGTGCCGGGCGTACGCCAGCTTCGGCGACTTGAAGATCATGAACGCCCCGGCCCGGTCTGCGTCACGGAAATCGCAGGCGATGGAAGCCAGTCGGCCCGGCACGTTGTAGCCCAGCGAGCCCGGCGGCAGCCCGAGGTAGTTGGGCAGATCCCACGTCGCGGCGTAGTAGCCGAGATGGCTGACGAACTGGTCCTCTTCGCCGAAGGTGAGCCGGCGAACCTGGGAATGCAGGCCGTCGGCACCGATCACCAGGTCGAACCGGTCCTCGGTGCCGGACGCGAAGGTGACCTCCACGCCGTTCGGCGTCTCGACCAGTCGGCTGATGGAGTCCCCGAAGACATACTTCGCCCGCTCCCTGCTGTGCTCGTAGAGCACCCGCGACAGGTCCGAACGCAACACCTCCACCTCGCCGCCGGCGAAGTCGGCCGGCAGGTGCAGGAGAGTGCGTCCGCGCTCGTCGACGAACGTCATCGGAGAGCCGCCGGTCTGGATCTCGCGCAGGCTGTCGAGCAGACCCATCCGTCGCAGGACGGTCAGGTGTGCCTCGCCCCGGAAGTCGACAGCGCGGCCGCCGCCGCGCAGCGCGGGCGCGATCTCGACCACGGTGGGTTCGAATCCGTAGTGGCCCAGCCAGTAGGCCAGGGCGGGCCCGGCGACGCTGGCGCCGGAGATGAGGACCTTGCGCATGTGCCTGCTCCGTTCTCGCGGAACTGTGTCCGGTGGAATCAGTTAAGTTCTGTGTACTCTAGACGCAGTTTCTTCGCCGGGGCAAGAAGGTTGGCCGAGCAAGCCGGAGGTGCCGATGGACATCCAGGTCGCCGACCAGGCAAGAACCGTCGAAATCCTGTGGGGTAGGCGACCCGGGCCCCGGCGCGGACCCAAGCCCGCGTTGAGTCTGGAGGTCGTCGCGCGGACCGGCATCGGGATCGCCGACGCCGAAGGTCTGGCCGCGGTCTCCATGCAACGGGTGGCCGCCGACCTCGGCTTCACCAAGATGTCGCTGTACCGCTACGTGCCGGGCAAGGCCGAACTCGTCGCCGTGATGGCCGATTTCGCGATCGGTGCACCGCCCGCGGGCACCCGTGCGAAGGACTGGCGTGATCGGCTGGACGAGTGGGCGCACGCGTTGCTGCCGAGATTTCGGCGTCACCCATGGGTGGTGGAGGCCACCACGGGCCCGAGGGTGTTCGGTCCGAACGAACTGGCCTGGATGGAGCGGGCGGTGTCCGCGCTCGAGGGCATCGGCCTACGTGGTGGAGAGCAACTGGACGCGGTGGTCGTTCTCGTCGGGCACGTCCGCAATCTCGCTCACCAGACGCGGGGCGGCCCGGATGCGAACCGAACCGAACGGCGGATCAGTGCGCTGATGAGTGAGCTGATGCGCGAACACGGCAGCGAATACCCGGCCGTCCAGGCTGCGTTGACGGCGGCTGCCGAAGGTGGGGGACAGGACCAGGCGCTCGACTTCGGTCTCGATCGGATCCTCGACGGAATCGCGGCCCTGGTCGACCGTCGGGCCAAGTCCTGAACCGCACTGACCCCCGTCGCCAGTCGCGAACGGGGGTCAGTGTGTGGGTCGGATGCGTGGTCGACGTCAGGTCACGGCGCGGTGGTGAACACCAGCGCAGCGTTGTGGCCGCCGAAGCCGAACGAGTTGGCCAGTGCGGCGTTCAACTGCATCTTCCGCGCCTCGCCGGCCACCACGTCGAGCTTCACCTGCGGGTCGAGCTGGTGCAGGTTGATCGTCGGGGGAACGACCTGGTCGCGCAGCGCGAGGATCGCGGCCATCGCACCGATCGCGCCGGCGGCCCCGAACGTGTGGCCGGTCATCGACTTCGTAGCGGTCACGGCCGGGTGGGGACCGATCGCCTCGGTGACCGAGCCGGCCTCGGTGACGTCACCCAGCGGCGTGGAGGTCGCGTGCGCGTGGACGAGCCCGATGTCTTCCGGAGCCACCCCGGCGGACCTGACCGCCATCCGGATCGCGCGGGCCTGACCTTCCTGGCTACCGGCGGTGATGTGCCCGGCGTCGGAGGTGAGGCCGGACCCGGCGAGAGCGGCGTGCACGCGCGCCGACCGGGCCGCGGCGAAGTCGGCGCGCTCCAGGACGAGGACGGCGGCGCCCTCGGCGAAGACGAAGCCGTCCCGGTCGACGTCGAACGGACGGGAGGCCTCCTGCGGTGCGTCGTTGCGCATCGAGTGGGCGCGAGCGTTGGCGAACCCGACCAGTGGCAGCGCGTTGATGCAGGCTTCCGTACCACCCGCGATCACCACGTCGGCGCGGCCGAGCCGGATGAGGTCGAGCCCGAGGGCGATCGCCTCCGCGCCGGACGCGCACGCACTGACCGGGGTGTGCGCGCCACCGCGGGCACCGAGATCCATGCTGACGTACGCCGCGGGGCCGTTCGGCATCAGCATCGGCACCGTGTGCGGGGAGACCCTGCGTACGCCCGACGTCTCCAGCACGTCGTCCTGGGCCAGGGTGGTGAGCACGCCGCCCACGCCGGTACCGATCGCCACCGCCAGCCGCTCCGGCTCCACCTCGGGGCGGCCGGCGTGCTCCCAGGCCTGCCGGGCGGCGATGAGGGCGATCTGCTCGCAGCGGTCCAGCCGCCGGGCCTCGACCCGGCCCATGACTTCGCTGGGGTCGACCTTCAACCGGCCCGCGATCCGTACCGGGAGGTCGGCCGCCCACTCGTCCTCGAGCGGGGTGATCCCTGATTCGCCCGCGAGCATGGCCGCCCACGTCGAGTCGACGTCCCCTCCGAGTGGTGTCGTCGCGCCGAGTCCGGTTACCAGGACGGCCTCGTTGCCAGCAGTCATCAGCGCACCCCTTCTTCGTGAAGCTCCACTATCCGCCACTTTGCCAACTCGTTCACGCCTCATCAGCGCGGCAGCCCACGGAGTCGGCCGCGCGGATTTGTCCGATCCTCACAAACGGCCACGCTTGGCGCGGCAGGCGGGCACCAGGGGCTGCGTCGCGGTGCCTGCGGAGCGGCGGCGACAGTGGGTCCGGGGTAGACAGTACGGTCGAGCGGGCGACCGGCGTCGAAGCCCCCCACCTGCACGTGACCAGGACCGTCTATGTCAACGCTGCATTGACGGGTGGAACCGCACCTCGCGGTACTTCCGCGACGGGCCGTCGAGCAGCGGCCGGTCCCGCCCGCGCAGGTGCTGGTCGAAGAACGCACCCACGTAGGCGTTCGTGATCCGCACCGCCCGGGCTCCGGCGATGGTCTGCCCGATGTCGACACCGAGCTGGTCGGCCAGCGTCGCGTAGTCGGTGAAGGAGGAGTGCGCACTGCCGCTGACGGTGATCCAGCGCTTCCATCCGGTCAGCCGTTGCCAGTCCCGGTCCCAGGTGGTGTCCTCGCCACCCGGGGAGTGCCCGTCCTCGGTTCCCAGGAACATGAAGGGCACCGCCAGGCCGCTCTCCGGCAGTGGGTCGAACTGCGTGCCGTCCAGGTTCACCGCCGCCCGGACGCGCGGGTCGCGGACCGCGGTGGGTCCGCTGGAGGCGCCGCCGACGGAGTGGCCGGCCATCCCGATCCGTGCCGGGTCGATCAGGTGGGCGAGCCGCCAGGCCGGGCGCGGCCCGACGAGTTCGTCCAGCACGAACGAGACGTCGGCCGCTCGTCCCTGGATGATCCGTTGCGGTGTCGTGTCCGTCTCACACGCCATGCAGGTGGTGACGCGGCCGTCCGGGAAGGTGGTGGCCACCGACTCGTAGGTGTGCTCCACGGCGGCGACGACGTAGCCGCTGCTCGCGAGGTCCTCAGCCAGGGCGGTGAGGGAGGTGCGCGGAAAGCTGAACCCGGGCGAGAGGACGACCAGCGGGTAGTTGCGCCTGCCCGCCCGGGGCGCCGCGCCGGATCTGGCGTACGTACGAACAGTGCTCAGGGCGTCCGCGGGTACGTCGGTGACGCCCTGGCTCTCGAGGAGCAACCCGGACTCGCGCGGTGTGACGTACCTCGCCGGCGTCCCCGACGCTCGGCGAGCGGGGTAGTACATCGAGACCATGAGCTCCCTCGGCCCCGACTCCGGCACCCACGGATCCGGCCGGTCGGCGTCGACGAGGTGCAGTGTGTCCGTTCCCACGCCGTACGGTCCGGATGGTCGCGGGAGGGTGAGGGAGGTGGCGGGAAGCTGGTCGACGGGGTGGTCGGTGGTCCCCGCCTGGGCGACACCGGGCGCGAGGAGCCCCAGGGCCGCGAGACTGACGCCGGCGGTGAGGGCCGCGCGCCGAAGAGTCGTGGTGATCATGAAACTCACCCTGCCGACAGAACGCGGCTGCCACATCGTCCGGAGGTCGCGGCCGACCCCACCGCAGGGTGCGGTCGCCGCCCCGGGTCAGGGACCCGTGGGGGATGGACTGTCAGGGCTGGTAGTAGCCCTGCACTGACCTCCGGCTCGTCGTTCGCCGCCGGCTCATGACGGCGGTGGCGACGATCGCGATCGCACCGGCGACCATCAGGATGGCGCCCATCGCGTCGTCGGCGATGTAGGGGAGATCGGCGTCGACCGCGAAGTACAGGATCGCCCCGGCCGCGAGCAAGAGGATGCCGGTCCCCACGCCTGCCTCCGGCCGGTCCGCCCGCAGCACCACGGCGACGATGACGACGGCGAGGCCGGCCAGCAGCAGGATCAGTCCGAGCGCGTCGTCGTCGACGTAGGGAAGATCGACGTCGACGGCGCCGTACAGGATGGCGCCGACCACGATCAGGAAGATGCCGCTTCCCAAGCCCATTGCTTCCAGCCTCCACAGGGGTAGGACCACGAGATCCGCCGGACTCTACCGAGATCCGCGGCGTCCGCCCAGCCTGGGACGCCGGCCCGGTCGGGCGGCCTGGTCGGCGGCCCGGTCGGCGGCCCGGTCGGCGGCCTGGTCGGGCCGCTCGCAAGGGGGTTGGTCGTGCCCGGCGGCTCGCTCACCTAGACTTTCCGGCGGCACACAGAGCGTACGGCGGTAAGCCCCGCTTCACCGCTCGTACGACGGGGGCCGCGCTGCGCGGGTGACCAACTGCTCTCGGTGACGAGGCACACAGTGACGTCGATGATCGGACAGCGAGGATGACCCCCAACGACCGGGCACAGTCCGGCCCCACCGACGACGCGGAGCGTACGGTTCCGCGGCGCATACTCGGCGGCCGGTACGAGCTCCACGAGGAGCTCGGGCACGGAGGCATGGCCGTGGTGTGGGCGGGTATCGACCTGCGGCTGGGTCGCCGCGTCGCGGTGAAGACCCTGCGCCCCGAACACGCCGCCGACTCGACGTTCCAGGCGAGGTTCCGCCGGGAGGCGCAGTCTGCCGCGTCGCTCAACCACCACTCGATCGTGGCGGTCTACGACAACGGCGAGGGTGACCTGAACGGCATCTCCGTGCCGTACATCGTGATGGAGTACGTCGAGGGCCGCACGCTGCGCGACATCCTCCGCGAGGGCCGGCCGATCCTGCCCGAGCGCGCCCTGGAGGTGGTGGCGGAGATACTCGACGCCCTCGAGTACAGCCACCGGGCCGGGATCATCCATCGCGACGTGAAGCCGGCCAACGTCATGGTGACCCCCGCGGGCGACGTCAAGGTCATGGACTTCGGTATCGCCCGGGCGATCAGCGACGTCTCGGCCGGGCTCACCCAGACCTCCGCCGTGATCGGCACCGCGCAGTACCTCTCCCCGGAGCAGGCCCGCAGTGAGCAGGTCGATGCCCGCAGTGACGTCTACTCCACCGGCTGCCTGCTGTACGAGCTGCTGACCGGCCGGCCGCCGTTCACCGGTGACTCGCCGGTCTCGGTCGCCTACCAGCACGTACGCGAGGAGCCGCGTCCGCCGTCCGCGGTCTCGCCCGGGGTGCCGCCCGAGGCCGACCGGATCACGATGCAGGCGCTCCGCAAGGACCCGGCCGACCGCTACCAGAGTGCCGCGCAGATGCGCGCCGACATCGAGCGCGCGCTGGCCGGGGAGAACGTACTCGCCTCGGAGGCGCCGACCGTGGCGGCCGCGACCGCTGTCGCCCCGATGCCGGCGGACGCGACCGCGCAGTTCGCGCCCGCCGCGGACCCGGAGCCCCGGTGGGGCGAGACCGCCGAGCAGCGGCGGTGGGCGCCCGACGACCGCGACGGCCCCGACGACCGTGACGAGGAGAAGCGCCGGGCGCTGCCGTGGGTGCTTGCCCTGGTGGGACTCGTGCTGCTCGGCATCCTGGCCTTCGCGGCGTACCGGCTCATCGACGGCGGGTCGGCGCAGACCACCAGCGCACCCAGCCTGATCGGCAAGACCGAGTCGCAGGCCAAGGCGGCTCTGGCGGCGAAGAACCTCAAGCTGGGCGACACCTCGGAGAAGCCCAGCGAGGACGCTCCGAAGGGCCAGATCATCGCTCAGGATCCCGCCCCGGGTGGCTCGGTGCGGGTCGGCGGGGCGATCGACGTGACGCTGTCCAGCGGGAAGCCGGAGGTTCGGATCCCAGAAGTGGTGGGCGACCAGGCGGCCGACGCGCGCACGAAGCTGGAGGAGGCCGGGTTCCGCGTCCGGGACAAGGAGGACAAGCAGTCCAGCAAGCCCGGCGGTGAGGTGACCAGGGTCGACCCGCCGGAGGGTTCGCTGGTGGCCAAGAACTCCCTGGTGACGATCTACCACTCCACGGGCCTGACCGAGGTGCCCGACGTGAGCAAGAAGGACGAGGGCGAGGCGAAGGCGATCCTCGAGGACGCCGGCTTCAAGGTGCGGGTGATCCGGGAGGAGAACGCCGACGCCGACCCCGGAACGGTGGTCTCGCAGATCCCCGATGCCGGTTCGCGCAGGGAGGCCGGGACCCGGGTGACCATCGTGGTGGCGAAGGAGCCCAAGGCCACGTCGGAACCGACCCCGACGGACACGCCGACGCCCACGGACTCCCCGTCGCCCTCCCCGTCCCCGACCGACGACAAACACGACAACAACGATCACGGGTTCCCCGACCTGCCCGGGCTCCCCTGAGCGGACCACCTCCCAGGTCTCTCTGGCTACTCCCGGACGGCCGTCCCCACGGTCGGCCGAGCGGCGGACCATGGTCGGCAGTGCTTACCCTGCGCCGTGCTGGTGGTGCATACTGTGGCGGCATCACCTCGTACCCGCCACTTCCGTGTCGCCGTTCTGTCGCCGTTCTGCCGTAGCTGCCGTAGCTGCCGTCGCTTCCTGTCGCTTCGCCGTCGCTTCGCCGCCGCCGTCCAGGAGTGCCCATGGGGATCAGCCGTCGTCAGTTGTTGTCCCTCCTGCCGACCGCCGGACTGGTGACGGCCATCACGCCCGAGGTCGCGCAGGCGCAGCCGACCGCCGCCGGTGACCCGGGTTCGGGTGCCGCGGATGCCGATGTCGCCCGGCTGCTCGCCAACACCGTCGCGATGTTCGCCGGCGATCCCGAGGTCAACGGCCGGGCCGAGGTCGCTCCCAAGCTGGCCGCCATCGACAAGACCGCACGCACCTGGCTGGCCGCGATGAAGGACACCGACGGCCCGGGCGGCGAACTGTTCGCAGGCATTCCGCTGGGCACCAGCGACCCCAACCTCACCGCGTCGTTCCAGCACCTGTACGAGATCGCGCTCGCGACCGCCGTTCCGGGTGGCCCGGGTGGCCCGGCTTCGGACCTGGCCGGCAACACCGACGTGCGACGCCGGGTGCTCGACGGCCTGGCCTGGCTGCACGAGCACTACTACGGCGACCAGGCCCAGGGCTACTACGGCAACTGGTTCAACTGGGAGATCGGCATCTCCACCCACGTCAGCAGGACGCTGGTGCTACTGGCCGAGGAGGTACGCGCCTACCGTCCCGCCCTCGCGCGGACCTACGTCGCGTCGATGGACGCCTACCTGCGCAACGGCAAGGAGGGAGACGTCGACCTCGACTCCCGCTTCCACACCGGCGCCAACCTCGCCGACATCACCACGAACCGCATCCTGCAGGGTGCGGTGCTCGCCGACGAGGCCCGGGTGGGCAAGGCGGTCGCGGACCAGCTGACGGTCTTCGCCACCGTGGATCCGTACCACCTCCAGCACGGCGTGACCGACGGCTACTACGCCGACGGTTCGTTCGTCCAGCACGACTCGGTCGCCTACACCGGTTCCTATGGCAAGGGCCTGTTGACACGGGTCGTGCAGACGCTGAAGATCCTCGACGGTACGAGCTACATGCACGGCGACGGTCTCGTGTCGGTGGTGGACGGCTGGGTGCGTAACGGCTTCGCGCCGTTGATCTTCGAGGGCTGGATGATGGAGGTGGTCAAGGGGCGCGCGGTCTCCCGGACCACCACCGGGTACGCCGACGTGGCGGTGGTGGTCGAGGCGGTCGTCGACCTGTCCGGCTGCGCCGGCGGCGACGCCGCCAGGGCGTTGAAGAGCTACGTGAAGTTCATCGGCGAGACCTCGCGGGCCGCGCTCGACCCGACCCGGTTCGTCTCACCTGTCAGCATCGCGCGGTACGCCGACATGGTCGCGGACGACACCATCCCTGCCCGTGATCTCAACCCCGCTTCGCGAAGTGTGGCGTTCAACGCGATGGACCGGCACGTCCACCTGCGGCCCGGCTACGCCTTCGCGCTCGCCCGCAGTTCCAATCGGATCAGCAAGTACGAATACATGAACGGCGAGAATCTCCAGCCGTGGTTCTCAGGTGACGGCGCCTACTACCTCTACCTGTCCGGCCAGGACCAGGCCCAGGCGTACGGCGTCGACTACTTCACCACCGTGTCGCCGTACGCGCTGGCCGGCGTCACCTCGCCGGTCGAGCATCGGCGGACGATCCCCGAGTTGTACGGAACGCCGTACTACGACAACCCCGACCACCCGCTCCACTTCACCTCGTCGTCGGAGTCGCAGAACACCTACGTGTACTTCCCGCGCGGCACGAACCGGCACTCCGGCGGTGCGGTCCTCGGTGCTTTCGGCGCGGCCGCGATGGTCCAGTCCGACGACGTCGCCTGCGCGGCCAAGCGGGAGGGCCTGCTGCCGGAGGACTTCGTGGCCTACCAGAACGCCACCGCGCACAAGTCGTGGTTCATGCTGGACGAGGAGATCGTCGTACTGGCGGCGGGAGTCGGTGACCTGTCCGGTCGGGCGGTTCTCACCACGGTGGACTCCCGGACCGCGGCGCCGACGGACTCGATCACGATCAGCGGGGCGCGGCGCGACGGAAGCGCGTGGGCGGGTACGGGCACCGCCGACCTGGCGTGGTTGCGGTACGCCAACGCCGACCAGGGCACCTCGGTCGGGTACGTCTTCCTCGACACCACCGGACCGGTGCGCGTCGCGAACGAGCAGGTCACCCGCAGCCGGCGGGTCGTGCGTACCGCCAATCCCGACACCGCGGTGACCAGGTCGGTGTTCGGGGTCCACCTGGACCACGCGCCCGGAGTCGCGCCTTCCTCACTGGCGTACGCGATGGTGCCGAACGCGACGGAACGCCAGTTGGGCTCCTACGGCGAAGGCCGCGTCGTCGTGGTGGCGAACACCACGCAGGTGCAGGCCGTCCGGCACACCGGGCTCGGGCTGACCGCGGTGAACACCTTCGGTGCAGGCCCGCACAACGTCGCGGGCCTGCGGGTCTACGGCGCGGCGTCGGTGCTGGTGCACCGACGCCGCGCCGGGCGGACCGAGGTCGCCGTCGCCGATCCCACCACGGACCGGGAGACGATCTCGGTGGTTCTGCGCGGCCGGTCGCTGACCCCGGTCGCGCCGGCCGAGGGTGTACGGGTGAGTGCGGTCGCGGGTGGTACGCGGCTGGACGTCGACACCTACCAGCTGTACGGGCGCAGCTGCACGGTCGCGCTGGAGCTTTGAGGTCCCTGCTCGGTACTCCGAGATGCGTGGATAGGGCTTGACTTATATAAGGCCAGGGTGAAACGCTCGGTCGCACACGTCGTTCGACCCTGGAGGAGAGCAGCTCGCCATGATCGTCAGTACGCAGAAGATCACGACGTTCCTCATGTTCACCGGGCAGGCCGAGGAGGCGATGACCTTCTACACCTCGCTGTTCCCCGACTCCGAGGTGCGGTCCGTCACCCGTTACGGCGCGGACGGCCAGGGAGCCGAGGGAACCGTGCAGCACGCGACGTTCACCTTGGCGGGGCAGGAGTTCATGTGCATCGACAGCCCCGTCGAGCACGCGTTCGGGTTCACCCCGTCGGTCTCGTTGTTCGTGACCTGTGAGACCGAGGAGGAACTCGAACGACTGTTCGCCGCGCTGTCGGAGAAGGGTCAGACCCTCATGCCGCTGGGCGCCTACGGATTCGGTACGAGGTTCGGCTGGGTGAATGACCGGTTCGGTGTCTCCTGGCAGCTCAACCTGCCGTAGGAGGCTTGGGTCGGTCCGCCCTAACCGCCGGCGCCCTGGGTGAGTTCGGCCATGGCGTCGTCGACGTCGACGTCCCCTCGCGCCACGGCGTCGAGCAGTTGGCGCCGCCTGGTCTGCCGGTCGACCGGCGGGGTGGTGGCCACGCCGAGTGCCGTGAGGAGTTCGTCCAGCCGGGCGCGCGCGGTGGGGTAGCTCACTCCCAGGTGGCGTTCGAGTTCCTTGGTGTTGCCGCGGGCGGCGAGGAACACCCGCAGCAGGTCGCGCTGGGAGTCGTCGAGGGCGCAGAACTCGCAGTGCCGGAAGTGCCCGCGAACCTCGGTGTCGCAGCGGTCGCAGTGCAGCCCCGAGACGGACAACGGTGCGTGGCAGGTGGGGCACGCGCTCGGCGGGGTGTGCTGGGTGGGCTGGGTACGCGTTGCCATCGGCTCAGCCCACCCTGACCGAGACCTCGGCGAGGTTGCCGTCGATCTCCAGAAGGGCGGTGCCCTCGCCGAGTACGTACTCGCCCCGGCCGGCCTTGGTCAGCCGGTCGTCCATGCCGTACTCCGCCGGGCACCGAACGACGACACGTACGTCCGAGTCCGGTGAGAGGACGACGGTGACGTTGCCGGCGTTGGCGTCGAGGTGGGACTCGCCTTCGGTCAGCTCGGCCTCCAGCCGGACGTCGCCCACGTTGAAGTCGCCGTGGAAGGATCCACGTAGTCCGCGGACCAGGGCGTCGCCGCCGTTGAGCTCCAGGTGCAGCTGGGCATTCGCCGGTACGACGAGAAGGGTGTCGTCGCCGACCTGGCCCTCCACGTGCACGTTGTCGCCGTCCCGCTCGATCGAACCGCGGTACGGACCCTCGAACCAGACGTCGTCGGCTTCCCCGTCGCAGGCAACCTCGATCGTCCCGGCCGCGTTCAGGCTGGCGTGGACCGTCAGGGTCGACGACTCGGTGGTCGACTGCTCGACGGTCGCCGGCGCGGCGGGCATCGGGGGAGCGGCCGGCGCCGCCGGGGTGGCCGGCGTGGCCGGCGTCGGGGGAGCGGCCGGCGCCATCGGGACCGGCGGGACCGGCGGGACCGGCGGATCGCTCGGGTTCGGCTGCTGACTCGGGTCCAGGGACGCCAGCTCACGCTCGGCGTCGTCGGGCGAGATCTCGCCCCGTGCCACTCTCTCCAGAATTGATCTCTGCTGCGCAACAGTCATGGCAGGTAGTAAAGCGTGAATTTCCAGATTGTCAACCAGTTGCGCCTGCTACTTGCCAACTTGTCCGCTGCCCCCCGCTACGGGTGTGCGGGGGACCGGTTGGGGTCGGTGCTCAGTTCGGCGAGGTTCATCGCCACCGCCTGGCGGACGGCGGGGATCCGGTCGAGTACGCGCAACCCGGCGTTGCGAACCTTCTGCAGCGGCCGGCTCCGCATCGTGGCGAGGCGCGTCAACCGGTCCGTCATGGTGAGCACCCGGGCGGCGACCGGTCGCCGTTCGGCCTCGTACGCGTCAAGCTCCCCTTGACGGGTGTCGTCCTCGACCAGGGCGCTCAGGTGAGGGGCAAGGGCGACGGCGTCCTGGATGCCGGTGTTCATGCCCTGTCCGCCGGCCGGGCTGTGCACGTGCGCCGCGTCGCCGGCCAGCACCAGCCGCCCTGAGTGGTAGTGGTCGGCCAGCCGGTGGTGCACGTGGAACCGCGAACCCCACACCACGTCCCGTACGCGCGCCGGGGTTCGCTGTGGCCCCCGGGCGTCCAGAACGGCCTGGATGTCGTCCGGCGTGGGGTCTTCGGGCGCGGGGTCGAGCGGAGCGACGATCCGGTGCCGCCCACCTGGGAGCGGTGCCACGACGAGCAGGCCGGCGGAGTCGAAGAAGAGCTGGGTCTCGTCGGTGGGCAGATCCCAGTCCAGGTGGACGTCTGCGAGCACGAACGACACGGCGTAGGCCGTGCCGGGGAAGGCGATGCCTGCCTGCGTCCGCACCGTGCTGTGCATGCCGTCGGTCCCCACGACATAGGCGGACCGGATGGTCTGCCCATCGGCCGTGGTGACGACCACGTGGTCGGCAAGCTGCTTGACGTCGACGACCTGGTGTCCGTAGTGCACCTGACCTCCGAGCTGGTGCAGCCGCTCGGTCAGCACGTGCTCGGTGACGTCCTGCGGAATCATCAGCGTGTACGGGTGGGTGCTCGGCAGTCCGCCGAAGTCGACCGACAGCAGGGTCCGGTCGCGGTCGCGCACGGTGAACCGAGGCGCGATCAGGCCGAGCCGTAGCAACTCGTCGTTGACGCCGAGGTCGGTCAGGACCTCCAGCGTACGGGCGTGGATCACGGCGGCCCGCGAGGTGTCGGCGGGACCGCTTCGCTGGTCGACGACGGTCGCGTCAACGCCGCGAACCCGCAGGGCGACGGCCAGGGTCTGGCCGACCGGTCCGCCGCCCACGACCAGGACCTGGGTGGAGGCGGGTAGCGGGGCGCTGGTGGGGTGGTGAAGGGAGTTCACGGCTGCCTCCGGGAAGTCCGGCAGAAGTCC
The DNA here is from genome assembly GCF_900104745.1 of Actinopolymorpha singaporensis. Classification (NCBI taxonomy): domain Bacteria; kingdom Bacillati; phylum Actinomycetota; class Actinomycetes; order Propionibacteriales; family Actinopolymorphaceae; genus Actinopolymorpha; species Actinopolymorpha singaporensis. Next base: position 1,788,802 of record NZ_LT629732.1, read on the forward strand.
AACGATTGTTTGCCAACGCTTGTTGACTCCACCGTAGTCCGGCTCGGCTGGATTGCCAACACCCGTTGGCCTACATTTGTGGGCATGCCTTTCACCACACGTTCGGACCAGACCCGGGAGGCGATCCTGCGGGCCGCCCGCCGCCGTTTCGCGGCGGAGGGATACGAACGAACCACCATCAGGGCCGTGGCGGCGGACGCGGGGATCGACCCGTCGATGGTGATGCGTTACTACGGCTCCAAGGACGGCCTGTTCGCGGTCGCGGCGGACATCGACCTGCGGCTGCCCGACCTGTCCGAGGTTCCCCGGAGGAAGGCGGGTGAGCGGTTGGTCCGCCACTTCTTCGAACGCTGGGAGGGTGAGCTCGCCGACGACGTGCTGGTCGTGGCGTTCCGGTCAGCGGCGACCAACGAGGCCGCGACGGAGCGGCTGCGCGAGGTGTTCGGCAACCAGGCACAGGTGGCACTGGCACGCGTGGTGGCCGACCCGGAGGAGGCACCGGCGCGTGCGGCGCTGGTGACCTCCCAACTGCTGGGGCTCGCCATGTGCCGTTACGTTCTCAAGCTGCCGCCGATGGTGGCGATGGACACCGAGACCCTGGTGGCCTCCGTCGCACCCACGGTGCAGCGCTACCTCACCGGTCCGTTGCCAGGTTCGAGACCGCGGACATCGTGAGCCAGGAGAATTGTCGGCCCGTCAGAATGTGCGGGTACTGCCACGGCTTCGAGGGGTGAACGTGCCGGACACCACGAGTCCCAACGTCGTCGTCATCTACGCGGACGATCTCGGGTGGGGAGACGTCGGGTGCTTCGGGGCGGACGACCTCGAAACCCCGGTGCTCGACAGCCTGTGCGCCTCGGGTGTCCGGCTGCCGCAGTGGTACTCCAACTCGCCTGTCTGCTCTCCCTCGCGAGCCTCGCTCCTGACCGGGAAGTACCCCGCGCACGCCGGAGTCGAGACGATCCTCGGAGGCGCGCGCGGCACGCGGGGCCTCCCTCGACAGGAGACGCTGGCCACCCAACTTCGCCGCCGTGGCTATCGGACAGGCATCTTCGGCAAGTGGCATCTCGGGGTGGCGGAGGAGTTCGGTCCCACACGCCACGGATTCGACGAGAGCTTCGGCTTCCGGGCGGGATGCGTCGACTACTACTCACACATCTTCTACTGGGGCAGGCACAATCCCGTGCACGACCTCTGGGAGGGCGACGAGGAGGTGTGGCTCAACGGCGAGTACCTCACCACCGTGATCGGCGAGCGGGCGGCCCGCTTCGTCGCGCAAGAAGACGATCGGCCGTTCTTCTGCTACGTGCCGTTCAACGCGCCCCACTATCCGCTGCACGCGCCCCCCGAGTACGTGGATCGGTTCGCCCACCTCCCCGAGGGCCGCAGAACGACGGCCGCCATGATCGCGGCGATGGACGACGCGATCGGGCTGATCGTCGACGCGCTGGACGAGCGGGGCCTGCGGGAGAACACCCTGGTCTTCTTCTCCTCCGACAACGGTCCGTCCAGGGAAAGCCGAAACTGGCTCGACGGCGAGGAGATCTCCTACGACGGCGGGTCCACCGGCGGGCTCCGGGGAGCGAAGGGGTCCGTGCTCGAAGGCGGAGTTGCGGTACCCGCGATCATGTCGTGGCCGGCGGAACTGCCGGCCGGAGTCGACTACCCGGGTGCCGGCCTGATGATGGACCTGCTCCCGACGATCCTCGAAGCCGTCGACGGCGCACCTGCCGAAGTCGCCGACGTCGACGGCCGCTCGCTCCTTGCGGGGTTGCGGAAACCCAGCACACCCGCCGCCCTCGACGACCGTGCCGTCTTCTGGACGTACGACGGGCAGTGGGCGGTGCGCCGCGGACGGTTCAAGCGGGTCCATCGCGCTCGCGAAGGAATGACGCCGCCCCACGTCGTCGAACGCGCCCTGTTCGATCTCGCCGAGGACAGAGCGGAGGAGGTCGACGTCGCCGAACGGTTCCCGGAGACGGCCGACGAACTCGACCGCGACCTGGCGGGTTTCCGGAGGCAGCACGGGAACTGGAGCGGTGCTGCTCCAGGACAGACCCTAGGAGGTCGCCAGGACGCGCCGTAGTTCGTGCCAGCGCCGGTTGAACGGTACGAACGGCCCGGGCCGGACGAACTGGCGTACCCGGTCGTTGCCGTGCAGGTAGATCTCCTCGGGCAGCCAGGTGGAGTGCGCGGCGTCGAACGTGCGGATGTCGGCAGCCAGGTCGAGGTCGTCGATCGCGAGCGGGCTCACCGAGCGGTAACCGTCGACGAAAGCGGAGCACAACTCGGGGGCGAGAAGCAACGAGTAGTCGAGCGCCCGCAAGATCTCCTCGGCCGGCCACCGCACCTCGGCTTTGTCCCAGTCGATCACCGCGGCCACCCGTACCTCGGAGGAGGCGCCGGCGCCGGCGCCGGCGAAGAACACGTTGGTCTCCTGGTAGTCGCCGTGGGTCAGCCGGGCCGCACCCGCCGGGGCCTCGGGCAGTGTCAGCTGGGCACCCTCCGACGCGAGCCAGGTCATCCTGCTGCGCAGCCGGTCCACCATCCAGGCGTCGCACTGATCGAAGGTGTGCTCGCGGTCCCGGCGTTCGATCAGCGCGACGAGATCCTCCATCCGGCGCAGGGACTCCTCCGGCGTGGGCGCCGGCTGGTTCTTCGCGGGCGGAGGATGCGGGACGTCGGCCAGTGCGTGGTGGATGTGGGCCAGCGTCGTCCCCATCGCCCGGGCATGACCCGGGCGTAGGCACGTCCTCTCCACCTGCTCGCCGTCGGCGTACGTGAACAACGAGAACCACCGGCCGCCGTGACCGACGACGAACTCGCCGTCGGGTGTGGAGATGGCAGCGGGCACCGGCACGCCGCCCGCACGGACGTGCGCGACGACCTCGTGCTCCCATTCGATCTGGCGGCGGTCGGTGCGGCGGTGGCGACGGAGTACGACCCGGCGGCGCGCGGTGGTGACGACGTAGGTGTCGTTCATCGTGCCGGACTCGGTGCGCTCGATCGTGCCGGCGGGTTCGAGTCCCCAGCGGTCGAGGACCAGGTGGAGCTCGGACGTCACTACAGCGGCTGTCCGGTGTAGAAGGCGGTGGTGCGGGCGGCCGCCTCCGCCGCGGTCGCCTCGTCCTCGCCGTTGGCGGCGTTGGCTGCGCCCCACCGCTCACTCGACGACGCGATGAACTTCCGGCCCTCCTCCGACAGCGGCCAGGCCGCCGCCTCGGCCGGGTCGAGGTCGCCGGCTCCGGACAGGTGCGTCGCCAGGCCGAGCAGGGCGAGATCCCAGCCGACACCCACGGCACCCGGGCCGAACTGCTTCCAGCGTCCCGGGTCGACGTGGGCGGAGTGCTCGAGGTCGAGCCGCGTCCGGCCGGGCTGCTGCTCGGTCAACCGGACCTCCAGCCAGGTGACCTCCTCGGCGGACTCCCAGGTGGCCGCCAGATGCGACGGCGGCGCGCACGCGAGAATCTCGCCCGAGGCGTTCCCCTCGAGGTGGTAGCGCCCGCCGACCCGCAGGTCGCCGGTGACCGGAAGGAACCAGCGGGGGAGCCGCTCGGGATTGGTGAGCGCGTCCCACACGTCGTCGACCGCGCCGTCGTAGGTCTGGCTCACCGCCACCACCCGGGTGGGGAGGCCGTCACGCTCTCCGCTGCGCACGGTGCGGTCGACCGCGCCGAGGTGGTGGGTCACGTCGTCGATCACGTCGACTCCTTCGACTCCTGCTGTGGGACCGATTGCCGACCGCTCAGCCTGCCAGGCGGCACTGTATCGGCCAAGCCGATCCACCGCTTGTCGGGCAGAACCCGACTGCTCCACCCGCCGGCCAGAACCGCGCTGTCGACGCTTTCCACGACAGGCCCAGCTTGTTAGCCGTCGCGAGACCCATGGGTACGAAGAAGACGCCCGGTGCGGCCACGTCGTGCCCCTACAAGGCCACGTTGGACGAGCCGCAGAACGGGCTGACCAAACGGGCTGCAGATATTGGCGGGGGGATTCCAATGAGGCGTTTCGTACGCCGGTTAGGGCTCACGGCCGCGCTGAGCGCGGTCGCTGTCGCAATCGCGGCCGGGGGTGCGCAGGCGGCGACGGTGCACACCCAGTAGTCCTGTCCGGCAACTACCTCGTGCCGCTGAACTGAGCTCCTGCCGCCGAGCTGAACTCGGCCCGCCACCGGCCCGGATCGTCGGCGTCGTTGCGTACGCGCTCGATGCGTACCGGCCGCAGGTCTCCGGTCGCGAACGCGTCGATCTCGGCTCGGCTCAACGGCCACGGCGGACCCTGCTGGTGATCGCTGTCGCCATCCCCGGCGATTTCGATCACCAGCAGCGTCCCGCCCGGGGCCACCAGCGCCCCGATCCGGGCGATGGCGTCCGCACGCGGCGGGTCGGGAAGTGCCTGGACGTTCATGCTCTCCACCACCAGGTCGTACGCACCCACCCACTCCGGCGGCAGGTCCAGCAGGTCGGCGGTGACGTAGCTGACGGGTGAGGTCGGGTGCCGGCGCCGCGCCTCCTCGACGGCCGTCGCGGACACGTCGAACGCCACGGTGTCGTACCCAAGTCGCGCGACGAACTCCGCGTCCCGCCCGAAGCCGCAGCCCACCACCAGTGCACGCCGGCCCTCCCCCGCCAGGCGCCGTCCCTGCGCCCAGTCCACCAGCAGCGGGTGCGGAGTGCCGCGGTCCCAGGGGATCGCGGATCCCTCACCCGGCTCGGAGCGGCCCGCGCTCGCCGCCTCGGCGTACAACCGCTCGAACCAGCCGATCGGGTCGTGCGCGGTCAGCGACTCGGCGGCCAGCCGGCGTATGCGTTCCTCGGGGCGTTCAGGCATCGACGTCGGTGACGGGTTCGAGAACGACAACTGGAATCCTCCGGGTCGTGCGGGTCTGGTAGTTGGCGTATCCCCGGTAGGAGGCGACGATCCGCGGCCACAGAGCCGCGCGCTCCTCCTCTCCGGCGGTCCGGGCCCGCATCGTACGGGTGGTGCCGAACCCGGTCACGCGGACGGTGGGGTGGGCGCGGAGGTTGAGGTACCACGCCGGGTGGCGGTCGTCGCCGCCGAACGACGCCACCAGGACCAGCCGGTCCCCGTCCACGACGGGGACGGTCAGCATGGTGGAGCGCTCCTGGCCGGAGCGGCGCCCCACGGTGATCAGCTCGATGGCCGGCATGCCGAGCGTCCGGCCGAGGACCCGACCCTTCGTGGCGGTGAAGAGCGCCCGGTGCGCGCCGGTGGCCATCCGGAAGAGGCGGTCCTTGACGGCCGTACGGGTCTTCATCGCGGCGCCCTTCTCGGCTGCTCGGGTCACTTCGGCCCGTACTGCACCACCATCGCGCGGACGAGCTTCTCGGCGTCGTTGATCGGGATGGCGAAGCCCACGCCGATGGAGCTGCCGCTGGTTCCCTCGAAGACCGCGGAGGTGATGCCGACGACCGTCGCGGTCTGGTCGACGAGCGGGCCGCCGGAGTTGCCCGGACTGAGGGCGGCGTCGGTCTGGATCGCGCGGTAGGTGACCGGTGGGCCCTGGCCGGCCAGGCCCAGGCTCGGCCCGGCCACCCGCACCAGCCGGTCCAGCGCGCTGACGATGCCGAAACTTGCCGTGCCCTGAAGACCGGACGGCGCGCCCATCGCGATCACCGGATCGCCCACGGCCAGCCGGTCGGAGTTCCCCAGCGGTGCCGGCACGAGGCCGCTGGCGTTGTTGACCCGGATGACGGCGAGGTCGGCCTTCGGGTCCGCGCCGATCAACGTGGCCGGTCGGACGGGGCCGGACGTGGCCGCGGTGCCGGTCTGCACGGTGATCCGGCCGGCGGGGGAGGCGCCGGAGATGACGTGGAAGTTCGTCAGGACCAGCCCGTTGGAGGTGAGGACGATTCCACTGCCGATGCCGCGGCCGCCGAGGGAGGACGTACGTACCTCCACCACGGCCGGGCTGATCCTTTGCACGATCCGCGGCAGCCCTTCCGCCAGGACGACCGGCCGGCCCGTCGGCTCCTGGGAGGGCCGGCTGCCGAGTCGCGAGACGGCTGTCGCGCCCACGGCGCCGCCGACCACGCTGCCGAGTACGGCCGCCAGTACGAGAAGGACGGCGAGGTGTGCGCGGACCCAGGGGAGGAGGGTACGGCGTACGCGGCCCTGATCGGGTCCGGGCGCGGGCTCCAACGGCCGGTCATCCCGTGCTGGTGTACCCGCCCGGCCGGTCGCACCGGGTGGGGTGGTTTCCGCACCCCTCGGCCTGCGTGCCTTCGGAACCCACAGTTCGCGGCGATTGTCCGATCGCTCACTCGGGGGAGCGTCGGCAGGGTGTGCGGAAGGCTTGTTCCGCCACCTCCACACTCTGCCAGTATCCCCGCCTCGTCCGCCGATCTGGCGAGCTGTGCGTGGGCGGTTTCCTACCAGGAGGCCAGAGCCGAAGGGCATCCGTCACGTCACCCGGCTCACCGCGGCGCCGCGCGGGGACCATGGCGGGACCATCGACCCTTGGTGCCCGGACCGGTCGGTGGACAGGGTGCAGTCAGCACCCGAGATGTCTGTGCCGCCGGCGGGAGCCCTCGGCGCGCACCCCGGACCGGAAAGCGAGGCGGCCATGCACGCGATAGTCGGCGACCGGATCATCGTGCAGGCGGAGGTGACCGACCGGCCCAACCGGCTGGGAACGGTGCGCGAGGTGCTGGGTACGAAGGGCGCCGAGCACTATCGCGTCGACTGGGACGACGGACACGAGTCCCTCCTCTACCCGGGCCCGGACACCCGGGTGCTGCCCCGGCAACGAGCCGGGGAGGAACCGACGGCGAGACCAGCGGAAGCGCCCGCGAGACCGGTGCGGCCCGACGATCCGGTCGAGCGGATCATGGGCGCGCCGGTCGCCAACGTCGACGCGCACGACTCGCTGCGCGTCACCGCGGTGTCCCTCGCCGACGCCGCGGTGGGAGCGCTGGTGGTGATGGACCAGGGTTCGCCGTTGGGGATGATCTCCGAGCGCGACGTCGTGCACGCCCTGGCCGCCGACGCCGACCCGGAGGAGGTCCAGGCGCACAACCTGGTCGGCGCCACCACCGTGTGGGCCAGCCCCGCCGACAGCATCAGCCGGGTGGCGGCGCTCATGCGCGACAGCGAGGTACGCCACATCCCGCTGCGCCAGGAGGAAACGGTCGTCGGTGTCGCCTCGATCCGCGACGTGCTGCGCGTCCTGCTGGACTACGCCGGCGAGACCCACCGGTTCGGCTGACCCACCGGGCCTTCTCGGCTCGGCGTGCTCAGGCAGCGCGAGCGGTAGGCAGTGGGGACGCCGAGTTCGCTCCGGCCTGGCAACACCTGCTGGCGCGAGCGGACGAAGCTGTCAAGGCAGGCTTGCGGACGTGGGCGCCGACTGGGGACACGCGTACTACTGCCCGGACCACATTGTGCTGCTGGACTTCGACCCCGCCCGGCCACACGAGCACCGATGCCCCGGCGGGTCGCGTGCGCTGGTGGCGACCTCGCCGTCGAACCCGCCGGCCGAACGGCAGTCGACGTTGCTGCGCCGGTCGCACGGGCCGTGGGTGAGCTACGCGGCGGTGGTGGAGCCGTTCGCCGCCGACCGACGGTAGGCCCGGCTCGGTGGCCGAGCAGCGCGCCGACGGTGACGTGACCACGTACGCCTGCGTCCTCCCCGACTCGTGGTGAACGCCACGGCGGAATCCGGACGTCCGGAACCGGCCCGGCCCAGGCGGGACGGCCCGCGCTCGCCATAACGTGAGCGCGAACTGATTGGGGTCGCATGAGCAGTGAGCAGGCGCAGCACCCGTCCCGGCTCAGCCGCCGGGCCTTCCTCCATGGTTCCGCCGTCGCTGCCGGTGCGGCGATGCTGGCCGCGTGCTCGGGTGGCGGCGCCACCCCGGCCGCGAAGGGCGGACCGGCCACATCCGCCGCCACCGGCAAGGGGTCGAGTACGAAGGCGTTGCCGACGCCGAAGAAGTTCTCCGAGTCACCGCTGCTGGCCAAACAGGTGAAGGCCGGATCCCTGCCCGAGGTGAGCGAGCGGTTGCCGGCGAACCCGTACGTGATTCCGCACAACTGGCTGCGGCGCGGCAAGTACGGCGGCAACCTGCGCCTCATCGTGGACGACACCGCCAGCGGCGTGGTCAAGGAGTTCATGTACGGCCACTCGCCGCTGCGCTGGCTGAACGACGCCCTCGACGTGGGACCTGGACTCGCGGAGAGCTGGGAGACCAACGCCGACCAGACCGAGTGGACCCTGCACCTGCGCAAGGGGCTGCGCTGGTCCGACGGCGAGCCCTGCACGGCCGCCGACATCATGTTCTGGTGGAAGGACATGGTGCTCGACGAGCGCCACCCGGAGGTCGCGCCGGCCGAACTCGTCGCCGCCGACGGCAAGACCGCGGAGCTCTCCGCGCCGGACGACCTCACCATCACCATCAGGTTCAGCACCTCCGCGCCGCTGACCGCCGCGTACATCGCCAACTGGGTGAAGAACGGCAACGGCCCGACGTGGATCGTGCCCAAGCACTACCTGGTGAAGTACCACCCCGCCTACACCGGCGGGCTCGGCGAGAAGTGGGCCGACACCTTCGAGTCCAAGCGGAACTTCGGGATCAACCCCGACTGCCCGACCATGACCGGATGGCGGCTGAAGTCCTACCACGAGGGCCGCATCATGGTGTGGGAACGCAACCCGTACTACTGGTGTGTCACCCCCGACGGCGACCAGCTTCCCTACGTCGACACGCTGACGTTCACCGCGGTGAAGGACCCCCAGGTTTCCAAGCTGCGCGTACAGAACGGCGACGTCGACTACGCGCACGGCACGTTCATGGGCATCTCGCTGGCGGACGTGTCCGGGCTCAAGGCGGTGACGAAGAAGAGCAAGCTGAACGTGCTGTTGTGGGACAGCGGTTCCGGCTGCGGTTCGCTGTTCTTCTTCAACCTGAACTACAAGGATCCGGCCATCCGCAAGGTGCTGAACGAGCCGAAGTTCCGGCAGGCTCTGTCCCACGGTGTCGACCGGGACGAGGTGCAGAAGGCGGTGTTCTTCAACACCGGTTACAAGACGACCGGCACCTACAACCTGAAGGCGTCGGACTGCCTGGCCGATCCCAACGGCAGGAAGACGTTCGAGTCCTGGCGGGACAGCTACGTCACCTACGACGTGGAGAAGGCCAAGAAGCTACTGGACGAGATCGGCGTCGTGGACCGCGACGGCGACGGGATGCGCGAGCTTCCCGACGGCGGACGGTTCAGACTGCGGTTGGACCAGGCGGCCGACGCCAACGAGGACGGCGACAAGATGGGCAACCTTCTGCAGAAGTACTGGAAGGCGCTCGGACTTGACGTCATCCGCAACCCCGTCCCGCCGGCGCAGTGGAGCGTGAAGTGGCAGGCCGGTGAGCTGATGGCCTACACCGCCTGGATGAACCCCGCGATGCCGGTACACGAGTGCCTGGTCAGCCCGGAGCTGATGGTTCCGGTCGGCAACGGGCTGAGCGCCGCCTTCTGGGCGCCGCTGTACGCGAACTACGCCATGATCCGCAACACGCCGGAGGAGGCGAAGGTCGCGAAGGTCGCTCCGTACGAACGCAACCCGCCCAGCATGAAGCCGCCGGCCGACGACCCGGTGACCCGCCTGTGGGAGATCTACGACAAGGCACGGGTGGAGACCAACGCAATGAAGCGGTACCAACAGGTGTGGGAGATGATCAAGATCCACATCTCCGAGGGCCCGTTCTACATGGGCGTGGTCGGCAACTATCCGTGCGTGGAGCTCGCCCACCAGGAGCTCGGAAACGTCCCTGCGCGGGAGAACCTCAAGCTGAACGGCCTGATCGCGCCGTGGCAGCACCCCACGCCCGCGGCGTACGACCCGGAGGCTTTCTACTGGACGAACCCGGCACAGCACTCCTGAGCGACCGCTCGGCGCCCACCGCGCCGCGTGGCAGACTACGACGATGACGCCAGAGCTTCTCCCCGTGGCAGTGCCGTCGCCGGCGACTGTCCCGGCCGGTGCGGCGTGAGCCGCGACATCCGGCCGGCACGCGCGGTCGCTGCGTTCGACTCCGCGTCGGCGATGCTGCGCGCGACCACGCGGGCACTGTGCGGAAAGGACTTCCCTCACCTGGGCCAGGGTGCCGCCCGGGCGCTGCCGGTGCGAATGTCACGTCTGCTGCCGGTCGAGCAACGGCGACGGATGTACGCCTGGAGCGGGGCGGCGGAGGGTGTTCCGGCGGACCGGCTCGGTGACGTCGACCTGGACGCGATCGCGCGCTGGGTGGTGGGGCAGTACTCCCAGTCCCCGGACCGCCGGTATCCCGGTGTCGTGGTCGGCTCGTCCAACGGCGCGGCCGTCCACCTCTACGCCGCGACGGGGATGGCCTGGCTGCCGCAGACCGTCCTGGTGCCCGTGCGCTGGGCCGGCAACGATCCCGACGATCCGCAGGGCGCGATGGAGTTCGGCCGGGAGGTGGCCGGCCCACTGCTGAAACGCAACCCGCACGTCGTCCTGCACCACATGCACGACGGCAACCAGGACCGGCTGATGGTCGCCGGCATGACGTACTTCCGGTTGAAGTGGACGAAACTTCCGCCTGCGTACGTGGAGTTTCTGGCCGGGCACCTGGAGCCGGGTGCTCCGGTGGTCACGTTGGAGGACACCTCCACCTGGCCGACCACGACGGTGGCGGAGCGGCACGTGTTCCAGACCGGTGCGCAAGGCGGGCTTGACGCGGCGGACTACCTGAACGGCTCGCCTCGGGTGACCGCCTTCCTGCACGAGCAGGGCTCCCCGCGCAGCCGCTTCGCCGCACCCGAACCCGACGGCCGGAGTCCTGAGGCGGAGTGGGGATTCGACCCCCTCCTCGGTCAGGACGTGGCCGACTGGGCGGAGCGCCACGGTCGCTCGCACGTGCGCGTCCGGATCCCTTCCCCGCAGGCGCTTTCCGGCCCGGTAGCCAGGTTGTTCCGGCGCCGGATCAGGGAAGCGGGGGGCAGCGGCGACCGGATGCTGGTCGAGTCGTTCGTCATGCTCGACCCGGTCCAGGCCGAGCGTACGGCGTCGGTGCCGTACTGGACGTTCTTCGGCGTCGAGCGCGCGCGTCAGGACGTGCTCCGCCACCTCGCCGCTGCCGCCGCCGCGGGGGACCCGTACGCCGACGTGGAGGTTCTGCTGTTCCCGCACGGCGTCGCCTCGTCCGGGGCGACGCCGCCACGGACGTGGGCCGAGCTCTCCCGGCACGTGACCGGCACCGTCCGCCTGCCCGCCTCGACGGTCGCCCGGTGGCCGGCGCACTTCGACGCGCTCGCCGACTACGGCCCGATGCTGACGGCGCTGCCCACACCTGCCCGTGGCGTATCCCCGTCCCCACTCACCGTGCGGGCGCTGCTCGACGGCCTGTCCGGTGAAGGGGTCGACGTGTCCGGCGTGCCCGACGCGGGCTGACTGGCCAGTTTCGGCCACTGCGGGCGTGTGATCGCGCCGACGCGGGGTACGCCCTCCGCAGGAGCCAACTGGAGTACGGAGATTGGAGTTTCCGATGCCACAGCAGGCTTGGAGTTCCAAACGCGAACGGCAGTACGAGCACGTCAAGGACTCCGCGAAGGACCGCGGCGCGGGTGAGGGCCGGGCCAAGGAGATCGCCGCACGCACGGTGAACAAGAACCGCGCCCAGTCCGGTGAGTCCGACCAGGCCAGCCCCGAATCCGTCAAGGACAAGTCGCCGCAGCAGCGTGGCGGCCAGCGTTCCGGCAACCGGACCGGCCCCAAGGGGCAGACCAAGCAGGAGCTGTACGGCGAGGCGCGGCGGCGCAACATCAAGGGCCGCTCCAGCATGACCAAGTCGGAGCTGGAGCGTGCGCTCAGCAAGTGACCACCGCAGCGGTTGGGTCACGAAGGGCCGGGTAGGACGCCCGCACGATCCGAGTACGGACCCTGCGCACGACCCCGTGCACGCTCCGTGCCCGATCGGACACGTCGGATGCTCTCGAACAGACGACAGGAGGCACATCCATGACGACTGCCCGCGACATCATGACTCCGGGAGTGGACTGCGCACACGTCGACGACACGATCGCCGACGCCGCGCGGAAGATGGCCGAGCTCGACACCGGCGCGCTGCCCATCTGTGGAGCGGACGACCGGTTGAAGGGCATGCTCACCGACCGCGACATCGTGGTGAAGGTGCTCGCCGCGGGCCTCGACCCGAAGGAGACCAGGGTCGAGCAGTTCCAGCAGGGCGACAAGCAGACCGTGACGATCGGCGCCGACGACGACGTGGACGAGCTCCTGGCCACCATGACCGAGCACCAGGTTCGTCGTCTGCCCGTGATCGACGGGCACCGGTTGGTCGGGATCGTCTCCCAGGCCGACGTCGCGCGTTCGCTGCCGAAGCCCGAGGTGGGCGACCTGGTCGCGGCCCTGTCCGTGGACTACTGAGCCCGGCGGCTCCCCTTACGGCTGCGGCGGCTTCCCGGACTCGCCGCAGCGTCGCGACAAGCGACTGACCAGGAACCATGGTGGAATGACGGCGCGGACCAACTCACCGCACCAAGTGACCAGAAATATCGGGGAGAGGAAATACACATGGCGGATGTCGTCGACCTGATCATGGCAGACCATCGCGAGGTCGAGCGGTTGTTCGACGTCCTGCAGAACGAGCCTGACAAGCGAGCATTGACATTGCCCGAGCTGTCGGCCCTGTTCGTGGCGCACTCCCGGGCTGAGGAAGCCGAGGTGTACCCCGTGGCTCGCAGCGAGGCTGCTGAGGCCGACGAGGTTGCGCACAGCCAGGAAGAACACGCCCAGGCAGAGGAACTCCTCGCCCAGCTGAAGGCCACCGACCCCAACGACCCGAGCTTCGAGACCAAGCTGAACGAGTTCGTCGAGGCGGTGCAGCACCACGTGGACGAGGAGGAGAGCCAGGTTCTTCCCGGCCTCCGCGACCGGCTCGACGAGGCGCGCCGGGAGGAGCTCGGCAAGGCGTTCGCGGCAAGCCGGGAGAAGCACATCGGCGAGCAGCCCGGTCAGGAGACCAAGCAGGAACTCCTCGTCCAGGCCCGCAACGCGGGCATCGAGGGCGCCGGGGGCATGTCCAAGGAGGAGCTGACCCAGGCTTTGAAGTCGCAGTAGTCCGATCGGTTTCAGCGTTGCCTGTCGGCCGGTCGTACGACCGGTTACGCGGCCGGTGACACGGACGCGGGTGCCGGATTGGCGCCCGCGTTCGTGTCTGCGTACCTTTTCACGATCTTTCCTGGGCCGGTTTCTCGATCGTTTTATGCATCTTCGAACTTTCGTAACAATCGACGAAGGAGACACCAGATGCGTCTGGGCTATTTCCTGTCCTGTGAGGAGTTCACCCCGGCCGAGTTGGTGGCTCAGGCCAAACTGGCCGAGCGGGCCGGCTTCGAGGCGTTGTGGATCTCCGACCACTACCACCCGTGGAACGACGAGCAGGGGCAGAGCGCGTTCGTCTGGTCGATGATCGGCGCGATCTCCCAGGTGTGCAGTCTGCCGATCACCACCGCCGTCACCTGCCCGACGATCCGTATCCACCCCGCGATCGTCGCCCAGGCGGCGGCGACCAGCCAGGTGCTGCTGGACGGCAGGTTCGCGCTCGGTGTGGGCAGCGGCGAGGCGCTGAACGAGCACATCCTCGGTGACCCGTGGCCGGCCACCAGCACTCGCCTCGACATGCTCGAGGAGGCGATCGAGGTGATGCGGAAGCTGTTCACCGGCAAGGTGGTCAACCACGACGGCCCGCACTACACCGTGGAGCACGCCCGCCTCTACACCTGCCCGGACCAGCCGCCGCCGATCTACGTGTCCGCGTTCGGTCCGGAGGCCGCTCGGCGGGCCGGGCAGGTCGGCGACGGCCTGTGCACCACGATGCCGGACGCGTCGTTGCTGGAGGAGTTCCGTTCCAACGGCGGCGAGGGCAAGCCGACGCAGGTGGGCTTCAAGGTCTGCTACGGCACCGACGCGGGCAAGGCGCGCGCCACCGCGCACCGCCTGTGGGCCAACGAGCAGCTCCCGGGCGAGCTCGCGCAGGTGCTGCCGTACCCAGAGCACTTCATGCAGGCGTCGAGTCTGGTCACCGAGGACATGGTCGGCGAGGCGCTGGTGTGCGGCGACGACCTCGACGAGCACATCTCGGCGGTCAAGGAGTACGCCGACGCCGGCTTCGACGAGGTGTACGTCAACCAGATCGGCCCGGACCAGGAAGCGTTCTTCGGCTTCTACGCCGAGAAGGTCCTGCCGCGGGTGCGTGGCCGCTGATCCGCTCAGGTGAGCGATCGGATGTCGGGGGGTACGTCGACGGCGTACTTGCGGAGCGTCTCCAGCGGAATGAGCTGCGTTGCCTGGGCGTTCGTCGCCTCCAGCACGACCGGCGGGGCCACGCCCGCCTCCAGCGCCTGCAGCCAGCGCGCGGCCACCACGCACCAGCGGTCGCCGGGACGAAGGCCGGGAAAGTGGAACTCCGGCCTCGGCGTGGACAGGTCGTTGCCGAGTTCGCGTTGCTGGGCGAGGAATTCCTGCGTCACCACCGCGCACACCGTGTGGCTTCCGAGATCGTCCGGACCTGTGCTGCACGTGCCGTCCCGGTAGAAGCCGGTCACCGGGTCGGTCCCGCAGGGGGCGAGTTCGCCGCCGAGCACGTTCCGATCGTCGTTCATCCCGCAAGCCTGCCATGTCACCGCCGAAGACGCCGCAACGACTGTCCGTGCGTGGCCTCGTCGTGGCTCTTTCCGTTACGGGGCGGGCTTCTGGGGAAGCGGGCGAGCGAAGAAGAGCGCGATCTCCCGTGGCCCGCTGGGCGGGTCGCCGTAGAGTTCCAGGTCGAGGCCGCAGGGTTCGAAACCCAACGCGCGGTAGGCGCGGATTCCCGGCACGTTCAGGTGCGAGGTCTCCAGCCACAGGCAGTGCCCCTGCTCACGGATCATCGGATCCTCGTCGATGTTCTCCAGCAGCGCACGTGCGACACCCCGGCCGCGGTGGGCGGAGTCGACGTAGAGGTGGTAAAGCTCGACCCGGTGGTTCCACCGGGAGAAGCGGACGGCGGCGAAACCCACCACGGTAGTTGGGCGGGTGCTCTCGGGGTGGTCACCGGTGTCAGCGGCTTCGGCGACCCAGGCCGCGTCCCACCGGCCGTGCTCGGTCTGCTGGTCGAGGTCGAGCGGGAAGACCTTCGTGAGCGGTTCGGCGCTCACCTCGGCGAGCTCGAAGCCGTCGTCTGTACGTGAGACCCGCACGGCCTCGTCGGTGACGAACGAACGGTCGATCGCGGCAACCGCATCCGTGTCGGTGGCCTTGTCGAACGGCCGGACTGTCACCGCAGGGTTCATCGTCGTCCATCCGTCGTCGCCGAGACGCCGAAGCGATCGGCGTGCTGAGTATCGTGCCAGCGTGCGGCCCGAGGCGGCCCGGGTGGGCGCTACTGCCGTGGTGCCGTACGGTGCTGCCTCCGCTCGATCTGAACGGGGCTGAGCGATCGGCCGGTTGGTGGTAGCTTTCCCCCGTTCAGCAAGGCCAGGTTGCGCATTGGTCCCGGTTCCGTACGTCGGACCGCCCCGTCGCACTCGAATCGGGAGGCATCTTGAAGCTCCTTCTCACCTCCGGTGGTGTCACCAACCCAAGCATCCGCGATGCGCTCGTCGACCTGCTGGGCAAACCGATCTCCGATTCGAGCGCCCTGTGCATCCCCACCGCGCAGTACGGCCATCCCTGGGTCGGCCCCGGCGTCAAGGCCTGGGAGTTCATCAGTGGAAACTCCCAGAATCCCATGGTCGACCTGGGCTGGAAGTCCGTCGGCGTGCTGGAGCTCACCGCGCTGCCCAGCATCGACGAAGAACGCTGGGTACCCCTGGTCCGGGAGACGGACGTCCTGCTGGTGGCCGGCGGCGATGTCCTCTACCTGTGCTACTGGATGCGGCAGTCCGGACTGGTGGACCTCCTTCCGTCGCTGAGCGAGACGGTCTGGGTGGGACTCAGTGCTGGGAGCATGGTGATGACCCCCGAGGTCGGAGAGGACTTCATCCAGTGGAGGCCACCGACCGGGGACGACAGCACCCTGGGCATCGTCGACTTCTCGATCTGCCCCCACCTGGCTCCGGACGGCATGCCGGGCAACTCCATGGCCGAGGCGGAACGATGGGCGGCCGGGATCTCCGGTCCGGCGTACGTGATGGACGACCAGACGGCCATCAAGGTGGTCGACGGCACCGTCGAGGTCGTGTCAGAAGGGCAGTGGAAGCACCTTCCTTCCTAGCTCAGCACTTGCGTGGGTCTGTCGGGGCTGGCGCAAGGTGAAGTTGCTACCCGGGATTCTTCGTTGTGGGTAAGGGGTTTCCGGCGCGCGCGGGTCGATCTTGTTCGGTAGAATCGAACGCGTGACCCTCTCCTCGGCTTGGT
Source organism: Actinopolymorpha singaporensis (assembly GCF_900104745.1). Taxonomy (NCBI): domain Bacteria; kingdom Bacillati; phylum Actinomycetota; class Actinomycetes; order Propionibacteriales; family Actinopolymorphaceae; genus Actinopolymorpha; species Actinopolymorpha singaporensis. The sequence goes on from NZ_LT629732.1 coordinate 1,805,198, forward strand.
GTGGGTTGCTGGCCGGGCCGGGAGGGGCGGTTGGTGTGGATGGCTTGGGGTGTGGGGTGCGGGGCGGGGCATGAAAGGACGCGCACGTGGTTGCCCTTAGGTTCTGGGTGTCGAATCCTTAACCGTCTGGAGCAACGCACGTGCGCGTCAGCACAGTATTCAACCGCATCCTGGGTCTGCCCGGGGCATCGGTGTGCTCGGTGGAGTTCACCGGCGACGGCCTGGTTGTGGGTCTTCGGCGCCGGCGGGGTCGCCGCTACCGGTGCCCGTGTGGGTACTCGACCCGGGCCCGCTATGACATCTCCCGCCGCCGCTGGCGCCACCTGGACTTCGGGGCCACCAAGGTGTGGCTGGAAGCCGACATCGCCCGGATCGCCTGCCCCGCATGTGGGATCCGCACCGAGACCGTGCCGTGGGCGCGGCCGAACGCCCGGCACACTCGCGACTTCCAAGACGTGATCGGCTGGCTGGCCCAGCGCATGGACAAAACGAGCGTCGCGCGGCTGCTTCGGTGCTCGTGGGAAGCGGTCGACCGGGCAGTGAGAATGCTGGTGGCCGAGCACCTGCCCACCGACCGGCTGGACGGGCTGTATCGGATCGGGGTGGACGAGATCTCCTACAAACGTGGCCACCACTATCTGACCATCGTCTGCGACCACGACACCGGCCGGGTGGTGTGGGTCACCAAGGACCGCACCCGCAAAGCGTTCACCGACTTCTTCACCGCCCTGGGCCCTGACCGCAGCGAACAGCTCACTGCGATCACCATGGACGGCTCACCGATCTACATGCCCGTCGCCGAAGAGAACGCGCCCCAGGCCGCGGTGTGCCTGGACCCCTTCCACGTCATCAAGTGGGCCAACGAAGCCCTCGACAAAGCCCGCCAAGCCAACCCCGCCATACCGCCCACCCCGGCCACGCCGATCAAGCGGTCCGGGCCGCTCACCGTGGCCGAACAGATCAACGCCCCCGCCAAGGCGTGGCGACGACTGAAGACAGCGCTGCGCTCAGGTGCTGAGAACCTCACCGACGAACGCCGCGCCCTCATCAACGCCCTGCGCCGCCACAACTACCAACTCTTCCGGTCGTGGACCCTCAAAGAACAACTACGAGACCTCTACCGCATCCCACCCGAACAGGCCCGCCGATACCTCAAAAGGTGGATCATCCGCGCGTTCCGATCCACGATCCCCGCGATGCACCAACTGGCCACCCGCCTGACCAAGTACTTCGAACAAACCGTCGCAGCCGTCGAACTCGGCCTGTCCAACTCCCGAGCAGAAGGCATCAACAGCAAGATCCGAGTCATCCAACGCCGCGGCTACGGACACCCAGGACCCGACTCCCTCACCGCCATGATCTACCTCTGTCTCGGCGGGATCACCCTCAACCTCCCCACACAAACCTGAGGAGAGGGACGCGTGAGCGATGGCGGTGAGTGCTTCGACGGCCACCTGGGCGGGCAGCCCGGTGGCCGTCGGGTGCTGCCCGCGGGGTTTGCTGATCTGCCGGCGGGTCCTGGGTTGGCGGCGGCGGTGGCGGGGGTCGACGTGGCTGGGTGTAGCGGGTTCGAGCTGGAGGAGCTGATCAAGGCACGGCGGCGGCTGATCTGCTGGCTGGAGGCTGAGTGCCTGGCCGCGGTGAACGAGTTGGCCTACGCCGAACCCGGCAGGGTTGACGGCCCGGCCGGACGCAGGGTCACCCCGGATCCGATGACCCCGGAGGTCCTCGAACCGCTGCTGGGGTGGACCGGGTACCGCGCGCACCAGTACGTGGCCCTGGCCGCCACGCTGCCCCGGCTGCCGCGGGTACGTGAGGCGTTGGCCAGCGGGCAGCTGGAGCTCAACGATGTGCGGGTGATCGTGGACCGGATCACCGACGCCGAACCCGATGTGTGGGGTGCCATCGAGGACGCGATCTTCCCCAAAGTCCTGGAACTGCGGGGCGGGTTGTTGCGGGCGAAGGTCGAAGCCGAGGTCGTCAAGGCAGACCCCGACGCCGCCGCCAAACGTCACCGCGCCGCCAGGTCCGGGCGCAACGTGGCGATCTGGCCCGCCGTCGACGGCGTCGCCGACCTCGCCATCCGCGGCCTGTCCGCAGACCAGGCCGCCGAAGCGTACGGCCACATCGACGCCATCGCCCGCGCAGTCAAAGCAACCGGCGACACCCGCACCCTCAGCCAACTCCGCGCCGACGTCGCCGCCGCCCTACTCACCGGCACCGCCGACATCGCCGACTGCTCGGTCCCAGCGCTCGCTGAACAAACGCACGGCGAAACCGAGCAGGACGAGGCTGGGCAGGACGAGGTTGGGCAGGATGATGCGGAGCAGAAGCGGCCTGAGCAGGACGAGGCTGGGCGGGACGAGACGCGGCGGGACGAGAAGCCGCGGGAGACTGAGCAGTGCACCGCGGAAGGCGACGCCTGGCAGGAGCGCGGCGAGCAGGGGTGCTGTGCGGTACACCGGTACCCCGACCACGACCTGCACAGCGCCGGATGTGACTGCGGCGACTGCGCTCCCGCCGGAACCGCAAACACCACCGCCCACTACACCCCCTGCCACTGCTCCACCACGCACGACGCTGAAGCCCACGACGCCGCCGCGCGCGCCGCGGCCGCAGAGAATGCAACCGCTCGCACCATGGGGTCCAACACCTCCGGTCCCAACTCCGTTCTCCCCACCGCGGGTCAGATTCCGCGGCAGAACCGCAGACCCGATGAGCCGGCCGACCCGCCGGGTCTGCCTGATCCGCCTGATCCACCGACAGGCAACCCGACACCACCAACACCACCCTGGTGCTCCTCACAACCGAGCTGGGGTGCCATACGAACGCGCGCGAAGATCCAGCTGAACATCCCGCTCACCACCCTGATGGGGCTGTCCGCCCAGCCGGGTGAGCTCGGCGGGTTCGGACCCGTCATCACCGAGGTGGCCGCCAGGATCGTCGCCAACCACCTCGACAACCCCGAGGCGAGATTCAGTGTCGGGGTCACCCACCCGGTCACCGGACGCTTGTTGCATCTGCATCCGCTACCCACCCGATTCCTGCGCGGGCTGCAGGCAGAGCTCGTGCATGCCCGCGACCAGCGCTGCGCATGGACCACCTGCAGGAGACCGGCGGCGACCTGCCATCTGGACCACAACACCGAACACGCCCACGGCGGATCGACGTCTGTAGAGAACATCGCACCGCTGTGCCCGCGCCACCACAAGGCCAAAACCGACCGCGACTGGAAACTCCACCAGAGCGGACCCGGCGAACACACCCTCACCGACCCCCACGGCCGGCGCTACCGCAGCGGAACACCATCCCTCACCGACCCGGCCGTCGATGACCCAGTGGTCAGCGCCACAACGGGAACGGCCGACAACGACCTACCGCCGTTCTGAGGAAGCCAACCCCAGAACCCGGCTCAGTCGGTGGTGCAGTCGGCGGCGCGGCGCAGGAGCAGAGCGCGTTCGCGCTCGTTGCGGGTGAGCGAGGCGGCGCGCTCGAACTCCGCCCGCGCCTCGTCCCGCCGGTCCAGCTTCACCAACAGGTCGCCGCGCACAGACGGCAACAGGTGGTACTCCGCCAGCGTGCCCTCGGCGACCAGCGCATCCACCAGGGCGAGTCCCTCCGCCGGGCCCCGGGCCATTCCCACCGCGACCGCGCGGTTGAGCTCGACCACCGGCGAGGGGACCATCGCGGCGAGTACGCCGTACAACCCGACGATCCGCGTCCAGTCGGTCTCCTCCGGCGTACGGGCGCGAGCGTGGCAGGCGGCGATCGCGGCCTGGACGACGTACGGCCCGGCGGGCTGCCCCAGCGAGTCGGCCCGCTCCAGTGCGGCCAGTCCCCGGCGGATGAGCAGCTGGTCCCAGCGCCCGCGGTCCTGGTCGAGCAACAGCACCGGCTGCCCGGACGCGTCGACCCGCGCGTTCGCCCGCGATGCCTGGATCTCCATCAGTGCGACCAGGCCGTGCACCTCGGCCTCACCCGGTGCGAGCTCAGCCAGGATCCGCCCCAGCCGCAACGCCTCGTCGCACAGGGCCGGCCGCAGCCAGTCGTCACCGGCGGTCGCGGCGTACCCCTCGTTGAAGATCAGATAGATCACCTCGAGCACCGACGACAGTCGGGCCGCGCGGTCGGAACCCTCGGGGATCTCGAACGGCACACCGGACTGAGCGAGCGTGCGTTTCGCGCGCACGATCCGCTGGGCGATCGTGGCTTCGGGTACGAGGAAGGCGCGGGCGATCTCGTCCGTACGCAGGCCACCGATCACCCGCAACGTCATCGCCAGCCGGGCATCGGTGGACAGCACCGGATGGCAGGCGACGAAGATCAACCGGAGCAGGTCGTCCTCGATGTGGTCGTCCAGGGCAGCGGCCACCTCGTCGGCGTGGTCGCCCTGCTCGACGTCGAGGTCGCGGGCGATCTCGGCGTACTTCTGGTCGCGCCGCTCCTCCCGCCTCAGCCGGTCGATCCCGCGCCGCTTGGCGATGGTCATCAGCCACGCCGCCGGTTTCGGGGGAACCCCCTCGGTCGGCCACTGCTCCAGGGCGGCGACCAGCGCCTCCTGCGCGAGTTCCTCGGCCAGGCCGACGTCGCGCACGATCCGGGCCATCCCGGCGATCAGTTTGGCCGACTCCATCCGCCAGACCGTCTCGATCGCCCGGTGGGCGTCCCGGTGGGCGTTCGGACGACTGGTCGGATGGCCGGCGAGCTGGGATTCTGCCCTCACGGGCCCCATCAGACCACGCCCGCCGGCCGACGCCGGGACGGGCGCGGGTGACGCGAGCGGCGCGACCGAGCGTTATCGGCGAATCGCGCGCCGGTAGACCACCCCGGCGGACCGGCGCACCGGCCGCCGGCCCGAACTACCGCTGCGAGGTCTGTGCGCGCAGGCGCGCGTCACGCTCCCGGGCCTCCGGGGTGAACGCCTCGCCGAAGTCCTCCGGCTCGAACACCGGGCGGATCTCGATCTCGGAATCGGTGAGCATCGGGTTGGGGCACCGCTTCACCCACTCGACCGCCTCGTCCATCGAACGAACCTGCCACAGCCAGTAGCCGGCGACGAGTTCCTTCGTCTCCGCGAACGGCCCGTCGATCACCGAGCGTTCCTTGCCGGAGAAGCGCACCCGGACGCCCTTGGAGCTCGGGTGCAGGCCGTCGCCGGCGAGCATGACCCCGGCCTTGACGAGCTCCTCGTTGTACTTCCCCATCTCGTCGATCAACTGCTCCTCCGGCATCACGCCGGCCTCGGAGTCGTCGGTCGCCTTGACCAGAACCATCACGCGCATGTCGATCTCCTGTGTGCCTCGTCTGTGGTTGGGCCTCGACCCACCTTCCAACCACACTTCGAACGGCCGGGCACCGGTTCGACACGGTGTCCGAACTATTTTCTCCGGACTTCCCGTCGGACTCCTCCGTCGGACGCGCCTTCGAGGAGGTGGTACTTGTTTAAGCCCGACCTTATAGTCGAGGCTTCGACTTGTGCGACGAACAGGAGTGGTCCATGGCCGACACACGTGCCGACCTCGGCCGGGTGGTCCCCGAAGACGGCGAAGGAGCGGGCGTAGGCCTGGAGTTCCGCCGTACCTACCCGGACCCGGTCGAGGAGGTGTGGGCCGCCGTCACCGAGTCCGAGCGGTCGGCCCGCTGGATCGGCACCTGGACCGGACGTCCAGGCATCGCGTCGACCGTGGAGTTCACCATGACCGGCGAGGACGGCGCGGGGCCGGAGCCGGTGACCATCCTGGAATGCGACCCGCCGCACCGGCTGGTGGTCGACTGGTCCGTTCCGGGGGAGCCTCGTTGGCGGGTGGAGGTCACGCTCACTCCGGATGACCCAGAGGGCACCGGCACCAGCCTGCTCTTCGTTCATCGGCTGCCGACGGCCGCCGGCGTGACGGACGTGGCCGCGGGTTGGCACTACTACCTCGACCGGCTGGCCGCCGCGCTGGCCGGCCGCCCGGGACCGGAGTGGGACGACGTCGTGGCGGAGCTCACCAAGCTGTACGCACGGTAGCGGTCCCTCCGCCTCCCGGCGTAAACCAATTGCCGCGCGGCGGTCCGCCTCGTAGCGTCGAGGCGATCATGTCTACTTCCCCCTCCCCCCGTCGTGTCGTCCTGCGCCTGCTGTGGCCTGGGCGGCGAGCCGCGCTTGCCCTGGTGGCGGTGATCCTGGTCGCCACCGTGCTGCCGCTGCTGGCTCCACAACTCACCCGCAGGTTCGTCGACGAGGCGATCGCCGGCGCCGGCACCGGACAGCTCACGTTCCTGGCGGTCGGATACCTCGGGCTCGCGGTGTTCGGTCAGCTGGCCCGGATGCTGACCGCCTGGCTGGCCAGCCGGCTCGCCTGGGACGGCACCAACCGGCTGCGCGAACGCCTCGCCGAGCATGCCCTCGGCCTGGACATGGCCTACCACGGCAAGCGCACGCCGGGGGAGATGATCGAACGGGTCGACGGTGACGTGGTCGCGCTGGCCGACTTCGTGGTGGCGTTCCTGCTCGATGTCGTGGCCAGCCTGCTGCTCCTGGTCGGCGTGCTCATCGTCGTACTCAACGTCGACCTGCGCATCGGCGCCGTGCTGCTCGCGTACTGCGTCCTCATCGGCTGGTTCATGGTGCGTGCCCAGCGGGTCGCAGTGCCCGCGATGACACGCGTACGCGAGAAGTTCGCGGCGTTGTTCGGGGCCGTGGAGGAGCGGCTGGCCGCGGCGGAGGACATCCGGGCCAACGGCGCGGGCGAACACGTGGTCAGGCGGTTCCACCGCACCAGCGCCGACGTCTACCGCGCGGAGCTGCGCGCCGAACGCATCGGCGGCGGGCTGTTCGCCGTCACCAACCTCGCGTTCGCTGCCGGCACGGCGCTCGTGTTGGGGCTCGCCGCCTGGGTGCAGCAGTCGGGAACGCTGACGGTGGGTACGGCCGTGCTGTTGTTCCAGTACACCCAGATGGTGCGGTCGCCGTTCGAGCGGATCATCGACCAGCTGCAGCAGTACCAGAAGGCCCTCGCCGGAGTGGCCCGGATCGGCGGCCTGCTCGCCGAGGAACGCACGCTGCCCGAACCCGCCCACCCCACGCCGCTACCCGCGACCGGCCCCATGCGGCTGGAGCTTTCCGGTGTGCACTTCGCCTACGCCGACGACGACGAGCCGGTGCTCACCGATGTCAACCTCGAGTTGGCACCGGGGGAGACGCTCGGCCTGGTGGGGCGTACCGGCAGCGGGAAGACCACGATCGCCCGGATGGTGTTGCGGTTGTACGACCCGACCCGGGGGAGTGTCCGGCTCGGCGGGGTCGACCTGCGCGACACCGACCTCGCCTCGGTCCACCGCCGGATCTGCGTGGTGACCCAGGACGTCCAGCTGTTCGCGGCGAGTGTGCGCGACAACCTGATGATGTTCCGGCGTGACGCCGACGACGACCTGCTGCGGGAGGTGGTCGCCGAGGTCGGCCTGGGCGACTGGCTGGCGTCCCTGCCCGACGGGCTGGACACCGTGCTCGGGGCTCAGGGCGGTGGCGTGTCCGCCGGCGAGGCGCAGTTGCTGGCGTTCGCCCGGGCGTTCCTGTCCGACCCGGGCCTGGTCGTCCTCGACGAGGCCTCCAGCCGGCTGGACCCGGCCACCGAACACCACATCGAGGGCGCGATCGACCGGCTGCTGGCCGACCGTACCGCCGTGCTGATCGCGCACCGGCTGTCCTCCCTGGCCAGGGTGGACAAGATCGCCGTCGTCGAGGACGGCCGGGTGGTGGAGTACGGCCGGCGCGAGGTGCTGGCCGCCGACCCGGACAGCAGGTTCGCGCACCTGCTGGCCGCGGCGGGGCTGCGTCAGCCCCGGCCGGAGCGGCCGGAGCCCGAAGTGATGAGTGGAGTACGCCGATGAGCGCCCCGACCGAGACCACCACCGCGCAGCGCGGGAGCCGGCCGCCGGTGAGCTGGCGGTCCGGCGTACTCCTCGTCATGCGCCGGCTGGTGGGGTTCGACCTGCGCCGGTACGTCGTCGGCGGCCTGCTGTGGTCGCTGTTCTTCGTCGTACCCCTGCTCACCGGCCTGATCCTGAAGGGGTTGTTCGACCAGATCAGCGGTCACAGCGCCGCCGGCCTGGACACCGCGCTGTGGCTGTGCGCGGCGTTCGTCGCGGCGGAGGCCGCTCGCGGTGGGGTGTTCTGGTTCGCGGTGAACATCTGGCCGTACTGGTGGATCGGTGCGGGCACCATGCTGCGTTCCAACGCACTGCGGTCCATCCTCACCGCCCGCGGCCCGGCGGCGAGCCGGTTGCCGCACTCCTCCGGTGAGGCCGTGTCCCGCTTCCGGGACGATGTCGAGGACCTCGTGATCGCCACCGACAACGGCGTCGACCTGATCGGCGCCGTGCTGTTCGGCATCGGCGCGTTCGCCATCATGACCTCGATCGACCCGGTGATCACGGTCGTCCTGGTACTGCCGCTCACGGTCGTGGTGGTCCTCATCCGCGTGCTCAGCGAGGTGATCCGACGCATCCACGCCCGTGCCCGCGAGCTGGGCGCGGCGGTGACGGCGTTCGTGGGCGAGACGTTCGCGGGCGTGCTGGCCATCAAGACCGCCGGTGCGGAGAACGCCGTCCTCGACCGGCTGCGGGCACACAACCGCCGCCGCCGGCAGGCCGCTGTCAAGGACCGGTTGGCGATGGACATGCTGGACACCGTCACCGGCGCGACCGTCGAGGTGAGCATCGGTCTGGTGCTGCTGCTGGCGGCACCGGCGATGCGGCGCGGCGACTTCACCGTCGGCGACCTGGCGTTGTTCACCAGCTACGTCGGCTGGCTGACGATGCTGCCGCGCATCCTCGGCCGGATGCTCTACCGCATCCCCCAGGGCGCGGTCGCCACCGAGCGGCTCACCCGGCTGATGGCCGACCACGAGACCGCCGACGACCTGGCGCGGCACAGTCAGGTGTGGTTCGACGAGGAGCCGCCGCCGGTGCTCACCGAGGCGCCGGACCGAGCCGGGGCCGCCGACCGGCTGCGCACGCTGGAAGTGCGCGACCTGACCGTACGCCACCACGACGGCGGCCGGGGGGTCACCGGCGTCGACCTGCGGGTCGAACGCGGATCCTTCACCGTCGTCACCGGTGCCGTCGGGGCGGGCAAGACGACGCTGGTCCGCGCGTTGCTCGGCCTGCTGCCGGCCACCTCCGGCACGGTGCGCTGGAACGACGAACAGGTGGACGACCCGGGTACGTTCCTGGTGCCCGGCCGGGTCGCCTACGCCGGACAGGTGCCGCGGCTGTTCTCGGACTCGCTGCGGGAGAACCTCCTGCTGGGCTGGCCCGCAGACGGTGACACCCTCGCGAACGCCATGCGGCTGGCCGCGCTGGAGCGCGACCTCGCCGAGATGCCCGAGGGCCTGGAGACGGTGGTCGGGCCGCGCGGCGTACGGCTGTCGGGTGGCCAGGTGCAGCGGGCGACGGCGGCCCGGGCTCTCGTCCGCAATCCCGACCTGCTGGTGGTCGACGACCTGTCGTCCGCGCTGGACGTGGAGACCGAGCACCTGCTGTGGGACCGGATCGCCGACGCCGCCAAGGAAGGGCGCGGCCCGGAGACGGTGCTGGTGGTGTCCCACCGGCGGGCGGCGCTGCAGCGAGCCGACCAGGTGGTGGTGCTCGACCGCGGCCGGGTCGTCGGGAGCGGGCCGCTGCCGGACCTGTTGGCAACCTGCCCGGAGATGCGCCGGCTGTGGGCGGAGGAGCTGGTGGTGGAGGCCGAGGAGGACCCGGACCCCGCGACCGTGTGAGTGGTGGTGGGCCCCGGACCCGTGTGGCAGGGCCGGATCCGGCCGTCCTGGAACGTCGTCATCCCTGGAACGGCCGGGTACGCGTAACTACGCTCCGGGGCGGTTCGTGCCCGGGAACGGTCCACCAGAAAGGTCGTGCCGCATGCTCGGACGCAGCAGGCAGGCCCTCGTCGCGGTGTTCACGATCGCGCTGGCCCTCGCGTTGTCGTCCGCCGGCGGACCGGCCCTCGCCCAGGGACGTGCCATGCCAGCAAAGGACCTGCCCGCGAACGCCGTGCGTTCCGGCGACCTGCAGGCCTACGTCGACGCCATGCAGCCGGGCTGGAACCTCGGCAACACCTTCGACTCCACCGGCCCGGACGAGACGTCGTGGGGAAATCCCCGGGTGACTAGAGAGTTCCTGCAGAAGCTCAGGGCGCAGGGCTACCGCAGCATCCGGATCCCGGTGACGTGGTTCCAGCACATGGGTCCTGCGCCGGACTACACGATCGACCCGGCCTACCTGGACCGGGTGGAGCAGGTAGTCGACTGGGCGTTGCAGACCGGCTTCTACGTCATGGTCAACATGCACCACGACTCCGGCACCTGGGTCATCGAGATGCCGACCAAGCACGACGAGGTGATGGCGAGGTTCCGGGCCGGGTGGACGCAGATCGCCGACCGGCTGCGGGACAAGCCCGAGCGGCTGATGCTGGAAAGCATCAACGAGCCGCGGTTCTCCGGCGACTGGAACGCCGACAGCCCGGAGTACTTCCAGTGGCTGGACGAGTTGAACACGGCGTTCCACCAGATCGTCCGTGACTCCGGAGGGCGCAACTCCAGCCGCCCGCTGGTGCTGCCCACGCTCACCTGCTCGCCGTCACAGGCCCGTCTGGACGAGCTGAAGAAGACCATCGACAAGCTGCACGACAACCGGATCATCGCCACCGTTCACTATTACGGGTACTACCCGTTCAGCGTGAACATCGCCGGTGGCACCCGGTTCGACGACGCGGCGAGGCAGGACCTGACCGACGCCTTCGACCGGGTGCACGACACGCTGGTCGCGGCCGGAATCCCGGTGGTGGTGGGCGAGTACGGCCTGCTGGGGTTCGACAAGTTCACCGGGACGATCGAGCAGGGCGAGAAGCTGAAGTTCTTCGAGTACCTCGGCTACTACGCCCGCAGGCAGCACCTCACCACGATGCTGTGGGACAACGGCCAGCACTTCGACCGGGTCGCCTACCAGTGGCGGGACACCGACCTCTACGACGTGATGCGGACGAGCTGGGTCGGCCGGTCCTCCACCGCGAGCAGCGATCTGGTGTTCGTGGACAAGGACGCCGAGCCCGCCGACCAGACGGTCACCCTGAACCTCAACGGCAACCAGCTGGTCCGCATCGAGTACGCCGACCGGGTCCTGCGCGCCGGGCGCGACTACGTGCTGAACGGCGACCAGTTGACCTTCCGTGCGGGGCTGCTGGCGTCCCTAACCGCAGGCGGCGACTACGGAACCAACGCCGTGCTGACCGCGAGGTTCTCCGCCGGCTCGACCTGGAAGTTCGAGGTCGTCGTGGCGGACCGGCCCCTGCTGGCCGCGGCGACCGGGGCGTCGGACGCGTTCGCCGTGCCCACCGCATTCCACGGCGACCGGCTGGCCACGATGGAGGCCGTCTACCCCGACGGAAGTAATGCCGGACCGGCGGACTGGACGTCGTACAAGGAGTTCGGGGCGTCCTTCCTCCCCTCCTACGACACCGGCGAGATAAGGCTGCTGCCCGCGTTCTTCGCCGAACTGCACGACGGCACGGTGAACCTGCGGTTCCACTTCTGGAGTGGCGAGGTCGTCGACTACACGCTGACGAAGGCGGGTACGAGCATCACCGGAGCGCCCGCGGAGTGAGTGCACTCGCCGTGTCCGCGTTCAGCGGATTCGGACACCCGTGTCGGAAGCGACAGTTAGGCTCGGCCGATGATCTCCAACGGGGACTGCGACCGACTGCCCGGCCCGGCCCGGGTGATCCCTGCCCGGAGCCGCACACGCCTGCTGGCGGCCGTGTTCGCCGGCGTTCTGGCCGTCGCCGGGTGCACGTCGACGACGGCGCAGCGTGGCGATGCGGGCACCGACGCGGGCGCGGATGAGGGTGCGGGTGCGGGTGCGAAGGTGAGTGCGGACCGGTCGCAGGCCCAGGCCGTCACCGCAGAGCCGAAGGATGCGACCACTGTGGTCGACGGAACGACGGCGGCCCAACTCGCACTCGGCGCGAGCCAGGCCCTCTACAGGCGCTCCCCCGCAGTGGTCCTGGTTGCCGACGGCGACCAGGGCGGCCTGCCCCGGGCCGCTGCGGCCGCCGAGCGGCTCGGCGTACCGCTGCTGGTCACTCCGGCGGGTGGCGGCGCCCCCGCACGCACGGCGGGAGACGCGGTACGCGCCGAACTGGATCGGCTGGGGGTACGCACGGCCGTGCCGGTAGGTGCCAAGGCGACGACGTGGGCGAGGCAACACTCGGCCGGGTCGCCGGTGAAGGTGTCACCGGACGCGGCCCGCGGTGCGGAGACCGGAATCCGACCGCCCGCCCCGCTGAAGGGCCTGGTGGTCCTCGCACTCGACCAGCCCGCCAGCCGGGCGGCCACGGCCACTGCGCGTGCCGGCGGTGCGCGGGTGGTGCAGACTCGCGCCGCCGATCCGCGCGCCGAGGGCGGAACGATCAGCGCCCTGGCCGGCCACGGTGCTTCCCGCGTTCTCGCGCTGGGCAGCGCGTTCGGGCCCGCCGATCGGCTACGCGACCGCGTCGACGCGGCCGCGACCGGGGTCCAGTTGCCCGGCGGCGGCCAGCTGCTCTTTCCCGGCCGGCGCATGGTGGCGCTCTACGGCCACCCGGGCAGCACGGTTCTCGGCTCGCTCGGGCAGCAGCCGCTCGATGCCGCCATCGCCCGGGCCCGGCGGGTCGCGGCCGAATACCAGCCGCTGAGCAAGGAGAAGGTGATACCCGCCTTCGAGATCATCACCACCGTTTCCGCCGCCTCGCCCGGATCGGACGGCGACTACTCCCGCGAGACGTCGGTCACCAAGCTGCGGCCGTGGGTCGAGGCCGCGCACCGGGCCGGCATGTACGTCGTGCTGGACCTGCAACCCGGCTACACCGACTTCCTGACCCAGGCCAAGCGGTACGCCTCGCTGCTCGCGCTGCCGAACGTCGGCCTTGCCCTGGACCCGGAGTGGCGGCTCGAGCCGCCCGAGCGACCGATGAAGGTGGTCGGTTCGGTCGACGCGGCCGAAGTCAACCGCACGGCCGAATGGCTGGCGGGCTACACCCGGGAGCGTCACCTGCCACAGAAGTTGCTGATCCTGCACCAGTTCAAGCTCAGCATGATCGAGAACCGGTCCGCCGTGCACACCGACTACGACGACATCCAGGTGCTCATCCACGCCGACGGCTTCGGCACTCCGGGCGAGAAGTTCGAGACCTGGAACAAGCTGCACCGTGACGCCCCGCCCAACGTCCAGTGGGGATGGAAGAACTTCTACCGGGCGGACAGTCCGACGTTCACCCCGCGGCAGACCATGAAGGTCAGCCCGACCCCGGTCTTCGTCTCCTACCAATGACCGGGCGGGGTGAGCGCCCGCCGTCGGCCGCTTACCCCGTGACGTGGTGATCGGTAGGCTCACGTCGTGATCAGCAGGCGCACCGTAGCGGCCGCAGTGTCGGCCGCGGTGATGGCGTCCGGGGTGCTGGCCGCGTGCGGGAGCGCGTCCGCGCCGCACGGAGCGGCCGGTCGCCCGCGTGTCACCGCCACTCCGGTCCCCACGCCGACGCCGAGCGCGTCCCCGAGTCCCGTACCGGCCGCACACCTGGACTGCCGGCCGACGGTCGCCCCCACCCCGGCACCGCCTGCGAACGTGCCGCGGATCGTGGCCGTCAGGGACGACGACTGCGACCTCACTCCCGGCGGGCCGCCCGCGCGGTTCCGGGTCGACGTCACCAACCCGACCGGTCGTGCCGTGCCCGACGCAGGCCTGTCGTTCACCTACCCCTGGGGCGGGAAGGCCGACGCGCTGCGGCTTGAGTACGAGGAGAACGGCAGGTGGCGCCGGCTGGCGATGAGGTGGAACAGCCCGGACGAACCCGAACTCCTCTTCAGCGCACCGGTGCCGGTACGCCTGCGCCCGCACGAGACCCGCACCTACCACCTGCGGGTCGGCGTGCCGAAAACCTACCAAGCCGAGTACGGCATGGTGACCTTCGCCGGAATCGCCGGACTCGACCTCGGCCGCAAGGACCACCGCGACGACAGCAGCGCCCCGGGGCCGGTGTTCGCCTTGAACCCGCCCGTCGGCAGCCCGGTGAACATGACCTTGCCCGGGCCGGCGACGCCCGGTGGCGCGCCGGTCGAGTTCACCGCCACCGTCGACAACACCACCGGTCGCGCGTACGAACGGGTCGGCCTCGACCTCGGCATCGGCACCGCGGCAGCGGACCGGACGAGGCTGGAGGTACGTCGCGACGACGGCTGGCTCCGTCTCCAACTGCGACGCGTTCCGAACGAGCAGACGGTCCTCGCCTCGCCGACCGCCGACTTCGCGCTGCCGGCCAACTTCCACCGCGCCTACCGCTTCCGGCTCACCCTGGAACCCGGCGCGGTGCGGGGAAATCCCCTGGTGTCGTTCTCACTGCGGGATCGGTCCCGAGCGGGCTCCGCTACGCGGGCAGCCGAAGGCGCGGACCTGGGTACGGCGTACCGCATGCTGCACGTCCAACTCCCGAGCATCCACACACGTACGCCGAGGGGCGTCACGGTGCCGGGCACGGCGAACCTGACCGTCGGTTTCGCCAACGACACCGGCGTCTCACTTCCGCCTGTCCACGTGAGGTTGACCGTCACCAACCCACCGAACCGGGACTGGTTCGCCGTGAGCTTCCGGCCGGCCGGCAGCGGGAGGCCGTGGACGACGCTGCCCGTACGCGCGGACCCGGAAGTCTTCCACGCCTGGACGATCGACCTTCCCGCACCTCGGAAGGACAGCACCCCGACCGGGCTCCGTGCGGACTACGAGGTTCGGATCCAGGTGCGGACCTGGGACCTCGAGGTCGCCAACCTGCTGCACGTGGCGTCGGAGGTGACGCTCGCCGACGGTACGCCGGTCTCGGCCTCGACGGAGGGCGATCCGGCGCACGCCTACATCGGGGTGTCGACCCGCTGAGCGACTCCGGACCGGCGCAGGCCGCGTACCGAGGAGTCGGCGACGGTGAGCGCCACGACCACACCGAGGACGACGGCGCCGCCGACGATCACCGCCGAGGTGCCGAACACCGCTGCCAACGGGCCCGCCAGAAGCTGGCCCACCGGGACCGCGACCATCGAACCCAGCGCGTCGTAGGAAGCGACCCGGGACAGCCGGTCGGTCGGGACGTGCTCCTGCAGGGCGGTCTCCCAGCCGATGCCGAACAGGTCGGTACCCACCCCGACCAGGAAGCTGATCGCGAGCAGCGGTGCGAGGGTGGGCGTCAACCCCAGCAGCAGAAGCTCGAACACGGCGACCCCGCAGCCGAGCATGCCGACCACGAGCGGCCTGCGCGGCCGCCAGCGCAGCATCACCAGCGCGCCCACCACCAGGCCCACGCCACTGGCCGACTGGACCAGTCCCCAGCCCACCGCACCGAACGTCTCGTCGGCGACCACCGGACCGAGGGTCTGGAACGCCCCGGCGGTCACCGCGTTGAACACGCAGAACGCCGCGACGATCACCCACACCCAGCGCCTGGACACGAACTCCTGCCAGCCCACCCGCAGGTCGGCCCAGGTGGAGGACCGCTGCTGGGACTCGCGAGGGACCCCGGCCAGCCGGAGGCGAGAGATCAGCAGCGCCGCGACCCCGAACGTCACCGCGTCCACGGCCAGGCCCCAACCCGGCCCGAGGAAGCCGACCAGGGCCCCGCCCACCGCCCCGCCGCCGATCAGGGTGACGTTGCGGCTCAGGCCGTTCAGCGCGTTCGCCTGCTGGAGTTCGGATCGGTTCACCAGTTGGGGCAACAGGCCCTGCAGCGCCGGGAACGTGAACGCCGCGGCCGCGCCGTTGACCGCCTCGATCGCGGCGATCTGCCAGACCTGCGCCGTGCCCGTGAGCAGCAGGATCGCTGCCATGGACTGGGTGAGCAGACAGACCACGTTGGCCGAGACGAGTACGACGTCGCGACGGATCCGGTCGGCCACCACCCCGCCGAACAACACCAGCACGACCATCGGGATCGTCCGGGCGGCGAGCACCACGCCCAGTGTCGCGGGGGAGTGGGTGAGGTCGAGCACCGCGAACGCCACCGCGATGGGCGCGATCGCGCTGCCCAGCAGGGTGGCGAACCGGGCGCCGAGGAAGTAACGGAAGCGTTGGTGGCGCAGCGGCGCCAACGAGTGCCGGTCGATCATCGCCTGCTCTCCGTCTGTGCATTCTTACGGGCGAGCTCGAACAGCGCCATGGTCGCGTTGACCCGCATCGTGCCGGACGTGCGTGCCCGGCGGGCGTTCGTGTGCAGGAGGTTGGACGCCTCCGCGGCGAGCGCCACGGCCCGCTGCCAGGTTTCGGGGTCGACCCACAGCTCAGCGTCGGTGAGGAGCTCCGGCCGGCCGGTGCGAACCTGGTGGTGGGCGCGCCGGAGGAGTTCGTCCGCGATGGCCTGCCAGACCGGCAACTGCCGCGGGTCGACCTCGCCGGGCGGTGCCGCCGTGCCGGGCGATCCGGGCGCTCCGGGTGACCCGGGTGGGCGGACCAGATAGCGATACCTCTTCGCCACCCCACCGCGGACGTTCTCCTCACCGGCCGGCTCGAGCATGCCGGCCGACACCAGGAGCCGCAGGTGGTAGGAGGCGTTGGCGTGGGTGATGCCCAGTTCCTGGGCGAGTTCGGTCGCCGACATGGCCGCGCCCGTGAGCAGCGACAGCATGCGAAGCCTGACCGGATGGGCGACGGCCCGCATGGTCCTGATCTCCGACGGCATTCCGGGAAGGTAGCGGCTCGGCACGCCGACCGTCAAATGATTGTTGGGAGGTACGACTCCACGGGTGACTTCAGGTTGTAACCCCCGGCGTACGGGAGTTCACGTGGCGGCAACACCGGCTTCCTACCGTCCGGAGGAAGTCGTCTCGTACCTGCCACTCGCCTGGGGAAGGTGGCGCCATGAGAGCGCTCGTCGTGATCGACATGCAGAACGGCTTCTGTCATCCGGAGGGATCACTCGCGCACGTCGGGATGAAGCTCGCCGACGTGGACCAGGCCGTCCGCGCCACCGCCGAGGTGGTCGCCGACGCGCGTCGAAACCGCGTACCGGTGATCTTCACCCGGCACGTCTACCGGCCCGGCCGTGCCGACGAGGGGGCCAACGCCGCCCGGCTGAACCCGCGGCTGGCACAGTTGGACGGGCTGGTCGCCGGCACCTGGGACGGCGCGCTCGTGGCCGAACTCGGCGCGCTGCCCGACGACCTGACGGTCGACAAGGTGCGCTTCGACGCGTTCCTGTGGACCTCACTGGACCCGCTGCTGCGTGGGCTCGGGGTCAGCGAACTCGTCTTCGCCGGCGTCGTCACCAACATCTGCGTGGAGTCGACGGTCCGGTCGGCGTTCATGCACGACTACGAGGTGACGGTGCTCTCGGACTGCTGCGCGGCCCAGACGCCACGCCTGCACGAGATCTCACTGGAGGCACTGGACGCGTACGGCCTGGCAACGGTCACCTCCGTCGACGCCGGGTTCACCTTCGCCCGCGAAGCCACCGTCGAACCGCCCGCCGCGGCGATGCCCACGGTGGCCTAGGTGTGACCTGACTGAAGTGCCCCTGATTGAAGTGCCCCTAATTGAGGTGCTCCGGGGAGGCGGCCCGGTGCATGATGAGCGGATGCCTGACGATCGGCGGCTGCGGACCACGTTCGACGAGGCGGCGGTGACGTACCAGTCGGCCCGTCCCGACTATCCCGAGCAGTTGTACGCCGACCTGCTCGACGTCACCGGTTCGGAGCCTCCGGACCACCTGCTGGAGGTGGGCTGCGGCCCGGGCAAGGCCACCTTGCCACTGGCCCGGGCGGGATTCGCGATCACGGCCGTGGAGCTGGGCCCGGCGCTGGCGGAGCAGGCTCGGCGCAACCTGGCCGGCTTTCCCGACGTCGACGTCGTCACCGCGCCCTTCGAGGAGTGGCCGGGGCCGGTCGACGGAACGCGGTACTCCCTCGTCTACGCCGCGACGGCCTGGGCCTGGGTCGATCCGGCGGTGAAGTACGCGAGGGCCGCGGAGTTGCTGCGGCCGGGCGGGCACCTTGCGGTGTGGAACGCCGTGCACGGCTTCCCCGCCGGATACGACCCGTTCTTCGAGCAGATCCAGGAGGTGTACGTCGAACTCGGCGAGGACAGGCCCGGCGACAAGTGGCCCCCGCCGCCGCCGGAGGCAGCACCGGATCTGTCCGCGGAGTTGGAGGAGTCGGGCCACTTCGAGCCGGTGGCGGTGCGGCGCTACGTGTGGGGCCGCCGCTACACCGCCGATGAGTACATCGCCTTGCTGGACACGTTTTCCGGGCACATCGCGATGGGACCGGTGAAGCGGGACCGGCTGTACGGCGAGATCCGCCGACGGCTCGCGGCCCGCCCCGACGGCCGGCTGACCCGCCACTGGGTGTCGGTACTCACCGTCGGCCGGCGGCGCTGACTCACCGGCCGGCCGCAGCCGTCAGGCGACCTCACGCCACCCGGCGGTTGTCGATCGCGTCTGCATCCCACGCGATGCCGAGCCCGGGCGCGTCCGGCGCGACCGCGTGCCCGTCGACGATCCGGAGCTCCTCGGTGGTGATCGCCCGCAGCTGGGGGATGTGCTCGACGTAGGAGCCGTTCGGCACGGCGGCGGCCAGGCTCACGTGCAGCTCCATCAGGAAGTGCGGTGCCACCGCGACGTTGAACGCCTCGGCCAGGTGCGCGACCTTCAGCCAGGGCGTGATTCCGCCGATCCGGGCGACGTCCACCTGCACGATGCCGGCGGCGCCCGCCTCGAGGTAACCGCGGAACTGCCCGAGGGAGTACAACGACTCGCCCACCGCGATGGGGACCGAACTCGCCCGGGCCAGCGCCGCGTGGCCGGACACGTCGTCGGCCGGCAGCGGCTCCTCGAACCACGCGACGTCCAGCTCCTCGAACGCCCGCGCCCGCCGGGTCGCGCCGGCCACTGTCAACGACTGGTTGGCATCGACCATGATCTCCATTCCGGGCCCGAGCTCGACCCGGACGGCGGCGATGCGGGCGACGTCTTCGGCGACCCGCGGCTTGCCCACCTTGAGCTTCACCCCGAACAACCCGGCGTCGCGGGAGGCGGCCGCGCCGGCGACGAGTTCCTCGGCCGACAGGTGCAGCCAGCCGCCCTCGGTGTCGTAGACGGGCACCTGCTGCCGGAACCCACCGGCCATCCGCCACAGGGGCTCGCCCGCGCGCCGGCAGCGTACGTCCCACAGGGCGGTGTCGACGGCGGCGAGGGCGAGCGCGGTGATGACGCCGATGCTGGTCGCCCGGGTGACGGCGTACAGGTCGTTCCACCGCGCCTCGATGTCACCGGCCTCGGTGCCCACCAGCCGCGGCAGCAGGTCGTGCCGGAGCAGGGCCAGGACGGCGTGCCCGCCGGTGCCGATCGTGTAGCTGTAGCCGAGACCGGTGAGACCGTCGTCGGTGGTGATCTCGACGAACACCGTCTCCTGCTTGACGAACGACTGCACCGCGTCGGTGCGCGGCGTCTCCACCTCCAGGTCGACGAGGTATGCCGACGCGCTGACCACCTTGCTCATCCGTCCTCCACTTCTCGGCGGCGTTCCCGACCGTACCGGCAGCCGGTGACCGGGCGACAGCGTGCCGAACAGCTTCGGACGGAGCCGGATAGCTTTGGGGCGGAGTCCGGCCAACGGAAGGACAGCGCGTGAACGTCTTCGACAGCTTCAGCCTCACGGGTCGCAAGGCCCTGGTCACCGGCGGCAACCGCGGCCTGGGCAGGGCCTTCACGGTCGCGCTGGCCCGGGCCGGCGCCGAGGTCGCCTTCGTCTCCCGGCACGCCGACCGCAACAAGCAGGCCGCCGCGGAGCTGGCCGAAAGCGGCGTACCCGTGGTGCCGATCACCGGCGACATCACCGTCGCCGCCGACGTGGACCGCGCGGTGGAGGAGACCGTCTCGGCGCTCGGCGGCCTGGACATCCTGGTCAACAACGCCGGGGTGTGCTTCCACGCGCCGTCGTGGGAGGTCACCGACGAGGAGTGGGACCAGGTGTTCGATCTGAACGTCCGTGCGCTGTGGCGGTGCTGCCGGGTCGCCGGACGCCACATGGCCGCCAACGGAGGAGGCTCGATCGTCAACGTGGGTTCGATTTCCGGCATGATCGTCAACCGCCCGCAGTGGCAGCCCGCATACAACGCGTCGAAGGCGGCCGTGCACCAGTTGACGAAGTCGCTGGCGGCGGAGTGGGCGCCGCACGGCATCCGGGTCAACGCACTCGCGCCCGGTTACGTCAAGACCGAGATGGCGCCGGTGGACCGGCCGGAGTTCCGGCGGCAGTGGATCGAGGATGCGCCCCAGCAGCGATACGCCTCCCCCGAGGAGATCGCGCCGAGCGTTGTGTTCCTGGCCAGTCCGGCGGCGTCGTTCATGACCGGGTCCGTGCTCGTCGTCGACGGCGGTTACACCGTCTTCTGAGGTCGCACCCTCACGGGACTGTCCGATGGCGGACGCCCGGACGATCCGGGAAGCAGGGCGGAGGATGCTGGAGGCGCGCCCGGATCCTCCGCCCCTATGGTCGGTGGCGAACCAGGCGTACAGCCGTGCTCGGAAGAGGTGGAGACCCGTGGAACGAAAGCAGCCGACCCCGCTGGACGACTTCCTGTTCGACCTTCGTGGTTACCTCGTGCTGAAGAACGCCGTCGAGCCGGACCTCCTGGACGACCTCAACCACGCCTTCGACAACTTCCCCGAGCTCGCCCCCGGCCAGTGGTGGGGCAACGCGCAGCGCCGCGACTACACCGACGAGACCGGCTTCGAGCTGCACAACTGCGTCGAGGCCGGCGAGCCGTTCGAGCGGCTCGTCGACCACCCGTCCTGGATCAGCCTGGTCACGCACTTCGCCGGCGAGGAGAAGTGTTACGTGGAAGGCGTCTTCATCGACGAGTGCATCGCCTCCATCCGTACCTCCGGCGGCCACCACCCGGTGCACAGCGGCGGTTTCCAGGGCGCGGTGCGCGGGGCCTACCAATACAAGAACGGCGTCTTCCGCTGCGGCCAGGTGAACATCATCCTGGCGCTCACCGACGTGCGCGAGGGTGACGGCGCGACGATGGTCGTCCCGGGCAGCCACAAGTCGAACTTCCCGCACCCGCTGGCCGGTGACTACGCGGCCGGGGACCGGATGGACACCCTGGAGGGCGCGGTCCCGCTGTATCTGGAGAAGGGCGACGCGCTGCTGTTCGTGGACGGGCTGATGCACGGTGGGAGCAGTCGCACCAACCCGGGCGAGCGCCGGGTCCTCATCTACCGCTACGGCCCCTCGTGGGCGCGGACGAGGTTCAACTACGAGTACTCCCAGGAACTGCTGGACCGGCTGACTCCGGAACGGCGGCAGATCCTGCAGCCGGTCGCCCCGGCCCGTCCGCCGGTGGCGCAGCCCGTCCCCTGATCAGCCCGATCCCTGATCAGCCGGACTTGTGCAGGGCCGCGACGTGGCAGGCGGCGGAGTGGCCCGGGGTCAGCTCACCCAGTGGTGGCGTGACGGTCTCGCACACCGGGATCGCCAGCGGGCACCGCGGCCGGAACCTGCAGCCCTCCTCGGGGTCGACGACCCGCGGCGGCTCGCCGTAGTCGTCGGGGCCGCTCTCCTCCCGCATCGCGTCCGGGTCCGGTGCGGCCGACAGCAGCAGTTGGGTGTACGGATGACGCGGGTCGGCGAGCACCTGCTCGGCGGGCCCGCTCTCCACCACCTGTCCGGCGTACATCACCATCATCCGGTCGGCGACGTACCGCGCGCTGGCCAGGTCGTGGGTGATGTAGAGGAACGACACGTCCTCCTGCTCGCGCAGCCTCGCCATCAGGTTGAGCAGCCCGATCCGGATCGAGACGTCCAGCATCGACACCGGCTCGTCGGCCAGGATCACCTCCGGCCGGCAGGCCAGCGCCGCGGCGAACCCGACCCGTTGCCGCTGACCGCCGCTCAGTTCGTGCGGGTACTTCCGCATCACCTCACCGGGCGGGGTGAGGCCCACCAGGCCGAGCAGGCGTTCGGCCTCCTCCCGCCGCTCGGTCGCGGACAGGTCGCCGCGGTGCAGCCGCAGCGACCGCAGGATCGCGTGCGAGACGGGGTAGACCGGGCTCAGTGAGCTGTAGGGGTCCTGGAAGACCATCTGGACCCGGCGGCGGTAGTCCAGGCGTTGCCGCCGGCCACGCAGCGAACCGACCGGCCGGCCGTGGTAGTGGATCTCACCCGCGGTGACCGGGTGGAGCAGGGCGAGCAGTCTCGCCACCGTGCTCTTGCCGCTGCCACTCTCACCCACCAGTGCGACGATCTCGCGCCGCCCGATCGTGAGGTCCACCCCGTCCACGGCGTGCAGGGTGTTGCGGCCCAGCCGGCCGCCGACCCGGAAGTGGCGGGTGAGGTTGGTGGCCCGCAGCACCGGGCCATTCGGATGCGGTGGCGTCGCTGCGGCGGTCATCGCGGCTCCTGGTGCTCGGGTGCGCCGGGTCCGTAGAGATGGCACCGGACGAGTTCGGTGGCGCCGACCTGGTACGGCGGCGGGTCCTCCCGGCAGATGTCCATCACCTTCGGACAGCGCGGCTGGAAACGGCAGCCACGCGGCGGGTGCCGCAGGTCCGGCGGAGCGCCCGGGATGCCGGTCAGCTCCCGGCGCTCACCGCGCAGGGAGGGGAACGCGCCGAGCAGGCCCACGCTGTACGGATGCCGGGCGTGCGCGAACACCTCGCGGGTCGGGCCCAGCTCGACCAGCTGCCCGGCGTACATGATCGCCAGCCGGTCGGAGTAGTGGCTGACCAGAGACATGTCGTGGGTGACGAACACGACCGCGAACCCGAACTCCTCCTGCAGCGCCTTGACCCGCCGCATCAGCGACCGCTGCGCCACCACGTCGAGCGCGGACGTCGGCTCGTCCATGATGATCAGGTCGGGCCGGAACACCAGCGCCATCGCGATCATCGCGCGCTGCCGCATCCCGCCGGACAGCTGGTGGGGGTAGCTGGTCAGGTGGATCGGGTCGATGCCCACCAGCCGCAGCACCTCCTCCGACCGCTGCCGCATCTGCGCGGCCGGAACGCGTTCGTGCGCGGCCATCGCGTCGCGCAGTTGGGCGCCGATGCTGAGTACGGGATTGAGCGCGTTCATCGCGCTCTGCATCACCACGGAGTAGTCGCGCCAGCGGATCGGGCGCAGCTCGTCCTCGGTGAGCCGGACCATCTGGTGCCCGGCGAAGTCGACCTGCCCGGACACGATGCGCGCGGGCGGGCTGAGCAGCCGGGCGACGGCGTAGAGCAAGGTGGACTTGCCACACCCTGACTCGCCGACGATGCCCACGAACTCGCCCCGGCGCACCCGCAGGCTCACCTGGTCGACCGCCCGGACCGGCTCGTGCATGCCGTACTCGACTACCAGGTCGGTGATGTCAAGCAGTGGTTGACGCGGATCCGGTGTGGTGTCAGGGCTGCTGGACAGCGTTCGCACCGGCCACCTCCTTCCGGTCCGGCCGAGGCCGGCGCCGTCGCGGCGGGCGCAGGGCGGGGTTGCTCACCTCGTCGAAGGCATAGTTGATCAGCGAGAAGCTGGCACCGAGCAGCGCGATGCACAGGCCGGGGGCGAGGTCCCACAACGGCGTTCCTGCCTGCAGGGCCTCGTTGTTCTCCGCCCAGTGCATCATCGAGCCCCAGCTGATCGAGGTGATGTCGCCGAGCCCGATGAACTGCAGGCCGGCGACCGCCAGCACGCCGTACACCGCGGCGCCGAGGAAGTTGGCCACCAGCAGCCCCGACATGGTGGGCAGGATCTCGAAGACGACGGTGTAGGAGGTGCGCTCGCCACGCACCCGCGCCGCGTCCAGGAACTCCCGGTTGCGCAGCGACAGCGCCTGCGCTCGGAACTGCCGGGCGCCGTAGGCCCAGCTGGTCACCGCGATCACGCCGACCATCACCATGATGCCGCCGCCGCGGATGTAGGACGAGATGACGATCAGCAGCGGCAGGCCCGGGATCACCAGGAAGATGTCGGTGAGCAGGGACAGGCCGTGGTCGACGAGGTTGCCGACGTACGCCGCACCCACGCCGATGAGTGCGGACACCACGGTCGCCACCCCGCCGACGAGGAACGCGATCAGCAGCGACTGCCGGGTGCCGTACACCAGTTGGGAGAAGACGTCCTGGCCGTACGTCGTGGTGCCCAGCCAGTGCGCGCCGCTGGGGCCGACACCGCGGCCGTAGTCGGTGGCGTGCGGGTCGTACGGCGCGATCAGCGGCGCGAACACGGCCACCAGAACGAACATCCCCAGGACGGCGGCACCGGTGAGGGCCTTGGGATTGTGCGCGATCGAGCCGAGCAACTGCCCGATCGCACTCCGGTGACGGTTGTCGTCCTCTTGGGCGGCGGCCTCGACGGCGGTGGCGGCGTCGTCGGTACTGCCGGTGCCGCTGGTGTGGCTGAGGTCGGTGCTCATCACGCCCTGCCCCGGGTCCGCGGGTCGAGGACGTACGTCACGGCGTCGGCGATCAGGACCGAGACCAGCGTCGCGGCGGTGATGAGCAGGAACAGCGCCTGCATCAGCGGGTAGTCCTGCCCGGTCACCGCCTGCACCAGCAGGTAGCCGACCCCCGGATAGGTGAACACCAGCTCCACCAGCAGCGCGCCGCTGATGACGAAGCCGAGCGACATGGCGAACCCGGTGAGGTTGGGCAGGATCGCGTTGCGGCTGGCGTACTGCAGCATGATCCGGCCCGAGGGCAGCCCCTTCGCCCGCGCCATCTTCACATAGTCCTCCGACAGCACGCCGATCATCGTGTTGCGCATGGTGAGAATCCAGCCGCCGATCGAGGTCAGCACGATCACCGTGGCCGGCAGCAGGGCGTGGGAGACGATCTGGCTGATCGTCTGCCAGTTGAACGACAACTGGCCCGCGGTGATGTCGTACCCGAACCCGATCGGTGCCCACGGAAGCAGGACGCCGAAGACGTACAGGAACAGCAGTCCCACCCAGAAGAACGGCAGCGCGCCCACCACGATGAAGACCGGCGGCAGCACGCTGTCGAGCACCCCGCCGCGCCGCCAGGCCGCGACCGCGCCCAGCAGGGTGCCGAGCACGAACGCGAGGATCGTGGTGACCCCGACCAGTCCCAGCGTCCACGGGATCGCGATCGAGATCACGCTGGTCACGCTGTCGGGGAAGTAGGTGATGGAGGAGCCGAAGTCGAACCTGAACACCTGGCCCCAGTAGGAGATGTACTGCTTCCACAGGGGTTCGTGGGTGTTCAGGCCCAGCATCACCTCCAGCGAGTGTCGTCGGGAACCGGTGATCTGGCCCTTCATCCGGGCCATCATCTGCTGGATCGGGTCTCCGGGCATCATCCTGGGCAGCAGGAAGTTGATGCTCACCGCTGCCCAGAACGTGACGACGAAGAACTCCAGCCGGCGGATCAGTCGGGGCATGCCTTCGCCTTCGTCACTTCTGCACGGGCTCGAGGTTGAGCAGGACGACGCCCCAGTCGGGCGCGGCGTAAGGCGCCGGGTTGGCGTAGGGGTTCTGCTTCGTCGGCCAGTTGGTGAACCTCGTGCTGTCCATCTGGCTCCACGAGACCGACTGGGTGACCGGGATGACCGGTACCTGTTCCAGCATCACCTGCTCCAGTTGCTTGACCACGCCGATCTGGGCCTGCTTGTCGGTCATCGTGTCGTACTTGCGGATCAGGGCGTCGGTGGCGTCGTCCTTCCAGCGTTCGTAGTTGCGGCTGGTGTCCTGCCCGACGGGCTTGGCGTAGGCGCCGTAGAGGACGTCGCGGAGTTCGTAGTACGGCGTCGGACCGGAGCTGGCCGACATGTACGCCAGGTCGAACTGACCCTGGCTCAGCCGGCGGTTGTACTCGTTGCCGTTGAGGTTGAGCGCCTCCACCGTGATGCCGGCCTTCTTGAAGCTCGCCGTGAGCACCTGCACCGCGGCCACCCAGTCGGTGAAGCCGCCGTTGTTGATGATGCTCAGCTTGAACGGCTTGCCGTCCGGCGTCTTGAACATCCCGTCCGGACCCTTGGTGAAGCCGGCCGCCTGGAGCCTGCTCGCCACCTTCGCCGGATCGAAACCGTAGGCGTACTTCGACACCGCGGCCTGGTCCAGCCAGTCCTTGAACGTGGGGGTGGGGATCGCGGCCTGGTTGGCCGGCGGCTGGTAGCCGTACATCGCGTCGCTGGACACCTTGTCCCGGTCGACGGCGTACGACAGCGCCTGGCGGACCCGCTTGTCACCGAGGTAGGGCTTGGCGCTGTTGATGCCGATGTAGACGTTGCCGCTCGGCGGATACCAGTACTTGCGGTGTGCCTTGTCCTTGGCGACCCAGTAGTTGTCGATGTTCGGGACGAACTGGCCGCCCCAGTCGCCCTTGCCCTGCGCGAGGTAGCGGTTGGCCGGCTGGTTGTCGACGAAGGCGGGGTAGAGCACCTTGTCGACCTTCGGCTTGCCCTTCTGCCAGTACTTGGTGTTCTTGGTGTAGGTGACGGCCTGCGGTGTGCACGAGCCGATGGTGTACGGCCCGGTGCCGACCGGCTTGCGCATCATCTCCTTCACCGGGTCCTTGACCTTGCTCCACACGTGTTCGGGAAGGATCCAGGTCTGGCCGGCGATGTAGTAGAACGACGACGTGGACACCCGCTTGAACCGGAACCTCACCGTCGTGTCGTTCACCGCGGTCACGCTGTCGAGGACGCCCTCGCCCCACAGGGCGTAGCTGTCCAGCGCGTCGTTGGCCTTGGCGGCGTTGAAGGTGTAGGCGACGTCCTTGGCGGTGAACGGCTTTCCGTCGGTCCACTTCACCCCCGACCGTGTGGTGAAGGTGAGCTCCTTGCGGTCCGGGCTCCACTTGTAGCCCGTGGCAAGCCACGGTTTCTCCTTGCCGGTCAGGGTGTTGACGTAGATCAGCGGCTCCCACACCGCGCCGGCGGTCTGCCCCGAGGCGGGCGCATAGGGGTTGAAGTTGCAGGTCCACAAGGCGCCGGAGGCGTTCACCACCGACAGTGTGCTGGCACCGGCGGAGCTGCCGCCCTCACCGGACTGCCCGCCGCAGGCGGTCGCGGCCAGAGCGAGGCCGCACGCACCCACGAGAAGTCGTACAACTGCCGATCGTTTCATCGCGTCCTCACCGTCTGTGCCTGCGCGCCGGGACGGGCGTACCTGGAGATCTGGTGCAGCGGAACTGGTGTGCAGCGTCGGATCGATCTTCTGTGCAGGTCGAGATTCGCGCTCCGGCCGGTCGATAGCAAGCCTTGTTTAGGTAAAGGCCTTGTGAAATTACTGGCCGCTTCCGTCGCCCGGGCACTGGCGGCCGCCCCCGGTCGTGATGCTGGTGACCACTGCCAGGTGTCGGCAGCGCATCGGTCGAGGTTCGCCACGAAGGAGTGAGGACACTTGCAGGTAAGCGACCCCGCGACGCCGGCTCTGCTGCGGCGCATCAACGCGCGCACGGTGCTGGACACCCTGCGCATCACCGCGGCCGACCAGAGCGTCGCGGAGGTCGCCGCCCGCACCGAACTGTCGCGGCCCACCGTCGACGCGGCGATGGCCGACCTCGTGCGGCTCGGTGCCGTGGTGGAGGCGAGCGGTCCCGCGTCCACACCAGCCCGGCCGCGGCGCGGGCGGCCGGCCCGGAGGTTCTGCTTCCGTGCCGACGCGGGCCACCTGCTCGGGGTGGACGTCGCCGAGGAGTCGGTGCACGCTGTCGTCGCCGACCTGGCCGGCGACCTGGTCGCCGAACGCACCCGCGGGGTCGGCCGGGACGCCGGACGCCGGCTTCGGCTCCGGGCGGTGCGGGCGACCGTACGGGCGGCGCTGGCCGCCGCCGGTGTGCGCACCGGCGACGTGCTGACCGCCGTGGTCGGCACGCCCGGCACGGTGGACGCCGACACCGGCCGGGTGCGCTTCTGCACGGCGCTGCCGGATTGGTCCGACCTGGACCTCGCCCGGTCGGTGTCGTCGGCGTTCGGCTTCCCGGTACTGGTGGAGAACGACGCCAACCTGGCCGCGGTCGGCGAGGCGTGGCGGGGAGTGGCCGTGGGCTGCCGCGACATCGCGTTCCTGCTGCTGGGTTCTCGTACGGGCGCGGGATTCGTGGTCGACGGGCGGCTGCTGCGCGGGCACGGTGGCGGAGCCGGGGAGCTCGGTTTCCTCGACCTGTGGGAGGAGTCGCGCACGGCCCGCGGTGACGTGGCCGAGGTCAGCGCGGAGCTGGTGGCGGAGTTCGTCGGCTGGGGGAGCCGCCGACCCAGCCGGCACAGCCTGCGCCGGCCCGAGGACCGGGAGAGCCTGTCCTGGGGCGTGGAGACCAGGCCGCTGATCGAGGCGGCGTCCGGCAGGTCCCGAGAGGCACGTGCGGCACTGGAACGCTTCGTGGCCGGAGCCGGATACGGGCTGGTGACGGTGGCGTTGCTGGTGAGCCCCGAGCTCGTCGTCGTCGGCGGCGGCACCGCGGCCGACGAGGTGCTGGTGGATCCGCTGCGCCGGATCACCCACCGGTTGCTGCGCGGCCGGATGGCGAGCCCGCCTCGGGTGGAGGCCTCAGCTCTCGGCGAGCGGGCGGTGGTGCTCGGCGCGGTCCGCCGTGGCCTGGACGACGTGGAACCCCGCCTGCTCGACTGGTTCGAGTCCCGGGTCAGCGCTGAGCGGGAGCCTCGCCGAGGTGCCGCGCGACCGCGTCGGTGAACTCCTCCGTGCCGGCCGTTCCGCCGAGGTCGGGCGTACGGACGCCGGCGGCGAGCACGGCCTCGAACGCCGCGACCACGTCCGCGGCGGCGGCCGGCTCACCCAGGTGGTCGAGCATCATCGCACCGGCCCACATCTGGCCGACCGGGTTGGCGACGCCCTGCCCGGCGATGTCCGGCGCGGATCCGTGCACCGGTTCGAACATCGACGGGTGGTCGCGCTCGGGATTGAGGTTGGCGCTCGGCGCGACCCCGATCGACCCGGCGATCGCGCCCGCGAGGTCGGAGAGGATGTCGCCGAACAGGTTGGACGCCACGATGACGTCGAACGCCGTCGGCGCCAGCACCAGCTTCGCCGCCATCGCGTCCACCAGGATCTTCTCCAGCCGTACGCCCGGACGACCGGCAAGCGTCTGCTCCACCACCTCGTCCCAGAAGGGCATAGTGTGCACGATGCCGTTGGACTTGGTGACGGAGGTGACCAGGCCGCGCCGCCCGGCGGCGAGTTCGGCCGCGAACGCCGCCACCCGGGTGATGCCCGCCCGGGTGAACACCGCCTCCTGGATCGCCGCCTCGGCCGGCTCACCCCGGTAGATCCGCCCGCCGACCTCTGAGTACTCGCCCTCGACGTTCTCCCGCACGATCACCAGGTCCATGGTGTCCGCGCCACGCACCGGGCTCGGCGCGCCGGGCAGCGTACGCACCGGCCGGAGGTTGACGTACTGGCTGAACCTGCGCCGGATCGGGATCAGCAACCCCCACAGGGTCTCGGTGTCGGGGATGTCCGGCGCGCCGACCGCGCCGAGGAAGATGGCGTCGTGCGCGTGCAGCCGGTCCAGGCCATCCGGCGGCATCATCGCGCCGTGCCGGCGGTAGTGGTCCGAGCCCCAGTCGTACTCCGTCCAGGCCAACCCGAAGCCGTGCCGGGCGGCGGCGAGGTCCAGGCAACGGATCGCGGCCGGCACCACCTCGCGGCCGATGCCGTCACCGGCGATGACGGCGACGTCGTGCGTGCGTGGGTTCGTAATACCGTTGTGCCTGTCGGTGGTGGCCGTTACGGTCCTCGGCGTGTTCGCACTCATCGGGTATGCCTACCAGGTCGCCCGCCGCAACACCCTTCTGACGCTCGGCCTGGCCGTCTCCTCCTCCGTTCTCGGCGTTCTGCTCACCTACCTCGTCGGGCAGGTCGTCGGCGCGGTGCCCGATGTCGTCGCGGACAGGTCCGCGGCGATGTCCCTCGCCGGCTTCGGGTTTCTGCTCGCGGCGATGCTGGTGGTGTTCGTCGCCCAGAGCACGCTTCCCGCCCTCACCCAGGTCACGCAGTGGAACCTCTCCAACCGGGTCGCCCGCGACATCGGCGTCCGCGTCATCGACCCGCTCCTCGCGCCCCGCCGCATCCACCACCTGGAAGACCCGCAGGTGCAGGACGAACAGGAACGCGCCAAGGGCAAGGAGGGGTACCAGGTCAGCAACGGCCTGCACACCCTGCCCGGGCTGGTGTCCAGCCGGCTCACGTTGCTGGGTTCGGCCGTTCTGGTCGGCCGGACGTTCTCCTGGCCGGTAGCGGTCGTGCTGGCCGCCGTGACCTTCCTGATGGAGTGGGACCGCCGCCGGGTGGTGGAGCGCGAGATCGACTCCTGGTGGGGACTCACCGAGGGGCAGCGACGCACGTGGTACCTCTTCGACCTCGGCATGAAGGACGCGCCGAAGGAGTTGCGGGTGTTCGGTCTCAACCGCTGGCTGGTCGAACGCCACCTGCGGGAGTGGCTGGACGCGATGCGGCCGGTGTGGGCGGCCCGGCGCAAGGGCACGGTGGCGGCCGCCGGCGCGGCGGTGGTGCACCTGGCCGCGCACGCGGTCGCGGTGGTGCTGGTCGCCCGGGCGGCTCTGGCCGGTGACCTGCCGCTGACCCAGGTGGCCACCGCGGTCCCCGCGATCCTCGCCGTCGGCATGTCGTACAACGGTTTCGCCGCGGTGCAGGTGCGGCGGGCACAGACCGCCCTTCGCGCGTTGCGTGAGCTTCCGGGGTTCATCGCCGAACGCCACCCCGAGCAGACCGCGGGCAAGGTCGGCGGCCTGGGCGACGGCGCACCCGACGTCAGCGTGATGCCACGGGAGTGCGTCCGGTTCGAGGACGTCAGCTTCCGTTACCCGGGCGCGGCGGAGGACGCGGAGGTGCTGTCGGGACTCGACCTGGAGATCCGGGCCGGCGAGGCACTGGCCCTGGTCGGGGTCAACGGCGCCGGGAAGTCCACGCTGGTCAAGCTCCTCGCCGGCGTCTACCAGCCCACATCGGGCCGGATCACCGTGGACGGCGTCGACCTGCGCGACCTCGACCTGGCCCGGTGGCAGCGGCGGATCGCCGCCATCGTGCAGGACTTCCTGCGGTTCCCGCTGTCGGCCACCGACAACGTCGTACTCGGCGCGGTCGAGCACGCCGGACCGCCCGGCTCGTCGCCTGCGGTCGACCCCGGGGATGCGGTGGGCCGGGTGGCCGCCGAGGCCGGGATCACCGACGTCGTCGCCCGGCTTCCCTCCGGATGGAACACCGTGCTGGACAAGACCTACACCGGTGGCGTGGACCTGTCCGGCGGAGAGTGGCAGCGGGTCGCCCTGGCGCGCGCGCTGTTCGCGGTCGACGCCGGAGCCGGGGTGCTCGTCCTCGACGAGCCGGCCGCCGCGCTGGACGTCCGTGCCGAGGCCGAACTCGTCGAGCGCTACCTCGACCTGACCTCGGGGCTCACCTCGCTGATCATCTCCCACCGTTTCTCGGTCGTACGGGACGCGCACCGGATCTGCGTGCTGGAGGACGGCCGGATCGTCGAGTCCGGCACACACGAGCAGTTGCTGGCCACCGGCGGGCGGTACGCCGACATGTTCACGTTGCAGGCCGAGCGGTACGCCGTGGCCGACCTGGCCGAGGTGGCCGAGGTGGCCGAGGTAGAGGGGAGGGCCTGAGACCGTGACCGACAAGAAGGCGGCGGACCGCTCGCTGCCGCTGCCGGAGGCGGTCCGGGCCGTACGCCTGTGGGCGGTCACCGCCTTCCGCGCGGCCCCGCTGCTGGTCGTCGTCCAGTGCCTGCTCGCCATTCTGCAGGCGGTGACCGCGCCGGCCCAGACGTACGGCGTGAAACTCCTCGTCGACGGGCTGACCGGGCGGGACGCGGCCACCATCTGGCTGGGCTCCGCCGTCATCCTCGGCGGGTTCGCGGTGAGCTTCGTCGGGACGGTCGTCAGCATCCCGATCCAGGACACCACCGCCGAACGCGTCGCCGGCCGGGTCTACCGCGACCTGCTCGACGTCACCGTGTCGATCCCGAGCATCACCCACCACGAGGATCCGGAGGTGGCCGACCGGCTGGAGCTGATCCGGGAGCAGGCGTGGCGGCTCGGCATGAGCTTCGAGATGCTGCTGTTCGCCATCGGGATCGGCGCCAACACCGTCGCGGTCCTCGGCCTGCTCGGCTCGGTCCACCCGGCGCTGTTGCTGCTTCCGCTGCTCGGCCTCGGCCGGGTGTGGTCGTCGTACCGGAACATCCGCCGGGTGCAGGACGCGATCGAGGAGACCGCGCCACGCCACCGGATGATCGACCGGCTGATCGAGATCTCCAAGGACGCCCGCAACGGCCTGGAGGTCCGGGTCTTCGGGCTGCGGCCGGTGCTGGTCGACCGGCTCGCCCGGTTGCACGACGAGGTGTTCGACATCCAGGCCACCGCGCTGCGCAGGGGAGCCCTGCTCGACAGCGTGGTGCGGGCCGCCTTCGGCGTCGTCTACGCCGCGGCGATCGTGTGGGTGCTGGCACGGGCGCGTTCCGGCCAGTTCAGCGCCGGCGACGTCGTACTCCTCATCCTGGTCGCGCCGCAGGTGGACCAGCTGGCCGGCGGCCTGGCCGGGAACGTCTACTGGATGGGCGAGATCCTGCGCAGCTTCGGCCGCTACGACTGGCTGCGGGAGTACGCCGCCCGCAACTCCTGGTCGGACAGCCGTGCGCCCGCACCGCCCCGGTTGACCGAGGGGATCAGCTTCCGCGGCGTCGGGTTCCGCTATCCCGGCTCGGAGCAGGCCACCCTGCACGACGTCGACCTGGACCTCCCGGCCGGCTCGACCGTCGCGCTGGTCGGCGAGAACGGCGCCGGAAAGACCACACTCGTGAAGCTGCTGGCCAGGTTGTACGACCCCACGACGGGCTCGATCCGCGTCGACGGCACCGACCTGCGTGACATCGACCCGGCGGGGTGGCGACCCCGGATCTCGGCGGGTTTCCAGGACTTCGTGAAGTTCCAGTTCACCGCCCGGGAGGTGGTGGCCATCGGCGACACCGAACGGATGGACGACGAGCACGCGGTGGCGGCAGCCATCAGGCGCGGCGACGCCGAGGCGGTGGTGGAGAAGCTGCCCCGAGGTCTGGACACCCAGCTGGGCAGGAAGTTCTCCGAGGGCGTGGACCTGTCCGGCGGGCAGTGGCAGCGGCTCGCCCTGGCCCGCGCGTTCATGCGGGAGCGCACGTTGCTGTTGCTGCTCGACGAACCCACCGCGGCACTCGACCCCGAGGCCGAGCACGTGCTGTTCGAACGGTTCGCGCAGGCGTCCCGGCTCGCGGCCGCGGAGACCGGCGGTGTGACCATCCTGGTGTCCCACCGGTTCTCCACCGTCCGGATGGCCGACCTGATCGTGGTGATGGCCGACGGGCGGGTCGCCGAGGTCGGCTCGCACGAGGAGTTGGTGGCCCTGGGCGGCCGGTACGCCGAGCTGTTCCGGATGCAGGCCCGTGCCTACCGCTGACCAGGGGGCGAGCTACCGTCTTGGGCATGTCGACACACTTTGACGTGGTGGTGCTGGGTTCGGGTCCGGGCGGCTACACGGCGGCGGTACGAGCCGCGCAACTCGGTAAGAAAACCGCGGTCGTGGAGGAGAAGTTCTGGGGCGGCGTCTGCCTCAACATCGGCTGCATCCCGTCCAAGGCGCTGCTGCGCAACGCCGAGCTGGCCAACCTCGTCACCCGGGAGGCCAAGGCGTTCGGCATCTCGGCCGACGGTGAGGTACGAGTCGACTACGGTGCGGCGTACACCCGCAGCCGGAAGGTCGCCGACGGGCGCGTCAAGGGCGTCCACTACCTCATGAAGAAGAACTCGATCACCGAGTACGACGGCCGCGGCACCTTCACCGACCCC
Source organism: Actinopolymorpha singaporensis (assembly GCF_900104745.1). Lineage (NCBI taxonomy): Bacteria > Bacillati > Actinomycetota > Actinomycetes > Propionibacteriales > Actinopolymorphaceae > Actinopolymorpha > Actinopolymorpha singaporensis. The sequence goes on from NZ_LT629732.1 coordinate 1,839,055, forward strand.
CACACCATCCGGGTCGACAAGACCGACGGCGGCACCGAGACGATCACCTTCGACAACTGCATCATCGCTGTCGGCGCGGAGACCCGGCTGCTCCCGGGCACCTCCCTCAGCGACCGGGTGGTGACCTACGAGGGGCAGATCCTCAGCGAGGAGCTCCCGGGCAGCATCGTCATCGCCGGCGCGGGCGCGATCGGGGTGGAGTTCGCGTACGTCCTGAACGCCTACGGCGTGAAGGTCACCATCGTGGAGTTCCTCGACCGCGTGGTGCCCACCGAGGACGCCGAGGTGTCCGCGGAGCTCAACCGCAGGTTCCGCAAGCTCGGCATCGACATCCTCACCTCGACCCGGGTGGAGTCGATCGACGAGAGTGGCGACCAGGTGGAGGTGCTCGTCACCCGCAACGGCGAGAAGCAGACCCTGAAGGCCGACAAGGTGCTGCAGGCGATCGGCTTCGCGCCCCGGGTCGAGGGCTACGGCCTGGACGCCACCGGGGTCGAGCTGACCGACCGCGGCGCGATCGCCGTCGACCGGCGCGGCCGCACCAGCGTGCCGCACATCTTCGCCATCGGCGACGTGACCGCCCAGCTGATGCTCGCCCACGCCGCGGAGGCGATGGGCATCGTGGCGGCGGAGACGATCGGCGACGCGGAGACGCAGGAGCTCGAGTTCGTGATGATCCCGCGGGCCACCTACTGCCAGCCGCAGATCGCGAGCTTCGGGCTCACCGAGGAGCAGGCCCGCGCGGCCGGCCACGACGTCAAGGTGGCGAAGTTCCCGTTCACCGCCAACGGCAAGGCACACGGGCTCGGCGACCCGGGCGGCTTCGTGAAGATCCTCAGCGACAACAAGTACGGCGAACTGCTCGGCGCCCACATCATCGGCCCGGACGCCAGTGAGCTGCTGCCGGAGCTGACCCTGGCCCAGCAGTGGGACCTCACCGTCAACGAGATCGCCCGCAACGTGCACGCCCACCCGACGCTCGGGGAGGCCGTCAAGGAGGCGATCCACGGGCTCGCCGGTCACATGATCAACATGTGAGCCGCCGTCGTTCGGCGACGGTCCCGGCGGCGTCCGGGCGGAGGTCCGCCGGCTACCGGGCGCCTCGCCGAGGCGCCTCTTCGTCCGCGTCGGCCGGCCCGACCTCGAGCGGCTGACCCTCCGCCGACCGGCCGTCGACCGGGCTGCCGGCCGGTGGCGGTGCCGTTGGCGAAGAGGGCGAAGAGGGCGAAGAGAGCGGGGCGTTGAAAGTTCGCCGGAGCCGGCCGACGACGGGTTCGGCGTACCGCGCGGTGAGCGGTCCGGCGATCACCAGCAGCAGGACGTACGCCGTGGCCAGCGGGCCGAGCTGCGGCTGCAGACCGGCGGTCACCCCGATCCCGGCGATGACGATGGAGAACTCACCCCGGGCGACGAGCGCACCACCGGCCCGCAACCGTCCGCGTTCACCGATCCCGGCCCGCCGCGCCGCCCAGTAGCCGGTGGCGATCTTGGTGATGACCGTGACGACCGCGAGCAGCAGCGCGGGAACGAGGACCGGCGGGATGCTCGCCGGGTCGGTGTTCAGCCCGAAGAACACGAAGAACACCGCGGCGAACAGGTCCCGCAGCGGGCTGAGCAGCGTGTGCGCGCCCTCGGCCACCTCGCCGGACAGGGCGATGCCGACCAGGAACGCGCCGACCGCCGCGGAAACCTGCACCTGCTGCGCGATCCCGGCCACCAGCAGCGTCAGCCCGAACACCACCAGCAGCAGCTTCTCCGGGTCGTCACTGGAGACGAACTGCGAGATCAGCCGGCCGTAGCGGAGCGCGACCAGCAGGACGACGGCGGCCGCACCGAGCGCGATGACCAGCGTGATGCTGCCGGTGACCAGCCCGGTCCCGGCCAGCAGTGCGGTGATGATCGGCAGGTAGACCGCCATCGAGAGGTCCTCGAGAACGAGCACGCTCAAGATGACCGGCGTCTCCCGGTTGCCGACCCGGCCCAGGTCGGACAGGACCTTGGCGATCACCCCGGAGGAGGAGATCCAGGTGACCCCGGCGAGGACGACGGCCGCCACCGGTCCCCAGCCGAGCAGCAGTGCGGCGAGCGCACCGGGGACGGCGTTCAGGGTGAAGTCGACGATGCCGGCCGGGAACTGCGTCTTGAGGTTGGTGACCAGGTCGGCGGCGGTGTATTCCAGCCCCAGCATCAACAGCAGCAGGATGACACCGATCTCGGCGCCGACGGACACGAACTCCTCGCTGGCGTCCAGCGGAAGCAGTCCACCGTGGCCGAACGCGAGCCCGGCCAGCAGGTAGAGGGGAATGGGGGACAGGCCGTAGCGGCCGGCGAACCGGCCGAGCAGACCCAACCCGAGGACGATGGCACCGAGTTCGATCAGCAGGAGTGCTGGGTGCACCGCGTCACTCCCGTTCGAGGATCGCCGCGGCCGCGTCCACCCCCTCCCGGGTGCCGATCACGATGAGGGTGTCACCCCCGGCCAGCCGGAAGTCGGGGCGAGGGGACGGGATCGCGTCCGTTCGCCGGAGCACGGCGACGATCGACGCGCCGGTCTCCGTGCGCAGCCGGGTGTCGCCGAGCAGTCGGCCGTTCCACATCGAAGTGGCCGACAGCGGGATCCGGTCCGCGACCAGGCCGAGGTCGGTGTTGTACAGCAGGCTCGGGCTCTTGTGCCTCGGCAGCAGGGCCTCGGCCAGGGTGGCCGCCTCGGGCCCGGTGAGCTGGAGGGACAGCGCGCACGCGTCCGGGTCGTCGCCCCGGTAGGCGGACAGTGTCCGGGCGCCGTCGCGGTGCGCCACCACCGACAGGTGCCGGTCGTCGCGGGTGGTGAGGTCGTACTGCACCCCGATCCCGGGCAGTGGTGTGGAGCTCATCCGTGGGCCGGCCATCCGGATTCCCTTTCCGCGTTCGGGTTCGTCGATCCTGCTCGGCCACCCGGCTGGGCGTGGGCGGGCCGGGACCGATCCTCTCACCCACCGTCGCGTTCGCCCACCGCGTACGGTTTGCGCCGGTGCGCTGCGGACCCGCGTCCGGTGGTGGCCGCCGGACTGTCCAGACGTACTGGCCGGCACTAGCGTCGGACGATGAGCACCGCACGCGAATCCGAGACCCGGGAGCCGCGGCCCCGACCCGGGCGAACCGGGCACATCGCCTGGACCCGCCGCGGCGGCCGGACGGAGCTCTTCTTCCTGCACGGCTTCAGCGACTCCGGCGCCTGCTGGAACCCGGTGGTGTCCGCCCTCGGACCCGGCTGGGGCGTCCTTGCCGCCGACGCCCGCGGCCACGGTGAGTCCGGGCTGCCGGAAGAGCCGTTCGGTCACACAGCGCACGCCCGGGACGCCGCCGCCGTCCTGGACGACCAGCCCGACCTCGACCCGGACGGGGTGATCGTCGTCGGCCACTCGATGGGTGCGGTGACCGCGGCCGCGCTCGCCGGGTTGCGGCCGGACCTGGTACGCGCGGTGGTGCTGGAGGACCCGCCGCCGGGCGAACGTGAGGACGCGCCGGGTTCCGCGCCGGCGCCGCGGACCGCCGAGGCCCGGCCGGGGCCGCCGCGGCAGATGCCCGACTGGCTGCGGGCCGTCCGCGCACTCGACCCGGCTGCCCGGATCGCCCGCGGCCGCGCCGACAACCCGGGGTGGTCGGAGGAGGAGCTGGTCCCCTGGGCAACGTCCAAGGAGCAGTTCGACCCGCGCGTGGTGGAGTTGCCGACCGAGCCGTTCGTCCCGCTGCGCGAACTGCTGGCGAAGGTGACCTGCCCGGTGCTGCTGATCCACGGCGACGTCGACCGGGGCTCGCTGCTGCCGCCCACGGTCGCGGCCGCGTGCGCGATGGCGGCCGGCGGCGACGTGGAGGTCGCCCGGATCGACGGCGCCGGTCACTCCGTACGCAGGGACCGCCCCGGCCCCTACGTCGCCGCCCTCACCGACTTCCTGCTCCGGCACCGCGGCTGAGCGACCGATGCCGGCCCGATACTCACGGGGCGTGGACGAGGCTCTCCCGGGCGGCGTTGGCGAGTTCGTCGCAGCGTTCGTTCTCGGGGTGACCGCTGTGCCCCTTGATCCAGTGGAAGCGGACGTCGTGCGGCGCGACCAGCTCGTCCAGCCGCTGCCACAGGTCGAGGTTCTCCACCGGCTTGTTGTCGGCCTTGCGCCAGCCGCGGGCCTTCCAGCGCGGCATCCAGTCGCGCAGGCCACGCAGGACGTACTGCGAGTCCGAGGTCAGGTCGACCACGGAAGGTCGGCGGAGCGCGGCCAGCCCCTCGATCACCGCCTGCAGCTCCATCCGCTGGTTGGTCGCCACCGGGGCGGCACCGGAGCGTTCCCGGGTCTTGCCGCTGGCCGGATGCCGGAGCACGTACGCCCAGCCGCCAGGGCCAGGGTTGGGCCGGCAGGACCCGTCGGTGAAGAGCTCGACGTGCGAGGGTGCGGGTGCGGCCACAGCAGCGAGACTAGCCGCCTGGCGGACGGGTAGGGGAACAGGTCGACGACGCCGCGGCCAGGGGATGCGGCGGGTTACGGGAGGGCAGATGGCGGACGCCGGGACGGGCCGGCTGCCGGCGAAGCGCCCGGCCACGCTGGCCGCCGGGCCCTACGGCCACCCGCTGCACCCGGCACTGGTCACCATCCCCATCGGTTGCTGGGTGGCGAGCTTCGTCTTCGACGTGGTGTCGAGGTTCTCCAGCATGCCGGTGCTGTTCGCCGAGGGCTCGCACTGGCTGGTCGGGATCGGCCTCGTCGGCGCGGTGGTCGCCGCGACCGTGGGGTTCCTCGACTTCCTGGTCATCCCGGGGCGGACCCGTGCCTACCGCGCGGCGATTCTGCACATGTCGCTCAACCTTCTGGCGATAGGGCTGTACGTCGTCAACTTCTTCATCCGGTCCAACCCGCTCGGCCCGGTGGGATGGGGGCAGCTGATCCTCTCCGCGGTCGGGCTCTCCCTGCTGGGCGGATCCGGATACCTCGGCGGCGAACTCGCGTACCGCTACGGCGTACGGGTGGCGGCCGAGTCCACCCAGGCGTCCGGTTTCGCACCGGAGGCTTCGGGCGGCCCGGGCGAGGGGAGTGGTTCGGGCAAGCCGGGTGGTTCCGGTGGTTTGCCCCCGAAGCGCGACTAGGAAAGGACGGAACGATGGCTGTCGCCGCACTGATCACCTGGGTGATCACCGCGATCCTGGGTGCCACGATGCTACGGAAGTGGGTGTCCGGCGGAGGTCTGGCCGCGGCGCGGGCCGATGCCGCCGGGACGGCAGAGGCCGCGACGTCACCCCAGGCGGCGGCGACGTCGTTTCCTCCCGGGGTGGTCTTCGGGCACTTCCTGGTGGTGCTGGCCGGGCTCGTGCTCTGGATCATCTACATCGTCGTTGACAACGACGTGTTGACATGGGTGTCGTTCGCAGCCCTGATCGTGGGTGCGGTGCTCGGCGACGTGATGTTCCTGCGGTGGCGGAAGTCCCGGTCCGGCCCGGAGTCCCAGCTGCCCCGCGAGCTGGTCTACGTGCACGGCGGCTTCGCGGTCGTCACGATCGTTCTGGTCCTGCTGACAGCGCTCGGCGTCGGCAGTTGACCGGGAGCCGTGCGGCAGCCGACCCGCAGCCGAGCGGCAGTTGGCCCGAACGCCATCCGCACGTCCCCACCGTGCCCTAGGGTCGGACTGTTCGCGGCGGCCGGCGCCCCACGCGTTGTGTCGGGCCTGGACGCTGGGCCTGGCCACTGGGTATCGGGGGTTCCCATGCGGGCACGCATGCTGGTCGCCGGGTTGGTCGTCGGGTCGTCCGCGCTGGCGGCACTCGCCGGCTGCGGCGGAGGAGAGCCCGCGACCGCGCCCAAACCGAAGGCGACGCGGGTCTCCGTCGCCCCGAAGCCACTGGCGTACGGCGCCAAGGTGAAGGTCGCCGGGATCCGCGCCAACTACCACGGCACCAAGGACGTCCGGAAGGCGCGCAGCGTCTACGTCGAGATCGAGGACTTCTACTTCTCGCCCACCATCATCCGCGGCCGGCCGCGGCAGAAGATCACCCTGCTGGTGGAGAACGAGAGCCAGACGCCGCACACCTTCACCACGTCGGACAAGACCCTGGACGTGCAGCTCCAGCCGGGATCGCTCGCCAAGCTGGCGTTCACGCTACCCGCCCACGGCAACGTGTCGTTCTACTCGACCGGGCACCAGCAGCAGGGCATGGCCGGCGGCCTCACGGTCTCCGGGTCGTTCGCCGCGCCGGCACCGACGCCGAAGACTCCGCAGTGATGACAGGCAGGATGTCAAGCGGTAGTTGACACGGGAACGGCTGCCGCCCGGCGGCCGTGGATCCTCGTCAACGGCACCCGGACGAACTCCGCAGTGCGCGACGGCCACGGCCTGGCCGCCTCGTGCAGCAGCCGGGCCGCCTCCTTGCGTTCACGCACCACCTGGGCCCGGCCGAGAACCGTCACGGTCCAGCCGGTGAGCACGGGTTCGGTCGCCACCTCGTCCGCCTGGAAGGCGATGATCGAGTCGTGCACCGCACGGGCGACGTGGGACTCGGCCGAGGTGCCGACGACGACGAAGTCGCCGTCCACCGTGAACGGCAGGGGGGACACCGCGGGCAGTCCCGCGTCGGTGAAGACGAGCCGGCCGACGGCGGCCTTGTCCAGCAGGCGTATGCATTCGCTCGGCGAGAGGACTTCCAGCCCGTTGCTGTCCAACATGGTGTTCCGTGCTCCCTCCGGGTTCCCCGCGATCTGCCCGTGACGTCCGTGTTGCACTATGACGCAACACACACACATCACACCCTGCCCCGGCAGGGGCGGGGCGGCATCGGGATGGGTACGCAGAGCGAGTGAACTCCGGGGGGCAGGTACCGAGGAGGTACGTACACCGGTGGTCCCGTGTGCCGGTTCGCGGCGTTTCCTACCGATCGTCGCGGCCGTCGCCCGCGTGTCCCTGCTCGGCGGTCCAGGCGGCGACCTGCGCGCGTGAGGTGAAGCCCAGCTTGACCAGGATGTTCTCCACGTGACTTTCCGCCGTCCGCTGCGCGATCACCAGTGCGTTGGCGATCTGCTTGTTCGTACGGCCCTGTGCGATCAGGTCGGCGATCTCGCGTTCGCGCGGTGTCAACGGAGACTTGCCCGGGGGCCTGCGGACGCCGCGCCGGTCCGGCTCCTCCTGCAGGGCGGCGGCGACCGCTTGGTCGTAGCTTCGAGCGGCGCCCTCGGCGAACGCCCGTGCGTAGGCCTCTTCGCCCAGCGTGGCACGGAGTTCGCGGACGCAGCGGTCCTGGTACGCCGACAGGTGGGTGTAGCCGGTGAGGGAGACCCCGAGCGAGCGGTTCGTCGCGTCCAGCGCGCCGAACAGCTCGGCCGCGCGGGTGGGCTGCCCGCCGGACGCCGCGGCCAGCGCCAGCACCTGAAGGTTCAACGCAACGCCCACATGGTCGTCCAGACTCTGGTTGTAGCGCAGGCTCTCCTGTTCCAGCCTGGTCGCCCGGGCGACGTCCCCCTGCCGCCAGAGTTCGATCCCGAGCGCGAGGAGTACGTACGACTTGTGCCAGATGTCCCCGGCGGCAGCGCACAGCGGCAGCGCCTCCTCGGCGAGTTCGACGGCTCGTGCCGAGTCGCCCATCGCGGAGTAGGCCATGGACGACCGGATCAGCGCGAACGCGATCCCGTGCTGGTTGCCGACCGCCCGGTGGATCTCCCGGGCCCGGGCGTAGTGCACCAGGCCGGCCCCGGCGTCGCCGGTGGCGGTGGCGAGCATCCCCGAGAACAACTCGACGTACCCCAGCGTGCTCGGTGCGTCCACCGTTTCCAGGATCGACCGCGCCTGGGCGAGCATCCGCCGCGCCGCAGGAAAGTCGCTCTGGATGATGGCCAGCCAGGTGTTCACCCACAACGCGTCGGCCCGGGTGGCCGTGGGTTCGGTGTCGGCGGCCAGGAGGCGGTCCAACCAGTCGCGGCCCTCGTTCAGGTAGCCGTCCAGCCAGTGGTAGAGCAGGTCGGCGGCCAGCCTGAGGCCTTCCTGCCGGAGGTCGGGGTCAGCCAGCGCGTAGTCCAGGGCCGCCCGCAGGTCGGCGTGTACGGACCGCAGCCGAGCGAACCACTCCACCTGGTGTGGCGCCAGCCAGTGCTGTGCGGTCCGGAGCCCCTCCTCCCTGAAGTAGTCGAAGTGCCGTCGGCGGGCGAGGGTCGACGTCTCCTGCTCGGCCAGCCGGCACAGGCCGTAGTCCCGGATGAGGGTGAGCTGCCGGTACGTCGCGCGGCCATGGTGGTCCTCGCGGAGCAGCACCGACTTGTCGATCAGGCCGGTCACGAGGTCCATCACGTCCTCGGGGGCCAGGCCGTCGCCCGCGCACACCGCCTCGGCCGCGTCCAGGTCGAAGCCGTCGGCGAACACCGCCGACCGCGCCCACATCGACTGTTCCCCCGCCGAGCACAGGTCGTAGCTCCAGTCCAGCATCGACACGAGCGTCCGGTGCCGTGGGTCGCTCGAGCAGGGACCGGAGGTCAGGACGCTGTAGCGCTGGTCGAGCCGGTCCAGGATCTGGCGGGGCGTCAGGACGCGGACCCGGGCGGCGGCGAGTTCGATGGCCAGCGGGATGCCGTCCAGTCGCCGGCAGATGCCCACCACCGCGTCCTCGTTGTCAGCGGTCAACGCGAAGTCGTGCTGCACCGCCGCCGCGCGTTCGACGAACAGCGCAACCGACTCGAACCTCGCCGGGATCTGACGACCGGCTCCGACACCGACACCGACACCGGCGCCGGCTCCGACACCGACACCGGCGCCGGCTCCGACACCGACACCGGCGCCTGCACCGTCGCCGTCCGCCGACCGGCGTGCGTCCGGGAGCGGAAACGGTGCGACCGTGAGTGTGTGCTCGGTGGCCACGTCCAGCCGCTGCCGACTGGTGGCCAGCAGGTGCAGGCCCGGCGCCTCGGGCAACAGCCGTTCGGCCAGTGCTGCACAGGCCGCCGGGAGATGCTCGCAGTTGTCCAGGATCACCAGCAGCTGCCGGTCGCGCAGATGGTCGGCCAGTATCTGGGTGGGGTCACGGCGGGAGCCTTCCGGCACCCGTAGCGACTCCGCCACCGTCGGTGCGACCAGTGCGGGGTCGGTGACGTTTGCGAGGTCGACCAGCCACACCCCGTCGCGGAACGAACGTCGTAGCGCGTGCGCCGTGCGCAGGGCGAGCCGGGTCTTCCCCACGCCACCGAAGCCGGTGAGCGTCACCATCCGCGTGGTCGCGAGCAGACGCTTCACCTCGGCCAGCTCCCGCCGTCTCCCGATGAAGCTGGTCGCGTCCGCAGGAAGATTGCCCACCTGCGCGGAGGCGTCCGATCCGGCCTTGGTCATGACTGCGTTCGGACGGCCACGGGTGGTCGCCGCCCGACAACCGCATGGTATGTCGCCAGGTCAGGCGGTGCCGAATCTCCTTGTCCGCAAGGCCGGATGTGCCCGATGATCAGCTGGTTGCGGACGATCGGCGAAACCGGCAGTTGTCCGACTGCCAACCTGAGCTTGCGCTCGAACGGGCCTCGCTGGTAGCAATGCCCTTGATCTTTGCCCTTCGGGACGAAATGAGGCATATCGGATGGCCGACCACAACGGCACGGGGGCCGAGAGCGACTACGACCGGATCGGGGGCGGACCCGCGGTGCGTGCCGTGGTGGAGCGCTTCTACGAGCTGGTCCTCGCCGACGCCGACCTCGCGCCGTTCTTCGTCGGCGTCGACATGTCCGGCCTCAAGCGGCACCAGGCGCTGCTCATCTCCCAGGTGCTCGGCGGGCCGGCGGAGTTCACCGGCCGGGAGCTGCGCACCGCACACGCCGGCCTCGCGATCACCGCGGAGCACTTCGGCGCGGTGGTGGCCCACCTGGTGACGGCGCTGACCGAGGCCGGCGCGCCGCCCGAGGTGATCGCCCGGGTCGGTGCGGCCCTCGGCGCCACCGAGAAGGACATCGTCACCCAACCCGTGAGCTGACCGGTATGGACACCGCCGCACTCCAGAGCAGCTGGCAGATCGTCGCGAAGTCCGGCGACGACGTTCCGCTGTTCTTCTACTCCCATCTGTTCCTGTCCCACCCCGAGCTGCGGGAGATGTTCCCCATCTCGATGGCCGCCCAGCGGGACAAGCTGGTCGGTGCCCTCGGGAGCGTCGTCAGCAGCGTCGACCGGATCGAGGAGGTCGTACCCCTCATCCAGCAGCTCGGCCGCGAGCACCGGCGGTTCTCCGTCGTCGCCGAGCACTACGGCGCGGTGGGCGCGTCGCTGCTGGCCACGCTGAAGCACTTCCTCGGGCCGGCCTGGACGCCTGAGCTCGCCGCCGACTGGTCCGCGGCGTACGGCCTGGTCGCGCGGACGATGGTGGAGGCCGCGGAGGCGGCCGCCGACACCCCGGCGTGGTGGTCGGCCGACGTGACCGCGATCGAACGCCGCACGCTGGACGTCTCGGTGCTCCGCCTCCAGCCGCACGAGCGCTACGACTACCGCGCAGGTCAGTCGTTCGCCATGGAGGTGCCACAGCGCCCGCGGTTGTGGCGTTACTTCAGCCCGGCCAACGCGCCGCGCCGGGACGGTTCGATCGAGCTGCATGTCCAGCTCGTCGACGGCGGCCAGGTCAGCACGTCGATCGTCCGGTCCACCAAGGTCGGTGACACGGTGCGGCTCGGTGCGCCGATCGGCACCGCGCTCACGCTTCCCAACGACATCGCCACCGACCTGCTGATGGTGGCCGGCGGGACCGGGCTCGCGCCGCTGCGTGCGGTCCTCGAACAGGTCGACCGGCGCTGGCAGGTCACCGGCGAGGCACCCCGGGTGCACCTGTTCCACGGCGTACGCGTGTCGTGGAGCCTGTACGAGCGGGAACTCCTCACCCAGCTGGCACACCGTCCGTGGTTCGACTACACAGAAGTCGTCTCCGACGATCCGTCCTTCCCCGGGGCACGCGGACTGGTCGGCGCGGTGGCGGCGCGCAGCGGTGACTGGAGGGGGCGCACAGCGCTGGTCTGCGGTTCGCCCGCGATGGTCGAGCACGCCGTCGCCAAGCTGACCGAAGCCGGGGTCACGCGGGAGCACATCCGTTTCGAGTCCTTCGGGGCGGCGGGGGACGCCAACCAGTCACAGCAGGAACCCGGCAGGCAAGGTGATGGGCAGTGAGTGACTTCCCGCGTGAGCCGCGTGCACCCAGGCGGTCGCCGCAGGTGATCCGGTCCGCGACGTTCTCCCAGCGCAGGCGGGGTTTCGACGAGGACGAGGTGCGTGCCTTCCTGGACCGCGTCGCGGGCCAGGTCGAGGCCGCCGAGGCCGAGTGTGCCGACCTGCGGGCCGAGGCCGACCGGTTGCGGGCGGAGGTCGACCGCCTGCGGATCGAGCTTCGGGATCGCGAGGACTCTCCGCCGGAGGTCAACGAACGCGCGGTCGCGTTGTTCAGCCAGGCGCAGCAGGTCGCCGACCGGTTGGTCGAGGAGGCTGTCCAGCACGCCCGTGACCTGATGTCGGCGGCGCGTTCGCAGGAGCGGGAAATCATACAGCGGGCACACGAGGCGGCGGAGGCCGCCGCGCGTGAGGCGGGTGCACGGTCGCCCGGCGGAGCGGCGGGCCACGGCGGGTCCGGATACGACGTTCCGGTGTCGGAGATCGAGTACGTCCGCACGTTCGCCCGGGTCGCACAGGTGCAGTTCCGGTCGGTGCTGGAGGCGTTGAGCGAACAGGTCGACCGCCTCGGTCAGGTGCCCGACCTGCCCGAGGGACGCCGGTCGCACCGGCCCGCCGACGTGTCGTGGCAGCTCGAGGCCGGCCCGGTCGAGGCCGGGCCCGGTGAGTCGGCCCGCATCGAGTACGCCCGGGACGAACTCGACGGAGACGGGCCCCACCCGGGTGACCGGCGCTGGAGCGAGCTCGGCCTGGGGTGACACCGCACCCGCAGCGTGGGGGACACGTGGCCGGAACCGCCCGACATGGGGCCGCACCCGTTGACCCGCGTCCACCCGGCCGCTGAGGTGAAGTCGTCCGTCCGACGACGCGCGAACCTCGGGAGCCGACATGACTCACGCCGCGACGACCACCTCCACCAGGCAGCGCAGACGCAGAGCCGGGCCGGCCAGGCTCACGGCGTTGGCGGCGAGCGGGCTCGGCCTGCTGCTCGGCACGGGCGCACTGCTCGGCGCCGGTCCGTCCGCGGCGGCTGCGCCTTCCGGCCCCTCCGCCGCCGGCCCGTCCGCTGCCGGCCCGGGGACGGCGCACTGCTCGCTCACCGGCCGGCACTGGACCGCGCAGGCCCGGGTCGACCGTGCCCGCACCGAGCGGTTCGCGGCGTACGGCAACAGCGGCGTCGGCTGGACCGGCGGTGACAGCACCTACTCCGTGCCGCTGCCCGCGCACCGCACCGCGTGGTTGTTCTCCGACACGTTCTGGGGGCCGGTGAACGCCGACCTCAGCCGTCCCACGACCGTGCCGTTCCTCAACAACTCGTTCGTGGTCGAGCGCGGCGGGGACCTGCGTACGGTCGCCGGCGGCACGCCGGAGGCACCCGACTCGCTGGTTCCGCCGGACGAGCCGGGCACGTGGAACTGGCTGGGCGCGGGTCAGGCGACGCCTGCGTCGCTTGACGTGATGTTCCTCGAGTTCGGCCGCACCGGATCGGGGCCGTTGGACTTCGCCTGGCGGGAGAACAAGCTCGGCCGGTTCGACCCGGACACCCTGCGGCCGCGTGAGGTCGTTCCGATGCCGTCGGCGGCCGGCGTGCAGTGGGCGTCCTGGCTGCTGCGTTCGGGCGGATTCACCTACGTGTACGGCGTGGAGGACCTCGGCCTGACGAAGTACATGCACCTGGCGCGGGTGCGCGGCACCGACCTCGCCAGCGGGAGGTGGGAGTACTGGACTGGCAGCTCCTGGTCGCCCACCGAAACCGACTCGGCCCGGGTGATGCCGGGAGTCGCCAACGAGTACAGCGTTTCCCGCTGGCACGACGGCTACCTGCTGGTCACCCACGACACCCGCGAGCTGTTCAGCTCACGCATTCTTGCCTACGTGGGCTGCTCGCCGACCGGGCCGTTCACCGAGGCCGCCACGCTCTACACGACCCCGGAGACGGGTGCTGCCGGTTCGTACGCCGACGCCGACATCTTCACCTACAACGCGCACGAGCACCCGGACCTTCGCCGCGGCGACCGCCTGCTGGTGACGTACAACGTCAACAGTCTCGACCCGAACGCCGACCTGTACGACGACGTGACGATCTACCGTCCGCGGTTCGTCGAGGTGAAGCTGGTGCCCGGGCGACACCGCTGAGGACCGAGAGCCCCCCAAAACAAGGGGGTTCCCGGTGCGGTCACACCGGGAACCCCTTGTTCTGCTCGACATTCCGCGTGGTTCAGTCGGCCTGTTCAGCCGGCCTGGTTCAGGCGCCGTGGTCGCCCTTCGCCGGCTGCCCGGTCACCGGGTCCAGCAGCAGCGGACGCAGATCGCGGTGCCGCCAGTCGAACATCGCGTCCAGGCTGTTCGCCAGGGTGTCGAACGACGCCTTGTCGATCGCGGCGCCGGATGCCTCACCGAGCCGCTGACCACCGAGCCAGTTGTCCTCCACGAACCGCAGGACGGAGGTCTGGTCGGTGATGGTGCCGTCGACGAAGTTGCGCTTGGCGTACGGCGAGAGCACCAGCAGCGGCAACCTGGGACCGTAACCACACCTGGCCTGGTAGCCACCCATCGGCTCGGCCGTCCCGCACTGACCGGGCGCGTTCAGCGCGTCCTGGTCGGTCTGCGAGGCGTTCACGATCGGCGGCACCACGTGGTCGTACCACCCGTCGCTGTCGTCGTAGGCGATGACGACCGCGGTCGACGCCCAGTCGCGCGACTTCTGCAGCTTGTTCACGACGTTCACCACGAACTGCTGCTCGTCCAGCGGGTCGGAGTACCCCGCGTGCCCGTCCTGGTAGTTGGCCGCCTTGAGGAAGCTCACCGCGGGCAGGTTGCCGTTGCCCAGGGCGTCGTACCAGTCGGTCATGTCGTACTGGTGGTTCGCCTGGTCCTGCTTGCCCACCATGTCCACGCTGGTCGGCGGGAGGTGGTGCGGATTGGCGGTGGACTTGTAGTACTGGAAGGGCTCGTGGTGCGGGTTGTAGTCACCGGTGAAGCCCGCCTCGCCGGTGTAGCCGAGGGCGGCGCCGATCGGGTGCTTCGCGGTGCACTGGGCGGTCTTGCCGAACTCCTGGTCATACGTCGAGGAGTCGGTGTAGGACTGCGGCCGGAACCCGCCCTGGAACCAGCCCCAGGTCACGTACTGCTTGTTGAGCATGTCGCCCACGTTCGAGCCCGACATCACCGCGAGGTTGTGGGACGCGTTGGAGCAGTCGTCCCAGGCCGGGTCGGGGTCGTTGATCATGGTGCCCACGCCGTCGGCGTTCGGTGCGATCACGACGTACGGGTCCGGTGTGGCGGTCTTCCTGCGGTCCGCACCCACGGAGTAGATGCCGGAGGTCTGCCCGGACACCAGGTTGACCGCGCCGGGTGAGGAGGGACCGAAGTTGGTGTCGAAGGAGTTGTCGCTCATGGCGAACCGCTGGGCGTAGTTCCAGTACGCCGTCACGGTGTTGCCGTCGTAGTAGTCGAGCACCTGCGTCGGCGAGGAGTAGTGCTTGGGGTCCTTGCACGTCCGGTTGGTCGCAGGCACGAACTGGTCCATCAGCCCACGGTCGACCGCGACCTGCTCGTCCTTGTAGTTGTGGTCCATGTCGCAGGTCAGTGCCTGGTCGCGGCCCAGCCGCGTGGGGTTGACCTGGTGCCCGTCCATGACGTTCGGGTTGTGGTTGAGGAGCAGGGGGCTGAGGCCGTTCACCGTGGGGGTTCCGGGTGCGGCGTGGAACGCCGGCTCGACCGCGGGGTTCGCGGCGTTGGGATAGGTGCCGAAGTAGTGGTCGAACGACACGTTCTCGCCGAAGATCACCACAAGGTGCTTGATGGGCGTCGCCGTCTTGGCGCCCGGTCCGTCGAGGGGCCCGTTCCCCGTCCCGTTCGCCTGTGCCGGCGCCATCGTGCCGGCCGCCAGGAACGCGGCGGCCGCGACCGCGGCTCCCGCTCCGGCGATTCGTCTGACTCGCATGCGTGCCCTCCACTCAGCAGCCGTACGTGAGACGTACGCGACGGCGATCATCCGGTGCCCGCCTGGGAATGAGCTGACCTCCGGTGAAACGTCGAGCGAACAGTCGGCGTGACTGTAGGCGTCCCGGCGCGGCCTGACTACGGATCTTCGCCGAGTGGCCGCTATCGGGCGGCCCGCCCGCGGCCGGTGGGTCCCGGTGGGTCCCGGTGGTCCCGGTGGGGTCCAGTGGGTCCCGGTGGCTCCGGTACTGTCACTGCGGCTCGGCGGGAAGGGTGGGTGCGATGACGAACACCGAGGTGCATCTGTACGAGGCGATGGGCGAACGCCTGCCGGACGCGGAGGTCGCGGCCGCGGTGCGGACGCAGGTGGGTGCGCCGGTCGACGCGGTCCGGCCGCTCGCCGGGTTCGTCGGCAACCAGGACTTCCTCGTCACCACAGGCCGCGGCGACTTCGTGCTCAAGGCCGGAGACGCCCACGCGGTGGTGTCCGAGGCGTGGGCGTGCGAGCGAGTCCGCGCGGTGGGTGTGCCGGTGCCGGAGGTGGTGGCCGTCGACGCGGACCGGAACACGCTGGCCCTGCCGTACCTGCTGATGCGCCGCCTGCCCGGCGCTCCGGTCGACGATGTCGACGACGCGGACGCCGCGCTGGAGACGGCCGGACGGTGGCTGCGTGCGGTGCACGAGATCGAGGTCGAGGGGTACGGCCTGCTCACCGCGTCCGGCCGCGGCGGGCCGGGGGAACGCGGCGGGCCGCCGGCTCAGGTGCACGGGCGGGAGTCGACGTGGGCCGACGTCGTCGCCCGTCCGCTGGCCGAGCTCCCCGCCCTGGTGGCGGAGAAGATTCTGGACGAGCCGCTGGCCGAGCGGGTGCGGTCGGCATTCGCCGCCGACGCCGGCCTGCTGGCGTACGGGACCGGTGGTGGGAGCGGCAGGGACGGCGACCGTCGCGGCGTACTCCTGCACGCGGACCTGCATCCGCGGCACGTGTTCGCCGAGCGGGGCCGGCTGACCGGCATCATCGACTGGGGAGACGCGACCGTCGGCGACCCGGCGTACGAGTTCGGCCGCTACTCACGGGCCGGCGACGCCTCGCTCGCACTCGTCCTGCGTGGCTACCAGCCCGACCGGGACGCGGAGTTCGACCGCCGGATCGTGCTCTACCGTGTGCTGTGGTCGTTGTACGCGCTGGTCTGGGAACATGCCGCCGGCGGCGACTGGTTCGCGGGCCACGTGCAGGCCGTACGAGACGGCCTGCACGCGCTCGACGCCTGAACGGACAGGTGCGTCAGGTGCTCGGCGTGGTGCTCGGTTTGGCGCTCGGCGTGGTGCTCGGTTTGGCGCTCGGCGTGGTGCTCGGTTTGGCGCTCGGCGTGGTGCTCGGTTTGGTGCTCGGTGTGGTGCTCGGTGTGGTGCTCGGTGTGGTGCTCGGTGTGGTGCTCGGTGTGGTGCTCGGTGTGGTGCTCGGTGTGGTGCTCGGTGTGGTGCTCGGTTTGGCGCTCGGCGTGGTGCTCGGTTTGGCGCTCGGCTTGGTGCTAGGCCCGGCCTTCAGGTCCTGCAGGGCCTTGCGCGCCAGCGGCGCCTGCAGCGGTGAGAAGCGCGGGTTCAGCTTCAGCGCCTCGGTCAGCAGTTCGCGAGCGCGGGCAGTGTTGCCGACTCCCCGTTCGATCATGCCCCGGTGGTAGAGGAAGTTCGCGTCCTTGTAGCCGGTGCGGGCGGCGTAGTTGGCGAACGGCACCGCCTCCTTGTCCTGGCCCGAGACGTGCAGTGCCCACGCGACCGCGTCCGCCACCTCGATGCTGTGCCGCTTCTTCCACTCGGCCTTCGCGAGCCGGAGCGCCAGTTGGTGCTTGCCGTGGTCGGCGGCGAAGTTGGCCAGGTCCATGGTCACCCGGACGCCGTTGTCGCTGGCGATGGTCTGCCACGTACTCACCACGTCGTATTGGTTGGAGGCGCTGACGGTCTTGCCGGCGGCGGTGTACAGGTCGCCGAGTTCGGCGACGTACTCCGGCTCCGGAACTCGCTGGGCGAGGTCGCGGTACCAGCGGATCGCGGTCGTGAGCCGGCCCTGGGTGTACAGCGCCTGTGCCGTGCCGGCCACCGCCGGCGGGTACGTCGGGTCGATCCGACGCGCCTCGCGGTAGGCGTTGGCGGCGGCGGTGAAGTCACCTTGCCGGAGGGCGAGGTCGCCCTGGGCGGTGAAGACCTGGAGCCGGTCGGTCCGGGCGGTGGCGAGTTCCCCCGCGCGGATGAGCAGCATCTTTGCCCGGGCAGGGTTCCCGCTGAGCTCTGACAGCCGGGCAAGCCGGATCACCGCACCCGCCGAGGGGTCCAGGGCGTACAACTCCTTCGCCGAGAGCAGGGCCTCGTCGTAGCGGCCGAGTTTGATCAGCGCATCGATCCGCAGCAGGTTGCTGCTCTGGTCACGGGCGTTGACCGACAGCGCCTGGTCGGCCCAGCTGATCGCGCCGCCGAAGTCGTTGCGCAGGTACGCGAGTTCGGCCCGGCCCCGCAGGGCGACGTCGTTGTAGTCGGACTCGATCCGCAGCGAGTTCGACAGTGCCCGGTCGGCCTGGGTGTAGAGAGTGTGGTCGACGGTGGCCTGGCCCTGGTCGATCAACGCCACCCCGAGCTGCGCCCAGCCCAGGTAGTCCCGGGGCTGCCGGCGCAGGTGGTCCTGGAGCTGGCCGATGCTCGCGTTGGGAGGGGCCAGGGCGACCGGCCCCTCGTCGAGTGCGCGCGGGGGGCTCGGCGGGGGAGTGTGATTGTCCCGGCCGAAATAGAGCACCAGTCCGAGCGTCATCGTGAGTGCGGTCATGAATGTGCCCACCACGATGAGAAGCCGTATTCGCATGGCGCTTCTACCCCCGGTCTTTCTGTGGTACGGCGGGCTTTGTTCGCGTTCGCCGACGGGCTGCCGATACCCGTCCGCAGATTGACGGAAGCGATCGGGAGCGGGTGAATCGGCAATGTCGCGAATCCCGACCGGCACGAAATCGACACCGCAAAAGCCATGCTTCGAAAACGGAAATGCACACTATTTCCGCCCTGCCGGGCGAAAAAGCCCTGCCGGGCGAAAAAGCCCTGGGCGGCGAAAAAGCCCTGCCCGGCGAAAAAGCCCTGCCCGGTGAAACGCGAAGGCGGTTTTGGTCAGCCCCGTCCGAGGCGGGGGAACATCGCGTCGAAATCGATGCCCAGCTCCGCGTCGATCCGGTCCAGGTCCAGGATGGGCCGACCCTGCTCGTCGCGTCCGGTGTGGTCCTGCCCGATCCGCAGGTCGAGTTCGAGCACGTGCCCGTGCGCCCAGCGCAGCCGGCCGGCGTGCAGGACCGGGACGCCGAGGACCGCGCGGGTCAGCCCCTCGTGGTGGTTGCCGGCCCAGGCGAGCACGAGAAGCTCCCCCGGCGGAAGCTCCGGCATGCCGGCCAGGATGCCCTGCCGGGGCGCGTCACCAGGTGCCAGTCGGCCCTTGAGGGCGTCGTCGTCGGCCAGCCGGAATCCGGCGTAGGGGTCGGCTCCGCCCTCGGAGTACTTGTAGGGGTAGACCACCCGGCCACCGAACTCGACAGTGAACGCCGTGCCGATCCGGTCGCTGGGCCGGTGCACGTCTGCGGCCGGCAGGCGTTGCTCGATCACCCGGCCGAGGACCTCGCACAGGATGTGGTAGCGCAGCTGGCCGTACGCGGTGGCGTTGAGGTAGTCGGTGGCGTCGAACAGCCTGGCCGCCTCGGCGTGGGCGAAGTGCAGGCATGGGACGGCGTAGGTGGTCAGCACGAACGCGGCGCGCTCGCCGACCTGGCGGGCGAGCCAGTCGCCCTCCGGCCGCGCGGTGTCCTCGTCGAGCACGCCGCCATCCCTTCCGGCCTTCGGGCCGCGATCGAGTGCCTGTCAGCTCCCGGGACCAATCGCGGACCGTCCCGAGCGTTCTCAGACCAGTGATCCTCTCACTGCCCGCCGACAGGGGTGGCCGACCGGTCGACGATGGCACCTTCGCCGTCGGCGAGGCTGTCCGAGGCGTGGGTGCGGGGCGGAGCGGCCGGTGCGGCGCGCGAGCGGGCGAGGACCAGCGCCGCCGTGACGAGGAGCAGTGCGGCGGCAGCGACCAGAGCCACGTCGACCCCGTGGGCGGTGCCGAGCGCGGCGCCGGGCCCGGCAACGTGCCCGGTCCCGGCGCCGGTGCCGTGTCCTGCACCTGCGGTGGTCACGACGGCGACCGTGGCGGCGACCCCGAGAGACGATCCGATGTAGCGGGCGGTGTTGTTCGCCCCGGAGCCCATGCTGGCCCGTCCGGCCGGCACCGACTCGATGGCCAACCGGGCCAGGGCGGAGTTCAGCAGGCCGCTGCCCATCCCCGCGACAACCAGCCCGGCGACGGTCCGCGTCGGCGACCAGGAGCCGGCCGAGCCGAGGAGAAGCAGGCTGCCCGCGCCGGCGAGGGCGAAGCCCAGGGCGAGTTGGTGGTCCGCGCCCAGCCCCGCGCGGCGGGCCTGCGTGGCGGCGGCGAACGACGTACCCGACCACAGCGCGAACCAGCAGGCGGTGGCCAGTGGTGTCCAGCCGAGGGTGTGCTCCCAGGCGGTCGGGAGATAGCTCATCACCCCGATGACGCCGAAGCCGGTGATCAGGGCGCCGCCCACCGACAGCAGGAACGCCGGCCGGGTGAACAGGCCGAGGTCGAGCATGGGCTCTCGGGTACGGGCCTCCACCGCGACGAAGGCGCCGAGCAGCAGGACCGCCCCAGCGAACAGCGCCAGCACCAGCGGCCGGCCGAAGCCCTGCCGGCCGGCCGTGACCGCGGCCAGCAGCACGGCCACTCCCGCGCCGAGCGTCACCACCGCGGGCACGTCGGGGCGGCGGCGGACGGCGGCACGGGACTCCCGGAGCGTCAGCGCGCCGAGCAGGCCGAGGGCCGCCGAGGCGAGGGCGTACGCCCAGAAGAACGCGCGCCAGGATGCCGCGGCGGCCAGGCCCGCGGAGGCGAGCGGCCCGAGCGCGATGCCGGCGCCGAGGCTTGCGCCCCACATGCCGGTCGCGCGCACCCGGTTGTGCCCGGCCGGGAACTCGTGGCCGATGATGCCGAGCGTTGCGACCAGGATCGCCGCGCCCGCCCCGCCCTGCACCACCCGGGCGAGCACCATGACGAGTGTCGTACCCGCCGTCGCGGCCATGACGCTTCCCACCAAGGACACCGCCGTGCCCAGGAGGAACATCAGCCGGCGCCCGTGGTTGTCGGCCAGGCTGCCCGCGACCAGAAGCAGGGAGGCCAGGCCGAGCGCGATGCCGTTGAGGATCCAGGTCTGCCCGGAGGGGCCGGCGTGCAGGTCGGTGGCCATCTGCGGAAGCACGGTCATCGGCTGGGTGTAGTTCATCAGCACCAGCAGTGTCGAGACGCACGCGGCCAGCAGGGTGAGGGTCGGTCGGTGGCCCGATCTGTCCGGCATGTTCGGCATGGTCGGCATGGCGGCTGCTCCCCGGATCACGAGTTCAGTGAACGAACTGACGACAGGTCGCCAACCGTACCAGGTCTTGGTTCGGTGAACGAACTAACGAGGAGTAGGATCGGTGCCGTGGCACTCGGCAAGGACTACCAGGGACAGGACTGCTCGCTGGCGCGCGCGCTCGAGCTCGTCGGCGAACGCTGGACGATGCTGGTGCTGCGGGACGCGTTCTACGGCGTACGCCGGTTCAGCGACTTCGCCGACCACCTCGGCATTCCGCGCGCCGTGCTCACCGAACGCCTGCAGGCACTGGTCGAGGCAGGCGTCCTGGCCCGGCAGCGTTACCAGGAGTCCCCGCCGCGCGACGAGTACGTCCTCACCGAGGTGGGCCAGGAGCTGTGGCCCGCGCTGTACGCGCTGTCCCGCTGGGGCGAACGCCATCGGACCACCGGCAAGCCGCGCCGGGTGTTCCGGCACGCCGGGTGCGGCCGGCGGCTCGACCTCGCCGGCGCCTGCCCGGCCTGCGGGTACGTCGTTCCCCCCGCCGAGGTGGAGACCCGCCTCGGCCCCGGCGCCGGACCGGTCCGTGACGATCCCGTCAACCGCGCGATGGCCAAGCCGCACCGGCTGCTCGAACCACTTCTCCCGGCGTAGGGCCCCGGCGGTGGCGCCTGCCCGCGCCGCGGGTTCGCGACCGCGCCCGGCTCGTCGTCCTCGCCTACGAGTCCGGCCTGCTCACCCCGCGACTCCTGACGATCTCAGGCACTCACCTCGTCGTCGGTGGGGTTGTCGTGGTGGTACCAGACGGTGGTGTTGGGGGGATGGTGTCTGGGGGGTGGGGGGTGGGGTGGGTGGTGAGGATGGGTTGGCCGGGGTGGGGGTGTGGTGTGGGGATGGGGTGGTGGGTGGTGTTGGTGTAGGTGGTGAGGTGGGTGCCGCGGGTGAGGGCGAGGAGTCCGGGTGGGGTGTTGTTGTGGATGGTGAGGGTGTGGGTGGTCAGGTCGGGGATGGTGCGGCGTAGGGCGAGGGCTTGGCGGTAGAGGTTGAGGGTGGAGGTGGTGGTGTGGTGTTGGGTGTCGGCGGCGAGGTCGGCCCAGGTGGGGGGTTGGGGTAGCCAGGCGGGGGTGGTGGTGGTGGGTGGGGAGAAGCCGTGGTGGTGGTCGGGGTTGGTGGTCCAGGGCAGGGGGACGCGGCAGCCGTCGCGGCCGGGGCGGGTGCCGTTGCTGCGGTGGTACATGGGGTCCTTGAGGACCGTTTCGGGGAGGTCGAGGACGTCGGGCAGGCCGAGTTCTTCGCCTTGGTAGAGGTAGACCGCGCCGGGCAGGGCGAGCATCAGTGCCGCCTGCGCGCGGGCGCGGGCCAGCCCGATCTGTGCGGGGTCGGCACCGGCCGGCAGCCCCTCCTCACCGTCTTGTTCGGTGGTGGTGGTGGTGGGGGTGTGGCGGGTGACGGCGCGGGGCAGGTCGTGGTTGTTGGCGACCCAGGCCACCCCGCCTGGGTGGTGGGCCAGGGCGGTGTCGATGACGCGCCGGTAGGCCTGGGCGTCGAAGGTGGCGTGGGCGAAGGGGAAGCAGAAGGTGTGGTGGAGTTCGCCGGGGCGGGTGTAGTCGGCCACGGCGGCGGGGTCGGTCAGCCCGACCTCGCCGATCAGCAGCCGGTCCCGCCCGTCGGCGGCGGTGTAGGTCTCGACCAGTGCCCGCCAGGACCGCCACACCTGGTGCACGGCCGGCTGGTTCCAGGCGTGGGGGTTGACCGGGTCACCGGTCGCCTCGTCCGCGGCGGCGTCGGGGTGGTCGGGCAGGCCGGGCTTTTTGTGCAGGCCCTGGGCGACGTCGATCCGGAACCCGTCCACGCCGCGGTCCAGCCAAAACGACAGCACCTGCTCGAAATGGGCGGGCACGTCGGGGTGGGTCCAGTTCCAGTCCGGCTGTTCGGCGGCGAAGGTGTGCAGGTACCACTGCCCCGGTGACCCGTCCGGCTCACTGATGCGGGTCCAGGCCGGCCCGCCGAAGATGGACCGCCAGTTGTTCGGCGGCAACTGCCCGCCCGGGCCCCGGCCGTCGGCGAAGTGGAACCGGGCCCGCTGCGGGCTGCCCGGCCCCGCGGCCAGCGCGTCAGCAAACCAGGGGTGAGCGATCGAGGCGTGGTTGGGCACCACATCCAAGATCACCCGGATCCCGTGCCCGTGCGCGGCCTCGACCAGATGATCGAAGCACTCCAGCGACCCGTACGCCGGGTCCACCGCGCAGTGATCAGCCACGTCATAACCATGATCATGCCCAGGCGAGGCGTAGAACGGGTTCAGCCACAACCCGTCCACACCCAAACCCGCCAGATACGGCAACTTCTCCACCACACCCGCCAGATCCCCCACACCATCACCATCAGCATCACAGAAACTCCGCACATACACCTGATACACAACCGCACGACGCCACCACTGCGAACCAAGCTCGTGGAGGGGGGCGTCCGGGGACGGCTGCAGGGTCTGCACGGCTGCGGGAGCCGGGGGTGGCACCGAGGCGGACAGCGAGGTCGCCGTCGGCGTGAAACTGTGCCGGAGGGCTTCCTGCGTGGCGTTGATCTTAGGAGGCATCGCGTGGACCTTGGGGCCTTGGAACCTTGGGACTTTGGTCATCGATCTGGTGGGACCTTCCCCACGCTTGCACCAGGACCGTCGTCGTGCATCGGTAGCCATACCTAGGCAGGTACGTAAGAACGCGGTGGCACACCCGTCGAACCGCAGCGCAAGGCGGCCTTGACGCGATGCCAGGGACACCCCGGGCAGGCGGGTCAACCGGTGGGCAGGATGTGCCCGAACCTGTCCCGTTTGGTGGCGAGGTAGCCGGCGTTCTCCGGATTGGCCGCAACCACGAGTGGTTCGCGTCCGGCAACGCGGATGCCGCCCTCGGAAAGGCCCGCGGCCTTGGCCGGGTTGTTGGACAGCAACCGGACCCTGCCCACGCCGAGGTCGGCCAGGATCGCCGCGGCGTCGGCGTAGTCGCGGGCGTCGGCGGGCAGCCCCAGTGCCAGGTTGGCGTCGACCGTGTCGTGCCCGTCGTCCTGGAGCGCGTACGCCGCGAGCTTGGCCGCCAGGCCGATGCCGCGTCCCTCGTGTCCGCGCAGATAGACCACGACGCCCTTACCCGCTTCGGCGATCATGGCCAGCGCAAGCCGAAGTTGCGGTCCGCAGTCACAGCGCAACGAGCCGAGCACGTCACCGGTCAGGCATTCCGAGTGCAGCCGGACCAGCGTCCCGGCGCCGTCGGCGTCCTCACCGCCACCGGCGACGTCGCCGCGCACCAACGCGAGGTGGTCCACGCGGCGGGTGCGATAGCCGTAGGCGGTGAACTCGCCGTACTCCGTGGGCAGCCTGGTCATGGCCACCCGCTGCACCACGCCGTGCCGGGCGGTCATCGCAGCAGCGGCAGGGGGCGGCGAACGGCGGCGCAGACTCCGTCGCTCGCCTCGGCGGCAGCCACGCGTTCCGGATCGGGTGCGCCGTAGCCGGTGGTGCGCTGCCGCAGCGGGCGTCCGGTCGGCGCGGCCAGTGCGCGCAGGTCGCTGATCGTCTTGTACGAGCCGTTGTCGGCGCCCGCCATCCGGCTGATCGTCTCCTCCATCAGCGTTCCGCCGAGGTCGTTGACACCGCCGTCGAGAACCGAACGGCACAGCTCGGCGCCGAGCTTCACCCAGGAGCACTGGATGTTGTCCACCAGCCCGTTCAGGAGCAACCGGGACAACGCGTGCACGGCCCGGTTCTCCCGCGCCGTCGGCCCCGGGCGGGCCAGTCCGGCGAGGTAGATCGGTGCACTGGTGTGCACGAACGGCAGCAGCACGAACTCGGTGAACCCCGGCCGCCCGTTGGTCTCCAGGCTCCGGCGTTGCAGGGAGGCGATCAGCTTGATGTGGCCGACCCAGTGGGCGGGGGTGTCGACGTGGCCGTACATCATCGTGGAGGTGGTGGGGATGCCGAGGTCGTGCGCGGTGCTCACCACCTCCACCCAGCTGGCCGTTGGCAGTTTTCCCTTGGTCAGCGTCCAGCGGACGTCGTCGTCGAGGATCTCCGCGGCCGTGCCTGGCAACGAGTCCACACCGGCCTCGTGTGCACGTTGCAGCCACTCCCGGACCGGCAGATCCGTACGCGAGACGCCGTTGATGACCTCCATCGGGCTGAACGCGTGCAGGTGTATGTCCGGCTGACGGCGCTTGACCTCGGCCGCCAGGTCGAAGTACGCCGTACCCGGCAGGTCGGGGTGAATCCCGCCCTGCATGCAGATCTCGGTCGCGC
The DNA here is from genome assembly GCF_900104745.1 of Actinopolymorpha singaporensis. NCBI lineage: Bacteria > Bacillati > Actinomycetota > Actinomycetes > Propionibacteriales > Actinopolymorphaceae > Actinopolymorpha > Actinopolymorpha singaporensis. Next base: position 1,863,853 of record NZ_LT629732.1, read on the forward strand.
CGGCCTCCCACGCCTCGTCCACCCGGTCGCCGACCTGCTCCAGGGACAACGTGTAGGCGTCGGCGTCGGTACGCCGCTGGGCGAACGCGCAGAAACGGCAGCCGGTGTAACAGACGTTGGTGAAGTTGATGTTGCGGGTCACCACGAACGTGATGTCGTCGCCGACCGCCTCGCGGCGCAGGTCGTCGGCCATCCGGGTGAGCGTCTCGAGCTCGGCGCCGTCGGCGTGCAACAGTGCCAGCGCGTCATCGTCGCTCAGCCCGGCCGGGTCGCTCTCGGCCCGGCGCAAGGCCGCCTTGACATCGGCGTCGAAGCGTTGCGGCGCGCTGGACACCTGGCCGGCGAGTTCGTCCCAGTCGCCGTAGACCGAGTCGAAGTCGCCGCGCCGGTCCTCGGTGCGCCCCTCGGTGTCCACGGTCACGTGCAGGTCCGTACGACCGGTGCCGGCGTCGGCCGGCCAGCCGCCGTCGGGTTCCTGCCAGGGCAGGCCCACCGGCATCGCGTCCTCGTCGGCCAACCCGGTGTCGGGGTCGACGAGCGCCTGGACGTGCCGGCGCAGACGCGGGTCGAGCCAGGGCTCGCCGGCCCGGACGTACTCGGGGTAGATCGTCAGCCGCTCCCGCAGCTCGAACCCGCCCGAGGCCGTACGCCGGGCCAGGTCCGCCACCTGTGGCCAGGCGCGCTCGGGATTGACGTGGTCCGGCGTCAGCGGCGAGACGCCACCCCAGTCGTCGATGCCGGCCGCCAGCATCAGTGCGTACTCGTCGTCGATGAGGTTCGGCGGCGCCTGGATGCGCACGCTCGGCCCCAACACGAGCCGGGCGACCGCGATGGTCGCGGCCAGGTCGCGCAGGTCGGCGTCGGGCGCGGACCGCATCTTCGTGTCCGGTTTGGCGCGGAAGTTCTGCACGATGACTTCCTGGATGCCGCCGTAGGTGCGGGCCACCCGGCGGATCTCGAACAACGCCTCGGCGCGTTCGGCCTGCGTCTCACCGATGCCGATGAGCAGACCGGTGGTGAACGGCACGGCGCTGCGCCCGGCGTCCTCCAGCACCCGCAGCCGGACGTCGGGGTCCTTGTCCGGTGAGCCGAAGTGAGGTCCGCCTCGCTCGGTGAACAGCCGGCGCGCGGTGGTCTCCAGCATCATCCCCATCGACGGCGCGACCGGCTTCAGCCGCTGCAGGTCACGCCAGGACAGCACGCCGGGGTTGAGGTGGGGAAGCAGCCCGGTCTCCTCCAGCACGCGGATCGCCATCGCGCGTACGTAGGAGAGCGTGTCGTCGTAGCCCGCCTCGTCCAGCCAGTCGCGGGCGGCCTGCCAGCGGTCCTCCGGCCGGTCGCCGAGGGTGAACAGCGCCTCCTTGCAGCCCATCGCCGCGCCCTGGCGGGCGATGTCGAGCACCTCGTCGGGACTGAGGTACGGCGCGGGCAGCCGGCCGGGCACGGTCACGAACGTGCAGTAGCCGCAGCGGTCCCGGCACAGCCGGGTCAGCGGGATGAACACCTTGCGGCTGTAGGTGATCACGCCCGGGCGGCCCGCGGCGACCAGGCCGGCGTCGCGCACCCGGGAGGCATGCCCGGTGAGCGTGTCGAGGTCGGCGTCCCTGGCGTGCAGGAGGACGGCGGCCTCGTCGACGTTCAGCGTCTTGCCCGCGCCGGCCCGGGCCAGGGCCCGCCGCATCGCCGATGCCGGAGGCGCCGGTTCCGCGGGTGGGCTCGCCGTCGGCGGTGCGACCGTCGCGGCCGTCGTGGCGGAGGTGGCGGTCGGCTGCGTGCGCTGGGAATCCACGTCCGGAACGCTAGGCCGGTACGCCGGGCACCCGCCACCACGCCGCCACCGGGCTTCGACGGCAAGCCTTCGTTGACACCCGCTGGAGAGGCGTTGGCGCTGGTCACAGCGGAATCGCCCGGTGGCGAGAACCACTGCCGCACGGTATTACCTAAAGTATGGCGTCGGTGATCGGCAAGACGGTGAACGGCCGGACCTTCTACTACCTCGCGGAGTCCGGCCGGGTAGGTGGAGCGCCACGGGTGGTGGCTCAGCGTTACCTCGGCAGCGCGGAGGACATCGCCGCCGCGCTGGCCGGTGAGCGCGGCCCGGCGCCCACGCCGACGCACACCCGGCACCTCGCGTTCGGTGACGTCGCGGCCGTGTGGCGGGTGCTCAGCGACCTCGCCGTGGTGGACCTGGTCGACGGTCTCGTCGGCTCCGGCCGTGGCCGGGTCTCCGTCGGCACCTACCTCGCGCTGGCGGTGGCCCGCCAGGCGGTCGCCCCCGAGTCCGAGCCGGGCGACGTCGACCTCGGGGAGTGGTGGTCGACCACGGCGGCGCAGCGGTTCGTCCGCCCGAGGATCGACCCGGGTGCGCTGGACCGCCGAGCGTTCTGGCGGGCCATGGGACGACTGGGGCCGGAGCGGCGCCGGCTGCTCGAGGCGGGCGTGCTCGACCGGCTGCGGGGCGAGCTCGCCGGAGGGACCGACCGCGCGGAGCCGGCCGGGCCCGTACTCGTGCTCGACGTACCTCACTTCACGACGTACGCAGGTCCCACCGACGCCGGCGGCGACGACCCGGCCGGCGAGCCGTGGCTCGCCGGCCTGGCGGCCGCGGTCACCCTGGACGGCGCGGTTCCGCTGACCGCCGAGCTCTACCGGCACGGTGACCCGGCGACCACCGCGTTCACCGTGCTCAGTGATCGGCTCACCGCCCGGTACGCCGGGCTGGGTGGGCAGGGACGGGTGACGGTCGTGGTGGACGCCGGCCAGTCCGCCGAGGTCGACTTCGCCGCGCGTGCCGGCCGGCACTTCGTCGCCTCGCTGCCGCTGACCGACCATCCCGAGCTGGCCGCTCGGCCGGCGACCGGCCGGCGGGCGGTGGATCGGGAACGGTTTCCGGGCGTGACCGCGCTGGACACCCGCGCCCGGGTCGCCGGAGTGGACCGCCGGGTCATCCTGGTGCACTCCAACGCCCTGCGGGCGGCGCAGACCCAGGCACTCGCCCGCGACCTGAGCAGCGCCACCCGGCGGCTGGCCGACCTCGCCGGGTCCCTGGAACGCCGTACCCTCCACCGGTCACGGGAGCAGGTGGCCGCCGAGGTCGCCCGCATCACCCGCTTCCGGTGGGTCGAACGCGTGCTCTCCACCAGCCTGACCAGCAGTGACGAGGGACTGCGGCTGCGCTGGAAGGTCGACGAGGCGGCTCTCGGCCGGCTGCGGCACGAGGTGTTCGGAAAACAGGTGCTGGTCACCGACCACGAGGACTGGCCCGTGGCCGACGTACTCACCGCCTACCGCGCCCGCTACCGGCTGGAGTCGACACTGCGCCAGTTCGTCGCCCCGGTGACCGCCGCGCCGTCGCCCCGGTGGCGGTGGTCCGACGAACGCGTGGCGGTGCACTCGCTGGTGTGCCTGCTCGCCACCACGGCTGCACACGTGATGCGGCGGCGCGCGCAGCACGCCGGAGTGGACCTGTCGGTGCGCGACCTCTTCGCGCGGCTGGCCGGGATCGAGGAAACCGTCGTCACCTATCCGTCGACCGGCGGGCGGCCGCGGGTGCGTCGGGTGCTTGTCGACCTGGATCCGCTGCAGCGACAGCTGTGCGCGGTGTTCGGGTTGGACGAGTGGGCGCCGGGAAGGGCGCCGGGACCTGTTACGTAGCACGGAATTCGGGCCACGACAGACGCCGCACATCGCATGGGGGAAAGAAAGTAAAAAGCATTCTCCGGGCTTTCCACGAGTCCTGCCCGGCGGGTTTGGACTCAGCGGCACGCGGGAGGTTGCGGATATGCGCGAGGACGAAGAGCAGGGCAAGGGGCCTTTGTCGTACCACTATGAACAGTACGACAAATCTCGCCGCCGCCACCATGGATACCGCCGGGCACTGGGCCTCACCGTGCTCGGGACGATCATTCCCGGCAGTGGTCTGGTGATCGCGGGCCGGCGCCGGATCGGCTGGGCAATTCTGGTGCTGGCCGCACTCGTCGCCGGTTTCCTCGGTTATCTGTTGCTGCTGCACCGCGACACCGTGCTGCACTGGGCGGTTCAGCCCGGCGCGCTGGTCGTGATCGGCACGGTGCTGCCCGCTCTGGCACTGGCCTGGGTGTGCGTCATCATCGCGACGTACCGCTCCCTGCTGCCGCGCGGCGTAGCGACGTTCCAGCGGATCATGGGGTACGGCCTGGTGGCGGTGCTGGCGCTGGTGACCGTGGTGCCGCTCGGCGTCGGCGGACGCTACGCGCTGGTGCAGAAGGACGTCGTACAGAACGTCTTCGCCGGCTCGCACAGCCGCAGCGCGACCGCGCCCAAACACGTGTCGGTGAAGAATCCCTGGGCCGGCAAGCCCAGGGTGAACATCGCGCTGCTCGGCGGCGACGGCGGACCGGACCGGGTGGGCGTGCGCACCGACACGGTGATCATCGCCAGCATCGACACCCGCACCGGCAACACCGTGCTCTTCAGCCTTCCGCGCAACCTGGAGAAGATTCCGTTCCCGAAGGGATCGGTCCTCGCCGACGCGTACCCGAACGGCATCTTCGACGGCAAGGGCAACAGGCTGGAGTGGATGCTGACCGCGGTCTACAGGAACGTTCCCGAGCAGTTCCCCGGCCTGCTGAAGAGCGACAACCCGGGTGCGGACGCGGTCAAGCTGGCCGCCGGTGGCGCGACCGGCCTGAACATCGACTACTACGTACTGGTCAACCTCGAGGGCTTCCGGGAGCTGGTCGACGCCCTGGGCGGCATCACCGTCAACGTCAATTCCAAGATCCCGATGGGTGGTGAGTCGTCGGCCGGCCTCAAGCCCGGCGGCTGGATCCTGCCCGGACCCAACAAGCACCTCGACGGGTTCCACGCGCTGTGGTTCGCCCGCGCGCGGTACGGCGCCGACGACTACGCGCGGATGCGGCGGCAGCGCTGCACCGTCAAGGCGATCGTCGACCAGGCCGACCCGGTGAAGCTGCTCACGAGGTACGAAGCGCTGGCCAGGACGGCGAAGGACATCGTGCTGACCGACATCCCGCAGAGCCTGCTGCCGGCGGTCGTCGACCTGTCCCTGAAGGTGAAGAAGGCCGACGTCACCAACGTGGCGTTCACCAACGAGCTGATCAGGTCCGCGCACCCCGACTACGACTTCATCCACAACCGGGTCAAGGAGGCGCTGCGCGAGAGCGAGAACGGCACCGCGGTCAAGCAGGCCGCGGACGACCTCGACACCGCCTGCGCCTACAAGGGCCGCAAGAAGCCCTAGGACTTCGGAGCGGACACGGTGAGCAGCTCGCTCAGCCTCTCCTTGGGCAGGGCGGGCTGCTCGGCGTGCAGGAAGCAGGTCGCGGCGTGGTCGGGCCCGGTGAGGTAGGGCGGCGGCGCGTTCTCCACACACCTCGCCATCACCGCCGGGCAACGGTCGGCGAACCGGCAACCGTGGTGGTCCTCCGGGACGGTCACCTTCTCACCACGTCCGGTGCGTTCCTGTCCCCACGGCCGCTGTGGGTCCGGCCACGGGATCGAGTCGATGAGCAGTTGGGTGTACGGGTGCTTCGGTGCACTGATCACCGACTCGACGTCGCCGGCCTCGACGATGGTGCCGCGGTACATCACCAGGATGTGGTCGCTCACGTGGTAGGCGGTGCCGAGGTCGTGGGTGATGTAGAGAATCGGCACTTTCAACGTCTGGTTGACAGTGCGCAGGCTCTCCAGAATCGTCGCCCGCAGGGAGGCGTCGACCATCGAGACAGGCTCGTCGGCCACGATCAGCTTGGGCCGCATCATCAGCGCCCGCGCCACGGTGACCCGCTGGCGCTGGCCGCCGGACAGCTGGTGCGGATACCTGCCGAGCGTCTCGTCCGCCCGCAGCCCCACCGTCTCCAGGGCCGAGACCATCAGGTCGTGCCGGTCCGCGCGTGACTTCGCCAACCGGAACTTCGCGATCGGGACCGTCAGCACGTGGTCGACCCTGTAGAACGGGTTGAACACCGAGAACGGGTCCTGGAAGACCGCCTGCACGTCGCGCCGGAACTCCCGCATCCGGGCGCCACCGAGGCTCGCGACATCGCTGCCCTGGTAGAGGATCGTGCCCGACGTGGGCGAGATGAAGCCCATCAGCAGCGACGCCAACGTCGTCTTGCCGCTGCCGCTCTCGCCCACCACCGAGATGATCTGCGGCGTGTCGCCGGCGACGGTGAGCGAGACGTCGTCCAGCGCGACGGTGGCGTTACGGGACAGCACCCGGCCGCCGTACACCTTGGTGACGTTGCGGAGCTCGATCAGCGGTGCGTGCGTACGCGCGCTTCCGGCCGCGGTGGTGACACCCTGGTCAGTGGTCGGCTTCGCCATGGTGCTCCTCGTGCAGGTGACAGGCGGCGAACTGGTTGGGCCGGTGCTCGCGGTAGGCCGGCACCGTGGTGCGGCACACGTCCATCACCCGCGGGCACCGCGGATGGAACAGGCAGCCCGGCGGCAGCGACTTCAGCGAGGGCGGCAGTCCGGGGATGCCGCGGAACGTGCCGCGGTCCTCGAGTTTGGGCAGGCTCTCGATCAGCAGGTCGGTGTACGGGTGCAGGGGTTCGGCGAAGATGTCCCGGATGGGGGACAGCTCGGCGAGCTTGCCGGCGTACATCACGGCCAGCCGGTCCACCGACTGCGCCATCAGTCCCATGTCGTGTCCGATCAGGATGACCGCGACCTGCAGCTCCTGCTGCAGGCGCACGATGGTGTCCATCACCTGACGCTGCACGACGACGTCCAGTGCGGACGTGGGCTCGTCGGCGATCACCACCTTGGGCCGCATGGCGACGGCGATCGCGATGCAGGCACGTTGTTTCATCCCGCCCGACAGCTCGTGCGGATACATCCGGCCCACCTCGCGGCGCAGCCCGACCGACTCCAGTGCCTCCCGGGCCCGGTCCAGGAGCGCGCGTTTGGACGTACGCCCGTCGGAGTGGTCCTCGAGAGTGTCGATGATCTGGTCCTCGATCCGGGCCACCGGGTTGAGGGAGTTCATCGCGCCCTGGGGAATCATCGCGATCTCCCGGGCCCGCCGGGCACGCATCGCCCGCTCCGGCAGCGGCACCAGGTCGGTGCCGTCAAGGAGGAGTTGCCCACCGGCGATCCGGCCCGGTCTGCGGATCATCCGCATCAGGGCCAGCGCGACGGTGGACTTGCCCGAACCGGACTCACCGACCAGTCCCATCCGTTCACCGGGCATCAGGTCGAAGGAGATGCCGTTCACGGCCCGCACCACGCCGGTGTCGGTGTGGTACTCCACCCGCAGGTCGCGTACCGACAGCACCGGCCTCGCCGACGGCGCCGGGTTCGTCGAGGACCCCGTGGAGGCCGAGGACCCTGGAGCGGCGGTGGACGCGGAGCTCATACGGACCTCCGGGAACGCGGGTTGGCCCATTCGTCGAGGGCGAAGGAGATGAAGTACAGCGAAAGGATCAGCAGAATGATGATGGCGATCGGGATGCCCCACCACCACCACAGGTTGCGCAGCAGTGCGGAGTACTTCTGCATCCAGAAGAACGTCATGCCCAGCGTGGGTTCGCGCTGGGAACCCAGGCCGAGCAGTTCCAGGCCGAGCGCGCCGTACACGGCGCCGATCAGCGCACCGACGAAACCCGCCAGCAGGAACGGCGCGAGGTTGGGCAGCAACTCCCGGATGATGATCTCCGGCCCGCGCATCCCCGACAGGCGGGCCATCTGGATGAACTGGCGTTCCCGCAGCGACAGCACCTGCGCCCGGATGCCGCGGGTGGGCCCGGGCCAGGCGAACGCCGCCAGGATGAACGCCATGTTCTCGATGGAGATGTACTGCTGCAGGAGTGAGGCGATGACCACCATCACCAGGAAGCTCGGGATGGTGAACATGACGTCCACGATCCAGCGGATCGCGCTGTCGATCCAGCCGCCGTAGAACGCCGAGATCAGGCCGAGCACGATGCCGACCGCCAGGCCGATCGACCCGGCCAGCAGGCCGATCTTGAGGCTGAGCCGGGTGCCCACGACCATCACCGCGAGCATGTCGCGGCCCTGCGCGTCGGTACCGAACGGATACTCCCACGACGGCGCCAGGCTGGCCGGTGCCGCCAGCGGATACGGCGCCTTCACCGTGTCCACGAACAGACTGCCGGCGGTGGAGAACAACACCAGGCCGAGGAAGATGACCAGCCCCACCGCCAGCAGCGGGTTGCGGCGGACGTAGCGCAGGAACGAGCCGGCACGACCGGTCCAGGCCTGCCGTCCCGGCATGGTCATCGATGTCGTTGCAGGGGTGACCATGCTCACCTCCGGTCGTAGCGGATGCGGGGATCGAGCAGCGGATAGATCAGGTCGACCGCCAGGGTGGCGATGCACACGGCGAAGACCAGGATCATGGTGATTCCGTACAGCAGGTTGTAGTCGAGCACCTGGATGGCGGAGTTGATCAGGCCGCCGAGCCCCGGATAGGCGAACAACGTCTCCACCAGCACGGTGGAGAAGATGAACGTGCCGAGTGACATCACCAGGCCGGTCACCTGAGGCAGCAACGCGTTGCGAACGGCGTACCGCAGGAACACCCGGCGCGGCCGCAGCCCCTTCGCGTCGGCGAAGGTGATGTAGTCCTCGCCCACGGTCATCACCATCAGTCCGCGCATCTGCAGTGCCTGCCCGCCGAGTTGGAACAACACAAGCGCCAAGGCGGGCAGGAACGCGTGGTCGATGACGTCGCCGACGAAACTCAGGCTCCAGCCCGGGTCGGCCGTCTGGGAGTACGCCCCGGCCAGCGGGAACACCTTCAACCGGAACGCGAACAGGTAGATCAGCAGGAAGCCGAGCACGAACGCCGGCACCGCGCTGGTGAGCATGCTCACCGGCACCAGGGCCCGCAGCCAGCCGGGCGAACGCGGCCAGCCGAGCGCCGCGCCCAGCACCGTGCCGACGACGAACGCGATCAGGATCGACACCAGGCCGAGGCAGATCGTCCACGGCAGGGCGTCACCGATGACGGAGTTGACCGTCCGCGGGTACTGCGAGATCGAGTAGCCGTAGTCGAACTGCACCACCTTCAGCAGGGCATGGAGATACTGCTTCCACAGTGGCTGGTCCAGGCCGTACTGATGGGCGTACGCGTCGGCCATCGCCTGCAGACCGGTCTGGTTGCGCCCACCCTGGGTCGCGGCGAGCTGCAGGCGTTCCTTGATCGGGTCGCGCGGGCTGAGCTTGGGGATGAAGAAGTTGATCGTCGCCGCGGTCCACATCACCAGCAACAGCAACAGGATGCGGCGAACGAGGTATCGCCACGACACCGGCTCACCCCTTCGCGGACTTGAGGTGGCTGAGCTCCAGCGGAAGCGTCTTGAACCAGAACGCCCCCGGCAGGTACGGGTCGGACTTCGACGGCCAGCCGGTCCAGTACGTCGTGTTGAACGGGATCCGGTGCAGCCACTGCACGATCGGCGTGTGCGGAAGGTTCTTCAGGTAGATCTCCATTGCCTGCAGGAACAGCGGGAGTTCGCCCGGGTCGCCGACCGGCAGACCGCTCATCCGCTCCACGATCTTGTCGTACTCAGCGTTCTTCCAACGGCTGCTGACGTCGCCCTGCACGCCGACCTTCGACACGTGCCGGGAGTGCATGAGTTCCAGCGACGGGTATGGGTCGGCGATGGCACCGGCGAATCCGAAGAGGAACAGCTTCGCCGAGCCGTCCGCGATCCGGGTGTAGCTGTCCGAGGGCGCCTGGTGGGAGGCGTTGAACCCGGCGGCCCGCAACTGCTCGGCGAGGATGGGACCGTAGTCGGTGGTGAGGTCCTGCAGGCCGTAGATCGTGGCGTCCAGCCGCTTGCCGGACTTGTCCACCCAGAGGTTCTGGTTGTCCTTGGTGAACCCCTTGCTGGTCATGATCTGCTCGGTCTTCGCCGGGTCGTGGGCGTTGGTCGGGTAGCGCTTCAGGGTGGGCTGCAGTGCGTCGAAGTACTTCTGCAGCGGCGGGAAGTTCGGGAACGGCAGCTGCGAGATCGTGCCGGCGCCCTCGTATCCGACCGCCACCAACTGGTCGCGGTCGATGGCGTGGTTGACCGCCCGCCGCACGTCCGGGTCGTTGTACGGCGGAACCGCGCAGTTGAAGAACAGCGACTGCGGCCACCAGTCGATGTAGCCGTAGGGCGCGGAACGCCCGGTCCAGGTGACGATCTTCGGGTTCTCCTTCACCACCTGCTTGATCACCGGCGGCCGCAGGTCGAGGGAGGAGTCCAGCTCATTGTTGATCAGCCGCTGCGCGGTGTTGGTCGGGTCGGTGAACGGAACGACGATGACGCGCTCGGGCCCTGGCTGCTCGGCGATCTGGGCCTTGACCGCCCACCAGTCGTCGCGCCGGTCCAGCAGCCGGCGCTGGTTGGTCCAGTCGACCATCTGGTAGGGGCCGGTGACGACCGGCCACTTCTTCGCCGGGTCGTAGAAGAGGAACTCCGCCTGCTTCTTCTGCTGGGAGAAGATGTGCTCGGGTACGAGGAAGATGCCCAGGTCGTTCTTCATGTACAGGTAGTCGAAGACGAACCTCGGCGCGGGCTTGGTGAAGCTGATCTCGACGGTGTTGTCGTCGACCGCGCGGGCGCTCTTCACCCACTCCCGCATGTCCGCGGAGTACTGCATCGCGGTGTTCTTCTTGTCCTTCAGCATCATCAGCGTGAACGCCACGTCGCCCGCGGTGAAGGGCTTTCCGTCACTCCAGGAGGCGTCCTTGCGCGTCTTGATGGTGACCTTGGTGTTGTCGGAGGTGTACGTCGGCTGGCCGTCCGCCAGCCACGGGATCGTCTCGCCGGTGAACGCCGAGTAGAAGTAGAGCGGCTCGAACATCGCCGCCAGCCCGCGCTGGTGGTTGAAGCCGGAGGCGTACGGGTTGCAGATGCCGACGTCGGACCCGTCGCCGTTGGCCAGCATCAGGGTCCTCTCCCGGGGCACCGACTTCGCCTTGCCGCGCGGGACCGGCCGGGAGGAAGTCTGCGAGGGTTGCGGTCCGGGCGGCGCCTCTGGGGTGCCACAGGCGGCGGCGAGGACCAGACCGGACGTGGCGAGTCCGGTGAGCTTCAGGAAGTCCCGTCGCGAACCGTCCGGCGACATGGGAGACATGCGTACCTCCAGCGATCAGCCCAGCTGTCAGCAAGGTCGAGCGACCTGGGGGCGGAAGGAGGACACATCGGTACGGAGCGCGGGAAGACGGCCGTACGCATGCTCACCGCCTCGCCCACGAGGTCTGGAAACTGCGTGTGGTGACTTCACATCTCAATGCGTGTCGAAGCTGTGGTTCCGGAACGTGTTGCGGTGCTGCGTTCGATGCATGGCACTGCTGAGTTCGGTGCGTGGACACGGTTCGCCGGCGGGCACGACGCACCGGGGGCGAAGACGTGATCGGGACGCTAAATGACGGGGTGATGAAGTGTCAATGACAGCGGCCTTCTCGGCCATATCAGGTCGGTATCGCCGGCTGGTCGCCGGCTCCGCGGTATGACGCCGAAGCTGGCTCCGTGGGGGGACGCCCTGCCGGGAAGGACTTTCGTAGCGTCGGTGCATGACAGCTTCGCGTTCAACGTCCGAACACAGAACCCTCGCCCGGCGGTCGATCCTCGCCGCTCCGCTGCTCGCCGGACTGGCCGGGACGCTCGGGCCGGCCGGCGTACGACCTGCCGCTGCCGACACCGCCACTCCCCGGCGCCGGCAGCGTCCCCGTCCGTGGTTGCCGTTGCGGCTGCCCGAACCCTCCGGGCCGCACCCGGTGGGAGCGAGCCGGCTGTGCCTGGTGGACTCCCGCCGCGCCGATCCGTGGCACGACACCGACGCCAGGCGCGCGCTGATGGTGACGGTCTTCTACCCGGCCGATCCGGCGCACCGTCACGGCACAGGTCGCCGACCACCGCTGGCGTACATGTTGCCCGGCGAGGCGGCGGCGTTCGACGACACGGCGAACAACCTGCTGGGACTGGGACTGCCGGCCGGCACCATCGACTGGGAACGTGTCCACACCCACGTCCGGCAGGACGTCCCGGCCGCCCGCGGCCGCCGCCCGGTCCTGGTGTACTCGCCGGGCCTCGGCGAACCCCGCACGTTCGCCACCGCGCAGGCCGCGGACCTCGCAAGCCGTGGCTACGTCGTGGTGTGCGTCGACCACACCTACGAGTCGCCCGCGGTGGAGTTCCCGGACGGCACGGTGGCGACGATGCTCCCGCCCGCGCCGGACCCGCGCACCTGGGTGCACAAGGTGATGGCGGTACGCGTCGCCGACGTGCGCTTCGTCCTCGACGAGCTCGCCCGGCCGGAGGCGCTTCCGCACGGGCCGGCGGGGACGCTGGACCTGACCCGCGTCGGGATGTACGGCAAGTCCGCGGGCGGCCTGGCAGCCCTGCTGGCGATGGCCGCCGACCAGCGGATCCGGGCGGGGGCGAACTTCGACGGCAACCTCGGATTGAACCCGATGGACCCGGCCGGCGACCTGCCGCCCGCGGTCACCGACGGGATCGACCGGCCGTTCCTGCTGCTCGGCAGCGACACGCCGCACAACGACACCGGACCGTCCTGGCGGGCGTTCCTGGCCAACGACCGGGGCTGGAAGCGGCGGTTGACGTTGCTGGGGTCCCGGCACCACTCCTACGCCGACGCGCAGACGCTGGTCGCCCAGGCGGCCGGGCCGCTCGACCTGCCCGACGGCACCGTGGTCGAGGACATCGGCACCATCACACCTCGCCGCTCGGTGCAGGTCCAGCGGGCCTACGTCGCGGCGTACTTCGACCGCTGGCTGCGCGGCCGGCCGACGACGTTGTTCGACCGGCCCTCGCCGCGTTGGCCGGAGATGTCGTTCGCGAATCCCGACGGGTCGTGACGACGGTTCGCCGCGGGGTGTGAGCGGGTCGTGATCAGCGGGCCGGGCGGGTGTCCAGAGTCGGCCGCGCAGGTACGGGTTTCCTTGATTTCCCAAACGCCGCGCTCCTACGTTTCACGCGTTGTGCTGACGACGATCCGGGAGGACGGCCTCGTGGACCTGCAGGACGATGCCGGCTCTGGGCCTGCCCTCGCGACGGCGCTGCGCACCTTCCGTGACTCCGGCATGCTGGTGCTGCCCGACGTGTTCGACGCGGCACGGGTGGCAGCCCTGCGTTCGGCGTACGACGAACTCCTGCGAGCCGAGCTCGGGCACGACACCTCGGATCGGGTGCAGCCCACCGACGGCCGCAGGCACGTGCAGATGCAAATGCCGCTGGTGTCGCCGTTCTCCGACGTGGAGACGGTTGCGCATCCGCTGGTCGTGCGGGTGCTGACCGGCATCCTCGGGGACGGCTTCCACTGCTCGTACTACAACTCGAACACCGCGTTCCCGGGTTCGACCTACCAACGGGTGCACCGTGACGCCGGCCCGGTCTTCGGCACCGACCTCGGCGTACCCACCCCCACGACGGCCGTCGTCGTCAACATCCCACTGTGCGACTTCACCCGGGAGAACGGCAGCACCGAGGTCTGGCCGGCCTCGCACCTGATCGTGGACTCGGCCGAGGACGCCGACGTCGACCTCACCACCAGGGCGCAGTCGCTGGCGTCGGCCCGGATGGACGTTCCGGCCGGCGCGGTGGTGATCCGCGACCTGCGGCTGTGGCACCGCGGCGTACCCAACGAGTCCGGCGAGGCCCGCTCCATGCTCGCCGTCGTCTACCAGCGTGCCTGGCTGTCCTGGCGGGCACGCTCGCTGCGGGTGCCCGCGGCCACCTGGGAGTCGTGGCCGGACCACGTCCGATCGATCTTCTCGACGGCGCCCGTTGACGCCGAGCACGAAGAAGCCGCGACCGCCTGACGAAACGGCGGGCGGGAAGGCTTCGGCCGCTTCGCCGGTTGGACAGGGCGTGGACAGCTCGGACGAGACGACCGCCCGGCACGAGGTCGACGTGGTGGTGATCGGCGCCGGACAGGCAGGCCTGTCCAGCGCCTATCACCTGCGACGCGAGGGGCTGGCGCCCGGCACCGGGTTCGTCGTGCTGGACGCCGACCCGATGCCCGGCGGTGCCTGGCGGCATCGGCCGCCCACACTCACCATGGCCAAGGTGCACGGCATCTTCGACCTGCCGGGCAGCCGGTTCCGTCCCGCCGACACCGACGCCGCCACCGGCGCCGACGACACCGGGCCGGTGGCCGAGGTGGTGGCCGGCTACTTCGCCGCGTACGAACGTCACCACGACCTGCCCGTGCTGCGCCCGGTCCGGGTGGACAGCGTGCGCGCGTACGGCGACCGGCTCCTGGTCGGTGCGGGCGGCCGGGAGTGGGTGGCCCGCGCGGTGATCAACGCGACCGGAACCTGGCGGCGGCCCTACTGGCCGGCCTACCCGGGCGCCGCCGACTTCGCCGGACGGCAACTGCACTCGGCCGGCTACCGCGGCCCGGCGGAGTTCGCCGGCCGCCGCGTGGTCGTGGTGGGCGGTGGCAACTCCGCCGCGCAGGTCCTGTCCGAGATCGCGGACGTGGCCGCCGCGACCACCTGGGTGACCCGTCGTCCGCCGATATTCCGCGACAGCTTCACCCGCGAGGACGGGCGGGCCGCCGTGGCGCGGGTGGAGGAACGCGTCCGCGCCGGGCTGCCGCCGCAGAGTGTGGTCGGCGTCACCGGACTGGCGTACACCACCGTCGTCAAGGAGGCCTTGCGCAAGGGTGCCTTGACCCGGCTGCCGATGTTCGACCGGATCCTGCCCGGCGGCGTGCTGTGGTCCGGCGGGCGGTTCGTGCCGGCGGACGCGATCGTGTGGGCGACCGGTTTCCGCCCCGACCTCGGCCACCTCGCCCCGCTGCGACTGCGCGAACCCGGTGGCGGCATCCGGATGGACGGCACCCGGGTCGTCGCGCAGCCGCGCCTGCACCTGGTGGGGTACGGCCCGTCCGCGAGCACCGTCGGAGCCAACCGGGCCGGCCGGGCGGCTGCCCGGGCGGTCGTCCGGATGCTCGCCGAGGACATGATCGCCGGCGCGGTATAGTCCGTCCGCCACCCATGCCCAGGACGTGCGGCACGCGGTGGCGGGGGAGGACGGACCGATGAACGCGTACGCCGCGCTCGCCGTCGCGCTGGTCGCCGTCGTGCTTCTCGTCGTGCTGTTGGTCGCCGTCGTGCCGGCGGGATCGCCCGGTTGGCTGGTCCGCCTTCGCCCGCGCCGAACCGAGCAACCCGACCCGTTCGCCGCCCACCGCGCGCTCCTCGGGCAGCTGTGCACCACCAGTTCGGTCCGGGTCGACAGATACGTCGGTACGGCCGACGCGCCCGGGCCGGACGGGTCGGCGACGCGGATCCAGGTCCGCCAGAACGGCGAGGAGGAGCTACCGGCCGGGTCGACCGCGCTGATCTACGACTACGAGCCGGACGGCGGGTACTACTGGATCGCGGCGTACGACCCGAGACACGACCTGTCCGACGGCGGCTGACCGCGCGGGGTTGGTCGCGCGGCGTCAGACGCTGGAGTCGAAGGCGCGCCGGGCGTGCCAGGCCAGGGCCGACCGCACCTCGTCGATCTCCCGGGCGCGCGAACGGCGACCGTCCTGGTGGCCGACGGGGTAGAGGCGATAGCCGCCGTGGTACCCGCGGAACACCCGGCCGGCGAGCTTGCGCGGAGGCGTCCAGCCGTCCACCAGCCACACCACCACCCAGGGCTCGGCGCGGTCGCCGACCACCCGCACCCGCGCGACGGTCTCCCACGGGATCTGCCAGCGCCGCCGTCCCTTCGCCGCCACCAGGCCCTGCCGGCTCACCTCCAGCGCGAACCCCCGCCGGGCGGACCGGACCAGATGCCTGAGGGCCAGGACGAACAACACGACGAAGGCGACCACGGCGACCACCCGCACGACCGGATCGGCGTCGGACGCCTGCCCGGCCCAGGTGACCAGCGCGAGCCCGACGACGATCTGGCAGGCCGCGACGATCAGCCCGGGCAGCCGGTTGGTACGGAAGCGCACCGTGCCGCCGCCGATGGCCGGCGCCGGCGGCTCGGCGGCCGGCACCTCCGCGGCAGGGGTGGTGTGCAGGTTGGTGGCGTACTGCTGAACCAGCGTCCGGACCGGCGCCGGCAGCCAGTCCGCCCCGTCCGGGCCCGGTGGGTCGATGCCACCGATGCGGTCCAGCACCTGTCCGGGCGTCGGCCGGCGGGCTGGATCGCGGTCCAGGCAGGCCCGCACCACGTCGACGAGTTCGGGAGGAAGACCGTCGAGAGTGGGCTCGTCGTGCATCGCGCGGTACATCAGCGCGTCGGTCGGTCCGGTACCGAACGGTCCCCGCCCGGTCGCGGCGAAGACGAGCACGGCGCCGAGCGCGAACAGGTCGGTGGCCGGGCCGACGGCGGCACCGCTGATCTGTTCGGGCGCCAGGAAGCCTGGCGTGCCGAGGAACTCACCCGTCGCGGTGAGCCGTACTCCCTCCAGCGCCTGGGAGATGCCGAAGTCGATCACCCGGGGGCCGTCCGCGGCGAGCAGCACGTTGGACGGCTTGAGGTCGCGGTGGACCAGCCCGGCCGCGTGGATCGCCTGCAGCGCCTCGGTCAGCCCGGCCGCCAGTCGGCGTACGGCGGGCGCGGGCAGCGGGCCGTACTCCGACACCGCCTGCTGGAGGGTGGGACCCACGACGTACTCCGTGGCCAGCCACGGCTGGGGCGCCTCCGGGTCGGCGTCGACGACGCCGGCGGTCCAGAAGCCACCGACCGACCGCGCCATCGCCACCTCGCGCCGGAACCGCTCCCGAAACTCCGGGTCGTCGGCCAGGTCGGTGCGGGCGACCTTCACCGCGACCGCCCGGCCGCCCGGAGAGGTGCCGAGGTAGACGGTGCCCATCGCGCCGCCGCCCAGGCGGCCACGCAGGGAGTAGGCGCCGACCCGGGTGGGGTCGGCTGTGCCCAGGGGCCGCACGCGCGCTCACTCCGTCTCGAGGCGTCGGCCGGATCGTTCCGGCGACTTCTCCCGCTCGGTTCTGCTTGGCATCGCTTCCAGGCCCGAGCTTAGGGTGTGCCGGCCGGAACCTCAGCAGGAGTTGGTGCTCGCCACCACCGGCTCGTCGCTGTCGGGCTGCACGGAGTACAGCACGCCCTGCAGGCGCGAGTGCACGATCTCGCCGGGGGTGTCGGCCCAGCCGTCGTGGTTGCCGTCGTAGATCTGCTCGTAGTGCAGGTGGGCGACGCCGGTGCCGACCGCGCCGGCCAGGCCGATCCGCTGGCCCTGGCCGACCTTCTGGCCGACGGAGACGTCGCGCTCCTGCAGGTGCAGGGACAGGGTGTACCACCCGTTGCCGTGGTCGATCTTCACTCCGCCCGGCTCGGAGAGCTTGACCACGGTGCCGGCGGCGGAGGCCACCACGACCATGCCGTCGGTCGGTCCGCTCTCGTTGAAGAAGTCGATCTTCATGTCGTCCGGGGCGTGGCCGGTGTACGTCGTGAACCGCAGCCTGGTGCCGCACCGGGCCGGCAGCGCGAAGTCGGGACGGCCGTCGCTGGAACGCGCCGGCTTCTTGACGACCGGCTTCCTGGTGACCGCCTTCCTGGTGGGCTTCGGCTCCGGCTTCGGCGCGGCCTTCCTGGTGGGCTCCGGCTTCGGCGTGGCCTTCTTCGTGACCTTCGGGGTCGGCTTCGGCGTGGCCTTCTTCGTCGCCTTCGGCGTGGGTGCCGTGGCGGTCGGGGTTGCCGGCGGTGCCACCCGGGTCTGCGAGCGGGAGGCGCGCTCACGCTCGACGCGTTCGCGGGCGGTGTCGACCTGCTTGCTCACCGAGTCGTACGCCGTGACCTTGGCGGCGGAGTCGTCGAGTTGCCCGGCCTGGCGGGCGAGGATCCACGGGGTCACGGCACCCGCGGTGAGGGCGAGCACACCGGCGACGACGGCGAGGGCGAGGAGTGGCCGGCGGAGGGTACGGGAGTCGTCGGGACGGCGGAGGCTGCTGGGGGCGTCGGAGCGGTGTCGGGCTGACCTGCGTCGCGGCGGTCTGGGCGGCATCGAGCGATCTCCTTCGTCAGTGGCGGCGCGTTCACGGCACGTCCTCAGGACGCGGGCAGGCGGCGCCCGCACACCCGACTCCGCCGAGCAGGCGGGGGTGCGCGGGGCAAAGGAAGATCACGCGACGAACGGTGGACGCCGGCAGATCTGCCGGCGTCTGAAGCCTTCCGGGAGCCGTGGTGCGATGGTGCTTTTGCGTTGTGTTGCCGGTTCGGCCCCCGTGGCCGACCTTGGGCAGTTTGCGGGATCCACCGGACGTCTGCCAAGCTCGCTGTCCGGATTGCGGGAATATCTGCGGGGAATTCCGGTCCGGTGAGGACCCTCGACGACCGGTCGGCGACGACGGCGGCGGCCGTGTCCGGCAGGCCTGTCGGTGGGCACGGGCAGGATGATCAGCATGGAGCCGTGGTCGACCGCCGAGCTTGCTCACCTGGTGGAAGCCACGCCCGGTCGCTGCCTCGCACTGGTCGTGGTCCGCGGCCTGGGTGTCGGACTCGCCGTCGACGGCAATCGCTGGGCCGTCCCCTGCGCCGATCCGCCCCGGTTGGTCGCCGACCTCGACCGGGAGCTACGGCCTAGGTGGGTCTGGTGGGACGCCCGCACCACCGCCGGCGAGCTGCTCGCCGCCGACGTCCGGGTCCGCGCCTGCTGGGACCTCGCCGCCGCCCATCGGGTGCTGTTCGGCGGACGGCGCGACGACCCGGCCGCGGTGTGGGCCGCGGCCACCGGCCTGCCCGAGCCGCCCCCGCCGCGCCAGGAGGTGACCCTGCTCGACTGGTCGCTCGACTGGGCCGAGCCCGCCGCCCACCCCGCTTCCCACCCTGGTGCCGGATCCGATGCCGGCGCCGATGCAGGGTCCACCGACTTCTTCACCCACGAGGGCCAACTGCGGCCCGACGTGGCCGGCCAGGACTGGCTCGCCGACCCCGTGACCGGGCCTGCCGGCGGCGTCCTCGACCGGGCGGCCAGGTGGGCGGCGCTCGCACTGCGGGTCCGTGCCGCCCAGGACACCGGCCTGCGCGCGTTACCCGATCCGCGGGCCACTCCCCGGGCGCTCCCGCTGTCCGTCCTCACCGCGTACGCCGAGTCCGCCGCCGCCCTGCTGGCCATGGAGCTCGAGCACGACGGACTTCCCCTCGACCGCGACGCGGCCGAGCAGTACATCTCGGCCTTCGTCGGGCCGCGCCCCGCCACACCCGCCGCCGAGGCAACCGCCCGGGCCGGCCGGGACGCCGCGGTGGTCGACCTCTTCCGTTCCGGCCCGGCCGAGGAGGCCGGGGCGCGCGTCGACCTGCGCAATCCCGTGCACGTACGCGAGTTGCTGGGCCGGATCGGGCTGCACGTCCCCGACACCCGCTCCTGGCGGCTGGAGCCCTTCCGCGACTCCCACCCGGGCGTGGCCGCGTTCCTCGACTGGCGCAAGGCCGAGCGCATCGCCACGACCTACGGCTACGGCTGGCTCGACCGGCACGTCGGGGGCGACGGCCGGCTGCGCGGAGCCTGGGCGGCCTCCGACGGCGCGGCCGGCCGGATGACCGCGGGCGCCGGGCTGCACAACCTCCCCGCCGGCCTGCGGGTGGCGGTCGCCGCCGAGCCGGGCCACGTGCTGGTCCGCGCCGACCTGGGCCAGATCGAGCCCCGGGTGCTGGCTGTGGTCTCCGGGGACGCCGCGCTGGCCCGGGCTGCGCGCGCCGACGACCTGTACGCCCCGGTCGCGGCCCAACTGCACTGCGACCGGCCGACTGCGAAGGTCGCCGTCCTGGCCGCGATGTACGGCCAGACCTCCGGCACGGCAGGCGCGGCCCTGCGGCGGATGGAACGCGCCTACCCGCGGGCGATCGGTTACCTCCGGGCGGCCGAAGAGGCCGGCCTGGTCGGCCGGGACATCCGTACGCACGGCGGCCGCCTGATCCGGCTCCGTCCTGGCGAGAGTGGCGAGGGTGAAGGTGACGACGGCGACGACGTGGACCCGCGCGCGGCGGACGCACCGCCGGGCTCGCGGCCGGCTTCGGCCCAGGCCCGGCGCCATGGTCACGGCAGGTTCGCCCGCAACGCCGTCCTCCAGGGCGCGGCGGCGGAGTTCTTCAAGGCGTGGGCGGCGGCGGTGCGCACCGGCCTGCGTCCGTTCGGCGGCCGGATCGTGCTGTGCCTGCACGACGAGCTGCTGTTGCACGTGCCCGCCGAGCACGCCGACCCGGCCACCGCGCTGGTGACGAGCGCCCTGGAGTCGACGGCGGCGTTCTGGGCGTCCGGCAGCTCCGTCCGCTTCGTCGCCGACGTCAGCGTGGTCGCCCGCTGGTCGGAGGCCAAGTGAGCGGGGGCGAGGCGAGCGCCGCCGGGTTCAGCCGAGCTGGGCAGCGAACATCCAGCGGTGCTTCTCCAGCGCCCGCAGGGCCTCGATCACGATGTCCTGGCTCACCGGGTCCGTCGTCTCCAGGGCCTCCATCGCTGTGCGCGCCCGCGCGATCGTGGCGTCGAGCTGGTCGACGACGGCGCCGACGACCTTGTCGTCGCTGGTGAAGCCGGGCGCCACCTCCGGCAGGTTGGTGGTCGTCGCCACTGTCGCCGGCCGCCCGTCGGCGGCTACGTCCAGCGCGACCAGGCGTTCGGCGACTGTGTCGGCAAACTCGCGGGCGTCGTCGATCACGACGTCCAGCCGTTCGTGGACGGGCAGGAAGTAGCGGCCCCGCACGTGCCAGTGCAGCTGCTTGCCGTTCTGGGCCAGGCCCACGAGGTCGACCAGAACCGGTTGCAGGACCTTCGCGACGTCCTTCCCCGAAACCTCACTGGTGGTCTTCGCGTTCACGGAACTCTCCTCACGTGTCCGGTACGCGGCAGGCACCCTCACTGCCAGCCTGCGTCCCGGTCCGGCGGCAGGCAAACCGCACACCGGACCTGAGCGGATTGCCCGAGACGGCCGGCCGGTGACCGCGGCGCGAAACGGAGCGTCGGGCGGGTCGTTCCCGTACGTGACAGGAGGCATTTACGGGGTAAGTCCCGGACACGAGCGGGCAGGGCGACGACCGGGGGCCCGCCCACCAGATGCGCACGAGCTGGGAGATCCATGACACAGCGCGACCAACCAGAGCAGGCGGCCCAGCAGGACCCGCAGCACCAGCACCCGCGCCCGGAGTTCCCCGGGCAGACCCAGGAGCACCCCGGCCTGGACTCGGAGATGGAGCCCAAGCCCGACTACGGCTACGACACCTACCGCGGGCTCGGCCGGCTGGAGGGCAAGAAGGCCCTGATCACCGGAGGCGACTCCGGCATCGGCCGGGCCGTCGCCCTGGCCTTCGCCCGCGAGGGTGCCGACGTGGCGATCGCCTACCTCGAGGCCGAGGAGTCCGACGCGGCCGAGACCGCCCGGGTCGTGGAGGAGGCCGGCCGCAAGGCGCTGCGCTTCGCGACCGACCTGAGCGACGAGGGCAACTGCCGCCGGCTGGCCGACCAGGTGGTGAAGGAGTTCGGCCAGGTCGACATCCTGGTCAACAACGCGGCGTACCAGATGAGCTTCGACAGCTTCGACAAGATCCCGTCGGACCTGCTGGAGCACACCTTCCGCACCAACATTCTGGCGATGTTCTGGCTGACCCAGGCGGTGCTGCCTTCCATTCCCGAGGGCGGCACCATCATCAACACCTCCTCGATCCAGGCCTACCAGCCCACCCCCGCCCTGTTGCCGTACGCCACCACCAAGGGCGCCATCGTGACGTTCACCAAGGGCCTCGCGGAGGAGCTCGCCGAGCGCGGCATCCGGGTCAACTCCGTGGCGCCCGGGCCGGTGTGGACGCCGATCATTCCGGCGTCGATGCCCGCGGAGAAGGCGGCGTCGTTCGGTTCGGACGCACCGCTGGGCCGGCCCGGTCAACCGGCCGAACTCGCGCCTGCGTTCGTGTTCCTGGCCTCCCAGGAGTCGAGCTTCGTCAGCGGGCAGATCCTCGGAGTCACCGGCGGCCGGCTGCCGTAACTGCCGGCAGTTGCCGGCCTCCCCCGGCACCGCTGGCCGACTCCGGTACCCCGCACGCGCCCAAGATGGGCGGGTTCCGGAGTCGGCCGCCGGAAAGTAGTTGAATAAGGGGGTACGCGACGTCGACGGAGGTTCCGACATGAGTATCGGCGCGGGCATTTTTCTCATCGCATTCGGGGCGATCCTTGCCTTCGCCGTGAAGGCCCAGCCGGACTGGCTGAGCCTGGACGTCGTGGGCTGGGTGTTCATGCTGACCGGTGCGACCATCCTGGCCATCACGCTGACGCTGTGGAACAAGCGGCGTCGCGCGGCCTCGATCAGCGAGCGGCAGGTCATCGAGAACGGCCGGCAGACCACCGCCGAGCGGCGCGTCTACCGCGAGACCGACGTCCCGCCCGAGGTGTGAGTGCGGGTCGCCCAGCGGTTCGCGGTGGTGACCGGCGCGTCCGGCGGGATCGGGCGCGCCGTGGCCGAGCGGCTGGCCGCCGCCGACTGCCGGTTGCTGCTCGTCGGCCGTGACCCTGACCGGCTCGCCGCGGTGGCCCGGTCCACCGGCGGGGAGGTGCTGGTCGCCGACCTCGCCGACGCCGGCGACGTCGCGGCTCTGGCGGCCCGGCTGGCGGACCCGGACGAGGCACCCGACCTGCTGGTCAACAACGCCGGCGTCGGTGCCGTCGGCCCGGCGGCGGACGTGGACGGCGCCGACCTGGACCGGCTGCTCACGGTCAACCTCCGTACGCCGGTGCTGCTCACCCGGGCCGTGCTACCGGCGATGACCGCCCGGGGCTGCGGCCACCTGGTCTTCGTGTCCTCCATCGCCGCGGTGCTCGGTGTCGCCGGGGAGTCCGCGTACGCCGCTGTCAAGGCGGGCTTGCACGTGTTCGCAGCCAGCTTGCGGGCCGAGGTCGCGGCCGCGGGAGTCGGGGTGAGCACGGTGGTCCCGGGGGTGGTCGACACCGACTTCTTCGTCCGCCGTGGCGCGCCCTATGCCCGGCGCTTCCCGCGTCCGATCCCGCCGGAGCGGGTGGCGGCCGTGCTGGTGCGGGCCGTCGAACGCGACCAGGCCGAGGTCGTCGTACCCGCCTGGCTGCGCGTTCCGGTGGCCGTGCGCTCGCTGGCGCCGACGACCTACCACCGGCTGGCCGAGCGCTGGGGCGGCGACGGCTGAGCCCGGCCCGTGCCTGTCGGACCTGTCGGCCGCCGCCCGTCAACGGGTACTTGTCAACGGCTTACTTGTCAACCGGATCTTGTCAGCCGCCGGTGATCGCCCGCAGCGACTGGCGCAGGGACCCCGTCGTGGCCAGCACCGCGGTCGGCTCGTACCCGCAGTGCGCCATGCAGTTCGCGCACCGCGGGTCCCGGCCCCGCCCGTAGCTGTCCCAGTCGGTCTCCTCGACCAGTTCCTTGTACGTCGCGGCGTACCCGTCGCTCATCAGGTAACACGGCCGCTGCCAGCCGAACAGCGAGTACGACGGGATTCCCCAAGCAGTACAGGGAAAGTCGACCCTGCCCTCGAGGAAGTCCAGGAACAGCGGCGAGTGGTTGAGCCGCCAGCGCGCGCGGTTGCCGTTCGCGAACGCCTTGCGGAACAGCTCCCTGGTCTGGGTGACGCCGAGAAAGTGGTCCTGGTCGGGCGCCTTCTCGTACGCGTACGCCGGCGAGATCATCATCTGGTCGACGTGCAGGTCGTCGTTGAGGAAGTCCAGCACGTCGACGACGTTCTGCGGGCTGTCGTTGGTGAAGAACGTGGTGTTGGTGGTGATCCGGAATCCCTGTGCCTGAAGGAACCTCACCGCCGCCACCGCCTCGTCGAAGCCGCCCTCGTGGTTCACCGACGCGTCGTGGCGTTCGCGCAGGCCGTCGATGTGCACGGCGAACGCGAAGTAGCGCGACGGCCGGAAGTCGAAGCGGTCCCACCACTTGCGCACCAGCAACGCGTTGGTGCACAAGAAGACGTAGATCTTCCGTTTCACCAGTTCGGCGACCATCCGGTCGATCTCGGGGTGCATGAGCGGTTCGCCGCCGGCGATGGACACCATCGGTGCGCCGCACTCCTCCATCGCGGCCACGGCCTGCTCGACCGGCATCCGGCGACGGAGCTCATCCGCCGGGTGCTGGATCTTGCCGCAGCCCGCGCACTGAAGGTTGCAGGCGAACAACGGCTCGAGTTCCACCAGCAGGGGAAACTTCTCCCGGCCACGCAGGCGCTGGGTCAGCAGGTACCGCCCGATTCGCAGGCTCTGCCGCATCGGCATGGTCATGGGTTGCGCACCTCCTTCGGCAGGGTGAACTCGATCTCCTCGGTGGTGACCACGTGCTCGCGCACGTCCACCGGGCCGAGGCCGCGCAGCGCGTCGACGGTCGCGTCCACCAGCGACGCCGGCGTCGAAGCGCCCGCGGTGACGGCGACCGTCGCCGCGTCGGTGAGCCAGGCAAGGTCGATGCCACCCGGGTCGTCGACCAGGTGTGCCGGGGTGCCCAGGCGCCGGGCGAGTTCGACCAGCCGGTTGGCGTTGGAGGAGTTCCGCGAGCCGACCACGAGGACGAGATCGGCCTTCCGGGCCACCGACCGCAGGGCCTGCTGGCGGTTGGTGGTGGCGTAGCAGATGTCGTCGGAGGCCGGCCCCTGCAGGGCGGGGAAACGCTCGTGCAGGACGTCGACGATCTCGGCGACCTCGTCCACCCCGAGCGTGGTCTGCACGAGGTAGGAGACCCGGTTGGTGTCGGGCACGCGCACGCGGGCAGCACCGGCGAGGTCCTCCACCAGTACCGTGCTTCCCGGCCGCTCGCCGACGGTGCCCTCGGTCTCCTCGTGACCGTCGTGCCCGATGAACAGCACCGTGTCGCCGCGGTCGGCGAACCTGCGTGCCTCGCTGTGCACCTTCGCCACCAGGGGACAGGTCGCGTCCACGACGGCCAGGCCGCGGTGGGCGGCCTCCTTCCTTACGGCGGGCGACACACCGTGGGCGGAGAAGACGACCGTCGCGCCAGATGGCACCTCGTCCAGCTC
This sequence comes from Actinopolymorpha singaporensis, assembly GCF_900104745.1. Lineage (NCBI taxonomy): Bacteria > Bacillati > Actinomycetota > Actinomycetes > Propionibacteriales > Actinopolymorphaceae > Actinopolymorpha > Actinopolymorpha singaporensis. The sequence continues at coordinate 1,888,788 of NZ_LT629732.1, forward strand.
GTCGACGAACACCGCACCGAGGCCTTCCAGCCGGGCTACGACGTGGGAGTTGTGCACGATCTGCTTGCGGACGTAGACCGGGGCGCCGCGATGGGCGAGGACCCGCTCGACGATGTCGATGGCGCGTTCCACGCCGGCGCAGAACGAGCGTGGGTAGGGCAGCAGGACCGTCCGTGCTCCCGTCGCCGCACCCCAGTCGGCCATTGCGGGTGCGACCGTGGCGAGCGTGCGTACCGCCGTCCGCAGGTGGGCGAGCGTGGCAGGTCGCCACAACGGGCCGGTGGCCGGGTCGGCGACCACCCGTACGCACGCCGTCGCGGTGGAGGTGGGCAGGCCGGCGGCGAGCCAGCCGGACTCCAGGTCGGCGGCGAGGGCGCCGGTGTCGCGCAGCGCCGTCCGGGCGGCTCCGCTGACCAGCCGTTCCCTGCTCACCACCGGCCCGGTGCGCACGGTCAGGCCGAGCCGGGCCAGCCGGGCGGCCAGCAGTGGGGCGCTCGGGCAGGCGACGGTGCGCTCGCCCGCGCGTACCTCCGTGGCCACCACCACGTCGCCCGGTGCGAGGGCTGGGTCCAGCGCGCCTGCCACCCCGGCCACCACCACGCCCGCCGGCGGCCGGCCGGTGTGCGCGAGCAGGTGGGCGGCGCGTTCGGCGTGCCGCCGGCCCATGCCCGTACGCAGCACCGGGGCGGAGGTCGCCAGGCCACGCCGGACCGCGGCCGCCTCCAGCCGGGTCGGTGCGCACAGGACGTACTCCGCCGGCATCGCAGCTCCCCTCATGCGTGGCCCTGTGGATCGTCTGCCGGGGCGAGCAGCCGGCCGAGCGCGGTGACCGGGAACACCAGCCGGTAGAGGTGGTAGTTGATGTAGAAGTCGCCGGGGAACCCGGTGCCGGTGAACTGCGGCTCGTCCCAGCCGCCGTCGGGGCGCTGGGTGGCCACCAGCCAGGCCATGCCGGCGCGGACGGCGGGGGAGTCGCGCAACCCGGCGGCCTCCAGTGCCAGCAGCGCCCACGCGGTCTGCGATGCCGTGGACGTACCACGGCCCACCCACGAGCGATCGGTGTAGGAGCGCAGGTCCTCGCCCCAACCGCCGTCGGCGTTCTGGTGCGCGGTCAGCCAGTTCGCGCCGCGGACGACCGCGCGGTCGTGCCGGGAGAGCCCGGCGGCCACCAGTGCGGGCAGGACCGCGCCGGTGCCGTAGACGTGGTTCGCCCCCCACCGGCCGAACCACGATCCGTCCGCCTCCTGCGCGTCCAGCAGCCAGCGCACCGCGCGCTGCACCTCCGGGTCGTCGGCGTGCCCCTCGTGGGCGAACATCTCCACGATGTGTGCGGTGACGTCCGCGCTGGGTGGGTCGATGACCGCGCCGAAGTCGCAGAACGGCAACTGGTAGGCGAGTTCGCGGGTGTTGTCGGCGTCGAACGCGCCCCATCCGCCGTCCCGGCACTGCATGCCGCGCAGCCACACCCGGGCCCGGCGTACCGCCTCCTCCACCCGCGGCGACTCGGCGGTCCGGCGCAGGCCGAGCACCACCTCTGCGGTGTCGTCGGTGTCGGGATAGCCGTCGTTGTCGAACTCGAACGCCCAGCCGCCCGCGGGAGTACGCGGCCGCCGCACGGCCCAGTCGCCGCGTACGGTGATCTCCTCCGCCAGCAGCCAGTCCCGTGCCCGCACCATCGGGCCGGCCCCGGGGTCCACACCCGCGTCGCCGAGTGCGACCAGGGCGAGTGCGGTGTCCCAGACCGGCGACTGGCACGCCTCGATCCGGCGTACGGTGCCGTGCGGGGTTTCCTCGCGGATGGTGAAGCGCTCCCAGCCCGCGAGGCCCGCGGCCAGCACCGGGTGGTCCACCGGGTAGCCGAGTGCGTGCAGTGCCATCAGCGAATAGACCCAGGGCGGCTGGATGCCGCCCCAGCAGCCGTCCTTCTCCTGCCGGGCGATGATCCACTCCGCGGCCCGGCGCAGGGCCAGCTTGCGCACGGACCGGACCGGGCGGCGTTCATAGGAATGCAGAACCCTGTCCAGCCGGGCGAATGCCCCTCGCCAGGTGGCCGGCGGGTCCGGTGGCGGTGGGGGCGAACCGGTGCGGAGCTCGTCGACGTTCACACCGAGCGGGCGGTTCGGCCGGAGTGCGCCGAGGATGGTGAGGGGTACCAGCGTCTGCCGGGCCCAGCAGCCCCAGTCGTAGACGTTGAACGGCACCCAGCGGGGCGCGAGCACGATCTCGGGCGGCAGCGCGGGCACGTCGTCCCAGCTCCACTGGCCGAACAGCGAGAGCCAGATCCTGGTGAAGACCCGGCTCGCCTCGACTCCACCGTTGTCAAGGATGAATTGACGGGCTTGCTTCAGGTGCTGGTCGTCGGGGTCGTCACCGGCAAGGCGGAGCGCGACGTAGGCCTCCACCGAGGTGGACACGTCGCCCGGCCCGAACCGGAAGTTCGCCCACGAGCCGTCGTCGCGTTGCTGGCTTCGGATCCAGGCGGCGGACTGCGCGGTCTGCTCGTCGGTGCGTACGCCGAGGAACTGCCGCATCATCAGGTCCTCGGCGTCCATCGTGACGTTGGTCTCCAGCTCGCCCTTCCACCAGCCGGCCGGGTCCTGCAGGTCCAGCAGGTGCTCGACGGCACGGTCCAGCGCCGCGTGTGCCGACGCGTCGTCCACGGCGATGGGAAACCTCGGGTGCTCCGGGTGCTTCGGGTGCTGGGACAGGCCGGCCATTCAGGTGCTCCGTCCACGAAGCTGGCCCGCGATCCGGGCCAGGTCGTCGCGGACCGGGTCCGGCAGGTCGACCGGAGCCAGTGCCCGGATCCCGGCCGCGAGCTGGCGGTCCGCCTCGTCCTCGGTCCAGCCGCGGCCGCCGGCCTGTTCGACCAGGGACGCGGCCCGGGCGAGCTCGGCCTCGTCCAGCGGGTCTGGCCGGCGGTAGAGGTCGCGCAGCTCGTCCGCCGCCATCGTCGGCGCGGTGAGCGCGGCGACCACAGGGACGGACTTCTTCCGCGCCCGCAGGTCCGACAACACCGGCTTGCCCGTGCGCACCGGATCGCCCCAGATCCCCAGCAGGTCGTCGGTGAGCTGGAACGCCATGCCCACGTGCCGCCCGAAGGACGTCAGCGCCGTAAGCAGGGTGGGCGGGGCGCCGGCGAGCACGGCACCGAGCGAGGCCGAACACGCCAGCAGGGCGGCTGTCTTGTCCGCGGCCATGCTCATGCACTCCTCGAGCGTCACGTCGTCGCGTTTCTCGAAGGCGATGTCGGCGGCCTGGCCGGCGATCAGCTGCCGCACGGTCTCGCCCAGCCGGCGTACGGCCACGTGGACGTGAACGGAGTCGGCCTCGGCGAGTATCTCGTTGGCCAGGGACAGCAGCGCGTCCCCGGCGAGGATCGCGTCGGGTACCCCGAACCGCGCCCACACCGTCGGCCGGTGCCTGCGTTCGGTGTCGCCGTCGATCACGTCGTCGTGCAGCAGCGAGAAGTTGTGCACGAGCTCGCAGGCGACCGCGGCGGGAACGCCCACCTCGGGCGGGGCCTGCGCGGCCTGTGCGGACAGCACCGCGAGAACCGACCGCAGCCCCTTGCCGCGGGTGGTGGGTTCGGCCGGGAACTGGCCGTCGGAGTCCCAGAAACCAAGGTGGTAGCCGCAGGCGCGCCGGGTGCCCGCGTCGAGCCGGTCGAGTGCGGCGAGCAGGGCGGGCTCGACCAGCCGGTGGGTCTCGGCGATGCGGAGTTCGGTGGGGAGCAGCGTCATGACAGGGCCTCTCCAAGGGGTCGCGAAGTCGGGGTCCTGGTGAGGGAGAGCGCGTCCGCCGCCCGCAGGCCGCTGCGTACCGCGCCCTCCATGGTGTCCGGCCATCCCGTGGCCGTCCACGCGCCGGCGAGGGTGAGCCCGGGTAGTCCGGTGTGGGTGGGTGGACGCAACGCCGCCGTGCCGGGGCTCTGGCGGAACGTCGCGTGGGGTTCGCGGGTGACGAACGACTCGACCACCCGGGAGCTGCGCGCGCCGGGTAGCAGGTCGTCCACCGCGTTGGCGTACGTGCGGCGGAGCTCCTCGGTGGGCATGCCGACCTCGGCGTGCGCGGCCGACACCGACACCACGAGGTACTGGCCGCGGTCCACCCCCGCGGCGCGCGTACGGTCGAAGATCCACTGCACGGGCGAGTCGAGCGCCGCGGCGAACGGGAACGCCGTCACCCGCCGGTCGTAGCGCAAGTGCACGTTGACGATGGGTGCCGAACCCAGGCGGGCCCAGCGTTCCCGTCCCTCGTCTGGGACCGCGCGGGCCGGCACCAGCCGGGCGGCGGCCTGGTGTGGGACTGCCACCACCACGGCGTCGGCGGTGAGTTCGCCGGTCCGCGTACGCAGGACGAACCGATGGGTGCCGACGTCGGAAACCGGGTCGATGGCCAGGACCTTCGCGTTGGTGTGTACCTCGACATCGAGGCGTTCCAGCAGCCGGCCCGCGGGCTGGGCGTGCAACTGCCGCAGGGACACCGCGGGCACGCCCAGGTCGGCGGCCTCGGGCCGTTCGAGGAACGCGGTGCGGAACACCTTGGCGGCCAGAGCGAGGGACGCCTCGTCCGGCGGGAGGTTCAGCGCGGCGACCGCGATCAGCCCCCAGAGTCGTTCGATCGCCGGCCCCGACTGGCGGTGCTCGCGCAGCCACTCGCCGAAGGTCGCGGTGTCCCGGCGCGGGTCGTCCGGGTCGACCCGGCGCAGCGCGAACACGGCTCTGCCGGCGCGCAGCCGTTCCAACGGCGTCAACGGCTTGTACGCCGCCAGCGACCGGGCCAGGTGCAGCGGGGCCGGCCCGCGCCGGGAGCGGTAGATCCAGGCCGGCCTGTCGGGGTGCCCGTCCGGTTGCCGGTCCGGATGTCGGCTCGGGTGCAGCACCGGGATCGCCAGATGTTCCTGCACCGGCGCGAGCGCGGCCACGTCGAGGCGTTCCAGCAGCGCGCGGTAGGCGTGGTAGCACCGCAGGAACACGTGCTGGCCGGTGTCGGCGACCAGGCCGGACCGGCCCGCGACCGCCGGCCGGTCCAGGGAGTACGTCGCACCGCCCAGGTGTGCACGTGCCTCCAGCAGCCGCACCCGGGCACCCCGGTCGGCCAGCCGGACCGCGGCCGCGATCCCCGCCAGGCCGCCGCCGACCACCACGACCGACGTCATGCGTCACCTCGGGTCAGCGCCCGCGCCGCCGCCGCGAGCTTCGCCCCGGTCGGTGACGCCAGGCGCTGGTTGCGGAGGAGATCGGGGTCGGCGCTGATCCGGTCGAGCAGCCGCAGGTGGACGCCCGCGATCGCCGCCGTACACGACCGGCTGCGGCGGTCCAGCAGCGGCAGCAGGGTGAGGCCGCGGAGGTACCACGCCCGCGTGCGGTTCGCCTCGAACCGCACCAGGTCGGCGAAGCTGTCCGGGTCGAGCAGGCCCTCGTCGGCGCCGGCCCGCGGCTCGCCTGGCTCGCGGAGCTCGAGGGTGCAGGCGTAGTCCTCCAGGTCGGACGCCGGAAGGTAGATCCGGCCGCGCAGCCGGTCGTCGTACAGGTCGCGGATGGTGCAGGTGAGCTGCACCGCGACGCCGAGGGTCTCCGCCGGCGGCTCGGCCTCGGCGTACGACCGCGGGTCGAACACGCCGACCGCCAACCGGCCCACCGAGCCACCGACCTTCCGGCAGTAGGCCACCAGGTCCTCGAAGGTCTTGTACCGCATTCCCCGGACGTCGTCCTCGCACCCGTCGAGGAGTTCCAGGAAGGCGCCCAGCCGGATCGGGAACCGTTGCGCGGCGTCGGCCAGCGCGACCGTCACCGGGTCGGACGCGGACTCACCGGGATCGGGTGGCGCGCCGTCCAGCAGTCGTTCGACCTGGGTACGCACCACCGCCAGCCGCCGCAGCTTCTCGGCCACCGGCAGGTCACCGTCGCCGATGTCGTCCACGCGGCGGGCCATGGCGCACACCGCCGACAGGGCGCGCCGCTTCGGCCCGGGAAGCAGCGCGATGCCGTACGAGAAGTCCCGTGCCTCCCGGCGGGTGATCGCCGCACATTCGCGGTAGGCCTGGTCGACGTTCATCCCCTTCTCATCCCCGGCGACCGGCAGGAGTACGCCGCGAACCGAGCATGCTCCGCAACCAGGCCCCGGCGATCACCGGCGATGTGGGCCGCGGCACCCGGTGCAGCGGGTCGTACCCGGCGCGGCGAAGTGCCGAACAGGTGGCCCGCCCACCCGCGACGTAGCCCGCGACACTCACCCGCGCCCAGCCCGGCAGAGTGCCCAGCAGCGGCGCACCCGCCTCCAGCAGGTTCCGCGCCCGGGCGGTCTCGAAGGCGATCAGCGCCCGCAGCGCCTCGCTCGCCCGGGGCCGGCCGAGTTCCTCCTCCGCGACGGAGAACGCCCGCAGGTCTTCCTGCGGCAGGTAGATCCGGCCCCGGCGGTAGTCCTCGCCCACGTCCTGCCAGTGCTCCAGCAACTGAAGTGCCGTGCAGATCTGGTTCGAACGGCGGACGCGCTCGGCGGTGGCCCGGCCGAAGACGAGCAGGACGAGTTCGCCCACGGGGTCCGCGGAGTAGTGGCAGTAGTCGAGCAGGTCCGCGAACGTTTCGTACCGGTGGACCCGCTGGTCGCGCCGGTTGGCCTCGACCAGCCGCAGCAGCGGATCGGCGGGCACCCGCTGCCTGGCCACCAGCGAGGCCAGGTCGGCGACAACGGGGTCGTTCACCCGGTCGCCGTGGTAGAGCGCGCGGACGTCCGCCTCGATGCCGGCCAGCCGGTCGAGGACGCCCGACCGGTCGGCGGGCGCCACGTCCCCGATGTCGTCGACGTGCCGGGCGTAGCGGTAGACCGCCTCCAGGTCCTGCCGGATGCGTACGGGCAGCACCCGCAGCGCGACCGGGAAGTTCTCCGCCGCCTTCGACCACGGATCGGCGGCGTTGCCGGCCCCGCCGAGCCCGAACCGGGCCATCGCGGGCCCGTCCGCGCTGTGCAGGCTGTCCGGTCTGTCGGACATGGCGAGCTCCTCGGGCGTATCTCCCCGGCCCCCGTCGACCCAGGGCGACGTGGATCAGCCTAAGGGCGGGTCCGCCGGCGCGGGTCGACATTCGGGTGAGACCTTGGGAGAAATGCCGCAAGCGTCCGTGCCGTAGGTGATCCCGGGTGCAAGCCGCGCTTGCGGCAAGCCCGCCTTGACGGTGGGCGTGGACGACGAACGGCATGGTTGGCGGCGCCTGCTCAGCGGCGCCTGCTGGTCAGGTCCTGCAGGGCCGCGCGCAGATCGGCCAGAGCGGACACCCGGGTTGGTACGAGCACCACGGCGTACGTCAGCAGGCAACAGGCACCGGTCACCGCGAGGGAGACCAGCGCCTCCCGGCCACCCTCGACCGGCAGCCGGCGCGAGACCGCGACGCCCGCCACCGCCGACACCGCCGCGGCCACCGCGACCGCGAGGACGGTGCGGGCCATCGGCGCCAGCGCCAGGGCGCGGTGCCGCCGGGCGGTCAGCACGCTGAGCCAGGTCGCGGCCAGCAGCACCGACGCCGACGTGGACGCCGCCAGCCCGGTGACGCCGTACCGCACACCGAGGGTCAGGTCGCCCACGACGTTCACGCCCATCGCGCCCAGCGCGGTGAGCACCGGAGCGCGGCTGTCGCCGACCGCAAGGCTGGCCCGGGCCACCACCTCGCGCACCGCGAGCCCGAGCAGCGCGAGCGCGTACGTCGACACCGCCAGCGTGGTCAGGTGGACGGCCCGCTCGTCGAAGCTGCCCCGTCCGAACAGCAGCACCACGATCGGTTCGGCCGCCACCGCGAGCACCACTACCACGGGGGCGATCACCACCAGCACCACGCCGAGGACCCGCCCGGTGGCACGGCGAAGCTCTCCCCGGCGCTCCGGTCGGCCGAGTGCGCTGAACGCGGGGAACAACGCGGTGGCGAACGCCGTCACCAGGACGACCTCGGCCAGCGTGACCACCCGCCAGCCGTAGCTGAGCGAGGAGATCGTGCCGGCGCCCTGGGCCGAGCCGACCGCGCGGTCGACCGTCGTGTTGACGTTCACGATGGCGCTGCCCACCAGCAGCGGCGGCACCATCCGCATCATCTCCCGGAAACCGGGGTCACGGACGTGCAGCGAGGGCCGCAGCCGCAGGCCGATGCCGCGCACCGCCGGAAGCTGGGCGGCGAGGCGGGCGGCCGACCCGACGACGAAGCCCCCGGCCAACGCGGCCGCGCCGTACCTCGCGCCGAAGGCGACCATCCCGGCGATCATCACCAGGTTGAAGGGCACGCCCTGCACACCGGCCCAGAAGAACCGGCCGTGTGCCTGGGCGGCACCGGCCAGGAGGTTGGTTCCGGAGACGAACACCGTCGCGACCAGGACGATGCGGGTCGTGGTGACGGCCAGGTGCTCGGTGTGCGGGTCGAAGCCGGGCGCCAGTAAGTCGACCACCGCGTCGGCGAGGACGAACATCACCGCGGACGCCACCAGCAGAACGGCCATCGTCACTGTCAAGGCGACCTGGACAGTGCGTTGCCCTTCCTTCGGGCGCTTCTCCTCGACCGCCCGCGCCACCGGAGGCACCAGCGACCTGGCCATGGCCCCGGAGACCAGCCCGAGCACGACGTTCATCACGCCCTGGGAGACGAGGAACGCGTCCACGGCGGCGGTCGCGCCGTACACCCCGGCCATCACCGCGTCCCGGGCGAAGCCGAGCACCTGACTGACGGCGGTGAGCCCGACGAGCAGCGCGGAGGAGCGGACGACCGCGGCCCGCCTGCCCCCACTCAGCGGATCACTCGCACGTGTCCGGCGGCCGGCGTCCGCGCCGCGTCGGTGGTGGCCCCCTCGACCACCTCGGCACGCCTGTCGGCGTCACCGTTGAGCGCGGGCTCGTGTGCGCCGGCGCGCTCGCCGGCGTGCTCTGCGCCGCTGCCGACCAGCGGGATCAGCACGGTGAACGTCGCGCCGACACCGCGCGTGGAGTGCAGCACGACCCGGCCGCCGTGCGCCTTCGCGATCGCGGCCACGATCGCGAGGCCCAGTCCCGAGCCGGACCCCGGCTCCTCCTCGGCGGCGCGTTCGAACCGGCCGAAGATGCGTTCCCGGTCGGCCTCGCTCACTCCCGGGCCGGTGTCGCGAACCCACAGCCTGGCCATCCGGATGCTCTCGTCGACACCGGAGCCGAGGGCGATGGTGCCGCCCTCGGCGGTGTGGCGTACGGCGTTGTCGGCGAGCTGCAGCAGGGCCTGGGTCAGCCGCTGGGCGTCGGCGACCACGGTGGTGTCGGCGCTGGCTTCCACCACCCAGTCGCGGTGCCCGAGGGTCCGGGCCTTCTCCGCGATCTCCTTCACCAGTACACCGACGTTCACCGGAGCGGGTCGCAGGAAGTCCGGCCGGTCGGCGGTGGCCAGGGTCGCCAGGTCCTCGACGAGCCGGGCCATCCGGTCGAGTTCGTCGAGCACCAGTTCGCGGGTCGCGGCGACCTCTGCCCGGTCGTTCGGGTCCAGGAGCTCGAGGTGCCCGCGCATGATGGTGATCGGCGTACGCAGTTCGTGCCCCGCGTCGTCGAGGACCTGCCGGTGCAGCGTGAGCGGTGCGAAGGCGAGCGGCTGCCCGGTGGTGGCGCGTGCAGGCAGGCGCAGTCGGGTGAGGATCCGGCCGGTGGCCGCGAAGCCGGCCAGGGCGAGCAGCACCAGCCCGGCCAGGGCCACGAGGGCGTACGTACGGAACTCCGCGTAGAGGCCGGCATCGACCCGGGTGGTGTCGCGGGCCACCACGAGCACGGCACGAGGGTCGGCTGCGCCCGGCACCGATGTGCCGAGCACGCGCAGGTCGTCGGCGACGGCCACCTCCCCCGGCTCCGCGCCGTCGGCAGTTGCCCGCGCTGTCACCTGCGCCGTTGTCCGCGCGACGGCCAGAACACCGCTGAACGTGTCCGGTGCCGCGAGGTCGCTGCCGGCCGACCGGGCGAGCAGCCGACCGTCGACGAACCCGAAGTACGCCTCGTCCGGTCGAGGTGGGTGGGCGGCGAACGCGGCCGAGAAGTCCCGGCGCGTCGGTGTGACTGCCTGCCCGTTGCCGGGGTCGATGCGAACCGTCCGCGAGTTCACGAGTTGACGGACATCGCGACTCAGGTCGGCATCGACTTCGGCGGTCGTCCGGGCGTGTCCGATCGCCATCACGGCACCGCCGGCAGCAGCCATCACCACGGCGCACAACGCCACCAGCCAACCGAGAACGCGGATCCGTGCTGCCCGCGGTACGCGCACCAGTTGGTGCGGTGAATACCCGCCCGTGCTCACAGTCACCGATTGCCCCAGTTGTCCTCGATTGGCTCCGCTCATTATCCGAAGTTACGACTCATTTGGCGGGGGAATCGCAGTTATGGCCGGCACTTGTGCCAGACGTTTCGAGGAAGGAGTCCGGTGATGACCCACATCCTCATCGCCGAGGACGAGCAGGGCATCTCGGCGCTGATCGAGAAGGGCCTGCGGGGCAACGGGCTGGACACCACCACCGTCACCGACGGGGACTCCGCGCTGCGTCACGCCGCGACCGGCGAATACGACCTGATGGTGCTCGACCTCGGTCTGCCGGGCAAGGACGGCTTCACGGTTCTCAGGCGACTGAGGGAGGCACGCAACGCCATCCCCGTGGTGATTCTGACCGCGCGCACGTCGGTCGCCGACACCGTCGCCGGCCTGCAGGGCGGGGCCGACGACTACATGAGCAAGCCGTTCCGGTTCGAGGAACTGCTGGCCCGGATTCGCCTTCGCCTGAACGCGGTTCCGCGCCCGCCGGTCACGGTGGTACGCCACGGCGAGTTCTCGCTGGACCTGCGCACCAGGCGTGCCGTGGTCGGTGACCGGGCGGTCGACCTGACCACCCGCGAATTCCTGCTCGCGGAAATGTTCCTCCGGCATCCCGGCCAGGTGCTGTCCCGGAAACAGCTGCTGTCCCACGTCTGGGGATACGACTTCGACCCCGGATCCAACGTGGTCGACGTCTACGTGCGGTACCTCCGCCGCAAACTCGGCTCGGACCGCATCCAGACGGTACGCGGTCAGGGATACCGGCTCGTCGGCGAGAACGTCGTGGTCGGGTCCCACGGCTGACGGCGCTCGCCGGAACTCGCCGGGAAACGTGATGACCCACACGGGAAATCATCCATTGTGCCCGGCACAACGAAATCTGCTGTGCAGATTCCCGAACGAGCGGACAAATTAGAGGGATCTCATCTCCTTACCGGCGCGTTGCCTGGCGTTCAGGATGGCTTTGCCTGGCGACAGAACGCGCTGGACGGGGGGAGAGGCATGTCGGTTACTACGCCGCGGACCTGGACGAAGATCACCGTCGACGGACGGTCCTTCCAGCGGCTTCCGGTAAGAACCCACTGGCTGACGGAGAAGGACGACCTGGCCGAGGTGCTGTCGGAGTACCTCACCGAGCTGGAACCCGGTGACACCGTGGCGATCAGCGAGAAGGTCGTCGTGCTGCTCGAGGGCGGCGCGGTGCCGACCGGCGACGTCCGGGTGGGACGCGAGGCGCGCCTGCTCGCGTCGTTCGTCCGGCCCCGCCCCGGCTCCCGTGGGTTGTCGGTGCCGGAGAAGATGGCGTACGTCCTGCGGACGACCGGACGGGTCCGCATCTACGCCGCGGCGGCGGGTGGCGCGGTCGGACGGTTCTTCGGAGTCGAGGGCACGTTCTACCGCATCGCCGGGTCGCTGGCCCGCGACATCGACGGCGCACGCCCGCCGTACGAGCACCTGCTCTTCCCGCCGTTGGAACCCGTGCGCGCGGCTCACGTGTGCGCCCGCCTCGATCAGCGGCTGGGTGTGGGGGTCGCCATCGTGGACATCAACGACTTCGGCGGTTCGGTGCGTGGGGTGTCACCCCGGTCGCTGCCCGCCTCGACGCTGGCCGCAGTGCTGGCCGACAACCCGATGGGGCAGCGGTTGACGGGTACGCCGTTCGCGGTGATCCGGCCGAGCTGACGTCCCGGCCGAGCTCACGGCGTCAGGGGCGGGTCGGGGCGCGGCTGCCCGCCCGGCCGACGGGGACTCATCCTCGCCAGGTCGGCGGGTCCGGGGCGAGCCGGCTGTGTGCGCGACGGCTGCGTGCGCGTCGGCTGCGTCGGGTGGGGCCGGCCGGCAGGTGACCTTCCGGCCGCCCGTGCGGACTCGGCCGGCGCCGGACCCTTGCCGCTCGTACGCGGGTCCGGGTGGCCGAGGAGGCTGCCGTCCGCGGTGCCGTCGAGGACCTGGCCGGCCAGCGTGGCAAGCCGCATCTGGTGCCGGCGCGCATGGCCGCGCAAGAGGACGAAAGCCTGGTCGATGCCGAGGCTGCGGCGTTCGGCGAGCACCCCCTTGGCCTGCTCGATGACCAGCCGGCTGTCGAGCGCCTGCTGGAGTTGCTGGGTGAGGACGTCGGCGCGCTGTTGCCGGCGTGCGCGGAGAAGGCTGATCGCGGCGACGTGGGCCAGCGCCGCGGCGAGCTCGGCGTCGGGTTCGTCGTACGGACCGGTCCGGGTGCGACAGAGCTCGACCGCACCGAGCACCTCGTCGCGGTCGCGGAGGGGCCACGCGTGCGCGGAGGCGTATCCCTCGGCGCGGGCGGCGGTGGCGAAGGCCTCCCAGCGTTCCGGCGGTGAGTCCAGATCGGGGCAGGCCACGGGGCGGCCGAGCGCATGGGCCTCCGGCCCGGGCCCGCTGCCGACGCGCAGGCCGGTGACCTCCGCGAGCCGGACCGCCGGTGAGGAGGTGGCGGCGAGACTGAGCCGGCCGTGCTCGTCGGCGAGCATCACGGTGGCGCCGGCCGCGTCCACCAGGTCGACACATCGTTGCGCGAACAGCCGAAGGAAGGCGGCGGTGTCGTCCTGGCTCGCGGCCGTACCGGCCAACTCGACGAACGCCTCGGTGATGCGTCGCTCCCGGGACACGCGGACCTCCCACCCTTGCATGCTTCCGGCCAGTGTTCTCGGCCTTTGCGGGGATTGCCTCTCGGGTTGCCGACCTTGGACCCCCGGTCTCCGGGGATTACCCGAGGCCCTGAATTCGAAACTTGAACACAGGTCCAGATCTGGCAACCACTGTCCGTGCGCAGGCTGTTGACTCCCCCTGTCGGCAGGAATTTACTTGTGCGGCGTCACGCAGTGCAGAGTCGCCCCTCGGTCACGTTCCGTTTTCTTCCACGCCCCTCGCGGGCGTACATCGGTGTGCCCGGAGTCGCCCCGAGTGTGGGCGAGGTGTGTCCGGCCCAAGGCGCCGAAGCACTGTGCCCAACGTTCGGCGTATGCACATGGAGGTGCACCGATGGAGTCGTCGGACCGCAAGTTCGAGAACGTCGAAGAGGTGCTGAGCTATCAGCTCATGAACCGACGCGGCGCGCTGAAGGCCGGCCTCGGTGCCGGCGCCGCGCTGCTGTTCGGCGGCGGCTTCCTCAGCGGGTGTTCCAGCAGTGGGGGCAGCTACTCCGGCAATGGCAAGAAGCCGGAGGGCGCCAACGACGAGCCTGCGGTCGGCAAGGCGAACATCCCGACACCGCGGAACAAGACGCTCGTCATCGGCCAGGTCGACTACCAGGTCTTCAACAGCTTCAACCTGCGGATCCCTAACGGCAACGCGGCCGGCAACGGCTTCGACACCGTGGGGCGGGAGTACCTCTTCTACCTCAACCTGCCGACCGGTGAGCTGATCCCGTGGCTGGCGACCGGCTACGAGTACAACAAGGACTTCACCTCGCTCACCTTCAAGTTCGACCCGAAGGCGAAGTGGAGCGACAACAAGCCGTTCACCTCCGAGGACTTCAAGTTCACCGTCCTGCTGATGCGCGACAACCCCGAGCTCCTCGGCGGCGGCGGCGACCTCAAGGACTTCGTCAAGGACGTCGCCACCCCCGACCCGCACACCGCGATCATGGAGCTGTCCAAGCCGAACCCGCGGCTGCACTACGGCTTCATCTGCACGATCGCCAGTGGCTTCGACGTCCTGCCCAAGCACATCTGGGAAGGCAAGGACCCGACGAAGTTCCGCGACAACCCGCCCGTGCGCACCGCGCCGTACGTGCTGGACAAGGCCATCGCCAGCCAGAAGATGTTCGTCTGGAAGCTGAACCCCGACTACTGGAACAAGGACAAGTTCTACCCGAAGGTCCAGTACGTCATCTTCCAGTCGACCGCCCAGTCCCAGGACGCGGCCAGCCAGGCGTTCAAGAGGGCGGAGTTCGACGTCGGCTCGCTGGACGAGCAGCACGCGAAGTCGCTGCGCAGCCAGGGATACCCGCACCTCGTCACCACGCCGTTCCACGACCCGTGCCCGCGTGCGCTGTGGCTGAACTGCGACCCGGCCCGCGGCATCATCGGGGACCCGCGCATGCACTGGGTCATCTCCTACGTCATCGACCGGCAGAAGGTCGGCTCGACGGTGTGGCCGGTGAAGACGCCGACCGCGCAGTACCCCTGGGCCGACTACGACGGCAACGACAAGTGGGAGGTCGCGTCGGTCGCCGGCAAGTACAAGATGGAGTACGACCCGGCCAAGGCGGCCGAACTGCTGGACGAGATGGGCGCCAAGAAGGGCCCCGGCGGCAAGCGGATGTGGAAGGGCAAGCCGGCCACCATCGAGGTCATCACGCCGTCCGGTGTCGACGGCGCGGAGTTCGTCATCGGCCAGCTCATCGTCGGGGAGCTGAAGAAGCTCGGCGTCACCGCCAACATCCGCAGCTACAGCGGCTCGGTGCACAGCGAGAAGTTCGAGCGCGGCCAGTTCGACATCTCCTCACAGTGGGTGTGCAGCGTCTCCTGGGACCCCAACCAGCTCTACGTCGGCCTGCAGGGGAAGTACGCCAAGAAGATCGGCGTCAACTCGGTCGGGCGTAACCAGGTGCGGCTGAACGACCCCAAGCTGGACGAGCTGTCCCAGCGGCTCGCGGTGATGAACCCCGAGAGCCCGCAGGCCAAGCCGCTGATGCAGCAGGCGCTCGCGGAGTACTACAAGCGGCTGCCGGTGATCCCCGTCATCCAGACCGCCTACCCGTCGTACTACAACACGACCTACTGGAAGGGCTGGCCGACCGGCGACGACCTCTACCAGGTCCCGAACAACTGGTGGGGACAGTTCATGTTCGTGATCGGAAAGCTCCAGCCCACGGGGAAGAAGTGAGCTCGGAGGTCGCGGTCGAGCCGGGACGCATGCGGTCCTGGCTCGCCGCGCACCCCCTCGCGAGCTACGCCGTCCGCAGGTTCGGGCTCTACCTCGTCGAGCTGTGGGGCGCGGTGACGGTCGCGTTCTTCTTCTTCCGGCTGATCCCGGGCGACCCGATCCAGACGTTCATCCAGACGCTGCAGCAGAACTACGTCTACAACGCCGCGGCCAGCGCGGCCGTGATCGAGCGCTACCGCTCGGAATTCGGCCTGGACGGCAACCTCTTCTCGCAGTACCTGCACTACATGTACCGCGTGCTGTTCCAGCAGGACCTCGGCCCGTCGCTGCTCAACTACCCGACACCGGCCCAGGACGTCATCATGCGGGCGCTGCCGTGGACGGTCGGGCTGCTCGGGCTGTCCGCGGTGCTGGCCTGGGTGATCGGTCTGCTGGTCGGTGCGCTCGCCGGGTGGCGGCGGGGCAAGCCGGGCGCGGACCTGGTGACCAACGTGGCGATCGCGCTGTCGCA
Organism: Actinopolymorpha singaporensis; assembly: GCF_900104745.1. Taxonomy (NCBI): domain Bacteria; kingdom Bacillati; phylum Actinomycetota; class Actinomycetes; order Propionibacteriales; family Actinopolymorphaceae; genus Actinopolymorpha; species Actinopolymorpha singaporensis. The sequence continues at coordinate 1,904,439 of NZ_LT629732.1, forward strand.
CGTGCCGTACTACTTCCTGGCGCTCATCCTGACGTTCATCTTCGCCTACCAGCTGGCCTGGCTGCCGGCCCGCTCGGCGTACAACGCGCGGTTGACACCGGGACTCTCACCGGAGTTCTTGTTCAGTCTGCTGAAGTACGGCCTGCTGCCCAGCCTGTCGATCGTGGTGATCGGGGTGTTCAGCTGGTTGCTGTCGACCCGGATGCTGATGGTGCCGGTGCTGGGCGAGGACTACCTCACCTACGCCCAGGCGAAGGGGCTGCGGCCGCGGAAGATCCTCACGAAGTACGCGCTGCGCAACTGCTACCTGCCGCAGGTGACCGCGTTCGGAATCTCGCTGGGGTTCATCTTCAACGGCAACGTGCTGGTGGAGCAGCTGTTCAACTACCCGGGGCTGGGCGCGACGTTGGTGAACGCCATCCAGATCCTCGACTTCAACACGATCCTGGGTGTCACCAACCTGGCGATCTTCGCGGTCCTCACCGCCAACCTCATACTCGACCTGCTGCTCCCGCTGCTCGATCCGCGGGTCAAGTACTGGCGTTAGGGAGTGGGCATGAAACTGGTACGTGGCCTGGGGCGCGTGCTCACCAGCAACTGGAAGTTGACGACCGGCCTGGCGTTGCTGCTCCTGCTGATCCTCACCGCGGTGGCGAGTCCGCTGATCTCCTCCGCCGTGGGCGGCGGGCAGGACCCGGTGGCGATCGCGGCGTACGAGAAGTGGCAGGTGCCCTCGCCCGACCACTGGCTCGGCACCGACCAGTTCGGCCGGGACGTGTTCGCGATGACGATCGGCGCCCTCGCGGTGTCGCTGAAGGTCGGCGCGATCGCCGGGGTGATCTCCACGATCGCGGGTGTGCTGATGGCGTTCGTCGCGGGATACAAGGGCGGCGCGGTCGACGGGGTGCTGTCGACGTTCACCGACATGGTGCTGGTGGTGCCGAGCTTTCCGCTGCTGATCGCACTGTCGGCGTACACCAAGAACGTCGGCATCACGCAGGTGGCGCTGATGCTCGCGGTGTTCAGCTGGCCGTTCGCGGCCCGGACGATCCGCGCGCACGTGCTGAGCCTGCGGGCGCGGCCCTACGTCGAGCTCGCCAAGGTGACGAAGTTCCGCGACCTGGAGATCATCGCCTACGAGCTGTTGCCCAACATGCTTCCCTACATCGGGGTCGGCTTCGCCTCGTCCGCACTGGGCGCGATCTTCGCGCTGGTCGGCCTGGAGGTGATCGGGCTCGGCCCGGGCGAGACCATCGACCTGGGCAAGATCATCTTCAGTGCCATCGGGACCGGTGCGCTGACCCTCGGCGCGTGGCCGATGTTCGTCGCACCGATCTTCTTGCTGACCTTGTTGTTCGCGGCGCTGAACCTCTGCAACATCGGGCTGGAAGAGGTCTACAACCCGCGTCTGAGAGGAGTCGCCGGTGCCTAGGGCCAGCGCGACCGAACCCGCGACGCCTCCGCAGGCCGACGCCGCACAGCAGCGCCCGGTGCTGGAGATCAAGGGACTGAAGGTCCACTACCGAACGACCGGCGGTGACGTCGCCGCCGTCGACGGCGTGGACCTGACCGTGCGCCGGGGCGAGATCCTCGGCATCGCCGGCGAGTCCGGCAGCGGCAAGAGCACCATGGCGGTGTCCCTGCTGCGGCTGCTCCGCCCGCCCGGCTACGTCGCCGGCGGGGGGATCACCTTCCACCCGAGCGAGGGGCCGTCGGTCGACCTGCTCAAGGTGGACGAACGCCGGCTGCGGGCACTGCGCTGGCGGGCGTTGTCGTACCTCCCGCAGGGTTCGATGAACTCCATGAACCCGGTGATGCGGGTCGGCGACCAGTTCCGCGACGTCATCCTCGAGCACGCTGGCCAGCGCCGGGGCGAGGTCGACGAGATGATCCCGCGGCTGCTGCGCTCGATGGGCCTGGACCCCGGTGTGGCGCGGATGTACCCGCACGAGCTGTCCGGTGGGATGAAGCAGCGCGTGCTGATGGCGATGTCCATCGCACTCGAACCCGACCTGGTGGTCGCCGACGAACCCACCACCGCGTTGGACGTGACCATCCAGCGGGTCATCCTGCAGAGCCTGGGCGACCTGCGCGACCAGTTCGGCGTCACACTGGTGGTGATCTCCCACGACATGGGTGTGCACGCACAGCTCGTGGACCGGGTGGCGGTGATGTACGAGGGACGCGTGGTCGAGGTGGGTGACGTACGCCAGGTCTTCAAACAACCCCGGCATCCCTACACCCGCAGCCTGATCGAGTCGATCCCCCGGATCGGGGACGCGCCCTGGCAGCACCAGCAGCGGAAGGGGAGTGAGGTGCGGTGAGCCAGGCGCAGGACACCCGGGGCAGGGACGGGCGGGGCAAGGACATCGAGCTGCGACAGGTGGTGCAGCGGTTCCACGCTCGGGGCTCGGCGACCGGCTTCCTCACGGCCGTACACGAGACGTCGTTCGCGTTGCGCTCCGACCCGCCGCAGATCGTCAGCCTGGTGGGGCAGAGCGGAAGTGGCAAGAGCACCATCGCCCGGATCATTCTCGGGCTGCAGGCACCCAGCTCGGGCTCGGTGACCTACGGCGGCAAGGACATCTCGAAGTTGTCGCGCGCCGAGTACGACGACTACCGGCGCAACGTGCAGCCGGTCTTCCAGGATCCGTACGCGATCTTCAACCCCGTCTACCGGGTGGACCGGGTGCTGCGCAGCGCGATCAGGAAGTTCGGGCTGGCCCGGTCGAAGGAGCAGGCCGGCGAGCTGATGGAGGAGTCGCTGCGGGCGGTGAAGCTCGACCCCGGCCAGGTGCTCGGCCGCTACCCGCACCAGCTGTCCGGAGGGCAGCGCCAGCGGGTCATGCTGGCCCGGGTGCACATGCTGCGGCCGGCGTTCATCATCGCCGACGAGCCCGTGTCCATGCTGGACGCGCAGGTGCGCAAACTGTTCCTGGACATCCTGGTCGACTTCCAGCGCGACTACGGCATGACGACGTTGTTCATCACCCACGACCTGTCCACCGTCTACTACGTCGGCGGCGACGTCATGGTGATCACGAGGGGCCGGGTGGTCGAGCAGGGCCCGGTGGCGGAGGTCATGCACACGCCGAAGCATCCGTACACCCAGCTGCTGCTGGCATCGGTCCCACAACCGGATCCCGACGCCCGCTGGACCGACCGGATCGACGTGGACCAGGCCGAACGCGAGGAGGCCGCTCCGGAGCTTCCACCCGGCGACGAGGCGCTCGAGGCGCGGGTGCCCTGAGGTGGGCTGAGTGGCTGAGGTGGGGCTGAGTGGCAGAGGTGGGTGGGCTGAGTGACTGTCAAGCCGGACTTGCGCGCGCTGCGGGACGCGCTCGTCGCCGACCTGCGGGCGCGCGACGTGCTGCACGACGCAGCGGTGGCGGACGCGCTGGCGACGGTGCCGCGGCACCTCTTCCTGCCCGGCGTACCACCCGCCGAGGCGTACGTCGACGAGGCGGTGGTCACCCGCCGGGACGCCGAGGGTACGGCGACGAGTTCGTCCTCGCAACCGGCGATCATGGCGATCATGCTGGAGCAGCTGGACGTGCGGCCCGGCCACCGGGTGCTGGAGATCGGCGCCGGCACCGGCTACAACGCCGCCCTGCTCGCGCACCTCGTCGGCCCGGCCGGCAGTGTCACGACGATCGACCTGCAGCCCGACGTGGCTGATGCGGCCCTGGCCGCCCTGGCGGCGGCGGGATACGGGCAGGTGCGCGTGGTGTGCGGCGACGGTGCGCTGGGCGTGCCCGACGGTGCGCCGTACGACCGGATGATCGTCACCGCCGGCGCATGGGATCTGCCACCGGCGTGGTTCGAGCAACTCGCGGTTGACGGCCGGCTGGTGGTGCCGTTCGACCTGCGTGGCGTGATGCGGTCGATCGCGTTCGAGCGGCTCGGTCCGGACGGCTCGGCCGGCGGACCCGCCGGACCGCGGTGGCGCAGCCGGTCGGCGCACACCTGCGGCTTCATGCCGCTGCGCGGCCTGGCCGCCGGGCCGGGGCGGCGGCTCCGGATCGGGGAGGGCGACGCCGGCGTCTCGTTGTCGGTCGACGGCGAGCGGGAGATCGACGCCGACCGGCTGGCCGCGGCGCTGACCGCACCACCGGTCGAGTTCGCGACCGGACTGGACCTGACCACACCACAACTCGTGGACGGCCTCTTCTGCTGGCTCGCGCTCACCGAGCCGGACAGCTGCGGATTGCACGCCGGCGCCGAAGCGGTCGAACGCGGGCCCGTGGAGTTCCCGGTCGTCTACGGCGGTCCGTCCGGTCCGTCGGCCGCGATCGGCTCCGGGCTCGTGGCCGGCGCAAGTGCCGCGCTGCTGGCGAGGCCGCGTACCGAGGACCGGTCGGCGGTGGCGCCGCTGGTGGTCCGGGGTTACGGCGTCGACGGGTCCGCTCTGGCCACCCGGCTGGTGGCCGCCGCCCGGGCGTGGCACGACGCCGGCCGCCCCGGCAGTGCGGACATGCGGGTGGAGGTTCTGCCGCTCCCCGAAGGCGCGGGCGACGGCGCCGACGACACCGGTGCGTACGACGGAAGGTACGTCGTCGACAAACGGTACGTGCGGGTGCTGGTGTCCTGGCCCAGGACAGCGGCGTCCAGCCGGTGTCGTTAGGCGACGTCAACGATCCGTGAACACCGGCGGTCTTCGAGGAGAAGTTGACCAACCCGTGGAACCGCGTTCTACGTCACCACTTCGACTGGCGCCCCAGCGCAGCGGCGGCCCGACCCCGAGGAGTCGGACCGCCGCTTCGCTCGTGCTGACCAGACCACGACCAGGTGGTCAGCCGATCGTTCAGACCGCCCGGTGCACCTGCGCCGCGTCGTCGTCCGCGCGCAGCGGGACCAGCCGGTAGGCCAGGTCGTACGACGTACCCGACGGCACGTGGTAGACCTCCAGCGCGTCCGGCCCGCAGCTCGCGCCGCCCAGCCCGCGCTGGCGTACGTCGACGGTGAGGTAGGTGACGTCGTCGCGTACCAGATCGGCGGTGTGCCGCGCCGTGCCGAGCGTCCGCGCGGAGTAGTGCGACACCCCGGCCTCCACCGGCGTCGGCGCGCTCACGAGCAACCCGGCGCCGTCGGCCCGGCGCAGGGAGAGCCAGCGCACGTCGGTCTTGTTGCCGTGCTCCTGCGGCAGGATGTACGGCACGTACTGCTCGTCCACCGTCCCCGACCAGCGGCCCACCGCCGCGCCGGCCTTGCGGTCGACGTAGCTCTCGTGCGGCCCGCGGCCGAACCACTCCACCTGCTCGAAGCCCGCCGGCACGGTGGCGAGCACGCCCATGCGCGGCAGGTCGGGCAGGCCCGCGCCGACCTCGATGTGGTGGCTCGCGGTCAGGCTGCCGTCTGCGCCGATCTCCCACCGGGCCTCGTGCACGAGGCCGTTGTCCTCGGCCTCCTTGCCGCCGTCGGGGGTGAGCCGCTCGACCCGGCTGACCACGACGCCGCCGTCCTTGCCGGACTCCACCCGGACGGACTCGGTGTTCGTGACCAGGTGGTCCAGGCCGGCGTCCAGCCAGCGGAAGTACGCCTGGTGGCCGCGCTGCCAGGGGTTCTCGTCCAGCCGGATGCCGTCGTTGTCGGTCGGCGCCCGCCAGGTGTTGACCACCGGGCCGGACTCCAGCAGGTCCACGCCGTCCACCCGCCACTCGGTGAGCGCGCCGTCGGCCCGGCGTACGACGACCTCCACCCGGTCACCGCGAACGGTCCAGCCGTCCCCGGACTCCTCGACCGCCAGGCCGGACCCGGCAGCGGCTGCCGTCTCGCCTGGTGCCGAGGCCGCCGGACCGGTGCCGATCGGCAGCTGGACCCAGCCCACCTCGTGGTCGGGGCCGGCCAGCGGCACGTCGTCGGCGTGGAACCGCAGCGTGCCGTACGCCTCCTGACCCGGGCCGAGGTCCGGCCGCGTCCACGGCACGGCGACCTCCTCCTCCGCGCCCGGCGCGGTGGACAGCCCCGGCAGCGTGCCGGACTCCACCACCGTGCCGTCCACGGTGACCTCCCAGGAGATCCGCAGGTGGGACAGGTCGCGGAAGTCGTACTTGTTGCGCACGCGCAGCCGGTCGTCCCCGACCAGTGTCGCGTCGAACGGCTGGAACAGCCGCTTGGCCTCCCACATCGCCGGGTGCGGCGTCCGGTCGGGCCAGAACAGCCCGTCGCAGACGAAGTTGCCGTCGTGCGGGGTGTCGCCGAAGTCGCCGCCGTACGCCCAGTACCCCGGCTGGTCACCGGAGGAGAAGCCGGGCCGCGGGTCGTCGGGGCTCTTCGCGATGCCGTGGTCGAGCATCTCCCAGATGAACCCGCCCTGCAGGCCGTGGTAACCCTCGATCGCCGCCCAGTAGTCGGCCAGATTCCCGCAGCTGTTGCCCATCGCGTGCGCGTACTCGCACATGATCAGCGGCCGGTGGTCGGTGGTGGTCTTCGCCCACTCGACGATCCGGTCGATCGACGGGTACATCGGGCAGACAAGGTCCGAGGAGGGGTGGCCTGCCGACCAGTCCGGCGCGATCGCGCCCTCGTAGTGCACCACCCGGGTCGGGTCCACCCGGCGAACCCAGCCGGCGGCCGCGTCGTGGTTCGGGCCGTAACCGGACTCGTTGCCGAGGGACCAGGCGATCACGCTCGGGTGGTTGCGGTCGCGCAGCACCATCCGGCTCACCCGGTCGACGAACGCCGCCTGGTAGCGCGGGTCGTCGCAGATGGTGGTGTAGTTGGCGTGCGCCTCGATGTTCGCCTCGTCGACGACGTAGAAGCCGTGGATGTCGGCGAGCTCCAGGAAGTACGGGTCCGGCGGGTAGTGCGACGTGCGGACCGCGTTGACGTTGAACGCCTTCAGCACCCGGACGTCCTGCTCCACCGTCTCCTTCGGCACCGCGCTGCCGAACTTCTCGTGGTGCTCGTGCCGGTTGACGCCGCGGATGTAGACCGGGCGGCCGTTGACGAGGAGCTCACGGTCGCGGATCTCGACCGTACGGAAACCGGTGCGGACCCGGGTGGCCTCGACCTCGTTGCCGTCGGGGTCGACCAGGCTCACCAGGACGGTGTAGAGCGTGGGGACCTCCGCCGACCAGGGTGAGACCGAGGGCAGATCCGCGGCGAGGGTGACCACGCCGAGGCCGGGCAGGTCACCGGCGCGCGCGGCGGGTTCGCCGGTCAGCGGCTGCGCGAGGGCCGGCCCGCCGTCGGGGGCGTCGAGGGTCGCGGTGACCTTCCAGCCGGGGCCGGGCAGCTGGCCCACCTCGGCCTTGACCGTGAGGGTTCCCGCGCCTGTGGTGTGGTCGTAGCCGGCGGTGACCGCCACGTCGGCCAGGTAGGTCGCCTCGGTCGCGTAGAGGTAGACCGACCGGTGGATGCCGGCCTGCCACCACTGGTCCTGGTCCTCGACGTAGCTCGCGTCCGACCACTGGATGACCTGCACGGCGAGGGAGTTGGCGCCGGGGCGCAGTGCCGCCGTCACGTCGTACTCGCTGGGCAGCCGGGAGTCCTTGCCGATGCCCACCGGGACGCCGTTCACCCAGATCGAGGACACCGAGATCGCGCCGCCGACGTGCAGGACGACGCGGGAGCCGTCCCAACCCTCGGGCAGGTCGAACGTCGTCCGGTAGAGCCCGGTCGGGTTGGCCGCGGGTACGTACGGTGGCCGGTTGGGCGCGAACGGCATCTGGACGTTGGTGTACTGCGGGCGGCCGTGGCCCTGCATCGTCCAGTTGCCAGGCACCGCCACCGTGTCCCACCCGGAGACGTCCAGGTCAGCGGCGGGGAAGTCGGCCGGGGTGTCCTCGGGGCGGTCGACGACCCTGAGTGCCCAGTCGCCGTCCAGCGACAGCACCCGGGCGCCGGTCTGGGCGCGGGCCTGCTCCGCGGTCGGGTAGGGGAGCAGGGTCGCGCGGCCGGGCAGCCGGTTCGCGCCGGTGAACTCCGGCGTCTCCCACACCCGGAGCGCGCCGAGCGCGTCGGCGCCCGTTGCCGGGCCGGCGCCGGTCGCATTGGCGCCGGTCGCATTGGCGCCGGTCGCATTGGCGCCGGTCGCATTGGCGCCGGTCGCATTGGCGCCGGTCGGTTGGTCGCCGGTGGTGGTGTGGGCGTCGGGCCGCCCGGTCGGATCGTTCGCAGCCATGGGTGGCCCTCCTGGGTGGGATCGTTCTCAGACCACCGTAAGGCCACCTTCGCAAGCGGTGGAAAGCGCCTGCCCGCCAGCTGAACTCCGACCTTCCGCCGTCCCGCCCGCCCGGTGGGGCGGACAGACGGCTCCTCGCGCGGTCAGGCGGGCCGGGGGCCGGAGCGGGTGGCGATGAACTCCCGCACCCTGGTCCACGCGTCGGCGCACTCGGCCGCGTAGTCGTCGAAGCTGCGGTCGAAGAAGCTGTGCGGCGCGCCCGGATAGGTGTGCAGCGTGTGCTCCACCCCGGCGGACTCCAGCGCGGCCCGGAACTCCTCGACCTTCTCCGGCGGGATGCTCTCGTCCGCTCCGCCGAACAGGCCGAGCACCGGAGCCTTGTACTGCGCGGCCTCGCTGATCGGCGTCGGCCCGCCCTCGACCCGCTGGCGCATGCCGCCGTAGAAGCCGACCACGCCGGCGAGGTCGGTGCGCGACGCGGCGAGGAAGGAGTACGACCCGCCGAAGCAGAAGCCGACGGTGAAGACGGAGGTCACCCGGCCACGGGTCCGCAGCCGGTCGACCGCGGCGCCGACGTCGGCCGCGACCGATTCCGGTGTCGTACGGGCGACGTGGGAGCGGAAGTCGAAGTCGTCACCGCGCGCGTGCGGCGGCTGTTCGGCCGTACGACCGAAGTAGTCGATGGCAATTGCGTCGATGCCCACGCCTGCGAAGCGTTCGGCGAGGTTCTCGTAGAACCCGAACAGACCGCGCACGTCCGGCATCACCACCACACCGGCCCCACTGGACGCGGGTGCGTCCGCCTCGTACGCGCCGAACGTGGCGCCGTCGGCGGCGGTCAGCGTGATGCTGGAGCCGGTGACCGGCTCGGCACCGCCGGGCGGTTCGGGGGGCAGGGCGTCCGCGGCGAAGCACATGGGGCGCTCCTTTCGTCGGTGAGGTACCGCTGTCCGGGCACGGCTCCGAACCTACCTCCGCGTCCGAGGGTGCCGTATGGTGGCCGCCCGTGAGGATAGCCGTACTTCGGGAACGCAGGACCGGTGAACGCCGCGTTGCGCTGCTGCCGGAGCAGCTTCCCCGGCTGCTGGCGGCGGGCGTCGAGGTCTCGGTGGAGTCCGGCGCCGGCAACGAGGCGGGCGCCACCGACGACGACTACCGTGCGGTGGGTGCGCAGGTGAGCGAGGACGTGCTCACCGGCGCCGACGTCGTGGTGTCGGTGCAGCCGATCAACCTCAGTACCGCCCGCCAGATCGGCGAGGGTGTGGTGACGGTGTCGTTCCTGCCGACGGCGGAGGAGGTCCCGCTCGTCCGCCGGCTGCGCGAGCGCCGCATCACGTCGTTCTCCATGGACCTCGTGCCGCGCACCGCCCGGGCGCAGCCGATGGACGCGTTGTCGTCGCAGTCGATGGTCGCGGGCTACCGCGGTGCGATCGTGGCGGCCGAACGTCTGCAGCGCTTCTTCCCGTTGTTCATGACGGCTGCCGGTACGGTGCGGCCGGCGACGGTGCTGGTGCTCGGCGCCGGGGTCGCCGGGCTGCAGGCGATCGCCACCGCGCGCCGGCTCGGTGCGGTGGTGGAGGCCTACGACGTACGCGAGAGTTCGGCGGAGGAGGTGGCGAGCGTCGGCGGGAAGTTCGTGCAACTCGACCTGCCGCCACTCGCCGGGGCCGGGGGCTACGCGCGGGAGATGACCGAGGAACGCGCCACCCGGCAGCGGGAGCTGCTCGCCCCGCACGTCGCGGCCGCCGACGTGCTGATCACCACCGCGGCAGTGCCCGGCCGGACCGCGCCGGTGCTCGTCACCACCGACATGGTCGCCGGAATGCGCGCAGGGTCGGTGGTGGTCGACCTGGCCGCCGACCAGGGCGGGAACGTCGAGGGCAGCATCCCCGGGCACGAGGTGATGGTCGAGGGCGTGCTGGTCTGGGGTGGTTCGAACGTGCCCAGTCAGCTGCCGCGACCGGCCAGCGAACTCTACGGACACAACGTGGTCAACGTGCTGTTGCTGATGCTGCGTGTCGGCGCTCTGCATCTGGACTTCGGTGATGACATCCTGTCCGCCACCTGCGTGACCCACGCGGGTGAGGTGGTCCACCGACCGACGCTCGAACTCCTCGGGGAGGTGGGGTAGTGACCGAGGGAGTCGCTCTGCTGACCGTCTTCGTGCTCAGCGCGTTCACTGGGTACGAGGTCATCTCGAAGGTTTCCACGACGTTGCACACGCCGTTGATGTCGGGTGCGAACGCGATCCACGGCATCATCCTGATCGGGGCGATCCTGGTGACCGGCCGGGCCCGCGACACCGTGGAGCTGTGGGTCGGACTGGTGGCGGTGTTCCTCGCGACCCTGAACCTCGTGGGCGGTTTCGTGGTGACCGACCGGATGCTGGAGATGTTCCGTGCCCGGACTCCTGCCCGGACTCCTGCCCGGACCCCCAGGCGCCATGGCTGATCCCACGACGACGCCCGGGTGGGCGCAGATCGGCTACCTCGTCGCGGCGGTGTGCTTCATCCTCGCCCTTCGCGGGCTGGCCGCACCGCGCACGTCGCGGATCGGCAACCTCGTCGGAGCCGCCGGTGCGGTGCTGGCGGTGGCCCTGACGTTCGCCGCCGTACGTCCCGCCCATCTCCTTCCGATCCTGGTCGCCATCGCCCTCGGAGCCGCGGTGGGGGCAGTCGCCGCCCGCCGGGTGGTGATGACGGCGATGCCGCAACTGGTGGCGTTGTTCAACGGCGTCGGCGGCGCGTCGGCCGCCCTGGTGGCGCTGCTCGAACTCGGCGGGTTCGCCGACGCCGGCGTGGGTGTCCGGATCGCGGTGGCGTTCACGGTGCTGGTTGGCGCCGTGAGCTTCGCGGGTTCGCTGGTGACCTTCGGCAAGCTGCAGGACTGGGTGCCCGGCCGGCCGATCGTCGTACCCCACACCCGGCTGGTGTACGGCGGTGTTCTCGGCGCGACCCTTGCGGCGGCGGTGACCACCGTCGTGCTCGGGTCGGTGGTGTTCGGGATCGTGCTGGCGGTGCTGTCGCTCGGCGTGGGTGTGCTGCTGGTGTTGCCGGTCGGCGGCGCGGACGTCCCGATCGTCGTGTCGCTGCTCAACGCCTTCACCGGTCTGTCGGTGGCCGCGAGCGGGTACCTGCTGGGCAACGCGTTGCTGCTGGTGGCAGGCACCCTCGTCGGCGCGGCCGGCACGTTGCTGACCAGGCTGATGGCCCAGGCGATGGGCCGCAGCGTGACGACGATCCTGTTCGGTGGGCTCGCCGGCCCTTCGACGCAGGGTGCGACGGAGGAGAGCTCCCGGCCGGTGAAGTCGGCCGGCGCCGGGGACATCGCGGTGATGCTGGGGTACGCGCGCCGGGTGGTGCTGATCCCTGGATACGGACTGGCCGTCGCGCAGGCGCAGCACGCGCTGCGCGAACTCGCCGAGGCCTTGGCCGCGCGCGACGTCGAGGTCGTGTACGCCATCCATCCGGTGGCGGGCCGGATGCCCGGCCACATGAACGTGCTGCTCGCCGAGGCCGACGTGCCGTACGACCAGTTGGTGGAGATGGCCGACGTCAACCCGGAGTTCCGGGCCACCGACGTGGCGCTCGTCGTCGGCGCGAACGACGTGGTGAACCCGTCCGCGCGGGAGCCGTTCGGTTCGCCCATCGCGGGCATGCCGATCCTGAACGCCGACGAGGCCAAGGCCGTGGTGTTCCTGAAGCGATCGATGCGGCCGGGGTTCGCCGGCATCGAGAACCCCCTGTTGCACGACCCGAAGACGACCGTGCTCTTCGGCGACGCAAAGGAGTCGTTGACGAGGCTGGTCGCCGCGCTGCGCGCGGTGTGAGCCACGGCTGTACCCCGCTCCCCGTGCGGTACCTGCTGGGGCGGCGCCTACGCCCCTATGGCCGGCGTACTTTCTGTTGCGGGTCCACCCATTCGGGTGGGGTGTATTCGGGGTGGCCGTGGTTGCCCATGCGGACTTGCCAGCCTTTGTGGTGGACGTAGGTGTGGTGGGTTTTGCAGAGCAGTACTCCGTTGGCGAGGTCGGTGGGGCCGAAGTCTTCCCAGGCGGTGATGTGGTGGGCGATGCAGCGGCGTTCGGGGACGTGGCAGCCGGGGAAGTGGCAGTGGCTTCCGTCGCGGATGGCGAGGGCTCGTCGTTGTGGTTCGGTGAAGAACCGGTCGGCCGTTCCGATGTCGAGGATTTCGCCGTTGCCGCCGAGGACGACGGGGATGATGTTGGCGTCGCAGGCCATGCGGCGGATGGTGGCGACGGAGAGTGGTTCTCCGCGCAGGCCGAGGATCCGGGCCGATCCGCCGCCGCCGCACTTGGTGCAGCCGTCGTGGGGATCGATGGGTTCGTCAGGGTTGATGGGGTCGTCAGGGTCGATGGCAGCCTCCGGCGCCGCCGCTCCATCCTCAGGTTCGGCGTACTTGTCCGCGTCTTCGTCCGGATCACCGAAGTGTGGTTGGGGAATTGCTTCGGGTCCGTGTCCCGGTCCGGCACCTGGATCCGGTTCGGTTGCGGTGTTCTGTTGTGGCTGTTGCCCGGGTTCTCGCCGTCCGGGTATTCGCTCCGCGACAGCGGCCGGATTGTTCTTGGTGGGCTTGAAGTTGGGGGTGCCCGTCGTGCCAGCGGTATCCGTGCCGCCGTCGCTCTGCGCGCCGTTGGACTGCGCGCCGTCGCTTTGCCTGCCGTCGCTTTGTTTCCGGTTCTTTCGCTTGGCCTGGCGTGTGGCGTCGGGGGTTTGGCAGCCGCAGGGGATGGGGCGGACGGGGGTGGTGTCGTCGATGGTGCCGAACCCGGTGCCTTGTAGGAGTTGGTCCAGGCCGATGGTGACGGTGACGCAGTCGCGTCCGCGGCCGCGGTTCGGCGACGCCTGCCACTCGGCCATCCTGGCCACGAGTTCGGCGAACGCGTCCCCACGTTTTTGGTCAAGGGGACGTTCCTCGGGTTCGGGGCGGGTATCTGCGGCGATCAGCGCCTCGATGATCTTGCGGAGAGTGTCCATCTCCAGCACCGGCAGTTTGACGATCATGGTTTCGGACCCGGGGATCCCGTTGGGCAGGTATTTCAGGGAGCGTTTGCGTTCGGCGGCGCGTTCGGCGGCGTCGAGTTCCTCACCCAGCCGCCGTTCCCATTCCTCCGGGGCGAGCACCAGCAGCAGGTGCCGCCCCAGCAGCCGCACATCGTCGGGGTTACGCCGCCGGGATTCGTCGATCAGGTACTCCTCGCCCTGCACCCGTTGTTCCAGGCTGATCCAGGTGGGCAGGTCCTTGATCGCGGCGGCGATCACCTGCGCGTGCCGAAACGACACCTCACCCCGCGCCAACGCCCGCGCCGTCAACGTGACCGTGCGGTCCAGGTCACGCGCCAGGGCCACGGCGGCGGAAGCATCGTTCTTCGACATCCGCTGCGCGGTCCGCAGCCACCCCGCCGTGGTCGGCGCACCGGTCGTCTTGGCGACGTCGCAGGCCTCGGCCCGGGCGACCATGGCCAGTTTCAGTGCGGACATCTTCGCCTCATCGGCCCGGTGCAGGTCGAACAACCGGCCGAGCTTCTCAGGGCGAAGCGACAGCATCGGCGCGGCCAGCGCGTCAGCGAGGATGGTGGCGACCTCGGCCAGCGCAGCCTCCAGCCGCTGCTCGGCGTCGGTGCCGCCATCCCAGCCCGAAGAGCCCTGCGCTGTCGAATACATGTTCGAAGTCTAGTGGCCGGCACCGCCATCAAGACCGTTGTCCACAAGGAGATCCCGATCCGCCACCTGTGGACAAAAACGTGGTCCGCACTCCTCGCAGACAGCGCCGACCATGCGGCGGGCGCGCCCTGGTCGCGACAGTTGCACGCGCTCACCGCTCGACGGAGAACGAAGTCGGTGTGCCTGGATCATCGTGCCGAGCCGGTCGATCTGCCGGCCCTACTCAGGACGCGCGTCGCCGGGACCGCCGTGCACACGTGGGCACACCGAACGACGCCGAGAACACTCGGACAACTGTCAATGGCAGCTTGCGGCTACCGACCTGCGCCTCTGCTGACAGTGACAGGTGGAGAACGGCGATGCGTGGAAGCTCAGCCGAAGTCGACGGAATCGGTGGTGACCGTGCCTGCCTGCCGGCCGGGAGCGGTGTGGTTCGCCCAGTAGAGGTTCGTGTGGTCGATCACCTTGTCGGGCGTGGGTGCGCCCCACTCGGAGAGGTCCTCGGTGGTGTGGGCGTCGCCGACCAACGTCACGTCGTACCCACGGACGATCCCTCCGTGAAGCGTGGAACGGATGCACTCGTCGGTCTGCGCGCCGGTGACGACGAGGCGCCCGATTCTCCGCTCGGCGAGCACGGTCTCGAGGTCGGTGTCCTCGAACGAGTCGGGATACCGCTTGTGCACGACCGGCTCGGAATCCTTCTGGGTGAGCTCCGGGACGTACTGCCAGCCGTCGCTGCCCATAGGCAGGTTGTCGGCCGAGTGCTGCACCCACACCACGGGGACGTTCTCGGACCTGGCCCGGTCCACGAGCGAGGCGATGTTGGCGACAACGGCGTCTCGGTTGTGGGCACCTCCGACGACGTCGTTCTGCACGTCGATCACCAGCAGCGCGGTGTGCGAGCGGTCGCTCAGGGTGGTCATGGCGCTCCTCGGCAGGTGGCAGCGTTCGGGGTGCGCTCACGGTATGCCCGTCCGCCGACAAGCAACACCGACCTACGAAAGTCGCATGCGGAGGCAACCGAACGCCGTGGTGTGCACCGTCGTGCCGTACCCAGACTGATCAGGTGACCAACGAGACCTGGACCACTCCCGGCGGGAACGCCGTCGTCGTGGCGGCCCTCCACAAGAGTTACGGCCCCGTGCACGCCGTCCGCGGTGTGAGCTTCGAGGTCCGTCACGGGGAGATCTTCGCCCTGCTCGGACCCAACGGGGCCGGCAAGTCGACCACCCTGGAGATCCTCGAAGGTTTCCGTACCCGCGACTCAGGCCACGTCGAGGTGCTCGGCATCGACCCCGGCGAGCGGTCGGGCGAGCGGGAGCTGAGAGAGCGGATCGGCCTTGTGCTGCAGGACGTCGCCGTGGAGCCGCACCTCACGGTACGCGAGACCATCGCTCGCGACGCGGGCTACTACCGCGCTCCGCGCGACGTGGACGAGGTGATCGGCCTGGTCGGTCTCACCGAGCAGAGGCGCCGGAAGGTCCGGTCGCTGTCCGGTGGTCAGAAGCGCCGGTTGGACCTCGCGCTCGGCATGATCGGCGACCCGAGCCTGCTGTTCCTCGACGAACCCACGACCGGCTTCGACCCCGCCGCCCGGCAGGGTGCCTGGGACCTCGTGCGTCGGTTGCGTGCGGCCGGAACGACCATCGTGCTCACCACCCACTACATGGAGGAGGCGCAGCAACTCGCCGACCGGCTGGCGGTGATCGCGGGCGGCCGGATCATCTCCGAGGGGACTCCCACGACGCTCGGAGGCCGGGACAGTGCCCGAGCCCGGGTGCGGTTCGCCCTGCCCGGCGGGTGGACGCTCGCCCGGATGCCGTTGGCGGCGGGGGAGTCGGTGTCCGGCCCGGACCGCGGCGGCCTGGTGGCCGTGGAGACCGCCGAGCCGACGGGGACGCTGCACCGGCTCACCGGCTGGGCACTCGCCGTGGGAGCGGTACTCGACGGCCTCACGGTCGAGCGCCCAAGCCTGGAGGACGTCTACCTCCGCCTCACCGGCGCGCCGGGCCAGAGCGCAGCCGAGCCCGACTCGCCCGCACCAGACTCGCCCGCACCCGACTCGTCGCCCGGCCCCGGCCTGGAGAGGAGCGCCCGATGAGCCGCGACCTCACGCTGCTGTGGCACCAGATCCGCTACGAGCAGCTGACGTTCTGGCGCAACCCGCAGAGCGCGTTCTTCACGTTCGCGTTTCCCGTCCTGATCATCACCGTGTTCGGCATGCTGTTCGGCGGCATCGGCTCGAGCGACTACTTCTTCGGGCTCACCGCCCTGCAGTACTACGTGGGCACCATCGCGGCGACCTCCGTGCTCGGGGCGTGCTACAGCCAGCTGGCGATCGTGCTGGCGACGCGGCGGCAGAACGGCCTGCTCAAACGGGTCCGGGCCACTCCGCTGCCGAGTGGGACCTACTTCCTCGGGTTGCTGGCGCACTGCGTCCTGGTGAGCGTCGTGGACGTCGTGCTCATCCTCGGTGTCGGCCGGGTGTTCGGCGTGCCGCTGCCCGGTCCGTCCCACTGGCCGGCGCTGGCGGTGACACTCGTGCTCGGCGCGGCCGCCTTCTGCGCACTGGGAGTCGGGGTGGCCTCGCTGATCCGCAATGCCGAGGCCGCACCCGCGGTGGTGCAGTTCGTACTCTTCCCGCTGGTGTTCGTGTCCGGCACGTACATGCCGATCCACGCGGACGTGATCAACCGGGTCGCGGACTTCCTGCCGGTACGGCCGTTCAACCAGGCGTTGCTCGCGGCGTTGGGCGGGGACGGCGGGTTCGGGTGGGCCGGCCTCGGCGTACTCGCCGCGTGGGGAGTCGCCGGTGCGCTGGTGGCCGTCCGGCGGTTCCACTGGGACCCCCGCCCGGAGTGAGCCCGCCCGGAGTGAGCCCGCCCGGAGTGAGCCCGCCCGGGGTCTCGCCAGTGCGCCCGGACCGGGGGATCAGGTCGCGGCGACCCGCACGCTGAGGTTGCCCAACGTGGTCCAGTGCGGCTCGACCAGCGTGCCCGTACCCACGACCTGGCTGGGGCAGGGCGGCTCGGTCTGGTAGAGGCTCGGCCGGGCGATCCGCCGCTGCACGTCCCAGCCGCAGCTCTCCGCTCGCACGAAGCAGTCCCACAACCCGTCTTCCAGTGGGCGCCCGGCCTTCGCGACGCGCGGGTCGAGCCGGGCCGTGCCGCGCAGCATGACCTGCTCGGCCTCGTCGGCGGTGTCGGGCACCAGGTGGCTGGTCGTCGGCAGCCGGTAGTCGCCGGAGTCGTTGCGGTTCTGTACGTACACGTCCAGCCGGCTGCGGCTGATCGCGGCGGTCACGTCGTAGGCGTCCTCGGGTACATCGACCCGCAGGGGCACCGGGGGTTGCCACAGCAGCCGCCCACCGAGCCGGCGGAAGGTCACCGGCCGTCCGTCGGCGTAGCTCAACCGTCCGCTGACCCGGATCAGCAGGTGTTCGCCATCCCAGTTGACGCGTTCCAGGGTCGGTACGACGGTCAGCTCGCGTTCGGCACGGGCCAGGCGGGCGATGTCGGCGTATGCGCCGGCACGCAGCAGTTGCGCCCGGACCCGCATCGACAGCGGCAGCCAGGCCTCCACGGCCGGGCCGAACCGCTCCTCGGCGAGCTTGCCGACCTCGCGGTAGAGGAGGTGCTGGCGGTACCGCACCGGCAGCCCGCCGAACGTCCGTCCGCCGAGCAGCCGGAGCATCTCCGCGTCGTACCAGTGCGCGTAGATCTGGTCGCGCTCGTCACCGGGAGCGGTGTGGCTGTCCACGACGTCGAGCACTCCACGCAGGGCGCGGTAGTACGCTCGCGGGTCGAACCGGCGGGAGGCCTGTTCACGTTCGGGCCGGCGGATCCAGTGGCAGCACACCTCGTCGGCGAGCACGCTGATCACCTTCGCCCGGAAGTACGCCTGTGCGACGAAAAGCTGGTCACCCAGCCAGGCCGCGCCCTCGGCGAACCGCAGGTGGTGCTCGGCCAGGAACGCCGCCCGGAACAGCATGTGCGGTGTCAGCAGCCCGAACAGCTGATCCTCCACCAGGTCGGCCTGGTCCCGGGAGGCCCGGAAGACGTGCCGGGAGACCGGACGGCCGCCGTGGCCGACCAGCTTCCCGATCACGACGTCGGCGTTCGTACGGGCAGCGGTGGCGCACATGCGTTCCAGCGCGTTCGGGGTGAGCCGGTCGTCGGGGTCGAGGAAGTAGACGTACTCGCCCTGAGCGCGTTCGATCCCGATGTTGCGCGGCCGGCCGGGTCCGCCGGTGTGGGCGGCCATGATGGCGCGCAGCGGCGGATGCAGCCGGCCGAGCTTCTCCAGCCGCTGGGCGGTCCCGTCGTGGGAGCCGTCGTCCACCATGAGGATCTCGTACTCACCGGACCCCAGGGACTGGCCCAGCAGCGACTCCAGGCAGGCGTCGAGGTCCGGCCCCAGGTTGTGCACCGGCACGACGACGCTGACCTTCACGCCCATGGGAATCCCCCCATGCCGTCAGCATGGGCCGGACGTCCCGCCGACAAACCTGTGGACGGGTAAGGGACGGGTAACCGTCAGGGTTCGCTCGACAGCCCGGTCGGGCAGTTCAGCCGGGCGGCCCGGTCGGCCCGTGCGCCCGGGCGGGCTCGGTCAGCCGGCGATGCCGTACAGCCGGTCGCCCGCGTCGCCGAGCCCGGGGACGATGAAGCCGTGCTCGTTGAGGTGGTCGTCCACCGCGGCGGTGACGACCGTGACGGGGATCCCCACCGAGTCGAGCTCGCGTTCCAGGAAGCGGAGGCCCTCCGGGGCGGCGAGCAGGCACACCGCCGTGATGTGGTCGGCGCCCCGCTCGACCAGGAAGCGCACGGAGTCCGCGAGCGTCCCGCCGGTGGCCAGCATCGGGTCGAGCACGTAGCACTGCCGGCCGGACAGATCCTCGGGGATCCGCTGGGCGTACGTCGAGGCCTTCAGCGTGTGCTCGTCGCGGACCATGCCGAGGAAGCCGACCTCGGCGGTGGGCAGCAGCCGCACCATGCCCTCCAGCATCCCGAGCCCGGCCCGCAGGATCGGCACGACCAGCGGCTTGGGCGCCGCCAGCTTGACCCCCGCCGCCTCGGCCACCGGAGTGGGGACGGTCACCGGCTCGGTCCGGACGTCCCGGGTGGCCTCGTACGCGAGCAGGGTGACCAGCTCGTCGGTGAGCAGCCGGAACGTCGGCGAGTCGGTACCGGCGTCGCGCAACACAGTGAGTTTGTGCGCGATCAGAGGGTGGTCGGCGACGTGGATCCGCATGGGCGTGACCCTAGGCCATCCCGGCGCGGAGCCGGAGCCGCGGTGGAGCGGTGGTGGAGCCGGGCAGGTGTGCCGTATGTCCCGTCCATATGGGAGTTCCCGTACGCCGAACCCGCACCGTGAACGCGCCCTCTCGGAGAGCCAGCGAACCGCTCCGTGAACGCGTTGACGGCGTAAAAAGTGCGAACTCCGGCTGAAAATTCCGGCCATAGACATTGCTCCGGTCCCAGGACAAGGTCCACCTTTGGGGAGTCAGGTCGTGGGGTCGCCCGAACCCGACTGGTGGCCCCTTCATCAGAGCGGGGATCGTCTTGGATCGGCGGTCATGGTGATGAACGCAGCACAGAGACGGCAGTCGGACTCGCCTCTCCACGCGTCGGCCACAAGCGTGGCCCGCAGCGGTTGGGCCTCGCCCCCCACGCAGGCCACGAGCCCTCCCGGTGACCGCCCTTCGGCCTCCTCGGCCTCCTCCGGCGGCGAGCCGGCGGACCCGCGCCCGCTCACCGAACGCGAATGGGAACGCCTGCGTCGCCGGGCCGCGCTGCTGCGTGACCTGGCCGAGGCCAAGGACCTCCCTTACGCCATGCGGGCCAGCCAGCTCCGCCGCCGTCGCAAAGCCCTCCGCCGCGCGCTCTGAGGCGTACCTCAGGCGTACGTCCGATCAAGGCGTACACAGCTGTGCGCGTATGTCCAGCCGGCCCGCCGGCCGGCCCGCCGGGAGGCGTGAACCGGTGCCCTGACCGGCGCCGAGTATCCCGACCTGGGCATGGCGGTCCCGGTTGGATGGAACTTCGGTAGAACTTCGGCGAAAGGCACGGATCGGGCGAACAAAGGCTGGGAAAGCCGGTGCATTTTCCCGCGGGTCTGCCACCATGCCCTACATGGCCGAGGACAGCAGCACGGCGATCGACTTCGCGGTGGTCACCTACCTCGAGGAGGGCTGCTGGCGGGCGTCGTCACTGGCGACCACCGCGGCGCGCGACCTCGACACGTTGGTGCGCACGCTGCGCCAGATGCAGGGCGACATCGGCTGCATCGGCTCGGTCTCGGTCGACGACGACTTCTTCATCCTGGTCCGGGTCGTGGGGGACGAGGTGCGCTACCTCCTCTCCGACGTGACCGCGGCGACCGACTGGCCGCTGGCCCGGGAGGTCCTCGACGAGCTGGCCCTGCCGGTTCCCATCGAGGACGACGAGGAGCAGGCACAGCCCGCGGGCGACCTGACCATCGTGGCCGACCTCGGCATGGCCGCGATGGAGATGGGCGCCCTGTGCGACGACCTCGACCTCTACCCCGACGAGATGTTGTCCAAAATCGCCGAGCGTCTCGGGTACGGGCCGGCGTTCCAGCGGGCGGTCGAGGCCTCGGTCGGCTGACCATGCCGGCCGACCGGCACCGTCCTGGATCGCGACCCGTAGGTTTCGATCGCGGACCCCGGCGAAAGACAGGTCCAGACAAGCCGTAGGTGCAGATCGAGAACTCGAAGGAATGGTGCGCGGTGTCGTACTTCGCGGCGGCGTTCGCCCGCAGTGGGGACGAATGGGTGGCGAGTGAGACCGACCTCGACGACGTGGAGACCGTGGAGGACGTGGTCGACGCGGTACAGGACGTCGAGGCCGACGACGAGATCGTCCTGGTCTTCGTCGAGGAGGAGAACTGGTTCGGCGTCGTCCGGGTGGAAGGCGACGAGGAACCCCGGGTGTACGTGTCCGACGGGGCCGAGACGCTCCGCTCACCGGTCGGTGAGGCGCTGGTGAGTGAGCTGGTGGAAGAACACCGGCTCGCCTCGGTGGTCGCAGGCGACGTGGGTGCCGAGATGCCGGTGCCCGCCACCGACATCGACGAGGACGAGGACGAGCCGGTGGTGCTGCCGTCCGAACCCATCGGCGAGGCCGGGTTGCTGGACGACCTCGGCATCCGGGCCGAGGACCTGAACCGTCTGGCGGAGGCGATCGGTACGTCCCCCGCGGCGGCGGTGACGTTCCTCGCCGAGCGCCTGGGGTTCGCCGAGGCGCTCGAGGCGGTCCGCTGAGCTCCGGCTGGGACGACCCGATGCGGGCCGCCCTCGAGGAGGCCGCCATGGCCCCGGACACCGGTGACGTACCCGTCGGGTGTGTCGTACTCGGCCCCGACGGCTCCGTGCTCGGCAGGGGACGCAACGCGCGCGAGGCGACCGGCGACCCGACCGCCCACGCGGAGGTGCTGGCGATCCGGGAGGCGGCTGCCGCGCGAGGGGAGTGGCGGCTGTCCGGATGCACGCTCGTCGTCACCCTCGAGCCGTGCACGATGTGCGCGGGCGCGCTGGTGCAGGCCCGGGTCGACCAGGTGGTGTTCGGTGCGTACGACGACAAGGCCGGTGCCGTCGGCTCGCTGTGGGACGTCGTACGCGACCGCCGGCTCAACCACCGGCCGCGGGTCGTCGGCGGAGTGCTCGCCGAGGAGTGCGGTGAGGTGCTGCGGCGGTTCTTCGCGGCCCGCCGGGGCGTGTGAGGCACTTCCCACGCCGTCCGGTAACCTACCCGGCGGTGGCGTGTCCGAGCGGCCGAAGGAGCACGCCTCGAAAGCGTGTGAGGGGCAACCCTCCGTGGGTTCAAATCCCACCGCCACCGCAGCAGGAGGGCCTGGGCACGAGCACTGACGTGCCCAGGCCCTTCGGCATTGTCCTTCTGGGCGGGGTTCGACCGGGGCGGGGGAGGTGCCGGCGATGATCACCGTGGCCGAACTCAACGACTTCCTGCTGTACGGCGCCCTGGTTCTGCTGCTGGCGATCCTCGCTGTCCGCGCCTCGGTGCGGTTCGGGTTCCCCAGCCTGCTGATCTACCTCGCGATGGGCGTCGCGCTCGGCGAGGCGGGCCTCGGCATTCGGTTCGACGACGCCCAGCTCGCCCACGCGCTCGGCTTCGCCGCCCTCGTGGTCATCCTCGCCGAAGGTGGTCTCACCACCCGGTGGGCCGAGGTACGCGGGTCGATGCTGCCCGGGCTCGTCCTCGCCACCGTCGGTGTCGCGGTCAGCGTGCTCGTGGTGGCGGTGATCGTCCATGGCACGCTCGGCTTCGGCTGGCGGCTCTCCCTGCTCCTCGGTGCCGTCACCTCGCCCACCGACGCGGCAGCGGTGTTCTCGGTGCTGCGGAAGGTCCCGCTGCCCCGCCGGCTGGCCGGGGTCCTGGAGGCCGAGTCGGGCCTGAACGACGCCCCGACGGTCCTCCTGGTCACCCTGCTCAGCTCCTCGGTGTTCGCGGAGGAGAGCGTACCCCGCATCGTCGGGTTGATCGGCGGTGAGCTCGCGGGCGGCACGGTACTCGGGTTCGTCATCGGGTGGGGCGGCGCGTGGCTGCTGCGGCGGGTGGCGTTGCCGTCGTCGGGCCTGTACCCGCTGGCAGTCGTGTCGTTCGCGGTGCTGGCGTACGCCTTGACCTCGTTCGTGCACTGCAGCGGTTTCGCCGCCGTCTACGTCGCCTCCCTCGTCCTCGGCAACGCCGAACTCCCGCACCGGCCGACCACGCGGTCGTTCGTGGAAGGCCTCGCGTGGCTGGCCCAGATCGGTTTGTTCGTGATGCTCGGGCTGCTCGCCTGGCCGAACCGGATGGAGTGGAGCGACGTCCTGGCCGGCCTGGTCGGCGGGCTGGCGCTGACCTTTGTGGCCCGGCCGCTGTCGGTGCTGGTGTCGATGCTGCCGTTCCGGACGCGGTTGCCCGACCAGCTGTTCCTCGCCTGGGCGGGGTTGCGCGGCGCGGTGCCGATCGTGCTCGCCACCATCCCGCTGGCGGCCGGCCTGGCACGCGCCGACCGGCTGTTCAACGTGGTCTTCATCCTCGTCGTGGTGTTCACGCTGGTGCAGGCTCCGACCCTGCCGTGGGTGGGCAAGTTGCTACGGCTCGGGGGCGAGGAGGAGGTGCGTGACCTCGACGTGGAAGCGGCGCCGCTGGAACGCCTGGACGCCGACCTGCTGCAGATCCGGATCCTGCCCCGATCGCTGCTGGCCAACGTCGAGGTGGGGGAGCTGCGGCTACCCGAAGGGGCGTCGGTGGCGCTGGTGGTCCGCGAGGGCCGCAGCCTGGTGCCCGGGTTGCGTACGGCCCTGAAGGTCGGCGACGACCTGCTCGTGATCGCTCCGCGGCGGGTACGGGAGGCCACCGAACGCCGGCTGCGGTCGGTGAGCCGTTCGGGCCGGCTGGCGGGGTGGTTGGAAGGTCACCAGCCGACGGCTCCCTCGCGGATGCGGTGGATCCGCAGACCCTGATCCCGGCCTGTGGCCCCGGGCCCCTAGCGCGCGGGCCGTCAGCCGGCGGCGCCGCCCGGTGTGGGGCTCGGCTTCACGCAGACCGGCACGGTGGTGGTGACGTCCATGGCCGTCGGCGCCTTGGTGACGAGGCCGTGGAAATCACTGCCGAGGGCCAGATCGACGCTCGCGTCGGTCCGGTCGTCCACGCTGATCTTCTCCTTGGCGACCTGCGCGGCGACCAGGATGACCTCCGGTGCGTCCTTGGCCCGGCCGCGAACCTCCGCGACCTTCACCTTCGCCTTCTTCGGGTCGTTGGCCACGGCGCCGACGGTGAAGCCGCGCTGGCGCAGGTCGGTCGCGGTACGTTCCGCGAGCCCACCGATCTTGCTCGCGTTGTAGACGTTCACGATCACCCTGGCGGCCGCGATCCGCTGCTTCTGGCCCGGCGAAGGTGTGCTGCACACGAGGTCCGGCCCGGCGCCCGGGATGGCCTTCAGGGCCGACTGCCAGCCGAACCACCCCGCTCCGGCGACGAGGCCGATGAGGACGACCAGGGTGAGGGGGCCACGGATCCTCCGCCTGCGCCGCCGCCGGGCTCGGCGTAGCTCGGCGGTCTCGTCCCATCCCATGTGCGCCCCCTTCCCCCGTGCGGGAAATCCTCAGCCCTTGAGCCGAAGCACGCGGGCGTGCAACACCATGCGCTGGTGCAAAGCGGCTCGCAGTGCCCGGTGCAAGCCGTCCTCGAGGTACAGCTCGTTCTGGTATTCGACCACGTGGGCGAACAGATCTCCGTAGTAGGTGGAGTCCTCCGCGAGGAGGGTGTCCAGGTCGAGGGTGCGTTTCGTGGTGACCAACTGGTCCAGCCGGATCGGGCGCGGCGGCAGCTCGGCCCACTCGCGTTGGGTCGTGCCGTGCTCGGGATAGGGGCGTCCGTCGCCGACGCGCTTGAAGATCACGGTTGGGCAGTGTAGTGGCGCCTGCTGCGGGTGACCGGGCAGAAGCGTTGGGTGTCTTCACCGTAGGCCGAATCGTGCCCTGGCGCTGCCCCCTGGCCGAGTCAGGGGTCGGCGGCTGAACGCTCGGGTAGGACCAAACTCGGCAGGACCGACAGTCGGTGGGACCAAGAAGGGTGACGCCGCGAGCGCACGGTGGGAGGGTGCGGGGATGAAGAAGATCATCAACGATCCGGCGAACGTCGTCGCGGAGGCACTGACCGGCCTGGCCGCCGCACACGGCGACCTCGTGAGCGTCCATCTGGACCCCGACTACGTGGTGTCGGTGGACGCGCCCCGCCGGGGCAAGGTCGGTGTGGTCTCCGGCGGCGGCAGCGGGCACGAGCCGCTGCACGCCGGCTTCGTGGGGTACGGAATGCTGGACGCGGCCTGCCCCGGGCCGGTGTTCACCTCACCGACGCCCGACCCGATCCTCGCCGCGACGAAGGCGGTGGACGGCGGTGCGGGCGTACTCCACATCGTGAAGAACTACACCGGCGACGTCCTCAACTTCGAGACCGCGGCCGAGCTGGCCGCGGCCGAGGGTGTCGGGGTGGAGGCGGTGGTGATCGACGACGACGTGGCGGTGCGGGACAGCCTCTACACCGCCGGGCGGCGCGGAGTCGGCGGCACGGTCCTCGCGGAGAAGATCGTCGGCGCGGCCGCCCAGCGCGGCGACGACCTGGCCGCGGTGGCGGCGCTGTGCCGCCGGGTCAACGACAACGTCGCCAGCATGGGGATGGCGCTGGACTCGTGTACGGTGCCGCACGCCGGCAAGCCGACGTTCGAGCTGGGGCCGGACGAGATGGAGATCGGGATCGGCATCCACGGCGAGCCCGGCCGGGAACGCGTGCCGCTCGAACCCGCGAACGCGATCGTGGAACGCCTGCTGGCCCCGATCGTCGAGGACATGCCGTTCGAGTCCGGGGACCGTACGCTGCTGTTCGTCAACGGCATGGGCGGCACTCCGCTGATGGAGCTCTACGTCGCCTACGCCCACGCCGAGAAGGTGCTGGCCCAGCGCGGCATCGCCGTCGAGCGGCGGCTGGTCGGCAACTACATCACCTCGCTGGAGATGCCGGGCATGTCGATCACCCTGCTGCGGCTGGACGAGGAGATGATCGAGCTGTGGGACGCACCCGTGCACACGCCCGCCCTGCGCTGGGGGCGGTGACGCCGCATGCCTTCCGATGACCTGCCGATGACCACGCGGGACCTGCTCCGCGTGATCGCCGACTACGCCGCCGTGGTGGCGGCCAACCGTACGTACCTGATCGAACTCGACGCCGCCATCGGGGACGCCGACCACGGCGAGAACCTCGACCGCGGCATGAAGGCGGCGTTGGACCGCCTCGCCGAGGCCGACCCGGGTACGCCCGCCGACGTGCTCCAGACGGTGGCGACCGCGCTGATCTCCAAGGTCGGTGGAGCAGCCGGCCCGTTGTACGGCACGGCGTTCCTGCGCGCCGCCACGAGCGTCCGGGGACGTGGCGAGCTCGGCGCCGCCGACCTCGTGGGTGCCCTGCGGGCCGGGCTGGGCGGCGTGGTGGCGCGGGGGAAGGCCGAGGTGGGCGACAAGACGATGGTCGACGCCTGGGACCCGGCCGTGCAGGCCGCCGAACAGGTCGTCACTGCGGGCGGTTCGACCCGCGAGGCGCTCACCGCGGCGGCCGACGCCGCCGAGGAGGGCATGCGGGCCACCATCCCGATGATCGCCCGCAAGGGCCGGGCGAGCTACCTCGGCGAGCGCAGCGCCGGTCACCAGGACCCCGGCGCCACATCGTCGGCGCTGCTCTTTCGGGTGTTCGCCGACGTCGCCGACCACTCCTCGTAGGCGCAGCGGCGATGCCGGAGGGGCCCGTCGCCCAGGTCGGGCTGGTTCTCATCGCACACGTGGCCGCCCTCGCCGAGGGCGTACGCACCCTGGCCGCCCAGATGGCACCGGAGGTGGACATCCGCGCGGTCGGCGGCACCGACGACGGCGGGGTGGGGACCAGCTTCGACGCCATGCTGGCGGCGGTGACGTCCGTGCTGGCCGACGTGGCTCCGGACGAAGGCGCGGGCGAGGGCGCGCGCGGGGGCGCCGGCGTGGCCGTGCTGTACGACCTCGGCAGCGCACAGCTCACCGCCGAACTCGTCCTGGAGACGCTCGACCCGGGACAGTCGGACCGGGTGCTGCTCGTCGACGCGCCGCTGGTGGAGGGTGCGGTCGCGGCTGCGACCACCGCGGCTGGAGGTGCCGGCCTCGCCGAGGTCGCCGCCGCGGCGCGGGCGGCCTATGTGCCCACCCCCGCGGCGGGCGAGGCCGAGACACCCGAGACGCCCGAGGCGGCGGAGGCGGAGAAGCGGGTCGAGGCCGAGGTACGGGCGCGGACGACGTTGCGTAATCCGGCCGGGTTGCACGCCCGGCCGGCGGCGGCGCTGGCGCACCTGGTCCGGGAGTACGACGCGCGGGTCACCGTCGGCCGGCCCGGAGATCCGGGGGTGGCCGCGGCCGGCGTGCTGGGGGTGGTGGCCCAGGGTCTGCGGGTGGGCACCGAGATCGAGGTCGCCGCGTCCGGTTCGGACTCCCGGGCAGCCGTGGACGCCGTCCTGGCTCTGGCCGACGCGGGATTCGGTGAGCTGGACGAGGAGACCCCCGCAGTAGCTTCTCCGGTGCCGCCCGAGCAGCCGGCGGCGGCCGAGCCCGCGGCGACCCCGAGGCCCGAGCCCGGCACGCTGCGCGGTGTCGGCGCCTCGGCCGGCTTGGTGGTGGCACCGGTCCGGCACCTGCGGCGTACCGAACCCCGGCTGCCGTCGACCGGCGGCCCCCACGACCCGGCGGCCGAACGCAGACGGCTGGTTGCCGCCGTCGACCAGGTGAACGCCGAACTCGGCAACCGGGCCGCCGGTGGTGGGTCCGGCGCCGACATCGCCGGTGCCCACCAGGCGATGCTCGCCGACCCGGCGCTGCTGGCCGGAGCCGAGGCCAGGCTCGACCAGGTCACGCCGGCCGAGGTGGCCTGGTGGGGGTCGGTGCTCGAGGCCCGCGACCTGCTGGCCGGGGGAGCGGCCCTGGTGGCGGAGCGTGCGGTGGACGTGGAGGACCTCGGCCGCGCGGTGCTGGGCGCCCTCGGCGTGGACGTCCGGCCGTCGGTACGACCGGAGGACGTCGCCCGCGCCGTGGTGGTCGCCGAGGAGGTGTTCCCCTCCGACGTCGCGGCCCTCGGCGAGGCCGGGGTGGCCGGGCTGGCGGTCGCACGCGGCGGGCGTACGTCCCACGCGGCGATCCTCGCCCGCGGACTAGAGCTGCCGATGGTGGTGCGGCTGGGCCCAGCAGTGCTGGACGTTCCGGACGGTACGCCGGTGGTCCTGGACGCGCGTACCGGCCAGGTGCGGGTCGACCCGCCGGAGGCGGAGCTGACCGCCGCCCGGCGGGCCGCCCGCGACCTCGCCACCGGCCGTGAGCGGGCTCGCGCCGCGGCCGCGGGCCCGGTGGTGCGCCCCGACGGGACGCCGGTGACCGTGAGCGCGAACGTCGGCGGCCGGGCCGAGGCGCGCGCTGCCCTGGCCGCCGGCGCCGACGCGGTGGGCCTGCTGCGTACCGAACTCCTCTACGTCGACCGGCCTCGCCTGCCCGGCGAGGACGAACAGGCTGCCGAGCTGGGCGCGGTCCTGGCCGAGCTGGGCGACCGGCGCGCGGTCGTACGCACCCTGGACGTGGGCGGTGACAAGCTGCTGCCGGCCCTGGATCTCGACCCTTGGCGGCACGGACCGCTCGGCGTGCGCGGAGTGCGGTACGCGTTCGGACATCCGGATCTGCTGCGGACCCAGCTGCGGGCGGTGCTGCGCGCGGCGTACGGGCGGGGCGAGGTCTGGCTGATGGCGCCGATGGTGACGGTGGCGGCGGAGGCGCGGCGGTTCCGGCTCCTGGTCGAGGAGGTGGCCGGCGAACTCGCGGCTGCGGGCACGGCGTTCGCCCGGCCGGCGAAGGTCGGGGTGATGGTCGAGGTGCCGGCGGCCGCCCTGGTCGCCGACGAGATCTGCGCCGAGGTGGACTTCGTGAGCGTGGGGAGCAACGACCTCACGCAGTACGTCATGGCCGCGGACCGGACCAACGACGCGGTGGGCGACCTCTACCAACCCGGCCACGAGGCGGTGTGGCGGCTGCTGGCGACGCTGGTCGACGCCGCCCGGTCGGCCGGTCGGCACGTCGCCGTGTGCGGCGAGCTCGCGGGAGAGCCGGACGCGGCCGTGCGGCTGGTCCGGATGGGTGTCGACGAGCTTTCCATGGCCCCGAGCGGCATCCCCGACGTCAAGGCGGCCCTGCGGAGCCGGCTCGGCTGACCCCGGTTGGCCGCGCCGCCGGGCTTAGCTGATCGGCTCGGGTGCCCGGTGGGCGGGCGGCGGACCGGTGACCTCTTCGGCGGTGGCCATCGCCTGGGGGTGCAGCACCGCCCGCTCGCGGGCCTCCAGCACCTTGCCGATCAGGTCGTCGCGCCAGTGGTCGGCGTCGTACCCGATCGCACCGCGCTGGTAGCGCTCGTAGAAGAAGGCGAGTTCGGTGACCGCGGTGTGGTAGTCGCGGACAGCCCGGGCGGCCTCGGCGCCCCACCTGCGCTTCACCGCCGAGCGCCAGCCACTGCGTCCGGGCAGGCTGGACAGCAGGCGTACCTCCTCCGGCGAGATCCAGTTGGCGGCGACGAACCTCGGCAGCTGGCCGGCCACGATGCGCTGCTCGCGGCGCCGCTGCCAGAGCACCACCATCGCCACCGCGGCGAACACCGGGACCATGAAGACGACGTAGACGAGGAAGAAGCCGAACTGGCCGAGCAGCGACGCCGAGGCGTTCCACAGCGCGTGCAGGCAGACGGCGGCGAGGTAGCCGACCAGCGGGTAGAGGAACCGGATCGGTCGCCTGCTGCGCGCCATGATGCCGACGGCGAGCCCGGTCATCGAGGTGAAGATCGGGTGGGCGAACGGCGACAGCACGCACCGCAGGGCGAACAGCATGATGCCGCCGTGGAGTCCGCCCTCGGCGATGGCGGTGCCGAGATAGAGGATGTTCTCGCTGAACGCGAACCCCACCCCGACCAGGCCCGCGTAGACGATCCCGTCGACCACGCCGTCCACCTCGCGCCGGCGGGTGGCGAGGAGGGCGAACAGGAACGCTCCCTTGACCGCCTCCTCCACGAACGGTGCGGTCACCACGGTGCTCACCACGTCGCCGACCTCGGTGCCGACGGTGCGGGACCAGGCGTAGTTGAGCGCGAAGTTGCTGACCGCCGCGGCCAGCGCCGCCACCCCGGCTCCCCACAGGAACGCCATCAGCAGCAGCCGGCCGGGCTCGGGCTCCCACCGGTCGATCCACAAGAACACGGCGACCACCGGGACGACCGGAAGGAACGCGAAGAAGGTGCCGAGCGCGGCGGGCTCGGG
Source organism: Actinopolymorpha singaporensis (assembly GCF_900104745.1). Taxonomy (NCBI): domain Bacteria; kingdom Bacillati; phylum Actinomycetota; class Actinomycetes; order Propionibacteriales; family Actinopolymorphaceae; genus Actinopolymorpha; species Actinopolymorpha singaporensis. The sequence continues at coordinate 1,934,133 of NZ_LT629732.1, forward strand.
CCCCGCACCCAGGACGGTCAGCCCGATCAGCGGGGTGACCAGCGCGGCCATCACGACGATGAGGCCGACCGGCGCGAGCACCCTGCGGCGGTTGCGGTGCCGGCCCGCCCAGGGGCGCAGCGGCACGAGGGGACGACCGCCCGGCAGTCCGGGTAGCCCGGACTGAGCGGAGGGGGAAGGGGTCGCGCTCATCCGGTAGAGCCTAGATCAGCTCACCCTTGCTCGCTGGTCGGCAGGAGACGCAGCGACGGGGCTCGCGGGGCCGGTTCCGGGCGGTCGGCTCGGGCTCCTTCTGCCGTTCGGTGCCACCACGATTGCGGAGCGTTGTCGATGTGACCGGTGTTGCCCGTCATGTGGTGGACGGCGGCGGGGAGGGGAGCAGAGGAGGGGGAGTGAGGAGGAACACGTGCGGCAACGAGGACGCGGTGAGGAACCCGTGCGCGGAGTCCGATGTATCAGGCCTACGCGATGTATGTGGAGCAAGCGCACGAACCGGTCCGCCCACCGCGGCGTCGGACGCGTGACCTCCCGACCGCCCGGCCAGGGCCCACCGAAGTGAGCGAAGGAGCGACGAGATGAAGTTCATGATGCTGGTGTGCTGGGCCGAGAGCGAGGAACTCGGTCCGGAGGAGTCGGCGGCGATGCGGCGGGACTCGATCGCCTGGACGGAGCAGATGGACGCGCGCGGGGTGCGATTGCAGGGCAGTCGGCTGCGGCCGACCGCCGACGCGAGGACCGTACGGGTTCGCGGCGACGACGTGCTGGTGACAGACGGCCCGTTCGCCGAGACCAAGGAACAGATCGCGGGGTACGACCTGCTGGAGTGCGCCGATCTCGACGAGGCGGTCGAGGTGGCCTCGAAGCATCCGGTCGCGAGGTTCGGCGCGATCGAGCTCCGGCCTTACTGGGACTGACGGCAGGGACGACCGCCGCGGGGGCTTCGCGCGGGGGCGTCGCGGGGGTCAGTCGCCCGCGGGGGTCAGCAGGGCATCGGCCACGGCCGTACGTGCGTACAGAACCGACCGGCCACTGCGGTGGGCGGTGACCAGGCCCGCGTCCCGCAGTGCGGTGAGGTGCTGGGAGACCCCGGCGGCGGACATGCCGGCCCGCCGCGCGAGCTGGGTGGTCGAGGACGGGGTGTCGAGCTCGGTCAGGATTCGCGTACGCGATCGACCCAGAACGCCGGCGACCGCCGCCGCGGACGTGGGGGTCCGCGGCTCCCACAGGTTGCCGACCCCGCGGGCCGGATATGCGAGCTGCGGCGGCTCACCGGCCACCGACCGGGTCAGGACCCGCGGCCACACGAACGCCGACGGCACCAGCAGCAGCCCGCCGCCCGCCTGGCCGCGGGTCACCGCGCAGTGCCGGCGGACGAGCCGCAGGGTGCCGTCGTCCCAGCGCACGGAGTCGTGGAGCTCGTCGAGAACGTGGGCGGAGCCGTGCTCGGCGGCCTGCCGGGCCCGGTAGAAGACGTCGGCCTCGAGGAGGTGCCGGATCCGGGCCCAGTAGGGCGCGAGGGCGAGTTCCCAGTACGCCTCGATCTCGGCGGCGACCTTCCCGAGCGTCTCCTCCGGTGCGTCGTACAGCAGTCTGAACCGGGCAGACCGGCCACCGTCTCGTCCGGCCTCGGCCGCAAGCATGTCCAGCTCGGCCCGCACCTGGCCGGCCGAGGTCGCCCGGATCGCCGCCAGCTCACCGGACAGGCCGGGGAACGGCGAGGCGGGCGTGGGATTGAGGAAGTCGGCGAGGTAGCCGGTCAGGGGGATCAGCTCCGCCAGCCAGCCGCGGTCGAGTCCGGTCCGCTCCAGCCGGGGCCGTACCTGCGCGGCCCATCGCCGGTGGAGCGGGGGATCCACCTCGGCCCGGAGCAGCCGGAAGCTGGTGACGACCTCCCACATCGGCGACACGGCGTACCTGGTCATCGCCAGGTCCGCGGTGGAGAAGCTGAGCACCGACTCCATGACGTACTCCCTGCTTCTCTCGGACCGTACCGCGTGGCGAGTTGGATTCGGGCTGAGTTTAATCAATGGTCCGGCGAGCGGACCGGGCAGCAGGGTCTCGGCATGTTCTCCTCCTTCCGCGGGCTTCCGCCCGTCGTCTGGACCGTCTTCGCCGGCACGGTCGTCAACCGGCTCGGCTACCTCGTCACCCCGTTCCTCGTGTTCTTCCTGGCCACCCGCGGCGTCACCGGAACGCACGTCTCCTACGTCCTCGGCGCGCTCGGCGCCGGCAACCTGCTCGGACCGGCGGTCGGCGGAGTGCTCGCGGACCGGATCGGCCGGCGGCCGACGATGCTCGCCGGGCTGGTCGCCGCGTCGGTGGGCCAGGGTGCGCTCTTCGTCGCTCCCGGCGTGGCCACGATGGCGGCCGCCGCCCTGCTGATCAGCGCCGCCGGGTCGATGGTCAGCCCGGCCGCGTACGCGCTGCTGGCCGACGCCGTGGACGCCGAGCACCGGCGGCGGGCGTACGCGCTGTTCCAGTGGGGCGTGAACATCGGTACGGCGGTGGCCGGGGTGCTCGGCGGATTCCTCGCCGCGCGCGGTTACTGGCTGCTGTTCGCGGTCGACGCCGGAAGCATGCTGGTCTTCGCCGCCGTGGTGGCGTTCCGGCTGCGCGAACACCGGCCGCCCACGGCGTTCGGCGCGGAGGGGGACGGAGGCGCGGGCGGGGCGAAGCGCAAGGACGGCATCGGCTACGGGGTCGTCCTGCGGGACCGGCTCGGGCTGGCGCTGCTTCCGCTGTTCGGCGTCCAGCTGTTCGTCTACTCGCTGACCGAGGTGGCGCTGCCGCTCGCCATCCACGACAGCGGCCTGTCTCCGACGGTCTACGGTGCGATGGCGGCGCTCAACGCGGTGATGGTGGTGGTCCTCCAGCCCGTGGTGACGGCGCGGCTGGCCCGGCTGCCACAGCTTCCGGTGCAGTGCGCCGGCGGCGTGCTGATCGCCGTCGGCGTGGCGATGACCGGGCTCGCGAACACGGTCACGGGGTATGCGATCTCGGTGGTCGTCTGGTCCGTCGGCGAGGTGGTCGTCGCCGGTATCGCCGCGTCGGTGATCGCCAATCTCGCCCCAGCACACGCCCGCGGCCGCTACCAGGGCGCGTTCGGCTGGACGTGGGGAACGGCGAGGTTCGGCGCTCTCACCCTGGGCGTCGGGTTGTACTCCGGTCTCGGCCCGGGTGTGCTGTGGTGGACCGCGTTGCTGGCCGGCATCGCCTGCTCGGTGGCGACGCTCGCGTTCCACGGACGGGTCGCCCGCCGGATGGACCACGTCCTCGCCGCCTGAGCGCGACCACCTTGCCGGAGCCCGGCGGAGGCGCCGGAGGCGGTGCCGTACTACCGTTCCGGAAGGTGCGGAGGCACTGCGGGGGGAGGGTCGTTGAACGCGCGGATTCTGGTTGCCGAGGATGACGAGAAACAGTCCCGACTGATCCGGATCTACCTGGAGCGCGAGGGAAATGCGGTGCAGGTCGTGGCCGACGGTCGCGCGGCGCTGGAAAGGGCCCGTTCGTCGAAGCCCGACCTCATCGTTCTCGATGTGATGCTGCCGGTGGTCGACGGTCTCGACGTGTGCCGCATTCTGCGCACGGAATCGGATGTTCCTGTCCTGTTGCTCACCGCGCGCACCACCGAGGAGGACATGCTCCTCGGTCTGGACCTCGGCGCCGACGACTACCTCACCAAGCCGTACAGCCCCCGCGAACTGACCGCACGCGTACGGGCGTTGCTGCGCCGCTCCAGAAGAGCCGACGGCGTGACGGAGTCCTCGACGCTGCTGGTGGGTGATGTGGAGCTGGACATCGCGCGCTTCGAGGTCCGGCTGGCCGGGCGTCCGGTGGCGCTGACCGCGAAGGAGTTCGCCGTGCTGGAGACGCTGGCCCGTGAACCGGGCCGGGTCTTCACCCGCGTACAGATCATCGAGCGTGTCTTCGGCTTCGACCGGGACGTGCTGGAGCGGACCGTCGACGCGCACGTGATGAACCTGCGGCGGAAGCTGGAGGCGGACCCGCGGCGCCCCCGCTATCTGGAGACGGTCTACGGGCGGGGCTATCGCCTCGCCGACGGCGGCGGCTCAGCCAGGTCCTGACCCACCTCCCGGCTCCGGCCACTCTCCTCCCGCCCCCGGGTTCCCGCGGCCGTGGCGCCGTCGCTTTCCGGAAGCCTTGGCAGGGTGACTGTGAACGTTGTGCCGGCTCCCACCGTGCTGCGTACGTCGATCGACCCGGCGTGGTCGGTGACGATCTGACGGACGATGGCCAGCCCGAGGCCACTGCCGCCGGTGGCCCGGCCGCGTGCCGGATCCGCCCTCCAGAAGCGGTCGAAGAGATGCGGCAGGTCCTCGGCCGGTATCCCCTTGCCGGTGTCCCGGACCTCGACGACGGCCTGCTTGCCACGGGGCGACAGGGCCAGGGTTACGGTGCCGCCCGCTCCGGTCGCGCGCAGCGCGTTTCCTATGAGATTGCCGAGGGCCTGGCGCAGCCGGTCCGGGTCGCCGGTCGCGTACACCTGGTTCGGCGCCTCCAGATCCAAAGCGATGCCTGCCGTCTCGGCCTGGGCATGGTGAGCGGTGCGGCTGGTCTCGAGGATCTCGCGCAGGTCGACGTCGTGGCGGTGGTACGTCAGCGCGCCGCTCTCGGCCAGGGCGAGGTCCTGGAGGTCGTCCACGATCCGCTGCTGGAGCAGCGCCTCCTCGTGGAGGGAGGCGAGGAGTTCGGGAGTCGGGTCGACGACCCCGTCCCGCAGTGCCTCCTGATAACCGCGCAGATTGGCCAGTGGGGTTCGCAGCTCGTGGGCGATGTCCCCGGTGAGACGGCGCTGGCGCTCCTCCCCGGCCTGGATGGAGTCGGCCATGCGGTTGAAGGCGCTGCCGAGCTGCGCGATCTCGTCCCGCCCCGAAACAGGGACCCGCCGGCCAAGATCGCCCTCGCCGACTCCGCGGGCGGCGAGCGTCATGGCCCTGACCGGGCGCAGGACCGCGCGGCTCAGAAGCAACGAGGCGAGGACCGCGGCCAGGGCCACCCCGGTCGCCACGGCGACGGTGGGTGCGGGGGCGAGGGTGGGCGGGGATTCGTTCCGGTAGCCGACGCTTACCTCGAGGCGAGCCGGTGCGACTGAGGCGGTCCGCTCGTCGAAGGCCCTCTGCAGGCAGGGAGCGAGGGATCGTACGGACTCGCACGCGCGGAGGACGACGACGTCCTGGGCGGTCCGTGGGTCGGCCCCGCTGGGTGACTTCTTGCACCGTGCGGGCGGGTGATCCGTGCTGATCCTGGGAATGCCCAGGCGGTCCTGCCGGGCCGTCACCTCGGTGCCCGCATCGGTCAGGCAGGCCGCATACACGGCCGCGGAGCGGTAGTCGGCGATTGCGGCGACCGCCGTCTTGACCGAGATCCTGGGCGCCTGCCCGGCCGGCAACCGCAGGACTGGCCGCGCGTCCACCAGGACCGGTGGCCGGCCGTTCAGCGGGCGCGGCTCGCGGCCCGCGAGGATGTCGGAGTCGGCGAGTAGGACGCCGGTCTCGGTGACGACCCGTATGCGCTGCCCGGTGTCCTTGGCGAGTGTGCTCACCGAGGGGGAGAGCCCGTCCCAGGTTCCGTGCTTGAAGCCGTAGGCACGCAGCTCTCCGGCGATCCGCGAGAGCTCCTGCTGCCCCGCGCTGACCGTGTCCTGGACTTGACGGTTGGCCTGACGCAGGGTCAGCCAGGCGGTGGCGGCGGTGGCGGTGAGGGCGACCAGCGTGAGCAGGCCCAGCACCCGCAGCCGGAAGCTCATCGCGGTCCCCCGGGCCAGGAGGTCGGGACGGGTGCGGTCAACGGGGCTCCTCGGGTCGGATCCGAATCGTCATGAGGCATGGACGTGCCGCCATAGTGCAGGTAGCCGCCGTCGCAGCCCCAGCCATCCCGATGGTCACCGCGACCTCGGCTACCTGGACGTTCGTGCGCCCGACGAGACCGCCCGGAGCCGTTCCTCTCCCCCTGACGCTCAGGTGCTGGACAACGCCACCGTCGGCGACAGCCTGCTCGCCCGTACCGCCGGATACAACCCGGCGATCATGCCGATGAGCAGCGTCGAGCCGATGCCGGCCGCGCTGGCCCAGGGCGGCACCACCGTCGGCCAGCCACGGCTGGCCGCGTACCCCGCCGTGATCAGCGTCCCGAGGACCGTTCCGCCGAGTCCGCCGATGAGGGACAGCAGCAGCGACTCCGTCACGAACTGCATGCGGATCTGTCCCCTGGTAGCCCCCAGTGCCCGGCGCAGGCCGATCTCCGGCCGGCGTTCCAGGACCGAGATGACCATCGTGTTGCCCACGCCGACCCCGCCGACCAGCAGCGCCACCCCGCCGAGCCCGAGCAGCAGACCGGTGAGGGCCGACTCGGTGGCCTCCCGTGCCGCAAGCGCGTCGGAGGGCCTGGAGACCAGGACCTCGCTCGGCTTCTCCGGGTACGCCGTGGCCGGCAGCACCGGACGTACCGCCGAGACCTGACTGTTCTCGGTACGGACGTAGACCATGGAGGGGTGGCCATCGAAGCGGAGATACGCCCGCGCCGCGGGACCGCCGACCAGCACGGCGCTGTCGAGTTCCGGTGCGAGCGGTACGGGATCGAGGACGCCGATCACCGCGAACCAGTAGCCGCCGATCCAGACCCGGATCCCCGGCGCGTACACGTCCAGGCGCTGGGCGGCTGTGGCACCGAGCGCGACGGCCGGGTACTTCTCCGTCGCCGCGTCCAGCCAGCGGCCCCTGTGAACCTTGCCGCCTACGGCAGGAAGCAGGCCGCGGTCGGCCGCGAGGACGGCGAGGGAACCGGTGTGGCCGACGGAGATGTGCTCGTTGCGGTAGACGTGGAAGTCGGTCGCACCGGTGGCGGCGACCCGCTGCACAGGCGGTATCCGACGGATCATCGGCACGGCCTCGTACGGGAGTCGGGCCTTCTCGCCGTCCAGGCTCTGGCCGGGGGCGATCCGCAGGAGGTTGGTGCCGAGTGCGTCGAGACGGCGGTCCACCTCAGCATGCCCGGACCCGGAGATGCCGACCACCGCGATCATGGCGGCGACGCCGATGGCGATGCCCAGGGCGGAGAGAAACACCCTCAGAGGCCGGGTCCTGAGTCCGGTGCCGCCGAGGCGTACGACATCGGCGGCGCTCAGGCGCGCGGCGCGCAGTCGTGGCGCGGGGACACGCGTGCCGGGCTCTCGCGGGGAGGAGTACTTCGTAGGGTCCGTCACCGGGGCGCTCCGCCCGACGTGACCTGCGTCGTGTCGGCGACCAGCCGCCCGTCGCGCATGTCGATCCGGCGGGGGAGCCCGCTCGCGATCTCACGGTCATGGGTGATAACCACGACCGTGGTGCCCGACGCGTGCAACTCGCGCAGGAGGTCCAGCACTGCGGCGCCCGACGCGGAGTCGAGGTTGCCGGTCGGCTCGTCCGCCAGCAGGACCGACGGCTTGCCGACCACCGCACGGGCTACCGCCACCCGCTGCCTCTCGCCGCCGGAGAGCTGCTGAGGCAGGTGGTCGAGACGGTGGCTGAGCCCCACCCGGGCCAGCGCGGCGGCGGCTCTGGCGCGGCGGCGACGCATCGGGACGCCGGTGTACAACAGGCCGTCAGCCACCGCGTCCAGCACGGGCACGCCGACCCCCAGGTGGAACTGCTGAAAGACGAAGCCGATCCGGGTGGCCCGCAGCGCGGACAGCTCCCGGTCCGACAGCCTCGCCACGTCGTGGCCGTCGACCAGTACCCGCCCCGAGGTGGGGCGGTCGAGACTGCCCATCAGATTCAGCATGCTGGACTTTCCCGAGCCCGAAGGGCCGACCACACCGACCAGTTCGCCGCGTCCGATACGCAGGCTGACCTCTCGGACCGCGGCCACACCACCCGGATAGGTCTTGGAGACCGCGTCGAACTCCACGACCACCGAGGACGTGCCGCTCACTCCGGGATCCTCACCTTCATGCCTTCGCGGATCGCGGCGCCGCTCACTTCCACCCTGCCGTCCGCGAACAGCCCCGTCTTCACGGCAAGGAACCGGCCGTCCCGGGTCTCCACGCCGTATCCGCCCTCGGCAAGCGCGACCAGCGCGGAGACGGGAACGCTCAGCACGTCCTCGACCTTGCGTCCCACGTACTCGACGGACACCGGGCCGCTCTCCAGCCTCCCCAGGGCCCGCTGGTCCTGGAGGGTGACGAACACCGAGATCGTCGCGTCACCTCCCCGCCCCGGCGAGCCGCCCTCGTCGCCACCGCCCTCCGAACTGGTCGCCTGCTTCCCCACCGAGGCCACCGCGCCCTTCACGAACGTCCCGTCGGGCAGCTCCACCCGGACCTGCGCGCCGCGCACCGCCCAGGCGGCATCCGCGGCCGAGGCGTTCACGACGACATTCCGTGAGGTGCCCGTGTAGGTCAGGGCATCCGCACTGGCCTCGGCTCCCAGGCGCACTCCCGCGTGGCCGATCCGTACCTTGCCGGAGGAGTAGATGACATCCCCGACGTCGACCGTCCCCGTCTGGGGCAGGCCGAGCGACTTCTGCCAGCGCCTGACCGCCGAGGCGGTGAGCGCGGTGAACCGCTCGTCCACGGTGAAGCCCGTGTAGCCAAGAGCCGCCAGATTGGTCTCGAACTGCAGGACGTCCATACCGGTGAGCTCGCGGGGCATCGCCGGCGGGTCGGTCGTTTCTCCGGCTCCCGTCCCTTCGCCGGTCCCCGTGCCCGTGCCCTGGGACTCGGCGATCCCTGCGGAGTCGGGAGACGCACCGGCACCGGTCCCCTGCTTCTGCGCCTCGCCCGTACTCCGAGTCTGATCGGCCTGATCGGCGACCAGGCCGATGTCCCGGTACATCGGCAGCTTCCCGTACATGAGGACGACCGGCCGGTCGTCGACCCGCAACAGCGTGCCGCCGCGCTTGACGGTCGTACCCTCCGCGGGCAGCCAGGTCACGGTGCCCGTCGCCTTGACCGGCAACGGGATCTCCGTTCCGTAACCCAACTGACCGTCCACGACAGTGCGTTCGGCCAGGGTGGTCCGAGTGACCGGGACGAGGGAGCCGGAACGGGGCGGAGTGCTCGGGCCCTCGTCCTTGTCGCCGCCGAGTCCCAGGGAGCCGGCCACGGCGGCCACAGCCACGACGGCCACGGCCGAGGCGACCAGGGCCGCACGCCGACCGCGCCGAGGACGCGGCGGAGCCGACACGGAGTCGGTCCCATCCGTCGCGTCCCGGCCGGTCGCCGCATGGCCGGTCGCCGTATGGCCGGTCTCGTCCTGACCGATCTCGTCCCGGTCGATCGCAGCCGGGCCCGTCACCGCCCCGATTCCGTCGCGTTCGGTCCAGTCCGGGTCCGTCGCCGCCTCGGCCATGGTCAGCCCTTGCCGGCCGGCGGGTTGGCGGACCGACCGAGGATCGGGGCGCAGACACGGGTGGCCCGCTTCGCGCCGGCCGAATCCTGATCCCATTCGGACTGGCCCGAGTTGTCGTTGCTGCCGTACCCGTCCGGATCCGGGTCCGGGAAGTCGGGTGCGCCGTTCTTCTGCATGCAGGCGGCGTAGTCACGCCCGACCTTGATCTGGGCTGGAGTGAGCTTGGGCTCGTTGCCCTCTTCCAGACCCTGGGGAACCGTCGCCCTGATCTTGGCGCACTTCTGGCTGGCGCCGATGAACTTCGGATCCTTCTTCAGGGCAAGGCCCTGGCCGGACATGTCGACCTGGCCCTTGGTGTTCGGGTCGGGAAGGTCGATGCCGTTATGCCGCATGCAGGCGACCCACTTGCGCTGACTGTCGACATAGGCGGCCATGTCGTCCCCGCCCGTCCTGCCGGCGGGCTTCCCGGCCCGCGCGGAGGAGGAGGAGTGACCTCCCGCCGTCGGCACCTTGGAACCGCCGTCGTCGCTGCCACAGGCGGCCGGCGCGAAGACCATGACCGACGCAGCCGCGGCCAGCAGTAACCGGTTGGTCCTCATCGGATGGATCTCCCATGCGTCTCGTCTGCCCTGCCACGACCGTGGCGGACGGAGCGACCGTAGGCCGGAGATGATGAAGAACCTTTGAAGAACCTGTCAGCTGATCATGTGGTCTCTACGGGCGAGCCCGCTGAGCCCGTGGCATCGCCCGAACCAGGGCCACGGAACGAGTAGCCGCCGGGCATCTTCTGTCGACTGCCGGTGACCCGTTCCCTGCCGGACATGCCGGCCGGACTGCTCTGGACGGCGAGGAACGCCCCCGCAACGCCCGGCAGGTTCAACCGTTAACCTCGCCCACCTCACCCCACGGTGGAAGTGCGTGGGTGCCGCGGCCGGAGTTTCTGGTCGAGCGGGCGCGCGGATGCCTCGCGGCCACCGTGCCTGGCGGCCACCGTGCCTGGCGGCCACCGTGCCTGGCGGCCACCGTGCCTGGCGGCCACCGTGCCTGGCGGCCACCGTGCCTGGCGCAGCACGACATCAGTGGTGTGCCGATCAGGACGCCGAGAGCCGACCCCGTGGACACCAGGAACATCGCGAGCCGAGGTTGGCCCCCGAGTACATCCCGGCGAGCACCAGCAAGCCCAGACTGGCGGCACCGCTCAGGAAAGGCGCCCAAGACGGGCGTCGGGCCGGCCCTGTGGAGGACCGGCCCGGACGTCTTGCCTGATCGGCGGGGCGGAGGATAGGGGATTCGAACCCCTGAGGGATTGCTCCCAACACGCTTTCCAAGCGTGCGCCCTAGGCCAACTAGGCGAATCCTCCGCGCGAGACAGTACCCGCTCGGTGGTCAACCGGGCCAACCGGGGGCGGGTGAACATCGGCCGGTAGGGGGAGATTGCGCTCTCTGAGGCGCTTGGAACTGCTCGGTCCCGGCTTGCCCGGCGGCGGTGGGCGAAGTCGTGGGGGTCTCGCGTAGACTGCTCGGCGGCTCCCCGCGCGGCGGCACCTTGCCCAACTCCCCCAGGGCCGGAAGGCAGCAAGGGTAAGCAAGCTCTACCGGGTGCGCGGGGAGTCCTTTCGTACCACCGCCGCCCTCGACGCACCTCGCGTCGACCGGCGCGCGGTGCGGCCGCGCCGAGCCGGCCCGCTGCTCCGCGACCGTCGGTGGCGCGGGCTAGGGTCCCTATCGTGGAAGCGCCGCTCGCCCTTTACCGTCGCTACCGGCCGCAGACGTACGCCGAGGTCATCGGCCAGGATCACGTCACCGAGCCGCTGCAGCAGGCGCTGCGCAACAACCGCGTGCACCATGCGTACCTCTTCTCCGGTCCGCGTGGATGCGGGAAGACCACCAGCGCCCGGATCCTCGCCCGCTGCCTGAACTGCGAGGTCGGTCCCACTCCCGAGCCCTGCGGTGAGTGCCAGAGTTGCCGCGACCTGGCCCGTGGCGGGCCCGGCAGCATCGACGTGATCGAGATCGACGCGGCCAGCCACGGTGGTGTGGACGACGCTCGCGACCTGCGCGAGCGGGCGTTCTTCGCGCCGGTGTCCTCGCGCTACAAGATCTACATCGTCGACGAGGCGCACATGGTGACCACGCAGGGCTTCAACGCCCTGCTCAAGCTGGTCGAGGAGCCGCCGGAGCACCTGAAGTTCGTCTTCGCCACGACCGAGCCCGAGAAGGTCATCGGCACGATCCGGTCCCGTACCCACCATTACCCCTTCCGGCTGGTTCCGCCGAAGGTGCTGCAGGAGTACCTCTCCGACCTGTGCGAACGCGAGGGCGTGCCGGTCGAGCCGGCCGTCCTGCCGCTGGTGGTCCGGGCCGGGGCCGGGTCCGTCCGCGACACCCTGTCGGTGCTCGACCAGTTGATCGGCGGTGCCGGAGACGACGGCGTGACGTACGCCCGGGCCGTCGGGCTGCTCGGCTACACCCACGAGTCGCTGCTGGACGAGGTGGTCGACGCGCTCGCGGCCGGCGACGGCGGCAGCGTGTTCACCGTCGTCGACAAGGTGATCGAGTCCGGGCAGGATCCCCGGCGCTTCGCCGAGGACCTGCTGCGGCGGTTGCGTGATCTGGTGATCGTCTCGGCTGTGCCCGACGCCATCGAACGCGGCCTGCTCGAAGGGCCGGCCGACCAGGCCGAACGCCTAACGGCCCAGGCCGCGCGTTTCGGCACCGCGGAGCTCACCCGGGCCGCCGACCTGGTCAACGACGGTCTGAACGAGATGCGCGGCGCGACCGCGCCCCGCCTGCACCTGGAGCTGATCTGCGCGCGGATCCTGCTGCCGGCGGTCGACGACAGCGAGCAGGGCCTGCACGCCCGGCTCGACCGGCTCGAACGCCGGCTGTCCATCGCGGGCGGGGAGAACGTGCCGTCGGCGGCCGGCCCGAGTGGTTCGGGGGGTTCGGCCGGCTCGGCACGTTCGGCCGGACCGGCTGGGGGCGCGGCCGCCGCGCGGGACCAACTGGGCAGGGGCCAGGCGGGGCAACGGCCGTCGGGGGGCGGCGGTCGCGAAGCGGCACGCAACACCCTGAACACCGAGCGCCCGTCCAGGTCGGGGTCAGGGGAGCCCGCCGGCCGCGACACGGACATCTCCGCAGCGCCGTCGGCCTCCCCGCAGCGGCCTTCCGCGCGGCCGCCGGCGGCCGGCTCGGCCGGCTCGGCCGGCTCGGTTCCGGTGGAGACCTCGCCGCCGGAATCCCCGACGCAAGGTCCCGACGCCGGTGGCGCGGGGCCGGAGTCCGCACCGCCGGACGGCCCTCGGCCCTCGGCCGCCGAGGCGGCCGCTGCCGACTGGGGCACACCCCAGGCTCCGCACGAGCCCTCCGACGCGTCGGCCGCCGGCACATCCGTCGACCAGGCCGGTTGGTCGGCGCCCGCGCCTCCCGCCGAGCCGACGGCGAGGTCCGCCCCGGGTCGAGCCGCGCCGGGCGGCTCCGGCGCAGGGGGATCCGCGCCGACGGAGTCGGACTCGGACGCCGCGGTATCCGGTGGGGCGGCTCCGGATGGCACGGGGTCGCCGGGCGCCCTGGGAATCACCGACGTACGACGGCTGTGGCCGGACGTCCTCGAGGCGGTGAAGGGAAAGCGCCGGTTCAGCTGGGTGATGCTGAGTCAGAACGCCCACGTCGCCGACCTGCATGGCAACACGCTCACTGTCGCGCTGGTCAACGCCGGGGCGAGGGACTCCTTCACCCGCAGCGGCAGCGACGAACTGCTGCGGCAGGCCCTGCGGGACGTGTTGGGCGTCGACTGGCGGGTCGAGGCGATCATCGATCCCTCGGGCGGTGCCGGTGGCTCGGGTGGCTCGGGCGGCTCGGGACCAGGTGGGCCGGGGTCGGGCGGTTCGGGCTCGGGCAGAGGCGGCCACGGCCCGCCGGCCGGCGGTGCCGAACCCCGCGGCGGTGCATCCGGCGGTGGTCCTTCGGGTGGTCGGGCGGCAGCCGACCGGGGTGGTGGCGATTCTCCGGGTTCGGCACGTACGCGGCAGGGCGGCGACGCGGCCGACGACGGCAGAGGTGAGCCGGCTGCGACGAACGGCCGCTCCTACAACAGCTTCGCCGGGGCGCCGCCCGAGGCGCGAGACCCGGCCGGTCAGGACGACGGGTGGCCGAGCCCGGCGCCGGTGCCGGGCTCCACCCCGGACCGCGAGCCTGCATCCGTTCGCTCAGCCGACGAAGGGTTCCCCGCCGACACCCCCGCAGATGAGGACCGATCTGCTGGTGACCGTTCTCCTGGTGACCGAACCCGCGGCGAGCGTGCCCGCGGCGAAGATCGGGGCGGCGCGGACCGCCCGAACCCCCCGGACCAGGCCGGTACTTCCGCGCGGGACAACGGCTCCGGCTGGGCCGACGTGGCCGTCTCCACCCCGGGCGGCTCGGCAGCTGTCGATCGCAACGCCGGCGCCGAACAGCCCCGTGCCGCCGGCAGCCAGGGGAACGGATCGCGCCCGATGTCCAGCGCCCGGGCCCGAGCCGCCGCAGCGGCGGGTAGTACCCCCCGTCCGGCCGAGCCCACGCACGATCCCGACAGCGATGTCGACCCGGACACCGACAACTCGTTGTCCGACGACCCCAGGTCCCACACCGCCCTTCTCGAGCGCGAGTTCGGCGCCCAGTTGATCGAGGAGATTCCCCTCAACTAGAGGGGACCCCCGCCTCGACCAGAGGGACCCGTAACGGACCCGCCCGGCGGACAGGGGTGCACGCTGACCAGGGGGTTTGCCCGGGCGGGCCGGCGGCCGGTCAGCGACACCGGGGTACGACGGTCCTTACCGTTGTGGGACCATCAGCGCCTGTGCGAAGACCATCCAATCCGTTCGCCGGTATGCCACGCGAGGTTTCCGTCCTCGCCGCGATCGCCTTCGCGGTAGCCGTCGGTTTCGGAGTGGTAGCGCCGGCACTGCCGGTGTTCGCCCGTGACTTCGGTGTCGGCCACACCGCGGCTGCCGCGGTGATCTCCGCCTTCGCACTGATGAGGTTCGTGTCGGCGCCGTTGGCCGGGCGGCTGGTCGACCGGATCGGCGAGCGGACCGTCATGCTCGCCGGCATCTTCTTCGTGGCGGCGTCCTCTGCCATGGCGGGACTTGCCCAGAGCTACCTCCAGCTTCTCGTCCTGCGCTCCGTCGGCGGAGTCGGCAGCGCGATGTTCACGGTGTCCGCGGTCTCACTGCTGCTGCGGGTCGTGGACGCCGACCGCCGGGGCCGGGCGAACGGGTTGTTCCAGGCCGGATTCCTCGTCGGTGGATTGATGGGGCCCGTGGTCGGTGGCCTGCTCACCGAGCTCTCGCCACGGCTGCCGTTCTTCGTCTACGGCGCGACGCTCGCGGTGGCCGGCGCGATCGGAGCTCTCTCGCTGGCGCGCACGACCCTGCACGAGCGGCTCGGCCGGCAGGACGGCGAGGCGAACCGGACGAGCCTGCGGCAGGCGTTCCGCCACCGGGCCTACCAAGCCGCACTCGTCAGCAACTTCGGCACCGGCTGGGCGTTGTTCGGAGTCCGGTCGAGCCTGATCCCGTTGTTCGTCGTCGAGGGTCTGAAGGTCGGCGCGATCTGGACCGGAATCGGTTTCCTGGTCGGATCGGTCGCCCAGGCGCTGTCCCTCGTGTCCGCCGGAAAGGTCGCCGACCAGGCCGGCCGTCGTCCGGCGATGATCCTCGGCGGGTCGGTGGCGTTCGTGGCGATGGTGGTGGTGACGGTGTCGTCCACGGTGCCGACGTACCTCCTCGCGATGGGGCTTTTCGGCGTAGGGGCTGCCTTCCTCGGTGTCGCCCCGGGTGCGGTGATCGGCGACATCATGCGTGGGCGCGGCGGGCAGGTGGTTGCCGTCTTCCAGATGTCGTCCGACCTGGGCGCGATCGCCGGGCCACTCGTGGCCGGTGTGCTGGTGGACAGCCTGTCGTTCGGGTCGGCGTTCGGTGCCACCGCGGTGATCCTGGTGTTCGGTCCGCTGCTGGCGTTGCGGATGCCGGAGACGAGATACGCCCGGCAACCGGAGCTGCCCGAGGACTCCTCCGGCCCGGAGGCGACCACGCGAGGTGAGGACACCCGGCCGGAGGAGTTCGAGCGCGGCGAGGCCTAGGGCAGACCTCGGGCCACGCACTCGCCGATCAGCGGCCGGTCACCGGCCGGATGCCGTAGGCGGTTCGGAGCAGGTCGCGAGCGCCGAACCGCTCACGGTCGACCTTCACCGCCACCCCGACGCCCGGCGCGGCCAGCCAGAACGCGACAGTGTCGTCGTGCCAGCCGGGCTGCCCGTGCTGCCTGAACGGGTCGAGCCGCCAGGTGGCGGGGTCGCGCTCGTAGTAGTCGGTGAGGTAGTCGCGCAGTGCCTTCGCACTGGTCAGCGACTCCCCGCGCAACACGTCGACGGTCAGGTCGACGTGGTAGCCGCCGTCCGCGTCCGGACCGCGCTCCCAGACCCGGCTGCGGTGCTCGACTTCCTCCCACTCGAACTCGAAGTCGGTGACGAGCTCACCGACTCCCGCCGGGACCGGCCCGACGACGAAGCCGTCCAGCGGACGGCGGGCAGTGTTGTCGTCATCGCCTGTCCACGTGGGGCACGGGATCCGGACGCCGACGCACCGGTCGACGCCTCCCCTGAGCTCCGAGTCGGGCATCGCGTTGGCGACGCGGACGGTGGTCGCTGCCTCCGCGGGAGCGGCGGCCACACCGAGAACGCACACGCCGGCGCCGAGAGTCGCACCCAGGACGGCGGTCAGCCGCGCGACCCGCAGGTGCCGACGCCGGGCCGAAGCGGATCCGGTGACGGGCGGCCGCACGGCGATGTCTGCTCCGGTACCACCAGACCGGGCCACTGAAGAGCGGGCCGGCGAGGAGCGGGCCTCGGACGAACGGGCCTGGGACGAACGAGTGAGCGACGAGTGAGTGGGCGAGGTCGTGGACGGCATGACTTTCCTCCGAGCGTGCGGACGTGACTGAGCGATCGCGATTCATGCTCGGCGGAGCGGCGGGCCGGCAGCGGCGGCTGCGCGCGCGCTGTGGAGAAACTCGCCGGTGGGACGGTTGTGGACAAAAGCCTGGCCGTCGGGCGAGCGGACCGGGCGGTCGTTCGCGGTGGTCCCGCGATCGGCTCGCGTCCCGGACAGCCCGAGGGACCGGCATCCCTCCTGGGGGTGCGGCATCGTAGGCTCGTCGTACGCCGGTCGGTTCGTCTCGAACAGGGCCCGTGTGAGGTCCGCTCGGGCCTGCGCACGGCGACCTCGGGGCGGAGATCTCCGGTGGGAAGAAGCTCCGCGGCCCAAGACGAGGGAGATCATCGTGTTCCCTGGCGGAACGCCCGACATGCAGCAGCTACTCCAGCAGGCGCAGCAGATGCAGCAGGACCTGATGTCCGCCCAGGAGGAACTCGCCCAGACCGAGGTCAAGGGCACCTCCGGAGGCGGTCTGGTGACCGCGACCGTCAACGGCGTGGGAGAGCTTCAGGGCATCGAGATCAAGCCCGAAGCGGCCGATCCCGAGGACACCGAGACGCTGTCCGACCTGGTGGTCGCCGCCGTCCGCGACGCCGCCAACAACGCGCGCGAGCTGGCCTCGCAGAAGTTGGGACCTTTGGCCCAGGGACTCGGCGGCGGGATGCCGGGCGGCCTGGGACTGCCCGGCTAGGCCGAGACACGGCGAGCCGGCCCACCCAGCGGCGGGTAGCCGCCCAGCCGCGAGAGAGCAGAGGTACGCATGTACGAGGGCGTGGTCCAGGACCTCATCGACGAGCTCGGTCGGCTGCCCGGGATCGGGCCGAAGAGCGCCCAGCGCATCGCGTTCCACCTGCTCGCCGCCGACCCCATCGACGTACGCCGGCTGGCCGAGGTGCTCGTCCAGGTCAAGGACAAGATGCGCTTCTGCGAGGAATGCGGCAACGTCGCCGAGGAGGAACGCTGCCGCATCTGCCGCGACGCCAGGCGCGATCCGTCGGTGCTCTGCGTGGTGGAGGAGCCGAAGGACGTCGTGGCGATCGAGCGCACCCGGGAGTATCGCGGCCGTTACCACGTTCTCGGCGGTGCGATCAGCCCGATCGAGGGCATCGGGCCGGACGACCTGCGGGTGCGGGAGCTCATTCAGCGGCTGGCCGACGGGACCGTGCGGGAGGTCATCCTGGCGACCGACCCCAATCTCGAGGGCGAGGCGACGGCGACCTACCTCGCGCGCATGCTGGGTCCCATGGGTCTGCGGGTGACCCGTCTCGCCAGCGGTCTGCCGGTGGGCGGCGACCTGGAGTACGCCGACGAGGTCACCCTCGGCCGGGCGTTCGAAGGAAGGAGACTGCTCGATGCCTGACGTGAACGGCCGACCTGACGTGAACGGCCAGCGCGCCGAGCAGTCGGCGCGGCGCCCGCACACGGGCCCGCGTGCATCGCGCGGCGTCGCGGGAGGTGACGCGGCAGCCGGCCCGAGGGCCGGCGCGGAGGTCCGGACGGAGACGGGGGGAAGTGAGATGACGACCGCGAGGTTCGACGAGGCAGCCACCAGCGAGGCACTACCAGGCGAGGCACTACCCGGCGAGACCCCACCCAGCGAGGTGGAGGACTTCGCGCAGGAGATCGCCGACCAGGTGGAGAGCTTCCTCATCGCCCTGCGCGAGATCGCGCGGGCGGAGGACCTCGCGACAGGCGTGCCCATGCTGCTGCTCGAGGTCAGCCAGCTGATGCTGGCCGGTGGCCGGCTGGGCGCGATCAGCGACGTCGTACCCGTCGAGCGCTTCGAACCCGACACCGGGCCTGACCCCGACCTCGACGAGTTGCGCGAGCGGCTCGGCTATCTTCTCGCCGAGGTCGACGTCTACACCGAGGTGTTCGACCCCTACACCCAGCCGCCGGAGCTGCTCAACGGCCGGCTGTCCGACGACCTCGCCGGGATCGCGGCCGCACTGGTGCACGGGCTCAAGCACCACCGGGCCGGACGGATCGACGAGGCCCTGTGGTGGTGGCAGTTCTCCTACCTGTCCAGTTGGGGAGCCGAGGCGGGCGCGGTTCTCCGCGCGCTGCACTCGGTCATCGCCCACGCTCGGCTGGACTCCGTACGCGAGGAACCCGCCTGACCGGCTGACGCCGCGACACCTACTGGCAACGACAACGGGCCGACCGGGTGGGCTCCACACCGCCCACCTCGGCCGGCCCGCGTCAGGCCGGCACCTGCCCTGGACCCCTGGACCTCTTCAGGAGGTCGGCGTCTTGTGCTGTACGAACCGGAAGTGGTTGCCGAACGGGTCCCGCGCACCGCAGTCGATGCCGTAGTCCCGGTCGGTCGGCTCGTCGGTGAACTCGACCCCCTTGGCCCGCAGCGTCTCGTACGTCTTGTGGCAGTCGTCGGTGGTGAAGCCGACGGTGAATCCCAGTGCGCCCTTGGTGACGAGCTCCCGGATCTGCGCGGCGGTGGCCTCGTCGTGGGACGGCGGCCCGGGCTTCTCCAGCAGGATGTCCCGGTCGGAGTCGCCTGGGACGCGCACCGTCAGCCAGCGCATGAAACCGAGGTCGATGTCGGCGCTGACCTCGAGACCGAGCTTGCCGACGTAGAAGTCGAGGGCCTCGTCCTGGTCGAGGACGAAGATCTGTGAAATTCGCGTGGTGGTGAACATGGGCATCAACCTACGGAGTCCGGCGTACGGCCGCTTCTCCGAAACTGCTCACTGCTGACCCGGGTCCACGCCCGCACGAAACACGACGGGGCGGCCAGCCGGGGCGACTCCGCGCGGTACTCCGAGGGCGACTTGCCCACGATGTCCCGGAACGTCCGGCTGAAGGTACCGTGGCTGCCGAAGCCGACCGCGAAGCAGATCTCGGTCACCGGCGCGTCGGTCTCGCGGAGCAGGAACATCGCGCGCTCCACCCGGCGGCGCTGCAGGTAGCGGTGCGGGGTCTCCCCGAACGTCGCCCGGAACGTCCGGATGAAGTGCGCCGGCGAGACGTGCGCGATCCGGGCCAACGCGGCGACGTCGAGCGGCTCGGCGTACGCACGGTCCATCGCGTCCCGGGCGCGCAGCATCCTGCGGTTCGACTCCTCGGTCGCCCGGCTCATCCCTGACTCCCACTCCCGGCGCGTTCGGGCTCGGCGTCGGACTCGGCCTTGGGCTCCGCGTCGGGCTCGGCGTCGGGCTCGGCGTCGGGCTCGGCCTCGGTGGGCACCGGCAGCCCGGTGTGCGGGTCGACAGGCGGGAGTTCCGGCGGCAGGAACACCCACTTCTGGTACGACCAGAAGCGGAACAGCGTGCCCAGCCCGAGCCCGACGACGTTCGCGGACAGGTTGTACGCGAGCGGTCCGTGCAGTCGCAGAACGTAGTAGGTGAACCCGACCACGGCGAGTGCGATCGCCAGGCCGACGGCGTTCAGCGCGAAGTAGAGGAGGTACTCCTTGG
Source organism: Actinopolymorpha singaporensis (assembly GCF_900104745.1). Taxonomy (NCBI): domain Bacteria; kingdom Bacillati; phylum Actinomycetota; class Actinomycetes; order Propionibacteriales; family Actinopolymorphaceae; genus Actinopolymorpha; species Actinopolymorpha singaporensis. The sequence continues at coordinate 1,953,888 of NZ_LT629732.1, forward strand.
CCAGGCTGTGCCGCGCCCGGTGCCGCCACGTCCAGAACCGGTTGCCGAGGAAGGCGACCGTCGCGGCCAGCGTCACCGAGATCGTCTTCGAGGCGAGCGGCTCCACGCCGACGCCGAAGCGCAGCAGGTTGGAGCCCGCGATGTCGACGACCGCGGCGGCGGCGCCCACGGTCCCGAACTTCGCCACCTCGGCGAGCGCGACCTCGAACCGCCCCCACAGCCTCCTGACCAGCCTCACCTGCCGCAATCTACCCAGGTCGCCACGGCGCAGGCACCCGCGGCCGCCGTCGGGTGCCTCGGGACAGCGCAGGGCGAGGAGCAGAGGTCAGCCGGGTAGCCGGCGCCAGACCGCGCGCGGGGCGAGGCGGAGCACACCGAACACCAGGCGAAGCTTCGCCGGCGCCCACACCGTCTCCCGGCCCTGCGCGAGCCCGGTGACGACGGCCTGCGCGACCTCCTCCGGCCCGGTGGCGAACGGCGCCTCCGGCAGGCCCTCGGTCATCTGGGTACGCACGAAGCCGGGCCGCACCACCATCACCCGCGCCCCGGAACCGGCGAGCGCGTCGCCCAGGCCCTGCGCGAACCCGTCCAGCCCCGCCTTGGCCGCGCCGTAGACGTAGTTGGCCCGCCGGACCCGGACCCCGGCCACCGACGACAGCACCACCAGCGTCCCGTGTCCCTGGGCGCGCAGCCGGCCCGCGACCGCGAGGCCGAGGCTGACGTGCCCGGCGAAGTTGACCACCGCGGCGTCGGCGGCGCTCTGCGGATCCTGCTCGTACGCGGGGGTGGAGCCGAGCACGCCGGCCGCGTCGATCACGACGTCCAGGTCGCCCAACCGGGCGGCGGCAGCGTCGACCACCGCCTGGTGCGTGTCCGGGCGGGTGACGTCGAACTCCAGTCCGTCGACCAGCGTCGCGCCGCACTCGCGCAACCGGGCCACGGCGTCCGGGTCGGGCTTGCCGCCCCGGACGGCGAGCAGCACCGACCGGGCGCCGCCCTCGACCAGGCGGCGGACGACGGCCAGGCCGATCTCGCTGCGGCCACCGAACAACAGGACGGTGTCCACGCCGCCAACGGCGTTCTTCACGACGGTCTCCTTCGTACTCCTCCGTACGGTCAAAAAGGTCACAGCCCGAGCCGCCGGGCGAGGTCGGAACGCAGCACGCCGTCCGGGTCGACCCGTGCCCGGGCCTTCCGCCAGGCGGGCAGCCGCGGATACATCGCGGGCAGCAGGTCGGCGCGCAGGGTGGAGTCCTTGGCGAGGTAGATCCGCCCGCCGGCCGCGACCACGCGGAGGTCGAAGTCGCGCAGCATGCCCGGCAGCCGCCGGTCGCCGAGCGGGATGTCCAGGGCCAGCGTCCAGCCGGGCATCGGGAACGACAGCGGCGCGGGGTTGCCCGGGCCGAACCGCTTCAGGACGGCCAGGAAGGACGCCACCCCGGCCTGGGACAGATCCCGTACGACCGAGCGCAGGGTGTCCTCGGCGCCGAACGGCACCACCAGCTGGTACTGCACGAACCCGCGCCGCCCGTACAGGCGGTTCCATCCCCGCACACCGTCCAGCGGGTGGAAGAAGGAAGGGATCGAGGTGATCTCGCCGCGGCGTTCGCGAGGTGCCTTCCGGAACCACAGTTCGTTGAACGCCCGCACCGAGGCCCGGTTGAGCAGCCCGGACGGCGCCCACGGCGGTGCGGCCAGCGGAGAGCGCGGCGAGAACCCCAGCGGATCCCGGGAGGCCGAGCGCCCGAGCCGCGCCGGGTCCGCGTGCGATCCGCGGGTCAGCACGCTGCGGCCGGTCGCGGCGCCGCGGGCCAGCAGGTCGATCCAGGCGACGGTGTAGTGGTACCGGTCGTCGGTGGCGGCCATCACCGCGAGGGCCTCGTGGAGGTTGGCGGCGCGTTCGGTGTCCACGACCATCCGGGAGGTGCGCACCGGCAGGCACCGGAACGTCGCGGCCGTCACCACCCCGGTGAGCCCCATCCCGCCGACGGTCGCCCAGAACAGCTCCGGGTCGTCGTCGGGGGTGACGACGACGAGCTTGCCGCCGGGCAGCGCCAGGGTGAGGTCGACCAGTGCCGCGCCGAACGAGCCGTCGACGTGGTGGTTCTTGCCGTGAACGTCGGCGGCGATCGCCCCGCCCACAGTGACGTGCCGGGTGCCCGGGGTGACCGGGACGAACCAGCCGAGCGGCAGCAGGTCGCGCATCAGCTGGTCCAGGCTCAGTCCGGCGGACGCGCTGACGATGCCGTGCTCGGCGTCGATGGTGCGGGACGGGGCGAGGCCGGTGCAGTCGAGGACGAGCCCTCCGGCGTCCTGGGCGGCGTCGCCGTAGGAGCGGCCGAGACCGCGGGCGATCACCCCGCGCTCGGGCGGATCGGCCAGCGCGGCGGCCACCTCCTCCGCCGACCGGGGACGCACCACCCGGGCGGCCGTGGGAGACGTACGCCCCCAGCCGGTGAGCAGCGTCGGCTCAGAACGCATAGACACCCACCGCGAGGCAGGCGACCACGAGCAGACCGGACACCAGCAGCATCCGGTCGTCGAAGACGATCTCCTCCGGCGCCTCGCCCGAACCGCCGTCCACCAGCATCGCGTACCGCAGGATCCCCACCGCGAACGGCACGATCGACAGCCCGAACGCGACCTTCGACATGCCCTCGTGGAGCTCGAACGCCCACAGGCAGTACGCCACCAGCAGGGCCCCGGACGTGGTGGCCCGGACGTAGCCGAGGAACTCCCGGGTGTAGAAGCGCAGCGTGAGCCGGGACCCGCCGAGCTCGGGGTTGCGCAGGCCGGCGTTGCGCAGCTCGGCCTCCCGCTTGCCGGCGACGACGAACAGCGAACCCAGCGTGGCCACGGTGAGGAACCAGCTGGACACCTCGACGTGCACCGCCGCCGCGCCCGCGACGGCCCGCAGCACGAAGCCCGCGGCGACGCTCACCAGGTCGACGATCGCCAGGTGCTTCAGCCACAGCGAGTAGGCGGTCGTGAGGGCGACGTACGCGGCGATCACCGCCGCCAGCTCCCAGCCGCCGGTGAGCAGGGACAACGCGACCCCGAGCATCAGGAACGCGACGCCCAGCGCGTACGCCAGGCCGACGGGCACGACGCCGGCGGCCACCGGACGGGTGCGCTTGCGGGGGTGCACCCGGTCGGCCACCGCGTCGCGGGCGTCGTTGACGAGGTAGGTGCCGCTGGCGGCCAGGCAGAAGGCGACGAACGCGAGAACGACGTCGAGCACAGCGCTCGGCCGGCCGAGCACGCCGGCGGCCGCCGGGGCGGCCAGCACCAGGAGGTTCTTGACCCACTGCCGGGGGCGGCAGGTGCGGACGAGTCCGCGCAGCCGCCCGGCCGGTGCCGGGGCGGCCGTTCGCCTCGGGGCGGTGGTCGTCACGCAGGCATCCTAGAGTCTGCCCTCCCGGTCCCCCTGTGATCACAGCCGCCGCGCGGTGCCCTCCTCCCGGCGCTCTCCGGGGCTTCCCGGTGCACTCTCGGTGCGCTCTCGGTGCACTCTCGACATTTGGACGCTCCGACCGCCTGGTGGGCAGCTCGCTAGACTGTCGGCCGTGACCGGCACCGGTCAGCAGGTCGGTGGTGCCGCGCACGCCGCCGTCCCGGCCGGTGCCCCACCGGTGCGGGAGTCCGATCCGCTGAGCAGGAGCATCCCGTGGGCCTTGTCGTGCAGAAGTACGGCGGGTCGTCGGTGGCCGATGCCCAAGGCATCAAGCGAGTCGCGCAACGCATTGTGGCGACCAAGAAGGCCGGCCACGATGTCGTCGTGGTCGTCTCGGCCATGGGCGACACGACCGACGAACTCACCGATCTCGCTCAGCAGGTGACCCCGCTCCCGCCGCCGCGGGAGTTCGACATGCTGCTCACCGCCGGTGAGCGCATCTCGATGGCCCTGCTGGCGATGGCGATCGCGCAGTTGGGCCAGGTCGCGAAGTCCTACACGGGCAGCCAGGCCGGCGTGCTCACCACGTCCCAGCACGGCCGTGCCAAGATCATCGACGTCACGCCGGGGCGGATCCGGCAGGCGCTGGACGAGGGCGCGATCGCGATCGTGGCCGGCTTCCAGGGCGTCTCCCAGGACACCAAGGAGATCACCACCCTCGGCCGCGGCGGCTCCGACACCACCGCTGTGGCGCTGGCCGCCTCGATGGGCGCCGACGTGTGCGAGATCTACACCGACGTCGACGGGGTCTTCACCGCCGATCCGAGGATCGTGCCGACCGCCCGCCGGATCCCGCGCATCAGCTACTCCGAGATGCTGGAGATGGCGGCCTGCGGCTCCAAGATCCTGCACCTGCGGTGCGTGGAGTACGCCCGCCGCTACCACATCCCCATCCACGTCAGGTCGTCGTTCAGCACCAAGATCGGCACCTGGGTCGCCGATCCGGAGGTCGTGGAGACCGCCCGGCGGGCCCACGTCACCGACACGCCGGACCCCATCGAGGAGGCCGAGATGGAACAACCGATCATTTCCGGGGTCTCGCACGACCGCACCGAGGCGAAGATCACGGTGGTGGGCGTCCCCGACAAGGTGGGCGAGGCGGCGCACATCTTCAGGACGCTGGCCGACGCCGAGATCAACATCGACATGATCGTGCAGAACGTCTCCGGCGTGGCCACCGGCCGTACCGACATCTCTTTCAGCCTGCCCCGGGTCGACGGCCAGCAGGCGATGACGTCGCTGGCCAAGATCAAGGACACCGTGGGGTACGAGCAGTTGCTCTACGACGACCGCATCGGCAAGGTCTCGCTGATCGGCGCCGGAATGCGCACCAACCCGGGGGTGGCGGCGCGGTTCTTCCAGGCGATCTCGGAGGCCGGCGTCAACATCGAGATGATCTCCACCTCGGAGATCCGGGTGTCGGTCGTGGTCGACGAGGACGGAGTGGACGCCGCGGTGGCGGCCGCCCACCACGCGTTCGACCTGGACGCCACCGAGGTCGAGGCCGTCGTCTACGGCGGCACCGGCCGCTAGCTCCAGGGCCGCAGACCCTGGTCGGCGCGCCGGTGAGACTCAGCAGACGGGCGGCGTCGGTGCGGTCGATCGTCCGGTAATTGTCCCCGGGTGCTCACCTCGAGCGGGCCGGTGCATCGGCGTCGCTGGTCGCCCGGTGGCGACCGGTGGTGTAGCTACGCGGCCGCATCGCCAGGCACGCGACCACACCGGCGGCGAGCACGACCACCGGCAGCAGCAGCGTGGTCCGCATGGCAGCAGTGAACGCGTGGTCGAACACGCTCGCGCCGAGCCGGCGTAGCTGGTCGGCGGCGGCGGCCGGAATTCCGGGCGGCAGCGGGGCCCGGGCGGCGGAGGAGAAGTCGCCGTTGCCGGCAGCCGCCCTGGCGAACGCATGCTCGAACTGCTCGCGATAGGCGGCGGGCAGCTTCGCGGCGGCGGCCGCGGCCTGGGCCGGTAGCTCGACGGCGAGCCGGGCCTGCAGCAGGACCCCGATGGCGGCGCTCCCGATCACGCCGCCCACCTGCCGGGAGGTGTTGAAGATCCCCGACCCGGCGCCGATCAGCCGCGGGTCCAGGCCCGAGGTGGCGAGGTTGGCCAGCGGGGAGAAGATGCAGCCGACGCCGAGTCCGGCGACCACGAAGGCCGGCGTGAGTGCCCAGCCGGTGCTGTCGAAGTGCGCCAGCATGGTCAGCATCAAGATGCCGAGCGCGAACGTCGCGATGCCGCCGGCGACGATCCACTTCCCGCTGACCCGGTCCGACATCCGCCCGGCGAAGGGCGCGACCACACCGGACACGAACGACAGCGGCGCGGTGATCAGGCCGGACATGATCGCCGAGTAACCCAGCACCGACTGGATGTAGATCACCAGCGGCAGGAACATGCCCGCCATCGTGAATCCCACGGTGATGTTGGCGAGGTTCGACATGGAGAAGTTGCGGTGCCCGAACACCGCCAGCGGCAGCAGCGGCTCGTTCCGGTTGACCCGCTGCCACACCATGAACGCCACCAGCAGGAGTACGCCCGCCCCGATGATCTCGGGCACGGTGACCGGACCGGCGATCGTTCCCCAGTCGTAGCGCTGCCCCTCCTGCAGGCCGAAGACCACGCAGAGGAGCCCGACGCTGCTGAGCGCGATACCGATCGGGTCGAAGCGGTGGCTGTGCCGGGGCTGCCAGTCGGGCACCAGGAGGATCGTCGCCGTGATGGCGAGGACGCCGATCGGCACGTTGACGAAGAAGATCCACTCCCAGCCGAGGGTCTGGACGAGGACGCCGCCGAGCAGTGGACCGGTGATGGTGGCGACGCCGGCCACCGCGCCCCACAGGCCCATCGGCGCGCCCCGCCTGCTGGGTGGGAACAGCCGGGTGACGAACGCCATCGTCTGCGGCGTCATCGCGGCCGCACCGAGGCCCTGAACCGCCCGGGCCGCGATCAGCGTGGCCGCACTGCCGGCGAACCCGCACGCGGCCGAGGCCAGGGTGAAGACGACCAGCCCGCCGAGGAAGAGCCGCTTCGGCCCGAACCGGTCGCCGAGCCGTCCGGTGAGCAGCAGCGGTACGGCGTAGGTGAGCAGGTAGACGCTGTTGATCCAGATGACCTCGGACAGGCTGGCGTTCAGGCCGTTGATCATGGCCGGGATCGCGATGTTCACGATCGTGGTGTCCAGCATGATCATGAAGAAGCCGGCACACAGGGCGGCCAGGGCCAGCCAGGGCCTGTCGACCTCGCCGGACGCGCCGCCGCCGGGCCCGCCGGCTGCCCCGCCGGACGCACCGCCGGCCGCGAAGTGTCTCGGGTTCGATCCGCTCATCCGGTCGTCTCCTCGGTTTCCGGCTCGCAGCCCGGCGGTCGCGGCCGGTTCGGCCGCCCGCATCGCCAACTCATAGTTGACATCAGGCCGGACCGGGTCGGCCACGGAACCCCTCCGGAAAACCCCGCGCCCGGCGGGGGCGTGCGGCCGTACCCTGCCGACCATGAACGCCGACCACGGGGACGTACGCGAAGCCACCGCACCCCGATCCGCTGGGCACGAAGCCACCAGGCGAGGCCGGCCCGACCTCTCCGTCCGGCCGATCGGGTCCGCCGACCTGCCCGCCTGGGCGAACCTCTTGCGGGCCGTGGAGATCGTGGACGACCAGGGCGAGCACTACGACACGGAGGACCTCGCCGAGGAGATGTCCGACGCCACACTCAGCGCCGCCGACGACACCCGTGCGCTGTGGGACGGCGAGGAGATGGTCGGCTACGCCGTGGTGCACGCCAGGCCGGGCGCCCAGGAGACTGACCGGATCCGGCTGGAAGGCGCGGTGCACCCGTTGTGGCGTCGGCGCGGTCTCGGCACGCGACTGCTGGACTGGATGTGCGACCGCGGCCGTCAGGCGCACACCCAGAAGAACCCCCAGGTGCCGGGGCTGCTCACCACCGGGACCGGAGCCGGCAACGCCGGTGCGCGCACGATGCTGGAGCGGGCCGGCTTCACGCCCGCCCGCTACTTCTTCGGGATGCGGCGGGTGCTGTCCGAACCCATCCCGGCGGCGGAGATCCCCGAAGGCCTCACGCTGACCACGTTCCGGCCCGAACTCGACGCCGCGCTTCGGGCCACGCACAACGAGACGTTCCTCGACCACTGGGGCTTCCAGCCGCGCGACGAGGAGGTCTGGCGGATCTGGATGACCGGGTCCCGGTCGTTCCGGGGCGCCACGTCCCACCTGCTGCTGGACGGTGACCGGATCGCGGCGTACGTCCTCACCTACGAGTACGAAGCCGACACCGCAGTCACCGGTGTCCGCGACTGCTACATCGGCCAGGTCGGCACCCGGCGGGAGTACCGCGGCCGCGGCGCCGCCCGTGCGCTGCTCAGCCGCACTCTGCTGGCGGCCCGCGACGCCGGGTTCGACGAGGCATCGCTCGGGGTGGACTCGGTCAATCCGACCGGCGCCCTCGGTCTGTACGAACGTCTCGGCTTCCGCACCAGGCGGGAGTGGGTCAACTACGACCTGGCGCTGGACGAGCCGTAGACGATCCGGCGCAACGCCACCTCCGCCGGACCACGTCGGCCGTGCCGGGCCAGCCAGGCCGAGCCGAGCACTGTCGCCAGCCAGGTCGCCACGGCCAGCAGGGCCGTCGCGGCACTGCCCAGCCGGGCGCCCAGGCCGAGCGCCCACGGCGACAGCAGCGGGACCAGGACGACCGACTGGGCGAGGTAGCACGACAGCGATCTCGCCCCGCAGGCCGCCAGCCCCGAGATCACTCGGCTGGTGGCGGAGGCGCGGGCGGTCCCGGCCGGGTGGGCTGTGCGGGCCGCGACCAGCCCGGCGAGGGCGGCCAGCCCGAGGCCGCCCGCCACACCGGTGCCGGTGTGCAGCACCGCCAGGCCGAGATCGACGCCCAGCGAGGTCGCCGGCCACACCCCGGCCACGACCAGCGCGAACGGAACACCGCCCAGCACGCCAACGCCGATGCCGGCCCAGGCCGCCCAGCGCAGCGTCCGCGCGTACCGGTCCGGTTGGTCCAGGTGCCCGCGCCGGCCGGCCCACACGCCCAGGCAGATCGGGACGAGCATGCCGAGGGCGCTGACCGGCGTGGCCGGCAGCCACTCGCCCAGGCGGAGTGCGGCCGCCGTCAGCGGGGATGGCTCGGCAGCCGACGGCAGGTAGTGGACATGCGGTTCGGGCGGTACGCCGTACGTCGCACCGACCGCGAGGAACGGGATCGCGAGCAGGCCCGCGGTGAGCAGCAGCCGGCCGCCGCTCATGGCGAGCAGGGCGACGATCACCAGCCCGGCCAGGCCGTACGCGCCGAGCACGTCGCCGGAGAACAGCGCCACCGCGTGCACGAGACCGATGCCGAGCAGGGCGAGGTGCCGGCGGCGCAGCAGGCGGCGGACGGCGGCGTGGGTCGCGCCCGCGTCGAGTTGCCGGCGGACGAGGGACACCACGCCGTAGCCGAGCAGCGCGGCGAACATCGGGTACGCCCGGCCGTCGACGAACGCCGTGGTCGCGAACGTCACCAGCCGGTCCGCCCAGCCGGCCTCGGCCAGGTGGCCGCGCAGGCTCAGCGGCCGGTCGTACAGCAGGACCGGCGCGTTGGCCAGCGCGATGAGCAACAGCATCGCGCCCCGGGCGAGGTCGGGCGCCAGATGGCGCTCGGCCGCACCGACCGGTCCGCGCGTACCCGGAGGTCCGGCCACGTCCTGCGCGGGACGCAGGTCGAGAGGCCCCACCGCCGGATCGAGACGCCCCATACGTGGTGAATGTACGTGACGTGACGGCGTGGCCGAGCGCGCACGAGCGTGCTGGGTGGTGCACACGCTCGAGGCCTACCGTTGTGGCGTGAGACGTCGGCCGTTGCTCCTCTTCCTCGTCGTGGCGACGGTCGCCCTCGTCCCGTGGATCGGCTTCCTGCTGGTGACCCTGCCCGACCAGTACCAGACCAGGCACTGGCGGCTGGCCTGGGTCGGCTTCGACCTGGCCCTGGTGGTCCTTCTCGGCCTGGCGGCGTGGTTCGGCTGGCGGCGGCGCCGCGCGGCGGTGCCCCTCCTGGTGGCCACGGCCGCGCTGCTGTGCTGCGACGCGTGGTTCGACGTCGTACTCGACTGGAACAGCCCGGACCGGTGGTTGTCGCTGGCCACCGCCGTCCTGGTGGAGGTCCCGATCGCGGTCCTGCTGGCCGTACGGGCGCGCACCATCGTCACCGCGGGGGTGGCCTCCCGGGAGCTGACCGTCCACGACATCGAACTCGTCCTGGGCAATCCGAGCGCGCAGCGCCTGCTCACCCTGTTGGGTACGCGGGTGATGACCACCGACGAGCTGGCCGCCGCGGCGAGCCTGTCGCGGGAGGAGGTCCGGGCGACGCTGCGCGAGCTGTCCCGGGCCGGGTACGTCGAGGCGGCCGGGCAGGGGTGGCGGGACGTGCCGCTCAACCTGCGCGCCCCACGGCCCGAGGACTTCGCCGAGGCGGACCGGCCCCGGTTCGAGGCGTTCTGGGACGCCAGGCTCGCGCACGAGCTGAAGCTGTTCCGGCGGGCGTTCCGGCACCCGGAGCGGTTCGGGCCGTGGGCCCAGGGCTCGCGGGCGCGGCTCCTGCTGTCCCAGGGCGAGCTCCGCCGGTTCGCCGACGAGTACCTCGAGCTCCTGGACCGCTACCAGCTCCTCCACGCGGACGGCGGGGGTGACGGCGACGGCGACGGCGAGGTGCGGGCGGTCGCGCTCCGCTTCTACGCGTTCCCGGACGATCTCCTGACGGCGGATACCGACAGTGCGTCCGGGCGCGCAGTCCCGGTCGACGGCCCCGGGCGCGACACACCATAGGGTGGTCCGCGTGGCAACTGTGGTGACGATGCAGGACGCGCTCCTCGCGCTGACCAACTACTGGACCGAGCGCGGCGCGATGATCGTGCAGCCCTTCAACACCGAGGTCGGAGCGGGTACGTACAACCCCGCCACGATCCTGCGGGTGCTGGGGCCGGAGCCGTGGCGGGTGGCGTACGTCGAGCCGAGCGTCCGCCCCGACGACGCACGGTACGGCGAGAACCCCAACCGCCTGCAGACCCACACGCAGTTCCAGGTGATCCTGAAGCCCGACCCGGGCGACCCGCAGGAGGTCTACCTCGGCAGCCTGGGCGCGCTCGGCATCGACGTGGACGCGCACGACATCCGGTTCGTCGAGGACAACTGGGCGTCCCCGGCGCTCGGTGCGTGGGGCCTGGGCTGGGAGGTCTGGCTCGACGGCCTGGAGATCACCCAGTTCACGTACTTCCAGCAGGCCGGCGGCAAGAACCTCGACCCGGTGTCGGTGGAGATCACCTACGGCATCGAGCGGATCCTGATGGCGCTGCAGGGCGTCGCCCACTTCAAGGACATCGCCTACGCGCCCGGGATCTCCTACGGCGAGGTGTTCGGCCAGTCCGAGTACGAAATGAGCCGGTACTACCTCGACGACGCCGACGTGGCCACCAACTGGCGGCTGTTCGAGGACTACGAGGGGGAGGCCCGCCGGTGCATCACCGAGCGGCTGCCGGTCCCCGCCCACAACTTCGTCCTGAAGTGCTCCCACGTCTTCAACGTGCTCGACTCCCGCGGCGCCATCAGCACCACCGAGCGGGCGAACGCGTTCGGCCGGATGCGCTCGCTGGCCCGGCAGGTAGCCACGCTGTGGGCCGAACGCCGGGAGGAGCTGGGTCACCCGCTCGGTCTGGCCGAGCCACCGGCGCTCGCGGAGGCGCCCGCCGACGACTCGGCGTACCCGAAGATCGACGAGCCGAGCACGCTGCTGTTCGAGCTCGGCACCGAGGAGCTTCCGCACGCGGAGGTACGCCGGACCGCCGAGGCCGTCCGTGAAGGGCTGACCAGCCGGCTCGCGGGTACCCGCCTCACCCACGGCGACGTTCGCACCTACGCCACGCCGCGGCGGGTGGTCGCGGTCGTCGAGGCGGTGGCCCCGCACGAGCCGGACGCCGAGCGCACGGTCCGCGGGCCACGTGTCTCGGCCGCCTACGACGCCGACGGCAACCCGACCAAGGCCGCGCAGGGGTTCGCCCGCGGCCAGGGTGTGGACCCCGCCGACCTGACCCGGATCGAGCAGGGCGGCGCGGAGTACGTCGCCGCGGTCCGCACCGAGGTCGGCCGGCCGGCGGCGCGGGTGCTGTCGGAGGTGCTCGGCTCGCTGGTGGCCGACCTGCGCGCCGACACGAACATGCGCTGGAGCGACCCGAAGCTGTCGTTCACCCGTCCGATCCGCTGGCTGCTGGCCCTGCTCGGCGAGCAGGTCGTCCCCGTCGCGGTCTCCGCGCTGGCGTCGGGGCCGACCACCCGGGTGCGGCGTACGGCTGCCGAGCCGGTGGTCACCGTGCCGTCCGCCGACGGCTACCTCGACTTCCTGCGCCGGCACGAGATCACCGCCAGCCCGGACGAACGCCGTGAGCTCGTCGTGGCCGCGTCCCGGTCCCTCGCCGCGCAGGTGGGCGGCGTGATCGACCTGGAGGGCGAGGCTGCCCTGGTCGAGGAGATCGTCAACCTGGTCGAGCACCCGGTGCCGATCCTCGGCTCGTTCTCGGCCGACTACCTCGACCTGCCGGCGGAGATCCTCACCACGGTGATGCGCAAGCACCAGCGCTACCTCCCGGTGCGTGCGGGCGACGGCACGCTGCTGCCGCACTTCGTCGCCGTCGCCGACGGTTCCTGCGACGCCGACGTCGTGCGCGCCGGCAACGAGGCGGTGCTGCGAGCGAGGTACGAGGACGCGGCGTTCTTCTGGCGGGCCGACCTGGACGTGCCACCGGAGCAGCACCGCAGGGGCCTGGCCAAGCTGGCGTTCGAGAACCGCCTCGGCTCGATGGCCGAGCGCGCGGACCGGATCGCCGCCGTCGCGGGCCGGCTCGGTGAGCTCGTGTCGGTGTCCGGCGACGACGCGACCACGCTGGCCCGGGCGGGTGAGCTGACGAAGTTCGACCTTGCCTCGCAGATGGTGGTCGAGCTCACCTCGCTGGCCGGGACGATGGCCCGGGAGTACGCCCGGCGGGCCGGGGAGACCGACGCGGTGGCGTCGGCGCTGTACGACATGGAGCTGCCGCGCACCGCAGGTGGCCCGCTGCCGGCGACCCGGCCGGGCGCCCTGCTGGCGCTGGCGGACCGGCTGGACCTGCTGGCCGGGCTGTTCGCGGTCGGTGCCAACCCGACCGGAAGCTCCGACCCGTTCGCGCTGCGGCGGGCCGCGCTCGGCGTGGTGAGCATCCTGCGCGACCGGCCCGACCTCGCCGCCGTCACCGTGGAGCGCGGGCTGGCCGAGGCTGCCGAGCGGATTCGCGCACAGGGCGTGGAGGTGCCGGAGCAGGCGCTGGCCGATGCGCGTGAGTTCGTCGTACGGCGGTACGAACAGCAGTTGCTGGACGCCGGGCACGAGTACACCCAGGTGCAGGCGGTCCTGCCGCTGGCGGGGACGCCGGCGCTGGCCGACCAGACGCTGCGGGAGCTTTACCGGCGTACGTCCGACCCGGCGTTCGGTGACGTGGTGACGGCACTGCAGCGGGTGCGGCGGATCGTGCCGGCCGACGTGGCCCGCGGCTACGACCCGGCCGCGCTGACCGAGCCGGAGGAGCTGGCGCTTCACCAGGAGCTGGGCAAGGTCGCCGACACGCTCGGGCCGGAGTACTCCCTGGCCGAGTTCGCGGACGCTGCCGGTGGGCTGGTCGGCCCGGTCAACGCGTTCTTCGACGCGGTGCTGGTGATGGCCGACGACCCGGCGGTACGCGCCGCCCGGCTTGGGCTGCTGGCCTCGATCCGCGACCTGGCCGCGCCCGTGCTCGACTGGGACGCCCTGTAGAGGTCGTACGCCGATAGGTCAGATGAGCGCCACGGCGTCGAGCTGGCGGAGCAGGCTGAGCTCGTCGGACAACGTGGTGATCGCGCTGACCCGGCCGCCGGACACGGTGAGCAGGTCGATCACCCGGATCTCCACCATCCGCCCGGTGGGCGCGACCGGGCCGAGCGGGGTGGCCAGCGCGCCCACGTGCCGTCCCCGCATCCGGACCGCCAGCGCGATCCGGCCGTCCGCCTCGAACGACTCGATGACTTCGGTCGTACGTCCTTCGTAGGTCTCCTGCAGCGCCAGTGCCCGGCTCACCAGGTCGGGCACGGCCAGCTTCACGTCGTTGACCACCACCGGGTCGGCATACACCGCGTGGAAGGCGGTCTCGGCCGCCGCCCAGTCGACGATCGGTTCGTCCCACAGCCGCAGGATCTGCCTGACGAGGGAGTTCATGGCAGCAGTCTGCGGCGCCGGGGCCCGGTGAGGACACGCCAGAACGCCCGACTTCGAAGGCCGAAGGCCATGTGGTTCGACGTGCGACGCGGCCGGGCCCCCGGCGGGAGGCCCGGCCGCGACCGGGGGAGGGGGGTCTCTCAGGTGATGTGCTTGTCGGGGTTCTGCCAGAAGTACGTCTCCGGGTCGTACACCGCGGGCGTCGGGTGCTGCCACGGGTTGACGAACCCGCCCTGGGAGAGGTTCTCCTTGCGGGGCACGTTGCGCAGATCCTTGTGGGCCAGCATGACCGCCGGGGTGTTGGCGATCGTGCCCATGAAGAACGGCCCCTCCTCGATGTGGATCTTCACCATCTGGAACGCGATCTGGCGCCGCCTGATCTCGTCCGGCTCCAGCTTGGCCTGGTCGTAGAGCTTCCACAGCCGGTCGATCGGCCCGCCCTTCTCCGGTGCCATCCGTGGCGGCGTGCGCTTGAACGGGTCGACGTCAAGCTGTTCTTTCTCCGCCGGCGTTCCCCGCAGGTTGTACATCTGGCCTTCCAGCGGAGCCCACCGGCTGGGCTCGACCGGCACCATCCAGGCGACCTGGGCGAGGTGGTCGGGTCCGCTGCTGACCTCCCACGCGCACTGGGAGGCGAGCTTGCCGTTGGCCCACTGGTCGCCGTAGCCCTCCGGCGCCACCGGGTTGAGCTTGACCGTCAGCCCGACGGCTTCCCAGTCCCGCTTGAGCATGTTGTTCTTCTGCTGGTGTTCGGTTCCGGTGTCGGCCGGAAAGTCCAACCGGATCGCCAGCGGGCTGCCGTCGGGCATCTCCCGCTTGCCGTCGCCGTTGGTGTCCTTGAGGCCGAGCTCGTCAAGCAGCGCTTTCGCCTTGTCCGGGTCGTACTTCACATAGGAGTCCCGCCACTGCTTGTAGACCTTCTGACCTTCGGCGCCGGACTGGTACTCCTTGGCCTTCGGACTCATCGTCCCGGTGGAGAGTTCGCCGGTGTTGAAGTAGATCTGCTTGCGGGCGTCCTCGCGTTTGAACGCGTACGACAGCGCCTGCCGGAACTTCGGCTTGCGGACGAGAGCCCGCATCTTCGGGTCCTCGTAGTCATAGTTGAAGAAGAACATCGAACCGGTGCCGGTTCCGCTGTCCCAGAAGAAGAGCTGCATCCCGCTGCGCTTCTCGGTCTGCTTGAACCCGGAGACGTCTCCGAGCGTCAGCCCGGTGAACGGCCCGTGCACGTAGTCGACCTTGCCCTGCTGGATCTGCAGCTTGCCGACCTCGACGTCCTTGTTGGCGCGGAAGGTGATCTGGTCGACGTTGGGGAGCTGGCGGCCTTCCCGGTCGACAACCCAGTAGTAGGGATTGCGTTCCCAGACGGCCTGGCGGCCCTCCTTGTAGGACTTCAGGACCCAGCCGGTCATGACGGGGCAGCCGGGAGTCTGTACCTGGTTGCGCTTCTTCTCGAACTCGCCGTCGGCGCTGGCCCAGTTCTTCGAGACGGACTTGTTGTAACGCGGGTGGTACTGCTTCAGGTAGTGCTTGGGCTCCATCCAGGTGGAACCGTTGCCACGGTTGACGTATCCCGCGAGTCGCATCGGCGTGAGGGGAGCGGGCGCGTCGTAGGTGAGCACCAGGGTGTACTCGTCCGGTGCGGTCATCTTCATGACCGTGCCCTTGCCCGACTTCGCCTCGTCGGGCGGAACCTCCGTGTGGTCGGTGTTGAGGACCATGTCCTCCCACCAGAACATGATGTCGGCGGTCGTCCACGGCTGCCCGTCCGACCAGTGCAGTCCCTTGCGGAAGTGCAGTGTCCACTCCGAGGCGTCCTCGTTGGACTCGAAGCTCTCCACCAGACCTGGGCCGATGTCCAGCGCGTCGTTGAGGAAACGCAGCAAGGAGTGGCCGTACATGTACTCCAGGATCTGCAGGTCGTTCGTCTCCGGGACGAGGATGTTGAGGTTGCCGCCGTACTTCGCCGGCTCCAGCCACTTGTGCGGAACGACGTACGGGCTGGAAGGAATTCGCCTGGCCAGCTCGGGGAGCTTGCCGGCCTTCACCTGGTCGGCCAGCATCGGCGCCTCGGTGAGCTTCTTGGGTGGCGAGAGCGGCTTGCGCTCCGAACCCTTGCCCGAGCTTGCCGCCGGCTTGCTCGCCTTGGATTGGCCGCTCTGCTCGCCCTCACCCGAGGAGCACGCGCCGAGCATCACGGCGCCGGCCGTGAGGCCCGTGCCGTAGAGGAATGTGCGCCTGTCCAGCATCCTGTCGTCTCCGCTTTCTTCGACTGCAGAAGTTCGTTACAACGTGGTACTGCCGTGAAGAAGTGTTCAGGTTCTAAGGCCGGAAAGCCCCCTGTTGTCCTCAGTTGGCTGAGTTTGTGCCGGTTCTGGTTGCCGGCTCCCTTGACTGCGAGACGTGGTGTGCGCGTGGGTGGCCGGCGCGTAGTCGCTCGGGCGCGCATGCGGGGTGTTGCCGTCAGGAAGTGATTGCGGGGGTGACTCGCGAAATCGCGGTTGCCAACCGTGTCCGCTGTAGCGGATAGTACTGGTATCCATAATGGATAGTCTCGCTATCCACTTCCCCGGAGGAGAGTCGTACGCCATGGAGTCCCTGGCGCTGGCCGCCCCGTCCCGGATCATCGCCGGAGCGGTCCTGCTCACCCTGCTCACCATCGAGGTCGGTGGCTGGTTCATGACCCGGATCGCGCGCGGCGCGGTCCCGATGACCGACTTCCAGAAGTCCTTCGCGCGTGCGGGGCACGGGCATGCCGGGGTGCTGGTCATCCTCAGCCTGGTTGCGTTGCTGTACGTCGACGTGACCAGGCTCACCGGAGTCCTGCTGTGGATCGCTCGGCTGGGCGTCCCGGTGGCGGCCGTCCTGATGTCCGGTGGATTCTTCGCCGCCTCCATGGGGCGTGACGTCACCAGGCCCAATCGGTTCGTCGTCCTGCTGTGGGCAGGTGCGACCTCCCTCGCCGCCGGGGTGTCGAGTCTCGCCATCGGCCTGCTCATCGCGTGAAACCCGTTGTCCCGATGGGCAGCCGTACCGACAACGACGCACGACCTGCTCGACGTGGCCTCATCCGACCAGGGCTTGCCGTGACCGCTACGGTGATGGCGTGCGAGATAGCAACTAGCCCAGCCCTGGCGCCCGGACTCGGTTCCTAGCCGAGAATCCCGGCGCCGCGCCGACGGTGACTTGCGCGTCGGCGCGTTCCGCGTTGCCCTCGTACCTTCGTCTTGGAACAGGACCCTCATTCATGGATCCACGTCGTGCGGTTTCCTCGGCCGAACCCGTCGACTCCTCGCACCCGACCGACACCTACGAAGCCCTCGTCGCGGACGCCCTGGCCGCCGCGGAGGCGATGAGCGGGTGGAACTTCTCCTACCTGCAGGGGCGGACCAGCGGCGGCCGGCTTTCCTGGTCCTACCCGGACCTTGCCCGCGAAGCGGTAGCGCACTCTGCCGCCCTGCTCGACCTCGACACCGGCGGTGGGGAGATGCTGGCCTCGCTGGCACCGCTTCCGTCCCACACCGTCGCCACCGAGGGCTGGGAGCCGAACGTGCTCGAAGCCAGGAAGCGTCTCGAGCCGTTCGGTGTCGACGTCCGCAGGGCACAGGAGGGAACCCGGCTACCGGTTGCCGACGGTGAGTTCGACCTGGTTCTCAACCGGCATGGCGCGTTCGACATCGACGAGGTGTGGCGCGTCCTGTCACCGGGTGGGATCTTCCTGACCCAGCAGGGCGGAACGCGCAATGATCTCGAGCTCAACGCCGCGCTCGGGGCACCGCCCGCCCAGGACGCGGACTCGGACGCCTTCGCCGAAACCGTTGCGGCGTTGGAGAATCGCGGCTTTGCGATCCTCACTGCCCAGGAGGAGTTCTCGCCCTACGCCTTCCACGACATCGCGGCGGTGGTCTACCACCTGACGGTGGTGTCCTGGGTGATCCCCGACTTCGACGTACGCCGGTACGACGCGAAGCTTCAGGAACTCGACCGCCACCTCCGCGCCGACGGGCCGCTCGTGGTGCACAACCACCGCTACCTGGTCAGGGCGGCAAAGCCCGGTGACGGCATGCCGTCCGCCCGCTGACTCCCTTCGACCGGTCGTGACCCGTCCGCCCGGCGTACTTGCTGGTTCAGGCGTGCCAGCCGGGCGGCGGGTCCTCACCGACCACGCCGTCCACGGCCTCGCGGAGAAGGTCGGCCTGCCCGGTGTGCCGGCCGTACTCCTCGATCAGGTCGAACACCAGCCGGCGCAGGCTGGCGTGGCGGCCGTCGGCTGAGGAGGCGTGGACGAGCTGGTCGAGCCCGCCATCGGCCAGCGCGGCGTCGAGCCGTGCCTTGGAGCGTTCGACGGCGCCGTCCCACAGCGCGTAGAGATCTGCGGGGGAGTCGTCGGCGGCGGAGACGAACACCCAGTCCGGTACGTCGTCCCGGTAGATCGTCTCCCACGGCTCGCCCGGCGACTCGCCGCGCAGCTTGCCGGTGAAGGTGTAGTCCTCGACGAGTGCTAGGTGCTTGAGCAGGCCGCCGAGGGTCAGCGAGGAGCCTCCGATGCGGGTCTGCAGTCCGGCCGCGTCGAGGTGGCCCGCCTTCCAGCGGAACGTCGTACGCAGTCGGTTGAGCGCGCCGAGGAGATGCTCGGTCTCGGTGCCGGCAAGGGGTGGCTCCCAGGGCGGATCGATGCTCTGGTCGGTCTCGGTCATGGCGGCACCCTAGAACCTATCCCGGACGTCCCGCTTCCGAAGAGCCGCTGTGCGCTGGCGTCGGTTCCTCGGATCGCGGATGGGCAGAAAGCTGTCAGAACGGAGGTAGGTCATTGTCGGCCGTTCCCGTTGTGGCGCTGACCGCTGGGTCGTCGACGGCCGGGTCGGTGAGGGATGGTGTTCGGCTGTGGTAGTGCCGGCCGTGGGGGTCGGTGAGGGTGTGTTCGCCGGGTCCGGTCTGGTGGAGTTTCCAGTCGCGGCCGGTTTTGGCTTTGTGGTGGCGCGGGCACAGCGGTGCGATGTTCTCTACGGACGTCGATCCGCCGTGGGCGTGTTCGGTGTTGTGGTCGAGGTGGCAGGTGGCGGCGGGTCTCCTGCAGGTGGTCCATGCGCAGCGTTGGTCGCGGGCATGCACCAGCTCTGCCTGCAGCCCGCGCAGGAATCTCGCCGGGATGGGATGCAGATGCAACAACCGCCCGGTGACCGGGTGGGTGACCCCGACACTGAATCTGGCTTCGGGGTTGTCGAGGTGGTTGGCGACGACGCGGCGGGCGACTTCGGTGATGACGGGTCCGAACCCGCCGAGCTCACCAGGCTGGCTGCTGAGTCCCATCAGGGTGGTCAGGGGGATGTTCAGCTGTATCTTCGCCCGCGCGTGCGTATGGGCCCCCAGCTCGGTTGTGAGGAGGACCAGGGTGGTGTTGGTGGTGTCGGGTTGCCTGTCGGTGGATCAGGCGGACCTGGCGGGTCGGCCGTTTCGTCGGGTCGGCGGTTCTGCCGCGGGATCTGACCCGCGGCTGGGTTCGTGGCATTCGTTGCCGCGTGGCGCTCTGCGGCGTCGTGTGCTGCGGTGTCGTGCGCGGTGGAGCAGTCGCAGGGGGTGTAGTTAGCCGTTCCGGTTCCGGCGGGAGAGCAGTCACCGCAGTCACATCCGGCGCTGTGCAGGTCGTGGTCGGGGAACCGGTGAACCGCACAGGACCCTGCTCGCCGCGCTCCTGCCAGGCGTCGCCTTCCGCGGTGCACTGCCCAGTGTCCCGCGGCGTCTCGTCCTGCCCAGCCGCGTCCTGCCCAGCCGCGTCCTGCCCAGCCTCGTCTTGTTCGGCCTCGTCCTGCTCAGCCTGGTGCTGCTCAGCCTCACCCTTCTTGGTCTGCTTCTGCACCGCGCCCTGCGCTGCCTGGTCCTGCCTGGTGTGGTTGGTGGCCGCTGGTGCTGAGCAGTCTTTGATGTCGGCGGTGCCGGTGAGTAGGGCGGCGGCGACGTCGGCGCGGAGTTGGCTGAGGGTGCGTGGGTCGCCGGACGATTTGACTGCGCGGGCGATGGCGTCGATGTAGCCGTACGCCTCGGCGGCCTGGCCTGCGGACAGGCCGCGGATGGCGAGGTCGGCGACGCCGTCGACGGCGGGCCAGATCGCCACGTTCCGCCCGGACCTGGCCGCCCGGTGCCGTTTGGCGGCGGCTTCGGGGTCTGCCGTGACGACCTCGGCCTCGACCTTCGCCCGCAACAACCCGCCCCGCAATTCCAGGACTTTGGGGAAGATCGCCTCCTCTATGGCACCCCACACATCGGGTTCGGCATCGGTGATCCGATCCACGATCACCCGCACATCGTTGAGCTCCAGCCCACCGGACGCGAGGGCCTCACGTACCCGCGGCAGCCGGGGCAGCGTGGCGGCCAGGGCCACGTACTGGTGCGCCCGGTAGCCGGTCCACCCCAGCAACGGCTCCAGGACCTCCGGGGTCATCGGATCCGGGGTGACACTGCGCCCGGCCGGGCCGTCAACCCTGCCGGGCTCGGCGTAGACCAGCTCGTTCACCGCGGTCAGGCACTCAGCCTCCACCCAGCAGCCCAGCCGCCGTAAACCCTTGATCAGCTCCTCCAACTCGAACCCGTTACACCCGGCCACGTCGACCGACGCCACCGCCGCCGCCAACCCAGGACCCGCCGGCAGATCAGCAAACCCCGCAGGCAGCACCCGACGGCCACCGGGCTGCCCGCCCAGGTGGCCGTCGAAGCACCCACCGTCATCGCTCACGCGTCCCTCTCCTCGGCTTGGTGTGGGTTGCTGGCCGGGCCGGGAGGGGCGGTTGGTGTGGATGGCTTGGGGTGTGGGGTGCGGGGCGGGGCATGAAAGGACGCGCACGTGGTTGCCCTTAGGTTCTGGGTGTCGAATCCTTAACCGTCTGGAGCAACGCACGTGCGCGTCAGCACAGTATTCAACCGCATCCTGGGTCTGCCCGGGGCATCGGTGTGCTCGGTGGGGTTCACCGGCGACGGCCTGGTTGTGGGTCTTCGGCGCCGGCGGGGTCGCCGCTACCGGTGCCCGTGTGGGTACTCGACCCGGGCCCGCTATGACATCTCCCGCCGCCGCTGGCGCCACCTGGACTTCGGGGCCACCAAGGTGTGGCTGGAAGCCGACATCGCCCGGATCGCCTGCCCCGCATGTGGGATCCGCACCGAGACCGTGCCGTGGGCGCGGCCGAACGCCCGGCACACTCGCGACTTCCAAGACGTGATCGGCTGGCTGGCCCAGCGCATGGACAAAACGAGCGTCGCGCGGCTGCTTCGGTGCTCGTGGGAAGCGGTCGACCGGGCAGTGAGAATGCTGGTGGCCGAGCACCTGCCCACCGACCGGCTGGACGGGCTGTATCGGATCGGGGTGGACGAGATCTCCTACAAACGTGGCCACCACTATCTGACCATCGTCTGCGACCACGACACCGGCCGGGTGGTGTGGGTCACCAAGGACCGCACCCGCAAAGCGTTCACCGACTTCTTCACCGCCCTGGGCCCTGACCGCAGCGAACAGCTCACTGCGATCACCATGGACGGCTCACCGATCTACATGCCCGTCGCCGAAGAGAACGCGCCCCAGGCCGCGGTGTGCCTGGACCCCTTCCACGTCATCAAGTGGGCCAACGAAGCCCTCGACAAAGCCCGCCAAGCCAACCCCGCCATACCGCCCACCCCGGCCACGCCGATCAAGCGGTCCGGGCCGCTCACCGTGGCCGAACAGATCAACGCCCCCGCCAAGGCGTGGCGACGACTGAAGACAGCGCTGCGCTCAGGTGCTGAGAACCTCACCGACGAACGCCGCGCCCTCATCAACGCCCTGCGCCGCCACAACTACCAACTCTTCCGGTCGTGGACCCTCAAAGAACAACTACGAGACCTCTACCGCATCCCACCCGAACAGGCCCGCCGATACCTCAAAAGGTGGATCATCCGCGCGTTCCGATCCACGATCCCCGCGATGCACCAACTGGCCACCCGCCTGACCAAGTACTTCGAACAAACCGTCGCAGCCGTCGAACTCGGCCTGTCCAACTCCCGAGCAGAAGGCATCAACAGCAAGATCCGAGTCATCCAACGCCGCGGCTACGGACACCCAGGACCCGACTCCCTCACCGCCATGATCTACCTCTGTCTCGGCGGGATCACCCTCAACCTCCCCACACAAACCTGAGGAGAGGGTCACGCGTTCGATTCTACCGAACAAGATCGACCCGCGCGCGCCGGAAACCCCTTACCCACAAGAGGAATCCACGTCAACTCCAACTTGCGCGACTCGTTCGGGGCAGCCAACTTCAGCCGTGCCGAGTGCCCCTCACGTCGAACGTACGGCAGACCCCCTCACAGCCTCGACACGCCTTTTCGCCGGCCGGCGCACTCGTACGAGGAAGCGGCCATGAGGGGGATCCGGAACGTACCGCCAGGCCGGCCGGTTGTTGGTGCTGTTGCAGGAACAGCTTTCGGTCGGATGTCGCGGGGGAGCCCGTCGATCAGCTCCCGGTAGCGCCCGGGTGAGGTCATCATCCCTGGCTCCTGGTAGAAGTCGAGCGTCGTTGGATCCGTGGTCAGCACGGTGGGGCTCCTTCGGTGATCCCAGGCGGTGGTCCCAACCTCGTCCTTGACCCAGGGGCAAGGGCAACCAGTAGATGCAGACCCCGCTCGGCCCCAGCGGCACGGCGGTGAGGGAGGTTGCGGAGGTCAGCGCAGGTGGCCGTGGCGGCGAGCGCCGGGCCGGGATGCGACCGGCGATGCTTCGTGGGTCGGTCTTGGTCGGATGGATCACCCCTCGGGTGCAGGGGTCTGTTGCTCGGGCGTAGCGTCGCATTCATGGCGAAGGGCCAGCCCTCTCGTCGGCGCCGTGTGGAGACCGTGTTGGCGATTGTTGTGACCACGGGGGCCTACCTGCTGGCGGCGCAGCCCGGCCTGCTCAAGCAGTTCGGCGGGTCGGGCATGGCGAGTCTGGTGTGGCCGGCAAGCGGGGTTGCCTTAGCGGCAGTTCTGATCTTCGGGCTGCGGGCGTGGCCCGGAGTCGCATTGGGGGCCTTTGTGGCCACCTGGGTGGCATTCAACCGGCCGCCCTTGGTCGCGCTGGGGATCGCGGTCGAGGCCACGGTTGGGGTCGTGCTTGCGTACGTTCTGCTGCGGCAGGCAGGTTTCAGGAACGATCTCGCCCGGGTGCGAGACGCGGTGGCGCTGGTGGTGTGTGGCGTGATGGCCGGCATGGTGACCGACGCGGCCATCCGCGGCGGAGTCTTGGTGCTGGCCGGCATCGACCCGGCCCGTGAGTACGGGCCGCTGATGCTTCGTAGTTGGCTCGGGTCCGGACTCGGAATCCTGGTTGTCACGCCGTTCCTTCTGGTGCTCCGCAGAATCTCGCTGCGTCGGGTGCTTCCTGACGTGTGGCGCCTGGTGGAGGCCGGCGGGCTGATTGTGTGCACGCTGGGCGTGACATGGTGGGTGATCACGGGAGGCCACGGCCGGGAAAAGCTGTTTCTGGTCTTCCCGCTCCTGATCTGGGCGGCGTGGCGGTTCCAGCTCGAGGGTGCCGCACCCTGTGTTGTCGCCGTTTCGGTTGTCACCGTGTACGCGACGGTGAGGGGTCTCGGTCCGTTCAACGGGACCGACCCACAGGCGGCGCTCATCACGGCCCAGACGTTCGTCGCCGCAACCACCCTTGCCACCCTCTTCCTCGCCGTCGCGGTGACCGAACGCAACGATTCCCGCGACGAGATGGATCTGGCCGCCCGCGAGCTCGTGAGAGCGGTGAATCTCCTCGGCGAGCGCCTCCGACCGGACAAGGCCTCCAGCGCCGAGCGGGTTCAAGCAACGCCGCAGCCCGTCAATCCGCGCATTCGCGAACGCTCCTACTCCACCGACGATGACACTCGCGCGGTCCGCACCGAACGTATCCAGCACCCGCCGGATGACTGAGCGGCCCAGCGGGAAGGGGCGCGGTCGCTTGGAGGGGCGGAGGGTTTGCCGGTGGCCTGGCTTGGTCCGGGAGAGTGGAGTAAGGCCCCTAGCCTCGTCCGGCGCGGTGGGCAGCTTGGCTGCCCGCCCTTGACCGCCCACCGTGGGCCGCCGCTCTTGGGGTCCCGGAGCAAGCGAGGTGGCTGAAGCCTCCGGCCGTAGCCAGCCACGCAGCCATTTGGTCCCGCTGAGCGGGACGTGATGAGGATCGCCAGCGTTCTGATGTCGAACGCCGCGCCATCTTGGGCCGGCATAGGTCAGCGGTGGTTGCTGGCGTGGCTGTACATCGCTGCTGTACTCGTGTTGGCGGGAGGTAGCCTGCGCCCGTGGCAACCGAGGAGTCTGCACCGGCGTGGTCGGCCGACGGGATAGGGCGGCGGCTGCGCTCGTTCGCGGACGAGCTTGAACGCGAGCTGGGCCACACCTGCAAGGTGCGACGCCAGTGGGAGAGCTTCGAGGAGGGCGCCGGCGGTTTGGTGACCAAGCTGATCCCTTCCCGGACCGACGCGCTGGCGGTGACCTGGATCGACTTCGGTTCGGGCCTCCAGATGGAAGCAGGCCTTGGTCCGGGCGGCTTCTGGGAGCTCGACGAACGAGACGACCAGGCCGTGGAGTTCATCCAGTCAACAGTCCGCGCCATTACCGCTGGCCGGGTCAGCGAAGTGTTCGGGAAGAGCCGATCTCGGGTCGAGGTGACGTATGAGGATGGGTCCACCGACCACGAGACTGGCTATGGAATCTGCGGCATCCTCCCGCAGCCCGGATGGCGCCGCCGCGGCCGCAAGGTCACCTATGCGCCCTACAGGTAAGACGAGTTACTCGTACGTGGGCTTTGGCGGCGGAGGTTACACACGTGCGCCCCGACGGCAACAGGTGGCGGCAACCACTCTCCCCCGTCGTCCTCGCAACCAGCCAGATTGAAGGTCGCAGCGGAGGCGGTCAAGGGTCGGCGATCACGAAGTGACGCCGCAGGAGCCGTTGAGGGCCGGGTGGAGGCCGGAGACTGGCCTGCGAGGAGGATGGGGACGGTCCCTTGCCAGCGGGCCATTCCACGTGTCACCTTCTCGGCTATGAGGCACCGCGCTTCCGGTGGAGACTCCCGGATGTTGGCGTGGATCGTGTTCACCGGCGAGCGGGTCCTGGACGTGCTAGGCGAGGCGGCGGTCAAGCTTGCCGCATGTGGCCTGGTCGCGCTTGTGGGCCTTGGCCTCGTAGCGGCTCCAGCGCTCACGGTCGCGGTGGTCGTGCCGGTGCTGCTTCTGGCTGGCTACGGCTGTGTCGAGTGGCTTCGTGCGTCGCGACGGGGCGTGCGGGTTCGGCATCGCCGCCTGGTGACGGGTTCGGTTGTGACGGCTGCCGTTGTCGGCTGTCTGGCCCTATATGCGGTTGCATACTGTCGTTGCTCGAGTTGGTGGTGACGGGTCGCACGGTGAGCCCGAGGACGGCGCCCTGGCGCCGCCCGCAGGGGCGGCCGGGGCGGCTGCGCCGCGTCAGCGGCGCCTTACCTAAGAAAGCCGGAATCGGCAAAATGGCCCGTACATCGTCCTTGCTCTGAAATGACTCCTATTTCTGATCGGCGCAGACGAAGCGGTTAGGCGGATCTTCTCGCAGGGAATGGTCAGCGCCGGCCGCCCACGAGTTCGTTTGCTTTCTCGCGTCTGAGAGCAGCTTCGAGGGCGGCGTACTCTGCCTCGTCGATGGCTGCTCTGGCGAGGTCGATAGCGAAGGAGGCGTCATCTTCTGCCATGTCGGCCTCGTCAGCTGCCCTGTCGGCGTCAAACTCCTCCCGTTTCGACTCGATCTTGGACCGGATTTGCTGGACCTGGCTGTCCCATTGCTGCTGAACGTCCCGCCACCACGCGGAGGCTCCGGCCTTGGCCTGGCCGGCACGTTCCCTGAGTTCGTTGTTACGTTGCTGTGCCCCGGCCCGCGCCTTGGCGACCTGCTCTTCCAGTTTGGTGTGCTGGTCGGTCTGTGCGGCATGGAAAGCGTCTTCTGCTTCCTTGGCTTTGGCTGACATAGCGGCTAGCTGTTCCGAAAGTGTCATCTGCTTCTCCTTCAACTCCAGCGAGGCTGAGGTGCTAGACAGGCAGAACTACCTCCCGCCCTCTGGACCTGTGCGCCATTCGGCCCGTAGAAGTGCCCGTCACTGTTGAACTGCCCGCACTCGCCTGCCTCACTTCGAACGTACGAAGCCGCAGACATTCGGTTACAGGGACCAACGTCACCGAAGCGGACCGCCCCGATGTCCTGACATGACGAGTCCTCAGGTGAACACACGCTAAGGTCCGAGCGGTCGATGACTTCGAGCCGGCCCTCAGTCCGCAGGTCCAACCGACGTTGGCTCGTTTGTCCGATCCTCATCGTGGAAACGTCGACCACGAGATGGCTGAAGGAGCCCAGCCGCGCCGCTGGGGGTGGGTATGGCTGCCCACAGGACGGCAGGCCCAAGGAGGGCTAATGTCGGACAAGGCGGTCACGCGATCGGCGATGTCGCGACCGATCACGCTCCTGGTAGGACTAGCGGCCACGTTCCTTGTGATCTCGGGTCTGCGAGACACTGCGAACCTCGTTGGGCCGACCTTTTTGGCCTTGGTGCTCACCATCGCGGTGCATCCCCTGCACAGCTGGGCTAAGCGTCACCGGCTACCTGGCTGGGTCGGAACAGTCGGTGGCCTAATCGCCATCTACCTCTTCCTGTTCACCCTCACGGTCTCCTTCGGCATCGCGATGGCACGCTTCGCTATGCTCCTGCCCACTTACCAGGTGCAGATGAGCCGACTGCTTGATCGCGCTCTGGCCTGGCTCTCGGATCTGGGGGTAACCCAGCGCCAGCTCGAGAAGATGGCCGGCACACTCGACATCAACAAGCTGGCCACGGTGGCCGAAAGCGTGGCGGGCGGTCTGCTCGGCGTACTGACCAGTCTCGGCTTCATCGCAGCTCTGCTGCTGTTCATGGTCTCCGACGCCGCTGGCCTCGCGCACAAGCTCTCCGCCGTGCCCGCCGAGCGACGTCCGTTGGTGCGTGCGCTGAGCACCTTCGCGTCCGGCACCCGAAGGTACCTCTTGGTATCCACAGTCTTCGGACTTGCCGTAGGTGTTGTCGACGTCCTTGCCTTGCTCGTGATCGGCGTACCAGCTGCCGTGCTGTGGGGCCTACTGTCATTCATCACCAACTACATCCCGAACGTCGGCTTCGTGATCGGCCTGATACCACCGGCAATCCTCGGGCTCCTCCAAGGCGGCCCCAAGATGATGATCGCTGTCATAGTGGCGTACAGCGCCGCAAACGTCCTCATCCAAAGTGTCATCCAGCCGAAGGTCGTGGGCAACGTCATAGACATGTCCGCCACCCTCACCATGCTGTCCTTGGTCTTCTGGGCCGCGACACTCGGTGCCATCGGTGCACTGATGGCCGTCCCACTGTCCCTTCTGGTCAAGGCACTGCTCGTCGACGCTGACCCGGGCTCGGCCTGGCTACAGCCCCTTCTGTCCGCTCAGAAGAGGTCAGCGAGATGAAGCCGCGCGGCTAGGGCGCAGCCTGACTAGTGGCTGGATGGTCCGGATGGCTGTCGCCATGTCTTCCATGCTGTCGATAACGGCGGCGGGTTCGGCCGCGAGGAGATTGGTTCTCCGGTCGGGCGACTTCGCTTGGCCGATGCTGTGGACTCGTGTCGAGTGGGCGACGTCGATGTCGGTGAGTGAGGCGCCGTTGAGGACGCACTCCCTGCCGGGCGCTGCGATGATCTCCAGCGCCTGTCGCACCGGTTCGGGGTGAGGCTTCATCAGGTCCGGTCGCCCCGGCGGTCGTCCCACGATGGCCAGGACCAGGCCGTCGACCTCGTGCAGCTGGAGGTAAGCCGCGACTGCCAGGCGCGGACTTGTTGCTGACGATGACGACGGGCCGCCCCTGTGTCGTGGCACGCCTTCACCGCTTTCGCCGAGCCCTGCGTGGGGATGGCGTCCTCCGCCGCCCGGAGTTCGCCCGCTCGCCGCGTAGGAGAGGGCACCCCGCGTGTGATAGGCGCCAGGCCCATGACGCCGAGCGACTCAGGCGCTACGGGCGTTGCGGCTCGGTCGGCGCACAACAGGCGAGCATCGAGTACGGACTTGTCCTCACTCTGTGACAGTCAGGGCGGGAGGTGTTGTCCGTCGTGGCTGCGGATGGCTGGTCGGGGCTCGTCTGTGGGGAGGGCGTCGCGGAGTCGGATGGCGTCGGTCTGGAGTGGGGCGATGTGGACGTGGAGGAGGGCGAGCTGTCGATCTCCCGCCAGCTGCAGCGAGTGGGCAGGCAGCTCCTGCACCGCGAGACGAAGACTTCGGCCTCAGATGCGATGCTGCCGCTTCCTGAGATCTGTCTGGCTGCCCTAGACCTGCGCCGGCGTGCCCAGGACCGGGAACGGCTGTCTGCGGGGGAGTTGTGGCATCCGTCGGATCTGGTGTTCACCACCCGTTACGGCGGGCCGGTCGAGCCGCGCAACTTCAACCGCGAGTTCGCTGCGTGCATCGTCAAGGCGGACGTGCCGTACATCACGGTCCACGATGCTCGCCGGACCTGCGCGTCACTGCTGGTGGACCTTGACGTGCATCCCAGGGTGGTGATGCAGATCCTCCGGCATGCCCAGTTCGCGGTGACCATGGAGATCTACAGCAAGGTGTCCTCGAAGCGGACGCGGGACGCGCTCAAGCGGCTGGGGGCGATCCTCGGTGACAGCGGTTCTGGGTAGCCGTTGCTGTACTTGGCGGCTGTACAGACGCTCAAAGGCCCCGCCGGAAGACTCCGGCAGGGCCTCTGACCTGCGTCGGGGTGGCGGGATTTGAACCCACGACCTCTTCGTCCCGAACGAAGCGCGCTACCAAGCTGCGCCACACCCCGAGAACGCCAGGCGAGTCTATCGGGCTCCTTCGCGAGCCTGCGACGGGGTATCGGTCATCGCGTCCGGGATGCCCCGGTAGACCGTCAGCAGCCACTCCTGGAACCGCACCTGGCGCCAGTACGTCATCCCGAGCTTCTCCATCACCCGCACCGACCGGACGTTCGCCGCGACCGTGATCGCGATCAACGACCGGAGCCGGAGCTGGCCGTACGCGAGATCACGAACGGCCATCGCCCCCTCGGTGGCCAGGCCGCGGCCCCAGGCGGACGGGGCCAGCCGCCAGCCGATCTCGACTTCCTGCGGGACGGCGAGGTGCTGGTGCAGGCCGATGAACCCGGCCAGCTCTCCCGTCGACCGCAGCTCCACGGCGTACAGCCCGTAGCCCCGCTCCTGCCAGTGCTCGTCGATGCGCTCGGCCAGCTGGTCACTCTCGGCCTGGCTCATCGGCGTACCCATGATGTGCTCCATCACCATCGGGTCCGCGTTGAGAGCCGTGAACGCCGGCCGGTCCTCCGCGCGCCACGTACGCAGGACCAGCCGTGGTGTGGTCAGCCGGGCCGGAACCCTGAGCAGCCTCACGCAGGCACCCTCACCTGGCGGGTCGCAGGGTCAGCAGGCTGGCTTCGGGATAGCAGGCGAACCGGATCCGGGCGTACGGCGAGGTGCCCAGGCCCGCGGACACGTGCAGCCACGACGGGCCCCAGCGGGACAGGCCCTTGGCCCGCTTGGTGTCCAGGTCACAGTTGGTGACCAGCGCGCCGTACAGCGGTACGCACAGCTGGCCGCCGTGGGTGTGCCCGGCCAGCAGGAGGCGGTAGCCGTCGGCAGCCATCGCGTCCAGGACCCGGCGGTACGGCGCGTGGGTGACCCCGATGGTGAGCTCGGCGGACTCGTCGGCCGGCCCCGCGACCTCGGCGTACCGGTCGGCGCGGATGTGCGGGTCGTCCACCCCTGCGAACGCCCACCGCCGGCCGTCGGCCTTCAGCTCACCGCTGGCGTTGTTGAGGTCCAGCCAGCCGGCCTCGGTGAAGCCCCGCCGCAGCCCCTCGATCGGCAGCTTGGGAGCGACGATCGGCCGCGGTCCCTTTCGCCTGAGGTAACGGAACGGGTTCACCGGTGACGGTGCGTAGTAGTCGTTCGACCCGAAGACGAACACGCCGGGCAGCTCCAGCAGCCGCTCGTAGGCGTGCAGCGCCACCGGGATCGACTCCGGGTCGGAGATGTTGTCACCGGTGTTGACCACCAGATCGGGCTCCAGGGCGGCGAGCCCGCGGACCCACTCCACTTTGTCCTGCTGGTCCGGCATGAGGTGAAGGTCGGACAGGTGCAGGATGCGCAGCGGCCGGCTTCCCGGCGCCAGCACCGGTACGTCGAACCTGCGCAGGCGGAAGGCATGCGCCTCGTACGCCGCGGCGTAGGTCACGCAGGCGGCACCGGCGGCGACGGCACCGGCGGCTGTTCCCAGGGAGTACTTGAGCAGCGGATGCACCCGGCCAGCGTCCCACACCACGCTGCGCTCGGCGAACTCGCGCGGGGGCCCGGCTCGGAGCCGCCGCACCGGAGCGTCCCGACCGTAGGATCGGCCCATGAGCGACCTCAAGGACCGTCTGCGCACTGACCTGACCGCCGCGATGAAGGCGCGGGACGCGTTGCGCGCCTCGACGCTGCGGATGACCCTCACCGAGGTGACGAACGCCGAGGTGGCCGGAACCTCCGCGCGGGAGCTGAGCGACGCCGAGGTGCTCGAGGTGCTGGACCGGGAGGCGAAGAAGCGCCGGGAGGCGGCCGACGCCTACGAGGAGGCCGGTCGCGGCGAGCTCGCCCGCAAGGAGCGCGCCGAGGGCGAGATCATCGCGGAGTACCTCCCCGCCCAGCTGTCCGACGAGGAGCTGTCGGCGATCGTGGCCGGCGCCGTTGACGAGGTGGGCGCGAGCGGCATGAAGGACATGGGCAAGGTGATGAAGGTCGTCCAGCCGCAGGTGAAGGGCCGGGCCGAGGGCGGCCGCGTCGCCGCCGCCGTGCGCTCACGGCTCGGCTGACCGGAGCGCCCTGGCCAGGACCAGAAGGGCCGCCCGGCCACCGGAGAGATCCGGCGGCCGGGCGGCCCTCTTTCGTGCTCTGTGCGTACGGCCGTCGGGCTCAGCCCGCGCCCAGGATTCCGCCGAGCGGCCCGTGCGGACCGTGGGGTTTGTCCGGACCGGGACCCCCCGGGCCGGGCGGCAGGTCCGGACCCTTCGGCGGCTGCGGTTGCGGCTGCGGGTTGGGCTGCTGCGGCGGCTCCGGCTGCGGGGGCGGCGCGGGTGGTGAACCGTCGGAGATGTAGACGACGACGGTCGATCCCGAACCGGCCTTGCTGTTGGGACCTGGGCTCTGCCGGGCCACCGTGCCGCGGGGCAGCCCGGAGTCGACGTAGGAGCCGATGGCCATGCTGAACCCGGCCGCCTCGATCGTCTTCTGGGCCTGGTCGCGGCTCATCGAGATCACCGACGGGACGTCGGTCGGTACGCCCTGCACGACGTCTGGGTTGGGCTCGACGAAGTCCGGGCTCTTCTTGCCCTCCAGCGCGCCCTTCATGGCGGCGGTCCACATCGGGCCGGCGAGCTTGCCACCCCAGACCTGGTCGCCGAAGACCCGCCTGCCGCCGATCTCCTTGCCGATCAGGGTGGTCTGCGGCGCGTCCGCGTCGGTGATCACCGACGCGGCGGCCATGTTGGTGGTGTAACCCATGAACCACACGCCGATGCGGTCCTCGCTGGTACCCGTCTTACCGGCCGCCTGGCGTCCGTCGAGGTGCATGTCGGCACCGGTGCGGCCCGGGTCGGGGCCGTCGATGACCTGGCGGAGGACGTAGTTGACGCCGTCGGCGACGTCACGCGGAAGCACCTGCTTGCAGTCGGGTCCCTGCACCTTGACCTGGTTGCCGGTGCGGTCGGTCACCTCGGTGATCGGGACCGCGTTGCAGTGCAGGCCACGGGCGGCGAACGTGGCGTACGCCTCGGCCATCGACACCGGCGCGATCTCGTTGACGCCCAGGGTGAACGGCTTCACCTGCTGCAGGGGCCTGCCGTCGGCGCGCACCGCGCCCATCCTGGCGGCGAGGGTGGCGGGCTCGCAGATGCCGGTCACCTTCTCCAGCTCTGCGAAGAACGTGTTCACCGAGTGGGTGGCGCCGGAGATCATCGTGCTGGTCGAGCCGGCGCTGGTGGAGTTGCTGACCTTCCAGGGCTCGGTGACCGCGCCCGGTTTGCCGCCCGGGCAGGTCTTCACCGGCCCGGTGATCACCGTGCTCCCCGGCGACGGGAACGACTTCGTGATCGGGATGCCCTGCTTGATCGCGGCGGCCAGCACGAACGGCTTGAACGTCGAACCCGGCTGGTAGCCGAGCGTGCCGTTGTACCTCTGCGGGACGTTGAGGTTGATGAACGTGTTGCCCTTGCCCTGGCCGTAGCCCCTGGACTGGGCCATCGCCTTGATGTAGCCGGTGCCCGGCTCGACCATCGACACCGCTCCGATCGCACCGTCGGTGGGGCGGACGTTGTCGTGCACCGCCTTCTCGGCCGCTGCCTGGGCCTTCGGGTCCAGCGTGGTCTGGATCGTCAGCCCGCCCTGGTCGATCATCTGCCGGCGCTGGTCGCGGGTCTTGGCGAGGTTGGTGTCGTGCAGCAGGAGTTGCTCGACGTAGTCGCAGAAGAACGGGTACTTCGAGTAGTAGCAGCCGCGGGGCGTCTTGTTCATCTTCAGCCCGAGGGGGGTCGCGCGCGCCTCCTGGTAGGCCTTCGGCGAGATCATCCCGAGGGTGGCCATGCGCGAGAGCACGAGGTTGCGGCGGTTCACCGCGGCCTTGGCGTCGGCGACCGGGTTGACGTTGTTCGGGTCGCGCACCAGCCCGGCGAGCATGGCCGCCTGGGGCACGGTGAGCTTGGCCGCGGTGGTACTGAAGTAGTGCCGGGCGGCGGACTCGATGCCGTAGGCGCCGTCACCGAAGTAGACGATGTTGAGGTACTTGCCCAGGATCTCGTCCTTGGTCATCTTCTTCTCGAGCTCGACGGCGTAGCGCAGCTCCTGGAGCTTGCGGCCGTAAGAGTCCTCGATGACCTGGGCCTTCTCCTCCGGGGTCTGGGCGTTCTCGAACAGCACCTGCTTGACGTACTGCTGGGTGATGCTCGACCCGCCCTGGGAGACCCCGCCGGACTGCTGGTTTCGTACGAACGCGCGCAGCGTGCCCTGGATGTCCAGCGGGCCGTGCTGGCGGAAACGGGCGTCCTCGATCGCGACGATCGCCTGCTGCATCGCCGGGGCCACCCGCTTCAGGGGCACCTCGACGCGGTTCTGGTCGTAGAACGTCGCGATCACCGAGCCGTCGGCGGCCAGCACGCGGCTGCGCTCGGGAAGCGGCGGGCTGGTGAGGTTGCCGTCCATGTTCTCGAACGCGTCGGTCGCTGACTGGGACGAAAGCCCCAGCAGACCGGCGAACGGGACGGCCAGCCCGGCGACGAGCGCGCCGGTGAGCGCGCTGATCCCGACGAACAGCAGGATCTGCGAGACGAAACCCCGCTCACCGTGTGTTCGCGACATGGCTCGGATTGGGCTCATGACGGCATAGCCTACGCGGTCGTCCTGCGTGATCGCTTCGTCAAGTCGCCGACCTCCCGAGCCCTACTTACCCAGCCCGACGGTCGACACAATCTCAAATCTGGCCTTCGGGGGCTGTCGCTTTGGGCTCTCGTGGCCTTACCGTTCTGCCAGGACGTTGGGGGAACGTCCGCGCATCGGTCACCTTGCGTGACCGACGTCAGGGGAGGGACAAGAGAATGACATGGAATGGCGACTGGGTCCGGCTGGCCGCCTGCCGCGGAAGTGACGAACCCGACCGGCTGTTCGTCCAGGGGGCCGCTCAGCACGATGTCAAGACCGTCTGCATGGGGTGCCCGGTTCGTACCGAGTGCCTCGCGGAAGCACTGGACGGTCGGATCGAATGGGGGGTCTGGGGAGGAATGACCGAGCGCGAGCGTCGTGCCGTGCTCCGTCGACGCCCCACCGTCACGTCGTGGCGGCAGCTGCTCGAGACCGCTCGCACGGAGTACGAGCGGGCCTACACCGCACACGGACCCGCCCGGGTTCGTGCCCTCGGGTAGGCAGGGGAGCAGCGCGAAGTAGCACTTCAGGTCGGTGCCCTCGTCCCGGACCATTGACGGGGGCCCGGCGTATCGCTTTCTTTCACCACGAAACCACCATCTTCGGCGTACGCCGGCGGGACAGGCGCACGCCGATCACCTCGGCGTGCGCCGGTCGTCTCGGGTACGGCGGTCACTCGCCGCTGAGCCGGGCACCGATCTCGCGCAGGCCGTCCAGGTCGTGCACGTCGGACGACAGCGCGGGTACGCCGGCCACGGCGACACCCGGGTGCGCCGAGGCGAACCTCTCGGCCAGGTGGTGTTCGCGGGCGGCACGGCGCATGCGTTCGCCGTGCAGGCCGAGCACCGCGGCGGCGACCGGGTGCCTGCCGGCCTCGGTGAGCGCCTCGGCCGCGGACAGGCTGCGTTCGGCGGAGACGTGGGTCGCCGCCGGCGAGGTCATCCGGTTGAGCACCATTCCGGTCAGCGGCATGCGCTCGTCCCGCAGGCGTTCGACGAAGTAGGCCGCCTCGCGCATCGCGTCGGGTTCGGGTGCGGCCACCACGAGGAACGCCGTGCGTTCCTCCTGGAGCAGTGCATAGGTGCGTTCGGAGCGGGCTCGGAAGCCACCGAACGTCGTGTCGAGCGCGGCGACGAACGTCTGGATGTCGGTGAGCACCTGGGCGCCGAGGAGCTTGGTGAGCATTCCGGTGACCAGGCCCATCCCGGCGGAGAACATCTTGAGTGGGCCGCGTGCGGGTGCGCTCAGCAGCCGCAGCAGCCGGCTGTCCAGGAACGACGACAGCCGCTTCGGCGCGTCCAGGAAGTCCAGCGCGGACCGCGACGGCGGGGTGTCGACGATGATCAGGTCGTACCGCCCGTCGGCCAGGGCGTCGGCGTGCAGCTGGCCGAGCTTCTCCATGGCCATGTACTCCTGGGTGCCCGCGAACGACGACGACAGCGCGACGTAGAACGGGTTCTCCAGGATCACCTTCGCCTTCTCCGGCGAGGTGGTGGCCAGCACCACCTGGTCGAAGGTGCGCTTCATGTCCAGCATCATCGCGTCGAGGTGACCGCCGCGTTTGGTGTCGATCCCCTCCACCCGGCGCGGGGTGTCGTCGAGTTCGGGCAGCCCCATCGCCTGGGCCAGCCGCCGCGCGGGGTCGATGGTGAGTACGACGACCTGCCGGCCGCGTTCGGCGGCGCGTACGCCGAGGGCCGCCGCGGTGGTTGTCTTGCCGACCCCGCCGGAGCCGCAGCAGACGATGATCTCCACGGTCCGGTCGTCCAGAAGCGCGTCGATCTCCAGGCCGTGCAGCCCGTCCACGGTCTTCCTTCGCCTGCTCATGCCATCCCCTGCGCGGTGAGTGCGTGGCTGAGCTCGAACAGCGCGCCGAGATCAACTCCGTCGGTGAGGCGGGGTAGTTCGTACGTCGGCCGGCCCAGCCCGGCGACCTGCGCCCGGAGCTCGTTCTCCAGCTCGACCCGGACCGCGTGCTCGCGGGCGTCGGTGAGCAGCCCGTTGACGGTCTCGTCGTCGGCGGACAGCCCGGTCTCGCGCAGCGCGGCGGTGAAGTCGTCGCGGGGGAGCGAGCCGCCCGACGCCGCGGTGAGCGCCTTCGCGTCGAGTGGGCTCTGCTCGGCCAGGTTGACCACGACCGCGCCGACGGGGATCTTCGCCTCCCGTAGCTCGGCGATCCCGTCCGCGGTCTCCTGTACGGGCATCTCCTCCAGCAGCGTCACCAGGTGGACCACCGTCTGGGGCGAGCGCATCATCGTCATGATGCTGTCGGCCTGGCGGCGGATCGGGCCGACCCGGGCGATGTCGGCGACCCCGGCGTTGACTCCGAGGAAACGGGCGATCCGGCCCGTGGGCGGGGCGTCCAGCACCACAGCGTCGTAGACCCGGGCGTGGGTGCGCTTCTTCTCCTTGCGGCGGACGGCCTCGTAGACCTTCCCGGTCAGCAGGACGTCGCGGACCCCGGGGGCGATCGTGGTGGCGAAGTCGATCGCGCCCACCTTGTCCAGGGCCCGAACGGCGCGGCCCATGTGGTAGTACATCTCGAGGTACTCCGCGAGCGCCGCCTCCGGGTCGATCGCCAGGCCGTAGACCTCGCCGGCGGTGGCGTTCTCGTCGGGCACGGCGGCGATCCGGTGCTCGTCGTAGGTGCGGTTGGGCGCGTCGAAGAGCCGGGCGATGCCCTGGCGGCCTTCGACCTCGCACAACAGGACCGTCTGCCCGCTGGCCGCGAGGGCGAGCGCGAGTGCTCCGGCGACCGTCGTCTTACCGGTGCCGCCCTTGCCCGTCACGATATGGAGGCGGACACCCTCCCAGTCACTGTCACCGCGTGTCACGCTCGTCGAGACTAGCCGCTGCGACGGCCACGTCGGTACCGGACCGCCGGACCGGGGCTCGTGTGGCCCGACACCCGAGGGACATTCCGGGCGGGCGGAGTCCGTCGGCGCGGTGCCATAAGCTCGCGGCCATGACGAAATGGGAGTACGCCACCGTCCCGCTGCTGGTGCACGCGACGAAGCAGATCCTCGACAACTGGGGCGAGGACGGCTGGGAGCTGGTCCAGGTCGTGCCGGGCCCCAACCCCGACAACCTGGTCGCCTACCTCAAGCGGGCAAAGGCGTGAGCGGACCCGAGGGCAGGCTCGCCGACCTCGGGCTGGAGCTGCCGCCGGTGGCCGCGCCGGTCGCGGCGTACGTCCCGGCGGTCCGCACCGGCAGCCACGTGCACACCTCCGGTCAGCTGCCGATCTCCGGCGGGTCCCTGCTGGCGACTGGCAAGGTCGGCGCCGACGTCAGCCCGGAGGACGCGTACGGGCTCGCCCGGCAGGCCACCCTCAACGCGCTCGCCGCGGTGCGCGCGGAGCTCGGTGACCTGTCGTCGGTGACCCGGGTGGTCAAGGTCGTGGTGTTCGTGGCCAGCGCGCCCGACTTCACCGGGCAGCCGAAGGTCGCCAACGGCGCGTCGGAGCTGCTCGGCGCGGTGTTCGGCGACGCCGGCCAGCACGCCCGCAGCGCGGTCGGCGTCGCGGTGCTGCCGCTGGACGCTCCGGTCGAGGTCGAGCTCGTGGTGGAGACGGGGTGAGCACCCCCGGTGGACGCGGACGCGGGTGAGACGGGGGCGCTCGGCGGGCCGGCGTACGACACGTCGGTCCGGGCCGTGCCGCCCGCCCTGGTCGAACGCGCCGCCCGGCTGGATGCGGGGGAGTTCACCCCGGTCAGGCCGCGGCACGCGTCCACCGTCGTGCTCCTGCGTGACGGTTCCGCCGGCCTGGAGGTCTACCTCCTGCGCCGGCA
The DNA here is from genome assembly GCF_900104745.1 of Actinopolymorpha singaporensis. NCBI lineage: Bacteria > Bacillati > Actinomycetota > Actinomycetes > Propionibacteriales > Actinopolymorphaceae > Actinopolymorpha > Actinopolymorpha singaporensis. The sequence goes on from NZ_LT629732.1 coordinate 1,990,877, forward strand.
CACCTCGATGGCGTTCGCCGCGGGGATGTACGCCTTCCCGGGAGGCTCGGCCGACGCCCGTGACGCCGACGCCGCGGTGGGATGGGCCGGCCCGGCACCCGCGGAGTGGGCTGCACGGCTGGGGTTCGCCGACGAGCGGCTCGCGCGGGCCTCGGTGTGTGCAGCCGTACGCGAGACCTTCGAGGAGGCGGGCGTCCTGCTCGCCGGCCCCGACACCGGCACCGTGGTCGCCGACCCCACCGGGGACGACTGGGAGCGCGACCGGATGGCTCTGCTCGGCCGGGTGCTGCCCTTCGCCGAACTGCTCGAACGCCGCGGCCTGGTCCTGCGTTCGGACCTGCTGGCAGCGTGGGACCACTGGATCACCCCGCGGGTCGAGGAACGCCGGTTCGACACCAGGTTCTTCGTCGCGGCGCTGCCGGCCGGCCAGCAGCCCCGGGACGTGTCCGGCGAGGCCGACCGGGTGGCGTGGATGCGGCCCGCCGACGCGCTGGCCTCGGTTCACCGTGGCGAGATGCGGATGCTGCCCCCCACCTATCTCACCCTCGCCTCCCTCACCGACCTGCCCGACGTCGAGGCGGCGCTGGCCGCCGCCGGCGAGCGGACCATCCGGCCGGTGCAGCCGCGGGTCCGCCGCACGCCCGACGGCGGGCGGTGGGTGCTTCCCTGGGATGCCGACTGGGATTCCCGCGTGACCGGAGACGCGGCCCCGGCCGACAGCTCGGCGTACGACGAGGGGGAGTTGCGGTGACCGCGGCGGGGTGGTGGACGGGTGGGCCGGTGGGCCCGCGGGCGGTGTGCGTGCTCGCGGACAACCCGGGTCCGATGACGCTCTCCGGCACCAACACGTGGGTGCTGTTCGGCTCCTCAGGCGACGCGCTGGTGGTCGACCCCGGCCCTGCCGACGAAGGTCATCTGCGGCAGGTCCTTGCGGCGGGTGCGTCGCGCGGCGGCCGGGTGACGGGGGCGGTGCTCACCCACGGCCACCTCGACCATTCCGAGGGCGCGCGCCGGTTCGCCGAGCTGGCCGGATGCCCGCTGCGCGCGGTGGCCCCGGCGTACGCCCGGGACGGCGGACTGGCCGACGGCGACGTGCTGACGGTCGACGACCTCGCCCTGCGGGTGGTCGCCACGCCGGGACACACGTCCGACTCGGTGTCGTTCCTGGTCCCGGACCTGGCCGGCACGGACCCGGGGGACACGGCTTCGTCGGTCGGCGGCGCGGGCGCGGCCGTTCTGCTCACCGGCGACACTGTGCTGGGCCAGGGGACCACGGTGGTGGCCCACCCCGACGGAGCGCTCGGGCCCTACCTCGCCTCGCTGCGCCGGCTTCGCGACCTGGTCGCGCAGGTGCCCGTACGCCAACTCCTGCCCGGACACGGCCCGCCGGTCGAGGACCCGCGTGGCGTCCTCGACCACTACCTCACTCACCGGGCCGAACGCCTGGAGCAGGTGCGCGCGGCCGTCCGGTCGGGTGCGCGGACGCCGCGGGAGGTGGTCGAACGCGTGTACGCCGAGGTCGATCGGTCGTTGTGGCCGGCGGCAGAGCAGAGCGTCCGCGCCCAGCTCGACTATCTCGACGCGCTCGCCGACGCGGCCGGCGCCGCCGACGCCTGACCGGGCCGGTCAGCGGGCGCGGTTGCTGAGCCGCTCCACGTCGAGGATCACGACCGCCCGCTGCTCCAGCCGGATCCAGCCCCGGTGCGCGAAGTCCGCCAACGCCTTGTTGACGGTCTCCCGGGACGCGCCGACGAGCTGGGCGAGCTCCTCCTGCGTCAGGTCGTGGTGGACGTGGATGCCGCCGTCGGCGGGCCGGCCGAACCGGCGGGCCAGGTCCAGCAGCGCCTTGGCGACCCGGCCGGGTACGTCGGAGAACACCAGGTCGGCGACCGCCTCGTTGAGGGCGCGAAGCCGCGAGGCGAGCTGGTGGAGGAGGTTGCGGGACACCTCGGGCCGGCCGGTCAGCCAGGTCATCAGCTGGTCCTGGCCCAGCACCAGCAGCGTGGTGTCGGTGACCGCCGTGACCGTGGAGGACCGCGGGCCCGGGTCGAAGACCGACAGCTCGCCGAACATCTGGCCCGGCCCGAGCACCGAGAGGAGGTTCTCCCGGCCGTCGGAGGATGTCCGGCCCATCTTGACCTTGCCGTCGATCACGACGTACAACTCGTCACCGATGTCGCCCTCGTGGAAGAGCGCGTCGCCGCGGCGCAGTCGGATCTCGTGCATGGCGGCGCGCAGAGCCGTCGCCGCGGCGTCGTCCAGGCCCGCGAACAGCGGCGCTTGCCGCAGCACGTCGTTCACTCGGTGATCCTCCTCCGGGCCCGCGCCCTGCCGACCCGCGGTCTAGTGTGCCGCGCCACACCGTGATCGCGGTAGCTAGGCCACGTAGGCTGACCCGCGTGACTCCACCCGCCGCGGGTTCGGCCCGCTCCACGACCCGCCCCGGGCGCGGCTCCGCGAGTTCGCCGAGCAGCTCAGCGGACAAGCCCGCCGGCAGGGCCGCAGGCAGGACAGGCAGGACAGGCAAGGCCGCGGACAAGCCCGCGAAGGCCGCGGACAAGCCCGCGAAGATCGCGGGCAGGGCAGCGAAGGGCGCCGGTCGCCCCGAGGAGAGCCGGCTGGCGCTGGTCCGCCGGGCGCGGCGGATCAACCGGATCCTGGCCGAGACCTACCCCGACGCGCACTGCGAGCTCGACTTCGCCGACGCGTTCCAGCTGCTGGTGGCCACGATCCTGTCCGCCCAGACCACCGACAAGCGGGTCAACCTCGTCACTCCCACCCTGTTCGCGAAATACCCGACCGCGGCCGACCTGGCCGCCGCCGACCCCGAGGACGTCGAGTCGATCATCCAGTCGACCGGGTTCTTCCGGGCGAAGACGAAGTCGATCATGGGGATGGCGCAGGCGCTGGTCGAGCGCTACTCGGGTGAGGTGCCGGGCAAGCTGAAGGATCTCGTCACCCTTCCCGGCGTGGGCCGCAAGACCGCCAACGTCGTCCTCGGCAACGCGTTCGGCGTCCCCGGCATCACCGTCGACACCCACGTACAGCGGTTGTCCCGGCGGTTCGGGTGGACCACCGAGACCGATCCGGTGAAGATCGAGCACGAGATCGGCGCGCTGATCGAGAAGCGCGAGTGGACCGACATGTCCCAGCGCCTCATCTGGCACGGACGCCGCCGGTGTCACTCCCGCCGGCCGGCGTGTGGCGCCTGCCCGGTCGCGCCGCTGTGCCCCTCCTTCGGCGAGGGACCGACCGACGCCAAGACCGCGAGCAAGCTCGTCCGTAGTGCCGCGGAGGCACTGGACACCCAATGAGGCGCGGTGGGAGACGAACGGCGTACGCGGTCGCGGGCCTCTCGCTCGCCCTGCTGAGTGCGGGCTGCGCGGGAACGAGCGGTCCGGACGAGCAGCAGCCGGCAGGCGTCGGCGAGCGGGTCACCGAGTCGCAGTCGCCGACCAGTACGCCGGCGTCAAGGGCGGCCCCCCGCCCGGACAGCAAGCGGCTCGCCACGCTGCGCGCGCGGGCCGGGATCGCGCCCTGTGCCGAGGCGACGGCCGGGCCGGGTGGGTCGGTGCACCGGGCGCCCCCGGCGCGTCCCGGCGGGAAGCCGCTGCCCGACGTGACCCTGCCCTGCCTGGGCTCCGGGCCGGCCGTCCACCTGCCCCACCTGAAGGGCGCTCCGACGGTGCTCAACGTCTGGGCGCAGTGGTGCGGACCGTGCCGGCAGGAGGCGCCGCACTTCCAGAAGCTGTACGCCGCGGCCGGCGACTCGCTGCGCGTCGTGGGCGTCGACTACGCCGACCCGCGTCCCGAGCTCGCCCTCGCCTTCGCCCGTGACCTCGGCCTGCGCTACCCGCAGCTGGCCGACCCCGACAAGCGGCTGCTGGCGCCCTTCGGGCTGCTCGTCGGCATCCCCGCCACCGTTTTCGTGAACGCCGACGGCAAGGTCGTGCACGTGGCACACCGGGCGTACGACTCGGAGCGGGAACTGCGCCAGGACGTACGGACCTACCTGGGAGTGAAGCTGTGAGGACCGACGCCCGCGCTGACCAGAACCCGATCGACCTGCCCACCTGGCTCGAACCCGTCCGCGGCGTCGCCCGCCGCGCCCGGCCCGGCGACTTCAGCCGGGCACTGCCACCCGACGGCGGCGGACGTGCCTCGGCCGTCCTGCTGCTGTTCGGCGAGGGCGTGCACGGCCCCGACATCCTGCTGATCGAACGCGCCCACACGCTGCGCTCGCACGCCGGCCAGCCCGCCTTCCCCGGCGGCGCCATCGACCCCACCGACACCGGCCCGGTGGCCGCGGCGCTGCGGGAGACCGTCGAGGAGACCGGGCTGGACCCCACCGGCGTCACGGTGTTCGGGACGCTGCCCGACCTCTACCTTCCGCCGTCCGGGTATCTCGTCACGCCGGTCCTCGGCTGGTGGCACGCACCCTCGCCGGTTCGCGTGGTCGACGTCGCGGAGGTGGCGTCGGTGCACCGCGTACCGCTGGAGACACTGGTCGACCCCGCCAACCGGTTGTCCGTACGCCATCCGTCCGGCTTCGTCGGCCCGGCGTTCGCGGTGGCCGGACTGGTCGTGTGGGGCTTCACCGGCGGGATACTCGACCGGCTGATCGCCCTCGCCGGCTGGGAACGGCCCTGGGACGACAACCGGGTCGAGGACCTGCCCACCCATCTGGTCGAGCTCGGCACGGCCCGTGCCACCGAGGACGGGAGGCCGTCGTGAACGTGCTCGACATCATCCTGATCGTCGCGGCGATCTGCTACGGCATCTCCGGCTACCGGCAGGGGTTCCTCATCGGCGCCCTCGGCGTCGCCGGCCTGATCGGCGGCGGGTTGGCCGGTGCCTGGCTCGCGCCCGTCGTCCTGGACAAGTACGAGCCCAGCCTGCGCGTCTCGCTGGTGGCGCTCGGCATTGTGCTGGCCGGCGCCTTCCTCGGCCAGGCGCTCGGTGCCGCGCTCGGGGCCGCCCTGCGCTCGCGCGTTACCTGGCGTCCGGCGCACTTCGTCGACGCGACCGCGGGCGCCGCGCTCAGCATCGCCGCCATGCTCGTGGTGGCCTGGATTCTCGGGTCCGCGGTCGCCAACGCGCGTTTCGGTGACGTCTCCACGACCGTCCGCGGTTCGCGGGTGCTGGCGACCGTCGACGAGATCGTCCCGCCGTTCGGCTCGCAGGCGGTGCAGGCGTTCGGCCGGGTGGTCGACCCCAGCCTGTTCCCGCGTTATCTCGCGCCGTTCGAGGCCGAACGCATCGCGCCCGCCCAGCCGCCGGCCGCCGGTGTGCTGAAGGACCCCGACATCCGGCGCGCCGGCCGCAGCGTGGTGCGGGTGACCGGCGTGGCGCTGGAGTGCTCGCGCTCCCTGGAGGGCTCGGGGTTCGTCTACGCGCCGAACCGCGTGATGACCAACGCCCACGTGGTGGCCGGGGTGTCGGCGCCACGGGTGGAGACCCGCGAGGGCCGCCGCTACCACGCCCGCGTGGTGTCGTACGACCCCGAGCGCGACGTCGCGGTCCTGGCCGTGCCCGACCTGCCGCTCGCACCGGTACCGCTGGACGAGGGCGCCAAGCCCGGCGACGAGGGCGCGGTGCTCGGGTATCCCGGCAACGGCCCGTTCACCGCCGGCGCGGCCAGGGTGCGTTCGGAGCAGGCGCTGCGGGGCCCGGACATCTACGGCAACCAGCAGGTCACCCGCGAGGTGTTCTCGCTGTACGCCAAGGTCCGGCCGGGCAACTCCGGCGGCCCGCTGGTCTCGACCGAGGGCCATGTCACCGGGCTGGTCTTCGCCGCTTCGGTCGAGGACGGCTCGACGGGGTACGCCCTGACCGCGGAAGAGGTGGCCGGCAACGCCCGGGCCGGGGTGAACGCCCGGGAACCGGTGTCGACCGGCGGCTGTTCCTGACCGGGTTTCCCGGCGCGCCAGACGGACTCGCGGCCCGGCGTACTGCCCGCCCGGCCGACGCCTGGGATCAGGCCTCGTCGAGCCAGGCCAGGAGCTCCTTGAGGAAGGCGTCCGGCGCCTCCTCGTGCGGGAAGTGGCCCACGCCGTCCAGCAGTCGCCATCGGTGGGGGCCGGCGACGTACTCCGCCGACCCCTCGGCAGTGGCGGGCAGGACAGACGGGTCCAGCATCCCGTGCACCTGCAGCACCCGCTGGGTGACGGGCTGCTTCATCCGGGCCACGAACCTGCGTCCGTCGGAGCGGAACGCCGCACGCACCAGCCAGCGGTAGTACTCCAGCGCGCAGTGCGGCGCCGGCCACAGCTGCATCGCCGTGCGGTAGCGCCTGGCCGCCTCGGGATCGGGGAACGCCGAGCCGGGTGCGGACCACCGCCGCAGCAGGCGTTCGACGAGCGCACCGTCGTCGGCGACCAGTTGGCGTTCGGGCAGCAACGGCGCCTGGAACGACACCACGTGCCCGGCGGAGCGGAGCTGGCTGCCGCCCCGGAACGCCTCGCGGCGCAACCGCAGCGGGTGCGGCGCACCGACCACGGCCAGCGAGTTGACCTGACGGGGATGCAGGGTGGCGGTGGCCCAGGCGACGTACCCGCCCCAGCCATGCCCGACCAGGACGGCGTCGGAGTGGCCGAGCGATCGCACCAGCCCGGCCACGTCGCCGGCCAGGGTCACCGGGTCGTAGCCGCGCGGCGTCTTGTCGCTACCGCCGTAACCGCGCAGGTCCATGGCTGCGGCACGGTATCCCAGGTCGGCCAGGGCGGGCAGCTGGTGCCGCCACGCCCACCAGAACTCGGGGAAACCGTGCAGGAAGAGGACGAGCGGTCCGTTGCCGCACTCGGCCAGGTGAAACCGCGCGCCGTTGGCCGCCACCCAGCGGTGGGTCCACGGCCCGTCGATCTCGACAGCTCCCCCTGCGTGGGCGCTCATGCCCCCACTGTCCCATAGCGGACAGCGAGCCGACGCGGAGGTGACCGCTCCGCGCCCTCAGGGCGTGTTGACCTACCGTCCCGACGGGCCGAGCTGCGGCCGCCCGCCGGCGTTCTGGTCGTGGTGGCCGAGCTGCTGGACCATCGTCTTGGTCTCGTCGATGGACCGCTTGGTGCGCTCGGGCGGACCGGCCTTCTTCATGTTGCGCTTGCCGATCAGCGCGAGGATGCCGGCGATGATCAGGTAGACGACCCCGACGACGACGAACGCGATCGCCGGATGCAGGCCTGCGGCGACGAGGCCGTAGCCCGCTGCGATGGACAGCATCAGGAACGCGACGTATCCGAGGAACGCCGCACCGCCGAACATGCCGGCGCCCTTGCCTGCCGCCGTGGCGCTCTCCTTCAGTTCCACCTTGGCAAGCTCGATCTCGCCACGAAGCAGGGTGGACAGGTCGCGACTGGCGTCCGCGACGAGCTGGCCTAGCGACCGCTCGTCGGACGCCGAGGCGCGGGACTGCGATCCGGGCACAGTGTCGTGCTGCGTGGCCATGCGCGCTCCTTGCCTCGTGACGGCTCCTGGCGACGTTCTCGACCAGGTCGCGACCAGACTATGACGATGTCACCTGACGTGCTCGAAGCCGCAGCCGAAGAAGTACCACCGCGATCGCCGCGGCGACCAGCGAGGCGGTGAGTACGGCCGCCTTCACCCGGGCCGCCTCCGCCGGGTCGGAGCCGAACGCGAGATCGGAGACCAGCAGCGAGACGGTGAACCCGATCCCGGACAGCGCGGCCACGGCGAACAGGTCCCGCCACTCCAGGTCGGGGTTGAGGTCGGCCCGGGTGAAGGTCGCCGTCAGCCAGGCTCCGCCGAAGACACCGACCGCCTTTCCGACGACCAGGCCGACCATGACGCCGACCGCGGCGGGGTCGCGCACCATCGCACCGAGCGCCGCCGCGCTCACCGGGACCCCGGCCGCGAACAACGCGAACGCCGGTACGGCCAGGCCGGCCGACAGGGGGCGGATCCGGTGTTCGAGGCGTTCGGCGGGGGAGTGCTCCTCGCCCGGGTCGGGCCGCACCCTGGTCAGCAGGCCGAGCGCGACCCCTGCCACCGTCGCGTGCACTCCGCTCTCGTGCACGAACCACCAGACCGCGATGGCCAGCGGGAGGTAGATCCACGGCGTACGGACCCGGCGACGCTGCAGGTAGGCGTACACGCCGAGCAACGCCACCGCCGCCGCCAGCGCCAGGAGGTCGAGGTGGTCGGTGAAGAACACCGCGATCACCGTGATGGCGCCCAGGTCGTCCACGACCGCCAGCGTGAGCAGGAACGCGCGCAGCGCCGCCGGCAGGGCCGAGCCCGCGACGGCGAGGACGGCCAGCGCGAACGCGATGTCGGTGGCGGTCGGCACCGCCCACCCGCCGAGGGTGGACCGGTCACCGGAGCCGGCAACCACCGCGACGTACAGCAGCGCGGGCACCACCATCCCGGCCAGCGCGGCGACGACAGGAACCAGGGCGAGGGACAGCCGGCGCAGGGAGCCGGTGACGAGTTCACGCTTGAGTTCCAGGCCGGCGACGTAGAAGAAGATCGCCAGCAGCCCGTCGGCGGCCCACTGCTCCACCGACAGCGGGCCGATCGCGAACTCGCGTACGTGCTCGTAACCGGCGTGCCACGGGGAGTTGGCCCAGACGAGCGCGATCACCGCGGCGCCGAGCAGGAGGGCGCCGCCCACGGTCTCCTGGCGCAGGACGTCGCCGAGGAAGGAGCGTTCGGCGCCGGTCTGGTCGGGAAGGACGAGCCGTCGGATGCGTACGGTGGGGCGCGCCATGGTGGTCTCCGTCCGTCGGCTGGGTCGGCGGAGGACCGCGCGTGGGCAGGCTCCGCTGAGGACTGCCGACCAGACTTCCCGGCGCACCGGGTCCCACCCTACGGGACGGCTGGGTTCACCTCGGGTGGCCGCTCCGCCGCTGGCGGCCGGCCTCGTAGAGGACGACAGTGCCCGCGACCGCGGCGTTCAGTGAACTGGCGGCGCCACCGGCCGGTATCCGGGCCACGATGTCGCAGGCCTCGCGCCAGCCCGCGCTCATGCCGCGGGTCTCGTTCCCGACGACCAGCAGAGTGGGGCCGGTCAGGTCGACCTGGTCGACGTCCTCGGTCCCGGCCTCGTCGGTCCCGACCACCTGCATTGGTACGCCGGCCGCGCGTAGGTCGGCGACCCAGGCGAGCACGTCACGGGGTGCGGCGGCCCGCACCGTGGGCAGCGCGAACAGCGAGCCGGTACTCGCCCGCACCGCCTTCGGGTCGTAGACGTCCGCGGCGTGGCCGGTGACCAGCACGCCCCGGGCGCCGAACGCGTCGGCGGAGCGGACCAGCGTGCCGATGTTGCCGGGGTTGGCGGGCCGGTCGAAGACCACCACCAGGCCGTCGGCGCCCACGTCGATCCGGTCCATCCGGTCGGGGGGAATCCTGGCCACGGCGAGAAGTTCGGGCAGGTCGTCGGACTTCTCACCGAGTTCGCGCAGGAGTTCGGGATCCATCGCGACGTGCTGCACGTCCGGTTGCTCGGCGCGAATCCGTTCGGTGATCCGCCGAGCCCATTCCGACGTCGCCGCCGCCTCCACCGACCTGCCGGCCGCCGGGCGCAGCAGCGCGCTCAACGGCCAGCCGTGTTCCACCGCCAGGCTGATCGGTCGTACGCCGTGCACGAGGAACTCACCCTGGTGGTTGCGCTTCGTCCGGTTGTCCAGCAGCGCGTGCCACTGCTGGAACCGCGCGTTGCGGGCGCCGACGTGCAGATCCTGGCCGACCCGGGGCCCGTCCTTGGCTCGCGGTGCTGATGCCGGTCCGGGGCCGGAACTGGTTCGGGACGCGGCTCGGGATCCAGCCCTGGACCCGGGTCCGGATCCCGGGCGGTGGGGGCGGCGCGGAGTGCTCGACACGGGTCCCGATGCTGGCACAGGTGCGCCCCGCGCGGATGCGGCGCCTCGGCCCTGACGGTGTACCGGTATGACCTTCTCACGCCTTATGCACGGCCTGGTTGGTGTCGGTGACGACGGTTAGGATTTCCTCACGTCGCCCGCGAGGCGTTCGGTGTTCGCGAGCGGCCCACAACAGCTGCCGAAACGACGTCGTTGCCCGCGGCGCCGTTGGTGACGTGTGCCTTCCGGCCACGCCCTCCGCTCGACGCAGGACCCCGCCCGTACTCACCGCCAGAGCTTTCCCGCCGGACCCGAAGGACGAGTGCCCATGCCAGACTCCATCCCCACCTCGTTCCGCGTTGTCCGCCGGGGCTACGAGCCGACCCAGGTGGACCAGACGGTCCGCAAGCTCAACGAGACCCTGGACGCCGTACGCCGGGAGAAGGCCTACCTCGCCGGCCGGGTGCAGGACCTCGAGACGAAGGCCGTGCAGGCCCGGGAGCGACGGAGCGAGTCGGCCTACGCCGATCTCGGCGAGCGCATCGGCCGCATCCTCGCGTTGGCCGAAGAGGAGGCCGCCGAGCAGCGTGCAGCGGCGACCACCCACGCCCACGAGCTGCGCCAGGAGGCCGAACAGGCCGCCGGTGAGCTGCGCAAGGAGGCCGAGCGGTACGCCACCGAGCGGCGCGCCGAGGCCGACCGCGGCGCTGCGGAGCTGCTGAGCGAGGCGAAGGACCAGGCCGCGGAGATCGTCGATGCCGCCGAGCGGGACGCCGCCGCCCTCCGGGCCGAGGCGGAGGCGCTGCTAGAGGACCAGCGGGCCAAGTCCGCACAGGCCGCCGTCGACCTCGAACGCGCCCTCGCCCAACGTCGCGAGCACGCCGACCGGGACATCGCCGAGCGGCGGTCGGCCGCCGAGCAGCACCTCGCGGTGGTCCTGGAGCGCGCTGAGCAGACCCACGCCGAGGCCGACCGCCGCCAGGCCGAGGCCGCCGCACAGGCCGAGCGTTCGATCGAGGAGGCGCAGCGCAAGGCGCAGACGATCGTGGCCGAGGCGAAGGCGCGCTCGGAGCGGATCCGCGGCGACGCCGACCGGGAGCTGAAGTCCATCACCCAGCGGCGGGACAGCATCCTCGCCCAGATGGCCAACCTTCGGCAGATGCTCGCCACCCTGTCCGGGGGCGAGGACGCAGGCTTCGCGCTGGCCGCCGTCGGTGTGCCGGGTTCCTCCGCGCCGTCCACCGGCCAGGAGGCGCCGCAGGACGCCGGACAGAACGCAGGCGACGGTGCGGACGAGAAGCCGGGTGAGAAGGCGGAGGAAGCGTCGGCGACCGCGGACGCGCCCGAGCACGGCGACCGAGGGACCAACGGCGACCGCCCGGCGGGAGGGCCCGCGGCTCCGGACGTCCCGCAGCCGGGCAACGCCGGCGACAAGACCCAGCAGCTGGCGCCCGTACGCCCCGACGACCCGACGGTGCAGCAGCCTCGGGTGCAGCTGCGACGCAGGTGACCGGCGCCCCGTCAGATCCAAAAGCAGTTGCGGTGCCCAGTAGGGTCGCCGCGATGGCACACGTTCTCTCCGTCAACGTCGGGGCACCCGAACCCAACCCGCACAAGGACACCGAGTCCACCGGTATCGGCAAGCTGCCGGTCACCGAGCCGGTCGACGTACGCGCACCCGGGCCCAAGCACGGCGGGCAGGGCAGCGGTCTGGTCGGCGACTTCATCGGCGATCGGAAGAACCACGGCGGTGACGACCAGGCGGTGTACGCCTACGCCCGGGAGGATCTCGACCACTGGCAGCGCGTGCTCGGCCGGGAGCTGCGGCCTGGTTCGTTCGGGGAGAACCTCACCACGGTCGACGTGGACGTCAACGGCGCCCGGATCGGCGAGCGGTGGCGGATCGGTTCGACGGTTCTCGAGGTGTCGGTGCCGCGGATCCCGTGCTCGACGTTCGCCGGCTGGCTCGCCGAGCGTGGGTGGATCAAGACGTTCACCCGCGGCGCCCTGCCCGGGGCCTACCTCCGGGTGGTCACGCCCGGACAGGTGCGTACCGGTGACGAGGTGGTCGTCGTCCACCGGCCCGACCACGACGTCACCATCGCGCTGACGTTCCGTGCCCTCACTCTGGAGCCGGAGCTGTTGCCGAAGCTGCTGGCCGCCGACGCGTTGCCCGCCGAGGTGCATGACCGGGTCCGACGCCGGCAGGGCTTCCAGCTCGACGACGACTGACGGTGAACCTCCTGGAGGGGTGTCAGCCGGGCAGCAGGGCGAGGAGTTCGCGCATCTCGTCGTAGGACTCGGCGACGCCGACGTGGTTGCCCAGACGGTGGCGTTCCAGCCGGGCGGCGGCGAGGTGCGAGGCCCGGTAGATCAGCCGGCGCAGCCTCGCCTCGTCGGCGTTCGTCAACGGTCCGTACGCCTCCCAGAACGCGTCCCGCTCGGTGCCCGGCCGCCGGCCCGCGAGCAGGATCGACCAGTCCGCTTCGGGGTCGCCCCATGAGCACCGGTGGCAGTCGAACACACCGCAGACAGTCGGCTCCGGAGCGCCCGGAGTGAGCATCACGTTGACTGTCCACAGGTCGCCGTGCAGCAGGCGGGGCTCGCGGATCCGGTCCAGCACGGTGCGGTGGGCGACGGCAACCTGGGCCAGCCGGCGTACGTCGGTGGCGTCCAGGCCGAGGTCGTCCAGGTCGGCGGCGAGATCGTCCAGGTGAGCGGCCACCGCCTCGCTCCAGGTGTCGAACGCCGGGCCGGAGACCGGGCCGAAGCGTTCTCCACGTACGTCGTGGACGACCCGGGTGATCGCGCCCAGGTTCCGGTAGAACGCCGCCCAGGACGCCCGCGGGTAGGCGGCCAGTCCCTCGGGCGCCGGTACGCCGTGCAGCAGTGACTGGAACACGTAGTCCCGGCCCACGACCTGCTGGCTGAAGTCGGTCGCGAGCAGCCTCGGCATGAGCGCGGCGATCGGGGCGAGGTGGGGGATGCTCGCGACCTCGTTGCGCAGGAATGCGTGATCGGTGCGGGACTGCCGGGCGGGCTCCGGCGCGACCCGCAGAATGACCGAGCGATCCCTGCGCGGGTTCGCGCCCGAGGGCTCGCCGGGGCTCTCATGTGGGTCCTCGCCGGTGTTCACGTCGGTGAGGTCGACGCTGTAGGTGTTGTTGTACGTGCCGTTACCGAGTTCGACCGCCGCGCGGACCTGCACGTGCGTGCCGAAGGCGCGACGGGTCATGGCCACCACCTGCTCGGCGGTGACCGACTGCTGGAACGCTTCCGACGGGCGTTCGATCGGCTGGAAGTCCACGAGTGCCAAGGATCTCCCGGTGACCAGAGTCTGCGCATCGGCCGCTGTCGGTGGCCGGGGTTAACGTACGCCGATGGCAGAGGGAACGCTCATCGCCGAGAGCCTGCGCACCGACTGCGAACTCGACGAACTCGACCTCACCGTGCACAGGATCGTCCGCGTCGACGCCGGAGACCCCACGGCGGGGCAGCCGGCGCTGTGGACGCTGCTGTCGTTCTCGCTGCCCGACGAGCGGGCGCCGAGACTGGCGGCGCAGTTCGTCGGTGCGCTGGACGTCGGCAGCTGGTACGTCGACTTCCGGACGAACGAAGAGACGTTCGTCGTCTACGCCGGGCGGATCTTCCGCCATCCACGCGGCGACCAAGCTGGCGAAGCTGCGGCCAAGGCGTACGGTCTTTCGGTCGGAGTACCCGCGCCACAGCTGGACTGGCCGACCTGAGCGACCGGGCGCTCAGCTGACGTCGAGTACGGCCTTTCCGGCCACCTGGCGGCCGAACAACGCCTCGACCGCCTCGGCCATCTGCTCCCACGAGCCGCGCCAGCCGACCTGGATGTCGAGGCGGCCGCGGGCGGCGAGGCCGACGAGATAGCCGAGGTCGCCGGCGAGGTTGCCGCCCATGGTGAACGCCTCCAGCCTGCGCCGGGTGCCGACCGTGGCGTACGGCGGGAACACCGCCGGCTCACCGGAGGTGGCGCCGATCGACTGCAGCGAGCCGCCCTCGCCCAGCAGGCCGAATGCCTTCACCAGGTGCGGGCCGCCTACGTTGTCCACCACCCCGTGCAGCGGACCCGCCACCGTGTCCACACCGACGACCACCTCGTCGGCGCCGAGCTCGGCCAGGCCGGCGCCGCGTTCGGGCCGGCCGACACTGGCGATCACGTACGCACCGGCCAGCGCCGCGATCTGCACCGCGAACCTGCCCACCCCGCCGGACGCCCCGGTCACCAGGACCCGCTCGCCCCCGACGAACCCGAACCTGCGGATCGCCCGAAGCGCGGTCACGCCGGCAACCGGGAGAGCGCTGGTCGTGCCCAGGTCGATCTCGTCGGGCACCACGGCGAGCTCGGTGGTGTCCACCGCGCGCAGCCCCGCCCAGGCGCCGGCCGGACCGAACGTCACCACCCGGGAGCCCTCCGCCGGACCGCTCCCGTCGGCGGCCGCAGCGACCACGACACCGGCGGCGTCCCAGCCCGGCACCAGGCCCTCGGGCTGGTTGGGCAGGCCGGCCAGCTCGCCGTAGTTCAGGGAGAACGCCCGCACCTCGACCAGTGCCTGGCCGGCGGCCGGTCGGGGGTCGGATGCCTCGGCCAGCCGCAGATGTGCGGGAGCGGAGTGATCGACGACGAGTGCGCGCATGGTGTCCTTCCGGAGTTCGCCGGACGGCTGGAGGGCTGGCGAGAACCAGCCAGAACCAGCCAGGACCAGCCAGTGGTGCGTACCTCGGGTCTACCCCGGCCAGTGATCCGCAGCCTCGACACGCCCGGGACCATCGGTGACGTGGCCCTGAAGGTTTCCGATTCGCAAATCCTTCAGGGCCACGTCGTCACGGCTCGGCTCCGACCCGTGGCCGGTCCGCCGGCTCAGTCGTCGTCAGCGGCGCCGGGCGTGGAGAGGTTGGACCGGATCAGCTCCATCACCGAGGAGTCGGTGAGGGTGGTGACGTCGCCGAGCTCGCGGTTCTCCGCCACGTCGCGCAGCAGCCGGCGCATGATCTTGCCGGAGCGCGTCTTCGGCAGCTCCTCCACCACGAGGATCTGGCGGGGCTTGGCGATCGGCCCGATTTCGGAGGCCACGTGGTTGCGCAGCTCCTTCGCCGCCTCCTCCCCGGACTCGGCCGCGCTGCCGCGCAGGATCACGAACGCCACGACGGCCTGCCCGGTCGTCGGGTCGGTGGCCCCCACCACGGCTGCCTCGGCCACCTTCGGGTGGGACACCAGCGCGGACTCGATCTCGGTGGTGGACAGCCGGTGCCCGGAGACGTTCATGACGTCGTCGACCCGGCCGAGCAACCAGATGTCGCCGTCGTCGTCCTTCTTGGCACCGTCACCGGCGAAGTAGCGACCCTCGAACCGCGACCAGTACGTGTCGATGTAACGCTGGTCGTCGCCCCACAGCGTCCGCAGCATCGCCGGCCACGGCTCGGTGAGCACGAGGTAACCGCCGGCGCCGTTGGGCACCGGGTTGCCGGCGTCGTCGACCACCTCGGCGGAGATCCCGGGCAGCGCAGTCATGGCCGCGCCCGGCTTCCCCTCGGCCACGCCCGGCAGCGGGGTGATCATGATGCCGCCCGTCTCGGTCTGCCACCAGGTGTCCACGACCGGGGTCCGGCCGCCACCGATGTAGGTGCGGTACCACACGTACGCCTCGGGGTTGATCGGCTCGCCGACGCTGCCCAGCACGCGCAGCGAGGACAGGTCGAACTCCGCCGGGATGTCCTCGCCCCACTTCATGAACGTCCGGATCGCGGTGGGCGCGCAGTAGAGGATGCTGACACCGTACTTCGCGATCAGCTCCCACCAGCGGCCGCGGTGCGGGGTGTCCGGCGTGCCTTCGTACATCACGCTCGTCACGCCGTTGGCCAGCGGGCCGTAGACGATGTAGGAGTGACCGGTGACCCAGCCGATGTCGGCGGCGGTCCAGTAGACGTCGTCCGGCTTGACGTCGAAGACCGCCCAGTGCGTCCAGGCGACCTGGGTGAGGTAGCCGCCGGTGGTGTGCAGGATGCCCTTGGGCTTGCCGGTGGTGCCGCTGGTGTACATGACGTAGAGCGGCTGCTCGGCGTCGAAGAACTCCGCCGTGTGCTGGTCGCTCTGCTTGTCGACGACCTCGTGCCACCACAGGTCGCGGCCCTCGGTCCACTCCACGTCCTGGGCGGTCCGCTTCACCACGAGGACGTTGCGCACGTCCGGGCATTCGGTGAGCGCCTGGTCGACCTGCGGCTTCAACGCGCTCGGTGCGCCCCGGCGGTAGCCTCCGTCGGAGGTGATCACGATCCGCGCGTCGCAGTCCTGGATGCGGTCGCGCAGTGCGCTCGCCGAGAACCCGCCGAACACCACGGTGTGTGGCGCACCCAGCCGGGCGCAGGCCAGCATCGCGACCACGGTCTCGGGGATCATCGGCATGTAGATGGCCACCCGGTCGCCGGCCCGCACACCCAGCTCGGTCAGCGCGTTGGCCGCCTTGGAGACCTCGCGCAGCAGGTCGGCGTAGGTGATCGTGCGGGTGTCGCCCGGCTCGCCCTCCCAGTGGTAGGCAACCTTGTCGCCGTTGCCGGCCTCGACGTGGCGGTCCAGGCAGTTGTACGCGGCGTTGATCCGGCCGCCCACGAACCACTTCGCGAAGGGCGCCTTGCTCCAGTCGAGCGCCTCGTCCCACTCGCGGTCCCAGTGCAGCCGGCGGGCCTGCTTCTCCCAGAAGGCGATCCGGTCGGCGTCCGCCTCGGCGTAGGTCTCCTTGGTGACGTTGGCGGCGGCGGCGAGCTCCGCGGGCGGCGGGAAGCGGCGGTCTTCCCGCAGGAGGTTCGACAGTGCTTCGCTCACGGACAACCCCTTCTTCGGTGTGCTGGCAGTCTGGCGTCCAGGACGTGTTTCTAGACCCTAGCCCTCCGGCCCGGCAGCCCGGGAGCGTGCCCGGCCCGCACCCGGTGGCCTGGACCGGCGGGAGGCTGACAGTGCACACCAAGGGCGACGCGGGCCATCCGGGCGGGCGCACAGCGTGACGGATCCGCAGTCCACCGTGCGGTCCCGACGGGGCGGGTCAGCGCCCGGACGCCACCTCCGCTCCGGCGCCGGTCAGGGCGCGCACCTGCAGTTCGTCGAAGCGGGGTTCGGAGTCGCGGTCCCTGCTCGAGACGGTGCCCGCCCACCCGAGCAGGAACCCGAGCGGAATGGACACGATGCCGGGGTTCTCCAGCGGGAACCACGCGAAATCGACGCCCAGCGGGAAGAGCGAGGCGCTCGTACCGTCAGGCGCGACCTTGCCCGAGACCACAGGGGAGAAGAAGACGAGCAGCACGGCGCTGCCCAGCCCGCCGTAGATGCTCCACACCGCGCCCCGGGTGTTGAACCGGCGCCAGAACAGGTTGTAGACGATCGCCGGGAGGTTTGCCGAGGCCGCCACCGCGAACGCCAGCGCCACCAGGAAGGCGACGTTGAGCCGCTGCGCCGGGATCGCCAGCACGATCGCCACCGCCCCGATCAGGATCGCCGCCATCCTGGCGACCCGGACCTCCTGGCGTTCGGACGCCTGACCGCGCCGGAGCACGTGCGCGTAGATGTCGTGGGCGAACGACGACGCCGAGGTGAGCGTCAGGCCGGCGACCACCGCGAGGATGGTGGCGAACGCCACCGCGGCGATCAACGCCAGCAGGACCGCACCACCGGTCGTGCCCGCACCACCTCCGGCCGCCTGCGCCAGCAGCGGGGCGGCGACGTTGCCCGCGGTCGCCGCCACCTGGGAGTCCGGGCCGGTGTCGAGCATGGCCGCCGCGCCGAAGCCGAGCACCAGCGTCATCAGGTAGAAGGCGCCGATGATGCCGATCGCCCACTGCACCGAGGACCGTGCCGCGCGCGAGGTCGGCACGGTGTAGAAGCGGATCAGGATGTGCGGCAGGCCGGCGGTGCCGAGGACGAGGGCGAGGCCGAGGGACAGGAAGTCGATCCGGGAGGTCAGCGACTTGCCGTACTTCAGCCCTGGTTCGATGAACGCCTGCCCCTTGCCGCTGCGGTCCGCGGCCGTGCCCAGCAGGTCGGAGAGGTTGAAGCCGAACTTCCACAACACGATGCCGGTGACCAGCAGTGTGCCGCCCATGAGCAGGACGGCCTTGACGATCTGCACCCAGGTGGTGCCCTTCATCCCGCCGACCGTGACGTAGAAGATCATCAGCGCGCCGACGAGAGCGATGGTGAGGTTCTTGGCGGTGTCGCTGCTGATGCCCAGCAGCAACGCCACCAGAGAGCCCGCCCCGACCATCTGCGCCAGCAAGTAGAAGATCGAGACGCCGAGTGTGGACACCGCGGCGGCGGTGCGTACCGGCCGCTGGCGCATGCGGTAGGCGAGCTGGTCGGCGAGGGTGAACCGGCCGGAGTTGCGCAGGAGCTCGGCCACCAGCATCAGCGCGACCAGCCACGCCACGAGGAACCCGATGGAGTACAGGAAGCCGTCGTACCCCGAGAGCGCTATCGCTCCGGAGATGCCGAGGAACGACGCGGCCGACATGTAGTCGCCGGAGATCGCCATGCCGTTCTGGAAACCGGAGAAGGACCGGCCGGCGGCGTAGTAGTCGGCGGCGGTGCGGTTCTGCCTGCTGGCCACCAGCGTGACGTACAACGTGACTGCCACGACGACGAGGAACAGCACGATCGTCAGCGTGCGGTGGTCGGAGGACTGGACCGGCGCCGCCACCTTGGCCGCCGCCATCTGGGCCGCCGTCGGAAGGCCGCTCATGATGCGGCTCCGGTCTGGGAGCGGGTGCTCTCGAACCGGTCATTGAGCTCTCCGGCCACCGGATCGAGGTGGCGGCGCGCGTGCCGGCTGTAGAGGAACGCGATCACGAACGTGGACAGGAACTGCAGCAGCCCCCACACCAGCGCGACGTTGACGTTGCCGGCCACCTTGGTGCTCATCAGCCCGGGTGCCCAGTTGGCGCACGCGACGTAGAGGAGGTACCACGCCAGGAAGGCGACTGTCCACGGGAACGCGAACCCGCGGTGCCGCCCGCGCAGCCGGCGGAACTCCTCGCTGTGCGCGATCTCCGCGTACGCGCTGTGGTCCGAGACGGTCGGTCCGGCCCCGGGATCGGGTTTCGGCTCCGGTCTCGCGTCGGGTCCGGCCACGCTGCCCACCTCCGCTGTGTGCGGCGCCTGCCTACCGACGGGCAGCCGCGTCCGACGTTGTGGCGGTGCCTCACCGGTACGTCCCGGTGTCGCACCGTGACTTCGTTGGAGGCCAACGTAGAGGTGTCGGCGGCGCACCGGAAGTGTTTTCGTCAAGTGGCGCTCACGAAACGGCAAAGCGGTGCCTCGTACGGCCGAGCTCGCGGCCTGCTCCCAGTCGGTCGAAGCCGATGCGTCAGCCGGCGTCGGTTGGTCAGTCGAAGTCGGTGGGCAGGGCGGGGTCGCGGTGATGGGCGAGCAGGATCGCCAACTGGTCCGCGGTGCACCGGGCGGTGGACAGCGCGGGCAGCTCGTCGAGGGCGAAGAAGCCGACGTCGACGGTCTCGCCGTCCAGGCCCGCCCGCGGTGGTGAGTCGTCCAGCCGGTCGACGAGGAAGAACAGCTTGTACGTGTGCCAGGGACTGCCGGCGTGGCCGTTGCGGACCGAACCGTCGTGCACCGCTGCCAGCCGCCGTGCGCGTACGCGAAGACCGGCTTCCTCGGCGAACTCGCGTTCGGCGGCGGCCGACGGGGAGTCCAGCGCGTCCGCCCAGCCTCCGGGCAGCGTCCAGCGCCCGTCGCCTGCCTCCTGGACCAGCAGCACGCGGTCGTCACGGAAGAGCGCGCCGCGTACGTCGACCTTGGGCGTGGCGTGCCCGGCCTCGGCGTTCAGCGCCGCCCGGAACTCCGCCGCGTCGGGCGTACCGATCAACCCCATCAGGTCGGCCGACATCGACCGCAGCCGTTCGTAGCGGGCGATGTCGTAGCGGTCGGAGCTGTAGGTCAGGCCGTTCTGCGACATCGCGGCCAGCTCGACGGCCATGCGGTGCAGGGCCCGGCCGGGCTCCTCCGCCGCCGGCCGGGTGGACTCTGTGGGGTCCCCGCTGTTGCTCATCGAATCAGTCTCGCACCCGGGACCGTCACCACTTGCGCACACCGGCGCGGTAACAGATCGTCGTGTACGGCAGCAGCAGGCCGTCGGGCTGGCGGGCGGTCACGTCGAAGAGCTGGCCGACGTTGAACAGCAGCTCCTCGCGGTCGGCCGGAGACATCGTCGAGACGTACGACCTGGACGCGACCAGCCGGACCAGCCCCTGCCGGTCCAGTCGCTGCCACATCCGGAACGTCGTCCGCTTCGGCGGGGTGAATAGCCTGCTCCACTCCAGCTTCTCGATCAGCTCCTCCGCGTGCCGGGTCTGCGACCGGTCGGTGCCGAGCAGGCGGGACAGCTGCCGCACCCAGGGGACCGACTCGTCGCGGTAGTTCCACACCAGGCCGAACATCCCGCCGGGTCGCAGGACGCGGGCGATCTCGGCCAGCGATGGTTCGGTGTCGAACCAGTGGAACGCCTGGGCGACGAGTACCGCGTCCGTGCTGCTGCCGGCGAGGGGAATCCGCTCGGCGACTCCCCGGACTGCGAGGGCTTCGGGAACCGCCCGGACCAGTCGGTCCAGCATCGGCTGGGCGGGCTCGACCGCGATGACATCGTGGCCGGCCGCGACCAGGGACCTGGTGAACTTGCCGGTCCCGGCGGCGAGCTCGACGACGGTCGCGGGCCAGCCGGCACGCCTGCGAGGGCTGTCGTCCAGACCGGCCAGCAGCCAGTCCGCGGCGGCCGCAGGATAGTCGGGACGACTGCGTTCGTAGTCCGCTGCGGTGGGTCCGAATGAGCGTCCCAGTGACCGTCGTACCGACTCTTCCATGGTGCGGTGATCGTACGCGAGAGCTCATTGCCGCGGCGGTTTCGGGTCGGTCGATGTGTGGGGTGATCTGGGCGATCGGAAGGCCGATCGTGAGGTGACGAGGAGGCCGATCCGGGGGTGGTCCGGCACCGGCTCAGCGGGCCGGGGCGGGAGCGCCGCAGGTGGCGTCGACCAGGCGGACCAGGGCGACCGTCAGCGACCGGGGACCGTCGGTGAGGGTGCCCGAGATGTGTGCGGCCGGCCGGGTGGTGGCGGTCAGCACCAGATCGGCGTCGGCGAAGCGGCGGGCCCGGGCACAGTCCCGTACCGCGATGTCAACGACGACTTGACGGTCGGTGTCGGAGTGCAGGCGAAGCGGCAGACCGTGCGCGCTGATCACGAACGCGCTGCCGGCAGCCGTACCCAGCGAAGTGAGTTCGACGTCCGGCGCGGAAAGGCCGGAGCCGACCAGCCCCGTCAACCGGAGAGCAGGCGTCCGGCCGGGCGCGCCGATCCGCGCCGCGTTCTCGCCCGACCACCACAACGTGAGTGAGCCGGGACGCCTGCCGCACAGTTCGGCACCAGACTCCAGCCCCGTGGTGTCGACCCCGCCGGTGACGGTGGTTCGCTTTCCGAACGGGCTCCTGGCAACGGCGGTGTAGCGAGGTGCGGGCGTCGAGCGCGAGGTTGCGGCGGCGTCCGTGCCCGACGACGGACAGACCAGTCCGAGGCGAAGGACGTACGCGAGGTAGCCGGCCGGCCGGATGGCCGTGTCGCCCGCGGGCTGCTCCGGCGGTGGGCACTGCCGGCTCGTTCGCAGCCGCGGTAGCCGGACGTCGACGCGTTCGATGGTGAGGGGGTGGTCTCCGAGGTTGTGCAGGACGACGAGGACCGACACGCAGGCGCGGTCGTCCGGCTCGTCGGCGCCGGAGCTTACCTGGGCGAACAACCGGACAGGCTCGGTGTGGGCGATGCCCCCGGGCTGGCGAACCCACCAGATGGTCGCCGCCGCTCCACCGACGAGGCCTACGAGCAGCGCCGCGACCAGGGGCACGAACCGACGACTCCGCAGCCGGCGGCCGCCTCCGTGGCGAGGTCCGCCGGCGGTCGTCTCCTCGACGCGTCCGTCGTCGAGGACCTCGAACGAGGGCTCTCCGGGCGAGTGCCCACCGAACGCCGCCATGCCGCGACGATACGGCGCGGAACCGCCGGTTTGTCCTACGTCGCAGACGTTTTCGTCGTACGCAACGACGCAGATCGCGAACCCCAGGCGGGGATAAGCAGCGAACCGACGCGGAACGGTTGTCCGGTCGTCGGGGAATCGTTCCATCCGCGCAGGTCGTACGACGCGTCCACGCCGGGCGAAGGAGGCGGGCGAGGCGAGCGCGGTAGGCGCACGTCGGCCGGGTGACCAAGCGCGCACCTTGGTGTCGATTCGGTCCCGGGAATCCAGGATCCGAAGCGACCGCCCTCGAAGATGGGCTGGTCGTCGCGTGGGTGCCCCGGCCGGCGTGCACGTCTCGTGCGATCAGAAGTACACCGGAGCGCTTCTTCTGGCCCCACGGGACGTACTGCCTTTCTACGACCTTCGTCCCGCGAAGGAAAGGGCCCGGCCAAGATCTTTACTTTCGGCGCGAAGATCCACCCGGGCGCGTACTTCGGAGATCCGGCCGCTGCGGACGGCCCACACCACCGCCACCGCCGCGCCCGCGCACGCCGCGACGGCCAGCGCGGGCCGGCGGCCGGCAGTGCGCGAGCCGGTCCCGTCCACCGCGGTCGGCCGGGCGAACCGGAGGGTCGGCCAGCCGTTCTCCGCCGCGATGCGGCGCAGGGCGCGGTCGGGGTTGACGGCGTACGGGTGGCCCACCACCTGCAGCAGGGGGAGATCGGTGATCGAGTCGGAGTACGCGTAGCACTCGGCCAGGTCGTAGTGCCGCTCGGCGGCGAGCTCGCGTACGGCGGTCGCCTTGTTCTCGCCGTAGGAATAGAAGTCGATCACGCCGGTGTACTTGCCGTCCTCGACGCCCATCCTCGTGGCGATCACCCGGTCGGCGCCCAGGAGTTCACCGATCGGCCCGACGACCTCCTGCCCGGAGGAGGAGACGATGACCACCTCGTGGCCGGCGGCCTGGTGGTCTGCCATCAACGCGACGGCCTCGGCGAACACCAGCGGCTCGACGACGTGGTGGAGGGCCTCGGCCACGATGTCCTTCACGCCCTGCACGTCCCACCCGGTGACGATCGCCGACAGGTAGGCCCGCATCTTCTCCATCTGCTCGTGGTCGGCGCCGCCAAGAAGGTAGACGAACTGTGCGTACGCCGAGCGCAGCACGGCACGCCGGTTGATCAGACCACCGTTGTAGAACGGGCGGCTGAAGGCGAGCGTGCTCGACCTGGCCAGAATTGTCTTGTCCAGGTCGAAGAACGCCGCAGTCCGGTGGCCGCGGTCGGGCCGGCGCGGGTCTTCGTCGGGCATCGTCGGCAGGTCCTCGTCCGTCGTCGGTCGGGCTGTCGGTCGGGCTGTCGGTCGGCTCGTCGGATCGGGCTCGTCCGGATCGGGCTCGTCGTCCGGCCGATCCCATGGCCGTCCACCAGCCTAGGTCCGCACGGGGGAGGCCGGAACGCTCTGTGCACAACGGTTCGCCGTCGGGCAGTGGTCTTTTCGGTAACGGCTTCGCTCACCGGGCGATCTGCATCCCACCGGCAATGGGAGCGACCGGGCACAAGTCTGAGTGATTGCGGAGAATTCCGGGGTATCGGCCGAATCGGCTGGACCCAACGGGGATCATCGTGGGCGGCCACGGCCTTTTACCGCGAAGGATTGGCGCGGCGGACACCCGTGAGACAAACTGAGTGTGAACCCTCGTCCGAAGTTTGAGACGACTTCGCCGAGGGAAGCTGAATCTCAGCGGCTGATCCCCTCGCCGCTGGTGCCGGCCCAGCTCGCCGAGCGCGCTGAGGCCAGGGACAGCCCCCGCTCTCCCCCCCGGCGGGGGCTGTCTCCTGTGTAGCTCGTGTCGTCTGCTCTCCTGCCCGGCGCGCACCCTCGCGAACCCTCCGACTTTCGTGGCTTCACACCGCCGTTTCCCGGATGTTTTCCACACCGACGACATCGGTGGACCCGTCCACAGGCCCGGCTCGGGCCCGCTCGCCGCTGTCACCGGCGAGGCATCGTGAGTGCCGTTCCGACCGCTCTCCGCCCTTCTGTGGCTGGTTCGAAAGGTTCTCCATGTCTGGACTCCTGCCCGGGTCGCGACCGGTCGTCGCGACGGCAGACGAACTCCTCCTCGACGATCTCGTCCGGCTCGGGACGGCGGCCGGTGCCGGGTTGGAGGTGGCGGCCGACGCCGGAATAGCGCGCCGGTTATGGTCCGCGGCCCCTCTTGTCCTGGTCGGCGCCGACCTCGTGGCGGACCTCGCCCGCGTGAGCCCGCCCCGACGCCCGGACGTCGTGGTGGTCAGTCACACCCTGGACAGCCGCGGGTTGTGGCAGGGCGCGGTCGAACTCGGCGCCGAGCACGTTCTGCAGCTCCCCGACGCGGAGCAGTGGATCGTCCATCGGCTGGCCGACGCCGCCGAGGGTGAGGGGCGGCAGGCGGTCACGGTCGGCGTCGTGGGCGGACGTGGTGGGGCGGGAGCGTCGACGCTCGCCGCCGCACTTGCGGTGACGGCCGCCGGCCGCGGCGTACGAAGCCTCCTGGTCGACGGCGATCCGCTCGGTGGTGGCATCGAGCTGATCCTCGGCGGTGAGGACTGCACGGGCATGCGATGGCCGGAGTTGGTGGCGACCGAGGGGAGGGTGAGCGCGGGTGCCCTGCGGTCGGCGCTGCCGCGCGTCGACGACCTGGTGGTGCTCTCCTGGGACCGCGGCGACCTGCTCACCATCCCGCGAGCGGCGATGCGGTCGGTGCTGAACGCGGCTGTGCGCGGTGGCGACCTTGTGGTGGTCGACCTGCCCAGACACCTCGACGAGGCCACAGAAGCGGCACTGGCACAGTGCACCCTCGCGCTGCTGGTCGTCCCCGCCGAGGTACGCGCGGTCGCGGCCGCCGCCCGGGTGAGGTCGGCCGTGAGCGCACTGGTGTCCGACCTTCGGCTGGTGGTCCGCGGGCCGTCACCGGCTGGGCTGGACGGTGAGGTGGTGGCTGCCGCGCTTGAGCTTCCCCTGGCCGGCGAACTCGCACCCGAGCCACGGCTGGACGTGATGCTCGAACACGGCGAGGCGCCCGGTCGCCGTGGCAAGGGCCCGCTCGCGGCGTTGTGCCGACGGCTGCTGGCAGACCTGGGCATCGGCTCACCCCGTCAGTCGGCACAGTCATCGCAGTCATCGCAGTCGGCTGCGGACCTCGACGCCTGGCCCGCCCGGCGGGCGCGCCCGGACCGGCGGGCCCGTCGGAACGGAACGGCCGCATGACCGGGGCCGCGACCGCCGCGACGGTCGACCAGGGACTGCTCGATCGCGTTCGCCAGGTGCTGGCCCAGCAGGCCGTCGATCCAACGCCGGCCCGGGTGGCCGCCGCGCTCGGGGCAGAGGGCCGGATCCTCGGCGATGCCGCCGTGCTGCGCATCGTGGAGACGCTGCGCCGCGAGCTGGCTGGTGCCGGCCCGCTCGAGGCACTCCTCGCCGATCCTGCCGTGACCGACGTACTGGTCCAGGGCCCGCGACAGGTGTGGGTCGATCGCGGTGCGGGGCTCGAACCCACCGACGTCGCCTTCGACGACGAGGCCGCCGTACGACGGCTCGCCCAGCGCCTGGCCGGCGGTGCCGGGCGACGGCTCGACGACGCGACCCCGTTCGTGGACGCACGGCTGGCCGACGGCACCCGATTCCACGCCGTACTGGCGCCGGTGTCGACGCGCGGCACCTGCATCTCGCTGCGCGTGCCGCGCCGGCGTGCCTTCGCGGTCGACGAGCTGGTGGCCGAGGGTTCGGTGCCGGTCGAGGGCGCGCAGCTTCTCGGCAGGCTTGTCAAGGCCAGGTTGGCGTTCCTCGTGTCGGGTGGCACCGGTGTGGGGAAGACCACGCTGCTGGCCGCCCTGCTGTCCCTGGTCCCGGCATCCGATCGGCTCGTCCTTGTGGAGGACTCAGGGGAGCTGGCGCCCGATCACCCGAACGTCGTCGCGTTGGAGGCGCGCCCGGCAAACCTCGAGGGCGCGGGTGAGATCACCGTTCGTACGTTGGTGCGACAGGCGCTGCGGATGCGGCCCGACCGGCTGGTGGTCGGCGAGGTCAGGGGAGCTGAGGTCGTCGACCTGCTGGCGGCGCTCAACACCGGCCACGAGGGCGGCTGCGGCACGCTGCACGCCAACTCCGCCGCGGAGGTGCCCGCGCGGATCGAGGCGCTCGGCGTCGCCGCCGGACTGGGACGAGCCGCCGTGCACAGCCAACTGGCCGCGGCGGTCGACGTGGACGTGCATCTGGTTCGTGGCCGGGACGGTCGACGTCGGGTGGGCGAGATCTGCGTGTTCGAACGCCAGGCCAACGGGTTGGTGGCGGCAGTGTCGGCGGTGAGGTTCGACGCCGACGGCGAGGTGCGGGTCGGTGCCGGCCTGCCCCGGCTGCGCCGGTTGCTGACCAGGCGGGACGTGGGCGACCGTGGTGGTGCTCGATGAGCTCCGGGGCGGTTATCGTCGCTTGCCTGGTCGGTCTTGCCGTCGCCCTGTGCGTGCCGGCCCCGCCGAGCACTCTGCTACGTCGCCTGGGCACGGAAGGCTCCGCGGCCGCGCCGCCTGCCGGCGGCGGGCGTCCTGCGAACCGCGGCACCGGCTCCGATTCATCTCCGAGCGGTCGGCGGACCCGCTCTCTTCGAACTCACCCACTCCATGCGCTCGGCCGTCGGCTCGGCGGCGTGTGGTCCCGGCGCCGGGCCGTGCGCCACCGGCGAGCGGCCCTGTGGGAGGCGACCGAGACCGTCGCTGCCGAACTCCGCGCAGGTCGCAGCGCCGACCAGGCACTCGTGGCCGCGGCAGGCATCTTCCCCGACCTCACACCGGTCGCCGCCGTGAGCAGGATGGGCGGTGACGTGCCTGCCGCCCTGCGCATGGTGCGCGCGCCGGGTACGGAGCCGCTGCGGCGGCTCGCCGTGGCGTGGTCGGTTGCCGGAGGCACCGGAGCCGGCCTCGCCGTCGTTCTGGAGCGGATCGCCCACGGGATGCGGGCGGAGGAGCGTCTCCGGGAAGAGGTCGCCGCCACCCTGGCGGCACCTCGGGCCACTGCCCGGATGCTCGCCGTCATGCCGCTCCTGGGGCTGGCTCTCGGTGCGGGAGTCGGCGCCAACCCGTTGGCCTTCCTCCTCCGAACTCCTTACGGCCTGGGCTGCCTGCTGTTGGGCACGCTCCTTGCCGCGACCGGCGTGTGGTGGGTCGAACGCCTGGCTGCCCGCGCGGAGGGACGACCGTGAGCTTCCTGGTCGCCGCCCTCGTCGGCGCGGCGGTGCTCACGTGGGCCGCCCCGGCGAGGGCTCGCCGGCGACTGGACCGCGTTCGTCCACGGCCTCCGGTGTCCCGCGAACGCGCGCCGGTGCGCGGGCGAGAGCGGCGAATCCGGCCGCTGGCCGCCGTACTCGCGGGGTGCGCGGCCGCGGTGGTCGTGGGGGGTGTCACCGGGCTCGTCCTCGGGGTGGTCGCGGCGTTCGCGGTGCCGTGGGTGCTGGGCCGACTGGAGCCCCGGGAGGTGCGCCGTCGCCGCGAACAACTCGCTGCGGACCTACCATTCGTCGCCGACCTGCTGGCCGGATGCCTGCGTGCCGGCAGTTCACCCCAGCGGGCGATCGAGGCCATCGCGGAGGAGTTGGAAGGGCCCACGGGCAGCGCGCTCGCACAGGTGGCCACGGGGTTCCGGCTCGGCGCGGACGCCCGAACGGCATGGTCCGGCTTCCTCGCCGAGGAGCGGCTGGCGCCGTTCGGGCGGGCCATGGTGCGGGTCTGGGACTCCGGTGCACCGCTGGCGAGCACTCTCGACCGGCTGGCCGACGATGCCCGGGCCGCACTCCGGGCGCGAAACGACCAGCGCGCCAGAACGGTCGGGGTACGCGCGGCCGCGCCACTTGGGCTGTGCTTCCTTCCCGCGTTCGTCCTGGTGGGCATCGTCCCGCTGGTCGCGGGCGCGGTGGACGCCTTCCTGCGTTGAGGGTCCGGCTCGTCTCGGGCCAGCCCGGCGGATGCCGCCATGCGGGGACGTGCGTCTTTGCTCCTTCCCGTGATCGTGATGCGCGCCTCGGAGCCCGTGTCAACCTGCCCTTGCGCAGATGGATCGGTTGTCGAATCGCTCCTGTCCTCGAGTCGGTGCTCTTCTACCTGTGTGCCCAGACCCCTTTGCAGGGTTGGTGATTCGTCCACAGGTGTCGGGCCGGCCGAGTTGTCCTCAGGGCCGGGTGGGACCGCACTCCCGCCGTCATCTTTCCAGCATTGTCGATGCATCGCCTCGGGCATCGGGGCGCCGGACCGGCCGGTCGCCGGAACTCCTGGAGGTACCTATGCGCAAGGTGCGTCAGCTCTCTCGCCCGGACGAGCGGGGCATGACCACGGCGGAGTACGCCGTGGGCACCGTGGCCGCGGCCAGCTTCGCCGGTCTGCTGATCAAGCTGCTGACGAGTTCGGAGGTGCAGCAGCTGTTGATGAAGCTCGTCAAGGCCGCGTTGAGCCTGGCGGGCTGATCGCGGGGGCCGACCCGCCTGCCGAGTCCGGGCGGGCCGGCCACCCCGGCGGCAGTGGACGAGGAGAGTGGTGAGGCGGTCGTGGTGCTGGAGCGAAGGTGAACGGAGGCGACGTGAAGGTGGAGCCGGGAAGGCGCGGCGAGGCGGGCATGGTGACGGCCGAGACCGCGGTGACGTTGACCGCGCTGGTCGCGGTGACGCTCGGAATGACGTGGGTGGTCGCGGTGGTCGGAATCCAGGCCCGCTGCGTCGACGCCGCACGCGACACCGCTCGCGCGGTGGCCCGCGGTGAGTCCGTCGACGCCGGCGAGGAGGAGGGGAGGCGCAGCGCGCCCGAGGGCGCCCGGATCACGGTGCGTCGCGGCGGCGGTGTGGCGAGCGTCGACGTGGTCGCGGACGCCAGGCCGTCCTGGCCGGTGTTGTCCAGGCTGCCGGCGGTCACGGTGGGCGGGCACGCGGTCGTGGCGCTCGAGCCGGGGGTCTCCTGACATGGCACACGCGAACTGCCTGGCGCAGATCAACCTACCGGTGGCGAAGGCGTTCGGGCGCGGACGTGAACGCGGCAGCGGCAGCGTCTGGACGTTGGCGGCGGCCGCGATCGTGGTCATGGCGGCGGTGGTGTCGACGACGATGGTCGCCGTCGTGAGCGCGGGTCGCAGAGCCGACACCGCGGCGGACCTCGCGGCGCTGTCGGCCGCGGCGGTTCGCCCGGACCAGCTCGGATCCGCCTGCGCCGTGGCCAACCGGATCGCGGCGGCACACCGGGCTCGCCTCGTCGCCTGTGCGGTGGAAGGGAGCGAGGTGGATGTGACCGTGGAGGCGCATCCGGCCGCGCCAGGAGGTGAGCTGTTCGTCGTGCGGGCACGAGCACGCGCCGGCCCGACCACCCAACCGCCCTGACAGTGAAGGTGCCCGGAGTCGACGCGAGAGGCCCGCGGAGGGCGCGGGCGGAGGTCAGGTGCTCACGGCATGGGGTCCTGGCGGACACCGTGCTGAGGCTCGCCGGCCGGCGAGACGGACCTGTTGGCGTGCCCACCGGGGTCGGTGCGGCGTCCGGTGTCTTCGGGACCGCCTGCGTTTCCGGGACCGCCCGCGCTTCCGGGCCGGCCGGGCTCACCGGTCGGGTGGTCACGAGTGCCGTGCTCGGTCGGTCCGCTCGAAGCGGCGCCGGACTCGCCCGATCCCGGGGAGGTCCCCGCGTCGGCGGCGTGCCGCGGCGCTGTGGCCCCGCCCGCGGCCTGGCTGGTCCCGCCGGAGCCGGACCCCACCTGGCCACCGGCCGTGGAGCCGCCACCGGCCGTGGAGCCGCCGCCGGCAGCCGTGCCGCCGCCGGCAGCCGTGCCGCCGCCGGCAGCCGTGCCGGTGCCGTCGGCCGGCCGCTGGCGTAGTTCCTTCAGCTCCCGCCGACGGGTACGCCACCGCTTGGTGCCGACCACCAGGCACCAGACACCGAACGCGCCCGCGATCGTGACGCCGACGCCGATGAAGAAGAAGGTCGCGGTGGAGCTCTCGATCCGCAGTGGCCCGAGCTCGACAGCCGTCGGCTGACCACCTCCAACCGCGATACCGATCGCGGAAGCGATCAGCACGAGCACCAGAATGACTCCGACGACGATCATGTGCCGTCATCTCCTTCGACAGGCCGGGCCTCGCGCGGCGCCCCGTTGAGCAGAACATCCAGCAGCCGGACAGCACCGGACTTGTCGAGCGGATTGTTGCCGTTTCCGCACTTCGGGGAGTGTACGCATGATGGGCAGCCGTCGGCGCAATGACAAGCCGCGATCGCATCGCGTGTCGCCGCGAGCCACTGTGCGGCCGCGGTGAAGCCGCGCTCGGCGAAACCCGCGCCGCCCGGGTGCCCGTCGTAGACGAACACCGTCATCCGGCCGGTGTCCGGATGCAGGGCGGTGGAGACTCCGCCCACGTCCCACCGGTCGCAGGTGGCGAACAACGGCAGCAGGCCGATGGCCGCGTGCTCGGCGGCGTGCGCGGCGCCCCCGACGTCCGCACGGCCGAGTCCGGCCTCGGCGAGCTGGTCCTCCGACACCGTCCACCAGACCGCCCGGGTCTGCAGGGTGCGGGGCGGAAGGGTCAGCGGCACCTCACCGAGCACCTCACCGCTGACCAGCCGCCTGCGCAGATAGGCCACGACGCGGTTCTCCACCTTCACCGAGCCGAAGTCGAGGGTCGCCTCACCCCATCGCTCGCCGCGTTCGCTGTCCAGGACCTCGATGTCGGTGATCTCGCGGGCGGTGGTGGAGTAGTCGGGCTCGGCGCGTTCGACGAGGGCGACGGCGGCCTCGAGGTCGAGGTGGTCCACCACGTATGTCGCGCCCTGGTGGAGGTAGACCGCGCCGTCGTGCACCGACGTGTGTGCCGCGCCGGCGTCGACCGTGCCGAGCAGCCGGCCGGTCGACCCCTCCACCACGCGTACGAGCTGCCCGTCGACCGAACGGATGTCGGCCAGGTCGCTGGCCCGGCCGCGGCGGGTCCAGAACCACCCGTGCGGGCGCCGGCGCACCATGCCTTCCGCCTCCAGTGCCTGCAGCGCGGCGGGCGCGGAGGGGCCGAAGCGGTCGATGTCGGCGTCGGTGATCGGGAGTTCGGCAGCGGCCGCCGCCACGTGTGGCTTGACGACGTACGGGTTGTCGGGATCCAGCACGGTCGCCTCGACCGGTGGGCCGAACACAGCCTCCGGGTGCTGGACGAGGTAGTTGTCCAGCGGATCGTCCCGGGCGACGAAGACCGCGAGCGCGCCCTGGCCGTCGCGTCCGGCCCGTCCCGCCTGCTGCCACAACGAGGCGCGAGTGCCCGGATAGCCGGCGACCAGCACGGCGTCCAGCCCGGCGATGTCCACGCCGAGCTCGAGTGCGTTCGTCGCCGCGACGCCGAGCAGGCTGCGGTTCTGCAGGGCGCGTTCGAGGGCGCGGCGTTCCTCCGGCAGGTAGCCCGCACGATAGGCGGCGACCCGTGAGGGCAACTCGGCGGCGACCTCGGCGAGGTGCTCGCGGGCCTGGACGGCCACCACCTCCGCGCCGCGCCTGGAGCGGATGAACGCGACAGTTCGTACGCCGTCGGCCACGAGGTCGGCGAGCAGGTCGGCCGTCTCCGCGGTGGCGCTGCGGCGGACAGGCGCGCCTCCCTCGCCGGTGAGCCCGGTGAACGGCGGCTCCCACAGCGCGAACGCCAGCCCGCCATGAGGTGAGGCGTCCTCGGCCACCGCGCGTACCGGCACACCGGTCAGCCGGCTCGCCGAACCGGCCGGCTCGGACACAGTCGCGGAGGCCAGCACGAACGTGGGATCAGCGCCGTAGTGCGCCACGATCCGGCGCAGCCGGCGCAGCACCTGCGCGACGTGCGACCCGAACACGCCGCGGTAGTGGTGGCACTCGTCGACGACGACGTACCGCAGCGAGCCCAGGAACCTCGCCCACCGCGCGTGGGCGGGCAGGATCGACCGGTGCAACATGTCGGGGTTGGTCAGGATGTACGCCGCGTGGTCGCGGGCCCAGTCGCGTTCGGCCCACCCGCTGTCGCCGTCGCACGTGGTCGCGAGCGCGTCCTCGCCGGCAAGTTCGCTCACCGCGCGGAACTGGTCCGCGGCCAGCGCCTTGGTCGGGGAGAGATACAACGCGGTGCCGGCGCGGCGGCGGGTGGTTTCCCCGTCCGGGCCGGTGAGGATCTCGCTGAGCACCGGAAGCAGGTAGCCGAGGGACTTCCCGGAGGCGGTCCCGGTGGCGAGGACGACGTGCTCGCCGTCCCGAGCCAGCTGCGCGGCGAGCGCCTGGTGAGTCCAGGGGCGGTGGATGCCGGCGGCGGCGAGCCGGTCGAGGACCTGTCGCGGCACCCAGGAAGGCCACTCGACCGTACGTCCCTGCCGGGCGGGAACGTGCTCCACGTGGGTCACGCGTTCGACGCGGCCGGACCCGAGCGTGAGCCGGTCCAGCAAAGCCGCGGGGTCGGTGGCCCGGCCCGCGCCCGCACCACGCCTCCTGGCGGCGCGTTCCTCCACGGGACGTTCCCGACTGGGGCGTTCCTGGGCGGGGACGCCCGGAGCGCGACGGTCCTGGGCGGATGCGTCGGACGGCTGGGAACGGGACGGCCGGCTGAATGACACGAAGGACAGTGTCACACCGTCCCACCGACAAGTCGCGGCACAGGCGTGGCGTGGGCGGCACGGGCCGACGCCGGGGCGGTACCAAAAGGCTGCGCCCGGGGCGGTACCAAGGGGCTGCGCCCGGGGCGGTACCAAGGGGCTGCGCCCGGGGCGGTACGAAAGGACTGCGCCCGCCGCGCCCGGGACGGCACCGGGGCGGCGACCGCTGACCGGCGGGATGCCGGGGGACCGCAGCCGGGCCAGCGGAGGCGACGCGCGCGGGAGGTAGCCCGGTGCTGTGGCGCGGTGACACCAGGTGATTGAATTCCCATCAGGGGCCGGTCCGTCGGATGGTAGTGCTGGAGGAGCTCGTGGATCTATCCCTCTCGAACCGCGCCGCAGGTGACCACATCGTGGTCGAGGTCGGCGGTGAGATCGACGTCTACACCGCACCCAGGCTCAGAGAACACGTGGTCGACCTGGTCGAGGCCGGCCACTACCACCTGGTCATCGACATGGAAGGCGTCGACTTCCTGGACTCGACCGGGTTGGGGGTGCTGGTCGGCGGGTTGAAGCGGGTGCGCTCCCACGAGGGGAGCCTGCAGATCGTGTGCACCCAGGAACGCCTGCTGAAGATATTCCGAATCACCGGGTTGACGAAGGTCTTCCCGATCCACGACACAGTCGCCGAGGCGGTGATGCCGACCGTTCGGTAGGGGCCTGGCGGAGCCTGCCTCGTGGCCGGCCACGCTGCCGCCGCGAAGTACCGTTGGAGCGGTGTTCGGCGAGACCGGTGGACTCGACGCGCCGTACGGCCGTCGAGCGCCCCATCTCGCCGGACCAGCTCCGGTGCCGTCCCGGGTCGCGACTCGCGGGGGTCGCGTCGTCGCTGGTGGGGGCGGGCACTGTAGACTCCGGCGCGCCCCGGATTCCATCCGGTGGCGCCAGTTGTCCGCGCGCCTGTCGACGATGCCGGTCGGTGGCCGACACCGTCGTGCGGATGGAGCGCTGGACCGGGACCACAACGCATCCACGGCCGGCCGGAACGGCGTTCGTACGCACGCCCGAGTGTGTATGAAGCTTCGGATCGGACCGGGGATGGCCAGGTTTCCGATCCTGACGCCCCGTCTCGCGCACGCCGATGTCGGGGCGCACATCAACGGGATCGACATCAAGGGGTCGTCGTAGCCCCTGTCAAGGAGGACGAATGTCCGCGTTCCTACTCGCTGCCGAGGGGGAACCTGTCTCGCTCACCGGCGGCAACCTGACGTACGTCGCCATCGTCGCGGGGATCGGCGTGATCGCGCTCGTGATGGCCGCGGTCTTCCGCCGTGAGGTTCTCGCGGCCGGCGACGGCACCGCCAACATGCAGACCATCGCCCGAGGTGTCCAGGAGGGTGCCTCCGCCTACCTCAACCGGCAGTTCCGGACGCTGGGCATCTTCGCCATCCTGGTGTTCTTGTTGCTGTTCGTCCTCCCCGGTGACGCGAGTGTCCGGATCGGGCGCTCCATTTTCTTCCTGGTCGGCGCGGTCTTCTCCGCGTTGATCGGTTACATGGGCATGTGGCTCGCCGTGCGGGCCAACGTGCGGGTGGCCGCCGCCGCCCGCGACCAGGGACGCGACCCGGCGATGCGGGTGGCGTTCCGTACCGGCGGTACGGTCGGCATGGCCACCGTCGGTCTCGGCCTGTTCGGTGCCGCGCTCGTGGTGCTCATCTACCGCGGCGACGCGCCGAGCGTGCTGGAGGGCTTCGGCTTCGGCGCGGCCCTGCTGGCGATGTTCATGCGTGTCGGCGGTGGCATCTTCACCAAGGCCGCCGACGTCGGCGCTGACCTCGTGGGCAAGGTCGAGCAGAACATCCCAGAGGACGACCCCCGCAACGCCGCGACCATTGCGGACAACGTGGGCGACAACGTCGGTGACTGCGCCGGCATGGCGGCCGACCTGTTCGAGTCGTACGCCGTGACGCTTGTCGCGGCCCTCATCCTCGGCAAGGCGGCGTTCGGGTCCCAGGGGTTGGTCTTCCCGCTGATCGTCCCCGCCATCGGCGCACTGACCGCCGTGGTCGGCGTCTACATCACCAAGCCGCGCGGCGGCGAGAACGGCCTCACCACGATCAACCGCAGCTTCTACGTCTCGGCCGCGTTGTCGGCGGTTCTGTGTGCGATCGCGGCGTTCGTGTATCTCCCGTCCTCGTTCGACGGACTTGCTGGCGTACCGGCGAACATCTCCCGGCTCGGCGGCGACCCGCGCCTGATCGCCACCGGCGCGGTGATCCTCGGCATCGTGCTGGCCGCGGTGATCCTCTCGCTGACCGGCTACTTCACCGGCACCGAGCACCGCCCGGTCAAGGACGTCGGCAAGACGTCGTTGACAGGTGCCGCCACCGTCATCCTGTCCGGCTTCGCGCTGGGTCTGGAGTCCGCGGTCTACACCGCCCTGGTGATCGGGGCCGCGGTCTACGCCGCGTTCCTGCTCGGCGGCGGTTCGGTCATCGTCTCGCTGTTCGCGATCGCGCTGGCCGGCTGCGGTCTGCTCACCACCGTCGGCGTGATCGTCGCGATGGACACCTTCGGCCCGGTGAGCGACAACGCGCAGGGCATCGCGGAGATGTCCGGCGACGTCGACGGCGAGGGCGCGCAGATCCTGACCGAGCTCGACGCGGTGGGCAACACCACCAAGGCGATCACCAAGGGCATCGCGATCGCGACCGCCGTTCTGGCCGCGACCGCACTGTTCGGCTCGTTCAACGACGCGGTCACCAACGCGCTCGCCTCCGCGGGCTCGCAGGCGGCGGCGACGACCACCGGCTTCCTGCGCACGGTCGACTCGCCGAACGTCCTGGTCGGCCTGATCATCGGTGCCGCGGTCGTGTTCCTCTTCTCCGGCCTCGCGGTGAGCGCGGTGGGCCGGGCCGCGGGTGCGGTGGTGTTCGAGGTACGCCGGCAGTTCCGGGAGATCCCCGGGATCATGGAGGGCACCGGCAAGCCGGAGTACGGCCGGGTGGTCGACATCTGCACCCGCGACTCCCTCGGTGAGCTGGCCACCCCGGGTCTGCTCGCGGCGATGGCGCCGATCGCGGTCGGCTTCGGCCTCGGCGTCGGCCCGCTGGCGGGTTACCTGGCCGGTGCGATCGCCGCCGGAACGCTGATGGCGATCCTGCTGGCCAACTCCGGTGGGTCGTGGGACAACGCCAAGAAACTGGTCGAGGACGGCACGCACGGCGGCAAGGGTTCGCAGGCGCACGAGGCGACTGTCATCGGTGACACCGTTGGCGACCCGTTCAAGGACACCGCGGGCCCGGCGATCAACCCGCTGATCAAGGTGATGAACCTCGTCGCCGTCCTGATCGCCCCGGCCGTGGTCCAGCTGTCGGTCGGCGACAGCGCCAACACGCCGGCCCGGATCGGCATCGCCGTCGCCGCCGTGGTGGTCGTGGTGGTCGCGGTCACGATCTCCAAGCGCCGCCCGGTCTCGATCGGGGCGGAGCAGGAGGAGAACCGGCAGACGGCCAACGTCGCCTGACCGATCTCCCCGGATCGGCCGACGCTCGATTCGTCGAGGGCCCCGCCACCGCGCTCGCGGTGGCGGGGCCCTTGCCGTTGTCCGGTGCGGCTCCCGGCAGGATGGACGGATGTTCGAGTTGTCCGAGGACGTTCTCGCTCGCCTGCGTTCCCACCTGGCCGGCGTCGGCTACACCGTGGACGGCGTACGCGAGCGGCTGGGCCCGGTCGCGCACGCAGCGCTGCACCGCAACGAGACCACCCCCGGGATGCGTGCGACGGAGGGCGGCGACCCGCTGGACACGCTGGTCCGGCTGTGGTTGCTGCAGCGTCCGGTGCCTGCGCCCCAGGCCGAGCGCGCCCTGCCCGGACTGCTCGAACCGCTGGTGGCGGCCGGACTCCTGGGCGCGGTCAGTGGCGAGGCCCGCGAGGCCCGCGAGGCCGGCGAGGCCCGCGGGCCCGGCCGGGCAGGCGAACGGGTGCGCGCGCTGGTCGACGTCCGCCCGTACGGCGCGACCGGCGGACCCGCCCGGGAGGAGCAGGTCGACCAGGACTGGTGGGTGGTCGCCGACCTGACGCCGGGCCTGGACGGTGCCCGCCCCGCCGTGACCGCCGACCACGTCCTCGGCGTGAACAGCGCGGCGA
This sequence comes from Actinopolymorpha singaporensis, assembly GCF_900104745.1. Taxonomy (NCBI): domain Bacteria; kingdom Bacillati; phylum Actinomycetota; class Actinomycetes; order Propionibacteriales; family Actinopolymorphaceae; genus Actinopolymorpha; species Actinopolymorpha singaporensis. The sequence continues at coordinate 2,027,455 of NZ_LT629732.1, forward strand.
GCACGCTGGCCCAGTTGACCGTACGCCGACCGGCCGGGCGGGCACTCGACCTCGGCACCGGCTGCGGCGTCCAGGCTCTCCACCTGTCCGGGCACGTACGCCACGTCGTCGGCACCGACGTCAACCCGCGGGCGCTGGCGATGGCCCGGCTCACCGGCGCGCTGAACGGCTTCGACTGGGACCTGCGCGAGGGCAGCCTGTTCGAGCCGGTTCGGGGTGAGACGTTCGACCTGGTGGTGTCGAACCCGCCGTTCGTGATCTCCCCGCGCGGCGGGCTCACCTACCGTGACAGCGGGCTGGCCGGGGACGAGGTGTGCCGGCGGATCGTGACCCAGGCTCCGGACTTCCTCGCCGACGGCGGGGTCTGCCAGATCCTGGCCAACTGGCTACACGTACGCGGGGAGGACTGGCGTGACCGGCTGGGCGACTGGCTCGCCGATTCCGGCGCCGGCTCCGACTGCGACGCGTGGGTGGTGCAGCGGGAGGTGTCCGACCCGGCGGAGTACGTCGAGCTGTGGCTGAAGGACGCCGGCGTGCATGGGACGCCCGAGTACGCGAGCCGGTACGACGACTGGCTGGCGTGGTTTCAGGCGCAGGACGCGGAGGGGGTCGGCTTCGGCTGGATCACCCTGCGCCGCGAAGCCGGCCCGCGCCCGGGTGGTCCGGCGACCGTGATGGAGGAGTGGCCGCACCCGGTGGAGCAGCCGCTCGGGGCGGAGGTCGAGCGGTGGCTGGACGCGGTGGAGCGGCTGGGCTCCTACGCCGACGACGCCGTACTGCTCGGAGCCCGGCTGCGAGTGGACCCCGACGTCGACCAGGAACAGCTCGGCCGGCCGGGCGCGCCCGATCCCGAGCACGTCGTACTGCGGCAGCGGCGGGGCATGCGCCGGGCGGTCGCGGTGGACACCGCCGAGGGCGGGTTCGTCGGCGCCTGCGACGGCGAACTGACGGTCGGGCAGATCTCCGACGCGCTGGCGACCCTGCTGGAGGAGGAGCCCGCACGGATGCGGGGCCGCCTGCTGCCGCGCGCCAGGCAGTTGTACGCCGAGGGCTATCTGCACGACGCGACCACGGACGCCACCTCGGGCGCGACCTCGGACGGGGCCCACGGCGTGAACCGTACCAACCGGGCCGAAACATGACGTTCCGCCTCCCGACATCGGTTCCGAACCACAAACCAGGGGTTGCAACGCGACAGTCACCACGTACTCTCACTCTTCGGGTCGAGCCGCCCAGAGCCCGCGGTCCTCGGTTCCCGCATCGCCGGGCAACGCCTCGGGAGGCACCCGCGAAACAGTTCGGGGCGTCGTACGGTTACCGTCTAGCGGGCCGGATCGCCCGCGCGGCTTGACCCGACCCGATTCCGACCATGCCGCCGTCGTACGAAAGACGCGGACGGGGCGGACGGCGAAGCACCGCCGGACCGGCGCAAACCGCAACAGACCAACAGACCAACAGACCAACAGACCAACAGACCAACAGACCAACAGACCAGCAGGAAGACAGACAAGGACAGGCAGGAGAGGTACACAGTGCCCGCCAAGAAGGCCTCCACCCCGACCGAGGGTCCCCGGCTCGTCATCGTCGAGTCGCCTGCCAAGGCGAAGACGATCGCCGGTTATCTCGGTCGCGGCTACGTCGTGGAGTCGAGCGTGGGCCACATCCGCGACCTGCCGGGCGGCGCCGCCGAGGTGCCGGCCAAGTACAAGAAGGAGCCGTGGGCCCGGCTCGGCGTCAACGTCGACGAGGGGTTCGCTCCGCTGTACGTCGTGCCCGCCGACAAGAAGCCCACCCTGCGGCGCCTGAAGGACCTCATGTCCGACGCCGGCGCGGTCTACCTCGCGACAGACGAGGACCGTGAGGGCGAGGCCATCGCCTGGCACCTGCTGGACGAGCTGAAGCCGAAGGTTCCGGTGCACCGGATGGTCTTCCACGAGATCACGCCGGAGGCCATCAACCAGGCGGTGAGCAACCCCCGTCAGATCAACGACAACCTGGTCGACGCCCAGGAGACCCGGCGGATCCTGGACCGGTTGTACGGCTACGAGGTCTCGCCGGTCCTGTGGAAGAAGGTCATGCCGCGCCTGTCGGCGGGCCGGGTGCAGAGCGTGGCAACCCGGATGGTGGTCGACCGGGAGCGGGAGCGCATCGCGTTCCGCACCGCGACGTACTGGGACCTGGTCGCCGAGCTGGACGCCGGTGAGACCAAGGATCCGCGCACGGTGACGGTCCGGCTGGTCAACCTCGACGGCCGCCGGGTGGCGCAGGGCCGCGACTTCGCCTCCGACGGGACGCTGAAGCCCGCCGCGCGGGACACCGTGGTGCACCTGGACCAGGCGCAGGCCGACGCGCTGAAGTCCGGCCTGGGCGAGTCGACGTTCACCGTGCGCGGCGTGGAGTCCAAGCCCTACCGCCGTTCGCCGTACGCGCCGTTCCGTACGACCACCCTGCAGCAGGAGGCGGCCCGCAAGCTCGGCTTCGGCGCGGCCCGCACCATGCAGGTCGCCCAGCGGCTGTACGAGAACGGCCACATCACCTACATGCGTACCGACTCCATCACGTTGTCGGAGACGGCGGTCAGCGCTGCCCGGGCACAGGTCAGGCAGCTCTTCGGGGCGGACTACCTGCCGGAGAAGCCGCGCGTCTACCAGAGCAAGGTGAAGAACGCGCAGGAGGCGCACGAGGCGATCCGGCCCTCCGGCGACCGGTTCCGTACGCCTGCCGAGACTGGCCTGCGGGGCGACGAGTTCCGGCTGTACGAGCTGATCTGGATGCGCACGGTCGCCTCGCAGATGCGCGACGCCGAGGGCCGCAGCGTCACGCTCCGGGTGGGTGCGAGGACCGCCGACGGGCGGGACGCGGAGTTCACCGCGTCCGGCAAGGTCATCACGTTCCACGGGTTCCTGAAGGCCTACGTCGAGGGCGTGGACGACGCGACCACCGAGACCGACTCCGCCGAGCGCCGGCTGCCCGACGTGGTGGAGGGCGACACGCTGGTGGCGACCCGGATCGACGCCGACGGGCACGAGACGAAGCCGCCGGCGCGCTACACCGAGGCGACGCTGGTGCGTGAGCTCGAGGAGCGCGAGATCGGCCGGCCGTCGACGTACGCCTCCATCCTCGGCACCATCCTCGGCCGCGGCTACATCTACAAGAAGGGCCAGGCGCTGGTCCCGACGTGGGTGGCGTTCGCGGTGGTGCGGCTGCTGGAGGAGCACTTCTCCCACCTGGTCGACTACAACTTCACCGCGAGCATGGAGGACGCGCTCGACGAGATCGCGCGGGGCGGGTCGGACATGCAGACCTGGCTGGCGCGGTTCTACTTCGGAGCGCCCGGCGAGGGTACGGCCAACGGTGGCGGCGCGCCCGGCGGCCCGACCGGAGGCAACGGCGTCGCGCTGCAGGCTGACGGGCTGAAATCCCTGGTCACCGAGCTGGGGGAGATCGACGCCCGGGAGATCTCGACCTTCCCGATCGGCGACAACGGCACCGGTCCGGTCGTGGTCCGGGTCGGACGCTACGGCCCGTACGTCGAGGACGCCGAGGGCAACCGCGCCAACGTGCCCGAGGACCTGCCGCCGGACGAGCTGACCCTGGACAAGGCGAAGGAGCTGCTCACCCAGCCCGCCGGGCTCGAGCGCGAGCTGGGCACCGACCCGGAGACGGGTCACCCGGTCGTGGCGAAGGCGGGCAGGTTCGGCCCGTACGTCACCGAGGTGCTGCCCGAGGACGCTCCGAAGAGCGCCAAGCCCCGGACCGCCTCGCTGTTCAAGTCGATGAACCTCGACACCGTGTCGTTCGAGGAGGCTCTGCGGCTGCTGTCGCTGCCCCGCTCGCTGGGTGACGATCCGGACAGCGGTGAGGAGATCGTCGCGTTGAACGGCCGCTACGGCCCGTACGTCAAGAAGGGCACCGACTCGCGTTCGCTCGGGTCGGAGGAGGAGCTGTTCACCGTCACGCTGGAACAGGCGGTCGAGCTGTTCAAGCAGCCGAAGACGCGCGGCCGCCGGGCCGCCGCCGCACCGCTTCGGGAGCTCGGCGACGACCCGGAGACCGGCAAGCCGGTGGTGGTGAAGGACGGCCGGTTCGGTCCGTACGTCACCGACGGGGAGACCAACGCGACGCTGCGCAAGGACGACGACGTGGAGTCGATCTCGCTCGACCGCGCCGCCGACCTGCTCGCGGAGAAGCGGGCGAAGGGGCCGGCCCCGAAGCGGGCGAAGAAGGCCGCCAAGAAGACCGCGAAGAAGGCCGCCAAGAAGGCGACGGCCGGTGCGGGGGCGGCGAAGGCGACCGCGGCCGGGGCCAGGAAGGCCGCTGCCAAGAAGACGACGGAGAAGAAGGCCGCAGCCAAGAAGTCGAGCGCCGCGAAGAAGAGCTGACGACGGACCCCAGGCGGATGTACGTCGCCCGGATCGGCCTCACGCCGGTCAAGGGGCTGGCCCACGAGTTCTGGCCGGAGCTCGACCTCCATGGGTCAGGCCCGCCCGGTGACCGTGCGTTCTGCTTCTACGACGTCGTGGCGGACCGCGTCCTTCGTACGGTCGACCACGACTCGCTGCTCGCCTGCCGCGCCCGCTGGGACCCGCCGGTGCTGACCATCACCACGCCGGTCGGCGAGGCCACCGGGGATGCGGAGTGGACCGGGGAGCCGGCCGCACCCGCGGATCGGCTGGTCGCCGACTACTGGGGCCGGCCGGCCGAGCTCACCGCCGTACGAGGACCGTGGTCGGCGCTGGTGAGCCGCTACCTCGGCAAGCAGGTCGTGTTGTGCCGGGTCGGTACGCCGGGCGGGGTGGTGTGGGGCGGTCCGGTCTCGGTGGTGACCACCTCCTCGCTGGCCGAGGTCGCGCGTCGCGTCGGCCGGGAGCCAGAGGCCGGAGAGGACGGCCGGAGGTTCCGCGCGACGTTCGTGGTCGACACCGGGGACGCGCCGGCCTTCGCCGAGGACGCATGGACCGGCCGGTCGCTGCGCTTGGGTGACGCCGTGGTACGGGTGCGCGGGCCGCTCGAACGCTGCGCCCTGGTCGACCGGCGTCCGGAGTCCGGCGGCCGCGACGCCATGGTGCTGCGTGCGCTGGCCGCCGACCGACGGGTCGACGGCCAGATCGTGTTCGGCGTACACGCGGACGTCGAACACCCCGGCACGGTCCGGCTCGGCGCCGACGTGACCGTCGAGGAGTCAGCGCGGGTCCCGGGCGCCGCGGGTCAGCGGTAGCCGGATTCCACCCGGTCGCGGAGGGAGGAGTTCAGTGCGTCGAACCCCGGCTGGGTGTCGCGGTGCAGCCAGCCGGAGAGGAACGGCACGGCGACGCCCCGGAAGGTCTCCTGCTGCACGACGTGGGTGCCGCCGGCCGCGGTCCGGGTGAGGACGAAGGAGTGCTCGCCGTCGAAGATGCCGGGTATGCCGAGCCGTCCGATCCAGCGCAGTTCGTGCCCGGGTTCGACGGCGAGCAATGTCGGCTCGATCACCATCGTCTTCGTACCGAAGCGGTGCACGTTCGTCAGTTTCTGTCCGACCTGCAGGCGTCCGCCCGATCGCACGATGAACGGGTTCCACTCCCGGTAGGCCGGGAGGTCGGCGAGCACCGCCCACACCCGGTCCGGGCCGGCGTCGATGTCGACCTCGGCGCGCAGGACGACCGGGTGGGCACGCTGCCAGACGACGCCGCCGGCCAGGAGCGCGAGCACGGCGAGGAGTGCGTACGGCCAACGACGACGTCGCCGGCGGCCGCCCGGAACGGCGGGCAAGGTCGACTTGACGGTCGGCTGTTCAACGGTCATGGGAGGTTGGTCCTTCCGGGTGGCGGAGGTGCGCGCCGAGCGCGGCCTCGACGAGACTGGCGGCGTACTTCGCGGTGAGCGGGTCGCCGGTGAACAGCAGCCGGTAGTAGAGAGGTCCGGCGAGTTGGTCGACGGTCACCTCGGGGTCGAGGCCAGGGGAGAGGACGCCGCGTTCGGCCGCCCGGCCGAGCAGGTCCACGGCGGCGCGGCGCCACTGCGCCCAGCGTTCGCGCATGGTCGCGCCGAAGTCCGGGTCGTGCGCCATCGCCGCCGTCAGGTCCGCGACCAGGGGCGCGCCCGCCGCGGTCAGGCTGCTCGCGATCCCGGCCGTCAGCCGGGTCAGGTCGGCGACGACGTCACCTGTCTCTGTCAGCCCGACCTCGTCCTGCATCCCCGAAACGAGGTCCGCAACCAGGCGTGCCTTCGAGGGCCACCGGCGGTACAGCGTGGTCTTGGCGACCCCGGCCCGCTCCGCCACGGCGTCGACGGACAGGCCGGCGTACCCGTGGGCCGTGATGGTCTCCCGGGCCGCGGCGAGGATGCGCCGGTCGACCTCGGCGTCCCGGGGCCGTCCCCGGCGCGGTCGTGCGTCGGTCATCGGGCTCGCTCGCCTCCCCAGCAATTACGAAACTCAAGTATCGGAACGACCATAGAGTACGGCCGTCAATTACGCAACTGCGGTATCGAAAAGCGCTCTCGCGCCGCCTGGGTGGCGTACGTTCGGCGGCACGGGGAACCGGGGTGACTTTGGTTAGGCTGACCGGGTGTCTGAGCACGAGCGGTCCACCAGCACGGTCGGGTCCGGTATGTCCGTACCGGCAAACGACATCCGCGGTGTCCTGCGGATCAAACCGTTCCGCACCCTGTGGATCGCGCTCGGCCTGTCCAGCCTCGGTGACTGGCTGGGACTGCTCGCTCTCACCGCGATGGCCGGCCAGCTCGCCGCCGGCGACTACCGCACGGAGAACTTCGCGATCGCCGGCGTCCTGCTGCTGCGGCTGCTGCCCGCGGTGGTGGTCGGCCCGCTCGGCGGCTACATCGCCGACCGGCTCGACCGGCGGTGGACGCTGGTGGTGGGCGACGTCATCCGGTTCGCGCTGTTCGCGTCGATCCCGATCGTCGGCACGCTGTGGTGGCTGTACGTCGCGACCGTGCTGATCGAGGCGGTCAGCCTGATCTGGCTGCCGTCCAAGGACGCCGCCGTACCCAACCTCGTTCCCCGTGACCGGCTCGCGGTGGCCAACCAGGTCTCGATGGTGACGACCTACGGTTCGGCGCTCCCGGCGGCACTCCTCTTCACCTTCCTGGCGCTGATCAACAGCTCGCTGGTCCGCACGTTCCACTGGTTCAACGGCGGCTCGGTCGACCTGGCCCTGTACTTCAACGCGCTGACGTTCCTGGTCGGCGCGATCGTGGTCGCCAGGTTGCGCGAGGTGTCCGGCCGGCCGGCCTCGGGTCAGATCACCGAGGAACAGACCAACGTGCTCAAGGCCGTCATCGAGGGCTGGCGGTTCGTCGCCCAGAACCGCCTCATCCGCGGTCTGGTGATCGGGGTGGTCGGCGCGTTCGCCGCGGGCGGTGTGGTGATCGGTCTCGGCCGTACGTACGTCACCGACCTCGGCGGCGGGGCCGCCGGATACGGCGTCGTCTTCGGTGCGCTCTTCACGGGCCTCGCCGCCGGCATGGCGGTCGGCCCGCGGTTCCTGGTGGGCCTGTCCCGGCGGCGGATGTTCGGGCTGACCCTCACCGCGGCCGGGCTGTCCCTGATCGCGGTGGCGTTGTTCCAGAACCTCGTGCTGGTGGCGTTCTGCACCGTGTTGCTGGGCGCGTTCGCCGGGATCACCTGGATCACCGGCTACACCCTGCTGGGGCTGGAGGTCGAGGACGCCATCCGCGGCCGCACCTTCGCGTTCGTCCAGTCGCTGACCAAGATCGCGCTGGCCGCGGTGCTCGCGGCGGCGCCCGCCATCGCCGGGTCGATCGGCGCGCACGGCGTCGAACTGCCGGGCAAGGTCACCTTGACGTACAACGGCGCGGCGATCACGTTCCTGCTCGCGGGGATCGCGGCGACGGCGTTCGGGCTGGTGTCGTTCCGGCAGATGGACGATCGTCCAGGGGTGTCGGTGCTGCGGGACGTGCGCGCGGTGTTCAGCGGCCACGACCGCGGCTTCTACGCCGACACCGGGCTGTTCATCGCGTTCGAGGGTGGCGAGGGTGCCGGCAAGTCGACCCAGGCGAGGCGGCTGGCACGGTGGCTGGAGGACCAGGGCCACAGCGTCACCGTCACCCACGAACCGGGTGCCACCGACATCGGCCGGGAGCTGCGGCACCTGTTGCTGCACGGGGCGAGTGGCATCTCCCCGCGGACCGAGGCGCTGCTGTACGCCGCGGACAAGGCCGAGCACGTCGACTCGATGATCAGGCCCGTCCTCGCGGAGGGCGCGGTGGTCATCACCGACCGGTACGTCGACTCCGCGCTCGCCTACCAGGGCGGCGGACGTGACCTCAGCCAGTCCGATCTCGTACGCCTGTCCCGGTGGGCGACCGGCGGCCTGCGGCCTCACCTGACGGTGTTGCTGGACCTGCCGCCGGAGGCCGGGCTGGCCCGGGTGGACGGCACCCCGGACCGGCTGGAACGCGAGCCGCTGGAGTTCCACGCCCGGGTACGCCGGCAGTTCCTCGACCTCGCCGCGCTCGACCCGGAGCGGTACGCCGTCCTGGACGCCACGCAGCCGGTCGACGAGCTCGCTGCCCAGATCCGGGCAGCGGTACGGCCGTTGCTGGGCGGCGTCGGCGGGGTCGGTAGCGAGGTCGGCGGCCCCGGTGGTGCCGGCGGGGTCGACCGGCCGTACGACAGTGCGCGGGGGAGCGGGGGCGACTCCTCCTCTCCGGCGGCACCGGCCACGCCGGCGGCACCGACCACATCCGCCACATCGGCCACATCGGCCGACCAGGACGCCGGCCACGGCGATGGCCCCCGCCCCCGCCCCGGCCCCGGCTCCGGCGGCGACCAGCGGGACGACCCGTCCCGTCCGGCGCAGACGGTCCAGCCGCGGCAGCCGAGTGAGGAGGCGCAGGCATGACCCAGGTACGACAGGCCGACAGCGACGCGGGCCAACGCAGCCCCGCCGACGTACCCATGACCGGTGTCTGGGCAGACCTGGTGGGCCAGGAGCCGACCGTCGCGGTTCTCCGCCCGGCCGCCACGGGAGCCGCCGCGTGGCTGGCCGGTGATCGGTCGCGGTCGGCCATGACGCATGCCTGGCTGCTCACCGGACCGCCGGGCTCCGGGCGTTCGAACGCCGCCCGCGCGTTCGCCGCCGCCCTGCAGTGCGAGCGGGGCGGGTGTGGGGAGTGCTCGGCGTGCCGGACCGCCCTCACCGGTTCGCATCCCGACGTGACGCTCGTCCGCACGGAGCAGCTCAGCCTGCGGGTCGACGAGATCCGCGAGCTGGTCCGCAAGTCGGCGATGTCTCCGGTCGGCCGGCGCTGGCAGATCCTGGTCGTCGAGGACGCCGACCGGCTCACCGAGCAGGCTGCCGACGCGCTGTTGAAGAGCCTGGAAGAGCCGGCCGAGCGTACGGTCTGGCTGCTGTGCGCGCCGACCGTCGAGGACGTCGTACCCACGATCCGGTCCCGTTGCCGGCTGCTGGTTCTGCGTACACCTCCTACGTCGGCGGTCGCGGAGGTCCTGCAACGTCGGTACGACGTGGATCCCGGCGTGGCGGCCTTCGCGGCGCGCGCATCGCAGGGACACATCGGACGGGCACGGGCCCTCGCGACCCAGGAGGACGTGCGGGCCCGGCGGCAGCAGGTGCTCGCGGTGCCGAGCAACCTGCGTGACCTCGCCAGTTGCCTGACCGCGGCCGCGCAACTGGTCGAGCTGGCCGCCACCGAGGCGAAGGAGGCCACCGCCGACCTCGACGGCGCGGAGAAGCTCGAGCTGGAACGCGCGTACGGCGTCAGCGGCAGCGGCGGGCGCGGTGCCCGTCCCCGGCAGCTGCAGACCGCGCAGAAGGACCTCGAGGAGCAGCAGAAGGTCCGCGCCAAGCGGCTGCAACGCGACGCCCTCGACCGCGCCCTGCTCGACCTGACCGCGTACTACCGCGATGTGCTCGCGTTGGCCCTCGGCGCCCGGACCGAGCTCGTCAACGAGGAGTTGCGCGAGGACATCGAACGCCGTGCCGCCGCGACCCGGCCCGAGCAGGTCATCCGCCAGATCGACGCGATCCTCGCCTGCCGGGAGGCGATCACGGCAAACGTCGCTCCGCTGCTCGCCGCGGAGTCGATGACCATCGCTTTGTGGAACACCCCCGGCTGACTCCGGCTCCCCCCGGCTGACCCCGGCTCCCCCCGGCTGCGCCTCGGCCACCTGTGGAAGACGGGACGGGCCACCCAGCGGGATCTCGTAGGGTGGCCGCAGGAACGAACGCCGAAGGGTGGACGACGGGTGCGACAAAAGAGCGCAAAGCAGCTCTTCGCGGCGCTGACGGTGCTGATCCTGATGGTGGCGACCGGCTGCGCTCTCGCGCCCCGCGCCAGTGACTCGGCCGGCCGGACGCAGGATCACGGCGGCAGCTCCAGGTCGGCGGCCGGGCCCGTTGCCACTGCCGAGCCCGGCGAGCCGGCGCCGATGCCCTCCGACGTGCCCGCCGGTCTGCGGCCCTACTACGAGCAGAAGCTGCACTGGGTGAAGTGCACCAGCGGGGCGTCGTTCCAGTGCGCCGCGCTTCGGGTGCCGCTCGACTACAGCCGGCCGGGCGGCCAGTCGATCGAGCTGGCGGTGTTGCGGTTGCCCGCCAGAGACCGAGCGAAGCGGCTGGGCTCCCTCGTCATCAACCCGGGTGGCCCGGGCGGGTCCGGAGTGGAGTACGCCGCCGCCGCGCCCTGGGTGGTGAGCAAGCCCGTCATCGCCCGCTACGACATCGTGGGCTTCGACCCGCGAGGGGTCGGCAAGAGCGCGCCGGTCGACTGCCTGACCGACAAGCAGATGGACCACTACCTCGCCATCGACGGGTCGCCGGACAACACCACGGAGCAGAACGACCTGATGAAGGAGGCGCGCTTCTTCGCCAACGGCTGCAAGGCGCGCAGCGGTGCGGTGCTCGGGCACGTGTCCACTAAGGATGCCGCGCGTGACATGGACGTGTTGCGCAGCGCGCTCGGCGACAAGAAGCTCACCTACCTCGGTAAGTCCTACGGAACCTTCCTCGGTGCGACGTACGCCGGGCTGTTCCCCAAGCGCGCGGGGCGCCTCGTTCTCGACGGTGCGATCGACCCGACGCTCAGCGCCCGCGCCCTCGGCCTTGAGCAGGCGAAGGGATTCGAGGTGGCGCTTCGGGCGTTCATCCAGGACTGCGTGAGCCGCAAGGACTGCCCGCTGGGCTCGTCGGTCTCCGAGGCGTACCGGACCATCGACGACTTCCTCGCCAGGACCGACAAGACTCCGCTGAAGACCAACGACCCCTCCCGCAAGCTCACGCAGTCGCTGGCGGTCACCGGGATCATCATGCCGCTGTACGTGAAGGAGTACTGGCCGCGGCTGCGGACGGCGATGCGGTCCGCGCTGGCGGGCAACGGCAGTGGTCTCCTCGCGCTGGCCGACGAGTACGTCGAGCGCAATCCCAACGGCACCTACCGGAACAACTCCGGGGAGGCGATCGTCGCGGTCAACTGCCTCGACCGGCCCGATCTCAAGTCGGTCGCCCAGGCGCGGGCCGAGCAGCCGGCGTTCGAGAAGGCCTCGCCGCGGTTCGGCAGCTACATCCTCTGGGGCTCACTGAGCTGTGCGGCGTGGCCGTTCAAGCCGACCGGCCGGCCCGGGCCGATCCACGCCAAGGGCGCGCCCCCGATCCTGGTGATCGGCACCACCCGGGACCCGGCCACGCCGTACGACTGGGCGGTCCGGCTCGCCAAGCAGCTCGACTCCGGGGTCCTGCTGACAAGGGACGGAGACGGACATACCGGGTACATGCAGGGCAACCAGTGCATCGACCAGCTGGTCGACCGGTTCCTGATCGACGGCAAGCCGCCGCGCTCGGGCACCGAGTGCCCGGAGGGGTGACGAGCCCGGCCGAGGCGCCCGGTATGCTCATCCCTCGTGTCTTCGAGACACTTGCCGCCTTAGCTCAGTCGGCCAGAGCGACGCACTCGTAATGCGTAGGTCGTGGGTTCGATTCCCACAGGCGGCTCCGCCCGTTTCCGCTGGTCAGACGGCATGAACTCTCTCTGGTAACGGCCGGGTTGGTCGTGGCGTGGCATGAAATCGTGCGTCGCTCACCTTGAGCGGGAGCCACGTTGATCGACAGAATTTCAAGCCGCTCACGTGCAGTGGGACGACCGAACTGCACGCGGCTGTTGCGCGCATCGAGGTAGCAGGCGAGGGGCGGTTCTGCGCCTCCGCCGCCGGCCCCTTCCGGTCGGCATCGCGCTCCTGCTCGTCGTGCTGGTGCCCACGGTCGTCGCCGGGGCGATGACCGGCCGTTGGCTGCCCGTCGGCGTGGTCGCCCTGCTCGGCGCGACCGCGTGGTGGGGATTCGGCCTGGTCTGCGGCGCCTCAAACTCACCCGCCGCTACGGCGCCAGCCTGCTTGACCGCCAGGGCGTGGTGTTGGTTGGTCCTGTTCGACCGGGACGACGGCGCCCACCGAGGTGGCAGTGCCGCCGGATAACTTCACAGCCGCAGCGCGAGACCGCGTCATAGGCGGGAAACGCTCTTTCGCCGTCGGCAGCCTTCGAGTCCGACGCCGTCAGCGCATGGAGACGGCTACCGGGCGACGTTGACGCCCTGGCCCTCAGGTCGGGCGTGTACGACCGGATCGCCGCCAGGCGTCGGGGCATGACGGTGGGCTGGCCACGGGTGAGGTGCGGGAGGCGAACGCGTCCCGCACCGGAGTAGCGCTCCCTGCGGGTTGTCGACGAGACGAGACGCTGATCTTCGCTGACGATCATGGCTTTTGCGTCGGGATGCCAGCGCGCATTGGGTGAGGCGAGCAACGAGCAAGAGGATGCACCGACAAGTCGGAACCGCCATGCCGCCCATCCGACGAACACGAACGCGACGTACAAGGTTCCGATCGTTTTGGTGGCCAGTAAGACGACAACGAAGGAGCCGATCACCAGGGCGAGAATCTCGATCCACTGGCTCCGGCGCAATGGACGGTCACGCCACCGCCGATTCCGAAGGGACAGCAAGAACGGTGTGACAGAAATGACGCCCATCACGTCCCCGGTCCACCACGTCAACCAGCTGGCAAGCGAGAATGGGATCCCCCCAAAGATCACCCGCGCGCCGACAGCGAAGGTTGCACTGATCGTCGTGGCGGCGAAGGCAGCGAGCAACACCAGCGCCAAGGCGTCCCTGATCCGGTCCAGCTCGATCCTGAATCCGACTCTGCGGAGCAGAAAGTACCCGCACAGAGGCGCCAGGGTTACTCCAACCGTGGTCAACAGGGCGGAGGCCAACGGGACGCCAGGGATCGTCGCCTCAATCGGGAAGGCCCCCACGAAGATGCCCGGGGTGACAATCGGGCCGAACAGGAGAAGCCCCACAAGGGCAACGCCCGCCGCAGGCCACCAAGGGCGGACACCGTGTCCCGTACCCAGAAACATCAGGCCAAACTTGCCAGTCGCGTACCAGGCGGCGGCCACGCCCAAGATCTGGCATCCCACGACCAGAAGACGGAGCGCTCGGGCTCTGTCCATGAACCCACCTTAGGGCGACGCCGCCAACCTGTGCGCACGCGGCCTGGGCATGTGCATGTGGCCGCCTGGCAGTGCACGAAGGACCTCTGGAGTGACGCTCAGCGCCACGAGCAGACCGTTAGACGACTGGCCAGATGTCACACCGTCGCCAAGGACCGCAGAATCAGGCTCGCCAACATCGTCGACTTCTTCCGCTGGCTGGATAGCACCGGGCACCGTCCGTCTCAGTTCCCGTCTCATTCAGCTCCGTTCGCGACCGTACGGGAAGGGCCCAGGGCCTCCGAACCGCGCCGCGCGACACTCCGATAATCGCTAGCGAACCCGGCGCAGCACACCTGCTAAGCCCGGATCCACCGGCGTCTCCAACTTCGAGCAGCGAGACCTGGAGAACATCCTCGGGACCTGCACGGTGGCGCCTCAGGTGAACCAGCTGCTCGTGCACGTGGGGAACACCCCGGCCGAGCTCATCGCCTACTGCGAAAGCAAGAGCATCCTCGTCCAGGCCCACACTCACCGATCGCCCATGGCGAGATCCTCAAGAACGCAGAGGTCGCCGCCATCGCGAAGCGCTACTCAGTGACCGTCCCACAGCTGTGCATCCGCTACACCATCCAACTCGGCACCGTGTCGCTGCCGAAGACGGCCAACCCTGACCACATGCGCGACAACGCCAAGGTCGACTTCGTCATCTCGGACGAGGACATGGACATCCTGCGCAGCCTGCGGTTCCAGGACTACGGCGACCACAGCGCATTCCCCGTCTACAGCGGAAAGTAGCCCGGGGCGCCCAAGGGGCCGGTAGTCGTCGCAGGCGTACGCCGGCCCCGGCGCCGTCCTGCATGATCGGGATCTCGGCAGATCAGTGCGTTGGCGGTTCTCAGACTTCTAGGCCGTCGCACATCAGCTGGCGGACATGTGTCGCGGATCAGTCGTCGGATCACAGATGTCTTGAACGATGTCTTGGACGACTGCCTAGTGCCAGATGATGGGTGACGCTTCGGCTTCAGTTGAGGGGTAACGGGTTCTAGGCCTGCTGTGCCCGTTCCGGGGCGGTGTAGGCCTTGTAGCGGGTGGCCTCACGGCCGCCGCGCGCCCGCCAGGCGGCGCCGGCCCTCCCTCCGTGCCTTCGGCGCCCGGTCGGCCGGCGCGGCTGGGCGCGACAAGAGGGCCGCCAGCAAGACTGGCGACCCTCATCAGGTCCCGCTCCGCGGGACCAGAACCGTGCCTGGCTGCTGGCGGCCCGGAGGCTTTAGCCACCTCGCTTGGTCCGACCTCCCGGACCAAGCCAGGACACCGGCCAAACCCGCCGGCCCGCTCAGGGTTGTCAGCCGCAGAGCGCATCGCAGGCTCAGGAGCCAGCGGTTGGGTGGCCGGGCTCGAATACTCAGGACGACACCGAGGCGTTGTCGTCCTCGTGTCGCGCGTTGCGTAGTGGGGACACCGACACGACGAGTGCAGCCAAGGTGAAGATGATCGCTCCGATGCCGATCGTCAGGTGGTAGCCCAGGAAGGTCATGAGGAGCCCTGCGAGGAGGGCACCGAAGAAGTAGATGACTCGGTTCACCGTTCGGATCGTTGAGTTCATGCGCCCCTGTATGGCGTCTGGCGCAACGGCCTGACGGTACCCGGTGTCGTTTGCGTCCTCGATGCCCATGGCGAGGCAATAGATGAATTGGGCGACCGAGACAACGGCCAGCGCGACGCCGACGCCAGTGCTCGCGGTGAGCGGCGCGACGGCGAGCGCGAGCCAGGGGATGATGACCAGAGTTCGGCCGAGGAGGATCGCCCGTCCCGCCCCGACTCGCGCACCGACTGCAGGTGCGGTAAGCGCACCGAGGAAGCCACCTACACCACCCGCGGCGAGTGTGACGCCGTACGCCCATGCTGGCATGTTCAGCTCGCGGAGAACGAAAACCGCGAAGACCGTAGACACGATGCTGTTCGCGAGGAACCAGGTGTGCACGGAGATCGCCAGCGGGCGGAGTGTCCGATGTTGGTACGTGTACCGCATCCCCTCCGCGATGTCGTGGCCGAGATGGCGGCCGTGAGGACGAGGCTCTGGTCCCGGCTCGTCGACCCTGATTCGAGACTGCAGGAAAGCCGCGATTGCATTGATGGCGGATTCGAATGCGAACAGGATCGGCGCGCCCACCAGGTTGAGCAGTGCTCCACCCAGCGCAGGCCCGACCGTGCTCCCGACCGTTTCACTTTGACCGAGCCGAGCGTTCGCCATCACGAGCGAGTTCCTCGGAACGATACGTGGCAGGAACGGCTGAGCGGCTGAGTCCCCGAACAATGTGAGGACGCCGAGCACCAGAACGACGGTCGCGAGTGACCAGAAGTTGAGTGTGTCGGTAAGCAACAGCACCGGCACGGAAGCCAAAGTCACCGCGCGGCCGACGGTGGTGATTATCAGTGCCCGCTGCCGGCGCCACCGATCCATCAGTGCACCGATGATCAACCCGAGGAACAGGTACGGGACGACGCCGAGCGCGCTCAAGATGCTGATCTGGACGGGCGTGGCGTCAAGGGTTCTGACGATCAGGATCTGGAACGCGACGCCTGCGATCGCACCTCCGAATGCACGGATCGTCGAGGCGCTCCAGAAGAAGGCGAAAGCCGGCAGACGAAGCACTTCGCGCGAGGGAGGTGCGACCGTGGGGTCTGACTGAACCGCCTCATCGCGCATCCGCGCAGGGTATCGTCCGGCCGAGCTGGCACCGCCCGGCTCGACGGCGGCGACCGCTGGCGGCCAGATCGAGGTCGCGAGGACCCGGGACGTGGACCCCGAAGTACTGAGCATCAGACCGGCCGGGTACTTCAGTGCGGCTACGGCGCCGCTGTCGCCGGCGACGTACCAGGACTCATCAACTCTCGCTCGCCAACCTGATCGAAGCGTGCTGGCCGCTTGAGTAGCTGGTGCCGAGCTCAGGTGTGGTCTCAGTTCTTACTCGTTCGAGTTCGTTCAGGACCATCCGAGCAAGGCCATGCACGCCTGAACGAGGCCTGCCGACCACTCCGAAACAGCCTCCGTGCTGCCTTGTAATGCGAAGCTCCCAGCATGATTCGCCCAAGCTGCGGGGACAGCAGTCTGTTCCCCGAGCCGAGACACTCTCGAGGGTCCCGAACTCTCCGCCCAAGCCAGCACACCCGCTAGACCCATCAGCCCTGCCGTCAGGCGCTCCTTCAGGTGTCGGCCCTGTCCGAGGGCTTCCGGTAGAGCGCTGTGGGCCGCCACAGCTGCGGCCACGACGAACCCGGCACAAGCTCCGCCACGCCGAGCTCGCGCAACCGGTTGAGGGTGTTGCGTACGTTCCCGTCATCGGTCCGGCCGAGCATCTCGGTGATCTGGCGCGGTGACACGCCCTCCTCGCCGTTCACATCGAGCAGCGCCGCCACCTGCCTCTGCATCGAACCGACCAGCCGGTCTTTGAAGTCCGGCTGTGCTGTCGGCGCGGCGGTGAAGGCGGCCGCCAGCTCGGCCGCCGCGGTGGACAGCGTCATAAGGAACTGAGCAATGGCACGGTCCCGGTGGTCCGGCGATCTCTCCGTCACTTCTGCACCGATTCCGTAACCCGATGGTGGGCAAGGAGGGCCCTACGGCCGATCCCCGGCCCAGTATCGGTGCCGGCCCTCCCGCCCGATCAGCAGCATACGCGCCCACTCGCACACTTGTTCGACGGATGGGGAGGTGGGGGGACCCTTGTGGTGCCACACCGGACCCACACCTTTGGACGCAACCAGTCCACCACTGAAGGCAACAGATGATCATGACCAGGGTGACGACGGCCCAGGCCGCGGCCACGTTCGCGAGATAACGCACACTGGGGGCAGCCGTCTTGATCAAGTCCGCGGGTTTGGAGTTCGAGTCCCCGATCTGAACGACGTGCCGCGTGGTCTGAGCGGCCCCTGCGCTCGGTCTGCGCGTAGGCTTTAAGGCCTTGGCCGGCGCAGGATCTGGCCCCGGCAAGGGCCCGAAATGGCTCGATGGCAGCGAATCGCGCAGAAACTGCGCAAGCGAGCGAATGAGCTGCGAATGCTCGCCGCGCGGCTGAGGAGTCGTGCGGTTGAGCACCGCATCAGGGCGTGGACCCTTGCCAAGGAAGCGCGATCTTCGCGAGAACACCAAGATGCTGCCTCCTTGCGTGACGAGCGTGCCACGGCTGACCGGGCACGGGCCGACGCCCACAAACGCGCCGTCCAAGCACACGCCCGCCGACTCACCGCCAAAGCCGAACGCAAGCTTGTAGAGACGGGATCTATCAACGCCGAGGACCGCAACCGATACGCGGACGAGCGAGACCGGGCCGCCGACGAGCGAGACCGGGCCGCCGACCAACGGGCCCGGGACGCCGAGCAGTACGAAGAGCACCTCGAGGAACGCGAAGACATCACCCGCAGACGCGAGCACCTCGCCGACCAACGAGATGAAGCCGGCGACCACCGAGACGAGGCCGCCGACCACCGAGACCAGGTCTCCAGTCATCGAGACGATGCAGGCGACGAGCGGGACCACGCCGCTGACCAACGAGAAGCAGCCGAGGATCAGCGGGACGAGGAGGACCCCGAACGCCTCACCACAGACAAATGCGAGCCCGTTGTCGACCAACCCCGCCGCGTGGGTGATGGGCCGACCGACCGCTGAACCAGCCCCCATCCCCTGGTACGTCAGGACCGACACAGAAACCCTGCCGCGCGTCCGGACCGGGGACACCGCATCCAACCTTGCCGACCTAGCCACAGCCGGCCCACTCAGCACCCAGTCCAGACGCCAACGGTGACGCCAACACACCCACTCAACGCCGGTCAGGACGCATCCAACCAAGATCATGACGAGCGTGAAGGGGACTGCCGCGCCGGTGTCGATAGGTACGGCCTGTCCGTAGGGTCATCGCGTCGGTGACGACGATCAGGCCGCGGTAGACGGCCTCGTAGATGGTCTCGGTGCAGACGTGCCAGGAGCGCCGCTTTGGCCAGCGTCGACGCAGCCATCGACCGATCAGCACCGGAGACCATTGCAGCTCGAGCTTGCGGGCAACGACAAGCCGCAGCCGCTCGTCGATGACGAACCGGTGCTGCTTCGCACGGCGCCGACGCCGGTGGGCCTGGTTGTGGGCGAACCACGGCTGGTAACGGCCGTCGGGCGTACTGTTGCGCTTGATCTCCCGATAGACGCTTTGGAAGCTCTTGCCGATCCGAGCAGCGATCGACTTGACCGGCTCGCCGGCCGCCAGGCCTTCGGCAATTTCGATCCGGTCATCCTGGGTTAGGTAGCGGCGGCTGATGGGTTGCTCGATGAACCTCACACGGTCAGCGTCGATGAACCACAACGAGTCACAGGCGGCCGAGTCGACCAGCGGAGCTCAGCCGGATCACCTCAACGGTGTCAAGTTCACGGGAGATGATTGCTAGGAGCGGCTGCTCCGCTCGGCGATCTGGTGCCCGTACGAGTCCAGGTAGAAGTCCGCGAAGCGGAGGCTGGCCCCCGACCAGGCGGTCTTCGGGGAAAGGCCGCTCGAACCGCCGCCGAACGTCGTGACGGAACCTGCCGTGACCTCGGCCGGCTCCCCGCCGATCTTCTCGCCGGGCGACGTGACGACGGCGTCCAGCCCACCCCTGCCGTCGAGATTCAGCAGAGCCACCACGTGGCCGAATCCGTCGCCGCTCTCCGCGGCGCCCGGAACGCTGCCGTGACCCTGGTCCCAGGCCTGCGACCCGGTGCCGGTCAACCCCGACGCCGAACCGCGCAGCAGCACGACGGCACCCGCGTCGACCGCACCGCCCAGGTCCTCACCCGGCACGCCGACGAGCAGGTCCGCCCTGCCGTCGCCGGTCACGTCACCCGCGTCGACCGATGCACCGAAGTGGTCCTGCGCCTCGCGACCGCCGGGCACTCCGGCGGTGTCCTGGTGCAGCACCCGGATGCCGGTGGCGGACAGGCCGGTGGACCGGCCGGCGAACACGGCCACGGCGCCGGAGCCGACCGTGGTCCCGGCGTTGGTCGTGGGCACCCCGACGATCACCTCGCCGTAACCGTCGCCGTTGGTGTCGGCGACGGTCGCCGTCCTGCCGAAGTAGTCGAAGACGGTATGGGCCTGGCCGCTCGCCGCGGCGGCCCGCTGGCCGGTGACCGCCGTGGCTCCCGATGAGGCGACACCGGTGGCGGCACCGCGCATCAGGGTGACCATGCCGCTACCGTTGTCGACGCCCTCGTTCTCACCGGTCGCCCCGATCACCAGGTCGGCGTACGCGTCCCGGTCGACCCGGCCGATGGCGACGCTGGCGCCGAAGGAGTCCTGGAACTCCGCGGCGCCGGGCACGGAGGCCAGGTCCTGGTTGAGGCTGACGGCACCGCTGGTGGTGATGCCGGCGGCCCCGCCGCGCAGGACGGTCACCGAGCCGGCGTCGCGGTCGCCGCCGAGATCCTCCTGCGGTGCCCCGACGGCCAGATCGTCGCGGCTGTCTCCGGTGAGGTCGCCGGCCGCAAGGGAACCGCCGAAGTGGTCGCCGTCCTCCGAGACACCCGGCACCCCGGCCGTGTCCTGGTCGATGTGGACGGTGTTGGCAAAGGCGAGGCCGCCCGGGCCCCCCGGCACGATCCAGACGCCGCCGGCGGGGGTCGGGTCCGTCGCGCTGTCCGGTTCGCACGGTGCACCGATCACCAGATCGTCGTACCGGTCCCCGTTGAAGTTGCCGGCCGCCACGGCATAGCCGAAGCAGCCGTTGATGAACTGGCTGGTGAGGTGATCGGTGTACGGCGCGGACGAGTAGCGGACGATCACCGTCTCGTTGCCGGGGAACTCCGGGGACCACTGCAACCGGAAGATGTACGCGGCGCCGGCGACATCGTCCATGCCGTCGCCGTCGAAGTCCGCCCGTGTCGTGCCCGTGCCGGTCACGGCCGTCTTCGGCGTCGCCACGCGGTAGCGGTTGACGGCGTGGCCCTCCCGGGTGACCGAGCTGGTCTGCACGTCCGCAGCCGAGGCGCCCGGCGGCACTGCCAGCACCACGGCGCCCAGGACGATCCCCGCCAGCCCCAGGGTGGCGCTCCGTCGCATCCTCGATCCCCCATCGTCGTTTTGTCCGGCGGAGTCTACGGACGGCGACGATCAACAGGCAACACGCACCGAGCTGATCCATCCGAACATACGAGGTCGTCCGACGCCGCGTCGTGCGGGCTCACGAGCGCGGCGGTGCGGTGAGCGAGATGCCTGCGCGGACGGGCGGTCCGGACCGGCGCCGCAGAACAGACGACCCCCGTCGGGGGCGACGGCCGTAGCCCAAGGGTGAGAACCCGCGAATTAAGAGGGCTCCCGCCGCACAGCGGTCAACACGCCCCACCTCGCCGCTAGCCGCGCGGGCGCCCGCGTGTCCACTCCGATGACCCTCGCCGCTTGCCACATGTGCGTGCGGCCGACCGTCATGTCCGGGGCGGGGAATGCTCTGCCGACTGGGGTTGCCCCGCTTTGACGGATAGGGTTGATGGCTTGGTCAGGCTATCTGTTCGGTGAACTGCTCAGCGTTGGCGTGTTCGTACTCGGTGGGTGTGAGGTAGCCGAGTGCGGAGTGGAGTCAGGTGCCGTTGTACCAGGTGGCCTTGGTTCGTGGCATGGCTTGTGGCATGAAGTGGTGTCAGCCGTTGGCAAACGGTGGGGTTCGTGGGGGAGTACGTGGGGGTGAAGTTGCTGGTGGAGGGCTAATTGGGTGTTGGCGGCGGTTCTCGTAATACGTAGGTCGTGGGTTCGATTCCCACAGGCGGCTCCACCCAAAATCGCCTCTGACCTGCGGAAACTCGGTCGCCACAGTAGGCCGACCAAACCGTCGTGGCCTCGTGGTCTCAGTTGTGGTCTCAATTGGGCTCACTGCGCACCCCCGAAAAGGGCCCGACCGATCCGTGCTGCCGCGTCCTGAGCGAGCACTGAGCCGACGTGCGTGTAGCCCTGCGTGACCCTCAGGTCAGAGTGCCCGAGGATCTCCTGAACCACGCGGATGTCGACGCCCTGCTCCAGGAGCAGCGTCCCGGCCGTGTGCCGGCCGTCGTGGACCCGAGCATCTCCGACCCCGGCCATCTTCAGCAGCGTCTTCCACTCCTCCCAGTCGTCCCGCGGGTCGATCGGCCGGCCGTTGGGCTGCGCGAACACCAGGTCGTGGTCCTCCCACAGATTCGACGCGGTGACCCGCTCCCGCTCCTGCCACGACCGGTGGGCCTGGAGCACCTCGACGAGCTCGGGCGGCAGCGGAACGGTCCGCCGGCTCTTGCCCTTCGGCTCCCGGAACAGCAGACCGCCGTTGCGGCGCTGCGGACACCTGGACGCGTGCCGCGTACACCCCTTCGGGCATACCGGCGGACATCCTCGCTTCGCCTCCGCATGCACGGCACAGCCCGACGGGCACGGCCGCGTCTTGTGTAAGCGAGCCCCGCAGGCGTGCGGATCCTCGCAACCATGTCGCCATGCGGTGCGCTGCAGCTGCCAGAACACCTTGACCGTCCGTTGCCCGAGGTCCAGGTAGGACCAGCGCAGGCCGAGGACCTCGCCCTGGCGCAACCCGAGGGCCAGGCCAACCGACCATCGTGCGGCGTTACGGCGACCCCGGGATGCCCGCAGGATTCGGCGAGCTTCATCCTCGGTGAAGGCCTTCATCGCCGGTGGCCTCGCCGAGGGAGCGTCGACGAGCCGGGCCACGTTACGGCTGACCTTGCCGCGACGAAGCGCCACCTCCAACGCCCGGGACAGGATCCGGTGCACCTTCAACGCATGACTCGGCGCCTTTCCTACGTCGATCATCCGCGTGTACAGCCGGTCGAGCTGCTCCGGCTGCAGACGGTCCAACCGCACACCGCCGAGGTGAGGGAGTATCCAGGTCCGAGTCTTCGACCAGTAGTCGTAGTGCGTCTTCGGCGCCAACTCCCTGGCCGCGATGTCGTCGAGATACACCGTCATCCACTCCCGGACGGTCGGAGCGCGGCCCGCCTTGCTGATCGTTCCGCGGTCCCGGTCCCGTTCCAAACGGCGCACCTTCTTCCGTACCTCGGCTTTACTTCGTGCCCGGACGTGACGCCGATCAGGCCGACCGTCGTCTCGGTAGCCGACCCATACACGGCCATGCCACCAGCCGTCACTACCGAGGTAGACGGAGGAATGCAGGTTCGGTGCTCGTCCCATCGCCGCCGACCTCAGGCGGCCGGAATCGAGTTCGCCAGACCAGCCACGTACCTCTCGATCGCAGCCACCGAGATTCGGCGTCGACGGCCGATACGGACACTGTCCAGCTGGCCCGTCTTGATCAACTCGTACACCGACGTACGCGAGATCCTCAACGCCTGCGCGGTCTCCTCCGCCGTGAGAAGGAACGTCACGGGCACCGTCACCTTGTGGTCCTTGCCTTCCATCGTGTGTCTCCCTTCGTTGTCTGGCGAATGTCAACCCGACGTTGCGATCTCCAGCCGTCCGGTCTGGCGTTGTTCGCGGGCCATGGCGGCGGCGGTGTTGGCGAGCATGGCGTCGCCGGTGGTGTGCCAGCCAGTACCGGCGTAGACGAGTTCGCCGATGACCTCCAGGACCTCGTTCTCCTCAAGGTGCTCCGACGACTCGTGGTGAGCCCTGCGGTAGTCGATACGTGCTTGGCGAAGCCGTTTGAAGGTGGTGGAGTAGCGGCGGGATTTGGAGAAGAAGTGGCCGCCATAGC
Source organism: Actinopolymorpha singaporensis (assembly GCF_900104745.1). Lineage (NCBI taxonomy): Bacteria > Bacillati > Actinomycetota > Actinomycetes > Propionibacteriales > Actinopolymorphaceae > Actinopolymorpha > Actinopolymorpha singaporensis. The sequence continues at coordinate 2,050,629 of NZ_LT629732.1, forward strand.
CGAGCATGTGCGCCCACCTGCGTAGCGCGTAGTACCAGCTGTCCCGCTACTCGTCCGCGGGCTGGCGGCCCTTCTGGCTGAGCCGCCAGCACGCCTCGATGATCCGGCCGGGGTGGGTGCTGTTGGCATAGAAGTCGATGGACTCCTCGGTGATCTTGCGAGAGCTGTGCCCGGCCACCTCCGTCGCCTTCGTGGCGTACTTGGCCAGGTAGCCGGCGACGGCCGGTCCGGACAGGAGCCGCCGGCGCCCTTGCTTGTCCGTCTGGTCGGCCTGGTCAAGCTCGTCGACGACCCGTTCACCGGTGAGCGGGTCCTCCCCCCGCAGCCGGACAGGCCGGAGGTCGACCTGTTCACCCCAGCGGAGTAGCCACCCGTCGGGCCGGTCGACGAGGAGGCGCCCACGGCGTCCATAAACGACCAGGGGCGGTGTGCGCCAGGCGGTGTCGGCGACGGCGTGTTCGAGGATCCAGGAGAGCAGGAACACGTTCGCCCACTCCGGCGGTGCCACCACCTGGTCTGGGTCGAGGGGGTGGATGCCGTCGAAGCGGGCGAGGATGTGGAAGTGGACCAGGCCGCGGCGCTGGAACTCCGCGACCTTCCCGAAGCTGATCCGTACCGGCACCTTCGAGGTGACCTTGCCCGTGGACGGGTTGACCACGCGTTCGGTCAGGCCGTGGCGGCGGGCCCACTTGCCGAGTTCGCGGTTGGCTTTCATGGTGGTGCGGCGCCACAGTTCGCCGACCAGGCCGTTCCAGACGGCGTGGTGGTCGTAGTCGTAGCAGTCGCCGCACAGGGGCCGGCCGAGCCGCTCGTCACCCTCGCTGTGGCGGGTCATGCAACGCGTCTCGACCCCGTGCGGGCAGACCTCCGAAGTACGCCTCGCCCGGCACGGTGCGGGCTTCCCGGTTTTCTTGTTGGTGCGGGTGGTGTGCACGACACCGAAGCCGGGTGCGGTGACGGTCGCGAACACCGCCGGATGCCCACTGACTGTCTCGGGGACGCTTTTGCCGCCGCGCATGCCGGCGAGGACGAGTTGGTAGGCGTCGACCCGGTAGATCTCCGAACACGACGGACACACCGACGCCCTGCGGTTGCCGCACGCCTTGTAGATCACCCCGTCCGGCATGTCGACCGTCGACCGCTCCAGGCTTTGACCGGTGACCTCGCCGGTGGCGGTGTTGACGGTCGCGGTACGGAACTTCCCGGCCAGTCGGACGGGGTTGGTGCAGCCGGCGGCGGAGTGGACGTGGGACAGCCAGCGGCCGTAGTCGTCGCGGGTGGCACGCCGCATCGCCGAATGCTTGGTGAAGCGGTCTTGGTCGTCGACGAGCTCGGCGCGTCCGGCGAGCCATTCGTCGTAGTCGGCCAGGCGCAGGATGCCCGTGTTCTTGGCGGTGGCCTCGGCAGCGGCCACCGGCCCCGGCACCGTGGTGGTGTCGGTGGTGATGGTCGTGGTCGAGTCGGTCACCCGCCCCGCCTGGTCGACAGGTGGGTGATCTTGCGGTCTTCGGGGCGGGTGCCTTCCCGGGCCGCGCAGGCCGGGCACAGGGCATTGGCGCCGTCGACAACCCAGCCGAAGTCGGCAAGGTCTTCGCGGTCGCAGGGCAGCTCGTTGTGGCTGGTCTCGAACTCGGCGTCGCAGGAGTCACACGCGGCGCCCCACACGTGATACGAACGCACGGCCATGCCGGCCTTCCTTCTTCGTCTGGTGAGCGTGGTTGGTGTCGCTGCAGGTTCGTTCGCCATGGACTGCAGGCGAAACTGCAGGACACCGAGGTCCGTTACCTGGAATCAAAGGAAAGGAGGCACCACGCCTCACCACACGCCACCGTGTGGCGCCGTCTACGCGCCCGACTCCCAGATGGTCAGCCGATCTGACGGCGAGCCGCGCGTAACGAAGTTGCCCAAAGAAAGGGGCCGGCAAGTCCGCTCAGCGGACAGCCCAACCATGGTGGGACCGATGAGTCCAGTTGTCAAGGAAGAACGCGCCCGCCGAAGATGTAGGCATGGAAATGTCGCAGGTGCTTCGTATCCGGCGTCGTGAGCTGGGCTTGTCACAAACACAGCTGGCACAGGCAGCCGGCGTCCACATGCGGCAGATCAGGAGATACGAAGCAGGCGAACAACAGCCGGTGTTTCCCGTCGCAGTAGCCATCGCGAAGGCACTGGACATCTCACTCGCCGAACTCGCCGGCATGCCCACCCACCGCGTCAACCTCACCGGTGACTGGTGGGCCTCCTGGCAGACGCCGAAGGACCACCAACAGCACGTCACCGCCCAGGAGATCAGGATCGACCAGCAGGCCGAGCTCATCCACGTCGTCACCACGACCCACGGCAGCTCCGCCGAAGGCGGCTACATGTGGAGCGGCGAGCTACGGCTATGGGACAACGAGATCCTGATGGGCTGGTACACCGCCGCCGACGGATCAGTGCACTCGAAGGGAACCGTCTACATCGTCCTGCACACCCACGGCGACAGCGCCCGAGGCCGCTGGGTGGGACTGAGCGACCACGGGCAGATCATGACCGGCTGGGTCGGGCTCGGAAAGTCCGAAGACGACGCCCGCGGCATCATCGACCAGCTCAAAGCCAACGAGCGCAAGCCTGCATGACATCAGCGACGTCATCGTCACCACACCCGACGCCGACTGGCTCGCAGCTTCACCCGCCGAGCAACCGGCTAACGGGCTGGGTGGTGTGTCATTCGTCACACGAGTCGTGCATCCTGATCATGTCTTGTGCTGGGATCGAGAGCATGACCACTTCGGAATCCGCTCGTTTGCCGCACGATCTAGCTGCCAGGTTGGGCATGCCCGACTCAGACCAGAACCGGTTGGCGCTAATGCCGATCGGTCCAGACATCCAACTGCCTGCGGATGGCGAGGCGAAGAAACTCCTCGAGTTCTGTTCAGTCAGCGAACCGGACCAGGCGGCGATGCTGCAGGCACGCCCCGATCCTGTACAGCATCCTGACTGGTGGTGGCTGCTGCGCGGGACGGTGGCCGAGTTACGGACCCGGATGGATCGCCCGTTGCCCGCCAATGGCTACACATCCTGGCCGACGGTCCCCGAGGATTCCGGTCCGGTCGGGATGTTTCTCTACGCGTGGGCGCTGCTGGCTGCAGTGCCTGACCTAATCGGTGTGCACCGGCGGCGCGGAATCTCGGAGGCAACGACCCGAGACGCGGTCAATGACCTTGGCGGAGTGATGAGTAGCCATTACGAAGTCACCGGGCTTCGGGGCGTTGGGCTCTTCCCGCTGTGGGGGCCGCCGCAGTCATTTTGCGGGATCGATCTCGGCATCGGCCGACACAGCTTCACCCGCACAGAGATGGCCTTCAGTGACGGACTGGCCGGATTCGCACTCCAGGTGCACATTCCGCCGATTGGGCCGCTCGTGGAGGAGGAGTCTGTGGCCTCGATCGATCACGCGCTGACCTTCTTTGCCAGGCACTACCCCGACGAGCCGGTTTCTGCCCTGGTCTGCAAGTCGTGGATGCTGGATCCGCAGCTACGTGACTACCTGAAGCCGGACTCCAACCTCCTGCGGTTCCAGCATCGGTGGCAACTCATACCTCACCTGCCGATGGACGACGTGAGCGAAGGAGACCGGGAAATGATGCGGCTTGGACTGCAGGTCCGAACACCTGAGAGTGGCGATCTCAGCGAGGAGCACCTGGTGCGCATTCCCCAAGACACCACTCTTCAACGGGCCTTCGTCGACCACATCCGTTCCGGCGGCCATTGGCACAAGCGCACAGGGATCCAATGGCTTCTAGGTGAATAATCTGGACCTCACAGCATCGGCCGCCAGTTCGAGCGCAAGGGCGACCCGGCGCTGCCTCTATTAGGGAGGACGGGGGTCAGGGGGAGCGCCCCTGGGTTCTCGTTGAGTGAGGGCCCAGAGGCTTCCGCCCGGCGAGCCCGAGGACGGCCGTCCACGGCCGCCCGCAAGGGCGGAGCCGGGCGGTGTGCAGCGTCAAGCACCTACTGACACACCACCGTCAAGCACCTACTGGGACAGGACAGAACCTCATCCCCGAACCGGTGAGGAGTTTCCCTACGTCTTCAAGGGCGGCCACCGGCCGCCGCGCGCCCGCCCCAACGGCGCCGGCTCTCCCTCCGCGCCTTCGGCGCCCGGTCGGCCGGCGCGGCTGGGCGCGACAAGAGGGCCGCCAGCAAGACTGGCGACCCTCATCACGTCCCGCTTCGCGGGACCAGATGCGTGTGGGTGGTGCCGGGCCGGAGGCTTTAGCCACCTCGCTTGGTCCGGGACCCTAAGGCCGGCGGCCCACGGTGGGCGGTTACGGGCGGGCAGCCAAGCTGCCCACCGCGCCGGGCAAGGCTACGGGCCGCCGGCCTCCCGGACCAAGCGAGGACACCGGCCAAACCCTCCGCCCCTCGTGCGACGCTGACCAGCGAGGTGCTGGCGGGACCGCGGCCGCTGGTGTCGTGGTCAGGATGGTGAGGCGGCCTGGTCGGGGTCGGTGCGGGTGGACCATTTCTGTTCGATATGGCCGACCTTCCAAACCGTCAGGGCGATGGCCCAGGTCAGTACGAACAGTCCGACGATGCCGAAGCCGACGTACTCGAGGTTCAACCCGGCCAACCATGCCAGGGGCCCGGAGTCGATGCCCAACTGGTCGGTGAGCAGACCGAGCAGGACCAGGGCGCCGATGACCAGCGCCACGGTGACCGAGAGCACGGTGACGGTCAGGTTGTAGAACACCTTGCGGACCGGTTTGAGGAACGCCCAGCCGTAGGCCCGGGACATGAACACCCCGTCCGCGGTGTCGAACAGGCTCATCCCGGCGGCGAAGAGGACCGGAAGAACGAGGATGGCGTACCAGGGCAGAACGAACGCTGCGGAGCCGGCGGCAAGCACCAGCAGTGCGACCTGGGTGGCGGTGTCGAAACCGAGCCCCATCAACAGCCCCACCGGATACAGGTGCCTGGGCTTGGACACCCGCCGTGTCACCCGCCCCAGGAACCGGGCGAGGAAACCACGATTATGGAGGTGGCGCTCCAGCTCCTCCTCGTCGAACCGACCGGCCCGCATCCCGCGGAATACCTTCGCGATCCCGACGACAGCGACGAGGTTCATCAGGCCGATCAGTAACAAGAACGCACCGGCGACGATCGTGCCGACCAGGCCGAGTGTCTGCCCGACCTGCGACTGGTCGTTTTGGACCACGCCGGCGACCGACCGTATTCCCAGCGCCAGCAGCAGGCTCGCGCCGAACACCACCGAGGAGTGGCCAAGGGAGAACCAGAACCCGGTACTGACCGAGGATGTGCCCTCACCGACAAGCTTGCGGGTGGTGTTGTCGATGCAGGCGATGTGGTCGGCGTCGAAGGCATGGCGTACCCCGAGCAGATAGGCGGTCAGGCCGACCCCAGCCCCCAACACACCCGCACCACCCAGGTGATACTCCCGAGGCGCGACCGCCAACAGCAGCACCCCCCACCCCAGCACATGCAGCAGCAGAACGGTCCCGGTCATCCCACCCTGCGAACCCCACTCGCCACGCGTGAAGCCCTTCCGAAGGCCACCGGCGAGTGCTCTGCGGACTGTCGTCGTCTGAGTGTCAGTGACCATGAGTCCTCGCGGGTCGGAACGGAAGCGGGTGGGCCAGCCACCGCGCACCCAGACAGTCTCGCTGCACAAGGCACGTAGTTGCAACTTAGTCGCATCAAGCCCACAGCGGCGCAGCGGGTCCGTCGAGACCCGCCCGGCGGAGCGGTCGCGTACAGCAGAGAAGTACAGCAGCCAGGCCGGCCGGAGGTATCCAACCGTGATCACTACGAACCTGCTGACCTGCGCAAACGCGCTCACCCGACCGTCGCGCCCGTTGATGGCATGGAGCGGGTCAGTCCACGAACGGTCCGTGACGCTGCGCCCGACCTCTGCACGTCTGCTGTTCCGGGTCCAAGCCACTCTCGCAGGTGCCATGATCAAGCCGTCGTCGGCACCGGAGGAGGTGGACGCCTTGAACCTCCCACTCGTAGCCATCGACCGCGGCAACTGGGTCGGTGTCTTCGACTCAGTGGTCGAGCTCACCGGATACGTCGAGTGGGTCGCCGTCCTGGACGACGAGTACCAGTTGTGGGATGCGGCCGGCCGCCGGCTCCAGCTCCGCGCGACCACGGACGGCAGGATCGAGGTCGCGAGCACCTGGAACCTCGAACCGGAGGCGCTGCGCGACAAACTGGCCGGGTACATCAGCGCAGCGACCGCGCCGTTGTCGCCGACGATGGACCTCAACCCTTGCGACCTGTCGCTAGGCGACTTGATCGAAGCGTGCCGACCGCTCGAGTAGCTGGCCTCGACTTGGCCGCGCGTGGTCTCAGTTGTGGTCTCAATTCCCACCCGTACGAGCCCGTTCAGGAACCACCTGACCACGGCCACACACGCCTGAACAAGGCCCACCAGCCACGCCGAAACAGCCTCCGTGCTGCCTCGTAATGCGTAGGTCGTGGGTTCGATTCCCACAGGCGGCTCCGCCCGTTTCCGCTGGTCAGACTGCATGGACTCTCTCTGGTAACGGCCGGGTTGGTCGTGGCGTGGCATGAAATCGTGCGTCGCTCACCTTGAACCGGATCCACGTTGATCGACAGGATTTCAAGCCGCTCACGTGTAGTGGGACGACCGAACTGCACGCGGCTGTTGGTGTTTTTCGTGGACCGGCACGCGTAGGCATTGTGGATCTGGTTGGACCGGTTCCGCGCATCGAGGTATTAGGCCAGGGGCGGTTCTGCGCCTCCGCCGCCGGCTCCGTCCGGTCGGCATCGCGCTCCTGCTCGTCGTGCTGGTCCCCACCGTCGTCGCCGGGGCGATGACCGGCCATTGGCTGCCCGTCGTCGTGGTCGCCCTGCTCGGCGCGACCGCGTGGTGGGGAGCCGGCCTGGTCTGGTCGCGAAGACCTACACATTCACAATCTTCCGGCACGGTGACTTCGAGCGGTGAGACGCGTCCGGCGACGCCGACGAGCACGCGCCGAACGCCTCCGGGGACACCATCAGCGACCTGTTCGAGTCGCCCGGCGCCGAGGCCCTTCACCGACCGGCCCGGTAGGAGCTTGGTCAGGCTGATGGAGACCTGGCGTGTGGGTCGCGTTCAGGGGCGAACCCCTCGTCAGGGCCCGACGGCGAACGCTAGCCCGGTGGAGTTGACGCCCCCGACGTGTACCCGTTTTGTTACCGTGCTCGTGGCGCCCCGCCCCTGCCCCCGTGGGGTGGGGCGTCCTGCCTGTCCTCATCTGTCTTCATGGTCGATGGTCGCGATGTGAGCATCGATGGCTTGGATCATCCGGGCGCGGAAGAAGTCCGTGATCACGGTGTCGTTGCGGACGCGTTCCCGTAGCCGATGCATCTGCTCCCGGCGTTGGCCCTGCCGCGGACGGTGCGGGGTCGGCTGAGTATGTCGATGATGCGGTCCACACGGTCCGGAGCGTTGGCCAGCGCCCACACGGCTCGGCGTCGTCTGGCTTCGATACGTGCGGGCAGGTCGCCCACACCCTCGGGAAGGCGGCGGGGAGGGTGTGGATTCGGAGGGTGCGGATTCTGGCTCACGAGGCGTCCTTCCAGCCGTTACGGTTGCCGTCCATATTGCCGCCCCATGATCGCTGAAGCTCACACAGCGAAGACCACCCACGGCACGCTGCAGCGGACCATAGGATCGACCGCCTCGCCGGGTGCATCCAGACAGCGCACGGGCGCGCGCCCATGTCGGTCCGAACCGCCAGGTCGAGCGGTCATTCGAAGACGATGACTTGTCGTCCAGAGACCTCGCCGCGCCCCAGGGCCTGCAGGTTCTTGTTGATGTCCTCGAGCTTGACTTTGGTGACGTTGTGTTTGATGAGGCCGGCTTCGGCGAGGGAGAGCACTTCGACGAGGTCCAAGTGGTTGCCCCAGAAGGAACCGAAGTAGGACAGCTCGGTGCCTACGAAGGGGAACTGACGGTGCTCGACGCGCTGGCTCATGAGGCCTACGGCCGTTAATGCCCCCTCGGGGCCGAGCAGGTCAAACCCCATTGAGACGGATGTCTCGCTGCCTACGCAGTCCAGGATGGCGTTGACTGTTCTTCGGCCGGTCAGCTGTTCCAGTTCGGCCTGGATGGCGTCGGTGGACTTGTCCTTGACGTTGATCCCGTGGTCCGCGCCGTTCTCCTTCGCCAATTCGAGCTTGCTGTCCGTGCGCGCGAAGGCCACCACGGTCGCGCCGCCTCCGAGCAGTTTCGCGTATTGAACCGCGTAGCTTCCCAGCCCGCCGATACCTGTCACTGCAACGGTGCGGTCCGGGCCGAGCTTTCCTGCGTCCCGGAGCTTCCTCATCCCACGGTAGGGAGTCATACCCGCGTCGGTCATGGGCGCGAGGAGCTCAGGCGCCTTCGCGGCCTCCTCCGAAACCGGGATCGCATGTCGGTACTGCACAGCCATGTACTCGGCAAAGCCTCCCGGAGGACCGAAGCCCACCCAGCGGCCGTTGCCGCTGCAGAGTTGCTCGTTGCCTTCGCGACATTGTCGGCACGTGCCGTCTCCCCAGCTGGGGTTGACGACCACCATGTCGCCCTCCGAGTAGCCCACCGTTTTCGGTATACCGCTGCCCAGTCGCGCCACTCGGCCCGTGATCTCATGGCCGGGGATGTAGGGGAGCGTGACGGGGAACGGGTCCTTGAAATAGCCGTCAAGGAGTTGATAGTCGCTTCGGCACATCCCAGTTGCCGCAACCTTCAGCAGAATCTCATCTGATCCGGATTCTGGTACGGGCACCTCCTCGACTCGAAGGGGTTCCCCGTATCCGTACATCCGGGCTGCTCGCATCTGCATCACATTGCCCCGCTTTCACTGACAACCGGAAAGAATTGCTCGAGTCGCACGGAGTGCGCAGGAAAATGCTCTTCTGACCTCAGATGCCGACGCTAAAAGGTAGGTTACCACGTAATCAAACTGCTAAATCTTGGCCGACTCATCGGAGATTCTATTGCCGTTTCATGATGTCGACAAAATTGCAGATTCAAGATACACGTGCACGGTTGGCGGGCATGTAATCTGCACCGTGGCAGCAGAAGGCGTCCCCACCTTCCTGCCAGTGGTATCCGGGCGGCTGGGCTGCAGTCGGCTGGCTTGCCAGACTGGAGCGGTGGGGGCAAGCTCGCAACAATCCGCATGACCTCCTTGCGTGTCGTGCCGTGTCGCCCGTCGACGCGTCGTTACACGGCTAGGGTTCGGCCATGTTGCGGACCAGGTTCACCGACATGTTCGGGCTTGCCTATCCGGTGATGTCGGCCCCCATGGCCCTGCACAGCGGCGGGACACTTGCCGCTGCGGTCTCCGCAGTGGGCGGGCTCGGGTGTTTCGGGGGTACACATCCATGGAAGGGACCCGACTGGATCCGTTCGGAGATCGAGATCATCCGCGCCGCGACGGACCGGCCGTTCGCGGTCGGGTTTATCACACCGTTCCTGCCGTTCACCGAGCCGCTGTTCGAGGCCACGATCGAGGCACGGCCAGCGGTCATCGCCTTGTCGTTCGCCGATCCCCGGCCGTGGCTCGTCCGGGCCAAGGACGCCGGGGCCCGGGTGATGTGCCAGGTCCAGAACTACAACGACGCCGAGATGGCAGTTGCCGCAGGTACCGATGTCCTGGTGGCGCAGGGCAACGAGGCCGGCGGTCACACCGGGACGTGGGGCCTGTTGCCGTTCCTGGCCGGGCTCGTGCGAAGGTACCCCGATGTCCCAGTGCTGGCCGCGGGTGGCATCGGCGACGGGCGAACCCTCGCCGCCGCCCTCGTTGCCGGTGCGGACGGCGCCTGGCTGGGCACGGCGTTCCTCGCTACACCCGAGGCGGTCGAGGTGCACGACGTACACAAGCGCCTGATCGTCGAGAGCGACGGCGGCGACACCGTGTGGACGCGGGCCTACGACATCGTGTCAGGGCTGCCCTGGCCGACAGCTATCGGTGAACGCGTCCGCCGTAACCGTTTCACCAACGAGTGGTCAGAGCGCGAATCAGCCCTGCGGGACCACGCAGAGGAACACCGGAGTGCAGAAAACGCCGAACCTTTCGCCGCACCGCCCGAACCTGACACGAGCGAGATCATGTACGGCCAGTCGGCGGTCTTCGTCGATAGCATCCGCCCGGCCGCTGAGGTGGTGTGCGCGATCAGCGGCGAGGCCGAGACGATCCTGGACTCGCGGCCTCGCGCGCTACTCGGCCGACCGACACCATGAAGGAGGCTGGCCCGAACTCTGCGAGCTTACTCGCCAACCAGCGGAGATGGCCCGTTCTGCTCGGCCCACCGCCGCTCGTCCGGCGATTCTGGAGCAGGAGGAAAGTATCCGTCGATTGTCCAGAACTCGAATGGGGTCTCGTCGACGTGGATCTCCCAGTGAAGGTCCCGGTCCCTGAGAAATGGCGCCAGCGTTTGATTGATGGTTTCCATCCACCACCTGCGCACGCTGGGGTCAGGCGTACGTCGTGCGATGTGGTCGATCCAGATCCTCACGTACCTGTCGTGTGGTTCCCCGCCAACGAAGAAGTCCTCCGCCGAGAAGGCATTGAACGCCACGTTCACGTAGAACCTCGGCAAGCCGAGCAGGTCGGTATACAGTCCGGTAATTCGCGCCGCGAACTGTTTCTTTTCCTCGGCGGTGTACGCCCCCGAAGGATGATAAATGTGCCACATCGGCATGATGAGCCTCCCCGACCAAATCAGCGATCATGCTGTAACGGGAGTAGGTAGTCCAGGTACGCGTGGCAGTACAGGTGGGGCGGATGACCTGGGTGCGCTTCGGACCGGGCCGGTCGTGCCCCGTACGGGGCCAACGATCAGCGGGTCCGGCGTACCAACCGCAGCCAGGTCCTGGTCCGGGTAGTCGAACCGGTTCAGGACGAACCGCATCGCCTCGAGCCGGGCACCTTTCTTGTCGTTGCTCTTGACCACGGCCCAGGGCGCTTCGATGTCAGTGTAGGAAACATCGCCTCCTTCCCCTCGGTGTAGGCGCCCAACGAAACCACCGCCAACACGACCGTTGTTCAGGGCAGGCTCCTGGACACGGCCGGGCAGCCGATTTCGGCGTCGTTGACGTTCACTCCCTCCCCGACGCGGGTGATGGTGCGGTCCGCGAAGGTAGCGCTGTTCAACAAGTCCGCGACGGTGAACACCGACAGCGCTACTGGCTCGTTCGCCATAGAGGTTCTCGCCCCCGACGACCCTGACCTTGACCCGTCGAACTGGACGTACACGGTCCGGATCGTCGGGAAGGGCTTGGACGACACCCTCTCCGGTGTGCCTGTGCCGGTGAACGCGCCCGTGGACACCGGCACGGGTAAGCCGACTATCGACCTCACCGAGGTTGTGTCCGTCGCCTCCTCCGACGGCCGGGGAAGTTGCCTTCGAGGTGGTGTTGCCATCGTCGATCACGATGGCATCGCTGGTAAAGGCCGGCGGTGGTGTCGTGTGTGCGGTGCGCCTCAAGGTAGCGAGCGATGGCCTCCGGCAGTGCGTCCACGGCGATGGTCTGTGGCTGGATGTCGGGCATGACGGTCCTCCCGGGATCGCCGATCAGACGGTCGGTGTGGTGCCGCCGTCGATGACGTACTCGGCTCCGACGATGGTCGAGGCCCGGTCAGAGGCCAGGAAAGCGACCAGTTCGGCCACTTCCTCCGGCCGGTTTGGGCGGCCGAGCGGGATGCCGCCGAGGGAGTCCATGAGTCGGCCCAGTGCTGCCTCATGGGTGATGCCCGCCTCCGGCGCGATGCGGGCGATCAGTTGGTCGGCGGCGGTAGTTTGGGTGAAGCCGGGGGAGACGGCAGTCACGCGCACCCCCTTGGGGGCGACCTCGTTGGCCAATCCCTTGCTGTAAGTAGCCAGCGCGGCCTTGGCGGCTGCATAGGCGAGCGTGGCGTTCCACAGCGGCATGCGCCGCTGGATCGACGTGACGTGCACGATCACTCCCTTGCCAGCCTTGATCATGCCCGGGAGCAGGCCGCGGTCCAGGCGGACGGCGGCCATCAGGTTGGTGTTCAATTCCCGGGCCCAGTCGTCTTCGCTGAGCCCTGCGAAGCCTCCGGCGGGTGCCTGAGATCCGCCGAGGGTGTTGATCAGTATGTCAACTCCGCCCACGCGGGCGTTCACCTCGGCGACGACCTGGGCAGCGCCTTCGACGGTGGTCAGGTCGGCGGCGATGAACGTGTTCGCCTCAACATCGTCGGGACGGCTGCGGGCGGTGACGAGCACGGTCGCTCCGCCCTCGCGGAAGCGTCTGGCAATGGCGGCGCCGGTACCCTTCGTGCCACCACTGACCAGCGCGCGCCGGCCGGCGAAGGATTCGCTGATGGACATAGGGTCACGTTCCATTCCCCCGGAAACGGCGCAGCCACCGCTCTCACACTACGTCGCAGACGTTAGAGGAAAGAGGCGCGCCCACTGCCTGCCCGAATGTGCGGCAGGGCATGGTGAAATGCGTCTTTTGCGGCCGCGGGTCGGCCATCCGGGTTGGGGAAGGATGCAAGCAGAGTCCGTCCATAGCCGGTCTGAGTGGTCTGCATGCATCATCGCGACCCGGGATCGGCTGGTCCCGAACACCTCGCTGACCCGGCCGGCGATGATGGCGTGGACGGTTGACTGGATGAACTCCACGGCCTGGTCGTCTCGTTCGTCGATCTCCCAGTTGCCGCTCGGGCCTTGGCCGGCTTCAAGCTGGAAGTCCGAACCGAAGTCGGTCAAGGTCACCGCCAGCGCGTCTGTCCGGGAAGGGATCAGTTCGGTCACCAATCCGCCGGTTCCCTCGACGTAGCTCTCCCACTGGCGGCGCACCGTGCAGGTGGGGCCGGGCTCGCGTTCAAGCTCTTCCGCGAAGGCGCGCAGCCGTCGTCCGATCGTGTCGGCAGACCACGCCGGCGCGGACTCCTCGGTTGTCACGGGCGCACGCTACCCCCGCCGGCATGACTTCCGAGCAGTTCGACCTTGCCGAGTCGGCTTCGCATTGTCGGAGCGTGGCGTGCTCGCCATGCTCGTCCGGAGTCGTAGGCCGGATGCACAGTCCGGTTGTCCGGGTCGAGGTCGGCAAATACGACCTGGGGTGTTCCATCGGCCACGCCACGGGCCAACCATCGGTCATCTGGGGCAGCGACTCCCGAGGGCGTAGCTCCCGGGGCGGTGCCAGGAACGGCGAACGCGATCCACATCTCCGTCAGCAGCGCGTACGCCAATGGTCGCCGATCATCCAGGGACTCCGCTGGTGGAGCATCGCTGTAACTGGCGAGCAGCACGCAGTCCATGCCCTGCGATTCGTACTCGATGAACACTTCCGGCATACGCGCCTCGACGCAGATGGCGCAACCGAAGCGCATCCCGTCCACGGTGATGACGGTCGCGTGGTCACCTGTTTCGTACAGGACCGCCGCCTCCCGGGGCGACAGAAACCGCTTGTCGTACCGTCCGACCAGGACTCCATCGTCGCCGATCACGTACAGACTGTTGAACGGTCGTTCGACACCGGGCTCGTGGTGTACCGAACCGACAACCGTCCACAGTGCGAGTTCCCCAGCATGCTCGATCGTCTGGTGCCGCTCCGCCGCGAGTAGCGGCCAGTCCACTCCTGACCAGTCCGCTTCCGCCAGCCGGCGCCAACTTGGGATACCCGTCAAAGCCGCCTCCGTGAAGAGGATGAGTCGCGCGCCACCGCCGGCCGCGACCCTCATCAACTCACGAACCTGGCGCCCCTGCTCCCGGATCGAGTCCGGGTCTGCGAAGTCCGTTGCTCCGACACCCTGCGCCACCGCGATTCTCACCACCGACATAGCGACGGATCATCACACGACCACACACACCAACGCTGGACCGACACGAGCCTCCAACTCGTGTCGTCAAGGTCCCGAGCGCGCTCAGTCGCAGTCTGGCGCGTCGTCTCCCCTTCCTCGACGGGCGTCCCGCTGGGCCAGCATCGCCGCAGGTCAGCACGGGGTTAGCGCCACTCATCGCCTCTTGGATCTGATGATGGGGGTTCGAGTCTTCCCACCCCAGCCATCCTCTGACCAGCGCATTTGTCGCCCTCGACGCAGTTCGCTGCCGATCGTCTGGGCCTCTACCCATGGCTACGCCATGAGCCCGCGCCCACGGGATGTCTGGCGGCACTATGGGCTGTAGGAGGTGACCGGTTACGAGAGGAGATCCAAATGCGTGCGGTGGTCTATCCCGAGTACAGCTCGGACCCGGCCATCCTGGAGGTGCGAGAGCTTCCCACCCCGAAGGTGTTTCCCGGCTCGGTTCTGGTCGAGGTGCGTGCCGCCGGCGTGAACCCGGTCGACTGGAAGGCGATGTCGGGCGGTCTCGACGCGTTGATCGACGCCGTGTTCCCGGTGATTCCCGGATGGGACGTCGCCGGGGTCGTGGTCGGTCTGGGCATGGACACGCCGGAGTTTCAGCTCGGCGACGAGGTGATCGCCTACGCCCGCAAGGACGTTCTGCGCGACGGATCCTTCGCCGAGCAGATGGCGATACCGGTGCACATGGTGGCTCGTAAGCCCGCCTCGCTCACCTGGGAACAGGCGGCGGGTCTGCCCCTGGCGGGTGGCACCGCGCTACGAACGCTCGACGCGCTGGAAGTGGAGGCCGGCCAGACGCTGTTGGTGCACGCGGCCGCTGGAGGTGTCGGCGGCTTCGCCGTGCAGATCGCCCGGGCTCGCGGAGCGCGGGTAATCGGCACTGCCTCCGAACGCAACCACGCCTACCTGCGCGAACTCGGCGCGGAGCCGGTCGCTTACGGCGAGGGTCTGGCCGATCGGGTCCGGGAACTGGCTCCGGACGGAGTCGATGCGGTGGCCGACTTCGTCGGAGGTCAGCTCGAGGTGACGCTGGCGGTGCTGAAGCCGGGCGGGCGCCACGCTTCGGTCGCCGATTGGGACGTCGAGGCCTACGGTGGCCGGATTATCTGGGTGCGGCCGGATGGTGCCCAAACGGCGCGGCTGGCCGCGCTTGCTGACGAGGGGCGCCTCAGAGTCGAGGTCGCCTCCACCTACGGCATGGACGAGGTAGCGGAAGCCTTCAAGGTCAGCCAGGGCGGTCACACTCGGGGCAAGCTCATCGTGGTTCCGTAGGCCGGTTGGCCACGCACCGGAACTCGACGAGCTACTCCGGGTTTCCCATCGGATCGCGGGTTTCTCTGAAGAGTCGGTCCGCCGTACAGATGAAGGTTCACGAGTACGGCGGTCCGCAAGCGGAGGAGGACACCGAGATCGGGGTCGGGCCGGGCACGTCGTTCTGGGTTCGCGTCTGGGACAAGGAGCCGCACAACAACGGCTCGGTCACGTATTCGTGGCATGGCTTGTGGCATGAACTGGTGTCAGCTTTTGGCGAACGGTGGGCTTGGTGGGGGAGTGAGTGGGGGTGTAGTTGCTGGTGGAGGGCTGGTTGGGTGTTGGCGGTGGTTCTCGTAATGCGTAGGTCGTGGGTTCGATTCCCACAGGCGGCTCCCATCGAAAGCCCCAGGCCAGCGCCATGATCACTGTCCTGGGGCTTCTTCGTCCCCGGCGGAGGTCGCGGGAAATGCCCCCGAGATGCCCCCGACCTTCCCGGCGGCGGTCCATGGGTTGACGTCCAGCAGGTGCCCGTACAGGTCCATCGTCATCGAAGCGGTGGCATGCCCCAGCACTCGCTGAACCACCTTTGGATGGAGCGTACAAGGGGCGCAACGTCATCGAGCGTTCTTTCAACGTCCTGAAACAGTGGCGAGGCTTGGCCACCAGGTACGACAAGCTCGCCCTGACCTACCGCGGCGGTGTCGTGCTCGGCGCGATCATCAGCTGGCTACGCGAACTGGGAGACACGCCCTAGACGAGGATGCCTGACATGTCCTTCTCTCTCGGACCAACCTGAGCCAGCGACGCGCAGGCGCGTCATCGTGCTCAACGGAATCCCCTGCTCAGGCAAGTCGACGCTCGCTCGGGCCTTTCAAGCCGACATGGACGAACCATGGCTCGGCATCGACCTGGATACCTTCACGCCCAACCTTCCACCGAGGCGCACATGGTCAGAGCCGAAGGTGCTCAGGCGGATCGTGGCTGGAGGCAATGCTGCGGTGGCCGCCGTGGCCGAGGCTGGCAACGACGTCGTGATTGAGCTCGTCGCTAGAAAGGACCCGGGTGCGAGCTTCGTCCTCGACGATCTGTTTGAGCGCCTGGCAAGCTTCGAAGTCGTCCTCGTCTACCTGCGCTGCTCGTTCGAGTCCGCAAAGAGATGCGAGCCTTCGCGCGCGGACGAGATGAAGGGCTTGGTCGAGCGCGACTACGGAAACGTCGAGGACGAGTCCTTCGACATTCTGGTCGACACTGACGCACTCAGTGTTCCGGAGCAGGTGAGACGGCTGACACCAGCCCGCACTTCGCCGCTGCGGACACCTGGACGCGTGCCGCGTACACCCCTTGGGGCATACCGGCGGACATCCTCGCTTCGCCCCCCCGCATGCACGGCACAGCCCGACGGGCACGGCCGCGTCTTGTGTAAGAGAGCCCCGCAGTCGTGCGGATACTCGCAACCGTGTCGCCACGCGGTGCGCTGCAGTACACATGCGGCAGATCAGGAGATACGAAGCGGGCGAACAACAGCCGTTGTTTCTTACGCGCGGCACCGGGAGACGGTCTAGCCTTGCGGCCGTGGCGATGCTGATCGCGGTGTGGGGAGCATCGGCCGGCATGGGCAAGTCGACGCTGTGTGCGGGCCTGTCCTATTGGCTGGCCGACGCGGGCCTGAAGGTGGACCACTTCCGTGAAGAGGAGATCCTCACCCGGCCGCAGTTCGGTGCAGTGGCCGACATGTTCCGGGCGACCGGCACCGTCGACGTGGAGACGTTGATGGCCGCGTCCGCCGAGTTCGTGTCGGCGGTCCTGGAGAGCGGCGATGATGTCGTGGTCGCAGACGCGTTGGTACCGTTCGTCCCGACGCTGCTGGCCATGAACTACCCCGACGAGACGATCGACGCGTTCATGACCGATCTCACCGAGGTGCTCGCACCGCTCTCTCCGGTGATGGTCTTTCTCGACGGGCGCGCCGAGATCGGATTGTCCCGAGCAGCAGCAAGAGAAGACGATAAGTGGCTGGGCTGGTACGTCGACAAACTCGGCCGGTACGAGGTCACTCCTCCGGTAACCGACGTCGCGTCGGCGGTGAGGTACCTCCAGCGGGAGCGTGCGGTGACCCTCGACGCGGTTCGCCGTAATGGCTGGCCCCTTGTGATGATCGAGCACGCCGACGAGCGGTCACCAGTTGAGGTGCTCCAGGTCGCGCAGCGCAGTCTAGCTCCAAGGGTGGGCGGCATCGTCTGAAGCATGTCGGCGATCCTCGTCTGCGCGATGGAAACACCGTAGACACCGGCCAAACCCACTGCCCCTTGACTGCCCGCAGAACCTTGCGCCGCCCGATCAGCCAGGCGGCCCAGACTTGATGTGGCACAGGATGGTGTCGACGACCTCGCCAAGGGACTGGTCGCCGTCGACAAGCGTGGCCCCAAGCGACTGCCACATTGCGGCAGACTTGGTGTGGCTTTCGAGAATGCCGGCCAACTCATCCGGGTGCTTGCCGATGTTGTTGCTAGTACGAGTAATCAACCGATGCATGATCGTTTCCACGGTCGGATTGATCACGAAGACGCTATCGAAAAGGTGCAGGTTCTCCTTCGTGTTCGAAGTGATAGCAGCGACGAACACTGGGTCACCGGAGTCGAACAATTTCCTGAGAGCCTGAAGGTCCCAATTCCAGTGGTAACGCTTGGTGTCGAGTGGGGCAGGCGGCCAGTTCTGAAGGCTAATAGCCTCACCGGTCGCCATGTCGTAAAGGCTTGTAACCTCCGGCATGGTGTCAGTGTTATAGGCCGTGTAGCCCCTCCGCTGAAGTTCTTCGGCCACGGCGGTCTTGCCAGCGCCGGAGGAGCCGGTGATCAGGTAGACGCTCACACCACCAGAGTCTGACTCACGCGTACACGAGCAACCCACTGGGGACCCACGAGGCCGGCAGCCGCCTTGCCTGTTCCCTCCAGGAGCACGGCAGCTGTATGCGCTGGATCCGTAGTAGCCGGCTCGATTACCAATCGGTGTGTGGCCTGGCAAGATCACGCTATGAGCCGTCACGACCCGGGGATGCCGACGTGGGCCTGGGTCCTGCTCGTGGTCTGCATCTGCCTGCCCGTGCTCACCTTCATCGTGATGATGGCGGTCTTCGTATCGATGGCCGGTGACCCATGAGACACCTGTCGCACTGCTTCGTTGGGTGCCCTCCCACCGCGCCGCGTGGTCTCAGTTGTGGTCTCAATTCCCACTCGTTCGGACCCGTGCAGAGCTCCCACCAAAGCCCAGGCCAGCACCATGATCACTGTCCTGGGGCTTCTTCCTCTCCGGCCACTGATGCAGCCGCCCGGTGCCAGCCCACGGACCGCTTCCAACTCGACTCCCGCAGCGGCCCACCTCGGGTGCGGCGAAGAGCCACTCCTGAGGCGACTTGTCGGCCGTCCAACGGTCGATGACGGGCACGAGCTCGGCGGCCAGCGGGACCGTGCGGGCTTGGGCGGTCTTCACCGTGTTCACGTAGAGCCGGCCGCCGCCGTTTCTGGCGAGGAGGCCGAACGCCGGCGGCTACGTTCTGACTGATCCGGCCGTTAGCCACCGCGTGCTCCAGGATGGACCTCAGCGTCGTGAGCGCACGGGCCGCTGTGGCCACATCGTGAAGGCAGCGCCTTCTCGTAGCACCTGATCAGCGGTACGCCGACGTACTTCCCGTAGGGCTCGGCGGACAGGTATCCACAGCGTTCGTAAAGGGCGCTCGCTTCCGGCTGTCGCACGCCCGTCGCCACCTTCAGCGTCCTGTAGCCCGAGCGACTCGCCAGGTCCTCCAGACAGCCACGAGATACCGAGCCTCCGGATGAACGGCCGACCGGCCCTCAGATCCGTACCGATCCACCAACTCGCTGAACGCAGCGGCGAGCAGCTCCGACAGGTCGGGATCCATCGGGAGACGTTCCTCGATCAACACGCCGTCCATGCCAGGAGACCCCAGGCTGACGTCTCCGTGCCCTCCGCGTGCCCCAAGCCAGGGCCGATCATGGTCCGCAACGGTCAACAACGGTCAGAACGAGAGGACCTGACCAGGGGCAGGACCTACGCTCAGCGCAGCGGAGACTGCGAGGTTCCTCTGCAAGACAGGGGTGGGCCGACGCGATGCTCCACGTAGCCGTCCCCTTACGTGCCCCGAACAGCCCTCACCAGCCGTTAATGATCAACGCTCGCCACCGTCGAACCACGCAGCGGCAGCGAGTCGAGGCGACGACCGGGGCACGAGAGTCAACGACGCCGGCGGGAAACGTCAAAGAGCTCCCGAGCGGGGGCAACAGGTGCGGGTGTATACCGGCATGGACCCTGTGAGGAAGAGGCCTCGCTGATCTCCGCGCTGACCTTCGGCCATCCCGAGACTCGGATGCATCGGGCGCGCGGTTCTCAGGAATGCATGTCGTCACCGATGACTTGTAGGCAGTGCGCCGGTCTGATCTAGCATGACCGCGACTTTCGAGGCCGTCAGCCGTGACGCTGGCTGCGAGGACACTTACTCCGAGCGAGGAATCATGCCAGCCGACGCAGCGACGGTGACCGCAGACGCGCCCGGCCGCACCCCTGTGGTGATCCGGCTGCTGATGCTGGCGACCTTCGTGGTGATCCTCAACGAGACGATCATGATCAACGCGATTCCGCGACTGATGGTCGACCTGCACGTCACCGAGCAGGCCGCGCAGTGGGTCTCCACCGCGTTCATGCTGACGATGGCCGCGGTCATCCCGGTCACCGGCTGGTTCCTCCAGCGAGTCTCCACTCGCCGTGCCTACGCCACCGCGATGGGTGTTTTCCTTGTTGGTACTGCGATCGCTGCGGCCGCGCCGGTCTTCGAGGTGCTTCTCCTCGGCCGCGTCATCCAGGCCGTCGGCACGGCGGTGATGATGCCGTTGCTGATGACGACTCTGATGACCGTGGTGCCCGACAGTGATCGAGGCCGAGTGATGGGCAACGTGACCATGGCAATCTCGGTAGCCCCCGCCCTGGGGCCGACGGTCTCGGGTCTCGTCCTGCAGCACGGCTCTTGGCGGATCCTGTTCCTGCTTGTGTTGCCGATAGCGGGCACAGTCACCTGGCTCGGCCTGCGCCGCCTCGAAAACGTCGGCGAGCCGCATTCCAGCAGTATCGACTGGCTCAGCGTGATGCTGGCTGCTCTCGGTTTCGGTGGGCTGGTCTATGGACTCACCCAGTTCGCTGAGGCCGGGGCCGCCCGGTCGGTCATGGTCGTCGTGGGTGGGCTGGCCGCGATCGGGGTCTTCGTGATGCGCCAACTGCGTCTGCAGCGCGCTGACTCGCCCCTGATGGACCTGCGCACGCTGCGGCACGCGACATATGCCAAGGGGCTGATCCTGATGTCGGTGGCGTTCATGGCGATGATGGGCTCGATGATTCTGCTGCCCCTCTTCTTGCAGAACCTCCGCGGCCTGAGCCCGCTCCAGACGGGCCTGCTGGTGATGCCCGGTGGCGTGGCCATGGGTCTGCTCGGCCCGCTCGTCGGGCGGTTGTTCGACCGGTTCGGTGGGCGGGTGCTGGTGGTTCCCGGATCCTTCGGGATCGTGGCCGCGCTCGCCGGCTTCACCCAGGTGTCCATGACGATGCCGTACTGGCAGGTGCTCGGGCTGCACATGCTCCTGATGGTGTCGCTGGCCGCCGTTTTCACACCGGTCTTCACGCTCGGGCTGGGTGCCCTGCCGCCGCACCTGTACTCCCACGGCAGCTCGATGGTGGCCACCTTGCAACAGGTCGCCGCAGCCTTCGGTACCGCGCTGGCGGTGACCGTGGTGACCATGCGTGCCGACCAACTGACGACCAGCGGAGTCACCGCCGGCCTCGCCCAGCTCGGCGGGATGCGGCTCGCGTTCCAGGTCGGCGCGGTTCTCGCGATCGTCGTGGTCGCGGTCGCATTGCGGCTGCCCCGGCGGTCAGACCAGAGCCACGACGCCACGCCCGAGACGCCGTACGACGAACTGGACGAGCTGGAGCCGGCCTGCTGAAACCCACGACGGTCGGACAGGCCCGGGCAGCGCGTCGAACTCACCGTCGACCTCTACAAGAGGATCTGGCTGCGCTGAATCCGCGCGTCAGTTGTCCTGCAGCGCCCCCCACATGTTGCCCTCGGGGTCGAGGAACTTCAGGACCCAGTGATGACCATCGTCCTGGTAGGTGGTGATCCTCACCCCCGACGACGCCAGCCTGTCGTGGAGCTCGTGTATCCGAGTGGTCCGGTAGAGAAGAACCGGGAAAGTCTCGCCCGCAACGGTGAAGTTGGCTCGCCCTGCGTCGTCGGTCTGCCACAGCATCAGGAACGGCCCGTCCTCGGAACGAAGGAACGCGTGGCGCCCGTCAGGTGGCGCCGCAGTAGTGAAGCCGAGGTACTCCTCGTACCACGCGACTGCAGCGTCGACATCTCGCACGGGAATCTGTACGTGGTAAAGAGACGTCAGCAACTGATCTCCTCCGAAGCGGCTCCGCGTGACGACCTGCCCGCGGTTCGGCGACCGTACCGCGGGCCACCCCCAGGCCCCGGTCGGCGAGTCCCGAAGTCGATCATCGGTACGTGGGATCGGGGCCGCGCCCAGGCGGGAGCACCTTCAGGCGAAGCCGGGCGGCCCCGGTCGTCCAGGAGCGGCGTGGGGCAGGAGCTCATGCCCGTCACCTGAAGGGCTCTGTCATGATCCCGGCATGAAGCCGGCTCCCAGGTGGATGCCTTCGGTGGTCGCGCTCGGCCTGCTGGCCGCGGTCCTCGTCTTCTGGCACGCCACCACGCCGGCCGCCCCACCCGAGCCGCCTGGACCGTCCACTCGGGCGTACGTACGAATGCACCTGGATGTGGTCCGCGGCGTACGGATGGTCCTGCCCGTCACCCTGCCCGCTGGATACGACTACCCCACGTCGTACCACTACGCCACCGCGCAGATCGCAGACGACCAGACAACGGTGTCAGGTCACGATCGCGCCGACTCCCGCTCTGTGGTCTTCTACCCGGCCAGGAACAACGCGCGCGCGGATCTGACGATCGTCATCCTGTGCGTCCAGTCGGCCGAGCTGAAGGATGAGCTGTGCCCTTCCATAGCCGACTCCCGGCACCTGCAGCGGCACTACCGGCACATGCGAGTCGCCATCTACGCAACGGGAAAAGCCCACTGGGACGTCGACGCCTGGAAGAACGTCCAACTCACCGCCGACCTCAACCAAATCCGCTGGCTGCACTGAAGCCCCTCGTCGTGCCTGCCGACCAGACCGGTTGAAAGCAACCGGTCCCCGAACCGGCGAGGTCACGCGGTCCAGTTCAGGAACTGGTCCCCGAACCACAGGACCGCGTACCACCACGCCAACCCCAGGAGGGGTAGAGCGAGGGTCAGTAGCGGCCGGCGGCGGAACGACCGCAAGGCGGTGAGGAGCAGCAGGCACCAGACCACGACGAAGACTGTCACCGCCCACCACGGTGCGACGAGTCCGCTGACGACGTAGAGAAGCAGCAACGGGACGAGGCCGATCAGCCCCAGCCAGCCCACGGTGACCCGCGCAGGATTGTTCACGAAGCCAAACCAGGGATCTGAGCGCCGGCCCGACGAATACCGGTCAACGCGGTGTCCAGAACGGGTCGCGGCCGATGAAGCCGAGCATCCTGGTTTGAGGGTCGGCATCGTCGGGAGTGGCTACGGCTGGACCGTACTGGCCCGATGACCGCAGCAGGTCGTCGATCGGCTCCATGCCGCTCAGCAGCGCCGCGCAGAACTCGGGCTCGAGCTGGTCATCCTGCCCGGTGGCGCGGGCCAGGTCCCAGGTGTGCATGAACACGTCGGAGGTGTAGAATTGGTCGATCGCCCGGTCCAGGGGCACTTCACCGATGTGCGGGTTGGACAGCAGCCGTTGCGGGGTCTCCGGGTCATCCAGCAGCGCCTGGACCGCGGCGCACTGCGTTTCCCAGGCCGCGACCGGGTCGTCGTCCACGCTGGGTCCTGCGGTCAGTTCGATGCCGGCGCCGGCGGCAAGAAAAGGTGGGAACCACTCGACCAGGTGGCGTACCACGTCCCGAGCGTTCCAGCCGGCGACCGGCGCAGGAGCGTCCCAGTCCTTCGCGCCCCGGACGCGGTCTCTGAATCCGCCGGCGATCTCGCGGTGTCGCTCAGCCGGGAGCAGGTCAAACAGTGCCATCGGACAGCATCCTTTCGAGTTTGGAGTAGCCATCTTCGACGCCGGTCTCCATACCGCTCTTCAGCCAGGCGTCGCGTGCCTCGAAGCTGTCCACCAGAGACTGGGTGCGCAGCCCGCTTCGGCCGTTGCCGAGGTCGTCGAACATCAGTGTTTCCAGGGCCACCCCGTCGGGTTCGCCCTCGTAGGTGAAGGTCTGCACGATCCGGTCGGCGCGTACCTCGTGGAAGCAGCCGCGGAACCCGTACTCCGCTCCGTCGCCGGCGATGGACACGTACCGGAAGCTGCCGCCGGTACGTGCGTCCCAGACGTCGATCCGTGTGCGCATGGTTTCCGGTCCTACCCACTGCCTGAACAGGTCGGCGTCGGTGTGTGCCCGGAACAGTTGCTCCGGCGTCGCCCGGAACTCGCGTGCGATGCGGATGATGGGGACCGCGGGGTCCGCCTCGATCCTGGTCATGCCTGGGGCTCCCTGTGTTCGTCGGCCTCGCCCATCCCGGTCAGTACGCGGTCCAGGCGCTGGTAGCGGTGCTCGGCCTTCCGGCGGTACTGCTCGAGCCATTCGTCCAACAGGTCGAGCGCGCCGGTCTCCAGATGCACCGGCCGCGGCTGCGGGCCGCGCAACCGACGCACCATGCCCGCCTCCTCCAGCACCCGCAGATGCTTGTACACGGCCTGGACGCTGATCTGGTACGGCTCGGCGAGCTGGTTCACCGTGGCGTCGGCGACCGAGAGCCGGGCCACGATGTCGCGGCGGGTCGGGTCGGCCAAGGCGGTGAAGACCCTCGACAGGGTGTCGGCCGGCACCAGTCCCCCTTTCAACCGATTGGTTTAAACGGCAAGGTAGACCCGTGAATGTGTCACCGTCAAGGGACAGTTGCCGGCAGGCCTGCGCGGCTTCCTTCGGTCGGTCCGATGTGGTCGGCGGTTGCCTGCTCAGGCGCCGGTCGAGGGCAGGGGACCGCGTTCGAGGATCTCGGCGAGCAGTTCGGTGGTGGCGGTGAGATGTTCCTGCTTCCAGGTACCCAGGCTCCACCCCAGGTGGGTGAGGCCGATCTGCAACTCGTAGCAGTGGTGGCGTACGGCGGCGTCGACGAGGGCGCTCTGGTCGGCTCGCAGGTCCGGGTCCTGGAGGAGTCCGGACAGCGGGTCGACGGCGGCGATCCCCGGGTAGAACACCGGACCCCAGACGCTGCACCAGGCGGCGTCGTAGAGGAAGTCGCCGCGTACAGAACACTTCCAGGAAAGCACCGCCTGAACCCGGCGGCAGTCCGGGCTCACCAGGACGTTGCCGTGCAGGAGATCACCGTGAATGAGATCGCGGCGCTCGGGGCACGCCTCGATCAGTGTCGCCACCCGCTCGCAGACGGCCGTGGACAGGGCCGCGAGCTTCGGGTCGGCGTCCAGAGCCGCCCTCCAACCGGGCGCCCGACCCCCCGGATCGTCCATCAGCTTACCGAGGACGAAATCCCGCCAACTGCCGACCGGTGCACCGGCCGGGTGCCACATCACCGGGGTACCGGGGGATGCGGGTACCCGGTAGAGCGCGACGAGCAGTCGGGTGAGGGTGGGAGCGACGGCGTCGGCGCGCTCGACCGGTGTGTCCTCCAGGAACCGCCCGTGATGGCGTACCGAGATGGCGTACGCCAGTCCGGTCGGCGTGGCCCCCACCTCCCTGACCTCGGGCACCGGCAGATCCGGTCCGCTGAAGGCCATGGCCATCCGGTCGGCTTCGTACCAGGAACGTTCACGACCGAAGCGGATCACCAACTCTTCCCCGCCCGCACGGTAGGCCCATGCCGATGACCACGCACCGCCGGTGAGGGGCTCCAGGTCGCCGGCAGTGCCGCCGGTGCCGCCGGAGTGCAGGGCGAGGAATGCCGCGACCTCTTCGCGCTCGGGATGTTGCATCCCGCCAGTATCCGCCCACCTCGTCCGCGGAGCTTGGGACGACAAGGCCACGATCGTCCATCTGACAAGACCTCGCCTGATTCATGCTCGCCTTGACGCATTCCGATATGGGCATATGATTGCGGCCATGGCACGAGCGGCGACGACCTCGGACGTCTTCAACGCGATCGCGGAGCCGCAGCGCCGGGAGATGCTGGTGCTGCTGCGGGCGGGTGAGCGGCCGGTGACCGACCTGGCCCGGGAGCTGGGGATGAGCCAGCCGCGGGCGTCCAAACACCTGCGGGTGCTTCGAGAGGTCGGGCTGGTGCGGGACCGCAAGGCGGGCAAGCAGCGCCTGTACGGCCTGGACGCCCGCGGGCTGCGGCCGGTTCACGAGTGGACCGGCGGGTTCGAGCGGTTCTGGAACGAGAGCTTCGACCGGCTGGACGCCTACGTGCAGGACCTGAAGCAGGCAAGGCAGGAGGGATGACCGATGGCAGGGGCAAGGCGAGATTGGCAGGCAGAACCGGCGACGGCCGACCGGGAGATCGTGATCTCCCGGGTCATCGACGCTCCACGAGACCTGGTGTTCGAGGCCTTCACCGAGGTCCGGCACCTGTCGCGGTGGTGGGGACCGGAGGGGTTCACCACGACCACGCAGTCGTTCGAGTTCCGCGTCGGCGGTGAGTGGGACTTCGTGATGCACGGACCGGACGGGACGGACTACAGCGAGTGGATCTCGTGGACGGAGATCGCCCCGCCGGAGCGGATCGCGCTGCTGCACGGTGAGTCCCGCGGTGACCCGAACGCCTTCACGTCGGTCCTGACGTTCGCGCCCGACGGTGCGGCGACCCGGCTCGAGATGCGTACGGTCTTCCCCACCAGGGAACTGCGCGACGAGGCCGTCGAGAAGTACCACGCGATCGAGGGCGGCCGGCAGACCCTGAACAACCTGGCTGCCTACGTCACCGAGATCGCTCGCTCGGGAGCGGAGGGCTGATGTCCGGGAAGGTGTTCTTCAGCGTGTCGATGTCGCTGGACGGGTTCATCGCACCCGAGTCATCCGAGGAGTTGATGGGGCGCCAGTGGATGGAACTGCAGCGGTGGGTGTTCCCGCTGCGGTTCTTCCGGGAGAACCTGAAGCTCGGCAAGGGCGGCGAGGAAGGGCGCGACAACGACATCGCACGGGAGACGTTCGAGCGCACCGGCGCGAGCGTCATGGGCAAGCGCATGTTCGACGCCGGTGAGCGGATGTGGCCGGAGGAGGCGCCCTTCCACACCCCGGTCTTCGTCGTGACGCACGAGAAGCGTGACCCGTGGGAGCGGCCGGGCGGGACCAGCTTCCACTTCGTCAACGACGGCATCGAGGCCGCGCTCGGCCTGGCCCGCGAGGCCGCCGGCGACCGCGACGTCCGCATCGCCGGCGGCGGCGCAACGATTGTGGAGTACGTGAACGCCGGCCTCGTCGACGAGTTCTCGATCGCGCTCTCCCCCGTACTGTTCGGCTCCGGAATCCGCCTGTTCGAAGACGTGGACGCGGGCCGCATAGCTCTGGAGCCGGTCCGCGCGGAGCCCTCCTCGAGGGTGACGCACCTGAGCTACGCCGTCCGGGAGCGGTAGGCGCTCGGCGGGCGCATCAGATCAGCGGCTCTGGGTAGCTCGAAGGGACGTCAGTCGCTACTTCGTTGCGTTCGCCTGTCGTCCTCACGTCGATCCAGGGCCGCTTCACTCTCCTCGGCTTCTCGTTCGTGTCTCGCGACGGTACGGTCCTCCCTCCGCATCGCCGCAGCACGATCACGCCACAGGTCAGGTGAGCGCCACTCCTGCAGGCACTGGTCGAATTCCTGGGCAGACCGACTACGAAGGTCCGCGGCAGCCTGACGCAGCCTCTCCTCCCGCTCCCGCAGCTGACGAAAAGTCTCGTCGTACTCAGGATCACCATCGGGGGGCGGGTCCGTGCCCATGCCTGGAGTCTAGGCACGTCGTGAACTGATGATCGAGCCCCATCGCGCCGACAACGCCGTCGGCGGGTGCGAAGTGCCCGAACCACCCGATGTGACCGCGAAATCCCCCGCAGATTCGGCGCACTTGGCAGTACTGTCTGCGCATGCTCGCACTTGCCGGTCTTGCGCTCGTCCTGGTGGTCGCGGCTCTCAGCATCAACAAACTGCTGCCGCGACGGGCGCCGACCTGGCTCCTGATCGTGGTGGCTCTCGCTCTGGCCCCTGTCATCCTGTACGTCGTCACGCGACCGTACAGCGCATAGAGAGATGGGTGACCGGTGGCAGTTGACTGGCCCCGAGAGGAGATCGTCGCGGCGAGCCGTACCCACCTGCTGAGGCCCGGCGCGGTGACCGAGGGGTACGCCGGGGTCGAGGTGGTCGAAGAGGCCGAGGCGATGCTCGTGGTGTTCCGTTGGCGTCGTGATCCGAACGTCTACGCGCTCGAGGTCGACTACCCGACGGTGCCGGAGAGCCCGATGACAGGGGAGCCCGTTGACTCGGCCGAGGAGTGGGCGCAGGACCTGGAGATGCATCTGGCCGAGGAACTGGGAACCGGGCTGGTCCACCGCGGCCGCCGAACCCTCCGAGAAGGCCACGTCCTGTTGAAATCCGACGACGCTCCCGACGCTCCCGCCGCCGGCCCGCCCGGCTTCTACATCGGCTCGGTGCCGTTCGACGACCCCGATCTACGCCAACGCCCGGCTGGACGGCGACAGTTCGAATACGTCCGGCTGGAGGTTTCCGCCTTCCTCAGGGCCGGATGGAACAGGCTCCTCGGGCGCGGACGGTATTTCACGTCGATCACCTTGTCGGCGGAGTCCTCCGGCTTGTCCGAGACCGAGTACTGGCCGACCGAGCCGGCGATGAACGACACCATCCCCAGACGGTTGCTCGGGAGGGGGCGTCTCGCCTGCTGGGTCCAGGCGTACTCCATCAACAGCGACATGTTGGTGGGACAGGCCGCGGCATCGTGGGAGGACGACGAACACGATGTCGCCCGCATCGAGTTGCTGTACACGCTACCCGCGATTCCGTCGGAGGTCCGCTACGCACTGGCACGCCACGTGATCGTCGCGGCGGCGGAGGTGGGCGCTCTCCGAGTGGTCACCTCTGTCGATGATCCAGTCCTGCGTCGACTCGGTTTCCGACCTTCGAGCACCGGGGACTTCGCGGTCCAGACGACTCACGAGTAGGCACGCAGACATCACGCATGCATCAAGCTGTACCCGGATACGGTCAGCGGCGGATCCGTCAGGAGGGGTGTCGGTATGGACGTCAGGCGGGTCTGGCGTTCCTCGCCGGGGTGGATGTTGGCCGGCTATTCGCTGGTTCTGTTGCTCCTGCTGGTCTACATCCGGATCCTGGGCGTCGTGCTGGGGGCCGACTCGCCACTTGGCGCGGAACCGGTGGCGATGCTGATCTCCGCAGGACTCGCCTTGCTCGTGTGGCGCCGGAGCCGCCGGGCGTGGCGTGTCCTGGTTGCCCTGACTGCCTGGATGTCGTTCGGGCTCCTCTTCCACAGCGACCTGACCACGTACAACTTCCCACTGTTCTTGGCTTGTGGGGCCCACGTGGCGATCTTGCTGTCGCCTGCCGTACGCACGCATGTGGCGCGTCCAGTGGTGCCGGCCCCGTCCCGTGCACCAGATGGGGGGTGACCCGAGGCGGGCCAGTTCACATCCCGAAGCGAGCTTCGCTGCTCTCGGGCGACTTCGACGTCCCGGTGACGATCGGGGTGTTCGTCGGCCCGGGTGTTTTCGCCGGTTCCGAGAATGCGAAGAACCGCAGCGCCGAGTACGACACGTTCGACGACCGCTAGGTCAACTTCCTCCTGACAGAGATCGTTCCTCAGGTTCACAGACAGGTACTCGATTGCCGACGATCCGGACCGCTGGGGCATCTGCGGTGGCAGCAGCGGAGGCAACTGCGCCTTTACGGCCGGGTAGGCTGTGGCGATAGGGGCCTCAGCGCGCCCGAGTGGGGGACGACCGCTCCCACTCTCGTCGCAGCAGCACGCACACCGTCATGGGGGGATCCCCGTCCCTCCCTTCGAACTCCTCGCTCCAGAGTTCACCGGCGTACCGCAGGCCGATCCGTTCCATCACGGCGTGCGAACGGACGTTGCGACGATCCGTGCACGACACCACGGCCCGCATCCCGAGGACGTCGAACGCATAGGCCAGACCGGCGCGGCCGATCTCGGTCGCGTAGCCGCGGCCCCAGTACTGGTGCCGTAGCGCCCAACCGAGCTCCAGCCAGTTCGCGTGCACCACGGATGGGTGAGGAACTTCGTGCGCGACGTCCACCCACGGCTCTGCCGGCAGGAACCTGTAGACCCGCCCCCAGTCGTCGTCGAGCGGTGTGCGGCCAAGGCCACCGCGGCCGACGACCTCTCCACTCACCCGGTCGTACGCGATCCACTTGCCAACGCCGTGCGAACGCCATGATTCGCCCATGGACTTGGCCCATCGTTCGACCTGCTCTCGGCTCGGCATCGTGCCGCCGTACCAGGGCCACACCTCGTCGTCGCCATGCACAAGCCACAGGTCGTCGGCATTGTCCGGACCGACCGGTTCGAGCCGCAGGCGCTTCGTGAGCTCCGCCATGTCGCAGGACGCTAGCGACATGCCATGGCGGACTCAAAAGGATTGCCGGAGAAGAGGCTGGTCGGTGGCCCCTCACCCCCACAGCGTGCGGCCCGGATCGTGCCGCGGGGAGCGCTGACAGCGCACTCCCTACCTGGATCGGCTGAGTAGCTGCGCAGACGCCGGTCGCGGCCAGGAGGCTGCCGCGACCGGCGTGGCTATGGTGTGGCGATGGGTTCAGGGAAACTACGACAGCGAGTCGGGGTGGGGTGGACTTCGGCAGGGAGAAGCATCCGAGGACGCGGTGCTGCGGGAGCTTGCGGAGGAGACCGGCCTGGCGGGCGACGTTCGGCGCCTGGTCGGAGTCCACTCCAACGTCTACCGCTCTGCCGAGGGCAGCGTCCACGGCGTCAGGTTGATCTACCTGATGACGACGAGCGCTGTTGTCGCGCGCGGCGGCACCGAACTCGACGCGGCCCGATCCGCACGAAGTCCTTCATAGTTTGAACCCCGTACGGCATGGACAGGAGGCTGAGGTGGCCGAGGAAACGCTGCCTGACCCGGCGGTGACCGAGGTGATGGCCGAGTTGGCCGCGCTCGAGGACCCGAAGACACGCGCGGTCAACCACAAGCACGGTGACGACCACGGTGTGAACCTCGGCAAGCTGCGCGCACTGGCGAAACGACTGAAGACGCAGCAGGAACTCGCGCGCCGGCTCTGGGAAACCGGCGACACGGCAGCGAGGCTGCTGGCGCTGCTGATCTGCCGTCCGAAGGCCTTCAGTCGTGACGATCTGGACGTCATGCTGCGTGAGGCGCGCACGCCGAAGGTGCACGACTGGCTCGTGAGTTATGTGGTCAAGAAGAGCCCGCACGCAGAAGAGCTACGCCTGGCGTGGTTCGCCGATCCGGATCCGGTGGTCGCGAGTGCCGGCTGGGCACTGACCACCGAACGGGTTACGAAGAAGCCGGAAAGCCTCGACCTCGAAGGTTTGCTCGACATCATCGAGGCGCAGATGAAGGACGCCCCCGACCGCCTTCAGTGGGCAATGAACGCGTGCCTCGCACAGATCGGGATCGACCACCCCGAGCACCGCGACCGAGCGCTCGACATCGGCGAGCGACTGGAAGTGCTCAAGGACTACCCGACGCCGCCGAACTGCACCTCTCCGTACGCGCCTGTCTGGATCAACGAGATGGTGCGCCGACAGCGTTGAGTGCACCCGGGCATCGCGGGGACTTTCCTCTGTGGCAGAACCTGGGGCACCGTGGCCGCCTTGTTCCTCTGCATGTGTCAGGTTGCCGTTCGCGCAGGCCAGCCGGCAACGCGCGGGCTGGACCGCACTGGTGCTTGAGTGTGCTCCGACGGCCTGCGATGGTTGGCGTCGTGACCCGACGCCCCCAGCCGTACCTTCGTGGTGAACTCGTCGTCGTGATCGACTGTTCGGATCTCGAACGCTCGGCGGAGTTCTGGACCAGCCTGCTGGGATACACACGTGCCGGTGCCGCCGTGGAGCCTTACCAGAGTCTGGCGCCTCCAGACGGTGGCTTCGAGTTGTTGCTGCAGCACGTGCTGGAGGCCAAGCAGGCGAAGACCCGCGTTCACCTCGACCTGCGGACGAGGGACCTCGAGGCCGAGGTCGAGCGCGCTCGATCGCTTGGCGCCGCCGTCCTGACCGAGGAGCCCATCGTCGAAGAAGGATGGGGCTGGCACGTTCTGGCGGATCCGGACGGCAACGAGTTCTGCGTACTACAACCTCCGGAGTCGTACTGGCGCGACCACGGCTCCTCGTGAGCCGGAGTCGAAGCCCGGTGAGGACACGTGGAGGCCCGGTCCGCGAGGAAATCTCGTTGCGCGGTGAGGGCATTGCGCCTAGCGTTCGTTCCTCCACGGGGACACTGCGGACGCGCCACTCCGCGCGGGCCTCGAGTCGGTGGATCAGGAGGTGCGGAGCCGAATGACCTGTCATCTCGACGCGCTCTGCTTCGACGCGAACGACCCAGCTCGGCTGGCGCGGTTCTGGGCCGGACTCCTGAATTGGGAGATGGCCGACGACCCGCAAGGCGGCATTGCGCTCCTGCCGAGTGACGACACCGGTTTCAGGCTTCGGTTCCTGCCGTCCCAGACGCAGAAGACGGGCCCGAACTGGACGCATTTCGACCTGACCAGCACGTCCCCGGAGGACCAGCAGAACACGGTGGCGAAGGCACTCGAGCTCGGCGGCCGGCACCTCGACATCGGCCAGGGGCCGGACGCCGCTCACGTCGTGCTCGCCGACCCGGAGGGTAACGAGTTCGACGTGATCGAGCCGGGCAACAACTTCCTTGCCGACTGCGGGTTCATCGGTGCGCTCGCGAGCGATGGTTCGCAGGAGGTCGGCTACTTCTGGAGCGCGGCGCTGGACTGGCCGCTGGTCTGGGACCAGGACCAGGAGACCGCGATCCGCTCACCCCACGGCGGGCCGAAGATCACGTGGGGCGGTCCGCCGCTGGCGCCGAAGACGGGCAAGGAACGGCTGCACTTCGATCTCGCCCCGCCCGTGGACGGTGACCAGCAGGCGGAGGTCGACCGCCTCGTCTCCCTCGGCGCGACCCGCGTCGACATCGGTCAGGGCGACGTCAGTTGGGTCGTCATGGCCGACCCCGACGGCCACGAGTTCTGCGTACTGACGCCGCGACGACCCCTGACCAACCCCTCAGGCAGGTGACGCGACGCGCTCGGGCGCGCTGGCCTCGTGCACGAAGCGGTTGATCGCGTCGGCCACCTGGGCGGGCTGGTCGACGCCGTCGCGCGAGTCTTCGTCCACGTAGTCGCTCTGCCCGCAGACCGTCGTAAACCTTGGTACGCCGCACCTGCGATGCCGGCTCCCGCTGTGACCAACGCCGCCCGTTTCACCAGCCTGCGTATCGTGATCATCTCCTCGCTTCTCGCCGCTGCCGAGGCCAGCCACACCAACACCACGTCAGCACCGCATCCACAGAACGCAGAGCCTTGTGGTGCAGGCATTCCCGCCCCAGGTACCGGGCCTGCTGATCAACTCACTTCAGCAGGGCGCGATGGGCGGCTTCCCGGACGAGCATCTCGGCGGTCGCCTCGGGGCTGAGGGTGGAGGTGTCGAACCACCAGCCGACGTCGCTGAAGTCCTGCCGCAACTCGGCCTCGAGCCGGTGGTAGCCGTCGAACTCCCATCGCTCACTCAGCTCACGTGTCGCGTTGCGCTGCCGGCAGACCTCCACCGTGGGGGCGAGGGTGACCAGGTGGACGGGTCGCGGCGCCATCAGGCCCACCAGGAAGTCGAGTTCTGCCAGGTCGGTCACGAGCTGGTCGAGCAGTACGGTGAAGCCGAAGTCGACATAGTGGTTCGCCAGGCTGGACAGGTTCCGGTCGCAGAGCTCCGCCTGCCGCTTCGCTTCGGATACCGGCTCGCCCAGGCGCCAGACGCGACCGCTGAGGATCATCTCGTTCACGTCGTCGGCCTTGATCCGAGCGGCGCGAGGCAGCAGGCGGGCGGCCAGCCCGGTCACCGTCGACTTACCCGCCCCGGGCATCCCGGACACGATCACGCAGCCCTGCAGCTCTTCTCCGATCACGGCCACGATCGTGCCGAGGCGCCACAGCGTCGGCAACCATATTTCGACCAGAACGCCGGCGGAGCCCTCCCGAGCGACTTCGAGGCCTCAGTGCTGGACGAGTCCGGCAACCGGGACCGCGGCTCCTTGAGCAGTCAGTCCAGCTCACCCCGGCGTACGCAGGAACTCCTCCTCGCCGGCAGGGTCCGCGCCGCGCAGCAGGGCCGAGCACCGTTGCACGACGTCCGCGGCCCCGTAGTGTGCGCAGGCTTGCCGGACGTGTTCCCGCGGTGACCGCCCGAGCCTCCATGACGTCGACCCTAGCCCGACGGGTCGACGACCGGGCTGATCTCCGCACGGACAAGGCGCCGGTAGGTCTCGACGTCGAGAACCGGCGCGCGTACGCCGTGCCGAAGCCGACGTGCACGCACCAGCTTCGGCCCGGCGGCGAAGAACCCGAGCGCGGCGGCCCGGTCCCGGCGCAGCGCCGGTTGCATGTACGCCGGCCGCCGGGACGCCGCCTGCGACAGCCGGTCAGCCAGTCGAGAACTCGTTCCGAACAGAAAGCGGTGCAGGTCGTCGCGTATCCCCGCCGGCGCCGCGACGGTGAACGTCGTCGGCGCCGATCTGGTGATCGAGGCCGGCACGTGCAGGCCGTCCCCGGAAGCCGCCCACAGCAGACGAACAAAGGCGGTGTAACCGTCGCTGCAGGTGACTCCGAGCCGGGAACCCATTCCCTTGCCCAGATGGGGAAAACAGCCATAGGCGCGTCCCACCCTGGAGGGCGCCGGTTCGAGCGTGAAGGCGAGCGTTCCTTCCGCCGTCTCGGTCACCACGACGTACGGGACGAGGGCGTCCCTGGATCTCAACCCCGGTGAGCGCAGATCCGGGTCGCCGTTGAAGGGCGGGCGAAGCGCGAAGATCAGCTCCTCCTCCCGCCAGAACGCGGCCTCCTCGTCGACGGCGGGCTCCCAGACGACCCGGCGTACGAGGTCGTACCTCTGGTGCAGCCGTGACCCAGGCTCCTTCGTCGCCGCGTGCCGGCCCAGCCGCTGACGGATGTTCGTCGCCTTCCCCACGTAGAGAATCTCGTCGTTCTCGTCGAGAAAGAGGTAGACGCCAGGGTGGCGAGGGGCCTGCGCGGCGGCCGTCCTCAGCACGCTGAGCCCCTCGTCTGCCCAGCCGTTCGGCTCGATCATCCTTCGAGATCCGTGGGCGGAAGCCAGCAGATGCAGAACGGGTGGCCGGCGGGGTCGGCGTAGATGCGCACGCCCGTGTGGGCTTCGGCATTGTCCCTGGCCCGCAACACTCGACCGCCGAGCTCGAGGACCTTCTGGTGTGCGGACTCGAGGTCCGCGGTGTAGAAGTCGAGATGGATCTGCTGTTGCGGGGTTCCGTCGGGCCAGTCGGGCGGGACGTGGTCCGGCGCGTGCTGGATGGCGAGCGCCCAGCCGCCGTCGACCCAGACGTTGTGCCACCGATCGCCGCCCTCCACGGTGCCGTCGAGCAGCCCTGCCCAGAAGGCGCTCTCCGCGCCGACATCCGCCGCGTCCAGAACGATCTGCCGGTACTTGAACCTCATGCCGGGACCATAGACCCGTTCGCGGCCGGATCCTGGCCGCGAAGCAGGAGAAGATGGCGGTCATGGATCCGTCCGTACGTCTGCTCCGGTTGCTGTCGCTGTTGCCGTCCCGACCCTGGTGGTCCGGCCGGGAGCTGTCATACCGGCTGGGCGTCTCGCCTCGCACCCTGCGCCGGGACATGAACCGGCTCCGCGAGCTGGGCTATCCCGTCCAGGCCACTGGGGGGCAGGCCGGCGGGTACGCACTCGGAGCGGGCGGCAGCCTGCCGCCGCTGTTGCTGGACGACGAGGAGGCGGTCGCGACCACGCTGGGGCTGCAGCTGGCCGCGGCGGCTGCGGTCGCGGGCATCGAGTCCGCCGTCGCCGCGCTTGCCAAGCTCGTTCAGGTACTGCCGCCGCGGCTACGCGAACGGGTGCGGGCGCTGCAGGAGGCGACGGTCCAGGTGCCGGCACCGCCGCAGCTGCCCACTGTCGACCACGCCGTACTCACCTTGCTGGCCACGGCATGCCGGCGTACCGAAGGAGTCCGCTTCTCCTACACCGACCACGGCGGGCGGGTCAGTACGCGCGATGCTGCGCCACACCAGATTGTCCGGTCCGGAGGACGGTGGTACCTCGTCGCGATGGACCGCGACCGGCAGGAGTGGCGTACGTTCCGGATCGACCGGATCGCCGAGCCGGAGCTCACCGGTCAGCGCCACCGGCTCGCAGATCCGCCGGATGCGGCGGCGATGGTGCTGGCCGCGACGAAGCTTGCCGTCCGGAGGTACGGGGCGCACATCCTGCTCGACCTGGAGTACGAGGAGGCGGCGCGTGCGTTCCGCGCCCAGATCGTCGAACCGGCACCGGAAGGACGGACCCTCCTGCGGGTGACCGGCGACGACCTGCCCTCGCTCGCGGCCTACGCGGCCGGTCTGTCGTACGACTTCGAGGTTCTCGACCCACCTGAGCTACGCGCCGAACTGCACCGCCGGGCGCTGGAGATCGCCGCCCGGCACGCCGCCCCGCGGCCCGCCGAAGCCGAGCCACAACAGCTAGGACGACGGTGAGGTGACCGGCGCGGCGCCGGTCCAGGTGGGCAGCCACAGATCGTCGGTCGTCTCTGTCCCGGACCGGTTGCGGAGGTAGCGGAGCAGCATCGGCAGGGCGTCGTGCGAACCGTGTGCGGACCAGAGCGGGTGGAGCGGATACACCGGCGCGGGCGCCACGACGGGTATCCGTCGCAGGTCGTACGCCGCCGGCCACAGGTAGCGGCTGCCCTGGCCGACGAGGGTGGCCAGGCGCGGTGAGTACGCGAGTTCGTCGAGGAGTGCCTCGTTGCCGAAGTTCGGGGCGACGGAATCGATCGTCAGCCCGAAGGTGGCGACGAGTTCGCGGTAGTAGGTCCCGGGCTCGCTGGCGGGCGGCATGGGGAACATCCAGATCGGGTGGTCCACCAACTCGGCAAGGGTGACTTGACAGTGGTCCGCGAGCGGGTGGCGAGGGCCGACGAGAAGCTCGTGCCGGTCGTACAACGCCGGCCCCGCGCGAAGCCCGGCCGGGGGTCGGCCCGCCGTCGCGGCCAGCGCGCGGAAGGTGAGGTCGACGGTCCCGTCGGCGAGGGCGGCGAGCGCGTCGTCGCTGTCGAGGACCGGCAACGTCACGACGTCCAGATCGATCTCGGGGTTCTGCTGGTGGAATGCCCTCAGGAGCATGGCGGGCGCGATGCGCCGGTTGAGCACGTCCACGCGCAACGCCCGGCGGGCAGGCAGCACCGACGCCACCGCGCGGTTCTCGACGCGCAACAACTCGCGGGCGTGGGGGAGGAACGCCTGGCCGTCGGCACTGAGGCGGACGCCTTTCGGTCCGCGCACGAACAGCCGTACCCCCAGATCGCGCTCGAGCGCCGTGATCCGTTTCGACACCGCCTGCTGGGTGATGGCCAGCTCGTCGCCGGCTGCCTGGAACCGGCCGGTGTCGGCGACGGCCACGAAGGTACGAACGGCGTCGAGGTCCACCGGCCGAACCTATCGTCACTACTCACCGCAGCTCTCCAGAACTCTTCCCGACCCTGCAGAACTCTTCACAACGGTCGGTTGTGGACGCTTCGCGTGTCGGTTGTTTGGCTGCTCGACCCGGATTCGGTTGGCTGCTGCCGGGACAGCGCGTCGTTGTCCCGTGACGGGTGTCGGCAGGGGAGTACCGGGTGCGGTCGTTCGGCTATCTCGGCAGGCGTTTCGGCTGGTTGTGGGCCGCGTACGCCGTCAGCGCCTACGGGACCTGGCTGGGGTTCGGGGCGTTCTCGTTCGTCGCGATCCGGGTACTGCACGCCGGCCCCGCCGAGGTGGCCGCGATGTCGGCGGCCGGGCTCGCGGTCGGGGCACTGGCGGCGGTGCCGGTCGGCCCGTGGGTGGAGTTCCGGCGTAAGCGCCCGGTGATGATCACGATGGACCTGGTGCGGTTCGCGGCGCTGGCGTCGATCCCGGTCGGCTACGCGCTCGGCGTCCTGAGCATCGCCCAGCTGGTCTGCGTCTCGGTCGTGCTGTCGGCGGCCAACATCGCGTTCACCGCCGCCGGCGGCGCGTTCCTGAAGTCGCTCGTCGAGCCGGCCGACCTGCTCACGGCCAACGCGCGGTTCGAGTCGACCACGTGGTCGGCCAGCGTCGTCGGCCCGGCCGTCGGCGGTGCGGCGATCGGGCTCTTCGGGCCGGTCGTGACCATCACCGCCGATGCCGTCAGCTACCTACTGTCCGCTCTTGGCGTCGCCGCGATCGGCGGCCGGGAATCCGCTCCGGCCGGTCCCTCGTCCCGCCCCGGCCTGGCCGGGCTCGCCGAGGGCTGGCGCCACATCCTGCACCACCGGCAGCTGCGGCGCCTGTTCCTCAACTCGGTGGTGGTCAACGGCCTGATCATGGCCGGTGAGGCGCCGCTCGCCGTGCTCATGCTCGGCGAGCTCGGCTTCCCCGCCTGGCAGTACGGACTCGCGTTCGCCGTCCCCTGCGTCGGTGGCCTGATCGGGTCCCGGCTGGCCCGCCCACTCAGTGGCCGGTACGGCAGCGACACCGTGATGCGCGTCTTCGGAGCGCTGCGGTGCGTGTGGCCACTCGGGCTCGTGCTGGTCGGGCCGAGCCTGCCCGGACTGCTCACCGTGATCGCGGTCGAGCTGGTCCTCATCGTCTGCTGCGCCATCTTCAACCCGGTCAGCGCGACCTACCGGCTCCAGGCCGTCGACCACGGCCGCGTCTCACGCGTTCTGACCGCCTGGTCGGTGACCAGCACCGCGACCAGAGCCGTTCTCATCGCGGTCTGGGGAGTCCTCGCCACCGCCACCAGTCCGCGTTGGGCGCTTGCCGCCGCCGGTGTGCTCCTGCTCGTCACGCCGCTCATCCTCCCTGTCGGCGCCGGGGACGACCGAACCCGCCGCAACCGTGGGTTGACGCTCAGCTGACGGACGCGTCGTACTTCTCGCGGTTGGCGCGCACCTCGTCCATGTGGGCCTCGGCCCAGTCCTTGATGCCACGCATCACGAGGTGGAGCGACATGCCGAGGTCCGTCAGTTCGTACGTGACCGTGACAGGCACGGTCGGCGTCACCGAGCGGGTGACCAGGCCGTCGCGTTCGAGGGAACGCAGTGTCTGCGTGAGCATCTTCTGGCTCACGCCGGCCAGCCGCCGGGACAGCTCGGAGTAGCGCATCGCCCGTGGACCGCCCGCCCGCTTGGCCCCGGTCCGATGCGGGCCGTCACTTCCGAGCGCGGCCAGGATCAGCGCGACCCACTTGTCCGAGATCCGGTCGAGCAGTTGGCGGCTGGGGCAGCCCGCCAGGAACGCGTCGTACTCCACCTTCGCCTGGGCCCGCTTCTGGGCCGCGGTCTTCGTCGGCATCCGCACGCTCCTCCTTGCTCTTTGCTCCGCTCGTCGGCCTTGCCGGCGTCCCGACTGGAAAGTTACGCACTTCCAGGTGCGTGCTTCCTTTTGGAGAGTAGCCCATCCAGGGTGGATCCGAAGCCAGTCGTACGCAGATCACGAGGAGCAGACCATGAGCAACCCAACCTTCCGTACCGCCGTCGTCCGCGTTCCGAGCGGGCCCGCCTCGATCGAGATCGTCGACGTTCCGGTCACCGAACCCGGCCCGGGAGAGGTCCGCGTTCAGGTCGCCGCCGCGGCGGTCAACCCGGTCGACCTCGGGGTCGCGGGCGGCTTCTTCCACGGGCTGGGCATGATCAACCAGCCCGAGCGCACGGGTCTGGGCTGGGACTTCGCCGGTACGGTCGCGGCCGCCGGCCCCAGGGTTGACCTGCCGGTCGGCACCCGGGTCGCCGGACTGGTAACCGGCTTCGACCGCGACTTCGGCACCTACGCCGAACAGCTCGTCGTGGCGGCGGCCGACGTTGCCGTCGTAGCGGACGGGCTGGAGCTCACCACTGCTTCCACGGTGCCGCTCAACGGGCTGACCGCCGCCCGGATCGTCGACCTGCTCGGTGACGCGCCCGCGCCCAGCGGCGGCAACCGGCTGCTGGTGACCGGGGCGGCCGGCGCGGTCGGCGGATACCTCGCAGTGCTTGCGCAGGACCATGGCTGGCAGGTGACCGGCCTCGCCAGAACCGACGACGAGGAGTTCGTACGCGGCCTCGGTGCCGACTTCACCACCCATGCCGAGCCCGGCTGGGACGCCGTTGCCGACGCCGCGGTCCTGCAGGAGAGCGCTCTGGCGCTGGTCGGTGACGGCGGGATTTTCGTCGGAGTCCGACCGAACGCCGCACCGCCCGCGGAGCGCGGGATCACCGTGCATGCCGTGGAGGTGCACCCCGACGGGGCTCGGCTCGGCGAACTGCTCAGGCGCACCGCGTCCGGTGAGCTGCCGGCCCGGGTGCACGCGGTCGTGCCACTGGACCAGGTGGCCGACGCCCATCGAGCCGTGGCCGAGGGCGGAGTACGCGGTCGTTACGTACTGACGCCCTGATCGGCGCGGGCCGCAGACACACCGGTCAGGCGAGCGCCTCGACCTCGCTGAGCTGCCCGTCGACGATGTGCAGCCGGCGGTCGCACCGCTGCGCGACGCCGGCGTCGTGGGTGGCGAGCAGGACGGCGGCGCCGTGGTCGGCGGCCCCGAGGATGGCGTTCAGGGCGACGTCCCGGTGGGCGGGGTCCTGCTCGGCGGTCGGCTCGTCGGCGAGGAGTACGGCCGGGCGGGTGGCCAGCGCCTGGGCCACCGCGACCCGCTGCTGCTGCCCGCCGGAGAGTTCCTCGACGAGGTGCTCGGCCCGGTCGGCCAGCCCGACCAACTGCAGCGCCTCGGCGGCCCGGGTTCCGGCCTCCTTCGCGGGTACGCCGGTGGCGCGCAGTGCCAGCTCGATGTTCTCCGCGGCGGTGAGCAAGGCCACCAGGGCGTACCCCTGGAAGACCATGTGCACCCGGCGGCGCAACCGAGCCCCGTGCCGGTCCAGCGGCCGGCCGTCGAGGGTGACGGTCCCCGCGGTGGGGGTGGACAGCCCGGCGAGCAGCGCCATCAGGGTGCTCTTCCCCGAGCCGGACGGGCCTGTCAGCGCCACCCTCTCCCCGCCGCGTACGGCGAGGTCGATGCCGCGGAGGATCTCCTGTCCGCCGCGGGCGAACCGCAACCCCCGCCCGGCCAACTCAACCCCGCCCGCCTCAACCCCGCCTGCCTCAACCCCGCCTGCCTCCACCCCGCCTGACTCAACCCCGCCCAACTCCGCCCTGCCCAACTCCGCCCCGGTCACGATCGGTCTCCTTCCAGCCCGGGCCGGTGGTGGCCCAGGGACGCCGAGCGCAGCCACGAACCCGCCTCCAGCCGCCCGTCGTGGATGGCGTACTCGGTGTCCAGCGCGTCGCTGACGTGCCGGTCGTGGGTCACGACGACCAGCGCGGTGCCCCGCTGCTCCCGGGCGGCCAGCATCAGCGAGATCACCGCGTCGCCGGTCCTGCGGTCCAGCTGGCTGGTGGGCTCGTCGGCCAGCAGCAGAGCCGGCCGTCCGGCCAGCGCCACGGCCAGGGCCAGCCGCTGCTGCTGCCCTCCGGACAGCAGCCGGGCCGGCCGGTCGGCGTGCTCGTCCAGCCCCACGGACTCCAGCAGTTCGGCCGCCTCCGCGCGCCGCTCGGCCCGGGTCAGCGTGCCGGAGCGCTGCGCGAATGCGACGTTCTGCCGTGCGGTGGCGTACGGCAGTACGTTGCGGCCGGGCGTCTGCAGCACCATGCCCAGCTTGCGGGCCCGCATCCTCAGCAACGCTCGCTCCGACAGGGAAACGACGTCCTCACCATCCACCACGATCCGCCCCGCCGTCGGGCGTACCAGTCCGGCGAGCAGCGTGAGCAACGTCGACTTGCCCGCACCCGAAGGGCCCACCAGCGCGACCGCTTCACCACGCCGCACTCGTAGTTCGACCTCGTCCAGCGCGGTGACCTCGGTGCCCTCGTCGTCGCGGTAGATGTGGGTGAGCCGCTCACACAGCACCGCGGGTCCGTCCACGGTCATGCCGGTGCCTCCCGCAACTGGTCGAACCTCGATGTACGCAGCAGGTTGATCGAGCTGGCGGCGACGACCACGGCGAGTACCGCCACCACGGCGGCCACGGTGACGAGCACCGGTCCGGAGTGCAGGCCGTACAGCATCGGCGGCGCGGCCGGGACGTCGGCGAACTCGGGTACGACGGGAACCGCCAGCACCGCGCCCACGATCCCGGCGGCGGCGCCCACTCCGATGCCGAACACCATCAGCAGGCTCTGTTCGGCGTACAACGCGGTGAACAGCGTGGCGCGGCGCAAACCGAGCGCGGACATGGCGGCGAGTTCGTACGTGCGACGGCGGCCGGTGAGGTGCAGGTGGAGGACGGCCCCGCCGGCGGCCAGCAGCGCGCCCAGCCCAGCACCGGCGAGGAACAGCAGGATCGCCAGCGCCGGGCCCTGTCGTTCGTAGAGCGCGGTCTGGTGCGCTGCCGAACTGGTGTCCAGGATCGCCACCCCGGCGGCCTCGAGCCGGCGCGGGAAGGTGTCGAGCGCGCTCGGTGCGAGCCAGACCGTCTCGCTGGTCACGGTGTTGAACCCGTGCACGGCGCGTTGGGCGTACGTACGGTCCACGATGACGCCGTGCGCTCCGACGCCGGGCATCGCCGGTCCGGCCGCGACCGCGCGCACCGGCAGGCTCTGCCCGTTCAGCCCGGCGATGCGCACACCGTCGGCGGGGGTCGGGCCGGCCGCCAGCGCGGGCAGGACGGCCGGGGCGTCAGTGATCCGCCAGGTCGGTGTGTCGGCGTCGCCGGCGTGCATGGTCAGCGTGAGTCCCGAAGTGCCCGGGGTAGCCGCGGTCGCGCCCTCGCCCGTCGGGCGCCACGCCTGCCCGTCGGACAGGTGCGCGGGCACGGACCGCCAGCCCGTGCCGGTTCGGACGGACACACGGTTGAGCTCCAGCGTGGCCCCGATCGGGTAGAAGGTGGCGGCCGGACGGTCCACGTGGACTCCGGCCAGGCGGCACCCGCCGGCCGGGCAGGGAAGCTCCGCGGTCAGGGTGTTCGCGCCCTCGTGGACGGCTCCTAGGCTGATCGGCGCCAGCCCGCCCTCGGCCTGGGCGACGTCGGCGACCAGCACCGGTGGCCGGGCGGCGGACACGTGCCGCGCGAACACGGCCACCCGGATCCGGTCCCCGGCGAGTTTCACCGGTGACGCCACCCTCGGGGTCAGCCGCTCGGTGAGCCGGGGCAGGGCTGCCGGGCCGAAGTCCCCACGCCAGAAGGCGATCCGGGCGAACCGCTCCGGCTGTACGCCCAGCAGTTGGAGCTGGTCCGAGCCGCGGTACTCGGTGGCCGCGCTGACCGCGGTGGCCTGCCTGCCCGACGGGTCGAGCCGGTCCACGATGTCGGCCAGGTCCTTGCCCGGCGGAGGCGTCACGGTGAGCACCGCCGCGGCGCCGACCTCGGTCCATGCCCGGTCGTGCGCGTTGGCCCTGGCCACCGACCAGGCGTCCGTCGCGAAGGCCACCAGCCCGAACGCCACCGACAGCACCAGTGCCAGCCGAAGCGTCGTCGGCCGCCGGCCGATGTGGCGTACCGCCAGGAACCCCCCGAGGCCGCCCTGCCGCCGGGTGAGGCCGAAGCCGGCCCGGCACAGGCCGGGCAGCACGCGCGAGCCCACGAGGGCCGCGGCGAGTACGACGAGCCCCGGCGCGAGCAGTGCGAGGACGCTGGTTGAGCCCGGCTCGGCGCCGACCGCACCGCGGCGAGCGAGCACGATCAGCCCGCCGATCGACGCCAGCCCCACGACGACGTCGATGGCCCAGGGGCGGGACCTGGCGCGCCGGGTCGCCCGGCGCCACTGCTCCACCACCGGCCGGCGCAGCGTACGGGAGCCGGCGAGCACGGCCGCGGTGGCGGCACCGAGCCCGGCACCGAGCGCAGCAAGTCCGGAGGCCGCGGTGAGCACGACCGGGGTGCCCGGTGCGAGGTTGAGGGCGGCGAGCCCGGTCACCCCGGCCAGCGCCAGCACCAGCCCGATCGGCACCGCCAGCGCGACCAGCACCAGGGTGTCCAGCAGGCCGAACGCGACCGTCCGGCCCGGCGGCACCCCGCGCAGCTTGGCGAGAGCCACCTCCGGGCCCCTCGCCTCCGACGCGTTGGCCACGACCAGGAACAGGATCAGCCAGCAGAGGACCAGGAGCTGAACCTCGACCAGCAACACCGGAACCGTGAGCTTGTCCTTGACCTCGGTGGCCTCCATCAGCACCGACAGCATGGCGCTGTCGCTGACGTTGCCGTTCAGTCCCGAACTGCCGCTGTAGGCGAGCAGGTCGTGCTTCAGCGCGGGCAGGTCTGTCAACCGGATCTTGTCGAGGTCGAGGTAGCGGTCCACCGCGCCCATCGCCGCCGTGTCGCCCGGCTGGGCGCGAACCGTGGCCAGAGGCGCGAGGATCGCGTCCAGGGAGCCGCCCATGTCCCCGGCCACGCCGGATCCGGAGTACGCCGTGAAGTACGGGTGCCCCGCCCAGTA
The DNA here is from genome assembly GCF_900104745.1 of Actinopolymorpha singaporensis. NCBI lineage: Bacteria > Bacillati > Actinomycetota > Actinomycetes > Propionibacteriales > Actinopolymorphaceae > Actinopolymorpha > Actinopolymorpha singaporensis. Next base: position 2,094,486 of record NZ_LT629732.1, read on the forward strand.
GTCGCCGGTCGGGTCCAGCGGTGCGTACACGCCGGCAACGGTGACCCGGCGGCCGTTGACCATCAGCGTCTGGCCGACGTGCCAGTGCTGCGAGGCGAGGGCACTCGCACTGACGATCACCGAACCCGCCCGCTCGGCGCAGCGGCCCTGCACGATCCGCACGTGCGAGCAGAATTCGGCTCGGTAGACCAGCGGCGCCGGGTTGCCCGTGGTCCCCGGCGCACCGGCCAACGCCTCCACCTGCATCGACTCGACCGGAGAGCCCAGCAGGCGGTTCAGCGTCGGCACCTGCCGCAGCCGGGCCGAGCTGAGATGCACCACCTGCGGAAGCGGGTTCGAGCCCACACTGCCCGCGAGGTGGTCGTTCATGGTCCGGCCGATGGGCAGCGCCTGGGCCAGGGTGTCCCGCAACACCGACTCCCCGGCCGCCCGCAGGAACAGTGGTCCGGTCACCGCCGCCCCCACGACGAGCGAGGCGATCACCAGCACCGCCAGTGACACCCCCCGCCGGAACCACATCCCCCGCAACACGAGCCGCACGTCATGCACCCGGGCACCTTAGCCCTGTCTGGCCGGCCGAGTCCTGGCAGTTGCTCGCGCACCGGATGGTCGCTGTGCGCATCCGATCCGCCACCGACCCACGTTCGAAGGTGGGAAGACCTATGGGCCCATGCCGACCGGGCCGGTGATGCATCGGAGCTCAGCGTCAATTGGCCGTTGACGAACTCTGCGTCCCCCCTTCGGGCGACGGTAGCTTTTCCCAGACGGACACGTGTTTGCTGCTGTCGGCGGTGTACGCCGAGCGGTCCCAGTCGGCCCAGCGATGCTTCAGGCGCATGCCCGCGATGCGTGCCATGAGGTCCATCTCGGCCGGCCAGGCGTACCGGAAGGGAATGCGGTGGAAGCGTCCCTTTCCGTCCGGCGTCACGGTGACATGGTTCGACGTGAACTCCTGCGTCACCACGTCGTACTGGTCGAATCCCACGTAGCCACTGCGGTTCCCGCCGGGAGCCACGGTGAACGGGACGGTGTCCTGGCCTGGCGGCAGACGGCGAAGACTCGGTACGCCCACCTCGATGAGGAACAGCCCGCCGGGACGCAGGTGCGCGGCCGCGTTACGGAAGACGTCGACCTGCCCGTCCTGCGTGGTCACGTTGCTGATCGTGTTGAACACCAGGTAGACCAGCGAGAACTCACCGGCGCCGCCCACCCGCGTGGCCGTCATGTCGCCGAGGGTCACCTCGACCGCGTCGCCGCCCGGTTTCGCGGTGATCCGCGCGGCCATCGCCTGGCTGAGCTCGATGCCACTGACCGGGACGCCGCGGGTGGCCAGCGGGGCGGCGATCCGGCCGGTCCCGACGGCGAACTCGAGTACGCGGCCGCCGGCGGCCAGGTCCTGCAGAGCGTCCACGGCGGGCATGATCACCTCGGGTGCGTTCGCGCCGCCCGGGTCGTCGTACGTCGCCGCCACACTCTCCGGAAACCAGCCGTCCGCTGGATCGTCGTCGCTTCGCCCGGCGACAGCGGGACCGTTCACATTCGCCTCGTCACTCACGGCCCCGAGGCTATGCCCGAACCGATGCGTTCCTCATTCCGTTTTCGGCGTCCTCCTCGATCAGCGCCGCGCTCGGACCAGCAGTGCGGCGTGGGGGAGGGTCAGCAGGCCGTCCACGTCGGCGAACTCCCCGCTGAACTCGTCGAAGAAGCGCCTGATCTCGGCCCGGACCTCAGGCGGCTGGCTCCGGATCAGCTGGCCGGTGAACGCCACTCCTGCAGCCGGTCCGCTCCACCACTCGTCGGCGGCGACCCGATGGTTCCAGCGCAGCGTCTCGCCGTACGCCTCCCGCAGGCCTGCCGACTCCAGCAACGCGGTCAGGCCCGCCGGGGTGCGGGAGAAGTCCTCCTCCGGCGGCAGCGGCGGAAGGTGCGGCGGTCGTTGTGCACCAGCGGCCTGAATGGCGCGGCCGATCAGCGCCTGCCCCGGTGCGGGTGGCGTCGCCCAGATCGTCAGCGCGACCCACCCGTCGGGCCGAGCCACACGGCGCAGCTCGGCGAGCGCGGACCGGGGCCGGCCGACATGGTTGAGTACGAAGTTGCCCACGACGGCATCGAACTCCCCGTCACCGAACGGCAGAGCCGGCAGAACGGCGACCCGGCAGTCGGCCGTGGGTGCCGCCGCACGGGCGAGCTCCACCATCGAGGGTTCGGCGTCCACTGCGGTCACCTTCGCGCCCCGGTCGCACGCGGCGGCCGCGACCGTGCCGGGGCCGGTTCCCACGTCCAGTACCCGAACACCCGGGCCCACCTCGGCCGCGTCCAGCAGGTGCGGAACCGTGTGTGCGCACAGTTCGGCGAAGGTGTCGGCATAGGCAGCAGCTCGGCCCGCCCAGATCTGCCGTTCACTGTCGTCGAAGGCCGTCACCGACACACTGACACCATCCAAAGTTTCGACACCCGCATGATCGACGCCGCGGGCGAGCCTAGAGCATCCGCCCGCCAGCTGATGCGACGTAAACTCGCTGACATGCCAACCGGCGGCATCGGGCGGCAGTACGAACCGCGGCAAACCACTCGTACGCAGCGAATCGCCCTGGCCTTCCGCCAGCGTGCGGCCGAGACGCGTGCGCTCGCCGCGAGGCTTCGCAAGGGGGCTTCGGAAAGACGCAACCTCCTCGCGGCGCACGCCCGTGAGGAGTCCGCGCGCCGTGAGCGCGCTGCCGAGGAACGAGCCCGCACGGGCGGCGAACGCGAACGCGCCGCCAAGGCCCGCAGGCGGATGTCGCACCTTCGAGGCGTCGCAGCCGACGCGCGCCGGAGACTGGAGGAGTTGCGCTACATCCAGGCCACCGAACGCATGCGCGCGGCGAACGAACGCGACCAGCTCGCCGACCGGCGTGACCGCGAGGCCGACATGCGTGACCGGGACGCCGACCAGCGGGAACAGGTCGCCGACGAACGCGACCGAAGCGCCGACCTACGCAACCACGAGGCCGACGTGCGCGATCGGATGGCAGACGACCGTGAACGCGGTGCGGACGAGCGCGACCGTGGCGCCGACCGGCGTGACGTGGACGCCGACGAACGCGAACAGGCAGCGGACGAACGCGAAAGCAAAGCCGACGAACGCGACGGCCGCACTGGCGAACCCGAGCACCCCACCCCTCGGCGGGGCCGCGCAAGCGGCGGTTGACGCCAGGTACTCACCCCTGCGAACGGCTCCTCGGCCACAGCTGTGGTTTCCGTCTCGCGGCGAGGTCCTCGACCCAGCCGAAGACGAGCAACGCCACCACCAGGAGCGGCCAGGTGAGCACGTACTTCCACCAGTTCGTCCGCAGGGGAAGGGTGTTCGCGAGGGACGGCACGCTCCACATCCAGTCGATCACCAGGACCGCTGCGATGAGCGCGAGTTCGTGCCAGAGGTAGATGGTGACCGCCCGCGCGTTGAAGACGTGCACCACCTTGTCGACCGGCCACGCCCGCCGCAGCCAGCCGAGGTCGCGTGGCCGGAAACGAAACAGCAGCAGGACGAACCCGAACGACCAGTACGCCTGGGCGAGCGGGATGGGACCCAGGTCGTAGCCCTGCTGGGTCTGGTGGGTGAGGGCGTACCAGCCGCCGACTGCCAGCGCGGGCACGGCCAGAGCACACGCGGCGCGAGGCGACAGGCGGGCGATCTGCCCGTGGTGGTGGGCGAACCCCAGCAGCCAGCACGCGCCGAACACCGTCAGGTCGGTGACGATCCTGCCCAGGGCAGGGGAGTCACCGGTGTCCAGCACCCCGAGTTGCAGCAGGGTCACCGCCAGCAGGGACCCGGCGATCAGCGGCACCGGCAACCGCCGGAAGGCGGCCAGTGCCAGCGGGGCGAGCAGGACGAACCACAGGTACGCCCGGACGTACCACAGCGGCTCGTTGACCTGCCAGGCCCACTGGCTGAACGGTGGATCGTCCAGTGGCACCACCCACAGCAACAGCCGAGCCCACCACCCACTCGCCTGGGACGGGTCGGGTGGTCCCCACCCGTGCAGGAACATCGCCGGTACGACGAACACGGCGAAGACGCCGAACGGCACCAGCACCCGGCGCATCCGGGCGCCGACCACCGACACCGCGGCTCTGCGCTCCAGCGAAGCAGCCATCAGCGATCCGGCGAGCGCGAACATGACGCCGAGCGAAGGGAAGAGCAACGTCAGCCAGGGCCAGCCGAAGGCGTGGTAGGTGACGATACGGACGAGTGCCAGTGCGCGGAGCAGGTCGAGGTACCTGTCCCGGCCGGCCCCGGGCGCCGGACCGGTCACCAGGGTGGCTCACAGCTTCTTGAGCAGTGCCTGCATCTTCACGATCTCGGCCGGATAGTTCGTGACGATCTCCGCCGCCAGCTTCTTCGCCGACGGGTAGAGGCCCTTGGCCTGCTCGATCTTCGCCTCGTCCACCGCCTCGGAGTACTGGTGGATCATGGCCTCCACGTACATCTTGTCGAACTGCTTGCCGGAGGCGTGCCGCAGGTCGGACAGTTCGTGCTCGTCCATCATCCCGGGGCTGTGGCTCGCGGTCGGCGTTCCCGGGCTGGGCGAATGCGTCATGTGCGGAGACATGTGCGGGGTCATGTGCGGCGTCGGATCCATGGTGGGCACAGGTTCACCCCATGCCTTCAGCCACGCGGACAGTTCGGCGACCTTGGGCGCGTGGGCGGCCTTGATCTTCGCCGCGAGCGACTTGACCTGCGCGTTGGTCGCCTTCTTGGCGGCCAGCCTGCTCATCGCCACCACTTCCAGGTTGTGCTCGACCATCTCCTCGGTGAACTCCACGTCCTGGGCGTTGTGCTTCCCGGCCGGAACGGTCACGTCGGCGGGTTGTGCCGGGGTGCCGTTGCCTCCGCCGCAGCCTGCGAGCAGCGTCGCGATGCCGATCAGAGCGGCGACGGCGACGGCGGAGTACGCGCCCTTGTGTACGACGTTCCGTGCGGCACCCATGTGGATCTCCCCGTGTCGAGAGGAACAGGAGCGGCGGTGTGCGACCGCCGTTCCGGCAACCCCGGAACGCGGTCCCCAACGCTGCGTACCCGTGGAGATCGACGGGACCCGCGACCTCGGTCCCGCGGTGGTCCTGTGGGATTGGTCCCATCGGCCCGGTTGAACCGGTGATCAACTGCCCTGAGGCTGCTCGTCCCGCCGGCCGGGTGACTGGTCGCCGCGCTGACCGGCGCGGGGACCGCGGCACAGCAGCCCCGCGCCTGCACCGAACGTGGTGCCCAACGTCCACCCGGCCACGATGTCGGTGGGCCAGTGACCGCCGAGGTAGACCATGCAGACCCCGACGACGGCCGTGCCGGCGGCCAGGATCAGTGCCCACAGAAATCTCGCTCGCGTGGACCTCAGCGTCGTCGCCAGCAGAAGAGCGGTCGCCGCGGCAGACGTGAGCGCCGCGTGGGTGGAAGGCATCGACGCGCCACCGAGGTGGACGAGAGCGAGATCCGACGGCGGCCGGGACCGGTCGATGATCTCCTTGAGCAGCCTCGCCACGACGTCCGCGGTCACGACCGCCAGGACGACCGCGCCGGCCTGGCGGTAGGCACGCGTCGCCACGACGACCACGACGGCGAGGAGAGCGACTGTGGCCAGTGCGGTGGGGCTGGTCCCGATCCACATCAGCGTCCGGGCGGCGCCGGTGGCCCACTCGCTCCGGTGCGCGGCCAAGAGGTGCATGAGCCGGTCGTCCACCCAGCCACCCACGGCCCCACCGTCCTCCCCGCCAGGCGCGAGCGACGATCGACCCGCCGGATGAATCGTGCCGTACGCCGGCCGACCCCCGCCAGCCGATCTCCGCCATGGAAAGGCCGGACCTCCGCAGCCCTCGCGTGCGGAGGACAACTTATGCGAACATATGTTCGTGACGGTGGATGCGACCATCCTGCACGCGGACCTCGACGCGTTCTATGCCTCTGTCGAGCAGCGTGACGATCCCGGCCTGCGGGGTCGCCCCGTCATCGTCGGTGGCGGTGTGGTGCTGGCCGCCAGTTACGAGGCCAAGGCCCACGGCGTCCGTACCGCCATGGGAGGTGCGCAGGCCCGGCAGCTGTGTCCGCAGGCGATCGTCGTACCACCCCGGATGTCGGCCTATTCCGAAGCCAGTGCGGCGGTGTTCGAGGTGTTCGAGCAGACGACCCCGCTGGTGGAGGGGTTGTCGATCGACGAGGCGTTCCTCGACGTGGGCGGGCTCCGGCGGATCTCCGGGGCTCCGGCCGACATCGCGGCGAAGCTGCGGCGCGACGTGCTCGACCAGGTGGGCCTGCCCATCACGGTCGGGGTCGCCCGGACGAAGTTCCTCGCCAAGGTGGCCAGCGGTGTCGCCAAACCCGACGGGTTGCTCGTCGTGCCACCCGACCGCGAGCTGGCCTTCCTGCATCCGCTGAACGTCGGCCGGCTGTGGGGAGTCGGGGAGGTGACGGCGAAGAAGCTGCACGACCGGGGGATCACCACAGTGGGGCACGTCGCCGAACTCCCCCAGTCGGCGCTGGTCGCCATGCTCGGTCAGGCGGCCGGGCGGCACCTGCACGCACTGGCCCACAACCGCGACCCCCGACCGGTGCGGGTGGGGCACCGCCGGGGCTCGGTCGGCGCGCAGCGCGCGCTCGGCCAGCGGCCGCGGTCGACGGAGGAGGTGGACGCGATCTTGACCGGGCTGGTCGACCGGGTCACCCGGCGGATGCGTGCGGCGGGGCGCACCGGTCGCACGATCGTGCTCCGGCTGCGGTTCGCGGACTTCTCCCGGGTGACGCGGTCGCACACCCTGTCGCACCCGACCGCGCAGACGAACGAGATTCTCCAGGCGGTACGCGGGTTGCGGGCAGCCGCCGCGCCGATGATCGAACGCCGTGGGCTCACCCTCGTCGGCGTGGCGGTCGGAAACCTCGACGACGACAGCGCGGTCCAGTTGGCGTTGCCGTTCGACCGCCGGCAACACGACGCCCTCGACGAGGCGGTCGACAAGGTTCGACGGCGGTTCGACTCCGGCGCGGTGACGAGGGCGGCGCTGCTCGGCCGCGACCAGGGCATCTCCGTCCCGCTGCTGCCCGACTAGGAGGGGCCCCGGGCTCCGATCGGATCGTTCGCCTTGTCGGCCAAGGCGTAAACGCTGTTGCGGTCGCGGGTCAGCACGCCCACGTCGACCATCAGCCGGCGCAGCGTGGCGACGTCGTCGTCGACCTCCCGGACGATCTCGTTGACCTCGGCCTCGGTGTAGGAGACGTCGCGGTTGAAGAAGCTCGCCAGGAAGTACGCGAGGTCGTCCAGGTGCGCGTCGTCCACCGGCATGCTGGTGAGCCGGCCGTGGGAGAACATGCCCCGCAGGTACGGGAAGTCCTCCAACCGGCGTACGACCGGATTGATCTCGTCGAGTTCGTGCGCGGCCCCGCGTAGCAGATCCGCCCGCACCTCGATGCGCGGTCCGTCGGCCGCGATCAGTCCGACCGCCGTGAGCCGTCCGTACAACCTCGCGGTGCTTGGCGCGTCGAGTCCCAGCGCCTGCGCGCAACGGCTGACCGCGCCGCGCTCGGCGGGTTCGCGTTCCAGCATCCAGCCGAGCATCCGCAGCGCGTCCGGGTCCGCGAGCGTCGTCAACAGCGACGCCGACGTCGCCAGCGCGGACGTGGCCGTCACCTGTGTCGTAGCCGAAGGAGCCTGGACCATCCTCGCCCCACCTCGCTCGTGCTGCCTCGTGTGTACGTACCGGCCCGTTCGAACTGCCTCGGCACGCCAGCATGGTGAGCGTCGCGGCGTCCCGGCAATCGGTTATCGGACCGTTCGGCCAAGGGGTACGGATGCCGGGCCTGCGGAGTTGCGTGGGGGCCGCCGAAAACCGGTTGCCGGACCGTGGGGGCCGGTGTTTCACTCCGCCCAGCCGACCAGGCCCACCAGCCGTCGAGGCAGACCGAGAGGGAGACGCAGATGCGAGCCACGTTCATGTCCATCCGAGAAGGGATCTTCATCTACGTAGAGGACATGACGCGTGGTGCGGACGTTGAATCTTGGGATTGTGGCTCATGTTGATGCGGGGAAGACGAGTTTGACGGAGCGGTTGCTTCATCTGGCGGGGGTGATCGCGCGGGTGGGCAGTGTGGATGCGGGTGATACGCAGACTGATTCGTTGGAGTTGGAGCGGCGTCGGGGGATCACGATCCGGTCGGCGGTGGTGTCGTTTGTGCTGGATGGTGTGTCGGTGAATTTGATCGATACGCCGGGGCATCCGGACTTCGTCGCCGAGGTGGAGCGGGTGTTGGGGGTGTTGGATGGTGCGGTGTTGGTGGTGTCGGCGGTGGAGGGTGTGCAGGCGCAGACGCGGGTGTTGATGCGGACGTTGCGGCGGTTGGGGATTCCGGTGCTGGTGTTCGTGAACAAGGTCGATCGGGGTGGGGCGGACACGGGGCGGGTGTTCGGCGAGATCGGGGAGAGGTTGACGCCGGCGGTGGTGGCGATGGGGCGGGTGTTGGGGGAGGGCACTGGGGGTGCGGGGTTCGTGGCGTATGGGCCGGAGGATGAGGCGTTTGTTGCGGGGGCGTGTGAGGTGCTCGCGGACGTCGATGAGGAGTTCCTGGCGGCCTGGGTGGATGGTGGGGCGGAGGTGGTCACCGGTGGGCGTGTTCGTCGTGAGCTGGTGTGCAGGGTGGCCGAGGGGCGGGTGTATCCGGTCTTTTTCGGTTCGGCGATCACCGGTGCGGGGGTGGCGGAACTGGTGGACGGGATCATCGGGCTTCTTCCGGCGGTCGAGGGTGAGGTCGATGCCCCGGCTGCTGGGACGGTGTTCAAGGTGGAGCGTGGCCCGGCGGGGGAGAAGGTGGCCTATCTGCGGATGTTCGCAGGGGAGTTGCGGGTCCGGGAGCGGGTGCGGTTCGGTGGGGGTGACGGCGGGGGTGAGGGTGAGAAGGTGACCGCGATCGGGGTGTTCGAGCAGGGGGCGGTGGTTACGCGGCCGTCGGTCACGGCGGGCCGGATCGCGAAGGTGTGGGGGCTTTCCGGTGTGCGGATCGGTGATCGGCTCGGGGAGCCGGGTACCGGCGTGGGGCAGCAGTATTTCGCGCCGCCGACGTTGGAGACGGTGGTGGTGCCGGTCCGTGTGGGTGACAAGGGCCGGTTGCATGTGGCGTTGACGCAGTTGGCCGAGCAGGACCCGTTGATCAATCTGCGTCAGGACGATGTCCGTGGCGAGTTGTATGTGTCGTTGTACGGGGAGGTGCAGAAGGAGGTCGTCGAGGCCACCCTGGCCCTGGAGTACGGCATCGACGTCACCTTCCGCGAGACCACCCCCATCTGCGTCGAACGCGTGCTTGGCAGCGGCTCTGCCGTGGAAGTCCTTGGCAGGAACGAGAATCCGTTCCTCTCCACGGTCGGGCTTCGGGTCGACCCGGCCCCGGTCGGGTCCGGCGTGCGGGTCGAGCTGGATGTCAAGCTGGAGTTGATTCCGCTCTACGTCTTCAAGTCCGTCGAGGAGTTCCGGCAGGCGTTGCGGAACACTATCGTGGAGACGTTGCAGCAGGGTCTGCACGGTTGGCAGGTGACCGACTGCGTGGTCACACTGACCGACTCCGGATACGTCTCACCGGAGACCGGCGCGGGTGACGTTCGCAAGCTGACGCCGCTGGTGTTGATGAGCGCGCTCCGGCAGGCGGGCACCGTGGTCTGTGAGCCGGTGCACCGGTTCCGCCTGGAGTTCCCCGCCGACACGCTAGGTGCGGTCCTTCCGCTGCTGGGTCGGCTGCGCGGGGTCCCGGGCGCGCCGCTCGTCCGCGGCTCGTCCGGCGTACTCGAAGGTGACATCCCGGCCGCCATGGTGCACGAGTTGCAGCAGCACCTGCCGGGAGTGACTCACGGAGAAGGTGTGCTGGAGTCGGCGTTCGACCACCACGAGCCGGTCAGGGGCGCCTTTCCCACCCGACCGCGCACCGACCTCAACCCGCTCAACCGCAAGGAGTACCTCCAGCACGTCCTGCGCGGAGTCTGAGCGATCAGCGCCGAAATGCCCAGGAGGGAACGGGTCGCCGCACCGGGCCCTCCCTGGCCTCCGGTCAGTTGGTCTGCCGCGACACCCGGGCAGGCACCGGCGTCCTGGAAGCGCGAAGTCCGGCGCCGACGCTGTGGAGGTGGCCGAGCGCCTCGCCGTAGGAGCGGACCAGCCCGGTCTGGTGGTAGCGGATGCCGTGTTCCTCGCAGAACGCCTGCACCAGCGGTTGCGCACGAGACAGGTTCGGCATCGGCATGGTCGGGAACAGGTGGTGCTCGATCTGGTAGTAGGTGGTGCTCGATCTGGTAGTTCAGCCCGCCCAGGGCGCGGTCGACGAACCATCCTCCGTCGACGTTGCGGGAGGTGAGAACCTGCTTGCGCACGAAGTCCAGCGTCTCCTCCACCAACGGCATGCCCTTGTGGTTGGGGGCGAAGGAGCAGCCCATGTAGAGACCGAACAACCCCTGGTTGACCGCGAGGAAGACGAGCGCCTTGCCCGGCGACAGCACCAGGAAGAGCGCCGACATGCAGGCAACGGTGTGAACGGCAAGCAGGACGCCTTCCACGGCACGAGCCCTGACGTCGCCACGCCACAGGGCGCGCACCCCGGACGCGTACAGCCCGAGGCCCTCCAGCAGGAGCATGGGGAAGAAGAGGTACGCCTGCCAACCGGTGAAGGTCCGCGCCAGGAACCCGCGCCGTGCGTCCGCCTGTTCGCGGCTCCACGCGATCCCGCCGACGCTGACGTCGGGGTCCTCGCTGACGTGGTTGGGATTGGCGTGGTGCCGGGTGTGCTTTCCGATCCACCAGCCGTAGCTCAGCCCGACTCCGAGATTGCCGAGCAGGATCCCGGCGCGCCGTGCGGCTCGCTTGGACGTGAAGACCTGCCGGTGTCCGATGTCGTGGGTGACGAACGCGACCTGGCCGAAGACCACGGAGAGCACCGCCGCCAGCAGGATCTGCCACCAGGAGTCGCCCAGCAGGACGAACGCGGCGCCGGCCGCGGCGAGCACCGTGACCGCCGCCGTGATTCGAACGGCGTAGTGACCAGGACGCGGGCTGAGCAGGCCGGCCTCGCGGACCCGGTGGGTGAGGTTGGCGTACTCGCTCTCGCGCGCACCTGGGGTGGCCGGGCCGCGTCGTGGGCCGGAGGGACGATCGGGCAAAGGAGCCGACGGGTACGACATACGCAAACTTCCTGACCTGGACGGATGGGGCGCCGCATCGGATTGATCCTTGGTGGATCGCCGACCGCACCGGATCCCCCGGTGGTGCGTACGTCTGCAGACATGCACGGTGAACGCGATCTTCGCCGGGACACTGCCGGACAGATACGACATCCGCCCCTTGGTGACAGGCACTTGGGCACCCCGGCGGGGATGTCGTCGACTCCGAAGCCCTGACAGTACCCCAGTGCCTGCTGCTGCTACCGACCCGCCGTGGGCCGTACGAAGAAGCGCGGTGCGGCGCGAAGGACCTCGACGCCGAGTGACACCAGTCCTCCGGCCGGCATCAGCCGAGCGGTCGCCGCGCCGACGGGCCCGGTCGACTGGAGTCCGCGCTGCACCAGGAGGGGCTCGATGGCACCGAAGTTCCGCGGTGTGCCGTACCGATGGACCCAGTAGTCCCGTCGCTCGGTGCGGCCCGGCAGCGCAAGCACCGCGCGCACCGGCGCCGGCTGAAGGTGGTAGTCGGAGCCGGCGAGTTCCTCCACGTGGTGCAGCGTCGTGTTGGACTCGTGGTCACAGCCGAGCAGCAGGATCATGCCGTCGGGGTCGGACGCGAGCTTCGCGTACGGCGAACCCGGGCCGCACGGGGTGACGCAGTCCTCGTGGCCCTGCGTCAGACGCCGGGCGGCCGCACCGATCGCCGCCACCGAGTGCGTCGGGTGCGCGGACCGGACGGCACCGTCCCAGGTGCGTACCGTCTGGGGAATCACCCCGGTCCACGACGGCGTCTCCGCGAGGTCGAACGCCACCTCCGCGTGCGGGCCCACCTGTTCGCTCCCGGTGAGGGTCGGCGCCAGCACCGTCCCTTCCGTGCCCACCACGTCGAGCAGGGCGCGTACGACCGTCGCGGGCCCGCCGACCACGTGGCCCATCGACGACAGCGAGGAGTGCACGAGTACGTGGTGCCCGGGGCGCAGGCCCAGTTGGCTGAAAGCCGTACCAAGGTGTTCGGCGTCGACCATGCGCGCACCCTTCGTCGAAGTCCGTCGTCGTGTGGACGAGTTGTCCACCAGCACCGTAGCCGGACGTCAGCGGAGCCGCGGCGGGGCGCCGAGCGGGAACCGCCGCACCACGGTGAACGACGCGGCGGTCGTCTCGGTGTACCAGAGCTCGGTCGCGTCGAACTCGGTCGCGTCGAACTCACTCGCACCGAGGACGCCGCCGGGGCGGTGGCCGGTCAGTGCCGCGAGACATGCCGGGCCGTCCGGGGCGGTCCGCGGATGCGCCACTGTCGCGTGCGGGGGGAAGTCGACGGGCCGGAACGGCGGGACTCCGCCGGGATACCGCCCGGGATACCGCCGGGATTCCGACGGGATTCCGACGGGACGGCGAGTATCAGCCCACCCGGGCGCCCGGGCTGCTATCAAGGAGAGAACGCAGGTACACAAGGCACCCGCCGGCAACCGCAGAAGCAGGAGGGTCCGACGATGCCACTCGCCGCCATTCCCGGAACGTTCCAGGTGATCGGGGCATCCCCGGACGGTGACTCCGTACGCTTCCGGCCGGACGACCCGGACGCGTTCGCGAACGCCGGGATCAAGGCTCATACGAACTCCTCCGGCGCCGCGCAACTGCGCCTGGACGCGATCGACGCCCTGGAGACCCACTACACGCCGCGGAGCGCACCGCACCCGTGGCGGCAGCCGGCCGACCTCGGTGACGGCGCGGCGACCGCACTGCTGGACCTGCTCGGCTTCAGCGACGTCCAGCGCGACGAGCACGGCATCGTGACCGCCGCGACGCCGGAGACAAGGCCCGGCTACATCCTCAGCCGCTTCGCCGACAAGTACGGCCGGGCGGTGTCGTTCGCCTACGCCGGCAAACGGCGCGGAGGTGCGAGCGGTTCGGTCTACCTGGAGGTCCCGGAACTCCGCCGGTCGGTCAACCACCAGCTGCTCAGCGCCGGTTGGGTGTATCCCACCTTCTACTCGCTGCTGTACTTCGACCTGCGCGAGGAGCTCGCACGTGTCTCGGTCGCCGCGCGTGCCGACAGGAAGGGCGTGTGGAGGCACGACTCCACGCTGACGGGCCTCGGACTGACGTCACGTGACCAGCTCCAGAACCAGCTCGTCATCCTGCCGAAGCTGTTCCGCCGGTTGGCCGACTACCTCACCCTGGACGAGCCGAGCAGCGTCGACCTCGCCGGGTTCCCTGCCTTCCTCGAGGCGAGGAACGACCGGATCTTCACCGTCCCCGCCGGCCAGGCGACAGCGTTCGCCACCCTGGTGGAGCGTCGCCGGCAGCGGTTGAAGCTGACCATCGCGCCGGAGCAGATCGTCTTCCTCGAGGCCTGATCCGGTCGTCTTCTCCGGTACACACGCTGGAGACTTGGCGTTTTCTTGCCCTACGCCTTGCCAAGTAATGATCTTGGTCGCAGACTCACCCTCCAAGTGGCGGGGGAGTTCCGGCCTGGACCGTGAGGCGGTCAGAGTGAGAGGACACGACGTGGGCAGGGGTGGGCGTAGGAACGTCGTCGCGGCCGCGGCGACACTGATGACCGCGGCGGCATGCGTGCTGTCCGCCACAGCGACACCGGCGGGCGCGCAGACGCGCGAAGCCGCGGCGACCGCACGCGCCGCGGGCGACAACGTGGTGAACCTCAACGAGATCCAGACCATCAACACGCACAACTCCTACAAGCGGGAGACCAGCCTCGCCGAGCAGGCGGCGTACGACGAGATCACCGGAAACCCCGGTGCCTACCGCAACGGGCTCGCGTACAGCCACGCCTCCCTCGCCGACCAGTTCGAGCACCAGAACGTCCGGGGCATCGAACTCGACCTGCGCCCCGACCCCGAGGGCGGGCTCTACCGCTACCCGATGGTGCGGCGCGACGCGGGCCTCGGCCCGTTGACCGATCCTGCCTGGTCCGAACCCGGCATCAAGGTGTTCCACGTCGCCGACGGCGACTACAACTCCACGTGCGTGCGGTTCGTCAGCTGTCTGCAGCAGGTCAAGGCGTGGTCGGACGCGCACCCGACGCACGTACCCATCACGATCATGTTGGAGCTGAAGGGCAGTGACCGCGCGTTCGCCGAACGCGGCGGCGTGGTGGTGCCGCCGTGGGATGCCGCCGCCCTCGACGCGATGGACCGCGAGATCCGGTCGGTGTTCGCCGACGACGAGATGGTCACCCCCGACGACGTACGCCGGCCCGGCAGGACGCTGAACGAGTCGGTCACGCAGGTCGGCTGGCCCACTCTCGCGCAGGCACGCGGCCAGGTGATGTTCGTCTTCAACAATGTCGGCAACTCCTCGCCGTACACCGACAACGGCCACCCCAACCTCGAGGGCAGGATCGCGTTCGTCAACGCCGCGCCCGGTCAGCCGAACGCCGCCTACCGGGGCCGGGACGAGGTGATCCAGCTGTTCGACGAGATCCAGGACCTGGTGCGACGCGGATACTTCGTCCGTACGCGTTCGGACTACTCGTTGTCGACCGTACGCGAGGAGGACTTCAGCCTGATCGAGGCCTCGCTGGGCAGCGGCGCCCAGGTCATCTCCACCGACTTCCCGGCCGTCGGCATGGCCGCCCGCTACGACAGCGACTACGTGGCCCAGCTGCCCGGTGCGGTTCCTGCCAGGTGCAACCCGGTCAACGCGCCGAGGACCTGCCGGAACTCCCTGCTCGAACCAGCCAACTGAGCTGTCCGGGCGAAGGACGGCCGCGGAGAACTGTTCTCCCGTCGTTCGCCCGCCGGACATTCGGAACCGGCTCTGTGATCGTCTGCGACCGGTTCGGTGTGACCTGTTCGTGCGCACTGCTCCGACACGCAGTGCCGATTCGAAGGGTGATGTGCATGACCTCGCTTTCTCGACGTGACCTCCTGGCTCGCAGTGGTGTGACGGCGATGGGCCTCGCGTTCGCCGGCAGCATCGACACCGTTGCCGGGCCGCGCGCCGCACTGGCCGACTCGGGCCAGGCGGTCGGCTACGGCCCCCTCGTGCCGGACCCCGCGGGAATCCTCGCGCTGCCCGAGGGCTTCAGCTACAAGATCGTCGCGGAGGTCGGCAAGACCACCCTGGTGACGGGGGAGCCGACGCCCAGCGACCCCGACGGCACCGCGAACTTCCCGAGCCCGACCGGTGCCACGCTGGTCAACAACCACGAGGTGGGTGGCTCCGAACCGTTCCGCGTCCCGGCGTTGCCCGGCCTCACCTACGACCCGGGTGCCGGTGGTGGCACCACGAACATCGAGGTCGACCACGACGGCACCCGGCTGCGTGAGTACGTCAGCCTGGCCGGCACGCACAACAACTGCGCCGGCGGCCTCACGCCGTGGAACACCTGGCTCACCTGTGAGGAGACCGAAGCCCGCGCGGGCGGCGCCCTGCAGAAGGACCACGGGTACGTCTTCGAGGTCGACGCGTTCGACCAGCAGGCGAACATGGACCCGGTGCCGCTGAAGTTCCTGGGCCGCTACGCCCACGAGGCGGTGGCGGTGGACCCGCGCACGTCCGCCATCTACGAGACCGAGGACGCCGGCGGACCGAACGGCCTGTACTACCGCTGGACTCCGCCGAAGGGATTCCGTGGCGGCAAGGGCGCGCTGCGGGCGCTGGCGCTCGGCACGGGCGGCGACACCGCCGGGACGCTCGAGGCCATGAGCTGCTACCTCGGCGGCAAGCACGTGGCCGACCTGTCGGAGGCGACCCGCCCGGGCACGACGTACCGGGTGCGGTGGGTCGAGGTGCCCGACCGTGACGCGCGCACCACCTCCGTACGCAAGCAGTTCACCGACGACCAGGTGACCCGCAGCCACAAGCTGGAAGGCGCCTGGTGGGCCGACGGTGGTGCGTACTTCGTCGCGAGCTTCGCGCGGACCGAGGACGGGAGCACCAGGGCTCACGACGGGCAGGTGTGGTTCTACGACCCCGCCTCCCAGACCGTGACGCTGAAGGTCATCTTCGGCGTCAACCCGAGCCCGGACGCCGACGGCAACTACGACGGGCCGGACAACATCACGGTCTCGCCGTACGGCGGGGTGATTCTGGCCGAGGACGGCGAGGGAATCCAGCACCTTGTGGGCGTCACCAGGTCGGGCCGGTCGTATCCGATGGCGCGCAACGACCTGAACGGCAACGAGTTCACCGGGCCGAACTTCTCACCGGACGGGCGGCTGTTGTTCGCCAACATCCAGTCGCCCGGCCACGTGTTCGCGATCACCGGGCCGTGGGAACACCTGACCCAGGGCGGCCGCCGCTGAGTCGGCGAGCCTGACCCGCTGACCCGCTGACCCGCTGACCCGCTGACCGAGCGCGGCGACCCCACGGGGTGCCGCGCTCGGCCGCGTCGCGAGGTACCCGGCTTCCCATTAGCATCGGCTTCGGCATACCGACGGCCGAGACGGAAGGCGTACCCCATGACCGAGCGTGCTCCCATGGTGCTCATCACCGGCGCGGCCGGACGGATCGGCTCGACGCTGCGCTCGGCGCTGTCGCAGTACCGCCTCCGGCTGACCGACCGCGACCTCAGCGACTGCGAGCCGAAGCCGAACGAGGAGATCCTCGAGGCCGACCTCGCCGACTTCGCCGCGATGCGGCAGGCGGTCGAGGGATGCGACGCGGTCGTCCACCTCGGTGGCAACCCGTCCCCGTCGGCCACCTGGTGGGATCTGAAGGGGCCGAACGTCGACGGGCTCTACAACGTCTTCGAGGCCTCCCGGCAGGCAGGCGTACGCCGGCTGGTGTTCGCCAGCACCAACCACGTCACGGGCATGCTCGACGAGCGGGGTGAGTGGCCGGTGGGTGCGCAGGGCCCGATCGCGCCCGACTCGCTGTACGGCGTGACCAAGGCGCTCGGCGAGGCGATGGGCCGCTACTACTCCGAGAACAGCGACCTGTCGGTGGTCTGCCTGCGGATCGGCTGGTTCACCGGCGAGCACCAGCTGCTCGACAACGAGGGCTGGCTGCGGATGTGGCTCAGCGTGCCCGACCTAGGCCGGCTGATCAACGCCAGCCTGACCGCTGACGTACGGTTCGGGATCTACTACGGCGTCTCGGCCAACACGCCGATGCGGTACGACATGGAGAAGGCGCGCACCGAACTCGGCTACGAGCCCATCGACGACTCCAGCAAACTCCTCGCGGACCGCACTGACGGCTGATGCCCTGCGGGGGTGCATCAGGGGGCGGGGTTACGGTGGCCCGCATGGGTGAGCCGACCAAGATCCTGCTCGACGAGTCCGACCTACCTCGCCGGTGGTACAACCTACTGGCCGATCTGCCCAGCCCACCGCCGCCGGTGCTGCATCCCGGCACCAAGGAGCCGGTGGGCCCGGACGACCTGGCGCCGTTGTTCCCGGGGGACCTGATCGCCCAGGAGGTCACGGCCGAGAGGTACGTCGACATCCCGGAGGAGGTTCTCGAGGTCTATCGGCTGTGGCGACCCTCGCCGCTGTACCGCGCGCACCGCCTGGAGAAGGCGCTCGGAACCCCGGCGAAAATCTTCTACAAGTACGAAGGTGTGTCGCCCGCCGGCTCGCACAAACCGAACACCGCCGTCCCGCAGGCCTACTACAACGCGCTCGCCGGCGTTCGGCGGCTGACCACCGAGACCGGGGCGGGCCAGTGGGGAACCGCGCTTGCGTTCGCGTGTTCGCAGTTCGGCCTGGACTGCGAGGTGTGGCAGGTCCGTGCGTCGTACGACCAGAAGCCGTACCGCAAGGCGATGATCGAGACCTTCGGCGGCGTGGTCCATCCGTCGCCGTCGGAACTCACCGAGGCCGGCCGGGCGGCGCTGGCGAAGGACGGCGGGTCCCCGGGTTCGCTGGGCATCGCCATCTCCGAGGCGGTCGAGGTCGCGGCCGGTGACCCCACCACCAACTACGCGCTGGGCAGCGTCCTCAACCACGTGCTGTTGCACCAGACCGTGATCGGGGAGGAAGCGCTCGCGCAGTTCGCCAAGGTGGGGTTGACGCCGGACCTGATCGTCGGCTGCACCGGCGGTGGCTCCAACTTCGCCGGCCTTGCGTTCCCCTTCCTGCGGGAGAAGCTGTCCGGCCGGATGGATGTGGCGGTCCGGGCGGTGGAACCGGCGAGCTGTCCGTCGTTGACCAAGGGGGTGTACGCGTACGACTTCGGTGACACCGCGGGAATGACGCCGCTGATGAAGATGCACACGCTCGGGCACGACTTCGTTCCGGCCCGATCCACGCGGGCGGACTGCGCTACCACGGGATGTCCCCGCTGCTGTCCCACGTCTACGAACTCGGTCTGTTCGAGGCCGAGGCCAGAACGCAGCGCGAGTGCTTCGAGGCGGGGGTCCGGTTCGCCCGTACCGAAGGCATTGTGCCCGCACCCGAACCCACCCACGCGCTTGCCTCGTGCATCGAGGAAGCCCTGCGCTGCAGGGAAACCGGCGAGGAGAAGGTCATCCTCACCGCGCTCTGCGGTCACGGCCACCTCGACCTGGCAGCCTACGCCGCCTACCTGAACGACGAACTCGTCGACCACGAGCTTCTCGAACGCGAGGTCGCAGAGGCGGTGGCGGCACTGCCGTCAATTCCGAATTGACATGGCCCGCCGTGGAGCGACGCTCAGTTGCTCCCCGGCGCGGCGGACGGTCCGGCGGCGAGCTGGTTGAGCACGTCCAGGTGTTTGGCGAACGCCCTTCGTCCGGCCCTGGTCGCCGCGAGCCAGGTCCGTGGCCGCCGGCCCACCTGACCCTTGGTGACCTTGACGTAGCCGGCCTCCTCCAGCGTGGTCACGTGCTGGGACAACACGGAGTCGGTGATCTCCACCGTCTCGCGGACGAAGCGGAACTCCACCTTGTCCGCGGGGAGCAGCGCCGCCATGATCGAGAACCGGGTCGGGTTGTGAATGACGGCGTCGAGCTGGTGACGCGGGTGACTCACGAACTCCTCCGCTCGCGTGCGGCCAGAGCGGGGAACGGCATTGCCAGGACGAGCGCGGCCAGCGTCCACCAGCCGAGCGAGTCGTCGGCCCGCCAGCGGACGATCGGGCCGATCAGGAGGAGGTAGGCCCCGAACCAGATCGCGGTGGCGACCAGCAGGCGACGGCCCGCTCCGCGCGGCTGCACCTCGTGCGAGTCCGCCCACCAGGCCAGCAGGCCCATCGCGATCGTCCAGGCCCCGGACGCGACGTACCGCGCGAAGCCGTCCGGGAAGAGGACCTCGATCGCCACGACCAGGGCGAACGCCAGAACGCCCACCAACAACAGGTACCTCGCCCACCAACGTCCCGCCGCGCGGGTCCGGCTGCCTGCCCGCGACGCGTCGGTCAGGGCCGCGCGGGCGTCGGACGAGCTGGGCTCGGGGTCGTGGCTGTGCTCGCTCATCGCTCTCCCTCAAGCTCGAATGTACTTTAGTGACCATAAAGTACATTGAGCGTCTCCGGCAACCCGCCGGGGAAGGGGGTGTCCGTTCAGGGACGGATGCCGAAGATCCGGACGCCCGGGTGCTGAGCGCGCTGGTGGTGGACGGCCTGCTGTTGCAACTGCTCACCGATCCTGCGGGCATGTCGGTCAGGACCGCGACCGGCGTTCTGCACGATCAGCTCGCCCGGTATGTCAACCTGGACAGCAGTCGGAGGAAGGGACATTGATGCGCACCATCGGCCTGATCGGCGGCATGAGCTGGGAGAGTTCGGCGGAGTACTACCGGCTGCTCAACGAGGAGACCAGAGAGCGGCTCGGTGGGCACCACTGTGCGCCCAGCCTGCTGCTCACTGTCGACTTCGCCGAGATCGAGGCCATGCAACGCGCCGGAGCGTGGGACGCGGCCGGCGCCCGGCTGTCACAGGCGGCCGTCACCCTGGAAAAGGCCGGCGCCGACGTGGTGGTGTTGTGCACGAACACGATGCACCTGGTGGCGGACCGGATCGCCGCGGCGATCGGCGTGCCGTTCCTGCACATCGTGGACGCCACCGCCGCGCGGATCACCGCGGCAGGGCTTCGGACGGTGGGGTTGCTGGCCACGCGTTACACGATGGAACACCCCTTCTACCGCGACCTCATGCGAAACCACGGGATCGAGGTGATCGTGCCGGACGAGCCGGACCGCACGCTCGTGCACGAGGTCATCTACCAGGAGCTGACCCGCAACAGGATCGAGCCGGCCTCGCGGGTGGCGTACCAGAAGGTGATGGCCGGACTGGCCGAGCGGGGAGCGCAGGCACTGATCCTCGGCTGCACCGAGATCACCCTGCTGGTGGACGAGTCCGACAGCCCGGTGCCGGTCTTCGACTCCACCCGCATCCACGTGGAGGCGGCAGTGGACCTCGCGCTGTCAGAAGACCCTCCGGCGCGCGAGTACCAGCCACGGCGGAGTGTGGGCGGCTGAAGGCCAAGACCACGAGGGCGCAGGCGGCACCTCTACACCCTCACCCCGGCTGGTCGGGACCTGTCACCGTCATCGTTGGGCTGCGCCGGTGGGGAAGAACGCCACTGGCAGCCCCGCCGACGTCGACACGACCTCCGTGCGCAGGGAGTGCCGAGCGCAAGAACGGATTGACAGTGCAGAAGGACGGATTGACAGTCCGGTCAGGCGGGTTCGACGGTCCGGTCAGGCGGGGCGGTCCCGCCGGTCGGTGCGCCGGCCGCGAGGAGTGGATCGATCGCGGGGTACGAGTGTCGGGTTGACGTTGTCCAGCACCGTCTCGCGGGTGACGATGACCCGGGCCACGTCGTCGCGGCTGGGCATCTCGTACATCAGGTTGAGCAGAACCTCCTCGAGGATGGCGCGGGTCGCCCGCGCGCCGGTCCTGCGCAGCAGGGCCTGCTCCGCGATCGCCGTCACAGCATCGTCGGTGAACTCCAGTTGGACCCCGTCGAGTTCGAACAGGAGTTGGTACTGCCGGACCAGCGCGTTGCGGGGTTCGGTGAGAATCCGCGCCAGGGCCGCCGCGTCAGGTGAGTGCACGGTGGTCACGACGGGCAGCCGGCCCACGAGCTCCGGGATGAGCCCGAACTCGCGCAGGTCGTCCGGTGTCACGTCGTCCAGCCCGGCGTGCTCGTCGCGCTGGGTGCTGAGGCGGAGCGAGGCGCCGAAGCCGACACCTCGGCGCCCGGACCGGCTCTCGACGATCCGCTCGAGTCCGGCGAAGGCTCCGCCCACGACGAACAACACGTCCCTGGTGTCGAACGGGACGGAGTCCTGAGCCGGGTGCCTGGCACCACCGCCCGGCGGGACGTCGACCACGGCGCCTTCGAGGATCTTCAGCAGCGCCTGCTGGACGCCCTCGCCGGAGACGTCCCGGTTGATCGACGGGTTCTCACTCTTGCGGGCGATCTTGTCGATCTCGTCGATGTAGACGATCCCCGTCTGGGCCTTCGCCACGTCGTTGTCGGCGGCCTGGACCAGCTTCCGCAGGATGGTCTCGACGTCCTCGCCGACGTAGCCGGACTGGGTGAGCGCGGTGGCGTCCGCGATCGCGAACGGCACGTCCAGGAACCGCGCCAGCGTCTGCGCGAGGTAGGTCTTGCCGGAGCCGGTCGGCCCGATCAGCAGCACGTTGGACTTGCCGAGCTCCACCCGGTCGTCGGTCCCGGCTGCCGTCAGGTGGCCGCCAGGCCCGGTCGGCTGTCCGCCGGATCCGGCCCGGACGCGCTTGTAGTGGTTGTAGACCGCGACGGCCAACGTCTTCTTCGCGGCGTCCTGGCCGACGACGTACTGGTCGAGGAAGCGGGAGATCTCGCGTGGTTTGGGCAACCCCGCCGGTCCGGACACCGCCGTCCGCGCGTCCTCGCCGGAGTCGGCGGCGGAACGGAGCAGGTCCTCCTCGAGCAGTTCCTTGCACAACCGCACGCACCCCGCGCAGATGTGGACGCCCGCCGGGCCGGCGATGAGCCGTTCGACCCGCCGGTGGCTCTTTCCGCAGAACGAGCACCTCAGCTGGTCGCCGTCGCCCATGTGTGCCACTGGAACGCCTTCCGCCCTTCGCCTTCGCCGAAACGGATGCCTGCTCCTGTGCTCGGTCCCCGCGCCGGCAGTTGGTCCCTGCTCCTGCGCGCGTTCCCACCCCTCGCAGCACCGCCCGGCAGCCACCGTGAACGTACCGTAGATCACCGCCGCGACCGGCCTATCCTGGCGGCATGATTTCCGGACCGGCGCCAACCGGGCAGCCGCCCCAGGAGGGGGACGTGTGCCCGGTCTGCCGCGAACCACTCCGGCCGACCTCACCCACCACGTCGGTGGTGGAGGTGCCGACCTGGAGTTGCCCGTACGACTGCGCTCTGACCGTCTGCGCGGAGGAGTGGGAACGCGCGGTCCTGGCACTCGACCGCGAGCGCCGCGGGAGGTGACCCGCAGGCGACCGCCCTGGCGAACTACACCGCGGCGGCGACGATGGCGGCGATTCGTTCGGCCGTGCTCGGCCCCTCGGCGATCTGCTCACCGTGCAGGTACGCCGCGACCTGCACGCACTGTTCCTTACCCGAGCCGACCGCCTCGTCGACGGCCCGCTGGACCTGGCGAATCGGGCCGGGTGACACCAGATCGGCCGGGTGGTCTCAGGTCGGCGAGTCGCCGGTCACCACGGGATTGCCCGCCCGCATCCACCCGAGCGTTCCACCGGCGACGGAGTGGGCGTCCAGGCCCGCCCGGGTGAGGACGTCGGCGCCGGCCAGGCTGCGATGACCGCTCGCGCAGATCACGTAGATCGGCTGGTCCTTCGGCAGGCTCGCGGTGTGCTGGACGAGGGTGCCCAGCGGGATCAGCCGCGCCCCGGGCACGTGCCCGGCGGTGTACTCCTCCGGCTCGCGGACGTCCACGGTGAGGTGGCCCTCCTCGTGCGCGCGGACGAACTCCGGCATCTCGACCTCGTGGGCCATGTGGTTCCCCTCACGGTGTGTCCTGCGGCGTCGGCCGGCGCCGGGTCGACCCTACCAACGGGCCGGAACGTGGGTCCCTGGCGCACGCCGTGCCCTGAGTGCACCGGACCAGGGAGTACGGCCCGCGCGGCGTACGCGGATCGGCGTAGGAGCGAATCGGCTCCCGGGCGGATGATCCGGCCCACCCCGCCGCGTGAGGATGACCGGATGCCGCTGACCACCGCGACGGATCCGGGCCGCGTGCCCCTTCCCTCAGTCCGCGTGCCCGCCCTCTCCGGCCGGGCGCGCAGGGGAGTGCTGCTCGTCCACATCGCCGCCGCCGGAACGTGGCTCGGCGTCGACGTGGTGATGGCGGTGGTGGTGTTCACCGCGGTGCTGTCGGACGACCCCCGGACCGTCGCACTGTGCTATCAGGCGTTGCACCTGTTCACCGTGTGGCCGCTCCTGGTGACCGGCCTGGTGTGTCTGGCGAGCGGGATCGTCCTCGGGCTCGGCACGAAGTACGGCCTGCTGAAGTACTGGTGGGTGGCGGTGAAGCTCGCCCTGAACCTTCTGCTCACCGGGTTGGTCCTGGTCGCGCTGCGGCCCACGGTCACCGAGGCGGCGGAGTACGGCCGGCAGCTTGCGGCGGGGCATCCCGGTGTGCCGCCGCGGGACATGATCTACCCGCCGATCGTGTCGCCTCTCCTGGTGGGGTTCGCGTTCGTCCTGGCCGTGTTCAAGCCGTGGGGGCGGATCCGGGCGAGGTCGGGCAACCGAGTCGCGCCTCGGGACGCAGGTCCGCGGCGAGCTCCTCGCCCACGGCGGCCCGGGCCAGGGCGCGCCCCAGGGCGGGAGCGTGCTTGAAGAGGTTGTTGCCCGCCACGAACAGCACCTGCCCGGCCGGGCCCTCGGGCCCGGCCCGCCAGACGGCGAGGCCGTCCGGGCCCCAGGGCAGTTCGGTCGTCCAGCAGTGCACGTGGCCGAGGGGGTCCGGATCCAGCCCGGGCAGCGCCTCGCGTACGTAGGCCACGGCGCCGTCGGCGAGTCTGCCCAGCCCGTCGGGGTCGGCCACACTGCCGTCCGGGCGTGCCGCCACGTGTCCGCTGACCCCCACGGCGTACGCACGACTACCGGGAAGGGCAGCCGCGTAGATGCTGCCCGCGGTGAAGTCCCCGCTGCCGTCCTGCAGGCAGGCCAGCCTCGCCGGCGGCTCGCCGCGCACCGCGAAGGTCACCCGCGCGTGTGCCCCGAACTCGACCGGCACCGTCAGCCCGGCTCCGCGGGCGAGGGCAGGCGTGCCGCGGCCCGCACAGACCACCACCGTGTCGTAGTCGGCGCGACGGCTCACCGAACGCACCTGCGCCCGGGCGTTCGTTCCGCCTGACCCGCCCGGTCCTGGAGATCCTTGCCCGGGCCCCGCGGCGTGCACCGACAGCACCTCGTCGTTGACGATCTCCCCGTCGACGGCCGCCGCGAGCGCACGGATCGCGGCCTGGGTACGGATCGCCCCGGCCGTCTCGTCCAACATCGCCGGCGCCGAGCCGGCCGCCCGTCCCCGGACCAGCGGCACCAGCTCCGCGAGCTCGCCGGCGTCGACCATCCGGGCGGGCACACCAGCCTGGCGCAGCAGCGCCAGCCGTCGCTCGGTGTCCGGCCCGATGCTGACCGCGCCGTCGCCGGACACCAGCTCGACTCCGAGCCGGTCCTGCCAGGTGCGCCAGACCGCCCGGCTCTCCCGCGCCCACGCGACCAGCCGGGGATCCTCGTGCGAGTGCCGGAACAGCCGGGACTGGCCGGTCGACTGCCCGTTGCCCGGGACGCCCACCTCGTAGACGTCGGGCCGGACGCCGAGTTCGGTCAGCGCGTACGCCGTACTCAGGCCGACGATCCCTGCTCCCACCACGGCGACCCTCGACGCACTGCCCATGCCAGGACTGTTCATCTGTCCCACCGCCCCATCCGGTCTCGTCGTGCGATCGCCCGGCCTGTCCACGACCGAATCTAACGTGGCAGGGCACTTGGATCTTTCAGCGCGGACGGCGCCCGGCCGCTACCGTGACCGGATGCGGAGTCTGGTACGCGGGTTGCTGGCTGGTTGGTTGCTGGCGCTGGCGGTTGCGCAGACCGCCGCGCTCGCGCTCGTCTGGTGGATCTTCATCCGCACTCCCCACGGCCAGGTCATCGACGCGACCGTGTTGCGCGGCACGAGGTTCGGCCGGGCATCGGTGGAGCAGTTGGTGAGCGGCGTACTGGACGCGGTCTCCTTTGCGTCGCTGGTGGCGGCGACGATCGTGCTCGGATTCATCGCGCTTGCCCGGCGGCGGGTCCTGCTCGCCGTGGCGGCGACCGTACTCGTCGCCGGCGCCAACCTCACCACGCAGGTCCTGAAGGACTACGTCGTCTCCCGGCCGGACCTCGGCATCGCGGGCACCAACATCGGCGCGCCGAACAGCCTGCCGAGCGGGCACATGACCGTCGCGGCCTCGGTCGCGGTCGCCGCGGTCATGGTCGTGCCGGCACGGTTGCGGGCGATGGTCGCGGTCCTGGGCGCCTGCTACGCGGCACTCACCGGGATCGCCACGCTGTCCGCCGGCTGGCACCGTCCAAGCGATGCTCTCGCCGCCCTGCTGATCGTCGGCGCCTGGGCGTCGGTGGTCGCCGCCGTTCTCGTGCTCGCCCAACGGTCCCGGACCACCGGCGCGCCGAGTGACCCGCACCCTCGGATGGTGGGCGGGCTGGCGTTGGTGGGGGGTGCGGCGCTGGTGGGTGCGGTGCTTCTCGTCGCACTGGCCGACCAGGGCCCGCTGACGCCACCGGTCGAGGTGGGCCGGAGCCGGTTGGTCCTTGCCTACGCAGGAGGTGCCGTCGGCGTGGCGGGAGCGACCTGCCTGACGATGGCGGTCGTACTGGCCACGGTGCACCGGGTGGTCCCGCGACTCGCCGAACCGACTGTGGCCGCCCAACCGACCGGTCCGGACACGGACCTCGTGGTGGCGGCCGGTGAACCGGACCGAACCGACTGAGCGGTCCCGCCGGGACGCGAGCCGATGCGGCCGCGAGCGAGGGGCATCTCCCAGGGCCCGGGCCCTGGGAGCTAGGGCTGCCGCCTCGTCACGGCGAGGCCTTCGGCGCCGGCCACGGGGGCGGTCGCCGGAGCCACCGCTTCCGGAACCTTCGCGCCGGTGCGCTTCGCTTTCCGCCACCAGCTCCGTGCCTCCGCGCGTCCTCGCCCACGGTGGCGGCCGGTGACGAGATTGTCCTCGATGCGATCGAGGAGAAGCACCACGGCGACGATGCCGATCAGGCCAAGAGTCAGTTGCAGGACAGCTTGCAGGACGTTCGCCATCGGTTTGTCTCCGACCTTTTCTCGACTCCTGGGCAGCGCTGCGGCGCGAGCCTAACACCATCGAAGTGTTGTCGCTGCCCGGCGAATCCGGGGCACGGCGACGCCTGCGAACCACGAGTGAAGTGATGTCGAACGCGGCGAAAATCCGGCCGCTGAAGGCCTGAAAACGGAATGTCCGAGTGCTTGTCGTCACCCACGTCCGTCACGATCTGGATTTTGCGTGACCGCAGTTGCGACAGATTCTCGGGCCGCTGCCGGAGAAATGCAGCAGTGCGACCGGCGCACACGCTGGGTGCCCTGCCGGTCGCAAGAGTGGGGACTTGCGTCGACGGGTTTACTACGTAAGGTTGTCGCCTGCAGGTTCACGCGGTGGGCCTGCCGCTCACAGCGGGCGACGTTCTACTGAGAGGCCCTGAGTATGCGCACTGCGTCATTCGCGGCGCGGCACCGGCGCCGGCGGCCATTCATTCCGAGGCTCTGAACCGCCGAATTTGGCCTGGTTCGACCCGGTGCGATGGGTCGTTTCCGTTGCTTGACTGGCACAGAGTGCTGTCAAGCAACGGAGGTCGACTGATCGTCACGGCCGGAAGGTCCGACCCGATCTTGTGAACACATCTGCGGCGGGGGGGGCCGTGGCAACGAGAGGTTGTCAGCATGCCCGAGCGCCGAGCCGCTCAGCCCGGGGGGCGAAACAGGCCCATACCCGACGGAACGTGGGAATGGCACCAGTCGGCCGCCTGTGCCGGCGAACCCTCTGACGTGTTCTACGGACCTGAGGGTGAGACGTTGCCCGCACGCCGGGCACGGGAGGCGCGGGCGCTGTCCTTCTGCGCCGCCTGCCCCGTGTGCGACGAGTGCCGCGACCACGCACTTGGCCTCCCCGAGTCGTACGGCGTGTGGGGCGGAACCACCGAGGGCAGCAGGCTCGCCGTTCGCCGGGGCCGCAGGCCGGCCCCGGAGCCGGGCGAGCGACCCGCCGCCCATGCGGCGCCCGCGGGGCAGACCGTCACTTCCGGCGCCACCACCACAAGGTCGGTGCCGGCCTGAGTTTCGTCGTATCGGCCGTGGTCACGCCTACCGCGTCGCACCGCGCCCGCTCGGCTCTACTCCGGACACGAGAACGCGCCCCCGCCGACGAGGCGGGGGCGCGTTCTTGACTTTCACCGTCTGAGCTTGCGCCTCAGGCGTATGTCTCGGGTCAGCCCAGGATGCCGAGGATCTGGTTCAGCAGGTTGGCGATCTGACCGAGGACGAGGTTCAGTCCACCGGTGTTGTCGAGCAGACCGGTGACGGCGCAGAGCAGGTTGCCCAGCAGGTTGCCGGGGCCCTGGTCGGCGGTGATGTTCAGGTGAACGGTGTCGAGGTGGACGACGAGGCCGAGCAGGTCGAGATCCAGCGGCCCGAGCACCAGGTCGAGAATCTGGCAGCTACCCGTCGAGGCCGCGGTGTTGACCGGCAGGGTGACCGACTTGTCGACGGCGGCGGTGCTGCCGTCGGCGCGGGTGAGGTCTCCGGTGAGGTCGCCGATCGCCACCAACTTGCCGTTCTGGGTGGCGAACTTGGTCGGCGTGAAGGTGCCGTCGAAGGTGCTTCCGTCCGCGGCTGTGCCGGTGACCGGTGCCGACACCGTGCTGGTGGTGGCCGTCGCGGCGTCCGGGGCGGTGGCGGCCGAGGCGGCACCCACTCCCACGAAGGAAAGGGTCGCCAACGCGACGACGAAGGCGATCACCCGGGTGAATCGTCGGGACATCGGTATGGGTCCTTCCGTAACTTGATCGGGACTTCATCACCTTTGCGAGAACCAAGGGGCCGTTCAAATCGCCGAACGATCTTCGGCACCCTCGTACGTCCCCTCCGGAGTGGAGAAACTGCTGGTCAAGCGGGAGATCGGGACCAATCGAAAAAAGATCTCAGAAAGCGTGATCCGGTCACGCCTGTAAGTGCGTGATCCACCGAAAGTGGCTCGCCGACCACCCAGCGTGTACCCGACGGAAGGGGAAATTCGGTGCATATGGCCCAGTGGTTCCTTACGGGTTCCGGCAGGCGTCAACCACGAAATACCGTTAATCTGATCGAACACGGCGGCCAACGGAGGGTGGCTGTCCGGGGATCTAGGAGCGACAACCAATGAGCGACACCCCGTTGTACGACCAGTTGGTCAACGAACGCCTCGGCCGGGGGCCGAGCGAGTTCGAGGGGCACGACACGTGGGACGACTCGGAGGAGGCGCGCGCAGCCTTCGAACGCGGTGCGGCGCAGGCCCGCGCTCTGGAGGAGCGAGCCGCCGGGCCGGAGCAGACGGACACCGGGAAGCAGTCCACGGCGAAGCCCGGCCTGGAGAAGGCCCCCGACCGGAAGCAGCTGGAGCATCAGCCCGTCGGCGAGCAGCAGACGCGCACCCCCGGAAAGCCGCTCACCCCGGCCTGAGCCGGGCTCCGCGGAGCCGCCGGCCCGAGGAGCCGCCGGCCCGAGGAGCCGCCGGCCGCCGGCAGCTACTACCACTACCGGCACTGGGTGAGCATCATCGACTTGTCCGCGCGGGTGACGGGCAGGTCGTACTTCAGCGCCACCTGGCCGAACCGCACCGCGTACGCGCAGCGGATCGGCTTGTTCGGTGGCAGCCAGGACGCCGGGCCGGAGTCGCGCTTGGCGGAGTTGGTCGCGCCGTCGACCGGCATGAGGTTCAGCGGGTCGTTGGCGATCTGCTCCCGCCGGTCCTCGGTCCAGTGGGCCGCGCCCAACTGCCACTCGTACGACAGGGGTACGACGTGGTCGATCTGCACCTTCGCCGCGTCCTGCTTCCGCCACGAGATCGCCTTACCCGTATAGGGGTCGGCCAGCGTCATGGCCATCACGACGCAGTTCGATCCTCTGCGGTAGCGCAGGTGCTGCCCGTCCCGGGCGAGCACGTCGTTTCGGGTGTCGCAGCCGTTGCGGGCGAAGGGAACGCCGTCGGCGGTGTCGGTCCAGTCCGAGCCGAACCGGTCGCGGTCGTAGCCCGTCTTCGGTCCGCGCCCGGCCGTGCGCACCTTCTCGATCAGGCGGCGCGCCGCGCCGAGTTCGGCGGCCGAGGTGAGAGGGGCGAGGCCGGGCTTGGTGCCGTCGGGATTGTCCAGCGGGTCGACGGCGCGTCCGTCGGACACCGGCGCTGAGGTCGCTTGCACGGCCGGCGATGTGGTGGTCCGGTCCGTCGGCCCGCCCACCGGAACGCCGTCGACCTCGAGGGTGCAGCCCGAGCCCGCGACGGCGCAGAGGAGACCGACGGCGGCGATCGTCGCCCTGGTGCGGCCCCGGCGCGGGCCTCGGCCCCGGCGCCATCGTCGGCCTGCGTTTTGCGGCTGACGCCGGTCAGCTCCCACCTGTTCGTACACGCGCATCGCCCACGATCCCTGGACTACGGTTGCCGCCGAGGATCATAGGAGGGCGCGATGACGGCGAACTTTCGGGACCACGTGCACGCATTCCTGGCAGAGGCGGTACTACCCCGCACGGAGGTCGACCGGTTCCTCGACCCGGAGCAGCCGAAGTGGGCGAGGTTCGACCCCGAACTCGGCTACCTCCCGCATCCCTCCCGGGTGCCCGACGGCGTGGACGAATCGGTGAGCACCTACCGCTACGGCCCGCTCGGTGAGCGCCTCACCATCGCCTACGCGGACCGGCCCTGCCGCGTCAACACCTACGGGGACAGCTTCACTCAGTGCCACCAGGTCAGCGACGGCGAGACCTGGCAGGAGTACCTCGCCGCCCACCTCGGCGAGCCGGTGCGCAACTTCGGCGTCGGCGGGTACGGCGTACTGCAGGCGTGCCGTCGGCTGCGCCGGGAGGAAGCCGGTGCGGCGAGCGCCGAGCACGTCGTTCTCAACATCTATCTCGACGACCACTACCGAAGCCTGGACGCGTACCGCATGCTACGGGTCGGCCGGCAGTGGTGGGAGCGTTACCAGTCCTTGCCCACAAGCATGTTCCACGCCAACCCGTGGGAGCACGTCCGCTTCGATGCCACCGGTGCGCTGGTGGACCAGCCGAACCCGTGCCCGACCGGGGAGTCGCTCTATCACCTGTGCGATCCGGACTTTCTGATGGAGACGTTCGGCGACGACCTGGTGGTCCACCTGTTGGTGGGGCGGCTCACCGGGCGCTGGGACTTCCTCGCCGGCCACCGCGAGACCGCCGCCGCGCTGGGCCTCGACCTCGACCTCGGCGGGCACGACGCGGGTGCGTCCTCGGCCGAGGCCTTCTACGATCGATGTGCGTTCCGCGCCTCGGCCGTACTGGTCGAACGCACCCGGCGCGAGCTCGCCTCGCTGGGCAAGCGCCTGTTGGTGTTGCTGAGCTACCCCGGCGGGACCGTCGCGGACGCCTGTGCCGGCAAGCCCCGGCCGGACGAGGAGTTCGTCCGCTCGCTCGACGACCTCGGTGTCGAGTACGTGGACTCGCTGGCCGCCCACGTCGCCGACTACCGAGCCTTCTCGCTGACTCCGCAGGAGTACCGCGACCGCTTCTACAACGGTCACTACACCCCGGCGGGGAACCACCTGTTCGCGTTCATGGTGAAGCCGCGGTTCGTGCGGTGGCTGGACCCGGTGCCCCCTGCGTATGCCGCGAGGACGAGTCCGCTGTCGGTTCATGGAGAGGCGCTGGCATGACGGTGCTTCTCCGCGTACCACCGCTGGCGGCCCTCGCCGACGCGGCTCTCACGTATCCCGAGGTCGGCGCGACCGCCGGCGGGCTTCCGCGCGGCTACCGAACGGTCACCCGTTCGGTCCGGGTCGGCCGGGGGCAACGCTCTTTCGACAGCTGTGCCGACGGAGTGCTGGGCTGGGAACTCCACCGTCGCGCCGGCCTCGGTGTGTACGCCGACCGGCCCACGGCCACGCCCGGTGCAGTGGTCGCGGTCGTCCTCGGCATCGGCCGGTGGGGAGTCGTCGCGCCGTGCCGGGTGGTCCACGCCGTCGACGAACCCGACCGGCGTGGCTTCGCGTACGGCACCCTGCCCGGCCACCCCGAGCAGGGCGAGGAGAGCTTCGTGGTCTCCCGCGAGACCGACGGGACCGTGGTGTTCACCGTGACTGCGTTCTCGCGGCCGGGGAACCTGCTGGCCCGCCTTGGCGGCCCGCTCGCGCGCCGGACGCAGGACCTGTACGTGGGGCGCTACCTCAGGGCGGCCACGACCTTCGCGAGCCCCTGACCTGCACTACGGTTCACACCATGACGACACCGGCCGTGGTCCCCGACAAGGCTCCAGTCCCCGACAGCGTCCTCGTGCACGAGCACGTCCTGGTCGATTTCGGTGGTGTCGCGGACCCCCACGCGTACGACGCCGACGAGGTGTTCGCCGCGGCGAAGCCGAAGCTGGACGAGGTGTACGCCCTCGGCTGCCGGCGGTTGCTGGAGTGCACGCCGCAGGGACTCGGCCGCGATCCGGTCCTCCTCGCCCGGCTCGCCGACGCGACGGGGGTCGAGATCGCCACCAACACCGGCATCTACGGCGCGGCGGACAGGGTTGGGGTACCTCCCTACGTCCACGAGCTGTCGGCCGAGCAGTTGGCGCGGCGGTTCGTCGACGAGTACACCCACGGCATCGCCGGCAACCCGCACGCGCGTCCCACGTTCGTCAAGACGGCGGTACGCGACGGCGCGCTGGAGGACCTGGACCGCAAGCTCGTCCGCGCGGCCGCGCTGACCGCCCGGGAGACCGGGCTGACGGTCGCGTCCCACACCACGGCGGGCGTCGCCGCGCTGGAACAACTGGAGATCTTCGCCGACGTGGGCGTCTCGGCGTCCCAGTTCGTCTGGGTGCACGCGCAGGCCGAGCCGGACGGCGACATCCACGAGCAGGTCGCCCGCGCCGGCGCCTGGGTGGAGTTCGACGGTCTGCGCCCGGGTGACACACAGTGGCAACGGACCTGCGTCGAGCGCATGGCCGCGGCCGGCCTGCTCGACCGCACCCTGGTGGCCAACGACAGCGGTTGGTACCACGCCGGGGAGCCGGGCGGCGGAGAGTTCCTCGGTTACACGTTCGTGTACGACGAGCTGCTGCCTGCGCTGGACGAGTCGTGGTGGCGGACCCTGATGGTGGACAACCCGGTGGCCGCGTTCGGCTGAACGTTTGGGTGCGGGCACCTCGGGTAGCCGGTCGAAATGAGACTCTCCCCGCTGAACCAGATCTTCGAACGGCCCGGCCCGATCGTCACGGCCTATCTGGAGCCGGGAGTCGCCGATGCCACCTCCGAGACCAGCGTGGATCTTCGCTGGCGGGCCCTCGCCGAGCAACTGGTCGCCGAGGGGGCCGACGAGCCGACGGTGGACGCAGCCGGGAAGGCGGTGAACGGCCAGCCGCCCGGCCGGACGGCGGCCGAGGGGATGGTCGTCGTCGCCGCGGGCGGTGAGGTGTTGTTCACCGACTCCCTGCACGGCCCGGTCGGTGGCGACCACGCGTCGTGGGCGCCGCTGCCGCACCTTGCAGCCTACGTACGCGCGAACGCCGACACCCGGCGGTACGGCGTCGTGGTGGTGGACAGTTCGGGAGCCGACTTCGTGGTGCGCGGTGCGCCGACCAGCGGGCACGGCGAGAGCGGTCGCGGTGACGAAGGACACGCGCAGGTGCGCGGCGAGCAGCGTCCGCTGCACAAGGTGCGCGGCGCGGGCTTGTCGAACCGGCGGATGCAGAACGCCGTGGAGGAGACCGCGGACCGCAACGCCAAGCTGGTGGCCGACAACATCGTCCGCCTGGTGGAAAGTGCCAGGCTGTCCAGCGTGCTGCTGGTCGGTGCGGTGGAGGCCCGGTCGCGGGTCGTCCACCATCTCCCGCACGGCGTTCAGGACCTGGTGCGCACCAGCGACCGGGCGGGCAGTGGTGACGTCAGCGCGGAGGCCGAGTCGGCGCTCGACGACGCCGTTGCCGAGATCGAACGCCTGATCCAGGACAACCTGGTCGAGCGCCTGCGTGGCCGGATGTCGGCCGGCACCGGTGTGGAAGGTGCGGCGGACGTCCTGCAGGCCCTGCGTCAGGGCGCAGTTGACACCCTTCTGCTGACCGAGGAGGACCCGGGCAACGGCACCGCGCCCGAGGCCTCCCGCCGGAAGATCGCGATCGGTACCGGTGCGGCGGAGCTCGCCTCCGACGCCGCGGAACTACGCCGGCTCTTCACCGCCGGAGGGACCGCCGACAGCGACGTCTCCATCAGCGAGGAGGCGCTCGACGAGGCGCTGATCCGGGCCGGCGCCGCGTCCGACGCGGTGGCAGAGGTGGTCTCGGCCGAGGCCGGACTCCGTGACGGCGTGGGTGCGCTGTTGCGGTTCGCCCCGGCAGAACAGGCATGATCGACGCCCTGCTTGAGACCGCCCCCGGGGGTCACTGCTGCTCGGACTCCAGCGGAACCGCGTTCGGACCGACCAACCCGAGCTTGACGACCTGCCGTCGCAACATCGCGTCGAGCGCCCAGTCGGCGGCGATGCGAATGCGGTTGGCCGGCACGCTCAGCAGGTGGTAGCCCTTCGTCACGGCCGCGGCGGGTGCACCCGCGAGCGCGACCCCGAGCGGGTTGGCGGCCGCGGACAACCCTCCGAGGTCGACGACGAAGCCGAGGTCGTGGTGCTTGTAGGGCTTGGGGCGCCCGTCACCGAACGACGCTGCGACGTTTCGCGCCACCGCCTTGCCCTGGCGTTCGGCGTGCTGAGCGGTCATCGCGGTGACCTGCCCCGGCCTGGTCAGGTCGGGTACGGCGGCGGCGTCTCCGCAGGCGAAGACCTCCGGCCGGCCCGGGACGCTGAGGTACTCGTCGACCACCAACCGGCCCTTCTCGGTGGGTTCGCCGAGGCTCTCGATGAGCGGGTCCGGGCGTACGCCGACGCACCACACCAGGGTCTTCGTGGGCACGAACTCACCGTCGGACAACAGCACACCGTCGGCGGTGGCCTTCTCCACCGAGGTGCCGGTGCGGACCTCGACGCCACGCCGGCGCAGCGTGCGGTCGGTGGTGGCGGCCAGCCGCGGGTCGAGCCCGGGCAGCAGCCGGTCGGCGACGTCGACCAGCAACCAGCGCACCTGGCTCTCGTCCACGCCGTTCTTGGCGCGGGCGACCTGCTTGGTCAGGAGCTGGCCCTGGGCGGCGACTTCGGTGCCGGTGTATCCGGCGCCGACGACGACGAAGGTGCACCGTGCCTCCCGCTCGACGGAGTCGTCGCAGGCGCCGGCGAGTTCGATCTGCCCGATCAGGTGGTCCCGGAGATACAGCGCCTCGCCGACGCTCCGGAAACCGTGTGCGTACTCACACACACCGGGAATGGGCAAGAGCTTGTTGACACTGCCGGGCGCGAGGACCAGCCGGTCGTAGGTGACCTCGTGCCGGCGCTCCTCCGGGTCGACGTAGCTGACCGTACGAGAGTCCAGGTCGACACCGTCGACGGTTCCGAGGGTGAGGCAGGCGTCCCGCAGCGTCCGCGACAGCGGAACGGACACCTGGCGTGGGTCGAGGACGCCCGAGGCTACCTCCGGCAGCAGCGGGAGGTAGAGGAAGTAGTCGGTCGGATTGATGAGGACGATCTCGGCCCGGCCGCGGGACAGGCGCTCCAGCTCCCGAGTCGCGTGGAATCCGGCGAATCCCGCGCCCACCACGACGATTCGCGGGCGGCGGTTGGGTTCCGTCATCTCGCCTCCTCGGGGTCGACCTACTGCCGTGCCTGCGACCCTACGGCACCGCCCGACTTGTTTCGAATAGGTGCCCGCACCTCGGGTAGGCGGGCAGGAGCGGGTGAACGGGGCCCACAGTCCGCGGGTGGGCTGCCGTGATCTGGCCGGCAGCCCACCCGCGCTTCACATTCGGCCTACCCACTGCCCGCATCCAGGGCGGCTGCACTATCTGTTGCAGCCCGTCGCGTTGGTCCGACCTTTAGGTTCCTCAGTCCGGGGCGCGGGTCAGGATCTCCATGTTGTGTCCGTTGGGATCGTCGAAGTAGA
The DNA here is from genome assembly GCF_900104745.1 of Actinopolymorpha singaporensis. Lineage (NCBI taxonomy): Bacteria > Bacillati > Actinomycetota > Actinomycetes > Propionibacteriales > Actinopolymorphaceae > Actinopolymorpha > Actinopolymorpha singaporensis. Next base: position 2,129,786 of record NZ_LT629732.1, read on the forward strand.
CGCCCCGCCCACCCCAACGGTGGTTGACCTCGCCCACCTGCCGGTGGCCCGGGTCGGCGTAGTAGGTGAGTCCTGCCTTCTGGATCCGCTCGAACGCTGCGTCGAACTCGTCCTCGCCGACCAGGAACGCGCAGTGCATGTGCTGGAAGTCCGAGGCGTTCGCGTAGTCGAGGGTCACGCCGTTGCTGACGGTCAGGGGTACGAACGGCTCGCTGTCCTCGCCGACGGGGACGCCGAGGATCGAGCTCAGGAACTCGGCGGAGGCGCGCTTGTCGTGGGCTGGGACGATGATGTGGTTGAGCTGGATGCTCATCTGCTCTCCTCCTGCGGGTCGCTGGCCGGGAACGGCAGGTGCAGGCTTTCGAATCTAGTTCCGGTGACCGCGTTCGGAAATCTGTTTGCGGGCTCCTCGTGGCGGTCGGCACGATGCACCCGTGCGCTCGCGATGAGCTCGGCTTCACTCGTGGTCCGCGCCGCGACCTCTCGGCCCTTCGACCGGCCCGGTCGGCCCGGTCTGCGGCGGACCTGACCGTGCCTTGTCCCGACGCGCCGACAGGATCCCCACATGTGCGCTTCGTTCCACGTTCGTGACTACCGTGACGCCGACGCCGCCAGTTGGTTGCGGTGCCGCCTGCTCAGCTTCTTCCCGACCGACTACTACGACGACGTGGTGACGCGGCGGCCGTCCTACGGCGCTCCCGCGTTGCGCCGGGTCGCCGCTGTCGGGGGCGAGGTCGTCGGCCTGTTGGACGCGACGATCTCGCCGCCGCGGTCGACCATCGAGGTCCTCGCCGTCCATCCCGACCACCAGCGGCGCGGCGTGGCCGGCGCCCTCCTCGCCGGTGTGGTCGACGAGCTTCGCCCCCACGGCGTTCGCGAACTCGACGCGTGGACTCGCGAGGACACCGCCGCCAACGCGTGGTATCGCGCCTCGGGGTTCACCGAACAGTTCAGCTACCTGCACGTCTACAAGGACTCCTCCGACGACGGTCAGGGATTCACCTGCCCGGAGGGGTTGACCGGCCCGTTCATCGCGTTCTGCCAGGCGCCGCGCGAACTCGAAGCTTCCGTACGAGCGAGGTTTCACCGGGTGTACGTGTGCCGTCAGTACGTCAGGGCGCTGTGAATGCGGCGCGACGAGCCGAATGTCCGGGACCGGCACGACGTACGGAACTGAGGGATTGGTCCCCGCCTCGCCACGATGACAAGCCGTGGTTGACGGGCCGGCTCTTTCGTCGGCCCCCACGTCGGTAAACGTCAACGCGGGAAAACGTCGGACAGCCGCTGGGTAGTCTGAACGGAACTGGGGTGCGCGAACGCGTGGGGGAGAGATGGCGCGAAGTGGGGCAGTCCACTGGCTGTCGGACAAGGCGGCCACCGGGGTCAGGGAGCTGCCGTCGAACGTTTCGTGGGTGATGACGCGGGCGTTCCATCCGTCGGAGGGGGCCGCCGACGGCGGCGGGGTGACCGAGGGCCGGGCAAAGTCCGCGGGGCACCGCAAGCTGTCGTTGACGGGGGACTCCCTGGAGTCCCGGCTAAGGCGCGCACGGGCGGCGAGTGAGAGGGCACGCCAGGCCGAGCAGGACGCGCTGGCGGAGGCCGACCACGCCCAGGAACTCGCCGATGCCGTACGCAGAACGACCGAGCAGGGGCGAGCCCGGGTCCGCGAAGCCAAGAACGAAGCGGCCGAGGAAGTACGCCGCCGGGTGGAACAGGCGCGGGAGCGCGCGGACGCCATGGTCGAGCGCGAGCGGGAACGCGCGCAGGCCGACGCGGACGCGGCGGTCCACAAGGTGGGTGAGCGGTTCGAGGACGAACTCGACAGGAGCCGGGCCAGAGCCGAGGCCGCGCAGCAACGAGCGCAGGAGAAGATCGCGGAGGCCACCCAGCGGCTGGCGCAGGCCCGCAAGCTCGCCGACGACGCCGCCGCGGCTGCGCAGGCAGCCGCGGAGGAGGCCCGTGGGAAGGCCGAGGAGCTCGCGGCCGGTGAGGTGCGGCGCAGGGCGGCTCAGAGCGGCGCCGAAGGGGCGGCGCCCGGCGGCCGAGGCGAAGGTGGTCCAGGAGAAGGTGGCCGGTTCGGGTGCCAAGGTGACTCGGCGGCCTAGTTCCAGGGTGTACCGAGCAGGATCCATCTCGGCGGGGGGGACGACGATGAAGCTGTTGCACCGGAAGAGCAGGTGGGAGCAGGTGAAGGAGCCGGTGGTCGCGAAGGCCAGGGCGACCGCGACCGACAGGCGGACGCTGCGCGGCGGGCTGATCGCGGTGGGGGCCGCCGCCGGCGTGACGGCGGTGAGTTCGGCCATCTCCTCCATGCGGAAGAAGAAGGCGTGAGGCGCAGACCCGCGAAGAGCGCCACCCGACAGTCATGACGAGCGGGGCCGCCGCTCTTGCGCGCGGAAGTCCCGAGGTGCCATTCCTGTGCGCCTCGTGAACAGTCGTGAGAAGTACGCCGGGTCGTCGTGGCCCACCAGGCGGCCGATCTCGGCGACGGTCAGGTCCGACTCGGCCAGCAACTCCTTGGCGCGGTTGAGCCGAATGCGCAGGAGGTACTCCTTCGGCGAGCACCCTCCGTGGCGGCGGACGACCTGACGCAGTGCGCTGACCGGCACCCCCGCCCTGCGAGCATGCTCCGCGACCGACCACGGCTCGCACGCGCCTTCCCGTAGCGTCGCGAGAACGGCGCCGTCGGCTCGGTCGTCGCGCCGGTTCTGGACGGCGAGGATCAGCGCATGTACGGCGTGGGCGGCCTCCACCTCGGCGCCGGCATGCTGCTGACGGCACGCGGCGAGCACCCGGTCCATCGCCGAACGCGCCGGGAACAGGTCGACAAGCGGGATCAGTGGTTCGTCGCGGGACAGGTAGCCGAGTTCCTCGTACGCGTCGACCGCCGGCCCCTCGAACAGCATCCAGATCTCCTCCCAGCCGCGGCCGTCCGGGCCGTAGGAGTGCCGCACTCCCGGGAACAACCAGAACAGACTGCCTGCCGTGATTGCTGATCGTCGGCCACTCTCGCCGGACTCCAGCCAGCCCTGACCGTCGACCACGAGCACGGCCGCGTGCGAACGCAGGATGCGAGGCGGACAGGGGTCCAGTTCCTGCTTCTGCCCGGCTCCGAGGCACACCAGGCCGAGCCGGCGTTGGACCGGCGTCGGCGTGAGATAACGCGACCATCCCTGGACCACGGCGCCCTCCGTCGACTCCGCAGGCCATGCACTGTCGCACGGCACATGCGGCAGACGCAAGAAAGTCCATGAATGCGAGCGGTTTGTCCATGTCGTGCCAGGTCATGCAGGAGCAGACTCGCACCGGTACCGGTTACGAAAACCCAACTGCAGGTGCGCGGCCTCGCCGCCGGTCGACCAGGAGCGATCATGGAGCCGAACTCGAGCCTGAGCAGACGAGCATTACTAAGGGCGGCCGCTGCCGGAGCGGCCGCGGCCGCGCTGGGCGCGTGCCAGGCAGACGGCGAGGCTGGTGGCCCAGCGACCAAGGCGGCGAAGGGCAGCAACGCCAAAGGCTCGGTCACCAAGCCGCTGCCGGTCCCTGGCAAGTTGCGCGAGGCGCCCTCGTTGGCCGCGCGGGTGAAGGCCGGTGCCCTGCCGCCGCTGAGCAAGCGCATCCCCGAGTCGCCGTACGTCGTACCGCACCGTTGGCAGCATCCCGGGAAGTACGGCGGAACCTGCTACCTCACCGCCTCCGCCGCCGATGACGCGTCGATCGGTCAGTACATGTACGGCCACTCGATCGTGCGCTGGCTCAACGACGGCATGGAAGTCGGCCCGGGACTGGCGCAGAGCTGGGAGTCCAACGACGACTTCACTCGGTGGACGTTTCACTTCCGCAAGGGACTGCGGTGGTCCGACGGCGCACCCTGGACCACCGCCGACATCATGTACTGGTGGGAGGACACGGTACTCAACCCCGAGCACCCGGAGGTTCCACCCGAGGAGGCGGTATCCGGCAAGGGGACGGTGGCGAAGATCACCGCGCCGGACGACGTCACCCTGGTGCTCGAGTTCGACAGCCCGGCCGCGCTCACCCCCGACCGCCTCGCGGACACGGTGAACCGAAGTGTCGGCGCCGACTGGTTGCTTCCGCGTCATTATCTTCGGCAGTTCCACCCGAAGTACAACCCGAAGGTCACCGCCAAGGACTGGTACGTCGAGCACGACAACAAGGCAAACCACCTGTCGAACCCGGACTGCCCGGTGACGACCGGCTGGCACCTGTCGACCTACCACGAGGCGCGCAACGCCGTGTGGGAACGCAACCCGTACTACTGGTGTGTGGACCAGGCCGGCAACCAGTTGCCGTTCATGGACCGGATGGTCTGGAACGCGGTGAAGGACCAGGAGGTGATGAAACTCCAGTACACCCAGGGCAAGGCGGACTTCGCCGAGGGGCAGCACACGAACATCGACCTCGCCGACGTCGAGGGACTCAAGCAGGCCGCCCCGCGCACCGGTGTCCAGGTTTGGTACTGGGGCAGCGGATCCGGCAGCGGGTCGATGTTCTTCTTCAACTACGACTACCCCGACGAGGCGATGCGTGAGCTCATCCGCAAGCCCGAGTTTCGCCAGGCACTCTCGCACGCCTACAACCGCGCGGACGTACGCAAGTCGCTGTACTACAACACCGGCGAACTGACCACCGGAACGCTCAGCCCGAAAGCGCCGGAGTTCCAGGTCGACGCGGGAAGCAAGAAGCTGTACCGCAGCTGGCGGGACTCCTACGTGGCGTACGACCCGGAGAAGGCGAAGGCGATCCTGGACCGGATCGGTGTGGTGGACAAGGACGGCGACGGGTACCGCGAGAAGCCTGACGGCAGCAAGCTGGTCGTGCGGCTGGACTATCCGGCCGACACCGCGAAGGCGAACATCCGCAAGAACGACTTCCTGCGCCGGGACTGGAAGGCGATCGGAATCCGTACCGAGATGAATCCGGTCGCACCCACCTCATGGTCGGACATGTGGAACCGCGGTGAGCTGATGAGCAACACCGCCTGGGAGATCGGTGGCGGCGGGATCATGAGCTGGCCGTCCTGGGTGATTCCCACGATCCCCGACACCTGGGCGCCGCTGCACGGGCAGGCGTACATCATGCGTGGCACCGACCCGGCGGCGCTGCGCAAGGAACGCGACGTGAGCCCGTGGAAGCGGCACCCGCCGTGGGTGCTGCCGGAGAAGGGCAGCCCGGTCGGCCGTCTGTGGAGCCTCTATGACAAGGCGCGTCTCGAGACCGATCCGTTGAAACGCAACCGGTTGCTGTGGGACATGTGCCGGGTGCACATCAAGGACGGCCCATTCTTCCTCGGTGTGGTCGCCGACTATCCCCAGGTCATCCTCGTACACAAGGAACTGCAGAACGTCCCGCGGCGGGAGAACCTCTTCCTGGGCGGGCAGATCAACACCTGGGACATCCCCGTACCAGCGATCTACGACCCGGAGGCGTGGTTCTGGAGTGATCCGGGCAAGCACAGCTGACGGTCTGCCGCCGGCGACCCTTCCCACGTCGATACGCCAACCCCAGAAGGAGTACTCCCGTGACCGCGCCGACTCAGACCTCGACCGCGCACTGGCCGCGCCTGACCTCGCAGGGACGTGAACTCGACACGGCGCCGAACGCGCTGGGACAGTTGCGGGACTCGACCTGCGTCCGCGACAACCCGGGCGAACTTCGGGAACGAATGGTCGAGGACGGATATCTCTTCCTGCCCGGCTTCTTCGACCCGGCCGACGTGACGGATGCTCGCAGGAGCCTGACGAGCCGCTTGTACGAGGAGGGCCTCACCGATCGGGCGTTTCCGGCCGACCTCGCCGTCGCCCCGGCCGACTCGAACCTGACGTTCAAGCCGGATCTCGCCCATGACAACGACGCCTTGCACCGGCTGCTGTACGGCGAGCGCCTGCTGGGCTTCTACGAGTCGCTGCTCGGCGGACCGGTGCGGCACTACGACTTCACCTGGATGCGAGCCGTTGCACCGGGCCGTGGCACGGCACCGCATGGTGACGTCGTCTTCATGGGCCGCGGGACTCACGACGTCTACACCGCGTGGGTACCACTGGGTGACGCGGACTTCGAACTCGGCGGGCTCATGGTGCTGGAGGGCTCGCACCGGCGGGCCGAGATCCGCGAGGACTACGCACTCCGCGACGTCGACACCTACTGCACGAACACCGGCCCTGCCACCGAGGGCGAGCGGGAACGCTGGAACGGCAGCCTGTCCGACGATCCGGTGGAGGTGCGCGAGCGGCTCGGTGGACGCTGGCTGACCGCTGAGTTCCGTGCCGGTGACCTGCTGACGTTCAGCATCTACCTCGTGCATGCCAGCCTGGACAACCGTTCGAACCGGATCCGGCTGTCGTCGGACTCGCGGTACCAACTGGCGTCCGAACCCGTCGACGAGCGCTGGATCGGCGAAGCCCCTGTCGGCCACGGCCCGCAGGCGAAACGGGGCCTGATCTGCTGAGGCTGTTGGTCGCCGGCGTCGACTCCCGTACAGCCAGGCGCGGGGCGTGGACATCGCCGGGTCGGTTGGGCAGGGTGTGTACGACGTGGTGCGTACGACCAACACGACCTTCGGGAGGCCCTCGGTGGGCAGGATGTTCGACCTCGGCCCGGCGACCCGCCGGCTCGGTGTTCTGGTGAGCGGGGTCCGCGAAGACCAACTGCAGGCACCCACCCCCTGTGAGGGTTACACCGTGGGTGACCTGCTCGACCACATCGGCGGCCTGGCGATGGCGTTCACCGCCGCCGCGCGCAAGGTGACGATGGAGGGCGTGCCAGACGGGCCCCCGCAGGCGTCGGCGGACAACCTGCCGGCGGACTGGCAGGAGAGCATCCCGCGTCAGCTGGCCGAACTCGCCGCCGCCTGGTCCGACCCGGCCGCCTACGAGGGCCAGGCGCACGCCGGCGGGCTCACCCTGCCCGCGCAGGTCGCCGGCATGGTGGCGTTGGAGGAGTGCGTGCTGCACGGATGGGATCTCGCTCGCGCGACCGCCCAGCCGTTCGATGTCGACGAGGAGAGCACGAAGGTGGTGTTCGAGTTCACCTCGATGGCGGCCTCATCGGAGCAGATGTCCAACCGCGAGGGGCTGTTCGGCGCGGTGGTGGACGTCCCGGCCGACGCGCCGATGTTCGAGCGGGCGCTCGGCCTCAGCGGCCGCGACCCGAAGTGGTCGGCATGAACGCGGTCAACGACGTCAGGCTCGACCCGGGCACCCTGCTACACCGACCTCGTCCTGCTGCGTAGCCCATCCCAGGGGCGTGTCGCCTTGGGAAAGCCGGTCCAACGTAGTTCGGCGGGCAGATGGCTCATGTCGTTGAACATCGTGATGCGGGATTCCTGGGGTGTGCGGGAGTGACGACGCCCGTGGTGCCGTCGACGGTGACAAGGTCGCCGTCGTGAACTCTGGTCATGACTTCCGGAACGCCGAGCACGGCGGGGAGGGCGTACTCGCGGGCAACGATCGCGGCGTGGGAGAGTGCGCCTCCGGTCTCGGTGACGACAGCTGCCACGATCCGGAACAACGGCGTCCATGCCGGGTCGGTGAAGCGGCAGACGAGCACCTCGCCCGGTCGTGCGCGAGAGAAGTCCGAGGGGCTGCGCAGGATGCGTGCTGGGCCGGTGGCCGTTCCGGGGCTGCCGGGGGCGCCTGTCAGCACCGAGGCCGTGGTGGTGGTCGTGGTCGTGGGTGTGCCGGTGGGCAGGTCGGGAAGTGGTGCGGTGATCGGCCGGGCCTGGAGAATCCAGACGTGACCGTCAGCGATCGCCCATTCGACGTCCTGGGGTGCGCCGAGAAGTCCGGCGATCCTCTTCCCCGCCGCGGCGATCTCGGCGACGGCAGGATCGTCCAGCGACGGGCGCCCGCGCTGGGATTCGCGCACCGGGCGGCACATGATGCCGCCGAGGTCGCGGTCGAGCCGGACCGCCTTCTGTGCGGTGGCGCGGGTGATGCGTCCGTCCGCGGCGACCTGGTAGGTGTCGGGGACGACCGTTCCGTCAACCACGCTGGGGCCGAGCCCCCAGGACGCCTCGATCCTCGTGCTCGTACTCGTACTCGCATGGTCCGGGGTGAACATCACCCCGGAGATCTCTGCGTCGACCAGGCGTTGCACCAGCACCGCCATCGGTGAAGCGCCAGGTTGGTTCGGGTGGCGTGAACGGCTCCAGTAGTCGGCCACGCGATCGGAGAGGGCAGAACGCCAGCACGTGCGGATCGCCTCCACCACCGCGCTGGTGCCGCGGACGGCCAGGATGGTCGCGTACTGCCCGGCGGCCGAAGCCTCACGGCTGCCTTCCTTCGCGGCCGACGAACGTACCGCCACTGGCGGATCACCCATCTGCGCGAGCTGCTGGGCCACGCGCTCCGCCAGACCCGGAGGAATCACTTCCTGGTCGGGGCCCTCCGCTCGGGTGTGGGCCGGTGCTGTCGAGCGAGCGGCCCGGTGAGCCTCGAAGGGAACCACGAACCCGTCGGGGACGCAGAACCCGTGCCGGAGAAGGGTCGCGAGGGTTGCCGCCTTCCCACCGCAGGTGTCCGGGGTGGCGTCTGCCAGGGTCCTGATCACACGTGTCCTATCAACGAAACGTTGACAACGGAATGTTGATTCTTCAGGATGGGCGGATGGAACGCAAGCACGACCCGAACCCCACGTCATCCGGTCGGCACCCCGAGGTCCACCGTGAACAAGGCGCACGGCGGCGCCTGCTCGCCGCTGGCGCCGATGGCCTGGAGGCTCCTCCGTGGAGGCCCGCGTCTGTGCCGCCGTCGGCGGTCGACCTCGTGCAGTTCGCACTCTGGCGATCAGCGGACCTGGGCACGGAGGAACTCCTGAGTGCGCTCGCCCTGATGCCCGCCGCGCGGGCCGAGGTCGAGGGAGTGGAGACGGGCCTGCTGTTCACCGCCAAGAGCGCCGGCCTGACCTGGGCGCAGATCGCCGACGCGATGGGGTTCCGGTCACCGCAGGCGTGTCAGCAACACTTCAACCGGCTCACCGCCAGGCGAGGCGACTGAGCATGACGCACCTTTCGCCGCGAGAGCTCCTCGTGCTCCATGCCGTCCGACTGCTCGGATTCGCCGGCACATCCGAGGTCGCCGAACGATTCGGCCTGGACACCGCGGGCACAGCTCGAACCCTCGTCCTGGCCGAAGAACGAGGCTGGGTGCAACACACTGCTTTCGCTGATCTCGAAGGATGGTCCCTGACCGGGGAAGGCAGAGCCGAGAACGAGAAGCGACTCGCGTGCGAACGCGCCCACGCCGACCCGGACGGTGTCATCGGCTCGATCTACCAGGAGTTCCGGCCACTGAACGAACGACTTCTGCGAGCCTGCACCGAGTGGCAGCTCACCCCCACGCCTGGGGGCACTTTCGCAGCCAACGACCACAGTGACCGGGTCGGGGACGCGCGGATCCTCGACGAACTCGCCGCCCTGCACAACGCCCTGATCCCGCTCGTACGCCGGCTCGCCGGCGTTCTGGCCAGGTTCGACGGTTACGACGCGCGCTTCGCTGCCGCTCTCCGGCGCGCCCGGTCCGGTGCACACGAATGGGTCGACCGCACCGACGTCGACTCATGCCACCGCGTGTGGTTCCAGCTCCACGAGGACCTTGTCGCCACCCTGGGTGTCGACCGCGGCGCCGAGCACTGAACTCGCCCGGAGAGCATTCAGACGCGCCGGTCGCGCACGTACGCCAGCCGCTGCGCCAGCGCGGCACCGCACCGGCAGGCGGGGTCCGGGCACAGCAGCGCCGCCGGATCCGCGCGCACCACCTCGGTGACGGCGGCGAGCAGGTCCCGAACGCCGACCCGGCGGGCCCGGCAGGCGCCGATGCGGACCTCCGTGGTCGCCGGCCGTAGTGCCGGCTCGATGTCGTCGAAGCGGTGGCTCTCGCCGCCGAGGTTCGGAAACTCCGCCCACACACCGGCCGCGACCTTCGCGTACCGGTAGAAGCGCGAGCGACCCAGGCGTTGCTCCGCCAGATGGATCGCGGTGTTGGCCTCGTGCGAGACGCCGAGCAGGACGACGTCACCGTCGAGCTCGGCGAGCGCCTCGATCGGGGCGAGCGGCCGGTCCGGACTTTCGGCCTCCAGAAGCGTGCGTGCGTGCTCGCCCGCGGCCTGGAACGCGAACAACGGATGAGCCCCGCGCTCGGCACAACCCAGTGCCCGCATCGCCTCCGGGACGGCACCGAGGTAGCGGTCGACCGGCCGTTCGGGGGAGTACGGCACCGCGCGGTCCAGGGCCTGCTCGAAGTCAGCCCAGGAAACGGCGTTCCAGTAGGCATTGTGGGGGCGGACCAGTCCGGGTGGAGCGGGCATGCGGGTGTGGTCGCCGGCGCCGGCCGGCAGCAGCACCGTGCCGCACGCGTCGAGCAGAGCCCGGCACACCGCCTCCGCGCCACCCTCGACCCAGCCGAACGACCTCAGGGACGTGTGGACCAACGCCGTCGAGCGTTCGGTCAGCCCGAGCGCTCGCAGTCCCGCGGCGATCTCGCCCTCTGTGATCCCTTGCGCCGTGCTCGCCCCGGCGGACCCTTCGGCTCGGGTGTTCATCGGGCAGAGGCTACCGTCGCACGTGGCCAGCACGCGGCCCGATTTCCAGCCCGGGTACGACCGAACGGCGGCCTGACAAGGCGGCCTTGACATGGGGTGGTCGCGGGTCTGAAGCAGGTCAGCTGGTACGGCGTTCCACGACTCCACGGATGAACGCGGCCTGGCCGGCGTGCTGGAGGTCGTCGCTGATCACGCTGACCAGCCGTACGGCCAGCGTCACCGGCGGGTCCCACGCCTCGTCCACCACGCGCGGCAGGTCGTCGTCGCCGAGTCCGCCGACGTAGGCGACCGTCGCCTGGTGCACGGCGTCGTGGTAGCCGATCAGCAGGTCGGCCGAGTCGACCTGTACCTGCGCGACCTCCTTCGGGCTGTTGCCGTACCCCGTCGCGGACGGCTCGAAAGGCAGGTCGAAGCGCTCGAACCAGCTGTCGGCCGTCCAGACCTGTTCGGTTCCCGCGACGTCGGCGATGTGGTCGTCCTGGACCCGGGTCAGGTGCCAGACCAACCAGGCGATCGAGTTGGCCTCGCTGTCCACGCGGAACGCGAGTTCCTCCGCGGACAGTCCCTCCACGGCCTGGTGGACCGCCTCGCGGACCCGGTCGAACGCGTCCACCAGCAACTTCGAACTGGACATCCGGTCACTCCTCCGGTTGGTCTGGGTCGTCTTCTCTGTCGTGCTCCGGCAGCGGCTCGGCAAACCCCGACACCGCCACAAGGCGTCCACGCCCTGAGCTGCCTTGACCCGCCGCCTTGACCGGCCCCTTGACCCGCCGCCTTGACCGGCCCCTTGACCCGCCGCGTTGACCCGCCGCGTTGATGCGGGAACGGTGCGGAACGGCGGGATGTGGCCACGCCGGGGCCGGGCCGGGTGGGGGTCCCCGATGGAACAATCGGTCGACGGTGCACTCGCAACCGTCCACGGAGGACACGTGAACGACCAGGACCGCTATCTGTTCGACCTGCAGGGCTACCTCACGATTCCCGACGCCATTCCGGCCGATCTTCTCCAACGTCTGAACGCCCAGCTCGACGAGATGGCCGAGCGGGAGACCGAGCCGGACATGCGCACACACCGGTTCGGAGATCTGCTGGGGCGCGACGCGGCGTTCCGGACCCTCATGGACCTGCCGCCGGTGGTGGACGTACTCGACGACGTCCTCGGCTCCGACTTCCGTCTTGACCACACCTACGCCGACATCATTCGTTCCGGAGACGGCCCGATCGGTACGGTCCTGCACGGTGGCGCGGTGCCGTTCCGTGCGTCGGAGTACTACACGGTCACCCCCGACGGCCGGATCCGCAGCGGTCTGGTCGCGGTCGGCTTCAACCTCAAGGACGTCGGGCCCGACGACGGCGGGTTCGCCTGCGTTCCGGGCAGCCACAAGAGCGCGTTCCCGTTCCCCGACGCCTGGAAGCAACTCGCCAACCAGCACCCCTGCGTACGCCGGGTCACCGGACCGGCCGGAACGGCGGTGGTCTTCACCGAGGCCCTCGTGCACGGGACGCTGCCCTGGCGGGGCGCGGACGAGCGGCGGACGGCCTTCTACAAGTACAGCCCGGCGGCGGTGTCGTGGTCCGCCGGCTACTACGACGCCGACGACTACCCCGACCTCACCGAGCGGCAGCGCGCCATGTTGGAGGCGCCGAACGCGCGGTACGGCGGTCGGCTCAGGGCCCGGGCGTAGGTCGGCCGAGTTTCGCAGCCGACCCCGAACCGGGCCGGATTGAGGCCGGGAACTGGCCGGAATGACTCCTAGCGTTGTTCCTGTGGGCGGCGGCACTCCCGCCGTACGCCCGTGACCACAGGCTCAGCCGAAGGGAAGTCGTTCCATGGACTGGAAGCTCGAACTCGTCGCGGTCCCCGTTTCCGACGTCGACAAGGCCAAGGCGTTCTATGTCGACCAGGTCGGGTTCAACGCCGACCACGACCACGAGGTCAGCGAGGAGATCCGGTTCGTCCAGCTCACCCCGCCCGGCTCGGCGTGCTCGATCTGCATCGGCCGGGGAGTCACCGAGGCCGAGCCGGGTTCGGTCGAGGGTCTGCAGATGGTGGTGTCCGACATCCACGCCGCGCACGCCGAACTCAGCGGGCGCGGCGTGGACGTCAGCGACGTGCAGGAATTCCCCTGGGGCTCGTTCGTCTTCTTCGCCGACCCCGACGGCAACCGGTGGGCGGTGCAGCAACTCCCGAAGCGCGACTGAGGGAGCGGGAGCAGCGGTGTGCGGAGGGCGGACGGCGGAGGGTGGCGGGCGGGTGCGGCTGGCGTAGGGCGCTCGCTCACCGGCCCGGCGAGTGCAGGACGAGCATGGAGTCCGCACCGCGCTGGAACTCGTACGGCACCCGGCGTCGCTCCGCCCGCACCCCGTCCTCGGCGAACGCGCGTACGAGCTCCTCGACCAGGTTGTCGAGCCGGCCGCCGGCCTGGTCGACCTGCGGGAAGACCCGCACCTGCCCGCGGGCGACCCGGTGCAGCTCCCGCAGCGCGGCGAGGTGGAAGTCGCGGTCGAGCCGGTCGGCATAGGTGAACAGGAAGTGCGAGGAGAGCACCAGGTCGAACGCCCCGTCGGCGAACGGCAGATCCGGTAGCGTCCCGAACCGATAGCGCTCGGGGTGGGCGGCGATGTCGGCCGCGAACGACCGCGCGGATTCGGTACGGCCGCGGGTCAGTGACTCCGGGTCGCGGTGAAATCCCCACTCGTACCTACTGGTGCGGGCGGTAACCCACGCGTTGCCGCGGTCGAGCTCCGCCCGGACCCGGGCGGCCACCTCGGCCGGAGGTTCCGCGTACGCCGGGTCGACCGCGATCGCGTCGACGCCCCTGCTCGCCGCGGTCGCGGTGAAGCTCGCTCCGCCTCCCGGACAGTCCAGGACCGAGCCCCGCAGGTCGTCCGGGCCGAGGTCGAAGAACGCCTCGTACTCCGCGAAGGACCGGGCGCTGACGAGGAACTCCCCGATGCTGTCGTTCACGGGGCCCAAGCATGCCGGGAGTGCGGGGGCGCGGCATCGCCCGGACGGGGGATTTCCGGTCCCGCACCATTCCCGTGGCCCGCTCTGATATACCGTACGGGGGTAGGGTGACTGGCGACCTGAGGAGATCGGATGAACACCACCACCAGACTGGGCATCTTCGCAGGCGGCCTGGTGATCGCGTTCGGCGCGGCCTACGGCGCCGGTCGGGTGGTCCGTCCGCTGGCGCAGGAGGAGACCTCCGCACCGGCAGCCCACTCCGCGTCACCGGAGCCGACAGAGGGTCCGATGGAGGGCATGGCGCCCGGCCACGACGAGCCGGCCGAGGAGCAGGACCAGGCCGGAGGACCTGGCGGGACAGCTGAGGCCGGCGGACACGACGACGCGGCCGGGCACGGCGAGGCGACCGAGAACGACGGCGCGTCGGGCGCCACGGAAGCCGAGCTGCCGGGCGGCCTGATGGTCAGCCAGCACGGCTACACGCTCCAGCAGGTGTCGCCGGACCCGGTGGTGGGGCGGGACGGGGAGTTCGCGTTCCGCATCGTCGACGGCCGTGGCCGGCCGGTCACCGCGTTCGACGAGGTCCACGACAAGCGGCTGCACCTGATCGTCGTCCGGCGGGACCTGTCGTTGTTCCGGCACGTCCACCCGACACTCGGTGCCGACGGCGTGTGGCGGATCCGGCTCCCCTTCACCGCAGCCGGGACCTACCGTGCGTTCGCCGACTTCACCCCGACCGGCGGTGAGGCGACCACGCTGGGCATCGACGTCCCGGTGGCAGGTAAGTACGAGCCGCGTGCGCTGCCCGAGGTGCGGTCCGTGGCGCGCGTCGACGGTTACGAGGTGATGTTGAGCGGCGACCCGCAGGCCGGCAAGTCGGCCTTGCTGACCCTCACGATCAAGCATGGCGGCCGCGAGGTCACCGACCTGCAGCCCTACCTCGGCGCGTACGGACACCTGGTGGCGCTGCGTGCCGGCGATCTCGCGTACCTGCACGTGCATCCCGACGGGGAACCTGGCGACGGGAAGACGACCGCCGGGCCGCGGGTGGCGTTCCACACGGAGGTGCCGAGCGCGGGGGCGTACCGCCTCTACCTCGACTTCCGGCACGGCGGCCGGGTCCACACGGCGGAGTTCACCGTCCGGGCGCGGTGAGTCGCGGCTCCTGCCGCCCCGACGTCGCCATCCGGGCTCGGAGCACCCGCCAGGCCAGTGCGGGACGCAGGAGCCGGCCCGGCGGGTCGAGCAGGTGCGTGACCCGCACGAACTCCCGCGCGACGAGGTCGTCGACCGCACCGGCTGCCTGCACCTGGCGGGTGTAGGCGCCGGTCAGCCTGGTCGAGGGCGACCGCCGCCCTTCGATCTGCGGCAGGGCGAGGTCGGCTCCGACCCCGAGATTCCACGGGTCCTCCACGACCCGGGATGCGGCCCGGAAGAAGCGGCGGCTGAGGTCGGTCCCGCCCTGGGCCAGGGTGTTCCGCAGCGTCGACGCCTGCAGCGCTGCCACGGTCATCCCCTGGCCGTAGATGGGGTTGAAGCTGCACAACGCGTCGCCGGTCACCAGCAATCCCTCGGGGAGGTCGGGTAGCTCCTGGTAGTGCCGGCGGATCGAGGACTGGTAGCGGTAGGTGGCGATCTCGCCGAGTGGTTCGGCCCGCCGGATCGCGGCCAGGACGTCCGGTGGGGACACGGTCGCGGCGAACTCGACGAAGCCGTCGTCGTCGGCCGGTGGACGGTGCCGGCCCTCGAAGCCGGCGAGCGTGACGATGTGGCGCCCACCCTCGACCTCGAGCAGCGCCAGGCCTCGCGGCCGGTCCGGGATCGGCCCGACGGCGATCGCCTTCTCCCGTTCGGCGTAGTCGCGGGGGAGACGCATGAGCCTGCTGGTGTACCCGACGCTGACCTGGAACTCCTCCTCCCGCGGGCGGGGGAGGCCGAGCGCCCGCAACCAGACGGGAGTACGGCCGGCCCTCCCGGTGGCGTCGACGACGAGTTCGGCCGTCAGCGTCTCGGTCGTACTCGCGTCTCGTCCCCGTACGACGCGCACGCCTGTCACCCGGCGGCGGTCCTCGTCGACGCTCAGGCCAACCACGTCGCGCCTGTCGGCGACCGTGATCCCGGGCAGCGCGAGTACTCGATCGAGAATGTGGCCTTCCAGGAACGGGCGAGTGCACTGCAGCATGGTGGCGCCGATCGGGACGGGGCGTAGCGTGTGGCCGCCGGCGCAGAACCTGAAGTCGGCCAAGGGGTGGGAGACAACCGCTCCGTCGGCGACGAGTTCGCTTGTGATGCCCGGGAACAGGTCCTCGACGACCTCCCCTCCCCGCGCGAGGAGGACGTGGGCATGTCGTCCCTGTGGTACCCCGCGCCGCGGTGACCCTGCGGCGCGGATGGGGTCGCGGTCGAGGAGCGTCACCCGGCCGTACGCCTCCGTCAGAACTCGGGCCGCCAGCAGGCCGGACATCCCGGCGCCGAGGACCAGTGCGTGCTCACCGATCTGCTGCATGAGGTCTCCTCCGTACGGTGTCGAGACCTTGATCATGCGCCGATCGGTCAAGGCGGGGGAGTTCGGGCGATCACCTCCTGGGCTGGTGGCCCTACGGGCGGAGGATGCGTCGCTGCGGGTCGGACCATTCCGGGGGTGTGTATTCGGGGTGGCCGTGGGTGCCCATGCGGACTTGCCAGCCTTTGTGGTGGATGGTGACGTGGTGGTGGCGGCAGAGGAGTACGCCGTTGGCGAGGTCTGTCGGGCCGCCGTGGTCCCAGGCGGTCATGTGGTGGGTGATGCAGCGTGGTTCGGGGATTTGGCAGCCGGGGAAGTTGCAGTGGTGTCCGTCGCGGATGGCCAGTGCGCGGCGTTGGTGTTCTTTGAAGAAACGGTCGGAGCGGCCGAGGTCGAGCACCTGCCCGTCCCCGCCGAGTACGACTGGGATGAGGTCGGCCTCGCAGGCGAGCCGGCGCACGGTGGCGGCGGAGATGGGTTTGCCGTCGGTGCCGAGGTAGCGGGCTGACCCGCCACCTCCACACGTCGGGCACCCGTCGTGCGGGTCGATGGCAGTCCCCGGGCCCGCCGGACCCTTCTCGGGTTCGGTTGATCGCCGTTTCTCCTTGTTTACTTGGTCTTCCGCCTGGCCTTCGGTCTCCGTTGATGTCGGCTCTTCGGTGTTGGCGGGCTTCTTGGTGCTCTGCTTGGCGTACTTGGGGTCTGTGCAGGGGCAGGTGCAGGGCCTGGGACGGACGACAGTGGCGGTGTCGTCGACCGTCCCCGCACCGGTGCCCTTCAGGAGGGTGTCGAGTGGGATGGTGACCGCGACCTGTGGTGGTCTGCCGCCACGGACGGGCGCTTTCGCCGCAGCGGCGAGCAGGCTCAACAACTCAGCGAACGCGTCGCCGCGGCGCTGGTCGATGGGCCGCCTGTCTGGGTCTGCCCCCTTGACGGGTTCGGCGAGGGGTTCGATGAGTTTGCGGAGCAGTTCCATCTCCCACGCCGGGAGGGTGATGTGTACCGACTCCGACTGGGGGATGCCGTTCGGGGAGTAGCGCAGGGAGCGTTTCTGTTCTGCTGTGCGGTCCTTCCTGGCCAGTTCCTTGCCCAGTTGCCGGTAGTACTCCTCCGGCGCGACCCGCTCCAGAAGCTTCGTGCCCAGCACCCGCAGCTCGTCGGGGTTGTGGAACCGGGCCGCCTCGATCAGGAACCCCTCCGCCTCGACCCGTTCCTCCGGACCCACGTAGTCGGGGAGCTTCTTGACCGCGTCGGCGATGACCTGCGCCTGCCGCACCGACACGTTCCCGGCGGCGAGCGCGTCCCCGGTCGACGGCACCTCCCTGTCCAGGTCGCGCGCGAGGCCGACGGTGGCCGAGGACTGTGCTTGCTCATCCGCAGGGCCGTCCGCAAATACACCGCCGCGTTCGGCGCCCCGGTGAGCTTGCCGACGTCACAGGCCTCGGCCTGGCGGACGACCTTCAGCTGGGCCGCCTGCAGCCGGGCGATCTCCCGGCCCAGTACCTCCAGCGCCTCCCCGGCCTGCTCGGCCGTCAACGACAGCACCGACGTGGACAACACCACGTCGTTGCCGGCGGTGACCATGCCCAGGGCAGCCAGCAACGGATGCAGCGGTGTGCCTCCGCTTCCGCTGCGAGGAGACTCCTGGGTGGTCGAAGACATGTTCGAACCCTACCGGCCACCACCGACAAGAACCCGTTGTCCACAACCGAGATTCGTCAACGCATACAGGGATTGTTGCTTGCGGCTGGGCCCGCTGTTCGTCCGGTCGGGCAGTCAGGCATCCGGCCGTACGAGGAGTGCGTGCAGGGCGGGCAGCAGGATGCGGTCCGCCTCCAGCCAGTCCAGGTTGTCGAGGTCCTCGGCATGGACCCAGCGCAGGGCACGGTGTTCGTGTGCGACCGGTTCGGCGTCAGGATCGGTGAGGGTCGCGGCGTGGATGCGCAGCACGAACTCTCCGCCTGCAAGGGAAACGTCCGGGCCGATCCGGTCGTGGACGGCGACGTCGACTCCGAGCTCCTCCTGGCACTCGCGTACGACGGCGGCGGCCTCGGACTCGCCTGGCTCGACCCGGCCTCCCGGGAGTTCCCAGCGACCGGCGACCGCCTCGGGGTAGGCGCGCTGCTGGGCGAGGAGGAGGCCGTCGCGCACGATCGCGGCGCCGACCACGATGGCGGGTCCCGACACGGCGAGCACCCTATCGGCGACCTCCGGTCCTGCCGGCGCCCCGCCCGGCTCCGGGCCGGCCTGTATCGGCGAGGTGGGAAGACCTGTGGGTGTCACAGCCCCCTCAGGTCTTCCCACCTCCCGACGAGCCCGGAGACGACCTGCGGAAACGCTGGACACGTGACTAGATGGTCACATATCTTTGGTCCGTGGCGGAGGACGACGCGGTGTTCAAGGCGCTCGCCGACCCGACGCGGCGTTTCCTGCTCGACCTGCTCTTCACGCGTGACGGCCGCACGCTGACCGAGCTCGAGTCGGAGGTGGAGATGACCCGCTTCGGGGTGATGAAGCATCTGCGGGTGCTCGAGGCCGCGAACCTCGTCGTCACCCGCCGGTCCGGTCGGGAGAAGTTGCACTTCCTCAATCCCGTACCCATCCGGCTGATCCACGACCGGTGGATCGACAAGTACACCGAGCGCCAGGTCGCCGCCCTCGCCGACCTCAAGGCGCAGCTCGAAGCACCCACAGACAAGGAAGAACGGCCATGACGAACGCGACGAACGCAACGACGAACGCGACCACGACGCAGGTCTACCGGGTCTACATCAAGGCGAGCCCGGAGGCGATCTGGGACGCGATCACCAAGCCGGAGTGGACCGAGCGCTACGGCTACACCGGGCTCGTGGAGTACGACCTTCGCCCCGGCGGCGCCTACAAGGTACGGCCCACCGCGGAGTTCCGCGCCGGGGCGGAGGCGAACGGCCATCCCGTCCCGGACGTGATCATCGACGGCGAGGTGCAGGAGGCGGACCCGCCGCGCCGGCTGGTCACGACGTTCCGGATGCTGATGGACCCCTCGCTCGCCAAGGAACCGGCCACCCGGGTCACGCACGAGATCAAGGAGATCGGTGACGGCGTGTGCCGGCTGACCCTCGTCCACGAACTCGAAGGCGCACCGGGCATCGCCTCCCTGGTCGGCGGCCAGCTCGAGGACCACGGTGCCGGCGGCGGTCACGCCTGGGTGCTCAGCGAGCTGAAGAGCCTGCTGGAGACAGGGAAGTCGTTCGCCGAAGGACGGTGACCAGCTCCGGCCGACCTGGAGTGCGGTGGACGCGTGCTGCGTGGACGCGTCCACCGCACTCGTGGGAGATGCCCGGCATCCTGGGAGGTTGAAGCGACGACAGGATCGACGGGAGCGACGTGAACGCCGGCAACGACGGTGGCGCCACGTGCGGTCGGCTGGAGAACGGAGTGGCGCGTGACCGCGACCGGACGAAGTGCGGCGACGGAGTCGAGCGAGAGCGAATCGAACAGCAGGGGCGGTGACGGCACCCGTCCGGAAACCGGTGAGGATTCCGCGGATCGGCGGCCCGGGTGGGTCCGCGCACGGCCACTTGCGGCCACCAGGGCGAGTTACGCGGCGTTGTACGCGGTGGACGGCGCGATGCTGCCGTTCTTCTCGGTCTTCCTCGCGTTCGTCCACGGGCTCGACACCGCGCAGATCGGCGTGGTCCTGGCGGTGTCCAGTGCGGCCGCGGTGATCGCGCCACCGGCGCTGACCGTGGCGGCCGACCGTTACGGCCGGGCAGAGACGTTGTTCCTGTTCGTGCTGGCGGTGTCGGCGATCGCCCTGTCGGTGTTCGCGTTCGTCGGCGGCTACTGGTGGGTCGTTTTCGTGTACGCCGCGTTCAGCCTGGCGCGCGAACCCACCCGGCCACTTCTGGACGGCATCTTCTTCGCCTCCCAGCGGCACATCCGGGCGCTGGCCGAGGTGAGCTACCACCAGGTGCGCATCTGGGGAACCGTCGGCTACATGGTGCCCGGCGTGTTGCTGTACTTCGTGCTCACCGACCGGCACTCGCTGTGGTTCCTTCCCCTGGTTGCGGCCGGGCTGGCGACGCTCGGTGTCGCGGTGGCGGCCATGCTGCCGACGGGGCCGCTGGCCGGCGCACCGGGCGCCCGGATCGGTGACCCGGGGCGCGACGGGGCCGGTGAACCCGAACCACCTCGCGAGACGGTGACGCTGACCGGGGTGGTGCGGGCAGCGGGCGCGTTGCTGCGGGTGCCGAGCACCGCGGTGTTCGTGGTCGCCATGTTCTGGCTGCAGGTGGCGGTCACGGCGTACTCCACGTTCTATCCGCTGATGGTCACCGAGGTGGTCGGCCTGTCACCGCGCTGGCTCGGCCTGGTCACCAACCTCGGCGTCCTGGTCGAGATCGCCTACATGGGGGCGTTCGGTTGGCTGGTACGCCGACTGGGCTGGCGTTGGCTGATGGTGCTCGGCGCGGCGACCGCCGCCGTCCGGGTGGCCTTGCTCGCGGCGTTCCCGACCGTCGGTGTCGTCGTCGGTACGCAGCTCGTACACGGCATGATCATCATCGTCTCGATGGTCGCCGGAAGAGTGATCCTGGACCGGCGCGCACCGGACGCCATCCGGCACACGACGCAGGGGCTGTACGCGATGCTCGTCCTCGGCGGCGGCCGGATCGTCGGCAGCGCGTTCGGCGGACTGGTCGCGAGCCACGACCTGTCGAGGGTGTTCTGGGCGGCCGCGCTGGCGGCACTGGTGGCCACGCTCGGCCTGGCCTGGAGTCTGCGGGGTGAACGGCCGGTCGCGGCGGACGGCTCGCCCTTGTAAGTTCCCAGGAGGGCAGCGACAACTCGAGGAGCGACAACTCGAGGGGCACAGGGCGAAGGGGCCGAGAGGGTGGTGCGAGTGCCGCAAGGCGTGGACGTCAGAAACGGCGAAGCCGGCAAGGTCGAGGTCAGCGGCGAGGTCGACGGGCGTGGTCGGGAGATCCTGACCGAGGAGGCGCTCGCGTTCGTCGCCGAACTCCAGACCCGTTTCGGTCCGCGTCGTGAGGAGTTGCTGGCCCGTCGGTCCGAACGCCGCGCCCAGGTGGCCCGGACCGGCCGCCTGGACTTCCTGCCGGAGACCGCACACATCCGCGCCGAGCCCGCGTGGCGGGTCAACCTCGCACCGCGTGACCTGATCGACCGGCGAGTGGAGATCACCGGGCCGACCGACCCGAAGATGGCGGTCAACGCGCTCAACTCCGGCGCCCAGGCGTGGCTGGCCGACCTCGAGGACGCCAACACCCCGCACTGGCACAACGTCGTGACCGGCCAGGTCGTGCTGTCCGACGCCGTACGGCGGCGCCTCTCGTACACCTCGCCGGACGGCAAGGAGTACCGCCTCGGCGACGGCAGGCTGGCGACCATCATCGTGCGGCCACGCGGCTGGCACCTGACCGAGCGGCACGTGGCCGTCGACGGCGAACCGGCCTCCGCCTCGCTGGTCGACTTCGGCCTGTACTTCTTCCACAACGCGCACGAACTCCTCGGCCGCGGCAGCGGGCCGTACTTCTATCTCCCCAAGCTGGAAAGCCACCTCGAGGCGCGGCTGTGGGCGGACGTCTTCGCCTACGCCGAACAACGGCTGGGCATCCGGCGCGGCCGGGTGCGGGCGACCGTGCTGATCGAGACCATCCCGGCGGCGTTCGAGATGGAGGAGATCCTCTACGAGCTGCGGCACTACGCCGCGGGCCTGAACGCCGGCCGCTGGGACTACCTGTTCAGCATCATCAAGTACTTCCGCGACGCCGGTCCGGACTTCGTTCTGCCGGACCGCAACGCGGTGACGATGACCGCGCCGTTCATGCGCGCCTACACCGAACTACTGGTGCGCACCTGCCACAAACGCGGGGCGTTCGCGATCGGCGGTATGGCCGCGTTCGTGCCCAGCCGGCGCGACCCCGCGGTGAACGAGACGGCGTTCGAACGCGTGCGCGCGGACAAGGAACGCGAGGCCAGGGATGGTTTCGACGGGTCCTGGGTGGCCCACCCCGACCTGGTGCCGTTGTGCAACGAGATGTTCGACGTACGCCTGGGCGCCCACCGCAACCAGCTGTCGCGGCTGCGTGAGGACGTCCACGTCACCGCCGACGACCTGCTCGACCTCGCGTCCACTCCGGGCGCGGTCACCATGCGCGGCCTGCGCAACAACGTCGCGGTGGCGCTGCGCTATCTGACCGCCTGGCTCGGTGGCACCGGTGCGGTGGCGATCTTCAACCTGATGGAGGACGCCGCGACCGCGGAGATCGCGCGTTCCCAGCTGTGGCAGTGGATTCACAACCGCACGAAGCTGGACACCGGGGAGAAGGTCACGCCCGAACTGGTGGGTGACGCGGTGGCCGAGGAGTACGAACGGCTGCGTGCCGAGGTCGGCACGGGCGACGGCGGCGTCGGCGACTCCCTGGACGCCGCCCGGAACCTGCTCGAACGCGTGGTGCTCGGCGACGACTTCGTCGACTTCCTCACCGTTCCCGCGTACGACCTGATCGACAGTACGACCTGAAGGGGCCGTACGACTGAAGGCCGTACGGCCCGAGACCCCAACCCTCGAAGGCAGGAACTCCCCCATGCGCGTCGTCGTCATCGGCTCCAGCGGCCACATAGGCTCCTACCTCGTGCCCGCGCTGGTCGACGCCGGGCACGACGTGGTGGCGGTCAGCCGCGGGCAGAGCTCGCCCTACCGCCGCGCGTCGGTGTGGCAGCGGGTGGAGCGGGTGGTCGCCGACCGGCATGCCGAGGACGCCGACGGCACGTTCGGCAAGCGGATCGCCGACCTGAACGCCGACGTGGTGATCGACCTGATCTGCTTCGAGCCGCCGGCTGCCCGGCAGCTGGCCGAGGCGTTGCGCGACCGGGTCCAGCATCTCCTGCACTGCGGCACGATCTGGGTGCACGGGCCGAGCGTCGAGGTGCCCACGACCGAGAGCGCACCGCGCCGGCCGTTCGGCGACTACGGCGTGAAGAAGGCCGAGATCGAGGCCTACCTGCTCAGCGAGGCGCGGCTAGGGCGCGTCCCCGCGACCGTGCTGCACCCCGGGCACATCGTCGGGCCGGGCTGGCGGCCGATCAACCCGGCCGGCCATCTCGACCTCGCCGTGTTCGGTGACCTCGCCGCAGGACGGGAGGTGCTGCTGCCCAACTTCGGCCTGGAGACCCTGCACCACGTGCACGCCGACGACGTGGCCCGGTCGTTCCTCGCGGCGCTGGAACACCGCAACGCCTCCCTGGGCGAGGCTTTCCACGTCGTCTCCCCGGCCGCGGTGACATTGCGCGGGTACGCCGAGGCGGTCGCCGGGTGGTACGGCCGGGAAGCCGACCTGCGGTTCGCGCCGTACGACGAGTGGAAGACGACCGTCACCGCCGACGCCGCCCAGGCGACCTGGGACCACATCGCGCACAGCCCGAACTGCTCGGTGGCCAAGGCTGCCGCGCTGCTGGACTGGCGGCCCCGGCACACCTCGCTGGAAGCGGTGTACGAGGCGCTGTCCTGGCTCGGTGAGCGTGGAGAGGTGCCCTCGCTCTGAAGGGTTGGGCCAAGGCTGTTGGGCCAAGGCTGTTGGCCTAGGGGTGTTGTCCGGGTGCCGGCCGGCGGCCGAAGTCCCGGATCGCCGCGACCGTCGCCGCAGGCAGGGTCCCCTGCGCCGCGGCCACGTTGTGCCGTAGCTGTGCGACCGACTTCGCGCCCGGGATGACCGTGGAGATCTCGGGCTGGGCGAGCAGGAACCGCAGCGCGGCGTGCGTCATCGTGGTGCCCTCGGGTACGAGGCCGCGGAACCTCTGCGCGGCCGCGGCCTTCTCGCGTACCTGTGCACGCGTCCACCAGACCCGGCGGTCGTCGTTAGGGAAGTCGCTGTCGCGGTCGTACTTGCCGGACAGCCAGCCGGAGGCGAGTGGGGTACGCACGACCACTCCGACACCGGCCTCGGCAGCCTCGGCGATGACGTCAAGCTGGTGTTGCTCGAGCACGTTGATGTTCGTCTCCAGGACGCTGCTGCCGGTTGTGTGCACGATCCGCCGCAGCTCGTCGGCGTTGCTCGCCCGGTCGGCGACTCCGTAGGCGCGGATGGTGCCGGCGTCAAGGAGACGTTGCAGGATGCGGTAGTGCGCGACCGTACGCCCGTCCATCAGTTCGTACGGCGGACTGTGGATCAGCGCGACGTCGAGGTAGTCCGTGCGCAGCCTGGTCAGACTGAGCTCCAGTGCCTCCTCGATCCGGTCCGGTGAGTGGTCCTCCTGGTAGCCGGGCGCCCAGAACCCGAACTTCGTGCACAGCACCACCTGGTCGCGGCGGCCTTCGAGAGCGCGGCCGATGTACTCCTCGCTGCGGCCGTCGGCGTACGGCGAGGCGGTGTCGATGAACGTGCAGCCCAGTCGTACGGCCTCGTCGATGATTCGGTACGACTCCTCCTCGTCCGGGCCCGCCCATTCCCGCCGGGCGCCGAGCTGCCACGCGCCGAGCCCGATCTCGCTCACCCGGATGCCGGATCGCCCGAGTGGCCGGGTGCGCAGTTGAGCGGGAACAGCATCCTTCTCTGCTGGTGTGGGTGTGGCTGGTGTGGGTGTGGCTGGTGTGGGTGTCGCGGACGTCATTCCGCCAGTGTCGGGCGGTACGGGCGACCCGCCCGAGCCGTTGGCGTTCGCGACGCCCGGACCAATTGGCTCAGCGCTCGGGCGTGCGCCGGTCCTGCGCGGATCCGTGCCAGCTCTTCGCGTGCCGGGCCGCCCGGTCGCGCAGGCTCATCACGTCCGCCAGCCGGTAGCACGCCTGCTCGATCTCCGCGTACGTGTGGTTGCGTTCGGCGACCATCGCCGCGAGCAACAGGGCCGTCAGCGCGGCGGAGCCGACGAACGCCTGCAGGGTGACCATCTTCGCGAGCAACGAGTCACCGGCGAACGGACCCGTACCATCCTCCGCGGCCAGGATCACGACCAGGGCCGAGACCAGGACGCACGGCGCGGCGCCCGCGAGCTGGAACCGCCAGGCGGCCCAGAACAGGAACGGGAAGACCAGGAACAGGACGTCGAACGGGCTGACGGTGCCCACTGCCGCGATCGCGAACGTGCCGCCGATCAGGAGCCCGGCCTCCAGCGCTCGGCGGGCGCTGACCTTCGCAGGCAACCTGAGCTTGCGCGCCACGAGCAGGACTGGCGCGACGACGACCACACCCATGGCGTTGCTGCTCCACGAGACGAGCCAGGTGATCCACCAGTCGTGTGGTGGGAGGACGTGAGCCGCCACGAGAACGCCGGTGGTGATCGTGGCGGTCACGGTCATGGACGCGAACGCGCCCAGGAACACCAGGGCCAGCGCATCGCGTAAGCGATCACACTCGAGCCGGAACCCCACGCGCCGCAGCAGATAGGCCGCGCACAGGGGCGCGAGCGTGCTGCCGACCGCGATCGCCGCGGCCGCCGGGACGGTCAGGCCGACCGACAGGTGCACGAGCAGCGAGCCGACGGCGATCCCGGGCCAGACGCGGTTACCGAGCAGCAGGATCGCGACCAGTGCGACACCGGTCGCCGGCCACAGCGGAGTCAGCTGGCGGCTGAGCAGTTCGTCGCGCAGGCCCAGCCAGGCGCCGACGTAGTAGGCGAACGCGACGGCGAGGATGGTGAACGCGACGACGCTGAGCCGTCGAGCGGTGAGCCCCGACACGTCGCCAGCGTACGCGCCCCGCCTGGGAGCACCGTGCCCGCGGCGACCCGCCGTACTTGCCCCGTTCGCACCCGACACGTCTTGTTTTGCATCGGAAACGCACGGCCGACGGCAACTGCCAAGCGGAGGTTGACAGAGGGTCCAACGCCGAGCGGGGCGGGGCCGGAGGACACCAAAGGCTGCCGGCTACGGGGACGTGCCACCGCCTCGTGTGGCCAAGGCACCCCGCCCGGGATGATCAGCCGATCGCCGGGAAATGACTCTGCCAGGGCCAGGTGAAGAAGCAGGCAGGACGAAGAAGCCGCGGAGCCGTGTGGGCGACGGTGACGCAGAAAACGTCTGGGCGGTCGACCGGCTGGGGCCGCGGGGTGCGGGCAGGGAAGAGCATGGTGGACGGCGCGGTCGACATCCGTGGGCCCGGCCGCTCTCGGGGCGGCGCGGGCGAGCCGTATCCCCGTCTTCGGGCCCTCCTTCGGGCACGCCTTCTTCCCTGTCCCCTCCGCCGTCCTGGGGGCGCCCGCTTCGGCACCCTCCTCCGCACTCGTCGGGACCTGCCGTGACGAGCGTCTCCCCGCCCGCCTCCGGCCAGGTCGCCCGGCTGGTCGCCGGCCACCGGGGGCTGGACGGGATCCGGCGGGCGGTCACCGACCCGTTCGCGTACGGTGCGGCGCCACTGCTGGCCCAGTGCCTGCCGCACGGCTCCCGGCTGGTGGCCCCGCGGCTGTTGCGGACGAGGTACGCGCCGGGACGCGAGCTCGCCGCGTACTACGCGTTCGCGCCGGGCCGTAACCAGTCCAGTCCGCGCCATCTGGCGCTCACCTGGTCGACCCAGCCGGCCGACCTCGCTGCGACCGGCGTACTGGAACGTGAGGCGGAGGTCCGCGGCCTGGTGGAGCCGTTCGAACGGCTGGTCGCGGCGTCGGCGGACGGCTGCCTGACCCTGGTCATCGCACCGATCGACCCGGCGTTCCCACGATTGGTACGCCACTACGAGTCCGGGTACGTGACGGCGACGGCGGCGGCCCTGGCGGGCGTGCGGACTGGACCGGACCGCGAGGTGCGCGCGCTGCGCTACCGCCCCGGCAGCCGGCACGTCCTGCGGGTGCGCACCAGCGCGGAGGACAGCGCCATCGTCAAGCTCTACCGCGACGACACCGGCGCCCGGACGGTCGCGGTGGCCACGGCGATGGAGGCGCTGCTCCCGGCGGCGGTGCCCGGGATCAGGCCCGCCCGCTCGATCGGGTACGTCCCGGCCGACCGGGCCGCCTGGTGGGCGGAGGAGCCGGGCGAACCGCTGTGGCGGCGGCTGCCCGACGTGGAGGCGGGGCCGTTGCTGCGGACCGTCGGCCGGGCGCTGCGGGTACTTCACGACACCGACCCGTCCGCGTTCACCTCCTCGCTGCCGCCGGCGGCCCCGGCGGCCCCGGCGTCCCGGACGTCCGCGGCGCCCTCCGCGCACCTCCCGGCACACGGTGCGGAGGCCGAGCTCGCCGCGACCACCCGGGCGGCCGAGCACATCCAGGGCCTGCTGCCCCGGGTGGGTGGCCGGCTGCGCGACGTCGTGGCCCGGATCGGGGACGGGCTGGCCGCGCGACCGGTGGAGTCGCCGACCCTGACCCACGGCGACCTCACCTGCGACAACCTGCTGGCGGCCGGGGACCAGGTGCGGCTGATCGACCTGGACCGGACCGGGTTCGCCGAACCCGCCCTCGACCTCGGGAAGTTCGTCGCCGACCTGTGGTGGTGGTGCGCCGAACTCGGCCTGCCCGCCGGACCGGCGGTGACGGCCTTCGTGGACGGGTACGGCGCCTGCGACCGCAACCGGCTCGCCCGCGCGCACGGCCTGGCCGTGCTGTTCCACCTTTCGCTGGCGGCGCGCCGCGTGCCGGTGCACCATCCCGAGTGGGCCCACCAGGTGGCGCGGGCGGTACGCCAGGCCGAGGACGCGGTGGCCGGTGGCGGGACGTCCGGTGGCGGGACGTCCGGAGGCGGGGCCGCACGGGTGCCGCGGCAACGCGGTCCGGGCTCCGGTGAGTCCGGCTCCGGGGGGACGCGGTGACCGCCCGCGGCGGCGGACCGCCCGCTTCTGCGCCGGTCGTTGTCGACCCGGCGCTGCCGCTGCTGGCCGAGACGATGGCCGCGGCGCGCGCCACCCCGGGCTGGACCCCGCACGACGCGCAGTGGACCCCGGGACACCGCTGCGTGCTCACCTACCAGAACTCCTCGGCCCTGAACTCCTCGGCCCTGAACTCCTCGGCCGGCGGGAGCACCTTCGTCGTGTGGGAGGTGACGCCGCTCGGCGCGGACCGCCGGGACTTCCGCGCCGACCCGGACCTGCCCGGCCTGGCCCGGGCCGCCGACCCCGGCGTGGTGAGCGACCTGCTGTCGACGCGGCTCGGGGCTGGTCACAGCGGCCCTGGCCAGGTGCGAGGCTGCGAGGTGGAGCCGGTTCGCTACCGGCCCGGCCGGCAGGCAGTTCTGCGCTACCGGCTGACCACCGGGTCCGGCGAGCAGCGGATCCTGTACGCCCGGGTGGGCGCCGCGACCGCCGACCCGGCCGCCCAGGAGGTGCCGGCGGCGCTGGCCGACCTGGCGGACCGTCCGCTGCTGCCCCCGCTGGTGGCCCGATGGCCGGAGTACGCCGCACTCGTGCACGAGGCGGCCGACGGGCGCCCGCTGTCCGCCGTACTCCGCGACGACCGGGTTCCCGCCCGGGTGAGGGTGCGGTTGGCGTACCGGCTCGGAACTCTGCTGGCTCGGGTGCATCTGCTGTCCGCGCCCGCTCCCAGCCGGTCCGGCACCGACGTCCTGCGGAACGTCACCGGGTCGCTGCCCGCGGCCGAGCACGCCGACCCGGAGGTGGCGCGGCGGCTCGCGACCGTGCTCGACCGGCTCGGCGCCTGGATACCCGCGAGCGGTCACCTGGTCCTCGGCGCCGGCGGCCTCGCGCCCGGCCTCGTCCTCGCCGACCACAACCGGTTGACCCTGCTGGACCTGCCCGAACCCGCTCGCGGCCCGGCCGAGGCCGACCTGGGCAGCGTGCTGGCCCGGATGCTGTGGCAGTGGCTCGGCCACCCGGACCAACGGCCGGTGCTGGAGGCGG
This sequence comes from Actinopolymorpha singaporensis, assembly GCF_900104745.1. NCBI lineage: Bacteria > Bacillati > Actinomycetota > Actinomycetes > Propionibacteriales > Actinopolymorphaceae > Actinopolymorpha > Actinopolymorpha singaporensis. The sequence continues at coordinate 2,158,596 of NZ_LT629732.1, forward strand.
CCGGCCGCGCTTTCGTGGCGGGGTACGAGCGGCGCGCCGGCCGGGTCGATCCGGAGGCGTTGCTGTGGTGGCGGAGCGTGCGGCTGACGGCGTTCGCTCTCCGCCGCTACACCCGGCTGGACACCGCGAGCTGGAGCCAGGTCGCCGGGCTGACCGACTGCCTGGACCGGCTGGTGTCGGCGCTGCCGACGCGGGTCGCCGCGCCGCTGGCCGCCCACCTGCTGGACCGGCGGGCGGTCGATCAGGCGTTGCGCCCGCACCTCGCGAAGGCCGCCGCCGAGCCGGCCGCGGTGGAGGTGACGGCCGCCCGGCTGGTGCACCACGTTCCCGGCCGCCACACCGTCGTCCGCTACACCGTGCGCGGACTGCTGTCCGGAGGCGGGCCGGCGGAGGTGGTGGGCAAACTGTTCGCCCAGCCGTTCCGCGCGGTGCTCGCCGAGGCCAACCTGCGGGCTCTCGCCGACGGGCCGTTCAAGACCGGGCCGCTGCGGGTGCCCGAACCCCTGCCGGCGCCGGTCGAGCGCGGTCTGGTCCTCTACCGGCACTGCTCCGGGACGCCGCTGGACCGGCTGGACGGAGACGCCGCCGTCGCCGGGGTACGCGCCGCGGCTCGCTGGCTGGCCCGGTTGCACGGCTCCGACGTCGTACTGCCGCGCCGGCTCGACCTCGCCGCCGAGACCGCCCGCTGCCGGCGGTGGGCCGGCGTGCTCGGCGACCGGGAGCCAGACCTGCACGCCCTCGCCTGGCGGCTCGCCGACGGCTGGGCGCTCGCGGCGGAGACCGCGCAGGCCGGTCCGGCCGCAGGGGACGCAGCGATGCAGGTGCCGGTCCACGTGCCAATCCACGTGCCGATCCACCGGGACTTCCACGCCGCGCAGGTGCTGGTGGGCGAGTCGGTCACCGTGCTGGACGTGGACGACGCCGGGATGGGCGACCCGGCGTTCGACGTGGCGCAGTTCTGCACCTACCTGGAGGCCGGCACCGACCCGACGCGGGCGGCCGCACTGCGCCGGGCGTTCCTGCATGAGTACGCCGCGGCGGCAGGCCGGCCCTACGCGGGCCGCACCGCGTTGTTCGGTGCGTACGCCTGGCTGCGTATCGCCCGGAACCTCGCCCTGGGAAACGGGCCGCTGCCGCTCACCGACGGCCGGGGACGCGTCCGCGCGGTGGCCCGGGCCCTGCAGCGCGGCCTCGCCTGCCTGGACACCTGAGCCGCCTGCCACCTGAGGGTGCGTCGCCGACCCGGCCGGCGTACGGGAACACCGGCCGCCGGCAGGTGGTTGTCGCCGCAAACGAACGAAGCGGAGAACCCATGACTGACACCAGCGAAACCGACGAGACGAAGGACTGGAACACCCGGATCATCGAGGAGTTCCGGGCGAACGACGGGAAGGTCGGCGGGCCGTTCGAGGGCGCGAGCCTGCTGCTGCTCACCACCGCCGGGGCGAGGTCGGGGAAGCCCCGCATCTCGCCGCTGATGTATCTCGCCGACGGCGACCGCGTCCTCGTGTTCGGGTCGTACGCCGGCGGACCCAGGCACCCGGCGTGGTACCACAACCTGCGCGCCAACCCGCGTGCCACGGTCGAGATCGGCACCAGGTCGTACGAGGTGACCGCCGACGAAGTGAGCGGCGCCGAACGCGACGAGCTGTACGCGCGCCAGGTCGCGGTGGCCCCGGGCTTCGGTGAGTACCAGGCCAAGACCGACCGGATCATCCCGGTGGTGGCGCTGCGCCCGGTCGGTGGGGCGAGCTTCGACCTCGGCTGAGCGGCGGCGCGGCCGCGACCGGGCCGGGGCCGCGCCGTTCCGGCCTCGTTGGGGAGTGCTACCGGTCCTTCCCGGCGCGCCGGAAGAACGACAGGACGAACGACGCGGTGGCGCGCACCGGCTCGGTCAGCTCGGCCAGCCGGGCGCGCTGGTCACCCCGGTCGAGGTGGTGCGCGTTCGGTCCCATCGCGACGACGCGGCGTACGTCGTCGGGGGAGAGCGTCAGCTCGACCGTGCTGGTCTCGCGTACGGCCGGTTCGAACTCCCCGGCCAGCGACGAGTCCAGTTGGTCCAGCTTGCCTTCGTGCACGTCCAGCATCGTCACCAGAGTGCGCAGCTCGGCCAGGTGCCCGGCCGTCGGCGTCACCACCGCTAGCACGCCGCCGGGACGCAGAACCCGCGCGAACTCCGCGGGGTTGCGTGGTGCGAAGACGTTCATCACCGCCGAGGCCGAACCGGTGGCCAGCGGCCACGGTTGCCAGATGTCCCAGCCGACCGCGCCCACCCGCTCGTGTGAGCGGGCGGCGCGGCGCAGCCCCGGTACGGAGGCGTCCAGGGCGAGACCGGAGGCGGCAGGTAGCCGGTCGAGTACGGCGCCGAGGTAGTAGCCCGTGCCGGCGCCGGCGTCGACCACCAGACCCTCGTGCAGGTCAGTGGGCAGCAGGGCGGCAACGCCTTCGGACAGGCGGCCCGCCAGTGGTGCGTAGTGGCCCGCGGCGAGGAACTCCGCCCGGGCGGTGGCCATGTCGCCGGAGTCCGCCAGCGGCGGCCGGGACCGCGCGCTGAGCAGGTTGACGTACCCCTGGCGGGCGACGTCGAAGCTGTGCCGCTGCGGACAACGCAGAACGCCCGGTGCGCGGGTCAGTGAACTCCCGCACACCGGGCAACGCAGTGCGCCGACGACGGCCGGCGGCGGGGTCTCGCGCGCCGGGCCGTGCTGATTCAGGCTCAGGGGGTGGGCCGGTCGACTCCGCCCCGCCAGCCGCCGGTCTCGGTCCCCCGGGACTCGATCCATTCCTTGTACTTTGCCAGGTCGGCCCTGACCTGGCGTTCCACGAGTCCGAGCTTCTCCCCGGCCTTCTCCACCAGGCTCTGCGGCTCGATGTCGATCTGGACCATCACCTTGGTGCGGTTCTCGTCCAGCCGGTGGAACGTCACGACACCCGACTGTGTGGGCGAACCGCTCTCCGTGGTCCACGCCACCCGCTCGTCCGGGATCTGCTCGGTGATGCGGGTGTCGAACTCCCGGCGAACACCACCGATGTTGGTGACCCAGTGGTTGTGGACGTCGTCGATCTGGGTGATCTTCTCCACGCCGGACATGAACCGGGGGAAGTCCTCGAACTGAGTCCACTGGTTGTAGGCGGTCCGGATCGGAACGTCGACCACGATCGATTCTTCGCTGGACATGTCAGCCTCCTCGTTACCGCGTACGTTCAGCGCTGATCCCCGTTTCCCAGGGCCTGCCCGACTTTGGGTTGCGCAAACGCGGCCCGGCCTCGCGGCTACGGGCGTCGGCGCGCACGGCTAGGGTTCGTGCAGCGGATCAGGTACAGACCCGACTGGACCCACGCAATCGGGGCCCATGCAACCGGGCCCACGTAGTCCGGAACCGCGCGATGTCGCCACGGAGCCGATGAAGGGGAGCACGGCATGAGCGAGAACGACCGGCTGATCGCTGGCCGTTACCGCCTGGAGGAGCAGATCGGCAGCGGCGGCATGGGTGTCGTCTGGCGAGGCGTCGACGAGCGCCTGCACCGACCGGTCGCGGTCAAGCGTCTGCTGCTGCCTGCCTACCTCACCGGCACCCAGGCCGAGGAGGCGAAGCTTCGCGCGATGCGGGAGAGCCGCATCGCCGCCCGCATCCAGCACCCGCACGTCATCGCCACCTACGACGTGGTCGAGGACGACGGGCATCCCTGCCTGGTGATGGAGTACCTCCCCTCCAGGAGCCTGTCGGAGGTGCTGGAGGAGCGTGGTTCGCTCCCGGCGGCCGAGGTGGCGAGCATCGGCCGGCAGGCGGCGAGCGCGCTGGCGTCCGCGCACGCGGCCGGCGTCGTGCACCGTGACATCAAGCCCGGCAACGTCCTGCTCGGTGACAACGGCGTGGTGAAGATCGCCGACTTCGGAATCGCCCGCGCCGTCGGCGACGTGACGGTGACCGCGACCGGGCTCATCTCCGGCACTCCCGCCTACCTCGCGCCGGAGGTGGCGAAGGGCGAGGACGCCACGTTCGCCTCCGACGTCTTCTCGCTGGGTTCCACGCTGTACGCCGCGGTAGAGGGCGGGCCGCCGTTCGGTCGCAGCGAGAACCCCATCGCCTTGCTGCACCAGGTCGCGTCGGCGCAGGTCGCCCCGCCGCGCCGGGCGCCGCGCCCACTGGCCGACGTGCTCCAGCGCGTCCTGCGAGCCGACCCACGTCATCGCCCGCCGGCCGGTGCTGTGGCCCGCGAGCTGGCGGCGGTCAGCGCCCGGCTGTCCGGCACTCCGGCCCAGGGTGAGGACGCCGACACGACCAGGCGGTTCGACACGCCGGTGGCGGTACCCGGCGCTGACGCCACCGGTGCTTCCCGGCCCGCCCCGTCCGAGCCTGCTTCCGGGGCCGGCGCTTCCGGGGCCGTGGGAGCCGGGGCCGCCGCCGGTGCCGGGCTAAGCGACTTCTCGCCTCGTACGCCGTCGACGCCGTTCCCGCCGGAGGACTCCGAGCCTGCGGCGGCCGGTCCTGGTGGAGCCGGTGGTGACAGCCGGCGGCGCCGGTTCGGTGCGATCGTGGCGGCGGTGGTCGCCGTCGTGCTGATCGCCGGACTAGGTGTCGCGTTCGTGCTGGACCGCCGGGACAAGCCGGACGCCGGTCCGGTCACCGGCGCCACCACCGATCCGGCGACCCCGCGCAGCACGCCGACCCCGACGTCGAAGTCGCCGAGCCCGACTCCCACGACGAAGTCGCCGACCCCGACCCCGACCCCGACCACGAAGTCGCCGAGCCCGACGCCCAAGCCCACGCCGACGAAGACGCGGAAGTCGCCCAGCCCGAAGCCCACCAAGAAGGAGCCGCGTCAGTCGCAGGGCGAGGCGGTGTCCTCCTACTACTCCATGCTGCCGGAGAACACCTCCGGGGGCTGGTCCCAGCTGACCCCTCGGTACCAACGAAGGGCCGGTGGGTACGACGGCTACCAGCGCTTCTGGGCGCGGATGAGCGACGTGTCGGCCAGTGACGTCAGCACCAGCGGCAACGTCGTCCGGGCCCGGATCACCTACCACCTCAAGAGTGGTGGGACCGACCGGGAGCGGCGCAGCTTCACGATGGTGAAGCGGAACGGCCGGTGGCTGATCGACGAGTCCTCGGTGATCGGCTGACGCCTCGGCGCACCCGCAGCGCGCCCGACCACCGAACGTGCGGAAACGGCGCCTCGGGAGACCCGCTCGGTCGGCATAGGTTTGGAGGTGGGATGCGGCGCCAAGGATCTCCGAACGCGGCTCCGCACCCCCCCCGGACCCGATCGCTGAACCAGGAGGACCCAGATGACGACGACGCCGGACTCCGATCCCCGCCAGGAGCTGCAGCAGGTCGAGGAAGACCTCGCGCGACTGCGAAGGGAACTCGACGAGGTACGCGCGCTCGGTGGCACCCGTTTCGACCCTCCCAACGACGCCGGGGACGTGGCGGCCGAACTCACCGCTGAGGAGGAGCAGCAGGCGATCATCGCAACCCTGGAGAAGCGCCGCGACGACCTGCGCCGCAAGCTCGGCCTGGCCGAGGGAAGCTGAGGCCGAATCTCCTGTCCCATAACGGGATCTGTGCACGCGAACGGTGTCAAGCCGCACTTGGCGCCTTGGCGTGAGGTGATCGCGGTCGCATACTGGCCGGGTGGGCGGCACGCCGATAAAGCCGGCCGCGGTGGATCACGCGTCGCGGGTCGGACCCCTCGTGCACGAGGCATTCTTCTACCGCGACCGGGCAGCGCTGAGCGCGGCCCTGTTGCCGCGGTTCGCCGAGGCGTTCGCGTCCGGCCAACCGGTCGCGGTGGTCGCCCGCCGGTCCCGCACCGAGCTGCTCCAGGGCGCACTGGGCAGTGACGCGGGCCGCGTGCGCTGGCTCGACATGACCCGCGAGGGACGCAACCCCACCCGGCTGATCTCCGGTGTGCTCGGCCGGTTCGCCGACGAGTACCCCGACCGCCGGGTGCTGATCGTGGGTGAGCCGATGTGGCCCGAACGCCCCCGGGCCGACTACGCCGCGGTGGTCGCACACGAGGCGCTGATCAACGTCGCGTTCGCCGATCGCGAGCTGTCCGTGGTCTGTCCGTACGAGGTGAGCACGCTTCCCGCGCACGTGCTGCAGGACGCGGCGCGTACGCACCCCACCGTGGTGACCAGTGAGGACACCTGGGCGAGCCTTTCCTACCGCGATCCCGTCGACCTGGCGATGTCCTTCCTGAGCGACCTGCCCGAGCCGGAGAGTGTTCCGGAGCGGTTGACGTTCGGTGCGTACGAACTGGCACAGGTGCGCCAACTCGTGTACGCCCACGCCGTGCTGGCCGGCCTGGACAGTTCCCGCCGGGACGATCTCGTCCTCGCCGTCAACGAGGTCGCCACCAACACGCTGGTGCACGCCGGGGGTCAGGGCGTCCTGCGCGTCTGGCGGGAGACCGGCCGCCTCGTCTGTGAGGTGAGTGACCAGGGCCAGGTGAACGACCCGCTGATCGGCCGCCATCCCACGCCGGTGGCGTCGCGGGCACCGCAGCAGCAGGGCGGTCGCGGGCTCCTGCTGGTCAACGAGATCTGCGACCTGGTGCAGATCGCCACGGCATCCGGCACGACCGTACGCATGCACATGAACGTCGCCGACGACTGACCTCTCCGGCCGGCCGCACCACGCCCGGGGCGCGGGCGACCTGGCTCGCAGACTCAGCCCTTTTTCGCCAGCAGGTCGGCGACCCGGAACGCCATCGCGAAGATCGTCAGGACCGGGTTGACACCGCCGTTGGTGACGTGCAGCGACCCGTCCGCGAGGCGGAGGTTGTCGTGCCCCCACACGCGGCCCTTCGGGTCGGTCACCGACGTCGCCGGGTCGGTGCCCATCCGGCAGGTGCCGGCCTGGTGCTGGCCGCCGCTCGGGCCACGGCCCACCCCGCCGCTCGGCACCGTGCGCGTCGCGCCGCTCGCCGCGAGCCATTCCGCCGCGCGCCGCTGCAGCATCGCCGCCGTGGGCCGGTCGAGGTCGAGCACGCCGCCCGACAGCCGGGCCACGGGCATCCCGAAGACGTCGCGTACCCGCGGATCGACCGTGACCCGTGAGCGTGGGTTCGGCGTCTCCTGCAGCGGTCCCATCACCATCGTGGTGCGTTGGTACAGCTCACGCATGCCGCGCTTGCTCGCGGCACCGGACCGCGGGATGACCCCGGCGCCGGTGAGCAGGTTGTACGTCGCGAGCGGCATCGGCACGAAGTCGTTGGCCAGCATCCCGCCGCCCACCAGGCCGTCGTTGTGGTGGCGGAAGTCGTGGGTGGCGATCGTCGGGCCGGGACCGGCGCTGTTCTGCACCACGTCGTCGAAGATGCCGAGCGCACCGGCGTACACGTGCCCCTGCAGGTTGCGGCCCACCTGGTCGTGCCGGTTGCCCAGGCCGGTCGGTTCCGTGGCGGACGCGCTGTTGAGCAGCAGCCGCGCGGTCTCGATGGCTCCGGCGGCCAGGATCACCTGGTCGGCGGTGAGCGTGCGACGGCGTACCTCACCGTCGGCCGGGCCGGAGCCACCGGCGAGGGTGGCGAGCGCGACGCCGGTCACCCGGCCGCTGTCGTCGGTGACCACGCGTTCGGCGAACGTGCCGGTGACGAGGTCGCACCGGCCGGTCGCCAGCGCGCGGGGGAGAACGGTGTTGTGGCTGCCGTTCTTGGCCTCCGCCGGGCAGCCGAAGCCGACGCACTGGCCGCAGCGTACGCAGGCAGGCCGCCCGCCGTAGGGAGTGGAGTTGATCAGCAGCGGAACGTGGCCGGTGGACCAGCCGAGGTCGCGTGCGCCGGCGGCGAGCCGCGCACCGGACAGGTTGCCCGGCAACGGCGGCATCGGCAGTCCTCGCCGGCGAGGACCGGCACCGGTGAACCCGGCCGGGTCGCCGGCCACTCCGAGCTCCCATTCGGCGCGGTCGTAGTAGGGCTCCAGATCGTCGTACGACAGCGGCCAGTCGGCCAGTGAGCTGCCGTCGGGCACGCCGTACACGGAGGCCATCCGAAAGTCCTCCGGCACGAACCGCCAGGCCTGCGCGCCGAAAACCCGGGTGCCGCCGCCGACCGTCATCGCGTTGTTGCTCCAGCGCCCGTCGGTCGGCCCGACGACCACCTCTTCGTCGCCGTCAGGTGCCCAGACCCGCGGGTGCCCGGACGCGACCGGCCCGGCACTCTGCGCGTATCCGAACAACGCGCGGTGGCTGCGCAGGTGGTCTCCGCGCAGGTCCTCGGTGCGCAGGAAGTCGCCGCGCTCGACGGCGAGGACGCGGTAGCCGGCCTCGGCGAGCACGCAGGCCGCGGTGCCCCCGCCGGCGCCGGCGCCGACGACGATGGCGTCGTAGTGCGGTTCCAGGTCGCCGAACGGTGTCAACGGTAACTTGACGGTGAGTGCCTCAGGTGCCGGCCACTCGGCGTCCTGCGGCGCCGCGCGGTAGCCGACCATCCGCCAGGACACGCCGTCGCGGTTGCCGCCGTTGTCCGGATCGGCGTAGAAACCCTGCACAGCAAGGGACTCCATCAGTCGGAGGAACTCCGACCGGTCCACACCGCTCCAGTCGGCGGTGGTCTGCCCGGCGCGCAGGGCGTCGAGCACCTCGTCCCGGCCGGTGTCGGCCAGCGCGGCGAAGCCCGTGGTGCCTCCGCCGTCGCCGGACCTCGATTCCGCCCGCGCATCCGCCTCGGCGTCGAGCAGATCCAGTCCGGCCGTTAGCAACTCGACCGCGTGGGGGAGTTCGGTCCGCAGGATCCGGGCCAGGAAGTCACCGACTCCGGCGTCCCATCCGGACGGGAAGTCGTCTGCCGGCACCATTCGGTCGACGGCCGCGCGCAGGGCCGGCCGGGCCAGCAGTCCGGTGAGGGTGGCGTCGTCGGCGGGCATGGTCGACCTCCGCGGCAGGCTCGGTGTCCCGGGGCCCCTTCCTCGCGACCCTTCTGGAACGTGTCGAGGGGCGGAACCCGAGGCCCGCCCCGCGAACGACCCTATTCCCTCCGGAACTGGCGATGGAGCCCGGCGGCCGCCTCGGCCGGCGTGACGGGCGACCGGTTTCGGCGAGGGGCGGAACACGGTGGCCGGGCCGAGCTGACCCGAGTGGCGTACTCAGTCGACGTCGATCCGGCCGACGACCTCTCCGCCCGCGAGGAACTGCTCGAACTCACCCCACGGCTTGGAGCCGTCCTTGGTCATGATGACCTCCTTGGAGTACTGCGCGAGGTAGACCCGGCGCAGCCTGTCGGTGAGGTTCGGGCCGCTGCGGTGCATCACCACGCTGGAGAACACCGCGATCGACCCTGCGGGCACCGTCACCGGCATGCCGGGGTCGTCGCCGAAGTAGCAGACGAGGTCGTTCACCCGGGGGTCCGGGATGTGCTTGACGTAGGAGCGGATGCCGGAACGCGAGTACGGCCGCAGGTAGACCGAGCCGTTCTCCTCCGTCACGTCGTCGAGCGCGATCCAGCAGGTGAGGTAGGGCGCGTGGTCCTCGTGCACGTAGCCGGAGTCCTGGTGCCAGGCGAACGCCGTGTCCGGGTCGCCGGCCTTGATGACGTACTGCTCCCAGAAGAGGTACGCCTCCTCGCCCAGCGTCGCCCGGCAGATCTCCCGCATCAGCTCGCTGAACAGGAACTGCCGAAGCTCCGGCCGGTCGCGGTAGATCATGTGGCTGAAGTAGCGCTTGCCGCGGGCGTTGATGCCGATCCGGTCGGTGCCCGCCTCCTCCATCGCGGCGTCCAGCTTGTCCATGGAGTACTGCGCACCGCCGCGAAGCAGTTCCAGTTGCTCGTCGCTCAGTGCGCGTTCGAGGATGAAGTAGCCGTCGTTCTCGTACTGCTCCCGCATCTGCGGGGTGACCAGGGCGGTCCTGGACTCCTCGGTCGAGGTCATGGGTCGCTGCCTCCAGCGGGTCGGTGCGGTCTGTGCGCCGTCGGTGTACGCCCGACGCTAGGCCGCGGCGCCGCCGGAGTGGAATGGTCACGTTGGCCGGGACATGTACGTTCTGGCGCCCGGGTGGCCCGCCGGTCCGGACGCCCGGGTACGTTCGCGGGCATGGACTCCGGCACCAGGATCGCCGTGTCCGCCGCACCGGTGACCAGGCTTGGCCAGCTGGTGCTGGCCGGCGAGGTGGTCGACGACGAGCCGATGATGCCGTCGCCGCTGCGGGTGATGGAGGCGTACGTCCTGTCGGTGGTGCTCGCGGGGCACGGCCGCTACCGGCACGCCGACGGCCGGGAGGAGCCGGTCACCCCGGGCGCGCACACGCTGGTCCCGCCCGGCCGGCCGCACTGGTACGGCACCCTCGGCGGGCGGACCTGGACGGAGGTGTTCGTCGTCTTCACCGGTCCGTTGTTCGACGCCCTGGCCCGGGCGGGTGTGCTGGCTGAGGCCGGCCCGCGGTATCCGCGCCCGGCCCCGTCGGCCGCCGCGCTGCGGACCATCCTGGCCTCCACGCCGCGGTCGGTGCAGGCGGCCGAGCACCAGTTGGTGGCGTTCGCCGACTGGCTGCTGGACGTGACCGGGCCGGAGGAGTCGGAGGGCCCGAGTCCTGCCGTGGCCGCAGCCGTCGACCGGCTCGCCGACGACCTGACCGGCCGCCTCGACATGCGGTCGGTCGCCTGCGAGGTCGGGCTGCCGTACGACACGTTCCGGCGGAGGTTCGCCGCCGAGGTCGGCCAGTCACCGCTGGCGTTCCGCAACGCTCGGCGGCTGCAGACCGCCGCGACGCTCTTGCGTGTGACAGACATGACCACCAGGGAGATCGCCCGGACCCTCGGCTACACCGACGAGTTCCATCTGTCACGGAGGTTCCGCGCCTACTTCGGCCTGCCGCCGAGCGACTACCGCCGCTCGTGAGCAGCCCGGCCGTGCCTTTGCGGGCCCTTGTCTGGCGGGCCCTTGTCTGGCGGGCCCTTGTCTGGCGGGCCCTTGTCTGGCGGGCCTTGCCCGGGGTCAGGCGTTGTCGGCGAGGGCGAGAGCGGCGAGTCGTCTGGCCTGGGCGACGGCGCGGGTGGGTACGCCGGTCCCGTAGCTGACGCTCGCGCCCTCGTGGAGGACGAGCAGGCCGGCCGCGACGGTGCCGGGCCGGCGAATGCCCGCGGCCCTCACCAGGTCCGTGAGGTAACCGAGCAGCCAGCGCTTCTGCTCCAGGATGACCCCGCGCCCGGGATGGTCGGCGTTCTCCGGGAGCTCGGCGAGGGCGTTGACGAAGGCGCAGCCGCGGGTGTTCTCCCGCCGGGACCACTGCTCGAGCGCGTCGAAGGTGGCGAGGACGCGCTCGACGCCGACCTTCCTGTCGGCGGCGCCGTCCCCGCCCCTGTCCCCGTCTCTGTCCTTGTCCGTGCTCGCCCGCCTGCCCGTGCTCGTTCGCGCGGCCGCGTGGTGGTCGACGTAGGACGTCAGCCATTCTCGCCAGCGCTCGTCGCGCGCCCGGAGATAACAGGCGACGAGGACGTCCTTGGAGCCGAAGCAGTCGTACAGCGTCTTCTTGGTCACCCCGGCGGCACGCGCCACCGCATCCACGCCCACGGCATGGATGCCCTGGTCGTAGAAGAGAGCGGAGGCCGCGTCCAGGATCCGGCGGCCGGCCGGGGTGAGCTCTCGCATGCGACCCGACTATACCGACCGGTGGGGTGACGAGGGGGCGGCCCGCGCACGGCACAGGTATACCCGGCGGTATACCTGCAAGCGCGCCTCTTCCACCGCAACGGCCCGGCGCCGATGATCGGCCGCCCGCGCTCCAGCGCCACCGGGACCGCCTGTTCCCTGTCCTCGATGGCGCCCAGGGCAACGGCTGACGCCTGCGAGGTCCGGCCGCCCAGGTCGGCCGCGCAGTGGTCGCCGGATCCGCGACCGGTGCGTTCGGGGCTTTACGCCCGGGCCGGGTCCACCTACAACGGAGAGAACGCAGAGGTACGCCTCCCGTGGTAGGGGGACCCGATGAGCGCACCACCGGAGGGCCCGGTTTCGGAAGATCCGAGCTCACCCGACCCGACCCAGCGGATGCGGGCGCGGCTCGGGGCCGTGCTGGCGCTGGCGTCTGCTCAGCTCCCGAGGTCGGCCGCGCCGGACGTTCGTACGCCCACTGGCCCTACGCCGACCGACCGGACGCCGGTCGGCGGGCCGCCCACCGACCGGATGCGGGAAAGCCCGGTGCGGGAGACTCCGCCCACCACGCCGGCCCCCGGAGCTCCGGCCGCGCCCGCACCGGCTGCACCCGCACCGGCTGCACCCGCACCGGCTGCACCCGCACCGGCTGCACCCGCACCGGGCGCGTCTGCTCCGGATCGGGCACCTCGTGCGAACAGTCCCACCACCCCGCTGATCACCGCCGCCGTCGGCGCCTCCGTCCGGGTCCGGGCGAGTGAACCGAACGACCTCGGTGTGGCCGAGCGCACCCGGCTGGCGGGGTTGTTCAAGCGGGTGGGTGCCTGGGCGCTCGGACTGAGCGCGGCGGGGATGTTCTTCGCAGCCCTCGCGACGCTCAAGTGGGTCGGCGGGGAGAACGTCGACGTCGGTGCCGTCGGGTGGGCCGCGGTCGGGCTGGCGCTGGTCTCGCTGACCTCGCTCGTCCTGGCCTACTTCACCGTGATGGGCTTCCGGCAGATCGAGTACGAGGCAGATCTCGGCGGTGGACAGCACGAGGTCACCCAGCAGGGGAGCAGCCAGCAGGGGAGCAGCCAGAGCCGGCCGAGCCAGGGCGGTCAGGACCGGCGTACCGGGGACGGCCGTCGGGAGGACCGGCAGCCGACCTCCTGACCGCGCCGTCCTCACACGATCGGCGGCCGCCCGAGCAGGGTCATCCGCCAGACGGTGCGCCAGCGGATCGGCCGCCTGCCACCGCAGGGCCTGCGCCAGCCCTCGACGAAGCCGCCCGCCCAGGCCCGCAGGCCGGCGAACGGCGGTCTGCGGACGACCGTCACCAGAACCCACACGGCCAGGTAGATCGGGACCAGCAGTCCGGGCAGGTGCCGACGGGCCAGCCAGACCCGGTTGCGGGCGTTCATCCGGTAGTAGAGCTGGTGCCGGGCGGGCGAGGTGCGCGGGTGCTGGAGGAGGATGTCGGGCCGGTAGTCGATCCGCCAGCCCGCGTCCAGCGCCCGCCAGGCCACGTCGGTCTCCTCGTGCGCCCAGAAGAACTCCGCCGGCCAGTCGCCCACCTGCTCCGTCACCGCCATCCGGACGGCGTTGCCCCCACCGAGGAACGTTGTCACCCGGGAGGCCCGAAGCGGGTCGTGGGCGCGCAGGCGCGGGACGTGCCGGCGCTGGGTCACGCCCTGCTCGTCGGCGATCCGGAAGCTGATGATGCCGAGGTCGGCGTCGGCGGCGAACGCGTCGCGCACCTTCTGGGCGGTCCGGCGGTCGGGCAGCAGGCCGTCGTCGTCGAGGTACATCACGACGTCGACGTCGCCGTGCGCGCGCAGCCGGGCCAGCGCGACGTTGCGGCCCGCGGGCAATCCGAGGTTGACAGGGAGCTCGATGCCTTCGACCCCAGGCGGCAGCGCGGTCAGCCGGGTTCCCTGGCCGACCACCACCACCCGGTCCGGTGGGTCGGTCTGCCGGGTCAGCGAGGCCAGCAGTGCGGAAAGCTCCGCCGGGCGGTTTCCCATGGTCACCACAACGGCCCCGAGCCGAATCTCGCCCACTGCCGACGGGCGGAGCGGGGCATGTACCTGTCCGCTCGTCCGCAACTGAATACCCCCACGGAGCCCGTCGCCGCGCCGAAAGGCCTCCGATCGATCGGCCGCGGCGAATGTGTCCTTGCAGCGGATCGTAACCAAAGCGGCCCGACGTACTGCTTATTGCTGCTATCAGTGACCAAACCGCGTTCTGGGACGGGAGGTTTCGGTGGATCGAACATGATTGTTTACAAAGTTTCCGGAACTGTACCCTCACAAGCCCTTGTCACGGTTAGCTTGTGGGTTCCTTTTCGTACCGTCGGGGGAGGTCATGGCGACATCGGCAGGTACCCGCCTGGCTGCCTGGCGCACCGGTTGGGCGCGCCGGGAGAACGCCCGCCGTCGACGCGAGCACGAGCGGGCGAGTTCGGTCTGGGCGCGCGCCGACGCCGAACTCCGGTCGCTGGCGGCGACGGCGCGTACGCCGCGCCCGGTGGCTGCCGACCAGGTGCCCTGGCTGGACCTGCGGCCCGGCGAACGGGTCTGGTGGCATTCGCCGTCGGTCAGGCTGGTCCGCGCGGCCGGTCCCGTGCCCACCCTGCGGCGCCCGCGGTTCCACGACTTCACGCCGTCGCAGCTCGCCGGGCCGTTCGACGACCGGGTGCCTGCCGAGCTTCGGTTGGTGGACACCGGACCGCTCGCGATCACCGACCGGCGGGTGGTGTTCGGCGGCGCCGAGCGACGCGAATGGGCGCTTGTCCGCATCGCTTCGCTCGCCCACGACCCCGACCGCGCACTCACCTGGCTGTCCGCCGGCGGCCCCCACGACGGCCCGGGGTCAGGGCTGATGCTCGACCCGTACGCCGTCGCCGGTTTCCGCTTCCACCTCATCCGCGCACTGGCCGAGATCGCCGGCCGGAGGACCGTGTTCGCCGCGCACCTGGAGCGGCTGCGCGCGGCACACCAGCGGGAGCGTCCGCTGCCACCGTCGACAGCCCGTCCGGCTGACGCGCCGAATCCCCTGACGCTGCCGCTGGCCGCACTCGCCAGGCTGTACGCCGGCCCTTCCGGCGCCTCCGCGGCGCGGCGCGTCACCCAGTGCGTGGCGGGGGTGGCCGTCACGCTCGCGCTCGCCTCCATGGCGTTGCCGGCGCTCCCGGCGTTCCCTCGACCGTCGACGACGCCGGCCGGAACGCTCGCCGCGGCCGGCCTCGGCGGCGCCGAGGTGGACACCGAAAACCTGGGCCCACACGGGCCGGACCAGGTGAACGCCGATTCCGATGCTCAGGGGCTCGGCCCGGACGCCGGCCGCACCTCCGACCCGTCCCCGCGGGCCTCCCGCACGCGGCCGAACGGCGCCGTGACCCCGCGGCAGCCGACGCCGGCGACCCGCGAACCATCCCCCTCGGCCGGCGGCGGGCAGGGTCGCGGCCGTGATCTGCCGGCCCAGGACCCCGCGAATTCGGCCGGCTCGTCGAGGGCCGGGCACTCGGCCGGACTGTCAGGGTCGGCAGGGTCGGCCAGGTCGTCGGGCTCGGCCAGGTCGTCCGGCTCGGCCGGGTCGTCTGGCTCAGGAGCGGCCGGCCCGTCCGGCGAGGCGGACCGGTGCGGAGCGCCGGCCAATCCGTACGGCTACCACTTCTGCACCACCGGCCGGCCGATCGCGAGTCCGGAGCCCGGGATCTGCGGGTACTTCCGCTGCACGACGGACTTCTGGGCAGGGACCGGCTTCCTGGTGCAGTGCCGGGACGACGCGATCAGCATGGACGGCGGACACCGCGGCGCCTGCGCCGGTCACCGGGGCGTGCTCCGCATGCTGCGGGCCGCACCGGGGCGATGACACCCGTGGGACGTCTCATCGACCCGCCCTCGCCTCCCTCCGGTGTGCGCGTAGCTGACAGCATGACCGCATGAGTGGCGCGAGCGGCATGGACGGCGCGGGATGGGACGAGCGGTACGCCGCGGTCGAACTCGTCTGGGGTGCCGAGCCCAACCGGTGGCTGGCCGCCGAGACCGCCGACCTGCCGCCCGGACACGCCCTGGATCTCGCGGCCGGTGAGGGCCGGAACGCGATCTGGCTGGCCCGACGCGGCTGGGAGGTCACCGCCGTGGACTTCTCCGGCGTCGCCGTCGAGCGAGGCCGTCGGCTGGCCGGGTCCGAGGCTGCGGACGTCGCCGACCGGATCACCTGGAAGGTGGCCGACGTACGGGACGAGGTGGGGCCGGCCGGGGCGTACTCCCTGGTGTGTGTGATCTACCTGCACCTGGTCGCCGACGAGCGGCGCCGGGCCTTGTGGCACGCGGCGAACGCGGTCGCGCCGGGCGGCGTACTGCTGGTCGTCGGGCACGACACCACGAACCTCACCGAGGGCGTCGGCGGTCCGCAGGACCCGCGGGTGCTGTTCACGCCCGACGACATCCTGGGCGACCTGAACGCCGGGGCAGACGGCGCGGCGGCGGACTGGATCGTGGAGCGGGCCGAGCGGGTACGGCGTCCGGTGCACACCACCGGCGGTGAGACCCGGGACGCCATCGACGCCCTGGTCCGGCTGCAGCGGAGCCGTTGAACCCTCGGGATACTCACGGCATGTCCAGACTGATCACCCGAACCAACCCCGACGACCTGCACCCGACTCCGGGCTATCACCACGTGACCGTGGTGGAGGCCGGCCGGACGGCCTATCTCGCCGGCCAGTGCCCGCTGGACCGGACCGGCGCCGTGGTGGCGCCCGGCGAACTCGAACCCCAGGTCGACCAGATCGTGGCCAACGCCTTGGTCGTACTGGAGGTGGTCGGCGCAGTTCCCGAGGACGTAGTGCGTTCGGTGATCTACGTCGTGAGTTCGCGCAACGACGAGCTCGGCTCGGTCTGGCAGTGGTTCAACGCCTCGGAGCTGGCTCCGGCGTTCACGACCGCGAGCACGCTGCTCGGGGTGGCTCAGCTGGGCTACGCCGGTCAGCGGGTCGAACTCGACCTGACCGCCGCGCTGCCCTGCTGAGCACCGTCCAGTTGAGCACCGCTCAACTGGACGCTGCTCAACCGAACGCTGGCGTCAGCCGCTCTTGCGCCGGAAGGACCGCCGACCGGTGGTCGGAGCGAGCCCTTCCTGGATCTTCTGCGACGCCTTGCCGGTCCCTTCGGCGAGCTGGTCCCGGTGCTGGTGACGCTTCCGCTCCAGGCTCTCGCGGAACTTACGGCGTACGTCGTCCTCGCTGTCGCCGTTGGTTGCCTCGGGTGCCTCGGCGCCGTCCTGGGTGTCGGGCACCTCTGCGGCGTCTGGCGCCGGGGTGGACGCGGATTCGGGCTTACCCCGCTGTTTGCTGGCCATGGGGCAAAGCCTCGCACGCCCGCCCGCGAGGACGCGAGTGGATTGGCCGTGGCGTCCCGGCGGACGCCCACAGGCACGGGCGGGTCACCGAGCGGTGCTGGCGGACACCGCCGGGTGAGCGGGGTCGGTAGGGTCGCGGAATGGACATCAGCGCGTCGCGGGAGATCGCCGCCCCGGCGCGGCGGGTCTGGGACCTGCTGGTCGACTGGGAACGCCAGGGTGAGTGGATGCCCCTCACGAAGGTCCGGGTCCTGCCCGGCCCCCGCGAAGGACTCGGCACCCGGTTGGAGGCGGTCACCGGGGTCGGGCCGGCCGGCGTGACCGACCCGATGGAGGTGGTCGACTGGGCGCCGCCGGGCCGCTGCGTCGTCCGGCACGACGGCCGGGTGCTGCGGGGGACCGGGACGTTCGAGATCGAGCCCCTCGCGGCGGACCGGTGCCGCTTCACCTGGCGGGAGGATCTCCCCGCGCCCGGCGGACCAATCGGGGAAGCCGTGCTCGCCGGGCTCGGGCGGGTGTCCACGCCGTTCTTCGGGCACGCACTGGCGCGGCTCGCCAAGCTCGCCGAACGCTGAGCGAACGCTGTCCGGACACCAGCGGACAACTGGTGCCGAACGAGGCGTTGGCCGAACCCGGTCGCGGCCGGCGCGGGTCGCCACTGGAAGATGGACGACGCTGAACGCCGAACACCCGGGGGCTCACATGCCGCACTCGCCGACCGATCCTCCCGCTGCGCCGACGAACGCCGTCGACCAGGACGAACCGCGCGACAGCGCACCCGACCTGGCCGATCCGGACGACGCGGAACTCGACGACGAGTTCGACGACGAATTCGACGACGAGGAACTCGAGGCGGCGGCCCGTCCGCGCGCCTGGGCGAGGGTGCCCGGGTCGGAGGGGCCGTTTCCCCGGCTGCTTCCGCTGTTGTACGTCATCGGCGGTGTGATCGGCCTGGCCGCGGCGTTCGTGCTGATGGTCGAGAAGGTCGAGCTGCTGATCAACCCGAAGTACGTCCCGAGCTGCAACCTGAACCCGATCATCTCCTGCGGTTCGGTGATGAAGACCGAGCAGGCGGCGGCGTTCGGGTTCCCGAACCCGCTGCTCGGGGTGGCCGGGTTCGCGGTGGTTCTCACCATCGGCGCCGCGCTGCTGGCCGGCGCCACCTTCCGGCGGTGGTTCTGGCTGGGCCTGCAGGCCGGCACGGTGCTCGGGGTGATCTTCGTGCACTGGCTGATGTACCAGACGCTCTACCGGATCGGTGCGGTGTGCCCGTACTGCGTCGTGGTGTGGTTCGTGACCATCCCGATGTTCCTCTACACCACGCTGCACAACCTCGACCGCGGCCACCTGCCCGTCGGCGCCGCCGGCCGGAAGGTCGCGGGAGTGCTGACCCGCTACCACGCGACGATCCTGACCGCGTGGATCATGGTGATCCTGGTGCTGGTCGGGGGCCGGTTCTGGTCATACTGGAGCACCCTCCTCTGACAGGGACTCCCCGTGCCCCACTCCCCGGGACAGCCGGTACGCCCCACGGCGTAGGCAGGAGTCGTCCGCATGGGCGATTGCCGGTGCCCGGTGCGCGAGCGACTATGAGGCATGAGCACCGAGCACCAGCCGATGAGGGCGTCGGACCAGGAACGCGACGAGGTGGCGCGGCGGATCCAGGAGGCCACCGCCGAGGGCCGGTTGACGCTCGAGGAATCCGACGAGCGGCTCACCGGTGTGTTCGCCAGCAGGTACCGCCACGAGCTGGCAGCCCTGGTCGCCGACCTTCCCGTGAGCAGCCCGGCGGTGCCGGTGCGGACAGGGGCCCCGGCCAGACCGGCGCTGGCGTCCGACGGCCGGCGGTGGGCCGATCCCGGCCTGCTGATCCACACCCTCATCGTGGTGCTGTTGTCGGCCGTGATGCTCGGACACTGGGTGGCCACCAGCAACCACGACCATCACCCCTGGCCGGTCTTTCCGCTGGTCTGGCTATGGGTCAGCGTCGCCATCCACGCGCGCAGGCGAAACGAGCGGGCTCGTCGATAACGCGACCATGAGAGAGTTCTCGCCGAACGCCGACGGGTGAGAGAACTCTTCGAACAACGGTCCTCGCGACCGATGTCTCGCAGTGCCGCACAATCGGTCCACCGGCCTTACGTTTCGGTTTTTGTGGCCCGGGCAACGATCCATGTTGGATCGCAGTCCGGGGGACTTGATGGCTACTCAAGTGCGGGGTGTGTCGCGGCCTGGGCCGGTGGTACGCCGCAGTATCGGAACTCTCGTCGTCCATTGGCTGACGACGACCGATCACAAAGTCGTCGGCAAGCTGTACCTCGTCACGTCCTTCGTCTTCTTCCTGGCCGCCGGCGTGATGGCGATGTTCATGCGCGCGGAACTCGCCCGCCCCGGACAGCAGGTCTTTCGCGGCGACCGAGGCGTGCTGCTCTACAACGAGTTCTTCACCATCCACGGCACCGTCATGTTGTTGTTGTTCGCGACCCCGTTGTTCGTCGGTTTCGCGAACGTCATCATGCCGTTGCAGATCGGGGCGCCGGACGTCGCGTTCCCGCGGATGAACATGCTGAGCTACTGGATGTTCCTGTTCGGCGGACTGATCGTGCTGTCGTCGTTCGCCGACCCCGACGGCGCGGCGGCCTTCGGCTGGACGGCGTACACCACGCTGAGCGGACCGACCTACTCGCCGACCTTCGGTGGCGACCTGTGGGTGATGGGTCTCTACCTCGCCGGGCTGGGCACCATCCTCGGTGGGGTCAACTTCATCGCCACGATCGTGTGCCTGCGCGCGCCGGGCATGACGATGTTCCGGATGCCCATCTTCACTTGGAACGTGTTGCTCACCAGCATCATGGTCATCGTGGCGTTCCCGGTGCTCGCCGGAGCGTTGCTCATGTTGGAGGCCGACCGCAGGCTGGGCGCGAAGGTCTATGACGCCACGTCGCACGGGCCGCTGCTGTGGCAGCACCTGTTCTGGTTCTTCGGCCATCCCGAGGTCTACATCATCGCTATTCCCTTCTTCGGGATCATCACCGAGATCATTCCGGTCTTCAGCCGCAAGCCGCTGTTCGGGTACGTCGGGATGGTGGCTGCCACGATCGCCATCTCGGCGCTGTCGATGGCGGTGTGGGCGCACCACATGTTCGCCACGGGCAGCGTCGAACTGCCGTTCTTCTCGTTGATGACGTACTTCATCGCGATCCCGACGGGGGTGAAGTTCTTCAACTGGATCGGGACGATGTGGCGGGGCTCGGTGACGTTCGAGACGCCGATGCTGTGGTCGATCGGTTTCCTCGTGACGTTCCTCTTCGGCGGGCTGACCGGGGTGATCCTCGCGTCGCCGCCGCTGGACTTCCAGGTCACCGACACCTACTTCGTGGTGGCCCACTTCCACTACGTCGTGTTCGGGACCGTGGTGTTCGCGATGTTCGGCGGCTTCTACTTCTGGTGGCCGAAGATGACGGGCCGGATGCTGGACGAACGACTGGGGAAGATCCATTTCTGGACGCTGTTCGTCGGATTCCAGTTGACCTTCATGGTGCAGCACTGGCTCGGCGTGGAGGGAATGCCGCGCCGTTACGTGGACTACCACCAGGAGGACGGGTTCACCACCCTCAACACCGTGTCCACCATCGGTGCGTTCCTGCTCGGCATGTCCACGTTGCCGTTCCTTCTCAACGTCTTCGTCTCGCGCAACCACCCGAAAGTGGAGCTCGACGACCCCTGGGGTTGGGGTCGCTCGCTGGAGTGGGCGACGGCGTCACCCGCACCGCGCCACAACTTCACCTCCATGCCCCGGATCCGGTCCGACAGTCCGGCATTTGATCTGCATCATCCCGAGATCGCGAGATTGGAGATCGAGGACAACACCCCCGCAACAACACCCTGAGAATCCGAACGGGACGAAGTTCGCCGGCGTACGCGCCCTTGTCGGGGGGCGAGGCCGCAGGTGCTCGGCGTTTCGATCGGAGGATGTGATCACTTCCCCGTGCATCACACATTTTCCGATTACCTGCGAAGGAGGAGGGTCGGGATGACCGAGAATTCCACGCTGGACGTGGGCACCGGCGTAAGGCTCGTATCCGAGGAACGGGGCGAGTACGGTGCCGGGCACATTCCGGCACCGCGCGTGGAGCCCGAGGGCGCGAGGGGCCGGGGCCGGCCGTCGCTGGGTGGGCAGGGTCGCTCGCCACAGGTGACGTTCCGTGCTCCGCCTGCCCTTCGGGCGATGGCCGAGGAGCAGGCTGCGCGGGACGGCAAGACCGTGTCCCAGCTCGCTCGCGAGGCGTTCGAGATGTACCTCGCCAGCAAGGGCGGCGCCGGGCTCGGCTGAGCCCGGTGACGGGCGGGCAGCGCCCGGGAGTTCCCGGGCGCTGCCCGCTGCTGTCGACCGCCGGTGAGCCAGAACGGTGAACCGGAGCCGCGAGTCACCAGCCGCGAATCACCAACGGCGAATCAGAAGCCGGAGAAGAGGTACGGCGCGGCGGGCGGGAACATCGTGCGCAGTTCCTGGGCAGTCTCGGCGTCGACGGTGCCGTAGCCCTGCAGCGCCAGCTCTGCCGGGTCGATGACGCCGTAGACCAGGGCGGCCAACCCGTGCGAGGTCAGCCGCGCCGTGGCTCCGGTGCCCGCGCCGTTGCCGCCGGACGCGCTGCCGGAAGTGACCTCGAGCGTCCCGCCGCGTCCGTCCAGCGTCCAGGTGCCGGCCACGAACGGGTCGTCCACCACCTCGATCGTCGCCCGGGCGGTGCCCGTCGTGATCCCGGCCAGCCCGGGCACCGACAGGACCCGGCCCATCGGTGAGCTGTGGTTGGGGCCGCTGACCTTGGTCTCGTCGTCGTAGGCGAGGTCGACGTACCACAGGTCGGGGCGCTCGTCCGGCGGCAGCTCGAACGTGAACGAGCTGTACTGGTCGTGATGCCGGGCCAGCCACTGCAGCAGGAGCGTCCGCCCGATCGGGCCGCGGGTGAGCAGCTGCCGGCCCTGGAGCTCCTCGCCGAAACCGTTGGTGCGGTA
The DNA here is from genome assembly GCF_900104745.1 of Actinopolymorpha singaporensis. Taxonomy (NCBI): domain Bacteria; kingdom Bacillati; phylum Actinomycetota; class Actinomycetes; order Propionibacteriales; family Actinopolymorphaceae; genus Actinopolymorpha; species Actinopolymorpha singaporensis. Next base: position 2,180,542 of record NZ_LT629732.1, read on the forward strand.
CAGCAGCGCGCCGACGATCTCACCCTCGTGGCGGGCGAGGGCGATCCAGTGCTTGTTCTCCTTCGCCACTCCCACGGTGCCGGCCCGGTTGAAGACCGAGAACCCGTGGCGCTCGCCGAGCAGCGTCTCCAGCAGCGCGTAGTAGTCGTCGAACACCTCGCCGATGCGGTGGACGCTCACCTCGCCGGGCACCTCGACCCGCAGCATCCGCTCCAGGCCGCCGGCCTCCAGCCGGATGTTGCGCGGCTTGGGGAACCCGACGTAGCCGAAGCGTTCGTAGAACGACTGCCGGAACGGGTAGAGCGTGCTCAGCACGTGCCCGCTGTCGCGCATCTGCTCGTGCATCCGGGTGAGCAGAGTGCGGACGTGACCGCGCCGGCGGGCCTTCGGGTGGGTCGCCACCCCGCTGATCCCGACCATCGGAAACACCGAGCCGCGGACGTTGTGCCGCATGGAGATCCCGCCCACGACGGCCTCCGCCTCGCCGCCGCCGAACGCGACCAGGTTGACCCGGGAGTCGTCCTCACCCTCGCCGGAGGCGAGCTCGGTCCGCCAGCGGTCGACCGTCTCGTCGGAGACAGGTGAGCCCTGGAAGGCGTACGCCCACAGCGGGTAGGCGGTGGTGAGGAGCTCCTCCCCGCTCACCGCACGGATCGTGGGGGCTGCGTCGGCTGGGACGTCCTGGGCCGCGACAGCGGGCGAGGCGGCAGTCGGGGTGGTGGCCGGGTCCGGGATGGTGTTCACAGTCGGCGACCCTAACGGCCGCCACCCCCGATGGCCCAGAGGGGCGACCGCTCGCAGGGGCCGGGGACGTTCGCCAGAGCGAGGCGCTGCTCACCAGGAGGTGTCGCTCACCGAGAACGCCTGCTCACCGAGTGGTGTGGGCGCCGCCGTTCGGGCCGCGACAGCGGGCGAGGCGGCAGTCGGGGTGGTGGCCGGGTCCGGGATGGTGTTCACAGTCGGCGACCCTAACGGCCGCCACCCCCGATGGCCCAGAGGGGAGACCGCTCGCAGGGGCCGGGGACGTTCGCCAGAGCGAGGCGCTGCTCACCAGGAGGTGTCGCTCACCGAGAACGCCTGCTCACCGAGTGGTGTGGGCGCCGCCGTTCGGGCCGCGACAGCGGGCGAGGCGGCAGTCGGGGTGGTGGCCGGGTCCGGGATGGTGTTCACAGTCGGCGACCCTAACGGCCGCCACCCCCGATGGCCCAGAGGGGAGACCGCTCGCAGGGGCCGGGGACGTTCGCCAGAGCGAGGCGCTGCTCACCAGGAGGTGTCGCTCACCGAGAACGCCTGCTCACCGAGTGGTGTGGGCGCCGCCGTTCACGGCAGCACCTGGCCGGTGATGTGCCGCGCGCCGTGATCCCCCGCGTGCCGAGCTCGGCGGCGGCGCCGAGATTCCAGTTGGCCGAAGGCCGCCTTGGCCGCGCCGTACGCCCCGGCGCCCTTCTCCGCCGCGATCGACGTTGGCGGTGCAGTTCGTGCGCCACTGCTCGGAGAGAGACTCCAGGCTGTCCGGCTCGTCGAGGTCGAAGTCCGGCGGCCTCGAACCGCAGGGCGACGGCGCGGTCGATGCCGGTGCCCCCGCCGGTGACCACCGGGACATGGTGGCTCCTTCGGACGGGAGCGGGTGCGCGTCCCAACGTACCGAGGGGTTTGGCCGAGTGTGGCCCAGCGAACCGGCAGCGGGTGGCACCTGCCCGTACTCGTGCCAGGATCATCGCCAGACGCCAAGCACGCCAGTACCGGCGACCACCCACGAGGGGGCGGCATCCCATGACGACGAGCGGCGTACTCGAATGGCGCAGCGACGTCGACAGCACAGGTCGGCTCGAACCCGAACTCGTCGAGCGCTACCGTCGCGACGGCTTCGTCCGGGTGCGAGGCGTACTCGATCGTGCGGAGGTCGAGCATTTCCGTGACGCGGCCGAGCGCTTCCTGGAGGCGCACCGGTCGGAGAGTCTCGCGAAGGACCGGGTGTTCACCCAGCTGGTTAACGTCTGGCGCCAGGACCCGACGATGAGCGAGCTCACCCTGCACCCGCGACTGGCGGGGGTGGCCGAACAGCTCGCCGGAATTCCGTTGCGCATCTGGCACGACCACATGCTGGTGAAGGAGCCGCACAACGAGGCGCCCACGGAGTTCCACCAGGACCGGCCGTACTGGCCGCACACCGGTGACCGCCATTCGCTGTCGGCCTGGATCGCGCTGGTCGACGTGCCACCCGAGCGCGGATGCATGACCTTCCTGCCCGGCACGCAGGAGCTGACCGGGTTCCGCCCGCAGAACCTCCGCGACGAGGAGGACCTCTTCGACCTCGACCCGTCGCTTCGCTGGGTGCCGCGGGTGACCGTTCCCCTGCGGGCCGGCGACTGCACCTTCCACTGCAGCTACACCGGCCACATGGCGACCCCCAACCGCACCGACCAGGCGCGGCTGGCGCACGTGGCCATCTACATGGACGCCGAGACGAAGTTCTCCGGTGCACCGCACCCGGTGACCGAGCCGCTCGATATGACCCCTGGAGAACCGCTGGCCGGGGAGATGTTCCCCCGGCCCGGCCGCTGACGAATTCTTATGCCGGTTGGCTTCTGCCCGGCCCGCCGAGCGAGAGTTCGGTCGTACAAAGGCTTTCTGCCGGGCACGGTCTTTGTGTCGTAGGAAGCCTTCTGTGGCAGGTGTTCCGGGAGCTTTCGCTGTCGCGAGGTCGGCCCATCCCCGAATGCCGGTGACACGGGCTTCCGCGGGTTTCCTGCGTCTTTTCACCACCGTGACCGGACTGGCCAACCTTGACGGGGCAAAGGCGTTTCGCGGCCTCCTTCTGATAGGTACGTTCCGAGCGGCAGGTGTTGGTTGTTCTCTGGCGGGCGTCGTCCCCGCCCGCGAGGAGGCGATCGCCGTGGAGCCACCCGACGTGGACTCGTCCGGCCCGTGCTCGTCACGGCCGGGCCGGGGCGCGCGGGAAACGCTCGCCCTGCTGATCGGTGTGGCGGTGGTGACCACCGCTGGTCCCGCGGCGGCGGAACCCCCTGACCCGCCGAGCATTCCGAGCCGGCACCAGGTGGAGGTCGCGCGCGGGCGGGCCGCGGACGCGGCGGCCGACGTCGGCCAGGTGCAGGCCCGGCTCGCCGAAGCCGATGCCCGGCTGCGCGCCCTCGACGTCGCCGCGCAGACGGCCGTGGAGGCCTACGACACCGCTGTCTACGGACGTACGAAAGCCGGCCGGGCCGCGCGTGCCGCGGCCGCACGGGCGGACCGGGCACGTCGCCAGGTGGAGGAACGCCGACGTGAGGTGGCTCGCCTGGCAGTCGCCGACTACAGCCAGGACGGCCGGCTGACCGAGATCGTCGCCTACCTGGACGCCGAGGGCCCGCGGACCATGCTGGACCGTGCGTCGACGGCCTCGATGGTGTCCACCTCCGCCAACAACGCGTACCAACGACTGCGCGCCGGCCAGGCGGTCTCGCACGTGCTCGCGCAGGAGGCCGCCGCCTCCGCGGGCGTCGTCCGCCGACGGGCAGCGGAGGCGGACCGGGCCAGGCAGCAGGCCGTGGCGGCGCTGAGCACGCAGACCCGGGCCGTCGATTCGATCGAGGCCGAGAAGGCCGCTCTCGTCGCCCGGCTCGCCGACCTGCAGAACATCTCCACCGACCTGGCGGCGAAACGTCAGGCAGGGCTGGCCGAGCAGGCACGCCGTGGCGCGGAAGCGGCGCGCCGACGTGCCGAACAGGCCGAACGCGCGCGCCGCAACGCCGACCGCGGGCAGGATCGGGCCAACAACAACGGCAACGACGACAACGGCCACAAGGACCACAAGGGCCACGAGAGCAAGAACGACAACGATGGCGGCCGCAAGCATGGCGGCAGGCCCTCGCCGGGCAGGGGCGGCGGGTCGTCGCGTCAAGGCGAGCTTGCGGTGGCGTACGCGCTGGGACAGCTCGGCGAGCCGTACGTCTTCGGCGCCGACGGCCCGGGTAGCTGGGACTGCTCGGGACTGACCATGCGGGCGTGGGAGAACGCCGGCATCTCGATGCCGCACTTCGCCCGCGGACAGTACTGGCAGTCGCAGCGGATCGGGCTGGGCGAAGTACGTCCGGGCGACCTGTTGTTCTGGGCGAGCAACCCCCGTGACTCCAACACGATCTACCACGTGGCGATGTACATCGGGAACGGCAAGATGGTGCAGGCGCCGCGCCCCGGCCGCGACGTCGAGGTCAGGTCGATGTTCTACATGGGCAGGCCCACCCACTTCGCCCGGCCGCGCTGAGTCCCGGCACAATCGGCGAGCATGCCGGACCTGATCGCCTTCCTCACCGACTACGGCACGCGGGACGGTTTCGCCGCCGTCTGCCACGGGGTCGCCGCGACCCGGGCACCGTCGGCGAGGGTGCTCGACCTCACCCACGACGTGCCGCCACAGGACGTACGCCATGGCGCGACCGTGCTGGCGCGGGTCGCCCGCCACCTGCCACCGGCGGTCTACGTCGCGGTCGTCGATCCCGGAGTCGGGACGGCCCGCCGGGGACTGGCCCTGCGGGCCGGATCGAGTGTGCTGGTCGGTCCGGACAACGGACTGCTGCCACCGGCGGCGGACGTGCTCGGCGGAGTGTCCGACGCGTACGCGCTCACCAATGGCGAGTTGTGGCTGCCGGAGGTGGACCGGACGTTCCACGGACGGGACGTGTTCATGCCGGTCGGGGCGTTCCTCGCCGGCGGCGGATCCCTCGGCGACGTGGGTGAGCAGGTGGCCGTCGACTCGCTGGTGCGGTTGCCCGCGCCCGCAAGGACCAGAACGGCCGCCTCGCTGACGTGCGAGGTGACGTACGTCGACCACTACGGCAACGTGCAGTTGGCGGGGGACGCTGCCGACCTCGCGGTGCTGGGCGAGTGGGCAGCGCAAGGCTGGGTTGACGTTGCCACGGCCGGACCGGAGGAGGCGCGCGAGCCGGGCGCACCGGGTGAGGGGGAGGGCGTACGGGATCGAGCCCGGGTCGGCCGGGCGTTCGGCGACGTGCCGGCCGGTGAGCTCCTCACCTATCTCGACTCCGACCGGCGGCTCGCGCTGGCGGTCAACGAGGGCTCGGCGGCTGCCCGGCTGCGGGTTCGAGGCGGCTCGCTGGTCACCGTCGGCGCGCCGGCGGAAGGGTGATCGGCCGGCCCCGAACCGTCACCTGGTCACCGTTCGGAGCTGACGACACCACCGACGGTCAGCAGTGCGGTCCGCGCAGAACCAGCGGCCGGGCCAGAGGATGGATCAGTGGCTCCCGTTGTCCTTCGCGCGCTGGATCGAGGCGAGGATCTCCTGCTCGGCCTCGGCCCGGCCCACCCAGGTGGCACCCTCGACCGACTTGCCGGGCTCGAGTTCCTTGTAGACCTCGAAGAAGTGCTGGATCTCCAACCGGTCGAACTCCGGCACGTCGTTGATGTCCTGCAGGTGGGCCAGCCGCGGGTCCTTGGAGGGGACGCACAGAACCTTGTCGTCGCGGCCCTTCTCGTCGCGCATCCGGAACATCGCGATCGGCCGGGCACAGATCAGGCAGCCCGGGAAGGTCGGTTCCTGGAGCAGGACGAGGGCGTCGAGCGGGTCGCCGTCCTGGCCGAGGGTGTCGTCGATGAACCCGTAGTCGGCCGGATACTGCGTGGCGGTGAACAGCGTCCGGTCCAGCCGAATCCGGCCGGTCACGTGATCCATCTCGTACTTGTTGCGCTGACCCTTGGGGATCTCGATCGTCACGTCGACGTCCACAACGCCTGCCTTTCGTCTCCAGAACCTGCCCGCACAGTGTCCCGCACGTACGGAGTTGGCGGTGGCGGGGCGTTCGGCGATCGGCCGCGGCGAACGTCCGAACGGTGAGGTCTGAACGGCCCTGGACGCCCCCCGGACGGATGCAGCCGGGGGGAGGGCCGCGGCAGGTCGGTGCTGTCCAACACGTAAGGTCACCCGGCAGGTCGGGGTATCTGGACGGTGGGCTTTCCGGGGTGAGCCCTCCGGTGCTGTCGCACGTTTCGTGCCGCGCCGGGGAATCACCCACCCGCCGCCGGCGGATCGGGGAGGGACGACAGGTGCCGGATCGACGAGACGACAGGCATGCCCACGGCGGCGAACCCGAGGGGACCGGCCGCGAGGGGACCGGTCGCGAGGAACTCGGGCGGGAGGGCGCCGGGCGCGAACCCAGCGCCGGCTGGTGGGCGGACGAGCGCCGGCGGCGCCAGGCCGAACGCGCACACGACGCCGAGAACCACGCGTCCGTGGACGACAACCTGTCCACGCCATCCGCGGAGGACCACCCGCCCACGCCATCCGCGGAGGCCCACCCGCCGACCCCGGCCGGGAAGTCTCTGATGGAGACCGGCATCCCCGGGCCCCGGCGGCGCCTGACCGGGGTTGGGGTGGCGATCCTGGTGGTCTGTGCCCTGGTGGTCGCCGGCGTCACCGTGGTGGCGACCGGCGCGGTCCGCCTGGGCGGTTCCGGAGCCGGCGTCGCGCAGTCGCCCGGCCCGGGGCGTACCTCCGTCTCTTCGCCGGCGGCGAGTCCGTCGCCCACCAGAGCGGCGGCGCGGGCCGTCCTCCTGCCACCCGGTGAGGTGCTGCCGACCGCCACCGGCCTGGCGGCGGCCCTGAAGTCCGCGCTCGGCGTACCCGAACTCGCCAAGCAGCCCACCTCGGTCGCCATCCGGGACGTCACCTCGGGCCGCCTGCTCTACGGCAAGGACCAGTCGACCGGTTTCATCCCGGCGTCCACCACGAAGCTGCTCACCAGCACCGCGGCGCTCGGTCTGCTCGGTCCGGACCACCGGTTCACCACCAAGGTGGTCCGCGGCGCCAAGGCGGGACAGGTCGTCCTGGTCGGCGGCGGCGACCCGTCCCTGGCGACCGCGGCCGCGAGGAGCCGGATCGTCGATCCCGCGCGCAGCTTCCGCGACGCCCCGACGGTGGACGGCCTCGCGGCGCGGACCGCCAGGGCGCTGCGGGCCGCCGGCACCACGTCGGTGGGCGTACTCGTCGACGACTCGTTGTTCTCCGAGCAGGTCAATCCCAACTGGGAGGAGCAGTACGTCCCGACCGGCGTGGTGGCCCGGATCTCCGCGCTGTGGGTGGACGAGAACAAACTGTCCTGGCCTTCCCAGCTGCCGCGGGCGAAGGACCCGGCGCTGGCGGCCGGTGACGCGTTCGTGGCCGCCCTGAGCAAGAACGGCATCACCGTCACCGGCGGACCAAGCCACGGCCGGGCACCGGCGAAGGCTGCCACCATCGCGTCGGTCCAGTCGCCGCCGCTGTCCGACCTCGTCGAACACGTCCTGCTGGTCAGCGACAACGACGGCGCGGAGATCCTCGCCCGGCAGGTGGCGGTGGCCTCGGGAAAGCCGGCGACCTTCGCCGGAGCGGCTGCGGCCGTCAAGGGCGAGCTCACCCGTCTCGGCGTCGCCGGGGCCGACAAGATCTCGTTGTACGACGGAAGCGGGCTGTCCCGGCACAACCGGATCAGCGCCGACGTGCTCAGCAAGGTTCTCGTGGTGGCGTCCCGGTCGCAGAATCCGAAGCTGCGCCCGCTGCTCACCGGCCTGCCGATCGCCGGCTTCACCGGAAGCCTCGCCCGGCGCTTCGGCGACTCGGAGGGAGTGGGCCTGGTCCGGGCCAAGACCGGCACGCTGAGCGGAGTGTCCTCGCTGGCCGGCCTGGCGACCACCAAGGACGGCGCCACGCTGGCCTTCGCCGTGATGTCGGACAAGGCCACCAAATACGACCCCCATGGGGCGATCGACAACCTCGCGGCCAAGCTCGCCACCTGCGGTTGCCGTTGAGCGGTACCGGTCCGGGGGCGGGCGCTTGCGGCGCCGGCCCCGGTCCCGGACCGACCCCGGGGACCCACCCCGGGACCTGCCCGGGAAGCCCCCGGGCACCTTCAAGGACCTGCCCTGGTCCGGCCCGGAGCTTTCGCATCGCTCGCTGGAGCGTCGGCGGGAGCGCGTACGGTGGGGGAATGAGTCAAACCGAGGCAGCTGACGGCATCGACTCCATGGTCGACTGGGACCTCGCTCTCACGACCGCGCGCCGTCTTCTCCGACCCGGACCCGACGTCAGCGTCGACGAGGCGCGACGGGTGGTCGCCGACCTTCGTGAGTTCGCCCAGCAGGCCGAGGGACACGTTCGCGCCTTCACCGGACTCCGGGCCACCGGCGCCCGGGCTCCGGTCGTGGTGGTGGACCGTGCCGGCTGGACCCAGGCCAATGTCGACGCGTTCCGCCAGATCCTCCAGCCGCTGGCCGAGAAGCTGGCCGAGCGGCGTGGGCTCGACTCGCCGATGGGCGCCCTGGGGTCGCGGGTGACCGGCGTCGAGACCGGCGCCCTGCTGGCGTTCCTGTCCAGCAAGGTGCTCGGGCAGTTCGACCCGTTCTGGTCCGACGACACCCCGGCGACGGTGCCCGAGCCTCGGCACAGCGCGGAGCAGCCGCACGGCGCCGGACCCGGCACGTTCGTCGAGCCGGTCGGTGGCCCGGACGGGCACTCCGCGGAAGTGGCGGCGACGGTGCCCCCGGTGGGCCGGTTGCTGCTGGTCGCTCCCAACGTCGCCCACATCGAACGAGAGCTCGAGGTCGACCCGCGCGACTTCCGTCTGTGGGTCTGCCTGCACGAGGAGACCCACCGCGTGCAGTTCACCGCCGTACCGTGGCTGCGTGACCACCTGCGTGGCCAGATCAGGTCGTTCCTGGAGCACACCGACCTCGACCCGAGTGCGGTGTTCGGCCAGCTCCGTCAGGCTCTGGAGCAGGTCGGCCGGATGGCGCGTGGCGGCGGCGACCAGGGCATGTCGTTCCTCGACCTGGTGCAGACCCCGGAACAGCGGGAGGTGCTCGACCGGGTCACCGCCGTCATGTCCCTGCTGGAGGGCCACGCCGACGTCGTGATGGACGGCGTCGGACCGGAGGTCATCCCGTCGGTGGCCACCATCCGCGACCGCTTCCAGCAGCGCCGGGGCGGCGGCAACTGGCTCGACCAGCTGCTCAAGCGACTGCTCGGCCTGGACGCGAAACTTCGGCAGTACCGCGACGGCGCGGCGTTCGTGCGCACCGTCGTCAGCCGGGTCGGCCAGGACGGCTTCAACCAGGTCTGGTCCGGTCCGGACGCTCTTCCGACCAAGGCGGAGATCACCGACCCCGACGCATGGGTGCGGCGGGTGCACGGCTTCCCCAACTGACCGGCGTCCAGACACGACCGAACCAGCTACCGAAACACCAACCGAACCAGCAACCGAACCGGAGCGAAGGCTGATCCATGGGGCCGCACCCCGCCGTCGCCTCGGTCCGGCTGGCGGTCCGGCGGGCACTCGCCGACCTCCCACCAGGGGCGCGGGTGCTGGTGGCCTGCTCCGGCGGTGCGGACTCCACCGCTCTGGCCGCTGCCACGGCGTTCGAGGCCGCGCGGGCGGACTGGTCCGCCGGTGCGGTGACCGTCGACCACGGGCTGCAGGCCGGGTCGGCCGAGCGCGCCGCCGAGGTCGAGGCGTTCCTCCTCGACCTCGGCCTGTCGCCGGTGGAGACGGCGACCGTACGCGTCGAGGGGGGCGGCGGACCCGAGGCGGCCGCCCGGCGAGCCCGATACACCGCGCTGGACGCGGTGGCCGACCGGCACGGCGCTGCCGCCGTCCTGCTCGGGCACACCCTCGACGACCAGGCCGAGACCGTGCTGCTCGGACTGGCCCGCGGCTCCGGTACGCGTTCGCTGGCGGGGATGTCGCCCGGCGGCACCGCGGCCGGGCGCTACCGCCGCCCTCTGCTCGGCCTGACCCGTGCCACCACCGAGGCGGCCTGTACGGCGGAGGGCCTGCGGTTCTGGTCCGACCCCCACAACCTCGACCCGGCGTACACCCGCTCCCGGGTGCGCCACCACGTGCTGCCGGTGCTCGAGCGCGAACTCGGGCCCGGCGTCACGGCCGCCCTGGCCCGCACCGGTGACCTGCTCCGCGACGACGCCGACGCACTGGACGAGTGGGCCGGCGAGGCGTACGCGAAATGTCGTACCCCCTGGCCGGCCGACGGGCCGGCCCATGACGAAGGTGCGGTGGTGCTCGGGGTGGAGGCGCTGGCGGCGCTGCCGGCGGCGATCCGGCGCCGGGTACTGAGGCGGGCGGCCCTGGCCGCCGGTTCCCCCGGCACCGACCTCACCGCCGGCCACCTCGCCGCACTCGACGCCCTGGTCACCGACTGGCACGGCCAGGCGTGGGTTGAGGTGCCCGGCGACGTCCGGGTCACCCGGCGTGACGGAGAGATTCGCCTGCGCCGGGAGCGGTGACGCGGGCGCGGGGTGCGGGTCCGCACGCCCGGGAAGGTGTGGGACGCTGACGCCAGATGCCCGGTTCGAGATGCGGAGCTGCGCGGTGGACCCCGAGCACATCAGTCAGGACCTGAAGGCCGTCCTCCTCACCGAGGAGGAGATCCAGAACAAGATCCTCGAGCTCGCCGCCGCGGTCGAGCGCGACTACGAGGGCAAGGAACTTCTGCTCGTCGGCGTGCTGAAGGGCGCGGTCATGGTGATGGCCGACTTCGCCCGCGCTCTGACCCGACACGCCGAGATGGACTGGGTGGCGTACTCCTCCTACGGCTCGGGCACCCGCTCCTCGGGTGTCGTGCGCATCCTGAAGGACCTCGACACCGACATCACCGGGCGCAACGTGCTCATCGTCGAGGACATCATCGACACCGGGCTCACACTGTCCTGGCTGGTGGCCAATCTGCGGTCCCGGGGTGCGGCGTCGGTGGAGATCTGTACCCTTCTGCGCAAGCCGGAGGCGGCCAAGATGGCCGTTTCGGTGAAGTACGTAGGTTTCGACATTCCCGACGAGTTCGTCGTCGGTTACGGCCTGGACCACGCCGAGCGTTACCGCAACCTGCGCTGTGTCGGCACGCTCGCACCACACGTGTACTCCGACTGAACGGCTCGGCCCGAACCACCCGGATCGGTCCGGACCACCCGGATCGGTCCGGACTGAGCAGTCGGCCGGGCGGGCATCCGGACAGGAGAGGCGCCGTAAGGGAGGTCGATCGGGGAGCAGTCGCCACGACCGCACGAGGTCGGCGCGTCGCTCGGCGTGCCGGTTCGGGGTGTTTCGCCCAGATCCGCACCACTAACGGATCGCTGGTGGGAACACTCGACCTGACCTGCGACGTTGCGTCTGTTGAGATAGGCGGGCCAGAGTACGCCGTGGTGTGTCGGCCGAGCGGCCGGTGTACCGTCGTACTCTCCTCACGTCGTGGGGCAAGAGCGGTGCGATCACCGTTCGAGGGACGGTCGTTCTGAAGCACCGCAGCGCCCACCTGGCGATGCGGAACGATGAGCAGGAGGGACGGGGCCGAAAGCCCCGGGAGTATGGACGTCAAGCGATTCTTCCGCGGGCCGATCTTCTGGATCGCCGTACTCATCATCGCGATCCTGTTCGTCGGCGAACTCGCCTCACGGTCGGGTGGGTTCCAGGCCACCGACACCTACAAGGTCGTCGACCAGATCCGGTCCAATCGCGTCGCCTCCGCCGTCATCGTCGGCGGCACCGACCAGGAGATCCGGATCACCACCAAGGACGGCAAGAAGCTGCAGGCCGCCTGGGTGAACGGCCAGGATCTCGAGCTGCAGAAGCTCCTCCAGCAGAAGGCCGACCAAAAGCAGCTGCCCCAGGGCTACAACGTCGAGATCGCCCAGCCCAGCCTGTTCGGGTCGCTGCTGTCGACCCTGTTGCCGTTCGTGCTGATCGCCTTGCTGTTCCTGTTCCTGATGAACCAGTTCCAGGGCGGCGGCAGCCGGGTGATGAACTTCGGCAAGTCCAAGGCCAAGCTGATCAGCAAGGACACCCCGAAGTCCACGTTCAACGACGTCGCCGGCTGCGACGAGGCGATCGAGGAGCTCGGCGAGATCAAGGAGTTCCTGCAGGAGCCGGCCAAGTTCCAGGCCGTGGGAGCGAAGATCCCCAAGGGCGTCCTCCTCTACGGCCAGCCCGGCACCGGTAAGACCCTGCTGGCCCGCGCGGTCGCGGGTGAGGCCGGCGTCCCCTTCTACTCCATCTCCGGTTCGGACTTCGTGGAGATGTTCGTCGGCGTCGGTGCCTCCCGGGTGCGCGACCTGTTCGAGCAGGCCAAGGCCAACGCGCCCGCCATCGTCTTCATCGACGAGATCGACGCGGTGGGGCGGCACCGCGGTGCCGGTCTCGGCGGCGGCCACGACGAGCGCGAGCAGACCCTCAACCAGCTGCTGGTCGAGATGGACGGTTTCGACGTACGCGGCGGCGTCATCCTGATCGCGGCGACCAACCGTCCCGACATCCTCGACCCGGCACTGCTGCGTCCGGGCCGCTTCGACCGGCAGATCAGCGTGGAGGCCCCCGACCTGATCGGCCGGCACAAGATCCTCCAGGTGCACGCGCGCGGCAAGCCCGTCCAGCCCGACGTCGACCTGATGGCGGTGGCCCGGCGCACCCCCGGCTTCAGCGGTGCCGACCTGGCCAACGTGCTGAACGAGGCGGCGCTGCTCACCGCCCGGCAGAACAAGAAGCTCATCGACGACGACGCGCTCGACGAGGCCATCGACCGCGTGATCGCCGGGCCGCAGAAGCGCACCCGCCTGATGAGCGACAAAGAGAAGAAGATCACGGCCTACCACGAGGGCGGACACGCCCTGGTGGCGGCGGCGCTGCCGGGCACCGACCCGGTGCACAAGGTCACGATCCTTCCGCGCGGCCGGGCACTCGGCTACACCATGGTGCTGCCGGACGAGGACAAGTACTCCACCACCCGGTCGGAGATGCTGGACAAGCTCGCCTACATGATGGGTGGCCGGGCCGCGGAGGAGCTCGTCTTCCACGACCCGACGACCGGCGCGGCCAACGACATCGAGAAGGCGAGCGCGCTGGCCCGGGCGATGGTCACGCAGTACGGCATGACCGAGCGTCTCGGCGCCATCCGGTTCGGCGAGAACAACGGCGAGCCGTTCCTCGGCCGCGACATCGGCCACCAGCGCAACTACTCCGAAGAGGTCGCCGCGCTGGTCGACGAGGAGGTCCGCCGCCTGGTCGACACCGCGCACCAGGAGGCGTTCGACATCCTGGTCGAGAACCGCGACGTCCTGGACAACCTCGTGCTGGAGCTGTTCGAGCACGAGACCCTGGACAAGGGCGAGATCGAGGCCATCTTCCAGCCGATCCGCCGGCGCCCGATCCGGCCCGCCTGGACCGGGTCGCCGACCCGCCGTCCGTCCGACATCCCGCCGGTCGACGCGCCGAAGGTCGCGCTGTCGCCCAACGGCAACCAGCCCGAGGGCGGGCTGGTGATCGCGCCGTCGCCGGAGGGCGAGTCGGACGTGCAGGGCGGACGCCCCACTCCGGGGGACCACGCCGAGCCGTCGTGACGCCCTGGCGGGGTCGACGGGCGACGACGACCGGCGACGACCGACCACCGGGAATTCCACGAGGCACAAGGGACCGACGACAGGACTGCCGTGACCGCAAAGGCGACAGGCGTGACTGACGTGAGAGATCTGCACGAAGCTGCCGAGATTCCGCCGTTCGACCACGGCCGGGCCGAGCGGGCGATCCGTGAGCTGTTGCTCGCCGTGGGGGAGGACCCCGACCGCGAGGGGCTGCACGACACCCCGGCCCGGGTGGCCCGGGCGTACGCCGAGATGTTCGCCGGCCTGCGGATGACGCCGGAGTCGGTGCTGACCACGACGTTCGACCTCGGCCACGACGAGATGGTGCTGGTCAAGGACATCGAGGTGTGGTCGGTGTGCGAGCACCACCTGGTGCCGTTCACCGGCAGCGCGCACATCGGCTACATCCCGAACGCCGAGGGCCAGATCACCGGGCTGTCCAAGCTGGCGCGGCTGGTCGACGTGTACGCGAAGCGGCCACAGGTGCAGGAGCGGCTCACCACCCAGGTGGCGGACGCGCTGCTGCGCATCCTGTCTCCCCGAGGCGTCATCGTGGTGATCGAGTGCGAGCACCTGTGCATGACCATGCGGGGCGTACGCAAGCCGGGCGCGAAGACCGTGACCTCGGCGGTGCGCGGTCAACTGCGGGACCCGACCACCAGGGCCGAGGCGATGAGCCTCATCATCGGCGCCTGAGCAGACCGGACAGCCTGAGTTCGAAACCCAGCGGACAGCTGAGACCGAGCGGTGCCGGCGGCGCTCCTGGCAGGGAGAGCCGCCGGCACCGTCGTACTGCTCAGAGGGATTCGTACCGGAGGGACTCGAACTGCGCAGGGGGGACCCCGCCTGCGCAGAGTGATTCGGGTGGTGCCTCGAGGCCGCTGACCTCGCCCTACAACCCGACCGGGACCTGCGGCATGTGTACCCACAGCTGGCGCTGGTGGATGTAGTGCCGGTCGGGGATCTGCTCCAGCAGCGAGACGACTTCCCGTCGGGCGCCCTGGGCACGTGCCGCCTGGACGAGCTGGCCGCGGGAGGCGGGGCCGGTCGCGAACGCGTCGTCGAGGATCTCGAGGATTTCGACCCGGGTGACGGGCTCGGCGGGCACGACGTCGGCCGTGGGGGTGACGGTGACGTCGGCGGTGGCGGGGCTCATGACTCTCCTTTCACGTGGGCGGCCGGAATCTCCGCCGCCATTTCGAGCTGTGACCCATCCCTCACCCGCAGTCAACGTACCAAAGGTCCTCGGCCTTCGGGCCCTTCCCCCGCGAATCCGTGGCATTCCCCGGGAATCCCCGGACGATCAGCGCAGGGCGTCGAGCAGCATGGGCAGCGAGCGGTGGAGTTCGCGTTGCCAGTAAGGCCAGCTGTGGGTTCCGGGCCCGTAGAAGTGGGTCTCCAGGCGAGGTGCTCCGGCCTGCCGCAGCCGGTCGGCCAGCACCCGATTCTCGGACTCGAAGAGCGTCTCGTACGCGCTCGTTCTCCCCGGCGGGTCGAGCGGCCCCGCCTGGCCGTTGCCGCAGGACAGGTAGAGCGGGATGCGCCGCAGTTGGCGCACCAGGTCAGCCGGGTTGTGCGCTGCCCACACGCTCGCCTGGGCGGTTGGGTCGCCCCACAACTTCAGCGGGTCGTCGACGTAGCCGCCCACCAGGTCGAGGACGAACTGCGTCGCCCCCGGCGTGTGCCGGGTGTCGACGACGCCGCTGTACGACGCGGCGGCGCGGAACATCCCCGGATGCCGGCCGGCGTACGACAGCGCGCCGAAGCCGCCCATGGACAGGCCGGCGACCACCCGGCGGTGACCGGCGCCGTAGTCGCGTTCGACGATCCGGCGTACCTCGGTCAGGTGGAACCGCTCCCAGGCGGGCGGACCGGCCTGCCCGGCGTTGTACCAGTCGCTGTAGAAGCCGACGTTGCCCGCCTCCGGCATCACCACGAGGACGTTCCGCAGTGAGGGGATGCCGGCCACGTCGGTGAGCGCAGTCCAGCTGGTGTAGTCGCCGCAGCACCCGTGCAGCAGGTAGAGCACCGGCCAGTGCCGGCCCGGCCGCCGGCGCTCCCAGCCGTCCGGCGTCAGCAACCTCACCTTGGCGGTCGTACCGAGCGCCGGTGAGTCGATCGTCAGGTCGACCTGGCGGGGCGCGACCTGCTCCTCCTCGACGACCCGGGCACCGCCGGCCGCCGCGGTGGCGTCGGCGGCGGTGGCCTTCGGAGTAGTACCCGGTGTGGCCGCTCGGGCTGCCCGGACCGGCAGCGCCACGGTGACGAGGGCGGACAGGGCGAGCAGGAACGCGGCGAGGAGGACGGCGACGCGACGGGTGTCGGAGCGAGGCTCTACGATCGCCGCGCGGGCGACGCCAGACGGCGCCGCGGATCTGGTGGGGTCGAGGGGCATCCGGTGACCTCCCGGTTCGGGTGGCAGGGCTGGCGGCCGGCCGACGTTGGGCTGATGGGGTCGATGTCGAGCTGGTGTCGGCCTGAAGGTCGTGGTGGCCTGACCGTGCGTCAAGGCCCGCCGCCGACGTTGGCCACCGGCGCCGGGCGCCACGAGACGAAGTGAGGTGAGGTCGTGCGGGTGAGCGGTGTACCCACGGCGTACCTCCCTGGCCTGCCCCAGCCCCGCCGTGCGCTGGTGATGGGGGTGCTCAACGTCACGCCCGACTCGTTCTCCGACGGCGGCCAGTGGCTGGAGCCCGACAAGGCCATCGCCCACGGCCACGAGTTGCTCGCCGAAGGCGCCGACCTGCTCGACGTGGGCGGTGAGTCGACTCGTCCCGGAGCGGACCGGCCCTCGGAGGAGGAGGAGCTGGCCCGGGTCCTGCCGGTCGTCCGGGCGCTGGCCGGCGCCGGGGCGCTGGTCTCGGTCGACACCATGCGCTCCCGGGTCGCCCAGGAGACTGTCGAGGCCGGTGCGGTGATGGTCAACGACGTGTCCGGTGGCCTGGCCGATCCACGGATGCTGCCCTTCGTCGCGGCCGCGGGCGTTCCGTACATCTGCATGCACTGGCGGGCGCACGCGGCGCAGATGCAGCGGCACGCGACCTACGACGACGTGGTCGAGACCGTGGTCAGTGAGCTGAGCGACCGGTTGGCCGCCGCCGAGGCCGCCGGGGTCGCTCCGGAGCTGCTGGCGGTCGACCCGGGTCTGGGGTTCGCGAAGACGGGCGAGCACAACTGGGCACTGCTGGCCGGGTTCGACCGGCTCGCCTCGCTCGGCCGTCCGGTGCTGATCGCCGCCTCCCGCAAGACGTTTCTGGGAAACCTGCTGGCCGACCCCGAGACCGGCCAACGGCGACGCACAGTCGACCGGGACGACGCCAGTGCGGCGGTCGCGGTGCTGGCGGCGGCGGCCGGTGCGTGGTGTGTCCGATCCCATGCCGTCCGGCCAACTCTGGACGGCGTCAAGGTGGCCGCCGCCTGGGGCGCGGCTCCGGCGGGACACGAGACCGGCCGCGACCGACCGGAATCCCACCCGTGATCACCGCCGGGCGACGTCCGCGAACACGCTGTGACCTGGCCATGAGCAGGTGGTGAACACTGTGAAGGTCGCTTCCTCGCCCTGCCGTGAGCCGTGCGACGGACGAAACAAACAGGCCCCTCGGGTTGTCGTTATGACAGGGCACGCCGGTACTGTCTGGCCAGGGATGTTTCGACCGGGAGGAGGACATAGTGGCTGATCTGATCACCCTGCGTGGGCTCCGCGTGTTCGGCCACCATGGTGTCCACCCGGAAGAGCGCGCACAGGGTCAGACCTTCGTGGTCGACGTGGCACTCGGCGTCGACACCCGGCCGGCGGCCCTGGCCGACGACCTTTCCCAGACGCTCGACTACTCACTGCTGGCGACCCAGGTCGCCGACGCCGTGGGCAGGCAACCCGTCGACCTCATCGAGACGGTGGCGCAGCGCGTCGCCGATCTGTGCCTCGACCACCCCCGGGTGGAGCACGTAGAGGTCACCCTGCACAAGCCCGAGGCGCCGGTCGGGCTTCCGCTCGACGACGTCGCCGTGACCATCCACCGGAGCCGTACGTGAACGAGACCCCCAACCCGCACATCATCGACGCCGACACGTTGACCGGTGGGTTCCGCCCGATCCGGCGGGTCGTGGTCGCACTGGGCAGCAACCTGGGCGATCGGGTGGCCAATCTGCAGGGTGCCCTGAACGCGGTGGCCGACACCCCGGACGTCGAGGTCGTCGGGGTCTCGCCGGTCTACGAGAGCGCGGCCGTCGGCGGCCCCGAGGGGTCGCCCGACTTCCTGAACGCCGTGGTGGTGGTCGACTCGACGCTGCACGCCCGCACCCTGCTGGAGCGGGCACTGGCGATCGAGGACGCCTTCGGCCGGGTCCGCACCGAGCCGGGCGCTCCCCGCACCCTCGACGTCGACCTGGTGGTGGTCGGCGACAAGGTGATCCAGGAGGACGACTTCGTGCTCCCGCATCCCCGCGCCCACGAGCGGGCGTTCGTGGTCCTCCCATGGGCGTCGGTCGACGCCGACGGCGTGATCCCCGGCCAGGGACGGGTCGGCGACCTCGCCGGCCAGGTGGACACCACGACGATCACCCGCGTGGACGGCCTCGAGTTGCGCATCGAGTGAGACCGGTGCGTACGACGCGGCCAGCGGTACTGGTCGCCCTGATCCTGATCGGTGGTGCGGTCGCCTGGAGCGGCGTCGCCATCCTGCAGGCGATGGGTCAGACGGTAGGGCGAACCCCATGGTCCGCGCCCGGCGGACTGGCGTTCTTCGCCGCCCTGCTGCTGCTCGGCGCGTGGTACATGTACGACCGGATCCACCGCAAGCAGCGCTCGGTCGACGGGCTGACCGCCGTCCGACTGCTCGCCCTGGCCAAGGCCAGCGCGCTGGTGGGCGCGCTTGCCACCGGCGTCTACGCCGGGATCGCGATCCGGTTCCTTCCCAGCGCCGACATCCCCGACGTCCGCACCCGGGTGATCCGGGCGGTGGTGACCGTCGTCGCCGCCGTGGCCGTCATGGTCGGCGGGCTGTTGCTCGAACGCGCCTGCAAGGTGCCGGAGGACCCCGACCAGGAAGAGCGCGCTGCGCGGCGCGGCGGGAACGGCCGCCAGTCGTGAGGCGCAGGCGTCGTATGTGTGCGGCGCCGCATCGGACCCCGTGCTCCAGATGGCGTGAGCCATGCCAGTTCGTCCTGGTTTGGTATCGCCAGCATGACGTAAGGTAGCCGACACTCGGGTAATTCGGGATATGCCACACATCGGCTGCCACAAACCGTAACCTCTCCCCATGCCACGTCAGGGGGATCACCGCGTACGTCATCTCGCCAGGTGGGTGGCGACTCCGGTGCTGGCGCTGAGCGCCGCACTGGTGTTGTTCGCTCTCACCCAGGGCGCTCCGGCGCTGCTGGCAGGTGCTGCCATCACCACGCTCGTGTCCGGAGTCGTCGCGGTGGCCGTCTACGACGTCGAACTACTACGTGCCCGGCGCACGCACGGCGCCGACCGGGCCGCGCAGGCGCGTTCCTACGCCGCGATGTACGCCGCACACGTCCGGGTGATGGCGCAGGGCTTCACGCTCGCCAACAACCGCCAGCGGCTCGAGGTCCCCGTCAAGTCCGCAGGGGACGAGGCCGCCGGGACGCCTGAGGCCGAGTCGGCTGCGAAGGTCGGGCAGGCCACCCCGGTGGCGCGCGCGGTGACGCAGGTACGCACCCAGCGGCGAGCTGCCGGCAGCGGAGGCCAGGTTGAGTGGGACACCCTCGCCGGCCCCGGCGAGGACGTCCGGTCCGAGGCGCCTGCCGAGAAGGTCGAGCCGGCGAAGAAGACCGAGCCCGCCGAGAAGACCGAGCCCGCCGAGAAGGCCGAGCCTGCCGAGAAGGTCGAGCCTGCCGAGAAGGTCGAGCCTGCCGAGAAGGTCGAGCCCGCCGAGAAGGTCGAGCCCGCCGAGAAGGTCGAGCCCGCCGAGAAGGTCGAGCCCGCAGACGGGGCCAAGGCGCAGGAGGGGAAGTCGGCGGCGCCGGAGCTGTGGAAGAGCCTCCCCGAGGCCCCGACGGTCGTCGATCTCAAGGCGTGGGAGGTACGCGCCCGGATCGCCGAGGAAGAACGCGCCGCCCGGCAGAAGACGCAGGGCAAGTCCGAGGACGCCAAGCAGGACGCCAACCGCAACCAGCCCGCCGACGGCACCCCGGCCAAGAACGCCGCGCCGGCGAAGGCCGTCGAGGCCGACGGCCACGAGGAGTCCCCGGCCCAGGAGCGCAAGGGCGCCTGACCGCCGCTGGCTGCAGTTGACCCGCCCGACAGCCCGAACGACAGCCCAGGAAGCGGGCCGGCCGAGCCAGTCTCGGCCGGCCCGCTTCCTGCGCAGGCCGACGTGCAGGCCCTGCCGCTCGAGCTACTTGTCCGACCTACTTGTCGATGTCGCCGACCACGAAGAACAGCGACCCGAGGATCGCCACCAGGTCGGCGACGACGCAGCCGGGCACGAGTTCGGGCAGCACGGCGATGTTGTTGAACGACGCCGAGCGCAGCTTCAGCCGCCACGGCGTCTTCTCACCGCGGGACACGAGGTAGTAGCCGTTCAGGCCGAGGGGGCTCTCGGTCCAGGCGTACGTCTGTCCCTCCGGCGCCTTGAGGATCTTCGGCAGCCGGACGTTGACCGGCCCGGGCGGGAGTGAGCGCAGCCGGTCCACGCAGGCGCGCGCCAGGTCGAGGGAGACGTGGATCTGGTCCCGCAACACGTCGAACCTCGCGAACGAGTCACCCTCGGTGCGGGTGACCACCCGGCCTGGGCCGCCCGGCCCGAAGAGTTCGCCGTAGCCGAGGTACGGCTCGTCCCGGCGCAGGTCGAAGTCGACGCCGCTGGCCCGGGCGATCGGTCCGGAGACACCGTAGGAGTGCACCAGGTCCGCCGACAGGACCCCGACACCGCGGGTACGGGCCCGGAAGATCTCGTTCCCGAAGATCAGGTCCTCGACCTCGGGCAGTCGGCGAGCCACCGCTTCGATCGCGGCGTCCACCCGCCCCAGCCAGCCGGCGGGCAGGTCCTCCTTCAGGCCGCCGACCCGGTTGAACATGTAGTGCATCCGGCCGCCGGAGATCTCCTCCATCACCTGCTGCAGCGTCTCCCGCTCGCGGAAGGCGTAGAAGATCGGCGTGATCGCGCCGACCTCCAGCGGATAGCTGCCGAGGAACATCAGGTGGTTCAGGACGCGGTTGAGTTCGGCCAGCAGGGTCCGTGCCCACACCGCGCGGACCGGCACCTCGATGCCGGTCATCCGCTCGACGGCGAGGACCACGCCGAGTTCGTTGGCGAACGCCGACAGCCAGTCGTGCCGGTTGGCGAGCATGATGATCTGGCGGTAGTCGCGTACTTCGAACAGTTTCTCCGCGCCGCGGTGCATGTAGCCGACGACGGGTTCGCACGAGACGATCCGCTCGCCGTCGAGAGTGATCCGCAGCCGCAGCACGCCGTGGGTGGCCGGGTGCTGGGGGCCGATGTTGAGGATCATGTCCTGGGTGGCGAGCTCGTCACCACCGCCCCGCTCGTAGCGTTCCGTCCCACCGGACAGGCCGGCGGCTCCCGCGCCGAGGCTCACGATCCGTTCGGTCGTCACGTCGCCCATGCTCGCACGCGGGCGGCCGGTCGATCCGCACGGCTCGGCCGTCGCTCCGGCAGCCTGCCCCGGCAACCCCCTCGGCCGCACGGCTCGGCCGGCCTTGTTCGCTCAGCTAATCTCCATGGCTATGGACACGTTGTTCGCGCCGCCGGGGGAGCGGTGGCAACCGGTGTCCCCTCGTCTTTGCCAGCTACGGCGGGTGATCCTGGCGTTCTGGACCTGCCTGCTGGGCCTGGCCGGAGCGCTGGCGGTGGGCCTGGTGCTGGGCTGGGGTTACGCCGCGGCCGTGGTGGCGGTGGCTGCCGCCGTCCTCGGCTGGGGCTGGTGGGTGATCGGGCGCAACTGGCGTTCGTGGGGGTACGCCGAGCGGGGCGACGACCTGCTGGTCACCCACGGTGTGCTGTTCCGCACGCTGGTGGTGGTGCCGTACGGCCGGATGCAGTTCGTCGACGTCACGGCGGGCCCGGCCGAGCGGAAGTTCGGGATCGCCAAGGTGCAGTTGCACACCGCCACCCCGGCCACCGACGCCGAGATCCCCGGCCTGCCGCCGGAGGAGGCCGAACGCCTGCGCGACCGGCTGGCCGCGCTCGGCGAGGCGCGGGCAGCGGGCCTGTGAGCGAGCAGGCGCACCGCGAACCCCTCGCCGCCGGGGAACCGTTGCCGGACGGTGGCGACCAGGCCGCGGTGACCGCACTGCGCCGGCTGCACCCGGCGACGCCGGTACTGAACGGCTGGAAGTGGTTCGCACTCGCGGTCGCGGCGATCGGCCAGAACGCCGTCCGGGACCTGAACTACAAGCTGTTCGGCCTGCAGGTGCTGGCCGCCCTGGTCCTCGGCGTGGTGCTGGGGATGTTCTCGTGGTGGTTCACGAAGTACCGCATCGAGGGCGAGGAACTGCGGATCGAGAGCGGCTTCCTGTTCCGGCGTTCGCGGCGGATCCGGATCGACCGGCTGCAGGCGGTGGACATCGTGCGGCCGGTGCTGGCGCGGTTCCTCGGGGTGGCCGAACTCCGGCTGGAGGTCGCCGGCGGCGGCAAGACCGAGGCCCCGCTGGCGTACCTGAACGAGCCCGGCGCCCAGCAACTGCGGGCAGAGTTGCTGGCTCGCGCGGCCGGGCTGGACGCGGACACCCCGGAGGCGCCCGAGCACCAGCTGGTCGCCGTACCACCGGGTGTCCTGCTGGCGTCCACCGTGGTGAGCGCGCCGTTCCTCACCGCGGTGCTGGGGTTCGTGGTGGTGGCGATCGCGTCGGTGGTCGTCGGCGAGATCGTCGGCCTGGCGTTCCTGCTGCCGTGGGCGCTCGGTGGGCTCGGGGTGGTGTGGCGGCAGTTCGTCGGCGAGTTCGGCTTCACCGTGAGCGAGTCGCCGGACGGCCTGCGGATCCGCAAGGGGCTGCTGGACACCTGGGCGCAGACGGTGCCGCCGGGCCGGGTGCAGGGGGTGGAGATCGAGCAGCAGTTCCTGTGGCGGCCGAAGGGCTGGGTGAAGCTGTCGGTCGACGTGGCGGGGTACGGCGGGAAGGGCTCGGAGGGCCAGACGTCGTCCACCCTGCTGCCGGTCGCGCCCTGGCCGGTGGCCCGGGCGTTGCTGGAACGCGTCCTGCCGGGAGTGGACGTCGACGGCGTGGCCCGGGTCCGTGCGCCGCGGCGAGCCCGCTGGCTGCGCCCGATCGGCTGGCGCTACCTACGGCACGGTGTGGACGACCGGGTTTTCGTCAGCGACGCCGGCTGGCTGACCCGGCGTACCGCGGTCGTGCCGCACGTCAAGATGCAGAGCGTGCGGGTCACCCAGGGGCCGTACCAACGGCTGCTCGGCCTGGCCAGCGTGCACGTCGACACCCCCGTCGGTCCGGTGAACGCGGTCGCGCTGCACCGTGCTCCGGAAGTCGCCCGCGACCTGGTGCGCGACCAGGCCGAGCGCTCCCGGCTGGCCAGGCGCACCGCCGGGCCCGAGCGCTGGATGCAACGCCGGATGGCGGTCGCCGCGGTCCCGCCGGACGCGGTTGCCGCGCCTCGGTCCGCGGAGCACGCCGAGGGTGCCGTACGACAGGACTACCCGGAGGGTGGCATACGACCGGACGGCGACGGGGACAGCGCCGTCGGCGGATCCGGCTCGCCCAGCGCCTGACACAGGTCGACCGCCCCGGTGCCCGCGCTGCCGGCCTTCGCCTGGGCCAGCCACCAGAAGTCGCCGAGCCCGCCGGGCGCGACGAGTTCGGCAGCCTCGCCGGCCCGGGACAGAGCACCCAGATAGCCGACCGGGTCCGAGCCGGCCAGCGCGAGCGGGGGCCGGGCGCCGTCCACGCCGAGAGCGGTCAGCGCCGCGCGCTGGGAGGTGAGCAGCGTCTCGTCGGCGCCGGCTCGTTCGCCCGCCCGGGCGACCGCGTCCACCGCGACATGGGCGGTGATGTCGCAGGACCGGTCGGGTACCGGCGCGACCGGCCGACCGGATCGGTAGCCCCGCAGGGTGCCGGCCGGTGGGCGCCGCCACCGCACGTGGCCGTAGTCGACGGCGAGCGCGAGCCCCGACCGCAGCCGGCGTACGACATCGGCCCAGGCCAGGTCTCGCGGCCGGCCGATCTCCGCGCGGGCGCCGGGCGGCCCGTCGGTCAGCGGCCACCACTCGGCCAGCCAGGCGAGGTCCTCCTCGCCCGCGGGGGCGCCCAGGCGTTCGTCGCCGGTGGCGGCGTCGACCTCCACCAGCCGGGTCACCCGGGCGTCGTCGAGTTCGGCGACGTCGACGGCGATGTTGTCCAGCCACTCGTTGGCGACCAGCAGCCCGTCCACCTCGTCGGGAAGGTCGGCCGACCACCGTACGGACGCGGGCAGGCCGGCCGGCCGCTCGGCCACCTCGATGCCGACCAGCCCGAGGTCCGGGTCGAGGTCGTGCAGAGCGCGCAGGAGTTCGCCCCGCCCGGCGCCGACGTCGACCACGGTCCGCGCGCCGACGGTCCGGGCCAGCCGCAGCAGAGCGGCGGCGAAGGCGGGGGAGACGTGCACGGACGTACGAAAGTGCGCGGCCGGCGCCTGCGTACGGAAGAAACCCTCCGCGCCGTACAACGCCTCCTCGGTCGCGGCCCGCCACGTCCGCCAGTGCCGCCCGTTCGCGTCCCCCATGGCCGCGACCCTATGCGGTCAACTCTCCGTTCGGCGGGATGCTCGTGCCCGCGGACGGTGCCGCGTCCTACCCAGGGCGGACGCCCGCCGACAGGGTGCGACGTACGCTCAGGCACGTGCGCCTCCACCAGCTCTACGACTGGCCGCGCCGCCGGCCCTACCTCGTGGACGGTGCGCTGGCCGGCTCGCTCGCGTTGTTCGGGCTGCCGATCGGGTACGCCGTGGACAACGTGATCGGCCTCCTCGTCAGCACGGCGCTGATCGTGCCCCTGGTCTGGCGGCGCCGCTACCCGATGTGGGTGTTCCTCGTGGTCACCCTGGCCTGCCTGGCCCAGGTGGTGTTCATGAGGTCGCCGATAGGTGCCGACGTCGCGTTCCTGTTCGCGCTGTACTCCGCCAGCGCCTACTCCCGGCAGACGGCGGCCCGGATCGGCGCGCTCCTGGTCGGTGCGGTCGGATCGTTCCTCGGCCCGGTCGACTGGGGTCTGCTGGACTACTCCCCACGTGGCCTGGTGACCCTGCTGCTGCCCGGCTTCGTCCTGCTGGCGATCGTGGCGTTCGTGTGGACGTTCGGCGACCTCATGCGCACCCGCCGGGCGTACGTCGGGGAGCTGGAGGAACGCGCCCGCCGACTGGAGATCGAACGAGACCAGCAGGCCAGGCTGGCCCGGTCGGCCGAGCGGGCCAGGATCGCCCGCGAGCTGCACGACGTGATCGCGCACTCGTTGTCGGTGGTGGTCGCCCAGGCCGACGGAGGGCTGTACGCCGGGGCCAAGGACGCCGAGGCGGCCCGGACCGCCCTGGCGACCATCGGCAAGACCGGCCGGCAGGCGCTGGCGGAGATGCGCCGGCTTCTCGGCGTGCTGCGAACCGACTCCGCGCCGTCGATCGTCTCCGCCGAGCCGGCGGCCGGACCCGGCGAGCTGCCGTACGCCCGATCGGACACGACCCGCTCGGAAAGCCTGTCGGGCACCTGGCCGCAGCTGCGTCCGGATGTCGAATCGGATCCGCGCTCGGACCGGCTCTCGGACCCGCGCTCGGACCGGCTCTCGGACCGGCTCTCGGACCCGCGCCCGGCCCCGCGTCGGCACGTCGGCCCGGGCAGAACCATCGGGGAGCCGGTCGCCTCGGAGCGAACCGGTCCCGAGCTCGCCCCCCAGCCGAGCCTGGCCCAGCTTCCGGACCTGATCGAGCAGGTGCGTGCCAGCGGCCTGCCGATCGAGGTGGAGGTCGGTGGCGACGAGCGCCCACTCGCCGGCGGCACCGAACTCGCGGCGTACCGCGTCGTACAGGAGGCGCTGACGAACACCCTCAAGCACGGCGGGCCGCACACCAGCGCCAGCGTCCGGCTGCGCTACGGCCGGGACCGGCTGCGGATCCACGTCCTCGACGACGGCCGCGGCGGTGCGGCGCGCGGCGACGGCAACGGGCACGGCATTCTTGGCATGCGTGAACGCGTCGCGGTCTACGGCGGCCTCCTGCGGGCCGGCCCGCGGATCGGCGGCGGCTTCGAGGTGCTGGCGGAGATCCCGCTCAGCGGAGACGAGACGAGGGTGGGCACGTGAAGATCCGGGTCTTCCTGGTCGACGACCAGGTGCTCGTACGCACCGGCTTCACGATGGTGGTCGACTCCCAGCCCGACATGGAGGTCGTCGGTCAGGCGGGCAACGGTGCCGAGGCCCTCGAACGCCTCGGGGCGGTCGGTTCCGATGTCGTTCTGATGGACGTCCGGATGCCCAGGATGGACGGCGTGGAGGCGACCCGCCGGCTGCGGGCGCGCGGCGGGGACGCGCCCCGGGTGATCGTCCTCACCACCTTCGACCTGGACGAGTACGCCTTCACCGCGCTCAAGGCCGGTGCGGCGGGGTTCCTGCTGAAGGACGCGCCACCGGACGACCTGCTGTCGGCCATCCGGGCGGTGCACTCCGGTGACTCGGTGGTCGCGCCGAGCACGACCCGGCGGCTGCTGGAACGCTTCGCCCCCCATCTGCCCGACCAGGAGGAACGCCCCGACGAGCGGGTCACCGGTCTCACCGACCGCGAACGCGAGGTGTTGCTGGAGGTGGCCCGCGGCCTGTCCAACGCGGAGATCGGCGCCCGGCTGTATCTCGCCGAGGCGACCGTGAAGACACACGTGGGACGGATCCTCGCCAAGCTGGGGTTGCGTGACCGGGTGCAGCTGGTGGTCTTCGCGTACGAGAACGGCCTGGTTCGCGCCGGCCGCTGAGCCACCTGCGGTCGTGGTCCGGGAGGTCGGACAGCGGTGCCCCTAGGGGTGTGCCGTACGCCGCAGGTCGTACCCGCCACACCCCAGGCCGTACCGACGAGCCATCATCAACCATCATCGCGGCGGACGCTCGGCGACGGCCCCGGAGCCTAGGCTCGGCGATGGTTGGTCTGCCGAGGGCAGACCCCCTGCCCACGAAGGAGTTCGCGCATGACATCCGCGCCATCGACGGTCGGCGTCCAACCGGCCGCCAGCGCCGTCGACCTGGTCAAGACCTACGGCTCCGGCCCCACCGCGGTCCGGGCGCTGGACGGCGTTTCCCTGGAGTTCGGCACGGGGCAGTTCACCGCGATCATGGGGCCGTCCGGGTCGGGCAAGTCGACGTTGATGCACTGTCTGGCCGGGCTGGACGCCGCGACGTCGGGCTCGGTCGTGCTCGGTGGCACCGACCTCACGAAGCTCTCCGACCGGCAGCTCACGGTGCTGCGCCGGGAGCGGGTCGGTTTCGTCTTCCAGGCGTTCAACCTGATGCCCACCCTGACAGCCGAGCAGAACATCACGCTTCCCCTGGAGCTGGCCGGCCGCCGCCCGGACGCGGACTGGCTGGCGACGCTGGTCGACGTCCTCGGTCTCGGCGACCGCCTGCGCCACCGTCCTTCCGAACTCTCCGGCGGCCAGCAGCAGCGGGTGGCGATCGCCCGCGCGCTGGCGTCCCGTCCGGACGTGGTCTTCGCCGACGAGCCGACCGGAAACCTCGACTCCCGTACCGGCGCGGAGGTGCTGTCGTTCCTGCGCCAGTCGGTACGCGAGTTCGGGCAGACCGTCGTCATGGTCACCCACGACCCGGTGGCCGCGTCCTACGCCGACCGGGTGGTGCTCGTCGCCGACGGCCGGGTGGTCGGCGAGATCGACCGGCCCTCCGCGGGCGCGGTGCTGGACGCCATGCGTGAGCTGGGGGCCTGACCGATGCGCCGGATGATCCTCGCCGCCCTTCGCGGGCACGCCGGCCGGTACGTCGCCGGTGGCCTGGCCATCATGCTCGGCGTCGCGTTCGTGGCCACCGCGCTGATGGTGCTCAGCTCGGCCCAGGCCGCGATGGCACAGGCGGCGGGCGCACAGTACGCCCGCGCCGACCTCGTGGTCACCGGCTCCGCGGAGCCGATCACCCCCGCGGCGGTCGACCGGCTCGGCCGCCTCGACGGAGTGGCAGGCGTCGCTGGTCTGGCCGCGTCGGGTGCGCGGGTGACCTTTCCCGGCTCGTCCCGGCCGGCCGCGGTAGGCGTTTCCGGGTTGCCCGCCGACCCGTCCTTCCGCTGGCACCGGGTCGACGCCGGCCGGCTGCCGTCCGGACCTTCGGAGGCGGCGGTTCCCCGCGACCTCGCCCGCGACCGGGACCTGAAGGTCGGCTCGGTGCTGCGGGTCCACCCGGAGAAGGGGCCCGCCCGAGCGGTCCGGGTGGTCGGCGTGGTCAGCGGTGGAACGCTGCTGGACAGTTCCTCGCTGGTTGCCGACGACCGGGCGATCGCCGCCTGGTCTGGCGAGGTGACCTACGGCGAGGTGCTCGTCCGCGCCGCCTCCGGTGCGGACCGGTCCGCCGTGACCGACCGGCTGCGCAAGGACCTCGCGGGCGCGACGGTGCAGACCGCGGAGCAGCGCACCGACGACCAGGTCAGGTCGTTCACCAACGGTGTCGACGTGCTCGGCGGTTTCCTGCTCGGGTTCGCGGGCATCGCGGTCTTCGTGGCCACCCTCGTGGTGGCCAACACGTTCACCATCCTGCTCGCCCAGCGCACCCGTGAGCTTGCGCTGCTGCGCTGCGTCGGCGCCCTTCGCCGGCAGATCTTCGGGTCGGTGGTGGCCGAGTCGCTGCTGCTCGGACTCGCCGCCTCGATCGCCGGGCTCGGTGTGGGCACCGGGCTGGCCGGACTCGCGGTGATCCTGCTGGGCCGGTCACCGCTCGGCATCCCGACCGGCGGGCTGGTGGTGACCCCGGCCGGCATCCTCGTACCCCTCGTGGTCGGTCTGGTCACCACCGTGCTGGCCGCGCTCGCCCCCGCCCGCCGGGCGACCAGGGTGTCGCCGCTGGCGGCGCTGCGACCGGAGCTCGCGGCCGGTGCCCGCTCGCGAGCCGGAATCGTCCGGACCACGCTTGCGGTGCTGTGCGTGCTGGCCGGTGCCGCCACGTTGTTCGGCGCCATGACGCTGACCGGGTTCCTGGCCGCGCTCGCCCTCGGGATCGGCGGCGGACTGTTGTCGTTCGTCGGGATCCTGCTCGGTGCGCCCCTGCTGGTTCCCGCGCTCGTACGCCTCCTGGGCGGGCTGACCGGACGGCTCGGCGGCCCGCCGGCCCGGCTGGCCGTCGGCAACGCGGTCCGCAACCCGCGGCGCACCGCGGCCACCGCCGCGGCCCTGCTGGTCGGCGTGACCCTGATCGCGATGATGAGCGTCGGCGCGGCGTCGGTGCAGAAGTCCTTCCACGCCTCGCTGGACAGCAGGTACCCGCTCGACCTGAGCGTGGACGTCCAGACCGGCGCCCTGCCCGACGCGGTGGTGAAGGGCGTGCCCAGGGTCGAGGGCATATCGCGTACGGCAACGCTCACCAGCGCGCAGGTTCGGCTCGCCGCCGCGGCCCGGTCGGCGTCGGGCCGGCCGATCGAGACGACCGTCTTAGCGGTGGACCCCTCGGCGGCGCACTCGGTGCTGCGCAACCCGAAACTGCTCGACGGCCTCGGCGACCGTACGGCGATCATGGGACCGTCAACGGCGAGCTCGATCGGCGTCCACCACGGCGACCGGATCGTGCTCGGTTCCGGGAAGTCCCGGGTCGACCTGCGGGCACAGGTGGTGCGAAGCGACGCGCTCCCACAGGTGCTGGTGAGTTCGGCCGACCTGGCCCGGGTGGCGCCGAAGGCGCCGGTCAGCGCGGTCTGGGCCCGCGTCGCCGACACCGCCGACGGCACCCAGGTGGTCAGCCGGGCCCAGGAAATCGTCGGGAACGACGACACGATCCACCTCGGCGGCGCCGCGCCAGAACGCGCGGTCTACGACAAGGTGCTGAACATCCTGCTGCTGGTGGCCACCGGGCTGCTTGCAGTGGCCGTGGTGATCGCCCTGGTCGGCGTGGGCAACACGCTCAGCCTGTCGGTGCTCGAGCGCACCCGCGAACAGGCGATGCTGCGTGCCCTCGGGCTCACCCGCGGCCAGCTGCGGGCGATGCTCGCCGGCGAGGCGTTGCTGATCGCCGCGGCCGCGGTGGTCGCCGGGCTGGTGCTCGGCACCGCGTACGGCTTCGCCGGTACCCGGATTCTGCTGGGCGAGGTGACCTCGCACATCGAGCTCGGCGTACCGGTTGCCCGGCTGGTGCTGGTGGCGGCGGTCGCCCTCGCCGCCGGGCTGGCAGCGTCGGTGCTGCCGGCGCGGCGAGCGGTACGGGTACCCCCGGCCGCCGCGATCGGCACCGAGTGAGGCTGCGACGCTGAGGGCCGTGGCTCGAGTGGGCTCAGCGGCCGAGCCCCAGCACCACCGACAGCACGAACACGAGCGCCACGACGGCGAGTTCGAGGTAGCCGAGGATCAGGCCGGTCACCGCGAGCCCGATGCCGTCACCGTTGGTCCGCCGGATGCGAGCCAGCGCCAGGTGCCCGGTGACGATGGCGGGTACGGCGCTCATGCCGGTGGTGCACAGCCCGAGCACCGCGCAGGCGACGGACACCTTGGCCAGCGGCTCGGTCGCGCGTACCGGCGCGGGCACGTAGTTGGCCCACGGGTTGGCCAGCGGTGCGGGCGGCGCGGGCGGCGCGGGCGGCGCGGGCGGCAACCGGTTCGAGGGATAGCCGGGGTCGGCCGGATGCGTGCCGGGGAGTGCCCCTGGAAGCGCACCGGGAAAGATGCCGCGTACGCCCGGCAGCCGGGGCTGGCCGGGGTGCTGGGCGATCCCACCGATCGGCATCGTCGGCGGGATCACCTGGGCCGGCTGCCCGGTCGGCAGCTGCTCCGGCGACTGCTGCTGGGGAATCGGGAAGGGAGTGGGACCGACGGGGAGGTCGGCGATGATCTCGGCGAGTTCGCCGTACGTACGGGCTTCCATCACGGCATCTACGCGGTCGTGGTGTTCGCCCCAGTCCAGCCGTCCTTCCGCGAGGGCTGCCTTGAGCACGTCGGCCGCGCGTTCCCGGTCGGCGTCGGACGCCCGCATCGAGTGCCAGTCGGTGCCCATGTCACCCCCAGCCGCTGGGAGCCGGCCCACGCTGGAGGCGGCCCGGCGTACCTTCCCCTCTCGCCATTGTGCCGCCGGATCCGGGGAATGACCGCTCTCTCATCCAGGCCGCCCGTGAGGTCGGTAGTTCCCCCTGGGTTCTCGAATGCCCCGGATGCGCGGTGTCGCGGGAGTGATCCGAACGGATTGAGACCGGTCTGGACCGGTTGGGAACC
Source organism: Actinopolymorpha singaporensis (assembly GCF_900104745.1). Lineage (NCBI taxonomy): Bacteria > Bacillati > Actinomycetota > Actinomycetes > Propionibacteriales > Actinopolymorphaceae > Actinopolymorpha > Actinopolymorpha singaporensis. The sequence goes on from NZ_LT629732.1 coordinate 2,211,311, forward strand.
GGTTGGAACCGGTTGGGACGGTTGCGACCGGTGGCCTCGGCAGGTCGTCAGTGGCTCAGGCCGGCGATGATCCCCGCCAGGATGAACAACGTGCCGCCGACGACGTGGAGGTAGCCGAGGACCAGGCCGCCGATGGCCATCCCGCGGCCCTCGTCGCCGGTGTTGCTGACGCGGCCCAGCGCGAGGTGGCCGGTGACGATGGCCGGGATGGCGGACAGGCCACAGGTCAGCGGCGCGACCGCCCCATGATCAGGGACGCCTTGGCCAGCGGCTCGGTCCGCCGCGTCGGGACCATTGCATGCGTCCCCCACGGGTTCGCCTGGAGCGCTCGGTTGGCCGCGTCGAAGGAGGGTGGCGTGAACGGCACCGGCCCGGCCGGCAGGTCGGCCACCTGACGCTGGATCTCGCCGTAGGTCTGCGACCGCAGGACCGCGTCCAGCCGGACGCGGTGCTCGGTGGGATTGAGCCGCCCTTCGGCGAACGCCGCCTTCAGGATGTCCGCCGCGCGCTCCCGGTCGGCGTCGGACGCGCGCATCGAGTGCCAGTGGTTCATGCGTCCCCCTCGGCGGCGTCGATCCCCGCTGCCCGTGCGGGGAGATCTTGGATCAGGTTACGTCGCTCCCGGCCGTTCGGCAGGGGCATGGGTGACCACCACGGAGACGGGCCGGGATGAGTAACGGATGAGTACGGATCCGCCTGCGCAGCCACCAGTACGCTGGCCACGCCGCGGAACCGGTCGCGGACGAACTCCTCCGACGCCCCGGAACCATCGATGCGGAATCATCGCAGACGCATTCGAGACGTGTTCCAGACGGATTCGAGAACGGAAAGGCCCGGCCCATGCTGCTCGCCGTCGACGTGGGCAACACCCACACCGTGCTCGGCCTGTTCGACCGAACCCGGCTGGTCGAGCACTGGCGGGTGTCGACCGAGGACCGGCGGACCGCCGACGAACTCGCCGTGCTGGTCGCCGGGTTGCTCGCCGGGCACACCGGCGCGGAGGGCGTGACGGGGGTCGCGGTCTGTTCCACCGTGCCGACGGTCCTGCACGAGCTCCGGGAGATGGTGGCGCGCTACTACGGCGAGGTGCCGAGCGTCATCGTCGAGCCGGGTGTGCGTACGGGCGTTCCCGTCCTGATGGACAACCCCCGCGAGGTGGGCGCGGACCGGATCGTGAACGCGCTCGCGGTGTACGAGCAGTTCGGGACGGCCGCGATCGTGGTCGACTTCGGTACGGCCACGACGTTCGACGTGGTGAGCGAACGCGGGGAGTACGTCGGCGGGGCGATCTCCCCGGGGATCGAGATCTCGCTGGAGGCGCTGGGCCGCCGGGGCGCGCAGCTGCGCAGGGTCGAACTCCTTCGCCCGCGTACGGTCATCGCCAAGAACACCGTCGAGGCCCTCCAGTCCGGTGCCGTCTACGGCTTCGCCGGCCAGGTCGACGGGCTGGTGACCCGGATGATCGACGAGCTCGGTCTCGACCCGGCCGCCGTCACGGTGGTGGCCACCGGCGGCCTGGCCCCGGTGGTCGTCGAGGAGTGCCGCACGGTGAACGCGCACGAGCCGTGGCTCACGCTGCACGGGCTGAGACTGGTCTTCACCCGAAACCAGCCCGCCGGCTGACGGGTCAGACGGGGTCCAGACTGGCCCAGGCGGGGTTCACATGGAGCCGGAAAGGATGGGCCCGTGCGGCCAGTGCGCGGCCTCCAGCGCCCGTCTGGCCTGCTCGCTGACCATGGCCAGGGCCACGTCGTGGCCGCGCAGCTGACCCTGCCGGACCAGGGCGGACAGGAAGCACAGGCCGGCGTACTCCAGCGTCGTCACCTCCCGGACGTCGACGACCACCCGGTCGCGGCCGTCGATGTCGTCGAGCATCGCGATCTGCTCCACCGCCGCGTCCAGTCGCGGGCGCAGCGCCTCGTCGATCCGGCCACGCAGGTGGACCAGGATCTCCCGGTCTCCGTGGTCGACCACCTCGACGTCACCCATGGGTCGTACCTCCCCGTCGTCGGCAGGCACCCTGCCCACCACGCTACGGCGAGGTCGGGTCCTCAGGTGGTCGACGCCCGCGCGAAGTCAGCGACCGGCCGGGCGCGCGGCGAGGAGTTCGCCCAGCTCAGGAACTTCGGTGAGGGACGTACGGAGCAGGTCGGGAAAGTCGGAGGTGACGCCGGCGACCCCGATTCGCAGTGCGTGCAGAAGGCGGTCGGCGTCGTTGGCCGGCCAGCCGATGACCTCGAGTCCCTGCCGGTCGCACTCGCCGACGAATTCCGCGTCGAGGTGGGCCAGGCCCAGACAGAGCACGTCGACACCGAGTTCGCGGGCCTTGTCGAGGAAATCCTGTGGTGCGCGGGAGGAGATGAGTCCGGTACGTACGCCGGAAAAGTACTGCCGGGTGTCGGCGATGACGTCGACGGAGAATGAGGTGACGGTAACCCGGTCCAGCAGTTTCCGGTCGCGAATTGTGTCCACGGCGGCACGGCCCGCTGCGAACGCCTTGATCTCGGCCTGAATCGGTATGTCCACCGCGTCGAGGACCTCGTCGAAGGTCGGGATGGTTTCTCCCTGGCCGGCGTCGAGTTGCTTCAGTTCGGCCAATGTCAGGTCGGCGACGTCGCCCTTTCCGTCGGTGGTCCGGCTCACGTCGCCGTCGTGCAGGATCACCAGGTGACCGTCGCGGCTGACCCGCAGGTCGAGTTCGATGGCGTCGGCGCCTTCGGCGACCGCGCGGCGAAATGATCGCAGGGTGTTCTCGGGCTCGAGGCCCATGGCCCCGCGGTGTCCGATGAGCGTGAAGGTCACTGCGTCCGTCCTGTCCGTTCGGATTCGTTCGGGCGTTCGGTGGTCGGTGAGGTGAGGTGCGGTGAGGTGCGGTGAGGTGCGTACGAGCGGTGTACTGGCGGTGTGGCTGGGTGTATCGGAGCCTCTCACGGAACGTCGCGACGGGACCGGAAGGCCCGCGGGCGATCCGCCGTCGGAGGCGAAGTTTTTGCCGGTACCCCAACAAAGGAGAGAACCCCCGCACCCCATAATCTTGTGAGCCATGACCGAGACACCGGCGACAAACCCCGCCCGAGAGGAAGACGATCTTCCCGAGCAGATGCGGATTAGGCGGGAGAAGCGTGAGCGCCTGATCGGTCGCGGGGTCGACCCTTATCCGGTCTCGGTAACCAGAAGCCACACCCTGGCCGAGCTGCGTTCGGCCTACCCCGACCTGCCGGCCGACCATGCCACCGGTGACACGGTGACGGTCGTGGGCCGGGTCATTTTCTCGCGGATCGCCGGCAAGTTGTGTTTCGCCAGACTGCGCGACGGCGACGGAACCGAGGTCCAGGCGATGATCTCCCTGGACCGGGTGGGCGAGGACTCCCTTGCAGACTGGAAGGCCACCGTCGACATCGGCGACCACATAGGCGTCGAGGGCGAGGTCGTCACCAGCCGCCGGGGTGAGCTCTCGGTCGCGGCCACCCGGTGGTTCGTGGTTTCCAAGGCACTGCGCCCCCTTCCGGTCGAACACAAGGACCTTTCCGACGAGTCCCGGGTTCGCCAGCGTTATCTCGACCTCATCCAGCGCCCGCGTGCCCGTGACCTGATGCTGGCCCGCTCGACCGTTGTCTCCTCGATCCGGCGCACTTTGCTGAACCGCGGTTATCTCGAGGTCGAAACCCCGATCCTGCAGGCGATCCACGGCGGTGCGGCCGCGCGCCCGTTCGCCACCCACTTCAACGCGTTCGACCGGGAGTACTACCTCCGTATCGCGATCGAGCTCTACCTCAAGCGGCTCGTGGTGGGCGGCGCCCACAAGGTGTTCGAGATCGGCCGCAATTTCCGGAACGAAGGGATCGATTCCACTCACTCCCCGGAGTTCACGATGCTGGAGGCCTACGAGGCCTACGGCGATTACCACACGATGGCCGAGCTCGTTCGCACTCTCGTCGTGGACGCGGCCAGGGCGCTGGGGTCGACCGTCGTGCCGGACGGACGCGGCGGTGAGATCGACCTGGAAGCCCAGTGGCACTGGCTGCCCATTCACGAGGCGGTCTCCGCGGCGGTCGGAGCAGAAGTGACTCCCGACACCACCGAAATGGAACTCCGCGGCCACGCCGCTCGTTTCGACGTCGAGTTGCAGCCGGGCTGGGGCGCAGGTGAGGTCGTGCTCGAACTCTTCGAGAAGCTGGTCGAGCACACGCTGATCGAGCCCACATTTGTCTGCGACTATCCCGCCGAGGTCCGTCCGCTGGCCCGTCCGCACCGCAAGGATCCCCGATTGGCGGAGGCGTTCGACCTCATCGCCGCCGGGGTCGAGTTGTCCCCGGCCTATTCGGAGTTGGTCGATCCGGTCGAACAACGCGAGCGGCTGGTGGAGCAGTCCGTACGCGCGGCCGGCGGGGACGTCGACGCGATGCAACTCGATGAGGATTTCCTCCGTGCCCTCGAATACGGCATGCCGCCGACCGGCGGGATGGGCATGGGAATCGACCGTCTGGTCATGCTCCTCACCGGTGTCCGCTCCATTCGCGACACCATCCTCTTCCCTCTGGTGAAGCCGGACGTGTGAGTAGCGGGGCCGACCGTGCAGGGCAATACGCAAGACGCGGTTGGCAGTCCGGTCGAGCCCTTGGCCGCAGCCCCGGGGCGGCGTACTGGTCGTGCTGCGCTCGTACTCTGCGCGTACTCCGTCCGGTCTTCTGCCGGTCTTCTGGCCGGTCTTCTCGGACTCCATTGGCGGTGCCCGCTGCGATTGCGGCGTGGCGCGGCGTGAGCAACGGAGATTTGCGCACTTGGCGCTTATTCCATGTTTGCCCGGGCCGGTCGCTTGGCTCTATTGTTGTCACCGGCCCCCTAAATTCTGAGAAGGGAACAGCAGTGGCGACGAAGACCAACGTCGTTCTCATCGACGACCTCGATGGTTCCGAGGCCGAGGAGAGCGTGAAGTTCGGCTTGGACGGTGTGTCCTACGAAATTGACCTGTCCGCCAAGAATGCGACCAAGTTGCGTAACGCCTTCGCGACCTATGTGGGTTCGGCTCGTCGGGTCGGTGGTCGCGCCGCCCGCGGTCGGGCCGGCCGGCCGGCCGGCGGATCGGCCCGCAAGCCGGAGACCGCCGAGATCCGGGCGTGGGCGCGCGACCAGGGATACGACGTCAGCGACCGGGGCCGCATCCCGGCCGAGATCATCGAGGCTTACCAGAAGGGCCGGCGCTAGTCCGGCCGTGACGGCTCTCGCCGGCCGGGGCCGTTCGGGCCCGGCGCGCCGACTTGATCCGCCGCCGGCCGGGCGCACCACACCGACGATGACCATGTCGCCACGGTCCTCAGGTACGCCGTCGGTGTAGGTGGCCACACCGGCCCTCAACTGGTCTCGGTGCAGACCCCCGGGGATTCGTTCCCCGGGGGTCTCGTCGTGTGTTTCGCCCCGAGTCGTCTCGTTCGGCCAGCTTCGGAGAGTGATTGGTCGTCACGCAACGTCGGCCATCCGGTGATCTCCCGGCCGCCGTCCGGGATTCCTCCCGAGTGCTTGTTCGGGGTACTGCCGCGCGTGTTCGGTGCCGCGGCCCGGGTAGGGTCCGTCCGAGCCCGGCCACGAAGATGGCCATGTCCGGGCTGGACCAGCTCCAGACACGCGCGGTATTGGGTGGTCCGCCCGCATTCCCGGCGTTCGCTTCCGGCGTAACGCCTCGCCAGCGGGCCCGGCATGGAACACAGTGGTAGGTCGACGAGTTACACAGTTACGTACTGCTCACCGCTCGCCGGCAGTTCGATCCCCACTCGCAACATGGTGGGAGGAGGCTGTGTCGGGAGCGGGGACTAGCATGAAATGCAGGGGCCGGGTAGATCCGGACTCCCACGCCGTCTCCAGCCCGGGGAGCGAAAGATGTTCGAAAGGTTCACCGACCGCGCGAGGCGGGTTGTCGTCCTGGCCCAAGAAGAGGCCCGGATGCTCAGCCACAACTACATCGGGACCGAGCACATCCTCTTGGGCCTCATCCACGAGGGTGAGGGCGTCGCCGCCAAGGCGCTCGAGAGCCTCGGTATCTCGCTGGAGGCTGTGCGCGCCCAGGTCGAAGAGATCATCGGCCAGGGTCAGCAGGCACCCAGTGGGCACATCCCGTTCACGCCGCGGGCCAAGAAGGTCCTCGAGCTGTCGTTGCGTGAGGCCCTCCAGCTCGGTCACAACTACATCGGCACCGAACACATCCTGCTCGGTCTCATCCGCGAGGGTGAGGGCGTGGCTGCCCAGGTGCTGGTGAAGCTCGGCGCCGACCTCGGCCGGGTCCGGCAGCAGGTGATCCAGCTGCTGTCCGGTTACCAGGGCAAGGAGACCGCAGGCGCGGCCGCCGGTGCCAGTGGCGAGAGTTCCCCGCAGGGGTCGCTCGTTCTCGACCAGTTCGGGCGCAACCTCACCCAGGGTGCGCGCGAAGGCAAGCTCGACCCGGTGATCGGGCGCGAGAAGGAGATCGAGCGGGTCATGCAGGTGCTGTCCCGCCGCACCAAGAACAACCCTGTGCTCATCGGCGAGCCCGGCGTCGGCAAGACCGCCATCGTCGAGGGTCTCGCCCAGGCGATCGTGCGCGGAGACGTGCCCGAGACGCTCAAGGACAAGCAGATCTACACCCTCGACCTGGGTGCCCTGGTCGCGGGCTCGCGCTACCGCGGTGACTTCGAGGAACGCCTGAAGAAGGTGCTCAAGGAGATCCGCACCCGCGGTGACATCGTGCTCTTCATCGACGAGCTGCACACCCTGGTGGGTGCCGGCGCGGCCGAGGGCGCGATCGACGCGGCGAGCATCCTCAAGCCGATGCTGGCCCGGGGTGAGCTGCAGACCGTCGGCGCCACCACGCTCGACGAGTACCGGAAGTACCTCGAGAAGGACGCCGCGCTGGAACGCCGCTTCCAGCCGATCCACGTCCAGGAGCCCTCGATGGCGCTCACCATCGAGATGCTCAAGGGCCAGCGCGACCGTTACGAGGCACACCACCGCGTGACGATCACCGACCAGGCGATCGTGGCGGCCGCCCAGCTTTCCGACCGCTACATCTCCGACCGGTTCCTGCCCGACAAGGCCATCGACCTGATCGACGAGGCCGGTTCGCGGCTGCGCATCCGCCGGATGACCGCGCCGCCGGACCTTCGGGAGTTCGACGAGCGGATCGCCAACGTCCGCCGCGACAAGGAAGCGGCCATCGACGCGCAGGACTTCGAGCGTGCCGCGTCGCTGCGCGACGAGGAGAAGAAGCTCATCGCGCAGAAGGCCGAGCGGGAGAAGCAGTGGAAGGCCGGCGACATGGATGTCGTCGCCGAGGTCGACGAGGAGCTGATCGCGGAGGTCCTGTCCACCGCGACCGGCATCCCGGTCTTCAAGCTGACCGAGGAGGAGTCGCAGCGTCTGCTCCGCATGGAGGACGAGCTGCACAAGCGCTACGTCGGCCAGGAGGACGCGGTCCGCGCGCTCGCCAAGGCGATCCGGCGCACCCGTGCCGGCCTGAAGGACCCGAAGCGTCCAGGTGGCTCGTTCATCTTCGCCGGCCCGTCCGGTGTCGGTAAGACCGAGCTGTCGAAGGCCCTGACGGAGTTCCTGTTCGGCGACGAGGACGCGCTCATCCAGCTGGACATGAGCGAGTACTCCGAGAAGCACACCGTCTCGCGGCTGTTCGGCTCCCCGCCTGGCTACGTCGGCTACGACGAGGGCGGACAGCTCACCGAGAAGGTGCGCCGCAAGCCGTTCTCCGTCGTGCTCTTCGACGAGGTGGAGAAGGCCCACCCGGAGATCTTCAACTCCCTGTTGCAGATCCTCGAGGAAGGCCGGCTCACCGACGCACAGGGTCGGGTGGTCGACTTCAAGAACACCGTGATCATCATGACCACCAACCTCGGCACCCGCGACATCGCCAAGGGCGTCAACCTCGGCTTCACACAGTCGAAGGACGCCGGTGGCTCCTACGAGCGGATGAAGTCGAAGGTCCAGGAGGAGCTCAAGCAGCACTTCCGGCCGGAGTTCCTCAACCGCGTCGACGACATCATCGTCTTCCCGCCGCTGACCGAGGAGCAGCTCGTCGACATCGTGGACCTGCTGGTGGCGAAGGTCGAGGAGCGGCTGCGCGACAAGGACATGGGCATCGAGCTGACGCAGAACGCCAAGCTCCTGCTCGCCAAGCGCGGCTACGACCCGGTGCTCGGCGCCCGGCCGCTGCGGCGGACGCTGCAGCGCGAGATCGAGGACACGCTGGCGGAGAAGCTGCTGTACGGCGAGCTCACTCCCGGCCAGATCGTGCTCGTCGACGTCCAGGGCGAGGGCAAGGAGGCGACGTTCACCTTCACGGGTACGTCCAAGGCTCCGGTGCCCGACCTGCCGACGATCGAGGCCAGCACCGAGTAGGCAGTAGCACCACCGAGCTCCACGGGCATCGAAGGGGGCGGCCGCACAGCGGTCGCCCCCTTCGTGTGTCCGGAGATCAGGCCGGAGCCTGGCCGATCAGGGTCGCAGGCGGGCGAACAGCCGCTGCGTGCCGTCGTCCAGGACGGCGGCCGCCTCCGGGCTGAGGCCGTGGCCCCGCAGCGCGGCGATCCTGCGCCGCAGGGCCCACAGCTGGGCGTGGGCCGGGCGCCCGCGTTCGGCCAGGTCGGCGAGGGTGTCCAGGGCCTGGCTCAGCGCCTGTCGGGCGTTCGGGCTCACCTCTGCCGGCCCCAGTCCGGCCAGTACCCGCTGCAGGTCCGGAACGCTCCAGGGGCGGTAGGTGGCCCGCAGGCCGCGGCTGGTGCCGTTGGCTCCGCCGAGATCCACCTCGACGGTCAGCGGATCCAGCGTGATCACCCGGAGGCCCTCGTCCGCGGCCAGCACCCTGTTCGCCGGCACCCCGACGCTGATCCACACCTTCCCCGCGGCCCGGGTCGGATCGGACACCGCGAGCGCGACCTCCTCGTCACCTTCCTGCACCACCACACCGGCCGGCGCTCTGGTGGACACGATCGACGCCGCACCGAGAGCCCACAGGTTCACGCCGAGCACACCGGCGTTCAGCGCTCGTACGGCCTGGACGCGGGAGGTGTTCGCGACCACCGCGGTCCCGGGCCGTTCGGCGTACCGTCTGGTCGTCTCCGCGTCGGCGGTCGGCAGCAGGACGTAGGAGTACGCCGCCTGGTCGGGATCCACGCCGTGGTCGAGCCAGAGGGTGAAGTAGTCGCGGGGGAGCGGGGTGTCGTCCTTCCAGGATGGGTGCTGGGTGATGTCGGACCAGCGGCCCACCCGGTGCTCGCGTTTCAGGTGCGCCTTGACGCCATGGGGGAAGACGTACCCGCCCGTCCCGGCGAGGTGGACCCACCGGGCGGCCGGCACGGTGGTCTGCTCGCCGAGCCCGGGCACCGCGGTCGTGCCGTTCACCACCACCGCCTCGGTCCCGGTCGCCAGCCGGCGGTTCTCCACCACCGTCTCCACCCGGCGGCCGTCGTGCGCGGTGATGCCGGTGCCCAGCGCGACCACCTCGTCGTCGAAGCAGAACCATGACCTTCGCGACACCAGCGAACAGCCCTGCGACGCGAGCCACATCCCCACCGCGGTGTAGCGGTCGGCGAGCGTGGTGCCGCCCACCCAGTCCTGCGGGTTGAGGTAGCCGCGGCCCTCCATCGGCCGGCGTTCACGCACGTCCACCGTCGTGCCGGGAATCCGGTAGGGGTCCACCGTGGGCCAGAACCCGTCGTTGTAGTGGTCGATCTGGTGGTCGTAGAGGTAGGTGGCGCCGTCCGCGGTGAGCCAGCCGCGGAGGTTCTCGTCGTTGATGGACTCGAAGTTCGCGATCCGCCGGGAGCACATCGAGATGCCGTACGCCCAGTTCGTACGCCGGTGCACCACCCGGTCCATGGCGGCGAAGACGTGGCTGGTCACCAGAGGTCCACGCCGGGGTACGGACTCGTCGGCGAGGAGCGTGCGCGCCTGCAGGAGAGCCGGGACGCTGCGACCGGCCAGCGGGTCGTCCTGGGTGTCGGCCAGGATCCACTCCTTGAGCATCGGCCCGAGCCAGGCGCTGGTCTCCGCCGGCGCGGCCACCCACAGGCCGAGGGCGGCGTCGACCGCGGCGTGCCCGGCGTGGTGGTCCTGTTCGTTGTGGCGGGCGATGACCCGGCCGCTGGCCATGTCCATCAGCCCGCCGTGCCAGATCAGCGGGTCGTAGGCGTCCCGGATCCACTCGTAGACGATGGGGTCGCTGACCGCGAACGGCGTCCCCGCGACCCGCTGGAAGATCCCCGGCAGCGTCGCCAGCAGGCTGACGCCGTAGGAGCCGTTGTAGGGGTAGTAGTCGTGCTGGATGAACGACCCGTCGCGGTGGAAGCCGTCGCCTGAGTCGGCGTACGACATCACCGGTGCCAACCCGTCCACCCCTAGCCGCACCGCGGCGGCGTCCCCGGCGAGGATGCCGCGGCCGACGACCACGTCGGCGGTGAGCACCCGGTTGGCCGCGGTGGCGATGGGCTCGGGCGTGTAGTTGGCCACCGCCCGGGTGTAGGCCCCGATCCGGTCCGCGCTCAGGTCGTCGTACACCAGCATCGCGGCGAGGTTGAAGCTCTGCGGCCCCGAGATCATCCACTCGTACCAGTTGCCGATGATCTGCCCGTCCTCGCGGTAGTAGTGCGCGACCATCCAGTCCATCGCGGCGATCACGTCGGCGAGCAGCTTCGGGTCGCCGTGAGTGTCGATGCCGGGGGTGGCCCAGCCGAGGGCCATCCGGGACAGCCGGCCGAACGAGATCGAGATGGCGAACGAGATCTGCACGTCGAGCCGGGCGTCCGGCCACAGGAACGCCCGGTCCGCCCCGGTTTCCATCGTCGACCACCACTGGTGGGTTTCCGCGGCGAGCCGTGCGAGTCCGGGGGCGATCGCCGGGTCCGCCGGGTCGTAGTCGCTGCCCACGTAGCCCGCCCGCCACTGGGCGCGCATCCGGGCGAAGTCGTCCCCGGCGGCGGACGGCGCGATGCCTGCGGCTGTGACGGCCGCGACGGTGGCCGCGGCCCTCTCTGCCGGGGTGGTGCCGGCCCGGGCCGGGTGAGCGCTCACCAGGCCCGCCAGGCCCGTACCGGCGAGGAGCGCACCGAGGTGGAGCGCGTGCCGTCGGGACAAGGGGAGGGGCTGGGGACTCTCGGGGTTTCCCGCGTCGTTCAAGGTCGGTCTCCGTTCGTCGTTCGGAGCGGCGGCGGGGAAGGCGCGACCTTCGTGTCTAGGCCCGAATCAGTACAAAGTGAAGAAAAACCGGTGAGATCGGTCGTCCGGTTGCCGTCAGGGCGTGGGTGGGAACACCGGCGCACTGACCGGGAGCCGGAACGTCCCGTCTGCCAGCGGCTCGACCAGCCCGTCGGCGACCAGCGTGTCGAGGGCGCGTTCGCGCTGCGGCGCCGCGGACCAGGCGGCGTCCAGGTCGGCTCGGGTGACCGGCCCGCTGGCCTCGCGCAGCACCCGCAGCAACCGGCCCCGGCACTGCCGGTCGGTTCCGTCGTAGGACTGCCGGCGGCGGGGCGGTCCGTCGTACGCCGGCTGTCCGGCAAGCCGCCACGCACAGCGGCGCCGGATCGGGCAGTCCGCGCACCGCGGACCTGCGGCCGTGCACACCAGGGCGCCGAGTTCCATCGTGGCCACCGCCCACCGGGCGGCGGTCGCGGGTTCGTCGGGCAGCAGGGCGAGCGCGGTCCGGCGCTCGGCGGCGGTGGTCGCCGTGGGCGGGTACTGCACGCCGTCGACGGCCCGGGCGAACACCCGGCGCACGTTGGTGTCCAGGACGACGTGCCGGCGGCCGAACGCGAACGAAGCGACCGCGGCGGCGGTGTAGTCGCCGATGCCGGGCAGGTCACGCAGCTCGTCGTAGTCGGCGGGTACGTCGCCGCCGTGCCGCCGGCTGATCGTGGTCGCGGCGGCGTGCAGTCGCAACGCGCGGCGCGGGTAGCCGAGCCGGCCCCACTGGCGTACCGCCTCACCGGGCTCGTCCGCGGCCTGCGCGGTCGGCGTGGGCCAGCGATCGAGCCACGCGGCGTGTGCGGGGAGCACCCTGCTCACCGGTGTCTGCTGCAGCATCACCTCGCTGACCAGCACCGACCACGGCGAGGCGTCCGGACGGCGCCAGGGAAGGTCACGGGCGTTGGTGGCGTACCACGCGAGAACGGGCGTGTGCAGCGGTGACTTCGGCATGGCGGTTCCGATCCTGCCACGGGGCCGGGACCGTACCCGGCAGCCGTACATGGTCACGGCGGCGCGGCACATGGTGTCGGCGCGGCGTGGGAACCCGGACATCCGGCGGCGGGCAGTTAGCCTCCGCCTATGATCCGCCCGCTGCTGCGTCCCGTCGGGCCGTTGCCTGCTTCGGCGTACTGGCTTCGGCGGGGTGTCCTGCTCGCCGTCGTCGTTGCGCTGGTGTGGGCGCTCGTGGCGTTGTTCACGCCGGACGGGCCGAGTCGTGGGACCGCGCAGGGCGCGGCGACGGCCAGTCCCACGCCGTCGCAGGACCCGACGATCGAGCCAACCAGCGCCGCTGACAAGGGCGGGCCGGTGGGGCGTTCGCCGGCGTCGACCGGCAAACCGTCCGAGACTCCCTCGCCGTCGCCGACTGCCTCGACGTCTCCGACGCCGTCGAAGACACCGACCCCCGAGTCCAGCCCGAAGCCGACGCCCGGCGGGTCCGCCCGGCCGGTTGCCTGTGAGCCGGGCACGCTCGGCGTCGAGGCCGAGGTGACCCAGAGTCCGGTCGAGGCCGGCAAGCCGGTGGTGGTCACGGTGCGACTGCTCAACAGCGGGTCGGACCCGTGCAGGCTGACGATCGACTCCAGTACGCTGCGCGTGCTCGTCACCTCCGGCAGCGACCACATCTGGGACACGGCGGACTGCCGCGGTCTGCCCGAGGTGCCGGTCGTCCTGAAGGCGAAGGAGCAGCGCAACCTGACCGTGCGGTGGCCGGGGGTGCGCTCCCGTGAGGGCTGCCCGAGCGGGCAACCCGCGGCGAAGCCTGGCTACTACGCAGCGGACGTCACCGTCGGCGGGGTGGGTCCGGTCCGCACGCGGTTCCGGCTGAGCTAGGCCCGACCTGGTGGCACCGCTGCCGTCCGGCCCTGCGCCGACCGGTTCCTGAGATTGCCCCGACGCGCTCGTGACACTACGGGCGCGGGGGTACTAGCGTGCCATCAGCGCCTGCACGTAATCGCCTGTCGTTACGTCGTTCCGCACAGCTTTGCGCAACTCGCTCAGGGGTGGGGGGACTTCTCGGCGAGCGGCGCGCATCGGTCGGGTACAACGAACGGAGTGGCACAGCATGGCGGACCTTGCGATCGGCGTGATCGGCTACGGGCTGCGGGGCAGTCTGGCACGGCACGCGCACCGGCCCGGTGAAGGCTCGAGGCTGGTCGCGGTGTACGACCCGGACGTCGCGGCGCACCAGCGGTTCCGCGAGGCGTTCGGCTCGGACGTCGCCGCCACGACCGACCTTGACGAGTTCCTCAAACTCGACCTCGACGCGGCGTTCGTGCTCAGCCCCGACTTCCTGCACGAGGAGCACGCCCTCGCCCTGCTCGACGCCGGCATCCCGGTCTACCTCGAGAAGCCGATGGCGATCACCACCGAGGGCTGCGACCGTCTGCTGCGGGCCGCACAGCAGAAGGGCGGCCGCCTCTACCTCGGCCACAACATGCGGCACATGCCGTTCGTCCGGGAGATGAAGAAGCTGATCGACTCCGGCGCGATCGGTGAGCCGAAGGTCGCGTGGTGCCGGCACTTCGTCGGCAACGGCGGCGACTTCTACTTCGGCGACTGGCACGCCGAGCGCAAGTACGGCACCAGCCTGCTGCTGCAGAAGGGCGCGCACGATCTCGACGTCCTGCACTGGCTGTGCGGCTCCTACGCCAGCGAGGTCACCGCGATGGGCGACCGGATGGTCTACAGCGCCGACCAGGGCGGCGAGGAGGACCCGTGGTGGCAGGGCGAGCGCAACCTCAAGCGCTGGCCGCCCAAGTCCCTCACGGGCCTCAACCCGAAGATGGACGTCGAGGACGTCTCGATGATGACGATGCGGCTGCAGAACGGCATTCTCGCGTCGTACGAGCAGTGCCACTTCACACCCGACTACTGGCGCAACTACACGATCATCGGCACCGAGGGCCGGATCGAGAACTTCGGCAACGGCGAGCCCGGCACCGTGATCCGGTTGTGGAACCAGCGTCACGACTACGCCGCCCAGGGCGACCACGAGGTGTCCCTCGGCGAGGAGACCGGCGGCCACGGCGGCGCCGACCCGCGGATCGTGGCGGAGTTCCTGCGCTACGTCCGTGAGGGCGGCCAGACCGACACCTCGCCGGTGGCCGCGCGGTACGCGGTGGCGGCCGGCTGCGCGGGTGCGGAGTCGCTGCGGTCGGGGAGCAGGCCGGTACGCGTGCCCGAGGTCGACCCGCAGGTCACGGCGTACTTCGACCAGGCCTGACGTCGGGGTCGCTCGGGTCGCACTCTCGAACGAGCTCCGAAGCGCCGCCGGCCGGACAGCACAGGATGTTCGGCCGGCGGCGGTTCAGACGTAGCGTTCGAGGATGCTCGACTCGGCCAGCCGGGACAGGCCCTCGCGGACCGAACGCGCGCGGTTCTCGCCGACCCCGCCGACGGCCTGCAGGTCGTCGATGCTGGCGGCGAGCAGCTTCTGCAGGCTGCCGAAGTGGTCGACCAGCCGGTCGATGACCGTGCCCGGGAGCCGCGGCACCTTCGCCAGCAGGCGGTAGCCGCGCGGGCTGACCGCGGCGTCCAGGGTGTCGCCGCCGTGGCCCAGCGCACGGGCCACTGCACCGACGTCGAGTAGCTCGGAGGCGGACAGGGCGTCGAGGTCCTCCAGCGCCTCGTCGACGGTGCGTACGCGCCGGCCGGGGACCTGGGGGAGGTAGTCGCGGGCGACGAGGTTGCGTTCGGGGTCGACCCCGGCGACGAGTTCGTCGAGTTGAAGCGACAGCAGCCGGCCGTCGACGCCCAGCTCGACGACGTACCCGTGGATCTCGTTGGCGATCCGGCGGACCATCTCCAGTCGCTGCGCCACCTGGGCGACGTCGCGGACGGTCACGAGGTCCTCGATCTCCAGCGCGGAGAGCGTGCCGGACACCTCGTCGAGGCGAAGCTTGTAGCGCTCCAGGGTGGCCAGGGCCTGATTGGCGCGGGACAGGATCTGCCCGGTGTCCTCCAGGACGTACCGGATGTCGTCGACGTACAGGCCGATGATCCGCATCGACTGCGACACCGACACCACCGGGAAGCCGGTCTGCTTGGCGACGCGCTCGGCGGTCCGGTGCCGGGTGCCGGTCTCGACCGTCGGAATGGAGGGGTCGGGCATCAGGTGGACGGCGGCCCGGACGATGCGTGTGCACTCGCGGTCGACGACGATCGCGCCGTCCATCTTGGCGAGCTCGCGCAGTCCGGTGGCGCTGAACTCCACGTCGAGGGTGAACCCGCCGGTGCACAGGCTTTCCACCGTACGGTCGTGTCCGAGGACGATGAGCGCGCCCGTGCGCCCCCGGAGGACACGCTCGAGCCCGTCGCGCAGAGAGGTACCTGGCGCGACCGCGGCGAGCGTGGCCCGGAACTTCGCGTCCGGGCTCTTGTCACTTGCAGCCACAACTCTCCTGGGATGGTCAGCTTGCTCGGCAGCAAAGTCTACGGTCCCGGAATCCGGGATGCGCCACGCGCCATGCTCTGGTCCCCGACGCGGAATCGCCCGATCGGACGTCGAAGCCGGCACGGCCAGCCCCGGGATCGCTGGATGTGACCGCTTGCGGACGGTGTGGCGCTGGCTGGGTATAGGCAGATCGGGTGTGACACGCAATTGTGGTGCAGTCCGTCCCCGTTGGCGCGGTGTTCCCGGTAATTGGCGGGTCCGCGCCGGCTTCGCCGAACCCTAGTGGAGTACGCCCCGCATGAGTGCCGCCAGTGCCACCGGTGTCCTGATCCCGCACACGCTTCGCACCGAGTACGCCGAGAACCCGCTCGGCGTGGAGGAACCCAGCCCGCGGCTGTCCTGGCTGCTCCGCCCGGTCCCGCAGGAGACGTCCGGTACCTCCGGCTCCGGCGCTTCTGGTTCCGGCGCGGCCGCCGCGGCCGCGACGCAGACCGCCTACCAGGTGATCGTGGCCACCGACCTGGCCGACCTGGACGCCGGCCGCGGACCGGTCTGGGACTCCGGGCGGGTGGAGTCCGGGCGTACCGGCCAGGTGGAGTACGCCGGGCAGGCACTGGCCGCGGACACCGGACACTTGTGGACCGTCCGGGTCTGGGACGGTTCCGGCGAGGTGTCGGACTGGGCCGAGCCGGCCACCTTCGTCACCGCGCCGGCGGGCGAGCAGGGCTGGGGAGGTGCGATGTGGATCGGGCAGGCCCAGGCCCTGCAGACCGACGGCCAGCCACCGGCACCCCTGCTGCGCAAGGCGTTCCGGCTGCCCACCGGCGATGTCGCGCATGCCCGCCTGCGCGTCAGCGGCCTCGGCTACGGCGAGTTCTTCCTGGACGGCGAGCGGATCGGCCGGTCGGTGCTCGACCCGGCGCCGACCAACTACGACGCGACCGTTCTCTACTCGACGTACGACGTGACCGCCCAGGTCCGTGCCGGCGCCTCCGACACCGATCACGTGCTCGCCGCCGTGCTCGGCCGCGGCCGTTACGGAGATCCCACGCCGAACGTGTGGTACTGGCAGAAGGCGCCCTGGTGGGACCACCCCAAGCTGCTGGCTCACCTGGCGGTGACCTACACCGACGGACGGGTCGTCCGGGTGGTCAGCGACCTGACGTGGCGTGCCGTGGACGGACCCACCCGGTCGGACTCGTTGTACGCGGGCGAGCACTACGACGCGCGGCACGCCCGCCGTGGCTGGACCACCGTCGACTTCGACGACAGCGAATGGCCGGAGGTGGCGGCGGCGGCCCCGCCGCGCGGGCAGTTGCGCTCGCAGCAACAGGAGCCGATCGAGGTGATCGGGGAGATTCCGCCGGTCGGGCTGGCCGAACCCCAGCCAGGTGTGTACGTCTACGACCTCGGCCAACAGCTCGCCGGGTGGGCACGGCTGCACGTCGCGGGCCCCGCCGGAACGATCGTACGAGTGCGGCACGGCGAGCGGCTGCTGCCCGACGGCACCGTCGACATCCGTCAAGTCCACATTGACGGCGACATCCAGACCGACTTCTTCACGCTGGCCGGAGAGGGCACGGAGGCGTTCGAACCCTCCTTCTCCTACAAGGGTTTCCAGTACGTCCAGATCGACGGGCACCCCGGCCGACCGGAGCTCGGTGACCTGCGCGGGGTGGTCGTGCACACCGCCGTCGCGTCCACCGCCGAGCTCGACACCGACCACCCGATCGTGAACCGGCTGCACACCGCGACCCGGTGGGCGGTGCTGAACAACCTGCACGGCATCCCCACCGACACGCCGGTGTTCGAGAAGAACGGCTGGACCGGTGACGCCCACCTCACCGCCGACGTCGCCGCCTACAACTTCCACATGCCACGCTTCTACACCAAGTGGCTGCAGGACTGGGTTGACGCGCAGTTGCCGAGCGGTGAATTCCCGCCGATCGTGCCGACTGCCGGCTGGGGCTACCACCACGACACCGAGGCCGGCATCGTCGGACCGATCCCGGCGTGGGACGTCGCGTACGTCGAGATCCCGTGGGTGATGTACCAGCACTACGGCGACGAACGGATCCTGCGCCGGATCTACGACCCCGCTCGGCGTTACCTCGACTTCCTCGTCGACGGCTATCTGGACGACGACATCGTGCTCGCCGGCCTTGGCGACTGGTTGCCGCCGGGGTTCAACGGGATGCCGCCGGAGGGGCCGGGCGTCTACGAGACCGCGTACACGGTGCGGTTCGTGGATCTGCTCGGCCGGATCGCGCGGGTGGTCGGCCGGGAGGGCGACACCAAGGGGTACGCCGAACTCCGAGACCGGCTCGCCGCCGGCTTCGACCGCGCGTTCTACGACGCGGAGTCCGGGACCTACCACGGTGAACGCCCCACCGGCTACCGGCAGTCGGCCAACGTGGTCGCACTCGCCTTCGGCCTGGTCCCGCAGGGGAGGTACGACCGGGTCCTGGACCGCTTGGTCGCCGACATCCACGACCGCGACGACCACCTGGACACCGGCGTCATCGGTACGAAGTTCCTGCTGCCGCTGCTCAGCCGCAACGGGCTGGCCGACCTGGCGTTCACCGTGGCGACGCAGCGGACGTACCCCGGTTACGGCTTCTGGATCGAGCAGGGCGCGACGTCGCTGTACGAGCACTGGCAGGCCGACTCGCGGTCCCGGAACCACCACTTCTTCGGCCACGTGGACCAGTGGTTCATCGAGGACCTGGTGGGGGTCACCCCAGCCGAGCCCGGCTTCACCCGGGTGCGGATGCGGCCGCTGCCGCCGACCGAACTCGGCCGGGCGCGAGTCCGTCTGGACACCGTGCGTGGACGCGTGGCCGCCGGTTGGGAACGTCGCGGCGCCGGCTACAGCGTCCGGGTCGACCTGCCTCCGGGGGTGACCGCCGAGGTGCACGTCCCCACGCCCGACGGCGGGCACCTGGTGGAGGAGTGCGGGCCGGGGAGCCACACCCTGGAGTCCTGACGCAGCATGCGCCCTTCGACGAAGTGTGGAGACTTGCGGGGGTCATAACCCCCGTAAGTCTCCACACTTCATGAGCGAGGGCCGGAACAAGTGCGGAAGGGTCGCGTCGACCGCGGGCTCACCACTTCTCCCACGGCGCCTGTGGCTCCCACTGCTCCTGCGGCTCGTCCGGCTGCTCGATGCGGACCACCTTGACCAGCCGGCTGACCGCGCGCAGCGCCTCGCTGACGTTGCTCGCCTCCCAGGCACGGATGCCGTCGGGCGGGGTGCCGCTGTCGGGCGGGACGATCGCGTCGGTGAACCCCAGCCGCATCGCCTCCGACAGCCGGCGTTCGACACCGGTCACCCGGCGGATGTCGCCGCCCAGGCCGACCTCGCCGATCGCGATCATGTACGGCGGCAACGGCTGGTCGATGGTCGCGCTGGCCACCGCGACCGCCACCGCCAGGTCGGAGGCCGGCTCGCGCAGCTTCACCCCGCCCACGGTGGAGGCGTAGACGTCCTGGTTGCCGATGCGCAGGTTGCAGCGGCGTTCGAGGACGGCGAGGATCATCGCCATCCGGCTGGAGTCCAGCCCGGAAGTCGCCCGCCGCGGCGTGCCCAGCGCGCTGGCCGCCACCAGCGACTGCACCTCGGCCAGCAGCGGCCGCTTGCCCTCGAGGGTCACCGTGACGCAGCTGCCGGACACCGGGACCGCCCGGCGGGTGAGGAAGAGGCCGCTGGGGTCGGGCAGGCTCTGCAGGCCGCCATCGGCGAAGTCGAAGCAGCCCACCTCGTCGGTCGGGCCGTAGCGGTTCTTCACCGCCCGGACCAGCCGCAGTCGGGAGTGCCGCTCGCCCTCGAAGTGGAGCACCACGTCGACCAGGTGCTCCAGAGCGCGCGGGCCGGCGATGGAGCCGTCCTTGGTCACGTGGCCGACGACGATCGTGGCGATGTTGCGTTCCTTGGCCACCCGGATCAGCGACCCGGCGACCTCGCGTACCTGCGTGACCCCACCCGGCGCGCCGTCGACCTGGGCCGACGCCACCGTCTGGACGGAGTCGAGCACGATCAGGTCGGGGCGTACGGCGTCGATCTGGCCGAGCACCGCGCCCAGGTCGGTCTCGGCGGTCAGGAAGAGCCGCGGCGCAAGGGCGTCGACCCGCTCCGCCCGCAGCCGAACCTGGGCGGCGGACTCCTCGCCGGACACGTAGAGGCTCCGTCCACCCGCCCGCGCCCGCTCCGCCGCGGTCTCCAGCAGCAGGGTCGACTTGCCGACGCCGGGCTCGCCCGCGACCAGGACCACAGCGCCGGGCACCAGCCCGCCGCCGAGCACCCGGTCGAGCTCGCCGATCCGTGTGGGCTCGGCACGCGCGGCCTCGACGTCCACCTCGTCGATGGGTATGGCCGGCTGGGTGACCGGCTGTGCGCTGGTCACCGTCACCCGGGCCGCGCCGACCCCGGACTCCTCGACCGTGCCCCAGGCCTGGCACTCACCGCACCGGCCGACCCACTTGGAGGTCTGCCAGCCGCACTCGCCGCAGCGGTAGGAGGGGCGCAGGGCACGAGACGTCGACGTTTTCGCCATGCCGCGAGGCTAGAGGCCACCACCGACAAACCATCCACAACCACCCGGCGGCCACCGGCAACCGTTCGGCGGCCACCGACACCCGTTCGGCAGCCGTACGGCGGCCGCCCGCAGACCATGGCGCCCGGCGCGGGCAGGATCGGGTTCCTGTCACGCTCCCGTCACGCGCAGGTCGCGGAACGATCGGTTGCCGCCTGCCCGGCGGCAGGTTGCGGACAGGCGCGCCGACCTACCCGCAAATCCCTGGGTGGACCGCGTCCGGGGTTCTACGCTCGGGAGATGTGAGCACCGAGACCAGTTCGAACGTGAGCACACAGAGCCCGCCGAGCACACACGGCGCAGAGGGCACCCAGATCACTCTCGTACCCATCGGGTACGTCCGAGGTGGTCGACGAGAGGTTCGCGACGGCAGGTGGGACCAGGAGACGGCGAGGATCGTTCTCGACGCCGACCTGCTGGAGCCGTCCGCGACCCACGGCCTGGTGGCGTTCTCCCACCTCGAGGTGATCTTCCACTTTCACAAGTCGACCCGGGCCAGATCCGGTGCGGCCCATCCACGCAGCAATCCCCACTGGCCGCGGGTCGGCGTCCTCGCCGACCGTACGCAACACCGGCTCAACCACCTCGGGGTCTCCCGGTGCGAGCTGGTCGCGGTGGACGGCCTGGAGTTGACGGTGCGTGGGCTGGACGCGGTGGACGGTACGCCCGTGCTGGACGTCAAGCCGTACTTCGAGGAGTACGGCCCGCGCGGCCAGGTCCGGGAGCCGGCCTGGACCCGGCAGCTGATGGCCGGCTACTCCTGACGCCCGGTCCCAACCACACGCCCGAGGCCGGCCGCCGCTGCCCGGACGGCCCGCTCAGAACGTCCGCCACCACAGGTTGACCGCGTAGTCGACCTCGACGCCTGCGTGTTCGGCGATCACGCGTTCGGCCACCTCGGGCCGGAACTCGATCCGGACAACCGCCTCGAAGTCGGCCCGCCGCTCGAACCTCCACCGGATGTCCAGTGGGGTACGCGACCAGCCGCGAACGGTCCAGAAGCGTTGGACCGCTTCGGGGTCGTACGCCGGGAAAGCCGCCCGGAACCACCTGCCGAACGTGCTCCGGGTGGCATCGTTGTCGATCACGAACGCCGCCCCGCCGCGCCGGACGACCCGGGACAGCTCGGCCAGCCCCGGCTCGCATCCCGGGCCGAAGAAGTACGCCCAGCGAGCGTGCACCACGTCCACGGACGCGTCCGGTACGGGCAGCGCCTGCGCGGAGCCCTGCCGTACCTCGACGTTCGCGAGGCCGGCGCAGCGCCGGCGGGCCTGCTCGGCGAGGCCGCGGTGCGGCTCGACGCCGATCACCGCCGCGGCGTCGGCGGCGAACCGGGGCAGGTGGTAGCCGGTGCCGCAGCCCACGTCGAGGACCCGTGCGCCGGCCCAGGTCCGCCGCTCCGACATCGCGCGTTCGAGCACACCGTCGGGGTCGACCGCGGCGTTCTCCAGCTCGTACGTCGCGGGGTTGTTCCAGATGTTGGGGCTCGGGGTGGCGCCGGTGGCGATGCGGGGCACACCCGGGAGGCTACGACAGACCTGGGCGGAAGATCCGTGCGACCGGCCCCTACGACGGGGCGCCGTCGACCAGCGGCTGCTGGGTGGAGGGGAGCTTGCGGGGCGGCTTGCCCGATCTCTTCACCCGCTCCGGGTCGGCGGGGTGGCGGGCGACCGGCTTCTTGGTGGCCAGGTGCGCCTCACAGTGCTTGGCCAGCTCGTCGTAGGCCTCCTGGCCGAGCAGCTCGACCAGCTCGGCGCGGCTGTTGAGGTAGACCGGCTCGGGCGCGTTGTGGGCCTCGGTGTTGCCGGTGCAGTACCACTCGAAGTCGTGGCCGCCCGGCCCCCAGCCGCGGCGGTCGTACTCGGTGATCGTGACCTCGGTGTACGTCGTGCCGTCGGTCAGCTCGACGTCGCGGTAGAGCCGCCGGATCGGCAGCTGCCAGCACACGTCGGGCTTGGTCTGCAACGGGTGGACCCCGATGCGCAGGGCGTACCGGTGCAGGGCACAACCGGTGCCGCCCGGGAAGCCCTCACGGTTGTGGAAGATGCACGCTCCGTCGACCACGCGGGTCTTGCGGTCGCCGTCCTCGTCGAGCTCGACGAAGCCGCCCCGGCGCCCCTCGGCGCGGTACTGCCAGTCCTCGGCGGTGAGCTTCTTGGCATAACTGCGCACGCGCTTCTCGTCCGCCTTGTCGGCGAAATGGGCACCAAGTACGCAGCAGCCCGCATCGGGCTCGTCGTGGAAGATGCCGGGACAGCCGGCCCCGAAGATGCAGTTGTACCTGGACGTGAGCCAGGTCAGGTCGGCGCGGACCACCTGGTCGGCGTCCGCCGGGTCGGTGAACTCCACCCACGCGCGGGGAAAGTCGAGTGATACCTCGGGCACGCCCGGAACCCTACGCCCCGGCGGGTGCCTCCCGTGGGACGCCCGGGGAATCGACCGGCGCGGGCGGAGTGTCGGAGCATGCTCGGACCCTCCGCGCCGACTCCGCCCGGGCCCCGCCCGGCGAAGATCGAGGCGTACGCACCGGTTTGTGTCGGACACGACGAGAGTCGGCGCCCGCCAACCGGTAGCGTCGGGGCATGCGGCTCGGTGTACTCGACGTGGGCTCCAACACCGTCCACCTGCTCGTGGTCGACGCGCGCCCGGGGGCCCGCCCGCTGCCGGCCTACTCCCACAAGACCGAACTCCGGCTCGCCGAGCATCTCGACGACGACGGCGCCATCTCGCGCGCGGGTGTCTCGGCGCTGGAGGACCTCGTGAGCGAGGCGCTGGAGATCGGCGAGGACAAGGGCTGCCAGTCCGTCCTGGCGTTCGCCACGTCCGCGGTCCGGGAGGCCACCAACGGTGATGCCGTGCTGGCCTCGGTGGACGCGTCCACAGGTGTGCACCTCGGAGTGCTCAGCGGTGACCAGGAGGCCCGGCTGACGTTCCTCGCCGTACGCCGGTGGTTCGGCTGGTCCTCCCGCCGGCTGCTGGTGCTGGACATCGGCGGCGGCTCGCTGGAGATCGCCACCGGCGTGGACGAGGACCCCGACGCCGCGCTGTCGGTGCCGCTGGGCGCCGGTCGGCTGACCCGCGGCTGGTTCACCGCCGACCCGCCCTCGCGGGGTGAGGTGAAGGACCTGCGGAAGTTCGCCCGTGCGGAGATCGCGAAGCACGCCGGGCAGGTGCTGAGGTTCGGTGCGCCCGACCATGTGGTCGGTACGTCCAAGACCTTCCGGCAGCTCGCCCGGGTCTGTGGTGCGGCCCCCTCCGCCGAGGGTCCCTATGTCAAGCGCACCTTGACAAGGGAGGTCCTGCACCAGTGGATCCCCAAGCTGGCCGCGATGCGCAGCTCCGAGCGCGCCCAGCTGCCTGGTGTGTCGGCCGGGCGCGCGCCACAGTTGCTGGCCGGTGCGCTCGTGGCCGAGGCGGCGATGGACATCCTCGAGGTGGAGGAGCTGGAGATCTGTCCCTGGGCACTTCGCGAGGGAGTGATCCTGCGCCACCTCGACACCATGCCCCCGGAGGACTTCGCGTGAGCGGACCCATGCAGGGATCCGGCAGGTGAGCGGATCCGTCCGACTGGCCGTCGACGGCGGCCAGACCATGCTGCGGATGGGCCTGCTCGGCGACACCTCCGTTGGCACGGTCACGGGTGATGGCGCGAACGCCGGCTCAACCGCGCCGGCGGCGCCCGAGTTCGTCCGGCAGGTCTCCGTCCCCGGCTTCCAGTGGACGATGGGGGAGGACCCGGTCGAGCAGCAGTGCCGGCGGGTGGAGGCGGCCTGGGAGGCGCTGGGCCGGCCCGCGCCGGTCGACGTGGTGGCCCTCGGCCTGGCCGGCGGTGCGTCCGACCCGGACAGCAGGCGCCGCCTCGCGCCGCTGGTGGCGCGACGGCTCGGGGCCCGCCGGGTGCTCCTCACCGGCGACGACGTGACCACCCACCTCGGCGTACTGGCCGGGGCGGCCGGGGTAGTGATCGCCGCGGGCACCGGCGTCGCCTGCCTCGCGGTCACTACCGGCGGCGAACTCCTCAACGTCGACGGGCTCGGCTACCTCTTCGGCGACTCGGGCGGAGGCTTCTCGATCGGCCTGGCCGGGATGCGGGCCGCGCTCGAGGGCTACGAAGGCCGCGGGCCGGCGACCGTGCTCACCGAACGCGCCGAACGCCTGGTCGGCTCGCCTCTGCGGCTGGCGATCAAGCGGTGGTACGCCTCGCCCTCGCTGGTCGCCGACGTCGCGGCGTTCTCCGCGCAGGTCACGCAGGCGGCCGGACCGCGCGAGGGCGACCCGGTGGCCCGGTCCCTGTGCCTGCGGGCGGGCCGGGACCTCGGCACGAGCGCGGCCACCGCGGCCCGCCGGGCGTTCCCCGGCGCAGCGCGGGGAAGCGTCCCGGTCTCGTGGGCGGGTGGCGTACTGGCGGCGCAGGTCGTCTTCGAGGCGTTCGCGGCCGAACTCGCCGCGACGTGCCCGGCGGCCGCGCTGCGGCCCCCGGCCGGCGGGTCGATGGCCGGTGCCGCCCGGCTGGCCGCCGGAAGTGACGTACCCCACCTGGCCAACGTCCTGGCACACCACGGACACGCCCCGTCGTGATCCGGCGGCCCCCGGGGATATCCCCGGGCGCACCCCAGGTGATCAACTGGTATTCGCCGGGCAAACCACACTCGGCGCGTCGCCGGGCGACGCGAGCCGTACGCTGGGGGCCGTGCAGCCCGTTGTGCCCTCGACCCACGTGCGCGGCAAGGACGCCGTCGTGCGCGTACCGGACGCCCGGATCGCCCTGTCCACGGCATCGGTCTATCCGGAGTCGACGGCCACCGCGTTCGAGCTGGCCGCCCGGCTCGGGTTCGACGGGGTGGAGGTCATGGTCGGTGCCGACCCGCTGAGCCAGGACGTCGAAGCCCTGCGCCGGATCAGCGACTACCACCAGATGCCGATCGTGTCGATCCACGCGCCGACCCTGCTCATCACGCAGCGGGTCTGGGGCACCGACCCGTGGGGCAAGATCGACCGAAGTGCCGAGGCGGCGAAGGCCCTGGGCGCGTCCGTGGTGGTCGTACACCCGCCGTTCCGGTGGCAGCGCGACTACGCCCGCGACTTCGTGGCCGGGATCGCCCGCCGCCAGGCCGAGACCGGCGTCAGCCTCGCGGTGGAGAACATGTTCCCGTGGAAGGCCGCGGGGCAGGGCGTCCAGGCCTATCTACCCGGCTGGGATCCGCGGGACTTCGACTACGCCGAGGTGACGCTCGACCTCTCCCACACCGCGACGGCCGGCGTGGACGCGTACCAGATGGCGTACGACCTCGGTGACCGGCTCACCCACATCCACCTGGCCGACGGCAACGGATCCAACAAGGACGAGCACCTGGTGCCCGGGCGCGGCAGCCAGCGCTGCTCCGACGTACTCGAACTCCTCGCCCGCCGCGGCTTCACCGGCAGCATCGTGCTGGAGGTCAACACCCGCAAGGCCACCGGGCGGTCGGAGCGGGAGGCCGACCTGGTGGAGGCGCTGGCGTTCGCCCGGCTGAGCTTCGCCGCGCCGGTCGTCCCGTCGTACGCCGTGACCGCCGACGGCACTATCGAGGCCGTCGCGCCGGAGCCGTCCGGCGGCGAGAGCGCGTCCGGCACGTCCGGCTGAGTCGCGGGCCCCGAGGGCATCGTCCCGGGCGCCGTGGGTTCTCGACCGCCTCGTCCCGGGATGGATCCGGGGATCGTGGGGCCGCACCAACTGATCGGTTTATGTCGCCGAGTCTTGTGGCGCCCGTGTCGTTCGCAAGTGTCCGATGTCGCGATAAGTAGCACAGCTTCGGCTATTGCCCCGAACCCTCCCACGCCGTCACGCTGTGGGCACATCGAGGCACGCCCCGAGCCGAGCGCCGGGGCGCGACCCGTGACCTGCGGGCGGCAAAGGGGTCCGGGACATGAACGTCGTACGGCGGCGGCTGCGGCTGCGCACCATCCTTGTCCTGTTGGGGTTCGCGTCCGGCTCGCTGGCGTTCGCCGCACCGGCGCAGGCGGCACCGCCGGCCTACGCCGCCCTCGGGGACTCCTACTCCTCCGGGCTCGGCACCCGCTCGTACTATCCCGACAGCGGATCCTGCTACCGCTCGCCGTACAGCTACCCCGTCCTGGACGCGGCGCGGCTCGGAGCCAGGCTGACGTTTCTAGCCTGCGCGGGCGCGACGGTCGCGGGGGTGCGCGGCCAGGTCGGCGGCATCCCTTCCGGCGCGACGCTGGTGACCGTCTCCGCCGGCGGCAACGACGCGGGGTTCGGCAACGTGCTGTTGCGGTGCGCGCTGCCGTGGCCGATGACCTGCTGGGACCAGATCGACCACGCGAACACCGTCATCCGTACGGTCCTGCCGGGCCGGCTGGACGGGTTGTACGCCGCGATCCGGGCGGCCGCCCCACACGCCAGGGTGCTGGTGGTCGGGTATCCGCGGCTGTTCAACGGCCGTGAGTGCAACCTCGCGTCCCGGATCAGTTCCGGCGAACAGCGTGCGTTGAACGCCACCGCGGACCTGTTGGCAACGACGATCGCGGCGCGGGCGGCAGCCCATGGGTTCGGCTATGCCGACGCGAGGGGGCCGTTCACCGGGCACTCGGTGTGCGCGGACGCGGAATGGATCAACGGCCTGTCGAACCCGGTAGCGGAGTCCTACCACCCGAACCGGCCCGGACAACGCGGGTACGCCGACCTGGTCGGTCCGGCACTGACCAGCCTCGCCGGCAGCCGCCAGGCCCGGGTCTGAGCGCAGCAGTCGGCCGGTCGACGTAACCAACCCAGCCAGCGTAAGGGGGCCGCCGCGGAACGTCGACCGGACGTCCCGCGGCGGCCCCGACCCCCTCGTGTGGTCGGTCGGTTCTCATCGGCGGTTCGAGATGAACTGCTCCTCTTCCGTCGAGCCGGTGAGTGCCGTCGTCGCCGACTGTGGCGAGATGGCGGTGCTCACCAGGTCGAAGTAACCGGTGCCCACCTCGCGCTGGTGCCGGGTGGCGGTGTAGCCGTCGCGTTCGGCGGCGAACTCGCGTTCCTGCAGGGCGACGTACGCCGTCATGCCTTCGCGCGCGTAACCCTTGGCGAGTTCGAACATCGACTCGTTCAGCGCGTGGAACCCGGCCAGCGTGATGAACTGGAACGCGTACCCCATCTCGCCCAGCTCGCGTTGGAACTTCGCGATCGTCCCGTCGTCCAGGTGCTGCTTCCAGTTGAACGACGGCGAGCAGTTGTAGGCGAGCATCTGGTCCGGGTACTCCGCCTTGATCGCCTCGGCGAACTCCCGCGCCACGCCCAGATCCGGCTTGGACGTCTCCATCCACAACAGATCGGAGTACGGCGCGTAGGCGAGTCCCCGGGAGACGCACGCGGCCAGTCCGTTGGTGACGCGGTAGAAGCCCTCCGCGGTCCGTTCGCCGGTGACGAACACCCGGTCGCGTTCGTCGACGTCGCTGGTCACCAGGGTCGCCGCCTGCGCATCCGTACGCGCGATGATCAGCGACGGTACGCCGGAGACGTCGGCCGCCAGCCGGGCCGCGTTGAGGGTGCGGATGTGCTGTCCGGTGGGGATCAGCACCTTGCCACCGAGGTGGCCGCACTTCTTCTCCGAGGCCAGCTGGTCCTCCCAGTGCACCCCGGCCGCGCCGGCCGCGATCATCGCCTTCATCAGCTCGAACGCGTTCAGCACGCCGCCGAAGCCGGCCTCCGCGTCGGCCACGATCGGTGCCAGCCAGTACGGCGCGTCCGCGTTGCCTTCGGCCCAGGTGATCTGG
Source organism: Actinopolymorpha singaporensis (assembly GCF_900104745.1). Classification (NCBI taxonomy): domain Bacteria; kingdom Bacillati; phylum Actinomycetota; class Actinomycetes; order Propionibacteriales; family Actinopolymorphaceae; genus Actinopolymorpha; species Actinopolymorpha singaporensis. Next base: position 2,239,271 of record NZ_LT629732.1, read on the forward strand.
TCGGCCCGCTGGAGCGCGTTGTTGATCCGGCGCACCACCTGGGGTACGGAGTTCGCGGGGTACAGGCTCTGGTCCGGATAGGTCTGGCCGGCGAGGTTCGCGTCGGCGGCTACCTGCCAACCGGACAGGTAGATGGCCTCCAGCCCGGCCCGTACCTGCTGGACGGCCTGGTTCCCGGTCAGCGCCCCGAGCGCAGCCACGTAGTCGCGCTCGTGCAGCAGCTTCCACAGCCGCTCCGCGCCGACCCGGGCGAGGGTGTGTTCCTCGGGCACCGAACCGCGCAGACGCACCACGTCCTCGGCGGCGTAGTCGCGTCGGACGCCGGCCCAGCGCGGGTCGGTTTCCCAGACCCGCCGCAGTTCCTGCGCCGCGGCGCGGATCTGCCGCTCGACCGGCCGGTCGCCGTTCGGGCTGTGCTGCGCCACGGCTTCGCGAGGCGAGGGGATGTGCTGGTCCGCTCGGTTGTGCCTGCTGTGCTGGGTTGTGCTGTTCGTTGTGCTCATCGGGTTGGTTTCGCCCTGATCGACCCGGGTCCGCGCCGGAGTGTTCCGGCCGGCCCTGGTCCGCTCGGGCTTGGGCGCGGGCTCCTCCGGCGCGGCGTCTTCCTGCCCGCGCGGAGTCGTCTCGCTCGGTCGCATCGTGCTCCCCCTCCGTCGGATGGGTGCTTCCGACCCGAGTGTCGGACGCTGGAGGAGCCGGCGGAGGAGTTCGCCGGGGGAAACATCGGCGGTTCTTCTCCTACGATGAAAGCTGCGCTTCCTTCGGACCGGGGGAGGCGAAGAGGAGTTCGAGATCATGCCGGCAGACCTCCATCTGCCCACATTCGGGCAGCGACTGCGCCATCTGCGACGCAACCGACAGTTGACACTGGCCGAGCTCGGTGAACGGGTGGGCCGGGCGCCGTCCCAGCTGTCCCTGTTGGAGAACGGCCGGCGCGAGCCCAAACTCACCCTGATCACCGCACTTGCTCAGGCCTTGGACGTATCCGTCGACGAGCTGCTGTCCCCGACACCGCCGAGCCGGCGTGCGCAACTGGAGATTGCACTGGAGGAGGCGCAGCGCGAACCCCTGTACAAACAACTCGATCTGCCTCCTCTGCGCGTCGGGCCGCGGGTACCCACGGAGGTTCTCGAGCACCTCACCGCGCTCTACGAGGAACTCCGACGCCGGGACACCAAACCCACCGCCACGCCGGAGGATGCGCGCGCCGCCAACGCGGAGTTGCGCCGGCGGATGCGGGACCGCGGCAACTACTTCGCCGAGGTCGAGCGCCTCGCGGTGGAGACGCTGACAGCGGTCGGCTACCGAGGCGGAACGCTGTCGGACGCGCTGGCCGCCGCGATCGTGATGCACTGCGGGTTCCAGGTGAGGTACGCCGAGGACCTGCCGCGCTCGGTCCGGTCGGTCACCGACCTGCGAAACAACCGCATCTACCTGCGGCGGGAGTCGCTCGGGATGCACACCCACCGCGGCATCCTGCTGCAGACCGTCGGCCACTTCGTCCTCGGGCACGAGCAGCCGCGCGACTTCGCCGACTTCCTGCGTCAACGGGTGGAGGCCAACTACTTCGCCGCCGCCGTACTCGTGCCCGAACAGCAGGCGGTGCCCTTTCTCGAGCGGGCGAAGGCAGATCGAGACCTCGCCGTGGAGGACCTGCGGGACGTGTTCTCGGTGTCGTACGAGATGGCCGCGCACCGGTTCACCAACCTCGCCACCCGCCACCTCGACCTGCGATGCCACTTCGTCCGCAACGACGAGGCCGGCACGATCTACAAGGCGTACGAGAACGACGGGCTGTTGTTCCCGGCCGACCCGACCGGTGCGATCGAGGGACAGCGGATGTGCCGCCGGTGGGCCGGCCGACGAGTCTTCGGCGCCCCGGAGCGTTACTCCGCGTACTACCAGTACACCGACACCCCGGACGGCACGCACTGGTGCGTCTCCCACGTCGATCCCGGCCGGGAACGCGATTTCGCGGTCACGCTGGGCGTGGCGTACGAGGAGTCGCGGTGGTTCCGCGGCCGGGAGACCACCAACCGCGCGACGTCGCGCTGTCCGACCGGTCCGTGCTGCTCCCTGCCACCACCCGAACTCAGTGCCCGCTGGGAGGGCGCGGCCTGGCCGTCGGCGCGGGCGCACTCCCACGTGCTCGCCGCGCTGCCGACCGGCAACTTCCCCGGCGTGGACGAGACCGACGTCTACACCTTCCTCGACCGGCACGCCCCGTCCTGACCGGGCTCACCCCAGGCCCTGACCGCTCTCCCGGCCGTGACCTGCGCCGTCGTGACCGGACGAGGCGCCGGTCGCGAAGCCTCCCGTCCCTCCTGGAAGCGGACCCGCTCCGGCGCGGGTAGGCTCGGCGACTGCGGCCCAACGCGGACGCCGGGGCACACCTCGGGTCTACCCGCCGCCGGCTCGCACCGACGACCCCGTCCACTGGACAGGAGACATGGCAGGTTCACAACGCTCCGCCGGAGCGGCGTACCGACATCCGTCCGACCGCCGGCCCGGCAGCGAAGCGCTGGTGACGTCCACATGCTGACCGCCGTGCTGGTGGCGGCGTCCGTCCTTCTCATCCTGGTCTGCGGTGTCTTCGTCGCCGCGGAGTTCTCGCTGGTGACGGTGAGCCGGCCCGCGGTCCAGCGAGCCGCCGAGGCCGGGATGAAGGGAGCGCGCAGCCTCGAAGCCGCTCTCCCGAACCTCTCCACCCACCTGTCCAGCGCCCAGATCGGTATCACGCTCACCAACCTGGCCGTCGGTTGGCTGGCCGAACCCGCGGTGGCCAAGCTGCTGCACGCCCCGCTCACCGCGGTCGGTGTCGGCGACGGCGCGGTGCGCGGGATCTCCCTGACTCTCGCGCTGGTGCTGGTGACGCTGGCCACCATGGTGTTCGGCGAACTGGTGCCGAAGAACCTCGCCATCGCCCACCCGTTGGGCGTGGCCCGGATGGTGCAGTTGCCGCAGCGGGTCTTCACCACCGCCACCAAGCCGCTCACCGGGGCGCTCAACAGCACCGCCAACCGTGTCGTCCGGGCGCTCGGCATCGAGCCGCAGGAGGAGCTGGCCTCGGCCCGCACACCTGAGGAGCTGGTGTCGGTCGTACGGAGTTCGGCCGAGTCAGGCTCGCTGGCGCGGTCCACCGCCGCTCTGGTCGAACGCATGCTCCGCTTCGACGACAAGCGGGCGCGCGACGTGATCACCCCGCGCACCCGGCTGGTCTGGCTGGCGGACCACGATCCCGCACAGCGGGTGATCGACCTGGCCCGCGAGCACGGCCTGTCCCGGTTCCCGGTGGCGCGCGGTGACGACCTGGACGACATCGTGGGCGTGGTCGAGCTGAGCCAGGCGGTCGCGGTGCCGGCCGCGGAGCGGGCGACCACCACCGTCGGTACGCTCGCCGGCGAGCCCCTGGTGGTGCCCGACACGGCACCGCTGGACGAGGTCCTGTGGGCGCTGCGCGACTACCGGACCGAGCTCTGCGTCGTCCTCGACGAGTACGGCGGGACCGCAGGCATCACCACCTTCGAGGACGTGGTGGAGGAGATCGTCGGCGAGGTGTCGGACGAACACGACGAGCAGACCCCGACTCACGAGCGCACCGGTGACGGCTGGGTGATCTCCGGCCTGCTCCGTCCGGACGAGGTTCGCGACCTGACCGGCATCCGGCTGCCCGCCGACGACCACCGGTACGAGACCGTCGCCGGACTGGTGCTGCATCTGCTGGGCAAGGTGCCCGACGCCGGAGACGTCGCAGCCGTGGACGGCGTACGGATCACGGTGGCCCGGATGGACAACCATCGCATCGACCAGGTGCACCTCGAACGCGTGTCCGACGGTGACCACCCCGGCGACGTCCAGGAGGAGGGCGGCCTGGGGGCGGGCGACCGCCACGGGGGCAACGGGCACGGGGACAACGGGCAGGCGGGCAACCGCCAGGCACGCAACGGACACAGAGGTGCCGGCCATGAGTGACGGCGCCGCACTGATCCTTTCGGTCGTCCTGCTGGCGGCGAACGCGTTCTTCGTCGGAGCGGAGTTCTCGCTGGTCTCGGTCCGCCGCAGCCAGATCGAGCCGCTGGTGGAGGCCGGGTCGCGCCGGGCGCGGTCGACCATGTGGGCCATCCGCCGGGTGACGCTGATGATGGCCGGCGCCCAGCTCGGCATCACGTTGTCCACGGTCGGGCTCGGCGCGGTCGCCGAACCCGCCCTGGCTCACCTGATCCAGCCGGCGTTCGAGGCGGTCGGCGTACCTCACGCGCTGCTCCACCCGGTCGCCATCGTGATCGCGTTGCTGGTGGTCGTGGCGCTGCACGTCGTACTGGGGGAGATGGTCCCCAAGAACATCGCGCTGGCCGCGCCGGACCGGGCGGCACTCGCCCTCGGCCCGCCGCTGCGGGCGATGGTGCGGGCCATCCGCCCGGTGATCACCGGGCTGAACGGCGTCGCCAACGGCGTCCTGTGGCTGCTGCGGGTCACCCCGCAGAACGAGGTGGACGACGCGGTGACCCACGAGGAGGTGGGGCACCTGCTGGCCGAGTCGCGCGACGAGGGCCTGGTCGACGAGGACGAGCACCGGCTGACCTCCGAGGCGCTGGCGTTCGCCGAGGGCACCGCCGGTGACGTCGCCATCCCGCTGGACTCGGTGGTGCTGATCGACGCCGGCGCAACTGCCGCCGACGTGGAGCAGCTGTCCGCCCGTACCGGCCACTCGCGTTTCCCGCGCCGCGACGTGGGGGGAGTTCTGTCCGGGTACGTCCACCTCAAGGACGTCCTCGCCGACACCTCCGACGAGAGGCCCCGGCCGCTGACGCCGGACCGGATCCGCCGGCTGCCGGCGATCACCACCGGCACTCCGCTGGTGGAGGTGCTCGCCGCCCTCCGGCTCGGTGCGAGTCACCTGGCCCGGGTCGACGACGAGTCGGGTACGACGACAGGGGTACTCACCCTGGACGACGTACTCCTCCGACTGGTACCCCCTCGCCAGCACCAGGAGGCCCGCTGACATGATCGGCCTCCGTTGGGCGGGTGCCGGGGCGTAGCCTGACAGGGCCGGATACCGACCGACGGACCGATCACTGATCGCGGGGCTCGACCTTGGGAGGGTCACGGTGGTGCTACGCCAGGCGCTGCTGACCGGTGCCCGCAGCCGGCGGCTGCGGAAGCTGGTCTCCACGATGCCGGTCTCTTCCGCGATCGTGGCGCGGTACGTCGCAGGAGAGACCGCCGACGAGGCGGTGGAGGCCGCGCGGCGGTTGCTCACCGACGGGTTGCAGTCCTCGATCGACTATCTCGGCGAGGACACCCGTGACCGCGACCAGGCCACCCGAGCCACCCAGTCGTACCTCATCCTGCTGGACCGGCTGCACCGCGCGGGCCTCACCCGGGGTGCGGAGATCTCGGTCAAGCTGTCCGCCGTCGGAAGGTCACTCGGCTCCGACGGAGAGAAGATCGCCCTCGACAACGCCCGGTCCATCGCCGACGCCGCCAGGAACGCCGGCACCACGGTGACCCTCGACATGGAGGACCACACCTCCGTCGATGCCACCCTGTCGATCCTGCACGAGCTGCGCCGCGACTTCCCCGAGACCGGTGCCGTCCTGCAGGCCTACCTCCACCGCACCGAGGCCGACTGCCGCGATCTCGCCCACGAGGGTTCGCGGGTGCGGTTGTGCAAGGGCGCCTACAACGAGCCCGCCTCCGTGGCGTACCAGAAGACCGCCGACGTGGACCGGTCCTACGTCCGCTGCCTGAAGATCCTGATGGCCGGCCAGGGCTACCCGATGATCGCCACCCACGATCCGCGGCTGATCGAGATCGCCGGTGCTCTCGCGATGCGCCACGACCGGTCCCGCGGCAGCTACGAGTTCCAGATGCTGTACGGCATCCGGCCCCAGGAGCAGAGGCGCTTGGCCGACCTGGGTGACACGGTCCGGGTCTACGTGCCGTACGGCGACGAGTGGTACGCCTACCTCATGCGCCGCATGGCCGAGCGTCCGGCCAACACCGCCTTCTTCCTGCGCTCGCTGCTCACCCGGACCTGACCCCGGCCCGACCGGGCTGTGCGCCGCACCGGACGGCGGCACCGCGCCGGACGACGTGGGTCCACGTGGGTGTAGGTGTAGTTGCGAGCCCGTACGACAACCCCACCCGCCGAAGGATGATGTCGCGATGAACGCCGTCCAGCACACGATCGCCGTGATCGGCGCCGGCAAGATGGGCGAGGCCATCCTGTCCGGCCTGCTCCGGGCCGGCTGGCCGGCGACCCGGCTGATAGCGACCGCCCGCCGGGCCGAGCGTGGTGAGCAGCTCGCCGAACGCTACGGCGTCCGCGTGCTGCCCAACGCCGAGGCGGCCGCCACCGCGGACGTGCTGGTCATCGCGGTCAAGCCGCAGGACGCCGGCACGTTGATGGTCGAGCTCGCTCCGGCCGTACCGGCCGGGAGGCTGGTGGTGACCCTGTGCGCGGGCCTGCCGACCGCGTTCTTCGAGAAGCGGCTGCCGGATGCCACCCCGGTCGTACGGGTGATGTCCAACACCCCGGCCCTGGTCGACCAGGCGATGAGCGCGATCTCGGCCGGTTCGCACGCCAGCGCCGAGCACCTCGCGCTGACCGAGGAGATGCTGCGCCCGCTGGGGGAGACGCTGCGGCTGCCGGAGTCGCAGCAGGACGCGGTGACGGCGCTGTCGGGTTCGGGTCCGGCGTACTTCTACTACCTCGTCGAGGCGATGACCGACGCCGGCATCCTGCTCGGGCTTCCGCGCCAGGTGGCGCACGACCTGATCGTGCAGGCAGCGCTCGGTGCGGCGGTGATGCTGCGGGACACCGGTGAGCATCCGGTGGCGCTGCGGGAGGCGGTGACATCTCCGGGCGGCACCACGATCAGCGCCATCCGCGAGCTGGAGAGCCACCGGGTCAGGGCGGCGGTCCTGGACGCGATCGAGGCCGCCCGCGACCGGGCCCGGGAGATCGCGGCCGCCGCTGAGTGACCGCCGCCCGGCTCAGTCCGCGCGGCGCAGGTGCAGGAAGTCGCTCACACCGACGCGGGCCAGGATGAACCTGACCCGCTTCGGCATGTCCGTACGGCTTTCGTCGTGCACCAGCCGGGGGTCGGTCAACCGGATCGTCTCGCCCCTGGTGACGATCTCACAGCCGCCCGCGGCGAGGACGTTGCGCACCCAGTCCGAGTCCGGGCCGTAGGTAAGGGCGATGACGTAGCCCTCGGGGCGTTCGAAGACGTTCACCGGCGTCTCGTACCGGCGCCCCGACCTGCGGCCCTGGTGGACGACCGTCGCCATGCCCCGGAACCGTGGTGCGGCCTTCCCGAGAACTCGGTTGGTGGCGACCTTGTTGAACCTCGCGATCCGCTTGCTCAGCACCATGGCCTGATCGTCCCCCGGCTTCCCGGACGGATCAACACCTGCAGGCTTCGAGACACATCTCGTCCTTCACAACCCGATCGCCGTCCGGGCGGCGGCGAGTGTCGGAGCGGCGAGTTCCCGCGCGCGTTCGGCGCCCAGGCGCAGGGTCGCGTCGACGTGTGCCGGGTCCGCGGCGAGTTCGGCGTAGCTGTTCTGCAGCGGCTCCAGAATGCTCACCACCGCGTCGGCGGTGTCCCGTTTGAGCGCGGCGTAGCCGTCGTACTTCCCGGCGAGGGCAGCCGGGTCGGCCTCGCCGGTGCAGCCCGCGAGGATCTCCAGCAGGTTGGACACGCCCGGCCGGTTCTCGGGGTCGTAGCCGACGTCGGGCGAGGCGTCGGTGACGGCGCGGGAGATCTTGCGGACGACCACCTCGGGCGGGTCGAGCAGTCGGATGGACCCCAGTGAGTCGGCAGGGGCGTCCTTGCTCATCTTCGCGGTCGGGTTCTGCAGGTCCATCACCCGTGCGCCCACGGTGGCCGGGCTCATCTCCGGTACGACGAACGTGGGCCCGTACACGCGGTTGAACCGGATCGCCAGGTCGCGGGCGAGTTCCACGTGCTGGCGCTGGTCCTCACCGACCGGCACCTCCGTACTTCCGTACAGCAGGATGTCGGCGGCCATCAGCACCGGATAGGTGTACAGCGACACCCGGGTGCGCGGCCGGCCGCGACCCTTCTCCTTGAACTGGATCATCCGGTTCAGCTCGCCGACGTAGGCCGTCGACTCCAGGAGGTACATGAGTTCGGTGTGTGCGGACAGGTCGCTCTGTCTGGTGAGTACGCAGACCGCCGGGTCGAGCCCGGCGGCGAGGTAGATCGTCGCCGTCTCGCGGGTCAGTTGGCGCAGCCGTTTCGGATCGTGCTCGACGGTGAGCGCGTGCAGGTCGACGACGCAGAAGACGCACCGGGCGGTGTGCTGCAGGTCGACGAACCGGCCCAGCGCTCCGAGATAGTTGCCGAGGGTGAGCCGGCCGGTGGGCTGGATGCCGGAGAAGATCGTGCGGTTCGTGGCCGGGTGGTTCATGGGAGGGCTCCTTGGTCGGTCGGAGCCGCCGCCGCGAGGGCTGCTTCCACACATGCGTCGGCCGCCCTCGCAGGGGCGGCCGCGGATGCTTGGGGTGCGTCGTACGCGGGATCGGGGCCGCCCTAGGCGGCCCACCAACCCAGGGGTCGGAGAACGATCTGCGCACGCACCCGACCACAATAACCGCTCGGCCGATGCGGTGTCTGCAGGAGAGGATGATCCCCGTGGCGAATGTGGAGAACCCGGCGGCCGGGAAGGGCGCCGTCAACGCTGCCTTGACAGGGGCCGGAGGCGCGGAGGTGGATGTGAGCCGGCCCGGCGTGGTGGTCCGGCAGGTCGGGCCGGACGACTGGCGGGAGTGGCGGGCGGTCCGGCTGGCGGCGCTCGAGGAGGCGCCGTGGGCGTTCGGGTCGACGCTCGCGCAGGCGCGGACGTTCGGCGAGGACGAGTGGCGGCGCCGGTTGACCGGCTTCCCGTGCTACCTCGCCGACCTGCCGGGAGTGGCGGCCTCTCCGGTCGGGATGAGCGGGGCGTTCATCGAGGACCCTGAACCCGGCGAACTCGGCTTGTGGCAGGGCGGCACCACCGTCGAGCTGGTCTCGATGTGGGTCGGCCCGGCGGCGCGAGGACGCGGGGTCGGCGCGCACCTGGTGGCGGCCGTGGTCGACTGGGCCACCCGGACCGGCGCCGCCCGGGTGCACCTGTGGGTGACCGACGGGAACGACCCGGCCCGCCGGTTGTACGAACGCTGCGGCTTCGTTCCGACCGGCGAACGCGGGCCGCTGCCCTCCGACCCGAGCCTGAACGAGATCGGCATGGTGCGCGAACTCCGGGCGTGAGGCCGGGCGTGGCCAGGTGGCCGGCAGGTCGCCCGGTCAGGCGGGTTGCCCGCCTCCGGTGAGGTCGCCGGCCACTTCGGCCCGGCGGATCTCTCCGGCCAGGTCGAGCAGTTCGGGGTACCAGTCGCCGTCGGTCCGCAGCAGCTCCCGAGCCTGGGCCACCGGGACCACGCGTACCTCCTCCACCTGCTCACCGCCCGGCGGGTTGCTGGGCACCCCGTCGACCACGACGTCGGTGAAACACCACAGCCAGGCCTTGTTCGGGTGCGGCAGGTGCGGGCGGTACGGCGCGGGCCGGTCGGACACGCAGTGGTGTGCGCCGAACCACCGCAGCGGGCCCACGCGCCGGGCGCCCGCCTCCTCGGCGATCTCCCGGTCGACAGCGGCGAGCACGGACTCACCCGGCTCGCGGGTGCCGCCGGGCAGGAACCACACGTCGCGGTGGTCCCGGCAGACCGCCACCTCATCTCCCACGAATCCGACCACGTGGATGCTCTGCACCAGCGGCTCGGGCGGGAGTGTCGTGGAGAACTGCGCGTCGAGGCCCGCCCACTCCCACCGCTGCGGTGCGAAGAGCAGGGGGAAACGGTCGGCCGGCCCGGCGGGGATCACGTCCATGCCCGAAGACCCTAGGACCTGCCCTGCGCGGTGCTCCCCGATGGATCACCCGCCGGCGTTCGGCGGGAAGGGCCGGGAGCGCGTCCGTACTCGTGATCCGTTCTGGGGCAGGATGGCACGCGTGACGAACTCCCCGCTCGAGCCCGCGCCGTCTGCCGAGCCCCCGCAGCCCGATCCGAACGCACAGCCCGCTGAGCCTGCACCCGACTCCGCACCCGTCATCGGGGTGGACGTCGGCGGGACGTTGATCAAGGCCGCGGTGGTGTACGCCGATGGACAGGTCGGCGCCCGGGTGGAGGAGCCGACACCGCCGGCCCGCGACGCCGACACAGTGCTGTCCGCGGTCGTCTCGGTCGTGGCCGGGCTGCTGGAACGTACACGGAACGAGGAGCCGCGCGGCGACGTGGCGGCGCTCGGCGTCGCCGTACCCGGCATCATCGACGAACAGCGCGGCGTCGCCGTGGTCGCGGCCAATCTCGGCTGGCGGGACACCCCGGTGCGCACGCTTCTGTCCGAGGCGACGGGTCTGCCGGTGGCGCTCGGGCACGACGTCCGCTCGGCGTGCGTCGCCGAGTGGCGGCTGGGCGCCGCCCGCGAATCCGACGACGCGTTGCTGGTGACCCTCGGCACCGGCATCGGCGCCGGCGTGGTCAGTGACGGCCGGCTGCTCGTCGGTGGTGGGTACGCCGGCCAACTCGGGCACGTCGTGGTCGACCCCGGCGGGACGCAGTGCACCTGCGGGCAGTACGGCTGCCTGGCGACGCTTGCCTCGGCCACCGCCGTCGTCCGCCGGTACGCCGAACGCGCCTCGCAGACCGCGGGGGACCCGGGGAGCGCCGCCAACGGGTCCGCGGAGCTCACCGCCCGGGACGTGGCCCGGCTGGCCCGTACCGGCGACCCGGCCGCGGCCGCCGTGTGGGACGACGCCGTCACCGCGCTCGCCGACGCGCTGGCCACGGCGGTCACCGTGTTCGGGTCGGAGCTGGTGGTGCTCGGCGGCGGGCTCGCCCTCGCCGGCGACCAGCTGGTCGACCCCGTTCGCGACCGGCTGCTGGCCCGGCTGACGTTCCAGCGCCACCCTCGGGTGGTGCGGGCCGCGATGGGTGCGGAGTCCGGCGTACTCGGTGCCGCCCTGCTCGGCCGGGCCGCCCTGCTCGACGCGGTGCCCGGCGAAACGGCAAGGTAGGAACGTGACCGGACACGCACGGCTGGTGTACGACCCGGACCTCACGGCGTACGACTTCGGCCCCCATCACCCGCTGGCTCCGATCAGGGTGCGGCTGACCGTCGCCCTGGCCACCGAGCTCGGCCTGGTCGACACCACCTCGTCCACCTCGCCTGCCTCCCCGGGCGGCGGGTCCGGGGCCGAGGCGAACGGGCGCGTGCTCCAGGTGCCCGCCCCCTCGGCCACCGACGAGCTGCTCGCCCTCGTGCACGACCCGGCCTACCTCGAGGCGGTCAAGCGGGCCGGCGAGCACCCGGAGTGGGCGGACGCGGAGTTCGGCCTGGGGAGTTCGGACAACCCGACGTTCGCCGGGATGCACGAGGCGGCCGCCCACGTCGCCGGCGCCAGCGTCGAGGCGGCGCGCATCGTCTGGTCGGGGGAGGCGCAGCACGCGGTCAACGTCGCCGGTGGGCTGCACCACGCCATGCCTGCCTCGGCCAGCGGCTTCTGCGTCTACAACGACCCGGCGGTGGCGATCCGCTGGCTGCTGGACGCCGGGTGCCCCCGGGTCGCCTACCTCGACCTCGACGTCCACCACGGCGACGGCGTACAGGAGATCTTCTGGGACGACCCGCGGGTGCTGACGATCAGCGTGCACGAGTCGCCGCGGACGTTGTTCCCGTACGTCAGCGGCTATCCCACCGAGATCGGCGGCCCGAACGCCGAGGGCTTCGCTGTCAACCTCGCCTTGCCGGCGGGTACGGGCGACGCCGGCTGGCTGCGCGCGTTCCACGCCGTCGTACCCCACCTGCTGGAGGCGTTCGAGCCCACCGTCCTGGTCAGCCAGCACGGCTGCGACAGTCACCGGGCCGACCCGCTGGCCCACCTCGCGCTGTCCGTCGACGGGCAGCGCGCAGCCGCGCTGGCCGTGCACGACCTGGCCCACCGGATGTGCGAGGGCCGCTGGGTGGCCACCGGCGGGGGAGGCTACGCCCTGGTGGAGGTGGTGCCGCGCACCTGGAGTCACCTGCTGGCGATCGCCGGCGGTCGGCCGCTTTCGCCGGGCACACCGACTCCGCCGGGCTGGCGCGACCTGGTGGCGAGGGAGTGCCACAGGCCGGCGCCGACCGCGATGACCGACGGAGAGGACCCCACGTACGCCGACTGGGACACCGGCTACGACCCCGCCGACGAGCTTGACCGGGCGGTCCGGGCGACCCGGCAGGCGGTCTTCCCCTGCCACGGCCTCGACCCTCACCTCTGACCCGCCTTCGGCCCAACCTCCAACCCGCCTCTTGCGCCCGTCTCAGAATCAGTCCCAGAGCCCACCTCGGAGCCGGACGGTCCGGGCGGAAGTGGACGGGCTCGCGGCCTGTACCCTGTGAGGGCGCATCGGTCCGCCCTGGTCATCGCCTGCCCGTAGGCGTGGCGGTTTCGGACGTTCGGGTGCGTATTGGCTGGGGTACGAACACATCCGAAAGGGTTCCGCGTGGGTTCCGTCATCAAGAAGCGTCGCAAGCGAATGTCGAAGAAGAAGCATCGCAAGCTCCTCAAGAGGACGCGCGTGCAGCGCAGGCGTCAGGGGAAGTAGCGACCTTCGTGCCCACGGGGTGAGGCCGATATGGCGCGTGTAGTACTGGTCACCGGGGTCTCCCGAGATCTCGGTAGCAGGTTCGCGCGCCGGTTGGCCGGTGACCCCGGCATCGACCGGGTGCTCGCCGTCGACGTCGTACCTCCGCGTCACGATCTCGGTGACGCGGAGTTCGTACGTGTCGACCTGCGCAGCCCGGTCGTCTCCCGCGTCCTCGCCCGGGAGAGCATCGACACCGTTGTCCACCTGAACGTGATCGCCACCCCGCAGCACGCGGGCGGGCGGGCCACGATGAAGGAGATCAACGTCATCGGCACGATGCAGCTGCTGGCCGCCTGCCAGCGGCTGCCGTCGGTGAGCAAGGTCGTGGTCAAGTCCTCCACGGCGGTGTACGGTGCGTCGCCGGCGGACCCGGCGATGTTCACCGAGGACATGGAGCCGCGTGCGCTGCCGCAGTCCGGGTTCGCCAAGGACGCGGTGGAGGTGGAGGGTTACGTTCGCGGCTTCGCCCGGCGCCGCCCGGACGTCGCGGTGACGACGCTCCGGTTCGCCAACGTCATCGGTCCACGGGTGCGCACCCCGATGACGCGCTACTTCACGCTGCCGGTGGTGCCGACGGTGCTCGGCTTCGACGCGCGGCTGCAGTTCGTCCACGAGGACGACCTGCTGGAGTCGCTGCGCCTCGCCACCGTCGGCCAGGTGCCCGGCACGTTCAACATCGCCGGGGACGGCATGCTGATGCTGTCCCAGGCCATTCGCCGGATGGGCCGGCCAACGGCCCCCGTTCCGGCGTTCGCGGTGGCGACCTTCGGGCAGATGTTCCGGGCCGCCCGGCTGGCCGACTTCACCCCCGAACAGCTCTCCTACCTCACCTACGGTCGCGGCGTCGACACCACCCGGATGCGCGAGGACCTGGGCTTCAAGCCGGCCCACACCACCGCGGAGGCGTTCGAGGCCTTCGCCGCGGTGCACGAACAGGGCCTGCTGAGCTCCGAACGCATCGCGGCCGCCGAGGAGGAGGCCGCGGCGTTCCTCGGCATACGCGATGTGCGAGACGAGGCCGAAGGGGTACGACAGGGCCATGGCTGACTCCTCCCAGGCGAAGGTGATTCCCCTCCACGGCTCGCCCTCGGCCGACGGCGCCGGCTCACAGACGGACTCCGGGTCGGGCCCGGCAGGCGGTGCCGGCCGGTCGGCGAGCCTCGGCGACGGCCTGCTCGAGGCGGCCGGCGCGCTGGCGCAGGGCCTGGCGGCGCGAACCCTCGGCGACGACTGGCGGACGAAGGTGGCGGGAGGGCTTGAGTTCGCGCGACGCCGGCTGACGGGGGAGTACGAGGTCGACGACCTCGGCTTCGACCCGGACCTCACCGAGAACGTCCTGCTCGCCATCCTGCGGCCGCTCTACCGGAGTTGGTTCCGGGTCGAGGTACGCGGCCTGGACAACATCCCCTCCGTCGGCGGTGCGCTGCTGGTGGCCAACCACTCGGGCACGTTGCCCGTCGACGGCCTGATGACCCATGTCGCGGTGCACGACCACCACCCCGCACACCGCCACATCCGGATGCTCGGCGCGGACCTCGTCTTCCGTACGCCGGTGATCGCCGAACTCGCCCGCAAGGGCGGCACCACGCTCGCCTGCAACGAGGATGCCGAGCGGCTGCTCAGCGCGGGTGAGCTGGTCGCGGTGTTCCCCGAGGGCTACAAGGGGCTGGGCAAGCCGTTCTCCGAGCGCTACAAGCTGCAGCGGTTCGGGCGGGGCGGCTTCGTCGCGGCCGCGCTGCGCACCGGCGTACCCATCGTGCCGTGCTCGATCGTCGGCGCCGAGGAGACCTACCCGCTGCTCGGAAACGTCGAGCCGCTCGCCCGGCTGCTCGGAGTGCCGTACCTCCCGATCACCCCGACGTTCCCGTGGCTCGGTCCACTCGGGTTGGTGCCGCTGCCGTCGAAGTGGATCATCTCCTTCGGCGAACCGATCTCGACCGACAGCTACGACCCGGAGGCGGCCGAGGACCCCATGCTGGTCTTCGACCTCACCGACCAGGTGCGCGAAACCATCCAGCACACGTTGTATGCACTCCTCCTCGACCGCCCCGACGCCTTCTGACGGCGCCGCCGCGGGCCCCCGCATCCCGCCTGGCCCGTTGTCGTCGTCGCGCGTAGAACACCGCTACGCGTCTCCTCCTCCGCCTTGCCAGCCGGGCGCGGATGACCCGCGGTGCGGGCCCGGCATCCCGCCTGGCCGCGTTGTCGTCGTCGCGCGCGCTAGTTCGGCAGCGGCAGCGGCAGGGGCAACGTCGGGAGCGGAAGCGGCAACGGCAGTCCCGGCGGTGGCGGGGTCGTGGGTGTCCCCTTCGGGGCCGGGGTGGTCGGCTTCGGGTCCGGGGTGCCCGGTCTGCTCGGCCCGGGCCGCGGCAGGTCGAGCGTCGGCAGCGGCAGGGGAAGCGGATCGGCGGTACGAGTCGGCCGCGGACCGCCCGGGCCGGGGTTGGTCGGCACCGGACCGGGCCCGTCGGTCGGCCGCGTCGGTCCGGGTGTGGGCCGAGCCGGCCCGGAGGTGGGCCCGGCCGTAGGCCCGGAGGTCGGGGTGGGACGCGGGGAGGTGGGTCGCTCAGGGGCGTTCGGACCGCTGGGCGGTGTGCGACAGGTGGGGCAGGCGGCACGTGCCCGGCGGTCGGCGTCGGCGACCGCTGCGGCCGCGCGGGCGTACGACCCGGACAGGTTCGGCGGCAGCAGCGGCCGCAGCTCCCGAAGGTGCGGCCGCGCCCCGGTGGCGAACTCCCGGATCGCGACCACCGGCGCGGTGCTCCCGTCGGTCCGGTGTGCCCGCAGGAGCAGGTCGGCGCCCCGGCGGGTGTCCACGCTCACCTGCTCCAGGGTGGTCCGCGCCAGGTCGACGCGTTCGGTGTCGGTGTCGCGGAGCGGCGCGCTGTCGGCCATCCGGCCCACCTCGGCCAGCCGGGCCGAGGCCTGGGTGAGGTACTCCCGGCCGCGTGACTCCTGGCTGGACGCCACCGCGACCTGGGTGCGCTCCAGGCCGATCTTGATGGGGTAGAACATCCCGCCCGGCTGGGCGTCGTGGGCCGCGGCGGCCGTTCCGGCCACCCCGCCGGCCAGCACCAGCGCGGCGGCGACGGCGACGATTCGTGAACGGCTCGGAGTCGCGTCCGCGGGCCGGCCCGTGCGGTTCGCGCGCGCCCCGGCGCCACCCCAACGGGGCTCGACGGCACTGTCGCCCTCCGCGGCGGAAGTGCGGGCGGCGGCCACCAGCAGACGCTCCCGGAGGGCCGTACGGAACTGCTCCGACGGCTCGACCGCGCATGGCCGCAGCCGCATGGCGACGGTGAGCAGGTCGCGCAGCGCGGGGTCGGCGGAGCGGCTGGTGCCATCCACCAGCCGGGCGAATTCCTCGGCCCGCCGGCGCGACGCCAGGAGGGAGGTCATCGACGTGTGCTCCTTCGACCAGTCGACCGGGTGGCCGGGATTCTCCGTGCGCATCCGGTGGTTGTTCGCCAGGACGGGGGTGTCCCGAGGGATACCTGCGAGAACGAGCAGTGGCGTCTGTGGTTACGGTCCGGCGCCGCCCGTGATCAACGACTCGGCGACGTCATCGCAGTCCGTCGGGGAGCAGCTTGGCGAGGTTGCGGACCGCTCGCAACTGGAGCTGCTTGACCGCGCCCTCGCTCTTGCCCAGCGACTGGGCGGTCTCGGCCACCGACATGCCGTTGAGGAAGCGCATCACCAGGCATTCCTGCTGGTCCGGTCCGAGCTGCCGGAGCGCCTCCACCAGCGCCTCGTTGGTCAACCGGGTGAGTACGTCGTCCTCGGGGCCCGCGGCGACCGAGTCGGAGTCGAGGATCTCCCCGGTCGCGACCTCCAGCCGGAACCGGCCCGACTTGAAGTGGTCGGTGACGAGGTTGCGGGCGATCGTCACCAGCCAGGCACCGAAGTCGCGTCCCTGCCAGCGGAACGACCCCAGCGAGCGCAGGGCACGCAGGAACGTCTCGCTGGTGAGGTCCTCGGCGAGTGGGTGCGTGCCGACCCGGTAGTAGACGTACCGGTAGACGCTCGGGACGTAGTGGTCGTACAGCTGGCCGAACGCCTCCGCGTCGCCGTGCTGGGCGAGCTCGACCAGGGCGACGATCCGGGCCCTTGTCGCGTCGGCCGGTGCGTGGTCGCCGGCGGCGCGGGCACCGGCGCGGGTCCGGGTCGAGGCGGTCTGCTGGTGCGACGCCTGGCACAGCCGGCCGTCGTCGGGCACCCGGGGGTGCCCGACCGTAGACCCGGCGGACGAGTTCGAGACGAGAGCGGAGCCGGCCGAGGCCGGGACGAGGAGGTGCCCGCCGACCGGGCCCAAGGCGTCGTTGGTACGCAGCGCGGCGCGCAGCAGCGTGACGAGCTCCCGCACGCCCGCACGGTCGGCGAACGTGGTGCGGCGGTCATCCAACATCGCTACCTGCCCCCCAGCAGGAGTGGGTACGGCCCCGTCCGCGGCATCGTAGGGAAATTCCGGCAAACGGGAAACCCAGTGCGTTCAGCGGACCTTCCACCACGCAGAGTTGCGACGCCGGAGCGGAACTCCGAGTGGGGAGTGGTGCCGGCCGAGGGCCGTGCGGCGCAGGGCCGCGGCGGCCGCCGCCGCGCCTCCGACCGCCCCGGCCATGGCCGCCGCCGCGAGCCCTGCCCGGGCCGCTCTGCGAGCGCGGCGGAAGTCGCGGATGCGCCACCCGTTCTTGCGGGCGTACCTGCGCAGCTTGCGGTCGGGGTTGATGGCGTACGGCATACCGACCAGGGACAGCATCGGCACGTCGTTGGCCGAGTCGGAGTACGCCGCGCAGCGGGAAAGGTCGAGGTTTTCCCGCGCGGCCAGGATGCGGACCGCCTCGGCCTTGGCCTGGCCGTGCATGAGGTCGCCCACCAGCCGGCCGGTGTAGCGGCCGTCCTGCGTCTCCGCGATGGTGCCGAGCGCGCCGGTGAGGTTCAGCCGGTCGGCGATCAGCTGGGCGATCTCCACCGGCGCGGCGGTGACCAGCCACACCCGCTGGCCCTGGTCGAGGTGCCGCTGGGCGAGCGCGGCCGTGCCGGGCCAGATCTTGGTGGCCAGCGCCTCGTCGAAGATCTCCGAGGCGAGTTCGGCCAGGTCGTCGACCTCCCAGCCGGCGATGAAGGCCAGCCCGAGCTCGCGGATCTGGCTGATCCCGTCGGCGTCCTCCGCCCCGCCGATCCGGAACTTCAGCTGCTGCCAGCCCGCGCTGAGGAACTCCCGGGTCGGGTAGTAGTCGCGCGAGTGCAGGCCACGGGCCAGGTAGAAGAGCGAGGCGCCGCGCATCAGCGTGTTGTCCACGTCGAAGAACGCCGCCGCGGCCATGTCGGCAGGCGGTCGGTCGGCGGCTGCGATGGGGGACGGAGCCGGCTTGGATTCCTCCGCGGGCGTCATGCCCACCGAGCTTAGAGTGCCCGACCGACATCGGGGCGGTCAGGATGCGGGAATCCTCCGGCTTCGGGAGTGGTCCTGGCGGTGGACACCCGAAGCCGCGGCGGCTCGATGTGTGCCAGACTCGCCGACGTGGTGATGGCGCCTCGTACGCAGCTGCAGCCTGACCGGGTGGACACGGCGGTCAACGTCGCCGACCTGGTGCGGCGGGCGGCCCAGGATGCCCCCGACCACCTCGCGGTGGTGGCCGGGAAGGACCGGCTGACCTGGGCCGAGCTCGACCGCACGGTCGACGCCGTGGCCGCCGCCTGGTCCGGTGCCGGGCTGGTGGCCGGGTTCCGGGTAGCACTGGCCATGTCCAACTCCCTGGAGTTCGTCACCGCCTACTTCGGCGCGCTGCGCGCGGGCCTGGTCGCCGTACCCCTCAATCCCGCCAGCACGGCCGAGGAGATCGGGTCGATGCTGGGCGCGGTGCGCGCCCGGGTGGTCCTCGCCGACGACACGGCCGTGGCCGCGGTCAGGGCCGCGGTGGACGAGCTCGTCGGCGTCGGCAGCCGCGTCCTCGACGCTGACGCCGTTCCCGTGGTGGTCCCGGTCGGGGTCGCCTCCCGGCCCGGCGAACGCAGCTACGACGAGTTGCTGGCCGCCGCCTCCAGTGCGCCCGCCGTTCCGCCCGCGGACCCCGAGACCCTGGCCGTGCTGCTGTTCACCTCCGGTGCGGCGAGTCCTCCGGTGATGCTCACGCACCGTGCGCTGCTGGCCAACCTCGACCAGCTCGCTGCGATCGAGCCACCGGTGATGACGCCCGCCGACGTGGTGCTCGGTGTGCTGCCGATGTGCCACGTGTACGGCCTGAACGCAGTCCTGGGCATGGTCGCCCGGGTGGCCGGCACGCTGGTCCTGGTCCGCCGGTTCACCCCGGAGGGCAGCCTCGACCTGGTGGCGGGCGAGCAGGTGACGAACGTTCCGGCGGTTCCCACGGTGTTCGCGGGTTGGCTGCGGGCCGTCGCCGACGACGCCGAGCTCGCGCGCCGGCTCGCGAGCGTCCGGCTGCTGGTGTCCGGTGCGGCGCCACTGCCGCCGTCGCTGCGGAGCGCGCTGCGGGAGGCCACCGGGCTGGTCGTCGAGGAGGGTTACGGCCTGACCGAGGCCGGCCCGGTGGTGACCAGCACGCTGTGCTCGGCCGGCGCGGGGACGGAGGCTGCGCGGACGGGGACCGAGGGGAGGACGGGGACCGCGGAGGAGGCGACCGAACAGCCCCGACCCACCAACCGGGCGAAGCACACAGTGGGCGCTCCCCTGCCGGGTGTGGAGCTGCGGATCGTCGACGAGACCGGCACCGAGGTCGAGGTGGGCGAGCCCGGCCAGGTGCTCGTCCGCGGACCGAACCTGTTCTCCGGCTACTGGCCGGACGGCGCCGACGCGCCTGGTGAGAAGGGCTGGCTGGCCACCGGCGACATCGGCTACCTCGACGAGGACGGCGACCTGGTCCTGGTCGACCGGATCAAGGAACTCGTGATCGTCTCCGGCTTCAACGTCTACCCGCGCGAGGTCGAGGAGGCCATTGCCGAACTCGACGGCGTGGCCGAGGTCGCGGTGGTGGCGATGCCCGACCCGCAGACCGGCGAGGCGGTGCGTGCGTACGTCGTTCCCGCCGCCGGTGCGCAGGTGAGCGCGGAAGAGGTACGCCGGCACTGCGAGGTGCGGCTGGCGAGGTTCAAGCGGCCGAGCGTCGTGGAGATCGTTCCCGAGCTCCCGCGCTCGGTGACCGGCAAGGTCGCCAAGGCCAGCCTGCGGCGGGCCGCTCGCGAGTCGGCGATCGGCTTCTGACCATGACCCACCCGACCCACCCGACCAAGCCGACCCAGCCGACCCAGCCGACCCAGCCGGAGCGGGTGACGCTCTACAGCAAGCCCGGGTGCCACCTGTGTGACGACGCCCGGGCGGTGGTCGCCTCCGTGTGTGCCGACCTGGACGTCGGCTGGAGCGAGGTCGACATCCAGGGCGACGAGGCGCTGTACCCCAGGTTCTGGGAGCAGATCCCGGTGACCTTCGTGGACGGCCGTCAGCACGACTTCTGGCGCGTCGACGCCGATCGGCTGCGCGCCGCGCTCACCGCCGGCTGACCGCCAGCGCCGCCCGGAGAGCCCCCGAGAGCCCCCGAGACCCCGGCCGAAGTGGTCCGGGTTTCGGCGTTCCGGCGATCATGCCGAGTGCCCTCGTACGGGTCGATATCCGTGCAGATCCACTCCGAGTGCGCCGGATGTGACGACCGGCACGTCCACCCAGCGCTACGCTCGATTTTGTTCGCACGTTCACAAAGTCCTAGGCTTGGAGATCGCCGGTCGGGACGGCTCCGATCGAGCAGAGGCGTCACCCAGCCCCAGGGCGTCTCGTGTCACTACGGGAGAGATGTGAGTCCGCCGAACCCCCGCCGTACGAACGAGCAGGAAGCGCGCCCGAGCCGCGGCATTCCCGAGGCGACCGTCGCGCGACTGCCGGTCTACCTCCGGGCGCTGACCGCGCTCGCGGACCGGGGGATCGCGACCGCCTCCAGCGAGGAGCTCGCCCGGGCGGCCGGCGTCAACTCCGCGAAGCTGCGCAAGGACCTGTCCTACCTCGGGTCCTACGGCACCCGCGGGGTGGGGTACGACGTGGAGTACCTCCGCTACCAGATCGCGCGGGAGATCGGCCTCACCCAGGACTGGCCCGTGGTGATCGTCGGCATCGGAAATCTCGGCCACGCGCTCGCCAACTACTCCGGGTTCGTGTCCCGTGGGTTCGGCATCGTCGGGCTGCTCGACGCCGACCCGGCGCGGGTCGGTGAGCAGGTCGGGGACCACGTCATCCAGGCGTACAGCGAACTCGAACGCGTCGTGTCAGAGTACGGCGTGGCCATCGGCGTGATCGCGACGCCGGCGACCGCCGCGCAGGAGGTCTGCGACCGCATGGTTGCGGCGGGCATCACCAGCGTGCTCAACTTCGCTCCCGTGGTGCTGAGCGTTCCGCCCGGTGTGGACGTCCGCAAGGTCGACCTGTCCACCGAGCTGCAGATCCTCGCCTACCACGAACAACGCAAGGCGCTCGCGGGCCCGGGCCCGCTGAGCCAGGTCGACGGCATCCCAGTCGAGAGGAGCCCCCTCGTCCCATGAGCATCCTGGTCGTCGGCTTGTCCCACCGCGGTACGCCCGTCCATCTGCTGGAACGCGTGGTGCCCGCACCGGAGACGCTGGACAAGGTCCTCGTCGACGCGGTGGCCTGCCCGCACGTCGCCGCGGCGGTGGTGCTGTCCACCTGCAACCGGGTGGAGATCTACGCCGAGGTGGAGCGGTTCCACGGCGGTGTCGAGGAACTCGCCGAGCTCCTGGCCCGCCACGCGGGCGTCTCCGCCGCCGAGCTGACCCCGCACCTCTACGTGCGGTACGAGGACGGCGCGGTGAGCCATCTGTTCTCGGTGGTGTGCGGCCTGGACTCGATGGTCGTCGGCGAGACCCAGATCCTCGGCCAGGCCAAGGCGGCGCTGCGCAACGCCCAGGACGCGGAGACGATCGGCTCGGTGCTGAACGGCGTCTTCCAGCGGGCGCTGCGGGTCGGCAAGCGGGCGCAAACCGAGACCGAGCTCGGCCGGGCCGGCCGCTCGGTGGTGAGCGCGGCCCTGGCGCAGGCGGTCCGCGTCCACGGCGACCTGGCCGGACGCGCGGCACTGGTGGTCGGCGCGGGTTCGATGGCAGCACTCGCCGCCACCACTCTCCGCCGCGACCACGACGCCAAGGTGGTGGTCACCAACCGCACGCCGTCGCGCGCCCGCCGGATCGCCGAGCAGGTCGAGGGCACCGCGGTCCCGCTGGCGGACCTGCGTACCGCGCTGGCCGACGCCGACGTGGTGGTGTCGTGCACCGGCGCGGTCGGCACCGTGATCTCCGCCGTCGACCTCGCCACGGCCATGCGCCGGCGTACTGACCGGCCGCTGGTGGTCTGTGACCTCGCGATGCCGCGGGACGTGGAGATCGAGGCCGGGCACGTCGCCGGCGTCACCCTGATCGACCTGGGCCGGCTGGCCGAGAGGGTGGACGACGGTGTGGCCACCGACGTGGAGGCGGTCCGGGCGATCGTGGCCGAGGAGGTCGCCGACTTCGTGGCCACGCGGCGGGCGGCGACCGTGGCCCCCACCGTGGTGGCGTTGCGCAGCATGGCTGCCGAGGTCGTCGAGGCCGAGTTGCGCCGGCTCAGCGCACGGGTTCCGCACCTGGACGACCACTCCCACGCCGAGGTGGCCAAGACCGTACGCCGGGTGGTCGACAAGCTGCTGCACGCGCCGACGATCCGGGTGAAGGAACTCGCCGAGCAGACGGTCGAGACCTCCTACACCGACGCCCTGCGGGAGCTGTTCGCCCTCGACCTCAGCGCACTGGAGGCGTTCACCAGCGTCGAGCCGGTGGAGCCCGCCCAGCCGGACCGCTCCGTGCAGCCCGGCGAGCCGGGAGGTGCACCGTGACACCCGGGACACCCACGACACCCGTGACACCCATGACACCAGGGATCTCCGGGACGGCGTTCCGCGTCGGCACCCGTCGCAGCGCCCTCGCGCTCACCCAGGCCCGCCAGGTCGCCGCCGCGCTGGAGCGGGCCGGCCACCGGTGCGAGCTGGTCGAGGTGACCACCGAGGGCGACCGCAACCGCGCGCCGCTTGCGTCGATCGGTGGCCAGGGCGTCTTCACCGGCGCCCTGCGCGAGGCCCTGCTCCGCAAGGAGATCGACGTCGCGGTGCACTCGCTGAAGGACCTGCCGACCCAGAACGTCGACGGCATCGTCCTCGCCGCCGTGCCCCCGCGCGAGGATCCCCGCGACGCCCTGGTCGCCCGCGACGGGTTGCGCCTGGCGGACCTGCCCGCGGGTGCTCGGGTGGGCACCGGCTCACCGCGACGGCTGGCCCAGCTCCGGCTGCTCCGAGAGTACGACCTCGAGCTGGTCGAGATCCGGGGGAACGTCGACACCCGGATCAGGAAAGTACGCGACGGTGAGCTCGACGCCGTCGTTCTCGCCCGCGCCGGCCTCACCCGACTGGGGCGGCAGGACGAGATCACCGACACCTTCGATCCCACCGCGTTCGTCCCGGCCCCCGGCCAGGGCGCGCTGGGGATCGAGTGCCGGAACTCCGACGAGGACGTGGTGCGCGCCCTCGCCGGGCTTGACGAATCCCGCACCAGGGCGGCGGTGACCGCCGAACGCGCCGTACTCGCCGGAATCGGGGCCGGCTGCAGCGCACCCATGGGAGCCTTCGCCGAGACCACCGGCGGAGTGGAGGGAGACGACCTTTCCCTCCATGCCGTCGTGGCCGCCGTCGACGGCTCCGCAAGCGTCCGTCTGTCCACCTCGGGGCCTCTAGGCGATGCGGAGGAGATCGGCCGTCAGCTGGCGGCCGCCCTGCTCGCCGAGGGCGCCAGCCGTTTGATCGAGGAACGCGTCACGTGACCGCCAAGACAAAGACCACTAAGAAACTCCAGGGCTCGGTCTCCTTCGTCGGGGTCGGCCCCGGCGACCCCGCGCTCGTCACTGCCAGGGCGAAGGAGCTCCTGGGCCGTGCGGACGTCATCGCCGGTGAGCTTGCGGCCTTCGAGGTCGTGCTCAGCACTCACGTCCGCGAGGACGTCGAGCGGCTGGAGCTGACCGAGGACGCCGTGACCGCGGCCGAGGCCGGCCGAGTACTCGCCAAGCACGGGAAGGACGGCAAGCACGTCGTACGCCTGTACCACGGCGACCCGTTCCTCGACGGCAACGCCGCCGAGCACGTCGCCGCGTTCGTCCGGCACCACGTGCCGTTCGAGGTGACGCCCGGTCTGCCGGTGGCGACCGCGGTGCCCGCCTACGCGGGGATCCCGCTGACAGGTACCAAGGTGCGTGAGACCCGCATCGTCGACCTGAGCGGCGGCGAGCCGGCGTGGGAGACGTTCGCCGAGGGCTCGGCGACCCTGGTGCTCACCAACGTCACCGAGGGCCTGAAGGACATCGCCGCGTTCCTGGTCAAGGCCGGCCGGGAGCCTTCGACGCCGGTGGCCGCGACCACCGCCGGCACCACCACCGACCAGCGCACCGTTGCCGGGACGCTGGAGACGATCGCGGCCGAGGTGAAGTCGTCCCGGCTCGCCGGTCCGTTCGTCTTCGTCGTCGGCTCGGCCGTCGCGCATCGCGACAAGCTGTCGTGGTTCGAGACCAAGCCGCTCTTCGGCTGGCGGATCCTGGTCCCGCGGACCAAGGAGCAGGCGGGCGTGCTGTCCAAGCTGCTCCGGCAGTACGGCGCGGTGCCCGAGGAGGTCCCGACCATCTCCGTGGAGCCGCCGCGAAACCCCCAGCAGCTGGACCGGGCCATCACCGGGCTGGTCACCGGCCGCTACCAGTGGGTGGCGTTCACCTCGGTCAACGCGGTGCGCGCGGTGCGGGAGAAGTTCGAGGAGTACGGCCTGGACGCACGGGCGTTCGCCGGCCTGAAGATCGCCGCGGTGGGGGAGAAGACCGCCGAGGCGATCCAGTCCTGGGGCATCAAGCCCGACCTGGTGCCCTCCGGTGAGCACTCCGCGCGGGGTCTGGTGGAGGACTGGCCGCCCTACGACCGGGTGCTGGACCCGATCAACCGGGTGTTCCTTCCCCGTGCCGACATCGCCACCGAGACGCTGGTGGCCGGACTTGTCGAGCTCGGCTGGGAGGTCGACGACGTGACGGCGTACCGCACGGTGCGCGCCGCGCCGCCGCCCGCCCCGATCCGGGAGGCGATCAAGACCGGCAGGTTCGACGCGGTGGCCTTCACCTCCAGTTCGACGGTGCGCAACCTCGTCGGCATCGCCGGCAAGCCGCACGCCACCACCGTGATCGCCGCCATCGGCGCGCAGACCGCGACGACGGCGGAGGAACACGGCCTGCGGGTCGACGTTCAGCCGCCGCAGCCGTCGATCGAGGCGCTGGCGGAGGCGCTCGCCGACTTCGGCGAGGCGCGGCGCGCGGCCCAGATCGAGGCCGGCGACCCGGTGACCAAGCCGTCCGAACGCAAGGCGGGTGCCCGGCGCCGGGCAACCACCAAGTAGGCCGGAAACGAGCCCGGAGCAACCGGGACGAACGCGCCCAACAGTGCTACCTGCGAAGGGGTCCGCCGTGCCGGCGGGCCCCTTCGCACGTCCTGGTTAGGCTGGACGGCATGGGTTATCCGGAGATGCGCCCCAGGCGCCTTCGTACGACGCCCGCGATGCGCCGGCTGGTCGCCGAGACCGAGGTGCCGCCGCGCTCGCTGGTGCTGCCGATCTTCGTCCTGGAGGGCGCGGCCGAACCAGTCCCGATCCCGTCCATGCCGGGTGTGGTGCAACACACCCTGGACTCCCTGCGCAAGGCGGCCGTCGAGGCCGTCGAGGCCGGTGTCGGCGGGCTGATGCTGTTCGCGGTGCCGCAGGCCAAGGACGCGGTGGGGTCCGGGGCGACCGACCCGAACGGCATCCTCAACGTCGCGATCCGCGAGGTCGCCGCGGAGGTCGGTGACGCGAGCGTGGTGATGGCCGACCTCTGCCTGGACGAGTTCACCGACCACGGGCACTGCGGCGTCCTCACCCCCGACGGCCGGGTGGACAACGACGCCACGCTGGCGAGGTACGCCGACATGGCCGTCGCCCAGGCCGACGCCGGGGTCCAGGTGGTCGGGCCGAGCGGCATGATGGACGGTCAGATCGGGGCGATCCGCGCTGCCCTGGACCGGGCCGGCCACACCGACGTGAGTGCGATGGCCTACTCCGCGAAGTACGCCTCGGCGTTCTTCGGCCCCTTCCGCGACGCCGTTCAGTCCAGTCTGGAGGGCGACCGCAGTACGTACCAGCAGGACCCCGCCAACGCCACCGAGTCGATGCGGGAGGTCGCGCTCGACGTCGCCGAGGGCGCCGACATGGTGCTCGTCAAACCCGCGCTGGGCTACCTCGACGTGGTCCGCCGGGTGCGGGACGCGGTGGACGTTCCGGTCGCCGCGTACAACGTGTCCGGTGAGTACTCCATGGTCGAGGCGGCCGCCGCCCAGGGCTGGATCGACCGCGAGCGCGCGATTCTCGAGGTCCTCACGTCGATCCGCAGGGCCGGCGCCGACATCGTGCTGACGTACTGGGCGGTGGAGGCGGCGCGCCGGCTGCGCTGACCCGCCCCTGGTCCCGCCGAAACCACTCGTGCGGCCCGCTGTCCGATTCCGGACGGCGGGCCTCGTCATGCGCGGGGCCCACGTTTGCCGCACCGCCGGAGGGTCAGGTGGAAATGGAGGGGCCGCCACGGCGCCCGGTCGGGGGGGAGGTAACCGGGCACCGCGGCGGCCGAGGAGGCTCGGCGCGCCCGGGGGGGTGAGGGCGCCGAGCCGGCTTGGGGAGCCCGGGTGCGCGGGTCGCGCACGTCGCGGCTGCGGGCTCGCGGAACAGTCTGTGGTCTGTCTTGTGGCTGTCCTGTTCAGGGGCCAGGTCGTTGGCCGTTCGGTGTATCGGGAGCGTCAGTGGGCGGGGCCGTCATGGATGGTGAGCACATCGGGGACTCGTCGAACGGCGCACCGTGTCGGCTGCCCGCGACCCCGCCCCGACGGTCCCGACTCCGGCGCTCGCCCGCGCAGGTGAACCGGCCCGTCAACGGGCCCCCGTGTGGTCTCGACCTCCCCGGCTCACGCCTCACCTTACGTCCCCACCCTGGGTCTTTGAAGCCTTGACACCGTGCCGTCTCCATCGACGACTCCATCAACGACGGGGCGGGCCGGAAGTTACGCCCGGCTTCGCGAGTTTCGACCCGTGGGATTCCGTTCGTCGCGCAACGCCGCGGGCCGGCCCGTCCCCTCGCCGATCGGCCGACCCCCCGCCCCTGCGGGCGAGCCCAGCCCGGCGAGGGACAATGACGCGGTGACCGAGCCGCGAAACCCCGCAACGCACGGAAGTGCCGCCTCCCAGGCGTTGTTCGAACGTGCCCGTGTCGTCACTCCCGGTGGCGTCAACTCACCGGTCCGGGCGTTCCACGCCGTGGGCGGTACGCCGAGGTTCGTCACCTCCGCGCGCGGGCCGTACCTCCTGGACGCCGACGGCAACGAGTACGTCGACCTGATCGGCTCGTGGGGCCCGATGATCCTCGGCCACGCCCACCCGGAGGTGGTGGCCGCGGCCACCCGCGCGGTGTCGGCGGGCACGTCCTACGGCACGCCCACCCGCCCGGAGGTGGAGCTGGCCGAGGAGATCGTCGCCCGTACGCCGATCGAGCAGGTGAGATTCGTCTCGTCCGGCACCGAGGCCACCATGTCGGCGATCCGGCTGGCCCGGGGCGTCACCGGCCGGGCGAAGCTGGTGAAGTTCGCCGGGTGTTACCACGGTCACGTCGACGCGCTGCTGGCCTCCGCGGGGTCGGGGGTGGCGACGTTCGGGCACCCGGACTCCCCGGGCGTGACCGGTGCGCAGGCCGGCGACACCCTGGTCGTTCCGTACAACGACCGTGCGGCGGTGAGCGAGGTCTTCGCGAGGTACGGCGAGGAGATCGCGGCGATCATCACCGAGGCCGCGCCGGGCAACATGGGAGCGGTACCACCCGAGGACGGGTTCAACGAGTTCCTGGCGCGGACCGCGCACGAGCACGGGGCGTTGTTCATCTCGGACGAGGTGATGACGGGCTTCCGGGTGAGCCGTTCCGGTTGGTACGGCATCGACGGCGTGGCCGCCGACCTCGTGACGTTCGGCAAGGTGATGGGTGGCGGCTTCCCGGCCGCGGCGTTCGGCGGGAAGGCGGCCCACATGGAGCGGCTGTCCCCGGCCGGCCCCGTCTACCAGGCCGGCACGCTGGCGGGTAACCCCGTCGCCACCACGGCCGGGCTCACCACGCTGCGCCTGGCCGACGCGCAGGTCTACGCACACCTGGACAAGACGGCGGCCACCATCGCCGGACTGGTCAGCGAGGCGCTGACCAAGGAGGGCGTACCCCACCTGCCGCAGTTCGCCGGGAACCTCTTCAGCATCTTCTTCGTAGACCCCACCGAGGTGCCGCGGGTCCGCAACTTCGACGACGCCCGCTCGCAGGCGCAGCACCGGTTCCGGGCGTTCTTCCACGCGATGCTCGACGGCGGGGTGCACCTGCCGCCGAGCGCGTTCGAGGTGTGGTTCGTCAGCGCCGCGCACGACGAGGAGGCGCTGGACCGCATCGCCTCCGCCCTGCCGGCCGCGGCCAGGGCAGCCGCTGCGGCCGAACCCGATCCGGCCCCAGGAAGGCCAGCAGCCCAGCCAGCAGCCCCGACAGCCGACCCGACTCAGCAGGAGCGTTCGTGAGCCGAAGCCGCACCCTCGTCCATCTGCTGCGCCACGGCGAGGTCGACAACCCGCAGAAGGTTCTCTACGGCCGGCTCCCCGGCTACCACCTGTCCGAGCTCGGGCGGGAGATGGCCGAGCGCGTCGCCGAGACCGTCGCGTCCCGGCCGATCACCCACCTGGTCGCCTCCCCGCTGGAGCGCGCGCAGGAGACGGCCCAGCCGATGGCCGACAAGCTGGGCCTGCCGATCAGCACCGACGAACGCCTGATCGAGGCGGGCAACCTGTTCGAGGGGCTGACGTTCGGGGTGGGCGACGGTTCGCTGCGCCGGCCGGACTCGTGGAAGCACCTGCGCAACCCCTTCCGGCCGTCGTGGGGCGAGCCCTACCGCGCGATCGTGGTGCGGATGCTTGCGGCGATGGCCGATGCGCGGACCGCCGCGGAGGGTGCGGAGGCGCTGCTCGTCTCCCACCAGCTGCCGATCTGGACGGTGCGGTCCTACGTCGAGGGCCGCCGCCTGTGGCACGACCCGCGCAAGCGTCAATGCACGCTTGCCAGCCTGACGACGTTCACCTACGAGGACGGCCGGATCGTGTCCGTGGACTACTCCGAGCCGGCGGCGGACCTGCTGCCGGGCGGTCTGGCGGGCAAGAAGTTCGTCGCCGGGGCGTGAACGTCAGCTGAGGATGAACGGCGGTATGGGTTCCAGGTCACCGAGGCACCCGCGGGGCGCGCGGTCGCGCGCGCTCGCCGCGGTGGCGACGCTCGCCCTGCTGGGCGTGGCCGGACTCGCCGGTTGTTCTGGTGACGGCTCCGGCGGCGGAGGCGAGGGCGGCGACGGTTCGCGTTCGACCAACGCCACCACGAGGTTCGTCTCCGGCAGCGGCACCGTCACCACGATGCCGCCCGACGAACGCCGCCGGGCCCCGGCGGTCGCCGGGACCACACTGGACGGCAAGCGGGTCGCACTCGCCGACTACCGCGGCAAGGTCGTCGTGCTGAACGTCTGGGGCTCCTGGTGCGCGCCCTGCCGCAAGGAGGCGCCCGACCTGGCCGCCGCCGCCCGCGCCCTGCGGGCCAAGGGCGTGGAGTTCCTCGGCATCAACACCCGGGACGTCTCCCGCCAACCGGCCCAGGCGTTCGTGCGTACCTTCGACGTGCCGTACCCGAGCATCTACGACCCGAACGGCGAACAGCTGCTGGGTTTCCGGGCGACGCTGCCGCCGAGCGCGATCCCTTCGACGCTGGTGATCGACAAGCAGGGCCGGGTCGCCGCGCGGGTGCTCGGCAACGTCAGCCGGCGCACCCTCGAGCAACTCACCACCGACGTGACGGGGCTGCGGTGAGCTGGCTCGCCCTGGCCGCGACCCACTCCGCGGGAGCCTCGCCGAACGCCTCGCTGCTGGCGTCCGCGGCGTCCGCGGCGGCCACCGCGACCTCCGTGGGCGACGGCTTCGCGCGTACGGCGCTGAACGGCTCGCTGATGCTGGCGATCCCGATCGCGGCGCTGGCCGGCCTGGTGTCCTTCCTGTCCCCGTGCGTGCTGCCGCTGGTGCCGGGCTACCTGTCCTACGTCACCGGGCTCACCGGCGCCGACCTGGCATCGGCACGGCGCGGCCGGATGCTGGCCGGCGCGCTGTTGTTCGTACTCGGCTTCGCGGCGGTGTTCGTCTCCATCGGCGCGGTGTTCGGCGTGGTGGGCAACTTCCTCGCTGTCAACGCCGGCTTGCTCACCCGGATCCTGGGCGTGGTGGCGATCCTGCTCGGCTTGGCGTTCGTCGGACTCGTGCCCTGGCTGCAACGCGACGTACGGGTGCACAAGGTGCCGGCGGTCGGGCTGGCTGCGGCGCCGCTGCTCGGCGTGCTGTTCGGCCTGGGCTGGACGCCGTGCGTCGGCCCGACGCTCGGCGTGGCGGCGACGCTCGCGGTCAACGAGGGGACCGCCGGGCGCGGCTCGCTGCTGATGCTCGCGTACGCGCTCGGTCTCGGTGTGCCGTTCGTCCTCGTGGCGCTCGGCTTCCGGAGGGTGCTGGGCGGGCTGTCCTGGGTGCGCCGCCACCACGTGTGGGTGACCCGGGCCGGCGGCGCGCTGCTGATCCTGGTCGGCCTGGCCATGGTCACCGGGGCCTGGGACGCCGTGATCGGCCCGCTGCGGCAGTGGGCGAGCAACTTCCTGACGGTGGTGTGACGGATGGCTTCGACGCAGGAACGCGAGCGCGAGCGCCAGGCGCCGGCGGCCAAGGACGCGCCGCCGCTCGGCCCACGGGAGCTGGCCCGCTGGGTGTGGCGGCAGCTGACGTCGATGCGTACCGCCCTCATCCTGTTGTTCCTGCTGGCGGTGGCGTCCATCCCCGGCACGCTCATCCCGCAGCGCCGGATCAACCCGGTGACCGTGGCGGAGTTCGTCCGCAACAACCCCGGGCTGTCCCGGTGGTACGAACGGTTCGGGCTGTTCGATGTGTTCGGCTCGCCGTGGTTCGGCGCGATCTACCTGCTGTTGCTGGTGTCCCTGCTCGGCTGCATCCTGCCGCGCACGCTCGCCCACTGGCGGCTGATCCGGTCCCGGCCGCCGGTCGCGCCGCGCCGCCTGGAGCGGCTGTCGGTGCATCGGTCCTGGACCACCGACACCCCGCCCGACCAGGTGCTCGCTGCCGCCCGGGAGCGCCTGCGCGCGGCGCGGTACCGCGTGGTGGCCGATGAGGCGCCCGTCGGATCGCCCGGGTCTTCGGGGTCTTCCGGGTCCGCCGGCTCGGCCGGCTCGGCCGGCTCGTCACTGTCCGCCGAACGCGGCTACCTGCGCGAGGTCGGCAACCTCCTCTTCCACATGGCGATCGTCGTGGTGCTGGTCGGCGTGGCCATCGGCAGCCTGTTCGGGTTCCGCGGCACCGTGCTGGTCGTCGTCGGCAACGGCTTCGCCAACACCGTGACGCAGTACGACGGCTACCAGAGCGGCGGGTTGTTCAAGGAGAGCCGGCTGGCGCCGTTCTCGTTCACCGTGAAGAGCTTCAGGGTGAAGTTCGCCACCAACGGCGAGGAGAGCGGTTCGCCACGATCGTTCGACGCGGCGCTGGCGTACGCCCCGCGCCCGGGTGCCACCATCCGCGACTACCACCTGCGGATCAACCACCCCCTGCACGTGGACGGTACGCAGATCCACCTGAGCGGCCACGGGTACGCGCCACGGTTCACCGTCCGCGACGGCACCGGAAAGGTGGCGTTCTCCGGGCCGGTGCCGTTCCTGCCACAGGACGCTAACTTCTCCTCCACCGGCGTGGTGAAGGTGCCCGACGCCCGGCCCAAGCAGTTCGGGTTCGAGGGCTTCTTCCTGCCGACGGGGATGATCGACCAGCAGCGCGGCCCGATCTCGGCGTTCCCGGACGCGCTGCGGCCGATGGTGTTCCTCACCGGGTACACCGGCAACCTCGGCCTCGACGAGGGTGTGCCGCAGTCGGTGTACAGCCTGGACAAGACCCGGCTGACCCAGCTCGAGGGCGGGGACGGCCCCTGGCGCAAGTCGCTGGAGCCCGGGCAGACCGCCTCACTGCCCGGCGGGGGCAGCATCCGCTTCGACGGCTACACCCGCTGGGTCAACCTCCAGATCAGCAGCAATCCAGGTGCGCCGGTGGCGCTGGTGGGCGCGGTGCTAGCACTGGCCGGGTTGCTACTATCCCTTGTAGTACGTCGCCGCCGGGTATGGGTGCGAGTCGGCACAGACGACGGGCGTACCGTGGTCGCGATCGCCGGCATGGACAAGGGCGAACGGCTCAGCTCCCGCGCACCGGGCGTGGCCCGGGCGGCACCCGACGAGGGAGACCGCGCCGAGCGGGAGGGGCGGTCCGGCCCGGCCGGCGCCGACGACGGTGAGACGCGCGACCTCGCCGTCGAGATCGACAGAATCGCCGCGGACCTTCCCGGTCGTGCGGCCCCGGCCGGGGAGGAATCACCGTGAGTTCGTTGCTCGCGAGCTTGTCGGACAACTTCGTCTACGCCTCGACGGCGGTCATCGCGCTGGCGATGCTGGCGCACGCGGCCGAGTGGGCGTTCCGCCGCGAACGCCGTACCTCCGGCCGGGCGGAACAGTCAGCGGCTGTGCGTGGCGAGACAAGCGGCGCGTCCACGGCGGCAGCGCAGTCGTCCGCCGACGACTCCGGCGCGGGTGAGTCCGGTGGCGGGGTGGCCGTGCTGGAACGCGAGCAGGCGCCGGACGGCGGAGGCGTCGACCGGGCCGACCTGTTCGCCCGGATCGGTGTGGCGCTGACGATCCTGTCCACCGGCCTGCTCGGCGCGGGTGTGCTGTGCCGGGGATTCGCGGCCGGCCGGGTGCCGTGGAGCAACCTGTACGAGTTCTCGATCACCGGCAGCTTCGTGATCATGGTCGTCTACCTCGTGTCGCTTCGGAAGCTGCGCACGAACTTCCTCGGGCTGCCGCTGACCGGGTTCGTCCTGGTCCTGCTCACGGTGGCCATCTCGGTGCTCTACATCCCGGTGACCGGCCTGATCCCCGCCCTGCAGTCCTACTGGCTGGTCATCCACGTCTCCGCCGCCTGCCTGGCCACCGGCATCTTCACCCTGGGCGCCGTTGCCAGCGCCCTGCAGATCTTCAAGGCCCGCTACGAACGCCGGGTGGCCGAGGGTCGCCGTACCCCCGGCGGCTACCTCGCCCAGCTTCCGTCCGCGCAGGCCATCGACCGGGTGGCGTACCGGCTGAACGCGTTCGCGTTCCCGATCTGGACGTTCGCCCTGATCGCCGGAGCGGTGTGGGCGGCGGCGGCCTGGGGCCGCTACTGGGGCTGGGACCCCAAGGAGACCTGGATGTTCATCACCTGGGTCTGCTACGCCGCCTACCTGCACGCACGGTCGACGGCCGGGTGGCGGACCAAGGTGTCGGGGATCGCGCTGGTGTCCTACGCCGCGCTGGTGTTCAACCTGGTCGGCGTCAACTTCTTCATCTCCGGCCTGCACTCCTACGCCATGTAGGTCAGGCAGGTCCGGCCCCCGATCCGCGCGCGATGATCCGTCGGCACGTCCGATCCGTACAAGGCCCGCCGGTGAGTCGCGGGCAGGCTTGTCCCATGGTTGATCTGTCCGCCGCGAACGACTTCGTCGCCACCCACGCCCGGCTGCTCGAACGCCGCCGGTTCGGCCTCCTGACCGGGCAGGCCACGCCCGCGCAGGTGGTGACCGCCCTGATGGCCTACCGCAACCCCGACGGCGGGTTCGGCTCGGGGCTCGAACCCGACCTGCGCTCGGCGAGCAGCCAGCCGGTCGGCGCACTGGGCGCGTTCGAGGTGCTGGGCGAACTGGCGACGACAGCTGGCGCGATCGTGGAGCCCGGCCTGGTGGCACAGACGATGGACTGGCTGGACTCGGTGACCCGCTCCGACGGCGGCGTGCCGTTCGTTCTGCCCAGCGCGGCGGACGCGGCGTACGCACCCCAGTGGACGCCCGAACCCGATCCCGGTTCTTCCCTGCATCTGACCGCCGCGGTCGCCGCCGGCGCGCACCGGATCGCGGGAGCCGGCTCGAAGTCCGACGTGAGTGGCGGCGTGGGTTCCGGTCCGGCCGCCCATCCCTGGTTGCGCCGGGCGACCGGCTACTGCTGGAGCCGGCTCACAGACGGCTACCGCCCTGCGCACGCCATCGAACTCCGTTACGTCGTGGAGTTCCTCGATGCCGTGCCCGACCGCGAGCGGGCCCGCGCGGTGCTGGAATCGACGATCCGACCGCACGTGCCCGCGGGCGGGGACCTCGCGGTCGCCGGCGGCGCGGAGGGTGAACGGCAGACCACCACCGACCTCAGCCCGCTACCGGACGCCGCGTCCCGCGCGCTGTTCGACCCGCGCGCGGTCGACCGCGACCTCTCCCTGCTGGCGGCCGGGCAGCGCGCCGACGGCGGCTGGACGGTCGACTGGGCGCCGTTCTCGGAGCTCTCCGACCTGGAGTGGCGCGGGATCGTCACCGTCCGCACGCTGCGGGTGCTGGCCGCGAACGGGCGGGTCGACCTGCCGGGCGTCCCCGGCGGTGCTGCCCGGGCACGTCGCGATCAGGGGAACGACGATCAGGAGAACGCGGGGTAGATCGGCAGCAGCCCGACCCCCGGCCAGGCGCGCCGGGTGGCCGCCCGCAGTGTGCCCGCGAGGTCACCCAGTGCCGCAAGGCTGGGTTGACGGCGGGCGGCGTCGGCCAGGTTGTCCAACCGGAGTACGCAGAGCTCGCGGTGTGAGGGCAGGTCGAACGCCCACGCGTCGAACCTCCGCCGGTCGGCGCCCTCGGCCGTGGCGGCTCGGGGAAGCAGCCAGGAAAGCACCTGCAGCGCCCAGTACGCCTGGCAGGCGTCGAGCGCGGTGTCGAAGTCGCTGCCGCTCACGTCCCGGCCCGCCTCGGCGAGCCGCCGCCGGTAGCGGTCCACGAGCACGTCCGGCAGCCCGTCCGGCAACCGGCGTACACACCAGCAGGTGGGCATGACGGTGCGCACGTAGGCGAGGTCGAGGAGCGCGTGCCGGAAGCTGCCGAACTCCAGGTCGAACAACCGCACCGTGCCGTCCTCGCCGACGTGGTTGTTGTCGGGGCAGCAGTCGTTCGGGCTGTACGCCTGCCAGGACGGCGCCGCCAGCGTCTCCTCGATCCAGTCGACCGCGGCAAGGGCGGCGTCGTCGACGGCGGCGGCGAGACCGGGGTGGGTGCCGAGGCCAGCGCAGGGGCCTGCGTCGAGGTCGGCCAGCGCGGGGACGAGCTTGGTGCGTACGTCCTGCCCGATGCTGTCACCGGGCGCGGGTGTGCCGAACCGCGCGCGCAGCCGGGCGTACTCCTCGTCCCGGCCGAAGCTGGCCAGGTGGACCCGGGCGAGGGCGTCCACGTAACCGGCCATCCCGGTCCGGGCCGGCTCGGCACTCTCGCGCACCAGGATGTCGGCGAGGCTGCGGTCGGGGCCGAGGTCCTCGATCAGGATGAAGCCGAGTTCGGCGTCTCCCCCGTAGAAGGTGGGGGTTCCGCCCTTCACCGGAACGGAGGACAGGAACTCCAGCCCGGACCACTCGTTCCACAGCCGGTTGGCCGGGCTCCAGAAGTCGGTCGAGGTCCGGTCGAACTCGCCGTCGTCGCCCCGATGCGCCACCTTCACCACGGCTGAAGGGAACGGCGCGCCGGCGACGACCAGCCGGGCGACGTGCGCATGCCCGTCCACGCGAAGCGGCTCGTACCCCGTCACGCGGACAGGTGATCCGAGGTGGTCGCTCAGCAGAGTGGCCGCGCGGGCCGCGACACCAGCCGGCAGGTGGTCGCCGAGGGACGTCTCGGCCTGGTCCGCCTCGGCGGCCGCGGGGGAGTCGGGCGCGGGCTCGTCGGGCGCTGTCTTCGACGACGGCGGGATCATCGCCGCAGGGTAGGCCCCGTGAGCCGCCCGCGGTAGCGGATTTTGCCGCCTCAGGCGCGAGCGCTCCCGGTGGGGCCGGGCCCCTCGCCCTCGTCGCGGCCGAGTTCGCGTTCGCGGCGTTCGAGGTCGGCCTGCCACTGGCGCAGCCGGTCGTCCTCGGACTTCTGCCGCATCCGGGCGAGCCGGGCGAGGAACTCGGGGTCGTCGTCAGGCGCCAGCGGCTGGCCGGGCCGGAGCGCGGGCCGGCCGGACGTGCCGCCCTCGACGGGCCGGCCGAACGTCAGCCAGCCGAGCGGTCCGGCGTACGGCAGAAACGTGATGACGAGCGCCCACGCCCATCGGGGCAGCGCCCGAATCCTGTCGGATCGGCTCTGCGCGAGGTCGACCAGGCAGTAGACGAGCAGGACGAGGGCGATGAGGACGGGTAGTACGCGGAGCACCGAACCCCCTCCCGGACGGCTGTGGGGCGAAGTTATCCCCGAGGGTAGCCGTCCGGGAGGCTGGAGGCCCGTGGTCCTCGAGGCGACTGGTTCGGTGCGGGCCCGGTCCGCCGCGGCCGGCCCAGCGCGATCAGGCCAGCGCGATCGGGCCAGCGCGATCAGGCCAGCGCGATCGGGTCAGCGCGATCGGGTCGGCCTGCCGGATCAGTGAGCCTGCTTCAGCGCGACCAGCGGACGAAGCGGCGGAACCGGTGGCCCATGCGGCCGGCCGTCGCGGAGGCCTGCAGGTCGGCCGTAAGCGAACCCTGCGAGGGTGTGGGGACGCGACGGGAGGTCGCGAGCGAGGTGGTGCCGAGGTGCGGAAGCTGACGGAGCGTCGGGAACTCCGGGGAACCGATGAACATTTGGTGGTTGTGCCCCTTGGATCGTTGCTGTATCGAGGCGTACGTCGATGATTCTAAGGTTGCGGCCGGGAAACGCCAATAAATTACGTGTCGATCGCCAAGGCGCGGAGGATTTCGATGGACGAGCTGGACGGCCGCCTGGTCGCCGCCCTGCGGGAGAACGCCCGCGCGTCGTACGCCGAACTCGGCCGGCTCGTCGGGCTGTCCGGTCCGAGCGTCCAGGAGCGCGTACGCCGGCTGGAGGAACGCGGCGTGCTCACCGGCTACCGCGCTCTGGTCCGCCCGGGCGCGGTGGGCCTCACCGTGACCTCGCTGATCGGCCTGCTGCTGTCCGACAACGCCGACCAGAACGCGGTGGTGGAGCGGCTGGTCGGCGTGCCGGAGATCGAGGACTGCTGGTTCGTCGCCGGTGAGGAGTCCTACGTCGTCAAGGTGCGGGTCGCCGACGTCGACGCGCTGGAGGAGTTGCTGGGCCGGCTGCTCAGGGTCGAGGGAATCAGCCGCACCCGGACCACTCTCGTCCTGTCCACGAAGTGGGAGGGCAGGCTGCCGATGTCCGGGCTGCCCGACGGTGCGGATGCCGCGGGTGCAGCGGAGACCACGCACACGGCGGACGGGGACGCCACGGGTGGCGGGGAGGCCGGAGACGACGGCGACGCCGGGTAGCGTTTCGCCATGGCCGAGATCGCACTGGTGACGCTGGACGACATACGCACCGCTGCCACCCGGATCGCCGACCAGGTGCTGCGCACCCCGCTGGTGGCGACGTCGTGGGGCGAGGCCGACCGGCCGTTGTGGCTGAAGCCGGAGAACCTCCAGGTCATCGGGGCGTTCAAGGTCCGGGGCGCGCTCAACGCGGTCGGCGCGCTGACCGAGCAGGAGCGGGCGCGCGGAATCGTCACGCACTCCTCCGGCAACCACGCCCAGGCGGTCGCGCTGGCCGGCCGGGAGTACGCCGCGCCGGTGACGGTGGTGATGCCGGAGACCGCACCCGAGGTGAAGGTCGCGGCGACCCGTGCCCTCGGGGCCGAGGTGGTGATGGTTCCGGCCGCCGAGCGGGAGTCGCGCACCGCCGAGTTGGTCGCGGAGCACGACTACGCCTATGTCCCGCCGTACGAGCATCCCGACGTGATCGCCGGTCAGGGCACGATCGGCCTGGAGATCCTCGCCGACCTGCCCGACGTGGCGACCGTCCTGGTGCCGGTCGGTGGCGGCGGCCTGCTGTCCGGGGTGGCGACCGCGATCAAGGCGCTGCGGCCCAACGTCACGGTGCTCGGCTGTGAGCCGGAGCTGGCCGGCGACGCCGCGGAGAGCATGCGCCTCGGCGAACGCCGGGTGTGGCCGGTCGAGCAGACCTACCGCACGATGGCCGACTCCCTGCGGACCGGGCTCGGCGAGCTCACCTGGGCGCACCTGCACGAACGCGTGGACGGCGTGCTCACCGTCACCGAGGACGCCATCGCCGAGGCGGTGCGGGTGCTGGCCACCCGGTCACGGCTGGTGGCCGAGCCGGGCGGCGCGGTGACCACGGCGGCCTACCTCAGCCACGCGGGCGACCTGCCCGCCGGCCCGGTCGTCGCGGTGGTGTCCGGCGGCAACATCGAGCCGGACCTGCTGGTCAAGCTGCTCGGCTCCTGACGTACGCTGCCAACGTCGTGCGTACTTTCCTCGTCTACACGCTGCTCCGGCTCGTCATCTTCCTGGCGTGCTTCGGAGTGCTGTACGTCCTGTTCGGCGCCCACGTGTCGGGGTGGCTGATCGCCCTGCCCGCGGTGCTCTTCACGTCCGGTCTGTCCTGGTTGCTGCTGCGCCAGCGCGGTGTCGAGGCCGGCGCGGCGCTGTCCTCCGGCTGGCGGTCCGCGCGCGGCCGCCTGGAAGCGTCCACCCGCCGGGAGGACGCCGAAAGCTGACCGGGTGGCCGGTCGATTCGTGCTGGTCCGCCGGTAGTCCTCGCCGCCCCATGAACGTGTACTCTCGTACAGGTTAAGTTGTACGGTCGTACAGGTTTTCGTCCTGCCCGGGGAGAGTGTGAGATGGCGTGGCTGGTGCTGATCGGATCGGGGCTTCTCGAAGCGGGCTGGGCGGTTTCGCTGAAGCTGTCCAACGGCTTCACCCGGCTGGTGCCGTCGGTGGTGTTCGCCGTGTGCGCGCTTGCCAGCCTGGCCGGGCTCGCCTGGGCGATGAAGCAGATCCCGGTCGGGTCGGCGTACGCGGCCTGGACGGGCATCGGGGCCTCGGTGACCGCCGTGATCGGCATGGTGTTCCTGGGTGACGGCGTGTCCGTCCTGAAGCTCGTCTCGCTGGTGCTGATCATCGCCGGCGTGGTCGGCCTCAACCTGTCCGGAGCGGGACACTGACCGGCCGGCCGGCGCCCCGGCAGCAGCCGAGACGGGAGCCGAGGCAGGAGCGCGGCCAGCGGCGCCGGGACGCCCTGGTCGCCGCGGCCGCCGACCTGCTCGAGGACGCCGGGGTGGACGCGGTGAGCCACCGCGCGGTGGCCCGCCGGGCCGGCGTACCCCTCGGTTCCACGACGTACTACTTCGCCTCACTGGACGACCTGCGGGCCGCCGCGGCCGGTGCCCTCGCGCAGCGCTGGGTACGCCGGGCCGCCCGCTCCGCCGCCTCCGTGCCGGAGGGCAGCTACAGCGAACGCGAGGCTGCCCACGGGCTGGCCCGCGCGGTGCTGCCGGCCGGGCGGCCCGCGGTCCTCGCGCAGTACGAGCAACTGCTCGCCGCCGCCCGGTATCCCGCCGTCGCCGCGGTGCTGCGGGGAATGCGGCCGGCGTTCCTGGAAGTGATCGACGACCTGCTCGCCCGCACCGGCTGGGCCGGCCGGGCGGGTGCCGACGTGGTCCTCGCGCTCGTCGACGGCGCCGCGGTCAGCGCGCTGTCGGAGGGCCGCGGCGACGCCCGCGAGGTCGCCACCGACCTGCTCGCCCAACTCCTGGGCGAGCAGTGACCGCCCCGGTCGTACAGGCGCGGAGTTCCCGGTTGGTCACCGTCAGTTGACCTAGCATCGTGGCCACGGCGGAGGGAAACCAGAGCTTCCCCTTCCTCACGGCGACGGTTCTGGTGGTTCTCATCTCCGCGGGCGCCGGCTTCTTCGCGTGGTCGTACACCTATGCGTTCGCAAATCCCACTCCGCGAGAGGTTCCGGTCGCCGTGGTCGGCTGGGAAGGGACGCTGCGCCGCGCCTTCGTGGCCGGCATGGACCAGGCTCTGGACGGCGCGCTGGTGCCCCACCCCGCCGCCACCTACGCACGAGCCAGGGAGGCGGTCGAGGAGCAGACGGCCTTCGCGATCCTCGACCTGCAGCGGGGGCGGCGGGTGACCGTGGACGTGACGCTGGCGGCCG
Organism: Actinopolymorpha singaporensis; assembly: GCF_900104745.1. NCBI lineage: Bacteria > Bacillati > Actinomycetota > Actinomycetes > Propionibacteriales > Actinopolymorphaceae > Actinopolymorpha > Actinopolymorpha singaporensis. The sequence goes on from NZ_LT629732.1 coordinate 2,279,209, forward strand.
TCATCGTCGGCTTCGTCGGCGCGATCCAGCTCAACGTGCACGCGCGCGGCCTCGATCCCGGCGTGCGCATCGGGTTCACCGTCGGCTGTGCGCTCCTGGGCACGTTCGCCCACACCGAGGTCTACTTCCCGGGCCATTCGCACGGCCTGCCGTTCGTGGTCCTGGCCGGATGGGCCGCGGTGTCGACGTGCGTCTTCTGGGTCGTATGGCAGCGACAAGCGCGTGCTGGCAAGGTGTCGGCGCCCGGAGCTCTCCAGAGCCGGAGCTAGGGTGCCGCCATGTCCGCGCCCTCCGACCTGCCAGCGCCGTCCGACCTGCCAGCGCCGTCCGGCCTGCCAGCGCCGTCCGGCCTGCCAGCGCCGTCCGGCCTGCCAGCGCCGTCCGACCTGCCCACCCTGCCCGCCCCGGGCCGGCGGATGCCCGACCGCGACTGGGTGGCCGAGGCGGTCCGCCGGGTGGAGGCCGACGCCAACCGCAGCGCCGACACCCACCTGCACGTGTTCCCGCTGCCGGCCGAGTGGGGCATCGACCTCTACCTCAAGGACGAGTCGGTGCACCCCACCGGCAGCCTCAAGCACCGGCTGGCACGGTCGCTGTTCCTGTACGCGCTGACCAGCGGGTGGCTCGGCCCGGACACGCCGGTGATCGAGGCGTCAAGCGGCTCCACCGCGGTCAGCGAGGCGTACTTCGCGCGCCTGCTCGGGCTGTCGTTCGTGGCGGTGATGCCGGCGTGCACCAGCCCGGAGAAGATCGCGCTGATCGAGTTCTACGGCGGCCGCTGTCACCTGGTCGACGACCCGCGCGGGATCTACGCGGAGTCGCACCGGCTGGCCGAGGAGACCGGCGGCCACTTCATGGACCAGTTCACCTACGCCGAACGCGCCACCGACTGGCGGGGCAACAACAACATCGCCGAGAGCATCTTCGAGCAGTTGCGGCTGGAACGTCATCCGGTGCCACGGTGGGTCGTGGTCGGCGCCGGAACGGGCGGTACCAGCGCGACCATCGGCCGGTACCTCCGCTACCGACGGCACGGGACCAGGCTGTGCGTCGTGGACCCGGACGGCTCGGCGTTCTTCGAGGGCTGGTCGCGCGGGGACGCCGGGGTGACCGCGGTCGGCTCCCGGATCGAGGGCATCGGCCGGCCGCGGGTCGAACCCTCGTTCGTCCCGAGCGTCGTCGACACCATGCTCCGGGTGCCGGACGCGGCGTCGGTGGCGGCGATGCGGCACCTGCTCGGGGTGACCGGCCAGCGCGCCGGCGGATCCACCGGCACCAACCTGTGGGGCGCGCTCACCCTGGTCGGTCGGATGCGGGCGGCCGGCGAGCGGGGGAGCGTGGTGACGCTGATCTGCGACGGCGGCGACCGGTACGTCCACACCTACTACGACGACGCCTGGGTGGCCGCGCAGGGGCTCGACCTCGTGCCGTACGCCCGCCGGCTGGCGGCGTTCACCTCCACGGGAACACTCGAATCCGACGACGGTCGGTAGCCACAGTTCGACGGTCGGCTACGCGGCGACTCCTGCGTCGGTGGCGCCGGAGTTTCCGGGCGGTGCACCTGGGTAGCGGGCAGTTATGACCGACGAACCGCGCCGCGACTCGCAGGACAAGTCTCGCTGGGCCAAGGAAGGCGCAACGCCAGGCGAGGATCCGCGCGACATCGACGAGGAGCAGATCAACCCGGAGTACGTCCGACGGCTCCAGGAACGCCGGCAGGTGACCCACGCCCAGCCGGAAGCCGAGGACGAGATGGGTACGTCGTCCACCACGGACGACCCCACCGAGCGCACCTGAGCGCACCCCATGAGCGCACCTGAGCGCAGCTGCCTGGGTGGGTCGGCGGCCCTACGACCGGGCCGGCGCCCTCAGGCGAGGACGAGCCCGACCGCGAGCAGCACGGCGTAGGCGAGTTCGGCCACGCCGGTGTCGCGGAGCACCGGGATCAGCGCCCGGCCGGTGGTCCCGCGCATGACCGTGGCCACCGGCCGGAGCGCCAGCGGCAACGAGAGCAGTGCCAGCAGGGTCCACGGCGTCACCGTCACCGCGAGCAGCACCACCACGACGTTCGCCACGACCTGCAGCCCGGCGTACAGCAGGCGGGAGGCCCGGTCGCCCATGACCACCGCGAGGGTCCGCTTGCCGCTCTCCCGGTCGGTCGGGATGTCCCGCAGGTTGTTGGCCACCAGTAGTGCGCAGGTGAGCGCACCGACACCGAACGCGCAGGCGACGGCGGGCCAGGTCACCCGGTCGGCCTGTACGAACGTCGTCCCGATCACCGCGACCAGGCCGAAGAACACGAACACGCTGATCTCGCCGAGCGCGTAGTAGCCGTAGGGCCTGCTGCCTCCGGTGTAGAACCACGCGGCGGCCACCGCGGCCACGCCGACCAGCAGCAGCCACCACGCGGTGGTGAGCGCGAGGACGAGACCGCAGACCGCGGCGACGGCGAAGCAGCCGAAGGCGACGGCCTTCACCGTCTTCGGCCGGGCCGCGCCGGACCCGACCAGGCGCTGCGGGCCGACGCGGTTGTCGTCGGTGCCGCGGATGCCGTCGGAGTAGTCGTTGGCGTAGTTGGAGCCGACCTGCAGGGCCACCGCCACGACGAGCGCGAGGGCGGCTTTCCAGGCGACGAACGAGCCGGCGGCCGCGGCCGCACCGGAGCCCGCGACGACCGGTGAGATCGACGCGGACAGCGTGCGTGGACGGGCGCCGTCCAACCACTGTGCGGGAGTTGCCACGGCCGGATTGTTTCAACGGCGGTGTCGTGCACCGCGCCCGGGTCTTGGCCGGCGGCTCAGCCAGTGGCTCGCAGCGCCGAGCGGTCGACCTTGCCCGAGGGCAGCAGCGGCAGCGCGTCGACCACGACCACCTCGCGCGGGGCGTACGCCCGCGGGTGCGTCGCGCTCACGTGGTCGCGGACGTCGGCCAGCGCGGGCGCGCCCGCACCGGGCCGCAGCACGACGTACGCCCGGACCAGGGAACCCCACTCGGCGTCGGGAACCCCCACCGCCGCCGCCTCGGCGACCCCGGGGCACGACGCGACCGCCCGCTCCACCGCGAGCAAGGGCACGTTGACACCGCCGGAGACCACCACGTCGTCGGCCCGGCCGAGGATCTCCAGCGTCCCGTCGGGGCGCAGCCGGCCGAGGTCGCTGGTCAGGTGCCGGCCGTCGACCAGCGCCGTCGCGGTGAGGTCGGGCCGGCGCCGGTAGCCGGCGAACACCGTGGCGCCGCCGATTCGTACGAGGCCGCTGGCTTCGTCGATGTCCAGGTCCACCCCGGCCAGCGGCCGTCCGTCGTAGACGCACCCGCCGCACGTCTCGGTCATGCCGTACGTCGTCACCACCCGGACCCCGGCCGAGCGGGCCCGGTCCAGCAGTGCCGCCGAGCTCGCCCCGCCGCCGACCAGCACCGCGTCGTACGACCTGAGCGCGTCCACCGCCGCAGGGTCCGCGTCGAGCAGCCGCCCGAGCTGGGTCGGCACCAGCGCGGTGTACCGGCGGGCGGGTGAACCGGATCCGGCGCCGGAACGCCCCAGCCGGTCGGTCGCCGCCGTGAACGCCTCCACCGTGAACCGGCCGGCCATCACCGCCGGCGTCGTCCCCGCGACCAGCGACCGCACCAGTACCTGCAGACCGGCCACCCGGGTCGGCGGCAGCGCCAGCAACCATCGGCCGGGTCCGCCGAGAGCGGCCAGCGTCGCCCGGGCCGAGTGCAGCAGCGCCGACCCCGGCAGCAGGGCGCCCTTCGGCTCGCCGGTGGAGCCGGACGTGGGCAGCACGACGGCGATGTCGTCGCGTTCCAGCGCAAGATCGGTCCGGAGTAGGGTCAGGATCTGTTCGCGCTCGGGTCCCGGCGCGAGTGGCGCCAGCGCCGGCCCGTCGCCGTCGAGCCGGTCCGCGAGCAACGCCAGCAGTCCGTCGACACCGGCCCGCACGACGCTCGGGTCGGCATGATCGACTAGGCCCTGCGAGCCGTCGCCCGAGCGGTCGGGAGGGGGCTCGTCCACGAGTTCGACGGCGACCAGTCGGCGGCGGGAGTCGGTTGGCACGTGACTAGGCTACGAGCCCGGTCTCGTGACACTGTGTCACGGACATGCGGGGGAACGCCCCGACGGGGAAGTGGCGGGGAGGAGACGGAGGATGCGGTCATGATCATCCGGGCGGACGGCGATCTTCACGTCTTCGCGGTGGCCATGCGCAACCGCTTCCGCGGCATAACTGTCCGTGAGGGGATCCTGGTCCGCGGCCCGGCAGGCTGGGCGGAGTTCAGCCCGTTCCTCGACTACGACGACGCCACCTGCGTTCCCTGGCTGCGGGCGGCCCGCGAGGCCGCGTACGACGTGTGGCCCACCCCCGTCCGCGACGCGGTCCCGGTCAACTGCACCGTCCCCGCCGTCGGTCCCGAACAGGCGCACGAAGTGGTGTGCCGCAGCGCCGGCTGCCGTACCGCCAAGGTGAAGGTCGCCGAGCCCGGCCGGCCAGAGTCCGACGACCTGGCGCGGGTGGAGGCGGTCCGCGACGCCCTCGGCCCCGACGGACGGATCCGGGTGGACGCCAACGGCGGCTGGGACGTCGACACCGCCACCAGGATGATCACCTGGCTGGACAAGGCCGCCGGCGGCCTCGAGTACGCCGAACAACCCTGCGCCAGCGTCGAGGAGCTCGCCCAGGTACGCCGCCGGGTCGATGTACCCATCGCCGCCGACGAGTCGATCCGGCAGGCGGCCGACCCCTACCGCGTGGTCCGGCACGAGGCCGCCGACATCGCCGTGCTGAAGGTCCAGCCGCTCGGCGGGGTGCTGTCCGCGCTGCGGATCGCCGAGCAGATCGGCCTCCCGGTGGTGGTGTCGAGCGCGCTGGAGACCTCGATCGGGATCGCCGGCGGGGTCGCGCTCGCGGCGGCGTTGCCGGAGCTGCCGTACGCCTGTGGCCTGGCCACCGTCTCGATGCTGACCGCCGACGTGGTGGCCCATCCGCTCGTACCCGTGGACGGCGCGTTGCCCGTCGTCCGGCCCGAACCCGATCCCGCCCGGCTGGCCGCGGTGGCCGCCGACGAGGCGACCCGGCAGCGCTGGCTGGAACGCCTGGACAGGGTGGAGGGCCTGGCGTGAACCCCTCCACCGCACTGGCCAGGGTGATCGTCGACGAGCTGTGGCGGTGCGGCGTACGCGAGGCGGTGCTCGCGCCCGGGTCGCGCAACGCCGCCCTCGCGTTCGCCCTGCACGCCTCCGACGCCCAGGGCCGGATCCGGCTGCACGTACGCGTCGACGAACGCACCGCGGGGTTCCTCGCCCTCGGCCTGGCCAAAGCCGGTCGCCGCCCGGTCCCGGTGGTGTGCACGTCCGGCACCGCCGCGGCCAACCTGCACCCGGCCGTGCTCGAGGCCAGCCACGCGGGAGTGGCCCTGCTGGTGCTCACCGCCGACCGGCCGCCGGAGCTTCGGGGCGTGGGCGCCAGCCAGACGACGGACCAGCTCAAGCTGTACGGCGACGCGGTGCGGCTCTTCCACGAGGTCGGCCTACCGGAGCGCCGGCCGGGCCAGAACGCCTACTGGCGCGAGCTCGTCGGCCGGGCAACTGCGCTGGCGCGCGGGTTCCGCGACCGCAACCCCGGCCCGGTGCACCTCAACTTCGCGTTCCGTGACCCGCTGGTGCCCGACCCGGCCGACCCGCTGGACCTCGAGGACCCCCGGCTGCGCGACGACTGGCCGGAGTCCCTCGCCGGCCGGTCCGGGCACGGCCGGTGGACCAGGATCGAGCGGCTGTCCACCGAGCACATCGCCTGGCTGGAGGAGGGGCCGCGCACGGTGGTGGTCGCCGGCGACGGGGCCGACGCGCAGGCCCGCTGGCTGGCCGAGACAGCCGGCTGGCCGCTGCTCGCCGAGCCTTCCAGCGGCGCGCGATCGGGCCCGAACGCGCTCGGCCCCTACCGCCTCCTGCTGGACACCCGGCCCGACCTGGTCGCAGGGATCGAACGCGTGGTGGTGCACGGCTGGCCCACCCTGTCCCGCCCGGTGACCCGGCTGCTGGCCCGCCCGGACGTCGAGGTGGTCGTGGTGTCCCGCCGGCCGTCCTGGCCCGACGCCGGCCACCAGGCGTACCGCGTCACGACGACCGCGGCGCTGGAGGGAACGGTCGAGGGTGCCGGCCGGCGTGAGCCGGACGAATGGCTGGCCGCCTGGCTGGCCGCCGACCGGGCTGCCCGCGCCGCCGTCGACGACGTGCTCGCCCGCGAGCCCGGGTTCACCGGCCTGCACGTCGCCCGGGAGGTGGCCGGCCTGCTGCCCGAGGGCGGCCTGCTGGTGGCCGGGTCCTCCAACCCCATCCGCGACCTCGACCTCACCGGCGCGCCGTGGGACAACCGGCTGGTCGACGAGGCCGGCCGGATCGACCCGCGCGACCACCGCCGCGTGCTGAGCAACCGCGGCCTGGCCGGCATCGACGGCACCCTGTCGACCGCGATCGGGGCGGCGCTGGTGCACCGGTCGGGTCCGGCGTACGCGCTGGTCGGCGACCTGACGTTCCTGCACGACGCCAACGCCCTCGTCCGCGGTCCGTACGAAGCCCGGCCCGACCTCACGATCGTGGTGGTCAACGACGACGGCGGCGGCATCTTCAGCACGCTCGAACAGGGCGGGCCCGACCACGCTGACGCGTTCGAACGGATCTTCGGTACGCCGCATGGCGTCGACCTCGGCTCCCTCACCGCGGCGACCCACACGACGTTCATCCGGGCGACGACCCGGGCGGAGCTGCGCGGCGCACTGTCCCGGTCCCGCGGGCTGCGGGTCGTCGAGGTGCCGGTCGACCGGTCGCGCACCCGGGACCTGCACGCCCGGCTGCGCGAGGCCGTGGCGGCCGCGGCCTACGACGAGGTGCGCTGAACCCGCACGAGCTGCGCTGAACCCGCGAGCCGCGGTTCGGCAGGCCACCCTGGTGGGAGCTTCGGTGGGATGATCGGCAGGTGTACGGCGAGCTCACCGACGACCCGGCCAACTTCCTGACCTCGGCCGCGGACTACTTCGCGGCGGACCCGGTGGTCAACAACGTGCTGGTCACCAACGTCACCGGCCGGGCGGCCGGCGTGATCACCGACCCCGCGCCGGCGACGTACCTCACGGTGCGAACCGACGGCGGCGAGGTGGTGGCCGCCGCGATGCGGACGCCGCCGCAGCGGGTGTGGCTGTCCGCGGAGTCCGGCCCGGCCGCCGAGCTGGCCGCGGAACTCCTTGCCGCGGCCTGCCCGGACGCGGCGGGCGTGGTCGGCACCCACCCGTACGTCGCCGACTTCACCCGGGCGTGGGAACGCCTCACCGGCGCAGCCGCCGTGCCCGAGATGGCCGAGCGCCTGCACGCGCTGGACGCGGTGACGCCACCGATGCCGGTGCCGGGCGCGCCCAGGTTGGCGACGGCCAGCGACCGGGACAGGCTGCTGGCGTGGTGCCTCGCGTTCGAGGCGGACGCCGCCGAAGCCGCCGGCCGGCCGGTGAACGCGCTGACCGAGGTGGAGCGGCGCCGCGTGACCGAGGCGGTCGACCTGCGGCTGGCCGAGCGGCGCGCCTGGGTGTGGGACCACGACGGCCCGGTGTCGCACCTCGGCGTCACCGCGCCGGTGCACGGCGTCGTCCGGATCGGCCCCGTCTACACCCCGCGTGACCGGCGCGGCCGGGGATACGCGAGCGCGCTGGTCGCCGCCGTCAGCCGGCACGAACTGGACGCCGGCACGAAGACGTGTTCGCTGTTCACCGACCTGGCCAATCCGACCTCGAACAGGATCTACGCCGCGGTGGGCTACCGGCCGGTGCGCGACGTCACGGCGTACCGCTTCGAACCGGCTTCCGGCTGAGGGTGCCCGGTGCGCCGGTGCGCCGGTGCAGGTGTACCGGGCGCAGGGTGTGCTGGCAGGCTGAGCGGTCATGACGACGGCGTACGGCGGCCGGACCCGGTTCCCGGTCGTACTCCTCCTCGCTCCGCTCCTCGCGGGGCTGGTGCTGACCGGGCTCGGCCTGGCCCACCCGGCGCCCGCACGCGCGGCGGTGACGAAGGCCGCCAAGGCTGCCGAGGGTGACCGCATCCCGGCGTACGACATCTCCGCCCGGGTCGGCACCGACGGGTCGGTCGCCGTGCGTGAGCGGTTCACCTACGACCTGGCGGCCCGGCCAACCCCGCTGAACTGGGCCGTGCCGATCCGGTTCACCTCGGCCGGCGAGAGCGCGGACGGCCGCGACCAGGCGACCGGGCAGGTGGTGTCGGTGCACGACCTGGCGGTACGCATGGACGGCCGCCCGGTGCGCACGTACCACGACCATCAGGCCTGGTGGTACACCATCTGGATCGGGCCGGACGGCACGACGCCGGCCGGCCGGCACAGCTACGAGGTCAGCTACGTCCTGCGCGGGCTGGTCACCTCGCCGAGCGACCAGTTGCGGGGCACCAACGGCCCCCGCAGTGCCGGAATGTGGTGGAACGCGGTCAGCGCACACGACGAGCCGATCGACCGGGTGCGGCTGACGGTGACCGCGCCGGAGGCGCCGGTCCGGGTGTCGTGCACCATCACCGACGACACGGCGCCGTGCAGGGCCGGAGTCAGCGGTTCGACCGTCACCTTCACCGCCGCCGGCCTGCCGGGCAGGAGCGCGGTCACGACGTACGCCGAACTCCCCGGCGTGCACGCCGACGACTACACGGCGATCCTGCCCGGGGTGAAGGCCACCCTGCGCAGCAACCTCGCCGGGCCCGGCGCGATGGCCGGCCTGCCCGCGGGTGCCGTGTGGGGAGTCACCGCGCTGCTGGCGGCGGCGGTGGTCGTGGGGCTGGTGCTGGTGGCCCGCCGGCCGCGCCTGCCCAGGATGGCGGTGCGGGACACCGGGGCCCTGGTCACGGTCGCCGGGCTTGTCCTGGCGTACTTCCTGGCGAGATACGACCTGGTGTGGTGGGCGCTCCCGGTGGTCTGTTTCGGCGCCGCCCTGGTCGTGATCAGCCCGATGCTGCCGTCCTCCGGAGCGCACCGGCCGGCCGGTGCCGCCCCGGCGCCATGCGGACCCAAACCGGTTGCCCCGACCCGGTAGGGTTGGCCCGTCCCCTCGATCCGGGAGTGATCCGACCGATGCGCAGCTGATCCGCGGGCTTCGTCCGTGCTGTGGAACGCCTTCGTTCCACCCGGGAGTCCGCCGACGTTCGGCCATCGCGCGCGCCTTCTTCCAGCCGCCGCGCACCATGCCGGCCAGGTCCTCTGGCCACGTCGCCCCGGAGCAGCCATGTCCGTCTCGGCTCTGTCCACCCTCGTCGTTCGCGACGTCCAGCTTCACCTCGGCCCCCAGCTTGTTCTCGGGGGCATCTCCGCCACCGTCGCGCCCGGTGACCGCTACGCCGTCGTCGGGCCGAACGGCGTGGGCAAGACCACGCTGTTGCGGGTGATGCTCGGCGCGCTCACCCCCGATCAGGGCTCGGTCGAACGCCAGCCCGCCGCGGCCACCGTCGGGCTCCTCCCACAGGAGCGGGACGCCCGGCCGGGTGAGACGCTCGCCTGCTACCTGGGCCGGCGTACCGGCGTCACCGCGGCCGAGGCCGAGCTCACCGGCGCGACCACCGCGCTGGCCGAGGGCGAGAAGGGCGCGGACGATCGGTACGCGCTCGCCCTGGACCGCTACCTCGCCCTCGGCGCCGCGGACCTCGACACCCGCGCGCCCGCCGTCCTCGCCGACCTGGGCCTGCCGCCGGACCGGCTCGAGGACCCGGTGCTGTCCCTGTCGGGCGGGCAGCTCGCCCGGCTGGCGCTGGCGTCGGTGCTGCTGGCGAAGTTCGACGTACTCCTGCTCGACGAACCCACCAACGACCTCGACCTCGCGGGCCTGGCCAGGCTGGAGGAGTTCCTCACCAGCCGGTCCGGTGCGCTGGTGGTCGTGTCGCACGACCGGGCGTTCCTGCAGCGGGTGGCGACCGACGTCCTCGAGATCGACGAGTTCAGCCGGCAGGGCCGCACGTACGGCGGCGGGTTCGACTCCTACCTGGCCGAACGCGAGCGGGCGCACGCCGCGGCGCAGGAGGCGTACGACACCTACGCCTCGCAGCGGGACGCCCTGCTGGAACAGGCGAAACGCAAGCAGGAGTGGGCCCGCGCGGGTGCCCAGCGCTCTGCCCGCAAGCCCCCCGACAACGACAAGTTCGTCCGGCACTTCCACATCCAGAAGGCCCAGGGCACCGGTGCCGGCGCGGCCCGTGCACAGCGGGCGGCCGACCGCCTGACCGAGGTCGAGGAACCACGGACGCCGTGGGAGCTGCGGCTGAAGCTCGACCAGGGTTCTCGCAGCGGCGCCCGGGTGGCCGGGCTGGCGGGCGTCGTGGTGGAGCGGGGATCGTTCCGGCTGGGGCCGGTCGACCTCGACCTGCGCTACGCCGACCGGATGGTGGTGGTCGGGCCGAACGGCGCCGGGAAGTCCAGCCTGATCTCGGTGCTGCTCGGCCAGTTGGAGCCGGCGGCGGGGGAGCGGTGGATCGGGCACGGTGTCGTACTCGGGCAGATCGACCAGGTGCGGCGGGGCGTGGCGGCCGACGTCGTACTGCTGGACGCCTTCCGGCAGGCGTCCGGGCAGGACGAGACCGAGGCGCGGACCCTGCTGGCGAAGTTCGGGCTCGGCGCCGATGACGTCGTACGGCAGACCGGCTCGCTCTCGCCCGGCGAGCGGACTCGGGCCGACCTGGCGCTGCTGGTCGCGCGGCAGGCAAACCTGCTCGTCCTGGACGAGCCGACCAACCACCTCGATCTGCCCGCGGTCGAACAACTGGAGCAGGCGCTGGCGGACTACGACGGCACCCTCGTGCTGGCCAGCCATGACCGAAAATTGGTCGAAGCCGTCCACCCGACGCACATAGTTCACGTGCTGGACGGGCACATCAGCGTGGAACGCCCGTAAGACTAGAGTTCGTTACTCACCCGTAGCACCTGGACCGGACTCGATCCACAACCGACCCGCACCGTGGAGGGCCCATGCACGCCCCAGACCTCGGAAGCTCCGTGCAGGAGGCAGTCCACGACGTCGCCCAGAACGTCAAGCCGAGGTTGCGGGGCTGGCTGCACGCCGGGACGTTCCCGCTGTCGGTGGCGGCGGGCATCGTCATCGTGATCCTGGCGCCGAGCACCGAGGCGAGGATCGCGACGGGGATCTTCGCACTCACGGCGAGCCTGCTCTTCGGGGTGAGCGCGCTCTACCACCGCGGGACCTGGTCGCCGCGCGCGGCGGGGGTGCTGCGCCGGCTGGACCACGCCAACATCTTCCTGATCATCGCGGGCACCTACACGCCGTTCACGCTGCTGTTGCTGGACAGGCAGAACGCCAAGGTGCTGCTCGCCATCGTGTGGGGCGGCGCGCTGCTCGGGGTGGCGTTCCGGGTGCTGTGGCTGGGCGCGCCGCGCTGGCTGTACGTCCCGGTGTACGTCGCGGTCGGCTGGGCGGCGGCGTTCTGGCTGCCGGACTTCTTCGACCACGGCCGGGGCGCGGTCTTCGCGATGATCCTCACCGGCGGGCTGCTCTACTCCGCGGGCGCGATCGTGTACGCCACCAAGAAGCCGAACCCGTCGCCGCGCTGGTTCGGGTTCCACGAGGTCTTCCACGCGTTCACGGTCCTGGCGTTCATCGCCCACTACGTCGGGGTGTCGCTGACCGTCTACTCCTGAGCACTCGCGAAGAACGCCGAGGTGGGAAGACTTGCGGGGGTCATAGGCCCCGTATGCCTTCCCACCTCGAGGCTCGGGCCTTGACTTCGGTGACGGGCCACGGATCCGGCCGGAGCCGGTGGGCCGCCTCGACCACGGGGGGTCGAGGGTACGGGCTAGGGCGTCTCGGCGGGGTCCGGAGTGAGTGCGTCGCGTACGGGCACGAGCTTCGCCTGCGCCTCGGCGAGTTCGGCCTCCGGTACGGAGTCGGCCACGATGCCGCAGCCGGCGTACAGCCGCAGCCGCCGTGGATCGTCGGTGTCCACCTGCGCGCACCGCAACGCGATGCCCCACTCGCCGTTCCCCGCGGCGTCCACCCAGCCGACGGGCCCGGCGTACCGGCCGCGGTCCATGTGTTCCAGCTCGGCGATCAGTTTGAGCGCGACCGGGGTGGGTGTGCCGCACACCGCCGCGGACGGGTGCAGCGCCGCCGCGAGTTGCAGCGAACTCGAGCCGTCGGCCAGCACCCCGGCGAGGTCGGTCGCGAGGTGCATGACGTTCGGCAGGTGGAGGACGAACGGCGACTCCGGGACGTTCATGCTCGTGCAGTGCGGCGCCAGCGCGTCCGCCACCGACCGCACGGCGTACTCGTGCTCCTCCAGGTCCTTGCTCGACCGCGCCAGCGAGGCGGCGAGGGCCAGGTCGCGCGCGTCGTCGTTGCTTCGGCGGATCGTCCCGGCCAGCACCCGCGAGGTGACCAGGCCGTTCTCCAGCCGCACCAGCATCTCCGGCGTCGCCCCGATCAGGCCGCGCACGGCGTAGGTCCAGCAGGCGGGGTAGTCCCGCGCGATCCGGGCCAGCGGCCACCGGAAGTCGACCGGCTTCTCCGCGACGGCGAGCAGGTCGCGGGCCAGCACCACCTTGTCCAGGTCACCGGCGTCGATCCGGCGTACGGCGTCGGCGACCGCGCTCGCCCACTGCGCACCGGTCAGCGCCCCGTCGGCGAACACGACTCCCTGCGGGCGCTCCGGCGACGGCGTCCCGAACAGCGACGGCAGTGACGGCACCGTCGGGAGGGCGGGCTCGACCGCGATAGTGGTGAGCCAGCGGCGGTCGCCGCGGCGGCCGAGGACGACGCGGGGTACGACGAGGGTGGAGTGCCCGGGATCGTCGGCGAACGCGAAGGATCCGAACCCCACCAGGCCGGTGCCGGGTTCGCCGATCTCGTCCCGTACGGCGGCGGACTCGGCCAGCTTGCCCCACCACTGAACCGCGGTCGCGAAGCGATCGGGGCCGGCGACGTCCAGCCGGGCCGCTTCGCCGTGTCCGACCAGCCCCTCGCCGCGCCGCACCCAGGCGGTCGCGTTCTCGGCGGGCAGCGTCTGCAGGAGATCGAGTCCGGCGTGCACGTCGGGGTCGAGCTCGGTGGTGCGCACGACCAGCCGGGGCACGTCAGGGGCCACGAAGTCGTCCGCGGGGATGGCCGATGATTCCGTCACGGCTCACCAGAGTAGGTCTCGGCCGAGGTTAAGGCGCGGGCGCGGCCGTGAGAGGTTGGACACGTGGCACGTGCATCCCTGGCAAAACAGCCCGCCGAAGTGGCGGCGATGTTCGACGAGATCGCCGAGCGTTACGACCTGACCAACGACCTGTTGTCGCTGGGTCAGGACCGTTGGTGGCGGCGGGCGGTGGTGAAGGCGGTCGACCCGCGGTTGGGCGAACGCGTGCTCGACCTCGCGGCCGGCACCGGCACCTCCAGTGAGCCGATGGAACGCGACGGGGCGTTCGTCGTTCCGTGCGACTTCTCCGTCGGGATGCTGGGCCGGGGCAAGCGGCTGCGGCCGGAGCTGCCGTTCGTCGGCGGGGACGCGCTGGCGCTGCCGTTCGCCGACGAGAGTTTCGACGCGGTCACCATGTCGTTCGGCCTGCGCAACCTGGCCGACCCACGCGCCGGACTGGCCGAACTGCTGCGCGTCACCCGGCCCGGCGGGCGGGTGGTGGTGTGCGAGTTCAGCCACCCGGTGTGGGCGCCGTTCCGCCGGGTGTACGTCGAGTACCTCATGCGCGCTGTGCCCGGAATCGCCCGACGGGTGGCGGCCGAACCCGAGTCGTACGTCTACCTCGCCGAGTCGATCCGAGCCTGGCCCGACCAGGCCGGCCTGGCCGCGGAGTTCGCCGCGGCCGCGTGGAGCCGGGTGGAGTGGCGCAACCTGAGCGGCGGCATCGTCGCGCTGCACCGGGCGTACCGCCCCTGAGGTCCGCGCTGACGTAAAGCCCCTGACGTCTCCCGTACGCCGACCACGGCCGGGCGCCCCCAACCCGCCGTATCCGGCTGAATCCGCCCTGGCAGCACGCCACCCGGTCGCCGATCATCTGCGCCGGCCGATCCCGGCCGATCCCGGCCGATCCCGGCGACGAGTCCCGCGCAGGACGCAGCCCAGAAGCCTCCGGCCCGGCCGGCGCTGCGGCTCCCGCTGCTGATCGGGAGGTGACCGGCGAGGTGGCCGGCGAGGCGATCGGCAGCGGATCCGCGAGGCGACCGGGACGGGATCCGCGGGTGAGCGGCGGCCGAACCCCAGGTGAGCGGTGGTCAGGTTGTCCGGCAACGGCCAGCGGTTTTTGACAACCGAAACGTCGCTTAAATCCCCAGGTCAGCCCGGCCATGGGGGCTTGCGCGCGGATGGCGGAGAACCTCGTAGACTGTGACCATCACGGACTCGTGAAGGTGTTCACAAGTCCGCGCAGCAGACACTCAGCAACACCGCATCAGGTCCCGAATCTCTCTTCCCAGGCAAGGGCCATGAGCCGCAACAGCGCTGAACACGACGCGGACGTCATCGTCGTCGGAGCCGGTCCGGCGGGCGCTACGACCGCCTACCATCTCGCCCGCACCGGGCTCAACGTCCTGGTGCTGGAGAAGACGGCGTTCCCGCGCGAGAAGGTCTGCGGCGACGGGCTCACCCCCCGCGCGGTCAAGTCGCTCGTGGCGATGGGTATCGACACCTCGGCCGAGGCCGGCTGGCTGCAGAACAAGGGCCTGCGCATCTACGGCGGCGGAATGCGGCTCGAGCTGCCCTGGCCCGACCTCGCGGAGTTCCCGCCCTACGGCCTGGTCCGCAAGCGCACCGACTTCGACGAGACTCTCGCCCGCCAGGCCCAGAAGGCCGGCGCCCGCCTGCACGAACGCACCACGGTCACCGGTCCCGTCACCGACGAGCGCACCGGGCGGGTCGTCGGCGTGACCGCCAAGCCGGTCCGCGAGGCCGGCGGCTCGGGCGAACCGGGCTCCGGTGCCGAGGTCACCTACCGCTCGCCGGTGGTGATCGCGGCCGACGGCAACTCCTCCCGGCTGTCGGTCTCGGCCGGCCGGATGCGCCGCGAGAACCGCCCGATGGGTGTGGCCGTACGCACGTACTTCGAAAGCCCCCGGCACGACGACGACTGGCTGGAGTCCTGGCTGGAGCTGTGGGACGGCAAGCCCGGCCAGAGCAACCTGCTTCCCGGCTACGGCTGGGTGTTCGGCATGGGCGACGGCACCAGCAACGTCGGCCTCGGCCTGCTCAACACCAGCACCGGCTTCCAGAACGCCGACTACCGCGGCCTGCTGAAGGCGTGGCTGTCGGGGATGCCGCCGGAGTGGGGCTTCGTGGACGACCGGCAGGTCGGCCCGGTCCGCGGAGCGGCACTCCCCATGGGCTTCAACCGCAAGCCCCACTACGCTTCCGGACTGATGCTCGTCGGTGACGCCGGCGGCATGGTCAACCCCTTCAACGGCGAAGGGATCGCCTACGCCATGGAGTCGGGGGAGATGGCGGCCGACGTCGTCGCCCAGGCCCTGGCCCGCCCCGACGGTCCGGCGCGCGAACGGGTGCTGGAGAGTTATCCGCGGGCGCTTTCGGCGAGGTACGGCGGCTACTACACAATGGGCCGGATCTTCGTGAAGGCGATCGGCAACCCACAGGTGATGAAGATCGCCACCCGCCACGGCCTGCCACACCCGGTGCTGATGCGCTTCACGATCAAGCTGCTGGCCAACCTGACCGACCCGCGCGGAGGTGACGCCATGGACCGGCTCATCAACGCGCTCGCCAAGGTCACCCCGGCGGCGTAGTGACATGCGAGTTCCCCACGACGTTCCACACCACGTTCCACCCAGACATCCGGCCGGCCAACCGGCGCGGCCGGCCGAAACCCACCGGGCGGGGGAGTCCTAGGATGACCAGCCCGGGGGCCGGTACGACAACAGCCAGAAAGGGGAGCAGGTCGGCGTGAACCCCTATGTGCCGATTCTCATTCTGCTTCTGCTCGGCGGCGGCTTCGCGGTTGTCTCCGCCGTGGCCGGCTCCGTCATGGGACCGAAGCGCTACAACCGGGCGAAGGTCGAGTCGTACGAGTGTGGGATCGAACCCACCCCGCAGCCGGCCGGCGGTGGCCGCTTCCCGGTGAAGTACTACATCACCGCGATGCTGTTCATCGTCTTCGACATCGAGATCATCTTCCTCTACCCCTGGGCGGTCGCCTTCGACTCGATGGCGCTGTTCGGCCTGGTCGAGATGGTCTTGTTCATCCTGACCGTGTTCGTCGCCTACGCGTACGTCTGGCGCCGCGGGGGCCTGGAATGGGACTGAGCATCACCCCGCACCCGGTCCGCCGTACGGAAGAGAGCTGAGAGCCATGGGCATCGAAGAGAAGCTGCCCGCAGGGGTCGCCCTGACCACGGTCGAGGGCATCGTGGGCTACTTCCGCAAGGCGTCGGTGTGGCCCGCGACGTTCGGCCTGGCCTGCTGCGCCATCGAGATGATGACCACCGGCGGCCCCCGCTACGACACCGCCCGCTGGGGCATGGAGGTCTTCCGCGCCTCGCCGCGGCAGGCCGACCTGATGATCGTCGCCGGCCGGGTGAGCCAGAAGATGGCCCCGGTGCTGCGCCAGATCTACGACCAGATGCCCGAGCCCAAGTGGGTGCTGGCGATGGGTGTGTGCGCCTCCAGCGGCGGCATGTTCAACAACTATGCGATCGTGCAGGGCGTCGACCACGTCGTCCCCGTCGACATCTACCTGCCCGGCTGCCCGCCGCGGCCGGAGATGCTGCTGGACGCGATCATCAAGCTGCACGAGAAGATCCAGGCCGGGAAGCTCGGCGTGCACAAGCGGCAGCAGCTCGAGGAGCACGAGAGCCTCGCGCTGGAGGCCGCGCCGACCTCGCAGATGAAGGGGCTGCTTCGGTGAGCGACGAACGACAGCCTGCCGACGGGCAGCAGCCCGACGGAGCGCAGGAGAACCTGCCGAGCCGCAGGGAGCCGGCCCCTCCGGAGGTGATCGGCGTACGGCACGGCTCGTTCGGCGCCCGCGGCACCGGTGACACCTCCGGCTACGGCCGGTTGGTGCGCACGGTCGCGATGCCGGGCGGGACCGCACCGCCCTACGGCGGCTGGTTCGACGAGCTGGCCGAGCGGCTGGACGCGGCACTGCCCGACCACGGCGGGCCGGGGTTCGACGAGGCGATCGAGAAGGTCGTCGTCGACCGGGGCGAGATCACGTTCTTCGTCCGGCGTACGCACCTGCTGAGCGTCGTGCGTACCCTCCGCGACGACGCGGCGCTGCGGTACGAGTTCTGCAGCGGGGTCTCCGGGGTGCACTACCCGGGTGACACCGGGCGCGAGCTGCACTCCGTCTACCACCTGTTGTCCATGACCCACAACCGCCGGATCCGGCTCGAGGTGACCTGCCCCGACGCCGACCCGCACGTCCCGTCGGTCGTCGAGGTCTATCCCACCGCCGACTGGCACGAGCGCGAGACCTACGACTTCTTCGGCATCGTCTACGACGGGCACCCGGGCCTGACCCGGATCGAGATGCCCGACGACTGGCCGGGTCACCCGCAGCGCAAGGATTACCCGTTGGGCGGCATTCCCGTCGAGTACAAGGGCGCGACCATTCCGCCTCCGGACGAGCGGAGGTCATACAGCTGATGACTACGCAACAAGAGCACACCCAGCACACCGAGCAGCAGGACCCGTACGCCGGCAGCCGGGACACCACCGAGGGCCAGGTCTTCACCGTCACCGGTCAGGACTGGGACTCCGTGGTGCAGGGCGCGGCGGAGGCCGACGACGAGCGCGTCGTGGTCAACATGGGCCCGCAGCACCCGTCCACGCACGGCGTCCTCCGGCTGATCCTGGAGCTGGACGGCGAGACCGTGAAGGACATGCGGTGCGGGATCGGCTACCTCCACACCGGTATCGAGAAGAACATGGAATACCGGACGTGGACGCAGGGCGTCACGTTCTGCACCCGGATGGACTACCTCTCGCCGTTCTACAACGAGGCCGCCTACGTCGGCGCGGTGGAGAAGCTGCTCGGCATCGAGGACGACATCCCCGAGCGGGCCAAGGTCCTCCGCGTCATGATGATGGAGCTCAACCGCATCTCCTCCCACCTGGTGGCGATCGCCACCGGAGGCATGGAGATCGGCGCCCTCACCGTGATGACGATCGGCTTCCGTGAGCGGGAGAAGACGCTCGACCTGTTCGAGCTGATCACCGGCCTGCGGATGAACCACGCGTACATCCGGCCGGGTGGGGTGTCCCAGGACCTGCCCGACGGCGCCCTGGACGCCGTCCGCGACTACATCGTCTGGATGCGCAAGCACCTTCCCGAGTACGCCGCGCTGTGCAACGAGAACCCCATCTTCAAGGGCCGCCTGGTCGGCAACGGCTACCTCGACCTCACCGGCTGCATGGCGCTCGGCGCCAGCGGTCCGGTGCTGCGGGCGACCGGCTACCCGTGGGACCTGCGCAAGACCCAGCCGTACTGGGGTTACGAGACCTACGACTTCGAGGTGAAGACGTGGGACACCTCGGACTCCTACGGCAGGTTCCGCATCCGGCTGGACGAGATGCACGAGAGCCTGAAGATCGTCGAGCAGTGCGTCGAACGCCTGGAGACGCCCGGCCCGGTGATGGTGGCCGACAAGAAGATCGCCTGGCCGAGCCAGCTGGCGATCGGCTCCGACGGCCTGGGCAACTCCCTCGACCACATCAAGCACATCATGGGCGAGTCGATGGAAGCGCTCATCCACCACTTCAAGCTGGTGACCGAGGGCTTCCGGGTGCCGGCCGGGCAGGCCTACTTCGCGGTGGAGTCCCCCCGCGGCGAGCTGGCCTGCCACCTGGTGTCCGACGGTGGAACCCGGCCGTTCCGGGCCCACTTCCGCGACCCGTCCTTCGTCAACCTGCAGACCGCGGCGGCCATGTGTGAGGGCGCCATGGTGGCCGACGTCATCGTCGCGGTCGCGAGCATCGACCCCGTGATGGGTGGAGTGGACCGTTGATCACCGAGAAGACGCGCGCGGAGATGCGGGAGATCATTGCGCGCTACCCCCAGCCGCGTTCGGCGCTGCTGCCGATGCTGCACCTCGTCCAGAGCGAGGAGGGCTTCGTCAGCCCCGACGGCATCGAGGTGTGTGCCGAGCTGCTCGACATCACCGCGGCCGAGGTCGCGGCTGTGGCGACCTTCTACACGATGTACAAGCGTCGCCCGGTCGGTGACTACCACGTCGGCGTGTGCACCAACACGCTGTGCGCGGTGATGGGTGGCGACCAGATCATGGCCGGGCTGAAGGACCACCTCGGGATCGGCAACGACGAGACCACCGAGGACGGCAAGGTCACTCTCGAGCACGTCGAGTGCAACGCCGCCTGCGACTTCGCCCCCGTGGTGATGGTCAACTGGGAGTTCTTCGACAACATGACCCCCGACCGGGCCCGCAAGCTCGTCGACGACCTTCGGGCCGGCGTCGAGGTGGAGGCCGACCGGGGCGCGCGGGTGTGCACCTGGCGGCAGGCCGAGCGGGTGCTGGCCGGCTTCCCCGACGGCCGCGCGGACGAAGGTCCGTCCGCCGGTGAGGCGTCGCTGGCCGGGCTCCGGGTGGCGCACGAGCGCGGCTGGACCGCCGGTGGCCACGCCGCCGCGGCGGCGCCCGACCTGACCACCCGCGGCTCCACGCCGGCGGAGGCGACCCGGACCGCGGCCGAGACCGACACGACCCGCGCCGAGAGCGAGTCGCGGGCGGCCGAGGCCGGCGTGGGCAGAGGCGGCGAGGGCCCGAGCAGCCGGCCCGAGACGCCGAACAGCGGTGCGGAGAACGCCGACAACGCGGGTTCTGCGGGCAGCGCCGACGGTGAGAAGGGACAGCGATGACCGATCCGCTTGCGCCGGTTCTCACGGCCAACTGGGGCCGGCAGGGTTCGTGGACCATGCGTGCCTACGCCGAGCAGGGCGGGTACGAAGCGCTGAAGCAGGCGTTCGGCCGCGAGCCCGAAGAGATCGTGGCCATGGTCAAGGACTCCGGCCTGCGCGGCCGGGGCGGTGCCGGCTTCCCCACCGGGATGAAGTGGGGCTTCCTGCCGCCGCTCGGTGACAAGCCGCGCTACCTCGTCGTCAACGCCGACGAGTCCGAGCCCGGCACCTGCAAGGACATCCCGCTGATGATGGCCAGCCCGCACACGCTGGTGGAGGGCGTCATCATCTCGGCGTACGCCATCCGCGCGCGGCAGGCGTTCATCTACGTACGCGGTGAGGTGCTGCACGTCATCCGCCGGCTGCAGCAGGCGGTGCAGGAGGCCTACGCCGCGGGCTACATCGGCCGCAACATCCTCGACTCCGGCTACGACCTGGACGTCGTCGTGCACGCGGGCGCGGGTGCCTACATCTGTGGTGAGGAGACCGCCCTGCTCGACTCCCTGGAGGGTCGTCGGGGTCAGCCTCGGCTGCGGCCGCCCTTCCCGGCCGTCGCGGGTCTGTACGCCTCGCCCACTGTCATCAACAACGTCGAGTCCATCGCCTCGGTTCCGGCAATCGTCGCCAACGGGCCGGAATGGTTCGCCGGCATGGGGACCGAGAAGAGCAAGGGCCACGTCATCTACTCCCTGTCCGGGCACGTCGAGCGGCCGGGACAGTACGAAGGCCCGCTGGGCATCACGCTGCGCGAACTCCTTGACCTGGCCGGCGGAATCCGGGCCGGGCACAAGCTGAAGTTCTGGACCCCGGGCGGGTCCTCCACGCCGATGCTCACCGACGAACACCTCGACGTGCCGCTCGACTACGAGGGGATGATGGGCGCCGGCAGCATGCTCGGCACCCGCGCCCTGCAGATGTTCGACGACACCACCTGCGCGGTGCGGGCGGTGCTGCGGTGGACGGAGTTCTACAAGCACGAGTCGTGCGGAAAGTGCACTCCCTGCCGGGAGGGCACCTGGTGGCTGGTGCAGATCCTCGAACGCCTGGAGCGCGGCGAGGGGAGCACCGACGACCTGGAGACGCTGCTCGACCTGTGCGACAACATCGCCGGCCGGTCGTTCTGCGCCCTGGCCGACGGTGCCGTCGCGCCGATCATGTCGTCCATCAAGTTCTTCCGCGACGATTACGTCGCGCACTTCGAGCACGGTGGCTGCCCGTTCGACCCGGCCGCCGCCACGTTGTTCGGGGCCGAGACTGCGACCGCAGGAGTTGGCGTATGACAGTGCAGGCGTCCGACCAGACGTCGGCCGAGGTGGAGAACCTCGTCACGCTCACCATCGACGACGTCAAGGTGAGCGTGCCGAAGGGCACCCTGGTGATCCGGGCCGCGGAGATGATCGGGGTGCAGATCCCGAGGTTCTGCGACCACCCGCTGCTGGACCCGGTGGGTGCCTGCCGGCAGTGCCTGGTCGACATTCCCGACGCGGGCAACGGGCGCGGCTTCCCCAAGCCGCAGGCCTCCTGCACGATCGAGGTCGCCGAGGGCATGGTCGTCAGGACCCAGTTGACGTCCGGGGTGGCCGACAAGGCGCAGCAGGGAATCATGGAGTTCCTGCTGATCAACCACCCGCTGGACTGCCCGGTCTGCGACAAGGGCGGCGAGTGCCCGCTGCAGAACCAGGCGATGAGCAACGGCCGGCCGGAGAGCCGCTTCACCGAGGTGAAGCGCACCTACCCCAAGCCGATCAACATCTCCAGCCAGGTGCTGCTCGACCGCGAGCGCTGCGTCCTGTGCGCGCGGTGCACCCGCTTCTCCAAGCAGGTGGCCGGCGACCCGTTCATCGAGCTCCTCGAGCGCGGTGCGCTGCAGCAGGTCGGCATCTACGAGAAGGAGCCGTTCTCCAGCTACTTCTCCGGCAACACCATCCAGATCTGCCCGGTCGGCGCGCTGACCAGCGCGCAGTACCGCTTCCGCTCCCGCCCGTTCGACCTGGTGTCCACGCCGGGCACCTGCGAGCACTGCTCCAACGGCTGCTCGATCCGCACCGACCACCGGCGCGGCAAGGTCATGCGCCGGCTGGCCGGCGACGACCCCGAGGTCAACGAGGAGTGGATCTGCGACAAGGGCCGGTTCGCCTTCCGGTACGCCGCGACGACCGACCGCCTCACCCACCCGCTGGTCCGCGACGAGGACACCGGTGAGCTGCGGCCGGCCTCGTGGTCGGAGGCGTTCCGGGTGGCCGCCGAGGGTCTGGCCGCCGCCCGCGGCCGCGCCGGTGTGCTGACCGGCGGCCGGGTGACGCTGGAGGACGCCTACGCGTACTCCAAGTTCGCCCGGGTGGCGCTGAACACCAACAACGTCGACTTCCGTTCCCGGCCGCACTCCCACGAGGAGGCCGACTTCCTCAGCTCCGCCGTCGCCGGCACCGGCCTCGGCGTGACCTACCGCGACCTGGAGCGCGCGAGCGCGGTCCTGCTGGTCGGCCTGGAGGTCGAGGAGGAGGCGCCGATCGTCTTCCTGCGGCTGCGCAAGGCGGTCAGCAAGGGTGGCACCAAGGTCACCGCGATGGCGCCGTACACCACGTCCGGGCTGGAGAAGCTGTCCGGCACGCTGCTGCGGGCCGCGCCCGGCACGGAGGCGGAGTTCCTCGACGCCCTGCACGCCGACGGCGCGGACAGCGGTCTCGACGAGGCCGGCCGGGCCGCCGCCGAGGCGCTGCGCGGCGAGAACGCCGTGATCCTGGTCGGCTCCCGCCTGGCCGGGTCTCCCGGTGCGCTCTCGGCCGTGCTGCGGCTGGCGGAGGAGACCGGTGCGCGTCTCGCCTGGGTTCCCCGCCGGGCCGGTGAGCGCGGCGCGGTGGACGCGGGCTGCCTTCCGCACCTGCTGCCCGGTGGCCGCCCGAGCTTCGACGCGGCCGCCCGGGTCGACGTGGCCGCTGCCTGGGGCGTCGGCGACCTGCCGATCGAGCCCGGCCGCGACGCCGCGACCATGCTCACCGAGGCCGCCGAGGGTGACCTGGGTGCGCTGGTGGTCGGCGGTGTGGAGATCGACGACCTGCCCGACCCGGCCGCCGCACGCGCCGGGCTGGAGCGGGCCGGGTTCGTGGTCAGCCTGGAGCTGTCCCCGACCGAGGTCACGAAGTACGCCGACGTGGTGTTCCCGGTCGCCGCGGTGGCCGAGAAGGCCGGTTCGTTCGTCGACTGGGAGGGCCGGGCCCGCCCGTTCGAGCGGGCACTCGCCGAGGCCGGACACCAGTCCGACCTGTGGGTGCTGGCCGGCCTTGCCGACGAGCTGGACGCACCACTCGGGTTCACCACAGTCGAGGGCGCCCGCGCCGAGCTCACCGAGCTGGGCGCCTGGGACGGCGCCCGGGCGGTGCCGCCGCGGCTGCCCGCACCCGAGCCGGCCCAGCCGAGCGCGGGTGAGGCGGTCCTCGCGACCTGGCCGCAGCTGATCGACGACGGTGCCCTGCTGGCCGGGGAGCCGCACCTCGCCGGCACCGCCCGCCCGGTGCGGGCCCGCCTGTCCGCGACGACCGCGACGGCCCTCGGGGTCGTCGAGGGCGACTCGGTGGTGGTTTCCACGACCCGCGGCCGGCTGAACCTCCCGGTGGAGGTCGCCGACCTGCCCGACCAGGTGGTGTGGGTGCCGACCCACTCCCACGGGTCGCACGTGTACGACACGCTCGGCGTGGACGCCGGCGCGCTCGTGGACGTCGCCCGGGCCGAGCGGGTGCCGCAGACCGTCGACCCCGCCGCGACGGACCAGCAGTCTCCGAACGGGTCGGCCGCCGGCTCGACCGCCAGTCAGGGAGGTACGGCATGACCGCCGCTGTGCTGCCGCTCGCCGCCGGCGAGCTGTCGGCGTTCGGCAAGGACCCGTGGTGGATCGTCCTCATCAAGGCGCTCGGCATCACGGTGCTGCTGCTGGTGTTCACGATCTTCAACGTGTGGTTCGAACGCAAGGTCGTGGCCCGGATGCAGCACCGCACCGGCCCCAAGGTGCACGGCCCCTTCGGCCTGCTGCAGAGCCTCGCCGACGGCGTCAAGCTGTCGCTGAAGGAGACGATCAAGCCGAAGAACGTCGACACCGTGATCTACGTGATGGCACCGGTGATCGCGGCGTCGATGGCGTTCACGGCGTTCTCGGTCATCCCGCTCGGGCCCGAGGTGAGCATCTTCGGGCACCGCACTCCGCTGCAGCTGACCGACCTTCCGGTCGGGGTGCTGCTGGTGCTCGCGGTGGCCTCGCTCGGCATCTACGGCATCGTGCTCGGCGGCTGGTCCTCCGGCTCGACGTACCCGCTGCTGGGTGGTCTGCGCTCGTCGGCGCAGATGATCTCCTACGAGGTCGCGATGGGCCTCGCGTTCGTCGCGGTGTTCCTCTACTCCGGCTCCATGTCGACCTCGGAGATCGTCGCCGCGCAGGCACACGGCAGCGCGGCGCACATCTTCGGGCTGACCATCCAGCTGCCCAGCTGGTACGCCATCGTGCTGCTCCCGTCTTTCCTCATCTACCTCGTGTCGATGGTGGGCGAGACCAACCGGGCGCCGTTCGACCTGCCGGAGGCCGAGGGTGAGCTGGTTGCCGGCTTCGCCACCGAGTACGCCTCGATGAAGTACCTGCTGTTCTTCCTCGCCGAGTACGTCAACATGGTGACGGTCTCCGCCCTGGCGACCACGCTGTTCCTCGGCGGCTGGCGGGCGCCCTGGCCGCTGTCGCTGTGGTCGGGTGCCAACGAGGGCTGGCTGCCGTTCGTGTGGTTCATCGGCAAGGTGCTCGTCTTCATGTTCGTGTTCATCTGGCTGCGCGGCACCCTGCCGCGGCTCCGGTACGACCAGTTCATGCGGCTGGGCTGGAAGTTCCTGATCCCGATCGCCCTGGTGTGGACGGTGTTCGTGGCGACCGCGCGGGCCACCCTGAGCGCGGGCTACCAGCGCCAGTTCTTCTACGGCATCGGCGCGGTGATCCTCGTGGTCCTGGCGCTGTCCTTCGTCTACGACGCGAGGGCGGCCCGCAAGGAGCAGGCGGAGGAGGCCGCGAGGGAAGAAGCCGACCGGGCGGAGTTCGACCCGTTCGTCGGTGGATACCCTGTCCCGCCGATGCCCGGACAGAAGGTCCCCGGTCTGCAACCCGCCGCGGTGGCCGTGTCCGCCGACGCGGGCGCCCGCGAGACCGGGGCAGGCGGTTCGGGCACCGCCGGCCGATCGACAGACAGCGCAGGCCAGGAGGACTCCCGTGGCTAGTCTCAAGCAGCAGCTCTGGGACCCGATCGCAGGGTTCGGGGTGACCTTCCGGACGATGTTCCGCAAGGTCTTCACCGAGCAGTACCCCTTCGAGAAGAAGCCCACCGCGCCGCGGTTCCACGGCCGGCACCAGCTCAACCGCCACCCGGACGGGCTGGAGAAGTGCGTCGGCTGCGAGCTGTGCGCGTGGGCCTGCCCGGCCGACGCGATCTACGTCGAGGGCGCGGACAACACCGAGGACGAGCGGTTCTCACCCGGTGAGCGGTACGGCCGCGTCTACCAGATCAACTACCTGCGCTGCATCCTCTGCGGGCTGTGCATCGAGGCGTGCCCCACCCGGGCGCTCACGATGACCAACGAGTACGAGCTCGCCGACGACAACCGCGCGGACCTGATCTACGAGAAGAAGGACCTGCTCGCACCGCTCCTCCCCGGCATGGAGGAGCCGCCGCACGAGATGCGGCTCGGTGACGACGAGAAGGACTACTACCTCGGCGCCGGCCTGCCCGGCTGGTCCACCCGGGGCGGGTCCGAGAAGGGCACGAACGTGGAGAGCGAGGCAGCGCACTCATGACCGCGACCTTCTGGGTGCTGGCACCGATCGCGGTGCTCGCCGCCCTGGGCATGGTGCTCGCCCGGAAGGCGGTGCACAGCGCGTTGCTTCTGGCAGCGGTGATGATGTGCCTCGCCATCATGTACGCCAGCCTGGACGCGCCGTTCCTGTTCGCCGTCCAGGTGATCGTCTACACCGGCGCCATCCTGATGCTGTTCCTGTTCGTCCTGATGCTGGTCGGCGTCGACGCCTCCGACTCGGTGGTGGAGACCCTGCGCGGGCAGCGGTGGATGGCGATCGGGGGCGCCCTGCTGTTCGGGATCCTGATCCTGGTCGCGCTCGGCCAGGTCACCCTGGGCAAGCCGGTCGGCCTGGCCGCGGCCACGCCGGACGGCAACGTCCCCGCCCTCGCGTCACTGCTGTTCTCCAAGTACGTCTTCGCGTTCGAGGTGACCAGCGCCCTGCTGATCACCGCGGCGGTGGGCGCGATGATCCTCGCCCACCGCGAGCGGCTCACCGAGAAGGTGACCCAGAAGCAGCTGGCCGAGCAGCGGTTCCGGGAGTACGCCGAGCGCGGCCGCCACCCCGGCCAGCACCCGGCACCCGGCACGTTCGCCCGGCACAACGCGGTCGACACCCCGGCCCTGCTGCCCGACGGGACCGCGGCGGAGTCCTCGGTCTCCCGGGTGCTCATCGCCCGCGGCACGGTCCGCGACCCCGAGCGCTACACCAACCAGGTGCCCGGCCTCGAGCCGTACACCGGCAAGCCGCAGCCTCGGGCCACCCGCGACGCCGGCGGCCGCCCGACCGACGGCACGGCCGCCGAGAACGGCACCGACTACGTGCCCTCGGCGCACAACGGCTCCGGCACCGGCCGCAACGCCGCCGGCAACGGCACGGCCGGCCCCCACGAGGGCGGTTCCACCGAAGGCGGTTCCTCACGAGGCGGTACTTCCAACGGAGGTGACGCATGACCGCCGGTCCTTACATCGTGCTGTCGGCGCTGCTGTTCACGATCGGTGCGCTCGGTGTGCTCGTACGCCGCAACGCGATCGTCGTGTTCATGTGCGTCGAGCTGATGCTCAACGCCGGCAACCTGGCGTTCGTGGCCTTCGCCCGCCAGGTCGGCAACCTCGACGGGCAGGTCGTGGCGTTCTTCGTGATGGTGGTGGCCGCCGCCGAGGTGGTCGTCGGTCTGGCGATCATCATGACCATCTTCCGGACCCGTCGCTCGGCCTCGGTCGACGACGCGAGCCTGCTGAAGTTCTGATGCGGCCGAAACCTGATGCCGGCCCAAAGCGGCCAGTTCTGATCCGAGAGGCGAGACCCACGTGACCACCCCTGTGAGCGCCCTGGCGCTGGCCGGCGAGCAAGCGGCCCACGCGAGCGGCGTCTTCTCGCTGCTGTGGCTGATCGTCGCCATCCCGGCGGTCTCGGCAGCGGTGATCCTGCTTTCCGGACGCGCCGGCAACGCCTGGGGACACCTCCTCGGCTGCGCCGCGCCGATCGCGTCGTTCGTGCTCGGCGCGATCATGTTCTTCTCCATGCTCGGCCGCGGCCCGGAGGACCGGGCGGTCGCCCAGCAGCTCTACTCGTTCATCCCGCTGCCCGGCTACCACGTCGAGGCGGGACTCCTGCTGGACCAGCTGTCGGTGTGCTTCGTCCTGCTGATCACCGGCGTGGGCAGCATCATCCACGTCTACTCCCTCGGCTACATGGAGCACGACGAGCGGCGGAAGAGGTTCTTCGGGTACCTCAACCTGTTCGTCGCGGCGATGCTGCTGCTGGTGCTGGCCAACGACTTCCTCGTGGTCTTCATCGGCTGGGAGGGTGTCGGCCTGGCGTCGTACCTCCTGATCGGCTTCTGGCAGCACAAGCACTCCGCGGCCACCGCGGCGAAGAAGGCGTTCGTCGTCAACCGCGTCGGTGACGTCGGCCTGTCGCTGGCGGTGATGCTGATGCTGGCGACGTTCGGCACCTCCTCGTTCGCCGGCGTCTTCTCCCACGTGGGCGCCGCCGGGACCGGCATCGCCACCGCGCTGGGGTTCCTGCTCCTGCTGGGCGCGTGCGGTAAGTCCGCGCAGTTCCCGCTGCAGTCCTGGCTGCTGGACGCGATGGAGGGCCCGACCCCGGTGTCGGCGCTGATCCACGCGGCGACGATGGTGACCGCGGGCGTCTACCTCGTCACCCGGTCCAACGCGATCTTCGACCAGGCGCCGGTCGCGCAGACGGCGGTGGTGGCCGTCGGCACGGTCACCCTGCTGATGGGTGCGATCATCGGTTGCGCCAAGGACGACATCAAGAAGGTGCTGGCCGGCTCCACGATGAGCCAGATCGGCTACATGATGCTGGCGGCCGGGCTCGGGCCGGTGGGGTACGCCTTCGCGATCTTCCACCTGCTCACGCACGGCTTCTTCAAGGCGGACATGTTCCTCGGTGCCGGTTCGGTGATGCACGGCATGAACGACGAGGTCAACATGCGCCGATACGGCGCCCTGCGCAAGCTCATGCCGATCACCTTCGGCACGTTCTTCGTGGGTTACCTCGCGATCATCGGCATCCCGCCGTTCGCCGGGTTCTTCAGCAAGGACAAGATCATCGAGGTGGCGTTCGCGTCCAACTTCTGGATCGGGCTCTGCGCGCTGGTCGGTGCCGGCATCACGGCGTTCTACATGACCCGGCTGGTGTACATGACGTACCTCGGTCACAAGCGCTGGGCCAAGGACGCGCACCCGCACGAGTCGCCGTCGGTGATGACCGTCCCGCTGATCCTGCTGGCGATCCTCAGCACCGTGGGTGGTGCCGGCCTGGCCTACCTCGGCGGCGGGATCGTCAACTGGCTGGAGCCGGTGGTCGGTGAGAAGGAAGCCCACCTGTCGTTCCCGCTGGTCCTGCTGACCATCGTCACGCTGCTGGTGGTGCTGCTCGGCATCGCCTGCGCCTGGCTGTTCGTTGCCCGCTGGGACGTGCCGGTCGTCGCGCCGACCAAGGTGTCGCCGATCACCACCGCCGCCCGCCGCGACCTGTACGGCGACGCTTTCAACGAGGTCGTCCTCATGCGTCCCGGTCAGGAGGTGACCCGCGGGCTGGTCAGCTTCGACAACCGCGGGGTCGACGGCGTGGTCAACGGCCTCGCCGCCTTCTTCGGTGGCGTGTCCGGCCGGGTCCGGCGGGTCCAGACCGGCTTCGTCCGTTCGTACGCACTCGTCATGATCGGGGGCGCCGCCCTCGTCGTCGTGTCCATGCTGTTGGTGAGGCTGTCGTGAACAACTTCCCTTGGCTGACCGTCATCGGCGTGCTCCCCGCCGTCGGGGCGCTCGTCGTGGCGCTGCTCCCGAAGGGGCGTGACCTGCTCGCGAAGCAGACCGCGCTCGCCTTCTCCACGGTCGCGCTCGTGCTCGCCGTGGTGATGGCGGTGCGGTTCGACCCCGCGGCAGCGAGCGGGGGCAAGTTCCAGTTCGCCGAGCAGCACAGCTGGATCCCGCAGTTCGGCGTCCACTACGCCCTCGGCCTGGACGGCATCGGCCTGGTGCTGTTCCTGCTCACCGCGCTGCTCACGCCGGTGGTGATCCTGGCCTCGTGGAACGACGCGGACGCCCCCGCCCGGGCGGCTGGCGCGGCGGTCGACGCGGCCGGGCAGCCCATCGACGCCGACCGGACAGCGCAGCCGCGCAGCGGCGTGAAGACGTTCTTCGCGCTGATGCTGGCGCTGGAGACGTTGGCCCTCGGCGTGTTCGCGGCCACCGACGTGTTCTTGTTCTACGTGCTGTTCGAGGCCACGCTGATCCCGGTCTACTTCCTGATCGGCCGGTTCGGCGGTCCCCGCCGCAGCTACGCCGCGGTGAAGTTCCTGATCTACAGCCTCGTCGGCGGTCTGGTCATGCTGGCGTCGGTGGTCGGCCTTTACGCCCTGTCGGCGTCGCAGACGAAGGGCAGCCCGTCGTTCCTGCTGCACTCGCTGACGGAGCTGAACATCGACCCGACCACCCAGAAGTGGCTGTTCGCCGGCTTCTTCGTGGCCTTCGCGATCAAGGCGCCGATGTGGCCGGTGCACACCTGGCTGCCCGACGCGGCCCGGGAGGCGACCCCCGGCACGTCGGTGCTGCTGGTGTCGATCCTGGACAAGATCGGCACGTTCGGGATGATCCGGCTGTGCCTCCAGCTGTTCCCGGAGGCCTCGCAGTGGGCCACCCCGGCGATCATCGTGCTGGCGGTGATCAGCGTGATCTACGGCGCGGTCCTCGCGATCGGGCAGAAGGACATCAAGCGGGTGATCGCGTACAGCTCGGTCTCCCACTTCGGTGTGATCGTGCTCGGCATCTTCGCGATGACCAGCCAGGGCCAGACCGGCGCGACGCTCTACATGCTCAACCACGGCCTGTCCACGGCGGCCCTGTTCCTGGTCGGCGGCTACCTCATCAGCCGGCGCGGCTCGTCGCGGATCGCCGACTTCGGCGGTGTCGACAAGGTGGCGCCGGTGCTGTCCGGCACGTGGTTGTTCGCCGCCCTGTCCGGGCTCGCGCTGCCCGGGCTGGCGCCGTTCGTCAGTGAGTTCCTGGCGCTGGCGGGCACGTTCAAGCGGTACGAGGTGGCGGCGATCATCGCCACCTGCAGCATCATCCTGGCTGCGCTGTACATGCTGATCCTCTTCCAGCGCACGATGACCGGCCCGACCGCCGCGGCGGTGGCGAAGATGCCCGACCTGCGTGGCCGGGAGAAACTCGCGATCGCTCCGCTGGTCGTACTGATCATCGCGCTCGGGGTGTTCCCCAAGCCGGCGCTCGATGTCATCTCACCCGCCGTCGACGCGACGATGAAGCGGGTCGGTGTCACCGATCCGGCACCCAAGGTCCCCGTCACGGCTCCTTCGGAAGGTACGAAGTGACTCCGATCACCCTGGCCCAGGAGTTCAAGAGCCCGACGATCGAGTACGCCAAGGTCGCGCCGCTGCTCATCATTTTCGGCGTGGCGATCGTCGGCGTCCTCATCGAGGCGTTCCTTCCGCGCCGGCTGCGCTACCCCGCCCAGGTGACGGTGACGCTGCTCGCCCTGGTCGCCGCGCTGGCGGCGACCGTCGGGCTGGCCGGCACGTCGCAGGTGGCCGCCGAGGGCGCCATCGCGGTCGACGGCTTCACGTTGTTCCTGTGGGGCACCGTGCTGGTGATGGCGATCATCTCGGTGCTGCTGCTGGCCGAACGCGCCGTCGACGGTGGCGTGACGGCGTTCGCCGGGCAGGCCTCGGCGCTGCCCGGGACGGAGGCCGAGCGGGAGTCGCTCGGCCGCCGACTGGAGCAGACCGAGGTGTTCCCGCTGTTCCTGTTCGCGGTCAGCGGCATGCTGTTGTTCCCGGCCGCCAACGACCTGTTGACGATGTTCGTCGCGCTCGAGGTGCTGTCGCTGCCGCTGTACCTCCTGTGCGGGCTGGCCCGCCGGCGTCGGCTGCTGTCGCAGGAAGCCGCGATGAAGTACTTCCTGCTCGGCGCGTTCGCCTCGGCGTTCTTCCTCTACGGCATGGCGATGCTGTACGGCTTCGCCGGCACGATCAGCTTCGGCGGCATCGCGACCGCGGTGGGCGCGAAGGTCGGCTCCGACGGCCAGCTGCTCGCCGGGACCGCACTCGTCGCGGTGGGGCTGTTGTTCAAGATCGGTGCCGCGCCGTTCCACATGTGGACGCCGGACGTCTACCAGGGCGCGCCGACCGCGATCACCGCGTTCATGGCGGCCTGCACCAAGATCGCCGCGTTCGGTGCGCTGCTGCGGCTGTTCTACGTCGCCCTCGGTGCCGCCCGCTGGGACTGGCAGCCGATGATCTGGGTGGTCGCGATCCTCACCATGGCTGTCGGTGCGGTGCTCGCCCTCACCCAGACCGACATCAAGCGGATGCTGGCGTACTCCTCGATCGCCCACGCCGGCTTCCTGCTGGTCGGGTTCGTCGGGGTGCGCGAGGCGATCTCTGCCAACCTGTCCGGTGTGCTGTTCTACCTCGCCGCGTACGGCTTCGCCACGATCGGTGCGTTCGGCCTGGTGACGCTGGTCCGCGACGCGAGTGGCGAGGCGACCCACCTGTCCCGCTGGGCCGGGCTCGGCCGCCGGTCCCCGCTGCTGGCCGGCGCGATGGCGCTGTTCCTGCTCGCGTTCGCCGGTATCCCGCTGACCAGCGGGTTCATGGGTAAGTGGGCAGTGTTCAGCGCCGCATGGCAGGGTGGTGCGTGGCCGCTGGTCGTGATCGGTGTCCTGGCCAGCGTCGTGGCCGCGTTCTTCTACGTCCGGGTGATCGTGGTGATGTTCTTCTCCACGCCGGCCGCGGAGGGGCCGACAATCGCCGTGCCCAGCATCTTCACGTCGGTGGCGGTGGCGGTCGGTGTCGCGGCCACGGTGGTGCTCGGCCTGCTGCCGGGCCCGCTGCTGGACCTCGCGGCGCGAGCCGCCCACCTGGTGGGTTGAGTCAGGCGCCGACCGCTCCGTCTGGAGCAGTGCGACACCCGAGGGAGAGGGACGTCGATGAGCATGGCCGGCCTCACGTTGCCGTCGGTCGACGGCGACCTCGACCTTCGGGTACGCCGGCGGCTGGCCGAGGTGGAGGACGAACTCGACCGGGTGGCGGCCAGCGAGTTCGGCTTCGTCACCGAGGCGGCCCAGCACCTGATCCACGCCGGCGGCAAGCGGTTCCGGCCGCTGCTGGTGGTGCTGGGCGCGGAGTTCGGCGCGCCGTCCTCCTCTGCCGGTGACGTCGTCGCGGTGGCCACGGCGCTGGAGCTGATCCACCTGGCGACGCTGCACCACGACGACGTGATGGACGAGGCGGCGCTGCGCCGGGGCGCCCCCAGCGCAAACGCCCGGTGGGACAACACCGTGGCGATCCTCACCGGCGACTATCTCTTCGCCCGGGCGTCGGACCGGATGGTCGACCTTGGCCTGGAGGCGGTCCGCATCCAGTCGCAGACGTTCGCCCGGCTGGTCGAGGGGCAGATCCGGGAGACGCTCGGGCCGACCGAGGACGAGGACCGGCTCGACCACTACCTCGCCGTGCTCGCGGACAAGACCGGCTCGCTGATCGCCACGTCGGCGCGCCTGGGGGCCAAGGTTGCCGGGGCCCCGACCGACATCGAGCGCGTGATGACGGAGTACGGCGAGAAGATCGGGATCGCGTTCCAGCTCTCCGACGACGTACTCGACATCGCCAGCGACGCCGACCAGTCCGGCAAGACACCCGGCACCGACCTGCGCGAGGGCATCCCGACACTGCCGATGCTGCTGGCCCAGCGCTCCACGGACCCGGCCGACGGCCGGTTGCTGGAGCTGCTGTCCGGCCCGCTGCCCGACGACGCCCGGCACGCCGAGGCGCTGTCCCTGCTGCGGGCGCACCCGGCGATGGACCAGGCCCGGGCGATCGTGCAGCAGTGGGCCGACGAGGCCCGCGCGACGTTGTGCTACCTGCCCGACATCCCCGCCCGGGATGCGCTGGCCGGGCTTTGCGACCTCGTGGTCTCCCGTACCGGCTGAGCGTTTCCCGGAGCTGTCACGTCGCCGAGGCCGGGTCGCGCCGGGCGAACGTACCCTCCCGCCGTATCGCGTGCCAGCGCAGCGGCGCACCGGCGATCGCGGTGACCATCGACTGGATCACCACGAGGTACATCAGCTGGCGGTAGACGAACTGTTGCAACGGCAGCGTCCACAGCGGCGTGAGGCGCTCCCCGTCTAGCCGGAGCGCGTACGCCCCCACCAGCGCCTGCACCGCCACGAACGCCGCCCAGACCGCGACCACCCGCGCCGGCTCACCGAAGAACAGTCCGTACAGCGCGAACACGTCCACCGCGGGCGCCAGCAACGGAAGCACGACCTGGAAGACCGTGAGGTAGGGAAGAGCCCGGCGACCGAACCGGCCCGAGGGTCCGCGTTCGACCAGCGCACGACGGTGCTTCCACATCGACTGAAGCGTGCCGTAGCACCAGCGGTACCGCTGCCGCCACAGCTGCCGCAGCGAGCTCGGTGCCTCGGTCCAGGCCCGGGCGGTCTCCTCGTAGACCACTCGCCAGCCGGCCCGGCAGACCGCCATCGTCAGGTCGGTGTCCTCGGCCAGGGTGTCGATGCTCACCGGGCCTGCCATCGCGTACGTACTTCCCGGGGCCTCCGGGTCGGCCGCGTCGGCCAGAGCCTGCCGCCGGAAGGCGCCGATCGCGCCCGGCACCGTCGGCATGCACTCCAGCACGTCGAACATCCGCCGGTCGAGGTTGAAGCCGATGACGTACTCGATGTGCTGCCAGCGCCCCAGGATCCCGCCCGCGTTGCCCACTTTGGTGTTGCCGCTGACCGCTCCGACGGCCGGGTTGGCGAACGGCGCGACCAGGCGGCCGATGGTGTCCGGCTGGAACACCGTGTCGCCGTCCACCAGGACCAGGATCTCGTGCCGGGCGTACGCGATACCGGCGTTGAGCGCGGCCGGCTTGCCGGCGTTGGCCTGGGAGAGGACGGTCACCCCGGGCAGGTCGAGGTCGCGGGCGATCCGTGCGGTGTCGTCGGTCGAGCCGTCGTCGACCACGATCACCTCCACCGGGCCCGGGTAGGTCGTCCGCACCAGTGAGCCGACCGTCGCGGCGATGCCCGCCTCCTCGTTGTAGGCGGGGACGACGACCGACACCGGTGGGTAGTACCACCCGGGTTCCCTGTCCGGCCCTCCGCGGCGCCGGCCGCGGCGGGTGCGGCCGACGTGCAGCCGGGCGATCGCGGCCAGGATCACCACCCGTGCCACCGTGAGCACTCCGGCCACGGCCAGGGCGTACGTGAGCCCGACCGCCGCGATCCGGCCGACCTGCTGCGCGGCGACGACGGTGCCGCCCGCGATGCGTTCGGGGAGGCTCACCGGTACGGCCGTGTTCCGCAGGTGCAGTGCGTCTGACACCGTGGTGGCACGGTACCCGCGCTCGTTCAGGCGGGTCAGCAGCTGGTCCACGGCGGCGACGGTCCTGGACCGGTCGCCGCCACTGTCGTGCATCAGGACGACGGCTCCACGCTGCCCGGAGGGCATCGCCCGGGCCACGATCTGCTTCTCGCTCAGGTCGTCCCAGTCCCTGGTGTCGTGGTCGGCAATCACCACGAGGTAGCCCGCACGCCCGGCGTCCCGCGCGGCGGCGTAGCCGGAGCCGGTGAGCCCGGATGGGGTGGCCGAGTACGGCGGCCGCAGCAGGTGGGTGTGCAGGCCGAGGACGCCGGCGAGCGCCTTCTGGGTCAGGCCGAGTTCCAGTCCGCGTTGCCAGCTGGGCGTACGGGCGAGGTCGACGTGGGTGTACGTGTGCGAACCGATCTCGTGCCCCTCGGCCACGATCCGACGGGCCAGCGCGGGCTCGGCGGCGACCTTGGAGCCGAGGACGAAGAACGTCGCCTTCGCGTGGTGGCGCCGAAGGACGTCGAGGATCCGCGGCGTCCATCGCGGGTCCGGCCCGTCGTCGAAGGTGAGGGCGACCGTGCGCGCCGGCATCGCCGCGGTGTTCGGACGGTCGCCGCTGAGGTCGAGGACCGGCCGGTCGTTGCGCAGGGCCTGGCGCGGAGCCCGATCGCCGCCGGCCGTCGTACGGGGTGCGTCGGAGAGGTCGTTCCAGCTGCGCTGGACGTAACCCTGCACCAGCAGGACGCCGACCAGGGTGGCCAGCAGCAGGCCCACGAGGAGCCAGTGGTGGCGGGGTTCGCGGATCCGCAGGTGCCGGGCCACGTCAGCGGGACTACGGCTTGGGCCGCGGAGTGGGGGAGGGCGAGTGTGTCGCGCGCCCGCGCGGCTCCGGCTTCGCCGTCGGGACCGGGCTGTTGGTGCGCCGCGGCTTGACGGTAGGCGTTGGGGTCGGCGTGGGCGCGGACGTGCGGCTTCGCGTGGGTGTCGGTGCCGGCTTCGTGGTCGGTGCCCTCGTGACCTTCGGTGTGGGCGCAGGGGCAGGGGCCCGCCGAGTCGCCGTCGGGGTCGGCGACGGCGTGCGGGCGGCTCGCTCGGTGGCGCGCGCGTCCGGTGTCGGTGTCCGCTCCCGCCTGCGGCTCGAGATGGTCGAGTCCACCGAGGGAGAAGGCGTGGGCGTCGCGGTCGGCTCCGGGACGGAGGCGGGCCGGCCGAGGCTCCACGGCGTCGACGGCAACCCGGGCCCGCTCACCAGGCTGATGCACAACAGGGCCAGCGAGACCACCACGACCACGCCGAGGATCAGCCCCACCCTGCGGACACGACGATGCCGGCGTCCGGAGTCGTCCACGAACACCGCGTGTTTTCCGCCTGGGTGGTTTCGCACGGCGGCCCAGTGTAGGTGTGGTTGTACTGGTTTGGCACGGTCGGACTGCAGGAGATGGTCAGGGGCGACTCTGGGCCAGCAGCCGCCGCCGAAGCGTGGTCAGCTGCTCCGGGGTGTCCACGTCGTCGGGCGCGCCGACGTCGTCACAGGGGACCGGTGTCGTGACGTCCGGGTTCGCCCGGAGATAGGCCCGGGCGCCGGTGTCCCCGGATGCCTGTGCGGCGACGTCCGCCCAAGTCGTACGGGCGAGCAGGACGGGGTTGCGGGGCAGGCCGTCGTAGGTCGCGACCGCGGCGACCGCCCCCTCGTCGTACGCCTGCCGCAGTCGGCGGATCGCCTCGGGCGTGACCAGCGGCTGGTCGACGAGGGCGACGACGACCGCCTCGACGTCGGGTGGCAACGAGGCGAGACCCGTCCGCAGGGACGACGCCAGGCCGGTACGCCAGTCCCGGTTGTGTACGACAGTCGCGCCGGCCAGGTCGGCGGCGGCGAGTACGTCGTCGTGGGCCGCGCCCAGGACGACGTGGACCGGCGTACACCCGCCGACGGTGAGGGTGGCCAGGCCGCGCTCGACGAGCAGTCGCCCGCCGAGGTCCACCAGCGCCTTGGGGCGGCCGATCCGCCGCCCCTCGCCGGCGGCGAGGAGCAGCCCTGCAACGGTCATGCCCTCACGGTAGCGGCAGCGGGTCTCCCGCCCGGGCTGCCGACCGCGGGTCGAGCAGGACCTCGGTGACCGACCGGCCCGGCACGTACGACTGCTCGTCGTCACACAGCCGGATCCAGCCGTCCGTCTCCCCGCGGCCGGGTGCACGCTCGTCGGCGGGCCGGCCGGCGTACAACGTGCCGTTGTCGAGCAGGGCCAGGTTGTGGCGGTGCTCGGCGGCGGTGGCGCCCCGGCGTACCCGGTCACGGGACACGAACCGGTACCTCGCACCGTCCTGCCCGGCAGCGGCGGCCGGCTCGCTCATGTCCACCGTGACCCGCCCGTCCGCGGTGAGCGAGATCGCCACCCGGTCGCGTTCGAACCGTCCGAGCATGGTGCGCTTGCGCGGCGTCGCGTCCGGGTCGTAGGGGTCGAGTTCGACCAGCCAGCCGAACCGGTGTGCCTCGTGGCGTTCGCGGAGGGCGTTCGGCTGGAGGACTCGTTCGCCGTGCAGGGTCGTACCCCACGGCGTGACGGCCAGGCACCGGCGCGCCGACGTACCCAGGACGTGGCGGCCGGAGGGGTCCGCTGTGGTGCGCAGCAGCCGCTGGCCGGCCGCCGGTCCGGTGAGGACGAACGGTGCCCGCGCGGTGAACCGGCGGTTGTAGGGGCGGTCGCGTGCGCCGACCTCCTGCCAGTCACCGGCAGGGCCGGTCCGCCGGACCGCGACCACGGACAGCTCGCACAGGCCGCGGAGTTCGCCCGGTGGTTCGGTGGCAGCATCGACCGCCTCGCGCCCGACCACCATCAGGGCCTGCCCGGCACCCCGGTGGCAGCTTCGGCCACGGGACCACTCCAGCGGCAGTACGACGGTGCCGTCACCGGCGGAGTCGGGCACGGGCGCCCGGGAGAACTGCCGTGGGAGCAGGGACGACAGAGGATTCATCCGGGCGCCTCCAGGTCCGGATCGGGGTGACACCGATCGCGACGCTAGAGCGCCCGGGCGGCCGGCCCGGGGCCGGAAGCTGAACGGACGGGGTCGTGCCGGCTACCAGTCCTGCGACCCCGCCGGCCACCTGTTTACTCCGGGCTCCGGCCGCGGACGGCTACCGGCGTACTCCGTCGACGTAGGTCTCGACCGCCTCCCCGTAGAACGACAGGTGGTCCCTGATCCCGGCCACGTCCTCCTTGGGCTCGGGATAGGCCCACGCCGCGTCCCTGCCCGCCTCGTCGTCGGCGAACGCCCAGTACGACGCGACTCCCTTGAACGGACAGGTCGTGTGGGACTCGGTGGCCACCATCAGGTCCGTCCGCACGTCCTCGATCGGGATGTACAGGCGGTCGTCCAGCCCCGTTTCGGTCAGCACCAGCGCCCGGTCGGTCTCCGCGACGACCTGGCCGCCGCGTTCGATCCGTACGTGCTGGGTGGTCGGGGCGACGCTTACTTTGTGGAAGAGGTTGCGTACGGCCATCGTGATCTCCGTCCTGACGGCGTGGCGGTGGTGGCGCTGCCTCTTCCACGGTACGAGGTGGCTCGCGGTGGGCCGGCCGGGTCCGGAGGTCGGACCGGATGTCCGCCACCGGTCCGGAGCGCCCCGTTCTGTGGGCACCCGGGCGGAGTCCGTCTCGTTGTCCGGACAGAGGCAGACCGCGGAGCAGGCACGCAGACGTACGGGGAAGGTGGACGATGCTGAAGGTCATCGGTGCGGGATTCCCGCGGACGGGCACCACGTCGATGAAGGCCGCGCTGGAGCAGCTGGGCTTCGGGCCCTGCCACCACATGTTCGAGGTGATCCAGCACCCGGAGCAGCAGGAGAAGTGGCGGCAGGTCATCGAGAAGGACGGCCGGGTCGACTGGACCTGGGCGCTGGAGGGCTACCAGTCGTCGGTGGACTGGCCGAGCGCGTACTACTGGCGGGAGCTCATGGCGGCGTTCCCGGACGCGAAGGTCCTGCTGACCGTGCGCGACCCGCACCGGTGGTACGCCAGCGTGCGCGACACGATCTTCACGTTCAACCGCGAGGGCCGGCGTGCCGAACTGAACGGCCAGGCGCCGCCGAATCCGCTCGGGCCGGTCCTCGGCCGCCTGTGGGCCGGAACGTTCGGCGAGGAGATGGGGGAGGAGATGCCGGCCGAGGACCACGCGGTGGACGTGTTCCAACGCCACCTCGCGACCGTGCGCGAGACCGTGCCCGCCGACCGGCTGCTGGTGCACGAGGCACGGGACGGGTGGGAGCCGCTGTGCGACTTCCTCGGCGTGCCCGAGCCCGACTCGGGCTACCCGCACCTGAACGACGGCGACACGATGCGGCGGATGGCCGAACGCGCCCGCACCGGCGAGGCCCCGGAGAGGTTCACCCTGGAGGACCTGCGCAAGGCCGGCAGCTGAGACCCGGCCCTCCCGCGGTGCTCTCCCGGTGCTCACCGGTTCGTCGGCGCCGAACTCCACAGTGAACCGGCGGTGCCCGCTCCGAGGTGCTCCTCGTACACCCTCACCTTGTGGGTGATCAGGTCGAGGCAGGCGTGAAGTTCGCGAAGCTGCGCGCGGACGTGCTGTTCGTGCGCGTGCAGCACCGCGAGCCGGTCCTGCTCGTTTCCCGGACCCTGCCGAACCAGGTCGACGTACTCCCGGATCGTGGTGAGCGGCATGCCGGACGCGCGCATCCGCAGGCAGAACTCCAGCCAGGAGACGTCGTTCTCGGTGTAGACGCGTCGGCCGCTCCCGTCACGGCGCACCGGGCTGACGAACAATCCCTCGCGTTCGTAGAAGCGGAGCGTGTCGACGCTGAGTCCGGTGCGGGCCGCCACGTCTCCGATGCCGAGGCACCGCGGGGCGCCCGCGACTTCGGGCGCGTTGGACGTTGACATGTCCGCCAGCATACGGATGGGCCGGCGGACGGGAACCAGCCCTGGAGGCCGACCGGAAAGTTGCCCTGGAGTCGGCTCCAGCTCATACGGTCGGCGCCATGACCGACTTTCCTGTGACTCTGATCACCGGCGGTTCCAGCGGCATCGGTGCCGCGGCCGCCCGTCTCCTGCTGAACCGCGGCCACCGGGTCGCGGTGACCGGCCGAGACAAGGCCCGGCTCGACCAGGCTGCCGAGTCCCTGGGCCGACCGGCGGAACTGCTCACGTTCGTCGCAGACGCGACCGACCACGACCAGGTGGCGAGGGCGGTCGAGGCGACCGTCTCGGCGTTCGGCCGGCTGGACACCGCCGTCGCGAACGCGGGCTTCTCCACCGGAGGAAGCCTGGCCGACGGGGACCCGGCGGCCTGGCGGCGGATGGTGCTGACCAACGTCCTCGGACCGGCGTTGCTGATCCGGGCCTGCCTGCCCGCGCTGCGGGAGACCCGTGGGCGGATCGTGCTGGTCGGCAGTGTCGCCGGCTTCATCTGGAGCCCCGGCAACCTCTACGGCGCCACCAAGTGGGCGGTCACCGGGCTGGCGGAGAACACCCGGCGGATGGTGACCGGTGACGGTGTCGGCGTGACGCTCATCGCCCCGGGCCGGGTGGAGACGCCGTTCTGGGACCCCTACGGCGGAGCA
Source organism: Actinopolymorpha singaporensis (assembly GCF_900104745.1). Taxonomy (NCBI): domain Bacteria; kingdom Bacillati; phylum Actinomycetota; class Actinomycetes; order Propionibacteriales; family Actinopolymorphaceae; genus Actinopolymorpha; species Actinopolymorpha singaporensis. The sequence goes on from NZ_LT629732.1 coordinate 2,319,366, forward strand.
CCGGAGGGTCCGATGCTGACCGCGGACCAAGTGGCCGAGTCCATCGCCTGGGCGGTCGGCCAGCCCGTCGGCGTCGACGTCAACACGGTCGTAGTACGGCCGACCGGGCAGCCGAACTGAGCCGATCCCGTCGTGGGCGGGGTGACTCAGGCCCAGAGCTCGGGCGCGGGATCAGACGCGTTCCAGCGGGCGGTGGGGTGGCGGGGGGAGGGTGACCACGATCGGGTCGCCCGGCGCCACCTCGCCGCCGGTCCGAACGACGCCCATGATGCCTGCCCGGCGGACGACCGACCCGTCCTCGGCCCGGCCCACCACCCGGGCGAGCAGGCCGGTGCGGAAGTCCTCGATCTGCCGGCAGGGGTTGCGCAGCCCGGTGACCTCGACCTCGGCCGAGTCGCCGAGCCGGAGCAGCGTGCCGGTCGGCAGGCCGAGCAGGTCGACGCCCTCGGTGGTGACGTTCTCCCCGAGCTGGCCGGGCGCCACGTCGTACCCCTGCTCGTTGAGCTCGGCGAGCAGTTCGGCGTGGATGAGGTGAACCTGGCGCAGGTTCGGCTGGCTCGGGTCACGGGCCACCCGGGAGCGGTGCTTCACCGTCGTACCGAGGTGCGCGTCGCCCTCCACTCCCAACCCGGCGAGCAGCCGGATGCGGTCGCGCCCCGGCTTGCTGAACGTGTGCTTCCCGCCGCTGCTGACCGCTCGTACGACACCGTTGCCGGTGCCCACCTCGGCGGGCGCGCCCGCCTCGTTCGGCTCCATCGGTTCGGGCCCCTCCTCAGTCGGGATCAGTCGGGAACAGTCGGGATGCAGCCGGGATCAGTCGGGCTCGGTGACCGGCACCGGGGCACCGGCCGACCGGTCCGCGGCGTTCGCGTCCGACTTCGCGGCGGCCACCGCCCGGCGCCGCCGGCGCAGCCCGTCCCAGGTGAACACGATCACCGCGAGCCACACGAAACCGAAGCCCAGGAGCCGGTCCGGCGGCATCGGCTCGTGGAACACGAGGACACCGAGCAGGAACTGCAGCGTCGGCGCGAGGTACTGCAGGATGCCGAGCAGCGTCATCGACACCCGGGTGGCCGCACCGGCGAACAGAAGCAGCGGAATCGCCGTCACCACCCCAGCTCCGGCCAGCAGCACCGCCTGCCCGGCTCCGTGGTGCCCGAACGCCGCGGTGCCCTGCACCTGCAACCAGATCAGGTAGCCGAGGGCGAGCGGCGTCACCACCGAGGTCTCCACCATCAGGCTCTCCACGGCGGCGACGTTCGCCTTCTTCTTGCAGTAGGCGTACGTCGTGAAGCTCAACGCCAGGATGAACGCCACCCAGGGCGGGCGGCCGTGGGACACGGTGAGGATGACCACGGCCACCCCGGCCAGTGCGATCGCCGTCCACTGCACGCGGTTGAGGCGTTCGCCGAGAAGTGCCACGCCGACCAGCACGATGACCAGCGGGTTGATGTAGTAGCCGAGCGCGGTCTCCACCACGTGGTCGTGGTTGACCGCCCAGATGTAGGTGCCCCAGTTGACGGTGATGACGAGGCCGGCGACGGCGAGGTAGCCGATGGTCGCCGGGGTTTCCCGCAGCCGCGCCCACCAGCCCGGGCGGGGCCGGACCCGCAGCGCGACCACCGCGAAGAGCAGCGACCACACCATCCGGTGGGCGAGGATCTCCAGCGACCCGGCGGGTTGCAGCAGCGGCCAGTAGAGCGGGAAGAGACCCCACGCGGCGTAGGCGGCCGCTCCGAAGACCAGCCCCCGCCGGTTCTCGTCGGCGGGGGCGGGCGTGGGTGACGCGATGCGGTGGGAGGGCGAGCCGGCGGACTCCTCCGACAGGCCCGTACTCACGCGTCCGCGCCGACGGTCCAGGTGTCGGACCCGCGCAGGAGCTGGTCGAGGTCGCCGTCGCCGACCTCGGCACCGGTGTCGGTGGTGGTGCCGTGCGCGTCGCGGGCCAGCCGGACCTGTTCGCGGGCGAGGTCGTCGTACGCCGGCCGGTCCACGTCGCGGAAGATGCCGATCGGCGTACGGGCCAGCGTCTGCGCGTCGGACAGCCGGGACAGCGCGAAGGCGGTCGTCGGGTCGTCGGCGTGCGCGTCGTGGACGACAAGCGCGTCGGTACCGACCTCGGCGACCGGCACGACCCGCAGCTGCCCGGAGGCCGGGTCGCGGACCACGCCGAGCTCGCCGCCGGTACCGAACCTGATCGGCTGCCCGTGCTCGAGCCGGATGACCGCCTCGTCCTGGGTGTCCTTGTCCTTGAGCAGGTCGAACGCGCCGTCGTTGTAGATGTTGCAGTTCTGGTAGATCTCCACCAGCGACGTGCCCCGGTGGGCGACGGCCGCGCGCAGCACCGAGGTGAGGTGCTTGCGGTCGGTGTCCAGCGTCCGGCCCACGAACGACGCCTCCGCGCCGAGCGCCAGCGAGACGGGGTTGAACGGCGCGTCCAGCGACCCCATCGGCGTCGACTTGGTGATCTTGCCGCGTTCGGACGTGGGGGAGTACTGCCCCTTGGTCAGGCCGTAGATCCGGTTGTTGAACAGCAGGATGTTGAGGTTGACGTTGCGGCGCAGGGCGTGGATCAGGTGGTTGCCGCCGATGGACAGCCCGTCGCCGTCGCCGGTGATCACCCACACCGACAGGTCGGGCCGCGAAGTCGCCAGGCCGGTGGCGATCGCGGGCGCCCGGCCGTGGATGCTGTGCATGCCGTAGGTGTTCAGGTAGTACGGGAACCGGCTGGAGCAGCCGATGCCGGAGACGAACACGATGTTCTCGCGGGGGACACCCAGCTCGGGCAGGAAGCCCTGCACCGCGGCGAGGATCGCGTAGTCACCGCAGCCGGGGCACCAGCGCACCTCCTGGTCGGAGGTGAAGTCCTTGCGGTTCTGCGGCAGGTCGGTGGTGGTGACGCCGCGCAGACCGGGAACGGGCAGGTCGGTTGCGCTCATCGGTGCGACTCCTCCGTGTGCTCGAGGTCGAGCGATCCCGCGAGTTCGGTGATGGCGCCGGTGAGCTCGCTCGCGCTGAACGGCAGGCCGCGCACGCGGTTGTAGCTCACGACGTCGACCAGGTAGCGGGCGCGCAGCAGCATGGACAGCTGGCCGAGGTTCATCTCCGGGACCAGCACGCGGTCGTAGCTGCGCAGGACCTCGCCGAGGTCGGGCGGGAACGGGTTCAGGTGGCGCAGGTGCGCCTGGGCGACCGGGATGCCGTGCTCGCGCACGGCCCGGCAGGCGGCGCCGATCGGGCCGTACGTCGAACCCCAGCCGAGCACCAGGATCCGCGCGTCGGAGGTGGGGTCGTCGACCTCGAGCGGCGCGATCGAGCGGGCCACGGCGTCCACCTTGGCCTGCCGGGTGCGCACCATCAGCTCGTGGTTGGCCGCGTCGTAGGAGATGTTGCCGTGGCCGTCGGCCTTCTCGAGACCGCCGACGCGGTGTTCGAGGCCGGGCGTGCCGGGCACCGCCCAGGGACGGGCGAGAGTCTCCGGGTCACGCTTGTACGGCCAGAACGCGCTGTCGCCGTTCTCGGTCTGGTGGTTGGGCTCGGTGGCGAAGTCGACCCGGATCTCCGGCAGCTCCGCGGTCTTCGGGATCCGCCACGGCTCGGAGCCGTTGGCGAGGTAGCCGTCGGACAGCAGGATCACCGGGGTGCGGTAGGTGACCGCGATCCGGACGGCCTCGATGGCCGCGTCGAAGCAGTCCGCCGGCGACTGGGGCGCCACGATCGGCAGCGGCGCCTCGCCGTTGCGGCCGTACATCGACTGCAGCAGGTCGGCCTGCTCGGTCTTGGTCGGCATGCCGGTGGACGGGCCCGCCCGCTGGATGTCGCAGACGACCAGCGGCAGCTCCAGCGCCACCGCGAGGCCGATGGTCTCCGCCTTCAGTGCCATGCCCGGACCGGACGTCGTGGTGACGCCGAGAGAACCGCCGAACGACGCGCCGAGTGCCGCGGTCACCCCCGCGATCTCGTCCTCGGCCTGGAACGTCGTGACGCCGAACCGCTTGTGCTTGCTCAGCTCGTGCAGAACGTCGCTGGCCGGGGTGATCGGGTAGGAGCCGAGGAACATCGGCAGGTCCGCGCGCCGGGCGCCGGCGATCAGGCCGTACGCCAGGGCGAGGTTGCCGGAGATGTTGCGGTACTGGCCGGACTTCATCTCGGCCGGCTTGACCTGGTAGGAGACGGCGAACGCCTCCGCGGTCTCGCCGAAGTTCCACCCCGCGCGGAAGGCCGCGACATTTGCGTCCCGCACGGCGGGATTGCGGGCGAACTTCGCGTGCAGGAACGACAGGGTCGACTCGGTCGGGCGGTTGTACAGCCACGACACCAGGCCCAGGGCGTACATGTTCTTGGACCGGGAGGCGTCCTTGCGGGTCAGCCCGAACTCCTTGACCGCCTCGGCGGTCGCGCTGGTCAGCGGGAAGGAGTGCGTTTGGTACGCGTCCAGCGAGCCGTCCTCGAGCGGGTTGGCGTCGTAGCCCACCCGGGCGAGGTTGCGCTTGGTGAACTCGTCGGAGTCGACGATCAGCGTGGCCCCGCGCGGCAGCTCCGGCAGGTTGGCCTTGAGAGCCGCGGGGTTCATCGCCACCAGGACGTCCGGGGCGTCGCCCGGAGTCAGGATGTCGTGGTCTGCGAAGTGGATCTGGAACGACGAAACTCCCGGCAGGGTGCCGGCTGGTGCCCGGATTTCCGCCGGGAAGTTCGGTAGCGTCGAAAGGTCGTTTCCGAACGACGCTGTTTCCTGGGTGAACCGGTCACCGGCCAGCTGCATCCCATCTCCGGAGTCACCGGCAAATCGGATGATGACACGGTCGACCTGCAGGACCTGTTTGGTCACTGGGTGAACGACCTCCTCGACGCCCGCGCAGGAATGTTCTCCGCCGTCCTGTGCGGCGCGATCCCATTTGGTACTTCTATGCTACGTCCGGGCCGTGGTGTGCCGTGGGGGCGACCGCACTGTGGAACATCCTTGCAGCGCGCTCGTTGACTGTAACTCTCGGTGTTCGAGAGGGGTGCCGGATCGGCAACCTCGGGTGTTCCGGCGGCTCCCCTTCGGGCAGCGACAGGGAGGACCCCTCGATGCGACGACCCAACCGACCCGCACGTCGACCCTTGTCCGGAATCGGTCGGCGACGTCAGTTTACGGCGTGCGCGGTCACGGTCGCCGCTCTGGCGACGTCGTCGGCGATGACCGCGTGCAGCCTGCTGCCCGGTGGAGCGTCGGACGAGGAGTCCCCGGCTCCCCGGCGCGTGTCGACCTACGACGAGGCGCAGGACGCCAAGGCGAAGGCGCCCGCACCGGCCGTGACCGACGCGCGGAGCGGCGGGACGCTGCACGTGCTGTCGTCGGCCACGCCGCACACGTTCGACCCCACCCGGGTGTACCACCTGGACACGCTCGCCATCATGCGGATGGTCACCCGGAGCCTGACCCAGACGCGCTACGTCAAGGGCAAGCCGGTGCTGGTGCCCGATCTCGCCACCGACCTCGGCCGGCCGAACGCCGACTTCACCCGGTGGGAGTTCACCCTGCGGGACGGGCTGAAGTACGAGGACGGCTCGCAGGTGAAGGCGGCCGACGTGGCGTACGCGATCAAACGCCAGCTCGCGCAGGACGAGCTGTCCGGCGGCCCGACGTACGGCCTGGACTACTACCTCGGCGGCGACACCTACAAGGGCCCGTACAAGAGCGGCGACGACTTCGAAGGGGTGGACACCCCCGACGAGAAGACGGTCGTCGTGAAGATGCGAAAGCCCTTTCCGTCGATGCGCTACTACACCTCGCTGCCGACGTTCGCGCCCATCCCGAAGGCCAAGGACACCCGCGAGGACTACAGCAACCACCCGTTGGCCACCGGGCCCTACAAGTTCGGCAGCTACGACCCCGGCAAGAAGCTCGTGCTGGTGAAGAACCCCGAGTGGGACCCGAAGACCGATCCGAACCGCCACCAGTACGTCGACCAGATGGTGTTCGATTTCGGCCTGGACACCGACGAGGTGCAGCGGCGGGTCATCGCGGACAACGGTGAGGACCAGACCGCGCTGACGTACGCCGACATCCTGGCCCCGAACTACGACAGGATCCGGGACACGGCCGCCCGCGACCGGCTGGTGACCGGCCCCAGCCCGTGCAGCTCCTACATGTGGATGGACACCCGGAAGATCCCGCTGGAGGTACGCCGCGCGGTGGCCAAGGCGTGGCCGCTGAGCTCGGAGAACCGCGCCGCCGGTGAGATTCCCGGACTGACCTGGCGCCCGGCCACCACGATCATGCCGTCGGCCACGCCCGGCTGGCAGGACTTCGACGTGATCGGCAACAAGGGCGAGGGCGACGGCGACCCGGTGGCCGCGAAGAAGATGCTCACCGACGCGGGGCAGCTCGGCTTCGAGCTGTCGTTCTACTACTCCTCCGACGACGAGAACGCCGCCAGGATCGCTGCCGTACGGAAGAAGGCGCTCACCCGGGCGGGCTTCACCGTCAAGGCGATGCCGGCGCCGTCGTCCCTGTCGCGGGACCTCTCCGACGACTCGATTCGCCCCGCCAACCTGCGTGACGGCAGCTGGTGCATGGACTGGGCCAGCGGGGACTCGGTGCTGCCGGCGATCCTGGACGGCAAGAAGGCGGACCTGCCGGGTGCGCCGGTTCCGTCGTTCCTCGACGTGCGGGCGGTGAACGACGAGATCGACCGGATCAGCGACCTGCCGGCGCAGAAGGCGCTGAACGCGTGGGGCCACCTCGACAAGACGATCATGGAGAAGTACCTCCCGGCGGTTCCGCTCGGGGAGAGCGGTACGACGGTGCTGCACGGCTCCCGGGTGGGCAACGTGGTCATCGACTCCGTGGGCGGTATGCCGGACTTCAGCCAGATCTACGTGAGGTAGGCGGCGGGCCGCGGAGTGGTGGGGCGGCGCGCAAGCGCTGGTTGACACGGCGGCCTCCTGACGCGGGGCAAGCGTGGCTTGCGCATCCGCTCCCCATGCCTCGGTCGCGCCTTCGCCGCGCTGGTACGCGGCGTCCGAAACCCGCCGGTGCTCGCGGTCGCGGCGGGACACGATTGCCGGCATGAGCACATACGAGATCGTTCCGATCAGCCCCGAGCGGCTGGACGCGATGCGCGTGAAGGACGAGGACGAGTTCGGCAACCCCTGGAAACCCTTTCCCGCCGAGGGGTGGGAGCCGCTGCGGTGCTGCCTGCGCAAGGCCGAGCCGGGGGAGGCGGTCGCGCTGATCTGCTACACCCCGTGGACCGAGCCGAGCCCGTGGATGGAGGCGGGCCCGGTGTTCGTGCACGCCGAACGGTGCGGGGGCTACCCGACGCCGGACCGCTATCCGGACGACATGGCCCGGGGCAAGTGCATGTTCAACACCTTCGACCACGACGGCAACCGGGCGTACGACCACATCACGTTCGTATCGCCCGGCGACTCCTACGAGGAGACGCTGGCCGAACTGCTGGGCCGGCCGGAGGTGGCGTTCGTGCATGTCCGCAGCGTCGCCGCGGGGTGCCTCGCCTTCGAGGCGCGCCCCGCCCGCTAGGACCATCCACCGACATCCCCCTGCGCATCCGTAACGGGGCGCGACCAGACGGCACACCACGGAAGCCTCGACGCGGACGAGAGCAGGCCGAGCCGACTCAACTCCTACGAGCAGCCGGCCTCAGGTGTGGTCGGCTTCGACCAGGCGGTGCAGGAACTGCCTGGTGCGCGGTTCCACCGGGTCGTCGAGCACCTGCTCGGGTGGTCCGTGTTCGGCGATGACGCCGCGGTCGAGGAAGCACACCCGGTCCGCGACCCGGCGGGCGAAGCCCATCTCGTGGGTGGCGATCACCATCGTCATGCCGTCCCGGCGCAGGTCGGCGACCAGGGCGAGCACCTCGCCGACGAGTTCGGGGTCGAGTGCGGACGTCACCTCGTCGAACAGCATCAGCCGGGGCGAGTTGACCAGCGCCCGCACGATCGCGGCGCGTTGCTGCTGCCCGCCGGACAGCCGGTCGGGGTACTCGCGGGCCTTGTCGGCCAGCCCCACCCGGCCCAGTAGCTCGTGTGCGGCCTGCTCGGCGTCCTCCCTCGACCGTCCGTGCACCCGGCGAGGCGCCAGCGTCACGTTGTCCAGCACGGTCAGATGCGGGAAGAGGTTGTACGACTGGAACACCATCCCGATCCGCTGCCGGCATGCGTCGGCGTCCACGCGCGGGTCGGTGATGTCGGTGCCGTCGAGGTGGATCGTCCCGTCGCTGACGCGCTCGAGCAGGTTGACGCAGCGCAGCAACGTCGACTTGCCCGAGCCGGACGCGCCGATGAGGACGACGACCTCGTGCTCGGCGACGGTGAGGTCGATGCCGCGCAGCACCTCCACCGTGGCCGACCGGCGGCCGAACACCTTCCACACGTCGCGGCACTCCAGCACCGGGCTCATGCCGATCCCTCCGCGGACTGCCGGCGGGCGGCGCGTACGGTCACCGCGTCGGTGACGGCGACCAGCGGCACGGCCAGCGCGACGAACAACGCACCGGCCACGACGTACGGCGTGAAGTTGTAGGTGGTGCCGACCGAGATCTCCGCCGCCCGGACCGCGTCGATCGGCCCGGCCAGGGAGATCAGCCCGACGTCCTTCTGCATCGCCACCAGGTCGTTCAGCAGCGGCGGGCTGACCCGGCGCACCGCCTGCGGCAGCACGACGTACCGCATCGTCTGCCGGTAGCTGAGCCCGAGCGAACGGGCAGCCGCGCGCTGGCTCGGGTGCACCGACTCGATGCCGGCGCGGAACACCTCGGCGAGGTAGGCGCTGTAGGTGAGGATGATGGCGGCGGCGCCCAGCACGATGACGCCGGGTGTGCCCCGCAGCCGCAGCCCGGGGACGCCGAGCGCCATGACGTAGATGACGATGATGAGGGGTACGCCGCGGAAGGCGTAGGTGTACCCCGTCGACAGGGCCCGGATCGGGAACGCCACCGGTCCGCGGAGCGTACGCAGGAACGCGATCAGCAGCCCCAGCAGCAGCGAGCACGCCGCGCAGGCGAGCAGCAGGCGGAGGTTGAGCCACAGCCCGGACAGGATGTGCGGCAGCGCCTGCCGGGCCACCTGCGGGTCGAGGAACGACGCCCGGACCCGCTCCCAGCCGGGCGCGCCGGTGAGGGCGACGTAGAGGACCAGCCCGACGACCGCGGTGGAGACGGCGGCGACCAGCACCGACCGGACGGTCTGGCGGGAGCGGTAACGGTCGCGCTGGACCTGCAGCGGGCTGGGCCTGTGGCCGGGAAGCCCGGCTTCGCCGCGCGGGTCCGGGCCGGCGCCCGGTGCGCGGCCGGGTGAGGTGGTGGATGACATCGGCGAGGTCCGTTCGGGTCAGTTCAGGACCGGAGCACCGGCGACGTCGGCCAGCCAGGTCTTCGCCAGCTCCTCCAGCGTGCCGTCGTCCCGCAGCGCGTCCACGGCCCGGGTGACGCAGGCGGTCAGCGGCGAGCCCTTGTCCAGGACGAGGCCGAACTGCTCCGGTGTGCCCGACTTCTGCTCCAGTTGGCCGACGATCGTGGCGCCCTCGAGCTGCGCGGCGGTCATGTAGAAGGCGGTGGGCAGGTCGACCACCAGCCCGTCGATCGAGCCGTTGGCCAGGGCCTGGCGGGCGTCGTCGTTGCTGCGGAACACCTGGGCCTGCCTGGCGGGCTGCACGACGTCGTTGATCACGTCGTAGCTCGTGGTGTTGACCTGGGCGCCGAGCTTGGCGTCCTTCAGCCCGGCGACGGACTTCGCGTTCGCGATCGGCGACGATTTCAGCGCGACCACGGCCTGAGTGGCGTCGTAGTAGGAGGAGCTGAAGTCGACGGCCTTCTTCCGCTGGTCGGTGATGGTGAACTCGTTGATGTCGAAGTCGAAGTCCTTCGGCCCGGGCTGGATCGCGTTGTTGAACCGCACCCGGGTCCAGGTCACCTCCGAGGCGGTGAAGCCGAGCTGCCTGGCCACCGCGTAGGCGACCGCCGACTCGAACCCCTTGCCGCTGGAGGGGTTGTCGTCGGCGAACCACGGCTCGTACGCGGGCTGGTCGGTGGCCACGGTGAGGGTGCCCGGTGCGTGCAGGTCGAGGTCACCCTTCGCGCACCCGCGCGGGCTGGGCGAGGTGGTCCCGGAGGCCTTCGGCTGCTTCGAGGGCGTGGCGCCCGCCTGCCCGCCGGTGGCGCTGTCCTCGGGTGCGCAGGCGGTGAACGCGGCGAGAACCGCGCAGGCGAGCACGGGAAGCAGCACGGTGAGTCGGCGGGACGTGACGCGCGGGGACGTGGCGCGGCGGGACGTGGCGCGGCGGGACGTGGTGCGGGGGGACGTGGCGCGGCGGGGCAGTGTGGCGAAGGGCATGCGTGGGCTCCGGGAATGCGTGGGGTGGAACGGTCGTCCGGAGTCACGCGGTCGCGTCACCTGGACGTGATCACCCTAGACGGGCCCGGGGACAAGGGCCTGATTAACTTGAGCCGGCTCGTGCGGCAGGAGTGACAGGGGACGCTGATGGGTTCGTTCGATGTGCCGCTGGACGACGAACGTACGCAGCTCGACGCGTTCGTCGAGGAACACCGCGGAGCCATCGAGGCCACTTTGGACTCTCTCACCGAGGAGCAGGCCCGCCGCCGGCTCGTCCCGTCGGCGACGACGTTGCTCGGGCTGCTCAAGCACGTCACGTGGATGCAGCGGGTGTGGTTCGAGGAGTGCGTCGGCGGGACGCCCCGTCAGGACCTCGGCCTGGTGCAGGGTCCGGACGATTCCTTCCGGCTCTCCGACGACGACACCATCGCCTCGGTGACGGCAGCTCACCGGGAAGCCTGCGCCACTGCTCGAGCGGCGGTCGCGGACCTGCCGCTGGACGCCGTCGTGACCGGCCACCGCTCCGGACCGCGCACGCTTCGCTGGGTCTACCTGCAGGTCCTGCGGGAGCTTGCCCAGCACTGCGGACACGCCGACATCCTGCGCGAACAGGTACTTGCCGACTGAGCTCCGAGCTCCGGGTCCTCGTCCGCCTGGGTGCCGAAGCCGAGGTACGGCCCCTCGAGTACGGGTAACCTCTCGTCCGGTTCGTTCGGGTTCGGCACGCCGGTAGACCTGGCGCTGTGTGGTCGGCATGCGGCATCGTGCGGTCGGGCGTACTGGCAGGTCCCCCCGAGGCCCTAGACTCGCGGAACGGGCGGAAGGAGGCGTGCCGTGAGCGCCCTGGCGATGGCCGGTAACGCGAGCTACTACGCGACCTACACGACGGTTCTGCTGGTCGTGCTGGCCGGAGTGGCCTTCGCCGCGGTCGCGTTCGGCGCCAACCGGCTCCTGCGGCCCCATCGGCCGACGACGGAGAAGCTCCTCACCTACGAGTCCGGTGTCGACCCGGTGGGGGAGGGCTGGGCGCAGACCCACGTCCGCTACTACGTCTACGCCTACCTCTACGTCGTGTTCGCCGTGGATGCGATCTTCCTGTTTCCCTGGGCCACGGTGTTCGCCGCGCCGGGGTTCGGCTGGTCGACTCTGGCCGAGATGTTCGTCTTCATCGGGTTCATCGCGGTCGGGCTGCTGTACGCCTGGCGCAAGGGGGTGTTGACATGGACGTGACCCCGAAGGGCCGCCCGGTCGACCTGCCGCTGCCGCAGGTCGCGCCGTCCGCCACCGGCGGTCCCGGGAGTCCCGGCGAGCTGGGCGCCCTGTCCCGGTTGGCGCCGGAGCCGCTGAAGTTCGTGCTCAACTGGGGCCGGCGCTATTCCCTGTGGGTGTTCAACTTCGGCCTGGCCTGCTGTGCGATCGAGTTCATCGCCTCGTCGATGTCCCGGCACGACTTCATCCGGCTGGGTGTGATCCCGTTCGCGCCGGGTCCGCGGCAGGCCGACCTGATGGTGGTGTCCGGAACGGTCACGGACAAGATGGCGCCGGCGATCAAACGCCTGTACGAACAGATGCCGGAGCCGAAGTACGTCATCTCGTTCGGGTCCTGCTCCAACTCCGGCGGCCCGTACTGGGACTCCTACTGCGTCACCAAGGGCGTCGACCAGATCGTCCCGGTGGACGTCTACGTGCCCGGCTGCCCGCCGCGTCCGGAGGCGCTGCTGCAGGGGATCCTCCGCCTGCAGGACAAGATCGCGGCCGAGTCGATGCCGGAGCGGTACGCAGGGGCAGGGGAGTCCGGCGAGGCCGGACAGTTGGGACAGCCCGGACAGGAAGCCGGCCGGCCGCGTGGCCGGTGGCGTTCCGCCGCCTCGCTGCTGCGCCGTCCGCTGCGACCGGGTGATCGCGGATGAGCTGGCCGGAGCAGGCCCGGGCGGCAGTGGCCGAGGCGCTCGGCGTCGACGCCGCGGAGGTCGGCCTGGACGAGGCGTTCGGCCCGCCCGCGCTCGACGTACCCCCCGACCGCTGGGTGGACGCGCTCACCGCGGTCCGCGACGTCGTTGGCTGCACGTACTTCGACTGGCTGTCCGCGGTGGACGAGCTCGAGCAGGGCTTCACCGTGGTCTGCCACGTCGCCCGGCTGCGCGGCCAGGGCGGCGGCGCGAGTGCCGGCCCGTCCGTCGACCACCTGCTGGTGCGGACCAGGATCCCGCGCGAGGACGCCCGGCTGCCCACTGCCACCGGGGTCTACGCCGGTGCCGGCTGGCACGAGCGGGAGACGTACGAGATGTTCGACATCGACTTCGCCGGGCACCCGAACCTCGCGCCGCTGCTGCTGCCCGACCAGTTCGAGGGGCACCCGCTGCGCAAGGAGTTCGTGCTGGCCAGCCGGGTCGCCAAGCCCTGGCCGGGGGCGAAGGAGCCGGGCGAGTCCGAGCACGAGGCGGCACGGGCGCCGAGCCGGCGACGGGTGGCCCCGCCGGGCGTTCCCTCGCCCGAGGCGTGGGGCCCCCGCCCTCCCGGTTCGACAGCACCGGACCCGCTGGCCGCCGCAAAGCCGGCCCGGCCGGCCCGCTCCGCCAAGCGCGCAGAGCGCCCGGCCCGGCGCACCCCGCGGGGCGCGCAGCCCGACCAGCCCGACCAACCCGCCAGTCCGCCGGACGCGGGGGAGGGCGGGCCTGCGGATGAGTGAGGTGCTGGAGGTCCTGCTGCGGGTCGTCGGGGTGTTCGCCGCGTTCCTCGTGCTGCCGCTGCTGGTGGGCCAGACCGAGCACAAGGTGATGGCGCACATGCAGGGCCGGCTCGGCCCGATGTACGCGGGCGGGTTCCACGGCTGGGCGCAGCTCGTGGCCGACGGCGTGAAGTTCGCGCAGAAGGAGGACGTCGTACCCGCGCGGGCGGACCGTACGGTGTTCAGGCTCGCGCCCGTGCTCGCCCTGCTGCCGTACCTCGTCGCGCTCGCGGCCATCCCGCTCGCGCCCGGACTCGTGGGCGTCGACCTGGAGACCGGGCTGTTCTACGTCCTCGCGGTGATGGGGATCGGCGTGCTCGGCGCGCTGATGGCCGGCTGGGCCAGCGCCAACAAGTACAGCCTGATCGGCGCGTTCCGGTCGGCCGGCCAGCTGCTGGCGTACGAACTCCCGTTCGTGCTCGCCGCGGCGAGCGTCGCGATGGCCGCCGGCACCCTGTCGCTGTCCGGGATCGTGCGGGCGTGGGAGCCGTGGTGGCTGCTGTGGCAGCTGCCAGGCCTGTTCGTGTTCTTCGTGGCCGGGCTGGCCGAGCTGGCCCGTCCGCCGTTCGACATGCCGGTCGCCGACGCGGAGATCATCTTCGGCCCCTACACCGAGTACACCGGGATCCGGTTCGCGTTGTTCCTGCTCGCGGAGTACGCCGGGATCGTGGTGCTGGCGGCCCTCACCACGGTGCTGTTCCTCGGCGGCTGGCAGGGCCCGTTCGCCGCGGAGCTCGGCTGGCTGTGGACGCTGGTCAAGGTGTTCCTGGTGGCGTTCGTGGTGATCTGGGTGCGGGTCGCCTATCCGCGGCTGCGGGCCGACCAGCTGCAGCGGCTCGGCTGGCAGCTGCTGGTGCCGCTGGCGCTGTTCCAGCTCGCTCTCACCGGCGTGGTGAAGGTGGCCATCTCATGAACGGATCGTCGTACGGGAAGGTGGCGTGGGCACGATGACCGATCTCCCCGGCAAGGGGCTCGTGCAGGGACTGAAGGTGACGTTCGACCACCTCACCCGGCGCGCGGTGACCCAGCAGTACCCCGATGTCAAGCCGGAGTTGCCGGCCCGCTCTCGCGGTGTCATCGCGTTGTTCGAGGAGAACTGCACGGTGTGCATGCTCTGCGCGCGCGAGTGCCCGTGCTGGTGCATCTACATCGACTCGCACAAGGAGACCGCGCCGCCGAGCGAGCCGGGTGCCCGGGAACGCTCCCACAACGTGCTCGACCGGTTCGCGATCGACTATTCGCTGTGCATGTACTGCAGTATCTGCGTCGAGGTGTGCCCGTTCGACGCGTTGTTCTGGTCGCCGGAGTTCGAGTACGCCACCACCGACATCGCCGACCTCACCCACGAGAAGGACGAGCTGCGGGAATGGATGTGGACCGTGCCGGCGCCGCCGCCGGTCGACGCCGGTGCCGAGGCGCCGAAGGAACTCGGTGCGGCGCGCAAGGCCGCCGAGCGGGAGAACCGCTGAGCCCATGACCACGACGATCGACGTGTTGTTCTGCCTGCTCGGCGCGGTCGTGGTCGGCTCCGCCCTGCTGGTGGTGACCACCCGCCGGATCGTGCACGCCGCGCTGTGGCTGGTGGTCACGCTGGGCGCGCTGGCGGGGTGCTTCCTGCTGTTGACAGCGGAGTTCGTGGCCTGGGTGCAGGTGCTCATCTACCTCGGCGCGGTCGTCGTACTGCTGGTGTTCGCGCTGATGCTCACCCGCGCGCCGATCGGGCCGGTGGAGCGGCCGCCGCGGTCCCACGTCGTGGTGGCCGGCCTGGTCGCCGCCGCGGTGGCGGCGGTCCTGCTGGTTGCGCTGGTCGCGGGCTTCTCCGGTGCGGTCATCCCGCTGGACCGGGTCGAGGTCGGCGGGGCGCGGGCCACCGGGCGGGCGCTGTTCTCCACGTGGGTGCTGCCGTTCGAGGTGCTGTCCGTGCTGTTGCTGGCCGCGCTGGTGGGCGCGATCGCGCTGTCCCGGCGGGACGGCCCGGCGATCTCCGCGAACTCCGCGAACTCCGCGAACTCCGAGGTGCCGGCCGGCCCGACCGCCCCGGCGAGTTCGGAGGGGAGCCGCTGATGCCGCTGCTGTTCCCGCTCGTGGTGGCGGCGCTGCTGTTCGCCATCGGGGTGTACGCCGTACTCGTGCGGCGCAACGCCATCCTCGTCCTGATGGGCGTGGAGCTGATGCTGAACGCCGTCAACCTCAACCTCGTCGCGTTCGACGCCTGGCACCGCGACGCCCTGCACGGCGGTCAGATCCTGACGCTGTTCGTGATCACGATCGCCGCCGCCGAGATCGGCCTGGGGCTGGCGATCGTGCTGCTGGTGTTCCGGACCCGTCGCCAGGTGGACGTGGATGCGGTCCGCGAGCTGGCCGACCGTGACCGGACCGACGAGCACGTCGCCGAGGCCGAACGCGCGGAGCTCGCCGAGCGCGCCGAACTCGCGGCGCGCGCCGAGCGCGCCGCGGGTGAACCGGGGGATGCCGGACGCGCCGACCCTGCCGAGCAGCGCCCGGCGACCGCGGAGGCCGGCCGATGACCGCTGTCTGGGTCGCGCTGCTCGCGCCGTTCGCCGCCGCCCTGGCCGCGCTCGCCCTCGGCCGCAGACTCCCCAAGATGGTCGCGCCGATCGGGGTGGCCGGGGCCGGGGTGGGGTTCCTGGCCGCCTGCGTCCTCGCCGGGTTCGACATCGCCGGTGACCTCGGTCAGCGCGGCGCGACGCTCGCGCACGTGCCGACCGGCGGGCTGGCGTTCGACATCGCGTTCCGCGTCGACGGGCTGAGCGCGCTGGTCGCGGTGCTGGTGACCGGGGTCGCGCTGGCCGTGCAGATCTACTCGATCGACTACCTGCGCGGCGACCCCCGCTACGCCTCCTACTCCGCGTTCGTCTCGCTGTTCACCGCCGCGATGCTGGTCGTGGTGACCGCGAACGACCTGTTCGTGCTGCTGGTCGGCTGGGAGGTGATGGGCATCTGCTCGTACTTCCTGATCGGCCACCACTGGGAGCTGCCGGAGGCCCGCGACGGCGCGATCAAGGCGTTCCTCGTCACCCGGCTGGGGGACATCGGCTTCCTGTTCGGCATCTTCGCCCTCGGTCTCGGCGCCGGCACGTTCTCGATCGGCGGCGTGCGCGACGCCGCCGCCAACGGCGGGTTGACATCGGGTACGGCAACCGTGGCGACGTTGCTGTTGCTGTGCGGCGTGGCCGGCAAGTCCGCGCAGTTCCCCCTGCACGTGTGGCTTCCCGACGCGATGGCCGGCCCGACCCCGATCAGCGCGCTAATCCACGCGGCCACCATGGTGGCGGCCGGGGTGTTCGTGGTGGCCCGGCTGCTGCCGGTGTTCCAGGAGGCTCCGGCCACGCTCGCGGTGCTGGCCGTGGTCGCCGCGGTGACGATGGTGGGTTCGGCGCTGTGCGCGCTGGCCGAGAACGACATCAAGCGGGTGCTGGCGTGGTCGACGGTCAGCCAGCTGGCGTACATGCTGGCCGGTCTCGCCGCAGGCGGCTACACCGCGGGGGTGTTGCTGCTGGTGGCGCACGGAGCATTCAAGGCGCTGCTGTTCCTGTGCGCGGGCGCGCTGATCCACGCGGTCGGCAGCAACTCCATGGACGCGATGGGCGGGCTGCGCCGCACGCTGCCGGTGACGTTCGTGACGATGACGGTCGGGTTGGGCGCCCTCGCCGCGGTGCCGCCGCTGTCCGGGTTCTTCGCCAAGGACGCCGTGCTGGGGGCGATCTCGCGGGCGGCGTTCCACGGCGGGCCGCTGCCGGGCTGGGCCGCCTGGGTGGCGCTGGTCGCCGGCTTCGCCACCGTGGCGCTCACCGCGGCGTACGCCACGAGGATGTGGCTGCGGGTCTTCTTCGGCACGCCCACCGGCACCGTCCCCGCCGCGCCCAGCCAGCCCGCGCACACCGAGCCGCACCTGGCCGAGGCGCCCGCCCTGATGCGCCGGCCGCTGGTGGTGCTCGCCGTCCCGGCCGCGCTGGTCGGCTGGCTCGCCCTCGTACCCGGCACGTGGGCACGCTGGCTCGGCGGCGGCGGGCCCGGCATCCCCGAACCCACCATGGTCCACTGGACGACCACACTGCTGGCGCTCGTCCACCTGGTTCTCGCCTGTGCGCTGGTGACCTGGGCCTGGCGGCACGTCGAACGCGACGACCCCGCGCGGATGCTGGGCCGGTCGCGTCCGCTGCTGGCGAACGGCTTCCGGATGGACGAGCTGATCGCGGCGTACGTCGTCCGGCCGGTGTGGGGCCTGGCCCGGGCCGTCGTCGCCGGTGACCGCGACGTCGTCGACTTCTACGTACGAGGGTCCGGTCGCGCGGCCCGCTGGGTCGGTGGCGGCCTGCGGCTGCTGCAGACCGGCAACGTGTCCACCTACCTCAGCCTGCTGCTCGCCGGGGTCGTCCTGCTGGCCGTCGCGGCGTTGGGGGCGTTCGCATGAACGTCGTACTCCAGCTTCTCCTCGCCGTACCCCTCCTCGGCGCGCTGATCCTCACAGCCGGCCGTCGGCTGGTGCCCGACCGCGCCACCGCGGCGTTCGGCGCGGTGGCCGGCGCGGTGACCCTGCTGCTCGCGGTCTGGCTGGCCGCGGCGTTCGACTATGGCGCCGCGCACCGGGTGCAGTTCCAGACCGACGTGAGCTGGATCCCGGCCGTCGACGTGCGCTGGCACCTCGGCATGGACGGCGTCTCGTTGCCGATGGTGCTGCTCACCGCATTGCTGGCGTTCCTGTGCCTCCTCTACACCACCCGGGTCGCGCCGGAGGGCGGCCGGGTGCGCGCGCTGGTGGCGCTGGTGCTGCTGCTCGAGGTCGGCATGCTCGGCACGTTCGTGGCGTTCGATCTGATCGTCTTCTTCCTGTTCTTCGAGGTCGTGCTGGTCCCGATGTGGTTCGTGATCGCGGTGTGGGGCGACCCGCACGACGCGGCCGGCCGGCGCCGCGCGGCGACGACGTTCATCCTGTACACCCTGCTCGGCAGCGCGATCATGCTGCTGGGCTTCCTGCTGGTCTACACCGGCGCGCACACGTTCGACCTGACCGAGCTCGCGAGGCGCGGGGGCAACGGGATCCCGCGCGGGACCCAGGTGCTGGCCGCGGTGGCGATCGGCCTCGGCCTCGCGGTGAAGAGCCCGATGTGGCCGCTGCACAGCTGGCTGCCGGACGCGCACGCCAAGGCGCCGACTGTCGGGTCGGTGCTGCTGGCCGGGGTGCTGCTGAAGATGGGCACGTACGGCTTCGTCCGCGTGTGGCTGCCGGTGGTGCCCGACGGCGCCCGGGCGGTCGCGCCGTACCTCGCGGGGTTGGCGACGGTCGGCATCCTCTACGGCGCGCTGGCCTGCCTGCGCCAGAGCGAGCTGAAACGGCTGATCGCGTACTCCTCGGTCGGGCACATGGGCTTCGTGCTGCTCGGCATCGCCACCCTCACGGCTGCGGGCGTCAACGGCGCGTTGTTCGCCGGGGTGGCGCACGGTCTGATCACCGGGCTGCTGTTCTTCGTGGCCGGGGCGATCAAGGACCGGCACGGTACCGGCGACCTCGCCCGGCTGGGTGGCGGGATGTACGCCCGGATGCCGCGCCTCGCCGGGGTGTTCGTCTTCGGTGCGGTGGCCAGCCTCGGGCTGCCCGGGCTGGCCGGCTTCTGGGGCGAGATGCTGGCCTTGTTCGGCGCCTGGCACCCAGCCGCCTCGCTCACCCGTACGACGTACCTCGTCCTGATGGTGCTCGCCGGGCTCGGTGCCGTCCTCACCGCGGCGTACTTCCTCGTCCTCGTCCGCCGGATGTGCCAGGGCACCGACACGATCGGGCCGAGCCTGCTGTCCGTGCGCGACGTCACCGCCGTCGAGGTGGTGGCGTGGGCGCCACTGGTCGCGCTGACGGTGGTGCTCGGCCTGTATCCGGGCGCGGTGCTGACGGTGACCGACCCGGCCGTGCGGTTCCTGGTGGGCGGGTGAGTGCGGTGGTGAGTGCCGTGGGTTTCGTGCAGCCGGTCCCGTGGCTGGTGATCAGCCCGCCGTTGGCGGTGGCGGTGACCGCGCTGCTGGTGCTGGTGGTGGACGCGTTCGCGCCGGCCCGCCGGCGTGGTGCGGCGCCGTGGCTCTCGCTGGCCGGGCTGGTGGCCGGGATCGCACTGCTGGTGGTGTCGATGGCGCGGGCGTCGTCGTGGGCGGAGGGCGCCTTCTGCGCTTCTGGGACGGGTGCGCCGTTGCGGGCCGTCGCGTGTTCGTACGTCGCCGACCCGCTCACCTGGACGTTCCAGTTCATCGTCGCGGGCGGGGCGGCGATCGTGGTGCTGCTGTCCGCCGGCAGTGGGTGGGAGGGGCGCAGGTGGCCGCCCGACCGGCCGGGGGTGCGGAGCTACGGGGAGCCGGCCGGGACCGGGACGCTCGGCGGCGGCATCCCCACCGGTGAGTACCACTTCCTGCTGCTCGCCTCGGCGGCCGGCGCGATGACCCTCGCCGCCGCCCGTGACCTGATCACGCTGGTGGTGGCGCTGGAGGTCGTGTCGCTGCCGGTGTTCGCGCTGGTCGGGCTGCGACGGGGGGACCGGCGCGGTGCCGAGGGGGCGCTGAAGTTCTTCCTGGTGTCGGTCGTCTCGGTCGGGGTGATGCTGTTCGGGGTGTCGCTGGTGTACGGCGTGACCGGCACGATGTATCTCGACCGGATCGCCCGGGCGCTGAGTCCCGCGGGGCACCCCGGCGTGGCGGGGTCCGCCGCCATCGCCGCCACCCCGGCCCTGCCCGGTGGCGATCTGGCCGCGGTCGCCGGGCTCGGGGTGATGCTGACGCTGGTCGGGCTGGCGTTCAAGGTCGCCGCCGTGCCGTTCCACTTCTGGGTGCCGGACACCTACGTCGGCGCGCCCGTGCCGGTCGCGGCGTACCTCTCGGTGGTCTCCAAGGCGGCCGGGTTCGTCGGCATCCTGCTGGTCGTCGGGTGGGCGTTCCCGGGGTACGTCGGGATGTGGGCGCCGATCATCGGCGTACTGGCGGCGGCGACTATGACGCTCGGCAACCTGGTGGCGCTGCGCCAGCGCAACGCCGTCCGGCTGCTCGCGTGGTCCAGCGTCGCCCAGGCCGGCTACCTGCTGGTGCCGCTGGCCGCGAGCAACGGCGACGTACGCGGGAACACCCTCAGCGCCACCGTGGCGTACCTCCTCGTCTACGCGGTCGCCAACCTCGGCGCGTTCGCCGTCGTGTCGCTGACCGTCAGTACCGGACCGGGGCGGCTGCTCGGCGACTACCGCGGGCTGTTCTGGCGGCGGCCGGCGCGGGCGCTCGCGCTCGGGTTCTTCCTGCTGGCGCTGGCCGGACTGCCGCCGGGGGTGCTCGGGCTGTTCGGGAAGTTCGTGCTGTTCCGGGCGGCGATCGACGGCGGTGCCGGCTGGCTGGCCGTGGTGATGGCGGTCAACGTCGTGATCGCGCTGGCGTACTACCTGTACTGGACGGCGCTGCTGTTCCGTTCCCCGGAGGGAGTCACCGAGGCGGGGACGGAGGCGAACGGTGCTGCCGGGGTCGGGGCCGGGGCGGCCGCCGGGGCCGCTGGAGCTGGGGTGTGGGCGGGGCCGTGGCCGGCCCGGATCGCGGTCGGAGTCCTGGTGGTGATCGCCGTCCTACTCTCCGTCTTCCCCGAGATCGCCCTCGGCTTCCTGGCCTACCCCGCCCGCGCCTGACCACGGCCGGATCCCACCCCCGGACTTGCCGCGCCGAGGCGGTGGGGAGAGGCTGTGGCGCGTGACAGAGATCCAGCCGGACGCAGGCCAGCCGGATTCGAGCCGGCCGGGTTCAGGGGAGTTCCGCTCCGACCGCTACGCCGACGTGATGATCGTCGGCGCCGGGCCGGTCGGGCTGGCCGCCGCTCTCGACCTCGCCCGGCGCGGCGTCCGCGTACGGGTGGTGGAGCCGGAAGCGGCCCGCCGGTCCCGCCCGCCCGTGCGCGGCCTGGGCCCGCGCAGCCTGGAACTGTTCGACGACCTCGGGGTGACGCCCGAACTCCTCGCCGCCGGGACCCCTGCCCAGCCGATTCGCCGGTACGCCGGATCCCGGGTGGACGAGTCGCCGACCGCCCCGACCGGCAAGCGAGGCCCGCGCGGCCGGACCTACCTCGGACCGCTCACAATCGCCGGCCGCCAGGTGGAGGCGATCCTGCAGGACAGGCTGGCGGCGTACGGCGTGCGGGTCGAGCACGTCGACGGCCTCGGCCGGCTGAGCCAGGACGAGTCCGGCGTGAATGTCCCGCTGGCCGGGGGAGCGGTGCTCGGGGCAGCGGCGAGCGCCAACGGAGGCGGGACGCCGGCCAGGGCGGCGTACGTGATCCTCACCGACCCGCTGCCGGGCGTCCTGCCCGAGCCGGAGCCGGAAGCCGGGGGCGAGCCGGAGCCGGATGGAACGCAGCCGGAACCGACGCCCGAACCCGAGCCCGCGCCGCTGGCGTACGTCGGTGAGCTCACACTGACCGGCCTGGCCCGCGACGACGTACTCCACCTCTGGGAGCAGGGGATCGTGGTGGCCCCGCTGCCGGGCGGGGAGACCTGGTGGTTCCTGGCGTACGACGTACCGGACGACCGTCCGCCGGCGCGCCGGGCCGCGACCGCGCCGCAGCCGCCCACCCTGGACCGCGCCCAGCAGGTGTTCCACGAGCGGACCGGCCTCACCGACGTCCGCTTCCGCGACGCCGCGTCCCTGGTGGCGTACTCCGGCGGTACGGCGCCCGGCGCCACCCCGACCCCCTCTTACCGGCTCGGCCGGATCCTGCTCGCCGGCGACGCCACCGGCGCCCACCCGTACCCGCTCGGCGGCCTGGACGCGGGGCTGCAGGACGTGCACAACCTGGGCTGGAAGCTGGCCGCCGCGCTGGTGAGCGGGGAGGAGACGGCGCTGGAGACGTACGACAGTGAACGCCGGCCAGCGGCGCCGCGCCGGACGCTCTTCGGCCGCACCAAGCCCCGCCCCTGGCACGCCGCCCTCACCGGAGCCGGCTCCGGATCCAAGGCCGGCGCCGGCACCGACCAGCTCGACCTGCACTACCGCGACTCGGCGCTGAGCCAGGAGCTCGGCGGCAAGCGGCTGCTCCTGCATGCCGGCGACCGGGTGCCCGACATCCGGCTGTGGGACGTCCGCCGAGCCGCTGACCTGCGGCTGTTCGACATCCTCCGCGGCCCGCACTGGACGCTGATCGGCCTGGGCTCGGTGTCGGCGGAAACGGTGTCGACGGTGCGGCTGCGGTTCGGGGACGGAGTGCGCGGCGAGGTGATCGGCGGTGGCGCCGGGACCTCGGCGATCCCCGGGGTAAGCCTGCTCGACCGGTACGGCGAGGCCCGGCACACGCTCGGCAGCCGGGGCGGCAGCATTCTCGTCGTACGCCCGGACGGTTATGTCGGGCTGCGCGCCGGCCTGCGGCCGGAGATCGTGGTCGCCTATCTCGAGGGCATGGTCACCGAGGGCGTGGAGGCCGAGGGCCTGGGCGCCGAGGGCTTGGGCGCCGACCGCTTGTAAGCCGGTAAGCCCGGCGGGGCGGGGAACGTCCGCCCTGGTGACGGCGTTCTCACGGTGGAGGTCATGACCACGTATGCACGATCGCGCTCAGTGCCATCGCAACCAGCTCAGGACGACTGTGCTGGTTGCTGTGCTGTCCGGGCTGGCGCTGGTGCTCGGCCGGTCTCTGGGCGGGCGGGCGGGCCTGGCCGCCGGGCTGCTGGTGGCGCTGGCGATGAACGCCGCGGCGTTCTACCGCTGTGACCGGATGGCGCTGCGGTCGATGCGGGCGTACCCCGTGAGCGAGGCGGAACATCCGGAGCTGTGCCGGCTCGTCCGCGAGCTCGCGATCACGATGCGGCTGCCGATCCCCGCCGTCTACGTCTCGCCCACCAAGACGCCGAACGCGTTCACCACCGGGCGCAACCCGCGGCGGTCCGCCGTGTGCGTCACTGAAGGGCTGCTGGACCTGCTGGACCCGCGGGAGCTGCGCGCTGTCCTCGGGCACGAGCTGGGCCACGTCGCCAACCGCGACATTCTGGTCTCCTCCGTCGCGGCGGCGCTGGCCAGCATGATCATGTACGCCGCGCAGTTCGCCTGGCTGGCCCCGACCGGTCGTGCCCGGGGTGGTGAGGAGGCCGACGGCGGGAGGAACGGCGACGGTTCGGCGGTCACCGCGCTCGCGCTACTGGTCCTCGGCCCGGTCGCGGCGCTGCTGCTGCAGGCGGCGGTGACGCGGACGCGGGAGTACTCCGCGGACCAGGTGTCCGCCCGGATCACCGGCGACCCGCTGGCACTGGCGGGGGCGCTCCGCAAGCTGGAGACGGCGACCCGCCGGCATCCGCTGCCGGCGGCGCCGGAGCTGCGGAGCACGGCCGCACTGATGATCGCCAACCCGTTCCACGAGAAGGGTTTCGTACGCGCCTTCTCCACCCATCCGTCCACCCAGGACCGGATCGCCCGGCTGGAGCACCTGGCCGGCGTACGGCGCTGAGAACGGCGTCCGGCGCTGGGAACGGCGACCGGTACTGGGAACGGCGTCCGGCGCTGGGAATGCCGACGGCCGCCCCGCCCGGAACGCGGGACAGGACGGCCGTGGCGCGTGCGGTGGCGCGGCGCGCTTCCGCGATCTACGTCAGCGGTAGTTGACGAACTGGAGGGCGAAGTCGAGGTCCTTGCCCTTCAGCAGCGAGATGACCTCCTGGAGATCGTCCCGCTTCTTGCTGGCGACCCGCAGCTCGTCGCCCTGGACCTGGACCTTGACCCCCTTGGGGCCCTCGTCGCGGACGATCTTGGCTACCTTCTTGGCGTTCTCCTGGGAGATGCCCTGCTCGAAGGTGGCCGACAGGCGGTAGTCCTTGCCGGACTGCTTGGGGTCGTCGGCCTCCAGGCTGCGCAGCGAGACGCCCCGTTTGACCAGCTTCTCCTTGAACACGTCGAGTACGGCCTTCGCCCGCTCCTCGGAGTTGGCGGTGATCTCCACGCCGAGCTCGCCCGACCATCGGATCCCGGCGCCGGTGTTCTTGAAGTCGAACCTCTGTGCGATCTCGCGGGACGTCTGGTTGAGCGCGTTGTCGGCCTCCTGACGATCGACCTTGCTCACGATGTCGAACGACGATTCGGCGGCCATCCGGGCTCCCTTCGTATGCGGCTGTCGGTGACGTACCAACCGGGTGGCACGGGCCGGTAGCGTCTGCGCTATCCTCTCAACTCGCTGCTGTGAAGCAGCACCCGGCAGGTTGCCCGAGCGGCCAAAGGGAGCGGTCTGTAAAACCGTCGGCTCAGCCTACACTGGTTCGAATCCAGTACCTGCCACGCAGCAAGAACGGCCCCTGACCTGCGCAAACAGGTCCGGGGCCCGCTGTTGTTGGCGTTCGGTGTCTAGCTGTGTCCAGCCCGCGCCGACTGTCCACGGCCCGTCCGGCGAATACGTGGCGAAGTTCAGTTCCGGATTGCGCGTCGTGGTTCGGAGCGGTGGCCCGCGCTACGACGTGGAGCGAATCTCTCGCCCCTCCGCATCGTCTTGGCGAACCGAGAAGAGGCCAGGCCGATACGTGATCATCGCCTGCGGCATCCACGGCACATGAGTAGCCTGAGGTCTTGATCATGACGGTTGCTTCCGGGGCGGTGGCATGGACATCGGTTCGACAAGGGGTCGGAACGAACGGCAACGCTCATCCAGACAAGAGGTTGTGCCGTCGGCAAGGCGTGGTGCAGTCTCGCCGAGCTCGGAGGGGCCCGATCGGGAGGCGCTCGACTGATGGAACTCAAAGCCGAGAAGCAGACGCTGAAGGCGCTCCTGGCGGTAGACGAGCAGCAGTTCAGGATCCCTCCATACCAGCGGCCGTACTCGTGGACCCGTGAACAGATTGACGACCTGTGGACCGACCTGATCGAGAATGTGCAGGCAGGTCACTTCATTGGCTCGGTCGTTCTGGCGGCCGAAGATGATGCTCGGCCACTCGTCATCGACGGCCAGCAACGCCTGACCACCCTGATGCTGATACTGGGCGCTGTTCGCGACGCGTGTCATGCCCGTGGCATGACGAATGACGTCCAGCAGATCGAGAAGCGGTTCATCGCGGACGATCTAGCGAATGGCGACGCGCAGTTCAAGTTCAGAACCGGGAACGCCAACTGGCCCGTGTTCCGCGACTTCACACTTCGGTCGGTGGGAGACCCGCTTCGCAAGGCCGAGTCCAGCGCGTTGGACAAGGACATGCGTGCGCGCAACCGGGCTCTACTCAGCAATCGTGACCGGATCGTCTCCCTCCTCGCCTCACATCTGGAGCATCTTCCTGAGCCCGGGCAGGAGAAGTGGCTTCGAGACTTCTGGAAGGCCCTGCTTGGTAAAGTCGAGCTTGTAGTCATCGCGGTGCGAGACCTTGGGGACGCCTTCCTGCTCTTCGAGACCCTCAACGACCGAGGGCTACAACTGTCGGCAGCCGACCTGCTGAAGAGTCACATGCTCGGCGAGATCGCCAAGCGGTCTGCCGAGGAGGATGTCGACCAGGCCGCTTCATCGTGGGACGGGATGCTCGACGATCTCGGCGCAGGTGTCGACGTCACACGATTCCTTCGGCACTACCTCCTTGGCTACGTCCCGAAGGTGAAGAAGGACAGCGTCTTCGACCAGTTCAAGGAACTGGTGAAAGACCGTGGCGCGGAGTCTGTGCTCGCGGACCTTCGGACCGCTGCCGCCGCGTATGGGGAGTTTGAGGCGCCAGCCAAGGCGGGGCACGAGCAGACGAGCGCGGTACTCAAGGACCTTGCCACCCTTCGGGCAGTGACCTGCTACATAGCTCTGCTGCCGGCACGTCGGTACCTGGCGGAGAAGGACTTCGTCGAGTTCGCGCGGCTGGCGGAGGTACTCACCTACCGATACAGCAGCGTGGTTGGTCGAGGGACCAACGAGATCGAACCCGTTTATCACAGGGCGGCCAAGATCCTCCATGACAGCCAAGGGACGCGTTTGGCGGAGGCGCGCGAGACCCTCATCGCAGCTATGCCAGATGCCGAGCAGTTCCGTGTGGCGTTCCAGCGCCTGGAGATGGGGCGACAATACCTCGTTCGATACACGCTCCAGCGGATAGAGCAGGCGCTGCATCCGGCGTTGGAGAAGATGGTTGACGTGTCCACCCTCGTACACATCGAGCATGTCATGCCGCAGACGCTCAACAAGGACTGGTCAGTGAGTCTGGGGTCGTTTGCCGACCAGTACCAGGAGTACGTGAATCGTTGGGGAAACCTGACGCTCCTGTTCGCGGGGCTGAACATACCGGCCAGCAACAAGGCGTTCGAACAGAAGAAGCGATACTACGGCGACTCTCAGGTGAAGATCACCCAGGAACTGTGCCAGTACGAGACCTGGGGGCCAGAGCAGATCGACGCTCGCCAGCGTTGGCTCGCGGAGGTGGCGGAACACGTCTGGCGTGTCTACCCAGTCCCGCACGACCAATTGCCCACCCTGCGGTACGAGCACAAGACATCGCTCGACGACTTTCGAGAGAGGGTCGGCGCGCTGTGGCCGGTGATTGCCCCGTATGCCACCGACACCACGGCTCAGGAGATCCGATCGCTGGCAACTCGTCTGCCAGGCCACCTTGCCGGCCATACCGATCACTCGTCTCTGGCGGGCAAGATCGCTGATGGACTGACCGAGCTCCTCCAAGGCTGGGAGGACTACAGCCACTCGGATCGCAGGCTGGTCCGCGCGGTGGCCGAGTACTTCCTGGAGCCCGAGGACTCGGCTCCGGACGAGCTTCCGGGTGGTTTGGACGATGACCGTGCGGCGCTCATCGCCGCATTCGCGGCACTCGATCGTCAGTTGCCTTCCTGCCTGCAGTCCTGACGACCTGCCGGTCCTCTTCCGCCGCGCGCCCGTGTCCAGCGGTCCACTGTCGCCACTTGCGGTTCAGTCAAATGTAGGAGTGCAACGAGTCGGGGGAGTTCAAGAGCCGATGTTCGGCGAATCAGACCCGCATCCGCCAGTCAGTAAGGATCGCGTAAACATACGCTGGCCCTCGCACAATTGAATTGATCTCGCTTGGCCCTGCTAGCGGCATGAGCTCATATGCTTTCCGAAACTGACTCTTATGGATTGGATATTCGGTTCTGTTAGGAATCACGCTGGTCCCTTCGACGCGGTAGATGAACGGGAGACCAGTCTTTGTGTGGAACTCCTGTCCAGCGCTGGCTTCGATGCGTGCCCAGACTGCGGTAAAATTGCCCATTTCCTGCCTCCTGTGCCGGGCGCAGATCCGTGATTCTACCGGCTGTTCTTTCGCCCATCGGAGTAGAGGATGCGGAAGCCAAGCTTCTGTGTAACTGCGCTCCAGTGGGCTGTGGTGAGCAGCTTCCTTTGCGTACCGTTAGCGAGATGCCCTAGGAACGCCACATCGAAGGCGGCCGAGTCGAGCCAGTCGACGTCTTTGGTATAGCCACAAATGAGCTCTGCACCTGTTAATTTCAGGAAGTCTGTAAGCGACGCGTCGGAAGCGTTCATTACCGAGCAACTGCCAAAGTACAGTCGTCGGCCCCCGCATCTCCCCTCAAGGTGCTGGGCGATGTGATGGAGTGGAACGACGTTCCCGTTTGACAGTCGGAGCTTGCTAGATTCACCGTGCATAGCGAAGTAGCCCACTGCAAAGTCGCTATAGGCCCTCCGCGCCCAGCGCTCCAGGAAATGGTCTAACTCCGGGACGGTGGCGACGTCCTTGTGGATGAACTGTATGTAGCCGAGTCGCTCTAGTAGCTCAAGTGCGGGACGTACGGAGCTGGTGTCGGTCAGGTTCTCGTCCCATTGACCCTCGAGACAGAAGACTCCACGTGGTGTGGCCAAGGCATCTCCAGTGGTAGATCGCTAGGCGGCGGTCGAGCTCGACGCCGACGGGCGTGGAGCTGGAAGTGATGATCACTGAGGTTACGGGACCGAGGAGACACTCGGACGGGACTTGTCACAGTCGTGTGGGCAGTAGCTACGCAGTCGCGGTCCGAGGTGCGCGGCTAACGCTCTTTGAGTAGTTCAACTGGTGCGCAGCAATCTCGTTGGCAAGGCCGGTTAGACCAGATGGCCGACGGTGGACAGGCTTGCGGAATCGGCATCACCAAACGATCACTTTCTTGGTTGTTCACTGGAGAGTGCTTTACGCGCTGCTAAGGTACCGCGCGAATGATCTTGGTCGCGGGTCCAACTACTCGTCGGCCGGTTTTCGCGTGTCCAAGCCGTCGGGGAGGGGGGCGATGGACGTCGGACGCTGGGTTCAGTGCACGCCGTCGGAGTTTTCGTGGGAGCGTGCTGCGCTCGCATATCTGCGCACCCTCCTGCCCGAGAAGGAGCCCTACCGCGCCTGGGCCAACGCCGAGTTCATCGGCACCGATGGGTCTGTCAACGAGATCGACCTGCTGCTCGTCACCCCGCGACGCCTGATCGTCCTGGAGGTCAAGTCGTGGGCGGGCATTCTCGTTGGTGACGCCGGCACCTGGCAGCAGACGCACCGTGCGCCCGTCGACAACCCCGTGATCGGGGCGACCCGCAAAGCCCGCAAGCTGAAGTCTCTTCTCGCAGCCCAGCCCGCATTGCGCGGTAAGCGGGTTCCATGGATCGAGGGCGCGGTTTTCCTCTCCGACGCCAGTCTCGACGTACGCCTGAAGTCCGAAGGTCTCGCCCACGTCTTCGGCCGTCAGGACCACGCCGACCTGCCCAGCGTCCTCGCCCACATCACCGAGCCCGGCGACGACGTCGACACCACGATGGCGGCCGCGATAGCCAAGGCGGTGAACCAGGCGGGCATTCGTCAGTCTCAGCGCGGGCGCAAGGTCGGCAGCCTCCGGCTGGAGATGCCGGCGATGCAGGAAGGCCCGGGCTGGCAGGACTTCCTGGCCCGCCACGAGCGCTTCCGGGACGACCCGCCGCGCCGCGTGCGCATTTACCTGGCCGGTGAGGCGGAGGCTGGTGACCGCCGCGCCCAGCTCGTACGAGCGGCCGAGCGCGAGTACCGCGCGCTTCGCGGCATCGACTACAGCGGCATCGCCAGCCCGATCGACTTCGTCGAACACGACCTCGGCCCGGCGCTGATCTTCCCGCACGACCCGAGCCTCGTACGCCTCGACCACTTCCTGCAGCAGGAGGACGCGAAGCTTGACCTGGATGCCCGCCTGTCGCTCCTGCGGACGCTCGCGGAGACCATCTCCTACGCCCACCGCCGAACGCTCGCCCACCGCGGCCTGAGCCCTCAATGTGTGTGGGTACGCCGCGACGGTGACGGCTTCCATCTCCAGGTCACCGACTGGCAGACCGCGACCCGGGGCTCGGAGTCGACCACGGGCGCGTCGGTGAGTTCGACGCAGACGTTCGCCGAGCTCGCCGAGGAGGGCGCGACCGCCTACTTCGCCCCGGAGTGGGCGTGGGGGAGCCAGAACGGCGTCCCGTTGGACGTGTTCGGCGTCGGCGCGATCGCCTACTTGCTGTTCGCCGGGCACCCGCCGGCTTCGTCGTTCGGCGCTCTGGCCCGTCGGCTGTTGTCCCAGGGGTGCCTGTCCCTGCGTGCGCAGGTCGACAACGTCAGTGACAGGCTGGACATCCTGGTGGCCAAGGCGACGATGGCTGACGCGGCCAAGCGGACGCAGGACATGGCCGCCTTCCTGCTCGACCTGGACACGCTCCGAGAGCAGCTCACGGCCGAGGCGGCGGAGCAGGTTGTCGCCGTCGATCCGCTCACCGCAGAGGCCGGAGCGGAGCTGGAGGACGGCTTCAAGGTCGTACGGCGGCTCGGCCGCGGCTCCACCGCTCTGGCGCTGCTGGTCGAGCGGGACGGGAAGGAAGCGGTCCTCAAGGTCTCACTGGACCCCCAGAAGGACGCCCGGATCCGATCTGAGGCCGCGGCGCTCGCGCTCCTCGGCGAACACCCGGGCATCGTCCAGTTGCTGGATCCCGATCCGTTGCTTGTTGGCGGCCGGCTGGCGATCCTGCTCACGTTCGCCGGCAGGGGCACCCTGATGAGGGAGCTCCGCGAGCGCGGGCGCCTGCAGCCGGAGTGGCTGCACGACTGGGGCAAGGACCTGCTCGCCACCGTCGACTACCTCGAACGCACCGGCGTCGCACACCGCGACATCAAGCCCGACAACCTCGGCATCAGCGAGCGCGGGGGAAAGGGCAAGAAGCGGCGCCTGGTTCTGTTCGACTTCTCGCTGTCCCGGGAGCCGCTGGAGGCGGTCGAGGCCGGCACCCCGCCCTACCTGGATCCCTTCCTGGGCCGGGGAGACCGTCGCCGCTGGGACACCGCCGCCGAGCGGTACGCAGCCGCGGTCACGCTCTACGAGATGGCGACCGCGCGGCGGCCGACCTACGGCGCCGGTGGCGGGCATCCGGGCTACGGCGACGCGGACGTGACGATCGACCCGGAGCTGTTCGACCGTTCCTACGCCGTCGGCCTGGCGGACTTCTTCCGGCGCGCCCTGCACCGCGACGCGCGCAAGCGGTTCGACACCGCCGAGGACATGCAGCGCGCCTGGGACGCGGTGTTCGCCAAGCCGGCCACGGTTGTTCCGGAGCAGCCGGCGGCACAGCGCGTCAGCCGCGAGACCCCGATCGGCGCCGTCGGCCTGTCGCCTCAGGTCCTGGCCGTCCTCGAACGACTGAACGCCGCCGACGTGGGCGCCGCGCTCGACCTGCCGCCGGCACAGCTCACCTGGCTGCCCGGCATCGGCACGAAGACGCGGGAACGCCTGCGCAAGGAGCTGAGCGACCTCGCCGATCAGGTCGCCGCCTCGACCCAGGAACGGCCCACCGAACCCACGTTGCTGGACAAGGTGGCCGACGCGCTGGTCCCCGACTCTGCGGACAGAGCCGTGGCCGAAGCGCTGCTTGGCCTGGGTGAAGCCGGCGGCACCGCCTGGGCGAGCACCCGCGACGCGTCCAAGGCGCTCGGCCGAGACCAGCGCACCATGCGCCAGGCCGTCCAGCGGCTCGAGGACCACTGGGTCGGCCTGGACGGCATGCGCGTACTCCGCGACGTCGTGGTCGAGGTCGTCGAGTCCGTCGGCGGTGTTGCGTCCGCCGCGCACTGTGCGGCCAGGTTGCTGGACCGGCTGGGCAGCACGGTGGAGGAACCACTGCGGTCACGGCTCGCCGAGGCGCTGGTACGGGTGGCCATCGACGCCGAACTCGCCGACGAGCACCTGGACGGTGACCCGCGCCTGGTCTACAGCCGCCAGACCCACGGGATCCTGGTCGCGGCAGGTCCGCTGGAAGTCGGCGAGGGCCCGTCGACCGCCGAGCGGCTGGAGTGGGCTTCGGGGCTCGGCGAGGCCGCGGACACGATGGCGGCGGCGGACCCGCTGCCCGTACCCGCGCGGGTGGTCGAGACGCTGCGCGAGGTCCCCGCTCCCGATGGCACGGACCCCGCCTTGCTGGCGCCTGACCGTCTGGTCGAGGTGGCCGCGCTCGCCGCGGAGACCGCCGCTGTCACCCCGCGCCTGGAGATCTACCCGCGCGGACTGGACGCCGGGCGCGCGGTGCGGCTCGCAGCGGGTGCGTTGTACGGGGTCAGCGAGCTGAGCCCGGGCGAGGTGGCCGAGCGGGTGATGTCGCGTTTCCCGTACGCCGCGCCGCTGCCAGGCCGACCCGAACTCGACGCGCTGCTGGAGTCCGCCGGCGTACCGCTGGTGTGGAACGCCGAGCAGTCGAAGTACCTCGCCCGCAAACCCGAGGGCGTGGGGCTCACCTCGGTCTTCCTGACGACTGGCCGCTCGACGCCGCAGCGGGCTTCGACCGGCGGCACGCTGTCCAAGGCGGACTGGCGCCGAGTCGAGAACGCCGTCGTGGCTGCCGACGACCGGTTGGCGCGTTCGCTGGAGGACGGCGGCTGGGTCGTTCTCTCCGTACGCCCGAGCCGGTTGGCCCGCGCGGAGGCCTGTCTGTCGCACCAACAGGTGAACACCGTCGACGTCGAACGCGAGTTCCTCGCCGGCCTGCGCGCGTACTGCAAGGAACGCCGGGTGAAGTGGGACGTTGTGCTCGCCGCCGACGCTGCCGACCGCTCGTCGCGTGACTGGTCACGGCTGTCGAGTGTGGTGCAGGGCGGCGCACTGCCCCGGGTGCGCGAGGCGATCCGGGAGGCAGGACCGTGCGTGCTGCTCACCCACGCCGGAGTTCTGACGAGGTACGACCCGAGCCTGCGCATCCTCGACGAACTCCGCGACGAGGTGTTCAGGGCGACGGCGGACTCCCCGGTGCGCACGGTCTGGCTGGTGGTGCCGGGGCCCGACGACTCGCCGCCGAAGTTGGACGGCGTGGCCGTGCCGGTGTTCGGGTCGCAGTGGATGCCGCTGCCGGAGGAATGGATCAGCAAGCACGAGTCGGCACTTCGGGAGGGTGGAGCCGCATGATCGACGCGAGGCGACTGCTGACAGACCTGCAACGCCAGGTCCGGTCGATCGAGGCCGATCTCCTGCGGTTGGCCGAGTCCGACACCGGGGCCGCCGAGCGGCTGGCCAAGCGGTACGAGGCGGCTGTGAAGGGGAAGCGGACGGGTCTGCCGTTCGAGACCTGGCGCGGGCAGCAACTTACCCAGGTGGCGGCGGGCTGGGTACTAGCCTGCGTGTTCGCGAGGTTCTGCGAGGACAACCGGTTGGTGGAACAGGCAATGCTGGCCGGCCCGGGCGACCGGCTGGCTGAGGCCCGCGAGCGGCAGGACGCCTACTTCCGCGAGTACTCCTCGCACTCCGACCTTGACTATCTGCGCGCGGCGATCAACCGGTTGGAGGACTCCGAGGTCACCCGGGCCCTGGTCGAGCGGCAGAACCCGTTGCACGTCATGGATCCGGCACCGGACACCGCGACGGCGTTGCTGGACTTCTGGCGGCGGATTGATCCCGAGACCGGCCTGCTCGTGCACGACTTCACCGACCCGTCGCTGTCGACGCGGTTCCTCGGTGACCTGTACCAGGACCTGTCCGAGCAGGCCCGCAAGGACTACGCGCTGCTGCAGACGCCGGAGTTCGTGGAGGAGTTCATCCTCGACCGGACGCTCGACCCAGCCATCGAGGAGTTTGGGCTGGCGGACGTACGGCTGATCGACCCGGCATGCGGGTCTGGGCACTTCCTGTTGGGCGCGTTCACCCGACTGCTGCGACGGTGGCAGCATCTGGAGCCGGGCGCGGACGTACGGGTACACGTCGAGCGCGTGCTGCGTCAGGTGAACGGCGTCGACATCAACCCGTACGCCGTGGCGATCGCTGGGTTTCGGCTGCTCGTCGCGGCGCTGACCGCCTGTGGCATCAATCGCTTGAAGGACGCCCCGGTCTGGCGGGTGCGGGTAGCGATCGGAGACTCCCTGCTTTTCGGTACGCGGAACGGGCAGGCCGCCATCGCCGGCGTGACCGAGGCAGCGATGGCGGGGCAGTCCGCGGAGGGCGAATTCGTCTACGAGTACGAAGACGCCGCCGAACTGGAGGAAATCCTCGGTGATCGCTACCATGCGGTGGTTGCCAACCCGCCCTACATCACTGTCAAGGACCCGCTGCTCAATAAGGTCTACCGTCAGGCGTGGAGTGCATGCGCGGGCCTCTATGCTCTGTCCGTCCCGTTCGCTCAGCGCCTGTTCGACCTGGCGACGACCGGGGGATTCACAGGTCAGATCACTTCGAACGCCTTTATGAAGCGTGAGTTCGGTCGAAAACTAATCGAAGATTTCTTCCCGACCGTGGATCTCGCCCTCATCGCCGACACCAGTGGTGCATACATTCCTGGTCACGGGACTCCGACAGTCATCGTCGTTGGACGCAATCGAAGGCCGGTAGCGCAGGTCGTCCGCGCGGTGCTAGGCGTACGAGGCGAGCCGAAAGCGCCTGTGGACCCCGCCAAGGGGTTTGTCTGGAGCTCCATCACAAACAATGTCGACACACCTGGCGTGGCCGACGAGTACGTGTCGGTCGCTGACGTTGACCGGCTCCTTCTCTCGAAGCACCCATGGAGCCTAAGTGGAGGAGGGGCACCTGAACTGTTCCTCAGAGTGGAAGGTGCGGCCATCGGAAGGCTGTCTAGCCGAGTGATGTTGATTGGCCGAACCACTCACACTGGATCGGATGAGTCCTATTTCTCCTCCGCTGGCACCTGGGCGAGATTCGGAGTAAGTGATCCACAGATTGCAGCGCTGGTTGAAGGGGACCGTGTCCGGGACTGGCACATCGCTACGGTAACCGAAGCCCTGTTCCCCTATAATGAGTGGCTCAAAGCCTCAATTGAGGATCCGTGCCTGCGTGCAATCTTATGGCTAACGAAGCCGTACTTGCGCAAACGTCGAGAACCGGGAGGGACGCATGAGGAGATCGGGCTCACCTGGTTCGAATGGAGTCGTTGGCACCCTGAGAGGTACGTGATTCCGTTAGGTATCGCGATGGCCTTCGTGGCGACGCACAATCAGTTTGTTCTGGATCGCGGGGGGAAGGTCTTCAACCGGACTGGGCCAGCGATCAAGTTGCCAGAGGGGACGAGCGAGGAGGAGCACCTACGGCTGCTTGGGCTACTGAACTCGTCGACCGCGTGTTTCTGGCTCAAGCAGGTCAGCCACAACAAGGGCGAGGGAGGCGGTGCCCGCGTTGAAGCGGGCTACGCCGCAATGGGAAGTGAGGACTGGAAGAACCACTACGAGTTCACTGGCACGAAGTTGCAAGAGTTCCCGTTGGCAGGCGGCGCCCCGCTGACTCTCGCTAGCCGACTTGACTCCCTCGCCCAGGAGTTGCAGGCGATCACTCCGGGCGCTGTTGCGGAGAAGTGTGCACCCGACCGGGAGAGGCTGAAAACCGCGCACGCGGAGTGGTCGCGTATCCGGGCGGAGATGATCTCGGCGCAGGAGGAGTTGGACTGGGAGGTCTACGGGCTCTACGGGCTGCTCGGCGACGACGCTAAGGCGTTTGTTGGCAAGGACGTCATCAAGCCACCGCTGAAGCTGGGCGAGCGGGCGTTTGAGATCGCGTTGGCCCGCAAGATGGCGGCGGGGGAAGTCGAGACGCAGTGGTTCACGCGCCATGGCTCGACTCCCATCACCGAACTCCCCGATCACTGGCCGGCCGACTACCGCGCGCTGGTGGAGCGGCGGCTGGAGAAGATCGCGGACGACCCGTACCTCCATCTGATCGAACGGTCGGAGTGCAAGCGGCGTTGGGCAACCAGGTCCTGGGAGGAGATGGAGTCCGAGGCGCTGCGTGGCTGGCTGCAGGATCGGTTGGAAGACCGGGCCCTGTGGTTCCGTTCCGAACCGACCCTGCGGAGCGCCGCTCAGCTTGCCGACGAGTTGCGGACCGACGAGGACTTCGTGTCCGTCGCCCAGCTGTACACCCGCGACCAGGACCTGCTCGACGTGGTGCAGGACCTCGTGCGGGACCAGCACGTCCCGGGAACGTCCGCCTGGCGCTACACCGACTCCGGGATGCGCATTCGCAAGGCCTGGGAGCAGACCTGGGACCTGCAGAGACGCGAGGACGCGGGAGAGAAGGTCGGCAAGATTGCGGTGCCGCCGAAGTACAAGCAGGGCGACTTCCGCTCCGTGTCGTACTGGCGTAACCGCGGCAAGCTCGACGTGCCCAAGGAGCGCTTCACGTCGTACCCGGAGGCGTCCCGCGACGGCACGCTGCTGTTGGGTTGGGCCGGGTTCGACCACCTTCAGCAGGCGCAGGCCCTCGTCGCCTATGTCACCGAACGCCAGGAGCTGGACGCCTGGGGCGCGGAGCAACTCGTCCCGCTGCTTGCCGCACTGGCCGAGCTGCTGCCCTGGATCCGGCAGTGGCATCCCGACGTCGACCCGGAGTTCGGGCAGGCCCCGGCCGACGCCTACGACGGCTACCTCGACCAGGTGCTGCTCCAGCTCGGCCTGACCCGAGACGACCTCACCGCGTGGCGGCCACCGGCCCCGACCCGCGGCCGCCGGCGCAAGACCACCTGAGGGGTACCGCCAACCATGACGCTGATCTCCGAAGTCATCGAGGTCCCCGATGCGGTTCACAAGGGCGACTTTGTACTCGACCTCTCCCAGGGGGTTGGTGACGTCGACCGCACCCTGGACAACTACGTCGTCACACCGGAGCTCGCCCAGCGCTTCGACGAGGCGCTGTCGCTGATCCGGTCCGCGCTCGCCGACCGCAGCAGCAAGGCGGCCTACCTCAACGGCTCGTTCGGCTCCGGTAAGAGCCACTTCATGGCCGTCCTGCACGCCCTGTTGGACAACCACCCCAGGGCGCGCGCCATCGAAGATCTCGCGCCGGTGGTGCACAAGTACGACAAGCTCATCGGCAGCAAGCGGTTCCTGATGGTGCCGTACCACCTGGTCGGCAAGGAGTCGGTGGAGGACGGCGTTCTCGGCGGCTACCTGTCGTACGTGCGGACCGTGCACCCGGACGCGCCGCTGCCCGCCGTCCTCATCGACACACCGCTGCTGGACAGCGCTCGGGCACTGCGCGAGCGGCTCGGGGACGAGGCCTTCTTCGCCCTGCTCGGGGACAAGGAGGAGGACGACGGCTGGGGTGAGGTCGCCGCCGGCTGGGACGCCGAGCGGTTCGACGCCGCCCTGCAGAAGCCACCCAATGATCCCGACCGGGCCGAGCTGGTCACCTCACTGCAGGACGTCCTGCCGGGCTTCGCCGAACTGGCCCGCGGCGCGCGGTCGTCGTACGTGAACATCGACGACGGGTTGGCGGCGATCAGCCAGCATGCCGCCCAGCTCGGCTACGACGGGCTGGTGTTGTTCCTGGACGAGCTGATCCTGTGGTTCGCAACCAGGATGGGTGACCACACCTGGGTCGCCCGCGAGGCGCCGAAGGTCGGCAAGCTCGTGGAGGCCGCCAACGCCAACCGGCCCGCGCCGATCATCAGCTTCATCGCCCGCCAGCGCGATCTGCGCGAACTCGTCGGCACCAACCTGCCCGGCACCGAGCACCTCGCGTTCGCGGACAGCCTGAAGTGGTGGGAGGGCCGGTTCGGCACGATCAGCCTGTCCGACAACAACCTTCCGCTGATCGCGTCCCGGCGCGTCCTCAAGCCCCGAAGCGATTCGGCTCGCGCGCAGATCGACGCCGCGTTCGCCGCGACCGAACAGGTACGCCAGGACATCCGCTCGGCGTTGATGACGGAGAACGCGGGCCGCAAGGAGTTCCGGCTGACGTATCCGTTCACCCCGGCGTTCGTGGAGACCCTCATCGCGCTGTCCGGTGCGCTGCAGCGGGAGCGGACCGCGCTGCGGGTCATGCGGCAGATCCTGGTCGAGCAGCGCGACACCCTCCAGCTCGGCCAGCTCGTCCCGATCGCGGACCTGTTCGACGTGCTGGTGGCCGGTGACGACCCGCTCACCGGCGAGCTCGGCAACCTGTGGCGCAGCGCGCAGAAGGTCTACGGCGACCTGCGCCGGCTGATCCTGGAGATCAACAAGGTGAGCGAGGACGACGTGCCGGGCCTGGCGGCCACGCACGCCTTCCGCCGCGACGACCGGATCGCGAAGACACTGGTGCTCGCCGCGCTGATGCCCGAGGTCGACTCACTGCGCGATCTCACCGCGCGGAAGATTGTGGCTCTCAACCACGGTTACATCCGCTCGATGGTGCCCGGTCAGGAGGCTGGGATCGTGCTGGGGGCCGTACGCCAGTGGGCGGCTCGGCTGGGCACGGTGCAGATCACCGGTGACGAGACGAACCCGCTGATCTCCGTACGTCTCGAAGGCGTGGACATCGAGGGCATCCTCGACAACGCCAAGTCCGCCGACTCCTCCGGCGCGCGGCGTCAGGTCGTGCGGCTCCTGCTGTTCGACATGCTCGGCACCCGGGAGAGCCTTGGCATCGACGGAGTCACCGTCACCTCCACCATCTGGCGCGGCACCCGGCGTACCGTCGAACTCCTCTACGGCAACGTCCGCGACCCGGCGGACCTCGGCGACAGCGCGTTCCAGCCCAGCCACGACGGCTGGCGGGCGGTCCTGGACTACCCCTTCGACGAGGAGGGGCACTCCCCGGTCGAGGACCTCGAACGCATCCGTAACCTCCGTGACCGCCGGCCCGCGCACACCGTGTGCTGGGTGCCGCGGCACCTCACCTCCCAGGCGGTCAGTGACCTTGGCCGTTACGTACGGCTGCAGTACGCGCTGGGTGCGAGCTTCGACCAGTTGGCCGGGCACCTGTCCGACAACGACCGCGCGGTCGCGCGGCAGCAGATGGTCGCCCAGCGGGACCAGCTGCGAAGCCGGCTGGAGAACGCGCTGCTGCAGGCGTACGGCGTGGGCACTCCCGACGAGACGCTGGTCGACACCGCGCACGGCGGGATCGACATGTTCGCCAGTCTCGACCCCAGCTTCGAGCCGAAGGTGCCGGCCGGGGCAAGCCTGCGGCAGGCGTACGAGAACCTGCTGGACCAGATGCTCACGTCGGACTTCCCGGCGCATCCGCTGTTCGGGACGGCCGAGGTGCGGACCGCGGACCTGCGCAAGGTCCACGCCCAGGTGCGCCGGGCGATCGAGGACCCCGGCCACCGCATCATGGTCGAGTCCGGCGAACGCGGCGTGATGAGCCGGATCGCGATGCCGCTCCGACTCGGCGAACAGCACGCGCAGCACTTCGTGCTCGGTCACCACTGGGTGCAGCACCTCAACCGGAAGATCTCCGACGCGGGGCTGGGCGGGAAGCCGGTGAGCGTCGGCCAGCTGCGCGCGTGGCTGGACGAGCCGAAGCGGATGGGGCTCCCGCAGGAGATCGCGGACCTGGTGTTGCTGGTTTTCGCCGAGCAGACCAACCGCAGTATCGCCAGCCGTAGCCGCCCGCCGATCGACGTGGGGACGCTGCAGACGCTGCCTTCCGACGCCGAGCTCGTCGAGCAGGAACTCCCCGGTGAGGACGCGTGGCGGGAGGCGCGCGAGCGGGCGCAGGCGATCTTCGGGATCGGCGACGTCACCGAACTGCTGACCGCACGCAACGTCAGCGTGCTCGCCGGACACGTGCGGTCGAAGGTCGCGTCGTACCGAAGTGCGGCCGAGCAGTTGGTCACCGCACTCGCCGAACGAGGGCCGACTGTGCTGCGCGGGGCCGACCCGACGTCGACCGAGCGGTACCAGATCGCCGACGGTGCGAGCCGGCTGTGCGAGGAGCTGGGAGCAGCCACTGGCGACGTGGCGCTGGTCGATCGGCTCGCTGGCATCGCGTTGCCTGCTGCCGGACTGCACGTCGGGCGGAGCCTGGCGACCGCTGGGGATCTGCTCAGTGCCATCCGTCGGGTGGACTGGAACATCCTGGCCACCGTGGCGAGCTGGGGAACCGACCACCCGCTCGGGCTGCGGGCCACCGGCATCGTCGACGACCTGGCGCAGGTGTGGACGGCGAACGAGTTCACCAAGCATCTGCAGCCGGCGCTAGGGTCCGCGGATGCCGGCGCGCGCCAGCTCGTCCTGGAGGCGACGAGGAAGCCGGAGACCAAGCCCGACGGTCCTCGTCCGCCGTCGGACCCAGAGTTGCCACCGTGGCGGCGGGACGAAACATCGCACGGGGAGGCGCTCGTCGCCAACACCGCAGACATACGGGGCGTCGTCGCCACGATCGAGGATCTTGTACGAAAGCACCAGCGGGTACGGATCACCTGGGAGGTGGAGTGAGCCTCCTCGCCACACCGGCCCTGGTGCGCTCCAAGGTCGTCGACGTCCTCAAGGCTGACAGCACGGCGCGCGTGGTCGCGTTGCTCGCCAGCCCGTCATGGAGCCACGACGAGCGGGTGGACCTGTCCGGCGGGCGGGGCATCGTCGTACGCCCGTGCGTCTCCACTCTGGCCATCCGGGACGCTCTGGACCAGCTGGAGGAGCTGCCGGAGTCCGATCTGCTCGTCCTCCTCACCGACCAGGAAAGCGCCGAACTCGGCGACAGCATCCGCGCCCGGATCGCGGGGCAGCGGGTGCTACCGCTCGACCGCTGGTACCAGCTGACCAGCCTGTTCCGCTGCCGCGAGATCGCCCCGGAACTCACCCGGATGAGCTGGGCCGTGGACGCCCTGCTGAAGTACGCGCCGAGCGAGGGATACGAGCCCGTACGAAGCGGCTACCTGGACAAGGAGACCGCCCTCTCGGAGCTGTGTCACCGCCTGGCCGGACTTGGCCGGGCTGACCTCGACCTGGCTGCCCTGCTGCAGTGGACGCTCGATCTCGCGCACATCGACAGGTGGCGGGCGGTCGAGGAACCAGTGCGAGCCGGACTGTCGGAGTGGCTGGTCGGGCGCAGCCGGGACGGCCGGGTCATCGACGCGGTGGTGCGCTGCATGTCCGGCGAGCATGGCGAGGACACCGTGGCGGTGGGTCTCGTCCTGTCCGCGCTGACGCAGCCTCGTGTGCTGAACGACGGCAAGGTTCCCCGCACGATGTTGGAGACTCGTACGGTCGGCGGCGCGCTGGCCGACGAGGTGGCCCGTGAATGGGGCAAGGCCGCGGACGCGCTTGTCCAGCGACGGTTGACAGCGGGTGGTCGCGCCGGAGTGGGCGAGGTCATTCACCGCGCCGAAGAGATTCTTGCCGAGCAGAACGCCACGGGTCTGGCGTACGCGAGTGTCATCCTCGAGATCGGCCTCGGCCAGCGCATCGGCCGGCTGGGAGCCGAGATCGCCCGTCTGCTGCGTAAACGGTCTCTCTCGCCCGCGCACCTGGGGCCGATGGAGGAGGCGCTCGGCGACGTCCTGTCCCACGCGCTGGTGGGCAACCACACCGAACGCTGCCGGCGGGCCGAGATGGCCGCTCGGCTGATGCGCTGGGTGGCTTCGCAGCGGAGCAATCCGCCCAAACCCGCGCCCGAGCTGGCCGAGGCTGCGCGCCGGCAACAGCGCGAGGACGCCTGGGTGGACGTGGCGCGAGTGGGGGTCTGGGAGGGCGACGTCGACCGAGCCGTCGGCGAGGCGTACGCAGCACTGTGTGAGGTCGTCGACGGGATTCGCGCTTCGCACGAGGAACGGTTCGCTCGCCTTCTTGCGGATCACGTACGAACCGGCTCTACCCTGACCGACTTGCTGCCCGCCGAGGATGTGCTGAGCGACGTCGTACTTCCGCTGGCAGAGCAGGAACGTGTGCTGGTACTCGTACTCGACGGCATGTCCACCGGTGTCGCCTGCGAGCTCGTGGAGGACC
Organism: Actinopolymorpha singaporensis; assembly: GCF_900104745.1. Lineage (NCBI taxonomy): Bacteria > Bacillati > Actinomycetota > Actinomycetes > Propionibacteriales > Actinopolymorphaceae > Actinopolymorpha > Actinopolymorpha singaporensis. The sequence goes on from NZ_LT629732.1 coordinate 2,360,526, forward strand.
TGTCCAACCGGGGTTGGTTCGAGCACACGTTGGCGCCCGAGCGTCCGGTCATCTCGGTGTTGCCGTCCATCACTCGCGTCTCCCGGACCAGCCTGCTGACCGGCCGCCTCACCGACGGATCAGCCGCCACCGAGCGAGCTGCCTTCGGCGAACGGGGATGGTCGCTGTTCCACAAGAGCGACCTGACGGCGGCGAAGGTTGGCAGCGCCTTGTCGACGGAAGTGCGCGACGCCATCAGCGGGCCCGCGAAGGTGGTGGGCGCGGTCGTCAACACAGTGGACGACACACTCGACAAGGGTGGCCGTGCGCCGTGGACCGCTGACTCCGTGGACCGCTTCGTGGAGCTCCTCACCGCGGCGCAGGAGGCCGATCGGCTAGTGCTCCTGGTCAGCGACCACGGCCATGTCCACGAACGCGGGTCCCGGCTGGAGTCCGACAGCAGCGGGGGAGCGCGGTTCCGTACGTCCACGCGTCCAGTCGAGGTTGACGAGGTCGAACTCACCGGGCCTCGGGTGCTGCTCGGCGGCGGTCGGGTGGTCGCGCCGTGGAACGAGAAGCTGCGCTATGCCAAGCAGCGCAACGGCTACCACGGGGGCGCGAGCGCCCAGGAGGTCGTCATCCCGCTTGCGCTGTTGGCGCGTACGGCGCTGGACCTGCCCGGTTGGCGCGTACGGCATCATCCCCAGCCCGACTGGTGGGTGGGCACGACGAACGGGGTGGAGGCGGAGCGACCGGCGGCCGAGCGTGCACCGTCGAAGCGGAAGAACGGCGGCAACGGCCGCCGCGCGGCCTCGGGCCCAACTCCCGCTTCGGCATCCGCCGAGGATGCGCTCTTCGGGGCCGAGGAACTCGCGGCCGAGAACTGGATCACCTGGGTACTCGCCAGCGAAGCGGTCACCGCCCAGCTGCAGCGCGTCCGGCGCGGTTGCATGCCGGCCGAACGCCTCGAGGTGCTGCTGCGAGCACTCGACGACCACGGCGGTGCTGCGACACGGGCGGTCGTGGCGCGGGCGTTGGACATCCCGGAGGGGCGGGTGGCCAACCAGGTCGCGGCTGCGCAGCGGGTCGTTAACTTGGACGGTTACGAGGTACTCACGATCGAGGGCGACACCGTACGACTCAATGCGGCCCTACTCAGGACGCAGGCGGGAGAGACGTGAGCATCAGCGAGCAGCGTCGACGGGAGGTGGTCGACGCGCTGCGCCGTGGGACCGTGCCGCAGCAGGGGCTGGACGTCCTGGCCGTCGGGCTGGGCCGGTTCGAGTCCGCCGTGGGGGAGGAACTCGGGCGCATCGCTGCTGGTCAGGCGGTCTTCAAGGCGGTGCGCGGTGAGTACGGCGCGGGCAAGACGTTCTTCAGCCGCTGGCTCGCCGAACGCGCCAAACGTGCCGGGCTCGCCACCACCGAGGTGCAGATCTCGGAGAACGAGACGCCCCTGCACCGCCTGGAGACCGTCTACCGGCGGCTCACCGAGCATCTGGCCACCGCCGAGTTCACCCCCAGCGCACTGCGGCCGATCGTCGACTCGTGGTTCTTCGCGCTCGAGGAAGACGTGCTCGCCGAGGGCCAGGTGGACGAGGACGAGCTGGAACGACGCGTCGGGGGACTGCTGGAGCAGCGGCTGGCCGCGGTCAGCCGGGTCGCTCCGTCGTTCGCCGCCGCGCTGCGTGCCTACCGGCGGGCGAGCGTCGCCGGTGACGTCGCGGTGGCCGAAGGGCTGATGGCCTGGTTGGGCGGGCAGCCGCACGTCGGCGCCTCGGTCAAGCGGGTCGCCGGGATCCGGGGCGACCTGGACCATGACGGTGCGCTCGGGTTCCTGCAGGGACTGCTCGCCGTGCTGCGGGACAGTGGGCACGCGGGGCTGCTGGTCGTACTGGACGAGGTGGAGACGCTGCAGCGGGTTCGTTCCGACGTACGCGACAAGGCGCTGAACGCGCTGCGGCAGCTCGTCGATGACGTGGACTCCGGGCGCTTTCCGGGGCTGATGCTCGTGATCACCGGTACACCGGCGTTCTTCGACGGGCCGCAGGGGATGCAACGGCTCGCGCCGCTCGCCCAGCGGTTGCACGTGGACTTCTCCAGCGAGCCGACGTTCGACAATCCCCGGGCGGTGCAGATCCGCCTGCCGGGCTTTGACAAGGACTCCTTGCTAGAACTCGGGTCGCGGGTGCGGGATTTGTACGTGCAGGGATCGTCGCACCGCGACCGGCTCACTGATCTGGTCGACGACGCCTATGTCGCAGACCTGGCGCGGGCAGTTGCCGGCCACTTCGGTGACAAGGTGGGCGTGGCGCCCCGGATCTTCGTCAAGAAGCTGGTCGACGTGCTGGACCGGGTTGATCAGCATGCTTCGTTCGATCCCCGGCGGGACTACTCGGTGCGGGTATCGGGGAGGGAGCTCACCGACGCCGAGCGGGCGACCATGCCCGCACCTCCGCCACTGGCTTCCGCAGAATCCGTCGACGAGATCGACCTGAGGCTGTGAGCGGTTTCGCCGACCTGCACCCGGCCGTTCAGTACCACGTGGTGAACAGCCTGGGATGGTCGTCGCTGCGGCCGTTGCAGGAGGCAGCGGTGTCGCCGGTGCTCGCGGGTGAGGACGCGTTGCTACTTGCTCCTACCGCCGGCGGAAAGACGGAGGCGGCGATGTTGCCGCTGCTATCTCGGATGGCCGCCGGCGGTTGGCGAGGGCTGAGCGTCCTGTACGTGTGCCCGCTGCGTGCGCTGGTCAACAACCTCGAGCCGCGTCTGTCGGCCATGACCGCCTGGCTCGGCCGTCGCGCCACGGTGTGGCATGGGGACGTGCCGGACTCGGTTCGGCAGCGGATCGCCAAGGACCCACCCGACGTACTCCTCACCACGCCCGAGTCGCTGGAAGCGATGCTGATGTCTGCTCGGGTGGACCACCAGTGGCTGTTCGGCGACCTACGGACGATCGTGGTCGACGAGCTTCACGCGTTTGGTGGCGACGACCGTGGCTGGCACCTGCTCGGAGTCCTTTCCCGGCTCACCCGGCTGGCCAGCCGGGCCGTGCAACGGGTCGGGCTGTCGGCGACGGTCGGCAACCCTGAGGTGCTGCTGGACTGGTTCGCGGGGGACTCGCCTGCGGCTCGGCGGGTTGTGAATCCGCCTGTAGCGGGGTCCGACGCCGTGCCGGAGGTGGAGCTGGACTACGTGGGCTCGGTGCAGAACGCGGCCCACGTGATCGCCCGCCTGCACCAGGGTGAGAAGCGGCTGGTGTTCTGCGATTCCAGGACGCAGGTGGAGGACCTGGCGGTCGCGCTTCGATATAACGGCGTGCAGACGTTCGTGTCGCACTCGTCCCTCTCGGCGGCGGAGCGGCGCCAGTCCGAAGCCGGGTTCGCCGCTGCGTCGAACTGCGCCATCGTCGCCACGTCGACGCTCGAGCTCGGGGTGGACATCGGTGACCTCGATCGCGTGATCCAGATCGACGCGCCATCGACCGTCGCTGCCTTTCTGCAGCGAATGGGGCGCACTGGGCGGCGGCCCGGCACCACGCGGAACACGCTCTTCCTCACTACCCGCCAGGCCTCCTTGTGGCAGGCCGCGTCGATCCTGTTGCTGTGGAGTCGCGGCTACGTGGAGCCGGTACGTCCACCTGTGCTCCCGCTGCACATCGTCGCGCAGCAGATCCTCGGGCTGATGCTTCAGGAGCGTCAGGTCGTTCACCACGACCTGTGGGACTGGCTCGACGGACTGGCGGTCGTACCGGGTGCTGACATGGTGCTTGCTCATCTTGTCGCCGAAGGCTTCGTGGTCGACGACGGCGGCTTGTTGTCGATCGGTCCAAGGGCGGAGAAGGAGTACGGGCGACGGCACTTCCTGGAGTTGACGTCCGCCTTCACCAGCGAGCCGATGCTCCAGGTCCTCTTTGGTCGGCAGGTGCTGGGGTCGCTGTCCGCGCTGTCCCTGGTGACGCGGCCCGAGGGCGGACCGCGGTTGGTGTTGCTCGGCGGACGCTCGTGGCTGGTGAGGCACGTGGACTGGAGAAGACGACAGGTCTTCGTGGAGGCGACCGATCTACGTGGCCGTTCGCGATGGAACGGTGGAGGGCGGACGATGTCTCACGAGCTCGCTTGGGCGCACCACGACGCCGTGGCTGGCTCGTCGCCCGACGGAGTGCGGCTTTCCCGCCGAGCCCAGGACGCGCTGGGCGAGCTGCGCGAAGACCACGCCTTCGTTAGCGCCGGCGACCGGACGTACGTGGTCAGCGACAGCGCCGGGGCAGTGAACTGGTGGACCTTCGCCGGCTTCGCCGCCAACTCGGCGCTAGCTCAAGGATTGAGCGATCTTGTGGACGACACCGCAGCCGTCGGGGACCTGAGACTAAGGCTAAGGCCGCACGTGCGCGCCGCCGACCTTCAGTCCGCCCTGGACGAGCGCCGCGAAGCCCTACTCGAAGCCCGCCCCTGTGTGGACAACGCAGCCCTCGACGGCCTGAAGTTCTCCGCCGCGCTGCCACCCGAACTAGCTAGAGCTACCCTCGCAGAGCGACTCAAAGATCTGTCCGGCGTGCGTTGGGCGCGGGAAGCCCTCCTCCGTGATGTCGACGTCAGCGCTGGCCATAGATGACCACCACTTTGCCAACCTGATGTCAGCGACCTGTGAAGACGAAGTGCAGGTAGCGCATGTGCGACAGCCTCTGCTGATCTTCTCTGGCCCGGCCAAGCGCATCATCAACGATGGCAAGGTTGAGTCGGCTGTTCTGCAGATCTGCAAGCTGCTGGTCGAACGACGAACGTTTGGTCTTTGCGCGCATTATTGCGGACGCATCCTCTGTCTCAAGGATCTCTAGCTCTCGTTGGACCCGTCGTTTCACATCGTCCCGCATCTTGCGTGCCGTCTCCGCCGCGGTGGTTCGCTCGCCCTCAAGCTTGATCTTCTTCCTGTTGACCTGACTCTTGATGTCGTCGCGTTCTTGATGCGTAAGCTGGATGGGGCAGCCTTTAGCTGCCAGCAATTCGCGCCGACTTCTCCAATCCTTGAGAATACGGGCCCTTTCCGGTCCTATGCCCGGAACCCTCGTAGTGCGGCCGCTGGGCAGGACAAGAACTACGTTCGTGCCGCCGCCACCCCCGGCAGTGAGTCGAAAATCAACGAAATCCGCAGCTGTCCGGATCCCACGAGCAGCGAGATTGGCGATCGTCTTCTCGCCGATGGAAGAGAGGTTCGCTCGGGAAATCAGCGCTTTCCGCAGTTCGTTCTCCACATATGTCCTCTGACGCGGGGCCAACGCCCTTGTAAAGGCAGCCTGTAGATCGCTGCTAAGATTGGCAATCTTTATGTCGATAGCTTGAATAGCGTCAGCGCTGGTCACGTTAACGGAGGCCAACTCGCGCGACATCCCGTCATTCAGGTCTCGCCGCTTCTTGGCGACGGTGGCAGCTCGGAGAGACTCGGTCTTTTCGAATGATTCTCGCTCCCGCTGAATGCGGTCAGCTTCGGCCGACGGATTAACGGCTGCCCGGCGTTGTTGCTCGAGCTCGCGGATCCGACTTCGGGTGTCCCGGCTCTCTGTCCGTATACGCCTTCCCAGCAGACTCAGGAGCAGTACTCCACTGAATGTGGCGACAAGAGTGCTCGGAAACGCTCCTGGAGCGAGCCGTCCGGAGACGTCTAGAAGCGCTGGCAGCAAAACTGACAGGGGGATTAGTAGTAACAGGACAACATCGAAGAAACGACGTCCTGAGAATTCCGCTCTAACAGATCCACTGGTCGCCGGAGAGGCAGGTACTTGTGACGGGGATGGTGTAGGTGTTCCTTCGGCGGAGATGTGAGAAGCGAGCCACCCAGGCAGGCTGCCGGGCCGTGCCCCAGTGGCATGTGTAGGAGGTGTCGACGTCATCCATGAAGCTTTAACTCCAGCCGCAGGCTGCGTCGACGCGACGGGCTGTGAGGTGGACAGCGGAGGCAGCGCGTCCAGCGGTTGCCACGTTAGGCTGCGAACAGCTTGGGCAAGGTCCCGAACAGCTTGATCCGTATGGCTTAGCAGTTCCGGGAACCGCGGCGCAGTGTCAGGTGACTTGAAATCATCTTCCGCGAGCAGCAGGTATTCGCCGCCGGGTTCGTGCAACTTGGCCCAGAGGCCAGGATCAACGGAGAGCGCGAGAAGGGACAAGTAGATGACCCATGCGGAGAACCGGTCCATGGTCGGCCCGAAGTCTGCCTCACTACGCGACGGAGACTGGTAGTGGCGATGGCCGGTCTCCGACGCGCGGAGGCCGCGCATGCCGGGGACGTACATGCCGTCGTAGTCGACCAGGCGGAAGGTTCCGTCCGATGCGACCAACAGGTTGCCGTGCTGAAGATCACCGTGGGCGATGCCGGCCTTGTCGAGATCAACCGTAAGGTCTGCAAACCGCTTGGCGAGGCGCCTTGTCGCAGCCCTGTCTGAATAGTTTTGCTCAAGCCAGTTCGCCAGTGTGGTTGCCTCTACCCACTCCATTTTCAATACGGGATACCGGCTGCCATTAACCAGTATGCCATCGCGCAAATACTCGAAGCCCATCTTCCATGGCTGCGATAGTTGCGCCATGGAGAGTTTGCTTAGCTGACTGCTGATCTCGTGATATCGTGATTCTTGGTCAGGGACATACCGCGTAAAGCATTTTAGTGCGTATCGTCGACCAGTTGTAGTCTCAAGCGAAAAAACACTCGCGAAGTTCCCCGACATGGGTTTCGGCATGCCGAGTTTGTTCGTGTCAACCCGACATGTCCTGAGCTCAGGTGCCCTAAAAACGTGGGCCGGGTTTTGAAGTGCAGTAGCGTAGTCGGCGCCCGATGGAAAAGCTTTGGGTGAGCCTGCATTTCCGAGACCCGCTGAACCGGCCGCCATCACGACTAACCCTGTACCTCGACATGAATCACAGAGACGTCGTCGTTGTGAATTTCTCCAGTCGCCCGGAGCTCAGAGATCCACTGAGTAAAGTCTTCCAAATTCTCATGCAGGCTGTATTTCCGCAACTGGTGTAGTGCCTCTTCGGACCTGGCCTTATCGTTACACGAGAAGAACCATGCCGCCAGCGCATCAGTCATAATGAATAGCTCGTCGCCAGCTTCGCAGATGCCGTGGCGAAACTGCGTCCGCTCAGAAATAAGAGCGACGTCGCGGTTTAAGCTCCCAAAGAGCATTGGGGTATTCCCGAACTCGTTGATGTTCTGGATCGGAAATGACTCGATGACCTGTTCGTCGCGCACGTGGAACAAGCATGTATCTCCGAGGGCGGCGGCCTTCCACGAAGCGGCGTGGTCGTCACTGGTTGGATCGACCCGCATAACCAGCAGCGTTGAGAACGCCCCCTGCGGAATCTTTGCCTCCTCGTACCACTTCAGCGGTCGTCCCTGCTGAGACCGAGTTGCAAGGTATTCGGCCAGCCAGTTGCGCCATTTGACGATAGCGTCAGTTGCGAAGTCAGAAAATGATTCCGCGGCATCGAAGAATGAGGCAGTCGAAGCGTGCTGCAAGGCGGTCTCGGCAAGTAAGCCGGCCCAGTGCTCAACGAGCATGCTCTCCGAGGCGCCGTCGCACATTGCCGCAATAACGGCGTCCTCAAAGTAGTCGTGGTATGGCACGTCAGGAGAAACTCGCAGTGCATCCTCACACTCGGCAGGAGTGTTTCCGGCTTTCGGTACTTGGAGATGCGTGCGGAAAAAACGTGTCGGAGTCACCGGAGTTCGGAGGCTCGGGTGCCGATGTCGAGGAACTGAACGATCGAAACAATGTCCGCGTTGTAAACAAAGCCTCGTGCGTTTTCTCCGATTCGGCTGCCAAGGACTTCTGCAGCGTATCCGCGGGTATTTGCAGGAAGGAGACTCGACATCCCGAAGAGCGTGCGAGCATACGAGTCCGGGAGACCAGCGTCAGAGTCCGGGAAGGTGACAGGGACGCCTCCAGCTGCGGAAACGTGTGAGTTGAAGAGAAGAGTTTCGCCATCGCTCGTGGCGTGACTCGTCAACGCGCTCGCTGCAGATGTCGGATCTCCGTCGGTCGACTCACCATCGGTGAGGTTCAAGACAATGGGCGGATAGCCATCAGGATGGCGTGCGACCCACTCCGATACTAAGGTTTCTGCGTAGCGCAGTGCCCGGTTCATCGGTGTGCCGCCGTTGGCAACAGGATCCATCCAGATGGCGAACTTGGCCGTGGTCTCGATCAAGCCGCCGGCGCCGTCAGGTATCTTCTTCTGTCGGTCTTCTACGCGCGCGGGGTTGTCGGCGACTTCGCTCAACGGGACCAGGTCCCGGCTGGAAAGTTCCCCGGCAAAAGCTGAGCCGACGGTGGAGCCGTAGCCGATGGCGGCGACATGGAAGTAGTCACGCACGCCCTCTTCCTTGGCGCACCTCACCGACAACTCGATGAGGATCCGGTTGATGGCGTCCGCAACGACGTCCGCCTTCCGCTGGGGAACCTCGCTGTCGCCTCCAATCGCATCGGTCATGGAGGTGGACTGATCTACCAGGAAGATGAAGCAGCCCGGGTTGTTACGGCTGATCTCGGCCGTGTACGGCATGCGTGGTGCTCCCGAAGTGTGTGTCGCCTCAGAGACCGCAGCCCCCAGCACCGGACCGGTCCCCCCTGGGCGGAGATTCTAACGGGGCCGCCCGAGTCCTGTCACTACTTTGGGTAGGGGCGCCCTCGGTGCTGTCCGCTGTGGCCGGCACGTCGGTGCTCCCCGATGGACGCCGGCGACGTCCGGTTCACAAGACCGAGCGCAGTCCAACCTGCGGGATCGTCCTGTTCCGGATGCCTGTAACTAGTAGCTGCCGTGGGGGCCGGTTGTAGCGTTCGACGCACGCGGTGGACTGTCCCCGGGGTTGAGCGGGAGGAGACGGGGTGGTGTACACACCGGGATCGACGTCTCATGTGCAATTGACGTCAGCGGCACTGCTAGCCAGAGTCGCGCACTCCGTGGCTTACAAGGGTTCACTTGGACAGGCCGGGGATAAACGGCGTGATGCTCGCCACGATGCCAGAGACAATCGCGACCACCCCGCCGACAGTCGCTAGGCAGTCCTTCGGGCTCGCCCAAAGTCCCTTGTTGAGAGCCCGCCAGCGGTGGGTTATGAAGATCATCTTGAGCTTCTGCCACTTGTGCTCTCTGAAGTGGCAGCCCAGGAGGAGTCCGTACGCGTTGTTGCGGCACAGCGTGTGCTGGCGTGTCTCTGCTCCACACCATCCAGGCGCGCGGAACAGGAAGTAGACCGCGACGATCGCCGACAGGATGACCAACGCAACGGGGCCGACTTGCCTGCTCCACCAGGCTGCTATGAGCAGCGCAAAGATCAGGTACCCCCAGTACTGACCCAGCTTCTTCATGGAGCCGAACGTAGGCCGATCACGAGGCGAGGTAAACACGTCGCACGGTGTTACTTCCGGACAAGGAGGTCCCGACATACGGGAAGTGCGCGCCCCGCCGGCAGTGATCCCAGGGCTTGCCGAACGTGCCTGTGGCTGACGCGGTGATGGTCCTACGCCGCGTTGCGCCTGCTCCGGATCCTGGCCTGCCCGTTGATCCCGATGGCGCCGCAGCGCCGACGTGAGGTGGCCGGGACAACTGATCCGGCCGCGTCCGACATCGGCCCGGACACCGTCCTGGCGAAGTCGCGAGCGGACATGAGCTAGCCCCGGTGGGTGTACGCGACACCTCCGGGGCCTGCGGGCGAGCAGTACACGCCGGGTGTGCTGTAAGGGTTCAGCAGTAGGTGTAGCTGCCGGTGCTGCCCCAGGAGCAGGTGTCGAGCTGGGTGCCGTTGTTGTTGCGTAGGTATGCGGTGTCGCCGGTGTTGTTCCACACGTATGCGCTGCGGCCCCAGTAGCGGTGGACGCTGGTGTTGGTGCCCTTGCCGGTGTGGATGTAGACGCTCTTCCCGGCGCCGAGGGAGAAGCTGGTGAAGGTGTAGACGTGGTTGGACTTGTCGCGGACGGTGTAGTTCTTGAGGTTGATCGCGTACGTGCGTGTGTTCTTCAGCCGGACGTACTCGGCGTTGAGGCTGGTGTTGGAGCCGGTGTCGGTGCCTGGTGAGTTGTAGTACGCCATGGTGAACATGACGGCCGGTGTGGCGGCCTGCGCCGGTACGGTGGCGGCCAGCGAGACCGCCAATCCGATGGCTAGAGACGAGACGAGGCCGATCAGCCGCTTCCTCACGTGGTTCCCCTCTTGGTGTTGACCTGACATCGGGCCGGATGAGCCGCCCGCTCATTCCGCCCTGCCCCCGCGTTGCTGAGGAGATGTTGCAAGGCCGGCGTCAACGAGTCGTGAACAGCGCGCGGATCGTGCTGGACGACCATCGCCTCGCAAGCGGCGCCGGAAACGATGACGCCGATCGGCCGATGGTGGGGCGAGGCACTGGGCGTCAGAACCGTCTCGGTCGACGGCACCCGTTTCCTGATCAACGGTGAGCCGGTCTACTTCAGGGGTTTCGGCGAGCATGAGGACAGCGACCTGCGTGGTAAGGCACACGACAGCGTGGTGATGGTGCACGACTTCGCGCTGACGGACTGGCTCGGTGCGAACTCGTTCCGCACCTCCCACTACCCCTACGCCGAGGAGGTGTCGGACTACGCCGACCGGCACGGCATCGTCGTCATCGACGAGACCCCCGCGGTCGGGCTGAACCTCGGCCTCGGCGGCGCCTTCTTCGGTGCCAGCGGGCTTGCGACGTTCTCCGAGGAGACCATCAAGGCCGCCACACAGAAGGTCCACCACCGAGCGATCGGGGAGCTGGTCGCCCGTGACAAGAACTATCCGTGCGTGGTGCTCTGGAGCGCCGTTGGCGGAGGAGGCCTGGCGGCTCGACCCGACCCGGCCGGTTGGCTTCGTCAACGTCATGATGGCGTCCGCGGACAAGGAGGTCGTCACCGCCCTTTTCGACGTGGTGATGCTCAACCGCTACTAGGGCTGGTACGTCAACACCGGGGACCTCGCGGCCGCAGAACGCGGACTGGAAACCGAGCTGCGCGCCTGGGCCGACAGGCACCACAAGCCGCTCATCATCACCGAGTCGCCCCTGGGTGCCGACTGCGCGCCCGTGGCGTAGCGCCCACGGCGCGAACTCCTCGGGGACCGGGGACCGCGTTGTTGTGTCAGTCGACGGGTGGGATCAGGAACGGATTCGCCACGTGCGGGTCCGGCGGCTCGATGAGCGTGCGGTCGGCGCCCTCGGGCCAGTCGACGAGCCGGCCCGTCTCTGGGTCGAGGAGGAGTTTGACTTCCGCGACCATCGACTTCACGGCCATGACCACGGCGTCGAGCTCGCCGGTCTCGAACTCCTCGCGCCCCGCTCCGTCCCATGTCTGGACCCGCCAGACGGCCGCGCCGAGCGGGGAGAAGTAGGTTCGGGTGACCAGGAGGACGGTCGCGTGCTGCCTGGGGTCCTCAGGAGGCTCGGGGAGGTCCGGGTCGTGTTCTGCCAGGGTCTCGGTCATGCTTCTGCCTCTCGAGAAGACCGCTCGGGCGATGGAGAAAAGTGTCCACCAGACCGATGCCATGACGAGCAGAACAATCGCCCATTCCGCGACTTTCACCGGGTCGACGTTCAGTTCACGGGCCTAGCCCGCGTTGCGGCCCCGATGGACGACGTACTCCAGGCGGCTCTGCCAGGTCAGCCTGCACCTGGACGACGTTTGATGGCGAGCGATCCACTAATTGATCCATCGCCTGCTCGACGAATGCAGGATCAGCAGCGTGTGGCCCGGTACACGTCGAGAGGGCCACTTCAGGTGTCCCGCCGAGCGCCTGGATCGCTACCTCCGCGGCCCCTTCCGTATTCACTCAGCCCTCGCGACGCTGGCCGCCGCCCGACCGGGGGCGCGCGACGGGTGTGGCCCGGCACGCCGTGTCTGGCGTAGGAGATCATGCCGCGAGCGAAGTGTACGACCCTTCATGAAGTAGATGATCTTACTCCACCGGACGTGGAGATCTCTGAGCTGACCACACTGAACGTGCCTAACGAACCAGTCGCAGTGACCCTGCGAACCCGTCGGCGACCCGCTGTTGAGGCGGCTTGAGCACAGGTCCCGCCGCCATGCCTTCTGTGTTTGTTTCAGAGGGACAGCTATGTTCCCGCTCGCGCAGGGCTGACGGCAGGTCAGCACGGACGTAGGTCTGGGGCACTGTGAGTTCGTTGTTGGCCTGCTGGTGTTGCTGGCTCTGGGGTGGTGGCTGTGGCGGAGGCACGCCGGGAAGAGCGAGCCCAGCTGGCGGCGGCGCAGGATGCTGTGGAGCCGAGGCGGCCTGCCGTACGGGTGACTTCGGGGCCGTATCCGTTCGCAGAGCTGAGTCAGGCCGTGGGCGGAGGTAGGTCCGGGAGGTTCGCCAAGTCAGATGCGCGGGGTCCGCTGTTGGTGTACGGGGATGTACCTGGCAAGTCCGCGTATCGGCACGACGGCGTGTACCTGGTGATCGACCTGGAGACCACGGGCTTCTCTCCGGCTCAATGCGACCGGATCATAGAGATCGCCGTTGCCCGGGTAGACGCATCGGGTCGCATCCTTGGATGAAAACGCGACGTTGATGAATCCGCAGGGCCGCGATGCCGGTCCGGTCTTCGTGCACGGCATCAGCAACGACGCCGTACGCGATGCCCCGATGTTTGCCGATGTTGCCGGTGACATTTGGTCACCAATGCCCTCGGATGGAAGACACCTGCTGAGGTCTTCGAGGATCAACTACGCCCGCTTTAACAAGCCAGTGTTGCGTCGACCGGTTGAACTCACCCAGTCCGGGTCACGGGCCTTCACCGACCGCGCCAAGGACTCCGGCCTGGTGCCCTCGACCAGAGCGCCGATACGGCGTGAACGGGTCTCGCCCGGCGACGTTAGCAACGCCTGGTCTGTAACGAGCCGCAGATCAGAGCCGGTCGATAGTCCGAGGTCCGTGGGGAGTTCCAGTCCCCCCTCGGACATCCTGTGATGTCGCGGGACGGCGTGGCCGGATTTCTCGGCTTGGGCTCAGGTCGCCGGGCCGTTTCGCTGGAGCTCGTCCAGCCAGGCGGCGGCACTGGCGTCGGAGGGTGCCCGCCAATCGCCGCGCGGCGATAGCGCGCCGCCGGCGCTGACCTTGGGCCCGTTGGGCAGTGCGGAGCGCTTGAACTGTGAGAAGGCGACGTAGCGCTGGAGGAATTCTCTGAGCCAGCGCACGATCGTGGGCAGGTCGTAGGCGTGGCGGGCGTCATCGGGTAAGCCGGCGGGCCAGCGGCCCGCGTCGGCGTCGCGCCAGGCGTGCCAGGCGAGGAAAGCGATCTTCGACGGCGGTAGACCGTAGCGCAGTACGTGGAAGAGGAAGAAGTCGTGCAGCTCGTACGGGCCGACGCGGTCCTCGGTGCTCTGGAGCGTCCCGGTTTCCTCGTCGGCGGGGACGAGTTCCGGGGAGATCTCGGTGTCGAGGATCGAGGTGAGCAGTTCGCTGGTGCGTTCGTCGAACTGCCCGGTGTTGACCGTCCAGCGGATCAGGTACTGGATTAGCGTCTTGGGTACGCCGGCGTTGACGGCGTAATGGCTCATCTGGTCGCCGACACCGTAGGTGCACCAGCCCAGCGCGAGCTCACTGAGGTCGCCGGTGCCGACGACGAAACCACGGCGCTGGTTGGCCAGCCGGAACAGGTAGTCGGTGCGGAGCCCGGCCTGGACGTTTTCGAAGGTGACGTCGTAGGCCTGCTCGCCGCGGCTGTAGGGGTGGCCCATGTCCTTGAGCATCTGCTCGGCCGCCGGGCGGATGTCGATCTCGCCGGCCTCGACACCGAGCGCCTTCATCAGCGCCCATGCGTTGGATTTGGTCGCCTCGCCGGTGGCGAATCCGGGCATCGTGAACCCGAGGATCGACGAGCGCGGCACGCCGAGCTGGTCGCAGGCCTTGGCCGCAACGATCAGGGCGTGGGTCGAGTCGAGCCCGCCGGACACGCCGATGACCATGCGGTCGCCGGCGGCACGGTAGCGGCGGGCCAGGGCGGCGACCTGGATGTTGAATGTCTCGTAGCAGTCCTGGTCCAGATGCTGCTGGTCGTCGGGGACGAACGGGAAGCGGCGCAGCGGACGCCGCAGGCCGAGGTCACCGGGGAGCGGCCGGTGCTCGAACGGGACCGTCCGGATCCGCCGCTCGGGCCCGCCCGCAAGCTCGGCGGCGTCGGCGAACGTCGGCGTGCGCATGCGCTCCAGTCGGATGCGTTGGAGGTCGACGTCGGCGATCAGCAGCTGCGCCTCGTCGGCGAAGCGATCGGACTCGGCGAGCAAAGCGCCCAGTTCATGCACCGTGCCCTGCCCGTCCCAGGACAGGTCGGTGCTGCTTTCGCCGGGCCCGGCGGCGGAGTAGATGTACGCAGCCATGGCCCGGGTCGATTGAGCGGCCGACAGCGCCGCCCTGTCGGCAGCCTTGCCGACGGTGATGTTGGATGCCGACAAGTTGGCCAGGACGGTCGCGCCGGCCAGCGCCGCGTAGGACGACGGCGGAGTGGCCGACCAGAAGTCCTCGCAGATCTCGACACCGATGCTGAAGTCGGCCAGGTCCGTCGCCGCGAAGATCAGGTCGGTGCCGAAGGGGACGGTCGCCCCGGCGACGGTGATCTCCTGCCCGGCGGTCCCGGCGCCGGAAGCGAACCAGCGCTTCTCGTAGTACTCGCGGTAGTTCGGCAGGAACGTCTTCGGCACGACGCCCAGGATCTCGCCGCGGCTGACTGCCACCGCGCTGTTGTAGAGGCGTCCGCCGCGGCGCAGCGGAGCGCCGACCAGCAGAACGGGACCGAGCTCGCGGCTGGCGTCGCGCACAGCGGCGACCGCGTCCTCGGCGGCGTCGAGCAGCGCCTCCTGCAACAACAGATCGTCGATCGCGTACGACGAGAGCCCCAGCTCCGGGAACACGACCAGGTCGACTCCCTCGGTGTCGGCCTGCCGGGCGAGGTCGACCGTGGCCTCGGCGTTGCGGGCGGGCTCGGCCGTCCAGACCAGCGGGGTGGCCGCAGCGACCCGGACCATGCCGTGGCTGTGCAGCCCGGCGAACTCTCGGTTGCTCACCGGATCAACTCTCCCGGAAGCCGAGCTGCCGGTCCAGCTCAGCCGCCAGATCTGCCAGGGCGGCGGCCGCGGCCGCCGAGCGGATCTCGCTCCGGTTTCCCTCGAAGTGATGCTCGTGGCTGCTGACGCCCTGCGCCGAGGCGATGCCGACGTGCACCTCGCCGACCGGGCGCCCGCCCTGCGGACCCGGCCCGGCGACCCCGGTGATGCCGACGCCGTAATCGGCGTCGACGCGTTCGCGGGCACCGATGGCCAGCTCCTCGGCGACGGCGGGGTGGACCGGGCCGTGCTTGCTCAGTAGATCGTTGTCCACCCCGGCCATGTGATTTTTGGTGTCCGTTCCGTAGACGATCAGGCCGCCCCGGTAGGTCACACTGGTCGCCGGCGCTTCGGTCAACAGCACCCCGAGGAGCCCGCCGGTCAACGATTCCGTGGTCGCCACCGTGGCGCCGAGCTCCACGAGCCGGCTGTGAACCTGGTCGGCGTGACGTCGCGCCTCCTGCACGGGGCCGAGGGGTTCGGAATCGTTCATCCGGCCGTCAGCCCTCACATTCGTGTCGTGGCCCGTGGCGATGTCGTTCGCCGGCTCCATCGTATCGGCGCGGCCGTGCGGAGTCCTGAGGCCGGTGGGGCGGTCAGGTCGGATCGTCAGGTGCCTCGGGCGGCCAGACCGCCCGGAGGGCCATCCGTCAAGGCCGCCCGGCGCTGGGAGTGCGGGGAGATGAGTGGGGTCGTGGAGTCCTACGACAAGGGGTACGTGATGGCGTGGGTGCGGGCGCGGATGGCGCCGGCGACCGTGCACATGTACGGCGGGGAATCGTGGCCCGAGACGTAAGCGTGCCGTGGCCGCTACCCTCCGTGCGAGGTTTCTTGTAAGCGGAGACCAAGTGACCCGCGGGGCGGCCGAGGCTGGCGCTTGGGCCTCCCTGCTCGGTTCGGACAGTGTCGTCAGCTCGGCCATCTGCCGCGTTACGTACGTGCATCGCTGACGGGCAGGAGTACGGGCTCAAGTGGCGATGTCGTAGGACCCGGCGGCGCCAAGGCTGCGGCTAGCTCGTAAGTTCCAGCCGCTGTACCTGCCACGCGAGGAAAACCAGCCCCTGACCTGCGCAAACAGGTCCAGGGCCGTTCTCGTTGGCTTCCGGTGGCGTTCGGCTGTCGGCGGTCGTGGGCCAGTGTCTGCGGCCGTTGCGGCTGGCGTGGGTCGGCTTCTGGCCTTCGCTACCCGAAGCGCATGCGACTTGATGTCGACGTGACAAAAGTCGACTGCTAGCTGCGGGCCCGTGCCGCCACACACGGGAGGCATGCCCTGTGCGTCTCCGCTGTGCCGCGGGTGTCGCGGCTTACAGTCGTCGGACCTCTGCGAAACTCCTGCGCAAAACGATCTCCCGCGGTGAGAATTGCCGAACAATTGACCGGACGCGCATCGCCGGTGCCGGTCTGACTCCCAGGGAGGGACGATGAAGCGCCTCGTTAGCCTTCTGTCGCTCGCCGCGCTGCTACTCGGGGTAGGTGCGGCACCGGCGACGGCAGCCGTAACCCACGAGCGACACATACGGCACAAGTTCCACTTCACTCAGCACGAGGTGAACTTCTGCGGGAACACCGGCACCTACAGCTACGTGTCCACGGGCCACATATTCTTTGCGTGGAGAGCCGACGGATCGTTCCACTTGAACAGCACGATGGTCAATCGGTGGACCGTCGTCTACGACGATCCCGCACTGGGCACCAGGACCGGCAAGTCGACGGTGACGAACACCGGCACCACAAGATCTGACGGACGCTACAAAGTGTTCCACGAGAGCTGGAATCTCCGAGAAGGGCCGCTGACGATCCGGAACCGCACCACACTCGTCTGGGACGCGAAAGATCGCTTGCGGGTCCAAAACCAAGTGGTCAGAGTCAAAGGCTGCTAGCCTCGACCTTTCACGCAGCTGACGGTCGCTGTTCGGTGGCGTGGTGGGTCTCCCCAAATCTGGGTGGACGGCTTCAGGGGACCGTGCTTATCGCCCCGGGCAAGCAGGTCGGTGAGAAGCTCCGCCGCCTGGGTGAATCTGCTCGCGTCCACCGCGGCGAATGTGGCAGCAGCCCAGCGTTGCTGATGCGAAAATGCGCCGTCGACCTGGCTCAGATCGACGCCGGCCGACCGTACTGCGCTCTGAACCATCTGCCCCCCAACCTCCGCTTCAGGGCTGAGCAGCTCGGGTGTCCGCCGAGCGTCGTCATGCCCCGTTGCTGCAGCGTCGTACGGCCGATACACGGCGTCAATGCGCAGGTCCAGGCCAGTTCCACGCCTCGTTCACCAACGCGGATCACGACCGTTGACGGACCCCTGGGGGACGCCTACTTTGTGGCATCGGCGGCTGATTCGACGGCGGGCCGTCGCGCACGACGGGGGGGGGCGGGGATATGGAGGAGGAGTGTCCGTCGGTCCGACCGTTGCCCGGATGACCCTGCGCGTTGCCGTCGCCGTGCTGGCGGCGGTCGTCGTCGCCGCTGGGTGCGCGAACAACGGGGCCTCACCGGGCCCACCGCCGCGGACATCGTCGATCAGGGCGACCTCGCAGGAACCCAGCCCGTCGGCGACGCCCTCGCAGGAGCCGAGCCCGTCGGCGACGACCTCGCAGGAACCCAGCCCGTCGGCGACGCCCTCGCAGGAGCCGAGCCCGTCGGCGACGCCCTCGCAGGAACCCAGTCCTCCGGCTACTCCCTCCGACACACCGACCACCCCGGCGCGGGACACGCCCACACCGGACTCGACCGCACAGCCCCAGGGATGCGTCGACCGCGTGTACGCCGGGATGTCCCGCGCCCAGCGGGTCGGCCAGCTGATTATGTCCGCGGTCAGCACGTCGGGGGTCACCTCATCGGAGCTCGACGTGCTCCGCCGCGACCATGTCGGCGGGGTCATCCTCATGGGGCACACCTACGCCGGGGCGAACCACGTCAGGTCGGTCACCAACCGCACGCAGTCGGTGGCCCCGACGGTCGCCGGGTCCAGGGTGGGCCTGCTGGTCGCCACGGACCAGGAGGGAGGCAAGGTCCAGGTGCTCAACGGCCCCGGCTTCTCGGCCATACCCACCGCCGTCGTCCAGGGCCAGTGGTTGACGGCGCAGCTCCGGCAGCGTGCGGCGGAATGGGGCCGCCAGTTGCGCGGCGCAGGTGTCAACCTGGACCTGGCGCCGGTGGTCGACGTGGTCCCGCCGAACCTCGTCTCCGCCAACCATCCGATCGGTCGCCTGTCCCGCGAGTACGGCAACGACCCCGAGACCGTCGCCCGGCAGTCCTCCGCGTTCGTCCGGGGGCTCGGGCAGTCGCGTGTCGAGTCTGCACTCAAGCACTTCCCGAGCCTGGGCCACGTCGTCGGCAACACCGACTTCTCGGCGGATGTCGTCGACGACGTGACCACGCGCAGCGGCGACTTCGTCCTTCCCTACCGCAGCGGCACCCAGGCCGGGGCGGGCTTCGTCATGGCGTCGCTGGCCAGGTACACCCGGATCGACCCCGCGAACCTCTCCGTCTTCTCACCCGTACTGCTACGGGACGTGCTGCGCGGCCAGCTCGGGTTCCGGGGCGTCGTGATCTCCGACGACCTGGGCGCCGCCGTGGCCGTGCACTCGGTGTCGCCGGGCAAACGCGCCACTAGGTTCTTGTCCGCCGGTGGCGACATGGTGCTGACGGTCGACCCGTCGACCGTGGACGCCATGACCTCCGCAGTGCTGTCCAGGGTGTCGAGCGACACGTCGTTCCGTGCGCACGTGGACGCGAGCGTGCACCGGGTGCTCACCGCAAAGGTGGAAGCCGGTCTGCTCGGCTGCGCAGGATGAACCTCCGGCGAGGGCGAGCAGGAGGTTGGGGTTCGATGTGTGGCTGTGACCGTACCGGAAGCGCCGGCACCAACGGCGATCTCCATCTCCGGTCCCACCGTTCGCATCACCGACGAGCTTGTGGGCACAGCTGCACGGCTACTCCTGGAGACCTCGGAGCGGCTTGGAGCCGAGTTGAGGTCCTACAAGAGGGGCCCATGGAGGGTGCTGGACGGTTGAGCTCGGGTGGCCACACCCGCTTCGGCGACCACGTGAGCGATCGGACGGGTCTGGCACCGCGTGGGACACGAGGGATGGTCCCTTTCAGCGAGCAAGACGGTTGGTCGCACTTCCATCCTGCCGCCCGGCGATGTACCCCTCCCTCTCGCCCCAGCCCGCGTCAACAACCTCATGAGCCACAACACCTAGACAGTCGTGTAACCGGGCGAGCAGCGGCATCCCGAGCCGCAGCCGATCCCAGGTGTCCATTCCTGAGTCCGACTCGACGAACTCCTCCACCTCCACGAGCCGATCACCGAACTTCGCCCAGCCATGCCCTTCCGGCGTCAGGCACAGGTCAGCCACAGGGAGTCCGCCGCCGGCGAGGATGCTGCGCACCAGATGCAGCGACTCCAACCGCTCGGCATCTACCCACGGCCGATGGGCCCGGACAACCAGCCGACGCCTGCCGGACCATACGGCCATGTTGAGGCTGAACCCGCCGCCCAGGTCAACTGGGTCGACAAGCTCGCCCAGCCCGTACCGCTCACGGACGAACTGAAGCAGATCGCAAGAGAATCCGGCACGTGGCAGAACGTCGGTCATGGTCTGAGAAGCTAGCGAAGCCGCCAATCTCGGCGCCACCCGATTCCGACCCTCCGGCGGGTCTGTGCCCCGGCGGGGCGCCGCGAGGCAGACTTCGCGGCACCCGCCGGTGGCTACTGCCAGGTCACGTTGTCGAGCTGGAACTCGCCGGGCCACGCCCCGTAGTCCGTGTCGGCCGTGCGGGTCCCGATCTCGATCCGGCTCACCGCCGACGCACCTGCCCAGCCCTTCAGCTCGAACGAGAGCGACGTCCACGCGTCCGCCGACGTGTTGAACGTCTTGGTCAGCGTGGCGCCGTTGGCGCCGGTCAGCTTCACGGTCACCTGGTACCCGGTCGCCTGGTCGACGCCGGGCACGCTGCCCCAGGAGTTGAACTTCAGCGAGAAGGTCGAGGCTCGTGACATGTCGATCGGCTGGTCGGGGGCGAGGTAGACGCTGCGTACCGCTGTCGGCGCCACGGACGCGGTGTTCGCCTGCAGGCAGCCACCGGAGAAGCATCTGCCCGGGCTGTTCGCGATGGAGGTCACCTGTTCCACCCCGGTCACGTTCTGACCCGCCTGCCAGCCCTGCACACTGTCGTCGAAGGTGTAGCGAGGATCGATGTTTTTCCACGGGCTGTTCGCTTCACCTGGCACCTGATTGCGGGTGTACTGCAGCGCCTCGTACAGATGGCCCTGATAGCTGGCCTTGTCGCCGGCGTGGAAAATCCGCGAGGGCGTCCAGATTGGCGTGCCGTCGTCGGTCATCGCGATTTCCTGCCACGGACCGTTCGGGTCGCCCGGGGTCTGGTTGCGGGAATGCCATGCGGCGAGGTACGTCTTGCCCTGGTAGCTGACCTTGTCGCCGGCCTCGAATATCCGTGAGGCCGTCCACTTCGGGGTGCCGTCGTCGGTCGTCGCGGTCTCCTGCCACGGGCCGTTCGGGTCGCCCGGGGTCTGGTCGTAGGAGCGCCATGCGGCGAGGTAGGTCTTGCCCTGATAGCTGACCCGGTCGCCGGTGTTGTAGACGGTGGTCAGTTTCCAGGCCGGTGGGTGCTCGTAGTCGTAGCCGGTGGGCAGCGCGTACAGCACCGCCTCGCCCGCATCGAGGTGGCGGTCCAGCGGCGTGCCATCGGTCAGCGCGATCGGCGTGCGGAGGGTTCCGTCGGTGCGGCTGAGCTCCTGTACCGAACCGATGCCGTGGTCGAAGGTGAGGGAGATGTCCTGACCCCTGGTGAAGTCGTTGTTGACGACCATCAGGTAGTTGCGGCCGGTGTCCCGATCACGCAGGTAGGAGAGTGTCAGGTTCTGGTTGGAGCCGGCATGGGTGAAGAAGTCCTTCGGCACCGTCGGCTGACCGTAGGTGTTGCCGTTCTGCCAGACCTGCCTCGCGTCCAGCTTCACCAGGGTCGAGCCGATCGCGTGGATCTCGCTGTCGAGCTGCTTGACCGGCTCGTACAGGTCGGTCTTTTGCCCGTCGGCGGTCACGATGGCGTCGGTGAACGTCTGGCTACGGTTGGTCGGGGTGAACCAGGTGAAGTAGGACAGCTGCTTGTATCCGTAGGCCAGGGCCAGGTTGGCCTCGTAGCGGATCTCGGTGGCGTTGGGTCGGCGGAAGCCGCCCGGTAGCCCTATCGACTGCAGGTAGGTCGCCGTCTTGGTGTTGTTGGCAAGTCCGACCTTGCGTACCGTGTTGAGGTTGGTCAGGAAGCCGGTGTAGTCCATGCTGTCCGCCGCCAGTCCTAACGGATACCGGTCGAACATCAGGTAGCCACGGCCATCGATGCCGGTCAGGTAGTTCTGCATGACCTGCGCGTACGCCGCCTCTGACGGGTAAACGCTGCTGGGCAGGAAGTTCAGGTGCGCGTCGTAGCCGGGTGCGACGTCGGCGATGGCGTTGACGACATGCTGGTACGGGGTGGGGTCGTACGGCTCGTCCACGAGGTAGAACCCACCCACGCCCGGCACGTCGGTGTACTCCCGCACGAGCTTCTTGATCTGGTCGTCGGACATCGACGGGAAGCTCGTGAAGCGACTGTCGTAGACCGTCGCCTGCAGGCCGTGCTGGTACGCGAGTTGGGCCATCTTCAGGTTGATGTCCTTGGTCGCCAATGTGTCGTTGCCCACTACGTCATCGATGCCGGCGTCGCCGAGATAGCGGTACTGGGTGTCGTTGACGTAGTTGGCACCCGTGGGTGGCCAGAACACCGAGATGAGGATGTTGTCCTCACCCATCCGCGCTACGTGGTCCTGCACCTTGACCGAGATCGACGTCGAGACGTCGAGCTGCGGTGCGGTCAACGTGATCGTCGCCTCGCCCGGCGCCACCGCCGTCACCTTGCCGGTGTCGTCCACCGTCGCCACCGCCGGGTCGGAGGAGGACCAGGCCACCTGCGGCGTACCACCGGGTGCGGCGGCCCGGTACGGCAACTGGTCACTGCCGCCGGTCTCCAAGAGCAGCGCGGGCTTGTCGATGGACAGATGTACGCCACTGATCGTGCCGAAGACCGCGAGCTCGGACAGCTGTACCAGGTATCCGTCGCCGGTGGCGACGCCGTTGCGCCGGGTGACGTACAGGCGCAGGTACCGCCCTTTCACCCCCGCCAGGTCAACCACCGCTGGATCGGTGCGGTCGTCGGCGTTGCCGCTGCTGGAGAAGACGGTGGTGTAGGTGTCGCCGTCGTCGGACACCTCGACGCGGAAGTCGGCCGGGAAGCTCTTGCTCCGTGGGAAGACGACGACCCGGTCCAGATCGTAGGTATCGCCGAAGTCGTAGCGCACCCACGCCGTGGCCGTCGGGTCCTGCACCTTCTCGTACGGATTGGTGCTCCACCCGTCGGCGGTGCCCGCCACCTGGTTGTTCAGGAAGGCCATGGCCCAGGTCTCGCTGGGCATCTCGTAACTGGAGGAAGACGTCACCGTGGCACCGACCGCAATGTTGCTGGTGCCGTCCGGAGCGTAGCCGGCCACGTCGTTGGGATCCGAGGGAACCGACGTGGCACCTGCGGGGCTGACCGTGACAGCCGAGCCCGCTGTTGCCGCGGCGAAGGTTCGTGTCGGTGCCAGGGCCACCGACCAGACCGATGTTGCCGCGACGGCGAGAGCTACCGCCATCGCGCGGCGCAGTAGTCCTTGCATCAGTACCCCTCAGAACACTAAGCGCAGGCGTGTCATCACGACGGCGGTGAACAGGGCCGGAAAACACATGGCATGGTCGGGTGTTCCCTTCACCTGGAGCGGATCACGGTGGCGTGTGCAATGAGACGGCGATGGACAGCGCCCTACGGTGTGCTTGAGACGGGATCGGGAACCGGACTGCGAATCTCGTGCCGGTCCGTCGCTCCAGCAGGGCCCCGGCGAACTTGGACCGTTCTACGAAGCGCTGCCATACAAATTCAGCGCCCGTCATCACGATCATCAAGGCCTGTGACACGTTCAGGCCACATCCGCCCCTGTCCGGCGGACAGGCGTGGGCCTGCCCCGCACCACCAAAGCCAGCCAGCCTCGTCTCCGCGATCGCGACCTTGCTCAAGACCAGGTCCGACAGGCCGCCCGCTCGGCCCGTGTCATCCCGGCACCAACCCGGCACACGCGACCGGCTGATGGACGACGCACCCGATCCACGGATCGAGGCCTAAGGCCGGCCTAAGGTTTCTTGAGAGTTCCCTTGAGTTCCACATGGTCTTCTCGACTTTGGGCGGCGGCAGTCGCCGGCCCACGAGTGCGAAGGGGAGCAGGTATGAGAAGCAGGGTGCGTTTGATGGCTGTGGTGGCCGCGGTCGCCACGGCGGTCAGCCTGACTGCGTCCGCGGCCGCGTCCGCGAGCCCGTCGTCCGACACGGCCAAGGCCAAGGCGGTTGCAGCTGCCGGGGCGAAGGGCAAGCCGGGGGACGGCAAGGTCGTCATCAGGCACAGGGGACCGGACGACGCCGGCACCGTGAGGCTCTTGGCCGAGGCCGCCGCCGCCCGGCTGGACGTCGGCGTCGCCTCCGCGGAGCACGCGCTGAAGGAGCTGTTCGCGCTGGCCGATCGGTCGCACGGTGTCGACCCGCGCAGCGCCGAGTTCGCGGCGATCGCGAAGGAACTGGGCGTCAGTCCCGTGCGTTTCGAGAAGGCTCTGGCGGCGGCCAAGCAGGCCCTCGGCAAGCAGGTCGTGGAGGAGAAGGGCAAGGGCAAGCCGGGGGACGGCAAGGTCGTCATCAGGCACAGGGGACCGGACGACGCCGGCACCGTGAGGCTCTTGGCCGAGGCCGCCGCCGCCCGGCTGGACGTCGGCGTCGCCTCCGCGGAGCACGCGCTGAAGGAGCTGTTCGCGCTGGCCGATCGGTCGCACGGTGTCGACCCGCGCAGCGCCGAGTTCGCGGCGATCGCGAAGGAACTGGGCGTCAGTCCCGTGCGTTTCGAGAAGGCTCTGGCGGCGGCCAAGCAGGCCCTCGGCAAGCAGGTCGTGGAGGAGAAGGGCAAGGGCAAGCCGGGGGACGGCAAGGTCGTTATCAGGCACAGGGGACCGGATGAGCTGGCCGCCGGCGGGCAGTCCTCGAAGCGCTGAACCGACAGCGGGCGGCCGGCCCCGGGACTCTCCGGGCTGGCCGCCCATGTTCGCCATTGACCTCCTGGACGGGACGATTGCAGCCATGCGTGTGCTGGTGGTGGACGACGACGACGCGGTGCGCCTCGCGCTTTCCAGGGCCCTGACCCGGGACGGCCACGAGGTGGCCGAGGCAGCGGACGGTACCGAGGCGTTGGAGGCACTCGGCGGTGGCCAGCCCGACGTCGTCATCCTCGACGTGCTGATGCCGGAGCCGAACGGCCTGGAGGTGTGCCGCCGGGTCCGGGCCCGGGGCGACCGCGTGCCAATTCTCATGCTGACTGCCCGGGACCTTGTCGAGGACCGGGTGGCCGGTCTGGATGCGGGCGCCGACGACTACCTGGTCAAGCCGTTCGCCCTCGACGAGCTCAGGGCCCGCGTACGCGCGTTGCTGCGGCGCGGCGCCGCCGCCCAGGAGGAGGTCATCCGCTTCGCCGACCTGGAACTGGACATGGCGGCCTGCCAGGCCCGCCGCGGCGGGCGGACGCTGGAGCTCACCCGCACCGAGTACGCGCTGCTGGAGCTGTTCCTGCGCAACCCGCGGCGGGTGCTGAGCCGGTCGCTGATCTTCGAGTCGGTGTGGGGCTACGACTTCGGGCCGTCCTCCAACGCGCTGTGGGTCTATATCAGTTATCTGCGCGGCAAGCTGGAGGCCGGCGGCGAGCCCCGGCTGCTCCAGACCGTGCGCGGGCTCGGCTATGTGCTGCGGGAGGAGCCGTGACCCTGGGAAACCGGGTGGCACTGGCGGGCGGCACGGTGGTCTTCGCGGCGCTGCTGCTGGCCTCGCTGATCATCTACCCTTCGCTCAGCGCCGACCTGCACCATCAGCACGACGAGATCCTCGTCGCCGCCGCCGACCAGGACGCCTCCAAGCTGCTCGAGGACTTCAAGTTCAAGGTGCAGCAGATGAAGCAGGAGCGGGAGGGATCCCGGCTGACGGTGCCGACCTCGCCGGTCACCGTCGGCTCCACGCAGCTGCAGTTCATGGTCCCGCCGGTCGAGGCCGGTCCTGGCGGCGCCTTCATAGCGGTCACCGAGCGGGACGTGCTGGTCTCCCAGGGCAAGGCCCCGGCGTACTTCCAGGACGCGGAGTACCAGGGGGTGCACTATCGCGTGTACACCGCGCCGCTGGCCGGCTGGAAGGGCGCGGTGGTCCGGGCGGCGATACCGCAGTCAGTGGTCGAGTCCACCCTCCGTCCGCTCGCCGCCCTGCTTGCCGCGATCACGGCCATCGGCACCCTGTTGGCGGCCCTCGGCGCGCGACTCGTGGCCGGCCGGGTACTCCGCCCGGTGCGGAGGCTCACCGAGACGGTCGAGCACGTGACGGCCACCCGGGACCTCACCGCCCGGATCGACGTCCGGGGACGCGACGAGATCGCCCGGCTGGCGCGCTCCTTCACCGCGATGATGGCCGCGGTGGAGGAGTCTGTATGGGCGCAGCGGCGGCTGGTCGCCGACGCCTCGCACGAACTGCGTACCCCGCTGACCAGTATCATCACCAATCTGGACCTGCTCGGCGACGGCCCCGGCGTGGCCGACCCGCAAGCCCCCGCGCTGGTCGAGCAGGCCCGCTCCCAGGCCGAGGAGCTCCGGTCCCTCGTCAACGACCTGGTGGAACTGGCCCGGTACGGGCAGCAGCACACCCACGCCGAGGACACCCGCCTCGACCTCCTCGCAGAACGGGTGGTGGCCCGGGCCGCCCGGCGAAGCCCGCATGTGTCGCTGCATACCGACCTGTCCGAATGCCTGGTACACGCCGACCCCGACGCACTGGAACGCGCCGTGGGCAACCTCGTCGACAACGCGGTCAAATGGAGCCCGGACGGCGGCCAGGTCCTGGTCGGGGTATTCCCCGACGGTACGGTCACCGTCACCGACCAGGGCCCGGGCATCCCGGCGGACGACCTGCCCTTCGTCTACGACCGCTTCTACCGCTCACCGACCGCCCGCTCTCTCCCCGGATCCGGCCTCGGACTCGCCATCGTCAAACAGGTCGTCGAGACCCACGGCGGCACCGTCGCAGCCGAACCCCTGGACCGCGGTCTCCGCATGCGGCTTTGCCTCCCCTCCTCGACCTGACACCCGCGCGGGGGTCCGCGGCCGCACCGAACCGGGCACGCTGGAGCCGCCACTGGTCCAGGATCCGGCCCAACAGACGCGGCAAGATGCGCACAGGGCCGGAAGACTGCCGGCCACCTGGCGCCAGCGCCCGACTGGACCCGACTGCCTGACGCACCGTGCGCCAACCTGTAACTGTGCAGGTCAAGTGCCCGGTTGGGGGCTTTCCTGTAAAAGCATCAATGGCTTTGCGCCACCGTGATGATCGTGTCGGGATCGCAGTTTCGGGCCGTTATGGCTGACTGCGTGTGTGGTCAGGTGATCAGTTGTCTCGCCGAATAAGTGGGCGAGGTGGCAGACGTCAGCGAAGTCGCCTCCCTCCGCCCGATCGAATCCGGCCTCACCGAGAATGGTCTTGGCGGCAACCTCGTCAGGGTCGCTCTCGTAGTGCAGGCGCGAGTCCGGCCAGGCGTCCGCTGCCGACCCGGCGACGTGGCTGCCCAGGTCAGACGACCCGTGGCGGTCCAAGCCTGTGATGGCTCTGAACCGGCGCAGAAGTCTCGCACAATCTCCGTCAGTCCACGCGACACGCAGCTCGTCCTCGGCCGACATACCCAGGAAGTCACAAATCTCGGCAATCACGTGGCGTCGAGGAGCGTCACGAGATCAAGGCGTTGGCTCTGGGGAGGCGCTGGTCAGGGACCCGAGATGTATCCCGATGAGGCGCGTCGGCTGAACCATCCCAGCAGGGTGCCCTCGAATGTCACGACCGCGCCGATACCGCCTACGGCCACGGCAGGCCCCCAGAACCAGTTGTCCGACCACATCCCGCCGAAGCCGAAGGGTAGGTAAGACTGGATCCGGTTGTCCCATCCAGTCCATCCGAAGACGGGGACCGGCCCGTCGTAGAACGTCCACGCACCTTTCCCGTACGGCTGGTCGTAGACGAAGATCGTGTGCAGAATGCCGCGCTCGTGTGCCTCCTTGAACAGCTGCGGTGAGTCCTTGGGAATCCCCAGGTCGGCGGCCAGCTTCGACAACGCAGGCTTGATTGACTCGTTCCTCACGCGCCAGTCATGGACGAACTGCTCCTCGGTGACCGCGCGACTGGATCGCAGCTCCGCGGCCTTGGCGAATGAGTGATGCATCGGTTCTCGCGCCGGGCCGGCCGGCAACCACCGCAGGAAGCTCTGTACGTCGTCGAACACGACGGCCTCATCCGGGTCGTCGTGCAGACCGGCTGCGACGACTCCATGTCCGTTCTTGCCCAAGCCGGGCAGTTGCGCCAGACGTTCAGGAGCGAGGTGTTCGCCGCGGTAGAGGAGGTGAGGTTCCTTCCTTGTGGCCATGGGCTCCCCAGGGATGAGTCGTGTCGTGGTCTTCGAGCGGCATCTCGGGTCTGTCACCCCGTTGCTGCGTCGATGTCAACGCTCCTGAACGTCGTACCGCAGCAATGCCCCGGTGACAAGCGAACAGAACCCCCGCGTCCGGACAAGTCTCTTGGCGGGCACTGAATCGCCCTGGGTCGCTTGGAGGCTCCTGACCTTGGATATGAGGATGGAGCCATGCCGAAGGAGCAGGTGCCTGGGAAGCCGCAGACGCGGCGGTACAGCCCAGAGGAGAAGGCTGCGGCGGTGCGGATGGTGCGCACGTTGCGGACCGAGTTGGGGTCTGAGCACGGGACGGTGCAGCGGGTCGCGGAACAGTTGGGCTACGGGGTGGAGTCCCTGCGGACGTGGGTGCGTCAGGCCGACATCGACGACGGCGCGAAGCCTGGGATGACCTCGGCTGAAGCTGCGCGGATCGCTGAGCTGGAGCAGGAGAACCGGGAGCTGCGCCGGGCGAATGAGATCCTCAAGCGTGCGGCGTCTTTCTTCGGGGCGGAGCTCGACCGCCAGCACAAGAAGTAGCTGCCTTCATCGACGCGAACCGTCACGTGGTGTTTGAGGGTAGGGAGCTTGGAGTCGAGCCCATCTGCGCGGTCCTGCGGTCCGCAGGAGTGCGGGTGGCGTCCAGCACCTACTACGCGATCAAGTCCCGCACACCGTCGGCGCGGGCACGCCGCGACGCACAGCTGCGGGCGGTACTGCGCAAGCTGTGGGAGGACAACTACTCCGTCTACGGGGCACACAAGTTGTGGAAGGCGGCCCGACGGGCCGGGCACGACATCGGCCGGGACCAGACCGCCCGGCTGATGCGGGCCGAACACATCGCCGGCGCCCGCCGCAGTAAACGGGTGATCACCACCCGTCCCGGTGAGGGCATACCGCGGCATTCGGACCTGGTGCGGCGCGACTTCACCGCCACCGCGCCGAACCAGCTGTGGGTGACCGACCTGACCTACGTGCCGACCTTCGCCGGTGTCGCCTACGTGTGCTTCATCGTCGACGCGTTCTCGAGGGCGATCGTGGGCTGGCGGGTCGCCTCCCACATGCGCACCCAGATGGTGCTCGACGCGATCGAGATGGCCCGATGGTCACGGGGCACCCGGCTGGGTGGGCTGCGCTGTCACTCCGATGCCGGGTCGCAGTTCACCAGCGTGCGCTACGGCGAACGGCTCGCCGAGATCGGTGCGGTGCCCTCGATCGGCACGGTCGGGGACTCCTACGACAACGCCCTGGCCGAGACGGTCAACGGCTACTACAAGACCGAACTCATCCGCGGCCCAGCACACACGGGCCCGTGGCGCACCGTCGACGACGTCGAATTGGCCACCCTGGGCTGGGTGCACTGGCACAACACCACCCGGCTCCACGGCTACCTCAACGACCTACCGCCCACCGAGTTCGAAGCAGCGTTCTACGCTACCCAACAGGGCGACAAGCCCCTGGCCGGAATCACATAGCCAGAGCCTCCACAAGACCCAGGGCGATTCACACCTCCGGATGTCACATCTCGAGGCTGGTTTTGACAGTCATATGACCCCGGAGCATCTGCGGCCAGGCCTGAGGGCACTCGCAGGAGGTATTGATCACGCTTGCTCGATCGAACCTGGCTGGCCCGAGATCAGCATTCGCTGCCAGTCGGACACACCCATCCGCAGAGATCGAAGTCGAACCAGGTCAGCGTTGGCCTCCGCCTCGGCTGTCAGGGGAGGAACTTGGAGAGGGTTTCGGGGTCCCTGGCGATGGCGGTGGTGGAGTCGTCGGCGGTGAGGATGGGGCGTTGGATGAGGATGGGGTGGGCGACCATCGCTTCGATCCAGGTCTCGCGGTGTGCGGCGTCGCGGGGTACCTCACGGAGAGGTTTGGCTTGGGGTTCGTTGTGGCGGACGAGGTCCCAGGGTTCGAGGTTCAGGCGGGACAGGACATCGGCCAGCTCCGCGGCGGTGGGCGGGTCGTCGAGGTAGCGGCGGACCGTGTAGGCGAGCCCGGCCTCGTCGAGCGCCTTGGTGGCGGTACGACTCTTGGAACAGGCCGGGTTGATCCAGATCTCCACGGGTGAGGTCCTCCACGTCAGAAGTGGTCTCGGTCGGCTGATAGAGCATCAGTACCAGCAATGTGCCGCGAGTCGCCAGGCGGTCGTGAGCAGCAGACGTCGTATGACGCAACCATGAGCGCGGTTCGAAGTCTTCACTCGCGCGGCCGCCGTTCGAAGGTGCGCCGCACGGTATCCGCGTCAACGCCATCGCGCCGGTCGCCGTGATCACCGACTGGAACGCCCACAGGGCCCGGTTGAACGCGCCCGTCACCGCTCTGGTGTCGACTTCGACCGTACGCACCGAACTCGACGCCTGGGCGCAGAAGATTCTCCACGCCGGGCGACGTTGGTCGCCACGTTGAGCGTGCGGTCACTGCGATTTCAACGCTCTGAGGATTGAGGGTCAAGTCCCGACGCGCAGGACGTCGAGCAGCTGCAGGGTCCCTCTTCCCCACCGAGCAGCCCGGTTGGAGGATCCCGACAGGATGCGGGGAGGGCTTCAGATGCATGCCTGTGACCGGCGACGACCGCCCCTGACCATTGACGGTCAACGCGTTGACCGGGTCCGACCCGAGGATTAGGTTGTCCGCAGTTCTTCGTTCAATCACTGATGAATGCAACACGAAATTGTCTTTGTTTGGCGCCAGAAAAGTTAGTCGCCTCATCGAATTGCAGCCGCCGATGGCGATTAAGTTTTATGCCTTGGAGCAAATGGTAGTCAACGAATATCGGTCGACACTGAAGTCGACCTTCTCATGCGGACTCATAAACGGGCGCTGATGACCTGACGGTCTTCCGAACAGGAGCCTTGTTGTGCCCACAGGGCCCAACCGACACTCGCCCCTTCTTTCGACGAACCGCAGCAACGCACCAGCTGTGACGACCGACCAACAAAGGCGGACGTCCGACGATCGTCGGACGACTCGCCTTGTTACTCGGTGCCTAGTGATTCCGGAGTCGACAGGAGGTACGTAATGACTGCGTCCACACGGGAGCCGAGTTGCGATCAGAGAGACTCGGCGGAGTGGCGCGACCAGATCATGAAGTACGGATACGTGATCGTGCATGACGCGGTTCCCGCCGACGATCTGCAGGCGGTCATCGACGACATGTGGCGACACACCGGCGCCAGCCCGGACGACCCGGATTCGTGGTATCGGCCGGACGTCATCCGGCCGGTGGGCATGGTGGAGATGTATCACTACCAGTCGATGTGGAACATCCGGCAGAGCCCACGGGTCTATGAGATCTTCAAGGCGATTCATGGCACGGACAGGCTCTCGGTGTCGATCGACCGTGTCGGACTCAAGCCGCCGGTAGATCCGCGCTATCCGGAGTACGACCACAAGGGCATGATCCACTGGGATACCGACATGACACAGTATCCCGACATCCCGTTTCGCGTCCAGGGTGTGCTCGCGCTGACCGACACCGAGCCGGACATGGGCGGTTTCCAGTGTGTCCCCGAGATCTACCAGGACCTCGAGGCGTACCTGAAGACGCAGACGCCCGAGCGGATCGCGTCTCGAAACCCCGACTACTCGGCATACACGGTGACAAGGCCCCGGCTCGCGGCCGGCGACCTGCTGATCTGGACGACCCGACTCCTGCATGGAAACGGCCACAACACCTCACAGCGTCCGCGGTTCGCACAGTACCTCAGCATGAATCCCGTCGGCACCGATGAGGCTGCGCGTCAACAGCGGATCCAGTGCTGGCAGGCCAACACCCACCCGTCCGGCGCGGCGTTCCCGGGCGATCCACGCGGGATCGAAGAGAAGCGATCTGCGCCCGCCGAGTTGACTCCGCTGGGACGCAAGCTCCTGGGCGTCGACCTCTGGGACTGAACCATGACCGGCCTCCGTGCGCGAGGGCGCCGGTGTGTCGGGTGTACGAAGGGAGTCGGAGGTGGCCGTCCAGGGCTCAGCAACGAGTTCGGACACTGTCGAGAGGAGCAAGCTTCCGGCGCGTCCGGATGATTCCCGGCACGTGTCCTTGTGGTCGCGAGTGTGGCAGGAACGAGCGATGTATCTGTTCATCCTGCCCGGGTTCTTGTTCTTCGTTGTCTTCCGGTACCTGCCGCTGGCCGGCAACATCGTGGCCTTCGAAAACTACTCGCCGTATCAGGGAATCATCCAGAGCGAGTGGGTCGGGCTGAACAACTTCGTCCAGCTCTTCCAGGACCCGAGGGTGGGTCAGGCCCTCGTTAACACGCTCGTCATCAACGGACTCCAGCTGATCTTCTTCTTTCCCGCTCCCATCGCACTTGCCCTTCTGCTGAACAGCATTCTCTCGCCGACGGTCAAACGGGTCATCCAGACGATTGTCTATCTGCCCTATTTCATTGGCTGGGTCGTGCTGGTCAGCGTTTGGCAGTCCGTGCTTGGTGGCGACGGCCTGCTGAACCAGGCGCTGGCCGACCACGGCTTCGGTGCGATCAACCTGATGAGCAATCCGGAGCTGTTCAAGCCGATGATGGTCGTGCAGTACATGTGGAAGTACGTGGGTTGGGGCACGATCATCTTCCTCGCGGCCCTCACGAAGATCGACCCGGCGCTGTACGAGTCGGCCGTGGTCGACGGCGCCAGGCCGATCCGTCGAATGTGGCACGTCACCCTGCCGGGGATCAAAGGGATCGCGATCCTGCTGCTGATTCTCAACCTCGGAAACATCCTGACCACCGGGTTCGAGCAGATCCTCCTGCAGGAGCCAGCGGTGGGTGAGCAGGCCGGCCAGGTCCTCGACACCTTCGTCTATCTCGAGGGAGTCGTGGGCGGCAACTGGGGCTTGGCGACCGCCGTCGGCTTGTTCAAGGGTGTGGTCGGCACGATCCTGATCGTCGTGGCGAACAAGGTCGCGCACCTGCTCGGTGAGGATGGAGTGTTCTGATGGCACTACGCACGGCACCGCCACGGGCGTCCCGGCCGATCTGGATCGAGAAGGCGTCCGTCGGCACCAGTATCACGAAGGTCGTCACCATCGCGGTCATCGTCGGCGTGATGCTGTTCCCGTTCCTCTACGTCCTGTCGGTCAGCCTGTCCACCCAGGCGGACCTTGCCGGATCGTCGGTGACGCTGATCCCGAAACACCCAACGCTGGAGGCGTACCGGCAGATTCTGGCCGGTGGCGTGGTCACCCGCGCCCTGCTGGTGAGCGTGTGCGTCACAGTCGTCGGCACCGTCGTGAGCATGGTGATGACGACGACATTGGCGTACGGGCTGACCCGCACCCGGCAGGTACCCGGAAGCAGACTCGTCCTGCTCATGGTGCTCGGGACGCTGCTGTTCAGCGCCGGCATCATCCCCAACTACCTGCTCGTTCGGTACCTGGGGATGCTCAACTCCTACGGGGCCCTGATCGTGCCCGGACTGATCAGCGCGTTCAACCTGGTTGTCGTCCGGCAGTTCTTCATGAACATCCCCGACGAGTTGACCGACGCAGCACGGATCGACGGGGCCGGTCCCTTCCAGGTGTTCTGGCACATCATCCTGCCGTTGTCGAAGGCGGTCCTGGCCGTCGTCGCGTTGTTCTACGGCGTGGCCTTGTGGTCGGACTTCTTCAACGCGCTCATCTACCTGAACGACACGACAAAGTGGCCCATCCAGTTGGTCCTGCGACTGTTCGTCCTTCAGGGCCAGAACATCGCACAGAGTCAGCAGGTCGGCCAGCCGGCTCCACCGGCGGAGACCGTGCAGATGGCAGTCGTGATCATCGCGACCGCGCCGATCATCCTCGTGTATCCCTTCCTGCAGAAGTACTTCACACAGGGCGTTCTGTCAGGTGCGGTCAAGGGATGAGAAGCGACAACGCGGCCCCAATTAGATGCCCGTCGATGCTCCAGGAAGGTGAACAGCGATGGAATCTGGCGATCTACCAAGCCCAGGTATCGGCGTTGGTGGGAGAGTGGACAGAAGGATCTTCCTTTCGGGACTCGCGGGAGCGGGCCTGGCGTTCCTGGGCGGGTGCGGAAAGGCGGGCTCGTCGAGTGCCAGTTGTGTCTCCGAGCTGAAATTTCCGGCGAGCACGGTGAAGCACCAACCGGAGGAGGTCGTGTCGAAGGTCAAGAACACGCCGATCGCGTGGACGGCCTACCCGAAGCCGTACGTCACGATGCCGGAGCCCCCCGGCAAGGGCGGCACGGTGTCCACGTTCCAGATCCTCTTCAGCTCGCCGCCGCCGGGGCTGGGCAAGAACCCGTGGTGGCAGGAGCTGAACAAGCGACTCAACGTCAAGTTGCAACCAACTCTCGCGCCGTCGCCGGACTACGCCACGAAGCTGCTGACCCTGGCTGCGAGCGGCAACTTCCCGGACATCACCTACATCAACTTCAACCAGAACGGCCAGTACAACGGTGCCGGCTTCCAGAAGTTCATCGCCCAGGGCGCGTTCCACGACCTGACGCAGTACCTCAGCGGTGACGGGCTCAAGGACTTCCCCAACCTGCAGCGGATCCCGCCGCTGACGTGGCAGGGCAGTTCGTTCCAGGGAAAGCTCTACGGTGTCCCGTATCCGATCCAGGCCGTCAACGGGCAGCTCGGCATGTACCGCAAGGACTGGGCCGAGAAGCTCGGCGTGGACAACCCTAAGAATGCCGACGAAGTGCTGGAAATGTTCGTCGCCTTCGCCACCCAGGACCCCAACGGTGACGGGAAGAGGAACACCTACGGCCTGGACGGGTTGCGCCAGAGCATGTGGATGGGCATGTTCCGCGCTCCGAACAACTGGCGCCTCGGCAAGGAGGGCACCCTGCAGAAGGACTTCGAGACCGAGGAGTACAGGGCGGCGCTGGAATTCACCAACAAGCTCTGGAAGAAGGGCGCGATCCACCCCGACGCGCTGACCCTGACGCTGAACCAGAACCAGGACCTCTTCCATGGTGGACGGACGGGGTTCTTCACGCAGGGTGGGTGGGGCTTCTTCGGCAACCAGCCGAACACCGACTACACCCAGACGAGGCAGAACAACCCGAAGGCGAATCCCCAACCATGGCTGCCGCCAGGTCACGACGGCGGGAAACCCGCGATGGCGATCGGAACGGCGAGCTACGGCTTCGGCGGTATCCCGTCGTCCGTCAAGGACGAGAAGAAGATCGTCGAACTGATCCACATCATGGAGTACTGGGCGGCTCCTTTCGGCAGCGAGGAGTTCACCTTCATGTACAAGGGCATCGAGGGCAAGATGTTCAACTACGTGAAGGGTGCGCCGGTCGCGGTGTCCAACGGCAACCAGAACTGGGCGAACGGCATCAACTACCTGTGCGGCCCGGGTGAGATCAACTACTTCTACGCCAACCAGCCCGGCGAGGCCGAGCGGATGCAGCACTGGCAGGAGGAGTCACTCGACGGCGCGACGGCGGACCCGACCCAGGGCCTCTACTCGCCGGCATGGGTGCAAAACGCGGCGAGCCTGGTGAAGATGGAGCAGGACGCGTTCAACCGGATCGCGACGGGCGCCCAGCCGATGTCCCACCTCGACGAGGTCATCAAGACCTGGAAGCGCCAGGGCGGCGACCAGGCTCGCAAGGAGTTCCAGGACGCCCTCCAGAAATGCAAGTGACGAGCTGAGCGCTGACGGTCGAGCACCCCACCAGGGGTCAGGTAACAATCGGAAGGGCAGGCGGTCGCCCGACGCAACGTCGAAGGCCGATGGTACGGAGGGGGTGCGCGGGATCAGGTCGCTACAGGACCGGCACGACCACGGGCACCCAGGGTGCTGAGACCGCCTGCCGGCCGATCTGGTCCCGGCGGGACTTCACCGCCCAGGCTCCGGACCGGGGGTGGCTGGCCGACCTGACGTATGTGCTCACCCACTCCGGCTGGTCCGGAATAGCAAGGTGAGGTGCGGCGTAACGGTGTGCTGGCCGTCGACGTCGGTGGTGTCCTCCTGCGCCACCTCGGACCCGAGGTGTCGCAGGAGCGGTACGACACGAACCCCAGCTCCGCACATGGTGCCGGGGCGGTGACGGTCTGTTCGTCCAGCGCGGCCTGGATCGCCTCGGCATTTGCGCGCCCATCTGGGGTGTGTTCTTGACCGCGATCGAGGTGAGTTTGCGGCGTCCGGCGTTGCGAAGTCCGATCGGTCCGCCGCAGCGGGCCAATAGCTCCAGCACCGCCGGGTGCTGCACCTTCGGACCGAGGACTCGTTCCAGGGCCGGCTGGATCTGGGTGAGCAGGCCGCGGGTGCGGTTGGCGAGGCGGGTGGCCTCACCGGCGAGGTCGTCGTCGTAGCCGACGAGGACCTCCAGTTCGGCCAGTGTCTCCTCACCGGTGTCGACCCGCCGCAAGGTGTGCGGCAGGGTGCGGGCCGCGTCAGCGATCACGTAGGCGTCGCGGGCGTCGGTCTTCGCCGCGCCGGGGGGCAGGTCGGCGATCCGCCGCATCGCCAGACCGGGCAGGTGGGCCACCTGATGGCCACAGGCGCGGGCGACGCTACCGGCAACGCACCGATCGAGGCGGGCTGGTCGACCACGACCAGTACCGAGCCCTAGGTGGTGAGCTTGTCGAACAGCTGCCGCAGCCTGGCCTCGGTGTTGGGCAGCGGTGCGTCGTCGTGCAGCCGCGTTCCGTCTGGAGCCAGCCCAACCGCGTGGTGATCACCCTTGCCCAGGTCCAACCCGAGGAACACCCCGTAGCCGCCGTGCACGCCCTTCGCCTCCCAGTCCCGTGCCACTTCCTTCAGCCGCTGGTCCAAGCGCCGGGCTGCCGGCAGCCACGTTACGAAGAGACCTACCCGAAGGTGGCCGTGTCCCTATCAGCGGTCCGCTGACGCCACCCGACCCGGCGACAAAACCCCGGATCATGCCTACGACTGGGGCAGTAAGTCATACCGAGCCGGGCGACCGAGGAGTCCCCGACCGGGGACGATCAAAAAGGTAACGGGGGCACACCCTCAGCGGCGTCCGCGTACGACGGCCACGCCCGGGCCCGACGAGCGTCTCGACGAGCCGGGCGCCGAGGTGTCGCGCGTGCTGTGTGAAGCCGTCGGCCGCGGTGTGGTCGTCAAGGGGCTCATCTGGCGTTCGCACTGGGACCGGTTGGCGTTCAGCGCGGAGCAGAACCGGCATTTGGGCGAGGACATCAATGCCGCGGGCGGTGAGTGCATCCGCGACATGCGGGTGCGTCCGGGCGGGTCTCATCATCAGAAGTTCGTCGTCGTCCGGCACGTCCGACACCCCGAGCGGGACGTGGCATTCGCCGGCGGTATCGACCTGTGCCACAGCCGGCGCGACACCAGCGAACACCACGGCGACCCGCAGCGGCAGCCGATGAGCGAGGTCTATGGATCTCGTCCGTGATGCGGACGAGCGTGGGGGGATCGCCGACGACCGCGAACGGCCTTGGTGGTCGGCGGTGCGACCGCCCGGTCCAGCCGGGCGATGGCGGCACCGACACGCCGGCAGTCGTTCGCAGAGATCGAAGTCAATCCAGGTCAGGGCCCGCGTCAACACGGAGCGTAACGCGGCGTCATCCTCACAGACCGCAACTGTCTACACGGCGGCCACCACAGCGATGGTTCCTGCGGCATGCGTGTCATGCTCGGTGCGCGGCTCCGGTCCGGTCGCCACCGATGGCGGGGGTGGGCCGGCGGTGCCGGCAGGTGCGGTGGTGAGCTTGGGGAACGAGCGGTCCAGCGCTGTCACATCCACCCGTCGACGCCGAGGAGTTCGCGTGTCTCCTGGTCGGCGTCGGGCAGCAGGCTGTCGGTCAGGGGATGGGCGGGTCGTTCTCCGTAGATGGAGGATTTCATCCACGTGGGCCCGTAACCCAGGATGAGCAGACGCCGGACGGTCCCGTCCGGACGGTTGGGCATGGCGCGGTGCCAGAGAGCTCCATGAGCGAAGACGCATCCTCCGGCCGGCACTCGCAGCACCACCTGGTCGGGTTTGTCTGCGTAGTCGTCCAGGGGAAGGTCCTGCCCGATCCGCTGGTGAGAGCCCGGCACGACGCACAGCGGACCGTTCGAGTCATCCGCCTCGTCGAGGTAGACCAGAGCCTCGACGGTGTGCGGGCGGCTGAAGAACGGCGGCAGCGGGTCTGGGATGAGCCGCTGGTGGAAGTGCCATTCGGTCTCCTGGTCCGGCTGGTCCGGATAGACGACCCGTGCGGACACCCCGCGCATCTGCACCTGCGGTCCGAGGACCGCACGAACGACCGACAGGATTGGCTCGAACCGCAGAAGGTCGAGGAAGGCTGGGTGCTTGTCCATGAGATGCCGGACGAAGACGCCACCAAATCGTCGGGAGCCTTCACTGTCGGCCTTCGGTGACCGGGCGCCGGACTCGGCTTCCACCACCTCGTCGAGCGCGGTCCGCAGGGCTTCGAGTTGGTCTCGTTCTATCATGCCTTCCCGCAACAGATACCCATCCTCGACGAGCCGGCCGATGCTTTCCTGTGACGCGTGCACTCGTATCGTTCGGTGTGGGTCACCGAAATCGTGACTGCGGAGGCGGTAGTTCAGTACGTACGACTCTTCGTTTTTGGCGGCGGTCATAGTACTCCTTGTCTGTGAGCTCTCACCCGAGGCGATGGCTTCTCAGGAATTGAGGAAGAACTGCTCCGGCCTGTCGGGGCCGGGGTCCGGGTGAAGGTACGCGAGGATCATCGGGTCCGGCGCGTTCTTGAAGTTGTCGGTCTTGACGCCGTACACGCTCAGGGGAAGTACTGTTCCGATCACGTAGAACTGCTGCTTGGCGATCTTGAGGATTTCTCGGAAGATGTCTGTGCGACGGTCGGCGCCGGGCTCTTCGAGTAGCTTCCAGTACAGCTGCATCTGCCGGAGTGGTGCGGCCGGTGGCTTCTCGCCGGACTGTCCACGGCTGGTGAACCATGTCGCCCACGGAACGGCGTAGTTCGACTCCGCGTTCGCTGGAAAGTACCATCGCGGGTCCAGCATGGCGTCCTTGAGGCCGCCGTCGCCGCCCCACACGCTCGCGTCGTGTTTGTTGGCTTCCTTGCGGGTGTAGAACAAGGAACGGTCGATGCTGTTGATTTCGATGTGGATACCTAGGTTCTTCCAGTCGTCACGCACGAATCCGAGCGCGTCCACCGCCTGGGTGTCGCCGTTGTTGACGTCGAAGGTGATGAAGATCGGTTTGCCGTCGGCGCCCAGGCGGGCGCCGTTCTTGTCGCGCTCGTAACCGGCGGCGTCAAGCAGCTTGTTTGCCTTGTCGAGGTCGTACTCGGTGTATTGGGTGGCCATCTCCTCGTCGTAGAACTCGGCTTGCTCCTGACGCGGTGCTGCCTGCCAGGGCTTGCCTGTTCGCTGGAAGACGGCCTCGATGAGCTGGGTGCGGTTGATGGCATGGGAGAGCGCGATACGAAAGTCTCTGTTCTGGAAGGTGCGCCGCGTCGCCGCGTCCCTGTGGGTGAGGTTGAGGGCGATCACCATCCAGTTCATCCGGGTGAAGGTCATCGGGAAGATCTTGTACCGACCCCGGTCACGGTAGCGCGCGATGACGGGCTTGTTCTGCAGGGTGTTGACGACCGGGTAGTGAAACTGATACTCGCCGTTCATGACCTTCAGGAGCATTGTGTTCGGGTCGCCTGCGGTGTCGTAGACGATCCTGTCGATGTAGGGCAGTTGCTTCCCGTCGGTGTCGACCTTCCAGTAGTACGGGTTGCGCCCGACCGAGGCCTGGTTTCCCCTGCCCACTGGTGAGGTCAGGTGCCAGGCGTTGAGGGTTGGCAGGTCAAGGTTCGTCGTGTAGTCGGCCTTTGACAGGAACAACTCCGTCCACTTGGAGAAGTGCTGCTTCCTGGCGTCTTGCTTGGCGCTCGGGTTGTATTTCGGGTGGGACTTCCCCAGGTAATGGCGCGGATAGCTCGCGGTGTCTCCGAACACCGTGCCGTAGGACTGTGATGCCATGCGCTGAAGGAAGAGGCCGTTCGGCGTGTCGAAGCTGACGCGAAAGGTGTGGTCGTCCACCTTCGTGAGCTGGGCCGGCTTTCCGTCGGCGCTGACCATGAAGCTGACCGGGATGGGGAAGAGGTCCTTGTTGAGCATGCAGTCTTCCCAGGAGAACATGATGTCCGCCGCCGTGAACGGCTTCCCGTCGGACCACCTGACGCCCTTTCGTAGCGTGAAGGTGAACTCCTTGCCGTCGGGGGACGCCTCGACCGACTCCGCGACGTTTGGGACGACCTGGTTCCACTTGCTGTCCCACCGCACGAGGCCCTCGTATCCGGCCGTGTAGTAGATCCAGTAGCTGTTGGCCGGGCCCAGGAAGCCGGTGCGCCAGGTCCCGCCGTACGTGCCGACCTTCTCGACAGGGGTTACGACCAGCGGCTTGTCAGGAAGCCGCCTGCTCAAGGGCGGAAGTTTGCCTGCCTTGACCTGCTCGGCCAGGGCGGGAGCTTCGCGCGTGTCGCCGGATCCGCCGCCGTGCTGTTCGTGGCGGGACCTGGGACTGGTGGACAGGTCGCAGGCGGCAGCGGATGCGGTGACCAGAAGGCCCGCCCCGGCAGCTTGGAGGACGAACCTCCTGGAGGGACGGGGAGTCTCGGATGGGAGAGCACTCATGCTCATACCTCCGTGATGTGATCCCACCTCGCCAGGAGTCTTGTTCTGGGACCGCGCAAGGTCAATGCGTCAGGCGGGCGCCCATCGCGTATTGCGGAAGTTGGCCACGCGTCGGAGCAACTGACGTGGCGGAGGGCCCCGCCGCCACTCTCAGAGCCGCTCGCCGACGAACGTCCACGTCGAGAACAGCGAGGAGTCCCACGCGTTGCCGATGCCGGGCGTCCAGTAGATCCAGCCTGACCGGCCGGAGCCGTCGTTGTCGTTGACGAGGAAGTCCATGCCGATCCGGGTGCCGACGCCCGGTTCGATGCCCAGCTCGGTCATGGGCAGGGCGAAGGTGTAGACGATCCCGCTGTTCTCGCCGCGTCGGCACACCAGCCTCGCGCCGGGGACGTCGCTCGACCCGCCGCTGAAGCGGTGCACCTGTTCGCCCTGGGACGTCAGAGCCAGTCCGTACTCCTGGGCGCCCGGGGGCATGCCCTGCTTGACGTTGTCCGGATCGAACATCAGCTGCACGCTGTCACCGTTCCAGATGTCGCCACCGGTGTACGGCTGGTGGAACACGTCGTCGGTGACGCTGACGGCGAAGTAGAAGTTGTCCTCGTCCCACATCGCCCAGGCGGTCGCCGAGCATCCGGCAGGAGTCCAGTTCGGGATGCCGACCACCTGGTCGGGGCGTTGGACGTGCACCGGTGCGGCTGTCCGGAAGCCGTCCAGGGTCCCGTCGATGGGGGGTGTTCCGCGTACGACGGCGGTGACGAACAGGGTGGTTTGGGCGGTGACCACGCCGGGCGCGGCGGGAGTGGTCGCGCTGATCCGGACGGGGTAGGTGTTGTCGGGGTTCGTCGGGGCCTGTTGGAGTCGGTAGCGCAGGACGGTCGACGCGCCGGGTGCGAGTGGCCCGTAGGGCAGTTCGGGTTCTGCGACGCTCCAGCCGTCGGGCAGGGTGAGGGTGGCGGTGCCGTGTTGGTCGACGTTGACGCGGTTGGTGATCGTCACGGTCAGGTCGGGCAGGTTCACGGGCAGGTCGGCGAGGTTGTCGATACCGATGTCCAGCGGGGTCAGGCCGTGGACGGAGCCGGCCTTGACGATCCGGGCGAGCCGCTCGGGGGAGAGGCCGGGTGCTACCAGGAAGACCGGCCGCCCGGTGAGCGGCACCTCCACGGGGCCTCGTCCGGTGTCGAGGCGGTTGCCCATGACGTCGTGGGGCTGGATCTGGTGCGCACCGGCATGCAGGTTCAGGCTGCCGTTCTCCGCGGTGCTCCACACCACCGCCGTGGCGCCCTGCTCCGCGCCGAACACGTAGGCCCGGACGGCTGACCCCATGGGCACGCCCACGGAGGGGCGGTGGTCGCGCAACCGGTCGGTCAGGGCCGCGTAGGCGGCGTAGGCGACCCGGGGATGGAGGGCGTCGTCGAGGATTCCCCAGCCCTCACCGCCGTATTGCAGGGTGAAGTCCAGGACCCGTTCGACTCCCGCGGCGACCGCCTCGACGTTGGCGCGGACGATGTACGCGGCCTGCTCCCACGGCGAGACACCGCCGTGGACGTTCCAGCCCGTCTCAGTGACCCACAGCCTCACCTGCCTGCCGTCGTTGCGGTCCAGGAACGTGCGTGCCTGGTGGATCTGCTCGACGAACTTGCCCTCCTCCGGTCCGGCCGGGCCCGGGTAGAGATGGATGGCCATGGCGTCGTAGGAGCCGATGCCGGCGACGTCGACCACCTGCTGGTCGAAGCTTTCCCCGCCGTTGGACACGACCACGAACGCATCCGGGTCGGCGCGGCGGATCGCGGCGGAGGCGGCGCGGACTAGCCGGCCGAACTCCTCGGCGGTGCCGAACCAGAAGGTGGGCGGCTCGTTCCACACCTCCCAGTGGCGGATGCCGTAGTCGTCGTCCCAGCCGAGGACGCGGGCAAGGGTGCCTCCCGGTTTGTAACGGGACACGACCTGAAAGCAGTAGTTCGCGAAGTTGTCGATGGCCTCCGCCCAGGGCGTCGGGTGGGACTGGCCCTGGTAGCCGTCGGGCAGCGACCAGCTCGCCCAGTAGTCCAGCAGGGCGAGGAAGAGAACCTTCTTGTTCCGCGCAGCGATGACGGCCGGGTCGAACCGCTCCCAGTGCCATTCGCCTTCGCTGGGTTCGATGGTGTCCCAGAAGATCTCCTCCCGGCTGAACGCGATGCCCGCCTCGGCGACCAGTTGGAGGCGGGTGGCGATGGTGGTCTCGTCGAAGCGGATCCCGATGAACGAGCCGCCACCGCCGATGCCCCATGGCGAGTCCGGCTGGAGCCGGTCCGGCGATTGGGGCACCCGAGCCAGCGCGGTGGTGGTGGTCGCGACCGTCGTTCCGTCGCTGGCGCGGAGCGTGGCGTCGGCGGTGTAGGCGCCGTATGCGTCGGCTCCGACGGGTGCGACGTACTTCACCGGCTCGGCCGAGGCGACGCGGAGCGTTTGGGTGTGGCGGGACACGATGATCCCGTCGGCGTCCCTGCCGACCAACTCGACCTCGTAGGTGCTGGGCCGGCCGGAGGGGTCGCGCAGCACTTCACGAAGGCGCATCGGTTCGTCGCCCGCGAAGACGTTCCCGGGCTGTACGTCGGTGAGGTCGAGGGTGACCGGTGTCGCAGCCCAGGCGTGTGGCAGGCGGTGGATGCTTTCCGGCACCAGTCCGGATCCCAGCGCCGAGGAGGCCAGGACCAGGCCACCGCCGCGCTGGAGGAACCGCCGCCGCGACCATTTCGGGGTGTTCGCCCTCGCGTTCATCTCGACCTCTCCTTACCCAGATTCCTCGGACTGTCAGGTTCCGCGGCCAGCTCAGGGCCGCGTTCTCGGCGCTCCGTGCTCAGATCGAGTCCAGCCCCGGCCGCGCGGGCTCCGCGCGCACGGCCGGGATGGTGACCGCTTCAGCCTCGTAGAGCGGAGGGTGAGTCGGCGGCCGGTGGGACAGGTCGACGTGCGTACCGGTCACGCGGTCACCTCCGCGGTCTCGACCGTGGAGCGTAGGTGAGAGACAGGCCCGACGGCGTGGGACTGGTCCGTACTTGGCCGTCACCTCGTCCAGCCACGGCACTACGCTTGGTGACACTTGGGCTGCGCAGTCCTCATCGACCAACGACAGATGGAGGTGGCGGATGTCGCACCCGCCTGAGGTTCGCCCGCACGCACAGGGTGGAGCTGGAGCCGCGTTGCCGCGGCGGAGGGTGTTGCAGCTGTCAGGTGTCGCCACGGTGGGGGCCGCGCTGCCGGCGTTGGGTGGCGTGAGCGCCCAGGCGTCGAGTTCGGTGCGTACGGTCGAAGTCGACACCAGAGCGGTGACGGGCGCGTTCAACCGGGCCCTGTTCAGCTGCACCGGCTACGCC
The DNA here is from genome assembly GCF_900104745.1 of Actinopolymorpha singaporensis. NCBI lineage: Bacteria > Bacillati > Actinomycetota > Actinomycetes > Propionibacteriales > Actinopolymorphaceae > Actinopolymorpha > Actinopolymorpha singaporensis. The sequence goes on from NZ_LT629732.1 coordinate 2,404,103, forward strand.
CAGCTGAAGCTCGACGGGTCGGCCCTGGCGTTGGACAGCTACCGCCAGCTCCACCCGGTAGGAACGCAGGCCCGCATCGAGGTCATGATGAACCAGGCCTCACCGGCGCCGGGAGAGTTCCGCCCCGACCAGATGCTCCGGTTCGTCGACAACACCGGCGACGCCTACGTCAACCACGTCGAGGGTCTGGGCATGGAGCCGGTACTGCTGTGCGCGTACAACACCGGCTGGCTCACCCGGACCGGAGCGTTGAACGAGGCGCCGACCGACCCGAGGGCGTGGGCCGACATCGTGGCGAACGTCGTCTCACACTTCAACGGCGAGGGCACCGACCCCGGCTACCGGTTGCGCGTCCGCCATGTCGAGGTGTGGAACGAACCGAACCTGGAACAGTTCTGGCTCGGCAGCGACGAGGAGTACTTCGAGCTGTTTCGGATCACCGCGGACCTCATCCACGCCCGGTTCCCGGGAGTGCTGGTCGGCGGACCGGTGTTCTCGCCGGGGATCGAGGGCTACTACGACTACGGTAAGGCGTTCATCGACGCGGCTGGCGAGCACATGGACTTCTTCGTCTACCACTCCTACGGCGACACCCCAGCCAAGGTCGTCGCGGACCTGGGGCTGTGGGAGTCCTACATCCGCGATCACACCACCAAGGCGGACCCGAAGCTGATGGTGACAGAGTCGGAGTCGTTCTTCGACTCCGACGCGCTCAAGGTGCAGGACCTGATGAGCCGGCAGTTCTCCCTCATCGAGAACGGCGGCCACCTGCTCGGCTGGCACCAGTTCACGCTGCTGGAGTATCGCGAGGGCACCTACACCTTCGGCCTGGTCCGCCGCGACGGCTCGGTGTTCGATCGCAACTACTGGCCCTACTGGATATTCCGCGATGCCCGAGGCGAGACTCTGCGCGTCCGGACGCAAGGCGCCCGGTCCCCTGGGGAGCACGTGGTGGCGACCCGCGACGGGGACGGCCGTCGCTTCAGCGTCGTGTACTGGCGTGACCCGGCCCTCGCGGCCGGAACCCAGCCGACCCGGTTCACGATGGAGCTTCCGGGCGACGGGCGCGACCGAATCCTTGTCGTGTCGATGGTGAGTGGTACGTCCGGGCAGGTCGTCGCGGCGCGACGCGTCGACGGGCACACCGGGCAGCTGACCGAGACGGTGCGGCTCGCCCCCGGCGCCGCCGTCGCCCACACCCTCGTCGATGCCGGCGATGCGAGGGCGCCGTGGCTGGGGCTGTCCGCGAGCGCGCCGAGCGTCACCGTCGGGTCGACGTTCACCGCCACCGCCCGCCTGGTCAACACCACCCCTGCCGCGATCGGCGGGGTCCTGCGGCTGGTCGGCCTTCCCGGGGACTGGCAGGTGCGGCTCGTCTCTGGCGCGAAGGAGTTCGCGGACCTGGAGACCGGAGGCGTGGCCAGCGCGGCATGGGAGATCTCGGCCACCTCAGCCGTGACGGACGTCGCCTACCACGCGGACGTTCAGGTGACCGGCGCCGACGCCACGCACTCCATCCCCCTCCGGATCAACGCCACCGCGAGCTGACCAGACCACGTCGTCGCCGTCAACGACACCTTGCGCCAGTGCCTTCACATCCGCTGAGCACCTCGAGAACCTGACTGGAGGCCTCATGCCCCCCGATTCGTGGATCGGCCGACAACTTCGGCGGAGGGAGCTCCTTGCCTATGGGGCGGCGATAGGCGCGGCACCACTCGGACCGCGGATGGGCGATGGATTCGTTCGGCAGAAGTTGGAACCGACCGGTGACACCTGTTTCAGGGCGGTCGTGAGCACGTTCGACCTCGACGGCCAAGACAAGGGTGTCCGGGTGGCGCTTGCCTCGTTGCAGGGGCTGGTTGCGCGCCGCCGACCGGAGATCTATCTGCTACAGAGCTGGGACGATGTACGCAGCAATCACGGCTACCTGCGGTGGTACATGGACAAGGCCTGGGTCAAGGAAGAACACCGCTACGACGATCCGTACCGGCTGATCGCCGCCTTCCGTGATGCTGCCCATGGGCTCGTGGTCGTCGATCCCGAGCAGGAGCACACGCTCAACGTGGCGACCAACGTCGCCGGTGTGGAGAATCTTCTGATCGTCTACCCGGACCAACTGCCCGAGGTGGACCTGCCGGTGGTATGTGACCTGCGCGGGAAGTTCGCCGATGCGGCCGGCGCCTACGCCTGGGCATACAAGCGTTGCTGGCCGAGGCAGAGCCGGGCGATGCTGTGCTGTTTCCACACGTCCGTCGCGCACGACTTCCAACGGGACTACGCCGTCCAGCACCGTCTGCACACGTTCTGGCTGCCAGGCCCGGACGACCCCGACCACAGCCCGGATCTGGAGGCGCACGTCGAGAGGCTGCTGCACGATGCACCTGCGAACATTCCGGTCCTGGGGTTCTGGAGTGCGGTGAGCGACGACGGCGCTCCGCGGGGAGTGGGGGAGTACGCGGGGGTCAGGCTGGCCGGCACGTACGCGAAGTACACCTGGGTGTCGGACTGGGCTGGCAACTACAGCTTCCACGCGGCCGCGCCGGTCGACGCGACGGTATTCGAGCGCCAGCCCGCTCGCCGCAAGACCTTCCGCCCCTACCGGCCGGACGTGACCTACGTGGCGCTGATCATGATCGAGAGCGGGGACGCGCCCGGCTATCTGCAGTACGGGCTGCGGTTCTTCCAGTGGGACGACCCGACTCGCGGGAAGGTGCCATTGTCGTACGGCATCACACCAGCGGCGCGGAAGCTCCTTCCCGGGATCCTGCAATGGCTGTACGAGACCGCCACACCGAACGACTACTTCTTCTCCTCGATCTCCGGGGCCGGGTACTGCTACCCGCTGGAGGGGTACGGCTCAGCGAGCCCGGTCGACCAAGACGGCCGTCGGGTCACCGAGCACGAAGCGGTCGCGGAGTACTTCCGGGCCACCGACGAACGGATGTCCGGCCTCGACATGGACATGCTCGGGCTGTACTCCCACCCCTGGACGCCATGGACCGATGCCGACGACACGTTCGTTGACGACACGATCGTCCCCCACATGCCGAAGGTGACAGCTGTCCTTGCAGACATGGGACGCAACGACGGCACCACCCCAGCCAATGCAAACCGGATGGCCGCGGGCGGCGTCAGTGTTCACCACACCCTCACGCGCTGGCCGAACCAGGCGTGGTACCCGCCGTACGACACCACCAACGACGAAGCCGCAGCGCAGTGGCTCGCTGACCAGATCCGTACGAACGCAGCCGGGGGAAGGTTCGTCCAAGCGATGTTCTACAGCTGCACTACGGGCCTCGGCGACTGCGACGGGTCGCCGACCTCCTCCAACCAGATGGCTACGTCTTCGTCACAGCCGACGAGTTCGACCACCTCTGGAGAACAGCGAACGACCAGAACGGACCGAGTTGAAGCCGCATCTTGCACAAGGGTGGAAGCTGGTGGGACTGCGCTGCATCGAGGTCAACTGCACGGCGGGCCTCGGTGCGATAGCCGCGCCCCCAGATGGTGCGGTCGGGGACGTCGAAGGCGGCCGGCAACTCGAGGCCTCGTCGTACGGCATCCTCGGCGTGCGCCAGGACTGTGGCGTCCCCTGTGACGATGCGCGTGCCGCCGGTGGACGAAGGTCGTGCGGGCGCCGAGCTACTGGTGGAGCGGCCCAGAACGGACGGTGGACCGGGCACCGCCACCTACCAGGAATACCTGGATCGCTTTGTTGCGGAGGTAGAGCCAGCTCTCATCTCCTTTGATCATTACATGCTCGTCGGCCCGAGCCCGGGTGTCCGGGAGACTACTTCTACAACTGGGTGCTCGTACGCAACAAGTCCTTTGCAGACCGGGCTACCTTCATGGGTGTTCATCCTGGCCTGCCAGCACTTCGGTTTCCGCCTACCCACCGAGGCAGAGCTGCTCTGGCAGGTCAATGTCAGCCTCGCCTACGGTTGCAAGGGGACCCAGTACTTCACCTACTGGACGCCTGACGGCGACGGGCTCTACCAGGGGCGGGCAGTACGCCGCCGTACGGCAAGATGACGCCGCGATGAGGAAAACCACACGCAACCCATCGGGACCACGGAGCGTTGTTCCCCTGGATGGTTGCGCAGGGGGTGCGGGCCGCGAGGGGAGAGCTGGTTGCGTATCCGTTGGATCGGTGTGGCCGCTGCCGCGTTCGGACCGTGTCGACTTCCGGAGTGGCGCTGTCGCGGGCATGCCCGACCAGGAAAGTCTGAATTTCACGGAACGTTGACGCCGACTTGATGAGGTAAATTCCGACTTCCGCTGTGTCGGCAACAGGTCGGCCTGGATCGAGGCCTGGGGTAGTGGATTCGTCTCGCCCTGCTGGTGTGACTGTGCCGAACGCATCGGGAAACAATGGGCGGGCAATCGCGTTCTTCTTTGCACGTTCTTGCCTGCAAAAGTCTACGTCACAATTGAACCTTGGCTCTGTAAAGCAGAGACTGAACCACGATGAACGGGGGATTTGTATGGAACGCGTCAAGACACTGGGAAACTGCGGGCGACGACCTAGGCTGGGACATGTCGTCGCCCTAACTGCGTTGTTGTTTCTGTGCGGGGGCACGGCCGCTTGTGGTGCTGAGCAGAAAAACGACGCTGTATCCTCGGCTACACCCTCCAACACTGCAACGCCGTCTCACACGCCGTCACAAACGCCGTCACAAACCCCAACTCCCACCTCAACACCGTCCCCGGCGGCTCTCACTCAGGGCACGCCGTCGCCGACACCCACTACCGTCTACCGGGTCGTACGCACGACTGAAACCATCCCCTATGAGTCGCGGACCGTAAACTCTGCGGCCCTTAAAAAGGGGACCATTAGGCTAAAGCAGAACGGCCGGAATGGGCTCCGGACCAAGGTGTTTCGAATTGCTGTAAGAGGTGGCGTCGAGGTCGGGAGAACGCTTGTGAACACCACGGTGCGAGAGCCTGTCACCCAGGTAACACTCCGCGGCACACGGGTCCCTCGTCCCGCCCCACAACCCAAATCTGCGTGTGATCCTAATTACACAGGCGCTTGCGTGCCAATCGCCAGCGATGTCGACTGCGGTGGAGGCAGCGGCAACGGCCCCGCGTACGTATATGGCACCGTGAAGGTCGTCGGCACAGACATCTACGACCTCGACCGCGATGGTGATGGATATGGGTGTGACTAGTTGTACTGCCCACACAGGTTGGTCACGGGGAGACACGAGCTCGATGATCTGGAATGGGTGAGGACCTCCGGGTGAGGTGTCGAGCTGCCACAGCTATCCACACCAGGCGTCGTCCTGCAGGCGAGCTGGAACACGATGCAACCCGCGCACGGCGGGACGGGCGGTTGGCACCAGGACGGTTCGGGTGCGTACGACTTCGGCAAGCTCGGTTACCCGGTGGCGCTGATCCAGTTGTGGGTGTCGTTCCTGCTGGCGGACCAGACGCGACCGGGCACCGGGAACATGGAGTTGATCCCCGGCAGCCACCGCAGCTCGGTACCGTTGCCCGCCGACATCCGGGCGGCTCGTGGGGACACGCCGATCGGGCACGTGATCTGTGCGCCGACCGGGTCGGTGCTTGTGTTCCACAACGGTGTCTGGCACCGGACGTACCGCCACGACGGGGACCGGGACCGCTTCACCGCGCACTACGTCTACAGCCCGCCATGGGTACGCCCGGCCGACCGGTTCACGAACTCGGGCGGCTTCCTGGAACGCACCACACCCATGCGCGGGCTTTGATGGGCGAGTTCGAACGGCCCGACGCACCCTACGGCGCCGGCTACGACCCACTGCCGTTCGGCTGACCGGCCGATCCTGCCGGGGCCCTTCCCGCGCGTCACACCTGCCGGAGGAGGTCCGTCTCCGCGTTGTCGAGAACCTGTTGCAGGTGAAGACCCCGGCGTACGTCGAGCTCGGGTGAGGCGTGGTTCTCGACCGCCGTCGCGAACTCGTCGTACATCGTCTTGAACGCGTCCTGGTCCACACCCGTCAGGCAGTCGACGTCGGCCGCCCCACCCGGGCCGAACACCTCGACCTCGGCACGGTTCGACACGTGGGCGTGGCCGTCCGCGCGGTGTTCGATGTGCGCGTACAGCGACGCCTCGCTGAAGTGCCCGCCCTCGTGCTCGAGCATGATCCCGACCCAGCCGCCGGGGTCACCGTGCGCACGTACCGCGAGCACCCGGCCGAGTGCCGCGTCGAGGAGATCCACAAGATCGGTTCCGTACGCCCTCAGCACACCGCGCTCCACCTGCCAGAGGCTTGCCCATCGTGGATCGGCGAGCACGCCGGAGATCACCCGTCCGCTGCCGCCCTGCGGCCTGGCACGTGGAGCGGTGAAGGTCAGGAACTCCCGCACCGCGACGGCGTAGCGCCATGTCAACGCCAGTTGGGAGACGACGCGGGTGGTGGCCACCGCGTCCGCCACCTGCTCGGCTCCGGCGAGGTCGCCGCCCAGGGGCTTCTCCAGCAGAAGAGCCTTGCCGGCGTGTGCCGTGCTCACGGCGAGGTCGGCCTGCACCGCCGGGGGCACGGCGAACGCGACCGCATCGCAGTCTCGGAGGAAGTCGGCGTAGCGGGTGTATGCCGACGTCCCGGTGCGCTCGGCGAGGTTCTGGATCAGTGCGGGCGAACGCCCCCAAACTCCAGCCAACCGCACCTTCGGACAGCCCGCGATGGCCGGGGCATGAATCCCGGCGGCTCGGCGCCCCGCTCCCGCGAGGCCGACGGCCACGACCACCACTTCACTCTACGAGCGTGGGCGGGAACCGCGAGCACCGCGCCCAGCACGTCGGGCCGGGGTGCGGACTCGTCCCTGCTCTCCTGCAGTACCAGGGCGCGAGCACCACCGCGGCGACGCCCAACGGCGCGAGGATGAAGAAGCGCCAGGGCCGGCCAAGCGATGCGGTCAACACTCCGCCCAGCACCAGTCCGGCCACCATGTCGGCGTCCAATTGGGTGGCCTTCCCGTACGTGCGCTCGAGTGGGATTCGCGCGACGCTGGTATTGCCGCTGGCGCTCGGCGACACCAGCATTTGGCACCGCTTCCGTCCTCGCGGTGAGGGCGGACAGCTTCACTGAACGCAACATCCAACTTGCCCAAGCAGTCGTCGAGCTTGCGGCTATCGGCATGTATCAGGCCAGCCGTGCGCAGCAGGGATGGCTGGGCCCGCGAGCTCGACTCAGCCCAAGCGAGTTCGACGAGATCGACCAGCGGTCCGCGGCCCTGACCGTGACCGGCGCCCGCGGCAGCGGCCACGAAAGCTACCGCTGATCCACCCGGTGTGCTCATCCGCCGTCACCAGGGAAGGAAACCAACGTGTCTGACGACAACCTGACAGCCACCCAACGTCTGGTCGGGGACTCCGCCCCGAAGCTGGCCGCGCTCACCGACGACATCTTGTTCGGCCACGTGTGGGAACGCGCCAAGCTGTCGAAGCGGGACCGCAGTCTGGTCACGGTGGCCAGCCTGGTCACTTCCGGCTGCACCGATCAGCTCGTCGCTCATCTGCGCCGGGCGAAGGACAACGGCCTCACCGAGGACGAGCTGAAGGAGGCGATCATCCATCTCGCCTTCTACGCCGGCTGGCCGAAGGCCATGTCGGCCGTCCAGATAGCCAAGAAGGTCTTCGCCGACAACTGACTCGGCACGTCCAAGTAGACAGGAACCTCTCATGGTTGACGACCACGCCGCCGGCCCAGGCGCCGGCCAGGTCGCTGTGATCACCGGTGCGTCGTCCGGGATCGGCGCCGCGACGGCTCGTGCCCTCACCGCTCAGGGCTACCGGGTGGCGCTGCTGGCCCGTCGCGTCGACCGCCTCGAGCAGCTGGCGACTGAACTCGGCAGCGGGACCCTGGCGATCGCCGCCGACGTCACCGACCGCGATGCCCTGCTAGCGGCAGCGGACCGTGTCCAGCGGGAACTGGGCGGGGCCGACGTGCTGGTCAACAACGCGGGCGTGATGTTGCTCGGCCCCTTCGGGTCCGAGCAACGCGAAGAGGCACGGCGGATGGTCGAGGTCAACCTGCTCGGCGCGATGACCGCCACCGAGGTGTTCCTGCCGCAGCTGCGCCAGGGCGGTGGAGACCTGGTGAACATCTCCTCCGTCGCCGGCCGGACCGCCCGCGCCGGGAACGCTGCCTACGCCGCCACCAAGTGGGGTATGAACGGCTGGTCGGAGGCACTGCGGCAAGAGCTGCAGCCGGACATCCGCGTCACCGTGATCGAGCCCGGCGCGGTCGCCACCGAACTCACCGATCACATCACCGATCCCTCCACCAAGCAGAACACCGAACAGTTCTACGCCCAGCTGGCCATCACCGCCGAGGACGTCGCCGATGTGATCGCGTTCGCGGTCACCCGCCCCCGCCGGATGACACTCAACGAGATCCTGATCCGGCCGACCGCTCAACCCGGCTGACGAGCGACGCCCCAGCCGACCCGAAGGACCCAGCTGAGACGTCTGCTAGTGCCATCGGCTCTGTTGGGGACGGCAGATCGCGTTCCTCAGCCGCGCCCTGACGCTGATCCTGGTCACCCTTTACGGCGCCACCCGCCGTGGAGGTCGGCTGGGTGCTCGCGATCTACAACGCCAGGGGCTTCGTCGCCTCCCTGCTGCTCCCCGCCTACGCCGCCAAGAAGCCAAGAAGTACGACTACCTCGGCCCATGCTGGCCTGTGGCGTTTGACGCTGCTTCTCGCCGTCGTCCTGGCGACGGTCACCTCGCTCCCGCCGGCCACCATCGCACTGGTCGTGATCGGCGGACCCGCCGGCGTCGGCAGCTCGATGCTGTACGCCCACCTACGCCACTCCGGAGCCCGGCCCGCCGAGGGCTGATGCTCGCTCCAGGCGTCCCTGCCGTCGAGCACGTACCGTCCGTGCTCGATCAACTCCCGGGCCCGCACGTACCCGCACTCGTTCAGCGTGACCGCCATGCGTCGTCACCGTCCCGATGAGCCCGTAGACTGCGGTCAAGCACACGCTGGCGGCCGGACGGCGGGCAAGGCCGAAAGCCCTGTCCTTTTCGGGTCGACCGGACCGCCCACATCCCGGGCCGCGGTCGTGAACCCGGCTCCCCGGATCGGTCGTGAGCCCGGGGTTTCCGCGTCGAAGGAATAACAACGGCCGCGGGCTGGGGCAGCACAGGGAAATCGGCGGAAGGAATGGCGCCGTGAAAAGGATCATCGAGTTCGACTCGGCCCCACCGGGATGGTACGCACGCTGGCGGATGAGCCATGAGGTCACCCGATCGTCCCCGCTGACCGTCTGGGCGTTGGTGGAGGACTCCGACTCCGGCGCCACACAGGTCGTCGGCGTCGACGCCCTCGGCCAGTGGCAGGGCAGCCTGGAGAATGAGCCCGGCTGGGACTTCGTGCGTTACTTCTACCTGCCCGTCGACGCCGGGCAGCCGGACGACCTGTTCAGCCCGGCGCAGACCGAGATGGAGCGGGTGCCGCACCCCCAACGGTGACTGGTGTCCTGAGTCATTACTGATGACGAGCGGGTGCAGTTGCAGGCGTGGTCGCGTCGGCCGTCCTCGGCTCAGGCTCTGGCTACGCGGTCGCGGGTCGTGCTGGCCTGTGTGCAAGGGCCTGATGAATCGAACGGTCAGATCGCTTGCGGGGCTCGGGATCTCGCGTCGCCGACGCCGATGTGGAGCGAGTGATCACCACGACCCTGGAGGCCACACCCAGGGACGCCACGCACTGGTCGACGCGGTCCCTGGCCGCGGAGGTCGGTCTGTCGAAGGATCCGCAGTTCATCGCTAAAGTCTGCGACGTCGTCGGCCTGTATCTGGACCCGCCCGAACGTGCGGTCGTGTTGTGTGTCGATGAGAAGAGCCAGATCCAGGCCCTGGACCGCACCGCGCCGGTGCTGCCGATGCTGCCGGGCACCCCGGCCCGTGCCAGCCACGACTACGTGCGAGCCGGCACGTCCAGCCTCTACGCCGCTTTGGATCTGACCACCGGCAAAGTGATCGGCAGCCTGCATGCCCGCCACCGGGCGATCGAACCTGGTCGAACGCTGGTTCGGTGAGCTGACAGCGAAGAAGCTGCAACGCGGGACCCACCGCAGCGTCCGCGCTCCCAAAAAGACATCCGCGACTGGATCGGGACCTGGAACAACGAACCCCGCCCATACGTAAGGACCAAGACCCGCCGACCAGATCCTCGACTCCATCGCACGCTACTGCACACGCATTAACGACTCAGGACACTAGACCTTCCGGAGCACTAGACGCATGGGTGGCCGCTCCGCGTGGGTGGTTGCGGGCCGGGGTCTCGCTCGCGCAGATTCCCCGCGACCCGCATGTGCCAATGCCCAAGAGGTCGATGGTGGACTCCGCCGACGTCTGCGCCGGTCGGGGCACGACATATCACCATTAGCCGTCTGTGGCCCGTCTCTCGGACAAACAACCAGGCTCGACCGGCCGGCAGGGATAGGAATGAACCCGGGTAAACCCGGCAACGCCGTAGCTTCGTGGCTTCCGCGCTAGCGTCGACTGAGGGGAACTCGCGGACTACGTGCTGCGCGTCGATCGCGTCGCCTTGTCGAGCGGCAGGGCCTGAAGCGGAGGCACTCGGAGGGATGGGTGGCGAACGTGGCTATGCCCTTCGCGACGCTGATGGGGCAGGTGGCGGCGGGCTATGGAAATGACCGACGAGTCGCTCGTACGACAACATTCCACCAGCGTGCTCTGCGTCACCTGCGGCTTATGAGTCGGTCGAGGCACAAACCCGCTTGGCGCCTACCGCGAACCGGGGCTTTCCAAAAGGGAGGACAGCGATGGAAACCTTCGTGAGCGATTCCCGTGCCACCGCAGATTATCTTCCGATTGCCGACCATGGCGTGATCGGCGACCTGCGTACGTGTGCGCTGGTTGGTACGGACGGGACGATCGACTGGTATTGCTGCCCACGCTTTGATTCGCCGAGCGTATTCGCCTCGATCCTCGATGCTCGGCGCGGAGGAAGGTTCGCGCTGCACCCGGAAGACGTGATCAGGTCCAAGCAGCTGTATTTTCCGGATACCAATATCTTGATCACGCGCTTCTTCACGGCCGGTGGTGTGGCCGAGGTTCAGGACTTCATGCCGATCATGGGGGATGTCAGGGAGGTGGAGCGGCACCGGCTGGTTCGTCGTGTCGTGTGCACACGGGGCAGCGTGCCCTTTGTGGTCGAGGTTGCGCCCCGCTTCGACTACGGGCGCGAGCAGCACAAGCTTCGTTTCGAAGGCGGGCACGCCGTCTTCGAGGGGGAGTCGCTGACTCTGGCGCTGTCAGCCACGGTCCGGCTGGACCAATCCGATCAGGATGTCACCGCACGGTTCGTGTTGCGTGAGGGCGAGACCGCACCCTTCGTCCTTGACAGGCTGACCAGCAGCATCGTGCCGCGCGTCTGCCCCACGCGGGAGGCCGAGATGTTGTTTCGTCAAACCGTGCAGTTCTGGCGGAGTTGGCTCGCCCAATCGCGCTATGCCGGGCGCTGGCGGGAGGTCGTACACCGCTCTGCGCTGGTGCTGAAACTGCTGACCTACGCCCCTACAGGAGCTATCGTCGCGGCGGCCACGACGAGTCTTCCGGAGAAGCTCGGAGGAGAACGCAACTGGGACTACCGCCATACCTGGCTCAGAGACGCCGCCTTCTCGGTCTACGCATTGCTCCGCCTCGGGTTCACCCAGGAGGCACAGGCATTCATGGGCTGGCTCGGCGACCGGCTTCGAGACCATCGCGGTCCGGGGGCCGAGCCACTGCAGATCATGTACGGCATCGACGGGCGTGCAGACCTGGCAGAGTCAGAACTAACTCATCTGCAGGGGTACCGCGGGTCAGCACCGGTCCGCATCGGGAACAGTGCCGCCGCACAGCGCCAGCTTGACATCTACGGTGAACTCATCGATTCGGTCTACCTCTACAACAAGTACGGTGAGCCGATCGGGATCGACCTGTGGGACGATCTCACCAGAACCGTCGACTGGCTGTGCGAGCACTGGGACCAAGCCGACGAGGGAATCTGGGAGACCCGCGGAGGACCCAAGCATTTTACGTACACCCGCGTACTGTCATGGGTGGCGATCGAACGCGCGATCAGAATCGCCCGGCAGCGCGGCCTCCCGGCCAACGAGCCCCACTGGGCGAGGCAGCGCGACGCGATCTACCGGCAGGTTCTGTCCAATGGTTGGTCGAGAGACCGGCAGGCATTCGTTCAACACTATGAGGACGATGTGCTCGACGCGTCGCTGCTCATCATGCCGCTGGTCAAGTTCGTCGCCCCCACAGACTCTCGCTGGCTGGCCACGCTGGATGCCATCTCCAGCGACCTCGTCTCGGACTCGCTCGTGTACCGCTACGATCCCGATGCCAGCCCCGATGGTCTGCGCGGACATGAAGGCACCATGTCGCTGTGTAGCTTCTGGTACGTCGAGGCGCTCGCCCGAGCCGGAAGAGTCGAAGACGCCCGCCTGGTGTTCGACAAGATGCTCACCTACGCCAATCACCTCGGGCTGTACTCCGAACAGATCGGCACCACCGGCGAACAGCTCGGCAACTTCCCACAAGCCTTCACCCACCTCGCGCTGATCAGCGCCGCGTACAACCTCGACCGCGCCCTCAAATAGCCCTTCGGACAGCTGACCCCGCTGCGCCGAGAGCAAGGCACTGCGTGTTGCGTCTCACCGCCATGCCGCCCACTCATTCACGGTGAACCGGTCGCCGAGACGTCGCACTTCGACCGCGCCCTGCCCGGGGAAATGCGCGGGGAACAGCAGGGCACCTCGGTCCGCTGCCTCACCCAGCACGCGGCGGCGACTGTCCCGTGCGCGGGCTCGTCCTCGTCGAAGGTGGAGCAATCGTTTGGGCGTCGACGGTGTAGTGGTCGCCCTCCCACAGCACAACCTGCCCGGACAGGTGCACGGGGCGACGCTGTCTTCGAAGACATTGGCCATCCGGAGGCCGGAGCGGGTCCGGTGTCCATTGGCCGGGTTCCAGTAGTCGAAGTGGGCGCGTGAGATGACGTACTGGGCGGTGGGGAAGGTCGGTCGCCACTCTCCCTCAGCCGTCAGGCAGGTGTTCCAGCCAACGTGGTCGCCGTGGACGTGGGTGCAGATCACCGTGTCCACATCCGGCGGGCGGACACCGGCTGCTGCCAGCTCGTCGAGGTAGTGGGTGTGCAGATGGTGGAATGACGGCATGGCGGGCGCTCTGTTTGGGCAGCGGTGGGCGGTCGTAGGGCTGATACGGCTCGTCACCGATCATCGTCAGCGGCCCCGTGAACCTCTCTCTACGTAAGGTCTTCGCAGCGGCCAGACCTGCCAGTGAGGCTCCCACGATCACGATCACGATCACGATTACGATCCGACCGGACCGGCGAAACGCCCCCATTGCCGCGTCTCGGTAGCTCGCCGGGTCCGGGCCCGCCGTCCGTGGCGACGGCACAGATCGCGACACCGGCGTCTTGGACGGCGGCACAGCCGACACCCCCGCCGGTGAAGCATCCCCGCCGTCCAGCCGGTCGACCGCACCGCCTGCACTGGACATGCCGCCGCTGCCCGCAGTACCCGCTCCCGCTGACCATCGTCAGGTTCCGGGTCGTGTTACGAGTGCCTCCTCGCCTCGCATCCGGAAGACATCAGGGGCGAGGAAGGCACACTGCGCATACCCCTGGCGGGTGAGGTTCACGAAACACGCACGACTCGCCTGTCCTGACCCACCGTCTCAACGCATTCCGTGGGCGGGCAAGTGTTCAGCGTCCGTCTGGACGACCTTGCAGCCAAGTGCCCAAAGTCCATTGGGTTCCCGCGGACTGGCAACAGAGGGAGGTCACGTCGACCAAGCACGATGAACCGGATGACGTGATTTGACGCCGCCGGACCGCTGCGCTGCACCAGTGCAGCACTTCTGGCCGGCGTAGTGTCGGAGTAGTCGCACGTCGCGAAGCGCCAAAGAGGTAAGCGTGTTCATCGAGGTCATTCAGGGGCACGTCACGAATCCGGGAGCCCTCCGAGCCTCAGTGGAGCGTTGGGTTGAGTATCTCGCGCCGCGCGCCGAGGGATGGCTCGGCTCGACATCTGGTGTGGCGGCTGACGGGACGGCGATCGCGTTGGCGATGTTCGATTCCGAGGCGGCGGCCCTGGCGACGAACAAACAAGCCGATCAGGCAGCTTGGAGACGTGCGGCTGAGGTGCTCTTCACGGGAGGTGTGAGCGTTCACAACTGCAGCGATGTGATGACGATGCTCATCGGTTACCCCGACGAAGCTGGTTTCGTTCAGGTTCTGCAATGTAGGGTCGCGAACCCGGACAGGTGGCAAGCGCTGGTTGCCCAAAGCGAAGCAGTGCTGCGCAGGGAACGGCCCGAGATCCTCGGCACGGTAATCGCCGTTCATGATGACGACCCGGCCAGGATCACCGAGGCCGTGTACTTCACCAGCGAGTTCGAAGCCCGAGTCGGTGAGCAGAAGGCATTGCTCTCACCCGAAGTCAGCAGAGTGTTCCACGACATGAGGACAGACCTGACCTACATCGATATCCACGAGCCATGGCTGCACCGGCTGCCCATGTAAACCGAATGGTTCATCGCTGCTGGCATCATTTCACGTCAACCCTTGAGGTCAGATGACCGGTCAGCCACTGGCATCAACACTGGCTGGCGCGACGCGCGAAACGAGCGCGACACTGTGGTGGTGAGGAAGGAGATCGTCATGACCGTCCAGCTCAACCACACCATCGTCCGTTGTTCTGACAAGCACGCCTCTGCCAGCTTCTACGCCGACATCCTCGGTCTCCCGCAGCCGACCGCCTTTGGACCGTTCATCGTCGTGCAGGTCGACAACGATGTGTCGCTCGATTTCGCCGACGACCACGGAGAGCCGCATCCGCAGCACTACGCCTTCCTGGTCTCCGAGCAGGAGTTCGACGCCATCCATGCCCGTATCCGGGAGCGTGGACTCACCTGGTGGGCCGACCCCGCGCACAAGGTCGAGGGGGAGATCAACACGAACGACGGTGGCCGCGGACTGTACTGGGATGACCCGGACGGCCACCGCCTGGAGATCATCACGGTTCCTTACGGCGGTTGACAGACGTCAAGGACGCCAAGAAGCCCGAAGGGGAAGAGCAGCAAGGACGCGCGGCTTGTTCGTGTGCCCAGGTGATCAGGTTGTCTCGGCCAAATTTGGGGGCGAGGTGGTAGATGTCAGCGAAGTCGCGTCCTTCTGCCCGGCCGTAGAGGGCGAGGGTCCTGCGGGCTGCGAGATCGCGCTCGGCGAGGGTGGGGCCGAGAACAGTGT
Organism: Actinopolymorpha singaporensis; assembly: GCF_900104745.1. Classification (NCBI taxonomy): domain Bacteria; kingdom Bacillati; phylum Actinomycetota; class Actinomycetes; order Propionibacteriales; family Actinopolymorphaceae; genus Actinopolymorpha; species Actinopolymorpha singaporensis. The sequence continues at coordinate 2,419,381 of NZ_LT629732.1, forward strand.
GTTGGGTTGGTTGGTCGGGTGGTGAGTCGCGCGCCAAGTCGGGACCAGCCACCGACGAGCAAAGGCCCGCCGGGCATCGCCCGGCGGGCCTTTGCGGTGCTACAGGGGTCGTGCTGGGCACTGCGTCAGCATCGAGGTCAGTCGACGTCGGCGGAGGGGATGGCGGCGCCCGGAACGTCGTCCGGGAGGTAGATCTTGGCGTCACCCGGGTAGGGCAGGTCCCAGTTGTGGGTCTGGTACCAGACGTAGCGGTTCATCTGCTCCGGGTGCGCGAAGTCGGCACGCGGGGTCTTGCCGCTGAAGTGCTGCTTCTTGGCCCACTTCTCCCACTCGACCGAGGCCGAGACCTGCGCCGGGGCGACCCTCGGAGCCGCCGGAGCGTTGGCCACCGTGTCGAGACCGCAGGCGGGCGGGGTCGCGACGTTCTCGGTCAGCGGGATCTGGTTCGGACGAGCGGTGAACGGCGTGAAGTCGGGCTTCGAGGTGAATGCGTCGAACATCGGCGTCGCTGCGGCGAGCTTCTGGTTCAGCGGCTCGGCACCGAGGATCTGCTGGATGGTGCGGATCATGCTGATCTGCGAGTAGTAGGTCGAGACGGTCTTGTCGTGCACCGCGTACGGGCTGATGACCTGGATCGGGGCGCGGTGGCCGTCGACGTGGTCCGGGCCGTTCTGGCTGTCGTCCTCGACCACGAAGATCGCGGAGTCCTTCCAGTACTTGCTGTGCGAGATGGTCTCGACGATCTTGCCGACCGCGAGGTCACCGTCGGCGACCTGGGCGCGTGGGTCGGGTGCACCGCCGGTGTGGTCGCTGGACAGCCAGAACATGTTGAGGTTGGCGGGGCCGAACTTCTCGAACTCCTGCTTCCAGATCAGGTAGCGGTAGATGTCGGGGATGTTCGTGTCGAACATCGGGGCGTCGTGGTTCGAGATCTCGTTGAGCGACGGGATCGGCGACTGCTGGTTGACGCGGATCGACGGGTCGATGAGCTGGGCGGGGTCGCCGCCATCCATCACGCTCGTCGCGGCGCAGTAGTACTTCTGCCACGTCGCACCGGCCGGCTTGTTCACGTAGTAGGAGAACTCGCCGAAGTTGCGGGCCGTCTTGCCGGCATCCTTGACCGAGGTCCACAGGAAGCCGGAGCGCTGGTGGCCGAGGACGTCGTTCTCGGTGTCGTAGGAGCGGGTGTACTCGCCGGCGCTGGACTCGGTGTACTCGGGGTTGTCACCCTGCATGAGCCAGTTGTGGCCCTCGGCAGAGTTCGTGCCCACGTCGTAGGTGTTGTCGTAGAGGCCGAACTGGCGCGCCAGCGCGTGCGTGTTCGGCGTCACCTTCTCACCGAACTGGGCAAGCGTCGGGTCGCCATTGCCCTCCGGCATGTCGCCGTGGACCTGGTCGTAGGTCCGGTTCTCCTTGACGATCAGGAAGACGTGCTTGATGGCCGACGGGTCACCGATGCGCTTGGGCACGGCGACGGCGGATGTCTGGTTGCCGTTGACGTTCGCGTGCTTGACGTCGGTGTCGCCAGGGCCCCAGCCGTTCTGCTCGAAGACCCGGGGGGTGAGTTTTGTCTTGATGTCGACGTCGCTCGGCAGGGTGAAGCGGGTCAGCGAGGCGGTCGTGGCGTGGGTGCCGTGACCGGTCGCCGGGGTGGTGCCGAAGCCCGCGTTGAAGGTGAGCTCCGGGCCGCGGGCGTCGATGCCGCGACGGTTCGCAACGACGACCTGCCCGTCGACCGAGAAGACGTCCTCGGGGTAGAAGTCCGTCGGGACGAGGCCGACGAAGCTGACCGGGTCGAGGGCACGCTCGCCGAGCTTGTATACGGCGACCGCGTTCGCGCGACCGAGGGTCACCAGGAGGCGTCCGTCGACAACCGTCATGCCGGTCGGCTCGTAGCCGACTTCGGAGCTCTGCCACGGCTTGGTCTCGATGGTCTGGACGACCTTGCCGATCGTGGTGTCGACGACCGAGATGGTGTCGTCGTTGGTGTTCGCCACGTAGAGGGCGGTGCCGTTGACGTACATCGCGGTGGGGTGGAGGCCCACCGGGATGGACGTGACGGCGGCACCGGCGTCGGCGGTGTCGATGACGCTGAGCAGGCCGTTCGTGGAGTTGCCCAGGTAGGCGTCGGCCGGAACGTCGGTGCCGTACGACGGGATCGTCGTCTCACCGGCCCGGGCCCTACGGCCGCCCTCGTCGGAGACGTAGAGCTTGGTGCCGACGAACTTCAGCTGACGCGGCGCGATGCCGACGTTCCACGTGTGCGTGATCGTGCCCGCGGCGGGGTCGATCGCGACGACGGTGTTCTGACCGTTGACGGCGGCGTACAGGGTGGTGCCGTCGGGCGAGAAGGTCAGGCCCGCGGTCAGAGCCTGGCGGCTCGGATTCGCGGCCGTCGGGATGGTGATCTTCGTGGGGGCCGACAGCGTGCCGTCGGCGGCGACCACGAAGCGGGTCATGCCGGTGGCGTTCGGCATGAACAGGAACTTGCCGTCGGGTGAGTAGGTCGGGCCCTCCTGGCCGACGGTGTTGTCCGCCAGACGGAGGTCGACGCCGGCCGCGGTGCCACCGCGCCAGATGAGCTTGTAGCTCTGCAGATCGAAGATCTGCAGCGAGACCGAGCGGTCGTTCGCCGTGGCGGCCAGGAAACGGCCGTCGGGGCTGACGGTGGAGCCCATGAACTTGCCGTACTCGGTGACCAGACGGTCACCGATCGGCTTGATGATCTGGTTGGAGGAGATCTGGAGGCCGTTGGCGTACTCCGTGCCGACCAGGTTCTCACCGAAGCCCGTCGTCGCGCCGTAGGCGACGCCGCTGCCGGCGACCGCCAGGGCGGCTGTGCCGGCGAGGGTGAGTCGGACCTTGCGGCCGAAGAGTCCGCGGCGCGGGGCCGTGGGTCTCTTACGCTGTCGCGTGACCTGCATGGGGGATGCTTCCCTTCTCAGTTTGCGTGGGAGTGCGGATCGAGCAGTCGAAGAAAGACCCTCGAGCTGCCGGAGCGGGTCGGTACGCCGAGCAGTGGTGTGCGACCCGGAAGAAGGCGTCCTCGAGTCCATCTCCGTCGGCGACGTACCGCCCGGATGCGTGACGTCGAGCTGGTCGATGGCGGAGCCGACTGCGCGCCGGGTGCCGCCACGAGCCGCCTGTGCAAGCGTGCTGTCGGCGAAGGACTGGCTGCGTGGAACTACCGGCTCAGTGGTTGCCCTTGACGGCGCCGACCGGGGCGGTCGGGTACGAGGTCTCGGTGTAGAAGTCGCCCTGGTAGTGGCCGGTGACGGTCACGGTGATGAGCGTCCCGCGCAGCTTGCCGTCGATCTTCAGTGACGGGCCAGTCGCGCCGGGGAGCGGCTTCTCGTCGGCGTACCACTGGATGTCCAGGCCCGGGTCAGCCGGCGACCAGGTGCCCGGGTCGACCGTCAGGGTCTTGCCGACCGAGGGACTGCCGGAGATGACCGGGGTCGGGTACTCCGGAACCGGGGTCGGCGTGGGAGTCGGGGTCGGGCTGGGCGTCAAGCCGAGCTGCTCGGGCGTGACCTTGCCCGGGCTGCCTTCGGCCTCCATCAGGTGCGCGGCAGCCGTGCTGCCCGCCGCCGGGACGACCAGGTGGGCCGAGACGCCGGGCGTGGTGGACGAGCGCGCCCCGTAGTAGGAGGAGCTCACGATCTGGCCGGTGGGCGTGACCAGCGCCAGGATGCGGTCGCCGGTGTTGGCCATCCCGTTCTGGCCCTCCACCTTGTAGATCGGCGCCGTGGCCGGCACGTCACCGTAGTAGCTGCGGAAGTTCGCCTCGTCCAGGACGTAGGTGTTCAGGCTCGCGCTTGAGGTGTATTCGATCCAGAAGACGGCGCTGCCGTGGGCCGGGATGGTCGCGTTGAGCGGGCCCGCTGCGACCGCGTTGCCGGCGACGCCGTCCGTCAGCGCGAACTTCGCGGCCGTCGCAGGCGTCGTGCCCGCCCCGTAGCTGATCTGGAGACCCTCGGCCGCGAGGTTGATGGCCGCACCTGTGGTGTTGGTGACCTCGAAGAACTCGTGGTTGTCGTCGCCCGGGTCGTCAGGGTGGATCTCGGAGATGAAGAGATCCTGTGCCGTAGGTACGACGGCGGCCGCGTTCGGGCCGGCGCTGACGGCATCGTCCGCGAATGCGGCGCCGATGCCGACGAGGGCCGCGGTCGCGATGGCGGTTGCCGCAGCGACGGCGCCGAGCGCGGTCCGGCGAGGGGACATGGGCGGGTCCTTCCGTTGGGGGTGCCAACGAAGGCTGATCGCGCGGCATGACCGTCGGGGTGCAACTTCCTGACTAGTAGATAGAGGAACGATGAAATGTCTTAACCGTCCGTTCGGCGCGCACCGCCCGTGCTGTACCGCCACCACGCGTGCGGCAGCGCCGGGCAGACGTGGATGCTCGGCGTACGAACTCGGCGCCGACGACGCTTTGGTACTCGAAGCACTTCGAGGCGCGGACAAGGCCGGCATCAACTGCCGACTACCAGGTGCCGGTCGGCAAGCCTGCTACAACACAGCCCGGTCCGACCTACTGCGACCCTGCCCAGTACACGACGGTGACGGGCGACGCGTGGAGTGAACGTCTGCGGCGTATTTGTGGCCCCAACAGCCGCGGAGCGCAAAGCTGCTGGTCAGCTAGCAGTTGGGACCTTCTTGCATGGCCGGCCGTCGCGGCCGTAGCCGTCTTCGCCTTCCAGGGCGCCTGGAACGACTTCCTGTGGCCCTTGGTGATGACCAAGAGCAACGACGTGCAGACGGTTCAACTGGGACTTACGGTGTTCATCCAACAGAACACGACCCAGTGGTCGCTTCTCATGGCGTCGGTGATCGTGATCAGCATCCCGGTTGTGGTCTTGTTCCTGTTCGGCCAGCGCACGTTCCAGGAAGGCGTCGCCGCAGGCGCGGTGAAGGAGTGACGACATGAACCAAGCGTCCTTGCGGCCGAACATCGTGTTCGTCCTGATCGACGACCTCGGCTGGGCTGATCTCGGCTGCTACGGGTCGACGTTCTACGAGACGCCGCACCTGGACCGTCTCGCGGCGGCCGGGGCTCGGTTCACCGACGCCTACGCGGCTGCTCCGGTGTGCTCGCCGACGCGGGCCAGCATCATGAGCGGCAAGTATCCGGCGCGGGTGGGTGTGACGCAGTGGATCGGCGGCCACGCGGTGGGACGGCTGCGGGATGTGCCGTACTTCCGCGAGCTGCCGATGGAGGAGTACTCCCTGGCCCGGGCCCTGCGTGACGGCGGGTACCAGACGTGGCATGTCGGTAAGTGGCATCTGGGTGAGCGGCGTACGTGGCCGGATCGGCACGGGTTCGACGTCAACGTGGGCGGCTGTGGTCTGGGGCATCCGCCGAGTTATGTGAGTCCGTACGGCATACCGACGCTGCCGGACGGTCCGCCCGGTGAGTATCTCACCGACCGGCTGACCGACGAGGCGATCAAGCTCGTGGAGAACGCGGGCGAGCAGCCGTTCTTCCTCAACCTGTGGCACTACGCCGTGCACACACCGATCCAGGCGCCCGAGGATCTGGTGGGGAGGTACGAGCAGAAGGCGAAGACGCTCGGACTGGACGAGATCGACGCCATCAAGCCTGGTGAGCCGATGCCGACCTGGCACCAGCGCCACCAGCACGTGCAGCGGCGGGTCGTGCAGTCCGACCCGGGCTACGCGGCTATGGTCGAGAACCTCGACGCCAACATCGGACGGCTGCTGGATGCCCTGGACCGTACCGGCAAGGCGGACAACACCCTTGTGGTCTTCACCTCCGACAACGGCGGGCTCGCCACATCGGAGGGATCGCCGACCTGCAACGCTCCGCTGGCCGAGGGCAAGGGCTGGATGTACGACGGCGGCCTGCGCGTCCCGTTGATCGTCCGCTGGCCCGGCACAGTCGAGCCGAACAACGTGCTGCCCGACCTGGTCACGAGCCCGGACTTCTACCCGACGTTCCTGGACGCCGCAGGCATACCCCGACCGGCGCAGATGCACGAACTGGACGGGCAGTCCATCCTTGCGGCACTGACAGAAGGCCACGCCGAGGACAGGCCGATCTTCTGGCACTACCCGCACTACGGCAACCAGGGAGGCACCCCAGGTGCTGCGATTCGCGAGGGCGACTGGAAGCTGGTCAGGTTCTTCGAGGACAACCACATCGAGCTCTACAACCTCGTCGACGACATCGCCGAGACCCACGACCTCGCAGACACCAAGCCCGGTGTGGCGGCCAGACTGAACGCCAAGCTCGGACACTGGCTCGAAGACGTCCAGGCGAGGATCCCCGCCCCAAACCCCGTCAGCGCCTACGCCGACCTACCCGGCTGACAACGCTCGACGTATACGTCGCGGCGTGAGCCCGCCTCCGCGACTCGGGCGGCTGGGACGAGGTTGCCCGGCTGCCGTCGCGGCCGTAAGAACGACCCGCTCTACCGCGCCCGGCGAACCTGCACACCCGTGCCGACCTGCTCACCGACAAGCAGGCCGCCCGACTCACGGCCCTGTTCACCATCGATGTGCACGTCGAGGTCGAGGCCACCTGGGGCATCTACGAAGTGAAACGGCGCCTCGGGGTCCCAGCCCTTGGGTTCCGGCCGGTGCGTCACGACGGCAATGGCGGGCCCGCCCCAAACCTGCTCCACCGTCACCGGCCGGTCACACAGCTCGGCCGCGGGCATCGGCAGGAACGGCGCCAGCCCCCACGGCTTGAAGTGCACGCCGACGGACCGGGTCCGGAGTGGGTAGCCGAACTCCAACGGCGTCCTCGACGGGGCGCCCTCGATGGGGGCGCCCTCGACGGGGCGCTGTCGCCGGACGAGTTGCGGCCGTACCGGGCTGGGCTGTCGTAGTGCCGGTGGTCAGCTGTGACATCCGTCCCGTGAGTCCCGGCTGCGAGGTAGCTAGGTTCGCGGTAGGGAGCAAGGCTTTGGGGGAGCCATGAGAGCAGTTGCATGGCACGGCAGGAGGGACGTTCGCGTCGACAAAGTGCCAGACCCGAAGATTGAGGAGCCTACAGACGCGATCGTACGAGTTACGACAGCAGGGATTTGTGGCTCGGATCTGCATGTGTACGAAGTTCTCGGCCGCCCGTTCATGGAGGAGGGCGACATTCTGGGCCACGAGACCATCGGAGTCGTCGAAGAGGTAGGACGCGAAGTAGGTCACATAAAGCCCGGCGATCGGGTAGTGATCCCTTTCAACATTTCCTGCGGGCATTGCTTCATGTGCGACCGCCAGCTCTACACACAGTGCGAGACGACCCAGGTCCGAGCGCAGGAAAAGGGTGCCGCGCTGTTCGGTTACACCAGGCTGTACGGCACCATCCCAGGGGGCCAGGCTGAGTATCTCCGCGTCCCTCAGGCGCACTTCGGGCCGATAAAGGTGCCCCATGGTCCGTCGGAGGAGCGGTTCGTCTATCTCTCCGACGTATTGCCGACGGCGTGGCAGGCAGTTGCGTACGCCGATGTGCCTCCCGGAGGGAGCGTCGTGGTTTTCGGCCTCGGTCCGATCGGGCAGATGTGTGCGCGCGTTGCTCGCCATGCCGGGGTGGAGAAGGTCTTCGGTGTCGACCTCGTTCCTGAGCGGCTGGAACTTGCTCGCCGGCACGGCGTGGAGGTTCTGGACCTTGGCAACCATGACGACATCAGCGACTCGTTGCGCGCCCTGACCGACGGACGTGGGCCCGATAGCGCCATCGACGCGGTTGGCATGGAAGCCCATGGTGCCTCGGTGGTCAAGCTGACCCAGCAACTCGTCGGGTTGCTACCGGGCCCGATGGCGATGTTGATGATCGAGAGGGCCGGCGTCGACCGGCTCAGTGCGTTGTACGCGGCGCTCGATGCCGTACGACGGGGCGGAACGGTCTCGATTACCGGTGTCTACACCGGAATGATCGATCCGCTTCCACTGATGGAGATCTTCGACAAGCAAATCCAGCTGCGTATGGGGCAGGCGAACGTCAAAAGGTGGATTGAGCCACTCATGCCCTTGGTGACCGGCGACAGCGATCCCCTCGGCGTCGAGGACCTGGCCACCCACCGGTTGCCGCTCGCCAGGGCGCCGTACGGCTACGAGATCTTCCAACGGAAGCGGGAGGGCGCCATCAAGGTACTGCTGGAACCCTCGCCATGAGCGAGACGTCAGGCGCGCCGATGCGTGACAAGGGCTGGTGATAGTGAGCCTCGACGGATCGACGTGTCCGTGGGTCGGCAGTCGTTCCGTCTGGGCCTTTGTTCGACGACCCTGCGCCTATCCAGCCAGCCTGCAGGGGTTCCGTCCTCAGGGCCGGAGGGAGAAGAACAACGGACACTCGGCGTCCGGGCCGGGAACCGGAACTGTCGCCAGCTCGATGGACCCTCTCGTGTCCGTCCGTACGACGGCCCATTCGCCCTCGTCGTAGACCGTGGCCAGGACGTGTCTGTCGTCCTCCCACGTCATGGCATTGATGTGGACCATGTCCCGGTCCTGCTTCTGGTAGTGGGCCACCACAGCACCGGTCTTCGCGTCCAGGATCGCAAGAGTGCCGAAGCCGATCCCGTCCCGGTGGGCGTCGGTCGCGAGGATGTACCGCCCGTCGGGGCTGAACTGCTCGAAGCTGAAGTCGCAGGTGCTCCAGAGCTGAGCGAACCCGTCGGCGCGGACCACTGCCGAACAGGAGCCGTTGTCCGACCTGTCCGTGGCCCCCGCGATCAGCCCGTGTTCGGTGGCATCCGAGGCGCCGAGGAGGCCTGGGACCCTCTCGGAGCCGGCCACCGTGGCGACGAAGACTTCCGGCCGCTCGCCGTCGGTCCCGTAGACAACGGCCGAGTCCGACAGGAAGCCGACGGGAGTGGCATCGGCCGGGACCGGGACGCGGAGCTTGCCCGCCTCCGATCCCAGAGTTGGTGCCACGACGAGCTGGGTCGTACGGTTCGTCGACTCCGCAGCCGTCACGTAGGCGACCTGGGAGCCGGACGCGTTCACGACGGCGCCGGCGCCGGGCTGGCCACGCAGCAGGTCTCCGTGAGCGTCGAGGAAGTTCAGGCGCGGACCGTTCTCGTCGTACGAACCTGCGAGCCAGCCCTGGGCGTACGGCGTGATCCAGCTGAACCGACCGTCGAGCGTCAGGCCTCGCGCGTCCGGAGTGATCAGCTCCGACCCGTCGAGGTAGCCGATGCGGGGGGCCGCGCCCCGGTCCAGACCGTCGAGGCTGAGCCGCACCGTGTCGTCGGAGGGGCGTTCCGTCGTAGAGGTCGTGGACAACGTGGTTCTCGGGGGGCGGCCACGGTGGGGTCGTCGGTCGGCCCCTCGACGATGCCGAGTCCGAGGCCCAACGTCATCACTACCGGAACGGTAACGGCCGCGACCACGGCGGCGACCGTGCCGCCCACCAGGGCGCGGCGGCGCTGCATCCGGCGGGCGCGTCGCTTGACCGCGGCAAGGTCGATCGAGGAGTCCCCGACCTCCTGGGAGCGTACGTCCAGCTCCCTGACCAGCAGGTCCTTGTCGAAGCCGCTCATCGCTCCTCCTCCCGATCCTTCGCGAGCATGGGTTGGGTGTGTACCCGCTGGCGCATCGCAGCGAGCGCTCGGCTTGCCTGGGACTTCACCGTCCCGACGGAGATGCCGAGAATCTCGGCGATCTCCGCCTCACTGAGGTCCTCGTAGTAGCGCAGCACGATCACCGCGCGCTGTCTGCGCGGCAGCGTCTGCACGAACTCCCACAGCGCGGATCTCTCGCCGTGGTCGTGCTGGTCGGTGACAGACCCGTGTTCGGGCACCTCGCCGGTGGTGAACTCCTTGCGTCGCCAGGCAAGGCGCCACAGGGAGTTGTTCTCGTTGACCAGGATCTTCCGAACGTATCCGTCCAGATGCTCCCGTCGTCGTACCTTGTCCCAGGAGAGGTAGAGCTTTGCGAGCGCGGTCTGCACCAGGTCTTCGGCGCTGTGTCGTTCTCCGGTGAGCAGGTAGGCGGTACGGAGCAGGCTGGACTGTCGCGCGGCCATGTATGCCTCGAACTCCGCGTCCTTGACGTCCTTCGCCGACCGGCGTGCCTCAGCTTCCACGGCTCCGACCACTCCGGATTCGATCACACCCAACGCGCTCACCGTCTCCTCGGGGCATTCCTGCCACCAAGACGCGAGTCCCCCGACATCGGTTGCAGGAACGCGGGCCCCGGCCAGCCACGGGATCCTTGGATGGCCCAGCCCGAGCCCGAGCCCGAGCCCGAGCTCGCGCTCGAGCCCGCGCCGATCCGAGGCCGGGTATTCAGCGCCTGGTCTGGTACCTGGTCAGGAGCACGCCGCCGGGAAACGTCCGGGTCTCCACCAGGTTCAGGTTCACCCAGTTGTCCAGAGCTGTGAAGAACGGCGTCCCGCCGCCCACCAGGACCGGGTGGGTGACGATCGCGTACTCGTCGATCAGCCCGGCCCGCATGGCTGCCGCGGCGAGGGTGGCGCCGGCGATGTCCATGGGACCGCCATCCTCGGTCTTGAGCCGGGTGATCTCGGTGACAGCGTCGCCGGTGACCAGGCGGGCGTTCCAGTCGACAGCGCTGGTCGTGGAGGAGAACACCACCTTCGGCATGTCGCGCCAGCGGCGGGCGTACTCGATGTGCGCCGGTGTGGCGCCGGGCTGCTGGTCGGCGGTCGGCCAGTGGGAGCTCATCATCTCCCACAGTCTGCGGCCGTACAGCGCCAGGCCCGTCGCCCCCACTCGGTCCGACCACCACTGGAACAGTTCGTCGCTCGGCACGCTCCAGCCGAGGTCGTCGCCGGGCGCGGCGATGTAGCCGTCCAGGCTCAGGCTCATGCCAAAGGTCAGGTACCGCGTCATCTCATCACTTCCTTGTCCCGGCGGCCTCCTCCGGCCAACCTCTCACCCCTGCTACGAACGCCTCGCACCGGATCCGACAGGCTGCCGGCAGAAAGTTCTCTTCGCGTCACGGCGTCGCTTTCCGCCGCCGACGGCACCACCCTGGCCGATCCGGACCCCAACCGGCCGGAGCAACGCTCACAGTGCCCTATGTAATGACGGGCTGACGAGGGGCCGGTGCATGCGGCAGGGTCCTACAGATCTCGACGGCACCAGTGCCGGATGAAAGACAGGGCCACGCATCGCACATTCCTGAGCGTGAGATCCGTACGACCTTTACGGCTCACGCAAGTTTGGTCCCGAGCAGCCGGGCCTTGTGTGAGGAGTCTGCAAGGTCAACCGGGTTCGCCGCATGAGCCTTCGGCCATCTCGTCCGACCACCGCGCATGCAGTCAGCTTGGGGCCATGGGTGAATCGAGTAATCGGCGGATCCGGCCTACACGCAGGGATCTGGTCAGTGCCGTGGTGTTGGGAGCGGTCGTCGCGCCGTTGACCTACGCAGGCTCCGTACGACAGAAACAGGAGGGCGAGGTACCCCTCGTTCACAGCGAGGACCTGGGCCTGGAGCTCGTCGGGTGGTCGCGGACCATGCCGCCCACGCCGTCGTTCCCGGCGAGGATCGACAGGTACGCCGCCTACGACGGAGGGACGAGGTGTGCCACGACGGCAAAGCCCGGTGTCGTCGACGTGAAGAACCTCATCCTCCGTACGTACGGCGACCGTCCCTGGAGCATCGGGCACCCCTGCACCGGCGGCGTCAGCGAGCACGCGGAGGGCCGTGCCCTGGACGTGGCGTTCAACGCGTACTCGCGCTCGTCCCGCAAGGCTGCCAACGACTTCTTCTGGTGGCTGCTGCGACCGGACAGCCACGGCAACCGGCACGCCATGGCCCGCCGGTTGGGAATCATGTACGCGATCTGGAACCGCAAGATATGGCGCGCATACCGGCCCGACGAGGGATGGCTGCCGTATTCGGGGACGCCCAACCCGCACACCAACCACTTCCACCTCAGCTTCAGCTGGGCCGGTGCGCTCCGTCGTACGACCTGGTGGACGCTGCGGTAGTCCTGGATGCCGGTCCGCTCCGGATGCCAACGCCTTGGGCGCTCATGGCTCGGAGGGCGGGGTCCATGGAATCCATTCGTCCGCGTCTGGGTCGTGGGTGAGCCAGTAGTCGGCGGGGCGGCTCGCCGCCCACCTCAGCACGGCGTCCTTCTCCCGATCCCGGAAGGAGCTACCGACGTCCCCGCGCTCCCAACGCGCCTCCCAGCCATGCCCCGACTCGCTGCGGCGGATACGGACGGTGCCTCCGGAATCAGTCATGAGTTCTCCCGCACCCAGTCTGCCCGCACCCGGCGGGTATGAGGCAGAACTCCTGCGGCGCGTCTCATACCTCTGAGGTGTGCGAGCGCTCACGACCGGCTCCGAACACGCGTCGGCCCGACCACCCCTGACGGGGCGGCCGGGCCGACGCGTGTTGTCGTACTGGTCAGGAAGCGTCCGGGGCGACGATGACCGGGAGCTCCTGTTCGAACATGTCCGCGAACGTCAGCGAGGGCAGGATCTTGCCCTGCGGGCGCGCGGCGTCGGCGATGCCGGCGGCCCAGGCGGAGGAGCGCAGCCGCTGGTTGGGTGTGCCGTGGTGGCCGTCGTTGGTGAAGGCGCAGTCGCCGACCTCGTAGAAGGTCTTCTCCGCCTGCAGCACCCGCTTGGTGTTGAGCGAGAGCCCGCGGGCGTGGGTGGCGAAGTAGGTGCCGAACGCGTCGGCCATCAGTTCGGTACGCCGGGTCGCTTCGGGCCCGGTCAGCGGGGAGTCGAACAGGTTGTCCTCGAACTGGACGTGGTGGCCGAACTCGTGCCCCATCACCGCACGCGGTCCGACGTCGCCGATGCCCATGGCGTTGAGGGCGTCGACGATGCCGTCACCGAAGATCAGCTTGTCGGGTACGCCCTTGACCAGGGGGTCGGGGTCGCCTTCGGCGGTGAACGCGAAGGCGTTCAGCGTGAACAGCGGGTTGTTGCCGCCGTCGAACATGCCGCTGTCGACCGCTTCGGCGATCTCCTTGGCGTGCTTGTCCGCCTCGGCAGGGGACTTGCTGAACGGCTCGCCGAGTGGCAGCTGCAGGACGCGGGAGACAGCTGCCGCGTCACCCATGATGCTGCCGTGCATCGACATCAGCTGGATGTCGCCGGACTGGATGTCCCAGAACCGCTTGACGTCCCGGAACGTGTGGGTCAGCTGAGTCCGGTAGTCGCTCCTCAGCGCGTAGCGCTGGTCGGTGTCGGAGCCGTACAGCAGTGCGTCGTACGTCGGGACGTCCAGCATCTCGATGTGGCCGACGAGGAAGGTGAACTCGTCCTTGGAAAGACCGTTGATCAGGCCATCGATGTAGGCGTCGAAGTCGGTCGGTCCGCACTGGTAGTCGTCGCGGTTGATGGCCCGGTCGACGGCTGCGCGTGCGGGGGACCGGTCGATCCCGAACCGGTCGGCGGCCTGGTCGCTTCGCGCCAGCGCGGTGCGGCCGGCGGTCGCAACGGCGGCGGAGGAGGGCGCTGCGGCGGAGGAGGAGGGTGCGGCGGCGTCGACGCCAGTGCCGGCGAACGCAGCTGTGGCTGTTCCGATCGTGAGGACGATGCTCGCGCCGAAGGCGGCGAGGAAGCGTGGGGACTGCTTCAAGAGGGAGTCTCCTTCGTACTGGCGCGGCGACGTGCGGCCGGAGAACGAAGGGACCCGGAGCGCTGGATCTCTCAACGCGAAGAACCCCCGTGCAGCCGGCCCTGAGGACCTGTTGGTCCTCCGGGTCGTGCGCGAACCAGATAGTGCACGCGTTCGGGACGTATTGCAAGGCTTCCGGTCGAACCGGACGTCGGTTTACCCGACCTGCCCCGTTGGAGAACGAATCGTTCCCGCCGACGGGCCGAAGAGTCGCCACTGACACAGGGCCTGGGGTACGGGAGACTGCCTTGCGTACTCCCTCCGATAGGAGAGCCCGGTGATCGAGACCTACCACGACCCCGCTCGTTCCGTCGGCGACCGGGTGGAGGATCTCCTCGCTCGGATGACGTTGGCGGAGAAGGCCGGGCTGATGTTCCAGCCCATGGTGGCGATGGGGCCCGGCGGGCGGCTGGCGGAGGCCAACGAGGCCTTCGGCCTGCCCAGCACGCAGCACCTGGTCGCCGACCTGTTCCTCAACCACTTCAACCTGCTGGGTTCCGTGGACGACCCGCGCCAGGTGGCGGAGTGGCACAACGGGCTGCAGGAGGCCGCGCGTCAAACGCGGCTTGGCATTCCGGTTTCGCTCTCGACCGATCCTCGCCACCACTTCACCGAGAACGTCGGTACGGCCTTCAGGGCAACGGCATTCAGTCAGTGGCCGGAGACGCTTGGCTTCGCGGCCCTGCGTTCGCCCGAGCTCGTGCAGGAGTTCGCCGACATCGCTCGCCAGGAGTACACCGCGGTCGGCTTCCGCGTCGCTCTCCACCCGCAGGTCGACCTTGCCACCGAGCCCCGCTGGGCGCGGGTGTCCGGCACGTTCGGCGAGGACGCCGACCTGTCCGGTGAACTCGTCGCCGCGTACGTCAAGGGCTTCCAGGGCGACGAACTCGGCCCCGGCAGCGTGTCCACGATGACCAAACACTTCCCCGGCGGCGGGCCGCAACTCGACGGGGAGGATCCGCACTTCGCCTACGGGCGCGAGCAGGTCTATCCGGGCGGCAACTTCGACCATCACCTCAGACCGTTCGAGGCGGCGCTGGCCGCGGGCACCTCGCAGGTGATGCCGTACTACGGCATGCCGGTCGGCACGGAGTACGAGGAGGTCGGATTCGCCTTCAACAAGGGCGTCATCACCGGCATCCTGCGCGAGCGGCTCGGCTTCGACGGCATCGTGTGCACCGACTGGGGGCTGGTCACCGACGCCGAGATCATGGGCCAGCCGATGCCCGCCCGCGCGTGGGGCTGTGAGCAGCTGAGCGAGCTCGAACGAGTGGTCAAGATCATCGAGGCCGGATGCGACCAGTTCGGTGGTGAGAGCCGTCCGGAGCTCGTGATCGAGGCTGTCGAGAAGGGGCTGGTGACCGTCGACCGGATCGACGTGTCCGTACGCCGGCTGCTGCGGGAGAAGTTTCGCCTCGGCCTGTTCGACAACCCGTTCGTGGATGTCGACGCCGTGGCGGGTGTCGTCGGCAGGCAAGACTTCGTTGCGCGCGGCGAAGACGTCCAGCGGCGGTCGGTCACCGTGTTGACCAACAAGGAGCACATCCTGCCGCTGCGCAAGGGAATCAGGCTGTACGTGGAGGGCGTCGACGCCGAGGTGGTCGCGCCGTACGCGACGGTGGTCGACTCTCCGGCAGACGCGGACGTGGCGTTCCTTCGGTTGGGT
This sequence comes from Actinopolymorpha singaporensis, assembly GCF_900104745.1. NCBI lineage: Bacteria > Bacillati > Actinomycetota > Actinomycetes > Propionibacteriales > Actinopolymorphaceae > Actinopolymorpha > Actinopolymorpha singaporensis. Next base: position 2,434,616 of record NZ_LT629732.1, read on the forward strand.
ACGCCGTTCGAACCGCGGCCGGGTGGCTTCGAGGCGATGTTCCACGCCGGGTCGCTGGAGTTCGACGACGTCGAGAAGGCGCGCCAGGCAGCCGTCTACGCCGCGGTCCCCACGGTGGTGGACATCCACCTCGAACGCGCCGCCGTGATCCCGGAGATCGCCGACCAGGCGGCGGCCGTGGTCGCCACGTACGGCACGAACGCGCGTGCGCTGCTCGACGTGCTCTTCGGGGACGCAAGGCCCGAGGGCCGGTTGCCCTTCGACCTGCCCTCGTCGATGCGAGCGGTCGAGGGCAGCCGAAGTGACGTGGCTTTCGACACCGCCGAGCCGCTCTTCCGGTTCGGCCACGGACTGAGCCTCTGACCCGCCGCCGGCCTCCGTCCGCCGTCCGACGGCCGGCGTCCGCCGTCCGACGTCCGGCGGCGTCCCGTCGTCGGACGATGGCCTGGATCGGCCCCGGCCAGGGCAGGCGGATTGGTATTGACAACCCTCGGCTCCGACATTACGTTCCCGGTTGATCTTGCGGTGACCGCATCGGTCGAAGTGCCGCTGTAACTTCCCGGAGGAACGAATGGGCGCACGCGCAATGCTGGCCGCAGGACTCCTCGCGGCTGCCGGCTTGGTACTTACCAATGCCCAACCGGCGGCAGCGGAGGACGACCTCGTCCCGGTCGAGTCGTTGGGGACCCAACAACAGATTCCGAAGCCGACGCTGACCGCGACCGGTCCGCACCTGATCCTCTCGGACTCACCCGAGCTTCCCGACGCCGACACCGCGCTCCCCGGCGCGTTCTACCGGGACAGCGTGGAGGGTCTGGTCCGGGTTCTCGGCCACCAGCAGAACAACGCCCAGGTGCCGATGGTGCTCGGGGTGGCGGTGACGAACACCTCCGACGGGCCCGTGCTGTTGTTCGACCGCGGTGTAGGCCGCAGCGCGGACTACTGGCCGGACGTCGCGGGCCAGGCCTCGCTGACGGCGTTCATGAACGCCCATCACAGTGCGAAGTACCTCACCACGCTGAAGGCCGGCGAGACGTACTGGTCGACTCGGACCGTCGCACCGACCTACACCGAGGCCAGCATCCAGGAGTTCGCCGCGGTCACCTCCGGGACCGCCGACAACATCAGCCAGCTTCAGCGCGTCCTCGACCCGGACATCCCCACCGACCAGTTGCGGCTTCCGCGCGGAGCGGCACCGGCCCGGGTCACCGTGACCACCGTCGGCTACTGGTACACAGAGCCGCGCCCCGCCGACCCGCTCACGCTGCCCGTGCTTCCCGGCGACACCGACCATGTGCGTGGCACCTTCGACTACGCCGACCTGAACGGCACGGTCCCGGTCGAGTCCGACGGGGGGCTGCAGAGACTGTCCGTCGACTCCGCACCTCCCGGCAAACCGTGGAACGACTCGATGCCGGGTGAGTACCGCCTGGGCCACAGCGCGGTCGACGGCGATGCCGCGGTGTACAACGACGGCAACTACGGCGTGCTCTACCACCTCGACGTGGTGCTGAAGGGAGACCGCAGCTCGGCCGGTACGCCGGTCGGCCTGTTCCTCAATCCGGCTGGTGGCGGAGGTCACTTCGTCGTTGCCGTCAACGACACCTTGCACCAGTCTCCGTACGTCGACTGGCCCAGGGCGTGGCACTACGGCCAGGCCGCGTTCGGTGCACGCGACGTGCACCTGCGGCTCACCACCAGCCTGACCGGGGGGTCGGCCGGTCCTCAGGTGCTGTTGTTCGCGCCCAACTACACCTCCGCTTAGCAGAGGAGCTCACCCATGACCAGTCGTCCGCTCTCCCGTCGCGCCGTCCTCGGCGGCGCCGTCGCGTCGGCCTCTCTCGCCGTCGGTTCCGGTCTCCTGACCGGCCAACCCGCATGGGCAGCCGAGCGGTCGTCGGCGCGAGTCCACCCCAGGGGCCTGGCGGGTCCGAGCATCCAGCTCGACCCGACGTTCCCTTACTACCAAGGTCGGTCGCCGGACAGCATCGCCGACGAGCTCGCGGTCAACGGCTACCGGATCGTCCACTACTTCGTCGTGAACGAGCGGGACGTGAACGGGTCCGTCGTCGAGGCGTTGCGCCGGCGGGGGATCACCGTGTGGGCCATGGTCATCGGTAACGGTTCGTACTCCGTGTCCGGTTTCCCCGACGACTGGCCCACGTGGCAGATGCGGTTGCTGAAGCCTGTCGACGACGGCTTCTACCGCTTCTCCCCGTTCAGCCCCGACTACCTGAGCTGGAAGAAGCAGGTCGCGTCGAAGCTCCTCTCGACGTATCCGTTCGACGGCTTCGAGGTCGCCGAGCCCTATTTCCCGGAATGGAACGGCCTCGCCTCGGGTGTCTACGGCGACGTGGGCCCGTTGGCGCAGGACGCGTTCATGCGCAGGTACGGTCTGGAGATCCCCGACTTCGCAGATCCCTCGTCCCCGCGGTACTACAAGACCGACACCGAGCGGTACGCGAAGTGGATGCAACTACGGGTTGACGCGGTGAACGGGTTCCTCGCCGAGCTGGTCAACGGCGCCGGAGGCGTACGCGAGGCCCGGCCCGACATCCTCGTCGGCACCTGGTCCCTCGGCGTGGACGCGGGCCCTGAATCGGTCGCGCTCGAACGCGAGTATCAGGGACTCGACGCGGCCGCCATGATCTCCGCGGTGCGGCCCGACATCCACATCCTGCAGACCAACTGGCCGGACTGGGTTCGGCCCGACCTCCCGGCGACGTACCTGCGGACGTACCGGCCGTTCCTGGACCAGATCCGTGCCACTCATCCGGCGATCCCGCTCGGCGCCCAGACCGACATCGGTTCGACGCCTGCCATGACCCGTGACGACGACTGGCTGCGGACCTTCGCCCACACCGCGGGTGAACTCGGACTCGCGACGTGGACCGGGTACGAGTACCACCTCGGCGGTTACATCTACGACGACCGTCCCGTCCCGCGGCACGTCGAGCGGGTGACCGACGCCAGCGCCGTCATCTCGTTCCAGAAGCGGATCGACCCCGCGTCGGCGAAGTTGCCGCACAGCTTCGAGATCGTCGGCGGCCGGTGTCGGTTCGTCGAGCCCAGCGCGGTGAGCGTCGACGGAAACCGCGTCACCGTGGGCACGCTCCCACGTCGAGCGCCGGTTCGCCTTCGCATCACCAATCTCACCGACCAGCCGTCGACGTGGCTTTATCACAAGGACGATCCTGCGAACGCCGTCCCCGACGGTCTGGAGGTCGACATCCCGCCCGCCGGTCGCTGAAGCGGACTGGGCTCGTGCTCAGCGGCGCGGTTCGACAAGGATCGGGTTGCCGAGTTGGCGTTCACCGGTCGCGTCGGAGGGGCGGTTGACAACTCCGGCGTTCATGGTGGCCATCACGGTCGATCCGCCCCCGTCGAAATTGAGGGCTTGTACAGCGCCGAGCCGATGCATGATCGCGCTTCCTCTTGGATGCTCACGCCCTCGCTGTAGCCAGGTTGGCGGCCGTCGATCGCTACGAGCAGTAGCCTGCCCTGGGTGTCCACACCGATGACCGAACGCGGATTGCCGCGCACAGTCCAGTTGTAGGTGAAGGTCTGGTCGGTGCCTTCGTCCCCCACATCGCTTGCACTGTGGATGATTCCGTCGGCATAGGCGTTGATGGACACCTTCCCGTCTCGGACCAGGGTCGGGCCGGTCTGGATGATCGTCGTGTCACGCGTCAGGTGGACCGGCTTGCCCCTACCGTCGGTGACGGCGGTTTCTACTCGGACCGTGTCACCGACACGGACGTGGGTGGCAAGCCACGCCGCGTCGTCGCCGGTGCCCTGAACTGTGCTGCCCGTGGCAGGGACGGTCGTGCCGCGGGCGTCGTTCACTGCGACGACTCGATGCTTCGCGTCGAGCACGACCTCGGTTCCCGGACCGCTGGGTGTGTCCTTCCATTCGGGGGTGAATTCCACGAGCTCACTGGAGTCGGTGCACAAGACGTCGTGCATGGGGTGCTCAGTTGGTTGGTCGCCGCCGATACCGCCGCAGTTCCAGACCTGCCCGGGCACGCGGTTGATTCCATCGACAGGGATGGTCGACACCGCGGCGTACAGGGTGGTCGTCGACTGGTAGGTATCGACGTGGATTCCCTTGCCGCCGCGGGTTATCGCCACACCGCCGCGACCCTGTGTGGCGGCCCCCAGCACCTTGCCGTCCTTCACGTACAGGCCGCCGGGCGCCTTGTTGTAGAACCACTGCGTGTTGACTCCCGCCAGCGCTTGACAAGCGGGCACGATGTCGGACAGGTGGTCAAGTTCGTTCCAGCGTGGTGGTGGTCGTATCGCCTGCCAAGGAGCCTGATGCCGATCCTGTGGGTACAGATTGGGCCGGCGGCGCGACCAGCGTCACCGAGGCCAAGGCGGCAGCAGCGACAAGAGCCCGGGCAAGCACCTTCGAAGCCATGCCAACCTCCCGTGACGGCCACAAGGTCGTCCGGGACGCTAAGTCGGCTCGTGCAGACCGTCAACGAAATCGTCCAGCTTGGCCGCACCGATCCGCAGAGCAGAAGAGCAGGGTTCGGCGTTCTCACTGGCTGCGGCGCAGCGTCTGCTCCAGGCTGTAGCGGTCGCCCCGGTACAGCGACCAGGCGAGCTCGACTGCCCGCCCCCGTACGTCGAACGCCACCCTCTCGACCTGGAGAGCAGGTGTCAGCGCGGGTACCTCGAGCAGCCTGGCCTGCGCCGTGTCCACCACGGTCGCCCGCACCTGCTGCTGGGCGCGGTCGAGCGTGATGGAGTACCTCCTGAGCAGCGTCTCGTAGAGCGAGTCCTCCAGCGGAGTTTCCAGCAGGCCGGGCACCAGCCGTGCCAGCAGCCACACTTCCTCCAGGCACATCGGCACCGAACTGGCCAACCGAAGCCGTACCAGATGCAGCAGCGGCTCACCCGGACTCACGCCGAGCAGCCAGCTCTCCCGGGCACCGGCCAACGTCTGCTCGGCCCTGAGCAGCTTCGCGCCGGGCACGAGGCCGCGAGAACGCATGTCGTCGCTGAACGACGTCAGAAACTCGCGCTTGCGGATCGCCGGCTCCGCGACGTAGGTGCCGGATCCCTGGATCCGGTAGACCTCACCCTCACTCACCATCTGCTCGACGGCCCTGCGGACAGTCAGCCGGCTCACCCCGAGCTCCTCGCTCAACCTCCGCTCCGTCGGCAACTTCTGGTGAGGCTCCAACCTGTCGCGGATCAGGTCGAGCAGATGCGCGCGGACCACGGCATGCTTTGCGAGCCCGCTTCCGGAGCCGGACCGCCCCGTGGTCCCCGCACCCTCCGAACTACCCACGGCAGCTCTCGGCACGCCGGCAGTGCCGTCATCCACGCGCGCCGGCGGAAGCGGTCGCCTCCGCCAGCACGGCGATCGCGCGCGCTCCGTCGGCCGGGGTGACCCGCGGCTGCTCTGTGCCGGCGACACAGCTCAGGAAGTGCCTTGCCTGGCGGGTGAACCGATCCTCTCCGGTGACCTCGACGACCGACTCGGTCCCGTCGACGGCCACCTCGGTCAGCCTCATCGTGGCGTAGTCCAGCTGTAGGCGCCCGTGGGTGCCGGACACCGTGACGACTGCTTCCCCGGGTGCGGTCCGCCAACTGGCCTCGATCACCCCGAGCACGCCGTCTGCCGACTGCAACGACAGCACCGCACTGTCCTCGACCTCCAGAGCCGGGCCGCGGGAGGTGGCCGTGGTCGCCGTCAGCGCGCGTACCTGGTCGACCTCACCCAACAGGTACCGGAACAGGTCGACCGAGTGCACACACGTGTCCATCAGGACGCCGCCACCGGAGATCGCCGGCTGGGAGAACCAGGACGACTCGACGCCGTCGAGTGGTCCGGAGAACCGGTTCCGGAACGTCAGCACGGTGCCGATCCGACCCTCGGCGATGGCTGCCTTGATGGCCTCGATCTCGGGCTGGAACCGGTGACAGAATCCGACGGTGAGCACGGTCCGGTTGACGTGGGCGGCCTTGATCATCAGTTCACATTCGTCGAGCGTGCGCGCCATCGGCTTCTCGCACAGGACCGCGACTTTCGCTTCCAGCGCTCGCACCGTGAGTGCCTGATGCGTGGACGGCGGTGTGCACACGCTGATCGCATCGAGGTCGCCGTCGGCGAGCATCGCGGCGATGTCGGTGTACGCGGTCGCGCCGAACTCGGCGGCTACCGCCTCGACGGCGGCCGGATCGACGTCGGCGACCGCGACCGGGTCCACGCCGGCTCGGCGGTAGGCGTTCAGGTGGGCGCGGCCGATGCTGCCGGTTCCGACCACACCGATCCGCGGCTGGTGCGCGCTCATTCGTTCCCTCCGGGCATCGCGTCGGGCATCACGTCGGGCAGTACGTCGGTCAGGCGGACCGGCGCACCGATGGTGGCCGAGCGCTGCCCGGCTGCCAGGATCGCGAGCACCTCCAGCGTCGCCTGCCTGTCGATGGGAGCCGTCCCGGTCCGGGCCATTCCCACCGCCGCCGACATGGTGTTGGCGTAGAACGACTGGTAGTCGGCCACCTCGGTCTGTACGACTCCCTGAGGTCCGTACGAAGTGAGGTGGAACCCGGCCCTGGCATCGCGCAGGGTGCCGACCACGATCCGCGGCCCGGTCTCGTCCTCGATCACGGTGATGTCCCGGTCAGCGCTGCTGAACTGCTGCACCTGCGTCGCCCCTGGGCCGCGGACGGCAAGCGCGGCCTCGACCGCGTGGATGCCGTAGTTGTACCAGTCACCGGGCCCGACGCTGACCAGGGTGCTGAGCTCACCTGCGCCGTCCTGGCGGAGTACGTCCAGTTCGGATGCGAAGCGGAGTGCCGAACAGCTCATCAAAGGAGTGCTCTTCTCCTCGGCCAGCGTGAACAGAGCGACAGCCTCGTCCACGGCGAGGGCCATCGGCTTGTCGACGTAGATCGGCACACCGGCTTCGAGGAAGGGCCGGGCCAGCTCCGGATGCAGTGCCCCGCCGTCGAAGTCGTCCAGGATCAGCGCCAGGTCGATGGTGCCGATCAGCTCGGAGGGCTCGGTCGCCACCCGGTCGATGCGGTACGTCCCGGCGAGCTCGGGCGCAGCGGAGTGCATCCCGGACAGCCCTTCCTTGCCGCTGCTCCATACGCCGACGACGCGAGCGTCCTCGACCTGCGGCGGCCCGCCGTCCACCCCGTTCAGGAGTCCGGCGAACACGCCGGCGTGGGACGTGTTGGTGCCCACGATGCCGACCCGAATCATCGATTGCGTCCTTTCCTGTGGCTTTCCTTGCAAGCTCTCCACCGGTCAGCTCACGAGCAGCAGGCGTACGGGAGGAGCGGTCATTTCATGCCGGTGACGCTGATGCCCTGGATGAAGTAGCGCTGCGCCACCATGAAGATCACCAACGCGGGAATCGTGAAGATCATGCAGGCCGCCATCAGGGGGCCCCAGGCGACACCGTGCTCGCCGAAGAAGTTGTAGAGGCCGATGGAGAGCGTGTAGTTCTCCTGGCTGTTGAGATAGATCAACGGCAGCAGGAAGTCGGTCCAGGTCGCGACGAACTGGAAGACGGCCACCGTCGCGATCGCGGCTTTGGCCTGCGGCAGGATCAACTGCAGATACACCCGCAGCTCCGAGGCGCCGTCGATGAGACCGGCCTCCCGAAGCGAGTCCGGGATGCCGGTGAAGAACTGCCGCAGCAGGAAGATGTAGAACGGCGAACCGAAGAACGCCGGGATGATGAGCGGCCAGAGCGTCCCGACCGCGCCGAGGCGGTCCCACAGCAGGTAGAGCGGGATGAAGGTCACCTGAGCCGGCAGCATCATCGTGGCGAGCACGGTGCCGAAGACCGGCGAGCGGCCCCGCCAGTGCAGTTTGGCCAGTCCGTACGCCACCAGCGGGCAGGAGATGAGCGTGCCCGCGACGTTGAGGACGACCAGCAGAACGGTGTTGGCCAGGTAACGCAGGAACGGCATCGCGTGTACGGCTTCGGAGAAGTTCCCCAGCACCCACCGATCCGGCAGCAACCTCGGCGGCACCCGGAAGATGTCGCCGCTGGTCTTGAACGCGGTCGTGATCATGACCAGGAACGGCGCCAGGAAGGCGAGGCTGATGATGATCAGGATCAGGTGATGGGTGAGCCGTCGACCCAGATACTGCCGACGTGGCCGGGGCGCTGGTCCGCCGCTGGTGGCCGTCCCCGGTCGGCCGGCTCGCAGGACGTCACTCGCTGCCATAGTGCACCCACCGCCTCGAGGTCAGCAGGATCAACAAGGTCAGCAACCCGATCACGAGGAACAGGATCCAGGCCATGGCGGCGGCCTGGCCCATCTTGAGGAAGACGAACGCGTTGTGGAACAGGTGCATGGTGTAGGTCAGCAATGAGTCTCCCGGCCCACCGTTGGCCCCGTTGCCTCTGCTCTGGGTCAGCAGGTAGGTCGGGGCGAAGATCTGGAGCGCCGCGATCACACCCATGATCAGCTGGAACAGAGTGACCGGGGTGAGAGCCGGCCAGGTGACGTACCAGAACCGCTGCCAGCCGTTCGCGCCGTCGACGGCGGCGGCTTCGTACAGCTGTTGCGGCACCTGTTTGAGGGCCGCGAGGTAGATCACGGCGGTGGCACCGATGCCCCACCAGATGATGATGAGCACCGCGGGTTTGGTCCACAGCGGATCGGCCAGCCAGTTGGGCTGCGGCAGGCCGACCCGGCCGAGGACCTGGTTGAGGTATCCGTACTGCGCGTTGAAGACCCAGCGCCACAGGTAGCTGGCCGTCACTACCGGCACGATCGCCGGAAGATAGACGATCGCGCGGTACAGCGGCTGTCCCCTGACCGGGAAGTTCAGTGCCAGAGCGACCAGCAGCGCGAACGCCAGGCCGAGGGGAACGCCGATGATGGCGAGGTAGGCGGTGTTGAACACCGACCCGAGGAACTTCGGGTCCTCCAGCAGGGTCGCGTAGTTCTTCAACCCGACCCAACGCGGGGACTGGAAGAGGTTGAACTCGGTGAAGCTGTAGTAGAGCGACACCAGGATCGGGCCGGCCATGAACACGACGAGCCCGATGATCCACGGCGAGGAGAAGGCGAACCCGGCCCACGCCGGCCGGCGGCTCGGCCGTCGCCTGGCGAGAGTTGCCTCAGCCATAGCTCTTGGCCGACTTGGCCACCTGGGCGTAGGCCTCGGCCGGGGTCTTGACCAACCGGGTGATCTTGTCGTCGGCGGTGGCCAGGTCGGAGGTGTACTCCGCCAGGCTCGGCTCGCTCGGGATCGAGGTCGCGTTCTTGTTGGCCAGCAGGTCGAGGAAGAGGTCGAAGTTCTTGATCGACTTGTACGCCGGGTCCGTCAGGAGCGACTTGCGAGCCGGAAGGTTGGACAGTGTCTTGGTGAAGGACAACATCGCTTCCTTCGACACGAGGTACTTCATGAACTCCCAGGCCTCGTCGGGGTGCTGGCTGTTGCTCGGGATGAAGAACGTCCCCGGCGCGACCAGGTTGGTCTTCGCCAACTCCGGCTTGTCATCGGGATACGGGACCGGAACCACTCCCCAGTCCAGGTCAGGTGCGAACTCCTTGATGAACGACGGCTGCCATTCCCCGTCGATCACCATCGCCAACTTGCCCTGGTAGAAGGGGTTCTGCGGCGACTGGTAGTCGCCGAAGCCGGACACGAACCGCTCGATCTCCTTGATGCCGTACTTCTTGATGACCGTGTCGACGTAGAAGTTCGCACCGGCGATGTTGCCCGGGTCCTCAGGCGTCGGCTTCCCGTTGTCGTACCACTTGCCGCCGTGGGTGACGCCCAGCAGTCGGTAGTCGGCTCCGGCACCGCTGGCTCCGGCCAGGCCCAGCTGGGTCAACCGCCCCTTGCTGTCGGTCTTGGTCAGCTTGCCGATGGCCTCGGCCCACTCGCTGGTGGTGGTCGGCGGGTTCTTCACGCCTGCCTCGGCGAACAGCTTCTTGTTGTAGAAGAGCGCTGAGTTGTTGACCGCGATCGGCAGTTGGTAGACCTGGCCCTTGTACCGGCACTGCGCCATCGAGGAGTCGGTGAAGTCGCCAAGGTCGAACGAGTCCTTCTTGATGTACTCGTCGAGGGACTTGATGACGCCCTTCTCCGCCCAGGCGCCGGTGGCGCTCCCGAAGTTGTCGGAGATGTCGAACGCGCCCTTGCTCCCGGTCATCGCGGCCAGCTGGGCCTGCGCGTCCGGGTTCGACACTCCCTTGACGACGATCTTGGACTGGCTCTGGTTGAACTTCTTGATCACCTTCTCCAGCGCCTTCGCCTCCTGCCCGGTCCACAGGTAGGAGAACCGAAGCGTGACCTTCCCGCCGGACGAGGAGGAGTCGCTGGAACACGCAGCCAGACCGCTGAGACCTGCCGCGGCGATGCCCATTCCTACAAAACGCCGACGGGAGAGTTGACCTGCTCCAGACATGGGAACCTTCCGAGAGTTCGTCTGTGGAGACGTCAGCATGCTGACGCTAGCCTCGATGGATCAGGGAGTGGTCTGTACCAATGGGGGGTAGTCGATCGTGAAACGTGGAGGGGAAGGTCACGGCCTGTGGTCATGGGCTGCCCGCCCGACGGCGTCGTCGGGCCGCAACGGCTGCGTCGTCTGCGGCCCACCTGGGCTCGACCATTCGACCTCTTTGGAGAAGCTTGGTACCTACCAATTCAGTGGCCGATTCTGGATGATCGGTCCATGACAGGTCAAGGGGCCAAGCGAGGTCGTCTCGGTCCTTGTTACCTACGGCTCGAAGATGTGGACCCCGCGGCCCGCAACCAACCGATGGCCTGAGTCCCGGACGATCACCGCTCGTCTGCGGTCGGCGCCCGCCCGCCGCCCGCGGCGCCGTTCCGCCGGGCGGTTCGCTGTGCGAGTTCGGCCTCGAGGACGGTAGGTGACCGGCCGTTCGTGAACAACCATCCGAGGCCGATGCCGGCGAGACCGCTGACAGGGGCGACGTACTGCGCGGCAACGGTGGGGTCGTGCTCGATCAGCGCCCAGATCACCATGGCCAGGACGCCCACGACCAGCAGGATCGTGATGGCTATGCGGGCGGCGTCGATGCGTGCGTAGTGGCTGCTCGGGCCGCCCCCTCGGGGTGGTGGAGGTGGCGGTGACACTTGTACGGCATGCTCTGCCGCGATCGCGAGAACTCGGGCTGTCTCCTCGGCGTCCGTCGCACTCATGAGCAATCGGCCGACTGCCTGCTCGGCGGCCGTCTGCTGCCGCATCACGGGCTCGACGGAATAGTTTCCGAACAGTCCTCGGACGCCGCGCTCGGGAACCTCCCGCCAGCCGACGAGAATGCTGCTCCCGGTGAGATCAGGGTTCGTCTGCTTCTGAAGACCTGTCACCTCGGCCTCGCGGCTTGAGTTCATCGAGTTCTCGTCTCCTGGCTTCGGAGATGCGCGACCCCATCCACTGGGCACATGGTGATCGCGGAGACGAAGAGGGTCAAGTTCGACTCCTGGCGCCGGTCCAGGAGCAGTCGGAGGCTTCGAGTGAGTCAGCGATTACTGCCGGAGGGGCACTGCGCGGGGGAAACTTCCGGCGCGTGTTGTCGATGCCCGGCCGGTAAAGACTTGTACAATCCTTCGACGCGAGTCGATGCTCCCGACCTCTCGTCAAGCCCCGCTTGCGGGCCGGCACACGCGGAGGACGCCGACCTACCGACAACGGAGCTCGCGGGAAGGGCCGGACAGTGAAAGAGATGATTCGTGCCGCCGGGTTGGTGAAGCGGTACAAGGCGGTGGAGGCCCTTGCCGGCCTCGACCTCACCGTTCCCGAGGGCCGGGTGCTGGCGCTGCTGGGGCCGAACGGCGCCGGCAAGACGACCGCCGTACGCATCCTGGCCACGCTTCTGGAGCCGGACGAGGGGACCGCCGAGGTCGCCGGAGTGGACGTACGGAAGGACCCCGACGGCGTACGCTCGCGGATCGGGCTGTCCGGCCAGTATGCCGCCGTCGACGAGTACCTCACCGGCTACGAGAACCTCGAGATGGTCGGCCGGCTCTACGGACTCGGCAAGGCGAGGTCCGGCCGTCGGGCGAGGGAGCTGCTGGAGCGGTTCGACCTGGCCGACGCCGGCGACCGGCCGTCGAAGACCTACTCGGGCGGGATGCGGCGTCGCCTCGACCTGGCCGGCGCGCTGGTCGCGGAGCCTCCGGTTCTGATCCTCGACGAGCCCACGACCGGGCTCGACGTACGTGCCAGGCAGCAGATGTGGGACGTCATCCGCAGTCTGGTGGATGCCGGTTCGACCCTGCTCCTCACCACGCAGTACCTCGAGGAGGCCGACCGTCTCGCACACGACATCCTCGTCATCGACCACGGCCGCGCCATCGCGCACGGAACCGCCGACGAGCTGAAGGCACAGGTGGGTGGCGAGCGGATCGAGCTCCTGCTGGCCGACCCCGCCGACCGGTCACGAGCCTGCGAGGCGCTCGCCGCGGTCGCGGTCGGGGAAGTGCAGGTCGACGACAACGGCCGTGGCCTCACCGTCGCGGTGGCGGGCGGTGCGCCGGCGTTGCGGAGGGTGCTGGGCGACCTGGAGTCCGCCGACGTACGAGTACTCGACGTCGGTCTGCGCCGGCCCACCCTCGACGACGTGTTCCTGAGCCTCACCGGACACGCCGCCGACGAGGTGGGGGAGCCCGCCGGCTCCGACAAGAGGCAGGAACAACCGGAGGTGGCGCGATGAGCAGCGGACCCGTCGGAGCGGTTGTGGACGGCTGGATCGTCGCTCGCCGCAACCTGATCAAGATCAAGCGCGTCCCCGACATTCTCGTGTTCGTGCTGATCTCGCCGATCATGTTCGTGCTCCTGTTCGCGTTCGTGTTCGGCGGTGCCATCGATCCCGGTGGCGCGGTGCCGTACCGCGAGTTCCTGATCGGCGGCATCTTCGCCCAGACCGTCGTGTTCGGCGCGACGTTCACCGGTGCGGGGCTCGCCGAGGACATGCAGAAGGGCATCATCGATCGGTTCCGGTCGCTGCCGATGTCCCGGTCGGCAGTGCTCACCGGGCGTACGACGTCCGACGTCGCGTACAACGTGCTGTCCCTCATCATCATGGGATCCACCGGCCTGTTGATCGGCTGGCGGATCCGCGAGGGGATTCTCAAGGCGCTGCTCGCGTTTGCTCTCCTGTTGTTGTTCGCCTACGCGATCAGTTGGGTGATGGCGTACGTCGGACTGCTGGTGCCGAGCCCGGAGGTCATCAACAACGCGTCGTTCATCGTGATCTTCCCGTTGACCTTCGTGTCCAACGCGTTCGTACCCACCGAGTCCTTCGCGAGCGGCCTGCGAGTCTTCGTGGAGTGGAACCCCGTCTCCGCGGTGACACAGGCATCACGTGAGCTGTTCGGCAACGTCGACCCGCGCGGACCGGCTCCCGACTCCTGGGCGCTGCAGCACCCGGTGATCTACACCCTTGCGTGGGTCGTGCTGATCCTGCTCGTGTTCGTGCCACTGTCGGTACGCCAGTTCCAGAAGTCCAGCCGCCGCTGACCTTCTCGGCGTCGCATCCGGGCGTTCGCGGTTTGCTCAGCCGAGGTAGAGGTTTCTGTGTGCGGCGACGAACGCCTCTATGGTCTGCGGTGGTACGCCCGTCACGCGTTCGACGTCGGAGGACGCGCGGTCGTAGCGGTTCTCACGGTGTAACCGGGCCATGGTGGCGATGTGGTCTTCGACGTGCGGGGGCAGGCCCAGCTTCGAGAGCACCTCGCTCTCCCATCGGTCCGGCGGCACGTCCACGTAGGAGATGGGACGCCCAAGAGCCCGGGAGAACTCCTCGGCCAGCTCTGTCATGTCGACCGTGCGCGGCCCGGTCAGCTCGTAGACGTGCCCAATGTGCGGAGCGGGGTCACGGAGCACGGTGGCGACCACCCTGGCTACGTCTTCGATGGCGACCGGCGACGTCCGTCCTGTCCCGAACGGCAACGCGACCGTGTCGTTCTTCCGGATCGACTGGGCCGCCAGGCTGGTGAACAGGGGATTGTCGAGGAACGACGTCGGCCGAACATGGACCACCGGCAGGCCCGACCAGTTGAGTACCTGTTCTGCCAGCCACTGCAGCCGCTGCTGGCGTGACTCCGTCGTACTGGTGGCGGTCATCTGCGACACGGTCATCTGCGACAGGTCGACCAGGCCGGCCAGCTGTCCGTGCGTGCGGGCCACGGTCGCGACCACCGTCGCTGCCAGTAGATGGTCCGGTGACACGGGCATGGCGAAGTACATCCGTGCCACGTCCTCCAGGGCGGCGGCGACGCTCTCAGGCCGGGTGAGGTCACCGACGACGACCTCCGCGCCGAGCGCACGCAACCTGGCCGCGCGGTCGTCGTCGCGGCGGACCATGACGCGTACCGGCACCTCCTGCGCGCGGAGCAAGGAGAGGACAGCGTGTCCCACGCCTCCGGGTCCGGGGAGGAGAACCAGCTCGCCGGCAACCATCGGTTGATCTCCCTCGCCACGTACGGATCCGAATTCGGTGTCAATCCAGCATTGCAGGAGTGCGGTGTGGATGGTGATGTCGTCGCGACCGGAAGAACTGATCGGTTTCCTGAAGGCACAGGCCGTCCGGCTGGACGATGATCAGAACGTCCCGAGCGGTCGGCCCGCCTCCAACGGGCGGTCGCCCGTTGGAGGACGCTTCGTCCCCCCTTGTCCGACAGGTGCGAATGAGACGCGGACGAAGGAGCGCGGGGCGATCAGCACGGGTGCCTGGGCGCCTTGGCGCGGCATGCCGGTCAGCCGACGCCGACCGTCAGGTTACGTGCCTTGCGTACGCCGGGACCGGTGAAGAAGACGATCCGCTCGCCGTGCGCGCCGACGTAGATCGGCGTGCTGTGCGGCGATCCGTCGGGGAGGACGGTGGCGAGGTGAGCGATCGAGGCGCCGTCGAGTACGCGGCGAACGTCGACATCAAGCATGACTGTGCTCCTTCAGCAGTGGTTGAGGTGGCTGAGTAGGCGGATCATCGGAGGACCCGGTAGTGCAGATGTGTGACGCCCGGCGCCGGGACGGCTTCGAGGAGTTCCAGACGCACGTGCTCGGGAAGTGACCGGAAGAAGGGCCGGCCGCCGCCGAGCAGGATCGGGACCTGATGCAGGATCACCTCGTCGACGAGGCCGGCCGCCAGGGCGGCGGTCGCGACGCCACCGCCCATGAGACCGACGTCCTTGCCGCCGGCAGCCTCCCGCGCGGCCGCGACCGCGTCCTCGATCCCGGTCGTGACCAGCGTCTGACGCTCCAACTCCGGTATCGGCCGATGGCTGAGTACCACAAGTGGCGCCGTCGGATGCGGCGTACCGCCGTTGGCCCACCCCGAGTCGTCGTAGGTGTTGCGACCGGCCAGGGTGGCGCCGACCCGTCCGGCCACGGCATCGAAGACGCGGGCGCTGGCCTCGCTCAACCTGAACCCGTCGAACACCCGACTCGAAGTGTCGCCGTCGAAGTACCAGTCGAACAGCAGCGGCGCGTCGCCGAGGCCGCGTCCGGCTCCGGGATCGCGACCGGTGATGTAACCGTCGACGGACACCGACAATGCGACGAAGACCTTGCTCATGCTGTGAATCCCTTCAAAAGTTCCTTCAAGAGACTCAGGGACCATATCAGCCAGGGTTCCCTGAGGGAACCCTGAGTGCTAGATTGTCGCCATGCAACGGACAAACTTCGGTGAGATGGCGTGCTCGATCGCGCGCACGCTCGACGTCATCGGGGAACCCTGGTCACCGCTGGTGCTGCGTGACGTGTACGTCGGGTTCACCAGGTTCGAGCAGATCCAGGCCGACCTCGGGATCTCACGGAAGGTCCTGACCGAGCGGCTGAACCACCTTGTCGAGCACGGAATTCTCCGGCGCCGGCCCTACGACGCCCGGCCACGGTACGAGTACGTCCTGACCGAGAAGGGCGCCGAACTCTTCGACCTGCTGATGGTCATGGTCGGGTGGGGCGACAAGTGGCTTGCCGGCAAGGCCGGACCGCCCGTGCTGTACCGCCACCACGCGTGCGGTGAGATCAGCCACGTCGACCTGCGCTGCGCCCGCTGCGGCGAGCCGATGCATGCCGGGGACATCGACCTGCTTCCCGGTCCTGGCGCAGCGACCTGACCCGTCGGACTATTCTGCGTTGCGGGGCGTCGACGTTTCACGGCATGTTGATGCCGGTGCGGTGAAGTAGCCTCCGGCAACCCGCCGTGAAGACGCGAGACTCGTCCTCGCGCTTCGGGCGTACTGGTTGAAGAAATTGCGCGATATTGGAGATGCGGTGGCGTACCCAACCGATCCACGCACCCGTGCTCAGCTGCCGGTGGCGCCGACCAGGCCGGCGTGGTACGTGATTCTTGGCAGCTGGCTGTGGGCATTGCTCCCGCTGTACCTGTTCGGCCTCCTGAGCTGGGTCCCCGTGTTGCACGCCTGGATGAGACTACGGCGGCGAGCACTGCGCAACTGGACCCTCACCCTCGGCGGCGTGACCGCGCTGGCGTTCCTGCTCCTCGTGCTCGACCCGTCCGACAGCGACGCGGACACCTCGTTCATGACAGGCCTGGCGACCACGCTCCTGTTCGCGGCGATGGTGGCGGGTTCGATCCAGTCGTTCCGTCTGCGCCGTGAGGTCTTTGGTGACACGGCCGGCCGCGGTGGCCGGGCCGGTGCGTCCGACTGGCACTCGATGGCGGCTGTGGCGCAGGTGGAGCACGCACGTGTCCGGCGCGCGGAGGCGCGGGCGCTGGTGGAGAAGGACCCGGGTATGGCACGCGAGCTTCGGATCGGGCGTCCCGACCTGTCGAACCGTGCCTACGACGACGGTGGACTGGTCGACGTCAACCACGCGAGCGCGCAAGCGATGGTCAACCTGTTGGAGTTGCGTCCGGAGTACGCCGAGGAGATCGTGCGTGCCCGCGAGGAGGCAGGCGGATTCAGCGGAGTAGCCGAACTCGGCGCCTACACCAGCATCCCGGCACCGATCGTGGACGGGCTGCGCGAACGCGCCGTCTTCCTCCGCTACTGACTACCTCCTGCTCTGGCGAGACGTCATCGACTCCGTGTTCGTCGCAAGCGACGTACAAGCGATCGGTGCTCTGCGCGCCCGCGCCGAACTGGGCTGCCGCGTGCCAGAAGACATCGCTCTCGTGGCGTTCGACGGCACGCAGGCCGGCGTCTATACCGACCCGAGCTGGTGAGGTCGTCCGTGGCCGGTAAGGATGTCGTGCAGGTGGCGGGGCCGCCTAGCATTGGCGGGGTGCTCACCGTAGGGGTCGACCTGGCCGCCGAGCCGGCGAAGACAGCTGTGGCGTGGATCGACTGGTCGCCGGAGGCTGCTTCGGTTCGCCGGCTCACCCTCGGCTCCGACGACGCTCTGGTACTCGAAGCACTCCGCGAAGCGGACAAGGCCGGCATCGACTGCCCGTTCGGCTGGCCGGGACCGTTCGTCGACTTCGTCACCGCGCACAAGAACGGTGACGTGGCCGACCCGCACGAGTTCGCCGGCCGGGAGGGGCGCCGCCGGCTGGCGCTGCGTACGACCGATCTCTTCACGTACGACAGGACAGGGCTGATGCCGCTGAGCGTCGCAGCGGACCGCATCGGCCACACCGCGATGCGATGCGCCGGGCTGCTCGCGCAACTGGCGCGGGACGGGCAGTCTGTGGACCGTTCCGGGGCGGGAGCCGTGGTCGAGGTGTATCCGGCGGCATCCCTGAAGAGGTGGGGTCTTCCCTCCCGGGGTTACAAGCGTGCCCGAAACGTCGACAGTCTGGGGGCATCCGTCGATGCTCTCCTGGCCGCGGCGCCGTGGCTGAGCCTCGGGAACTGCGAAAACCTGTGCCGGCGCTCCGACGATGCCTTCGACGCGGTGGTTGCCGCGATGACCGCGCGAGCCGTCAGCCAGGGGCTGGTCGAGCCGCTGCCCGACGAACACGCGTCCGTCGCCAGGAGCGAAGGTTGGATCGCCCTTCCGGCCACCTCCGTCGACGCACTCCGCCCGTGACACGTCGCAGCCGGACAGGAACCCAACTCCCGACTTCGGTGATTTCGCGACCAGCCTGAATGCCGACATCTGCCGGGATCACCGCGCCCTGGTCCGGCGCCCGCGCAACACCTACGTGACGTGGCCGGAGCCGGTGTAGAACTCTTCGGTGACCACCACCGAGAATCCGCTGCTGCTCGCCTTGGACCTGGCCGGAACGTTCGCGTTCGCGCTCAACGGGGCCCTCACCGCGGTACGCGTTGCCCGGCTGGACATCGTCGGAGTCGTCACTCTCGGCATGATCACCGCACTGGGTGGTGGCATCATTCGCGACATCCTGATCGACTACCTGCCGCCGGCCACCTTCAGCGACTGGCGCTACCTCGCCGTCGCCGCCGCCGGCAGCCTGATCGCCTTCGGATTCAGCCACCGCCTCCACCGGCTGTCCCGGTCGATCTTGGTCTTCGACGCCGCCGGGCTCAGCCTGTTCGCGGTCACCGGTGCCAGCAAGGCCCTCGACATGGGGCTGGGCCCTGCCCAGGCAGTCATCCTGGGAGCGATCACCGGGGTGGGCGGGGGAACGCTGCGCGACGTCATGCTCCAGCGGATCCCGACGGTTCTTCGCAGCGAGCTCTACGCCATTCCCGCCCTGGTCGCGGCGACCATGACCGTTCTCACCATCCGCTTCGGCGTCTACGGCATTCCCGCGGCGGTGAGTGCGGCCTTCGCCTGCTTCGCCATCCGGATGATCGGTGTTCGGTTCGGCCTGAACGCGCCCCGGCCGCCAGGGCAGGCCGACGACGAACCGGACGATGAGCGGTAGAAGAGACCGGGTGGTGATTCCCTTCAGGGCCGGGGAATCACGGTCAGCACGCGTTCGATGTGGACGCGGAAGTCGCGTATGAAGTCGGTGAGGAAGGCGGCTGTGGCCTCGTCGGAGACGTCACCGTCGGCTGTGTACATCTCGGGGCTGAAGGTGACGTAGGCCTCTGGGGCGGTCATCTGACGGGCGTTGCAGTAGCTCAGAACTGCGCGCAGGCTCTGTTGGGCCAGGGCGGTTCCGATCTTGCCCGGTGAGGCGCCGATGACGGCTGCGGGCAGGTGGTCGAAGGAGTTGTTTCCGTAGGGCCGCGAGGCCCAGTCGATCGCGTTCTTCAGGGCCCCGGGGATGGAGCGGTTGTACTCCGGTGTCACGAACAGGATGGCGTCGGAAGCGGCGATGGCGTCCTTGAGCGCCTTCGGCTCGGGCGGGTAGTCACCGTCGAAGTCGGGACTGTAGAGCGGCAGATTGCCGATGGGGATCTCGGTGAACTCGAGGTCCTGCGGCGCCAGCCGGATCAGCGCCCTGCTGAGGGTCCTGTTGATGGAGGCGGACGAAAGACTCCCGACGAAATACCCGACCTTGTACGTTCGCACGTCGATCTCCTTCATCTGGTGGGTTGGGATGCGTCCTTGCCGGTTGCTTCAGCCGGCCAGCCAGGCCATGGCGGCCACGACCAGCGCCTGGGTCCCGACGTCGAGAGTGGGCTGGATGACGGGGGCGAACTTCGGCGAGTGGTTGACCGGGACGTCCTGACTGATGCGGCCGGCCGCTGCCGCCCGTTGGTACGCCTCCTCCTCGATCCCGCCGAGCCCCCAGTAGGTGTACGGCACTCCCATTGCCGAAGGGATGTCGCTGAAGTCCTCGCTCGCGGTCTGTAGCTCCATCGTCCGCACCTTGTCGCCGAAGACCTCGGTGAACGCCCGCCTCACCCGGTCGGTCACCGTGGGGTCGTTGCTGGTCAGCGGAAAGCGGTCGAACAGTTCGAACTCCGGCTCCTGGGGGCACCCGGAGGCCTCACACTCGGCGGAGACGATGCGGCGTATCGCGTCCAGGACCCGGCGCCTGGTCTGCTCGCTGTAGGTGCGCACGTTGAGCTGCAGCTCAGCCGAGTCGGGGATGATGTTGCTCTTGGTTCCTGCGTGGATGCTGCCGACCGTCAGAACCGCTGTCTCCCCTGGTGGTGTCTCGCGGGAGACGATGGTCTGGAGCCGGACCACGATCGTCGCGGCCAGCACCACCGGGTCCACCGTCGCCTGCGGCATCGAACCATGCCCACCGTGCCCGTGCACGGTGATCCGCATGCTGTCGGCGGCCGACAGGACGGGCCCGGAGCAAGGGCCGAGGACTCCGGCCGGTGCCGGCAGGACGTGCTGGGCCAACGCCACGTCCGGGGTGGGAATCAGGTGTGCCAGACCGTCGTCGATCATGCCCGCGGCACCGTCGCCGGTCTCCTCGGCAGGTTGGAACAGCGCGATCAGCGAACCGTTCCACTGTCCGGTGCTGTTGGCCAGCAGCGTCGCGGCGCCGATCAGACAGGCCACGTGCAGGTCGTGTCCGCAGGCATGAGCGACCGGAACCTCGTTGCCGCTTGCGTCGGTGGCCGTGGCGGTGCTGGCGTACGACAGTCCGGTGGTCTCGCGTACCGGGAGCGCGTCCATGTCCGCGCGCAGCAGCACCGTCGGGCCGTTCCCGTTGCGCAGCAGGCCCACCACACCGGTGTTCCCGACACCGTCGTGCACGTCGAACCCGGTCCTGCTGAGCCGCTCGCCGATCTTCCCGGCGGTCCGCCTCTCGTGGTGGGACAGCTCGGGGTGTTGATGAAGATCCCGGTAGAAATCCTCCTGCCATCCACGGATGTCACTCAGTCCTGCCAGTACCGGCCCCAGAGCTGACGAGCCCGCCATAGTGCCCTCCTGTCAAGGCGGAGTTGGCAGGAGACCTACCCATCCGGTGCCTGGAACGTGGGTGTGGAGGGAACAGCCTTCGGGGGAGTAGCGTGAAACGGCGATGAGATTCCGCAAGCCTCGACGAGACGTGATCGTCGTCCTCCAGATCCTCGCCCTGGCGGCGGCCATCTACCTGACCTCGCAGATCGGGTTGGTGATCGGGCTCGGTCAGGGAAGAACCAGCCCGTTCTGGCCCCCCACCGGGGTTGCCGTCGTAGCGCTGCTCGCCTTCGGGATCGACCTGTGGCCGGGGATCCTGCTGGGCTCGGCGATCGTCGAGATGTTCACCGGCCCGGTGATCGTGGCGATCCCTACTGCTTTCGGTACGACACTTGCATGTGTATGTGCCTACTGGGCGCTGCGGAAGGTTGGTTTTCGTGTCGAGCTGGACCGGTTGAAGGATGCTCTGGCCCTGGTGTTTCTCGGTGCCTTCGCTGCCATGTTGATCAGTTCCACCGTCGGAACCACGCTTCTGCTGTACACCGGCGTGGTGTCGATCGACACCTTCCTCCCGACCTGGCTGACCTGGTGGACCGGAGATGCCATGGGGGTTCTGGTCGTCGCGCCGTTCCTGCTGACCATGGTCAAGCTCCCATGGCGCCGGTACCACGACATCGACTCCGTGCGTCTTGTGGAGTTTGTGGCTTTGCTGGTGATCACCTTCGGGCTGATGCTGGTTGCCGAGAAGGCGTTGGGCGTCATCTTCGTGGCATTTCCGTTGCTGGTGTGGGCCGCCTGGCGCTTCCAGCTACCCGGTGCGGCACCCGTGGGGCTCCTTGCGTCGGCGATGGCCATCCACGCCGCGGTGGTCGGATACGGGACCTTCGACGGCAGGAACCAGTCCGACACGATGATGATTCTGCAGTTGTTCAACGGGTCGGTTGCCCTGACCGGTCTTCTCTTGTCGGTCGCGGTCACCGAACGCAGGCGGATGCAGGCCGAACTCGAACGTGCCTGCGGTCAACTCGGTCAGGTTATCGAGCGCATCGACCGCGCGATGCGTCCCGACGAACCATCGCGGCTGCGCCGGTGGGCCGAGGACCGCACCACAAGCAAGTGAGCGTGAGCCGCGGAGTCTCCGGCGCCAACGGCGATGGCGCGGGGTGCCTCTACGGCTCCGGCTGGGCGTCAGTACCACTTGACCTCGAGCAGAAGGCCGTTCTGGACGTAGAACTTGCTGGCCCCCGGTGACAGCGCGGCAAACCCGGCCACGTAGTTCGGGCCCACGTCGACCAGCGTGTCCGGATCAATCCGCCGGGTCCGGCCGTTGGTCGCGTAGATCGCACCGTCGGCAGGGTCGTACTCCATGTTCACCGCGCGAGGCTGGAAGCCCGTCACCGTCGACCAGGGGTAGTCGAACTCCTTCACCGAACGGATCAGCGAGCCGTCGGTCGGCGAGATCTCGAACACCGTGCCGTACGTCATGCCGAACAGCCTGCCCTGTCCGTCGAACGTCAGCCCGTTCACGCCCTGCTCGTCCGGGAGCGGCGTCGACCGCCAGAGCACCGAGCCGGTGGCGGCGTCGAGCGCGAACACCTGCCCCGGATGCTTGGAGTTGTCCGAGGGGTTGCAGCAGCCGAGCGATCCGCCGTAGATCACGCCGTCGCGGTAGGTCAGCGTCGAGATCTGGTTGGCGCCGTCGACCAGGCCGGAGTTCCAGGTCCGCCGCTCCCCCGTCGCGGGGTCGTACAACGTGACGGCGCCGTTGTCCTGGGTGTTCTTCGGTGAGGTGCCGATCGCGACGTACTTGCCCGCGCTGACCACGGTCCAGGGTCGCTCCTGGCCGTACTCCTTGAGGTCGAACAGCTTCTTCGGGTTCGTGTCGCCGAACGGCAGGGCCGGGTCGTACTCCCACAGTTCCGCGTTCGCATAGACGCCGAAGTACATCTTGCCGTTGTGGGCGCCCATGCCCTCGATCTGGTGTCTGAAGACGTACTCGGTCCACTTCGTGGTCGCCGGGTCGTACGCCACCAGGCCGCCCTGGAAGTAGCCGCCGGCGTAGATCCGGCCGTCCGGGCCCTTCGCCAACGATCGCGGAGCGGTCGGCGTCCCGACCAGGCCGACGGCGTGCTCGAACGTGCTCGCCTTGGTGGCCGGGTCGTAGGTCCACATGTCACCACCGCCGGTCGAGCCGTAGATCAGCTCGTGACCGACCCGCTTGTCGACGGCCCGGGCGACCCCCTTTCCGGCGCCGAGGCCGCCCTTGTCGGCCTGCTCGGGCCCGCCCTTGAAGCCTGTCTTCGTCATCGTCCCCTTCCGGGGGTCGAACAGCGACAGCTCGCCGTCGGCGATCAGGTACACCCGTCCCTGGTCGTCGGCCTGCGAGATCGTCTGCCCCAGGTAGCCGGGGATCTCGTACTTCCACTTCAGGGTTTTGAGGTCGAGCACCCAGCCGACCTGCGCGGTCGTGCCGCCGGCGAACAGCACGTACAGGTAGCCGGCCTCGTCCTCCATCTGGTAGGCGTACTTGTCCGTGGGCATCCCGGGCGGTAGCGGGATCTCGACCCGCGCGCCGGTCCTCGGGTCCACCTGGAAGAGCCCGGTCGTCTGCCCGAGGCCGGCGTAGATCTTGCCGCCGCTCGCCTCGACCGACCGGACGAAGAGATACTTCGACCCGAAGTCACCGTAGTCGCGGTACTTCCCCGTCGCCGGGTCCCAGGAGAACAGCCGTCCACCAGGCAGCGGAGCCGGGCCGAAGCCCTCGGTCGTGCCGAAGTAGAAGACGCCGTGCTCGTCGGTGTCGCCCTCCCAGGTGAAGCTCGTCCGCGGCGAGGGACGGCCGAGGTCCTCGACCGCGTCCGCCTTCCAGGGAAGGCGATACACGTGGCCGTAGCCGTACGTGCTGACGTAGACCGTGCCGCGCTTGTCGATCGACACGCCCCACGCGCCCTGGGCGCCGAGGTCGGCCGGCACCTCGCCGGAGGGGGACCCGGGGACGTAGAGGGGCAGCATGCGCATGACGCGCTTGGTGAGCGTGTCGGTCTCAGCAAGGTATGCGGGCTTGCCGCTGAACGCCTGGTACGTACGAACGGTGCCGTCCGGCATCCGCGCGGTCTCGCCGCCCGCCGCGGTCGTCGAGTAGAGCGGGATCGTGCCGCGGTTCCACCACTGCGGCGTGGTCGGAGTGACCGCCGCTGGGGCTGCTCCGGCGCCGGCTGCTCCGGCGCTGGCTACTCCGGCGACGAGAGCCGTACAGACGATGAGGATCCTGCGCCACGGTCGTGTCCACCTGCTCATGGTTCACCTCGCGCGCGATCGGGAAGCTGCCCGGACGGTCCGCTGTTGTGGTCGTGACCGTAATCGCGCGGATCGGTCTCGTCAACGCGTTGGTGTGAACTCGTAGGGCTCTGCCGGGGCCCGGTCGGCCGCGCCGCCGTCGGCGTTGACACTGCCGTTAGCATCGGGATTCTTGCGGGCGTTGTGATCAACGAGTCACGGTCCCGGACCTTATGGGGGAGGTTCGACGGTGGGGAGCTCCTCGTGGTCACCCGACCATCCCGTCCTGGCGGTAGGCGTCGTCTCCGGAGTGCTCACCCGCGGAAGGAGCGCGCCATGCTGCAGCGCCGGATGAGCGAGCCCGACGGGGAGCCGTACGTGCTGGACCTCTCTCCGCTCGGCTGGATGCCAGAGGTCAAGCGGCACGAGATGGACCCGGGCCGGATCATCGCCGGGGCACGCGGGGCTTACGAGGTGGCGTACTGCGCGATCGAACGCCGCCACCCGGGCCTGATCCTCGACGACCGCATCCGCGCCGTGCCCCGACTGACGATTGTGGCGAGGGGATGACCCCCGGCACCGCGACGGAGGAGCGGTTCTGCACCGTCCTTCGGCTGATCTTCGCCGACCAGAGAGACCGTCGTGCGGCCGAGTCCGAGTTGGGTTCCTGGGGCGACCAGGAGTGGAAGCAGTTGCTCATGGATCTCCCGACCGACGCGTCCAGCTTCCTCGTCCGGTTCGAACGCCCCTGGGCCGACGTCATCGACGCCCTTCACCAGTGGTGGACGGCGGCCCGTGAACGAACGACGCCGGATGAGCTCGGCACGGACCTGGTGCTCGGCTTTGCCGGCTTCACGTTGCTGACGCTCGTGTCACTGCGTCATTCCGACGAGGTCCGGCATGCGCGTGGGACGGTCGGTGCCGCTTCGGGCGCGTCAACCCACGATTGCGACGGGATCTGCAAGCCGCTGGTCGCCGAGCCTGTCGTACGCGCCGCGATCCGCACGCTGTACGGTCCGCAAGCGTGGCTTGCCGGCCCGAGTGTCAGTCAGGAAACGACGAACGCGCGACCGACCGGGCAGGAGTGGGAGAAGGCGAGGTTCGACGAGCTCAGCTTCCACCGGCACGGCACCACGTCGTTCATCCTTGCCGGGACTGCCGAAGAGGTGCACGGCCGCGCCAGCAGGTTCGCCCTCAAGTGCCTGCTCTGTCCTTTCCTGCGGGCGGCGAGCGTGGTTCGGTCGACGTACGACTACATGGCGGAGTACGGCCTGCCCACAAAGAAGCTGAGGCATGTGGTCCGGGTATGGGCCAGCAGCCCGAACTGGATCCTGATGGACTTCGTGGAGGGGGAGACCCTCGCCGAGTACCTCGCTCGCCGTGGAGCGGAGGCGCCGGCCCGGTCGGGCCTGCTCCGTCTGGCGCCCAGGCGCTGTCGCGACCTCGCGCTCGAGCGACGAAGGGCGGCGGAGGAGCGGGCGGTCCGTGTCGATCTGCTCGAGAACGTCGGACGAGAACTCCTGGCGGCGTTGGCCGACCTGGAGCGAGTCGGTCTGCGGCACTGCGACCTGTCGCCGTCGAACATCATCGTGAACCAGGACAGCGGTCAGTTCGTACTGATAGATCTCGGTGTCAACTACCTGTACGTGCACGCCGTTGCCGGGCAGGGCGGGCCCGACGCGGGTTATGTCGCACCCGAGGTGCGCCGCAGCGGCACCGGTGCGTACACCTCCGATCTGTACTCCCTCGGGCAACTTCTCATCACCGCCGCCGCACCCAAGCGCCACCACGACGGCTTCGTACCGGACTCGTTGTACGCGGAGACTCCGATCCTGGCGCGGTTCATCGAGGATCTCGTCGACGGTGACCCGGCGCGTCGGCTGTCGCTGTTCAAGCCCGATCCGGCCGAGCCGCTGTACCCGCAGCTGCGCATCCTCCTGGACGAGGAACTCGCCGGGGTGCAGGCGGCACGGAGCGATCGTTCGGCCGCGCCCGGCCTGCTGGCCGATCTGATCGGCTTGTTCAGGCCGCTGTCGGGTGCGCCCGGCAGGCAGTGGCGGTTGTGGAAGGTACGCAGGCGCCAGGGCCTCTACCGGGACACGTCCCGAGGGATGCACGTACGCTGGCTGCTGTTCTGGGCATGGCTGTCGG
Source organism: Actinopolymorpha singaporensis (assembly GCF_900104745.1). Classification (NCBI taxonomy): domain Bacteria; kingdom Bacillati; phylum Actinomycetota; class Actinomycetes; order Propionibacteriales; family Actinopolymorphaceae; genus Actinopolymorpha; species Actinopolymorpha singaporensis. Next base: position 2,460,685 of record NZ_LT629732.1, read on the forward strand.
GAGCGGCATGGTATGTCGGTGCGACGATCGTGCTCTGGTGGTGGGCGCGAGACCTCGGCTGGGACTGGGGCAACCAGGTTGTCACCGCGCTGCATCGACTGACCGGCGCGTCGCCGGACAGCTTTCCGTACCTCGACGACCTGCGGCAGCCGGACTATCGCGTCCCTGATCTGGTGACCAATCTGGCGGCCCGGATGGTGTGCCTGAGCTTCCTGCTGGTGTGTGCGCGCTACTACCAGAACCTGTTCGCGGGTCTCACCCCACTGACAGCCGGACTCGGGCAGGGTCGGCTGGGCAAACTCGCGCTCCTCGCCGAAGTACACATGCGGCTGGCTTCTGTGGTGGGGTTCGTGCTCGTGCTGCCGACCACCCTGATTCAGCAAGCCTGGTGGCCGGTGTGCACGACCATAGGAATGATCGTCACGTCCCTGTGCAACTGGACCTGTCGGAAGTTCGCACAGACGGCCGTGGCGGAGGCCCGCACGTCAGGACTGTCCACCGTGCCGGCCGGGCGGATCGCCGCACTGGAGGAGTTCTGCCGGTGGGCGCCGTCGTCGACGTTCTACACGTTCACGGTCGCGGTCATCCTGGTGTGCATGCAGGTCGGTGTCGCGACGGACCTCCCCGTCTACGCGGCAGGCGTCACGCTGACGAACCTGGTGCTCTTCTACGGCGTCAAGTGCAGTGGCAACAGTGCCGCCGACGTCCGGGCGGCGCTGGGCAGAGGGTGCCTGGCCGCCGAACGGCTGCGGTACACGCGGCATCTTCCCAACCCTGCCGACGTCGACGCGGCTCAGGACCCCGAGCACTTGGCAGCCGTGGACCGGCCGGAGTAGCGGGCCCAACCGGGGCTGAACGGATCCCGTTCGTCATCAGTTGGTGATGTTGGAACCCGTGTGGCCCGACCACCCGCCGAAGCGGTGCAGAGCCGATCCGGCGAGGGACGCGACCTTCTCGAGGACAGCGATGCACTGTGCACTGGGAACCCCGGAGTTCGGCCAGCATGCACCGATGGCGCCCACAGGCTCACGATCGATGATCGGGCACATCATGACGCTGTGGACCGGCGTCGGCAGGTGCACCACCTTGGCGGGGCGCGTGTCCTTGTGAATGTCGGGCGCGACGGCCGTCATCTGGTGACGTATTGCCCAGCCGCTGAGGCACTTGTCCATCGGGAAACGCTGGCCGAGCCACAACGGGATGTCGGAGTCCACCGACACGTGGTGGCACAGATCGCCTTCCCTGACGACCAAGCATGTGCCTGCTGCACCGGTGAGTTCTCGAGCGGAGCGACATACCTCAGCGTGAAGCTCCTCACGGCTGTCACACCGCTCGAAGCGGGTCTCAAGGTGGCGGAACGGATTCGCACGATCCATGCAGACCTCCCGTTCTACTGCGGGCTCGCCACGATCGGCGCCCACGAGCCCAAGCTAGGCCGCCGGTAGCGAACCCGGCATCGCAGGTGCCGGGGATCATGCACTCCTGAATGGCCCCCAGGCGAGCTCCGTGGAGGCCGGTATGTGCGATCACGATGGTTCGCACATGTGGTTGTCAGCAGCCCTTTACCGTCATATGCCCTAAGTCGTGATGAGCCGTCCACGGCAGTCTTCACGCTCTGGACGGCCGTGGCTGGAAGGTGCGGCTCAAGTCGTACGACGGTGGGGCGTGGCGTTTCCGCGAAGACGCAGCGGCCGCGGCGCCTCTACTGACAGAGGCCCCGCGGCCGGTCGCGCATTCGGTCGTCACTTCAGGGCGACGTAGTCACCGGCCGCAGAGACGGACGCGACGGTGGAACTGCCCGCGTACGACCACCGCCAGTAGCCGGTGGCCCCGGCCGTGGCGGTCGTCTTCAGGTAGCCGTTCGCATCGGTGTAGACGGTCTTGACCGTGACGTAGGTGCTGCTGCCTGCCTTACGGAACTGCATCTGCACCGGCTGGCTGGCGTAGCCGACGAACGTCGTGGCCTCGTCGGTGGTGGCCCGGGTCAGCCGCCCGGTCACGGTCAGCTTGCCGCCCTTTGCGACCGGCTCCGGAGAGGCGTTCACGCTCACCTTCGCGACCTTGTAGAGGGTGACGTTGTCGCCGGCCGAGACCGAGGCCGCGGTCGTGCTGCCTCCGCCGAACGACCACCGCCAGGCCCCCGACGTCGTGGCGGCGACGGTCGTCTTCAACGTGCCGTCCGTGGCCGAGGTGATCGTCTTGACGGTGGCGTATGACGTGGCGCCGGCCTTCCTGAACTGCAGGCGCACCGGCTGGCCGCCGTAGCCGACGGAGATCGCGTTGCCGTCGAGGTCCGTGGAGTTCCAGTTGGGCTGGGTGAGCCGCCCGGTGACGGTGAGGGTGCCGTTCTTGCGAACGGGCTCGGGGGTCGCGTTCGCAGTCGCCAGCCTGGTCTCCTTCAGGAGGAGGACGTCGTCGGCGGGATCGCTGTAGAGGTTGTACTGAAGGCCGTCGTAGGTGTAGCCGCTCATCCGCAACTGGACCGGGCGGCCGGCGGAGGAGTTGCTCAGGTCGTACAGGTGGATGACCGCCGTGCCGGTGCAGGTCAACGTCGTGGACGTACGCGTCACGCAGGTCATGTTGTAGTTGGTGGGCCCCTCCAGGTACTTGAAGAAGGGGCCGCCGACGCTGCGGAGGTGGGCATCGACCCAGCCCAGACCTCCGGAGTCCTCGGTGGCCTCGACGGTGACCGGGACGGTGCGGGCGATGGAGCCACTGGTGCCCATCACGATGGGCTTGTCGTTGTTGATGGTGGTGCTGGTGACCTTCGTGTCGTAGTACTCGGCGTTGGCCGGTGGCGCCAGCAGCAGGCAACCGGCGACCGTTCCTGCTGCGAGCAGGGCGACGGCGCGCACAGATTTCAAGGATCCCCCCTGAAGCAGAACCTCACCGCCACATGCGGTGCGCGCATCTTGCCACACGCCTCGGCAGGGGTGCACTCACTGCCAGGAGATCCCCGCGTAGCGGTCGAACTCGTCCCGGCTGCGCTTCACCGAGTCGAGTTCGTCCAGCTGGGTGTGGTCCTGTTCGAGCAGCAGGTACTCGAAATTCGGGCACTTGTCGGCGGCGTCGACGATGGCCTGGATGGGCATCATGCCAGTTCCGATCTCGGTGAAGCAGAGAGGGTCCTTCGTTTCCAGGAACGACTTGAGCGTGATTTCAGAATTCCTGTCGACGGTCCCGTCGAACATCACGGCAGGTTAAGGCGCGTCGCGGGGGAAGTCCTTCTGGTGGAGGAGAACCAGCCGGTCGCGGTACTTCTCGATCATCTCGACCGGGTCCTGTCCGCCTCGCATCATCCAGTACGTGTCCATCTCCACGAACACGAGTTCGGGATCGGTGTTCTGCATGATGAGGTCGTAGACCGTACGCCCGGCGACGAGCTGAAACTCCTGGTAGTGGTTGTGGTAGTAGAACCGCATTCCTCGTTGCCGGCAGAGCTCCCCGACCTGGTTGAAGAACTCCGCGCGGCGCAGAACGTAGTCCAGATCGTCGTACGGATAGAACTCGATGTCACAGCCGATCTGGCTGTTGCCCAGTTCGCGGTGGTAGTCGAGGACCGCCGGCAGGCGTTGCGGGTCCAGAGGATTGATGTGGCAGCCGACGACCTGCATGCCGAGCCGGTCCAGGGTGGCGCGAAGATCCTTGGCCGGGACGCCGAAGCCGATTCCGTCGTCGGTGTCGGCGTTGTGGTTTGCCCCCTCGAAGTTCCTGAAGCCGAGCTCGGCCAGCCGCTCCAGCGTTCGATAGGGATCCCGGGCCATGGACTGCCTGACGGAGTACAGCTGGATGCCCACTCTCACCGATACGCCCGTCACCTCCGCGTAGGTCGCTTCGTTGCTGCGTGAAGGGCAACGCTACGGCAGACGGCGAGTCCGTGTGGTGTCCGTTCGAGGACCCCGGCACCCCGGCACCTCGGCGGCGGGCGAAACCAAGGGGTCTACCAGGTGCCGCGATGAACGACCTCGCCGAACGGGCGGCGGTTCGGCCGGGCGATGGGGCGCAGCGGCCGGTCGGCCGGGTATCCGACGCCGAGCAGGTAGGCGACGATGTGGTCGTTCGGGACACCGAGGATGGCGCGAGCCCTGTCCTGGTCGCTGACCGAGGAGTGACCGGTGCCGATTCCCAGGTCGGCGGCGGCGAGGGCGATGGCGTAGGTCGCCTGCCCCAGGTCGTACTGGTCGATCATTCGGTTCCGGTCGTCGGCCGGCTGTGGAACGACCAGGGCGATCGCAGCAGGGGCGTCGGCGATGTGGCGGGCTCCCTGCCACACGGTCGACAGCTCGGTGAGCTGGTCCCGATCGGTGACGATCACGAAGTCCCAGTGCTGGCGGTTGGACGCCGACGGCGCCCGCCGGGCGGCCTCCACGATCCGATCAAGGTCGGCGTCACTGACCGGGTCGGGGCGGTACGAACGGACGTTGCGGCGAGCTCTGATCGCGTCCCACGTCTCCATGCTGTACGACCTCCGGTTGAGGCGATGAATCCGGCCGTGGGGGCCGGCTGCCGTACTCGGCTCGGCAGGTCTGACACTACTCAGGATGCCGGAGATCAGCCGCAGAACGCATCGTCACGAGGTCGTCGACCGCGTCGTCAGGATCGTCGCGATGGTTGGGCATGACGGCATGGCAGCGATCGCGACCTGACGGATGCCGAGACGGCCGACTGTGGCCGCGGCCAGTGTCCGACGGGAGATGGCGATCGCCGCGGTCGGTGTACTTGTGTCGCGAGGACGTCAGGACGGATCGCATGTCGTCGCCGCGGAGCGGATGGTCGGCACTGCGGTCGGATCGGATGCAAGGAGGCCGTCGCATGTCCGCCAGGGATACCGACCCTGCTCCGGACGCGTACGGGCTCCTACGGCGGGTTCGCCACGGCGAGGGCCGAGCCGGACACGATGAAGCGTTACCGGGCCGTCTGGGACATGATCAAGATCCATCTGTCCGACGGGCCGTTCTACCAGGGCACGGTCGCCAACTATCCGATCATCGTCTACGCCCCGCTGATGTGTTTGTCGATGGCGTCCTGTGCGGCCGGCGGGTCGCCGAGCGCCAGTGCGTCACGGAACTCCAGGTAAAACGATTTGTCATTGACAGTTTTCCGAGCACCGGGGGACACTCGTCGCCAATCCCGCGTCGTGATCCGAGGTCACTCGTATCTCACCTCGGATGCGGGCGCAGTTCCTCCCTGACACGAAGCGCCTCCCCACCGAGAAGTGAGGCTGATCCAGGGTCATGAACACCACGACCGGCTCCCATGTCAGCAGAGTCCAGCTCGGGCCGTTCCCGCCTGCGGCTCCCAGCGATCCCGGCGCACCGCACGTCCTGCGAGCGCGGGTCGACGTGGACGCCTCGGTAGTGGAAGGGCCCCTCACCCGGGTCTGGGAGAGCATCGGATACGACGAGATCAACTGGACGTACACGCCGACCGGCAGACGCCTGCTCCGCAAGTTCGCGAACTTGTCCCATGGCGGTTACCACGTCCGTCCGCACTACGTCTTCTGCTCAGGCAGCGGCTTCGGCATCCCGCACTGGGGTTCTGGCAACGTCTACCACGAGGACGACGAGGGGAAGCCGTACTACGACTTCACCATCGTCGACCAGGCGTACGACGCGATCGTCGGCGCGGGCCACCACGTACTCGTCGAACTCGGCTTCACCCCTCGCGACCTCGTGCCGCCCGAGGCTGCCGAACTCACTGTCACTCCGAGCCCGACCGTCTACACCTCCTACGAGGCCGGCACCTGGGGATACCCACCTCGCGACTACGGCAGGTGGGCCGGCCTGGTCGAGGCCCTCGTACGCCACTGCCTGGAGCGGTACGGCGAGACCGAGGTCCTCAGCTGGCTGTGGGAACTGTGGAACGAACCCGACATCAACTACTGGCGGGGCACCCCGGAACAGTTCAACGAGCTCTACACCGTCACCGCGCGAGCCGTTCGCAACGTGCTCCCGAACGCCAAGGTCGGCGGCCCGACCGTCACCAGCGGCGGCCTCGAGTTCCTCAAGGGCTTCCTGGACTACACCTCGAGCCGGAACGAGCCGCTGGACTTCATCTCCTATCACACCAAGGGATGCCGCTTCCCGACCCGGGAGTACCGCCCGATTGGCAGCCGGCCGAGCGAGCGACTGAACCCGTCGTCGACGAAGATGCTGTACGACCTGCGCGAGTTCAACCGGGCGATCGCGGAGTACGAGCCCTACCGTGACCTTCCGGCGATCGTCGACGAGTGTGACGCCGCTGTCCCCGCTCACTTCGGCCGCTACGACAACCGCAACTACGAGTTCCAGAACACCGAGTACTACCCCGTCTTCCAGGTCAAGCTGATGAAGAAGATCCTGGACCTCAACGCCAGCGAGATCGTGCAGGTGCAGCGGGCGACCTCGTGGAGCTTCTACTTCGAGGGCGAGCGGTTCTTCGAGGGCACCCGCTCCTTCCTCACCGCGGGCGGAATCGAGAAGCCGTTCCTGAACGCGTACCGCATGCTGTCGCTGCTCGGCGACGAGCGGATCAGGGCGACCTCCGACGCGGCCTGGAGCGTCCGTGCGCTGGACGACACCGACGGAAGCAGCATGCCCGAGGAGGTCGACGTCCTGGCCTCCCGCGCCGGCAATGGGACGTTGACAGCACTGGTGTGGCGGCACATCGATGACCAGTACCACACCAGCGAGCTGGAGACCACCGTCAACCTGTCCTTGCGCAACCTGGAGGGACGGACGTACCGAGTACGCCACTACCGGGTCGACGCCGAGCACAGCAACGCCCACACCGTCTGGAGGGCGCTGGGTTCACCCCAGGACCCGACCGGCGAGGAGCTCGCCGAGATCACCGCGAGGCAGGGACTGGAGGAGTTCGAGCCCGCCCGCACGGTCGAGGCCGACGCCGGCGGCGTTTCGTTCGAGATCTCCCTTCCGTTGCCGGCCGCGTCGCTGCTGAGTCTGGAGCCCATCGACTGAGCGCACGAGACCTCGGCGTGCGTGCGGAGACGACATGGGCCCGGCGCCGACTACGAAGCCTGAGGGCAGCGGCGCCGCGATTCGGGGGTTCAGCCGTCGACGTGACCGTTTGTGGTCCTGCACTGCCCTGCCCGTAATGAAATTTGAGTTCTACGATACGAAATCAGTCCTCTAGGTCCGGCGTCTCCGCCGAGCACCGCGGAGCACCCGTCGGCCTCCCCACGCGCGGACAGACGTGCACGCTGACGACCCAGGAAGGGACGACGGATGAGTGCTTCGGCCGGTCATGACCATGCCGCGACGGTCCTTGTTGTCGTGGACCCCACGAGTTCGGTGGCGAACGAGTCTCCGGTGCGGTGGTCGGTCGACTACCTGGCCGAGACCCTGGAAGGGGCCGGCGTCGTCGTGCGGCGGCCGTCGGGCCGGCGAAGGGACCGGCAACCGGACTCGCAGCAGGACTCCCAGCCGGACTCGCAGCCGGACTCGGCCGACGTGCTGATCCGGGTGGCAGGTGGGAACGCCGGTCCCGCGGAGTCCTTCGAGCTGAGCCGCCCGGACGGGGCCGACGGACAGGTGAGCGTGGCGGGAGCCGACGCGCGCGGTCTGGCGTACGGCGTGCTGGAGCTGGCCGACCGTGTGCGCTGTGCCGAGGACCCCGTTGCCGAGCTCCGCAGTACGGAGCCGGAGAGCAAGCAGCCGGCGACGCCGGTACGAAGCATCCTGCGGACGTTCACCAGCGACGTGGAGGACAAGCCGTGGTTCTACGACCGGGACTTCTGGTCGGAGTACCTCACCGAGCTCGCTGTCAACCGGATCAACCGCTTCCAGCTGGCGTTCGGGATGCAGTACAACTACGGGCATCACCCCGCGACGGAGAACTACTTCTGCTTCCCGTACCCCTTCCTGCTCGACGTTCCCGGCTTCGACGTCGGCGTAGGAAACGTGCCGGCCGAGGAACGCGAGGCCAATCTCGCCACGCTGAGGTACATCAGCGACGAGGCGAAACGGAGAGGGATCCATTTCCAGTTGGGGCTGTGGAACCACGCCGACGACCAGGGCGAGGGCTCGGCACCGCTGTATCCGGTCAGCGGCATCACCCCGGACAACCATGCGGCGTACTGCGCCGCCGCTCTCGACCTCCTGCTTCGGGAGTGCCCGTCGATCGACGGGCTGACGATGCGGGTGCACTACGAGGGCGGCATCCCGGAGCCTGACCACGAGGCGTTCTGGCAGACCGTGATGGGGGCGGTCGCCGCTGTCGGACGCCCGATCGAGATCGACATGCACGCCAAGGGCGTGGACGAGGCGCTGCTCGACATCGCCCGCGGGACCGGATGCCGGGTGGTGGTCTCGGCGAAGTACTGGGCAGAGCACCAGGGCCTGCCGTACCACCAGACGACGATCCGCGAACGCGAACGTGCCACGAAGGAACCCGGAACCGGGCTGATGGCGATCACCGCGCACCAACGCCGGTTCACCCGTTACGGCTATGGCGACTTCCTGCGCGAAGGCAGCGACGTCGGGCTGCTGTTCCGCATCTGGCCCGGCACGCAGAAGGTGTTGCTCTGGGCAGATCCGGTCCTGGCCGCCGGGTACGGCCGGCTGGGCACGATCGGCGGTGCGCTGGGGATCGAGTGGTGCGAGCCCCTGAGTTTCAAGGGCCGCAAGAACACCGGGGAGCCGAACGGCAGAGATCCCTACGCCGATCCGGCGTTGCGGCTGGACGGGCAGGACTGGCGCAAGTACCGCTACTCCTACCGGCTGTGGGGGCGGCTGCTCTACGACCCGGACGCCGATCCTGAGCAGTGGCGGCGGTTCCTGCGGGCGGAGTTCGGTGACGCGGCCGAGGCCGTCGAGAACGCGTTGGCGCCGGCGAGCCGGGTGCTTCCGTTGGTCACCGTCGTGCACGGCATCGGCGCGTCGAACAACGGCTACTGGCCGGAGATGTACCTCAACATGCCGATCGCCGGCGGTCCCAACGCCGACCACTATCGCGGTGACACGGCGAGTCCGCCGACCTTCGGCGGGGTGAGCTCGTTCGACCCCAGCATGTTCTACCGGGTGGACGAGTACGCCGAGGACGTCGTGGCCGGCCGCCGCGACGGGCGGTACTCGCCGATGGAGGTGGCCGACTGGCTGGACCGGCTCGCGGAGGAGGCCGAGCAGAATCTCGCGGTGGCGCGGGACAAGTCGGCACGGGCGGACGATCCGGAGTTCCGTCGGGTGGCGATCGACGTCGCGGCGCAGGCAGGGCTGGGCCGGTTCTTCGCCGGCAAGTTCCGGGCCGGTGTGGCGTACGCCCTGCACGAGCGCACCGGCGACGCCAGCCACCTGGGCGAAGCGGTGGCCGCGTACCGGGCTGCACGAGACGCCTGGGCCGGCGTGGCGGAGGTGACCACCGGCGCCTACCGGCCCGACCTCACCTTCGGTGACCTGCGCTCCGAGCACGGTCACTGGGCCGACCGGCTACCGGCGATAGAGGAGGACCTGGCCGACCTCGAACGGCGGTTCGGGCAGGCGAGGACGGCGGAAGCCGCCGCGGAGCAGGGGCCTCCGCTACTGCCCGCGGTCGAACGGATCCGGTTCGACCACACCCCGCCGCCGCCGTTCGCGCGCGGCGAGGAAGTGCGGATCGAGCTCACTCCGAGTGCAGCGTTCGACGGAACGGTGGTCTGCCACTACCGCCATCTCAACCAGGGTGAGGATTTCCGGACCGTCGACATGAGCGTCGACACCAATGCCGACAGGGGAGGGGACGGCATCGGCACCTACGGCACGAGTGTCGGCGGCAACTACACCGATTCCGACCATGCCCTCGTCTACTACTTCACCGTTCACCACCCCGCCGGGGACGCGTGGATCCTTCCCGGGCTCGACCAGACGCTGGCCAACCAGCCGTACCACGTGATCCGGCAGCGACAGGAGTGATTCCGGTGCCCAACGAACGGGCAGACGTCCCGCATGTGCTCGACGACCCACCGCCGTTCCACAGCAAGCTTCTCGACTACGGCGAACGGCCTTACTGGTCCGCGGACGGGACCAGGATCGCGTTCGTCGAGACGAACTACGGTGATGTCTGCGAGCTGGACGTCGAAACGGGCAAGGTACGCAATCTCAGGCAGGGGCCGGGAGAACACCACGCCTTTCTGCGCGTGCTGATCCTTGCCAACGGCGACTACCTCCTGATCGGCCCACGTACGTTCAAGGATCGTGACACCAGCCGGCACGTGGAGTCGGAGCTGTGGGTACTGGACAAGAACGCCGACCGGCCGCCGAAACCGCTCGGCGGTCGCATCTTCGAAGGTTGCGGTGTGTCCGCCCGGACCCCCCTGATCACCTATGCCGTCGGTGGCCGCAACGACCCGGATCGGCTCGAGCCGGATGCGTACGAATGCCATGTCACCGAGATCGTCTACGGCGACGACGGCCCCGAGTTCGGCCGGGACACGGTCTTCTACCGGACCCGGGGCACGCTCCGCCCGGAGCCACAGGACTTTCGCCGAGACGACACGGAAGTGGTGTTCGCGGAGTATGTCGCGGGCGCCGAGCCTCCTCACCCGCGATGTGTGGTCAGGGGTTGTCACGTCGAGACGGGGGAGTTCACGACGTACGTCGAGGAGGCGATGGTGCACAACGAGTGCGAAGGCATCTTCCCCGACCGCGACCACATCTGTCTGGAATCCTCCTGCGACACCGAATGGCCGCTGTTCCCACCGCGCGAACCAGTGGGAGACTCCCGCCGACCGAGCCCGCGACAACGCCCGGAAACTCCTCAGCTCTCCCGTTCCTGGTAGCTGAGCTCCGCCGACAGGTCGCTCGCTGCCTGCCGCAGCAGGGGCACGGCGCCGGCCACCACGTCGTCGGTGATGCGAGCTTCCGGGCCCGACACCGAAAGCGCCGTGGGGGTTGGTGTTCCGGGGACCGTCAGCGCGACACAGCGCACTCCCACTTCCTGTTCGCCGTCGTCGATGGCGTACCCACGTTTCCTGATGGTGGCGAGTTCCTCGAAGAACCTCCGTCGCCGGGTGATCGTGCGTGGTGTCCGGGCCGGCATCCCGGTGCGGTCCAGAATGGCCCGGACCTCCTCGTCGGTCTTCAGTGCCAACAGCGCCTTGCCCACCCCGGTGGCGTGCAGGGAAACGTGCCGTCCCACCTCGGTGAAGATCCGCATCGCGTGCTCAGACTGCACCTGTGCGACGTACACCGCCTCGTCACCGTCCAGCAAGGCGAGGTTGGCGGTCTCGCCGAGGGCCTTCATCAGGCTGCGCAGGTGTGGGCGAGCCCAGGTGCCGAGCATGCGGTTGGCGGCCTCGCCGAGCCGGATCAACCGTGGGCCGAGGGCGTACCGCCGTGACTCCTCCTGGCGTACGTACCCGCCTGCGGCAAGCGTCCGCAGCAGGCGGTGGATCGTCGGTGCCGGCAGCCCGGAGGAGGCGGCGAGTTGGCTGAGGGTGACGTCCCCGCCCGCATCCGCCAGGAGTTCGAGCAACTCCAGCGACCGCTCGACGGACTGCACGCCACCGGTTCGCCGGCCAGAAGGCTCTGTCATGTGTTGTTTCCTCCGCTTGGTGGGCGGGCCTCACCCCGTGGTGTCGGCCGACGTAGACGGTGCCCGTATCCGGTCACCGGAGGCCTCAGTATCTCGTTGACGACGTGAGACCTCCCTCGTAACCTCGGCGCTACCAGTAGTTCCACCATGTGGATTCCTTTTTCCATGGAACGCGACTCCCGAAGGGGGTCTGGTCGATGCCTGGGAATTTCGGTTCGAGACGCGACATCTCACGCAAGGACTTCCTCGCGCTGGGGGCGGCACTGGCCGGCGCCAGTCTGCTCCCCGGTTGCAGCGCCTTCTCCATGGATCCGGACACCGCCGACCGGTCCAAGTCCGGTGGCAAGGCGGGTGCGGGTGCGGGTGCGGCGGGCAAGGGCAAGGAATCCCCGATGCTGGCGGCGCGAGTGAAGGCGGGGAGCCTGCCGCCGGTGGAGAAGCGACTACCGGCGAACCCGAGAGTCATCCAGCCGCTGGAGCGGCTCGGTGTCTACGGCGGCACCTGGCGCACGGTCGAGGCGAGCACGGACCCGAGCTGGCTGTGGATGACGGTGTGCCACGACCACCTGATCTCGTGGGATCCGACCTGGACCAAGATCATTCCGAACGTCGCCGAGTCGTACGAGATCAGGGGCAACGGTCGGGAGTACGTCTTCAAGCTCCGTGAGGGTATGAGGTGGTCCGACGGCCAGCCCTTCACCGCCGACGACCTGCTTTTCTGGTACGAGAAGATCTACCTGAACAAGGAGATCACACCGGTTCTCCCGTCCACGCTGCAGATCAACGGCAAGCCGTTGGTGGTCGAGAAGCAGGACGACCAGACGGTGACGTTCAGGTTCCCCGAACCCAACGCCGTCTTCCTGCAGAACCTCGCCATCCACGGGCCGCCGTTCCGCCTGCTGCCACGCCACTATCTCGAGCGGTTCCACAAGGACTTCAACCCCGAACTCGGCAATGACTGGGCGCAGAAGTTCCTGGAGAAGATCGACGAGCTCAACAACGTGGACCTTCCGGTGGTCACGGGATGGGTGCCGAAGAACCCGCACGGAGACGGCGACCGTCAGGTCTGGGAGCGAAACCCCTACTACTTCAAGGTGGATCCGGACGGCAGTCAACTGCCGTACATCGACAAGGTCGTCTTCACGTTCTTCCAGGAGCAGGGGCCGCTCATCCTCCAGGCGGCCAACGGTGACGTCGACCTGTACATGCGGGCGGAGGTGACCACGCCGAAGAACCGCCCCGTGCTCGCACGCGGAACGCGGACCGGCGGCTACAAGCTGGTCAAGGTGAAAGACCCGACCCACAACACCGTCGGCATCTGTCTCAACCTCACCCACGAGGACCCCGACAAGCGAAGGATGTTCCAGAACAAGGACTTCCGCATCGGCCTGTCGCACGCCATCAACCGTCCGCAGATCATCGACCTGGTGTTCCTCGGGCAGGGCGTGCCATGGCAGACAGCGCCCAGGCCCGAAGTGCCGTTCTACAAGTCCGACGACATGGGCAAGCAGTACACCGAGTACAACCTGGAGCTGGCCAAACGGTATCTGGACAAGGCCGGTTACGCGCGGACCGACGCGAGAGGCCGCCGGCTCGGTGCGGACGGCAGGCCGATCGTCATCAGCGTGCTGATCCAGAGTCGCTACCCGGTGATGATCGACGCGATGGAGTTCGTGAAGGGAACCTGGGCGAAGGTCGGGATCGAGTTGCGCATCGACACCGCGAGCCCCGAACTCGTGGGTACCCGCATGGACGCCAACAAGTACGACTGCACCCTGGACGTCGGTGAGCTCGGCTACAAGGGGATGCTCACCGACCCGCGGTGGTTCTTCGCCACCGGCGGTTCGTCGTACGCGCCCTTGTGGTCACGATGGTACGAGGGCGGAACGCCGCAGGAGAAGCCGCCGGAGGCGATGCGCCGCCAGGCGGCGATCTACCGGCAGAAGGTGGTGGGTTCCAGCGACGTCGACACGCAGTACGCCGGCATGCGGGAGATCATCGAGATCGCCCGGGACGAGTTCTGGACCATGGGCATCAGCAGGCCGGCCGAGTCGTACGCGATCGTCAGCGACCGCATCCACAACGTGCCCGGTGACAACAAGATGTGGCTCGCCTTCAAGTGTCCGTACCCGGCGGTGACGAACATCAGCCAGTACTACCTGGAAGGGGAGTGATGCTCACCTTCGTAGTGCGCCGTGTGCTCTACATGGTCCCCACGGTGTTCCTGATCTCGGTCGTGACGTTCGCGATCATCTCCCTGCCGCCGGGTGACTACCTGACGACGTTGGTAGCGCAGATGCGGGCGCAGGGAGTCCAGGTCGACGCGGGACAGCTCGCCACCCTCGAACAGCGGTACGGGCTGGGTCAGCCGCTCTACGTCCAGTACCTCAAGTGGGTCTCGGCCATCGCCCTGCACCTGGACTTCGGCCAGTCGTTCCAGTACAACCGGCCGGTGGCGGACCTGCTCGCCCAGCGGCTGCCGCTCACGATCGTGATGGCGCTCACGACGCTGGTGTTCACCTGGGTGATCGCGTTCCCGGTCGGGCTCTACTCCGCCGTTCGGCAGTACTCGCTGGGGGACTACCTCTTCACCACGATCGGGTTCCTCGGCCTGGCCGTGCCCAACTTCCTGATCGCCCTGGTCCTCATGTATCTCGGATACCGCTTCTTCGGCCTCAGCGTGGGTGGGTTGTTCTCTCCGACGTTCGCCGACGCGCGGTGGAACCTCGGCAAGGTGGTCGACCTGCTCGGCCACCTCTGGGTGCCGGTGGTGGTGCTGGGGACGGCCGGCACGGCGGGACTGATCAGGATCCTGCGGAACAACCTGCTGGACGAGCTGCGCAAGCCCTATGTCGTGGCCGCCAGGGCTCGCGGCATCCGCGAACGCAAGATCGTGGTGAAGTACCCACTGCGGATCGCCATGAACCCGTTCGTCTCGACCATCGGGTGGATCCTGCCGCTGCTGGTCTCCGGCGAGGTCATCGTCGCGCAGGTCCTGTCGCTGCCCACCACGGGCCCGTTGCTGCTGAGCGCCCTGCTCAGCCAGGACATGTACCTGGCCGGGTCGCTCATCCTCATCGTCAGCGTCCTCACCGTCATCGGAACGCTCCTGTCCGACATCGCGCTGGCCTGGCTGGACCCGCGGGTCCGGCTGGGCACCTGACAAGCCGGGAGTGCGACCATGACCACACTGCCGGAGAACCCGCAGCCCCGGCGCACAGAGTCCGCAACGGCAACCGCCGACGCGCCCGAGTCCCGGCAGGCCGAAAGCCGGCCGAACCCGCCGCGAGGACGGGCGCACCAGCGTGGCTCGGCGAGCCAGTCGAGGCTGGTGTGGCGGGCGTTCAGGAAGCACCGGCTGGCCATGATCGGGGCCGCGGTCACCCTTCTCCTCTACCTGGTGGCGGCGTTCGCGGAGTTTCTGGCGCCGTTCTCGGTCGCGAGGTTCGACCAGGCCCACCCCTACGCGCCACCACAGCGCCTGCATGTCGTCGACACCAGCCAGGGTGGGTGGGAGTTCGGGCTCTACGTGAACGGGTACGTCGCGGGCAGGGATCCCGACACCCTCGAACGCGTCTACCGGGTCGACACGTCGAAGAAGGTTCGGGTTCGGCTGTTCGACCGTGGGGAGGAGTACCGGCTGTGGGGGTTGGTCCCGAGCCGGATCCACCTCGTCGGACCGGTGGACGACCGTGAGCCGATGTACCTCCTCGGCTCCGACCGGAGCGGGCGCGACCTGCTCTCCCGCCTGGTCTACGGCACCCGCGTCTCGATGACGATCGGCCTGATCGGCGTCACGATGGCGTTCGTGCTGGGGGTGGTGCTCGGCGGCATCTCCGGCTACTTCGGCGGCCGGACGGACACCCTCATCCAGCGCGCTGTCGAGTTCTTCATGTCCGTTCCCACTCTGCCGCTGTGGCTCGGGCTCGCGGCGGCGGTTCCCAGCGGCTGGGGACCACTGAGACGTTACTTCGCGATCACGGTGATCCTCGCGACGTTCGCCTGGACCGACCTCGCCCGGGTCACCCGGGGGCGCTTCGTCTCCCTGAGGGTGGAGGACTTCATCAGCTCCGCCAGGTTGGACGGCAACCGCCCGGCGCGGATGATCTTCCGGCACATGCTTCCGCTGTTCACCAGCCATTTGATCGCCTCGCTCACCCTGTCGATCCCGGGCATGATCCTGGCCGAGACCGCCCTGTCGTTCCTCGGACTGGGCCTGCAGGCGCCGGTCGTCAGCTGGGGAGTGCTTCTGCAGGCGGCGCAGGACGTGCAGGTCGTCGCCACGGCGCCGTGGTTGATGCTGCCGGGCGTGGCCGTCGTCCTTGCCGTACTTTCACTCAACTTCGTCGGGGACGGCCTGCGTGACGCGGCAGATCCCTACCGGCAGTAGGAGAAAACCCGATGGCGCCCGACGCACTGCTGACCGTCGAGGGACTCAGGACCCACTTCTTCACCGACGAGGGCGTGGTGCGAGCCGTCGATGGTGTCAACCTGAGCCTGCCGGCTGGTCGTACTGTCTGCGTGGTGGGAGAGTCCGGCTGCGGCAAGAGCATCACCGCCCGCTCCATCCTGGGCCTGGTCGATCCACCGGGGCGGATCGTCGACGGCCACATCTGGTGGAAGGAACGCACCGACCTCGCGGCGCTGGACTCCCACGGCGAGCAGATGCGCCAGGTGCGGGGCGCCCAGATCGCGATGGTCTTCCAGGAGCCGATGGCGTCCCTGTCGCCGGCGTACACGATCGCGAACCAGTTGACCGAGGCGATTCTGGCGCACCGGACGATGTCCCGGGACGAGGCGTGGCGGCGCGGCGTCCAGTTGCTGGAGCGGGTCGGCATTCCCCGCCCCGTGCAGACCATGAACAGCTACGCCTTCCAGTTGTCCGGCGGCATGTGCCAGCGGGTGATGATCGCCATGGCCCTGTCGTGCGAGCCGAGCCTGCTCATCGCCGACGAGCCCACCACCGCCCTCGACGTCACCACCCAGGCCCGGATCATCGACCTCCTGGTCGACATCCAGTCCGACACGGGCATGTCGATGATGTTCATCACCCACGATCTCGGGGTGGTGGCCGAGATAGCGGACGAGGTTGTCGTGATGTATCTCGGGACGGTCGTCGAGCAGGGAAGTGTCGACGACATCTTCCACGACCCGAAGCACCCGTACACCAGGGCCCTTCTCGCCTCCGTTCCCACCATGGGCAGGGGAGCACGCCAGCCGCTGAACTCCATCCGCGGACAGGTCCCACATCCGCTCGACCGGCCGGGCGGATGCCCGTTCCACCCGCGGTGCGACGACGCCGTACCGGGGCTGTGCGAGACCGTCGACCCGCCCGTGGTGGAGCTCGGCGGCTCTCGACGAGTCCGTTGCGTACGACACGACCCGGACGTGATGGCCGGCCACACCGCCGTGGTCCCGGAGCTCGGAGAGGAACGTCGATGACCTCTGCGCCACAGGAGCCGCTGTTGCGGGTGGAGAACCTGCAGATGCACTTCCCGATCAGGGGGCGGGGGCTGTTCGCCCGTACGAGGGGTCATGTCCACGCCGTCAACGACGTCAGCTTCACCATCCGCCCTGGCGAGGTGCTCGGGCTGGTCGGTGAGTCGGGCTGCGGCAAGACGACCCTGGGAAGATGCATCGTCCGCAGCGTGCAGCCCACCGGCGGTCACCTGCACTACCGGACCGAGGGCGGTGGCACGGTCGACCTGGCCGCGCTGGGAACTCGTGAGTTGCGCCCTTACCAACAGCGGATTCGGGTCGTGTTCCAGGATCCGTTCTCCTCGCTGAATCCCAGGATGACGATCCTACAGATCGTCGGTGACCCGTTGGTCGCCAACGGCCTGGCGCATGGTTCGGAGGTGGAGGACCGGGTGGCGGAGATCCTGAGCCGGGTGGGGCTGTCCCCGGGCCACATGCGCCGCTATCCGCATGCCTTCTCCGGGGGAGAGCGGCAGCGGGTCAACATCGCCCGTGCCCTGATCCTGCAACCCGAGCTTGTCATCGCCGACGAGGCCGTGTCCGCCCTGGACGTCTCCGTCCGGGCGCAGATCCTCAACCTGCTCAGGGAACTGCAGGACGACCTTGATCTGACGTACCTGTTCATCTCGCACGACATGTCGGTGGTGGAGAGCATCTGCAACCGCGTGGCCGTGATGTATCTCGGCAGAATCGTGGAGCTAGCGGACACCGACCAGGTGTACCGCCGGCCCGAGCACCCCTACACCGAGGCGCTGCTGTCCGCGGTGCCCCGGCCCGATCCGCGCCTACGCGGCACCGGCCGAAGGGTTCGACTGTCGGACAACTTCCCGGACCCGGCGAACCCCCCGGACGGGTGCTACTTCCACACCCGATGCCGGTACGCCGACAAGGAGCGCTGCGTCGCCGAGGCGCCAGACCTCCGCGCGGTCACCGGAGATCACCTGGCGGCCTGCCATCACTCCGAGGCGCTGCGGCTGGCCGGGGTGGTCTCCGAGCACGCAGATGAGTCCCGCTGATGACTCGGTGGCAACCGCCTTCGTCAGAGGTGAAGGACCACCAGCCGACGGTCGACCTCCACGCGGTAGGTCTCGGCCTCGTAGGGTCCCCGCTGGTAGCCGGCAGCGTCCAGGTCCGCCTCGCAGGCGGTGGCGCCTCCCTCAGTCTCGACGGAGGTCCCGGTCGTGGTCTCGACCGAGGTCTCGTACGTCGCGACCCTGGTCTTCGCCGGATCGAACCACGACCGTCCGGACCTGATGTCGAACTCCCACTGGTGCCACGGACATCGCACGATCTCGCCGCGCCGTACGTAGTCGTACTCTCCCGGGGTCCTCGAGCTCACCAGCCCGGACACGACGCCCTCGCACAGCGGGCCGCCCTCGTGGGGACACTGGTTGCGGATCGCGAAGAAGTCTCCGCCCAGGTTGAAGACGCCGATCGACCGGCCCTCGACCGACACGATCTTCCGCTGCCCGGGCGGTATGTCGTCCACCTGCGCGACCACGTGCTTCGGCATCGTCCCAACCCTTCGAAGGTCGCGGGGTCACCCGAGCCCGTACAGGTCCTTGGCGTTCCGGGAGAAGATCCGTTGCCGGTCCTCCTCCGGTAGCCGAACCCGGAACGCCCGGTCGGGATCGTCGTAGTCCCAGTGCGGATAGTCGGTGGAGAACATCACTCGCTCGGAGCCACCGAGGTGTTCCAGCACCGTTCGGATGTCGCGGGGATCGTGCGGTTCCTCGATCGGTTGGGTGGTCACCCAGACGTGCTCGCGGATGTACTCCGACGGTTTGCGCGTCAGCTGCGGCACCTCGTCCCTGAGCCTGCGCCAGTGCTTGTCGAGTCGCCACATCAGCGGCGGAAGCCAGGCGAAGCCACCCTCGATGAGGACGACTCGCAGGCCGGGGTAACGCTCGAAGACCCCTTCGCAGACGAGGCTCACCACATGTGCCTGGAACGCCTGTGCCATGTCGGTGTGGTCCTCGATGTAGTACGACGGCCAGCCCGAGGCGGTGACCGGCACGCCGCGGGCTCCGCCGCCGAAGTGAACGCCTACCGGAAGGCCGTGGCGCTCGGCGGCCTCGTAGATCGGCCAGTACTTGCGCCGACCGAGCGGCTCGGCCGTACGTGCGATCAGCAGTACCTGGACGAAGCCCGGCTGGTCGGCGTAGCGGTCGATCTGCTCGACCGCGAGCTCGGCATCCTCGTACGGCACCGCGATGCCGGCCCGCAGACGCGGCTCCTTTTCCAGCCATTCGGCGATCTGCCACTCGTTGGTGGCCCGGCACAGCGCCGAGGCGTAGTCCGCGTTGAGCTGGGTGCCGGCGGGTCCCAGACAGTTCAGGACGCCGTACTCGATGCCTTCCGGATCAAGGTGCTGCCTGCGCATGAACTCCAGATCGCCACCCGGTGGCCTCCCCGACGGTGGCCAGGAGTCGTGGCGGGCAGCAGCAGGACTTCCCTTGGGGTAGAACGATCCTGGATGGGTCCGCGATCCGAAGAGCTCGCCGTGTCTGCGCCAGCGAGCGGACAGGTAGGGGTCGAGCGCCCCCGGCCAGACCGCATTGTGAATGTCACAGTCGACCACCATGCCGCGGTTCCTTGTGGCGGTCGCGACCATGACGTGTCCTCTCGTCGTCGCCATGCTCCTTCGGAGCCTGCCGTGCTTCTTCAGAACGTGTAGGTGTCGTGGGCGTTGCCCGCAAGGATCCTGTGCTCGACCTCGCGCGGCAGGCCGGACGGGAGTACGCCCTCGTCGGAGTCGAACTGCCAGTGCGGATAGTTGGTGGCGAACATCAACAGCTCGTCCGAGCCGAGCTGTTCGATCGTCTCGACCAGGTGCTTGGGGTCGTCCGGCTCGTCGAGCGGTTGGGTCGTGAGCCGTACGTGGTCACGAATGATCTGCGAGGGCGGCCGATCCACCCACGGAACCTCACGACGTAGCCCCTTCCAGTTCTTGTCGAACCGCCACATCAGGCCGGGCAGCCAGGTGAAGCCGCCTTCGGTGAGCACCACCCGGAGACGGGGGTACTTCGTGAAGACACCCTCGCTCACCAGGCTGACCACCTGCGCCTGGAACGCCTGCGCGTAGGAGACGTAGTCCTCGAGGTAGTACGACGGCCAGCCCACCGGAGTCGTGGGGTTGCCACTCGTACCGCCGGCGAAGATGCCGACCGCCAGGCGGTTCCGCTCGGCGGCCTCATAGATCGGCCAGTACCGCCGTTTCCCGAGCGGCGTCTCGGCGCGCACCGGGAGCAGGACCTGGACGAATCCCGGATGCCGGCCGAGCCGGTCGATCTCCTCGGCAGCCGAGCCGGGACTCTGCGGCGGTACGACGATCGAGCCGCGGAGCCGGGTGTCATGGGCGAGCCACTCGGTCGCCAACCAGTCATTGACAGCCCTGGCCATCGCCAGCGCCCAGTCCTCGTTGTGGAGTGACGAGATCTCCAAACCACAGTTCAGTACGGCGTACCTGGCCTGCCAGCGATCGAGAAGGCGGTCGCGGAGCAGGTGGAGGTCTACCGACGGGCCGGGCAGCTTCGGGTACCGCTCCGCGCCGATCGTCCCTACACCGCCTTCCGCCATGTAATCCTGCCACCGTGGCTGGAGGAACGGCCTGAGAACGTCCACGGAGGAGACGGCCACGCGTACGTCACAGTCCACCAGCTCGGCCTCCCCCCATCGCGGGAGCCGGCCCGGAGTCACGGCGCCGGACGTAGCCATCATCTCGTCGCCCTCATGGAAGTGCCTCGTTGTCGGTTGTGGAACAAAAGTTCCACCTGGTGACAGCCTTGTCACGGTCTCCGGTGGCGTCAAGGTTCCGCCACGGCCGAAGCCTGACCCTGTGCGTAGTGCCTGCGTCGTACGCGAAGATGCTCAGCGCAGGGCGGCGACGGCGATCTTCGCGGCCCGTGCAATGGCGGCGTCCGCGGCGGGGAGGATCAGTCTGTTTCGCGGAGACCGGGTGAACACCGCCACGGCGTACGCCTCGCCGTTCGGGTACTCCACCACTCCGACCTCGTGCCGAAGTGCGATGAAGGTTCCCGTCTTGCCGGCGACCACCACGTCGTCGAACGGGAACGCCGCCGCGAGCCGCTGGGTCCAGATCTGCTGGGCGAGCACCGTCCGGATGTACGCGCACTGACCCGGCGACGCCGCCCGGTCTGCCCAGATCGCCGCGAGCAGGCTGGTCATGTCCTGGCAGGTGCCGACGGTGCTGCCGGGATCGGCCGGATCGAGGACGGGGATCTGGTCCATGGTGCCCGAGTCCCGCAGCCACGCGATCGCCTCGGCCAGGCTGGAGCAGCCGCTCTCCTGAAGGACGGCATCGAACAGGTCCCGGGTACCTCCGGTGATCCGGGTCTGGTGCAGGCCGAGATCGTCGAGCAGCGAACGAACCCGGTGGAGTCCCACGGCGTCGAGGAGTTCGTCCGCGGCGGCGTTGTCGCTGACGGCGATCATCGACCGGGCAAGGTCACGCCAGGAGACGGTGACGGCATCGGCCATCGCCGCGAACCCGGTGCTTCCCGGCGTTCGCCGCGAGGGTTCGAGGATGACGGTCGCCTCCGGCTCGATCTCGCCGGCGTCGACCATGCGGGCGTACGCGACGAGCAGTGGCAGCTTGAACACCGAGGCCAACGCGACCTGCTCGCGGGAATGGTGGCCGATCTCCCGGTCCTCGTCGTGCAGGTCGACGGCGTGCAGCCAGCCCCAGACCCCCGCGTCCTCGAAACACTGCCGGATCGCCAGGCTCTCCGCGTTGGTCGTGGGGGTCACGGCGCGGGCACCTCCGAGACCGGCCGCGGCGCCGGACCGAGGCCGCCCGGTCGCCGGGGGGTGCCGAGCACGTCCTGGAGTATGTCGGGGAGCCGCCGTGCCGGGCCGGTCAGCGTCCCGGCCCACGCCACCCGGAGGGAGAGAGCGAGCGGATCGCCGTCCAGCCGTACGATCCGGACCCCCTCGCCCGACCCGGGTGGGTCGGTCGTGAACGCCACCACCCCACCCGCGGCGATGAGCCCGCGCGCGACCCGCTCGTCCGACATCTCCCGCACGACGCGTGGCAGGAACCCGTGCCGCTCGCACATCGCCAGGAGATCGTCGTGCGCGGCGGGCGCCTGGTCGCGGGCGGGGAGCAGCAGTTCGTACCCACCCAGGTCGCGGAGCCGCGGGGAGTCGCGGACGGATCCGTCGTCGGGTACGAGACAACGCAACGGCACCTCCAGCGTCGGTCCGAGGGTGAGGCCGCGCGAGACGATCGGCTCGTGGAGGACGCCGAGGTCGGCGCGCCCGCCGAGTAGGTCCCGGATCAGGTCTCGGGTGGTCTGCTCGCTCACCTCGATGTCGGCCTCCGGGACGGCCCGCCTGCACGCGGCGACCACCTGCGCGTAGTGGCCGCGGCCCAGGCCCGAGGCGACGCGGATTCGGAGGACTTCCCTCTCCGGGTCGCGCTGCCGCCTCGCCAGGAGATGCAGCTGCTGGACCTCGTCGAGCACTCGCTGGGCCGTGGGCAACAGCGCGCGGCCTGCCTCGGTGAGCCGTACGCCCTGACTGTCCCGATCGAAGAGTCGCGTACCGAGTTCGTCCTCGAGCCGTCGCAGACCCTGCGACAGCGGAGGCTGGCGCATCCGAAGCCGCTGGGCGGCCCGGCCGAAGTGTCCCTCGGCGGCGATCGCCGTGAAGTACTCCAGATGCCGAACCATGTCCATGAGCAGGGATGATATCCAGGCCGGGATAGTCGTCCGCACCATATCCATATTGGCGCCGGATGGAGGCGATCCTGTTTGATCGCCGGGTGGAACTTGTGACGGAGTGGGAGCTGGAGCAGCGTCGCAGGCAGCGGCGGTTCCGGGCCATCGTGGGGGGCGTCGCCGTGACACTGCTGGTCGTCGGGGGAGCGGGCGGCGCCCTGATGCTCTTCGGCGACCCCGGCCGGGCCGCGGAGCGGGAATCGGCGGTGCGCGCCCAACAGCGGATGGACGCGTTCGCAACGGCCTGGGAGAAAGGCAGATGGGCGGCGGCGGGGAAGCTCACCGACAGCCCCACGAGTGCGGCGTCGCTTCTCGCGTCCGTACATCGCAACCTCGCGCCGACTGCGTTCACGATCGAGGTCGGCCGGCCGAGCGCGAGCGAGCGGGACGACAGCACGTCCGTGACCTTTCCTTTCACCGTACGGCTGAAGGTGCCGCGGGTCGGCCCGTTCACGTACGGGTCGAGGGCGCGAGTCGTGGAGACCTCTGCCGGCCGGGAGGTCGTCCACTTCGAGTCGTCGACGGTCCATCCGGAACTCGAGGCAGGCCAGACGCTCGCCGTCGCGAAGATGTCGACGCGCGGATCGGTGCTCGATCGCAACGGTGACGTTCTGAGCACGCCCTCACTCGTGGGGCGGGTGGACGAGAACGGCGTAGGGGTTTCCGGCCTGCAGAAGCGCTACGACGAACAACTCGGCGGCTCCGGACAGGCGTACGCGATCGCGATCACCGATCGCCAGACCGGCCATGCGGTGAAGCCCCTCCAAAGAACCGGGACCACGCGGCACGGCGAGGACGTGCGCACCACGATCGACCCCGGCGTGCAGCGCGCGGCGGCTAAGGCGCTCGAAGGAGTCGCCACGCCGGCGGCGATCGTCGCGACGCAACCCTCCAGCGGCGACATCCTTGCGGTAGCTAACCGGCCCGGCGGGTACAACCGTGCACTGGTCGGGGAGTACCCGCCGGGATCCACGTTCAAGGTGGTGACAGCCGCCGCCCTGCTCCGGACCGGCTTGCGCCCCTCGGACCCACTCGACTGCCCGAGATTCGAATGGGTGAACGGCTACCGCTTCACCAACCAGGACGAGTTCGTGCTGCCCCAGGGGTCGACGTTCAGGGACGCGTTCGCCCACTCCTGCAACACCGCGTTCGTGCAGGCCCGTGACCGAATCGACGACGCCGCCCTCGCCAGGACCGCGGCCGCGTTCGGCATCGGCGGCACCTGGGACACCGGTGTGGGCACCTACGACGGATCCGTGCCGACGAACAGCGACGTCAACGACAAGGCCGCCTCGATGATCGGCCAGGGTCGCATCCTCGCCTCGCCACTGGTGATGGCCTCGGTCGCCGCCACGGTGAAGAACGGGAAGTTCGTCCAGCCCAGGCTGGTCCCCGAGGCGGTCCGCCACCCCTACCGGGCACCGGAGTCACTCGATCCGGGCGTCGTCGACGACCTTCGGTCGATGATGCGCTCGGTCGTCACCGAGGGCGCGGGCAAGGCCCTGCGGGGGCTGCCCGGCCGCCCGCACGCCAAGACCGGCACCGCGGAGTACGGCGACGAGACTCCGCCCCGCACCCACGCCTGGATGATCGGCTACCAGGAGACCAGTGACATCGCGTGGGCGGTTCTTCTCGAGGGCGGTGGGTCCGGAGGCTCCGACGCCGGGCCGATCGCGGCAGCCTTCCTGAGGAACCTCAGCGGTAGCGGGCCTTCCTGACCTTCGGTCTGGGTCAGTGGGTCAGTACGGTCAGTACGGTCAGTACCCCCTCACGTCCGGCCAGTGACGCTCGACCCCGGCCCGGTCGAGCACCCGAGCGAACTCCGCGAAGCGGGCCTCGTCGCCGTGGACCTGCTGGGGTTCGGTCCCGGTTTCGATGCAGTGCGCCGCCAGCCGTCCGGCGACCTCGCCGATGTTCCACTCGACCGGGTGCAGCCGGAACGAGCCGTTGCTGATGTGGGTGGTGCCGAGGTTCTTCGCCGCCGGCAGGAGGTTGCGCATCCTCCTCGGAACCATCGCTCCGAGCGGGATCTCGAACGGCACGCTCTCCAGGTCGATGTAGGTGTCCCCGCCGGTGCTCGGATGCAGGTCGAGGTGGTAGCTGCCGATTCCGACCGAATCCGTACGGGAGACCCTGCCGTAGGGTCCGAGCACGTCGAGCGACACGTCGTTCTCGGTGACGGTGGTGAGAGCTCGGATGCGCCGGGACTCCCGGATGTACGGTGCCTTCGCCAGCCCGTCGACAGAACCCGTCACGTCGCCGCGCAACCGCAACCCCGGCCAGCCGGTCCCGCCGTCCGGCCGCGGCGCCTCGGTCTGCAGCCAGTACAGCAAGGAGAAACTGAGCTGCCTGGCCGCTGTCAGGCTGGCCTTGACGGTCTCCTCGTCGACGTCGACAACGTTGCCCAGCCAGTAGTCGTTCATCGGCCAGTTGACCAGGGTGATGTCGGAGTCGAAGCTGCCCGGCTCGTGCATCCCGCGGGCGAGGATGCGGCGGAAGAGCCACAGGTCGAGGTCTCCGCCGTCCTTGCTCTGGTCGGCGGTGACCTCCAGCGGGTCGTCGTCCGGATTGGGCACGAAGGTGCGGGGCACCGGTTCGAGCGTCCGAGGGTGCGGTGCCAGCAGGCCGAGCAGCGGGCCCGGCCAGAAGTCGGGACGATACTCCCGCCAGAAGGAGTACGTCTCCGGCCGGTCGATGGTGTGGTCCTCACCCGCGCGGTGGTCGATCGCGAAGCAGAACGTGAAGCCCTGCTGGTTCCCGGGCGCGGCTTCGGCCGGTGCGTGCGGCTCGTCGTACTCCTCCCGCGACTCCGCGCCGGTGACGTACTCCGTCTTCGTCAACGCCAGCAGGTCACCGCACTCGGTGGCGTCGATGACGTACGGCGCGGACACGGTGACATGGCGTCCCGTACGCCGGTCCTGCAACTCGACCGCGCGCACGTGATCACCGTCTGTCTCGGCGGACACCGGCACGGTCTCCAGCAACATCGTGAGCCGGCCGGCGGCGCGGTGGGGCGCGAGCATCGCCTCCAGGACGGCGAGCGCAACCCGGGGTTCGTGGCACAGTTTGCTGACCCGGCCGGCACCCGGGTTCAACCGGGGGTCCTCGGCGGCGCGGGCCCGCAGCGGGTAGTGCCGGCGGTAATAGGCGCGGATGCCCTCACGAAGCTCGCGGTACGTCGCGGTGGCGCCGAACTGCTCGATCCAGGGGTTCTCGTCCGGGGGAACCGCCTGGCTGGTCAGTTGCCCACCTATCCAGTCGGTCTCCTCGGTGAGTACGACCCGTCGCCCGGCGCGGCAGGCCGCGAGGGCGGCGGCCACACCGCCCAGCCCGCCGCCGACGACGAGCACGTCCGCGTTCAGTTCAGGCATCGTGTCCTCTTCTGGCTGAGTTCTGGTTGTGTTCTGGTCTCGGTCGGCGGGCGGAGGTCCGGCAACCCGAGCCTAAGGCCCTTCTCTGGTAAGCCGGCGTCGGCGCATGTCGTCGGCGTATCGAAAACCGCATACGGGCCGGCAACACCACGCCACCTTGACTTGGGGGCATGACCCACAGCGGACCAGTACCAAGAGCCGCCTCCCGCCTCCGATCCGTCGCGGCCCCCTCCTCGTCCGTCCCCACGAGGGGAATCACGATCTACGGGTGCGGCCAGGACGAGGCTGCGCTCTTCCGGCAGTTGGCGCCGCGCTTCGGCGTACTGCCGACCATCACCGAAGCAGGGGTGTCCGAGGTCAACATCGAGTTGGCGGTCGGGAACCGATGCATCAGCATCGGGCACAGGGCCCAGGTCACCAACCCCGCCCTGCTCGCACTCAGCGAGGCCGGCGTGGAGTACATCTCCACAAGAAGCATCGGATACAACCATCTCGACGTGGAGTACGCAGCGAGCATCGGCATCACCGTCGAGAACGTCGTCTACTCACCCGACAGTGTGGCCGACTACACGCTCATGCTGATGCTGATGGCGGTTCGTCATGCGAAGTCCACCATCCGACGCGTGGACGCTCACGACTACCGGCTGAGTGACGTACGCGGGAAAGAGTTGCGCGACCTGACCGTCGGCGTGGTCGGAACAGGGCGCATCGGCAGGGCGGTCATGGACAGGCTGAGTGGTTTCGGCTGCCGGGTCCTGGCCCACGACAGTCAGCCTGTGGCCACCGCCGACTACGTGCCTCTCGAAGACCTCCTACACCTCAGCGACATCGTCACGCTCCACACGCCACTCACTCCGGAGACTCACCACCTTCTTGATGGTGAACGTATCGCGCGGATGAAACCCGGTGCGTTCATCGTCAACACCGGACGTGGGTCGCTCGTGCAGACCGAGGCCCTGCTCTCGGCGCTGGAGAAGGGCGAACTCGGCGGCGCGGCGTTGGACGTCCTCGAGGGAGAGGACGGAATCTTCTACGCCGACTGCCGGGACAAATCCCTCGAAGGCCTGCCGCTGGCACGCCTGCAGCAACTGCCGAACGTGCTCGTCAGTCCGCACATCGCCTACTACACCGACCACGCCCTGAGCGACACCGTGGAGAACAGCCTCGTCAACTGCGTGAACTTCGAAAGCGGGGAGCATCATGGATAGGTTGAAGATCGGAATCATCTTCGGAGGAGCGTCCGAGGAGCATCCCGTCTCGGTCAAGTCCGCGCAGGAGGTCGCGAAGAACCTCGACACTCGGAAGTACGAGCCGTTCTGGATGGGGATCACGGCGGGCGGCGCCTGGAAGCTCTGTGACGGTCCCGGCGCGGGCTGGGAGGTAGGCGACGACTCGCACGCGGCGATGCTGTCACCGGACAGAAGTGTGCACGGTCTCCTCGTCCTGAAGCAGGGGCGCTACGAGGCGGTCAGGCTGGATCTCGTACTGCCCGTTCTGCACGGCAGGCTCGGCGAGGACGGTGCGATGCAGGGTCTGCTGGAACTCTCCGGCATCCCCTACGTCGGCTGCGACGTCCAGAGCTCTGCCCTGTGCATGGACAAGGCTCTCGCCTACACCGTCGCCGGAAGCGCCGGAATCGCAACGCCGAACTTCTGGACGGTCACCGCGGACGAGAAGCCGGATCCCGAACTGTTCGCCTACCCCGTCTTCGTGAAGCCGGCGCGTTCGGGGTCCTCGTTCGGCGTCAGCAAGGTTTCTCGTGCAGAAGAACTGGCCGCTGCGGTGCAGACCGCGAGGCAGTACGACTCGAAGGTGCTGATCGAGGAGGCCGTCGCCGGCAGCGAGGTCGGATGTGCCGTCCTGGGAGACGACCTGGAGCTGGTGACAGGCGAGCCGGATCGAATCGCCCTGTCCCACGGCTTCTTCAGAATCCATCAGGAGAGTCGGCCCGAGAGCGGTTCGGAGAACTCGACCCCGATCGTCCCCGCAGACATTCCGGTCGAGATGCGCCGAGCCGTTCAGGAGAAGGCCAGGGCCATCTATCGCGCGCTGGGATGCAGAGGTCTGGCGCGGGTGGACATGTTCCTGAAGGACGACGGAACGGTGGTCCTCAACGAGGTCAACACGTTCCCTGGCATGACTTCCTACAGCCGCTACCCGAGGATGATGGCGGCCGCCGGTTTGCCGCTTGCCGAGGTGATCGACCGGATCGTGTCGTTGGCGCTGCCCGGGAGGATCCGGTGAGGGACGGCTTCGTCTTCGTGGACGAGTGCGTGCCCGGAGTTCGCTGGGATGCCAAGTACGCCACCTGGGACAATTTCACCGGCAAACCCGTGGACGGGTACCTTGCGAATCGTATTGTCGGCACGAGGACGCTGTGCGCGGCACTGCAGAAGGCCCAGGGCATGGCGGCGTCTCTTGGCTTCGGCCTGCTTCTGTGGGACGGCTATCGCCCGCAGCGCGCGGTGGACTGCTTCGTGCGCTGGTCACGACAGGCGGAGGACGGCCGGACGAAGCTGCGGCACTATCCGAACCTCGAGAGAGCCCAGATGCTCGAGAAGGGCTATGTCGCCGCCAGGTCGGGTCACAGCCGGGGCAGCACCGTCGACCTGACGCTCTTTCACCTGGCCACCGGTGAACTCGCTCCGATGGGTGGTGACCACGACCTGATGGATCCGATCTCGCACCTCGGCGCACGAGAGATCACGCCGATCGAGGCGAAGAACCGGCGGTACCTCTGCTCGATCATGGAGGGCTCCGGGTTCACCCGGTACGACTGCGAGTGGTGGCACTACTCCCTCAGGGAGGAGCCCTACCCGGACACGTACTTCGACTTCCCCATCTCCTCACCGGTAGCCGCGGGCCTGCAGCTCGTAGAGATCTCTGCCCACCTGGACGACAAGCAGAGAAGGACCCAGGCATACCGAGAACACTCCACGTGATCTACTGACCGGATGCCAAGCGGGGTGGACCCGATGGGTGGTGTGCGCCGATGAGTCTGGACGTCGTTCAGGCGCTCAACGAGTGGGCCGGCTTGGGGTTGGAGCTGGTGGGCCTGATCGAGGAGGGGCAGTCAGGTGCCGCCTGTGTTCGCCGGCCGGACGGCAGGGACGCGATCGTCACGACGGCGTTCGCGTCCATCGAGCTGATGCGTCAGACGGCCGATGTGCTGGCGGAGGTTCGCACGCACGGGATCCCCGTCCCGCTTCATGAGTTCGTCTTCGACCTCGGCGACGGAAGGGTCGCAGTCGTGCAGGAGCGTCTGCCGGGCTCGACCGTGACGAAGCCCGACGCCGGCACTGTCGACGCCATCATCGCGATGAACGAGCGGTTCGCGGGCCTGCTGGCCAACAGGCCGGAGGTCGCGCCACCTCCGCTCAGCCTTGGCCGGCCCGGAGACCAGATCCCGGCGGAGCTGATCGAACGGCACAGCCCCCGAGCCCGGCGCCTGCTCCACGCAGTCCGCCGCGTGGCCGGCGACCCTGACGCCGAAGTAGTCGGCGACGACCTCGTCCATGTGGACCTGACGGTCGCCAACATGCTCTTCGACGCGACTGGTGCCATCTCCGGTGTGATCGACTGGAACTACGGCGTCGCCCGCGGCGATCGGTACTTCGGCGTCGTGAAGCTCCTGCACACGTTGAGTTTCGCCGCGGCTTCGCCCGACACCGACGTGGACTGCCGCCCCACCGCGGACGTGGTGGCCCGGGTGGAGGAGGTGCTCGCCCGCTGCCTCGACCCGGACATGCTGCGGCGGTACTGGGCACACCAGACGGTCAACATGCTGTATGTGAGCCGCCGGTGGGGAACCGAGGAGGCGTTCACGACCTACCTCGACCTCGGCGAGTCCAAGCTCGGCTGACCTCGACGCCAACCGACCGGGTAGTGCGGTGGGAGCGGACGTTTTCGAGGGGCGAGGTGGGGTAGCGGCTCGTCATGACTTCGCTGCCCGAACAGCATGGGTCGGCAAAGCGTCCCGACCGACCCGTCGTTCATCGTCGTCCGGATGGGGTGAGCGATGCGACCGTCGCCGCGCTCGGAAAGCTGTCCGAGGCGTTCGAGGTCGTGGAGCATGCGCGCGGCGTGCTGTTCGAGTTCCACCGCCTTTGCGGCACCGCCGACCTCACCCTCCAGGACGCGGTCGCCGAGCTACGTGAGGCCGGCCATCCGGAGCTCGCCGACGAGATCGACGACTGCCTGGTGGGGCGCGACGTCGTCGACGGCCGGTGGAGTTTCCAGCTCGTCGAGGCCTACGACCAGCACTACTGGAGCGTGTTCCGCGACGTCGAGCGCGCGGCCCGGCAACGGGTCGGCGATCTGCCGCGGCACCTGTTCGAGGCGGAGATGAAGCACCGCGAGCAAGGAGGAGCGCCTGACGGCGTTTCGTGAGGCGACCGGGTCCACTGCCCGGGGTGACCCCTGCCCGCCCGCCGAGGAAGGTTGCGTACCTCTTGTCCCGGCCGGTGTGTGGGCGCTGCCGAGCAACCAATTGAGTGGTGGCCTCACTGCCGCCCTTGCCAGAATCCACGTTCGGTGACCGGAAACATCGAACGTGGGTGGTGACACGATGTCCTGACGACCCGGCGAGCGCGGCCCGACGATTCCGTGATCTCGGGTAAGCTCCGCGACCGCCTCAGTGAACGCCTTGCCGATGACCGACAACTCTTCGAACGTCTCCTCGGCCATCCGGTGCCCCATGACTGGAGCTGGGCGACTTCGGCGTCCGTCTGAGCGCGCAGGGTCCCTGGCTACCGACGGGAACTCCGCCGTTCGGCGCGTCGAGACGGACCAGTTCGACATGTACCGCCTCGTCGACAACCTCAGGTGACGACGACTGGCCTGGGTACCGGGCCGGAGCCTTGGTTGTAGGAGACGTAGACGCCGGCGTCGCCGAAGCCCACGATGTCCCCGCGTCCGTCACCGGTCAGGTCGGCGACCACGCGAGGGTGGCGTTCGACTCGCCAGCTGCCCTCGTTGTAGGCGAAGTTCTGTACGACGTATTGCGGGGACAGGGGCCCGGTCGTGTCGAGGACGGCGACCCACACGCCGTCGTCGGCGAAGCCAACGATGTCGCTCGCGCCGTTGCCGGTCAGGTCGGCGAGCAGGCGCGGAGTCGTGGTGACCAGCCACTGATGGTACGTAGTACTGGTGCCGAAGAACGGAATCAACCGCTGTGCGGGCTCGAAACCACCGGCGCCGTCGTTGAGCGCCACCCAGACTCCGGCGTCGCCGAAGCCGATGATGTCGGCGCGGCCGTCGCCGGTGAGGTCGGTGACGAACCGCGGGTGGGCGTCGACGCGCCAGCTCTGGTCGACGCCGAAGTTGTCGAGTACGTACCGGGCGGGTCCGAAGTTGCCGGTGCCGTCGTTGAGGGAGGTCCAGACTCCGGCGTCGCCGAAGCCGATGATGTCGGCGCGGCCGTCGCCGGTGAGGTCGGTGACGAACCGTGGATGTTGGTCGACGCGCCAGCTCTGGTCGACCCCGAAGTTGGCGAGTGCGTACCGGGCGGGTCCGAAGTTGCCGGCGCCGTCGTTGAGGGAGGTCCAGACTCCGGCGTCGCCGAAGCCGATGATGTCGGCGCGGCCGTCGCCGGTGAGATCGGCGGCGAACCGCGGGTGGGCGTCGACGCGCCATCCTTGGTCGACGCCGAGGTTGTCGAGTACGTAGTGGGCTGCGCCGAAGTTGCCGGCGCCGTCGTTGAGGGAGGTCCAGACTCCGGCGTCGCCGAAGCCGATGATGTCGGCGCGGCCGTCGCCGGTGAGATCGGCGGCGAACCGCGGGTGGGCGTCGACGCGCCATCCTTGGTCGACGCCGAGGTTGGCGAGTACGTAGTGGGCTGCGCCGAAGTTTCCGGCGCCGTCGTTGAGGGAGGTCCAGACTCCGGCGTCGCCGAAGCCGATGATGTCGGCGCGGCCGTCGCCGGTGAGGTCGGTGACGAACCGTGGATGTTGGTCGACGCGCCAGCTCTGGTCGACCCCGAAGTTCGCGAGCACGTACCGGGCAGGTCCGAAGCCGTGGCCGTACGGGATCAGCCAGGGGTCACTGCCGTGCTGCACCGCTTCCGCTGTCGAGGCGAACACGTAATGCCCGTCCGGGTCGTAAACGATGTGGTCGGGCGTGGACGCGTCGGTGGGGCGCAGGATGCGGAACCATCCCTCGCGACCCGGCCCACCCGGGAGGACGCAGAACATGTTCGCGCCGGACGTTCGGGACACGACTTGCTGGTTCTCGTCGTAGATCACCACGTCTCCGCTCGGGCCGACTGCCTCGACCCACGGAAGTCCAGGCTCGAGTCCCATCCGCCGCCACCTCCCGTTTCCCAGCCTTTGCGTGCTGTCTGCGCGGCTGCCGGGCCGACCAGCGAACCGCACCCGGCCTGATCAGATTGTGAACCGTCGCAAAGACGAGTGTGGCCGTTCTTCCTCAAGTGAGCGAAGGCGGAGGGAACGTCAGCCTGCCGCGAAGCTGAGCGCCCACCGCCAGCGCGGCCGTGATCTCCGCTCGGTCCGCGGGCAGCCGCAGGCCGCGACACCACTGTTCGAACAGCGCAGGCTCGGCGCGAAGGGCCTGATGAAACTCCGCGACCTCCGGCGTCTCGGACAAGCCGTTCAGCCGGAGGTTGAGGGCCTTGCCCACGTTCAGCCGGATGGACACCTTCAACAGCCAGTCGAGGTAGGACGCGAGATCGGCGGCACGCCCGGCGCCTCGCATGGCCGCCACCTTGTGGGCGATCTCCTCGTACGTCTCGTCAGCGTAGGTGAACACCGCCCACGCCGCGTCCTCCGGCCCCAGTCGACGTACGAGCTCCGGGTCGGCCAGCCACTCCCGCAACGCCCCGGCCAGCACATGGAAGGCCTGCACTCCGTACGCGGCGGTCTCGAGGTCGACGTCCAGCCCGAGGCCCCGCTGCAGTGGCTCGTAGAGGTGTCCGCTTCCCGTCGTCTCCAACGCGCTCCGGGCGCTGGCCAGGAAGTGAGTGGGGGAGGCGCGCAGCGCGCTGGTCTCGATGAGCGCGACTGCGACGTTCTCCAGTGCCAGGCGGGCAAGCAGTGTCGCCAACGTGAGGTCGTCGTCGGCGTCGGTGAGCAGGCGGCGAGCGGCCTCGGAGTGGGCGAGGCTCGCGTCGTACCAGGGCCTGGCTCGCCGTGCGCACATGTCCGGGTGGCGGAAGGTGGCGCTGACGCGGGCGCGCAGGCCCGCGAACCAGCCGTCGGTGTCGGCGAAGATCAGCGAACGGGCGACGCGGGCGTGCCAGATGCCTTCGTCCACAGCGTTCTCGAAGTACTCGGCAGAGATCCGGTCGATGTCGGCGAACACCGGCGACGTCGGCAGTTCCGGGGTGGTGCGTCCCAGGATGTCGGCCACCCGGACCCGGGTCACCAAGCGGTAGCCCACGGGCCTGTCCAAACACAGCATGAGATCGATGTCACTGGCCTCGTTGGCGTCGCCCCACGCCACCGAGCCGAACAGGACCGCGGCTCGCACGTCGTCGTCGGGAAGCTTCGCCACCAGCCTGCGGGCGACCTCGGCCATGCGCCGGCTGATGGACGCGTCGTCGTTCACGAGCACCAGCTCCCTCCCCCGGACCGATGCCAAGACGAGGCCCAGGTCTGTCAGGCCTGTCCTACGGATCATGGCGGTTCGTCTGCGAGCCGCGTGGATGCACTTTGCCGCACCTATCGAGAAACGATAGATTCCGATCGTAGTTCGATCGGGGAGGGATGATGGGGAAGCTGACGGTACTTGCGCTGCGGGCCGTGCTGATGGCGTTGTTCGCCGGCTCGGTGTTCGTGCAGACGGTGATGGTGCCGCTGCTGGCGGAGGATCTGCGCGACCCGGACGCCGAGCTGGTGGCGTACCAACGCATCTGCGTCGTGGTGATCCTCGTCCTCGGATTCCTGGCGGTGGAGGTCGTCCTTGCCTGCGTCTGGCAGCTGGTGACCATGGTGGGCCGCGGGACCGTGTTCTCGTACGGTGCCTTCCGGTACGTCCACGTCGTGATCGGCGCGATCGTGGCGGCGGCCGTTCTGCTGTTCGCGCTCGCGGTCGTCCTGGCGCCGGGGGAGGCCGTTCCTCCGGGGATGGTCCTGCTGATCTGCGGTGCCGCGGTCGCGGTCCTGGGGGTCGCACTCGTCGTGGTCGTACTCCGGATGCTGCTCGCCCAGGCCGTTGCCCGCGATGTCGAGGCGACCAGGCTTCGGTCGGAGCTGGACGAGGTGATCTGATGCCGATCGTCGTCGACATCGACGTGATGCTGGCCAGACGGAAGATGTCGGTGGGTGAACTCGCGGATCGGGTCGGGATCACTCCCGCCAATCTCGCGGTGCTCAAGAACGGCCGCGCCAAGGCAGTGCGCTTCACCACCCTCGAAGCTCTCTGTGAGGTCCTCGAGTGCCAGCCCGGAGACCTGCTGCACTGGGAGAACAACGGTGAAGCGGACTGACATGGACACCCACGACGTGCTGGTTGTCGGTGCAGGACTGGCGGGACTTCAAACCGCCACGTTGCTTGCCCGGCAGGGCCATGACGTTCTCCTCGCGGAAAGGCGTCCGAGCCTCACGGGCGCCATCCGTACCACCGGGATCTTCGTCCGCAGGACGCTCGACGATTTCCCTTTGCCTGTGGAGTGTCTGGGCCCACCGATCAGGCGAGTGGTGCTCTACCCGCCTGGACTGCGCGGGCCGGTGGCGCTGGTCAGTGAGCGCGACGAGTACCGGGTCGGCGACATGGCCCCCATCTATGGGCGGGCGGCCGCCGCGGCAGCCGATGCGGGCGTACGCATCCTGCTGGGTACGCGCTATGCCGGCCGGCAAGGGCAGATCTACACCCTGGTCGGGAGGGGCGGGCCGACCCGGGTGCGAGCGCGGTTCGTCGTGGGCGCTGACGGTGCGCGGTCTCGCGTTGCCCGCGACCTCGATCTGGACCGAAACCGGCACCTGCTGATCGGGGCCGAGGAGGTGTACGAGATCAAGCGTGGTGAGGAGCCGCCGACGTTCCACTGCGTGCTCGATCCCTCGCTTGCCCCCGGATACCTGGCATGGGTCGTGAACGACGGCCGACATGCCCACGTCGGTACGGCTGGTTACGCGAACCGCTTTCCGGAGGGCCTTCGCCGGGCGCTCGAGCGGTTCGCGTCCTCGGCGCCCGGCCTGGATGGTGTCGAGCGTCCCGATGGTCCCGATGCGGTCGAACGGCGGGGAGGGCCGATCCCGGTCGGTGGTCTGCTGCGCCGGATCAGCTGCGCGGACGGGCTGCTTGTGGGGGACGCCGCAGGCGCGGTCTCCCCGCTCACGGCCGGCGGTCTGGATCCGTGCCTGCGCTTGTCGGAGCTCGCGGCTGCCGTCCTCCACGAGTCCCTGCGCTCCGGGCGCAAGGAAGCGTTGACGCACTTCGACGGAGCCGCGCTGCGTTCCCGTTTCCGCGGGAGGCTGGCGATGCGGTGGGGACTGGACAAGGTTCGTACGCCTGCCCTCGCGGACGCGGCGTTCGGGTTGCTGCGTACGCCTCCTGGGCGGGCGGCAGCGCGGCGGATCCTCTTCGGCGACAGGTCCTTTCCTGGTACGACCTGATCACTCCCTTCCTGGTACGGACCTGATCAGCTGACGTCAAGGACTTCCCGGAGTCGTTCTCCGGCTTCCTGCGGGTTTCTCGGTTGCCAGTCGATGGCGACCAGCGTGCGTCCGCCGGCGTCGATGTCGAGGGCATCCTCCGCAGAGGCGCGGGACAGCCTCTGTCGAGCTTCCTCCGACCGCCAGGTCCGGCTCCCCGCACTGCTGACGGCGAACAGCATGCGTGCCGCCAGAGTGTCGCCGTACGGAGACGGTACGTCGACCCATTCGCCGTGCCAGGGTTCGCCGAGTCCGGGCACCGGGCCGGGAGCCGTTTCGAGGTACTGCCGTTCGACCTCCGTGGTCAAGCGTTCCAGCAGGGCTGTGCGCAGAGCTCCCTCTCCGGCCCTCACGACCTCGCTGCCTGGCGCGCTCTGCGGCGCTTCGAGTGTCTCCTCGGCATGAGCCGACAGTGCCCGTCGCAGTTCGGCCATCCGCCGGGTGGACGACGGCACCGGGCCGGGCGCTGGGAAGCTGAAGAGGTCGACCGTCGTGGACGTGGGTTGGATCCACGTCCACGCCATGCAGAGCTGGTCCGTCCGCTGCGAACGGGACCAGGCGAGGAGTTCGCCCAGCCGCCTGCGCTCGAGCGCGGCGACGAGCGCCCGCTGTGGCTCGCGAGCGTCCCGACCGTGACACTCGCCGGCCACCACCCGTTCCGGGAGGCCGAACCGGAAGTCCGGACCGATCCGCCGTCCACCGCCGGCATAGATGTGCTGCGCGTCCGCAGGCAGCGCGTCGAGGTGAACGATGCCGGGAGCCGGCCCGTGGACCTTCTCGAGAGCCGTGGTCAGCGCTCCCAGTGCGACGACCTCCGTCGTGAACCGGCGGATGTGGGAGGAGCTGTCGGCGAAGGCCGCGTGCCGGGTGAGAGGTTCGCCCACGCGGTCGCGGTTGAAGAGAGTCAGTACGAGCGCCAGCTCGCGGGTCACCAGGCGCATCAGCTTGTGCCCGCCGTAGGGAACGGCAAGGGCGTTGCGCCGAATGGTCGCCGCGAGCGACACCTCCAGGAAGTCCTCGGCCCGGAGGATGATGTCGTCCACCCGTATCGAACGCGCCTTGGGCCGCGGGACGACGTCGAACCGTCGGAACCGAACCTGTCCCATGGCACCCCCAGGGCCCGGACCGCGCGCCAGTGCACGCCGGCATCTCCTCCCACGATGAGCGTGCGAACGGCCTCGATCAACAACCTGGGTCGAACGAATTTTCGATGGCCGGGATTGGTAGCGACGTACCACGCTTCTGGACACTCGGCCGGGGGTCGGGAAGGATGACAAGGCTTTCACCGTTCCTGTGAAGCGAGCACCGGACCCGAGCACAGCTCGCCGAGACCACGAGGATGTTCCGCTGAACACTCAGTTGCCCGACGGGCCTCCCGCTTCGCAAGGTGTCGACGCGCGCGGCGTGCACGCCTTCCTGGACGCACTGGAGCAGGCGCCGGAGATCGAGCCGCACAGCCTGATGATCGTTCGGCACGGCCGGCTTGTCGCTTCGGGCTGGTGGGCTCCGTACGCACCTGACCGGCTTCACCTGCTCTACTCGCTGAGCAAGAGCTTCACGTCGACGGCGGCCGGCTTCGCGGTCGCCGAGGGACTCGTACGGCTCGACGATCCGGTGATCTCCTACTTCCCGGAGTTCGAGGCCGACATCACCTCCCCTCGAAGCCGTTCGATGCTCGTACGCCATGTCGCGGCCATGGCCTCCGGCCACGTCGAGGAGACTCTGCCGCGGGCGATCGAGGCAGACCCGGACGAGATCGTCCGCGGATTCCTCCTGGTGCCGCCGGATCGCGATCCCGGCACGGTCTTCGCCTACAACCAGCCCGCGACGTACACGCTCGGCACCATCGTCCAGAAGGTGACCGGACGGTCGCTGACCGACTACCTTCGGCCGCGGCTGTTCGAGCCGCTGGGCATCGGTGAGGTCGCGTGGCACCAGCGGCCGGCCGGTCGTGACCTCGGCTTCTCGGGGCTGCACGCGACCACCGACGCGATCGCCCGGCTCGGCCTGCTCTACCTGCAGCAGGGGAGCTGGGAAGGCAAGCAGTTGCTGCCCGCCGCATGGGTCGAGGAGGCGACGCGTTCGCACCTCTCGAACGCGGACGGCACCCCGGAGGGGGCGAACTCCGACTGGCAACAGGGGTACGGATTCCAGTTCTGGATGTCCCGGCACGGCTATCGCGGCGACGGGGCGTACGGCCAGTTCTGTGTGGTCCTGCCCGGTCACGACGCGGTGATCGCGATGACAGCGGCGACCGTGGAGATGCAGACGCTGCTGGACGCGATGTGGGACAACCTCCTGCCGGCGTTCGGGTCGGCGCCGCTCGACGGCCGGGAGGACGACGACGCCGCGCTGGCGGAACGACTGTCCCGCCTGGCGCTCCCGGCGGCCGTCGGCCAGGCGGCACCGCCCGCTGACCCCGCGGCGTGGTCCGGCGCGGAGTTCACACCGGCCGGTGGCACGTGCGCCGATCAGGCGACGCTGACCGGGATCGCGGTCACGTCGACGGACGGCGGCTGGGCGATCTCGCTGAGTGACGCCGGCGAACAACTCGAACTCCGGCTGGACGGAGGTACTTCCTCCGGCTGGACGGTCGGTTCGGGTGGCGACGCAGCGGCGACCGTACCCACGGCCGTCAGTGGTGGCTGGGCCGACCAGGACACGTTGGCGTTCGACGTGGTGTTCCTGGAGACACCGCACCGGTTGGCGGTGACGTGCTCGCTCGCAGATCGTACGTTCACCGCACGGTGGCGGACCGTCCCGCTCCATGGTGGCCCGCTGCGATCGATGCGCGCGCCGCGTCGGTGACGCTGGGGACCGACGGTTCCCGGCCAGGACGGACAGGACGAGCAGGGGCAGAGCGAGCTACCGTTCCCGTGGTCGCGCTGACCGCCTGCCTTCGCCGGACTGGTTACCGCGGAGCGACGAGGAGGTCCAGGACGGCCACAGACGTCGGGCGACCTGCACCGGTAGCCTGCCGCCGAGGTGCATGGACTTCCACGCGCCGCGATACCCGGGCAGGATTCCGGAGGCGATCGTGACGTGTCCGAGGATCAGCGCGGTGCCGACGTAGGTTCCCCATCGGTGTACCCGCACGAGGATGGTGAACAAGGAGCCGCCGCTGAGCCACGCCAGGCCTACCCCGGAGACGATGACGACGAGGAGACACCCGGCGATCGCCAGGTTGAAGAGCCGTTGCCCTGGGTCGAAGTGCCCACGATGATGAGGGAACCTGCCCGTCAGGACCGCCACCGGCCAACGGCGGAACCATTCCAGGTCCCCTGGATCGGTGCGTACGGACTCGGCGAGAAACGTCCTGAGCGCGCGCCTGCCGGCAAGGAGGCCGACGACTGCCGCCGCTGCGGAAACCCATCCGGTGAGCGTGTGTATCCGGGTGTCGGGAACGCCCGACACCCTTGCCAGGATGCTTGGTCTGCCCTCGTTCCCGAGAGTGAGCCACCAGCCGGTGCCGAAGAGCACGACGAGGATCGTGTAGCTGACAGCATGGAACCAGCGCGTCTTCCGGTTGTAACGCCGCACGTATCCGGCTACAGGGCCCCCAGGGGAGGGCTCAGTAGCCATACCCGCCGCCGCCGTCGTTGGCCCCACCCTTCTTGCCGGAACCGTCGGAGCCGCCCTTCTTGGCGGAGCCGTTCGTGACGGTCACACTTATCCGGGCCTTCGGCCCGACCGGAGAGTGATCGGCGTGTTGCAAGGTGATCCCCACGGTGTGCTTGCCCGCCGGAAGGTTCTTGATCTGGTAGCTCGTCTTCGTGACCACGGTGTACTCGTTGGTCTTCCCGTCCACGAAGACGTGAACGTGGTCCTTCCCGGAGTCGGTCGGGCCGATGGGCACACCGGGATCGAACTTCAACGTGAACGGCACCTTGACCGACGCTCCCTCGGCCGGCGACAGAATCCTGATCTTCGCCGGCTGCTGTTTGTCGCCGGAGCCGTTGTCGGTGCTCGTCGTCGCCTGGCCGGCATGCCCACAGGCCGTGGCCACCAGTAGCGCTGCGGCACCGATCGAGATCTTGAACTGACGTGCTGACATTGACCTGTACCTCCACCGCTCGATGCGGTCCCACACCGTTCGACGCGGTTCGATGTGGTCCAACACCGTCCACCACGCAGATGCGCGGGCAGAGGTTCACCCGGACGCCCGCCAGCCGCCGGCGCGATCGTGGCGGCGCAGCACGCTGTGGCTCTCCAGCTTCTCGACCAGTTCGAACCCGTGCGCGTCGTACAGGGACCTCGGTCCGCGCCGCGCCGACGCCGGTCCGGTACATCGAGCACTCGGCACGCTTCGAGGCATTGACCCAACCTGCGGGTCTGCCCTCGACGTAGGCGAGGTAGCCGAACGCTCGGCCACTCCTGAGCAGCTCGACCATCAGTTGTCTGTTCTGCCGCCAGGGGCGGAGTTCGCCTCCAGCCTGGCCGCCCTCCGACACGTGTGGCCCGGCGCAGTAACAGACCCATCCTCAGGCCCTCCGTCCGTCTCAGCCAAGCTCGTCGATCAGCTGCTCCGCCCACGCGAGGTGGCCCGCTGTCCAGCCGAGGTCCGCGCCCCACGCGGCCTCGACGACACAGATGTGGAACCGGTAGAACTTCAACATCCGCTGGGCATGTTCGACGTCGTAGGTGCTCCGCGCGAAGTAGTGCGCGTGCAAGGTCGGATGCAGTTGCGCCGGACGCTCGTCGTCGGCGGGACCCCCACCGACGAACCGTACGAGGTCGTACAACGGGTCGCCGACCAGCGCCGCGCCCCAGTCGACGATCGCGGTGACTGCACCGGTCTCCGGATCGACGTAGACCTCGCCGTCGCCGAGGTCGGCGTGCAGGAGAACGCCAGGTGCGCTGTCCAGGTCGGCGGCGAAGGAGCGGCACAACTGCCGGGCACGGGATGCGAACTCCGCTGGTGCCGCATCCATCCGGGTCAGCGAGTCGAGAGCGTCGTCAACCGTCTCTTGCTGCCACCGCGACCACGCCACGAGGCTGCCTCCTCGAGCGTCGTCCGCGAAGGCTCCGAAACCGGGCAGGGCGACCCGGTGGAGCAGCGTGTAGTACTCCGCAAGCTCGTCGAGGGTACGGCTGATCGTCGATGCCGTACGTCCGACATCCTGCAGCGTCTGTCCGGTCGCGGCGCGCGTGATCATCCAGCGCCCGCCCGGAAGCCGCTCGTCGTTCCCCACACCCAGGATGTCGACCGTCGGGACGCCCGCGGCGCGGACGCGCTC
The DNA here is from genome assembly GCF_900104745.1 of Actinopolymorpha singaporensis. NCBI lineage: Bacteria > Bacillati > Actinomycetota > Actinomycetes > Propionibacteriales > Actinopolymorphaceae > Actinopolymorpha > Actinopolymorpha singaporensis. Next base: position 2,501,625 of record NZ_LT629732.1, read on the forward strand.
CATCACCGCGGCTTCGGTGTGGACGTTCTGGTTGGCGCCCGCCTTGACGAACACCGTCAGGCTGTCGTCCACGGTCGCCTCGACGACGACCGTCGGTCCCCACGTCAGCAGCGCCTCGATGGAAGTGGGCTTCGTCCCGAGGAACTCGGCGACGACCTCGGCGGCACGATGATGCTCCGGCGACATCTCCACGCGATCACGGTAGGGCGACGGTCAACCAGTTATCACTCACCCGAGCGTGCGACCGAGCGATCGAGGGAACTGGGCACCCAGAGACGGTGACGGTCAGCGGCCGCGGCGATACGGTGAGGCATCGGCCGTGCCTGTTCCGGAGCACTCCTTCTCCACCCGAGGGCCTTCGCCCCGCAAGTCAGGGTTGCTGGTCCGTTCGGACGTGATTCTTTCCGGCCCATGGGTACCACCGCCCGGACGGAAGGAGTTGCTCGTGGCAGGCGATCGAACGGTCCACCGCGTTCAACCCGAGCGGGGCGAGAGGAAGCTCTCGCCCGAAGTACGACCGACCTGAGGAGCTGGTGTGTCCGGACTCTCCCTGCCGTGGCTGGTCTTGATCTTCGCCGGGGGCGCGGCCGCGATCTGGCTGGCCGGCATCCAGCTGTCGAACCAGACCGACGTACTGTCCACTCGCCTGCATCTCGGCTCGGCGCTCGGCGGCCTGATTCTGCTCGCGGTGGCCACCAACCTGCCCGAGATCGCCATCGTGGCCAGCGCCGCCCTGGCCGACAACATCGGTGTCGCCGTGGGCAACATCCTGGGCGGCATCGCCATCCAGACCGTCGTACTGGTCGTGCTGGACGTGTTCGGAGTACGCGGTAGCAAGCCGCTGACCTATCGGGCGGCCTCACTGGTGCTCGTCCTCGAAGCCGGCTTGGTCATCGCGGTGCTGGGCGTGGTCGTCGCCGGCTCCCAACTGCCCGACAACCTGATCGCGTTACGCCTCGCTCCCGCCCCGGTGCTGATCGCGATCCTCTGGGTCGTGGGCCTGCTGCTGCTGCAGCGCGCGGGCCGGTCGCTGCCCTGGCACGAGTCAGGCGAAGCGCCCGACAACCAGGAGCCGGCCCGCGGGCACAGCCGGCACAAGCGTGAACAGCAGGCCACGAAACGGGGCGTCAGCACGGGCAAGTCGGCCGCCATCTTCGGAGCCGCTGCGCTTGTGACCCTCGTGGCCGGTGTGTTCCTCGAACGCAGTGGCGACGAGATCGCCGGCCACATCGGTCTTTCCGGCGTACTCTTCGGCGCGACCGTTCTGGCGGCAGCCACCTCACTGCCGGAGGTATCGACCGGCCTGACCTCGGTACGCAACGGTGACTACCAACTGGCTATGAGCGACATCTTCGGCGGAAACGCGTTCCTGCCGGTGCTCTTCGTCGTCGCGACAGTCCTGTCCGGCAAGGCGGTGTTGCCGCAGGCGCAGGCCACCGACATCTACCTGACCGCGGTCGCGATCCTGTTGACCGTCGTGTACGCGGCCGGTCTGTTGTTCCGTCCGCAACGGCGCATCGCGCGGATGGGCCTGGACTCGCTGACCGTGCTGATTCTCTATGTCATAGCGGTGGCGGGGCTGTTCGCCGTCGCCAACGCGGGCTGACCAGGGGCCGACCCGCTTCCGGCCAGAGTCCGACGATCGTCCCGAAGCGGCACTCCCTTGCAGAGCCCCGACCTCGGCCGCCATGATGAGCGGCTCCGAGTGAGGGGGTGTGTCTTCGCCCGTGTCCGTTCTCCGTCGGTCTCGCACGGACCTTGGAAGGTTCGCTCGGGTGGCGTGGCAGGTGGGCCCGGTTCTCACCGTTGTCACCGCGTTCACGGTGTTGCTGGGCGCTGCCGCACCGCTGGGACTCGCCGGCGTGGTCGGTGCGGTGGTCGGTCGTGCGGGTGACGTCGCCGCCAAGGGGTTGATCTCCCCGGCCGGACGGTCGGCACTGTGGTGGTCCGCCCTCGCGGCCGGGCTGCTGATGGTGGTGTGGGTGGCGGGTTCGGTGCGATCGGCCGCCTCGACCGCTCTGGGCGAACGCATCGATGCCTCCCTCCAGCGGGAGCTGATGCGGGCGGTCGGTGAGCCGGTCGGCATCGGCCACCTGGAGGATCCTCGTACGGCCGAACTGATCTCCGTCGGCCGGGAAACCTTCCGCGGTTCGTGGGGTCGGCCAGGCCGGCTGGCGTCCACCGTCGCCGGGCTGGTGACCGGCCGGATCGTGCTCGTGGGCGCCTGCGTGCTGGTCGCGGGCTTCCACCCGCTGCTCGGAATCGCCTTGCTGGCCGCGGGATCGTGGACGGCGTACGAGGAGAAGGCGGCTTCGCGTGCCGAGGCCTCCCACCACTACGGGACCACCGAGGTCGCCCGGCGGTTGGAGTATCTCTACGGACTGGGGTCGAGTCCCGAGGCCGCCAAGGAAGTACGGATCTTCGGGCTCGCCGGTTTCCTGCGGGACCGGTACACGACGCTGTGGCAGCGGTCGATGGCCGACGTGCTCACACCTCTGCCGCGACGCGCGGTCGCCGCCAACGTCGTCACCGGTGCCGTGGTGGTGTGCGGCCTGGTCTGGATCGCCGTACGTGCGGGACGGGCGGAGGTCACCGCGGGGCAGGCGGCGGTATGGGTGCAGGCGCTGATGACCGGGCTCCGGGGCGTTCAGCAGTCCGCGTGGACCGGCCTGCAGACCGAGTTGGCGCTGGCCACGCTTCGCCGCTTCGACGAGGCGGTCGAGGCGGTCGAGGCGGTCGCGACCAAGGACCGGGACGCGGGAATGACGAACGTCCCTGCGACCGTTGCTGTCGCGGACCGGCCTCGCCGCGAGATCCGCTTTGAGCGCGTCTCCTTCTCCTACCCGGGCAGCACCGCTCCCGTGCTCGACGGCCTCGATCTGGTGGTGCCCGCCGGTCGCTCGCTCGCGATCGTGGGAGTGAACGGCGCAGGCAAGACCACGATCATCAAACTGCTGTGCCGGATGTACGAACCCACCAACGGGCGCCTCACCGTCGACGGAACCGACCTGACCGCGGTCGACGCTCGCGGATGGCGTCGTCAGGTGGCGGCGGTGTTCCAGGACGCCACCCGGTTTCCGTTGACCGCCCGCGAGAGCATCACCATGGGAAGGCCGCGCGCTGCTGTCGACCAACCCGGTGTCGAATCCGCTGCCGAACGCGCGGGCATCGCCGACGAAATAGCAGCGTTGCCCTCAGCCTTCGACACTCCGCTGTCGTCCCACTATCCCGGCGGCGCCGACCTGTCCGGCGGTCAGTGGCAGAAGCTGTCCCTGGCCCGGGCGCTGTACGCGGTCGATCACGGCGCACGCGTTCTGATCCTGGACGAGCCGGCCGCACACCTCGACGCCCGCGCGGAAGCCGGCCTCTACGCGCGGTTCCTCGAACTCACCGCAGGGCTCACCACGATTGTCATCTCGCACCGGTTCTCCACGGTTCGCCGCGCCGACTCCATCGTCGTACTGGATGGCGGACGGGTCGCCGAACGTGGCAGCCACGAGGAGCTGATGGCACTCGACGGCGAGTACGCAGAGATGTTCCGGCTGCAGGCCGAGCGCTTCGTCGACCGTACGGACGACTCCGAAGGAACGGCGGGGATCACCTCATGACGTCCTGGCGACAGACCTGGCGGTTGCTACTCGGAATCGGTCGGGAGATCGGCGTCGTGGTGTGCGTACTCCACGTCCTGGTGGTGGCCACGTCCTTCCTCGGTCCGCTGCTGCTCGCCCTCGGCCTGCGCCCGCTCGTGGACGGCGCGGTGGCCGGTGACCCACGCCGGCTCGTGGTCGGCGGCGTCCTCTCAGGAGTCGCGTTGCTGCTGACCGCGCTCGCACCGGTCGGCTATCGGTGGGCCGTGGTCCGGATGCGGGAACGTTCCCAGATGGTCGTGCAGCGACGTCTGCTGACCCTGTCCGCGTCCGCGCCGGGCCTCGGCCACATCGAGCTCCCCGCGTACCGCGACCGGCTGGAGTTGCTGAAGCAGCGGACCGACGACCTTGCGGACGGTCTTACTCTGTTGGCTATCGGGTCGATCACGGCCCTCCAACTGGTTGTCACCGCGTTGCTCCTGGGTCGGCTTCAACCCATTCTGCTGGTGATTCCGCTGCTCGCGATTCCGGCCGTACGACTGGCAGGACACGCGGAACGGCTGCGTGGCGCCGCGGACCTGCGGACGGCCGCGGACCGCAGGTCCGCTAAGGGCCTGTTCGCCCTGGCGGTGACCCCGACGGCGGGTGCGGAGATACGCGTCCACGGAGTCGGCGAGGAGCTGGTTGCCCGGCATGCCGCTGCGTCCCGAACGCGGCACCGGGCCGTCGAAGCGGCGCTCCTGCGTTCGGTCGCCGCCACCGCGGGGGTGTGGCTGTGCTACGCGGCCGCGTTCCTCGGCGCGGTGGTGTCGGTCCTGCGTCAGGTCGCGGCCGGGGAGGCCACCGGCGGCGACGTGGCCATGGTGCTCGGGCTGGCAGCCGCCGTGGTCGGCGCCGCTGGTCAGCTGTCCGGCCAGGCCGGTTCGGCGATGCGAGTACGCACCGCCGCAGATCACTACCGCTGGCTGGAACGTGAGGCGTGCAAGCACGACGGGCGTACGGCGGTGCCACCTGATCGCCTCGTCGACGGCATCACGCTGGACGACGTGCACTTCGCCTACCCCGGCGCCGATCAGCCAGTCCTGACCGACGTCTCGCTGCGCCTACCGGCCGGGGCGGTGGTCGCCCTGGTGGGCGAGAACGGTGCCGGAAAGACAACTCTGGTGAAGCTTCTCACCGGCATGTACGAACCCACCGCGGGACGGATCGTGGTCGACGGAGAGGACCTTTCCAACGTCGACCCGGACGGCTATCGCGAACGCATCACCGCCGGTTTCCAGGACTATGCCCGCTTCGAACTCGCCGTACGGGAAAGCGTCGGCGTCGGCGACCTGGCCCGGATGAGCGACGACAGAGCCGTCCGCGCGGCGCTGAAGGTCGCCGGCGCGGACTTCGCCGAGGACCTGCCTGCCGGCCTGGACACGCCACTGGGAGCCGGATGGGACGGAGGTGCCGAACTCTCGGGGGGTCAGTGGCAACGGCTCGCCCTCGCCCGGGCCGCGATGCGCCCGTGGCCACTGCTGGCTGTGCTGGACGAACCGACCGCGGCGCTGGACCCACACGCCGAACATGCGTTGTTCCAGCGCGTTGCCGACGGCGCTCGCCGAGGACGTGCCGACGGAAGGATCACTCTGCTCGTCTCACACCGGTTCTCCACCGTGCGGATGGCCGATCTGATCGTCGTGCTGTCCGGTGGCCGGATCGCCGAGTGCGGTAAGCATTCCGAACTACTCGCTCGCGGCGGGCTCTACGCGGAGCTCTACAACCTCCAGGCCGAGTCGTACCGCTGAGATCACCGGGAGCCTTCCCAGAGGACGACTCGGTTCCCCACCGAATCCTCGATCAAGGAGTGCCGGGGCATGTTCTCGCCATCGGTCGGCGGGTAATGCTCCGTCGCTCCGGCTGCCAGCGCGCGTCCATGGGTTTCGTCGAGTCCGACGACGCCCAACCCGAAGGCAGAGGTGTGCCCGAAGTGGGGCTCGTCGGCCGATCGGACCCTGATGTTCAGGAAGCCGACGGCCTCGCCTTTGCCGAGGACCACCTGACGACTGGGGCTACCCCAGTCCTCGAGTTCGGCACCCAGCACTTTCCCCCAGAACGCGCAGGCCGCGTCGAGTTGCGCATTGGAGTCCACTCCGATGTTGATCGCGACCAGGCGGAAATCCTTGGCGGTCCTCATCTGCGTACCATCGCCATCGATGTCGTGGGTCAGTTGACTCATCAGCGCCTCGATCCGTTCCGTACGTGAGTGAAGTGCGCTGCGTAGTCGAGTGAGGACTTGCCGCGCATCGGATGCGTCACCGTCGATCACCCTGGCGATGTCCTCGGTAGCAAGCTCCGCTTGACGCAGGAGGCGGATTCGCCGTGCGGTGTCGACCTGGTTGCTGTTGTAACGCCGGTAGCCAGTTCGATGGTCGGCTGGTCGAGGTGGCCGGCCCCGCCCGGCGAATGTGATCATGAGAAGGTCGCCAGTCCGGACAGACGACGAAGGGCAAGGAGAGTCATCTCCTTGCCCTTCTAAAGGTATAGCGCACCCGGGGGCTTGCGGCAAGACCCCGGTCGTGCCGCAGAATCACCGGGCCGAACCAAGGGACGTACCGAAACGGGGCGCAATGAACCCACAGAACACCGCTGTGTTCGACCTGCCCGACCACCTGATCCACAAGGCGGACCCGAGACTGATCGCCGGGGACGAGCAGCACTTCGCCGCCATCGAGGAGTGCCTCGAGCAGTCGATCGCCGAGCTGTCCGGCCGTCTCGCCACAGCCCGCAAGGCACCCGGAGGGAAAGGCCAGCAGGCGCTCGATCGGGACCTGGAGATCCACCGCCTGACCGCCCGCCTGCGTACCCTGCGCCGCTTCGGCCTGGACCTGTGCCTCGGGCACATCGTCAGCGGGCACCAACCCGATCCCGTCTACGTCGGGCGGCTCGGCCTCACCGACAGCGAGGGGCGCCGGCTCCTGATCGACTGGCGCTCTCCCGCGGCCGAGCCGTTCTTCGGGGCGACTCACGCCAACCCGATGGGGCTGACGAGCCGCCGTCGCTACCGCTGGACGCGCGGCCGGATCAGTGACTACTGGGACGAGGTGTTCACTCCTGACGGGCTGGAAGGACACGCAGCGCTCGATGACCAGTCTGCGTTCATCGCCAGCCTGGGCAGCAGCCGTTCGCCGCGGATGCGAGACGTGCTCGGCACCATCCAGGCCGACCAGGACGCGATCATCCGGGCGGGTTCCCGTGGTGCTCTCGTCGTCGACGGCGGGCCGGGTACGGGAAAGACCGTCGTAGCACTTCACCGCTCGGCCTACCTGCTCTACTCGGACCCTCGCCTGGGTGAGCGCCGGGGCGGGGTGTTGTTCGTCGGCCCGCACCAGCCCTACCTCGCCTACGTCGCCGACGTACTCCCCAGCCTCGGGGAGGACGGCGTGCAGACCTGCACTCTGCGGGACCTCGTTCCCGAGGGCGCCTCGGTGGTGCCCGAGGCCGACCCGAACGTGGCCCGGCTGAAGGCGTCCGCGGACATGGTGAAGGCGATCGAGCCGGCCGTCAGGCTGTACGAGCAGCCGCCCGGCAAGGGGATGATCGTCGAGACCCACTGGTCCGACATCTGGCTGACCCCCGCCGAGTGGACCGAGGCGTTCGAAGCGGCCGAGCCCGGCACACCGCACAACGACGCACGTGACCAGGTGTGGGAGGAGTTGCTCACGATCCTGGTCGACAAGCACGACAACGACGAGGAGGTTCCAGCGGACCTGCTGCGCAGATCCTTGCTGCGGAACAGGGATCTGGTCACGGCCTTCAACAGAGCATGGCCATTGCTCGAGCCGACCGACATCGTCGGAGATCTCTGGGAGGTCCCCGCCTACCTGCGCATGTGTGCTCCCTGGCTCACGCAGGACGAGGTACGAATGCTCCAGCGCGAAGACTCTCATGCGTGGACGCTGTCGGACCTGCCGCTCCTGGACGCCGCCCGGCAACGGATCGGTGACCCGGAGGCCGCCCGACGCAGGCGTCAGCACAAAGCCGCCGTCGCGGCCGAACGCGAACGCATGGACCGGGTTGTGGACGAACTCATCCAGTCCGACAGCGATGGCATGTTCGCACAGTTGCGCCAGCACGGCATCCGCGAAGCCCTCGTCGATCAGGACGCTCTGCCCAGTACCGACCCTGACGTGCTCGCCGGTCCGTTCGCGCACATCGTCGTGGACGAGGCTCAGGAACTGACCGACGCGGAGTGGCAGATGCTGTTGCTCCGTTGCCCTTCCCGAAGCTTCACGATCGTGGGCGATCGGGCCCAGGCCAGGCACGGCTTCACCGAGTCGTGGCAGGAACGACTCGAGCGGATCGGACTGGACCGGATCAAGCTGGCCTCGCTGAGCATCAACTACCGAACCCCGGAAGAGGTCATGGTCGAGGCCGAGCCGGTGATCCGAGCCGTCCTCCCGGACGCCAATGTGCCGACGTCCATCCGCAGGAGTGGCGTCCCCGTCCTGCATGGTTCCACTTCGGACCTGGGAGCCGTCCTCGACGCGTGGCTGGCCGAGCATGCTGACGGAACCGCTTGTGTCATTGGTGATCCTACGTTCCGGGAGAGAGCTCGGGTGCGGTCGCTGACCCCGGAGCTGGCGAAGGGACTGGAGTTCGATCTGGTCGTACTCGTCGATCCCGAGTCGTTCGGTGAGGGCATCGAAGGGGCGGTCGACCGTTACGTCGCGATGACCCGAGCGACTCAACGCCTCGTCGTCCTCACGAGCTCATGACCGTGGATTCGTGAGGAGCTGCGCGAAGCGTTCCAATGCCGCCTCGCCGTGGTCGAGCATCGTCTGGGCCTGGGTCGGCCCGAAGCGTCGTGCGACCGGCCCGACGAACGTGGCGTTGCTGAAAGCCGTTGCCCAGGCGTACCCGGCCTCTGCCTGCCATGGGTCGAGCGGGCTACCCGTCACGTGCTCCCAGGCACGGAGGTACGCGGAAAGCCCTGCGGCCGAGGGCCAGTCGCCGTACATCACGACGTCGAGCATGATCGGCCCGACCCGGGCGCTTCCCCAGTCGATCAGGCGAGGTGGAGCGGTCCCATCGTCTGCCACCACCACGTTGAACCCGTACACGTCGCCGTGCAGCAGGGTCGCAGGGAGGAGCCGTAGCCCGGTGTGGATCCGCTCGTCGTCGGACCAGCGCCGAAGCAGGTCCAGGGCGCGATCATGCACCGGGTGCGGCTCCGCGCGTTGGGCAGCGTGGATCCATGACGGGGAGAAGTCCAGCAGGGCTCCACGACAGAACGCCTCGTCGACCCGGGGGAGGTCCGGTGGCAGAGCGTTCGTTCGCCCCAGGTAGTGGTGGTGCATCCGAGCCAGGCTCGTGAGGACGTTGTCCGGAACCGCGGCGTCCCACGGCATCGGCGATCCCGGGTAGTACGGCGTCACCAGCCATGCACCGGACTGGTCGGTGCCTGCGTCGATCAACTCCGGGAAGGCGTCCGTGCCGGGTATGGCAGCGATCTCAGACAAGGTCGCCACCTCGGCCGCGGAGGCGCGCTTGGCAACGACTCCATACCGGTATCGGCGTCCGTCCGCCCCCACGGCGGTGACGTCCACATGCTCGACCAGGGCCGAGGCCACTCCGCCCGCAAGGGCGCGTCGCGCACCAACCTCGACGGCAGAGAGATCGGGATGCCTTGGAAGGAGCCACTCGGCGATTGCACCCCGGCGAACCGGAACGCCGCGATCGACGTGGCCGTCACTGACGGGACGTGTCAACTCTGGTAGGCCCGGGCCCGGGTCCGGTTCGTCGGCGACGGGTTCGACTCGACGCACTGCCTCCTCGACGTCCTTGTCCGTGGGTCGCATGGGCATCACCTGAGTGGTCGATGGGAACTCGGTCGCAGCGGCATCGCGTGGACGACGACCGGGGTACGCAGAAGCCGTGCCTACTCGCAGGACTGTAGAAGATGCTCAGGGGTTCCCCTCGGCCGGGCTCTCGTGCATCCGGCGCAACTGCGGGGACTTGGCCAGCGTGACGGCACCCACGACGATTGCCACGGTCGCCGCGACGGCCAGAACGAGGAACAGGCCACCCTCGGTCTTCTCCTGGAAGACGATCAGCCCCCACACGATCGCGACGGCCGGGTCCAGCAGCGTGACGCCCGGCTGGGACGCGGCGAGTTGCCCGGCGGCGTAGGCGTTCTGCAGCAGCCAGAACGCAAGCGTTGCCACCGCGATCGATCCGTACAGCTGCCAGCTGGTGAGCACCCCCGAGATCCCCTCGACGGTGAACACCTCGGTCATGCTCTTCATGTAGACCGCGGACAGGCCGAACGCGAGCCCGCATCCCGCACCGAGATACGCGGCCCGTCCGGATGGCTGCGTGGTGCGTCGGCCGAGCACGTACAACGCCACGACGAGCCCGATGTTGAGGCCGGAGCCCAGGAGCCAGGTGGACGCGGGAATACCGATGACGTGGCCTCCCTTCGGCACCAGGACGACGAGCAGTCCGATCAGCCCCACCGTCATCCCCGCGATTCCGAGCCAGTCGCGCCGCGTAAGGCGTGAGTCGAACAACCACGAGGCGCCGATCAGCGACAGTGGCAACTCCAGCACCAGGATCGGCTGTACGACCGAAAGCTTCCCGAAGCCCAGTGCCGCTGCCCCCAGGGGATAGGTCGCCAGGCTCAGTATCAGGCCCACCAGCCAGGCCGGGCTGTGAACCAGCCGCAGCAGCAGGCTCAGCTGGAACTGCGAGGCGGTGGGCACGCCCCGCGCGGCCTTGCGCATCAGCACGTTGGACGTCGCGTTGGTCACCGCCACGAGAAGAGCCAGGAAGATACTCAGGGGCACGACGGGCTTGTTCCCGTCCGGCGACCAAAATCAACGGGGCAGCTCGTCCGCGGGTCCAGAACCAGTCATGGTGCACCTGGCAGGATGTCGGCTGTGACCACGGATGAGGAGCAGCGTAAGCACGTTCAGGCGGGCTCTTTCGGGGTGGCGGCTGACGCCTACGAGCGTGGCCGCCCGCCTTACCCGGAGGAGGCGGTGGCCTGGCTGGTCCCCGACCACGCGACCACCGTGGTCGATCTCGGTGCGGGCACCGGCAAACTGACCCGCGCACTGCGAGCTCCCGGACGCACGGTCCTCGCCGTGGAGCCCTCTGCCGGCATGCGCGAACAGTTCTCCCAGGTGCTTCCTGATGTGCCGGTCATGGAGGGGACAGGGGAGTCGATTCCGCTCCCGGACTCGAGCGTGGACTCGCTCGTCTGCGCGCAGGCCTGGCACTGGGTCGATCCCGAGCTGGCGGTTCCGGAGGTTGCCCGCGTGCTACGCCCGGGCGGGCGGCTGGGCCTGGTGTGGAACCTCCGGGACGTGTCGGTGCCCTGGGTCGCGGAGCTGGACGGGATCCTGCGCGACTACGCGGCAGCGCCGACGGAAGATCGACAGGTGGAGCAGGTGGGCACGCCATTCGGCCCCGTCGAACGGCGGGACTTCCGCTGGAGCCATCCCATGACGCCCCGAGACGTCATGGACATGGTGGCCTCCCGCAGCTACGTGATCACCCTCGATGCGGCCAGCCGGGAGGAACTGCTGCTCCGTGTTCGGAAACTACTGGACACCGAACGCCCGACGGCGATGCCGTACTCCACCGAGTGCTACCGAGCCGAACTCGGACAGCTCTGACCGGAGGGACCGTCCGGCCCGCGGCGACCGGCGTGCACGGGATCAGTCGCCCAGCTGCCGCGACAATCCCTTGAGTACGTCGGCCAGGTTGTCGTCGACGACCACGTCCTCCAGGGTGAACGCGGACAGGAAGCCAGCGGTCGCGATCCCGCTCAAGGTGTCAAGGAGGGGTTGCCAGAAGCCCTCGGCGTTCAGAAAGGCCACGGGCTTTCGGTGAAAGCCGAGCTGTCGCCAGGTCCACACCTCGAAGATCTCCTCCAACGTACCCAGACCTCCGGGCAGGGCGAGGAAGGCGTCCGCAAGGTCGGCCATGATCGCCTTGCGCTCGTGCATCGTCGCGCAGACACGTAGATCCGTGAGGTCTGTTCGAGCCCACTCACGCTCGACCATCGCCTGCGGGATGACTCCGGTCACCTCGCCGCCACCGTCCAGCGCGCCCTGGGACAGTGCACCCATGAGTCCGGCTCGGCCGCCGCCGTAGACGAGGCCGATGCCTCTTCGCGCCAACTCTTCACCCACGCTGTGGGCCAGTGCCGCGAAGGCGGGAGAGTGGCCGGTCGTCGAACCGGTGAACACCGCGATCCGTCTCACTGATACGTCCTTCCGGTTCTGCTGGACCCTGCTGGCTTCTACGTCTCGGAACGAGTGGCGTTCGCCAACGGCGAAAGGTGGTTGGTGATGGCAACGCGATCGGCCGCGGCCTGCTTGGCGGGGCGGCCGCTGCTCAGGCCACCATCGACCACCAGGTCGTGGCCGGTGACGAAAGCGGAGGCGTCGCTGGCCAGCCACACGATGGCCGACGCGACATCCTCGGGAACGCCCACACGCCGGAACGGCTGCCAGGTGCCGAGCCTGTCGGCGAAGAGATCTCGGAGGGCATCGGGATCATCGTCGGCTCGGTCGTCGTCGACGCCGGCGGTCTGGCCTGGATGCCCGAAAGGATCGGGCCGGGTGAGACCGAGTTGACGCGTACGCCGTGCGCGCCGAGCTCGGCCGCCGCGCACCGAGTGTACTGGACCAACGCTGCCTTGGCTGCGGAGTAGTCGGTCGACGACCAGCCGGCCAGCCGCGCGCTCACGCTGCTCACGTTGACGATGCTGCCCGACCCCTGCTCGACCATGATCGGTCCTGCGTACTTGACGCCCGCGCAGGCGCCCAGGACGTGCACGTCGAAGGCGTACCGGAAGCGCTGCAGGTCCATCGAGAGGACGCTGGCCGGCGAGCCGCCGTCGCCGGCGCTGTTGACCAGGCAGTCGAGGCGGCCGAAGCGCTCGACCGCACGGGTGATCAGGTCGCGCATGTCTTCCTCGGACGTCACGTCCGTCGCCAGGAAGTCCGCCGCCGGACCCAACCGGGCCGCGATCTCCTCCCCCCGATGCCGTCGCCGTCCGGCCAGGACGACGCTGGCACCCTCGTTCACCATGCGCTCGGCCGTTGTGGCGCCGATGCCGCTGGTGGCACCGGTGACAACCGCGACCTTGCCGTTCAGTACACCTGGCATCTGGGACCTTCCATGACGACATTCGCGCAGGACAGACCCTAGCAAGATGTCCCAGATCAGGGATAGAGTCCCAGATGTGAACGACGCCGAAGTGGCAGCCGCGGACGGTTCCGGACCGGACGGGTGGGAAGCCCGCCTGCCGGGCCGGCTCGCCGAGTTGCGGGTGGAACGCGACTGGTCGCTGGACGAGCTCGCGCGACGAACAGGTGTCAGCCGCTCCACCCTGTCCCGGCTGGAGCGCGCGGAGATCAGCCCGACGGCCGCGCTGCTGGGCAAACTGTGCTCGGCCTACGAGAAGACGATGTCGCAGCTGCTGGCCGAGGTGGAGTCGGAGTCCCCGCAGTTGGTGCGATCCGGCCAGCAGTTGGTGTGGCGGGACGAGGCGTCTGGCTTCACGCGAAGGTCGGTGTCCCCACCCCAGCGCGGGTTGCGGGGGGAGGTCATGGAGGGCGTGCTTCAGCCTGGCGCCGACATTCCCTACGACCGGCCGCCCGTCCCGGGCCAGGAGCAGCACGTCTGGGTGCTCGAGGGCATCCTGCAGCTCACCATTGACGGCGACGTGCACCAGCTCCGCAACGGGGACGTTCTGCGGTTCCGGCTCTGGGGACGCTCACGCTTTCGCAACCCGAGCACGAAGCCGGTCAGGTACGTCGTGGTGATCGTCCAGCAGTAGGAAGGGCCCCTTCATGTATGCGGGCCCCTCGTCCGGAAGGAACTGAGACCAGTGTGCAAGGACGCCTTGCCTGGTGACGTCAAGGTGCGCGACGCCTCCACCGACGACGCCGAGGCGTGTGCGGCGATCTACGCTCCGTACGTCGAGAACACCGCGATCACGTTCGAGATCGACTCGCCCACGCCTGTGATGATGGCGGAGCGCATCGAGTCGGCGTTGCGCACCCACGCGTGGCTCGTTCTCGAGGAGCAAGGCCGGGTTGTCGGCTACGCCTACGGCGGGCCCTTCAAGGCAAGGGCGGCCTACCGCTGGTCGTGCGAGGTCAGCGTCTACCTCGAACTCGGCCGCCGCCGCTCCGGCGGTGGGCGCGCGTTGTACGAGGCACTCCTCGCCCGCCTGGCCGAGCGCGGTTTCCGCACCGCCGCCGCCGGGATGACGCTGCCGAACGACGCCAGTGTCGGCTTCCATCGCGCCATGGGCTTCGAACCCGTCGGGACGTACCGAAGGATCGGCTGGAAGCACGGAGCCTGGCGCGACGTCGCGTGGGTTCAGAAGGACATCGCCACTGGCGATGACCCTCCTGCAGAACCGCACTGACTGGCGTGCGCCTGCGCCGTCGGCGCCGCTGCGGGCGCCGACGACCAGGGCGCGTGATCATGACCGCCAACGCCAACGCGATGGCCGTACGCCCCGCGCTGGAGAGGCGGTGGGCCGACGCGCTGGCGGCGTTCGACTCCAGGCGCGAGGTCGGGGTGCTTGGAGAGCCCGAGCGCGCCGACACGGTGGACGAGCTCGGCGAGCTCATCCGGCGTGGTGGCGTCCAGCCGGTGCGGTGGTACGGCGTGTGGCTGTTCCTGGACTGGCTGGTGTTCGGCGGAGCGGAGTTGGACGCGGGCGACTCGAAGGAGGTGGCGGCGACGGCAGCGGTCGAACTCGAAGCAAGCCGGCGAGACCCGTACCGCCAGCTCAGCCGCGTCTTTCATCTCGTGGGCCACAAAACTTCGGTCTGACATCCGAAGATCAACAAGGTACCCCTCGTGCACAGAAGGCGCTCTTGACGCTCCTGAGTGCGAGCACACATGTGGGAGCGGCATGGCATCGAGCCTGCGTGGGCTGATGAGGCCCTAGCTGACCCGAACGCGTTGGTGTTGGATCCTGACCCTGCGAGCAAGTCGGGGCAGAGCGTGCGGGTTGTTTTGTCGGTCGATAGGCAGGGTCCTTACCGTCATCGTTCTGGAGCATGACGGCGTGATGTATGGCGTCAATGGATGGGACGCCAATGAGTTGGACCAGCGCAGGTACCGAGAGGGGCGATCATGAGTGAGCTTGAGGACCTGCTTCGCAGCGAAGCCGAGCATGCGGAGCAGAACAAGGACGCACCGTCCGCGCCGGGGACCAAGGTCACCAGGGGCCATGACCGGGCAAGGGTTCTGCAGGTGCGGCTCAACGAGGACGAGTTGGCTGCGGTGACGACCATCGCGGAGGACAGCAATCTTCCAGTTTCCACGTTGGTGCGGTCGTGGATCTTGGAGCGGATCCAGGAGCCGGAGTCCGGGCCGACCGCGACTATGGACCGGATCGCCCGTGACTTGGACCGGCTGAGGCGGCAGTTGGCTTCGTAGCCATCCCGGTGCAGCGCTCTCGCCGGACGTTCAGGAGATATATCGGCGCGCCTTCGAGGAGAGCTGTACTCGGTCCGTCAGCCGCAGGTTGGCCTCGCCGGACAACGGCAGGAGGCGGCGTTCGCGTGCCACCCAGCGGTCACCGCGAAGCGCCTCCACCGCGGCACGAGCGGTGATCCGGTCCTTCGGTGCTCCACGCAGGACCGCCCGGGACCGCCACGCCGCTCGCGAGGCGGGTCGCCGCAGCTAGGCGAACCACAGCGTGTTGCGGAGCCCCTCGGCCCTTCTGCGGTGTGGATCGCGGGCCCTGGAAGCAGCGTGGTGAACGGTCAGGTCAGGCAGGTAGCGCAGCTCCCACCCGGCAGCCATCCTCACCTTGTCGCCGCCGGTGAACGGTACGTCTCGGCTCATGCCGGAGACCTCACAAGGAGCCCGAGTAGTACGGGTCGCGCAGCAGCTGGGCCAGCCGCGCGACCGGCCGTCCGTCGTGGGCGATCCAGGCGAGCCGACCGAACGTCGTGAGCATCGAGTGCTCGGCGTCGCTGAGCGGCCGTACGCTCTGGTAGCCGTCGAGCATTGCCGAGCGTTGCGGGTCGCCCGTACGCGTGTAGCAGTAGGCGAGGTCGTAAGCCCGCCATCCGTATCCACACATGTCGAAGTCGAAGATCGTGACGTTGCCGTCCGCGTCGAAGTGGTAGTTGAGCGGCTGGATGTCGGCGTGGACGATGCCCCAGCCGGTCGGCCCAGGATCGAACGCGGCAAGGTGCTCACGGATCTCGGCGACGTAGTGACCGATGGTCTGCGCGTCGTCTGGGTGGGCGGAACGGATCGCTTGGTCCAGTTCGGCGAGCGGCCGGTCGAGTTTGGTGGCCTCGTCGAGGTGGTAGCGGGGATGTTTCGGCGTGTGGAGGTCGGCGGTGACATGGATGGTGGCGAGGGTTCGCCCGATGACGTACGCCTGGTCGGTGGTCAGCTTCCCTGGCGGGGCGCCGGGTGCCCAGGAGAACAGCGAGTAGAACCGCTCGCCCTCCGGGGCTGGGATCGTTCCCAGAAGGTCGCCGTCACAGCGCGGAAGGGGCCACGACACCGGAACCCCGTGCAGGTGGAGGTGGGTCAGCAGCTCGAGTTCGAACCTGACGTCGCTCTCGCCGCGGAGCCACCACTTTCCCCGGGTGTGCAGGCGAAACGCGTAACGTCGCCCACCGACGGAAACCTCGTAGGTGTCGTTGTGGCCGGCGAACAGCAGGTGGCAGTCGTCCGGTACGCCGACGTCGTACTCGTCGCCCACCAACCGTGCCACCCACTTCGGGTCGACCATCGAGTAGAGAATGTCGACGGCGTTACGGGATGCGGCCGTCGCAGTGGCGTCGGTCCCCGGTGTTCGCTCATCGATGGCCATGGCGGACTCCCTCGGTCTGGTCGGTCCCGGCACCGGGATCGAGTTCGGCGAGCAGCTTCTTCGGCGCCACGGTGCGGTAGCTCTCGTCGATCCAGTCGCGCACGAGGTCGAGGTCCGCATGGGGGAGAGGGACAGTCAACCAGCCCCACTGCCCGAGGCCGCTCATCGTCGTCGGGGTCGCTGCGCCAACGGTGACCGCCTGGTCGTAGGAGGCCCTGAGCTTCACCGACACAGCCGGCGTCGGGGCCTGCGGTCGGCTGAGCCACAAGAACATCGGCCCGTACACAAGGCCGTTCCCCCTCCGACGAGGGGGATGATCGATCTTGATCACGAGTTCGCCCCAAGGGGTGTCCTCGATCGCACGGGGCATGGCGAGGGCGAACGTCCGCATCTCGTCCCACGCCAGGGGGGCCATCGGCACACTCTAGGGGACCCGACGGGTGTCGACGAGTGCGCGGACGGCGCCGGTTACCGGACCTGGACAGCGTAGGTGTGGTGCCCGCCCGCGGGTCCTGCGACGCTTGAGGTCGGCGAGTGCAGTACGCATCGAACGCGACGGGAGTAGGGCGAGTATGACTGCTACGACGGCAGCGCTGGGATCCGAGCTCGACAGGCCCTACGAGGGGTTGCCGCCGACGGCCACCGCCGACTTCGCGCGGGACGGCTTCATCCACCTGTCGGGGGTGCTCTCTCCGGAGACCATCGCGGAGTACGAGCCCGTGGTCACCGGCGAGGTGATCCGGCTCAACACCCAGCACCTGCCGCTGGCGGAGCGCGACACCTATGGCAAGGCGTTCCTGCAGGTGACCAACCTGTGGGAACACAACGCGAAGGTCAAGGAGCTGGTCTACTCCCGGCGCCTGGCCGGGATCGCCGCGAGCCTCCTCGGTGTGCACGCGGTCCGGCTCTACCACGACCAGGCCCTCTACAAGGAGCCAGGCGGCGGCATCACGCCGTGGCACGCCGACCAGTACTACTGGCCACTGTCGAGTGACCGGGTGTGCACGATCTGGCTGCCGCTGCAGGAGACGCCGTACGAGATGGGGCCGCTGGCGTTCGCCCGCGGCAGCCACAACTTCTCCATCGGCCGTGATCTGGCGATCAGCGACGAGTCGGAGGCGAAGCTGAGCGAGCTGGTCGCGGCGCAGAGCTTCGAGCACGTGGAGGAGCCCTTCGCGCTCGGCGACGCGAGTTTCCACCGCGGCTGGACGTTCCACCACGCCGGACCGAACCACAGCACCGTTCCGCGCCGGGTGATGACCGTGATCTACATGGATGCCGACATCCGGGTCACCGAGCCGGTCAACGACAACCAGGTTGCCGACCGCGGCTGGATGCCTGGCACCGAGATCGGCCAGGTTCCCGACACCGCGCGCAACCCGCTGCTCTACGACGGCCTGCGGTCCGGCTGAGGCTTCTCGGGATCCTCCCGGAACGACACGAGGGACAGGTGGCTGGGATGCGCGGGGGAAGGGCGACGTTCGACCGAGACGGTGCGGCGTACCCGAGTGGGCTGTACGACACCGCCCAGGTGGCCGAACCGGTCGAGCACCTGGAGGACGTGGGCGAGGCGGAACTCGAACGCTGCCGGCGGGACGGGTTTCTTCCGGTGAGCCGCGCGCTGTCCCCGGAGACGGTGCGAGATGCCGTTGCCGGCCTGGAAGACCTCGCCCGCCCGAACTCGCCGGCAGACGTGCAGTACGAGGCCTGGGCGGAGACGCTTCTGGACACGCTGACCCCTGGCCAGCGGCTCGACGTGACGCGGAAGTTCATGTCGTTCACGGCACACGAGTCCCGTCTCACCGCGATCGCGAACGATCCCGGCATCCTCGACGTGGTGGCTCGCGTGCTCGGCGGCGCCCCGCGGATGTTCCAGGACATGGCGCTGCTCAAGCCGCCCGGTGGTGGGCGGGAGAAGCCGTGGCACCAGGACAACGCCTTCTTCCACCTGGTGCCCGGTACCCCGATCGTCGGCGTGTGGGTCGCGCTGGACGCGGCCACCGAGGACAACGGCTGCATGCGCGTCATCCGCGGCTCACACCGCGACGGCCCCGTACGCCACGTCCACCTGCGTGATCTGCAGATCTGCGACGGGAACGTGCCGATCGACCGCGGCGTGGCCGTGCCGCTCCCGCCCGGTGGCCTGATGTTCTTCGACGGCCTGCTGCAGCACGGGACGCCGAGCAACGACACGACGACGCGGCGGCGGGCGCTGCAGTTCCACTACACGGTGGACGAGGTGACCTCGACATCCGCCGAGGAGTACGCCGCGGTGTTCGGGATGGCCGACGGCGACGAGTGCTGACCTGATCCCAGGATCTACGGGGCGACGACGTGCGCCTCGACGAATGCCACATCGACCTCGACGCCCAGGCCGGTCCCGTCGGGCACCGCGACCGTACCGTCGTCGGCCAGTGTCAATGACTTCTTGACGACGCCGGCGCTGAGCTCACTCTGCGCGACGTTGAACTCCACCCAGCGGGCCTGGGGCAGCGTGGACAGGAAGTGCAGGCTGTAGGCATGCAGCAGGTCCGACAGCCAGGAGTGGGTGACGATCTCCACTCCGGCCGCCCTGGCGTCGGCTGCCACGATGCGCGCCACCGTGAGCCCACCGCACCGGGACAGGTCCGGCTGCACGACGGCGATCCCGTGGTCGCGGACCAGTCGCCGTAGCTCCCAGGCCGTCGCCTGCTGCTCACCCGCCGCGAAGCGCAGATGTGGGAACTCGGCCGCCAGTACGGCGTACTCCTCGGTGCACTCCGGATGCACGATGTCCTCGACCCAGTACGGCCGGACGTCGCTCAACGTCTCCAGCATCGCCGTCGTCTCCGCCGTCGTCCGCACGCGCGGCCGTCCGCCGTCCTCGACGTACCAGCCGGGGTCGATCATCAACGCTCGGTCGGGCCCGAGCGTCTCCCGCAGCGCGACGAGGTTGTCCCGGTCCGCGCTCGGGTCGATCCCGAATCCTCCCCACCCGAACTTCATCCCGGTGAATCCGAGGTCGAGGTATCGGCGCGCGGCCGCGGCGTTCTCCTCCGGAGTCGGCCGGAACAGGGTGGACGCGTACGCCGGCAACCGGTCGCGCCGCCGGCCACCGAGCGCCTGCGCGACCGACACTCCGGCAGCCTGCGCCCGAATCGACCAGAGGCAGTTGTCGACCGCCGACATGCAGTGCATGGCGACACCACGCCGCCCGTAGTAGGCGGTGGCGACGTACAACTCGTCCCAGATCGCCTCCACCTCCGTCGCGTCGCGGCCGAGAAGCTGTTCGTGGATGGTACGGAAGCCGAGCGCGCCCATCCCGCTGCCCTGCAGGACGCGTGCTGCGACCGGGCCCATGGTCTCCACGTCCGACCAGCCCTCGAGGCCCTCGTCGGTGCGAACCCGCACCACCAGCAGCCAGTCGCCCTGGTCGGTCGCCTCCGTCTCGCCCGCGTGGGCGCCGTAGGTCTGAGTTCCCCTTAGCAGGAACGGAGTGACGTCGGTGATTCTCATGCCGTGCCCGCGGGCGCCGAACGGCCGGGCAGGTCGGACGGCCAGGGGATTCGTCGTTCGGCCAGACAGGGCCGGAACCCCTCGGCGTGCGCGACCATCAGCCGGGCACCGGTGACCCGGTCGGAGTCGGCCATCTCGTCGGCGTAGTCGTGGCCGCGAAGGCGGCGCATCACGTCCATCTGGCTGGCGTGGGCACGGATCAGTTCGGCCTTCCGTGCCACGTGGTCGGCGGTGAGTTCGACGAAGTGGGTGGCCTCGAAACCGTATCCCGCGCCGGTGTCGACGTGGTAGATCCGCGGCACGTGGTCGTTGGCCGGGACGTGTGGTTCGAAAGAGCCGAGGTTGGTCCACAACGCGGTGTCAACCACGGCTTTCGCGGTCACCACGTGGTCGGCGTTGTAGTCGTTCGTCCAGTGGGTGAAGACGACCTCGGGATCGACAGTACGCAGCGCCGCGATCAGGTCGTGCCGCAGCGGTTCGTCGTCGTACAGGAAGCCGTCCTCGCGGCCCAGGCACAGATAGCTCGCGTCGAACGCCTTCGCCACGTGACGAATCTCGACCTCTCGCACTGCGACGGCCCGCTCGTGGGAGTCCGGCCCGGAGAACGGTAGTCCCTTGTCGCCTCCGGTGAGGGTCACGAACGCGATCTCGTGGCCTTGTTCGTGCAGCCGCAACAGCGTTCCGAGGCAGCGCATCTCGTCGTCGAGATGCGCGAACACGCAGGCATACCTCATGACTGGTCTCCCTCTGGCAGTCTGGCGAGCGAGACGGACAACGCGCCGTCCACGGTCAGAAACGACCCGGAGATGTAGCCGGCGGCGGGCGAGGACAGGAACGCCACGGCCGCAGCGACCTGGCCGACGTCGCCCATCGCGCCGAACGGCAACGCTTTGCCGGCCCGGGCGAGGTGTTCCTCGCCGTACAGAGCGACCTCGCCCGGGGTGGCGACCCAGCCAGGTACGACCGCGTTCACCCGGATCCGCCGGTCGGCCCACTCGTGCGCGAGCGTACGCACCACCTGGCCGAGCGCACCGTGCGCGGCGTTGTAGCCGAGGCAGCGGGCGAACGCGTGCTTCTCGTGCAGGGAACCGATCACGGTGAACGCCGCACCCGGTGGAGGCGGGGTGGGAGCTACCGCGAGGGCACGGAACAGTGCGAACGCCGCGAGCGGGCCGATGGCGAAGCTCAGCCGAACCGAGTCCAGGCTGAGGTCGAGGGCGGGAACGTGTTCCTCGTGGGCGAGGGCGTGCACGGCCGAGCGGACCAGCCCGGCCGCCGCCGCGACCGCTGCGACGTGTTCGCCGAACGCCGGTTCCGCGGCGTCGGCCGCGAGCGGCACCGCCGAGCCGCCGGCCTGCTCGATCGCGGCGACGGTCTCCTGCGCGCGGTCGGGGTCGCGGTCGACGCAGATCACCGTGTCGTGGGACCCGGCGAGGGCGCGGGCGCAGGCGCCACCGATACCGCCGCCCGCTCCGGTGACCACCGCGACGGTCGGGCTGTCACCGGTCGGGGCACCGCCCGACGACGGCGACTCAGCCATGGTCGACCGCCGCGCGCAGCAGGTCCACCAGCCGGTCGATCTCGGCGTACATGCGTTCGTCGACTCCACCGGCGACCGGTCCCCGCACCGCCGCGCTGCGGAAGACTCCCTGTCGCACCAGCAGGTACTTCTCGATGGCGACGAAGCTGTCAAGGCTGGTCTGCAGCGACACGATCTGGGTCAGCGGCCCGGCGATGCGGTAGGCCCGGTCGTGGTCCCCGGCGCTGAGAGCCCGCCACAGCGGGACCAGTGCCCACACCAGGTCACCGGCCGGCATGGTGCCGATCGCTCCACGACGGAAGCTGTCGACGAGATACATGCCGCCGTTTCCCTCCAGGACGCGTGCCTTCCCCCCGGTCGCGTCCAGCAGTTGGGTCAGCTTGGGCCCGATCGGATGGGCCTCCGGTTTGAACAGCACCCGGTCCGGGAGTTCGGCGTGCAGCCTGGCCTGCAGGTCGATCGACAGCGCTGACCCGACGTACCCGCTGGCGTCCTGAACGATCACCGGCACCTGCGCGGCGTCGGCGATCGCGAGGAAGTAGTCGAACAGTTCCCGGTCACCCGCCCGGCTCAGCGCGGGCGGCGTGGCCATCACCGCGTCCGCGCCGACTGCGGCCGCGTGCCGCGCGTGTCGTACGGCGGTGTGGGTGGACTCCGCACCCACGCTGACCACGGCGGACCCCCGCCCGGACGCCGCGCCACACAGCAGCGTCGCGAGTTCGTCCCGCTCGTTCGTGGACAGCCGGAGCACCTCCGACACCATCCCGATCGCCACACCGTCCGCGCCGTTGCCGAACAGCCACTCCACCTGGCGTACGAACGTGGCGCTGTCAATACCGCCTTGCTCGTCGAACGGCGTCTGCACCACACACACGACTCCGCTCACCTCGGCCCCGGTCATGAGGCGACCGTCCTCTCCGGCGCCGCCGCGCCGTCCCTGGGAACGCCCAACCCGAGCAGGGCAAGGGAGTCCCGCTGACAGATCCGGTCCACGTCGTCGTCGGTGATCTCGGCCGGGCCGAGCCCGCGGCACAGCGCGGCCGCCTTGCGAAGCCCGGCGGCCGCGACGTAGTCGTTGGGGACGACCACACCGACCGGCTCGCCGTCGAACGCCAGCACGACGGAGGTGCCGGCCGCCTCCCCGGCGAGCCGGTGCTCTTCCGGGGTCACGTCCCAGCTGACCTCGCCCCAGGCCCGGAGCTCGTCGCGGGCAAGCGGATCGCACACGTGCGTGCCGTGCTGACCGAGACGGGTGTATACGTCGACGGCCACTTGCGCCTGCGTCATCTACCGGATCCCGTCTCGTTCGGACAGCGTGGCGAACGCCACGGTGTGCGCCGGCAGGAGAATCTGGTGCTCGAACGCCTCGGCGGTGACGACGACCCGTTCCTCCAGCGGGTGCTGGGTGAGCGTGCCGGCACACCAGCGCCGTGCCTCGTCGATCCGGTGGACAGTCAGCAGCTTGGCGCCCGGCGTCAGCCCGGCGTACCGCAACGTGAGGATCCGGTCCCGGCAGGCCGGCCGGGAGAGGCTGGTGTTCGACACCAGCACCGACACCGTCCCTGGCCCGCTGGCGGCATAGGCGTGCAGGTCCGCGTGCGAGGTCTCGGACGCCACCTTGGTGTCGCCGAGCCTGCCCAGCAGCTGGTAGAGGAAGTACTGCGGACGCACCTGTCCGCGTTCACCGAACAGGCCGAACCGGTGCGGCACCTCGTTCCAGTGCCGCATCATGTGCGCGACACCCTCCGGGGAGAAGAACGGCGAGAACTCCTGTGGATCACACGCCTGGTCCCAGAGGTGGTAGTAGAACGACCAGGCCGGTCCCGCCTCGTCCATCGCGAGGACCGACGCCGCCACCAGAGCTGCCCGGCGTGGGTCGTCGGCCTGGTCGGCGACCGAGACGGCCTCGAACGACGTACTCCACTCGGTGACCATCAGCTCCGGCACCGGTTCGGGGAACCCCGCCACCAGCCGCATTCCCTCGGTCACGCCCGCGGCGTGCCGTGTCCAGTCGTCGGCATAGAGGTGCCAGGAGACGAAGTCGAGCGGAATGTCGTTGTCGCGGCAGTGCTTGACGAAGCCCGGCAGCGGTTCGTTCGTCACCCAGCACGCTGCCGTGCCGCCGACCTTGACGTGCGGTGCGGCCGCGCGGATTGCCGGCGCGGTCAGGTCGTAGAACCTCGCGTAGTCGTCCGGGTCGGGGATGAGGTACGGCGACCCGCCGTCCTCACCGATGTCGGTCTCGTTGCCGATCTCCCAGTGGGTGACGAGGTTTCGCTCGACGGAGTAGCGGCGTACCAACGCGGTGACGACCCGCTGCCACTCGGCCACGTCGTTCGGCATCCACGCCGCGTGGTCGATCCGGTCGTCGTGGTCGAACAGCGGGCCGGGCTTGAGGCAGATCGCCGCGACCAGCTTCGCCCCGGTGGCGGCGAGGGAGTCCAGGTAGGGATCCAGCCGGCTCCAGTCGAAACGCCCGTGCTCGGGATAGATGTCGAAGAACTGCTGGACGAAGATCCGCACCAGCCGCGGTCGTAAGGTTGCCGCGCCTTCGACCACGCGGGGAGGCAACGGTGAGGAGTTGATGCCGCCCACCCCGACGGTGTGCCGCCACAGCTCGACCGGGCCGCGTTGCTCGCGGACGTCGACGTGCACGGTCTCCCGGTCGAACAGGGCGAAGTCAGGTACCGGCATCGTGTCCTCCGACGTGGCTGGGACGCCTGCTCGGCGATTGTGCCGAGATTCTGCTGGAACCGGAGGTTCTGGGTGGTGATGTCCCGGTCGTTGTCTTCAATCGGTCGGCCGGAACGCCTGCCGAACGGTGCATATGCCGCACCGGGTCCATGGCCGGCCATGGCCTCAGGAGTGGATCGGGCGCCGCTGATATCCGCATTGGCGACCAGCCGATTGATTTGCTTTCATCTTCAGCGTGGATCACGTGACGGAATGGGACTCGGCGCGACACCGCGTACGGCGGTTCCGGGCCATCGTGGGGGTCGTCGCCATATCGTTGGTGATTTTCGGGGGAGTGGCCGGCGCCGTGCTGCTGCTCAACACCCCCGGCCGAACGGTCGAGCGGGCGGAGGAGGCGAAGCAGCAGGCGGCGAAGGAGTCGGTGGCCCGCGCCGAGCGGCGCATGAAGACCTTCACCAGCGCCTGGGAACGCGGCAAATGGGACGTCGCGGGGCAGTACACCGACAGTCCGGGCAGCGCGGCCTCACTCCTCGCCTCCATGCACCGCAACCTCGCGCCGAGACCGTTCTCGATCGAGGTCGGACGGCCGACTGCGAGCAGTAGCACCAGGAGTGAGCGGAAGAGCGGCGCCAAGGCCTACGTCGTGCCGTTCACCGTACGGATGAAGGTGCCGCGCGTCGGCACCTACACCTACGAGTCGAAGGCGCGCATCGTCCAGACCGCGGCCAGGGACGTGGTTCATTTCGAGCCGTCGATGGTCCACCCCGCGCTGAAGGTGGGGCAGACGCTGGCCGTGGCGAGGATGTCCACCCGCGGATCGATCCTCGACCGTACGGGTGACGTGCTCGCCGCGGCCACGCTCGTCGGCGAGGTCGACGCGAACGGCAGGGGAACCTCCGGACTGGAGAAGCGCTACGACAAGCAGCTCACCGGGTCCGGTTCCGGGTCGGCGTACCTGATCGCGATCACCGACCGGGAGACCGGACGCGCGGTGAGGCCGCTGCGCACCCCTGACGCGAAGCTGGGCAAGGACGTGCACACCACGATCGACCCGGACGTGCAGCGTGCAGCGGCCAACGCGCTCGGAGGGGTCACCACCCCGGCGGCGCTCGTCGCGCTCAAGCCGTCCACCGGAGACATCCTGGCCGTCGCGAACGAGCCGGCTGGGTACAACCGCGCGTTCATCGGGGAGTACCCGCCGGGTTCCACGTTCAAGGTGATCACGTCCGCCGCTCTGCTCAGGGCCGGGCTGAGCCCCTCCGATGTTCTGGAATGCCCCAGATACGAGTGGGTGTACGGGTGGCGCTTCACCAACCAGAACGAGTTCGTGCTGCCCGAGGGGTCGACGTTCCGGGACGCGTTCGCCCACTCCTGCAACACGGCGTTCGTGGGAGCCAGGGACAAGCTCGACGACCGCGCACTCGCCAGGACGGCTGCGGCCTTCGGGATCGGCGGCGTATGGGACACCGGCGCGTCCACGTACGACGGTTCTGTGCCGGTGAACACCGACGTCCTCGACCGGTCGGCGGCGATGATCGGCCAGGGGCGCGACCTCGCGTCTCCGCTGGTGATGGCGTCGGTCGCGGGCACGGTGAAGAACGGCAAGTTCGTCCAGCCGAGACTGGTGCCCGAGGCGGTCCGCCACCCCTACCAGGCGCCGGAGTCCCTCGACCCGAACGTCGTCACCGACCTCCGGTCGATGATGCGCTCGGTGGTCACCGACGGAGCCGGTGAGGCGCTGCGCGGCCTGCCCGGCCGGCCGCACGCCAAGACCGGTACGGCGGAGTACGGCAACGCCTCGCCGCGGAGGACCCATGCGTGGATGATCGGCTACCAGGAGGACAGCGACCTCGCGTGGGCGGTGCTCCTCGAGGACGGTGGGTCCGGGGGCTCCGACGCGGGGCCGGTCGCGGCGGCGTTCCTGAAGAACCTCACCGGCAAGGGACCCTCCTGACCGGCGCGGCATCGGCGTCGCACGTGGCCGGGGACTGTTGGGCTGCTGGTCGCGGCTACGTCCGCGACGGTGGCCTGTCCGCCCGCCCGGCCGCGTCCCCGAGGTCGTCGTCCGTCACCTCCGCGTCCGCCTCGGCGTAGGTGCCGGGCGGGGATTGCTCGCCGGTCTCCTCGGCGTCCTCGGCGTCCCCGGCGTTTTCGGCGTTCTCGGCATGGCCGGCCTCCAGCGGGAGGTCCTTGCCCGGCTCGTGCCCGCCTGGTTCGGGGTCACGCCACTCGTGGGCGCGGGTGGCCCGGTTTGCGGTTTCCATCGCCTTCGCGTCGGCCTTGAGGTCGTCGTCCACCCGAGGGCTGTGCCGGTCGCTGCCGCGCTGCATGGCGCACCTCCTGTGCAACTGTCCTCGAGGCGTAAGGGGCGGGTCTTCCCCTCTCCGTCCACGGTATGCATGGGTTCAGTGCGCATGCCGAAGACGTCCGGCGGGGGTGTTGTGCTCGACGTAGACCGCCGGCACGTCCCGGCCCGGCCGGCGGCCCAGCCAGCGTTCGGCGAGTTCGGCCTCGTGCGGTCGCTGCAGCACCACAAGGTCGACCGGCTCCTCCCGCAGGCGCTCCGGCGGCACCTCCCGGACCGTGCCTGGCCAGGGGAACGACAGCGCCCCGCCCGCACCGTCCGGCCCGCGGTCAGGTGTGACCGGAACCACGTGGCGGTGTGGACCCCGAACGAATGCGGTCGTCCACGACCCGTGCACGTGCCACAGGAGGATGTCCGTAAGGCTTCAAACTGCCCATCCAGACCGGTACGGAACCGGACAACCGGAACCCAGGAGGTCCCCGCGCCGCGGCGAGCAGCGCTCGGACGAGTTGCCGCCCTGGTCCCGATCGCCCACTTCGGCCGGACTTGACGACGCGCACGGTCTCTCCGGACGATGGGATCCGTGCATCACTCCGCCATCAGCCCGCGCACGGTCGTCATGCCTCCCCGGCTGCGACTGGCGATGGAGGTTGCCCGGCATCTGGCCGAGTCGGTGCTCGTCCCGCTCGGACTCTTCTACGGCATCGTCGTCGCCGCGGGTTTCCACGTCGCGCTGTTGGCTGCCGTCGCCTGGGCGCTCGTCGCGATGGGCGTGCGGGTCGTCAGAGAGAGGCGCCTGCCGGCCGTACTCCTCGGCACGACCGGGCTGTCCGTCGTCCAGGTGGGCGTTTCCTACGCCGCCGGGTCGGCGATGGTCTATTTCCTCCAGCCCACCCTGGCGACCTACGCCGTCGCCGCGGCGTTCCTGCTGACGGCGCTGCTGGATCGTCCGCTCATCCAACGGCTCGCCCACGACTTCTGTCCGCTGCCCCACGACGTGGTGCGGTCGGCTCCGCTGCGCAGGCTCTTCCAGCGACTGTCCGTGCTCTGGGGCGTCGTGCTGCTCGTCAACGCCAGCCTGACGCTCAGCCTGCTGCTGACCATGGGCACGACGTCGATGCCGGTGGCCACCGCGGCGTCGGTCCCGCTGTTCGCCGCCGGGTTCCTCCTCTCGCTGCTGTGGTTCCGCCGCTCGCTACGGGACGGCGGCTACCGGCTCGCCTGGTGCGACCCCACGCAGGCCGCGAGCCAGGGGGCATGAGCCTGCGCCGTGCCTGAGCGCCCGGCCGTCCACATCCGGTTGCGAGTGGGACCGGAACCATCTCCCACGTCACACCACACCAAGCCTCCTCCGCCGAACCCCGCCCGGCCTCGGCCGTCGGCCCACCCGTCAGCCCACCGGTCAGCAGGGCCCCGTGGTGATCAGTGAGCGCCTGGTTCCCGCATCGCCGGGTGCGCACACCTCGGTCGTGGTCATGACCATGACCCGCGACCGGGCGGAGGGACTGGCACACATGCTGAACAAGCTGGCCGACCTGTCCCCCAACACCCCTGTCATCGTCGTCGACAACGGTTCGTCGGACGAGACCGCGCAACTGGTCCTTGACGAGTTCCCGCGGGTGAGCCTGGTGAGGCTGCGGGAGAACGCCGGCGCGCCGGCTCGCAACGTCGGTGTTCAGCGCGCACAGACGCCCTACGTCGCGTTCAGCGACGACGACTCGTGGTGGGCGCAAGGCGCGCTTGACGAGGCTGCGCGACGGTTCGAGGACCATCCCCGGCTGGGACTCCTGGCCGCCCGCACACTGGTCGGCCCGGACGAGCATCCCGATCCCCTCACCACGCTCACGCGGGACAGCCCGATGGGGCGTGCGACGGATCTGCCCGGTCCCACGGTCCGCGGGTTCCTCGCCTGCTCCGCCGTCGTACGCAGGTCGGCGTTCCTGCACGTCGGAGGTTTCAACGACCTGCTCTTCTTCATGGGGGAGGAGACCATGCTCGCCTACGATCTGATGGCGGCCGGATGGGGAGTGGCGTACGTCGAGGAGGTCACGGCCCACCACCATCCCGCGCCGTCCCGCGGCCCGTCGTCGCAGCGACTGGCCATGGAAGAGCGCAACTCGGTCCTGACGGCGTGGATGCGGCGTCCTGTCAAGGTCGCCTTGCAGGCGACGACGGCGAAGCTGGCGGCGTCGGCGGTCACCCGGCACCCGTCACGTGGGGCCTTGCCGCAGGCCCTACGGCGGTTGCCGAGCGCACTGCGTCAGCGGAGCGTCCTCCCGGAAGCGGTGGAGGCGCAGGTACGCCTGGTCGAGAGTGGTGACCGCCCCTGACGTACGACGCACGTCGTGCGAGGCGGCCACCACAGACCGCGGGCCGGATCGGGCGACCTTCGCGGCCTCAGTCGGCGAGCTGGGCGGCGGAGATGGAGACGCGGACGGTCCCGTCCTGCACCCCGAGAACGTCCGCTGCGCTGACGTAGAAGTCGCGCTTGAACAACCCACTCGGGTCCACCTTGACGAATCCCGTGCGCAGGAGGTCCGCTGCCCCGGCAGTGGGGACGGCGAAGGGTTCCCGGTTGTCGAAGGCGGCGAGCACGTTGGAGACGACGCCACCGCCCCCGGGCGACGGAGCCTGCTGGCCCTGCTCGGTGGCGGCTTCGGGGTCGCCCATCTTCAGCTCGGCCACCTTGCCGAGCTTCTTGCCCTCGGCATCGACCACGGGCATGCCCTCACGCACCTGCGTGATGGGACCTTCGTTACCTGACAACGGCGTCGTCATGTCGTTCTCCCTTCACGGAAGCGGACCTGGCCGTTCGGAAACTGTCAGGAGCCCATACCCCAGGAGACGCGCCGATCACGTGGAACATGCTCGATGGACGTGGCCGGTGGCCTGATTCGGCCACCAGGGCAGCTCGGCTCACTCGGCGACGACGCGGAACGTCTGCATCTGCGGGTCCGCCGCGTCCGGAATGAGCATTCCGGCGGGCGGGCCGCTGGTGAGGTACTCCACGACCTCCGCCGTGATCCGCTCGCCCGGGGCCAGCACGGGCACTCCCGGCGGGTACGGGCTCACGAGCTCCGCCGCCACCCGGCCGACGGCATCTTCGGCGGAGACCTGTTCGACGCGGCCGAAGAAGGCATCGCGAGGAAGCATCACCGTCTCCAGTTCGAGCCCGTCGTGCGGACGCGGGAGGTGCACCTCGGGTTCCTGACCGATCTTGTCACGATCCTTCGCGAGGTTCCCGATCGTGTCCACGAGCAGGCGTTCGGTCTCGTCGTTGTCGCTGTGCGTCAACCGGAAGTTGATCCGGCACGTGTCGGCCGAACCCGCGTCGACGTGGTAGGCGGCGCGCAGGAAGTCAGCGGCCTGGTATCCGGTGATGCCCAGCCCACGCACGTCGACGGTGACGGACAGCGGGTCGTACTCGTACGCGCCGCCCTTGCCGACCACCTGATCGCCCAGCAGTTCCAGACCGGGCGTGTCGGCGACGACATCGCGTACCCGCTCGGCGCGGCGGATCGCCGCATCGAGCAACCCGTGTCCCTGCTCGACCATCTGCCGGCGCCACCCGTCCAGCGAGCCGTAGACGAGGGTCGAGGGACTGGTCGTCCCCAGGATGTCCTCGCGTTGTGACAGGACCGCCGGGTCGACCCGGTCGCCTTGCAGGTGGAACACCGAACTCTGCTCGATCGCACCACCCATCTTGTGCACGCTCGTGACGACCAGATCGGCGCCGGCGTCCATCCCCCAGGTCGGAAGGCCGCGGTGGAACGGCAGGTGCGCACCCCAGGCCTCGTCCACGATGAGAGGTACGCCGTACTCGTGGCAGACGGCGGCGACTCCCCGGATGTCGGCGCAGGTGCCCCAGTCCGTGGGCGTGATGAGCAACATTCCCTTGACATCGGGGTTGGCCTCGAGCGCCCGGCGTACGTCGTCCGGCTCCGGCGGGTGCGCCAGGTGGCGTTCGGCGTCGAACTTCGCGTGTACCCACACCGGATCGGTGCCGTTGACCACCACGCCGGACACCACGGACTTGTGGGCGTTGCGGGAGATGGCGAGCTTCTCGCCGGGGCCGGCCACCGCGAGCATCGCCGACTTCACCGAGAGAGAGCTTCCGCAGGTGGAGAAGAAGGCGTGCTCGGCTCCCACCGCGTCGGCCATCAGTTCCTGTGCCTGGGTGAGCACGCCCTGTGACTCGCGCCGGTCGTCCAGTCCGCCCAGCAGGAGCACGTCGGAGGCGAAGACGTCCTTTCCGAGGACCTCGAGCACGCGTGGATCGACCCCTCGGCCCTGCTTGTGGCCGGGCGGGCCGTAGTAGACGTCGCCTCGGCGGCGGAACTCCTGCAGCGCTTCCAGCACGGGAACCCGCGAATGGTCCATCGTCTGCTCCTCCGTACTCGCCGGGACGCAAGGTCTCGGCCGGATCGACGTACTCGGTCGTTCAGCGTGCGGTCCTACCCCGCCAAGCGGCCGACATACCCGCGGTGGTGGCCGGACCCAGACCTGGGACGCGACCCGCGACGAGACAGCGTGGTCCTCGCTGTCGGAAGTACATGGATCCCTCACGCCTCCGGCCAGGACCGGCTTCGCTCCGTGAAGTGTGGAGACGTACGGGGCCTATGACCCCCGTAGGTCTCCACACTTCGCCGCGTCGGATTCCTCTGCGGTCAAGGTGGATGTGCGGGTCGTACTCACTCATGGGCGGCGCGCCATTCGCGCTCCAGAATGGCGTAGGTGTAGCCGTCGACCCAGCCGAGCTCGGCGTGCCAGGAGTCCTCGATGCCGTGCTGCTCGCGACGCATACCGGCCTTCTCGAGGACACGCGCCGAGGCGGCGTTGTCGGCGTAGCAACCGGCGGTGACCCGGCGCAGGCCGAGGTGGCCGAACGCCGCTGTCAACAGGCCCTTGGCGAGGTGGGTGGCGTAGCCCCGGCCGGCGGCACGCGGGTCGACGATGTACCCGATCAGGCCGTCGGTTCCCTTGGGCACGCCTGGTTGACCCATCGCGTCGACGACCTCCAGGAATCCGATCGCCACGACCTGGCCGTCCGCCTCGGCGACGCAGGAGAAGTCCGTTGTGCTGGACGGTTTCGCCAGCCAGTCGCGGCGGAACTTCTCCGGGTCCACGGTTGTGGCGATCAGGAAGCGCTGGACCGCCGGATCGTTGCGGAACGCCAACAGCGGCTCGATGTCTGGTTCGCTCGCGTCGCGCAGCAGAAGTGGGCCGACTCGTAGCGGCCAGGGTCTGGTCGTCACGCCCACACCCTGACACAGCGGATCACCGTGCTGTCCAGCGGACTGCCGGGCTGTCCGGCGGATCGCCGCGAGGTGGATCACGTCGTCTTGACCAGGTTCTCGAGTAGGTCGGTGCTGTCCGGACGGAACAGCGCGCGGGCGCATTCGATCTGATGCGACCTGGCCGGCGCACCTGGGCCAAGTGAGTCCAGAGCCGCCAGCAGGTCGTGCGGGTCGTCCGTCCGCGTGACCGCACCCACCCGGGTGAGGTGGTCGGCAGCAGCGAGGCCGTGCCCCGGCAGCGGCACGTGGGCCACTACCGGCGTACCCGCCCCGAACGCCTCCGTGCAGGTCTGACCTCCGGAGTTCTCCACCAGCGCGTAGGAACCGGCCAGCAGTTCGGCGATGTCGTCCCGCCACCCGAGGGCGTGCCCGGGGCCCGTCGCCCGGTCGAGGTGGCCCAGCAGTCGTCGGTTTCTGCCGCACAGCACCAACGGGGAGTAGCGCCCGGACTCGGCGAGGGCACGAACGGTCAGGACCAGGTTGGTGGCGACTCCCCATGCCCCGGTGGACAGTACGACGAACGGCCTGTCCCCGCCGTCGATCCTGCCCCCACCGGCCGCGGCCTTGTTCAGGAAGCCAGGAGTCAGTGGTGCCAGCGGGCCGAGCCAGAACGCCCGCTCACCGACGTGCTCGGCGGCGAGCTCGCGTCCCTGCGGTGACAGGCACAGGTACGCGTCGTTCCCGGGTGAGAGCCACAGCGCGTGTGGTGCGAATTCCGTGAGCACCACGAGTGCGGGCGCCCTCAGTATGCCGTCCATCCGCAACCGGCCGACCACTGTCGCGGCGAGGTGGAAGGTCGTGACGACCGCGTCCGGGTCGGCTGCCCGGACGGCGTCACGTGCGGCCGGCACCAACAGGCGGACCAGTGGCTCCACAAGGTGACGCGCCTCGTCGGGATCGGCGAATCTGTCGTACACGCGTTGGTATCTGCCGGGCGCGTGTCGCAGGGTCACCGCGTAGCCGGAGCGGATGGCGCTGCCGATCCCCACCGGCAGCAGGCGCAGAAGGTCGAGCAGTTGCACCTGGTGGCCGCGTTCACGTAGGCGCCGGGCAATCTCGGCCGCCACCTGGTCGTGGCCGCCACCCATGCTCGCGGACACGATCAGGAGACGCGGGCCATCAGGTGCGACAGGTCGGACACCCGGGTCTGACATCGCCTTGCCGTCCTCGGTGGTCGCGCCGGCGGCCGCCGTGTCACAGGCGGGGCGTGCGGGTAGGAGCGGGAGGCGAAGCAGGTCGTCATGCGGTGCCCTCGGGCGGGCAACAGGCCCTTACGGACGGACGCGGTGCCAGGCTGTCACAGCGTTTGGTGGGAGAACAGCGGTTTCGGCAAGGAGGACATGGGTTCGGAGGAGTCGCGACCCGCGGGCGCGGGTGGAGACCAACGATTCAGAACCGGCGGGCCGCATGGTGATCAGTGCTGTCCTCGCGGCCTTCGCGGCGGCGAGCAACGCCATCGCGTCCGTTCTGCAACGGTACGAGGCGCGTACGGCACCGAGCAGGGAGGCGTTCCGGCTCGCCCTGCTTCGTGATCTGGCCCACAGGCCCCTGTGGTGGCTGGGGATCGCAGGCATCGCCGCGGGTGCGGTGTTCCAGGGAGCGGCGCTGCTCACCGGCCCGCTCGCACTTGTCCAGCCGATCATGATGGTCGAGTTGCCCTTCACGCTGATGCTCGCGGCACTGGTCTTCCATCACGGCCGGGGCAGGCGTGCGATGTCGGCGGTGGTCGGCATCACGGCCGGGGTGGTGGTGTTGCTGGTCTCGGTCGACCCGTCCGGTGGGACCACCGAGGTACGTGTGGGCCGATGGCTGGCCGCGTTGCCCGGGATCGCGTTGGGACTGGTCGCCCTGATCGGCATCGGCAGGGCGGTGAGAGGGATGGCCAGAGCTGCCGCGCTGGGGATGGCCACCGCTGTCATGTTCGCGTTGACGGCGGCGTTCATGAAGGACGCGACCGGGCGGATTCCCTTCGGCGCTGCGGCGTTCTTCACCAGTTGGCAGCTGTACGCCACGTGTGCGGCCGGGCTGGTCGCCCTTTTCCTGCTGCAGAATGCCTATCAGGCAGGGACGTTGGTCGTGGCGCAGCCCGCGGTCACGGTGGGCGACGCTCTGGTGAGCCTCGTGCTCGGCGTGGTGCTCTTCGAGGAGGACCTGCGGCTGGACGGGTGGTGGCTCGCCGTCGCCCTCCTCGGCCTGGGTTTGATCATCCTCGGGGCCGTTGAGCTCTCCCGGTCGCCGCTGGTGAGTGGTGTCGTCACCCCGCCGGACTCCGCCGAAGTACAGCGGTCGAGTTCGCCGGCTCCGGGCGAGGAGCCGTCAGATCCTGCGGATCCCGAGGGCTCCGCGGAGCCCGACGATCCGGCGGCTCCACCGTAGGCGACGTAGGCGACGTAGGTGGATGTGGGGAGAGCAGCGCAATGCGCAGGTTGACAGCGACCACGGCGGCGGCCGGGGCCATCCTCGTGGCCGCGGGAGCGGTTGCCGATCTTCTTCCGACCGCGACCGCGATCACTGCCGTACGCAGGTTGTGTCCGACCCTCGCCGGGCGCGGTGACCCGGGCCACGTCGCCCTCACCTTCGATGACGGTCCGCACCCGGTCGCCACCCCCCTCCTGCTCGACCGGCTCGACGAACTCTCCGTGCGGGCGACGTTCTTTCTCCTCGCCGATCAGGTCCTCAGGTGTCCGCGGATCGCGTACGAGATCGGCAGGTGTGGCCACGAGGTCGCCGTGCACGGTCTGCGGCACGACGCACCGACCAGACCGTGGCGCGCGAGGACCGATCTGGTGCGGGCGTACGAAACCATCGTCGACGGAACGGGTGCGAGGCCCGCTTGGTACCGCCCGCCGTACGGCGTCCTCACCACGTCTCGCGCCGCCGCGGCCAGACGGCTCGGGCTCCGGACCGTCCTCTGGACGTCTGACGGGCGCGACTGGGCTGCCGGTGCCGACGGTGACTCGGTGGCTCGTCGTGTCCTCGGCAGTCTGGACGGCGGCGGCACCGTCCTCCTGCACGACTCCGACGTCGCTGCGGTTCCCGGCTCGTGGCGATCGACGTTGGACGCGGTTGGCACCGTCGTGGGCCACTGCCGCAGGCAAGGCTGGGTTGTCGGACCGCTCCGCGACCACGGCATGTGACGAGGCGGTGAGAAGTACGGCGGCGAGGACAGTACGGGCCTTGGCGGGTCAGAGGCAGAACGGGTGACCCGCGGGATCGGAGTAGATGTTGCCCGGGACCGGGAAGCGGATGGCACCGTGTCGTTCGGCTCGTTCCATGGCGGCCGGAGCGCCGTCGGGGAAGCGGTAGTCCACGTGCAGTTGCGCGGGGTACGCGGGGTCGGGCCAACGGGCCGCTGGAAACCGCGCGTGCTGGAAGGCCAGGTTGGGCAGATCGTCGTCGTCGAGGTCGAGGACCACCCACTCCGGCGAGTCCTCGAGCCGGCTCTCGATGCCGAGGAAGCCCTGGTAGAAGCTCGCCAGCACGCGAGGACTGAGGCAGTCGAACACCAGCCGCTGGACCCTCACTCCTTCGCCGGTGAGGGTCTGGTCCGGATGGAGGCAGAACGGGTGCCCCGCGGGATCGGCGTAGGTGCGGAAAGTGGCCTGGTGCTTCAGCAGCGTGGCACCCAGACCGAGAACCAGCTTGTCGGCGGCCTCCGCGTCGGGGACCACGATGTCCAGGTGCAGCTGCTGCGGATACTCCGGATCGGGCCAGCGAGGCGGCCGCTGATCCGACCAGCCGTCGCCGTCCAGCGCCAACTGCAGCCGGCTGCCGCCGTCGGTTGTACGCCCTGCAACGCAGTCCTCGTCCGGTGGTCTCCTGGCGAGTTTGAGCCAGCCGTACGGCTCGAACTGCCGCATGCCGAGCAGTTCTCCGTAGAACTCGGCGAGTACTCGGCGCCCCTCCCTGCCGTTGATCAGCTCGGGTGCACCGATCGTGATCGTCATCGCGTCGCTGTCTCGAAGAAGATGTCCCATCGCCGTTCCTCAGCCTTCGTCGCCGGCCCGCCGGGCTCACAGAAGCTTCAGGGCTTCAGTCGGGTCCAGCAGGCACCAGCCTGCGCCACCGTGCCAGTGATGGCCGGCCTTGAGATGGTCGACAATCGCGCGTTGCAGGGTCGAACGACGAGGGAGTTCGGCAGGGTCGGTCCCCACCTTGCCGAAGACGAACCGGAGAATCACCGCGTCGTCCGGGGCAGGTTCGTACGCCGGCCGGAAGCGCCGCTGGAACTGCAGGATGTTGCTCTCCACCGGTAGATAGTCCGCCAGCTGGTCGTCCAGCAGCCAGGAGTGGCACACCGCGACGTGGTACTCCTCTTCCGGGAAGTGCCGTGCGAAGAACTCTCTCGCCATCGCGAACGATCTCTCACACGCGGCCGGAGTCATCGGCCCATAGGTCGCCGGGACGTGGACCGCGAGGGCGGGATCGCCAGGTCCATATGGCTGGCCGGCGGCGGTGACGGCCTTGCCGGTCCGGTTTCCGAGCTTCGCCCGCTGGAACTGCAGGCGTCCTAGCTGGTAGATCTCGCCTCGGAAGTGCAGCCTGAGCCAGGACGCCAGCACCGTGTCGAGCCCACCCGTGCCGTACCAGAAGCGGTGGTCGGCCAGGACCCGGCCGAGGTCGGCGAGGGTCGGGCGGGAGATGTCGTCGGGGATCTCGCGCTCCCGGTGAAACGCCCTGACGTGCGGCAGCGCGGCGAGGTAGACGTAGACGTAGAAGTACCGCTGCAGGGCGCCCATGGCCGGCGCGAGCTCTGGGAGCGGTACTTCCGGCGTGACAGCGCCCATCCGGCTGACGACCAGTTGAGTGCAGGACTCCAGAAACCGCCACACGCGCGGGTCCCGATCCCGGCTCGGCAGCAGTGCGGTGAGCTCGTCGATGTCCTCGTGCGGCACCGCCAGCTCCAGCAACAGCGGCGGCAGGTCGTCGGCCGCGGGCAGTACGACGTCGAACCGCGGTTCGCCGAGCGCTTCGACTAGCTCGACCAACTCCTTCGCCGCCGCATCGTCACGTACGAACTCGTCGATGACGTCCACGCCACGCATCCTCCTGGTTGCCGGGTCGCGGTGTCCAGGAAGTGTCCAGACGGATCAGTCGGCGTTCGAACGAGCGGCGACCCAGAGCTCCTCCCGGCCAACCATGACGGCGATGTCCACCTCGTTGCCCTCGGCGTCCGCGAGCGTCCACCACTCAGGTGCCTCGTCGTCGTACACGATGCGGCCGCCGGCCGCGACGGCCGCGTCGATGCGGGCTTGTGCCTGGTCGTCGGGAACGTACACGTCGATGTGCAGGCGGTTGCGTTGCCTGCGGCGGGCCTCCTCCGTCGCCGGCATCTGCTGGAAGAAGATCGGCGGGTTGAGCCGGTGTGGGTCGTAGATGTCGGTGACCCCTGGCCTCGGGTCGTACTCGTATCCGAGGACGGCCTTCCAGAAGTCACGGACGGCGGGGATGTCGACGGCGTCGATGCCGAACTGCACGAAGCGCAGGCGGTCGGTGTCCGCCGTCAAGCCCTGGTTGCGTGCGGCCGACTGGACCCGGCGGGCCAGGACTGGGAACCTCTCCTCCTCCCACTGGTCCTTGCCGGTGTCGATCGTTACGCCGTCCGCGCGCAGGTCCACCAGGAGTGGCAGTCCCGCGTCGTCGGCAAGCGCGGCCACGGCAACTGCGAGGTCGGCCGCTCCTGCGCGCGAGTCGACCGGGTAGAACGTCATCCCGCCGAACAGCACGCGCCAGTCGGCGGTGTCCGGGTCGTCGCCGAGGGTGTCCTCGGGCACCAGCGGGATGACGTCCACTTCGTTGCCGTCGGTGTCGGCGAGCGTGCCGTAGTACTCACCGGCGTACGCGGTGCGGCCACCTGCTGCCCTGGCCATCTCCACCGCCCGCAGGGCCAACCGGTGCGGGTGGGCGACGTCGACGTGGATTCGGTTGCGCAGTGGCCGCGGCAGGTCCTGCTGCTGAAACCAGAACCGCGGGTCCCGGCGCATCGGGTCCATGAGGACGTCGTCCCCAAGCTGTTCGTATCTCATGACGGAACGCCAGAACGCCATCGCCGAGGCTCTGTCGAGAGTGTCAATGGCGAGTTGCATCACCTGGGGCACGGACGGGTCGGCGGCCAGGCCGAGGTCGCGTGCGGCCACGGAGATCGCGCGCGCCGCTGCCAGGTCGGCGCGGGTGAACCCGGGGTAGCCATCTGTGCACAACCTCACGTGCACTCCATGCGCTCGGAGGTCGATTTCAGGTGCGCTGCCGCCGTCGACGGGCAGTTCGGCGATCCGCCGGACCAGTGCGGCGCCTTCGGTGTGCGACCGAGTCCCGAACCACGCGCTCGCGCCGAACCTGAGCACCCGCCAGTCCTCGAGCCCACCAGCTTGCTGGAACTGCCTCGCCGTCAGCCGATCGTTGTCACCCATGACCGCAGCATGCCACTGTTGGCCGGCCTGGCGAATCGTGGACTCGCAGCGAAGTGTGGAGACCTACGGGGGTTACAGCCCCCATAGGTCTCCACACTTCACGACGGGCAGAGCGGACGGGCGAGGTCTCGGGTAGGTAAGGCTCCCTCGGGTCAGAGGTCCTTGCGGAGGAGGGTGCAGGTGGTTTCGTACTTCCGGACGGTGCCGTCGGAGTCCTCCTGGTCCCAGGACGCGGGTTCGCAGCCGTACGCCACGTAGCCCAGCCGTTCGTACAGCGCGCGAGCCCTCGGGTTGTTCTCCTCCGCGCCGATCTCGGCCCGGGACAGGCCGCGTGCCCGGATCCGCTCCTCGGCCGCCCGGATCAGCACCGTCCCGATCCCGACCGAACGCAGCTCGACACGTACGGACAAGGTGGAGATCACCCCGGCCCCGGGAATCTCGTCCCAGTTGATCGCGCCCTTCCCAACCGGTACTCCGGCCGGCGTGCACACCACCAGATGGTCGACGACGCCCGTGCGCGCCCGCTCGAGTTCCGCAGGCATCTTCTCCAGGTAGAACCGCGAGTAGAAGCAGGCGAGCTCCGGAAGGTCGGCCTCGGTCATGTCCCGTACCGTCAGCGGCATCGTGACGACACCTGTGTGGATGGTCCCCATGCGTGTCACCCTTCGACGCGTACGCGGTCGACGTTCACCGACCTATCCTGGGACGTCGACCGATGAAGTGGAACCGAATATCGTCGCGTCGGTCGGACCGCCTGCGAGACGACGGACGGCCCGCCGGGATCCCGGCGGGCCGTCCTTGGGCGAGGCGTGCGGTGGGCGAGTGGATCAGTCGTTGTCCGCCGACCGGATGGCTGCGCCAGGCACCTGGTCCGGGGTGAGGATCTTCTTGTCACCCGGGTAGGGCTCGGCCCAGTCGTGTGCCTCGTACCACGAGAAGCGGTTCATCTGCTCCGGCGGAGCCGTGTCGGCCTTGGCAAGCGGACCGGTGAAGTGCTGCTTGCCCTTCCACGCCTGCCACTTCGACGCGGTGTCCTTCTGGTCCGCGGGCACCTTGCCCGACGGCGGCGGCGTGAAGTTCCGGTTCGCCGTCACCGGAACGTCCTCGCCGCATGCCGGCATGGTCTTCAGACCCAGAGTCAGCGACGTCCGGTTCGGCACGGCGTTGAACGGCGTGTTGTCGGGCGTGTCGCTGAACGCAGCCGCCATCGGAGTGGCCGCGCTGTCCTTCTGGTTCATCGGGTGGATCCCGAGGATCTGCTCGATGGTCCTGATCGCCATGATCTGGGTGTAGTAGCGGCTGTCCACGGTGCCGTGTTGTGCCCAGGGGCTGATGACCTGGATCGGGGCACGGTGCCCGTCAACGTGGTCGATGCCGTTCTGGGAGTCGTCCTCGAGCACGAAGATCGCGGACTCCTTCCAGTACTTGCTGTGCGAGATCTCGTCGACGATCCGGCCGGTCGCGAGGTCGTTGTCGGCGACCCCGGCGGCTGCGTTCACCGGGCCACCGGTGTGGTCGTTGGACAGCCAGAACATGTTCAGGTTGGCCGGGCCGTTCTTCTGGAACTCACGCCTCCAGATCTCCGTCTTGTAGATGTCGGGAACGTTGAGATCGAACATCGGGAAGCCCTGGACCGAAACCTTGTTGAGCGACGGGATCGCCGAACCCACCTGGATGGGGTACTGCGTGTCCTGTCCGGTCTCGACCATGTTCTTGTAGTCGCAGTAGTAGGTCTGCCAGTTCGCCCCGGCAGGCTTCTGCTCGAACGACTGGAACTCGCCGTAGTTCTTGACCGAATGCCCGGCCGCCTGTGCGCCGGACCAGATGAAGCCGGTCCGCTGGTGGCCGAGGACGTCGTTCTCGGTGTCGTAGGTGCGGATGTACTCACCGGCCATGGACTCGGAGTACTCCGGGTTGTCGGCCTGCATGAGCCAGTTGTGGCCCTCGGCGGAGTTCGTGCCGACGTCGTAGGCGTTGTCGTACAGGCCGAACTGCCTGGCCATCGCGTGCTGGTTCGGCGTCACGTTCAGGCCGTACTGCGCCAGCGACGCGTCGCCGTTGCCGCGCGCGTCGTCGCCGAACACCTGGTCGTAGGTCCGGTTCTCCTTGACGATCAGGAACACGTACTTGATCGTCGAGGGATCGCCGAGCCTCTTCGGCACGGCCACCGGTCGCACATTCGGGCTCGTGCTCTTCAGCACCGAATTGGGAGTCCAGCCGTTCTGCGTGAAGACCTTCTGCGTCTGGGCCTTGATGACCGTGTCGCTCGGCAGTGTGAACTTCTGCAGGCTCGACGTCGTGTCGTGGGTACCGTACCCAGCCGGGTTGTTCGGCCGGCGCGCGTCGATACCACGGGTGTTGGAGACCAGTACGTCATTGCCGACAGTGGTGATCTCGGAGGGGAAGTAGTCCGTCGGCAGCAGGCCGACGTAGCTGACCGGCGCCAGCGCCGTGGTGTAGCGGTAGACCGCGACGGCGTTGGCGCGGCCCAGGGTCACCAGCAGGTGGCCGTCGTCGGTGAGGGTCACCGCGTCCGGCTCATAGCCCACCTCGGATTCGGGCCAGGGCTGGGTCGCGATCGTCTGCACGACCTTGTCGCTGGTGGTGTCGATGACCGAGACGTCGTTGGTCGCGGTGTTGGTGACGAACAACGCGCCGTTCTTGGCGTACAGCGCGGTCGGGTGCAGTCCGACGTCGATGCTTGTCGGTTCGGCACTCGTGTCGGCCAGGTTGATGACGCTCACCGTGCCGGTGGTGGCGGAACCGGTGTCCGGGTCGGCGGGCACGTCGGTGTTGTAGGAGTTGATCGTGGTCTCACCCGGCTTGGCCGGGCGGCCACCCTCGTTGCTCACGTAGAGCTTGTTCCCGACCATCTCCAGGTCTCGCGGGGCGATACCGACCGCCCAGCTCTGCTGGATGGCCCCGGACGCGGCGTCGATGGCCACGACGCGGTTCTGGCCGTTGACGGCTGCGTAGACGGTCTTGCCGTCGGCCGAGAACACCGCACCGCTCGCCAGCGCGCGCTTGGGGCCGTCCGCCGGGATCGAGACGAACGTCGGGTTGGCAAGCGTGCCGTCGGCGTTCACAGTGAACTTGCGGTAGCCATCGGCCTGCCCCAACCACAGCTGCGAACCGTCGGGGGAGTACGTCGGGCCTTCCTGGCCGACGTCGTTGCCGCTGATCTGAAGGTCCGCCTTCGCGTTCTTGCCGACGAGCTGCTGGATGGTCGACGTCTTCAGGTCGATGATGCCCAGTGCCATCCCACCATCGGCGAGCGAGGCGGCCAGGTGGGTACCGTCCGGGCTGACCGTGGACGACATGATCTTGCCGTAGTTGATGACAAGACGCGTGCCGATCGGCTTGATGAACTGGTCGGCTGAGACCACCATGCCCTTGTCGGTGGTCTGGCCGACCTGAAGGGTGCCGAAAGCCTCGGTCGAGGCGTAGGCCATCCCCCCGCTGGCGATCGCGAGGGTGGCGGCGCCGGCCGCGATGACGCGGATCCGGTTGCCGGCGCGTCGGCTCGAGGGTCCGGAACGGACCCCCTTGCCGTTCCGGCGTTGACGCCTTACCTGCATGGAATTATCCCTCCGGAGAGTTGGCAAGCAGGTCGACGTTCCCGTCGAGCTGCCATAGGGGATTCGGTGCATCCCCGGTCGGGGTGCGAACCTGGAAGTAGCCGTTGACCTCCTTGGGTCCGTCCCCGTCCGCGACGTACCGCCCGTCGGCGGTCACGTCGAGCTGGTAGATGGCGGTGCCCACCGCCGTGGCACCCGGCAGGTGCCAGGTGACGACGCACCGCCAGTCGTTGCCGGGACCCTCGTCGGCGACGCGGTCGCCGCCCTTGTCGCAGGACGCGGTGGCCCGCAGCTGCGCTTCGGTGACGTCGGGCCGGTGAAGTTCCGCGGTCTGCAGTCGGTAGAGATGGGCGTACGCCGTGGCGAGGGAGTCCTGCAGCTTGGTGCGCACGATTCCCGTCCCGGCCGCGGGTGTCGTCGCCGCGAGGACCCCGACGGTCAGTGCGACCAGTCCGGCCAACGGCACGACGCCGGCCACGAGGATCCTTCGCCCCGATCCGTCGTACGCCAGGTCGGTGAAGTCGCGGCGCAGGAACAGCCGGTACGCCAGAGCGGTGGCAGCGACAGCCCACGCCAGGCTGACGACGAGCCCGATGAGCAGCGGGCCGGTCTGTGCCGGACCGGTGAACAGCCCTCGCCAGGCGAGGAACGCCTGGCTGGGAAGGGCCAGCCGAACGCTCACCGGCAGCGGCAGCATCTGGGCGAGCTGGAGCACGAACGCGAGCAGCGCGGGCATCAGCAGTCCCATTGGGGAGCGTCCCAGCGCGACCGAGCCGAGCAGCCCGACCCCGGCGAACGCCAGCATCGGCGCCAGGACGCAGGCCCAGGCCAGCAGCACCGTGCCGGCCGCGGATGCCGGGCTCAGACTGTGGCCGTCGAGGCCGACGAGGGGATGGTTGCCGACTGCCAGCAGTCCACCCGATATTCCGGACGCGGCGAGCCCGGCGGCCAGCAGCAGCAGAACCGTGAGGCTGGCAAGCGCTTTCGCGGCGAAGATCCGGCTCGGCGAGCGGACCGCGACCAGGAGGTGCCGCCAGGTGCCCAGCCGGTCCTCCGCGGCGAAGACGTCACCGGCGACCAGCGCGGTCAGCAACGGAAGCGCCCACGTGCAGGAGAAGGCGAGCACCACCAGCGAACCCGCCCAGCCGGTGGCGTGCATCCAGCGCCCGAAGACCGTGTCGGCCGGCAGTGCACTCTGCCGGCTCACCACCGCCACGAAGACGGCAGGAGCGATCCAGCATGCGAGCAGCAACACCCGGATTCGCCACTGGGACAGCAGTTTCACCAGCTCGAAGCGGTAGCCACGTGCAAGCGGAGCCGGTCGGGCCTCGGTCCGCGACGGTGTGGCAAACGTCGTGGTCGCGGTCATCGCAGAGTCTCCTCGGTCGGCTCCGACTCGGATGCCCCGCCATCTCCGGTGAGGGCGAGGAAGGCCGCCTCCAGCGGCGGGACCACCGGTCCCAGCTCACGTACCGCGATACCGGCCCCCACCAGCCGTACGACCAGATCGTCGAGGACGGGCACCGGCCCGCGAACCACGAGCACGTCGGTGGTGTCCGGTCGTCCGGCGACGTCGTTGGCGGGCGGTACACCGAGTCCCGGCGTGTGCAGTGCGACCCGCCGGGCGGCCCGAGAGTCCGAGGTCACCAGGCGGTAGTCGAGGGCGCCGCCCTCGGCTGCCAGCTTGCTCACCGGACCGGAGAAGACCACCCGGCCGGTGGAGAGGATGGTGACCTCCGAGCACAGAACCGCGAGGTCGTCCATCCGGTGACTGGAGATGACGACCGCGGTGCCGTTCGCAGCGAGTGCGTTGATGACGCGGTGCACCTGACGTTTGCCCGCGGGGTCCAGGCCGTTGGCCGGTTCGTCGAGTACCAGCAGCCGTGGTGAGGTCAGCAACGCAGCAGCCAGGCCGAGCCGCTGGCGCATCCCCAGCGAGAAGCCGCCGACCCGGTCGTCGGCGACATCGGTGAGCCCCACCTGTTCCAGCGCGTCGTCGACCCCCGCGGGGTCCTTGGTGTCGTACCCGCGAAGCGAGGCCAACGCGGACAGGTTCTGCCGCGCGGTGAGGGAGGGATAGAGCCCCGGTCCGTCGACGAAGCCCGCGACGCCTTCCGGCACGGCGAGGGTGCGACCGACCGGCGTACCCAGG
Organism: Actinopolymorpha singaporensis; assembly: GCF_900104745.1. Classification (NCBI taxonomy): domain Bacteria; kingdom Bacillati; phylum Actinomycetota; class Actinomycetes; order Propionibacteriales; family Actinopolymorphaceae; genus Actinopolymorpha; species Actinopolymorpha singaporensis. The sequence goes on from NZ_LT629732.1 coordinate 2,545,542, forward strand.
ATCTCCAGGCGGCCGCCGTCGGCAACCGCCAAGCCCAACAGCAGCCCGAGCAGAGTCGTCTTTCCGGCGCCGTTCGGACCGACCAGACCGTGGACCTGGCCGATCGGGACGTCGAGGTCGACGCCGTCGAGTGCGACCACGTCTTCGAAGGACTTCGTGATTCCGCGAGCCTTGACTGCGGGGGTGCTGTCCATGTCGGTTTCCACCCTCAAGAGTTAGCTAGCAGAAGGATGTTAACGATCTTGAGCGTCGGCAATAGGTCGGCGAGGCTAACTTTGGCCAAACACAGAAAGGCTTACCGGTCACACCGATCCCCGCACGGCTTCCCAACCGGGCTGGGGGATTGGGCGTCGGTATCGGCTGGGCCGAGTACGGCCACGTGGGTCGACGCCGCCGGCCGGAGACTGCAAGCTGAGCCGAGCCTGCACCTCCCGTACCGACGGAGGTTGCAGGCTGAGATGTTCGCTCACTCCCGCAGTCCCCGGCGGAAAGGCCCGCGACCAATGGTCTGCCACGTCAAGAAGGCGTTCTGCCGTGCCGGTGTGGTTGTTCTCGCCGGCCTGCTGATGGTCGGTGCGCTGTGCCCGCCTGGTTCGGCCGCCCCGTCGGCGGTGCGTGCGTCCGCGTCCGGAAGCACCGACCGGACGACGTGGGCCGAGCGTGCGTTCACCTCCTACGCCGCTCTCCAGCGCCATCTCTATCTCGGCGCCGACCAGCACCACCTGTACCTGGAGAAGTATCCGCACGACCCGGCCGACAACGCGTACTCCTATCTGTGGCCGATGCGGGAGGCGACGGCGGCGACCATCGATCTGTCGATCGTGCCGGGCACGGGCAGTCGATTCAGGTCCGACGTCCGCGATCGTTTCGCCGGCCTGAGCGCGTACCTGAATCCCGACCACGACCCGCCCGGTTACGCGTCGTACGTCGTCCCTCCGCTGGGAGGCGGCGGTGACCTGTTCTACGACGACAACTCGATCGTCGGCCTGGAGTTCGTCCGGCGCTACCTTCTCGAAAACCGGCTGGCGGATCGGCGTCGTGCCGAGCAGATCTTCGACGTTCTCGTCGGGGGATGGGACACCGACACCTCACACGCCTGTCCTGGTGGGATGTTCTGGGTGGACGCGACGTGGACGTCGATCCGGGCGGCGAACGTCACCGGACTCACCGCCGAGCTCGCCGCGCATCTGTACGAACTGACTCGCGACAAGTCCTACCTGGACTGGGCCGAGCGTCTCTACGACTGGAACCGTACCTGCCTGCGATCGTCGGAAGGCCTGTACCAGAACGACATCAGCCTCGACGGCACGGTCAACCCCACGCTGTGGATCTACAACTCCGGGGCGATGATCGGTGCGGGTGCGCTGCTCCACCGTGCCACCGGTGATCCCCGCTATCTCGCCCAGGCGCGCACCGACGCGGCCGCCGCGCTGGACTACTGGACCGACGGAAACCGGTACTACGACCAGCCGGCCGTGTTCAACGCCATCTTCTTCAAGAACCTCATGCTGCTCGACTCGGTCCGGCACGACTCTCGTTACCGCGCGGTCGTCGAGGCGTACGCCGAACACGTCTGGGGGCACAACCGCGACGCCGCCCTCGGACTGTTCCGCTTCCCGCCGTCGGGCGGCGGGCCCTACGACCCGTCGTACCGCCCGGAGACGCTCGAACAGGCGGCCGTGATCCAGACGTTCGCCCTGCTCGCCTGGGATCGCGGCCACTACCGGTTCGCCGCCTGAGCCAGGACGCGGGTGGCCGGACACAGCCGGCAGGAGCGAGTCCTGTCCGACCACACCGTAGGAGGAAAGCCGACCATGAAACCCTTCGTACTCGATCGACCGGACGGCCGCGACGACGGCGAGGACTGGACCGAGAACTACGAGGAGTTGCCCGGGGCGGCGAACGTCTCGATCATTCTGGAGTCCACCACCAAGGCCGGGGTCGGTCCGCGTCTTCATCAGCACCCCTACGCCGAGACCTTCATCATCCGCAGGGGATCCGCCACCTTCACCGTGGGCGAGGACCAGATCGAGGCCCACGCCGGACAGGTGCTGGTCGTGCCGGCGAGCACACCGCACAAGTTCTCCACCGGCGAGAGCGGCTACGAGGCCGTCCACATCCACGCCAACCCGCGCTTCGTCACCGAGTGGCTCGAGTAGTGGCCCGTCATCGCTCAGGGCCGGGCATGTGCCTGAGAGTGGCGAAAAGCCCGCGGGCTGGTTCCGAACTTCGACACGAAGGCCTGCCGCAGACTCTCAGCCGATCCGAAGCCCGTTCGGCGAGCGACCTGGGACAGGGGCAGATCGGTGGTCGCGGCGAGCCGAGCCGCCATTTCGAGCCGGGTGCGCCGTACGACATTGGCCGGGGTGTCACCGAGCTCGGCGCGGAAGAGCCGGTGGAGCTGGCGCGGACTCACCCCGACCAGCGCCGCCAGGGTCTCCGTCCGGAGATCTCCGTCGGGATGGGTCGCGGCATGGTCCATCACCCGGCGCACCGTGGCGTCCGCGGGCCGGGGGGTGCGGGTGAACACGCTCATCTGCGCCTGGTTGCCGGGGCGCTTGAGGTAGGCGACCATCCCCATGGCCACCCATCGAGCCAACTCGGGGCCGTGATCCTCCTCGACGAAGGCGAGGGTGAGGTCGAGCGAGGCGGTGACGCCGCCGGAGGTCGCGACGTTGCCATCCCGGACGAAGATCGGCGCCGGGTCGATCGAGACCCTCGGGTAGCGCGCGATCAGGTCGTCGGCGTAGAACCAGTGCGTCGTGGCGCGCCGCCCGTCCAGCAGTCCCGCCTCGGCGAGGATGGCCGTGCCGGTACACACCGAGGCGACCCGCCGAGCGCGCGAGGCCAGCCGCCGCACTCCCCGGACGAGGCGCGGGTCGGCAGCTGCGGAGAGATGGCCGTCCCCACCGGACACGATCAACGTGTCCACAGCGTCCTGGAGGTCGCAGAGATCCAACTGCGCGCGCAGGACCAGACCCGACTCGCACACGATGTCGCGCCCGCCCACGGTCGCCAGCCCTACCTGGTACGCCGGTCGCGCGCCGAGCCGGGTGGCCAGCATCAAGGCGGACGTGACGCACGCGATGTCGACAAGCTCGGCGCGTTCGTATCCCACCACCACAACCGATCGCGTGGGCATTCGGTCAGGCTAGACCATGCCGAAGCGGCTCAGGAGTAGGTGAGCCACTCTGCGTAGAACATGCCGAGTCCCGAGGCGACGAGGATGCCGCAGACGATCCAGAAGCGGATCACGATGGTGATCTCCGGCCAGCCCTTGAGAGTGAAGTGGTGCTGGATGGGCGAGCTCAGGAAGATCCGGCGCGGGGTGCCGGTGAGTCGCCTGGTCAGTTTGAAGTAGCCGCGCTGCAGGATCACCGACCCGTTCGCCGCGACGTACAACCCGCCGATGACGACGAGGAGCAGCTCGGTCCGGGTCGTGATCGCGAGCCCCGCGACGGCGCCACCGAGCCCCAGTGCGCCGGTGTCACCCATGATGATGCGTGCCGGATTGGCGTTCCACCACAAGAACCCGCCGCAGGCGGCTGCCAGCGAGAACGCGAGTACGGCGAGGTCGTACGGGTCGCGTGCCTGGTAGCAGCCGGGCACGTCGGCCGCGGCGCAGGACTGGTTGAACTGCCAGACGCAGATGATCGTGTAGCCCGCGAAGACGAGGACGCAGGTGCCGGCGGCGAGCCCGTCCAGACCGTCCACGAGGTTCACGCCGTTGGAGGTGGCCGACACCATGAACAGTGCCCAGAGCACGAAGAACACGGCCCCCAACCGGAGACCGGGCAGATCACGCATGAACGACACCAACGTCGACGCGGGCGTGAGTCCGTCCGCGTCGGGTAACCGGATCGCGACGACGGCGAACACGACGGCGACGAGCGTCTGGCCGACCAGCTTCGTGCGGCCACGCAGACCGAGGTTCCGTTCCCGGGTGATCTTCAGGTAGTCGTCGAGAAAACCGACCACGCCGAGACCGACCAGCAGGAACAGGACGAGCATGCCTGACGCCGACGGGCCCACACCGCCGACGAGGTGTGCGACCAGGTAGCCGACGGTGGCGGCGGCGATGACGACGGTGCCACCCATCGTCGGGACGCCCTGCTTGACCTGGTGCTCCATCGGCATCTCGTCGTGGATCGGCTGTCCGAGTCTCCTCCGCAGGAAGAATCTGGCCACGGCGGGAGTCGACGCCAGGGACAGGACGAGGGAGAGAGCGCCGCCGAACATGATCGCCTTCATGACACCGCCGTGGGGGAGGGGAACGGTAACGGGACCGGTCCCGTCCGACCACGGCCGTGGTCGGACGTCGTCGGCCGTGGATCACGGCTGACCTTGACGACGCCGTACCCCTGCCCGGAGGATGCCCGGACCGGCACCATCTCTTTGCGTTCGCGTACGTTCATCCAGAGTCACGTCGCATCGCGATGACGTGACAGGTGAGGAGGCACGGTGGCCGCCCGACTCAGAGCAGCCCTGACCATGCTGGCGGTGGCGGTGCTCGTGCCCATGTCCGGAGCGGTCCCGTCGGCTTCGGCCGTGCCCAAGAGCGCCTCGGTGGCCCGCCCGCCGGCCGGATCCGTCGCCACTCCCGACGTCCCGAGGGTGTGGCCGACCCCTCAGCGGGAGACGTCCCGCGACGATGGTTTCCCGATCACTCCGGTCGTGGGTCTGGTCCGAGGACGGACGACGGATGCCGCGGCGGAGAAGGTGGTCAGGGGTACGCTCACCCGGGCGGGCGTCAAAGACATCGTTGCCACAGACGGGCGGGATCCGCACACGCCGGTGACGGTGTGGCTCGGCGGAGGAGCGGAAGTCCTCGCGAAGCTGGGCGTCGACGGTCCGTCGGGGCTACCGGCAGAGGGTTACGTGCTCGCCACAGGTCGTACTCCCGACGACCGCAAGCACGTGGTGCTGGGGGGCGTCGACGTCGACGGTACCTACTATGCCGCGCAGACGCTCCGGCAGCTGGTGAGGCCGCACGCGGGCCTGGAGCAACTGCCCGGCGTCGCGATCCGGGACTGGCCGAGCATGCGGTACCGCGGCTCGATCGAGGGCTTCTACGGAACGCCGTACACCCAGGCGGACCGGCTCGACCACGTGGACTACCTCGGTGCGCACAAGATGAACACCTACGAGTACGCGCCGAAGGACGACCCGTTCCACCGCGAACGCTGGCGGGACCCCTATCCGGCGGACAAGCTGGCCGAACTCGGCACGCTGGTCGACCGAGCGCGTCGAAACCACGTCGACTTCACGTTCGCGCTGTCGCCGGGGCTGTCGATCTGCTACTCCTCCAAGGCCGACCTCGACGCCCTGCTGGCGAAGTTCGACGCGATCTACGCTCTCGGCGGCCGGTCGTTCAACGTTCCGCTGGACGACATCGACTACAACACCTGGCACTGCGACGAGGATCCGGCGAAGTTCGGGACCGGCGCGGCGGGTGCGGGCAAGGCCCAGGCCTACCTCCTGAACCGGGTGCAAGCATGGGTTGACAGCAAGGGAGACGTGGCACCGCTGCAGATGGTGCCGACGGAGTACTACAACACCACCGAGTCGCCGTACAAGAAGGCAGTTCGGGAGAACCTCGACCCCCATGTCGTCGTGCACTGGACCGGTGTGGGCGTGGTGCCGACCACGATCACCAACGCCCAGGCTGCCGCGGCCAGGAAGGTGTTCGGCCACCAGGTCCTGGTCTGGGACAACTACCCCGTCAACGACTACATTGCCGGCCGGCTGCCCCTCGGCCCCTACACCGGGCGTGAGCGCGGGCTGTCCGAGCACGTCGTCGGCGTGATCTCCAACCCGTCGAACCAGGCCGCGACCAGCAAGCCGGCGTTGTTCTCCTTCGCCGACTTCTCCTGGCACGACGCGACGTTCGACGACCGCACGGCCTGGGAGGCGGCGCTGAACGAGCTTGCCGGCGGGGACGCCGCCACGGCTGCCGCGCTGCGCGTGTTCGCGGACGTGTCGACCTACGACGGAACGCTGCACAAGACCCAGGCTCCCGAGTTGCGTCAGCGGATCGACACCTTCTGGTCTGCTTGGCAGACCGGTGACCGCGCTGCGGCGATCGCAACGCTGCGGGCCTACGTCCGATCTCTGGGCGCGGCGCCGAGCGTGATCCGTGCCGGAGTGACGGACCCGCGGTTCGTGCCCGAGGCGGCTGCCTGGCTGGACGCGACCGAACTGTGGGCGAAGGCCGGCCTCACGGCGTTGGACATGCTCGACGCCCAGGAGGCCGGTGACGGAGCGCGGGCGTGGCGGGACCGCCAGCAGATCGCACCGCTGATCGCACGGGCGAAGGCCATCCGGGACTCCAGGGCTCCGCACAACAGCACCTACCCGCGGATCGCCGACGGAGTGCTGGACAAGTTCATCGCCGATGCCGAGGAGGCGGGCGACCACTGGCTCGGGCTGACGAAGACCAGGCCCGTGCCGACGACGACGCTCGGGACCTACGCCGACAACGCGCCGGAACGCATGGTCGACGGCGACCCGGGCACCTTCTACTGGACCGACGGGCCGCCGTCGCCCGGGGATCTGGTAGGCGTCGACCTGCGCGCCGTGCACGAGATCGGCGACGTCGCCGTACTGATGTCGAAGTCGAGCAGCCCGAACGACTACATCCACACCGGCCTGCTCGAGTACTCCGCCGACGGTCGCTCGTGGACGACGCTCACCACCGGGACCACTGCGGAGGTACGGGCAACCGCGCCGGCGGGTACGAGTGCGAGGTACGTCCGCTACCGGGCCACCGGCGGCAACGACGGCTACTGGCTGGTGGTGCGGGAGTTCTCCGTCGAGGTACGCGACTCCCAGGACGTGACGTACTCGGTGTCGGGAGGGCCGCCCGCTGCCGAAGGATCGTCGCTTCGCGCCGCGGCCGACAGCGACGTCGACGCGTGGTACCGCGCGGCGAGGAGCCCGGCAGAAGGTGACGCGCTCCTGGTGACGGCGTCGCAGAGCAGGCCGCTGGCCGATGTCGTCGTACTGTCGTCGGCGGATGCCCGGGCGACAGTTCAGGTGCGCGACGGCTCGGGGCGCTGGCGCACGCTGGGCACCCTGGCTCCCGACTTCACCGAACTGTCCGCAGGCGGGCTGGAGACCGATGCCATCCGGCTGGTGTGGTCGCAGGGCGCCCCACCGCCCGAGGTGGCCGAGATCATCTTCCGGTACGCCGGCGGTGGTGGCGACGCCCACTGACGGGTGGCCCGCCCGGGGACGCATCAACGGAATGAGGCACGCGTGAGGCATTCACGGACCTTGCGCTCCATCCGACTATTCGTTCACGCTCAAGTACTTCCAGGGCAAGTGCGGCGGGAAGTCGAGCGGCAGGAGGTTGATCACCGTCCGCGACGACGAGGCCACCGACACGAAGCCCCTGAACGCGCCGGCCAGAGGGAGTTCCTGGCCAGAGGGCGCCCCCACGCTCAAGGAGCTGTACATGGAAGCATTGGACCTTACGAGGTCTGGCGCCTACGACGTCCTCCACATCAAGTACGAAGACGGTCGGTACGATCGGCGGCCGACCAGTTTCTACTACCTGGACCGAGGGTCTGACGGGTCGGAGGGTTGCGAGACCTTCACGCACTTCCGGCCGCTGTCGGCAAGTTCGGATTGACGGCGGGCCGGTCGTCCGTAAGAGCAAGGCTTGCCGAGGTGAGAACTCGACCGGATACCGGCAGCCGGCCAGGACGGATTCCGAACACGACCCGCAGTGTGACGGTGACGGTGACCGCCGGCTCGGCGAGGCCGGTACCGGCAGGCGGGCGGGTCTCGTTGACACCCAAATCGGGGCGCGGCTAGCGTCGAAGATTGATCTCGCGTGATGTCCGCCCACTGCCGTGCCGATGTGCGCAGAGCTCCCTCGTTTGGTCGACGTAGCCGTTCGGGCTGCCGAAAGGGAAAGTGATGCTGGATTCATTCCAGGAGCAGGGGTACGCGGTCTTCCCGGACTTCCTCGGCAAGGAAGAAATCGACACGTTGAAGGCGGCTGTCGACGTGCACGCGTCGGCCAGGCCGCAGCGCAACGCGTACGAGAACGAGCAGATCGGCGCGCTCACCTGGCATCCGCGGGCACTCGAGCAGGTGGACAAGGTGATGGGTGGCGAGCGGTACGTCTTCCACCACATCCACGCGGCGCGGCACGACGCCGGCACCAGGGGCGTTGCCTGGCACCAGGACTACGAGCAGTACCCCCAGACCAACCGTTCGCACCTGATGGTGCACGTGTTCTTCTATCTCAACGGGCTCAACGGCACGATCGGCGACCTGCTCCTGGTACCCGGATCGCAACACCACGCCGTGGACAGCAACGCGCTGACGTTCCTCGGTGACTCCGACCTGCCGGGGTCCATCACGGTCGACGACGTCTCGCCCGGCTCGATGCTGATCGTGCACTCGGGGATGTGGCACGCACGTCGCGCGAAGCCCGGTGGTGAGGACAGCCCGCGCTTCTTCATCGACATGTCGTTCTGCCAGTCCGGGGTGAAGTGGCCGTCGTACGGCCGCGGGGACGGCATGCTCGCCGACCTGCGGGCTCGGCACGAGGCCGACGGTGGCACCCGGCCCTGGTTGTTCGACGAGGAGCAGTTCTTCGACTCCACGGGCGCGCGCCAGCAGACCAGGAACCTGCAGGGCAGCGTCATTCTCGACCTTCCGCAGTGGCAGAACTCGTGAGGCTGCTCGTCACCGGCGCCACCGGCAAGGTGGGCCGGGCCCTCGTCGATCGTCTCCAGGGGACCTGCGAGATCCGCGCGCTCTGCCACAACAGGAGCCTCGACGTCGACGGCGTCGAGTCGGTGTTCGGATCGATCGCCGACCGGGACGCCGTACGCCAGGCGATGGCGGGGGTGACCCATGTCGTCCACCTGGCGACGTGCAAGGAGACGCCCGACGAGATCATGGACGTGGCGGTCAAGGGTCTGTTCTGGCTGCTGGAGGAAGCGCGGGAGAGCCCGGCGTTCGAGCGCTTCGTCCTCATCGGCGGTGACGCGGCCGTCGGCCACTTCGTCTACAAGCACCCGGTGCCGGTGACCGAGACGCAGCGGCACACCGCGTACGAGGGATGCTACGCGCTGTCGAAGGTGCTCGAGGAGGTGATGCTCGAGCAGTACCAGATCGCGTACGGCCTGAACTCCACCTGCCTGCGAGCGCCCTGGATCATGGACCGGGACGACTTCAGGTACTCCCTGTCGTTCGGCACCGACCAGTTCGGCGGCCCGCCGTGGCGCGAGCTCGTGGACGGTGACGTCCCGGAGGGTGCGGTCCCACTGGCGCTGGACGCCGACGGGCATCCGCTGAAGCGCAACTTCGTCCACGTCAGCGATCTGGTCGAGGCGATCGCCATCGCGCTGGAGCACCCGGCGGCCCTCGGCCAGACCTTCAACATCTGCATGGACGAGCCGGTCGACTACCAGCAAGTGGCGGATCACCTCGCGAGTACGCGTGGCCTGCCGGCCGTGAAGGTGCCGACGCCTCACCACTCGACCTGGCTGGACAACGCCAAGGCGAAGCTGCTGCTCGGCTGGAAACCGAAGTACGACACCGAACGCCTCATCGACGAGGCCTGGGACTACCAGCGAAGCCCCGACGACCCACGGATCGTCTGGTATCCCGGATAACGTGCGTCGTTCGCATCGCCCGCCGCCGCCCGGGCCGTCCGGTCGGCGGCGAGCGGGCGTTTCGGACACACGACGCGTACGCCCGGACGGATGGTCAGGGGAGTCGATGAAGATCGTCAGGCTGGAGACGTTTCTCGTCCCACCGCGGTGGTTGTTCGTCCGCGTGGAGACCGACGAGGGAGTGGTCGGCTGGGGCGAGCCGGTGCTGGAGGGACGAGCCGGCACCGTACGCGCGGCGGTGCACGAGTTGGGCGAGCTGCTGATCGGCGTCGACCCGCTGCGGATCGAGGACAACTGGCAGCTGCTCGCCAAGGGCGCCTTCTACCGCGGCGGTCCGATCCTGTCCAGCGCCGTCGCCGGCATCGACCAGGCGCTGTGGGACATCGCCGGAAATGTACGCGGGGCCGCTGTCCACGAACTGCTCGGCGGACCGGTCCGTGAACGAGTCCGCATGTACGGCTGGGTCGCCGGTGACGAGCCGGGTGCCATCGCAGACAGCGCGGCTCGGGCGGTCGCCGCCGGCCTCACGGCGGTGAAACTGCTTGGTTGCCCGGGCACTCTCGGCCCCATCGACACACCAGCCCAGACCGACCTTCTCCTGCGCCGGGTGGCGGCTGTCCGTGAGGTTCTCGGGCCCGATCGCGACCTGGCGATCGACTTCCACGGCAGGTTCTCGCCCCCGATGGCCCGCCGCGTCCTCCCGCTGCTGGAGCCGTTCGAGCCGCTGTTCGTGGAGGAACCGGTGCTGCCGGAGTTCGGCCACCTGCTGCCGGAGATCGTCGCCTGCACCAGCATCCCGGTCGCCACCGGCGAACGCCTGTTCTCCCGCAGTGACTTCCTCCCTGCTCTCCAGGCAGGCATCGCGGTCGCCCAGCCGGACCTGTCCCACGCCGGCGGAATCTCCGAGGTACGCCGGATCGCCGTGGTGGCCGAGACGTTCGGGGCGTCGCTGGCGCCGCACTGCCCGCTCGGGCCGCTCGCGCTGGCCGCGTCGCTGCAGGTTGATCTCGCCACCCCCAACTTCCTCGTCCAGGAACAGGCGCTCGGCCTGGAAGCCGACGGCGGCAGGCAGGTGCTGGCCGGACTGGTCGACGAGCGGCCGTTCACGTTGGTGGACGGCCACCTGGTGCGGCCACCCGGTCCCGGGCTCGGTGTTCAGGTGGACGAGCAGGCGGTACGCCGGGCCGCGGAGATCGGGCACAGCTATCGGATCACTCCGTGGCGCCACCACGACGGGTCCCTCGCCGAACTCTGAAGCCGGGCTTGAGGAGGGTGCTTCCGCGAGACGTCCTAGCCGAGGTCGCGAACCGCGCGTGTCTCGACGTCCCGGAGTGCCCTGTCGGCCACCTCGGCACTGACGGTGCCGCGGCGGCGGCTGTCCAGGACGTGTTGACGTTCGACGTCGGTGGCACGCCGCAGGACCTTGCGTAGCTGCTCGGCCGGGTCCCTCTCGTTCTCGGACGCCTCGGCCCGGCGGGCTTCCTCCATCGCAGTCTGCGCCGACACGTAGCCCTCGTACTGAAGTACGGCGGCGCGGCGTACCGTGTCCGCAAGGTGTTCGGGCTCGATGGGGCGGATCTCCTCCAGAGCCGTAGTGGCGGCCTCCCTGCGAAGCCGTGCCACCGAACGACTGTCGTCGTCCTCGCTTCCCACCCGCAGCCAGGTGGTCGACGGAGCAAGGGTGAGTCCCTGCACGAGCAGGGTCACCAGCACGCAGCTCATGGCGACCACCACGATGTCGTCCCGCCGGGACAAGCCCACCAGGAAGTCCGCGTAGGACCAGACGGAACGCCCGAGCAGCCAGCCCTGGGAGGTGGTCGCGTGGTGTGCGCGGCTGCGAAGGTACAACCCCAGCACCAGAACGGCGAGTACCCCGGAACCCCGCAGGTGGTCGGCGCCGACGTAGGCGACGAACGGAACGAGCACGGTCACGGTCGTCTCGGCGTAGGCGTCCCGGATCCGGGCGAGGGCGAGCTGCGCGACCACCCCGGCGAGCAGGCCGGTCAGCACCCCACAACCACCGCGAGGACGAGTTCGGTACCCACGCTGGTGAACCACAGCGAGCCGGCCAGCGGGTCCGGCGGAGAGACCACGGCGCCGAGGATTGCCGCGGTGGTCCAGGACAGTCGGCAGGCGTGAGCGACCACGGCGACCACAGCCGCGGTGGCCAGGGTGAGTCCGATGGCGAGCCAGGCAACGGCCGCCAGGTGCCGGCGGAACTCCGTCACGGTGGTGCGCTGCGTGGCGGCGAAGAGCAGAGGGGGAAGGACCACCGGCAGGATCAGGTCCGAATCCGGACTGGCAGCGACGTCAACCAAAACTTGACATCGTGCGTCCCACCGTCAGTCGTTGACGAGCACCTGGTACGCGTGGCCGTGCATGCCGACGTGGAGGAACCGGCCGGATGCGGAGATGGTGGTGGTGAAGTCGCCGAAGCTGACCGGATGCCGGAGAGGCAGGCTGTTGCGCACCCTGCCGGTTGCCGGGTCCAGGTGGTGCAGGTGCCCGCGCGATCCCACGAACAGCCGGGGTCCGCGCAGGGACACGCTGACCGGACCGGGTTCCTCGTCCTTGTCGTCGAGGTCGACCCACCAGCGGACCCTGGACCAGTCGTTCAGGTCGACTGCGTACACCCGTCCGTCCACCGCCGCGATCACCTCCGTGACACCAGCGGACAGTGACATCGCGTGGTCCCCGGCGCTGCCGGTCAGGGCAAGCCGGTGCAGCACCGCACCGGTTGTGGGATCGATGTCATAGAGCTGGCCCGCGGAGCCGGCGAGGAGCCGGCCGCCGCTCCACAACACCGAGACGGCCCGGGATGGCCGCCTGCCGGACTTCGTGAGGTCGGCACGCCATCGGGCCTTCCGGTCCGCCGAGGTCATGCCGTACACGTGGCCCGGAGTCCCGGCGAACACCATCGCACCGTCGCCGGCCAGAGTCGTCTCGTGGCCTCCGAAGCCAAGTGTGTGCTCGAGCCGATGCCTGCGCAGCAGTGTCGCGGTCGTCGGGTCGATCTCGGACACCTGGCCGGAGTATCCCGCGAGCAGCCGGTGTCCGTCCCACAGCACGCTGACCGGTCCTCGGTCGAGCGGGTTCGGCCCGTGCAGGGACAACTCCCACCGCGGGCTCAGGTCGGACAGCGCCAGACCGTGCAGACGGCCGTGGACACCGACGAACAACGTGGTTCCGTCGGTGGCCAGCCGGGTGTCACGACTGCCCAACATCCCCAGATCCGCCAGGCGGCGCCTGGTCCGGACGCTTCCCTTGGTGGCTTCGATCTCGTACGCGTGGCCGTTCGCGCCCGCGAACAGCCGCCCCCCGGACTCCACGACGTGCACCGGACGGTCGTCGGCCCCGTCGAGTTCCTGGCCCCACACCTCCGCGAGGTCCTGGTCCTGGGACACCACGCCCAGTCGGGGGGAGAACACCCGGACCACGATGTTCTGCAGTGCCGGCAGGAACGCCGAGAAGATGTTGTCCTCGAAGAACTCCCGTCGGCCCGTGTTCCACGCGGCGACCGGCTCCAGGTCGCCCGCCTCGGTGCGCACCATCGTAGGGAAGTGGCGACGGATGTCGCGAGCGCCGGACGACATCTCGCCGGTACGGATGAGCTCCTCCACCGCGGCCTGGGACAGCTGGGCGGCGCCGCTGGTCTGCCGGATGCCCTCGGCTCCGTCCCGGCCGGTCAGCAACGTGGCGTCACCCCACACCTCGTACGGCTCCGGGTGTGCCTGGGAGGCGACCCACAGGGAGTGGCTGTTGTAGTAGTCGTGTGCCATGGCGCAGGACAGTTGCGCGGCGTCGTTGGCGAGGAACCGGAGATACCTCTGGTACACCGTATGCGGGTCCTCCGGCCCGTCGACGACGAGGCCGCTGGCGCGTAGGCGCTCTTCGGCGGTCGGTAGCTCCTGCGTGGTCTGGGGATCGTTGGACGGCCCGGTGTAGCTGTCGTCGTACAGCTGGAAGCCCGCAAGGCCGGGTTGACGGTCCGCCGTCATGGCCGAGATGACGTCCAGGTCCGCCACGGGTACGAGATCCTGGCCGGCAGCCCATTCCACGAACCACTGCATTATCAACGTCTTGTTGACAAGGTGGCCCGCGGCGAAGGAGTCCTGAAGGAAGTGGTCGGCGTAGCCGGCGAAGGTCCAGGCCCGCCGCGCCAGCTCCGCGTCACCGGTGGCGTGCGCCTGCTTGGCAAGATCGCGGGCGATCAGGTGCGAGGTCTCCCAGCGATACCACGAGAACGGCGCGAAGTGGCAGGCGTTGCGCGCCAGCAGCCCACGGAAGTGGTCCTCGCGGAGCACGCCCAGGTCGCGGGTGAGCTCGTCCAGTTCGTCCCACTTCACCAGTCTGGTGACCATCTCGAAGTCGTACGGCGGGGAAGCCGAGCGGGCGAAGAACGCCCGCGGATCCGAGCCGCCCCGCAGCCGGCTGAGGTTGTTGTAGCCCTCCTGGCGGATCGTCTGCAGGATGGGCAGCAGGTGCCCCTCGTCCAGGGACTCCAGTGCGGGGGCGTTGGCCAGATAGTCGGGGAGAGCGTTCACCTCGCCGTAGGTCGCGAGCACGCGGTCCGGGCCGAGACGCAGCGTCCGGATCCACGGACACACGCGGCGGACCTGCTCCTCGGTGACCACGGTCGGGTCGTCCCGCCACAGTTCGCACAGGCGGATCTGGCGGTCGAGAATCTCCTGCCTGCGTCCGCCGGTGACGGCAGCGCCGGCGGGAAGCGGCGAGATCGCAACCAGGTCGTCGGTGGCCAGGTCGCCGAGGACCCTGTGCTCGTAGGAGACGTGGCGCTGGATGACCGGGCCCAGACCCGGGCGCACGACCGTCGGCCCGGCGGAATGTTCCGCGGCCCGCTGTCCGGCCACGAGCAGCTCCGCGCACCGGTCGGCGTCCTGCTCCGAGGTCGCGGCCGGCGCCACGCCGGAAGCCGCGGCACGCGCCTGCTGAACGACGTGAGCGGCCTCGTGGGCCAACAGCCGGAAACCGGCCGTGGTCTCGGGTCGGTAGGCGCCCGAGCGGAAGAAGACGTGGCTACCGCAGGTGAACGCGTCCGCCCGCAGCACCCTGGCGTGGCGATCTGCCGCGGTGTCGGTGTGGATCCGCACCGCGGACAGGTCGGCGCGCAGCCCCTGTCCAAGACGTTCCAGCAGGGTGGCCGGCAACTGCCGGCCACCCCGCTGGTCGCCGTGTTGGCCGAGCAGTGACAACGGTCCGGTGAGACGTCCCATCGAAGGCCCCAGGCTGTGATCGCGACGCATCGTCTCTCACGGTAGCGTCGCATCGGCCTTCACGCGCGTTGCCAGGCACGGCACGGATCCCAGACTCGGCGCCAACCGCGTCGGCGCACCGGATGGCTCAGTCCACGATCTTGTCGTAGCGGTACGGGAGATAGGTGCCGCGGGAGTCCTGAATCGGCCAGTCGTAGACGCTCTTGTGCGGCTGGTCCGGGTTCCCGCTGTGCTCCCACACGGTGAAGCTCGAGTGCGACGTGTCGTTCCACTTCACGAAGATCATCACGTGCCCGCCGGCGCCGCCGGTGTCCGGGCCCATGATCCCGAGCAGGTCGCCTGGCTTCAGGTCGTCCTTGCTGCGGAGTACGTGAGTGACGTCGGGCAGATCGATGGTGCTCCGGCCCGGAGCGTCGAGGTGCAGGGCCATCGAGGCGTAGCCGGAGCAGTCGGATCGGTACATGACTCCGTCCGGCGCCGCCGCGCTGCCGTTCATGTCGTAGCTGATCGACGGAGTCAGCCAGGTGCGCGCCCGCGCCAGGACCTCGGCCCGGCTGATGGTGCCGTCGGTGACCGACTTCGGTGCAGGCTTGGCCTTGTGGGTAACGGCCCTGGGTTTCACCGTGGCGGCCGGCTTCTTCGTCGCGACCTTCCTGGGCTCTGCCTTCCTCGTCCTGACCGGCGACGGCTTGGGCTTGGCCTTGCTCTTGTGATTGATCGCCTTGGGCGTGGTTTTGGGCGTTGACTTCGGGGTGGCGCGTTTCGTCGGCGCCTTGGTGGGCGTCGGTCGCGCGGTGGTGGGCCGGGCGGCCGGCGTCCTGGTGGGCGCCGCCGCGGCCAGATCAGCCGAGGCGTCCTTCGGTGGCGGGCTGTCGGACCTCATCGCGCCGACGGCGGCGGTGCCGCCGACCGCGACCAGAGCGACGGCCAAACCGGTCAGAAGATATCGAACGGCACCAAGCCGCTGAAAGAAATTCAAGGGAACTACTCCTTCTCAGCCGCAGAAGGGGTAGACCTTGGCATACGGACCTAACGCCCCATTCGGTTCCGGCGAATTCGATCCAGGCTAAGTGGTAGGCTCTCGCCGCAGCATGATCAACTAATGGCGACATCTGACGGAAGAAACCGTTTCAGGGCGGTTCGTCCAAGCCGTTTCGGGCGTTTGTTCGCAGATGCCGGTGTGGCATATCCCACATTAGCCGACCGAAACCGGCCCCAGAATTCGGTACCGATAAACATACAACTCATCCGGTTGAGGATCTCTCGGGGGTTATGCCGGTTTTCGCCGTATGTGAATACCTCGGTCCGAGGAGTAGCCCGCCCGGCCGCTGGCGGCGTCACTTCCTCCGGGACCGCCTGGTGCCGAGGGTGCTCTCCCGCGGCACGAGTTCGAACTCGGCGACCACCCGCCGCGCCGGGCGGTCGAGGCCGTCGATGCGCTCGACCAGCATGTCCACCGCGGTACGGGCGATCATCTGCTTGTCCGGGGAGATCGTCGACAGCGACGGGGTGCTCAGCCGGGCCGCCTCGATGTCGTCGATCCCCACCACCGCGACGTCCTCTGGCACCCGCCAGCCACGTGAGTGCAGTGTCCGGATCGCTCCGAGCGCCACCCGGTCGTTGAAGCAGAAGAGCGCGTCGAAGTCCCCGGCCGAGGCGAGCAGCTCGTCGACGGCGGCGGCGACGCCTTCGGGTGAGTGTTCGAGCTGGTGGACGACGAGCGCTGGGTCGAACGGCAGGTTCGCCCGGCCGAGTGCGTCGGTGTAGCCCTGCTGCCGCCGACCGGACTCCTGCGGGCGCTTGGCCCCCTGGGGTTGCGGCGGCGCCCCGATGACGGCGATCCGGCGGCGGCCGAGTCCGATCAGGTGTTCGGTGGCCGCCGCTGCCGCCGCCCGGCTGTCGATGGCCACGCTGTCGGCGGACCGCTGCAGCCGTTCGCCGAGCAGGACCAGCGGTGTCCGGTCCGGCCGGTTGCGCAGGTAGGAAGCCGTCAACGACCAGGGCTGCAGGATCATCCCGTCGATGAGGTGGCTCCGGAACCCCTCGGCCACCAGTTGCTCGCGTTCGCGCGCACCTTCGGTGCAGTCGATGAGTACGGTGAGGTCGCGGGTCTCGGCTTCCTTGACGATGAGGTGGGCGATCTCGGCGAAGTACGGACTGCGCATCGACGGAAGCGCCAACGCGATCAGGCCGGTACGCCCGCGACGAAGGTTTCGGGCCGAGATGTTGGGCCGGTAGTCGAGTTCGGCCAGGGCGCGTTCGACCTTCTCCTTCGTCTCGGGCGTCAGGTAGGGATAGTCGTTCAGGACGTTGGAGACCGTCTTGATCGACACTCCCGCCAGCTTGGCCACGTCCTTGATCGTCGCGCGCATTCGACCCACTCTCCTCGGCTGCCCGGGGGTCCGCCTGAGAGTACAACCCGACCCGTCGGGGCGCGGAGTTCCCGATCCTGGCAGGCCTAGGAGGAGCCGTACTTGTGGGTGCCGTAGTCCTCTCCGGGCTTCCAGTCGTCGAACTTCCAGTCGTCCTCGCTGACCTCGGCACCCTTGCCCGCGACCACCTTGATCGCCCGCGCCCGCTCGGCGGTGAGTTTGCCGGCGTACTCGGTCAGCGCCTTCCGGATGTCCTTGACCTGCCCGCCGAGTGCGCCCTGGACGAGGGTTCCGAGGTTGGGGTCGATCGGCTTCATCTCGGCGATCACGTCGGACACCGCGGCGTTCCGCGCGACCGGACTGGGCGCAAGCCTGACTTGCCGTCGGTAGAACTCGGCGGCCTGCTTGAAGGTCGGGTGGACGTTCGCCTTGTCCACCAGGCCGAGGTCGACCGGCATGGCGTCCATCTGCTCGGCCTCGCGGAGCATGACGTCCTCGGTGGCGAAGCGCCCGAGTAGTTCGGAGGCCTTGCCCGCCACCTCGGAACTTGCCGACAGCCAGAAGTCACCGGCCTTCGGCGCGCTGTAGAGCACCGGCGCCCGTCCGGCCTCGGCGACCGGGACCGGCGCGACGTCGAGCTTGTCCAGGAACTGCTTGAAGCCGTCGTTGACCACCCCGACGTTCCAGGGGCCGTCGAAGAAGACACCGGCGATCCCGGTCGTCCAGCGTGCCCTGGCCGTACGGGCGTCGAGAGAGGACGAGGCGGGGAAGAGAACACCGTCACGCTTCATCGACGCCAGGAACTCGATCGCGTGGACGAAGGCGTCGCTTCCATAGGTGTACTCACCGGTACGCGGGTCGACGCTGCCGACGCCTCCGGCCGCCTGGGCGAGGTCCTCGACGTGTTCTCCCATCCGGGGCGCGAACTGCAGCGGCGCGATCCATCCGTACGCCCCACCGCCGGTCCGCTTGATCGCGCGGGCGGTCTTGCGTACTCCGTCCCACGTGGTGACGTCGCGTGCAGGGTCGGCACCGGCCTTCTTCATCAGGTCGGTGTTGAACCACGTCAGTGTGGTGTACTGGCGGAAGGAGACCAGCGGCAGGGAGTACAGCTTGCCACCGTAGTGCGTGAATCCCTCCAGGAACGCGGACTTCGGTATCGCCGCCAGCGCCTTCTCGTCCAGGTCGATCGGCGCGAACCACCCCTGCTTGCGCAACCTGGCGGCCGGGACACCCAACCCGGCGGTCGTGAAGACGTCGGGCATCTGCTTGCTGCTGAACGCGAGCTGCAGTGCCTGACCCTGCTTGTTGGGGTTGTAGACCGTGTACTCCACGTGGACACCGGTCGACTTCTCGAACTCCGCGAAGATCTTCTCGTGCAGATCGGCCCGCGGCTGGAAGTGGTCCCACCAGCGCAGCGTTCGACCACGTCCGCCGCCCCCGCCACCGGAGGACCCGCTCGAGCGTTCGGTCGTACTCGGAGCCGTGTTGCAGGCACCGAGGCCGGCCGCACCGAGCAGGGCACCACCCGACGCGGCCAGGAACTTCCGGCGATTGACCATTCGGTTGACCATGCTTGCTTCCTCCTGCTCGGCGCCCGGCGCTCACGCGCGGGCGCTGCTGCCGCGATCAGGCTTCCTGGCGGCGGACGGTGAACGGGGCGAGATGGTTGTGCGGTGCGCGTCGCGGTTCGTACGCCGCGCGAGGAAGGTCGTCCACGACCCGGGTCGACCACCACAGCAGTTGCTCGGTCAGTGCGGCCCGGACCTCGGCCACTTCCGGGTCGTCCCACCGGTTGAACAGCTCCATCGGGTCCTCGGTCAGGTCGTGGAGCTCCCCTTGGCCGGTCACCTCGTAGACGAGCTTCCACCGGCCCTGCCGGACCATGCGGGACGTGCCGCTCTGGGTGACGCTGTTGAGCTCGTCGTACTTCGTTCCCTCGTAGGGAAAATGCAGCGGCGGCCGCTGGTCCTCGTCGTAGGGGATCCCGCCGTACCCCGCGTTCGGCGTAGACGCTCGCGAACTCCTCGGCCGGGTAGTTGCCGCCGGTCAGCACCGGCCACAGGCTGCGCCCCTGCACGCCGTACGGGATGTCCGCACCGACCGCCTCGCACAGGGTGGGGAACAGGTCGGCCAGGGACACGTGGTCGACAGTGTTGTCCGTGGCGACCACGTCGGGCCCGGCCAGCACGAACGGGATCCGCATCAGCACCTCCGGCATCCCGGCACCCTTGCGCTGCAGGCCGTAGTCACCGACGTAGTCCCCGTGGTCGGCGACGAAGACGACGAGGGTGTCGTCAAGTACGCCTTGCGCGTCGAGGTGGGCGAGCAGTCGGCGGATCTGGTCGTCGATCAGCCGCAGCATGCCGCAGTAGGTGGCGCGGTAGCGGCGCCAGTGCCGGTCGTAGCCCGGTCGCTTCTCTTCCAGCAGGTCGGCGAGCCACCTCCACGCACCGCCCTTGGCCTGCGCCGCCTCCGGCCCACAGGCGCGGTCGGGGACGTCCTCTTCGGGGAACATCGAGAAGTAGGGTTCGGGTGCCTGGTAGGGGTTGTGCGGCTCCGGAAAGGACACCCAGCCGAAGAACGGCCGGTCCGGATCGCGGCGGTCCAGCGCCTCGATCGCGTCGGAGACGATGCGGTGCGGATACTGGCACTCCAGCGGAAACGCTGTCGGTTCGAGCGTCGGGCCGTGGTCTATCCAACGCAGCCAGGCGGAGAACTCCCGCTGTTCGTCGGTGGAGTCCGGCCCACGTTCGTGCCAGTACGGACCGGCGAAGGAGTCGAAGTCGTCAGCGCCGCGGTACATGTGCGTCTTGCCGGCGAAGTGCAGGGAGTAGCCCGACGCGGCGAGCACGTCCAGCAGGTCCTCGCCGCGGAGCACCTCGTTGGTCGCGGAGTTCTGGCGTACGCGATGGGCCGACGGGAAGCGCCCGGTGAGCAGGCTGGTCCGCGCGGGCACGCACGCCGGGGCCGTCGTGTAGGCGTTGCGGAAGCGCGCCCCTGACGCGGCCACCGAGTCCAGGAACGGCATCGTGTCCAGCCCGAATCCCTCGCCGGCGGTGAAGCCGGCCCGGTGCTGGTCGGTCATCACCAGCAGGATGTTCGGACGTGGCGCGCTCACGGTGCCGTCTCCTTCCCGGGCGGTTTCTGCTGCTGTCGTTGCGCCTGCCGGGTGGCCCGGCGGTAGGCGTCCACCTCCTCCGCCGGGATCGCCCGGCTCGGCCGGGTGACGATCTCGTGGATCTGCTCGACGGGCAGCTTCGGCGTACGGTCCTCGGTGAGCAGGCCGTTGCGCTCCTGCTGGGTGTCGGTCAGCTGTGTGTAGCAGAAGCCCGCCAACTCCGGAGAGTCGAGAATGGCGCCGACGAGTTCGCCGAACCGGTCGCGCAGGGCCTCGGGGGAGTCGACCGTGCTGTAGCCGAACCACTTGTCGTCGGCTCGGGGGAGGTAGGACAGGCCGCCGAACTCGGTGAGCACGACCGGTTGTCCCTCGCGTTCCGGCTCGGTGAGCAGAACCTTGTGCCGTCCAGGTCCCGGCCCGTAGAGGGTCCGGCGGATCTCCTCGGGGCTGCCGTACCGCTCCTGGATACTGGCGCCACGAGGGGTGTAGTCGTGCACGCCCCAGATGTCGCTGTCGGTGTGCTCCCAGCCGTCGTTGGAGATCACCGGGCGGGTGGGGTCGATCGCCCTGGTCAGGTGGTAGAGCGCGGTGGCGAAGCTGCGCTGCTGCTCGGAGGTGGCGATGTGGGGGACGCCCCAGCTCTCGTTGAGGGGCACCCAGCACACGATGCAGGGGTGGCTTCGGTCCCGGCGTACGGCCTCGGTCCACTCCCGGGTCAGCCGGTCGACCGCACGGGTGGAGTACTCGAAGGTGTTGGCCATCTCACCCCAGACCAGAAGGCCGAGGCGGTCGCACCAGTAGAGGAAACGGGGATCCTCCACCTTCTGGTGCACGCGTACGCCGGTGAAGCCGAGCCCCTTGGTCAGCTCGACCTCGCGGCGCAGTGCGTCGGCGTCGGGGGCGGCGAGGTGTGACTGGGGCCAGAAACCCTGTTCGAGCACCATCCGCAGGTAGTACGGACGGCCGTTGAGCAGGAACAGCCCGTCCCGGATGCCGACGCTGCGCAGGCCTACGTAGCTGAACACCTCGTCGCCCGGTTGCTCGCCACCGTGCAGCGCCAACGTGGCGTCGACGAGAGTCGGTGACTCGGGCGACCACAGCAGCCGGCCGGCCCGGCCGCCGAGCAGGTCGGGAACGGTGAGGACGATGTGGGACGTCTGCTCGCCGACCTGGACCGTCTGCCGGGCTAGGAGTTCGCCGGTGAGGTCCAGCCGGACGTCGAGCTCGACCGGCGAGGCCGGCATCCGGTTGAGTGTCAACTCCAGCTGGACGGTGCCGGCCTCCAGGTCGGAAGTCCACGCCAGGCCGGCGATGTGGAGAGCCGGAACGGTCTCCAGCCAGACGGGCTGCCAGATTCCGGTGGTCCGGTCGTAGAAGATCCCTTCCGGCTCGGGGGACCGGCACTGCTTTCCGCGCGGCTGGCTCGCGTCGGTGGGCAGGTCCTCCGCACGGACGACGACGGTCTGCTCACCTCCGTCGCGCAGTGCCTCGGTGACGTCGAAAGTGAACGGCGTGTGTCCGCCCTCGTGGCCGCCGACCCGGGCGCCGTTGACCCACACCGTTGCGGAGTAGTCGACGGCGCCGAAGTGCAACAGGATCCGGTCGCCGTCCGGCGGTGGGACGGCCGTGAACGTTCGTTCGTACCACACCACCGGGTGGAAGCTCGGGTCGTGCACCTCCGACAGCTTCGACTCCGGCGGGTACGGAACCCGGATGTTGCGGTCGAACACCTCCGCCTTGCCGGACTCGAACCACCGCCGTGCCAGACCCTCGTCGCCGTCGTCGAAAGCGAAGCGCCACAGTCCGCAGAGGTCGGTCCACGTCTCGCGCCGGACCTGTGGGCGCGGATGCGCGGACGGATCGGCGGACGAGTCGGCCGTCGGGTCGGGGGCCGGGTCGGCCGTCGGGTCGGTGGCCGGGTCGATCGGCGGGTCGGTCACGAGTGTCCTCTCGGTGGCACGCGTTCGTACCTTGCCTTGGGGGTCGGCAGCTTCGCCTACCAGAACGCGTCACGTGGCTTGGTGCGGTCCTCGGTGGCGACCAGGACGTCCATGAGTTTCTCCTGCAGGACAAGCCGGTCCGTGGCGTGCGCCGGGTCGTCCCAGAGGTTTGTGACCTCATGGGGGTCGGCCGCGAGGTCGTAGAGCTCACCGGTCCGGCCCCTGCTGCCGGCGGGCTCGCCGTGGTGCACGACGAGCTTCCAGCGGTCGTGTCGCAACATCGTGGTGTGCACTGGCGGGTCGTACGGGTGACCGCTGTTGCGGTACTGCGACAAGGCCCAGTCCCGCGTCCACGCGCCGGAGTCGCCGCGGGCCAGCGGAAGCAGACTGGCGCCCTGGCCGCGGGCAAGCGGCGGGAGCCCGGCTACCTCAAGCAAGGTGGGAGCGAGGTCGATCCACTGCACGAGCTCCGTACGGCGTTCACCGGTCGGCAGCACGCCGGGCCAGCGGATCAGCAACGGGACCCGGACCGAACAGTCGTACATCATGGGGCCCTTGAGCATGAGCTGGTGGTCCCCGAGCATCTCACCGTGGTCGCTGGTGAAGACCACGACCGTGTTGTCGGTCAGGCCCTCCTCGTCCAGAGTGGCGAGGATGCGGCCCACCTCGTCGTCGACCAGAGTGACCATGGCGTAGTAGGCGGCCTTCACCTGCTGGAGTTCTGCCTCGGTGTACTCCACGAAACCCTTGGCGTGTCCGGCGTAGGA
The DNA here is from genome assembly GCF_900104745.1 of Actinopolymorpha singaporensis. Taxonomy (NCBI): domain Bacteria; kingdom Bacillati; phylum Actinomycetota; class Actinomycetes; order Propionibacteriales; family Actinopolymorphaceae; genus Actinopolymorpha; species Actinopolymorpha singaporensis. Next base: position 2,568,611 of record NZ_LT629732.1, read on the forward strand.
CTCCTTCGACGCCTCGGTGTAGATGGCCGGCTTCGTCGCCAGTTCGTCGGGTGTGGTCACCGGCCGGGACAGCGCCTGCGGGTCGTAGCGGTTGACGTACTCCGGCGGTGCGCCGAAGCCGTGATGGGGGTCGAAGAAGTTCGCCACGAAGCAGAACGGCTTGTCGCGTTCACGTCCGGCACGCAGGAACTCCTGGGTCTCCAGGCCGATCCAGCGGCTGTAGTGCGCCTGCGTCGGCATCGTGTCGAACGTCACCGGCGAGGCCGGGTCGAGCGCGGCGGCGTGCAGTTCGGGGTGCGCGGCCCGCAGCCAGCGGTGGTAGGCGTTCTCCGACGAACCGGGGTAGGGGTCGTGCGCCCACCGGAAGACCCGGAAGCCGTCGTCGAGCCGCCGCTCCGTGCGCCCGGCGAAGCATGCTGACAAGTGCAGCTTGCCTACCAGCCCGCAGTCGTACCCGGCATCGGCCAGGTCCCTGGTGAACAGGCGTTCGTGGTCGGGCAGTCCCACGCCGTTGGCCCACAGGCCGTGATTGGCGACGTAGCGGCCGGTCATCAGGCTGGCCCGCGACGGTCCGCAGACGGGGTTCTGCACGTAGCAGTTCTCGAACAGCACTCCCTGCTCTGCCAGCCGGTCCAGGTGGGGGGTCTCGATCTCGTCGTTGCCGTACTCACGGACCGCGTCGAAACGTTGCTGGTCGGTGCAGATGAACAGGATGTTGGGTGTCATGACTTGACCGCTCCCGCGATTCCCTCGACGAAGTAGCGCTGCAACAACACAAAGATCACCACGACCGGCAGCAGCGAGATGGTCGCCGCGGCCGCCATGCCCGACCAGTCGGTGGAGTTCTCGCCGACGAACGCCAGCATGCCGACGCTCAGCGTCCGCAGATCCGGCCGGGAGAACGTGAACACCAACGGCAGGAAGAACGCGTTCCAGGTGGCGAGGAACGTCAACAGCGTCACGGTGGCTGTCACCGGCATCGCCAGCGGCAGCATGACCCGGAAGAAGATCGACCAGAAACCCGCGCCGTCCACGACCGCGGCCTCCTCGAGCTCACGCGGGATCTGGCGGAAGTAGCCGAGGTAGAGCAGGATCGCGGCGACGTGGGCGCCGCCGCTCAGCGCGACGACCATCCCGCCCAGGGAGTTCAGCAGGCCGAGCCGCTGGGAGATGTCGACCACCGGGATGATCGTGTAGCCGGTGGGCACGAACAGGGTCGCCACCAGCACGACCATGATCGCCTTCCGGCCGGCGAACCGGTGACGCGCGAGCACGTAGCCGGCCATCGCGCAGCGTACGACGACCACGACGACTGTCACCAGCGTGACGACCACGGTGTTCAGCAGGTAGCGGCCGAAGTGTGCGTCGTTCCAGGCCCGTGCGTAGTTGTCCCACACCGGTGACTTCGGAAGCAGCGACAGCCCGGAGACGAAGACCTCCATCTGGTCCTTCAGGGACGCCGCGACCATCCAGACGAACGGGTAGACCCACAGCGCGCATCCGATGGCCAGAAAGCCCGCGGCGATCCACCACGGCAGCCGGCGCGCGACCCGGCGCGCGACCCGGCCCGTGACCCGGCCCGCGCTCATGCTGTGCCTCGCGACTGGCGTACGGCCCTGATCCCCAGCAGCTGGAACAGGCCGACCAGGCACACGAACAGCCCGAAGACCACGGCAGCCGCGGAGGCGTAGCCGAGTTGGGGAACGGTCGCGGCGAACGCCCAGCGGTAGATGTAGATCTCCACGACCTCGGTCGCGTAGAACGGCCCACCGCCGGTCATGGTGAGCATCAGGTCGAACACCTTCAGCGTCGCCTCCAGCGACAGCAGGGTGATGATGACGAGGAAGGGCCGCAGGAGCGGCATCGTGACGTGCCGCATCAGCTTCCACGGGCCCGCGCCGTCGATCCGGGCCGCCTCGTACACCTCGTTCGGAATGGTCTGCAGCGCGGCCAGCCAGTAGACGAGGGTGATACCGAACCACTTCCAGACGTAGACGCCGCCGACGGTCCACAACGCGGTGGAGGAGTCGCCGAGGAAGTTGACGCCTTCGGACACGAGCCCGAGCCTTGTCAGCAGCAGGTTGACCGGTCCGCTGGCGGGATCGAAGACGAACTGCATCACGACGCCGACGATCGCGGTGGTGGTCACCACCGGAAGGAACAACGCGGTCCGGAACAGCGTCGAGAACGGCATCTTCGGCGAGTTGAGCACGATCGCGACCAGCAGGGTCGCGACCACCTGCAGGGGAACCGTCACCACCATGAACAGCACGGTGATCTTGAACGAGTTCCAGAACAGTGGGTCGGCGAGCACGTCACGGTAGTTCTGCAGACCGATCCAGCTCTTGTCCGCGCCGAACCCGTCCCATCTGAGGAAGGAGTACCAGTAGCTCGCGGCGATCGGGTAGACGGTGTACAGGCCGTACAGCACGACGGTCGGCGTCAGGAACAGCCAGATCCACAGCCGGGACCTGCTCGCGTCACGCGGCCTGCGGCCGGCAGGGCGCGACGTCCGTTCCTGGACGTCGTTCTCCAGCGTCGCGACGCTCAACCGGGCACACTCCCCATGGTTAGTACTACGTTGTACGAAGTCTTCTACAACTGCCCCGCAAAGATCAACTCCTCCGCGTCCGCACCCCAGCACAGGTCGGGAAAGGTGTCGAGTCATGCGAAGTCAGCGAACCTTCCGCGTAACGGCGTACCTGAGTGTGCTCGTCGTCCTGGTGGCGTCAGCCGAGGCCGGTCGGTCGGTCGCGCAGGCGTCGGGGCAGGAGCCGCGGCCCGTTTACGTCGCGCCCACCGGTGAGGCGGCCGACCCGGGCGTCGTGCGGGACGGCCAGGACTACTACGCCTTCATGACCGGTGGCCTGGCTCGCGTCGCCCTGGCCGACAATCCGAGAGGCCCGTGGCAGAGCATGCCGAACGCTCTGTCCCGGTGGGGTGAATGGGCGTCCGGGAAGGGCGCGGTGTGGGCTCCCGACGCTGTGCGGACCTCGGCCGGCTGGGTGCTGTACTACGCGGCGCAGGCAGAGGGATTCGCGGGCCAGCGCTGCATCGGCACCGCCGTGGCCGACCAGCCGGGCGGCCCGTACGAGCCGGCGGCCACCCCGTTGGTCTGCCCGATCCTGGGTGGTGAGGACCCCGCGGCCGACCGCCCCGACCAGACGTCGGGCGTGATCGACCCGTCGCCGTTCCAGGACGAGGACGGTACTCGCTACCTGCTGTACAAGACGCAGAAGACGCCGGGCACCATCCGGATGTTCCCGCTGTCACAGGACGGCCTGCACGGACGCGGCGAAGCCAGCCACGAACTCGTACGGCACTCCGACAGCATCGAGAATCCCGTGATGGTGCGACGCGACGGCCACTACTTCCTGTTCGCCGCCGCCAACTGGTACGACCAGTGCCGCTACTCCACGGTGTGGCGGCGTTCGGCGGACCTGTGGTCGTTCGCCGACAAGGACGAGCACGTGCTGCTCGACCAGGCCGGAACCGGCCTGTGCGGGCCCGGCGGAGCAGACGTGGTCACCGGTGGAGGCGGACCCGACCGGATCTTTCTGCACGCGTGGGTGTGCTCGGCCGGCAACGAGCCCTGTCGGTTCACCGGAGTCGTGACCGACCCGAACCGGCGGCGGGTGGTCTACGCGGCGGTCCTGTCCTGGGGGGCGGACGGCATCACCCCGCAGGTGCCGGCCTTCCTCCCGCCCGCGTAGAGCGCGCCGCGGGCCGGGATGGGACGATGTCGAACCCGACGAGGTGAGAGGGGTTCGGTCGTGGCCGCTGACCGCATGGAGGAGCTTTCCGTACGCGCGGCGGTTCTGGACTCGCCTGGGACGCCGCTGCGGGTCGAGGAGCTGTCGCTGCAGCCGCCTCGGGCGGGGGAGGTTCTCGTCCGGGTCACCGCCGCGGGTCTGTGCCACACCGACCTGCACTACCTGTCAGGTGACCTCGCGTGTACGACCCCGATCGTGCCCGGTCACGAGGGGGCCGGTGTGGTGGAGCAGGTCGGCGCCGGTGTCACGTCGGTGCGGCCCGGCGACTCGGTCGTACTCATGTGGCGGCCGCGCTGTGGCCGGTGTGCGTACTGCTCCTCCGGCCGGCCGGCCCTGTGCGATACCGCGCACGTCCAGATCACCACCAACGGCCTGCTGGACGGTACGACCCGGCTTCGCCGCGGCGACCAGGAGGTCAGGCACCTGCTCGGCGTCTCGTGTTTCGCCGAGCGCTGCGTGGTGGCCGAGCAGTCGGTGATCCGGATCCCGGACGACATCCCGCCACGGATCGCCTCACTCGTCGGATGCGCCGTGATCACCGGCGTCGGGTCGGTGCTCAACGTCGTCACCGACGCCGCGCGCAGCGGCATCCTCGTGATCGGGGCGGGCGGGGTCGGGCTGTCCTGCGTGCTCGGCGGCCGGCTCGCCGGAGCGTACCCCCTGATCGTCGCCGACGTGGTACCGCGGCGGCTGGAGCTCGCGGCCAGGCTCGGCGCGACCCACACCATCGACTCCGGCCGGAACGACCTCGGGCAGGCGGTCCGGGAGATCTGCCCCGAGGGTGTGGACTGGGCGCTGGAGGCGGTCGGCCGGGCACCGACGCTCGAACAGGCGGTGGCCTGCCTGCGCAAGGGCGGCACGCTGGTCGCGATCGGGCTCGGCGCGGTCGGAGCGACGTTCGAGGTCCCGATCAACCAGCTGGTGCAGCAGGAGAAGCGGCTGGTCGGCAGTCTCTACGGGAGCGCCAACACCGTGACGGACGTGCCGAAGCTGCTGGAGCTGTACAAGGCCGGCCGGCTTCCGCTGGAGGAGTTGGTCGGCCCGACGTACCCGCTGAGCCAGGTGAACGACGCCTGTCAGGCTCTGGTTGACGGTGCCGTCGGCCGGATCGTGCTCGAGGTCGACCGTTAGTCAGGGCGAAGAACCGAGGCGATCACCTCCGGGTGCGCGTCATGCCCACAGCGTCGGTAGCCAGGTCAGGGTGGCGGCCAGAGACGCGACAACGGCCGCAAACATGACCAGGACGACTACGGTCCACTTCGCGCCCAAGGGCTTTATCTGCTTTCCGGAACGCTGCGCCTCGGCCACCCTCGTGAACCACCTGGCGAAAATGACACGCATGATCACCATGGACATGGTTGCCAGGACGAAAAGCTGGAGTCCAGTGGCGTCGTTGTCATCACTTCTCCTCGACCTCCCATAGACGTAGAGGCCGCAGATCAACGACGTGAACAGTCCGACGACGAACCTTGCACCCACTCCCAGCGGTTTCCCGGAACGAGGCGAACCAGTGGCAGAGTGCCGAAGGCCACCGCAAGTGCGATGCCGGCCCCAACTGCCATGACCCGCACCTGGGTGAGGGAGAACGCGGCTTCCGGATACGCGGCTACCACGAGTACGTCAGGTGTCAACGTCGCTCCCCATTGCTCGACGTCGCGAAGTCGAAGTGCGGCTCCCCGTCCTCAAGCACCCCGAGAGAGTAGTACGTCCGGCAGTGCCACGATAGCGACCGGCGGTCGCGAGCGTTGCCCGGTAATGGCCCGGTAGCGTCCGGCGCGGCTCGACGTGGTTTGCTCGGTCTCCGGGTCACCGCCGCACGGCGACGTGGCGTGCGGTCGATCGGAAATCGAGGGAGCTTCGAAGTGTCTGGCGTGCTGGCCGGGTTCGCCACCATCGGCATGATCATCCTGGTGGGGTTCATCCTCGCCCACCTCGAAGTGCTGGACGCGACCGCGCAGCGTGTCCTGACCCGGACGGCGTTCTTCGTCGCCAGCCCGGCACTGATGGTGACCGTTCTCGGCCGCAGCGACGTGCACCAGCTGCTGTCGGCCAACCTGATCGCCTCGCTCGGCAGCGTGTTCGTGGTGGCCACCACCTACGTCCTGCTGGCCCGGCTGGTGTGGAAGCGAAGCCCCGCCGACACCGTGATCGGAACCTTCTCCGCCGCCTACGTGAACGCCGGCAACCTGGGCTTGCCGATTGCCGCGTACGCCCTGGGCGATGCCGCACTGATCGCGCCGATGCTGCTCGCGCAGTTGCTCGTACTCCAGCCGAGCGGGCTCACGGTGCTCGACGCCGTCACCCACGTCCCGCACCCAGGCATGTCCCGAGGTCGCAGGCTGCTGCTGCGGGTCACCAGGCCGTTACGTAACCCGCTGGCGATCGGTTCCCTCGTCGGCCTGGCGCTGGCGATCTCCGGGGTGAAGCTTCCGGTGGCCCTCAGCGGACCGCTCGGCCTGCTGGGCGGGATGGCGGTACCGTCGATGCTTCTGGCGTACGGCATCTCGCTGCGGCTGGGTCCCCGGCCCGGCGCCGGCGAACCACCGGTGCACGTCGCCACCATCCTGGCGCTGAAGCTCCTCGTCCAGCCGCTGGTCGCCTACCTGATCGGGGCGTACGTCGTCGGGCTCAGCGGGCACGCGCTCCTCGCCGTGACAGTGATCGCCGCCCTGCCCACTGCCCAGAACGTCTTCACGTTCGCCATGCGTTACGGGCGTGGGATCGTTCTCACCCGGGACGCGATCTTCTTCTCCACCATGTTGTCGCTGCCGGTGATCATCCTGATCACCTGGCTGCTCGCCTGACGGTCAGGGTGTTGCGGCGCACGTCATGCGCGAGGGACGGCAGCGACGGCGGCGACATGGTTCCCCGGGAAGACACCCGGTGACCGACCGCCTGTGACACCCGTCAGCCGGTCGGGGCGGGCTCCGGTGCCGTCAGGTCCTGGTGGGTGGTGAGGAGTTCGTCCACGAGGTCCTGCAGCGTCACCAACCCGAGCAGGCTCCCGTCCGGGCCCTCCACGACAGCCAAATGGCTGCGGGTCACCCGCATGGTGGTGAGGGCCTTGTAGATGGGCGTGCTCGCCGGCATGCGCGTCACCGGTGCCGTCATGAGGTCCCGTGCGGCGTGGTGCGGACGTGACAGCACGTCGCGTACGTGGACCACGCCGACGACCTCTCCGGCCTGACGTACGAGGAGCCGCAGGTGACCAGTCGCGCGGGCGGTGTCCCGGATCTCGGCGCCGGTGGTGTCCGGGGCGACCCCGGCGAGCTCGGCGGTCGGGGTGACGACCTCGCTGATCGGGCGGGAGTTGATCGCCAGCGCCGTGGCCAACTGATGGCGGCGTTCCTCGTCGAGGGCGCCCGCGGCGGCCGAGTGGTCGACGAGCTGGCGCAGCTCCTCCGGGCCGTGGCCGGTGGGAACCTCGTCGACCGGCTCGATGCCGATGCGGCGCAGGCACCAGTTGGCGAGGCCATTCAGGGCGAGCAGCGCCGGCCGGGTCAGCCACATGAACGCCCTCATCGGCAGCGCCAGCATGATTGCCGACTTCTCCGGATGGGAGATCGCCCACGACTTCGGTGCCATCTCCCCGACCACCAGGTGCAGGAAGGTGACCACGACCAGCGCGAGCACGAACCCGGCGACGTCGGCGACGGCCTCGGGAGCGCCGACCGCCTCCAGCGCGGGTGTCAGCAGGTGGTGAACGGCCGGCTTGGTGAGCGCGCCCAACGCCACCAGACACAGCGTGATGCCCAGCTGGGATCCGGCCAGCAGCAGTGACAGGTCGCGCGAACTGCGCAACGCGGCGCGGGCCGCCACACTCGTGTGCGCCGCCTCTTCCAGCCGGTGCCGGCGGGCGGCGATCAGCGCGAACTCGATCGCAACGAAGAACGCGCTCGCCACGATGATGAGGACCGACAATGCCAATGCGAGAAGGGGATCCAGGTCGCTCATCGGATGGCCCCCTCTTCGGCTCCGGTTCCGGCTTCGGCTTCGGCGCAGGCCAGGGTCCTGTCGTTCTTACGCAAGGTGAGCTTGACGCTCCTGGGCACCCGCCGGTCGACGTCCACCACCTGGATCACGAGCGTCCCGGGGCCTGAACCGTCCTCGTCCACGGCGGGCGAGCCCGTCAGGTCGAGGGAGTACTCGTCACCGGGTTGGGGCAGGCGCCCGAGGGTCTGGATCAACAGCCCGCCGATCGACTCGTAGTGCCCCTGGGGCAGGTCGTGACCCACCAGGCGTTCGACCTCGTCCACGCCGTAGGTGCCCGGAACCAGCCAGGTCCGGTCAGCGATGACCTGGTGCTCACCGGTGTCGTCCGGGTTGTGTTCGTCGGCGATCTCGCCGACGAGTTCCTCGGCGATGTCCTCCACCGTGAGTACGCCGGCCAGCCCGCCGTACTCGTCGACCACACAGGCGAACTCCTCACCGGCCGCGCGCAGCGTGGTGAGCACCTGGGGCAGGCGCAGGAACGTGGGCACCACGACGGGTGAACGCGCGAACCCACGCACAGGAAGTCGTCCGGCCTCGCTCTCGTGGCGGTCGCCGTCGACGGCCAGCAGGTCGCGCAGATGGACGACACCGATGATGTCGTCGGCGTCCGCCTGGTAAACAGGCAGTCTGGAGTGCGCGGTCGCCATGACCGCCAGCGCGCCGGCGACGGTCTCGTCCGCGCTGACACTGACGACCCTGGGTCTCGGCACCATCGCGTGTCCGGCGGTCGCGTCGGTGAAGTCCAGACTGCGGTCCAGCAGCACGGACAGGTCCTCGGCCAGCTCTCCGGTGTCGCGGGAGTGCTCGACGATCCGATGCAGGTCGCGGGCGGTCGCCGCGTGCTCCACGTCGTCCACCGGCGTGATGCGTACCGCCCGGAGCAAGACGATGGCGGCGCGGTCGAAGACGTGCACGACCGGACCGAACACCTTGAGATACAGGACTGTGGACCGGCCCAGCGCGCGGGCCACTTGTTCGGCCCGGGCGATCGCCCAGTTCTTGGCCAGCAGTTCGCCGAACACCATCTGTACGACGGTGACGAACAGCAGCGCGACCACGGCCCCGACGGCCGCGCCGGCCCCGGCCGGAACCCGGAGCCCGCCCAGCACCTGGGACAGGCCCGATCCGATCATCGGCTCGGCAACATAGCCGGCCAGCAGGCCGGTGACGGTGATTCCCAACTGGGCACCGGACAGCATGAACGAGGTGCGTCCGGTGATGCCGAGTGCTCGGCGGGCGCCGACGTCGCCGTCGGCGGCACGAACCTTGAGGCGGTTGCGGTCGACCGCCATGTAGGCGAACTCCTGGGCCACGAAATAGCCCGTGGCGGCGGTCACGGCCAGCACCACCACGACGCCGGTGAGGATGCTCAGCGCGACGGTCACCGACGGGCCGCCCTGTGGTGTGAGCCGGCGGACGCGGGTCGTACGTCCGGGCGGCTTGGGGGCCTCGCGGGACTCGTGCGGCTCGGGGGATGAGGAACGGGCTCGGTCAGCGCGACGCCCCGCGGGGCGCCGCGCGTACTACTTGGGTGCGGGTCCATTGCTCTCTCACTCGACTGCGGGTACTGGAACAGACGATCGGCGAACTCGGAATTGTTCCCCTGACCGGCGCCTGAATTGGCGCCGTCGGAAGCCGAGGGTTCGTCACGTCAGTTCGCGGAGTGCAGCCGCGGCGTCCGCCACGCATTCGGCGAAGCCGGGCGGTTCGTCGGTGGAGACCCAGCGCGCGAACGCGACGTGGAAGACGGTGACCGCACTGTGGGCGGCCAGGCTCGCGGTCGGCTCGGTCACCCCGCGACCGCGCAGTGCGCCGGCCGTGGCTTCGGTCAGGGCCGCGAGCTTGAGGAGTTCGCGTTCGTGCAAGCTCGGGTTGACAGCGATGATCCGGGCTCGGCGGACCGCGTGCTCGTGCCTTTCTGCCAGCAGGCCGCCCGCCGCCACCATCCCGGTCAGCGCGGCGTCGAGCGGGGCGAGGTCGGCCGGCGCTGCCGCGATCGCGTCGTGCGCCGTGCGTTCCATGACGTCGGAGCCTGCGAACAGCACCTCGCGCTTGTCGGTGAAGTGCCGGAAGAAGGTGCGCTCGGTGACCCCGGCCCGCTCGGCGATGTCGCCGGCGGTGGTCCTGTCGAAGCCGCGCTCGGCGAAGAGATCCATCGCGGCACGGATCATCCGGCCCTGCGCGTCCGGCTCCCAGCGGCCCATGGCGAGGAGTGTAGTGATGACAGTTACTGACATGAGGTGCTACGGTCCAGGTCGAGTCGCTGACGTCAGTCACTGACATGATCGTCCCTCTGCCAAGAAGGGAAGTCCGCAATGCGCGTTTTCGTCACCGGCGCCTCCGGCTGGATCGGCTCGGCGGTCACCGACGAGCTTCTCGCCCACGGCCACAAGGTGGTCGGCCTCGCTCGCTCCGACGAGTCCGCCGCCGCCATCGAAGCCAAGGGTGCGACCGCCCACCGAGGCGACATCGACGACCTCGACAGCCTCGCTGCCGGCGCGGCGTCCGCCGACGGCGTCGTCCATCTCGCCTTCAAGCACGACTTCTCCAACTACACCGGCGCCTGGCGCACCGAGCACGCGGCCGTCCAACGCATGCTCGACACGATCGAGGGCGGCGACCGGCCGTTCCTGATCGCCTCGGGGGTGGCGGCCGGTGTCTCCGGCCGACCGTTGACCGAGGACGACGAGTCGCCGTACTGGGGTGCGGACTCGATGCGGGGAGGCAGCGAGAACCTCGCCCTGGACTACGCCGGTCGCGGGGTACGCGCGGTGGCGCTGCGGTTCGCGGCGAGCGTGCACGGCATGGGCGACCACGGCTTCGTCGCGAGACTCGCCGAGATCGCGAAGGAGCGCGGAGCGTCCGGATACATAGAGGATGGTTCGAACCGCTGGCCGGCCGTACACCGATCCGACGCAGCGCGGATGGTCCGGCTGGCGCTGGAGAAGGCGCCGGCGGGCGCGCGGTTGCACGCCGTCGGGGAGGACGGTCTTCGTACTCGCGACATCGCCGCTGCCCTCGGCGACTACCTGGGCCTGCCAACGGTGCCGGTCGCTTCGGAGGACGCTGCGGCACACTTCGGCTGGATCGCACGCTTCTTCGGCTTGGACGCCGTCGCGTCGAACGTCCGTACCAGGCAGCTCCTCGGCTGGGAGCCGACCGGACCTACGCTGTTCGAGGACATCGCCGCCGGGGCGTACGCGCTGCCGGAATAGGCCGCCCGGCCACCGGCCGCCGGCCAAGGGTGCGGACTACGGTCAGGTGATGCTCGACCTCCTCGTCTGCGGCGGAACCGTGGTCGACGGCGACGGCGGCCGGCCGTACCCGGCGGACGTGGCGATCGAGGGCGACCGGATCGTCGCGGTCGAGCCGCTTCCCGGTGCGGCCGCCCGCCGGCGTATCGACGCCCGCGGCCACCTCGTCCTTCCCGGCCTGATCGATCCGCACAGCCACAGCGACTGGTCGATCCTCGCCAATCCGGAGGCACAGAGCACGATCCGGCAGGGTGTGACGACCGAGGTCGTAGGCAACTGTGGTGTCACGTACGCGCCACTCGGGCCGGCGTCGGCACGCCAGGCCGCGTCGACGCTGGCGGCGTTCGGATACGACGGTCCGGTGGACTGGCGCGGATTCGGCGAGCTCCTGCACAGCGTCGGCGCGCTCGGCACGTCGCAGAACCTCGCCTGGTTCGTCGGGCACAGCGCGCTGCGCGAGGCCGCCGGGGTGGGTTCGGGAACGCCCACCGGCGAGCAACTCACCACGATGCGTGGCCTGCTGGCGGAGGCGCTGGACGCCGGAGCGCTCGGCATGTCGACCGGGCTGGAGTACGGCGCCGGCCGCTCCGCCGGCACCGAGGAGCTTACCGAACTGGCCGGGGTGCTCAGCGAGTACGACGCGAGGTATGCCAGCCACATTCGCAACCGGGACGCAGCGCTCGGCGAGGCCGTGGAGGAGTTCTTCACGGTCGCCCGCGCCGCCGGCGGGCGCGCCCAGCTGTCGCACCTCAACGTACGCGAGGACACCGGAGCGGCGCCCGACGCGTGGCACCGTGCGGTCGAGCGGCTCGCGGCCGAACGCGCCGCCGGTGGCGACGTACTGGCGGACATGACGCCGTACGACGAGGGGATCGGCATGGCGACCGGGCTGCTGCCGCCATGGCTGCTGGCCGACGGCCCGCTGGAGGCGGCCCGCATGCTGGCCGATCCCGGCGTACGGGACCGGCTGCGCGGAGACTGCGACCGCTACTGGAGGTTCGTGCACCGGGGCGGCTGGGCTCGGGTGAGATTGCTGGCCAGTCCGGCCACGCCGGAGCTGGAGGGGCTGGCCTTCCCCGAGATCGCCGAGCGGCTCGGCGGCGACGAGTGGGACGCCTACTTCGACCTCCTCGCGGCGGCCGGGCCGGACCTTGCGGCGGTGCAGTTGCTCGGGCGGCTCTTCACGGGGGAGCACGTCGCCGAGGCGGTGGCGCATCCGCTGTTCTGTCTGGGCGTCGACGCGTTCACCAGCCGGGTCGACGGTCCGCTGGCGGCGCGGTCGCGACATCCGTTGTTCTTCGCGGGGCACGTGCACTACCTGGCGCACCACGTGCGCGACGCCGGCACGTTGCCGGTGGAGACCGCCGTGCACAAGATGACCGCCATGGTCGCGGACCACTTCGGGCTGGCCGACCGCGGCCGGCTTCGCCGAGGCGCCTACGCCGATGTCGCCGTGGTCGACCTGGTCGGGCTGCGCGAGCGGTCCACAGTCACAGCTCCCCACGCGTATCCCCACGGTGTCCCGTTCGTCGTCGTCAACGGCACCGTGGTCGTCGACGACCACGACCATACCGGGGTCCGGGCCGGCCGCTACCTTCCTCGCCTCCGGTGATGGGGGCGGGCTCGCCCCGGTCAGCCGCGCACGTCCTCGGCGATCTTCTTCGACAGCGACGCGCGAACGCATCCCGCGACCAGCCTGGGCAGGTCGCTGTCGCCGGCCAGCTTGCTCAGCTCGCCCGGCGAGGAGGGCAGACCGACCGTCTCCGCTCCCTTCGCGGTGCGGTTGTCGACGTAGGGCGCGAGGTCGGTCCACACGCCCTGGACCTCACGGCAGAAGATCGACGCGCCGGTGGGACCGATACCAGGTACGAGCTGGAGCAGCTTGGTCACCCCGGCGGCGTCCTCCGCCTCGGCGTGCAGACGGCGCAGGTCGCCCTTCCAGCGTTCGAGAACGAGGTCGGCGCCCTCACCGAGCATCGTCGACGTGCGTTCGTCGTAACGCCGGTAGTGCCCGCGCCCGAGAGCGTCAACCCGGTCCTGCCAGCTCGCGTCGCGCATCGCCTGCGCCGTTCGGTATCCGGCCCGGAAGAGCTCGCGGGCCGCCGCGACGGCGATGTCCGCGCCGATCCGGGCCGACAGCAACGCCGAGAGGACGAGCAGTTGGTACAGCGGCGAGGGTGCGTCACGCAGCCTGATGCCGGCCTCCTCGGCGTACGTCGTGCCGTGCCGGCTGATCACGGCCTGGGCGATCTGTTGCGGGGTAGCCATGAGGTGCTCATACCCTCGTTCGCGACAGGGATACGTGCGACAGTCACTGCGACAGTCACTGGGAGGAACCGATGAGGATTCGTGAGATCCGCGTTGCCGGCCTGCGGGGCGCGACGCCACCCGGCGGCTGGAGCGCGGAGTTGCAACCGGACGACGTCGTACACACCCTCGTGGCCGTCCACACCGACGACGGCCTGGTCGGCGTGGGCAGCGTGTTCACCAGCGAGGCGCTGGTCAGGGGAGCGGTGGAGGTCCTCGAACCACTGCTGCTGGGCGAGAACGCTCTGGAGCCCGAACGCGTCACCGAGAAGCTGCACCAGAACACGTTCTGGCTGGGCCGGGGCGGCTCGCTCACGCACGCGATCAGCGGCATCGACATCGCGTTGTGGGACATCCTGGGACAGGCGACGGGCCAGCCGGTGGGCCGGCTGCTCGGCGGACGCTACCGCGAACGTGTTCTGCCGTACGCGTCGCTGCTCATGGACGAGCCGGCGCCGCTGGCCGAGGAGCTTGAACGCCTTGCGGGACAGGGTTTCCGAGCGTACAAGATCGGTTGGGGCCCGTTCGGGCGAGGCGGTGCGACGACCGCGCAGGACGAACGCATCGTGGCCGCGGCCAGGGACGCGATCGGACCGGACGCCCTGCTCGCGGTGGACGCGGGTGGCAGCGACGCGCACTGGCAGGGCGACTACAAGTGGGCGTTGCGCACCTCCCAGATGCTCGCGGCGTACGACGTGGCGTGGTTCGAGGAGGCGTTGCGACCGGACGCACTCGAGGACTTCGTGGCGCTGCGCCGCAACGCGCCGGTGCCGATCTCCGGTGGCGAGGTGCTCACCCGACGCCAGGCGTTCACGCCGTTCCTGCGGGCCGGTGCGTTCGACATCGTCCAGCCCGACGTCACGAAGGTGGGCGGCCTGTCGGAGTCCCGCCGGATCGGCTGGTCGGCACAGGAGCACGGAGCCCGGCTCGTTCCGCACGGCTGGAACACCGCGGTCGGGCTGGCCGCCGACCTTCAGCTGGTGTCCGCGCTGCCCGACACCGACCTGGTGGAGTACAAGACCGGATCGCCCTACATCGACGAGCTCGTCGAGGACGGCTGGAGGCTGGACGCCGAAGGCATGCTCGCCATCCCGTCCGTGCCCGGCCTTGGGGTCACCCTCGACCCCGAAGCGGTGGCGTGCTTCACCGGCGGTGCCGACCTGCTCGGCTGAGCACGACGCCGGCCCTCGCGGCCCAGTGGGTGAGGTCGGCCGGGACCGGACGCGCCCGCCGGGCTCGGTTGCCGTTACCGGCAACGGAGTTCGCGGTCGGCGGTCCGGCGGCGAGCATGGGAGGCGTCGACGAGAGGTGGTGTCGCGCCGGTGAAGATCACCGCGGTGAAGTGCGCTGTACTCGGAACCAACCCGGTCGTCCGCATCGTGACCGACGAGGGGATCGACGGGCACGGAGTCGTCGAGTCGAGGAAGTACTACCTCAAGCCCGTCGTCGGCTTCTACGAGCAGTACCTCCTCGGCCAGGATCCGACCGAGGTCGAGCGGGTCATGCTGCGCATCCGCCGGATGGGCGGCACCAAGCCGTGGGGGAGCGCGGTGAGCGCGATCGAGATCGCGCTGTGGGACCTTGCCGGCAAAGCCGCGGGCCTACCCGTGCACCGGCTGCTCGGCGGGCGGGTACGCGATCGGGTGCGCGTCTACAACGGCGGCGTGCGGTTCCCGCGCAAGGGACACCGGCCCGAGGACTTCGCCGACGTGATGCGACAGATGAAGGCGGCACCACAGGGATTCACCATCATCAAGCAGGGCATCGGGTTCCACGACCCGATGGCGGCGGAGGTGGAAGGCTTCCTCTACGGCGAGGTGCGCACCGGCCCGCCGCATCCCTCGCGCGGACCGATGACCGAGCGCGGCCTCAACCACGCGGTGGAGTGCGTGCACGCGATGAAGGAGGTCCTCGGTGACGAGGTGGGTCTCGCCCTGGACTGCGGGCCGGGATGGACGGTGCCGGACGCGATCAGGTTCGCCCAGCGACTGGAGCCGCTGAACCTCTTGTGGCTGGAGGATCTGCTCGCCGGTGACTACGTGCCGTACGCCGACGCCGGCGCCTACCGCGAGGTGACGCGGGCGACCTCGACGCCGATCCACACCGGCGAGCAGCTCTACCTGCGACAGTCGTTCCTCGAACTCGTCGGCAACCGCGCGGTGCGGGTGATCGGCCCGGACCCGTGCGACGTCGGCGGGCTGGCCGAGCTGAAGTGGGTCGCGGAGTACGCCGACATGCACGGCGTACTGATGGCACCGCACGGTGTCGGCGACGGCGTACTCGGCATGGCCGCCCTGGTGCAGGTGTCGGCGACGCTGCCGGACAACTACGTAGCGTTCGAATACCCCGTCGCCTCGCACGACTGGTGGTACGACATTGTGGAGGGACTGCCCGACCCGATCGTGCGCGACGGCCACATCGAGGTGTGGGACCGGCCGGGCCTCGGCGTGACGCTGGTGCCGGAGGCGGCGAAGAAGTACCTCGCGGACGAGGACCGCGACTTCTTCGACTGACGTACGTCAACGTACGCCTGACAGCACCGGCTACCAGCGCGGCAGGGTCGGGTCGTAGTCCGGCCGCACGCGGCGCATGTAGCCGGTGTCGTCACGGACCTGTCGTCCGGAGCGCAGGTAGTCGGCGTGCCGGCGTTCGAGGGCGTCCAGGTCGAGCTCGACACCCAGCCCCGGCCCGGTGGGGACCGTCAGCGCACCGTCGGCGAACCTCAGCACACCCGGCCGCACCACGTCGTACGCGCCGTTCCACGGGTAGTGCGTGTCACAGGCGTAGGTGAGTTCCGGTGTGGCCGCGGCGGCGTGCGTCATCGCGGCCAGGCTGATGCCGAGGTGGGAGTTGGAGTGCATCGACAACCCGATGCCGAAGGTGTCGCACAACGTGCCGAGCGCGACCGTTCGGCGTAGCCCGCCCCAGTAGTGGTGGTCGGAGAGAATCACCTGGACGGCGTCGAGTTGGACGGCCCTCGGCACCTGCTCGAAGGCGACCACGCACATGTTCGTCGCCAGCGGCAGGTCGGTGCCGGTGGCGACCTCGGCCATGTCGTCGACGCCGAGGACCGGATCCTCCAGGTATTCCAGGACGGCCTCGAGTTCGGCGGCGACGCGCTTCGCGGTCGGCACGGTCCAGGCCCCGTTGGGATCGAGCCGGACCGGATGATCCGGGAACGCCGACCGCAACGCCTTGGCGGTGGCGATCTCGATGTCCGGTGGGAAGACCCCGCCCTTGAGCTTGAGCGAGCCGAAACCGTACTCGTCGATCATCCGCCGCGCCTGTGCCACCATGCCGTCCGCGTCGAGCGCCTCGCCCCAGGGGTCGGGTGTGCCGTCGTACGAGCCGTCGGGATGGTCGGCCCACTTGTAGAACAGGTACGCGGAGTAGGGAACCGTCGTACGCACCGCCCCGCCGAGCAGGTCGTGGACGGGGCGGCCGGTGAGCTTGCCCTGAGCGTCCAGGCAGGCGACCTCGATGGCGGAGTGGACCGCCGTGCGCTGCCGCTGGGTCGGTCGCGGCAAGGCGTCGTTGACAGCGGCGTCGATGACCGCCTGGAGTGCTGTCGTGGCGAAGACGTCGTGGCCCACGAGCCGCGGGGCCACCAGCCGGAGGAGGTCCAGGTGGCGGGCGTCGCCGGAGGACTCGCCGAGCCCGACGACGGCGTCGTCGTCGAGGACGAGGCGAAGGACGGTGCGCAGCGCCAGCGGCTCGTGGACGCCGTTGGAGTTGAGCAGCGGCGGGTCCGGGAAGGCGATCGGGGTGATGATCAGCTCGCGGATTCTCACCGTGTCGAGCCTACGGACGAAGGGCCGCGGGCCGAAGGACAGCAGGCGTACGAAGGCCAGATCGGCCAGCACGGGTCGGTCCGGTCAGGGTAGGTTCGGCCTGGTGAGCGAGCTGAGCATGTACGCACAGGCCGAGGAGGTTCTTCGGCGTCATGGCTACGGCACGTCGGATCTGGCGTTCGTGGGAGCCGGCGCGCAGAGCGCGTGCTACGGCACCGACGAGGTCGCGGTGCTGCTCAGCCGATCCGCGGACGCGGACCGGGTCGCCGATCTGACCGGCCATGTCGTTCCCGGTAGCGAAGCGAGTACGACGTGCAACAACTACGCCGTCCTTCGGTGGCTGGCCACCCGGGCCGCCGACGCGGGGGTGCGGACGCCGCGGTTCCTTGCCGTCGGCGAGGAACCTCGCCCGTACGCGGTGGTCGAACGCGCCACCGGGATCCTGGCCGCCGACCACCCGCGGGTGGCGGAGCACGCGACCGCCTGGTTCGGTCAACTCGGTGAGGAGCTCGCGAGGACGCACCTCGTGCGGACGACGGGGTTCGGCATGTTCGTTCCGGACGGGGCAGGCGGGTATCGCGGCCGGTTCGGGACCTGGGTCGAGTACCTCGACAACTGGCTCGGCGTGCATCTGTGCGTGGGCCGGTCCCGTCCGGAGGACCAGAAAGTCCTGGACCTCTTCCTCGCGCAGGGCATCGTCACCGAGGGGGACCTGGCGCTGGTGGCGGCGAAGGTGCGGGAGGCGCAGGAGTGGCCGGTGGCCTCGGTCCTCACCCACTACGACAACCGGCTGGACAACCTCGTCGTGGACTCGGGTGGCGCGGCCGACACTGACAAACCTGACGGCCCTGACGGCCCTGACGGCGCGGGCCGGATCACCGTCCTGGACTGGGGCCTGTCGCTGGCCGGGATCGGGATTGCGCAGGAGCTGATCAAGCTGTTCGAGACCGAGCCCACCTCGGTCGAGAGCCCTCGGGTGGCGGCGTTCCTGCGGGGATACGGGCTGTCGCTCGCCGAGGCGGTGGAGGCCGTCGAACGCGGGAAGCTGATGCTCGTCATGGACGGACTGGGGATGTCGTACGGCTGGGCCGACGATCCGGACCGACTCGGCGGCATCCGGGCCTGGCTGCGTACGGTCAGCCGCCTCTGCCGCGAGTGGGCCTAGGGCCGAGCCTGGGGACGCGCTTCCAGGGCGTCGAGGTCGCGCTCGGCGTAGAGCCGGTGCTGCCATTCCTCGTTCAGGACGCACAGCAGGACATCGCGTACGGGGAAACTGATCGGCGGCGGCCACCCCGGACCCTCGACCGGCTCGGTGTTCGCCGCCAGCGACTCGTCGGTCAGGCCCTCGACGACCTCGCGTACGGTCGCCATCCGGTCCTGGCGCAGCGCGAGCACGGTGTCAAGCGGCGGTTGAGCCTCACGGTCCCAGGGAACTCCTGGGGTTTCCGGCATCTCGTCCCAGGGCAGGTCCAGGGGGTCCCAGGGCGACGGATCACCGAGGATGGCGCGCCTGACCCAGGCGTCGGTGGCGAACACCAGGTGCCGCAGCGTCTGGACGAACGACCACTCGCCGTCGACCGACTTGTGCAACAGAGCCGGGTCGAGCCGCCGGGCTCGCACCACCGTCGCTTCCCACAGGCGTTCCACGACGTCCCAGGCCTCGCGAAAGCCGGCGGGGTCGATCGGCCGCATCCGGGCGCGGTCGGGATGGCGCCGGTCCAGCTCGGCCTCGACCAGCGGCGCGACGTCCACGCCGTTGATCGTGAGGTTTCTGACCTCGCCGGTGATGTCGACGTCGACCAGTTCGACGCCACGCATCACCGCGCCGGAAAGCCAGACGCCGCGGAAGGTGGCCCCGGTCAGGTCACTGTTGCGGATCTGCGCTCCCCGCAGGTCGACCCGCTCGAACCGAGTGTCGCGCAGGTCCTTGTCCACGTACTCGGCCACGGCCAGACCGTACCGCCGCCGGCTGGCGCCCCGCCAGTGTTCGGCGCCGGAATCGCTCCGCGGTCATCACCTCAGCGGGCGTCGTCTGCCACGACGGCGCCGCGACGTAACGCGACGACCGCCTCGGCCGCCGCCTGCTGGTGGCCGCCGGGGACGGTGGCCAGCTGGTCGAGGAGCTCGGCCACCTGACGGATCTCGCGTACGACGTCACCGACCAGTACGCCGCTGCCGCCGACCGCGACGTCCAGCGGCAGGCCGGACCCCCATCGATGCACCGGCACACCGAGTGCAGGTTCGGGATGCGGCGTCGGGGTCAACCCCTCGGCGATCTCGTCGGCCTGGACCTGCCTGGTGATGGCCCGAACGGTCTCCCACCGCCGGGTCAACTCCGCCGTGGCGAGGCCGGTTGAGGCCGGCCCTCCGAGGCGGGTGCGGGTGGTGAACCAGGACGCGGCGGAGGCGAGCGAGGCGGGGTCCAGGTCGTCCAGGAGGCCGGCCACCAGACACTCACCGAGCAGCAGCCCGGAGGGATGGAACAGTCGCCGTATCCCCTCACCGGACGGCGTCAAGGTCAGGTTGACGAGGTGCCGTCGGCGGCGGAGCAGGGCGAGCACTCGGTCGAGTTCGGTGCGGACACCGGTTGTCACCACCGCGAGCGAGTCGTGCAGGTCCTCCACTGTCGTGGAAAGTTGGTCACGCCGTACGAGCAGGCGCCGCTGGGTCACCGGGCGCTTCGGCTTCGGGCGCGGCCCATGGGACGTGGCAGGCTGGAGTCTTTCGAGCGGAAGGTCCAGAAGTGCCAGTGCGTCCACTGCCCGTTTCGCATGTCCACGCTGCGTGGGCTCCCAGTCCGGCAGGTCGAGGTGATCGAGCACCGCGGGTCCGCCGCGCAGTGTCGACGGCGTGAGCTGGAGGCGTCGTCCAGTGCTGTGGATGGCCTCGACACAGACGGTGCCCCGTTTGGTGCCGACGGCCAGAACGACCGCAGGGCCGTACTCCGGACGCCCGGTGTCGACGACGACATCCCCAGGCTTCAGTACGGCGAGTCCCGGGCCCGGATCCGTGCGTCCGGCTGGGGCGTGGGGATCGGCACCCGGATCGGGTTCGGCGTGCCGTGGCGAGTCGGCGAACTCCGTGAGGTCCTCCTCGACGTCGGCAAGCTCGGCTTGACGTTCGGCCAGATCGCTGCGCAGGATCGCCGCCTGGTCCAGCGCACAGCGGTGCCGCAAGGACGACTCCACCGTGGCGTACGCCTCGTCCATCGAGCCTGTGCGGACGAGGTTCAGCGCCATCGCCGGCGTGACCCGGAAAGCCGACCGGATCGCCGCGAGGTGGCCCCCGGCGAGCGCACCGACCCGCTGGAAGGGGACGTACGGCGACCACGGCACCACCACGTGGCCCACCTCGTCGATGCCGCGGCGCCCTGCACGGCCGGCGAGCTGGGCGAACTCGCCCGCGTCGAGCACCTCTCCGCCGGCCCGGGCGACCCGGTCGATCACCACGGTGCGGGCGGGAAGGTTCACTCCCAGGGCGAGGGTCTCCGTCGCAAAGGCAACCTTGACGAGCCCCTCCCCGAACGCCGCTTCCACGACGTCGCGCTGGACCGGTGCCAGACCGCCGTGGTGAGCCGCGACGCCGGCCTCCAGCGCGTTCTGCCAGCCGGCGGCGTCGATCGCGCGAAGTTCCCCGCCCGACAGGGGTGCCAGCGCCCGGCTGACGAGCGACCGGATCCGTACCCGTTCGGCCTCGGTGGTGAGCTGGAGATCACTGGCCAGGCAGTCGGCGACCGCCTCATCGCAACCTGCCCTTGACAGCACGAACCAGATCGCCGGGAGCAGGTTGTTCGCACGCAGGTGGGCGATCAGGTCGTGCCGGGTGGGCGGCACAGGCCGGCCCCGGTCCCGGGCTCGCAGACCCTCGCCCCGGGTGTCCCGCCGCGCGCCGTCGAGGAGTTCGGCCGTGGTGTTGAGCTGGCCGTCGACGAACACCGGCAGCAGCATCGGCGCGGTCCGGCGCAAATTGCCGACGGCATAGAGATGGTTGAGCCTCACCGGCCGCTGGTCCGCGACGACGAGTTCGGTGGGACCATGGACCCGGGTGAGCCAGTCGTGCACCAGGGCGACGTCGGGGATGGTCGCGGACAGGCACACCAGCGCCACGTCTGCCGGAGTGTTGATCACCACCTCCTCCCAGACCGCGCCGCGGTCGGTGTCCTGGAGGTAGTGGAACTCATCGAGCACGACGACGCCGAGTCGGTCCAGCGCCGCCGCCCCCGACGGGGGCCGACCGTCGGTGGACCTGTTCGCAGCCGCGTTCGCTCCGGGTGCATGCCTGGTGCCGCGTACCTCGTACAACATCGCTCGCAGCACCTCTGTCGTGACCACGAGCACGGGCGCACCGGGGTTGACCGTACGGTCCCCGGTGATGAGCCCGACCCGCTCGGGACCGAGGCGGGCGGACAGGTCGCGGTACTTCTGGTTGCTCAGGGCCTTCAGCGGGGTGGTGTAGACGGCGGTGGTGCCGGCGTCGAGGCTGCGCGCCACCGCGTAGTCGGCGACGAGCGTCTTGCCCGCACCGGTCGGTGCCATGACGAGAACGGACCGGCCGGAATCGAGGCCGTCCATGGCCTGGATCTGGAACGGGTCGGGCTGTACGCCGAGATCGTCGAGGAAGGCGCTACGAACGCGAGGGCTGTGAGCGTGCGGGAGAGTTCGCGGGGAAGTCGAGGTCGACTGGTCGGACAAGATGGGCTCCGCGGAGTCGTGAGCCACCGTCTCGTCCGTGCGGTCAGCGAGCCGGGCGGGGCGGTGGCGCGGGCATGATCGGCAGGCTCAACGCCGACACCCCCTTCCTCTGCCACTTCGTCACTTTGCGACCGGCCGTGGATCCCCGCGGTCCTCCCACGGGCTCCGGCCCAGGTCGAGGCCGCGGCCAGCCTGCCCATGGCGATCCTGACCCGTCAAGCGGATTGTTCGCCGAAGCCGAGCCCTTCGAGGTACTCGTGCAGACGCCGAACGACTATGTTCGTGATCCTCTCAGGGCGCCGTGTCAGCGACCGTCGATGTGTCGCCACGCGTAAAGATCGCGCAGAGCGCCGATCTGAGTACCGTGGTGATCCACCTCGGTGAGCGTGCCGGCGATGAAGTGCGCGGCCGGGCGCGCGGGACCCGGCGGTCCCACCGCGAGCGGAAGGACTCCGGCGGCGTACGTGTACCCCGCGGTCGCCACCTCGAGCTGGTCGTCATCGGCCCGCTCGATCGCCTCGCGGAGTCTCTGCCAGCCCTCACGCAACGCGGTGACGGCTTCGGCAGCGCGGGTGAAGACCGGGTGATCGGTCAGGTAGGGGGACGTCCAGCCGCTGGCCATGGTGCGCGTCCCGCCCAGGAAGTCGATGTCGCACAGACGGCCCGGCATCGATCCGATGTGCCAGTACAGCCACGCGATGGTGGTCATCGGGACCGGGGCCGGCTCAGGTATCTCGAAGTCGGCCACCCATTCACCGACACCGAAGGGATTCGCTGTCCTGCACTGGCCTTGCCGACGAATGCTCCAGGTCACCGTGAACGGCTCCCAGAAGAACTCGTCATCGGTCAGCTCCTCCCAGGCGCGGGCAAGGGTGAAGTGCTCGATCGAGCGCATCATCTCCAGCAGCGTGTCGGCTCGTTTCCCGGTCATGAGCGCGCATCGTAGTCAACGCCTCTTCCCACGCTTTGATGCAGCGACACAAACGACGATGCGCCCGCCCTGCTCGACTGGTAGAAATTGTCGGATGTTCGCGCTGGTGCGGTTCTCGATCACGACGGCGCCGAGGGCCGGCGGTGGCTTGGTGGGGCTGGCTGCCCTCAGCGCTGCGACAAGCCTCGCCGTGACCGTCCTGGTCGGCCAGGTGATCGGCGCGACACCGGCGTTCGTGGCCGGCGACCCGGACCACTCGTCGATGCCGGCGTTCGCTCTGCTGGTGGCCGCCCTGGTCCTGGTCTTCACCCTCGACGGTGTGCTGACGGTCGTGCTGAGCATGCTGTCCACGCGACTGACGTACGACGTGGACGTGGTGATCCACCGGGCCATCACGGCGACCATGACAGCGTCGGCGAGGATCGGCCATCTGGAGTCACCGGCGGTGGAGGACGAGTCCCGCCGTGCACGAGGTGTCGGCAACCGCGCTATCTGGGTGGGCCTGGTCGCGCTGGCGGAGCTCGTTCGTTCACGGCTGCTGGCGATCGGTTCCGCGGTGGTCGTGGGTGCGTTGTTCTCCTGGCCGGTCGCCCTGGGATTGCTGGCAACGACGTGGCTGGTCGAATGGTGGTCGGCGCGCATCTCGGGAATCGAGCAGGTGACCTGGCGTGCCGGCACCCGCACCGGCCGGGAAGCCGACTACGCGTACGAACTGGGCATGGGGACCGCGGCCAAGGAGCTTCGGGTGTTCGGGTTCGCGCCCTGGTTGAAGAACCGGTATGTCCGCGACTGGCGCTCGGCGATGGTTCCGTTGTGGCGGGTACGCCGGGCGGCGACCTTGCGGACCACGGCCGTGTATGCCGCGCACCTGGCCGTGCTGGCCGTCGCCGTGTGGCTGCTGGTACGGAATGTCAACGCGGGCTTGCTGGGACTGACCGAGGTCGCGACCGTGCTGGCTGCTCTGCTGCGCTTGGCGATGTCGGCGAACGGCACCGCGGCCGCGTCGATGGAACGCGCCACCTCGTCGTTGCGCGCGCTGCAGCGGCTGCCGAAGACCGCGCGGGCGGTGCGGGCGGGCGACACCGCGTTGGAAGGTGGGCGCCCCCGCCGCGATGCCGGCGAGACTGGCCCTGCCGACGTCCCGTTCGATCCGCCCAGGCCGCGAACCGGTCCACCCGACGTACGCCTGGAGGACGTGTGGTTCCGCTACCCGGGTTCCAACGTCGACGTGCTGCGTGGACTCACCCTCCGGCTGGGTGCCGGTGAGGCGATCGGCCTGGTCGGCCTGAACGGCGCGGGCAAGTCGACGCTCGTGCATCTGCTGGCAGGCGCCTACCGGCCGACCGCGGGCCGCGTCGTCGTCGACGGCGTGGACCTCGCCGACCTCGACGACCAGGAGCTCGCGGCCTGGCAGCGCAGGCTGGCGCCGGTCACCCAGGAGTTCCTGCGACTGCCGTTGACCGCCAAGGAGAACGTCACTCTCGCCGAGCCGGCGGACGCGGCCCCTGACCGGCTGGTCGCGGTGGCGGCAACCGCGGCGATCGACTCGGCGATCGCGGACCTCCCGCGGGGTTGGGACACCGTGCTGGACCGGTCGGTCACCGACGGCGGAGAGCTCTCCGGTGGGCAGTGGCAGCGCCTGGCCCTGGCACGCGCGTTGTACGCCGTGGACGCGGGTGCGGGCTTGCTGGTGCTGGACGAACCCGCCGCAGCGCTGGACGTACGCTCCGAGGCCGAGCTGGTCGACCGCTACCTGCGGATGGCCACCGGTGTGACGTCCCTGCTGATCTCGCACCGGTTCTCCGTCGTACGCAACGCCGACCGGATCTGCGTTCTGGACAAGGGTGTGATCGCAGAGCAGGGCACGCACGCGCAGCTCCTGGCGACCGGCGGCCGGTACGCGCAGATGTTCGAGCTGCAGGCCGCGCGCTACGTGGGAGGTACCCCGAATGCGTGACCGCTGGGAGTCGCTGGCGACGCTGGTCCGGCTGACGTTCGCGGCGTCACCGTGGCTGGCCACGACCGAGCTGGTGCTCGTGGTGGTGATGGCAGTCGCCGGTCCGCTGCAGGCGTACGGCGTGGCGCGGATGGTGAACGCCGTGACCGGGCAGGGTTCGGTGACGGCCGCCGCCGTGATCCTGTTCGCTGCGCTGGCGCTGGCGTTCGGCGGCCTGGTGCTGTCGGAAGCCGTACGCCACCGGCTCGAGGACGGCATCGAGCTCAGCCTGCAGCGTGAACTCCTTGACCTGGCCACCGGTCCGCCCGGGATCGGCCACCACGAACAACCCGAGATTGCCGACCGGATCGGTGCCGCCAAGGAGGAGTTCCGCCGGCTGAGGGGCACCGCGGGCACCATCGGCAGCGGGCTGGCCGTTCTGGTCAGCACCGTCACCGGGCTCGTCCTGCTCGCCGGCATCCATCCTTTGCTGTTGCTGCTGCCCCTGTTGGGATTGCTGCGGCTGTGGGCGTCGGCATTCGGCGCGCGGGAGTTCCGGCACGCGATCACCGCGACGATGCAGCACCACCGGCGCCTCGACAGACTGGCCGAGATCGCCGCTCATCCCCGGCACGGCCTGGAGGTTCGTGCGTTCGGCCTGCGCGGACTGTTGACCGACCGGATCGGCGAACTGTTCGAGCAGCAGAACGAACCACGGTGGCAGGCGCGGCGCAAGGGGCAGTTGCTGGAGATCGCGGCCCGGGTGCTGTTCGGCCTCGGTTACGGCGCGGCGATCGTCTTCGTCGTCTGGCTGGCGCGTGAAGAGCACGCGACCGCCGGCGACGTGACCATGGTGATGCTGCTCGCGCCGCAGACCGACCAGGCCGCGCAACGCCTGTCGGACACGGTGAGGGTGCTGATCGCGTTGCTGGACGTGGCCGGGCACCTTCGCTGGCTGCGCCGGTACGTCGGCGAACAGGTCGCGTGGGAAGGCGCCGCACAGCCCCCACCCGCGTTGAGGCACGGCATCGGGCTGCGCGAGGTGTCGTTCACCTACCCGGGCACGCAGCGCCCGGTGGTCCGGGATCTGACCGTCCACCTACCGGCCGGGAGTACGGTGGCCCTGGTCGGGGACAACGGCGCGGGCAAGACGACCATGGTGAAGCTGCTCAGCCGGCTCTACGATCCCAGCGCGGGCACCATCCTCGTCGACGGCACCGACCTGCGCACCATCGACCACGAGGCCTGGCGGAGCAGGATCTCCGCGGGCTTCCAGGATTTCGTACGGTACGAATACACCGCGCGTGAGGTGATCGGACTCGGCGACCCGGCCCGGCTGCCTGCACCTGATCAGGGCGATCCTGGTGAGAGTGATTCGGCGTACGACGCGGCCATCGAGGCCGGAGACGCGCGCGCGGTGATCGACCGGCTGCCCGACGGTCTTGACACCCGGCTGGGCACGAGGTTCGGCGGCGCCGACCTGTCCGGCGGGCAGTGGCAACGCCTCGCGCTCGCACGCGCGTTCCTGCGCGAGCGACCACTGCTGGTCCTGCTCGACGAACCGGCGGCGGCGCTCGACCCCGAGTCAGAACATGCGTTGCTGGATCGGTTCAACGCCGCGTCCGCCGCCACCCGCGCCACCGGCGGCATCACCCTGCTGGTCTCCCACCGGCTGTCGACCGTACGGATGGCCGACCTCATCCTCGTCTTCGACGAAGGCAGACTCGTCGAGGCCGGCGACCACGACACGCTCATCGCCGCCGCGGGTGCGTACGCCGAACTCTTCGAACTCCAGGCCAGCGCCTACCGATAAGGCATGCCGGAGCGCGGTGACACGATCCGCGGGTACAGCTGTCGACGGGAGTGATCCATGGAGGACGAGCCGTCGGAGTTCACCCGTCGACTGCATGCCGGGTTCGGTGTCTCCGCATCGACGGTGGTGGAGACTGCTCGGCGGGCGACCGGCGAGGGCGTCCGGGCCTGTGAGCGCATCGTTCGCGGCCACGTCAACGAGGTGTACAGAGTCCGTACCGACAGCAAAACCTTCTTCGTACGCATCGACCGGTCCGGTGACGCCGACTTCGCCGCCGAGGCCTGGGCCATGGGCGAGGCCCGCCGCGTCCACGTCCCGGTGCCGGACGTAGTGCTCGTCGACCGCGCGCGGGACGACGAGGAGGAGCTTCCGGTGATGGTTCTCTCCGCCCTGCCGGGGCGTCCGCTGGCAGACGTCGAGGCGGAGTTGTCTCCAGTACGGTTGCGTGCGGTCCTCACGGACGCGGGGAGGCTGCTCGCGACACTGCACTCGGTTCGTACGCCCGGGGTGTGGAAGCCGGAGGCCGACGGCAGGTGGAACACCTGGGACGAGATCAGGGATGGCGTCCTGGCCGAGCGTAGGTCAGAGCGTCCGGAACTACGGTCGGCCGGACTGTCGGAGTCCGAGGCAACCGTCGTCCTGGAGTTGGTCGCACGCTGCGTCGACGAGTATCCGTGGAACGACCCTGTGCTCTGCCACGGAGATTTCGTTCCCGACCACATCTTCGTCGATGACGATCTCCGGATCACCGGGTTGCTGGACTTCGGGATGTTCCACGGCGGCCCGCCCGTGAGCGATCTCGCGTACCTGCGGCTCGTCCGGCCCGACCTGAACCAGGATGGTCTGCTCGCGGGGTACGGCGTCAGCGCCGAGGACCGGGAGTGGCTCCGGCAACGGGATCTGCACGCGGTCACCCACGCTGTCGGGTACGTCGCACACAGCGTCAGGGTGGGCAACGCGGTGCAGACTGCGGCTTACGTGAGGTCCCTACGTTCCCTCGTGGATGACCTTCGACAACGCCGATAGCCGCGCTACGTCGAGAGCTCAGCGGCCGTTCCTGACCGCATTCCACAGCATGTCGCGTTCGGTCGTGCTGAGCTGTCCGGTCCCCGCGAGACGGTCCAGCCACCGCTTGACGGTCGCTGTATCGGAAGTTCTGCCGGCACGGCGCAGGAGGAGGTCCTGGAGGGTGCATCCCGGTTCCAGGAACCGGTTCCGCACCGTCGTGGTCTTTCCGAACAGCGTCACGTAGTCACGGTTGTCCGGTGTGGAACACCTCGTCGCCGCCGGGGTGTAGCGGCCGAGGTGGAGGAAGTTCGTGAATCCGTCGGGCCGCAGGAGCGTCCACATCGCCCCGTCCGGCGATGGTTCCAGGCGGAGCTGGGCGTCGGTGACGGTCGTCTGCTGGGTGAACGCCAGCGGATCGACGACCACCAACGAACTACCCGCACTCACGTAGAGATAGCCGTTGGGGTGGAAGACCAGCTCGCCACCACTCGCACCGAAGCCGCCGCTCACCTTCAGCCGTAGGGATCTGGTCACCGCGAGGGTGCCGGGATTCGCCTCGAAGAGCGTGCCGTCCGCCAGCCCGTACAGATGCCCGTTGTGGACGGTCAGCGCGTTCACCGACCCGGCACCAGGGACAGGAGAGACGGAGCGGACCACGGTCTTGGTGTCCGGGTTCCACCGAACGAGTTTCGCGTCGCCAGGGGCCGGTTCGGTCCCGGTGCCGCCCTGGGTGGACGTTCCGGCGTAGACGGAATCATCGAGGAACGCCAGCGACGCGATCGTGTGGTCGGGTACGACGTTGCGGGTGACCTCCACGGTCTTCGTGTTCGGGTCGAGGACGGCGATCGCGCCCCCACGCAGGCCGTAGTCCGGCTCGGTCCCGTACCAGATCTTCCCGTCGTGTTCCTTGGCCTCGATCGGCCGGATCTGGCTATCGGTGTCCTGCAGCCTGGCGTAGGTCGTCAGGGGAGTGCCGGTCTCCTCGGGGAGGCTGACGAGTGAACCGTTGGGGTAGGTGCCGGCGAACACCGTTCCGTCATGGAGCGTCCAGTCCTCGACCTGGCCGACGCGGGCGACGGGTGACGAGGTCCCGGTGGCCACGTCGTACGCACTGGTGTTGCCGTTGAGGAACGCGTCCACGAACACCTTCGAGCCGTCGTGGTTCGGCAGGACATGCTGCAGAGGCGACGGCGACGCGGTGATCTGGAACTGCAGCGAGCCGGACTCGCCGGAATCGATGTCGTAGCGGAAGCCACCGCCGGAGTAGTTGCCCGCGAACGCGTAGAGCACATCGTGGCCGTTCTCGGTGTCCCAGCCGTAGCCGATGAGCGCTCCGCGCCGGGAAGTGACCCCCGTGCGTTCGACGGTGTGGGTGGCCAGGTCGTAGCGAACGACGTGCACCGCGCCGTTGTAGACGGAACTCGTGTAGACGCCGCCGCGCATGGCGGTCGAGACCCCGCGCGCGGACATCGGATACGAGGTGGTCACCTGGCCGGTGTCGCCGTCCACGACGGGTATCTCGGTGTTGGTGTTCGTGTCGACGGCACGCAGCATGCCGTCGTAGTTCACCAGAATCTGGCCGTCGGCGTAGTCCAGGTCGGCGACCGCGGAGGCGGGTTTCGCGTTCGGGGCAAGAGGAATCTCGCCGATCTGCTTTGTCGTGAGATCGAGCCGGAAGACCTTGCCGACCGGGGCAGTGCCGACGTAGAGCGCGTGGTGAACCGGGTCGTACGCGGTGGATCGGGCGTACTTGATGTCCGGGTCGTCGGTGATGCGGCCGAGGTCGGTGAAACCACTGCCGGGCTTGAAGGACCACACGTGCGCGTCGGGGTAGGAGCCGCCGTAGACCGTCCCGTCGCCCGCGACGGACAGGCCGTACAGATAGGTCGCCTCGGATGTCGCCTGTCCGAGGTCCGTCATCTGCTCGGTGGCGGGATCCCACTGGAACAGCCGTCCCTCGTAGAAGGTACCGACGTAGACCTTTCCGTCCGGGGCGACCGCGATCGTCGCGTCTCCGGAGGCGCCGGTCATCGTGTACCGCCCGAGTTGCGTGGTCGGGTCGGGGAAGGTGGTGGCCGAGACGTTCAGCTGTGCGTTCTCGCCCATCGGTGCGGCGTACGCGGCCAACCGGCCGTCCGGAAGGTGCCCGAACGCGCCCTCGACCACCGTGAGCGAACTCATCGGCGATCCGAGGTCCTCGAGCTCGCCTCTGGGTGCCGCGGGAGCGACGTAGCTGGACGGCAGGGGACTGTTCTCCGAGTCGTCATCTGCCGCTGCGTGGGCCGAGGCCAGCGGTGTGGCAAGCGTGCAGATGGCTGCGGCAGTCACGAGCGCGTGGGTCCAGGTACGCCTGACGGGCATGGCTCCTCCAAGGCGGACGGTTTCGGTTAGGACCGTAACCCCTGACCCGAAGCCGTCAAGGGAGCCGAGGCGGAGTTGGCCATCCCGGTCAGGGAGGTGGTTCGCTCGGCGGGCGCGAGCGAGCACTGTTGTCCGGGCCGGCGAGTCGGCCGCTCAGACGTCCCGGGAGTTACGGCCAGGCCCGTCGAGGTTCCACGCCAGGATCCTGCGCGGGTGGAGGCGGGCGAGGACGTTGCCGAACCCCTCGCGCAGGGGCTGGTCGGCCACCAGGAGCTCCGCGCGCGCTCGGATCTCCAGTCCACGGCCGGTCTGCCCACCTGGGCCGACCGGCTCGGTTGCCATGTCGTCCACGACGAACGAAACCCTGGCGTCGGCGCGGATGTTGCGAACCTTCTGGGTGGCACCGAAGTTCGGGCCGCTGACCTCGATGCGATGGGTCGCGGTGTCGACCCAGAAGGCGACCGGCGTGACCTGCGGACCGCCGGGTCCGAGGGTTGCGAGTCGTCCCAGCGGTTGGCCGAGGAGGTAGCGGAGTTCGGTCTGGGTGAACGTCATGACTCGATCGTGAATCGTCAAGCGCGGTTGAGGTCAAGCGCGGTGCTTTGGCGGAGGTGAGGTCAATGAGGAGGCTGGGTGGTGGAAGTCCTTGTGGACAACCCTCGCGATCGCCGAGTGCTTTGTCCTATTGTGTCCAGGTGTCGAAGCGTGCTGCGGAGTGCCTGATGTCGCGGAGCGTTCGGCGACGGGGGGCCGAACAGTTCAGTCGAGCTATGCGCGCAAGGGGTCTTCATGGGAATCGGTGCCAGCCTCCTCCTCTTCGCTGTGGGGGCGATCCTCGCCTTCGCGGTCGACTACAGCCTTGCCGGAGTTGACATCGCCCTGATCGGGTGGATCCTCATGGGTGCGGGCTGTCTGGGGCTCCTCGCAACACTGGCGATCTGGATGCCGCGCCGGGTCAGGAACGCCCCGGTCACGCGCGGCGCCCCGCCCCGCCGCGACTACACCCCCGAGCCGTACCGCCCGGAGCAGCCGAGCCGTGCTGAAATGTCGTACCGCTCGGAGATGCCAAGAAACGACGTGGAGTACTTCGCCGGAACGGCCGCTGACGGCCGGGAGGTGTGGCTCGTGGGGCGGGTAGAACGACGCGAGCGACGCGGAGATGGCGAGTGGCTGTACATGCGGCCGACGCAGCCTTACCCGGGAGCGAAAACGTCCTCGCCTGGCTGGGTCTCAGCGGACGACACGCGCACGCTGCCGAGGTACGACCGGTAAGGCTGGAGCAGCGGTCCGAGGGCAGGCGGTCCTCACCGTTGACGGCGGAGACTGCCGCGGCTCGTCGCGTCACCCTCCGCTCGGTGCCCGAGACCGTAGTGGCTCCGGCGGTATGGCGATCCCGTCAGCGCTGCGCCTGCAGCATCAGGTTGCGCGGGGTGTGAGAACGATCGCAGAAGCTGCCGACCCGAACGTCGAACCCGGCTTCCTCCAGCGCGGCGGCGAGATCCATGACGAGCCAGAGTTCCAATGGACGACGGAACGCGTGACGGACCAGTTCCAGCCGCCGTACCTCGTCGCGGCGGCGCCCTCCCACAGCGAGCCAGTACGCCCAGTCAACCGACGCCGGCAGGTTCACGCCCTCTCGGTCTGCGAGCGCACGGCAGAAGGAGGAGAAGTCACCCGACAGCCAACGCGCCGGCACCGGCCGGAGGCGCCGGACCGCCTCACCTTCCACGCAGTCGCGCAGGGCGATGAAACCCAGCTTCCAGGTCTGGTCGCGGGCGAGACGGGCCCGATCGTGCGGCGGGGCGGTGACGGTCTCGGTGGTCGCCAGTCGGAGAGCATCCGTGTCCAGGGGAAGAGTCGGTGCATGGCCGGCTAGCGACTGGTAGCTGCCGCCGGTACCGACGTGATAGCAACAGGGCGCGATGGAGTAGCTGTGCGCCCCCGCACGACGCGCTCGGCGTACGAGCGAACGATGCAGTTCACCACAGGCGTGCAGAGCGACGACCGCCCGCCCGGTGACGTGACGGTGTGCGGCCTCGCTCCGAGCATCCGCCCGGATGATTGTCTGGTCCACGCCCATGCGAGTTGCGAGCCGCGCAGCACTTTCTGCCAGCTCGGCGTCGATCTCCAACGACTGCACCGGACGCCGGTCGAGGTGTGCGAGCAGTCGTCCGAGGTGCCCCTTGCCGGCACACCAGTCCAGTACCGGTGTATGGGATGCCGGGACCTGGGCCGCGAACGCCTTGACCTGTTCGTACTTGCGTCCGGGGATGGTGCGGCAGAGGCGCGGATCCGTTGACGGGAGGTCTCGTCCCGCAAGAGGTGGCAGCGTTACCAGGTGGGTGAGCGTGGTGATGTCCGGGAGCCAGCGGGCAAGCCACCGGCGGGACAGATCCGGGTCATCGGTCAGTCTGTCGAGGGTTGGCTCGTCGAGAGCCAGAACGGCTTCCGTCAGATCCGGCCGGTGCGCGCACCAGTCGGGTCGACGCACCCGGAAGGGAGCCGGCCGCCAGAACTCCTGATGCGTGGTGAGTACCGAGTGGAGTTCTGTCAGGCGCTTCCGATGTGCGTGGTCGAGGGAACGACGTACTGCTGAGAACGGCCCCGAACTGGGCATGCCGACACCCTTCGCGTGGTGTTGGCCGCCAAAGCTGAAGGGGCGGCGGTCGCGCCGAGTCGACGCGACCAAGTGCTGCGCGAGCTGTTACTGCCTGAAGACTGTGACAGATGAAGCCCGTGTGGGACAACGGCAACGGGCAATACGGGGTGGTACTCGATTCGGGTCCAGCCGCGTGAGCTGTCAGGGGACGCTTGACGGGAGGGGTGCGGGCGGCGCCGGCGAGACGATTCGTTCCAGCATGTCTGCAAGGTGAGCTACGGGGAGCCGGCCGTCCAGTTCGAGGGTCGCACCGGTGCGGAGAAGCGGCTCCACCTCCTCGACGTACTGCCGAATCTGCTCCTGCTGCCGCAGAGATTTGCCGTACGGGTTGTTCGAACGTCGCCGTACCCGGTCGAGCAGCACCTCGAGCGGAGCGGTGAGCAACACGATGTGTTCGAACCGGTCGTAGAAGTGCCGTTGGTTGGCGACGGTGCCGGAGACGACGACTTGGTGGTGCGCGGCGAGCAGGCCGGCCATCCGCGGCTCGTCCCAGTTGCCGTCGGAGAGGACCCACCCGTCGTAGTCGGTGTCGACGGTCAGCACACCGCGGCGCCGTAGCTCCTCGAGAACTGTGGACTTGCCGGCCCCGGACATGCCAGTGACGAGTACGCGCGCCATGGCAGGCACCGTAACGGTCCCGTCTGCCGGGCGGGCTGACGTCGGAGCAACGGTCTCCCTGGACTGCGCCTGACGGAGGGTCGGTTCGCGCCGGTTCAGCGGGCCGCTGCACCTGATTTCCGGAGCTGGGTGGGTACTGGACGGATCGCCGCTTCGTCGGCATCGTCGTGGTGGCGGATGGAATCGAGTCCACACCAGCCAGCCAGGAGGTCCTTGTGCAGCAGTCGCCGTCTCCTCGACCGCACCGCCCAAGCAGTGCGACGCCGAACTCTCTGGCGGGCTTCAACGACACGGACTTTCTTGGCAAGGTCCTTCCCGCTTCGGGGCAGTGGCACCCCGTACCTGACGTGTCCGATCGCGCCTTCTGGAACGCGGTGGACTCGTCGACCCGTGAAGCCATCCTGCGGCGGGCGGAGGAGTTCCGTGCGCGGGAATGGCCGGTGTTGACGGCCCGTGGATGGCGGGACTTCGTCGAGACCGGCAACCGGACGAGGTATGAGGACCGCTACTTCGCCCGGCGCCGGCGTACGGTCGCATCCGCCCTCGCGGCCTGCCTCACCGACGACCCCGGATGGCACGACGACGTGCTCGACGGCGTGTGGCTGATGCTGGAGGAAACCACGTGGTGCGTGCCCGCGCACGACTTCTCCGCAAGGGAGCAAGGGCCCCGGCTGCCCGACCCGGATCGTCCGTTCCTGGACCTGTTCGCGGCCGAGACCGGCGCGCTGCTGGCCTGGACGCTGCACGTTCTCGGTGCCCGGCTGGACGAGCGGTCACCGCTGGTCGGGCGCCGCATCGTGGAGGAGGTGCGCCGGCGGATTCTGGTGCCTCAGCGTACGGATGACACGTGGTCGTGGTTCGGGCGTTCGGGCCCGGTGAACAACTGGAACCCATGGATCAACTCCAACGTGCTCACGTGTTCGCTGCTCCTGGACAAGGACCGCGATGACCTCGTGACGACCGTGAGCCGCGTACTGGAGGGCCTCGACGTCTTCGTGTCCGGCTATCCGGACGACGGTGGGTGCGACGAAGGGCAGATGTACTGGTGGCGTGCGGGCGCCTCACTGTCGGAGTGCCTGGAGCAGTTGTACGACGCGACCGGCGGCGCACTCGACGGATACGCCGTGCCCAAGGTTCACGAGATCGCGCGGTACCCGCACCGCGTCCACATCGCCGACGACTGGTACGTCAACGTCGGTGACGGACCGGCGCGCACCGAAGCAGCGGACACCGTCGAGCCACACGTCCTCTACCGGTTCGGGCGTCGTGTCGGCGACGACGAGGCGGCGGCCCATGCGCGGTACATGCGTGGCGACGGCGCGGTCACGCTGCCGCGGCTCAGCCTCGGCCGTTCCCTGTTCGCGCTGGCCGATCGCGACTGGTCGGAAGCTGCACCGTCACCTGCGCCGCTGGTCGCGCAGGCGTGGTGGCCGCAGACCCAGTTGCTCACCGCGCGGGAGACCGGCGGGCGGGCCGAGGGTCTGTTCGTGTCGGTGAAGGGCGGGCACAACGGCGAAAGTCACAACCACAACGATGTCGGCACCGTCCTGGTCGCGGTCGACGGGCATCCGGCCCTGGTCGACGCCGGCGTCGCGCAGTACACCCGCCAGCACTTCGGCCCACGGCGGTACGAGATCTGGACGATGCGCAGCGACTACCACAACGTCCCGAACGTCGACGGACACGAGCAACTGCCTGGCAGTGAGTTCCGTGCCCGCGACGTGACCGCCGATCTCGGGCCCGAACGGATCGACGTACGGCTCGACCTCGCCGGTGCCTATCCGAAGGACGCCGGGCTGGTCCACTGGTGGCGGCGGGTGAGGTTCGAACGCGGGGAACCCGCGCACGTTCGCTGGCACGACGAGTGGGAGCTCGACCACGAACCGAACTCGATAACGCTGCACCTGATCACGTCGGCCGAGCCCGCGCT
This sequence comes from Actinopolymorpha singaporensis, assembly GCF_900104745.1. Lineage (NCBI taxonomy): Bacteria > Bacillati > Actinomycetota > Actinomycetes > Propionibacteriales > Actinopolymorphaceae > Actinopolymorpha > Actinopolymorpha singaporensis. The sequence continues at coordinate 2,603,676 of NZ_LT629732.1, forward strand.
GGGCGGGGAGACCGAGGGGAGCGGAAGCACTGGCACCATCCGCGTGCCGACGCCGGGTCGCGCGTTGCGGATCGCGTACGACGCGAGTGCCTTCCCCTCCCCGGTCGTGGAGAGGATCGATCTCGACGACCGTCGGCTGAGCGGCGTGTGGGGTCCCGCGTTGTGGCGGATCGCGCTGAGCCCCGATCGGCCCGGCAGGCGTGGCGAGTGGACCCTCGACCTGCGTGCCGAGCCGGGCGCCTGACTGTCGGGTGCTACGGCGTCCGGAGCGAACTCACTCGACTCCGGGAACCAACCGGATCTCGCGGACCACGCCGCCGTCCAGCGCCGCCAGTGCCTTCTGGTACGCCGGGCTGTCGTGCGCGGCCTCGGCGGCCTCCATCGAGTCGAACCGGATCACCACGGTCCGGGTCTCCTCACCGGCCTCGTAGACCTTCGCGGGAAGGCCACGGGCGACGAAGGTGCCACCGGCCTCGGTGAGCGCGGGTCCGGCCAGCTCGGCGTAGGCCGCGAGCTTGTCCTCGTCGAGGATCTCCCGGTAGATGCTGATCCAGTACGCAGTCATGCGGGCCATTGTGTCGCGGCGGCCCAGGGCGGCTCGCAGGGAGGTCGACCTACCGGTCAGCCGGTCAGTCGGCCGCCGTCGCCTCGACGTAGTAGGCAGTCGAACAGCGGCCGCAACGCCGACGTCTTGTCCTCGGGAAAATTCCTGGGAGAACACGACTTCGTCATCAGAGCCGAAACCGACAAGCTCACGTACCACTGCCATTTCCACCGCCTCGCGATCGTCTGGACGTGCCCGGATTGGTCCGAGTCCGCCGGTCGCGATTGGTCTGCTCGTCGGCGCCAGACCTCCTTACGGTGAAGCGCATGGAGTACAGAAACGTGGGCGGAGTGGACGTCAGCCAGCTCTGCCTGGGCGCGATGATGTTCGGAACCAGGGTCGACGAGCGGACGTCGTTCGACATCCTCGACCGGTTCGTGGAGGCCGGCGGCACCTTCCTCGACACGGCGAACTGCTATCAGTTCTGGGAGGGGGACGGGCAGGGGCACGAGAGCGAGGAACTGCTCGGCCGGTGGCTGCGCAGTCGTGGCCTGGCCTCGGGCGAGGGGCGGGATCGGATCGTGGTCGCCACGAAGGTGGGCGCCCGGCCGATCACCGGGCCCGGTCGCGGCGACTTCCCGGAGAACCGCGAGGGGCTGTCCGCCGAGATCATCCGCGAGCAGATCGAGGTGAGCCTGCGCCGACTCGGCCTGGAGCACGTCGACCTGTACTACTCACACCACGAGGACCGGTCCGTGCCGCTCGAGGAGGCGGTGGGGGCGTTCGGCGAGATCGTCCAAGCCGGCAAGGCAAGAGCACTCGGGGTCAGCAACGAGCCGGCCTGGCGGGTGGAGCGTGCACGCCAGATCGCTTCCCACAAAGGTCTTCCGTCCTACACGTACGTCCAGCAGAGGCACACCTATCTCCAACCGAAGCCGGGCTTCCACGACGAGTTCATGCCGATCCTCGGTGAGGAACTACTCGACTACGTGCGGTCCGAGCCCGAGCTGACGCTGGTCGCCTACTCGCCGCTGCTGTCCGGCGCCTACAGCGGCCGAGCGGACCGGCCGATCCCGTTGCCGTACGCCCATCCGGGGAGCGCCGGTCGGTTGGCGGCGCTGGAGGACGTCGCCACCGAACTCGGTGCGACGCCCAACCAGGTGGTGCTGGCCTGGATGCTCGCCGGTACGCCGTCGATCCTTCCGTTGTTCAGCGCCAGTTCCGTCGTCCAGTTGGAGGAGTCGTTGGGGGCACTGGAGTTGAAGCTGTCCGAGGAGCAACGGGCTCGCCTCGACCAGGCCTGACCGCCTCAGTCGTCGGCTCGGACGATCACCACCGGGCAGTACGCGTGCATGGCCACGCGCTGACTGACCGATCCGAGCAACGTGCCGGCGACTCCACCGTGGCCGCGGGAGCCGACCACCACCAGCAGGGCACCTCGGGACGCCTCGATCAGGGCAGCCGCCGGGTGCGCCATGACCGCCTTCGTCTCCAGTTCGACCGGGCTGTCGGCGCCCACCCGGCCGGCTGCCGCGTCGAGGATCGACCGAGCCTCGGCCTCGAACTCCTCGTCCGCGTAGACGAAGAAGGGTGGTGCGACCCTGGTGACCGGCTCCCAGGCACAGATGACCTCCACTCGGGCCCCGTGCGCACGCGCCTCACCGGCCGCCCACTTCAGGGCGCGTTCCGAGCACGGTGATCCGTCGAACCCGACGACGATCCGCGAAGCCTCGGTGTCGGTTCGAGAGGTCATGTCGGGCTCATTCCCGCACACGTCGGACACCAATCCGGGGCGTTCCGGCCTCCGACGAACCTGCCGAAAACCCCCACCGAAACGACCGTCTTTGCCCATCTTCGTCCGGTTTGGTTGACATCCGGTCCGGCCCTGATCAGGCTGTGGCGATCCGAAGTGCTGCCGCGGACCCGATGACGGGGGCTGGACACCAATGGGAGACCGGCGACGACACCTCACGAGGCGAGACCTGCTGCTGTCCACCGGAGGTGCCGCGCTCGCCGCGACCTCGTTGGTCGGCTGTGACCTGTTGAGCACCGACCCGACCAGCCGGTCCAAGGGAAAACCCTCCGGCGTGAAGGGGAAGGAGGCGCCCAGCCTGGCCGCACAGGTGAAGGCAGGCAGGCTGCCGGCCGTCAAGGACCGGTTGCCCGCACGTCCGCTCGTCCTCAGGCCGGCCCACGAGACCGGCTCGTACGGCGGAACGTGGAAGACGTTCATCCAGGGCATCGACGGCTCGTCGGTGTATGAGAACATCGGCTACGACCCACTCGTTCGCTGGGCACCGGACTTCTCCGGAGTGATCCCGAACATCGTGTCGTGGGAGGTCGATGCGGACGGGCGGGATTACGTCTTCCATCTGCGCAGGGGAATGCGGTGGTCGGACGGCAGGCCCTTCACCGCCGACGACATCGCGTTCGCCTTCGAGGACGTGCTCTCCAACGAGGAACTCTTCCCGGTCTTCCCGGAGTGGCTGGCCCCGGGCGGGAAGCCCGCCCGCTTCACCAAGGTGGACGACATCACCTGCCGGTTCTCCTTCGCCGAACCGCACGCGTTCTTCCTCGAACGCCTGGCAAGCCCCGAAGGCAACATCCTCGCCGCGTCTCCCAAGCACTACCTGAAGACGTTCCACAAGAAGTACAACCCGGACCTGGACAAGCTCGTCAGGCAGGCGAAGCTCACCGACTGGAACCAGCTGTACTTCGGCAAGGGAGGTGACGGCACGTCCGGTCTGGCCATCTGGCAGAACCCCGACCTGCCCGTCCTGTTGCCGTGGGTCGTCGCGACACCGTTGACCAAGGACCGGCTGGTCGCGAAGCGCAATCCGTACTACTGGAAGACCGATCCCGACGGCAGCCAGCTGCCGTACCTGGACGAGGTGGTCGTCGAGGTCGTCACCAGCCCGGAGACGGCGGTGCTGAAGGTGAGCAACGGAGAGTACACGCTTCCGTCCACCGACATCCTCACCCCGTCCAACAAACCGGTCTTCGCGCGGAGCACCGACAAGGGTGACTACCGGTTGATCAACCAGATGACCTCCGACATCAACAACGGAGTGGTCTGCCTCAACCTCACCCACAAGGATCCGGTGACCCGGAAGCTCTTCCAGAACAAGGACTTCCGGATCGGTCTGTCGTACGCCATCAATCGTGCGGAGCTGATCAAGGCCGTTCACCAGCGACAGGGAAAGCCCTACCAGTCCGCGCCCCGGCCGGAGTCGGACTTCTACGACGAGAAGATGGCCACGCAGTACACGAAGTACGACGTCGCGGAGGCGAACCGCCGCCTCGACAGCGCCGGGCTCACCCGGCGGGACAGCGCCGGTTGGCGGCTTCGCCCGGACGGGCGACGGGTCGCGTTCACGGTGGAGTTGCCGACCGGGTTCGATCCCACGTATCCGGCCACCGCCGAACTGGTGCAGAACTACTGGAAGGCGGTCGGTGTCCAGTTGCGGGTCCAGGCGCAGGGCGGACCGCTGTTCTGGAAACGTCTCTTCGCCAACGAACACGACGCGGTGCTCTACAGCGCGGAGAACGGCCTGTGCGACGCGATTCTCGACCCGGGATGGTTCTTTCCGATCGGTGGCCGCTGCTACTACGCGCGTCAGTGGGCCGACTGGTACGCGACCGGGGGCAGGAGCGGTGAGAAGCCGCCGGCCGCGCCGCACCGTCAGATGGAGTTGTACGACACCATCAAGGTCACCATGGACGAGAAGAAACGCCGGCGGCTCTTCGCAGAGGTCCTGCGCATCTCCGCGGAGGAGTTCTACACGATCGGCACGGTCCTGATCGCCGGCCGCTACTCGATCGTGCAGAACAAGATCCGTAACGTCCCCGATCCCATCCCGGAAGGCTCGCTCTACCCGGACCCCGCGCCGGCCGGCCCGGAGCAGTTCTACCTCCGCACCTGACGTCACGCTCACTCACGTCGTTGCCCATGGGCCGGGTCGGTACAAGTCCCACAGCGTCTCGCAGGAGCAGGTACGGTTCCTGTTCGCGACGGCACCGTCCTGTCCGTCCGCCGGCACGCACGACGAGAAGGAGGTGGCCGATGAGCCGCCCGGTCAACGTCGGATTCATCGGTTGCGGCAGCGTGATGAACGGGCCGTACATGAGTCTGGCCCGTGAGCTGCGAGAGCGCGGCCGCATCCGCACGGTCGCCGCGTGCGACGTCGACCCCGATCGGGCCCGGGCGACGGGGGAACGGCACGACATCCCGTGGGTCAGCACCGACCCGCAGCAGATCATCGACTCCCCGGACGTCGACGCCGTACTCGTCCTCACCTCGATGCCCGAGCACGGGCCGCTGGCGCTGGCTGCACTGGAGGCCGGCAAGCATGTTCTGGTCGAGAAGCCCATGAGCGTGACACTCGACGAGGCCGCGAAGCTGGTCGAGGCCGCCAAGGAGAGTGCCGGTCACCTGGTCTGCGCCCCGTCGGTGATCCTGAGCCCCACCTACCAGGACATGTGGCGGCACATCACCCGCGGCGACATCGGCCGGGTGCACCTCGCCCGGGCACGCTACGGATGGGCGGGTCCCTGGTGGGGGCAGTGGTTCTACCGCTCCGGTGGCGGTCCGCTGTTCGACCTCGGCGTCTACAACGTCACGTCGCTGACGGGGTGGCTCGGCCCGGTGCGGCGGGTGGCCGCGATGGCGGGCACGGCGACGCCGGAGCGGGTGGTCGACGACGAGCTCATCAAGGTCGAGGTCGAGGACAACTTCCAGATCCTGCTCGACTTCGGCGACGCGACGTTCGCCTCCATCACCACAGGATTCTCGATGCAGGCGTACCGCGGACCCGCGATCGAGGTCTACGGCAGCAAGGGAACCGTCCAGATGATGGGCGACGACTGGGCGCCCGCGGGATACGAGCTGTGGCAGAACGACGTCGGGGCCTGGAAGATCCACGGGGACCGCGACCCGCGCTGGCCCTGGACGGACGGTCTTCGGCACCTCGTCGACTGCATCGACAACGACGTCGCACCGTCGATCACGCCTGAGCACGCGTACCACGCGCTGGAGGTCATGATCAGGGCCATCGACGCCGGCCGGGACGGGCAGACGAGGACGATCGAGAGCATCTTCACCCCGCCGACGTTCGACACCGGCGACGACCGGCAGGACGCCCACCTGGTGCACGCTCCGGAACGGTAGGCGCCGAAAACCGGTGCCCCTACCGCGATGACTTCCTGGCCGCATTCGGGTCTACGTCCTCGACACGAACCACTTGTGTCGCCCTCCCCGGAAGGAAGCAGCCGATGACCGCACTGGTCCTGAAGATGTCTGTCTCGCTCGACGGTTACGTGGCCCCCGAGGACGGGAGCCCGGACTGGATCGCGGCCGGAGGATCCGACGACGCCCTCGACTGGACCGTCGAGACCGTGAGCAACGCCTGCGCGCACCTCATGGGTGCCACCTCCTACGCGGTGATGGCCGCCCACTGGCCCGGCGACTCCGGGCCGTTCGCCAAGCCGATGAACGAGATCCCGAAGGTCGTGTTCTCGAACACGCTCACATCCGCCGACTGGGACCGGACGACGATCTCCGCCGGAGAACTGGGGGAGTCCGTCAGGCGGCTCAAGGAGGAGCGCTCCGGGGGATATCTGCTCGCCCACGGCGGGGCGCGGTTCGCGCGGTCGCTGGTGGCGTCCGGTCTGATCGACGAGTACCGCCTTCTCGTCCACCCGGTGGTTCTGGGCGCGGGCGAGCGGCTCTTCCTCTCCCCGCTCACCGTCGAGCCGTCCAAAACCACCGTCTTCAGCGGCGGAGCCGTCGCGCACGTCTTTCGCGGCAACCACCCGCAGGCAGGCTGATCGCCTACCGGCGGTGCGCCGGCGCCGCACCGTGCCGGTCACGCCGTACGGGGCGGAGGGTTCGTGGTGCGGTTCAGTCCGAACGTGTCGTCGCCACTGACCACCACGCAGGCGTGGTCGGGAAACAGTGGCGGAGCGTCCTGGTCGAGCAGGGCGACGAACGGCGGGATGTACCGCGCCGACAACCCCATCCGTCGTCTGCTCGAGGTGTTCCGGTGCGACTGGTGGAGCAGTCGCTCGTTGAAGAGGAAGAACTGCCCCGGGCGTAGCACCATGTCCACTGCCGCGTCCTCGTCGACGTACGCCGGGTCGGCCTCCTGCCCGAACGCCACGCCGTCGCGCGCCGGGACGTGGGGGACGACCCGACGGTGGGAGCCGGGGATGATCCGGACGCAGGAGTTCTCCGTCGTCACCTCGTCGATCGCCATCCACACGGACAGGTTCAGCGGTGGCTCGATCGGCCAGTAGTTGGCGTCCTGGTGCCAGGGAATCTCCTTGCCGCCGGGTTCTTTGGTGAAGAAGTAGCTCGCCCACACCACGAGGTCGTTTCCGACCAGCGCCCGCAGCCTGCCGAGGATCTCCGGCCGGGCGATGAGGTCGTGGACCAGCCGATGGTCGAGGTGCCTTGCCTGCAACGGGTTCTTCGGGTTCGGACCAGGGGTCGGGATCACCTCGGTGTCGATTCGCTGCCGGATCGCGTTCATCGCCGCAGGGGGCACCGCGGTGTACGGGCCGAGGTAGCCCAGCTCGTGGAATTGTCGAACCTCGTCGCGGCCCAGGCTCGGAACGGTCGTCGGGGCGGATGCCGGAGCGGGTGGCGAAACAGGCGTGGGGGCTGTGGTCATCTCTGCATGCTGGACGCCGGCACACGTGCTCCGCGTCGCCACTGACCGAGACTGGCCACATGCGTCCGGTGATCGGGCGTCCGCCAGAGTGCATGCTGTGACCTGAGTATGCGTGTAACGGGTAACACCCCTGCCTCGGTATGGAGCCGCGAGGAGGATCCCGATGAGCCCTGAACCTGCGACCCATGCATCCCATCGCGCCGGCGCCCTGAACCGCCGCCGCTTCCTCGCCACCACCGGCGGGGCCGCGATGGCGTTCACCTCACTCACCGGGTGCGACCTGCTGTCCACCAATCCCACCAACGGCAGCAGGGACGCCGGCCACGACCGCGGCGACTCCAGCGCGAAGGAAGCGCCCGGCCTCGCGAAGCTCGTCAAGGCGGGCAAGCTTCCCCCGTTGCCCGAACGCCTGCCGAAGTCGCCGCTCACGGTCACCCCGGCGGAGCGAACCGGCCACTACGGCGGTGACCTCACCAGCGCCATCCTCGGCCCGGCCGAGGCGGTCCAGCTCTATCGGATCGTCGGGTACGACTACCTGATGCGCTGGAGTCCGCAGTGGAAGTCAGCGCCGATCCCGAACATCGCGAAGTTGGCCGAGGCCAGTCCGGACGCCCGGCGGTTCACCTTCGAGTTGCGGGAGGGGATGCGCTGGTCGAACGGCGACCCGTTCACCGCGCACGACATCGTCTTCGTCCAGAACGACGTCTTCAACAACGAGGAGCTGTATCCGGCCGGCCCGAGCAATCCCGGGACCGCCCAGGCTCTCGACGACCACACCGTGCGGTTCACCTTCGAGGACCCGAACGGACTCTTTCTGCAGGAGCAGGCGTCCACGATGGGCCTGGACTATGTCACCAGGCCGTCACGGTATCTCAAGCAGTTCCACGCGAAGTACAACCGCGACGTCGCGGCGGAGGCCAAGAAGGAGAAGTTCGCCAGTTGGACGGAGTACTTCTCCGCGAAGGCGGACCGGTGGGTCAACCCCGACCTGCCGACGGTGTTCCCGTGGCGGATCACCCAGGGCGTCGGTGAGGGAACGAGGGTCGTCCTCGAACGGAATCCGTACTACTGGAAGGTAGACCCGGACGGGCGCCAGTTGCCCTACATCGATCGGGTCGTCTACTCGGTGGTCTCCGACCCCGAGGTCCTGCTGACGCACGTGCTGGCCGGCGACATCGACTTCCAGCTCCGCCCGACCAACACGCTGACGAACAAGCCGGTGCTGGCCCGCCGTCGTGAGCAGGGGCACTACCGGTTCAGCCGGGCCGTGCCCTCGAACATGAACACCATGGTGCTGTGCCTGAACCTCACCCACGGCGACCGGGCACTGCGGGGCATCTTCGCAAACAAGGACTTCCGGATCGGGCTCTCTTTGGCGATCAACCGTCAGGAGATCATCGACACCGCGTACCAGAAGCAGGGCCGGCCGTACCAGGCCGCGCCGCGTCCGGAGTCGGAGTTCTACGACGAGAAGTTCGCCACGCAGTACACGGAGTACGACGTGGCCGGCGCGAACCAGCACCTGGACCGGGTGCTGCCGGACAAGGACGGCAAGGGATTCCGGTTGCGCCCGGACGGCAGGCGGCTGGAGTTCACCGTCGAGTTCGCGAACGGGATCTGGCCGGAGTACCCCACCGTTCTCGAACTCATCCGCACCTACGCGGCGCAGGTCGGCGTCGACCTGAGGATCAAGGGTGAGGACCGTGCGCTGTTCGACGTGCGTACCGGCGAGGCGCAGAAACACGACGCGGCGGTCTGGCAGGGCGCCGGCGGATGGAACGACATCTACCTCAATCCCTACTTCTACCTGCCGGTCAGCGCGGGGGCGACCTACTTCGGCCGCGCCTGGTGGGACTGGTACGTCAGCGGCGGCAAGAACGGCGAGGAGCCGCCGGAGCCGACGAAGCGGCAACTGACTCTCTTCGACCGGTTGAAGGGCACCGCGGACGCGACCGAACGCACCTCCCTGATGAAGCAGATCCTCGCCATCGCCCGCGAGGAGTTCTACGCCATCGGGATCAACCTCCAGCCGGAGGAGTACGCGACCGTCAACGACCGGTTGCGCAACGTCCCGGACAAGATGCCGAACTCCTGGGTGTATCCGACTCCGGGCCCGACCAGCCCCGAGCAGTACTTCGTCAACTGACTCCGGTGGGAGTGATCGAGCAATGCGCCACGAGGAAGTCGTCTCCGACGTCACGGTCGTGGGTGGTGGGCTCGCGGGGTGCTGTGCCGCGATAGCGGCCGCCCGCCAGGGCGCGAAGGTGGCGCTGATCCAGAACCGCCCGGTCCTGGGCGGGAACTCCTCCAGCGAGATCCGGGTCTGGGTGTGCGGCGCGACCGCGCACGGCACCCACCACTACGCCCGGGAGACCGGGATCATCGGTGAGATGCTGGTGGAGAACCAGTTCCGCAACCCGGACGGCAACCCGTACTACTGGGACCTCGTGGTGCTGCAGACCGTCCGCGACGAGCCGAACATCAGTCTTTTCCTCAACACCGACGTTCGTTCCGTCGAGGCCGACGGACCCGAGCACGAGCGGACCATCCGTGCGGTGACCGGCTGGATGATGGGCTCCGAACGAGAGATCCGGTTCACCGGCCCGACGTTCCTCGACTGCAGTGGCGACGGCCTGGTGGGCTTCCTGGCCGGTGCCCGCTACCGGACCGGATGCGAGGCGCGCGAGGAGTACGACGAGTCCTGGGCGCCGGAGCAGGCCGACAGCACCACGCTCGGCAGCACCATTCTCTTCTACTCCAAGGATGTCGGGCATCCGGTGAAGTACGTCCCACCGGCGTTCGCCCGCGACATCACCCGCACGTCCATCCCGGAACGCCGGATCATTCGCACCGATCTCAACGGTTGCGCGTACTGGTGGATCGAGTGGGGTGGTGAGCGGGACGTCGTCCACGACAACGAGGAGATCCGCGACGAACTGCAGGCGGCGATCTACGGCATCTGGGACCACATCAAGAACTCCGGGAAGTTCGACGCCGACCACCTCACCCTGGAGTGGATCGGTGCGGTGCCCGGCAAGCGGGAGTACCGCAGGTTCGTCGGCGACCACACGCTGACCCAGCACGACGTACTGGGACAGGAGTTCTTCCCCGACCGGGTGGCCTTCGGCGGCTGGTCGATCGACCTGCACCCTCCGGGTGGGATGTACGCCACCGAGCGAGGGTCGCGGCACTGGCACCCACACGGCAACTACCACATTCCGTTGCGGAGCCTGTACTCGCAGAACGTCACGAACCTGTGGATGGCCGGCCGCAACATCAGCTGCAGCCACGTGGCGTTCGGTAGCACGCGGGTGATGGCCACCTGTGCGGTCGTGGGTGAGGCGGCCGGGACGGGAGCGGCGCTGGCGACCCGCCGTGGGGTGTCACCGCGGGAACTCGCCACGAACGAGATCGACCTGGTGCACCGGGCGATGGTGCGCGGCGACGCTGCCCTGCTGGGTGTGGAGAACACCGACCGGGACGACCTCGCGCGCTCCGCGGCGGTGCAGGCCTCGTCCACCCTGCGACGTCTCGTGGTCGACACGTCCGCCGGCACCGTCCCGCTGGACAGCCACCTGGGCCTGGTGGTCCCGGTCGACCCCGCGCTCGGCTTCGTCGAACTCCTGCTGGACGCCGAGGAGGACACCACCGTCAACGTCGAGTTGCACAGCACGGGGCAGCCGCAGAACTACCTTCCCCTCCACCTGGAGACCTCGGCAACCGCTCGCGTCGGCGCGGGACCGAAGCAGTGGGTGCGGTTCGCGCTGGACTGGACACCGGACGGGCCGCAGAACGCGTTCCTCGTCGTACGCCGGAACGACGCCGTGTCGATCCATCGCAGTGACAGCGCCGAGCCGGGCACGTTGTTCTTCCGGCACCGCACACCGCCGCCGGAGGAGAAGTACACCGAGCAGTGGCGGGAGTGGAAGCACATCCTGCATCGAGAGAGCCTGTGCCTGCGAATGGGATCGCCGACCCGGGCCTACGACGCGGCTCACGCGGTCGGCGGCTACGCGCGCCCCTACGGCGGCCCGCGGATGTGGGTGTCGGAGCGGATGGAGTGGGACGAGCAACCGTGGCTCGGGCTCACCTGGAACGACGACGTGACCTTCGGCGAGGTCGCGGTGATCTTCGACGACGAGGTCGAGGAGGACCTCATCAACCTGCACCACCACCGGACGCCGTTCGACGTGCTGCCCGGCCTGGTCCGCGACTACCGCGTGCAGGCGCTGGTTGACGGTGAGTGGGCCACGATCGTTTCGGTACGCGAGAACCGCCGTCGGCACCGGGTGCATCGCCTCGACGACGCCGTCACCACTCGCCGGCTTCGCGTGCTCGTCGGGGCCACCAACGGCGCGCCCCGCGCCCACATCGTGGCGCTGCGCGTCTACGCGGACCCGCGCTGAGTGGCCGGCCGGCGTGACGTGCGTGGGCGCCAATCGCACTAGGGTGCCTCGCATGCGGGACGAGTGACTACGGGGAGCGACGCATCACCAGGCTCTGGCTCGTGGGCTGGAAGTGCTCAGGGTGCTGGTGGACGAGGGCGGTCCGATCACCGGTACGGAGATCGCCCGCAGGGTGGGCCTGCACCAGAGTTCGACCTCGCGCATCCTGTCCACGCTGACCGAGGTCGGCTACGTACGCAGGACGGCACGAGGGTTCGCCCCCGACTTCGGCGTGCTGTCGCTCGTCTCGGCGACGTCGCAGTTCCCGCTCATCCGGAAGCCACGAGCGGTGATGAGGAAGATCGCCGCCGGCTGCGGCGGGCTGAGCCCCACCTTGAGCATGCTGTGGCGCAACCAGATGATCTACTTCCTGCGTACGTCGGAACGCGGCGAGACGATCGACTTCTGGTGGTCGGACTTCCCGATCCACCTGTCCGCGCCGGGCCTGCGGCTGTTGCTGAACCTGCCTCGTGAGCAGGCGCTGGAGATTCTGCGCGGGTCCCGCCAGAGGTTCGGCTGGGGTGGGCAGCCGGGCGTCGTCCCCGAGACCGAGGAGGCCGTACTCGACCTGGCCGCCGGCAACCTCGCCCACGACGTGATCGTGTTGCGCGGATGGAACCGCCCAGGAGAGACCGGTGCGGCGATACCGGTCGACGTCGACGAGGACCACCCCGTCGCCCTCGCGCTGACCGGCCCGTCGGACGTCGCCGACATCCCCACGCTGCAACTGTGGTTGCACGACGCACGCCGTTCGGTCGAAGCCGTCGTACGTCAGCCGTGAGCTGATCACCGCTTCTCGCTCCGGATGCCAACCGTGGCGCCGGACCAGCCCGGCCTGGGTCGTTAGGATCGGCGGGTGCCAGGAAGCCAACGCCTTCGTGCCCGCGTGGGCTTGGTGGAAGAACTCGTGGTGTGGGCGGCGGTCCTGGCCGGCATCGTGGCCCGGGTCGACCTGTGGTGGCAGGGCCGCGCGTTCTGGCGCGACGAGTTGGCGCTGGTGCAGAGCCTGGACACCTACCCGCCGGCGAAGTTGCTCGGCCCGCTGTCCGACACGCAGTCGGCCCCACCGGGCTGGCTGCTGCTGGAACGCCTGGTGACCACCGTGTTCGGCACCGGTGAGCGCGCCTATCGGCTGATACCGCTGCTGGCCGGCTGCGCCACGCTGGTCCTGGTCGCGCTGCTGGCAAGGAGATTCGTCCGCCGTACCTGGACCGCGGCGATTCCGGTGCTGGCGCTGGCAACGTTGCCACAGCTGGTCTTCTACTCCGCCCAGGCCAAGCAGTACACCACGGACATGCTGCTGGTCACCGGGATGCTGCTGCTGGCGGTCGGCCTGCTCCGACCGCAGAGTGAACCGTCCGGGGAACGGTCCGGGGAGCCATCCGGCGATCCGTCCGGCGAACCGGCCCGGTGGCGCGAGCTCGGCTGGTACGCACTGATCGCCGTCGGTCCGTGGTTCTCGCACGGGTTCATGCTGGCGGCACCGCTGGCCGCCGCCTGGGTCGGGTTCGTCCAGTGGCGCAGGGGAGTGCGGTCGATCATGGGCCTGCTGGTCCGGCTTGCGGCACCCGGCGTCTCGTTGTTGCTGGCCGCGTTGTGGGCTCGCCACCTCACCTCGCTCGCGCCCGACTTCGCGTCGTACTGGATGCCGTTCATGCGCGCCGGCGACCGTGGCCGTTTCCTGCACTGGAACCGCTTCCTGTGGGAGGACTTCGGCATCCGGGAGTTGGGCTTCGACCGGCCCTGGGCGCTCGTTCTGCTCGGCGTTCCCGCGGTGGGCCTGGTTGCGGCGTGCGTGCGGCGATGGTCCCGGAGCACCGCACCGCTGCTGGTCCTCCCGCTGTTCACCGCGTACGCCTTCGCACTCGTCTCGATGTATCCGTTCGGGCGTCGCCTCGTGCTCTTCTGCGTACCCGGCGCGCTCGTGCTGGCCGGTGTCGCCGTGGACGCGTTCGTCGGTGGCGTGCGGAGGCTCGCGCCGTCCTGGACCGCGCAGGTCGTCGGGCTGGCCGGTGTCGCCGCTCTCGGACTGGTCGCCTGGACCACACCGGCGAGCCTGGACCAGAACCTCCGCTACCAGTACGGCGTGGACGACTACCGCGTGGCGTTGCAGTTCGTGAAGTCGCGGTGGAAACCGGGGGACGTGCTCGTCACCGGGAACGGCGACCGGGTGGCGTTCCGGGTCTACGGCCGGCGGCTCGGCCTGCCTGCCGACCGGGCGTACCGGGGCATGCGGTCCCACGACGAGACCAAGCGGGTCGGCTGCCCGTTGCCGAAGGAGATCACCTCTGCCGAACGCGTCTGGCTGGTCACCGGCGACCGGGTGTCGATCTACCCGGGGGACCGGAGCCGCTACACCGTGATCGTGCCGTTCCTCGACCGCTACCGCCGGGTCTACTTCGCCGACAGGGGGCACGTGACGATCCAGGTGCTGCTGCCCGGACCGGCCGGCAGCGCGGAGCCCCCGAAGGGTCGGTGCCTGGAGTTTGCTCCCGTCGGGCCGCCCGGCACGCCGGCTCGCCCGCCCGCACTTCCGATCGACTGACCGAGGTTCGTGTACGTCAGGCCAGCCGGCGCACGTAGGGGATGCGCAGCAGCAGCCACGCGGTCCCCGCACACACCGCGAGTACCGCGACGATGCCTGCCGAGTGGTAGCCGATGCTGGACCACGGCGAGCTGAACCTCGGTTGGTACTCGCGGATGAACGCGATCGGGATCGGGTGCATCAGGTAGATCCCGAGCGTGAGGTCGGCCAGGCGCTGCCCGACCGGTCGCTTCTTCGGCTTGTCGGCCGCGCGGTCTCGCGACGGGTCGACGGGTTCACCGTCACCGAAAATCGCCCGCATGAGGAAGACCGCCGCGATCGCCATGATCATGGGTCCGAGCAGGTGGTGGTGGTACAGCATCAGGCCGTACCGGTTGCCGAACGCCATGTGCATCACCCAGTTGCCCATGGCGTTCGCCAGCATCGTGACGACGAACGTCACGCCCGCGATCCAGCCGACGCGTCGGCGGCCGGCCGGCATGGGCATGGTCAGCAGGACGTACCCCAGCAGGTAGTAACCGATCCAGGGCAGGAAGTAGCTGAACGCGTTCGGCTCCAGCGAGAGCCCGTTGAGAACTCTGTGCAGCTTGTCGAAGAACGTCATGGCCATGATCAGCGCGGTTGCGGTGACGAGATACCTGCGCGGTGCGGCGTTGACGAAGATCCGGAGGTACGGCGTGATCAGGTAGAGGCCGACGATCACGAAGAGGAAGTACAGGTGGTAGTACGGCCGGCCGAGGAGCAGGAGCTTGGAGAAGTCCGTCCAGACCAGGTCCACGTCGGTCATCCAGCGTCCGAACCAGATGTAGAAGACCGACCAGGCGACGAGCGGGATCGCGAGCCTGGAGGCACGGCGGGCATAGAAGTCCCGCAGCGACTGGTTACGGCCGGCCTGCAGGAGCACGGCGCCCGAGGCCATCACGAAGAGCGGAACACTGAACCGGCTGGTGGCGGCGACGAGGTTGCCGAAGTGCCACTCGCGGTCGGAGACCTTCCCCCACTCCCACACCAGGTGGGTGCAGACGTGGCCGGACACCACCGCGATCGCGGCTGCGACGCGTACCCACGAAAGCCAGGGAACGTAGCGGCGGGCAGGGCGGTCCGTCGTCGTCGACTCCGGCGCGGCCACGGCTTCGGCCGACGCTGCGACAGATGACGACATCAGGTGCCCCCTCGAGGTGATGCGGCCGAGGCAGGACACTGCTCACTGCGTCGCCGGCTCGCGAACATATACCGCGAGCCGGCGTACGATCCTGCGTCGACTGCCGGAAAGTCGCCAAAGGTTACCAACGGAGACTCGTCGGTGGCGACCTGTGCGGTCCCCCGTCCCTCCGGCAGCGTCTCGGCGGGTACGCTCGATCCCGGTCAGGACCAGTAGACGACGACCTTGTCGCCGACCCGGGCTTCACCGAACAGCTGCGCGAGCGCGTTCCAGTTGCGGACGTTCACGCACCCGTGCGAGCAGCCGTTGTAGCCGCGTGCGGCGAAGTCGGAGGAGTAGTGCACCGCCTCGTCGCCGCTGAAGAACATCGAGAACGGCATGCTGCTGTCGTACATGTTGGAGTAGCCGTGCCGCACCTTCGCCCGGATGTGGAACAGGCCCTCCCTGGTCGGTGACGAGGGGCAGCCGAACCGTACGTCCATCGTCAACCGGACGTTGCCGTCCACGACCCAGCGCAGACTGCGGGTGGACTTGTCGATGCAGACCGTACGTCCGGTCGTGCAGCGCGGGTCGAGGGGAGCGGAGTGCGGCTTGGGCTTCGGCGGATACAGCTCGTCGTGGGTCGGGGTCCGGCTGACCTCACGCAGGCTGCGCCAGGTGGCGCTGTCGACGTAGCCGAGGGGTTCGAGGCCGTGCTTGCCCTGGTAGCCGTAGACGGCCTGGCGGGTGGAAGTGCCGAAGTAGCCGTCGACCCACTCGGTGGACAGCCAGTCGAGCTGGTGCAGGCGGGCCTCGAGTTCGCGTACCTGGTCGGTGCGGGCACCGACGCTCATCAGCGCCTCGGGCTTGGGCTTGGTCGTCGGCTTCGGGGACGGCTTCTCCGTCGCGGTGGGGGTCGGCGTCGCTGTCGGTGTCCGGCTCGGCTTGGGCGTCGGCGTTGGGCGGGTGGCGCGTGGGGTGGCGGTCGGCTCGGCCGGGGCCTTCTCGGCGGCCGACGGCGTGGGTGACGGACGTGGCAGTCCAGCGACCGGACGGTGCGCCCGTGCGGAGGAGTCCGTGGTGGCCGGCGTCTTGTGTGCGAACGGTGGGAGGCCGGCGCCGTACGCGACGCCGCCGAGCGCGGCGACCGCGAGAACGACGGCGGCGAGCACCGCTGCGAAACGACGATGGCGCATCGGACCCCCAGGGCTCCCGGACGACTGCACTGCACGGCGACAACATCCAAGGATGTCGTGGAGATCAGGAAGGTTGCACGCCCTGGCCTCGAGAGCGGTCACGATCTGGTCACGCAGCAGTGAAGTTGGCCAAGACCGGCCGCCCTCGTTCCGGGTTCGGGTTCGGGTTCGGTTCGGGCCAGGAAGTGCTCAGCAGGAGCGGGCAATTCGGTTGACGTCCAGGGTCGCCGGTTGCTGCGCTGCCGGCCCGGCCGCGTTGGGCCAGGGACTCCACGGCTGGGAGGTGCCCGACTGCACGGTCACGTTGACCCACTCCGGCTATTCGTCGGCCGGCAGCACCGCCGGTGACTTCCGCGGGCTGACGCCGCTGGTCGTGATGGACGCACTCAAACAGGCGCGAACCGTCGTGGCCGGAACCGGTGCACCGGTTCCGGCTGGAGATTCCGGCCGACACGCTGGGATCGCTCCTGCCCGTCTTCTCCCAGCTGAGTGCGGTACCCGAAGCGCCGTCGACACGTGGATCTGGCTGCGTGCTGGAGGGACGGATCCGGGCGGCCGCGGTGCACGACCTGCAACAACGGTTGCCGGGCATGACACGCGGCGAGGGCGTACTGGAGTTCGCGTTCGACAGTTACGAACCGGTCCGCGGCCCGGTTCCCTCCCGGCCCCGGACCGACCACAACCCGCTAAACCGCAAGGCGTACCTCCTTCACGTCGTACGACGGGCGTGACTCGGCACCAGCCCTGCTCAGGCGAGGATGCCCACTCCTCCCCACCGCGTCGGGACGCCGACGTGCGGGATCCGGCCGGACGTGCCGGTGATCCAGGACAGGCGGGGCTTGTTGCGAAGGAATGAGAGGTACGCGGGGTCGAGGCGGAACAGCGAGTGGCCGTCGGGTGAGACTCTGGACGCAGGGGGTGGTTTCGATGCCGAAGTTTCTCGTTCAGGCGACCTACACGACCAAGGGTTCGGAGGGCCTGGTCAAAGAGGGCGGAACCGGGCGACGGGACGCGGTCGAGCAGGTGACCAAACAGTTGGGCGGCAAGGTCGAGTCCACGTACTTCGCGTTCGGCGACGTCGATCTCTACAGCATCCTGGACTTCCCGGACAACGTGTCGATGGCGGCGGTGGCGCTCGCGGTCAAGGCGAGTGGGGCGATCCAGACGAAGGCGACCGTTCTGCTGACACCGGAGGAGATCGACGCCGCCGCGAAGAAGTCGGTGGAGTTCCGTCCACCCGGCGCCTGACGGCACCCCACAGAAGAGTCCTCGGAAGATCTGGACACCGGGTCGTCACCGTTCTGTGGTGGGGCGTGCCTTCTCCGGCTTCTCCTTTGCCGACAGTTGTCACTTGCCGGCGGGTCTCCCTTGTCGACCATGAGTTGGCGAAAGCTATGCCAAGTCGATCTTGTCGGCGGTGATCACCGAGCCTAACGTCACGGTTGGGCGTCCACCTTGTTCGGTCCTTCCCCGTACCCGTCTTCCGCGCGGGCCGACGCGTGTGCGGACACGGTGATCACACTCCTGGGAGCTGCCATGTCCGTGGATGTCGCTGCGATCGTGTCCGTACTGGAGGCCATTGGGGCAGCCTGGCAGGCAGGTGAGACCAGCCAGACCATCCTCAGCGATCACGCCCAGAGAGTTCGGCTGGGTTGCGTACCGGAGCCTGGCCAACCCTCGGCCCAGGAGCGCGAGCGCATCTCGCAGATAAGGCTGGGCAGGCACATGCGTGCGCTTGCCGCGCAGACGGCCCCCGGAGCCGTCGACTGGCGCAACCACGACGGCGGAAACTATGTCACTCCGATCAAGGACCAGGGCAACTGCGGCTCGTGTGTCGCGTTCGGTGTCAGCGCGGCGGTCGACGCGAACATGCGCATCACCCGGGGGCTACCGCTGTCGCACCCCGAGGCGGGAATCCTTCAGGACATCTCGGAGGCTCAGCTCTACTTCCGCAACGGACGCACCTGCGCCGACGGCTGGGACGTGCCACCGGCCATGTCGTACTGCCAGGGCATCGGTGTGGTGCCCGAGAGCTCCTACCCGTACACCGGAAAGGACCAGACTGCCTATCTGCCGAACGACTATGCGCAGGTCATCACCCGCATCTCACAGGTGCGGACGCTGACTGACCACGCCGACATGAAGTCGTGGCTGGAACAGCACGGACCACTCGTCACCTACTTCACGGTCTACGAGGACTTCCAGGCCTACCGGGGCGGCATCTACACCCACGAACACGGTGACTACCAGGGCCTGCACTGTGTCTGTGTCATCGGGTACGACGACAGCCGCGGGGCCTGGTTGTGCAAGAACCAGTGGGGCACCGGGTGGGGTGAGTCGGGGTACTTCTGGATCCAGTACGGCCAGTGTGGGATCGATGCCACGATGTGGGCGGTCGACGGGTTCGACGTCCTCTACTCCGCCAAGCCGTCCGCCGCCACGACACTCACCGGGTTCGCTGTCCACGGCAGCGCGTCCCGCCTGTACTACCTCGGCGAGGAGCAGCACGTGCACGAACTCGGCTGGAACACCGGCTGGTACCAGTCGGACGTCACGACCCGGGCGACCGGCGCGCCAAGAGTGGGCCGCGCGCCGATGACCGGCTTCGCCGTGGATGGGAACGATTCCCGGGTCTACTACCTCACCGACGACGGCAGCGTGCATGAGTTGTGGTGGTCCGGCGACAACTACTGGGACAACGGCTGGCACGCGACCAACCTCACGGCGGTCACCGGAGCCGACCGAGCCCGCCCCGGCAGCGGGATGTGCAGCTTCGGCATCGGTGGTACGGCCTCGCGGGTCTACTACATCAGCGCGGACGGCCACATCCACGAACTGTCGTGGAGCGGCAACTGGTACCACGGCGACGTCTCGGCGCTCACCGGTGCGCCGCCCGCGGTGACGGGGAGCGGCCTCACCGGCTTCGCCATCAACGGCAGCTCGCCGTGCGTCTACTACATCGGCGAGGAAGGCCACGTTCACGAACTCTCCTGGAGCGGACAGACCTGGCGGCACCTCGACGTCTCGGCCCTCACCGGCGCCCCGTTCGCCACCGCGGCCAGCGGCATCGCCTCGGTCGCGTACAACGGTGACTCGCCGCGGGTCTACTACATCAGCGCCGACGGCCACGTGCGGGAGCTCTCGTGGAGCAACGGTTGGTACGCAGGCGACGTGACCGGCGCGACCGGCGCCGGACCTGCCGCTGTCGGTACCGCCGTGACTGCCTTCGGTCACGCCGGCAGCAACATCTGGATCTACTACCTCGCCGAGGGAGGCAACGTGAACGAACTCGGCTGGCAGGGAAACTGGTTCCACAACGATCTCACGGCCATCACCCAGAGTCCGCCGGCCGCACCGGTCAGCGCTCTGCAGGCATTCGGCCGCGACGGCACGAATCCCCGTGTGTACTACCAGACCTGGGACGGCCATCTGCACGAACTCTTCTGGGAGAGCCACTGGGGCCAGGCAGACCTGACCGGCATGCCGACCGGGTGAGCGGCGACGGCGCCGGTCACGGCTCGGCGGGGGCGACCAGGGCGTCGGGGAGGCCTGCCCGGCGAAGGGACTCGGCGACGAACCCGTCCGCCTTCAGCTCCTCGACGAGTTCTCGGAGGAAGCGGACCGTCTCCGGGGCCCGGTCCCTGGTCGTTCCCACTGCCTGCCGGATCTGCATGAAGCGTTCGTCGATCAACCGGAACTCCGGGTGCGCGACGACGAACTCGGACAGCGGCTGCCTGATGCCGGCGCCGGCGTCCAGCCCATGCTCGCGAAACACCTCGACTCCCTCGTCGCCTCGTACGACCTCCGCATGCCGGAGCGTGCGGGAAAGGTAGAGGTCGTAGGCGGAGCCGCGTTTCACGCCGATCCGCACACCCGGTCGGTCGACGTCCGCGACGCTTGACAGGGGCGAGTCGCGGGGTACGACGAACACGCCCTCGATCACGACGTACGGCCCGGTGAACGCGACCTCGGCCTCCCGTGCGGGTTCGATGGCCAGGAAGCAGAGGTCGGCGTCGCCTGCCGCCATCGCGCCGTACGACGTGCGCGCCGCGTCGAAGCAGAGCAGTCGTACGGGCAGCTCCAGCCGGGTCGCGACCTCGTGCGCGATGTCGACCGTGACGCCGCTGGGATTCGCCGGCGTCCCCTGCGCCAGTACGGGATTGCCGAGGTTGATCGAGGCCCGCAGGGCACCCGTGGGGGCGAGGTCCTTGGAGATCGCAGCAGTGCCTGCCGTCATGCGGGGAGCGTATCGAACGGTCCTGCGGGTGTGGTGGTCAGCGGCGCGTCGCGCCTCGCTCGAATGCGTAGCATGCTGCGGTGCCCACTGTTCGCCGCCCGTTCCCCCTGCTGGATCTGGTGCCATCGGTGCTGCGCGAAGTGATCCTCGACTTCCACTGGGAACCCGAACGCCTGTGGCGGTCGGAGTTGCAGCCTGTCATGGTGCCGACAGCCGAGATCGAGTGGCACCTGCGGTTGCCGTTGTGGGCGTACGACGGACAGCCGTTCGCCGTCAGTCCGCTGGAGGTCGCGGCGGATCCGGAGCGGTATCACGAGCAGTACGCCCGGACGATGGTGGCAGATCTGGGATGTCCGCTGCACTTCCTCGACCGGCCAGGTGGTCTCACCGTTCTGGATGGCGCGCACCGGCTTCTGAAGGCATCCCTGTCGGGCCATGAACACGTGATGGTGAAGAAGGTGCCGATGGATCTGCTGGACGAGATCGTCGTACGCTGACGAACTCATGGCGCACATGAATGCGGGAGTCGACAAGCCGAGACCAGAGGACCTGCCTGGATACACGACAGCCGTGACCTTGAGCAGCAGCGGCCGGATCGCTTTTCTGAACAGTGACTGTGATCCGGAGTTTCCGTGGTGGTTCCGTCTCCTGGTGGAGCATCCGGCCGGCTGGACCGTTCCGCTTCCGCCGGAGCTTCGGTTGGCGGGCCCGCCGGCCTGGTCGGAGGACGGGAGTGTCCTGTCGGTCGGGGCGTTTCGCGGTATTCGGCGCGGAGTCGTCGTGCTTGAGCCGGACTCCGGCAGCTGGTGGTGGGCGACACCTGATGATCAAGCTTCGTATGTCGGCGTTGTGCCTGCGCCAGGTGGCCGGTACGTGGAAGCTGTCCGGGTGGGGCTGGACGGGGTACGGAACCACGTACGCGTCGACCGAGAGGGTGGCGCGCTTAGCCAGTTGGACTCTTCGGATGTGGAGCGCCTCCTCGATGTCCGGGTGAGCTGTCGGCTGGTGCGCTGGGAAGTGCCGGCGGGAACTTTGGAGGGTGTGCTCATGACGCCTGCCTCAGGGGGTGGGCGGACGTTGCCGCTGGTGGTGGACCTGCACGGTGGACCGATCGGCGCGTTCCAGGCAGGCGATGTCGGCAACATGGCGGGCTGGTGTGCTCGCGGATTCGCTGCGTTTCGGCCGGAGTTTCGCTCGAGCGGCATCCTGGGGCCGGACGCGATGTGGCAGGCCTTCCGAGGTGCGGGTCTGCCCTGCAGCGATCTGGAGGTGGAGGAGGTGCTCGCCGGCGTGGCGGCCGTCGCTGACACCGGCCTCCTCGACACGGATCGGATGTTCGCCATCGGGCACAGCTACGGTGCGTACCTTCTCAACCGAATCGTTACGACCGACCATCCCTTCCGCGCGGCGGTGTGCTGGGAAGGGATCGCCGACCTCCGGCTCCTGGACGCTGCCAGCCTGCGAACGCAGTCCAGGTGGCGGGGCGGGACGCCGGCCGATCGGCCCGACGTCTGGGCCGCAGCGTCCCCGGTGGAGCGTGCCGCTCAGGTCAGGGTGCCGATGCTGCTGATCTACGGCGAACACGGTCTTGCTGTGCCTCACGGTGAGAATTGGCTGACCGCCCTTCGCCGCCACGGTGTTCGGAGCGAGTACGTCGTCTACGCCAACGAAGGACACGTCATGACCGATCCACGCAACGAGGCGGACCTCCTCGACCGCGCGCGGACGTGGTTCCTGTCCGTGCTCTGACAAGTCGCGCAGTTCCCCTTTGTGCAAAGGGAAGTCCCGCTCTGTGGAGAACGAATCCTTGTCGGTGGTGGCCGGTAGGGTTCGAACATGTCTTCGAGGTTCCAGGTGTCTTCCGGTGTTGGGGGTGGCGGTAGGCCGCCGCATCCGTTGCTGGCTGCCCTGGAGTTGCTGGCCGCTGCCAACGACGTGGTGTTGTCGACGTCGGTGGTGTCGTTGACGGCCGAGCAGGCCGGTCAGGCGCTGGAGGTACTGGGTAGGGAGGTCGCCCGGCTGCAGGCGGCCCAGCTGAAGGTCGTCCGTCAGGCGGAGGCCTGTGACGTCGGCAGGCTGACGGGTGCGCCGAACGCGGCGGTGTATTTGCGGACGGCCCTGCGGATGAGCAAGCACGAGTCCTCTGCCACCGTCGGCCTCGCGCGCGACCTGGACAGGGAGGTGCCGTCGACCGGGGAGGCGTTGGGTCGGGGTGCGGTGTCGGTGCGGCAGGCGCAGGTCATCGCCGATGCGGTCAAGAAGCTCCCCGACTACGTGGGTCCGGAGGAACGGGTCGAGGCGGAGGGGTTCCTGATCGAGGCGGCCCGGTTCCACAATCCTGATGAGCTGCGGGTGCTGGGTACGAAGCTGCTGGAGCGGATCGCGCCGGAGGAGTACTACCGGCAGCTGGGCGAGGAACTGGCCAGGAAGGACCGCACAGCCGAACAGAAACGGTCCCTGCGCTACTCCCCGAACGGGGTTGCGCAGTCGGAGTCGGTGCACATCAGCCTGCCGGCGTGGGAGATGGAACTGCTCCGCAAACTCATCGAACCCCTCGCCGAACCCGTCAAGGGGGCAGACCCGGACCACCGGCCGATCGACCAACGCCGCGGCGACGCGTTCGCGGAGTTGTTGAGCCTGCTGGCAGCTGCGGCGCAGGCGCCTGTCCGTGGCGGCAGACCACCGCAGGTCGCGGTCACCATCCCACTCGAGGCGCTCCTGAAGGGCACGGGTGCGGGGACGGTCGACGACACCGCCACCGTGATCCGTCCCAGGCCCTGCACCTGCCCCTGCACCGACCCCAAGTACGCCAAACAGAGCACCAAGAAGCCCGCCGAGGCCGGAGAGCCGACATCAACGGAAGCCGGAGGTCAGGAGGAAGAGCAAGCAGATCAGGAGAAACGGCGACCACCCGGCACCGACGCGCCCGCGGACGGGATACCACCACCGCGAGAACGCGGCCACCGCTCACAACCACACAGCGAACCGGAAGCCAGCACCGGAGCGGATCCAGAGACCGGACCGGATCCGGAGGATGACGCCGCCCCGGAGGGTGTGGCGGGGCCGGGGACTGCCGTCGACCCGCATGACGGGTGCCCGACGTGTGGAGGTGGCGGGTCAGCCCGCTACCTCGGCGCCGACGGCAAACCCATCTCGGTCGCCACCGTGCGCCGACTCGCCTGCGAGGCCGACCTCATCCCCGTCGTACTCGGCGGGGACGGGCAGGTGCTTGACCTCGGCCGCTCCGACCGGTTCTTCAAAGAACACCAACGCCGTGCACTGGCCATCCGCGACGGACACCACTGCAACTTCCCCGGCTGCCAGATCCCCGAACCACGCTGCATCACCCACCACATGACCGCCTGGGACCACGGCGGCCCGACAGACCTCGCCAACGGCGTACTGCTCTGCCGCCACCACCACGTCACCGTCCACCACAAAGGCTGGCAAGTCCGCATGGGCACCCACGGCCACCCCGAATACACACCCCCGGAATGGTCCGATCCGAAGCGACGCGTCCTTCGCTCCTGACCGCCGACCGAGAAGACGCCGACTCTCGCCGGAGACCTCAGGAATGGTCGCCGGCCGTGGTGCCTTCGGTGACGTTGGCCAGCATCCGAGCGAGCACGCCTCGTACGACCTCGAGTTCACGATCGTCGAGGCCGGCTCGAAGCCGACGGTCGTGCGCGACGGCCACATCACGGAGCCGGCGGAACGCGGCCTCGCCCTCGTCGGTGAGCTCGACCAGGTGAACCCGCCGATTGGCGGGGTCGCGTCGCCGGGTCAGCAGGCCGTCGGCCTCCATGCCGTTGAGGTGGTGAGTCAGGGTCGCCCCCTGGATGCCCACGGCGGCCGCGAGCTCGCGCTGGTTCGCAGTCGATCGGGTCTTCAACGCCAGTAGCACCTGCCAGGTCGGCAACGAGCCACCGGCAGCGGCCAGCGCGGCGTCGAACGCCCGGCTGACGGCGCGCGCGGTGTTGGTCAACTGCACGCCGATCGGTGGCCCGGGTGGACCGGATGGCTTGGCAGGCACGCCTCGACCATAACAGAATCCTTCGGCATCGAACGCATTGACACCTAATCATTCGATATCTAACGTTCAAGGCCTACGGGCAGGCCAACGATGCGAAGGAGAGATCGATGACCACGACGACGACCGAGGCACAGATCAGGGAACTCGGCGAGCGCTGGGCCGACGCCGAGCAACGCGGCGACGTGGCACTCCTGGACGAACTCAGCGTGGACGAGTTCGCCATGGTGGGCCCGGCCGGCTTCATTCTCGACAAGCCCCAGTGGCTCCACCGTTACCGGGCCGGCGACCTGGTGACCCACTCGCTGGAGTGGGACGAACTCGCTGTCCGCGACTTCGGGGGCACCGCCCTCGTCATCGGGCGGCACACTCAGCGAGCCGCCTACCGGGGCAACCCTGCCGACGGGAGTTTCCGAGCCACTCACATCGCCGTACGCCGGGACGGTCGTTGGCGGCTCGCAGGGATCCACATGAGCCCGATCGCCGGCCCGCCGCCATCCACCGCCGCCCAGACTCGGGAGGACCTGTCGTGAAGCTGAGCGTCACCATCTCCGAGTACACCTGGCCGGACGGACCCAGCCGGCTGGCTGCCCACCTGGGAGACGTCGCTCACGCGGCGGACGAATTGGGCTTGGACACCGTGTGGGTACCCGACCACCTGCTGCAGGGCGTGCCGGGCACCTCGCTGGAGGACGAGATGCTCAAGGCCACCCTCGGCGAGGCGGTCTCCGCTGCGGCAACGATCCCAACTTCCAGGACGCCTTGCTCGCCAACCCCCGGTTGACAGCACTGGCCCGGAACCCGTTTGACGGCACGACACAGGTCCGCGACCCTGTGCCGGTGGGCAGGATCCGCGAGGAGGCCGTGACCGTCGACGACGGCGCCCGGCTGTGGACCATGACGTCCGGGCCGTCACACGCCGCACCAGTGGTGTTGTGCCACGGCGGTCCAGGGTTGTGGGACAACCTCGGACCGGTTGCCGCCATGCTGGACTCGACACGTCTCGTACATCGGTACGACCATCGCGGCTGTGGACGGTCCACCGGCCCGGACGACTACCGGCTGGAGCGGGCGGTCGCCGACCTCGACGCGCTGCGCCGGCACTGGGGCCACGAGCGGTGGACGGTGTTCGGGCACTCGTGGGGAGCGACCCTCGCCCTGGTGTACGCGTGGACACATCCTGATCGCGTGCACACGCTGGTCTACTGCGACGGCGTCGGCCCGGGCTCGGAATGGCGTGAGCCCAACCGAGCGGAGGTCGCCCGACGTCTGACTCCTGAGCAGATCCACCGCCGGGACGCCCTCGAACGGCAGGAGCGTAGTTGGGAGGAGGAGGTCGAGTTCCGCACGCTGTACTGGCTGCCCGACCACGCCGACCGATCGAGGGCGGAGGAGTGGGCGCGGGCGGAGGCGTTGGCTCCGTACGACATCAACTGGCGGGCCAACGCAAGCCTCGCCCGCGCTGCTCCGGACGTGGTGACCAACGCGGCGAAGGTGACCGCGCCGACGCTTCTCGTCCACGGGGAGCACGACCCGCGTCCGATCGCCAACGTCGCAAGGCTCGTCGGCCTGATGCCGAACGCGACGCTCGCCCCGATTGCCAATGCCGGCCACTCGCCGTGGCTGGAGGCGCCGGGCGACCTCGCCGCCCGACTCACCGCGTTCCTCGGCGAGCACAACTGAGCGCGATCTCAACGGCGCCGTGCGACCACGCGGGTGAACCCCAGCAGCCGCCCGGCGTCGGCGCGCAGCATCTCGGCATCCTCCCGCGGCTCGCCATAGTCGCGGTCGCATACGTCGTTCCAGTGCAGCCAGTCCTCCCAGCCGCGGGGTAGCCGGTCGGCGAGGTCGACGGCGACCTGGCCGGTCTTCTCCCAGTGACGGCGCCACCAGTCCGGGCTGTGGAAGGAGCAGAAGTCCCACTTCCAGTAGGGCGACAGATGTGCGGGCGGGTACGACGGTGGTTCCTCGGCGAGACCTGGGACCACCATGCCGATCAGGCCGCCGGGCTTGACGAACTGTGCGTAGTAGCCGAGGTACAGGTCGTCGGTTCCGAAGTAGTGGTAGGCGTCGATGCTGACCAGGGCGTCGAAGAAGCCTTCCTCGAAAGGAAGTGCGTGTGCCTCGGCGTGGACCGGATGCACGCGGCCACGTAGGTCGGCCTCCTCGATGCGCGACCAGTTCTCCGCCGGGTCGATCCACAGGTCGGTGGCCCACACCCGCACGTCGAACTCACGGGCGAGGAAGATCGACGTGAGCGCCTTGCCGCAGCCCATGTCCAGGACTCGCATGCCGGGTTCGAGCGGCATGACGTCAGTGAGTGACTCGGCCAGCCACACGGGGTTGGGCCCCATGGCGTTGTCGACCATCCAACGGGCGGAGTATCGCCCCGACCGGGGATGGCGCTCGTTCGTCAGCAACCGTGTCAGCTCGTCGTCCTCCACGCCGCGGAGTCTGGCGAGGCCATACGCGCGAGGCAACCGAATTAGGGTCCGTTCCGCGGCCGATGCCGTAGTACGTTCGATCGATGCGTTCGGTACGGCCGGCAGAGGGCACGTCGGCGTCGGCAGCAGCCGTCACATCAGCGTCGGCCATGCCGGGTTCGGCGTTCGTCGGGCGGGCCGCCGAGGTCGATGCGGTGGTCGCCGCGCTGCGGCGGCCGCCGGCGATGGTGCTGATCGAAGGCGAGGCCGGCGTCGGCAAGTCCCGCCTTGTCCGCGAGTGCCTGGCGTCGCCCGCGTTGAGCGGCCGGGTCGTGCTGGTCGCTGCCTGTCCGCCGCTGCCGGAGCCGTTTCCCCTGGGACCGGTGCTGGACGGCGTACGGCGGCTGGTGCCACCTGGAGGCCCGCTGGAGTTGAGCCCGCTGGGCGGCGCGCTGCGTCCGGTGTTTCCCGAGCTCGCCGAGCGCCTTCCACCCGCGGTGGACGTACTCACCGATCCGACCGCCACCAGGCACCGGCTCTTCCGCGCGTTCGCCGAACTCCTGGAATGCCTGCGGGTGGACGCGCTGGTCGTGGAGGACGTCCACTGGGCGGACCAGGCGACGTGGGAGTGGCTGCTGACGACGTACGCAACCGGTGACGCCCGCATCCCCGTGGTTCTCACCTACCGGCCCGCGGACGTGCCGGCCGGTTCTCTGCTGCGGCGGCTGGTCACCAGGCGGCCGGCGGGGATGGCCCAGCTGCGGATCGACCTCCAGCCCCTCGACGTCGGCGGAACGCGTGACCTCGTGGCGGCGATGTTCGCCACCGACCAGGTGTCGGAACAGTTCGCTGCGTTCCTGCACGCCCGTACGGACGGGCTGCCGCTGGCCCTTGAGGAATGCCTGCAGTTGCTGCGCGACCGCCGGGACATCGTCGAGCGTGGCGGCCAGTGGACCCGCCGGGTCCTCGACCAGCTTCAGGTGCCGCCGACCGTGCGCGACTCCGTACTCGAACGCGTGGAACGCCAGGCTCCGGAGACCCGGTCGGTCCTGGAGGCGGCCGCGGTCCTGGCCGCGCCGGCCGACGAGGCGACGCTCACAGAGGTGCCCGGCCTGGACGCCGAGGCGGGCCGGCGTGGTGTCGCCGCCGCGTTGACCTCGGGCCTGTTGCGCGAAGCCGGGCCGGGGCTGTTCGTGTTTCGGCACGTACTCGCCTCGCAGGCCGTGGACGAGGCGGTTCCCGTCTCGCGGCGGCGCCACCTGCACCGGCGGGCGGCCGAGCGACTCCGGGGCCTCGACCCGCCTCCGGTGGCGCGGTTGGCCCGGCACTTCAAGGAGGCGGGGGACCGCGAGGCCTGGACGGAGTACGCGGAGGCGAGCGCCGATCTGGCGCTGGAGTCCGGTGACGACCGGTTCGCCGTCACGGCACTGCTGGAACTGTTGGCGGCCGGCGACCATCCGGCGGACCGGGGTACCCGACTGGCCCGAAAGCTCGGCGAGGCCGCGCACCTGGGCTCGGCCGCGCTCGGCGACCTCGCAGCACAGGTCGTCGACGCGCTGCGGAGCGCGTTGGCGGCCGGCGTCGCCACGTCGGCCACCCGCGGAGAGCTTCGGCTGCTGCTGGGCCGGATGCTTCGCGAGATCAGTGAGGAACCCGAGGCGTACGCGGCGATCGAGGCAGCCGTCGACGACCTCGGGCACCGCCCCGACCTCGCGGTGCGCGCGATGCTCAACCTGGCCATGCCGTTGGTTCCGGACTGGCCGGCCGCCCGCCACCTCGCCTGGCTGGAACGCGCGACCGAGGCCCTGCCTGCGCTGGGGTCTCGGGTCGACCGGCTGTCGTTCGCCGTCAACCGCGCGAGCAGCCTGCTCCTGCTGGGAGAGGAGGCGGGGTGGCAGGCGGCGGCGGAGGTTCCACAGGAGGCGGCCGGGCCGGCGGAGCGGCCGGTCGTCGCGCGAGGTCTGCTGAACACCGCCCAGCTCGCGCTGGTCTGGGGACGCTACGACGAGGTACGGCCGCGGCTGGCGCCCGCCCTGCAACACCTGGAGGCCGCCGACTACCAGCGGCTGCGGGCGACCGTCCGGGTCACCGAAGCCTTCCTCGACTGGTACACCGGCGACTGGGGTTCCCTCGACGCCGTGGCGAACGAGCTCGCGACCTCGGAGACGTCTGTGACGCTGGACCAGTTGCAGGCACGGCAGATCCTGGGAATGGTCGCTGTCGCCCGCGGTGAACGCGACGCCGCGCGGCGGCACCTGACCGAGGTCACCGGGGAGTACGCCCGGCTCGGAGTGGTCGACCCGCTGGCCATGCCGGCGTCGGCGGCGCTGGCCCGGCTGCACCTCGCCGACGGCGCGGCCGGCGAGGCGCTGGTGGTGCTCGGGCGCGACCTCACGACCATCGAACGCAAGGGCGTGTGGTGGTGGGCCGCCGACATCGCCCCGGTCGCGGTGGGCGCACTGGTCGCGAACGGGCAGGTCGATCAGGCCGCGGACCTGGTCGGCCGGGTCGCCGCCGGGCTGGGGGCCCGTGGCGGCCCGGCACCGGCGGCCGCGCTGACGGTGTGCCGGGCTGCCGTCGCCGGGACGCGGGGACGGATGGACGAGGCGGCCGCGCTGTTCGCCGACGCGGCCGCGGCATGGCGGACCCTGCCTCGTCCGTACGACGAACTCCTCGCCAGGGAAGGCGAGGGCCGGTGCCTGGTCGCGGGGGGCGAGGAACGCCGGGGTCTCGCGCGGCTGTCGGACGCCGAACGGCAGTTGCGGTCGCTGGGCGCCCGGTGGGACGCCGACCGGGTTGCACGGCTGCTACGCCACCACGGAGTCGACGTGGCCCGCACGTGGCGACGAGGCCCGCGTGGCTACGGTGACCAGCTCTCGCCGCGGGAGCTGGAGGTGGTCGGGCTGGTCGCCCGGGGGCTGACCAACCGGCAGATCGGCGAGACGCTGTTCCTCTCGCCGCGTACGGTCGGTCATCACCTTCGGGCCGCGATGCGCAAGCTGGGCGTGTCCACTCGTACGGCGGCAGCGATCGCCGCGACGCAGGCCGGTCTGCTCGCGGGGTACCGGCCGACCGGTCGCACTGCCGGGCCCACTCGGGAGCGGCCGCCGGAACCGGACAACCAATAGGTCATCTGCCCGGTCGCTGAAACTTCAGCCAGACCCGATCGTGTTCGGGTGGGCGGTGACCAGGACGACGAGCAGAACGACGAACCGTTCGACGAGCAGTTCGACGAACAGTTCGACGAACAGCAGAACGACCACCAGAAGGACGCGCCGGGTGCAGGCGTTCCGGTGATGCCGCACCGGCCGGAGCCGCCCGGGCGACGGGTCCCGCCGCGTTCGGATCCGCCCGGGCCCGGTGCTCCTCCCTCCCACGCCGACAGGGGCCGTACGACGTCGTGTCCCGACGGGCCCCCGGCCGCCGACGAGCGCTTCGAACCACTGTGACAACGCAAGAAAGAGGTCATGTCATGGCCGGTCCGGCCCTTGGCCGTCGCATTCTTCCCCGGGTACTCGCGGCATCCGCGGTCGTCGCGCTCGCGCTGGCCGGGTCTCCTGGTCGGTCCCCGACCGTGGTCGCCGCGGCCGCGTCCACCACCTCCACCGCGACCACCTCCACCGCCACAGCGGCCCTCGCGAGTACGCCGCGCGAGGCGTCGCCGGGTCCGACGGTCACGCTGATCACCGGCGACCGCATCCAGCTCCGCTCGGTCGGGAGTGGGCGGACGACCGCGACGGTGGAGCCGGCGCCGCGGCCCAGCGGTGTCGTTCCGCAGTTCCAGGTCAGCACCCGGGAAGGCCGGACGTCCGTCATCCCCACCGACATGGGCCCCCTGCTGCGGACGGACGTACTCGACCCGGCGCTGTTCGACGTGACGGCGCTGGCGAAGCAGGGCTACGACGACGCGGCCAGCCCGAGCCTGCCGCTGATCCTCACCTATCCGAAGGAGGCGTCGCGCACCTACCGCACGAGGACGGTCCCCGGGGGTCGTGAGCGTCGCGTCCTGGACAGCGTGGACGGTGTAGCGACCGAGGTGCCCAAGGACGAGGTGGCCAAGCTGGGGAAGGCGGTGTTCGAACTCGCCGAGGCCGCGCAGCAGACCGGCCGGCGTGCGTCCTCGCTGACCGCCGCGCAGGCCGGACCGCTCGCCGGCGTACGGAAGATCTGGCTGGACGCGCGGGTCAGGGTGGCCTTGGACCGGAGCACGAAGCAGATCGACGCACCTGCCGCCTGGGACGCCGGCTACACCGGCTCCGGGGTGAAGGTCGCCGTACTCGACACCGGCATCGACACCACCCACCCGGATCTGGCCGGCCGGGTCAGCGCCTCGCACAACTTCACCGACACCGGGGACGCCGGAGACAGGTTCGGGCACGGCACGCACGTCGCGTCGATCGTCGGTGGGTCGGGCGCGGCCTCCGACGGTGCCCGCAAGGGCGTGGCGTACGGCGCGGACCTGGTCAACGGCAAGGTCCTGGGTGACGACGGGTACGGCGCCACGTCCTGGATCATCGACGGGATGGAGTGGGCCGCCGGCGTCGAGCACGCCGACATCGTGAACATGAGCCTCGGCTCGGATCCTTCCGAGTACGGCAGCAACCTCGTGACGGCGGCCGTCGACCGGTTGAGCAGCGAGGACGGCACGTTGTTCGTCGTCGCGGCCGGCAACAACGGATGCGACGCGTGCGTGCTGGCGCCCGGCGACGCCCCGAGTGCGCTGACGGTCGGTGCGGTGGACCGGCAGGACCAGCTCGCCGACTTCTCCAGCCGCGGTCCCGGCCCCGTCAACCTCTCCCTCAAACCGGACATCACCGCGCCCGGTGTCGGGATCTGGGCTGCCCGCGCCGAGGACGCCCAGCTCGGCGGATCCGGGCCGTACCTCGAGCTGTCCGGGACGTCCATGGCGACCCCGCACGTGGCCGGCGCCGCAGCCCTGCTGTCGCAGGCCCGTCCCGAGCTGACCGGGAGGGAGCTCAAAGCCGCGCTGATGTCCACCGCGGTGCCCACCGCGGGGCTGCGGGAGTACCAGCAGGGCGCCGGCCGGGTCGACGTGGCCCGCGTACTGAAGAGTCCGGTGCTCGCCGAGCAAGGGTCGCTTGACTTCGGCGTCGTCGCGCTGAAGGCCGGCGGCGGGACCGCCCCGGTGGACCGCGACGTGAGCTACCGCAACATCTCCGGCCAGCCGGTGACGCTGAACCTGCACGTCCAGCTTCGGGACGAGACCGGCGCCCAGGTCGGCTACGCGTCGGTGGAACCATCCCAGCTGACCGTCCAGCCCGGTGCGGTCGGCACCGCCAACGTCGTCGTCGACCCGGGAACCGCCGAGCCCGGCAACTACACCGGAGCACTGGTGGCGGACGTTCCGGGTGCACAGTCGCTGCACACGCCGACCGGGTTCGTGGGCCAGCCGCAGCTGTTCGACCTGCGGCTCAAGGGCATTGCCCGCGATGGCCGGCCCGCGCTGGCCTGGGTCGGTTCCCTCAACGGCTCGCCCGTCGTCAATGTCGACACCGGCGAGACGATGACGAAGACGTGCAGGGCCGAGGATCCGACGGTCGAGGTCTGCATGCGGGTGCCGGCCGGTACGTACTCGGTGCTGGCCTTCGTCCACACCCGCCCCGCCGGCGTACCGTCGAACGGCTACGGCGACGGCCTCGACACGTCGCTGGTCGGCAACCCGGAGCTGAAGATCACCGGTGACACCACGGTGACTCTCGACGCTCGCAAGGCGGTCGAGGTCAAGGTGGACACCCCGGCGAACCCGGAGGCCAGGGCCAACCTCGGCGGCGCCGTCGAGCTCAGGTGGTACCGCACGGCTCCCGACGGCACGGTCGCCGGTGACGCCGTCCTCAACGCACCCGGGTCGCAGGGCGAGGAACGCTTCTTCGTGCAGCCGATGAGTGACCCGTCGGTCGGGTTCTTCGAGGCCACCTCCAGGTGGCGGCTGGAGGCGCCGAACGTCACCCTGTCGGTGCCGGGTGCCAAGGACGTGAAGCTCGACCCGCAGTACTACCCGATGAACTGGTTCAGCGACTTCAGCGAGCAGTTCCCGGTGCTCGACGGTTCGGCCAACCTGCGCGTGGTCGACGCGGGTCAGGGGCGGCCCGAGGACCTCGCCGGTCTTGACCTGAAGGGCGCCCTGGCGCTCGTCCGGCGCAGCGACGACCTGCCGGTGGCCGAACAGTCGAACACCGCGGCCGATGCGGGTGCGCGGATGGTGGCGGTCTACAACGACAGTCCCGGCGCCAACGGCAACCCCGGTGGCTACGCCGACCTCGCGCTCAAGGTGCCGACGGTACGCCTCACCGGAGCCGAAGGCGGTGCGCTGCTCGGTCTGCTCGGCAAGGGAAAGTTGACAGTACGGGCGACCGGCAACGTGGCCAGTCCGTACGTCTACGACCTTGTCTACGCTGAGCCGCACGGCGTCCCCGCCCAACCGCACTACAGCGCCGATCCGTCCGACCTGGTGCGCGTCGAGGAGGACATTCACAGCCTGTCGACCGACCAGATCACCTACAGCGAGGGAGCGTTCGCCTTCCGGCCGCAGGACCAGATGTCGATCACCTTCCAGCGCCCGCTGTACGGAGCGCCGCGCTCGCGCGTCGTCTACCACACGTCCGATCCCACGACGAGGTGGTCCTACGTGAGGACTACCCCTGAACAGCCGTACGGCTACCACGAACCGCATCCGGAGGGCGCGCAACTCCAGCTGAACACCCCGCTGACGGCCTACGCGCCACGCGAACGCACCACGCAGTCGTGGCTCGGTGCGCCGGTCGCCACCGGCCTCAACCCGAACTTCCCGGTCGTACGCGACGGCGACCTGCTGGTGCTCGGTGAGTCGTTCCCGTCGCTGTTCCAGGGTGTCGGGATGCTGGACGGCGCGAACCACCCCTCGGTGGCGGCGTCGACCGAGGGCGACGACGGCTTCGCCACGATGTTCCGGCTGTCGCGGGGCGACGAGACGGTGTGGGAGACCGAACACATCCCCGGTGGACTCTTCGGTTACGTGACACTTCCCACCGGCTCCGAGGACACCTACCGGATGTCGTTCGACGTGGCCAACCGCGCCCCATGGGCGCAGCTTTCCACCCGAAGCCGTTCGGAGTGGACGTTCCGGTCCGCGGCCACCGACGCGGCCGAGCCGCTGCCGCTGCTGACCTTCGGGTACGACGTCGAGGCCAACCTGCGCAACGAACTGACACCGCCGGCGCGCGGGTCGAACCAGGTGAAGGTGAGGGTCGGCCACCAGGCGGGAGGGAGCATTCCCGTGAACCGGCTGACGTTCGAGGTCTCCTACGACGACGGCGGCCGGTGGCAGCACCTGCGGGCCGTCCGCCACGGTGATGGCCGCTACACGGTGGACCTGCCGCCGAACGCGCCGGCGAAGGCGCGGTACGCGTCGTTCCGGGTCCACGCACAGGACGCGGACGGCAACCAGCTGACGCAGGAGATCATCCGTGCGGTAGCGCTCCCACATGGCAGGTGAGATCGTTCCCAGTCGAGTCGGAGGCGCGCTCGGTCGGTGTCGACCGGGCGCGCCTCCTGAGTTTCGCCCGGCTGACCCTCGGCCGAGTCGGCTAACGACTGGCCGCAGCGCACTCCACTCTGAGGACCCGGACGTCGTAGTTGGTGAGTGTCACCGGCACCGTCTTCGCCGCGTCGAGGGTGTGGATCGGCGTCGTACCGGACGTCGGATCGTAGACCTCCACCTGACGTGGAGGACCGGCGAGGTGAACAGTGACCGATTCCGAGCCGATGGCCCGCTCGCTCCACACCACGAGGAAGTGGTCGCCGTCACTCCTTCGAAGCAAAAGGTCGTGTGTCGTGGGTGCTCGGTCGCTGATCGAGTAGGCAAGACCGCCCCCGGGGGCCGCCCCAGCCCCGTTTGCCAGCACTGACGTGAGGTTGTGCAGGTAGACACCCGAGCGCTTGGGCCGGTAGTCGTGGTCGACGAATCCCCAGTAACCCTGCACGGGGTCGTCGCGGAGCATGTAGACGAACGTGTGCTGGTAGCCGCGGGCGAACTGCGAGAGGTAGAGGGCAAGCAACAGCCGTCCCTGGTCTTCCTCTGTGAGGCTGTTCGTGCCCTGGGTGGCCCAGCCCGTCTCGGTGGACACCTTCGGCAGCGCTGCCCGGTCGGCCGCGGAAGTGTATCCAGGGAAGCCTTCCCGCCAGGTCATGCCGTACTCGCCGTAGATGCCGTCGATCCAGTCCTCGAAGTCCGGCGACGCGTTCTCCCACGCCATGTTGTCGATGATGGCGGGCTTGCGGCAGATGTAGTTGTGTACGTTGGCGAAGTCGGCGTAGCGGGTACCGGCCGGCATGAGCGTCCCCGCACCGTCCGGGATGGTGAGGAACTGCAGACCGACGTTGTTCGGTTCCGATCCGCCGGCCTCACTGGAGTGGAAGACCGGGAAGCGCCGCAACAGTGCATCGGCCTTGGTGCGTCGGTAGAGCTCCTGCTGCCAGCGGGCGACGGGAGTGAAGTCCTTGTCCCACACGGACGTGTCCCCGCCGAAGGTGACCGCCCAGTTGTTCGGCTCGTTCGGCCCCTCCAGCGCGAGCAGAGCTCCGGCCCGGGCCAGCCGGCGGGACGCCTCGAGTTGGTCGGCCAGCCAGGCCTCGTCCGGACCGCTGCGTACGATCACGAACCGGGCGCCGGTCCGCTGGTGCACCGAGATCAGGCCGTCCACGAAGGCCGCCGACACGTTGTCGCTGTCGCGAATGTTGCGAATGCCGGTGTAGGTCAGGGCGTCCGCCACCCGAGCAGGGTCGTCGACACCCTGCCCCATGTGTGCACAGACGCAGATCGAGTCGAGGAAGTCGGTGACCGGTGCCGCTTCCACGACGGAGGGCCGGGTCGAAGCGCCGGCCGGTGACGCAACCGTCGACGCCGCCGCGCCCGCGGCGACCGCCGCGGCACCACGTAGCACCGATCTACGGGAGAATCTTCGCTTGGTCACGGTTTCGGAAGCTATGGTCGTCACGCGGACCGGTCAACGACCTGGTCCGGGTCGGGCCGTTCCTCTTACGGACGTGGGTGGCGCAGCGGGCGCCACCGAGTCGACAGTCGCCCCGGCCCGCACGTGCGTAGCCACGCGTCGGCGGGCAGGGTGTCGTCGCGAGTGCGAGCGATGTAGTCGGTCATCGGCGTGTGCGGCTCGGCGTGCTTGCCGTTCGGACGGACCGAGGCCACCAGTTCGCCGAAGCCGGCGGCCGCGGCCGCCGCCCGCAACGCACCGAGCATCCGGTGGGACATCGCGGCGCCCAACGGGTCCGGGCGAGCGGCAACCTCCAGCGCGGTCACGGTGTCGGGCCTCGTGCCGTTCCGTTGGTCGCGGAAGGCCCAGGTCAGCACGCGACCCAGCCACCGGCCGGCAGTGCCCCACGGCGTGCGGTGTGAAGGGCGAACGGCGCCGCAGAACGCCCGGGCCACACCTCCTCGCCCTCAGTGGCGACCAGGCACAGGTGCGGGGAGGTGGACGGTACGTGCAGGAACAGGGCAGCGGCGATCTCGTCGTGCCCCATGAACACCGGCCAGGTGTCAGGCATCGCCCACATCGCCGCCTCGAGTTCGGGGCGATCCGCGAAGGTGGTGGTCACCAGGGCTGACATGTGGCGAGTATCCCAGCGTGTACCCGGCTGCCTGGTCCGTGGCTTCCCGGACCAGGCAGCTCGTCGTCAGGCCGGGACCGGCACGGCCACCGGGGTGCACATGTGCCGCATCCAGCGGTGGGTGTGCGGTGTGGCCAGGGTGGGGGAGTGCGCCTCGGTCGGCATCGGGGTTGCCGGGAAGGACGCGGTCGGGGCCGGCTGGGCGTGCGCCGACACGGCGCGGGCCGCCTGGGTGCGGCCCGCCTGGGTGCGGCCCGACTGGGTGCGGGCCGACTGGGTGCGGGCCGACACGGTGCGCGCCGACGTCGCAGGGACCCGCGCAGGCGCCGTCCGGCAGTTCTGCCGCTGCAGCGCGGTTACGTCCTGCGCGCGGCGGGGCTTGGGGACGTTCCGGCGTACGACCGTGGAGCCGACCGGCTGCTTGGTCTCGTGGACCGAACGCGTGCGGCGTGCGGCCACCTTGGTTCCGGTGACGGCTGCCGGACGCCGGCAGCGCAGCCGCACGGCCGTGGTGAGCGTGGCGGCGCCTCCGAGCAGCCCCGCACTGTTGACAGCAAGCAGTGCGACGTCCACCTGGAACGCGCCGTACGCGAACCAGACCACGTTCCCCACGAGCGAGGCGGTGAGGAAGGCGACGGAGACCTCGTCCGCGCTGCCGGCACGCCGCAGCTTGCGGGTCTGGTCGAACAGGGCACATGCCTGTGCGAGGCCGATCGAGGTGGCCACGGCGCTCAGGATGGTAACGATCATCGGCGTTGCTTTCGTCGTCGGGCAGCGGCCTGCGCCGGGTGGTGTCCGATCTGCGCGACGTGCGCGGACGGGCCCGGGCCACTGGCTGGCGATGGACTGTGTACTGGGGGCGAAAGTCCCTGGTGCGGAGGGCCTTTCTTCGTTCGCATCCCAGGAAAGCGCGCGGTGGTGCACGGGTGAATCACGAGTTCGAGCCAAATGAGTGAGGGCGGACCGGCCGGGAGGACGGGGAGGTGTGCAGCCACCTCACGTGTTCGGGTGAGGCGAACCCGTCCGGGCCGGCACATGGGTCCGCGTCCGTACGTCTATGTCAAGACGATGTTGCGGAGAGACACCTGTGCGGGACTGTTCGTGTTCGCTGCGGAATGTCCGAATCGGAGGTCACCTGACCGGGGAGGCATCACCCTCGGCTGAGGACCTCCCGGGTCAGCTGCACCCGTGAGTTGACGCCGAGCTTGCCGAAGATCGACCGCAGGTGGGTGCCGATGGTGTTCGGCGACAGACTCAGAGTCTGCGCGACGTCACGGTTCGTACGCCCCTCCGCCACCAGCGAGGCCACCCGGCGTTCGGTGTCGGTGAGCGCGTCCCACCCGGTGCTGGGTCGGCGGCTCGTCGCCATCCAGCGGCGCCGCCGCGCACCGGTCGACTGGAGGTGGCGCTGGACCCGGCGCGCCTCGCCGGTCGCACCGAGGGCGACGTAGGCGTCCCAGGCCCGGTCCAGTTCCGCCACCCCCTGATCGCGACGGCCGTGCGCAACGAGCGCCCGGCCGTGGTCCTCCGCTGCCGAGGCGCGACTGAGGAGCCGGGGACTGGCCCGCAGAACGCCGACCGCCTCACCGAGCAGGTCCACGTCGTCGTCGACCAACGCCCGGGCGTGCAGGGCGCCCCCGGTCGCGGTGGCGACTCCAGGGTTGCGGTCGGCGTACTGCTGGGCGAGCAGGGCCGCCCGCCGGGCGAGTTCGGTGTCCTTGCCACGCAACGCGATCCGGACGACCTCCGGAAGGTCGGCGTAGCCCGCTCCGGTGTGGCGGGCCAGCGCAGCCGGTGAGTCCGCCGCCGCGCCGAGAAGCCGGGCCGCACCCTCCGCGTCACCGCCGGCGTCCAGCCACAACACGTGCGCGAGAGTCGCCTGGGCGGAGGCCAACCGGACCTCGGATCGGGTCCACCGGGTGGCCTGAGTCATGTACTCCTCGGCCTGTCGCAGATCGCCGCGCAGCAACGCGATCCGGGCCAGGAGGGCGTACGCCTGGACGCGATAGCCGTACTCCTGCAGGTCCTCGGCCAGTCGCACGATCGTGCGCGCGCCGGCTTCCGCGTCCTCCATCCGCCCGGCGGCCAGGTCGATCGCGGCCTCCCACCAGCCGAACGCCGGTACTTCCCACGTCCCGCCGTGTTCCTCGGCCTCCTGCCGGGACCGGGTGAGTCCGTCCCGCGCCTCGTCGTAGCGATCGAGCAGGGCCAGCGCGAGCAGCTCGGCCGCCTGAGGCGGCCCGCCGTGGACCGCGCGTACCTGCTGGAAGCAGTCCAGAGCGTCGCCGTACCGGCCGTCGGTGGCCGCGGCGTGCCCGAGGGCACGGAGGGCGGTCGTACGGGCGTTGCCGTCTCCGACCTCGTCGGCGTCGGCGAGGGCCGCGTGGGCGGTGTTCACCGCCGCGTCGGGGTCGTCGGACCGGGACATCGCCAGCGCCCGCTGCGCCAGCAGCAGAGCCCGTACCTGCGGGGAGATCCCGTCCAGCTCCAGCGCCTGGGTGACCCGGGCGAGGAGTCGGTCGTCCAGACCGAGATCCCACAGCGGACGGGCGAGCCGGGAATGGATGCGCGCGGCGGTCTCTGCGTCCGGGGACGTGCGCAGCAGTTCGTCCGCGGTGAAGATGGCGTCCTGCACCCGTCGCGCGCGTACGAAGATGTCAACCACCTCTTGCCCCACCTCCAGCCGGAGGGGATCGCGCCGGGGCAACAGGTTGTAGGCATGGGTGATCAGGCTGACAGCGGTGGCCGGCGACTGCGGCGCGACCTCGGCGGCGGCGCGGCGCAGGACGTCCGCCGCCTCCCGGTCTCCGGCCGGCGCACCCGCCATGAGGTGGTGCGCGGCGTCGACGGCGGTGCGGCCGGTGGCGAGCAGGTGTTCGGCCGCCGCGCGGTGCAGCACCCGCCGCGCCGTCGGGGTCAGGTCCTCGTACGCCGCCTCCCGGATCAGGTCGTGCCGGAATGCCACGTGCAGTCCGGTGTCGACGAGCATGCCTTCGGCGAGCGCGCCATGCAGGCTGGGCAGGAGATCGGACACGCGCACGCGCCGCAGTGCGGCCGCGTCGTCGATGGAGAACGTGCCGCCCAGGACCGATCCGGCCTGGAGCAGGCTCCACACGTCCTTGTGCGGTCCGGAAAGTCGCCTGCGCAACGCTGTGCGCAGTTTGGTGGGTACGCCGGGACCGGACGCGGTGACGTCGCCGCCCTCGACCATCTCCTCGCTCAGCACACCGTCCAGCAACTCGGTCACCAGGAACGGGTTTCCGGCCGTACCCTCGAGCAGGCGCGTCAGCCGTGGACCCGGCTCGGTGCCCAGCCGGTCGGCCGCCAGTTCCCTCATCGCGGTCGGGCTCAACGGTTGCAGGGTGATCTGATGGACTGGCATGTCGCGCGGGATCACCTGGGAGAGTTCGGTGCTCGTCGCCGGAGTGTCCCGGGCGGTGAGCAACCAGACGATGGGCGACGCCGCCAGCCGGGGAGGCAGCAGCCTCAGCGCGAACAAGGTCAGCGGGTCCGCCCACTGCACGTCGTCGATCGCGATGAGGATCGGCGTGCGCTGGGAGCGTTCCTCCAGCGGCGCCGCGATCCGGTCCACCAGCCACAGTTGCTGGTCCAGCAGCGGCCCCACCGCGGCCCGGTCTCCCTCGGACAGCAGCGGTGGGTGACCGCCCCGAAGTGCCAGCAGCAGCGGAGCCATCGGCGAGATGCGGTCGAGTTCCTCGGCCTTGCCGACACAGGCGGTGAAACCGTTGCGTTCGGCCTGTGCGCGCACGCTCTCCAGCAAGGCGGTCTTGCCCAGGCCGGCCTCGCCGCTGACCACCAGCACGGTCGACCGGCCGGTCGAGGCCGTCTCCTCGAGCACACGCAGCGCCTTCTCCACCTCGGCCGAGCGGCCCCGAAGGAGCGTCTGCGTCACGGTCGACTCCTTCTGCTGATCTCGTGCTCGCGGTGGGCTGTGACTCTCAGCGTCGCACGCTCGCCGCTGCCCCGCGATCGGGCCGGCCACCCTCTTCTTGTTTGCGCCGGTTCGTCAGCGTTTCGGCGGCAGGTGCTTGGCGTACCTGCGGCACGGGACGGGGATGGGGCCGTGCTCACCGGCCGCGGCGTAGTCGAAGGGGCCGTCGTCGCACCAGCCGTGGCGTTCGTAGAAGCGACGCGCCCGGGCGTTTCCCGGAACGACGGCGAGCCAGGCCTGTGTATGACCGGCGTCGCGGATCTGTCGTTCGGCCTCGTCGAGGAGCAGACCGGCCACCCCGCTTCCCCGATGGTGACCGGCGACGTACATCTGTTCCACTTCGTCCGCCGCCACCATGACGAAGCCCGCGACCTCGCGCGAGGTCACGGCGACCGTCGCGTCGCCCACGCGCTGCGCAGCTCTGGTGCGGAACGACTCGGGGTCCCGGGCCGAGACCAGGGCCTCGGGCACCCGGCCGTCGTGGCCGTCGTGCCAGCCGGCGTTCCAGATCTCGGCGATGGCGGGCGCGTCCTCGGCCTGTGCTCGGCGCAGGTGAAAGCTCGGGTTGACAGTCACGAGACGTCCGCCTTCGTCAGTTGGTCGGCTGGCTCCAACGGGTAGTCCAACCCGGGGTGACCGCGGAGCCTGGGCGGCGCTCACACCTCGACTGTAGGGGCCACGTCGAACGGGTTGTTGCGTACTGCCTCGTCGGCGAAGTGACATGCGACGCGATGGCCGGGCGCGACCTGATCCAGCGGAGGTTCCTCGGTACGGCAGCGTTCCCGGGCCATCGGACACCGGGTGTTGAAGCGGCAACCGGGGGGAGGAGCGAGCGAGCTCGGAACCTCACCAGCCACCACGGTGTCCCCGTGCTTCCGACTGAGCGTCGGGTCAGGGACGGGGACGGCGGAGAAGAGACCCTGCGTGTAGGGGTGGTGCGGTCGCGCGTACAACGAATCGCGCTCGGCGATCTCCACGATCTTCCCGAGATACATCACTGCCACCAGGTCGCTCATCTGCCCGACGACCGCGAGGTCGTGAGCGATGAACAGGTAGGACAGACCCAGCCGGTCCTGCAGATCGGTCAGGAGCTGGAGGATCTGCGCCTGGATCGACACGTCGAGGGCGGACACGGGCTCGTCCAGGACGAGGAAGGAAGGCTCGGCCGCCAGCGCCCGCGCGATCCCGATCCGTTGGCACTGTCCGCCACTGAACTCGTGCGGAAAACGGGAGACAGCGTCTGTAGGAAGGCCCACCAGGTCGAGCAGCTCCTCCACCCGCTCGCGTTGTCGTTGCTTGGGAACCAGGTGGTGTACGAGGAGGGGTTCACGAAGGAGCTGGCCCACCGTGTGCCGGGGGTTGAGGGAGCCGACGGGATCCTGGAAGACGATCTGCATCCGTCTGCGTAGTCCATTGAGTTCGCGCCGGCTCAGTGCCGTCAGGTCCCGACCCTCGAACCGGATCAAGCCCGCGGTCGGGCGTTCGAGGAGCAGTACAGAACGGCCGGTGGTGCTCTTCCCGCAGCCACTCTCACCGACCAGGCCGAGCGTCTGGTGGGTGTCGAGGGAGAGGTCAACCCCGTCGACCGCGTGGACGGTCTCCCGCCGCCGGATCACCGCGCCCGCGCCGCGGACCTGGTAGTGGACCACGAGCCCCTTGACTTCCAGCAGCGGAGTCCGCGCTGCCGTCACCGGTGGCTCCACAGCCACAGGCGTTGTAGGCGTCGTTGGTGTCGACGTCATCACGCGACCTCCGTTGCATCGGTGACCGGGTGCCAGCAGGCGATCGAGTGGCCCGGGCGTATGTCGTCCAGGGGAGGGGTCCGGGTACGACAGGTCTCGGTGGCGCGCTCACAGCGCGGGGCGAACGGGCAGGCGTCGACTCGCTCGGTCACGCGGGGAGGCAGGCCGGGAATGGCGTGGAACTTGCGGGTCCTTGTTGCCGTCAGTCTCGGCACGCACCGTAGCAGACCCAGCGTGTAAGGATGGGCGGGGTGAGCGAACAGATCGGTGACGGCTGCCGTCTCCATGACTCTGCCCGCGTACATCACGACCACTCTGTCGCAGTGCCCGGCGACGATGCCCAGGTTGTGCGTGATCAGGATCGCGCCGACGTTCGACTGCGCCACGAGATCGTCGAACAACTTGAGGATCTGCGCCTGAATGGTCACGTCCAGGGCGGTGGTCGGTTCGTCCGCGATCAACAGCCGCGGCCGGCACGCCATCGCCAGCGCGATCATCACCCGCTGAAGTTGGCCGCCACTCAGGCGGTGTGGGTACTCGCGCATGCGGGTCGCGGGATCGGGAATTCCCACGGACCGAAGAAGCTCCACCGTCCGATCGTGGCGTTCGGCGCCGGACAGGCCAAGGTGCAGTGACAGCACCTCGTCGAAGTGGTCTTCCACGGTCAGTACGGGATTGAGGGAGGTCATCGGGTTCTGCGGGATCATGCCGATCTGCCGGCCGCGGACACGCCGCACCCGGTGCGGTGGCTGGGCCAGCAGGCTCTCGCCGGCGAAGACGATGTCGCCCCCGGTGACTCGCCCGGGAGAGGGCACCATCCGCAGAACGGACTGCGCCGTCACGCTCTTGCCGGAGCCGCTCTCCCCCACGACGCCGAGCCGCTCGCCGGCGTCCACCCTCAGGTCGAGTCCCTGTACGGCGTAAATGGTGCTGCGCTCCAGTTGGAACGAGACCTGAAGGTCGCGTATCTCCAGTAGCGGCTGGCCGCTCAGGTCCTGAGGTTGCTGGTCATCGCGCATGTCCGCCTACCTCGAGGTCGGGTCGAGGGCGTCGCGCAGACCGTCCCCGGCGAAGCTGAACGTCAGGGTCGCGAGCGCGATACAGACGATGGGCAGGAGAGCGACGGTGAGGTTGATGGTGAGGTACTGCTGACCGTCGTTGATCATCTTTCCCCAGTCCGCGGTCGGATCCTGAACACCGAGTCCGAGGAAGCTGAACCCGGCCGCTGCGAAGACGGTGGCCGGGACCTGCTGGACGAAGAAGACGATCAGCGGCCCGACCGCGCTCGGCAGCACGTGCACGATGATGACTCGCCACGTCGGCACACCCATGGCTCGGGCGGCGACCACGAAGTCACGATCTCGCAGTGCGATGTACTGCGCGCGTGCGAGCCGGGCGAACCCGACCCACGCCGTCACCCCGAGAAAGAGAAGCAGCTTCAGTACGCCGGACCCGAACAGCGCGATCAGCAACAGGGCAAGCAGAATCTGCGGCACCATCGTGAAGATCTCGAAGGCCCGCAGGGTGATCGCGTCGACGATGCCCCCGAACCACCCGCTCGCGATTCCGATCGGGATTCCGATCAGTGCACCGACGAGCGGTGCGCCGACGGCGATGGTCATCGAGGTCTGCGCGCCGTAGATCGCCCGGCTCAGCAGATCCCTGCCCAACTCGTCGGTGCCCAGCAGGTGATGCAGGTTCGGGCCGACCAGAGACTGGCTCAGGTCCTGGGCGGCATAGCCGTACGGAGCTATGACTGGTGCCAACGCGGCGACCAACAGGATGAGTACGGCGATTATCCCGCTCACGAGCGCGAGCCGGTTGCGTCGGTAGCGGTACCACGCCGCGTGCCAGAATCCGGACTTCGAACTCCGTGCGGTTGAGCGTCCCAGTGCCATGGTCATCGGGAGAGCCCCTCCAGTCGCACCCGAGGATCGACAAGTGTGTAGGCGACGTCGCTCAGGATGTAGCAGGTCCCCCACAGGACCGCGACGATGAGCACGAGAGCAAGGATCAGAGGATAGTCCCGGTGCAGGCTGGCCGTGGTGAAGTAGCTCCCGAGCCCAGGTAGAGCGAAGGTCGCCTCGATGAAGATCGACCCGGTCAGGATGTTCGGGATGTTGGGCCCCATGATCGTGATCAGCGGAATGAGTGCCGTACGTAGGATGTAGCGCACGGTGATCCGCCGTTCAGACAGCCCGCGTGCACGTCCCATGCGTACGTAGTCGGCATAGGTCACCTCGAGGGTGCTGGCCCTGGTGTATCTGGCCATCAGCGCCATCGGATACAGCGAGAACGCGATGACGGGCAGGATGACGTCCTGTGGCTGGCCCCACCCGCCTACGGGCAACCACCCGAGCTTGACCGAGAACAGC
Organism: Actinopolymorpha singaporensis; assembly: GCF_900104745.1. Classification (NCBI taxonomy): domain Bacteria; kingdom Bacillati; phylum Actinomycetota; class Actinomycetes; order Propionibacteriales; family Actinopolymorphaceae; genus Actinopolymorpha; species Actinopolymorpha singaporensis. The sequence goes on from NZ_LT629732.1 coordinate 2,648,598, forward strand.
GAGATGAGCAGGAAGCCCACGACGTAGTTGGGCAACGCCACACCCACGGTCGACACCGCCGAGGTGAGCAGCCAGTCCAGCCAGGTGTTGTGCCGTAACGCCGCGGCACAACCCATCACCAGACCGCCGACGTAGGAGACCAGGATCGTGAGGCCGCCGATGACGAGCGTGATCGGCCAGGCCTTGGCGATCAGCCCGGTCACCGTCATCGTCGGCTGCTCGAAGGGAATGCCCAGGTCGCCGTGCAGGAGGGCCCACAGCCAGTTGAGGTACTGCCGCCAGATCGGCTGGTCCAGCCCGTACTTGCGCATGACGTTCGCCATCGCGGGACCCGGCAGTGGCTGCTGGGTCTGGTCGAACGGCCCGCCGGGCACGGCGTGCATGAGTCCGAAGATGAGCATCGTCACGACGAACATGACCAGTAGCAGGGTCAGGAATCTTCGGGCGAGATAGGCAACCAAGGCCGCACCACCACCTTCCGCGGTCGATGCGACGGGTCAGGAGATGCCGTTCGGCTTCTGACGCGGCCAGTTCTGTTTGTTCTGTGCGACGTAGAGGCCCTGGAGAGAGTCGCTGGTCGCGCCGAACCCAGGCCACTGGATACCGTCGTAGCCGTTCTTGTTCTTCGTCAGAGCCTTGCCCTGCATGTAGGGGGCATAGTAGTAGCCGTAGAGCAGGTGGAAGACGAACACGCCCGGCGCTTCCTTGGTCAACTGCACCTGCGCCTCTGTGTAGATCTCCTGGCGTGCCTGAGCCTTGCTCTCCGCCGCACCCTTCGCCAGGAGCTGGTCGTACTGGGCGTTGTTCCAGTTGTGCCGACCATCGCTCTTGTACACGCTCAGCATGTTCGACGCGTCGAAGTAGTCCATGCCGTAGGAGACGAAACCCATCTGGATCTCGGTCGGCTTCTTGTTCATCCGCGCGTAGAAGGTCGTCTTGTCCAGCTGCTGGAGCTGGATGTTGATTCCGAGCACGGAGTTCCAGTTGTGGGTCAGCGCCTGCACGACCGCCTCGGTGTTGGAGACGGCGTTCGCCCACCAGTAGAACTTCACCGACGGGAAGCCCTTGCCGTCGGGGTACCCCGCCTGCGCCAGCAGGGACTTGGCCTTCGCGGGGTCATAGTTGGTGTAGGGCTTCAGCGGATCCTCGACAGCGAAGGGATAGCCCGGCATGAGGTAGCCGTACGCCGGCGTGGCGAGGGGTGCGAGCAGACTCTTGATCAGGGAGTCCCGGTCGACGCTGTGTGCCAGCGCCTGGCGGACCCTCACGTTGTGGAAGGGTGGCTTCTTCGTGTCGAAGAAGGTGTACCAGATCTCGAAGTCGTTCGGGTTCTTGTAGAGGTGAAGGGCCTTCGTCTTCGGGTTCTTGGCCGCAATCTTCAGGTCCAGCGGAGTCACGCTCAGCTGGTCGACCTGGCCGGTCTGGAAGCGCGGAAGCATGTCACCGCCAGCGTAGATCTTGCCCACCACAGTGTCGATCGGCGGCTTGAAGGGACCGGTGTACTTCTTGTTCGGCCCGAGAACGACCTGGGCTGTCGGGTCGAACTTGGTGAGCTTGTACGGCCCACAGGTGACACAGGTCGCCGGGTTGATGTTGTAGCTGCCCGAACCGTACTTGTTAAGGGCCGCGGCTGACAGCGGTGTGGTGTAGAGGCAGGCAGACGGGATGTAGGCGACCGGCCCCTCCGTCTCGATGACGAGGGTGTACTTGTCCTTCCCCTGCTTCACACCGATCGAGCTGGTCGGCACCTTCCCCGCGACCGCGTCGGTGTAGTTCTTGATGACACCGGACCAGAACCAGCTGAAGTCCCATGCGTGCTTGGGATCGGCGGAGTACCGCAGAGTCTCGACATAGTCGGCGGCGGTCAGTTCCTTGCCATCCGACCACATGATTCCCTTCCGAAGGTGGAACGTCCAACTGTTGTGGTCAGCAGACTGTTCCCAGCTGCTGGCCGCGCCCGGGACGATCTGGTAGTTCTGGTTCAGCCGTACCAGGGGGATGTTGAACTGGTCGGCCAGCGGGGCGCGAGAGTAGACGTTCTCATAGAAGTCGAGGGCCTTGTAGCTGGCGCCCGTCGAGTCGAACGGCAGCACGTAGTACTGGTCCCCGGCGGATGCGGCACCGGCGGGAAGCTTCAGGCCGAGTGCGTTCTTGGTTCCGGCGCCGCTAGTGGTGTTCTGGGTATTGCCGCAGGCGGCGAGGCTCAGCGCCGAGGCGCCTATCAGGAACCCTCGGCGGGTCAGGTGTGGAAGGCGGGCGGACTGTCCGCTCGAAAGATTGCTCATTGCCGGTACCTCCATGATTGTGGAATCGATGCCACACGTGCCGACCTCGAGTCAGCGAGCAGTCACCTTTACCCCCGACCACCCCTGGCCGAGGCCAGGAGGTGAATGAGCACCCCGTTCCACCGCTGCTAGGTGGCGCGCCCTTCCTTCACGTCGGCGCTTTCGTCGCCGCTGTCATCTGGCGACAGGTGCAGGTCGATCATCTGCGGGATGTTGCCGCGGTCACGCGTCCGTAACAGCCGCACTATCGAACGGTGGCTGTCGAGAAGCCTCTCTACTGGTGGTTTTCGGACCAACGCCCGCCGGTAACCGAACTCCCAGAAGAAGTTGTGGAGAATGGTCCCGATCGTGACCAGGAACTGGTTCCCGGTGGCGCGGAGCAGAACGTCGTGGAACTCCTCGTGGAGCGCGGCGGCCTTGCCCGGGTCTTCGGCGTGCACCATCGCCGAACTGATTTCGTCGAGGTGGTCCACCTCCGACACGGATGCCCGGTCGATTACCAGCTCATAGATCCCGCGCTCCCAGATCGCACGGACCTCGAGGTAGTCGTGCTCGGTCAGGCCGTCCGATCCCATCCAGGCGGCGATCTGTGCGAACACCTCTGTGTCAGCGACGTCCGCGACATAGGTGCCGCTGCCCTGCGTCACGCGCAGCATCCCCAACGCCTCCAGTGATGCCACTGCCTGCCTCAGGACGTTGCGACTGACTCCGAGCGACTGGGCGAGGCTGGGCTCCGCTGGAAGGCGGGTTCCGACCGCCAGGCGGTTGGTCAGGATGTAGTCGCGAAGGGCTGCGGCGGTCTGGTCGGTGAGGCGCTCGCGAGAGACGACGTTCAGACCACTGCTTCGGAATGGGTCAATCATTCTCTGTCTGCCTCATTCTCTGGGTGCGAGAAAGATACGACCGAGCGAATTAGGTGTCAACGGCTACTTGTCGAAGAAGGCCTGGGAAGCATGGTCGCGTTCGGGTCAACAGAAGATTGCGCGTCCCCAATCGGCCAAACTTTGGTTCGTTCATGGTTGCCGCGTTACCTGGGAGAGAAACGGAGGGGAGGCCCGTGCCCTCAGCCGTTTCCTGATTATGGGTCCGCTGTGTGTCCTGGTGGAGCGAACACGAGAAGCGCGGCACCTACCGCCTTCGTCAGTCGGTCTGCAGATGCGGTCGGAGCCGGTCGGCGATCCGGTCGGTCTCGTCGAACGACAGCCTCGGCACCGTTCCCCAGTCGGTGCCGCCACCGGGCAGCGTTCCGGCCACGTGGAAGTGAACGTGTGGAACGGTCTGGTGCGAGGGCACGCCGTTGTTCTGCCAGACGGCCACGCCCTCGACGTCGAAGGCCTGCACGATCGCGGCCGCCGCGCGTTGGGTGAGCTCCATCAGCGGGGCGTACTCGTCCGGAGCCAGGTCCAGCAGAGTGGGCCGGTGCGCGGTCGGGATCGCGAGCACGTGCCCCACGCCGCGTTGTTCCCGCGTGACCAGCAGAGCGACCTTGTCCAGCTGCTTCAGGACGGTGAACGGCCGGTCACCATGGAGGTACGCACAGAACGAACAGTCGTCGTCAGGAACGATGAGAGCCACGGGCTGAAGTATCCCGCACCGGCCGCGCGATCGCGATGATGTCCTGTCAGGTCAGGATGCTCGCGAGCTGGTCGTTGGTCTCCCGGTCGGATCGGGAGGTGTTCCACTCGAAGTGCTGCTGCGCCCGTACGACGGCGCTGACCTGGGCCCACCGGCGTACGTGCTCGCGGTCGAGTTCTGCCGCCTCGGCGAAGATCACCAGCCAGCGGAGTACGGCGGGTTCGAAGTCCTCCGGGGCGATCAGGCCGAGGTCACGCCCCCCGACCGCGGTGGTGCGGAGCAGGGTGAACGCGTCGTACGCCGGGTCGCCGACCCAGCCGCGGGGGTCGATGACCTGCCAGGGTTCCCGTACGCCGCGCAGCACGTTGTTGAGGTGCAGGTCTCCGTGCACCATCGTGTCCGGCTGGTGCCGGCAGAGGTCCCGGACCGTCTCGCGCGCGGAGTGGACGACGCGAGCAGGGAGCCGGCCCGCCGCCCGGTCGACGATCTCGGCCCACTCGGGCGCCCGGTCGGCGACGCGCGGCAGATCCGGGGGAGCGGGGATGGCGAGCCGGCGGACGAGGCCACCCGCGACTCGGATCGCCTCGTCGACGGGTTGCACTTCGTAGGGCCGCTCCGGGCCCGCGCGCTCCAGCAGCATCGCGAACCGCTCGTCGTCGCGTTCCCACAGTTGCACGGCGCCGCGCCCGGCCCACGTCTGGTAAGCCTCCGGCTCGTGCACGTTCGCCGGATGCGGGTAGGACACCTTCAGGACGACGTCACCGTGGGCACCGGACTTCGCCGGCTGAACGATTCCGACCTGCCCGCTGACCGCCGGGCCGTCGGGTACGCAGTTCCAGCGTTGGAGTAGTTCGTCCAGCAGGGCTGGTAACGATGCCAGCCATACGGCCCCGCCCTCGCGTGGGACGGTCGCCCGCCGTAGTTCCTCCGGAATCTCCGTCACCACGAGTGTCGCGACCTCCCCGATCACGCAGTTCAGCTACGCGTCGACCCCACCGCCCGGCAAATCCTCCCACCACGAGGTCCCCGGCACTAGCGTCGGCGACCGTGCCTCTCCGCGAACGGGTCGGCACCGCGGCTGAGGCGTCGACCTCCGTCCACGGTGAGTACGACTCCGGTGACGAAGGACGCCTCCTCCGATGCGAGGAAGGCCACCGCGGCGGCAACCTCGGACGGTCTGCCTGCCCGGCCGACCAGGGTGGGCGGACGCTCGATCCCCGACCCGCCCTCTCTCAGGCTCTCCCGCGCCGACGCAGTGTCGATGACACCGGGTGCGACGGCGTTGACCCGGACGCCACCTGGGGACATCTCGACGGCGACCGCCCGGGTCAGTGCGGAGATGCCACCCTTGCTGGCGCCGTAAGCGGCGTAGGTGGCAAGCGGGAGGTGCTCCTGGATGGCGGTCACGTTGACGATCGCGCCGCTGCCACGCGGGAGCATGTGCCGGCCGGCAGCCCGGCACAACATCGCAGTGGTCGTCAGATTAGTGGCCAGAACCCGCGCCCAGGCGTCCTCGTCCAGATCGACCAGGCGGACGCGCGGCCCGTGGTCGACGGCGTTGTTGACGAGTACGTCCACCCGGCCGAAACGTTCGAGCACCGCCGGGATGACACCCTCCCGCTGCGACGGGTCGGCCAGATCGGCCACATGGAGTCGTGCCGTGCCGGCGCAGCACCCGGACTCGGTGATCCGCTCCACCGTGTTCGCGCCGCCTTCGCGATCGACGTCCACCACGACCACGAGCCCTCCGTCGTGGGCAAGCCGACGGGCGATCGCACTGCCGATGCCCGATCCGGCACCGGTGACGACCGCAACCTGTCCTTGCAGTGTTCCCATTTCCCCGTCGCTCCGTTCGGTCACTGCTTCACCGCGCCGGCGATCCCCTCGACGAAGTAGCGCTGAAGGAGGAGGAACACCACGACCACGGGAAGGAGGCTGATCGTGCTCGCCGCGTTCATCTGCGCGTAGCTGGTGTAGTTCTCGCCCTGGAACGAGTACACCGCCACCGCGAGAGTGCGCAGGTCGGGCTGGCTGAGGGTCAACACCAGGGGGAGCAGGAAGTCGTTCCAGCTCGCTATGAACTGCAGGATGACGACGGTAGCCGTCACCGGCTTCGCCAGCGGGAGAAACACCCGAACGAAGATCGTGAAGAAGCCGGCGCCGTCCATCGTCGCCGATTCCTCGAGTTCTTTCGGGAGCTGCCGGAAGTACCCGGCGTAGAGAAGGAGCTGGATGATGTGAGCCTGACCGCTCTCGGCGAGGATGATTCCGAACAACGTGCCGTCAAGGTGGAGTTTCCCGATCAGGTCGAAGATCGGGATGATCGTGTATCCCTGTGGGAGGAAGACGAGGGCACCGAGTACGGCGACCAGGATTCGCCGTCCGGGGAACGCGTATCGGCCGAGGACGTACCCCATCGTCGCCGTCGTGAAGACGACGATCGCGACGCCGCTGAAGGTCACGACGACCGTGTTGAGGAAGTAACGCCCCATCTCGGCATCGATCCACGCGTCGGTGTAGTTGCTGAAGAACCACTTGGTCGGGAACAGCCCGAGACCGGCGAAGACCTTGCCGTTCGGGCGCACCGACGCCGACATCATCCACAGGAACGGATAGATCCACGCCAATGCGATCGGCGTGAGGATGGCGTACGTCACCATCCGCCGTACCCGCCCTCGCGGTCGCTGCCGACCCGCACCGACGCTGGGCACACCCGCCCTTGCCCGGGGGACCCGCGCCATCAGCTCGGAAATGGTCATCGTGACTCCACCGTTGTTCCGGGTCCGCGGCGGAGCCTGCGGACGGCGGTGATCTGGGCGATGGCGAGCACGATGAGCAGGAGGCCGAACAGTACACCTGCGGCGGAGGCGTACCCCAGGCGTTGTGCGGAGACCTGTCCCTGCGCCCCGAAGGCCGTGCGGTAGATGTAGAGCTCCATCACCTCGGTGGAGAAGTACGGACCGCCGTGGGTCAGCGCCTGCATGAACGCGAACACCTGCATGTTCCCGACCAGCACGATGAGAGTGATGATGACGGCGAACGGCGCCAACAGCGGCGCCGTGATGGAGACGGAGCGTCGCCACCAGCCGGCTCCGTCGACCTGGGCGGCTTCGTACAGCTCCGCCGGGATGGTCTGCAGGCCGGCGAGCCAGTAGATCATCGGCTGGCCGAACCACTTCCAGACGAAGATGCCGATCGCGGTCCACATCACCAGGTGCGGGTCGGTGAGGAAACCCACCGGGCGCTCGCTGAGGTGGAATGCGCGCAGCACCTCGTTGGCCGGGCCGTTGAACGCCGAGAACACCATGCTCATGACGATGCTGACGATGGCCGTGGTGGTGACGACAGGAACGAAGAACAAGGTCCGGAACAGTGGAGCGAGTCGTAACGACCGGTCGTTGAGGACGATGGCGACGACCAGCGACAGGAGGAGTTCGACCGGCGTCGCGACGCCCGCGAACCACGCCGACCGTCCGAAAGCCTTCCAGAAGTACTCGTCCCCCATGAGTTCGCTGAAGTTCTGCCAGCCGACGAAGTGTTTCGCCTGCTCGAATCCGCTCCAGTCGAAGAACGCGTAATACCACGACATGACGAGCGGGTAGAAGGAGAACATCACGACCAGGACGAGCCCGGGAAGCATCAGCAGGTAGCAGGGTCGGGCCGCCCAGATGCGCCGACGGAGTGAGCCACGGGGCCCCTGTCCTGCCGGCTCGCGACGTACGGCCGAGACCGATGCCATCGGATCAGTCCTGGTAGAGCTTGGTGTAGGGAGCGCGGGGATTCCAGTCCTCGAACACCCAGTCGTCGCGCGAGACCTTGGCGCCGCGTGAGGCCGCCTTCTTGATGGCGTCCTCCAGCGACTTCTCCAGCCGGTCCTCCATCTGCTTCATCGCCTTCTCGACGCTCCCGCTGATTCGCCCGGTGTAGAGGCCGACGAGGGTGTCGCTGAACGTCGGCTGTGCCGGCACCTGCACCTCGTAGACCTTGCTGACGTCGGGGTTGCGTACGGCGGGTTCGGGTCGGATGACGGTGTGCTTGGCACCGAGATCCATCGCGTTCTGCTGCAGCGCGTCCAGCCTGGCCTTCTTGATCGCGTCCGGGAAGGACGGCGGATCGGCCGCGCCGTCGTACTGCGCCCACTGGACCTGACCTGCGGCGGTCGACAGGTAACCCATGATGTCGCCGATGACCGGCCCCAGCTTGGTCTTGCTGGAGTACACCCACGCGTTGGATCCACCGGGCCCGAAGGTGAGCGGCCAGATGTCGTCGGGGTTCTTCTGCGGCGGGATGTTCAGTCCCAGCTGGAAGTCGGGGTTGTCCTCCCGCCAGGGAAGGATGTTCCACGGACCCTGGAACATGATCCCCGCCTGACCCAACGGCATCCGCGACCGTGCACCGGGGGCGTCGAGGTTGACCGAGTCCGGGTGCGCGCTGCCGTCCTTTCTGATCGCCAGGATGAGCTCGATGGCCTCGACGACGGTGGGGTGGGTGACGTTGTACTTGCCGGTCCGCCAGTCGATGCCGTCGGCCCCACCGTGCACTCCGGCCATCTCGCAGAGAGTGCTGACCGGCCCGGACAGTCCACCCGGCTGGGCCAGACCGAAGATGATCCCGTAGTACTTCCCGTTGCCCTGCTTGGCGACGGTTCTGCAGACCTCGCGCAACTTCGGCCAGGTGATCACCTCCGTGTCGAGGTCTGCCCCGACGTCCTTCACCAGGTCGCGGTTGAAGAGCAGGAGGTTGTTGATCCGGCCGTTGCCAGTGAGCGGCAGTGCGTACGTCTTGCCACCGAAGTCGGTCACCCCAGGAGCGAACGAGTAGCTGGGGTAGCGCGCCTTCACCTTGTCGAAATCGGGGATGATGTCGTCGTACGCACCGATCCAGTGGTTGGAGACGGCCATCCCCATGGTGATCTGACCCGGCAACTGGAACACGTCGGGCACGGTCCCGTTACGCACGCCCAACGTCACCACCTGGGTGATCTGGTTCCAGTTCGTGCCGTCGTACTTCACCGAGATGTTCGGATGCTTCTTCTGGTACGCGGGAAAGAACTTCTCGAAGAAGCGCGCCTTCATGTCTCCGGAGTCCATCCAGCGCAGCCGGACGTTGCCGCTCGGCAGCTTGGTCGTCGCGTCCGGGATGTCGAACGCCGACGAGGGCGTCCGGCGGGCAGGCTGTTTCGCACCGTCTCCGGCGGGTTCTGATGTGTCGACGCAGGAGGCGGTGACCAGGCCCACGCCTCCGGCGCCGACGAGGTGCAGCATCCTTCGTCGTGAGATGGGTCGATCACGCATGTCACAACCTCCTGCGGGCTTCACAGCGGCATGATGGTGGCGTCGTCGGGCGGGTTCGTCATGAAGTCCAGCAGGTCGACGACCCGATTGGTGACTGCCGAGTAGTTGGCGGCCAGCGAGACACCGATGCTCTGGGCCGACTCGCGGGCGGTCGCCCGCACCGCGGCCGGATCGTTGCGCCGAACGATCGCCATGAACTCCTGGTCGATGTTCCAGTCGGCTCGGGCCGAAGTCTCCACAGGCGGGACCCCCCGACGGAACACCGTCGCCTTCGCCAGGTTGACCCGAACCAGAACCTCCCGCGCGGCGACGTCGACCCCGTTCGACCCCGGAATCCCCGGGAACAACGCGTACGTGGAATGGACGCTTCCGGCGGCTCCGTTGGCAAAGCCGAGAGTGACGGCGCTGGCGTCCCAGTTCGGCAACTCCTCCTCGGGAATCGCGTTGTCCGCGTACGCCGCGAAGACGGTGCTGACGTCACCGGCCAGGAAGCGCATGAGGTCGATCAGATGCGTAGCCTGCTCGAAGATCTGGCCCCCGCCGGTTCGCCTGTCCCGGATCCAGGGGAGGGGCGGGATCGTCCAGTACCACCATCCGGCCAGCATGGTCGGCGGGAGTCCGGCCAGCGCGTCCCTTGCCACGTCGGTCAGCGGACTGTAGCGCCACTGATAGCCCACCGTGCAGAGGACGCCGTGCCGCTCGATGACGTCCGCGGCCGCGGTGGCCGTGGTCACCGACGGGGCCAGCGGCTTCTCCACGAAGACGTTGATGCCTCGCTCGGCAGCGAAGGTGAGCTGGTCGAGGTGCTCACTGGCGGGGGTGCAGAAGTACGCCACGTCCGGCCTGGTCCGATCGAGCAGTTCCCGGTAGTCGACCGATCCGGTTCCCCCGAACTCCGCGGTGAACTCCTCGACTGCCTCCGCGCGCACGTCGGCCGCACCCACGATGCGCACGTCCGGAACGTCCTGCAGCTGCTTCGCGTGCAGGCGACCCATGCGACCGGTGCCCACGACGGCGACCGAGATTGTCATGGTCGCGCTCCCTCACGCAGGTGTCGAACGCTCCGGCGGAGGTCCTCAACGTCGTCGACGGGACGGCACTCCAGGCCCAGCCAGCCCGTGTAGCCGTGCTCGTTGAGCGCGGCCAGGACCGCACCGAAGTCGATGTCGCCGTCGCCGGGAAGGCGTCGATCACTGTCGGACAGATGCACCAGGGCGAGTTGGTCACCGACTGCGGTGATCATCTCCGGTATGTCCTGGCCTTCGCGTTCGCAGTGGTAGGTGTCCACCATCGTGGCGATACGAGGTGACCCGATCGCGTCACAGATGGCGGCACCGACACCAGGGTCGGTGAGGAAGTGGGTCTCGTCGTGGTTCAGTGGCTCGATGGTGACCCGCACGCTGAGGTCGGCGATCCGCTCGGCGATCTCGGCGAGATTCCCCATGAGTACGGCGGTCTCCACCACGTGCAGGGGGAGTACCGGCTCGAAACCACGTAGGCGCGCCGCACCGAAGACCGGTACCAGGATCAGGTTGGAAGCGCCTACCGCGTCCGCTGTCTCTGCGTACTCGACCACCCTCTCGACCGCGGCGGCGCGGTCGGCCGCCCCGGCCGACAGCAGGCCCGGCTCCCGGAGTTGGGAATAGACCGCGCCGATCGGAACGCCACTTCCGGCGAGTCGGTCACGTACCGATGGTTCGCTGACGGTGGCCATACGCAGGTCGATGCCGTCGAGTCCGGCTTCCCGGACGACGTCGAGCTTGTCGCCGATCGGACGCTGGCCCAGCATCTGTTCCGCACAGGAAAGTCGCACGGCCAGGCACCCCCCTCGTAGTCGGTGGGGCTGCGGAATTGCGGACTGAACCGATGGAGCTGCAGGACTGCAAACACCTGGGCCCGATCGATCGATCGGGATTGATTGAGTGATTGTTGCAACCAACTCTGGTCGGTTAACGTATTGATCACTTTCAGCCCTGTCAAGGGTGGTGGACGCAGGAGGTCGGGAAGATGCGGCTCGCCAACGGATACTCCGGCGCCAACCATCGCAGCGTGAAGCAGAGCAACCGGGCGGCCATCTTCCGGGCCATCCATCGAATGGGGCCGATCGCGCGTGTCGACCTCGCTCGAGAGACCGGGCTCAACCCGGCGACGGTTTCCCACATCGTCGAGGAGCTCATCGCTTCTGGGCTCGCGAGCGAGACCGGTGTCCGGTCCCCTCAACGTGCCGGCCGTCGGCCGATCAGCCTGGAGATCAACCCGACGGCCGGCTTTGCCGTCGGCCTCGACCTTGCCCGGCACACGATCACGGGCGCGCTGGTGGACCTGTCGGGCGTGGTGCACGCCCGGGTCGAGGAGGAGGCCGACAGCCCGTGGCGGGAGGAGACCGCGGTGCCGATCGGCAGCCGGGTCGTCGAACGCCTGCTCCGGCCCCTCACGTCATCGCAGCGCGACAGGGTCGTGGGCGTCGGGATGGGGATCCCGGGGCCGGTGAGCATCCGCACGGGCAACTACCTCGCGCCGCGTTCCTTCGACTCGTGGCGGCCTGTCGCGCTGGCCGCCGAGCTCGAGCGCCGATGGCAACTACCGACCTTTGTCGACAACAACGCCAACACGAGCGCCCTCGCCGCTTTGTGGTTCGGTGCAGGACAGGGGACGCAGAACTTCGTGTTGCTCAACCTCGGGGTCGGCGTGGGAACCGGCCTGGTTCTCGATGGTGACGTCTACCGCGGCAACCACGACCTGGCGGGGGAGGCCGGGCACCTGAGCGTCGACCTCGACGGTCCCCGGTGCGCCTGCGGCAACAACGGCTGCCTGGAAACGTACGTCTCCGTCCCCCGGGTGTTGCAGGCCGTGCGGTCGGGTTCACGGCGAGGGCGAAAGGGTCGCGCGGCGGACGTGACGCTGCCCGAGGCCGTCACTGCACTGCACGCCGGTGACCCGCACGTGGTCGACGTCTTCGCCCACGTGGCCAGACATCTGGCCGCCGGCATCGTGACGATCATCTACACCCTCGACCCCGAACTGATCCTGCTCGGCAGGGAACTCTCCGCCGCCGGCGACGCATTGGTCGTCCCGGTTCGCGAGGAGGTCCGCAGGCGGATCTTCCCGGCCATGCGGGACACCGTACGGATCGAGGTGTCGAACCTGGTCGACGCGCCGACGATCGGCGCCGCCACCCTTGCGTTGCGGGAGATCTTCCAGGCGCCGCTGGGCGCCCGCGTCCGACGCGGATTTTCGTGACGTACGTCCTGCTGGTGTGCTCGCGGCGGTCGTCGGACTGGGTTTCGTCAAGGTTCTCTATGGTTTCGAGGATCTCGCCGACCGGATCTGGCGGGGCCCGGACTGGCTGCGCCCGGCCGCCGGCGGTCTGCTGCTGGGCGGGGTGCCGTTGTCCTGCTGGCGTACACCGTCGGCATGGTCATGCTCAGGCGGCGAGGGGTCCGCTGGCCCGTCGGTCGCCCATTTTCGACGCGGCGATGTCGAACTGGGCCGGCCACACCCTCATGCTGGTTCACTTTCTCGCCGTCGGCCTGATCTTCTTCTGGCCGATTCTCGGTGTCGATCCCGGTCCGCACCGGGTGAGTCATCCGATACGGCTGGCGGAGTTGTTCGTGGGTGTTCCGTTCCATGCCGTCTTCGGGATCGCGGTGATGATGTCGTCGACCCTGATTTGCCGGCTACTTCGCGCATCCGCCTTCTGCCTGGGGAGTCTCGCCGCTGCAGGACCACTCCACCGGTGGCGGCATCGCGTGGGCGTTCACCGAGGTGCCCACCGCGCTCGTCCTGGCGGTGGTGTTCCTCGACTGGTGGCGCAGCGACCAACGCCTGGCACGGCGCACCGACCGAGCAGCCGATCGCGACGACGACGCCAAGTTGGCGGAGTACAACGCGCACCTGCAAAACCTCGCCCGCCGTTCACCGCGCGACCGCTGACCAAAAGGGGCGTAGAGCGCGCGCGAACCCTTCCGTGGCGATCAGTGCCACTACTGTCGCAGTGATCGGGCAGTGCGCGTCACCGGACGAAGGGACGGCTGCCATGCCGTGGGTCAAGCGTGTTCTCCTGTTTGCGTTCGCCGTCGCCCTCGGGTGGACGCTCAGCGCTACTCATCCGCAGACCGCCGGCGCGGCCAGGATCGAGGCGAGCTGTGCCAACTCCACGTCCGACGCTGCGAACATCAACGCGGCCATAGCCGGAAGCAGGGTCGGGGACCAGATCATCATCACCGGTCAGTGCCTGATCAATCAGACGATCAAGCTCCTCGGCGATCGTTCCTACCGCGGTGAGAGCAGGACCGGAACTGTTCTCCGGCAGCAGGACGGGGCCAACATCAGAGCGATCCTCGCGTCGGACAGTTTCCTCGACAACGATCCCAAGACCGGAACCCCCGTGTCCGTGCGGCAGTTGACCCTGGACGGAAATCGCACGCACAATTCCGCGCCGACGTCGGGGATCATCCTCCGGTCGTGGCAGACGGTCGTTTCCGACGTGCAGATCACGTCGATGGGCGGCCACGGCATCTGGTTCACAAACGAGAGCGCCAACGGCACCCGCCTGACCAACACCTCGGTCAACGGGCAGATCACAGGCAACTTCATCACCGACTCGGGCGGACACGGCGTCTATGTCGACGACCCGGGAAACTCCCTCACGGACTGGAACCTCAGCGGCAACTGGATCGCCAACTCTGGTCTGGACGGCATTCACCTGGACAACGCTGCCGGCTGGGTGGTCCACAACAACCACATCTACGGCGTCCCCGAGAACGCTATCTACGCCAATCGCCTGTGGGGAACCTCGATTTCGGACAACTACGTCGAGGACTTCGGCCGCTCCGCCCGGGCCGGCACGTGGTACGGAATCCAGGCGACGGTCCAGGGTGGAGTTGCCTCGACGATCGCCGACAACAAGGTCTTCAACATCAACGGAGAGTCCAACCCGGCGTCGACGTACCGCTACATCGGCGTCTCCAAGGTCAACTACGGCACAGGTGTGCTGAGCGTGACCGGAAATGCCGTCCGCGGCGGCGGATCTCCCAACGGCACAGGGTTCTATTACGCCCGCGGGAGCGGTGACTCACTCCTTGTCAGTTCCACCGGGAACATTGTCACCGACGTCGGCACGGGTCGGCGATCCGATGATGACCACGTTCAGATCACCCGCGGTATGTAGGTGTCGTGCCGATGAACTCGTCGGCGACCCACCGGGCGACGTTGGTGGGGTAGGGCGCCGGTAGGCCCAGGATGACGTGCCCGAAGCCGGCGTCGACCGCTTCGCCGATCGCGTCACGGGTGTGGCCCGGCTGGTCGTAGGAGACCGGCAGGTGGATCGAGCGGACGATGGAGGCGGGGTCCCGGCCGATCTCGGCGCAGTACTTGTCCAGTAGCGTGCTCCGGCGGACGAGGTCGTCGACGGGACCGCCGCCCGGGATGTTCCTCAGGTCGGCGTGCTCGGCGACCACGCGAAGCGTCGCCGACGAACGGCCGCCGATCATGATCGGCGGATGGGGACGCTGGACGGGCTTGGGTTTTCCGTACGCCCCGGTGAGTCGCACGTACGTGCCGTCGAAGTCGAACGGCTCGTCCGACGTCCACAGCCGACGGATCACCGTGCACGCCTCGGCGAGACTTCCTACGGCGTGTTCGGCGTCGTGGAAGGGCAGCCCGTGTGCTTCGTACTCGCGACGGGCCAGCGGGTGGCTGGGCCGTGAGCCGGCACCGATGCCGAAGTCGAGCCGTCCGCCGGAGACGACGTCGACGGTGGCCGCGATCCTGGCCAGCATCGCCGGCGGCCGGAAACGGTTGCTGGTCACCAGTACGCCGAGTCGCATCCGGGCGGTGTGGGCGGCGAGCGCCGAGAGCAGTGTCCAGCCCTCGTACGTCGGGCCGTTCGGGTCGCCGAAGATCGGCATCAGGTGGTCGAACAGCCAGGCGTGCTCGATCTCCGGGATCGCGTCCGCCTCGCGCCAGACTCGCAGGATGTCGGGGTAGTCGACCTGGGACGGAGCGGTCATGATCCCGAAGCTGGGCCGGGATGTGCGCTGGGTGTGGGGCATCGGTTGGCGGTCCTTTCAGCGGCGGCGCAGGGACGGGTCGAGCAGCGCCGGCGGGGTGTCGTGCTTCTCCTGCGCTGCCAGGTCGACCCCGGGCGCGACGATCTCGTCGATCGCGTCGAGGACGTCGACGGCGAGCACGGTGTCGGCGGCGGCGAGCTGTGAGCGCAGGTGGTCCAGCGTTCGGGGGCCGACGAGCGCGCTGGTCACCGCGGGGTGCGCGGTCACGAACCCCAACGCCAGTTGGATCATGGACAGGCTGGCCTCGTCGGCGACCTTGGCCAACCGCTCGACGGCATCCAGCCTGGCGCGGTTGGCGGGGATCGCCAGGTCGAAGCGCTCCGGTAGGAACGCCGAACGGCTGGTGGTGATCTCCCGGCCCGCGCGGACCGCGCCGGACAGCCAGCCCGAGGCCAACGGGCTCCACGCCAGGACGCCGAGCCCGTACTGCTCGGTCACCGGCAGCACGTGGGTCTCGATCCCTCGTTGCAGGATCGAGTAGCTGGGCTGTTCGGTGACGTACCGGCTCAGGTGGTTGTCGCGGGCGGCCCACTGCGCCTGCACGATGCGGTAGGCGGGGAACGTCGAGGAGCCGAAGTAGCGGATCTTTCCCGCACGTTGCAGATCCGTCAACGCAGACAGGGTTTCCTCGTCGCTGGTGACCGGGTCCCACCGGTGGATCTGGTAGAGGTCGACGTGGTCGACTCCGAGGCGGCGCAGGCTGTTGTCCAGTTCGGCGACCAGCCAGCGGCGCGAACTCCCTCTGTGGTTGCGCTCCTCGCCGATCGGCAGGCCGGCCTTGGTGGCCAGCACGATGTCGTCGCGGCGCCCGGCGATGGCCCTGCCGACCATCTCCTCCGACTCGCCGTCGCCGTACCGGTCGGCGGTGTCGATGAGGTTGATGCCGCCCTCGAGCGCGGCGTCGACGATGGCGGTGGCCTCGTCCTGGGTCGTACGTCCGGCCCTGCCGAAGTTCATCGCGCCGAGCGCGAGGGAGCTGACCTGGACTCCGGTGCGGCCAAGGGTGCGGTACTGCATGACCATGTTCCTTCGCTCTGGCATCATGGGTGCAAGCGGAACGTTGCTCCGGTTACGATACGGAACGACGTTCCGCTTTGCAAGGTCGATGACGGAAGGGATCGGTTCGGTGCGCGAGGGAGACAGCGTCCGGGGAACTGGGCAAGGGGCCGGGCAGGGCGCCGGGCAAACCCGGGCCAAGCGGGCGGACGCCCGGCGCAACGAGAAGGCCCTGCTGGACGCGGCCGCCGCGGTCTTCGTCGCGTCTGGCGTGGAGGCACCGGTACGCGAGATCGCTGCCCGCGCCGGCGTCGGGACGGGCACGATCTACCGGCACTTCCCGACTCGGGCGGACCTCATCATCGCCGTGTTCCGGCACCAGGTCGACGCCTGCGCCGAGGCCGGTCCGCGGCTGCTGGCGACCGGCGAGAGCCCGTACGTCGCTCTGACGAAGTGGATCGACCTCTTCGTCGACTTCGTGGTCACCAAGCACGGGCTCGCTGCCGTACTGCGGTCCGACAGCGCCGGCATGGACACCCTGGGTGCCTACTTCCTCGACCGCCTGCTGCCCGTGTGCACCGACCTGCTCGACGCGGCGGTCACCTCCGGCGAGATCCGGGACGGTGTGGAGGCATACGAACTCATGCGTGGTGTCGGAAACCTCTGCATCGGCGCGGACAACGATCCCCGCTACGACGCGCGCCGGCTGGTCGGACTCCTCGTCGCCGGCCTTCGTCAGCCGCGGTGACGGATCAGCCGCCGGACCGCGTCAGCTGCCGGACTGCATCAGTCGTCGGCCCAGGGCGGTGACGGCGCGTTGGAGTTCTGGTGAGGCGAGGACGCGGAAGGGTGCCGGGATGGTGGCGAGCTGGCGGGCGTACCACTGTGGTTCGTCCGTCGTCGCCCGAAGACGGGTTCGGCCCTCGGCGTCGGCCTCGATCCGGCCAAGGCTTCGGCGTACCCACCGCGACGTCTCCTCGACCGTCGCGTCGACCACGACGTCGACCTCGTACGTCCACCCCTGGGAGAGGTGTTCTTCCAACGTACGTAGGGCATCCAGGTCCGGCAGCGGGGTGAACGACTCGGCCAGAGACTCCACCGACACGATCCGGTCCACGCGCAGCACCCGCCGCGCCTGCCTGGTGTGGGACCAGGCCAGGAGGTACCACCGGCTGTGCCGGAGTACGACAGCCCAGGGGTCGACGTCCATCTCCCGGTCGCCCGCCCGGCCCAGCCGGTAGGTCAGGCGGAGTCGCCTGGCCGCCACGCAGGCTTCGACGAGCCGGGTGGTCAGCTCCGGACTGGCCGACGGCTCGTCGGTGGGGCGGGGAGCAGGCACGTCGCGGACGCTGCGGACGGGCTCGGCCACCCGCTCCGGCAGGGCGCGCACGATCTTGGCGAGGGCGCTGCCCACCAGGTCGGCCGGGTCGGCGGCCCCTCGGTGCCCTTCGAGGACCGCCATCACCAGCCCGACCGCCTCGGCGGCGCTGAACATCAACGGTGGAAGGCGAAGACCCCGCCCCACCCGGTAGCCGCCGTAGGGTCCACTGACCGACTCGATGGGCAGGTCCGCTTCCCGCAGGATCGCGACGTAGCGGCGGGCGGCGCGTTCGGTGACCCCGAGCCGCTCACCCAGCCGCTGGGCGGTGATGCCCGGGCTGTTCTGGATGAGCTCCAGAGCCAGCAGGGCCCGGGCGGTAGGGCTCAGGTAGTCGGTCATTGCTCGCTCATCACCTCGCTCTTTACCTAGCTCATCGCCAGCACCGGTCCCGGCAGCGGAACGTCCGGGACCCACGGTAGCGTCCCGCGCATGGCAACCGACAGCGGCGCGATCCTGCGCGAACCTCCCGTGGCCGGCAACGAACTCGACACGCTTCTCGGCACCCTCGAGCGACTTCGCGGCTACGTGGCGTGGAAGTGCGGCGGCCTCGGCCAGGCCGGACTGCGAGCCACCCTCGGTCCGTCGACGGTGACCCTGGGTGGCCTGCTGAAACACCTGGCAGCCGTGGAGGACGACATGTTCTCGGTCAAGCTGCACGGCCGGTCCCCGCAACCTCCGTGGGACACCGTCGACTGGGACACCGACCCCGACTGGGAGTGGCGTACGGCGGCCGACGACAGCCCGGAGTACCTGACGACGCTGTGGCAGGACGCGGTGGGCAGGTCCCGCGTCCTGGTGGCGGAGGCGGTGGCAGACGGCGGTCTGGACCGGCTCGCCCGCTTCACCTGGCCGGACGGCCGGACGCCCAACCTGCGAAGGCTTCTCACGGACATGATCGAGGAGTACGCCCGGCACGTCGGCCACGCGGACCTCATCCGGGAGTCGGTCGACGGGCTGGTCGGCGAGGATCCCCGGTGAGGTTCGACAATCCTCGGGGTTGACGTGGTCTGCGCCCGGCAATAGCGTGCCGGTACGCGCGATGGGCGCGACCGGTCCGCGGAAAGGGCTGTGCCCACCCACCCAGCGGTTTCGAAGGTGACGAACCTTCTTTCAGCCTGACCCGGGCGGACCCCAGGCGACGTACGAAAGAGGTTCGTATGGACGTCATCCATGCCCGGTCGTTTCCGCCCCGTCCCAGCCTGGAGCAGTACCGCAAGCAGGCCAAGGAGCTGTTGAAGGCCTGCCGAGCAGGTGATCCGGACGCGCTCGAACGCGTCAACCGTGGGTTGCTCGCGGCCGGCCGGGCGCATCGCACGCGGGACCTGTCCGGTCACACACTCACCGACGCGCAGTTCGTGATCGCCCGCGAGCACGGCTTCGCCAGCTGGCCGAGGTTCGCCGCGCACCTGCAAGGGCTGGTTGACGGCGCCGTCGGTCGGTACGAAGCGGCCGTGGACGCGATAGTCACCGGGGACCTCGGCGCGCTGACGGAGTTGCTGGATCGCCACCCGGACCTGGTTCGCGCGCGGTCGACCCGAACACACCGGGCCACCCTGCTGCACTACGTCGCCGCCAACGGCGTGGAGACGTACCGGCAGAAGACTCCGGCCAACGCGGTCCAGATCGCCGAGCTGCTGCTGGTGCGTGGCGCGGAGGCCGATGCGGGCGCCACCATGTACGGGGCCGACGACGCGACGACGATGGAGATGCTCGTCTCCAGCATTCATCCGGCCCTGGCCGGGGTGCAGGCGCTCCTGGTGGACAAGCTGGTCGACTTCGGTGCGGCGGTGAACGGGCCGGGCGACGACAACCGGCCGTTGCTGACCGCACTGGCGCACCAGTACCCGGCTGCCGCGCAGGCGCTGGTCCGCCGTGGCGCACGGATCGACGACATCGTGTCGGCCGCCGGGCTCGGCCGGGAGGATCTCGTCCGCGACTACCTGGACGACGAGGGCCGGCTGCGCCCACACGTGCGGGTCGTCGGACTTCGGCCCCAGCTGCCGCGGCGGCCCGAGGCCAACGTCGCCTGGGCGTTCGTCGTCGCCGCGGCACTGGGGCACACCGACGTCGTCGACTTCCTGTCCCGGCGAGGAGCCGACCCGGGCGCGAGGGCGATGGCCGGCCTCACCGCGCTGCACTGGGGGGTCGTCAACGGTCACCTGGAGGTGGTGGACCTCCTGCTCGCCCGCGAGGCTCCGCTGGAGGACAGCGACAACTACCACCACGCCACAGTGCTGGGGTGTGCGGTCTGGGCGGTGCAGAACGGCACGCACCCCCACCGACTCACCATCGTCGAACGGCTGCTGTCGGCCGGGGCACGGGTGGACGCGATCAGCCGGCCGACCGGTGACGAAGGCGTCGACGAACTCCTACGACGACACGGTGTGGCGCTCGGCTGACACCCACACCGATCTCGCCCTGTGAGTTGGTGGTCAGACGCAGGTCAGTTGTTTCGTGGCGCCGTTGCTCAGCGTGCACTCAGGAGACCTTGCCGACCTGTTCCGACCAGCGTTTGCGGGTCAGCCGAGCAGGGCCATGAGGCGCCCGGCCTGGCGTTCCACCGTGCCTGGGGGATTGCGGCGGTGGTCGACGTCGAAGCTCAGCAGGAACAACCAGACCAGAGCAAGGAGCCGACGACAGTCACGCAGGCGAACGGTTTCGTCGGATGTCAACTCGAAGTGGCCCAGGAACGTGGTGATGTCCAGCGGATGCTCCACCCAGCTGCCGACATGCTCGGTGACCTCCGCGAGCTCGAATGCCCGGTCGCTGCGACCGGCGTCCTCGAAGTCGACGATCCGGACCTGGGAACCGTCCCAGAGACAGTTGGCGAGGTTGCCGTCCCCTGGTCCGAATACCGGCGGGACGCCGGAGGTGCCGTTCGCGTCGAGCCCTGACTTCTCCAGCCACGTCAGCCCGGCAGTCATCGCGCGGGCCACCGGGTTGCCGACATCAGCCGGTTTCTCGGCAGCCCACCGGCGGACATGGCCAAGGAGTCCGGCCTGCTGGCCGGGCCGGATCGGTACCTGCCGTAGCACGTCGACCGGCAGGGCCGTGTGGATCGTTCGCATGGCCCTCGCCAGTGCCGACGTCTGCCCAGTGCTCAAAGGGAGCCCGCGCAGCGGAGTGCCGGGAAGCCGGGACATCACCACCGTCGATCCGTTCACCCCGAACTGGGCTTTCACGGGTTCGGGTGCGAGGCCGGGGACGTGCTCGTGCAACAGCGTGAGAGCACGCCACTCGCGTTCCGCACCTCCGCCGTCGGCTTCCGGAAACCGCTTGACCACCTGGTCATCGGTGAGTTCGACCGCATGCGTACCCCACGCTGTCTGGCTCATGCCGGACGATCCTGCCAGGCTCGTGCAGCCGAGGCCCATGGACTCCGATGGCCGTCAGCGGTGAGTGTGCTGCCCAACCTCGTCCGAGCGTGTCTGGTGGGGTACGGCCGGTTGGGTCTCCCCGCTCGCCTCCTGGCCACGCGCCTCCAGTTCGGCCGGTTCGACGTCGGCTGACTCCACGCCGGACGGGCGGGACGCGGCCGACTCCACCTCGGGCGTGCCGCGGTCGGACGTACCGCGGTCGGACGTACCGCTGCCGGACGGGGCAGTCCTGGTCGCGGTGGAGAGCTGCTGGACCAGTCCGCCGGCCGCGGTGTCGAGGAACCTCAGCAACTCGACCGGGAAGGGGAGAACGACGGTCGAGTTCTTCTCCGCCGCGACCTCGACGATCGTCTGCAGCAGGCGCAACTGGAGGGCCGCAGGCGTGTCCGCCATCTCCTCGGCCGCCGAAGCCAGCTTCTTCGACGCCTGGAACTCCCCGTCCGCGGTGATGATCCGGGAGCGTCGTTCGCGTTCGGCCTCGGCCTGGCGCGACATCGACCGCTTCATCGTCTCGGGTAGCGCGACGTCCTTGATCTCCACCCGGTCGATGGTGATTCCCCATCCGACCGACGGGCTGTCGATCATCAGTGCCAGTCCCTCGTTGAGGCGTTCGCGGTTGCAGAGCAGGTCGTCGAGTTCGCTCTTGCCGATGATCGAACGCAGGGACGTCTGCGCGACCTGTGACACGGCGAAGTCGTAGTCCTGGACGTTCACGATCGCCCGGATCGGGTCGTCGACGTTGAAGTACACAACGGCGTCCACCCGGACGGTCACGTTGTCCCGGGTGATCCCCTCCTGGGCCGGCACCGGCATGGTCGCGACCTGGATGTTGACCTTACGCATGCGGTCGACGAACGGGACGATCATCGTGAAGCCTGGTTGCCGAGGGGGAGGGAGGACCCGGCCGAGCCGGAAGACGACCCCTCGCTCGATCTGGCGTACGACCCGCGCGCTCGCGAAGAACGCAATGAGGACCAACGCGATGACTAGAACAATCGCGACAACCATGCTGACCTCCCGATGTCAGCAACCGGGCGTCCCACGAACGTGGTCACCCATAACCGATCGTATGCCGGATCGGAGGTGAGGAAACCGCCGGTTGACACCGGGCGAACCGCACGTGAGGACCGAGTGCGGGGCCGGGACACGCGGAGTATCCCGACCGGCCCTGCCAGGCGGATCAGCCGGTTGGCAACAGGATGAGGAAAGTGGCGCCGTGCCCGGTCGACAGGTTCACTACGTCGCCACCTACGGACCTGGCGAGCCGTCGGGCGAGGGGGAGGCCGAGACCGGCACCGTCGTGCATGTCGGCCGGGTCGCCGCGCCAGCCCGGCGTGAACGCGAGTTCGGCGTCGGCGCCGCCCAGTCCCGGCCCGTCGTCGCCGACCTCGATCTCGAGGAGATCCTCCCTCCGTCGCGCGCTCAGCCGTACCTGACCGGACGCGTATCGCACCGCGTTGTCGAGGACCGGACTGACGATCCGTTCCAGGACGTCGGTGCCGACACCGCAGTAGAGGGGAGACTGTTCGGTGGACAACGACAGCGACGCCTCGCAGGTCGTCTGGCGCCGGGCGACGACAGAGGCCAGCACTTCGTCCACCGCACATCGCCCAGGAGCGTCCACCGTGTCGGAGCGGGCGGCGAGAAGCAGCGTTTCGATGATTCGGCGCATGCGATCCGCACTGTCCCGGATGGCGCCGTGAGCGCGTGCGAGTTCGTCGGCTGAACGCTCCCGGTCGATCAGGAGTTCGGTCTCGGCGGCGATGTGCGCGAGTGGCGTACGCAGTTCGTGGGAGAGTTCGGCCGAGAGTTGCCGTTCGTGCCGGAGTACGGCCGACAGCCGGTCGAGCAGGCCGTCCAGACTGGCGGCGAGGGCGGCGAGTTCGTCTGGCCTGGATGCCGTGCCGAACCGTTGCGTGGTGTCGTGGGCGCTCCACTCGGCTGCCTGTCCGGCCATCCGGTCGACCGGCGCGAGCGCCCGGGTGACCGTCATTCGTGCCATGACGTAGACCCCTACGAGGAGCAGTGCGGCGAGGGCGATCGAACCCGCCAGCGCCAACCGCGCGGTGCGTTGGTACGGGTCGAAGGAGGTGGCGGCGACTATGGTGCCGACCTGGCGGCGGGCCACACGCACCGGAAGCGCGTACAACCTGGCCGACGTGTTGTGCCGGGCGTCCCGGAAGCGTTCGCCCCGACCGGCAAGAGCGTCGGCGTCGTCGCGCAGCACACCCGGGCTGTCTCCGCCCTCGACGAGCCGGTGACCTTCGTAGATCCAGATCCCGGTGTCAAGCGCCGTGTCGTTGGGAACCTCCCGTACGTCGAGCCGGTCGCCGGGGCCGACGTCGACGGTGGCAGCGGTCGCCTCGGCCCGGGCCCGGAGCACGTCGTCGGCCTGGCTGTGCAGCCGATTGGTGAGGCCGACGTTGAACGCCACCGTGAGTACCGCCACCCACGCGGCGACTGTGAGCACTCCGATGAGCGCGAGCCGCCCGCGCAGCGTGGTCGGACGGATCACCTGAGCCGGTACCCGAGTCCGCGGGCCGTCTCCAACTCCAGCGTCGACCCGACGTCCCTCAGCTTGCGGCGAACCCGGGCGGCGTACTGGTCGAGGGTGTTGTCCGCGACCAGCGCGCCGTCCGGCCAGCCGGTGGCGAGCAACTGGTGCCGGCGCACCACCGACCCACGGGCTGCGAGAAGCCGGGCGAGGATCCGGAACTCGGTGGGGGTCAGCGACACCACCACTTCCCGCACGCTCATCTCGTGGTTCACCGGATCGAGCGCCAGGTCGTCCACCACCTGGCCGGCGTCGCGGCCGGCCCTGTGCAGTGCCGCTCGCAGCCGGGCCACGAGTTCGGCGAAGTGGAACGGCTTGCCGAGGTAGTCGTCGCCCCCGGCGGAGAACCCGGAGAGCCGGTCGGTGAGGCTGTCCCGGGCGGTGAGGAACACCACCGGCGCAGTCACTCCGCGTGCGCGAAGAGCCTGGCAGACGTCCCGGCCGTCGGAGTCGGGCAGGCCGATGTCGATCACTGCGGCGTCCAGGGTCTCGATCGGGGCCCGCAGAGCGGCGCCGCCGTCCACTGCAACCGTCACCGCAAACTCGGCCTCCCGCAGACCACGCACGAGCACATCTCGAAGCTCGTGGTCGTCCTCCACGACGAGTACCCGCGGTCTGCTCACGGGCGCCATTATCAGCATCGTCACCTTCTGCGACGAGAGGTGGGAGACCGGACGCGGGACACGACGCCGCCCCGCGCGGGGGCTCAGACCGTGACGGAGTCGGGTTCGTCCAACTCTTCGCGGTCCCCGGACTGGTTCTCGGTTCGGTCCACCTTGGTCACCGACAGGAAGATCACGAGTGCGAGGATGACGGCGAGGAAGATGAAGCTGGTGCCGGTGGTACCCAGCCCGAAGCCACCGTTCTTGGCCGGCTGGGACATGCCGTCACCGATCGAGGCGCCGAGCGGGCGCGTCAGGATGTATGCGGCCCAGAACGCCAGCACCGCGTTCAGCCGAAGCCCGAGGTGCGCAACCGCGATCAGGGCGATCAGCGCCGCCACGATGCCCACCGTCGGCCAGTAGCCCACGCCCAGCTTCTCGTCGAACAGGTCACCCGCCGAGGTTCCGAGGGCGAAGGTGAACAGGATCGCCAGCCAGTAGAAGGTCTCCCGCCGGCCGGTCACGATGGAGTGGATGGACAGCGTGCGCTCGGTGGCGTACCAGACGGCGAACGTGATTGCGAGCAGCACTGCGAACAGTACTGTCGTGATGACAAGGGGTACTCCCAGGTCGTCGGCCAGCTTGTCGCTGATGAGGGTGCCGACGACGCTGATCAGGACCACCGAGAGCCAGTAGATCCCGGGGACGTACCGACGCGCGCGGAACTGGAAGAAGAGGGCGATGATCAGGGCCGCGCTCATGACGTACGAGGTCTTGTCCAGGCCGAAGCCCAGTGTGTCGTTCATGTAGTCCGCGGCGGTCTCTCCCACGGTCGTACAGAGAATCTTGATGATCCAGAAGTACAGCGTCACTTCGGGGACCTTGTTCAGCATGGTCCGCGCCGTGGTCCGCGATGGGCGGTCGGTCCGGGTCGGTCCTGTCACAAGGTCCGGTGGCGTTTCTCGGGTCATGGCGCCAGACTCCGGGTGCGGTCCTGACAACAACCTGAAAGCGTCCCGGGTCTGGCGGAACCCTCACAAAGTACGTATGGACAAACCTTTACTCGGCGCGTCACCGATCGAATCCAGCCGTGGCTACGATCTCGGCGTACTGCGTGATGCTGCCCGGCGCCGGGAGGTGGCTGTGACGAGTGGGGCGCTCTTCCTCGCGGTGTTTCTCGCCTGCGCGGTCGAGGCCGTGGAGGCCCTGACGATCGTGTTGGCGGCGGGGACGGCGAGGGAGTGGAGATCGGCCGGTTACGGCGTCGGCGCCGCCCTGGTGGTGCTCGCCGCCGTGGTCGCAGTGCTCGGACCGGCGTTGTCCGTGATCCCCCTCACCGGACTGCGACTGGTGGTGGGTGGCCTGCTGTTGGTGTTCGGCCTGCAGTGGTTGCGCAAGGCGGTGTTGCGCGCCAGCGGTCACAAGGCGCTGCACGACGAGGCGGCCATCTTCCAGACCGAACTGGCCGCGGCCCGGTCGGCACACGCGCGCCGACGCGGATTGGTCGGTGACTGGTACGCGTTCACCCTTTCGTTCAAGGGTGTCCTGCTCGAAGGTCTGGAGGTCGCGTTCATCGCGGTCACCTTCGGCAGCAACCAGCACGACCTTCCCCTGGCGGCGCTGGCGGCCTTGCTGGCGATCGTGCTGGTCGCCGGAGCAGGTTTCGCCGTCCATGCTCCACTGGCGCGGGTCCCGGAGAACACCATGAAGTTCGTCGTCGGCGTGATGCTGACCTCGTTCGGGATCTTCTGGGGCAGCGAGGGAGCGGGCGCGCACTGGCCCGGCGCGGACGCGGCCCTGCTGGTCGTCGTGCCCGCGGTCGCGGTGTTCGCGGTCGGGCTGGTGTTCGTGATGCGCGGTGTGGGCAGGCCGTACGCTGCGCCGGTCATCGCGCAGGTGGAGGTGAGGAAGCGGTGACCGGTCGGCTGCGTGCGTTCGGTGCGTTCTGGTACGACTTCGTGGTGGGCGACGACTGGCGAGTCGCCGTGGCCGTCGTCATAGCGCTGGCGGTGACCGCCGTGGTCGCGCGTTCGGACGTACCGGCCTGGTGGGTGATGCCGGTGGCGGTCGGGATCGTGCTGCCCTGGAGCCTGTGGCGCGCGCGCCGCCCAGGTCGCCGGACGGAACGCCGATCAGTCTGACGTCGGCCGGGCAGGCAGGCCCTTCGCGACGAGGAAGCCACCTCTCCCATCTGCAGCAGCGACCACGCCAGCGGCTCCTGCGACTGTGACGGTGACGACCTGTTCACGTTTCGCGACGCCTCGCCAGGGGTCCTCGGTGCTGGGCGGTCGTCGGTCGAGGGTACTGGTCCGACATCGGGTACAAGTTCGGTGAAGCTTCCCGGCCAACCACCGATGAGTTGGGGATGCGGGCTCGGTCTGATGGGCAACTCGAGAGCAACCGAACCATCGAGAACGCGAGGAGCTCACCGTGAGCACGGAATGGACAGCCCAGTCGAGCGGCACCGGCGAGTACGCCGAGGTCAACGGCATCAACCTCTACTACGAGACGCACGGGACCGGCCGCCCGATGATCCTCCTGCACGGCGGACTCGGGTCGGGTGAGATGTTCGGGCCGATCCTGCCCACGTTCGCCGAGAACCACCAGGTGATCGCAGTCGACCTGCAGGGCCACGGCCGTACGGCCGACATCGACCGGCCGCTCGACATCCGGCTGATGGCCGACGACATCGCGGCCCTCGTCGACCACCTGGGGCTGGACCGCCCGGACGTCGTGGGCTACTCCCTCGGTGGCGGGATCGCCCTGCACACCGCCGCGAAGTATCCCGGGAAGGTGCGCCGCCTGGTCGCCACGTCGGCGCACGTACGGCGGGACGCCATCCCGGCGGAGATGCTCGCCCAGCAGGGCCAGGTGAACGCGGCGGCGGCTGAGTTCATGAAGGACACCCCGATGTACGAGCTCTACCAGCGGGTGGCGCCGCGTCCGGAGGACTTCGGCCGGTTGCTGGACAAGATCGGCGCGGCGATGGCCCAGGACTTCGACTACTCAGAAGAGGTACGCGGCCTGCAGGTGCCGACGTTGATCGCCGCCGCCGACGCGGACATGGCGCCGCCGAGCCACTACGTCGATGTGTTCAAGCTCCTCGACGGCGGGCTGCGTGACGGTGGCTGGATGGGGGAGGGCCGGCCCAAGGGCGGGCACGCGCTGGCGATCCTGCCCGGGCTCACCCACTACAACATCCACGACTCGCCGCTGTGGGCCGCGACCGTCCTCGCCTTCCTGGACGCCCAGCCCTGACCGACTCCGCGGATGGTGGGCAGGCCGGGGGAGAAGGCCTGCCCACCGTTGCGCAGCGTCCGTCAGACGGGGACTTCGGCGGCGAGGTACTCGAGGACGGCTCGGGCGTTGGCGAGGTAACCCACTCGGTCGACCTCGGCCGCGGACAGCCACCGCCGCCCGGTGCGGGACTCGTACATGACGGCCGCGACGCGATCGACGGTGCCGGGGTGCCGCAGCCATCTGACCGTACGCGCGGTGTCGCCGGCGTCCCGCCCGGTCTCGCCGGCGGTCCGCCCGGTGTCGCCGGCGTTCCCTGCAACGCGATCGGCGTCGTCACCAGTTCCACGCGGCCTCTCGCGCCGGGCCGCGTGTCGACCTCCGGTGGGGCGCCATCGCTCTGCCTGCACCGGGGGACGCTAACCCGGACGGATGAACGGAAGGCGACGAGAAGGTGTCCGGCGTCCGCGCGAGGGGGCAAGGCTGCCTTGCGGCAGTGCAAGGCAGCCTTGCGCGGTAGCCCGTCCCGGCTCACTCGCTCCCGAGGAAGATCGGGTTGGTCATCGCCACCATCGCGTTCGGCACGGTGGTGTTGACGCCCCCGGAGGCACGGCGTACTTCGACCCGAACCCACTGGCTGTAACGGGAGTACGTCGTCCAGCTGAGGGTGGCGGTGCCGGAGTCGGGGACGGTCAGGTTTCGCTTCGGGCCGTTCTGGTCGTGGACCGTGAGCGTCGTTCCCGGCGCCCCGGAAACGGTCACCTCGACCACCACCGGCGTCCCGGTGTCGACGGGTAGCCGGCCCCCGATGTTCGCCGTACGCCCGCCGGCCTTCGCGGTGAAGCTCACCTCGACGTCCTTGGACTCGACGAGGTACGACCGGCCGGCCTTCAACCCGGCGAGCAGGTCGCGAGCACGCAGGCTGTCCGCGAGTACGACCGTGTGCGGGAGGCCGACGATGTTGCCGGGACTGTGCGCGTCGGAGTCACCGATGGCGGGGATCCACCGCCCGGAACGCAGCAGGCCGTCCCAGATGGTGACGGACCGGTCGTCCTCCAGGTCCCACGGGCCGTTCCACACCTCGGCGAGGTCGGCGAGTTCGTAGCCGAACTCGTAGCTGCACGCGAAACAGCTGGCGAACGGATGCGCCGCGGTCACCAGACCGCCGTTGGCGTGCACCTCGTCCACGAACCTGCGGAAGTCCTGCGGGTCGTTGGCGCGGTAGCGCCAGTCGATCCACTTGCCGACGGGCAGACCGATCGCCGCCCAGTGGCCGGACCGGGTGGTGATCTCCTCGCCGTTGACGATCAGCAGGTCGTCGGTGGCGTGGTCGCCCCACATCAGGTGTGCGCTGGTGGTGTTGTGCTCGGTGGACACGATGAAGTCCAGCCCGGCGGTGCGGGCGTCGGCGACCAACTGGTCAGGCGTACGCCGGCCGTCGGAGTAGATCGTGTGCAGGTGGGAGTCGCCGCGGTACCACGCTCGGCCGCGCTCCCTGGCGCGCGCCGACGCCGGAGCCGGGTTCGGCCGGAACGGCGCGTCCGCGGGGCCGAACGTCAGCGTGATGTCCACCCGGTAGTTCATCCCCTGCGGGGCGACGGTGTACGGGCCGAGGATCACGTGCCACGTACCTGGTCGGATGGGACCGGGCAGGTAGCCGGGCGTGGCTGCCGACGCGCTGATCGAGAACCGGTCCCGGAACCCACCGGACCAACCTCGGAAGCCGCGGGAGTTGCCGATCTCGAAGCCCTCCGAACCGAACATGCCGATGTCGAGTGCGTTGCCTCGGTAGCCGTCTGGCACGGACGGCTTGTCGTAGGAGTAGACGACGTCGATCTGCTTGACGCCACGCGGCACCTCGACCGGCAAGTAGTACCAGTCGGGGATGCTCGGCGTGAACGTGCCGGTCACGGTCCGGGTCGTCTGCGTCCCGCCCTCCTCCGGGGCGGCGAAGGCCACCCCCGGCAGCATCTGACCGGTCGCGCCGGCAGCCGCCAGCAGACCACCGGCTCGCAGCAGACTCCTTCGATTCAGGTTCTCGGGCATGTCCGACCACCCTTCCACCGGTCATGATCAACAGGAGCCGATGCTAGGGCCGTTCGGGCCGCGTCGGGGCGACGTCGGGATGAACGCTCACCGGCCACGGGGTGGCGAGACCGGTTGTGGTCAGCCGGGAGTTCGCGGCAGCGTCCCGACGTAGGCGGCGAAGCGGTCAAGGCTGGTCAGGAAGCCGTTCCTGGCTTCGGGCCGGGCGAGCATCGCCGGCACGTTGGTCTGGTGGGTGACGACCTCGGTCCGCTCGTCGTCGACCTCGACGAACGTGATCGTGGTCGTCATGCCGCCCTCGACGTCGGGTTCGGTCCAGACCAGCTTCTCCGGTCGCCGTACCTCCACGTAGACGGCTCGCATCGTGTAGCTGCTGCCGTCGCTGTCGTTGACCATCACCGTCTCGAAGGCACCACCTGGCCGAAGGTCCACGGTGATGCCGTCGACCGGTGTCGTGGTGCCCGCCGGCCCCCAGAACCGTGCGAGGTGTTCGGGCGTCGTCATGCAGTCGAAGAGCAGCTCCCGGCTCGCGCGGTGGACGCGCCGGTAGGTGAACTCGCCGGGTCGGGTCATGTGTCGTACTCCTGGTCGTCGTCCCGAAGAGTGGCAAGGTGCTCGTCGAGCCGGTCGTAGCGTTCCTGCCACACCTGGCGGTGGCGGTCCATCCATTCGGCCGCGGCGTCGAACCGGTCGCGTTCCAGTCGGCACGGTCGGGACTGGCCGATCCGCGAACGTGACACGAGCCCGGCTCGCTCCAGCACCTTGAGGTGCTTGGAGACCGCCTGCTGGGTCAGCTCGAACGGCTCGGCCAACTGGTTGACCGTCGCCTCGCCGTCGGCAAGTCGGCTCAGAATGGCCCGTCGGGTCGGGTCGGCCAGCGCGGCGAAGGTGACCGTCAGGTCGTCGGTGACCGTCACGGCAGTCGCCGACCCGTCGCGAGGAGCAGCAGATCCCTGGCCGGCGCCGCCACCAACTCACCGGACCCGGCGGACCAGTCCAGGTCCGTGGCGGACAGGCGGAGGCCGGCCATCCGGAAGCCGAACGGGTTGCTGCCGTCGGGACCGGCGTGCTCGGTGCCGGTGACGAGATCGAGGACAGTCGTGAGCGCGTCGCCCGGAAGCGGGTACTCGATGTCGAGCGGCCGGGCGATGTCGAGTCCGTGGATGACGTCGTGGCTGAGCGCTCCGGCCAGGCCGCCGCCGGGTGGGCTCCATGGGGTGTGCACGTTGTCGGCCAACGCGGCGACGAGCTCCGCGGGCGGAAGCCGGCTGTCCCGTTGGGCGATCTCGTCCGACATCACCGTGAACTGACCGCCGGCCCGCTGCATGGCTCGCACGAACTCATCTTCGGAGATCCGGAACGGCATCGTCAGGTGGGCTGCGACGTGGGCCACCGACCACCCCGCGCACAGCGACGGTGCACGCCACTGAGCATCGTCGAGCTTGCCGAGCATGTCGGCGAGCGCTCGGCGCTCGGCGGCGATCAGGTCCATCAACACGGCTACGGCTCCTCACGCATCAGTACAACCGATCGGATGTACAACTAGACAGTTGTATAGGTCTTGTGGCGAGGGTCTGTCAACCCCTTCCGTGCGCGGCTCCGCGTGGTAGCAAGGAGGCAGAGTCCGGCGAGAGCGGACTCGTCACCGTGATCGGCTGAACGGGGGATCGACGTGTTACGCAAGCTCCACGAGTTGGGCGTGAAGTCCGATTACATGTACATCGCCGGAATCGCCAGCGTCGGCCTGGCCGTCGGGTCGTGGTTTCTGTCGTACAAGAGGGGTGAGGAGCTGAGTCGCAGGATCGGCTCCGGCAGAGGGCGTGCCTACAGGAGGGGAATGTCACTTCGACGCAGGGGCTCTTCTCTCGACCGCGCCGACCGCTGGGGGATTTTTGTCGGCGAATGGGCGCCTACGTTCGTCGCCCTCGGAAACGGCCTGCGCAGCTACGAGCACGAGGACAAGGAAGAGGAAAACCTGCGCCATCTGTCAGCCGCGTAGTCGGTAAAAACGTAGCGCCGACCGCGTCCCGGTGTCACCATGCAAGCAAGGTGGACAGTGGAGTTGACATGACGCGGTGGGGAATCTACTGGATAGCGACTCTCGCTTTTGCACTCTGGGCGTTCCAGGCGCACCACACCACCCTCATGGCCGTGGCGCTGGCCGTGGCGGCGTTGGTGATGGTGGTGGGGATCAAGGACGCCAAAGACAGGCTGTGACGGACTCCTGAAACAGACGTGTGGCGCCCGTCAAGCTGGTTTTGACAGTGAGGGCGGTGGGGGTGCGAGCTGAAGTCGCGCTCAATCCTCCGCGCCCCCCTCGGGTCCGGTCGTGGCGAAAGGATCGCCTCGAAGAATCGCGAGATTGTGTGCGACCAGGGTGGGCAGGTGTGCCGTGGCATCGCCCTCCGTCCACATTTCCAGGCCCACCCGAAAGGCGCTCACGGTGGTGGCGGCGAGCAGCCGCGGCCGCGGTGTCGCGGCGCCGACGCCGATGCGGGTGGCAGCGAAATCGCGCACACACCGCTCGAATCCCGCGAACACCGTGTGCAGTCCCAGTTGAAGTGCCGGTGTGTCCGACACGAGCCGAAGTCGTGTCAACTCCCGTTCGGGTTCGGCTGCGTACTCCGCGGCTGTCTGCTCGATCACGAACAGCACGGATTCCGGCAGGAACTCGGTGGCCGGCCTCTCGTCCAGGAGGTGGCGCGCGAGGACCAGCCGCGCCCGGAGCCGGTCGAAGACGAGGTCCTCCTTGGCGCCGAAGTAGCGGAAGAACGTCCGCAGGGAGACCGCCGCCTCCGAGCAGATGTCGTCCAGTCGCACGGGTTCGTATCCACGTTCGGTGAACATTCGCAGGGCGACGTCCTCGATCGTGGTCCGGGTGAGCGCCTTCTTGCGCTCCCGAAGGCCGGCCGGCCGCTCCGTACCACCCGTGCTCACCGAAAGTGCTCCTCGTTGACAGTTGCCAGTGACTGGCGTAATTCTGGATCGCATGCCGAGCGCAGTCGAGAACCCCGAGCGTCAGCGAAGTGGCCAGAGCACGGTGGTGGTCGTCGACTATGACCGCAGGGTCGTGAGCCCGGCGGACGACAGCGGGATCTCGCTGGTGTCGACGGTGCTCACCGAGGAGTTCACCGGGTCCCTCGCCGGGAACGGAGTCGCCGACCACGTGCGGGTGGTACGCCGGGACGGGACCGACACGTTCACCGGCATCGAGCGGTTCGACGGTGCGCTCGATGGCCGGCCGGGTTCGTTCGTACTCACCGCGCAGGGATACACCACGGCGAGGGGAGTTGTTCACGGACGCTGGGAGGTCGTGCCCGGGTCGGCCACCGGCGAACTGGTCGGGCTCCGGGGGCACGGGGTGTTCACGTTCATCCCTGAGTGTGAGGACGCGGGGAACGCCGCGGCGAACGACGTCGCCGAGCGAGGCGCCGCCGCCGACACCCTCACCTACTGGTACGAGGCGGTCGACTGAGCGGCCCCGTCAGCGTGCCCGAGCCATCTCCGGCGAGGACTGAAGCTCGGCGAAGAGACGCAGTCTGGCGTTTGCGATGGGGATGGCGTCGTCGGGTAGGTCGTCGACGATGCTGAGAACGTGGTCGATCTGCCAACCCAGCCGCAGGGCGTTCGACGTCGTCATCGAACGACGGACCACTGCGAGGTCACCGGCCCAGCCCGCCTCGGTCAGGGCGTCGCAGTACGCCGACCGCAGGAGGTCCCACACCTTGTCCGGCGGCAGTTCGCGACCTGCCACATCCGCCGCCAGGTGACCGGCGTCGTGCCCGACCGGGCCCCGGCCGACGTACGCCCAGTCGATGATCACCACATCCTCCCCGACGGTGCCGATGTTGGCGTTGTGGAAGTCGTAGTGGGTGAGGACGTGCGGAAACCCCTGCAGCAGTTGGCGAATCTCCGCCGGGTCGGTGGTGCGGTCCGCGACCGCGTCCCGCAGATCCGGGTCGAGACCACGCTCGATCGCCGACGGCCAGGCCGGATGCGCCAGCGTGCGGGCGTTGTCCAGGCCGCGGCGGCGGACGTGGGTGGGGATCCAGTCCTCCGACAGCCACGGGTGCTCCGCGCCGGCCGTGGCGACCTGCCACCGGGCCAGGCCGGCCGTGGCGCGTACGCAGATGTCCATGGTCGCCGGGACGTCCACCGTCTCCAGCCACACGTCCCGGCAACCGTCGTGGTCGTCGACGGCGTAGCAGCGCGCGGCTCGTACGCCGGGAGCCCATCCGGAGGTGGCGAGGTCGGACTCGTAGAACGCGGCCTCCCGTCCCCACCACTGTGGGTCTCCCGGATCGGGCCTGCCTCGCCACACCGGATCGGTGCCGAGGTGACCGGGCCCGGTGCGCTTCACCATCGTGCTGAACGGAACGCCGGACGGCTCGGGACTCAACGGGTCCGCCGTGAACCGCCAGATGCCGCCGTTGGGATAGCGGTCCTCGTCGCCTCCGAACCGGTCGCTCCGCCATGTGGTGGCCGATCCGGACCCGGGCATCGCCCGTAACACGCCGGAGGGTGGGACCTCGCGGATCGGACCGAACCGTGCCGGCTGCGGTGGCTCGGCAGCAGAACGATCCTCGTCGCGGTGCGGCATGGTTCTCCCGTCGGGTCGGGTGGGCGGCTCGCCGGTCCACCCGACCCGACGGAACCCCTCGACGTCAAGACCACCTGAGACCGGGGTCCGCAACGTGTCAGGTCGGAAAACGCATCGTGTGTACGCACAGGAGGCGGATACGGTCGTGGCCATGCGCGCTCGACCGGTGCCGATGCTGTTCCTGTCCGGCCCGCCCGGCGTCGGCAAGACGACGGTGGCGTGGGAGATGTTCGGCCGGCTCGTCGACAGCGGGCATTGGCCGGCCTTCGTGGACCTCGACCTTCTCGGTGCCTGCTGGCCCGTTCCCGAAGACGACCCGTACAACGAGCGGATGAAGGCGCGCAACCTCGCCGCGATGTGGCAGAACTATCGAGCCGCCGGGGCGCGATGTGTGCTGGCCGCCGGAGTGATCGAGTCACGGGACCGTCTCGCGTTGTATGCGGGCGCGGTTCCGAACGCCGTTCCAGTTCTGTGCCGGTTGCGTGCGGGCCGGCAGGAGTTGGCGGCTCGGATCGACCGTCGCGGACGCGAACGCGGAGCGGACCTCGACAAGCTGACGCGACGGGCCGCGCATCTGTCGGCGCAGTTGGAACGCGACGACATCGAGGACTTCTGCGTCGAGACCGACGGACGCGGTGTTCCCGAGGTGGCCCGCGACGCCGTCAAGGAGTGGCTGCGGCTGGCCGGAGACGTCGGCGGACCGTAGCGGTGTAAGGGCGCTTCGCGAAGCGATACGGCACAGAACGTCAGAGTAGGTCAGCAGTTTCCGACCTTGTGCCGATTTTCCGGCTCGGTTGATCGAATTCTCGCCTATGCTCGCCTCAGCGATCTGGGGGGAGCGCTGTGACCTCACTTCGAAAGTGCCGCCGGGCGAAGGGTCCGGCACCTGTGCCTGCTGGTGAGTCCCGTCGTCCGGCAGTGTGCAGGCACGCGTTGACAAGGCGTCGTGCCGCTCGTCGAGTCGCCCGTGAGGCCGAGCAACAGCCTCCGACGCCCGACGGTAGACGATCTTTCGCCGTTCCCGCACAGGCTGGGATCGTTCCCACTACTTTGGTGCGCAAGCCCTTCGGGCCGTTCTTACATACGGAGTGACGGGTCGAGATCCCCGGCACTCCGCATGTTCGGGAGCAGTTCGCAACCTCCTCGACGCGGTGTGTCCGCTCGGTTTCGACGGGCAACTACCGGGCACCCGGGCGACGGCGCCACCGCGCCGAACCCGCCGACCTGACCACTCCCTGCGGTATCCCGCGTCGACTGGCCGGTCGGTCTTTTCGAGGCAGACAGAGCAGAGCAGGAGTAGCCCCACCCCATGACCCGCGACACGGTCCTGACCAGCCGTCGAAAGTCGACCGGCGCTGCTCGCGAGCACAGCGAGAAGGTCGCCTGCGTCACGAGGTCCCTGGTGGTGGTGAGGCAGTCATGACGGCAGCGCGGCGGCGCAGCGGTCGGGAAGAGGGACGACGACCGCGTGGGTCCGAGCAGGAACTCGAGCAATTGAGAGAACGGGGGTTCTGATGAGTGCAGAACCGATTGTGAAGATCCGCACCCTCCGCCGCGTCGAGCACAGGTCGCGACCGCTGCCGAGCAGTTGGCCGCGCGTCCAGCTGGCCGGGGTGACGACCGATCTGCTGGACGAGAACGACGCGGTCTCGCTGATCATCGACCACGCGGTGACTCCGCACGAGGACGTGCTCGCCGTCGTCTCGGCGAATCTCGACCACCTGCATCACTTCGGTTCCGGCCGTACCTCCGCTCGACTCCAGCGTCAACGAGTGATCAACCTTTCGATCGACGGGCGGGTCGAGTGGTTGACCCTGCTGGACGGGGCACCGCTGGTCCGCCGGGCCGGTGAACTCACCGGACGGCTGTGGCCGCGGCTCGCCGGAAGCGACATGATCTGGCCGCTGCTCGACGAGGCCGAGCGGCGGGGCCTCTCGGTCGGCTTCCTCGGCGGCTCACCCGAAACCCACGAAGCTCTGGCGCCGGTGATGGCCGAACGCTGGCCGCGGTTGCGGGTCGGAGGTTACTGGGCGCCGACGCGGAGTCAGCTCGGCGACGAGGACGCCGCAGCGAGCTTGACGCGCGACATCCGAGCGGCCGGGGTGGACATCCTCGCCGTCTGTCTCGGAAAGCCGCGCCAGGAACGTTGGATCGCCACCCACGCCCACGAGTCGGGTGCGTCGGTCTGTCTGGCCTTCGGGGCCGTGGTCGACTTCCTCGCCGGCCGGGTCAACCGGGCACCGGGCTGGATCGCGGATCACGGTCTGGAGTGGGCATGGCGGCTGGCCAACGAACCACGTCGACTGACCCGGCGATACCTGATCCAGGGCCCGCCGGCGTATGTGTCCCTGCGGCGGGACAGCTACGTGAAGATGGCGACGACCTACTTCTCCGAACCGGCCATGTCCAAGCACCCGGTGCTGCCGCGAACAACGCCGACCGGGGAGTTCTCGCCGGCCCATTCGCACGTCGACGTCGCCGTGATCGCCGTGACGCACAACAGCGCGGACGACATCGAGCCGCTGATCAGTTCCGTCCGCCGCCAGCTCGACGACCAGTCGATGCGGATGATCGTGGTCGACAATGCCTCGACCGACGACACGGTGAGCCGGCTCAGCCGCCACCCGGACGTGATCGCGGTCGCCACCGGCGCCAATCCGGGATATGCGGGTGGGATCAACGTCGCGCTCGAGTACGCCCGGCCGGCGGATGCCGTGCTCATCGTCAATCCGGACCTGGAGCTGGCGCCGGGATCGGTGCGTACGTTGCGCGAGCGACTCGCCCGTCCGGGCGTCGGTGTGGTGCTGCCGCGACTGCTCGAGGCGAACGGTGAGCTGTACGCCTCGATCCGCCGTGAGCCGTCGCTGCCGCGAGTGGTCGGCGACAGCCTGTTCGGAGAGCGGCTGCGCGGGCGGTCAGGGTTGTTCAGCGAGATCGAACTCGATCCGCGCCGTTACCGGCAGCCGCACGCCATCGACTGGGGCACGGGTGCGGCGATGCTCGTCGACGCCGACCTGGCGTCGAAGGTCGGCCGCTGGGACGAGTCGTACTTCCTGTACTCCGAAGAGGTCGACTTCCTGCGCCGGGTCCGTGAAATGGGCGCGGAGGTGTGGTTCGAGCCGGACGCCACGATGCAGCACCGACGTGGCGGCTCGGGGGTCTCGGATCGGCTCGAAGCTCTCCTCGCCGTGAACAAGGTGCGCTACTACGAGGCCTGGCACGGTGCCGCGCCTGCGGCGGCCTTCCGCGTGACCCTGGTCCTGGCGTCGCTGCTCCGGCTGTCACAGAAGCGACACCGGGCGTCGCTGCGGTATCTGATCGACCGTTCGTCCTGGTCCGACCTCGTCGCCGGCATCCGGGGAGCCGGCCAGTGAGCAGTGAGGTGCGGGGGAGTGTGATCATCCCGGCTCACGACGAGGGCTCGAACATTCTGCGCACGCTGGAGCCGCTGTGCCCACTGATGAGCCGGGGCCTGCAGGTGATCGTCGTGCCGAACGGTTGTACCGACCGTACGGCCGAGCTGGCCCGGGCGATCCCGGGCGTCGAGGTGATCGAGCTGTCCCGCGGGTCGAAGACGGCCGCGCTCAACGCCGGGGACGAGGCGGCGACGAGTTGGCCGCGGCTCTATCTGGACGCCGACATCACCATCGGCACGGACGCGGTGGCCGAACTGCTCGAGCGGCTGTCCATGCCCGGTGCATTGGCCGGCCGGCCGCGCAGCCGCTACCTGACCGTCGACTGCAGCGCGCTCGTCCGGGCCTACTACCGGGCCCGGGAGAGGATGCCCGAGCTGTCGGCCCACCTGTGGGGTGCGGGTGCGTACGCGCTGACCGAGGCGGGTCATGCCCGGGTCGGCCGGTTCCCGGAGGTCGTGGCCGACGACGTCTACGTCGACAGCAGGTTCGACAGGGCCGAGATCACCTTCGGGACGACGGGCGCTGCGGTGGTGCGTTGCCCGCGGACGGCGCGGGCGCTGCTGCGAACGCTTCGCCGGGTCCGCCGCGGGCCGGCCGCGCTGGCCGCAGCGGGCATCGTCGAGGCGTCGTCCGTCCAGATCGGTGGCCTGCGGGTCCTGCTGAGTTCCGTGCGCAGCATCGGGGCGTTGGCCGACGCCGTCGTCTACGCCGCCTTCGTCCTGCTCGCGCGAGTCCAGCCCACCAAGGCGCCGGACCGGGAGTGGGAGCGGGACGACACCCAACGGGTGGCGCCGGCCTAGGGCCGGTCAACCCGGATCGTCG
Organism: Actinopolymorpha singaporensis; assembly: GCF_900104745.1. Taxonomy (NCBI): domain Bacteria; kingdom Bacillati; phylum Actinomycetota; class Actinomycetes; order Propionibacteriales; family Actinopolymorphaceae; genus Actinopolymorpha; species Actinopolymorpha singaporensis. The sequence goes on from NZ_LT629732.1 coordinate 2,686,854, forward strand.
GCGGAGTGAACGAGGTGTTCCAGAAGGCGGTTCGGTGCGGCTAACCGGCCTGCCGCTGTGGAAGCCGGAACGGCCGGGGGAGCCGCCAGATCCTCCGGTCGGCCAGCACAACGGCGTAGGCGGTGACCAGCACGCTGACAAGGCCCAGCCCGCCCAGTTGCCGGACCCGGCTGCCGCGCATTGCGACGGGGCCATCACCACCACCGGTCACTCGCCAGGTGACCAACGAGGCGGTGGAGGCCCCGGCGGCTTCCTGACGTTCCCGAAGCTGCGTACGCAGCACCCCCATCGTGGCGGTCAGTGTGCGCTGGGCCTCGCCTGCGTCGGTGGACCGGGCGGACACCCACAGGTACGGCTGGTCGTGGATGGGAAGCTCCTCGTTGCCGCGGTTGTCGAGCACCACGGAGTAGTCACCGGTGCCGCCCGCGCGGCGGATGAGGTCGCGCGTGGCCGGGTTGGTAGCGGACAGCGCGGAGGCCTCGGCGAGCATCACCAAGCCCGGCGTGAAGCTGGCGTAGGCATTGCGCGGGAACTTCGTCGTCGGACTGAGCAGGGTGACCACGGCCCGTGCCTCGTACACGGTCGGTGCGGTGAGCTGGAGGAAGCTCCACAGTCCGCACAGCCCCGCCACGAGCAGAGCCCACACGGGCCGGCGGAAGGCGGCCGTCCAGATGTCCCGCAAGGTCATGGTTCCCCCAACGCCCGTACCTGCCGTTCGCAACACCGCGATTCGCACCGGGAATTGCTCTTTCGCCCAGTCGCGAACCGCGCTCTTCGTATCATCGGTGATGGCCCGCGATCTTGTCGGGAGATCGACAACACGGGCAACAGCTAGGGGGGCCTGGTGGACCTGCTCGACTCGGTGAGCATCCTGCTACGGAGATGGATGCTGACCCTACCGCTTCTGGTGTTGACGATTGCGGGGGTCGTGGCCGGCTACGTCGTCCTCCCCTGGAGCTACGAAGCCCAGTCCTCGGTGGTGCTGCTCTCCTCCGCCTACCTGTCCAAGCAGGCGGGCGGAAACCCGTACCTGGTGTTCGACGGATCGCTGAAGGTCACGGCCGAGGTCGTGGGCCGGGAAGTCATGTCCGACACCGTCGTCGACCAGATGAAGGCCAGGAAGCTCACCTCCAAGTACGAGGTGATGGTTCCGCCCGACTCGGCAGGCCCGGTGTTGTCGATCGACGTGACCGGTTCCGACCCGGCGAACGTGCGTGCCACCCAGGCCGCCGTCACCCAGCACGTCGTGCAGCGGCTGGCCCGGATCCAGTCCGAGGCGGGAGTGGAGAGCCAGGCCCGCATCAGGATCAGTGACGTCTCCACGACGCCACCCACCCGACAGGCGAAGGGCAAGCTTCGTACGCTCGCGATGGCGTTGTTCGCGGGGCTGGTGCTCACGATCGTGGTGCCCCTGTCCGCGGAGGCGATGGCGGCGAGGCGGCGGCGCACGCCGCAGGCCTCCACCCGAGCGCAGGGGGACGTCCGGTCGCCGGTCCGCCCGCCTGTGGTGAGCACTCATGCGGCAAAGGGCTGGAGTGGCCCATCCGGGCCTGCCCGCGCGACCCGATCCGACCATCTCGTACGGTCCGGCCGTGCGCCGGTCGTTCCACCCCGAGCCGGATCCCCGGAGCGAGACCATTGAGCCGGGTGTTGTCCAGCCTGCTCGTCGCTCCGCTGACCGGTCACCGGTCGCGTTCCGAGCGGTCGCCTGCGGGTCTCGGCCGGGTCGGCCGGGTCGGCCAGGCCCTGGTCAGCCGAATCGATCCGGCTACGGTACTGAGCGTATTCGTCGCAGTCCTCATGCTGCTGCCCAGCAGGTACGTCGTCGGCCCGCTCGGGGCGGCCGGCACCCCGGCCGGGCTGATGGCCGTGGCCTGCATGCTGTGGTATCTCAGCGCCCTGATCACTCCACACACCACGCCTGTGCGCGGTCGTCAGCCGTTGCGTACGGTCGTGGTGTTCTTCGTCGGGTCGGTGCTCGCCAGCTATGCGGCCATGCAGACCGAGCCCAGGCCGGCCCTCGAGATCAACGGAGCAGACCGCGGGTTGATCCTCGCCGCAGGCTGGGCCGGGATCGCGCTGCTGGCCGCCGACGGCATTTCCCGCCTGGAACGTCTGGAGGTGCTGCGCAGGCGGCTGGTGACCGGTGGGTCGATCGTCGCCGCACTGGGGCTCGTGCAGTTCTTCAGCGGGATCGACATCGCGGGTTACCTCGCGGTGCCCGGACTGACGGCGAACTCCGACTCCTCCAGCGTCCTGCGCCGCGACGAGTTCAACCGGCCGATGGCGACCGCGACGCACCCCATCGAACTCGGCGTGGTGCTCACGATGCTGCTGCCGCTGGCGCTGCACGGTCTGCTGCACGCCAGGCCGGGCACGGTCTGGCGGCACCGGATCCAGGTCTTCTTGTTGCTGGCCACGATTCCGATGACGGTCTCCCGCTCGGCGATCCTCGGGGTGCTGGTGGCGGCCGTGGTGATGGTTCCGGTCTGGTCGGGCAAGATCCGCGCGGTCGTGTTGATCGTGCTGGGGTGTGGAACCGTTGCCATGCAGGCGGTGGTGCCCGGCCTGATGGGCACCATCCGCAACCTGGTCACGTCGATCGGTAGCGACTCCAGTACTACCGCTCGTACCGACGACTACGGCGCGGTGCTGGCGGCGGTGACCCACCGGCCGTGGTTCGGCCAAGGGCTGGGCACCTACCTGCCGATGACGTACCGCATCCTCGACAACCAGTACCTCGGCTCGGTGGTGGAGACCGGCCTGGTCGGCCTGGCAGCGCTGCTCGCGTTGTTCGCGGCGGGCTGGCTGCTGGCGCGGGGCGCGCGAAGGGCGAGCAGCAACCCGGAAGTACGCCACCTGGCGCAGTGCTTCGCGGCGACGATGGCGGTCGCAGGGTTCTCGTTCGGGACGTTCGACGCGCTGAGCTTCCCGATGGTCACCAACCTGACGTTCCTGATGCTGGGTTGCTGCGCCGCCCTGTGGCGGCTGGCCAGGGAGAACCCCACGGCCGGGTTGTCGGAGACAACCGCCGCCGTGCCTGAGCCGCGCTTCGCAGAAGCACTCGGCTCGCTTCCCAGAACCCCCATCCAGCCCCGACCTGAGCCGTTGGTCGAGCCGCGGTACTGGCGGGAGACCGAGCCGGAGACTGAGCCGGAGGGCGTGTCGGAGGAACCGCAGAGGACGCACAGGGCCACGAGCCGGGACAGAGGGCACCCGGCGCAGTGGAGGAGACAGGCGACAAGCCGGCAACGTCCGGGCCGGCACCGGAAGAGCTGAGCTGTCAGGAGCGTCACCACCGCCCCGCCCTCGGTCCTCGGGCCGGAGACCCTCGCGTGTGTGGCAGAAACGGCAACGGCAACGCGGCCGCGCGAGCTTGCGCGGCCGCGTTGCCGTACATCCCAGGTTCGGGATTCGGGTCAGGCGAGCGCCTTCTGTACGGCCTGAACCACCTGTTCCTGTTGTGACAGGGTGATCTGCGGGAACATCGGCAACGACAGGATCTGCCCGGCGGCCTCCTCGGTGACGGGGAAGTCGCCTGCCGCGTGGCCGAGCGAGCGGAACGCCGGGGTCAGGTGGACCGGCACCGGGTAGTGGATGCCGTACGCCACCCCGAGCTCACCGAGCACCGCGGTGACCCGCTCCCGGTCGGGCACCCGCACGACGTACAGATGCCAGACGTGCTCACCGTCAGAGCCTGCCTCGGGCAGCACCAGTCCCGGCAGCCCGGCCAGCATCTCGGTGTAGCGTGCGGCGGCGTCGGCACGCTGCCGGTTCCACCGCTGCAGCCGGCGCAGCTTGGCCCGCAGCACCACGGCCTGCAGGGTGTCCATCCGGGAGTTGAACCCGAGCGTCTCGTGGACGTACTTGCGTTCGCTGCCGTGGTCTGCGAGGAGCCGCACGGCGCGGGCGAGCTCGGCGGAGTCGGTCACCACGGCACCGGCGTCGCCGTAGGCGCCGAGGTTCTTGCCTGGGTAGAAGCTGGTGGCCGCGATCGCGCCGATCGTCCGGCGTCCGTCGCGGATCGCGCCCTGTGACTGGGCCGCGTCCTCGACCACCGTGGGACCGAGGTCGAGCAGGTCGGCGACCGGCGCCAGCCGCCCGTACAGGTGGACCGGCACGATCGCCCGTGTCCTCGGACCGATCGCCGCCGCCGCGCGCTCGGGATCCATCAGCAGGGTGTCCTTGTCCACGTCGACGAGGACGGGCCGGCCACCCGCACGTACGACCGCCTCGACGGTGGCCACGAAGGTGTTCCCAGGTACGACGACCTCGGTGCCCGGGCCCACCCCGGCGGCCCGCAGTGCGAGCTCGATCGCGTCGGTGCCGTTGCCCAGCCCGACGCAGTGCGCGACTCCGCAGAATGCGGCGTACTCGTCCTCGAACGCCGCGACGTCCGGGCCCTTCACGAACGCCGTGGCCGCCAGCACCCGGTCGAAGCCGGCGCGAATCTCGGCGTCGATCTCGGCATGCGACGCACGCAGGTCGACGAACGGAACAGTGGTCGTGTCGCTCATGTCATCCCCCAGAAAATGTTGCTTACGTGGTGCGTAGGAAGCGTGCGGGCGAGCCGACCCAGACCTGCTCGGCCGGTACGTCGGTGAGGACCAGAGAACCCATCCCCACAAGGGATCCGGGCCCGATGCGCAGCCCTTCCCGCACCAGCGCGCCGGCACCGATGTAGGCCCCGGTGCCGACCCGCACGCCACCGCCGAGGCGTACGCCGGACGCGACGGTCACGAAGTCCTCCACCACGTCGTCGTGGGTGAGCGTGACGTGCGGCATCACCGCGACGTGTGCACCAAGCCGCACGGACGCGGTGAGGACCGTCTGTGCCAGCAGGACACAGCCGGGACCGAGCGTGCACGACGGCCCGACCGAGGCCGTCGGGTGGACCAGGGTGGCGTACCGATCGGCCCGGACTCCCAGACGGTCCAGCCGAGCCACGATCCGGGCGCGGCTGCCGTAGTCGCCTGGTTTGCCGACGCACACCACAAGCTGCGCGTCCGTACGCCGGGCCGTGTCCTGGACCGAGTCCTCGACCGGGCCGAGCACTCGCACCCCGTCCACGACGGTGCCGTGGGTCGACGGTGCGTCGTCGCAGAAGCCGAGCAGCCGCCAGCCGGGGTGGACGGCCGCGAGCTGGGCGGTTTCGCGGGCGAAACCGCCGCTGCCGACGATCAGCAGATCACGTGCCGGCATCGGGTTGCTCCATCGTTTTCAGGTCGGCGAACAGGCCGCGCATGCGGTACAGCAGGGCGGCCACCGCGGCCACCGCGACCACGCCTGCCGACGCCAGTGCCAGGAGGTCGAACGGGATCATCCGGTGGGCGAGGACGGCGGCTCCACCCACCCCTACGGACACCAGCACCGGTAGGCCGAGCCCCCTGCTGACGGCGGCGAGCCGGATGCCGTGGCGGTGCAGTTCCCACAGGTAGAGGGGGAGCACGAGCGCCGCCGCGACCAGGACGTGCGCCGCGCCCACCCCGGCGATGCCGCCGAGCCGCGCGCCGACGACCAACGTGGGCACCAGCGCGACCAACCAGAGCAGCTGGATGGTGAACACCGCGCGACTGCGGGCCAGCACGACGAAGTAGTCGTACATCAGCTCGAACAGGATGCGGAACGCGCCGAGCAGCGCGAGCCACACAAGTCCGTGCGCCGCGGCGGACCAGACATCGCCGTACACGAAGCGGATCAGTGGTTGGGCGGCGCCGCTCAGCAACAGACATACCGGCAACGTGAGCCCGGCGAGCAGCCCGGCCGTGGACAGGAACGTACGCCGCATCGCGGGCAGGTCCCCCTGCAGCCGGGCGAACGCCGCCGGGGCGACTCCGCGCACCGGCTGGGAGAACATCTGCACCGGCCAGCTCGACAGGTTGAACGCGAGGACGTAGAAGCCGAGGGCAGTCGCGCCCAGCATCCTGCCGACGACCAACTGGTCGATGCTTCCCGCCGCGAACAGCACCAGACTGGACCCCGCCAGTGGCAGGCCGAACCTCAGCAGCCTGCGGGCCACACCGGCGTCGAACCCCAACCGCAACGGCTGCGGTGAGAAGCGCACATACAGAACACCGGAGCTCAGCGCGCCCACGAGCCGGCCGACCGCCAGACTCATCGCGCCCATGCCGACCAGCGCGAGCGCGATCGACACGGCCGCACCCGCCCAGTTGTTCACCTGGTCGGCGATCATCTTGCGGTCCTGGCGAAACTCGCGTTGCACAAGGGCGACCGGCGCTGCCACCAGCCCGTTGATCACGACGTTGAACGTCAGGACGCGAACCACGCCGGCCGCGTCCGGCGCGCCCATCGCCGCAGCGAACGCCGGCGCGCCGAAGTAGCAGGCCGCGTACATGAGCACGCTGGTGACCACCGAGATCGTCGCGACAGTCGACGCGATCTCCTTCGGGTCGCCCGGCCAGCGCACGATCGCGAGGGAGACGCCGAGTTCGTTGAAGCTGATGATGGCCAGGAGAGCGACCATCGCCACTGCGAACGCACCGAATTCGTGCGGGCCCAGAATCCGGGCCAGCGCGATGCCGATGGCGAGGGTACCCAGCCGGGACACGGCGGTGTTGACGAAGCTCCAGCCGACTGCCCGGAACGCCCGGGCGAACAACGGATCCTCGTCGCGGATCGCCAACCTCCTCACCGCTGGTTCCCCCGCTCCTTCAGCTGGTTGAAGTCGTCGGCGGCCACGGTCCCGCGAAGCCGCTTGTACCGTCGGCGCACCTTGTACGCGACGACCCCGGAGATCGTGCGTACCGCCTCCACGCGCGGCCGGCTGCCGCCGGCCGCGCGTTCCAGCGCGTCGAGGTAGATGGCTTCCTGGAGGAGAGCGGCGCCTCCCAGGCTGAAACGTTCGGTCACCAGCTTCAGGCCGAAGTCGCCCAGGTCCCTGCGCCGGGCCTCGTCGGCGGCGAGGTCGCGCAGGATCCGCTCCAGGGCCGCTGCGCCGTCGCCGCCCAGCCCGTACCACCCCTGGTGCAGGAACGTCCGGCTCGACTCCGGGGTCAGTAGCTCGAAGAAGCCGTCCTCGCCCTGCACGATCAGGGGTTGTCCGAACGCCAACGAACGCAGGGCGGAGCCGCCCATGCCGAGGGTGATCGAGGCCGCCGCATAGGCGGCCCGGGGGTCGTCCAGGGCGCCGGTGAGTACGACGGCGCGGCGGCCCGCCCGCTCGTTGGCGTCGGCCGCCCGGGCCTCCACCTGCCCGCGCGCCGGTCCGTCGCCGACGACCACCAGCCGCAGCGGCAGCTCCCTGGCCAGGTCGCCCACCACGTCGACGGCGGTCAGGACACCTTCCAGTTTCAGCTCCGGGACCAGTCGGCAGACCACCACCAGGTCCAGTAGATGGGCGTCGGCCGGGTCGTCAAGCCCGTGTTGCGCACGGAACACATCGGTTGGATGCCCGGGACGGTTGGCAACCAGGTCGACCGGCGGCTCGAGCAGGTTCACCAGGCCGGGGTCGAAACCGCCGCCGGAGTGCCGACTTCTGCCGGCACGCCGCCGGAAACGCTGCTCCAGCACGGACCGCCGGATCTGCGCGGTACCCACGGCGAGCGACAGGTCGGCCGGCAGGAACGGCGCGACCGACATCGACATCACCGTGCACGTCGCTGCGACGTCGCGCCTACGCCTGGTGGCGAAGTACGCCTCCACACCGGGCGGCCACTCGTACCCGTGCACGACCTCGAACCCGCGTTCGTCGATCAGGGAACGCAACCGCCGCACGGTGGTAGGGGAGGGGCGCCGTCGTTCGGAGGGCAGCTCCAGGTGCTCCAGGCCCAGGTCAACCACCCGTTGCACCAGTGGGCCCGGCTCGCTGATCACCGTCACCTGGTGGCCGAGGTCACGGACGGCCCCGGCGAGTTCGACGGCGTTGAGCTGGCTTCCGCCGAGCCCCATGGCGTGCGGGTAGACGAGGACCTTCATCGGCCGGCCGCGGTGGCGATGACCTGCACCACGCGATCCTGTTCTTCCTCGGTCATCTCGTGGAACAACGGCAGGATCAGGGACCGGGTGGTGAGCCGGTCGGTCACCGGCAGGTCGGCCGTCCGGCCCGACGCCGAGGTGACGTACGCGGGTTCCCGGTGCGCGGCCATGATGCCGCGCCGGCCGGAGATGCCGGCCGCCAGCAGTCGTTCCAGCAGCGCGTCCCGGCCGACCGGGAAGTCCTCCGGCAGCACGATCCAGAACGACTGGTAGTTGGTCCGCCCGTACAGCGGATCGCGCACAGTGTGGATGCCGGGCACGTCGGCGAGCAGCCGCTGGTAGCGGGCCGCCAGGTCACGGCGGCGCTCGACCACCCCGGTCAGCCGGGTGAGCTGGACCAGGCCCAGCGCTGCCTGCAGGTCGGTCATCCGGAAGTTGAAGCCGGTCTCGAGGTACTCCTCGATGACGACGGTGCCGCCGGCGTGCCGGTCGGCCGCACTGACGCTCATCCCGTGTTCACGCAGCCGCCGCGCCCGCCGCGCGACTTCCTCCGACGCCAGCGTGAGCATGCCGCCCTCGCCGGTGGTCAGCAGCTTGCGCGGATGGAAGGACCACGCGGCGAACTCGGCTCCGGTACCGACCGGGCGGCCGCGGTAGACCGAGCCGGCCGCACACGCGGCGTCCTCGACCACCGGGATTCCGCGCGCGTCGCACACCGCACGAAGTTCGTCGAGGTCCACCGGAACGCCGGCCTGGTCCACCGCGATCACCGCGCGGGTGCGTTCGGTGAGCACCGCCTCGACGGTCTTGGCGGTGAGGTTGCCGGTGGTCGGGTCGACGTCGGCGAACACCGGTTCCGCGCCCACGTAGCGGGCGGCGTTGGCGGTGGCGATGAACGACAGCGACGGAACCACCACGTCGTCGCCGGGCCCCACCCCGGCCAGCAGCAGCGCCAGGTGCAACGCGGTCGTGCACGACGAGGTGGCCACGCCGTGCGCCGCGCCCATCCGATCCGCGAACGCCTGCTCGAACGCCGCGACGCGTGGGCCCTGCGCCACCCAGCCGGAGCGCACCACCTCCGCGACGGCAGCGGCCTCCTCATCGCCCAGGACGGGCCTGATCACCGGAATCATGTGGTCCCCCCACTTGGTTCAACAGGCCCGCGACCTCGCGGGCCCGGTGCATCCAGTCGTGCCGTGCGGCGTACGCCCGACGACGCACGGCGAGGTCTGCCCGGTCAGGACCGGCCGAGGCGGCCAGTTCCTCGTGGACCGCCTTCACGAACGCATCGCGCGACGACTCCGCCCTGATCAGGGCGGCTCCTTCGGCGTCCTCACGCAGCCAGTCCGTGGCGGGCAGCGACGTCGACACCACCGACCGGCCGGCCGCGAGGTATTCCAACGTCTTCAGCGGGAAGCTCGCCCGGTTGAAATCGTCCACGACGTACGGCGTCAGGCCCACCGTGATCGCCCTCATGTAGCGGGGCAGTTCGGTGTGCGGTCGCATACCCGTCCAGACCACGTTCGGGCGCGCGGTCAGCGCGGCGAACCGCTCCGCCGGGCAGGAGAAATGTCGCGGACCGACCAGCAACAGCGGATGTCCGGCGTCGGCGATGTCCTCCAGCAGGCCCAGATCGAGCCGGCCGTTGATATGTCCGACGAAGCCGGCGACCGGGCGGTCGAACCTTGGAATGTCGTCCGGCCAGGGAAGATCGTCGACCCCTTCGTAGGCGCTCGCCGAACATCCGTTGGGGACTACGGTCGCGTCGAAGCCCATCGCGGCGAATCGTTCTCCCAGCACAGGGGATACCACTGCGATCGTCGTGGCACTCTCCGCCTGCCGTCGCTCCCCGGCGAGCAGCCGTTCGCGCGGGAGACCGAGCAACTCCGCGCCGGCCGCGAGGTCGTCGGTCACGTAGTACAGAGTCGGGACCCCTGGAAATGTGGTCAGCAGATTGTCCGGCACAGCGGCCACAACCGCCGTGACGGGCTGTCCGAGCTTTGCCACCGCCCGCCGCACCTTCACACGGGTCAACCAGGCGGTGACGTGGTGCATGCCGGGACGCTGGGCCCCCGGGAGCACGCGCGGCACCAGCCGCCACAGACCCGGTTTCTCCTGTCGTAGCACCGGACCCCGCACTTTCGTGCGGTTCATGGCCGCACCTCGAAGCTCCGCAAGGCGGTACCACAAGGGGGTGAGAGCCGACCATGGCGGGTCGACGTACAGCACGGGATGCCACGCCGACAGATGTTCTGCCATGAGTCGGTGGGTACCAGCGACTCCGTCGAACTCCCTGCCGGAGAAGTAGACGATCACGCAGGGACCCGCCGCTCGGCTCTCCACCAGGCCACCAACCGGCGCAGGCCCTCCTCCAGGTCGACCTCGGGCTTCCAGCCCAGCGCCCGGTGGGTACGGGAGATGTCGGCCAGCCGCCGGCTCACGCCGTTCACCGCGCGCGCCGGGCCGAACTCGAGCCCGAGATCCTCGGCATCCATCACCCGCATCAGGGCCTCGGCCAGCTCGCGCAGGCTGGTCTCGGCGCCGAACCCGATGTTGAACACCTGGTCGGTCACGTCGGCCCGTGCGGCCAGCAGGTTCGCCCGCGCGATGTCGTCGATGTAGACGAAGTCCATCGTCTGCAGGCCGTCACCGAGGATCAGCGGGGGCTTGCCGTACTCGATGCGTTCCATCCAGCGGATGAGCACCTCGGTGTAGAGGCCGTGGATGTCCATCCGCGGGCCGTACACGTTGAAGTAGCGCAGGGCCACGTAGTCCAGGCCGCGCATCGCGTGGAAGCTGCGCAGCATGCCCTCGTTGAACGCCTTCGCCGCGCCGTAGAAGGTGTCGTTGTCGTACGGATGCTGGGTTTCCGGCGTCGGAAACTGCTCGGCCAGCCCGTACACCGACGCCGACGAGGCGGCCACCACCTTGCGCACGCCCAGGTCCGCGGCCGCCTCGATCACCTCGAACGTGCCGTCGACCAGTACCTCCAGTGCGAGCCGCGGTTCCTCGGCGCACTGGGTGATCCGGATCGCCGCCTGGTGGAACACCAGGTCGGTGCAGGCCATCGCCGATCGCAGCAGTGTGCGGTCGCGGATGTCGCCCTCGACGAGGTTCACCCGGCCGGACTCCAGGGCGGCGGCCAGGTTGTCCCGCCGTCCGCGCACCAGGTTGTCCAGCACCACCACTTCGGCGGCCCCCGCCGCCACCAGTTGGTCCACGATCGTCGAACCGATCGTGCCCGCGCCCCCCGTGACCAGGCAGCGGCTTCCCTCGATCATCAGCTGTCCCCCTCGACGAGTTCCTTCGATCCGCCGGCCGCGATGCTGCGCGACGCGGCCTCCAGCAACCGGACGACCCGCAGGCCGGCTCGCCCGTCCGTCAACGCGGGCCTGCCTTCGTGGATGGCCGTGGCGAACTCCTCCATCACCGACCGCAGCGCTTCCCGTTCCGGCAGCGCGGGTACCTGGATGTCCCCGACGCGGTAGGAGATCAGGGCTGCGCGGCGTTCGTCCGGCGCGAGGCGCGAAGCCGGCGTGAGATCCACGCCGCGGTCGTGCACCGACACCCGCTGCTGCGGGTTCAGGTCGTCCCACACGATGGTGCGCCGGGAGCCGCCGATGACTGTGGTACGGATCTTCGTCGGGCTGAGCCAGTTCACGTGGACGTGCGCCATCGTCTCCCCGGCGAACCACAGCGTGAGGTAGGCGACGCACGCACGTCCGGCGACGATCGGATCGGCGGCCTGTGCGGCCACCGCGACCGGGCGCATCCCCTGCGGGAGTACGAAGTCCAGGATGGACAGGTCGTGCGGCGCGAGGTCCCACAGCACGTCAACGTCGGGTTGCACCAGCCCCAGGTTGATGCGTACCGAGTCGACGAACTGCACCTCGCCGATCTCACCGCCGTGCACGAGCTCACGGATCTTCCGGACGGCCGGGGTGTAGCAGTAGGTGTGGTCGCACATCAGCGTCAGCCCCGCCTCCTCGGCGAGATCGACCAGCTTCGCGGCCTCCGCCGAGGAAGGCGTGAGCGGCTTCTCCACCAGGACGTGCTTTCCCGCCTCCAGGGCGGCGCGCACCAGGTCGAAGTGGGTGGCGGCCGGAGTCGCGATGGCCACGGCCGCGACGTTCGGGTCCGCGAGCACCTGTTCGTAGGAGTCGGTCGTACGAACCGTGGTGTAGGGGCCGAGGACGGACCGGGCGCGGTCGGTGTCCAGGTCGCACAGCCACTCCAGCCGCAGGGTCGGCGTCGCCTGCGCGTTGCGTACCAGGTTGGGGCCCCAGTAGCCGGCGCCGATCACCGCCAGGCCGATGGGCTTCATCGAAGTTCCCCCTCTTGCTGCGTTCTCAGTCGTTCTCAGTGGTTCTCAGCGAGGTGTTTCGGTCGTTGTCGGGCATGCTTCGGGCACACTCCGTCGTTCGCCGGGTCGCGAAGTGGGAGGTGAATATGCCGGGTCAGGACCGACTGCCCGGGCACTGCGACGATCTTCGGGCACTGTCTGGCTCGACGGAGGCGTTTTCGGGTAATCGGATCGGATCGTCACGCAGAGCAGCAGAATCGAGGTGACGTACGCCGCGGGGGTGGCCGACAGCGGCCTCGTTCCCGCGTTCGGGTCACGGCTGCTCGTACGTCAGGTATCCGTCACGTTCCATGTAGAGCTCGCCCGTGCGAGGGCAACGCCACTGACGTACGCCGGAGCCGGAATCTCCCAGCGGACCGAGCGGTTCCCCGGAGCGTCCCACCCAGCCGATCCGCCGGGCGGGAACTCCGGCCACGAGGGCGAAGTCCGGCACGTCCCTGGTCACCACCGCGCCGGCGGCCACCAGTGCCCAGCGCCCGATGGTGCGCCCGGCGACCACGACGGCACGCGCACCGATGGAGGCGCCCCTGCGCACGGTGACACCCTGGGCATCCCAGTCGTCCGGCCGCTTGAGCTTGCCGTCCACGTCCGTCGATCGCGGGTAGAGGTCGTTCGTCAGCACCACCGCCGGGCCGACGAACACCTCGTCCTCCAGGACAGCGGGTTCGTACACCAGCGCGTGGTTCTGCAGCTTGACGCGATCACCGATGCGCACGCCGGGCCCGACGTAGGCGCCTCTCCCCACGATGCAGTCGCTGCCGAGGACAGCGTGCTCGCGCACCTGCGCCAGGTGCCAGACGGTGGTGTCCTCGCCGAGCGTGGCACGCTCGTCGACATCCGCGCCGGGCTGAACGCGTGCCTCACCCACGATGTCCTCCAGATAGGGATTCGGCGGCGCACCCCCTGCGGGTCGCCCGTACTGCGAAGCTGATCAGTATTGTGGTCGCCGCGTACGGCGAGGCGCAGGCGATTGGCCGTTTGCCCGGCAGGTTCGAGGCGCGCCGAGAGCACTGCCGCGAGGGGAGCAATGCGCTGAACGGGCCGGATTCGAGATGACCCTGCACGTCAGGACGTCAGGGCGTGGAACGGATTCCGATGCGGCGGGCGAGCACCTCGAACGGGTTCCGTGACTCGTCGGCCGAGCGCCCGAAGACGTGCACGTGGACGTGGGGCGTCTCCTGGCCCGCGCGAGCGCCGTCGTTGAGGAAGCAGCTCAGTCCGGTCGAGCCGAACCTTCCGGCGAAGTAGGCGCGCACCTCCCGCAGGCGACGCGCGTACGACAGGACTTCGTCCGGCAGCAGCGATGCAGGACTCGCCACGTGGCGCATCGGGAGTACGAGAAGGTTCGCTTCCGTGAGCGGCCGGCGAGGGCGGATGACGCGTACCTCGTCGGCACGCCAGAGTTCCTGGTCCCGGGCCACCTCGGGCACGCAGCCGTCGCAGTCTGCCGGACTCGCCTGGAGGTCGGGGCCGGGCCCCGCGTCGGCACCCGCCGCAGCGAACGCGGTGGCCAGCCGGCAGTCGAGCCGCATCCGCTCCGGAGCCGGGAGGGCCGCGACGCGTTCGTGGGCCGGCAGCGCCATCACCCGAACCGGCTTCACCCGTTCGTTCGGAGCCCGCCCGAAGACGTGGATCGTCGGCTGGTCCCACTCGGCCCGCGGCTCGCCGATCCCGTCGCCGCGCGGGACCCACGACCAGGCGAAGCTCACCCCGAACCCGTCACACCCGAGCGCCGCATGCAAGCCCGCCCGGCAGGTGCGGTAGGCGTGCAGGAGGTCGGTCGCGACGTCGGAACGGTCGATCGGAGCGCCGTCCTTCGGTCGCAGCGCCAGATGTCCTTCGGTGAGCGCCTGCCCGGGTCGCAGGATCTGCCAGTACGCCGATTCCGACAGCACGGCATGCGTCGTCATCCGCCTGACCGTAGGCGATCGAGTGGGTAGCGGCCAAGCAGCGTGTCTCTGCGGGCTGCCTTGTCCTCGGCGTACTCGGATTGCCAACTCACACCCGCGAAGTGGACCACCCGCCGGCTCGAGAGCGCCCAGGATCTGCCGTGTGTCCTCATCACCTGGGTGAGAAGGCCGAAGGTGTCCCAGAACATCGCTCCCCGAACGCACTGGGTCATCGCGGGCGACAGGCCCAGCAGTTCGACCGTCGAGCGGAACGGCGGATCGTTGCGTACCAGCACACAGAACGGATGAACGCGGTCGCCGTAGTCGACGTCGAACCGGTGTCGTCCTCGTTTGCCCAGATGGCTTCGACGGCGAACGCGTCGGGGGTGCTGTCGAGTTCACGCGCCATGGCGCCAAGGGTGTCGTCGCTGACGAAGCAGACGTCGCTGTCGGCAAAGAGGTACGCGTCGCAGTCGGGTTCGGCGAGCACGGCGTCGCGCAGGATCTCGCCATGGGTGTTGACGGACGCGTCGAGCGAGTAGCCGGAGGCGCGGATGCGGACGCCGAACCGCCGCGCCCAGTCCAGCCGTTGTACGTCTCCGGAGTCGTTGTCGAGCACGAGGACACGCAGTTCGGAACGGTCGGGATGGTGGGCGATCAGCGACCGCAGAAACAGATCGGCGTAGTCCGTGGTGCCGTGGTTGATCGTGACGACCTGGATCCGCATGGTCGCGAAACTACGGTGTCCTCACCGATCCGTGCCAGCAGTTTCTACGCGTGGTGTCGTTGGTGGAGGGCGGCGCTGTGTCGAGTGACCGGCGGATTGGCCAGTGGCCGCCCGGTCGACGTTGCCGGGTGGCCCGCGTTCGCAACTGCCCACAGGTGAGCCGACAACCAGTCCAGGCAGGGCGGCATCTCGCCCTTCCACGCCCCGAAGTTGTGCCCACCGGACGGCAGGATGATCGACGACGCCCGCATGGGCGGCTTCACCATCGACAGGAACTTGCGAGTGTCCGGCAGCACCTGGGTCTCCGTCCGGCTGGTCGTGACGAGAACCGAGACCGGCGGTGCCGGCCGGTGGCGCAGCATCCATTCGGGGTCGTTCATGTGCTGCAGGTGCCTGTTGCCGCCGAACAGGTCACCGGTCGTGAAGTCCATGATCGCGTGGTAGTAACCGGACAGCGACACCGCCGAGGTGAATCGGTGCGGGTAGTTCATCGCCAGCTTCACCGCGCAGAAGCCGCCGGTGGAGTCGCCCATCAGCCCCCATCCAGCTCCCGGCCGGGCAACGCGGAACTTGGCCGAGATCGCGTCGGTGAGGTCCTGGGCCAGGAACGTCTCCGCCTTCGGTCCGTGCGCCACGTTGGTGCACTCGGTGTCCCGCGGCGGTGTGACCGTCTCGTTCGTCATCACCAGCACCATGGGCCGGGCGCGGTGGTGTTTGATCTGCGACTCCATCGCCCACGGATAGTTCATCCGCATGATCAGGTTGGAGGCGGTGCTCGGGTAACCGGGCATCACGACCAGGCCGGGCATCCGCCTGTGGGCGTAGGCGGGGGAGAAGTACGCCGGCGGGAGGTAGACGAACGCCTGCGAACTCAGCCCCGACTTGGCACCGCGAACCGTCACGTCGAGGATCTCACCGGACGTCCTGGCGGTCGCCGCCGGGAGGATTCCCGACCGAATCCGAACGGAGTCGTACCGCTTCCCCGTCTGACCCTCTCCACCGGTGACCGGTGGTTGTGGGTCGACACCCTTGACCACCACGTTGTCGGCGTTGTTGGCCGTGCCCAGGACGTCGGACAGAGAGGTGTAGAACTGGAAGTTGTCGTTCACGGCCACTGCGGCCATCGCGAGCGCCGCCAGTTGGGCGGCCACCAGCACGCCCAGCCGAGCGAGCAGGGAGCCGGGCCCTCGGCCGTTGATCCGGGTCAGCGCCCACAGTGCGAAGCCGATCACGACGAGCCCGGACGCCACGCACACAGCAAGGAACCCACTGCTGGTCAGTCCCATGATGATCTCCGTTCCTGCCGCGCGGGGTACGCCATCACTTCAACGGACATACCCGGCCCGCGGCTCCCGGGTTGGAAGATTCTTGACCGTCCGCTGACCGATGCCGTGGGACTGGTGGCCCCGCGTGCGACCACGCAGCCCCCGCTTTGTCGTTGCGGGGGGATCGCGGGAGGATGCAGCGGGACCGCCTTTGCGGTACGCAGACCTGAGGGGCCCCTCCAAGGTGTCCCACAGACCCGCACCAATGGGACGAAAGCGGAAGGGGCCAGGCGACATGGGGGAGACACAGACAGCCAAGGTCGAGGCGTGGCCGAGCCTGCGCGTGGACGACTGGACCTCCACCCGCGACACGCTGCACATGTGGACGCAGATCGTGGGCAAGGTCAGGTTGTCACAGGCACCGTTGCTCAACCACTGGTGGCAGGTGACGCTGTACGTGAGTCCGCGGGGGCTGACCACCGGCAGCATCCCGTACGGCGACAGGCTCTTCGACATCGAGTTCGACTTCTGCGACCACCAGCTCCTCATCCGGTCGAGTGACGGCGGCGTGCAGACCGTCGCCCTGGAACCGAAGTCGGTCGCCGACTTCTACCAGCAGACCATGCAGGCCCTTGGCAGGCTGGGCTTCGAGATCCAGATCCTCGCCCGGCCCAACGAGGTCGAACCCGCGATCCCGTTCGCCGAGGACACCAGGCACGCTGCCTACGACGCGGAAGCCGTCCACCTGTTCTGGCGGCAACTCGTCCAGGCGAGCCGCGTCCTCGGGATCTTCAGGTCGTACTTCGTCGGCAAGGTGAGCCCCGTGCACCTCTTCTGGGGTGCGCTGGACCTGGCGTGCACGCGATTCTCGGGACGGCCGGCGCCCGATCATCCGGGCGGTGCGCCCAACTGTGGCGACTGGGTGATGGTGGAGGGCTACTCCCGCGAGCTCAGCAGCTGTGGCTTCTGGCCCGGTGGCGGCGAGGAGGGCGCGTTCTACGCCTACGCCTACCCCGAGCCGGACGGCTTCGCGGACTATCCCGTCGAGCCGGCTGCGGCCCAGTACAACCAGCAGTACCAGCAGTTCCTGTTGCCGTACGAAGCGGTCCGGACGGCCGACGACCCCGACGAGACCCTGCTGCGGTTCCTGCACACGACGTACGCGGCGGCGGCCGACCGCGGCAACTGGGACCGCGCCATGCTGGAGGCCGACCCCGCCCGCTGGGACCAGTACCGCTGACCGCCACGCCGAACCGTCAGGCGCGACGACGGATCGAGCCGGCGTCGCGCCTGAGCATCACAGGCCGGTGGTGCCGTCGACCCGTTCGCGGAGGAGGTCCCCGTGGCCGTTGTGCCGGGCGTACTCCGGTCCACATGGCCGCGATGATGCCGCACCTTCCTCACGAACACCAGTTTCGACGAGGATTCGAGCACCGCCACCAATGCATCGGTAGCGGTGCTCGGAATGTGCATGGGAATACGTGTTTCGTGCATGGTGACGGCGTCGACTCTGCGGCAGGCTTCGTGGAAGGGCCCGAGTTCCAGACGCCGCTGGTGAGTGCGGAGGACGGCAGAACATGGACATGGAGACGGCGCTGAGCGAGCTCGGCGTGACCGACGATCTGCTCGACGCGAAGACGAAGGCGCAGCTCGACAACGACGGGTTCGCACCACTTCCCGGGATCCTGTCGCCGGAGCAGGTGGCTGCGTTGAGGAAGCGGCTGGCCGAACTCTCCCGCATCGAGGGGAGCCGTGCGGGGGAGGAGGTGCACCAGGAGGCCGGTACCGACCGGCTGTCGGATCTGGTCAACAAGGACCCGATGTTCGAGGTGTGCTTCACCCATCCGGTGGTGCTCGCGGCCGTTCGCCATGTGCTGGGGGAGTTCCGGCTTTCCTCGCTCAACAGCAGGGCGGCGTTGCCGGGCCGGGGTCACCAGGGGCTGCACGCGGACTGGGGAGTTCTGCAGGAGGGGCAGGGCTACCAGGTCTGCAACTCGATCTGGCTGCTTGACGACTTCACCGCCGAGAACGGCGCGACGCGGGTGGTGCCGGGCTCGCACCGCAAGCGTGGCATCGGGCCTGCCGACGAACTGGACGGGGACCCGCGAGCCACCCACCCGGACGAGGTGCAGTTGATCGCGCCCGCCGGAACGGTGGTGGTGTTCAACAGCCATCTGTGGCACGGCGGTACGCGCAACAACAGCGACCGGCCCCGCCGCGCGTTGCACTCCTACTTCACCAGGCGCGACCAGCCGCAACAGCTCGACCAGGCGGAGTATCTCCGCGTCCGAACGCGTGACCGGCTGAGCCCTGCCGCCCTCTACGTCCTCGGGGTCTGGGACGAGCTCGGGACGGCTTCATGACCGACGCCGTCTCGCCGGTACGCGTGGACGCAGACGCGGACCCACCCCTGGACGACTGGATCGAACGCTTCCACCGCGACGGCTTCCTGGTGGTCGAGGACGCCCTGCCGGACGATCTCGTGCGGGAGCTTCGTACCGACCTCGACGACGCGATCGGCGCCGCGCCCAACAACGCCGGTCAGGTCGAGATCCAGGTGCGGATGTTCGAACGCAGCAAGGCGCACCTGCGACTGTTCGACCACGAACCCGTCGTCACGTTCGCCGAGCGACTGATCAGTCAGGACCGGCCGGGCCTCGGTCCGGACCACGTGCACGTCGTGCACAACAACGCCTTCCGCACGCCGACCCAGGCGGGCATCTCGACCTGGCACCAGGACGACCCGCCGCACTATCTGGTGACCCACGGCGAGCCGCCGGCCAACGTGCGGCTGCCCGTACTCCTGTTCACCTGCAACTACTACCTCACCGACGTGACCGAGCGGCGCCACGGCCCGACGCAGTTCGTGCCCGGGTCACATCTGTTCGGTGCACACTGCCCACCCACGTTGGAGGGAACGCGGTGGGAGCAGGACGTGGTGACGGCGTACGGCAGGGCGGGTACGGCGATCATGTTCAGCTGTCAGGTCTGGCATCGCGGCCACCCCAACCTGAGCGAGCGAACGCGGTACGTCAGCCAGGTCTCCTACGCACATCGCCTCATCGGCCACCGCTACTTCCCCTTCATGAACTACGTGATGCCCGAACACGTGTACGCCGGGGCGAACCCGCGGCTGCGGCGGCTGCTCGGCTTCCTGCCGACGGGCGCCTACGGTTAGCGGATCCGGACAGCACGTACGCGTAGGGGCGTAGGCGCCTGTCAGCGACCGAACCGGACCGACTCGTGCACGGCCATGCCGGTCGTTCCGGCAGCGTCGCGTGCCGTGCTGAGCCAGCGGATCTCGTCCGCCCGCCCGTTGGCCACCCGGCTTCCCCACCGCTCGAACATGTCGGGAAAGCGGTCGGTGTCCAGCGGTTCGCCCTCGTGGAGTACGCGCAGTGGTTCGAGAGCGACCGCGCCACCCGGCGCGGGTATGGTCCACGCGCCCGGCTCGCCGTGCGGCCGGTCGGTCCGGGGGGCGCCGTCGACGAAGATCTCGACCGGACGCGGATCCCCACCCACCCGCCACTCGGCCACTCGCGCCCACCGCGCACCGTTCGACCGGTCGACAGTGTTGAACACGACCGTACGGTCGGGCAGATGAACGCGGCCCCACTGCAACCGGCGAAGCCCCAGCAGCCTCGGCGGCAGCCGCAGCCACACCCAGTCGGAGTACCCGAACCCGGCCAGCCGGGTGGCGGCCCCCGAACCCTTGTCGTCCCAGGAGACCTCGGCTCGCGCGGAGGGTACGGCCACGTGCCAGTGCACCCGCGAACTGATCGGCGGATCGGCCGGATGCCAGGTGGGTGTCGGCGCGCGGTGCACCAGCCGGAAGATGCGCCCGTCCCGGGTGGCGATGGAGTACTCCATCCCGCCGTCCGGCAGCCGTCTGGGTGCCCCGGCGATCGGGCGTCCGCGCAGCACCTCGCGACGGCCGTCGGGTAGGTAGTGTTCGACCGCGCCGTAGGGGATGTGCACTCCGGCGACGCGCAGCCATGCGAGGTAGGCGATCACCACGTCACCGTCGGGGCCGACCAGGTCCGCGTAGAGCTTGCGGAGGAGGAACCCTCGGCGCACCAGCGCACGACTTGCGGTCGTCCCGCCCAGCGCCCGGCTCACCACTGCCCCACCCGACGCCAGTGGAGCCCCGAGACCACGAAGACCAGTATGGTCGCGACCCCGATCACCGGAAGTATCGGCCACAGCAACCCCCTGTCGTAGGAGAACATCGACCTCGGCCAGGCGGGTTCGCCTCGCGAGGTGTGGATCAGGGCCAGTGCGACCGCGGTTACCACCAGGCTGAAGAGATGGCCGGAAGTGAGGCCACCTGCCCACGGCACCCCGAACGTCTCGTCCCGGAGCGAGTCCACCGCGAACCGGCCCATCGCGTACAGCAGCATCACCACTCCGGTGACCACGCCGGCCGGCGCCGGCCGCAGGCTCACCAGCGCGGCCGTCAACACCGCCGCGGCTGTGGCCGCCGCGGACAGCACCTGCACCGGGATCCGCGGGCATACCCGGTCCGGGCCAAGCTGCCGGACGACCTTACTCTCCGGCGCGTACCAGCGGATGCCGTGCGGCCACTCCCGGCCGAAGCAGCATCCGTAGGTGAGGCAGCCGATCCGGCCGATCACCGAGCAGACCAGAACGGTCGGCACCATCCGGTCCAGCAGCCACAACAGGCTCACCTGCTCGACGGCCGCGAAGACGGCGGAGCCGGCGAAGAAGCCGATGTAGGTGCCCCAGGAGACGAGCCCCACCGTACGAATCGCCCGCCAGGCGCCGAGCGTCCTGACCTGCTCCCAGGCCACCACGAACCACAACAGCCGGCCGCCCAACGCCATCGACGGCACCAGGACCAGCGCGTAGGTCAGGAGAGCATGAGGGCCGAGACCGTCGGTGGCGAGGCGGCCGAGCATCAGGGTCATCGCCACCGCCGTGCCGGACGCGACAAACAACCCGTACGTGACCCAGATCGTCGGCCCCACCCGGAGGAGGACCGGCTGGTTCGCCAGCCACTCCACCGGCCCGCGAACCCTTTCCCACAAGGGAAGCAGGAGGTGTGCGAGATGACGTGATCGCGGTTGGTACTGGTCGTAGGTGCCGGCGAAACGACGGCGCAGCACCGGTCCCTCGTACCCGACCACGTAGTCGACGACGCCCAGCGCGAGCAGGCCGCAGGCGAGGAGTTCGCCGGGTGAGCGGTCGAGCAGGGCCAGCCCGGCCGCGGCCGCGACGTACCCGACGTAGACGGGATGCCGGCTGAGGCGGTACGGCCCACTGGTGACCAGGCGCACCGGCGGCAGGTGGGAGACCGGCCAGCCGCCGCCGACCACCCGCAGCAACACCATCGACCAGGCCATCCACGCCAGACCGGCGCCCAGCAACGCCGCACCGCCGACGCCCCAGTGGCGACCGGGCAGCTCCGGCAGCGCCAACGCGACGTTCAGCGAGTTGCCCAGTGACCACAGCAGGAGGGGAAGTAGGCCGAAGAAGACCGCGACGTAGCCGGCCATGATGCCGGCGGTGGACGTACGGCCGCGCCGCGGAATGGGAGCGTTCCCAGGCTCGAAACCGCCACCAGGCAGGGGTTCGTTGACGACGGTGTTCATGAGCCGGCCGCCTTCTGCTCGGCCCCGCGCAGGTCGCGCCATTCGGGCGTGTAACCGCAGTGCCAGAACATGCATGGTCCCTCGACCTCGCCGCGCGCCATCATCGCCTCCATCGCCGACCAGGTTTTGGCCCCGAAGATGGGGTCGACTGCGATGCCGTTGGTGGCGGCCACCCGTTCACAGAGGTCGACCAGCCGGTCGGGGTAGTCCCCGAAGCCGCGGCCCACCTCGGTGGTGACGATCTCCAGCGGAGGCAACCGCAGCGCCGGTACGCCGAGCCACCTCGTCGTCCAGCGAGCCAGCAGCCGGGCGAGCAGGTCGATCCGGCCCGGGTAGACCTGGACGCCGACCACCCGCACCGGCGGATGGCCACGAGCCGCCAGCAGCGCGGCACCGACCAGGAAACCGACGATGGTGTTACCGGTCGCCACCGACACGAAGATGGCACGTGGCAGGGGCCCCTGCTCGGCGAGCTCGAGTACGCCGCGCGCGTTGCCCAGGATGGCGCTCGGATGGCAGACGCCCGGCAGGACGACCAGCGGACGCCGCCCCGCCGCCCGCCCGGCCGCGTAGGCGCCGGCGGCTGCCCGGGCAGCCGCGACCCGGCTCGGCCCCAGCAGCCGGATGTCGTCGCGGATGCCGGCGAAGTGTCGCTCGCGGTCCGAGGGTGCCATCGGTGGGTCGTCCACCACCAGCACCGTGGACCTGATCCGGTGCTCGCGCAGGATCGGGGTGATGTCGAACGCGAGGTTGGTGATGTTGCCGGCGAACGCGATCAGTTCGTCGTGCCCGACGGCTCGCAGGTGACCGAGCAGTCCCTCGATCTTGCGGGTCTTCGCCCCTCCCCGGCCCAAGCCGGAGAGGTCGTCACGCTTGACGAGCACGGGCCCGGCCGCCGACTCACCCGCCGACACCGGGCTCGGCCACCGGCCCAGCGGCACCACCGGCAGCGTGGTCAGTCGATGCAGGGCACGGGCCGGGTCGGTCGCCGGGGCGTCTCCGGTGCCGCCTGGGTCGAACGGGCCGAACGAGCCGAATCCGTTGGAACGCGCGCCAGCAACCGTCATGGTCCCTCCAGCCCACCGACCGCGGCGACCGCCGTCCGTGCACGACCGTCCGTGCACAACCGCCGGTGGTGCACGTAGTTCACTGTCGCCGCAGGGACGAATCAAGACCTGCCGCAGGACGGCGTTCTTCGGTACCGCCACCAGGCAGCGGATGCCGGTCAGCGATCAACAGCCCCGGTGGCGTAGTAGGCCTTGCAGACCCCGTCGCTGTCGTAGGCGGTGGCGATCTCCAGCAGCCGGGTGCCGTGCCGCACGGTCAGCAGCGGTGAGCTGTAGTTGGGGCAGTAGTTGTCGTACGGATCGGGAACGCTCACCGGCGCGGGGATCGGCCGCCACGGTCCGGCCGGCCCGTCGTCGCTGACGAAGACGGTGTGCCCGTTGCCCTCGGCGACGGTTCCGTCCGCGGCGTACAGGATCTGCCCGGTCAGGAACAGCCTGCCTTCCCGCCCGGGGCCGGGCTCCCAGGTGATCGTCGGGGTGTGCTCGAAGTACGTGCCGTCGGTCGCCCGAACGGTCGGGCCGAAGTCCTTCGGGTCGCCCCACTGCGCGCCGTCAGCCGACTCGCGGTAGTGCGCCTTGCAGTCGTACGACGGTCCGCACACCTCGTACGTCATCAGGTAGCGGCCACCCGCGATCCGCCGGACGATGGGCATTCCGGGGCGCGCGGCCGGGTCGTTGCTCGCCACCACCGGCACGCGGCCGGTCCAGTGCACGCCGTCGGCCGACGACTGCGCGACGAGCAGTTGACTGTGTGCGGGCTGGTCGGTCTCGTCGGAGTAGAACACCACGAGCCGCCCGTCCCTGGTCACCGTGAACTCCGGCTCCCACAGGCCGCCGGTGTTCTGGGCGACCACAGGCGTGGCGAGGTGGGACCAGGTGTGACCGTGGTCGCGGCTGGCCGAGATCCGGATGCTCATCAGCCGCGGGTCGGTGGACTGCCCGGCCGAGGACGCCCACAGGAGGGTGCCGGCGGCGAGCTCACCGACCCGGCGCGGAAGTTCGTACAACGTGGCGCAGCACAGTCCCCTGCCGTTCGCACTGGCCGGGTCGGCGACCGTGCCGATCTGCCCGAACGACCGGCCCTCGTCACGGCTGGCGTAGATGGCGCCCAGACCGGTGTTGCCGTCGAACGTCACCACGCTGCCCAGGATCGTCCCGTTGGCGGGCCCGGAGTGCTGGAGGCGGACGAGGCGCGGGTAGAGGCCGACGTTCTCGCGAAGAAGCGTTCCGGTCGCGCCGGTCGACGCCTGTGCCGCGGGCACGTTCGTCGTTCCCGCGACGGCACCGACGACGAGCACCGCGAGTGCGATCAGCAGGAGCCAGGCCCTCGGGCCAGGACGGTGTGCGACCATGGCGAAGCCTCCGTTCTCGGTGGTGTGCACCCAACGAGCAGGCAGCACTCCACCCTGCCACGGAGGGCGGACCCCCGTGATCGACGAAGTCCAGGACTGGTCGACCATGCGGCGCCGGCGGGATTCGCGTGCTGGGATTGGGCGATGGACACACCAACTGCGGGTGTACGGGAGAACGTCGCTCGAGCCGGTACCGCCGGGAAGGTCGTTCGGGAGCTGACGCTGACCGACGGCGAGGTCGCTTTCTACCACCAGTACGGTTACCTCCTGCTGCCGGGGTTCGTCGAGCCGGCTGTGGTGGAGGCGCTCCGGACGGAGACCCTCGACGTACTGGAAGCGAACGGGGTCTCGCGAGCCTCGTTGGAGCAGGCCAGCGGGGTGGGCGACAAGCTGCGGCAGTGTTCTGCGTACGTCGCCGGGTCGGCGCTGGACGAACTCATCAACTGCCCGGCGACCCTGGCCGTCGCCTCGCGGCTCGTCGGTGGCCGAGCGGTGCGCTATCTCCCGTTCACCGCGGTGAAGGCCGGCGGTGGCGGCGGTACCTTCCATCTGCACCAGGACAACAGCTACACCCGGCACGACCCGGCGATGGGCTCGATCAACATCTGGGTCGCCCTGGACGACATGACCCCGGACAACGGCTGTCTGCAGATCGTTCCGCGCTCCCACCTGGGCGAGCAGTTGCAGGCACGCGGCAGCGACGACGGGGACGCCCACCGCCAGGTGGACGTCGACCCGGCCACGGCCCTGCCGATCCGGATGCGGGCCGGTGACGCGGTCGCGTTCTCGCGGTGGACCGTGCACGGCTCCGGGCCGAACCACACCGACCGGCCGCGAGTGGCGTACGCGCTGCAGTACCACCGCGAGGACGTGCGATGGCTGGACGCCCAAACCGGCGAGTGGCACCTCCTGCTCGACACCCCGCGTACGAACACCGAACCCGTGGCCAGGCTGGACGACCGACCGAACTGACCTTCTCTGGCAACGTTCCCAGAGAAGGCCTCCGGGAACGTTCCCACAACAAGATCACGCCGCCTTGCGCACCTGGGGGCCATCACCGTTGCAGCGACCTGCTGTTCATGTCGTTGCTCCATCGTTCGGTGACTGGTCTACAGGGTGCCCCGACTGGCAGGGGACCGTGCCGGCCCGGGGGTGACGACGCGCACCTTCGCCGTACGGCGGCCGGGATTGCGCAGGGCACGGACGCCGGTGCCGCGGAGCCAGAACCCGGCGCCGCGGCCGAGGATCGGCCCGGGCTCGCTGTCGCGCAACTCCAGTTGCACCCGTCCGCGGATGACGACGCCGAACGCGTCGCACCATTCCGCCGGGACCACCGCGACCCGCGCGCCACCGCGCAGCGCGAGCGTCCGCACCGGACTATTCGATGCTGTCGGCCGGCAGGCGCTCAGGCAGCCCGAGCCGCGGGAACTGGTCGGCGTGGAAGGTGATGATCTCGGTGATCGCTCCGTCGGTGATGCGCAGGACGTCGATCGTCAGCGGCAGGTATGCGTCCTCGCTCTTCCGCCAGAGGTAGAAGGCGACGGCGGGCTGCCGGTTCACGGTGGTGGGGGCGCCGCGCAGGCCCGCCGTACCCTCGAAGCCTTCCTCGACCCAGTTGCTCACCACCGTGTCGCGGCCGACGTAGAGGCCCGGCGTGGGGGGCATCGCGAAGCGGACGTCGTCCCGCAGCAGTGCGGCGAGCCGGTCGACGTCCGTGGCCACGCTGGCGTCGGTGTAGCGGCGTACCAGCTCGCGCGTCCTGGCGTCCTGCTCGCCGCCGGTCCAGTCCTGCCGCTCGGCGGGCAGGTGTTCCCGCAGACCGGCGCGGGCCCGCTGCAGCGCGCTGTTGACGGAGTTGACGGAGTCCCCGAGGAACTCGGCGACGTCCTTCGCCGGCCAGCCGAGCACGTCCCGCATGATCAACACGGCCCGCGGGCGGGGCGCGAGGTGCTGAACCGCGACCACGTACGCCAGCTCGACCGTCTCCCGCGCGACCGCGACGCTTTCCGGCTCGTCCGCGTCCCCTGCGGGCAGCTCGTCGAGCAGCCGGTCCGGGTAGGGCTGCAGCCACAGCACCTCACCGTCCGTCGCAGGCTCCGGGCGGTACTTCGCGAGCAGGTCCAGGCAGGCGTTGGTGGCGATCCGGTACAGCCAGGCCCGGAACGTGGACCGGCCCTCGAAGGTCTCCCGCCGCCTCCAGGCACGCAGGAACGTCTCCTGCACGGTGTCCTCGGCGTCCTCGAACGATCCCAGCATCCGGTAGCAGTGCACGTGCAGCTCCCGCCGGTGCCGCTCCGTCAGCCCCGAGAAGGCCGGCTCGTCGACCTCGCCCAGACCGCTCACCACCGGGTCGCTCCCGCCCTGACCGTTCATGCCCAGCTCCTCCAGCCGCGTGCCCGCACTCATCCCGTGATCCTTCCGTGTCGCGCCGGGTGCCGTCGTAGGTGAGACGGGCGCGGGCGCGAGAACTCATCACCGGGGTCAGCCGGCAGGCTGATCCGGTGAGCGCGGGAGGCGGCCGGCTCTAGGTGTTCGGCGTACGGCCGGCACGGGGAACTCGGCCGGCAGCGGTGTTCATCGAAGCCAGCTTGTCGATCAGCGCACCGGTCCGCATCGCCGCCGCCTGCTGCAGCGCCATGATGCGTGCGGGATCCCAGGACCCGGCCGCCTGGGCACGAGTCTTCTCGCGCACAGTCGCGGCCAATGCGTCCCATGCCCCGTTGACGGCTGCAACCACGGCGGCGGCCAGATCCTCGGCCGGAAGCCGAACGGCTTTCGGAGTGAGATCGACGCTCGCGACCCGTCCGTCCGAGGTCACCGTGGCGCGGACGAGGCCCTCGCCGTCGGTGCCTTCGGCGGACACCACCTCGGCGTCGGGTCCGGCCTGCTCCCCGGAACGCAGGTGCGAGGCCACGGCTTCGCGGGCGATGTCCAGCACTCCGGTGAAATCCCGCGCGGTGAGGTGGGGTTGATCTGTCATCGAAAGACCTCCGGACGGTTCAGCCGAGCAGGGCCTCGATGACCTTGCTGAGAGCGAAGTTGATGGCGAGGCCACACAGCTTCTTGGCCACCGGAATCCACAGCAGGGAAGCGCCGAAGGTGGCCACGGCCGCGGCGATCGCCTCGGCTATCTGGATGACGAGCAAGGTCAGCTGGACGATCACCGTGATCTTGAGCGCCAGGACGAGACCGGCCGCCACGAACAACGCCGGACCGACCAGCGTCGCTCCCTGACTCCCGTCCTTCAGCACCATCGGCCCGCGGTCGGGATGGGAGAACTGCTGGGAGAACGCGTCGACGTCGTGCCCCTTGTTCTGGCTGGTCACCGTCTGGAACGGGGAAGCCGTACGACCGTGGGTGGCGGAGGCCTGGGAGCCGAAGCCCACCCAGGCCGTACCGAGCTCGAACATCCTGACCTCATCGGACTTGGGCCACATGTAGCCCAGCTCGTTGAGGAAGTCGGCTCCCCAGCCCGGCAGCATCAGTGGCGAGCCGGCCATCAGACCTCCACCCCGTCGAGGGTTCCGTCCAGGTCGGACAGCGCCTCGGCGTTGCCCTGCTCGGTCCGCTCGTCGTTGTCGCCGGCGTACTTGAGCCGCTCGCCGAACTCGATGATGTCGTCGTGCGAGCCGGTGAACGACTCGTCGGCAAGCGCGAACACGGCGCCGTAGGCCATGCCGATCAACCCGCCGACCATGTCGTCGCCGAAGATGTCGCCCATGCCCTCCGACCTGCGTTTGAGGGCCGCCCAGGCCGCGTGACCGTCGTCGCCGATCCGCATCAGGTCCTTGCCGCCGTTGCGCAGCGCCTCCGGGTCGTTTCGGCGTTCGTCCGACATGCTCGTCACCCCTCCTCGGCCTGGCGTCGAAGTTGCACGATGGCGTCGTCGTACCGCTCGGTGAGTGACGCCACGTGCTCTGTGAGGACGTTCTGCACCTGGTCGAGGTCTGCGGCGATCACGTGCGGATCGACGACCTGGTCCTCGCCGGCCGCCTGCGTGGTCCTGGAACGCAGATCCTCCAGCGCGGCGTTGATCGACTCGGCGAACTGCTGCCCGAGCTGGTCCGGGCCGGCACGCAGTGCCCTCGGGTCGAGCTCGATCGACTCGAGCCGGCCGCCGGCGCCGACCGTCGCCACGATCCGCCCGTCCGCGGCCTGGCCCACTCCCCGGAGGTCCTCGCCGGCATCGTCCGCCAGGCCGGCTGCGGGCGCGTCACCGGCCAGCAGGTCGTCGAGCTGCTTCCGCGCCGCGGCGAAGCCCAGATCGAATTCGTTCTGGTCGGTGAGTTCGATCTCGTCGTCGTCCAGTGGCCGGCTCATCTGGTGCCCCTCCCGCTCCGGTCAATCTGCGTCGGAGTCCCACAGCAGTTTGAAATCGAGGCCGGCAAGACCGAGTCCCCTGAGTTCGTCGACCACCGGCTCGGTGTAGAAGACCGCACCGGATCGTTCCTGCGGAATCTTGAAGATCGACCGCTCCGGAACTGCCCGCGATGAGAAGACGTACTTCTCGATCACCATCAGGTCCCCGTCGGGGAACCGCACGAGCTGTGAATGGTTCTCGTCCAGTGCGTCCAGCACCACGAGTGGATTGAACAAGGCGATCCGCGCGTCCGGACACGTGAGCGGCAGGATTTCCCCGAAGGGTTCGAGCACCGGTCCGGCGAGGTCGATCGCCTGGTCGCGAAGGACCAGGGACCAGCTACCGAGCCAGGGAAAGTCCGCGCGGCGGAGAGGAGAACCCGTGTCCTCGTCGGTGGTACCGATCCCGACCGGAACGGGCGCCCAGTCCGCCGCTCGGGAGGTCGCGTCGAGCTCGCCCAGCTGCTCCAGGTCGTCCTCGTCCTCGGCCGTGAGGAACTCGTACTCACCGTCGGGGTACAGCTGGAAGATTCTCACTGTCGGATCTCCACTTCACGATCAGGGCCAGATGCCCTTGTCGAGCTGGGCGCGGACGTAGTTTAGGACAGCGACCACCTGATCCTCGTTCTTACATCTCCTGAGCAGGCCCCACAGCGCGTCGTAGTACGCCCGGCTGTGGGTCGCCTGGTGCGGCGACTTGCTGAACGGGTTTGGATACTTCGACGCGTCCCTGCCGTGGGGGAGCCAGCTGCCGTTGACCGGTTCGTCGAGGTGGATCTTGTACTTCTCCAAGATCGCCCGTGCACGCCTCGCGGAGACATAGTTGGACGCCTTCGGCACCAGGTGCGCGGCATCGTCGGTGAGTTTGCCGGCGGCGTCCTTCATGCCGCGTCTTCCGGCCACCTCCAGATTGTGGCCGAGATTCTTCGACAGGTACTTCTTCTCCACCAGCCGCAACAGATCCGCCGCCGCCTCGGTGATCTTTGCTCTCTTCGCGGCTGCCAGGAGAGCCGACTTCGGTACGCTCGCCATCCCCGTGCCCCCACGTCACCGGTGTCCATCCGATTGATCTTGGGATCGATCGAGTGTGGCACTTTTCCGGCCGGCCACGCCGTGGCGCCTGTGGACAACCGCAGGGGAAGAGCCGGGTGGGTTCTGCCCCGGGCGCCGGAGTACGTCAACGGGCGGTGCTGGACCCCAGCCGTGCGGACGGTCGCTGGTACAACGCACCGGACCTGCGCGACGGTGTGACGACCGTGCCGACGCGGGTGAAGCCCATCCGCTCGTAGTAGTGGTGGAGTTCCTGGTTGCCCCGGTGTACGTCGACGCGCAGCCAGGACTTCCCGGCCCGCGCGGCCAGGTCGGCGGCCCAGGCCAGCAGGTGGTCGCCCACGTGGTGACCGGTGACCCGGCCCGCGATCGCCAACCGGAAGATGTAGAGCGCGTCTCCGGGGCCGCCGGGCCAGCCGTGAGCGAAGTCCGGGTCGGCGTCCGGGCTGAGCGTGATGGTCGCGACGTACCCCTGGTCGTCGGAGCCGACGTAGAGGTGGCCGTCGGCGACGTACCCCTCGATCCGGCGGGCCCGCCACCCTCCGTCGCGTTCGAACCTCGCCGGCCACTGCTCGACGCCGTGCTCGGCGAGCCGTCCGGCTGCGTCGTTCAGCAGCGCGAACACGCCGGGCAGATCCTCGGCGGTCGCCTGCCGCATGGCGGGCAGCTGGTCGGGGCCGGGCTCGGTGTCGGGGCTCATGGCTGTAGGAGCCTCCCCGTCAGTTCTCCCGCCCAACCCCCTCGAAGAGCTGGACGAGAGCACTGGTGTCGAGCGCCCCGAGTCCGGCCGAGCGGGCGTCCTCGTTCAGGCCGACCACGGCCCGCGCGACCGGCGGGGTGATGCCGGCATCCTCGAGGACGGCGAGCCCGAGCCGGTTGTCCTTGGCGAGCAGGTCGACGGTGAACGCGGGGGACCAGTCACGGGCGGCGATCTTGGGCGCGATCTCGCGGAACAGGTTGCTCACCGACGCGGCACCGGAGTCGGCGAGCGTGGAGTAGTACGTCTGCGGATCCAGGCCGAGGCGTTCGGCCGCCGCCATCGTCTCGGCGGTGATCGCGTTGATGGCGCCGAACATCAGGTTGTTGAGCAGCTTGAGGATGCTGCCGGCACCGACGTCGCCGACCCGGATCACCCGGGACGCCACCTTCTCCAGTACGGGTCGGGCAAGGGCCAGGTCGGCCTCGGCGCCACCGACCGGGAGGGTCCAGGCACCGCACCGGTGCGGGCGGCCCAGCACCGGCGCGTCCAGGTAGCCCACGCCGGCCTCGGCGGCCGCGGTCGCCATCGCCCTGGCCGTCCCGGGGTCCACGGTGCTCAGATCAGCGATCACCCGCGGGCCGCTCGCCGCCGCGAGCACTCCGCACTCACCCGCCACCACGGTGCGGACGACGTCCGGGCCCGGCAGGGACAACAGGACGACGTCGGCCTCGGTGGCGAGCTCGGCGACGTCCGTGGCGACGACGGAGCCGGCCGCCTCCTGCCGCCGTACGCTCGCCTCGTCGACGTCCCACACGACCAGCCGGTGGTGCGGCCGGAGCACGTCGGCGACGGCCGAGCCCATCGTCCCGGTGCCGACGATCCCGACGGTGCCGGTGCTGCCGATGCCGGCTGTCTCCTCGACCATGGGTGCCCTCCTCGTGGGACGTCCTCGAACCGGCCCACTATGGTGCACGAAGTCCCGGCGAGGAGGATCAGATGCAGCGCGTACGTCTGGAGTACGGCGACAGCCACCTCGACGTCGAGCTGCCCGACCACGCCACCGTGGTCCGGTCCGGTGGTGCGGCCCACGAGCCGGCGGGCCTGGCGGACCCGGTCGCCGCGACCCGCGAGGCGGTCCGAAACCCGCTGGGCACCGAGCCCCTGACCGCGCTGGTCGGACCCGGCTCACGGGTGACCATCGCCTTCCCCGACCGGGTGAAGGGCGGCGCGCACGCCACGGCCCACCGCAGGGTGGCGATCCCGGTGGTGGTCGAGGAGCTCGAACGCGCGGGCGTACGACGTCAGGACATCACCCTGGTGTGCGCGACCGGCCTGCACCGCAAGAACACCCGGGAGGAGTTCGCGGCCTACCTCGGTCAGGACGTGCTCGATCTCTTCGAACCCGGCCAGATCGTCAACCACGACGCGGAGGACCCCGACGGCATCGTCGCTCTCGAAGCCTCCGCGCTCGGCGACGTGGTCGAGGTCAACCGCCGCGTCGTCGACTCCGACCTGACCGTGCTGATCAGCCACGCCGCCGGCAACCCCTACGGCGGATTCTCCGGTGGCTACAAGATGCCCGCCACCGGGCTGACCACCTGGCGGTCCATCCGCTGCCACCACACGCCGGCCAGCCTGCACCGCGACGACTTCGTTCCGATTTCACCGCACAGCCACTTCCGGCACCAGCTCGCCGCGATCGGCGCGCGGATCGAGGAGGCGATGCCGCGGCCGTTCTTCACCGTCGACGCCGTGCTGAACGCCCGGTCCGAACAGGTCGCGGTGCTCGCGGGCAGCATCCCGGCCGTGGAGGAGGCGTCCTGGCCGCCCGCCACCCGCCGGACCGAGCTGACCCTGCCCGGCGGGCCCGCCGACGTACTCGTCCTCGGGATGCCGCGCAGCTTCCACTACGGCAACGGCATGGGCTCCAACCCGGTCCTGATGATGCAGGCGACAGGCGCGTCCATCGCCCGTGCCAAGGCAGCCTTGACACCGCACCCGGTGGTGATCGCCGCGTCCGTGTGTGACGGGTGGTTCAACGACGCGGAGTTCCCTTCGTACGAACGAACCTACGAGCTTCTGCAGACCGTGCACCGTCCCGCCGACCTGGCGAAGTACGAGGACGAGCTGTGCACCGACGAGGGCTACCTCGACCGCTACCGCAACGCGTACGGCTACCACCCGTTCCACGCGTTCTCCATGGCCTACATGGGCGGGCTCGCCCGTGAGTACGCGCGTGCCGTCTACGTCGCGGGTGCGGTCAGCCCCGGCCACGCGCGGGGTATGGGAGCGATTCCAGTACCCACCGTCGAGGAGGCGCTGGCCGAGGCGCGCCGGCATGTCGGAGCCGACCCCCGCGTGCTCGTGGTGCCGAGTTTGTCCAAGCCCGCTTACCACCTGCGCAGCGAGCGGCCGACCGGCTGATCCGCCGCCCGCGGCGCGGGAAGGAAGCCGGTCACGCCCGCAGGAGGGCGTTCATCGTCTTCGTGTGCAGCGGGGAGGTCACCGCGCCGTCGACCAACGGGTCCTTGGTCTGCACCATCCACTCCGCCAGCTTCGCCGACAGCTCGGCGACGACGCCGGCCTGCTCCGGCTCGTCCACCAGGTTGGTGAGCTCTGCCGGGTCCGCCTCCAGGTCGTACAGCTCGAGCGACGGGTGGTACGACGCCAGGCCCTCGGTCTGCACCTTCGGCCGACAGCGCCTCATCCAGCCCTGGCTGGGATCCATGAACGCCGGCGCGGAGCTGAAGTTGGCGATCAGCTTGTGGCGTTCGGTCCGGACGCAACGGCGAGGGTCGTAGTAGTCGTGGTAGGTCATCTCGCCGAAGATCTCCTGCCGTCGTGGGTGCTCCTCGCCGTTCAGCAGCGGAAGGAAACTACGGCCGTGCACGTTGTCGCCGGCCGCGCCACCGGTGGCCGCCAGCAGCGTCGGAAGCAGGTCCACGTGGGACACCAGGGCGTCGTGCACCTGCCCGCCGGTCCAGCCGCCGTCGGGGTATCGGATGATCAGCGCGACCTCCAGCCCAGGGTCGTACAACGAGCACTTGGCCCGGGGAAGCGCGAGGCCGTGGTCGGTGGTGAAGACGATGATCGTGTTGTCGGACGCGCCCAGCCGCTCCAGCTCGGCCAGCACCCGGCCGGCGGCGGCGTCCATGTGCCGCACGGCTCCCTGCAGTTCCGCGAGCTCGGTGCGCGCCGACGGGGTGTCCAGGAGGTACGGCGGGATCGCCACGCCCAGGCTGTCGTCCGGCTCCAGGTGGTTGCCCAGGAAGCCCATCACCCCGGGCTCGTCGCGGTCACCGGCCATGCGGTGCGGCTCGAGGAACCCGACCTGCAGGTAGAAGGGCCGGTCACCCTCGACGAGCTGCCCCAGCTGGTCGACCGCGGCCAGTGAGACCGGCTCCGCCCGGTTGGCGGTCGTGTCCACGTGGTCGAAGCCGAGCCGGGCGGCGAGTTCCTCGTCGGCGCGTGCCCGCGACTCGTGCTGCACGCCGAGCAGCACGCTGCGATAGCCCTGGTCGCGCAACAGGCCACCCAGGTGGCGTTCGGCGGGGTGCAGGTCCCAGGCGAAGTCCTGGTGCGTCAGCCCCAGAACGCCGTTGACGTGCGGGTAGCGGCCGGTGAACAGCGAGGCCCGCGACGGACTGCACTGCGGTGCCGTGGTGAACGCCCGGTCGAAGCGCACACCGTCGGCCGCCAGCGCGTCCAGATGCGGGGTGGCGACGGTCTGGTTGCCGTAGCAGCCGAGAAACCGTCCGAGGTCGTGACAGTGCATCACGACGACGTTGGGCCGGGTGGGGTCCTGGGGCATCGAAGTTCTCCTTCGCCGGAAACGCGCTCGAGTGGCTTCGACGCCCCAGTCTGCCCGGGTGCGTTCGAGGTCGGCCTACTGGCCTACGTGGGGCCTACTCGGCCAGGTGGTCGAACTCGATGGCGAGGCAGTTCACCTCGTCCACCGGCCGGCGTTCGGGGAGTTGGGCGACGAGCACGCCGCCGGCCTGCTCGAACGGCACCTGCCCGCCGCCGAGCAGCCGCACCGAGCGGGCCCGGTCGTCCGGGCGCAGGCTGTGGATCACCGTACGACCGTCCTCCGGCCACCGCATCTGGAACGCGTAGAGCGTGTCGCACTTGCGGGTGAAGCGGAGATCGGCGCTCGTCCACTCCACCGCGTCCTCGCGGAAGCCCTCGATCCTGACCGCGCTGCCGCCCTCACCAGACACCCGAAACGGTCGGGTGCCGTAGATGCCCTCGCCGCACACGTCGATCCAGCGGCCCATGGACGTGAGGATGTGGGTGCACTCGTCGTCGAGCGTGCCGTCGGGCCGCTGCGGGATGTTCAGCAGCAGGTTGCCGTTCTTCGACACGATGTCGACCAGCAACTCGACCACGTGGCCGGCGGTCTTGTAGACGTCGCGGACGTTGTAGAACCAGTCGCCCACCGAGGTGTCGGTCTGCCAGGGCTCGGGTTTGATGTCGGGTTCCTGGCTGCGTTCGATGTCCATGACGCCGACGGAGTAGAGCTCCTGGCGGCGGTCCTTCTGGTTGTAGACCGCCTGGTTGACCCCGCCGTTGCGGGCGGCGCTGGCGTTGTAGAGGTAGGCGATCGCCTGCAGGCCGATGTCGTAGCCGTTCTTCTCACCGAACGGCACCGGGCCGTCGGAGTACAGCAACTCCGGCTGGTAGAGGTCGATGATCTCCTTCATCACCTCCAGCCAGTGCTGGTGCCAGCGCTTGTTGCCGGTGTACCAGTTGGCGATGTCGAGCTTGCCGGGGTGTTCGGGGTCGTAGTGCTCGCGGTTGGGCAGGTAGAGCTCTTGGTACGCCTCGTCGTTGCCGTCGTACGGGATTCCGGCGTACGGGCCGGACCTGTCGGAGCCCTTGTTCGTGTTGGACCAGGAGAAGGCGGCGCCGTGGTGTTCGGTGAGCCCGAACTTCAGGCCCCGCGCGTCCGCTGCGTCCTTCCACAACCGGGTGATGTCCTTCTTCGGGCCCATCTGGACCGAGTTCCAGCGGTGGATCCGCGAGTCGTAGTTGAAGAAGTTGTCGTGGTGGGTGGCCTGGCCGACGAAGTACTTCGCACCCGCCGAGACGTAGAGGTCCATCAGTCCTTCGGGGTCGAAGTTCTCCGCCTTCCACCGCGTCACGATGTCCTTGTAGCCGACCTTGGACGGGTGGCCGTACGTCCGCAGATGGTGGCGGTACTGGTCGTGGCCCTCGATGTACATGTTCCGCGCGTACCAGTCGCCGTACATCGGGACCGACTGGGCGCCCCAGTGCGACCAGATGCCGAGCTTGGCGTCGCGGAACCAGTCCGGGCACTCGAACTGGCGGAGGGAGTCGAAGGTGGCCGCGAAGGGCGCGGCGGGGGTGTCGGTGGACATCGCGGTACGGCGCTCCTGCCTACGGCCGGAAAGATCGGATGTTTCGTAACCGTAACGTCGGCGGGGAGGGTGTCAAGAGGTCTGCGGGCGGTCGACGTCCAGTACCTGACGCAGCCAGAGTTCGGTCGAGCGTACGTGCAGCAGGGCCGCGGCCTGCGCGGACGTACTGTCACGGGCCTGGAGCGCGGCGTAGATGCGCTCGTGTTCGGCCATGGTGCGCTCGGAGGCGTCGGCCTCGAGGATGTCGCGCCATACTCGGGCGCGCAGTGACCGGCTGGACACTCCCCGCACCATCGACGCCAACGTCTCGTTGCCCGACGCCTCGCCCACCAGGTCGTGGAACTCCGCGTCGAAGCGCACGAACTCCTCGTGCCCGTTGGCCCGGCGCATCCGGCCCAGGCTGGCGCCGATCTCCTGCAGATGGTCGGCGGTTGCGCGGTCCGCGGCCAGCGCGGTGACCGCCGGCTCGAGCACGCGCCGGACCTCGATGAGCTCCAGCGCGGAGTCGTCCCGCATCATCTCGACCGCGAAGCCGATGCCGTCAAGGAGAAGTTGCGGCCGCAGACTCGTGACGTACGTGCCGTCACCGCGGCGTACGTCGAGAACCCGGGCGGTCACGAGGGCGCGCACCGCCTCCCGCGCACTGCTGCGGGAGACGCCGAGCCGCTCGGCCAGGGTGGCTTCTGGGGGAAGGCGGGAGCCCGGTCCGAGTTCGCCGCCGATGATGAGTTGGCGAACCTTCTCGATCGCCGCCTCCGTCACCGGAGCTGCCACCGGATCTTCCTTTCGCCCGGGCCCGCGGACGCGGACCTGTCCCCACCCCTTATTTCTCGCATGCGCGCAGGGGCCAACACAAGACTTATCTTTGCGGATCGGCTGCACCAGACTCAGGGGCCATGGACGAGCTTGAGTACGCGGGCACTCCCACCCTGATCGTGATCAGCGGCCCCGCCGGTTTCGGGAAGACGACCCTGGCGCACGCGGTGGCGCGGTCGGTCGGCTGCCCGGCCATCTGCCGGGACGAGATCAAGGAGGGCATGGTGCACGCCCACCCGGAGTTCGACGGGGCCACACCTGGCGATCCACTCACCCGGCGGACGTTCCCGCTGTTCTTCGAGGTTCTCGAACTCCTGCTGAAGGCCGGCGTCACCGTGGTCGCGGAGGCGGCCTTCCAGGACTGGAACTGGAAGCGTGGCCTGGAACCCCTGCAGGGGGTCGCGGACATCCGCATCGTGCAGTGCACGGCCGACGTGGAGGCCGCCCACGCCAGGAACCTTCGCCGCTTCGCCGACACCCCGACCCGGCGCGCACACGCCGACGCCCAGGGGCCGCAGACGCTGGAGGAGGCGACGAAGCACTACGAGTCGTTCGTACGACTGTCCCTGCCGGTGCCGACGATCACCGTCGACACCACCGACGGCTACGACCCGGCACTGGAGGAGGTCGTCGCTTTCGTCGGACGCTGAGCGCCCTGTCGCGCCCTCAGCCCCGGAGAGCGGATTCCCTGGCCCTCGGGACAGAAGAGGAACAGCGTGCAGCCGGTGGTGGTCGCCGGCACGTGCCATGACCCG
This sequence comes from Actinopolymorpha singaporensis, assembly GCF_900104745.1. NCBI lineage: Bacteria > Bacillati > Actinomycetota > Actinomycetes > Propionibacteriales > Actinopolymorphaceae > Actinopolymorpha > Actinopolymorpha singaporensis. The sequence continues at coordinate 2,724,125 of NZ_LT629732.1, forward strand.
GCGGGTGCGTGCAGGAACGTTCCGGCGGGGTAGTCGCGCGCCCCGTCGTTGAACGTACCCGCGACCACGTAGACCTCCTCCGGTCCGGGCTCGGGCACGTCCCGGCGCGGCCACGACGTGCCCGGGTCCATCTCCAGGACGTTGGCGTGTGCGCCGGTCGGGCCCTTCCACAGGGGCCGGAGCCGGATTCCGGGGAAGAGTTCGCGAACGGGGGACTCGTCGACGGAGGTGGAGGTGTAGCCCTCCTGATCGAGGATTTCTGCGTGCATGCCTTCGACGCTGCCCGAGCCGGCCAGGACAGGGCAGTGTCTGCAAGGACTCCGTGGGGTACTTTCCTGCCATGCACCGCGTGGTGGCTCTGGTGCGGCCGGTGCAGTCGACGTTCGAGCTCGGTTGCGCGGTCGAGGTCTTCGGCACGGCGCGGCCGGGCGTGCCCCGGCACTACGAGTTCGGGGTATGCACGGAAACGCCGGGGTCGGTGCCCACGTCGGCCGGCTACGCGAGGTGTTCGCGCTCGCCCGCACCGGGTTGCTGGACGGCCGCTCGGCCACGACGCACTGGGCGAACGCCGAGCGGCTGGCGCGGGAGTTCCCGCGGATCGAGGTGAAGCCGGACGTGCTCTACGTCGACCACGGCGACCTCGCCACGAGTGCTGGTGCCGGTGCGGGCGTCGACCTGTGTCTTCATCTCGTACGCCGAGACCACGGTGCCGCGTACGCTTCTCTGCTCGCGCGGCACATGGTGATGCCGCCGCACCGCGAGGGCGGGCAGACGCAGTACGCGCCGCCCGCACCGGCCTCGGACGGACTGGACGGCCTCCTCGAATGGGCCGGTGCACGCCTCGAAACCCCTTTGTCCGTGGACGATCTGGCCGCGTACCTCAGCATCTCGCCTCGCACCCTGGCGCGGCGGTTCGCCGACCGGCTCGGCACCAGCCCGGGTGCGTGGTTGCTGTCCCAGCGGGTGGCCCGGGCACGCATCCTGCTGGAGGAGACCGACCTGCCGGTGGACACGATCGCCACCCGCGTGGGCCTTGCCTCGGCGGTCAACCTGCGCCGCAGGTTTCGGGACCAGGTGGGTACGACCCCCGGCGCCTACCGGCGCGCGTTCCGGGCTCCCGGTGACCTCGCAACCCACCCCGGTCAGGAGCCGGAGCCGGGAGTCAGGAGCTCCATGAGGTGTCCGTCGGGGTCGCGGAAGTAGGTGCCCCTTCGGCCTTCGTAGCGCTTGCTGTGATAGATCCGCCCCTTCTCCTCGCAGGCAGGATCGCCGTAGTAGGTGATCCCACCTTCCTGGATGCGAGCGACGGCGGCGTCGAACTCCTCCTCGCTGACCATGAACGCGTAGTGGTGCGGCTCGATGGCGTCATGGTGGTCGTAGTCCAGGGTGACGTGGTTGGCCAGCGTGACAGGTGTGAAGTGGGCCACCGGCGGGTCCACCGTGAGGCCGAGGATGTCGGCCAGGAACTTCGCCGAGGTTTGCGGATCGCGGGAGGGGACGATGGTGTGGTTCAGCTCGACCGGCATGAGTGCAGCCTGACAACTGCGTGCCCGGCCACGCGTCATCCTGCCGGAGACAGTTGCCGTACGCCTCCTGCCGTATGCCCGCCTGAGTGTGGTCGGGGCCGGCCGGCGGTCAGTCGCCGGTCGTCCCGTCGACGATCTCGCGGATGATGTCGATGTGCCCGTTGTGGCGGGCGTTCTCCTCGACCAGGTGGTGCAGGATCCAACGCAGGTTGATCTCCCGCCCGTCGCGCAGCGGGTGGGCGGCCACCATGTCGAGGTCCCACCCGGCGATCTGCGTGTCGTGCTCGCGGGCAAGCTGTTCGTAGTCGGCGATCACCTCGGCCAGCGGCATGGTGAGGCGATAGTGGAACTCCCGGTCGGGGTCCTCCTCGGTCCAGGGGCCTTCGTCCTCGTGTCCGAGCAGTCGCACCTGGATCCAGGAGTACTCCACCCAGCGCAGGTGACTGATCAGCCCGGAGACCGTCATCATCGGCGAGGTCGGCAGCGGCGCCCTGGCCGCGTCGGCATCGGAGAGGCCTTCGCACTTCGCGATCGCCGTCTTGCGGGTGTAGTCGAGCATGGTCAGCAGCGTGGAACGCTCGTCGAAGGTTGCGGGTACGTCGGTGCGGTCTGTCGTCATGTGCTGATCCTGCCCGGTGCCGCCGCCGACCGGCGAACCGGTTTCACGCCGGACGGCGGCTGGAGACTTGTATCAACTGATTGACACAAGCGTCCTCGTTGGGTCTATGCTCCGCTTGTATCAAGTCGCTGACACAAGGAGCGCTGTCGTGTCCGGTGGTTTCGCGTTGGCTCTTCCGCTGGTGGCGTTGGTCGCCTGCCTTGCCGTGGTCCTGTGGGCTGTGCCGCGCCGCCGCGCGCTGGTCGCCGTCGACGAGGCCGCGCACCCGGGGCTCGCGCGACTTCGCCGCTCCACGTTGCTTGGACGCGGTGTGGCGATGGTGGCCGGGGTGATCGCCGCGGTGGCGACCGCCTCGACGGGCGGGCTGGGCCGCGGGTTCGCGCTCGCCCCGGCCGTGTTCGCCGCAGTACAGATCGTGGGCGTACTCGCCGCTGATCTCCTCGCCCGCGACGACGCCCGCACGCAAGGTACGGCAGGACTGGAGGTCCGGCGGGTGCGCGACTTCTCGCCTCCGCGGCTGGTGCGGTTCATCGTCGCGACGGGCGCGGTGCTGGCGCTGTTCCTCGCCTGGGCAGGGGTCGTGGCGGTGCCCGACGATCTCGGGCGGGCGGGACGGGCCCTCACCTACTCCTGCACTGTGGGCTGCGACCACAGGACGCTGAGTCCCTGGCCGGGTTCGTACTACTCGGTTCCGATGGTTGCCGCCTTGCTGCTCGTCCTCGTGCTCGCCGGCACCGCCGTCGGGGCGACGGTACGACGGCCGCGCAACGGTGCGGCACCGGAGATCGTCGCGGTCGACGACGTGGTCCGCCGGCGTTCGGTGGAGTCCGTGCTCGCCGCGGTGGGCGTCGCGTTCACCGGCAGCCTCGCGGGTACGGCACTGCTGGTCGGTGGCCGGCTGGCGGGTCTGGGAGCGAACCACGGACCGGCCGCCCTGCAGGTCGTGGGCTGGAGCACGCTCCTGGCGGGCCTGGCAGCGCTGGTGTGGCTCGTGTGGTGCCTGGTCGCGCTCCTGCTTCCCGGCGCGAGCGCCAAGCCGGCTCCGCGTTCCCTCCTTGCCTCGCCTCTCACCAGTGGGCGGGAGCGGGCGCGGGGATGACCGTCGGGCTGCGTGTCGATGGGAACGATCCCACACCTCCGTACGAGCAGCTACGCCGTCAGCTGGCCAACCTGATCGAGACCGGCGCGCTCACCGACGGAACCCGCCTGCCACCGGTGCGCCAGCTCGCCGCGGACCTGGGGCTGGCGACCGGCACGGTCGCTCGCACATACCGCGAACTGGAGACGGCAGGGCTGGTTCGATCACGTCGGGCAGCAGGTACGACCGTCACCGCCGCGCGGCCGGGGCTGTCGAGTGCCGACCAGCGGGCCCGGCTCGAGGATCTGGTGGCGACGGCTGTTGCCCGGGCCCGCCACCTCGGGGCGAGTGATGCCGAGATCCGCGCAGCGACCGAGTCCGCGCTCCGCCGGCCATCGGGCTGAAGCGGGCGGCCGGCCGCAAACTGATCGACCGTGGACCTCAGCCCACCTAGGGTGTGCGCGTGCCCCACTACACACACGTACTCGGATGGCTGGTGGGCCTGGAAGGCGTCGCTCTCCTTCGAGCGCAGGCCGGCGACCCTCTGGGCTCGAGCCGTGAGTTCGTGCAGGCTCGCCTTGACGAGGTTCGCGCGATGCTCGCGGATCCCGACCTGTCTGCACGGCCCGGTGGGATGGTCGGTGACATCGGCACGCGCGACGGCTACGCCCAATGGGTCCATTCCTACGACGACCCCGGCAACCCGCTGATCGCGGCCGAGGAACCGGTGGTGCGTCCTTTGCTGGACGCGCTGAAGCTCGGCCGGGTGCTGGACGCCGCATGCGGGACCGGTCGGCACTCGCACTACCTTGCTGAGCTGGGACACGAGGTTGTCGGCGTCGACTCCTCGCCGGAGATGCTCGCCCGTGCCCGGGCCAAGGTCCCTGCCGGTGAGTTCAGGGAAGCTGCGCTTGACGAACTGCCCTTTCCTGACGGGAGTTTCGACTCCCTTGTATGCACCTTGGCGCTGACGTACCAACCGCGGCTGGAGCCGACGTTGGCGGAGTTCGCGCGCGTGCTGCGGCCCGGTGGTCAGATGATCCTCTCCGACATCCACTGGCTGTCGCTCTACCTCGGCGGCGTCTCGTCGATCGACGGTCCGGATGGGAGACTCGCGATGCCCGCCAGCCGTTTTCTGCCGTCGGACTACCTCCGTGTCGCGATCGCCTCGGGGTTCACGGTCCGCGCCTGTCACGAACCCAGGTGGGGAGACGTCCCCGGCGGTCACGGTGGTTCGGACGCACAGCGTTACTGCCCGGAAGCGGTACGCGTGGCGTGCCGGGACACTCCAGCGCTGATCGTGTGGCACCTGGAGCGGGCAGCGTGAACGCGAGCCCGCAGGAGCCCCGCTTCGTCGAGTTTGCCGACGACGCACTGCCGGCCGAACTGCGGTGGCAGGTGCTGTCCTTCCTGCGGATCGTGTGGCCGGAAGGCTTCACCGGCGACCTTCGGTACCGCGACTGGATCACCCGTGCCGAGTACCAGCCGTACCACCTTCTCTACGTCGCGGACAGCCTGGTGGTCAGTCACCTGGAGATCGTCGATCACGAGGTCGGGTGCGATGGAGTGACCTACCAGGCCCAGGCTCTGACGAGCGTGCTCACGTTCCCGCCGTTTCGGCGTGAAGGCTGGGCGAGCAGACTCGTGGCGACCGCATGCCGACGAATCGAGGCCGGCGATGGCGATCTCGGACTCATCTGTTGCTCACCCGAGAAGGTCGGCTTCTACGCCGCGCCTCCGGCTGGGCGCCGATTCCGGGTGTCCAGGTGATGGTGGGTGACGGGGAGAACGCCTGGCCGACCGGGCAGTCGGCGCTCGCCACATTCCTGACGGACAAGGGACAGCGTGGCCGCAACGCCCTCAGTGGGTCCCCGTTCCGGCTCCGGGACGAGGTGTGATGCGTAAGCCGGATGTGGACCCTGGCGCGCTGAACGCCTTGCTGGGCGAGATCTTCGGGTCGCAGCAGGAGTTCACCTGCCGACGCACACCCACCGGATCCTCCACCCAGGTCTACCGGGTCGACCGGGGTGCCGAGACCTTCTACGTTCGGATCGCGGAGGAGGAGCAAGCCAGCCTTGCTCCGGAGGCCGAACTACACCGTGCGCTTCACTCGGCCGGGGTGCGAGTACCCGCGGTGGTCCACTACGAGCCGTTCGACGAGACGCTGACTCGCTCGGTGATGGTGACCAGGGAGGTGCCCGGCGCACCGTTGAGTGCCTCCGGCCCGGCTCGGGCGGTAGCCGACATCGGTCGTTCGGCCGGACGCGACCTGGCGCGGATCCACGACGTACCGGTGCGTGGTTTCGGCTGGGTCTGCCGCGAGCACGACCGGGCCGGCTGGCCGCTTCGCGCGGAGCATCGTACGTACGCCGAGTACGTCGACCCCTCGGCTGCCGCCGGCCCACTTTCCGGGGTTTGTTTCTCCACCGACCAGGTTCGCACCGTCGAACGCCTGTTACAGGAGGCCGTCGAGGTCGGGCCCGCCGCAGAGATCGGGTCGGTGGCACATGGTGACTTCGATGCCGGTCACATCTTCGAGAAGAACGGCGCATACACGGGACTGATCGACTTCGGTGAGATCCGGGGGACCGACTACACGTTCGACTTCGCGACGCTTTGCCTGAACGCTGAGGAGAACCCGCCGGTTGCCCAGTTGCTGGGACACGTGGAGGACGGATACGCCGAGGTGCGTGCGCTCCCGGACGACCACCGGCGTCGGCTCTACCTGGCGTGTGTCCTCAGCGCCACCCATCGCCTGTCCACCTGGTACGAACGTGACGGCGAGCGAGCGTTCGACGGGTGGTTCTTCCGATGGATCAGGGACTGCCTGGTCGCCATGCTCGACTCTGGGCGGGTGCCAACGATCGATTGACGCGCGAATCCCGCTGCTGCCGTCGGCTATGCCGGCGTCGGGGCGCGCAGAGCCTGGCGGAGCCGGCCGAACACCGGTGCGAGGCTGTCCGGGGCGGGCCATCCGTTGATGCACGCGAGCAGCTTGGAAGTACCGCTCGCGTCGAGGAGCGAAGTTCCAGGCGCGCCAGGGCATCGGTGTCGTAACGGCGGTAGCCGCTGGGCTGCGTTCGGTCGGCGGCACGGTCCCGCGATCGGAGTAGAAGCGGATGGTCTTGACCGTGAGCCCGGTCAGCCGCGCCAGTTCCCCGGATCGTGTAGAGCCTGCCGTCGTTCATGCGCCCACCCTCAAGCGTCCCTTTGGTGGAGGGTCAAGCGCTCCGGCGCCGCTTCCGCGTGGGTGGGCGGTGGAAGAGCAGCAGATCCCGGACGTACGACGGAACGGCGCGCCACGGGAGGTCGTACTCGTCCCCGGAGTCGGCGAGGACGAGGGTGCTCTCGTCCCGCACGGCACACATGACGGCGACCCCGCTACCGGTGGCGAGCTCGACCAGGACGTCGGCCCGGTCCGGAAAAGCCGGTGCCGGGCGTACGACGATCTGGTACGTCACTCCTGCGAGCCCGAGCCGCCGGGAGATCTCCGCCGTCAACCGGTCGATCCGCCTGGCCAGGCGACGTCGGTCCGCGCGCTCGTGACTCTCGGTCATCGGTGGGCCTCCGCCGCGAGACGTGGACAGGGCGTGGCCAGGAACACCCCTGCCACGAAGGTCCGACCCTATCCTGCGGAAGACCCCAGGCGCCGACTCGCTTCGCGGACGTCGCGAAGGTGGCTGGCTGCCCGTAGACGTCCGCGCCGTTCACGTCCGGGTCGGGCCACCTCTCAACTTATGGTCTTGACCGATATGCCGGTCCGGCCGACACTGATCATCGGTTTCGCCTGGGGACCCCCGCCAGCGACGGGCGAAGGAGTCGATCGGACATGACAACGGCACGCGCGGGCAGACCCGAACGCAGGAGCCTTCTGAAGTGGGGCGGTGGCACCCTCCTGGGAAGCTGGCTGCTGTCCGGGTGTGACCTGCTGTCGACAGACCCGTCGGACAAGAAGCGAAGCGGCCCGAAGGGCGCGGCTTCGGGCAGTGACGTCAAGGAGGCGCCGGCGCTGGCCGCCCAGGTCCAGCAGGGGAAGCTGCCTCCGCTCGCCCAGCGGCTTCCGAAGAAGCCGGCGGTCGTCAAGCCGCTGGAACAGCTCGGCAACTACGGCGGCACGATCCGGATGGCCACCACCGTTCAGTCCGGTGCGCACTTCCTCATCATCGCGCGGGAGGGCCTGGTGGAGTGGGCTCCCGGCTCGACGGACGTCGTGCCCGGCCTGGCGGAGTCGTGGGACATCGGCGAGGGCGGCAAGGTCTACACGTTCCACCTCCGCGAGGGCGCGAAGTGGTCCGACGGCCATCCCTTCACCGCCGACGACCTCGTCTTCTTCTACGAGTCGATCCTCTCCAACAAGGAGCTCACGCCCGTCTTCCCGACGTGGCTCATCATCAACGGCAAGCCAGGCGTGATTTCCAAGGTCGACGACCACACCGTGCGGTTCTCCTTCGACGGTCCACACGGACTTCTCCTACGCCAGATGGCGTTCCGCGGCGCCTTCCAGGGAAGTCTGCTGACGCCGAAGCACTACCTCAGCCAGTTCCACGTCGACCACGCACCGAAAGCCGAGCTTGACAAGAAGGTGAAGGCGGCCGGACTGAAGTCGTGGGTGGACCTGTTTGCGGCGAAGGCCTCGGCCGGCGACAACCCTGACCGGCCGGCGATGGGCCCGTGGAAGCTGACCCACCAGATCACCGCCAGCGATCCCCGTTTCGTCGCCGAACGCAACCCGTACTACTGGAAGGTCGACACCAGGGGCCGCCAGCTCCCGTACGTCGACACCATCACCCAGGCGAAGCTGAGCCCGGAGACCATTGCGCTGCAGGCGATCGGCGGCGATTTGGACATCCAGTTCGAGACGCTCAACGTCCGCGACCTGCCGGTGCTCGCAGACTCCGCGAAGAAGAACGGCTTCCGGCTCCTGCGCTGGGCGAGCGACGCTCCGTGGATCGCGATGTACATGAACCAGAGCGACAAGGACCCGGTGCTGCGCGGGTTGATGCAGAGCCTCGACTTCCGCGCCGGGTTGTCCCACGCTCTCAACCGCGAGGAGATGAACAAGATCCTCTACGCGGGCGCGGGCGGAACGCGTCAGCCATGTGCGGTGCCGCAGGACGACTACTACATCAAGGGCTCCGGCAACCGGTTCACCACGTACGACGTCGCCAAGGCCAACGCGTACCTGGACAAGGCGGGATTGGACAAGCAGGACGGCAAGGGTTTCCGGTTGCGGCCCGACGGCAAGCCGCTGGAGCTTTCCATCACCACGTTCACCTTCGAGTACGGCGGGACGGCCGACGCCTCCGACGCGTACGAGATCGTCAAGGCGAACTGGCAGAAGGTCGGGGTGCGGACCAACTTCCAGAGCGTCAACGGACCGCTGTGGTCCGAACGCGCGACCAGCAACCTGCTCGACATTCCCGGCTACACCGTGGCGGGACTGCTGTGGGACGTGGACCCGGTCTGGTACGTACCGACGTCGAGAGCCTCCTACTGGGCGCCCGCGTACGGCGAGTGGTACGAGACCGGAGGCAAGAGTGGGATGGAGCCACCGCCGCAGTACCGCCGCCTGCAACAGCTCTACGACCGGATGGCGAGCGAGGTCGACGAACAGGCGCGGCTCGCGATCGGCCGGCAGATTCTCGAGGCGCACGACGAGAACGTCTGGATGATCGGCACGGTCACCGCGCCGTTCGCCCCGGTCGTGGTCAGTGCCGACCTGATGAACGTGCTGAGCGACGCGGTGCTGAGCTACCGGCTGCAGTTCATGGCGACCAGTGCAATGGAGCAGATGGCGTACAAGAACCCCGACGACCACTGACGAACACCCGCGATCAACATCAGGCATCGAAAGGGCAGCGCCCGATGTCGTACCTCTGGTACTGGCCGGACGGAGGATGGGACTTCGCGGCCTGGAAGGCACGCCAGACGTGGGAGCCGGTGGTCAGCGAGCAGTCGGGTTCGGCCGAACCGCTGCCGCTGCTGGCCGGCCGCTCGCCCGAGGAGCGGCTCGCCGGCTGGGAGCAGGCGCGCGCGGGCTGGCAGTCCGTGTCCGCCGAGATCCTCGGCTCGGTGACCGACGAGCCGCCCGCAACGATGTCATGGGAGTACCTCGGGGACGAGTTCGTGGTCTCACCGCCCGCGCCGGGCCATCCGTACGCGATGCGCAGGCTGCGCTACCTGCTGACCCGCGAGGAGTGGGGTTACGCCTGGCTGCTGACGCCGACGGATGCCACCGAGCCCCGTCCCGCCGTCATCGCCCTGCACCAGACCACCGCGTCCGGCAAGGCGGAGGTGGTCGGGCTGGAGACCACCGGCAACACCAGCCACGTGCGGTACGCCGCCGAGCTCGCCGCACGAGGGTTCGTCGTGCTGGCACCGGACGCGATCGCGTTCGGGGAGCGCCAGGCCGGCCACGCCAACGCGCGCTACCGGTCGGCCGAGGAATTCTTCGCCGCCCACCCCGACGGGTCGGTGATGGCGAAGATGTCCTTCGACGTGTCCCGGGCCGTCGACCTGCTCGAGGTGGTTCCGCAGGTGGACGGGCGCAGGATCGGCTGCATCGGCCACTCCCACGGGGCGTACGGCACGGTGTTCGCCATGCTGGGCGAGCCGCGGATAGCGGCCGGCGTCGCCAGCTGCGGACTGAATCTCCTACGGCAGGACCCGTCGCCGCACCGCTGGTGGCTCCAGACCGCGCTGATCCCTCGCCTCGGCCTCTACGCCCCGGCGGTCCAGCAGACGCCGCTGGACTTCCACCACTGGCTGGCGCTGGTGGCGCCCAGGCCGCTGATGGTCGTGGCCGGCACGCGGGACGCGATCTTCCCCGACGTGGGCGAGGCGCGCTGGCTGGACCAGGTACGCGAGGTGTACGGGGCGTACGGAGCCGAACAGTCGTTCGTTCGGTGGGTTTTCGACGGTCCACACACGTTCCCGCCCGCCGCCCGGCACCAGGCGTACGGCATGCTCACCGAGGCACTCCGACTGAGCGAAACCTGACGTGCCGAGCTGGCGAATGGCCGGAGTCGGACATTCGGGCGACGAATCCGGAATAGGACGCCGGCTCACCGGTGTTCGAGCAGCCGATGACCGGACGGTACTTCTGGCGGCGCCTGCACGTCGATCTGCGACGGCAGGCCAGCTGTGCGTGTCGGCGCTGCCCAGCGCTGTAGTACCCGCCATCCCGCCATCTCTTCCCGCCTTTACTTCCGGAGGCTCCGCACCATGGTCGACTCGGCCACCGAAACCAGCGCGCCCAGACGGCGCGTCTCCGTACCCTTCTGGGCGCAGGTCCTGCTCGGCCTGGCGCTCGGCCTGATCCTCGGCGGCATCGCCCGCGGGTTCCAGGTCAACTGGCTCGCGGAGACCCTGACCCAGATCGGTTCCATCTTCGTCCAGCTGCTGAAGATCACAGTGGTACCGCTGATCTTCACTGCGATCGTCGCGAGCATCGCCAACCTTCGCGAGGTGCGCAACGCCGCCCGCCTCGCCGGGCAGACCCTGCTGTGGTTCATGATCACCTCCCTCATCGCGGTGGTCATCGGAATGGCGATCGGCCTGATCACCAACCCCGGAGCGAACAGCGGGCTGACCCCGGAAGGCGCGTCCTACAAGGGTGGAAGCGGCACCTGGCTCGACTTCCTGAGCGGCCTGGTCCCGGCCAACTTCCTCGGGCTCACCGCGAACACCCAGACCGGCGACACCGGGCCCACCACCTCGCTGGACTTCAACGTCCTGCAGTTGGTCGTCGTCGCCGCCGCCATCGGTATCGCCGCGCTGAAGGTGGGCGACAAGGCCGAGCCCTTCCTGGCGTTCAACCGCTCGGCTCTGGAGATCGTGCAGAAGGTGCTGTGGTGGATCATCCGCCTCGCGCCGCTCGGCACGCTGGGCCTGATCGGCAAGGCGGTTGCGACGTACGGCTGGAACCTCCTCGCCCCGCTTGCGGTGTTCACCGTCGACGTGTACGTCGGTTGCGCGCTGGTGCTGTTCGGCGTCTACTCGATCCTCGCCCGGGCGCACGGGCTTTCGCCGGCGAAGTTCTTCTCCGGTGCGTGGCCCGCGATCCAGCTGGCGTTCGTGTCCCGCTCCTCCGTGGGAACGATGCCACTGACCCGGCAGGTCACCATCCGCAACCTCGGCGTGCCCGAGTCGTACGCGTCGTTCGCGGTGCCGTTCGGCGCGACCACCAAGATGGACGGCTGCGCGGCGATCTACCCCGCCCTCGCGGCCATCACGGTGGCGCAGATCTTCGGCGTGCCGCTGGGCATCAAGGAGTACCTCCTCATCGCGTTCGTCTCGGTGTTCGGCTCCGCCGCCACCGCCGGGCTCACCGGCGCGATCGTGATGCTGACGCTCACCCTGTCGACCCTGGGTCTGCCGCTGGAGGGCGTCGGCCTGCTCATCGCCATCGACCCGATCCTGGACATGATGCGGACCGCGACCAACGTCGCCGGGCAGGCGCTGGTGCCGACGCTGGTGGCAAAGCGGGAAGGCATCCTGGACGAGGCGATCTACAACTCCGAGCGCACCGACCTGGTCAACGAGCCGGAGCCGGAGCGAGAGCGCGTGGTCGCGACGGCATAGCCACGAGATCGGCTGCGTACGTCGCAGTCTCCCTCGACGACGCCCCTGTCCTCTCCGGAGGCCAGGGGCGTCGCCGTTCCCGGATTGAAGCACCGTCTCGCTGCCAGGGCGGGAAGGCGGTTGTGCCACACCAGGCGCAAGAAGGAACTGGCCTGGCACGAGGGCTTTCGCTCCGCAAGTTTTCACTCTCCTCGGCAGCTTTACGAAGAAGTGCAGCCCACTCCCTGAAGAGTCGCTCTTCAGGTGTACGACGTCGTTGTCGCGATCTATGGTCAACGAATGAGTGAGTACGCCGACGCAATCCGTGAACTGGGTGACTGCGGCGTCATCCGTGCGTTCCAGTGGGCATGGGGCAGCGCGCGAAAGTCCACGCTGAAGTCGTTTGATCCCAAGACGGGACACGATCAGGGCTGGCTCGGATACACCGCCTACAAGATCTTCACGGCTCGACTGGATCGTGTGTTCTCGACCGGCCACTTCGAAGTTCGGTCCAACCAATCTCAGGCCGAGCGGCAACTCCTCGTGTCCACAGGGCTGTCCGAAACTGAGTACCTGACGATGCCTACTCTTCCTTCAGGCTTGGTTGTCCATGACGATCTCAATGGATCACAGGGTTGGCGTCGTGAAAACTGGCGGACGCTGTTGCAGTCATTCGGCGGTCAGCACGTGGACCGCATCATGTGGTCGCAGAAGAGCCAGACCAAACGGGGGGTGGCTCGTCAACCGGATCCCGACCAGCAACCGTTGCCGAGGGACGTCCTCGACCTCCGGATGGCCGCTGATTTGGGAGACGAGATCTTTGCGCCACCGGAGACCGCGCACCAAGCGGTGACGCTCGTCTGTGCTTACGCAATACACCTCGCTTCCGGGGAAACGGAGCTTCACTTGGGACGCCCTCGCCAGAACCGGCGTGGCGAGAAGGCCTGGTACTGGCGCAAACGAATAGATCCGGGCGGAGACAACGACGGCGACGAGGGAGGCGTACTCCAACCGTCTCGCGCACCTTCCCCGCTGCCCGCAGACAAACTCACGCTGTGAGCGCGCTGGCGCGGCACTTGGTCTCGCCGGCGCGCTCACCTAAGCATGGGTTCGCGGTCACTACTCGCAGTGGTGTTCGACGAGGGGCCGACCGAGGTCGCCGTTGGTGAACTGCCCGACCGCCCACAGGCAGTTCGTTCCTGGGATCGTTGCCACGTCGGCGAAGGCGTTGGCGACCGAGCCCGGACTGGCGCTCGGCGAGGCCGTCCACGTGTCGCCATTCCAGTGAGCGGCCAACGTCTGCCCGGCCTGGCTGCCCACGGTCCAGATGTCGTTCGAGCCGACCACCCGGACGTCACCGAGGGAGGCGTCCGCAGGAAGGCCAGACATGTCCACGGCCGACCAGGCGTCACCGTCCCAGCGCAGTACGAGCGGTGTCTGCTCCGCACCGTCCTGTTGCCAGCCGACGGACCAGACCTGACCGCGCGGACCGGTCGCCACGCTGGACAGCAGGGAACCCTCACCGGGGGCCGGGCTCTTGACGACGGTCCATCTGGTGCCATCCCAGCGCTCGGTCAGCGTACGCATCGTCCCGTCGCCGGTGTCGTAGTCACCGACCGCCCAGACGTCGTCCGCGGAGGTCGCGGCGACGTCGAGAAGGAAGCTGCCGAGCCCGTCCGTGCCGGGACTGGGGCTGGCAACCGTCGACCAGGTCCGCCCGTCCCAGTGCTGGACCAGAGTTCTGCCCGTGAAAGGCCAGGCGATCGTGCTCCCGACCGCCCAGGCGTTCGTGGGTGACAACGCGACCACCTTGTTGAGCGTCGCGTCCTGGCCCTCGACCGTCGGGCTCGGCACGATCCGCCACCGGGCGCCGTCCCAGTGGAGCACCAGCGTCCGGTGCTTGCCGTCCGGGCCGATGTCGTAGCCGGTGGCCCAGACGTCGTTCGGGGACGTGCCGGCGACGCCGAACAGCCAGTTCTCCCGGGCACTGCGGTTGGGACTGGGAATGCGCAGCCAGCGCGTGCCGTCCCAGTGCAGGGTCAGCGTGCTGACGGTCGAGTTCCCACCCGTGTAGCCGACCGCCCAGGCGTCCGAAGGACCGAACGCCACGACCCCGGTCAGGTCGGCCTGTCCGCGCAACGCCCGAACCGGTGACACCTCCCAACCGTCGCTGTCGGTCTGTGCCGACGCAGCCGTGGCCGCGCCGGTGAGAAACGTCGTCGCCATGAGTACGCCGGCGGTCACCGCGCCGATCCAGCGTGCCCGTGACCTTGTCTTCCACACGGGGATCACCTCCACGAAAGCGCATCCGTCTACCTGGGGATGCCGATGCGGAGCCGAAGGTTGCCGACGCGACCAAAAGGTGACCTACGCCGTGAGACAGGCCCTCAGACATCTGATGAATGAGCGGTAGCATGCCGCCCGGGCTGATGCCGGCTCCGTGTCTCGGCATCGTGAACAAGGGGTGGGTAGACGTGCGACTCCACTACTCGAAGCCGGCCAGGATCTGGACCGACGCACTCCCGATCGGGAACGGCAACCTCGGCGCGATGTGCTTCGGCGGCGTGGAACTCGACCGTTTCCAGCTGAACGACGACACGTGCTGGTCCGGTTCGCCGGCGACGGTGGCCGGCAACCCGCCGGTCGACGTGGACGCCGCGCGGGAGGGGCTGTCTACCGTCCGGGAGGCCCTCGACGCGGGGGATGTGCGCGGGGCGGAGGCGGCCGTCCGCAGGCTCCAGTACGGTCACAGCCAGGCGTACCAGCCGTTGGCCGACCTGTGGCTCATGCAGGACACGCGGGAGGACGGCCCGGCCGGATACCGGCGCGCACTGGATCTGCGTACTGCGGTCGCGTCACACCGGTGGACGCAAGCCGGGATTGACATCATCCAGGAGTCCTGGTCGAGCAGACCGAACGCCGCCCTCGTGGTGCACCGGCGGGTCGAGCCCCTGCCAGGCTCAGCAGACGCCGACGCCGACGCCCGGTTGCCCGAGACCACCGTCCGGATCGACTCGCCCCACCCCACCGCCACCTGCACGACGATCCCTTCTGACGCTGAGGCCGGCGCTGACGGCGCTGACGGCGCGGCGGCCGACGGGCTCGAGCTGGTCGTCCGTATGCCGTCCGACGTGATCCCCTCCCACGACAGGTCGGATTCGCCGGTCACCTACGACGACGCGCCGCGTGCGGCGGTCACCGCGGTAGTCAGGCTTCGGGTCGTCACCGACGGCCAGGTCGCCGTACGCGACGACGGGCTGACCGTCGTCGCCGCGAGCCGGTTCGTGGTACTGGTCGCTTCGCAGACCGACTACGTGGACCCGCTCACCGCGCCGCACGGTGACGTCGAGGCCCTGCGGGCCCAGGTGTCCGAGCGGCTCGACGCGCTGGTCCGGCGGCTCACGGACGGCGGTGCCGACGGCGGTGTCGACGGGGGTGTCGACGGGGGTGTCGACGGCGGGGTGAATGCGCTGCGCGCCGAGCACGTGGCAGACCACGACGCGCTGTTCGGCCGGGTCGAGCTTCGCCTCGACGGTGCCGAGCACGAGCACCAGGGCGGGCAGCTGGACGAGCTGCCCACCGACGACCGCCTCGCGCGGCACGCCGCCGGCCTGCCGGACCCGGGACTGGCGGCGCTGCTCTTCCAGTACGGCCGCTATCTGCTGATCGCGAGTTCGCGGCCGGGAATGCTGCCGGCAAACCTGCAGGGGATCTGGAACGCCTCGGTCCGCCCGCCCTGGAGCAGCAACTACACGGTCAACATCAACCTGGAGATGAACTACTGGCCGGCCGAAGTCGCGAACCTCCCGGAGTGCCATGCGGCGTTGACGGACTGGCTCCGGTACGCCCATCGGACCGGACGCGCGGTGGCCCGCGACCTGTACGGTCTGGACGGTTGGGTTCTGCACCACAACTCCGACGCCTGGGGGTTCGCGCTACCGGTCGGCGACGGTACGCACGACCCGTGCTGGGCCTCGTGGCCGCTGGGTGCGGCGTGGCTGTGCCGCCACCTGTGGGACCACTACGACTACAGCCGGGACGAAACCTTCCTGCGCGACGTCGCGTGGCCCCTGGTCAGAGACGCCGCGGTGTTCTGCCTGGACTGGTTGGTGGAACGCCCGGACGGGACGCTCGCGGTCGCGCCGTCGACCTCTCCGGAGAACCACTTCGTCGCAACGGACGGGAAGCCGGCAGCCGTGTCGGTGTCCACGACCGCCGACGTGGCGATGATCCGGGACCTGCTGGACCGAGCTCTCGACCTGCAAGCCGCGCTTGACAGGTCCGGCCGAGGCGGCAGGGGCGGCAGAGACGACGGTACGGACCGGCAGGACAAGGAATGGCGGGAGCGGGTGGTCGACGCCCTGGACAGACTTCCCGCCGAGCGGGTCGGAGCCGACGGCCGGCTGGCCGAGTGGTCCACCGAGCTTCGCGACGCCGAGCCGGAACACAGGCACATGTCGCACCTGTTCGGCGTCTATCCGGCCGAGCGGATCGGGCCCGAGTCGACTCCCGATCTCGCGGCGGCGGCGCTAGGGACTCTCACCGCGCGCGGCGACTACTCGACCGGCTGGTCGCTGGCGTGGCGGGTCTCCTTGCGTGCTCGGCTGCGAGACGCAGACGGTGCACACACCGCTCTTCGGGCGTTCCTCGTGCCGATGCCGGACGAGGTCCCGGAGAGTCCTGTGAGGGGACCGGGCGGGGTCTACCGCAGCTTGCTGTGCGCGCATCCGCCGTTCCAGATCGACGGAAACTTCGGTGTCACCGCAGGGATCGCGGAGATGCTCGTGCAGTCCCACGACTCCACCCACGAGGTCACCGAGCTCCACCTGCTGCCGGCACTGCCTGATTCCTGGCGTACCGGTGCGTTCTCGGGGCTGCGGGCACGAGGTGGCGTCACCGTCGACGCGGAGTGGACCGACGGCGTGATCGACCGGGTCTTCGTCACGCCCGACACCGACCGGCGGATCGTCGTACACGCCGGAGGCGAGCGCGTCACGATCGATGCTCGCGCGGCGGAGCGACGTGCGGTCGAAGGGACGGTCCTGGCCGGCGAGGTTGCGCGGGGATGAACCATCACCTAGCTTCATGATGATCACTTGCTCGGCGCCACTCGTACGGCTCGGACGCTTCACGTCCCTTTCAAAGGAGAAGGCATGCCGCAGGATCCCTCGTCCCCGTTCACCGGTGCCCTGAGTCGACGGGCCATGCTGGCGGCCTCCGGAGGCGCCGCCGCGGCCCTCCTCATGGGCGGTACGGCCAACGCGCAGGCAGGCGGATACCAGAACCCCGTCGAACCGACGAACCATCCCGATCCCGCGGTCCTGTTCGCCGACGGAGCGTTCTACCTGTACTCCACTGCCGGGAGCATGGGTGCGATGCCGGTGCTGACGTCGCCGGATCTGGTCAACTGGACGAAGGTCGGCAACGGCATGCCCGTGATCGCAAGCTGGTCGGTGTCCGGTCGGCACTGGGCACCGGAAGTGATGCGGATAGGGGATCGTTACCACTCCTACTACACCGCGCGTCGCGCCGACAACGGGCAGCAGGCGGTGTCGGTCTCGGTCTCGGACTCACCCGCCGGACCGTTCGTCGACGACCGGTCCGCACCGCTGGTCGGACAGGCCGACGAGGGCGGAAGCATCGACGCGTCACCGTTCCGCGACACCGACGGCTCGTTGTGGCTGCTGTGGAAGAACGACGGCAACGCGGTCGGACTCCCGTCGTACATCTATTTGCAGCGGCTGACCGACGACGGCCTGGAGCTCCAGGGAGACCGGCAGCGGATCATCGGCATGGACCAGCCGTACGAGAAGTACACGATCGAGGGCGCGTCGGTGATCGTGTACCAAGGCGCGTACTACTGCTTCTACTCGACCGGTGAGTACTGGAACGACAGTTACGGCGTCTGCTGGGCAACGGCTTCGAAGATCACCGGGCCGTGGACCAAGCAGGGGAGCGGGCCGATCCTGTCCGGTAATGAGGTGGCCTCCGGACCCGGTCACGGCATGCCGATCAAGGTCGGGCCGCACTGGTGGTACGTCTACCACGCCTGGGAGCCCGACGGCGTGCCCTCCGGCCGGCTCGTCTGGCTGTCCCGCTTGAAGTTCGGCGACGACGGACCGGTCATCGACGGCCCGCGCGTGCAGAACCCGTTCGCCCCCATCGTCCTGCGCCGCGGCTGACCGCCATGCGCCGCCGGGACTGCACACCTGACCGCCTCTGCTGAACGCCGTTCAGTGATCCGCGCCGCCGCGCCGGGCGGCGGCGCGGCGGGCGACGTAGCGCTCGATCTTCTGCGCCTTGCCGCAGTCGTTCATGTCGCACCATCGGCGGCTGTGGTTCTTCGAGGTGTCCAGGAACAACCAGGGGCAGCGTGCGCACCGCGAAACCCGGCGAAGCTGGTCGCCTACCAGCAGATCGGCGGCGGCTGCCGCGATCGGGTGCACGACCACGGCCAGGTCATCCGGCCGCGGCCACGCCCATCGCAGCGGGGGTGATCCGGGGCGCGGGCCCGACGTGTGGTGACCGTCGCGGTCGTCGGGATCGGGCCCGGCCAGGGTGGCCGCAGCCATCGCGTCGGTGACGAACGGGCGCAGGCGCGTCCAGTGCTTCGCGGTCTGCGTGGCGTCGGGCCCGCTCTCGGCGATGTGGCCGAACAGTTCGTTGAGGACGTCGCGGAGTTCGTGTGCGCTCTCGAGGGCTTGGAAGGCCTCGTCGGGTCGCCGCCGCGCCAGGCGGCGAAGCCGGCCGGCCTGCGACTCGCTGATCATCCTCACCTTGGTGGACCAGCGCAGCAGGTCGTCGTAGGTCGCCGCGTGGTCGTGCCGCTGTGGCCCGAGCGGGTCGTCGACGGTGTTGGCGAAGTCCAGTGCGAGGTGGCCGCCGACGATCGGCAGCTCCCTCGGGCCGGACGGCCGGGTCGAAGCTGTTTCCATCAAAGTCAGTTTTACCAGTTGCGGTGCCGGTGCGCACCTGGCATGTTTCCGGTGTGACCCAGTTAGCCGGAAACGCCGACATGGGGAACCGGGCTGCGGAGTCCGGGTCCGGTTCGGCCGCCGTGGCGTTGTGCGGGGTTCAGTTCGTCGACGTGCTCGGCGTGACGGTCGTGGTGACGGCCCTGCCGCGGATGCTGGCCGATCTCGGCGCGACTCCGGCCGCGGGCACGGTGGTCGTCACGGCGTACGCGATGTTCTTCGGTGGCCTGCTCATGGTGGCCTCGCGGATCGGTGACCGCCTCGGCCATCGCCGGGTGGTCCTCGCGGCACTCACGCTGTTCGCCGCCGCGTCGGTCCTGGGCGCGCTGGCCGGGTCGGTGTGGATGCTCGCCTCGGCAAGGGCACTGCAGGGCGCCGCGGCTGCCGCGTCGGTCCCGTCGGCACTGCGGCTGCTGACGACGGTGGTCCCCGAAGGTCCGGTACGCCGGCGCGCGGTTGCCGGGTGGAGCGCGGCCGGCGCCACCGCAGGAGCGTCGGGGTTCTTCGTCGGTGGTGTGCTGACCGAGGTCGTGTCGTGGCGGGCGGTGTTCTGGTTGAACATCGTGCTCGCCGCCGGGCTTGCGGCGGGCATCGTGGGAACGATCCCACGCGACCACTCCGGCGCTTCGGAAGATCGCATCGGCTGGTGGTCGTCACTGCTGCTCACCGGGGGAGCGATGGGAGTCGTGGCCGGCACTACGATGCTCGGTGAGGGCAGGTCCCGCGCGCTCGCTGTGGCGGTGACCGTTCTGGGGCTGTTGGCCGCCGCGGGTTTCGTGCTGCTCGAACGCCGGTTACGCCGTCCGCTGGTCGCCCGAGCCGCCTGGCGTTCGAGCGGTCTGCGATGGGGCGCCTTCGGGTCGTTCTTCGTCACCGCGACAACCAGTTCGTCGGTCATCGTGGCCACCCTGTACCTGCAGGGCAAGCTTGGGTTGACACCGCTGCGCGCGGCGACGCTGCTGGTGTCGTTCAGCATCCTCGCCGTCGTCGGTTCGACTCTCTCGCCTCGCCTGGTCGCGGTGCTCGGCTGGAGTCACACCGTGTCCGCCGGCCTGGGTGTCGTGGCGGTCGGCACGCTGGTGTTCGTCGTCTGGCCGCAGGTGACCGGGATCGGCCTGGCCGCCGCGATCAGTGGCCTGGGCATCGGCATCACCTCGGTCGCCGCCAACGACATGGGCACCACCGTCGACGTGCACCTCAAGGGAACCGCTGCCGGGGTACTGAACACCGCGGCTCAGTTGGGCGCCGCGGTCGGCGTGGCCGCGATCGGGCTGATCGCGACGACAAACCAGCCCCGGGTCGCGTGGCTGGTGGTCGCGGCACTCGCGGCGGGTGCCGCCGTGGCCACCGCCTCCAGCAGGGTCGGCGGACGTTGAACGAGATCCCTCCCGTCGGCCGCGGACGGGTGGCCGTATTCGGCGGCCGGACCTGTTCTCCTTGACCGTCCTTCACGGACCGGGGTTACGTGGACGCGCGGCACCCGTCCGCGCCCAGCCACACCAGGAGGCCAGCGATGCACGACGCGATCGACCTGCGCGACCTCGCCGATTGGGAGATCCGCCAACTTCGTGAGACCGGTTTCGACGTGGCCGAGGAGGAGCGCCGACTGGCCGACCTCGCTGACGGCAGTGCCGCGGACCTCGGCGCCTTGCTGGACGACCTGGCGAAGAAGGAGGCCACCGACGACCGATCCGGGTGGTCCTACGTCGAACCCACCGACTGGGAGGAGCTGGCCGCGACCCTCACCGAGCCGGCACCGTCCGTGCCGCCCACCGGTGACGACCTCGCCAACCGCATCCACGGCGCGTGGCTGGGGCGGGTCGCCGGCAACATGCTGGGCAAGCCGGTCGAGTCCGGCGACCACTGGACACCCGCGCACCTGCGCTCCTACCTCGAGCTCGCTGATGCCTGGCCGCTGGACGACTACATCCCCCTGATGGATCCGGTGCCCGAGGGATACCGGATCCTGCCGAACGCCTCCCAGACGACGCGCGGCAACGTGCACGGCAGCTCACGCGACGACGACGTGGACTACACGGTCCTCGGACTCCATCTGCTCGAACAACATGGAACCGATCTCACACCGCACCTCGTGGCGGACGCGTGGCGGCTTCTGCTGCCACTGCACCAGACCTACACCGCCGAACGTGTGGCCTACCGCAATCTGGCACTCGGCCTGCACGCGCCGGCCACGGCGGTCTACCGCAACCCGTACCGCGAATGGATCGGTGCGCAGATTCGCGGCGACGCGTTCGGCTACGTGTTCCCCGGTGACCCGGCGTCGGCGGCTCGCCTCGCCTACCAGGATGCCGTGCTCTCCCATGTCGCCAACGGCGTTTACGGCGAGATGTGGGCGGCCGCGGTGGTGGCCGCCGCGTTCACCGCGGGTTCGGCCCGGGAGGCGCTGGAGGTCTCGTGCGGCGTGGTGCCACCCGCGTCGCGGCTCGCCGAAGCGCTGCGCGACGTACTGGACATGCATGCCCGCGGACTGACCTGGGAGGCTGCGCGGACCGAGATCGGTGAGCGGTACGGTCACTACGGCTGGGTGCACACGATCAACAACGCCGCCGTGGTCGCCGCCGGACTGCTGTGGGGCGACGGCGACTTCACGCAGACGATCACGTTGACCGTGCTGGGCGGCTGGGACACCGACTCCAACGGCGCGACGGCCGGTTCGGTGGCCGGCGCCCTGGTGGGTGCCGGTGCGATCCCGGCGCACTGGGTCGACCCCCTGGAGGACCGGCTGCGCAGCGCGTTGTTCGGGTTCGACGGATCCCGGATCTCCGACCTCGCTGGGCGTACGACCCGGCTGGCCGAGCGGTTCCGCGTGCGCTGATGGCAACCACCGCACCGAGTCGCCGGGACGTCCTGCGCCTGTCGGCCGCGGCGGCGGTGGCCGCCACGCTCACAGCGTGCTCGTCGGCGGGGAAGAGCGGAGGACCGAGCGCGTCAGGTGGCCGGTCCGGCCGGCCAGCCGTGGGCAAGGGCTCGTTGACGAAGCCGCCGAAGGTCCCGAGCCGGCTGAAGGAGGCCCCGTCTCTGGCGAGGCGCGTGCGGGCCGGCGACCTTCCACCGCTGGCGGAGCGCCTTCCCGAACAGCCGTACGTCGTACCCCATCGCTGGTTGTCCCCCGGCAAGTACGGTGGTGGCCTGCTGCTGGTCGGCACCAGCACCGAGGACGGGTCGAACAAGGAGTTCATGTACGGCCACTCCTTGCTGCGGTGGCTCAACGACGGGTTGGACATCGGGCCCGGGCTGGTGCACAGCTGGGAGCCGAACGCCGACTCCACCGAGTGGACCCTGCATTTCCGCAAGGGACTGCGCTGGTCGGACGGCAGGCCGTGGACGACCGCCGACATCATGTACTGGTGGGAGGACCTGGTGCTCGACAAGGAGCACCCGGAGGTGCCGCCGGACGACGTGCGGTCGGGTACGGACACGCTGGCGAAGTTCACCGCGCCGGACGACCACACGCTTGTGCTCACCTTCGACGCGCCTGCGCCGGTCCTGCCCGAACGCCTCGCGGCCTGGGTGAACCGTGGCAACGGCGCCACCTGGATGCAGCCCAAGCACTACGTGTCGCGGTTCCACCCGAAGTACAACAAGGCGATCACCAGCAAGGCCTGGTTCAACACCCACGACGACTTGGCCAACTGGGCCACCAATCCCGCATGCCCGACGATGACCGGGTGGCGGCTCGCGAGCAACCGCGAGGGCCGCGCGGTGACGTTCGAGCGCAATCCCTACTACTGGTGTGTCGCGCCCGACGGGTGCCAGCTTCCCTACCTGGACACGCTCACGTTCACCACGGTCGTCGACCCACAGGTGCGCAAGCTCCAGGTGACAGAAGGAAAGGTGGACTACTGTCACGGGCCGTTCGTGGGCATCGGGCTGCCGGACGTGTCGTCCCTGAAGCAGTCGTCGAAGCGCAGCGGCATGCAGGTGCATCTGTGGAACTCCGGGTCGGGCACCGGCACGTTGTTCTTCTTCAACTACGACTATCCCGACGAGAAGCTGCGCACCTTGATCCGGAAGCCTGCGTTCCGGCAGGCGCTGTCGCACGCCTACGATCGGGAGGAGGTGCGCAAGTCCGTCTACTTCAACACCGGCGAGAAGACCACCGGCACCACCCACCCGACGGCGTACGAGTACATCGTCGACGAGACCGGGCGGAATACGTACGCACGCTGGCGCGACTCCTACCTGACGTACGACCCGGAGAAGGCCAAGTCGATGCTGGACGAACTCGGCGTGGTCGACCGGGACGGTGACGGCAAGCGGGAGTTGCCCGATGGTTCCAGGCTGAAGATCACCCTCGACTACCCTGCGGACACCGACCGGACCAACATCGTCAAGAACGACGTGATCAAGAAGAACTGGCGCGCCGTCGGCATCGACACCGAACTCAACCCCGTCCCGCCCACGACGTTCGGAGAGCGCTGGGAGGCGGGCCGGCTGATGTCGTACACCACCTGGGAGGTCAGTGACACCCCGCTCATCTACCCGGCCCCTGTGGTACCGGTACCACCCGCGCACTGGGCACCGCTGCACGCGCAGGGTTTCGCCTTGCAGACAGCCGATCCTGGCAAGCTGAAGGCACAGGCGCACGAGGATCCGTGGAAGCGGCAGCCGCCGTGGCTGCTGGCCGAGCCGGACAGTCCGATCGACCGGTTGTGGAAGCTGTACAGGAAGGGCCGGGTCGAGACCGACCGGATGAAACAGGTCCGGCTTCTGTGGGAGATCTACAAGGTGCACATCGAGGAGGGTCCGTTCCTGATGGGCTGCGTGGCCGACGCGCCCCAGGTGACCGTGGTGCACAAGGACCTGCGCAACGTGCCGGCACGGGAGAGTCTCGCGGCCGGCGGCTGGGTGAATGCCTGGACCCACCCGACCCCGGCGGTCTACGACCCCGAGACCTTCTACTGGACCAATCCCGATCAGCATTCGTAGGACGCACACCTGCCCGCAGAGGTCGGGAACTGGCCGCAATGGTTCCTACGGTTGCGGCCATGACCAACCAGCTCCCCACGCGGCTGACGTGGCAGCAGGTGTGCGCCCGGCGCCTGCAGGTGCACGCCCTGGCCCGCCCGGCCAAGGATGCCCGTCCGTCCGAGATCGTCGCGGCGACTGCCGGCACCCATGCGCAGGTGATGTCGGCCGCCGAACTCGGGATCGCGCTCCGGATCGAGGGCGCCACCCGCGTCGACGTCCGGCACGCGTTGTGGAACGAGCACAGCCTGATCAAGACGTTCGGGCCACGCGGCACCGTTCACCTCCTGCCCGCGGCCGAGCTCGCCGTCTGGACCGGCGCGCTGTCCGCCGTCGCGCTCGGCCCGAGCCCACTTCCGGACTCGGTGCGGATGAGCCCGGACCAGACCGAGGCCGTGCTCGACGCGATCGGCACCGCGTTGCTGGGTACCGAGCTCACCGTGGACGAACTCACCGAAGCCGTCGCGGACCTCGCCGGGCCGTGGGCCGCGGATCCGGTGATGCCGGCGTTCCAGACGTACTGGCCACGGTGGCGGCAGGTCCAGCACCTCGCGGGGCATCGAGGGTCGCTGTGCTTCGGACCGAACCGCGGCCGCAACGTGACCTACACCAACCCGCGTCGCTGGCTTCCGTCGTTCCGGCCGGCCGCGGCCGAGGAGGCGTTGCCCCGGCTCCTGCGCAGCTACCTGCGTGCGTACGGCCCGTCGACTCCCCAGCGGTTCGCGCACTGGCTGAACGCGCCGGTGTCGTGGGCACACTCGGTGTTCGAATCCGCGACCGGGCAGCTGTGCCAGGTCGACGTCGAGGGGAGCCCTGCCTGGTTGCCGGCCGGCGAGTCGGACGTGCCGGACGAGATGCCGAGCGGGGTACGCCTGCTGCCGTACTTCGACGGATACGCCTACCGGGTGGGGAACCAGCCGCCCGAGCACCTATGTCCGGGACGCGCTGCCGACCGGATCCTCGGCGGAAACTTCCAGGTGCTCCTGGTCGACGGGGTGGTCGGCGGACTGTGGCACCAGCGCCGAAGCGGCCGGCGGATCGCGGTCACCGTCGAGCCGCTGGTGGACCTGACCCCTGCCCAGCGCGGGGAGCTCGACTTGCAGGTGTGCCGGGTGGGTGAGGTGTTGCAGGGCAACGCGACGTTGACGATCGGCCGGGTGACCGTCGGCAGCCACGGCTGAGACCGACTCGGCCGGGTCGGCCGACTGAGAACACCGTCCGGCAGATGCCGGAAGTAGTCCGCAGAGTGAGGCGCAGATGCGAGGCGGTTCGGGGCTGTCGGCTGGCACCTGCGCCCGCTATGGTGTCGGCGTGGCATCGTTTCGAATCAGTGAGGCCGCCGAGCTCCTGGGCGTCAGCAACGACACGGTACGTCGTTGGGTGGACGCAGGCCGGCTCGCCGCGGACCGGGACGGGCAGGGACACCGGGTGGTGGCCGGGCAGGACCTGGCCGCGTTCGCCCGTGCGCAGGCAGGCGACCCGGACGCGGACGAGGGCACCAGGTTCTCCTCCGCCCGCAACCGGCTCCGCGGCATCGTCACCGCCGTCGCCAAGGACACCGTGATGGCCCAGGTCGACATCCAGGCCGGGCCGTTCCGGGTGGTCTCGTTGATGAGCCGGGAGGCGGTGGACGAACTCGGCCTGGAGGTGGGCTCGGTGGCCGTCGCGGTGATCAAGTCGACGAACGTCGTGGTCGAACGCGCGGACCGGTCATGAGCGCGCGCCTGCGCCCCGCCGTCGCCGTCCTCGCCGCGGCAACGCTGGCCGGGCTGGCCGGGCTGGTCGGCCTGGCCGGCTGCGGGGGCGGTACGAACTCCGCCGGCGACGACTCCGGCAACCCTCCCGGCAGGAGTGCCACCAGCACGAAGTCCCACATGCCGAAGGTCTCCGGGACGATCACGGTGTTCGCCGCCGCCTCCCTGACCGAGTCCTTCACCACGCTGGGCAAGGAGTTCGAGGCCGCCCACCCGGGCGTCACGGTGCGGCTCAGCTTCGGCGGCAGCTCCGCCCTGGCCACCCAGATCAACCAGGGCGCCCCCGCGGACGTGTTCGCCTCGGCCGCCCCGGCCAACATGCAGGCCGTGACCGAGCAGGGTCACGGGGCCGGCAGCCCGACCACCTTCGTCCGCAACCAGCTCGTGATCGCGGTGCCGAAGGGAAACCCGAAACACGTGCGAGGGCTGGACGATCTGACGAGGCCGGGGACGAAGGTCGCGCTGTGCGCGGAGCAGGTGCCCTGCGGCGCGGCAGCACGAAGGGCCCTGACGGCGGCCCACGTGAAGCTCACTCCGGTGACGCTGGAGCCCGATGTCAAGGGCGCCCTGACAAAGGTCAGGATCCGCGAGGTCGACGCGGCACTCGTCTACCGCACGGACGTCCGCTCGGCCGCCTCCGACGTCGACGGGGTGGAGTTTCCCGAGTCGGCCAAGGCGGTCAACGCGTACCCCATCGTCGTTCTGAAGGACGGCCGGAACCCGAACGGTGGCAGGAGATTCGTCGACTACGTGCTGTCCGGTCGTGGACGGGACGTGCTCACCCGCGCGGGGTTCCGGACTCCGTAGAGTCCATCTCCATGACGGGATTCGCTTCCGGCAGGGAGCTCAGCGCGCGGTTCTACCACGAGGCCGTGCGGCCGGTCCTGGACGCGACGTCTCCGGGGTTGCCGCACAGCGCGGCGCTTCTCGGCCGGGGCTCGGAGGTGCTGGGCTTCGACGACGAGATGTCCGCGGACCACGACTGGGATGCGCGCGTGCTGGTCTTCCTCTGTGAGAAGGACCAGGCCCGGCACGGTGATGCTCTCGACGACGCACTGCGGGCGCGGCTGCCCGCCAGGTTCGCGGACCATCCGACCAAATACGAGATCCACACCCTGCGTGGCTATTTCCTCACCCACCTGGGTTTCGACCTCGACGACGAGCTCGATGCGCACGACTGGCTCACCTTTCCCGAGGAACGACTCCGGATGTTCACCGCCGGCGCCGTCCACCACGACGACGTCGGGCTGCAGGCTGTCCGTGACCGGTTCGCCTACTACCCGCACGACGTCTGGCTCTACCTCCTGCTGGCGGGTTGGTGGCGGGTCCATCCCGAGGCCAACCTGGTCGGTCGAACCGGCTACGTGGGTGACGAACTCGGGTCGGCGATCATCGGTGCTCAGCTGGTGCACGACCTGATGGCGTTGTGTTTTCTGATGGAACGCCAGTACGCGCCGTACTCCAAGTGGTTCGGCACCGCCTTCTCCAAGCTCGCCTGCGGCGCCGGGCTGTCGCCCGTACTCACGCGGGCTCTTCGGGCGGTCAGCTGGCCCGAACGCCAGGAGGCGTTGGCAGTGGCCTACGAATCGGTCGCGGCCATGCACAACGCGCTGGGTGTCACCGAGCCCGTCTCCACCGAGGTGCACCAGCTGTGGAACCGCCCGTTCGAGGTCGTCTGGGGAGACTTCCCCGGCGCGCTTCGGACGCGGATCACGGACCCGGCGGTGGACCGCATCGCACGCCGCTGGCCGGTCGGACGGATCGACCAGGTACGAGACCTGTTGCCGGTGCCGCGCCACCGGCAGGAGTTGCTGCGCCTGTACGAGGAGCCTGACGAGAGGTAGTCGTTCGCGCCCGCGGGGGAGTGGGGCGTACTGTCCGCGGGATGAGTGAGCTGGTTCCCGTGCTGTGGATCTGCGGGCCGCCGGGAGTAGGCAAGTCGGCGGTCGGCTGGGAGGTCTTCACCCAGTTGGTCGGCTCCGGTGTGAACGCCGCCTACGTCGACCTGGACCAGCTCGGCATGTGTTATCCCGAGCCCGCGGACGATCCGGGCCGCCACCGGATGCAGGCGACGAACCTCGCTGCCGTCGTGGCCAACTACGCGGCCGCCGGGGTCAGGTGTGTGGTCGCCTCGGGGCTCCTCGACCCCGAGAGCGACGCACCGGTGGGGCCGCTGCCGCGGGCGGCGGTGACCGTGTGCCGGTTGCGGGCCGCCGACGACGTACTCCGTGAGCGGTTCGTCGGCCGCGGCGTCCAGGCCGAGCTGGTGGACGCCGTCCTACGGGAGGCGGCGGCGCTGGACGCCGGCGACTCCGGCGACGTCCGAGTCGACACCACCGGCCTGCCCGTCCCCGAGGTGGTACGCCTGGTGCGTGCGCGGATCGGGCAGTGGCCGGGCCCGGCAGGGACGGTCTCGGCTGCCGGGCCGGCGCCGCGACGGATCAGCCACGCACCCGGTCCGATCGTGTGGGTGTGCGGCGCCAGTGGGGTCGGCAAGTCAACGGTGGGTTGGCAGTTGTTCGAGCACGCGCGGGCAGGGGGCGTGCCCGCGGCGTTCGTCGACCTGGACCAGCTCGGCCACTTCCGGGTCCAGGCCCCTGGCGTGGATCCCCACCAGATCAGGGCGAACAACCTCGCGGCAGTGTGGGACACGTTCCATGCCGGCGGAGCTCGGTGCCTGGTCGTCAACGGGCCGGTCGACGACCCCGCCTCGGTACGCACCTACGCCGACGCGGTGCCGGCCGCGACGCTGACCGTGTGCCGGCTCCACGCCGGGACGGAGGAACTGACCCGCCGGATGCTGAGGCGCGGCCGGGGCGGCAGCTGGTGGCAGCCCGGCGATCTGCTGAGAGGCCAGCCGGACTCCTTCCTGCGGGAGATGGCGAACGACGCGGCGACGGCCGCGGCCCGCCTGGAGCAAGCCGGGGTTGGCGACCTCCGGGTCGACACGGACGGGCGTACGGTCGAGCAGGTGGTGCAAGCCGTCCTTGCCCGTACCGGCGGCTGGCCGGCTACGGCCCGACCGATGTCTGCTTGTCCCGGGCGGCGGTGACCCCGGACACCGTGACTGCCAGCACCATCAGTGCCGAACCCAGCAACAGCCAGCCGGTGGGCATCGGCTCGGACGGCACGAGGGCGTCCAGCGCGATTCCGCACACCAGCTGGCCGGACAGGGCCGCCAGCACCGTCCGCAGTACGCCGATCGACCTGGCCGCGATCATGTTCGCGCCGGTGACCACGAGGGCGAGCACGCCACCGAGGTAGGCCCACCAGGTTGCCGGCCAGCCGGCGAACGGCAGGGCACCCACAGTGGCGAGCACTCCCGCGGCCAGGCCGAGCGCGGTGGTGCCCACCGTCGCGTTCACCAGCGACGCCGCGCCCACGTTGCGGGCAACCGTCGCCAGCCTGGCGTTCAGTGCGGCCTGGACCGACCGTCCCATGCCGAGGACCAGGACGAAGACGATCACCGCGAGCGCCACGTGGGCTGCCGAATGACCGATCTGAGCGACGGCCATCGCGACGACGGCCAGCGCCGCCCCGGCCACCCTTCCCGTACTCACCGGGAGTCGACCGGAGGAGCCGAGACCGACCCGGTCGGCGGCGAGGCCGCCCACTCCGGTGCCGCAGACCGAGACGACGGTGAACAACGCAACTCCGAGGATCGGCGCGGCCAGGGCAGTACCGGCGACCGAAGCCGCTCCCAGGACGCCGCCCAGGTAGGCCCACCACGGCAACCGTTCGCGAGCGACGCGCCGCAACGAGGTTCGCACGGCCGGTGAGGCGAAGGCGATCACGAGCAGGAGCACGGTGGCGAGTCCGTTGCTGACCAGCGCCGCGGTCACCGGCGTGCCGAGGCCGGTGGCCAGGCGGCCGTTCACCAGTGCCTGCGCGGCCGAGGCGGCGCCACCGGTGACGGCGACGGCCACCGCACCCGCTTGTCCGACGACGCCCGACAGCAACCGCCGGTCGTGCGTGTCGTCGGTCGGCGCCGTGCGGGAGACGCCAGGGTTCGGTGTCCGCGGTGGCGAGGGGCTCACTCCCACTCGAAACCGGGTCCCTGCGGAGCAAGCGCGCAGCCGCCCTCGAGTCGCGGGAACGCCGACGGCGACGACCGCAGGCCGGTCTCCAGCCAGACCGCGGTCGGTGCGCACAGCAGCAGGCTCAGCGCAGCCGGACCACCGCCGTGAGAGGCGTACGGTACGCCGAACGCCGAGGCCAGCGCTCCGACCGCGCGGATCTCGGTCGGCCCGCCCGCGCGGCGGAGGTCCGGCTGAACGATGTCGCAGCCACGGCGTTGGAAGAACTCACGGAACTGGCGGGCACCGTAGAGATTCTCACCCGCAGCGACCGGGATGAGCAGCCGGCTGGTGAGTTCGGCGTAACCCGCGAAGTCCTGTGCGGGCAGTGGTTCCTCGAACCACGTCACGCCCAGCTCGCCGAACGCCTCGCCCCGGCGCAGCGCCTCGCTGAGTGTCAAGACCTGGTTGGCGTCGACCATGAGCGCGACGTCGGGGCCGACCTGCGACCGGACTGCCTCGATCCGGCGTACGTCGTCGTCCAGGTCACCGGCGCCCACCTTGATCTTCACCCCGCGAAAGCCCTGCGCGACCGCCTCGCCGCACTGCTGCCGGAGTTCGTCGAGGTCGTAGTTGGACCAGCCGACCATCGCGTACGCGGGTACGCGATCGCGGTGGGCGCCCCAGAGTTGGTACGTCGGCACGCCGTGGGCCTTGCCCAGCAGGTCCCACAACGCGACGTCGACCGCGCTGATGCCGAACGTCGCGAACCCCGCGGTGCCGTGGTACTCGGTCTCCATCTTCAGCGACTCCACGATCGCCGGGATCCGGGTGGCGTCCTGGCCGACCACCAGCGGAGCGAGCACCTCGTCGATGAAGACCGACAACGCCTTCGGCGCCCCGTCGATCCGCCCGAATGACGACGAGCCGCGCCCGACCAGTCCGCCTTCGGACTCGATCTCCACGCTCACCGAACCGCCGCCGGTCAGGGTCTGCAGGGCGTCGCGGATCGGCCGGGCCGCGTGCGGGCGCACCGAGTAGGCCGTACGCACTTCCTTCACCCGCATGACTGTCTTCCCCGCCTCGTCTCGTTGCGTTGGTTCTGCGGCTTCGTACGCTGTCACCAGTCGGAGACGGAGTTGTCCTCCCGGCGGAGGATGTGCGTGCCCGCCATCTGATAGGGCTCGGCGAGTGCCGCCTCGTCGTCCAACTCCACGCCGAGGCCGGGGGATCCGCCGCTGTAGAGGTTGCCGCCCTCCAGCCGCATGTCGGTGGTCACGATGTCGGCGAGGATGTCCGGCCGCCAGGTGAGTTCCTGGACGGCGAACAGCGGTGTGGACAGGTCGAAGTGCAGGCAGGCCGCGGTTGACACCGGCCCGAGTGGGTTGTGCGGGACCTGTTCGATGTAGTGCGTCTCACACCAGCCGGCGACTTTGCGTGCCTCGGTGAGGCCACCGCAGATGCACAGGTCCACCCGGCAGTAGTCCATCAGGTCCTGTTCGACGAGTTCGCGCCAGTCCCACTTGCTCGGAAGCTGCTCGCCGGTGGCGATCGGCACCGAGATGTGCTGGCGCAGGTAGGCGAACTCCGAGGGGTTCTCCGCCCGCAGTGGATCCTCGATGAAGAACGGCCGCATGGGCTGGAGCTCGCGGGCCAGTTCGATGGCGTACGGCGGAGTGGTGCGCTGGTGGAAGTCTACGCAGATCTCGACCTCCGGGCCCACCGCGTCCCGCAGCGCGCCGAAGGCCTCCACGGTCCACCGCACCGCTCGGGACTGTTCGTAGATGCCTTCCGCGCCCTGCCTGCTGCCCTCGCCGGCCCCGAACCGGATGAACTGCCAGCCCTGTTCGACCTGGCCCTTCGCGTAGTCGACCATCGCGTCGATCGCGCCGCGTGGGCCGTGGCCGGCGCCAGGTTGCTGAACGTGGCAGTAGCAGCGTGCGTAGTCGCGGGTGCGTCCGCCCAGCAGGTCGTAGACAGGGACGCCGAGTACCTTGCCGCGCAGGTCCCACAGCGCGATGTCGATGGCAGCCACAGCGGCGGAGTGGACGTGCCCGCCACGGAAGAAGTGGCCGCGCCACAGCGTCTGCCAGATGTGTTCGATCCGGGTCGGGTCCATCCC
Organism: Actinopolymorpha singaporensis; assembly: GCF_900104745.1. Lineage (NCBI taxonomy): Bacteria > Bacillati > Actinomycetota > Actinomycetes > Propionibacteriales > Actinopolymorphaceae > Actinopolymorpha > Actinopolymorpha singaporensis. Next base: position 2,755,765 of record NZ_LT629732.1, read on the forward strand.
GCGGAGGATGGGTGCGAAGCTCTCGACCATCCCGCGTACCGCCAGCTCACGGCCCGTGACCCCGGCCTCACCGAGACCGGTCACACCCTCGTCGGTGTAGATCTTCACGAACGTGTAGTTGCGGCTCGGGCGCTCGCGGTCGTGGACCAGGAAAGTCTTGACGTCCGTGATCTTCATGAGTCTCCTCATGGACGTACGGGGCCCGGCGGGCCGGACGCCCGCCGTGATTTCCTTCGATACTAGGGCGAACCACGCCCGAGTCGGTCGGTGGGCAAACGCTGTCCGTTGTCGGACAACTGTCGTCTGCCGTCGGCGGTGACGAACTGGACCGGCGCGGCCGGGCACTGCCCGCCGGGCTGCTGTTCAGGCGGGCAGTTGTCACAATGGGGTCCCGCTCGCATGCAGGCGCAAGCCGAGCTTGCCTGCGACAGTTCGGGTTTTGAAACGTTGCACAGGACACTGCTAGCGTGCCCCGTCCGGAACCGGCCGAGGAGGACTAGTGAGTTCACAGAAATCCGCCAGACCGACCGTGGAGAAGGAACAACCATCCGGGGTGTTGCGCCGAGCGATCGCCGCGTCGGCCATCGGGAACGGAACCGAGTGGTTCGACTACGGCATCTACTCGTACGGCGTCATCTACATCTCGGCCGCGTTCTTCCCGGGTGACACCCAGAACGCGACGCTGTTTGCTCTGTTGACGTTCGCGGTGTCGTTCCTCGTCCGCCCGCTGGGTGGTCTGATCTGGGGGCCGCTGGGTGACCGGCTCGGCCGCAAACACGTGCTCGCGCTGACGATCCTGCTGATGTCCGGTGCGACCCTGGCGGTAGGGCTCATTCCCACCTACCACTCCATCGGACTGTGGGCGCCCGCACTGCTGGTCGTCCTGCGGATGATCCAGGGGTTCTCGACCGGTGGCGAGTACGGCGGTGCGGCGACGTTCATGGCCGAGTACGCGCCCAGCCGGCGTCGTGGCTTCTTCGGCAGCTTCCTCGAGTTCGGCACCCTGGCGGGCTTCTCGCTCGGTGCTCTGCTGATGCTCGGCTGCTCGTTGGCGCTCGGCGACGAGACCATGCACGCGTGGGGCTGGCGGTTGCCGTTCCTCGTGGCCGCGCCGCTGGGTCTGATCGGCGTCTACCTGCGCTCCAGGCTGGAGGACACGCCGGTGTTCCAGGAGCTGGAGGCATCGGGTGAGAAGGAGAGGATCCACCACCCGTTCCGGAGCCTGATCACGGAGTACTGGCGGCCCATCCTCCAGCTCGGTGGGCTGGTGATCGCACTGAACGTCGTCAACTACACCTTGCTGACGTACATGCCGACCTACCTCAAGACTGAGATCGGCCTGAGCGCGAACGTCTCGCTGGTCGTCCCGATCATCGGCATGCTGGCGATGATGCTGTTCGTGCCGTTCGCAGGTGCGTTCTCCGACCGGTTCGGCCGCAAGCCGATGTGGTGGCTGTCGCTCGGCGGGCTGTTCATCGCGGTCGTGCCGATGTTCATGCTGATGGCGACGAACGTCGTGGGGGCGATCATCGGGTTCGCCGTCCTCGGCCTGCTCTACGTCCCGCAGCTGGCGACGATCTCCGCGACGTTCCCGGCGATGTTCCCCACCCACATCAGGTATGCCGGGTTCGCGATCGCCTACAACGTCTCGACGTCGTTGTTCGGAGGCACGGCACCGGCCGTCAACGACTGGCTGACGGCGAAGACGGGAGTCGCGCTCACGCCGGCGTTCTACATGATGGCCGCCTGCGCGATCGGCGCCATCTCGCTGGTCCGGATCCCCGAGACCAGCCGGTGCCCGATCAACGGAACCGAGGTGCCCGGCACCGAGGACGCCCCGCCGCCGGTCGCGCTGGAGCCGGCGGGCGCACCTGCCCCGGCTGCGGCCCGCTCCACCTGAGTGCAGGGCCAGGCATGCTCGGCTGACCCGGCTTGCTGGACGAAAGTCCTGCCCCGACGCGATCGGCGTCGGGGCAGGACTGCGTCTGGCTGAAGGATCCTTTCGCCGAAAGGAACGACTCGTCGGCAGGCGCCGCCACCGCTGAGGGAGTTCGTCGAAAGACGTCTGCCGTAGGAAGTGTCCTACCGGACCTACCCGGCGGGTGCGCATCGGACCATGGATCATGGTGTCAAGAAGTACACATCGTGGTGGTGTGACCTCACCGTGGTGTGGTTGATCATGTCGAGTGAGACGGCGATCTTGCGGGAGGAATGCATGAAGGTACTGATCGTCGGAGGCGGGATCGGGGGCCTCACCGCCGCGCTCAGCCTGCACGCGGCCGGTCTCGACTGCGAGGTCGTCGAGTACGTCGTGGAGCCCCGGGCGCTCGGCGTGGGAATCAACCTGCAACCCCACGCCGTCCGTGAACTCACCGAACTCGGCCTGGGGAATGCGCTCGCCGAGATCGGCATACCGACGAGCCGGATGACCTACACCGACAGGTTCGGCGGCACGATCGTGACGATTCCGCGCGGGAGGTTCGCGGGATACGACTGGCCGCAGTACTCCGTCCATCGCGGCGAGTTGCAGATGATGCTCCTTGCCGAGGTACGCGAACGCCTCGGCGGGATCTCGACCGGACTGGCGCTGGAGAACCTCGAGGAGGACGGCGCCGGCGTCACGGCGCACCTGCGCGACGTACGGACAGGGGAGCACGTGTCGAGGAGGGCTGACGTACTCGTCGGTGCGGACGGCCTGCACTCGACGGTCCGTGCCCGGCTCCATCCGGACGACGGACCGCTCCTGTGGAGCGGGATCCGGATGTGGCGCGGAGTGGTCGAAGGTGAGCCCTACCTCGACGGCGCCACGATGATCGTCGCGGGTTCCAACCGATCGGCGAAGTTCGTGCTCTACCCCGTCTCCGCTGCCGCCCAGGCCCGCGGGCGGGCGCTGCTCAACTGGGTCGCCGAGGTGACGCTCGCGGAGCCGGGCCCGGTACCCGTCGCGGACTGGTCCCGGCTCGGCCGGCTGGAGGACGTACTCCCGCACTACGACGGCTGGCGGCTTCCCGGCCCCGACATCGCAGCGATCATCTCCCGTACGGAACGGATCCTGGAATATCCCATGGTGGACAAGGATCCTTTACCTCATTGGGGGACTGGACGGGTCACTCTGCTGGGAGACGCCGCGCACCCGATGTATCCGGTGGGTTCCAACGGCGGATCGCAGGCCGTCCTCGATGCTCGCGTCCTGGCGAGGGAGCTTGCGATGGCCGACGACCCGGTTGCCGGACTGGCGGCCTACGAGGCCGAACGGCGAACCGCCACGACCGAACTCGTACTCGCCCAGCGCGAACTGCCCATGGAGCAGACGATCGAGCTGGTCACCGAACGCGCGCCCCACGGCTTCGACGACATCGCCGACGTGCTGACGCCGGAGGAACTCGCCGACATGTTCGACGCCCAGCGGCGGCTCAGCGACACGGACGTACAGGCGCTCAACAGCCGTCCGTCGTGGAATGTCGTACGGCAGAAGGCCTGAGGGCTCCTGCGAAACCTGCGCGGTCAGAGCCAGCCGGCATCGTGGGCCGCGCGGAAGGCCTCTCCGCGGGTGCGTACGCCGAGCTTGGTGACAGCCGCCGCGAGGTAGTTGCGAACCGTGCCGTGGGAGAGGTTCATCCGGCGGGCCACGACCGTGAGCGGGGTGTCGTACTCGGCGAGGCGCAGCACCTCCAGCTCGCGCGGGCTCAACGGGCATTCGGGGGCGCTGAGCGCGTCGGCGGCCAGTGCCGGATCGACGTACCGACCGCCCGCCGAGACTCGCCGGATCACCTCGGCGAGCGCACCACCGGGAGATCCCTTCGGCAGAAAGCCTTTCGCCCCGGCGGCGAGTGCCTTCTGCAGATGCGGCGGCCGGCCGCGGCCGGTGAGGATGACGACGTGGCAGGAGGGGAGGACGCGACGGAGTTCGGCGGTGACCTCCAGCCCGTCCAGCCCCGGCATCTGCAGGTCGACTACGGCGACGTCTGGCCGGTGCGCTCGGGCCGCCTCGACCGCGGTCGCGCCGTCGGCCGCCTGCGCGACGACCTCCAGGTCGGGTTCGAGGTCGAGCAGCGCGGCCAGCGCGGTGCGGATGAGTTCCTCGTCGTCGGCGAGGAGCACGCGGATCACGATACGTCCGGCGGTCCGGCCGAAGCGGTCGGCGGGGGATCGACCGGCACGGTCGCCGCGAGCGTGAACACGTCGTTCACCTCCTCGACGTTCATGGAACCGCCCAGCTCGGCAAGCCTGTCGGCGACGCCACGCAGCCCGAAGCTGTGGCGATCGGGACCGGACCGGTCCGCGCCGTCGTTGGAGACGGTGAGCGTCATCTGGTCCGCGTCCCGTGCAATCGCGACAGTGGCCCACGTGGCCCTGCTGTGCCGGAGTATGTTCGTACCCGCCTCTCGTAGTGTGAGCGCGAACGCAGTGGCGATGTGGGCAGGCAGGTCATCGACGGAGTTCGTTGCCGTGCAACGGATTCCGGACGAACGCAAGACCTGGTTGACAGCACTCAGCTGATCGGACAGGTCGATCGAACGGTAGCCGTGCACAGCCTCGCGTACCTCCGACAACGCGGTGGCGGCCAGGCGTTGCACCTCGGCCGACTCGTCCGCGGCCCGGCCGGGATCCGTGCCGGCCAACCGTGCGGCGAGTTCAGCCTTCAAGGCGATCACGGCGAGCCGATGACCGAGCAGGTCGTGGACGTCGCGGGCGAAGCGCAGGCGTTCCTCGGTCACCGCAAGGCGAGCTTGCGCGTCCCGCCCGGCTCGTGCCTGCAGGAGCAGGCTCCACAACCAGATCTGCAGCCCGCTCAATGCTGCGACGGACACCGCGAGCGAGGCGGTCACCACCAGGAACGCCCACACCGCCGCACCCGTCGCCAGGGCCACGACTGTCGCGCAGCCGAGCACAGCGGCGGCCACCGCCAGCGCGTGCCGCCGGCCGGTGAGCATCGGCGAGAAGCCCGCTGTCGTTCCGCCGAACCATGCCCACGTCAGCCACTCGGTGCCACCGACCGGCGCGACCAGCGGCACCGACGCCACGCAGGTGGCACCGAAGGCCGCCAGCAGCCGACGGCGGGTACGGGCGGCCAGCCACGGCGTCGCGGTGGCGTAGAGGCAGCCGGCCAGGGCGACCCCGAACGCGGTGGTACCCACGGCGCCGAGCACGGCCCACGCCGGCCGCTGTTCCCTGAACACGGCGAGGTACGGCATCGCCATACAGGCGAGCCAGCCCGCGGCGAGTGACCCGATGGTCGCCCACCGGGCCCGCCGCAGCCGGGGGTCCGTGGCGTCGGCGGGTTCGCTGCCCGCAATCGCGCTCAGAGTGGTCACGCCCAGATCGTAGGCGGCCGGGACACCGGACCGCCTCACCCGCCACAGTGCCGCGGCAAGACCTGCGAACTGCACGGGCAGACGATGACAATCCGCATCTGGGGGTTGCGCCCGGCCGGATCCACGCTCGACCCATGACGACAGATCAGCTCACCAACACCGCTCCTCCCAGGCGCCGGGACCGTCCACTGTGGATCGCCGTGCGGCACTACCTCGAGATGGTAGTGGCCATGGTCGCCGGCATGGTGCTGCTCGGCCCGGTCTGGACGACGGCAACAGCAGTCTTCGGCGGCCGGGAGATCCTCGACCGTTCCGACGTCGGCGCCCTGGTGATGGCCACGAACATGGCCGTCGGGATGGCGATCTGGATGCGGCACCGGCGGCACGGCTGGACCCCGATCGCGCAGATGAGTGCGGCGATGTACGTGCCGTTCGGGTTGTTTCTCGTCCCGTACTGGCTCGGTGCCGTCTCCGGCGACGTGATGCTCGTCGGTGGTCACCTGCTGATGCTGCCGGCGATGGCGGTGGCGATGCTCCTACGGCCGGGGGAGTACGCACACCATAACCACCATCGGGTTCCGGCCCCCGGGCCGAGCAGAGCCCGTCGCGTCGGGGCCGCCGTCGCCCGCCGCTGGCCGAGCCTGCTCGCCCTGGTGGTGACGGTGAGCGCGTGGGTGAACGACCCGCTCCCGGTGGAGCCGTGGCTGTTGCTGGTCCTGTCCGGCGGCTACCTCGTGTTCGGGCTGTGGCGCCGGGAGTTCGGCAACCGCCGGGTGCTCGCGATCCAGCTGGCCGGGCTGGCGGCGTACGTGCTGCTCGCTCTGGCCGCGGCCGGCGCCGACGAGAGGCTCGCCGCGGTGCTGGTCGCCGCCGGCTGGCTGGCTCACGCCGGCTGGGACCTCGCCCACCACCGCGCCCGGGCGGTGGTGCCGCGGGCGTACGCCGAAGGGTGCATGGTCTTCGATGTCGTCGTCGGCGTCACCATCCTGCTCGCGCTGTGGCCTCGATGAGAAGGCCGCCGCCATGCCGGCAGTGCTGAAGCCCCTGCCGGCAGTACTGGACGGTGCCGGACCGGCTGCGGACAGTGATCTGGACACCGGCCGCACCGACCGCAGAGGATGCGTGGAACCGCTCCCGGGTTTCGTTCTCCTGCTCCGCTCCCAGGTTCCGCTCAATCTCTGTGCCGGAAGGGACCAGCATGGCCGCGCCCCACCACGCTCCGGCGGTTCTGCGCACGAATCGGCCGCGCCGCCTGCGTTCGGCGTTCTTTGTCGTGGTGGCACTGCTGCTGGCGTTGTCCGGAGCGGCCTGCGCGGGTGACTCCGCGGACTCGACCGGCGGTGACGGGAAGCTCACCATCACCGTGGAGGGCCCGAACCAGTGGAACGACAGTGGTTCGTCGTTCGGCAAGCCCTGGGAGGATCTGGTCGCGGCCTTCGAGAAGGCCGAGCCCGGCATCAGGGTGAAGACCGTCGTCCTTCCCCTGAACAGTTTCAGCCAGACGATCTCCACCCACCTGGCCGCCGGGACCGCGCCGGAGCTTGTCTTCAACCAGGCGCCGCACCAGCCCTACATGGTGACCGCGCTGGACGGCTACCTGAAGAAGCCGAACCCCTACATCAAGAAGGGCCCCGGTAGTCGACGGTGGCTGGACGTGTTTCGCAAGCGCTACTACGGAATCGGCAACCCTTCCAGTCGCAATGCCGAAGGACATGTGGAGTTCGTACCGTTCAACCTGGTCGGCACCGGGATCTTCTACAACCGCGACGCTTTCGACAAGGCCGGGCTCAAGGCGCCCGTCGCGACCTTCGAGGATCTGATCGACGCGTGCGGACGGCTGAAGGCGGCGGGCTACACCCCGCTGGCGATGGACCGCTCCGACCTCGGCCCGGGCTGGACCATGACGACGATCAGCGGGATGCTCCTCGACAGTTGGGTCGACAAGCTCAACGTCTACACCGTGGACGGCAAGCCTGGTAAGGCATTCTCGTCCACCGGTGCGCCGGTGGTCGCCGGGAAGTCGATGGCCAAGGCGGTGCTGACCGGTGAGCTCACCACGAGGACGCCCGAGGTGGTGGAGTCCCACAAGCTCATCAAACGGATGTGGGACGCCTGTGTGGACAAGGACTGGTCCGGCAACACCGAAGGGCTCAACGGCGCGGTCGTCGGCCTGCGCGACTTCGCGTCCGGCAAGGCCGGGATGGCGTGGGGTGTCAACTTCGGCGTGAGCGCGCTGAAGGACGTGAAGTTCTCCTTCGCCAGCATGCCCTTCCCGCAGGTCACCAAGGAGTCGACGCGGCTGGCCACAGGTGCGCCGGCGCGCTTCGGAGCCGGGGTCGGCGGCACGAGTTACATGGTTCCGTCGACCATCAAGGGCGACAGGCTGGCCGCTGCGGTCAAGTTCCTGCAGTTCGTGAGCACGCCTGCGAACATCCAGCCCTGGCTGTCCCGAACCGGCGGCATCTCCGCGGTCGAGGGAGCCAGCGGTGCGACTGCAACGAAGGCGTTCGCCGACGGTGACTGGGGTGACTCGATCCCGCTGGCCGTACCGGGAGGTCCGCCGGGCGTGACCACGCTCAGCCTGTACGAGGGTTGGCTACTCGGTACGAAGTCCCTGCCCCAGCAGGAGTCCTACCTGCAGGACATGTGGACCAAGGGCCAGCGACAGGCCGTCAAGGACAACAAGTGGGACAAGGAGCCGTGGGCGAAGTAGTGACCGCAGCGGTCGAGCACCGGGGCGGCTCACAAGGTCGTGGTGGCCAGCCGAGTCCGGAAGGGCGGACCGGTAGGCGCCGACGGCGCACCCGCTTCCCGTGGTACGCCTATCTCGCGCTCGCCCCGCTCTTCGTGACCCTCGGGGTGTTCGCGTACTACCCGGCCGCCAGTGGAATCTGGCACTCGTTCTACGAGTGGCGGCCGGGGTTCGACTCGCCCTTCGTCGGGCTGGGCAACTACGCCACGATGATGGCCGACGACCTGTGGTGGAAGTCGTTCCGCAACCTTGGTTTCATCTTCGTGTTCGGTGTCACCATCGCGTGGGCGCTGCCGCTGCTGGCGGCCGAACTGATCATCAGCCTGGACAGCAAGCGGGCGCAGTTCACCTTCCGCACCCTGCTGATCGCGCCGATGGCGTTCCCGGGAGTGGTCACGGTCTTGTTGTGGGCGGCGATGTACGAGCCCGGCAACGGCGTGATCAACCGCGTGCTACGCGGCGTCGGCCTGGTCTTCCTCGCGCAGAACTGGGTCGGTGACCCGAAGTACGCGCTGATGTCCCTGCTGTTCATCGGGTTCCCGTTCGTGGCCGGCCTGCCGTTCCTGGTGTTCCTCACCACCTTGCAGAACGTCTCGGCGGAGATCTTCGAGGCGGCCGAACTCGACGGGTGCGGCCGGTTGCGCCGGTTGGTCGCGATCGACCTGCCGTTGATGGCCGGCCAGCTGAAGCTGCTGGTGTTCCTGGCCACGATCGGAGTTCTGCAGTATGGCTTCGCGGCCTACCTGCTCACCGGTGGCGGGCCCGACAACGCCACCCAGGTGCCCGTCCTGCGCATGCTGGGCGTGGCGTTCCAGGGCAGTCAGTGGGGTTACGCCGCGGCCTTGTCGACCACCTTGTTCGCGATGACCATCGCGCTGAGTGTCGTGATCGTGTTCGTACGCAGGAAGGGCGACGCCGATGTCCGCCCGCTCTAGTCGCCGTCGCCGTCGCCAGCAGGCCGTGATCAAGGCCGTGCTCGGCCTGATCGTGTTCGTGGGGCTGTTCCCGTTCCTGTTCATGCTGGTCACCTCCTTCAAGACCAACCAGCAGTACTACGAGTCCTGGTGGCTGCCCACCTTGCCGCTGCACCTGGAGAACTACACCCGCGCCTGGATCCAGATCCGCCCGTACTTCGTCACGTCGGTCGTCGTGGCGGCAGCGGCCATCGCCGGGGCGCTCGTCCTGTGCACGGTCGCGGCGTTCGTCTTCGCCCGCTACCGGTTCTTCGGTCGCAGCGTGTTGTTCGGGCTGGTCGCCGCCCTGCTCATGGTGCCTGGCATCGCGAGCCTGATCCCGATGTTCGTGCTGATGCGTGACCTCGGCCTGCTGAACACGCGCGTCGTTCTGGTGATCCCACATCTGGTCGGCGGGGCGGTCCTCGGGACGCTGCTGATGAAGACGTTCGTCGAGCAGTTGCCACAGGAGTTGTTCGACGCTGCCCGGGTCGACGGTGCCGGCGGGCTCCGGCTGTTCGCGTCGATCATGCTGCCGCTGTCGTTGCCGGTGGTCGGGACGATCGCGCTGGTCACGGTGATCGGCGTCTGGAACGACTTCTTCTGGCCGCTGCTCACGGTCACCGAGAACGAGCTGCGCACGGTGTCGGCCGGACTGCAGTTCTTCCAGACCCAGAACGCCACGGAGTACGGGCCGCTGTTCGCGGGCTACGCGATCGCCAGCGTCCCGCTGCTCGTGTTGTTCGTCTTCTTGTCGAAGTACTTCCTTGCCGGTCTGCAGGGCGGAGTGCCCGGGATGGGCGGCAACAAGTGAGGACGACCGAACCGGTGACGCCAGGTGCGCCGCCGAGGACAACCCAGTGGAGGTCCGTCATGCTCGGGCGGTTGCGTCACCGAAGCCTGCTCACGCTCGCGTCCGTGCTCGCCGGACTCCTCGCGGTCACCACGGGTATGTCGACGGCTGCGGTCGCATCGCCCGCTGTCACCGTGCCGGGGAACGCGTCCGCGAGTGCCGACGCGAACGCGGACGGCATCGCGGCGGTGTCGGCGCAGGAGACGACGGTGGAGGTCAGCGGAAGGGCGACCGAGGCGGGCGACCAGGTGTCGATCTACGCCCTCGGCGCCGAGGCGGACGCGGCCGACTACACCGGCGGTGAGTTGGTGGCGCGGACGTCCGCGGGAGCCGGTGGTGCGTTCGACGCATCGTTCCCCCGAACCGACCAGGCGGGGCACGACCGGCTGTACGACCAGTACGTCGCGGTGGTCGGTTCTGGCGCGGAGGCGAAAGTCGTGGGCGGCCCGAGGTACGTCGACCGGCTCGACTTCGCTCCCGCACGTGACTTCGACTATCCGAAGGCGGCCAGCAAGAAGGGCCTGCAGGTGGAGATGACCGACGACGCGGAGGAGCTCGGCGTCCAGCACGCCGGGATCAACGTGGCGTTCAACGAACTGATGCGCAACGGGCCGGGCGACGACCCCTCGAAGGTGGTGTCGTTCGAGTCCGGCGGCCGGACCTTCTACTTCGACGCGGACGCGGTCGCCCGCCTCGACGGGCAGATCAAACCGCTGTCGGACAACGGCATCCTCGTCAACCTCATCCTGATCCTCTACCGGAGCGGCGACCCGAACTCCGCCTGGCCGGTTCTGCACGACCCGGACGCGACGGTGGGCTCCGGCACGGTCTACGCATTCAACACCCGGACGGCGGAGGGGGTGGCGTACTTCACCGCGGCCATGGAGTTCCTCGCCGACCGTTACACCCGCGCGGACCAGGCGCACGGACGAGCCGTCGGCTACATCGTCGGGAACGAGGTCGACGCGCAGTGGGTGTGGGCGAACTCCGGTGACAAGCCGTTGGGCGAGTTCCTCACCACCTACGCCCGGGCGGTGCGAATCGCCTGGCAGGCGACGCAGAAGTTCTGGGCCGGCGCCCGCACCTACATCTCGCTCACCCACTGCTGGACCACTGTGTGCGGGGACAATCCCGACCCTGCCAACCCGACGAGGTTCTACGCGGGCAAGGACGTGATCGACCAGTTGAACGCGCTCACCAAGCGCACCGGTGACGTCGGCTGGAACGTGGCCTACCACCCGTATCCGCAGGACCTGTTCGACCCGGCGTTCTGGAACGACCAGGCGGCGACGCCCGGCTTCGACACGCAGCAGATCACGTTCAAGAACATCGAGGTGCTGCCGGACTACCTCGCCCAGGACGACCTGACCTATGCGGGTTCGAAGCGGCGGATCATCCTGTCCGAGCAGGGCTGCAACACCCCCGGCGACACAGCAGACGCCGAACGCCTGCAGGCCGCCTGTTATGCGTACGCCTACTACAAGATCCGCTTCCTGGACGGCATCGACGCGTTCATACTCCACCGGCATGTCGACCACCAGCAGGAGGGCGGGCTTCGGCTGGGCCTGTGGACCTGGGACGACCAGCGGTCCGAAGCGGCGATGCCGGGTCGGCACAAGCTCAGCTACGACGTGTTCACCGGCATCGACACCGCGCGGTCACTGGAGGTCACCGACTTCGCGAAGGCCGTGATCGGAATTCGCGACTGGGCAGACGTCATCCCCGGCTTCGATCCGGGCAAGCTCGCCGAGCGAACACCGCCCACCCAGGTCGGTACCAGGAACGGAGCAAGGCCGGTACGGCCAGACGTCCTCGCCGACTTCGAGACGGGTCTCGACGGCTGGCGGGTCTCCGACAACGCGGCAACTGTACAGACGGTGGCCGGCGGCTACCACGGCCGGCGGGCGCTGCGGGTGCGGTTCGACGCCGCAGCCCTGCCGGCCTGGTCTCGCGATGCCAAGACGTGGAAGGGCGCGGACGTGGTACTCCCCAAGCCGGTGAACGCGGACGCGACGCCGCGGCTGAGTCTCGCCGTGCGGGTGCCGAAGCCGGCGGCGGGGGAGTTCAAGCCCGGCAACGCCTTCTACGCCAAGGTTCGTGCGTACGCGGGCGACGGGCAGGTGGCGTACGGGCTGGCCAGGCTGGATCCCGATCGGGGCTGGAACGTTCTGTCCCTGGACCTGTCCGGTTGGCAGCCGAGATCCCAGCTCGCCCGGGTGAAGGTCTGGGTACGCGGATCCACCGACGACGACTGGCGCGGCAGCTTCGACCTGGACTACGTCGCGTTGTCCGGCGAGGTCGCGCCGGCAGGGGCGGTCCCGAACATCGACGTCTCGGCGACGCTCGCCGAGCACCACCCTGTCGGGTCGAAGCTGTCGGTGACGGTGACCAACAACGATGTACGGCCGCTGGCAGGCAAGCTGGCCTTGCAGCCCTGTGGCGGTGTGTCGGTCACGCCGGAAACGCTGGACGTCGGCGGCATCGGGACCGGCGCAGGCGAGACGTTCGACACCACCGTGACGGCTTTCGACCCGGCCGACCCCGACCACCCGGTGATCTGCGCGGCGTACGAGGGACTGGTGCTTCCGGTGGAGTTCACGGTGCCACCTGCCACGCCCACGTCGCTGTTCACCTTCGACGACGGTGTTCAAGGCTGGGTCGCGGGGGAGAACGTCACGTCGGTGGCTCGCGTGGGCAGCTTCGCCAACGGGCCCGGGTCTCCACACGGTGGATCCGGTGCGCTGGAAGCAACCGGAGCTGCGGCGCCGGCCTCGGCACGCAGAACCGTCGCCGTCGACCTGACCTCCCCGCTGGACCTGTCCGGCGCGAAGAGCGTCGTCGCCTGGGTGGACTCCTACGGGGGTGCGCCCGGAGCGACCGGCTACGAGGCGACGCTGACTGTGGTCAGCGGGTCCGAACGCCGGTCGACGACAGTGAGCACCTTCACACCGGACAGGTGGAACGAACTTCGGGTCGACGTCGGCGACTGGGCCCAGCGCAACAAGGTGACCAGGCTCGAGGTCGGCTTCCGGGCGATCGGGTCGGACACGCCCTGGAGCGCGAGGTTCCAGGTCGACGACGTCGCCTACCTCGACTGACGAGTGTGGGGGCGTTCAGGTGAGCAGGAGGACGGCATAGGCCGCGAGCCAGTGCTCGACCATGTAGTCGCTCCCCGCGACATGCGGCAACGCGACGTCGGCATGACGCCGCATCGCCGTGAGAGCGGCGTCCACCCGAGGGTCGTCCCCGGGAAGGGACTCGGCGATCCGGCGCCAGCACCACGCGCGGCTCGCGTTCAGGCCGTGCAGGTGCGCGATCTGGCCGTCGCTGTCGTCCGACACGACCGCAGGGGTGAACAGGGCCGCCGGGCTTGCGTCGGCGAGTCCGGGCAGGAACCGTTCGAGCCAGTTCGGAAACTCCTCCGCCGGCATCAGCTGGGCCATGAGTTCGGCCTCGGTCAGCGCCGGTGACAGGAAGTCGCTGCCGGATGGCTCCCACGCGCCGGGGTAGTCGCGGTCGTCGCCGAACCACCGGTGCGTGGCCGTTACGAGTGCGTCCAGCAGGTCAGGGGCGCCGTCAACGGCACGCATCCGGGCGTACGGAAGTGACAGGGACACGGCGAAGGCGCTGTTCGAGTGGATGCCGTACCGCACCGGATAGGTCGCGTTGGGTAGCCACCGGAGGAAGTTCCCGGTCAGGGTTTCGGCCAACGGTGTGAACCGTTGTGACCACCGCCGGGCGTCCGGGTCGTCCCAGCTCGCGAGCTCGTGAGCAAGGCGGAGTGCCCACCCCCACCCGTAGGGGCGCTCGCGGCGACCTCCGACCCGGTCGACCATGAACGCGGCCTCGGCGGCCAGGCCGTCGGCGCTGAGGTGGCTGTCGAGGAGGGACCGGATCTCCGCCTCCGGTAGCGCGCCGACGGGGACGCCGCGGCCGGCCGTTGCGAGCAGGCGCACCAGCAGCCAGTACATCTCCACGCACGAGTGCCAGTCGTAGCTGCCGTAGAAGACCGGGTGCTGTGCTCGCGGCCGGTGGGGGAAGTCACCCGGCTCCTGCATCGTGTGCGGGACGGCGTACGGGAACTCGCGGTCGATGTTGTCCATCGCCACCCGTGCGTAGCCGGCGGCGTCCGCCTCCAGCAGTTCCCGCCACTCCTGCCGCTCCTCGATCACCGGGCATCGCTCCTCGCCTCGCCGCCGCCCGACTCTACCGAGTGGCGGTGGGGCGTCAGGCGTCGACGACGGGGTACTCCGGCGCCGGCGGCATGCCGGTGTAGCGGTGACCCGGCCCCAGATAGCTCATGGTCACCGCGCGGCGCGGATTCCCTGACGTGTTCGCCGCGCTCCCGTGCAGCAACAGGCTGTGGAAGAACAACGCCGAACCGCGTCTCATCGGTACCGGCACCAGCGCGGACGGGTCGTAGTGCTCGGCCGGTACGACGAAGTCGTCTCACGTCTGCACGTGCGGCAACGCGCCGTGCCGGTGACTGCCGGGGATGACCGTCAGGCAGCCGTTGTCCATGGTGGCGTCGTCGAACGGGATCCAGCACGACCACAGCGACATCGGCTCGATCGGCCAGTACGGCGAGTCCTGGTGCTGACCCTTCTCCGAGCCGACCGCCGCCGGTTTCATCAGCGCGGTGGCGCGGAACAGCCGCGGCGGTTCACCGACGAGCGACCGGACGAACCGCAGCACCTTCTCGCTGGTGATCAGCCCGTGCAGCAGCTCGTCGTGGAACAGCCCGTCCACCTTGCGGATGTCCCCGCCGTCGGGGCGTACTTCGCCGGACCGGTCGAGCGCGGGCTCCCGCTGCAGTCGGATGCCGTCCGGAGCCGCCAGTCGGCCGCCGGCGTACTCGCTGAGGCGAGCGGCGTAACGCGCACAGTCGTCGGCGCCGACCAGACCCTCCACCAGGAAGAACCCGTCGCGCCCGGCCTGCTCGCTCACCTGTCGCCCCGCCGCCACGTCGCTCACCATCGCCGTACCTCCCCGTCCTCTCGCCTACGTCGGTGCGCTGTGGTCCAGTAGCTCGTCGATGGAGTACGGACGGTTGTCGGCCACCGAACGCCAGACCGCCTCGCCCATCGCCACCGCCAGCGCACCCTCGCGGCTGTCGGCCGGTATGCGCAGGTCCAGCGACTCCTGCGACGGGCCGAGCAGCAGGTCCCGCCGGATCAGCGGGTCCGCCCCGCCGTGCCCACCCTCGCCACCGGCGATGTCGTGACGCCGCGCCTGCCCGAACATCGGGTGGTGCACGATCTGCCCGGACTCCGGCGTTTCGCCCTTCCCGTCACGGAAGTCCACGCTGCACGCCTCCAGCCGCCCGTGCGTGCCGTTGATCGCCAGCCGGTAACCCTCCCAGGCGCCGGAGAACAGCACCGAGTAGCTCAGGCTCGCACCCGAGCGGTAGCGAACGACCGCGGAATAGGTGTCCTCGATGTCGATGGCCTCGTCGTAGATCCAGTTCCGCGTGCCGGGTGGGTACTGCACGGTGTACGGAAGGCCGCCCAGGCCGGTGCGCGGCTTCAGGTGGTCGTCCTCGGGCACGTCGCCGTCTGCCAGCCAGCGTTGGTGGTACGGACAGTCCCGGCGCGGGTCGTCGCCCTCGCCCGTCTCCGGACGGTGCGGGCTGCCGGGCCCGTAGTAGTTGAGCGCGCCGTAGGCGAACACCTGCTCCGGCACGTCGCCGACCAGCCAGTTGACCATGTCGAAGTGGTGGCAGGCCTTGTGGATCGACAGCCCACCAGAGATCCGGCGTTCGCGGTTCCACCGGTGGAAGTAGCTCGAACCGTGGTAGGTGTCCACGCTCCAGGTCAGCTCGACGCTGGTCACCCTGCCCACGGCACCGTCGAGCAGCATCCGCTTCAGCTGACGGTTGCGTTCGGTGTAACGCAGGTTGTGCGCCACCCTGATCGATCCGCGGCTGGCGCGTTCGGCGGCGAGCATCTCGCGAACCTGCGCACAGGTGGCCGCCATCGGCTTCTCGGTGATGACGTCGCGGTCGCGGCGCAGCGCGGCGATCGCGTAGACGGCGTGGGTGGCGTCGGGGGAGGTGACGAGCACGACGTCCGGGCCCACCTCGTCCACCATCCGGTCGAACTCGGCCGGAGCGTAGAACGGGACGTCGGTGGAGGTCAGGTCGCCGAACGCGCGTACGCGGTCGGCGTCCACGTCGAGGATCGCCACCAGCTCGCCGTGTTCGGGCAGTTCCGACAGCTCGGACGGCCCAGCCGGCTCGGCCGGGTCGGCGTGCTCGGCGGGCCGCGTACCCGTGGCGTCCAGACCGAGCAGGGGTAGCGCGAACAGCGACAGTCCGCGGTTGGACAGTCCGCAGAGCGCATATCGGGTACGCCGTCCCGCCGGTGTGCGGCTCATCGGCCGAGCCCGAGGTGCCGGGAGAAGAACGCCACGGACCGGTTGCCGCCCCAGCCGTGCCCGCCGGGGAACAGGTCGAGCTCGAGGTGGTCGCCTGCGTCCGCCGCGCGGTAGATCTCGCGAACCCGCTCGTGACAGGCCATCGCCGACTCCAGCCGGAAACACTCGTCGTAGGCTCCGACGTCGACCAGCAGTGGACGCGGCGCAAGCAGCCCTTGCAGGTCCGGCAGGTCGACCAGGGTGAACAGGCCGGGGGTGATCTGGGAGCCGCAGTAGTTGAGGTCGCGGAACCCGAAGACGGCGAACAGGTCGCTGTAGCAGATGATCTCGGCCGCGCGCAGCCGCTCGTCGGTGAGCGCGCTCCACAACGTCATCGTGCCGCCGCCGGACAGGCCCATCACGCCCAGCCGGTCGGCATCCACGAACGGCAGGGTGACCGCGTGGTCGACCAGGCTCCGCCCGTGGGCGAGGTTGATGCCGAGCGGAGTCATGCCGAGCATCGTCGCCTGCAGGTAGTAGAGGTTGCACCAGTCCCGGTTGCCGGCCACGTCGTGGTGGTGCGGTTTGCGGCGGTCGTCCTGGTCGCCGTACCCCATCCAGTCGATTCCGAAGGTGACGAACCCGTCCTCGGCCATCCGGCGGCCGTAGGAGGTGTGGGTGTCCAGGTCGGCGTCGCGGTACTCGGGGGAGGAGGCGTTTCCCATGATGACCTCCTTGCCACCCGCGGAGTGGCCGTGCCAGCACAGCAGCGCCGGACGTCGTTCACCCGGCGCCAGGTCGGCCGGCCGGTTGACGTAGGCGTAGGCGTCGAGGTCCTCGCTCACCGACAGCAGCCAGCGCTGGGTGAGCACCGTGCCGTCCTGCCACTCCGCCACCAGGTCCGCACGCCGCTCGGACGGCGCGGCGGGCGGGAGGCCGAGCGTGGCCAGCACGTCCGGCAGGGCGCGTGCCCGCCAGGCGGCGACGTCCTCTCCCGGCCGGTAGCCGTGTTTCGGGTGGTTGTGGTCGGCGAGGGTGCGGAACATCTCGTACGGGCTGGTGTTGCCTGGCTTGCCTGATCCGTGTGGCATGACCTTGGACGCTAGTGCAGGCGCCCGCGACCCGTCCACGGCCCGTGCGCCGCGTGCCCGGGGTCGGCCGTGTCCTTCGCACCCGGGAAGGGCGGTGCACTCCTACTCGAAATAACGCGAAATGGGCCAGCTTTTTGTTGAGCGCTCAGCACTTGAAAATTCAGTCCCTAATTCCGCCTCATAATTTGAAGCCAATGCTGTCCGAAGCTGGCCACCCCGCTTCCCCGTGTATTGACTCCCGTCGTACGCTCAACGCCTCCGGCGGGGGAATCGTGTGTGTCGCGCCAACCGAATTGTCGTCAGTAGGAAAACGAACTGCCCTATAAACGTGTTTGTCGGCGGTTCGATGCTTTCGAAGGGCTGGTGAAGATGGCGTCTGTGACCAGAAGGTCGCTGCTCAAGGGGGCCTTGGCGGCGGGAGCTGCGGTCGCCGGCGGGTCGGTTCTGGGTAGCTGTGGCCAGGCGCCGAACTTCAATCGCGGGGTGAAGAAGACCCTTAATTTCTGGGCATTTACCGACTCGCGGATCGCCTGGCAGAAGAAAGCGTTCGAGCTGTACAAGAAAGAGAAGAATCCGGACTTCGAGATCAACTGGCTCATCCTGCCGTTCACGCAGATGCACGACCAGTTGCTCATTACCGCCCAGGCCGGATCCGGCGGCCCGGACATGGCCGACGTCGAAATCAGTCAGTTCCCCCGTTACATCAAGGGGGACGTTCTTTTTGTCGATCTGGCGGCAAAGCTCAAGCAGATGGGTGAATGGGACAACCTCTACCATCCGTCCGCGACCGACCCCTGGACCTGGCGCGGCCGTACGTACGGCATCGGCAACGAACTGAACGCCTGCCTGCTCAGCTACCGCTGGGACGTGTGGAAGAAGGCGAAGGTCGACACCAACATCTCCACCTGGGAGCACTTCGCCGAGGAGGCGAAGCGCTTCCACCGTGACACCGGCAGCTACCTGATCGACCAGGCCTACCTCGACTGGAGCCAGTGGTGGATGCAGACGCTGCAGCAACGCGGTGGCTTCTTCCACCCGAACGGCCATCCGGCCTTGGACACCCCCGAGGGCGTCCGCACGCTGACGTGGATGCAGAACGCGATGAAGGCCGGGTGGTCGACCCTCCGACCGACGGGTCAGTCCTACAACGTCGCGCTGTCGCAGGGCAAGATCGCCTCGCTGATCGGCCCGTCCTGGCAGTTCAGCGGGTACGTCCAGCAGAACATCCCGGAGACCAAGGGCAAGTGGCACCTGATGCCGTTCCCGCGGTGGGAGGCGGACAGCGGCGCGCGCACCGCGACCTGGGGCGGCACCGGCGTGACGGTGCTCAAGACCGGCAAGTACGCCGAAGAGGCCCGCGACTTCGTGTTGTTCGCGCACACGTCGGCGCGGGCGCTGCTGGACGACTTCGAGATCCGGCAGGTGTGGCCGACCTACAAGCCCGCGTTCGCCGACAAGCGGCTGTCCCAGCCGCTGCCGTTCTTCGACAACCAGCGGGTGGGCGCCTTGATCCACCAGGTCTCACCGGAGATTCCCACCGCGTACATGTCGCCGTACTGGCCGGAGACCACCAGCACCTTCGTGCGGGTGGGCCTCACCCCGCCGATGCAGAACCTGCGCATGTCGCCGCGGTCGGCGCTGACCGCGGCGCAACGGGAGTCGGCGGACACCATCAGCTTCGTGACGGCGTAGGGCCGAGGGAAGGAGAGGTTGCCTGATGGCGACGTCGACATTGAGTGCGCGCGTGTCCCGACCGCTGGCCCCGGCGCGGACGTGGTGGTGGCGACGACAGAGGAAGGTGGCGCCCTATCTGTTCATCGCGCCGTTCTTTCTGCTGTTCCTGGTGTTCGGCCTGTATCCGATCGTCTACTCGTTCATCCTGAGCTTCACCAAGGGCTTCGGGTTCGAGCACCGGACGTTCGTGGGACTGGGCAACTACATCCACTTGATGTCCGACCCGCGGTTCCTGATGGCGCTGCGCAACACCACCATCTACGCGCTCGGCAGCGTGGTCCTGATCGGCGGCCTGTCCCTGCTGATCGCACTGGCCATCAACTCCCGGTCGGTGCGCTGGAAGACGTTCTACCGGACCGCGTTCTTCTTCCCGGTGCTGACCTCGGAGGTGGTCATCACCGTGATCGCCGCCCGGATCCTGGACGATCAGTTCGGTCTGCTCAACACTGCGCTCGGATGGTTCGGCGTCGGGCCGTTCGCCTGGCTGACCGACCCGAAGCTGGTGATGCTCGCCATCGTGCTGATCGGTGTGTGGACCTGGACCGGCATCAACGCGTTGTACTGGATGGCCGGCCTCAACGGCATCGACGACGACCTCTACGAGGCGGCCTCGATCGACGGGGCCAGCAGTTGGCAGGCGTTCCGTCACATCACCCTGCCGCTGCTGAAGCCGATCGCGTTGTTCGTGGTCCTGCAGGCGATCATCGGCTCGTACAACCTGTTCGCCCTGCCGTTCCTGCTGACCAACGGTGGGCCGTCGGACGCGTCGCTCACGGTGACGCTCTACATCTACAACCAGGGCTTCCAGTTCTTCAACGTCGGCTACGCGAGTGCGATCGCCTACGTGATGACGTTCTTCCTGCTGATCGTGTCGTTGGTCAACATCAAGGTCTTCCGCGGCAGGTCCGCGCCCGGCGAGTGAGGTGGAGTAAGTGGCAGTCATTCACAAGGTGTCCGCGCGGACTTACGTCGAGACCGCCCCGGCGGTGGGGACGAGGCGACGCTGGCCGGCCATCTCGTTCGTCGTCGTCAACGTCCTGCTGCTGGTCGGCGTCCTGGTCGAGGTGTTGCCCTACCTCTACATGGCGTTCAGCGCGTTCAAGAACAACGCGGAGATCTTCGGCGTCCCGCTCACTCTGTGGCCGCGGACCTGGACGTTCACCAACATGACGCAGCTGTTCCAGGGCTTCCCGGTCGCCCGGTGGATGCTCAACACCGCGATCGTCGCGGTGGTGGGCACGTTCCTCGCGGTGATGCTCGCGTCGCTTGCGGGCTACGCGTTCGCCAAGCACGACTTCAGGTTCAAGAACCCCCTGCTGTTCATGATGCTGGCCACCATCCTGCTGCCCAGCCAGGTGCTGCTGGTGCCGCAGTTCCAGATCATGCGAACGCTGGACTGGTTCAACACCTACGAGGGCCTGATCATCCCGCGTGCGGTCACGGCGTTCGGCATCATCCTGATGCGGCAGTACACCCTGTCGATCCCGAACGAGCTGCTCGACGCCGCCCGGGTGGACGGCGCGAGCGAGTTCGGCATCTGGTGGCGGATCGTCGTACCGCTGGTCCGTCCCGGCCTGGCCGTGCTCGGCATCCTGACGTTCCTCGGCCTGTGGAACGACTACTTCTGGCCGCTCATCATCACCACCGACCCGAAGATGTTCGTCATGAACCTCGGGATCTCCTCGTTGATCGGACCGTACGACTTCCGCTACGGAATGTTGCTGTCCGGTGCGCTTCTTGCGTCGCTGCCGGTGATCCTGGTGTTCATCTTCTTCCAGAAGCAGTTCGTGGCCGGGCTGACGAGGGGTGCCCTCAAGTAGCTCACCGGGCAGGAAAGTCTTGCTGGAGTTCCGGTTGGCGTTCGAATCGGTGCGTTCTCGTCGTACGTTGTGAGTCGTACGTTCCGAGTCGTCGGTTTCGGTCTCAGGAGCAGCCCATGACGGCGAACCCGCGAGGTATCGCACTCAACCCGGCCGCGCAGGCGTTCGCCGAGGCGACCGACGCACCGCCCTATCTCCACGATCTGCCGCCTGAGGAGGGGCGGGCCGTGGTGGACGACGTCCAGTCCGGGGACGTCGACAAGCCCGAGGTGTTCGACCAGTGGGTGACCGTGCCGGGCGGGCCCACCGGGTCGGTTCGGGTGCGGATCGTCCGTCCGCCGAGGGCGCGGGGCCTGCTGCCGGTCATCGTCTACGTGCACGGTTCCGGCTGGGTGTTCGGCAACGCCCACACGCACGACCGGCTGGTCCGCGAACTCGCCACGCAGGCGAACGCCGCGGTGGTGTTTCCGGAGTACGACAGAGCACCCGAGGCGCGTTACCCGGTCGCGCTGGAGCAGTGCTACGCGGCGGCGCAGTGGGTGTGCGCGCAGGGGGCGCTCCAGGGGCTGGACTCCTCCCACATCGCGGTGGCCGGTGACTCCGTGGGCGGAAACCTGGCGATCGCCCTTACCCTGTTGGCGAAACAGCGCGGTGACGTGCGCTTCGTCGCGCAGGTCGAGTTCTACCCCGTGACCGACGCGGCGTGCGACAGCGCCTCCTACCAGGAGTTCGCCGAGGGATACTTCCTGCGCAGGGACGCGATGCGGTGGGCCTGGGACCAGTACACCACCGACGAGGAGGAACGCTCGCTGATCACGGTGTCCCCGCTGCGTGCCCGCCTGGACGATCTTCGTGACCTGCCGCCCGCGCTGGTGATCACCGCGGAGGCGGACGTGCTCCGCGACGAGGGCGAGGCGTTCGCCGTCAAGTTGCGGAGGGCCGGCGTGCCCACGACAGCCGCACGCTACGCCGGGACGATCCACGACTTCGTGCTGCTGGACGCGCTCCGCGAGACCGGCGCGGCCCGGGCCGCGGTCGCCCAGGCGGCGACGATGCTCCGCGAGCACCTGAAGGCCTGAGTGGCCGCTCAGGTCGCGTGGGCCGCCCGGTCGTAGGCGGCGCGGGGCATCTGGGTGGCGAGCTTGCCGCCGCTGACGTCGATCAGGGTTCCGGTCACGTAGCCGGCCTGGTCGGAGGCGAGGAAGCAGACCAGGTTGGCGATGTCGTCCGGCGTACCCCACCGGCGGATCGTGAGCAGGTCCAACAGCCTGTCCTGTTCCTCCGGTGAGCGTTCGGCGAAGTGGTTCATCTGCGTGGGCACCATGCCCGGGGCGTAGGCGTTCGCGGTGATGTTCCACGGGCCCAGCTCGCCGGCGAGCGCCCGGGTGAAGTGCGCGACCGCCGCCTTCGCCGAGGCGTACGCCGAGCCGCCCGCGGTGGGGACGATCGCGGCGAACGACGAGACGTTGATGATGCGGCCGGAACGCTGCTCCTTCATCACCGGGACGACGGCCTTGCACATCAGGAACGTTCCGGTGAGGTTGACGTCCTGGCAGCGGCGCCAGCTCTCCTCCGACAGCACGTCGACGGGCCCGCCCGCGACGATGCCGGCGTTGTTGACCAGGATGTCGATGCGGCCGTGCCGGCGTACGGTCTCCTCGACGACCTCCTGGATGCGGGCGAGGTCGGTGACGTCGCAGACGAACTGACTCGCGGGTACGCCGCTCTCGGAGCCGAGCTCGGCGCCCAAGGCGTCCAGCTCGTCGGGGTGGACGTCCAGCGCCACGGTGGTGACCCCTTCGGCGGCCAGCCGGCGCACCAGCGCGCGGCCGATCCCGCGCCCGGCGCCGGTCACCACGGCGACACGTCCACTCAGATCGATGTGCATGCCCGTCAGCCAACCACGAAGGCGGGCGGGCGGTGGCCGAGCTGTCCGGGCATGGTCTGCCCTGTCTCGCTCCTCGGGCCGGGTGTGAGGCGGGCCAGGGCTCAGCGCACCCCGTGCGGACGGAACTGGATGCTGATCCGCGGCCCGACCACTCCCTTGGTCTTGGGCACGCAGTGCTCCCAGGTGCGCTGGCAGGAGCCACCCATCACGATCAGGTCGCCGTGGCCGAGCGGATGACGGATCGTCTCTCCGCCGCCGCGCGGTCGCAGCAGCAGGGAACGCGGGGCGCCGAGAGAGATGATCGCGACCATGGTGTCGTCGGTGCGGCCGCGACCGATCCGGTCACCGTGCCAGGCCACGCTGTCGCTGCCGTCGCGGTAAAGGCACAGTCCGGCGGTACGGAAGGGCTCGCCCAGCTCCTCGGCGTAGTGGGCGTCCAGGGCGGCCTTCGCCTCGTCGAGCAGTGGGTGGGGAAGGGGCGCGTCCTCGTCGTAGAAGCACAGCAGCCGCGGGACGTCGACCACCCGGTCGTACATCTGCCGCTTCTCGGCGTACCACGGGACCGTCTCACACAGCCGCTCGAACAGCTGGTCGGAGCCGCGCACCCACCCGGGCCGAAGGTCGATCCATGCTCCATAGCTGAGCGGCACCCGGCGGACGGCGCCGGCGAGCTCGGCCAGGCCCGGCTCGTCGGCGTAGTCCAGCAGGGAGCCCTGGAACGCCGCGGTCACGTCTCCGACCCTACCCGATGCTTCGAACAGACGTTCGCCGGAGGCGGTGCCCGGAGTGTCAACCGGACGTTTCGGACCGCCCCGCCGCATGGAACCTGATCCGGTGGAGCGGTTCAATAGCGATCACCTGACAGCCCTGACAGCGAGTTCACGGGAAGGATGCCGATGACGCCTGCCACCGCCGACCCGCGGACCGCTCCGGCGCCGCCGCGGCGCAGGAGGGAGCCGTGAGCCGGCATCGTTTCCACGGCGACCCGGCCCGCTTCGAGGTGGTCGCGGCGTACGTCGGTGAGCGGTTCCCGACGGCGAAGTACGTCGCGGACGTGGCCGGTGGCCAGGGCATGCTGGCGCGGCTGCTGCGCAAGCGGTACGGCATGGAGTGCGAGGTGGTGGACCCGCGCGGCTGGACGCTGAAGGGTGTGCCCGGCCGGGCGGAGGAGTACTCCGCGGCGATGGCCGACTTCTACGACGTCGTGGTCGGCCTGCATCCGGACGAGGCGCTGCGGGAGGTTGTCGACTCAGCCGTCACCCGTCCGGTCCTGGTGGTGCCCTGCTGCAACTTCTGGGATCGCTCCCACCGGCTGGGCCAGGCCGAGCTCCTCGCCGCGGTCGCCGCGCACCACCGCGGCCTCGGTGGCCGCTGCGAGACCGTACGACTGGACTTCCGAGGGCCGAAGAACCTCGGCCTCGTCCTCGAACCCCCCGCTGCGCCTGGCCGCGACGCCTGATTCGTTCCCGGGGAGCCGCGGCGACCGAACGCGGACGCGGATCGGCCGACGGCTGTCATCCGCACTGGTCGTTAAATACAGTCCGGACCGAAACATCGCACCGGCAGACTTCGACGTTCGTCCGCCCCGAGCCCGCGGGAGGCACGCCATGCCAGGTTCCGCGATCGTGTCCGCTGCTGCCGCCACCGCCGCCGTCGCACTCACCGTCGCAGCAGCGTTTCCGGCCGTCGCGCCTGGCTCGGCGCGAGGTGTGGCCGAGAAAGAGAGTGCGGCCGCCCCGGTCACCGACCTGGGCCCGGCGTCCTCGGTCACCGTCCTCAACGGCTCCGAGCCGATCGGCGACCGCATCTACGTCAACACCGGCGGGGTCAGCCCGACCGTCGTCGGTGCGTACGACCCGGCGCAGAAGCGGGTCACCCAGCGATACACCTTGCCGACGGGGCAGGGCGCGTGGGCGACGACCGCCGTGGGCACCGACCTCTACGTCGGTACGTACGCACCGGGGGACCTCTACCGGGTCGACACCACCGGCACGTCGGTGCAGAAGGTGGCGGACGTCGGCCCGGACGACTTCATCTGGGCGCTGGACACCTCCCCGGACGGCAAGGTCTACGGCGGGACGTACCCGCGCGGCCGGGTCTTCGAGTACGACCCCGCGACCGGCGCGAAGCGCGACTACGGGACGGTGGTGGCGGGTGAGCAGTACGTCCGCAGCATCGCCGTCGACGACACCACGATCTACGCCGGCGTGGGGTCGCACGCGCACCTGATGGCCATCGACCGTGCCACCGGTGCCGGCAAGGACATCCTGCCCGCGGAGTTCGCCGACCGTACGTTCGTCGCGACCCTCGCCCTGGAGGACGGCGTACTCGCGGCCGGGCTGTCGGCGACCGGAACGATGCTGCTGATCGACACCGCCGATCCGACGCGTTACGAGGTCGTCCAGGCGCCGAACGACTCCTACATCACCGCCATCAGCATCGACGCGGCGAACAACGACGTCTACTTCGGAACCCGCCCGTCCGGCACGCTCTACAAGTACGACCGGGACACCGGCACGCTCACCTCGCTGCTGGTTCCCTACGACGGCGCGTACTTCGGCCGGATCATCATCGACGGACGGACGCTGCGCGGCATCCTCACCAGCAACGTGGTGAGCTATGACCTCGACACGGGGGAGTACGACGGCGTCGACATCACTCAGGCAGGCATGCCGCCGGCACCCGAACTCGCGATGGCGATCGCCACCGACGGGCCCCGCGTCTACGTCAGCGGCAAGGCCGGGGTTCAGGTGCACGACCTCGCGGCGGGGACGTCGAGCCGGGTGTTCCTGCCCGGTGAGGCGAAGGCGATGACGCCGGTACGAGGAGAGCTGTGGCTGTCGGTCTACACGCTGGCCTACCTGTTCCGGATGTCGCCCGGCGGCGAGCCGGTCCGGGTTGCCACGCTCGGCAACGACCAGACCCGGCCACTGGACGCGGCGTACTCGCCGAGCGACGGGTTGCTCGCGGTCGGAACCCAACCGGAGTACGGCAGGTACGGCGGCGCGCTCGGTCTCTACGATCCCGGCGTCGGGCATCTGTCGGTGTACCGCGACATCGTCCCCGACCAGTCGGTGCGGTCGGTGGCGATCAAGAACGGAACGGTCTTCCTCGGCAGCAGTATCCGCAACGGACTGGGCACCACGCCGCGGGCGCCCGAGGCGAAACTGGCCGCCTTCGACCTGGCCACCCGCACGGTGACGTACGAGCTGGTACCCGTTCCCGGAGCCAAGGAGATAGTCGACCTGGTGGCCACCGGCGACCGGGTGTACGGCGTGACGGAGACCGGGCTGATGTTCGAGTACGACCCGCGCCGGCGACAGGTGCTGCGGACCGCGCAGGTCGCGGACGGTGCACCGGCACTGGTGTTGGTCGGGCGGACCATCTACGGAGCCGACACCCGCCACGTCTTCCGGGTCGACCGGTCCACCCTCACGGCCACGACGGTGGTGGACGACCTGCACACCGAAAGCTACAGCGGCGCCATGATCGCCGCCGCACCCGACGGCTCCGCGCTGTACGCGCTGCGCGGACGCAACCTGGTTCGGATCGGACTGGAAGGCAACCGATGACCCATCCCGAACGCAACAACGACGGCATCACCAGGCGTCGCCTGCTCGGCGCGGCCGGCGTGGCCGGTGTAGGGGCGGTCGCGACGACGCTTCCGGCCGGCATGACGCCCGCGTATGCGTCGGGTGCGACGACGGCCGACGCTGCTTCGGACCGTACTTCGGCCCCCGCTTCGGGGGCCGCGCCGACCGTCACCGACCTCGGACCGGCGGTGCTGGGCGCGCCGATCGTCGGGGCCACGGTCGCCGGTGACAGCGGCTTCGTGGTGACCCGTGGACTCGAGCCGCCGATCCTGGCCGAGTACGACCTGGACACCGGGAGGGTGGTTGCCAACCACGAGTTGACGACCGGGCTCGGCGGCTGGGGCACGGTGTCGGTCGGCGGGTTCGTCTACGCGGGGATGTACTCCGTCGCGGACATCCACCGGCTGAACCTCGCCACCGGCGCCGTCGAACGCCTTGGCCGCCTGGGCAACGAACAGTTCGCCTTCGACCTGACGGCCTCGCCGGCCGGAAAGATCTATGCCGGGACGTTTCCGGGCGGGAAGGTGTACGAGATCGATCCCACTGGGTCCGGTGGTCCCGTCATCCGCGATCTCGGTCAGGCGGTGCCGGGGCTGCAGTACGTCCGCTGTGTCGCGGCCGGCCCGGACGGCACGGTGTACGCCGGTACCGGCACGTCGGCCCGGCTGGTGGCGATCGACCCGGTGTCCGGCGCCCGGACCGACATCCTGCCGGCGTCGCTGCACAGTGAGTCGTTCGTCTACGACGTCGCGGTGAGCTCCGATCACGTGGTCGCCGGCACCGAGCCCCACGGCCAGCTCGCCGTGATCGACCGCACCAACCCCGCGAACAACAGGACCGTCATCACCGGCGAACGTACGATCGACGCGATCACCATCGACGGCCACACGGCGTACTTCACCGCTCGCCCGAGCGGTGCCCTGTACGCATACCGGCTGGACAACGGGACGCTGACCCGGCTCGCTGTCCCGGTTGCCGCGGAGGAGACGCGCGGAGTGTTCGTCCGGGACGGCGTCGTGCACGGTGCGTCCGGCGCGGGGCTGTGGTGGACCTACGACGTGGCCGACGGTGAGGTGAACGTGGTCGACCTGGTCGACGTCGGCCTGCAGAACGGGCCGGAGCCGCCGCAGTCGGTGTCCTACTCCGGCGACGGTGGCGCGGGGCAGGTGCTCGTCGGCGGCAACTTCGGCTTGCAGGTACACGACCTGGGCCGGAAGACGAGCCGGCGCGTGCGGGTGGACGGCGAGGCGAAGTCGATGACGCCGGTCCGCGATCGCACCGTGATGGCGATCTATCCGGGCGCGCTGGTCGACGCGTACGACCACCAGTCCGCGAAGGTCGCCAGGATCGGCGAGATCGGCGGCCTGGCCAACCGGCCTCGCTCGATGCGCCTGCACCCACCGGGTCGCCTGCTGCTGATCGGCGTACGCAACGAGTACGGCGTACCCGGTGGTGCGCTCGCCGTGGTCGACGTCCGCTCCGGCACGATCGACCGGTACGACGACCTCGTCGCCGGCCAGGCGGTCGCGGCGGTGGCGAGTCACCGCGATCTCGCCTTCCTCGGTACAGAGATCGCTGTGGACGGTGCGCCGCCGGTCGCGAAGGAGGCGGTGCTGGCCGGGTTCGACCTCACGACGCGTCAGGTGGCGTGGACGTGGAAGGCGGTGCCCGGGGCGACCGGGTACGTCAGCCTGGTGCACCATCACGGCCTGCTCTACGGCGTGACGGCGCAAGGCGTCTTGCTGGTGGCGGATCCGGTCGCTCGCACGGTGGTCGGCTCGGGGCGGATACCGGCCGGGCGGCCCGGCTACCTCACGGTCCGGGCCGGCGCCGTGTTGACCGTGACCAGCGAGGTGCTTGCCCGGGTGAACCCTGACGCGACCACGACCACGCTGGTTTCCGGGCTCGCGGGTGACTGGTACAACGAGCCGCAACTCGCGGTTAACGAGGACTCCGGGGATGTCTTCACGGTGCGCGGCCGCAACCTCGTACGCATCCATTTCCCGGCGTAGGCTCTCGGTTTCGGCTGTCTGCACGCTGGCTTGACACGCGTGGTGCGCGACCGGAATTCGGTCGATTTCCTTTGTGTGTGGGTTTCCGGCGCGCATGAGTCGATCTTGTTCGGTAGAATCGAACGCGTGAGCGATGGCGGTGAGTGCTTCGACGGCCACCTGGGTGATGAGCCCGGTGGCCGTCGGGTGCTGCCCGCGGGGTTTGCTGATCTGCCGGCGGGTCCTGGGTTGGCGGCGGCGGTGGCGGGGGTCGACGTGGCTGGGTGTAACGGGTTGGAGCTGGAGGAGCTGATCAAGGCACGGCGGCGGCTGATCTGCTGGCTGGAGGCTGAGTGCCTGTCCGATGTGAACGCGCTGGCCTACGCCGAGCCCGGCAGGGTTGACGGGCCGGCCGGACGCAGCGCCACCCCGGATCCGATGACCCCGGAGGTCCTGGAACCGCTGCTGGGGTGGACCGGCTACCGGGCGCACCAGTACGTGGCCCTGGCCGCCACCCTGCCCCGGCTGCCGCGGGTACGTGAGGCCCTCGCGTCCGGTGGGCTGGAACTCAACGACGTGCGGATGATCGTGGACCGCATCACCGACGCCAAGCCCGACCTGTGGGGTGCCATCGAGGACGCGATCTTCCCCAAAGTCCTGGAACTGCGGGGCGGGTTGCTGCGGGCCAAGGTCGAAGCCGAGGTCGTCAAAGCAGACCCCGACGCCGCCGCCAAACGTCACCGGGCGGCCAGGTCCGGGCGGAACGTGGCGATCTGGCCCGCCGTCGACGGCGTCGCCGACCTCGCCATCCGCGGCCTGTCCGCAGACCAGGCCGCCGAAGCGTACGGCCACATCGACGCCATCGCCCGCGCAGCCAAAGCAACCGGAGACTTGCGCACCCTCAGCCAACTCCGCGCCGACGTCGCCGCCGCCCTGCTCACCGGCACCGCCGACATCAAAGACTGCTCGGTCCCAGCGGCCACCAACCACACCTGGCAGGACCAGGCAGCGCAGGGTGCGGTGCAGAAGCAGACCAAGAAGGGTGAGGCTGAGCAGCACCAGTCTGAGCAGGACGAGGCTGAGCAGGACGAGACGCCGCGGGACGAGGCTGGGCAGGACGAGGCTGGGCAGGACGAGGCTGGGCAAGACGAGACGCCGCGGGAGGAAACGCCGCGGGACACTGAGCAGTGCACCGCGGAAGGCGACGCCTGGCAGGAGTGCGGCGAGCAGGGGTGCTGTGCGGTTCACCGGTACCCCGACCACGACCTGCACAGTGCCGGCTGTGACTGCGGTGACTGCGCTCCCGCCGGAACCGGAAACGCCACGGCTGACTACATCCCCTGCCACTGCTCCACCGTCCACGACACCGCAGCACACGAGGCCGCCGCGCGCAGCGCTGCCGCAGAGGACGCAGATAGCAGCCCCATCGGGCAGAACGCAGCGGAACGCGGCGCAGCCACAGGCAGTGCAGCTGCTCACACCGCTGCTCCCGACGGCGGGCGGCCTACCGCGGGTCAGATCCCGCGGCAGAACCGCCGACCCGCCGGGTCTGCCTGATCCACCGACAGGTAACCCGACACCACCAACACCACCCTGGTGCCCCTCACAACCGAGCTGGGGGCCCATACGAACGCGGGCGAAGATCCAGCTGAACGTGCCGCTGACCACGCTGATGGGGCTGTCCGCCCAGCCGGGTGAGCTCGGCGGGTTCGGGCCGGTCATCACCGAGGTGGCCGCCAGGATCGTCGCCAACCACCTCGACAACCCCGAGGCGAGATTCTCCGTGGGGGTTACCCACCCGGTCACCGGGCGGTTGTTGCATCTGCATCCGCTACCCACCCGATTTCTGCGCGGGCTGCAGGCAGAGCTGGTGCATGCCCGCGACCAACGCTGCGCATGGACCACCTGCAGGAGACCCGCCGCAACCTGCCACCTCGACCACAACACCGAACACCACCACGGCGGAGAAACCGCCGTGGACAACATCGCGCCACTCTGCCCACGCCACCACAAAGCCAAAACCGAACGCGACTGGAAACTCCACCAGACCGGCCCCGGCGACCACACCCTCACCGACCCCCACGGCCGGCACTACCACAGCCGAACACCATCCCTCACCGACCCGGTGGTACCACCCGAGCGAGCAGTCGCCACCGCCGGCACACCGACGGCCGACAATGACCTGCCGCCGTTCTGACTCGATTCAGTCCTCTGCGATCGAGTGCTGCTCGCAGCTGTGCGAGCGCCTCCACTCGCCAGTAGGCCCGATCGGGATACTGGTCGTCCCGGCCCAACGCATCGTCGTGACCCCCGCCCACATGAGGATGCGGAACTGGCGAACGAGATCCTGGTCGGCTCCTGGGTAGTGCTCTGCAACCTCTTCGGGGACACAGCCGAGGTCGTACTCGACCGGTCCACGTTTGCACGTACCGACGTCTATGAACAGCGGACCCTGCCTGGTGCTGAGCAGGTTTCCCGGATGCGGCTCACCGTGCAGCAACTGCTCCTCGCAACCCCAGTCGCCGAGCAGCGCACCTACCCACCTGAAGGTGTCGCTGAGGAGTTCGCGGTCGGGTTCGCGCAGGTCCGGCGTCAACTCCGGGTTGGCGACCTCACGTGCCCAGCCCGCGACCCGAGCTGTGCGACCCGCGCAAGCACGTCGCACGGAGTGAGGCGTACGGCGATGCGGTCCGAGTTGTGAACGACGACCGCATCGCGGACCTCGAGGCCGAGCGCGGCCGCAGTCGCCGCGGCGGCGTCGACCGCGCGCCGGACCTCGGAGGCTTCCATGAGTCAGGCGGCGGCGAGGGCGAGCAACGACTCGACGACGGCGGGCAGGTCCGGGCCGGTGACGTCGGGGGCGCGGAAGATGTCGGGGAACGGCCTACCGGAACGATCGATCCACGCGGTGGTCAACCCGGCCCGGGCGGCAC
This sequence comes from Actinopolymorpha singaporensis, assembly GCF_900104745.1. Classification (NCBI taxonomy): domain Bacteria; kingdom Bacillati; phylum Actinomycetota; class Actinomycetes; order Propionibacteriales; family Actinopolymorphaceae; genus Actinopolymorpha; species Actinopolymorpha singaporensis. The sequence continues at coordinate 2,787,042 of NZ_LT629732.1, forward strand.
CGTCGGTGTCCCAGGGATGAACTGCGACCAGTGCAGCCCGGTCGGCGGGTACGCCGCACTCACCGACCGCCCACAGGTACGGCTCGGGCGCGGGCTTCCATCGCCGCGGCTCGCTCACCGACAGCCGGCGTTCGAACAGGTCGAGTACACCGGCGCGCTCGAACGAGCCGCGGGTCATCTCGGCCGCCCCGTTCGTGAGCGTCACCAGCCGAACCCCGGCCTCGCGCAGCCGGCGCAGCCCGGCCGGGACGTCGGGATGCACGTCGAGGGCGGGGAAGCCGGAGATGACCTCCGCAACGGCCTCCTCACGTTTCGCCTCGTCGGCGAAGCCCGCGCCGGATCCCGCCAACGCGGTGCGCAGGGCGGACTTGGCGACGGCGGCGAAGTCGGCGTACTCACCCACGCTGGTGAGGGCGAACCCGTCGCGCAGGGTCGCGGCGAACCACGAGTCCAGCAGGTGGCGCGGCGCGCCCACCGACTCCAGCCGGTCCCGCAGCGGGGAGAGGTCTGTCAAGGTCTCGTTGACGTCGAACACGACGACTTCGGGGCGGTGCGGCACGTCTTCTCCTCAGGATGAGAGAGAGTCCAACAGCGGGCGGTGGCCGGCGATCGCGTCGTCCAGCAGTGCCTTCGCCACCTGCGGGCTCGGCACCAGTGGGTCCAACGCCAGCGCCTGCACGGCCAATTCCCGGGATCTCTCCATTGCCGCGCGTACTGTGAGTTCCTGTTGATGCGCTCGTTCTGTGAGTACGGCCGCCAGCGCCGGCGGGAGGTCACCCACCGCCAGGGGAGTGACGCCCGCCGCACCGACGACAGCGGGAACCTCCACGACGGCCTCCCGCGGGAGGTTCGCGATCGCGCCCGCGTTCGGAACGTTGACGGCGAGCTCGACGAGATCGCGGCCGGTGAACAACGCCTCGGCGATCGCGACCAGGCGTTCGGCCTCCTGCCCCTCCGACACCGCGTCCAGCGGCACCGCCCCGGACGCCTGCGCGTGCAGCTTGTCCCAGAGGCCGGACTTCTCGTCGATGTACGACCGGGTGGCGTCAAGGCCGGGTTGCAGGCCCCAGGGCAACTCCCCGGCCGGAGTTCCCGGCTCACCGCGCAGGTACCACCCGAAGAACTCCGCGACGTGCCGGTCACCGGGTGCGGGGAACAGGCCGAAGACGTCCAGCAGGTCGGCCGTCACAGGTTCGCCCAGCGGATGGTCACGGTCGCCCTTCGCGGCGACCTCCGCGGCCAGCGCTCGCAGGCGCGGATAGAGATCCTCCCGCCCATGACGGAGTTCGAGCAGCCAGCACAGGTGGTTCAGACCGGCGAAGACCGCGGTGACCTCCTCCCGCGGCACTCCGAGCACGCCCGCGAGCATGGAACGGGTGTGCATCGTGCCGTGGCACAGGCCGATCGTGCGCGGGTGCGCCCAGCCGGTGATCGCCCGGACGTTGGCCGTCAGCGGGTTTGCGTAGTTGACCAGCCAGGCGTTCGGGGCCAGGTCGGCCACGTCCTGACCGATCCGCACCAGCTCCGGCACCTGCCGGAACGCACGAAGCACGCCGCCGGGCCCCACCGTGTCGCCGACCGTCTGCCGGATGCCGTACCGCAAAGGGATGTCGAGGTCGGCGCGCCATCCGTCCGCACCACCGACCGCGATCGTGGTGGCGACCAGCGTGGCCCCCGGCAGCGCCTCCCGTCGGTCGACGTGCGCCTCGACGGTGAGCCGGGCCCCGCGTTCGGTGGCGATGCGCCGGCCGAGCCGGGCCATCGTGGTGGCAGCGTCCTCCTCGATGTCGACCAGGTGCACCTCGGCACCGTCGAAGACCGGTGAGGCCGCGAGGTCGGCGAGCAACCCGGGCGTGAACACCGTGCTGCCCGCACCGATCAACACGACCTTGATTCCCGACATCGGCCTACGCCACCCGCCTCACCTGATACCGGCCATAGCGGCCTACTTGATTCCGGTCAGCACGAACGCGTTCACGATCCGCCGCTGGAAGAACAAGAAGACCACACAGACCGGAACGACCGCCATCGTGGCCGCCGCCATCACCAGATCCGAGCGCTGCGCGTGCTGGCTGTTGAAGTACGTCAGCGCCAGGGGGACGACCATCTTGTCCTGGTCGTTGATCACGATCAGCGGCCACAGGTAGTCGTTCCAGGAACCGAGGAACGTGAAGATTCCCAACGCGGCCAGCGCAGGACCGGTCAGCGGCAGGATCACCCGCCAGTAGATCGCGAACTCGCCCGCGCCGTCGAGCCGGGCCGCGTCCACCAGGTCGTCCGGGATCGCCGCGATGAACTGCCGCATCAAGAAGATGCCGAACGCGCTCACGATGCTGCCGACCACCAGCGCCCACAGGGTGTTGAGCAGGTGCAGGAAGTTCATCACGAGGTAGCTCGGGATCAGCAGCACCGGCGCCGGGATCATCATCGTGGACAGCAGCACGACGAAGACGACGTTCTTCCCGGGGAAGGTGAACTTCGCGAAGATGTAGCCGGCGATCGAGCTCGTGAACAACGTCAGTACCGTCACCGACACCGCCACCAGCAGGCTGTTGCGATACCACACGAGGTACGGCGAGTTCTGCAGCACGAATGCGAAGTTCGCGAACGTGGGGTGCTCGGGCAACAGGCTCGGCGGGACCTGGATGATCTCCTGCGCGGTCTTCAGCGAGTTGCTCACCATCAGCACGAAGGGCGCGACGAAGCCGATCGCCGCAACGCTCAGCACCACGTACAGCACGATCTGACCGGCACCGCCGGACCGGTGACGGGACCGGCCATGGCGGGTCGAGTCGGACGCGGACGCGGGTGTGGGCGCCGCCGCCGGGACGCGGCTGGTCAGCGGGCTCGCCATCAGTACTCCCAACGGGTTCGCAGGATACGCATCTGTACCAGCGCGATGACGAGGATGATCACCATCAGGATCAGCGACATCGCCGTCGCGTATCCCAGCTGGAAGTCACCGAACGCACGTTGGTAGATGTGCAGGACGACGGTCTCGCTCGACCGCAGCGGCCCGCCGGCGGTCATCACCTGGACCCGAGTGAACTCCTGGAGGTAGCCGATCGTGGTCAGGCAGAAGACGAAGACGAACGTACGCTGCAGCAGTGGGAGCGTCACGTGCCGGAAGCGGGACACCACACCGGCACCGTCGACCTTCGCCACGTCGTAGAAGTCCAGCGGGATCGCCTGCAGCCCGGCGAGGAACACGATCACGTTGAAGCCCAGGTCCTGCCACACCGAGGTGACCATCACCGACCACAGCGCGGTGCCCGGGTCGCCGAGCCACGACTTTCCGGACAGCCCGACGAGATTGAGGACGGCGTTGAGCCAGCCCGCCTGCGGGTCGTAGATCGGCACCCACACCAGGGACGCGGCCACCGCGGAGGCGATCGCGGGAAGGAAGAAGACCGTGCGGAACAACGCGCGCAGCCGGGTGATGTGGTTCAGGGCGAGCGCGACCGCCAGCGACAGGACGATGTTCAGCGGTACGGCGACCACGGCGTACTTCCCGGTCACGGCGAGGGAGTTGAGGAACGCCGGATCGTCGGTGAACGCGTACGTGAAGTTGCGCAGGCCGATGAACGGCGACACCGGCGCGAGCTGGTTGTACCTGTGCAGGCTGAGCCAGATGGCGATGATGATCGGGACCAGCGAGAAGATCGCGAACAACGCGAGGATGGGAGCGAGCCAGCCGTAGACGAACGCCAGTTGCCGCCGGCGGCCGGGCAGTCGGTGGGTCGTGGCCGCGGATGTGGTCGCGGTCGTGTGGGTGGCCGCCATGTCAGGGCCCGATCTTCTCGTCGATCATCAGGTTGATCTGCTTCTCCGCTTCGGCGATCGCCGTCACCGGGTCCTGCCGGTGGAGTTCGACGCTCACGAACGCGTCGTGGACGTAGGTCCAGAACTGGTCCCGGTCGTGTACCCGGCCGACCCACCGCCCGTGCGGCAGGACGCCGAACGGAACTTTGAGGTAGGGCGCCTTGGCGAGCATCTGCTCGTCGTCTCGCAACTCCTTCAACGCCGGCACGGTGGCGGAGGTGAGGTTCCAGATCCGGGCGTTGTCCGGGCGGGCCATGAAGCCGACGAACTTCCAGGCGGCCTCGCGTACGCGCGGATCCGCCTTCACGTTGACCACCTCGCCCCAGCCGGACTCGGCGGCGAACTTCAGCGTGTCACCGGCGTAGGGCGGCTCGGCGACGTAGGCGAGGTCGGTGAACTTCGGGAAGTCCGCGCGCCCGGACGCCACCACCCACGGACCCTGGTGGGCCATCGCCGCCCGGCCGCGGAAGAACATCGTGTACGGGTCGCCGGTGTACCAGGTGGTGTTGTCCACCTTGTGTCTGGTGACCAGCTCGGTCTCGTCAGTCCACGCTTTACGCGCCTGCGGGCTGTGGAAGTCGACGTGCACGCCGTCCGCGTCCCAGAAGTCGCCGCCGAGTTGCAGGATCATCGACAGGAACGTGAACGTGATGGAGTCGTTGCCGGTGAAGGCGTACCCGACCTGGTCGGCCCGTCCCTTCGAGTCGATCTTCGTCAGCCGCTCACCGGCCTCCAAGAGTTCGGCCCAGGTCGCGGGCGGCTGCCTGATGCCGGCTTGCTCGGCCAGCTTGGGGTTGTAGAGGATGCCGCCGTTCTCCAGGTTGTACTCGTGCGGAATGCCGTACAGCTTGCCCTTGAGGGTGTAGGCGCCCACAGCAGCCGGCCAGAACCTCGCCGTCGGCCCGCTGCCCGACAGCTCCGACGGCACCTCGTCCAGCAGCTGGTTCACGGCGTACTCGGTGACCCAGGTGCCGAACATCTGCTGGATGTCGGCGACGTTGCGGGCGCGGTAGGCGGCCTGCAGCTTGCGGGCCAGCACGTCGTACGGGAAGTACTGGTAGACGATGTGGATGTCGGGGTGCTCGGCCTCGAAGCGCCTGATCATCGTGGTGTTGGCCGCGACGAAGCTCGGGTTGTTGTGGCTCCACCAGGTGACGTTCAGCTTGCCGTCGACCGGCTTGGAGACGACGGTCCCCTCGCTGGTCGCTCCGGAGGAGCACCCGCCGAGCACGGAGCCGGCGGCGACAGCGGACAGGCCCGCCGCGGAGCGGGCGAGGAAACCCCTGCGGCTCAATGCCATGGTGGAGACCGCCCCTGAGAACGCGCATCACTGCCGACGTCTGCGGAACGTATTCACCACACCTGGCCGGGTCAAGCCGGTGTGTCCGCCTGCGGCCGACGGACGAGGCTCCGGCAGGTCGGTTACGCTTCGCCGATGCCCGAAGCCAGTGACGTGCTCGTCGTCGGCGAGCTCAACGTCGACGTGATCGTGTCCGGTGCCGACGCCGTCCCGACGTTCGGCCAGCACGAGCAGATCGTGGACGAGTGCCGGGTGACGCTGGGGTCGTCGTCGGCGATCTTCGCCTGTGGAGTACGCCGGCTCGGTCACGCCACCACGATGGTGAGCGTGGTCGGGGCGGACATGTTCGGCGACGTCGTACGAGATGCCCTGCATGAGCGGGACGTGGACACCTCCGCGGTCGTCGTCGACCCCCGCACACCCACCGGCGTCACGGTGATCCTGAACACCGGTGCCGACCGCGCGTTGCTGACCGCCCCGGGCAGCATCGGAACAACCCGGCGCGAGCACGTTCCGGCCGAGCTTCTGCGCCGTGCGAGGCACCTGCACGTGGGCAGTGTCTTCCTGCAACGCGACCTGCGCCCGGAGCTGCCGGCGCTGTTCGACGAAGCCCGGGCGGCCGGCCTGACCACGTCGTTCGACCCGAACTGGGACCCGGCGGAACGCTGGACCGACCTGCTTCCGCTGCTGGAACACGTCGACGTGGTGTTCGTGAACGAGGCCGAGGCGGAGCAGCTCACCGGCGGCCTGCCCGCGACGAAGGCGGCGTACGCACTTGCCGAACGGATGCGCCCGGGCGGGACGGTCGTCGTCAAACGCGGCGAGCACGGCGCGTTGGCGGTCCGCGACGGCACGGACACGGCGGTTCCGGCGTACGAGGTGAACGTCGTCGACACCACCGGGGCGGGCGACTCCTTCGACGCGGGCTTCGTGCACGGCATGTTGTCCGGCGCCGAGCTGGGGGAGTGCCTCGCGCTGGGTGCCGGATGCGGGTCACTGTCGACCCGGGCCGCCGGCGGCACCGACGCCCAGCCGGACGCTGGCGAGCTCACCGCGCTACTGTGGGGCTGACAGCCTGCTACGAAGCCGACAGGTAGTCGCTCGCGACCTTGTCGAGCACGGCCTCGTCGCCCGCGTAGATGCCGTCGGGCCGCGGCCAGTGCACGACGACGTCGGTGAAGCCGAGCTCGGCTGCCCGGCCCACCGCGTCGGCGAACGACTCGGCGCTGGAGAGTGCGAAGTGGTCGTCGCTGTCCAGCGACAGGTAGCGGTCGATCGTGGCCGGGTCGCGGCCGTCCTGGGCGGCGATGTCCTCGAAGCGGGTGGCCAGCTCCGCGACCCCCCGCCACCACTGCGGCAGGTCGCCCTGCCCTCCCTTGCCGTAGGTGATCCACCCCTGGCCGTACCGCGCGGCGAGCCGCATGGACCTGGGTCCGTTCGCGGCGACGAGGATGGGCAGCCTCGGCCGGTGCAGGCTGCCGGGCTGCGTGCGCGCGTGCACGGCCGAGAAGTAGTCGCCCGCATAGCTCACGTCGTCCTCGGTCAGCAGCCGGTCCAGCAGTTCGAGGAACTCACCCAGACGCGCGACGAGCTGGGGCGGGGACAAGGTGTCGTGACCGAGCACGGTCGCGTCGAAGCCCGTGCCGCCGGCGCCGATGCCGAGGAGGAACCGGCCCGCGCTGACGTCGTCGAGGCCGAGGACGTCCCGCAGGAACGACACCGGATGCCGGTAGTTGGGCGAGGCGACGTAGGTCCCCAGCCTGATCCGCGAGGTCACCATCGCGGCGGCGGTCAGGGTCGGGACCGTGCCGAACCACGGCCCGTCGGCGAGACTGCGCCAGGCCAGGTGGTCATATGTCCACGCGTGGTCGAATCCGTACTCCTCGGCCCGCCGCCACCGCGGGGCAGCCTCCGACCAGCGGTGCTCGGGCAGGATCACGATGCCGTGGCGCATGAGGCCCCACTGTAGGGGAGCGGCAGGCTCCGCCACGGAAAGCGCCAGGGCGTACCACGAAATCCCGGTGCTGGGGCAGGTGAACGGTCATCCGGCCACGTTCAGACATGGTCTTGTGACTCAGCGCGTTGCTCCCTAGATTGATCACTTCCATGGCCGAGGTGTCCCTACTCGTGTCCTGAGTGCTCTCCCTACTCGTGTCTTGAGGTACGCATGCGACGCAAACTTCAAGCAGGACTCGTGGTTCCGCTCGTCGCGGCGTTGGCCGCGGTAGTCGGCCCCTCCGCCTCGGGGTCGCTGGCCAAGGCGAGCGACCCGCGCGAGGACAACCTGCCCACCCCCGCCTCGGTGCTCGGGTTCGAGCCCTGCACCGACTACAAGCTGGCCACCTACGAACAGATCACCGACTACTTCGGTGCGCTCGACAAGGCCAGCGACCGGCTGCAGATGACGAGCATCGGCAAGACCTCCGAGGGCCGTGACCAGGTGCTGGGCATCGTGTCCGCGCCGGACAACCTCACCCCGGACAACCTGAAGAAGTACCGCGGCATCGCCGAACGCCTGGCACACGCCCGCGGGCTCACCGACGCGCAGGCCAAGGACCTCGCAGCGGAGGGCAAGACCGTCGCCTGGATCGACTTCGGCATCCACTCCACCGAGGTCGCGCCGACCCAGACCGCCCCGCAGTTCGCGTACGACCTGGTGCGCAGCGAGAGCGCGGAGGCGAAGTCGATCCGCGAGAACGTCATCACGTTGTTCAACCCGAACGTCAACCCGGACGGGACGACGCACGTCTCCAAGTGGTACATGGACCACGTGGGCGGGCCGTACCAGGACTCGAGCTACCCGGAGCTGTACCAGAAGTACGCCGGCCACGACGACAACCGCGACTGGTTCATGTTCAACCTGCAGGAAACCCGCAACCAGGGCGACATCCTGTGGCACCAGTGGTACCCGCAGATGGTCTACAACACCCACCAGACGGCGGCGTACCCGGCGCGGATCTTCATCCCACCGTTCAAGGACCCGAGCAACCCCAACATCCCGGCCGAGGTGATCCGGGGCATCAACCTCATGGGCGACGCAATGACCCAGCGGCTGGACCGCGAGGGCAAGGTCGGCGCGGTGTCCCGGCAGCAGTACGACCAGTGGTGGAACGGCGGGCTGCGTTCGGTGCCGGCGTTCCACAACCAGATCGGCCTCCTCAGCGAGACCGCGCACGCCTCCGCGACGCCGAAGTTCGAGGACCCGGCGAAGTTTCCGAAGGAGTTCCCGTACCAGGGCGTGTCGACGTCACAGCCCTCGGCGTTCTACCCGAGCCCCTACAAGGGCGGTTGGTGGCACCTGAAGGACAGCTGCTCCTACATCGAGTCGACCGGCTGGGCCTACCTCAACACCGCCGCGACCGACCGTGAGGGCTGGCTGTACGGCGCCTACCGGATGGGCAAGCAGGCCATCGAGGCCGGCGGGAACGTCGCGTACGTCATCCCCGCCGACCAGACCGACTTCGCCACCGCCGCCAAGATGGTGGACGTCCTGCGCTGGGGTGACGTCGAGGTCGAGCAGGCAAGCGAGGCGTTCGCGGTCGGCGACCGCACCTACCCCGCGGGCAGCTACATCGTGCGGGAGGCGCAGCCGTTCCGGCCGTACGTCGTCGACCTGCTCAACCCGCAGAACTACCCCGACCGGCGCAACCCCGACGGCACGCCGGAGCGCCCGTACGACATGGCGGGCTGGACGCTGCAGTACCAGATGGGCGTCAGCGTCGACAAGGTGGACGCGAAGATCGACGTGCCGTCCAGGCAGGTGACGTGGGCGGGCGTGCCCACGCCGGCGCTGCCGAGCAGCACGCCGGGATACGCGTACGCCCTCGACCCTCGGGTCAACGACTCCTACACCGCCGCGATGAACCTGCTGCGCTCCGGTGAGAAGGTGACCCGGACCACCGAACCGGTGGAGACCGACCGGGGCACCTGGCCGGCGGGCACGTTCCTGGTCCCGGCCGGGCGCACGGGTGAGGTGAAGGTGCGTGGGCAGGCTCGTAGCCTCGGGCTGACGGTCGCCGGAGTGGCCACCGAGCCGGCGAGGACTGTTTCGGTCAGCCGGCCCCGAGTCGGGCTCTACCACGGCTGGGGTGGCAACTCCGACGAGGGCTGGACCCGCTACGTGCTGGAGCAGTTCAAGTTCCCGTACGCCCAGGTGCACGACGCCGACGTGCGGGCGGGCTCCCTGGCGAAGAAGTACGACGTTCTGGTGCTGCCGGACGCGACGTACTCCCGGATGCTGAACGGCCTGCGTGAGGGCACCCTCCCGCCCGAGTACACCGGCGGGATGACGGCCGCGGGCGTGGCCAACCTGAAGAAGTTCGTCGAGGACGGCGGGACGCTCGTCACGGTCAACGACGCCGCGCAGCTCCCGATCCAGGCGTTCGGCGACTTCCCGGTCACCGACGTCACCGAGGGAGTGCCGTCCACGAAGTACTACTCGCCGGGCTCGGTGGTGGCGACCGCGGTGAAGCCGACCACGCCGGTGACGTGGGGCCTGCCGGAGAAGCTGGACGCGTACTCCTCGACCAGCCCGGCGTTCACGGTCACCGGTGACGCCGGATCGGTGAGTACGCCGGTGACCTACCCGCAGGAGAACATCCTGCGCAGCGGCTGGCTGCTCGGTGAGGACCTGATCGCCGGCAAGGCCGCGGTGGCCGACGTGACCTACGGCAAGGGACGCGTGGTCCTGCTCGGGACCAGCGTGCAGCACCGGGCGCAGGCGCACGGCACGTACAAGCTGCTGTTCAACTCGCTGCTCCTGGGAGGAGAACGCTGACCGCGAGGAGCCGCTGAGCGTGGTTCGCGTCCTGGGTCCCCGTGCACCGTGGCGGTCGCCGCGCTGCACGGGGACCTTCGCGTGTCCGGCGATGTGCCGCGCCCTGATCCGGGCCTTGAGATGGTGTCGGTGCGTTTGGATAGGTTGGCCGGAACGTCGTGGAAGTCGACGAAGAAGGCGAAGTGCTGGCGGGGAGTTCAACCCCGCGCGAGCGGCAGGAGGTGCGTATGGGGGCAGAAGACGGCCTGACCGAGGGGGGAGCACCAGAGCAGTTGCGGATGCTCTGGCCGGCCGGGGAGGCGCCCGCCGCCGAGGCCACCCAGCTGCCGGATGGCTACGCCCTCCGCCAGGGCCGCGCTGACCAGGACGTTCCCGCGTTCCGGGAGCTGATGACACGGGTCGAGCTCGGCACCTGGGACGACGACAAGCTGACCGAGGTGCTGGAATCCGTCGTCCCCGACGGCTGGCACCTGGTCGTGCACGAGCCGACGGGCATGGTCGTGGCGACCGGCATGTCGCAGCGCCGGCCGGTGCCCGATCTGTATCCGAACGGTCACGAGGTCGGCTGGATCGCCGCGCACCCGGACCACAGCGGCCGGGGACTCGGGCGAGCGGTCACCGCCGCGGCGACGGCGCGCCTGGTCGAGCTGGGGGCGAAGTGTGTCTACCTGCAGACCGACGACTTCCGGCTTCCGGCGTTGCACACGTACCTCCGGCTCGGTTTCCGTCCGCACCTGTGGGCGGCCGGGATGGTCGAGCGGTGGCGGGAGATCTGCGAGCGGCTGGGAGAGCCGCTCCAGCCCGCCGAGTGGCCGGTCGAGGGTTGACCCGTGCCGAGCGCGCACGGCCCGGCCCGGCTCGCCGAACTCCCGCTGGGCGCGATCCGGCCCACGGGCTGGCTGGCCGACCAGTTGCGGCTGCAGGCCGACGGCCAGACCGGGCAACTGGAGAACGTCTGGCCCGACGTCGGGCCGGACAGCGCCTGGCTCGGCGGTGACGGCGAGGGCTGGGAGCGCGGGCCCTACTACCTCGACGGTCTCGTGCCGCTGGCGTACATCCTCGACGACGCCGACCTGAAAGCCAGGGCGCAGAAGTGGGTCGAGGCCATCCTGGCCGGCCAGGGCGACGACGGTCAGTTCGGGCCGGCCGGCGACGACTGGTGGCCGCGAATGGTGGCGCTGAAGGTTCTCACGCAGTACGCCGACGCCACCGGCGACGAACGCGTGCCGGCGTTCCTGCGCAGGTACTTCACCTTCCAGGCGAGGAACCTGCCGCAGCGTCCGCTGCACGGCTGGGGACGCGCACGTGGCGCGGACAACGTCCTGTCCGTCATGTGGCTGTACGACCGAACGGGGGAGGAGTGGCTGCTCGACCTGGCTCGGCTCTTGCTTGCCCAGACCCACGACTGGGCGACGTTCCTCACCCGTGACCTGCCCGCCGGGCCCGCGCCGGCGTTTCGCCACCTGACGCACGGAGTCAATGTCGCGATGGGCATGAAGACGCCCGCCGTGGCCGCGTTGCTCGACGACGCCGTTGACGACGCCGCTGGAGGGGGCCGACGCGCGGAGCAGATCCGGCAGATGCTGGCCAACCTGATGCGCCTGCACGGACTCGTGCACGGCTGCTTCTCAGGCGACGAGTGGCTCGGCGGCCGTGAGCCCCACCACGGCGTGGAGACCTGCCTGGTGGTCGAGTTGATGTTCAGCCTCGAGCAACTGGTGCGGATCCTCGGTGACGGGAGCCACGCCGACCTGCTGGAGCAGATCGCCTTCAACCTCCTCGCGGCCAGCAGCGACGCGCGCATGCTCGCGCACCAGTACCACCAGCAGGCCAACCAGGTGCTGGTCTCCTTCGCCGACCGCGACTGGAGCTTCAGCGGACCCGACGCCAACGTCTTCGGCCTCGAACCCCACTTCGGCTGCTGCACCGCCAACCTCCACCAGGGCTGGCCGAAGTTCGCCCGGTCGCTGTGGATGCGGGCCGGCGACCGGACCCTGGCTGCCGTCGCCTACGCGCCGTGCCGGGTCGACGCTGAGTTGGGCGGGCGTCCGGTACGACTGGACGTACGCACCGGCTACCCCTTCGACGACGTGGTGGAGATCGGGGTTTCCACGGCGGTGACGCACGAGTTCGCGCTGCGGCTGCGGATCCCGGGCTGGTGCCGGGAACCGAGCCTGACCGTGGGGCAGGAGCCGCTCCCCACGACGCCGGACGACGACGGCTACGTCACGGTGCGGCGCGCGTGGGCCGACGGCGATGTCGTCCGCCTCGGGCTGCCGATGCGGTTGCGGACCGTGCCGCGGGACAACGGCGCGGTCGGCTTCCGGCTCGGCCCGCTGGTGCTCGTACACGCGGTCGGTGAGATCTGGCGCCCGGTGCCCGACCACGCCGGGCTCGCCGAGTGGGAGATCACCCCCCGCACGTTCTGGAACCTCGGCGCCTGGGTGGACGACCCCGCCGGCATCGAGTCGTGGCCGGTCGAGCGCCGACCCGTCGGACCGGTGCCGTACGACGTGGACGCGGCTCCGGTCGTGGTACGCGGCCGCGGAGCGTCGCTGCGCCGGTGGCGGATGCGGGACAACTCGGCGGGCCCGCCGCCGGCGAGTCCGGTCGCCACCCGGGCGCCGGTGATGGAGCTGCGGTTGCTGCCCTACGGCTCGGCCCGGCTCCGGGTGGCCGAGCTGCCCACCGTGACCGTGACGCCCGAGCCCGACGACGACTGAGCCGCCGCCGTCAGGGTGCCGCGAGCAGCGACCCGGTCCGGAGCAGGTTGGTGTTCTCTCAGTGCCGACGGTGGCGTTTCAGACCGTGAGTGACAGCCAGACGTCCGGCGGAATCTGCGGCTTGCCCGGCACCGGCCGGCGTTCCTCGGCCCAGGCGTCGCCCACCGCCTCGGTGGCGACCCGCCGCCAGAACCTCGCCGCTCCGGGGTTCTCCTCCTGGAACGGAATCTCCCACTTGCCGGGGTGCAGACGGAGCAGGCGGAGCGCGACGGCGTGCCCCACACCACGGCGGCGTACCGCCCGCACGACGAAGAACTCGCCCATCAGCCGGCGGTCGTCCTTCAGGCCGCGCACCAGCGCGAACCCGGCCGGTCCGCGGTCGTGCAGAACGAGGTAGCCACACCGGTCCGGGTCGTCGAAGTAGTCGGGGACCCGGGTCCACGTGAACAGGCCCGCGGCGTCGGGCATCGTGCCGCGGAACTCCGACAGGTCGTGCGCGTACAGCTGCCACAGCCGGTCGATCGTGGGCCGGTCCTCGTCCGTCATCCGGCGCAGCGTGATGGAGGTGTCGTTCACCGGCTCACCATACGGAAGCTTCCGCGGTCGTGTGCACGGCGGCACTGACGTGGTGTCGGTGGTCGCTGCTATACCGAGTCCTCCATGGTTCGCCGGCCATGGATCTCCTGCCGACCACGGAGGAAGCGATGAACGAACGGCCGGGTACGCCGACCACCGAAGGGCATTCCGTCGAGTGGGCGCTCGCCGTGCTCGGGCGTGACCTTCCGCCAGGGCTCGGCCGGGTGCGCCGCCATCGCCGCCTGGCCGGGGGCGCGTCCGGTTCGGCCGTCCACCTGCTGTCTGTGGACGGCGAGCGGGAGGTCGTGCTCAAGGTGAGCACCGGTGGTGCTCGTGCCCGCCGGGAGTTCGGCTTCTACCGCGAGGTGGCGGCCTTGCTGCCGGTGCGCACACCGCCGTTGCTCGCCGGCGCCGAGACGGACGACGGGCAGACCGTGCTGCTGCTCACGAACGCGCGCCCCGCGCCGCCGCCGGACCGATGGTCCGCACGCGACTGGGAGCGGGCGGCGGCCCAACTCGGCGCCCTGCATCGGCCGGAGGTCGCCGAGAGCGTCAGCGGGTTCGGCTGGCTGAGCCGCGCCGAAAGAGACGGATCCGCCGCGGCTGCCCATACCGCCCGTGCAGCCTGGCGGCGGCTGGGCCACGAGTCTCTCGCCCGACCGCTGCTCGACCGGGACGGCGAGTTCGGCAACGCGCTGTCCCGGTTGCCGACCTGTCTGTGCCACGGAGACTGGCATGTCGACAACCTCCTGCTCGACGCCGACGACGAGTTCGTGTGGATCGACTGGCAGGAGGCCGGCCTGGACCGTGGGCCGGGAGACCTGGCGCTGTTGTGGCAGCGTGCGGAGTTCGATGGGGCTCATCCACCGAGGGAGGCGATGTTCGCCGCCTACGCGAAGGCACGGGGGATCCCGCTCGACGCGACCCTTCGGGCGGCCACGGTGGCGGCGGAGATCCGGATGATTCTCTACGGCTGGCCCGACCACCTGCGAGCCGTCGACCCGGCCCGACGCGACATCGTCCTCGGCCGGCTGGCCAGGCTCGCCGCCGAGTGGGAGACCCTGGGACGTGCCCCGGTCACGGCGACGGCGGTACGCGACGGCTGAGGGCGCGTACCTCCGGAAAGCTCGTCGACCGGGAGGCGGTGAGCAGCGGCCGGGCGGAACCATGCACCGCATGGTCGAGGAACGCCACCAGGTAGGCGTTCTGCACGGTCAGCGCGCGGTGCCCGTCGATAGGCCCCAGGGCCAGGAGAGCGCGCAGCGGACGTGCGAGGTAGTACGCCCCGTAGTCGGTGAAGTTGAAGTGCCGCGCGCCGGTGATCGAGTAGGCGTACTCCTCACCCGTGCCGGCCCTCAGCAGGGAGCGCGCGACCGCGAGGTCGCCGCGGTCCTGGTCGCTCGTTGCCGAGCAGGTCCCGGTGACGCAGGAGTTCTCGCTGCCGAGGATCATCAGCGGTGCCCGCAGCCCGGCGTGTACGACAGGGCCGAACTCCTTGCCGTCGAGGTCGACCGCCCCCGCGCAGGCGATGTCGGTTCGGCAGGCCTCCAGCGACGCCGCTCCGCCGAAGGAGTGCCCGACGTAGGCGACCCGGCCGGCGTCCACGTGCCCGCGAAGGTCGACCTGTCCGCCGGACCTGTCGAGGGCAGCCACACGGCGAGCGGCGAACCTCGCGTCGGCAGCCCACACGGCGACGATCCGGTTCGCCTCGGCGGTGGCCCGGGCCGAGGTGCCCTCCAGGTCGTTCGGGTTGCCCGCGTCGGTCGCTTCCACTGCCCGGCCGTGCACGACGCTGTGGTTCGCGCTGTAGGTCGGCGTGACACCCGCGACGAGGTAGCCGTGGCTCGCGAGGTTCTCCGCGATCGCGGTGTACTGCGGCGCGGCGAAGCCGAGGCCGGGCTCGAGCACCACCACCGGGAATCTCCCGTTCGCGACCGGGACGCCTTCCCGCGCGTGGGTCCGGAGCTTGTCGAAGCTGCTCTCGGCCAGCCCGACGGGGCCCGGGAAGTGCAGTTGGCTCCACGCTCCTGGCGCGTAACCGGCGCGGTGCCCGCGCCTGGCGTCGGCCCGGGAGACGGGATACCACAGCCAGACCGACAGTTCGCGAGCCGTGCCGGGGCGTGGTGCGAGCGGGTCGGTCCGCCCGGCGTCGGTCCAGTCGTACGCCACCCGCCCCACGGCGAACCTCCCGGTCGGCGAGGGCAGCGCCACCGGCCGGGAGCTACGGACCGCGACGTGACCGACGTACCCGGCGCAGAGCACCACCACCGCGAGGGCCGCTACGAGCACGACGGTGAGCATGCGCCGCATCAGGCCATGTCGGCGTCGCGCCGCTCGGCGGGTCACGGCTCGACCGTCAGGGCCAGTACGTGCGCGGCCCGGTGGGGCGGAGGGGCCGGGAGGCGTACGTGCAGGTCCGGCCCGGACCAGGCGTGGTCGAGATCGGCGTCGGTGCCGAGCAACCGGATCCGGCGACGGCCGGCCAGAGCCGCGAGGTCCCGGACCACGATGTTGTCCCCGAGCGACTCGGTGAGCAGGATGGCGTAAACGGTGTCGCCGGTGCCGTTTCCGTCACCGGGACCGGGATCGACCCGGTGGGTGAGTCGCACCCGCTGCCCGTCTCCGGTCGTCGTCTCCGGTCGCGTCCACGACCTCGTGCCGTAGATCGCCTCGCCGTGCACCTTCAGCCACGCGCCGAGTTCCCGCAGCGGTCGCTGCTGGGACGCCGGAATCCGGCCCTGCCCGTCCGGTCCGACATTGATCAGCAGGTTGCCGCCGAGGCTCGCCACCTCGGCCAGCAGACACACGAGGTCGGTGCCGGTGAGCAGGTCCCCGGCCGGCTCCTCGGCGTTGTAGCCGAACGACCTGCCGATGCCGCGGGTGAGCTCCCAGGCCGAGGTGACGGGTGTCCGCGGTACGTCGTACTCGTGGGTCCGGATGTCGTGGTGGAACGTTGGCGTCGGGGGGGTGATCTTCCTGCCGCCACGTGCCGCGGCCTTCAACGCCGCGCTGACGAACGCCAGATACAGCGCTCGAAACACCTTGTTTCGTGACGTGCTCGCTTGTGTCCAGCGGTCGTTGACAAGGCCGTCGCCCACCCGGTCGTAGTAGAACGCGAAGATCTCGTGCGGATCCGGGTCGGCCGGCCAGCCCATGTCGTTCCACAGGATCGAAGGTTGGTACGCCTCGATCAGTTCTCGCCAGTGGGCGGCGGCGTAGCGGCCGTAGTCACGGCCGAGGCTCTGCGCTCGCATCAGGTCGGTCATGGTCCGGATCGGCCGGTCGGTGAACGTCCAGTCGATTCCGCCCGCGTAGTAGAGACCCATCCGCAAACCGCGCGCCCGCACCGCGGCGGTGAGGTCGCCGACGAGATCCCGGTCGGCATGGAAGTTGGCCGGCATGTGCGGGTTGGGCACAATGGTGGGCCACAGCGGATAGCCGTCCAGGTGCCTGGTCACCATCACCGCATACCGCGCGCCGGCCTCGGTGAAGAGCTCGGCCCAGGCGTCGAAGTCGGCCCGGGTCGCGCCCTCGTCGAACTGCCGACGGAAGTCGAAGTAGGAATGGTCGCTGCCGTAGGTGCGTTCGTGGTGGCGCGCCGTCGGGGAGCCGGGCACCCGCAGCGAGTTGAGATACCACTCCGCGTAGGGAATGCGCCCGGCGGTGTCCCTGCCCGCCGTGAGGTCGCGCATGAAGTCGGCGAAGTCGCCGCTCGTGGGGTCGGCATAGGCAGGCACGGAGTACAGCCCCCAGTGCACGAAGATGCCGAGCTTCGCGTCCTGGTACCACGACGGGACTGGGCGTGCATCGAGAGATCGCTTGTCCGCTTGGAAGTTCACCGAGTTCCGTCCGGTCGTCAGCGAGTCGCCGGTCCGGCGGTCGCGCGGTTGACGAGCTGTCGCAGCTCGCGGGCGTAGGCGTCCAGGTCGAGGTCGGGTCGCCGGGCGTACGCGTCGACCACGGCGTTGCGCAGGGACAGTACGAACACCGCCAGCACGGCCGGGTCGAACTCCCCGAACTCGCCGCTGCGCTGACCCTCGCGGAGTAGCTGCTCCAGGCCGGCCAGGTCCGCTCCGGTCCGGCCACGGTCGGCCGGCGCGATGCGTCGGACCAGCGATGCGGAGCGGGCGATCTCCACCATCGACACCAGGTGACTTCGGTTCGTGCGGAGGAACTCGATGTTGGCGTCCAGGAAGGCGTTCAGGGTGCCCCTGGCGGTGGTCTGTGCCGCCACCTTCGGGCGTACGACGTCGGCGAACCTCGCCTGGATCATCCGGAGAACCTCCGCCGTCAGGTCGTCCTTGCCGGCGAAGTGGTAGGAGATCAGCCGGGTGCTGCTGAGCCCGGCGCGGTCGGCGATGCGGGCGAAAGACGCCCCGGCGTAGCCGAGGTCGGCGATCGTCTCGATCGCGGCGTCCACGATCTGTGCCCGCCGGGCGGCGTTGGTGAACGTCGCCCGGTCCCGCTCTCGACGGTCCTCGTCGTCAGCGGCGGGACCGCGATTTACCTGCACGAGTAAAAGCTAACACGCCTGAGTACGCCTACCTGCCCGACGAATCCTGGTGTCACCCGCGGTCGACATCGAGGTCGCGGAGGCTGTGCCGGAACGACAGTTGGCGCCCGTCGTCGCGGGTGTTCCCGTCGCGGCGCCAGCCCGTCGCCTCGTAGAACGCCTGGCCGCGGGCGTATCCGGTGACCGTCCACAGCACCGCCTCGCGGTATCCGGACTCCGCCAGCGCCCGGAGAGCTGTGCGCATCAGTGCGGTCCCGACGCCGCCGCGCCAGTGGGTTGGGTCGACGGCGATCGTGTCGAGTTCGCCGAGCTTCGGGTCGATCGGGTCACGGCTGGGACCGACACCCACCAGCCCGACGATCCGAGGAGGGCCGTGCGTGTCCTCGGTGGTTTCCGCGACCCACCAGCGGTTACGGCCACTCGTGAGGTCGTTCTCCCAGCGCCGGATCCGGGCCTCGTCCAGCCTGATCGTGCCCATCAGGTCACCGAACCCGGCGTTCCACGACTCGACGTAGATCCGCGTCACCCGCTCCGCGTCCGTTCCGCGCGCCTCGCGTATGCCGATCGCCATGAGGTCAGTCTGCCGGGCTTCCGATTCGGTGGCTCGCCTCAGGGCCGGGAGGGGCGCACACTGAACGCATGCCGAACCCGCGCATCCCGAGGCGCACCCTGTTGCTGGCAGGTGCGGCCGCCGTGGTGGTGGTTCCCGCCGTTGGAGTCACCACCGCGGCGGCCGGAGACGCACGTGACCGGGCGAGGAGCGCGCGGCACTACCCGGAGCTGGGGCTCGACCTTGTGCCCGCACCGGCTGGAACCGTTCCCACACTGTCCGCGAGTGCGGCCGTTCACGCGTACGAGCACCGCCAGGGTCGCGCGACCTGGCAGCCTCCCCGGCGCCCGCGCACCGAGGTGATGCTCGCCAGTACGACCGGTTCGGTCGACCTTCGCGGGCCGGGTGAGCCTCCGGCCGGTCCGTTGGACAACCGGCTGGTGTGGGTGCTCACCTGGCGCGACGTCGACGCGGAGGTGCACGGCCCGGCCACTCTCTCCAGGGCCGAACGCGAAGCCGTCCGGCAGCGGCTGCGGTTCGACGGCACCGCTGTCGTGGACGCCACCACGGGCGAGGTTCTCGTCGTCTTCGAGGAAGGGCACGACCGGGGTCGGCCGGTCTGATCGAGGGCGATGACCTTCACGGGCGGGAGATCGGCGTGTTACCTGTCGGACACAGGTGACCCCGAAAGTGGTTTCGCATCCCCTCCCTCGAAGGAGCGCCATGCCACCCACTCCACCGACCGACGTCGAGTTGGACATGCTGATCCGCGCCCGGCTCGCGTCGCTGGGAATCGACCTCGACCAGCTTCCGGCCGGCACCGGCACGGACCCGCAGACCGGCGCACCCGGCCGGGACGCCGCACTGGCGTCGTTGCGTTCGTTCGTCCGGGGAACCGTCGGAACGCTCGCCGGCTACCAGCTTCCGGCGCCGGCGGGTACCGCCGCAGACACTGCGGACGCACTGTCGCAGCAGCACGCGCCGATGCTCTATCCCTCGATCAGCACGGAATGGCGGCAGTGATGGTCAACGAACCCGTCGACCGGCGCGTGGACCGCCGGGCGTTCCTCGCCCGCTCCGCAGCCCTGGCCGCGGCCGGCGCCGCCGGTGCGGTGGGCGCGGTCGCCCTGCCCCCGGCCGCCGGCGCGGCGACAGCCACCGCGACGGCAGCCACCGGGGTGACAGCCTTGACGCGCGGGCCCGGTGGGCGCGACCCGAACCTCGACCAGCCGAACGCCTACGTCCGCCCGCGCCCGCAGGCGCTGGCCGACCCGACCGAACTCACCCTGGCCGAGGCGGCCTGGATGATCAGGGAACGACGGCTCACCCCGGAACGACTCCTCGAGGCCTACCTCGCCCGGATCGGCACCTACGACTCGACCTACCAGGCGTTCAACGTGGTCCTGGTCAGCCAGGCGATGGCGGCCGCGCGGGCGGCGGGAAGTTCGCGCCATCTGGGCCCGCTGCACGGCATTCCACTGGCCATCAAGGACAACTACTACACGCGAGGCGTACCCACGACGGCGAACTCCTTCCTGTTCGAGGACTTCGTTCCGCCGTACGACGCCACCCCGGTGGCCCGGCTGACCGGGAACGGCGCGATCCTGCTGGGCAAGACCCAGATGGGCCCGCTGGCGACCACCAGGGCGACCACTCCCGCCGGCGTGGTCACCACGGTGAACGCCTGGGCGCCGGCCAATCCGCGCGTCGACCCAGGCGGCTCCTCCACCGGCACCGCGACCGCCGTCGCCGGGCGGATGGCGACGTCGGGTACGGGCACCCAGACCGGTGGCTCCATCACCGCACCGTCGAACGCACAGAACCTCACCGGCCTCAAGCCGACCATGGGCAGGGTGTCGCTGCACGGCATCATCCCGCTCACCTACACCCGCGACCACCCCGGACCGCTGGCGCGCGACGCGAAGGACGCGGCGATCATGCTCACCGCGATGGCGGGGGAGGACCCGCAGGACCCGCGTACACAGGGACTTCCGCCGGTGCCCGACCTGATCACCGCCGCCAGTCCGGTGCGGAGCGGAGGCAAGGTGAGCTTGCGGTGGCAGACGAGGATCGGCGTCCTTCCCGGTTTCGCGGACGGGAGTTCGGAGACGGCGCAGGCGCGCAAGGCGTACTTGACGAAGCTGGCATCGGTCCCAGGGGCACGACTGGTGGACGTGCCGTTCCCCGACGAGTGGGATCTGCTCACCGGCTCGGAGTTCAACAACGTCCGGCTGCCCGAACGCAGCGAGCCGTTCATGCCCTATCTGCGCGAGGACCTGCGCGGATTCGGGGTGTCGGTGCTGGGCTGGCTGCAGGGCGCGCTGCTCGGCGGGAACGAGTTCCTCACCGGCCAGCGGGCCAAACTGCTGTTGCTGGAACGCGTTCTGGACCAGATCTTCGACCGCTGTGACGTGGTGGTGCAGACCGGTCCGGTGCCGTTCGACATCCTCGGGCTGCCCGAGATCGCGTTCCCGATCGGGTTCACCGCAGCAGGCTTGCCGATCGGGACCATCCTCGGCGGCCTGCCCTACGGCGAGGAACGCTTGTTGTCGGTCGCTGCGGCCTACCAGGCGGTCACCGACTGGCACTGGCGGCGGCCGGCGGATCCGCCGGTGCCGACCGCGGACGCCCGCCGCGGTGAAGCCCTGTCCGGCCGGGGTACCGTCCGGGCCGGCGCAGCAGATCCGGCGCGGGGCCGGCTGAGTGCCGACGAGGTGGCCGCCACCATGCAGTAGGCCGCCATGCGGTAGGCAGTCATGCAGGAGAACGCCCGGCAGCAGACGTCATCCACGAGGGATCGACAACTCGCCCTCGACGACCTCGGTGGCCACCTCCGTGAGCTTGCGGCGGTGGCCGCGGGCGTATCCGCGCAGGGTGGTGAACGCCGCCGCGACGTCGACGCGGTGACGTTCGGCGATCACACCCTTGGCCTGTTCGATGACGATGCGGCTGTTCAGCGCGGTCTGCAGTTGGGTGACCAGGACGTCGTTGTGGCGTACGGCGCGTTCCTGCAGGATGCCGATGGTGGCGATGTCGGCCAGCGCCTGGCCGATCCGCAGTTCGTCGGACTCCAGCGGACCGGCCTGTTCGTTGAAGAGGTTCAACGCGCCGATCGTCTCGTCCCGCAGCCGCAGCGGGACCGCGTGCACGGCGTGGTAGCCGGCGGCGGACGCCTGCTCGGCGAACCGCGGCCACCTGCTCTCCCCGGCCAGGTCGGGAACGACCACCTGCCTGCTCGTACGAAAACAGTCCATGCACGGGCCCTGCTCGGCCTGCAGCTGGAACAGCTCCAGCAGGCGGGCCTGCGCGCTCGAGGACGACACGAGATGGAGCCTGCCTCGGTGGTCGGACAGCATCAGCCCGGCGGCGTCGACCGGAAGCAGGTGGACGCACTCGTCTGTCAGCCGGTGGAGCAGGTCGATGACGTCGTAGTCGTCGACGAGGGAGTCGGCGAGAGTCACCAGGACCTCGGCAAGCTCGCGTGCTCGGCTGCGATCCCCGTCACTCACGGCGTTGACACCCCCTCGGAGTTCTGTTTCGTCATGGCGTTTCTCCTGCAAACCGAAGTCGTCGCGCGACCACGTCGCGGGCCACCTCGTCGATGGGACGCTCGTTGGCGAAGGCGTACGCCCGCAGCATGGCCAGGGCCTGCGCGGCGGACACGCCGGCCTGCGCGAGGATCACGCCGGTCGCCTGATGGATCTCCGCTCGGTGAAGGGGGAGGTCGGTGATCCCGTACATCGCCTCGGCTTCGTGGGCGGGCAGTCCCTCTGGATACTCTTCTCGTCGGTCGAGCAGTGTCCACATGGCCGCGTCGGCCATCCGCAGCGCGTTCGTCAGGGCCTTCAGCGGCAGTTCGCCGGGCGCGAGGCTGTAGAGGTCCATCACGCCGACCTTGATCGCGCCGAGTTGCAGCGGGAGGACGTACAGGCCGCGGGCCGCTGTGCGCTGGGCGTGCAGGGAGAAGACCGGCCAGCGGCGGTCGACCCTCTCCTGCAGGTCGGGGATGAGTACTGGGTGGCCGGACGCGAAGGCCTCCATGCACGGCCCCTCGCCGAGGGTGAACTGCAGCTCGTCGATGCGACCGGCGACCTCGTCGCTGGCGCAGATCGGCTCCTGGCGATCAAGACCGGTCATCATCGTGATGGCCGCGCCGTCGATCGGTAATGCAGCGACGCCCGCCCGGCACACCCGAAGCGGCGCCCCGTCGCCACCTTCGGCGACGATGGACGCCAGGGCGTCGCCCAGCGGGTCGTCAGCCATCGCCGACGTCCAGGTCGATCTGCGGGCCGACGTCCGAGTCGACTGGCGGGCAGCCTGCTCGGCGGGTGTGAACGAGTGGCTGCCGGCTCATGCATCGCCCTTCTCCCCGCGGCAGGAACGGGGCCGCTCTCGTCGGTCCCCCGCAGGTCGAACCGACGCACCGATGCAGTGACGGTCTCCGGTGTTGTCTCCGGTGTCACAGCGTACGCAGGTCCTGGTTTGACACAAGCCACAGTCGTACGACGTCGCGGCCGAACGACCAGACCAGCGACGCGAGGGCCAGCGCCACCAAAGTGGTGGCGGCTGCCCGGGGAAGCAGACCGGAGCCCGCGACCAGGAGCGCGACGCCCTGGTACACCCCGACCAGTTTGCGGGCCTGGCTCGGTGGCAGCGGTCCGCGCAACCACGGCGCCGCCCAGGACGCGGCGACGAACACGTATCGCAGGCAGCCGATCGCCACCACCCAGCCGCCGAGCAGCGCCGCTACGAACCCACTCAGCACCAGGACGAGGAATGCGTCGACCTCGATGTCGAACCGCCCGCCGAGTTCGGAGGAGGTGCCGGTGGCCCGTGCGACCCGGCCGTCGACGGTGTCCAGGACGAGAGCCACGGCGGCGAAGGCCACGAGCGCGGCCGGTGCGGTCCGGCCGAGGTTGTCGGCCGCCAGTGCGGTCACCGGCGCGATGAGGACCACGCGGACGAGGGTCACGGCGTTGGCCGGCCCGAACCTTTCGGTCCGCGGACGCCGGAACGCCACGGACAGCACGCCCCAGCTCACGACCGCATAGGTCGTTCCGGTGAGCAGGCCGGGTACGCCCAGCCCGACGGTGGCCCACAGGCAGGCCAGCAGGGCGAGCTCGGCCGCCGTACCCGCGGTCAGTTCCCATCGAAACACGGTCGGGGAGTCCAGTCGGTGAGTGCGTCGGTGTCGACGTCGCCCAGCCAGTCACGGAAGGCCGGGTAAAGCGCGGCGAGCATCGGGTCGGCGTGGTCGGATCCGGGCACGTCACCAGAGCCTAGTAGCGCCCGCGTCGGGAACCGGCCTTCCGGTCCCGGACTGAGAAGCCCGCCGCGGCCGGTGTCAGCGCTACGTTGACGCGGCAGACATCGCGAAGATCAGGGTCAGGTCGAACAGGGTCCGAGCGGTGTTCGGGTCACCGACGAGGAAGGTTCGCGTTCATGGGTCTGGAGTCGTTCGAGCTCGGTGGTCGGGTCGCCCTGATCACCGGCGGGAACCGCGGTCTGGGGCTGGTGATGGCCAGGGCGCTGGCCGGCGCCGGCGCGGACGTCGCCGTCCTCAGCCGGCAGCAGGCCCAGGCGGAGAAGGCGGCGGCCGACATCGGTCAGGAGACCGGGCGGCGCACGCTGGGCATCGGCGCCGACGTCACCAAGGCCGCCGACGTGAACGACGCCGTGGCCGCGGTGGTCGCGGAGTTCGGGCACCTGGACATCCTGGTCAACAACGCAGGGGTCAACATCCGCAAACCGGTGGAGGAGTTCGACGAGGAGAGCTGGGACCTCGTGCAGGCCACCAACCTCAAGGCTCCCTACCTGTGCGCCCGGGCGGTCTCCCCGCACATGAAGGCGCAGGGGTACGGGCGGGTGATCAACGTGGGTTCCATGCTCGGGGTGTCCGCGCTGCCCGACCGTACGGCGTACTGCTCCAGCAAGGCCGCGGTCATGCAGCTGACCAAGGTACTCGCGCTGGAGTGGGCCGGCCACGGCATCACCGTGAACGCGTTGTGCCCGGGGCCGTTCGCCACCGACCTCAACATCCCGGTGATCGAGAACCCCGAGACCAACAAGTACTTCGTCGACCGGATCCCGTTGGGACGTTGG
Source organism: Actinopolymorpha singaporensis (assembly GCF_900104745.1). Classification (NCBI taxonomy): domain Bacteria; kingdom Bacillati; phylum Actinomycetota; class Actinomycetes; order Propionibacteriales; family Actinopolymorphaceae; genus Actinopolymorpha; species Actinopolymorpha singaporensis. The sequence continues at coordinate 2,811,405 of NZ_LT629732.1, forward strand.
GGAAACCCGGAGGAGCTCGCCGGGGCGGCGATCTTCCTGGCCTCGGCGGCGTCGAGTTTCATGACCGGTTCGACGCTGGTCGTCGACGGCGGCTGGACCGCCCAGTGAGTGCCGCACCGAACACGTCCGCGCCGCTTCGGGTCGGCCTGTCGGTCTACGGAACGACCTACAGCATGGGCCTGCACCCCAGGGCCGGGCGGCCGCCGGTCACCGCACGGGACGTGATGGACCAGGCGGTCCGGTTCGGCCTGGCGGGAGTGGAGTTGCCGGCCACGATGCTCGCCGGCAGTTCCCGAACAGCTCCGGGCACCCTTCGCGAGCCCGGCGAGACCCCCGACCGCGCCGGGCACGCAGGGGACACGGCCCGCGACGACAGCCCCGAGGCGCTCGGAGAGTACGCCCGCGAGCGTGGCTTGTTCGTCACCGTCGACACCGCCGGGTTCGACCCGGAGGCGCTGGGCCGGGTGTTCGAGCTGGCCGTACGGGTCGGCTCGCCGGTGGTGCGTACCGTCGTCGGCGGCGCGAAGATCGGCGGCGACCGGCGCCCGCTCGCCGGCCGCTGGCAAGCGTTCCTTGACGACGTGACGACCAAGCTGCACGCCGCCACCGAGCTCGCCGAGCAGGCCGGCGTCACCCTGGCCGTGGAGAACCACCAGGACCTCGCGTCGGAGGAACTCCTCGGCCTGTGCGAGTCGATCGGCTCGGCCCACTTCGGGATCAACCTCGACACCGGCAACCCGCTGGCCACAGCGGAGGAGCCGATCGACTACTTCCGGCGGGTCGCCCCGTACGTGAAGAACGTGCACCTGAAGGACTACTGGACCTGGCTCAGCGAGGAGGGCTACCGCCTGGTCAGGTGCCCGCTCGGCCAGGGGCTGACCGACTTCCCGGCCCTGCTCGGCCTGCTCGCCGAGCACGCGCCCGGGGTGAGCATGGCGATCGAGTTGGGTGCGCTGGAGGCCCGCCACATCCGCGTTCTGGCGGCCGACTTCTGGCCGGACTACCCGCCACGGACGTCCGCGCAACTGGCGCAGGCGCTGGGCGTCGTCCAGGCGAACGCCCGGCCCTCGGGTGGTGACTGGCGTACGCCGTTCGAGCGCGGCGAGTCCGTCGAGGAGATCGTCGCCTACGAGGAACGCCAACTGCTGCAGAGCATCGCCTACGTCCGAACCCTGCAGGACTGGCACGGAGGGCGGGCATGACGGCCGAACAGGCGCACCAGGACCAGGAGCAGGACCTGGCCGGAAGGGCGGCACTCGTGACGGGTTCGAGCCGCGGGCTCGGCCGGCACTATGCGCTGCACCTCGCCCGGCGCGGCGCGGACGTCGTCATCCACGACGTCGACGACCGGGCGGCGGCGGAGTTCGGCGAGGCGGAGTCCGGTGAGGCGGTCGCCGCGGAGGTACGCGCGCTCGGCCGCCGGTCGGCGTTCGTCACCGCGGACCTGACCGACCCGGCCGCCGCCGAACGGCTGGTGGCGACGACCGTCGAAACCCTCGGCCGGCTGGACATCCTGGTGAACAACGCCGGCGGTGACATCGGCGCCACCGGTCCGCGCCCGGACCCAAACGACGCCCTCGACATCGATCCCGACGACATCCGCGCGGTCGTCGAACGCAACGTGCTCACCACGATGTACACCTGCAAGTTCGCCGGACAGCACATGCGGGACCGGCGTACGGGCAAGATCGTCAACGTGGGTTCGGTCGCCGGGCACATCCCCGCCCGCAACGGCATCATCTACGCCGCGGCGAAGGCGGCCAACTCCCACTACACCCGCTGCCTGGCCGAGGAGCTTCGCCCGTTCGACGTCAACGTCAACTGCATCTCGCCCGCGCCGACGTACACCGGGCGGTTCCTCGCCACCAGGAACGTCGCGGACCAGAGCGACCGGTCGCGACTGCAACAGGTCGCCCAGCCCGGCGACATGGCCGCGATCGTGTTGTTCCTGGTGAGTTCGGCCTCCGATCACCTCACCGGGGAGACGATCGTCTGCTGGTGACCGGCCTCGGGGTCCCCGCCGATGTCCCCGCCGATGTCAGCGCCGATGTCAGCGCCGAGGTCACGCCCACGGCCGGCCCGCAGTGACGCGAGTACGCCGGCGGCCACCCCCGCCACGACGACGGCCGCCGCGGCGCCGGTCAGCGCGTCCGGGTGCACGATCGACTGTCCGCGCAGCGCCTGCCAGGTGAGCAGTGCGAGCACCGCGACGTACGCCGAAACCGTCACCACGAGCAGCCGCAACCTGACGGCGGGCGCCCGCAGCGCAGGCAGGCCACGGGCCAGGAACTCCAGCACCAGTGCGGCGAGCGGGATCAGTTGCAGTGCGTGCATGCCGACGAAGTGCGGGATCCGCAGGTCGCCGCCGACGGTGCTCCAGCCCAGCAACGGAAGCCCGGGTCCGCCGTCGGCGAGCCCGACGGTGTGCGCGCCGGCGATGTCGGCGTCCGTCGCGATCTGTTCGGCAGTCGGTATCACCATCAGGAAGCCGAGCGCCATCCCGAGCAGGGCGAGGATCCCGCCGGCCCGAACGGCCAGGGTGCGGGCGCGGTCCGGGCCGGGATTGCGGAACAGGATCACGCACACGACCAGCGTGGCCACCCACACGAACCCGATCGAGATGCCCATCGACCGCCACAGTGCGGCGTTCAGCGGGGTGGTCTCGTTGAAGTGGCTCGTCGTACCGCGGAGCACCTGGCCGACGATGACCACCATCTCCGCCACCAGTCCGACGGCCGCGACGGTCCCCATCCACCACGCGGTCCGGCGCAGGCGGCGAAGCTGGGCGATCAGCCACGCCCAGGTGACCGAGTAGATCAGGATCGAGAGCGCGAACTTCGTCGGCTTGGCCCAGATCGGCATGCCGGTGAGGACGCGGTGGTCGGCGAACAGGCCGACGACGCCAACGACGGCGACGGCCGCCATGGCCACGGCGAGCGTCATCAGCGGGCGGTGCCAGGCGAACGCCTGGGCGAACGTCACCCCGGCGAGGCGGTCGCGGCGTTCGGGTTGTCCGCGGCGGTCGGGTGTCGAGGTCGGCGGCAGGGGTGGTTCGGGTACGGCGGTCATGGAGTTCCCCCGGTTCGGATGGTGGGCGGTCAGCGCGGTGGTGTTCGGTAGCGGTTGCCGGATACGTGTTCCTGCGCGAGCCGGCGCAGGGCGGCGAGAAGCGCGTCGCCGAGGACGGTGCCGACCAGGGCGGTCTCGACGAGTTCGTCCTCGTCCTCGATGCCGGTGACGACGTCGAGGTCTGTCTCGGCGGCGACCTCGGCCGCCTCGGCGTAGCGGTCGAGTGCTGCGATCGCCCGGTGCTGGCCCAGGCGGTCGAGCCGGGTGAGCACGTCGGCGGCAGCGGTCCTGGCCGGGCTCGTCCTCTCGATGCGCCAGCCGCGGCGTTCGAGCAGGTCGTCGACCGTCTTCGCCGCCTGGACGTGTTCCTCGCCGGTCCGGTCGGCTCGGTCGGTCTTGTCGGCCCCGGCGCCCGCCTGGAGGTCGCCGAGCGAACCGATGGTGGCGCCGAGCTTCTGGCGGACCGTCCTGTCCGGGTCGTCGATCACCGAGAGCACGGCACGGGTGGTGGCGATGGACATGCCGCCCACGTCGGTCAGTGCGCGGATCAGGGTCAGCCGCCGAACGTGGGACTGGTCGTAGCTGGCCTGGTTGGGCGGGGTGAGGTGCCCGGCGGGGAGCAGGCCCTCGCGCAGGTAGTACTTGATCGTGGCGACCGGGACCCCGCTCACTCGGCTCAGCTCTGCCATCCGCATACGGATAGCGTAACTATCCGATAGTGCCACTGCCCATAGTTTTCCGAAATTACTTCGGGGGCCGGCCCGGTGTCATTCCTCCGCGAGCGCGTCGCGTCGCCGGCGGGCGGTGGTGGCGGCGCGACTGGCCCTGGTGAGGGCGCGTTCCAGCGAGCCGGTCCGGTGCTCGGCTCGCTCGAGTTCGGCCCGCGCCTTCTCCAGCTCGTCGGTCAGGCGTTCGACCGCGGTCCGCATGTCCTCGACGTGATGCTCGTTGGCGTCGAGTTCGGCCTCGGCCTGCGCCCTGGCCTCCTCGGCTTCGGCCAGCTCCGCCTCGGCCCGTTCCAGCTTCTCGCGGGCCTCCTTGCGCCGGCGTTCCTCCGCGCGCTTGTCGGCCTGGGTACGTTTGCGTGCCGGAGCCTGCTTCTTCGTGGTCTTCTTCCCGGTCGCCCGGCGCTCCCGGGCGGTACTGATCGGAGTCACCTCGGCCGGCTCGCCGGACTCGTCCACGACGCCGAATCCCACGTGCCGGAGCGCGCTGGTCAGCCGGCCCGTACGCAGCAGTCCCGCGGCGTCGGCGTCGACCGAGGCGGCGTCGAGGGTCTCCGCGAGCCGGTCGCCCACGGTGTCGGTGACCTTGTGCCCGGACTTCTTCGCGAGCTCGCGCGCCGCCCGGCCGAGGTCGCGGACGAGCGAGATCCGCTGCGAGGTGAGCTCGCGCATCCGGTCGCCGTCGCGGGACGCGTGCGCGTCCCGCAGGTCGTCACCGAGCTGGACGAGCTCGTCGACGCGGTCCTCCTCGGCGCGGACGAGCTGGTTGGCGAGCCACGCGGCGAGTGTGGGCTTCTTCAGCTCCCTGATCGCCTTGCTCGCCGCGGCGTCGCCGTCGGCCCTGGCCCGGTCGGCCAGCTTGTTGCGGGCCGAGGTGAAGTCCCCCGGTGGCAGGCTGTACAGCTCCCACGCCGCTTCGTCGAGGTCCACCCCCTCATCATGACGCGTACGACGACGTGCAGGTGGACACGAACGACAACGGCGTGGTGGCCACGGCGTCGAGGAGGGACACCGGCCGGTTCCGGTCTCGCGGCCCCGGAGGCCATGGCGCACGGCAAGCTGACGACCGGATCATGGACAGGGTGCGTCGTGGACCTGCCGGCAGGTGTCCACTCACGGGACGTCGACGACGTGCTGTGCTGCCGAACCACGAGTACACCACCTGAGCGTCCGACGAGGAAGGGACCCCGCGCGATGAGAAGCGAACCCGAACGCTGGCGGGCCGACTACGCGCGCGACGGTTACCTCGTCGTCGAGGACTGTCTCGACAAGGAGACGTTGACAGCGCTGCGGGCAGGCGTGGACCGGATCGTCGACGACCCCGACAGCCTGCCGGCACACCTGCGCGCCCACGTGCAGCTGGAACGCGAGTACGTCCGGCCCGACGTCGCCGAGGACCGCGACGTCACCCGGCTCGGCCGGGCGGTGCGGCTGGTGATGGAACTGCCGGTGTTCGAGCCGGTGTTCGCCGAGCTCATCCGCTACGAGCCGCTGCTGGACGTCCTGCAGGCGCTGTTCGGCAGCACGGAGTTCCACTTCCACAACTACAAATGCGTCAACAAGGCCCCGGGCGCGAGTGGTGCCTTCGTCTGGCACCGCGACCTTCCGTACCTGTACCACTCCACCCCGAACCTGCTCACCGCGATGCTGTGCCTGGACGACATGACCGAGGACAACGGCGCCACGGTCGTCCTGCCCGGCAGCCACCTGCTCGCCGACGAGACCGTCGCGGTGGGCGACCAGGACATCCGCGAGGACGACCTGCCGCCCGACCTCGAACGACGTACCGTCACCTGCCCGGCCGGCTCAGCGGTGATCTTCCATGTCAACCTGCTGCACGGCGGCGGAGCCAACACCTCGACCACGCCTCGGCGCAACGTCATCGGCATCTGGGCGGGGCCGGACACCTACCCGACCGGCGCGGCCCGCTACGCCTACCAGGGCCTGTATCCGCGCAGCGTGGATCCCGCCCGGCAGCGGCAGCTGCGGATGGCACTGGGCGACAGCGCATCCGACGCCGGGCTCGGGGTGGGGCTCAGCCGGCCCCGAGCAGCGGCAGGCACGGGGTGAGGCCCTCGATCGTGACCGGAACCATGCGGTGGCGTTACCAGTCGGCGCGTGTCAACCGCAGCCTGCGCTCGACGCTGAGCTCACCTCGGACCGCGTGCCGCTTCGTGCCGTCGTCTATGTAGCCGAGCCTGCGGGACACCGCGTACGAACTCGCGTTGTGGTCGAACGCCGCCGACACGGCCTCCTCCGCGCCGAGCCCGGTGAACGCCAGATCGAGCACGGCCGCGCGCATCTCGGTGCCGATGCGCTTGCCCTGGTGAGTGCGGCCCAGCCAGGAGCCGGTGCTGACCGTCCTGGTGACGGCGAAGTCGGAGGCACCGATGGTCTGCTGCCCCACGACCTCACCGTCGCGGAAGACGCTGAGATTGAGCTGCCAGGCCTGCGGTGTCCAGCCACCGAGCCGCAGCCAGTGGTGCTGGATCACCCCGCGCGCGACCTCGGCCGGCGGCCGGTCGGTCCACGGCACGAGGAACGGCATGACGGCCGGGTCGTGGATGCCGGCCGCAGCCACGTCGGCGAGGTCGGCGAGCTCCTCCGGCGTGGGCAGCCGAAGCTCGAGCCGGGGGGTCGTGAGGCGCAAACCTACCAGGGGGAAGTGGTCGACGAGCATCCCTCAATCCTGGCCGCCGAACGATCGGCACGGCATCCGCTTTCCGCATACGCGCCGTCCTCGTCCGGCCACCGTCCGACCGGTCGCGGTGGTGAGGCGGCGATGGCAAGGACGCGCCTTCGCGGGCGGGTATATTCGGCGGGGATCGGTGTGCTGAACCCAGGGATGTGGGCATGGCGGAGTACGACGGACGCGGCGTCCACGGGCACACCGTCGAGGTGATCGGCCGCCGGATCCTCACCGGGGAGATCGCCGAGGGCGCGACCATCGACGGCGGCGCCCTGGAGTCCGAGCTCGGCATCAGCCGCACCGTCGTCCGCGAGGCGTTCCGGGTGCTGGGTGCCAAGGGCCTGGTCACCGCCCGGCAGAAGCGGGGGACCTATGTCCGGCCGCGCGCCGACTGGAACCTCCTCGACGCCGACATCCTGCGCTGGCAGTTCGCCGGCCGCTCCGACGTCGCGTTCTTCTCCAACCTGCAGGAGATCCGCGGCATCGTCGAGCCCGCGGGCGCCCGGCTCGCTGCCGAGCGCCGCACCGACGAGGATCTGGCCGCCCTGGACGCGGCGCTGGCCGCGATGGTGGCTGCCGGTGACGACCCGGAAGCGATGACCAGGGCGGACCTGGCCTTCCACCGCGCCCTGCTGGCGGCGGCCCACAACGAACTCCTGGAACGCATGGAGGTCGTCATCGAGGTGGGCCTGTCCGTCCGCGACCGGCACATGCACGGGTCCGGCGCCGCGGAGGACTCCGTGCCGGTGCACCGGTCGGTGCTGGCCGCGGTCCGGCGGGGGAGTCCGGCGCGCGCGGAGCGGGAGATGCGCGCCCTGCTCACCCGCGCGGGGGACGACCTGTCCCATCTCCGGCGTACGCGCAGGGGAGCCTGACCGGCCGCCGCCCCGCGCCGCCCTGGAGACCGCGCCCACGCCTCAGCGGATTCCCGCGCTGCCCGCGCCGAGGTTGACCTCGTAGATGTGTTTCTGGCTGAAGAAGTAGACCGCGACCATCGGCAGGGTGAGGAAGAGGGCGCCCACCATCACCAGGTTGTACGGCGGGGTCTGCGCGTTGGTGGAGGTGCCGGACAGGAACTGCACGCCGAGTGCCAACGGGTACTTGCTCTCGGTGTTGAGGTAGATCAGCGGGCCGAAGAACGAACCCCACGACGCCGAGAAGCTGAACACCCCGACCGCCACGATCACCGGCCGCATCAGCGGCAGCACGATCCGCGCGAAGATCCCGAAGTGGCCGAGGCCGTCGACCTGTGCGGCCTCGTCGAGTTCGCGCGGGATCCGGGTGATGAACTGCCGCATCAGGAAGATGTTGTACGCGCCGCCGAAGAGGTTCGGCACTATCAGCGGCAGGAGCGTGTCGATCCAGCCCAGTCCGCGGAAGAGCACGAACTGCGGGATGATCGTCACCTCCATCGGGACCATCATCGTGGACAGCAGCACCACGAACAGCGCCGACCGCCCGGGGGCCCGCAGCCGGGCGAAGGCGTAGGCCACCATCGCGCTGACGAACATCTGCCCCAGGCAGGCGAACGTCACGATGACCAGGCTGTTGAGGATCCACCGGGCCATGTCGGCGTCGGAGCCCAGCACCCGCACGAAGTTGTCGAAGTGGAACTCCCGCGGCAGCAGGGTGAACGCCGCCTTCTGCACGGTCACGTCGGAGGACAGCGCGATCGACACCATGAACACGAACGGCGCGGACAGCACCGCGGACACGACGGTGAGGACGCCGTACGACACCGCAGCCTCGCGTCGGCCGTGACTGCCGACCGGTCGGCTGCGCCGTTCCTGGTGCGTCTCCTCCGCGAGGGCGGTTTCCGCCAGCGGCGGCGCGGTCATCGGCGTACCTCCGACTCGTAGAAGACCCAGCGCGAGGACGACCGGAACACCACCGCCGTGCAGATCATGATGACCGCGAACAGCAGCCAGGACAGAGCCGAGGCGTATCCCATCCGGTAGTTCTTGAAGCCCTCCTCGAAGATGTACGGCACGAGCGTCTCGCTGGCGTTGTTCGGCCCGCCGCCGGTGAGGATGTAGACCTGGCTGAACACCTGGAACGCGCCGATCAGCCCCATCACGACGTTGAACAGGATGACCGGCGACAGCATCGGAAGCACGATGCGGAAGAACCGCTGCCGCGGGCCGGCGCCGTCGATGGTGGCGGCCTCGAGGAGTTCGGCCGGGATGCCCTGCATGGTCGCCAGCAGCAGGACGACGCCGGTGCCCACGCCCCACAGGGACATCAGCACCAGCGCCGGTATGACCCAGGCCTCCTCCAGCAGCCACGCCGGGCCGTGTACGCCGACCAGCCCGAGCGCGCGGTTGACCAGGCCGGCGTCGGGAGCGAGCACCCAGCCGAACAACATCGCACTCGCCACCAGCGGCACCAGCGCCGGGAGGTAGACGATCGTCCGGTAGACCCGCATGCCCGGTACCGGCTTGTTCAGCAGGGCCGCGAGCGCCACCGAGACCACGGTCGACAGCGGGACGGCGACGAACGTGTAGTACGCGGTGTTGCGCAGCACCTTCCAGAACAACGGGTCCTGGGCGAACATCCGCACGTAGTTGGCCAGGCCCACCCACCGGGGCGGGGTCAGCAGGTCGTAGTCGGTCAGGCTCAGGTAGGCGGAGGCGAGCAGTGGCCCGGCGAGAAACACGACGAACCCGAACAGCCAGGGCGAGACCATCACGTAGAACCACACTGCCTCGCGGCGGCGTTGCGTCCACCGCGGACGGAAGGTGGTGTCGGTGTCTACCGAATCCCCCACCGAGAGCTCAGCCGCCCTGCTTCATGACCGGCCCGAGCCGCTGCTGGATCGTGGCCAGCGCCTTCTCGGGCGTGACCTTGTTGTTCATCATCAGCTCGATGTTGTCGGTGAAGACCTTGAGCATCTCGTTCCACTGCGGGGTGAGCGGTGGCACGAAGATCGCGTCGGCGGAGTCGGCGAACGCGTTCATGTTGACGTCCCGCTTTGCCCACTTGGGCTTGAGGAACGCGTCGCTGCGCTGGACGAGCACGTTGGCCGGCGCGTCCTCTGCGTTGTCGATGATCGGCCGCTGGCCCTCCTCGCCGGCCATGAACTCGATCACCTTCCACGCGTCGGCCGCATGCTTGGAGCTGCGGGAGACCGCGAGGCCGTTGAAGAAGGCACTGGTCGCGGGCTGCTTGCCGTGCCAGAGCGGGGAGATGTCCCAGTCGAGTCCCTTGACGCTGTTGGCTGCGGAGATGTTCCAGAACCCGGTGATCTCCATGGCAAGCTTGCCCTGCGCGAAGAGCTGGTCGGGTCCCACACCCTGGCCGTAGTTGGCGAAGTCTCGGGGCGTGGGGGAGACCTTCTCCTTCCAGGCAAGGTCGTTGTACCACTTCATGGCCGCGACGTTCTCGGGCGTGTTCACCACCGGCGCGCCCTTGTCGTCCAGGATCCGGCCGCCGTTCTGGTACATGAACGTCATCCAGTACGGCCACCAGGAGATGGTGGCGAAGCCCCACTGCTTCACCTTGCCGTTCTCGCGGACGGTGAGCTTGCGCGAGGCGGCCAGCAGGTCGGCCCAGGACCAGTCGGCGGTGGGATAGCCGACGCCGGCCTGGTCGAACAGCTTCTTGTTGTAGTAGAGAACCATCGCGCCGGAACGGTCCGGGATGGCGTACTGGCGATCGTCGTACTGGAAGATCTTCGGCACCGTCGGCCCGAACATCTTCGTCAGGTCCAGCTTGCTCGCCTTCACCTTGTCGTCCAGCGGCAGGATCTGGTTCTTGCTCGCGAACGCCGACGTCTGCTCGGCGAGTTCGAGGATGTCCGGGCCCTTGCCGCCGGCGATGGCGGTGGAGATCTTCTGCGAGTAGTCCTCGCCGCCCGGCGCCATCTGGAGCTTCACGGTGATGTTGGGGTACTTCTTGTGTGCCAGTGCGAGCCGGTGCTCGTAGACCTTCTTGTCGACGTCGCCGCCCCACGCGCTCATGGTCAGCTGCACCGGTCCGGCGGACGGCTTGTCCTCGCCGGACGAACCACAGGCGGCGATCACGGGGATGGTCGCGACCGTGCAGGCGAGAGCGACCGCGACCGAACGCAGCTTCCTGGCAGAGGGCATAGGGGTGCCTACCGATCCGTGTGACGGCCGATTGTGTGAGCGCCAATGGGCGAGCACACATTAAGTCATATTTCATCCTCCTGTAAACGGCCTGCCGCAGACCGTCCTGATGTGGAAACGGAGTGGCCGGTCAGGCGTCGGAGCCGGTCTGGCGGCTGATCTCCCAGTGGTGGCCGAACGGGTCGGCGACCCGGCCCACCCGCCAGCCGTGGTCCTCGTGCATCTCGGCGATCGTGGTGGCGCCGGCGGCGACCGCCTGGCCGAAGAGCCGGTCCGGGTCGGCGACGGTGAGGATCATCCGCACCGGTCCGCCGGACCCGTGCGGGATGCTCGCCGTGGGACTGTTCTCGGGGTCGTCCTGGACCCAGAACGCCGCGCCGTCCACCTCCAGCCGTGCGACCACCGGCCGGCCGTCCTCGTCGTCGAGCCGGTAGGCCTCGGCCGCACCGAACGCGGCTCGGTAGAAGTCCACCGCTGCCTGCCCGTCGCGTACGGACAGCCACGGCGCGATCGAGGTGCGGGTGGGTGTGGCGCCGGCGTTCTCGGTGCTCATCGTGTACGCCCTTTCCGGAGCGGGACGCGCGGTTGGGCGTCGCCTACGGGTTTCCGGCTGCTCGACGCAGCCATGCGGCCGGGTCGTCTTCCCCGAGATCATGCCGGGCCGCGGCGTACGCCGGGCCGAGATCGGCGTCGGGGTCGTCGAAGGTGAGACTCATTCCGGCCCAGCCCAGGATGCTGTGCACCCACGTAAGACGAAGGTCCTGCAGGTGACGGTCGTCCAGGCCGCCAGGCGCCCAACCATCGACGAACGCCTCCACGAGAGGTGTCGGGTCTGCCGCGCCGAACCTCAGGAGTACCTCCAACGCGGTGGCCGCCTGGGAGCAGGGCGGCGCCGCGCCGAGACTGGGCCAGTCGATCAGCAGGAACGATCCGTCCTGGGCGCGGAGCAGTTCGCCACCCCACCCGCCGAACGAGGTGGGCGGCCGCCGGATGTGTTCCCGGACCCGATCGACGAACTCGCGTACCCACCGCGGACAGTCCGGGCGGGCGACGAGGTTGTCGTAATGGGGTCTCCACCACCGCGTCGCCATCTCGATCGTGCGTTCCGGACTGTTGGCCCGCGGCACGCTGCGCCAGTCCAGGCCCTCGACTCGTCGCGTGCAGTCACCGAACCAGCGGGCCAACTCGACCGCACGCGGGCGGTCGTCCGCCCACATCCGCGCCATCGCCTGGTTGGCCCGAGGTGGAGGGGTCAGCTCGGCGGTGACATGGAAGTCGTACTCCGAGCCCGGCAGATCCTCGCTGGTGTACTCGAACTCCAGCACCTCCCGAACACCCATGGACCGCATGGCTGGGAACGCTCCCACCTCACGCCACACCGCGGGGTTCCCGGATATCCCGAGCTTGAGCACCCGCGCCCGCCGTCCGGACGTGAACGTCACCCGGAAGACGTCGGCGTCATCGGACGGGATCCACTCCACGTCCTTGACGTCGCCGTAGAGGGCACGAACAATCTCGCGGGCACCCGCCTCGTTCGGCGTACGCTGCCATCGACCAGCCACCGGCGCACCGTACCAACACTGACCACCGCGCGATCACAACGAACTCCTCAGGTGGCTCCAGGGTGCCCGGGTGGAGGACGGCGAGAGTGAGGCGCGGCCGGGTTGTGCCGGTGAGCGGGCGGAGGTGCTGCGCCGCACGCAGGTGCGGGACGAGCGGGTGTTCGGCTCACGGGAGGTGGTACGCGAGCGCTACGCAGCGCGCTACCTGCCCGGCCAGGAGTTGTACCGCGCGCAGGCCCGGCCGCTGGACCCGGCCGACGTCGTACGCGACCTGACCGATCCGCTGCGGCCCACGGTCCTGCGCCGGCCGGATCGAAGCTGACCTCCGCCGTTCCCCGCCGGTGTTAGGGTCCGCTCGTGGTCTCCTCGGCTCAGCTGGTCACCTTCGGGTTGGCGTCGTTCGTGTTGATCGTGATCCCCGGTCCGAGCGTGTTGTTCGTGATCGGCCGGGCTCTGGCCTACGGCCGCCGGACCGCGCTGGCGTCGGTGGTCGGCAACGCCGTCGGGGTGTACGTCGTGGCCGCTTGCGTCGCGCTGGGAGTGGGAGCGCTGGTGCAGCGGTCCGAGGCGGTCTTCGCGGCGCTCAAGTACGCCGGTGCGGCCTACCTCGTCTGGCTGGGGATTCAGGCGTTCCGTCACCGGCGTTCGCTTGCCGAGGCCTTCGCCGCGGTCGAGCCCCCGCGCAGCGGCTGGCGGGCGGCACGAGAGGGCTTCGTCGTCGGGGTGGCGAACCCGAAGGCGTTCGTCATCTTCGCCGCCGTGCTGCCGCAGTTCGTCGACCGGCAGGCGGGCGCGGTCCCGGCGCAGATGCTGGTGCTGAGCCTGGTGTCGTTCGCCACCGCGATGGTCTCCGACAGCGCGTGGGCCGTCGCCGCGAGCGCGGTCCGGTCGTGGTTCGGCCGGTCACCCCGGCGCCTCGAACTCGTCGGCGGTGTCGGCGGCCTGTCGATGATGGGGCTGGGGCTGTCGATGGCGGTGTCCGGCCGCAAGGACTGAACTTCCGAGGCGCCGGCGCGCGGCTCAGGTGGACCGGCCGCGGCGGAGGGCTCGGCGCCACCAGGCCGGCCGGTCGTCCGGCGTACTTCCGCGGCCGGTGAAGCGCCGTCGGCGCGACTTCGCCGGCGCCTGGCCGGTCGGGTCGGCTCCGGCGTCCGCGGGAGGAGGCGCCTCTCCCTTGGCCAGGCGCTCGGCGCGTTCGGCCCGCCAGCGCTCCACCACCTGGTCGGCGTTGGCCGGCCGCACCGGGATGGGTGGCCCGAGCGGGGCCCGGAGCCAGGCGACGATCCGGAGGTTGAGGTCGGCCACGGCGTCGCGTACTTCCCGCTCCGTACGTAGCTTGCGGACCGTCTCGGGCAGCCGCTCGACCTCCTTGCGAAGCTGCAGGGGGAGTGGCAGCAGGTCCTCGCCCGAGTGGCCCTCCTTGTGCAGGTGCCGCATCACCCAGACCTCGTCGTAGGGCTTGTCCAGGTCCGTGAGCGGTTTGCCCGCGCCGGGCAGATTGTCGAACTCGCCACGTTCTGTCGCCTCACGGATCTGCTGGTCGACCCACGACTCGAAGCCCATCCCCGGCGGCTTGCGCTTGGTCATGGGGCCAATTGTCCTGCGGCCGGACGGCAGTCCGCCACCACGGAGACGGGGCCAGGGACACGATCTTGAGTGCAGGGGCACGGGTGTGCGGCGAGCGGATCACCGGCGTGCTAACCTCATGGCTTGAGTTGCAGTTGTGGTACCCATGAACGTTCACGCGCTCGTCGGTTGCGACCGCCGGGCGCTTTGTTTTCCGGACTTTCCTCCGGAGGGGCACTCGTAGCGGCGACTCCGACCCGCACACAGGGTGCGGGTTCGGCAACGCATCCCTGAAGGAGCAAGCATGGCGACTGGCACGGTCAAGTGGTTCAACTCGGAAAAGGGCTTCGGCTTCATCGAGCAGGACGGCGGCGGCGCCGACGTCTTCGCTCACTACTCGAACATCCAGTCCACGGGTTACCGTGAGCTGTTCGAGGGCCAGAAGGTGGAGTTCGACGTCACGCAGGGCCAGAAGGGCCCGCAGGCGGAGAACATCCGTCCGGTCTGAGCCGGAGTCGAAGGTAACGCCCTTTACGAGCGTTGACCGTTAGAGGACTGAGCCCGCACCCACATGGTGCGGGCTTTTTCCTTGTCCGGATCGGTTCCGTCCGCGTTCTGTTCGCGTGCGAGATCGCCCGTCTGCGGGATGATGAGCGCTGAGTCCTGCCGATCTTGGAGGTGGCGATGCCCGACGCGTGGGGGATCGAGAGCCGGTACGTCGACGCGACCGACAAGAAGCAGCAGGTCCCCCCGGAGGTGGTCGAGCGCCTGCGGGAGATCATCGGCACGCCCACCGACGACGCCGGACCGCTGATCGTCGGTGAGGGTGAGCAGACTCACACCGGCCCGGGCGAGGTCGTGCTGGAGGACGGCGGGACCGTCCTCGTGCCGACCGGGACGCCGGCCGATCTTCCCCTCGGCTACCACACGTTCGTCGACCGTTCCGGGACCGAACGCCGGCTGATCGTCGCCCCCCGCCGCTGCCACCTTCCGCAAGGTTGGCGGGCCTGGGGATGGGCCACCCAGCTGTACGCCACCCGGTCGGCGCAGAGCTGGGGGATGGGCGACCTCGCCGACCTTGCCCGGCTGGCCCGCTGGTCCCGGCAGCGCGGCGCGGGCTTCCTGCTCGTCAACCCGATCGGCGCCGTCGCGCCGTCCCTGCCGCAGCAGCCGAGTCCGTACTTCCCGGCCAGCCGCAGGTTCCGCAATCCTCTCTACCTCCGGGTCGAGGACGTGCCGGGCGCCGAGCTGGCGGCCGACGACGTACGCCTCGCCGCTGCCGCCGGCCGCGAGTTGAACGACCATCGCACCATCGACCGGGACGCCGTCTGGCAGTTGAAGCAGTCCGCTCTGGAGGCCGTCTGGGGCGCCGGCGGCGCGAGCACGGAGTTCGATCGGTGGTACGCCGCCCAGCCGGCCTCGCTGCGGCAGTTCGCCACCTGGTCGGTGCTGGTCGAACAGCACGGCGCCGACTGGCAGGAATGGCCGGCCGAGCTGGCCCGTCCGCAGGGGCCCGCGGTCGCCGAGGCCGGGGAGCGGAACGCCGACCGGGTGCGCTTCCACGCCTGGCTGCAGTGGCTGGTGGAGGGCCAGCTCGCCGCGGCCGGACGCGACCTCGCGGTGATGCAGGACCTGCCGATCGGGTTCGACCCGCACGGCTTCGATGCCTGGGAGTGGCAGGACCTCGTGGCGCTGGAGGCGTCGGTCGGCGCCCCGCCGGACGAGTTCAACCAGCTCGGCCAGGACTGGGGCCTGCCGCCGTTCATCCCGTGGCGGCTACGGGCGGCGGGCTACCAGCCGTTCATCGACACGATCCGGGCCAGCATGTCCGCGGGCGGAGGCCTGCGGGTCGACCACGTGATGGGGCTGTTCCGGTTGTGGTGGATCCCGGACGACAGCGGCCCCGGCGGCGGCGCCTACGTCCGGTACCCGACCCGCGACCTGCTCTCCCTGGTGGCGCTGGAAAGCACCCGAGCCGGTGCAGCGGTGGTCGGTGAGGATCTCGGGACGGTCGAGGAGGGCGTCCGCGAGCAGCTGGCCGAGCGCGACATCCTGTCGTACCGCCTGCTGTGGTTCGAGGAGGACGACCCGGCGACCTGGCGGGCGAAGTCGATGGCCGCGGTGACCACCCACGACCTGCCCACGGTGGCCGGTCTGTGGGACGGCAGCGACCTGGACACCCAGCGGCGCCTCGGTCAGCAGCCGAACGAGGAGAGCACCGCGGCGATCCGCGACCGGCTGGCGAAGGCCGGTGGACTGGACGGCGACGCCGACTCCGACGCCGCCGTGGTGGCCGCGTACGAACTGCTCGCTCGGGCGCCCGCCACGCTGCTCACCGCGACGCTCGACGACGCGCTGGTGGAGCCCGAACGCCCCAACATGCCGGGCGCCGACGAGGTCCGCGACAACTGGTCGCTGGCCCTGCCGGCCACCCTGGAGGACCTCGAGTCGCACCCGACCGGCGGTCGCATCGCCGAGATCCTCTCCGCCGGTGTCGCAGGCGCCGCGGTCACTCCCGACAGGCCGGGCACGAACGCACCACGGTGAGCCGAGCGACGCGGAGGCGGCCCGTGGTTACCCGGGCTCGTGCCGGGTAGGCGCATGACACGTTCGCCCGCCCGCCGCGTCGACAGGAGCTCACAGTGTCGGGAACCCAGCCCAGCGACAGCGGGCCGCGTGACCGGCCCGCGTCCGGCTCGACCGGCCCGTCCGACCGGCCCGGTGACGGCGGCATCGCGTACTCCCGCCCTCCCTACGACGGCACCGGCCGCTCGATCCTCGCCGGTGTGCTGATCGGGATGGGCGTCGCGACGTTCGTCGACGAGACGCTCTTCCACCAGTTGCTGCACTGGCACCACTTCTACGACCGCTCCACCCCGACGGTCGGCCTGGTCTCCGACGGCTACTTCCACGCCGCCGGGTGGCTGGCGATCGTCGGTGGTCTCTTCATGTACGCCGACCTGCACCGGCGGCACGCGACGGTGCCGAAGCGGGTGTGGGCCGGCGGACTGCTCGGCTGGGGCGGCTTCCAGGTGTACGACGGGCTGTTGCAGCACAAGGTGCTCGGCCTGCACCAGATCCGGTACGGCGTCGAGATCCTGCCGTACGACCTGGTCTGGAATCTCACCGGGGTCCTGGGCGTCCTCGTCGGACTGTTCCTGCTCCGCGGTGCACCGCGCGCCATCGCCGCCCGATGACGGGGCCGGCGACAGCCGCGCAGGCGATGGGCAAGCACACGATGGGCGAGCACACGATGGGCGAGCACACGATGAGCGGGACCTGGCTGGCGCTGGTCCCGGTGGTCGCCGGTGCCGTGGCGTACGGGCGGGCGGCCGGCCGGTTGCGGGCTCGCGGCGTCCGGTGGCCGTGGCGGCGTACGGCAGCGGCCGCAGCCGGCCTGGCGGGCCTGCTCGCCATCCTGACCCCGGTGCTGACGCTGACCCCGCTGATGCCGCCGGGGGCGCACTTCCCGGTGCACGTTGTGCGGCACCTGGTCCTCGCCATGCTCGCGCCGCTGTTGCTGGCGCTGTCCGCCCCGGTGACGCTCGCCCTGCGGACACTCGGCGGAGACGCCCGGCGGTTGCTGCTGGCGCTCCTGCACAGCCGGGTCGTGCGGGTGGTCACCTTGGCGCCGGTCGTGCTCGTACTCGAGGTCGGCGGGATGTACGCGTTCTACCTCACCCCGCTCTTCGCCGCGGCCGGCCGAGAGCCCGCCCTCGGGTTGCTGGTCGACGTACACATGCTGCTGGCCGGATGTCTGCTGACGTGGTATGTCGCGGGGCGCGACCCGATGCCTCGCCGGCCCTCCACCCGCACCGCCGCGGTGGTGCTGCTGCTCGCCGCCGGCAGTCACGACGTACTCGCCAAACTGATGTATGCGGAGACGTTGCCCCGTGCTGCCGGCGGCGCCGAGCAGGTGCGGCTCGGTGCGCAGGTGATGTTCTACGGCGGAGACGCGGTGGAGGTGTTGCTGGCGACGGCGCTGCTCACCGGGTGGTACGCCCGCGTTGGCCGCCGGTTGCGCGCGGAACGGCGGCGGGCGGCCGCTCAGGCGCCTGCGGGTTCGGTTCCCGCCGGCGCGGCACCGAGCGGTTCGGTGCTGGACGGTTCGGCGCTGGGCGGTTCGGTGCTGGATCGTTCGGTCGGCTCCGCCGCGGCCGTGGCCTCGGACCTGCCCGCACCGTCGGCCGGCTCGGGGCGCAGCGCTTCGTCCAGGGTGGGGTAGACGTCGAACACCCGGTCCAGGCCGGTGATGTGCAGGGCCCGGCGCGGACCTCGGGGCGGTGCGGCCAGGCGCAGGGTGACGTCGAGTGCGTCGGCGCGACGCTTGACGGCGAGCAGCGTGCCCAGGCCGGTGGAGTCGAGGAACGCCACCTCACTCAGGTCGACCACCACGACCGGGCGGCCGTGGTGGATGAGCGGCAACAGATCGGAGCGGACCTGGGGGGCCGTGGCCACGTCGATGTCACCGGACAGGGTGACGACGAGGTGGCGGCAGGTCTCGGCGGTCCAGGAAACGTCGACGGCGGGAACGAGCACTCCAATCCCGGGAACGTTTTCAGGGAGGTTGCCGGGGAAACTGTCAGTCGGGCTGTCCGAAAAGCTGCCCGGAGAATCGCAATGTGGTTGGAGGGTCGGGGTCGGCTTGGTCATGGCCGGTCCTTCGCAGGGGTGCACGGATGCGGCCTTTCGGCCACCGGCTGTTTTCCCAACCGCTTGCCACTGTAGCGCCGTACTCAGCGTTCGAAAGGCCGGGGAGGGACAGGAGGCTTGCCACTCACGCGGTTGATGAGGTCGGTGGCCACGTCCCGTAGCCGCCGGTTGTTGTTCTGCGAATGCCTGCGGAGGATGTCGAACGCCTGGTCAGCGTCGCAACGCTGCTGGCCCATCACGATGCCGACGGCCTGGTCGATGTAGGTACGGGAGACCAGCGCCTGCTCCAGTTGCGAAGTCAGGTCGGCCTGCTCGGTGTGACGCACAGTGAGCGCCAGCGCCGTCGACGCCTGTGTGGCGAACGTCTCCGCCCGGGCACGCTGGTCCCCGTCGAAAGCGTTCGGCCGGTCGAACGCGTAGAAGTTGAGCGCGCCGAGAGTCTCGTCGCCCACTTTCAGCGGCAGGCTCAGGGAACACAGGACGCCGAGCTCGGCCGCGGCGGCGCTGTACTTGGGCCACGTCGTGTCCGTGGCCTGGCATTTCACCTCGAGGATGTGGCCGGTGTCGAGCGTGGCGATGCACGGGCCCTCGCCGAAGTCGTACTGCTTCTGGTCGACCAGGGCGGCGCGGTCGTCGCTGGTGGCGATCGTGATCGCCTCGCCGTCCCGGCGGATCGTGATGCCGCACGACGCGGGGGGGCTCGTGACCTCGGAGGCCAGCGAGGCAACCTGCTTGAGGAACTCCTCCAGCCGTGGGCCGGTGAGCAGCAGGGACTGCAGGGACCCCAGCAGACCGCTCAGGTCGACCGCCGGCGGATTGGGCTCCGGGCGCTGATCCATCGGCGTCCGTCTCCTCACATTCCAACAGAAAGCGAGCAAGGCGACCGGTCGCACCTTGAGTGCCCGCTGAACTGTCCACCGTACGGGATCCGGGCCGGAAATGCCGATCGCGCCGGCCAAGGGGGCAGGGGCCGGCGCATGACCAGCCTCTATCAGCGGTTCGTCCCGTGCAGGGCCACCGGGTCACCCACCGTGATCGACCCCGGAGTGGCGACCGTGGCGAGCACGCCCAGGCAGTTGTCGTGCGCGGCCGCGATCATGCGGAGCACCTCTGAGGAGTGCGGGAGTGCGCCCTGGGCCAGGTTGACCATGACGCAGCGTTCGAGGGGCCGCACGAAGGTGAGCCGCACGGTGCCGATTCCGGCCTGCCGGCCCACCCAGTCGTCCTCGGCGAACGGCCGGCAGCCTG
This sequence comes from Actinopolymorpha singaporensis, assembly GCF_900104745.1. Classification (NCBI taxonomy): domain Bacteria; kingdom Bacillati; phylum Actinomycetota; class Actinomycetes; order Propionibacteriales; family Actinopolymorphaceae; genus Actinopolymorpha; species Actinopolymorpha singaporensis. The sequence continues at coordinate 2,831,005 of NZ_LT629732.1, forward strand.
GCGGGGTCCGGACCAGGAGGTTGGGCCGGAAGCGGCGCTCGTCCACGGGCACGTCGGGTACGGCAGCTCGCACCCAGTCCAGCGTTGCCGTGGTGAGGACGCTGATCGGCAGCTCGTCGAAGTGCGAGATCTCGCCCTCGGGTGCCAGCTCGACGTCGTCCCGGTTCAGGTAGGAGCGCAGGAACGGGTTCGCGTCAGGTACGGGGTCGCCGTCCTCGTCGAGAAGGACGGGTTCGTCGGTGCCCGGAGCCAGCCGCGAGCCCAGCTGAAGCAGGCCGTCCATCCTGGTGAACCGCCGGGTGCTCTTGCCCGACCCCAGCTTCCCCCGTGCGTCGCGGACCGCGAACCGGCGGTCACCCACCAGGCCGCGCGCGTCGAGGTCCGCCTGTCGCAGCAGCTCGCCGCCGACCGACTTGATCGGATACCGCCAGACGCGTTCGACGACGCCGACTTCCTCCGCCCCGATTCCCTCCACGCCGAGACCGTAGCCGTCGGTGGAGGCGGGGTGGAAGGACAGGTCAGGCGCTGAGCTGGCTGAACATCCAGCGGTGGCCTTCCGGGTCGGCGGCCCGGTAGAGGATTCCGTGACCGGTGTCCTCCACCTCCGACAGCATCGCGGCCCCGCCGGCCTTGGCTCGGTCGAAGTGCGCACGCACGTCGCCGACCTGCACGAACACGCCGTTCACGATGTACGGGGTGTCCATCCAGCGCCTGGCGGCCTCGCAGGTCCGCACGTGCGTGGCGGGGCTCTCGTACCCGTTGGCGAAGTCGACGAGCATGACGACACCCTGACCGGTGCCGTCGCCGTGGGCGAGTTCGGCGTGCGTGATGCGCCCGTCGTCGTCGGTGAACCGGAAGCGCTCGGTGAAGCCGAACGCGGTGGTGAGGAACTCGATCGCCGCACTCGCGTTCTCGTAGGCGAGCATCGGAACCACGGTGGGGAGCTTCGTCTCGGTCATGCCGCGCAGCTTGCCAATTGTTAGCCAAAAGTGCAACTATTTCGGCGTGGTGAACCAAACGGAATCGCGGGTGGACGAGGCGTTCGGCGCCCTGGCCGACCCGACCCGCCGCCGCGTCGTCGAGTTGCTCGGCGCCCGGCCCTACCGCGCCGGCGACCTGGCCCGCGAGGTCGGCACGTCCGCACCGGTGATGAGCCGGCACCTGCGCGTCCTGTTGCGGGCCGGCCTGGTGACCGACGAGCGGCCACCCGACGACGCCCGGGCGCGGATCTTCTCGCTGCGTGCCGACCAGCTCGCCGCGGTGTCGGCCTGGCTGGACCAGGTGCAGGCCCACTGGACCGAGCAACTCGGCTCGTTCCGCCGGCACGTCGAACGCCGGAGCCGCTGGTGAGCCGTACGTCCGCCCAGGCCAGCGTCGAGGTCGACGTCGACCGGTTCACCGCGTTCACGATCTTCACCGAGGAACTCGACCTGTGGTGGGTGCGCGGGCCGATCAACCACCACGACAGTTCCCGGCTCGCCGAGCTGCGGATGGAGCCCGGTGTCGGCGGCCGCGTACTGGAGATCTACGACGAGTCCACCGGAGACGTCCTGGAGACCGAGCGGATCACCGTCTGGGAGCCGGGCGCCCGGCTGGTCCTGCGGGGCAGCGTGCAGGACACCGAGACCGACGTACGGTTCGAGCCGACCTCGACCGGTGGCACCCGGGTCCACGTGTCGCAGTACCTCCGTCCCGGCGGCGACCCGGCGACCGTCGGGTTCGGGTGGGCCAACATGCTGCGCACCTTCCTGGCGTGGAGCCTGCGCCGCGACACCGCGCCGCGTACACCACGCGAGGTCGGCCGGCTGGGACTGGCGCTGTACTACCGAGACCCGGTGGCCGCGGCGCGCTGGCTGCGGGAGGTGTTCGGGCTCGGCTCCTGGGACGTCGACCGCACACCCGCCGAGGGCGAGCACGCAGAGTGGGTCGACTTCCACGTGGGCGACAGCCTGGTGATGCTCTTCCGGCAGGAGCACGAGGACGGCGGTGCGGACGGCGGTGCGGTCCCCGGGATGGACGGTGGCGGACCGGAGCCGCGGCGTACGCGCGTTCCATGGGTGCACGTGGACGACCTGGACGCGCACTTCGCCCACGCCCGCGACCACGGGGCGCGGATCGTCGCCGGGATCGGTTCGCACCCGTTCCGCAGCTACGTCGCCGAGGACCTCGAAGGACACCAGTGGGTCTTCGCGCAGGCCCGGCCGACCATGCGCTGACCGGCATCCCGCGCACAGCCAGACCGTTCGGGTTCGGCCGAAGGGTCGGCTGCCTACAGTCGTCCGGTGAGCACGACCGAAACCCCCGATGTCCCGTCCGCGTCATCGGCGTCCCGGCCCTCCGGCTGGTTGCCGGCGCTGGCCGCCGCGACCACCGTGCTGTTGTGGGCCTCGGCGTTCGTGGCGATCCGCCACGTGGGCGCCCACCTTTCGCCCGGAGCGCTGTCGCTCGGGCGGCTGCTCGTCGGCAGCGTGGTGCTGGGCGTGGTGATGCTCGCCCGGCCGTCGCCCCGGCCGGCCCCGTCGATGTGGCCCCGGCTGGTGGTGTGCGGAGTGTTGTGGTTCGGCGTCTACAACGTCGCGCTGAACGCCGCCGAACGCCGGGTCGACGCCGGCACCGCGGCGATGGTGGTCAACGTCGGGCCGATCCTGATCGCCCTGCTGGCCGGGCCCTTTCTCGGCGAGAGGTTCCCGGCCGCACTGCTGCTGGGCAGCGCGGTCGCGTTCGCCGGCGTGGTGGTGATCGGGGTGGCGACGTCCTCGGGGTCGGGTGCGGACACCGCGGGCGTGGTGTTGTGCCTGGTGGCCGCGGTCGCCTACGCAGTGGGGGTGGTGGCGCAGAAGCCACTGCTCGCGCGGCTGCCGGCGTTGCAGGTGACCTGGCTGGCATGCGTCATCGGGACGGTCGCCTGTCTGCCGTTCGGGCCGGAGCTGGTACGCGAGGCGGCCGCGGCCCGGCCGTCCACTCTGGGGTGTGTGGTGTTCCTGGGGGCGTTCCCGACCGCGATCGCGTTCACGACCTGGGCGTACGCGCTGTCGCGGACGAGTGCCGGCCGGATGGGTGCCACGACGTACCTCGTACCGCCGGTGGCGATCCTGCTCGGGTGGCTGCTGCTCGGCGAGGCGCCTGCGTCGCTGGCGTTCGCCGGGGGAGCGCTGACGCTGGTCGGGGTGGCGCTCACCCGGCGGGGGACGACGAAACGGGCCCGTCAGGCAGGCGTGGCGGTGTCGACGGGCTCGGTGTCCTCGGCGGACTCGGCGGCGGTCTCGTCGCCGTACGACCGAAGGTGACGGAACATCACGCCGGACACGACGGCGACCGCGGTGAGGACCACCGCGCCGACGACCGCGGTGATCGCCAGGCCGCCGGTGAACGCATCGCGCGCGGACCCCAGCAGGGCCGCGGCCAGCGGCTCGGGCAGTCCGCCGGCGGTGACCACTGCGCCGGGGAGGCTCTCCCGCGCCGCGTCGGCGGCCACGGCCGGGACCCCGGCGGGAACGCTGACCTGGGCGCCGTAGAAGGCCGCCGCGATGCTGCCGAGCGTCGCCACGCCGAGGGCGACGCCGAGTTCGCCGCTGGTCTCCGACATGCCGGAGGCGGCTCCGGCCTTCGTTGGTGGTGCCGCGCCGACGATCAGGTTGACCCCCAGCGCGGACGGCGCGGCGATCCCGACGCTGGCCAGTGCGAAGCCCACCAGCAACGTGACCAGTCCGTAGCGACCGGCCGCCAGCGCGACCACCAGCAGCCCCAGCGCCGCGATCGCGAACCCGCCCGCCGAGACGACCGCCGGGCGGAACCGGCGGGCCAGCTGCGGGGTGAGCATCGAACTGATCGCCATCGCGACGTTCACCGGAATGGTGGCCAGGCCCGCCCGCAGCGGCGACAGACCGGCGACGAGCTGGAGGTACTGGCTGATCAGCAGGAACGTTCCGGCCATCACGATCGCGCCGCCGAAGTTCATGCAGAGCGCGGTGCTGAACCGGCGTGAGCGAAAGAGCTCCAGGTCCAGCAGAGGATCGTCAAGACGAGTTTGACGACGGCAGAAGAACACGCCGAACGCCAGGCCGGCCACGACCGCCAGTGCGGGCCCCGCGTGCCAACCGCCGTGGGCGAGCTCCTTCAGGCCGTACACCACCGGGAGCACCGTGGCGAGCGCCAGGGCCACGCTGGCCAGGTCGATGCGGCCGGCCGGCTCGTCCCGGAACTCCGGCAGGAGGGCGGGTGCCATGGCCAGCAGGAGCACCATCACCGGGACGCCGAGCAGGAACGCCGAACCCCACCAGAAGTTCTGCAGGAGTACGCCGCCGACCAGCGGCCCGACGGTCATGCCGACCATGAAGCACGTCATCCACACCGCGATCGCCACGCCCCGCTGGTGCTGGTCCCGGAACATCGTCCCGATCAGCGACAGGGTCGACGGCATGAGGGTGGCACCGGCGACGCCGAGCAGGGCGCGGGTGGCGATCAGCATCTCCGCGGAGGTGGAGTACGCCGCGAGCACCGACGCGACAGCGAACGCCGTACCTCCGATCATCAGCAGTCGCCGGCGGCCGATCCGGTCGCCGAGGGTGCCCATCGTGACGAGGAAGCCCGCGATCATGAAGCTGTAGATGTCCATGATCCACAGTTGCTGGGTCGCGCTGGCGTCGAGACCCTCGCTCAGGTGGGGAAGGGCGAGGTAGAGGACGCTCATGTCGAGTGAGAGCAACAGCGTCGGCAATGCCAGCACGGCCAGCCCGGTCCACTCTCGTCGGCTTGCGCGGGGGCCAGGTGCGGTCGACTGGGAAGTCACGACGTTCCTTTCGGTCGTACTGCCGGTCCCGTCTCCTGGCCGTGCCGGTGGTGCCGCCGCGCAGCGAGTACGACGGTAGGTCCTCGGCCCGGGCGGGGAACAACCGGATCGTGTCCTCGGAGGAGACTCCGCGACGGCCGGAAAGTCATCGCCGGGGTTGGTCCCGGGAGGTTCGGGCGTCGACGGATAAACCTTGACGGCTATATAACCAGAGCGGCATATTAGTCCCTGGCGCGCGGGAGTCTCGCTCTCTCGGCGCTCTCTCGGACCCACTGCGCCGACCTCGTACGCACCGTCTCTTGGTAGGAGATCCATGGACCGCTCAAGTTTTCGACCGAGCCCACCCGCCCCGGCGGAGGTCGTCCCTGACGACGACCGCTGGATGCTCGTCCTCGTCCGCGAACTCCGCCACTCACCCGAACGTGTGTGGGCGGCGCTGACCGAGGCGGACCGGGTGCGCGAGTGGGCGCCGTTCGTCCCCGACCGCGATCTCGGCCGGACCGGTTCCGCGACACTGACGATGGTCGACGGCTCCACGTCGGACGACCTCCCCTCGACCGTGCGCCGGGCCGAGCCGCCCCGGTTGCTCGAGTACACCTGGGGTTCGGACCTGCTGCGGTGGGAGCTCGACGCCCAGGGAGCGGGCACCCTGCTGACCCTGAGGCACTCGGTGGGCGATCGGGAGATGGTGGCGAAGGTCGCCGCGGGCTGGCACCTGTGCCTCGACGTCGCCGAGCACCTGCTCGACGGGGAGCCCGTGGGCCCGATCCGCGGTATGGAGGCGATGGACTTCGGCTGGAGCGACGTCCACGACGCGTACGTGCGGATGCTGAAGGAACGCTAGCCAAGCCGTACGGGAGCCGGATTGGCGGAGTGGTGATCGGCAGCGCGCGTACCGCGTCGTCTTCCCGTGACCAGCGTGGTTCCGCCTATCGTGAGCCCATGTCGAAGTCGCAGGTCCTGGAGGTGGCCGGGCGTAAGGTGACCATCACCAACCCGGACAAGCTCGTCTTCCCTGCCGGCGGCCACACCAAGCTCGACCTGGTGCGCTACTACCTTGCGGTCGCCGACGGAGCCCTGCGCGGTATCGAGGGCCGCCCGATGATCCTGAAGCGGTTCGTCAAGGGGATCGAACAGGAGGCGTTCTTCCAGAAGCGCGCACCCGGCAACCGGCCGGACTGGGTGGAGGTGGCCAAACTCCACTACGCCTCCGGGCGTTCCGCGGAGGAGGCCGTGGTCCGCGACGCGGCCGGGCTGGCGTGGGCGATCAACCTCGGCTGCGTCGACCTCAACCCACACCCCGTGCTGGCGGAGGACCTCGACCACCCCGACGAGCTACGCATCGACCTCGACCCCGTCCCCGGCGTGGAGTGGAAGCAGATCCTCGACGTCGCGCTCGTCGCCCGGGAGGTGCTGGAGGACCACGGGCTCACCGCCTGGCCGAAGACCTCCGGCTCGCGCGGCTTCCACATCTACGCACGGATCGAACCCCACTGGACGTTCCGCGACGTGCGCCTCGCCGCGGAGACCGTCGCTCGTGAGGTGGAGAACCGCGCACCCGACCTTGCCACCAGCAAGTGGTGGAAGGAGGAACGCCAGGGCGTGTTCGTCGACTTCAACCAGAACGCCAAGGACCGCACGGTGGCTTCGGCGTACTCCGTGCGACCCACCTCCGACGCCCGTGTGTCCACGCCGCTGCGGTGGGACGAGGTGCCCGGCTGCCGGCCCGAGGCGTTCACACTGTCGACCGTCCTCGAACGCTACGCAGAACTCGGCGACCCGTGGGAGGACATCGGCACCGCCCACGGTTCCCTGGAACCCCTGCTCGACCTCGCCAGGCGGCTCGGCCCCGCAGAGAAGCCCCCCAAGGGGACCGGCCGGCGGCAACAGACGATGCCGCTGGTCGAAATAGCCCGGGCGAAGACCAGGGAAGAAGCTCTCGAAGGGCTGGAACGCTGGAAGGCCCGTCACTCCACCGTGGTCGGGCATCTGCACCCCGCCGACATCCTGGTCGACGGTATGCGCGGACGAAGCTCGGTCTGGTACCGCATCCGGGTCAACCTCCAGCACGTCCCCGAGGCGCAACGGCCACCGCAGGAACCCCTCGAGGTCGACTACGACCCGTGGGCGAACGCCCCGTGGGCGCAGGAGCGGGACAGCCGGTAGTACGCCGGTAGGCCGCGCGCCAGGACGGACAAGCACGGCCTTCCCGATCGCAAACACCCAGCTGCCCGCATGACCGGCACCACCGGTCGGAACTCCGGGTCCAACGGCCGGAAAACCCTGCTCGGAGCAGGCAGGATGGCGGGCAGTCGACCGTGCCCGGTAAGGCATTCCTGCCTGTGCGTAATGATGGAAGCCCTGGACCCCTAAGGACCGATGGTCGCTCGCGGTGACGACTCCCGCGCTGGTGCGTGCGAGGATGGGGAAGAGAATCGAGGTCTTCTGGTGACTCTCATCGCGAACGAGCGAGTACGGGGATCCTTGGAGCGGATCGCCGAAAGCGCCGCCGCGCTCACCGGCGCGGCGTATTCGGGCATAGTGCTGGTCGACGGCGAATCGCCCGAACTCGCCGTCTCGCACGGCCCGCACCACTCGACCTACGACTCGCTGTTGCTCGGCGCGGAGTCGGGCGTGCTGCGGCAGGTGCTCGGCAGCGACGGGCCCACGCACGTCACCGACGTCCACGGCCTGCCCGTGCCGCTGCAACGATCGCGGGAAAGTCGGAAGGCCGAACGAGCCGGCAGTACGCCTTCGACGCCGACCGGCGGCCTGCTCGGCGACCGCATCCTTTCTCCGGAGTGCGGTGAATTGTGCGGGGCGCTGGTCGTGGCCGCCAAACGCAGTGGCACCTTCACCGCCGAGGACGCCTGCGCGGTCACCGTCCTCGCCGACGCGGCCGGAGCGACGATCGAACAGGCCCGGATCGCGGCCCGGGAACGACGACGGCAGCAGTGGCTTTCCACCAGCGCCACGGTGACCAGCCTGCTGCTGAAGCACGTCGACCCGAAGGAGGCCCTGCGCGAGATCCTGCGGGGTGGCTTCCGCGAACTGTGCGGTGCCGACGTCTCCGCCGTGATGTGCGCCGATCCGGTCCGGCCGCACGTACCGCTGGTCATCGCCGCGGACGGGCTCGGGCTGGACGACATCCCGGTCACCGAGATGTCACCGGACAGCCTGACCGGGCGAGTGCTTCGTACCGGCGAGGAGATCATCAGCTCCGACCTGTCCGCGGTCGAGGGGTACAACCCCCCGCCCGTGTGCGCCAAGCGGCTCGCCGCGCTCGGACCCGGGATGCTGCTGCCACTGCAGGCCGGTGAACGGATCCTCGGCGTCCTCCAGGTCGGCTGGCGCCGTGGCTCTCCGCAGGGCCTGTCGGCGCTGGAGCAGGGTGAGCAGGTCGAGCTGGTACGCAGCTTCGCCCGTCAAGCCGCGCTTGCGCTGCTGCGGTTGCACTCGGAGGAGGACCGCGACCAGCTGCTGGTGCTACGGGAACGCGACCGCATCGCCGGCGAGCTGAGCGGCGGCGTGATCGAACGCCTGTCCCAGTCGCAGCTGGACCTGCACAGTGCCCTCGGTCTCGCCCGGCAGCCCGAGGTCCGCAGCCGCCTGCGGTCGGCCGTCGAGCGGCTGGAGGACACGGTACGGGCGATGCGTGAGATCGTGTTCCAGACCCAGGACGAGACAACCACGGACGTGCCGTCGACTACTTGGCAGCCGGTGCTGGAAGAGATCGACTCCGCGTGTTCGGCGGCCGGTCTGCATCCCCGGCTGGTGCTCGCCGGCCACCTGGACCGGACGACCCTGACCAGGTGGGTGCGGGCTGAACTCGCCGCTGCGGTTCGGCACTCGCTCGCGCTCACGCCGCATCTGTCGTCGACGTCGGTGGAGGTGTGCATCGAGGTCACGGTTGACGATCTGCTGCTGACCGTCTCCGATCAGGTGGGCAAGCCGGCTGCGACCATCGACGCCGAACGCATGGCCCCGCTGGAACAGTGCGCACGCGAACACGGCGGCCGGGTCTCCGTGTCGCAGACCGAGAACCACACTCGCATCGAATGGCACCTCCCCACCTGACCTCAGGCGGGGTCGACAACGGAGACCGCTCCGGAGCCGTGGGCGTGGGCCGGCTCGGCGCCGGAGTACACCCGCCACAGCTGGGCGTACCGGCCGTCAGCGGCCACCAGGTCCCGATGCGTACCGTCCTCCACCACCCGGCCGTGGTCGACCACGACGATCCGGTCGGCGCGTTCGGCAGTGGTGAGCCGGTGCGCGATGAGCAGCGTGGTGCGCTGCCGGGCCAGCGTCTCGGTCGCCTGGATGACCAGTGCCTCAGTGCCGGGGTCCAGCGCCGCGGTCGCCTCGTCCAGCAGCAGGATGTCGGGGTCGACGAGGTACGCCCGGGCCAGCGCGAGCAGCTGCCGCTGCCCGGCGGACAGGTTGCGCCCGCGTTCGCCCACCGTGTGCAGGTAGCCGTCCCGCATCCGGGCGACCGCCTGGTGCGCGCCCACCGCCCGCGCCGCCGCCTCGACCTCGGCGTCGGTGGCCTCCGGCCGTCCGTACGCGATGGCGTCACGGACGGTGCCCGGGAAGAGGAACGCCTCCTGGGGTACGTAGCCGAGCCGGTGACGGTATCCGTCGAGGTCGAACTCGCGGACGTCCGTGCCGTCCACCCGAACGCTTCCGCCGGTCGGGTCGTAGAACCGGGCGACCAGCTTCACCAGCGTGGTCTTCCCGGCGCCGGTCTCGCCGACGAGCGCGACCGTCTCACCCGCGCGTACTCGCAGGTTGACGCCCTGCAAGGCATCGCCCGCGGCGTTCTGGTAGTGGAACCGCACGTCGTCGAAGACGATCTCGCCGGTGAGCCGGCCGACCTCCTCCGGGTGCTCGGCCTGCGGTGTGGTGGTGGGCGTACGCAGCAGCTCGCTGATCCGGCGCAGGCCAACCCGCGCCTGCTGGTAGCCGTCGAAGACCTGCGAGAGCTGCTGGACGGGGGAGAAGAACAGGTCGAGGTAGAGCAGGTAGGCGATCAGCGCGCCGGCGGTGAGGCTGCCGTCGTGCACCAGGCCGGCACCGACGCCGAGGACTACCGATGCCGCGGCCAGGTTGAGGAACTGCACGAACGGGAAGTACGTGCCGATGTAGCGCTGGGCCCGCAACCTGCTGACCCGGTAGGCGTCGCTCTTCTCCTCGAACCGGTTGGCGTTGTGCTCCTCGCGGCCGAACGCCTGCGCCACCCGCATCCCCGCGACGTTCTCCTGCAAGCTGGTGTTGACGACGCTGATCCGCTCCCGCGCCTCCTGGTAGGCCACCGAGGACTTCGCCCGGAAGATCAGCGTGGCCACGATCAGCACCGGCATCAACGTGAGCACCGCGAGGGCGAGCTCCCAGTTGATCCACACCAGCGCGACCAGGACGCCGACGAACTGCAGGATCGCGACCACCGCGGTCAGGAGCGAGGTCTGCAGGAACGACGACAGTGCGTCGATGTCGGTGGTCATCCGGGTCATGATCCGGCCACCCATCTCGCGCTCGTAGTAGTCGAGACCGAGGCGCTGCAGGTGGGCGAACAGCTTGACCCGCAGGGAGTACAGCACGCGTTCGCCGGTGCGGCCGGCCACCCTCGTCTGGCCGATGTTGATCACCCAGTCGGTGATCACGACGCCGAGCGCGACCGCGGCCGCCACCAGAACGACCGAGACCGCGTGCCGCTGGACCCCGGCGTCCACTCCGTGCCGGATCAGCAGCGGCAGGCACAGCGAGGCGATCGCGTCCGCTGCCACCAGAACCAGCGCCAGCAGCAACGGCCGGCTGAACGGCCGGAGGGCACGCGGCAGGGTGAACCCCGGGTCGGGTTTCTGCGCGTCCTCCATGCTCACCTCGGGGACGTCGCGGACCGGTGGCAGTTTCTCCACCTGGGCCAGCACTTCCGGCGTCGGCGGCATGCTGGCCAGCCAGCCCCCGCCCATACCGCCGCCCATACCGCCACCGCCGCGGCCCCCACCGCCACCGAACCCGCCGCCGAGTCCGGTCGCCTGCTGCACCCGGGTCAGGTGGCTGGGCGTGTCGTCTCCGCGGCGTACCCACAGCTCGGGGGTGATCCCGTCGACCTGGGCAGCCGTGTCAACCTCGGCTTGCGGGGTGTCGATCTCGGCCTCGCCGGCCTCGATGCCCTCGGCGTCCTCGCCCGGCCCGGACAACAGCAGCCGGTAGAGCGCGCACCTGCTGGTCAGTTCCTCGTCGGTGCCGACGTCGACGACGCGGCCCTCGTCGAGCACCGCGATCCGGTCGGCCAACTGCAGGGTCGAACGCCGGTGGGCGATGATGATCGTGGTCCGCCCGGCCATCACCTGGCGCAGGGTGGCGTGGATCTCCGCCTCGGTCTGGGAGTCGACCGCCGAGGTCGCGTCGTCGAGCACCAGCAGGGTCGGGTCGCTGAGCAGTGCCCGGGCCAGTGCGACCCGCTGCCGCTGGCCGCCGGACAGCGTGAGCCCCCGTTCGCCGACCACGGTGTCGTAGCTGTCCGGGAGCGCCTCGATGAAGTCGGTGGCCTCCGCTGCCCGGGCCGCGGCGCGCACCTGTTCGTCGGTGGCGTCCGGACGTCCGTAGGCGATGTTGGACCGCACGGTGTCGGAGAAGAGGAAGCTGTCCTCGAACACCAGGCCGATCCGGGCCCGCAGCGAGCTGAGGGTCAGGTCGCGGACGTCGTGCCCGTCGACCAGGACCGAGCCCCGCTGTACGTCGTAGAAGCGCGGCAGCAGTTGGGAGATCGTCGACTTGCCCGATCCCGCCGTACCCACCAGCGCGACCGTCTCGCCGGCGTTCACCTTCAGGGAAAGGCCCGACAGCACCGGGTCGGAGGCGAGGTAGCCGAAGTGCACGTCGCGGAGTTCGACCGCGCCCGGGCCGACCGGAAGCTCGATCGCGTCCGGCTTCTCGGTGATCACCGGGCGGGAGTCGATCACCTCGAACACCCGGATCACGCTGGCCCGGGCCTGCTGGCTCATGACCAGGAAGTTGGACAGCATCCGCACCGGCGCGACGAGTTGGCTCAGGTAGCTGGAGAACGCCAGGAAGGTGCCGAGGGTGATGTTGCCGCGTACGGCGAGGTAGCCGCCCAGGGCGAGGATGCCGACCTGGCCGAGCAGCGGGACCGCCTGCAGCGTGGGGCCGTAACGACTCGTCAGCCGGATGGCCCGCAGCCGGGAGCCGAAGAGGTTGCGCGCCTGGCGTTCGAGGCGGCCGAGCTCGCGGCGTTCCTGGCCGAAGCCCTTGACGACCCGGACGCCGGTGACCGCGGAGTCGACGATGCCGGCGACCTCGGCCGCCTGCTGCTGTGCGTCCCACGTGGCCGGGAAGAGCCGGCTGCGACTGTGGTAGCCGATCATCAGCAACGCCGGCGCCACCGCGAGCGCGACCAACGTGAGCAGCGGCGACAGCCACACCATGATGGACAGCGAAATGACGAACAGCAGCAGGTTGCCCAGCATCATCGGCAGCATCTGCAGCAGGCCCTGCACCATCATGATGTCGCTGATCGACCGGCTGACCACCTGCCCGGTGTGCAGCTCGTCCTGGCGGGCGCCGTCCAGCCGGGACAGCGCGCGGAACAGGTCGCCGCGGATCGCGTGCTGGACGTCGAGCGCCAGCCGGCCGCCGAGGTAGCGGCGTACGAAACCCGCGCCGAACGTCGTCAGGCCCAGTGCGAGCAGTACGCCGATCCACGGCAGCATCGGCGCCGTCCGGGCGATGATCACGTGGTCGACGATCTGGCGCTGGACCAGGGGGACGAACGCGCTCGCGGCCATCGCCACGATCGCCCCGCCGAAGCTGGCGAACACCAGAGGCCTTGACCGCCAGCAGTAGCGGGCGAGGCGGCGTACCCACCTGTCGGCGGAGGACTGACCGGGGGCTCCAGGGGCTCCGGGGGATCCCGGGGATCCGGGGGAGCCGGAGGTGCCGAGGTCGGGTCGGCCGGGCTGTTCGGCTTGGTGGTTGCCGGCGGAGGTGCGCCGGCCCGGCTGCTGGGAGCCGTTGGACGAGGCTGTCGTGGCGGCGGTCATCTGGTGGCGGGCACCTCGGCTTCCGGCGACGGTGGGGTCTGGAGGTCTGTGGGTTCCTTCGCGGCGGCGGCTTCCTTCGCCGCTGTGGCTTTCGGGGCCTGGTCCTTCGCGGAGGGGGAGTGCCGGGCCCAGCGCGCGTCCATCGCGTCGTCGACCTCGGCGAGCTGGCCGAGGAGTGCGTCCGGGGCGGAGATCTCCGCCAGCAGCGGGCGCAACCGGTCGCCGTAGGCGATCTCGGCTTGAGCAAGCGCTTCCCGTCCCTCCGTGGTGAGGGCGAGGCGTACGACGCGGCGGTCACCGGGTTCCCCGCGCCGGGTCAGCAGCCCGGCGGCGACCAGTCCTTCGACGACGACGGTGATCGCGGGCTTGCTGGTGGCGAGGCGGGTCGCGATGTGGGTGGAGCGCTCGGTGCCCCGGGAGACCAGCTCCAGGATCCGGAACTGCGCCAGGCTCAGCCCCGCGTCGGCACGCTCCAGCAACCGCGCCAACCGGACGATGGCTCGCACGGCACGCTCGACCGAAGGTTCGTCATCTTTCACAGTTAAGGAGGCTAACCGTTAGGGCGGCGAATGTCCCGCCCGTCCGGCCTGATCCGGCCAGTCCGGGACATCCCTCCCTTCGCCACGGCGGGGAGCCGGACGCTTCATGGACGACCGGGGCTCCCGCAGTGCTAATTTGGGCGAGTGACCAAATCGGCTGAACGATCCTTCTCGCGCGGCGAGGTCGCGTCATGAAGGTGCTCGACACACCGCAGCCGCCGAGCGGGCTGCGCCGGCTCTTCTTCCGGCTGCCCGTCCACCTCTACCGGGCCCACCTCGGTCGCCTGCTGGGCGGCAGGTTCATGCTGCTCACCCACACCGGCCGGGTGTCGGGCCGTCCTCGCCAGGTGGTGATCGAGGCGATCGAACATGACCCGCGCGACGGGAGCTACGTCGGCCCGTCGGGGTACGGCCGGCGTTCGGACTGGTACCGCAACGTCCTCGTCAACCCGGACGTGACAGTTCAGGTCGGCGGGCGCGTGCGGGCGATGACCGCGGCCCCGCTGCCGCCGGCGGAGGGTGGGGAGCTGATGGCTCGGTACGCCGCCCGGTATCCGCGGCTCGCGCCCAGGCTTGCCCGCTTCATGGGCTTCGAGGTGGACGGCAGCCAGGGTGACTACCGCGCGGTCGGCGAGCGCATTTCGTTCGTACGTTTCACTCCTCGGCACCTATCATCTCCGGGTGACCGAGGGACCTGAGCTGACCACCGAGCGACTGCTGCTGCGCAGGTGGCGGGAAAGTGACCGTGCGCCGTTCGCGGCGATGAACGCCGACCCGGCCGTGATGGAACACTTCGTCAATCCGTTGAGCGAGGCCGACAGCGACGCCTTCGTCGACCGGATGGAGGCCGGCTTCGAGCGGGACGGCTTCGGCCTGTGGGCAGTGGAGGTCCGCGAGACCGGCGACTTCATCGGGCTCACCGGGCTGTCCCCGGTGGGTTTCGACGCGCCGTTCGTCCCGGCGGTGGAGGTCGGCTGGCGGCTCGCCCACCATGCGTGGGGTCGCGGGTACGCACCCGAAGCCGCCAGGGCGGCGCTCACATTCGCCTTCGAGACGGTCGGCCTGACCGAGGTGGTGTCGTTCACCGCGCCGGTCAACGAACGTTCGCAGTCGGTGATGCGCAAGATCGGCATGCGCCGGGACCCGGACGGCGATTTCGACCACCCGCGCGTTCCGGAGGGGCACCCGATCCGTTGGCACGTGCTGTGGCGGATCACCGTGGACGACTGGCGTACGGCGTGAGCCTTGGCGGCGTCGGGGACGTGACCGCGGGGCAGGTGGCCGAGGCGTTCGAGCTGGGTACGCCGACCGGGGAGCTGGTTCTCGTCCAGCACACGGTGTCGCGGACGTGGCGGCTGACCACGAGCGCCGGCCGCTTTCTGGTGAAGGAACTCTGGCCGGACGGGGACCCGCCGTGGGCCGGCGAGCTCAACCGGACAAGGGACTTCGAGGAACGCGTCGCGGCCGCGGGTATCCGGATCCCGGTGCCGGTGCCACCGCCGGCCAAGGCGTACGGCTGGACGTCGCGGGTCGCCGGACGCGGTGCGTACCGTGTCACCGAATGGATCGAGCACCGCAAGGTCACCGCCGATGACGACCTCGGCGAATGGCTTGGACTCACGCTCGCGGCCCTGCACAGCCTCGAGCTCCACCCCGGTAACGGCGGCGACCTCGAGCCCTTCTACTACGTGCACCCGGCCGGTCGCTGGCACGAGTGGGCAGCACAGGCACGGCGGCAGGGCCGTCCCTGGGCAGCGGAGTTCGACGGCCGGCTGGACGGCTACCTACGTCTGACCGAACGCGTGCGGACGACCTACTCCGGCATCGGCGACCACGTGCTGACCCACCGGGACATGGTTCCGTTCAACGTCCTGATGACACCGACCGGGCCGGTACTCGCCGACTGGGACGTGATCGGCCCGGACAGCGCGAGCCTGGAGACCGGGTTCGCCGCCGTGACGTTCGCGTTCCGGGATCCCCACGCCGTCCGGCACACGCTCGCGTCCTACGCCGCGCACGGCGGCGTGCTCGTCGGCGGCCTCGGTGAGAACCTCTTCGCCCACAAGCTCGGCAGCGAACTCGGCCGGCTGGCGGACCTGGTCGACGCGGTTGTCACCGGCACTCCGCTGACCGGATGGATGACGCGGTACGCCGATCCGGCCGCGGGCGTCGCGGACGCGATGGCGGAGGTGGCGGCCGCGGAGGACCGGCTTCGGCGGCTGGCCGCGGACCTCGGCGTCTGACGTCGGCCGCCGGGTCAGGGCCGCGGGGGTTCGCGGCGCAGCGACACCCGGCGGTGGGCGATGCGCCAGCCGTCCGGCGTACGCCGCACCACGTCCTCGTAGACCCCGCTGCCGACGGATCCGTCGCGCCGTACGCCGAGGAACTTCGAGCGGGCCGTCACCTCGCCGTCGTGCTCGGCCACGACGACGTTGGTCACCAGATGCGCGACGGGATTCCGATCGCCCAGGTCGAGCGCGGAGGCGCGGATCGCCTGTATGCCGTTCAGGGTCTCACCGCCCATCGGTGTCAGGTCGTAGCCGACGTCGTCGGTGAAGACCTCGCCGAGGCGGTCCAGTGCGCCGTCGTCGACGAGATGGCCGTGCAGGGCGAGGAGTTCGTGGATGGCGAGCCGGTCCTCGGTCGTCAGGGTCATGCGCGGATCCTGCCCTGCGCCGAGCAGGGACTCGCCGACCGCCTCGCGAACGCACCGGTCAGCTCGGGGTCACCGGGGCGGTGGGGGAGGAGGCTGGGCCGGTGCCGAGCAGGTTCGTGGCCGCGACGGTGAAGGTGTACGCGACACCGGCGGAAAGGCCGGGCACCGTCGTCTCGGTGACGTCCGCGGCGACGGTTGCCGGATCCAGCGCGGTGCCGTCGCGGTAGGGCGTCACGACGTACCCGGTCAGCGGAGCTCCGCCGTCGAACGCCGGCGGCCTCCACGTCACCGTGGCACTGCGTGCGTCCGCTGCCGCCGACACCTGTGTGGGCGCGTCCGGTGGCGAGGGCAGCGCGTACACCTCGAACTCCGCCAGCCCCACGTTGGGACCGCTCCCGCCCTCGACCTGGAAACGTACCCACCTGAAGGTCTTCGGGGCGAACGTCACCGTCGCGGCCGCGCCGTCCGGCGGGACGTCGCGCACCGCGACGGTGCTTCCGTCGTCGAAGGTCAGCGTCCCTCCGTGCACGTCGTCGATGCCGGCCCGGTCGTGCAGGACGATCCGGTCCGCGGTGACCGCTCTCTCCCAGCTCAGCCGCACCCACGGGTTCTGTTCGCCTGCCGACGCCCAGTCACCCGCGTCGGGGCTGCCGACCACGCCGTCACGTACCTTGTCCGGCCCGTAGTTGTCGTTGTAGGAGGACGAGGCCGTCGCGGTCACCCCCGGCCAGC
The DNA here is from genome assembly GCF_900104745.1 of Actinopolymorpha singaporensis. Taxonomy (NCBI): domain Bacteria; kingdom Bacillati; phylum Actinomycetota; class Actinomycetes; order Propionibacteriales; family Actinopolymorphaceae; genus Actinopolymorpha; species Actinopolymorpha singaporensis. The sequence continues at coordinate 2,847,784 of NZ_LT629732.1, forward strand.
GGGCGGCGTTCCCGCGCAGCAGTCCCACGTCGAGCGCCAGTCGGATCCGTTTCGTCGCCCGCACGCCGGACCCGTCGGTGGCAGTGGCCGACACGAGCACGTCGCCGTCGCGGTCCCGGACGGTCAGCACGCCGTCGGCGTCGACCGAGGCCTTGTCGGTCGGCGGGCCGCCGGGCTCGGTGACGGCCCAGACGGCCTTGTGCAGCGAGCGTTCCGGGCTGAAGGTTGCGGTCAGCCGCACCGAGGAGTAGGGCTCGGCGATGACGTCCGGCCCGGCGATCTCGATGCGTCGCACGGGCAGGCACAGGCCGAGATCCTGGCCGTCAAGGGCGGCTTGCGCCGCGCCGGCGATCAGCGCGTGACCGGCGTCGTTGGGATGTACGCCGTCCGCCGCGATGTGCCGCGACGCCGACCACGTGCCGCGTACGTCCACCGCGTGCGCGTTCGGGAACTCCCGCGCCACGTCAAGCACGACTTGCGCGTATGCGTCGGCGACCTCCTGGCTGCCCTTGTCGTACGGCGCGTACTGGTCCCAGGCGGTGGGAGCGATCCCGGGATCGGCCACCAACACCACCGGGACGGGCCGTCCGGTCTCCGCCGTGCGTGCGTGGGACACGATCGACCGCAGGTGGCTGCGATACTCGCTCAGCCGCTGGGGGTCGGATCCGTACAACCGGACGTCGTTGATGCCGGTCTCCACCACGACCACATCGGTGGGCCGGAGGTCCGGTGCCGCCAGCAGGAACTGCTCCTCGGTCTGGGCGGAGAGGCTGCTGGAGACGGCCCGGTTGGTCAACGGGCGGCAGGTCTGCGCCGCCACGATCGCCGGCCAGGCCCGGTCCGGCCGGGACGCGCCCAGACCGGCGACGTAGGAGTGGCCGAAGGCCAGCACCCGCCCGGTCGTCTCCCGAGCAGCCGTCTCCCGGTCAGCCGTCTCCCGGACAGCCGGCTCCCGGCTCACCGACGCGACGGCCGTGCCGGCAGGGATCACGACCGGGTCGGTGCGGGCGGACGCGGGACCGGTGCCGACGACGTTCGTGGCCGCCACCGTGAACTCGTACGCCTGACCGGCGGCCAGGCCGGGCACGCGGGCGCTCTCCACTCCCGCCTCCACCCGCACCGGGTCCAGTGCGGTGCCGTCGCGGTAGGGCGTGACGACGTAACCGGTCAGCGGCGTGCCGCCGTCGAACGCGGGCGGCACCCACGAGACCGTGGCCGCGCCCTCCGTGCCCGCGGCGGGAGTGGCGGTCACGTCGAGCGGGACGGTCGGCACCGACGGCCGGGCGGAGACCTCGAACTCGGCCAGGCCCACGTTGGGGCCGGATCCACCCTCGACCTGGAACCGCACCCAGGTGAACGTCCTTGCCGCGAAGTCCACCGCCAGCGGCTTCCCGTCGCCGGGCAGGTCACTGACCCGCACGGTGCTTCCGTCGCTGAAGCTCAACGTGCCGCCGTTCGCGTCGTCGACCCCGGGCCGGTCGTACAACGTGATCCGGTCGGCAAGGACAGGTTGCGCCCATGCCAGTTGCACCCAGGGGTTCTGTTCACCGGCGGAGGCCCACTCTCCGGAGCCCGCGCCGAATCCGTCGTGCACCCGGGCGGGACCGTAGTTCGCGTCGTACCGCGACGAGGCGGTTGCGGTGACGCCCGGCCACCGGGCGGCGTTGGCGCGGGCGAGCTCCGGGTCGAGTGCGATGGTCACGGCGGCGGTGGCGCTGACGTGGCCCTCGTCCGCCGCGGTGGCCCGGACGAGCAGGTCGCCGTCGCGGTGATTGACGGTGAGCAGACCGTCCTGGTCGATCTCGGCCTTGTCGGTGGGCGACCCGTCCGGTTCGGTGACCGCCCAGGTGGCTTCCTTCCGGGTGGTGTCGGCGGGGGTGAACTCAGCAGTGAACCGCACCGAGCCGTACGGCTGGGCCACCTCCCTGGGGCCGGCGATCTCGATACCCGTGGCAAGGACGGGCTCACCGCGTTCGGGTCCGGTGCCGACGAGGTTGCGGGCCGCCACGGTGAAGTCGTACGCCTTCGGGTCGGACAGTCCGGTCACCACCGCCTCGTTCGCGGTCTCGGGCACCTCCACGGTGTCGGTGACCTGCCCGCCGCGGTAGGCCCGCACGACGTAGCCGGTGATCGGCGCGCCGCCGTCGAAGGCCGGCGGCCGCCACGAGACGCTCGCCTGCGTTCCCGAGCGCTCGACCGAGACGTCCCTCGGCGCGTCCGGCGCGGAGGGCACGGCGTACACCTCGATCTCGGACATGCCCGGGTTGAGCCCGGTGCCGCCCCGGATCTGGAAACGTACCCAGGTGAACGTCTTCTGCTCGAACGTCACCGTCTTCGGCCCGCCACCGACGGGCAGGCCCGACACCGGGATGGTGCTGCCGTCGCTGAACGTCAGCGTGCCGGCATTGGCGTCGTCGTCGCCCGGCCGGTCGTAGAGAACGATCCGGTCCGCGCGGATCGGTTTGTCCCAGTCCAGCTGCACCCACGGCTCGCGCTCGCCGCGCGAGGCCCAGTCACCGCCGTCCTTGGAGCCGATCACGCCGTCGCGCACCTTGTCGGCCCGGTAGCCGTCGCTGTACTCCGACGACGCGGTCGCGGTCACTCCCGGCCACCGTGCCGCGTTGCCACGCAGCAGTCCGACGTCCAGGTCGAGCGTCACCTTCCTCCACGCGCGGATCGTGGGCCCGCTGTCGGAGTTCGTCGCGGTGACCAGCACCTGGCCGTCGCGGCGGTTGACCGTGAGCAGACCGTCCTGGTCGATCTCGGCCTTGTCGGTGGGTGAGCCGTCCAGTTCGGTCACCTTCCAGTACGTCCGCTGCCAGGTGGTGTTCTCGGGGGTGAACACCGCGTCGTAGCGCACCTTTCCGTAGGGCTCCCGGATGGAGTCCGGCCCCTCGATCGCGATGCCGGTCGCGTAGGTCGGCCGCTTTCCCTGCGACGGTGACTCCGACGGGGGGAGCTTGCCCGTGCCCCACCGCTTGTCGGGAGTCGCCCCCAGCCAGAGCTCGAGCGTGCCGCCGTCGGCGAGTTGACTGTGCCGGAACCACGACGACGTGAGCAGGCGGTCGTCCAGCTTCGCCTGCTGGATGTAGGGATGGTCGGCGCTGTTGCCGTGGGTGAGGATCCGGAACCGCTTTCCCTTGTAGTACTTCTGGTTCAGCGTGATGGTGATCTCGTCGAACACCGGCGAGGTGATGTCGTACACCGGATCGGCGTGCCCGCCACCGGTCACCTCGAACAACCCCATCGCCATCAGGGCGCTGATCGCACCCATCTGACCCTGGTCCTCGTCGTGGTGGCCGTACCCGTCCGTGGTGGAGGTCGCGCCATACGTGTGTTCCTTCACCTGGCGCACCCAGTACTGCGTCAACCACGGCTTGCCGACGTAGTTGAACAGGTGCGCGACCTGCAGGCCTGGCTGGTTGCCGTAGCTCACGTAGCCCTGCCCGTAGACGCCGATGAAGTTCGCCGGGCGGGAGCGTTCGAACGCGTAGTTGAGTCGGTCGGCGTACGCGGTCTCCCCGCCCATCAGGTTGGCCAGGCCCATGACGTCGTGGGAGGTGAACCACGTCGCCTGCCAGGAGTTCGCCTCCACGAAGTCGCTCGGGCTCAACGGATCGAAGTCGGCGAGGAACGTGCCGTCGGCGTTCTTCGGCCGGATGAACCCGGTGGCGGCGTCGAACAGGTTGCGCCAGTTGCTGGAACGCTCCCGCAGGTAGGTGTAGGCGTCGGTGTCGTCCCACGCCTCGATGTCGTTCAGCCCGACACCCGGACCGGCCGACGGCCCCGAGCCGCCCATGGCCTCGAACCGGACCCAGGACGCCTTCCGCCCACCGACGTCCACCCGAAGCGGCTCACCGTCGTCCGGCACGTCGGCGACGTCGAGGGAACTGCCGTCGCTGAACGTCAACCGCCCGGAGTTCACGTTCGCGTCCGGGTTCGCCCGGTCGCTCAGCACGATCGTGCGCAACGTCCGGGGCCGGTCCCAGCGCAGTTCGACCCACGGGTGCTGCTCGCCGGCCGACGCCCACTCGACGTTGCGCCCGTCCTTGCCGCCGGAGCGGATCGGGCGACCGTCGATCGCCCGTTCGGCCGCGTAGTCGGCGTCGGAGGCCTGCGTGGACGCGCGCACCTTCGCGTACTGTGCGACGTTCACGCCCTTCTCACCCAGCTCGCGGGCGAACTGCGCCAACGTCCAGTCCTGGAAGGCGTACTCCAGGGTCTGACCGGCCCCGCCGTTGAGCCCGGCACCGGACCGGTACGGGACGTATCCGCGGTCGAGGTAGCTGCGGATTCCGCCCGCACCGCTCCACCCGGAGTACTCCAGGGCACCCTTGTCGAACAGGCCGCCCACCGACTGGGCGTCCATCATCGCGCGGTAGGCGAGCTGGGGGTCGAAGTCGCGAATCCCCTTGTTCCACGCGCCGACGATGAACGACGTCACGGGTGAACCCGTCATGATCAGCGAGTCGTTGCCGGCGACGGGTCCGCGAGGGAGCAGCCCGCCGTCCTCGTACATCCGCAACTGCGACTTGACGAAGCTGCTGTAGATTTCCGGGTAGGCCAGGCCGAGGACGGAGTTGAGGTTCCACTGGGTGAGCCAGAGCGCGTCGTAGTTGTACATCGCGAAGTCCGGCCGGCCGTCGTCACCCAGCGGGATCTGCCTGACCGAGTTGTGGTTCCAGGTGTCGTCCATGTACTTGCCGTCGACGTCGCTGACGACGCTGCGCCCGCACAGTACGTGGAACAGGTCGGTGTAGAACTTGACCTGCTGCTGGTGGGTGCCGCCCCCGACGTCGATCCGGCCCAGCATGTCGTTCCAGTGCCGCTGGGAGGCGTTCTTCACCTCGTCGAACGACCAGCCCGGGAGCTCGGCCCGGAGGTTCTTCCGCGCACCGGCGGTGCCGGTCAGCGACAGCGCCACCTTCAGCTGCACCACGTCGCCCGCCGAGAGCTGGTTGTACCGGACGTACACACCCATGTTGTCGCCGGATAGCTCCTCGAGCGGAGCGCCGCCACGGGCCAGGCTGCCGTCCGCCCACCCCCGCATGGAGTCGAACGCCCGGTCGAAGGAGATCACGAAGAACAGCCGGGTGTCGTGCTCCGCGTAGGCGCCGCCGTGCTGGTCGACGTATCCCTCGATCTCGTGGTCGTTCACCTTGGTCACATGGGCGTCCTTCATCACCGCCTCGCCCAGCAGGCCGCCGAGGTTGACGATGATCTCGCTCTGCCCGGCCCGGCCGAACGTGTACCGGTGCATGCCCACCCGGTCGGTGACGGTGAGCTCGGCGTCCACGTCGTACCGGTCCAGACGGACCTTGTGGTAGCCGGGTTCGGCGACCTCGGTCGTGTCGTGTTCCACATGCGACTGCCAGCCGGTGTCACCCTCGGTCTTCGGCACGCTCGCACCCGAGGTCGGCATCACCTGGACACCGGAGAACTGCCAGTCGTGGATGTGGCTGAAGCCCTTGACCTCGTGCTCGGTGGTTCGGTAGCCGGTGCCGCCGCTGCTGTTCGTGCTGGTGTCCGGGCGCAGCTTCACGAAGCCGAACGGGTTGCTCGCGGACTGGAAGAAGAAGTAGCGGGCGATGTCGGCCTCGACCCACGGGTCGACCAGGCTCACGTAGTCGCGTTGGCCCGGCGCGGTCCGGGCGGCCGCCGCCTCGGTGGCGGGGACGCGGCTGGTCGCGGCGTGCGCGGACGTGGCGCCGGTGGGCGCGAGGTGCGCGGTCGCGGCCGTCGCGGTCGGGACGTGTGCGGCCGCGGAGCCGGCGATGGTGCCGAAGAGGAGGGCGAGCACGGTGCACACGGCGAGCAGGTGCCGACGCGGGGGAGTCGGCGTGAGGATCGAGGCGAGTGAGCGCGGCATGGGCGGGCCCTCTTTGGATGTCGGCCGAGGATGCGGACAGGCATGTCCTGGGCGGCGCCGAACGTACGGCGCGCCGACCCGGACCAGGCGAAGCGTGGTGGCGGCGATGCGGCGATGCGGCGAGATGCGGCGTGGCGGCGGGGCTACTTCGGGAACACGGTGCGAGCAAGACGTGCCGCGTTGGTCGCCGAACGTACAAGAGTGATCGCGGAACGCGTAGTACCCGTGACCATCTCGACCGGGACCGGCCGCGGGGTGCGAGGACGTGGCGACACTCGGATGCGGCCCGGTGGAAGAACCGCAGCCGCCAGGTGGTTGGCTCGATCAGTACGCCACCGACGTGGTGTTTCCCCGAGGGAAGGAGTTGCCGTGCCGAAGCCGCCCGTGCCCGCCGACGTCGAAGAGATCCTGAAGAGGCCCAACCCGGCCGTGATGGCCACGGTGCGCCCGGACGGTACGCCGGTGTCGGTGGCCACCTGGTACATCTGGGAAGACGGACGGGTCCTGCTCAACCTGGACGCGACCCGCAAGCGCCTCGAGCACCTGCGCGCCGACCCGCGGGTCTCGCTGACCGTCCTGGACGGCGACTCGTGGTACCGCCACGTGAGCCTGCAGGGCACGGTGACGCTGGAGCCGGACCCGGAGCTGGCCGTCATCGACCGGCTGTCCAGGCACTACACGGGCAACCAGTATCCCAACCGCGACCACCCTCGCGTGACCGCCTTGATGGACGTCGAGCAGTACCACGTCTGGGGCTTCTGACCGGCATCGACAGCCCTGAACTCGATGCCCTGAAGAACAGAGCCCACACAGCAGAACGCCCGGCGGTCACCTGACCGCCGGGCGTTCTGCGTACGCCGGCCCGGGTAACCGGACTCAGCGCAGTGACAGCGACGTCAGTGCGGTGTCGATCTCGGCCATCTGCTCCGCGGACAGCGGACCGTGGCGGAGCGCACCGGCGTTGTCCTGCGCCTGGGCCACCGTGCGGATACCGGGGATCGGGACGAACGCCTCGCTGCGAGCGAGCAGCCAGCCGAGGGCGCCCTGGGCGAGCGTACGGCCGCCGGAGGTGAGCACGTCGCGGATGTGCTCCAGCGCGTCCAGCGTGCGCCCCTCCTTGCCGGCGAAGTCGAACCGCCGGCGTACGTCGTCGTCGGCGAACTTCGTGTCCCGGTTGAACTTCCCGGTCAGCGCGCCCATCGCCAGCGGCCCGCGGTTGATGCCGGCGAGGTTCTCAGACTCGATCAGCTTCACCATCTCGGGGTTGTCGTCGATGACGTTCGCGTGCAGCTGGATCGCGGCGCAGTGCTCGCTGCGGGCGAACACCGCCGCCCGCCGCGGGTCGTCGGTGCTCCACCCGAACGACCGGATCTTGCCGAGCTGGACCAGCTCCTCCAGTGTGGCCACGACGTCCTCGGCCTGCTCGGGGTCGTAGTCACCGATGTGGAACTGGTAGAGGTCGATCACGTCGGTGTCCAGGCGGGCAAGGCTCTCGTCGCACTGCGCGCGGATCGAGGCGGGGGAGGCGTCCCGGCCGACGGCCTGCTGAGCCCCCTCGTCGATCAGGTTGCCGAACTTCGTGGCGATCACCACGCGGTCCCGCTTGCCGGCCAGCGCCCGGGCGAGGACGCGTTCGCTGTGGCCCGCGCCATAGACGTTCGCGGTGTCGAAGAACGTGATCCCGGCGTCCAGGGCGGCCTCGATCGCCGCCACCGACTCGTTGTCGTCGACCTTCCCCCAGCCGATCGGGTTGCCGTCGCGGAACGCCGGCCCGCCGATCGCCCAGCAGCCGAAGCCGATCGGGCTCACGGAGATGCCGGAGCGTCCGAGGGTACGTGTGGGGATCGTCATGTCGTCTCCATCGGTGCGGTGGTGGTTCGGTGGTGCTTCGGTGGCGCTTCGTGGTACGTCGCCTGCCTACCAGGTCCTTACCAGAACCGGCGCCGGCTCGAACCCGTGACGGCGTCCGTTCCCGGCCGCGGTGCGCCCTCACTGCGCTGACCGGCACCGGCCCGCTGTCCTCATCCGGCCGGACAGTCCGGCGCCCAGGGCTCGCGCCAGTTGGTCGGTCCGGCGCTAGCCTCGCCTACGCCCGGGGGTGGGAATCCGGAGTCCGACGTACCTCGACCAACCCGAGGAGTCGCAGTGGAACCACGACAGGCGCGCGGTGAGCACCAGGACGGTCACCACAACCAGCACCAGAACCAGCGCCGGAACGAGCGCCCGCGCGAGCAGGAGCGCGGCGAGCAGGCCGACGGGGCCGTCAGCCGCCAGCAGTGGACCTGGTCGGTCCTGGCCGGGATGGCGTCCTATCTCGACGCAGGCTCGATCGTTGCCCTCGGCGCCGGGCTCGCGTTGTTCCAGAGTTACCTGCACCTGAGCAGCGGTGCGGTGGGAGCGCTGGCCGCGATCGGTCCGAACGCCATCGGCTGCGCGATCGGCGCCTTCATCGGCGGACGGCTCGGTGACAAGCTCGGCCGCAAACGCATCTACAAGTACGACCTGCTGGTGTACGCCCTCGGCATCCTGTGCATCGCGCTGGCGTTCAACGCACCGATGTTGTTCGTCGGGACCCTGGTGGTCGGCATCGCTGTCGGCGCCGACGTGCCGACCTCGCTCGCCCTGGTGGCGGAGTTCTCCCCGGCGAAGGCCCGCGGGAAGCTGCTCGGCTTCACCCAGGTCGCCTGGGGCGCCGGGCCGCTGATCGTGCTGATCCTCGCTTACCTGCTCGCGCCGCTGGACCTGCTGGGCATCCGGATCGTCTTCCTGCACCTGTTCGTCGTCGCGCTGGTCACCTGGGCGCTGCGCCGGCGGCTCACCGAGTCGCCGCGCTGGCAGTCGGCCTCCGACGGCGGTAAGCAGGTGCCGCCACACCACCGGGTGCGGGCGCTGTTCGGCGGTGCCAACCTGCGGGCGCTGGTGTGGACCGCGACGATCTACGTGTTCTGGAACATCGCCGCCGGCACCGGCGGGATCTTCACTCCGTACATCATCAAGACGTTGCACGCGGGCAGCCAGGCGGCCAGCGTCGCGTTGTCAGCCGTGGGTTTCGCCATCGGGATGATCGCCACGCCGTTGCTGTTCATGAAGTACGCCGACCACTCCCACCGGGTGCGGCGCATCATGTGGGGTGCCGGCGGTGTCATGCAGGTGGTGGCGTACGGCGCATACCTGGTGTTCCCGTTCACCGTGCCGGTGATCATCCTCAACATCGTGCTCTTCGCCGTGGGCGGTGCGTTGGCCGGCGAGGCGTTCTACAAGGTGTTCAGCCAGGAGCTGTTCCCGACCATGTTGCGGGGTACGGCGCAGGGCATCACGTTCGGTGTCGCGCGTACCTGTCTGGGCGTGTGGAGCCTGTTCGTCCCCACGCTCGCGACCGCGGGGATCCGGCCGGTCGCGGCGTTGCTGTCGCTGTTCTTGTTGGTCAGCGCAGTCGTGGGGTACTTCTTCATGCCCAACACGTCCGGTAAGTCGCTGGAGCAGATCGAGTCCGAACGCTCGACCGCGCCGGGCTAGCGGCTGCTCGACCTCTCCGGCTTCGCGTCAAGGCGCGATTGCGCAAGGGCTGCGGTTTTTTACAATCGCCGCGCCGGGCCGGCGGGCGATGATGGAGCCATGACCTACCAGAACCTGTTGCCCAGACTGATCGTTTCCGACGCGAACGCGGCCATCGACTTCTACCGCAAGGCGTTCGGCGCAGAGGAGGTCGCTCGGTTCGCCGACGACGACGGGAAGATCGTGCACGCCGAACTCCGGTTCGGGTCGGTGGCGATCACCCTGAAGGACGAGGATCCCGGCTCTCCCGACATGGGGCCGGCCGGGCTGGAAGGCTCGCCGGTGATCCTCACGCTGTATGTCTCCGACGCCGACACGGCGTCGGCACAACTGGAGGGTGCCGGCGCCACTGTGGTCTTCCCGGTCGGCGACTCGCCCTACGGACGGATGGGCCGCCTGCGGGATCCATTCGGCCACGTGTGGATGCTCCACCAGGACCCACCCGACTTCGCCGGCTGAGAGGGCCCGGGCCCGCTGAACGGTTAGCGGATCGGCCCTCCGGTCCCGCTCACACCCGCGGCGGGCCCGCCAGGATCGCGTCCTCGATCCTGGCGGGGTCGCCGGGCGCCAGCCAGCGTCCCCACCAGGTGGCGCCGGCGTCGGCGAGCGCGGCGATCCCGTCCGGATCGTCGATGCCGCTGACCTTCACGTCGAAGTCTTCGCAGTGCCCGCGTTCGCGGGCGACGAACGCCAGGAGGTCCCGGACGTCGGCGGGAGTGATCGGGCCTTCGCTCGCCTGCGGCGGCCCCTTGTAGGCGCAACACCCGTCCCAGCGGGCGATCCGCCGGCGAACGCCCGGCGCCAGCAGGTCGCCACCGATCCACACCGGGATGCGCGGCCGCTGGACCGGCCTGGCGGCGTAGCGCAGCCCGTCGACGCGGTAGTGCGCTCCCTCGTGGCGAACGGCCCGGCCGGTCCACAACCCCGTGATGATCGCCAGCCCCTCGTCGACCCGCTCGGCTCGCTCGCGCGGGTGCACCGGCTCGCCGACAGCACCGAAGCCGGGTTCGTTCCCGTCGCCGCTGCCGACTCCGAGGATCAGCCGGCCACCGGACAACACGTCCACCGACACCGCCTCACTCGCGAGCTTCCACGGACGGCGACGGGGGAGTGGGGTGACGGTCGTGCCGAGCCGGATCCGGGTCGTGGCCACCGCCATCGCGGCCAGGCAGATCCACGGATCGTAGGTCGGCACGTCCGTTCGCCCCTGGTATACGAGGTAGTCCTCGAGGAAGAACCCGTCCCAGCCTGATCGCTCGGCCTGCGCCGCCAGCCGGGCGAGTCCGGCCGGGTCGAGTCCGGGCCCGGCAGCTCCGGTCGTCACCGAGAATCGCATGCGCGGAAGATAGCGGCCACCATCGACACCGACATCGGCAGCCAGTCCTGCTCGGCCACCTGTTGCCGCCGCCGGTCCAGCTACGGCCAGCACCCTGGACAGGGTGAGAGCAGCCAACGAACAGTGGCACCGTGACAGCTGACCGCATCGTCGACGTCCGTACGTCGTTCGTCCGCGCCGAGAAGTCCGAGTCCGCTCGCCACGACGGTGGTGACCGGGAGCCGGTCCGGCGAGATCACTGGCTGGGCGGCAAGGTCGCCAACCCGATGACGAAGTACGCGGAGTTCCGCGACAACCGCGACGCGGGCATCGGCGCCGCCGACGGTGGCACGGTCGTGGTGGAGGTGGAGTCGGAGTCCGGGGCGGTCGGTGTCTCCACGACGGCGGGGCTGGCGACGGCCGCGGTCATCCAGCAGCATCTCGCCCGGCTGGTCGTCGGCGAACGTGCGAGCGCCCACTCGCGTACCTGGGACCGGATGTTCTCCAGCACCCTGCGCTACGGCCGCAAGGGCCTTGTGCTGCACGCGATCTCGGCCGTCGACCTGGCCATCTGGGACCTGCACGGCAAGGTCGTAGGCGAACCCGTGCACGCATTGCTGGGCGGCCGGATCCGGGGCGCCGTCCAGGTCTACGCGACCGGCCCGCGGCCGGAAACCGCCGCCCGGTTGGGGTTCGCGGGTGCCAAGCTGCCGCTGGTGTGGGGCCCGTCGGAGGGTGAGGCGGGGTTCCGGAACAACGTCGCGCTGGCCCGCGAGGCCCGCGACGCGGTGCCCGCCGACTTCCCGTTGATGTACGACTGCTGGATGGCGCTGGACGTCGACTACGCCGTCCGCCTCGCGCACGCCGTCGAACCGCTGGGCTTCACCTGGATCGAGGAGCCGCTGCCACCCGACGACTACGCGGGCCTGCGCCGGATCCGGGACAGGATGCCGCCGACGATGACGTTGAACACCGGCGAGCACGAGTACACCGCGAACGGGTTCCGGCTGCTCTGCGAGGCAGGGGTGGACGTCATCCAGCCCGACCTCGGCTGGTGCGGCGGGATGACGGAGGTGCTGCGGATCGCCGCGGTCGCCCGCGTGTACGGCGTACGGGTGATCCCGCACACGTGCGGCATGCCCAACTACCACTTCGTGGTGACCCAGCCCGGCGGCGACCTGGCGGAGTTCCCGGTGTTGTCCGCCGACGGTGAGCACCTGGCGCCCCAGCACGCCCCGCTGCTGCTCGGTGAGGACGTTCCTGACAAGGGCTGGTTGACAGTGGGCGAGAAACCCGGCTTCGGGCTGGCGCTCAACCCCGACGTCGAGCTCGTGCCGGCCGTACCCGAGCTGCCGGGATTGGCGCGATGACGAAGCCGCGCGTGGGTGTGGTGGGCACGGGCTGGTGGGCCAGCACGGCACACCTTCCCGCACTGGCCGCCCACCAGGGATCGCAGCTGACCGCGATCTGCGAGCCGAAACCCGAACGGGCACGGGAGGTCGCCGCGCGGTTCGGCGTACGCCATGTCTTCGTCGACCTCGCCGACCTGCTCGCCGCGGATGTCGTCGACGGCCTGGTGATCGCCACCCCGCACACCACCCACCACGCCCTCGCACGCGCCGCGCTGGAGGCAGGCGTACACGTGCTGGTGGAGAAGCCGCTCACCACCAGCGCGGCCGAGGCGTTCGAGCTCGTCGACCTCGCGGAGTCCCGCGGACTGCAGCTGACCGTCGGCTACACCTACCACCACACCCCGGCCGCCGCGTTCGTGCGCGACGCGGTGCGCGAGGAGATCGGCGAGCTCGTCTGTGTCGCCGCCCAGTTCAACTCCGCCACTCAGTCGCTGTTCGGAGGCGGCGAGGACCCCGCTGACGCGGACGTGCCGCACCCGACGACGTACGCCGACCCGGCCAGTTCCGGCGGCGGACAGGGCCACACCCAGGTGACGCACCTGATGGGTGCGGTGATCTGGGCGACCGGCCGGGAGGTCGAGGAGGTGTTCTGCTACCAGGACGACCGCGGGCTGCCCGTCGACCTGGTGGACGTGATGGCGTTCCGGTTCGCCGGCGGCGGCCTCGGCACCGTCACCTCGACGGGGACCGCCGTGGACGGCCAGCCGCCCCGGCACCGCATCCACTACGACGGCACCCGGGGCACGGCGTTCCACGATCTCGCGACCGGGGCGGCCACTCTGGTGCGCGCCGGCGGGCAACGGGTCGAGTGCCCGGCGCCCAGCGAGGGCCCGGCGTACCCGACAGGCGCGCCGGCTCGCGCGTTCGCCGAGCTGCTCGCCGGCCGTGGCGCCAACCGTGCGCCCGGTGACCTCGCGGCCGCCACCGTGGCGTTCCTGGATGCGGCGTACCGTTCGGCGGCGACAGGGCGGGCCGAACGCGTGCCACGCCGAGGTGAGGCCTGCAGGTCTCTCGCGCAGCGCACCGACCGTTGACCGCGCCGTTCACGGCTGCCGGCCTGGCCGGCGCACCCGAGTCCGGGCCGGCGAGGCGCTGCCCGGCGACGGACCTGCCCACCACGTCTGGCGGACCGAGACGTAGGTGAACGCAGGGCCTGATGCTGACTGATGCTGTGCCGAACGGCTGAGGTGGCGGACGTTCACGGGCACTGGGTTCTGCCCTTCGGCCGATCCGGGCACCTGCGCGTGCGGCCACGATCGACCGTATGAGTCCTTTTGCAGAGCAAGTGACGGTTGACGCTCGGCCGTCGCTGTGGGCGCGGTGGCCCGCGTGGGCGGGATGGGCCGCGGCCGGATGGTCGCTGGCGTACGGCTTGCTGGGAGTGTTCTGGGCGCTCGGCGGCGCGGGCTTTCCGTTCGGGGCCGACCCGTACAGCGTGGGCGTCTCGCCGTTGGAGAACGCCAGTGCCGGAAGCCTGGCACCGGTGATCGCCGTCGTCTGCCTGTCCGGTGTGGTCGTCGCCGCGGCGATGGCCCGGACCTGGCCGCGCGGCAGGGCGGGTATCCCGTCGGTCTGGTTCGGCTGGGCGATGGCCGTGCCTCTCGCCGTCGGTGTACCGGACGTGCGCCCGTTGATGGGGGTGGCGAGGTTGCCCCTGCTCGCCGTGGGCGCGCCGTTCGGCTGGCCCAAGGGCGTCAGCGTGTTCGGGCCGGGCATGTTCACCTGGCCGGTGCTGAACCAGCTGCTGCTGATGCTCGGTGGTCTTTGCTGGGCGGCCGCCACGCTCGCGTACCAGCGCCGTCGGCGACACAACTGCGCACACTGCGGCCGTGGCCGGGGCGCGGCCTTCTGGACGACGCCGGCCGCCGCGGCCCGCTGGGGGCGCTGGGCCGTGGGTGCCGCGGTCATCATGCCGCTCTTCTACGCGGTGATCCGATGGTCGTGGTTCCTCGGCATCCCCTTCGGTGTGACAGCGGAGTTCCTGCGGGTGGAGGCCGAGGACACTCCGGACATCTGGCTGGCCGGGGCCATGGAGGGCACGCTGGCGTTCGGTGGAGCGGTGCTCACCCTCGGGCTGGTGCAGCGGTGGGGCGAGGTGTATCCCCGTTGGATTCCGTCCCTGCGGGGCAGGCCCGTCCGCCCGCGCACCGCCGTCATCCCCGCGGCCGTCGTCACCTTGCTGATCACCACCGCGGGACTGGGCAATCTGCGGGCGCTGACCGGCGGGGTGTACCCGGCCGACGTGGGGGAGAACTGGGGGACGATCGCACCCGGGTTGTTGTGGCCGCTGTGGGCGGTCGGTCTGGGCGCCGCCACGCTCGCCTACCACCTGCGCCGGCGAGGCCGCTGCCGATCCTGCGCCGCATGACAGTGCCGTACGGACAGGGCTGGGCGGCGCGCTGGTATGCCAGGCAGGCGGCCGCCGGACGGGCTTCGCGTTACTCCTGTTACGTCGACATCACCACCCCTGCTCGGGTGGACGAATGCGGAGTCCACCTGGTCGACCTGGACCTCGACGTCGTACGTACGTGGGACGGCGACGTGGAGGTCCTCGACGAGGAGGAGTTCGAGGAGCATCGCTTCGCGCTCGGCTACCCCGAGGCCATCGCCAAGGCGGCCTTGCGTTCGGCCAGGAACGTGCGGGAGGCAATGACGGCCGCGACGTGTCCCTTCGACGGGGAGGTCGCCGGCAGGAGAGTTTCGTCATTCACCGCGTACGAAGAAATCCGGCTGGGACACTCGGACGCACCTCTGTCATAACGACCTTGTTGAGGTTGAGATGCCCGGAATGCGGTCGGTCTCCCGGCGGGTGTGGGCGACGTCAATCGCGGCTTGCCTTCCCACGGTGATGGTCGGCGCGGCGGCGATCGCCACGCCGGCCGCGACACCCACACCGGCACTCACACCCGCCAGGGTGGCTGCGCCCAGCGACTTCAACGGCGATGGTTCCGTCGACCTCGCACTCGGCTCGCAGGCGACCGTCGCCGGGTTCCCGTTCGCGGGCATGGTTCCCACCGTCTACGGCACCGGCACCACCCTCAACCCGGCCAAGCGGCAGCGCATCGACGAGTCGCTGCCCTGGGTGCCGGGGACCCCGCAGCAGGACGAGGGTTTCGGATCCACACTCGCCTCGGCCGACTTCAACGCCGACGGTTTCGCCGACCTGGCGGTGTGTGCGCCCACCGAGACCGAGAACGGATTTGGGGGAGTCGGGGCCCTCTACATCCTGTTCGGCACCTCCAAGGGATTGACCCGCGCCTCCCGCGTGGTCTCCAACTGCGACGAGGTGGCGGCCGGAAGGTTCAACGGGGACGGCCTCCCCGACCTCGCGATTCTCGGCGACCAGCCCAAGGTGATGTACGGAAGTGCGACGCTGAGCAATCCCGGTGGCATCGTGCTGAAGAACTTCGGGGCCACCGGCGGAGCCCTGTTCGGGCGCGCCGCGCTCGCGTCCGGTGATCTCAACCACGACGGTTTCTCCGACGTCGTCTACACCGTCTCCCGTACGCGTGGGGTGGTCCTGCAGGTCTACTTCGGCGGCGCCGGCGGCCTCGGCAGCTCGCCGTCGCAGCTGATCGCCACGTCGCTGTCCACCGCTGCCTCTATCGGCGACATCAACGGCGACGGCTTCGGTGATCTGGCGGTGGGCAGCCCCACCGAACCGGTCGGCGGGCATATTCTCGCCGGGCAGGTACGCGTCTGGTACGGCAGCGCGTCCGGGCTCAACCTGACCCGCGGTGTCACGGTGATCAACCAGGACTCACCCGGGGTCCCGGGCGGCCCGGAAGCGGGCGACTACTTCGGCTACAGCGTCGCCCTCGGCGACGCCACCGGCGACCGCCGGGCCGACCTCGCCATCGGGGTGCCGTTCGAGGACATCGGCACGGTCGTCGACGCCGGGTACGCGACCGTGATCCTCGGTGCCGCCGGCGGCCTGAACCTCACCACGGCCAAGCCGTACCAGCAGGGCACCGGGGGCGTGCCGGGCACGGTGCGGGCCGGTAACGAGTTCGGGTGGGCCATGGTTTTCCGGGACTTCAACCGGGACAACCGCGCGGACCTCGTCGTAACGGCCGTGGGTACGAACGCCAACCAGGGCCTTGCCATGGTGCTGACGGGAACGACGACCGGTGTGGTCGGCCCCGGTGTGTTCCCGGTGCTGACGCCGCAGACGCTGGCTTTCCCGGCGCCGGCCCGGGCGTTCTTCGGCGTCTCGCTCTCCAGGTAGTGGAGCTCAGCCGGAGGGATGTGTGCGAAACCTCCTCCGGCGTCACCCGGCGGGCTCGAGGTGACCGACGCAGGTCTGCGGCTGGCCCGACGACCGCGAGCCGTCCGGGCACACCACGTCCGACCACACAGTGCCGGAGAGGTCGGCGTCCTCCAACCGGGCGCCGGTGAGGTCGGAGTCGACCATCCGGGCGCCGGACAGGTCCGCCTCGCGCAGGTCTGCACCCGTCGCATCCGCCCGGGTGAGCGTCACCTGACTCAGGTCCGCGGCGTTCAGCCGCGCCCGGATCAGTCCCACCGCGGACAGGTAGGCGCCGTGCAGGCCGGCCCGGCGCAGGTCCGCGCCGCCCAGGTCGACGCCCCGCAGCGTCGCGGTCTCGAGGACCGCGTCGGTGAGGTCGGCGCCGGAGAGGTCGACGTGGCTGAGCCTCGCCGCGGCCAGGCTCGCCCGGTGCAGGTTTGCCCGGCGCAGGGTGGCCCGGCTCACGTGCTGGCCGTCGAGGGTGGTCCCTTCGAGATTCGCGCAGCGCATCGTCCGGCGGGTGAGCGAGGAGCCGGACAGCGTTCTGTCGGACAGATCGGGGCCCGCCTGAGCCCGGGGACAGTTGCGCCCGTGGCTGCCGGACGCGCAGGCCGCGAGGCCCGCGGTCAGGGCGGCGAGAACGACCAAGGCGGCCACCGCGCGCCTTCCCCCGTACCGCACCTGACCAGTATCGACGCCACGCCCGGACCCGTCACAGCCTCGCCACGAAACCGTCCACCGTCGCCACCACCTCGCGAAGGATGTCGGCCGAATTGACCGGATCGGCCTTGGTTTCCAGACCGTGGTCGGCACCGGGGATCTCCAGCACCTGCGCCTTCGTGGAGCGGGCGAGGTCGCCGTTCCAGGTCGGGTCGCCGGTGCCGCCGACCAGCAGGGTCGGCGCCGTGGTCGCGGTCAGGGCTCCGGTCACGTGCCGCTCCCCGCACAAAGGGGTCAGCCAGATCGCCGGGAGGTTCCGTTCGACCGCGACCGGAGCGGCGAACGTACCGAGCGACTTGCCCACCAGCAGCAGGCGTTCGGCCTTCTCCTGGTCCAGCGCCGCGACCGCCTGGTCGCACACCCAGCCGGACGCCGCCGCGCGGTCGGACAGTGCGCGGGGCTCCCACCACACCTCCTGCACCGTCCACCCCCGGGCGAGCAGCACCGCGCGGGCGAAGTGCAGCAGCGGGCGGGCCGGCGTGTAGTACGCGCCGGGCAGAACGATCGCGACCCGGGCGGGGTCGGCCTCGAACCGGTTCTGATCAGCCATGCCCCATTGTCGCCATCGGCGGTGCGGGTGTGCTCGCCCTCGCACTGGAGAGCGTGGCGTATCCGAGTCCGGCCACTTGGCGGCGATGATCTTGTGGGCACACGCGGACCGCGCCTAGGTTCGCCGGGACTGTCCGAGTCCTGCACACAGGAGGCACTCGTGTCCGAAACACCGTCCCGGTCCTCGCACCTGCTGCCGCGGGTGCTGGCAGCGGCCGGCACGCTCGCGCTCGGGTTCGGTGTCCTGACCGGCACCGCGGCGGCGGCACCGCAGCCGGTCCGCGGCACACCCGCGCACCCGGCGGCGGTGGCGGCCAAGCCCGCCACAGCAGCGAAACCTGCCGAGCCCGCCACCGCGACCCTCGCCGCCCCGGTCTGCGGGACGCTGTGCGACGGTGCTCCGGTGAGCGACGCGCGCGAAGACCGGTTGGCCGACGGAGCGACCATCTACGGACGCTCGATCGAGCTGCACATGTCCGACCTGGACGCGATGGGCTGGGCGAGCATCAACAACGGCGACCCCACCGACGAGGTGTGGCTGGACCGGTCCTACGACGGCGGAAAGACGGTCGCCGACACCAAGCTCGGCGGCGCGACCATCCCCGCGGGCAAGCGCGGCACCACCACCGCGATGTTCAACGTGAACGACCCGGCCAACCAGCGCACCGGCGTACTCCGCGCCTGCGGCAAGGCCGGCAACCGCGACGACGTGCGGTGCACCGCCTGGACCGGCGTGGAACGCCCGAACCTCGAAGGGACACCCACCAAGCGTGCGGTGCAGGCACTGGTCAAGCTGTACAACCGGGACACCGGGCTGTGGAAGACCACCGGCTGGTGGAACTCCGCGAACGCGCTGACCGCCGTCCTCGACTACCAGCTGGCCACCGGCGACCGGTCCTACGACTGGATCATCGCCAACACCTACGACAAGAACCTGCACGCCCAGGGCGGCAACTTCACCAACGACTACGTCGACGACACCGGCTGGTGGGCACTTGCCTGGATCAGGGCGTACGACCTGACCGGACAGGAGCGCTACCTGCAGACGGCGAAGTACGACGTCGACTACATGTGGAGCACCCGCGACGACGTCTGCGGCGGCGGCGTGGTGTGGAACGTCAACCAGCGTTACAAGAACGCCGTCACCAACGAACTGTTCATCAAGGCCGCGGCGAGTCTGCACAACCGCATCCCCGGGGACAGCGAGTACCTCGACCGGGCGCTGAACATCTGGCAGTGGTTCCGGGCCAGCGGGATGATCAACGCGGACAACCTGATCAACGACGGCCTGAACGGTACGACCTGCCAGAACAACGGCCAGACGACCTGGACCTACAACCAGGGCATCGTCCTCGGGGCGCTGACCGAGCTGGCCGCGGCGACGAAGGACAACTCCTACCTCACCCAGGCGCGTGAGCTGGCCGACGCCTCGACCGGCAGCGAGTACCTCAACCCGAACGGCGTGCTGACCGAGCCGTGCGAGCCGAACGGTTGCGGCGCGGACGGGCCGACGTTCAAGGGCGTCTACGTCCGCAACCTCGGCGAGCTGAACGCGGTGCTGCGCGAGCGGCCGTACCAGCGTTACCTGCAACGGCAGGCGACCGTGTCGTACCTGCGTGACCGGAACCGCTTCGACCAGTACGGCGTGCACTGGGCCGGGCCGATCGAGGCGATCAGCGCGGCCACCCAGCAGAGCGCGACGGAGGCGCAGATCGCGCCGCTGTGGGGCCGCGGTCCCAGCCGGGGCTGACGCGGGATCCAGTCGGTCTGCCAGGCCCTCAGCGCCTCAGCCCCTCAGTCGTCGAGGGCCTGGTAGACCGAGGTCCAGAAGTCGAGGTAGATCTCCGACAGTTGCGGGAAGCCCGACCGCTGGGTCATCAGGATCGCGGTGAGGTCCTCGCGCGGGTCGGAGTACCACGACGTGCCGAGGCCGCCGTCCCAGCCGAACTGCCCGGGCACGGCCGACGGTGAGTCGCGGCGGGTCACCACGGCCAGACCGAGTCCCCAGCTCCTGCTGTCGAAGTAGCCCGGGAAGAAGCCCGACTCCTCCTTCACCCGCGGCGTGAGGTGGTCGGTGACCATCGCCTGGACAGTGGTGCGGGACAGGATCCGCTCGTCGCCGTACCGCCCGCCGGCCAGCATCATCTGGCCGAACGCCGCGAAGTCGTCGACGGTGGAGACGAGCCCGCCGCTGCCGGACTGGAACGCCGGCGGGCTCGACCACTGGCCACCGACGGCCGGGTCGTACACCCGCAGCGCGCCGGTCTGCGGATCGGGTTCGTAACTGGTGGCGAACCGGTCCAGCTTGACCGCGGGAACGCTGAAGGCGGTGTCCTTCATGCCGAGGGGCTCGAAGATCCGGCGGCGGCAGAACGTCTCCAGCGACTGACCGGAGGCGCGCTCGATCAGCACGCCGAGGATGTCCGAACCCGTGTTGTACATCCACCGCTCGCCGGGCTGGTGCATCAGCGGCAGGGTGCCGAACCGGCGGATCCACTCGTTCGGCCCGGGCAGCTCGGCCGGCCGCGGAGGTCCGTCACCGATGCCCGCCTCGGCGATCGCGTCCTGGATCGGGAAGGTGCCCGGTGGTGCGAAGAACACCCCGAATCCGAGCTGGAAGGTGAGCAGGTCGCGCACGCTGATCGGCCGGTTGGCCGGCACCGTGTCGGTGACCGACCCGTCCAGCCGCCTCATCACCTGGCGGTCGGCGAGCTCGGGCAGCAACGGGTCGACCGGGTCGTCAAGACGGAGTTGGCACTCCTCGACCAGGATCATCGCCGCCACCGCGGTCACCGGCTTGGTCATGGAGGAGATCCGGAAGATCGTGTCCCGCGCCATCGGGGTGCGGCCGTCCACCTCGGTGAGCCCGATCGCGTCGACGTGGGTCTCGCCGCGCCTGCTGACCAACGTCACCACACCGGGTGCGGCGCCGCGCGCGACGTGGCCGGCCATCGTCTCGTGCATCCGGGCCAGACGCGCCTTGGACAGGTTTCCCGTACTCATGTGCGGCCTCCTCGTGCCATCTGCCGGACCATTGTGGTGCGTACGGCACCGATGTGGCTACCGAGGCGCACCACTCCCTCACCGTGCGGCCGACCCGCTGAACGGCCGGATCCTGCCAGCTCGTCCGGCCGGCCAGGTGCGTGGCCACTGTGATGTGACATGGTACTGCGGTGGCTGATCTTGGACCGCCCGCCGACGTGGTGATCGTCGGTGCCGGCGTGGTGGGCGCTGCCTGTGCCTACTACGCCGCACGGGCGGGACTGTACGTCGCGGTGGTCGAGGCCGGCACGATCGCGGGCGGCACCACCGGGTCGGGGGAGGGCAACCTGCTGGTCTCGGACAAGGAGCCCGGCCCCGAACTCGACCTCGCGCTCGCGTCGTTGCGGTTGTGGGCCGAGCTGGCCGAGGACATCGAGGCCGACGTCGAGTACGAACCCAAGGGTGGGGTCGTCGTGGCCGAGACGCCGGACGGCCTTGCGGCGTTGACGAAACTGGCCGACTCGCAACGGTCGTACGGCGTCCTCGCCGAGCCGGCGGACGGCGCGGACCTGGCCGAGTTGGAGCCGCATCTCGCACCCGGCCTCGCCGGTGGCGTGCACTACCCGCAGGACGCCCAGGTGCAGCCGATGCTGGCGGCGGCGTGGCTGCTGCGCCGGGCACGCGAAGAAGGCGCACAGGTGCACACCGGGGTACGGGTCGTCGGCATCGACCGGGGTGCGGGCGGCCGGGTGATCGGGGTCACCACCTCGGCCGGACGACTGGCCGCCGACGCCGTCGTCAACGCGGCCGGCACGTGGAGCGGCGAGGTGGCCGCCCTCGCCGGTGTCGCGTTGCCGATCCAGCCCCGCCGGGGCTTCATCCTGGTCACCGAGCCGTTGCCGCCGCTGGTTCGCCACAAGGTCTACGACGCCGACTACGTGGCCAACGTCGCCAGCAGTTCGGCCGGTCTGGAGACGTCCACAGTCGTCGAGGGAACGCGCGGCGGCACCATCCTGATCGGAGCCAGCCGCGAGCGCGTCGGGTTCGACCGCACCCTGTCCGTACCGGTGCTGGCCCGGCTCGCCGCCCAGGCGGTGCGGCTTTTCCCTTTCCTGGAGAGGGTTTCCGCCATCCGGGCGTACCGCGGGTTCCGGCCCTACCTGCCCGACCACCTGCCGGTCATCGGCCCGGATCCGCGGGTGGAGGGCCTGTTCCACGCCTGCGGGCACGAGGGCGCGGGCGTGGGCCTGGCGCCGGTCACCGGGTCGCTGGTCGCGGCGGCGCTCACCGGGACCGAACCCGCGGTGGACCTCCGGGCTTTCCGCGCGGACAGGTTCGACGACGACTCGCCGCCGCGCGGCTCACTCTCGTACGAAGAACAGCAGGGGCGGTAGGCCCATGACCAGAGAAGCCGGTACGCCGGGTGCGCCGGTACCCGACGGGCTCTCCGAGCACCTCGTCGTGGACGGGCAGCCGGTGGCGTTCGCTCCCGGGCAGACCATCGCCGCTGCGCTGCTCGCGGCCGACCGGACGTCGTGGCGCACGACCCGCGCAGGCCGCTCGCGCGGGATCTTCTGCGGCATCGGGGTGTGCTTCGACTGCCTGGTCACCTCGAACGGCCGCCGGGTGCGCGCCTGCCTGGAACCCGCCCGCGCCGGGGACGTGGTGACCACCGGGCCGGTGAGCCCCGACGTCGCCGGGGTGTGGCAGGAGACCCCGCACAGGGCCGGGCGCAGGGCCCCGCGCCGGGCCTGGCTCGCAGCGAGCGGCCCACCCGGGCCGGCACGGCTCACGAGGTGCGACGCCGTGGTGGTCGGCGCGGGACCGGCCGGCCTCACCGCCGCGAACGCGATGGCCGAGCACGGGCTGTCTGTCGTCCTGATGGACGCCGGGGAGCGGCCCGGCGGGCAGTACTACCGCCATTCCGTCCGTGGCGGGTCGCCCGAGGCCGCGAGCCACCGCTTCCGTACGCTGCGGGCTGACCTGGACCGGCACGTGGTCGCCGGGCGAATCGACTACCGCCCCCGCCACCAGGTGTGGACGCTGGAACGAACGCCGGCACCGATTCCCGCGACTGCGGCGGTGCGGCCGGCCGACCCGACCTGGACGGTGCATGCACTGGCGGAGGGTCCCGAGCCCACCGCATGCCGGGTGGTCGCGCCCGCCGTGGTGGTGGCGACCGGCGCGTACGACCGCCAGCTTCCATTCCCTGGTTGGGATCTGCCCGGTGTCGTCGCGGCCGGCGGGGCCCAGGCACTGCTCAAGGGAAGCGGCGTCGCGCTCGGCGGGGTCGACGGCCGGGCGGTGGTCGCGGGCAGCGGTCCGTTCCTGTTGCCGGTGGCCACCGGGCTGGCGCGGGCCGGCGTACGAGTCGCCGGGGTGTACGAGGCGAGCCGGGCGCGCGACTACCTGCGTCATGCGCGGACCCTGGCGTGGCAGCCCGGCCGGTTCGCCGAGGCCGCAGGATATGCCCGCAAGCTTGCCTTGCACCGTGTGCCGTACCGCACCGGCCACGCCGTGGTCGCCGCACACGGGGACGAACGGCTCACCGGTGTCACGGTCGCCCGGCTGGACGCGCGGCGCCGCCCGGTCGCCGGCGGCGAACGCCACGTCGCCTGCGACACGCTCGCGGTCGGGTACGGCTTCACCCCGCAGCTCGACCTGCTGGTGGAGGCCGGCTGCGACGTGCGAGCGGACGCGGGCGGCACGCCGGCGGTGCTGGTGGACGACGACCAGCGAACGACGTGCGCGGGGCTGTACTCCGCCGGTGAGACGACCGGTGTCGGCGGCGCTTCCCTGGCACTGGTGGAGGGCGAACTCGCCGGGCTCACGGTGGTGGCTGCGGTCGGCCGGCCGGTCGAGGAGCCGCGCAAGGCCCGGTTGCGGCAGCGCAAGGACAGGTTGCGCGCCTTCGCCGACGTGCTCGACGCCGTACATCCGTTGCCTGCGGACTGGTTGCGCGACGTACCCGACGAGACGGTGCTGTGCCGGTGCGAGGAGGTGCCGGTCGGCGCGGTACGGGAGGCGGTCCGCGACCTCGGGTCCGGCGATCCACGCTCGGCGAAGCTGCTCACCCGAGCCGGGATGGGCTGGTGCCAGGGGCGCACCTGCGCGGCGGCCACCGCGGCATTGGTCGGCCGGCTGACCGGTTCGCCGCCGGACGTCACCGACGTGGCGGCGCTGGCCCGCCGCCCGGTCGCCCAGCCCGTGCCGCTCGGCGTACTCGCCTCCCTCCCCGACTCCGAGCCCACTGACGCCACGCCCGCCGACGAAACCTCGCGAGGAGAAGTCCGATGACGACGCAGATCCAGCCCAGCCCGCCGACCGAGCCCTGGCACGGGGTCCTGGTGGCGACCGCGCTGCCCTACCACGACGACCTGACCGTGGACCACGACCGGTACGCCGAGCACGTGCGCTGGCTGGTCGACAACGGCTGTGCCGGGGTGATCCCGAACGGCTCGCTGGGGGAGTACGCCTCGCTCACCGACGAGGAGCGGTCCGCGGTCCTGCGGACCGCGCTCAGGGCCGTGCCCGACGCGGCGGTCGTCCCCGGGGTGTCCGCCTACAGTGCACAGGCTGCCCGGCGCTGGACCGAGGACGCCGCGGAGGCCGGAGCGCCGGCCGTACTGTGCCTGCCACCGAACGCCTACCGCGCGGACGAGCGGATCGTGCTGGCGCACTTCGCCGAGGTGGCCAAGGTGGGCCTGCCGGTCGTGGCGTACAACAACCCCTACGACACCAGGGTCGACCTCACCCCGGAACTCCTTGCCCGCTTGCACGGTGAGGGCCACATCGTCGCGGTGAAGGAGTTCAGCGGCGACGTGCGGCGGGCCTACCAGATCGCCGAGCTCGCGCCCGACCTGGACCTGATCATCGGCGCCGACGACGTGGCGCTCGAACTCGCGGTAGCCGGCGCGGTCGGCTGGATCGCGGGCTTCCCGAACGCCTTCCCCCGCGAGTGTGTACGGATGTACGACGCCGCACGAGCCGGTGACCTGGGCACCGCTCTGCCGCTCTACCGAACGCTGCATCCCTTGCTGCGCTGGGATTCGAAGACGGAGTTCGTGCAGGCGATCAAGCTGTCCATGGACATCGCCGGCCGTTACGGCGGCCCGTGCCGGCACCCGCGACTGGCGCTGACCTCCGAGCACGAGGCGGTCGTAGGGGCGGCGACCGAGCGGGTGCTCGCCGACTTCGAGGTGGCGTCCGGGCGGGCCGGCCGATGAGGACCCGGCACGTCTTCCACGCCGTCGACTCCCACACCGAGGGGATGCCGACGCGGGTGATCACCGGCGGTGTGGGGGTGATCCCCGGGACGACGATGTTCGAACGCCGGCAGCACTTCGTGGAGCACCTCGACCACCTGCGCACGTTGCTGATGTACGAGCCGCGCGGGCACAGTGCGATGAGCGGGGCGATCCTGCAGCCGTCCACGCGCCCGGACGCCGACTTCGGCGTGCTCTTCATCGAGGTGTCGGGCTGCCTGCCGATGTGCGGGCACGGAAGCATCGGGGTGGCCACCGTCCTGGTGGAGACCGGCATGGTCGCGGTGGTGGAGCCGGTGACGCAGGTTCGGCTTGACACCCCGGCCGGCCTGGTGGTGGCCGAGGTAGCGGTGGCCGACGGGGTGGCCCGCGGCGTGACGTTGCGCAACGTGCCCGCCTTCTCGGCGGGACTGGACCTGTCGGTCAAGGTGCCCGGGCTGGGGGAGGTGTCCTACGACCTGGCGTACGGCGGCAACTTCTACGCCATCGTGGAGACCGAACGCATCGGGCTCACCTTCGACCGCTCGAACAAGCAAGCACTGCTTGACGCCGGGCTCGCGATCATGGCGGCCATCAACGAGGCGGCGCCGCCCCGCCACCCGGAGAACCCCGACATCGCCGGATGCCACCACGTCTACCTCGCCGCGCCCGGCTCGAACGCCAACCGCTCCCGGCACGCGATGGCGATCCACCCGGGCTGGTTCGACCGTTCGCCCTGCGGCACCGGGACGTGTGCCCGGATGGCGCAACTGCACGCCCGCGGGCTGCTCGGGCTGGACCGCGACTTCGTCAACGAGTCCTTCATCGGTACGACGTTCACCGGCCGGCTGCTGGCCGAGACGAGCGTCGGTGGCCTTCTCGCCGTGGTCCCGACGGTGACCGGGCGGGCCTGGCTCACCGGCACCGCGCAGTACTTCCTCGATCCGGAGGATCCGTTCCCGCACGGGTTCTCGTTGTGAACGCGGGGAACGCCGCGAACACCGGAAACGGTGGGAACGCGAACCAGGAGGGCGCCCCGGATCTGCCGTCCCTGCGTGGGTTTCGCAGCCTGCGGGACGAGGTGTCCGCTGCGCTGCGGGCTGCCCTGGTGTCCGGTCAGATGCGCCCGGGCGTGGTGTACTCCGCGCCCGCACTGGCCGCGCGGTTCGGGGTGTCCGCGACGCCGGTACGGGAGGCGATGCTCGACCTGGCCCGGACCGGCCTGGTGGAAGTCGTACGAAACAAGGGGTTTCGGGTCACCGAGGTATCCGAGGCCGAGCTGGACGACATCACCGAACTCCGTCGGCTGATCGAGGTGCCGACCATGAGCGGGCTCGCGGGCGAGGTCCCGCCCGGGGCGTACGCCGAGCTCCGGCCGCTCGCCCGGGCGATCGTGGACGCCGCGCGGGCCGGTGATCTGATCGGCTACGTCGAGGCGGACCGGCGGTTCCACCTCGACCTGTTGCGGCTGGCCGGGAACGCCACCCTGGTGGACACAGTGGCCGACCTACGGGAACGCACCCGACTCTTCGGTCTGGAAAACCTGGCCGAACGCGGTGTGCTGGAGGCCTCGGCCCGCGAACACCTCGCCCTGCTGGATCTACTGGAAGCCGGAGACGGCGAGGCCGTGCGGGTATTGATGCACCGGCACCTCGGCCATGTCCGCGGCACCTGGGCCGGCCGCGCCGAGTAGCGTCGCCACGAAGGTGGGGCGGTCGCCGCGAGACTCGTCGCAACGGCTACTTGCGCGGCGTGGTGGCAGTGCCGTTAACCGCTCGCGCGCGGGCGTCGGCCGCTGTCATCATCGGGGGATGACAGCCGCGCAGGACCAGCCGCACGTCGACACGTTGCACGTCGACACCTTGCACGGGCGAGGCGGCAACCGCCTGGTGTGGGCGGACCTTCCGGACGCGCTTCGCGCCGAGATCGAAAGCCGGCTCGGGAGTTCGGTGGTCGCCGCGGCCAGCAAGGCGGGCGGATTCTCGCCGGGGCTGGCCTCGGTGCTCCGGCTCGCCGACGGGTCGCAGGTCTTCGTCAAGGCGGTCAGTTCCGCACAGAACCCGGTGTCGCCGGGCATGTACCGGCGCGAGGCCGCGATCGCGGCACAGCTGCCCGCGTCCGCCCCCGTCCCGAAGCTGCTGTGGTCACACGACCACGGCGACTGGGCGGTACTGGTGTTCGAGGCGCTGACCGGCGATCCGCCCGTGCTGCCGTGGATCCCGGCCGAGCGCGACCGCGTACTCGCGGCTCTCACCGATCTCGGTTCCGCGATGACCCCGGCGCCGCCCGGGTTGGACGTACCCGCGATCGACCTCCTGGACGAGGAGTTCTCCGGCTGGCGCGGCCTGGCCGAGCGGCCCGATCCGCGGCTGGCCGACGTCGACTCGTGGGCCGCGGAGCGCCTCACCGACCTGGCGGCCTTGGAGACGCACTGGCTGACCGCCGCCCGAGGGGAGACCCTCCTGCACGGAGACATTCGCGCGGACAACGTTCTCCTCACCGACGACCGGGTGTACTTCGTCGACTGGCCGGCCGCGACGGTGGGCGCCGCCTGGGTCGACCTGGTGCTGATGCTGCCGAGCATGGCCATGCAGGGCGCGGGCGAACCCGAGGAGTTGCTGGCTACTCATCCGCTGGCCCGAGCCGCGGACAAGGATGCGGTCACCGCCGTGATCGTGGCGTTGGCGGGCTACTTCGTGTCGAAGTCCCTGCAGCCACCCCCGCCGGGCATCCCGACGGTGCGGGCGTTCCAGCGCGCTCAGGGCATCGCATGTCTGCGCTGGCTGCGTCAGCGCGGGCTGTGATCCTGCGCGCCCAGGAGGCGGACCAGGCTGACCCGCAGCGCGGCGGTGGCGGCCCGCGCTGACATGCGCCCGCTCCGCACCTCCTCCCCGGCCGCGTGGCCCAGCGCGATCACCGCCGTGACCAGCCAGGCCGGGCGCAGACCGCGATCGATCTCACCGGCCCGTTGTCCACGGCGGATCAGGCGCAGCAGTCGGTCGGCGACCGGCTCGTGCCGTTCGTGGTCGGCGCTCGGGTCGAGTTCACCGGGTGCGATCCGCAGGAGCAGGGGATACCGCTCGAAGGTCTGCCAGCTTGCCTCCACCAGGCGCAGCAACGCGTCGACGGCCGGCCCCTCGTCCAGCCCCACCGCGTCGATGGCGGCCAATGCCTCGGCGCTGATCCGGTCGACGACGGCTGCCAGCAGCACTTCCCGCGACGGGTAGTGCGCGTAGACCGTCTGACGCGTCACGCCGGCCGCCGCGGCGATCGCGTCCATGCTGGCGTCCGGTCGCTCGCCGAGAAGCTTCGTGGCGGCGTCCAGGACGGCGGTGCGGCTGCGTTCGGCGTCGGCCCGGCGGCGTCGCCCGGCCGACGCCGGCTCCCCCGGCGAGGATCTGATCTCGGACATCCTTGTCAAGACTAGTGCCTCCGCATATCTTTGACGTCACTGTAAGAGTTGTTCTTGGGTCCGAGAGCAGGCGCAGACCTGGGGATCGTGGAACTCCGACCAGAGAAGGCGGAACGAAGATGACCGTACGTACGAACCGTGGCGAACGCCGGCCGTCGGGACCGCCCGGGCCGCCCGATCCGGCCGTCGGCACCCCCGAGCAGTTCGTCGCCGACTTCTTCGCCTCGTTCACCCGTGACGTCCTCGGCGAGGAGGATGTCGAGACGGTGCACGATCGCTACCACACCGAGGACGTTGTCGAGGTCGTGGACGGAAACCGGCTGGATCGGGACAGACTGGTCGCCCACCTGCGACCGGTGCGCCGCAATCTCGGAGACTTCTCCTTCGACGTGCACGAGGCGGTGCGGTCGGGCAACCGGGTCGCGGCGAGGTTCACGGTCCATGGTGTGGTGCGCGGAAACCCGATCGACACCGAGATCGCCATGTTCGGTGAGTTCACCGAGGACGGCCGGCTACGCCGCTCCCACCAGTTCACGCGGACGCTGACGGCCGCTCAGGACTGACGGCCGAGGAAGGGATCTGTCGTGTACGAGTCGACGTTCACCGTGAGCGGCATGGTGTGCCGCAACTGCGAGGTCATGGTCAGCTCGGCGATCGAGCGGATCGAGGGCGTCACCGGCGTAACCGCGTCGCCGGGGTCCGGACTGGTCGTCGTGACCAGCGAGCGCCCCGTGGATCGTGCGCGCGTTCGCGCCGCGGTGGCCGACGCCGGCTACGAGGTCGCCACCGGTCCGGACTGACGACGACCAGGCGGGACGTTCTTGCCGCGTGCGGCGAGCGCCGTCAACCGTTCGTTGCGCAGTTTGTCGTGCCAGGTGTCGTCCAACGGTTCGAGGGAGTCCCGGCCGGTCGCCCACCGCAGCACCAGGTCGGCGAGCGCCGGGTTGCGGGAGAGCGCCGGTCCGTGGGCGTACGTCCCGATGAAGCCCTTCGTCCAGGCCCCTTCGGTCTGGCCGTCGTTGCCGACCCCGACCGAGACGGTGGCCAGCGGGCGCACGCCCGGCCCGAGGTGGGTGCGGCCGCCGTGGTTCTCGAAGCCGGTGAGGAGCGGCAGCGCCAGCTCTGGGTCGACCGGCCCGGCGAGTTCGCCGACGGCCCGGCTCGGCCCGCGGTCCGAGCTCAGGTCGTACAGATCCAGTCCGGCGTACTGCCGGCCGCGTGCCGCGAACGTCGAACCCACCAGCTGGTAGCCGGCGCACACCGCGAAGACGATCGCGCCGTGCTCGACCGCCCGCCGCAGCCCGCCGTCGGCGAGCATGCGTTCGGCGGCCAGCGTCTGCGGCGCGTCCTCCCCGCCCGCGAGCAGGTAGACGTCGGCGCCGGTCGGGATCGCCTGGTCGGTACGAACTTCCTCGGTCTGCACGGGAACTCCGCGCAGGCGGGCCCGCTGGGCGAGGATCAGCAGGTTGCCCCGGTCACCGTACGTCGACAGCAGATCGGGGTACACCCACACGATGCGCAGTGCACTCTCAGTCGACACGATTCAGCTCCGCTCTGATCTGCTGGAAGGCGGTGTAGTTGGCGATCACCTCCGCCCGCCCGTCCGGCATCGTCGCCAGTGCGTCGGTGAAGGAGCGGACGTGGACGAAGTCGATGTCGTTCACTGCCAGCCGGACGCCCAGGTCGTACGCGCGTTCGCCGCTGATCAGCACCCGGCAGCCGCGCAGGGGCGCGAAGTCCACGTCGAACAGCCAGGACGTGTCCAGGCCGTCGGGGTCGCGGGCGTTGATGCACAGCAGTGTCGGTGCCTGCTCGGCCATGTCGAATGCCTCCAGCCAGCCGGCCGGGTTCTTCGCCAGCAGCAGCCGGATGGCCTTGCCGTCGCGTTCCACCACGGCGTAACGCCCGGCGACCGAGGTGACCTCGGCCAGCCGCGGCAGTGCTTCGTTCGGGCGTACGCCGAACCGCGCCGCGACCGCCAGCGCCATCATCGCGTTGGCCCGGTTGACCCGGCCGGGCAAGCTCAGCTTGACATCGTGGCGGTTCCCGTCCGGATCGATCACGGCCTCGTCGTCAAGTGTCCATTGCGGGTTGGGCCGGGCCAGCGCACAGCCGGTGCACCGCCAGTGGATCGCCGTACCGTTCGCGTGAGGGACGCGTTCGATGGCGCTGCCGCACTCCGGGCAGACCTCGGAGTCGTCGTGCCAGCGTTGACCGGCAGCCACCCAGCTGACCTCCTCGGCCGCGTCCGCCGCCCACACCACCAGCGGGTCGTCGGCGTTGGCCACGACGTGCAGGTGGCGACCGCGCACCGTGTCCCGCCACAGCCTCGCGATCATCGCCACTTCCATGGCCCGGTCCAACTGGTCGCGAGTGAGGTTGAGCATCGCGATCACCCGTGGCCGGGCGGCGTCGCAGGCGTGCGGGAGGTAGTGCTCGTCCACTTCCAGGGCGGCGTACGAGGTGTGAGGGGCCAGCGCCAGCGCGGAGACGTGACCGTTCGGCAGGTTGGCGCCGAACGGATTGCTGGCCACCTGGCCGAGTACGCCGATCGCCGCCGCGGTGAGCCGGGTGGTGGTGGTCTTGCCGTTGGTGCCGGACACCAACGCGACCTGGCGGCCGGCCGCGAGCCGGCGAAGCAGGCGGGGATCGATGCCGAGTCCGACGCGGCCGCCGATCACCGATCCGTCACCGCGCCCGGTCGCCCGGGAGACGGCGGCCACGCCACGGGTGGCCGCGACCGCGAGCCTGGCTCGCA
Organism: Actinopolymorpha singaporensis; assembly: GCF_900104745.1. Classification (NCBI taxonomy): domain Bacteria; kingdom Bacillati; phylum Actinomycetota; class Actinomycetes; order Propionibacteriales; family Actinopolymorphaceae; genus Actinopolymorpha; species Actinopolymorpha singaporensis. The sequence continues at coordinate 2,878,849 of NZ_LT629732.1, forward strand.
CTGGCAACTGTGTGCTCACGACTGGTGACGCTAGTCGCACGCGGATGCACGGGAGGGCGGTTTTCCGTTGCACACAAAGCCCGAACCGCCCGCGAACACGTGTTAGGGATGACGAAACGTGAGCTGCCCGGATGCCTCCTTGTCCGGACTGGTCCGGTGGTGAATCCGGGGTGGAGACCGCGAACCGGACAAGGGGCAGGGCGAGGATTCTCGGCCTAGTCGAGGTCGTCGAACACGCTGGCCTGCCCACCGTCGTAGACGAGCAGGCCGTCGGAACGCACCCGCACGCCCGGGCCGAGCTGGTGCGCAGCAACCGAGCCGTCCGGGAACAGGTGCCGGACCTGCACTCCGCGCACCAGCTGGAGGAAGTCGGCGATCATCCGCCGGTGGCACCGCCACCACAGGCTCTCGCTGCACATGATCGCCGTCCCGCCGGAGCTGTCCTCGGCCACCTCGGCGAGCAGGTCGTCGATGCCGGCCAGGAACTCGGCTGTGCGCATGTGTCCGGCGTACCCCCGGAAGGCGTCGTTGCGCCAGGCCGAGTCCGGTGAGTCGGGTGCCACCTTGCGGAAGCCGCCGAGCCGGCGTTCCCATCGGTATCCGATCCCGTGTTCGGGCAGCCAGCGCTCGAGTTCGGCCCGGGAGAACTGCGGGTGGCGGCGGCTGCCAGGTGCGGTCCGGACGTCCACCACCGCGGTGATCCCGGCGCCCCGCAGCAGCTCGACGGTCGCGTCGGCGGTTGCGGTGCCGTGGCCGAAGGTCGTTGTCCGGGTGGTCGGTGTCATCGGGCTCACCGGGTTCGTGGGGTCGTCGGTGTCGTCGCGGTCATCGTCTCGTGGTCGGCCAAGGGGACTGGCGCGGTGGAGCTGCCCGTGTGTACGGTGTGGTCGCGCGTCGGGGCGCATCCGGTCCGCGGGAAGGGCACAGCCCACCTGAGTTGGTCTCCCAGCCGAGGTTCCTCCTTTTCGGCCTGATCATGCGGACATCGGGCGTGAGAGAAGGAGGCCGCCGTGCCGACTCGTCCGCTCCCCGACAATCCCAGCCTCGAGCATCTCAGGAACCAGGCCAGGTCGCTGCAGCGCAGGGCTCAGGCCGGTGAGGCCGAGGCGCTCGCGGAGTTCGAGGAGTTCGATCCCCGCCGTGACGTCTCCGGCGGATGTTCCCTCAGCGACGCGCAGTTCGTCGTCGCCCGAAGCTACGGATTCCCAAGCTGGCAACGGCTCCGTGCGCATCTCGACGTGGTCGCCGAGTACTCGTACTGGCCGCGGCCGGTGGACGCCGACGAGGCCGACCTCCCCGACGGCCAGGACCTGGCGGCCCTCGCCGACCGGTTCCTCGATCTCGCCTGTCTCAACTACACCCGCGACACCCCGCATCGGCCCGCCCGGGCCCGCGATCTTCTGCGCGCCCATCCGGAGGTTGCGAGGTTCTCCCTGCACACTATGGCGGCCGCAGGTGACGCGGCCGGACTCCGTGAGGCACTGGGACGGGATCGTTCCCAGGTCGACCAGGGCGGCGGCCCGTACGGCTGGCCACCGATCATGTACCTGACGTACGCACGACTCGACGTGGGCTCACCGGTCGAGGCGGCGGAGGCGCTGCTGACCGCGGGCGCCGACCCCAACGCCGGGCGGCTGTGGCAGGGGATGACCTCGGCGTTCACCGCGCTGACCGGGGCGTTCGGCGGGGGTGAGCAGGGGCAGCCGCCGCACCCGCAGGCGACGTCCCTGGCTCGGCTGCTGCTGGGGGCCGGCGCGGACCCGAACGACAACCAGGCCTTGTACAACAGGCAGTTCACCCCCGCGAACGACCACCTGGACGTGCTGTTCGAGTTCGGGCTGGGCCGCGACCACGACAGTCCGTGGCGCCGCCGGCTGAGCCACACCTATCCGTCGACGACCGCGATGGTGGAGGAGCAGCTTCGGTGGGCGGCCGACCACGGGATGACCGCCCGCGTCAGGTTGCTGCTCGACCACGGTGTCGCCCCCGACGGCCGCGGCTACCACCCGAACTACCGTGACCTCACCGCCTTGCAGCTGGCCACGCTGGCGGGCGAGCGCGAGATCGCCCGGATGCTCGTCGACGCCGGCGCCGACCGCGGCCGGGTGGACGCGGTGCAGGAGTTCGTCGGCGCGTGCGTGGCCGGTGACCGGGCCGAGGTGGAGCGACTGACCGCTGTCAACCCCGCCTTGCCCGCCCGCGCCCGGGAGCAGTTTCCGGACGCGGGAGTCCTGGTGGCCCGCACCGGCCGCGTCGAGGCCATGCGGCTCCTGCTGGAGCAGGGGTTCGACGTGAACGCCGGCGCACGCGGGGACGTGCTCGGCCCACCGCTGCGGCGCACAGCGCTGCACGAGGCCGCGCTGGCCGGAAACCTCCCGCTCGCACGGTTCCTGGTGGAGCAGGGCGCGGATCCCAGCCTGCGCGACGCTTCCTTCGACGCGACGCCGCTCGGCTGGGCCGAGCACTCCGGTGAGGCGGAGACCGCGGCGTACCTTCGCGGCCGGAGCTGACCCGCGGCCCACCGCTGACGTACCGATGACGGCTCTCAGGAACGCAAGGGGCGGCCGGGCCATCTCGGCCCGGCCGCCCCTCCCGACTCGCCTCAGCTACGCGGTCAGTCCACCTCGGCCACTGCCTGGGCGAACTGCGCCGCGTACAGCCGGGCGTACGCGCCGTCGGCAGCCAGCAGCTTCTCGTGGTTGCCCTGCTCGACGATCCGGCCGTTCTCCATCACCAGGATCACGTCGGCGTCGCGGATGGTGGACAGCCGGTGGGCGATGACGAAGCTGGTACGCCCGGCCCGCAGCGAGGTCATCGCGTGCTGGATGAGCACCTCGGTGCGGGTGTCCACCGAACTCGTCGCCTCGTCCAGCACCAGGATCGACGGCTCGGTGAGGAACGCGCGCGCAATGGTGATCAGCTGCTTCTCACCGGCGCTGACGTTCGCGCCCTCCTCGTCCATCACGGTGTCGTAGCCGTCCGGCAGGGTCCGGATGAACCGGTCGGCATGGGTTGCCTGCGCCGCCGCCACGATCTTCTCCCGCGGCACGTCGCCGGCGCCGTAGGCGATGTTCTCCGCGATCGTCCCGCCGAACAGCCAGGTGTCCTGCAGGACCATGCCGATCCGGGCGCGCAGGTCGTCCCGCGACATCTCGGTGACGTCCACGCCGTCGAGAGTGATCCGCCCGCCGGTCACCTCGTAGAAGCGCATGAGGAGGTTGACGAGCGTCGTCTTGCCCGCGCCGGTCGGGCCGACGATGGCCACCGTGTGGCCGGGTTCGACCACCAGCGAGAGGTCCTCGATCAGCGGCTTGTCCGGTTCGTACCGGAAGGAGACGTGCTCGAACGCCACCTTTCCGGTCACCTGCTGCGGCCGCCGCGACGGCGACGGGTCGGCCTGCTGCTCCTCGGCGTCGAGCAGGTCGAAGACCCGCTCGGCCGAGGCGACACCCGACTGCAGCAGGTTGGCCATCGAGGCCACCTGCGTGATCGGCTGGCTGAACTGCCGGGAGTACTGGATGAACGCCTGCACGTCGCCCAGCGACAGTGTCCCGGACGCGACCCGCAGCCCGCCGATCACCGCGACCAGGACGTAGTTGAGGTTGCCGATGAACATCATCGCGGGCTGGATGGTGCCGGAGATGAACTGCGCCCGGAAGCTGGAGACGAACAACGCCTCGTTCTGCTCGGCGAAGGTCCGCGCGGCCTCCCGCTGCCGGCCGAACACCTTGACCAGCGCGTGACCGGTGTACATCTCCTCGATGTGGGCGTTGAGCGTTCCCGTGGTCGCCCACTGCTTGATGAACTGCGGCTGGGCGCGCTTGCCGATCACCGCGACGACGAGCACCGACACCGGCACGGTCACCAGCGCGATGACCGCGAGGAGCGGTGAGATCCAGATCATCATCACCAGGACACCGACGATGGTGAGCACGGACGTGACGATCTGGCTCAGCGCCTGTTGCAGCGTCTGGGCGATGTTGTCGATGTCGTTCGTCGTACGCGAGAGCACCTCACCGCGCGGCTGCCGGTCGAAGTAGCCGAGCGGGAGCCTGGCGAGTTTGGTCTCGGCCTGCTCGCGCAGCCGGAACGCCAGCTTCTGTACGACCACCGCTGTCAACCTGCCCTGGACAAGGGCGAACAGCGACGCCACCACGAAGACGCCCAGCGCGGCCATCAGGACCATGGCCACCGCGTGGAAGTCGATGCCCTGTCCGGGTACGACGTCCACCGTGCGGAGCAGGTCGGCGATGTCGCCCTGCCCGCGCGCCCGCAGGCCCTCGATCGCCTGTTCCTTGGTGATCCCCGACGGGAGTTGGCGCCCGACCACTCCGGCGAAGATCAGGTTGGTGGCGTGGCCGAGGATCTTCGGCCCGAGCACCGACAGCCCGACACTGATCGCGCCGAGGACGAGAACGGTGAGGACCACGGGGCGCTCGGGACGCATCATGGCGAGCAGCCGCCTGCTGGAGCCGCGGAAGTTCATCGCCTTCTCGGTGGACATCCCGCCGCCCATCATCGGGCCGTGGCGGCGGTCCGGTCCCAGCCCGCGTTTGGGTGGACTGGCCGGCTTCACCTGCGTGCTCATGCGGCCTCCTGCTCGGTGAGCTGGGAGAGCACGATCTCCCGGTAGGTCTGGTTGGTGTCCATCAGCTCGGTGTGAGTCCCGGTCCCGACGACGCGGCCCTCGTCGAGTACGACGATCCGGTCGGCGTCGCGGATGGTGGACACCCGCTGGGCGACGATGACGATCGTGGCGTCACCGATCTCCCGGTGCAGCGCGGCGCGCAGGGCAGCGTCGGTGGCGTAGTCCAGAGCGGAGAACGAGTCGTCGAAGAGGTAGATCTCCGGGCGGGCCACCAGCAGCCGGGCGATCGCCAGACGCTGCCGCTGCCCGCCGGAGACGTTGCTGCCGCCCTGTCCGATCGGCGCCTCGAGCTGGTCCTCCATCGCCTCCACGAAGTCGCGCGCCTGCGCGATCTCCAGGGCGTTCCACAGCTCCTCGTCGGTCGCGTCGGGGTTTCCGTAGCGGAGGTTGGAGGCGACGGTGCCGGAGAAGAGGTACGGCTTCTGCGGCACCAGGCCGACGGTGCGCGACAGGACCGCCGGGTCGAGCTCGCGGACGTCCACGCCGTCGACGAGTACCTGACCGCCGTCGGCGTCGAACAGGCGCGGGACGAGGTTGAGCAAGGTGGTCTTGCCCGCGCCCGTACTCCCGATGATGGCGGTGGTCTGACCCGGGCGGGCGGTCAGGTCGACGCCGGAGAGCACGAGCGCCTCCGCACCCGGGTAGCGGAAGTCCACACCCCGCAGGTCGAGCTGACCGTGCCCACGAAGCCGGCGTACCGGCGAGGCGGCCGGCCGCACGCTGGTCTCGGTGTCCAGCACCTCGCTGATCCTCTCGGCGCACACCGACGCCCGCGGCACCATGACGAACATGAACGTCGCCATCATCACCGACATGAGGATCTGCATCAGGTAGCTGAGGAACGCGGTCAGCGCGCCGATCTGCATGGAGCCGCTGTCGATCCGGTGCGCGCCGAACCACATGACGGCCACGCTGGAGAGGTTCATCACGACCATGACGACCGGGAACATGCACGCCATCAGCCGGCCGACGCCGAGGGAGACGTCCATCAGGGAGTTGTTGGCGTCTGCGAACCGCGCCTGCTCGTGGGAGTCACGTACGAACGCACGAATCACCCGGATGCCGGTGATCTGCTCGCGCATCACGCGGTTCACGGTGTCAATGCGTTCTTGCATCTGGCGGAACAACGGGTGCATCCGGCGGATGATCGCGCTCACCGCGAGGATCAGCACCGGCACGATCACCAGCAGCAGCGCCGACAGCGGGACGTCCTGGTTCAGGGCCAGCAGCACGCCCCCCACGCACATGATGGGTGCCGACACCATCAGGGTGAGCGTCATCAGGACCAGCATCTGCACCTGCTGGACGTCGTTGGTCGTGCGGGTGATCAGTGACGGTGCCCCGAACTGCCCGACCTCGCGGACGGAGAACTCCTGCACCCGGTCGAAGATCGCGGCCCGCACGTCGCGGCCGAGCGCCATCGCCGTCCGCGCACCGAAGTAGACCGCGGCGGCGGCGCACAGGATCTGCACCAGGGTCACCGCGAGCATGACGCCACCGGTGGACATGATGTAGCCGGTGTCGCCCTTGACCACGCCGTTGTCGATGATGTCGGCGTTCAGGCTTGGGAGGTACAGGGTGGCGAGGGTCTGCACGAGCTGCAGCACCACGACCAGGGCGATCGGCCTGGTGTAGGGGCGCAGGTGAGCGCGCAGGAGAGGGATGAGCACGCGGGCCTTCCTGAGGTCGAGGGCGGGGTCGGGCGGTAGGAGCTCGGTCAGGTTCCGGGCCGGTTCCGGGCCCGGGCGGGATCGGCGGCGGGCGCGACCGGCTACGTTCGGTGTCGCCCACGGCAATCTAGGTGGTACCCGACCGCCCGTCGAGACGATTCCCGAGCGTTGGCACAGCGCGGCCCGCCGCCGTCCACCCCGGCGTCACCGAGGATGGCTCCGGCCGCTGAGAGAGCCCGCACAGATCGCTGTCAGCCCCGGTCAGCTCGGTCCGGTTCGCTGTCCCGGCCCGCGGTGAAGGCGGCCCGCCGGCCGGCCCGGCGCAGGGTCGCCAGCACCGGCCGCCCGGCGACCAGGACGAGCACTCCGCCCAGCAGCGCCCGCGCGGTGTCCCAGCCGAGGGAGGTGGTGGCGTAGAAGACGGCGTAGTGGTGCAGGTTGGTGCCGAGCGATGCGCCCGGGACGTACGCCGCCCCGTCCGGTAGGTACGCCGCGGCCGGCCAGAACCACAGGTTGAGCAGCGCGCCGTAGCCGAAGCCGCTCAGCCCGGCGTACACCGCGAGCAGCCCACGCTCGGCCCAGCCGGAGGCAGCGGGCAGGCAGCCGGCGAGCAGGCCCACCCAGGCCAGCCCGATCATCTGGAACGGCAGCCAGGGGCCCGCCCCGCCGGTGAGCAGGGAGGTGGCGAGCATGGTCACCACGCCGAGCGCGAAGCCGAACCCCGGACCGAACACCCGCCCGGCCATGACCAGCAGGAAGAACGCCGGGTCGAACCCGCCGGTGCCCGGGCTGAGGGTCTGCAGCCCGGCGCCCGCGGCGGCGAGCACACCGAGCATCGCCACCGCCTTGACGTCCATGCCTCCGCTGCCGAGTTCGGCCCAGACCAGGCCGAGCAGCAACGGCAGCAGAGCCACGAACAGGTAGCCAGCGTCCTGCCCGTGGCTCGCGCCGGTTCCTGCGGGCGTCACCACCAGGAACGGCCAGCCGAAGCCGACCAGGCCGACCGCTGAGGCCAGCAGCAGGACCAGGGTGCTCCTGGACCGCAGCCGGACCGGGGCGAAGGAGGTGCTGGCTGACATGTCGGCTCCCGAGTGTGGGCCCAGTGTTGATCGGCATGGCGTACGGCACTGTGGCCGGGGTGACTGTGGTCGGTGGTCCCTGGTCTGTGGTCCCTGATCTCAGCGCAGGAGTACGGCGGCGAGCAGTCCCGCGGCGGCGCCGAGTTCCACGACCGAGCCGAAGACGTCCCCGGTCACCCCGCCGAGCCGGCGGACGACGTGCCGACGCCACGCCACGGCGGTAGCGAGACCGGCGGCCAGCGTGCCCAGGAGCGCTCCGGTGAGCCGGGGCTCGTCCCAGCCGAGCGGGGCGAGGCACCCGGCGACGACGGCCGAGGTCAGCAGGAGGTGGGTGGGCCGGGTCGTCGTACCGGCCACCAGCGCTCCGAACCCACCGGGCCGAGCGGACGGCACTCCCGCGCCGGTGGCCCACACGACGCCCAGGCGCCCCACGCACTCGGCCGCCGCGAGCGCGAGCAGTGCGGCCACCGGTGCGTGGTTCGCCAGTGCCGCCAGGGCTGCCACCTTCACCAGCAGCAGGAGTACGACGGTCACCACCCCGAACGGCCCGATGTCCGGCTGCCGCATGATGGCCAGCGCGCGTTCGGCCGGCGCGGAACTCCCCAGTCCGTCCACGGTGTCGGCCAGGCCGTCCAGGTGCAGGCCCCGGGTGGCGAGCGCCAGCGTGGCGACGGCGAGCGCGGCGCCGAGCAGAGCGCCGGTGCCATCGGGTACGAGGGCGGTGGCGGCGAGCAGGGGGAGTCCGGCGACCGCGCCGAGGACAGCGCCGACGAACGGCAGCCAGCACACCGCCCGGCCCGCGGTGTCGCGGTCCACCGACGCCGCGGCCCAACGGCCCGGCACCGGCACGGCGGTGACCATCGTCACCGCCAGCGCCAGGCCGCGTCCTTTCGCCGCCTTCTCGCCGAGGGCGGCGCTCGTCGGGCCGCTCATCGCAGCCGCTGGGGGATGCCGGCGGTGAGCAGCCACACCTCGTCGGACGCGGCGGCGATCCGGGCGTTGAGTACGCCGAGTTCGTCGCGGAAGAGCCGCCCGGAGGTGGTCGCGGGCACGACCCCGCCGCCGACCTCGTTGCTGACCGCGACGACCGTACGGCTCGTCGACTCCCACGCTGCGACCAGCGCGTCGACCTCGGCCGCCAGCGCGGCGGCCGGGTCCTGTGCCGTGACCGGCTCCTGTGCGGGGGAGTGGTGCTCGGTGCCGAAGCAGCCCGCCTCGTCCATCATCCGGGTGAGCCAGGTGGACAGGCAGTCGATCAGCAACGGCTCCGTGCGTTCGGGCTCGTCGGCCTTCAGGTGGGTCACCAGGTCGGCGGTCTCCACGGTGGTCCAGTCCGGCGGGCGGCGTTCACGGTGCGTGCGTACGCGCTCGGCCCACTCGGGATCGTCGGCGGTGGGCCGCGGTCCCGTGGCGAGGTAGGTGACAGGACCCGTCCCGGCCTCTCCGGCAAGCCGTTCGGCGGTCGTGGACTTGCCCGACCGTGCACCTCCCAGTACCAGGATCCGCCGCGGTCGCCGGGCGCGCCGGCCGTCCGCTCCGCCGGCGGCAACGTCGTCCAGCGTGGCGACGTCGTCCAGCGTGGCGACGTCGTCCAGCGTGGCGACCTCGTCCAGCGTGGCGACCTCGGTCAGGACGGCGGCCGCGGCCCGTATCACCGGCAGCGCGAGGACGGCGCCGGACCCTTCGCCGAGCCGCAGGTCGAGGTCGAGGACGGGACGCAGTCCCAGCGCCGTCAGCGCCAGCCGCGCGGCCGGCTCCGCGGACACGTGCCCGGCGACGAACGCGCCCACCGCCTCGGGTGCGAGCGCCCGGGCCACCAGGGCGGCCGCGCCGGCCGCGATGCCGTCCAGTACCACCGGAATCCGGGCGGCGGCCGCCCCCAGCAGGAAGCCGACGGTCGCGGCGTGTTCGAGGCCGCCGAGCGCGGCGAGGACGCCGAGTGGGTCCGCCGCGTCGGGGCGGTGCAGGTCGAGGGCCCGGCCGACGACGGCGACCTTGCCGGCCCAGGTGGCGTCGTCGATTCCGGTGCCGCGGCCGGTCACCTGCTCCGGCTTACCTCCGGTGAACGCCGCGACCAGGGCCGCCGCGGGAGTGGTGTTGGCGATGCCCATGTCGCCGGTCAGCAGGCACCGGCAGCCGCGGGCCACCAGGTCGTCGGCGACCTCGATGCCGACCTCGACCGCCGCCACCGCCTCGCCCCGGCTCATCGCGGGCCGCTCGCTGAGGTCGTCGGTGCCCGCGCGCACCTTGCGGTCCAGCAGCCCCGGCGCCGGCGGAAGGTCGGCCGCGACCCCGACGTCGACCACCAGCACCCGGGCACCCGCCTGCCGGGCGAGGGCGTTGACGACCGCGCCGCCGGACAGGAAGGTCGACACCATCGCGGCGGTGATCTCCTGCGGCCACGGCGAGACCCCCTGCCGGTGGACGCCGTGGTCACCGGCGAAGACGGCCAGGCCGGCGGGTTCGGGCGCCGGCGGCGGGCAGGTTCCGGCGAGCCCGGCCAGCTGCGCGCCGAGGTCCTCCACGACACCGAGCGCGCCGCGCGGCTTGGCCAGCGCGTCGTGCCGGGCGCGGGCTCTGGCGACAGCTTCGGCGTCCGGCGGACCGACGGCGCGCAGCGTACGGTCCAGCACCGAGCCGGCGGTGTTCCCGGCAGAGTTCACGGCAGCCACGAGTTGTACCTCCACAGGAGTCCGCGCCCTGGATGGTCGTACCGGCGACCGGAGTGTCCTGGCTCCCAGATCGTCGCGTCCGCTCCGGCCTTCCCACCGCGCTCGCGCGGCAGTGGCGGCTACGCGGAGAGCCTCCTGTGCGGATGCTCCTGCGTGGAGAGGTCGCTTCCTGGTGACAGTGGCGGGACCGCCCCGGATTCGCACCGGGTTCCTCCCTGTCGCCGGCGACCAGAATGGCACATGATCACGAGCGGGCCGGTTCGACGGGTCGGCCGGACGGATCAGCCGGGGGAACCGGGACACCGAACGAGCGGACGGTAAGCGAGGCGGCGATGGAGTACACCACTCTCGGCGGGACCGGAGCGAAGGTCAGCCGGATCGGCTTCGGCGGGGCGACTCTCGGCCTGACGAACTACCTCGGGCGGTTCGACCCCGACGACGCGGGCGACCGGGCGGCGATGTTCGCGGCGATCGAGGTGGCGCTGGAGGGCGGCATCAACTACTACGACACCGCGCCGGGCTACGGCGCCGGAGCGAGCGAACGGGTGCTCGGCCAGGCTCTGCGCGGAGTCGAGTCCAGCGGCGGGTGCCCGTTGTTCGTGGCCACCAAGGTGCCGTACGGCGTGGACGTGCGTACGTCGCTGGAGGCCAGCCTGGAACGCCTCGGCCGGCCCCACGTCGACCTGCTGCAGATCCACGGCGACTCGTTCACCACCGAGCAGACCGACGCCATCCTCGCGCCCGGCGGCGTAGCCGAACGGTTACATTCCGTCAAGGCTGAGGGCTTGACCAGGCATGTCGGCTTCACCACCGAGGACAACAACGACTCGGTCTACCGGCTGATCCGCAGCGGTCGGTTCGACACCGTGCAGGTTTGTTACAACCTCCTCTTCCAGCACCCGTACGACCCCACCCGGCCGTTCGGCAGCCTGCTCGAGGCCCGCAGCCACGGGCTCGGCACGCTGACGATGCGCACCACCACGTCGGGGACGTTCCAGCGCTGGCTGGCGATGGTGAACCCGGCCGACACCTTCGACTACTCGAGCGCGCTGGTGCAGTTCGTGCTGTCGAACCCGCACGTCGACGTGGCGTTGGTCGGAATGCGGGACCCGGACGTCGTACGCGCCAACCTCGCCGTCGCCGACGACCTCGCGGGCCGGATCGACCTGGCCGCGCTGCACGAGCGGTACGTGTGATGGAGTGACGCCATGGCCGTCTCTGCGACCCTCGCCATCAACCAGCTCACCGCGGAAAGGCTGGCGGCCGGGCGGCCCGTCCTGCCCCTCGGGTTCGGCGAGGCGGGGCTGCCGGTGCATCCCGACCTCGTGGCGGCGCTGAGGGTGGCCGCGGCGAGCGGGTCCTCCGGTGGATACGGACCGGTCACCGGCCTTCCCGCGTTGCGCGAGGCCGCAGCCGGTTACTGGCGCCGGCGATGCCTGCCGACGACCGCCGGGCAGGTGATCGCGGGCCCGGGCAGCAAGCCGCTGCTGTACGCCGTGCTGCGGGCGAGCGTCGGCGGCGTCGCGCTGCCGCGGCCGAGCTGGGTGACCTACGCCGCACAGGCCCAGCTCCTCGGCCGCGAGGTGCACCATGTGCCCACGCTCGACGGGCAGGGTGGCGTACCCGATCCCGACCTGCTCGACGCGGCCGCCGCCTCCGCGAGCGCCGCCGGCCGTCCGATCGGGCTGGTCGTGCTCACCCTGCCCGACAACCCGACGGGGACGCTGGCGGGCAGCGGCACGATCCGGTCCGTCGCCGACGTGGCCCGCCGGCACGACCTGCTGATCGTGTCCGACGAGATCTACCGGGACCTCGTACACGACCCGGTGCGTGAGTTCCTCAGCCCGGCCGAGCTGGCACCCGAACGCACTGTCGTGACCACCGGCCTGAGCAAGAACCTCGCCCTCGGCGGCTGGCGGATCGGCGTCGCGCGGATGCCGGAGGGGCCGCTCGGCGACCGGCTCGGTGCCGAGGTCGCCGCTGTTGCCAGCGAGGTGTGGTCCAGCCCGGCGAACCCGGTGCAGCAGGCCGCCGCCTGGGCGTTCGAGGAGCCGGAGCAGCTGACCGAACGCATCGCCGCCAGTCGCTCGCTGCACGCGCGGGTGGCAGGCGCGGTCGCCGACCGGTTCGCCGCGGCGGGTGCGTCCGTGCACCCGCCGACCGCGGCGTTCTACCTCTACCCGGACTTCTCCGCGTACGCCGACCTGCTCGCCGAGCGGTGGTCGGTCCGTACCGGGACCGAGCTCGCGAACCTCCTGCTGGACTCCTTCGACGTGGCGACGCTGCCCGGCGCGGCGTTCGGCGACCCGGACGAGCGGCTGAGTCTGCGGATCGCGACGAGCATGCTGTACGGCGAGGGTGAGCAGCGGGAGAAGGCGCTGACCGCTGCCGATCCGGTGGAGCTGCCCTGGGTCGCGGACCGGCTCGACCAGTTGAGCGCCGCGCTGGGACGCCTGTTCGACCGCGGCTGATTCGTCCGGCTGATTCGTCCGGCAGATTCATCTGATGGGTGCCACCTCGGGGGTAGGCTGCGCCGACCGCGCGTGGCACGATGTCTTATGCGCTTCACGTACTCGGTGCGTACTCACGTCGGTCTGGTCCGCGGCAACAACGAGGACTCCGCGTTCGCGGGGCCGCACCTGCTGCTGGTCGCGGACGGGGTTGGTGGGCACGCCGCCGGCGAGGTCGCCTCGGCGAGTGTGGCGCATCTGTTCGGTTCGATGTCGCTGCTGCCCAAGCCGGCACCCGGCGAATCCACGACTCCCGGTGCCGACCTTCCCGACCTCTCCGAGGTCCTCCGCGGATGGATCGACCGCGCCCACCGGCTGCTGGTCGAGGGGGTGGCCGCCGACCCGGCCCGGGAGGGCATGGCCACGACCCTCACCGCGGTCCTGACCGACGGTCACACCTTCGCGATGGCGCATGCCGGCGACTCCCGGGCGTACGTGCTGCGGGACGGCACTATGCGGCAGGTGTCGGTCGACCACACGCTGGTCCAGTCGCTGCTCGACCAGGGAAGAATCACCCCGGCGCAGGCCAGGGTCCATCCGTACCGCTCGGCCGTCACCCGGTTCGTCGACGGGGGCGACCGCCCGGACGCCGACATCGTGCTGCTCGACCTGCAACCGGGTGACCGGCTGCTGCTGTGCAGCGACGGGCTCACCGACTTCGTGGACGAGGACGAGATCCGCTCATGTCTCGTCGATGCGACGCCGGAGGAAGCCACGGACAACCTCGTCCGGGCGGCACTGGTCGCCGGTGGCCGCGACAACGTCACCTGCGTGGTCGGCGACGTCCTCGACGGCGACCTGATGCCGTGGCACCGGCGTCCCTACTTCTGCCGCATGGAGGGCGCGGTCACCGACCTCGCCAACCTCATCGATCCGGCCGGCCACGGCCACGCGGCGTAGGGTTCGCACACACCCTGGGAGGCGGCGATGACGCTGCAGGTGATCGGTGCCGGCTGGGCACGTACGGGCACCACCTCCATGAAGCGTGCGCTGGAGATGCTCGGGCTGCCCTGCCACCACATGCACGAGGTGTTCGACCACCCCGAGCAGGCCGATCTCTTCCTCGAGGCGGCGAAGGCCGGACCGGACTTCGACTGGGAGCGGATCTACGCCGACTATGCGGCGACCGTCGACTGGCCGGGCAGCGTGTTCTGGCGGGAACTCCTCACCGCCTATCCCGACGCGAAAGTCCTGCTCACGGTGCGCGACCCGGAGCGGTGGTTCGCCAGTTACCACGCCACCGTCTACCGCCCGATCGCCCTCGGTTGGGACGACCCGAGGGCCGAGAGGTGGAACGCCATGGCGCAGGAGGTGGTCGTCCGGCGCCTTCTGGACGGCGAGCCGCACGACCGTGCGCGGCTGGTCGCGGCGTTCGAACGCCACAACGCCGAGGTGCGGGCGACGGTCCCGGCGGACCGGCTGCTCGTCCACCACGTCGGCGACGGCTGGGAGCCGTTGTGCGCCTTCCTGGACCGGCCGGTGCCCGCGGAGCCGTACCCGCATCTGAACGAAAGTGCCACCTGGGGGAACCGCCCCGCCGACTGAGGGTTCCTGCGAAGCGGTCTCGCCGGTGCTAGCGTCCGATGGCCGCACCGGCGCGGTCGCAGCTGGCTGTGCCCTGCCGGTGACCGAACGACGCACTCTCCTGCGGGCCGCTCGGCAACGGTGCGTGGGCAGATCGGGCCGAGTGCTCGAACACCGGAGGTCCAGATGGGCACAGGGATCGTCATCGCCGTGATCGTGGTGGTCGCGCTGATCGTCGTCGGCGTGGTGGTCGCGTTGCGACTGCGGGCGAAGAAGCAGGAGGAACGCCGGATCGCGGCGCAGGAAGCCCGCGACCGTGCGGTGGAGATCAGCCGCCAGGCGGCGGTGCACGACCGCGAGGCCGGACAGCTGGGCGACCGCGCGCAGGAGGTGCGCACCGCCGCGGAGCAGCAGCTGGCCGAGGCCAAGCGGCTGGAGGAGGAGGCCCGGGCACGTGGGGAACGCGCGCACTCCACCCGCGCCGAGGCGGAGGAGCACCTGCGCCGGGCCGACGAGCTCGACCCCGACCTGCGCGACAAGGACCGGGCGGACGACCGCGCCGACGGCCGCGAGGACGTAGCCACGGACGGCCGTGAGGACGTAGCCACGGACGGCCGTGAGGACGTAGCCACGGACGGCCGCGAGGACCTACGCGCAGACGACCGGACCCGCAACCTGGCCGACGACGGATCCGACGGTGGGCACCAGCCGCACGGTGAGCACGTGGCCGCGGTGCCGGTCGACGAGGGCGACCAGCACCTGACCGGCGGCGAGCGTCACCGGGGTCCACGGGGTTCCGTCGAGCACATGCGGGGCAGCGACCATCCGGGCGAGGAGCAGGCGTACGAGCAGGGTCGCGACGAGCGGGCCGGCTACGACCAGGCGGGTCAGGAGCAGGCGGGCTACGACGAGCGGGCGTACGACGAGGGCCGCGACGAGCGGGCGTACGACCAGGCAGGCGACGTCGACCCCGACGGCCGCCGTCGGGACCAGCGGGCACTGCACCCCGACCAACCCGCCTGAGGCAGCACGTGTCCTCGCGCCGCTTCGACGCGGCGCGAGGACGCGGCCGGATCGCTCGGTTACGGTGAGTCGTGAGCTGAGGTGATCCGGCCCGGCTCGCCACCCCGCCGGGTGAGGAGACCGGGATGAGCCGACCAGATCCCGATGTTCCGGGCGCCTCCGACGCCGGGAGTTCGGGCCACACCGTGCTGGTGGCCATGGTCGCCGCCCTCGGTGGTTTCCTCTTCGGTTACGACACCGCGGTCATCAACGGCGCGGTCGCGGCGGTTCGGGACACCTTCCACGCCTCGCCCGGAGTGCTCGGGTTCGCGGTCGCCGCCGCGCTGCTCGGATCGGCCCTCGGCGCGTGGTTCGCCGGGCCGCTGGCCGGTCGGATGGGCCGGATCCGGGTGATGGTCGTCGCCGCCGTGTTGTTCCTGGTGAGCGCGCTGGGGTCGGGGTTCTCGTTCTCGATCTGGGATCTCGCGGTCTGGCGGTTCATCGGCGGCATGGGCGTGGGTGCGGCGTCGGTGATCGCACCGGCGTACATCGCGGAGATCTCGCCCGCCCGGATACGCGGCCGGCTCGGTTCGCTGCAGCAGCTGGCGATCGTGACCGGCATCTTCATGGCACTGCTGATCGACTTCGGGCTGGTGGCGGCCGCCGGCGGTGCGACCAGGGAACTGTGGTTCGGGCTGGACGCCTGGCGCTGGATGTTCCTGTCCCTGGGAGTGCCCGCACTGGCGTACGGCATCCTGGCGCTGCAGATCCCGGAGTCGCCGCGCTACCTGGTCGCCCGCAGACGGCTGGTCGAGGCGCGGGACGTCCTGGCGCAGTACGTCGGCGGCGACGTCGACGCGAAGGTCGTGGACATCCAGCGCACTCTCGGCGCGGACCGGCGTTCCCGGTTGGGCGACCTGCGCGGTCCGCGGCTCGGCCTGCTGCCGATCGTGTGGGTCGGCATCCTGCTGTCGGTGTTCCAGCAGTTCGTCGGCATCAACGTGATCTTCTACTACTCGTCGGTGCTGTGGCAGGCCGTCGGCTTCAGCGAGAAGGACTCGCTCATCATCACGGTCATCACCTCGGTGACGAACATCATCACCACCCTGATCGCGATCGCCACCATCGACCGGATCGGCCGCAAGCCGCTGCTGCTGATCGGCTCGGTGGGCATGGTCATCACGCTGGGGACGCTGGCGTACGCGTTCGGGACCGCGCCCCTCGTGCACGGCAAGCCCGCCCTGGAAGGGATCATGTCGCCCCTGGCCCTGATCGCGGCGAACGTCTACGTCGTGTTCTTCGGCCTGAGCTGGGGGCCGGTGGTGTGGGTGCTGCTCGGCGAGATGTTCAACAACCGCATCCGCGCGCAGGCGCTGGCCGTCGCGGCCGCCGCGCAGTGGCTGGCGAACTTCACGGTGTCGACGACCTTCCCGGTACTGCAGCAGATCGGGCTGGGGTTCGCGTACGCGCTCTACACGTTGTTCGCCATCCTGTCGTTCCTGTTCGTCGCCCGCGCCGTGCGGGAGACCAAGGGCAGGGAGCTGGAGTCGATGTGACGTGCCGCCTCAGCTGCCCGCCGGGGTGGCGAGGCCGGCGTCGAAGAGCGCGTTCGCGACCTTCTCCAGCAGCCGCCAGTCCTCCTCGAGGGGGCGCCGCAGCGACGGATTCTCGAGAACGGTGTCCAGTACGACGTACTCCGCGCCGAGGTCCGCAAGATCCGCCACGTCGTCCAGGATCTGCGACATGGTGCCCTCGCCGGTCAGCCGTTCGGCGTCGTCGCGCCGGGTGGCGCCCGGGTTGGCCCTGATCCGTACGGCCAGCATCGGCACGTCACGTCCGGCGGCGTCGGCTTCCGCCCGCAGGCCGGGCATGCCCTTCGTACGCAGCCAGCCCGGGCGCGGGTTGATCGGGTGCCAGGCGTCGCCGTAGGTCACCGCCCGCCGCAGGCCGGCCCGGCTGGAGCCGCCCACCCAGATCGGCGGGTGCGGCCGGCGTACCGGCGGAGGGCCGGTGTACACGTCGCGGAAGGACACGAACTCGCCCTCGTACGTGGCGCGTTCGGATGTCCAGAGCGCCTTGACAGCGGCCAGGTACTCGTCGGTGACGTCGCCCCGGCGCTTGAACGGCGGCGCGTTCAGTGCGGCGAACTCCGGCGCCGACCAGCCCACGCCGACCCCGAGCACGACCCGCCCCCTGCTGAACTGGTCGATCGCGGTCGTCATCCGCGCTGTCAACAGCGGGTTGCGGTAGGGCGCGACGGCCACGGAGGTGCCGAGCTCCAGATGCTCGGTGACCCCGGCCAGCCAGGCCATCGCGGTGAACGGCTCGTAGAACGGCTCGGGGTACAGGTCGGCGACGTCCTGGGTGACCGCCGCGTGGTCGGAGATCATCGCCAGGGAGAAGCCTGCCCGCTCGGCGAACCGTGCCCAGCCGAGCAGGGCGTCCGGGCCCGCGCCCGCGCCGAAGTTGATGACGTTGACGCCGAGCTTCACCGGCCCTCACCTTTCGACGCGACCACTGCCAGGTAGCGCTCGAACGGTTCCCGCGCTCCCGGCGTCGGCTGGTGCTCGACTGTCTCCGGCGCGGCGTCGCGCAGGATTCCCTGCAGGCGGGTGAGGTCCGGGCGCGGCGTACCGTCGAAGTCGGGGACGTACTCCTTCGGTGCGGCGTACACGATCCGGGCCGCGCCGGCCACCAGCGCCGCCGTGTGGCACATCGCGCATGGCTCACAGCTGGACACGACGACCGCTCCGGCGAGGTTGCCGTCGCCGAGCTTTCGGCAGGCGTCGCGCACCGCCTCGACCTCGGCGTGCGCGATCGGGTCGGAGTCGCGGCCGGCGGTGTTGACGCCGGTGCCGAGCACCTGGCCGTCGCGGACCACCACGGCGGCGAACGGCAGTTGACCCGCTTCCGCGTTCGCCGTGGCCAGGTCGAGCGCCTGGCGCAGATAGGGGAGCAGGTCGTCGTCCGTGCCGTGCTGGGGTCGGCCGGGGTCGGGGGACTGGTTCGGGGAGGCCGGTGTCGTCGTCATGAGCCCAGACGCTAAACCGTGACGTCGGCGTGAGGGTCAAGGCTTGATCGGAGCTACGCTCTCCCGCATGCGCATCGGTGAGTTGTCCAGGCGAAGCGGGGTCAGCGTGCGCGCGCTGCGCTACTACGAGGAGCAGGGCCTGCTGGCGTCGCGGCGTTGCCCGAACGGCTACCGGGAGTACGACGAGTCGGCCGTCGCGCGGGTCGGCCAGATCCAGTTGCTGTACTCCGCGGGCCTGTGCAGTTCGAAGATCGTCGAGCTGCTGCCGTGCGTCCGGTCCGACGGTGAACGCGTGATCCCCTCCGCCGGCCTGGTGGGCGACCTGCAGGTGGAACGCGCCCGCATCCTGCGCCAGATAGAGGAGATGGCCGCGTCGCTGCACGTCCTGGACGGCGTGATCGCCGCGGCCGAGCCGAGCGAGTCCCCGGCTGTCCCGGCCTCCTCTGGCTGACTCCTCGGCGTGACACGATGGAAAGAGGCCGGTCGCCTGCCCGTGCCGCCGATCGGGTGATTCGCTCCGGATGCCGGGTCCGCGCCGGACGACGTACGACGACGTACACAGCGCGGCGAGGGGGAGTCATGGGAGCAAGCCACTGGATGTTCGAGCCGGGGCACACCGGTGCGGAGTTCACCGCGAGGCACATGATGGTCACCTATGTGCGGGGACAGTTCAAGGACGTGCACGGCTCGCTCGTCGTCGACCCGGAGCACCTCGACCGTACGCGGATCGAGGCGACGATCGACGCCACCAAGGTCTACACCGGTGAGCCGACGAGGGACGCGCACCTGCGCAGCGCGGACTTCTTCGACGTCGAGCACCACCCGACCTGGACGTTCGTCGGCGGGGAGGTCGAACGCATCGGCGCCTCGGCGTTCGAGGTGACCGGCGACCTCACGATCCGCGGTGTGACCCGGCCGGTCACCTTGCACGTCAGCTACCTCGGCCAGTGGGACACGCCGTGGTGGGAGGAAGGGCGTGACCTCGGACCGCGGCGCAGGGCCGGGTTCGTGGGGCGTACGAGCATCAACCGGCACGACTTCGGCGTCAGCTGGAACGACTCCGTCGACCGGGGCGGTGTGGTGGTGAGTGACCTGGTGGACGTCACCGTGGACGTCGAGGCGGTGCTCCAGCCCGAGCTCGCCGGCGTCTGAGTCCGTGGCGCCGCTCGTCGGCCGCCGGTTGGCGACCGGTTGGCGGCCCGGCGCCGAAACGCCAATGACCGTTGGTGTCCGAACGTCGTGCGACGCCGGCGGCATGCCGGCCTACGTGATCTCCGAGGTCGACATCGTCGACGATGCCGCCGCCGGCTGCCCTTCGTCGAGGGTGTGGAGAGGCCTGTGATCGACTAGCCTGCGGGCCATGCCGACATCGATGCCTTACGTCGTCGCGATCGACGCGGGCGGAACGCAGACCAGGGTCGGCTGTTTCGCCCTCGACGGAGCGCTGCTGGCCCGTCAGGTCGGAGCAGGTGGGTCGCCCTCCCACAACCACACCGCCGCCGCGAACGTCTGCTCGACGATCGCTGCCGCGGTGACCGGTGGCAGGCTCGCGGTCGAGGATGCTGTCGCGATGACGGCGGGCGTGGCCGGCTATCCCATCGACGGCGAGGTGAGCTGGATCGGCACGTTCTTCGAGGATGCCGCCCTGACCTGTCCGCAGCAGGTGGTCAACGACGCGGTGATCGCCCACCGAGGTGCACTCGCCGGAGCGCCGGGGATCATCGTCGTGGCCGGCACCGGTTCGATGATCGCGGCCGTCACCGTGGACGGCACGGTGATCGAGAGTGGGCGGTTCCAGCACTACGCGGGCGGAGCACGGCACCTGGTCTTCGACGTGATGCACCGCGTTCTGCTCGGCGACCACGCCGACGGCGATCGGAAGCTGATCGAGACGGTGCTGGCCTGGTGGGAAGCCTGCGATGTCGCGGACCTGCGGCGGATCGTCCTCGGTCTTGGCGGCCTGGACCACAACGACGTGAAGCGCCGCTACGGCGGTCTGGCGCCGGCGATCACCGCCGCCGCGGACGACTCTCCGCTCGCCGATGCGGCGGTGACGCGTCTGGCCGAGAAGACCGCGTCCGGCGTACGGCTGCTGGCTCCGTTGGTCAGCGATGTCGACGTGCCCTTGGCGTTGGCGGGCGCATTGGCGACCGCCCCCAAGTTCGTCGACCGGATCAGCTGCCTCCTGGCCGCCGGATCCGCGCCGACCGTCAGCATCGCCGGCGCGGCGCTCGATCCGCTCGGCGGTGCTGCACTGATGGCGTTGCAGTCCGTCGGCGTACCGGTCACATCCCAGCTCCTCAGCCGACTCCAGGCCTCGACCGTCCGCTGATCCGGGTGGGCTGTGCCCGACCGGCATGCGTGGGTGTGCCGAGCCGACGGCAGCTTCTCCGGTAGGCGTCACCGGGCCGGGAGTGGCTTCCTCCGAACGGTGTGGCGCCAGCTTTTTGTCCACAGGTGTCGGGCCGGCGTCGCATCGGGATCTCCTTGTGGACAACGATCATGATGGCGGCGCCGGCCGGTAGGCTTCGAACATGCATTCGACAGAGCAGGATCTTCCCGGTGCAGGCGGCGGTGGTGCGGTCGCCCGGTTGAGGGCTGCGTTGGCGGCGAGCGTGTCGGGTTGGACGAGGCCCTGGCGACGCCGACCACGTTCGTGGAGGGGGTGAGTTGGGGGAGCTGATCGGTGAGCTGGCGGTGGAGAAGGCCCGGGTCGATGCGCTCACTCTCTGCTGGGTTCGCCAGGCCGAGGCGCGCGAGGTGGGGAAGGCGACCGGTGCGGCGACCACGGCTGTGTGGCTGCGGACCGCGCAGCGGATGTCGAAGAACGATGCTTCCGCGGCGGTGGTGCTGGCGCGGGACCTGGACCGTACGGTGACGTTGACTGCCGCCGCTCTTGCGCGGGGTGAGGTGTCGTTTCGGCATGCGCAGGTGATCGCCGCCGCGATCAAGGACCTGCCCCGATGGATCGGCCTGGAACAGCGGGTGCAGGGTGAGGAGTACCTGATCGAGGAGTCGCGGCGGCGTAGCCCTGACGATGTGCGGCTGCTGGGGCGGCATCTGCTGCTGGTGCTCGCCCCGGAGGAGTGGGAACGGCGGCTGGGTGAGGAACTCGACGCCGCCGAACGCGCCGCCGAACGCAGACGCTCCCTGAAATACCTGGCGAACGGGATCCCGGGGTCCGAAACCATGATCGTCAAGCTGCCGGTGCTGGAGATGGAAGCTCTCCGCAAGATCATCGAGGCGCTGATCGCGGCCGACAACGGTCCCGAACCGGACGAGCGGCCGCTGGACCAAAAACGGGGGGACGCGTTCGCCGAACTCGTGGCCAGGATGGCCGAGTGGCAGGCGTCGCCGAACCGTGGCCGTGGACGCGACTGCGTGACCGTCACGATCGGCCTGGACCAGCTCCTACAAGGCACCGGGTTCGGCACCATCGACGACACCACCCCCGTCCGTCCATGCCCTGCGGCTGCCAGACCACCGACGCCACACGACAGGCCGAGCGCAGGAAGTGCAGGCCCGGCGAGGGTGCCGCTGGCAGTGGGGGCGGGAAGCCCACAGCGGGGTCCAAGGGGAGGCCCGTCGCGGCCGGGGCGGTCAGGTCCACGGACTCCATGCCCGGCCGGAACACTCAACTGGACAAGGAGAAACGACGAGCCGAGCCACCTGACCCGGCTGGGTTCGCGGAGCGGATACCCGGACCACGAGAACCCCGGCAGCACCCACAACCGAACACCGCAACCGGAACGGGTCCAAGCCCCGACGCCGAACCGGCAGCAGATCCCGAACCCGAAGATTGGGAGCTCGAGCCGGAAGACGACGCCGACACAGACGCTGGACCCGAATCAGAGAAGGGGGCGGCGGGGCCGGACGCTGCCAACGACTCCAACAACCAACTCGATCTCCACGACGGCTGCACCAAGTGCGGCGGCGGAGGGTCGGCCCGGATCCTCCGCCTGCGCGGAGAACCGCTCTCGGTGGCGACGATCCGGCGGATGGCGTGCGACGCGAACATCATCCCCGTCGTCCTCGGCGGCAACGGCGAAATCCTCGACATCGGCATGGCCGACCGGTTCTTCACCGAACCACAACGCCGCGCCCTCGCCATCCGCGACGGGTCCCACTGCCACTTCCCCGGCTGCCACGTCCCCGAACGCCGCTGCATCGCCCACCACATCACCGCCTGGGAAGACTTCGGCCCCACCGACCTCGCCAACGGAGTACTGCTCTGCAAAACCCACCACACCTACGTCCACCACAAAGGCTGGCAAGTGCGCATGGGCAACCACGGCCACCCCGAATACACCCCACCCGAATGGGTGGACCCGCAACAGAAAGTACGCCGACCGTGAGGCCCCGAAGACTGGTTCCAAACTGTCAAGGTTGCCTTGACGGTCGGGGAGCGATATGCCCTGTGGCCCTACGCCGAGCAGCGAGACGCCGTGCGGTCAGCCGCGTACAAGGCGAAGACCGCGTCGTCGTGAACGCCCTCGCGGCCTTCCTGCAGGCCCGGCGAGGTGAACTCGCGGACGAACCGCATGCCGATGCGTTCCATCACTGCGCGCGACCGCTGGTTGTGCCGTTCGGTGAATGCCACCACCTCGTCGGCGCCGAGCTGGTCGAACGCGAACGTCAGCCCGGCCCGGCCGATCTCGCTCGCGTACCCATGCCCCCAGAAACGGTCCCGGAGGTTCCAGCCCAGCTCGAGACACTCCGCGCCGTCGACGACCGCGCGGGACAACCCGCCCCGCCCGATCAGCTCGTCGCGGCGGGCAGGCCCACTGTCGGCCCGCGCGTAGGCGACCCACTTGTGCACTCCGTCGCGTTCCCACGCCGCGCCCCACTCGGCTGCGTTCGCCTGCGCGGTCTCCATGGTCCACCGGCCGGCGTGCCATTCCGCGAGCGCTGCGTCCTGGTGCATCGTCCACAGATCCCCGGCATGCTCGGGGCCGACGGGTTCGAGCCGCAGGCGGTCGGTGAACCTCGTACGAATGGCCTTGGCCACCACGTCGCGCAGCCGCCGGTCGCCGTCGGTGCGGTCGACCATCATGAGATCGAGGTCGGCTGGTCCCACCCAGGCATACGCGTCGTGCTTGCCCTCCTCCAGCCGGGGAGCGGTGAGGTCGCCGTCCACATCGACGAGGTAGTCGAGTTCTCGGCGTACTACACCCTCGTGGGACCACTCCCAGTCGGCGACCACCGCCTCGACACTGCGCAGGCGCCAGCCGGTCTCCTCCTCGACCTCCCGGGCCAGCGCCTCCTCGGGCGTCTCGCCGGCCTCGACGTGGCCGCCCACAACGTCCCAGATCCCGGGCAGCAGCCGGCGGTCGGGGCTCCGGCGCTGGGCGTAGACCCGGTGCTGGGAGTCGCGGATCAGGGCACCGACGCAGGCAGGTTCACGCATCCCGCAAGGCTATCCAGCCATCGGCCGGCGAACGCAAGTCACGACTTCGTCGGCGCGTGTCATCCGGGCGCCTACCGCGTGGGCAGGGGACGCGGCCGCAGCCCGCCGGCACACGACGCGGAGGGCGACTGGTCGCGGCCTACGACGACGGACTGCCCGAGGTCGTTGTAGCCGGTACGCGAGTTCCACACGCCGGTGTTGGCGAGCTGGATCGCGTACGCCGCGTGGTAGCTGGTGTCGGTGCCTGGGAGCAGCGCCTGCGACCGCAGCCGCGCTTCGGGTGCGGGCAGGTCGAGGGACAGGGCGTACCTGCCCGGCGGGAGGCCGGCGCAGACCCGGGCGTTCACCTCGATCGACGTGCCGGGCTCCCAGCGGCGCGGGTCGACCGCCAACGGCACCTCGTACGACCGGTGTTCGCCGGTGAGAATCAGCCGGACCGAGCGCGGGTTGTACGGCGCGGCGAAACCGTCGTTGCGCAAGCCGAGGTTGACAGTGAACGATCGGCCCGGGCGTACGCCGTCGGCGAAGCTGCCCGTGGCGAGCCGCAGCCGATAGCCGAGCCGCTGCCGGGCCTCCTCGAGGTTCGCGCCCCAGCTGCCCAGCACGTTCTTGTTGTAGTCGGAGTTGAGGTAGCTGTAGTGGTAGCGCGCCATCTCCGCCTCGGCGCTCGGCCACTCCGAACGCGGCGGGTCGACGTTGCAGGTCTCACCGCCGACCGGGACGAACCTCGATTCCTGGGCGAGGTACTCCTGGTCCAGCGTGATCGGGTCGGACAGGAAGGTGCCGAAGTCGTCCGGGCTGGCGAGGAAGCAGTCGTTGTGGTGCCCGATGCGCGCGACCGGCGTGCCCGAGTACGCCTCCGCAGGCGGGAGTGCACCCTCCTTGCCGGTGGGCCGATCGACGGTCTTCTGCTTCATCAGCATCGTGCGCACCTGGACGGTGCGGGTGGTCGGCAACGCGCGCAGCAGGGCGAGGAACACCTCGCGCCGGTTGGCCCAGTCCTGCGGCGTGACGTTCTCCGGGTGGAGCGGGTCCGCGACGAAGTGGTCGGTGTAGTAGCCCTCGCCCCACAGTCCGATGAAGCCGGCCTGCACGGTGGCGATCACGTCCGCGTTCGCCCGCAGGACCGGCGTGAGCTGCGCGACGTGGCGCAGGACACGTTCCTTCGGAGCGTCACCGTACGGCGGCTGGTAGGGCCAGTCGTCCTTCGGCTGCGCGTACGCGAACCGCACGATCACCTTCACGCCGGCGGAGCGGGCGGTGGCGAAGTCGGCGCCGACGCGGGACAGGTACGCCTGGTCGATCGTGTCGGTGCCGGCGAACTTCTCCAGGTAGAAGACCCGCAGGATCTGGGTGACGTGCTCGCGTTCCCGCCAGCCGCGCAGAGTGGCCGGGTCCAGCGCCTCGTACCCCGAACCGTCGGCGCGGAAATGCGTCTCGGTGTGGTGGTAGAAGCCGCGCTCGGGGTTCGCGATGTTCTGGGTGCTCGCCGCGTAGGTCCGCTCGGTGCGGTTCCCCTCGGCGGAGGTGGCGGCGCGCGTGGCCGTCGACGACCCTATGGCGGATGACCCGGTGGCGAAGGACCCGGCTGCGGATGACGCGAACGCGGGCAGCGCGGGTAGCAGAGCCAGGCCGCACACGAGCGCGACGGTTGCGGACAGTCTCCTCGGCACGTGTACCTCCTGCGAGGTGCTTGCCGTCGCCGGCAGGTTCCCGGCGGCGGCAACAGCGGGTTGGGTGGGTACGGCCGAAGTCGATCAACTGCGGCTGACTCCGCACGCTACCCACGCGCCTGGGGTGATGACGGCGAGCGCGTGCGCATTGGCCACAACCGGCTCCGCCACGCTTGCTCACCCGTACGAGGGGAAGGCCTTCGCGTCCGCGCTCTTTCCAAGATCACGGGTGGCGCGAGACGATCACGCGAGCGCCGCGGCGGGGGAGTGTGTCTGTCGCCGGTGCTTCGGCGCGGACGTACGTCGCCGGTCACGCGCCGTGCCGGTCGGTCGGCACGGCATGAGGAGGACAGCATGGGGTTCCCACCCGTTCGAACGCGAACGGCGGTGAGCGCGCTCGCGAGCATGGTCGTCGCCGGGTTGGTCGCCGCTGCCGGGCCGGCCACCGCCGCCGTCGCGCCGGCCACCGCGGCTGCGACGACCGGCACGGCGGCCACCGCGCCGGTCGCGTCCACCGAGGTCGCGCACGCGCGCTCTGCCCAGACAACGGCGGAGACCTCCGCGGACACCTCGCGGGGGACGCCGGTCGACCTGGGCGCGCTGTTCGTCGGCGCGCACCCCGACGACGAGGCCGGTGCCCTGTCCACGTTCGGTCAGTGGGGAGAGGACAACGACGTACGCACCGGGGTCATCACGGTCACCCGGGGCGAGGGCGGCGGCAACGCGGTCGGCCCGGAGGAGGGCCCCGCACTCGGGCTGATCCGGGAGGCCGAGGAACGCCGCGCGGTCGGCAAGGCCGGCATCGCCGACGTGTTCAACCTGGACAAGGTCGACTTCTTCTACACAGTGTCGGCGCCGCTGACCGAGCGGTTGTGGGACCAGCAGGACGCGCTGGCGAAGGTCGTCCGGATCGTCCGCCAGACCCGGCCGGAGATCCTGGTCACGATGGACCCCGCGCCCTCGCCCGGTAACCACGGCAACCACCAGGAGGCGGCCCGGCTGGCGATCGCCGCCTACTACGCCGCCGCCGACCCGAAGATGTTTCCCGACCAGATCACGAAGGAGAAGCTGCAGCCGTTCGCGCCGGCGAAGGTGCTGCTGAGCCGGGCGCGCGGCACCGGCCCGACAGGGCCGTCGTGTGTGAACACCTTCACTCCGGTCGACCCGTCCCAGGACATCTACGGCGTCTTCTCCGGCAACGTCTCGCGCGAGCAGGGTCGCACCTGGGCCGCGATCGAGCGCGACGCCCAGCGCGAGTACGCCTCGCAGGGCTGGGCGGGCTTCCCCGACGCCCCCTCCGACCCGGCGCAGCTGGGCTGCGACCGGTTCACCCAGGTGGCCTCGCGGGTTCCGTACCCGAAGATGGGTACGGAACCCGCGGCCGAGCCGGACGCGATCCTCGACGGTGCGCTGACCCGGCCCGACGGCACCGTCCCGCTGGGCACGCAGCTGAGGGTGGACAGCGACTTCGACGTACGCCCGGGCAAGCCCACAACCGTGCAGGTGCACGTGACGGCGCCGCGCGGTGCGGACCTCGGCCGGTCGTCGGTGACGCTGCACGCACCGGACGGCTGGCGGGTCGAGGGCGACGGTGCGCTCGGGCGGGTTCGGCCCGGCGGCTCGGCCACGGCGACCTTCACGGTGACCCCGCCGGCGACCCAGCCCGAGGGTGACCCGGTCAGCGAGCGATCCCGGATCGAGGCGTTCCTCACCACCGGGGCAGGCACCGGGTACTCCGCGACACGGGTCCAGCTGACCCCGGACGTCGCGACGCAGCAGCAGCTCCTGCCGCAGGTCTCCTCGTTCGAGGCGTGGGCCCGGCAGGTCGGCGTACCCCAACTGCGCGGATTCGTCGTCCCGGTCCTCACCATCCCGTCCGGTGGCGAGCGGGCGATCGACTACACGGTCACGAACAACTCCGACACCGCCCGGTCCGGCACCGTCAGGCTGAACCTGCCGGACGGGTTCGCCGCGGACTCGGCCGAGAAGCCGTTCACCGGCCTGGCCGCGGGCGCCACCGCGAAGGTGACGTTCACGGTTCGGAACACCGACGTGTCGCTGCCCACCTCCAACGCGGGCGGCACCAAGGGCGCGGCGCCCGGCGACTACGCCTACACCGTCACCACCAGAACCGACGACGGAGCCACCTCGGTGAGCAGTCCCGCGCTGGAGCTCGTGCCGGCGACCACGGTCGAACCGGCCGCGGCCGCGCCCACCGTGGACGGCAAGGTGAGCGACGGTGAATACCCCGGCGAGGCGCTGGACATCTCCCGGCTGTGGGAGGGCTCGCCGTGTGACTCCGCGGCCGACTGCTCGGGTACGGCGCACGTGACCCGTGCGGGCGACACGATCTACGTGGCTGTGGAAGTACGCGACGACACCGCTGGCACGCCGCTGGCGACCAGCGACTGCAAGCGGCACTGGCGTACCGACAGCGTCGAGATCGCGCTGGACCCCCGCGGCACCAGCGAGAACACCGCGTCGACGTTCAAGCTGGGCGTGCTGCCCTTCACCGCGGAAGGTCCGGCGTGCGCGCTGCGCGATGCCGACAACCATCAGGGCCCGATCGCGCAGACCGCCCCGGGCGTGAGGTTCGCGAGTACGGTCAGCTCGCCGTACACCGGATACACCGTGGAGGCCGCGATCCCGCTGGCCGAGCTCCCCGCCTCGGTCGACCCGGACAAGCTCGGGCTGAACATCCTCGTCTACGACTCCGACACCCAGGACAAGACCGGCCAGACGCGGATCGGCTGGTCCACCTGGGGTGGCGTGCAGGGCGACCCCTACCGCTGGGGCCTCGCCCGGCTGACCGGCTACCAGCCGCCCGCAGACCGGCCGACCGCAGACCCGGTGGTGCCCGACACCGCGCTGCGCAGCGTCGAATCGCCGCAGACGGTCGAGCAGTCGGTCCGGGTCAACGTGCCGCTGTCGGGCGGTACGGCCGCACCACTCGGTGACAGCGGTTGGCTGGTCGGTGCCCGGTGGAGCAGGGGTGTCCTGACCGCCGATCTGGACAGCGCCGGGGCCGGCGAGGCGCACGTGTTCGTCGTGGACGACAAGGGCACGGCCGGCAGCGCGGTCGTCTCCGTCGACGGCGCCGGGCGCACCGCGGTGAAGGTTCCGCTGGACCGGGCGTTGGCCGGGCACCCGCGGGTGCTGGCCGGCTGGGAGGCGACGTCGGGTGCCGGCACGCTCGCGTCGAGGATCCCGCTGCGGAAGTAGCTCGCAACTGATTCCGCCGACGGCGTAGCACGATCGCCGTCGGCGGAATCGGCTGGCGCACCCCCCGGGGGATCGGCCAGGCTTCCCAGATCCGCGGCTGTGCGGACCGGCGCTCGTGCCGGTCCGCCCGAACGACGCGGATCGACGAGGAGGAGGCCCGATGCGGATCCTGGTCCTGGGCGGAACGGTGTTCCTGTCCGCGGCGGTGGCCGCCGAGGCGGTGGCGCGTGGCCACGAGGTGACCTGCGCCGCCCGCGGCAGCAGCGGCGAGCCGCCGGCCGGAACGTCGTTCGTCCGCGTCGACCGCGACGACCCCGACGGGCTGGCCCCGCTGGCCGGCCGGGAGTTCGACGCGGTGGTCGACGTCGCCCGGCTGCCCAGCCAGGTTCGGCAGGCGGTGGCCGCGCTCGGCGGCGGCGTACGCCACTGGACGTTCGTCTCCTCGATCAGCGTCTACAGCGACAACTCCACGCCGGGGCAGAGTCCGCACACCGGGCCGTTGCACGACCCGCTGTCCGCCGACGCCGACGAGCGCGACGTGGAGAACTACGGCTCGGCGAAGGTCTCCTGCGAGCAGGCTGTGCTCGCCGCGCTCGGCGACCGGGCCAACGTGGTGCGTGCCGGGCTGATCGTCGGCCCGGGTGACCAGAGTGACCGGTTCACCTACTGGCCGCTCCGGCTGGCGCGCGGAGGTGAGGTGCTCGCGCCGGGTGCACCCGAGGAGCCGGTGCAGGTGATCGACGTACGCGACCTCGCGGCCTGGATCGTCCGGTCCGCGGAGACCGGTGTGGTGGGCGTCTTCGACGCCACCGGCCCGACGGTGGGGCGCGGCGAGTTCCTGGACCGGGTCGCGGCCGGAGTCGGCGACGCCGACGCGCGGATCGGTGCGGCTGCCGGAGGGGTCGCTGCGGTGGACCCCGCCGAAGCGGGTGCGAAGCCGAACCTGACGTGGGTGGACCAGGAGTTCCTCGCGGCGCAGAAGGTCAACCCGTGGGCGGGTCCGCGGTCGCTGCCGGTCTGGCTGCCGCTTCCGGAGTACGCCGGGATGCTCGACCACGACGTCAGCGCGACGCTGGCCGCCGGGCTGGCGGTGCGCGACCTCGCCCAGACCGCACGCGACACCCTGGTCTGGGCCCGGGAGACCGGCCGCGACCGGGCCGACCCGGCCGACCTGCATGCCGGACTGACCGCGGCGGAGGAGGCCGAGGTTCTCGCTGCCTGGCATCGGCGCTGAGGCAGCCCCACGTACCTGACCAGCCTGGCGTCCTACGCCCACACAACCTAGGCTTTCCCCATGAACTGGCCTCGTTGAGCTTCCAGCCGGTCCCGTCGCCGCGCGGCGGGCCACGCTGACCCGCCGGCCGACCGGGCTCGCAGGGTCGGCCGGTTGTTCGTCGCCTTCTCCGGGCTGGACGACGCGATCTTCCTGTACCCGCTGTACGCACTGCTGTTCGCCGACAGTGGGCTCTCCACCGGCGAGATCTCGGTCCTGCTCAGCCTGTGGGCAGGTGCGGCGTTCGTTCTCGAGGTGCCGTCCGGCGTGCTCGCGGACCGGTTGTCGCGACGCCACCTGCTCGCCGTCGGTGCGGTGCTGCGCGCCGCCGGGTTCGCCCTGTGGATCTGCCTGCCGTCGTTCCCGGCCTTCGCGGTCGGCTTCCTGCTGTGGTCCGCGCAGGGTGCGCTCAAGTCCGGCACCCTGCAGGCGCTGGTGTACGACGAACTCGCCGCGGTCGGCGCCGCGTGCACCTACGACCGGCTGCTCGGCCGGGCCGCGGCCGCGGAGGGCGCCGCCGGACTGGCCGCCACCGCGCTGGCGGCCCCGTTCTTCGCGTTCGGTGGCTACCAGGTGGTGGGGTGGGCCTCGGTGGCGATGGGGCTGGCGCAGGTGCCGGTGGCGCTGGCATTCCCCGGCGTACCCCGCACCGGCGTGGAGTCCGAGCCGACCGGGATACGCGTGTACGTCGCGACGTTGCGGGCGGGGGTGGCCGAGGCGGTCCGCGACAGGGCCGTACGACGGCTCACGTTGCTGACCGGGCTGTTGCCCGGGCTGGTCGCCTTCGACGAGTACCTCCCGCTGCTGGCCCGGGCGGTCGGC
This sequence comes from Actinopolymorpha singaporensis, assembly GCF_900104745.1. Lineage (NCBI taxonomy): Bacteria > Bacillati > Actinomycetota > Actinomycetes > Propionibacteriales > Actinopolymorphaceae > Actinopolymorpha > Actinopolymorpha singaporensis. The sequence continues at coordinate 2,909,382 of NZ_LT629732.1, forward strand.
GTCCCCGACCTGTACGTGCCGCTGCTGATGGTCGTGCCCGGGCTGGCGATGGTGGCGGCGGCGGCGCTGGTCGCCGCCCGGCGGTGGCGGTACGCCGTCGCTCCGGTCGCGCTGGCCGTGGCCGGCTTCCTCGTCGGTGCCGGGGCGGCCGCCACGTCCACGATCGGAGTGGTCGCGATCGGGGTCGGCATCGGCGCCTTCCACCTGGCGAGGCTGCTGCTCGACGCACGTCTCCAGCACGCCATCAGCGGGCCGGCACGGGCCACTGTGACGTCGCTGTCCGGCGTGCTGTCCGAGGGGGCGGCGCTGGCGGTCTTCGCGGCGTTCGGAGCCGGCTCGGTGTGGCTGCCGATGGGCTGGCTGTTCGCCGCCGACGGTCTGCTGGTGGCGTTGGGTGCGGCGTACGTGACCGCGGATGTCGTACGCCGGAGGCGGGCGCGTGACCCGGCACCGGTCAGGCGGAACCCTCGCCGTACTCGCCCTCGTCGATCCCGCCGTCCCCTTGGCCGACTCCGGCGGCGCGCGGGCGAAGGTCCCACGCGGTGACGTCGACCACCTGATCCGCACGGGTGATCCCGGCGGCCACCAGGTCGGCGTTGCACTGGTCGGAGCCGGTGGCGAACGCCTGCGCCACCGCCGGGGACCTGCCGAACGCCTTGTGCCGGCGGATCAGCCGGTCCATCCGGACGTCGTGCTCGGTGACCACGAACCAGCACGCGTCCAGCAGCGCGCGCACCTGTCGCCACGGCTCGTCGGTGAGCAACAGGTAGTTGCCCTCGGTCACCACCAGCGGGGTGCCCGGATGCACCGGGATCGATCCCGCCACAGGCTCCTCCAGTACCCGGGAGAACGCCGGCGCGTAGACGGTGCCCTCGGCCGTATCCCGCAGCCGCCGGAGCAGGGCGAGGTAACCCGCGGCGTCGAAGGTGTCCGGTGCGCCCTTGCGGCCGGCCCGTCCGAGCCGGTCGAGTTCGGCCTGGGCAAGGTGGAAGCCGTCCATGGGTACGTAGACCGCGGCCGGCGCGAGGTCGGCGACCAGGCGTTCGGCCAGGGTGGACTTACCGGCGCCGGGCGCGCCGACGATGCCGAGGACGCGCCGCCGTCCGGTAGAGGCGAGTGTGCGTGCCTGCGCCAGGAGTTCGGCGTACGTCATCGCACCGACCTGCGCAACCGCCACACTGTGACGCGTCCGTCGACCGGACCGCCGGCACCGGGCGTGACCCGCAGGGTCCACGGTGGCGGCGACTGCGGGTAGAAGCGGAAGGTGAGCGTCTGGTCCGCCGCGAACAGCTCACCCACCGACCCGTCCACGAGAAGGCGGAACCGGACGCTCGCCCGCCCCTGGGCCCCGGTTTCCTCGGCGTCCTCGTCGCCGGCGGCCGCCACCGCGTCCGTGATCGTGAAGGTGCCCCGGTGCGACCTCGGGTCCCGGCTCGCCAGGTCCCGGTCGACGGCCACTGTGCCCGCCCGCCAGTCGACGAGCAGGTCCAGGTGCTCGGGCTCACCGGCGCCGTCGGCGCCGGAGGTCACCAGCCGCACGCGGGTGGCGTCGCGGTCGGTGCCGGACGCGGTGAGCGCGAGGTCCAGCTCGAACTGGGCGGGCACGTCCACCACGTCCACCACGTCCACCGAGGAGCCGTCCTCCAGCGGGCCCTCGACGCAGCCGACAGCGCCGTCGCGAAGCGCGGCCAGTTCGGCCGGCGGATGCCAGCGGGGCTCACCCGCGCCGGTCACGGTGAGGACGCGGGGCAGGGTGAGCATCCCGGACCAGTCGGCCTCCACCGAGGCGACGGTCTCACGCCCCTCGGTGACCCAGCCCCACACCAGCACCCGGCCACTCGGGTCGCGCATCACCGACGGGGCGTAGAAGTTCGGGCCCTGGTCGGCGCGCACCGCGGGCCCCGGGTCGGCGAGCCGGTCGGCCTGGTCGCGACCGCTGATCGCGAGCACGTGGGTGATGCCCTGGTGGCTGTCCCACGCGCCGACGAGGAGTACGCCCCACTCGCCGAGCGCGGCGTACTGCGGGCACTCCCACATCATCCCGGTGTCGTGGTCGGTGCCCTCGCCGGTACGCCGCCGGCTCGCGAACGGCCCGACGTAACTCCATCGCGTCAGATCGCTCGACTCGTACAGCCTGGCCTGCCCGAGTGCGCCGCCGTCGGCATCGTCTCCCGCGAGCCCGGCGCCGACGATCATGCACCAGCGGCCGTGGTGCCACCACACGAACGGATCCCGGAACTGCACCGGCGACTCCGAGGCGTCCGGCGGATCGACCATCGGGACCGATCCGGTGAACTCGAACCCGTCGGCCGACTCCGCCCTCCGCACGGGCTGGAAGGGGTTCGCCGGGTCGAACGCCGAGTAGAACGCGTACAGCCGGTCGTCGGCCGGCACAGTGTTGCCCGACCAGCAACCTCCCTCGTCCGGCGTACCGGGGGAGGGCGTGAGCGCGGGGCGGTGCAGCGTCCAGGTCACGAGGTCGGAGCTGGTCGCGTGGCCCCAGTGCACCGGCCCGGTGCGGGGGGTGTCGAAGACCTGCTGGAAGTAGAGGTGGAAGACGCCGCGGTAGTGGACCGGGCCGTTCGGGTCGTTGACGTAGCCATCCACCGACCGCACGTGGAAGTGCGGCGCGTGGTGGTCGTTGGGTAGTGCGGGCACCGCGCCAACGATGGTGCTGCGGGATCACCGCGGTCAACCGGCCGTCCGGCACGTGAGGTCCTGGCCGGGCTGCAACCGGACACTCCCCTCCCAGCGGGTCAGAGGCTCACGACCCGGCCGGAGGTGACGCTCTCGTGGACCGCGGCCACCACGGCGGTGACCGCAACGCCCTCGGCGACGGTGGGTACGCTCACCGGCTCGCCCCGCAGCAGGCAGGCGAAGTCGCGGGCGATCTCCGCGGCCACGCCGACCAGCCGGCCGTCGCGTTCCACCGTCGTGTGGTGCAGCCACTGCAGGGACGGCCCGGCGAAGTGGACGCCCTCGTCGGATCCGTCCACCCGCACCGCGGCCCGGCTGCCGACGAGTTCGTACCGGAAGTCGAACACGCTGGGATAGGACTCGGGCAGCACCCAGTGCGACTGCAGCGCGAGGGTGGTCCCGTCGTCGAAGGTCACCAGCGCGTGTACGCCGTCGTAGGTGTCGATGCCGTCCCGGGCCAGCTCCCGTCGCAGGCCGGTCGCGAAGACCGAGCGGGGAGTACGCCCGGACAGCCACAGCGCCAGGTCGACCGTGTGCGGCATGAGGAACCACGCCGGGGTGGTCCGTGCGGCCCACGACAGCATCCGTTCCGGCACGAACCTGGTGTCGTTGAGGTGCGCGCACTGGAAGAGCACGTCGCCGACGGCGCCCTCGCTGATCTGCTGCCGTACGGCGACGAAGCGCGGGTTCCAGCGGTTCTCGAACGCCACCATCGCCGGGCCGCCGCCGGCGTCCACCGCGGCCTCGATCTCGCGGGCCTGTCCGACGTCGGTCGCCAGCGGCTTCTCCACCAGCAGGCCGATCCCCGCCCGGGCGACGGCGACCGCCGCGTCCCGGTGGGCGAAGTCCGGGGTGGCCACCACGACGCCGGTGAGGTCGTGTTCGGAAAGCAGGTCCTCGTGGCCCTCATAGGCTGCGGCGCCGAACTCGGCCGCCAGCGCGGCTCCGGCCGGCGTCGGGTCGACGACCCCCACCACGCGCACGTCCTGGAGCTGGCCGAGCGCCCGGGTGAACATCCGGCCTCGAATGCCGGCACCCACCACCCCGATGTCAAGCACCACTTGCCTCCTCCGGTCGGTGCCGTCCTGCCAGCGGAGTCTGTCGGCGCCGTCCGTCAACGCCGCCTTGTCAGACAGGGCGGGACTCGATCAGTTCGCGAGCAGCGTCGTCCGCCCCAGTCGCCGGCCGCAACCCCGGCGACCTGGATCGACCCGCATCGACCCGGTCTTGGCCGCCCCCCTCGCTCACCGAGCCGACACTCACCGAGCCAGGGATCATCGGGCCAGGGATCATCGGGCCAGGGATCATCGGGCCAGGGATCATCGGGCCAGGGATCATCGGGCCAGGGATCATCGGGCCAGGGATCACGGGGTCAGCAACTGGTAGGTGACGGTGAACAGCACCACCGCGAGGACGACACAGAACAGCAGCGTCGGTACGGTCGGCACCTCGCGTGCCGAGCGGGGCCGGGAGTGCGGCTCGCCGGTCAGGAAACGCTCGAGGTCCCGGGCGAACTCCGCCGCGGTGGCCGGACGTTTCGCCGGGTCCCAGCTCAGCGAGCGGGTGAGGAGGCGGTCGAGCGCCGCGGGCTGACCAAGGCGTGCCGCCAGGGGAGGCGGCCTGCTGTCGGCCCCACGGTCCAGTACCGCCGCCGCGGTGCGGTCCGCGAAGGCCGGCTGCCCGTTGAGCAGGTGGTAGGTGACGGCGGCCACGGCATACACGTCGGCTCGGCCGTCGAAGCCGTCGGTCTGGTGGGCCTGCTCGGGAGCCATGTAGCTCGGGGTTCCGGTCGTGACGGTGAAGCCTGAGGCTTCCGCGAGCACCTTCGCGCTGCCCAGATCGGAGACCACGAGCCGAGGTGGCGTGCAGCGGTCGTCGATCAGCAGATTGCTCGGCTTCACGTCGCGGTGGACGATGCCGGCGTCGTGGAGCACCTGGACGGCCCCGGCGGCCGCCACGCCGTACGCCAGTGCCTCCCGGGTGCTCAGCGAACCGATCCTGTCGGCGAGCGTCCCGCCTGGGATGTACTCCATCACGAAGTAGGGGCGCGCTTCCTCGTCGTCGCTCACCCCGACGTCGAAGACCCGCACCAGCCGGGGGTCGTCGACGCGGCGCAGCAGCCGCGCCTCCGCCAGGAAGCGCTCCCGTACGTCCGCGTTGTTCGCCCAGTTCTCGGCGAGCACCTTGATCGCGACGTCCGATTCGAGGGCCGGATCATCGCCCAGCCACACCGTCGCGAACGCGCCGGAGCCGAGCACGCGCCGCATGCGGTATCGCCCGACCTGCCTCATGGGGACAAGATTGTCCTATGAGCTCCTTCGCAGACCCGGTGCCGCTCCCGGAGCTGGTGGCGCGCGCACGTTCGGGCGACCGCGACGCGCTCGAGGAACTGCTCGGCGTCATCCGACCGCTGCTCCTCCGGCGCTGCTCACGATTCCTGCCGTACCTCGACGATGCCGAGGAGGCCGCCCAGGACGCGCTGGTCGCGATCGCACGGAACATCGGCGACTTCACCGGCAGCGGCTCGTTCGAGGGCTGGATCACGGTGATCGCCTCGAACAGCGCCCGGATGACCTACCGGCGCCTGCGCCGACGGGCAGCCGAGAACGGCGTCGCCGAACTCCCCGAGACGGCGGATCCGCGCACCACGAGCGTGATGGCCGGGACCAGGCTCGACGTGATGGAGGCGCTTTCGGAACTGGAGCGGAGCAAGCCTCAGGTCGTGGAGCCCTTCGTGCTGCGCGATCTCGGATCGTTGCCGTACGAGGAGATCGCGGCGATCACCGGCACCTCGCTCGCCACGGTCCGCGACCGGATCCACGTCGCACGGAAGTTCATGCGGTCCGCACTGACGACCAGGCTGTGACCGTACGCGCACGTCTTCCTCACCTCCTTTTCACAACCGGCCACCAACGAACCATGCTGCGCGCGCATCGGAACGAGTGAACGGCGGAAACAGACCGCCCAACTCCTTTCGGGGGAACGACATGAAGCTCACTCATGCGGTTGTAGCCGTGCTCGCCGCTGTGGTCACCGGCGTCGGTGGAGGCGCCGGCGCCGCCCAGATCGCGAACGCCCACGACGAGGCCGGCGTCACGTCGCGGACCTCGACCGCGAAGGCGTCGACGACGCGCAAGCCGACCGCGAAGAAGCCGACCACGACGAAGCCGACCACGACGAAGCCGACCACGAAGGCGGCGCGCGACGCCCTTTCGGAGGAGAACGTCATCCGCGAACGCCTCTACTACGACGTGACCGGACACTCGTTCACCCGGGTCGACCCGGACCCGGCGGAGAAACTGGGGCCGTGCACGGGTGACCAGACGTTCGCCGACGTCCTGCCGAGCCGGGGCGTGACGAGGATCGGCTCGGAGCTGGTCGGAGAAGCCGGCAGCGGCCGGCGCGTCGTCGAGCAGGTGGCCCAGACGCGGACCGCGCGCGAGGCGAGGGCCACGGCGGACGAGATCGTGTCCCTGGTCGACGTGTGTGACGGGATCTCCGGGGGCGACTTCGGGTACGGAGCCGCGGTCACCGTGGAGTCGGACGCGAACGTCACTTACTTCCCCGCGTACGACTCCGACACGGCCGCCGGTGGCTACATCGTCTTCTCCGTGGGCACCCGGGTCGGCGTCGTCGACGTCACCGACCACGTGACCCCGGCCGAGGTCGACCACCTGGCGAAGGAGGCCGCGAACATCGCCAGGGACTAAGGCATTTCCTGGTGCACCAGGGGCACGCGCCTTCCACCCTCCGCCGCCGGACCGGCGTACTCCTCCTCCGGGGGGATGCGCCGGCCGGCCAGGCGGACCATCCTCGGGGAATTCACGAGGAGCAGGAGGAGGGGCCGCCGTGTTCGACTACGTCATCGTCGGTGCCGGGTCCGCGGGCTGCGTACTGGCCAACAGGCTGTCGGCCGACCCGGGCGTGCGGGTGCTGCTGGTCGAGGCGGGTGGGCCCGACCGCCATCCGCTGTTCCGGGTACCGAAGGGGTTCGGGAAGCTGATGGACGACCCTCGCAAGGCCTGGCACTACCAGACCCGGCCCTTCGGCCCGCGGGCGCGACCGGAGGTGTGGCCTCGGGGGAAGGTCCTCGGCGGGTCGAGCTCGATCAACGGCCTGGTCTACAACCGGGGCGGCCGCGACGACTGGGACGACCTCGTCCGGCTCGGCAACCCCGGCTGGGGATGGGACACGATCCTCCCGATCTTCAGAGGGTTCGAGGACAACATCTTCGGCTCCTCGGCCAGCCGGGGCGCGGGCGGCCCGCTCGGCATCTCACCACCACGGACGCCCGACCCGCTCTCGGTGGAGATGGTCGAGACCGGCCGTTCGGTCGGGCTCACGCCGGTGCGGGACGTCAACGACGCCGAGGAGTCCGAGGGTGAACGCATCGGGCACACCATGGCCACCATCCGCGACGGCCGCCGGGTCAGCGCGGCCACCGCGTTCCTTCGTCCCGTACGCCATCGGCCGAACCTCACTGTGCGCACCGGCACGACGGTCACCGGCCTGGTGTTCGGCGGCGACAAGGTGGTCGGGGTACGGGCCCGGGACGCCTCAGGGGCGACGGTCGAGTTCCCGGCCGCGCGCGAGGTGGTGCTGTCCCTGGGCAGCCTGGGTACGCCCAAGCTGCTGCAGCAGTCCGGCATCGGCCCGGCCGAGGTGCTGCGCGCCGCCGGTGTCGACGTACGACTGGACCGGGAGCTGGTCGGAGCGCGGATGCGCGAGCATCGGTGCCTGCCGCTGAAGTTCCGGCTCCGTGAGAACCTCGGCACCAACCGGATGCTGTCGTCACCGGCGCGGCAGGGACTCACCGCGCTGAGATACCTGGTCCGCCGGGACGGCCCGCTCGCCACACCGGCGTACGACGTGCTCGCGTTCATGAAGAGTCGGCCCGAACTCGATCGCCCGGACGCGCAGGTGCTGATGGGGCCGTGGTCGGTGGCGACCTACCAGGCGGGGGAGGCGGTCACCGTCGAGCGGGAGCCCGGGCTGTCCGCCGTGGCGGAGATCCTCCGGCCCACCGCGGAAGGGATCGTCCGGATCACCTCGGCCGACCCGGATGCGCCGCTGGACGTGGAGCCCAACTACCTGGGGTCGGAGCACGACCGCCGGATCGCCGTGGACGTCCTCGCCCGGATGCGGGAGTTCTTCGCGCACGAACCGATCGCGGCGCGGCTGGCGACCGAGACGTTCCCGGGCCCGGGCGTCCGCACCGACGAGGACGTCATCGACACCATGCTGGACTCCGGCTACTGCGGCTACCACGCCATCGGCACCTGCGCGATGGGCCCGGCCGACACGGACGTCGTCGACTCCCGCCTCCGGGTCCGTGGAGTGGACAACCTGCGGGTCATGGACGCCTCGGTGCTGCCGGCCATGGTCTCGGGCAACCTGAACGGCCCGGTGATGGCGATGGCCTGGCACGCGGCGGACCTCATCCTCCAGCGGGCATGAGCAGTCGGGGGCGGCCGATCCGCGGTCCGGCATGGCGCGGCGACAGAGTAGGGCGGCCCGGCCAGTCGGCCGGACCGCCCCGAGGGATCCGTGCGAAGTAGCCTGCGTCAGGCGCTGATCTTCTGGCGCTCGGAGGCGCCGCTGATCTGCACCTTGCGCGGCTTGGCCTGCTCGGCGACGGGCAGCTTCACGGTCAGTACGCCGGCTTCGTAGTCGGCTTCCATCCGATCGGTGTCCAGCGTGTCGCCGAGGAACAGCTGCCTGGTGAAGGTGCCCTGCGGACGCTCGGCCACCAGCATCTCCACCTCGTCGTCTCGCGGGGCGCGCCGCTCGGCACGCACGGTGAGGACGTTGCGTTCCACGGTGAGATCGACATCCTCGACGCGTACGCCGGGAAGATCGAAGTGGACGTAGAAGGTGTCGCCCTTGCGATAGGCGTCGATGGGTACGGCTGTCGGCCGGGCCGCGGAGGACAGCAGCTGCTGGCTGAGACGGTCGAACTCCCGGAACGGGTCGGTGCGCATCAACATCGTGACTCCCGGAAAACGCTCAGAAACCTACGATCCTGATCTTTCTGATCTGTCTCGCTACAACTACCTTGAGCCTGCTCGACTCAACTAGCTCCTTATTTAGCGCGCGCCCAGGGAGTCGTCAAGCACGCCCCGCGGAGACTTCGCTCATTCGAGCTCACCGCGTCCCCACTACACTGCTCGCTGAGTTGGAGGGGAGTACTCCCACGCGGTGGCGTCGTCATCACGGCTCGTCCACGACGGGCCCGGGGCCACCGGTCCGGACATGCCGTGCCCGGGCGGAGGAGACCTCCGGCGTAGACGTCCGTCCATCGCCGGAGGTGTTGCATGCACGTGCCGTTGTGGGTGTGGGTGGTCACGGTCCTCGCGATCACCGCGATCATCGTCGCAGACCTGATCTGGGCCGACCGCCGCCCGCACACGGTGAGCATGCGCGAGGCGACGCTCTGGGTCCTGCTCTACGTCGGTCTCGCCGGCGCGTTCTGCCTGGGCCTGCTGCTCACCGCCGGGTCCCGGCCGGCCGGTGAGTTCCTCGCCGGCTACATCACCGAATACAGCCTCAGCGTGGACAACCTGTTCGTCTTCGTCATCCTGCTGTCGCGGTTCGCCGTACCCGCCGTCAGCCAGCACAAGGTGCTGCTCATCGGCATCGCGATCTCCCTGGTCCTGCGCGCGGCGTTCATCGCCGCCGGCACCGCGGCCGTGCACGCGTTCGAGTGGGTGTTCTACATCTTCGGCGCGCTGCTCATCTACACCGCGATCAAGCTGGTCATGCAGGGCGACGACGAGGAGGAGGAGGACTTCCACAACGGCCGCATCGTCCGGCTGATGCGGCGGGTGGTACCCACGTCGGGGGAGTACGACGGGTCGAGGCTGACCACCCGCGTCGACGGCCGCCGGATGTTCACCCCGATGCTGGTGGTCGTCCTCGCCATCGGCGCCGCGAACGTCGTGTTCGCGCTCGACTCGATCCCCGCCATCTTCGGCCTGACCCAGGCAGGGTTCCTGGTCTTCACCGCCAACGCGTTCGCGCTGATGGGGCTGCGCCAGCTGTACTTCCTGCTCGGCGGCCTGCTCGACCGGCTGATCTACCTCAGTTACGGCCTGGCCGTGGTCCTCGGCTTCATCGGCGTGAAGCTCGTCCTGGAGGCGATGGAGAGCGAGGGGCTGAACGACATCGGCCCGGTCCACCTGCCGCACATCGGGATCGTGGCGTCGCTGGCGTTCATCGCCGCGACACTCACCGTGACCAGCGTCGCCAGCGTGGCCGGCTCCCGGGCGCGGACCCGCGAGCCCGAGCCCGCACGCTGGAACGACTGACCGCCGGCTGAGTTCCTGGTCCCGACCGCGGCGGCCAATCCGCGCCCGCGGCTGCCTCGAACCACCTGTGGCGGGGAAGCCGCCGGGGGCGACCGCGCGGCGCGCGGGCCGGTCGAGGGGTGCGGCCCGCGCGTGCGCGCGAGCGCACGAGCCGGATACTGCGTCCGAGCCGACGTGATCGGATCAGGCTAGGCTCCCTCCAGTGATCGAACGACCGCGTGGGGGCGCTGTGGACGAGGAGCACGGCCTGCGGCAACGACTCGACGCGTTCAGGATGCTGCATCGGGTCAGCCGGGAGCTCAGCTCGGCCCGCGACCTGTCGGCGACCCTGCAGTTCCTGGTGGACAGCGTGGTGAGCAGCCTCGGGTTCGGGGTGGCCGCCATCAACGTCGTCCACGGCGACAGCCTGCGGGTGGCGGCGGTGGCCGGCCCGCCCGACGTCCGCGCCGCGCTGGAGGGTCAGAGCGGCCCGCGCGACGCGTGGGAGGACCTGCTCGCCTCGGCCGTGCCGTGGGGCACCCTGCGGTTCGTCCCGCACGGCGTCGAGGTGCCGTCGGAGGTGCCGGTGTGGGTCTCCGACGAGGGCGGCGCGGCGGAGACGCCCGGTGCGTGGCACCCTGAGGACGCCCTGGTCGCCCCGCTGTACGCCCCGGACGGCGAGCTGGTCGGCGTCCTCAGCGTCGACCTGCCGCTGGACGGCCGGGTACCCGGCGAGCTGCAGCGGGAGCTGCTGGAGATGTTCGCCGCCCAGGCCGCCGTCGCCGTCGACAACGCCCGGCTGCACTCCGAGGTCCTGTCCACGATGGAGCGGCTGGAGCAGGAGCACCGGGCGCTGCAGGCCAGCGAGGAGAGCTTCCGGCAGGTCTTCGAGAGCGCACCGAGCGGGATGGCCGTGGTCAGCCTGGCCGCCGCGGACGAGGGAGAGCTGCGCCGGGTGAACGCCGCGCTGTGCCACATGCTCGACTACTCCGACCAGGAGCTGCGCAGGCGCGGGCTGGCCGAGGTCACCCATCCGAAGGACCGGCACCTGTGGTCGAACGCCCGCCGGACCTACCGCGGCGACCTGCGAATGGTGCGGCGCGACGGCCGGGTGGTGTGGGTGTCCACCAACTGTTCGGTGGTGGTCGACGCCACCGGCGTACCCGACTTCAAGCTCGTCCACCTTGAGGACGTCAGCGAGCGCCACGACCGTGAGGAGCAGCTGGCCCACCTCGCCGCCCACGACCCGCTGACCGGGTTGTCCAACCGTGTCGAGCTGCGGTCCCGGCTGCACCAGCTGGTCGCCGAGCGTCGCGACGTGTGCGTGCTGTTCTGCGACATCGACCGGTTCAAGCACATCAACGACCAGTACGGCCACGAGGTCGGTGACGTGGTGCTGGTCGAGGTGGCGAGGCGGCTGCGGGCACTGGTCCGCAAGCACGACGTGGTGGCGCGGATCGGCGGTGACGAGTTCGTCCTCGCCCTGCGCGACACGACCGAGGAGGAAGCGACCGTTCTCGCCCGCCGGCTGGCCGCCGACGTCCGCCGCCCGGTCCGGTTCGGGCAGCGCGAGGTCCAGGTCGCGGTCAGCATCGGGCTCGGCGCGTCCACAGCCGGGGCGGACAGCGTGGACGAGTTGCTGCGTACGGCCGACCAGGCGATGTACCGCGTGAAGCTGCTGCACACCTATGGCGGCGTGGACGCGCCCGGCACCGACTCCATCCAGGCTGTCGATGGCGACGCTCCGGACGGCGACGCTCCCGACGGCGACGGTCCGGCCGGCCACGAAGGCGCGGCTGTCCACGAGGGCGCGTCCGCCCGCGACGGCTCGGTCGCTCACGAGCCCGGTTCCGTGGTCGTCGGCGAGCACGACACCTCGTTGGTCCAGGCGCCAGCCGCACCAGCCGCACTCGCAGAGACCGCCGTGCCCGCGGACCAGCAGGTACCCGCCGCGGGCAAGGTCGTCGCGTTGGGTGGCCCCATGCACCGAGGCGGTGCGGGCAGCCCGCAGACGGTGGCTCCCGCGGCGGGCCCGGCGGTGGACTCCATGGATGATCTTCGACCTCGACCCAGTGCGGGTGCCTCGCTGCGGCAGTGAGATCGTTTCGGCGGTGATGGGACATACGCACGCCGTCTGTGGGATGGCCGTCGGTGCCGTGGCTCTGCCGCTGGTACCCCACGACCGGATGGCCGGTCAGCTCGCCTGGGTCGCCTGCTGCGGCGGCATGGCACTTCTTCCGGACCTGGACCACCACTCATCGACCGTGACCCGGATGTGGGGTCCGCTGTCCCGCGCCCTGGGTGTCGTCGTCTGCTGGCTCGGCCGCGGACATCGCGGCGGGACCCACGACTTCGTCGTCGCACCGCTGTTCTGGGCGCTGCTGGTCTTCCTGGCCGGGCTGAACCAGTGGACTCTGATGGCCGTACTCGCCCTCGCCGTCGGGTTGGCGCTGCGGGCGTGCCACTTCGTGATTCCCGGCCAGTACGAGAAGTCCTGGCCGATCAACCTGCTGGTCTCCGCCGGTGCCGGCTGGTGGCTGGTCCGCAACGGCGCGGCTGCCGACGCGAGTTGGCTGCCGTTCGCCGCGATGGTGGGTGTGCTGGTGCACATCGGTGCGGACGCGCTCACCGTCGGGTCGATTCCCAAGCCGTTCAGCTGGCTGGACGGGCGGCCCAACCGGATGGGGAGCGGCCCGCTGACCACGGGTCGGTGGTACGAACACGTGCTCGCGCTGGCGATGGTGGTGGTGACGTTCGCCGGGTTGTACGCCCACGTCCCGCGCGTCACCGCGCTCGTGGACCGCATCAGCGGTTCGGTCGCCACAACGATCGGCGCGGCCGGCCCGGTTGGAACTCGGGCGGCCGCGCCGGAAGTTTGGTGAGCCGAACTAAGGGCCCGGCTCGAAGATGATGCTAGCCCCATCGGGGCCTTACGTCGATGGGTAGTCGGCGACTTGCCGACAACCCGCGCGACCGGCGAGAGACCGCCCACCGTCAGGCGACGACGAGCTCGACACCGGCGTCGGTGCACTGCCGGGCGAGGTCGTCGTGGTGCCGGTCGGTGACGATCGCGTCGACCCGGTCCAGGTCGCAGACCTTGCGGAAGTCGTGCGCGCCGACCTTCGTGTGGTCCATCGCCACGATCACCCGGCGGGCCTGGTCCATCACCGCGTTCTTCAGCTCGGCCTCGGCGACGTCGGACACGGTGAACCCGGCCGTGGACAGCCCGGTCACCCCGATGAACGCGGTGTTGACGGTGAACTGCCGTACCGCCTCCAGGGCCAGCGGGCCGACGAAGCAGCCGCCGAGCGTGCGGTACTGCCCGCCGAGCACGGTGTGCCGGACGGTGGGTACGTCGGCCAGCACCTGCGCCACGCCGACGGCGTTGGTGAGCACGTTCACCTGCCGCGGGTGACGGCCCTCAGCGGGCTCGCCCCGACCGCCGGCCGGCCCGGTGAGCGCGAGCCGCAGTTCCTCGGTGAGTGCCAGGATCGTCGTCCCGCTGTCGAGGTAGACGGCGTCGCCGTCGGCGATCCGGGCCAGGCACGCCTTCGCGATGGCCCGCTTGCCCTCGACGTTGTGCCGGGCCCGGGTGGCCAGCTCGGGGTCGTACGTCGGGCGGACAGCGAGCGCACCGCCGTGCGTACGCCGCAGCAGGTGCTGGCGGTCCAGGTCGGCGATGTCCTTGCGGACGGTGGGCTCGGCGACCCCGAGTAGGTCGGCGAGCTCGGCCACCCGCACCCGGCCGCGGGACTCGACCAGCTCGAGGATGTGGGTACGGCGTTCCTCGGTGAACGCCCTGCTGCCGGGCCCGGTCATCGTGCAGGCTCGTGGGCGCGCAGGAAATCACGTACCCGCGGCACGTCGTCCTCGGTGGCGTCCTGAACGATGACCGGCACCCGGCGGGGGAGCGCCGCGTGCAGCGCGAGCACGAGGTCGTAGTCGAGCAGCCCTGTGCCCGCGGCCGCGTAGCCCGAGGTCACCACGTCCTTGGCGTGCAGGCCCACGACCGAGTCGCCGAGCGTGTCGAATGCCGCGGTGAGAATGCGTTTCTGGTGACCTGCGGTGGCCGGGTCCAGGAGGTTCGCCGGGTCGAGGACGATGCCGACGAGGTGGGCGTCGGAGCCGAGCTCGGTCAGCAGCCGCCGGGCCCGGGCGGCGTCGGTGACGACGTTGCCGGGTTCGGGTTCCACGCCGAGCCGGACGCCGGCCCCCTCCGCGGCGGGCAGCAGGACGTCGAGCGTCTCGCGCAGGTCCTGCCAGGCCGCCGGCTCGTCGTTGCCCGGGTGCCGGCGCCAGATGTCGTCCGGGTCGCGGGTGCCCGTGCACAGGGTCACGACCTCGGCGCCGAGCCGGGCGGCGTACGGGATGAACGCGGCCGCGGCGGCCGTCTGGCGCCGCCGGGTGGAGAGGTCGGGATGGATCGTGTTGTACGTCGCGGACACGCCCCAGATCCGTACGCCCGCGGCGGCGAAGTCGGCCGCGACCCGCGCGTAGTCGAGCGGGCCGTCGGGATGGCCTGCGCCGGTCGGCGGGTAGGGGATGGTCGGCCGGCCGAAGGCGGAGAGGTTCAGCTGGGTCGTGGTGAAGCCGTGCGCGGCGACGGCCGCGGCGACCTCGGCCGCGGTCGGCCGGGGGAAGGTACGCGCGAAGATGCCCAGCTCGGCAGGATCGTGTACGGCATCGCGCGCGGGGGTGGTCACGGTGTCACTCACGGGGCGACCTCCTTGCCGTCGGCGGCGGCGCTGTCCCGGACCGCCTCGATCAGCCGCAGGGCGGTCACGCCGTCCGCGCCGGAGGGGTTGGCCGGTTCGTCCGCCGCGATCGCCGCGGCGAACGCCTCCAGCTGCAGCTGGTACGGATCGGCGGCGCCGAACACGGGGCTACGGGTCTCGCCGTCGCGTTCCAGGTGCACCCGCACGGTGCTGGCCTGGCGGAAGAACGGGAACGTCGACCGGATGCTGACCTGGCCGTACTCGCCGTGGATGTCCATGCCTTCGGCGTAGTCCGCGTGGATGTCGGCAGTGATCTCGAACGACGCCAGCCCGCCGCCGGGCAGCCGTCCGGTCCCGTGCCAGCTGCAGTCGCGCCCGTGACCGGCGAACTGCGCCCGCACCGTGGACGGGACCCCGACGAGGTTGGCGAGGGCGTCGAAGACGTGCGCGCCGTGGGTGTTCAGCAGGTAGTGCGCCCGGTCGGCCTTGAACCCCGCCTCGGTCCGGCGAACGTCCTCGTCCACCACCATGGCGGGGAACAGCGCCGCCTCCGTCGGAGGACGCAACCGGGACTGGATGCGGTACCAGCTGCTGACGCTGAGCAGGGTGCCGAGCCGCGGCACGGCCGCGCGCGCGTACGCGATCCCCGGGTCGTGCCGCCGCATCGCACCGACCTGCAGCTTGAGGCCCTTCGCGTCCGCCAGGTCGGCGAGCTCCGCCGCCTGGGTACTCGTGGCCGCCGCGGGCTTCTCCACCAGGACGTGCGCGCCGGCGTTCAGGGCGGCGGTGACCACGGGGTGGTGGAACCGGTCGGGAACGGCGACCAGCACCGCGTCCGGGCGCGTCGCGCGGAGCAGATCCTCGACGGTGGCGAAGGCGGGAACGTCGTACTTCGCCGCCACTCCCTGCGCCAGTCGCGAGCTGGTGTCGCCGACGCCGACCAGCGTGAGCGCTCCGGTCTTTGCGATCGCGGGCAGGTGGACGGCCTGGCTGATCCGGCCGCAGCCGATCACCCCGAGCCGCAAGGCGGGAGCGGGCGTGGCTCCGGATTCGGGCGAAGGCGGCGGCGTGGGTGGAGGCGGCGGAGCGGCGGGACTCGTCATCCGGGTACCCTTCGTTTCGGGTCGCTTCGGTCAGTTTCGGTTTCCGACCTGAACCGAGTCTAAGCGAAAAGTCGTGCAGTCGGCGACCCGGCCGTCCGAGGTGAAACCGAACCTCTTCCCTCACCGAAGGAGACCTCCGTGGAGGCCTACGTATCGCTCTGGTCCGCCGACCTGCTCGACCTCCGGGCCGCCGTCGACGGGCTCGCCGAGGTCGCCGACGGGTTCCACTTGGACGTGTTCGACGGGCACGCCGTGCCGGACCTGCTCTTCGGCCCCGACCTGGTGGCCGCGCTGCGCGCCCGCACCGACGCGCTGCTGGACGTCCACCTGATGGTCGCCCACCCCGACGACTGGATCGACCGGTTCGCCGACGCGGGTGCGGAGCTGATCACCGTGCACGCCGGCGCCTGCCCCGACGTTCGTACGACCCTGCGGACCATCCGGTCCCGCGGCGTGCGGGCCGGGCTCGGCCTGGAGACGCACGAAGCCACCGGTCACGCCGTCGCGCACTTCGACGACGCCGACCGGGTCCTGGTGATGGGGACCGTGGTGGGGGTGAAGGGATGCGAGCAGGACCCGGCGACGGCGGCCCGGGTCGAGGACCTGGTCGCGGCCCGTTCGGACGGCGGCACCCGTTCGGGTTCGATCCCGCGGATCGTGGTGGACGGCGGCATCCGTACTCACACAGCCCCGGCCCTGGCCCGGGCCGGTGCCGACGGGGTGGTGCCCGGCTCCCTGGTGTTCGGCGCCGACGACCCGGTGGCGGCGGTGCGGTGGCTGCACGACCTACCGGCCGGCGATGGTGCCGGGACCGGTGGTCCGTCCGGTGACACGAAATATTCACCCTCGGCGGGGGATGTGCCGTCGATCGGGTAGAGGAACTCTCGGCCGAAGTCCACGGGTGTGCCGTGGTTTCTCGAAGAGAGGTGCACGATGGGGTCCAGGTCCCGGATGAAGGACATGCGCGGCGTTCGCCGTCCGCGTCGCGCCCTGAAGGCGATGGGCATGGTGGCCGGTCTGATCTGCGTTGCTGCCGCCACCGCGGCGATGGCCCGCCGCTCGAAGCACTGAACCCGGCGAGCCGCCGACCCACCGGATCCGCCTCGGCGCGCCGGGCCGAGCGGGTCCGGTGATCGGCCGGCGATCCGGTCGGCCGACGCGCGACTGCGTGAATCGCCGATGGCGGCAGTCGCCGACATGTGAGCATTCGACTGGACGTCGCCGGTGGTGTCGGACAATCTGATCACGAACGATCAGCAGATCGGCGCAATCAAAAGATCGGCAGCGATCACCAGAGACCAGCGGGCCAGGCTCGTCCGGGCCCGCTTCGCCATGTCCGGCCCCCGCGCCCGCCAGGAGGATTCGCTCGATGCGTACGCCCGTTCCTTCCCATGACGACCACTCCGACGCCGGCAGCGAGCACGAGACCCCACCGGTACTCGTCGTCGCCCACCGCGGCGCGTCGGGAGTGGCACCGGAGAACACCGTCGCGGCGATCCGGGCGGCCGCACGGGAGGGCGCGGACTTCGTCGAGGTGGACGTGGTGCTCACCCGGGACGGCGTGCCGGTCCTGTTCCACGACAACACGCTGGTACGCACGACCGACGTCACCACGGTCTTCCCCGACCGGGCGCCGTGGCAGCCCGGCGACTTCACCCTCGCCGAGCTACGCCAACTCGACGCGGGCTCGTGGTTCGCCGACAGCTTCGCCGGTGAACGCATCCCGACCCTCGCCGAGGCGCTCACGGCTCTCGACGAGTACGGCATGGGCCTGTGGGCCGAACTCAAGGGCGCCAACCGGCATCCGGACTTCGTGCCGGCGGTCACCGAGGTGCTCCGCACCACTCCTGGCGGCTGGCTGACCGCACCCGACCGGCACCGGCGGTTCGTCGCCACGTCGTTCTACTTCGACCCGCTGGCGAAGTTCGCCGCCGAGATCGACCACGCGGTTCCGCTGGGCGGCATCGTCGAGTCGGTGCCCGACGACGACACCCTGCGCCAGGTCGGCGGTTGGATGGACTTCTTCATCCCGAACTTCCGGCGGCTGCGTCCCGGTGACCTGGTGCGCATCCGGGCGGCCGGAATGAGGCCGGCGTTCTGGTGCCCGAACCACCCGGCGGCGGTGGCCTCGCTGGCAGCGCAGGGGGCGACCGCGGTGATCCAGAACTACCCCGGGCCGGCCCGGGCGGTGCTCGACGGCCGGCCGGCGTTCCCGGCGCAGACGGTGGTCGTCGAACGCGTGGAGGACGGCCCCGCCGATGGTGCTGGGGACACCGCCGACAGCGGCCGGTACGCCGTCCTGCGCAACCTGACCGGCGAGCCGGTGGATCTCGGTGGATGGTTCGTACGCGACGACCCGGGTGTGCGGCTGCCGATCGCGCCAGGCGTGACGATCCCGGCGCGCGGAATCCTCGAGGTGCACGCCGGGCCCGGCCCCGACAGTGGCCGTGACAGTGAGAGCGACGGTGGCGGTGACGGTGCGCGCGGGGGTCAGCAGGACGGGCGGCCGGGCGGAACTGCCCGCTACTTCGCCGAGCCGTCCGGGGCCGGTTTCGCCCGCGGCCGCAACAGCGTGGCCCTCCACCGACCCGACGGGGTGGTGGTCGACGTCGCGGCCGACGATCCGACCGCGTAAGGTATCCCCGGCTGCCGAGGGAGATCGAAGCCCGGCGGGCCGGTGACCTTTGTTGCCGGTTGCGCTGCGTGCGGTCTGAGCAGGATGTGACCGAGAGGTCGTGTCATGCCCGGATCGGGCGACTCGCACCAAGGACACCGCTTCGGCGGTATCCCGGTGTCGAGGGGGTTCGGGACTCTTGTATTCTCGGTTGTCGCTCGCCCCAATAGCTCAGTCGGTAGAGCGTCTCCATGGTAAGGAGAAGGTCTACGGTTCGATTCCGTATTGGGGCTCTGCGGCCGGAGCCGCCCACTCGGGCGGCCAACCGGTCCGGCGGCGGTGTAGCTCAGACGGTAGAGCAAGCGGCTCATAATCGCTGTGTCGCCGGTTCGAGTCCGGCCACCGCTACGACCGCGGCCAGCCGGTGGGAGACCACCGGCGTGGCCGTTCTCGCATGACTGCGTACCATTGCAGGACCGACTGTCCCGACGGATCACAAGAGGCATCCCGTGGCTAGCAAGAGTTCCGACGTCCGCCCCAAGATCACCTTGGCGTGCACTGAGTGCCGGGAGCGCAACTACATCACGCGCAAGAACCGTCGTAACGACCCCGACCGGCTCGAGATCAAGAAGTTCTGCCCGCGCTGCCGGACCCACCGGGCGCACCGCGAGACTCGATAGGTTCTCGACGCTCCGCGTCGAAGGGGCCGCCCCACCCAACTGGTGGGAGCGGCCCTTTTCGCGTGCCCGGAGTGAATCCGGAGTGTGTCCGGAGTGAACCGGGGGCCGCCGGGACACCCGGCCGGGCGAGCGGGCTCCGGCCGCTCGGCTCCGGTACGGTCGCGTACATGCCCGTCGACTCCACGCTGGTCGGCCGAACCTACGCGACGAAGACGCCGTACGAAGTCGGCCGCGAGAAGATCCGCGAGTTCGCCGATGCCGTCGGTGACCCCAGTCCCGTCTACCGCGACCCGGACGCTGCCCGCGCGCTCGGCCACCCCGACGTGGTGGCCCCACCCACGTTCCCGATCGTGGTGGCGTTCCAGCTGCTGAACGAACTGTTCGCCGACCCGACCACCGGGCTCGCGTTGCACCGGGTCGTGCACGCCGACCAGAAGTTCGCCGCGGACCGGCCCATCCACCCCGGTGACGAACTGGTGGCCACGCTCACGATCGAGAGCGTGCGTCAGGTCGCCGGCACCGACCTGATCCTCACCCGCACCGACATCCAGACCGCCGACGGCACGCCTGTCTGTACCGCGCGAGCGAGCGTGGTCCACCGCGAGGAGGCCGCATGAACGCCGAACGCCCGCAGACCGGCGAACCGCGTGCCCTCGGCGGCGTTCCGGCGTACGACGAGGTGGAGAAGGGCACCGAGCTGCCCTCGGTCACCATCCGGGTGCGCCGTGAGGACCTCGTCCGCTACGCCGGTGCCTCCGGAGACTTCAACCGCATCCACTGGAACGCCCGGGTGGCCCGCGAGGTCGGCCTGCCCGACGTGATCGCGCACGGCATGCTCACCATGGGCGCCGGCGCCCGGGTGCTCACCGAGTGGGCGGTCGACCCGGCCCGGGTGGTGGAGTACTCCGTCCGGTTCACCCGCCCGGTGACGGTTCCCGACGACGACGAGGGAGTGGCGGTGACGTTCGGCGGGAAGGTGGCCGACAAGCTGCCCGACCGCGTGGTGCGGGTCGACCTCACCGCTGTCGCGGGCGGCGAGAAGGTCTTCGGCGCTGCCCGAGCCATGGTCCGGCTGGACTGACCGTGCCCGACCATCTCTCCACTCCCGGCCGTCGGGCAGTGCCCGAACGCACCAACGTCCCGATCGCCGAGCTCACCACGCTTCGTCTCGGCGGCCCGGCCAAGCGGCTGGTCGAGGTCGACGACGAGGCCGCCCTGCTCGACGTGGTGCGCGGCGCCGACGCAGCCGGCGAACCGCTGCTGGTCCTCGGTGGCGGCAGCAACGTCGTGGTCGCCGACGAGGGATTCCCCGGGACTGTCCTGCACGTGTGCACCCGAGGTGTGCGAGTGGAGTCGCAGGACGGCTGCGGCGGTGCCGTCGTACGGGTCGCCGCGGGGGAGAACTGGGATGCCCTGGTCGCCCGCGCCGTCGCCGAGGGCTGGGTGGGTGTCGAGGCACTGTCGGGGATCCCCGGGCTGGTCGGCGCCGCGCCGATCCAGAACGTCGGCGCCTACGGCCAGGAAGTGGCCCAGACCCTCGCGCAGGTGCGGGTGTGGGACCGGGAGGACTCGGCCGTGCGGACGTTCGCCGCGGACGAGTGCGGCTTGGGCTACCGCACCAGCAGGTTCAAGCGCTCACCTCTGCGGTACGTCGTACTCGAGGTGATGTTCCAGTTCCGGCTGGGGGAGCTTGGCGCGACGGTGCAGTACGCCGAACTCGCCCGCACCCTCGGGGTCGAACTCGGCGCGCGGGCACCGTCCGCCGAGGTCCGGGCGGCGGTGCTCCGGCTGCGGGCGGGCAAGGGAATGGTGCTCGACGCCGCCGACCACGACACCTGGAGCGCCGGGTCGTTCTTCACCAACCCGGTGATCCCGGCGGAGGCGGCGGCCGGGCTGCCCGCGAAGGCGCCCCGCTGGCCGGCCGGCGACGGACTGGTCAAGACCAGTGCCGCCTGGCTGATCGAGCACGCCGGGTTCGGCAAGGGATACGGCACCGGACCGGCCCGCCTGTCGAGCAAGCACACGCTCGCGCTCACCAACACCGGCGGCGCCGCCACCGCGGACCTGCTGGCACTGGCCCGGGAGATCCGGGCCGGCGTCCTGGCACGGTTCGGTGTCGACCTCGTGAACGAGCCCGTCCTGGTCGGCTGCGAACTGTAGACCCGCTGACGGCCCCCCGGGTCACAGGCCGAGGGCAGCCCGCAGGTCCGGCCGGCGCAACTGGTCCGCGCACCAGGCGAAGTGGCCGTCGCCGCCCGTCGGGTCGTAGGCGTTCGCACCGACGATCGCGTAGCAGGCGCGGTAGAGGTGCAGCAGCGGCGGCGGGTAGCCGAACCTCGCGACGATCCGCCCGCTCAGCGTCTGGTCGATCTCCCGTGCCTTGGGGCCGTACATGTCGAAGAACCCCGCGGCCAGACTGGCGTCGAACGCCGGGTCGCCGGCCGTGGTCAGGAAGGCCCAGTCCAAGACGGCGGTCACCCGCAGGTCGCAGCCCTCGCTCTCCTGCTCGACCAGGATGTTCGGCGGGCACAGGTCGCCGTGGACGACCGCGGCCTCGCCGTCCGGCAGAGCCCGTAGGCCCGCCCGGACCCGCTCCAGCAGGGCGTCGAACCCCGGCACCGCCGACCGCAGCACGTCGCCGTACGCCTCGGCCCGGCGGTCGACCAGCGCGCGCAGCGCGGTCGGCCAGGACGAGCCCGCGTCGCGGTAGAACGCGTCCTCCTCGGCCATCACCGGCAACGCCCGGGCCGACGGCCCGCCCTTGGTCTCGCGCAGGGCCTCGAGTACGTCGACGAAAGTACGCAGCGCAGCTTCGGTCGGGCCGTTGGCGGAGACGAACTCCGACAGCGGCCGGCCGTGCAGCCGGCGTTCGATCGTGACCGGCGTACCGTCGGCGGCACGGACGGCGTGGATGCACGGCGTGGCGAACGGCAGGCCGGCGGCGTCCAGGTCGGCGTAGAAGTCCCGCAGCCGGTGCAGCGTCGCGGGCGAGTGACGGAACCACACCTTCGCCACCGTGTCGTCGTCCACGGCGTAGACGACCCCGTCCATTCCGGCGCCGAGGGGCTGCCCTACCGGGAGGCCGAGCGCCTCCAACCGGTCCTCCCACCGCTGCGGACCGTTCGCGGCGGACGTGGACGCGCCGCCCGCCCGGATCCGCTCGTGCTCGGGCGGCTGCGCCACCTTCGCCGGCTCTTCCGCCTCTGCCGGCTCGGCCAGCCAGCGGTCGACCCCGTCCAGCAGCCGGTCCCGCACCGACGAAGGCGCCGTGGAGGCACGCACCGACATCCGCGCCAGTTCGGCGAGTTCGGCGTCGGTGAAGCCGAGCCCTCTGGCCAGTTCGTACTGCCCGACCAGCCGTACCCCGAACAACAGCGGGTCGTCGGCGCCCAGCGCGATCCGCGCCCCGGCGTCGAACAGCTTGCGCAACGGCACGACCTCAGGCTCGGGGTAGACGCCCAGCGCGACGTTGGACGCCGGGCAGACCTCCAGCGGCACCCCGGCCTCGGCCACCCGGTCCAGCAGGGCGGGATCCTCCACGGTGCGCACGCCGTGGCCGACCCGGGTCGCGCCGAGCAGGTCCAGGCAGCCGCGCACGCTGTCCGGGCCGCACAGTTCGCCGCCGTGCGGCATCGAGCCGAGCCCTGCCGCGGTCGCGATGGAGAACGCCCGGGCGAACTCCTCCGGCCGCCCCCGGCGCTCGTCGTTGGACAGCCCGAACCCGACCACGCCGTGCCCGGCGTACTGCGTGGCCAGCCGGGCGAGGGTGCGCGCGTCCAGCGGATGCCGGGTCCGGTTGGCGGCGATCACCAGCCCGACGCCCACGCCGGTCCGGTCGGCGGCCTGGCGTACGGCGTCCAGGACGAGCTCGGTGAACGCGGTGATACCGCCGAACCGGCTCGCATAGCCGGAGGGGTCGACCTGGATCTCCAGCCAGCCCGACCCTTCGCGCGCCTCGTCCTCGACGGTCTCCCGCACCAGCCGGCGTACGTCGTCGGCGGTGACCAGCACCGACCGGGCGATGTCGTACAGCCGCTGGAAGCGGAACCAGCCCTTCTCGTCGGTGGCCAGCAGGTGCGGCGGCCACTCGTCCCGCAGGGCCTCGGGCAGGTGGAGGCCGTGCTGCCCGGCC
This sequence comes from Actinopolymorpha singaporensis, assembly GCF_900104745.1. Classification (NCBI taxonomy): domain Bacteria; kingdom Bacillati; phylum Actinomycetota; class Actinomycetes; order Propionibacteriales; family Actinopolymorphaceae; genus Actinopolymorpha; species Actinopolymorpha singaporensis. The sequence continues at coordinate 2,932,609 of NZ_LT629732.1, forward strand.
AGCTCGACCAGCGTCTCGTGGCGCATCGACCCGGTGAAGTGCAGGTGCAGATGCGCCTTCGGCAGCGTGTCGAGCGGGCGCACCTCGGGCCGGGCTCCGTTCACCTCAGCTCTGCGCCTCGGACAGCAGCTTCTGGATCCGGGTGACGCCCTCCACCAGGTCGTCGTCGCCGAGGGCGTACGAGAACCGCAGGTAGCCCGGCGTGCCGAACGCCTCGCCCGGGACGGCCGCGACCTCGACCTCCTCCAGGATGAGCTCGGCCAGCTCGGCGGAGGTGGCCGGCCGGCGGCCGCGGATCAGCTTGCCCAGTGCGCCCTTCACCGACGGGTAGGCGTAGAACGCGCCCTTCGGCGTGGGGCAGGTGAATCCGGGCACGTCCGACAGCAGTTCGACGATCGTGCGCCGGCGCCGGTCGAACGCCTCCCGCATCGTCGCGGCCGCGGACAGGTCACCGGAGACTGCGGCCAGCGCGGCCCGCTGGGCGACGTTGCTGACGTTGCCGGTGGCGTGGGACTGCAGGTTGGTGCCGGCCTTCACCACGTCGGTGGGGCCGATCAGCCAGCCGACCCGCCAGCCGGTCATGGCGTACGTCTTGGCGACGCCGTTGACCACGATGCACCGGTCGGCGAGCTCGGGCACCAGCACCGGCAGCGACGCGGACTTCACGCCGTCGTAGGTGAGGTGCTCGTAGATCTCGTCGGTGATCACCCACAGGCCGTTGTCGGCGGCCCACTGGCCGATCTCGCGCAGCCGCTCCACGGGGTAGACCGCCCCGCTGGGGTTGGACGGCGAGCACATCAGCAGGACCTTGGTCCGCGGGGTGCGGGCGGCTTCCAGCTGCTCGACCGTGACGAGGTAGTCCTGGGTCTCGTCGGCGAGCACCGGGACCGTCACGCCGCCGGCCAGCCCGATCGACTCGGGGTACGTCGTCCAGTACGGCGCGGGGAGCAGTACCTCGTCGCCCGGGTCCAGCAGGAGCGCGAACGCCTCGTAGACCGCCTGCTTGCCGCCGTTGGTGACGAGTACCTGGGCCGGCGTCACCTCGTAGCCGGAGTCGCGCTCGGTCTTCGCGGCGATCGCCTTGCGCAGCTCGGGCAGCCCACCGGCCGGGGTGTAGCGGTGGTTGCGCGGGTCGCGGCAGGCCTGCGCGGCCGCGTCGACGATGTAGTCGGGGGTGGGGAAGTCGGGCTCGCCGGCGCCGAAGCCGATCACGGGTCGCCCGGCCGCCTTCAGCGCCTTCGCCTTCCCGTCGACCGCCAACGTGGCCGATTCGGCGATGGCGGCGACCCGGGCGGCGATCCTTGCCCGGTCGCTCGCGGGTGCTGCGAGGGACTCGTCTACGGCCGGCGTGGGCGGGCCGCTCTCAGGGCTGGTCATGACAGTTATCGTGGCACCTCGCGTGCGTGCGAGCGGTGGCGGGGCGAGAGTGTCGGCGAGTCGGCGGCGGTACAAACCGCCCGGGTCGGTTCGACCTTCCGCGCCGTGACCCCGTACACTCTTCCATCGGTGGTCTGAGGACCTCTCCGAAGCGTGCCCGGGCGACTCGGTCCCGAGCGCGCCACGTGGAGGCTTTCCGATCTCCGTAGGGCAGTGGCTCAATTGGTAGAGCACCGGTCTCCAAAACCGGCGGTTGGGGGTTCGAGTCCCTCCTGCCCTGCAGGCCTCGGCCGGCCGGCCGAAGTCGCGCGCGTCGCCCCCGGCGGACGATGCGTGGGTGGTAGCACTAACGGGGACGTTCGTTCGTTCCTCATGTAGTGCGACCTCCCAGCCCGGACGGAGTGTCCGGCCGGGCCAGAGGACCGGTGAGGACGAAAGTGACGGAGACCCGCGGATCCACCGCGACCCCGGAGCGTGCTCGCCCGGACAAGAAGGGCGAAAGCGGCGGGAGTCACGCCGCGCGCGTCGGCCTGTTCTACCGCCAGGTGGTGGCTGAGCTTCGCAAGGTCATCTGGCCCACCCGTGACCAGTTGACGACCTACTGGTCGGTGGTGCTGGTCTTCGTGCTCGTGGTGATCGCGATCGTCTCGCTGCTCGACCTGGGCATCGGCCAGCTGATGTTCAAGATCTTCGGCTGACGGCGCGGACGCCACCCTGGAGCCCCGCAACACCGCCGGACGATCAAGAAATCGCTGAAGAAGACGGAGTACCAAGAGTGTCCGACCTCGACGACGAGATCCGCGACCTGCAGCGCGCGGATTCGGAGCAGGCAGCTGCCGCCGCCGACGCCTCGGCCGGCCAGCCTGCCGACGAGGCCTCCGCCGACTCCGAGCAGCCCAGCCCCGAGACCAGCCCCGGGACCAGCTCAGAGACCAGCTCCGGGATCGGTTCCGAAACCACCCCCGAGGCGGGCGCCGAAGAGTCCGGCGACGCCGCGGCCGAGGAGTCCGACGAGGACGCCGAGCCCACCGCGGAGGACGCCCTGGCGGAGTTCCAGGCGGCCCTGCGGTCCAAGCCCGGCGACTGGTTCGTGATCCACACCTATTCGGGCATGGAGAACCGCGTCAAGACCAACCTCGAGAACCGCATCCAGTCCCTCAACATGGAGGACTACATCTACGAGGTGGTCGTCCCCCAGGAGGAGCGCGCGGAGATCAAGAACGGCCAGCGGCGAATGGTGCGTCGCACCGTGCTCCCCGGCTACGTGCTGGTCCGGATGGACCTCACCGACGAGTCGTGGGCAGCCGTCCGGCACACTCCTTCGGTGACCGGCTTCGTCGGCCACGCTCACCAGCCGGTGCCGCTCGGCCTCGACGAGGTTGAGAAGATGCTGGCCCCGGCGGTCGAGGAGACCAAGGAGCCCGACAAGAAGAAGAAGGCCGAGGTCGTCGACTTCGCCGTGGGCGACTCGGTCATGGTGGTCGACGGACCGTTCGCGACACTGCACGCGACGATCACAGAGCTCAACCCCGACGCACAGAGGGTGAAGGCCCTCGTCGAGATCTTCGGCCGGGAGACCCCGGTGGAGCTGTCCTTCACGCAGATCCAGAAGGTCTGACGGCCCCGGCCGGACTCTCGCCCCTTTCACCACCCAAGAGGACCCGAACACCATGCCTCCGAAGAAGAAGATCGCCTCCGTACTCAAGCTCCAGCTGCAGGCTGGCGCCGCAACCCCCGCCCCGCCGGTGGGTACGGTGCTCGGCCCGACCGGCATCAACATCATGGAGTTCACGAAGGCCTACAACGCCGCGACGGAGTCCCAGCGGGGCAACGTCATCCCCGCCGAGATCACGATCTACGAGGACCGGACGTTCACCTTCGTCACCCGGACCCCTCCGGCCGTGGAGCTGATCAAGAAGGCGATCAGCCTCGACAAGGGTTCCGCGACGCCGCACACCGCGAAGGTCGGCACCATCTCGCGCGCCCAGGTGCGGGAGATCGCCGAGACGAAGATGCCCGACCTGAACTCCAACGACATCGAGGCCGCGATGAAGGTCGTCGAGGGCACCGCGCGGTCGATGGGCGTCACGGTCTCCGAGTAGCCCGTACGCCTCCGTACGCACGTACAACCGGCCGGACTCCGGTCCGGCGTCCTGGTGGGAGGGCCCGCGCTGGCCCGCACCACGACTCCACCATCCGACTCCAGGAGTGTTCATGAAGCGCAGCAAGTCCTACCGCGCGGCGGCCGAGAAGGTCGACCAGGCCGTCCTGCACGACCCGCGCGAGGCGGTGGCCCTGGCCAAGCAGAACGCCGGCAAGAAGTTCGACGAGACCGTGGACGTCGCGATGCGTCTCGGCGTCGACCCCCGCAAGGCCGATCAGATGGTGCGCGGCACCGTCAACCTTCCGCACGGCACCGGCAAGACCGCTCGGGTCCTGGTCTTCGCCACCGGACAGAAGGCTGAGGACGCCACCGCCGCCGGCGCCGACTACGTGGGCTCCGACGACCTGATCGAGCGGATCCAGGGCGGTTGGCTCGACTTCGACGCCGTTGTCGCCACGCCGGACCTGATGGGCAAGGTCGGCCGGCTCGGCCGGGTGCTCGGCCCGCGCGGTCTGATGCCGAACCCGAAGACGGGCACCGTCACCCCCGACGTCACCAAGGCCGTGACCGACATCAAGGGCGGAAAGATCGAGTTCCGCGTCGACCGGCACGCCAACCTGCACTTCATCATCGGCAAGGCGTCCTTCAGCGAGGACCAGCTCGCGGAGAACTACGGCGCCGCCCTCGACGAGGTGCTCCGGCTGAAGCCGTCGGCTTCGAAGGGCCGCTACATCCGCAAGGTCACGCTGTCGACCACGATGGGCCCGGGCGTTCCGGTCGACCCGGCCAAGACCGTCTCGACCGCTGAGGCCTCGGCCTGACGCGATCCCGTCCAGGACGCCCTCGCACCTCTCGGTGCGGGGGCGTTCTGCCTTTTCGGTGGTTCTCCGTACGCCGGATGCCTGGTCGTCCGGCGAGCGGAAGTCGTCGCCGTGCCTGGGCAACGCCCGGTGACATTTGTGCGTCGGGCCATCGTCGACGCTTCCGGGCGCTGATCACTCGCTGTTAGGATATGAGCGCTTTGTCGCGGACGGGTGGCGAGGCGACGGGCACACACGGGGGTACGCGTGCGCTTCACAGCTGGACTGGCCAACAGACGATCGACGACCAGGGCGGTCGCGGTCGTCGCCGGTGTCGTTCTCGGGTTGTCGGCGTCGGCGTGCGGCGGGGACTCTCCGCAGCCGGCGACGATGGACACTCCGACCGCGAAGTCCACCCCCACGAAGTCGGCCACACCGACCCCGACTCCGAGCCCGTCGGCCAGCCCGACCAAGCCCGGCAGGATCGAGACGTTCGGTCCGGCGCCCACCGGACCGGAGGCCGCAGCGGTGAGGGCGTTCGTGACGAGGTACGTCACTACGGTCAACAAGGCGATCGAGAACGGCGATGTCTCCACGCTTCGCCCGATGTACACCAGCGGATGCCTTGACTGCGTACAGCTCGCCGCCAGCATCAGGTCCACCTACAGCGGTGGCGGGAAGTTCAGCGGCGGCCTCTACACGCAGAACCACGTCGAGGTGTTCTCCAAGTCCGGCGGGACCTACATGGTTCGCGTACGGTCACTGTCCACCGCCTGGAAGCAGTACAACTCCGCCGGCACGGTGATCAACCAGGGGCCCGCGGAACGAGTCACCTACACCTACGGCGTGCAGGAGATCAGCGGCAACTGGCAGTTGACAGCCGGGGGGAAGTCGCAATGAGGGCAACGAGGAGAGTCATCGGCATCGCGCTGGGCGGTTTTCTCCTGACGGCCTTCGGGCTGGTGGCGCCAGAGGCGTTCGCCGACATCCCGCGCGGGGACGTCGGCTGGCAGTACAGCGAGTCGGGCAGGGGCTACTACCAGCCGCCCAGGGGAACGCCCGCGCCCTCGCAGCCACCCGGTCCGAACGACTGGGTGCAGGAGGTCCTGATCAACCAGCCGGCGTGGGACTGCCAGGGCGCCGGGATCGGCGACTGCGACCCGCTGGCCATCTGGTGCAACCCTGACCTGTCACCGGATCCGCGTGAGCCGATCTACGTCCGTTCGGTCGTCCGCTATCAGTGGAAGGATCGCGGCGACCGCGCCAAGTGGCACGGGACGGCAGAGTGCTACCCCACGCCGGAGTGGGTCCCGATCGAGCAGCTCAGCTACGACTTCAAGTACGAGATCCAACGGAACCTGCCCAGGCCGAAGATCTCTCTGCACCCGGCTCCCAGGACGTTGGTCAACCTGCCGACGATCGTGTCGGTCGACGACCCGGGAACGCAGACCTTCGACATCACGGTGCCACCGTCGCAGGGACGCCACTTCGAGTTGCACGGGCAGATCACCGCCACTCCGGACTACACCTGGACCTTCTCCGACGCCAACGGAGGCGCCCACACCGTCAAGGGTGCAGGCCGGGAGTTCGACGGCACGCTTCCGGACGGCCACCCGGGCTACTACGTGACGAACACCTTCGGCGCCGCCGGTGAGGGCAAGGTCCACCTGCAGGTGCGTTGGACGGGAACGGTCGTCGTGGACTCCGTCCCACCGCAGCCGATCGTGCCGGTCACCTTCGACGTCGACGCCAACGTGCAGGTGGTCGAGTCCCACCCGGTTCTCAGACGATAACCGGGGGCGATTTGGTGGCTGGGGGAGCCGTCCCGTATTCTGGCGGCTGCCGAAGACCGCTGGTTGCCTCCCTCCGGGGTGGCTGAAGGTCCCGCACGTCGGGCGGCCCGCGCAGGCGTCACGTGGCAACGAAGTCAAGATCGGGTTTCCGGGTCGCGGTCCACCGCGAGCGGAGTCCTGGCCCTCGAGTTCGTGTTCGCCCCGTACGCGTGCGTACGGGGCTTTTCGCATTCTGCGGGTTTCCTCCCGGGCCGCGGTCGCAGGCCACCCCGAGGAAGGAGATCCATGGCGAAGCCGGACAAGGCAACCGCCGTCGCAGAGCTCACGGACCAGTTCCGCGACTCTGCCGGAGCGGTCCTGACCGAGTATCGCGGACTCACCGTGAAGCAGCTGCAGGAACTGCGGCGCTCCATCGGTGACAACGCCAACTACGCCGTGGTGAAGAACACGCTGACCAGGATCGCGGCGAAGGAGGCGGGAGTCGAGATCGCCGACGAGCTTCTCGTCGGCCCCTCGGCCATCGCGTTCATCAGCGGCGACCCGGTCGAGGTCGCCAAGGGTCTGCGTGACTTCGCCAAGGCCAACCCCAATCTCGTCATCAAGGGCGGCGTGCTCGAGGGCCGGTCCCTCGCCGTCGACGAGATCACCAAGCTCGCTGACCTCGAGTCCCGCGAGGTCCTGCTCGCGAAGCTCGCGGGCGCGATGCTGGCGTCGCTTTCGGGCGCCGCCTCGCTGTTCCAGGCCCCGCTGTCGCAGGCCGCCCGGCTCGCCGAGGCGCTGCGTCAGAAGGTCGAGGAGGAGGGCCCGGCCGCTGGCGCTGCCGACACCACCTCCGAGGCCGACGCCGAGGCCGCACCGGAAGCCAGCTCCGACGCGTCGGACGCCGGCGAGTCCAGCGAGTCCTGACCTGACCAGGACTGACCGTCACCACTGCACGACACACGGAAGGTACGCCACTCATGGCTAAGCTCAGCAACGACGAGCTGCTCGACGCGTTCAAGGAGATGACGCTTCTCGAGCTCAGCGAGTTCGTCAAGCAGTTCGAGGACACCTTCGGCGTGACCGCGGCCGCTCCGGTCGCCGTCGCGGCGGGCCCCGCGGCCGGCGGTGCCGCGCCCGAGGCCGAGGAGGAGAAGGACGAGTTCGACGTCATCCTCGAGGCTGCCGGCGACAAGAAGATCCAGGTCATCAAGGAGGTGCGCACGCTCACCAGCCTCGGCCTGAAGGAGGCCAAGGACCTGGTCGAGGGCGCGCCGAAGCCCGTCCTGGAGAAGGCCAACAAGGAGACCGCGGAGAAGGCCAAGGAGTCCCTCGAGGCTGTTGGCGCCAAGGTCACCCTGAAGTAAGGGACGTTCGCACGCGGTCCGCGCGACCGCGGTCGTCTGTCTGTGCAGAGGGCGGTCACCCACCTGGGTGACCGCCCTCTTCCCGTCCGCGGACCGCACATTCTGTCGTCCGCACGGCCGTAACCTCGCCGACTCCGGCTCGTTGAGGAGGCGTGTGTATCGGTCGCCGCCACCGGGGGGTCTGCGGCGGCCGGTACGCACGCAGACCGGCGGTGAGGAGTTCTGGTGGGCGTCGAGATCCGGGTGGACGGGCTCACCAAGTCCTTCGGGGGCGCGCCGGTCTGGCGCGACGTCAGCCTCACTCTTCCGTCCGGTGAGATCAGCGTTCTGCTGGGGCCTTCCGGCACGGGCAAGTCGGTCTTCCTGAAATGCCTGGTCGGCCTGCTCAAACCCGACCGGGGCCACATCCTCATCGAGGGCCACGACATCGCCACCTGCCGGGAGCGGGAGTTGTACCGCGTCCGCAGACTTTTCGGCGTCCTCTTCCAGGACGGCGCGTTGTTCGGCTCGATGAACCTCTACGACAACGTGGCGTTCCCGCTGCGCGAACACACCCGCAGGTCCGAGAACGAGATCCGTTCGATCGTGATGTCGAAGATCGAGATGGTCGGGCTGCTCGGCGCGGAGCGCAAGCTGCCCGGCGAGATCTCCGGCGGGATGCGCAAGCGGGCCGGGCTCGCCAGGGCGCTCGTACTCGACCCCGAGATCATCCTGTTCGACGAGCCGGACTCCGGCCTGGACCCGGTGCGGACGGCGTACCTCAACCAGTTGATCGTCGACCTCAACCAGCAGACCGGCGCGACGTTCCTCATCGTCACCCACGACATCAACACCGCCCGCACGGTGCCCGACAACATCGGCTTGCTCTACCACCGGCACCTCGCGATGTTCGGTCCGCGGGAGATGTGCCTGTGCTCGCAGGAACCCGTCGTACGGCAGTTCCTCAACGCGCAAAGGGTGGGCCCGATCGGCATGTCGGAGGAGAAGGACGCCGACGAGCTCGCGGCCGAGGCGGCGGCCGGGGTGGAGCTGGCGGCGCTCCCGCCGATCCCGCTCCAGCTCGGGCCTTCCAACGGTGAACCTCGGCCCAGCCAGCGCCCGCCCGGGCAGTGGTGTGCCGACAACGACGTGACCCCGCCGCCGGGTTCGTTCGAGCCGGACCCTTCGTCCGCGGCGTCGCCCGTGCCCGCCTCGGCCGGGGCGGCCGCGCCGGCTGGGGCCGGGCCCGGGGTTGCCGGGGGAGACGGACCGTGAGCCGGCATCCGACGGCACCGCTGCAGGCGAGCGGCCGGCTGTTCGCGTTCGGACTGGACGTCGTGCGCGGGCTGCCGCGACGACCTTTCCAGTGGCAGGAGTTCGTCCGCCAGGCGTGGTTCCTGGCCGGGGTCACGATCGTGCCGACGGCGCTGGTGGCGATCCCCTTCGGTGCCGTCATCGCCTTGCAGGTGGGCGGCCTGATCAGGCAGTTTGGTGCCCAGTCGTTCGCCGGGGCGGCGATGGTGCTCGCCGTGGTCCGGGAGGCGTCGCCGATCGCGACGGCGCTGCTGATCGCCGGGGCGGGAGGTTCGGCGATCTGTGCCGACCTCGGTTCGCGCACGATCCGGGAGGAGATCGACGCGATGCGGGTGCTCGGGATCGACCCGCTGCACCGGCTGGTCGTGCCCCGGGTGCTCGCCGCGATGTTCGTCGCCGTCTTCCTCAACGGCCTGGTGAGCGTCGTCGGCGTGATCGGCGGCTACGTCTTCAACGTCGTCCTGCAGGGAGGTACGCCGGGCGCCTACCTCGCGTCGTTCACCGCCCTGGCGCAGCTTCCGGACCTGTGGGCAGGTGAGGTCAAGGCGCTGGTGTTCGGCCTGCTCGCCGCGGTGGTCGCGTCGTACAAGGGCCTTTCCGCCGGCGGCGGGCCGAAGGGCGTCGGCGACGCGGTCAACCAGACCGTGGTGATCACCTTCATGCTGCTGTTCTTCGCGAACTTCGTGATGCAGGCGGTCTACTTCCAGCTCGTCCCGCCGAAGGGTGCCTGAGGTGAGCGCTCCGTTGCGTGCCCTGGACACCCTCGGTGACCAGCTCGCCTTCTACCTCCGGGCGGCCGGCTGGATCCCCGCGACCGTACGCCGCTACCGGCGGGAGGTACTACGCCTGCTGGCCGAGGTGAGCTTCGGCACCGGAGCGCTGGCGGTCGTCGGCGGCACGGTCGGGGTGATCGCGTTCCTGGCGTTCTTCACCGGCACCGAGGTCGGCCTGCAGGGGTACGCCGCGCTCAACCAACTGGGCACCTCCGCCTACGCGGGCTTCGTGTCGGCGTACTTCAACACCCGCGAGATCGCGCCGCTGATCGCCGGCATCGCGCTGGCGGCGACGGTTGGCTGCGGCTTCACCGCCCAGCTCGGCGCGATGCGGGTCAGCGAGGAGGTGGACGCCCTGGAGGTGATGGCCGTCCCGTCGCTGCCGTTCCTCGTCAGCACGCGGATCGTCGCCGGGCTGCTCGCGGTCGTTCCGTTGTACGTCGTCGGGCTGTTCTCGTCGTACTTCGCGACCCGGCTCGTCGTCACCGCGGGCTACGGCCAGAGCGCCGGGACCTACGACCACTACTTCCACCTGTTCCTGCCGCCGCACGACGTGCTCTGGTCGTTCGGAAAGGTGCTGGTATTCGCGGTGCTGATCATCTCGATCCACTGCTACCACGGCTACCACGCCACCGGCGGCCCCGCGGGAGTCGGCGTGGCGGTCGGCCGGGCGGTGCGTACGTCGATCGTGGTCATCAACGTCGTCGACTTGGCGCTGTCGATGGCGATCTGGGGCGCGAGCACGACCGTGCGGCTGGCGGGGTAGGCGATGGCCGGTCGTACACAGTTCGAGAAGGTGACCCGGCGGCCCGGGCGCTCGGGTCGGCCCGGGCAGCCCGGGCAGTCTCGGCAGCCTGGGCAGTCGAGGTGGCCCTGGCAGGCCGCGCGACCCGGGCGGCCGGGTCGGCTCGGGCCGCGGGCGCTGGGGATCGTCTTCCTCGCCCTGCTGGTGGGCTTCGGCGGCCTGACGTACGCGTTCTTCACCCAGGCGTTCACCGACACGGCCGAGGTGACCCTGGAGACCGACCACGTGGGGCTGGAGCTCAACCGGCAGGCGGACGTGAAGGTCCGCGGCCTGATCGTGGGCGAGGTACGCCACGTCGCGTCCGACGGCCGCCGGGCCCGGGTCGACCTCGCGCTGACGCCGGACAGCCTGGCCGCCATCCCGGCCAACGTGACCGCCCGGATCGTGCCGAAGACGTTGTTCGGGGAGAAGTACGTCGAACTCGTCCTGCCGGCCAGGCCGTCTCCGCGCAGGCTCGCGGCCGGCGACGTGATCGGGCCGGACCGGTCGAGTGTGGCGATCGAACTCGCCGCCGTCCTCGAGGACGTCTACCCGCTGCTGCGCACCCTTCGCCCGGCCCAACTGAACGCGACACTGGCCGCGCTCGCCACCGCGCTGGAGGGACGCGGTGACCGGATCGGCGGCAACCTCACCCGGCTGGACGCCTACCTGGGCCGGCTCGACCCGCACCTGCCGCAGCTCAACCACGACGTGTCCGCTCTCGCCGACGTCGCGGACATCTACGCCGACGCGACCCCCGACCTGGTGCGGCTGCTGCGCAACGCCACGAAGACCGGGAGCACCGTCGTGGTCAAGCAACGGGTGCTGGAGGACTTCCTCACCGACCTCGCCGGCACCAGCGCGTCCACCCGGAGGTTCCTGGCCGACAACGAGGCCGGCCTGATCCGGGTCGGCGAGGTGAGCCGGCCCACGCTGGACCTGCTGGCGACGTACTCCCCGGAGTACTCCTGCCTGCTGGAGGGCCTGGCGAACTGGGTGCCCCGCATCGACGACGCGTTCGGCGGCGGCGAGCACTATCCGGGCAGTGCGCCCGCGCTGCACATCACGCTGGAGGTCGTCGACCAGCACCGCGGTTACGGGCGGCAGGACCGGCCGGCGTACGACGACGACCGCGGGCCGGGCTGCCGTTCGCTGCCGGACCCGCCGTACTCCCAGGCCGACCCGGCGCCGGGCAGCGGCGTACGGGAGGGGGTCGGCGGGTCCGGATCGGGGTCAGGTCCCGGGGCCGGCTCCGGAGCGGGGGCGCGGGCTCCGGTGTTCGACCTGTCCAGCGGGTACGCCGGCACCGCCCGGGAACAGCGGGTGGTCGACGCCCTGGTGGCGCCGGTGCTGCGCATCCCGCCGGGCGACGTACCCGACGTGACCACCCTGCTGTACGGCCCGCTGGTCCGTGGGACGCAGGTGAGCGTCGGATGAGCCGTTCGTTCCTGCGTCTCCAGACGATCCGCCCGAGGATCCGCCCGAGGATCTCCGACCGTACGACGGCGGCCGCCGCGGCCAAGCTCGCCGTGTTCGTCGTGGTGACGACGCTGGCCACGGCACTGCTGGCGGTCACCATCGCCAACGTCGGGCTCGGCGCGTCCCGGGAGTACCACGCAGTCTTCACCGACGTGACCGGCGTCGAGAAGGGCGACGACGTACGCATCGCCGGTGTCCGGGTGGGCGAGGTGCGTGCGGTGGACGTGCTGCCCGAACGCGGCGGCGGCGCGCTGGCCCGGCTGACGTTCACCGTCGCCGCGGACCAGGTGCTCGCCCGCAGCGTCCTGGCGACGATCAGGTTCCGCAACCTCGTCGGGCAGCGCTACGTGGCGCTGTCGGAGGGGGCGGGCGGCGCCGCACCGTTGCCGGCCGGCGGCACCATCCCGGTCGCCCAGACCCGCCCGGCGCTCGACCTGACGGTGCTCTTCGACGGCTTCAAGCCGCTGTTCGCCGCGCTGTCGCCGCAGGACGTCAACCAGTTGGCGTACGAGATCATCCAGGTGCTGCAGGGCGAGGGCGGCACGGTGGAGAGCCTGCTCGCGCACACCGCGTCCCTCACCAGCACCCTCGCCGACCGGGACAAGGTGATCGGCGACCTGATCGACCACCTCGACACGGTGCTGGCCACCGTCGCGAAACGCGACCGGAAGCTGTCCGCCCTGGTGGTCCAGCTGCAGCGGTTCGTGTCCGGCCTGGCCGAGGACCGCAAGGCCATCGGCGATTCGCTGGACTCGATCGTCACCCTCAACCGGCAGACCGCGGGCCTTCTCCGTGACGCCCGCCCGGACCTGCGTACCGACGTCACCCAGCTCGGCAGGGTGGCGGGAACCCTGGACGACAACTCCGCCCTGGTGGAGCGGACGCTGCGGCGGATGCCCGGCAAGCTCGACCGGCTCACCAGAACCGCGACCTACGGCTCGTGGTTCAACTTCTACCTCTGCGACTTCGACGGTCGGATCGTGCTGCCCACCGGCAAGGAGCTGCCCCGTGCGGGCCTGCACGTCACCGACGCGAGGTGTCAACGATGAGGTGCCGGGCGAGGAGGGGCCGGACGATGAGGTGCCGACGACGAACGGGTCGGCGATGAGGGGCCGGACGCCGCGCTACTACACCACCGTCGGCGCGGTGGGCCTGGTGGTGCTCGCCGCGCTGGTCTACGGCGCGTTCCACGCTGCCGACCTGCCGCTGATCGGCGGCGGTACGACGTACGCCGCGCGGTTCGGCGAGGCGGGTGGGCTCCGGGCGGACGACGAGGTGCGGGTCGCGGGTGTGAAGGTCGGGCACGTCCGCGCGGTCGAGCTCGCCGGGTCGCACGTGCGGGTGGAGTTCCGGATCACCGACGACCGTGTCCGGCTCGGACGCGACACCGGCGCGGCGATCCGGATCCGCACGCTGCTCGGCCGCAAGTACCTCTCCCTGGTGCCGGCCGGGCCGGGCCGGCTGGACCCGGCCAGGGAGATCCCGCAGTCGCGTACGGTCTCGCCGTACGACGTGGTGGAGGCGTTCAGTGACCTGGCCACCACCACCGGCCGGATCGACACCGCCCAGCTCGCCACCGCGCTGGACACGCTGAGCGCGACGTTCGCGGGTACGCCAGCGGAGGTGCGCGGCTCCCTCGACGGCCTGTCCCGGCTGTCGCGCACCATCGCCTCACGTGACGAGGAACTGCACCGGCTGCTCGCGCACGCCAACCAGGTGTCCCGGGTCCTCGCCGACCGCGACACCGAGCTCGTCGCGCTGGTCCGCGACGGCGACCTGGTCCTGCGTGAGGTGCGCGCCCGGCGGGCGCTCATCCACCAGTTGCTGGTCACCGCGCAGGAGCTGTCGGCGCAGATCAGCGGCCTGGTGGCGGACAACCAGGCCCGGCTGGAACCGGCGTTGAAGCGGCTGGCCTCCGTGGTCGGCATGCTCCGGGCCAACCAGGACAGCCTGGACCGCAGCATCCGGCTGCTGGCGCCGTTCCTGCGGGTGTTCACGAACACCCTCGGCACCGGACCGTGGTTCGACACCTACATCCCGAACCTCGTGCCACTTCCGGCCGCACCCCGAGTCCCCGGAGGCGGCCGATGACCCGGGTGCTCACCAGGCTGCGCGCGAAGCTGCGATCGACGGCGCGTACGGCGCCTACGACGAAAGCGCCGGCGCGCAGCCGGCAGTGGGCTCGTGAGCGCGGGCCGGCCGTCGCCGTCGTGCTCGCCCTGGCCGCCGTGGCCGGGCTCACCTACGCGGTGTGGCCGGAGGCGCCGCGTAGGCACCTGGTCGCGCACTTCCCGCGCACGGTCGGCCTCTACGAAGGCTCCGACGTGCGCATCCTCGGCGTACCGGTGGGCCGGGTGGACCGGGTCCGGCCGGAGGGCACCGCGGTGCGGGTGGACATGTCGTACGACGCGAGGCAGAAGGTGCCCGCGAACGCCCGGGCGGTGGTGATCTCGCCCTCGGTGGTCAGCGACCGGTACGTCCAGCTCACCCCGGTCTACCGCGGCGGGCCCGTGCTCGCCGACGGAGCGGAGATCGCGCTGCCGCGCACCGCCGTACCTGTCGAGCTCGACCGCATCTACCAGAGCCTGGACGACCTGGTGGTGGCGCTCGGCCCGAACGGCGCCAACCGGCAGGGCTCGCTGTCCCGGCTGCTCACCGTGGGCGCGGACAACCTGCAGGGCCAGGGCGGGAAGCTGCACGCCACGATCGGCGACCTCGCCGACGCGACCCAGACGCTGTCCGGCGGCCGGCAGGACCTGTTCGCGACGGTACGCCAGCTGCAGGAGTTCACCGGCGCACTGGCGGACAGCGACGCGCAGGTACGCGCGTTCAACACCGACCTGGCCGGCGTCGCGGACCAGCTCGCGGGGGAGCGGGGCGACCTGCGGGCGGCGCTCGCCCAGCTCGCGGCGGCCCTCACCGACGTGGCGGCGTTCGTCCGGGACAACCGCGCCGAGGTGCGCGCCAACGTGCACGGGCTCACCGAGCTGTCGAAGACGCTCGTACGGCAACAGGCCGCCCTGCGCGAGGTGCTGGACACCGCACCGGTGGCACTGTCCAACCTCGACCACACCTACAACCCGCGGACGGGCACGTTGGACACGCGCAACAACTTCGCCCAGACCGACGACCCGGGCGCCTACCTGTGCGCGCTGCTGCGCCAGTCGGGGCAGCCGAAGTCGGTGTGCGACGACCTGACCAGGGTCCTCGACGACCTGCCGCTGCCGCAGGTGCCGGGCGCCCCGGCGACCGGCGGCACCGCCGGGCAGCCCGCACCCACCAGCGACCGCTCGCTCGGCGGGATCCTCCGATGAGCACCTGGCCGACGAGCGCCTGGCCCGGCCGGACCGGGTTCGCGACCGTACGCCGGACCGCCGTACTCCTCCTCGCCGGCGTTCTGCTCACCGGCTGCGGGTTCACCGTCTACGACCTGCCTCTACCCGGAGGCGGAGGGGCCGGCGGCGACTCCTACCAGGTGACGGTGAGGTTCCGGGACGTGCTCGACCTGGTGCCCCGCTCGGCGGTGAAGGTCGACGACGTCACAGTCGGCGAGGTGGAGAAGATCCACCTGGACGGCTACACCGCCGAGGTCGTCCTCCGGCTCGCCCGGAAGGTGCGGCTGCCCGACAACGCCACTGCGCGGATCCGCCAGACGAGCCTGCTCGGGGAGAAGTTCGTCTCCCTGGCGCCGCCCGCGGACCAGGCCGGCTACGGACGGCTCGGCGACGGCGACGTGATCCCGCTCGCACGAACCGGCCGCGACGTCGAGGTCGAAGAGGTCCTCTCGGCGCTGTCGTTGCTGCTCAACGGCGGTGGCGTCGCGCAGCTGAAGACGATCGAGGTCGAGCTGAACAAGGCGATGTCGGGGCGCGAACCGGACGTACGCCGGCTGCTGGCCAGGCTGGACACCTTCCTCGGACAGCTCGACGCCCACAAGCAGGAGATCACCCGGGCCATCGACAACCTGGACCGGCTGTCCGCGTCGCTCGCCGCGCAGAAGACCACCCTGGCCGCGGCGGTGGACCAGCTGCCGGCCGCTCTGAAGGTCCTCGCCGACCAGCGCCGCGACCTCACCCGGATGCTGGTGGAACTGTCCCGGCTCGGCGACGTGGGCGCCCGGGTCATCGTCTCCTCCCGCGAGGACCTGCTGGCGAATCTGCAGGCGCTGGACCCGATCCTCACCGAGCTGGCCCGCGCGGGGGACAGCCTGCCGAAGTCACTGCAGCTGCTGTTCACCTATCCGTTCTCGGACGCGACGGCGAACGCGGTCGCCGGCGACTACACCAACCTCCAGCTGTCCCTGGACGTCGACCTGCAGGGCCTGCTGTCCGGTCGTACGCCTCCGCCGGTGCCGCCTGCGCCCCCGTTGCCTCGCGTCCCGCTCCCCACGAAGACGCCGACCGCCCTGCCGACCGTTCCGGTCCCGACGGCGCTGCCCACGGTTCCTCTGCCGACCGCGGTGCCGACGTCCCTGCCGACCTCGCTGCCGACGGTGCCGGCGCCGCACCCGAGGAGTCCGGCGCCGGGCTGCCTGCCGCCGCTGACCTGCGCGAACGGCGCCGCGTCCGTCGTACCCGCGTACGACGCCAACCTCGGCCGGCTGCTCGTCGGAGGTGTGCTGTGATCACCCGCACCGTCCGGATCCAGCTGGTGGTGTTCCTGGCGCTGACGCTGGTGGGTACCGCCGTCGCCGGGATCAGGTACGCCGGGCTCGGGCGGGCGCTGGTCGGCGGGACGTACGTCGTGCACGCCGACTTCGCCGACGCCGGCGGGATCTTCACCGGGGCGGAGGTCACCTACCGCGGCGTCGCCGTCGGGCGGGTCGACCGGCTGCGCCCCACCCGGTCCGGCGTCGACGTGGCGCTCACCCTCGACGACGGCACCCGCGTACCCGCCGACACCCTCGCCGTGGTCGCCAACCGTTCGGCGATCGGCGAGCAGTACGTCGACCTGCAGCCCCGGCGACGCGAGGGACCGTATCTGCGCGACGGCACCCGGATCGCCCGCGCCGGCACCCGGACTCCACTGCCCACGACGACGCTGCTGCTCGACCTGGACCGGCTCGCGTCCTCGGTCCCGAAGAAGGACCTGGTGACGGTCCTGGACGAACTCGGGACCGCCTTCGCCGGCACCGGACCGGACCTGTCCCGGCTGGTCGACGCGGGGAACTCCCTGGTCGAGACCGCGGACGCGAACCTCGCCCAGACCGTCGACCTGATCGACCGCGGCGGGACCGTCCTGGACACGCAACGGGACTCGGGCAGCGCGATCAGGAGCTTCGCCGGCGACCTCGCCGACCTGTCCGACACGTTGGTCCGGGCGGACCCGGACGTCCGTGAGGTGCTGGCGTCTGGCGTCCTGACCGCCGAGCAGGTGCAGGGCCTGGTGGACGAGAACGCCGGTGACGTGCCCGTACTCCTGGCCAACCTCGCGAGCACGGGGCAGCTCGTCCGGGTCCGGCTGCGGGGAGTCCAGCAGGCGCTGATCCTCTACCCCTACGTCGTCCGCGGCGGCTACACGGTGGTCGCCCGTGACCCCGGCAGCAGCCACTACACCGCGCACTTCGGGCTCCAGCTCGCGACCTCGCCCGGGGCCTGCCGGAAGGGCTATGAGGGAACGAGGCGGCGGAGCCCGCAGGACCTGGGACGGACACCGCTGAACACCGACGCGCGGTGCACGGACCGGACGACCACCGAGCGCGGTGCCGAGAACGCTCCGGGGGCCGGCGCCGGTGAGCCCCGAACGGGATCGGAGCCTCCGCGGTCCGGGGCTGCGCGGTCGGGGGCTGCGCGGTCAGGTGTGCGGCCGGCGGCGTACGACCCGTCGACCGGAGTGGTCCGGCTTCCAGGGGGAGAACCGGCCCGGATCGGCTCACTCGGGGGAGAGCAACGTGCCTTCGGAAAGGAGTCGTGGAAATGGCTGTTGATCGGACCGATGACGCGATGACGAACGTGCTGGACGGGACGCCGCCCGACGACTCGGCCGACGGCACGATGGACGCCCCCGTCGACGGCCCTGTGGACGGCCCCGTCGACGGCCCGGTGGACGGCCCGGTGGACGCCCCGGCCCGGCCGCGGCCGCTCGGTCCGCTCGTCGCCGCACTCGCGGCTCTGCTCCTCGCCGGACTGGTGGCCGCCGGCTTCCTCGGCTCGCGGGTCCTCGCCGCGCACGAGGAGGACCGCTCACGCGCACAGGCCCTGCACACGGCGCGCCAGCTGGTGGCCGACTTCACCACCGTGGACTACCGGAAGTTCGACCGGCAGTCGGGTGAGGTGCTGGAACTCGCCTCGGGCGACTTCCGCAGCCAGTACTCCCACGCGGCCAGGCGGCTGCGGACCCTGGTCACCCAGAACCGCACCGTGTCTCGCGGCCGGATCCTCGAGGCCGGGATCACCAGCTTCGACCAGGACTCCGCCCGGGTGATGGTCGTTGCCGACGCCGAGGTGACGCACGTCGGCGCCGGCAAACCCCAGCTTCGGACGTACCGGCTCCAGCTCGACCTCAGCCGGGAGAAGACGGGCTGGCGGGTGGTCGAGCTGCAGTTCGTCGGCTGAGTGTGAGGGCCGAGGACCAGAAGAACCGCCGAGAGCGGGCGAGATGGCACGGGACGGGGAGAGCAGGAGTACCGAACGATGAGCGCGACCGACACGAACGCGACGGAGCCGAACGCGACCGACCCGAGCACGGCGACGAGTACGGGGGCGGCGCCCCCGCGGCGCACCTGGCCGGTCGCCGTCCTCGCCGCTGCCGTGGCCGTCGTACTGGCCGCGACCGCGGTCCTCGGCTACCGCGCGAAGGTGGCGGGGGAGGTGGAGTCGGCCCGGACCGGGGCGTCGAGCGCCGCCCGGACCGCGGCGCAGGTCGTGCTCGGCTACGACTACCGTCGGCTCGACTCCGACTTCGGCCGGTCGCGGGCCCTGCTGACCGGTGATTTCCGGAACAAGTACACCCAGACCGTCACGACCCTGGTCAGGCCGACCGCGACCCAGACCCACGCGGTCGTGGTCGCTGAGGTGAGGTCGGTGTCCGTGATGTCCGCGACCCCCGACCAGGTGGTCACGCTGCTCTTCGTCAACCAGACCACCACCAGCAACCGGACGGCCGGGCCCCGGACCGACCTCAACCGCGTCCGAATGACCATGCGCCGGGTGGGCGACCGGTGGCTGGTCAGCGGGATGACGGGCCTGTGATCTGCCGGTTCGTCCCGGGAAAGATCGCCAAACCGGCCGTTGCCTCCTTGACTCGGCCTCGCACTCGGTCCATGCTTCCGGGGAGGCCGTGCGGGGGGCCCGGCCGCGCAAGAGCTCGCCGATGGCGATGGAGCTTCGGTGGCGAATTCTCCGCGTAATCCGAGGTACTAGACAGCAGTGCGCCAGCGGGCTACACTGTCGCTTTGCCCTGCCTTCCGACCGTGCCTGGGTTCACCCTGAGGTCGGTCCGGCATGTGAGAGACGAGTCCGCAAGCCTCGGAAGGACCCCTCTTGGCCGCTTCGCGTTCCACTGCGTCCACCACGTCCGCCCGCCCGTCCACCTCCGATCGCGTCGCCGCGCCACACCGCGTCTCGTTCGCCAAGATCAAGGAACCCGCCGAGGTTCCCGACCTGCTCGCGTTGCAGGTCGAGAGCTTCGACACCCTGGTCGGCAACGAGCGGTGGCAGGCCCGCGCGGAGAAGGCCCTCGAAGAGGGCCGTCACGACGTTCCCGACCGGTCCGGTCTGGAGGAGATCTTCGAGGAGATCTCCCCGATCGAGGACTTCTCGGGGACGATGTCCCTCTCGTTCCGCGATCACCGGTTCGAGCCGCCGAAGAACTCCGTCGACGAGTGCAAGGACCGCGACTTCACCTACGCGGCCCCGTTGTTCGTCACCGCCGAGTTCATGAACAACGAGACCGGCGAGATCAAGTCCCAGACGGTGTTCATGGGCGACTTCCCGCTCATGACCGACAAGGGAACGTTCGTGATCAACGGCACCGAGCGTGTCGTGGTCAGCCAGCTCGTCCGTTCGCCCGGTGTCTACTTCGAGCGCACGCTCGACAAGACGAGCGACAAGGACGTTTTCACAGCCAAGATGATCCCCTCGCGGGGTGCCTGGCTGGAGTTCGAGGTCGACAAGCGGGACACCGTCGGTGTCCGCCTCGACCGTAAGCGCAAGCAGAACGTCACCGTCCTCCTCAAGGCGCTCGGCTGGACCGACGCGCAGATCCTGGAGGAGTTCGGCGACTACGAGTCGATGCGTCTCACGCTGGAGAAGGACCACACCTCCGGCCAGGACGACGCGCTGCTCGACATCTACCGCAAGCTGCGGCCCGGCGAGCCCCCCACGCGGGAGGCGGCGCAGGCGCTGCTGGAGAACTACTACTTCAACCCGAAGCGGTACGACCTCGCCAAGGTCGGCCGGCACAAGATCAACAAGAAGCTCGGGTTGACGCTGCCGCACGACCAGTCGGTGCTCACCATCGACGACATCGTGGCCACGATCCGCTACCTCGTCGCGCTGCACGAGGGCCGGACGGAGCTCGACGCGCCGCAGGGTCAGATCGTCGTCGAGGACGACGACATCGACCACTTCGGCAACCGCCGGGTGCGCACGGTCGGCGAGCTGATCCAGAACCAGCTCCGCACGGGCCTGGCCCGGATGGAGCGGGTGGTCCGCGAGCGGATGACGACCCAGGACGTCGAGGCGATCACGCCGCAGACCCTGATCAACATCCGTCCGGTGGTGGCGGCGCTGAAGGAGTTCTTCGGCACCTCCCAGTCCAGCCAGTTCATGGACCAGACCAACCCGGTCGCCGGGCTGACGCACAAGCGTCGCTTCTCGGCTCTGGGCCCCGGCGGTCTGTCCCGTGACCGGGCCGGCATGGAGGTTCGCGACGTCCACCACTCCCACTACGGCCGGATGTGCCCGGTGGAGACGCCGGAAGGGCCGAACATCGGTCTGATCGGGTCGCTCGCCACCTACGGCCGGGTCAACCCGTTCGGGTTCGTGGAGACGCCCTACCGCAAGGTCGTCGACGGCCGGGTCACCGACGAGGTGGAGTACCTCACCGCCGACGAGGAGGACCGCTACGTCATCGCCCAGGCCAACGCGGTGCTGAACGACGACGGAACCTTCGCCGAGGACCGCGTGCTGGTCCGCAAGCGGCACGGTGAGGTCGACGCGATCGCCCGCGGCGAGGTTCAGTACATGGACGTCTCGCCCCGGCAGATGGTGTCGGTCGCCACGGCGATGATCCCGTTCCTCGAGCACGACGACGCCAACCGTGCGCTGATGGGTTCCAACATGCAGCGCCAGGCGGTGCCGCTGATCCGTTCCGAGGCGCCGCTCGTCGGCACCGGCATGGAGTACCGCGCCGCCGTCGACGCCGGTGACGTCGTGACCGCCGAGAAGGCCGGTGTGGTCCGTGAGGCCTGCGCCGACTTCGTGGAGGTCGCCTGCGACGACGGTACGTACCAGACGTACCGGCTGGCGAAGTTCCGGCGGTCCAACGCGGGCACCAACATCAACCAGCGTCCGCTCGTCTCCGAGGGAGACCGGGTGGAGGTCGGTTCGGTGATCGCCGACGGACCGTGCACCGACAACGCCGAGATGGCGCTCGGTCGCAACCTCCTCGTCGCGTTCATGTCGTGGCAGGGCCACAACTACGAGGACGCGATCATCCTGTCCCAGCGGATCGTCCAGGAGGACGTCCTCACCTCGATCCACATCGATCGGCACGAGGTCGACGCCCGCGACACCAAGCTGGGGCCGGAGGAGATCACCCGGGACATCCCGAACGTCTCCGAGGAGATGCTGGCCGACCTCGACGAGCGGGGCATCATCCGGATCGGTGCCGAGGTCGTCCCCGGCGACATCATCGTCGGCAAGGTCACGCCCAAGGGCGAGACCGAGCTGACGCCGGAGGAGCGGCTGCTCCGGGCGATCTTCGGTGAGAAGGCCCGCGAGGTCCGCGACACGTCGCTGAAGGTTCCGCACGGCGAGAGCGGCACGGTCATCGGTGTCCGCGTCTTCGACCGCGAGGAAGGCGACGAGCTCCCGCCGGGCGTCAACCAGCTGGTCCGGGTCGACGTGGCCCAGAAGCGCAAGGTGCAGGACGGTGACAAGCTCGCCGGCCGGCACGGGAACAAGGGTGTGATCGCCAAGATCCTGCCCGTCGAGGACATGCCGTTCCTCGAGGACGGCACCCCCGTCGACATCATCCTGAACCCGCTCGGCGTGCCGGGCCGGATGAACGTCGGCCAGGTCCTCGAGACCCACCTCGGGTGGGTCGCGAAGGCCGGCTGGCAGGTCGAGGGCGACGACGAGGAGTGGAAGACCCGGCTGGCCGGCATCGGTGCCGGCGAGGCGGAGCCTGGCACCAACGTCGCGACCCCGGTATTCGACGGCGCCCGCGAGGAGGAGATCACCGGCCTGCTCGCCTCGACGTTCCCCAACCGGGACGGCGTCCGCATGGTCGGCTCGGACGGCAAGGCGCGGCTGCTAGACGGCCGCAGCGGCGAGCCGTTCCCGGAGCCGGTGGCGGTCGGCTACATCTACATGCTGAAGCTCAACCACCTGGTCGACGACAAGATCCACTCGCGGTCGACCGGCCCGTACTCCATGATCACCCAGCAGCCACTGGGTGGTAAGGCGCAGTTCGGTGGTCAGCGCTTCGGTGAGATGGAGGTCTGGGCACTGGAGGCCTACGGCGCGGCGTTCGCGCTGCAGGAGCTCCTCACCATCAAGTCCGACGACGTGACAGGCCGGGTCAAGGTCTACGAAGCAGTCGTCAAGGGCGAGAACATCCCTGAACCGGGTATCCCGGAGTCGTTCAAGGTGCTCGTCAAGGAAATGCAGGCGCTCTGCCTCAACGTCGAAGTGCTCTCCAGCGACGGCATGGCCGTGGAGATGCGCGACAGCGAGGAGGACGTCTTCCGCGCCGCGGAGGAACTCGGAATCGACCTGACCCGGCAGGAGCCGAGCAGCGTCGAGGAAGTCTGAGGTGACGTGTGGGTGCGGTCGGTGACCCCGGCCGCACCCGCTCACCCCGAATCTGAGTAGGCCTTCAACAACTAAGGGGTTCGAGAACACAGTGCTCGACGTCAACTTCTTCGACGAGCTTCGAATCGGCCTTGCGACGGTCGACGACATCCGGCAGTGGTCACACGGAGAGGTGAAGAAGCCGGAGACCATCAACTACCGCACGCTCAAGCCCGAGAAGGACGGCCTCTTCTGCGAGAAGATCTTCGGGCCGACCCGCGACTGGGAGTGCTACTGCGGTAAGTACAAGCGTGTCCGCTTCAAGGGCATCATCTGCGAGCGCTGCGGCGTCGAGGTCACCCGCACCAAGGTGCGGCGTGAGCGGATGGGCCACATCGAGCTGGCCGCGCCGGTCACCCACATCTGGTACTTCAAGGGCGTGCCGAGCCGTCTCGGCTACCTGCTCGACCTTGCCCCCAAGGACCTCGAGAAGGTCATCTACTTCGCGGCGTACATGATCACCCGGGTCGACGACGAGGCCCGGTCCCGCGACCTGCCCTCGCTGGAGGCGCGGATCGACGTCGAGCGCAAGCAGATCGAGCAGCGCCGCGACAACGACGTCGAGACGCGGATGAAGAAGCTGGAAGAGGACCTCGCCCAGCTCGAGGCCGAGGGCGCCAAGGCCGACGCGCGCCGCAAGGTCAAGGAGGCCGCCGAGCGCGAGATCCGCCAGACCCGTGACCGTAGCCAGCGTGAGCTGGACCGTCTCGAGGAGGTCTGGACGCGGTTCAAGAACCTCAAGGTCCAAGACCTCGAGGGCGACGAGATCCTCTACCGCGAGATGCGCTCCCGGTTCGGCAAGTACTTCTCCGGCAACATGGGCGCCGCGGCGATCAAGGAGCGGCTGGAGTCGTTCGACCTCCAGGCCGAGGCGATCAACCTGCGGGAGATCATCCGCAGCGGGAAGGGACAGAAGAAGACCCGTGCCCTGAAGCGGCTCAAGGTCGTCTCGGCGTTCCTGACCACCAACAACAACCCGCTGGGCATGGTGCTCGACTGCGTGCCGGTCATCCCGCCGGACCTGCGCCCGATGGTGCAGCTCGACGGTGGCCGGTTCGCGACGAGCGACCTGAACGACCTCTACCGCCGGGTGATCAACCGGAACAACCGCCTCAAGCGACTGCTCGACCTCGGTGCGCCCGAGATCATCGTCAACAACGAGAAGCGGATGCTGCAGGAGGCCGTCGACGCGCTGTTCGACAACGGCCGCCGCGGCCGTCCGGTCACCGGGCCGGGCAACCGTCCGCTGAAGTCGCTGTCCGACATGCTCAAGGGCAAGCAGGGCCGGTTCCGCCAGAACCTCCTCGGTAAGCGCGTCGACTACTCCGGCCGTTCGGTCATCGTGGTCGGCCCGCAGCTGAAGCTGCACCAGTGCGGCCTGCCGAAGGGCATGGCGATCGAGCTCTTCAAGCCGTTCGTGATGAAGCGGCTGGTCGACCTCAACCACGCCCAGAACATCAAGAGCGCCAAGCGGATGGTCGAGCGTGCCCGTCCCGTGGTCTGGGACGTGCTCGAGGAGGTCATCGCCGAGCACCCGGTCCTGCTCAACCGGGCGCCGACGCTGCACCGGCTCGGCATCCAGGCGTTCGAGCCGCAGCTGATCGAGGGCAAGGCGATCCAGATCCACCCGCTCGTGTGTACGGCGTTCAACGCCGACTTCGACGGTGACCAGATGGCGGTGCACCTGCCGCTGTCGGCCGAGGCGCAGGCCGAGGCCCGGATCCTGATGCTCTCGACCAACAACATCCTCAAGCCGGCCGACGGCCGGCCGGTGACGATGCCGACGCAGGACATGATCATCGGCATCTTCTTCCTCACCATGGCCCGGGACAACCTGCCCGGCGAGGGACGCGCGTTCGGTTCGGTGGCCGAGGCGATGATGGCGTTCGAGCGGGGCGAGATCGCGATCCAGAGCCGGATCAAGATCCGGCTCAAGGACATCGTTCCGCCGCCCGGCGCCACCCTGCCCGAGGGCTGGGAGCCCGGTCAGCCGATCATCCTCGACACCACGCTCGGCCTGGCGCTGTTCAACGAGGTGCTGCCCGCCGACTACCCGTACGTCGACTACGAGGTCGGCAAGAAGCAGCTCGGCGTGATCGTCAACGACCTCGCGGAGCGCTACCCCAAGGTCGACGTGGCGGCGTGCCTGGACGGCCTGAAGGACGTCGGGTTCCGCTGGGCGACCCGTTCCGGCGTGACGATCTCCATCGGGGACGTCATCACGCCGGCGCGCAAGCCGGAGATCCTCGCGGGTTACGAGGAGAAGGACGCCCGGGTCCAGAAGCAGTTCGAGCGTGGCCTGATCACCGACGACGAGCGTCGCCAGGAGCTCATCGAGATCTGGACGCAGGCGACCAACGAGGTGCACCGCGAGATGGAGGAGGGGTTCGACAAGATCAACCCCATCTACATGATGGTGCACTCCGGTGCCCGCGGAAACATGATGCAGGTCCGGCAGATCGCGGCGATGCGTGGTCTGGTGGCCAACCCCAAGGGCGAGATCATCCCGCGTCCGATCAAGTCCAACTACCGTGAAGGCCTGTCCGTCGTGGAGTTCTTCATCGCCACGCACGGCGCCCGCAAGGGTCTGGCCGACACGGCGCTGCGGACGGCGGACTCGGGTTACCTCACCCGCCGGCTGGTCGACGTGAGCCAGGACGTGATCGTCCGCGAGGACGACTGCGGCAGCGAGCGCGGCCTGATCAAGCGGATCGCCACCCGCCAGCCCGACGGGACCCTCCGCAAGGAGGAGAACGTCGAGACCTCGGTCTACGCACGCGTGCTGGCCGAGGACGCGATCGGTTCCGACGGCCAGGTGGCGGCTCCGGCCGGCACCGACCTGGGGGACCAGGTGATCGACCAGCTGGTCAAGGCCGGCGTCGAGCAGCTGCGGGTTCGCAGCGTCCTCACCTGCGACTCGCGGGTCGGCGCCTGTGCGGCCTGCTACGGCCGGTCCCTGGCGAGCGGCAAACTCGTCGACATCGGTGAGGCGGTCGGCATCATCGCCGCCCAGTCGATCGGTGAGCCGGGTACCCAGCTGACCATGCGTACGTTCCACACCGGCGGTGTCGCGGGTGAGGACATCACGCACGGTCTGCCCCGGGTGGTCGAGCTGTTCGAGGCGCGCCAGCCCAAGGGGAAGGCGCCCATCGCGGAGGTCTCGGGCCGGGTTCGGATCGAGGACTCCGAGAAGAGCCGCAAGATCGTGGTCATCCCCGACGACGGCAGCGAGGAGAAGGCCTACCCCGTCTCCAAGCGTTCCCGCCTGCTCGTCGAGGAAGGCACCCACGTCGAGGTGGGCCAGCAGCTCACGCACGGTACGCCCGACCCGCAGGACGTGCTCCGCGTCCTGGGTATGCGCGCCGTCCAGCAGCACCTCGTGGACGAGGTCCAGGAGGTCTACCGCTCGCAGGGTGTGGCAATCCACGACAAGCACATCGAGACGATCGTCCGGCAGATGCTGCGACGGGTCACCGTGATCGAGTCGGGCGACTCCGAACTCCTTCCCGGCGAGCTGGCCGAGCGGATCCGGTTCGAGGAGGAGAACCGTCGCGTCGTCGCCGAAGGCGGCACGCCGGCCTCCGGTCGTCCGGTGCTCATGGGTATCACCAAGGCGTCGCTTGCGACCGACTCGTGGCTGTCGGCCGCGTCCTTCCAGGAGACCACCAAGGTCCTCACGGAGGCCGCGATCAACGGCAAGAGCGACTCGCTGCGGGGTCTGAAGGAGAACGTCATCATCGGAAAGCTCATCCCGGCTGGTACCGGCATGGACCGTTACCGCAACATCCGGGTGGAGCCGACCGAGGAGGCGAAGGCAGCGATGTACTCCATGGTGGGCTACGAGGGCTACGACGCCGACTACTCGTTCGGCGCGGGCTCCGGCGAAGCGGTCCGCCTGGAGGACTTCGACTTCGGCGGCTACACCAGCTGACCCGTTCGAGCTGTCCGGCCCGGCCGAGGGCCGGGTCGGACAGCTCGGGTCCGTGTTTCGTCGAGGTCTCGGCCCCGTTTCGGCGGGGTTTGGTCCCAATGCGCAGCAGCAGAATCGCCAGTACGACGCCGCGGGCGGCGTCCGGGCTCTCCTGAAGGGCCGGACGGCCGCCCGCGACGACTGACAGACGCACTGATTGCCGAGTAGCCCGCCCGGTCGACAAGCTGAGCCGCCCGCCCGCCGGTCAGTGCAGGTCCTGCCCCAGTCCGTCCGTCCGGCTGACGAGAAGGGGCCGGTCGGCTCGGCGCGGCGGGCGGCGCGTAGCATTCCCCGGGTGTGTAGGGTGTGCGACGGGGCCGGGAACGATCCGTTTTGACCTTCGAGGGTCATGCGGGTAATGTTCGACGTCGTGCCTGGCTGTAGCTGGGCATTCATGTGTGCCCTTGACGGGCGTGCGTGAGGTCTTCAGATCCCGTCGTTCGAGATGATCTCGGCGACTGGGCTCCGCGGCGACACACCCGACCGCGGGGGTCGCGCGGTGAGCCAGGAGACGTCGCCGCCGCGAAGACAGTCACACCGGAGAACAGTCCACCGAGCAGAAGAGGGAACGACGCGGTGCCCACGATCCAGCAGTTGGTCCGCAAGGGCCGCAAGGACAAGGTGTCCAAGAACAAGACGCCGGCGCTCAAGGGTTCGCCCCAGCGGCGCGGCGTGTGCATGCGCGTCTACACCACCACCCCTCGTAAGCCCAACTCCGCTCTGCGCAAGGTCGCCCGTGTGCGGCTGACCAGCCAGATCGAGGTCACGGCCTACATCCCCGGCGTCGGCCACAACCTCCAGGAGCACTCGATGGTGCTCGTGCGCGGTGGTCGGGTGGCGGACCTCCCCGGTGTGCGTTACAAGATCGTCCGCGGCTCCCTCGACACCCAGGGTGTGAAGGGTCGCAAGCAGGCCCGCAGCCTCTACGGCGCCAAGAAGGAGAAGAGCTAATGCCGCGCAAGGGTCCGGCTCCGAAGCGTCAGCCGATCGTCGACCCGGTCTACGCGTCGCCGCTGGTGAGTCAGCTGATCAACAAGATCCTCCGGAGCGGCAAGAAGCAGCTCGCGCAGCGCATCGTCTACACCGCGCTCGAGGGTTGCCGCGAGAAGACCGGCACCGACCCGGTGATCACCCTCAAGCGCGCGCTTGACAACGTGAAGCCGGCGCTCGAGGTCAAGAGCCGCCGCGTCGGCGGTGCGACCTACCAGGTGCCGATCGAGGTCCGCCCGGGCCGCTCGACGACGCTGGCGCTGCGCTGGCTGGTGAGCTACTCCCAGTCCCGCCGCGAGAAGGCCATGTCCGAGCGGCTGATGAACGAGATCCTGGACGCCTCCAACGGGCTCGGCGCGAGCGTCAAGCGTCGCGAGGACACCCACAAGATGGCGGAGTCCAACAAGGCGTTCGCGCACTACCGCTGGTAGACCAGGCGCCTGCTATGGGCAGGACACGCCGACACCGGCCGCACCTGCTCCCATCTGCCGACTGAACTACCGAGACCCGAGAGAACCGACTGCCTGATGGCGACCAACCTTCGCACCGTTGATCTGGCCAAGGTCCGCAACATCGGAATCATGGCCCACATCGACGCGGGCAAGACCACCACCACCGAACGAATCCTGTTCTACACCGGTATCACGTACAAGATCGGTGAAGTCCACGAGGGCGCTGCCGTCATGGACTGGATGGAGCAGGAGCAGGAGCGCGGCATCACGATCACGTCCGCCGCGACCACCTGCCACTGGAAAGACAACACGATCACGATCATCGACACCCCGGGCCACGTCGACTTCACCGTCGAGGTGGAGCGCAACCTCCGGGTGCTCGACGGTGCGGTCGCGGTGTTCGACGGCGTCGCCGGCGTCGAGCCACAGTCGGAGACGGTGTGGCGGCAGGCCGACCGGTACAAGGTCCCGCGGATCTGCTTCGTCAACAAGCTGGACCGTGTGGGCGCCGAGTTCCACCGCTGCGTCGACATGATCGTCAGCCGGCTCAACGCCACCCCCGCGGTGCTGCAGCTCCCGCTTGGTGCCGAGGCCGACTTCATCGGGGTCATCGACCTCGTGGAGCAGCGTGCCCTCACCTGGCGCGGCGAGACGCAGAAGGGCGAGGACTACGCGGTCGAGGAGATCCCGGCGTCCCACCAGGAGGCCGCGGCAGCCTGGCGTGACCGGCTGATCGAGACCGTCGCCGAGGCCGACGACGAGATCATGGAGCTCTACCTCGAGGGCGAGGAGCCTTCGGTGGAGCAGCTCAAGGCGGCGATCCGGCGAGCCACCATCGCCGACAAGATCACCCCGGTGCTGTGCGGTACGGCGTTCAAGAACAAGGGCGTGCAGCCTCTGCTCGACGCCGTGATCGACTACCTCCCGTCGCCGCTCGACGTCGGCGCCGTCCAGGGCCACTCGCTCCGGGACGAGACCGAGATCATCGAGCGCGAGCCCGACGAGGACGGCCCGCTGGCCGCGCTGGCGTTCAAGATCATGAGCGACCCGCACCTCGGCAAGCTCACCTACCTGCGCATCTACTCCGGCACGCTCACCGCCGGCACCCAGGTGCTGAACAGCACCAAGGACCGCAAAGAGCGGATCGGCAAGATCTACCGCATGCACGCCAACAAGCGTGAGGAGATCGAGAAGGCGTCCGCCGGTCAGATCGTCGCGGTGATGGGGCTGAAGCAGACCACCACCGGTGAGACGCTCTGCGGCCCGGAGGCGCCGGTCATCCTGGAGTCGATGAACTTCCCGGCTCCGGTGATCTCGGTGGCGATCGAGCCGAAGACCAAGAGCGACCAGGAGAAGCTGTCGGGCGCCATCCAGCGGCTGGCCGAGGAGGACCCGACCTTCCAGGTGCGCACCGACCAGGAGACCGGTCAGACGATCATCTCCGGGATGGGCGAGCTGCACCTGGACATCCTGGTCGACCGGATGAAGCGCGAGTTCCGCGTCGAGGCCAACGTCGGCAAGCCGCAGGTGGCCTACCGCGAGACGATCCGCAACAAGGTCGAGAAGGTCGAGTACACCCACAAGAAGCAGACGGGTGGCTCGGGTCAGTTCGGCCGGGTCATCATCGACCTGGAGCCCACGGGCGGCGAGGGCGACGGCGGCTACGAGTTCGTCAACGCCGTCACCGGTGGCCGGATCCCGCGGGAGTACATCCCCGCGGTCGACGAGGGCATCCAGGAGGCCATGGAGTTCGGCGTGCTCGCCGGCTACCCCATGGTCGACATCAAGGTCACCCTGCAGGACGGCGCCTACCACGACGTCGACTCCTCCGAGCTGGCCTTCAAGATCGCAGGCTCGATGGCGTTCAAGGAGGCGGCGCGCCGCGCCAAGCCCACCTTGCTCGAGCCGATCTTCAAGGTCGAGGTCACGACACCGGACGACTACCTCGGTGACGTGATCGGCGACATCAACAGCCGCCGCGGGCACGTCCAGAAGATGGACGAGTTCGCCGGTAACCGGGTCGTCACGGCGCTTGTTCCGCTGTCGGAGACCTTCGGGTACGTTGGCGACCTGCGAAGCAAGACCCAGGGTCGTGCCGTGCCCCACATGGAGTTCCACTCCTACGCCGAGGTTCCCAGGACCGTGGCGGAAGAGATTGTGAAGAAGGTACGGGGCGAGTAAACCCGCCCACGCCATCAGTCCGTATAGTTCCGCGCCTAGTCCGAACGGCGTAGATAGTAAGAAACCAGGAGGAGCCCGAAGTGGCGAAGGCGAAGTTCGAGCGCACTAAGCCGCACGTCAACATCGGCACCATTGGGCACATCGACCACGGCAAGACGACTCTCACCGCGGCGATCACCAAGGTGCTGCACGAGAAGATGCCGGACGTCAATCCCTTCTACGCCTTCGACCAGATCGACAAGGCGCCGGAAGAGAAGCAGCGTGGCATCACGATCACGATTGCCCACGTCGAGTACCAGACGGAGAAGCGGCACTACGCTCACGTCGACTGCCCTGGTCACGCCGACTACATCAAGAACATGATCACCGGTGCGGCGCAGATGGACGGCGCCATCCTGGTGGTCGCGGCGACCGACGGCCCGATGCCGCAGACGCGTGAGCACGTGCTGCTCGCCCGTCAGGTCGGCGTTCCCTACATCGTGGTCGCCCTGAACAAGGCCGACATGGTGGAGGACGAGGAGATCCTGGAGCTCGTCGAGCTCGAGGTCCGTGAGCTCCTCTCGTCGCAGGAGTTCCCCGGCGACGACGCTCCCGTGGTGCGCGTCTCGGCGCTGAAGGCGCTCGAGGGCGACCCGGAGTGGGCCGACAAGATCATGGAGCTCATGGCCGCCGTCGACGAGTCGGTGCCGGAGCCGCAGCGTGAGATCGACCGGCCGTTCCTGATGCCGGTCGAGGACGTCTTCACGATCACCGGTCGCGGTACGGTCGTCACCGGCCGGGTCGAGCGCGGTGTCCTCAAGGTCAACGAGGAGGTCGAGCTCGTCGGTATCCGCCCGGGCAACGCCCCCAAGACCACGGTGACCGCGGTCGAGATGTTCCGCAAGATCCTCGACGAGGCGCGCGCCGGCGAGAACGTCGGTCTGCTCCTCCGCGGTATCAAGCGCGAGGACGTCGAGCGCGGCATGGTCATCACCAAGCCGGGCAGCACCACGCCGCACACGGAGTTCGAGGCTCAGGTCTACGTGCTCTCGAAGGAGGAGGGTGGCCGTCACAAGCCCTTCTTCAACAACTACCGCCCGCAGTTCTACTTCCGGACCACGGACGTCACGGGTGTCGTCCACCTTCCGGAGGGGACCGAGATGGTCATGCCGGGCGACAACACCGAGATGCGGGTCGAGCTGATCCAGCCCATCGCGATGGAGGAGCAGCTGCGCTTCGCCATCCGTGAGGGTGGCCGCACCGTTGGTGCGGGTCAGGTCACCAAGATCATCAAGTAACACCACCAGCATGCGGGGTGGACCGCTCCCCAGCGGCCCACCCCGCTTGCTGTGAGGCCCCGATTGGTCAACAAACCGGGGACTCTGGCATACTGCTGCAGTTGCCTACGGCTGGCCGCCGTGGCGTGTTCTGGCGGGAGTTCTCTCCCCGGACACTGCCGACACGGAGGTCTCGCCCCTCGAGGGTGCGCCTGGCGCCTCGATCGCAGCCCGATCGAGGTGACGTGGAAGTCGCAGAGCAATGTTCGCGCTCGGCAGGCCGGGCCTTCGAGATTCCCCAGCGGGTCGCCTTCATGGGATCCATGCGGGCAAGGTGTGCGACACACCCGACCGCGGGGGTCGGAGGACCGACAGTCGGCGCGGGCCGCGGGGCTCCACCCGGGAGCCTGGCGGTGCAGCATCGGGCCGCGGCCAACCGGAGCGAAGCCGGAAAGGCATCTCGGGGGCGAATCGGCTCCCGGCGTACGAGAGAAGGACGCGAAACAGCCATGGCGGGACAGAAGATCCGCATCAGGCTCAAGGCCTACGACCACCAGGTCATCGACACTTCGGCGCGCAAGATCGTCGACACGGTGACCAGGACTGGCGCGAAGATCGCCGGCCCGGTGCCGCTGCCCACCGAGAAGAACGTCTTCTGCGTCATCCGCTCGCCGCACAAGCACAAGGACAGTCGCGAGCACTTCGAGATGCGGACGCACAAGCGGCTCATCGACATCATCGACCCCACGCCGAAGACGGTCGACTCGCTGATGCGACTCGACCTTCCTGCCGGCGTCGACATCGAGATCAAGCTCTGAGGGACGCACCTATGAGCAGCGTGAACAGTGTGAGCCAAGGCGCGGCCCGAGAGGTACGCGGCCTGTTGGGCGAGAAGGTCGGCATGACGCAGGTCTGGGACGACCAGAACCGCCTCGTGCCGGTGACCGTGGTCAAGGCCGGTCCGTGTGTCGTCACCCAGGTGCGCACGCCGGACCGGGATGGCTACGCGGCAGTCCAGATCGCGTACGGCGCGATCGACCCCCGCAAGGTCAACAAGCCCGAGCAGGGCCACTTCGCCAAGGCCGGCGTGACGCCGCGCCGGCACGTGGTCGAACTCCGTACGGCGAACGCCGCCTCCTTCGACACCGGCCAGGAGATCACGGCCGAGGTGTTCGAGGCGGGCGAGGACGTCGACGTGACCGCCACCAGCAAGGGCAAGGGCTTCGCCGGCGTCATGAAGCGGCACGGCTTCCACGGCCTGCGGGCGAGCCACGGTGTGGAGCGCAAGCACCGCTCCCCGGGCTCGATCGGCGCCTGCGCGACTCCCGGTCGCGTGTTCAAGGGCGTCCGGATGGCCGGCCGGATGGGCGGCGACCGGGTGACCACCCAGAACGTCACCGTCCACGCGGTGGATGCCGAGAAGGGTCTGGTGCTCCTCAAGGGCGCCGTCCCCGGCCCCCGCGGTGGTCTGGTGCTCATCCGCAACGCGGCGAAGGGAGCGGCCAAGTGACGGCGACGAGCATTGATGTCGTCGACCACACCGGCGGCAAGACCGGTTCGGTCTACCTGCCGGCGGAGATCTTCGACGTCCAGGTCAACGTGCCGCTGATCCACCAGGTGGTGGTGGCTCAGCAGGCGGCGGCCCGCCAGGGCACGCACGCCGCGAAGGGACGCTCGCAGGTGTCCGGTGGTGGCGCGAAGCCGTACCGCCAGAAGGGCACCGGCCGGGCCCGGCAGGGCTCGCGGCGCGCGCCGCAGTTCGCCGGCGGTGGTGTGGTCCACGGCCCGCAGCCGCGGTCGTACGACCAGCGCACGCCCAAGAAGATGAAGGCCGCCGCCCTGCGTGGTGCGCTGTCCGACCGGGCCCGTCACGGCCGTGTGCACGTGGTGAGCTCGCTGGTCGAGGGTGACACCCCGTCCACGAAGGCAGCGGTCGCGGCACTGGCGAAGATCACGACCGGAGCACAGCTCCTGGTCGTGGTCGACCGTGAGGACGCGCTCACCTGGCACAGCCTGCGCAACGTGCCGAGCGTGCACCTGATCGTGCCGGACCAGCTCAACACCTACGACGTGCTCACGTCGGACGAGGTGGTCTTCACCAGCGCGGCGTACGCCACCTTCACCGGCGCGAACGCGACAGACACCACGACTGAGGCAGGGGAGGACGCGTGAGCAACCTGCACAAGGACCACCGCGACGTGCTCGTCGCGCCGGTGATCAGTGAGAAGAGCTACGGCCTCCTCGACCAGAACAAGTACACGTTCCTGGTGAGCCCGAGCGCCAACAAGACCGAGATCAAGATCGCGGTCGAGAAGGTGTTCGACGTGAAGGTGACCGAAGTCAACACGCTCAACCGGCACGGCAAGCGCCGCCGTACCCGCTACGGCTGGGGTCAGCGGGCGAGCACCAAGCGAGCGATTGTCACCGTGGCCGACGGCCAGCGGATCGACATCTTCGGCGGACCGGTTTCGTAAGGCGAGGACTGACGAATGGCTATCCGTAAGTACAAGCCGACGACACCCGGTCGTCGTGGCGCGAGCGTCGCGGACTTCGCGGAGATCACGCGCACGACGCCCGAGAAGTCGCTGCTGCGCCCCCTTCCGAAGAAGGGCGGCCGCAACAACACCGGCCGGATCACGACCAGGCACCAGGGCGGCGGTCACAAGCGCGCCTACCGCCTGATCGACTTCCGGCGGTTCGACAAGGACGGCGTGCCGGCGAAGGTCGCGGAGATCGAGTACGACCCCAACCGCACCGCCCGGATCGCGCTGCTCCACTACGTGGACGGCGAGAAGCGCTACATCCTGGCTCCGGCCCGGCTCCAGCAGGGGCAGCGGGTCGAGAGCGGGGTCGGCGCCGACATCAAGCCCGGCAACAACCTTCCGCTGCGCAACATCCCGGTCGGCACCACGGTGCACGCGATCGAGCTGCGGCCCGGCGGGGGAGCCAAGATCGGTCGCTCCGCCGGTGCCAGCGTCCAGCTGGTGGCGCGCGAGGGTGCGATGGCGTCGCTGCGGATGCCCTCCGGTGAGATCCGGATGGTGGACGTGCGCTGCCGCGCCACCGTCGGCGAGGTCGGCAACGCCGAGCAGAGCAACATCTCGCTCGGCAAGGCCGGCCGCAACCGCTGGAAGGGCAAGCGGCCGTCGGTGCGCGGTGTCGTGATGAACCCCGTCGACCACCCGCTCGGTGGTGGCGAGGGCAAGTCCTCCGGTGGCCGGCACCCGGTGTCGCCCTGGGGCAAGCCCGAGGGTCGCACCCGCCGTAACAAGCCAAGTGACCGTTTGATCGTCCGTCGCCGCAAGAGCGGCAAGCGGTAAGAGGGAGCCTGAACGATGCCACGCAGCCTCAAGAAGGGCCCCTTCGTCGACGACCACCTGATCAAGAAGGTGGACGCCCAGAACGACAAGGGGAGCAAGCAGGTCATCAAGACCTGGTCGCGCCGCTCGATGATCGTGCCGGCGATGCTGGGCCACACGATCGCCGTTCACGACGGACGCAAGCACGTGCCGGTCTTCGTGACCGAGGCGATGGTCGGGCACAAGCTCGGCGAGTTCGCCCCGACGCGGACGTTCCGCGGTCACGAGAAGGATGACCGAAGGAGCCGGCGCCGGTGACCGCCACAGTCAGGAGTGACGCCATGGAAGCGGCCGTGGAGGCCAGGGCCGTCGCGCGATTCGTCCGCATCACGCCGAGGAAGGCCCGCCGGGTCGTGGAACTCATCCGCGGCCACCGGGCCGAGGACGCGGTCAACCTGCTGCGCTTCGCGCCGCAGGCAGCCAGCGAGCCGGTACTGAAGGTGCTGGAAAGCGCGATGGCGAACGCCGAGCACAACCTGCAGCTGGGCCGCGGCACTCTGCGGGTCGCTCGCGCATACGTCGACGAGGGCCCGACGATGAAGCGCTGGCGTGCCCGCGCTCAGGGTCGGCCCGGCCCGCTGGAGAAGCGGACCTGTCACATCACCGTGGTCGTGGAGCCGTCGGCAGACCAGCCGGCCGCCGGCCAGCAGAGGAACAGGAGGACCCGCTAGTGGGACAGAAGGTCAACCCGCACGGGTACCGCCTCGGAGTCACCACCGACCACAAGAGCCGGTGGTACGCCG
Source organism: Actinopolymorpha singaporensis (assembly GCF_900104745.1). Taxonomy (NCBI): domain Bacteria; kingdom Bacillati; phylum Actinomycetota; class Actinomycetes; order Propionibacteriales; family Actinopolymorphaceae; genus Actinopolymorpha; species Actinopolymorpha singaporensis. The sequence goes on from NZ_LT629732.1 coordinate 2,968,327, forward strand.
ACAAGCTCTACAAGTCCTACATCGCCGAGGACGTGGCGATCCGGCGCCTGCTCACCAAGGGCATGGACCGGGCCGGCATCTCCAAGGTCGAGATCGAGCGCACCCGTGACCGGGTTCGGGTCGACATCTACACCGCCCGTCCGGGCATCGTGATCGGCCGGCGTGGTGTCGAGGCCGACCGCATCCGCGGCGAGCTGGAGAAGCTCACCGGCAAGCAGGTGCAGATGAACGTCCTCGAGGTGAAGAACCCCGAGGTCGACGCGCAGCTGGTCGCCCAGGGCGTGGCCGAGCAGCTGGCCAGCCGGGTGGCGTTCCGCCGGGCCATGCGCAAGGCGCTGCAGAGCGCGAACAAGGCCGGCGCGCTGGGGATCAAGGTCCAGTGCTCGGGTCGCCTCGGTGGCGCCGAGATGTCGCGGTCTGAGTTCTACCGCGAGGGCCGGGTTCCGCTGCACACACTGCGCGCCGACATTGACTACGGCTTCTACGAGGCCCGTACGACGTTCGGCCGGATCGGCGTGAAGGTCTGGATCTACAAGGGCGAGGTTCCGGTGTCCCGGGCCGAGCGTGAGCAGAAGCAGATGGAGGCCCGCAACGCGGCCCAGCGTCGCCCCGGCGGCGAGCGCCCGCCGCGTGGCGGCCGGCGCGGTGGTGGCGAGCGGCGCGGTGAGCGGCGCGACAGCGGGCGGCAGCAGCAGCCCGCCGCGGCGAGCACCGAGGCGAGCGCCCCCGAGTCCGCCGGCGCGGCCTCCGGTACGACAAGCACCGGACAGGAGGGCTGACGATGCTCATCCCGCGGAAGGTCAAGCACCGCAAGCAGCACACCCCGAAGCGGCGCGGCATGGCCAAGGGCGGCACGTCGGTGGCGTTCGGTGAGTACGGCATCCAGGCCCTGGAGAGCCACTTCGTCACCAACCGGCAGATCGAGGCGGCTCGTATCGCCATGACCCGGCACATCAAGCGTGGCGGCAAGGTGTGGATCAACATCTTCCCCGACCGCCCGCTGACCAAGAAGCCGGCCGAGACCCGGATGGGTTCCGGTAAGGGTTCGCCGGAGTGGTGGATCGCCAACATCAAGCCGGGCCGGGTGATGTTCGAGCTGGCCTACCCCAACGAGCAGGTCGCTCGTGAGGCACTGCAGCGGGCGATTCACAAGCTGCCCATGAAGTGCCGCATCGTGAAGCGTGAGGCAGGTGAAGGCTGATGGCCACGACATCGAAGGCCACTGAGCTGCGCAACCTCGGCGCGGACGAGTTGGCGGACAAGCTTCGCGAGGCGAAGGAAGAGCTGTTCAACCTCCGCTTCCAGGGTGCGACCGGCCAGCTGGAAAGCCACGGCCGGCTGCGCACCGTGCGGCGGGAGATCGCGCGGATCTACACGGTGATGCGGGAGCGCGAGCTCGGCATCACCGCCGCGGTCGAGTCCGATTCGACGGCGGAGGGAGCCGCATGAGCACGAACGAAGAGGTGGGATCGGTGTCCGCCGCGCAGACGGGTGCTACCACGACCGAGCAGAAGCGTGGCTTCCGCAAGACCCGTGAGGGCCTGGTCGTCAGCGACAAGATGGACAAGACCGTTGTGGTCGAGGTCGAGGACCGCGTCAAGCACGCCCTGTACGGCAAGGTCATGCGCCGGACCAACCGGCTCAAGGCCCACGACGAGGCGAACGCGTGCGGCGTCGGCGACCGGGTGCTCCTGATGGAGACCAGGCCGCTGTCGGCGACGAAGCGCTGGCGGATCGTCGAGATTCTCGAGAAGGCCAAGTAAGGATTTCGAGCGGCATCATGCCCGCGAAGACCAGAGCCGATCGGCCATGCCGGTCGACGAAGAAGTTGGACAGCCGGCGGGGCCGGTTGGGTCGTCCGACAGGGAGACTGTGGTGATTCAGCAGGAGTCGCGACTGAAGGTCGCCGACAACACGGGAGCCAAGGAAATCTTGTGCATCCGGGTCCTCGGCGGCTCCGGTCGGCGGTACGCCGGGATCGGCGACGTGATCGTCGCCACCGTGAAGGACGCCATCCCCGGTGGCAACGTCAAGAAGGGCGAGGTCGTCAAGGCCGTCGTCGTACGCACCGTGAAGGAGCGTCGGCGTCCGGACGGGTCCTACATCCGCTTCGACGAGAACGCCGCGGTTCTGCTGAGGAACGACGGCGAACCCCGGGGGACTCGTATCTTCGGGCCGGTCGGGCGTGAACTTCGCGAGAAGCGCTACATGCGGATCATCTCGCTCGCTCCGGAGGTGCTCTAGACAATGGCGAATTCGCTGCACATCAAGAAGGGCGACCTCGTACGGGTCACCGTCGGCCGCGACCGTGGGGTCGAGGGCAAGGTGATCGAGGTGGATCCGGCCAAGGGCAGGGTCTTCGTCGAGGGCGCCAACCGCGTGAAGCGGCACACCAAGGTGGTCCAGGGCGGCGGCCGTCAGGGCACGACCGGCGGGATCGTGACGCAGGAGGCCTCCATCCCGGTCTCGAACGTCACCCTCCTGGTCGAGGTCGACGGCAAGAAGGTGCCGACCCGGGTCGGCTACGAGCGGCGTGAGGTGGAGAAGACCCGCGCCGACGGTTCGACGTACAAGGCCTTCCGCAGCGTGCGTATCGCGCGGAAGACCGGCGAGGAGATCTGATGACGGCTGCGACCGAGGAGCGCGTGCAGCCTCGCCTCAAGGCGCGCTACCGCAACGAGATTGCCGGCGCCCTGCGCAAGGAGTTCGGCTTCGCCAACCCCATGCAGGTCCCGACGGTGACCAAGGTCATCGTCAACATGGGTGTGGGTGACGCCGCTCGCGACTCCAAGCTGATCGACGGCGCGGTACGCGACCTGACGAACATCACCGGTCAGAAGCCGGCTGTCACCCGGGCGCGCAAGTCGATCGCGCAGTTCAAGCTGCGCGAGGGCATGCCGATCGGCACCCATGTGACGCTGCGTGGCGACCGGATGTGGGAGTTCCTGGACCGGCTGCTCTCCCTGGCGCTTCCGCGCATCCGCGACTTCCGTGGGCTCTCGCCCAGGCAGTTCGACGGCCGCGGCAACTACACGTTCGGCCTCACCGAGCAGGTGATGTTCCACGAGATCGACCCCGACCAGATCGACCGGTCGCGTGGCATGGACATCACCGTGGTGACGACCGCATCGAACGACGAGGAGGGGCGCGCTCTCCTCCGGCACCTCGGTTTCCCGTTCAAGGAGTCCTGACGTGGCTAAGACAGCCCTGATCAACAAGGCGAAGGCCAAGCCGAAGTTCGGCGTGCGCGCCTACACCCGTTGCCAGCGGTGCGGTCGGCCGCGTGCGGTCTTCCGTAAGTTCGGCCTCTGCCGGATCTGCCTGCGCGAGATGGGACACCGCGGCGAGCTGCCCGGTGTGACCAAGAGCAGCTGGTAAGCCGACCACAGGCATCGCCTTCCCAACTAGTCACCTCAGGTCCGGAGCCCCGGAAACCGTGGTGAGAAAGTGGCCAGACCTATGAGCATGACCGACCCGATCGCAGACATGTTGACCCGTCTGCGGAACGCCAACCGGGCCTATCACGACACGACCTCGATGCCCTACAGCAAGCTCAAGGCGGGCATCGCCGAGATCCTTCAGCAGGAGGGTTACATCGCCGGCTGGCGGGTCGAGGAGCCGGAGGCCGGCGCGGTGGGCAAGACCCTCGTGCTGCAGCTGCGCTTCGGTCCCAGCCGGGAGCGCTCCATCGCGGGCATCCGGCGGATCTCCAAGCCGGGCCTGCGGGTCTACGCGAAGTCGACCGGCCTGCCGAAGGTCCTCGGCGGACTCGGCATCGCGATCATTTCGACGTCGCAGGGGCTGCTGACAGACCGGCAGGCCACCCAGCGTCGCGTGGGCGGCGAAGTCGTCGCCTACGTGTGGTAACGGGAACGGGAAGGAGGAACACCGCATGTCCCGCATCGGCAAGCTCCCCATCCCGGTGCCCTCGGGCGTCGACGTGTCGATCGATGGCCAGACGGTAACCGTGAAGGGGCCCAAGGGAACCCTGGCGCACACCGTCTCGGCACCCATCACGGTCGTCCAGGAGGAAGGGCAGCTCGAGGTCAGGCGCCCTGACGACGACCGCAGGAGCAAGGAGCTCCACGGGCTCAGCCGCACGCTGGTCTCCAACATGATCATCGGTGTGACGCAGGGCTACGAGCGCAAGCTGGAGATCGTCGGCGTCGGCTACCGCGTCGTGCCGAAGGGCCCGACCCAGTTGGAGCTCTCGCTCGGTTACAGCCACTCCATCACGTTCGACGCCCCCGAAGGGGTGTCGTTCGCCGTGGAGACGGCCACCAAGTTCTCGGTCTCCGGGATCAACAAGCAGCAGGTCGGTGAGGTCGCCGCCAACATCCGCAAGCTGCGCAAGCCGGAGCCGTACAAGGGCAAGGGCATTCGTTACGCCGGCGAGCAGATTCGGCGCAAGGTCGGAAAGGCGGGTAAGTAAGCTATGGCCGCCAGTCTCAGCAGCCACAGGACCGCCAACGCCAAGACGCGCGCGCGACTGCGCCGCCAGATGCGGGTGCGGAAGAAGATCTTCGGCACGCCCGAGCGCCCCCGCCTGGTGGTCACCCGGTCCGCTCGCCACATGGTGGCGCAGGTCGTGGACGACACCGCGGGCCACACGCTGGCGTCCGCCTCCACGCTGGAGGCCGACCTGCGTGCCTCGGACGGCGACAAGACCGCGCGGGCCCGTCAGGTCGGTGCTCTGGTCGCCGACCGGGCGAAGTCCGCCGGTGTGACCGCCGTGGTGTTCGACCGCGCCGGCAACCGGTACCAGGGGCGCGTCGCCGCGCTCGCGGACGGGGCCCGCGAAGCCGGGCTCGAGTTCTGACGTTCGACCAGGAGAAGAGAGGTAACCATGGCTGGACCCCAGCAGCGCCGCGGTAGCGGCACTGGTGACCGCCGGGACCGCCGGGACGAACGTCGGGGCGGTTCGGCGGCGGAGAAGACCGCCTACATCGAGCGCGTCGTCTCGATCAACCGCGTCGCCAAGGTCGTGAAGGGTGGCCGGCGCTTCAGCTTCACCGCGCTGGTCGTCGTCGGCGACGGTGACGGCACGGTGGGCGTTGGCTACGGCAAGGCGAAGGAAGTGCCCTCCGCGATCGCCAAGGGCGTAGAGGAGGCCAAGAAGCACTTCTTCAAGGTCCCCCGTATCCAGGGCACCATCCCGCACCCCGTGCAGGGCGAGAAGGCGGCCGGTGTCGTCCTCCTCCGCCCGGCTTCGCCCGGTACCGGTGTGATCGCCGGTGGACCGGTGCGTGCCGTGCTGGAGTGCGCGGGCATCCACGACATCCTGTCCAAGTCCCTCGGCTCCTCCAACGCGATCAACATCGTCCACGCGACGGTGGAGGCGCTGCGGCTGCTCGAGGCGCCGGAGAAGGTCGCGGCGCGCCGCGGCCTGCCGGTCGAGGACGTCGCTCCGGCCGCGTTGCTGCGGGCCCGGGCGGAGGTGAGCGCGTGATGGCGCAGCTCAAGGTCCGCCAGGTCCGATCGACGATCGGCCGCAAGCAGAATCAGCGGGACACCCTCCGGTCGCTCGGGCTCAAGCGCCTGAACGACGTGGTGGTCAAGGAGGACCGTCCCGAGATCCGGGGCATGATCGCGACGGTTTCCCACCTCGTCGCGGTCGAGGAGGTCGACTGACGATGGCTAGCCAGGCCAGGAACAACACCGCGGAGCGGGAGGGCGCGGGCGGCACTCCGCTGCGCGTCCACCACCTGCGGCCGGCGCCGGGCGCCAAGACCGCCCGCACCCGCGTGGGTCGCGGTGAGGGAAGCAAGGGCAAGACGGCCGGGCGCGGCACCAAGGGCAGCAAGGCCCGCGGCAGCGTCCCCGCGATGTTCGAGGGCGGTCAGATGCCCCTGCACATGCGGATGCCGAAGCTGAAGGGCTTCAAGAACCCCTTCCGCACCGAGTACCAAGTGGTCAACCTGGACAAGATCAGCGCGCTCTACCCCGACGGCGGCAACGTCACCGTCGAGGCGCTGATCGCCCACGGAGCGGTCCGGCCGGACCGCCCGGTCAAGGTCCTCGGTGACGGCGAGGCGTCGGCGGCGTTCGAGGTGACCGCGCACAAGTTCTCCCAGAGTGCGCGGGACAAGATCACCGCGGCGGGTGGAACGGTCACCGAGCTGTAGAAGTCGTCGCACGCGCGACAAAGTGGGGCGCCGCCGGCGGTAAGGTTCCATGGGACCCCGCCGGGGCGCCCCGCGCGGCGTCGTCGGCCCCAGCGGGCTGTATTGTCCGAGGGAACGTCAGGGCTCCGGGGCGGCGTCGCGTCGGTTCCCAGTGGTGTCCACCGATCACGAGGATCCGCCGCCAGGCGGTACGCAGGAGGACTGGGTGCTCACCGCGTTCGTCAACGCGTTCAAGACGCCGGACCTGCGCAAGAAGCTGCTTTTCACGCTCTTCATCATCGCGTTGTTCCGGGTCGGTTCGGTGCTACCCACGCCAGGGGTGGACGCCGCGGCCGTACGCCGTTGCCTGAATCCCGCACTTTCGGGTGGCGGCAACAACATCTACGGGATGCTCAACCTCTTCTCCGGCGGCGCGCTGCTGCAGCTGTCGGTCTTCGCGCTCACGATCATGCCGTACATCACGGCGAGCATCATCATCCAGCTGCTCACGGTCGTGATCCCGCGCCTGGAGACCCTCAAGAAGGAGGGGCACTCCGGCACACAGAAGATCACGCAGTACACCCGGTATCTCACCATCGGCCTGGCCATCCTGCAGTCGACCACCATCGTGGCGCTGGCGCGGTCGGGCCGGATGTTCCAGGGCTGCAACGAGACGATCATCCCGAACGACAGCATCCTCACCCTGGTGACGATGGTGCTGACGATGACCGCCGGCACCGGCGTGATCATGTGGTTCGGCGAGCTGATCACCGACCGCGGCGTCGGTAACGGGATGTCGGTGCTGATCTTCGTGTCGATCGCCGCGGGCTTCCCGACCGCGCTGTGGGGCATCCGCCAGCAGAAGGGCTGGGTCACCTTCCTCGCGGTGATCGCGATCGGCCTCGTCATCATGGGGGCGGTCATCTACGTCGAGCAGGCCCAGCGCCGGATTCCGGTGCAGTACGCCAAGCGGATGCTCGGCCGGCGTGCCTACGGCGGCAGTTCGACGTACATCCCGCTCAAGGTCAACCAGGCCGGCGTGATCCCGGTGATCTTCGCCTCCAGCCTGCTCTACGTGCCGGTGCTCGCCGCACAGTTCAATCCGAACGCCCCGTGGGCGCAGTGGATCACCACCAACATCTCCCGGGGCGACCATCCGGTCTACATGCTCGGCTTCTTCTTGTTGATCGTCGCGTTCACGTACTTCTACGTGGGCATCACGTTCAACCCGACGGAAGTCGCCGACAACATGAAGAAGCACGGTGGCTTCATCCCGGGCATCCGCGCCGGCAAGCCCACCGAGGACTACCTGCAGTACGTGCTCTCGCGCATCACCGCACCGGGCTCCCTCTACCTGGGCGTGCTCGCACTGATCCCGCTGATCGCGTTCGCGCTCATCGGGGCCAACCAGAACTTCCCGTTCGGCGGCACGTCCATCCTGATCGTGGTCGGGGTGGGTCTCGACACGGTGAAGCAGATCGAGAGCCAGCTCCAGCAGCGGCACTACGAAGGGTTCCTGCGTTGACGCGCCTGCTCATCATGGGTCCACCCGGAGCGGGCAAGGGCACCCAGGCCAAGAAGATCGCCGAACGACTGAGCATCCCGGCCATCTCGACCGGCGACATCCTCCGGCAGAACGTCGAGGACCGCACGCTCCTCGGCCGGGAGGCGGCTCGCTACCTCGACGCCGGTGAGCTCGTCCCCGACGAGATCATCAACGGCATGGTGCGGGCCCGGCTGGACGAACCGGACACCGACCACGGCTTCCTGCTCGACGGCTACCCGCGCACCCTCGCCCAGGTGGGGACGCTGGACGACATCCTCGCCGACGAGGGCGTGTCCCTGGAGCGCGTGCTGGTGCTCACCGTCGACCCCGACGAGCTGGTCAAGCGGGTGCTCAACCGCGCCCAGGAGAGCGGCCGCAGCGACGACACCGAGGACGTCATCCGGCGCCGGCTGGAGGTCTACTCCGAGCAGACCGAGCCGCTGCTCGACGTGTACGACGGCCGCGGGCTCCTGGTGCCGGTGAACGGCATGGGCGAGGTCAACGAGGTGACCGAACGGGTGCTGTCCGCGCTCGCGAAGTAGGCGGGGCGACAGGAGGCACCGTGTTCTCAGACCGCAGACTGCACCTGAAGAAGCCGGCCGAGATCTCGCTCATGCGGGCCGCCGGGCTGGTGGTCGGGCAGACCCTGGAGGCGTTGCGCGCGGCGGTGGCGCCGGGTGTCACCACCGCCGACCTGGACGCACTGGCCGAGGAGCGGATCCGGGCCAGCGGGGCGGTCCCGTCGTTCCTCGGCTACCACGGCTACCCGGCCTCGATCTGCACCTCGGTCAACGACGAGGTGGTGCACGGGATCCCGGGCGGCCGGACCCTGCGTGAGGGTGACCTCATCTCCATCGACTGCGGCGCGATCGTGGACGGCTGGCACGGCGACGCGGCGATCACCGTCCCCGTGGGAGAGGTCGAGCCGCGGCTGCTCGAACTCGCCCGGGTCTGCGAGGAGGCGCTGTGGCGGGGGCTGGCCGCGGTGCGCACCGGTGGCCGGCTCAGCGACGTCTCCGCCGCGGTGGAGGCTCACGTACGCGGCCAGGGCGACTACGGCATCGTCGAGGACTACGTGGGCCACGGGATCGGCACCCAGATGCACATGCCGCCCAACGTCCCCAACCTCGGCAAGCCCGGCAAGGGCCCGCGGCTGCAGCCGGGGTTGACGATCGCGGTGGAGCCGATGATCACCCTGGGCTCCCAGGACACCGACGTCCTCGAGGACGACTGGACGGTGGTCACCCGCGACGGCGGCACGGCGGCGCACGTGGAGCACACGGTGGCGCTGACCGAGTCCGGGCCGTGGGTGCTCACCGCGCTGGACGGGGGAGCGGCGAAGTTCGCCGAACTCGGCATCTCCGTCGGCGGGCAGGGCCACCAGCCCGTCGGGTAGGGCGCACAGACAGGACGCGGGGACGTACCTGCTCCCTGGGTACGCGACACCACCCCGTTTGGGTACTACCGCCGACCCCGGGTAGGGCGGACCCCACCCCTGTCCAGGAGGTTTCCTCCCGCTTCCCCTCGGGGGTCATCCCGGATGCGGTTCCGGGTGCGGCCGGGGCACACTGTCCACGTGCCATATGGACCGGACATGCGCGCCTCCGACGGCGATCGGGAGAAGATCGCCTCCCGGCTTCGTGACGCGCACGCGGAGGGACGGCTGTCCCTCGGGGAGTTCCAGGATCGCCTGGACGCGCTCTACTCCGCGCAGACCTACGGCGAGCTCGAGCCGCTGGTACGCGATCTGCCGGTGAGCCGCACGCCGCACACGCAGGCGGTCGTCCCGGACCGTCCCGCGCCCGCCCACCCCACCCGCCCCGCCCGCCGGGACAAGGCACTCGCGGTCATGTGGACCATCTGGGCGGCGGCCGTGGCCGTCAACCTGGTCGTCTGGATCCTGGTCAGCATCACCAACGGGCATCTGGAGTACTTCTGGCCGATCTGGGTGGCCGGCCCGTGGGGGGCGATCCTGGCCACGATCACGGCGGGCCGCCGGTACGTCCGGGACTGATCGAGGCTCCTTCGGCCAGGAACCCGCCAGGCTCCGGCTAGGATCGGGGGCAGCCGTCGAGTCCCGGCCGGATCGACCCGGTTCGGGGGCATTTCACAGGATGGCGAGGCCCGACCGAGCGGCGGGTCGGTGCCGGTTTCGCATCCTGCCCACCTGTGACGTAAACTCTGACGTCGGTCTTTCCCTGCCCAGCGGCTGGTCGATCGTGCGTGGGCGGGCACAGATGCGGGTGGGCAGTGACCAAGACGTACGCCCGCGACGTTCACACAAGCCAGGCGAAGTGCGGAGGACATGCCGAAAAAGGAAGGTGTCATCGAGATCGAGGGCACGGTGGTCGAGGCGCTCCCCAACGCGATGTTTCGCGTGGAGCTCCAGAACGGCCACAAGGTCCTCGCGCACATCAGCGGCAAGATGCGGCAGCACTACATCCGGATCCTCCCCGAGGACCGCGTGGTGGTGGAGCTCTCACCCTACGACCTGACTCGTGGGCGGATCGTCTACCGCTACCGCTAGCAACAGCGGGGGTGCCGCCCCCGTGGAGCCGACATTCCCGTACGCGGGGCCAGCCCGCCGAGTGGACTGATGGGAGCAGTGCTCCCGTCCGGAGAAGAAGTCATGAAGGTCCAGCCCAGCGTCAAGAAGATCTGTGACAAGTGCAAGGTGATCCGGCGGCACGGCCGGGTCATGGTGATCTGCGAGAACCCGCGGCACAAGCAGCGCCAGGGCTGAGCCTGGCGCGGTTCGCCAGCGGGTGCGGCTCACCACACCCAACCCAAGCGTGACCGCTCATCGGTGCACCCGCACCGGTGTCACCCCCGGTCGGAGGCCGGGGCCCGGTCGGAACGCCCGAGTCGAAACGGCTCGGCGGTCCAGGGCAGACCGGGACGCGGCACGTGAGCTAGACCTCCGCCAACCGAAAGGAAACCTGCCCCACATGGCACGACTCGTCGGTGTCGACCTTCCGCGCGACAAGCGCATCGAGGTGGCACTCACCTACATCTTCGGCATCGGTCGCACCCGCGCCCTGGAGACGCTGGACGGCACCGGGGTCAACCCCGACCTCCGCGTCCACCAGCTGGGCGACGAGGAGCTCGTGAAGCTCCGCGACTGGATCGAGGCGAACTACCGGACCGAGGGTGACCTCCGTCGTGAGGTCTCCGCCGACATCCGGCGCAAGATCGAGATCGGTTGCTACGAGGGCGTGCGGCACCGCCGCGGTCTCCCCGTACACGGTCAGCGCACGCGCACCAACGCGCGCACCCGTAAGGGCCCCAAGAAGACCGTCGCCGGGAAGAAGAAGCCGGGCCGCAAGTAGGCCGCCGGCTCCACCCAGCCCGCAACGTCAACCGATTCCGGGACTTGATCCCCACCTCGATTTCAGGAGTTTGCCGAGCTCATGCCTCCCAAGAGCAGGACCGCCGGCGCCGCCAAGAAGGTGCGCCGCAAGGAGAAGAAGAACGTCGCCTTCGGGCACGCGCACGTCAAGAGCACGTTCAACAACACGATCGTGACCGTCACCGACCCCAACGGTTCGGTGATCGCCTGGGCCAGCGCCGGCACCGTGGGCTTCAAGGGCTCGCGCAAGTCGACGCCGTTCGCCGCCCAGATGGCCGCCGAGGCGGCCGCCCGCCGGGCGATGGAACACGGCATGAAGAAGGTCGACGTCTACGTCCGCGGGCCGGGTTCGGGCCGCGAGACGGCGATCCGCTCCCTCACGGCCACCGGCCTCGAGGTGGGCACCATTCAGGACGTCACCCCCGTGCCCCACAACGGATGCCGCCCGCCGAAGCGGCGTCGCGTCTGACCCGAGCTGCGCGTACCACGAAGGAGTAGGTCTCAACCATGGCCCGTTACACCGGACCGATGAGCAAGAAGTCGCGCCGACTCGGAACCGACCTCGTCGGCGGCGACAAGGCGTTCGAGCGCCGTCCGTACCCGCCCGGCCAGCACGGCCGCGGGCGCCCCAAGGAGAGCGAGTACCTCCTGCAGCTGCGGGAGAAGCAGAAGGCCCGCTACTCCTACGGCATCCTGGAGAAGCAGTTCAGCCGTTACTACGCGGAGGCCCACCGGCGTCCGGGCAAGACCGGCGACAACCTGCTGCAGCTCCTGGAGTGCCGGCTCGACAACGTGATCTACCGCGCCGGCATCGCCCGCACGCGGCGCCATGCCCGGCAGCTGGTCGTTCACGGCCACTTCCAGGTCAACGGCCAGAAGGTCAACGTGCCGAGCTACCAGGTCAGTGCACACGACGTGATCGACGTACGGCAGAAGTCGCGGGAGTCGACGCCGTTCGTGATCGCCCGCGAAACCCACGGCGAACGACCCGTTCCCGGCTGGCTGGAGGTTCTCCCCGGCAGCCTTCGGGTCCTCGTCCACCAGCTCCCGGTCCGGTCCCAGATCGACATCCCGGTCCAGGAGCAGCTGATCGTCGAGTACTACTCGAAGGTCTGATCCAACCCCCGGGGGCCCACGCGCCCCCGGGGCACCACCATTCGCGACGTCATATGGCGGATGTCGCGGAAAGGAACGAACCATGCTCATCGCACAGCGCCCGTCCCTGACCGAGGAAGTCGTCGACGAACACCGTTCGCGGTTCGTCCTCGAGCCGCTCGAGCCGGGCTTCGGCTACACGCTCGGCAACTCCCTGCGGCGCACGCTGCTGTCGTCGATCCCCGGCGCGGCGGTCACCAGCGTCAAGATCGACGGCGTCCTGCACGAGTTCTCCACCATCCCCGGGGTGAAGGAGGACGTGACCGAGGTCGTCCTCAACCTCAAGGAGCTCGTCGTCTCCAGCGAGCACGACGAGCCGGTGACGATGTACCTCCGCAAGCAGGGCCCCGGTGACGTCACCGCGGCCGACATCGCGCCGCCGGCCGGTGTCGAGGTGCACAACCCGCAGCTGCAGATCGCCACTCTCAACGGCAAGGGCAAGCTGGAGATGGAGCTGGTCGTCGAGCGCGGCCGCGGCTACGTCTCCGCCGTCCAGAACAAGAGGGCGGACGCCGAGATCGGCCGGATCCCGGTCGACTCGATCTACTCGCCGGTCCTCAAGGTCACCTACAAGGTGGAGGCGACCCGCGTCGAGCAGCGCACCGACTTCGACCGGCTGATCGTCGACGTCGAGACCAAGCCGAGCATGCGGCCGCGCGACGCGGTGGCCAGCGCCGGCAAGACCCTGGTCGAGCTGTTCGGTCTGGCCCGGGAGCTGAACGTCGACGCGGAGGGCATCGACATCGGCCCGTCGCCGGTGGACGCCCAGCTCGCCGCCGACCTGGCGCTTCCGGTCGAGGACCTCAACCTCACCGTCCGGTCGTACAACTGCCTCAAGCGCGAGGGCATCCACACCGTCGGTGAGCTGATCTCGCGCAGCGAGCAGGACCTGCTGGACATCCGCAACTTCGGCGCCAAGTCCATCGACGAGGTGAAGCAGAAGCTGGTCGGCATGGGCCTGTCCCTCAAGGACAGCGCGCCCGGGTTCGACCCGACGGCGGCGGTCGACTCCTTCGACGAGGAGGAAGAGAGCTACGCCGAGACCGAGCAGTACTGAGGCTCGAGGGCCCTGGCGTACTGCGCGGTCGCAAGCAGTTTGTGACCCCACCCATCCGCGGGCGGGACCTCCGGGTACTCGCCCGCACTGACACCGGTACCTGATCCGGCCGGTGCAGGAAGGAGAACCTGTTCGATGCCTACTCCCACCAAGGGCGCCCGTCTGGGCGGCAGCCCCGCGCACGAGCGGCTGATGCTGGCCAATCTCGCGACGTCGCTGTTCCGCCACGGCCGCATCACCACGACGGAGACCAAGGCCCGTCGGCTGCGCCCGTTCGCGGAGCGGCTGGTCACCAAGGCCAAGCGAGGTGACCTGCACGCGCGTCGGCAGGTGCACTCGGTGATCCGCGACAAGCAGGTCGTGCACACGCTGTTCGCCGAGATCGGCCCGGGCTTCGAAAGCCGCCCGGGTGGCTACACCCGCATCACCAAGCTCGGCCCCCGCAAGGGCGACAACGCCCCGATGGCGGTGATCGAGCTGGTCGAGAGCGGCCCGATCACCACGTCGACGCCGAGCGGCGGTAACCGGGCCGCCGCAACGCCGGCTCCGGCCGCGGCCCCCACCGAGGAAGAGACCACGACCGAGGCGCAGGCCCCGGCGCAGGACACCTCGGCGGAGACCCCGGCGCAGGACTCGGCCGACTCCAGCGGTGCCGAGCAGGCCGGTGAGGGCGACCAGGACGGTAAGTCCTGACGGCCGACCGTCCACCCGCGCACGACGAGCCCGCTGTGCCTCCTACCCAGGAGGCCGGCGGGCTCGCGTGCCTTCCGGGTGAGCAGGCCGCCGCGGATGTGCAGGGCGAGCAGGGCGAGCAGGACGTACGCCTGCGGCTGGACGTGGCCTACGACGGCACCGACTTCGCCGGCTGGGCCGCGCAGCCGGGGCAGCGGACCGTGCAGGGTGAGCTGGAGGAGGCGCTGGTCCGGGTACTGCGCCTGCCCGGCCCAGCCGCGGTCACCTGCGCGGGGCGCACCGACGCCGGAGTGCACGCCCGCGGCCAGGTGTGCCACGTCGACGTACCTTCCGCGTCGCTCGCGGCCGCGTCGGGGCGCTCCACGCGCAGCCCCGAGGTCGCACTGACCACCCGGCTGCTCGGGGCGCTCCCGCCCGACGTCCGCGTCCGGGACGTGCGGGTGGCACCGCCCGGCTTCGACGCGCGCTTCTCCGCCCTGTGGCGGCGCTACGCCTACCGGGTGTGCGCCGACCCGGCGGCGGAGGACCCCCTGCGCCGGCACGAGGTGCTCCAGCACCATCGCCGGCCGCTGGACCTGGCGCTCATGAACGCCGCCGCCGAACGCCTGCTCGGCGAGCACGACTTCGCGGCGTTCTGCCGGCGACGGGAGGGCGCCACCACGATCCGGCGACTGCTGGAGCTCCGGTGGGACCGCGACCCGTCCGGGCTGCTGGTGTGCCGGGTGGTGGCGGACGCGTTCTGCCACTCGATGGTCCGGGCGCTGGTGGGTGCCCTGCTGCGGGTGGGCGAGGGCGGCCGTCCGGTCGAGTGGCCGGGGCAGGTGCTGGCCGGACGCGTCCGCGACTCCGGCGTGCACGTCGTACCCGCCCGTGGTCTGACGCTGGAGGAGGTCGGCTACCCGCCGGCCGAGGAACTCGCCGCCAGGGCCGAGCAGGCCCGCCGAAGGAGGACACCGGCACCGTGAGCGACCACTACTTCGCCGCCACACCGGAGTCGAAGGCCACGCCCCGGACGGTGACCTTCTCGGCGTACGGACAGGCCTACACGCTGGGGTCCTCGACCGGCGTCTTCTCCGGTGACCGGCTCGACCTCGGCACCTCGGTGTTGATGCGGGAGGTGCCGCTCCCCGCGCGGCCGGGCACGTTCCTCGACCTCGGCTGCGGCTGGGGGCCGATCGCTGCCGTCCTGGCGACCCAGGTGCCCGGCAGCACCGTCTGGGCGGTGGACGTCAACACCCGCGCCCTGGACCTGACCCGCGACAACGCCGCCCGGCTCGGGGTGGCCGAGCGGGTCCGGGTGGCCGCGCCGGACGACGTGCCCGGCGACGTGCGGTTCGACCAGATCTGGTCCAACCCGCCGATCCGGATCGGCAAGCCTGCCCTGCACGCGCTGCTCGAACGCTGGCTGCCCCGGCTCGCCCCTGATGGTGTGGCCTGGCTGGTGGTGGGCCGCAACCTCGGCGCCGACTCGCTGCAGCGGTGGCTGGCCGAGCAGGGTTGGCGGTGTGAGCGGCACGCGAGTGCCAAGGGTTTCCGCGTGCTCGCCGTACGACCGCCCGCCTGACGGCCCGCCCGGCCGCCCGCCTGACCGCCCGCCTGTCGGCTGCCTGACGGACAGCGGGAACGAACCCGGCGAACTCCGGCATCCGCGGCCCTTGCGCGGACCGAGGCGGAAAACGAGTTCGCTCCCGGCGCGCGCGGCCGTCACACTTGGGTCCCGTGGGACATGTGGATGTGGCCGGGATCAGGTACGAGCTCCCCGACGGCAGGGTGCTGCTGGACGACGTGTCGTTCCGCGTCGGCGAGGGCGCCAAGGTCGCCCTGGTCGGTGCGAACGGCTCGGGCAAGACCACCCTGCTCCGCATCGTCGCCGGAGACCTCGCCCCGCACGAGGGTGCGGTGACCCGGGGCGGCGGGCTGGGCGTGATGCGGCAGTTCGTCGGCAGCGTGCGCGACGCCACCACCGTGGCCGAGCTGCTGCTGTCGGTGGCGCCGCCGCGGGTGCGCGAGGCCGCGGCCGCGGTCGACCGGGCCGAGCTGGCGATGATGGAACGCGACGACGAGCGAACCCAGCTGCGCTACGCACAGGTCCTGTCGGACTGGGCGGACGCCGGCGGGTACGACGCGGAGGTGCTGTGGGACGTCTGCTGCACCGAGGCGATCGGCCTGCCGTTCGACCGGGCGCGCTACCGCGAGGTGCGCACGCTGTCCGGCGGTGAACAGAAGCGGCTGGTGCTGGAGGCGTTGCTGCGCGGACCGGACGAAGTGCTACTGCTCGACGAGCCGGACAACTATCTCGACGTACCCGCCAAGCGCTGGCTCGAGGAGCGGCTCAGGGAGAGCCAGAAGACCGTGCTGTACGTCTCCCACGACCGCGAGCTGCTGGCCAACACCGCGACCAGGGTGGTGACGGTCGAGCTGGGTGCGGCCGGCAACACTGCCTGGACCCACCCGCAGGGGTACGCGAGCTACCACCAGGCACGGCGGGACCGGTTCGCCCGGCTGGAGGAGCTGCGCCGTCGCTGGGACGAGGAGCACCAGAAGCTCAAGGATCTCGTGGCGCTGTACAAACTCAAGGCCACACTCAACGACGGCGCGGCCGCGGCGTACAAGGCAGCGCAGACCCGGCTGCGGAAGTTCGAGGAGAAGGGCCCGCCGCAGGCGGTGCCGCGCGAGCAGAACGTCAAGGTCCGCTTGCGTGGCGGGCGCACCGGCAAGCGGGCCGTGGTGTGCACCGACCTGGAGCTGACCGGTCTGATGAAGCCGTTCGACCTGGAGGTGTGGTACGGCGAACGCGTGGCCGTGCTGGGCTCCAACGGCTCGGGCAAGTCGCACTTCCTGCGGCTGCTTGCCGCCGGTGGCACGCTGCCCGAACGCGAGCACCTGCCGGTCGGCGACGCGGTGATCACACCGGTCGCGCACAGCGGGCGCGCGAAGCTGGGCGCGCGGGTGCGGCCGGGCTGGTTCGCGCAGACGCACGAGCACCCCGAACTCGTCGGCCGCACCCTGCTGGAGATCCTGCACCGCGGGGACGAGCACCGCGCGGGGATGCCGCGGGAGGAGGCGGCCCGGGCGCTGGACCGGTACGAACTCGCCGAAGCGAGCGAGCAGACCTTCGACTCGCTGTCGGGCGGCCAGCAGGCGCGGCTGCAGATCCTCTTGCTGGAGCTGTCCGGTGCGACGTTGCTGCTGCTGGACGAGCCGACCGACAACCTCGACGTGGCGTCGGCGGACGCTCTGGAGGAGGGGCTGGCGTCGTACGCGGGCACCGTGCTGGCGGTGACTCACGACCGGTGGTTCGCTCGCGGTTTCGACCGGTTCCTCGTGTTCGGTGCCGACGGGGAGGTCTACGAGTCCGACGAACCGGTGTGGGACGAGGGTCGGGTCCGCCGAGTGCGGTGACTCACGACGCGGGTACGCCGGCCCGGTGCGTGCGCAGGCGCGTGCCGGGCCGACGGCCGCGTGGTGCAGGTCCTAGACCGGTTGGACGCTTTCCACCAGCAGGTCGGAGACGCTGAACCCCTCGGGAGAGAAGTCGTTCGTCCAGCCGTCCCGCAACAGCGTGTCGCGCAGGACGTCCGCCGACGCGCGGTAGTCGACCGCGACGGTCGACGCGAGTGCCACCAGGGTCAGGCGCGGCAGCGCGGTGCGGACGATCTCGTCGAGCCCGTCGGTGACGAACGCGAGTGGGAACAACGCGGAGGCGATCGCGGTGGCCTCGCCGTTGCGGACCACGATCCACTCCTCGTCCGGCGGCTCGTGGGCGGTGAGGCTCAACCCGTACGCGCGGACCAGGGACCGAAAGGCCGGTCCGGCGCTCTCTCGTCCCCAGTTCGGCAGCGGTGTCTGCCAGGGCGTGGTGCCCCGCCAGGGGCGGAGCACGGGGTCAAGGTCGATCATCGCTGGCATTGATTCCCCCGGTCGGGACGGGGAAACGAGCCGACGGACGCTTTCCGTCCGACAGCGACAGGCGGTGCTTCGTACCGATCGCCCGATCCGTCCCCGCCGGTTCCCGGAGTGGCCGTGGCCCGCGGCAGGGAGTCAGCGGACGGTCGGGCTCTGCATGGGACTGGGCATGGGACTGTGCATCGGACTGGGCAGTGGACTGCGCGCCGGACCGCGTGTCGGGCCGGCCGTCGGACCGGGCGTGACGCCGGACCCGCCGGTGGCACCCGGCATCGCGGCCGGGCGCAGCGTGAGCCGGATGATCCGGTCGTCCTCGGCAACCGGCTGGTTGCGTCCGTCCCGGTTGGACGTCGTGAGCCACACGCTGCCGTCCGGTGCCACGACCGCCGCGCGCAGCCGCCCGTACTTCCCGACCAGCGCGGCCAACGGCCGTCCCAGCACGCCGGCGGCCGGTCGCCACCGGATGCTCGCCTCACCCGTGCCCGTGCCGACGATCCGGGTACTGGCAAAGTCGATCGGCCGGCCCAGGTCCACGAGGTAGATCCGCTGTCCGCGCAGGCAGGTGATGATCGCGGCGTGCCCGATGATGGCGATGCCGTCGGTCACGCCGACCTCGGGCCGCCACACGGCGACAGGGTTGGTCATCCCGGCCATCCGGCCCATTCCCTGCACCTTGGGCCAGCCGTAGTTGCGGCCCGGCAGGACGAGGTTGAGCTCGTCCCACATCGCCTCGCCGATCTCCGCGACGTACATCCGGCCGCTCGCGTCCCAGGCCATCCCCTCCGGATTGCGGTGGCCGTACGACCAGACCAGGGAGCCGGGAAACGGGTTGCCGGGCGGGGGCTTGCCGTCGGTGGTCATCCGCAGGATCTTCCCGCCGAGGTTGCGAACGTCCTGGGACGCGCCGGCGCGGGAGGCGTCGCCGGTACTGGCGTACAGATATCCGTCCGGGCCGAACGCGAGCCGGCCGCCGTTGTGCACGCCGGCCAGCGGGATCCCGGTGACGATCGCCTCCGGTCTGGGCCGGGGCCCGACGAGGCGCATCCGGGCGATCCGGTTGTCGACCTTCGTCGTGTAGTAGACGAACACCGTCTTGTCGCGGGCGAAGCGGGGAGACGCCGCGATGCCGAGCAGCCCGCCCTCGTTGTTGGAGTACACGCCCTCGACGGAGGTCAGCGGCGTGACGGTCAGCTCGCCGCTCGCGGTGCGCCGCGGCCCGACCCGCAGGATCCGGCGCTTCGCGCGCTCGGTGACCAGGGCGCTGCCGTCGGGCAGGAACGCCACTCCCCACGGGACGTCCAGATGGGTGACGAGGGTTCGCTGGGAGGCGATCAGGCCGTCACCTCGTACGGCGTTCCGCGGGGCGCGCAGGAACGCGAAGCTTGTCGGCTTCGGGCCGTTGAGCACGACCGGCGTCGGCGACGGGGACGGCCTGTGGGAGGGGGCCGCCACCGGCAGCACCGCGCAGGCGGTGACCAGCCCGGCCAGGAGGACCACGCCGGTCACCGCGGTCACGGCGTGCGGCCAGGTGCCCCTGGTCCTCCTGGCACTCCCGGTTCTCCTGGTCCCCACGGTCCCCGTGGTCGACCCGACGTGGCGGCGTCGAGCGGCGAGCACCCCACCATCCTAGTAGCGCACGGTGGACAGACGGCGACTCTTCGTGTGTGATCGTGTGTCCTCGCGAGCATACGGATCCCGGGGCGAACCGGGGTATCCTGCTCGTCGGAGCCGAGCCCGGACGGTGGCTGGGGTCCGTCCCGGGACTCGTTCGGGGCGGGATCGGCACCCATTTTGACCAGTCCGCCGAGCCCCGAGTATTCTGGGCGGTCGTTGCGCCTGCTGGCTGCTGCCATGCGCGAGCGCACTCTCCGTTCCGGAGAAGTTCCACCAAGACCAGTCGTGTCGCCATGGCA
Source organism: Actinopolymorpha singaporensis (assembly GCF_900104745.1). Classification (NCBI taxonomy): domain Bacteria; kingdom Bacillati; phylum Actinomycetota; class Actinomycetes; order Propionibacteriales; family Actinopolymorphaceae; genus Actinopolymorpha; species Actinopolymorpha singaporensis. The sequence continues at coordinate 2,988,050 of NZ_LT629732.1, forward strand.
CGGCTCACCCCGACGATCAGCGAAGGCCGACGACTGTGCGCACCTACAGCCCCAAGCCCGGCGACGTCCCACGCGAGTGGCACGTCATCGACGCCTCCGACGTCGTCCTCGGTCGGCTCGCGAGCCAGGCGGCGACGCTGTTGCGCGGCAAGCACAAGCCGACCTACGCGCCGCACGTCGACACCGGCGACTTCGTCGTCATCATCAACGCCGAGAAGGTCGCGCTGTCCGGCAACAAGCGCGAGACCAAGTTCGCCTACCGGCACTCCGGTTACCCGGGCGGGCTCTCCGCGGTTCCCTACGGCGAACTGCTGGAGAAGGACCCTCGTAAGGCGATCGAGCGGGCGGTGTGGGGAATGCTTCCCAAGAACCGCCTGAGCCGGAAGCTGCTGAAGAAGCTGAAGGTTTACGCGGGCCCCAACCACCCGCACCAGGCTCAGAAGCCGCAGACCTACGCCATCACCCAGATCTCGCAGTAACCGACTGCGCCGAAGTGAGGAATCCCGTGGCTGAGTCCACCACCACTGTCGAGGCCGAGGGCGCGACCGTCGAGGGCGCCGCCGGCCAGACCGAGGGCGACGCGACCGTCGCCTACAGCTCCGAGAGCGCTCCCGAGGCTGCTTCGGCTGCTCCCCGGCCGGCGGCCATCGGCCCGGCTGCCGCGACCGGTCGTCGCAAGGAAGCCGTGGCGCGGGTGCGGGTCTTCCCCGGCAGTGGCCAGTGGCGGATCAACGGCAAGACGCTGGACCAGTACTTCCCCAACAAGGTCCACCAGCAGCACGTCAACGAGCCGTTCGTCCTGCTCGACCTGGACGGTCGGTACGACGTGATCGCCAACCTCGACGGTGGCGGCGTCACCGGCCAGGCGGGTGCGCTGCGGCTCGGCATTTCACGGGCGCTGAACGAGGTCGACGCCGAGGCCAACCGTCCGCCGCTGAAGCGGGCCGGCATGCTGACGCGTGACCCGCGGGCCAAGGAGCGCCGCAAGGCCGGGCTGAAGAAGGCCCGCAAGGCTCCCCAGTACTCCAAGCGGTAAGTCCTCACCGTGGGCCGGTTGTTCGGCACCGACGGAGTGCGGGGGCTCGCCAACGGCGAGCTCACCGCCGAACTCGCCCTCGACCTGTCCGTCGCCGCGGCGCACGTGCTCGGCGAGGTCGGCGCGTTCGAGGGACACCGGCCGCGGGCAGTGGTCGGTCGTGACCCGCGTGCCTCCGGGGAGTTTCTGGAGGCCGCGGTCGTGGCGGGCCTGGCGGGCGCGGGCATCGACGTCATTCGTCTCGGTGTCATCCCCACGCCCGCGGTCGCGCACCTGACCGACGCCATGGGCGTCGACGTCGGCGTGATGCTGTCCGCATCGCACAACCCCATGCCGGACAACGGCGTGAAGTTCTTCTCCCGGGGCGGGCACAAGCTCGACGACGCCCTCGAGGACCTCATCGAGGCCCGCATCCGGGAGCCGTGGCAGCGGCCCACCGGAGCCGGCGTCGGCCGGGTGACCGACGACCGGGACGGCTTCGACGCCTACGTCGCCCACCTGGTGCGATCGGTGCCCAACCGGTTCGACGGGCTCCGCGTGGTGGTCGACTGTGCCAACGGCGCCGCCTATCGCACCGCTCCGGAGACGCTCGGTCGGCTCGGCGCGACGGTGATCCCCATTCACGCCGAGCCCGACGGCCTCAACATCAACGACGGTTGCGGCTCCACGCATCCGGAGTCGCTGGTCGCGGCGGTCGCCGAGCACGGCGCCGACGTCGGGATCGCCCACGACGGTGACGCCGACCGCTGTCTTGCCGTGGACCGGTTCGGCAACATCGTCGACGGCGACCAGATCCTGGCGATCCTCGCCCTCAGCCTGCGCGAGGCGGGCCGGCTCGCCTCCGACACCGTGGTCGCCACCGTGTTGAGCAACCTCGGTTTCTCGCAGGCGATGCAGCGTGAGGGCATCGCGGTGGAGCAGACCAAGGTCGGCGACCGGTACGTCCTGGAAGCCATGAAGACCGGCAAGTTCAACCTCGGCGGCGAGCAGTCCGGGCACATCGTCCTGCTCGACCACGCCACCACCGGCGACGGTGTGCTGGCCGCCGCGCACCTGCTGGCGCGGATGGCGGCAACCGGCCGGCCGCTGGACGAACTCGCCGCGGTGATGACCAGGCTTCCGCAGGTCATGGTCAACGTGCGTGGCGTCGACCGGACCCGGGCCGACACCGACCCCGACGTGGCCGCCGCCGTGACCGCGGCCGGCGCCGAGCTGGGGGAGACCGGCCGAGTCGTACTCCGGCCTTCGGGCACCGAGCCCGTGGTGAGGGTGATGGTCGAGGCGCCGACGTGCGAACACGCCCAGCAGGTGGCCGACCAGCTCGCCCGAACCGTCCAGCGCGCGCTGGCCCTCTAGACCGCGCTGGCCCTCTAGACCGCCCTGTCCTCGTGGGACGACAACGGGAGGTCGGGCACATGCCGCTCACCCAGCTGGGACATGCCTGCGTACGGCTGACGGACGGCGCGACTCTCGTCGTCGATCCCGGTGCATGGAGCGGGTTCGAATGCCGGCCGCTGGGAGGAACGTTCACCCGGCCGGAGCCGGGCGGCCAGGTCGATCTGTGACTCGCCGGAAAACGTCTTGGCGGGGCGAAAGTAGTCGTGGCAGGCTCCCCGCGTGCGCGAAGACAACGACGTCGGGCTGCAGACGAACCCGGACGCATCGCCGGAGCCGGGCAACGGCGCCGGCGCGCGGAACGCCGCGCCCGTGAACGTCTCCGTCGTCGACCCGGCCGACGAGACCGCGATGCGGCGTTGGCACGCGGTGTTCCACGCGGGCCTGATGGCCGGCCTGCAGGACCCGCCCGCCTGGACGCTCCAGGAGAGCCTGGTCCTCCACCGTGCGGCCGATTCCAGCATGCGCCGGGAGCCGTTCGTCGCCGTCGACGGCAACGGCGACGTGGTTGGTGCGGGTGAGGTTCAGTTTCCGCTGCGGGAGAATCTCCGCCTTGCGATCTTCGAGATCGGCGTCCCGCCGGAGCACCGGCGGCGAGGCGTGGGGAGCGCGTTGTACGGCCACGTGGTCGAGCGGGCACGAGCCGAGGGCCGCATCAGCCTGCTGACCGAGGTGAACGTCCCCGACGGCACGCCGCACGAGGAGTGGCCCGGGGTGGCGTTCGCACGGATTCTCGGCTTCACCCTGCGCAACACGGAGTTGCGCCGGCAGCTCCGGCTGCCGGTCGAGCCGCTGCACCTGCGAACCCTCGCCGGCAAGGCCGCCCAGCGCGCCTCGGACTACCGCCTGGTGTCCTGGTCGGGTCCGTGTCCCGCGGAGTACGCCGAGCAGTACGCCGAGCTGAAGGGCCGGCTCTCGGCCGACGCACCGCTGGGCGACCTCGACTACGAGCAGGAGGTCTGGGACGTCGCCCGGCTGCGGGAGGCCGAGGACCGCACGGCGGCACAGGGACGGACCCTCTTCACCACGGTCGCCGTCGCACCGGACGGAACGCTCGCCGGGCACACCCAGCTCGCGGTACCCCGGCACGAGCCCGGTCGGGCGTACCAGTGGGACACCCTGGTGCACGCCGCGCACCGCGGTCACCGGCTCGGGCTCGCGTTGAAGGTCGCCAACACCCAGGCGCTGTCGGAGGCGCACCCGGAAGTGACCCGCGTCGACACCTGGAACGCCGTCCAGAACGGCCCGATGGTGGCGGTGAACGTCGAGCTCGGTTACCGGATCATGGACGCCTGCCAGGAATGGCAGCGCGAGCTGTGAGCCCGCACTTCGTGGGGCCCGGCGCGACGGCTCAGATCTTGCGGAGCCGTACCCGGGTCACCGAGTGGTCGGCGCCCTTGTGCAGCACCAGCCGGGCCCGGCCCCTGGTGGGCTGGACGTTCTGTTCGAGGTTCGGGCCGTTGATGGTGTCCCACAGCCGGCAGGCGCGTTCGACCGCCTCGGCGTGACTGAGGTCGGCGTACCTGCGAAAGTACGACTCCTCGTCCCGGAACGCCGTCTCACGCAGCGCCAGGAACCGTTTGACGTACCACTCCCGCACGTCGGCCGGCGAGGCGTCGAGATAGATCGAGAAGTCGAAGAAGTCGCTGACCGCGAGGCCGCGCCGGCCGTCCTCGTGCGCCCGCGCAGGCTGCAGGACGTTCAGGCCCTCGATGAGCAGGATGTCCGGTGCGCGCACCTCGAGACGCTTGTCCGGAACGATGTCGTACTTCAGGTGGGAGTAGACCGGTGCGGTGACGACCGGCACGCCGGACTTCACCGCCACCACGAACCGCAGCAGCGCCCGCTGGTCGTAGGACTCCGGGAAGCCCTTGCGCTGCAGTAGGCCCCGGCGTTCCAGTTCGGCGTTCGGGAGCAGGAAGCCGTCCGTGGTGACCAGCGACACCCGGGGGTGGTCCGGCCAGCGGGCGAGGAGTTCGCGCAGCAGCCGGGCCACCGTGCTCTTGCCGACGGCGACCGACCCGGCGATGCCGATGACGAACGGGGTCCGCCCGGCCGTCGGGGCGGCACCGGCGACACCGCCGTTGGTGCCGTTCGCCCCGGTCGCACCCGGTTCGCCCGGGTGCGGCGGCTCGCTGGTGAGGAACGTCTGGGTGGCCTGGTGCAGCGCGCCGGTGGCTCGCACGTAGAGGTTGAGCAGCCTGGTGAGCGGCAGGTAGACCTCGCGGACCTCGGCCAGGTCGATCTCGTCGGCGAGGCCGCGCAGGCGCTCGACCTCCTCGGCGGTGAGGGGGAGTGGGGTGGAGGCGGCCAGCCGCGACCAGGCGGTCCGGTCGAGTTCGACGTACGGCGTGGTCGTGCCGTTCACGAGGCGGGCCTCCCGGATGCGCTGCATGGGCCCGATTCTTCCCTGACGACCGTTCGGCCCGTCACAGGCGGTACTCGGAAGCCCTCCTCTTGCCCGATGGTCGCCCGGCGTTCACCGCTGGTGGCTACCCTGAGCTTCCATGTGCGGAATCGTCGGGTACGTAGGTTCGGGTTCGGCCAAGGGTGTCGACGTCGTGGTCGAGGGCCTGCGCCGGCTGGAGTACCGCGGGTACGACTCGGCCGGGGTCGCGGTCGCCGACCGCGGCGGGGTGCGGGTCCGCAAGCGGGCCGGCAAGCTCGCCAACCTCCAGGCGGCGCTCAGCGAGGACCCCCTGCCGGCCAGCGGTACGGCGATGGGCCACACCCGCTGGGCCACCCACGGGGCGCCGACCGACCCCAACGCCCACCCGCACATCGACTGCGCGGGCCGGCTGGCGGTGGTCCACAACGGCATCATCGAGAACTTCGCGGCGCTGCGTGCCGAACTGGAGGCCCAGGGTCACCAGCTGACCTCCCAGACCGACACCGAGGCGGTGGCCCACCTGCTGGAGGACGCCTGGGAGCCCAGCGGCCGCGACCTCGCCGAGGCGATGCGGCACGTGTGCCGCCGGCTCGAGGGCGCGTTCACGCTGGTCGCGGTGCATGCGGACGCGCCGGACGTCGTGGTCGGCGCCCGCCGCAACTCCCCTCTGGTCGTGGGCCGCGGCGAGGGGGAGAACTTCCTCGCCTCCGACGTGGCGGCGTTCATCGAGCACACCCGCAACGCGGTCGAGCTGGGCCAGGACCAGGTTGTGACGATCACCGCCGACTCGGTGACCGTCACCGACTTCGCCGGGCAGAAGGCACCGACCCGCGACTACCACGTCGACTGGGACATCTCCGCCGCCGAGAAGGGCGGCCACGACTACTTCATGCTGAAGGAGATCGCCGAGCAGCCCAAGGCGGTCGCCGACACCCTGCTCGGACGGCTCACGCCGCAGGGCCGGCTGCGGCTGGACGAGATGCGGCTGTCCCACGACGAACTGCGGGAGATCGACAAGATCGTCATCATCGCCTGCGGTTCGGCGTTCTACGCCGGCCTCACCGCGAAGTACGCCATCGAGCACTGGACCCGAATCCCGTGCGAGGTGGAGCTGTCCAGCGAGTTCCGCTACCGCGACCCGATTCTCAACCGGGCGACGCTGGTGATCGCGATCTCGCAGTCCGGGGAGACGATGGACACCCTGATGGCGCTGCGGCACGCCCGCGAGCAGCGCGCCCGGGTGCTCGCGATCTGCAACACGAACGGCTCGACGATCCCGCGCGAGTCCGACGCGGTGCTCTACACCCACGCGGGCCCCGAGGTCGGGGTGGCGGCGACCAAGACGTTCCTCACCCAGGTGGTGGCCTGCTATCTCATCGGCCTGTATCTCGCGCAGGTCCGCGAGTCGAAGTTCGGGGACGAGGTGGCTGCCGAGGTCGACCAGCTCGACCGGATGCCCGCGGCCGTCCGTGCCGTACTCGGAACGATGGCCGACATCCGGGCGCTGGCCCGGGAGCTCGCCACCGCGAAGTCGGTGCTGTTCATCGGCCGCCACGTCGGTTACCCGGTGGCGCTGGAGGGTGCGCTCAAGCTCAAGGAACTCGCCTACATGCACGCCGAGGCGTTCGCGGCGGGTGAGCTGAAGCACGGGCCGATCGCGCTGATCGAGGAGGGGCTGCCGGTCGTGGTGGTCGTACCCCCGCGCGGTCGCGACGTCCTGCACGACAAGATCGTCAGCAACGTGCAGGAGATCCGGGCCCGCGGCGCCCGCACGATCGTGCTCGCCGAGGAGGGCGACGAGTCGGTCGTCCCGTGGGCGGACACGCTGATCAGGCTGCCGCGGGTGCCCACCCTGCTGCAGCCGCTGGTCGCGACGGTCCCGCTGCAGATCTTCGCCTGTGAACTCGCGATGGCGCGGGGCAACGACGTCGACCAGCCGCGCAACCTGGCGAAGTCGGTGACGGTCGAGTAGACGGTGGCCTGGGCGGGCGGTGGCGTAGCGAGAGCGGCGTCAGACGCCGACGCCGACCAGGTGGCCGACGCCGTAGGTCACCACCATCGCCAGCGCCCCGCCGACGACGGTGCGGATGGCGGCGCGGCGCGGCTTGGCGCCACCGAGGCGGGCGCTCACGGCGCCGGTGACCACCAGGGCGACCACGACGGCGCCGAACGTGATCGGCACCCGCAGGCTGGTGGGCGGGAAGATGATCGCCGCCATCGGCAGCAGGGCACCGATGGTGAACGCGACGAACGACGCGAGGGCGGCGTGCCAGGGGCTGGTGAGGTCGTCGGGGTCGATCCCGAACTCGATCTCGGCGTGCGCCCGCAGAGCGTCCCGCTCGGTGAGCTCCTCGGCGATCTTGCGGGCCAGCTCCGAGGAGATGCCCTTGGCCTCCCACATCCGGGCCAGCTCCTCCAGCTCCTGGTCGGGCATGTGGGCGAGCTCCCAGCGCTCCTTGTCCAGCAGCGCCTTCTCGGTGTCACGCTGAGTGCTCACCGAGACGTACTCACCCGCGGCCATGGAGAAGGCCCCGGCCAGCAGACCGGCGATGCCGGCGACCAGGATCGCCGACACCTCGGCGGTGGCGGCGGCGACACCCACGACGATGCCGGCGACGGAGACGATCCCGTCGTTGGCGCCGAGCACGCCTGCACGCAGCCAGTTCAGCCTGTTCGAGACGCTGCCGATGCCCTGGTCTGCGTCGTTCGCGTGGATCTCCTCGCTGCCGGTTTCGGTCCGCGCGTCGCTCATGGGGGAACGCTAGCCAGTACGGCCGACAGACGGTAGCGAGGACAGCCTCACCGACCTCGCCCCCGGACCGGCCGCGTGGGCGTGCACGGACCGTGACGAGCCCGTCCGTCTGGGGCCTTCGCGGCGGGCAGCGCCGCGCTACGGTTCGCGGGAGAGACGACTCGCGGGAAAGTCGACCGGCCGCCGGCCCGCGGCGGCCCGATCCGGGAACCGGCGGATGAGCGGACCAGCCAGCCAGACCGTCGAGGCGCCGACGCAGGCGCCTCCTCGCAGGCTGGCCGCGATCTTCACCGCCCTGATGCTGGCCATGCTGCTGGCGGCCCTCGACCAGACCATCGTCGCCACCGCACTGCCCACGATCGTGAGCGACCTGGGCGGGCTCACCCACCTGTCCTGGGTGGTCAGCGCCTACCTGCTGGCCTCGACGGTCTCCACGCCGCTGTGGGGCAAGCTCGGCGACCAGTACGGCCGCAAACGCCTCTTCCAGGCCGCGATCCTCGTCTTCCTGGTCGGTTCGATGCTGTGCGGGCAGGCGCGGTCGATGGGAGAGCTGATCGGCTTCCGCGCGCTGCAGGGGGTCGGCGGCGGCGGGCTGATCGTGTTGACGATGGCGCTGGTCGGTGACGTCGTGAGCCCCCGCGAGCGCGGCCGCTACCAGGGCATCTTCGGCGGGGTGTTCGGGATCGCGAGCGTCGCTGGCCCGCTGCTCGGCGGCTTCTTCGTGACCAACCTCGGCTGGCGGTGGGTGTTCTACGTCAACCTGCCCCTGGGTGCGGTGGCGCTGGCCGTGGTCGCGGTGGTGCTCCCGTCCCGGCGTGCCGGCGGCGCGAGGGTGCGGCACCGCATCGACTACCTCGGGGCGCTGACACTGGCCGCAGCCGCGACCTGCCTGGTGCTGGCCACGTCGTGGGGCGGTACGCAGTACGTCTGGACCTCGCCGGTGATCGTCGGGCTGTTCGTGGCCGCCGTCGGCCTCGTCTGCGTGTGGCTCGCGGTCGAACGCCGGGCGGCCGAGCCCGTCCTGAGCCCCCGGCTGCTCGCCCTGCCGGTCTTCCGGATCGGTGCCGCGATCGGCTTCGTGGTGGGGTTCGTGATGTTCGGCGCGCTGGCGTTCCTGCCGTTGTTCCTGCAGGTGGTGCACCAGGTCAGCCCGACGCTGTCGGGGATCTACCTGCTGCCGATGGTGCTGGGGCTGCTGGCCACCTCGGTGGCCAGCGGGCTGGTGGTCAGCCGTACCGGCCACTACCGCGTCTTCCCGCTGGTGGGTACGCCGACGATAGCGGTGGGGTTGTTCCTGTGTTCCCGGCTGGACGAGTACTCCACCACGCAGGCGATCGCCGGCTCGCTGCTCGTGCTCGGCGCCGGGCTGGGCCTGGTGATGCAGGTGCTCCTCACCGCGGTGCAGAACGCCGTCGACTACGAGGACCTCGGCGCGGCCACGTCGGGAGTGACGTTCTTCCGGTCGATCGGCGGCGCGTTCGGTACGGCGGTGTTCGGCGCGATCTTCTCCAACCAACTGCTCGGCAACGTGGCGTCAGCGCTGCACGGGCGGTCACTGCCCGGCGGGTTCGACCCGACCACCATCACCCGCGAACCGGCCCGGATGGCCACGCTCCCACCGCAGGTGCGAGAGGCGCTGCTGCACGCGTACGCGGTGTCGATCCACTCGGTCTTCGTGTGGGCGACACCGGTGGCGCTCGCGGCGTTCGTACTGGCGTGGTTCCTGCGTGAGCTTCCGTTGCGGGCCACCGCCACCACTGCCGACTACGTCGAGGGCATGCCCGGCCGGATGGCCGTGTGTACCTCGCAGGAGGAGATCGAACGCGCGCTCAGCCTGCTGGTGCGCCGCGACGACCGTGCCCGCGGCCTGTACCAGCAGCTCGGCAGGGCGGCCGGCGTGGCGCTACCGGCCGGCTCGCTGTGGGCGCTGTGCCGGCTCGCGCGGGCGGGCCCGGCGCGGGCCGCCGACCTGGCGGCGGTGGCGCGGGTGCCACCCGAACGTGCCGGGCCGCACGTCGACACGCTGCTGGCGGCGGGGTACGTCAGCCGCGACGGCGGGCGCCTCGAGGTCACTCCGTCCGGGCTGGCGGCGGTCGACCAGCTGGTGGCCACCCGCCGGGCAGCGCTGGGACGGCGGCTCGAAGGATGGCGACCGGAGGAGCATCCCGAGCTGTCCGCGTTGTTGCAGCACCTGGCGTCCACGTCGCTGGGCGAGGAGGCCGACCGCGAGGCGTTCGCCCCCGGCCGCTCGCCGATCCGCCGTGACCGGCACCCGTGAGGCTGGGCCCGCCTTACGCATACGACGGGAACGATGCGCAAGGATGGAGGGATGATCGTCGGGCTGGGAATCGACGTGGTCGACGTCGAGCGATTCGAGGCGACGCTGGACCGTACACCCGGACTACGCACTCGGCTGTTCACCGACGACGAGCGGACCCGGCCGATCGCGGGCCTGGCCGCCCGGTTCGCGGCGAAGGAGGCGCTGGCCAAGGCGCTCGGTGCCCCCGTCGGCATGCGCTGGCACGACGCCGAGGTGATCACCGACGGAGACGGCCGGCCCTGGCTGGAGGTCCGGGGCACGGTCGCCCGGCAGACCGAGAAGCTGGGCGTGACCTCCATGCACCTGTCCATGTCGCACGACGCCGGGATCGCGTCGGCGGTCGTCGTACTCGAGAGGGGTTGACGGCAGCCGATGCGGACCGCGCACTCCGTCGTCCAGATCCGGGCCGCCGAGGCCGCGCTGATGGCGACCGTTCCCGACGGCACGTTGATGGACCGTGCCGCCACCGGGCTGGCCACCGCCTGTGTGGACTTCCTGGGCGGCGCCTACGGCGCCGACGTCGTGATCGTGGCGGGATCGGGCGCGAACGGCGGCGACGCGCTGTACGCCGGAGCCCGGCTTGCCCGGCGCGGCGCCCGGGTGGCCGCGATCCTGCTGGACCCCGGCAAGGCGCACGCCGGTGGCCTGGCCGCGCTGCGCTCGGCGGGTGGTCACGTCGTGCCCGAGGACGAACGCGAGGACGCCGTGGCCCGTGCCGACCTGGTGCTCGACGGCATCGTCGGCATCGGGGGCAAGCCCGGCCTGCGACCGGAGGCCGCCGCCGTCATGGAGCTGGTCGAGCGGTACGACGTGCCCGTGGTCGCGGTCGACGTACCGTCCGGCATCGACGTGGACACCGGCGAGACGCCCGAGCCGCACGTCCGCGCCGCGGTGACGGTGACGTTCGGCACCCACAAGGTGGGCCTGCTCGTCGATCCGGGTGCCTCCGCCGCCGGAGTGGTGCACCTGGTCGACATCGGGCTCGGCCCGTACCTCCCGGATCCGGTGGTGGAGTCGCTGCAGGCCTCCGATGTCGCCGCCCTGCTGCCGGCGCCGGACCGGACCTCGCACAAGTACACCCGCGGCGTACTCGGCGTGGTGGCCGGCTCCGACCAGTACACCGGCGCGGCGGTGCTCGCGGTCAGCGGCGCCCTGGGCGGGCCGCTCGGCATGGTCCGCTACGTCGGGCCGGACGAGCCCGCCCGGCTCGTTCGCGCGCGCTGGCCCGAGGTGGTCGCGGGCGAGGGCCGGGTGCAGGCCTGGGTGGTCGGGTCCGGTCTCGGCGACGCGCCCGAACGCGCCGAGGACGTCGCCCGCGCGCTGGCCGACGACGTACCCGTGCTCGTCGACGCCGACGGGCTGCGCCACGTGCTCGCGCGGTGCGAGGGCGAGGTGCTGCTCACTCCCCACGAGGGCGAGCTGGCCCGGATGCTGGAGGTGGAGCGTTCGAACGTCACCGCCCGCCGGCTGCACTACGCGTGCGAGGCCGCCGACCGCTGGAACGCCACCGTGCTGCTCAAGGGCGCGACGACGGTGGTGGCGTCGCCGAACGGCCGCGTCCGGGTCAACTCGGTGGGTACGCCCTGGGTGGCGACCGCCGGGTCCGGCGACGTGCTGTCCGGCATCTGCGGTGCACTGCTGGCCGGCGGGCTTTCGCCGCTGGACGCGGGCAGCGTGGGCTGCTTCCTGCACGAGACGGCCGGCGTCCTCGCCTCGCGCGGCGGGCCGATCGTCGCCGAGGACATCGCCGCCGCACTGCCGGACGCCTACCGCTACGTCCGGGCAGCCGAGGGAACCTAGGGTCTGCTCGGCTGCCGGACGGCGTTCGGCAGGCGCCTTGGCTCGACCCGCCTCAGCGCCCGGGCGGGCGCGCGGACGGATAGCGGTCGAGGTAGCCCGGCAGGTCCACGGCCGGCGTCCGTACGTGCGTCGCGGCGAGGACCGCGTCCACCATCGCCAGCGTCACCGCGTCGGCGGCGGCGGCCTGCACCGCGGCCACGCCACCGATCTCGGCGGCGCCGGGCCAGGACACCGGTGCGGCCGCGACCGCGTCGGTCGTTCCCGTGGCCAGGGCGAAGATCGAGTCCCCGTCGACCAGGGTGTGCACCGGCCGGACCGACCGGGCCAGTCCGTCGTGTGCCGCCGCGGCCATCCGCTGCGTCTGCGGGTGGGTGAGCCGGGCGTTCGTGGCCACGACGGCGAGGGTGGTGTTCAGGACGTCCGGCTGCTCGCCCGAACCCCCTGCCACGGTCGTCGGGCCGGCCTGCACCCGGGCGTGCTCCGTGGGCGACGGAACTCCCGGCCGCAACGCCTCGTCGGTGACGTACTGCGCGGCCAGCAGCGCACCCGTGTCGTCCAGGCACGGCGAACCGTAGGCGTTGGCCACCACCAGCGCACCGACCACGATGCCGCCGGGGAGCCGGACACTTGCCGTACCCACGCCGCCCTTGAGCCGGGGGAGGCTGAACGACGCGCCTGCACCCGCTCCGACGCAGCCGGTGCGGACCGCGCCGTCGGCGGCCTCGGCGGCCGCGGCGTAGCCGAGGTCGGCGTCCGGGCGGTTGTGGAGGTCGCCGCCCTTGCCGAGGTCGAAGACGATCGCGGCCGGCACCACCGGCACCACGGCCTCCGGGCCGATGGCGACGCCGCGCCCCTGCTCCTCGCACCAGCGCTGCACGCCGGTGGCGGCGGCCAGCCCGAACGAACTCCCGCCGGCCAGCGTCACAGCGTCCACGGTGTCGACCAGCGTCCCGGGCGCCAGCGCGTCGGTCTCGTGCGTACCGGGCCCACCGCCGCGTACGTCGACCGCACCGATGGTCCCGTTGGGCGGGATCACCGCCGTGACGCCGGTCAGCCAGCCGCCACCCACGCGCTCGACCTGGCCCACCAGTACGCCCGGCACGTCGGTCAGGGCGCCGTACGGATTGACCGGCCCGCCCGCGTTCTGCTCTTCGTCCACAAGCGTGGAGCTTAGAGGGGTTGGTCCCGGGTGGATCCAACCGTTCCGAACGGCGCGTCCGGCCCCCGGTAGGCGCGGACAAGCGTTGCGGCCCTGCCTGAACGGACCTTGGGAGTGGGGCCTGGAACACTGGAGCCGTCATGAACGCGGTTCGCCGAACCCGCGGAGCAGATCGAACGGGCAGAAGGATGGACACAGGTCGAACGCACTCACGCCGCGTCGCCGCGGGTCGGAAGGGCGCGGACAGCACCGCCGCACGCGCCGCCGTCCCCGAGCACGGCGACCCCTCCACCCGCGCCGAGGCGCGAGTCGACCTTGCCGCCATCCGCGCCAACGTCGAGGCGATCCGCGGCCGGGTCGGCGACGCGGCCGTGCTGGCCGTGGTCAAGGCCGACGGCTACGGCCACGGCCTGGTCCCGGCGGCCCGGGCCGCGGTCGACGGCGGCGCCGGCTGGCTGGGCGTGGCCACGATCGAGGAGGCGCTGGCCCTGAGAGCGGCCGGGCTGACCGCGCCGCGGATCCTGTCCTGGCTGGCCGCACCCGGGGAGCGGTGGCAGCCGGCGCTGGCCGCCGGCGTCGACGTCGCCGCCTACTCCGCCTGGCAGCTGAACGAGATCGCCGAGGCGGCCGAGCACGCCGGCGCCACGGCGCGGGTGCACCTGAAGATCGACAGCGGACTCAACCGGGGCGGCGCCGGGCCGAAGGACTGGCCGGCCCTGATCGACGCGGCGCTCAGCGCGCAGGCGGAGGGCACCGTCCGGGTCGCCGGGATCTGGTCCCACCTGGCCTGCGCCGACGAACTCGGCCACCCCTCGGTCGACCGGCAGCTCGCGGTGTTCCGGGAGGCGGTGGCGTTCGCCGAGCGGGTGGGAGTCCGGCCCGAGGTACGCCACCTCGCCAACTCCGCGGCGACGCTCACCCGGCCCGACACCCACTTCGACCTCGTACGCCCAGGCCTCGCGGTCTACGGCCTGTCCCCGGTGCCCGAGGTGTCCTCGCCGGGCGAGTTGGGCCTGGTCCCCGCGATGTCGGTGCGGGCTCGGCTGGCCCTGGTCAAACGCGTCCCGGCCGGCGAAGGCGTGTCGTACGGCCACCGGTACGTCACCTCCACCGAGACCACGCTCGGTCTGGTGCCGCTGGGGTACGCCGACGGGGTGCCGCGGGCGGCGAGCAACCTCGGGCCGGTCTGGGCCGGCGGGCGGCGGCGTACGATCGCCGGCACCGTGTGCATGGACCAGTTCGTTCTCGATCTCGGCGACGTCGCCACCGTCGCCGGGGACGAGGTGGTGCTCTTCGGCGCGGGGACCTCCGGCGAGCCGACCGCCCAGGACTGGGCCGACGCCACCGGCACGATCTCCTGGGAGATCGTCACCCGCATCGGTGCCCGGGTTCCCAGGCACTACGTCGGGGGAGGGCCGGATGGCAGGTGAGGTGGAGCGGGTCGGCCGCGCTGCCGACCGTGCCCAGGCGGGCAGGGCCGGCCGAGCCACCCGGGTCTCACGGGTCGCCCAGGTCGCGAAGGCCGCCAGGGCCGCCCGGCCCGGGAGAGCCGAGGGGGCGGACCGGATGGTCGAGCTGCTCCGGAGCCGGACCGGCGTCCTCGGTGCCGCCACCGGCATGCTGGCGGCCGGCGCGGCGGCCGGGATCGCGCTCGAACGCTACGTCGTGGGCCGGCGCCGCACGGCCGACCTGCGCGACGACGGCCCGCTCGGCACCCGGCGCGGCGATCCGACGATCGTCAAGACCGCTGACGGCCTGGAGCTGTACGCCGAGATCGACGAGCCCAGCCCCCGGGTGGCGAACCCGCTCACCGTGGTCTTCTGCCACGGGTACGCCCTCAACCTCGACTGCTGGCACTTCCAGCGCGCGGCGTTGGCCGGCGAGGCGCGGCTGGTGTTCTACGACCAGCGGTCGCACGGCCGCTCCGGCCGCTCACCGAGCGACCTGTGCAACGTCGACCAGCTCGGCAAGGACCTCGGCGAGGTCGTCACCGCCCTCGCCCCGGAGGGCCCGCTCGTGCTCGTCGGCCACTCGATGGGCGGCATGTCCGTGCTGGCGCTGGCCGACCAGCACCCCGAGCTGTTCGCCGACCGGGTCGTCGGTGTCGCCCTGCTGGCCAGCAGCGCCGGTGGCCTGGACTCGGTGACGCTCGGCGTACCCGGGCCCGTGGGGCGGCTGGTGCACCGGCTGACGCCGGCCGCGGTCGCCGCGATGTCGCGGGCGCCGGGCCTGATCGAACGCGGCCGCAAGGCCGGCAGCGACGTGGCGTACGTCCTCACCAAGCACTACTCCTTCGGCTCGAAGGTCCCCCGGGCGCGGGTGGAGTTCGTGGCGGAGATGCTCGCGGGTACGCCGATCGAGGTGGTGGCGGACTTCTACCCGGGGTTCGCCCAGCACGACAAGTACCACGCGCTGGAGGCGCTGCACGGCGTGGAGACGCTGGTCATGGGCGGCCGCGACGACCTGATCACCCCGGTGGAGCACAGCCGGGAGATCGCCGAGCGGCATCCCGCCGCCGAGTACATCGAGCTGTCCGACAGCGGGCACATGTTCCTGATCGAGCATCCGGACGTGGTCAACGCCGCACTGGCGGACCTGCTCGGCCGGGCCGCCGTCGCGGCGGGTTCGATGACGGGACGACCAGTGGACGAGACCGGCTGACCGGCCAACGAGGACCGGCCCGACGAAGACCGACTGAACCCGGAACGACCGAACGAGCAGACGAAGCGGAGCGCACACGGTGACCGACCTGCACGTCGTCGAGGCGAAGCCCACGGACGCGGCTGCCCTGGTGGGGGTCATCCACGCGGCGTTCGGCGCCCGGCCGCCACTGGACCCACCAGGCACCGCGCTGCGGGAGACGGTGCAGACGGTGGAGGACGCGGTGCGTTCCCACGGCGGGCTGCTGGCCCGGGTCGACGGCCGCGCCGCCGGGGCCATGCTGCTCGCCGAGAACCACGGGTGGCTCGACCTGCGCCGTGTGTCGGTGCACCCGAGGTTCCAGCACCGCGGCGTGGCCACCGCGATGGTCGGTTGCGCGGAGGAGGTCGCGGCCGAGCGCGGGCTCGCGGGCGTACGTCTGGTCGCCCGCGCCGAGCTTCCGGCCACACTCACGTTCTGGCGCCACCGCGGCTACCTCGAGGCCGGCCGGGACGGCCCGAACATCCACCTGGGCAAGCGACTGCCGGTGGAGGTGACGGCGGGCAGCGTCGAGGACACCCAGGAGGTCGGCCGGCGGCTCGCGAAGATCCTGCGCGCCGGTGACCTGGTGCTTCTGACAGGGGAACTCGGTGCCGGCAAGACCACCCTGACGCAGGGGATCGGCGCCGGCCTGGGCGTCCGCGGCCAGGTCACCTCACCCACGTTCGTCATCGCCCGCGCGCACCCGTCGACGGTCGGCGGTCCGCCCCTGGTGCATGTCGACGCCTACCGGCTGGGCGGCGTGGCCGAACTCGACGACCTCGACCTGGACACCTCCGTGGACGACGCGGTCACGGTGGTCGAGTGGGGCGAGGGACTCGCGGAGGGCCTGGCCGAGGACCGGCTGGAGGTCGTGGTGAGCCGGGCCGTCGGGGAGGAATCCACGGGCGAGGTCGTGGGCGGAAGCACGGGCGAGCGCGAGGGCGAACCCGACGACGAACCCGACGACGAGTTCGGCGACGACGCCGAGGACGAACGAGCGGATGTCCGGCAGGTCCGGGTCGTCCCGGTCGGCCGGCGCTGGCTGGACGTCGCGGTGCGCGACGCGCTCGCCGGAGGGCTCGCGGCCGACGTCAGGTCCGTCCCGAACTGACCTTCGCCGCCGGCCCGGGCTAGCCTGACCAACGTGCTGCTCCTCGCGTTCGACACGGCCACCCCGGCGATCACGGTCGCACTCCACGACGGGACGTCGGCGGTGGCGACGTCCACGGTCGTGGACGCCATGCGTCACGGCGAGCTTCTCGCCCCCGGGATCGCGTCGGTTCTCGACCAGGCCGGTGCCGACCGGACCGACCTGACCGACATCGCCGTGGGCGTCGGCCCCGGCCCGTTCACGGGGCTGCGGGTGGGCCTGATGACGGCCCGGACGTTGGGCCACGTTCTGGACATCCCGGTGCACGGCGTGTGCACGCTCGACGTGCTCGCCGCCGCCGCCGAGGTCGACTCCGGACCGTTCTGCGTGGCGACGGACGCGCGGCGCAAGGAGGTCTACTGGGGGAGGTACGCCGACCGGCACACCCGCGTCGACGGCCCGCTGGTGGACCGGCCGGACGCCTTGGCCACCGCCGACCCCGTGGTGGGGCGGGGCGCGGTGCTGTACCCGGCGGCGTTCCCGACGGCGGCCGGCCCGGTGGACCCCGATGCCGCGGTGCTGGCCGACCTGGTGGCGTCGGGCACGGCGAAGGTCGTACCCGCGACCCCCATGTATCTCCGCCGGCCCGACGCGGTCGAGCCCCGCAGCCGCAAGCGCGTCCTGACCGCACGGGAGGAGCGGGTCCCGTCGTGATCTCCATCCGGCCGGCTCGGACCGCTGATCTCGTGACGTTGCGCGCGCTGGAGACGGCCTGCTTCGGCCGGGACGCCTGGGGTGAGCAGGCACTGGAGGGCGAGCTCGCCGGGGTGCCGGACACCAGGTGCGTACTCGTCGCCGAGGACACCGGCGCCTCCGGCTCTGCCGGCCCATCCGGACCCCCCGGCGAGATCTCTGGGGCCGCAGCGGGCGGGGACACGGCTGTCGCGGGGTACGCATCCCTGCTCGCGGTCGCGGCCACGGCCGACGTCCAGCGCATCGCCGTACGACCGGACCGCCGCCGGGAGGGGATCGGCCGGGCGCTGCTGGACGCGCTGCTCGCGGAGGCCCGGGAGCGTGGTTGCGCCGAAGCGTTGCTGGAGGTTCGCCACGACAACGCCGCCGCGCTGGCGATGTACGAGGCGACCGGCTTCGAGCAGATCGCGCGGCGGCGCGGCTACTACCACGGTGTGGCCGACGCCCTGGTTCTGCGACTCGCCCCGCTGGGGGAGTAGGCCGGGTCGGAGACGCGCAGGTTGCCGGTCCCGGACGATCTTGACCCGATCCCTTGACGGCCCTGGAGCGGACTCTTACGTTCATCCCGGAAATCGATTGCTCGCACGCTTTCGCCGTGCGTTCGACGCCGGCGGCTCTTGGTGAGGCGTACCGCCGGTCGGGAGGGAACCATGAACGACCGACTCGGCCTGAGCCGCCGTGCCCTGCTGCACCTGTCCGCGGTCGCGGCCGGCAGCGTGGTCCTCGCGGGATGTTCGGGTGGCGACAACCAGACCGACGGTGGCGCCGGCCCGAAGGGTGGCGGCAAGCCGACCTCGCGGGCCCGCAAGGGATCGCGCGTCAAGCCGCTCGCGGTGCCGGCGAAGCTGAAGGAGTCGCCGGAGCTCGCCAAGCTCGTGCAGGCCGGCAAGCTGCCCAAGCTCGAGGAACGGCTGCCCAAGAAGCCCTACGTCGTACCCCACAACTGGCTGGAGCCCGGGAAGTACGGCGGTGCGATCAGCACGGTCACCTCCGCCAGCGACTCCGGCACCCATGCGGAGTTCATGTACGGTCACTCGCTGCTGCGCTGGCTCAACGACGGCCAGGACATCGGCCCGGGTCTGGTGGAGTCGTGGGAGTCCAACGCCGACGCCAGCGAGTGGACGCTGCACTTCCGCGAGGGCCTGAAGTGGTCCGACGGCCACCCGTGGTCCACCGACGACATCATGTTCTGGTGGAACGACATGGTCCTCAACACCCAGCACAGCGAGGTCCCCCCGGACGAGGCCCGTTCGGGCAAGGGCACCGTGATGACGATGACGGCGCCGGACGCACTGACCATCTCGATGAAGTTCGACGCGCCCGCTCCGCTGACCGCCGACCGGCTGGCGATGTGGGTCAAGCGCGGGAACGGGCCGGGCTGGATGGAGCCCAAGCACTACCTCAAGCAGTGGCACCCGAAGTACAACAAGTCGGTGGGGAAGGACTGGGCCACCGACAAGGGGTTGTTCGACCAGAAGCGGGCCTGGATCCGCAACCCCGACTGCCCGGTGATGACCGGCTGGAAGTGCAAGTCGTACTCGGAGGGTCGCCGGGTCGTCTTCGACCGCAACCCGTACTACTGGTGCGTCTCGCCCGACGGCGCGCAGCTTCCCTACCTGGACACGCTGAACTTCAACGTCGTCCAGAACCCCGAGGTGCAGAAGCTGCAGGCCGTCGAGGGAAAGATGAACTTCCTCTTCGGTGGGTTCACCTCGCTGTTCCTCAGCGACATCTCCTCGCTCAAGCAGGCGCAGTCGAAGACCAAGCTCGAGGTGCTCCTGTGGGACGCCGGTGACGGCAGCGGCTCGCTGGTGTTCTTCAACCAGGACTACTACGAGCCGAAGATGCGCAAGCTGATCCGGAACGCGAAGTTCCGCCAGGCCCTTTCGCACGCCTACAACCGCGCCGAGGTGCAGAAGGCGGTCTACTACAACACCGGCGAGCTCACCACCGGGACGATGAGCCCGAAGGCGATCGAGTTCCACGTCAACGAGGAGGGCAAGAAGGTCTACAAGTCGTGGCGGGACAGCTACATCAAGTACGACCCCGAGCTGGCCAAGAAGATCCTCGACGAGATCGGCGTGGTGGACAAGGACGGTGACGGCAAGCGGGAGATGCCGGACGGCTCCAAGCTCGTCGTACGGCTGGACTACCAGGCCGACACCGCACCGGAGCACCTGCACAAGAACAACCTGCTGAAGAAGGACTGGGACGCGATCGGGATCGACACCCGGCTCAACCCGGTGCCGCCGGACGGCTTCGGTGACCAGTGGCGGTTCGGCAAGCTGATGACCAACACCACGTGGGAGACCGGTGACGGCCCCAACTGCCTGGTCTACCCGCAGTGGCTGGTGCCGATGGAGTCCTCGCGCTGGGCGCCGTTGCAGGGCGAGTTCTACAACCAGCGTGGTGGGCCGAACGAGAAGAAGCAGCTGGACGTCGACCCGTACAAGCGCACACCGCCGCGGATGGACGCCGAGCCCGGCGGCCCGGTCGCCCGGTTGTGGAAGATCTACGACCAGACCAAGATCGAGCCGGACGAGCTGAAGCGGCACCAACTCGTCTGGGAGATGGTGAAGATCCACATCACCGACGGCCCGTACCTGCTCGGCGTCGTGGCGAACACGCCGTACATCCTGCTCGTGCACGAGGACATGAAGAACGTCCCGGCACGAAACGAGCTGGCCATGGGCGGGTTCGCCGCACCCTGGATCCATCCCACCCCGGCGGTGTACGACCCGGAGACGTGGTTCTGGACCAACCCCGACCAGCACACGATCTGACCGGACGACCACAGCAACGAACGCAGACCGCGAGCTCGGCCCGCCACACCGGCGGGCTAGGCTCGCGGTCGTGCGTTGGGTGAGCCGTGGCGTGAACGACGAGTGGGCCGAGGTGGTCGGGTGAGCGACGAACCACTGGTGCTGGGCATCGAAACGTCGTGCGATGAGACAGGTGTCGGAATCGTCCGGGGCGGCACCCTGCTTGCCGACGCGGTCGCCTCCAGCCTGGAGGAGCACGCGAGGTTCGGCGGCGTGGTGCCCGAGGTCGCCAGCCGTGCGCACCTGGAGGCGATGATCCCGTCGGTCGACCGCGCCTGCGAGACGGCCGGCGTCCGGCTCGCCGACGTGGACGCGATCTCGGTGACCAGCGGGCCCGGACTCGCCGGCGCTCTCCTCGTCGGCGTCGCCGCGGCGAAGGCGCTGGCCCTCGGCCTGGGCAAGCCGCTGTACGGCGTCAACCACCTGGCCGCCCACGTCGCGGTGGACACCCTCGAACACGGCCCGCTGCCCGAGCCGTGCGTGTCCCTGCTGGTGTCCGGCGGGCACTCCTCGCTGCTGCTGGTCGAGGACGTCACCGACACCGTCGACCCGCTCGGCTCCACCGTCGACGACGCGGCCGGCGAGGCGTTCGACAAGGTGGCCAGACTGCTGGGCCTGCCGTTTCCCGGTGGCCCCTACGTCGACCGGGAGGCCAAGGCCGGCGACTCGGCGTACGTCCGGTTCCCGCGCGGGCTGACCAGTCAACGTGACCTTGCGCGGCACCGGTTCGACTTCTCCTTCTCCGGCCTCAAGACGGCCGTCGCGCGCTGGGTGGAGACCCGGGAGCGTGCCGGTGAGCCGGTGCCGGTGGCCGACGTCGCCGCGTCCTTCCAGGAGGCGGTGTGCGACGTGCTCACCCGCAAGGCGGTGGACGCCTGCCGCAGCAGGGGAGTGGAGGACCTGCTGATCGGCGGTGGTGTCGCTGCCAACTCCAGGTTGCGGGCGATGGCGGAGGAACGCTGCGCCGCGGCCGGGATCCGGCTGCGGGTGCCCAGGCCCAAGCTGTGCACGGACAACGGCGCCATGGTGGCGGCGCTGGGCGCACAGATGCTGGCTCGCGGGCGGACCGCGTCCCGGTTGGACCTGGTGGCCGACTCCTCGCTTCCGGTCACGACAGTCGCCGGCTGACGCCGCTGTCGCTGCTGTCGCTGCGGTCGCTGCCGGCCCGCGTTCCCCTTTTCGCACGTTTGCTTACAGGATGGGGCGATGGTTCGGTTCGCCCTGGATTGCCCCGCCGGTCGGCGGCCGCTGTCAAGGTCTGCTTGCGCCTGGCCCCGGCGCCGGATTCCGGTCGAACGGTTGGTGAGGCGGGGGAGCGGATAGGAGGCGGACAGAAGCAGCGTCACAGCTCACCGGAGCCGCCATGACCACTCGCACCGCGACCGGGTCCGGCGTCGCCCCCGAAGACCAGCCCGGGATTCAGCCCGGTGGCCGGCGCCGGAGAAACACCACGGGCCGGCCCAGGAGCCGGGACAGAGCCCGTCCGGGCAGGAGGATGGTCTGGGTGCCCGGCGGCACGTTCGCGATGGGCAGCGACGACTTCTACCCCGAGGAGCGTCCGGTCCGCACGGTCGAGGTGGACGGCTTCTGGATGGACGAGCATCCGGTCACGGTGTCGGAGTACCGCCGGTTCGTCCGGGCCACCGGCTACGTCACCGTCGCCGAACGCGAACTCGGGGCGGGCCGGAGCCCAGGTGCGGAATACAGGCCGGCGACGCCAGGGTCGCTGGTCTTCCATCCCACCCCGGGTCCGGTGGACCTGTCCGACTGCCGGAACTGGTGGTCGTACGTTCCGGGCGCGTGCTGGCTCCGGCCCGAAGGCCCCGGCAGCAGCCCGCACGGCCGCGAACGCCATCCGGTGACGCACGTCGCCTACGAGGACGCCGAGGCGTACGCGACCTGGTCGGGCAAGCAACTTCCGACCGAGAGCGAGTGGGAGTACGCAGCGCGCGGGGGGCTGGACGGCGCGGTCTACGCCTGGGGGAACGACTTCAGCCCGCACGGGCGGCTGATGGCCAACGTCTGGCAGGGCGACTTCCCGTGGCGCCATGCCGGGCTCGGCCCGCTCGAGCGAACGTCGCCGATCGGCAGGTTTCCCGTCAACGGGTACGGCCTGCTGGACATCACCGGCAACGTGTGGGAGTGGACGAGCGACGTCTACCGCGCGCCGGAGCCGGACCGCGCGGCCAGCGCGGTCTGCGTGCCTCTCGCCGTGTCCCTCGCCGGGCCCCTCGACCGGCGGGCGCCGCTGCCCCGGCAGCGCACCGCCGCCGACACCGAGGCTGGCACCGAGACTGGCACCGAGGCTGGCACCGACGCCGAGGCCGCCACCGTCACCGACGCCGAGGACGGAAACCGCGTGGTGCGGGTGATCAAGGGCGGCTCGTACCTGTGTTCGGCGACGTTCTGTCTGCGGTACCGTCCGGCGGCCAGACAGCCCAGCGACTCGGCGACCACGGCCTGCCACGTCGGGTTCCGGTGCGTCGTCCACCCCCGCTGAAGCGGGCGGCGAGCTGAGGGGCCGAGAGAGCTCCGGCCAGCAGCCCCGGCTCAGCCGAACCCGAGCACACACGCGGCGATGAACGCGATGGTGGCGAGGTAGAGCCCGGCGGCCCCCGGCGCCGCTGTGTAGGGCCCCATCATGTCGCGGTCGCGCGAAATGCCGTACATGAACGCCAGCGGGGGCAGCAGCAGGGTTCAGCACCTGCGTCAGCACCAGGATCGGGATCAGCGGCGCGCTCGGCTCCAGCACCACGGCCGCCGCGCCGCCGGTGACCAGCAGGTACGTCAGGTAGAAGAGGGTGGCGTCGCGCATTGCCCGTCTCGCCGGTGAGCGCCACCATGAGCCGAGCGTAGTAGGACAGCTCGGGCCCGGTGAGGACCCACGAACCGCCTCGGCCGGCACGTGCCTCGCTCAGCGGCCGTCCGCCGTCGTACGACCGCGTTGCCACCACGCTCGTCGCCACGGGCGCAGGCGTCGTGCGCGGCCGCGTTCGCCAGGGTCGGCGCCGGTGTGCGTCGGCAGTCCTGCGGCCACCCACGCCTTGGTGCCGCCGCGCAGGGAGACCGCCGGGCGACCGAGGCGGGCCAGCCGCTCCGCACCCTGCCGTGACCGGTTGCCCAGAGAGCACACCGTCAGCACCTGGCCGGGCGGCAGGGTGCCGAGGACGAACGCCAGCCGGTCCAGCGGGACGTTCACCGCGCCTGCGACGTGGCCGGCCGCGTACTCCTGCGGGCTTCGTACGTCGACCACCGGGTCGCCGGCCGCCCACAGCGCCCGCGCCACCGTGAGGTCGACCTCCTCCGCCGCCGGTGGGGTCGCCGTCATCCGGCCATCCTCCCGGCACCGGGTCCGGCCGATGTCGGACCCCGGGCGAACCGTGTGCACGGCCGGGTGCTCACAATCGACGGTGGCCACGAACTCACCTGAGTCCCCAACGCCGGCGGCCGGGCCCGCGGGCCCTACGGAGGTTTGGCACCATGATCGGATGCCGCTACGCCGATGGCGGGCGAGGACGGCCCGAGCCGTCGCGCTCGCGCTCCTGCTGATCATGTCCACCGCCTGCGGGATGTCCGGTGACGATGGCGGCCGGGACCGGGCCGGGAGCGCGAACCAGGGTGCCCGGGGCGACCAGAAGGTGACGCCCAAGGCCGGCCGGGGCCGGCCCACCGCCACGCCGACGCCCACGCCGAGATCGGACTCCAAGTCGCTGGCGTGGGGGCCGACCGAGGCGGAGTGGCACCGCGCCCAGCAGACCGTGGCGGGCATGACGGCCAGCCAGAAGGCCGGCCAGGTGATCGTGGCCGGCTTCCAGGGGACAGCGGCGCCAATCGAGTCGCTGCGCCGCTACCACGTCGGCGGCGTGATCGTGATGGGTTACAACGTCGACTCGGTGGCGCAGGTACAAGCTGTCAACGCTGCCCTGCACGCGGAGGCCCGCAACGAGGGCCGCGACTGGCCGCTGCTGGTCGGCGTGGACCAGGAGGGTGGGCCGGTCGCCAGGGTCACCGAGCCGTTGACGGAGTTTCCGTCCTACATGACGCTCGGCGCCGCCCGCGATCCGTTGCTCGCCCGCCGCGTGGCCCGGGCCAGCGGGGAGGAGCTGCGCAAGCTCGGGTTCACCATGGTCTTCGCGCCGGACGCCGACGTGACGACCGGGCCGGACGACCCGACCATCGCCAGCCGCTCCGCCGGTGACGACCCCGACCTGGTGTCCGCCATCGTCAAGGGCTCCCTGCGCGGGTACGCCGACGCCGGGATCCTCTCCGTTCCCAAGCACTTTCCCGGGCACGGCAGCGTCCCCGCGGACAGCCACGTCAGCCTGCCGGTCCAGCACGCGTCGCTGGCCACGCTCGAGCGCCGTGACCTGGTGCCGTTCGCCGCGGCCGTCAAGGACGGCGTGTCGGCGGTCATGGTCGCCCACATCGACGTACGCGCGGTCGACCCGGGCACCCCGGCGTCGGTGTCGAAGCCGATGATCGACGGGGTTCTGCGCAAGCAGCTCGGCTTCCAGGGCGCGGTGTTCACCGACGCGCTGGAGATGGCCGGGGTGGCCGACAAGTACGGCAGCGCGGAGGCGGGTGTACGCGCCCTGCTCGCCGGTGCCGACGTCCTCCTGCTGCCCGCCAGTGCGGCGAAGACGCACGACGCGATCATGGCGGCGCTGAGCTCGGGCCGGCTACCGCAAGCGCGTCTTGACGAGGCTGCCGCGCGCTCCATCGCGTTGATGCTGCACGCCAGGTCGACGGCTCAGAAGACACCGTCGGAGGTCGAGCTCGGCGGGGCGAAGGACGTCTCCTACGCCGCCTCGCTGAAGGGGCTGACCGTGGTGTCGGGCAGGTGCGAAGGTCGCCTGGTGGGTGAGCGGATCAGCGTGGTCGGTGGCCGGTCCGAGGACCGTGCCCGGCTCACCGAGGCCGCCCGCAAGGCAGGCTTGACAGTAGGTGAGGGCGGTGACGTCGTGCACCTGTTGGGCCGCGGTGAGGCGGGCTCCGGCGCGGTGGTCGTCGCCCTGGACACGCCGTACGGCCTGGCGCGCAGTTCCGCCTCCGAGGCGCGGATCGGGTTGTACGGGCGTACGCCGGAAGCGTTTCACGCCCTGGTCGACGTGCTCACCGGCAGGGCACGCGGCGGCGGCCGGCTTCCGGTGCACGTCGGGGACCTGCCCGCACAGCACTGCAGGTAGCGAACCCCCACCGGAACGAACTCCGGCCCGCGTCTTCGGGTGAGATCGCGGGCCGGAGGTTCGTGCGGGTGGGTGCGGAGGTCAGGACCGCAGCGCGGCCACGACGTCGATCTCCACCAGGATGTTGTTCAGCTGGGACCCCACCGTGGTGCGGACGGGGTAGGGCTCCTCGAGGAACGACTCGTACACGCGGTTGAAGTCCGCGAAGTCGGCCAGGTCGGCCAGGTGCACGGTGGCCTTCACCACGTCGGCGAAGGTGAGTCCGCGCTCGGCGAGCACCGCGGCGACGTTGCGCATCACCTGCGCGGTCTGCTCGGCTACCCCGCCCTCCACGAGCTTGCCGGTCTTCGGGTCGGCCGGGCCGAAGCCCGCCGTGTAGAGGAAACCGTTGGCCACGATGCCCTGGGAGTAGGCACCGGCCGGGTTGGGCGCCTGGTCGGTCTTGATCGCTTCCTTGGCCATGGTGGTCCTTCCGCTCGGTCGGCTGGCAGCCGCTGCGTCCGCCGTCGTGTGCCTTCGTACGCCGTACGAACCTCTGGGGTCGGTGCGTACGGTTACTTCCGAATACTGCCGCTAAGCGACACTAACGGGTGCGTCCGGTGCGCCCGCCGCGGCGTTGGGGGTAGGCCTTCACGCGGGTGGCGGCGAGCTCGACAACGGCGTCACCAGCAGGGCGACGCTGCCGGCGGCGGTTCTGGTCACCACCAGCGTCGCCGCGGCCGAACCCCGCGGAGCGAGGCGCTTGCGGAGCACGTCCGGGTCCACGTCCACGCCCCGCTTCTTCACGGTGAGGGTCCCGACGTCGCGGGCACGCAACGCGCGCTTGAGCGCCTTCACGTCGTACGGCAGCACCTCCTCGACGCGGTACGCGGTGGCGAACGGTGTCGGCACGTGCCGGTCGGAGGTGAGGTAGGCGATCTTCGGGTGCACCAGCGCCCCGTCCACCAGCGGCGCCACCGCGGTCACCAGCCCGGCGCGGATCACCGCACCGTCGGGTTCGTAGAGGTAGGCCCGCGGCTCGCTGACCGGCGCCTCGCCCGGGTCGTCGGCGTCGGTGAGCCCGGCCGCCGCAGGGAGCACGGTCGCGCGCCGGCGTACGGGTTCGCCGGAGCGTTCCGCCCGCGACCGCAGCGCACCCGACCACAGGGCCGCCTCCTTGACCTCGCGGCCCTCGCTGATCCACTCCGCCTCCACCTGGGCGGGGACCAGCGAGTGCGGGATGATCGGTGCGGTCTTGACGCAGGCGGTGCCGGTGAGCAACTCGGTCACGAACGACCAGGGCGGTGAGTAGTCCGCCGGGTCGAAGACCCTGCCCCGGCCCGAGCGCCTGGCCGGGTCGGCCACCACCCCGGCGTACACCGATCGGTCCACGTCGGTGACGTCGGCCACCTCGACCCGGGCGTGCACCCGTCCGGGCAGGCCGGGCGCCGGCGGACCAGGGGAGTCGGGTGGCACGTCGGGGCCGGCCAGGCCGGCCAGGCCGGCCAGGTTCGCGCGGGCGATCTCGGCGGTCAGCGGGTCCCGGTCGAACCCGGTCACGGCCAGCCCGGCCCGCACCAGCGCCAGCAGGTCTCCGCCGATGCCACAGCACAGGTCGGCGACCGGCGCGGCCACGGCCTGATCCGGGTGGACGCCCGCCGAACTTCCCTCGGCGCCGAGCACGGCGGCGATCCGGCCCGCACGGTACGCCGCGACGCCGGCCGTGGTGGCCTGCTCCAGTCCGTCGCGGGTGAAGAACATCCGGTCCGCGTCGGGGCCGAACTTGGTCCGGGCCCGACGGCGCAGAGCGACCTGGGTGAGGGCAGCGGCCACCAGGTCGGCGGGGTGGTCGCGGCGCAGCCGGGTGGCAAGGGCGATCGCGGCCCGTTCGTCGTAGGCCGCCTCCACGTCGGCGAGCAGGCCCTGGCCGGCGGGTCCGCGGAGTGCCCGGAACACCTCGAGGTCCATCGGCTCCTCCGCGGGTCGCGGTTTTCGGGGTCCGGTTCCGACCCGCCTGGCACTCAGGTTGACCGAGTGCTAACAACCGCATAGATTCGGCATTGGCACTCTCGACCTTAGGGTGCCAGCAACAGCCCGCGACGAGGCGGCCGGCACCGCGACGACGGCTCGCCAGCGTCGCTCCACAGGTGAAAACAAACTCACGTACACGTGTTCACCGTGACATCCCGTGAAGGGGGAGGTCAGCAAGTGTCGGTCTCCATCAAGCCGCTCGAGGACCGCATCGTCATCAAGACCCTCGACGCCGAAGAGACAACCGCGTCGGGTCTGGTGATTCCCGACACCGCGAAGGAGAAGCCCCAGGAGGGCGAAGTTGTCGCGGTCGGTCCGGGTCGCATCGACGACAACGGCAACCGGGTCCCGCTCGACGTCGCTGTCGGCAACAAGGTGATCTTCAGCAAGTACGGCGGCACCGAGGTGAAGTACAGCGGCGAGGAGTTCCTCATCCTCTCCGCGCGCGACGTGCTCGCCGTCGTCGAGAAGTAGGCCAACGCCGCCGGCAGGAGGGCGGGCCGCGCGCCCGGGTCCCCCGGCGGGCGCGACCCGCGACCACCTGGTCGCGACCGAGTGGTCGCGTCGCCACCGCCCTCCTGCCGTCGGCTCCTGCCGCCGGCCCGGGTCCCGTCCCTGGCCGCACGCGGCAACAGACGTACACGTTTGACGGACGACTGACGACCGGCACCAGCCGGGGCCCGGCCACCGCCGGACGACCCCGGTGGGGCGTCGTGGAAGGACATTTAGACCCATGCCGAAGATCCTGGAGTTCGACGAGAACGCACGGCGCGCCCTCGAGCGCGGCGTCGACGCCCTCGCGAACACCGTGAAGGTGACGCTGGGCCCGAAGGGCCGCAACGTCGTCATCGACAAGAAGTGGGGCGCTCCCACCATCACCAACGATGGTGTGACGGTCGCCCGCGAGGTGGAGCTCGAGGACCCGTTCGAGAACCTCGGCGCCCAGCTCGTCAAGGAAGTCGCCACCAAGACCAACGACATCGCCGGTGACGGCACCACCACGGCGACGGTGCTCGCCCAGGCGATGGTGCACGTCGGGCTGCGGGCGGTCGCCGCCGGCGCCAACCCGATGGCGCTGAAGAAGGGCATCGACCGCGCGGTCGAGTCCATCAGCACCTTCCTCCTGGACAAGGCCAAGTCGGTCGACACCCGGGAGGAGATGGCCCACGTGGCCACCATCTCCGCGCAGGACGCGCAGATCGGCCAGCTGATCGCCGAGTCGTTCGACAAGGTGGGCAAGGACGGTGTGATCACCGTCGAGGAGTCCAACACCCTGGGCACCGAGCTCGAGCTCACCGAGGGCATGCAGTTCGACAAGGGCTTCATCTCGCCGAACTTCGTGACCGACGCCGAGCGCCAGGAAGCAGTCCTGGACGACCCGTACATCCTGATCCACCAGGGCAAGATCTCCTCGATGGCCGACCTGCTCCCGCTGCTGGAGAAGGTCGTCCAGGCGGGCAAGCCCCTGGTGATCATCGCCGAGGACGTCGAGGGCGAGGCCCTGGCCACCCTCGTGGTCAACAAGATCCGCGGCATCTTCAACTCCGTGGCCGTCAAGGCGCCCGGGTTCGGTGACCGCCGCAAGGCCATGCTCGAGGACCTCGCCGCGCTCACGGGTGGACAGGTCATCGCCCCCGAGGTCGGGCTCAAGCTCGACCAGGTGGGCCTCGAGGTGCTCGGCACCGCCCGTCGCGTCACGGTGACCAAGGACGACACCACGGTCATCGACGGCGGCGGCTCCGCCGACGACGTGGCGGCCCGCGTCGCCCAGATCCGGGCCGAGATCGAGAACACCGACTCCGACTGGGACCGCGAGAAGCTGCAGGAGCGGCTCGCGAAGCTGGCCGGCGGCGTGTGTGTGATCAAGGTCGGCGCGGCCACGGAGGTCGAGCTCAAGGAGAAGAAGCACCGCATCGAGGACGCCGTGTCGGCGACCCGGGCGGCGATCGAGGAGGGCATCGTCACCGGCGGTGGCGCCGCCCTCGTTCACGCCGCGGCGGCGCTGGACAACCTGTCCGAGCTGACCGGCGACGAGAAGGTCGGTGTCGAGCTCGTACGCCAGTCCGTCCGCGAGCCGCTGCGCTGGATCGCCGAGAACGCCGGCGCCCAGGGTTACGTCGTCGTGGAGAAGGTCCGCGAGAACGGCCCCGGCAAGGGCTACAACGCCGCCACCGGCGAGTACGGCGACCTGGTCGGCCAGGGCGTCATCGACCCGGTGAAGGTGACCCGCTCGGCGCTCGCCAACGCGGCGTCCATCGCGGCGATGCTGCTCACCACCGAGACGCTCGTCGTCGACAAGCCGGAGGAGGCCGAGGAGGCCGCCGGTCAGGGCCACGGCCACGGCCACGGTCACTGATTCGCTAGCCGGCTGAGACCGGCCGGCTCCGGCGTACGCCGGACAGCACGCAGAACGGCCGAGGGGCCGGGATTCCTCCGCGGAGGAGTCCCGGCCCCTCGGCCGTTTGTCGCCGGTGAGCCGCGACCCGTTCAGTTGCTCGCCCCGGCCGCGTCCGGGCACGACCCGCGCGAATCGCCCGAACCCGCGAATCGCCCGAACCCGCGAATCGGCCGAAGCCGGAACCGGCGACAATAGGTCTGATGTCCACCCAGGTCACCCTCAGGTCCCTCGGCGTGCGGGTGTACCTGCCGTCCCTCCTCTACGGCGTGGGCCAGGGCGCCATCGCGCCGATCGTGGCGTTGTCCGCCCGTGACCTGGGCGCATCGGTCGGCTCCGCAAGCCTGGTCGTGGCGGCCGCCGGTGTCGGTCAGCTCGTCGGTGACCTGCCTGCTGGAGCCCTGGCCGGGCGCATCGGTGAGCGGCGGGCGATGCTGGCGGCCTCCGCACTCGTGGTCGGTGCACTCGGCGCGTGCATGCTGGCGTCCACCGAGTGGCTGCTCGCGCTGGGCATCTTCTGCACCGGTCTCGCCGGAGCGGTGTGGGGCCTCGCGCGGCAGGCGTACCTCGCCGAGGTGGTGCCGTTCCACCTGCGGGCCCGGGCCATGTCCACTCTCGGCGGGGTGCAGCGGATCGGGATGTTCGCCGGGCCGTTCCTCGGCGCGCTCGCGGTCCGGGTGTGGGGGACCGACGGGGCGTACGGACTGCACGCCGCCACCGCGGTGCTCGCCGGTCTTCTCCTGCTGGCGATGCCCGAACCCGCCCACGAGGGCAGGGCCGTACACGCCGGCGGCCCTGTCCGCACCCTCGACGTCGCCCGCAGCCACGCGAGCGTGCTGCGCACCCTCGGCATGGGTGCCCTGCTGGTGGGTGCGGTCCGGGCTTCGCGTCAGGTGGTCATCCCGCTGTGGGCGGACTCCATCGGGCTGGACGCAGCGTCCACCAGTCTGATCTTCGGGATCGCCGGCTCGGTGGACATGCTGTTGTTCTATCCGGCGGGACGGGTGATGGACCGCAGGGGCAGGGCGTTCGTGGCCGTGCCCTCGATGGTGATCCTGGGACTCGCCCATCTGCTGCTTCCCATGACCCACCACGCGGTGACGCTGGCCGGCGTCGCTTTGCTGATGGGTTTCGGGAACGGCATCGGCAGCGGAATCATCATGACGCTAGGCGCCGACGTGTCCCCGCTCGTCGGGCGGACGGCGTTCCTCGGCGCCTGGCGGCTGTGCGCGGACGCCGGCAACAGCGCGGGCCCACTGGTGATCGGAGCGGTGAGCGCCTCGGTGGCGCTCGGCCCGGCAGTGCTCCTGATGGGCGGGGTGGGCCTGGTCGGGGCGGTCCTGATGGGCCGGTGGATCCCGCGGCACGCGCCGGCGCCCACAGGCCCGTGACCGGGTGGTCGCGGCCGGGGAGCCGGGTACGGCCGAGCGCTGCCGCAGAGCCCGCGACGCCGCGATCCGGGTGGGCCGCTGTCCTGGGGTGACGCCGGACCGAACTGCGGGCGTTCCGGGGAAATGCCACATATGACACACCGGCCCCGCGTCGAGGGCGCACCGGGAACCCTCGCTAGCATGAAGGGACGTTCGCGACCGGAGGAAGCATGAACCTTGATCCCCGGCAGGAAGACGGCGACGTCACCGGCCCCTTCACCACCCTCGGCCTGACCTACGACGACGTCCTGCTGCTGCCAGGCGAGTCCGACGTCATCCCCAACGAGATCGACACCACCAGTCGGATCTCCCGCCGGATCAGTGTGCGGATCCCGTTGCTGTCCAGCCCGATGGACACCGTGACCGAGGCCCGGATGGCGATCGCCATGGCGCGCCAGGGCGGGATCGGCGTACTCCACCGCAACTTCTCCATCGAGGACCAGGCCCAGCAGGTCGACCTGGTCAAGCGCTCCGAGGCCGGCATGGTCGCCCAGCCGATCACCATCGGGCCCGACGCGACGATCGGCGAGGCCGACGCCATCTGCGGCCAGTACCGCATCTCCGGCGTGCCCGTCGTAGGCCCGGACCAGGAGCTTCTCGGCATCGTCACCAACCGCGACATGCGGTTCGAGACCGACCACTCCCGCCTGGTCCGCGACATCATGACGCCGATGCCGCTGGTCACCGGCGTGGTCGGCATCTCCGCCGACGAGGCGATGGGGCTGCTGCACAAGCACAAGATCGAGAAGCTGCCGCTGGTCGACAAGGCCGGCCGGTTGCAGGGGCTGATCACCCTGAAGGACTTCGTCAAGCGCGACCAGTTTCCCTACGCCACCAAGGACGACACCGGCCGGCTGCGGGTGGCCGCGGCGGTCGGCTTCTTCGGCGACGGGTGGAAGCGGGCGATGACGCTGGTCGAGGCCGGCGTCGACCTGCTCGTCGTCGACACCGCGCACGGTCACACCTCCGGCGTACTCGACATGATCCGCCAGCTCAAGGCCGACCCGGCCGCGGCCCACGTGGACGTGATCGGCGGCAACGTCGCCACCCGGGCCGGCGCGCAGGCGGTCGTGGACGCGGGCGCGGACGGGGTGCGGGTGGGTGTCGGGCCCGGCTCGATCTGTACGACCCGGGTGGTGGCCGGGGTCGGCGCGCCGCAGGTCACCGCGATCTACGAGGCCGCACGCGCGGCCAAGCCGGCCGGCGTACCCGTGATCGGCGACGGCGGACTGCAGTACTCCGGCGACATCGCCAAGGCCCTGGTCGCCGGCGCCGACTCGGTGATGCTCGGCTCGCTCCTCGCCGGCTGCGAGGAGAGCCCGGGTGACCTGGTGTTCATCAACGGCAAGCAGTACAAGACCTACCGCGGCATGGGCTCGCTCGCCGCGATGAGTTCACGGGGCAAGAACCGCTCCTACTCCAAGGACCGCTACTTCCAGGGCGACGTACCCTCCGACGACCAGCTCGTACCCGAGGGCATCGAGGGGCAGGTGCCCTACCGCGGGCAGCTCCGCGCGGTCGCGCACCAGCTGATCGGCGGGCTGCGCCAGTCGATGTTCTACGTCGGCGCCCGGACGGTGCCCGAGCTGCAGGAGCGGGGGAAGTTCGTGCGCATCACCCCTGCCGGGCTGAAGGAGAGCCACCCGCACGACATCCGGATGACGGTCGAGGCGCCCAACTACTGGGGCCGCTGAGCGATCCGGGGGGCCTGACCGCGGTCCTCGCGGCGTAGGGGAGAATCAGGGCCGTGACCGAGATCGAGATCGGCCGTGGCAAACGCGGTCGCCGGGCGTACTCCTTCGACGACATCGCGATCGTGCCCAGCCGGCGCACCCGCGACCCCGAGGAGGTGTCGACGGCCTGGCAGATCGACGCCTACCGCTTCGAGATGCCGGTGATCGCCGCGCCGATGGACTCGGTGGCCTCGCCGAGCACGGTGATCGAACTCGGCCGCCGCGGCGGGCTCGGCGTCCTCAACCTCGAGGGGCTGTGGACCCGCTACGACGACCCCGAGCCGCTGCTGGCCGAGATCGCCGAACTCGGTCCTGACGCAGCCACGGCGCGGATGCAGCAGATCTACGACGAGCCGATCAAGCCCGACCTGATCACCGCCCGGCTGGCAGAGATCCGTGCCGCCGGTGTGACCGTGGCCGGCGCGCTGTCACCTCCGCGCACCAAGCAGCTGTGGAAGACGGTGGTCGACGCCGGGGTGGACATCTTCGTGATCCGCGGTACGACCGTCTCCGCCGAGCACGTCTCCTCCCAGATCGAGCCGCTCAACCTCAAGCAGTTCATCTACGAGCTGGATGTGCCCGTCGTGGTCGGCGGGTGCGCGACCTACCAGGCGGCGCTGCACCTGATGCGGACCGGCGCGGCCGGCGTCCTGGTCGGGTTCGGCGGCGGTGCCGCGCACACCACCCGCAGCGTCCTCGGCGTCGCGGTGCCCATGGCTTCCGCGGTGGCCGACGTCGCCGCCGCCCGCCGCGACTACCTCGACGAGTCCGGTGGCCGCTACGTCCACGTGATCGCCGACGGTTCGGTCGGCCGGTCCGGTGACCTCGCCAAGGCGGTCGCCTGCGGGGCCGACGCGGTGATGCTCGGCTCGCCGCTGGCCCGCGCCCAGGAGGCGCCAGGGCACGGGTTCCACT
The DNA here is from genome assembly GCF_900104745.1 of Actinopolymorpha singaporensis. Lineage (NCBI taxonomy): Bacteria > Bacillati > Actinomycetota > Actinomycetes > Propionibacteriales > Actinopolymorphaceae > Actinopolymorpha > Actinopolymorpha singaporensis. Next base: position 3,021,917 of record NZ_LT629732.1, read on the forward strand.
GGGGACTGGAGGCGCATCACGGCGAGCTGCCGCGTGGAGCCCGGGTGGAGGTGGGCACGATCGGCACGCTGGAGGAGATCCTCTTCGGACCGTCCCGGCGTTCCGACGGCACGATGAACCTCGTCGGCGCGCTGCGCCGGGCGATGGCGACCACGGGTTACACCGACCTCAAGGAGTTCCAGCGCATCGAGGTCGTCGTCCAGTAACTGTGCGACGGCCGCGAACCCGACAGCACGAAACCGCCCCCGGCCAGAGCAACGCCGGGGGTGGCTCTGCGTTTGGAAGCCTCGGCAGTCGAAGTGTGGAGACTTACGGGGGCTCTGACCCCCGTAAGTCTCCACACTTCGCCATCTCGCGCTCGCACTGACGGGCCCGGTACCTCTCAGGCTGAGCGACCGAGCGGTGGTAGGTGGGCAGGTCAGTCGTCGGCGGCGGGGGGACGGGTGTCCGGCTCGGAGGGGACCGTACGCACCACGACCTCGACCTGGACCCGGACCGGCTCGCCGGGGCCGACGCCGTCTGCCGACGGGGGACGGTTGGCGTTCACCGTCGTCACCGCGCTGCCCGCCACCGCGCCGGCCGCACCACCCACCGTGGCGGCCGGAGCCGACGAACCGTTCCCGGTCCGGCTGGGCGCCGGAACCCCGTTGAGGTGCGCGTCCGTGTCCTCGCCGTGCTCACCCACGTGCTCATCCGGCCCGGCCACGTGGCTGTGCGCGGCGTGGTGGTGTGCCGCGGCGTGTGTGCTGCGGACGTGCCCACCCGCGTCGGCGTACTCGCCGGCGCGTGCTTGCCCGGCGTGCGCGCCGTTGCGCCGCGGCGTACCGTCCTGTCGCGCCACGTCGCCCTCGCGGGTGTCGCTTCCCCGGCGCCGGCGGCGGCGTTCCTTGAACTCCTCCACCAGCGTGTAGAGCGTCGGCACCAGAACCAGCGTCAGCAGGGTGGAGCTGACCAGGCCGCCGATCACCACGATCGCCAGCGGCTGGGAGATGAACACCCCGCCGCCGGTGAGGCCGAGTGACATCGGCACCAGTGCGCAGATGGTCGCCAGCGCCGTCATCAGGATCGGCCGCAGCCGCCGCCGGCCGCCCTCGATCACCGCCTCGCGCACGCTCATGCCGCGATCGCGGTACTGGTTGATCAGGTCGATCAGCACGATCGCGTTGGTGACCACGATGCCGACCAGCATCAGCATGCCGATCAGGGCGGGTACGCCGAGCGCGGTGTCGGTCGCCAGCAGCAGCGCGAGCGCTCCGGTCGCCGCGAACGGCACGGACACCAGGAGGATGAGCGGCTGCACGATGCTGCGGAACGTCGCCACCATGACCAGGAAGACGATCGCGATCGCGGCGAGCATCGCCACCCCGAGCTGTCCGAAGGCGTCGCTCTGCTCAGAGCTCACGCCGCCCAGCTTGTACGTCGCGCCGCCTGTCAACTTCAGCTTGCTCAGGGCGGCGTCGAGGTCGCTGGAGACCTTGCCGACGTTGGAGGTGTTCGGTGTGGCGGAGATGGTGGCGGTACGCCGCCCGTCGGTCCGGGTGAGCTGCGCGGCCTTGGCGACCTCGGACACCTTGGCCACCGAGTCCAGCCGCACGGTGGTCCCGAGCGGTGTGGGCAGCGGCAGCCGGCGCATGGAGGCGAGGTCCCTGGGCGTGCTGCCGGCGTAGACCATCACGTCGCTCTGCTCGGAGTCGAGGGTGACGGTGCCCGCCTGCTGCCCCTCGAACGCCTGGCGTACGGCCTGACCGATCTGGGCCTCCGACAGCCCGGCCGCGGCCGCCTTCGCCCGGTCGACCTCGACCTGGACGGTCGGCCTTTCCGAGCTGAGGTTGTTGGTCACGTCGGAGGCGCCGTCGACACCGCGAACGGCCTTCTCCACCTGCTCCGCGGCGGTCCGCAGCGCCTCGGTCGTCGGCGCGGAGACCTCGACCTCGAGGTTGCTGGACCCGGGCGGCCCGGACTGGGCGCCCTCGACGGTGAGCGTCCCCACGCCGGTGAGCCGGTCGAGGTCCTTGCGCAGCCGGTCGCGGAAAACCGTCTGGTCGATGTCGTCCTTCGTGGTGAGGGAGAACGTCGCCTGGTTGGTGCGGCCGCCGGTGGAGAAGCTGCCGAACTCCGCCGTGCCCACGGTCGTCTGGTACGACTTCACCCCGTCCAGGCCGGCGATGACCTTCTCCACCTTCTTGGCCGCGGTGTCGGTGGCGGCCAGGGAGGAGGAGACCGGCATTGCCTGGTTGACGGTGACGGTGTTCTGCCCGCTGTCGTCGAGGAAGTTGGTCTTCAGCAGCGGTGCGGCGCCGATCGTCCCGGCGAACACGAGTACGCCGACCAGCAGGGTGATCACCTTGTGCCGCGTGGTCCAGCTGATCACCGGGATGTACGCCCGCTGCAGCGGGTTGCGGCGTTCCTTGGCGACCGCCTCGGCCCGCACCCGCGCCTCGTCGGCGGGGTCGACGCTGGGGCGGCGCAGGAACCAGTACGCGAGGACCGGAATGATCGTCAGCGAGACCAGCAGCGACGCGGCGAGCGCGATGCTCACCGTGACGGCGAACGGCCGGAACAGCTCGCCGACCTGGCCGCCCACGAACGCGATCGGGGCGAAGACGCCGACCGTGGTGACCGTGGACGCGGTGACCGCGCCGGCCACCTCGCGTACGGCGTCCAGGATCGCCCGGAGCTTGTCCTCGCCGTAGCCCAGGTGCCGCTTGATGTTCTCCAGCACGACGATCGAGTCGTCGACCACGCGTCCGATGGCGACGGTGAGTGCGCCCAGCGTGAGGATGTTGAGGGAGTAGCCGCCGGCGTACAGCCCGAGCATCGCGACCAGCAGCGAGAACGGGATGGACACCGCGGTGACCAGCGTCGACCGCAGCGACAACAGGAAGACGAGGATCACCAGAACGGCGAACAGCAGGCCGATCGCGCCCTCGGTGGTGAGCCCGTGGATGGACTCCTCGATGAACGGTGCCTGGTCGAACACCACCGTCAGCTTGGCGTCGCCGCCGATGGAGGTGCGCAGCTCGTCCAGCCGGTCCTGGACCGCGTGGGAGACGGCGACGGTGTTGCCCTCGGCGGTCTTGGTGACCGCGATGCCGAGCGTCGGCCGGCCGTTGGTGCGGGTGATCGAACTCGTCGGCGCCAGGGTCTCCTCGACGGTGGCGACGTCGGACAGCCGTACGGGCGTCGGAGCGGCCGGAGCCGCCTGGCCTGCCCCGCCGGGCGAGCCCGCGGATCCAGTGCGGGACCCAGTGCCGGACCCGGACGCGGACCCGGACGGGGACCCGGACGCGGACCCGGAGGTGGACCCGCCGCCCGCCTGCCCCGCGGAGGACTGGCCGGCGCCACCCGCGCCCGCCGATCCTCCGGTCCCGCTCCCGGTCCCGGCACCGGCCGTGCCGGCTCCCGGCAGGACGGGCAGGTTGCGGAGGTCGGCGACCGAGGTGAACGGCGACCCCACGGACACCGACAGCGAGCGGTCACCCGAGTCGAACTGCCCGCCCGGCACGTTGACGCCGTTGGCCTGCAGCGCGCCGATCACGCCCTGCAGACTGACGCCGCGATCGGCCAGCTTCTTGTCGTCCACGGTCACCGAGACCTGCCGGTCGCGCTCACCGGTCACCATCACCTGGCGTACGTCGGTGAGTTTGTCCAGCTCCGGGACCACCCGGTCGTCGAGGGCGCGGGCGAGGTCCTGCTGGCTCTGGTCGGAGCTGACCGCGAGCAGGACGACGGGCAGGTCGTTGAAGCTGCCGGCCTGCACGGTCGGCTGGACGTCGTCGGGGAGCTGCCCGGAGAGCCGGTTGATCGACTGCTGGATGTTCTGGACGGCGCGGCCGATGTCGGTGCCGTAGGTGAAGTCGGCCTGTACGAGCGAGAAGCCGTCGCTGGAGGTGGAGGTGGTCTTGTCCAGGCCGTCGACGCCGGCGACGGCGGACTCGATCGGCTTGGTGACCTCGCGTTCGACGATCTCGGGCGAGGCGCCCGGGTAGACCGTGCTGATGTAGGCGCCGGGGATCTCGAGGCTGGGGATCAGCTCCTGCTTCAGGGCGCCGGTGGCGACCAGGCCGAAGCCGAGGATGGCGATCGAGACCAGGGCGACGAGGCTCCGGTAGGCGAGACTCAGTCTGGCCAGTCTGGACATGGATTCCCCTCGGACTAGCTGCCCCGGCGCGGGCGCGACGTGCTGGTGCGGCCGACTTTGGCCGTCCCCGACAATACTTCGCCTCGGACGGAATATCGTCATCAGGCGAGCTATTTCAGGGTCTTACCGGAGAAGATCCTCCGGAGGGATGAGATGGGGGTACGCGGCGTGGAGTACAGAGCCGGGCTGATTGCCCGGATCGAGGCGGCTGAGGACGATTTCCGTCAGTCCCTGCTGCGGCTGTGCGGTCCGGATCTGCTCTCAGTGGACCTCACGATGACCCAGCTGCGGGCACTTTTCGTTCTCGGCGCGTCCGGGGCACTGTCGGCGCACGAGCTGGCCGACGCGCTCGGCGTCGGCCCCACCACGCTGACCGGGATCGTCGACCGGTTGCAGGTACGCGGCCTGGTCCACCGCATTCCGGACGGCCACGACCGCCGGGTCCGGCGGGTGGATCTCACCGAAGCCGGGCGGACCCTGCTGGGGGACGTGGACGAGGTGCGCCGGGCGTACCAACGCAGGATGTTCGACCGCCTGGACGATGACGTTCTGTCCGGGCTGGCCACCGCCGTGGAGGCGCTGGCGAGGGTCTGCGCCGAGGAGGTCGCGGCCGAGGGCGGCGCGGCCGGCGGTGACCCCGATCACCCGCTCGCCCACTCCGCCCGTGATCCGCGAGCACGACGCCTAGGCTGAAACCATGACTGAGCGGGAACTCACCTCCGCCCGGGTGGCCGAGCTGACCGGCCGGGTGTTCGCGACGACGGGGGAGACCCTGGACGCCGTCTCGCCGCTGACAGGAAAGCCCCTGGGTCAGGTCCCGGTGTCGAGCACCGGCGACGTGGCCGAGGCGTTCTCCCGGGCCCGGGCGGCCCAGGCGGAGTGGGCCCGGGTGCCGGTGGCCGAGCGCGCCGAACTGCTGCTGCGGGTGCACGACCTGGTGCTCGACCGTCAGCGCGACATCCTGGACCTCGTTCAGTGGGAGTCCGGTAAGGCGCGCAAGCACGCGTTCGAGGAGCTGGCGGACGTCGCGAACACCGCGCGCTACTACGCCCGGGTCGCCCAGCAGCACCTGCTGCCGACCAGGCGGGCAGGCATGTTCCCGTTCCTCACCCGGGCCACCGAGCTGCGGCACCCCAAGGGTGTGGTCGGCGTCATCGCGCCCTGGAACTACCCGTTCACGCTGGCGATCTCCGACGCGCTGCCCGCGCTGGTCGCGGGCAACGCGGTGGTCACCAAGCCGGCCAGCCTCACCGCGCTGTGCGCCCTGGCCGGCGCCGAACTCCTCGCCGACGCCGGCCTGCCGCCCGACCTGTGGCAGGTGGTGGTGGGTCCGGGTTCCTCGATCGGGAACGCCCTGATCGACCACTCCGACTTCGTCTGCTTCACCGGCTCCACGAAGACCGGCCGCTCGGTGGCCGCCCGGTGTGGTGAGCGACTGATCGGCGCCACCATGGAGCTTGGCGGCAAGAACGCCATGCTGGTCCTCGACGACGCCGACCTGGACGTCGCCGCCGAGGGTGCGGTCCGGGGATGCTTCTCCAACGCCGGCCAGCTGTGCATCTCGATCGAACGCCTCTACGTCGCGGCACCCGTGTACGACGGGTTCGTCGAACGCCTCGTGGCCCGGGTGGAGGCGATGCGGATCGGCCCGGCGCTGGACTTCGGCCCCGACATGGGCTCGCTCGTCTCCGCCGAGCAGCTCCGCACGGTCACCGCGCACGTCGAGGACGCCAAGGCCAAGGGCGCGCGCGTGCTCACCGGCGGGGTCGCCCGGCCCGACCTCGGGCCGTACTTCTTCGCGCCCACCGTCCTGGCCGAGGTGACCCCGGACATGACCTGCTTCGCCGAGGAGACGTTCGGCCCCGTCGTGTCGGTCCACCGCGTCGCCGACGAGGGCGAGGCGGTGGCCCTTGCCAACGACACGGCGTTCGGGCTGAACGCCGCGGTCTACGGCCGGGACGTACGCCGGGCCTGCTCGGTCGGCGAACGCCTGCACGTCGGCACGGTCAACGTCAACGAGGCGTACGCCGCGGCGTGGGGGAGCATGGACGCGCCGATGGGTGGTGTCGGGGACTCCGGCATGGGGCGCCGGCACGGTGCCGACGGGTTGCTGAAGTACACCGAGGCGCAGACCATCGCGGTGCAGCGGGTGCCGATGACCCCACCGGCCGGCGCGTCCCACGACACGTTCGCCCGCGGGCTCACCCTCGCGCTGCGCGCGCTGCGGAAGGCGGGCCACAAGTGATCCGCCCACGTCGCGACCCGCGGATGCCGCACTACGACGTCGTGGTGATCGGTTCCGGCTTCGGTGGCAGCGTCGCAGCCCTCCGGCTCACCGAGAAGGGCTACCGGGTAGGTGTGCTGGAGGCCGGGGCGAGGTTCGCCGACGCCAGCACGGCCGACCACGGCATCGAGGCCACCCGTCCCGAAGCCACCCGCAGCGAGGACTCCCGCGCCGGCGACGGCGTGCGGACGCTGCCGCGAACGTCCTGGCAACTCCGCGACTTCCTCTTCGCGCCCCGGCTGGGATGCCTCGGCATCCAGCGAATCACCTTGCTGCGTGACGTTCTGGTGCTGTCCGGGGCAGGCGTCGGCGGCGGCTCCCTGGTCTACGCCAACACGTTGTACGAACCCCTGGCGGAGTTCTACGACGACCCGCAGTGGCGCGGGCTGACCGACTGGCGGGCCGAGCTCGCGCCGCACTACGACCAGGCCAAGCGGATGCTCGGCGTCACCGTCAACCCGACCATGACACCCTCCGACGTGGTGATGCGCAAGATCGCCGAGGAGATGGGCGTCGGCGACACCTTCCGGCAGACGCCGGTCGGGGTGTTCTTCGGCACGCCGGGTACGCCGCCGGGCACCGAGGTCGACGATCCCTACTTCGGCGGTGCGGGGCCACGCCGGCGTTCCTGCATCGAGTGCGGTGAGTGCATGACCGGCTGCCGGCACAACGCCAAGAACACCCTGACCACCAACTACCTGTACCTCGCCGAGGAAGCCGGCGCGCAGGTGCATCCGCTCACCACCGTGACCGCGGTACGCCCGTTGGCCGGCGGCGGGTACGCCGTGGACACCGAGCCGACGCGCGGCGGAGGGCAGCGCCGGCGCGGTCTGCGTCGCGCCCGGACGCGGCGGACGTTCCACGCCGACCAGGTGGTGTTCGCCGCCGGCGCGCTCGGCACCCAGCGGCTCCTGCACCGGATGAAGGCCGAGGGCCGGCTGCCCAACCTCTCCGACCGGCTGGGCGTGCTGACCCGGACCAACTCCGAGTCGATCCTCGGCGCGATCGCCAGGGGGCGCGAGACCGACTACTCGCGCGGCGTCGCGATCTCCTCGTCGTTCCACCCGGACCCGCAGACGCACATCGAACCGGTGCGGTACGGCCGGGGCAGCAATGCGATGGGTTTGCTGCAGACGGTGCTCACCGACGGTGGGGACGGCGGTCGCCGGTGGGTGACCTGGCTGCGCCAGGCCGCCCGCCATCCGGGCGACCTGGCCCGGCTTGCAGACCTCCGGAACTGGTCGGAGCGCACCGTGATCGCGCTGGTCATGCAGTCACTGGACAACTCCCTGACCGTACGGCTGCGGCGCGGTGCCTTCGGCTGGCGGCTCACCTCCCGGCAGGGACACGGCGAGCCCAACCCGACCTGGATTCCGGTGGCCAACCAGGTCGTTCGCCGCCTGGCCGAACTCGTGGGGGGCACGCCGGGCGGCACGGTCGGCGAGGTGTTCGACAGGCCGATCACCGCGCACATCATCGGCGGGTGCGTGATCGGTGCGGACGCCGACCACGGTGTCGTGGACGGGTACCAACGGGTGTACGGACATCCCGGACTGCACGTGCTCGACGGAGCCGCGGTGTCGGCCAACCTCGGTGTCAACCCGTCCTTGACAATCACCGCACAGGCGGAGCGGGCGGTGTCGTACTGGCCCAACCGGGGCGAGACCGACCCGCGACCGGAACTCGGTGGGGAGTACCAGCGGATCGATCCGGTGGCGCCACGGCACCCGGTCGTTCCGGCGAGCGCGCCGGGTGCCCTGCGCCTCACCTCGCCGCGGGCAAGCCGAGGTTGACGACCGCCCGCGGCGCTGGAAAGCCTTACGAGCAGACGGATCCGGACCGCGTCGCGCCGTCGCCGCCCTTGCGCAGGGAGGACGCGGAGCTCATCACGTCGTTCATCAGGTCGAACAGGTCACGGTAGGACTGGTCGGCGCTCTTGACGTCCTCGTAGGAGATCTGCTTCTCACCCACGGTGAGGTAGAGATGGATGGTGTCCGGCGTGGGCGTCCGCAATTTCCTCTTCTTCTTGGTGTCTTCCTCGTGCGCCCTGGGCCGGGGTGCCTTCTCGGCACGGTCGGCGGCCGCGGCGATCCGGGACATCGTCGCCGACTTCACGCTGCAGGTGAAGGGCTCCTTGCCCCGGCTGGTGAGGGTGGCGCTGCCGTCGGCGTCGACCACGAGTTGGTCGTCGAAGCCGGCGACGCCGCCCGTACGGTGCAGGGAGAGCGAGGAGTTCATGGTGGGTCCCGGGGTCGGGTGCGGACTGTTGGTGGGCGTGGACGTTGCCTGTGCCTCCGTGGTCGGCGCTCGCTCGGTCCCGCATGCCGCCATGCCGAGAACGAGAACCCCCATGAGTGCGGCCAGTGGCGCACCGCGTCGAAGTACGGAAAGCATCATGCCGGTTCTGACGTCTCGCTACTGGCACGGGTTCCGTTCGGGCGGTCCCGAACATGCCGCCGAACACGTCGGAGGACCCGGCTCCAGCAGGCGGGGAGCCGGGTCCTCTGGTACGACGGTCCGCGAGGCCGCGAGCGGTGCCCGTCGCACCGACGGTGTTGTCCGGTTGCCCGGATCACGCCGTCTGATCGATGAACGACCGAGTTCGCATCCGGTTACGGCCTGGTTCGTACAGGTTGCAGGCCGTTCCGCCATCGGTCGTTCGAGCCTTCCGTAGTTCGTGCGCTTTGGTCGTTCGAGCCACTGAGGTCCTGTCGGCTCCGGAAAGTCGCCGAAGTGGTCAGTCCGGTCGTGGTGCGGGGTCGGCCGTGACGGCCCGGAGGAACGGCCGGCTCAGCTCGCTGGCACCGACCACGGCGGCGAGGCCACCGAGCACGGTCAGTGCGAGCGTCACCAGCCCCTCCGGTCGCACCGGGTTGGCCAGCGCGAACGGCGCGGCCATCACCAGGCCGGTCACCAGCGCGCCGCCACCCATCACCACCAGCGGGATGAGCGTCTCGCGACGTCGGGCCGCATCCAGCACCCGAAGCGGCGTACCCGCCAACCGCAACAGTGCGAACGTCTGCCGGCGGTCGAGGATCGAGGACACGCCGGTGATGCCGGCGCTGACCGTACCCAGCAGGAACGACGCGATCAGGACGGTTCGCGCACCGGTCTGGATGTCGGTCAGCATTTGCTCGGTGCCCCGGTCGGCGTCCGCGGGGCTGGCGAACGGCCGGCCGGGTACCAGCCCGGCGAGCGACGTGCGTGCCTCGTCCGTTCGCTCCTGACCGCCGGGCACGGTGACGACCACCGAGCGGTACGCGGGTGCGCCGGTCGTGGAGCCGGCCGGCTCGGTGAGCCGCACGTGAGCACCCGGAATCCCGGCCAGCCGCTCCCGGGCGTCCGCGACCACGGCCGTCGCGTGCCGGGCCGGAACCTTGGCCCGCAGCTGGTCGTCGGTGGAGTGGCCGAGCCCGCCCGGCCCGGGGTTCAGCAGCACGGTGAACCCGGCCACGAACCCGGTCAGCGCGATCCCGTTCACCGTCCGCCAGGCCGAGCGCGGGTCGTCCATGAGCCGGCGGCCCGCGAGCAGCCGGGCCGGCCGGCGAGCACCGGCGGCCGCGATCCGGCCGACCAGCCCGACCACCCAGGGCCCGACCAGGTTGAGCGTCCAGAATCCGACGGCGAGCATCACCACGATCACCGTGAAGACGGTGGCGAACGAGCCTCGCATCAGCTTGCTGGCAAAGAGGAAGCCCACCACCGCCGCCACGAACGCGAGGACGCGGACGGCGCGCAGCCCCGGTGGCGTCTGCCGCCGGGCGACCCCCAGCGGACTGACCACGACCCGGCGCAGGCCGGCCACCGCGCTCACCCCGACGAGCACGACCACCGCCGCCACGACGGCGAGGACCAGCGGCACGCCGACCCACAGGTCACCAGCGGCCCACGTCCCGCCGGAGATCGAGATCCTGGTCAGCCCCGGGATCATCGCGACATACAGCAGCGCACCGGCGACCGCGCCGGCGAGCGCCGTCACCATCGACTCGGCGACCGTCATCGTCACCACCTGGCCGGGAGTGGCGCCCACCAGCCGAAGGGCCGCGAGCCGCTGGTCCCGGCGGGCCACGGTGAGGCGGGCGGCAGCGCCGCCGAAGACCAGCAGGGGTACACCGAGCAGCACTGTCGCCAGCCCGGTGAGGACGCGGTAGAAGCCGGCGGCATGGTTGGGCCGCCCGTCGTCGAAGGACGCGATCGGAGTCGGGCTGGTGGCGTCCGCCAGATCGCTGCGGTCTCCGTGCATGGCCGGATCGTCCGCCTGCCGGCCGACCACCGCGACGAGTTCGTCGCCGTGGACCAGCGCGTCGTCGCCGAGCAGGCCGGTCGGCGTACGTTCCGGGAACCGGTCGGCGAACTGGCCGGGCGGCATCGAGGCCGAGAGCCGGGCGAGCGCCGGCGACATCCAGACCTCGCCCGGTGCCGGGAAGCGGGCCATGCCCGGGGGCGCGGGCAGCGCGCCGGGACGGCCGTCCGCCCCGTCGGTGCCGTGCAGGGCGGCCAGGTCGACCACGGTCACCACCTGCCCGCGTACGTAGTCCAGGCTGGTGCCCTCCAGCGCCACGGCTTTCGACGGCGGGGCGGCGTGGTCGGGATGACGCCAGGCGTCCCGGTCGGCCCGGCCGGCGAACGCGACGTTCGCGGCGACGGCGGCGAGCAGCAACGCCGTGCACACCGCGACGGCGCCGGCCGTCAGGCCGACGGCGAGCAGCCCGCGCCGGCCGCCGACCCGCAGCAGGCGCAAGCTGAGGTTGACACTGGTCACCGGTACGCTCCCGTCCCGGCTGCCGGACCGGAGGCCTGCCCGACAGTGGGCAGCAGCCGGCCGTCGCGTACTTCCACGACCCGGTCGCAGGCGGCGGCGACGTTCGGGTCGTGCGTCACCACCACCAGGGCGGCGCCGTTGGCCCGGCTGGTCGACACCAGCAGTCGCATGGTCTCCTCGCCGGTCGCCTGGTCCAGGGCGCCGGTCGGTTCGTCGGCGAAGACGACAGCGGGCTCGATGACCAGTGCGCGGGCGAGGGCCACGCGTTGTGCCTGGCCGCCGGAGAGCTCTCCCGGCCGCCGTTTCTCCAACCCGGCCAGGCCGAGCGGCTCCACCCAGGCGTGCGCCCGGGCGACCGCCGCCCGCCGGGGCGTTCCGCCCAGCATCAGCGGCAGCGCGATGTTCTCCTCGGCAGGCAGCTCGGGCAGCAACTGGGCGAACTGGAAGACGAACCCGAACCGCGTCCGCCGCAGCCGGCTGCGTTCCCGTTCGCTCATGGTGTCCACCCGCCGCCCGCCGGCACTGCCGTCCCTCTCGTTCCCGCCGGTTCTGTCGTTCCCGCCGGTTCTGCCGTTCCCGCCGGTCCTGCCGCCGGCGTCGTGCAGGACGACCTCGCCGGCGTCGGGCCGGATGATCCCGGCGAGGCAGTGCAGCAAGGTGGACTTGCCCGAGCCGCTGGGGCCCATGATCGCCACCGACTCGGCCCGCCCCACCGTGAGGCTCACGTCGGCCAGGGCGACGGTCGTACCGAACCGCTTGCCCAGGCCGCGCCCGGACAGCGCCGGTGCGAACGGCGGACGCGGCAGCTCTGGCCGGCGGGCGAGGTTGCCGGTCCCCGAGGTCTGGTTGGTCTGCATGCCGGAAAGTCTTCCGGCGGGCAGGGGCCGGCCGCGTCGTCGGCAGGGCGCGCTTCGGTGGCCCCGAATGCCCGTACGGTCGCCGGGGTCGTCATACCTGCGGCGTACGGGATCGAGCCGGCCGGCTCCGTCGCCCCGAGGACGGCGATCACCAGGCACCCGTGATCGACCGCACGCCCACTAGACTCGCCGAGGTCAGTGCAGCCACTGCAAGGCCCGTACGGAAGGCCATCGTGACCGATCACGACCTCGTTCTCGTCGTCGACTACGGCGCGCAGTACGCCCAGCTCATCGCCCGCCGGGTGCGCGAGGCCCGGGTCTACTCCGAGATCGTTCCGCACACCACTCCGGTGGCGGACATTCTCGCCCGCAAGCCGAAGGCGATCATCCTGTCCGGCGGCCCGCAGTCGGTCTACGCACCGGGCGCGCCGCAGGTCGACCCGGCGCTGTTCGAGGCCGGGGTGCCGGCGTTCGGCATCTGCTACGGCTTCCAGGCGATGGCCCGCAGCCTCGGCGGGGAGGTGGCCCACACCGGTGCGCGCGAGTACGGCCGTACCCGGGTCGACGTCACCGCGCCCGGCACCCTGCTGGCGGACCTGCCGGCGGAGCACACCGTCTGGATGTCGCACGGCGACTCGGTGACCGCGGCGCCGGAGGGTTTCGACGTGCTGGCCGCTACCGCGACCACGCCGGTGGCGGCGTTCGAGAACGTCGCCCGCGGCCAGGCCGGCGTGCAGTGGCACCCGGAGGTGCTGCACACCGAGCACGGGCAGAAGGTGCTCGAGCACTTCCTGCTGGAGATCGCCGGCTGCCAGCCGACCTGGACGATGCTCAACATCATCGACGAGCAGGTCGAACTCATCCGCAGGCAGGTCGGCGACGGCCGCGCCCTGTGCGCGCTGTCCGGGGGCGTCGACTCCGCGGTCGCCGCCGCGATCGTGGAGCGGGCCATCGGCGACCGCCTCACCTGCGTGTACGTCGACCACGGGATGATGCGGCTGGGCGAGACAGAACAGGTCAAGCGGGACTTCGAGGCGGTGTTCAGCGACCTGGACGTGGTCGACGCCTCCGACCAGTTCCTCGACGCACTGTCCGGGGTCGCCGATCCCGAGCAGAAGCGCAAGATCATCGGCCGGGAGTTCATCCGTACGTTCGAAGCCGCCGAGGTGCGGGTGTTCGGCGACCTGTCCGAGGGTCAGGCCGCGGTGGCCTACCTCGTGCAGGGCACGCTCTACCCCGACGTGGTGGAGTCCGGCGGCGGCGCGGGTGCCTCCAACATCAAGTCCCACCACAACGTCGGCGGCCTTCCCGACGACCTGAGGTTCGAGCTGATCGAGCCGTTGCGCACGCTCTTCAAGGACGAGGTACGCGCGGTCGGCGAGCAGCTCGGCCTTCCTCCGACCATGGTCTGGCGGCAACCGTTCCCCGGCCCGGGCCTCGGCATCCGGATCATCGGCGAGATCACCCGCGAACGCCTGGACATCCTCCGCCGGGCCGACGCGATCGCCCGGGAGGAGCTGACCGCCGCCGGGTTGGACCGCGACATCTGGCAGTTCCCCGTCGTCCTGCTGGCCGACGTGCGGTCGGTGGGGGTGCAGGGCGACCAGCGCACGTACGGCCACCCGATCGTGCTGCGCCCGGTCACCAGCGAGGACGCGATGACCGCCGACTGGGCGCGGCTGCCGTGGGACCTGGTCGAACGCGTCTCGACCCGCATCACCAACGAGGTCCTCGAGGTCAACCGCGTCGTGATCGACGTGACCAGTAAGCCGCCCGGCACCATCGAGTGGGAGTGAGCGGGGACTCCCGGATGCGAGCGGTCTGGTACGACACGTTCGGCGGACCGGTCTCCGTGCGCGAGGTGCCCTCCCCGCGGCCGGCTCCGCACGAGGCGGTGGTGGAGGTCGCCGCGACCGGGGTGTGCCGCAGTGACTGGCACGCCTGGCAGGGGCACGACTCCGACGTGAGCCTCCCGCACGTGGGCGGGCACGAGTTCGCCGGCGTGGTGGTCGAGGTCGGCGGGGAGGTTCGCGGCTTTCGGCCGGGTCAGCGGGTGACCGCGCCGTTCGTCCACGCCTGTGGCCGGTGCGCGCAGTGTGCCCGCGGCGACCACCAGATCTGCGCGCGGCAGACCCAGCCCGGGTTCACCAGGTGGGGGTCGTTCGCCGAGTACGTCGTCGTCGACCACGCCGATGTCAACCTGGTGTTGCTTCCGGACGCTCTGGAGTTCACCACCGCGGCCGGGCTGGGTTGCCGGTTCGGTACGGCCTATCGGGCGGTGCTGCGTCAAGGCAGGGTTGGCGCGGGTGACTGGGTGGCCGTGCACGGGTGCGGTGGCGCCGGGCTGTCCGCGGTCGAGGTGGCCGTGGCGGCGGGCGCGCGCGTGGTCGCGGTGGACGTCTCACCCGCGGCGCTCGACCTCGCCCGCGCGCTGGGTGCGGAGGAGGTGGTGGACGCCTCCGTCGACCCCGAACCCGCCGCGGTCGCCTCGGTGGTGCATGACCTGACCGACGGGGGAGCGCGGGTGTCACTGGACTGTCTGGGCTCCCCGTCCACCTGTGCGGCGTCGGTGCTCGGCCTGGCCCGGGGCGGCCGGCACGTCCAGGTGGGGTTGCTGCCAGGCGGCCCGACCCCGGTGCCGATGGACCGGGTGGTGGCGTACGAACTCGACGTGAGGGGCAGCCACGGACTCCCCGCCCACGAGTACCCCGCCATGCTCGACCTGGTGGCGGCGGGGCGCCTGCGGCCCGACCGGCTGGTCGGCAGGCTGATCGACCTCGCCGACGTACCGGCCGCGCTGGCGGCGATGGGTCCGGGCGGCCCACGCGGCGGAGCCACCGGCGCCGGGATGACGGTGGCCACGCTGCGGTGAGTCCGCAACACTGGAGCAATGCCCGAACACGCCAGCAGCACCCAGAGCCAGAGCGGGACCGCGAGCCAGGGCGGCGCCGCGCAGTTCGGCCGGGAGACCGGAGCGCACGGTGAGTTCGTCCGGCAGGCCAACCGGTTCACCGGGCGGATCACCGCCGACGGGTCGTCCGGCCTGCTCGCGGAGCCCGGCCGCTACCGCCTGGTGTGGTCGCGGGCCTGCCCGTGGGCGCACCGGTCGGTGATCCTCCGCCGGTTGCTCGGCCTCGAGGACGCCATCTCGCTCGCGACCGTCGACCCGATCCGCGACGAACGCGGCTGGAGGTTCACCCTCGACCCGGACGGACGGGACCCGGTGCTCGGCGTCGAGTTCCTCGCCGAGGCCTACCGAGCCACCGACCCTGACTTCCAGGGCCGGGTGACGGTGCCCTGCCTGGTCGACGAGCGAACCGGGCAGGTGGTGACCAACGACTATCCGCAGATCACCCTCGACTTCTCCACGCAGTGGAGGGCCTTCCACCGCCCGGACGCGCCCGACCTCTACCCCGAGGACCTGCGAGGCGAGATCGACGAGGTTGCCGACCTGGTCTTCCACGACGTCAACAACGGCGTCTACAAGTGCGGCTTCGCCACCTCGCAGGAGGCCTACGAGGCGGCGTACGACCGGCTCTTCGCCCGGCTGGACTGGCTGGAGGACCGCCTGCGCGACCAGCGCTACCTGTGCGGTGACCGGCTGACCGAGGCGGACGTACGGCTGTTCACCACGCTGGTGCGCTTCGACGCCGTCTACCACGGCCACTTCAAGTGCAATCGGAACAAGCTCACCGAGATGCCGGTGCTGTGGGCGTACGCGCGCGACCTCTACCAGACCCCGGGCTTCGGGGAGACCGTCGACTTCGACCAGATCAAGCGGCACTACTACGCCACCCACCACAAGATCAACCCTACCGGTGTGGTGCCCAAGGGGCCGGACGCGTCCGGCTGGGCGGTGCCGTCCGGGCGAGGCTGAAGGCACAACCCCGGAACGCCGACGACGCGGGCTTTTCGCCGAAGAGCCCGCGTCGTCGTCGTGGTGCCGGGGAAACGCTGGAGATGGTGGTCACGCCGTCGCCGTGTCCTCCTCGGGGACGATGATCCAGGCCGCGATGTAGAGCACGACGCCCGCACCGCCGAGGAGGATCGAGGCCGCCAGCGCGAGCCGGATGATCACCGGGTCCAGACCGGCGTAGCGCGCGATGCCGCCGCAGACACCGGCGATCATCCGCTCGTCCCTGGTCCGGACCAACTTCTTCTGGGTCGCAATCTCGTTCATGACTCCACCCTCGCGGACCGGAGCGGATGGGACGATCCGGAACGGTCCCGACCGCCCCCTGAGCCGACCCCGAGCGGTCCCCAGCGTGGGTCAACCGCTGCGGTCGGGGCGGCGCAACCGCCGGCTGCGCCGGATGGAGAGGAGTACGCCGAACAAGCCGGCACCGATGAGGATCATCGGCATCAGCCAGCCGAGGTCCCGCAGCCCGATCCCGCCGGCCGAGACCAGCAACCAGCTGAGCGCGATCCCGCAGCACACCAGCCCGGCGACCAGGGAAACGACGTCGGCACTGCGCCGTCGGGGGTCAGCCACGGTCCACCTCCAGGTGTCCCACGCCGAGGTCGACCTTGAGCCACAGGTCGCCGCCGCCGGTACCGTCCCTTCCCACGTCGGTCGTCCGGATGGTGTTGTCCGCACCCGAGCGAGTCTGGTGGAAGACCTTCAGGTCGCCGACTCCCACGTCGGCGTCGACGTGGACGTCGACCCGGGGCGGCACCCTGACCACGAGTTCGCCGGTGCCGAGGTCGACACTCGTCCGCACCTCCTGGCCGTCCCGCAGAGGCAACCGGGTCAGGTCCAGCCGGACCCGGCCGGTGGGGTAGTCGTAGCTGGGCCGGACCTGTTCCAGCGAGGTGGGCCGCACCCTGTGGTCGTGGGCGGCGGCGGTGACGCCGAAGTCCACAGCGGTCACCGGGACCAGCGCGACGGCGAGGATCGTCCCCACGGCGATGAGCCCGCGTGAACGCCCGAACCACGTACCGGCGATCAGCCCGAGGCCGACCACCGCCAGCGCCGCGGCGACGTACCCGCCGGCCGGGATCGTGACGGCGTACTTCCCGCTGGGCAGCCGGCTGTCCTCCTGCAGTCCGGCCAGTGCCGCGCAGACGACGAGTGCGGCCAGCATGGTCACGAGGAACAGCACGAAGCGCCGCCGCCGCGGGGGAGGAGGCGGTGGCACGGGGGCGCCCCCGGCTTCCGGCCGGCTCGCGGGCCCTCCGTCCGCCCCGCCCTCGGCCTCGGCGCCTGCGCCGAGGCCGAGCGGGTCGGGCTGGTCCCAGAATCCCGGAGGCGCGGGCTGTGCGGCCCGCCACGAGCCGACCTGGAGCGGACGGGTGTGCGTGCCGGCGTCGTGCGGGCCCTGCGGGGCCTGTTGGCCCGGTGCCTGCGCCGGCTGACCGGGCGGCGGCGCCGGTGCGGGCGTGGTGGCCAGCGGCTGGGTGACGTGCGAGTCCGGGTCGGCCGCGGCGCCGGTCTCCTCGGCGGTGCCGGGGTGGCCGAGGCCGTCGGCGACCTCCGAGAGCGGTCGGGTCATCGCGGTGGTGGGCGCCTCCGCCGTCGGCACGGTCGCGCCGGTCGGTACGCCGCCACCAGGCGGGGTGCTCCCACTCGGGGGCACTGGCCCGCCGGGTGCGGCGCCCTCCGGTGGGGCCTCGGGAGCCTGGACGCGGTCGGACTGTCGGCGAAGCAGCGCGACCAGCCCCAGGATGCTGAGCACCAGTAGCGCGGGTACGTGCCAGGGGAGTCCCCACCAGGGAATGCTCACCACGACCAGGCCGATCACGACCAGACCGGCCACGAACACCGGGCCGTCCGGCTTGCCGTCCCGGCGCCGGCCGAGTTGCTGCTCCAGGATCGAGCGGTCCTCGCCCACGCGGGGGATCAGCACCCAGCCCGCGGCGTACAGCAGAAGGCCGACACCACCGAACGGCGCCAGCACCGCGAGCACCACGCGAAGCAGCACGGGGTCGACCTGGAGCTCACGCCCGAGGCCGGCACACACCCCGCCGACCACCCGTCCCTCGTCGCTTCGGTGCAGCCGGCGCAGGTCGCGAACCACGCCGTCGGTACGTCGCGCGTCGCGGTCGTCACGCCCGCGTCGGTCGCTCCCGTCGCGCTCCTGACCGCCACCGTCGGCGCTCGCCCGGTTTCCGGCAGGAATGCCGGAGCCGCCCGATGCGCCCGGTGCGCCCGGAGTGCCCGATGCGCCTGGCTCGGCGCGCTCACCGCCCCGCCCGCGTCCACCGCCTCCGGCGGGTACGCCGCCACCGGGCGCGGGGGCGCCGCGTTCCGGGGGCGGAGTCGTGTCAGCCATCCTTAGATCCTTCGCCGTGACCGTCGCAGCCGCATCCGGGATGTCCCTGGGCTTGCCCCCTCGGGCCTCCGGAGCCGACAGGGGGCGTCCCGGTGGCTCCGCGGGCCCTGCTCATGTGACCATCGTCGGGAGACTGCCCGAGGAGGATCCCATCTTCACCGACCCGAGTGCCGGAACCCTCGGTACCCCCACTGCCGCGGCGGGCGCGTTCGACGCGCCCCCGCGCTGTGTACGGCGTACCGACGGAAAGGTCATGGGCGGAGTGGCCGGCGGGCTGGCCGACCATCTGGGGCTGCAGCCCATCCACGTGCGGCTGGGGTTCATCGGACTGGCCATGATGGGCGGCTTCGGCCTCCTCCTGTACGCCGCGCTGTGGGTGGTCCTCCCCCAGGACACCGCCGTACGCACGGCCGCACAACCGGCCGGGGTCGAGGCGGCCACCCGGCAGGGCAAACGCACCGAGGGGCCACGGCGCCGCCGCGTGCAGGATCCCGGGCAGCTGGTGTCGATCGCCGTCCTGGCGATCGGCGTGATCGCACTCTTCCCGCACCTGGGCGGAGTCTCCACGCAGGTGTTCTGGCCCCTGCTGGTCGGCGGGGGCGGGCTGGCGTTGCTGTGGCGGCAGGCCGACGAGTCCCAGCGGGTGCGCTGGACCTCCTCGGCGCCGACGAAGCTGCGCTGGCTCTGGCCGCTGTTCATGACCGGCGGCTGGGTCACCGTCCTGCGCACCGGCGTCGGTCTCCTCCTCGTCGTCGTGGCGCTGACGTGGGGTGTGTCCTCGGCCGCCGGGATGAACGCCGTCAGCGCCGGGCTCCCGGTCCTCCTCGGCGCCGCGATCGGGCTGGTCCTCATCGCCGGTCCCTGGATGTGGCGCCTGGTCGGCGACCTTTCCGAGGAACGGCGGGAGCGGATCCGGTCCCAGGAACGCGCCGACATGGCAGCGCACCTGCACGACTCGGTCCTCCAGACGCTCGCACTGATCCAGAAGCAGGCGCACGACCAGCGGGCGGTGGTCCGGCTCGCGCGGTCCCAGGAACGCGACCTTCGGCAGTGGCTGTACGGCGACCAGGAGGACGCGGACGCCACCCTGCGCAGCGAGTTGCGGCGGGTCGCGGCGGAGGTGGAGGACAAGCACGGCGTACCCGTCGAGGTCGTGATGGTGGGCGACGCGCCCCTCGACCCGGCACTGACCGCGGTCGTCCGCGCTGCCGGGGAGGCGATGGTGAACGCCGCCAAGCACTCCGGCGCGCCTAGGATCGACGTCTACGCCGAGGTGGAGGAGAACCACGTGGAGGTCTACGTCCGGGACCGCGGGGTGGGCTTCGACCCCGACCGCGTGGGCGAGGACCGCCTCGGCGTACGCCGGAGCATCTACGAACGCATGGAACGCCACGGCGGCCGGGCACAGGTGCGCAGCGGCCCGGGCGAGGGCACAGAGGTGCGCCTCGTCGTGGACCGTGACCCCCGAGTACGAGCCGACCAGACCAGATCAGGTCAGAGCGGTCGACGGTGAGAGGAAGAACCGTGAGCACGAACCCCGACAGCAGGCGCCGCATCGTCCTGGTCGACGACCACGCGATGTTCCGGACCGGCGTACGCACCGAGATCGGTGCCGCCGTGGACATCGTGGGGGAGGCCGGTGACGTCGACGAGGCGGTCAAGGTGATCCTCGAGACCAAGCCCGAGGTCGTGCTGCTGGACGTGCACCTTCCCGGTGGTGGCGGCGCCGAGGTGGCCCGCCGGGTGCTGGCCACCGACCCGGACGTGCGCTTCCTCGCGCTGAGCGTGTCCGACGCCCCGGAGGACGTCATCGGGGTGATCCGGGCCGGTGCGCGCGGTTACGTCACCAAGACGATCACCGGTGAGGAGATCGTCGACGGGGTACGCCGGATCGCCGACGGGGACGCGGTGTTCTCCCCGCGGCTGGCGGGCTTCGTGCTGGACGCGTTCGCCGGCGCCGTCGACCCCGGCAGCATCGACGAGGAGCTGGACCGGCTGACGCAGCGGGAGCGTGAGGTGCTCCGGCTGATCGCCCGCGGCTACGCGTACAAGGAGGTGGCGAAGGAGCTCTTCATCTCGGTGAAGACCGTGGAGACCCACGTGTCCTCGGTGCTGCGCAAGCTGCAGTTGTCGAACCGCTACGAGTTGACCCGCTGGGCGACCGACCGCCGCCTGGTGTGACCCGGGCCGGGTCCCGGAAACCAGGGGCCGGGCGGGATCACGGTGCGGTGTCGGGCCGCTAGTACTACCTGCTGTAGTATCGCGCACTCATGTCGCCGCACGCGCAGGGAAGGCAGGCACCGCCACCGTGGAGTTCCTTCGCCATCTGCTCCTTTTCCTCCACTTCGTCGGACTGGCGAGCCTGCTCGGCGGGCTGCTGGTGCAGATGAAGGGTCCCGACCGCAGGATCCTGCCCGCGATCCTGCACGGGGCGCTGACGCAGCTGGTGACGGGCGTACTCCTCGTCGGCGTCATCCAGGGCGGCCTCGGCGAGCACGTCAACAACTCCAAGATCGGTGTGAAGCTGATCGTCGTCCTGATCATCACGGTGCTCGCCTGGGTCAACCGCAGGAAGCCCACGATCGCCACCGGGTGGTTCTTCGGGCTCACCGCGCTCACGCTGCTCAACGTCGCGGTCGCGGTCTTCTGGCGCTGACCCGCGAGGCCCTGGCCGGCCGAGGGGTTCGCCGGCCGTCGGCCGGGCTCCACCGGATGTCAGCCGGTCTCCACCACGAAGTAGCCCTCGGCGAGGTGGCCCTGCGGTAGTCCCGCCGTGGCGGCCACCCGGCCGAACCCCTCGCGCAGCCGCGGCTCGAGCTGGTCCGGCTCGGGGTGCTGGCTCTGGTGGGCGTACAACGCCGCCATCTTCTTGTCGAACGTCTCGGTGACGTCGACGACGTGGTTGGTGGTCGGGTGACCCGACAGCCACACCTCCCGGACCGTCCACGCCGCCAGCCCTTCCTCGGCGAGTTCGGGGAAGGCGTAGGGATTGCGGGCCGCCGGGTAGACCGCGCGCACCGCCGCCTCGCCGGCGGCCAGATGGTCGGGGTGGCTGCGGGCGATGAACGACCAGTCGCGTTCGGGACTTTGGGTGAGTACGCGCTCCGGGCGTACCTCGCGGATGACCCGGGTGAGCGCGCGCACGAGATCGGCGTTCGCCTCGAGCTCGCCGTCGACCAGGCCCAGGAACCGTACGTCGTGCACACCGACGCGTCGTGCCGCCTCGGTCTGCTCGGCTCGCCGGATCTCCGGGATCTTCGAACGCGGCACGTGATCCTCGAATCCGCCGGCCTGGCCGTCGGTGCAGATGCAGTAGACGACCTCCAGGCCGGCGGCGGTGAAGTGGGCGATCGTGCCGGCCGCGCCGAAGTCGACGTCGTCGGGATGTGCCGTGATGACGAGTACGCGGCTGATCTCGGAGTCGGGGTGAACGAGGGTCACCCGCGTGAACCTACCAAGCCCCCACCGGAACGTCCGACCACACCGGGAGTGCTGGACACCGCGCGGTCCGGTGACACCACGTCGAGTTCGTACGTGTGGTCCAGCGACCGGTGACCGGACCTCCAGGGCACCAAAATGGTGGGCAGAACTGATCGGCCGGATCATGCGGTCGAACTATCCGGTCGAAGCAACCGGCCGAATCCGCAGGAATTCCGAAACCGGTATCAAATCGGCCCGTCGAAGCTCGAATTCCGTCGGCCAGAACCGAACAACGTCCGACACTGGTGGGGGCGGCTCCGGGTGACCGGGCCGTCCCAATTCCCTTTCCTGCAAAGGATCTGCCCGGCCGCTGGTCCCCGGCTCACGGGACCCGCCGGGACTGGTGACGCCTCACCCCCTCATTCACGCTGGCAGTGACTCGGGGGAGTGATGGGCGATGGCCGGAACGCGGGCAGCCACGCGCTGGCGTGGACTCGTCGTACGAGTTTCCTCACTCGTACACGGCGATTCCGGAAGGCAGTTGACGGTCGGTCCCCGGGTCGGCCGGGGCGCCACGATCCGGTTGCGTCGAGCGGCGACGGCGGCCGGAGTCATCGTCGTCGGGCTCGCGCTGGTCAGGTGTGCGCCGTCGGACCCTCGGGATCCTTCGGCCGACCCGCACCAGCCGACGGCGAGTTCGGTCGCCCGGGCCACACCGCCGAGCGAGTTGCCCCGTCAGACCGGGTCACCGTCCGGGTCGCCCTCGTCGTCCCCCGGGTCGCCCTCGTCGTCCCCCGGTTCGCCCTCGTCCTCTGGTTCGCCCTCGCCGAGTGCACCGGAGGGTGGCGTCACCTCCCCGGCTCCCACCTCGACCGGACGGCCGACCCTGCCCGGTGACTCCATTTCCGGCACCCCCGACTCCCCGTCGACCCCGGGCCACACCCCGGGGCCGGGAGCGACCACGGGCCCGAAGGTTCTCTACCTCACGTTCGACGACGGCCCGAGCGAGTGGACGCCGAAGATCCTCGAGGTGCTCGCCCGGCACAACGCGAAGGCGACGTTCTTCGAACTGGGTCAGCTGCAGAAGGAGTTCCCGGCTTTCGTCGACCAGGTGCGCAAGGCCGGGCACACCATCGGAAACCACACCTTCGACCACGCGTCGCTGCCGTCGCGGTCGTGGTCGGGGATGCAGCAGGAGATCAAGGGCGGTCCGGCTTCGAAGTGCCTGCGTCCGCCGTACGGCGCGACGAACTCAGACGTCCGCTCGATCGCCGACGAACTGAAGATGCGGGTGGTGCTGTGGGACGTCGACACCCGTGACTGGACGCGGCCCGGCTCGGCCACCATCGAACGGCGGGCCGTGGAAGGTGCGCGCCCGGGCGCGATCGTGCTGATGCACGACGGCGGGGGCGATCGGCAACAGACCGTCGACGCGCTGGAGATTGTCCTGACCAGGTTGGGCAAGCAGGGATACGTGTTCCGCTCCCTCGACTGCTGAGCCGGACCGCTGAGCCGGACCGCTGACCCGGACCGCTGACCCGGACCGCTGACCCGGACCGCTGGCCCTGCAGTTGCCCGAAGGGCGGTCGTGATCGCGGACCGCCTTGCCCGCTTGGGTTTTGAGTTCACGACCTGAACAGATCGGCGTCCGATCCCGGCCGTGACCGATCCTGGTCGCCCATGGGCTGGCGACTTTCTGCCATCCGGGCTCGACGCTGTCCATGATGGGCCTTCCGGACCTGGCAGGGGCGAAGGCGTGTCCGCGCCCGCCGCTCGAGCCAGGTCGCTGAGCCGTGCCGAAGCGGAGCGCGGCTTCGTTCGCAAGGAAGGTGTGACGGATGGTGTATGGCAACGGCGTCAGCAGGCGCGGTTTTCTGTACGGCTCGGCGGTGGCCGCCGGGTCGCTCATGTTGGCCGCGTGCTCGGGCAACGACTCCACCGGCGGGAACGGCGGGTCGGGCAAGAAGGCCGCGGGCGGCGGTGCGGGGCCCGGGCAAACGCCCAAGGGGTCGGCGAAAAAGCCGCTCGCCCCACCGAAGAAGTTCTCCGAGGCGCCGTCCCTCAGCGAGCAGGTCAAGGCGGGCAAGCTTCCTGCGCTGGAGAAGCGGCTGCCCTCCACGCCGTACGTCATTCCCCACCACTGGGCCGAACCGGGCAACTACGGCGGCCAGCTCCAGATGGTGATCGACGCCAGCAACTCCGGCGCCATCAAGGAGTACTCCTACGGTCACTCGTTGCTGCGGTTCCTCAACGACGGTCTGGACATCGGGCCCGGCCTGGTCGAGAGCTGGGAGTCCAACGCCGACGCCTCGGACTGGACGTTCCACTTCCGCAAGGGCCTGAAGTGGTCCGACGGCCAGCCGTGGACGACCGCCGACATCATGTACTGGTGGAACGACATGGTGCTCAACACCGAGCACCCGGAGGTCCCGCCGGACGACGTGCGCTCCGGCCGCGACACCGTGGCGACGCTCACCGCGCCCGACGACTACACGCTGCGGATGAAGTTCGACGCGCCCGCGCCGATCACGCCGGAGCGCCTCGCGGCCTGGGTCAACCGCGGCATCGGCCCGCAGTGGATGGCACCCAAGCATGTGCTGATGAAGTACCACCCCACGTACAACAAGAAGATCAAGGGCAAGGACTGGTACGTCAAGCACGACTTGCACCTGGACTGGCAGCTCAACCCGGGCTCGCCGGTGATGACCGGCTGGTACGTCAAGAGCTACGAAGAGGGCCGCAGTGTGGTCCTCGAACGCAACCCCTACTACTGGGTGGTCGACAAGGACGGCAAGCAGCTGCCCTACATCGACGAGGTCCGGTTCAACGTGGTGAAGGACCCGCAGGTCCAGAAGCTGCAGATGAGCAACGGCCGGTACGACTACGTGCACGGTGGCCACACCAGCCTGGTCCTGGGTGACATCTCCGGGCTCAAGCAGGCCGAGAAGCGCACCGGAGTCCAGGTCAGCTTCTGGGACAGTGGATCCGGCACGGGTTCCATCTGCTTCCTCAACTACGACTACCCCGACGACAAGATGCGCGAGGTGATCCGCAAGCCGGAGTTCCGGCAGGCGCTCTCACACGCCATCAACCGGCCGGACGCGCGTAAGGCGATCTACTTCGACACCGGCGAGGTGACCACCGGAACGCTCAGCCCCAAGGGGCAGATGTTCACCATCAACGACGAGGCGAAGCAGAAGTACACGCAATGGCGGGACGCGTACGTGAAGTACGACCCGGCCAAGGCCAAGTCGATGCTGGACAAGCTGGGCCTGGTCGACAAGAACGGCGACGGCAAGCGCGAGTTGCCTGACGGCTCCAAGCTGCAGATCTCCCTGGACTACCCGGCCGACGCCAGCGCAGAGCACGTCCAGAAGAACAACCACCTCAAGCGTGACTGGGAGGCTGTCGGCATCAAGACGGTCATCAACCCGGTTCCGCCGGAGGCGTTCGGCGACCGGTGGGGCCGCGGTGAACTGATGACCACCACCGCCTGGGAGGTGGGCGACTGCTCGCCGCTGATCTACCCCGGTTGGGTGATTCCGGTCGAGACCGGTCACTGGGCCCCGCTGCACGGACAGGCGTTCACCATGCAGACCGGTGACCCGAAGAAGCTGAAGTCGCAGGCCAACCTGTCGCCGTGGAAGCGGACGCCGCCGTGGATGCTGCCCGAGAAGGGCGACCCGATCGACCGGCTGTGGAAGCTGTACGCCCAGGCCCGGGTCGAGCCGGACAACATGAAGCGGATCCAGATCATGTGGGAGATCGAGAAGATCCACATCGACGACGGCCCGTTCTTCTTCGGCATCGTCGCCAACTACCCGCGCATCGTGCTGACCCGCAAGGGCCTGCACAACGTTCCGAAGAAGGAGAACCTCGCGCTCGGCGGCTGGGTGAACCCCTGGATCCTGCCGTCCCCGGCGGTGTACGACCCGGAGCTGTACTTCTGGGACAAGCCTGAGGAGCACAAGGTCTGAGCAGTCGTGAAAGGCCCGCCACCCCGGACCCGGGCGTGGCGGGCTTTTCCCTGTCGGCGACCTGTCCGACGATGGCGTCATGCTGATCCGTCACCGGGGTGCCGAGCCGACCGTCCACGAGTCGGCCTACGTCGCCCCCAACGCAACCCTGGTCGGCCGGATCGTGGTCGGACCTCGGGCCAGGATCATGTACGGCGCCGTCCTGGACGCCGAGGGTTCCTCGGTCGAGGTGGGCGAGTCGTGCGTCGTCGCCGAGCACGCCGTCCTGCGGGCCAGTGCGATCGGAGACGAGGAGCGTCCCGTCCGGCTTGCCGACCACGTGTTCGTCGGACCGCACGCGACCGTGCTGGGCTGCACCGTGGAACGCTGCTGTTACCTCGCCGCCAACGTCACCGTGCTGCACGGTGCCCGCCTCGGGCCGGGCGCGAGCATCGCGGTCGGCGCACTGGTGCACGCCCGAACGTTCGTACCCGACGGGTTCTTCGTGCCGCCTCACACGCTCGCGGCCGGCGACCCGGCCCGGGTGGTCACGCCCGACCAGCGGGAGGATGCCGCGGCGGCCGTACGCGACGCCGGCTTCGCGGCCGCGGCGTTCGGGGTGAGCGCCGACTGGGAGGACCGGCCGCGACGCTACGAAGCTGCCACCGAGGCCCGCTCGGCGGAGTTCGCCGCCCACCGCGACGACGAGCCGCTGACCCCGGGCGCGCCGTAGGGCAGGCGGTCGGCGGCGGCCGCTTGGGCGGATGGACGGTCCGGAGCGACCGGCGCCGTCCGGACATGTCCGGCCTGTCGGGTGGCGGTGTCGGCGGGCACTCGTAGGCTGGGCCACACGATGAGCGCCCTGTCTTCGCACACCCACCCGATGACCGAATCCGACGCGACGTCCGACGCGAAGCCCACCGACGAGCGGTCCACCGCCGAGCCCGGCCGAGCCGGACCCGGTCAGGCCGGACCCGGCGACGACGCGTCGGCGCGGCGTCCCCGGCACGACCCGGAGACCCTGCTGGAGGGACTCAACCCCTCCCAGCGGGCGGCGGTCGTGCACGAGGGACACCCGCTCCTCGTGGTGGCCGGTGCGGGGTCGGGCAAGACCCGGGTGCTCACCCGCCGGATCGGATGGCTGCTGGCCGAGCGGGGCGCTCGGCCGAGCTCGGTGCTGGCGATCACCTTCACCAACAAGGCCGCGGGGGAGATGCGCGAACGCGTCGCAGAGCTGGTGGGGCCGCGTGCGGCGGGTGCGATGTGGGTCTCCACGTTCCATGCCTCCTGCGTGCGCATCCTGCGGCGGGAGATCAAGCGGTTCGGGATGTCCTCGTCGTTTTCGATCTACGACGACGCCGACTCCCGCCGGCTGATGACGCTGGTGTGCCGCGACCTCGACCTCGACTCCAAGCGCTACAACCCGCGCTCGGTGCTCAACTGGGTGTCCAACCTCAAGAACGAGCTGATCGACCACGAGGAGGCGGCCCGCCGCGCCGACAACCACCTCGAGCGCACCTTCGCCGAGTGCTACGGGCTCTACCAACAGCGACTGCGCGAGTCCAGCGCCCTCGACTTCGACGACATCATCATGACCACGGTGCACCTGCTGCAGGCGTTCCCCGAGGTCCGCGAGCACTACCGCCGCCGGTTCGCGCACGTCCTGGTCGACGAGTACCAGGACACCAACCACGCGCAGTACGTCCTGGTCCGCGAGCTGACCAGCGCCGAGGGCGACGGACCGCACGGCGAGCTGATGGTGGTGGGTGACGCCGACCAGTCGATCTACGGCTTCCGCGGCGCGACGATCCGTAACATCCTGCAGTTCGAGGAGGACTTCCCCGACGCCCGGGTGATCCTGCTCGAGCAGAACTACCGCTCCACCCAGACGATCCTGTCCGCAGCCAACGCGGTGATCAGCCGCAACGCCGGCCGCAAGGCGAAGAACCTCTGGTCCGACGCCGGCTCCGGTGAGTCCGTGGTGGGCTACGTCGCCGAGGACGAGCACGACGAGGCGCAGTTCGTCGCCGAGGAGATCGACCGGCTGGGCGACCTGGGCGCTGCCCAGCCCAAGGACGTCGCGGTCTTCTACCGCACCAACGCCCAGAGCCGGGTGTTCGAGGAGATCTTCATCCGCGTCGGCCTGCCCTACAAGGTCGTCGGCGGGGTCCGTTTCTACGAGCGCCGTGAGGTGCGGGACGCGCTCGCCTACCTCCGGCTGCTCGCCAACCCCGAGGACACCGTGTCGCTGCGCCGGATCCTCAACGTCCCGAAGCGGGGGATCGGCGACCGCGCCGAGGCCTGCGTGGAGGCGTTCGCCCAGCGCGAGCGGACGACGTTCTGGCAGGCACTGCGCCGCACCGACGAGGTGCCCGGCCTGGCCACCCGTTCGGCCAACGCAATCCGCGGGTTCGTGACCATGATCGACGAGTTGGTGGCCGCGGTGGCCGAGGGGATGCCGCCCGCCGACCTGCTGGAACAGGTGCTCCACCGCAGTGGCTACCTGAAGGAGCTGGAGAACTCTCCCGACCCCCAGGACGAGACCCGGGTGGAAAACCTCTCCGAGCTGGTGGCGGTGGCCCGGGAGTTCACCGAAGGGGCGGTGGCGGAGGGCGTGCCGGCCACCCTCGCGGACTTCCTCGAGCGCGTCGCCCTGGTGGCCGACTCCGACCAGATTCCCGACGGCGAGGAGAACGGCGGGGTGGTCACGCTGATGACCCTGCACACCGCGAAGGGGCTGGAGTTCCCGGTCGTCTTCCTCACCGGCCTGGAGGACGGCGTCTTCCCGCACCAGCGGTCGCAAAGCGACGCCAAGGAACTGGAGGAGGAACGCCGGCTCGCCTACGTCGGCATCACCCGTGCGCGCAAGCGCCTCTACGTCTCCCGGGCCGTGGTCCGCAGCGCGTGGGGAGCGCCGCAGCACAACCCCGCGTCCCGCTTCCTCGACGAGATTCCGGCCGAGCTGGTGGACTGGCGGCGTACGGAGGCCGACCAGATCTCGTGGGGTTCGCAGTCGGTCAGCAGCCGGCGTACCGACCGGCGGGCCGCCCGGCCGGGCCAGCGGCCGATCGTCGCGCTGTCGGCCGGCGACCGGGTGGTGCACGACACCTTCGGCATGGGCTCGGTGGTCGCCACGGCGGGCCAGGGAGACAACGCCGAGGCGACGGTCGACTTCGGGTCGGAAGGCGTCAAGCGGTTCCTGCTCCGCTACGCCCCGCTGCAGAAGCTCTGACCCCAGGGCAGGTCAGGACAGGACGCCCTCACCTCGGGTCAGGTCAGGAGGCTCCGACGCGAGGTCAGAGCAGGCCCTTGGCGCGCAACCAGGGCAGCGGGTCGATCGCCGTACCCCCGCCGGGGTGCACCTCGAAGTGCAGGTGTGGTCCGCTGGAGTTACCGGTGCTCCCGACGTAGCCGATCAGCGTGCCGGCGCGCACCGGGCCGCTCCGGCGGGCGTACCGGGACAGGTGGCAGTACCACGTCACGGTGCCGTCCTCGTGCCGAACCTGGATCCGGTTGCCGAACGCGCTGTACGCGCTCTCCCAGCCTGCGCCGATGATCTCTCCGTTGCCGACAGAGTAGACGGGCGTGCCGAGAGGCGACGCGAAGTCCAGCCCGGTGTGCAGGTGGCTCCACATCGAGCCGGCCCGGCCGTATCCCGCGGACAGACGGAACTTGCTTACGGGCAGCGTCCACTTGATGGAACGTTCCATCGTCTGCTGCTCGCCGGCCCCGGCCGCGGTGCGTTCGATCGAGCGGATCTCCTGGCTGTGCTGCGCGGCCCAGGCCGCCCGCTCCCGATCCGCGGCTGCCCGGGCGCGGCGCGCGGCGGCCAGGTCGGCCGCGTCGGCGGTGGGCTTGGAGGGACGCTTCGAGCGGTCGGCCCGCTTGGCCGCGTCCTCGCGGGCCTGCTGGGCCTGGCTCACACTGCGCGCGATGCTCGCGGGCAGCGCGCGTTCGACGGTGGTCTCGCCCTGCGCCAACGTGCCCGAGCCGACGACGACGGCGCCGGAGGCGACGGCGAAGGTCGCGACACCGGCGAGGACCGGACCGGTGGGGAAGTTCCGCCTGGTCTCGGCCCTGCGGTGCCCGCCCGGCTGGGGCTTTGCCGAGGGAAGCCGGAGGGTCGACGGGGTCTGGAGGAAAGGAGCGGCGCCACCTGACTTCGCCGGGGTCCCCGGACGGTTGGCCCGGGAAGCCGACGTGTCACGCGACGGTCGAGTGCGACCCGCCGATCGGTCACGGCGATGCTTCGCGGTCTCGGCCACTGGTGAGGAACCTTCCTGAAGCGGGTCCTGCCGATCTCGGTTCTCGGCGTTTTCGGCAGCAAACGCGGCAGACGATAACGGATTGGTGTCAACAGGCCAAACAACTCGGACCGGCCAGGCCGAAAGCGGACCAGCAGAGGCTACAAGTCGGGCATTCCGGGCATCCCCGCGACACGCGGGGTGACCAGCTCGGCGCGGCAGGACACCGTGCGTCGCGCACCTGGCGTACGGGAAGACACTGCGCGTCACCGGAACGCGTGTTCGATGCCATGGGTTCGGGGCAGTCGCCGAACCGGTTCGACGACCTCGCCTCGGCCTTTCCGCGAGAACTCCGCGAGAATTCCGGTGAGAATGTCGGCGCGGGTCCGGTCTTCAGTCGAGAGGTGCGTGGGTGACGTGCAGGCAGAACGAGGGCGTTCGCCGATCCGGGTGGTCGTCGCCAAGCCCGGCCTGGACGGCCACGACCGAGGAGCGAAGGTCGTCGCCCGTGCGTTGCGCGACGCCGGCATGGAGGTCATCTACACCGGCCTGCACCAGACGCCGGAGCAGATCGTGGAGACCGCCATCCAGGAGGACGCCGACGGGATCGGCCTGTCCGTTCTGTCCGGCGCGCACCTGACCCTGTTCCAGCGGCTGACGGATCTGCTGCGCGAGCGGGAAGCCGACGACATCGTCGTGTTCGGCGGAGGGATCATTCCCGAGGCCGACATCGCCGCGCTGGCCCGGATGGGAGTGGCCCGCGTGTTCACCCCCGGCGCGTCGACCCAGGAGATCGTGGGCTGGGTCAGCGCCCACCTCGGCGAGCAGGCCGAAGGTGCCGACTCGTCGGTCGCGCAGACCGCGCAGACCGCACGAGCCGCGCAGACCGGGGAGAGTGCGGGCACCGGGGAGAGCGTGGAAGGCACGGAGGCGTCACCGGCCTGAACGTCCCTTCTGGTACGGGTCCGGTTCGCAGGTCGGTACCCATGGCACGGGCGATCGGTCACCGCTCGTGCACCGTGCGCCCCGCTCGCAGCACGCCGACCCGGCGGCGTTAGGCTCGCCGCCGGGCCTTCGTACGGCCCGCCAGCCAAGGCGTATGCGAACCGACCAGGAAGAGCGCGCTCGTGGACCTGATGGAATACCAGGCGAAGGAACTCTTCGCCAAGCATGGCGTACCCGTCACACTCGGGCGGGTCGTCGAGACACCCGGCGACGCCCGGCAGGCTGCCGAGGAACTCGGTGGGCGGGTCGTCGTCAAGGCCCAGGTGAAGACCGGGGGCCGGGGCAAGGCCGGCGGGGTCAAACTCGCCGCCGACCCCGACGACGCGGTGACCCAGGCCGAGGCGATCCTCGGGATGGACATCAAGGGCCACGTGGTCCGCCGCGTCCTGGTGGCGCCGGCGGCTGCGATCGCCGACGAGTACTACTTCTCGTTCCTCGTCGACCGTTCCAACCGTTCCTACCTCTGCATCGCCAGCGCCGAGGGTGGGGTGGAGATCGAGGAGGTCGCCCACACCAACCCCGACGCCGTGGCCAAGGTCGCGATCGACCCGGTTTCCGGAGTCGACGAGGCGAAGGCCCGTGAGATCGTCGCCGCGGCCAAGTTCCCCGCGGACGTCGCCGAGGCCGCCGTCCCCGCGATCCTCGCGTTGTGGAAGGCCTTCGTCGCCGAGGACGCCACGCTCGTCGAGGTCAACCCGCTGGTGAAGCTGGCCGACGGCACCATCGAGGCGCTCGACGGCAAGGTCACCCTGGACGCCAACGCCGCGTTCCGGCACGAGGACCACGCCGCGTTCGAGGACAAGGCGGCCACCGACCCGCTGGAGCAGCGGGCCAAGGAAAAGCACCTCAACTACGTGAAGCTCCAGGGCCAGGTCGGCATCATCGGCAACGGCGCGGGCCTGGTGATGAGCACCCTCGACGTGGTCGCCTACGCCGGTGAGGAGTTCGGCGGCGTCCGGCCGGCCAACTTCCTCGACATCGGCGGCGGCGCCTCCGCGGAGGTGATGGCCAACGGGCTGGAGATCGTGCTGTCCGACCCCGACGTCAACGCCGTCTTCGTCAACGTCTTCGGCGGGATCACCGCCTGCGACGCGGTGGCCAACGGCATCGTCGCGGCGTTCAAGTTGCTCGCGGAGCGGCATGAGACGGTCTCCAAGCCGCTCGTCGTCCGTCTCGACGGCAACAACGCCGAGCTCGGCCGGCAGATCCTCGCCGACGCCGGGCTGGAGGGTGTCGAACAGGTCGACACGATGGATGGCGCCGCGCGTCGCGCGGCCGAACTGGCCGCGGCGCGGTAAGGAGACTTCACACCATGGCGATCTTCCTCACCGAGAACAGCAAGGTCATCGTTCAGGGGATGACCGGCTCCGAGGGCAGCATCCACACCCGCAAGATGGTGCGGGCCGGTACCAACATCGTCGGGGGCACCAACCCCCGCAAGGCCGGCCAGAAGGTCGAGGTCGAGGGGCGTTCGCTTCCGATCTTCGCCACCGTCGGGGAGGCGATGGAGCAGACCGGCGCCGACGTCAGCGTGGCGTTCGTCCCGCCGGCGTTCACCAAGGCGGCGGTCAACGAGGCCATCGACGCCGAGATCCCGCTGGTCGTGGTGATCACCGAGGGCGTGCCCGTCCACGACACCGCGGACTTCTTCACCCGGGCACAGGCGAAGGGCGGACGCACCCGCATCGTCGGCCCCAACTGCCCGGGCGTCGCCTCGCCGGGCAAGTCCTACGCTGGCATCATCCCCGCCGACATCACCGGCCCGGGCAGGATCGGGCTGGTCTCCAAGTCGGGCACGCTGACGTACCAGATGATGTACGAGCTGCGCGACATCGGCTTCTCCACCGCGGTCGGCATCGGCGGTGACCCGATCATCGGGACGACCCACATCGACGCCCTGGCGGCGTTCGAGGCGGACCCGGAGACCGAGGTCATCGTGATGATCGGCGAGATCGGTGGGGACGCCGAGGAGCGGGCCGCGGAGTTCATCAAGGCCAACGTCACCAAGCCGGTCGTCGGCTACGTGGCCGGCTTCACCGCGCCCGAGGGCAAGACGATGGGTCACGCCGGTGCGATCGTGTCCGGCTCGTCCGGCACCGCGCAGGCCAAGCAGGAGGCGCTCGAGGCCTGCGGGGTGCGGGTCGGCCGCACTCCCAGCGAGACCGCCCGGCTGGTCCGCGAGGTCGTCGAGGGCCGCGGATAGCAAGGCCGCGCCACGGTGCCGGCCCCAGGTAGGCCACTCGGGGCGCGAGCCACGGACGACGAACGACGAGGCGGGTCCCGGTCAGGGGCCCGCCTCGTCGGCTGTCGGTCGGTGTTCGGCTCGTCGGTTCTCAGCTGCCGCCGCTGGTCGCCAGCCGGTCCGCGGTCGCCATCAGCGTCGCGGCCATCGGGTCGCTGCCGTAGTTGAAGTCCAGGCCGTCCTCGTCCCAGACCACCACCGACAGCTGGGCGCCGGAGCGGACCAGCCCGACCGCCTCGATCCGACCCGTGCCGTCACCGTCGTCGTGACCGAACCACCACCAGGCGGCCTGGTCACCGGCGTCGGAGGCGGTCGGGCCGTGCAGCTGTCCCCAGCCGCAGTCGGTGAGCCAGCCGCGGAACGTGTCGTAGGCGGAGCCCGCACTCGCGTCGGTCGCGAAGCGGCCGACCACGTTGGTGCCGGTGACGGTCCCGTCCGCGCCCCAGGTGAAGTCGCGGCGCAGGCTCTGCACGGCGCCGAGCCCGGCGAGGCCGCCGGCCTGGCAGTGCGCCGCCGCCGATCCCTCGGCCTCACTGGTGCCGGCGTCCGCCCAGGTGGATCCGGAGTCGTTCACCTTCGGCATCTCCGCCGCGCTCAGCAGCGCGTCGGCGGTCAGTGGCGGGGCAGACGGAGCCGGCGGGGCGGGTGTCGGAGTGGGCTCGGGACTCGCCGGCGGGGCGGCCGTACCGGTGGAGGAGGACGTGGGGACGGACGGAGGAGGCGTCGACGACCTGGTGGCGGGTACGGGCTGCCCGCGCCCGGGCGGGGTGTGGGTGGGCTTCGGCCGGGCGTAACGGGACGCCGCACCGCTGGCACGGAGCCGGGCCGGCGGGGGTTCGGGGTCGATGCGCAGGGCGGTGCCGAGGATGCCCGTGGGTGTCGGTCGTGGCATCCCGGGCAGCGTGGCAGGTGGGTCGCTGACCGGGGTCAGGTGCTCGCTGGGTATGCCGGCGATCACGCTGTAGCCGAGCAGGCCGACGCCCGCGACGACCGCGATGCCGGTGCTCGCGGCGCGCTGGACGTGCCGCCGAACACCGCGCCGGCGCAACTGGCCGGCGTCCACCCACTCGACGACGTCGATGTCGGCGCGCAACCGGGACAGCTGGTCGTCGACCCGGTGGTCTGCGTCAGCGGGCATGCTCGGTCTCCTCAGTCGCACTCTCGGCTCGGGGATCGCTCTCGCGCAGGAGCGCGGCGAGTGCGGCGCGGCCTCGGGACAGCCTGGCCTTGACGGTGCCGCTCGGAACGCTCATCTCCCGCGCGACCTCCTCGACAGACATCCCGACCAGGTGGTGGAGCACGATCGTGCGTCGCTGGGCCTCGGGGATCTCCTTGAGGGCGGCGACGAGCGCGACGTTGTCCGGGCTGGGTTCAGGTGCGTGCGACGGCGGCCCGTGCCGGGCCATGGCGGCGACGCCGTTCTTGATCTTGCGCCATCTGCTGGCGGCGATCCGCCAGGCGACGGTGCGCAGCCAGGCCTCGGGGTTGGCGTGGCCGGCCACATCCGTCCAGTGCTGCCAGGCTCGGGCGTAGGCCTCTTGGACACAGTCTTGAGCATCGGCGAGGTTTCCGGTCATCGCGTACATCTGGTGGAGGAGTCGTTGCCGAGTGGCGTGGTAGAAGGCGTCGAAGTCGTCGGCTTCCGCCATGAGCCCTCCGCCACTCCCGCCGACTCTCTCCAGATGACACCGCACCCCGGCCGGTGGTTGCAGCGTTTGTGCCCTCGGGTGGGGGAAACTTCTGCCGCGAACCACGGGTGTCAGGACGAACATAGTCAAACCGGGCCGGGTACGGCTTCTCGTACCGGCCGATCGAGAAACTTCTGTGACTTTTCCGTCCGAATCCTCCCAGGTCGTTGTGGATCTTTCCGTGGCGGTGTGGCCCTGCGGCGTGTCCGGGGCGGCACGAACCACTCTCGGCTGAAACCATGTCTGCGATGACCGACCTGCTGGCGCGTTCCGTCGCGCGCGTACCAGGACGCCCACCCGGTGGTGGGCACCCCAGGCCGGCGCCCGTCGGGGCGCTCCTTGCGGCCGGCTGGGCGGTGCTGGCGGGGGCGCTGCCGTGTGGGGCGATCGCCGTCGTGGGCTGGTTCGCCACGAGCGGGGGTACGGCATCGTGGGCCTTCCGGGTCGGTGTGGACGCCTGGCTGTCGGCCCACTGGGTGCCGATCGCCCTGTCCGACGGCCGGTACAACCTCGCGCCCTTGGGTCTGACCGCGTTGCCCGTCCTCCTGCTGTGGCGGGCCGGCGGCTGGGTCGCCCGTACGGCCGAACTGCAAGGCGCGCGTGACACCTGCCTGGCGGTGGCTTCCCTGGCGGTCGCCTACGGCGCACTGGTGACGCTCGTGGCCCTGGCCACCCGCGCCGACGAGGCGGCTCCCGACCTCGTTCGGGCGTTCGGCTACGCCACCCTGCTCGCGGCGGTGGTGGGGGGCGCCGGGACGGCCCGGGAGACCGGGCACGCGAGGTCGTTCTGGGGGGGCCTGCCCGAGCGGGTGCGCGCCGTGCTCTACGGCGGGACCGCCGGCCTGGTCGCCCTGTTGACCTCCGGCACCCTGCTGGTCGCGGTCTCCCTGGTGCTGCACGCCGGCCGGGTCGCCGACCTCACCAGGTCGCTGGCCCCGGGCCCGGTCGGTCTGGTGCTGTTGCTCGTGGCATGCCTGGCATACCTCCCGAACGCCGCGGCGTTCGGTGCGGCGTACGCCCTCGGCCCTGGATTCGCGGTCGGCACCGGCACGGTCGTCGCGCCGTCGGGCGTCCTGCTCGGCTCGCTGCCGGCGTTCCCGCTGCTCGGCGCGCTGCCGGTGACCACGACCCCGCCCGGCTGGCTGGCGGCGGTCCTCGTGCTGCCCATCGCGGCGGGAGCGGTGGCCGGGCTGGCCGCCGTACGGCGGTATCCGGAGTACGGCGTGGAGACCGCGGCCGCCCGGGCCGGGCTGGCCGGAGTGGCCGGCGGGGTTCTCTACACGCTGGTCGCCCTGCTGGCCGGCGGCGGGGCCGGCCCCGGGCGGCTGGCCGACGTCGGGGTGCCCGCGGCCCAGACGGCGCTGATCGCGGTCAGCACGCTCGGAATCGCCGGGGCGGTGGCGGCGCCGGCGGCCAGGGCGCTGACCCGGTGGAACCTCCTCGACCGGCTGCCCGGCCGGCGCAACGCCGGTGCCGCCTCGCAGGCAGAGCAGCGCGCCGACCAGGACTGAGCGGCGGAGACGGGCTCAGGGCCGCGACGGCGGTGAGAGCCGGTCGAAGATGCTCTTCTCGAACGTCGTCTGGCAGTTCTGCCGGGCGGTCTGGGTGTTGGCGCCGGACACGCACTCCTGGTAGTCCACGATCTCGTTCCAGAAGACGGCCCACACCACCGACAGCACGAGGCCGATAGCCACCGCGACCACGCCGAGGACCAGGCCCGGTCCGGCGCCGGGGACCGCCCGGCCGGCGCGCCGTCCCCTGCGCCGTCCGGCCACTCCCAGCCAGACCGCGATGCCACCGGCGAAGATGCCGAGCGGAGGAACGAAGATGCTCGCCAGCAGGCCGAAGATGCCGAGCATCAGGGCGAAGCGACCGTAGGCGTTCACCTGCCGGCGCTGGTCCTCGGACTCGGCAGGTCCGTGCGCCCCGCCCGGCTGCCCGCCGGGACCACCAAGGCCGCCAGGCCCACCGGGTCGGCCAGGGCCACCGGGTCCACCGGTGCCACCGCTCCAGCCACCGGTCGGCACGCCCCAACCGCCGCCGGGCCGGGAGCCGCCCTGCGGAGTGCCGCCTGGCCGGGCGCCCTCCGGGCCGTTCCCGCCCTCGCCGGCGCCTCCGCCGCCCGAGCTGTCGGCGGTGGGCATGATCCGCGAGTACGGCGAACCGGTGCGCGGCCGGCCGAACACCCGCTCGGCGTCCGGGGGAGCGACGGTGCCCTCCGGCGGGATTGGGGCAAGTCCGGCGTCGCCGGACTCCTCCGCTCCGGTGGTCGTATCCGTCCTGGCGCCCGAGCCTCCGCTTTCGCCCGTGGCCGTACCCGCCGCCCGCACCCCCTCCAGGGGCGTACCGGTCGGCTCGTCCTCGCGACGGCCCTCGGGGGGATTGTCGGTACTGCTCACAGGGGCTTCTCCCGTCGTTTGCGCGCCTACCGCTATCGTGACGGAACGTCGGACTCGAAGCGAACGTGCCCCGGGTAGGTCGCCGGCGCCGTCCAGTTCGTGCGTCCGCGGCCGACCGTCCAGCGAGGAGTTCATCCTGTCCGCCCGCCTCGTCGTCCTGCTCTCCGGTTCGGGCACCCTGTTGCAGGCCCTGCTCGACGCCACCCGCGATCCGGCGTACGGCGCCACGATCGTCGCCGTCGGCGCCGACCGTGACGGGATCGAGGGCCTGGCCCGCGCCGAGCGTGCGGGCATTCCGACGTTCGTGCTGCGGGTCCGCGACCATCCCTCCCGCGCCGACTGGGATGCCGCACTCACCGCGAAGGTGGCCGCCTTCGAACCGGACCTGGTGGTGTCGGCCGGTTTCCTCAAGCTGGTCGGCGCGTCGTTCCTGTCGGAGTTCGGCGGAAAGTACGTCAACAGCCACAACTCGCTGCTGCCGGCGTTCCCCGGGATGCACGGGCCGCGCGACGCGCTCGCCTACGGCGTCCGCCTGGCCGGCGCCACGTTGTTCGTCGTCGACGAGGGTGTCGACGCCGGTCCGATCATCGCCCAGGTCGCCGTGCCCGTGCGCGACGACGACACCGAGGAGACGTTGACCGAACGCATCAAGGTCGCCGAGCGCCGTCAGCTGGTCGACGTCGTCGGCTCGATGGTGCGTGAGGGCTACACCGTTTCGGGCAGAAAGGTCACCATCCCGTGAACGCCACCACGAGCACCACCGCCGGATCGGCCGCCGACGAGGGCCGGCGTCCCATCCGCCGCGCACTGGTCAGCGTCTATGACAAGTCCGGGTTGACAGAGCTGGCTCGCGGGCTGGCCGACGCCGGGGTGTCGATCGTCTCCACCGGCTCCACCGCCGCGACCATCGAGGCGGCCGGGATCGCGGTGACCCGGGTGGAGGAGCTGACCGGGTTCCCGGAGTGCCTGGACGGCCGGGTCAAGACGCTGCACCCGCGGGTGCACGCCGGCCT
Organism: Actinopolymorpha singaporensis; assembly: GCF_900104745.1. NCBI lineage: Bacteria > Bacillati > Actinomycetota > Actinomycetes > Propionibacteriales > Actinopolymorphaceae > Actinopolymorpha > Actinopolymorpha singaporensis. The sequence continues at coordinate 3,060,200 of NZ_LT629732.1, forward strand.
GCTGGCCGACACACGCAACCCCGACCACGTTCGCCAGCTCGCCGACCTGAACGTCGAGGCGTTCGACCTGTTGGTTTCGAACCTCTATCCGTTCGCGGCGACGGTCGCCTCCGGTGCCGGGCCGGACGAGGTGATCGAGCAGATCGACATCGGTGGCCCGGCGATGACCCGCGCGGCCGCCAAGAACCACGCCAGCGTCGCGGTGGTCACCTCGCCGCAGCGGTACGCGGACGTGCTGGCCGCGGTGGCCGCCGGGGGCTTCACCCTGGAGCAGCGGCAGCGGCTCGCCGCAGAGGCGTTCGTGCACACCGCGACCTACGACGTGCAGGTCGCGTCCTGGCTCGGCAACGTCGTGGCGCCCACCGACGAGGGCACCGGCTTCCCCGCCTGGTTCGGCGCCACCTGGAACCGCAAGGCGGTGTTGCGGTACGGCGAGAACCCCCACCAGCGCGCCGCGCTCTACTCCTCCGGCTCGACCGCGCCCGGCCTGGCCCAGGCCGAGCAGTTGCACGGCAAGGAGATGTCGTACAACAACTACGTCGACGCCGACGCGGCCAGGCGCGCGGCGTACGACTTCGCGGCCCCCGCGGTGGCCATCATCAAGCACGCCAACCCGTGCGGCATCGCCGTGGCCGCGGACCTGGCCGAGGCGCACTCGAAGGCGCACGCGTGTGACCCGGTGTCGGCGTTCGGCGGGGTGATCGCGACCAACCGCCCGGTGACCGAGGCGATGGCCCGGCAGGTCGCGGAGGTGTTCACCGAGGTCGTGGTGGCGCCCGAGTTCGAGCCGGCGGCCCTGGAGATCCTCACCCGCAAGAAGAACATCCGGCTGCTGCGCTGCCCGGCGCCCGCGGGTGCCGGCGTGGAGCTCCGCCAGGTGTCCGGTGGTGCGCTGGTGCAGACCGTGGACGCGGTGGACGCGCCCGGCGACGACCTGCTCGGCTGGCGTCTGGCGGCCGGTGATCCGGTCGACGACTCGGTGCTGGCCGACCTGGTGTTCGCGTGGCGGGCGGTGCGTGCGGTCAAGTCCAACGCCATCCTGCTCGCCAGTGGCGAGGCGACCGTGGGCGTCGGCATGGGCCAGGTCAACCGGGTCGACTCCGCCCGGCTCGCGGTGGCGCGGGCGGGGGAGCGGGCGGCCGGGTCGGTGGCTGCCTCGGACGCGTTCTTCCCCTTCGCCGACGGGTTGCAGGTGCTGCTTGACGCCGGTGTGCGCGCCGTGGTGGAGCCGGGTGGCTCGGTCCGCGACGACGAGGTCATCGCCGCTGCCCAGGCGGCCGGGGTGCCGTTGTACTTCACCGGGACGCGCCACTTCTTCCACTGAGCCGGTCTCCGTGCGGCGACGGGCGGCTTGATGGCCTTCTCCCTCCCGGGAGGGAGCGGGCTCGCCGTCGCGGGGGACAGGATCACCCCCGCCACGCACCTAACGTCGCTGCCATGACGACATCGGTGGTTCCGGGACGTACGCCGAAGCTGATGGTGGCCCGCAAGGTCGCGGCGTACTTCGCCGCGCTGACGATGCTGCCGTACTTCCTGCTCAAGGTCTTCTGGGTGGGCGATGGGTTGCACGGCGGCGGGCTGCACACGGGCGTGTGGAAGACCCTGGACTGGGTGGCGGTCAACGCTGTGACCGTCGCCATGTCCGGGAGCGCGATCATGCTCGGCCTCGCGCTCGGACAGCGGTGGGGGCTACGGCTCCCTGCGTGGTCGCTGCTGCTTCCCGCGTGGGTGGGGATGGGGTTCCTCTGCTCGATGCTCCCGCTCATCCCGGTCTTCGCCGTCCTCCCGGACGCCGGGGCCGACCCGGGTGGGCCGAAGCTGCCGATGGCGACGTGGGAGGTCGGGATGATCTCGGTGTCCTTCGCCGGGTTCGGGCTCGGGCTGGCCGTCGCGGTGCCGCTCTACGTGCGTGAACGCTGGCCGGCGTTGTTCGCGCGGCGGTACGCCGGGCAGGCCGGCCGGTCCGCGGACACCGCCCGTGCCGGTGGACCCGACCACGCCCGGCACCTGCGACTGTCGCTGGCGAGGGCGGCGACGGCGGTCTGTGCGCTGCTCGCCGTAGCCCAGGCGTACTGGGCGTTCGGTGGAACGCTCGGACTCGACCCGCACGCGCTCGCCGGGCGTGACCTGCGCTGGCACCTGCTCACCGGCAGCAGCGGCTGCTGGGCGCTGGTCGCCGCCTGGGGCGCGAGGAGTCTCGGGCGTCACCGCGGTGGGCCGCCCTCCCGGGTCGCGCTGCTGCTCACCTGGGTGGCCTCGGGTGCGTTGTTCGCGTGGAGTTCGTGGCGGGCGGCGTTCGTGTTCGCGGTGCCGTCGGCGTACTCCGCGCCCGAGTATCCCGCCGTACAGGCGCTCGGGAACCACCTGGGAGCGCTCGCCGGGCTGACGATCCTGATCCTCCTGCTGCTCCGCGTCATCGAACCTGTACGCGCCGCCGGGCACGGATCCGGCGGCTCCGCCGAGGTCCCCGATCCCGCGTAGTCGGACCCGGCTCGCACGGCCCAGGTCGCCGGCACAGTTCGCACAGTTCACCCATCCCGGGCATCCGGCGCATCACCGCCGCGGCGTTGCCCCGGCGCGGCGAGGTCGGCAGAGTGGGGAACGTGACGACACTGCTGCTGGTTCATGGCGGCCTCTGGGACGACATGAACGCCGAGCGGTTCTGGCACGAGCCCGGGATCGTCGCCGGCCTGGAGGAGCGGGGCTTCACCCTGCTCGCGCCGGACCGCCTGCCGCGGGCCCGCTCCTGGCTGGCCGAGGTCGAGCACCTGGTGCCGCTGCTGCCGCCGGGTCCGGTCTGCGTGGTGGCCGGGTCGAACGGCTGCTCGGTGGCCGTCCGGTTGGCGCTGACCTGTCCGGACCGCGTGGACCGGCTGGTGCTCGCCTGGCCCGCGACGGTCGGTGAGCCGGTGGTGGACGTACGCACCCGCCGGGAGCTGACCGAACTCGGCGCGTCGCCGCGGATCGCCAAGGACCTTCTCTCCGGCGAGGTCCTGCGCGGGGTCACCGAGGGTGAGCTCACCGGGATGAAGCTCCCGGTCGGAGTGCTCCCGTCCACGCCGGAGAACCCCGTCCACCGACGCCGTACGTCCGTGGCGTTGTGCTCCCTCCTGCCGCACCCGTCGGAGCTGCCCGGTACGCCGGAGCCGGTACGCCGGGACTTCCGGCCGTACCTCGGCTCGTTCCTCACCAGCGTCACGTCCTTCGTCTCCGAGGTGCCCTGAGAAGGTGCCCTGAGAAGGTGCCCTGAGAAGGCCCCTGGGGCCCATGCGGGCGGTTGCGGGCCGCCGCCGCACCCGGGGCGGGTAGCCTGCCGTTCTGCGAGGAATCCCACCGGAGTCCCAGGAGGGCGGTCATGGTCGACCAGCCAGGCGAGGATGCGGCCCGGCCGGCAGCCCAGGTGCCCCCGGTCCCGGCTCGCGGGGGAACGCCCGCCGACAGGCAGGCGTTCTGGAAACGTTGGGGTCGTCCACGGGGCCGCCCACTTCCGCCGATTCGTCCCTGGCCGCGCCGGCAGTGGCCGCTGCTCGTGGTCCTCGCCGGAGTGGTCGCCTCCCTGGTGGTCGTGGTGGTGGTCGATTTCCGGCCCGGTACGGCACTGTTCGCCTGCTCGGTCCTGTTGGCGGCGGTGTTCCGGTTGGTGCTGACCACCAGGCGGGCCGGCCTGCTGGTGCTGCGGAGCCGGATGACCGACGTGGTGACGCTCGCGATCATGGGAGGTGCGGCTTTGGTGCTGGCGCTGGCCGTGCCGGACATCCGATGACTTCCGAACGACGTCCGAGCAACTCCCGAATGACCCCGACGGCCGCTGGGACGGCTGCTCGGTTAGGCTTCGAGAAGTATCTCGACGCCAAGACAACTCCCGAGAACGCTGAGTCCGAGCGCCGCACATCCGGGCGGCATTTCCAGGAGGCGAGCACACATGGCGCGTAACGGCAAGGTCGCTGTCGTCGGTGCGGGTTTCTACGGGTCGACGACCGCGCAGCGACTCGCCGAGTACGACATCTTCGACGAGGTCGTCCTCACCGACATCCTCGAAGGCCGGCCCGAGGGGCTGGCGCTCGACATCAACCAGTCCCGCCCGGTCGAGGGCTTCGAGACCAAGGTGACCGGCCAGACGACGGGCCGCAACGGCGAGGGCTACGAGGCGATCGCCGGCTCCGACATCGTGATCATCACCGCCGGGCTGCCGCGCAAGCCCGGCATGAGCCGGATGGACCTGATCGAGACCAACGCCAAGATCGTCCGGCAGGTCGCCGAGAACGTCTCCAAGCACGCGCCCAACGCGGTGGTCATCGTGGTGTCCAACCCGCTGGACGAGATGACCGCGCTGGCCCAGCTGGCCACGCAGTTCCCACGCAACCGCGTGCTCGGCCAGGCCGGCATGCTCGACACGGCGCGGTTCACCAACAGCGTGGCGGAGAAGCTCGGCGTCCCCGTGGGCGCTGTCACCACGCTGACCCTCGGCTCGCACGGCGACACCATGGTGCCGGTCCCGAGCAAGTGCACCGTCGAGGTCGACGGCTCCACCAGGCCGCTGACCGAGTTGCTGTCCGCCGAGGACATCGAGGCGCTCGTGGAGCGCACCCGCAACGGCGGGGCGGAGGTCGTCGCCCTGCTCAAGACCGGCTCGGCGTACTTCGCGCCCTCGGCCGCGGCGGCCCGGATGGCCAAGGCGATCGCGGAGGACTCCGGCGCTGTCATGCCCGTGTGCGCATGGGTCGACGGTGAGTACGGCATCGACGGTGTCTACCTCGGCGTCCTCGCCGAGCTCGGCCGGACCGGCGTACGCAAGGTCGTCGAGACCGACCTCACCGACAGCGAGCTGGCCGCGCTGAAGGAGGCGGCGGAAGCCGTCCGCAGCAAGCAGTCCGACGTCCAGAACCTCTAACCCCACCCTCGACGTGGATGGCCGGCGGGGTTGCCCCCACCCCGATCCACGCCTGCCGGAGGAGCCCCCTTGTCAAAGATCAGCGTGAAGAACCCGATCGTCGAGCTTGACGGCGACGAGATGACCCGGGTCATCTGGAAGGACATCAAGGAGCAGCTGCTGCTGCCCTATGTCGACCTCCAGCTCGACTACTACGACCTCGGCATCGAGCACCGCGACGCCACCGACGACCAGGTGACGATCGACGCCGCGAACGCGATCAAGCAGCACGGCGTGGGCGTGAAGTGCGCCACCATCACCCCGGACGAGGCGCGGGTCGAGGAGTTCGGGCTGAAGAAGATGTGGCGTTCGCCGAACGGCACGATCCGCAACATCCTCGGTGGCGTGGTCTTCCGCGAGCCGATCATCATCGACAACGTTCCCCGTCTGGTGCCGGGCTGGACCAAGCCGATCATCATCGGCCGGCACGCCCACGGCGACCAGTACAAGGCCACCGACTTCGTGGTGCCGGGCCCGGGCAAGCTCACCGTGACCTACACCCCGACCGACGGCAGCCAGCCGATGGAGTTCGAGGTCGCGGAGTACCCCGGCGGCGGCGTCGCGATGGCGATGTACAACTTCGACGACTCCATCCGCGACTTCGCCCGGGCCTCGCTGAACTACGGCCTGCAGCGCGGCTACCCGGTCTACCTCTCCACGAAGAACACCATCCTCAAGGCCTACGACGGCCGCTTCAAGGACCTGTTCGCCGAGGTCTTCGAGACCGAGTTCAAGGGCAAGTTCGAAGAGGCCGGCATCACCTACGAGCACCGGCTCATCGACGACATGGTGGCGCAGGCCCTGAAGTGGGAGGGCGGCTTCGTCTGGGCGGCCAAGAACTACGACGGGGACGTGCAGTCCGACACCGTCGCTCAGGGCTTCGGTTCGCTCGGCCTGATGACCAGCGTGCTGATGACCCCGGACGGCCGCACGGTCGAGGCGGAGGCGGCACACGGCACCGTGACGCGGCACTTCCGGCAGTGGCAGAAGGGCCAGAAGACGTCGACGAACCCGATCGCGTCGATCTTCGCCTGGACGCGGGGTCTGGCACACCGCGGCAAGCTGGACGGCACGCCGGAGGTGACGGCGTTCGCGCAGACGCTGGAGCAGGCCTGCGTGGAGACCGTCGAGGCCGGCAAGATGACCAAGGACCTCGCGCTGCTGGTCGGTGGCGACACCGAGTGGCTGAGCACCGACGACTTCCTGGCCGCCCTTGCCGAGACGCTGAAGGCGAAGGTGGCCAAGCAGTAGGGCTCACCTTCGGCAGGTCCGTACGCACGTTCGTCGCCCACCCGGGCCGGCTCCGGCCGGCCGGGTGGGCGACGTCGTCCCGGCAGCCGTCGCCCCGGTCGGCGTCGGCCCGGTCGGTCTGGCGTCGGTGATCCGAGGCTTCCGGCCGCGTTTCGTGATCGGCTCGCGCGGAAGGATGAATTCGTGGCTACCAGACTCAACAAGAGCGCGTTCGAGCACGCCAAGCGACTGGTCGGAGACGGCAAGTACACCGCCGACGATCGGGACGCCTGGAGCGAGCACCAGCCGTCGGCGGCGGACGAGAACGCCTACCTCGACAAGCACGGCTACGAGGAGTACGGCAAGTGGTACCTCGGCGTCGACGACGAGCAGAACCCGGAAACCAAGTCCCACTACAAGTTCCCGTACGGCGACTTCAAGAAGGTCCACCGCTGCGGGGTGATCAGCGCGGAGTCCCGGGCCGGCCAGAACGACTACGACGACATCGAGTCCGCCGCCTTACAGCTGCGTGAGCTGATCGACAAGCAGTGAGCCCGGTGCCGGCCCTCACCGGTCGGGCCGGCTGAGCGGCTCCGGCAGCACGGTCATGGGCGGACACCCGGGCACCAGCAAGCCGTCCTTGACATAGCCCTCCGGTCGTCCGGCGAGCTCGCGGACCAGCGTCTCCCGCCAACGGTGCAGGTCGGTCCCATGTGCCGGGTCCGGCGCCAGGTTGTGGCATTCGCGGGGATCGTCGACGAGGTCGAACAACTGCTCCGCACCTGTGCCGGACATCCAGACGTACTTCTGCCGGCCGTCGGTCAGCCACTGCAGCGACTGGCCGAGCAGCGCGTGCTCGCCGTGCAGGTAGGGCCGCCAGTTCGGGACGGGCTCGCCGCGGGCCAGGCCCAGCACGCTGCGGCCCTCGACCCCCGCGGGGATGTCCAGCCCGGCGCAGTCCAGCAACGTCGGCATGACGTCGCGTAGCTCGACCACCTCCTCCCGGCGTACGCCACGACCGGTGCCCGACCCCGCCAGCAGGAACGGGATCCGGGCCGAACCCTCGTAGGGGAAGCCCTTTCGGTAGAGGTTGTGGTCGCCGAGCATGTCGCCGTGGTCGGCGACGAAACACACGTAGGTGTCGTCGCCGAGCTCGAACTCCGTCAGCGCCTCGACGATCCGGTTGAGCTGCAGGTCGATGTGGGCCATGTGGCCGTAGTACCCGGCCCGCGCCCGCCGGGCGGCCTCGGGCGGGAAACGCGCCACGAACCCCTCGAGGTTGCGGTCGTCGCGGTGCTCGGCGTACTCCTCCCACCAGTCGCCCACCGGCGGCTCGGCGTCGACCTGGTGGAGGTACTGCTCGAACGCCCACGCCGGCGGGTCGAACGGCGGGTGCGGCCGGTGGAAGGACAGGTACAGGAAGAACGGCACGGTGGGGTCGCGGCGGTAGAGCCAGGAGATCGTCTCGGTGGCGATCCAGTTCGTCGGGTGCAGCGACTCCGCCTTGTCCCAGGGGCGGGCGACGTAGGAGTTGCAGTTGAGGCCGTTGTCGACGTAGTCGCTCACCGCGCTCTGCCCGGCCTGTTCCCGTAGCCAGGGAAGGTAGTCGTCGAAGGTCTCCACCGCGCGCGCCCGGCGCCGGCTGTGGTGCAGGTAGCCGTCGTGCAGGCGTACGTCGTCGAAACCCAGCCGGGCCCTGGTCGGCGCGTAGTGCATCTTGCCGATGGCCTGTGTCTGGTAGCCGTTGCGGCGGAACTCACCCGGCAGGGTGGTTTCCACGTCGAAGGGCACGCCATCCTGGTATCCGACGCGGCGGTGACTCGTCTGCGACAGCCCGGTCAGCAACGCCATCCGGGCGGGTACGCAGGTGGGCGTGGCGGAGTAGGCCCGCGGAAACCGCGCGCCACGTGCAGCCAGCCGGTCCAGGTGGGGTGTGTGGACGACCGGATGATCCTCGACGGACAGGCAGTCGCCGCGCCACTGGTCGACACAGACGAGGATGACGTTCGGCCGCTCGCTCATATTCCGGTGACCCTATCGGCTCGACACTTCACGGTGGGCGTCACGGAGGAACTCCGGCGTGATCTCCACACCCCAGCCGGGGGAAGACGACACCTTGACGCCGCCGTTCTCCAACCGGAGTTCGGGTTCGTAGACGCCACGCGTCCAGGGCGTGTCCTCGATGCCCCACTCGTGGAACTGGTGACAAGCCGGCATTGACGCGGCGAGATGAAGGGTGAACACCTGCAACATCGAGGTGTTCGAGCAGTGCGGCGTACACGGAATCCCCGCGTCCTCGGCCATCCGCGCCACCCGGCGAGCCCGGGCGACGCCGCCGATGTAGCCGATGTCGGGCTGCACGATGTCCACCGCATGCGACTCGATCATCCGCCGGAACTGCACCAGTGAGTTGTCCTGCTCACCGCCGGCCACCGGGATGTCGAGTGCCGCCGCGACCTGTGCGGTGTTCTCCAGCAGGGGATACGGGCAGGGCTCCTCGAAGTGGCCGTAGCCGTTGTCCTCCAGGATCCGGCCCACCCGGATCGCGCGGGACACCGAGAACCCGCTGTTGGCGTCGGCGTGGATGGTGAAGTCGTCGCCCATGGCAGCACGGATGTGAGGGATCAGCGCCTCGGTGCGGCCGGGCGAGGCGTCCCGGTCCGCGCCCATCACGTCGCCGATCCGGACCTTGGCGGCGGCGAAGCCGTACTCCTCGCGCAGCCCGGCCAGCCGCTCGGCCTCCGCCTCCGGGGTGATCGACCGGCTCATGCTGGACGCGTACATGGGTACGAAGTCGCGCACCTCGCCGCCGAGCAGCTTGTACACCGGCTGCCCGGTCACCTTGCCGAGCAGGTCCCACAGCGCGGTGTCGATGCCGCAGAGTGCGCGGTAGAGGAAGGTGGAGGGGAACTTGTACTCCTTGCGCAGGCAGCGCTCCACCAGCGCCTCGAGATCCCACGGGTCCTGACCGAGGAAGTGCGGCGCTGCCATCTGGTGCAGGAGGCGTACCGACAGACCCGGGCGGAACGGCGACGTCTGCCCGATGCCCTCCGCCCCGTCGTCGGTACGGATGCGCACGATCGCGATCTGGTCGGCCAGGAACGTCTCGATGGTCTCGATCCTCATCGGTCCATTCGAGCCGACGAGGGTGGCCGCGCGGAAGGCACCCGTCCCGGTCCGGACGGCCGACCGCGGCGTGGCGGTGCGCCGACCCGTCCGCGTCGATTCTTTCCGCGGAGTTCTTCCGCGGAGGAATCGATGACCTGACGTCGCGCCGCGTACTCAGGCCGGTTGGACGTCGACGTAGAACGGCCGGCCGGTGAGTCCCCACGCCGGATCGAGGTCGATGCCCAGCGCGGTCAGGACATGCGGGTGGATGTCGGCATGGCAGACGCCCTCCGGCGGTGCGGCCGGCACCGTGGGACCGGACGCGGCGATCCACGCCGTCCGCTCCTCGGCCGAGTCGCCACCGTGGCCTCCCTCGTCGCGGTGCCCGTGGTCGGTCACGACGACGACCGTCCACTCCTCGGTGGCAGCCGTGGCCCGTGCCCGGATCGCGGCGAGGATCCGGCCCATCCTGGCGTCGGTGGCCTCGATCGCGTGGACGTACTCCGGGCCGACGCCGAGTTCGTGCGCGACCGCGTCCGGCCCGACGAAGTAGACGAACGCGGCGTGCACGTTCTGGCTGCCCAGCACCTCGACCGCGTCCTCGGTGAGTTGGTCCTCGCACTGCTCCCAGGTCGCCAGGCCGTGGTGTTCGGTGCCGCCGGGCGGGATCAGGCGCCCGCCGGGGAAGACCGGGCCGCCGTGGTCCGTGCTCACCAGCGGCGGCCAGTCGGCCAGCGCGAACGTGCGCGCCCCGGGCCGGGCCTGTTCGACCCGGGTCAGGAAGTCCGGGTGTGCGGCCAGGTGGTTGCCGTGCAGGTTGTTGTCGAAGATCCGGTGCACCGGCGGGAGCACTCCGGTCGCGACCGTCGCCCAGACGGGACCGGAGATGGTCGGCCCGCTGGGATCCACCTGGATCGGGGCGAGGAAACCGTCGGCCGCGATGGCGTCCAGGTGCGGCGTGTGGGCACGCCGCAGGACGTCGAAGCGTACGCCGTCCATTCCGAAGACGACGGCGCGGCGAGCGGGAGAGGTGACGGAAGGACTCGGCGTGTCCGCCATGGTCGGCTCCTTGCGTGTCTCGACGAGAGGCCGGGGAGCGGGAGCGGTGCCCGTTTCGGGGCTCAGGGTAGATCCGCCGCGCAGCGGAAACCGAGATTGCCGCTGGAGCTGTCCGGGGTGTTGCTGGTACGGGCGGCGACACGGTAGCGGTTGCAGTAGGACGCGTGGCACAGGTAGCTGCCGCCGCGCATCACCCGGGTGTCTCCCTCCGGCGGCCCGGCCGGGTCGATCCGCGTCTCCGGCCGCTCCTGGGCGTGCCAGCTGGTGCTCCACCAGTCCGCGCACCATTCCCAGACGTTGCCGGCCACCTCGTACAGTCCGAAACCGTTCGGGGCGTAGGACTTCACCGGCGCGGTCCCGGTGTGCCCGTCCTCGGCGGTGTCCACCCGGGGGAAGCGGCCCTGCCAGATGTTGCACCTCCAGCGGCCCCGCGGAGTGAGCTCGTCCCCCCAGGCGTAGCGAGCGCGGGCCAGCCCGCCGCGGGCGGCGTACTCCCACTCGGCCTCGGTCGGCAGCCGCTTGCCGGCCCAGCGGGCGTAGGCGCCGGCGTCCCGCCAGGACACGTGTACCACCGGATGCTGTGGGCGGGTCCGGACGTCGCTGCCGGGGCCTTCGGGTGTACGCCAGGTCGCGCCCTCGACCGCGAGCCACCACGGGGCACCCGGCACCCTTGCGTCCTTGACGTGGGCGCGCCGGCCCGGCCCGACGAACAGGTGGAAGACGAACGACCAGCCGAAGCGTTCGGCCTCGGTGACGTAACCGGTGGCCTTGACGAACGCGCCGAACTGGCGGTTGGTGACCGCGGTCTCGTCCAGCCGGAACGCCGACACCCGCACCTGGCGGACCGGGCCCTCGCCGTCGTCGGGAAAGGCGTCCTCGTCGGCTCCACCCATCGCGAACTCACCCGCCGGTAGCGAGACCATCCCGCGGGCCACCTCGCGCGGGTCGCGCCTGGGCACCTCGAAAGGCACCTCGAAGGGCGTGCCGGCGGAAGGACTGTGACCCGAGGAGTGACCCGGGGAGGGATTGTGACCCGACGAGGGGCCGTGACCGGCGGAAGGGCTGCAGCAGCTCGACATCGGCGCTCCGCTCAGCGGATCCGGCGGGCACCCTGGCCGGCCTGGGCCACGAACGACGACGGGGCGCCGAACCCCGCGGCCGCGAACGCCCCCGCCACCCGCTCCGCGACCGTGTCCGCGGCGTCGGCCTCGACCAGCGCGATCACACAGCCGCCGAACCCGCCGCCGGTCATCCGCGCTCCCAGTGCCCCGGCGTCCAGGGCCGCCTCGACGGCCTTGTCCAGCTCGGGCACGGTCACCTCGTAGTCGTCGCGCAGCGACTCGTGCGAGGCGGTGAGCAGCGGGCCGATGTCGCGGGGGCTTCCGGTGCGCAGGCGCTCCACCGTGGCCAGGACGCGGGCGTTCTCGGTGACGACGTGGCGTACCCGCCGCGCCATGACGGTGTCGCCCAGCTGGTCCATCGCGGCCTGCAGGCCCTCGACGTCGCGCAGGGCGCGGACGCCGAGCTTCGCCGCGGCCTCCTCGCAGGTACGCCGGCGGGCGGCGTACTCCCCGTCGACCAGACGGTGCGGCGCGTGGGTGTCGACGACCAGCAGCGCCAGCCCGTGCGCACCGAGGTCGAAGGGCACCTGCTCGGTGGCGGACGTGCGGGTGTCCAGGAACAGCAGGTGCTCACGGGTGCACAGCAGCGACGCGGACTGGTCCATGATCCCGCAGGGCATGCCCACGAAGTCGTTCTCCGCGCGCTGGGCCAGCCCGGCCAGGGCGGTCCGGTCGACCTTCAGGCCGAACAGCTCGGTCACCGCGAGGGCGGTCGCGCACTCCAGCGCGGCGGAGGAGGACAGACCCGCGCCGAGGGGCACGTCGCCGTCGACCAGGATGTCCAGCCCGCCGACCTCGTGCCCGGCCTCGCGCAGCGACCACACCACGCCGGCGACGTAGGCGGCCCAGCCGTCCACCGCGCCCGGCTTCAGCGCGTCCAGCCGGACCTCCACCCGGCCGTCGGCCTGCCGGGACGCCATCCGCACCAGGTCGTCGGAGCGGGTCGCGGCGGCGGCCGCCACGCCTTGGGGCAGCGCCAGCGGAAGGACGTACCCGTCGTTGTAGTCGGTGTGCTCCCCGATCAGGTTGACCCGCCCGGGTGCTGCCCAGATACCGGCCGCCGAGCCGTCGAACGCCGACTCGAACGCGCCGTCCAGCGCGGTGCGCGCACTCATCGCGTACTCCCTCCGTGTGTTCCGGGTGCTCCGGGTGCTCCGGGTGTGCCGGGTGCTCCGGGTGTTCCGGGTCCTTCGCTGCCGTTGCCCGCGTGGCGCCGGCGGTAGCTCCAGGCGTCGGCGACCATCGCGGTGAGGTCGCGGCGGGGCTTCCAGCCGAGTTCGGCGGTGGCCCGGTCGTGCGAGGCGACCAGGGTCGGCGGGTCACCCGTGCGGCGCGGCGACTCCTCGACCGGCACCTCGTGCCCGGTCACCTCCCGGACCGCGGTCAGCACCTCCCGCACCGTCGAGCCGGTGCCGGTACCGAGGTTGCAGATCAGGTGCCGCCCGGGGGTGGCCGCGGTCAGCGCGCGCAGGTGCGCGTCGGCCAGGTCGACCACGTGGAGGTAGTCGCGGACGGCGGTGCCGTCGCGGGTGGGATAGTCGGTGCCGAACACCTGCGCGGCCGGGCGCTCGCCCGCGGCCACCGCGAGCAGGTTGGGGATCAGGTGGGTCTCCGGGTCGTGCCGCTCGCCGTGGTCGCCGTACGCGCCGGCGACGTTGAAGTAACGCAGGCTGACCGCCGCCAGGTCGTACGCCTGCGCCTCGCTGGTGAGCATGGCGTCCACGGCCAGCTTGGATGCACCGTACGGGTTCGTCGGCACCGGCGGGACGTCCTCGGTGATCGGCGTCGTGTCCGGCGCGCCGTAGGTGGCGGCGGTGGAGGAGAAGACGATCCGGCGGACCTCGGCCGCTCGCATCGCCTCCAGCAGGGCCAGGGTGCCGCAGACGTTCGTACGCCAGTACAGCTCGGGCCGGCGCACCGACTCCGACACCAGCGACTTGGCGGCGAAGTGCAGCACAGCGTCGAAGGACGGGTCGAGTACGTCGGCGGCGTCGGTGATCGCGCCCTGGTGGAACGCCGCGCCCGCGGGCACGCCGTCGCGGTGCCCGGTGGACAGGTCGTCCAGCACCGTCACGTCGTGCCCGGCTTCCAGCAGCAGCGTCGCGACGATCCCGCCGATGTAGCCGGCGCCGCCGGTGACCAGCAGCTTCATCCCCGTCCTCCTTCGTCGGCGAGGGCGCGCAGCCGGGCCGCGACGTCCTCGGGGCGTCCGTCGTTGATCCACACGCCCATCCCGGACTCCGAGCCCGCGAGGTACTTCAGCTTGTTGGCGGCCCGGCGGATCGAAAAGACCTGCAGGTGCAGGGCGGCCAGGTCGCGGTCGGTGTGCACCGGCGCCTGGTGCCACGCGGCGATGTACGGCAGTGGCAGGTCGGGCCCGCCCTCGGGGGCGAAGTAGCGGTCCAGCGCCCGCAGCACCCGGAGGTAGAGTGGCCCGAACTCGGCGCGTTCGGCGTCGTTCAGTGCCGCCAGGTCGGGCACCCGGCGGTGCGGGTGGAGGTGCACCTCGACCGGCCAGCGCGCGGCCGCGGGTACGAAGGCGGTCCAGTGCCGCGTCTGCGCGACCACCCGGACCTGGGCGGCGCGTTCGGCGGCCAGCACGTCGGCGAACAGGTTGCCGCCGGTGCGTTCGGCGTAGGCGCGGGCCGAAGCGAGCATCTGCCGGGTGCGCGGGGGTACGAACGGGTAGCCGTAGATCTGCCCGTGCGGGTGGTGCAGCGTGACGCCGATCTCCTCGCCGCGGTTCTCGAAGCAGAAGACCTGCTCCACGCCGGGCAGCGAAGAAAGGTCGGCGGTCCGGTCGGCCCACGCCTCGACGACCGTGCGCACCCGGGAGGGCGACAGCGACCCGAACGCACCACCGTGCTCGGAGGTGAAGCACACCACCTCACAGCGCCCCACGCCCTGCCGGCGGGCGAACAGGTCGGCCTCGCCCGTCAGGCCGCCGACGCCGGCGGACCCGGCCACCTCGGGGCCGCCGGCGAACGACGGGAAGCGGTTTTCGAACACCACCACGTCGTAGCTCTCGGCCGGAATCTCCGAGGGACGCCCCGGCCGGGACGGACAGAGCGGGCACTGGTCGGCGGGTGGCAGGAAGGTGCGGCCCTGCCGGTGCGCGGCGATCGCCACCCACTCGTCGACCAGCGGGTCGTAGCGCAGCTCCGACGCCGGCGGGCGCGGCGGCAGATCACGCTGGTCCACGGCGTCGCGGACGGCGCTGTCGGACTCGTCGAAGTAGATCAGCTCTCGCCCGTCGGCCAACCGGGTCGCGGTTTTCTTCATGTCACGTCCGTCTCCGGGCCGAGCCGTCTCCGCGCGGCCGTCGCCGACCGGCGTCTCGACCACAGCGCCCGCGGTGAGTTTCGTCCGGCGTACTCGCAACCGATCAGGCCGCGCGTACGTCAGAGGAACCCTAGCGGGAACTCCGGTGCCGTGATCGACCGAGCCGGGCGGGCCGGCGCCATGCCCGGGTGCCCGGAGCGGACGGCGAATGTCTCGGAAGGAAGTCGATACTCTTGGGCGCATGGCGACAACCAGCGGTCCGGCTGGCCATAAAGCGCATAGCAGGCAAACCAGGCGACATCCGGCAGCCGGGCCCCTCCTGACCCCCCGGTGACGCTTCCATGAACGCCGTTCTGGCCAACATCGGGCTGGCCCTGATCTTCGTCCTCATCGGCGGCGTCTTCGCCGCGGCCGAGATGGCGCTGGTGTCGCTGCGCGAGGGACAGGTCAAGTCCCTCGCCCAGCGCGGCCGGCGCGGCGAGGTGATCGCCCGGCTCACCGCCGACCCCAACCAGTTCCTGTCCGCCGTGCAGATCGGTGTGACCCTCTCCGGCTTCCTGGCCTCGGCGTTCGCCGGCGCCAACCTGTCCAAGTACCTCGCCCCGGTGCTGGTGAACCTCGGGGTGCCGCGGCGCGCGTCCGAGCCGGTCGCCCTGGTGCTGATCACGATCGCCGTGTCGTACGTCTCGATCGTGCTGGGCGAGCTGGCGGCCAAACGGCTCGCGCTGCAGCGGGCCGAGGGGATCGCGTCGGCGCTGGCACCGATGATCGCCTCGATCGCGACCCTCGCCCGGCCGGTCATCTGGTTCCTGTCCAAGTCGACCAACGTGGTGGTCCGCCTCCTTGGCGGCGACCCCGACGTCGGCCGGGAGCAGATGACCGACGAGGAGCTGCGCGAGCTGGTGTCGGGACACCAGACCCTGGGCGAGGAGGAGCGGGCCATCGTCGACGAGGTGTTCGACGCGGGCACCCGGCAGCTGCGCGAGGTCATGCTGCCGCGCACGGAAACCGACTTCCTTGACGCGTCCACGCCGGTCTACAAGACGGTGAAGGAGGTCACCGCGAGCCCCCACTCGCGTTACCCCGTGGTGCGCGGGTCCACAGACGACGTGGTGGGCTTCGTCCACGTCCGCGACCTGCTCAACCCCGAGGTGGCCAACCGCTCGGTCCGGGTCGGCGACCTGGCCCGGGACGTCCTCTTCCTGCCCGGCACCAAGCGGGTCCTGCCGGCCCTGTCGGAGATGCGGTCGACCAGCCACCACCTGGCGATCGTGCTGGACGAGTACGGCGGCACCGCCGGAATCGTCACCCTCGAGGACCTGGTCGAGGAGCTCGTCGGCGACATCCGGGACGAGTACGACACCGCGGCCGAGGCCGCCTCCCGCCGGCTGGTGTCCGGGGAGGTCGAGCTGGACGGCCGGATCGGCCTGGACGACGTGGCCGACGAGACCGGCCTGACCGTGCCGGACGGGCCGTACGAGACGGTGGCCGGCTTCGTGGTGTCGCTGCTCGGCCACGTGCCGTCCGAGGGCGAGTCGGTGGAGTTCGAGGGGCACGGGTTCACGGTGATCGAGATGGACGGGCGGCGGGTGGCGCGGCTGCGGTTCACGCCTCGCCCGCCGGAGCGCTCCGCACCGGAGAGCGCCGACCACCAGCCGTCCTCCGCCAACCACGACGGGCCCGGGGGCTCCGACAGGTCCGCTGGGCCCGCTGGGTCCGGTGGCGCCAACAGCTCCGGCGACAGGTCCGCTGCCGAGCCCAGCCGGCCGGCCGAGCGGGCCTGACCGGGCGGTGACGAAGGGGACGAACAGGCGTACGCGCCGTTCGCGGTGATCATCCAGTATGCCGCACGCTCGCTCGGGTCCAGGTGTGGACGGCGGGTCGGGGCCCGGCGGCGGTGCTGGCACAATTCAGAGCATGTCGCGACCGCGCGTGTTCTCGGGCATCCAGCCCACCGCCGACTCCTTCCACCTGGGCAACTACCTCGGGGCGGTCCGGCAGTGGGTCGGCATGCAGGACGAGCACGACGCCTTCTACTGCGTCGTCGACCTGCACGCGATCACGATGGGCCACGACCCGGCCAAGCTGAGGGAGCGGACCCTGCGCTCCGCGGCCCAGTTGCTGGCGGCGGGCCTGGACCCCGAGCGCTGCACGTTGTTCGTGCAGAGCCACGTCGCCGAGCACACCCAGCTGGCCTGGATCCTCGGCTGCCTGACGGGGTTCGGCGAGGCGAGCCGGATGACGCAGTTCAAGGACAAGACGCAGAAGCAGGGCGTCGAGAGCGCCACGGTGGGGTTGTTCACCTACCCCGTGCTGATGGCCGCCGACATCCTGCTCTACCAGACCGACGCCGTCCCGGTCGGTGAGGACCAGCGCCAGCACCTCGAGCTGAGCCGGGACCTCGCGCAGCGCTTCAACAGCAGGTTCGGCAAGACGTTCCGGGTGCCCGAGCCGTTCATCCTGGCCGACACCGCCAAGATCTACGACCTGCAGGACCCTACTGCCAAGATGAGCAAGTCGTCCTCGTCGCCGACCGGCATCATCGACCTGCTCGACGAACCGAAGACCTCCGCCAAGCGGATCCGCAGCGCGGTCACCGACTCCGGCCGGGAGATCATCTTCGACCGGGAGAACAAGCCCGGCGTGTCCAACCTGCTCACCATCTTGTCCGCGCTCACCGAACGCCCCGTCCCCGAGCTGGTGGACGCCTACGCCGGCAGGGGCTACGGCGACCTCAAGCGGGACGTCGCCGACGCCGTGGTGGAGTTCGCGGCGCCCTACCGCGAGCGCACGCTGGCCCTGCTGGAGGACCCCGAGAGCCTGGACAACATCCTGGCCCGCGGAGCCGAGCGCGCCCGGACCGTGGCCGCGGAGACGCTGCGCGAGGTCGAGGACCGGCTCGGTTTCGTCATGGCGAAACGATAGGCGGCGACTTCCGTGCGCACGATCGGTGTCGCGGTCGCGATCCCCGAACCCTACGGCGGCGAGCTGCAACGCTGGCGGGCCGCGTTCGGCGACCCGCTCGCCGACGCCATTCCCACCCACGTGACGTTGCTGCCGCCGACCCAGGTCGACGACGACGCCATGGACGCGATCGAACGCCACCTGCTCGCGGTGGCGGAGTCCGCGCAGCCGTACACGATGCGGCTGCGGGGGACCGCGACGTTCCGCCCGGTGTCGCCGGTGGTGTTCGTGGCGGTCGCGGAGGGCATCTCGTCCTGCGAGTTGCTGGCCGACGGCGTTCGCAGCGGGCCGCTGCGGCGCGAGCTCCCCTTCCCGTACCACCCGCACGTCACCATCGCCCACGACCTGCCCGACCATGTGCTCGACAAGGCGTACGAGGCGCTGGACAGCTACACCTGTGCCTTCACCGTGCAGACGTTCAGCCTGTTCGAGCACGGGACCGACCTGGTGTGGCGGCCGCAGCGGGACTTCGCGCTGGGTGGCCCACTGCCCGGGCCGGTGCCGCCGGACGAGCCCGCCGGCGAGCCCGGATAGCCCGAGCAGCCCGGAGGTGGCACCACTTCGCGCGTGAGCGATCCGGCGCGGCGTGGGCGAAGGTCCCGTCCGATCGTCCCCGGCGAGGCACACTGATCTTGCTGTCGCGGGCACGGCCGTTTCTCGGCGCCCGGTCAGGTCCCGGGTCAGCTTCCGGGGCCGGCTCGCGGGCCGGGCCGCTGGCAGGTCCCGGTCAGCTCGCTCGCGGTGCTGGCAGGCCGCACGGGGAAGGGACGTTGACATGGACGTTTCGCGGCTGCGGCGACGGCTGGACTACAAGGTGGCTCGGGCGCGGGTGCGTTCGAGGCTGGTCGACCACCTGGCCCGGGCGCTGGCGCACTACAACAAGGTGCAGGGGAGCCAGCTCGCCGCGTCTGCGACGTACTTCGCCTTCCTGTCCTTCTTCCCCCTTGTCGCGCTGGTGTTCGCCGCCGTCGGCTACGTGGTGGAGTACGTGCCGGGAGCGAGGGATGCGGTCACCTCGGCGATGTCGTCGGTGCTGCCCGGGATGATCGGCACCGGGAAGAACCAGATCGACGTCCAGGGCATCGCGCGCAACAAGGCGGGAGTGGGCATCGTCGGCCTGGCGGTGCTGCTCTACTCCGGGCTGAACTGGATCTCCGCGCTGCGCACCTCGCTGCAGGCGGTGTTCGCGGCGGTCGCGGAGGAGGGCCGCAACTTCGTGCTCAACAAGGTGTTCGACCTGGTCGTGCTGGTCGCGGTCGGCGCCGTCCTGCTGGTGTCGGTCGGGGTGAGTACGGCCGTCACGACGTTCGCCGACTTCATCTTCACCATCGCCCACCTGACGAAGGTTCCCGGCGTCGGCGTCCTGCTGTGGGCGGTGGCGGCCGCGGTGGGGGTGGCCGCGAGCTCGGTGCTGTTCTTCACGCTCTACCGTCTGCTGCCCCGCCACGACGTACCGGCGAAGAAACTGTGGCGTGGCGCGCTGGTGGCCGCCCTCGGGTTCGAGGTTCTCAAGCAGCTCGCAGGTCTGGTGCTCGGCACGGTGACCGGCAACCCGCTCTACGGCGCGTTCGCGATCCTGGTCGCGCTGCTGGTGTGGATCAACTACTTCGACCGGCTGACCGTGCTGGGCGCGGCGTGGGCGGTCACCAGCGTGCCGGTGGAGAAGATGACCCACCCGGAGAAGGCCGGGGGGGTGCGGCGGGTGCCACAGCGAGGCGATCAGCAGGGTGGTGCCGGTGGCGCGGGGTCCGCCCCGGCCGGGGGCCGGGCGCGACGGATCGGCCGGGGACTGTCGGCGGCGTTCGGCGCCTTCGTGGGCGGACTCACCGTGGGCTGGTTGGCCACCCGGCGGGAGCGCCGGAAGGCCGAACGTCAACTGCGGAAGGCCGAACGCCGGCGCCGGGAAGCCGAACGTCAGCGCCGGGAGCGCACGTAGCTGTAGACCCGCATGCCCGAGAGCGCGAGAAACACCAGCAGCATCAGCCACAGCCAGACCGGCAGCCGCGGCCAGGCCGACTCCGGCGTGGAGATGGCGAGGCCCGGGGCGTTCGGGCCGGCCGCGCCGGGAGCCAGGGTGGGTGTCTTGCTGGGACTGGCCGCCGGGCCGGCCGGCTTGGTGGACCCCGGCTTCGGGGCCGCCGCGCCGGGCGCCCGGGCGGCCGCGGCCCTGGCCACGTCGTCACCGGTGACCAGGGTGCCGACGGGTTTCGCCTTGGCACCTGCGGTGAATCCCCAGTCCAGCAAGGCGGCCGCACGCGTCCAGTACGGCGCCTTGGAGCGCATGAGCACCACGACCAGCCGGCGGCCGTCCTGCTCGGCCGCGCCGACCAGCGTGCTGTGCGCCATGGTCGTGTAGCCGTTCTTCACCCCGATCGCGCCGGGGTAGTGGCCGAGCAGTTTGTTGAGATTCTGGATCTGGAACGTCTTCCTGTCCCTGCCCGGGAAGTTGTAGCGCAGGGTGGCGACGTAGCGGCGGAAGTCGGAGCGGCTCATGCCCTCCCGCGCGACCAGCGCCAGGTCGTAGGCGGACGACACCTGACCGGGCGCGTCCAGCCCGCTGGTGTTGACCACGTGGGTGTCGAACGCGCCGAGCCGCCGAGCCTCCGTGTTCATCATCTCCACGGCGGTGCGGCTCCCCCCGGCGGCGTTGCCCAGCGCGGTGGCGGCGTCGTTGCCGGACGGCAGGAACAAGCCGTAGAACAACTGGTCGATGGTGTACGCGCGGCCGGTCTCGATCCCGACCCGGCTGCCCTCGACCCGCGTGTCGGCGGGCGTGGCTGTGTAGCGGGCCCGTTTGTCCAGCCGGGGCAGCAGGGTGACGGCGGTGAGGGCCTTGAGCGTGCTCGCCGGGGGAAGGCGGAGGTGGGCGTTCTTTGCGGCGAGGACCTCGCCGGAGTCGAGGTCGGCCACGACGTAGGACGCGACGTCGACCTTCGGTGGGGCGGGTGTGGCCTGCTGGTCCACCACCACGCCGCGGTCCCCGAGTGCCGCGCCACCGACCGGGCCGGTGAACGGGTTGCTGGTGGGAACGGGCGCTGCGGTGGGGCCCGGGACGGGCGGAGCCGGTGCGGGCGGATCGGTCGTCGGCGTCGGCTTCGCACCGGGCGCCCCGACGGTCGAACTGACGGCCGCACCGGCGGGGACGGCGGTCAGGCCAAGCGTGGTAGCCAGCCCGAGCACCAGGACGCAGACCACCCGGGCGATCCGGGCCGCGGAACCGACACGAACAACGGTGTGTACCCGGCGTACCGGGCGCACTCCTCCCACGGTCAGGCCGGCCCGTTCACGGGGGCTGGGATGATCGGCT
The DNA here is from genome assembly GCF_900104745.1 of Actinopolymorpha singaporensis. NCBI lineage: Bacteria > Bacillati > Actinomycetota > Actinomycetes > Propionibacteriales > Actinopolymorphaceae > Actinopolymorpha > Actinopolymorpha singaporensis. Next base: position 3,081,201 of record NZ_LT629732.1, read on the forward strand.
GGGGGCATGGTGTCGGACAGGGTAGTACCTGACCCTGGGCGAAGGGGTGGTCACCGGTGGGGAGATCAGCGGAGCGGGCGAACGCGCCGGACGGAGGGGCCGAGGTCGTACGGCTGCCGGGAGAACGCGAGTTCGCCGACGCGGCGGAGCGGCTGCGCGGACAGGTCCGGCGTACTCCCGTACTGGAGATCGACGGCACCGAGCTCGGCGTGCCCGCCCGGGTCCTTGTCAAGCTGGAGTTGCTTCAGCACACCGGCTCGTTCAAGGCCCGCGGCGCACTCAACACCCTCCTCGTCCGGCCACGCGCCGACGACGGCGTGGTGGCGGCCTCCGGCGGGAACCACGGCGCGGCGGTCGCCTGGGCGGCGGACCGGGTAGGTGTGCCCGCGCGGATCTTCGTCCCGGCCACGTCGCCTCCGGTGAAGGCCGAACGCGTCGCGTCGTACGGCGCCGAGGTAGTTGTCGTCGACGGGTACTACCCCGAGGCGTTCGCCGCCGCCGAGCAGTGGGCGGCCGGGCGTTCCGTAGTGCGGGTGCATGCCTACGACGCGCCGGAGGTGGTGGCGGGTCAGGGCACGCTCGGCCTGGAGCTCGCCGAGCAGGTTCCGGAGGTGTCCACGGTGCTGGTGTCCTGCGGCGGGGGAGGGTTGTACGCCGGACTCGGCCTGGCGCTGGCCGACCGGGCCGCGGTGGTGCCCGTGGAGCCGGAACGCTGCCGGTCGTTGTCGGCCGCGGTGGCGGCGGGCCGCCCGGTGCCGGTCGAGGTCGGCGGCGTGGCCGCGGACAGCATGGGTGCGGGGACGGTCGGCCGGTACGGGTACGCGGTCGCCGCGCGCACCCGTACCTCGCCGCTGCTGGTGTCCGACGAGGCGATCGTCGCCGCCCGGAGCTTCCTCTGGGAACGCTGCCGCGTTCTCGCCGAGCCCGGTGGAGCGACGGCGTTCGCGGCCCTGTCGTCCGGGGTGTTCCGTCCGGCACCCGGGCAGACCGTGGTAGTGGTGGTGTCCGGCGGCAACACCACCGACGTTCCGGACGGACCCTGGCGGCCTGTGGCTCAGCGGCCTGTGGACACCTCGTCGCGGTCCTGACCCCGCCCCGCCTCGCCGGCGCCGGCCCGCTCGGCCTTCTCCGCTTTCAGGGCCTGCCAGCCGATTCGGCCCAGGACGGCCGCGATGGCGAGGTTCACGACGATCAGCACCGTGTGGGCCACGTAGAAACCCGTCGGGCGCCCTTCGGTCCTGGCCAGATTGCGGATGAACGTGGCGTAGGTGACGACGTTCCAGCCGGCCACGGCGAGCAGCAGGGCGGCGATCTTCCTGGTGATACGCACCACCCCAGTATGACCAGCCGACGTGGACGAGCCGCGGAGGACCGCCGGGGACCTGCAGAGGCGACCGGCCGAGGTGACCACCGGGGCGGGACCGCGGAGCCCCCTGCTGCCGGAGTCACGGTTGGATGCCGTACGGCGGTTCGACGAGCTCCTTCACCCAGGCGATGAGGGTTTCCAGGTCGTCGGCGTCGGCGACCGGGCGGCATCCGGTCTGGCGGAAGACCCACCGGCCGTCCCAGCGGTCGCAGCGGAGGACGACCGAGATCTCCGGAAGCGAGGGGTAGGGAATCTCGATGCCGTACTGCTTGCCGGCCATGCCCACCCGGGGATGGGACCGGTAACCGGCGGACTTCAGGGCGATCCGCGCGGACTCGATCAGCTCTTCGCGCTGCCGGTCGTCCGACGGCGGGGCCTCTGCTGTCATGGGCTGCTCGCCTCCTTGTGTGCGTGTTGCCGACATCGGGCAGAGCTCAAGCATTCGGTGGATGGGCGTGACCAGGCGAGGTCCCACGCCGGACCTGTGGCGGACCTGTGCCGGACCCGGATGGCACCGAGGGACCTGTGCCGGACCTCATCCGGACCCTGCGCGCTCGAGGCGGCCGTCGGTCGGTGCCTGCCGGTACAAATTCGTCGAGCGTTCGGGGGCGAGCGTTCCGACGAACGGGGGCCTGGCCACCAGGAGGAGTGGATGACGGGGAGACGAGACACCGCCCCTCGCACCGTGCTGGAGCACCTGATCCGGCAACGCGACCAGACCTACGACGAGGTGGCCGAGGCGTTCGAGACGCTGGCGCGCCAGACCGGGGAACGCGGCGCGAGCATGTCCGCGCGGCACCTGCGCCGGCTGGCGTCCGGGCAGCGCACCGGCATGACGCCGGTCACCCGGCGGGTGCTGCAGGCGATGTTCGGCAGGCCCGCCGCCGAACTCGTCGCGCCGTACGCCCCGACCGGCCCCGCCGCGGCGAGCGGGCCGGCGACCGGCCCGGCCTTCGGGCCCGACCACGAAACCGCCTTCGGGCAGGATGCGCACGACCTGGAGATCCTGGAGCGGTCCGCCCGGCGGGCACGCGCGTTCGGTCTGCTGGTCGCCCGCACCGCTCTCGGCGAGGAGAGCCTGGATCAGGTCTACGCCGAGGTTCGCCAGCTCACCCACGCCTACCAACAGCGGCCGCTGCCGCGGATCCTGGGCACCCTCGCCGCCACCCAGGACCTGCTGTTCACCCTGCTGGAGGGCCCGCAGCATCCCGCGCACGTACGCCGGCTGCACTTCGCCGCCGCCCTCGTGTCCGGGATGCTGGCCAAGCTCGCCCACGACCGGGTGGACGCACCGAACGCGATGGCGCACGCCTACGCCGCGTTCGTGTGCGCCGACCTCGCCGACCACAACGGCCTGCGGGCGTGGGCACGCGGGCTGCAGTCGGTGGTGGCGTACTGGATCGGCCGGCCGCACGACGCGATCCGCTACGCCCAGGCGGGCGCCGACTACGCCACCACCGACGGCACCGAGGTGTGGCTGCACGCGAGTGAGGCCCGCGCTCTGGCGGTCCTCACCCGCGCGCGCACCCCCGCCCCTGCCGGTCGCCGGGGGTTCTACTACGCCGCGGACGCCATGGCCTGGCTGCCCACCGACCTGCGTGAGGACGTCGAGGTGCTCCACCGCGACGCGTCGGCGTGGGAGGACCCCGCTCGCGGATATCCTCGTCGCGGAGGCGAGAACCCATGACCGATGCCGCTGCGTCGAAGCCCTCCCCCTCGCGCCCGGCGCGGGTGGGGGAGTCCGGCCTGCCGATCAAGCCCGTCTACGGACCCGGCGACCTCGCAGGGTGGACGCCTGCGAGCCAGTTGGGCGAGCCCGGCTCGTATCCGTACACCCGGGGTGTCTACCCGACGATGTACACCGGCCGCCCGTGGACGATGCGGCAGTACGCCGGCTTCGGCACAGCGGCGGAGTCCAACCGCCGGTACCACCAGTTGATCGAGGCGGGCACCGCCGGCCTCTCGGTGGCCTTCGACCTGCCCACCCAGATGGGTTACGACTCCGACGCGCCGATCGCGCACGGCGAGGTCGGCAAGGTCGGGGTCGCGATCGACTCCATCGAGGACATGCGGCTGCTCTTCGACGGCATCCCGCTGGACCAGGTGTCGACGTCGATGACGATCAACGCGCCGGCCGCGGTGTTGCTGCTGCTCTACCAACTCGTCGGCGAGGAACACGGCGTCGACCCCGGTCGGCTGAGCGGGACCATCCAGAACGACGTGCTGAAGGAGTACATCGCCCGCGGCACCTACATCTATCCGCCGAAGGCCTCGCTGCGGTTGGTCTCCGACATCTTCGCCTACTGTCAAGCCGAGCTTGCGCGGTTCAACACGATCTCCATCTCCGGCTACCACATGGCCGAGGCCGGTGCCACGCCCGCGCAGGAGATCGCGTTCACGCTGGCGAACGGCATCGAGTACGTCCAGGCGGCGATCGACGCGGGCCTCGACGTGGACGAGTTCGCGCCGCGGCTGTCGTTCTTCTTCGTCGCCCGTACGACGCTGCTGGAGGAGGTGGCGAAGTTCCGCGCCGCCCGCAGGATCTGGGCGCAGGTGATGCGTGACCGGTTCGGTGCGCGCAACCCGAAGTCGCAGATGCTGCGCTTCCACACCCAGACCGCGGGCGTGCAGTTGACCGCCCAGCAGCCGGAGGTCAACCTGGTCCGCGTGGCGGTGCAGGGGCTCGCCGCGGTGCTGGGGGGTACGCAGTCGCTGCACACCAACGCCTACGACGAGGCGATCGCACTGCCCAGCGAGAAGGCCGCCCGGCTGGCCTTGCGGACCCAGCAGGTGCTGGCGTACGAGACCGACGTGACGGCGACCGTCGACCCGTTCGCCGGCTCCTACGCCGTGGAGTCGATGACCGACGCGGTGGAGGAGGCCGCGCGGGCGCTGATGGAAACCGTCGAGGACCTCGGTGGGGCGGTGGCCGCGATCGAGAAGGGCTACCAGAAGGCGGAGATCGAGCAGGCGGCGTACCAGATCGCGCGCGACATCGACGGCGGTGAACGCGTCGTGGTGGGCGTCAACAAGTACGTCGTTCCCGACGACGAGCGGTACGAGCCGCTGCGGGTCGACCCCACCATCGAGGAGGCCCAGCGCGGCCGGTTGGCCAAGCTGCGCGCGGACCGGGACGCCGACGAGGTGCAAGGCTGCCTTGCGGAGCTGCGGTCGGCGGCTTCGGGCTCGGACAACGTGCTCTACCCGATGAAGCGGGCGCTGGCCGCACGGGCGACGGTCGGCGAGGTCTGCGACGCGCTGCGCGAGGTGTGGGGCGTCTACACCCCCGCCGACGCGATCTGAGCCCGCGGAGGTCGCTTCGAGGTCGTCCCGAGGTCGTCCCGAGGTCGGTCCGAGGTCGCTTCAGGATCGGCTCCGGAGTCGGCTCCGAGGGCCATGGCCAGTTGGGCTTTCGGTGTCCGGCTGGGTGGGCCGGGCAAGACTGTGGGTGAGAAGCCGGGGGGGCGGAAGCAGGGTGGCGTGCGGGACAAGTCGGACGGGGTGGACAATCGCAGGGTGCCCCTCGACTCAGCTGTCGTTGCCGAGGTGGACCGGCTCGCCAAGACCTACGCCGACGAGCTGATCGCATTCCGGCGCGATCTTCACACCCATCCCGAACCCGGCCGCGAGGAGTTCCGGACCACCCGGGTGGTCAGTGACCGCCTGGAGCTGGCCGGCCTCGCCCCCGTCCCCCTGCCGGTGGGCACCGGGCTGCTGTGCGACGTCGGCGGACCCGCCCTCGGCCCGGTCAAGGCCGCCTTGCGCGCCGACCTGGACGCGCTGCGCGTCGTGGACGAGAAGACCGTCCCCTACCGCTCCAGCCGCCCGGGTGTCTGTCACGCCTGCGGCCACGACGCGCACACCGCGATCGTCCTGGGCGCCGGACTCGTGCTCGCCGAACTCGCCGCGGCCGGGATGCTCGGCAACCGCGTGCGGCTGATCTTCCAGCCCGCCGAGGAGGTCATCCCGGGCGGCGCACTGGACGTGCTCGCCACCGACGGCGCCCTGGCCGGGGTGGAGCAGATCTTCGCCGTGCACTGCGACCCGCGGCTGGAGGTGGGCACCGTCGGCCTGCGGGCCGGACCGATCACCTCCGCCGCCGACCGGGTGCACGTACGCCTGACCGGCCCCGGCGGGCACACCGCCCGGCCGCACCTGTCCGCCGACCTCGTACACGCCCTGTCCACGTTGGTGAGCCAACTCCCGCTGGCACTGAGCCGGCGGGTCGACCCGCGCGGTGGGCTGACCCTCGTCTGGGGACGGATCCAGGCCGGCGCCGCGCCGAACGCGATCCCCATGTACGGCGAGGCCGAGGGCACCCTGCGTTGCCTGAACGTCAACGTGTGGGAGTCCGCCGCCGAACTCGTTCCCGTGCTCGCGCACCAGATCGTGGCGCCCTACGGCGTGGGCGTGCAGGCCGAGGTGCACCGCGGCGTACCCCCGGTGGTCAACGACCCGTTCGCGATCGGCCTTCTGCAGCGGGCGGTGGAGGCCACGATGGGCCGTGACGCCGTGGGCACCACCGAGCAGAGCCTGGGCGGTGAGGACTTCGCGTGGTACCTCACCAGGACCCGGGGCGCCCTTGCCCGCCTGGGAGTTCGCCCGGCCGGCAGCACCCGGCCGTTCGACATCCACCAGGGCACGTTCGACATCGACGAGCACGCTATCTCGGTCGGCGTACGCACTCTCGTGGGCGCCGCCCTGCTCGCCGGCGAGGGCGCCGGCGCCGGCGGCTGAACCGCCGTACTGCCCGGGGTTTGCGGCCGGTGTGACAAGCCCATAACCGGCGGATGAACTCAGGCATTCGGGGCGAGCCGGACCACCTGGCCGGACGAGACGGATTCGCCTGTACCGCCGTCGGGGCGGAAGATGCTCCGGCCCCCGGCCAAGGTCACGGGAGGATCACAGGGCTGGGATCCGAAGCCGCGATTCCTCACCTTCTGTCGGTGCGCCTTATAGTCACCCATGCGCATCGCGCGGCGTCCTTCCTCGACGCCCGTCCGCGTGCGCGGGCACCCCACCCGATCGGGCACGCTGAGGAGGCGTTTTGACGAAGTACCTGAAGGGCCTCGCGGTCCTTGGCGCGGTGGCTCTGGTGGTCACCGGCTGTGGAAGCAAGCCGACCGAGAGCAACTCGGGTTCGGGCGGGAACGGCTCGAAGTCCAACGCGGCGGCGAAGAACTTCCGCGCCTGCATGGTTTCCGACTCCGGCGGTTTCGACGACAAGTCGTTCAACCAGACGTCCTACCAGGGCTTCCAGGACGCCGCGAAGGAACTGAACATCAAGACCTCGACCGCGGAGTCGAAGTCCGACAGCGACTACGCGAAGAACGTCGGCGGCATGGTCGACGCGAAGTGCAACGCCATCGTGACCGTCGGCTTCAAGCTCGGTGACCAGACGGCGAAGTCGGCCGCGGCCAATCCTGACATCAAGTGGGGCATCGTCGACTACGACATCGCCGCCACCGACCTGAAGAAGACCGGCCTGAAGGAGGTGCCGAAGAACGTCAAGTCGCTGCTCTTCGACACCGCCCAGTCCAGCTTCCTCGCCGGCTATCTCGCCGCCGGCACGACGAAGACCGGCAAGGTCGGCACGTTCGGTGGCCTGCCCATCCCCACCGTCACGATCTTCATGGACGGTTACTGGGAGGGCGTGGAGTACTACAACAAGGTCAAGAAGAAGAACGTCCAGGTTCTCGGCTGGAGCGAGAAGACCCAGAAGGGCCTGTTCACCAACGACTTCGAGAACAAGGCGCAGGGCAAGAACACCGCCAGCAACCTGATCAGCCAGGGCGCCGACATCATCTTCCCGGTCGCCGGCCCCGCCGGCCTGGGTGGTCTGCAGGCCGCGAAGGCCTCCGGCGGCAAGGTCAACGCGATCTGGGTGGACACCGACGGCTGCAAGAGCGCCGCGGAGTACTGCGACGTGCTGCTCACCAGTGTCTACAAGGGCATGGACGTCGCGGTGAAGGACGTCGTGACGACCGCGGCCGAGAACAAGTTCGACAGCACCGCCTACGTCGGAACGCTGAAGAACGACGGCACCGGTCTGTCGCCCTACCACCAGTGGGACAGCAAGATCCCGTCCGAACTCAAGGACGAGGTCGACCAGCTGAAGCAGGACATCATCGACGGCAAGATCACGATCAAGTCGAAGGCGCAGCCGCAGTCCAAGTGACCGCGTTGCGACCCTTGTCAGCCGTGGGGGAGGGCTGGTGCGAGCCGCACCGGCCCTCCCCGCCGCACGGGTGCGCACCTTCAGGCTGGAGTAGTGCATGAAGCTCGAACTCCGCGGGCTCACCAAACGGTTCGGTTCGCTCGTCGCCAACGACCACATCGACCTGACGTTCGAGTCCGGGCGGATCCACTGTCTGCTCGGCGAGAACGGCGCCGGCAAGAGCACGTTGATGAACATGCTCTTCGGGCTGCTGCGCCCCGACGAGGGCCAGGTGCTCGTCGACGACACCCCGGTGTCCTTCGGCTCACCCGGTGAGGCGATCGCGGCCGGCATCGGGATGGTCCACCAGCACTTCATGCTGGTCCCCGTCTTCACCGTCGCCGAGAACGTCGTCCTGGGCCGCGAACGCACCCGCGGCCTCGGCCTGCTCGACCAGCGGGCGGCCCGCTCCCTTGTGCGCGACCTGTCGGAGCGCTACGGCCTGGCCGTGGACCCCGACGCGCGGGTGGAGGACCTCCCGGTCGGTGTGCAGCAGCGGGTGGAGATCCTCAAGGCGCTGGCCAACGAGGCCAAGGTGCTGATCCTCGACGAACCCACCGCGGTGCTCACCCCGCAGGAGATCGACGAGCTGATCGAGGTGATGCGCGCGCTCCGGGAGAACGGCACGACGGTGGTCTTCATCACCCACAAGCTCAAGGAGGTGCGGGCGATCGCGGACACGATCACGGTGATCCGCCGCGGGTCCGTGGTCGGCACGGTCGCACCGGACGCCTCCGAGGCCGAACTCGCCGAGCTGATGGTCGGCCGACCGGTGCAACTCCAGGTTGACAAGGCGCCGGCCACCCCGGCCGAGCCCAAGCTGACGGTGAAGGACCTGAGCGTCGTGGACGGCCAAGGCCTGGTCGCGGTCGACGACGTGTCGTTCGACGTGCATGGCGGGGAGATCCTCGGTATCGCCGGCGTCCAGGGCAACGGCCAGACCGAGCTCGTCCAGGCACTGGTCGGGCTGGTCGACGTGGCCGCCGGGTCGGTACGCCTGGGCGGCAGGGAACTCGTCGGTACGACACCACGCCAGCACCTCGCCGCCGGGATCGGCTACATCCCGGAGGACCGCTCCCACGACGGGTTCGTCGGCTCGTTCTCGGTGGCTGAGAACCTCATCCTGGACCTCTTCCGCGGTGCGCCGTTCGCGCGCAGGGGATCGCTGTCCCAGACCGCCGTACGGGAGAACGCCGACCACCGGGTGAAGGAGTTCGACGTCCGTACGCAGTCGGTGGACACGCCGGTGAGCGCACTCTCGGGCGGCAACCAGCAGAAGGTCGTCCTGGCCCGGGAGCTGTCCCGGCCGCTGGAGCTCCTGATCGCCGCGCAGCCCACCCGCGGTCTGGACGTGGGGTCCATCGAGTTCGTCCACCGCCGCATCGTGGCCGAGCGCGACCAGGGCACGGCGGTGGTGATCGTGTCCACGGAGTTGGAGGAGATCGTGGCGCTCGCGGACCGGATCGCGGTGATGTACCGCGGCAGGTTGGTCGGCATCGTCGGCACGGACACGCCGTGGGACCAGCTGGGCTGCATGATGGCCGGCGTGCCGGTCGAGGAGGCCGCGCAGCTGGCCGAGGCCAACCCGACCGCGCTGGGAACGCTGGAGGACGCCTCGTGAGCGCCACCCGTCCGGCCTGGGCGCGCGAGCTCCTCGTGAGCGTGGCCGCGGTCGTGCTCGCGCTGGTGGTCGGCGCGGTGCTGATCGTCGTCAGCAACGCCGAGGTCCTGTCCACCTGGTCGTACTTCTTCTCCTATCCGCCCGACGCGCTCTCGGCGTCGTGGTCGGCGGTGTCGGACGCCTACGGCGCGTTGTTCTCCGGCGCGTTCGGTGGCCTGCGGCAGCTCGCCGAGACGCTGGTGCAGGCGACACCCCTGATCTGCGGCGGCCTCGGCGTCTCGCTGGCCTTCCGTGCCGGGTTGTTCAACATCGGCGCCCAGGGCCAGCTGATCGTCGGCGCGCTGTGCGCCGCCTGGGTCGGCTTCACCCTGCACCTCCCGCCCGGCGTGCACGTCCTCGTCGCGCTCCTCGCCGGCGTGCTCGGCGGGGCACTGTGGGGCGGCATCGTCGGTGTGCTCAAGGCGCGCACCGGGGCGCACGAGGTGATCCTCACGATCATGCTCAACTACGTCGCGTTGTACCTCCTGCAGTGGCTGCTCACCACGAACGCCTTCCAGCGCCCGGGCCGCAACGACCCGATCAGCCCGGTGGTGGACGGCTCGGCGCAGTTCCCGGCGATTCCCGGCTCCCGGCTGCACCTGGGCTTCCTGGTCGCGCTGCTTGCCGCCGGTGCGGTGTGGTGGCTGCTCACCCGGTCGACCACGGGCTTCCAGCTGCGGGCGGTCGGCGCCAACCCCGACGCCGCCAGGACGGCCGGCATGAGCGTCGGTACGGCGTACACGCTGGCGATGCTCGGCGCCGGCGCGCTGGCCGGACTGGCCGGCGTCCAGCAGGTGCTCGGCACCAACTCGCCGCTGACGGACGGGATCGCCGGCACGGTCGGCTTCGACTCGATCACCGTCGCCCTGCTGGGCCGGGCGTCGCCGGTCGGAACGGTCGTCGCCGGGCTGGTGTTCGGCGCGCTGAACGCCGGAGGCCTGCAGATGCAGCTGCAGACCCAGACGCCGCTCACGCTGACCACCGTGCTGCAGGCGACGATCGTGTTGTTCATCGCCGCGCCGGCACTGGTCCGCGCGGTGTTCCGGATCCGCGGCGAGGGCGCGGGCGCCGTGCTCGCCAAGGGCTGGAACGCGTGAGGGACGAGGAGCAGACCCGATGACCACGACCCTCACCCGACCCGAGAAGAGCGCGGCGATCGAGTCTCCGGAGGAGCGTCGCCGGCGCATCCGCACCGGCATCCTCGCGCTGGTGCTCGCCGTGCTCGGTGTGCTGCTCGCGGTGTTCACCGCGCCGAAGACCGCGAAGTTCGGCCTGTCCGACCAGTTCGCGGCCGCGCAGCTGCCAGACATCTCCCTGCCCGCCCTGCCGGTGGCGCTCGCGCTGGCGGCGTACGCGCTGGTGCTGGCACTCACCCAGTTGCTCCGCGGAGTACGCGGGCGCTGGGCCAGGCTGTTGTGGGTGGGCTTCGCGCTCGCCCTGGTGGTGACGTTCCTGTGCTGGGCGGCGGCGGGCAAGACGTTCCCGCTCACCAACCAGTTGCAGGGAACGCTCAACCTCGCCACGCCGCTGATTCTGGGCGCGCTCGCGGGCGTGCTGTGCGAGCGCGCCGGGGTCATCAACGTCGCGATCGAGGGGCAGTTCCTCGCCGGGGCGTTCGCCGCCGCGGTCGTGACCTCGGCCACCGGAAGCTTCTGGGCCGGTGCGTTCGCCGCGATCCTGGCCGGCGTGCTGATCGCGGCGATGCTCGCGGTGTTCGCCATCCGCTACCGCGTCAACCAGGTGGTGCTGGGCGTGGTGCTGGTGGTGTTCGCGTCCGGCATCACCGGCTTCCTGTTCGACCAGTTCGTGAAGTCGGACTCCCAGCGCTACAACAACCCCGGCGTACTCCCGAACGTCCCGATCCCGGTGCTGTCGGCGATCCCGGTGATCGGGCAGACGTTCTTCGCCCAGACCCTGCTCGTGTACGCGATGTACGTCGCGGTGGCAGTCGTCACGGTGGTGTTGTTCAAGACCCGGTGGGGCCTGCGGGTCCGGTCGGTGGGCGAGCACCCCCGCGCCGCCGACACGGTGGGCATCAACGTGCTCCGCGTCCGCTACCAGGCGGTGCTGGCCGGCGGGATCGTGGCCGGCCTCGGCGGTGCGTTCTTCACCATCGGCTTTACCGGCAGCTTCGACAAGGACCTCACCGCGGGCCAGGGCTTCATCGCGCTGGCCGCGCTGATCATGGGCCGGTGGAACCCCCTCGGCGCGACGGTGGCGGCGTTGTTCTTCGGCTTCACCCAGCAGCTGCAGGGCCAGCTGCAGATCCTGCAGACACCGATCCCCGGTGAGCTGCTGGTGATGGCGCCCTACCTCGCCACGGTCGTCGCGGTCGCCGGTGCGGTAGGAAGGGTGCGGCCCCCGAAGGCGGACGGCGAACCCTACGTGAAGAGCTAGGGCGTCCTGGGGCCCTCGCGTCTGCGGGCGGCCGGGAGCCGGGCATGAGTGGTGAGCATGGGCGGGGCACACGCGAGACGACGGGGACGAGGACGTGAGTACGAACGTGGACGGTGACGTGAGCGGCGAACAGGTGGACTGGGCCGGGCTGAGGGCGGCCGCCCGGGAAGTGATGGCCGGGGCGTACGTGCCGTACTCCCACTATCCCGTCGGCGCCGCGGCGCTCACCGAAGACGGCCGGGTGGTGGCCGGCTGCAACGTCGAGAACGCGTCGTACGGCTTGACGTTGTGCGCGGAGTGCGGGCTGGTCTCGGCCCTGCACGCCACCGGCGGTGGCCGGCTGGTCGCGTTCACCTGCTGCGACGGGCAGGGCGCCCTGCTGATGCCCTGCGGCCGGTGCCGCCAGCTGCTGTGGGAGCACGGCGGCCCCCGCCTGCTGGTGGACACCCCGCGCGGAGTGCTGCGGATGACCGAGGTCCTTCCGGACGCGTTCGGGCCGGACCACCTGATCGACTACCGGACCCGACCCGAGCCCGGAGCCGAGCCCGGAGCCGAGCCCGGGACCGGTACCGGGAGCGAGACCGAAGGCGAGATGCCGTGACCGAACACTTCGACGCCGTCGACGTCATCCGCGCCAAGCGGGACGGCCACCGGCTCACGGACGCGCAGATCGACTGGGTGGTGGACGCCTACACCCGCGGGGCGGTCGCCGACGAGCAGATGTCGGCGCTGCTGATGGCGGTGCTGCTGCGCGGCATGGAGTCCGCCGAGATCGCCCGCTGGACCCGGGCGATGATCTCCTCCGGTGAGCGGCTGGACTTCGCCGGCGTGGGCCGGCCGACCGCCGACAAGCACTCCACCGGCGGCGTGGGCGACAAGATCACCCTGCCGCTGGCGGCGGTGGTCGCCGCGTGCGGTGTCGCCGTGCCCCAGCTGTCCGGGCGCGGGCTCGGCCACACCGGCGGCACCCTGGACAAGCTGGAGTCGATTCCGGGCTGGCGGGCGTCGTTGTCGTACGACGAGATCGTGGTCCAGCTGCGTGACGTCGGCGCGGTGATCTGCGCGCCCACCGACACCCTGGCCCCCGCGGACCGCAAGTTGTACGCCCTGCGCGACGTGACCGGCACCGTCGAGTCGATTCCGCTGATCGCCAGCTCGATCATGAGCAAGAAGATCGCGGAGGGCACCGGTGCGCTCGTCCTGGACGTGAAGGTCGGCTCCGGCGCGTTCATGAAGAACGCCGAGGACGCCCGGGCGCTCGCCGCCACGATGGTCGAGCTCGGCCGGTCCGCCGGCGTACGCACCGTCGCGCTGCTGACCGACATGACCACCCCGCTCGGGCTGACCGCCGGCAACGCGCTCGAGGTGCGCGAGTCGGTGGAGGTGCTGGCCGGCGGTGGCCCGCGCGACGTGGTGGAGCTGACCGTGGCGCTGGCCAGGGAAATGCTCACCGCCGCCGGTGCGGCCGGTGGGCCCGACCCGAGCGACGTCCTCAAGGACGGTACGGCGATGGACGTGTGGCGTTCGATGATCCGCGCACAGGGCGGTGACCCGGATGCCCCCCTGCCGCGCGCCGCGCACACCCACGAGGTGCCCGCACCCGCCGAGGGCGTACTCGTGCGGCTGGACGCCTACCAGGTAGGGGTGGCCGCGTGGCGGCTCGGCGCCGGGCGTTCCCGCAAGGAGGACCCGGTGTCGGCCGGTGCCGGGGTCGAGATGCACGCCAAGCCGGGTGCGCTGGTGCGTGCCGGGCAGCCGCTGCTCACCCTGCACGCCGACGATCCGGCGAGGTTCGCCCGGGCGCTGGAGGCCCTGGAAGGTGCGGTGGAGATCGCGCCGAAGGGCGCCGGGACCGACCAGAAGCTGATCCTCGGCCGGATCGAGTGAGCCGCCGGATCGGCTGGACACCCACCACCGAGAGAGCCGCCGCAACCATCGAGCGAGCCGCCGCAACCGAGGAGGGAGACCACCCGACGATGAAGATCACTCCCGAGGAGATCGTCCGCGCGCCGAAGGTTCTGCTGCACGACCACCTGGACGGCGGGTTGCGTCCGCAGACGGTGGCCGAACTCGCCGCCGGGATCGGGCACGAGCTTCCGGCCGCGCCCGAGCGGCTCGGCGAGTGGTTCCGTGAGTCGGCCGACTCGGGTTCGCTCGAACGCTACCTGGAGACCTTCGCCCACACGGTCGCCGTCATGCAGACCGCCGAGTCGCTGACCAGGGTGGCCACCGAGTGCGTGGAGGACCTCGCCGCCGACGGCATCGTGTACGCCGAGGTGCGCTACGCGCCGGAGCTGCACCTGTCCGGCGACCTCGACCTGGACGCGGTGGTGCGCGCGGTCGGCGCCGGCTTCGCCGAGGGGGAACGCCGCGCGGCGCAGGCCGGCCGGCACATCGTCGTACGCCAGATCGTCACCGCGATGCGGCACGCCGCCCGGTCGATGGAGATCGCCGAGCTCGCGGTGCGCTACCGCGACCAGGGCGTGGTCGGCTTCGACATCGCCGGTGCCGAGGCCGGCTATCCGCCCACCCGGCACCTGGACGCGTTCGAGTACCTCCAGCGGGAGAACGCGCACTTCACCATCCACGCCGGCGAGGGCTTCGGGCTGCCGTCGATCTGGCAGGCGATCCAGTGGTGCGGTGCGGACCGGCTGGGACACGGCGTACGCATCGTCGACGACATCACCCACACCGCGGACGGCGACGTCCGCCTGGGCCGGCTCGCGGCGTACGTCCGGGACAAGCGCATCCCGCTGGAGATGTGTCCCTCGTCCAACGTGCAGACGGGCGCGGCGCCCTCGCTGGCCGAGCACCCGGCCGGGCTGCTGACCAGGTTGCGGTTCCGCGTCACGATCAACACCGACAACCGGCTGATGAGCGGTACGTCGCTGTCGCGGGAGTTCGCCGGACTCGCCGACGCGTTCGGGTACGAGCTGGCGGATTTGCAGTGGTTCACCCTCAACGCCATGAAGAGCGCGTTCCTGCCGTTCGACCAGCGACTGGCCCTGATCAACAACGTGATCAAGCCGGGGTACGCCGCGCTCGGCGCCGAGCGGGCCTTTGCCCAGATGCACCAGAGGACCTTCTGACCTCGCCGGCGGGTGTGCGTCCCGAGAGGGTTGGAGCATCCTTGAGGGGCATACCCAAGGCACGGGCCCAGGGCCTGCTGAGGAGGTCGTGCCGTGGCCGGCGAGCGAGGTCAGTCAGCGCTGGGCGCCGTGCTGCGCCGCTGGCGGGAGGGCCTCGAACGCTGGTGGAACGGCGCGGACAGCCGATGCGACCCGCTCGACCGATGGTGGGACACCGTGGACTCCGGTCAGGCGCCGGTCCGGCCGCCGATCGAACGCCTCGCCGCCGACCTGCACCGGCTGGCCGGGGAGAGCGTCCGTCTGCACGCCGACCGCCGGGTCTCCGCACGGGCGTTCCACCTGCACGTCACCGAACTCGCCTACGACGAGACGCTGCTCCTGGCCTGCGGCGCGCTCGGGGTCGAGACCGGAACCACGACCGCGCCGCTGGGCAGCACCAGGCGGCTGGAACTCGAGGTCGAACTCGCCCGCCTCGGCCTCCAGTGGTGAACGCCGGCCGGATCCTTCCGCGGAAGAACCCGGCCGCCACTTCCGAAGGGCATCCCCAGCCCTAGGCGTCGGCGTTCGGGAGCAGGATCCACAAGGCGAGGTAGACGAGGATCTGCGGTCCCGGCAGGGCGCAGGACAGCACGAACGCCACCCGCACGACTCCCCGGGACACTCCGAAGCGCTGGGCCAGGCCCGCGCACACTCCGGCGATCATCCGACCCTGACGTGGGCGTTCCAGTGCTGCCATGAGACGCGTCCTCCGGTGGTGATCAGTGATCAGTTCGCGTGCCCGGCCATTGTGCGCGATGCCCGCACCGACCGCACGTCGGTGCGGGCCCGCGTTCGCCGCGTGCGCGGCGTCAGGAACGCTGGTCCAGCCGCGCGGTGAGGGCGGGTACGACGGCCAGCCAGCCGGCCGCGGCCGCCTCGGTGTCGACGGTGGCCAGGGCCTGCGCGGCACCGGGCCGGTCCTGGGCCAGGTCGAGCGCGCAGGCCACCATGAACGCACCGGCGGGGGAGTCCGGCCCGAGGAGTTCGGTGACGTCGCGCCAGCCGCCCCACGCGGCCAGCCGCAGCACCTCCGACCACGCGCTGACCAGCCGGTCGGCGGCGTCGGCGTCCATCTCCTTGCTCACCGAGTCGGCGAGCTCTACCAGGTCGAAGATGTTGTCGTCGTGCGGGGTGAAGCTCACGTCGTCGCGGGCAGCCACGGCGACCAGGTCGAGGCCCGGGAGCTCGCCGGTGGACCCCTGCGCCACCTCCGCCTGCATGCGGTCGACGTCGGTCCACACCGCCAGCCGGGCGCCGTCGGGTGCGGGCGTACCGAGGTAGGCGGGGTGCCCGTCGGTCAGCGCGGTGCCGCGCAGGGCGTAGAAGCCCTCGTCGGCGAGTCCGAACCACAGTGTCAGCGCCGGGGCGGCGTCCTCCAGCGGAACCGGCCCGTCGGAGGGCGCCGTGCCGTTCACCGCACCGCGTACGCCGGCCAGCGTCGCGCCCGGCCCGCCGCCGGCACCCGCCGTCCCGCGACCGGCCGGGCCCTCGGGAAGCTTCGGGGTGACCACCCGGCGGGACACCTCCGAGACGCAGTCGGACCAGTTGGCGTCCAGGAGCTCGACGACGTGGTGGCGGTGGTGCGCGGCCCGGAACACCGAGAGGAGCTCGTCACCGGAGGCGAGCTTGCTGATGTCCTCGTCGTCGTGCAGGGCCTGGGAGGCGCTGGTCTCGACGTCCATGTAGTCGAGCAGGTCGAGCATCAGCGCCAGCGTCGACCCGAGACCGGCCTGCTCGTCGGCGCTGAGCTCGCCGTCGGCGATCTCCGGCAGCCGGGTCAGGTCGTAGACGCACAACCGCCGGGCGTACTCCTCGGTGGTCCAGATCCGCAGGCTCTTGAAGTGCGGGCTCGGCGTGAGGTCGTTGGCCGCGCCGGAGTCGACGAACTCGACCAGGTCCTCCAGGCTGGTGAAGCCGTAGAGCTGCTTGTTCGAGCCGAGGAACCCGGCCGAGCCGTCGTCGGCGGTGTACCAGCCCGGCTGGTAGAGCGTGTAGCGCTTGCCGATGCCGAGCGTGAGTTCGAGCGGCACGAGCGGGTCGGCGACGAATTCGGTGGTCATTCCTCAGATCCCCATCGGGTGCCAGACGGTCTTGGTCTCCAGGAACGCCGCCATCCGGTCGATGCCGGGCGCGGCGGTCCAGTCTTGGGTGTGGTCGGGTACGCGGACCAGGCGCTTGAGGTTGTCGGCGGCGGCGCGTTCCAGCTCGGTGGCAAGGCCCGCGTCCTCGACACCGGTGAGGTCGAGGGCGTTGACGTCCTGGTGCGCGGCCAGCCACGGCGCCACCTCGGGCACCTTGCCGGTGAGCAGGTTGACCACGCCGCCGGGCAGGTCGCTGGTGGCCAGCACCTCGGTCAGGGTGACCGCCGGCAGCGGGCGGTCGGCGCTGGCGAGGACCACGCAGGTGTTGCCGGTGGTGATCACCGGGGCGAGGACGCTCACCAGCCCGAGCAGGCTGGACTCCTGGGGCGCGAGCACGGCGACGACGCCGGTCGGCTCGGGTACGGAGAAGTCGAAGTAGGGACCGGCGACCGGGTTGGTGGAGCCGAGCACCTGGGCCACCTTGTCCGCCCATCCGGCGTACCACACCCAGCGGTCGATGCTCTCGTCCACGGCGGCCCCGGCCTCGGCCCGGGCGAGTCCCTCGCCGGCGGCCACCTCGTCCACGAACTGTGCGCGGCGGCCCTCCATCACCTCCGCCACGCGGTAGAGGATCTGGCCGCGGTTGTACGCGGTGCGGGCGGACCAGCCGCCGAACGCCTTCCGCGCGGCGACCACCGCGTCGCGGGCGTCCTTGCGGGAGGCGAGTGCGGCGTTGGCGAGGAACCGTCCCTTGGCGTCGTGCACGACGTAGCTCCGCCCGGACTCGCTGCGCGGGAAGGCCCCGCCGACGTACAGCTTGTAGGTCTTGCGAACGGCGAGGCGTTCGCCGGGTCGGGTGGTGCTCATGCCCGCGCCGCCTCCTTCGGGTTGCCGGCCCGCAGGTAGGCGGCCAGGCCGTGCCGGCCGCCCTCACGGCCGTGGCCGGACTCCTTGTAGCCGCCGAACGGCGAGGTCGGGTCGAACCGGTTGAAGGTGTTGGCCCACACCACCCCGGCCCGCAGCCGGTCGGCCATCCACAGGATGCGCGAGCCCTTCTCCGTCCACACCCCGGCGGACAGGCCGTACGGCGTGTTGTTGGCCTTCTCGACGGCCTCGGCGGGGGTGCGGAAGGTGAGGATCGACAGCACCGGTCCGAAGATCTCCTCCCGGGCGATGCGGTGGGCCTGGGTGACGCCGGTGAAGATCGTGGGCGCGAACCAGTAGCCCCGGTCGGGCAGCTCGCACGGCGCCGACCAGCGCTCGGCGCCCTCGGCCTCGCCCACCTCGCTCAGGGTGGCGATCCGGCGCAGCTGCTCGGCGGAGTTGATCGCGCCGACGTCGGTGTTCTTGTCCAGCGGGTCCCCGACGCGCAGCGTGGCCATCCGGCGCTTGAGCCGGTCGAGCACCTCGTCGTAGACGTTCTCCTGCACCAGCAGCCGCGAGCCCGCGCAGCAGACGTGGCCCTGGTTGAAGAAGATGCCGTTGACGATGCCCTCGACGGCCTGGTCCAGCGGCGCGTCGTCGAACACGACGTTGGCGGCCTTGCCGCCGAGCTCGAGCGTGACCAACTTGTGAGTGCCGGCGACCGAGCGGGCGATCGCCTTGCCCACCTCGGTGGAGCCGGTGAACGCCACCTTGTCCACGCCCTCGTGCTCGACGATCGCCTGGCCGGTCGCGCCCGCGCCGGTGACGATGTTGACCACGCCGGGCGGCAGGTCGGCCTGCTGGCAGATCTCGGCGAAGAGCAGCGCGGTCAGCGGCGTCGTCTCGGCCGGTTTGAGGACGACGGTGTTGCCGCAGGCCAGCGCGGGGGCGATCTTCCACGCCAGCATGAGCAGCGGGAAGTTCCACGGGATGACCTGGCCTGCGACGCCGACGGGACGGGGGTCGGCGCCGAAGCCGGCGTACTCCAGCTTGTCGGCCCAGCCTGCGTAGTAGAAGAAGTGCGCGGCCACCAGCGGGATGTCGACGTCACGCGACTCCCGGATCGGCTTGCCGTTGTCGAGCGACTCGAGTACGGCGAGCTCGCGGGCGCGTTCCTGGATCAGCCGGGCGATCCGGAACAGGAACTTCCCGCGGTCCCGGCCCGACATCGGCCCCCACACCGAGTCGAAGGCGGTGCGAGCGGCGCGGACCGCGCGGTCGACGTCCTCCGTACCCGCCTCGGTGACCTCCGCGAGCACCTCCTCGGTGGCCGGGCTGACGGTCTTGAACATCCGGCCGTCGGCGGTGGGCACGAACTCGCCGCCGACGAACAGGCCGTACGACGACCTGAGGTCGACGACGGACCGCGACTCCGGCGCCGGGGCGTACTCGAACTTGCCTGCGGACAACGGCTCTCCTAGTCGAGCGTGAAGTAGTCGGGTCCGGCGTAGTGGCCGGTACGCAGCTTCGACCGCTGCATGAGCAGGTCGTTGAGCAGGCTGGAGGCGCCCAGCCGGAACCAGTCGGGGTCGAGCCAGTCCTCACCGGCGGTCTCGTTGACGAGTACGAGATAGCGGATGGCGTCCTTGCTGGTGCGGATCCCGCCCGCCGGCTTCACCCCGACCTGGCGGCCGGTCGCGGCCCGGAAGTCGCGGACCGCCTCCAGCATCACCAGCGTGACCGGCAGGGTCGCGGCGGGGCTGACCTTGCCGGTGCTGGTCTTGATGAAGTCACCACCGGCGAGCATGGCGAGCCACGAGGCCCTCCGGACGTTGTCGTACGTCGCGAGCTCGCCGGTCTCCAGGATCACCTTCAGGTGCGCGGGTCCGCACGCCTGCTTGACGGCGGCGATCTCCTCGTACACCTCGGCGTACCGGCCGGCGAGGAACGCGCCGCGGTCGATCACCATGTCCACCTCGTCGGCTCCGGCGGACACCGCGTCGGCGGTGTCGCGCAGCTTGACGTCGAGGCTGGAGCGGCCGGACGGGAACGCCGTCGCCACGCTCGCGACCTTGACCGAACTGCCCGTCAAGGCGTGCTTGGCGACCGGGACGAGGTCGGGGTAGACGCAGATCGCGGCCACCGCCGGGCACTCGGGGTCGGCCGGGTCGGGCCGGCGGGCCTTGGCGCACAGGGCGCGCACCTTGCCCGGGGTGTCCTGACCCTCCAGCGTGGTGAGGTCGATCATGGTGACGGCGAGGTCGAGGGCCCAGGCCTTCGCCGTGGTCTTGATCGACCGGGTGGCCAGGGTGGCCGCGCGGGCCTCCGCTCCCACCTGGTCGACGCCGGGCAGGCCGGCGAGGAACCGGCGCAGGCTCGCGTCGGACGCGGTGATCTCGGCGACCTGGCCGGGCGGGATCGCGCCACCCGCGGACCCCGACCCGTTGGTCGTGGCCGACGGCTTCGCGGAGGCTGCGGTGGTCGTCACCGGGCCAGTGTAGGCGTACGGCGGGCAGGGCCCGGGGCGTGCGGTCGGGGGTGCGGCGGAGGCTTCCTGTCGCTGCCGGGCCGGAGCAGGCACAATCTGAGGATCACGATGTCTGGAGGATCGCCGGTGGCCGGGTTGACGCGCAGGGAGACCGACGGATCGCGCAAAGTGATCGAACGCTTCGCCCCCATGGGAGGGCGGGTGCTCGGCTACCTCACGCTGGCGATCGGCGTGCTGATCCTGGTCGACATCGTCGTGGAGTGGCGCACGTGGTCCGGGCTGAGCACGGCCGGAATCGTCGTCGCGGTCTGCGCGCTGGTCTGGCTCAGCCTGTGCCGGCCGGCGGTGGTCGCGTTCGAGCGCGAGTTGGTGCTGCGCAACATCCTGAGCGACATCCACATCCCGTGGCACCTGGTCGAGTCGGTCAACGTCGCGCCGGTGCTCACCCTCCCGGTCGGGGACCGCATCTACCGCTCGTCGGCCATCGGGGTGACCGGGGCCGACCGGCGGGCGATGCGCAAGTCCAGGCGCGACGCGGTGGAGGCCGCCATGGCCGGGAGGCCGGCGGGCGGTGACAGCCCCGGCCAGCC
Organism: Actinopolymorpha singaporensis; assembly: GCF_900104745.1. Lineage (NCBI taxonomy): Bacteria > Bacillati > Actinomycetota > Actinomycetes > Propionibacteriales > Actinopolymorphaceae > Actinopolymorpha > Actinopolymorpha singaporensis. The sequence continues at coordinate 3,101,992 of NZ_LT629732.1, forward strand.
GGACGCCTCGAACCTGTCGGGCCTGTCGCCGGCCAACTACGCCATCCGCCGGTTGGAGATGCTGGCGGACAAGTACGCCGACGCTTCCCGGGGCACCACCGAGGTCGAACGCCAGTGGCGGTGGCCGGAGTTCGCGGTGGTCGGCGCGGGCATCGTCCTCGCCGTGGTCGCCAAGCTGGCGAGCTGACCCCGGTCAGCTCTCCCGCCGGCCGGCGTCAGCCGACCAGGTCGGCGAGGTCGGCGAGCAGCGCCTCGATGTCGGCGTCGGCGCCGCCTCGGGCGGCGGCGAGGTCCTCGCCGGGCTCGGCGACGACGACCTCGAGGTAGCACTTCAGCTTCGGCTCGGTCCCGCTCGGCCGGATCACCACCCGCGCACCGCCGGCCAGGGCATACCGCACACCGGGCGTCCCCGGCAGGCTGTCGGCCGGCTCGGACAGGTCGTCCACCCGCTCCACCGCGCGGCCGCCGAGCACCTGCGGCGGATGGGTGTGCAGCCGGTGCAGCGTGGCGTCGATCTGGCTCAGGTCACGCACCAGCACCGAGTGCTGGGCGGTCACGTGCAGGCCGTACTCGCGGGCGATGTCGTCCAGCAGGTCCAGGAGAGTACGCCCGGCCCGCTTCTGCGTGGCGACGAGTTCGGCAATGCGCAGCAGTGCGGTGATGCCGTCCTTGTCGGCCACCGCCACCGGGTCGACGCAGTAGCCGAGCGCCTCCTCGTAGCCGAAGGCGAGCCCGGGTACCCGGCCGATCCACTTGAAGCCGGTGAGGGTCTCCGCGTACGGCTCGCCCCTGCGGGCGGCGACCACCCCCAGCAGCGACGAGGAGACGATCGTCGTCGCCAGGGTGCCCCGGGCTCCGGAGTCGAGTAGGTGGACGGCGAGCAGGGCGCCCACCTCGTCACCGGTGAGCCTCCGGACGCCGTCCGGAGTGGGTACGCCCACCGCGCACCGGTCGGCGTCGGGGTCGTTGGCGAGCACCACGTCGGCGCCGGTCCGCTCGGCCAGCTCGAACGCGAGGTCCATCGCGCCCGGCTCCTCCGGGTTCGGGAACGCCACGGTCGGGAACGCCGGGTCCGGCTCGGCCTGCGCGGCGACGACCTCCGGCTCGGCGAAGCCGGCCCGCCTCAGGGCCGCGCGCACCACCGCGCCGCCGACACCGTGCAGCGGCGTGTAGGTGATCCGGACGTCGCGCGGCCCCGGCCCCAGCAGGCCGGCCGCCCGGTCGAGGTAGGCCTCGACGATCTCCGGGCCGAGCGTCTCCCAGTCCTGCCCGCGCGGGACCTCTGCCAGCGGGCCGACCGACGCGATGGCGGCGGCGATGCCGCTGTCGGCGGGCGGCACGATCTGCGAGCCGTCACCGAGGTAGACCTTGTATCCGTTGTCCTGCGGCGGGTTGTGGGAGGCGGTGACCATCACCCCGGCCACGCAGCCCAGGTGCCGGATCGCGAACGCCAGCACCGGGGTGGGCAGCGGCTCGGGCAGGACCAGCGGGCGCAGCCCGGCCCCGGCGAGGACTGCCGCGGTGTCGGCGGCGAAGACTCGTGAGTTGCGGCGGGCGTCGTACCCGATCACCACCGAACCACCGGCGGCGCCCTCGGTCCGGAGGTAGCTCGCCAGCCCGGCGGCGGCTCGGATCACCACCGCGCGGTTCATCCGGTTGGGCCCGGCGCCCAGCGCTCCGCGAAGGCCGGCCGTACCGAACGTCAGCGGGCCGGCGAACCGGTCGGCCAGCTCGGCGGCCGCCGCCGACCGGCTCTCCACGGCCTCCGCCCCGGTGTCGCTCCCGTTGTCGCCCAGGGCCCCGTCCCCGGTCCCCTCGGCCGCCGCGATCAGCTCCGCCAGCTCGGCGCGGGTCTGCGGATCGGGATCCTCCGCCAGCCAGGCGCGGGCCTGTTCGAGCAGGTCGGGAGCGGTTTCGGTGGTGCGCACACATCCTCCTCGCGGCCGGCGCCGCGGGAATCGGCCGCCGGAGCGCCCAAGCTATCCGATGGGTTCGACGGCAGGTGCGCCGTGCGGTCCGTTACGCCGAGCACCGGACCGAGCACCGGACCGAGGACCGGACCGGGCACCGGACCGGGCGGACTGAGCACCGGACCGGCCACCGGGGCCACCGGACCCATCGGGTCCGCCGGAGCGCGCACCGGTCCCGCCCTGGGCCGGCCAGCGCAGGCTCGGGTCGCGCAGCAGCGCCTGCGCGGCGGCGCTGCACCGCCGCCCGGCCGCCACCGCGACCGCGGTCTGCCACACCGGCACGGGTGCCTCGAGTGGGACGAACCGGGCCCGGGTCTGCTTGCCGGTGAAACTGTGCGGGACGAGGGCGATACCCAGACCCGCACCCACGAAGTCCAGCAGCGAGTGGACATCGTTGACCTCGAGTGCCACCCGGCGCTCGATCCGGGCACCGGCCAGGGCGTGGTCGGTGACGTCGCGGGTGATCCAGCCGGGGTGGAAGTCGACGAAGGACTCGTCCTTGAGGTCGGCGAGGCCGACCTGCTCCCGCTCGGCGAGGTGGTGCTTCGGCCCGCAGGCGAGCACCATCGGTTCGCTGGCGAGGGGAGTGAGCACCACCCCTGCCGACTCGCCCGCGGGTGGCACGGACACGATCGCGACGTCCATGTCACCGGCGCGTACCTGCGCCAGCAACTCGTGGCTGCCGCCCTGGCGCAGGCGGATCTCCACGCCCGGATGGTCCTGGTGGAAGCGGGCGAGCAGGTCGGGAACGCTCAGCGCTCCGAGGCACTGCAGCGTCCCGACGACGAGCCGGCCGCTCAGCAGGCCCTGCACGGCGGCCACCGCCTCCCGCGCCGCGGCCAGGTCGTTGAGGGTGTGCCGGGCCTCGACGAGCAGTGCCCGCCCGGCGTCGGTGAGGTCGACGTTGCGGGTGCTGCGGATGAACAGCTCGGCACCCAGCTCGCGTTCGAGCGTACGGATGGAGGCCGACAGGCCGGACTGCGCGACGTGCAGGCGCTGGGCGGCGCGGGTGAAGTGGCGCTCCTCGGCGACCGTCACGAAGTACTCCAGCTGACGAATCTCCATACGCACCTGCCCAGGGGTCAAGGGGAACTCTCACGAAGGGGTCGCAGAACCTTGTCGACGGCTCGCCGGCAACTCATCGTCACGGCTGATCGACGAGATCGGTTTCTGCTGTTGGACAGCTTAATCGCTGGTCGGCATGGTGGGCGGTGCAGCGATCTGAGGAGGTCCCACATGGAATACCGCACGCTCGGCTCGACCGGAACTCTCGTCTCCACCCTGTGTCTCGGCACGATGACGTTCGGCAGCGAGAGCGACGAGTCGGTCTCGCACGCCCAGCTCGACCGGTTCGTCGAAGTCGGCGGCACGCTGGTCGACACCGCCAACGTCTACTCCGGCGGCGTCTCGGAGGAGATCATCGGGCGCTGGCTGGCTGCCCGGCCCGGTGCCAGGGAGCAGATCGTGCTCGCCACCAAGGGCCGCTTCAGCCGCGGGGGCAGCGGCAACGAGCTCGGGCTGTCCCGGCTCAGCCTGACCCGTGCGCTGGACGCGAGCCTGCGCCGGCTCGGCGTGGAGACGATCGACCTCTACCAGGCGCACGCGTGGGACCCGCTGACGCCGATCGAGGAGGCGCTGCGGTTCTTCGACGACGCCGTACGCGCCGGCAAGATCCACTACGTCGGGGTGTCCAACTTCCTCGGTTGGCAGCTCCAGAAGGCGTCCCTGCTCACCCAGGTCAAAGGCCTGGCGCCGATCGTCACGCTGCAGCCGCAGTACAACCTCCTGCAGCGCAGCATCGAGCTGGAGCTGACCGACGTCTGCCGCAACGAGGGCATCGGCATCCTGCCGTGGTCGCCGCTGGCCGGCGGCTGGCTCACCGGCAAGTACCAGCGCGACTCGGCCCCGACCGGTGCCACCCGGCTCGGTGAGAACCCCGACCGCGGCATGGAGGCCTACGCCAAGCGCAACGCCGACGAGCGGACCTGGCGGGTGATCGACGCCGTACGCAAGGTCGCCGACGGCCGCGGCATCTCGATGGCGCAGGTCGCGCTGGCCTGGCTGGCCGACCGCCCGGCGGTGACCTCGGTCATCCTCGGCGCCCGCACGGTCGAACAGCTCGACGACAACCTCGGCGCGGCCGGCCTGCACCTGTCGGAGGAGGAGACCACACTTCTCACCGAGGCCAGCGAGCCGATCGTGGACGACTACCCGTACGGCGTCGCGGGCGCCAACCAGCGGGACCGTAAGGCCTGAGTCGGCGCCGATCGCGACTTCGGCTACGCCGTCTGGAGGCGGGTCAGGACGGAGGCGAGCAGGCCGCCCATCCGGGTGGCCGCCGCCCGTCCCGCCGCCAGCACCTCGGCATGGTCCAGCGGAGCGCCGGTCATCCCCGCCGCCAGGTTGGTGACGAGAGACAGGCCGAGCACCTCGGCGCCGGCCTCCCGGGCAGCGATCGCCTCGAGGGTGGTCGACATCCCGACGAGGTCGGCGCCGATCGTGCGCAGGTAGCGGATCTCGGCCGGCGTCTCGTAGTGCGGCCCCGGCAGCTGGGCGTACACGCCCTCGTCCAGGCTGGGCTCGACCGCCCGGCACAGAGCCCGCAGCCGGGCGGAGTAGAGGTCGGTGAGGTCGACGAAGTTCGCGCCCGACAGCGGCGACTTGCCGGTGAGGTTCAGGTGGTCGCCGATCAGGACGGGTGTGCCCGGGATCCACTCCGGGCGCAGACCGCCGCAGCCGTTGGTGAGGACGACGTACCGGCATCCGGCCGCCACCGCGGTCCGCACGCCGTGCACGACCGCGTCCACGCCGTGCCCCTCGTACAGGTGAGTACGGCCGAGGAACACCAGCGCCCGCAGGTCACCGTCGCCGATCCGCACGCTGCGCAGCGTCCCCGCGTGGCCCTCGACGCTGGGCGGTGCGAAGCCGGGCAGGTCGGTGAACGCGATTTCGCTCGCCGTCTTTCCGATCAGGTCGACCGCCGGGCGCCACCCCGAGCCCAGGACCACGGCCACGTCGTGGCGCGGTGTGCCGGTGAGCTCGGCCAGCCGGGTCGCGGCGTCGCGGGCGGCGGCGTAGGGGTCGGCGTGCGGGTCAGGGAGTACGTCGTTCACGACAGGCGACCCTAATGGGGTTCGACCGGCGTTTCGAGCCCGGGCCACGGCTGTTGGGCGCGAGACGGGACGCCCCCGGCAGACGAAGCGATGCGTCACGCTCGGTGACTCGGTGGCTCGGTGGCGGTGGCTCACTGGCCGATGCTGCGGCAGGGCCGGCGGCGGAGGGCGGCGGTGTAGTCGGACGGCGCGCCGGCGAGGTCGGCGGCGTCGGCGAGGATGCCGAGGTAGCGGGCCGACGGCAGGCCGCCCTCGAAAGCGTCGAGCACGTAGCTCGTCGCGGACACGCCGCCGTCGAGGGTCTGCACCCACACACGCACCTTGCGGTAGAGCCCGAGGGAGGCGCCCTCCCAGTCGTCCAGCCTGGCCTCGTCCGCGGGCGCGAGGTCGTACAACGCCACGAAGACCTCCGAGACGGGGTCTTCCACCACCGTGGGCAGCGCGCCCTCCCAGCCGTGGTCCTCCCCGCCGAACGTCAGCCGCCAGCCGGTCATCCAGCCGGTGCCGCGAAGGGGGGAATGCGGGCAGCGTACGGCCATGTCCCGGGGGCTGAGATTGGACGCGTAGGCGGCGTACAGGGTCACGGATGCCGAGGGTACCCGGCGCTCGAAACCGCGTGGGGGAGAATAGGGTCCCGTGACTCGTGTCGTGATCATCGGAGGCGGGCCCGGCGGCTACGAAGCCGCCCTGGTCGCAGCCCAGCTCGGAGCCGAAGTGTGCGTCGTGGACCGGGACGGGCTCGGTGGCTCGGCCGTGCTCACCGACTGCGTGCCCAGCAAGACGCTGGTGGCGACCGCGGAGGTGATCAACCAGGTCCGCGAGTCCGGCGAGCTCGGTGTCCGGATCGGCCGGTCCGCACCCGATCTGGGCGATGTGCGCACCGACATCGCGAAGGTCAACGCCCGGGTGAAGGCCCTGGCCCACAACCAGTCCGAGGACGTCGGCCGCAGCCTGCAGCGCGAGGGCGTTCGGGTGGTGCGCGGATCCGGCCGGATGGCCGGCCCGGACCGGGTGGTGGCCACGCTGGCCGACGGAGGTACGGAGGAGCTCGCGGCCGACGTCGTACTCCTGTCCACCGGTGCCCGGCCGCGGATCCTGCCCGACGCCGAACCCGACGGCGAGCGGATCCTGACCTGGGACCAGGTGTACGAACTCGACGAGCTGCCCGAGCGGCTGATCGTGGTCGGTTCGGGGGTCACGGGTGCGGAGTTCGCCGGCGCCTACAACGCGCTCGGGAGCGACGTCGTGCTCGTGTCCAGCCGCGACCGGGTGCTGCCCACCGAGGACGCCGACGCGGCCACCGTCATCGAGGACGTCTTCACCCGCCGGGGGATGACCGTGCTGTCGCGTTCGCGTGCGGAGCGGGTGGAGCGGCGCGGCGACGGCGTGGTGGTGACGCTGACGGACGGGCGGATCGTGGAGGGTACGCACTGCCTGCTCGCCGTGGGCTCGATCCCGAACACCGGCGACCTCGGGCTGGACACTGCCGGCGTGGCCACCGACGAGCGCGGGTTCATCGAGGTGGACAAGGTGTCCCGGACCACCGCTCGGGGCGTCTACGCGGCGGGGGACTGCACCGGCGTCCTGATGCTCGCGTCGGTGGCGGCCATGCAGGGCCGGATCGCGATGGCGCACGCGCTCGGGGATGCCGTCTCGCCGCTGGACCTGGAGGAGGTCGCGGCGACCGTCTTCACCGCGCCGGAGATCGCCACCGTCGGCTGGTCGCAACACGACCTCGACAGCGGACGCGTCCAGGCCGTGGGGATCAAGCTCCCGCTGACCCGCAACCCGCGGGCGAAGATGCAGGGCATCCACGACGGGTTCGTCAAGCTGATGTGCCGCCCGGGCACCGGGATCGTCGTGGGTGGCGTGGTGGTGGCGCCACACGCCAGTGAACTGATCCACCCGGTGTCGGTGGCGGTGTCCTGCCGCCTCACCGTCGACCAGCTGGCCCACGCGTTCACCGTGTACCCGTCCCTGAGCGGCTCGATCGCCGAGGCGGCTCGCCGGCTGCACGTGCGCGGGCAACAGACTCCGCGTAAGGACAGCTGACGCGGCCGCGGGGGACCACGCACCAACTGTCGGTCGGCGCGCCGACGCCGCGGCCGCAACGAAGAGAAATCGCTTTCGTTCGAGGTCGATCTTCTTGTGTTTTTATCCGGTCCGGAAGATCAAAATGATATTAGTGATCGGTAACTGATTACCGTCGTCGAAGCTGTTCCCGACGTGACGGCTTGTCGGTCAGGTGCGCTCATTCTTGCGGCGCATCAATCCTGAACCGACCACGGCCATGCTCGACAAGAACAGCACGGCGCCACCGATGACGTTGCACAAAATCACCCGAAGGCTGTGATCCGCGTTGTAGATCACCCAGGGTGCGACGATCGTCCACACACCGAGCAGCGGAACCACCCAGCTCAGTCCGTGGGTCGTACGGAACGACGCGGCGAAGCCGAGTGCGAGCGCGACCGCGGTGAGCCCGACGACCAGGTTGTTGACCGCGAGCTGCGTGGAGGGGGCGAATCCCACGATCCACGGCGACAAGGCGACGAACAGCCCGGTCAGCACGATCATGCCGGCGCCCATCTGTACGGCGGGCTTCAGACCAATTCTCTCGTAACGTCCCTGGAGTTCGGTTATATCAGGATGCTCCTCAATAGGGAGCCGCTGGGACGACATTTTCCGTTACCTCCCGTCGAGGAAATCGAGGGGAGAAGCACATCCCCCTCACCCGCGAGCCTAACGCGGGGAGGGGGATTGTTGAACGGGTGGAAAACGAGCTGTCGATTTGTCACCGGCTGTCAGAAACCGAAGTCACCGCCGCCGAAGTCGCCCCCGCCGAAGTCACCTCCACCGAAGTCTCCGCCGTCACCACCGAAGTCTCCGCCGTCTCCGCCGTCGCCACCGTCGCCGGAATCTCCGCCGTCGCCCCCGTCGCCGCCATCGCCACCGTCGCCACCGTCGCCGTCACCGAAGCCGCCGTCGCCGTAGCCGCCCCACATGCCGCCCATCATCGAGCCCATGAGGAACGCCGGCAGCAGACCGGACGTCGCGAAGCCGGCGAAGTAGCCCTGCATCCACGGCGCGTACGCCGGCCCGCCCTGCCAGTAGGGAACGCGCTGGCCGTCGACGGTGACCTTGCGGATGTCGGGCTCGGCGCCCGCCTTCACCCGCTCGGCGTCGGCGGCACACACCGGGACCGTGCGGTAGGCGCCGCCGGCCGGTGCCCACTCCACGTCCTCGAAGGACGGGCCGTGCTGGGGATTGAAGAAGCACGGCGGGCGCCGCTGCGGAAGCGGCTGGCGGTTGATCCGGGCCCGCACGCACGCGACTGCGTACTTGCCGTCCTCCAGGATCGTGGTGACCTGCTTGATGTCCTCGGGCCTGGACGCGGTGTCGACCGCCTTCTTCGCGGTGTCGTACTCGTCCAGTGCGCGTTCGTAGTCCTGGCGGGTCGCGTCGTCGAGTTCGCGCCCGGCGACGTCGGTGTCCAGCCGCTGCAGCTCCTCGCCGAACTTCGTGACGTCCTCCTCGGCGAAGGACCTCACCTTGGCCAGCTCGGCCGCCTCGACCTCCCGGCGCCGGGTCTGTGCGCGCCGGTTGGAGACGAACGCGACGACTCCGATCACGACGACGAGCAGGATCAGGATCTCCACGGGGTGCCCTTTCTTAGGTTGCCCTCAGCGTAGGAGACGTCCGGGCGGGCGCGTGTGTTCCCGGTCGGTCCGTTCGATCCCGATCGTGCCCGGCCTGCGGCGACGCCGCGGACGGCACCGCCGCGACCGCCCTCAGTCCTTGATCTCGCAGAGCGTGGCACCGGCCGTCACCGTGCTGCCGACCTGAGCGGTCAGCCCAGCCACCGTGCCCGCCTTGTGCGCGTTGACCGGTTGCTCCATCTTCATCGCCTCCAGGACGACGATCAGATCGCCGGCCTGCACTGCCTGGCCCTCCTCGACGGCGACCTTCACCAGCGTCCCCTGCATCGGAGAGGTGAGCGCCTCACCGGAGGCGCTGGCACCGGTGCGGGCGCCGCCACCCCGGCGGGGCGGCTTGCGGGACCCGCCGGCGGGAGCACCACTCGTGGCGCCGAGCCCGGCGGGGAGCACGACCTCGAGCCGCTTGCCGTCCACCTCGACGGTGATCCGCTCGCGCTCGGGTGCCTCGGCGGCCTCGGTGGGGCCGTCGTAGGGAGCGATGGTGTTGTCGAACTCGGTCTCGATCCATCGGGTGTGCACCGCGAACTCGCCGTCGGCCGCGGTGAACGCGGGCGTCTCCAGCACCGCGCGGTGGAACGGCAGCACAGTGGGCATCCCGTCGGCGACGAACTCCGCGAGCGCCCGGCGGGACCGGGCGAGCGCGTGCTCGCGGTCGCGCCCGGTGACGACCAGCTTGGCGATCAGCGAGTCGAACGCCCCCGGCACCGTCTCGCCCTGGTCGTACCCCTCGTCCAGCCGTACGCCGGGCCCGGACGGCGGGTGCCAGCGGGTCAGCGTGCCGGGCGCGGGGAGGAAGTTGCGGCCGGCGTCCTCGGCGTTGATCCGAAACTCGATGGAGTGCCCGCGTACGACCGGGTCCTCGTAGCCCAGCGGCTCACCCGCCGCGATGCGCAACTGCTCGCGCACCAGGTCGAGGCCGGTGACCTCCTCCGACACCGGGTGCTCCACCTGCAGCCGGGTGTTGACCTCGAGGAAGCTGATCGTGCCGTCCTGGCCGACCAGGAACTCGCACGTGCCCGCACCGACGTAGCCGGCCTCGCGCAGGATCGCCTTGCTGGCGGAGTAGAGCGTCTCCAGCTGCTCGGCGGACAGGAACGGCGCCGGCGCCTCCTCGACCAGCTTCTGGTGGCGGCGCTGCAGGGAACAGTCGCGACTGGACACCACCACGACGTTGCCGTGGGAGTCGGCCAGGCACTGGGTCTCCACGTGGCGTGGCCGGTCGAGATACCGCTCCACGAAGCACTCGCCGCGCCCGAACGCCGAGACCGCCTCGCGCACGGCCGAGTCGAACAGCTCGGGAATCTCCTCCGCGGTACGCGCCACCTTCAGGCCCCGGCCACCGCCGCCGTACGCCGCCTTGATCGCCACCGGCAGTCCGTGTTCGCGGGCGAAGGCCAGCACCTCCTCGGCGTCGGCCACCGGGTCGGCGGTGCCGGGTACCAGCGGAGCGCCGACCTTCTGCGCGATGTGGCGGGCCTTCACCTTGTCGCCGAGGGCGTCGATCGCGGCCGGCGGCGGACCGATCCAGGTGAGGCCGGCGTCGGCGACCGCGGCCGCGAAACCGGCGTTCTCGGCGAGGAAGCCGTAGCCGGGGTGCACCGCGTCGGCACCGGCGCGTCGGGCGACGTCGACCAGCTTGTCGATCGCGAGGTAGCTGTCCGCCGGGGTCGCGCCGTCCAGGGCGTACGCCTCGTCGGCGACGCGGACGTGCAGCGCGTCCCGGTCGGGATCGGCGTACACGGCGACGCTGGCCACTCCCGCGTCCCGGCACGCCCGCGCGATCCGGACGGCGATCTCGCCACGGTTGGCGATGAGCACCTTGCTGATGGTCGACACCCTGTGGTCCTCCCTCCGCGGGTCGCGGCCGACGCAGGCGTTCGCCGCCGTCGTCCCTTGCCCGCGCGACCCCATGACTTCCCGGAGTCTAGGGCCTGTCCTACGGATCATGGTCGGTTCGCGTGCCCCGCAACAGTCGGCCGGGCGGTCGTACCGCCGCGAAGGCCCTACGGCGAGAGCCGGACGCGGCGGAGCAGCTGGGCGTTCAGCGCCACCACGATCGTGGAGACCGACATCAGCACCGCGCCCACGGCGGGGCTCAGGGCGACGCCGGCCCAGGCCAGGGCCCCGGCCGCCAGCGGGATCGCGACGACGTTGTACCCGGCCGCCCAGCCGAGGTTCTGCAGCATCTTGCGGTACGACGCGCGGGACAGCCGGACCACGCCGCCCACCGCGCGCGGGTCGGAGGCGGCCAGCACCACACCGGCGGACTCGATCGCCACGTCGGTGCCGGCGCCGATCGCGATGCCGACGTCTGCCCTGGCGAGCGCGGGCGCGTCGTTGACCCCGTCTCCCACCATGGCCACGGTCAGTCCGCGTTCCTGCAGCCTGGCCACCGCGCGCTGCTTGTCGGCCGGGAGCACCTCGGCGAACACCTCGTCCACGCCCGGAACGAACCCGAGGTCCGCCGCGACCGCCTCGGCCACCGGCCGGGCGTCCCCGGTCACCATGGCGATGGTGGTGACGCCGAGCTCGCGCAGGTGCGCGATCGCCTCCCGCGCCTCCGGGCGCACCTCGTCCTCCAGCGCAAGTGCACCGAGCACCTGGGCGCCGTCGGCCCCGTCGACCCGCACCAGGTGCAGAACGGCGGCACCGCGCTCCTCCCAGCCGGTGATCGTGTCGCGCAGGTCGTCCGGCACCGACGTCCCGAACTCCCGCAGGAGGGCCGGTCCGCCGACGGCGTACGACGTACCGTCAACCCTGGCTTGCACACCGCGACCCGTCAGTGACCGGAAGTCGGTCGCCGTCGCCGGAGTGGTGCGTTCCTTCGCAGCACTGACGACCGCGCGGGCCAGCGGGTGTTCGCTGTCGGCCTCCACCGCCGCGGCCACCGCGAGCAGGTGGTCCTCTGTCATGGGGGGCTTGCCCGCTGTGGTGGCCTCTGGGGTGCCGGCTGCGGTCGCCACCGCGACGACCTTGTGCTGCCCCTTGGTCAGCGTGCCGGTCTTGTCGAACAGAACCGCGTCGACGGTACGCATCCGCTCCAGTGCCAACCTGTCCTTGACGAGGATGCCGGAGCGGGCGGCCAGCGCCGTGGAGAGCGCGATCACCAACGGGATGGCCAGGCCGAGCGCGTGCGGGCAGGCGATCACCAGGACGGTGACGGTGCGCACCACCGAGTTGTCGGGGTCGCCGAGCAGCCACCAGACGGCGAAGGTGACGACGCCGGCGGCAACCGCGACGTAGAACAACAGCGCGGCGAACCGGTCGGCCAGTGCCTGGGCCCGGCCACCCGAGGCCTGCGCCTGCGCGACCATCCGGGCGATCCCGGCCAGTGCGGTGTCCTCGCCGACCGCCGTGATCTCCACCCGGACGGCGGAGTCGGTCGCCACGGTGCCGGCGACCACGCGGTCCCCGACCGTACGCGGAACCGGGCGGGACTCCCCGGTGATCATCGACTCGTCGACCTCGGCACTCCCGTCGACCACGCGGCCGTCGGCCGGCACCCGTGCGCCCGGCCGGACGAGTACGACGTCGCCGACCGTCAGCTCCTCGACCGGTACCCGCTCGGTGCCGTCGGCCGTGACGCGTTCGGCGTCGTCGGGCAGCAGTTTCGCCAACGCCGCAAGGGCACCCTGCGCCTGGCCGATCGCCTTCATCTCCTGCCAGTGGCCCAGCAGCATGATGGTGATCAGCGCGGCCAGCTCCCACCAAAACTCCAGGTCGAACCACCCGAGACTGCTGGCCGCGGACGCGACGTAGGCGACGACGACCGCGAGCGAGATCAGCAGCATCATCCCTGGCGCGCGGTCGCGAAGCTCGGCGACGGCGCCCGCCAGGAACGGCCATCCGCCGTAGAGGAAGACGACCGTGCCGAGGACAGGACCGACCCAGGCGATGCCCGGGAAGTCCAGTGAATAGCCGAACCACCGCATGACCATCTCGCTGGTCGCCACGATCGGCAGCGTCAGCAGCAGGCTGAGCCAGAACTTCCGCCGGAACATCTCCGGGTCGTGCCCGGCGTGCTTGTCGTGGCCGCCATGCCCGGCGTGCCCGGCGTGCCCCATGTGGTCCTCATGCCCGCGCGGTGTGTGGTGGGGGGCGCGTTCCTGGCCGGCCCGGTCGGGCTCTGCGTTCTCCGGGAGCGGAGCGTCCACGGATCTCAGCTTGTCCATGCCGCACACCATACCCCCCTACGGTATATGTGCAACCCCGCGGACCCGCCGACGTCTGGAAGGGGAGAGAGAGTCAGCGATGCGGTTTCGGCACAGAACACCTGTCGGAGCAGCCGTCCTGGCGGCCGTCGTCGTACCGCTCACGGCCGTCCCTGCCACGTCAGCGCAGTACGCCGACTCCTGCAGTGCACTTCGCTCACCCGGCGCCGAGCCGCTCCAGATCCTCCTGGCAGCGCCGCTCCACCTCGGCCAGCTCATCGAGCGTGGTGTCGATGTCGCGGCCGCGCTGCTCCAGCTCCTGGCGACGCGAGCCGATCTGCTCCAGCAGGTATCGCAACTGGCCCTGCTCGCCCGGCTCCGCGTCGTACATCCCGATGATCGTCTCGATCTCCCGCAGCGAGAACCCCAGCCGCCGGCCACGCAGCACCAGGCCCAGCCGCACCCGGTCGCGCGCGTGGAAGATCCGCTGGCTGCCCCGGCGCTCCGGAGCCAGGAAACCCTTGTCCTCGTAGAACCGGATCGTCCGCAGCGTCACGTCGTACTCCTCGGCGAGCTGCGTGATCGTCCAGGTCGGGGCGTCTCTTCCTGCTCCCGGCATGTCCTTCGTCCCCTTGCGCGGATCGAGGCCTCGACTTACGTTTACGTAAGCGTAAACCTGCGAGCTCTGGGAGCCCACCATGACCTTCGAGCTCTCTCCCGAGCACGAGACGTTCCGCGAGGTGGTCGCCGACTTCGCCCGGGCCGAGATCGCCCCGCACGCCGCCCGGTGGGACGAAGCGCACCATTTCCCCGTCGAGGCGGTCGCCGCGATGGGCAAGCTCGGGTTGTTCGGGCTGGTGGTGCCGGAGGAGTACGGCGGAAGTGGCGGCGACTTCACCAGCCTGTGCGTCGCGATCGAGGAGATCGGCCGGGTCGACCAGTCGCTCGGGCTCACCCTGGAGGCCGCGGTCGGGCTCGGAATCGGCCCGATCCTGGCGTGGGGCACCGACGAGCAGAAGGCCCGATGGCTGCCCGATCTCGCCACCGGCCAGGCGCTCGCCGGGTTCGGCCTGACCGAGGCCGAGGCGGGTTCGGACGCCGGTGCCACCCGCACCCGGGCCCGCCTGGACGGCGACACCTGGGTCATCGACGGCGGCAAGCAGTTCATCACCAACTCCGGGACACCCATCACGTCGCTGGTCACGGTGACCGCCCGCACCGGCCAGGCCGACGACGGAAGTCCGGAGATCTCCGCGATCATCGTCCCCGCCGGCACGCCGGGCTTCACCGTGGAGCCCGCCTACCGCAAGCTCGGCTGGCACGCGTCCGACACCCACCCGCTGTCGTTCGACAACTGCCGCGTCCCGGCCGACCACCTGCTCGGCGAGCGTGGCTCCGGTTTCCGGCAGTTCCTGGCGACGCTGGACGAGGGCCGGATCGCCATCGCCGCGCTGGCCACCGGGCTCGCGCAAGGCTGCCTTGACGAGGCCACGGAGTACGCGAAGAACCGCATCGCGTTCGGCCGTCCGATCGGTGTCAACCAGGGCTTGTCGTTCCAGCTCGCCGACCTGCGGGTTGCGGTGGAGGCCAGCCGGCTGCTGACGTACAAGGCGGCGGCGATGAAGGACGCCGGGCGACCGGCCGCGGAGCTCAAGCAGGCGGCCGCTATGGCCAAGCTGTTCGCCAGCGAGGCCGCGGTGACCGCGACCCGCACCGCCACCCAGGTGTTCGGCGGCTACGGGTTCATGGAGGAGTACCCCGTGGCCCGCTTCTACCGCGACGCGAAGATCCTGGAGATCGGCGAGGGGACCAGCGAGATCCAGCGCATGGTGATCGCCCGCTCGCTCGGGCTTCCGGTGGCCTGAGGCATGTCCCGGCGCGGGTTCGGCAGGTCATGCAGGTCATGCATGACAGCCAGGACATGGCCTAGCCTGCCGGTGAAGGCTTGCGGAAGTCGGCAGAACGGGGAGTTGGCGTGACTGATCAGCCCCTGGGGACAGGTGAGCCCGCTCGGCCGGGTGAGCCCGTACGCCCTAACGTCGCGCAGGAGCTGGCGGCCGCCCGTGAAGCCACCCTGCGGCCCACCGAGAAGGGCGCGGCCAAGCTCGCCGACCAGAACAAGCTCTACGTCCGCGAGCGGATCGCGCTGCTCGTCGACGAGGGCACGTTCGTGGAGGACGGTCAGCTCGCCAACGCCCTGGCCGACGGACTGCCCGCCGACGGTGTGGTGACAGGACGCGGGCTGGTCGACGGCCGGCCGGTCCTCGTCGTCGCCAACGACCCCACCGTGAAGGCCGGCTCGTGGGGCGCGCGGACGGTCGAGAAGATCGTGCGCGTCACCGAGGTCGCCCTGCGCGACGAGCTGCCGATCTTCTGGCTGGTCGACTCCGCGGGCGCGCGCATCACCGACCAGGTGGAGCTGTTCCCCGGTCGCCGCGGCGCGGGCCGGATCTTCGCCAACCAGGTCGCGCTGTCGGGCAAGGTCGCCCAGATCTGCTGCCTGTTCGGGCCGTCGGCGGCCGGCGGTGCGTACATCCCGTCGTTCTGCGACCTGGTGATCATGGTGGAGTCCAACGCCTCGATGTACCTCGGTTCGCCGCGGATGGCGGAGATGGTGGTGGGGGAGAAGGTGTCGCTGTCGGAGATGGGCGGCGCGCGCATGCACACCACCGTCTCCGGGTGCGGCGACCTGCTCGCTTCCGACGACGAGGAGGCGGTCGAGCTCGCCAGGGAATACTTCTCCTACGTGCCGGCGACGTGGCGGGACCAGCCGCCGGAGTTCGACGCCCGGCCACCGGCCCGGCCGTTCACCGCCGAACTGGTGCCCGCGCAGGACAGCGCGGGATACGACATGCACGTCCTGCTGGACGCGCTGCTGGACGCCGACAGCTTCTTCGAGGTGAAGCCGCTCTACGCCGCCGAGCTCATCGTCGGCTTCGGCTGCCTGGAGGGGCAGGTCGTCGGCATCGTCGCCAACAACCCGGCCGTGCGCGGCGGTGTGCTGTTCGTGGACAGCGCTGACAAGGCGGCGAGGTTCATCTGGCTGTGCGACGCGTTCAACGTCCCCCTGCTCTATCTGGCCGACGTTCCCGGCTTCATGATCGGCAGCGAGGTCGAGCGCCAGGGCATCATCCGGGCCGGCGCGAAGATGATCACCGCGGTGGCCGACGCGACCGTGCCAACCGTGTCGGTGATCGTACGGAAGGCCTACGGAGCAGGGTTGTACGCCATGTGCGGTCCCGGCTTCTCCCCGGACGCGTGCATCGCGCTGCCCACGGCCAAGATCGCGGTGATGGGCCCGGAGGCGGCGATCAACGCGGTCTACTACAACCGCATCGCCCAGATCGAGGATCCGCAGGAGCGGGCCGCCTACGTCGAGCGGCTGCGGGCGGAGTACGAACACGACATCGACATTCTCCGGCTGGCCGCCGACCTGGTGATCGACGCCATCGTCGAGCCCGGCGACCTGCGCGCGGAGATCGTGGCCCGGCTGGCCGCGGCACAGACCAAGGACCGGCGTACGCCGGACAAGCGGCGCGGCGTCCCGCCGATGTGACGGCGGTGTCCGATCCCGGACGTTCACCGGCGCCGGGCGGTTGCCGACCTGAGCAGGGACATGCCCTCTGACCTGGGCGGCCTCTGGCGGACGCCACGTCTCAGGCACTGGGACGCTGGACGAGCCCCGGGGTTGCTGCGGCAGGATGGGGCCCGACTGTCTGCACTCTGGCGTCCAATCCACCGTTCGATCCACAACGGAGCGTGAAGTTATGGCGACACCCCTCGCCCTGCAGTTGTACACCGTGCGCGACGCGATGGCCGCTGATCGCGGCGCAGCCCTGGCCAGGGCCGCGGAGCAGGGCTTCCGGGCCGTCGAGCCGTTCGGCATCGGAAATCCCCAGCGACCGCTGGAGGAGCGGCTGGCCGACGCGCGGGAGTTCCGGTCGCAGCTGGACGCCAACGGCCTGAAGGTCGTCGCCGTGCACGGTTCGGTCTCCGCCGGCGACGAGGCCGACGGGGTCTACGAAGAGCTGGAGATCCTCGGCACCGACCGGCTGGTCGCACCGGTGCCCGGCGCGGTGGCGGGGGTGGGTGGCGGCATGGGCAACGACGTCCTGGCCAAGGCCGACGGCGTGAAGCTGCTGGCGGAGGGCCTGAACGCCGCCGCCGAGCGGGCCGCCGCGCGGGGGGTCAAGGTCGGCTACCACAACCACGACTTCGAGTGGCAGCCGGTCGAGGACGGCACCCCGGCGTACGACGTCCTCGTCGGCCACCTCGACCCGCGGGTGTTCCTGGAGGTGGACGTCTACTGGGCGCACACCGCCGGGCAGAACCCCGCGCAGGTCATCTCCTCCTACGTCGACCGCGTCTTCACCCTGCACGTCAAGGACGGCCCCGGCGTGCGCGGCCAGCTGCAGACGGCCGTCGGCCAGGGCTCGGTCGACAACCCCGCTGCGATCGCCGCCGGCACCAACGTCGGCTACCACGTCATCGAGCTCGACGAGGCGCCCGGAGACCCGTTCGACGTCTCCCGCGCGGGCGCGCAGTGGCTGATCGAGCGCGGCCTGTCCAGCTGGAGCTGAGTAACCGCCGGCGTCAGGGCGTGCTTGACCCAGGTCCTGGTCGCCGGGTCCCGATGTTCGCGACGGCACCGCTTCCGGCGGCAGACGAATGCCGGCGGCGATGAACCGGTGAGTCGCCGGAAGCCGTGCCGTCACCACGTGCGACGTCTGCCGAGACGCCGCGACAAGGAGGTACGTACGTGCAGTTGTTGCGACTTGGCGCCCCCGGCGCCGAGCGGCCCGCGGTCCGTACCGACGACGGCCGGCTCCTCGACCTGTCCCCGGTGACCAACGACATCGACGGGGCGTTCCTCGCCGGTGGCGGCATCGCCACGGCCCGGGAGGCGGTGGCCTCCGACCGGCTGTCGCCGATCGACGACCCGGGAGACGGCAGCGGGCTGCGGGTCGGTCCGCCGATCGCCCGGCCGGGAGCGGTGCTGTGCATCGGCCAGAACTACGCCGCGCACGCCGCCGAGTCCGGTGACCCGCCGCCGAAGACGCCCATCCTGTTCTTCAAGCACCCGAACACCGTCGTCGGTCCCTACGACGACGTGGTCGTGCCGCGGGGTGCGACCCGGACCGACTGGGAGGTCGAGCTGGGCGTGGTGATCGGCAAGACCGCGCGCTACCTCGAGTCCCCGGAGGTCGCGCTGGAGCACGTGGCCGGCTACGTCGTGTCCAACGACGTCTCCGAGCGCGCCTTCCAGATCGAGCAGTCCGGCGGCCAGTGGTCCAAGGGCAAGTGTGCGGAGACGTTCAACCCGCTCGGGCCGTGGCTGGTGCCCGCGAACGAGGTCGAACCGCAGAAACTGCGGCTCGCTTCGTCGGTCAACGGCGAGGTCCGGCAGGACTCCACCACCGCCGACATGGTGTTCGACGTGGCCTACCTCGTCTGGCATCTGTCGCAGTACCTCGTGCTCGACCCGGGTGACCTGATCAACACCGGCACGCCGCAGGGTGTCGCGCTGTCCGGGCGCTTCCCCTACCTCAGTTCCGGCGACGTGATGGAACTCGAGATCGACGGCCTTGGACGGCAGCGGCAGCGACTGGTCGACGCGTGAGGCGTGAGTACGGACGAGGGGAGCACATCGATGGGTGAGTTCGACGGGTTGGTCGCCGCTGTCACCGGTGGCGCGTCCGGCATCGGGCTGGCGGCGGCCGGTCAGCTTGCCCGGCAGGGCGCCCGGGTCGCCTGCCTGGACCTCAAGCCCGACGACGTACCCGCACCGCTGGTCGGTGTGGCGTGCGACGTCACCGACGACGCGTCGGTCACCGCGGCTGTCGCCGAGGTCGTACGCCGGTTCGGCAGGCTCGACGTGCTGGTCAACAACGCCGGGATCGGCGCGCAGGGCACTGTCGCCGACAACGACGACGACGAGTGGCACCGGGTGTTCGACGTCAACGTGGTGGGCATCGCCCGGGTCAGCCGTGCGGCGCTCCCGCACCTGCGGCAGTCGCCGTCGGCGGTGATCGTCAACACCTGTTCGGTCGCGGCCACCGCGGGCATCCCGCAACGCGCCCTCTACAGCGCGTCCAAGGGCGCGGTGCGGGCGCTGACGTTCGCGATGGCTGCCGACCATCTCGAGGACGGCATCCGGGTCAACTGCGTCCACCCCGGCACCGCGGACACCCCGTGGGTCGGCCGGCTGCTGGACAAGGCCGAGGACCCCGAAGCCGAGCGCAGGGCGCTGGAAGCCCGGCAGCCGATGGGCCGGCTGGTGTCGGCCGAGGAGGTGGCGCAGGGGATCGTCTACCTCGCCTCGCCGGGCGCCGCTGCCAGCACCGCCGTCGAGTTGTGTGTCGACGGCGGCATGCAGAACCTCCGGTTGCGCCCGAAGTCCTGAGGACGAGCGGGGCGGCGGCGGAACGCTCCTCTCCCGGGTCTGCGTGCGGCGGTTCGTCCGCCACACGCAGACCGGGGTCGACACCGCGGTCGACGCCGATCGGACCAGGGGACGGTTCGGTGGAACGGCTCAGTGGGAACGGTTCCACAGTTCCGGCCAGGCGATGTCGAGATCGCGCAGCAGCCTACGCAACAACGGCAGGGAGACTCCCACGACGTTGTGGTGGTCGCCCTCCACCCGCTCGACGAACGCGCCGCCGAGGCCGTCGACGGTGAAGGCACCGGCCACCGCCAGCGGCTCGCCGGTCGCGACGTACGCCTCGATCTCCTCGTCGGTGACGTCGGCGAACCACACCGTCGTGGAGGCGGTTCCCTGGGCGATCCGCCCGCTTTCGGCGGAGATCACACAGTGGCCGGTGTGCAGGACGCCGCTTCGGCCGCGCATCCGCAGCCAGCGGCGCCGGGCCTCCGCGGCTGTCCCGGGCTTGCCGAGCGTCTCGCCGTCGAACTCCAGAACGGAGTCGCAGCCGAGTATCACCGTGGGAGTGGCCACCAGTCCGCCCTGACCGCCGGAGCGGCCGGCGCCGGCCCGGCCCTTGTCGGCCCAGCCCGTGCCGGACGAGCCCGTGCCGCTCCGACCCGTGTCGGTCCGGCGGAGGTCGGCGGCCACGGCCTCGGCCTTGCGGCGGGCGAGGGCGAGCGCGTGACCGGCGGTGTCGGTCGTGCCGGTGTCCACCGTTTCGTCCACGCCGGACACGATCACGTCGGGTTCGATCCCGGCGGCTCGCAGCGTGGCGAGCCGGGCCGGGGAAGCCGACGCCAGAACCAGCCGGATCTTGCTGTGCGAGCTTGCGGTCATCGGCGCATTCTACGAAGGTGCCCTGCCCGAACGAGCTCGCCGATGCGCGACGGGCCCGCATCCGCATCCCGGGGAGCCGTAAGGGACCTGTGAGGAGAGCCAGTGGCAATCGAGTACTCCAGCCCGCCGACTTTTCTCGAGTACGAGCTCGCCCAGCGCAGCGAGTCCGGTTACGACGTGTCGGCGGTGACCGCACAACTGTCCGGACCGGCGCGTGAGGTGGCACCCGACCGCGCCCGGCTGCTGCTCGACCAGCTGGCCGCTGTGCCCAGAAGGCCGGACTGGCCCTATGTCGAGCCGTCCACTCTCCCCGAGATTCTCGCCGAGCTTCCGTCCACCACCACCGCACGGGGCCGGCCGATCGGGGCGGCCGAGCTCCGGGACCGGATCCAGGCCGCGTGGCTGGGCCGGTGTGCCGGCAACTGCCTGGGCAAGCCGGTCGAGGACGGCGCGTTCTGGACGCCGGAGCGGCTGCGTTCGTACCTCGAGGCCACCGGCAACTATCCGGTCCGCGACTACGTGAGCCGGCTCCAGCCGATGCCGGACGGCTACGTGCTGCATCCGTCGTGGGTGGAGGCCACCAAGGGCCGGATCCGCTACGCCCCGCGCGACGACGACCTCGACTACACCCTGCTCGGCCTGCACCTGCTGGAGAGCAAGGGGTTCGGCTTCACCACCACCGACGTCGCGGAGGAGTGGCTGCAGCGATTGCCGTACCACCTCACCTACACCGCCGAACGCGTCACCTACCGCAACCTGGTCTGCGGTGTCGACCCCGGCCGGTCGGCCGTGGTGGACAACCCCTTCCGCGAGTGGATCGGCGCGCAGATCCGCGGTGACGTGTTCGGGTACGTCTGTGCGGGCAGGCCTCGGGACGCGGCGGTTCTCGCGTTCTCCGACGCCGCACTGTCGCACGTGGCGAACGGCATCTACGGCGAGATGTGGGCGGCGGCCCTGGTGGCCGCGGCGTTCACCGCGGGGTCCCTGCGCGAGGTGGTGGAGGAGTCGATCCGGCACGTGCCCGGGCGTTCCCGCCTGGCCGAGGCGCTGCGGTGGGCGGTGGACGCACGCGACAAGCACGCCGACTGGCGCGACGCCGTCGCGGGCCTGCGGGAGCGGTACGGCCACTACCACTGGATCCACACCATCAACAACGCCGCGGCCTGTGCGCTCGCCCTGCTCTACGCCGACGACTACGGCACGGCGATCGGGCTGGCCGTCCAGGCCGGCCTGGACACCGACTCCAACGGCGCGACGGTCGGGTCGGCCGCCGGTGCGTTCGCCGGCCGGGGCGGGATCCCGCGGCACTGGACCTCGCCCTTCGGCGACGTGCTGCGCAGCGCGCTGTACGGCTTCGACCGGAGCAGCATCCGCGACGTCGCCGAGCGCACGTTCACCCTGGCCCGCACCTACGCGGTCCGTCATCCCGTTCCGGTCTGAGCCACCTCGGGTGGTTGCGGGCGGGTCAGGTGTGGTCTGCGAGGAGTGAGCGGGCCAGCCGGAGCAGGCCGGCGCGGACGAGTGGTTCGTGCGGGTCGTCGGTGGCGTGGGCCGTCCGGTACGTGCGAGGAGGTACGCCGTAGACCGCGCGGAAGCGCCGGGAGAAGTGGAAGGGACTGCTGAAGCCGCACGCGTTCGCGACCGCCGCTACGGTGAGGTTGCTGCGCTGGAGGAGAGTGGCGGCCCGGGCGAGGCGGACGAGTTCCATCGCGGCGACCGGGCCCACGGAGTACTCCGCGCGGAAGAGCCGGCTCAGGTGGCCGGGTGACACGCCGGCTGCCGCGGCCAGCTCGCCGAGGGAGAGCGGCCGGGTGCCGTCGTTTCGCCAGGCGCCGGCCACCGAGTCGGCCAGCCGGCGCAGATGCGGCGACAGCCCGGCGTCGGCTGACACGTCGTCGGGGACCGGCCCGCGCACGAACAGGTCCAGCAGCCAGCCCAGAACCTCCGCGGTCCGGGTGAGATCGGGGTTCGGGGTGCCGCCCGCGAGCCACAGCGCGTACGCACACAGCGCCGCCATCGGGTCCGCCGGTGACAGCGACCTTGTGAGGGGCCAGTGGTCGGGGTCGCCCAGCCTGCCCGCGTCGGCGAGGCCGAAGTGTGCGTACGCGTGGGCGGAGGGGCGTTCTGCGTCCCAGCGGAAGTGGTCCCGCATGCCCGGCCGGGCGAGCAGCAGGGTGCCCGGATGCAGGTCGAGCCGGAGATCGCCGCACTGCCAGTGGGCGCTGCCACGCAGCAGCCAGACGAACTCGAAGTCGACGAGGGTCCGGGGACCGAACGTCGTCCTCGGCGGGTACTCGGCGATCTCCGGGCCGGTCCGCAGGACCAGGGTGGGTTGCGAGGCGTGCTGCGCCACGTGCAGCAGGGTAGGCCGTCACCCGGTGGGAGGGCTCGGCCCGTGCCGGCGCCGGGTGAGCGGCGCCGGCACGACCGACCGGAACTCGGGCCTCTCCTCAGGTGGGCAGGGTGGCTCGGACCCGGCGGGTGGCCTCGACCAGGTGCCGGAGGGCAGGCTCGACCTCGGCGTAGGTGCGGGTCTTCAGACCGCAGTCGGGGTTGACCCACAGCCGGTCGGCCGGCACCGCCTCCAGGGCCAGCCGGAGTGCCTCCTCGATCTCGGCCACGGTGGGCACCCGCGGGCTGTGGATGTCGTACACCCCCGGGCCGATGCCACGCCGGTAGCCGGCCTTGGCCAGGTCGGTGACGAGCTCCATCCGCGACCGCGCCGCCTCCACGCTGGTGACGTCCGCGTCCAGGGCGTCGATGGTGTCGACGATCTCGCCGAACTCCGAGTAGCACATGTGGGAGTGGATCTGCGTTCGATCGGCGACCCCGGAGGTGGCCAGCCGGAACGCGCCGACCGCCCAGTCGACGTAGGCCGGCTGGTCCGCCGCCCGCAGCGGGAGCAGCTCACGCAGGGCGGGTTCGTCGACCTGGATGTAGCGGATGCCGGCCGCCTCCAGGTCGCGGATCTCGTCGCGCAGCGCGAGCGCCACCTGCCGGGCGGTCTCGGCCGGCGGCTGGTCGTCGCGAACGAAGGACCAGGCCAGCATGGTGACCGGCCCCGTCAACATCCCCTTGACAGGCCTGCCGGTCCGGGACTGGGCGTACGTCGTCCACTCCACCGTCATCGGCCGCGGCCGGGCCACGTCGGCGTACAGGATCGGGGGCCGGACGTAGCGGGTGCCGTAGGATTGCACCCAGCCGTGTGACGTGCCGGCGAACCCGGACAGCCGCTCGGCGAAGTACTGAACCATGTCGTTGCGCTCGGGCTCGCCGTGCACGAGCACGTCCAGTCCGATGTCCTCCTGCAACGCGACGATCTCGTCGATCTCACTCCGCATCCGGGTGTCGTAGGTGGCCTGGTCGATCCGGCCGGCGCGCAGGTCGGCCCGCGCCCGTCGGATCCGCGCTGTCTGCGGGAACGAGCCGATCGTCGTCGTCGGCAACGGAGGCAGCGCGCCGGTCGCGGCTTGCAGGCGGGCGCGTTCGGCGTAGTCACGCCGGGCCGTGCCCGTACCCAGGCTGGCCAGCCGGGCCCGGACCCGGCCGTCCACCGTGTCCGCGGCGGTGCCGTCGTTGGCCGAGGCGGCGGCGAGTTCGCGTTCGACCGCCTGGTGACCCTCGCGTAGGGCACGGCCCAGCAGGACCACCTCGTCGACCTTCTGCCGGGCGAAGGCGAGCCGGCCACGCAGTCCGCCCGGCAGGTCGGGTTCCAGGGTGAGGTCGAGCGGAACGTGCAGCAGCGAGCAGGAGGTGCCGACCACCAGGTCCCCGACGGAGCCGAGCAGGGAGGCCGCGACCGACATGGCCCGGGACAGGTCGGTACGCCAGACGTTGCGGCCGTCGACGAGACCGGCCACCACGGTGCGGTCACCGAGCCCGGCGGCGGCGATCCGGTCGAAGTCGGCGGCTCCGGCCACGAGGTCGAGCGCGAGCCCGTCCACCTCGGTGCCTGCCAGGACGGGCAGGGCCGGGCCGATCGGGCCGAAGTACGTCGCCACCATCAGCTTCGGCCGGTGAGCAAGGGATCCCAGGCGCTCGTACGCCGTCCTCAGTGCAGCCAGTTCGGCGGAGTTGCGGTCGGCGGCGAGGACGGGCTCGTCCACCTGCACCCACTCCACGCCCGCGTCGGCCAGGCCGTCCAGCAGTCCGACGTAGGCGTCCAGCAGCGGGTCGAGCAGGTCGAGCGGGCGGAATTCCTTCGGCGCGTCGACCGCGGGTTTCGACAGGAGAAGGAAGCTCAGCGGACCGAGCAGGACCGGCCGGGTGGTGATCCCGAGCGCGGCCGCCTCGTGGTACTCCGTGACCGGCCGGGACCGTGCGCCGGCGGTGCGGAACGTGGTGTCCGGCCCGAGTTCGGGGACGAGGTAGTGGTAGTTGGTGTCGAACCACTTCGTCATCTCCAGCGGTGCCACGCCCTCGGTGCCGCGGGCCATGGCGAAGTACCGGTCGAGCCCGTCAAGCCCGGCGAACCGGTGCGGGACGGCGCCGAACAACTCGGCGTGGTCGAGCACGTGGTCGTAGAACGAGAACGTGTGCGACGGTATGAGATCGACCCCGGCGTCGCGCAGGGTTTCCCACGTATCGCGGCGCAGCGCGGCGGCGGCCTGGTGCAACGCCGCGGCGTCGGTCCGGCCGGCCCAGTAGTCCTCGGTGGCCCGCTTGAGCTCACGGCGCGCCCCGATGCGGGGGTAGCCGAGGACGGTCGTACGCACGGTTTCCATGGAGTCCTTCCCTCGGGAACTCGGACGGCCCGGGGCGGACGAGGGAGGACCAGGTCGAACGACGGCGGCATGCGCCGGTCGCCCGAACGCCTTCCCACGAGGCCACGGACCACCGCGGGCCGGGCGGCCCACGCACGGATGGCAGGTCTTCGGACTCGTGGGCGTCACCGGTAGTTCGTCACCGGTGTTTCCTACTGGCCGTCGCTTCCCAGGTGGCTGATGATGCCGCCCAGTGCGATTTCACGGCGGTCGTTCCCACTCACCGCTGCGGGGCAGTCCCGGACTCACACCGGGTTCCCTCTTGCCTCACCGGCCCGAGCGAGCGAACCGGTGAACCAACCGCACCGCCGACCTTAGCCTCCTTCGGCCCCGGGTGCCGCGCACCCCGCCGGTGGGCCGGGTCCGGTCGCGGTGGGCCGGGCAAGGTCCGCGGCGGGCGGGTCTCCGGTAGCGTCGTCGCGGATGTGCGCGACGACGAAGCGGGTCCCTGTCCGGGCCGTGGTCCGTAGCGCCGGCGAACGTGTGGAAGGAGTCCGCGGGTGAAGATCACCGGCCTGACGACCTATCTCGTGGCGCCCCGGTGGTGCTTCCTGCGAATCGACACCGACGAGGGCGTGACGGGCTGGGGCGAGCCGATCGTCGAGGGGCGTGCGCACACCGTCGCGGCGGCGGTGGACGAGGCGGCCGACTATCTCGTCGGCCAGGACCCGCTGCGCATCGAGGAGCACTGGCAGGTGCTCAGCAAGGGCAACTTCTACCGCGGCGGCCCGGTGCTCTCCAGTGCGGTCGCCGGGATCGACCAGGCACTGTGGGACATCGCCGGCAAGGTGCACGGTGTGCCGGTCTACCAACTGCTCGGCGGTCACGTCCGCGACCGGATGCGGGTCTACGGCTGGATCGGCGGTGACCGGCCGGACGTCGTTGCCGACGCCGCGAAGAACATGCAGGACCAGGGCTTCACCGCGATCAAGATGAACGGCGGCGGGGAGCTGCGCCGGGTGGACACCGCCGCGCAGTGCCTCGCCCTGGTCGACCGGGTGGCGGCGATCCGGGAGGCCTGCGGGCCCGACTTCGACATCGCCATCGACTTCCACGGTCGATTCACGGTGGCGATGGCCCGGCGGACCCTGCCGCTCCTCGAGCCCTACCTGCCGTTCTTCGTGGAGGAGCCGCTCGTCCCGGAGCTGACCGACCAGATCGGACAGATCTGTTCGTCCACGTCGATCCCGATCGCCACCGGGGAGCGGTTGTACTCCCGCTGGGACTTCAAGGACGTCCTGTCCGCCGGCATCGCGATCGCGCAACCGGACCTCTCCCACGCGGGCGGCATCTCCGAGGTTCGCCGGATCGCCGCACAGGCGGAGGTGTACGACGTCGCGCTCGCGCCGCACTGTCCGCTCGGGCCGATCGCACTGGCCGCCTCGCTCCAGGTCGACTTCGCCAGCCCCAACGCGCTGATCCAGGAGCAGAGCCTCGGTATCCACTACAACGAGGGCTCGGACCTCCTCGACTACCTCGTGGACACGTCGGTCTTCGGGTTCGCCGACGGCTACGTCACCCGGCCCACCGGCCCGGGGCTCGGTATCGAGGTGGACGAGAAGGAGGTCGCGCGGGCAGCCGAGGTGGGCCACCGGTGGCGTACTCCGACGTTCCGGCGCGACGACGGCTCGCTGGCCGAGTGGTGAGCCGGTCACCGGACCGAACGTCATGAGGCCTCCTCGAGGCCGTCGTCCTCGAGGAGCGCGTCCAGGTAGGCCTTGCCCGCTGCGGCCTGCGCGGCCCGCTCGTCGTCAGAGAGCCGTGCGTACCAGTCGAGGAAGCCGCGTACGTGGGTCGTGAACTCCTCCGTGTAGGCGGAGGAGAACGCGGCCTCGGCCAACCCCATCCGGCCGTGGCGCACGTCCTCGGCGAAGTCGCGCAGCACGGGCCGGCTCCGATCAGCGGCGAGAACGTCGAGCGAACGCCGCAGCAGAAGCACGCGACCCGGGTCGTCGGCGAGCTGCCGGAGCTCGTCGAACTCCTTCTCGCAGCCCGCCTCCGGCCATCCGCGCGATCCGGCGTCAGAACCCGTGAGCATGCGCACTCCAGTCACCAGCCGGCGGCGCGGTGGACAGGGCGGGCTCGGCAGGCGGCCGCGGAAGTTGCCTGATGGCACAGCAGAGCTGGGCGAGGCTTCCGCAGATCCCGAAGATGCCGACCTCTATCCTGGTCAACATCTTCGTGACGAGAATCCACACCTGTCCGACCTTGGTGAGCGCCGCCGCGGCAACTGCCGCAGCCACGACCGGGCCGGCGCCTGTGGCGGCTCCGGCGGCGAGAGCAATAGCTGCGCAGAGCGCGAAGTCGATGAGTGTCTGGAGCAGTTCCCCGAGTCCTTTGGAGCCGTACCACACCAGCAGAGCGAGACGCTCGTACTCTTCGGAGCCGGCCTTGAGTGCACGATCAAGTGAGTCCAGGTAAGTGATGAGTTCACGGAAGTAGACGAACGCGGCATCGCCCGCATTGCCGTCCCAGGTCGCGTCGAGGAGAGAGTTTCCGCGGCGCAGGTTGGTGGCGACGGCTCGGTAGGCGTCACCGAGCATGCGCCACAGGTCGACACAGTCGGCGAAGGACTTCCAGTCTCCGGCCAGCCGCGCTGCCACCTCCTGGAAGGGATCCGTCCCGAGGGTTCCGTAGACGAGTTCGAGGATCCAGGCAGATGGGCTTGTCAGGGCCATCACCTCGTCGATCGCGTCGAGGAGAGTCTCGGGATAGCCGGTGATGCCGCTCGGGTGGACCAGGCTTTCCTGTGGGTCCACGACGTCGGTGAACTCGCTGCCCGCAGTTGTGTTGCCCGCGTTCATGACGACGGTCTCAACGTCGGGTGGGAGACAGCGCGCCGTCGAGTCGCTGCGCCGCTTCGAGGTCGGTCGATCGATAGCGTGACGCCGCGAGCCTCACCTGCTTCTCCGCGTTTTCGAAGAGGCGGGCAATTTCACCGAGTTGGGCGCACAGAGGGCGGTAGAACTCGTGGTGACAGTCTCTTACCAGTGCTATCCACCCTCTGGACGCCGGCGGAATGGCGCCATACCGCCTGGCGTGCGCATGGATCGCCTCCGCGTCCTCACCTGCCCTCCGAAGCAGGCGGGCGAATTCATCGAGGTCATCAGGAACAACGGCGAGGCTCATGACACCGCACTTTCGCTCGGCGGATCGGACGTCAGGAAGCATAGGTTCGAGGTGATCTTCGGCATGTCCTCCGCTTTGAGCCCTGTGGACAACCACGCCGAACGACTGCCTGTGGACACCTGTCGGGTCACGCTGTGGATGAGCCGGGCAGGGTGAACCTGTCCGTCCGATAGGCTCCGGACCCCGAAGTAACGATCGCGAGGAGGACAGTCAGACCGTGGCCGTCCTTCGAACCATCGACCGGATGCTTGACAAGTTCCTGTTGACGACGGCGAAGTTCTATCGGTATGGCCGTATGCGAAGGAGTATCGAGGAACTCGAACGGGTCGAGCGGGCGAACGGCGTGGTTCGGTCTCCACGTCGAGCGGAGTTCCGCCGGGGGCTCGGATACCGGCTGGTGGACGATCTTCGCTTCCTGGTGATGTATCCAGCCGTGTTCGCGTTCCTGACAGCGGTGATCGCCGTGTGGTTCAGGGTGCGGCGTGGTCTGGACCAAGGTGACTGGGGCGTCGCCGTCATGCTCGTGTTGGGATGCGTCGCCTGCTACTTCGCCTGGAAGGGCTGGTTCGCCGCGCAGTGGAGGTACCGTTGGTATCCGTTGTTCGCCGTACTGGCTGTGGTTCTCGAGTTCGGCGTTCTGGTGTCGGCGGTGAGGAACGACGCCGGTTGGTAGGGGTGCGTCCTCGCCGCGAGGTCACAGGCGGGCGAGGGCCTCCCGCAGCGGGTCCAGACCGAGCGAGCCGAGGTCGAGCGCCGCGCGGTGGAACTCCTTCAGGTCGAACGCCGAACCCTTGCGCGCTTTGGCGTCCTCGCGGGCGGCGAGCCAGATCCGTTCGCCCACCTTGTACGACGGCGCCTGGCCCGGCCAGCCGAGGTAGCGGTTGACCTCGAAGCGAAGGAAGTCCTCGTCGATCCGGGTGTGGGCCAGCATGAACTCCAGCGCCACCTCGGGAGTCCAGCTCTCGCCGACCCGCCAGCCGAACGCGTTCGGCGGGATCGGGTAGCCGAGGTGCAGGCCGAGGTCGACAACGACTCGCGCCGCCCGGAACGCCTGAGCGTCCAGCATGCCGAGCTTCGCGCCGGGTTCGTCGAGGTAACCGAGCTCGTCCATCAGGCGTTCGGCGTACAACGCCCAGCCCTCGCCGTGCCCGGAGACCCAGCACAGCAGGCGCTGCCAGCGGTTGAGGAGGTCCTTGCGTACGACGGTCTGCGCGACCTGCAGGTGGTGGCCGGGTACGCCCTCGTGGAAGACGGTGGTCACCTCCTTCCAGGTGGCGAACGACGTCACGCCCTTCGGCACCGACCACCACATCCGGCCCGGGCGGGCGAGGTCCTCGCTGGGCGCGGTGTAGTAGATGCTGCCGTCGCTGGTGGGCGCGATCCGGCACTCGATCCGGCGGATCTCGTCCGGGATGTCGAAGTGGACGCCGGCGAGCTCGCTGACGGTGTGGTCGGCGAGCTCCTGCATCCAGTCGCGGAAGGCGTCCTTGTCCGCGATCCGGCGCGCGGGGTCCGCGTCCAGCGCGGTCACCGCGTCCGCGACGGTCCCGCCGGGAACGATCCGGTCGGCGACGCCACGCATGTCCGTCTCGATCCGGGTCAGCTCCTCCCAGCCCCACGCGTAGGTCTCGGCGAGGTCGACGGCGGCGCCGAGAAAGTAGCGCGAAGCAAGGGTGTACTGCGCCTCTCCGACGCCGTCGGTCGTACGGCCCTTCGGTGCCAGCTCGGTCCGCAGGAAGCGTTCGAAGTCGGCCACCGCCTGCCGGGCCGACTCCGCTCCACGCGTGAGTTCGGCCCGCAGAGCGGATCCGGCGGCGCCGCCGCCGCTGTCAACGTCGGCTTGTGCGACCAGCGAGCCGAAGAAGTCGTCCTCGGGCGGCAGCCAGGACCCGCACTGGTCGGCACAGGCCTCGATCTGGCGGCGGGCCGCGACCCGGCCGTCGGCGGCGGCCTCGGCGAGCGTGCGCCGGAAGCCGCCGAGCGCGTCGGGAACCCGCGCGAGCCGGGCCGCCACCGTGGCCCACGCCGCCTCGCTGTCAGTGGGCATCAGGTCGAAGGCGCCGCGGACGTCCTGCAGCGGACTGGCCACGACGTTGAGGTCGCTGGTGGTGACGCCGGCGTCGTGGCGTTCGAGTTCGAGGCCGAGGCGCTCGAGCATGGCCGCACGGGCGACCGTCTCCCGCGCGTCCTTGGGCTCGGTCTCCTGGAGTTCGCGGACGGCCGTGCGGGCCAGGTCGGCCCGCCGGTCGAAACCGTCGGGGGAGTAGTCGGTGAGCCGGTCGTCGTACCCCGCGATGCCGGCGAACGTCGCGCCCACCGGGTCGGCGGCGGCGTAGTCGTCGACGTACCTGTCAGCGATCTCGTCAGTGCGCCCCATGAGGCGAGAGCCTAGGGGACACGTGCCGACCACGCCGCCGATATTGGCGCCGGTCCGCTGCTGCCCGACCGGGTCCGGATTCGGCGGCAAGGCGGCAACGCCGCAAGGCGGAAGGCGCGAACCTCCGCTAGCGGGGCAGGGCGCTGGCGCGCCAGGCGCCCGGGCCGGGCCGCAGCGGCTGCTGGGAGGTCCGGCGCCAGTACGCCGCCCAGCCGGACTTCGCGGCTCGCCGTCCCCGCCGGTGGTCGTCGGCGGCCGCCGCGGCCGCTGCCCGCTGCTTGGCGGTCACCACCGCCACCAGGGCGGCGAACTCCGCCGGCGTGGGGTTGCCCTTCACCACCCGAAGCACCGGCTCCGGCAGGCCCGAGGAGTCCACCGAAGCCGCCGCGGGGTCCGGCGTACCGCTCGATTCACCAGTCATCGCGTGGTCCTCCTCCACCTGCTCGTGGGTTCGCCGGGACGTGTTTCCGGGCACCGCTCGGGATGTCGGCCGGATGTCAACGGCGCCTTCACAACGGGATGTTGCCGTGCTTGCGCGGCGGCATCGTCTCCCGCTTGTTCCGCAGCAGGCGCAGCGCGCGGATGATCTCCGTTCTGGTCTCGTGCGGGTTGATCACCGCATCGACGTAACCACGCTCGGCCGCGATGTAGGGATTGGCGAGGGTGTCCTCGTACTCCTGCACGAACTTCGCCCGCGCGGCGTCGGGATCCTCGGCCTTGGCGAGCTCCTTGCGGTAGAGGATCTCCACCGCCCCCTGCGCACCCATCACCGCGATCTGCGCCGTCGGCCAGGCGAGGTTGACGTCCGCGCCGAGGTGCTTGGACCCCATCACGTCGTACGCGCCGCCGTAGGCCTTGCGGGTGATGACGGTGACCAGCGGCACGGTCGCCTCGGCGTAGGCGTAGATGAGCTTCGCGCCCCGGCGGATGATGCCGTTCCACTCCTGGTCGGTGCCGGGCAGGAAGCCGGGTACGTCGACGAAGGTGAGGATCGGGATGTTGAAAGAGTCGCAGGTGCGCACGAACCGCGCCGCCTTCTCCGACGCGTCGATGTCCAGGCACCCCGCGAACTGCAACGGCTGGTTGCCCACCACGCCGACGCTGCGCCCGTCGACCCGGCCGAAGCCGCAGACGATGTTGGGCGCGAACATCGGGTGCAGCTCCAGGAACTCACCGTCGTCGAGGACGTGCTCGATCACCGCGTGCATGTCGTAGGGCTGGTTGGCCGAGTCGGGGATCAGCGTGTCCAGCTCGCGGTCGGCGGCGGTCACCTCGAGGGTCTGCTCCTCGTCGTAGACCGGCGGCTCCTCGAGGTTGTTCTGCGGGAGGTACGACAACAGCGCCTTGACCCAGTCGGCAGCATCGCGTTCGTCCGTGGCGAGGTAGTGGGCGTTGCCGCTCCTGGTGTTGTGGGCGAGCGCACCGCCGAGGTCCTCGAACGACACGTCCTCACCCGTGACGGTCTTGATCACGCCGGGCCCGGTGATGAACATGTGCGAGGTCTGGTCGACCATCACCGTCACGTCGGTGAGCGCGGGGGAGTAGACGTGCCCGCCGGCGCAGGTGCCCATGATCATGGAGATCTGCGGGATCACCCCGGACGCGAGAGTGTTGCGGCGGAAGATCTCGCCGTACAGCCCGAGGGAGGCCACGCCCTCCTGGATGCGGGCCCCGCTGCCCTCGTTGATCCCGATGATCGGGCAACCGGTCTTCAGGGCGAGGTCCATCACCTTGACGATCTTCTCGCCGTACACCTCGCCGAGGCTGCCGCCGAAGACGGTGAAGTCCTGACTGAACACGCACACCTGGCGCCCGGCGATGGTGCCGAACCCGCTCACCACGCCGTCGCCGTAGGGACGGTTGCGGTCGAGGCCGAAGTTGGTGGACCGGTGCCGGGCGAACTCGTCGAGCTCGACGAAGGAGCCCTCGTCGAGCAGCAGCTCGATCCGCTCCCGGGCGGTGAGCTTGCCGCGCGCGTGCTGGCGTTCGATCGCCCGCGCCGAGCCCGCGTGCACTGCCTGCTCGAGCCGGCGTTCGAGGTCGGCGAGCTTGCCCGCGGTCGAGTGGATGTCGATCGCACCGTCCCGGTCGGCCTCTTCCGGGCCGCTGTCCCCGGCGCCCTGCTCGCGGGCGCTGTCCGGTTGCCCGGCTGCCATCGATCCTCCCCAACCCCAGCTCTTTCGGTGCGGCCGAGACTCTACTCCGCCGTACCCGTCCGGCCGGTGCTCCGGCTCGCGACGAGGCCCCGCACATACCGGCGGATGCCTCCGGGCGGACCCGCTTTCCGGACAGACCCGGCCAGGCGTGCACCTACCCTCGGATACCGTCCGGATGCGGAACGACAACCGGCCGGCAGGCCCAAACCCACCGCCCGCCGGCCCATCCCAGCCCTTCACCAGCCCCTTCACCAGCCCCTCACCAGCGCTGTCACCAGCGTCGTCCGTTGCGTCGCGCCGCGGTCCTACCGGCGCCGAGGGGCTCGCACCTGGGCGGACTACGCTTGCCAATATGCCCACGTCCCAGCCTTCCCGTGTCCATGCTCGTTTCGAGATGCCGGCTCCGCTGCGTGCCGACGTCCGACTGCTGGGGGAACTGCTCGGCACCGTACTCAAGGAGTACGGCGGCCAGGAGCTCCTGGACGACGTGGAGAAGCTCCGCGAGCTGACCATCGCCGCCCACGACGACGACCACGAGC
Source organism: Actinopolymorpha singaporensis (assembly GCF_900104745.1). NCBI lineage: Bacteria > Bacillati > Actinomycetota > Actinomycetes > Propionibacteriales > Actinopolymorphaceae > Actinopolymorpha > Actinopolymorpha singaporensis. The sequence continues at coordinate 3,135,167 of NZ_LT629732.1, forward strand.
GCGCCGACCAGGCCGCGGCCGCCTGCGAGGAGCTGGTCTCCTCCTGGGACATCGAGCGGGCCGACAACGTCGCCCGGGCGTTCACCTGCTACTTCCACCTCACCAACCTCGCCGAGGAGTTCCAGCGGGTCCGCGCGCTGCGTGAGTACGACACCGGCGATGCTCCGGTCCGCGACTCCCTCGCCGCCGCCGTGGCCGAGGTCACGGCGCAGTACGGCGAGGAGGAGGCGCTGGGCCTGCTGTCCGGGCTGGAGTTCCGCCCGGTGCTCACCGCGCACCCGACCGAGGCGCGCCGCCGCGCGGTGGCCTCGGCGATCCGCCGGATCTCCACGCTGCTGGCCCAGCGCGACGACTCCAGGCTCGGCGCGGGCGAGCTGGCCGAGAACGAACGCCGCCTGCTGGAGGAGATCGACGTCCTCTGGCGCACCTCCCAGATCCGGGTGACCAAGCCCGGCCCGCTGGACGAGGTGCGGACGGCGATGACGGTGTTCGACGACACGCTGTTCCAGGTGCTCCCGCAGGTGTACCGCCAGCTCGACGACCAGATCGCGGGCAGCAAGGCGGGTACGCAGCCGCCGCGGGTGCCGGCGTTCGTCCGGCTGGGTTCGTGGATCGGCGGTGACCGGGACGGCAACCCGTTCGTCACCGCGGCGTTCACCCAGAAGGCGATGGCCATCCAGGCCGACCACGTGCTCCGCGCGCTGGAACGCGTCTGCGAGCGGCTCGGCCGCGCGCTGACCGCCGACGCCGAGACCACGCCGCCGGCCCCGGGGGTGCGCCGCATCCTCGCCGACGCCCGCGCGGCCTACCCCGACCTGGCCGAGGACGTCGCCACCCGCTCGCCGGGCGAGCCGCACCGGCAGGTGCTGCTGCTGGCCGCGCGCAAGCTCGCCGCGACCCGGCAGCGCGACGCGGACTTCGCCTACGCGAACGCCGGTGAGCTGTTGCGGGAGCTGCGTACCGTCCAGTCCTCCCTCCACGCGGCCGGTGCGCCGCGGCAGGCCTACGGCGAACTCCAGCATCTGATCTGGCAGGTGGAGACGTTCGGTTTCCACCTGGCCGAGCTGGAGGTACGCCAGCACTCCAAGGTGCACGCACGCGCCCTCGCCGAGCTTCGCGCCGGTGGTGACCTGTCGCCGGAGACCGAGGAGGTGCTCGCGGTCTTCCGGGTGATGGCGCAGATCCAGCAGCGGTTCGGCCCGGACGCGTGCCGGCGCTACGTCGTGTCGTTCACCCAGTCCGTCGACGACCTCGCCGCGGTGCCGGAGCTCGCGCGGTACGCGCTGGACGGGCGGCCGCTCGCCCTCGACGTCGTACCCCTCTTCGAGACCGAGGACGACCTGCGTGCCTCGATCGGCATCCTCGACCAGGCGCTGGAGCTGGAGCCGATCCAGCGCCGGCTGGCCGAGACCGACCGCCGCTTCGAGGTGATGCTCGGCTACTCCGACTCCGCCAAGGACGCCGGCCCGCTGTCGGCGACGCTCGCGTTGTACGAGGCGCAGGCCGCGCTCGCCGCCTGGGCCGAACGCAACTCGATCAGGCTCACCCTCTTCCACGGCCGGGGCGGCGCGCTCGGGCGCGGCGGCGGACCGGCCAACCGTGCCGTGCTGGCGCAGGCGCCGGGCTCGGTCAGCGGCCGGTTCAAGCTCACCGAGCAGGGCGAGGTCATCTTTGCCCGGTACGGCGACCCGATCATCGCCCGCCGGCACATCGAGCAGGTCGCGGCGGCCACGCTGCTCGCCTCCACCCCCGCGGTGGAGAAGCGCACCGCCAACGCCGCGGAGAAGTTCGCCGGCCTGGCCGCGACGATGGACGACGCGGCCCGCGCCACCTATCACCGGCTCGTCCGCAGCGACGGGTTCGCCGAGTGGTTCGCCCGGGTCACGCCGGTGGAGGAGCTCGGCCAGCTCCCGATCGGTTCCCGGCCCGCCCGCCGAGGGCTCGCGCTGTCCTCGCTCGAGGACCTGCGGGCGATCCCGTGGGTGTTCGCGTGGACGCAGGCGCGGGTCAACCTCACCGGGTGGTACGGCGTCGGAGCCGGGCTGGAGGCCGTCGGTGACCTGGACGCGCTGCGGGAGGCGTACGCCCAGTGGCCGTTGTTCACGGTGACGCTGGACAACGTCGAGATGTCGCTGGCCAAGACCGACGCCCGGATCGCCCGCGGCTACCTCGAACTCGGTGACCGGCCCGACCTCGCCGAGCAGGTGCTGGCCGAACACGCCCGTACGACCGAGTGGGTGCTGAAGGTCGCCGGACACGAACGCCTGCTGGAGAACCGCCGGGTGCTCGGCCGCGCGGTGGAGCTGCGCAACCCCTACGTGGACGCGTTGTCCTACCTGCAGTTACGGGCGTTCCGGGCCCTGCGTACGCAGAAGCTTTCGGAGGGCGAGACCGAGCGGCTGCGCCGATTGGTGCTGCTGACGGTGAACGGCGTGGCGGCCGGCCTCCAGAACACCGGCTGAGTCACCGACAGGGTCACTGATCAGGTACGCAGCAAGCGTGCCAGGTTTCGGTCAGGGCGATTGCTTGTTCGGCCGGCGGGTGCGTTGGTAGACATCAGACCTATCGACCGCCCGTCGCCGCAGGAAGGCTCCGCCATGCCGGCACCGCAAGCATCAGTTGACAAGCTCCGGGCCCGCCGGTTCGGGCTCTTCGTGCACTGGGGTCTTTACGCCCTGCCCGCGCGGCACGAGTGGGTGAAGAAGCGCGAGCGGCTCACCGACGAGCAGTACCAGCCGTACTTCGACCACTTCGACCCCGATCTGTACGACCCGCGGGTGTGGGCGAAGGCGGCGGCCGAGGCGGGCATGAAGTACACCGTCCTCACCACCAAGCACCACGAGGGCTTCTGTCTGTGGGACTCCGACCTCACCGACTACAAGGCCACCAACACCCCTGTCGGCCGTGACCTCGTGCGGCCGTTCGTGGACGCGTTCCGCGCCGAGGACCTCGGAGTCGGCTTCTACCACTCGCTGATCGACTGGCACCACCCCGAGTACCCCGTGGACACGCTGCACCCGCGGGTCGACGACGCCGACTTCCGTGCCTCACAGGCCGGCAAGCGGGACATCGAGAAGTACCGCCGCTACCTCCACGGCCAGGTCGAGGAACTCCTCACCAGGTACGGCGACATCGACGTGATGTGGTTCGACTTCTCCTACCCCGGCATGTCGGCGTACGACCTGCCCGGCAAGGGCCGCGACGACTGGGACTCCGAGGCGCTGGTCAAGTTGGTGCGTGGCCTGCAGCCGGACATCCTGATCAACAACCGGCTCGACTATCCGGGCGACTTCACCACGCCGGAGCAGTTCCAGCCGGCCACCCCGCCCACCATCGACGGCCGCGAGGTCCCCTGGGAGGCCTGCCAGACCCTCAACGGCAGCTGGGGTTACGACCGGGACAACCTGGACTGGAAGTCGCCCGACCTGCTGGTGCGGATGCTGGTCGACTCGGTCTCCAAGGACGGCAACCTGCTGCTGAACGTCGGCCCCACCGGGCGCGGCGAGTTCGACGAGCGGGCCCTGGCGACCCTGTCGGAGATCGGCCGCTGGACCCGCCGGCACGGCCGGTCGATCTACGGCGCCGGGCCGTCTGCGTTCACCCCGCCGCAGGACGGCCGCTACACCCAGCGCGGAGACCGGCTCTACCTGCACCTGTTCGGGTGGCCGTTCCGGCACGCGCACCTGCCCGGGCTCGCCGGCCGGATCAAGTACGCCCAGCTGCTGCACGACGCGTCGGAGGTGAAGTTCCGGGAGTACGCCCGGGAGGACACCGACAGCAACATCGGCGTGAAGGGCGTGCCCGAGGGGACGGTGACGCTGGAGCTTCCGGTGCAGCGGCCCGACCAGCTCGTCCCCGTGGTGGAGATCTTCCTCAAGTAGCCGCGCGCGGATCCCCGCATCCCATGACCCGCGCCACCAGGCGGGCGTGGGTCCCCGCCAGCCGCCCGCCTAGGCTGGCGGGATGCCGTCCCCGTACGTCGACCTGGACCGGCCGCCCCTTGCGGCGGCCGGTCTGCGGTCGGTGCTCGTGCGTCCCGGCCGGCTGGTCACCGACCTGCGGGTGGTTGCCGAGACCGGGTCCACCAACGCCGACGTCCGGGCGCTCGCCCTCTCCGGCGCGCCGGAAGGGACGCTGGTCGCCACCGACTACCAGAGCGCGGGCCGTGGGCGGCTCCTCCGTGAGTGGACCTCGCCGCCACGGTCCGGGCTGATGTTCTCGCTGCTGCTGCGTCCGGCCGAGGTGCCGCCCCGGCACTGGCCCTGGCTGCCGCTGCTCACCGGATGCGCCGTGGTCGAGGCAGTGGAGTCGGTGGCCGACGTCCGGCCCCGGTTGAAGTGGCCCAACGACGTACTCCTGGACGACCGCAAGCTGTGCGGCATCCTGCTCGAACGCGTGGAGACCCCCACCGGCCCGGCCGCCGTGGTCGGTGTCGGGCTGAACGTGAGTACGACCGCCGCCGAGCTTCCGGGGACCTACGCCACCTCGCTGCGCATGGCCGGCGCCGCCACCACCGACCGGGCCACCCTGCTGGTTGCGGTGGTCCGGACGCTGGAAGCGCTGTACTCCGCGTGGCGGGCCGGCGGCGACCACGGTGACGCCTTCCCGGGCGGGCTCCGGGCCGCCTACCTCGCCCGGTGTGCGACGGTGGGCCGGGACGTGCGGGTCCAGCTCGCGCCCGACCGCCGGCTCGAGGGGCGGGCGGTGGACGTGGACGAGGGGGGCCGGCTCGTGGTGCGTACCACCGACGGTGACCACGCGCTCGGCGCCGGTGACGTGGTGCACGTGCGCTGACCGGTATCGGTCGGGCATGATCGGAGGTCAGTACCCATTCGGGCGGTCCGGTGGGTCCTGGCCCGAGTTCGGCCAGTCCGACCGGCTGGACGGCCCGGCAGATCCGGCGCGCACTGGCAGGTCGGCGAGTGAGGAGCGGTGATGGGCATCCCGTCGAAGATGCTGGGCGACGGCGAGCAGGTCTACCTCAGCATGCGTACCCACTGGAAGATCATGATCGGCCCGGTCGTGTTGTTCTTCCTGACCCTCGGCGCGGCCCTGGTGCTGATCTCACTGGTGCCCGGAGGTGCCTACCAGCCGTACGTCCAGCTGTTCATCGTCGCCGCGGCCGTGGTGGGCGTACTCGTCTACGCCGTCTGGCCGGCGCTCACCTGGCTCTCCTCCACCTATGCCGTCACCGACCGGCGGCTGATCACCCGCACCGGCGTCATCACCCGCACCGGCCGCGACATCCCGCTCACCCGGATCAACGACGTGGCCAGCGAACGCGGCCTCACCGACCGGATCCTCGGCTGCGGCACCCTCGTCGTGTGGTCCGCGGGGGAGCAGGGCCGGGTCACCCTGCCCGACGTGCCGCACGTGGAGACGGTCCAGCGGACGCTGTCCGAACTCGTCTTCGCCCGCGAGGACGACGATGACGAGACCCCCACCCGCCGGCAGCGTTCGCGGTACGACGGCCCCCGGACCCGCACCGACTACGAGCCCTACTGACCGACACCCGGCCGGAGAGGGACTCGTCCTCGCACGGGCGCGGGCGACCCGCTCACTACTCGGCCCCGACCGCAGGACAGACCCTAGGCTTGCCGTCATGTCCTCGACGTCCAAGGGTGTCCAGGTCCGCCGGGTCGACGAAGCGGGCCAGGTGGCCGAGTTGTCCCTCGATCGTCCCGAGGCGCTGAACGCCGTGTCCACTGCCCAGGCCGAGGCGATCACCCGGGCGGCCACGTCGCTCGCGGCGGACCGGCGGGTCCGCGCGGTCGTACTCTCCAGCGCCTGCGAGAAGGCGTTCTGTGTCGGTGCCGACCTGAAGGAACGCAACACCTTCGACGACGAGGATCTCTGGCGCCAGCGGCCGGTGATCCGCCGGCTGTTCGGGAGCGTCCTGGACCTGCCGATGCCGGTGATCGCCGCGGTGCACCGGTACGCGCTGGGCGGCGGGTTCGAGCTGGCCCTGTCCTGCGACCTCATCGTCGCCGACGAGACCGCGGTGTTCGGGCTGCCGGAGGTGTCGGTCGGTCTGGTCCCCGGCGGCGGGGGCACCCAGCTGCTGGCCCGCCGGGTCGGCTGGTCCCGGGCGGGCGACCTGATCCTCACCGGCCGCCGGGTTGATGCCGCCGAGGCGGACCGGCTCGGCGTCGTGGACCGGCTGGTGCCCGCGGGGCGGGCGCGGCAGACGGCCGTCGACCTCGCCACCCAGATCGCCGCCAACTCACCCGTCGGTGTCCGACAGGCGAAGCAGGCGCTGCGCCTCGGCGCCGACTCCGACCTCGCCGCCGGCCTGGCGATCGAGGACGCCGCCTGGCGGGCCACCGCGTTCTCCCCGGACCGGAAGGAGGGCATCGCGGCGTTCAACGAGAAGCGTCCGCCGGTCTGGCCTGGGGAATGAGAGGGGCACCGGGGGAATGGGGACGGCATGAAGGTCTATCGGGGCTGGGGTACCTGGGCGGAGGCATCCCGCGTTCTGTCGCGTTACCTCCCGACCGGCACCACACCGCACCTTCGGCGAGCCGTCCGGTTCGCCGACCACTGGGGCGGCCGCCCCACCAGGTACGAGGTGGCGGAGTTGCTGGTCCGGGAGTTCGGTGTCACCGAACTCGGCATGCTCACCGCCGGGCTTCTGCACCACCTGTCGGAGGACTATCCCTGCACGATGGAGCACATCGAGGAACGCTTCGGTACGCGCGTCGCCGGACTCGTGGATTCCCCGATGGTGCGGCTGGCCGGGAGGTACGCCCTGGTGCAGCGGCTGCACACCTACCCGACGGTGGAGTCGCAGCGGGAGATCTACCACGAGACGTGTGAGCGGTTCATCCCGTTGGCGGTGGCCACCGAGCCGGTGTTCGACGAGTTGTTCTCCTCCTGGCAGCACGCGTACGCCTATCTGCGCCAGCCGGTGGACCACCTCGGCGCGGCGCAGCAGTTGGTGGCGGTGGTGCACCACGACCGGTTCGACCCCTCCGGTCAGCCCGCGGTGGAGCACACCCGCGCGGTGGCCCGCCTCACCCGCGACGGCGGTGGCACACCCGAACAGCAACTCGCGGGGCTTCTCCACGACTGCGTGGAGGACACCGAGCTCAGCCTGGCCCAGTTGGTCGACCTCGGTGTCCCCACCGACGTGGTGGACATGGTGGACGCGCTCACCCGCCGGCCGCGGGAATCGTACGAGGATCACCTCGACCGGCTGGTGGAGACCCCGGCCGCCATTCTGGTCAAACGGGCCGACATCCGGCACAACCTCAGCGCCGCGCGGCTGGCCCGCCTCGACGACGCCGCTCGGGAGGCCGCTCGCCGGCGGTACGCCTACGCGCTGGCGCTGCTCGACCGCGCGAGCGGACCCGGACCCACGTGGGTGCTGCCGAACCCCGGATCCCCTCCCGGCCCCGAGACGGCCGCCGACACCGCCCCGGACGCCCGTTGGCCGGCAGGGAACGCGGGGGTGCCCCGGCAGACCCGCGGCGAGCCGGACCCGGGTCCCGCCGACTCCGACGAGGCGGCCTCGATCGTCCCCGAGTCGGCGCCGGAGGCCTGAGCCGACTGGTGGCCGCCGACGGAGACGCCATCCGCGGCAGCGGCCTCGCCCCGTGCGCCACACTGGTGGGGGAGGTGGCCACGATGCAGGTGCCCAGCCGGGTCTGGTTGCGGGAGGTCGGTCCGCGCGACGGGCTGCAGAACGAACCGCCCGTCCCCACCGCGGGAAAGATCGAGCTGCTCGACGCGCTGTCGAAGACCGGCCTGAGCCGGATCGAGGCGGTCAGCTTCGTCCACCCGAAGGCCATTCCGCAGATGGGTGACGCGGCGGAGGTGTGGGCGGCCGCGGCGAAGAGTCCTCACGTCACCTACTCGGCGCTGGTGCCCAACCCGGTCGGTGCCCGGCGTGCGGTCGAGGCCGGCTTCACCGAGTTGGAGGTGGTGGTCTCCGCCTCCGACACCCACAACCGCGCGAACCTCAACCGCACCACGGCGGAGTCCCTCGCCGAACTCGGTCCGCTGATCGAGTACGCGCACGGCCGGGGCGCCCGGTGCCAGGTCATCGTCGCGACATCCTGGGGTTGCCCGTACGAAGGGGACATCCCGGTCGAGCAGACCGTCGGCGTGGCCCGCGCGGCGCTCGCGGCGGGCGCCGACTCACTGGCGTACGGCGACACCACCGGCATGGCCACCCCCACCCGGGTCGAGGATCTCGTGGGCCGCACCCGGGAGGCGTTCCCGGACACGTCCCTGGCCCTGCACTTCCACAACACCCGCGGCACCGGCCTGGCCAACCTGCTGACCGCGCTGCGGCTCGGTGTGACGGACTTCGACGCCAGCGTCGGCGGCCTGGGCGGTTGCCCGTACGCGCCGGGGGCGAGCGGCAACATCGCGACCGAGGAGGTCGTGCACATGCTGGCGGACATGGGCGTGGAGACCGGTGTCGACCTCGAATTGCTGCTCGACGTCGCCGCGACCGCCGAGCGGCTGGTCGGCCACCAGGTGCCGTCGCAGGTGCTGCGGGCCGGTCCGCGCAGTCGCACCGTCCCGACGCCGGCGAACCTCCGGCCCGGGGACTAGTACCGCGAGGCGGTAGCAGGCCTCCGCAGCAGGCGTCCGCAGCCTCAGTAGCCCTGGTACTGCGATTCCGGCGTGTTCGTAGGCGTCGGCGTCTGCGAGGGCACCGTGCCGAGTGTGGTCACCACCCACCAGGTGTACTTCCGGCCGTCGTAGTCGACCTGCGATCCGTTGCCGCCGACCGACCCGTCCACCCGGTCCGCGCTGTAGCGGTACAACGGCCTTCCGTCCAGCGTGAGCTGACGGGTCCGGTCGGGTCGCCGGACCACGCCGAACGTGCCGTTGACCCCGGCCACCTTGGCGGGCACGGTCACTCCCGCAGGGACGAGCACCGGCGGCCAGGCGCGAGCGCACGCGCCGACACACCGGATGCTGGTGGCGGTGTCCACGGTGTTCCGGTAGAGGGGGCGGCGGCCGGGGCCGACCACCACGTCGCTGACGCCGGACGCCCCGACCCCGTCCGCTTCCATCGTGCCGATCGAGGGCGCGGGAGTGGCGCTCGGCGAGGACGAGGGACTGTCCGACGAAGGCGTGGAACCCTGACACCCGCCGACGAGCGCCGAGGCGGTCACCGTCACCATCGCCGCCGCCGTGATCGCTGCGACCCTTTCCCAGGCCGGCGCGGACCGGGAGCGGCCACGCGCGGTGAGAGGCGTCGACCCCATCACGCAGACCCCCTGAAACCCGGGCGCTCCGTAGGCGGGGCCCGCCAGGTCGCGCCGCTGACGACCTACCCAGGCGTCCACCCGTGCTAACCGGGGCCACTGCCAGGTCCGGGAGGGACCGCCAGACCGGCCTCTGCGTGAGGCCGGATTTCTCCGCGAAAGGGGCGATTCGGGCATCCCTCCCGGCCCCGACGACCTGCGGGCAAACGCCCGGTCCCGCCCTGCTCGGGACGCTCCCACCCGGAACCGGCCCGTTGGACGCCGTCTGCTGGCGGGTGAGCGGAGACCCGCCGTGGTCACGGTCGTACGATCGGCCCCATGACACGAAGCGCGTCTGTGGTGGGCGAGCAGAGTGGGCGGCGCACCCTCAACCGGCCGCCGGGCGAGCCCGGCGCCGACAGCGAGCACATCGGCGTCAGCGGCGCCGTGATGAACGACCAATCCGGCCGGCACGGGCACCAGATCCTGCTCGCCGAGGACGACCCGGCGATCTCCGACCCGCTGGCCCGGGCACTGCGCCGGGAAGGGTACGAGGTGGAGGTCACCGGGGCGGGTGAGCCGGCGCTGGCGATCCTGTCCGGCGGCTCGTTCGACCTCGTGGTCCTCGATCTGGGCCTGCCCGACGTGGACGGTCTGGAGGTCTGCCGGCGGCTGCGGGTGGACGGCAACCGCGTCCCCGTTCTGGTGCTCACCGCCCGTGCCGACGAGGTGGACACGGTGGTCGGCCTGGACGCCGGAGCCGACGACTACGTGACGAAGCCCTTTCGCCTGGCGGAGCTGCTGGCCCGGGTACGCGCGCTGCTGCGGCGGGGCAAGCCGGAGGGCTGGTCGGACGGGCCCGCGGAGGAGGGCGCCGGGGTCCGCATCGACGCCGAGTCCCGCCGAGCCTGGCTCGCGGGGGAGGAACTCCACCTCACGGCGAAGGAGTTCGACCTGCTGCGCGTCCTGGTCCGCGAGACCGGCCGGGTGGTGACCCGGGACCAGCTGATGCGCGAGGTCTGGGAGACCACCTGGTGGTCGTCGACCAAGACGCTGGACATGCACATCTCCTGGCTGCGCAGGAAGCTGGGCGACGACGCGTCCGACCCGAAGTTCATCACCACGGTGCGCGGCGTCGGCTTCCGTTTCGAGCGCGGCTGAGCGGCTGAGCAGGGGCAGGGTCGGATGCGTCGCCGGTTGGTCGTCACCACGGTGGTGATCGCCGTGGTCACGGCCACGTTGTTCGCGTTGCCGATCGCCGCGTTCAGAGGGCACTACTTCGGTGCCGGCTGGACCGAACGTCTGACCCTGGTCGCCTTCGGGGCGATCGCGGTGCTGGTCGCGATCGGCATCGGGGTCTGGCAGGCACGGGGGATCTCCCGGTCGCTGGAGGAACTCGCCGACGCCGCCGAACGCCTGGGTTCGGGCGACCCGCGGCCGCACCGCCGCCGGTACGGCCTGCCCGAACTCGACCGGGTGGCCGGGGCGCTGGAGAAGAGCGCCATCCGGATCACCGACCTGCTGGCCGCCGAACGCCAACTCTCCCAGGACGCCTCACACCAGTTGCGCTCGCCGCTGACCGCGCTGTCCATGCGGCTGGAGGAGATCCTCGCCACCAAGGACCCCGCCGTGGTTCGCGAGGAGGCCGGCATCGCGCTCGGCCAGGTCGAACGCCTGTCCCACGTCGTCGACCGGCTGCTGTCGCAGAGCCGGGACACCCACGTCGCGCAGCGCACGCTGGTCGACGTCGACCACGTCGTACGGCAGCAGGTGGCCGAGTGGCGGCCGGCCTTCGACCGTGAAGGCCGGCGGATCGACGTGACCGGCGAGCCGGGCCTGACGGTGGACGCCACGCCCGGGACGCTGGGACACGTACTGGCGACGTTGCTGGAGAACGCCCTGCATCACGGCGGTGGCACGGTCGTGGTCCGCCGCCGCACGACCGGTCTGCCGCCCAGCGGCTCGGTGGTGGTCGAGGTGTCCGACGCCGGGCCCGGTGTACCCGCGCAGCTTGGTCAACGCGTCTTCGAGCGGGCGGTCAGCGGTCGCAGCGGCACCGGCCTGGGACTCGCCCTGGCCCGCGACCTCGCCGAAGCGGGCGGCGGTCGGCTGGAGATGATCTCCCGCCGCCCGGCGGTGTTCGCGGTCTTCCTTCCACGCGGGGACTCGGACCAGACCGGCAGGCAGACCGGAAAACAGGCCGGAAAGCAGACCGGAAAACAGGCCGGCGTTCAGACCGGCGAGGACAACCGCGGGTCGGGCTCGCCGTCCGCGTTCACCCCGACCGGTGCGCGGAAGACGAAGCGCCGGTAGGACCAGAACCTCATCAGCGTGCCCAGGCCGATCCCGACCAGGTTGGCGACCAGGTTGGACAGCGGGTCGTGCAGGCCGAGTACGTAGTTGGCGACCCCGAGGATCGCCAGGTTCACCACGAGCGCTGCGAAGTTCAGCAGGAAGAACAGAGCGTACTCATGGTGCACGGCCCGGCGCGGACGGTCCTTCCAGGTCCAGTGCCGGTTGCCGAAGTACGCCACCAGGGTGGCGAGGACCACCGAGATCGTCCGGGCCGTCAGCGGCTTGTGCTCCAGCGGGCCGTGGTGGTCCAGCCCGTAGCGCAGCAGGTTGAACCCGCCCAGGTCGACGACGAACGCGACCGCGCCGACCGCGCCGAACTTCGCGAGTTCCTCCGCGAGCCGGCGGACCCGGTACTGGAGCGCGTCGAGCGGTTTCACCCGGGGGAGCGTACCGGCACCACACCGGCCGCCCGGTCCGGGCACGCCCGGCGCCGCCCGGTAGCCTCGCGGACGTGTCCAACCTCGTGGGTGTCCCGACCGTAGGGATGATCGGCGGCGGCCAGTTGGCCCGGATGACGCACCAGGCCGGGATCGCGCTGGGGGTGACGTTCCGGGTGCTCGCGGAGGGCCCGGAGGTGTCCGCCGCCCAGGTTGCCCGGCACGTCACGGTCGGCGACTATCGCGACCTGCGTACCCTTCGGGAGTTCGCGGCCGGCTGCGACGCGGTGACCTTCGACCACGAGCATGTCCCCACCGAGCACCTGCACCAGCTGGTGGACTCCGGAGTGGCCGTACGCCCCGGACCGCACGCGTTGCTGTATGCGCAGGACAAGGGCGCGATGCGCGAACGCCTGACCGCCCTCGGCGTTCCCTGTCCCCGCCACGCCGCCCTCAAGGGGCTGTCGGACCTGGCGGACACCGCCGGCGAGCTCGGCGGCTGGCCGCTGGTGCTGAAGACGACCCGCGGCGGCTACGACGGCAAGGGTGTCTGGGTGGTCGAGGACCTGCGCGCCGCCGAGGAGACGGGCGTCTTCGACGCCGGCATCCCCGTCCTCGCCGAGGAACGCGTCGACTACGCCCGGGAGCTGTCCGCGCTCGTCGCGCGTTCCCCGTCCGGTCAGGCGATCGCCTACCCCGTGGTCGAGTCGGTGCAGCGCGACGGTATCTGCCACGAGGTGATCGCGCCCGCGCCAGGCCTGCCGGAGGAGCTCGCCGTCCGCGCCCAGGGGATCGCGCTGCGGATCGCGGGCGAGTTGGACGTGGTGGGCCTGCTCGCCGTGGAGCTGTTCGAGACCCGCGACGGCCGCATCCTCGTCAACGAGCTGGCCATGCGCCCGCACAACACCGGCCACTGGACCATCGACGGCGCGGTCACCAGCCAGTTCGAGAACCACCTGCGCGCCGTCCTCGACCTGCCGCTCGGCTCCCCGCAGGCCCGGGCCCGCTGGACGGTGATGGTCAACATCCTGGGCGGCGAGTACCCCGACATGCACCGGGGCCTGCTGCACTGCCAGGCCCGCGACCCCGCGCTTCGCGTACATCTGTACGGCAAGGAGGTGCGTCCGGGCCGCAAGATCGGCCACGTGACGACCTTCGGCGACGACCTGGACGACGTACGCGCGCGTGCGCAGCACGCGGCCGCCTATCTCACGGGAGAGATCGATGAGTGAGGGAACACCCGCGGACGTGACGTCCGGCCGGCAGGTACCGGCAGAGGGGGGACCCGTGGTCGGAGTCGTGATGGGCTCGGACTCCGACTGGCCCACGATGGAGGCGGCCACCAAGGCGCTGGAGGAGTTCGGGGTCCCCTACGAGGTGGACGTCGTCTCCGCGCACCGGATGGCGCGGGAGATGCTCGACTACGGCGAGCGGGCCGCCGACCGCGGGCTGCGGGTGCTGATCGCCGGCGCGGGCGGTGCCGCGCACCTGCCGGGGATGCTGGCCAGTGTGACGCCGCTGCCGGTGATCGGCGTACCGGTCGCGTTGAAGCACCTGGACGGGCTGGACTCCCTGCTGTCGATCGTGCAGATGCCCGGCGGGGTGCCGGTCGCCACCGTCGCTGTGGGCAACGCCCGCAACGCCGGGCTGCTCGCCGTGCGGATCCTGGCCGCCGGTGACCCGGACCTGCTGGAGCAGATGAAGGCGTTCCAGGCCGACCTCGCCGACCAGGCGCGGGCCAAGGGCGCGGCGCTGAAGTCCCGCCGCGGGCGCACCGTCGGCTTCCGCTGACCGGTGGTACGACGGCGGCGGCCGGCACGGGTCAGCTGTCGGTCAGGTCGTTCGCGGCGTCGCGCCCGGCGGCCGCGGTCCGCCGGAGGAAGTCCGTGATCAGTTCCAGTTCCTCGTCGCTGTAGCCGGCGCACAACTGGTCCATCGAGGCGTTCATCCCGGCGAGGTGTTGGTACAACTCCGCGTTGCGGGCGCGCAACGGCCGGACGAGTACGGCGCGGCGGTCGACCGCCGCCGGGTCGCGTTCGCGCACGACCCATCCCCCGCGCTGCAGGCGGTCGAGCACGCCCGTCATGGTGGCCGGGTGCAGACCCGCGCGCCGGGCGAGAACTCCCGGGGTGAGCGGGCCGAACCGGTTGAGGAGTTCCAGGCAGTCGTAGTCGACGTCCTTCAGTGCGACCTGGCCGCCGACGTGCCGGTTGAACACCGACAGCGCGCTGTTGAGCTCGCGCAAGGCGTCCTTGACAGCGTTCGCCAACTTCCGGTGGCGCCTCCGCGCGGCCGCGTCCTCCGAAGGTCGTACGGAACTCATATTGCATGCTCCTCAAACCAAGTAGTACGGTTTCCGTATTGTATTTGGTCTCGGCCCAGGAGCGTGCCCATGCACGTCGCGTACTTCGCGGTCACCCTCGCCGCCGTCGCCGCCACCGGCTTCTCGGGGATCGGTGCGCTGGTCCACTTCGCGCCGATCCTTCCCGGGATGGCCCGGGCCCGCGTGCCCGAGTCGTGGCTGACGTTCCCGATCGGCACCCTCAAGACCGCGGGCGCGGTCGGTCTGCTGGCCGGCCTGCTCGGCGTACCGGTGATCGGTACGGCAGCCGCGGCCGGGCTCGTGCTGTTCTTCGCCTGCGCGGTGCACACCCACCTGCTCGCCCGCGACTACTCGGCGCAGTTCGGACTGGCCAACGGCTTTCTCGTGCTGGTCGCCGCTGCGCTGGTGCTGGGACTGGCCGTCTCGTAGGGCTCTCCCTGTTGTACGTTCGAGCGGTCCGGCCGTCCCGGCACGCCGCCCGCCCCGACACCGCGGAGGACCTCCCATGGCACTGAGCTCGCTGGCCCCCGTGACGCTCGGGGAGGGCGTTCGTACCGACGGACCGGCCGAGGGACTGCTGGTCCGCGCCCACACGCTGCACCACGAGGGCACCGGCGTGACCGAGGCCTGGGTCGAGGTCACCAACGGCGGCGACCGCGACGTCGTGGTCGACCGGCTGGACTCGGTGACTCTCGACCTGCCCGAGCCGTCCGCGGGCGGTTACGAGCTGAGCTACTACACCAGCGGCTGGGGCCAGGAGTTCGGCCCTGTCGACGAGCCCCTGCGCACGCCGCGGGTGCTCGAGTCCCTGGCCGGGCGTTCCTCGGCCACCACCCACCCCTGGTGTGCGCTGCACGGCCCGGACGGGGTGGTCGTGGTGAGCGTCGCCTGGTCGGGCAACTGGATCCTGCGGTTCACCGAGGGCGCCGACGGCGGCGTACGCATCACCGGCGGACTGCACGACACCGGCTTCGCCAAGACGCTCGCCCCCGGCCAGAGCGTGCGCGGCCCCCGGGTGGTGGTGGCCACCGGCGCCGACCTCAACGACGCCTCGGTCCAGCTCGCGGAGGTGGGCCGGGTGCAGTGGTACCCACGCAACGAGTTCGCCGAGTCGCTGCCGCTGGAGTGGAACCACTGGTGGAGCTATGAGGACCACAGCATCGACGAGGACGTCTTCCGCGCCAACGCCGACGTGGCCGCCGAGCTCGGATTCGACATCTGCACGCTGGACGCCGGGTGGTTCGGGCCGTCCGACCCCGGCACGCACTGGGTCGACTACCGCGGCGACTGGCACCTGGTCAACGCCCGCCGGTTCCCGTCCGGGTTGCGGGCACTGGCCGATCACGTGCACGGCAAGGGGATGCGGTTCGGGCTGTGGTGTGAGATCGAGGCGCTCGGCCCGAAGGCCGCGCTGGGCAAGGAGCGGCCCGAGCTGGTGGCCCTGCGCGAGGGCGAGCCGCTGGGGTACGTCTGCCTCGGCAGCCCCACCGCCCAGGACTGGGCGTACGACACTCTCACCCGGCTGGTCGAGGAACACGGCGCCGACTGGATCAAGCTCGACTTCAACCTCGACCCCGGCCTCGGCTGTGACCGCACCGACCACGGTCACGGCGCCGGCGACGGCCTTTTCGAGCACTACACCGGCTACTACGCCGTGCTGGAGCGGGTGCGGGCCGAGCATCCGGAGGTGGTTCTGGAGAACTGCTCCTCCGGAGGGCTGCGCATCGACCTGGGCCTGGCCCGCCAGACCCACCTGACGTTCCTGAGCGACCCGGACTGGCCCGAGCACGGGCTGCAGCTGCTGTGGGGCGGGTCGACCATGCTGCACCCGTCCCGGATGCTGCACTGGGGCTGGTCGCAGTGGTGGAAGTCCGATCACCCGCACCAGAACTTCGAGCCGGCCGAGCCCGGGCTCACCGCCGACCAGCTCGACTACTACCGCCGGATCGCCATGGTCGGTGCTTACGGCCTGTCCTGGAAGCTTCCCGAGGCGCCCGAACCCGTGCGGGCGCGGCTGCGGGCGCTGCACGGGGAGTACCGCCGGACGATCGCGCCGTTCGTCGCCGAGGGGGAACTGCGCCGGCTCACCGGGCAGCCGCAGCGCTTCGGCGGCGGGCAGCGGTGGGCCGGGTTCCAGTACACCCTGCCGGTGCCCGCCGACGGTCCGGCCGACGTGACCGGCGACCTGACCGGCGAGGTGGCCGCGAGTGCGCCCGGGGAGGACTCCGGCGACCACCTGCTGCTGCTCTTCCGGCTGTCCGGCGGGGAGCCGACGCGCACGATCCGGCCGCTGGCGCTGGACCCGGAAGCGGAGTACGCCGTGGAGTGGACCGCCCCGGCCGGCGCCGGGCCCACGGCCACCTCTGGCGGCGCCGACACCACGGGCCTCGCCGGCGGCGCCGACACCACGGGCCTCGCCGGCGGCGGCGACCGGCGTACGGGCGCGGACCTGCTGGCGTCCGGCTGGACCGTGTCACTGCCCGAGGAGGGGTCGGCCGTGGTCGTCCTGCGCCGCGTCCGGGGCCAGGGGAGCGGCGGCCGATGACACCTCCGGCGGTCGAGGCGATCGACTTCTTCTACCTGTCGATGCCGCGGATCGAGGACATCGGCGACGGCAGCCAGGACATGCTGCTGGTCCGGGTGCGCGCTGGGGACCACACCGGCTGGGGCGAGTGCGAGGCGTCACCGTTGCCCACCATCGCCGGGCTGGTCTGCCCCATGTCGCACAGCGCGTGCAAGCCGGTCGCCGCGTCGGTGCTCGGGCAGCGGCTGGCCGACCCGGCCGACATCGCCCGGATCAGCCGGGACGTACGCGCCAACAGCCTCGATCTGCTGCAGGCGGCACACGTGCTGTCCGGCATCGAGATCGCGCTGTGGGACCTGCTCGGCCGCCGGTCGGAGGTGCCCGTCCACACGCTGCTCGGCTACCCGCGCGCGTACCCGAAGACGGCGTACGCCTCGGCGCTGTTCGGCGACACCCCGGCGGAGACCGAGGCGAAGGCGGCGAAGGTCCGTGCGGACGGTTTCCGGGCGGCGAAGTTCGGCTGGGGACCCTACGGGCGTGGCGACGTGGCCGCGGACGCCGAGCAGGTACGCGCCGCCCGTGCCGGCCTCGGCCCCGACCTGCACCTGCTGGTGGACGCGGGCACCGTCTGGGGCGAGGACGTCGAGGCCGCCACCGCCCGGCTGCCCGCGCTGGAGGAGTGCGACGTCACCTGGCTGGAGGAGCCGTTCGAGACCGGTGCACTGCGGGCGTACGCCGAACTCGCCCGGCGTTGCCGCGGTGTACGGCTCGCGGGCGGGGAGGGCGCGCATCACCCGCACCTCGCCCAGCACCTCGTCGACTACGGCGGGATCGGGTTCGTCCAGATCGACACCGGCCGGATCGGCGGCATCGGCCCGGCCCGCGAGGTCGCGGCGTACGCCGTCGAGGCCGGGGTGACGTTCGTCAACCACACCTTCACGTCGCCCCTGGCGCTGTCGGCGTCACTGCAGCCGTACGCCGGGCTCGCCGAGCACGTGCTGTGTGAGTTTCCGGTGGAGGCGTCGCCGCTGGCCCGGGCCGCGACGACCACGCCTATGGTGCCCGACGCCGACGGGCAGGTGTGCCTGCCGGACGCACCCGGGCTCGGCCTGGAGGTCAGCCCGGACGCCCTGCGGCCGTACCTCCGCGACGTGGAGATCACCGTCGACGGCACGACTCTCTACCGCACCCCCGACCTCACCACCTGATTCGTGGCTCCCCGCAACGTGCCCGGCTGCGTTGTCGCCGCCGCGCGTAGAACACCCCTACGCGACTCCTCCTCCGCCTTGCCGGCCACGCGCGGATGAGCCACGAACACTCTTGGGTCAGATCCTGATGTCGAGGTCGGGCTCGCCCAGGTCCTCGAGCTCGGTGACGAGGTAGGCGGCCGCCGTCGGCAGCTCCTCGTGGGCGACCCGGCGGCCGCGGAAGACCCACACCCGCGCGCCCGAACGGGACTCGGGCGGGTAGGAGCCCGGGTTGTCTCCGAAGACCTCCAGCCGCTGACCTCCGATGAGGCTGTTGGGGTTGTCCAGCAGCCAGTCCTGCAGGAGCCCGCGGGCGGTCTCCTTGGGGTCGCGGTCAGGAATCTGGGCGAGGTCACCGGTGTCGGTGATCCGCCACGCGTCACCAGTGTGCAGCGCGACTTCGTACGAGTAGTCGTCGGCCATGGTTCACACCCACCCTCGAAGCTTGGAGACGCTGACGCGGATCGGCACGCTGAACTCCTGCGCGAACGTCTCGTCGGTCATGCCCAGCGCCTCGATGCCCTCGGCGTACTTGCGGAAGTACCGCTCCGACTCCTCCTCGGTCGGCGGCTCCGCCGGAGCGCGGGCCTCGCCGGTCAGCACCACCACGTCGTTGCCCGCGCTGTTGCTGTCCAGGTGCAGGCCGACCCGGGGGTTGCGGGCGATGTGCCGCAGCTTCGGCTTGTCCGGCTGGCTGCGGATGAGAAGCTCACCGTCGGTCCACAGGAACCACACCAGGCTGGGCTGGGGCGTGCCGTCGGCACTCACGGTGGTGAGCCAGATGAGCCGGTCGCGTTCGAGACGCTCGGCGACGTGCGCGCCGAACGTCGTGGAGGTGTCGACCACCGTCATGAGGATCTCCCGTTCTTCCCGTCGCGACGGGAAAGCTCGACCGCCGCGCAGCGGTCCATCACCATGACCGTTCCGGTGGCCGTGGTGCGGTTGTAGGCTTCCTCGTCGAGGATGCCGAGCTGGAACCACACCGCCTTGGCGCCGATCGCGACCGCCTCGTCGGCGACGGCGCCGGCGAGCTCGGATCGTACGAACACATCGACGCAGTCGACCGGGAACGGGATGTCGGAGAGCTTGGCATAGCCCTGCTCGCCGTGCACGGTCTCCGCGCGCGGATGCACGGGGACGATGCGCTTGCCATGCTTCTGCAGGGTCTGGGCGACGCGGAAGGCGGCGCGTTCAGCGTTGGTGGACAGGCCGACGACGGCCCAGGTCTCACACTCGGCGAGGATCTCGTCGACGATCTGCGGATCGGTCCAGGGTTGCGTCACGATCCGATCATGCCCGGTCGCGGCGGCTACGGCACGCGACCTGACCGAACGACGTCGCGGCGAACGGGTCAGGAGCGGCCGAGGCCGCGGTAGTGCCACCCGGCCCGGCGCCAGGTCGGGCGGTCCAGGCAGTTCTGACCGTCGATCACGTTGCGGGTCGCGACCGTCTTCGCCAGCACGGCCGGGTCGAGCTCCCGGAACTCCTGCCAGGCGGTCAGGTGCAGGACGACGTGTGCGCCCTGGCAGGCGTCCATCACCGAATCGGCGTAGCGCAAGGTCGGGAACGACCGGCGGGCGTTGTCCATCGCCTTCGGGTCGTAGACACTCACCGCGGCGCCGTGCAGGTGGATCCGGCCGGCGACGTTGAGGGCGGGGGAGTCGCGGATGTCGTCGGTGTTGGGCTTGAACGCCGCACCGAGCACCGCTACCCGCTTGCCGATCCACTGGTTGCCGAGCACGTCGGCGGTCACGTCGACGACCTTCTGGCGCCGGCGCATGTTGATCGCGTCCACCTCGCGCAGGAAGGTCAGTGCCTCCTCCGCGCCGAGCTCGCCGGCTCGGGCCATGAAGGCGCGCAGGTCCTTGGGCAGGCAGCCGCCGCCGTAGCCGAGCCCGGCGTTGAGAAACTGCCGCCCGATCCTCTCGTCGTGGCCGAGCGCGTCGGCGAGCAGCGTCACGTCGGCGCCGGTGGTGTCGCACAGCTCGGCCATGGCGTTGATGTAGGAGATCTTGGTGGCCAGGAAGGAGTTGGCACCGACCTTGACCAGCTCGGCGGTGGCGTAGTCGCAGACGACGACCGGGGACCCCGCGTCGATGACCGGCGCGAACACCTCCCGCAGCACCTTCTCCGCGTACTCGGACCGGACGCCGAACACCAGTCGGTTGGGGCGCAGGGTGTCCTCGACGGCCAGGCCCTCACGGGTGAACTCCGGGCTCCAGGCCAGCTCGACGGGCGCCGCCGGCGCCAGCTCGGCGATCCGGTCGGCCAGCCGGCTCGCGGTGCCCACCGGGACGGTGGACTTGCCGACGATCAGCGCGGGCCGGGTCAGCAGCGGCACCAGGCTCTCGATGGCGGAGTCGACGTACGACATGTCCGCGGCGTACTCTCCGTCACGCTGCGGCGTTCCCACGCACAGGAAGTGCACGTCGCCGAACTCCGCCGCCTCCTCGTAGGAGGTGGTGAAGCGCAGCCGGCCGGACTCGACGTGCTTGCGCAGCAGCGGCTCCAGCTCGGGCTCGAAGAACGGCACGTGCCCGTCGTTGAGAGAGGCGACCTTCGCCGGCTCGAGGTCGACGCCGAGGACTTCGTAGCCCAGCTCGGCCATGCAGGCGGCATGGGTGGCGCCGAGGTAGCCGGTACCGAGAACGGTGATGCGATAGGACACGAGTCGAGCCTCCAGCGTGCGGACGTCCCGGCGATGGTCGGCAGGCTACCGTACCCCGCCCACATCGTCGGATGCGATTCGTAACGAACTCGTCGCACAGTGGTCTGACCCTGGTCGTCGACGACCGCGGAACACCGCGCGGGAGACTTGCGGAAGTGTGTGTTCCTTGCTGGTCGTCCCTGACCGCCGGGCGTATGTTACCTGGCAGTAGTGTCGCCGTCTGCAGGAATCGGATCGCGCCCGCACGCGACCGCCGAACACGGCCCGGCAGAGTCCCGCCCGGCGACCGCTCGAGGAGGTACCCGTGAACGACGTCCCGCTCTTCGCCCCCACCGACGAGCACGAGGCGGTACGCGCCGCCTGCCGGGATCTCTGCCGCGCCAAGGTGGCGCCGCACGCGGCCGACGTCGACCGGTCCGCGTCCTTCCCCCAGGCGGCCTACGACGCCCTGCGGGCCGCCGACTTCCACGCACCGCACATCCCGGAGACCTTCGGCGGCGTCGGCGCCGACGCGCTGGCCACCGCCATCGTGATCGAGGAGGTGGCCCGGGCCTGCGCGTCGAGCTCGCTGATCCCGGCGGTGAACAAGCTCGGGACGATGCCGCTGCTCCTCGCCGGGTCGGAGGAACTGAACAAGCGCTACCTCACCCCGGTCGCGGCAGGTGAGGCGATGTTCTCGTACTGCCTGTCCGAACCCGATGCCGGCAGCGACGCGGCGGCGATGCGCACCCGCGCGGTCCGTGACGGTGACGGCTGGCGGCTGAACGGCGTCAAGCGGTGGATCACCAACGCGGGCGTGTCCGACTACTACACCGTGTTCGCCAGCACCGAGCCCGACCGCGGCGCCCGCGGCATCTCCGCGTTCGTGGTGGAGAAGACCGACGCCGGGGTGAGCTTCGGCGCACCGGAGAAGAAGCTCGGCATCAAGGGCTCGCCCACGTGCGAGGTCTACCTCGACGACGTACGCCTGCCCGGGAGCCGGCTCGTCGGCGTCGAGGGGGAGGGGTTCAAACTGGCGCTGCGCACGCTGGACCACACCCGGGTGACCATCGCCGCGCAGGCCGTAGGGATCGCGCAGGGTGCGCTCGACTACGCGGTGGGCTACGTCAAGGACCGCCGGCAGTTCGGGCAGTCGATCGCGGACTTCCAGGGTGTGCAGTTCATGCTCGCCGACATGGCGACGAAGCTGGAGGCCGCCCGGCAGCTGACCTATGCCGCCGCCGCGCGCTCGGAGCGCTCCGACCCCGACCTGACGTTCTTCGGCGCCGCAGCCAAGTGCTTCGCCTCCGACATGGCGATGGAGGTGACCACCGACGCGGTGCAACTGCTCGGTGGCTACGGCTACGTGCAGGACTACCCCGTCGAGCGGATGATGCGCGACGCGAAGATCACCCAGATCTACGAGGGCACCAATCAGATCCAGCGGGTGGTGCTCGCCCGCCAGGTGCTGAAGTAGCGCACGGACTCGCTGGTCAGCGGTCCAGGCGGTCGAGGGCGCGGCGGCCGGACGACATCAGCCCCTCCGCCCAGACGACGTCCGGGCAGATCCAGCGTTCGGCGCACACCACGCACCGAGCCTGCCGCAGGTGCGGGACCGGCACCACCCGCCAGACCCACCGCACCGTGAGCCGGGACCGGTCGGGCCGGTGGTTGCGTTCGATCTCCCGGGCCAGCGCCTCGACCCACTCCGCGCCGTACTCGCTGGCGAGGGTGACCGAACGGATGAGGGAACGCGGGGACAACTGAGGTGTCCGCGGGGCCATGGGACGTCCTCCACGAGCAGCTTGGGCGAGCTCCCTCCGGGAATTCGGAGCGAGGTTCCCGAGCATGTCGGCGGGGGAGCGGACCAGGCGAGGGTCCACGGCGGACCTACGGAGGACGGGGCGAGGGCCGGTAGGGACCTCGCGGACTCGCCCGCGGGAGAGGCGGTCCCCGGGCGGTCAGTCGTGGGGGATCAGTCGTGGGGGATCAGTCGTGGGGGATCAGTCGTGGGGGATCAGGCTGGGCGGGATCGGTCCGCCGTCGCGGAGCGCATGGAAGAGGTTGAGCGCCCGCTGGCGGTCCCAGCGGACCGCGCTTCCGACCGGTGTGCTCACCGAGGTGCTGGAGACCGGCACGGTGAGCGTCGTACCGCTGCCGGACGACAGCGACCGCATCGCCAGCCCGAACCGCGCCATGTCGACCACCGTCGTGCCCTCGCCGACGGTCAGCGCGTCGCCCGCGGACAGCCCGACCCGGGTGTAGCGGATCGGGTTGACGATCGTGCCGGGGCTCGCGGTCTTCTTCACCACCGCGGACAGGAACTGCCGCTGACGCTCCACCCGGCCGAGGTCGCCCTTCGGGTCGAAGTAGCGGGCACGGACGTAGCCCAGGGCGTTCTTGCCGTCGAGATTCTGGCAGCCGGCCGGCAGGTCGATGTGCGCCTTCTCGTCCTTGATCGCCTTGGGCAGGCACATGTTGACGCCGCCGAGCCCCTCGACCACGCCGACGAAGCCACCGAAGCCGATCTCGACGTAGCTGTCCATCCGCAGGCCGGTGGCGTTCTCCACCGTCTCGGTGAGGAGCTTGGGGCCGCCGATGGAGAAGGCGGCGTTGATCTTGTTCCGGCCGTGTCCGGGGACCGGGACGTAGGAGTCGCGGGGCAGGGACACCAGCGTCGGCGAACCGGCGAGGCTCGGCACGTGCAGGATCATGATCGTGTCCGTGCGCTGACCGGCCGCGCGCCCGGTGCCCAGGGCGTTGCGCTGCTCGGCGGTGAGGCCCTGCCTGCTGTCGGAGCCGACCAGCAGGAAGTTGGTGCCCGAGCCGTTCGCGGGGCGTTCGGCGGCCGGTTCGTACGGCACCTTGGTGACCCGGCTCCAGGCGACGACGGGTACGCCGATCAGGATGATCAGCCAGGCGACGAGCAGGAAGAGGAGAACCCGCCGCAGCCGGATCCCGGACCTTCGGCGAGGTCGCCGGGGCTCGGGCAGCAGCCGGCCACCCGGGCCCCTGGCCGGTGGGGCGGCGCGGCCGCCACCGCGGGGACGACCGGACTGCTCCCGCGGGGTCGACCGGCCGCGGTCGTCGCGGGGATCGGAGTACTCGTCCCGATGGTCGTTGCCGTAGCCGTAGTCGTTGGAGTACTGGTCGCGACCTTCGCCGGCGTGTCCGGCGTACTCACCGCGGCCACCGCCGCGCTGTGAACCCGGCGGGGGACCCGGGGGGTACTGTCCCCGCTCGCGGTCAGGCCGGGAACGGGTGGGCATCGCCCTGGTGGCCTCCTCCGGCGGCGCCTCGCCCCGGCGGGCTCGGGAGCGGTTCTCGCGCGCGGATCGCTCCCGGCCGGCTCCGTCGTAGAGCCAGCCGTACTGTGCGGAATCGCGACCTGCGTCGTCGGGCTGACGCGGTCGTTGCGGGCGGCCGGCGTTCGGCATGGAGGCACCGTACCCGTTCGGCCTGGATCCGGCACATCCGGTCAGATGACGTCCGGCTCGGCGTGGCGATGATGATCACGTCACCCGATGTGTTGGTATGCCGCCATGACGGGGTGGGACCAGCGGCATGGGCCGCGCTCGGGGGATGTCCGCGGCCGGCCGAGCGCCGGGCGGCGTCCTCGTCCCTCCCGCACCCCCGCGTTCTCCCGCGACACCGCCTCGTCCCGCGACACCGCCTCGTCCGGCCGGTTGCGGCCGACGGTGACGCAAAGGTCGCCCGGAGGTGGTGCCGGCGGCCGCGACGACCCTCGCCGGAACGACCGTCGCCGGGACGACCTGCGGCGCGGTGCCCCACGGCGAGACCCCGAGAGCGGCCGGTGGTGCCGGCGGGCGGTCTGCCTGCTGATGATGACGCTGGTGGCGCCCGGCTCGGCGCAGTTGGTGGCGGGCAACCGTGCGGTGGGGAAGGTCGCGCTGCGGGTGGCGGTGGCCATACTCTCCGTCGCCGTACTGCTGGGACTGGTGGGACTGGTCTCCCTGCGCACCCTGGTGTCCCTGATCTCCAACCCCGACGTGCTCCGCTTCGGCCAGATCGTGCTGGTCCTCGTGGCCGTGGGCTGGCTGGCGCTGTTCGTGGACGCCTGGCGGCTCGGGCGCCCGCTCCGGATGCCGCAGAAGCTGCGGCTGACCTCGACCGTCACCATGGTGGCCGCGTCCGTACTCGCGGTGAGCCTGGTGCTCACCTCGGCCCACTACGTCGGGGTGGCCCGCACCTCCATCTCCCGGATCTTCGCGGGCACCACCGCGACCGACCCGACCGCCGGGCGGTACAACCTGCTGCTGCTCGGGGCCGACGCCGGCAAGGACCGGGTGGGCCTGCGCCCGGACAGCATCACGCTGGTGTCCATCGACGAGCGGACCGGCCGGGCCGCGATGTTCAGCTTTCCCCGCAACCTCCAGCGGGTGCCGTTCCCACCCGGCACGGTGATGCACAAGCAGTTCCCGAACGGCTTCGACTGCGGTGACGAGTGCCTGCTGAACGCCGTCTACACCTGGGCAACCGACCACAAGCAGCTGTTCCCCGGCGACTCGAACCCCGGCATCACCGCCACCGAGGACGCGATCCGGCAGTTGACCGGACTGCGGGTCAACTACTACGCACTGATCGACATGGGGGGCTTCGAGCAGCTGGTCGACGCGGTCGGTGGCGTACGGGTGAACGTCAGGGCCGACGTGCCGATCACCGGCCGGGACGGTGCACTGCGCGGCGTCATCAAGGCAGGCGACCAGCGACTGGATGGTTACCACGCGTTGTGGTACTCCCGGTCGCGGGCGACCACCAGCGACTACGACCGGATGGCCCGGCAGCGCTGTGTGATGGCCGCCATGTTGCACCAGCTGGACCCGTCCACCGTGCTGCTGAAGTTCCAGAAGATCGCCGAGGCCGGGGAGCAGATCGTCTCCACCGACATCCCCGCCAGCGAGCTGGACACCATGGTCGACCTCGCGCTGAAGGCGAAGAGGCAGAAGATCGTCTCGGTGCAGTTCGTGCCACCGCTGATCAAGACGGCGCGGCCGGACTTCTCGGTGATCAGGGAGAACGTGAGCGCCGCGATCGAGGCGTCCAGGGCAGCGGCCGGCCCCACTCCCACGGCGAAGTCCGCGGGGAAGCCCGGATCTGGCGCGGACCAGGGATCGGGTTCGGACGCCGGCGGTACGTCGGAGTCCGGCGGAAGCGGCGGCGGTACCAGCGGACGCGGTGGCGGCGGACGCGGTGGCGGCAGCGGCAGCGGCGGATCGGCAGACAACGGGACGCCGGCCGTGCACGAGCTCGGCGAGGTCTGCTCCGCGGGCTGAGCGCGGCGCGACCAAGGGGAGCGGGCAGGGGCGAGGTGGCGCCCCCGCCCCAGGACGGCCGTGGAACGACGGCTCGGTAAGTTGGTCCCCCGCCAGTCCGGCCCGGCGGCTTCGGCTGGACCGGCCGCCTCCCCCGCCCCTCGCCGTCTCCACCGTCTTCGTTCGAAAGGGCCGCCGTGACGGGAACACCCCAGCCCGTAACCGCCGACACCGACTGGCCGGGCGTCTCGGTGGTGATGCCGGTCCGCAACGAGGAGCGCCATCTGCGGACCTCCGTCGGACAGGTCCTGGCCCAGGACTACCCCGGCCGGCTGGAACTGGTGATCGCCGTCGCCCCGTCCCGTGACCGTACGCAGCAGATCGCCGAGGAGATCGTCGCCGCCGACCCCCGCGTCCGATTGGTGCAGAACCCCGTAGGCATCGCGCCGACCGGGCTGAACGCCGCGATCGGGCAGGCGCGGTACGAGGTCGTCGTACGCGTCGACGGACACGGCATCCTGTCGCCGGGCTACATCCGGCGTGCGGTCGAACTCCTCGCCGAGACCGGGGCGGACAACGTGGGCGGGGTGATGGCGGCCGAGGGCGAGCCCGGCTTCGAGGAGGCGGCCGCCAAGGCGTACGTCAGCCCGATCGGGCTCGGTGGCGCCCGCTTCCACGTCGGCGGCGAGGCCGGACCGGTCGACTCGGTTTACCTCGGTGTCTTCCGCCGGGAGACCCTCGAGCGGCTGGGCGGGTTCGACGACACGTTCGTCCGGGCGCAGGACTGGGAGCTCAACCACCGGATCCGCCAGGCGGGCGGAACGGTGTGGTTCAGCCCCGAGCTCCGGGTGACCTACCACCCTCGGTCAAGGCTGTCCGACCTGGTGCGGCAGTTCTACCTCACCGGCAAGTGGCGCCGCGCGATCGGCCGTACCCACCCCGGCACGTTCAACTACCGCTACCTCGCCCCGCCGCTGGCCGTCCTCGGTTGTGCGCTGGGACTCGTGGCCGGGCTGGTCGGCCTGCTCGCCGGCCTGCCGTGGCTGCTGCTCGGCTTCGTACTCCCCGCCGGCTACCTGCTCCTGGTGCTCGCCGCCTCCCTGGTGGAGGGGCGGGGGATGTCCCTGCGCGGCCGGCTGTGGCTGCCCGTGGTGGTGGCCACCATGCACCTGACGTGGGGGACCGGTTTCCTCGTGAGCCCGCGCTCGCTGGGCCGGCGTACGCCCGAGCCCGCGAGGACCTGAGGCGTTCCGAGGATCGGGGAGGGCCCGGGGAGTTGCGGGCTCGGACCCCCGGGTCAGTGGCTGGTGGCCGAGCTGTAGGCCTTGACGACCGACTCCGCGTCGCCGTCCATCTTGATCTGGCCCTTGTCCAGCCAGATCACCCGGCTGCAGGTCTCGGTCACGACGTCCAGGCTGTGGCTGACCAGGAACACCGAGCCGGCCTCGTCGCGCAGCTCGCGGATGCGTTGCTCGCTGCGCTTGCGGAACTCCGCGTCACCGGTGGCCAGCGCTTCGTCGATCATCAGCACGTCGTGGCTCTTCACCGCCGCGATCGCGAACCGGAGCCGCTGCTGCATGCCCGAGGAGTAGGTCTGCATGGGCAGGTCGATGAAGTCGCCGATGCCGGCGAACTCCACGATGTCGTCGTAGCGTTCTCTCGCCTGCTCGGGTGTGAGGCCCATGGCCAGGCAACCGAGGATGACGTTGCGTTCACCGCTCAGACCGGTCATCAGGGCGGCATTGACGCCGAGCAGGGTGGGCTGCCCGTCGGTGAACACCGCGCCCTGGGTGGGCGGCAGCAGGCCCGCGATGGCGCGGAGCAGGGTGCTCTTGCCGGACCCGTTGCGTCCGATCAGCCCGACGGACTCACCGCGGCGTACGGTGAACGTCACCCCGCGGATGGCCTTCACCTCGCGCAGGGCCGGAGAGTTCTGCCGCTTGAGGATCCGCTTGAACGCCGCGGGTGCGTTGCCCTTGCCCGCGGTCGCGCCGTAGACGCGGTAGGTGATGTGCAGGTCGTCCACGATCACGGTCGGCGGGGTGTCCCGCGAGGGGGGCTCGGGGCGCACGGCCCGGCCGTGAGCGTCGGTCAGGTCGCCGGTCAGATGCTCAGCCACGGCCGTACTTCTCCTCGGCTCCCCAGAAGTACCAGAACCCGACCACGAACCCGACGATCGCCCAGGCGACGGCGAGCTGCCAGGCGTGGTGCGGTGCGTCGTGGCGTTCGATGAACGCGTCCCGGACCAGCTCGATGTAGACCGAGGCCGGGTTGGCCATCATGATCTCTCTCATCGTGGGGTTGTGTACTCGCTGCGGGATCAGGAAGAACACGCCGGAGAAGTAGAGCCAGACGCGGGTGATGAACGGCAGCAGCTGGCTGATGTCCGGGACCGTGGCGCCGATCCGGGCCATGGTCAGGCTCAGCCCGATGTTGAACATCGTCTGCAGCGCCAGCGCGGGGACAACCAGCAGCCACGACCAGGTGAGTGGCTCGCCGGTAGCCAGCACGATCAGGCAGAGCACGACCATCGACACCAGCATCTGCTGCAGCTCGACGATCGTGGAGGAGAACGGCAGCGTCGCCCGCGGGAAGTGCAGCGCCCTGATCATGGCGAGGTTTCCGGAGATCGCGCGGGCCCCGGAGGTGACCGAACGCGTGCAGAACGACATCACGAAGACGCCGGTGACCAGGAACGCGGTGAAGTTGTCGATGTTGTGCTTGGTGTTGAACAGCACGCCGAAGATCAGGTAGTAGACCGCGGCGTTCATAAGCGGCGTGAGGACCTGCCAGAGCTGGCCGAGGCGGGCTCCGGAGTACATCGTCACGGTCCGCGAGGTCGCGAACGCGGTGATGAAGTGCCGTCGCTGCCACAGCTGCCGGACGTAGTCACCCAGCGGCGGACGAGCCGAACTGGGCGCCAGGCCGTACTGCGCGGCGAGTTCGGCCGGTGAGGCGGAGGTCGTGGTGGTGGTCACCGATGCCTCCCGGAATGCACCGAACGCATGCCGTCGAGATTACGACATGCCGGGCGGTCGGCCGGGTTCTCCCAGATCGTCATACCAGTGGAGGCCTTCCCAGGCGGGTCATGCGCCACACGGTGCGCCAGGCGATCGGTTTGCGCCTGCCGCACGGGGTGCGGAGGCCTTCCAGCAAGCCGGTCGACCAGGCGCTCAGCCCCGAGAGCGTACGCGTACGAGCCAGGGTCAGTGCCACCCAGGTGGCCAGATAGGCGACCGCGACCGGTTTGGGGAGGTTGCGTTTGGCCAGCCAGACGCGGTTGCGGGCGTTGAGCCGGAAGTACGTCTGGTGCCGGGTCGGCGACGTCGCCGGGTGGCAGAGCACGGAGTCGGCGTCGTAGCGGATCCGCCAGCCGGCGTCCAGGGCACGCCAGGCGAGGTCGGTCTCCTCGTGGGCGTAGAAGAACGCCGCCGGGAACGTTCCCACGTCGTCGAAGACCGCCTGCCGGATGGCCGCGGCGCCGCCCAGGAACGTCGTCACCTCCGACGACTCGCCCGGGTCGCCCACGCGCACCCGCGGCACGTGCCGGCGCTGGGTCACCCCGGACTCGGGGTCGACGATGCGGAACGACACGATGCCCAGCCGGGGGTCCGCGGCGAACAGTTCGCGCAGCCGCTCGGCCGTGGTCGGCCGGGGAAGCCACCCGTCGTCGTCGACGAACATCACGATGTCGGCGTTCGCCGCGGCCAGGCCGGCGTTGCGCCCGCCCGGAATGCCGGCGTTGGCCGGCAGGGTCACCACCTTGACACCGTCCGGCACTTCCGGGGCGGGCACTCCGTTGGCCACCACCACGATCTCGACCGGATCGCCGAGCTGGTCGGAGACGCTGCGGATCGCCCGGTGGAGCTCGGCCGGCCGGTCGCCCATGGTGAGGAAGACGGCGGCGATCCGCAGCGGCGCGTCCGGCGTACTGCTCACGAGAGCCGCCGGGACACCAGGATGCTCACCAGGTGCAGCACGACCTGGATGCCCGCGATCACCGCGACCGCGACCGTCAGCACGTGGGTGGCGAGGAGGTTGCCCAGCAGGGCGTCGGCGATCGCGGCCACCACGATCACCAGGGACAGCTCGATGGCCAGGATGAGCCGGTAGAACTTCAGGACGAGGGCCACCCGCCGGGCCTTGGCCAGCGCCGACCCGCGCGGCTCCACCGCGTCCTCGGTCACCGCCTCCTTGCCGCTGCGGGCACGGGCGATGTCGACCAGGTCGGTCTCGGCCTTGATCAGGACCGCTCCGAGGGCGGCGGCCAGGCCGAGGACGGCGTACCCGGTCGGGTGCACCTGCGCGGCCCGGAACCCCAGGCCGACGAGGACCGCCGCCTCGCACATGTAGTGGCCCACCCGGTCGAGGTAGACGCCGGTGATGCTGGTCCGCCCGGTGTAGCGGGCGACCTCGCCGTCGCTGCAGTCGAGCAGGAGGTAGAGCTGGACCAGCAGGGCGGCGAGGATCGCGCCCGGCAGGCCGGGGATCAGCAGCGCGAAGCCGGCCGCGACACCGGCCACGATCATCAGGCCGGTGAGCTGGTTGGGGGACAGGCCGGTGGCGAGGAACCCGCGGGTGGCGTACAGCGAGATCCGGCGCATGTAGAGCCGGCCCGCCCAGTGCTCGCCGCTGCGGCGTTCGAGCAGGCCCGGCGGTTGCGCCTTGGCGCGCAGCTCAGCGATCGTCGGCAGGTCGGTCATGAGTACGTCCGCTCTCCTCACCTTTCGCGGCTTTCACGCAGTTGCCGGGCGAACTCCCGCACGGCGGCCGCCACCCCTGCCTGGTCGAGGTCGCGGTGTTCCAGGATGGTGAACCTACCCGGGCGGGTCTGCGGCGCCCGGGCCACGGCCGCGGTGAACTCCTCCCAGGTGAAGCCCAGCCCGGCCGGGTCGACGGGGAGTCCGTGCCGCACCAGGCACCGGGTGATCAGTTCGCCACGGGCCCGGCCGTCGGGATCGTCCCACAGTGTGGACGCGAAGGCCGCGCCGACGCCGACCTGCTCACCGTGCGCGCCGGAGCGGGCCGGAAACAGCAGGTCGATGGCGTGGGAGATCTCGTGGCAGGCGCCGCTGCAGGGCCGGCTGGACCCCGCGACCACCATCGCGATGCCGGACAGCACCAGGCCCTCGGCGAGGACGCGGAGGAAGTCGTCGTCGGTCAGCGTCCCCGGGTGGTGCAGGACCGCCTCGGCGGCCGTGCGGGCCAGCGCCACCGCCAGCCCGTCCAGCGGCTCGCCGTGCACGTCGTGGGCGAGCTCCCAGTCGGCGATCGCGGACAGGTTGGAGGCCACCTCACCGATTCCGGCCCGGACCGAGCGGGCCGGCGCCCGGCGTACGACGTCCAGGTCGACCACCACCGCCAACGGCGCGGCGACCCCGTAGGAGCCGCGGCCGGCGTCGTTGTCCAGGATGCTGACCGGCGAGCCGATGCCGTCGTGGGCGAGGTTGGTGGCCACCGCGACCATGGGCAGGCCGACCCGGGCCGCGGCGAACTTCGTGGCGTCCAGCACCTTTCCGCCGCCGATCCCGACGATCGCGTCGTACGACCCGCCGCGGACGCGGGAGGCGAGGTCCAGCGCGGCGTCGACGGTGCCGTCTGACACGGGGAAGAAGTCGGCTTCGGTGAGGTAGGGGCGTACCTGGGCGGCCAGCGCCTCACCCGAGCGCGGCCCGACGGCGATGGCCACCCGGCCGGATGCCGAGATGCGCTGGTCGGCGAGCAGGCCGGCGAGGTCGGCGATGGCGCCCCGGCGTACGTCGACGACGACGGGTGTGGGGATCATGCGGGCGAGCAGTGGCACTAGCGCTCCAGCCCGGGCTCGGCCGTGGTGCCTGGGGCCGGGTCAGGGGTCGGGTCGGGGGCCGGGTCTGGGTCGGTGCCGGCGATGGCCGCCAGTACCTCGGCCGACCGGGCCAGGTCGGCGTGGTCGTCGATCTCGACCCACGGCAGGTCGCCGATCGGGGCGACGTCGACCCGGAAGCCCGCGTCGACGGCCGCCTGGTAACCGTCCTCGTAGTAGAGGGTGGGGTCCTTGCGCCACGTCTCCTCGAGCGCGGCGGTGAGCGGCTCGGCCGCTGCCGGCCCGATCAGGCTCACCCCGATGTACTCCCCGGTGGCGGACCCCGGGTCGAGCTCCTTGGTGATCCGGGTGACGCCGCGGTCGGGCGACCACACCACCTTCATCTCCTCCTCGGCCAGCGGCTTCACCGTGTCCAGGGCGAGCAGCAGGTCGGGGGCGGCACCGGCGCCGGGGCTCACCGCGGCGAGCAGGGCGTGTTCGACCTGGACCGGGTGCACCGTGTCTCCGTTCGCGAGCAGGCAGCCCTGCGGGAAGAGGTGACGCGCGCACCACAGCGAGTAGCAGTTGTTCCAGGTGGTGGCCCGGTCGTTGTGGATGAGGTCCAGGGTGACGCCGTGGGTGCGTTCGAGATGGTCGCGGCGCTCGTGGACGGCCTGCGCGGCATAGCCGACCACCACCGCCACGTCGGTCACCCCGACGCGGGCGAAGTTGGCGAGGATCGTGTCCAGTGGCGTGAGCGGGTAGTCGGCCTCCGCCCGGTGCTCGCCCGCCAGCGGCACCAGCGCCTTGGGGAGGGTGTCGGTGTACGGACGCAGTCGCCGGCCGGTGCCGGCGGCGAGGACCAGGCCGATCATCGGGCGGCTCCAGCGGTGGCTTCGGCGGCCGGTGCCCCGGTCGCGTCACGGTCACGGACCTGCGCCGCCGTGGCGGTGACGCTCTCGGCGACGAACACCACCGCGAGCGCGATCGCGAGGACGGTCAGCCCCACCTGGAACACCGTCGCGCCGCCGAGTGCGAGCAGCGCGATGACCAGCATCCGGCCGTCGTGCCCGCCGGTGACGACGGTGAGCCGGCGGCGGGGATGGGTGCCGTCCTCGCTCAGGCGGTAGATGGTGTCGTAGTGGTGGAACGCGCACGCAGCGACGTAGCCGAACGCCGCCGGCAGTGCGGCCGGGGCGAGGGCGGCGGCGAGGACGATCACCAGGGCGTACTCCGCGGCACGGAACGTCGGCGGGAGCACCCAGTCGGCCCAGCCGTTGAGCGGCTGCCGGCTGGCGAACCCCACGATCAGGACGTACCACAGCACGCCGAGCAGCACCCAGCCCACGCCGACGGCCGGGATCACCGCGAGGGAGAACGTCAGCGCCAGCAGGGCGACGAGCGCGGCCAGCGGTGCCGGCAGCGAGCGGCCCGGCAGGGAGGAGTGCACGATCCAGCCGAGCGGCCCGACGTCGACCAGCGCGCCCAGGGACAGCCCGGCCGACTTCGACCAGGGCCGGCGTACCCGGCGCAGGCTGCGCAGGAAACGGCCGAGGAAGGCGTACGCCGCGGCGATCACGCCGACCGCGAGCAGCACCACGAACACCACCTGCGGAGTGGTGAAGGCGACCAGCAGGCAGATCAGCGCCGACCGCTCGCCCTGGGGAAGGACGATCGCCCGGCGCAGCCAGACCTTCCAGCGGCTTCCGCTGATGCGCGCCTGCACCTGGTCGGCAAGCGCCGGCGCGTCCTCGGCGGGTCCGGCGCTGACCTGCTCGTACGCCGCGTGCATCTGGTGCCGGACGGTCTGGAACGCCATCGCCGCCGCCGCCAGCCACCAGATGTGCGGGTCGCCGTCACGGGCTGCCCCGATCGCCAGCCCGGCGAACAGGGCGTACTCCTTCACCCGGTCGAAGGTGAGGTCCATCCGGGCGCCGAGCCTGCTGAAGGAGACGGTGTAGCGGGCGAGGTCGCCGTCGATGCAGTCCAGCGAGAACGCCGCGTGGAACAGCAGCGCGCCCAGCACGTAGCCCGCCCTCGTGCCGGTGGCGACCGTCGCCGCGGCGCCGAGGGCGACGATCAGGGACAGGATCGTGACGTGGTTGGGGCCGAGCCCGAGCCGGGCGAACCACCGGGCGGCGTACCCGGAGTAGCTGCGGACGAAGAACGTCGTGAACGCGGTGTCCCCGGCCTTGACCGCGCTCTTCAGCCGGAACGCCTCCTCGTCGACGGCGCGGGCCCGCGCCTCCAGGGCCGCCCGCTCCTGCGGGGACTCGGCGATGCCGGCCACCAGCGGGGCGGGGTCGGTCCTCGCCACGGTGACGTTCGCGGCGAGCGCGTCGGCGACCCGGGCGATGTCCACGGGCGAGTCGTCCAGCGGCGAGGACTTCGGGGGCGCGGACGGCGGGGACGTGACGTCCGCGCGCGGCGCCGCCGTCGCTGCGGTCGTCGCGGTGACGGCGTTCAGGGCGTCGACCAGGTGGTGGCGGGCCGACGGTGCCACGGCGAGCGTTCCGGGCCCGGCGAGCACCTCCGGCCGCGAGTCGCACACGGCCCGTCGCAGTGCGTGCAGGTGGCCCACGAACCGGCTGTCGACGAGTGCGACCCG
Organism: Actinopolymorpha singaporensis; assembly: GCF_900104745.1. NCBI lineage: Bacteria > Bacillati > Actinomycetota > Actinomycetes > Propionibacteriales > Actinopolymorphaceae > Actinopolymorpha > Actinopolymorpha singaporensis. The sequence continues at coordinate 3,169,506 of NZ_LT629732.1, forward strand.
TCCGCGTGGCGCGGAGGCCACCGCCGCCGGCAGGTGTGCGAACGCGTCCACCTCGACCACGTCGTAACCCAGCGCACGCAGGTGGCGCGCGACGGGCAGGGGCCCCGGTCCGGCGGAGACGACGGGTCCGACGAGGAACGCGGTCGGCAGCGGGATCACCCCTGTCTGGTGGAGTCGGCTCATCCTAGAGCGTCGGCGTCGGCCGGCCGTAGTGCCCGCCAGTGCCCGTCTGTCCCCGTGGGTGCACGTGGGCGCGCGGGGGTGGACCGCCGCCGCCCACTGGTCGGCGGGCGCGTCCGGCTCCGGCCCGCCGCACCCACCGTGGGCGCGGCGCCCTGACGGTAGCCGCCCCGGCGGGTTCGCGCACCACCCACCACCGCTGCCGCTGGGACCGGTAGGGGGCAGTTCGGCGGCCGTTGCCGTCCGTACGGGCGGCAGGTGCAGATCGTTCCCGCAGGTCGCCGTGCACCGGACCACCGGCCGGCCGTTCATTGGAGGGAGATCATTAAAGGGAAAATTTGCACACGAAATCTGCAGAGTTACTGTCATCGCGTCGTGACAGTCCGTACGATCACCAGCACGAACCGAGATGGCAGGTGGTTGCCCGGGCCGGGCGGGCCGCCTCCGCGATCCATCGACACAAAGCGGGTCCCCGCAGACCTGCTGCGAAGGAGAGAAGAGGGAGGTCGATGTCGATGGCGACGTCATTCGTGACGTCGACGGCGGTGTCCCCGCACCGGAGCGAGGCACCGGTTTTCGTACCCGGCTACGGATGGGTGGAGTGGTCGAAGGAACTCCTCGACGCCCAGGCGAGGTATCTCCTGTTGCTCCACCAACCCGACCAGACCTGGACGAAGCTCCGCCTCGTGGGATCCCGCCGCGTGGACGGGCCGCGTTGCCTCTACTGCGCCCAGGAGTGGACCTGTGCCGAGGCCGCCTGGGCGAGTTCCCGGTTGTCCCCGTTCGGGCGCCTGTGGCGCCACCCGCGCGAACGCGGTGGCAGACACCGTGCACCCGGGCCGGCCAGGGTGAGCGGCGTCGGGACCGGCCGCCGCGTCATCTGGGACCACCCAGCCTGAACCCGCACCGTGAACCGTTTCACCGAGGCCCGCATCACCTGAGGACGGCGGGATCGTCCGGGTCGCCCGTGGGGGGCGAAGGGGGTGGCTCCGGGCGGTTCCCGATCATTCTCCGGCGCAGGACACCGCGCATCGGCGTACCTCGCCGACCTTCGCACTAGGGTGCAGCCATGACCTGGCTCGTCACCGGAGGCGCCGGCTTCATCGGCGCGCACGTCGTCCATGCTCTTCATGCCGCCGGAGAACAGATCGTGGTGCTCGACGATCTGTCCACCGGGGTGCCCGCCCGGATCGCCGACCTCGACGACGTTCCGCTCGTCCGGGGTTCGGTGCAGGCGACCAGCCTGGTTGCCAAACTGTTGCGGGAGTACGAGATCAGCGGTGTCGTGCACGTGGCCGCGAAGAAGCAGCCTGGGGAGTCGGTCGACAACCCGCTGCTCTACTACCGCGAGAACGTCGGCGGCCTCGAGTCGCTGCTGCGGGCGATGACCGACGTCGGCGTTGACGCGCTGGTCTTCTCCTCCAGCGCCTCCACCTACGGCGACCAGGAAACCGACGTCCTGACCGAGGACGCGACGTGCCGGCCGGTCTCTCCGTACGGCGAGACCAAGCTCGTCGGGGAGTGGATGATCGCGGACGTGGCCCGGAGCACCGGACTGCGGTACGTCTGCCTGCGCTACTTCAACGCCGCCGGTGCCGCCGCTCCCGAGCTCGCCGACACCGGCGCGTTCAACCTCATCCCGATGGTGTTCGAACGCCTGACCTCCGGCCTGCCGCCGAAGATCTTCGGCGACGACTACCCGACCCCGGACGGCACCACCATCCGCGACTACATCCACGTCGGCGACATCGCCTCGGCGCACGTCGCCGCGGCCCGGCACCTCACCGCGGGCCACGAGGTGCGCAAGGTCCTCAACGTAGGTACGGGCAGGGGATCGTCCACCCGCGAGATCGTGGAGACCATCCTCGACGTCTCCGGCCACACCGACCTCAAGCCCGAGGTGCTCGCCCGCCGGCCCGGAGACCCGGCGGTGTCGATCGCGGGCGCGGACCGGATCCGCGAGGTGCTCGGCTGGTCGGCCGAACACGACATGCGGTCCACGGTCGCGGCGGCCTGGCAAGGATGGCTGTTCCACCATCCGGAGGCCGGTCGCGAGAACGGGAAGGCGGCCGGGGGTGCGGAGGCAGGAGCCCGGGATGAGTGAGGCCGGTACGAGTGAAGCCGGTACGAGTGAGGCCGGTACGAGTGAGGCCGGTACGAGTGAGGCCGGTACGAGTGAGGCCGGTACGAGTGAGGCCGGTACGAGTGAGGCCGGTACGTGTGAGCAGGGCCGGGTCCTGTGGAGCCCGCCGGCCGACGTACTCGGCCGGACCAGGATCGGCGACTACCTGCGGTGGCTCGAACGCGAACGCTCGCTGCGGTTCGCCGACTACGCGTCCCTGTGGCGGTGGTCGGTGGACGACCTGCCGGCGTTCTGGGCCAGCGTGTGGGACTACTTCCAGGTGCGCGGCCGGCGCGGCGGCACCGTCCTCGCCGACGACGCCATGCCCGGTGCGCGGTGGTTCCCCGGCGCCCGGCTGAACTACGCCGAGCAGATGCTGGCCGACCTTCCCGCCGAGGGGCCGGTGGTGGTGGCGCGGTCGCAGACCCGGGAGCCGGTCGAGCTGACCGCGGCGCAGCTGAGGGCGGAGGTGGCCCGGGCGCGGGCCGGGCTCGCCCGGCTCGGCGTGGGGCCGGGCGACCGCGTCGCGGCGTACCTCCCGAACATCCCGGAGACCCTCGTCCTGCTGCTGGCCACCGCCAGCCTGGGCGCGGTGTTCTCCTCCTGCGCTCCGGAGTTCGGCACCCGCAGCGTGGTCGACCGGTGGAGCCAGATCGAGCCGAAGGTGCTGGTGGCGGTGGACGGCTACCGCTACGGCGCGAAGGACATCGACCGGACCGACGAGCTGGCCGCCGTCCGCGCGGCACTGCCTTCGCTGGAGCACGTGGTCGTGGTGCCCTACCTGTCCGAGGACGCGGCGCGGCGGATTCCGGAGGCGTCCGGCTGGGCGGATCTGCTGGCCGGGCCCGACCCGGGCGAGCCGGAGTTCGAGCCGGTGGCGTTCGACCATCCGCTGTACCTCCTGTACTCCTCGGGCACCACCGGGCTGCCCAAGCCCATCGTGCACGGGCACGGCGGCATCCTGCTCGAGCACCTGAAGACGCTCGCCCTCCACTTCGACCTGGGGCCGGGCGACCGGTTCTTCTGGTTCTCCACCACCGGCTGGATGATGTGGAACGTCGTGGTGTCCGGCCTGCTCGTCGGTGCCACCGTCGTCCTGGTCGACGGCAACCCCGCGCAGCCCGACCTCGGCTACCTGTGGCGGCTGGCCGACGAGTGTGGTGTGACGTTCTTCGGGACGAGCGCGCCGTTCCTGATGAGCTGCCGCCGGGCCGGGCTGCGTCCGGCCGAGGTGGCCGACCTGTCCCGGATCCGCGTCCTGGGGTCGACGGGCGCGCCGCTGCCGCCCGAGGGTTTCGGCTGGGTGTACGAGAACGTCAACCCCACCTTGCTGCTGCAGTCGTTCTCCGGCGGGACCGACCTGTGCACGGGGTTCGTGGGCGGCTCGCCGCTGCTTCCGGTGTACGCGGGCGAGCTGTCCTGCGCGTGCCTGGGCGCGGCGGTGGCGGCGTACGACCCGGCCGGCCACCCGGTCGTCGGGCAGCTGGGCGAGCTGGTGCTGGAGCGGCCGATGCCGTCCATGCCGGTGGGGTTCTGGGGCGACCAGGACGGCTCCCGCTACCGCGCCGCGTACTTCGCCGACTTCCCCGGTGTGTGGCGGCACGGCGACTGGGTGGAGATCACGCCGCGGGGCACCTGTGTGATCACCGGGCGCTCCGACGCGACCCTGAAGCGGGGCGGGGTACGCATGGGCACCGCGGAGTTCTACTCCGTGGTCGACGGGTTCCCCGAGATCGCCGACAGTCTGGTCGTCCACCTGGAAAACCCGCGGCCCGGCCGCGCAGGTGCGGACGCCTCCGGCGGGAGGGCCGCAGCGGACGCGGGTGAGGAGCTGCTGCTGTTCGTCGTCCTCGCCGAGGGGACCGACCTGGACGACGACCTTCGCCGCCGGCTGGCCGCCGACCTGCGCCGCCAGCTGTCTCCCCGGCACGTGCCGGACGAGATCGTCGCGGTGCGCGCGATCCCGCGGACGCTGTCCGGCAAGAAGCTGGAGGTGCCGGTCAAGCGGATCCTGGAGGGCCGGCCGGTGGAGGAGGCGGCGAGTACGGGTGCGTTGTCGGACCCGGGCGCCCTTGCGGCGTTCGAGGCGTACGCCCGGAACCGGCACGGGGCATCCGAGTAGCTCCCCGCTCTCGCGGCCGTGCGCCGATCGAATCCGTCACCGGCCGGCCGCGCGGAGCCGGGTGACGGTGACCTTCTCCACCTCACAGCGCCGGTCGACCTGGGCGAGGTCGGGGTTGCGGACCAGGATCACCGAGCCCCGCTGCGTCAGCGGGGCCAGCAGTGCGTCCAGGCAGCCGTACGGATCGGCCGGGTTGGCGTCGGTGAGCAGCCGCCCGCCCGGCTCCAGGCCGATCTCCGCAGCACGCCGCCCGGCGGCCGCGACGAGTTCCTCGCCGGTGAGGGTGGCGTCGGGGGCGACCAGGGCGGGAGAGTGCGGATCGACCGGGACGTACGCCGTGAACTGGTCGGCGTACCCCGGCACCTCCGCGCCGTAGTCCAGCACCCCCGCGGGCAGCGGCTCGGTGAACGGCCCGCCCAGCGGGCGCAGCGCGAGCGCCACCGTGTCCCCGGCACCGGCGGCGGGTCCGGTCGTCAGCTCGGCCAGCCGGTCCGGCCCGGTGACCACGAGGTCGGCGCCGGCTCCCTCGTCCACCGTGACGGTGAGCCCGGCCGACCACGCGGCGAGCATCCACACCGCGCCCTGCCAGTGCGGCGGCAGCATGATCGCCACCCGGCCGCCGGGGTCGACCCCCAGGCCGTCCTGGAGGAGGTTCGCGGTCTTGGCGACCCAGTTGTCCAACGTCGCGAGGGACAGCTCCACGCGTTCGCCGGTCGCGTCGTCGTAGAAGGTGAGGAACGGCGTCGCCGGGTCGGCCGCCAGGGCCGCGGCCAGCACGCGCGCGGGAGTGTTCGGAGTCGCCACCCGCCGAGCCTAGGGCATGGCCAGTGGAGGCCCGCGGATCATCTGCTGCCACGCTTCGCGACCAATCCGCCACGCCGGGGCGCGTGATCCGCCACGGTGGGCACGAGTCTCCCGTAGGCTCGCGGTCATGCGGTATGCGGTCATCAACGCGGGGGGCGCGGGCACAAGGTTGTGGCCGCTCTCGCGCGCAAGCTTCCCGAAGCAGCTGCTGAGCGTCCGGGGCGGCAAGAGCCTGCTCCGGCTCGCCTACGAGCGGCTGGAGGGCTTCGTCCCCGACGAGCGGATCTTCGTCTGCGCCGGCACCACGCACCAGCAGGTGATCATGGAGCACCTGCCGGAGCTTCCGGAGGAGAACTTCCTCGGTGAACCGGTCGCCCGCGACACCGCCAACGCGATCGGCCTGGCCTGCGCGGTGATCGTCGAGCGGGATCCGGACGCGGTGGCCGCGTTCGTCACGGCCGACCACGTGATCGAACCCGTGGAGTCCTTCCGCGAGGCGCTGGGCACCGCGTTCGCCACGGTCGAGGCCCACCCGCAGATGCTGGCGACGTTCGGCGTACCGCCCACGTCGGCACACACCGGTCTCGGTTACATCGAACGCGCCGAGCCGCTGCCGGACGCGCCCGGGAGCGCCGGTCCCGGCGGTGGGCCCGCGGTGTTCGGCGTCACGGCCTTCACCGAGAAGCCGGACGCGGCGACCGCGCAGGCCTACGTCGCCGGCGGCCGTCACCTCTGGAACTCCGGCATGTTCGTGTGGCGGGCCGACACCCTGCTCACCCAGCTTCACCGGCACCTGCCGGGCGCCTACGACGGCGTGACCCGGATCGCCAAGGCGTGGGACACCCCCGAACGCACGACCGTGGCGGAGAAGGCCTACGCCGAGCTGCCCAAGATCAGCATCGACTACGCCGTGATGGAGCCCGCGGCGCGAGGCGAGGACGAGGCCCGCGTCGTGGTGGTCCCGATGTCGGTCGACTGGATCGACGTCGGCGCCTGGCCGGCCCTGGCGCGCACGCTCGCCAACGACCCGGCCCACAACGCCAGCAACGCCGTCACGGTGCTGGTCGACTCCGAGGGCAACATCGTGGTCAGTGACGACCCCGAGCACCTGGTGGCGACCGTCGGACTGCGCGACACGATCGTCGTGCACACCCCGGACGTCACGATGGTGTGCCCGAAGAACGACGCCGAGCGGGTGAAGGACCTCGTGGCCCGGGTCCGCCAGACCCACGGCGACCGGTACGCCTGAGGCTGCCGGCCCGCGGCTCAGGGGCCCTGGGGCTCAGGAGAGTCGGTGGCGGGGAACTTCCTCATGAACCGCGCGATCGCCTGCCCACTCACCTTCGCCGCGTACTGACGTCGCCCTGCGGCCGTCGACCAGTGGGTGAAGGCGAGGTGCTTGCCGGCGGGAAAGGCGCCCTCGCCCCTCTTCCACGGGGCGACGACGAGCTTCCTGGCGTTGTCGAACTCGGTGGACTCGTACCGCCTGGCGATGTTGCGCAGGGCGGCCAACTGCGCGGGATCGTCCGCGATCGTGTCGTCGTACCACACGACAGTGTAGCCGTGTTCGAGATTGTGCACGAGCGTCTCGATGGCGGGGCGGTCCCTGGCGTCGTAGAACTTCCGCGAAAAGCTCGCCGGCTGCGCCCAGTGCGGTCCGGCGGACGGCGGAACCGTGCGGTAGGCGATCACCTCGCCGGTCGGCCGGTGGTCGTTGATGCCGGCGGAACTGTCGTTCTGTACGGCACTCAGCCCGGCCTGCGCGGCGGGCACCCCGAGCGCGGGGAAGGCCTTGGCGTCCCGGCGGTCCATCCAGTTCCCGACGGGTACCCAGGCCGCCGCGCCGACGACCACCAGGCCGACCAGTACGCAGACCGCGACAAGGGTGAGCCTCCTGCGACGCTCGGTGCGCTCGTGCTCCTCACGCGCCTGCTCGATCTGCAGCAGCCTCGTCGTGTCCTGCTTCTTCTTCGCCACGGCCGTCCCTCGCTCGTGCGCCCGGTCACGTGGCGCTCGGTTCGTCCTGGGAGTGTACGAAAGATCACCGGCGAAGCGACCGGACCTTCCGGTGCGGCCGGTACGCCGTCGAGGCCGGGCGTCCAGCAGACTGGACCCCATGTCCGCGCCGACCGTCGAACGCACCCGCACGGTGGTGACCGAAGCTCCGGTCGACCCGGTGGTGACGTTGCGCAGCCTGCGGCGCGGAGGCGGCGACCCCGTGCACCGCACCGCTCCCGACGGCTCGATCTGGCGCGGCACCCGGACCCCCGACGGCGTGGCCACCGTGGTGATCTCGGCCCGGCCCGCCGACGGTGCGATCGAGGGACGCGCGTGGGGGCCAGGCGCAGACTGGATCCTCGACCACCTGCCCGGGCTGGTGGGCGCGGAGGACGACCCGGCCGGCTTCGAGCCCGGCCTCGCGCTGCTGGAACGCCTGCACCGCCGGTTCGCCGGCTGGCGGGTGTGCCGTACCGGCCTGGTGATGGAGTCCCTGACGCCCGCGATCCTGGAACAGAAGGTCACCTCCACCGAGGCGTGGCGGTCCTGGCGCGAACTCGTGTGGCGGTTCGGTGAGCGGGCGCCCGGCCCGGCGCCGTTCCCGCTGTGGGTGCAGCCGGACGCCCGTACGCTCGCCGGCCTGCCGTCGTGGGAGTGGCACCGCGCGGGCGTCGGTCCGCAGCGGGCGCAGACCCTGGTCCGCTGCGCCCGGCTGGCCACCGCCCTGGAGCGTACGGTCGGGCTGGACTTCGCCGAGGTCGAACGCCGGCTGCGCAGCGTTCCGGGCGTAGGGGTGTGGACCGCGGCCGAGGTGATGCAGCGGGCGCACGGGAACGCCGACGCGGTGTCGGTGGGCGACTTCCACGTCGCCAAGTCGGTCGGCTGGGCACTCGCCGCCGAGCCGTACGACGACGAGACCATGCTGGCAGTGCTGGAACGCTGGCGCGGTCATCGGTACCGCGTCACCCGGCTGATCGAACTCGCCGGAATCACTGCACCGCGCCGCGGCCCGCGGTTCGCCCCGCGCGACTACCGAGCGTTCTGAGCGGCGCGCTCGGCAGCTTTCCGGGCACCGTTCTCGGCGGGGTTCTGCGCAGCGTTCCGGCCGGTGCCGATCGCCAGCGCCCCGACCGGTTCGGCGCCCGCGGGCAGTACATGGCGTACCGCTTCCCCGGCGGCCTCGGCAGGGACCCACTGGCAGGCCAGCCCCTCGACCACGCAGGAACGCACCAGTCGCTCGCGCAGTCCACCCGCACCGAGCAGGACGTCGGTGCGGCCGGCTTCACCGTCGGCACGGACATGGACGATGACCAGGACGGGCACCGAGGAGGGCAGGCCGAGCGCGTCCAGGATCGGTTTGAGAACCCGCGCCTCGGTCACCTCGACCGCACCCCACCGCCCGGGGGTCCCCGGCTCGGCCGTCATACCTGCGGGCTCAGCCGTGGTGTCGGCCAGGCCGGACAGCGCCCGGCGTACCTGGTCGGCGTCCACCGCCACGTCGGCGAGCGGCTCGGTGGCGACCGGGAGCCGAAGTGCCTCCCGCCTGGCTTCCCGTGCGCCGAGCCGGAACATGTCGTCCTCGGCGGACCGGACCAGCGCGCGCACGCCCGGCCCGTCCTCGTCGGTGACGAGCGCCGCGAGCCCGCGCACGACGGCCACCGGGACCTGTGCGCTCTTGCCCTTGACGAGTTCGGCCGCACCGGCGATCTCGTCCGCGTGCGCCGGGGCTGTGACGACGAGTTCGTTGCCGTACGCGTCGACCCGGCCGCGGTGCTCCTCGACCACGCGTACGCCGGCGGCGCCGATGGCGAGGTCGGTCTGGCCGAGCCGCCAGGGCCGGCCGAAGGTGTCGGTGACGACCACGCCGACCCGCACGCCGAGGCGTTCGGTCACCCCGCGACGGAGCCGGCGTGCGGACTCGTCGGAGTCCAGCGGGAGCAGCAGGAGGCGGCCGGGCTCGACGTTGGACGCGTCCACGCCGGCGGCGGCCATCACGAACCCGTGCCGGGTCTGGACGATCTGGGTGGGTCCGCGTTCGGCGACCACCCGGACGGTCTCGGAGCGGATCGCGGCGAACCGGTCGTCGCCCGCGACCACGCGGCCCTCGGACTTGCTGACGATCTTGCTGGACACCACCAGCACGTCGCCGTCGCGGACGTCGGTGGCGTGGTCGGCCACCAGCGCGGCGAGGTCGTCGCCCTCCCTGACCTCGGGGATCCCGAGGACGGGGATGACGAGGATCGAGCCGGTACGCGGGTCGTCGCTCACCGGCGAACCTCCTCGGCGAGTTCCAGGGCGACCCCGGCCATCGCGGCGGTGGTCGCGACGTCGGTCATCATCAACGGCACGGCGCGCGCGGCGATGCCCGCCTCCCGGATCCGGCCCACCGACTCGGCGTCGCGTTCGTCGACCAGCCACCCGTCCAGCAGCCCGCCGTCGCCGCGGGCACCGAAGTGCAGCGCGACACCGGCCGCGGAGGTGTCGACGCCGATGGACGGGAGAAGCTTGTCCGCCATCCCGCGTACCGGTGCGCCGCCCACGATCGGGGACAGCCCGACCACCGGCGCGGAGGCGGAGCGGACCGCGTCACGGACGCCGGGCACGGAGAGGATCGGCCCGACGCTCACCACCGGGTTGGACGGGGGCAGCAGGAGAAGGTCGGCGCCGGTGATCGCCTCGAGTACGCCGGGAGCGGGGGTCGCCTCACCGACGCCCTCGACGTCGACCGTGACCACGGGCAGGGACGCGTGGTGACGGACCCAGTACTCCTGGAAGTGCAGCCGGCGCCGGCCGTCGGGGGAGTCCGGGTCCTCCACGACGACGTGGGTCTCCACCCGGTCGTCGGTCATCGGGATGAGGCGTACCGGCAGCCGCCAGCGAGCGGTGAGCGCGGCGGTCGCCTCCGAGAGCGTCCGGCCCTCGGCCAGCATCGCCGTTCGGACCAGGTGGGTCCCGATGTCGCGGTCCCCGAGCCCGAACCACGACGGCACCGAGTCGTACGCCCGGATCTCCTCCAGGGCGTTCCAGGACTCGTCCGCGCGGCCCCAGCCCCGGGCCTCGTCGTTGCCGCCGCCCAGGGTGTACATGACCGTGTCCAGGTCGGGGGAGACGCGCAGGCCGTAGAGAGTGAGGTCGTCACCGGTGTTGCCGATGACCGTGACTTCGGCGTCGGGGGAGTGGGCGAGCAGGCCGCGCAGGAAGCGCGCTGCGCCGATCCCGCCGGCGAGAACCGTGATCCGCACGCCACCAGTGTGCCCCCTCCGCATGGCCGGGCTCTCGCCGCGTCTGTCCACAGGCCGGTCGGGACGGATCGGGCGATCTGCGCCATAGTGGTGCCGGTCGCCGGGGGGCCCGCCGCGACCAGCCGCCCAACGGATCGACTTTGGGCCCACCACGTGGGTCCCCACGTCGGGCCACCGTGTGGGAGGCTGCAGCCCGACATCACACCCAGATTTGGGGGTAGCACGTGGTTACCGAGACGACCAAGCCGCAGCGTGAGCTGTTCGCGTGGGTGCTGCTGGGCGCCGGCATCCTGGTCGGCCTGGTGGCGGTGTCGCGACTCGGCATCGACAGCGGCTCCGGCTTCGCGCTGACGGCGTTCGCCTACCAGGGCCGATTCGTACAGCCGGTGCTCGTGGCCCTCCTTGTGCTCGCGGTGGTCCTCGTGACCCACCTCGGCGAGCCCACGCCGAAGGCGCGCGTCATCACCCTGGTCGCGCTGGCGGTGCTGACGATCCTGACCCTGCTGGGGCTGGTGACCTGGCTCGGCGGGATGGCCGCCGACGTTCGCCTGCCCAGCGGCGTGGGCGCCTTCGGCATCGACGGCAAGCTGGCCACCGCGGTGCAGCAGCTCGCCTACCTCGCGATCGCCGGCGCCGCCCTCTTCTTCGTGTTCACCACGCTGAAGGCGCTGCCGCAGCCGGTGGGCAGCCTGGCCGACAGTCTGGGCGGCAGTCTGGGCGGCGGCAAGCGGGAGGGCCGCAAGGACAAGCGCGGGCAGGACAAGTCCGGTGGACTCCTCGGCCGGTTCGGCGGCGAGCAGCAGGGCAGCGGACACGACCAGCGTGACGAGCAGCAGCAGGGTCAGTACGCCCAGTCGGCGTACGCGCAGGGCGGCTACGACCAAGGCGGGTACGACCAGGGCGGGTACGACCAGGCCGGGTACTACGCCCAGGGCCAGGACCAGTACGCCCAGCAGGGCTACGACCAGTACGCCCAGCAGGGCTACGACCAGTACGGCGGACAGGGCTACGCCCAGCAGGGCCAGTACGGCGAGTACGCCCAGCAGGGCTACGACCAGTACGGCGGACAGGGCTACGCCCAGCAGGGCCAGTACGGCGAGTACGCCCAGCAGGGCCAGTACGACCAGCAGCCGTACGGCCGGCCCGACCAGGGTCACTACCCGCAGCCCGCTCAGTACGGTCAGCCCGACCAGGGCCAGCACGGCCAGCAGGGCTACGGCCAGCACGGCCAGTACGGCCAGGGTGAGTACGACCAGGGTCAGGACGACCAGCGGAATGCCTACGGTCAGCAGGGCCGGTACGACCAGCCGGGGCACGCCCCACAGGAGGGGCCGTTCGACCACGGCCGGCAGGAGCAGTACGGCCGGCCGGAGTACGGCCAGGGCGACGCCGGGCAGCAGTACGCCGCCTACTCCTCGTTCGGTCCGGACGCCGGCCGGGACTCCGGGGCGAACGAACACGGTGGGCCCTACCACAACCAGCCCGGCGACCGCGAGCCGCAGCACGACCAGGGCCGGCCCGACCACGATCGTCCCGCGGGCCGCGCTGCGCGGCGCGATCCGGACAGCACGCAGTTCTTCGGCCGCGACTACCCCGAGCCGGTCGACGCGCCGGATGCCCGGCCGTCCGAGCCAGCTGCCCCGGCGTCCGGGGCGGACGACGAGGACGACGACCACACCCGGGTCGTCCACATGGGAAACCTCGACGGGCCTGACAGTGAGCCGGGGCTGGACGAGGGCCGACCCGGCCAGGGCCGCGGTGACGAGGGCCGTGGTGACCAGGGCAGGGCTCGTGAGGAACAGCAGAGCTGGTGGTCGCAGCCGCCACGCTGAGGCGTGAAGCGCGAGGCGCCACCGCGGGCGAGACGATCGGGCCCGGCCAGAACCCAGCTTCTGGCCGGGCCCGATCGCGTTGTCGGCGATTCAGATCCCTTGTGTGGTTGGGATTCTCTCCCATACCGGCTCCGATCGCCTTGCCCCGTTGAGGTTTCCGCCATGCTCCGGGTGGCTATGTCCGCTTATAGCAGACCTCAAGTTGACGTAGCGGGATTTCCAGCATGTAATTTCAGCTGTGTCATTCCCGCCGTTCCGGGGAAGTACCAGAACGGTGTGACACGGAAGCACCGCTCGGAGTTTGGTGCGGGGACGGACGGCGACGTCGACCCGGTCTGCGCCGCGAGCAACCCGAGTAACTGGTCGGCAACGGGGATTTTTCTCACGGGGACGTGGGTCGAGGAGGCGAGGACCGTGGCAGAGCCCAGCCTGCTGCACGGCAGCGCCGAGGAAGAGCTCAGCTGGCAGGAACGCGCGCTGTGCGCGCAGACCGACCCGGAGGCGTTCTTTCCGGAAAAAGGTGGATCCACCCGCGAAGCGAAGCGGGTGTGCATGGTGTGCGAGGTCAGATCGGCGTGCCTGACCTATGCACTGGAACACGACGAACGCTTCGGTATCTGGGGCGGCCTCTCCGAGCGGGAGCGCCGTCGGATGAAGAAGCGCGCGGTCTGAGCGACAGATCCCGGGCCGCCTCGGCGCGGGACCGTGGGCCGGACGCCTGCGGTCCCGTGCTGTCCAACCCGGCGTCGGGGGGCTTCCCCGACGCGTCTGCCCTGAGGTGAGCGCCCGACCTGTCCCAGCCTGAGGCCGTTCGTCGGAAGCGTCGCGTAGTGTGTGGGCTTGCACCGAGCCCCCCACCTGTGAGGTTCCGCTTTCCGCATGAGCGAGCGTTCAGGAGCCGAGGCGTCGTCGCGCCCGATCGTCACCGCCGTCGTCGTGTCCCACAACGGCGCGCCGTGGCTGCATGAGCTGATCGCCGGGATCCAGGCCCAGACCCGCCCGCCGGACCGCGTGGTGACCGTCGACACCGGCAGCCTCGACGACTCCCGCGACCTGCTGGTAGGCAAGCTCGGCGGCCCGGTCATCGACGCCCCGGCACGGACCGGCTTCGGCGCCGCCGTCGACCGCGCGGTTCAGGCACTGCCTCCCGCCGAGCCGGGCGAGTGGCTGTGGCTGCTGCACGACGACTGCGCTCCCGATCCGGGCGCGCTGGAGGCGCTGCTGCGCCAGGCCGAGTCCGCTCCGGGAGCCGCGGTCCTCGGTCCCAAGCTGCGCGACTGGCCCAACGGCCGGCGGTTGCTCGAGGTCGGAGTGACCATCGCCGGCAGCGGAGCCCGCGAGACCGGCCTGGAGTTCGGCGAGTACGACCAGGGCCAGCACGACGGCGTACGCGAGGTCCTCGCGGTCAGCACCGCCGGCATGTTCGTCCGGCGCGACGTGTTCGAGCACCTCGGCGGCTTCGATCCCCAGCTGCGCCTCTTCCGTGACGACGTCGACTTCGGCTGGCGCGTCGTCCGCGCGGGCCACCAGGTGCTGACCTGCCCCGACGCGGTGGTGCACCACGCGGAGGCGGGTCACCGCCGGTACCGCCTACTGGACGCCGTGCCTCATCGGCCGCGGCTGACCGACCGCCGCAACGCGCTCTACACCCTCCTGGTCAACTCCGCGGCCTGGCGGGTTCCCTTCCTCCTCGTCCGGCTGGCCGTGGGCTCGCTGCTGCGGGTGCTCGGCCTGCTGGTCGCGAAGTGGCCCGACGCGGCGTACGACGAGTTCCGTGCTTTCGCCGGTGCCTACTCCCGGCCCGACCTGATCCTGCGGGCACGACGCCGACGGGCCCGGACGGCCCGGGTCGGCAGTGGCGCCGTCCGCCGGCTGCTTCCGCCCCCGTGGATCGGGCTGCAACACGCCTTCGACGGGCTGATGGCGCTGGTCTCGGCCCGCTCCGGCACGCACGTCGGCACCGGCCGGCGATCACGTCGGGTGATCGAGACCGGCCCGGTCGCGGAGGAAACCGAGGAACTCGACGACGACACCCCGGGCGTCTGGCGGTGGCTGGTCGCCCGCCCGGCGCTGCTGGTCGTGCTGGCGGTGACCGTGGTGACGCTGGTCGCGTGCCGCAACCTGCTCGGCGGCGGCGAGCTTGGCGGCGGAGCACTGCTGCCGGCCCCCGACGGCGCGGCCGACCTGTGGCGCCGGGCGTACGAAGGCTGGCACCCGGTCGAGCTCGGCAGCGGCCGGCCCGCGCCGCCGTACCTCACCGTCCTGGCCCTGGTCAGCTCGCTCCTCCTCGGCAAGGCCTGGCTGGCTGTCGACGTACTCCTGCTCGGTTCGGTGCCGCTGGCCGCGATCACCTGCTACCTCCTGATGCGGCCGGTGGTGGCGACCCGGCCGCTGCGCCTGTGGGCGACGGCGACGTACGCCCTGCTGCCGGTGGTGACCGGTGCGGTCGCGGCCGGCCGGATCGGCACGTGCGTGGCCATCGTGGTCCTGCCGCTGGTGGCGCTGGCGGTGCTGCGGACCTACGGACCGGGGGTCACCGTCGGCAGCTGGAGCGCCGCCTGGGCCGCCGGCCTGCTGCTCGCCGTCCTCACCGCGTTCGTCCCCCTCGGCTACGTCGCGGCGCTGCTGCTGGGGCTGGTGGCGATCGCGTTGCCCACGCTGCGCAAGCCCGGAAGCGTGGGCCGGATCGTGGTGGCGCTCGCGGTGCCGCCGCTGGCGCTGTTGCCCTGGCTTCCGGTCGTCGCCCGTGATCCCGGTGTCCTGCTGGGTGAGGCCGGGCTGGCGGTGCCGGGGCTGGCCGACTCGCACCTGGCTCCGCTGCGCCTGGCGTTCGGCAGCCCGGGCGGCCCCGGTGGGGCACCGGCGTGGATGTTCGGCCTGCTGTGCGTGGTGGCGCTGGTGGCGCTGCTGCGCCGTGACCGGGCACGTGGCGTCCTCGCGGCCTGGGGACTCAGCCTGGCCGGTCTCGCGCTCGGGCTGGTGCAGAGCAGGCTGACGGTCGTCACCGAGTGGGTGCCCGTCGGGGTCCCGGCCTGGCCCGGTCTGGCCTCGGTACTCATCCTGGCCGGCTGGATCCTCGCGATCGTGCACGGCGCCGACGGCGCCCGCCGCGTCTTCCGGCAGCGGAGCTTCTCCTGGCGTCAGCCGGGCATCGGCGTGGCCGTCGTGGTCGCGGTGACCGCTCCGGTGCTCGTCGCCGGGTGGTGGGTCATCCGGGGCGCGGACGGCCCGATCAACCGGGACGCCGGGCCCGCGGTCCCGGCATACATGCGGGCCGCGCAGAAGTCCGCCGCCCAACCACGGGCCCTGGTCGTCCAGGCCGACGCCGGCGCGGTTCGCTACGCACTGCTACGCGGTGCCGCCGCACGCCTCGGCGATGCCCAGACCGGTGCGCCCGTCCGCACGCTCGACCGCCTGGACACCACCGTCGGCGACCTGCTCGGTGATTCCCAGCGGGAGACCACCGCCGCCCGCCTGGCCGGCTACGACATCGGGTACGTCTACCTCCCGGCCCCCGCCGACGCGGCGTCGGCCGAGCGGCTGGACGCGACCCCCGGTCTCGTCCGGTCCAGCGCGCCGGACGGCGCGGCCGCGTGGAAGGTCGACCTGCCGGTCGGCCGGCTGCGGATCCTCGACCCACGGGGCGCGGCCGGGGCCGGCACCTCCTCGGGAGCCTCGTCGGCCGCGGTCGTCGGAGTCGACCCCGGCGGTGCCGCGGTCACGGTGCCGGACGGTCCGGCAGGCCGGTTGCTGGTGCTCGCCGAGGCCTACGACCGGTCGTGGCGGGCCAGCCTGGCCGGTGAGCACCTCAAGCCGGTGCGCCACGACGGGTGGGCGCAGGCGTTCGAGCTGCCCGCGAGCGGCGGCCGCCTGGTCCTCGACTCCACCCCGAAGCTGCACGGCGAACTCCTCGCGGTCCAGGGGTTCCTGGTGCTGGTGTTCCTGATCCTCGCGCTGCCCACCCGGCCGCGGCGGGATCCGCTGCCGATGGAGCCGGCGGGCGGCCGGCGCGTGGGCGGCTCGTTCGGCACCGACGGCAGGCCCGGCAGGCGCTCGGCCGCGGCCGGCGCACGATCCGGCGCGGCCTCGACGGGCGACACACTGACCGGCAGCACCCTGACCGGCAGCACCTCGACCGGCAGCACCTCGACCGGTCGAGGTGCTGCCGGTCGACCTCGTGAGGGGGTTCGAAACCGATGAGCAACCCCTTCGTCCGGCTCGGCGCCGTCGTGGTCGCCGCGGCCGTGCTGGTCGGCGGCGCGACCCTGGCCGGCCCGGCGCTGACCTCGGCCGACGAGCCGGCCCGGGCGTCCGGCCGGCCCACCCGCGTCCCCGTGGACCGCGCGACACTGGTGTGCCCGGAGTCCCGCTACGTGTCCTCGGAGAGCAGCGCCACCGACGTGGCCGCCGTGTCCGCGCCGGCGCGGATCGACGCACCCGGTGTGGGGGCGGAGGCTGCCCGGCGGGCCGAGGCCGCCCCCGGCCAGCTCGCCGTACTACCCCTCGGCTCGGCCAAGCCGCTGGCCTCGGTCGACCAGCGCGAACGCCTGGCCGCCTACTCCGTCCGCAAGGCCGACACTCCGCCGCTGCTGGTGAGCGCGCAGGGCGCGGTGGCCCCCGGAGCCGCTGCCGGCCAGCTCACCCGGTCCGGGTCGGGCCCGCTGCGTGGCCTGGCGGAGGCGCCGTGCACCCAGCCCGGCACGCAGTTCTGGTTCGTCGGCACCGGCAGCGCGCTGGGCCAGCACGGCCGCCTCTACCTCACCAACACCGACGAGGGCTCGGCCCAGGTGGACCTGCGCCTGTACGACGAGAAGGGACCGGTCGACGCCGACGCCGCCCGCGGGCTCACCGTGGCGCCGGGGCGGCAGACCGTCGTCGAACTCGACAAGCTGGCGCCCACCAGCAAGCGGCTCGCGGTCGCGGTCGTGGCCCAGCGCGGCCGGGTCGCGGCGGCACTGCGCAACGACGCGCAGAACGCCGACACCGCGATGGGTGTCGACTGGATCCCCTCGGCGACATCGCCGGCCAAGCAGGTCGTCGTGCCGGGCGTCGCCCCCGGTGACGGCGACCGCGTCCTCAGCGTGGTGGCCCCGGCAGACTCCACCGCCAGCGTGAACCTCTCCGTGCTCGGCCCCGACGGCACGTTCCGCCCGTCCGGGCTCGGCGACCTGGAGGTCAAGCCCGGCACGGTCGCGGAGATCCCCCTGCAGGACGCTCTCCGCAAGCAGGCGGGTGCGGTCCGGGTGGAGTCCGACGTGCCCGTCACCGCCTCGGTCCGAAGCGTGTTCGGCTCCGGCTCCAAGCCGCACGACGTGGCGTACTCCGCGGCGTCCTCTCCGCTCTCCGGCCCGGCCGTGGTGCCGTCCACCGACGCCGGCAAGGGCAGGTCTGCCAGCCTGCTGCTGTCCAGTCCCTCCCAGCAGGCGGTCAAGGCCTCCGTGCGGTTGTACTCCGACGACGGTCGCGAGGTGGGCTCGACGAAGGTGACGGTTCGGCCCGGCAGCACGGAGGAGACCAGGCTGGAGCCGAAGGAGGTCAGCCGCTACACCGTGGTGGTCACGCCCGACGGCGGCGGCCCGTTGTACGGGAGCAGGCTACGGGTCGAGGACGACCCGGACGGGCCGATGGCCTCGTCGTGGCCGCTGACGTCCGCCGAGGCGACGGTCGTACGCCCGGCTGCGCGGTCCGACATCGGCGCGGGGATCGGAGTCCGGGAGACCGTCGACCCGATGTTCCGGTAGCCGATCGCGCCGCCGCTTCGGCGGGGCCAAGGACAGGTACGCCTCGCCGCCTGCCGGCTATTCCTCGCCGTAGTCCGGGTCGACGTCGGCGGGCCCGAGCCCCAGCAGGTCCGCGACCTGTTCGACCACGACGTCGTGCACGAGTTCGGACAACTCCGACGTCCCGACCGCCCGGAGTTCGATCGGGCGGCGGTAGAGCACGATCCGGGCGGGTTCGTCGCGTTCGGACGACGCCAGCACCGCGCCGAGCGGGATGTCCACCAGCCCGTGGTCCCGGCGCGGGTCCGGAACGTCCTCGACCGCGAACTCCACGCCGTCCAGTTCGGTGGCGAACCGGCGTTCGAGCTCCTCGACCGCATCCAGGACGTACTCGTCGAACCGCTCGGCGCGGCTGCGGGCGATCGGCACGCCGCCCGGCGCCAGCGGACCGCGAACGGCGATCGGGCCGCGCATGCCCCGGCCGTGCCGGTCCCGGCGACGCGCGGGCCGTCCGTTGGGCCCGCCGGCCGCCGGAGCGGTGGACTCGGCCTGGGCAGCCGACAGCGGGGACCCGGGCGGGTCCGTGGGGGGTACCGATCGGCCGGCACCGGCGTCGTCTGGTGCCTCGGGTGCGCTCACGATCCGAGCTTAGGGCGTGTCCCGCGGACACGTCCCGGGGCGCGCACGCAGGCCCGGCTTGCCGTGGCACATGCCCGCCGGGACCCACTTCCGGTCCGGTACGGCGAAAGGTGACCGGAATGCCCGGTCCGGTACCGACCCGCAGGCGGCAACCGACCGCTTTGCCGGTCTGCGACAGGTATGAGCGTGTTAGGTGGTCTGCCGAGACGGCAGGCAGGTACCATCCCACCTCGTGGGCACGCTCAGGAAATGTTCTCGTACGGCGTGCTCGCGCCCTGCCGTGACGACGCTCACCTACGTCTACGCCGACTCCACGGCCGTGCTCGGGCCCCTCGCCACCTACGCAGAGCCGCACTGTTACGACCTGTGTTCCGAGCACGCCGAGCGCCTCACCGTTCCCCGCGGCTGGGAGGTCATCCGGCTCGCTCCCGACCCGGAGTCGTTGCGGCCCTCCGCCGACGATCTCGAGGCCCTGGCCAACGCCGTCCGCGAGGCGGCCCGCCCGCGTGACACCGCTCCGGAGCCGCCGGCCGAGGTGGGCCGGCGGGGCCACCTGCGTGTGCTGCGCAATCCCGACAACACCTGACCCGGCGTGAGGCGGCCCTGCCGGGTCGGTTCGCGCGCACGGTCGGCCGGGGACTTCGCAGCGTGATCGGCGTGCTACGCCTCCGGTGGCGGTTTGGGCAGTTATGGTGGCCAGGTGTCCGACCCGGAGAAGATTTTCAAGGCGTACGACATCCGCGGGGTCGTGCCCGACGACCTCGACGCCGACCTCGTACGCGCGATCGGCGAGGCCTACGTGGAGGTGCTCGACCGACCGGCCGCCGTGGTGGTCGGCCGTGACATGCGGGTGGCCTCACCAAAGCTGGCCGAGGCGTTCGCCGCGGGTGTGACCAGCCGCGGCTGCGATGTCGTCGACATCGGCCTGGCCTCCACCGACGAGCTGTACTTCGCCAGCGGGCACCTGGACCTGCCCGGCGCCATGTTCACCGCGAGCCACAACCCGCCGGACTACGGCGGGATCAAGCTGTGCCGGGCGGGTGCGGCGCCGGTCGGGCAGGAGACCGGGCTGGCCCGGCTGCGGTCGCTGGTGGAGCAGGGCCGGCAGGGTCACCAGGGCGCGGACCGCGACGTCGTACCGGCGGGGAAGGTCGAGCGCCGGGACCTCCTCTCCGCGTATGCCGGCCACCTGCGCGGGCTGGTCGACCTGTCCGGCATCCGGCGGCTCACGGTCGCGGTCGACGCGGGCAACGGCATGGCCGGGCTGACCGTGCCGGCGGTGTTCGAGGGGCTGCCGATCGACCTGGTGCCGATGTACTTCGAGCTGGACGGCACCTTCCCCAACCACGAGGCCAACCCGATCGAGCCGGCCAACCTGGTCGACCTGCAGGCGAAGGTGCGCGAGGTGGGTGCCGACATCGGCCTGGCGTTCGACGGCGACGCCGACCGCTGCTGGGTGATCGACGAGAACGCCCGATCGGTCTCGCCCTCGGCGATCACCGCCCTGATCGCCGTGCGCGAGCTGGCCCGGGAGCCCGGCGCGGCCGTCATTCACAACCTGATCACGTCCCGGGCGGTGCCGCAGATCATCCACGAACACGGCGGCAGACCGGTGCGCGAACGCGTCGGCCACTCCTTCATCAAGGCCACGATGGCGCGCACGGGTGCGGTCTTCGGCGGCGAGCACTCCGCGCACTTCTACTTCCGGGACTTCTGGCGCGCCGACTCTGGGCTGCTCGCCGCGCTGCACACGCTTGCCGCGCTGGGGGAGCAGGACCAACCGCTGTCGAAGCTCCTCGAGGAGTACGACCGGTACGCTGCCTCCGGCGAGATCAACAGCCGGGTCGACGACCAGGCTGCCACGATGGCGCGGGTGAAGGCCGCCTACGCCGATCGGGTGGGCGTGACCGTCGACGAGTTGGATGGGCTTACGGTTGAGCACGCCGACTGGTGGTTCAACCTCCGCCCGTCCAACACCGAGCCGGTGCTCCGGCTCAACGCGGAGGCGGCCGACCAGGCGACGATGGAACGCCTGCGCGACGAGGTCCTCGGCCTCGTCCGCGGCACCGTGAACGCGTGAGGCCGCACCACCGAAGGCCGATCGCCCGAAGACGAAGAGCGGCCGTGCCGGAACGCGGCACCCGAAGGGACCACAGGTGAATCTCAACCCCGCGCTGCTGGAGATCCTGGCCTGCCCGGCCTGTCGTTCCCCGCTGCACCCCGACGACGCCGCTTCGGAACTGGTGTGCACCAACGCCGCCTGCGGGCTGGCCTTCCCCGTGCGTGACGACATCCCGGTGCTGCTGGTCGACGAGGCCCGCCGGCCAGACGCCGGCGCGAGCGGGTCCGCAGGTGAGTCCGGTTCGGACGCCGGCCCCACCGACGGGAACTCCCCGACGGCCACCGACGCTTGAACCACCGTGAGCGCCGAACACTTCGACGACGGCCTCCTCGACGACGAGGCCGTGCTGGCCCGTGCCGACACCGCGCTGCGTGAGCTGGCCGAGGCCGGCGCCCGGGTCCGCCGGGAGGCCGAGGCCGCCAAGGGCGTCGAGGAGGGTCTCCGGGGCGCCGGCCGCCCGCGTGCCGTGGTCGCCGTCGGTGCCGACGCTCGCCTGCTGCGGGCGGTGCTGGAGCCGTGGTGCCCGGTGCCGTTCGTCGCCTGGCCCGGCCCGGGGCTACCCGGCTGGGTGGGTGCGCTTGACCTCGTGGTGGTGCTCGCTCCCCGCGGCGGTGACGCCGAGACTGCCTCTGCGGTGCACGATGCCGTACGTCGGGGGAGCACGGTCATCCTGGCCTGTCCGCGCGAGTCGGCGCTGGCCGAGGCGGGGCAGGGCCGCGACACCACGCTGATCCCCGCGCAGACCGGCGACCCGCTGGCCCTGGCGGTCGTCGTACTTCAGCTTCTGCACGTGGTCGAGCTGGGCCCGGAGGTGTCGGCGGAGTCGGTGGCCCTGGCGCTGGACGAGGTGGCGTCGCGCTGCTCGCCGCACGCCGACCTGGCCGCCAATCCCGCCAAGGACCTTGCCCTCGTACTCGCCGACGCGCTGCCGCTCATCTGGGGCGGTTCGGTACTCGCGGCCCGCGCCGCCCGCCGGGTGGTGGAGACCCTGCGCCGGGCCTCCAACCGGCCGGCGCTGGCGGCCGACGCCGACCACCTGATGCCGGTCCTGGAGGGCGCGGCGCCACGGGACCTGTTCGCCGACCCGTTCAGCGACCCGTTCGCCGAAGGGGGCACGGCCGCGCTGCGCCCGGCGCTGTTCGTCCTCGACGACGGAGCCGAACAGCCCTCGATCCGGGAGGCTCGGGGCCGGCTGCTCGCCGCGGCCGAGTCCCGCGGTCTGCACGTACGCACCCTGCGCTGGAACGAAGGACCGGAGGTGGCGAGGTACGCCGCCCTCCAGTCGCTCGGCACCTACGCCGCCGTCTATCTCGCGGTCGGCCTGGGCCGCTACTCCCCATCCACCTGAGCCGGCCAGGCACCTTTCCCGACCGGCCACTACCTGAGGACGTCATGCATCTGCTCGACAACCCGATCCGTCCGTACGCCTGGGGTTCGCCGACCGCGATTCCCGCCATGCTCGGCGTCAAGCCGACAGGTGAGCCACAGGCCGAGTTGTGGATGGGCGCGCACCCCGGGTCGCCGTCCGGTCTGGTCGGGAAGGAGCAGACCCTCCTCGACCTGATCAGTGCCGACCCGGAGGGCGAGCTGGGTTCGCCCTGCGTACGCGAGTTCGGGCCGCGGCTGCCGTTCCTGCTCAAGGTGCTGGCGGCGGAGAACCCCCTGTCCCTGCAGGCGCACCCCGACCCCGAACAGGCGAAGGCAGGCTTCGAGCGCGAGAACGCCGACGGCGTCCCGCTGTCGGCGCCGCACCGCAACTACAAGGACGGCGACGCCAAGCCCGAGCTGATCTGCGCGCTCACCGACTTCGAGGCGCTGGTCGGGTTCCGGCCGCCGGCGGAGACGCTGGAGGTGGTCGGCGAGTTCGGCGTCTCCGAGCTCGAGCCCCTCCTGGCCCAGCTGCGAGAACAGCCCGACGAGGAGGGGATGCGGGCGGCGTTCACCATGCTGATGACGGCACCGGCCGACCGCCAGCGGGCGGTGGTCGACGCGGTGGTGGCTGCCTGCGCGGGCCGCTCCGGGCCGGCCGCCGATCTGGCCTGCCGGCTGGGGGAGAAGTATCCCGGTGACCCCGGGGTGGTGGCCGCGCTGCTGCTCAACCACGTCCGGCTCGCCCCCGGTGAGGCGCTGTACCTCCCGGCGGGCAACCTGCACGCGTACGTCCATGGTGTCGGCGTGGAGATCCTCGCCAACTCCGACAACGTCCTGCGGGGCGGGCTGACCAGCAAGCACATCGACCTTCCCGAGCTGCTGCGGATCCTCGACTTCACGCCCCGGCCGGCGGAGATCCTCACGGCCGACGACGAGGGCCGCTACGCCACGCCGGCCAGCGAGTTCCGGCTGTCCCGGCACGTGGTCACCGGTGGTACGGAAGTCACCCTGGACCCCGCCGGCCCGCAGATCCTGCTGTGCGTCGAGGGGACGGTGGCCGCCCGGGGAGAGACCGGCAAGGTCGACCTCACGCCGGGCCGGTCGGCGTGGGCCGGCGCCGCCGAGGGCACGGTCACCCTGGCCGGGGACGGCGTCGTGTTCCGGGCCACCGCGGGCATCGGCTGACGGCGGACCGGCTCAGCGGATCGCTCCCGGGCAGGGCAGGATAGGGACCTCTCCCACCGGCCGACGCCCGACAGGAATCGTTCATGAGCGCAGAAGGCGGCTCCAAGGCCGTGATCGCGGCCCTGCTGGCCAACCTCGGGATCGCGGTCACGAAGTTCCTGGCGTTCCTGCTGACCCTGTCCTCGTCGATGCTCGCGGAGTCGATCCACTCCGTCGCCGACTCCGGCAACCAACTGCTGTTGCTGCTCGGCAAGAGACAGGCGCGGCGCGGTGCCTCCCCACTGCACCCGTTCGGGCACGGCCGGGAGCGCTACATCTACGGCTTCATCGTCGCGGTCGTGCTGTTCTCCGTGGGCGGGTTGTTCGCGCTGTACGAGGGCTGGCACAAGATCCAGGACCCGCACGGCATCGAGAGCTGGAAGTGGGTGCCGGTCGCCGTCCTCGTGGCCGCCCTGGCGATGGAGGGGCTGTCCTTCCGTACGGCCGTCCGCGAGGCCAACCAGGTCCGCGGCGACGTGAACTGGCCCGGCTTCATCCGCCGCGCCCGCAGCCCCGAGCTCCCGGTGATCCTGCTGGAGGACTCCGCGGCGCTGGTCGGCCTGTTCTTCGCGCTGGTCGGCGTACTGCTCACCCTGGCCACCGGCAACGGCGTGTGGGACGGCCTCGGGTCGATCGCGATCGGCCTGCTCCTGGTGTGCGTGGCGATCGTGCTGGCCGCGGAGATGAAGAGCCTGCTGGTCGGTGAGTCCGCGACCCGCGAGGACGTACGCCGGATCGAGGAGGCGCTCGCGGCCGAGCCGCTGGTCGACCGGATCATCCACATGAAGACGATGCACCTCGGCCCGGACGAGTTGCTGGTGGCGGCCAAGATCGCGGTCACCCCCACCGACTCCGCGGCCGAGGTCGCCCATGCGATCGACGCGGCCGAGGTGCGGATCCGGGACGCGGTGCCGATCGCCCGGCTGATCTACCTCGAACCCGACCTGGACCGCAGGCTGCAGCGCGAGGGCAGGACCGAGCCGCGGCGTTGATCAGCGCGGCCTGGGCCGGGGCGGCTGGAGAACACCGCTGCGGCCGAGCCAACGCAGGGCGCGTTCCTTGTCGATCTCGGCCGCCCGGGCCGCCGGCGTGGGCAGTCGGCCGAGGCGTTCGCCCAGCTCCCGCACGGCGGCGCCGACGGCCGGCTCGGAGAAGGCGCGCAGCGCGAACGCCACCGCGAGCGGGGTGACGTCGTACTTCTCCTCCAGCTGGGCGGCCAGCGCGATCGTGCGCAGGTCCTCCTCGGTGTACTGCCGGTGGCCGGGCCGGCTCCCGCGGGCGTGACCGCTGGACCGGTCCGGCGGCCGGGGTCGGCTCTGGTTCTGGCCCCGCGGCTGGACGGGGGTGAAGTCGGCGCCGTCCTGCCTCGGCCGCCACCACGAGTCGGTCCGGCCGCGGGGGACCAGTCCCAGTCGTTCGCGGTAGCGCAGCATCCGGGGGGACATTCCGAGGGCCTGGGCCGCCTGGCTGATCCGCATGACGCTCATTCTGACAAACTTGTGTCAAGAACGCGCGTCGCGCCTGCGAGGAAGCGGCAAGGCCCCATAGGCTCGCCGAACTGGGTTCCATCCGATACGGAGGTGCAAAACGCCCATGACGTTCGACTTCAAGGTCAAGGATCTGGGTCTGGCTGAGTTCGGCCGCAAGGAGATCCGCCTGGCCGAACACGAGATGCCCGGCCTGATGGCGCTGCGGGAGGAGTACTCCGCCGCCCAGCCGCTCGCCGGCGCCAAGATCATGGGCTCGCTGCACATGACGGTGCAGACGGCGGTGCTCATCGAGACGCTGACCGCCCTCGGCGCGCAGGTGCGCTGGGTGAGCTGCAACATCTTCTCCACCCAGGACCACGCGGCGGCCGCGGTGGTCGTCGGGCCGAACGGCACTCCCGAGGAGCCGCAGGGCGTCCCGGTGTTCGCCTGGAAGGGCGAGACGCTGGAGGAGTACTGGTGGTGCACCGAGCAGGCGCTCACCTGGCCGGCCGGTTCGGACGGTGCAGCCGGGCCGAACATGATCCTCGACGACGGCGGCGACGCGACCCTGCTCGTGCACAAGGGCGCGGAGTACGAGACGAACGGCGCCGTGCCCGACCCCTCGACGGCCGACACCGAGGAGTTCGCGATCGTCCTCGGCCTGCTGAAGAGGTCGTTCGAGGCCGACCCGAAGAAGTGGTCCACCATCGCCGACCGCATCCAGGGCGTCAGCGAGGAGACCACCACCGGCGTCCACCGGCTGTACGAGATGCACCGCGCGGGCACCCTGCGCTTCCCGGCGATCAACGTCAACGACTCGGTCACCAAGTCGAAGTTCGACAACAAGTACGGCATCCGCCACTCCCTCGTGGACGGCATCAACCGCGGCACCGACGTCCTGATCGGCGGCAAGGTCGCAGTCGTCGCGGGCTACGGCGACGTCGGCAAGGGCGCGGCGGAGTCTCTGCGCGGCCAGGGCGCCCGGGTGATCGTCACCGAGATCGACCCGATCTGCGCACTGCAGGCGGCGATGGACGGCTACCAGGTCCTCACCCTCGAGGACGTGGTGGAGACCGCCGACATCTTCGTCACCACCACCGGCAACTTCAACATCATCACCGCCGACCACATGAGCCGGATGAAGCACCAGGCCATCGTCGGCAACATCGGCCACTTCGACAACGAGATCGACATGGCGGGCCTCGCGAAGGTGCCCGGCATCGAGAAGATCGAGATCAAGCCGCAGGTGCACGAGTGGCGCTTCCCCGACGGCCACACGATCATCGTGTTGTCGGAGGGCCGGCTGCTCAACCTCGGCAACGCCACCGGTCACCCGAGCTTCGTGATGTCGAACAGCTTCGCCAACCAGGTGATCGCGCAGATCGAGCTGTTCACCAAGAAGGACGAGTACCCGATCGGCGTGTACGTCCTGCCCAAGCACCTGGACGAGAAGGTCGCCCGGCTGCACCTCGACGCCCTCGGCGTCAAGCTCACCGAGCTGACCAAGGAGCAGGCGGCCTACATCGGTGTCGACGTGGCCGGGCCGTACAAGTCCGACCACTACCGCTACTGAGCCGATCCCGGGTCAGCACGCGTTCGCGCCGGGCTCCTCGCCCGGTCGGCCACGCCCGGCAGGCGGGCTCCATCGTGAGGCCGCCCGCCGGGCGTTTCGCGTCCCCGGTGAACGCCCGCCCGCGTGGCAGGACAGAGTGCGGCAGGTTTCGCGCGGTCAGCGGGGCGGTGTGAAGCCGCCGGTGGCGGGCGGCTCCTCGGCCGAAGGAGCGGCCGGCTGTGGGGCGTACGGCTGTGGGGCGTACGGCTGTTGGGCGTACGGCTGCTGCGGATGCGGCTGTTCCCCGAAGGCCCGGCGACGGCGTTCGGCGAGCACGGCCGCGAGGTAGGCCCACGGCGGCAGCCCGGCCGGCGGGGCGGGTGCGACGTACCGCGCTACCGACGCCGCCAGTTGCCCTCCCAGCTCCTCCCGGGCGGCGGGGGTGAGCTCGTGGTAGCGGCCGAGGAAGGACCGGGCCGACAGCGCCAGCTGGTCGGGCAGCGTGGACAGCTCGAGCCGCGCCGACCAGGCTTCCAGCCCGGGTGGCGGCTCCGGCACGGCCGAGGGTGCCGCCGGCGCCCGGTCGCGCAGGACGAGGGTGCCGGCCAGCATGTCGCCGACCCGTTTGCCGCCCGGTGAGAGCATCGCGGTGAGGAACCCCACGCAGCCGGACGTGACGAAGAAGTCGACGAACACCCCGCACAGGGCGCGCACGAACGCGTGCCGGAACCGCACCGGCCCGCCGTCGTCGCGCACCACCCGCAACCCCAGGGCGTACTTTCCGACGCTCTTGCCGCGGGTGAGCGTCTCGACCGTCGTGGTGTAGCCGACGAACGTGAGCACGGCGCAGGCGATGATCAGTCCGGCGACCAGCGACTCGCTCGCGTCGTCGCCGGTGACCAGCGCGACCGGGATCATCAGCAGGCCGAAGAGCAGGACCTCAAGGAGCAGGTCGATGCCCAGGGCCAGCGCCCTGGTCGCCGGCCGGGCCAGCCGCAGGTCGAGGACCACGGCCTCGCCGGTGACGGGTTCGCTCACGTGTGGTCCCTTCGAATCGGTGCCATTAGTGTGCCAGCGTGGACGTGGACGCGTACGCCGCCGCACATCAGGCGGAGTGGGACCGGCTGGAGGCCCTGGTCCGCCGCCGCGGCCGGCTCACCGGCGCGGAGGCCGACGAACTGGTCACGCTCTACCAGCGGGTGGCGAGCCACCTGTCCGTCGTCCGGTCGAGTGCTCCCGACGTCGTGCTCGTCGGCCGGCTGTCCGCGCTGGTCGGCCGGGCGCGGGCCGCGGTGACCGGCGCCCACACTCCGGCCTGGCGCGAGGTGGGGCGGTTCTTCACCGTGTCGTTCCCGGCGGCGCTCTACCGCTGCGCGCCCTGGTGGCTGGGCACGGCCGCGGCGTTCCTCGCCGTCTGCGCGGGCATCGGCTGGTGGGTCGCGACGCACCCGCTGGTACGCACGGCGCTGCTGCCTCCGGCCGCGGTCGACCAGCTCGTCGAGCACGACTTCGCCGACTACTACAGCTCCGCACCGGCCGCGGAGTTCGCGTTCGGGGTGTGGACCAACAACGCCTGGGTGGCGGCGGGCAGCCTGGCCCTGGGAGTCCTGCTCGGCGTCCCGGTGGTCTACATCCTGTGGCAGAACGCCGCGAACGTCGGCGTGGCCGCCGGGCTGATGGTGGCCGGCGACCGGGGTGACGTGTTCTTCGGCCTGATCCTGCCGCACGGGCTGCTGGAGATCACGGCCGTCCTCGTGGCCGGCGGAGCGGGCATCCGGCTCGGCTGGACCGTCGTCGCGCCCGGCGCGCGTACCCGGTTGCGCGCGCTGGCCGAGACCGGGCGGGAGACGGTCGGGATGGCTCTCGGGCTGGCCGCGGTGCTGCTGGTGTCCGGGGTGATCGAGGGGTTCGTCACGCCGTCCGGCCTGCCCACCTGGGCGCGCGTGGGCATCGGGGTGCTGGCCGAGGTGGCGTTCCTGACGTACGTCTTCTGGCTCGGCCGGCGGGCGGTGCGTGCCGGGGAGACCGGCGACGTCGCGGCGGACGAGCGCGGCGACCTGCTGCCCACCGCCGCCTGAGGTCCTCGTTGCGGACGCTCCGGATCCCTACTTCGTCAGTGCCTCGTCAGTGCCTCAGAGCCGGCCGGCCTTCTTGAGGGCGAGGTAGGTGTCGGCCAGCGCGGGGGCGATCTCGTCCGGAGGCCGGTCGACGACGGTGACGCCGAGGCGTTCCAAGGTGGAGGTGACCTGCCGGCGTTCGGCCCTGGCCTGCTCGGCGGCGGCCGCGGCGTACACCTCCCGCGCGTCTGCCCGGCCCCGCGCGAGCTCCTCCACCCGCGGGTCGGCCACGGCGGCGAGCAGGACCTCGTGCCGACGGGTCAGGGCGCCGAGCACCGGGAGCCAGCCCTCCTCGACGACGGCGGTGTCCAGCCCGGTGAGCAGCACCACCAGCGACCGCTGGGTGGCCCGCAGTGCGATCGCGGCGGCGAGGCCGCGGTGGTCGGCCTCGACGAGCTCGCTGGAAAGCGGCGCCATCGCGGCGGTGAACCGCTGCAGGACCTCGCGCGGCGCGGCCCGGCGTACGTCCGCGCGGACCGTCCGGTCGTACGCCAGCAGGTCGACCCGGTCACCGGCCCTGGTCGCCAGCGCGGCCAGCAGCAGGCCCGCGTCCATCGCGTGGTCCAGCCGGGGCGCGTCGCCGACCCGGCCGGCGGAGGTGCGGCCGGTGTCCAGGACGACGAGGACGTGCCGGTCGCGTTCGGGGCGCCAGGTGCGCACCACCACGCCGCCGCGCCGGGCGGTGGCCCGCCAGTCGACGGAGCGTACGTCGTCACCCACCACGTAGTCGCGCAGCGAGTCGAACTCCGTCCCCTGGCCGCGCACCAGCACGCTGGCCCGCCCGTCGAGCTCGCGCAGCCGGGCCAGCCGGGACGGAAGGTGCTTGCGGCTGTCGAACGCCGGCAACGCCCGCACCGTCCAGGGAACCTCGTGCGAACCCTGGCGGCCGGCCAGGCCGAGCGGCCCGAGCGAGCGCACGGTCACCCGGTGGGCGTGCTTGTCTCCCCGCCGGGTGGGGCGGAGGACCGTGGTGACGCGGCGGCGTTCGCCCGGCGAGAGCTCGAGCGGATGCCGCTGGCCGGCCGCTCCCGCCGAGGGCGGCCAGGCGTCGCGCAGGGTGCCGCGTACCGGCCGCCGGCCCGGGTTGGCGACGAGCAGGGACACCTGCGTCGTCTCGCCCAGCCGGACGCCGCTGACCGTACCGAACGCCCCGGCCCCCGCTCGCCCGGCGGTGTCGCCGGTGACCTCCCGCCGGAACGTCAGCGGCCGCACCGCTCCCGCCAGCGCGACGTCGACCAGGGCGAGCAGCACGACAGCGGCGGTGACCAGTGCGATGCCGGACCGGGAGGGTACGGCGAACGCCACGACGACCACCCCGGCGGCGGCCAGCAGTGCGGCGCGGTAGGTCAGGGTCATCGGCGGACCTACCGGGGGACGGGTACGGCGGCCAGAATCCCGTCCAGCACACCGTCCGCGGACACACCCTCCAGCTCCGCCTCCGGCCGCAGTTCCACCCGGTGGCGAAGCGTCGGCAGCGCCAGCGCCTTCACGTCGTCGGGCGTCACGTAGTCACGGCCGGAAAGCCACGCCCAGGCGCGGGCCGCCCGCATCAGGGCGGTGGCGCCTCGCGGGGAGACGCCGAGCCGCAGCGACGGCGACTCGCGCGTGGCCCGGCACACGTCGACGACGTACCCCAGCACCTCCTCACCGAGGGACACCTCGGCGACGGCCCTGCGCGCGGCGGCCAGGTCGTCCACCCCGGCCACCGCAGAGAGCCCGGCGCCGGCGAGGTCGCGCGGGTCGAACCCGTGCGCGTGCCGGCCGACCACCGCCACCTCCTCCTCCCGCGAGGGCAGGGTGAGGTGCAGCTTGAGCAGGAAGCGGTCCAACTGGGCCTCGGGCAGCGGATAGGTGCCTTCGTACTCGATCGGGTTCTGCGTCGCCGCCACCAGGAACGGCTCGGGCAGCGGCCGGGCGGCGCCCTCCACCGAGACCTGGTTCTCCTCCATCGCCTCCAGCAGGGCTGCCTGCGTCTTGGGTGGGGTGCGGTTGATCTCGTCGGCCAGCAGCAGGTGGGTGAAGACCGGTCCCTCCCGGAACTCGAACGCTGCCGTTCGCGCGTCGTAGACCAGGGAGCCCAGCACGTCGCCGGGCATCAGGTCGGGCGTGAACTGCACGCGCTTGCTGTCCAGCCGCAACGCGGCGGCGAGAGATCGCACCAGCAGCGTCTTGGCGACGCCCGGCACCCCTTCCAGCAGCACGTGCCCGCGGCACAGCAACGCGATCAGCAGTCCGGTGACGGCCGAGTCCTGGCCGACCACGGCCTTGGCCACCTCGGCGCGGACGGCGAGGAGCGCCGCCCGGGCGTCCCCGGCCGGTGATCCGGCGGGGCGGGCCGGTGCTCCGGCGTGGTTGCCGTCGGCGGTGTGGTCGGCGTCGTCGGTCACGGTCGCCTGGTCGGTCACGATCGGCGTACCTCCTGCTCCAGCGTGTCGAGTTCGGCGGCCAGCCGAACGAGGGCCGCGTCGTCCTCGGGGGTCTGCCCGCCCGCGGCGCACTCGGCGAGCAGCCGGCGCAGCTGCCCGGCGTCGCGCCCGGTGCGGCCGGCGACGGCCGCGACCAGTGTCTCCGGTCCCTGGCCGAGGACGCGACCCGTGTCCCGGCCGGAGCCCGGACTCCCCGGGTGAGGCAGGCCGAGCAGCGGCGCCAGCCGGGCGGCGGTGGCCGCGCGCAGCGCGTCGGCGGCCCGGGCTCGGGCCCGGGCGCGGTGGTAGAGCCGGGCTCGTCCCTCGACCGCCTCCGACGCGCGGACGACGACGGGAAGGGGCTCGGGTACGACCGGGCCGAGCCGCCGGGCGGCGGCCAGCATCAGCAGGGCTACGGCGACCGCGGCCTGGCCCGCGCCGAACCGTACGCCGTCGGGGAGCAGCGAGGTCAGGCTCCGCGGCTCGCGTCCACCGGGCGTGCCGGGCGGTGCGGCCGACGGATCGGACAGCGAAGGGACGTACCAGACCAGTTCGCGTTCGCTGCCGAGCAGGTTCAGTGCCAGCGCGGCGTTGCCGTGCTCGGCCAGCCGGGAGTTGGCGAACGACGTGGCCGGGCCCACCACGTCGACGGTCCGGCCGCCGCCGATCCTGGCCGTCGAGCCGGGATCGGCGCCGCCACCGGGATGCGCGGTCGGCTGGTGCGCGAGCCGGAGCAGGCCGAAGCTGCTCCCGTCGCCGTAGCAGCCGACGGCGTTCGCACCGGGCAGCGCGCGGTACATCGGTCCGTCGACGCGTACGGGTCCGGCTCGGCGGGCGGCCCGCAGGGCGCATCGAGGCGTCCGCGTGGCCGGGGTGAAGGTGTCCCCGGCGCGCACGGCGTCCGGTGCCAGCACCCGCAGGGCCTCGTCACCGGGCGCGAAGAGGACCAGATGGCCCGAGCCGGCCCGCACCAGCCGGTCCAGTTGTACGGGCACCAGCAGGTCGGGCTGGGCCACCACGAGGGTGCTGCCGCGGGTCGCCAGCCGGAGCGCTCCGTCGAGGTTGTCCACCCGGCGCACTCCGACACCGCGGTCGCCGAGCAGGACCGCCAGCGCGCGGCCACCGGACTGGCGTGCGGACGCCGGGTCGAGGGGGCTGCCCTCGGTGCGGCCGAGCAGCACCGCCGAGACCAGGCCGCCGAGGACGAGTACGGCGACGATCGCCAGGGTCCCCCGCGAGCGACGCCACCCCTGCCGGGCGTTCGGCTCGACGGACCGGCTGGCCGGGGTGCCGGGGTCCGGACTCGTCCCGGCGTCCGGACTCGTCCCGGCGTACGCCGAGGCGGCCGGGTATCTCGTGGGCGCGCTCACCGAGGTGCTCCGCCCAGCGGCACGGTGCCGGCGGCACTGCCCAGGGCACGCAGCCCGGGCTGGTCTGCCGGTCGGCGGATCCGGCGTACGGCATCGTCCGCGGCCCGGATCTCGTCGTACGCCCGGGCCGTCGCGGCCCGCCCGCCGTAGCAGACCTCGTCGAACTCCCGGGCGGCCGTCCGCAGCGGCGCAGCGGCCTCCGGTGCGACCACCGAACCCTCCCGGGCCACCTCGTCGGCGGTCCGGCCCGGCCGCTCGTCGAGGAAGGTGCGTTCCTCCAGCTCCCGTACCAACGCCCGGAAGCCGTCCCGGACCGCGGCCTCGTGGTCGCCACGAGCGGCGGCCGCCCGCGCCGCCTCGCGGTACTCGGCCGCCGACCGAACCGTCCCGCCGAAGACCACGCCGCCGGCCCGGGCGCGGGTCCTGGCCGGCGCACCCACCCTCCAGCGGACCACGACCACCGCGAGCACGACGACCGCGGCCAGGGCGACCAGTCCCGACCAGCCACCGGGGGACACCGCGGCGATCCGGGCGAACACGTCGGCCAGCCAGTCCCGAGCCCAGACGAGGAAGCGGGACACCAGGCCGGGTTCGTCGCGGTGGTAGATGCCCTTCGTCAGTTCGTCCCGCGCCGCGCGGGCAGCGTCTGCGCCCCCGATGTCGACCGGCGGCTCTCCCGGCAACCACCCGGCCAGGACGCTCCCCGAAACGATCACCGAAGCGATCACCGAACCGCCGCCCGCAGAACCGCTCGCCGGAGAACTCTCCGTGGTGGACCCGTCATCGGGCCCCCCACGGGGACGGCGGCTCGGCGCCCGGTATCGGCGGCAACGTGGTGCCGCCTGCGCCGACCGGGCCGCCGACCGGGCCGCCGACCGGGTCCGCGGCGGCGTACTGCGCGAGGGTGATGTCCAGCCCCTCGCCGCGCATCCTGGCGTCGACGTAGACCAGCGCGGTGACCGCGGCGAGGAAGGCGATCTGGAGCACCGACGCCGCGAGGCCGCCGATGCCCGCGACCACGAGAGTGAGGAACTCGCCTCCCCTGAAGGAGTCACCGAGTCCGAGCCCCAGGCCGGTGGCCAGCAGGGTGAACGCCGTCTGGATCACCGACGACACCACCGAGCCGACCACGTTGGCGACGGCCAGGATCCCGAACGTGCGGAAGGTCCGCCCGCGGACGAGGCCCCACGAACGCCGGATCGCCG
Source organism: Actinopolymorpha singaporensis (assembly GCF_900104745.1). Taxonomy (NCBI): domain Bacteria; kingdom Bacillati; phylum Actinomycetota; class Actinomycetes; order Propionibacteriales; family Actinopolymorphaceae; genus Actinopolymorpha; species Actinopolymorpha singaporensis. Next base: position 3,203,000 of record NZ_LT629732.1, read on the forward strand.
ACACCACGGAGATCGGCCGCTGGCCGGCGTACGGCTGCGTCGCGTCCACCGGCTCGATCTCCAGCACCAGTGCCGCCGAGGAGAGTGCGGTCCGGGTGCCGAACACGACCGCGGCGAAGATCAGCCCGAGGCCGAGGATGACGGCGGCGACGATCCCGAGTGCGGTGCTGGTGACGAACGCCAGCACCACGACCAGAACCACCACCGCGAGCGTGACGACGTAGGCCAGGGCGAGCAGGAAGGTCACCGCGAGCAGGCGGAGAACGTGCGGCCTGGTCACTCTCCACACCTCGCCGACGCTCGCCGGCTGGCCGAGGACGCCGCGGGCGACCGTGACCGTGATCATGCCGGTCAGCACCGACTGGGCGACCCAGTAGGCCAGCGCGAGAGCGGCTCCGCTGGCGGCCAGGCCGACCCATGTCGCGTCGCTGATCCGGGTGAGCTCGTCCGCCGTCGGCGCGACCATCCCTCCGAATCCCACGAAGAGGGTCAGGAAGTACGCGGTGGTGAGGACGGCCATCACCGCCGTGGACAGCCCGAGCATGATCTTCGGGTAGCGCTGCACGGTGGTGAAGGCGCCGTCCAGGACCTCCCCGAAACCCAACGGGCGCAGGGGAACGACACCCGGCTTGGGTGCCTGCGGACGCGCGGCGCCCCACGGTGCACCACCCCAGCGCGGCGGGGCGGCACCCCAGCCGGGAGCGGCCGGAGGCGGGCCCGGGTCACCCCAGCCGTCGCCCCATCCGGGGCGGCCGGCCGGCGTCTCGCCGGGGGGTCCACCAGGCGGCGTCCCGGTGTCGGTCATCTGGCGCACCTCACGTCTGGGGTATCCCGCGGGTCGTGTCGAGCCATCGTGCCACGCGCAGTGGGACCATGGACTCATGAAAGGTCGCATTCTGGTCGTCGACGACGACATGGCACTCGCCGAGATGCTCGGGATCGTGCTGCGCGCGGAGGGCCTCGAGGCGGTGTTCTGCGAGTCCGGCGAAGGGGCGATGGCGAAGGTGCGGGAGACCAAACCCGACGTCGTGCTGCTGGACCTGATGCTGCCCGGCAAGGATGGGATCGAGGTGTGCCGGGAGATCCGAGCAGAGTCCGACGTGCCCATCGTGATGCTCACCGCCAAGACCGACACGGTCGATGTGGTCCTCGGCCTGGAGTCCGGCGCCGACGACTATGTCGTCAAGCCCTTCAAGCCCAAGGAACTCGTGGCCCGGATCCGTGCCCGCCTTCGCCGGTCGGACCGGGCCGTGCCGGAGACGCTGCACATCGGCGACCTGGTGATCGACGTACCCGGCCACTCGGTCAAGCGGGGCAACGAGTCGCTCGCCCTGACCCCGTTGGAGTTCGACCTCCTGGTGTGCCTGGCCCGCAAACCCTGGCAGGTGTTCGGCCGGGAGGAACTCCTGGAGCAGGTGTGGGGCTACCGCCACGCCGCCGACACCCGGCTGGTCAACGTCCACGTGCAACGGCTGCGCAGCAAGATCGAGCAGGACCCGGAGCACCCGGAGATCGTGGTGACCGTCCGCGGCGTCGGCTACAAGGCGGGTCCCTCGTAGGCGCCTCCGCGGGGGAGGCCCTCGCCGAAGGCGCGTGCCGACGGGCCTGTCGGCGTTCGGACGTACGATCGGAGCGGTTCGCCGGCGGCCGACGACCCGGTGCCGGGTGGACCACCTGTCACCACAGCGCGCCCCTGTGTCACCGGTGACCCTCCCTCCGCCTGCCCGGCACCCGCACGGCGCAGCCCTCCGAGCCTCCCTGGACGCACCGCATGCAGACCCTGGCCAGCATCCTCCGACCGGCGGCACGCCTCGCCCGCCGGCCGGCTGGTGTGTGGCGCCGGTCCCTGCACCTGCGGGTGGTCACCGGCACGCTGGTCCTGTCTGCGCTGGTCACCGTGTTCGTCGGGTGGATCCTGCTGCGCCAGGTGACCGACGGCGTGGTGCACGCCAAGGTGGTCGCCTCGGTGGGTGAGGCCTCGGCGGGTTTCCGGTCCGCCCAGGCCGCGATCGACGCCGCCGAGCCGAGCGGGGACCCGAGCGAACTCACCACCCAGCTGGCCCAGGACATCGCGCTGCGCGGCGCGTCCGGCGGGTTGTACGACGTGGTGCTCGACGTCCTGCCCGCCGAGGGCGGCTCACAGACGGTGGCGCGTTCGACCCGGGCGACGGTCCTGCCCGCCAGCGTCCCGGCCGACCTGCGCGCCCAGGTCCAGCGCGACAAGGTGGCCTACCGTTACACCCTGATCCGGCGAGCGAACGAGCCGGACAGCCCCGGCATCGCGGTCGGTTCCCAGCTGGTGGAGCCGCGCAGCGGCGCCACTCTCGACATCTACTACCTCTTCGACCTCCAGCAGCAACAGGACACCCTGAACCTCCTGCGGCGGTCGCTGGTCGCGGTCGGCGTGCTCATCGTCGTCCTGCTGGGCTGTGTGGCGTGGTTCGTCACCCGCCAGGTGGTCACGCCGGTCCGGATGGCCCGCCAGGTCGCCGAACGCCTCGCCGCCGGCCTGCTCGACCAGCGGATGCGGGTGCGCGGCGAGGACGACCTCGCCCGCCTCGCCGGCTCGTTCAACCAGATGGCGACCAGCCTCCAGCGGCAGATCCGCCAACTGGAGGAGCTGTCCCGCGTGCAGCGCCGGTTCGTCTCCGACGTGTCCCACGAGTTGCGGACGCCGCTCACCACGGTGCGGATGGCCGCCGACGTGCTGTACGAAGCGAGGAAGGAGTTCGACCCCAGCGTGGCCCGGGCCAGCGAGCTGCTGCAGGCCGAGCTGGACCGGTTCGAGGCGCTGCTCGGCGACCTGCTGGAGATCAGCAGGTTCGACGCCGGAGCGGCCGCGCTTCTTCTGGAGGATGCCGACCTGCGCGAGATCGCCCGCCGGGTGGTCGAGGCAGCCCAGCCCATTGCCAACCGCAAGGGCAGTGGGCTCGACCTGCATCTGCCGCACACGCCGGTCGTGGCGGAGATGGACTCCCGCCGTATCGAGCGCGTGCTCCGCAACCTCGTCATCAACGCGATCGAGTACGGCGAGGGCCGCGACGTCGTCGTACGCGTCGCCGGTGACGGAGAGGCGGCCGCGGTGTCCGTGCGTGACCACGGCATCGGCCTCAAACCGGGGGAGTCGGCGATGGTCTTCGAACGCTTCTGGCGGGCCGACCCCGCCCGGGCGCGCACCACCGGGGGCACCGGCCTGGGTCTCGCCATCGCGCTGGAGGACGTCCTGTTGCACGGCGGCTGGCTGCAGGCCTGGGGGGAGCCGGGGCGCGGCGCCCACTTCCGCCTCACGCTTCCGCGCACGGTCGGGGACACCCTCGACCACTCACCGATCGCGCTGGTTCCCGGTGAGGGCGGTACGCCGCGGCTCGCGCGTGCCGACATCCCCAGGGCGCTGGGCCCGGGTACGTCCCCGCCGTCTCCCTCGATCTCGGCCACCTCTTCCACGTCGACCTCGAGCACGTCCACGATGTCACCGTCCTCGCCGTCCTCGACGCCACCGTCCTCGCCGTCCTCGTCCGCACCGTCCTCCACCCAGTCCGGCGGCGCCGCGGGAGGTGCCCGGTGACGGCCGAAGCGCGCCGGCCGAGCCGGCCGAGCCACGGTCTCTGCCTGGTCGGGGCGGTCGCGCTGGCGGTGTCGCTGGTCGCTCTGGTCGCAGGTTGCTCGACGGTTCCGAGCAGCGGCCCGGTGATGTTCGAGCCGATGGGCACCCAGGCAGCCACGGAGACCTCGCTGCCGGTTCTGGTCAACGGCCCCGAGCCGGGCGACAGCCCCCAGCAGGTCGCCCGCGGCTTCCTCGACGCGATGGCGAGTTACCAGGCCGGCCAGCCCGTCGCCCGCAAGTACCTCACGCCCGCGATGAGCGAACGCTGGCAGCCCAACCAGGTGTTCATCTACGACAGCACCCCAGTGCCCCTCGCCGAGCCGAAGTCCGGGAAGGTGTTCATCGACGTACGCAAGGTCGGCGGCCTCGGCGTCAACGGCGACTGGACGTCGGCGCGCCCCGGTGAGCGACTGCGGCTCGACCTCGGGATGACGAAGGTGGCCGGACAGTGGCGGGTCGGCCGCCCGCCGGCCGCCCTGGTGATGTCGATCTACAACTTCCAGCGGGAGTACGAGTCCTACAACCTGTACTTCTTCGACCCCAACTTCGAGATCCTCGTCCCCGACCCGATCTACCTGCCGATCCGCAGCCATGTGGAGACGCTGCTGGTCAACGCCTTGCTGCGCGGGCCTTCCGCCTGGTTGAAGCCGACGGTGCGGACGGCCTTCCCCGAGCGCACGACGCTCGCCGCCCCCTCGGTGACCGTCGAGGGGAACGTCGCCACCGTCGACCTGGACCCGCGAGTCGACAGTCTGTACGAGCCGCAGCGGCGGTATCTCCTCGCCCAGCTGAGCTGGACCCTCGACCAGATTCCCAAGGTCAAGAAGATCCAGGTGACGGCCGGCCGGGCGCCGTTCAGCGTCGGCGGCAACGGCGGCTCCAACACCACCAGCGCCGACCAGTGGGCAACCTACGACCCCCGGGTCGCCGGTGCGGCCACGGGCGCGTACGCCCTCAACGACCGCAAGGTCGTCCTCGTCGGCTCCGACCGGACGGTTCCGGTGAGCAGCCTGGCCGGCCGCCCGGTGGAGGCCCGCTCGATCGCGGTGGGGATCTTCGGCGAGCGCAGCTCTCCGGGACGCCTCGGGCCGGAGGATCCGCGCGGATCGGCCGACTGGCTGGCCGCGGTGTCAACCGACGGCAGGAAGGTCAACCTCTACGGCGCCAACCGCTCGTCTCCGCACATCGTCTGGCAGGGCCGGGACATCCTGGAGCCGTCCTGGGACCGCACCGGCAAGTTGTGGATGGTCGACCGCAACCGGGGCCGCGCGCGGATCGAGGTCCTCGACGAACGCGACCGTCTCGGCACGGTCGACGCGCCCGGGCTCAACGGCAAGGACGTCCGCGGGCTGAAGATCTCCCGGGAGGGCTCCCGGGCGGCCGTGCTCGTCCGGCAGGGCAACCGCACCGTCTTGATGGTCGGCCGGGTGGAGCGCGGCGAGGGGCTGGCCATCCGCGGCCTGCGCGAGCTTCCGCTCGACCTCACGAGGATGACCGACCTCGCGTGGTCCCAGCTCGACGAGGTGACCGTGATCGGGTCGGAGGGCCAGGCCGCCGCCTCGCGCGCGGTCAAAGTGAGCGTGGACGGCTACTCCATGACCCCGCTCACCGGCCCCGACTCCACGTCACTGGCGGCCGCGCCCGGCCAGCCGGTGCTGCTCGGCGGGAGCGACGGGGTGCTGCAACGCGAGGACAAGACGTACATGTGGAGCAACCAGGGGGCGGGCCGTTGCCCGGCCTACCCCGGATGACCGGTCACCCGCCGCCCGCCGCGCGCCTTCTGGCGTACGCCGACCGGTTGGTCCGCGACGATCTCGCCGATCTGGTGCTCGGTTGCCGGTGCGTGGGCTGCGGCCGGCCCGGCCGTGCCCTGTGCGGGCGGTGCGCGCCTGCTCTGCGTGCGCCCGCGTTCCGGACCGAGCCCGACCCCGTACCGCCCGGCCTTCCACCGGTCTGGGCCGTCGCGCCGTACGCCGGAGTGCCCAGGGCCGCGCTGCTCGCGCACAAGGAACGCGGCCGGACCAGTCTCGCGGGCCCGCTCGGAGCGGCCCTGGCGACCGCGGTGGCCGCCGCCACGTCACGACGGCCGGTGGTGCTGGTCCCGATCCCGTCCAGCACCGCCGTCACCCGTCGCCGCGGCCACGACCCGCTGTCGCGCATCGTGGTCCGCGCCGCCCGTGCGGCCCGGCGGGCGGGGCTACCGGTGACGGTGCGGTCCGCGCTGGCCGTCCGCCGCCGGGTGGCCGACCAGGCCGGACTGGACGCCCGCGCCCGCCGCGCCAACCTTGCCGGCGCGTTCGCCGTCCGGTCCCGGTCCCGTGAGCTGCTGGCCGGCCGGGCGGTCCTGCTGGTCGACGACGTACTCACCACCGGCGCGACCCTGGCGGAGGCGACCAGGGTGCTGCGGGCGGCCGGTGTGCACGTCCGCGCGGCGGCCGTGGTGGCCGCGACCAGACGCCGGCATCCGGCCACGGCGCCCGGACCAGGCCCGGGCTGACTGAGCGCGTGTACCGCGGCGTGTTTCGGGCGGGTTCCCGGGCGTGTCGGGTGCTGGGTCCCAGGGCCTGTCGTGGTCGCACTCCGCACCTCGTGACATATCCGTGATTTCCCGGGTTCCGGGAAGCGGCCCGGGGCGCTAGCGTTTCGACATGGCACCCGCCCGGGTCCGTGGTTGCGCCGGACGACAGGTCGACTCTTCGGCCGCGTTCCGGCAAGCCGATGCCAGCCGCAGGCGAAACGGCCCACGTAAGGCGACTTCTCGTCGACCGATCACGGTGCGGCTTAGAAGTAAGCCCTGCCCCGCCGGAGGGTCAGATGCCCTCCGACCCGGGAGAAGGGGAGTAGTGGCATCCAGCAACCTTGCCGCCGCGAAACCCTCCGCAGGCGGATGTGGGGACGAAGACCAGGTCGGCCGGGCGGGTGCCTTCCGCACAACCACCTTTATCCCATCCAGATCCCATCCATCGTCATATTCGCAACCTGGAGCGGGTATGACCTGAGCACGCCTTACCGGTCCTCCCACGGTAGGCCGGTGAGGTGCGAAACCCCGGAGTAGTACGACAGTTGGGGAGGTTCACGTGGACGTTGTGGTCGTTGGTCGGCACTGCGCGGTGACCGATCGATTCCGTCGTCACGTCGAGGAGAAGCTGACGCGCCTGGAGCGGTTCACCGCCCGGGCCAGTCGGATCGAGATCGAGGTCTGCAAGGAGCGCACCCGCTCGGCGGGGGACTCCGAACGCGTCGAGCTGACCGTCTACTCGCGAGGCCCTCTGGTGCGCGCCGAGGCGTCCGCCGCGGACCGGTTCGCCGCTCTCGATCTGGCCCTCGACAAGTTGCTCGCCAGACTACGAAAGGCGGCCGACCGACGACGTGTCCACCACGGTTCCCGTACCCCCATGTCGGTCGCGGAGGCGACCCTGGCGGAGACGGCGGCGGTACACGACCTCAACGGCCGGCGGTCGGGCCGCAACTCCGGCGCCGACGGCGCGGACGAATCCGACGACGACTTCACCCGCTATGCCGAGCCCAACGGCGTGGGGGAGGCCGACGGCCGCCCCGACACCGAGGTCGTCGCCGGGATCGAGGTGACCGGCGACGGACCGCTCGTCGTCCGGGTGAAGGAACACGCGGCCGCGCCGATGACCCTCGACCAGGCGCTGTACGAGATGGAGCTGGTCGGCCACGACTTCTACCTCTTCATCGACGCCGACAGCCAGCGCCCGAGCGTCGTCTACCGTCGCCGGGGTTACGACTACGGAGTGATCCGACTGGAGGAGGAGCAAGCCGCCGCGGCCGTCGCCGCGGCCGAACGCCGATCCTGAGGGCGCCGTAGTCGCCCACGCGGATCTTGGCCGGCCCCGGATCGCCCGGGGCCGGCCGGGCGCGAGACAAGTGCCGCCGACGCAGCACGCGCCGCGCTCTTGGCCCAGACCCAGCCGAGACACATGCGGAGTCCTGTGATGGACGCAACGTTCGTAGCAAAAGGTGCTGAAAGCGGCGAGATGCCATGTCATCATGCCTCGGTGGCCACCGCTGCAAGCTTGGGCGCCGGAGCGGGGGTCCCGACCCCACTTCGGGTGCTCCTCGTGGACGGTCAGGAGTTGCTCAGCAGGGGTCTACGACTACTGCTGGACCAGGAACACGACATCGAGGTCGTCGGTGAGGCCGGCGACGGCCGGACAGCGGAACGAGTCGTCGCCGAACGCCTGCCCGACGTCGTACTTCTGCGACGCGGGCACGCGTCGCGGGCGGTCGGCGAGGTGTGCCGCCGCCTGAAGTCCCTCCTTCCCACCACCCGCATCGTCCTGCTCACCGAGGGTGCGGAGTTGTCCGCGTCGGAGCTCGCCGAGGTCACGGGATCGGCCGGAGCCGACGGCCAGGTGCCCCGCGACAGCCCGGTCGACGACGTGGCCGCGGTGATCCGGGCGGTGGCCAACCGCGCCGCCGCCTGAGCCGGTCCGGTACGCCGCCCGAACCGGTCAGGCCCACGTGGCCGGTCTTCGGTCCGGTCGTTAGGGCTGGCCCTTCGGTCCGGTCGTTCGGGCTGGCCCTCGGTCTGGTCGGTTGTCGGTGGTGCGTGTCAGCATGTGCTGCCGTGGAACACCTCACCGTCGCCCAGGCCCGCCGGGTGGCTCTGGCCGCCCAGGGCTTCGCCGACCCCAGACCCCGCGGCGTTCCCGACGCCCGCTCCCTCGACCGCGTACTGGGCCGGGTCGGCCTGCTCCAGATCGACTCCGTCAACGTCGTGAGCAGGGCCCACTACCTCCCGCTGTGGAGCCGCCTCGGTGCCTACCCCACCAGCCTGCTCGACCGGGCGAGCGGCCGGGCGCCGCGCCGGCTGTTCGAGTACTGGGCGCACGTGGCGTCGCTGGTCCCGGTCTCCACCCAGCCCGCGCTGCGGTTCCGGATGGACCGCGCGAGCACCCAGGCCTGGGGATCGGTGCGGCGCATCGCCGACGAGCAGCCCGACTTCGTGCAGTGGGTCCACTCCGAGGTCCGCGACCGGGGCCCGCTCACCGCGCGGGAGATCGAGCACGACGTGCCCCGCCGCAAGGACCACTGGGGCTGGAACTGGAGCGCGGTCAAGACGGCGCTGGAGTGGTTGTTCTACTGCGGCGAGATCACCTCGGCGCGCCGCAACTCCGCGTTCGAGCGGGTGTACGACCTGCCAGAGCGGGTCCTTCCGGCGTCGGTGATCGCAACGCCGACGCCGTCGGTGGAGGAGGCACACCGGGAACTCGTCCGGATCGCCGCCCGTGCGTACGGCGTCGCCACCCTGCAGTGCCTGCGCGACTACTTCCGGCTGTCCGCGGCCGAGGCAGGGGTCGCGGTCGGTCAGCTCGTGGACGCCGGCGAACTGGTGCCGGCCCGCGTGGAGGGCTGGAACCGCCCCGCCTACCTCCACGCGGAGGCGCGGCTGCCCCGCCGGGTCCGTGCCCGCGCTCTCGTCGGCCCGTTCGACTCGCTGGTCTTCGAACGCACCCGCACCGAGCAGTTGTTCGGCTTCCGCTACCGCATCGAGATCTACGTCCCGGCACCGCAGCGCGTCTACGGCTACTACGTCCTGCCGTTCCTGCTCGGTGACCGGTTGGTGGCCCGGGTCGACCTCAAGGCAGACCGGGCGGCCGGCGTGCTGCGGGTGCGTTCCGCGCACGCCGAGGACCACGCGCCGCCGGACACCGCGCCGGAGCTGGCCGCCGAGCTGATCGCGATGGCTGCGTGGCTTGGGCTTTCGGACGTCGACGTACACGAGCAGGGCGACCTGGCCACACCGCTGCGCAAGGCGCTGCTTGCCTGACCGACCGTTGCAGGCCGCGAGGGGCGTTCGCCGCGGCGGCCGTTTTCAGTCGCGGAATCTTCCCCCCGACTTCCCCAACGCGTCGGTGTGGTGGCATGCTCGGACACGCACTCGGCGGGGCCACGTCGCGTGGCCGACCTCACGAGGGGGTGCCGGCGACGAAGGCCACCGGGATCACTTGGGGCGGCCGTCCGGCGTGGGTGACGGCCGCCCCTCGCATCTCCTCGGTCCGCCCGGGGCCTCGGGTCGCTCGGTGGTTGACTCAGGGAGTCACCTCGGCGGTGAGCCGGTCGTAGCCCACCAGGTCGTCGAAGCTGCCGTCGCCAAGTCGTTCGGCTGCCCGCCACACTCCTGCCCGGCGAAAGCCCGCGCGTTCGGCGACCCGTTGCGAGGCGGTGTTGCCGGTGGCGGCGCGCAACGTCACCAGCCGCAGTCCGAGTCCACCGTCCTCGGCAGGCACGGCCGCGTGGCGCACGATCAGCCGGGTCGCCTCGGTGGCCACTCCGCGTCCCCGCGCGTCGGGGTGGACCCAGTAGCCGATCTCGCCGCTGCCGGTGGTCTGGTCGATGTCCATCAGCCCGAACGAGCCCACGCACTCGTCGGTGTCCGGGTCGGCGGCCGCCCAGTAGATGCCGCGCCCGCCCGCGTGCTCCTCCTCCCGGCTCTGGATGTAGCCGAGGGCCGCCGCCACGGTGTAGGGGCGGGGGAGCGCGCCCAGCCAGTGCTGGGTCACCGGGTCCGAGCACGCCGTGAGGACGGCGGGCACGTCGGTGTCCCGGAAACGCCGCAGCACGCAGCGTTCGCCGCGCAGGGTGGGTACGGGATACCACGGAGTGCCCGGCTCCCGCGGGTCGCCCGAGCGAAGCGAGCCGATCCAGCCGTCGTACCTGCGTCCCCGGGCCACGCACAGCCCGCGGACCGTCCCCTCGACCCGGAAGCCGCACCGCCAGGCGACCTTGCGGGACGGCCAGTTGCCGACCTGGGCCCGCCAGTGAACGACGTCGAGGTCCAGTCCGGCGGACGCGAACGCCCACTCCAGTACTGCCCGTACGGCGGTCGTCATCACCCCTCGGCCGCGCACGGACCGGCGCAACCCGAAGCCCACCTCCGCACCGCCGGCCTCGTCCAGGCGCAGGTCGACGGTCCCCAGGAAGTCGTCGGAGCGCGCGTCGGCCACCGCGAGAGCGAGGTAGGACTCCTCCCGCCATCCGGCGGGCACCGCGTCGCGGACGTACTGCGCGGCGTGTGCCGCCGTGTAGGGGGAGGGCACGGTGGTCCACGCCTGGGTCTCGGGGTCGGTGCACTGGTCGAGGACGCCGGCGATGTCGTCGTCGCGGTGCGGACGGAGGACGACCGGGCCGGCGGGGAGACGCACGGGATCCATGGCTGACGATCCTGGTGTAAGAAGGCCTGGGCGGGCAAAGTGGGGTAAGTCGGGGAAATGCCGTGTGGCGCGATCGCGGGCGGGTGCGGCGCGGCGGTGGCCGTCGCCTACCGTGGCCGTGAGCGTCGCCTACGATGGCCGAAGGCGCGTCGCGGGTGTTGGATGCACACTTGTGACACAACCTCTGACGGAATGTAGTCGACACCGCAACGACGAGGAGTCAAGAGTCCGTGCCTGCCCTGCTCGACAAGATCCTGCGCGCCGGTGAGGGGAAGACCCTCCGGAAGCTGCAGTCGATCGCAAAACAGGTCAACTCCATCGAAGCGGACTTCCACTCGATGACGGACGCCGAGCTGCGCGGCATGACCGACGAGTTCCGCAGCCGGCTCGCGGACGGCGAAACGCTCGACGACATCCTGCCGGAGGCGTTCGCCGCCGTACGCGAGGCCGCGCAGCGCACCATCAAGCAACGTCACTTCGACGTGCAGATCATGGGTGGCGCGGCGCTGCACCTGGGCAACATCGCCGAGATGAAGACCGGCGAGGGCAAGACGCTGGTCTCCACGCTGGCCGCCTACCTCAACGCGCTGCCCGGCAAGGGCGTGCACATCATCACCGTCAACGACTACCTCGCCCAGTACCAGGGCGAGATGATGGGCCGTATCCACCACTTCCTCGGACTGTCCGTGGGCGTGATCCTGACGCACATGACCCCGGCCGAGCGCCGCGAGGCCTACGCCTGCGACATCACCTACGGCACCAACAACGAGTTCGGGTTCGACTACCTGCGCGACAACATGGCCTGGAGCCTGGACGAGTGCGTCCAGCGCGGCCACCACTTCGCGATCGTGGACGAGGTCGACTCCATCCTCATCGACGAGGCTCGCACGCCGCTGATCATCTCCGGCCCGGCCGAGCAGAGCTCGAAGTGGTACGAGGAGTTCGCCCGGCTGGTCAACCGGATGCGGGTCGACGTCGACTACGAGGTCGACATCAAGAAGCGCACGGTCGGCGTGCTGGAGCCCGGCATCGACAAGGTCGAGGACTACCTCGGCATCGACAACCTCTACGAGGCGGCCAACACCCCGCTGGTGCAGTTCCTCAACAACGCGATCCGTGCGAAGGAACTCTTCACCCGGGACAAGGACTACGTCGTCGTCGACGGCGAGGTGCTGATCGTCGACGAGCACACCGGCCGTATGCTGCACGGCCGCCGATACAACGAGGGCCTGCACCAGGCGATCGAGGCCAAGGAGGGCGCGCCGATCAAGGATGAGAACCAAACTCTCGCCACGATCACGCTGCAGAACTTCTTCCGCCTCTACGACAAGCTCTCCGGCATGACGGGTACCGCCATGACGGAGGCGTCGGAGTTCAACAAGATCTACAACCTGGGCGTCGTGCCCATCCCGACCAACAAGCCGATGATCCGGGCCGACCAGGGCGACCTCGTCTACCGCACACAGGAGGCGAAGTTCACCGCGGTCGTGGACGACATCACCGAACGCCACGCCAAGGGGCAGCCGGTCCTCGTCGGCACCACCAGCGTCGAGCAGTCGGAGCTGTTGTCGTCGCTGCTGAAGCGGCGGGGCGTCCCGCACGAGGTGCTGAACGCGAAGCACCACGCCCGGGAGGCGGCGATCGTGGCCCAGGCGGGGCGCAAGGGCGCGGTCACCGTCGCCACCAACATGGCCGGCCGCGGCACCGACATCATGCTCGGCGGCAACGCGGAGTTCCTGGCCGACGCCGAGTTGCGCGACCTCGACATCGACCCGGTGGAGCACGCCGAGCAGTACGAGAAGGCGTGGGGCCCGACCCTGGAGCGGCACCGCAAGCTGGTGCAGGCCGAGCACGACGAGGTGACCAAGGTCGGCGGACTGTACGTCCTCGGCACCGAGCGGCACGAGTCCCGCCGTATCGACAACCAGCTGCGCGGCCGGTCCGGCCGTCAGGGCGACCCGGGGGAGAGCCGCTTCTACCTCTCGCTCGAGGACGAGCTGATGCGGCGGTTCAAGTCGGACTGGGTCGACTGGGTTCTCACCAGCCTGAAGATCCCCGACGACATGCCGATCGAGAACAAGCGGGTCACCGGCGCGATCGCCTCCGCCCAGGCGCAGGTCGAGTCGATGAACTTCGAGATCCGCAAGGACGTCCTGAAGTACGACGACGTGCTCAACCGCCAGCGGCACGTGATCTATGACGAGCGCCGGCGGGTGCTCGAGGGCGAGGACGTCCACGACCAGGTGGGCCCGATGCTCGACGACACGGTCGAGTCCTACGTCACCGGCGCCACCGAGGGGTACGCCGAGGACTGGGACCTCGACCAGCTGTGGACCGACCTGAAGCAGATCTACCCGGTCGGGGTCAGCGTGGCCGACATCGAGGAGGACTGCGGCGGTCGCGGTGGAGTCACCCGCGAGTTCCTGATCGAGCGGCTGCGCGAGGACATCCACGAGGCCTACGCCCGCCGGGAGAGCGAGCTCGGCGCCGAGGTGCTGCGCGAGCTCGAACGCCGGGTCATCCTCTCGGTCCTGGACCGCAAGTGGCGTGAGCACCTCTACGAGATGGACTACCTCCGCGAGGGCATCGGGCTGCGGGCGATGGCCCAGCGCGACCCGCTGGTGGAGTACCAACGCGAGGGCTACGACCTTTTCATGGCCATGATGGACGCCATCAAGGAGGAGTCCGTCGGCTACCTGTTCAACCTCGAGGTGCAGGTCGCCGAGCCCACCGCCCCCACTGCCGAGGAAGCCGCCACGGAGGAGGCGGCGGCCGCGGAGGTCGAGGAGCACCCGCACGTGGTGGCCCGCGGCCTGTCCGCACCGCAGCGGCCGACCCGGCTCAACTACACCGCACCGACGGTGGACGGCGAGGGCGGCGTGGAGTTGCGCAGCGAGTCGGGCGGGAAGGTTGCCGGCAACGGCGCGGCCGGCAACGGCTCCGGCGCCGACCTCAACTACGCGGGTACGCCGCGCAACGCGATGTGCCCCTGCGGGTCCGGCCGAAAGTACAAGCGCTGCCACGGCGACCCGAAGGCCCGCGCCCGGATGAACGGCTGAGCTGAACGGCTGAGCTGAACGGCTGAGCTGATCTGCTGAGCTGACCCTGACCCGCAGGTCCGCGCGCTGACCGACGCCGCGTACCCACGCACTCCCGTCCGGAGTGCGGGTACGCGGCGTTTGGCGGTCGAGTGGCTGAGACGACCCGGTGCGCGGACCCGGCCCTGTGCGGACGTGGAACCGCCGGCCCCGATGCCTTTGGTTGGTTCCCCCGCGCATCGGAGCCGGCGGGCTCATGGGGTGGTGCTCCGGTGGGTCAGCCCAGCTGGAGTGCGGTGCACCGCCAGCGCCCGTCGAGCCCCTCCAGCCGAACGGCCACCGCACGCGACCGTCCGCCGTGGTTGACGTGCACCGCCACCTCGGCGACTCCGTCCCGGGGTTCGCAGACGTGCACCGAACGGACCATCGCCCGGCCGCGGTCGCCGCGTTGGGCCGAACCGGACGGCCCCAGCGCCCGCACGCGGTTGAGGACGTCGTTGTAGACCCGGTGGTCGGTCCACCGCAGCAGCTGGGCGGCCGGCCGGTCACCGGCCAGAACCTCCACCAGCGCCTGGACGAACCGTCCCGACCACGATCGGGGATCGGGCAGCGCCACCCGCGGGGTCTGCTGGGGAGCGAAGAACGGGTCGTCGCGGTCGCGGAGGGCGTTGCGGCCTCCGACGACACTGAGGTGACGCGTCGCGGCAGCCGCCCGGTCGGCGACGGCCAGGTCCAGCGCGAGGGCCCCACGGGTCAGCGTCCGGCCGCCCCGGTCGGCTGGGCGCTCGTCGTCGTAGGCGGGCTCGGTGGAGGGAGTCGGTATCCGGCGGGGCAACGGCCGGATGGTCTCCCTCGCGACCGGCAGCGGCTGCTGGGTTGCGATCATCGTGGGTCCCCCGATCGATGTGAGCGGTGTGGTGGTCGTCGGCCGCGGTCAGGACTGAGGTGGGGTGAGGATCTGACCGGGCTGGATCAGGTCGGGGTTGTCCCCGATGACCTGCCGGTTGGCGTCGTACCACCGGTGCCACTCGCGGTTGATCTCTGCGTTGCTGGCGTTTTCGGGCAGGTGCTGCTTGGCGATGTTCCAGAGGTTGTCCCCGCGCTTGACGACGATCTGCTGCTGGGAGTCGGCGCCGCGCACCGGTGCCCGGGTGATCGGGTCGGCGCTCGCCGGCCGGTCCGGATTGGGCAGGCCGGCCCGGTCGAAACCGATCCGGCCGGAGGTGGGCCGGTCGGGCATGGGGAGCTGGGAGTCGCGGATGTCCGTGCCGCCGGGGCGGTCGAGGTCGGGCAACTGGATGCCGCCGGGAAGCTGGCTGTCGATGGTGCCGGGGCGGTCGAGACCGGGCAGCATCTGCGCGGCCGCGGCGGCCTGGGTGGGCTGGTCGACCGTGGCGGCGTTGGCGGGCAGCGACCCGAGCACGGGCCCGGCGGCCACGGACAGGCCGAGCGCGACCCGGGCCGCCCGCCGGTAGAAGGCCGGAGTGACGCGTTCGGCCAGTGAGCCGCAGGCGGCGCCGATGGCTCCGGGCAGTGCGGACAGCGCCATCAGCACGGTGCCGAGTGCCAGCCAGGCGAAGCAGGCCCAGGCGAGCACCGCCACGACGAAGACCAGGAGCGCGTCGAAGGTCAGGGCACCGTCTCGCACCGCCGTCAGACTGCCGGCGGTGAGCCAGCGAAGGGCCCAGGCGCCGGCGAGGAAGGCGAGCAGCACGCCGATGGGCGAGACGACCCGGCGGACGATCCGCATGACTTGGCCTCCGAAGCATTCGTTTGCTTGCGTTTGCCTTCATACTCTGCCGTTCGCTGAGCTGTCAACACACTTGCCGGCGACGGAGTGGCCGCCGCGGAGCGGCCATGGACGCTCAAAAGAGCTCTGACCTGCGCTTTCGATCGCCGGCGCGGCTGGACGTTGGGTCAGGTCGGCCAGTGGACAGATCGGAAAATCTCCCGGACTGGTGTATCCGGACCTCCTTCTGCGGCCTGCACCTGCCTCGGCTCCACTGCACTGATACGTGTTTAGCATCGTTTGCTTGTGTTTGCTTGTGCTGACATCTGCTTGAACGTCGTAGGAGGGCGGGCGAGGCACCCCGTCGGGTCGTGATCACCACCCGTGGGTGAGGAAGTACGGTGGGCGCGTGCGCTGGGAAAGCCTCTTCGCCGACCTCGACTCCCAGATGGCGGAGCTGGAGGCGGCCGAACTCGCGTCGGAGGTTGCCGACCGGACCCGACGAGAGGTCGCGTTGTTCCGCCTGGTCGACCGGCTACGGCCCGCGTTCGGTCACCCCGTGACGGTCTTCACCCTCGGCGGCGGCAAGGTCACCGGGCACGTCTCCGGGGTGGGCGCGGACTGGCTGCTGGTCGCCGAGGACTTCCGCTTCGAGGTGCTGTTGCCGCTGGACTCCATCACGGGCATCACCGGACTCGGCAACCTCACCGCCGCACCGGGAAGTGAGGGGAAGGTCGCGGCGCGGCTGACGCTCGGCCACGCACTGCGCGGTGTGGCGCGCGACCGGTCGTCGGTGGCGGTGGCGTTACGCGATTCCACGACGGTCACCGGAACGATCGACCGGGTGGGTGCGGACTTCTTCGAGATGGCCGAGCACGGCCCGGCCGAGATCCGCCGTGCCCGCGACGTCAGAGGCGTGCGCACGGTGCCGTTCGGTGGGGTCGCGTTCGTTCGTCGTTCGTGAGGAGCTGAACGCCGACCGTCCGGTCAGGTTGACAGGCGGCCCGGAGAGTGGGGCACTGCCCGGAGAACTGGCCCGGCCTACAACTCGTCGGC
The DNA here is from genome assembly GCF_900104745.1 of Actinopolymorpha singaporensis. Classification (NCBI taxonomy): domain Bacteria; kingdom Bacillati; phylum Actinomycetota; class Actinomycetes; order Propionibacteriales; family Actinopolymorphaceae; genus Actinopolymorpha; species Actinopolymorpha singaporensis. The sequence continues at coordinate 3,219,608 of NZ_LT629732.1, forward strand.
CTTGCCGTAGGGGTGAGTGGTGATGAAGTCGCGGGTCTCGGAGTACATCCGCTCGATGTAGGTCTCCAGGGCGGACGCCTCGACCCGCCACTGGCCCCGGCCGCCGATCTTGATCGCCGGAAGCTCGCCGCTGCGCACCAACGCGTAGGCCTGCGCTGACGAGATGTTGAGCACTTCGGCAACATCGGCCAGCTGCAGGAACCTTGTCGTGCCAGGCAACGCGTTCTCCTTCCGGGCTTGGTGCCTTGTCAGTCTGCCACGTGTTTGCTTGCGGTTGCGTTCGGTTGTCCACAGGTCCATGGGAGCGTTCCCACGTCCCATACCCCACTCCGTGGCGTACTGATCACGCCTGCGCCGGGTTCCGCCGGTTTCCGCCGGTTTCCGCCGTGTTCTGCCCGGTTCAGGCCACCCCGCGGTTCTCCGGGCCCGACCGGGTTGTCCACAGGCGTGCCCGGTTTGGGAGCAGGTGTGCCCGTCCTTCCGTGACAATCGGTGTCGTACTGTTCTGTCGGCAATCCGATCGGCAGATCCGATCGTCGGCCGGCACCCGTTCCAGCGTCTGCGTCCACCTGACGTCGCGGCACCCATGAACCCGGAGGAACCCTTGTCGGATGCGCCGTCGCCCAAGGCCACTCGGCAGTCGCGGCCCAGGTGGCTCGACCCCAAGCTGTTTCTCGGCATCCTGCTGGTCCTCGCGTCCATGGCGCTCGGCGCACGGGTGATCTCGCAGTCGGACAAGACCGCCGAGATCTGGGCGGTGAAGGACGACGTGACGCTCGCGCCGACGGCCACGCTCACCCAGAGCCAGCTGGTGGCCCGGAAGGTGCGCTTCACCAGCCAGAAGGACGCCGACCGCTACGTCTCGGCGACCGCGCAGATCCCGGAGGGTGCCCGGATGGTCCGCGAGGTCGGGCCCGGTGAGTTCCTTCCCCGGGACGCCTGGACCGACCAGGCCGACGACCAGCTGCTCGACACACCGATCCCCGTGACCGCGGCCGGCCTGCCCAAGTCGATCCACAAGGGCGACCGCGTCGACATCTACGTCGTGCGGGCCAACGACGACAAGTTCCGACCGGACAGGGGCATCCTCGCCGCCAGCAACGTCATCGTCGTCGACCTGCCCACCGGCGGCGGCTTCGGCGGTGGCGGCGACACCAGTGCGACCGTGCGGGTGGCGCTCGACCAGATGAGCAAGGGGTTCTCCCTCGACCAGCTCGTCGGCGACGTCTCCGGCGGCAGGGCCGTCATCGTCAAGCACGTCGCACCGAAGAGGTGACACCGTGAGCCTTCCCGTCCTCACCGCCGTCACCGGCGCACAGTGGGAGTCCGATCTCGTCTCGGCGCTGGAACGCAGTTCCCTGGGGCTGGACGTCGTCCGGCGCTGCGTCGACCTGCCCGACGTGCTCGCCACCGCCCAGTCCGGGCAGGCCCGCGCCGTGCTGTTGTCGGCCGACCTGCGCCGACTCGACCGCGACGCGGTGGCCCGGCTGATGGCCGGAGGGGTCGCGGTGGTGGGCGTGGTGACCCCGGGCGACCTGGCGGGGGAGGACCGGTTGCGCCGGCTCGGCATCAGCCGGGTCGTTCCGGCGGACGCACCGGCCGACGTGCTCGCCGGAGCGGTGGCCGAGGCGGTGGAGGTCGCGCAGACCGCGGGGCCGGTGCCGGTGGCGGAGTTCGCGATGTCGGACCCGCACCGGTCGATGCCGACGCTGCCTCCGGCGGAGGAGGTGCCGGCGTACGAAACCGGTACGGGCACGGGCCAGCTGCTGGCGGTCTGGGGCCCCACCGGCGCGCCGGGCCGGACCTCCGTGGCGGTCACTCTCGCCACCGAGCTCTCGCTGTTCGGCGTACCCACCCTGCTCGCCGACGCCGACGTCTACGGCGGCGTGGTGGCCCAGACCCTCGGCCTGCTCGACGAGGCACCCGGCCTCGCTGCCGCGTGCCGGTCCGCCAACAACGGCACCCTCGACCTGCCCGCGCTCGCCCGGCACGCCCGGGAGGTGCTGCCCAGGCTGCGGGTGCTGACCGGCATCCAACGTGCCGACCGGTGGCCGGAGCTTCGGGCCAGCGCACTGGAGCAGGTCTGGGACCTGTCCCGCCAGCTCGCCGCGGCCATCGTGGTCGACTGCGGGTTCAGCCTCGAACAGGACGAGGAGATCTCCTTCGACACCGCGGCTCCCCGCCGAAACGGCGCGACTCTCACCACTCTGGAGCTCAGCGACACCGTGGTCGCCGTCGGCGCCGCCGACCCGATCGGACTGCAGCGACTGATCCGGGGGATCGAGGAGCTGCGGGAGGTCGTACCGGGCGCGGTGATCCGGGTGGTCGTCAACGGCGTACGCAAGGGGCCGGTGGGCGGTGACGCGGAGAGCCAGATCCGGGACGCGCTGCGGCGCTACGTCGGCGTCGACTCGGTGGTGTGCGTTCCGTACGACCGGGTCTCCTTCGACACCGCACTGGCCCAGGGCCGCACCCTGTCGGAGGTAGCCGCCAAGTCGCCCGCCCGCGCTCCGCTGCGCGCGCTGGCCGCGGACCTGATGGGAATCACGATGCCCAAGCAGCGCCGGCGGGCACGTAGGCGGTAGGGCTCGTCCTGGCCGGGCCCGGTGCGTGAGCCCCCGGGACAGAACCCCGGCAGCGTTGCGGGGCGGAGTTCCCGGTGTCGTCGCCGCGTGCCGCGGCGTCCGGCCCCCGATCGGGTCGGCCGGCGTGTCACGATGAGGGGCTTGACGAATCGGGAGGTACGCCGATGCCTGACCGGCTGAGCGCGCTCGACCTGTCGTTCCTCTACCTCGAGGAACCGACCACGCCGATGCACGTGGGCAGTGTCAGCGTGTTCGACACACCCGAGGACGGGTTCGGGTACGACACCCTGCTCTCGCTCGTCCGCGAACGCCTCGCCTACGTACCCCGTTACCGGCAGCGGATCCGTCGGGTTCCCGGCAACCTCGCCAACCCGGTGTGGGTGGACGACGAGGACTTCGACCTCACCTACCACGTCCGCCGGTCCGCCGTGCCCCGGCCGGGTACGCCGGACCGGCTGCACGAGCTGGTCGCCCGGCTGATGAGCCGGCCGCTGGACCGCGAGCGCCCGCTGTGGGAGATGTACCTCGTCGAGGGCCTGGAGCACGGCAGGTTCGCGCTGGTGTCCAAGACCCACCAGGCGGTCATCGACGGGATCAGTGCCGTCGACATCGGCCAGGTGGTCCTGGACCCGCATCCGCAGGCGCCGGAGGCGCCGGCCGACAACTGGGTCCCGAGCCCGGAGCCGACGTCCCTGGAACTCCTCGCCGGTGCGGTGGCCTCCGCGGTCTCCCGGCCGAGCGACCTGCTGGAGACCGCCCGGCACACCGTCGCCGAACTGCCGTTCACCGGCGGGCGGCTGGTGCGCGGGCTCGGCAGCGCCGCGGGCAGCCTGGTCACTGCCCTCAGCACCGCCGCGTGGCCGGCGCCGGGCAGCCCGCTCAACGTGCCGATCAGCTCCCAGCGGCGGTTCACCACCGTGGACACCTCGCTGGACGACTACCGCGCCGTACGCTCCCGGCTCGGCGGCGACGTCAACGACGTGGTCCTCGCCACCATCGCCGGTGCACTGCGGTCGTGGCTGTTCACCCGAGGGGTGCGGGTGCCGCCAGCCACGTCGGTGCGTGCCCTGGTGCCGATGAGCGTGCTCACCGGCGAGGGGCAGAGCAGGGTGGCCGAGTACATCGTGGACCTTCCGGTCGGCGAGGGCAGTCCGGCCATGCGGTTGCACCAGGTGTCGTACGCCATGAAGGCGCACCAGGAGACCGGACGGGCCGTGCGGGCCCGGGCGCTGGCAGGCATGGCGGGCTTTGCGCCGCCGACGCTGCACGCCATGGGCGCCCGGGTGGCGAGTTCGCTGTCCCGGCGTATTTTCAACCTGGTGGTCACGAACGTCCCCGGTCCACAGAGTCCGCTGTACGTCGCGGGGACGCCGATGACCGGGACGTATCCGGTCGTTCCGCTTGCCAAGGGGCAGGCGCTGGCCATCGGCCTGACCTCGTACAACGGCATTGTGTGCTTCGGCCTGAACGCCGACCGGGACGCGATGTCCGATCTCGACGTGCTCGCGCAGTGCATCCCCGATGCCCTGGCCGAGTTGGTTGAGACCGTTGACCCGGTTGAGCCCCGACCAAGTCGGCCCGAGCGTCGGCGGGGAAAGGCACACTGAAAGATAAAGATGAGGACGCAGAGCCAAGGTGAGGAGGTCGCCATGAGTGGCCCACGACGGGGCCTGGTTCTCGGGGCCGGCGGCGTCCTCGGCGCGGCCTGGACGATCGGCGCACTCTGTGCGCTGGAGGAAGAGACCGGGATCAGGGCGACGAAGGTCGACTTCCTGCTCGGCACGTCCGCCGGTTCCGTGGTCGCGGCCCTGCTGGCCGCCGGCGTGACCCCGGAGGAGCAGCGGGCGCACCAGCGCGGTGAGGTGCTCGACGGGAGCCTGCTGAACGACGTCGACTTCGACTACGCGTTCGGCGGCCGCCCGCCCACGCCCTGGCCCGGGGTCGGTTCGGCCAGGCTGCTCGCCTCGGTGGTCCGCGACCGCCGGCTGCTCAGCGCACCTGTGGTCCTGGCCGGCCTGGTACCGCGCGGCCGGGGCTCGGTGGAGGAACTCCTCCGGCTGGTCGGGGGAATCGTCCCCGAGTGGCCCCGGAAGCCCGAGCTGAAGGTGGTCGCCATGGACTACCACGCCGGCGCCCGGGTCGCCCTGGGCGTCGACTCCGAATTCGCCACCACCCCCTCGGAGGCGGTGGCCGCTTCCTGTGCGATCCCCGGGTGGTTCGCCCCCGTGGAGATCGGCGGCCGGGTGTACGTCGACGGCGGCACGTCCTCCATCGCCTCGGTCGACCTTGCCGCGGGACACCGGCTCGACGAGGTGTTCGTCCTCGCGCCGCTGGCCTGGATGGCGTCCCCCGAGTCGATGGGTCCGTCGATGTGGATGCTGCAGCACTGGCGGCGTTCGCTCACCCGGCAGCTCAACCGCGAGGTCGAGGCGCTCCGCGCCGACGGCACCAAGGTCACGGTGATCGCGCCGTCCGCGGAGGACCTCACCAAGCTGGGCACCAACCCGATGGACGAGCACCGCCGCCTGGACGTGCTCGAGACCTCGATGCGCACCAGCCGGGTCGCGGTGCAGGGCATGCGCCGCCGGCGGACCAGCCGAGCCAACGGCCGGCCCGTCCGCAAGCACCGGGATCTGCAGCGCCACGCCGACGCGTCGGAGGCCAAGCGCCGCGACCGGTCCTGAACCGCTACGTTCGTCCGGACAGCCCGGAGTGGCAGCCGGGAAAACCGGACAGGCGGCCCGGGCGGACGGCGCACAGGAAGGACGCAGCGCATGCGGGTGTATCTCGGAGTGACGCTCACCGAGTTGGCGGGCGCCGTCGCCCAGGGCGGTTTCGGCCCGCCGCCACTGGCCGCCGCGGCGGTCACCCCCGAGCTTCGGGAGTGGTACGCCGAAGGCGACCTGGAGGAGCTCGAGTACGCCGCGACGATGGAGGCCGCCCGGGAGTCGCTGCGCCGCCTGTACCGCGACCCGGACACGCCGCGTCGCCGGGTGGTGGTGGCCGCCGACGCGGCGGACGGGCTGGTGCTTCCCGACCGGGCCGCCGGCCGCGCGGCGGTCGTGGTGCAGGCACCGATTCCGATGGACAAGGTGGCCGCCGTGCACGTCGACGAGGTGGAGGCCGCGGAGGTCGTGGCCGCGGCGGCGGAGGCGGTCGCCAAGGCCGACGCCGGTGACGAGGACGCCGGGTTCGCGGTGGACGAGGCCGAGGGCCGCGAGCTGTTGTGGTACGCCCGGCAGGAGATCGCCGACCTGTTGCGGGAGTGACGTCAGGAAACCTCGGCGCCAGTTGACCCCGCCGTACGCCGGTACGTGCGCGCCGCGACGTCCGTACTGCACCGGGTACGTCAGCCGGCGGGCGACTCGTCCTCGACGTGCGAGCCCTCGGGCTCCTCGGCCGCGGCGGCCTTCACCACCGCCTCCAGCTTCGACCGGGCGCCGAGCTTCTCCAGGACCTTCCGCACGTGGCTGCGCACCGTGGGGTAGGCGATGTTGAGCCGGGCGGAGATCTCGCGGTTGTCCAGGCCCTTGGACATCATGGCGAGGATCTCGCGTTCGCGGGTGGTGAGGCTGGCCAGCGCCTGCGCCCGGTCACTGCGTTCGCGGGTGGCCTCCCGGCTGCGGGTGAGGAGCTCGTGCAGCCTCGACGCGGGAATGAGCATCTCCCCGGCCGCCGCACGCAGGATCGCGTCCACGATCTCCTCACCGCTCGCGGTCTTGATGAGGTAGCCGGACGCCCCGGCCTCGATCGCGGCGATCATCGCCTGGTCGCTGTCGTCGGCGCTGACGAAGACCACGGCTGCCTCGGGGCGGTGCCGACGGATCCCTGCGGCGGCGTCCACGCCGCTGCCGTCGGGTAGCCAGAAGTCGAGGACGGCGACGTCGACGCGCTCCTGCTCGGCCGAGCGGGTGGCGTCGGCGACCGTCGGTGCCCAGCCCTGTACGTGCAGGCCGGGGTGGTCGTCGAGCAACGCGCAAAGGCCCTCCGCCACGACCTGGTGGTCTTCGACGATGAGGACCTGAACGGGCCCGGAGTTCGGCTCGGTGGTCACCGGCCGTCCCCGGGCTGTTCACGCTCGTGGGTGCCCTCCTGGGCACGCCTTGTCGCGGGCTTCGCGGTCACTGGTCGCCTCCGGTCATTCCCGCTTCCCGCGGGACCCAGAACTCCACGGTAGTCCCGGCCCCGGGCGCGCTCTCCACCCGGCACCACCCACCGGCGATCTCGGCGCGGTCGCGCATCAGCGTCAGTCCCAGATGCCCCGGTTTGGCCTCGGTTTCGAGTGGGTTGTAGCCCACGCCGTTGTCGATGATCTCCACGAGCACTCCGTCCTCGACGTCGGACAGCCGGACCCGCAGCTCGGTCGCCTCGGCGTGCACGCGGACGTTCATCAACGCCTCCTGGGCGATCCGGTAGATCAGCACCCGGGTCTCCTGCGGCGGCTCCACCTCCATCCGGCTCTCCAGTACGCACCGCAGGCTGGTCTCGGCATGCAACTGCTCGAGGTAGACGTTCATGGCCGCCATCAGGCCCTCCTGTTCGAGGGCGGGCGGGCGGAAGTCGAAGATCATGCGGCGGAGCCGGTCCGCGGCCAGCCGGATGGTCTCCTCCAGCTTGGCCAGCACCCGCAGGTCCTCCGGGTCGCGCAGCCGGCGCCGAAGCTGCTGCAGGCGCAGGGCCGCCGCGGTGATCACCTGCAGGCTGTCGTCGTGGATGCCGGCGGCGATCCGCAGCCGTTCGCGTTCCTGCGCGCCCACCAGGTCGACCAGGACGTGCCGGTGTTCCTGCCCGGCCGCGCGGAGGGCCTCCACGCTGCGTTCGAGGACCGCGCGCGAGCCGGCCGACTCGGTCATGTCCCGTACGGAGAGGATCACCCGAGGGCCGTCCTCGGTACGGATCCAGGCGAAGCTGACGTCGGCAGGGAAGTCGGTGCCGTCCCGCCGGCGGCCGGTCAGCTCCATGCCCTCCGGCGCCGTCGGCTCACCGGCCCGGTGCGGGGTCTCGTCGGTCTCCCGCCGGTAGATCGTCACCGGGTGGTCGGGGAGGAGCACGTCCACCGACTGGTTCACCAGGTCCTCGCGGGCGAAGCCGAACATCTGCTCCGCCGCCGCGCTCACCAGCCGGATCACTCCGGAGCTGTCCACGATCAGGGTGGCGTCCGGTGAGGACTCGAACAGCTGCTGGTACTGCGCCTCGGCCAGGCTGAGGTCGGTGATGTCGCGCAGGAACACCGCGACGCCGCGATGTCCGTGCGCCATCGGGCTGGCCGACACCTCCACCCGGAAGGTGTTGCCGTCCTTGCGGCGCCCGGACGCGGTGAAGTGCACCTCCGCCTGCTCCTCGCCCCCGCCGCGGCCGAGCAACCGGTGGATCACCTCGTCGGCCGGCTCGCCGTACCCCGACGCCGGGACGAGCTTGGTGATCGGCTCGCCGATCACCTCCATCCGGCGGTAGCCGAAGAGTTCCTGGACGCGTGCGTTGACCGTTTCGATGGTGCCGTCCGGGCCGACCAGGACCGCTGCCGCACCCACCCTGTCCAGGAGCTGGCGGAGAGTGTTGGCGTTCTGCAGGGTCGCCGCGCCGGTACGGCGTTCGTTCTCCAGGTTGCGGCGCAGCACCTGGATGCACTCGCGTGCCAGTGGGACGGAGATGCTCAGCTGGCCGCGGGCGGACCGGGTGATGGCCTCCAGGATCTCCTCGTCGGGGATGCCCTTGACGAGGTAGCCGCTGGCGCCGGCGGCCAGCACGTCCACCGCGCTGCCGGGATCCTCGTACGCCGACAGCACCAGCACCGCCGTGGTCGGGCTTCCGTCCAGGATCGAGCGCACGCTGGCCTGTGCGGTGCCGCCGGGCATCCGGACGTCGAGCACCACGACCCGCGGCCGGTCCCGCAGGGCGAGGCGTACGGCGTCGGGATGGCTGACCGCCTGCCCCACCAACTCCAGGTTGGGCTGCATCGCGATCAGATCGGCCAGCGCGTCGCGCAGTGCGCGGTCGTCGTCGGCGATGACGACCCGGACGGACTGTTCAGGCATCGCGGCCCCCGAGGGAGGCGATCGTGGCCTGCAGGCCGTCCCGGCTCAGCCGGGTGGGTGTCCGGTCGCGCAGCCACGGCAGCGTGGCGGCCAGGGGTTCGACCAGGACGCGGAAGTTCTCCTCCTCCATCCGGTCACCCGCCGCGACCGCGGCGGCGGCGTCCCACGCGGCGGCCCAGAACGCCCACTCGGTGCGCTGATGGCGCTGGGCCGCCGCCATCGCGTCCCGGCGGGCCTGGACCGCGGCGTCCAGGATCGCCCGGCGTTCTGCCGGGGTCGTCCCGTGCCCGAGCGAGGCCCATGCCAGCGCCCGCTCGGACCGGGACTGCCGCCGCCAGGCGGCCACCACCTCGTCGATCTGCGCACCGGTGACGCGGTTGAGGTGCGAGATCAGATGGAGTACCCCGCGTGTGTTGGGCCCGAAGACGTCGGTCATGCCGACGCACCTCCCTCATGCCCGGTTCCTGCTCGGATCCAGGTACCTGCCCGGCAACTGCGTCCGGGTCAGTACCTCAGGTCGGCAGGAAGCCGGTACTTCTTCTGCGGAGGCAACTGCACCTTGCCCTCGGACTTGTCGACGGTGACGGTCGCGGTGCCCACGCCCTGGCTTCGCGCCCCGACGAGCTTGAAGACCACCTTGTTCTGGGCGTCCGCCGGGATCGTGTACGTGCCGGCGGCGAGCGCGGAACCCTTCTCGTTGACGCGGAACGCCGCGACGAGCTCGCCCTGCACGAAGACGTGGACCGCCTCGTTCGGTGCGAAACCCTTCGCGTAGAAGTTCAGCATCGTCCCCGGCAGCCCGCCCCAGGTGCTGGTGCGAACGCTCGGCATGTACTTCTGGGCAAGGAACCCGGCCTTGGTGGAGGCGCGGGACTGCTCACCCACGAAGACCAGCGACTGCCGGCCGAACAGTCCGTACGGCACCTTGAACCCGATACCGCCGATGGTGCCATTGCCGGCAGCCCGCATCGTCATCACCGGTGTGCCCTGCGGGCTGTTGAAGTAGCCGAGCACCCGCTCGTTCGGCGCGAAACCCTTGCCGGTCAGGTTGATCGTCTGGTTGGCTCTGGCCGCGAACGGCTTGGTGAGCACCATGGGGTACTGCCGCAGCAGCTGGAACGGCGCCAGCGCGGTGGTCTTGCTCCTCGCGCCCATCAGGATGACGGTGTTCGGGCCGACCGCGCCTACGCCGACCCGCAGCGAAGCGTGCGACAGCCGGCCCGCCGGGTCGGCACGCAGCATGGAGCTGGGAACGCCGCTGATCCGGCCCCAGTAGACCTTGATGGGCTCGTTGGGTGCGAAGCCCTCGGCGTCAACCTCGAGTTGCGTTCCCGGCGTTCCCACCTCGTCGCTGAGCGACATCAGCCCGACGCCGGACTGCGCGCTGAGCTGTGCCTTGGCCACCTTGGTCGTGCTGCCGACCTGCGCCAGGGTGACGGTCTGCATGCCGCCTTGGTTGGCGACGCCGACCGGGTAGGTGAAGTTGGCGTTGACCACTCCGTCACGGTTGGCCCGCGCCGAGGCCACCACCCTGCCCTTGTCCGCGGCAGGGGCCTTGACCTTGGCCTTGCCCTTGCCGGTGGCCTTGGCCTTGCTCGGACCGGTGGACAGCATCACGTCGACGCGGGCGCCCTTGTCGAAACCCGAGCCGTTGACGCCCACCTGTCCGCCCGGCTTAGCCAGCGCCGGGTTGAGGACCGCGACCGGCCCGGCGCCGACGGGCACCTTGTGACCGTTGAAACGCACGATCTTCGTCGGCTGGCGTACCTCGGGCACCTTCACCTCGGTGGTCCTGCCCGAGCCGTGGCCGGTGAGGTCGACGGCGTCTCCCTTGCCGCCGGACGAAGGGAGGATCGACCGCGCGATCGAGATGACGGCCAACGCGACGACCGTCACGATCAGGATCTGTTTCCAGGTCCATTTCGACATGTTCATCGTTCACTCCCGTTTCACCCCAGCGCCCCCCAGCAGGGCGAGTGGTCACTTGATGATCCGGTAGACGGAGAGGTGGATGTTGCCCTTGTTCAGGTCCCAGACGCGTTCGCCGTGCTGGTCGATCGCGTCGAGCATCCACTGCTCCTGGCCACCGGTGTTGTTGCGTTCCATGGCCTGTCGCATCTTGTTGGACATCACGACGTAGTCGATGTTCGCCCAGTTCTTGCGGAACAACTTGTCGCGGACGGCCGGGTCCGAGGCCGCCTTGAAGTGTGAGTGCGCGCGCGGGAAGTACGGCGGCGCGTCATGCAGTTGCGTCCAGGTGTCGTCGTCGATGATGATCCGGGCGTTCGACGGGATGTTGGCCCGCACCCAGGCCACCTGCTGGCTCTGCAGCGGCGTGACCTTCAGGTGGTACAGGTCGTGCACCTGGACCTGTCCCTGGGTGTTGTGGGACAGGAAGTACCCGCCCGGGATGACCAGCGCCGCGCCCACGATCGCGGTGGTGGTGGCCACCTGTAGCGGACGTGGTACGGCCTTCATGAAGGTGCCGAACACCAGGCCGGCGTTCATCGCCAGCACCGGGATCATGGGCACGATGTAGAAGTCCAGCAGCACGCTCCCGCGCGCCATGTAGACGCCGTAGCCGAGCGCCATCAGTGCCGCGACCAGATAGCCGGTCCGGGACTTGTCCTGCGACCACAGGAGGAGCACGACCGCGACGGAGATCAGCCCGCCGATGAGGATGATCGAGTCCCGCGACATCCAGGAGTTCTCCAGCAGCCGCACGAACAACTCCCGGCCGGAGATGCCGGTCCGGTTGGACTGCCACCAGATCGTGTAGAGCAGGGACACGTGCTTGGCCTGCGGCGCGTTCAGGTCGAAGTTCATCCCGCTCGGCAGCAGTTCGTTGCGCAGCGCGGAGAACAGCAGGTAGAACCCGACCGGGATGCCGGCACCGAACCACCAGAAGCTGGTCTGGAACCTCCGGCTCCGGCTGTCCTTGGAGTACTTGTGTGCCATGTAGGCCAGTGCCGGGAGGAAGAAGACCGCGTTCTCCTTGGTGACCATCGCCAGGCCGAACGCCAGTCCCGCCGAGATCGCGGTGACCACTCTGTCGCCGTTGCGGGCGATGAGGTAGACCGCCAGCAGCAGCCAGACCACCATCAGGTTGTCCAGCAGGACCTGACGCTGGTAGTAGACCGCGAGCGGGGAGAAGTTGAAGATGAAGCAGGCGAGGAACGCCCCGGCCGAGCTGTTGCAGAACCTCCGGACGATCCCGAACAGCAGGCCGGTGCTGATCACGTGCGCGATCACCATCAGCACCCGCATCGTGTTGATCGGGTTGCCGAACGCCTCGAACTGGTTGGGCAGTACGTTGGCCCAGGCCGCCATCACCAGCCAGCCGAAGGGTGCGTGGTCGTAGAAGTAGGTGTACGGCGACAGGGCGTGCTCGCGCAGGACCGCCCACGCCTGCTGGGTGTAGATGCCCTCGTCGGTGATGTACAGCGGATAGAGGAACGTGTGGTACGCATGCGTGATCGCCCCACTCACCAGGGAGATCAGCAGCAACAGGTTGGGCCGCTGCCGCATCCGTTCCCCGAGCGCGGGTTTGGGGGTCGCCGTAGCGACGTCAGCTGCTGCCACTGCGCATCGCCTTCCTCGGGGTCTCGACGGCCGGCAGGTCGGCGGTCCTGGCGGTGCCCGGGTCACGCGAGCGCCGGACCGCGCCGGGGTTGCCGAACGCGTCCGCGGTCCCGGCGGGCCGGGACCGTTCCGGAGCGGCGCCGCGGTGGGCGCCGACGTGCTGGGTCTTCTCCCAGTCCCCGCGGCCGGCGAGCTGCCGGCGCAGGGCTCGCACCGAGGCGTAGGCCATCACGAACTGGTACGGAATCCAGGTGAGCGCCATCTTCACCGTCAGCGCCGGGCTCGGCTTCAGGCCGTGTGCCTCGGTGAACTCGTGCAGACCGATCACGGCCGTGAGGAAGTGCGCGGCCAGCAACAACACCGGCAGGAAGGACAGCAGCGCAACCCCGACCGGTGCGTGCAGGAAGAGCATCATCCCGACCGCGAGCGGGGTGTAGACGCCGAGCATGGCCTGGGCGTACGGGAAGGCCAGGGTGTAGCAGGCAAGGAAGCGTTGACGCCGGGTCGGCAGCTTCTTCCAGGTGCCCTTGCGCAGCGTCTGCATGAACCCCTGGTTCCAGCGGGTGCGCTGGCGTACGAAGCTGCCGAGCGTGGGGGGAGTCTCCTCCTTGGTGACGTACCGGTCGTCGTAGATCACCCGGATCGGCTCACCCATCGCGCAGACCCGCAGGCCGACGTCGGCGTCCTCGGTGAGGTTGGTCTCGTCCCACCCGCCGAGGTACACCATCAGCTTCCGGTTGAAGAAGCAGGTGTTGCCGCCGAGCGGGATCGAGCCGTGCTTCGCGTGGTGGTGCAGGCGGCTCTTGAACCAGAAGAAGTACTCCAGCACGTTGAACGTCGAGTACCAGTTCGTGCTGTAGTTCATCAACTGCACACCGGACTGCACGACGTTGACCCGCTCGCGCACCATCACGGTGTTGACCACCCGCAGGATGTCCGGGTGCATCTCGTCCTCGGCGTCGAAGATCGTCACCACGTCCCCACGTGCCTGCCGCAGCGCGCAGTTGAGACCGTGCGGCTTGTTGATCGGCTGGTCGTCGAAGACCACGAGTGCGGCGTTGTCGATGCCCTCGTAGCGCAGTTCCTCGATCTTGGCGCGGACCGCCGCGATGGTCCCGGTGTCATCGGCCGAGCACACGACCAGCACCTGCAGCAGGTGCATGGGGTAGTTACTGTGCACGATCCGGTCGACGGTGGTCGCGATGACCTCTTCTTCGTGCCGGGCCGGAAGAATCGCGGTGAACGACAGGGCCGGCGCGGCGAAATGCTCGGGGGCCGCGTTGCTCTCGTTCGGCGGCTGGTCCCAGGTGTAGATCATCAGGTACAAGGTGTGCGCCGCCTGGATGCTCAGCAGGAGAGAGATCCCCACCAGGCCCGCGAAGATGAACGACTCCATCCTTCTTGCCACCCCATATCCATGTCGCACTGACGGCGAGGTTGATGCCCATCGCGGCCGCGATGCCGAAAGCGTTTCCGACCAGGTAGAAAATGCCGAGTCTGTCCAGTGCCCACACGACCGTGACGTTCACCGAGAGGGCGACCAGAGCGGTGGCGTTGAACTTCGTGAAGCGGAGGAGAGACGCCTGCCTGGAGCCGAACGTCCAGACCTCGTTGAGTACGTAGTTGTTGGCGATGGCAAGTTCGGTCGCCATCACCGACGCCAGGACGAGCGGCAGGCGGAGGACGCCGTGGATCAGCTGAAGGGCCAGCGTGTTGACGCCCGCACCCACCAGCCCGACGACGGAGAACCGCCATACCCTCGGGTCGAGGATCAGCCTGGCGGCGCGTCGCCAGCATCGCTGGTACGCACGCGTAAGAGAAAGCCCGTGGGCGCACATGTGGCGCCGCCCCCCATGACGGTCCGCTTCGTTCGTCCATCGCAATCCTCCGTTGACGCAGCGGCACACGCCTCCCCCGGCCATCCGCGATCGCCACCCCCCTTCGGGGGAGTCCACGCCTCCCTCCTCCCGGTGACGGGTGCCGCGAACGCCAACCAGGTCAGGAGAAGTCCGGACAAGAACGCCCTCGGGGCAACGTCGGCACAGAGGGCGCCCGGCCGCGAGGCGCCGGGCGTACGCTGTCGATCCGGCAACCGGGCGGACGGGGGACTACGGCGGCAGGGTTCGCTTCACCCCGGACGGCCGTACCGTGGAGGTAGGAGCGGCATCGCCTGGGGGTGGGAGGGGCCGATGACTGTCCGACTGCTGATCGCGGAGGACCACGCCGTCGTGCGGCAGGGACTGATGATGTTCCTGAAGCTGGACGACGGCATCGAAGTGGTGGGGGAGGCGCGAAACGGACGTGAGGCCGTCGAGCTGGCACACAAGGTCACACCGGACGTCGTGCTGATGGACCTGCTCATGCCGGTGATGGACGGCATCAGCGCCACCGCGGCGATCCGGCGTGAACTACCCGACGTCGAGGTGGTCGCGCTGACCAGTTTCCTCGAGGACCACCTCGTTGTGGATGCCCTGCGCTCCGGCGCGATCGGTTACCTGCTCAAGGACACCGACGCCGACGGACTGCGGCGCGCCGTGCGCGCTGCGGCCGCCGGGCAGGTTCACCTGTCGCCGGCCGCGGCGGCCCGGCTGGTGCGCGACATGCGGGTGACCAACGCGCCCGGCCCGCTGACCCGGCGCGAGGTGGAGGTGCTGATCCTGCTGGCCCGCGGCAGGTCCAACAAGGAGGTCGCACGCGAGCTGTCCATCGGCCAGCAGACGGTCAAGACGTACGTCAGCAGCATTCTTCGCAAGCTGGACGTGCAGAGCAGGACACAGGCCGCGTTGTACGCGGTGCAGACCGGCCTGGTGTCCACGCACGAGCTGGCGCAGGCGTGACCGGTCCCACGGCGGTCGGCGGAGTCACCGGTGCCACGCCGGGGGCGCCGCGGACGGATCCGGCCCACGGGGTGCCGGATAGAACGGCGGCCGACGTCGCCGATGTCAACGACGCCTTGCTGCAAGGGCTGGACCGCGACTCGGTCCTGCGGTTGGTGGCGCGCGGTGTGCACCGCGGCCTGGACGCCATGGCCTGCGCGGTCTCGACCCTGGAACGTGACGGCACCCTGGTGGTCCGCGCGGCGGACGGCCGGGTGCGCCCGGATCTTGTCGGCACTCGCGTGCCGGTGGCGAACTCGCCGGCGGGTGAGGCGCTGCGCCGGCGGGAGCCTGTCGTCACCGACTCGGGCCAGGCGGGCGTCTGGTCGGGTTCGGTACTCGGTCCGGTGCTGGTGGTGCCGATACCGGGGCTGGAACGCCCGGGCGGTGTGATCGAGGTTGCCGACGTCGCGAGTGCCGACAGCTCCGAGAGCCGCCGGTTCGGGGCCGGTGACGTGTGCACGGCCGGTCTGTTCGCCGCCGCGGCGGGAATGGCCGTCGAGCACGATCGGGTCAACACCGACCTGGAATTGTCGGCGGCGGTGCTCGGCGCGCCGGGCGGTGAACCGTTGCCCGAGACGCTGCGCCGGCTGAGCGCGGCCGCCCTCACCGGTACCGGCGGGCCGGCAGCGGCGATCTACCTGCTCGACGACAACCTCACGTTGCGCCGGGCCGCCGGTACCGGGCCGACGGAGTTGCTGGAGGACGGCGCCGCGGGTGCGGCGCCGAACGTCGCCCAGGCCGCCGTCGCCTCCAGGGCACCGATCGTGCACCAGCACGTCCATCCCGAAGGTGGTCGCTCCGGCACCACATCGCCGGGCGCGGCTCAGTCCTCGGACGGTCCCGGGCACGGCACCGAGAACGGAGCCGGGCCGGGCGCGGACCGCCGGACGACGGCGCTGGTGTGTGTGCCCCTGATGTCGCGCGGTGTCGTACTCGGTGTGCTGTGCTGCCTGTGCCCGGCCGGGTCCTATCCGGGTCGCCGGGAGCTCGCGTACCTGTCCATGGTGGCGGGCAAGGCCGCGATGACGGTGGACAGTTCGCACCTGGTCGCGTCGGCGCAGGAGAAGGCCGCGCAGGAGGAGCGGCAACGGTTGGCACGGGAGCTTCACGACTCGGTCTCGCAGGCCTTGTACGGCATCGCACTCGGTGCCCGCACCGCACGGGAGTCGATCGGCCAGGCACCCGATCGGATCGACCAGCCGCTCGCCTATGTCCTGCAGCTGGCCGAGGCGGCCCTGGCCGACATGCGGGCACTGATCTTCGAGTTGCGCCCACAGGCACTCGCCGAGGAGGGTCTGGTGGCCGCACTCGGCAAGCAGCTCGCGGCGTTCCGGGTACGCCACGGTGTGCGGACGCGAGCCGTACTGGGCAACGAGCCGGCCGGGGCGTTCAAGGTGAAACAGACGTTGTACCGCATCGCGCAGGAGGCGTTGCAGAACGCCGCGAAACACGCGCAGGCGCACAACGTGCTGGTACGCCTGGACGCCAGCCCCACCGCGCTCACCCTCGAGGTGGCCGACGACGGCGTGGGGTTCGACCCGGGCGCCTCGTATCCGGGACACCTCGGTCTGCGGTCGATGCGGGAGCGGGTCGGCGAGCTGGGCGGCACGCTGGAGATCCACAGTGCGCCGGGGAAGGGCACCCGGATCGTGGCCCGGGCGCCGACCGGCCTGTGGCCGTGAGCCGCACGCACAGAATCGGCGGTCCCGGACGTGGTGTACGTCCGGGACCGCCGTCCTGTTTCCTACTTCGCGTACCTACTGAGCCTGGCTGGCCCTACCGTTGACCGGTTCGGCCGTTCGGTACCGCGGAGGTCACCGCTTGTCGGCGGTGGGCACCTCCGCGAGCGGCGCCTGGTACTGCCGCAGCATCTGGAGCTTGGCCTTGTCCACGGTCTTCCAGTCGTCCTTCAGAACACCGCCGGTGTCACCGGAGTTGGCGTTCCACGACCAGTAGGTGTAGTTCAGGCCGTGCTTCTTGGCGAAGGCGACCGTGGCGTGCTGCCACTTGCCCTCGGCGGTCTTCGGGCTGACCGACTTGCCGCCGAACTCACCCAGCAGCAGCGGGGTCTTGTCCTTCAGGTACGCCCAGTGCTTCTCCCAGACACCCGGAAGGTTGTTCGGGTAGTTGGGCGCCTGGAACCACTTCTGCTGGTAGACACCGGGGCCGTAGTCGTGCGGCGCGTAGACCAGCTTGTCGTTCTTCACCAGCCGGACGGGGTACTGCTCGGCACCCATCAGGTTGCCGCCCCACCAGTAGTAGTTGTTCTTGTAGGACTCGATGCCCTCGACGGCGATCAGCCAGTTGGGGTTGGCCTTGAGGACCGCGTTACCGGCCCGCTCGGCCGCGAGACGCCAGTCGGTGCTCTTCTCCCCGGTGCCCCAGGTGGCCTGGCCACGCGGCTCGTTGTGGAGGTCGGCACCGATGACCAGCGGGTCGCTCTTGTAGTGCTTGGCGAGCATGGTCCAGTCGTCGATCCAGCGCTTCTCGCTGACGTCGGAGGTGTACCACAGCTCGCTCTGCGCCTGCGCCGTCGGACGGTGCCGGTCGAGCAGGACCATGAGGCCGCGGTCGGTCGCGCCCTTCACGATCTTGTCCATCAGCGGAAGGCCCTTCAGCCCCTTGAGGTCCGGGTTCAGCTTGTAGTTGATCCCGGTGGGCTTGCTTTCCTTGTCGAACATCTGGTTGGTGTACGGCAACCGGATGGTGTTGAAGCCGGTGGACCGGATCTGGTCGAGCATGCTCTCCCAGTTGCGGGCCCACAGACCGTGCGGCGCGAACGTCTCCGTCTCGAAGCCGAACCAGTTGACGCCGGTCAGGTTGACCTTCTTGCCACTGGCGTCGACGATGTTCGGTCCGTCCGTGTGCAACGGAGTCTGGATCTTGGCGTTACCGCCGGCGGTAGCCTTGTCATCGCCCGGAGCAGTTCCGGGCTTGGGCGCGAACGCCGCGACCACACCCACGATCAACGCCACGACCACGGGGACCAACAATACGGCGACCCGACCACGCTTGGTGGTCTTTCGGTAACGAGAACTAACCCAGGTTAGCATGCTCCTCCTTCAAAATTGCTGCCAGATCCTGCTCGACGAACCGCTTACTCACGTGTCGGTGGAATCCGGCTTCGAGGGTCTGTCCAACGGCGGCGATGTCGTCGTAGTTCGACAGCGCAACTAATCGGGTATTCGGTAGACGGCGGCTTAGGTCGTTGACGACCGGAGCGTCTTTGCTGCCGGTCGACTCGATGCTCGACTGGATGTACGAATCGATGTCGAACAGAAGTACGTCGGGCGCGCGTGGTGCCTGCACCAGTGCGAGAACCTCCTCGCTCTTGCCGGCAACCCCGAGCAGTTCGAGGTCTGGCTCGTCTGTCAGCAGGTCGACAAGTGCATCGACCAGTTCCGGATGATTGCCGACGACGACCACACGAGTTCTTCGAATGACTCCTCCCGGCAATGGCGATCCGAACGCCGAAAAACCTAGTGAGCCGAAGCGGGTGAGTCGTCGTACGCGCGGTCGAACTTCAGGTCGCTCAAATGCGGCCGGCGTCTAGTCCAGATGAATGTCGGCCAATTGCACGCGGCACCTGATTCGTTTGGCCGAGGCGGGAGTAGTTCGTTTGGATGACGCTGGCGCTCGGGTCGCGGACACCGGCCGATTCGCCGCCGTGCCCGCTCGTCGGCCCGCCCGGAGCCCGGCGTTCCACAACCGGCCCGGTGGAAACCCGCCGTGACCCGTTGACCTCACCGGGCTACGTAGGTAGCTTCCGCACATGGCCCCCGCCGACGTAGGAAGTTTTCGTCCCTCGTCCCGCCCCGCCCGCCGGTCCGTCCTGCTGGGCACCGCCGGCGCCGTCGCCGCGTTCGGCTCGCTCGGTGGCAGGCCCGCCCCCGCGCACAGGCGTGGATCCGCCGGGTCGTGGCCCGGATGTCGGTGGAGGAGAAGGTCGGCCAGCTACTCGTCACGCATGTATATGGAGCGGCCGCGGACAGTGCCGGCGCCCGCAACACCGCGGAGTACGGCGTGGCCACCCCTGCGGAGGTGGTGGCGAAATACCACCATGGCGGCGTCTGCTACTCCACCTGGTCGGGCAACGTCGGGGCCGCTGCCGGGGGTGCACTCGCCCGGATCCTGTGCGGCGAGGTCGGCCCGCACGGCCGGCTGCCGGTGGAGATCCCCACCGCCGACGGCGCGGGTGTGCTGTATCCGTACGGCCACGGCCTCACCTGGTGACCCGCTCGCCGTCGCACGACCCGAAACGCGCGAACACCGAGCCGGCGAACACCGAGCCCGCGAACCAGCGAACCCCGAAAGCCTCGACACCAAACGCCCGAACACCAGATCCGCGAAACGAACGGAGTACGCGATGACCCGCACAGGTTCGCCGTCCCGGCGCACCCTCCTCGGTTCCGCACTGGCCTCCGGCGCCGTGGTGACAACGGGGCTGCAGCTGTCCGGCTCGGCCTCCGCCGCCACCGAGCGCCCGGGCGACCAGCAGGCCGCCGCCGATGGTGACGACCAGCCGGCCACCGACCAGCCGGCCACCGCCTCGGCGCAGCCGCGAAGCGGTAGCCGGGTGCTCACCGGCGCCGAGGTCGCGGCGGCGAACGACTGGGCGGTGCTGCGAGGCACCAGGCTGGGCATCTTCAGCAACCCGACCGGCATCCTGCCCGACGCCCGCCACATCGTGGACGACCTCGCCGAGCACGACGACCTGACGATCGTCGGTGCGTTCGGACCCGAGCACGGCTTCCGCGGCAGCGCACAGGCGGGCGGCTCGGAGGGCGACAGCCGTGACCCGCGGACCGGCATACCGGTCTACGACGCGTACGGCGCCAACCAGACGAAGCTCGGTCAGTTGTTCACCAAGGCCGGCGTGGAGACGCTGGTCTTCGACATCCAGGACGTCGGCGCGCGCTTCTACACCTACATCTGGACGATGTACAACTCGATGGCCGCTGCCGCCCGGCTCGGCATCAGGTACGTCGTACTGGACCGGCCGAACCCGATCGGCGGCCGGGTGGACGGCGCGATGATGACGCCGGACTACACCTCCGGCGTCGGCGCCAAGGAGATCGTGCAGCAGCACGGGCTGACGGTGGGAGAGCTCGCGCGCTTCTTCAACGGCGAGTTGCTGCCTGCGGAGGCGGGCCGCCCGGTCGACCTCGAGGTCGTGGAGGTCCGGGGCTGGCGGCCGGACTCGCGCGCACAGGAGTACGACCCGGTGTGGCCGCCGCCCTCGCCGAACGTCCCCACTCCGGACACCGCCCTCGCCTACGTCGGCACCTGTTTCTTCGAGGGCACCAACCTCTCCGAGGGCCGCGGCACGACCCGGCCGTTCGAGCTCGTCGGCGCGCCCTACCTCGACTACCACTGGGGCGACCGGCTGAACTCCCACGGGCTTGCGGGTGTGGAGTTCCGCGAGGCGTACTTCGTACCTACGTTCAACAAGTACGTCGGGGAGACCTGCGCGGGTGTGCAGGTGCACGTCACCGACGTACGCGCGTTCCAGCCGATCCCGGCCGCGGTGGCGATGCTGGTGGAGGCCCGCAGGTACGCGGACTTCCAGTGGCGCTACGACACCTACGACGCGAACCGGCCGTACTGGATCGACAAGCTGTCCGGTTCACCACGGCTGCGCACGATGATCGACGCGGGCGCGACGGTGACCGAGGTGGTGGGTGCGTGGAGTGAGGAGGTGAAGGAGTTCGACGCGCGCCGTCGGCAGTACCTCCTGTATCCGGGACGACGGGCCTAGGACACGACGTGCCCAGGGCAGGTCTGTCGATGGACGGGTGGAGAAGGCGGGCTAGCGTACGGGTGGTCGCCGCGATCGCGTTGGTCGGCACGGTTCTCGTCGCCGCACTGGCATCGATACCACCGCCCGCCCGCGCCGATGCGCGCAGTCGTGGTTTCGACCATCCGTATGAAGGCTTCGCTCCGCCCGGCACCCGACTTCGTGCCGGCACACCGTAGGAGGCAGGTCTGGACGCCGCCGAACTCACCACGATGGTGGAGGACCTGCGTGGATACCTCCGGCCGCAGGGCGACGGGCACCCGCTCTACCCGGGTGCGGTCGTCCTGGTCGCCCGCGACGGCAAGGTCGTCGTGCACGAGGCGATGGGCCAGGCGGTGAAGTACGCCGACGCGTCCGGCGCCGAGCTGCCCGCGGACCAGCAGGTGCCCATGAGGCCGGACACGATTTTCGACCTGGCCAGCATCTCCAAGCTGTTCACGTCGATCGTCGTGATGCAGCAGGTCGAGGCCGGGCAGGTAAACCTGGACGCGCCGGTCGCCAACTACCTTCCGGAGTTCGGAAGCTTCGGCAAGGAACCAATCACCGTACGCCAGTTGCTCACGCACACCTCCGGCCTGCCGTCATGGATGCGCCTGTGGCGGCCCTACCCGGACCGGGCGAGCCGGATCGCGGCGGTGCTCGCGGTCAGGCCGAGCGCGCCACCAGGAACGACGTACGTCTACTCCGACCTCAACCTCATCACTCTCGGCGTCCTGGTCGAACGCGTCACCGGCCGCGGCCTCGACGAACTCGTGCGCACAGGCATCACCGAGCCGCTCGGCATGGTCGACACCGGCTACAACCCGCCGGCGGACAAGCTGTACCGAGTGGCGGCCACGGAGTTCCAGACCGACCCCGACCGGGGCATGGTGCGAGGTAGCGTGCATGACGAGAACGCCTGGTCGCTTGGCGGTGTCGCCGGGCACGCGGGGGTGTTCTCCACCGCGTCCGACCTCGCGATCCTCGCGCAGGCGATGATGAACGGCGGCAGCCACGCAGGTCACCGTGTCCTTGAGGAGACGTCGGTCACGGCGATGCTCACCGACCTCAACGAGGGCTTCCCCGGTCACGCGCACGGGCTCGGGTTCGAGCTCGACCAGAGGTTCTACATGGGCGCGTTGGCTTCGCCGCGCACGGCAGGGCACACCGGTTTCACGGGGACGTCGGTGGTCATCGACCTGTTGTCGCGTTCCATCGCCGTCCTGACGACCAACCGTGTCCACCCACGCAGGGAGTGGAGCAGCGTCAACGTCGCACGCCGCACGGTCGCCGACCACGTGGCGCGTGCACTCGACGTCGCACCGCGACGCGGTCGCACCGCGTGGTACGCCGGTCACGCGGACGGCACCACTGCGACGCTGACGTTGCCGGTGACGTTGCGGGAGAAACACACCAGACTTGGCTTCGACCTGTTCGTGGACACCGAAACCGCAGACGTCCTGACACTGGAGTTGTCTCGCGACGGTGGCGCTACGTGGTCGCCACTGCCGTATGTCGTGTCGAGTCGTGGACGGATCGCTCACCACGACGGCTCTATCTGCGGATTCACCGGACGACATTGGCAGCAGGCGTACGCTGAGGTCGACGAATCGCCAGGTCAGGTCCAGATTCGCTGGCGATACGTCACCGATCCGCTCTACCAGGGTCGCGGTGTCTACGTCGATGAGGTCCGGTTGGGTGACGCGCAGGGCACGCTCGTCAACGGGGAGCGGGAAGCCGATCGCTTCCTCGCGGACGGCTGGTCACAGGCAACGCGCTAACCGTTGCGTCACCGACGGTGCACGGTATGGGCACGGCAACGGCACCGTAGCGGCACGGCAGGGAACACGGACACGTGTCCGGCTACCGGTTCGCCGGGTGGCCGACGGCGTTGGTGGAGTGGTCGGTGGGCGAACACCGGTGCGGTAGGCCGGAACGGTGTTCGGCGAGGTGGCCGTCCGCGAGCGTGGCTGGACACGCGCTCCCAGGTTGCGAGGGTAAGTTACTTTCCACTATGGGCAAGAATTCGAAGATTCCTGAGGCCGACCCGGTGGCCGAAGGTGTCGTGATCCGGATCCGGGCCCTCGCTCCTTCGTTGTCACCGGCCGAGCGCCGCGTGGCCAGCCTCGTCCTCGAGGATCCCGAGGGGGCGTCCGCCCGCACCATCACCGAGTTGGCCCGCGCGGCCGGCACGTCGGAGACGACGGTCATCAGGTTCTGCAAGGTTCTCGGACTGCCCGGCTACCCGGAGCTACGGCTTCGGCTGGCGGCGGAGTCGGCGCGGGAGTCCGCCCGCGACGGCGACCGCGGCCGGGTCGTCGGCAGCGACATCGGTCCCGACGACTCGATGGCGCAGATCGTGGAGAAGGTCGCGTTCGCCGACGCACGTGCGGTGGAGGAGACCGCCCGCCAGCTCGACGTCGCGGTGGTGGAGACGGTGTCGGAGGTGCTCGCCGGCGCGCGGCGCACCGAACTCTTCGGCGTGGGCGCCAGTGCGTTCGTGGCCCTGGACTTCCAGCAGAAGCTGCACCGCATCGGCCGGTTGGCGTTCGCGTGGGTCGACACGCACGCCGCGCTGGCCAGCTCCGCCCTGCTCGGGCCGGGCGACGTCGCGGTCGGCATCTCCCACACCGGCATGACGGGCGACACCATCGAGGTGCTCGCCCAGGCACGCGACCGGGGCGCGACCACGGTGGCGCTGACCAACTTCCCGCGGTCCCCGATCGCGGAGGTCGCCGACTACGTGCTCACCACGGCGGCGCGGGAGACGACGTTCCGTTCGGGTGCCACCGCCAGCCGGATCGCCCAGCTCACCGTGGTGGACTGCCTGTTCGTGGCGGTGGCCAGGCGCCACTACGACAAGACGATGGGCGCGCTCGAGGTGACCTTCGACGCGATCAGCGGACGTCGGGTGGCGGCTTCGCGCGGACGACGTTGATGGGTGAGTCGCGGAGTGAGCCGCGCCAGGAGAAGGGAACCCGGCCGGTGATCGAGGACTACGTACGCGTGGAATCACCCACCGAGGCACGCAATCCGCGCACCACGCAGATCGACCGGGTGCCCACCCTCGCGGTGCTCGAACTCATCAACGACGAGGACCAGCAGGTGGCGGGCGCGGTCCGCGCAGTGCTGCCCCGCCTCGCGGTCGCGGTCGACCTCGCGGTGCGGGCACTGCGCGAGGGACACCGCGTGCACTACGTCGGAGCCGGTACCTCCGGACGGCTCGGGGTACTGGACGCCGCGGAACTCCCGCCGACGTTCGCCGTACCGGACGGGTGGTTCGTCACCCACGCCGCCGGCGGGCCGACCGCCCTGCTGCGTGCGATCGAGGGAGCCGAGGACGACGAGGAGGCCGGGGCGGCGGAGATCGCGGAGTCGGTGGTGGCCGGCGACGTCGTGGTCGGACTCGCCGCCAGCGGCCGGACGCCGTACGTCGTCGGTGCACTGCGGGCCGCTCGCCGGCTCGGCGCGGCCACCGTCCTGGTGACCGCCAACCCGTCGGCGGTCGTGGGCGGGGAGGTCGACGTGTTCGTCGCCGTCGACACCGGCCCGGAGGTGGTCGCCGGCTCGACGCGGATGAAGGCGGGCACCGCACAGAAGCTGATCCTGAACGCCTTCTCCACCGCGGTGATGGTGCGGATGGGGCGGACGTACTCCAATCTGATGGTCGACCTGATGGCCACGAACGCCAAGCTGCGCGGGCGGATGCTGGAGATCCTCGGCGAGGCGACGGGGGAGGACCAGCAGACCTGCGCCCGGGCACTCACCGACGCCGGCGGAGAACTGAAGACCGCGCTGGTCTCGGTGCTCGGCGGGGTCGTGCCGGAGGTGGCGCGGGCGGCGCTGGAGCGGGCCGACGGGCACGTGCACGCCGCGCTCGCCGACGTGCGCCGGGTGTGAACACCTGTCCGGTTGTGGTCTTGCACCAGGGGTAGAGGACCACGCAGTGTGGAGGTTCCAGGTGCGTCTCTTCCCTCGTCGACGCGCCCAGACGTGCCGGAGGTCCCTGTGCAGGCGATATGGAAGGGTTCGGTCTCCTTCGGCCTGGTGACGATCCCCGTCAAGGTATACGCGGCCACCCAGGAGAAGGATGTCGCGTTCCGTCAGGTTCACGCCGCAGACGGTGGCCGCATCCGGTACCGCCGCTTCTGCGAGGTCGACGGCGAGGAGGTGGCGTACTCCGACATCGCCAAGGGGTACGAGCTTCCCGACGGTGAGATGGCGGTCCTGACCGCGGAGGACATGGCCGACCTTCCGTTGCCGACCCGGCACGTGGTGGAGGTGCTGGAGTTCGTTCCCGCGGAGGAGATCGACCCGATCTACGTCTCCCGCAGTTACTACCTGCAGGCCGACGGTCCGGCCGCGAAACCCTATGTCCTGTTGCGCGACGCGCTGCGGCGCACGGGCCAGACCGCCCTTGTCAAGGTGGCCTTGCGCAACCGCGAGGCGCTGGCGATGCTGCGGCCCAAGGGGGACGTGCTGGTCCTGCAGACGATGTTGTGGCCGGACGAGGTACGCGACGCGTCGTTCGCCGCACCGGCGTCGGAGGTGGAGGTCCGCCCGCAGGAGGTGGCGATGGCGGAGTCCTACATCCAGACGTTGGAGACCAGCTTCGATCCCGACCGCTACCACGACGAGTACCGCGCCGCCCTCGAGGTCGTCCTCGAGGCGAAGGCGACCGGGCACGAGGTGGAGGCCCCGGCGACCGCCGCACCCGCCAAGGGTGAGGTGGTCGACCTGATGGCGGCGTTGCAGGCCAGCGTGGACGAGGCGCGCCGGCAACGCGGTGAGTCGGCCGGTGGCGGCGCCGGACGCACGGCCGGTTCGGCCGCGAAGGCAGCGAAGCCGGCGAAGTCGACGAAGAAGGCGCCGGCCAAGAAGACGGCGGCGAAGAAGACGGCCACCAAGAAAGCCACCGCGAAGAAGACCACCACCAAGAAGGCAGCCAAGAAGCCGGCCGCGAAGACCGCGAAGACGCCGGCCCGCAAGTCGGCGTAGCCGCCCGGCCGACTGCCTGTCCGGCCCGGTCCGCCCTGCCGGGCTTGAGGATTCAGGCCCGGCGGTGCAGCACGACGGCCCGGCCGGCGAGGCCGAGCCCGAACATCACCACTCCCGCGACGACCGACGTCCACGGCAGCGCCGCCACCAGAACCACACAACCGGTGACGCCGAGCACGTTCAGCGCGCGTGGCCAGCGTCGCTGGCCGGCCGGCTGGGTGAACGCCGACGCGTTGGCGATCGCGTAGTAGACCAGTACGCCGAACGACGAGAAGCCGATCACGCCGCGCACGTCCGTGGTGAGGACCAGCACGCAGACCACGGCCGCCACCGCGATTTCGGCGTGGTGGGGGATCCGGTAGCGGGGGTGGACCGCGGCCAACCACCCGGGCAGGTCGCGGTTGCGTGCCATCGCCAGCGTCGTCCGACCCACGCCGGCGATCAGCGCGAGCAGCGCGCCGAGGCTTGCCAGCGCGCCGCCGACCCGGACCAGCGGCGCGAGCTCGCCCACCCCGGCCGCCTGCACCGTCGCCGCGAGCGGTGCGGCCGACCGGGCCAGCAGCTCCGGACCGGCGGCGAACAGCGCGGACAGGCCGACCACGAGGTAGACCACGACGGTGATCGCCAGCGCGAGGGGGATCGCCCGCGGGATCGTGCGCGCGGGGTCGCGAACCTCCTCGCCCAGGGTGGCCACCCGGGCGTAACCGGCGAACGCGAAGAAGAGCAGTCCGGCGGCCTGCAGGATGCCGTAGGCCCCGCCGGTCGTCAGCGCGTCCCAGCCGCCCACCCGGTCCGGTGAGGCGTGCCCACCCAGCCAGATGCCGGCGACCAGCACCGCGAGGGTGGTGAGCGTGCACGCGACCAGGATCCGGGTGGCCTGGGCGGTCCGGGTGACGCCGCGGTAGTTCAGGGCGGCGAGCCCGACTACGCCGAGCACCGCGACGATCCGCTGCACCCACCACGGACCCGGCACGGCGTACGCCGCGAAGGTCAGCGCCATCGCCGCACAGGACGCGGTCTTGCCGACGACGAACCCCCACCCGGCGACGAAGCCCCACCGGTGACCGAGGCGTTCCCGTCCGTACACATAGGTGCCGCCGGAGGTCGGGTAGGCGGCGGCGAGCTGGGCGGACGCGGTGGCGTTGCAGTAGGCGATCACCGCCGCGATCACCAGGCCGATGATCAGTCCCGCCCCGGCGGCGGCCGCGGCCGGGCCGAACGCCGCGAACACGCCCGCGCCGATCATCGATCCCAGCCCGATCACGACGGCGTCACCGACACCGAGCCGGCGCACCAACCGGTCGGGCCCGGCGGCGTTGCCCGAACCGCTCATCGGCGGAGTCCTCCGGAGGGCTGACTGGGCTGTGGGCTGATCGATTCGGGGGAACGATACCGGTCGGAGCGGATTCTTCGTCCCGGCGCCGGGCCGCGGACGCCGTCGGGGTGGGACGATGGCGCTGGGAGCTCCCCGACCGGGAGACCCACCCCAACCTGGTCCACGCCCACAAAGACGCGGGAGCCATCGATGGATGCCGTCACGCAGGTACCCCCGCCGGCCAACGAGCCGGTCAAGTCCTACGCACCCGGGAGCGCCGAGCGCGCGAGCCTGTCCCGCAGGCTGGCAGAGCTGGCCGGCGACCAGGTCGAGCTCACCGCCACCATCGGCGGGGTGACCCGCGCCGGCGGCGGCGACCCCGTCGCCGTGGTGATGCCGCACGACCACGCCCACGTGCTCGGCACGCTGCGCAACTCCACCGAGCAGGACGCCGAGGACGCGATCAAGGCCACCCAGGACGCCGCGCACGAGTGGCGGGCGATGTCCTTCGACGAGCGGGCCGCGATCTTCCTCAAGGCCGCCGACCTCGCCGCAGGCCCCTGGCGGGACACGCTGAACGCCGCGACGATGCTGGGCCAGAGCAAGTCGGTCCAGCAGGCCGAGATCGACGCGGCCTGTGAGCTGATCGACTTCCTGCGGTTCAACGTGCACTTCGCGCGGCAGATCCACGCCGAGCAGCCGATCTCCTCACCCGGGACGTGGAACCGCCTCGACTACCGGCCGCTGGAGGGCTTCGTCTACGCGGTCACGCCGTTCAACTTCACCGCGATCGCCGCCAACCTGCCGACCGCGCCCGCTCTGATGGGCAACGTCGTGTTGTGGAAGCCGTCGCCCACCCAGACGTTCGCGGCGTACTTCACGATGCGGATGCTGGAGGAGGCGGGCCTGCCGCCGGGTGTGATCAACCTGCTGCCCGGTGACGGGCTCGCCGTCTCGCGGGTCGCGCTGGCCCACCCGAGCCTGGCCGGCATCCACTTCACCGGGTCGACGGCGACCTTCCGGACGCTGTGGCGCGGCGTCGGCGAGCACCTCGACCGCTACCACAACTACCCGCGGATCGTCGGCGAGACCGGCGGCAAGGACTTCATCCTTGCCCACGCCTCCGCCGACCCCGACGTGCTGCGCACCGCGCTCATCCGCGGGGCCTTCGAGTACCAGGGACAGAAGTGCTCGGCGGCCTCCAGGGCCTACCTGCCGCGCAGCGTGTGGGACCGGATCGCCGACGAGCTCGCCGCCGAGACCGAGGCGCTGACCATGGGCGACGTCGCGGACCTGTCGAACTTCATGGGTGCGGTCATCGACGACCGGGCGTTCGCCAAGCACGCCGCCGCGCTGGAACGCGCCAAGGCGACCGACTCCATCGGCGTCGTCGCCGGCGGGACACTCGACGACAGCGTGGGCTACTTCGTCCGGCCGACGATCCTGACCTGCGACGACCCCACCGACGAGATCTTCACCACGGAGTACTTCGGGCCGATCCTCGGCGTGCATGTGTACGAGGACAGCCAGTACGAGCAGGTCATCGGGGCACTCGACGCCGCGGCGCCCTACGGCCTCACCGGCGCGGTGATCGCCCAGGACCGCCGGGCGGTCGCCACCGCGGGGGAGCGGCTGCGCTACACCGCCGGAAACTTCTACGTGAACGACAAGCCGACCGGTGCGGTGGTGGGCCAGCAGCCGTTCGGCGGGGCTCGCGCCAGCGGGACGAACGACAAGGCGGGGTCGGTCTGGAACCTCGTGCGCTGGGTGAGCCCGCGAACGATCAAGGAGACCTTCGCGCCGCCCACCGACCACCGTTACCCGCACATGGGCTAGGGCTGTCTCGCAGGGGGCGTTCGACGCGTGGCTCCTCGCAGCGCAAGCCAGGCTGCGACGCGGGGAGCCACGCGTCAGGCGACGCGCGGAGCCTTGCGTACCTTCTCGACCTGGACCTGCTCGCCCGCGGCGAACGACGTGTCCACGAACAGGGCGGTGCCGCAGATCACGCACGCCCAGTCGGGGCACTGCTCGCCGTGGCCCTCCTCGCACTGTGGCTGGACGAACAGCTCCAGCCGTCGGCAGGTCGGGCACTGGTAGGTCGTCTCGCGTGTCGCGTCGGTCATGGCCGGGCCTCCCCACGTCGGTGGAATCCGGGCCGCCAGGATCTGGTGACCTCCGGGCGGTACCGAACTCACGTTCGCAGCAAGGACCGGCAACGCCGAGACGACACGCCGTACTGATCGCGAACCGACTCCGAGTGACGGACACCCGGACACCGGGCCGCCGGTCGGCACGCAGGCGCCCGGGTCACCCCGCTTCCGGCGGCGGCACCCAGGTGAGTTCGATGCCGAGGCCACGCAGCCAGGCGTCCACGTCGTGGCCGTGTCCCACGATCCCGGCGTACGCGGTGAAGCTCGCCTCCAAGGCGCGTTCGGCGCCGGCCGGGTCGAGCAGGCCGGCACGCACCGCGGCCACGAACTCGTCGGAGTCGACCACCCGGGCGTGCGCTCCGGTGCGGACCAGGATGTCGAGGTACTGGTCGACGGTGCGCCACACCGGGCCGTCGACGGTCGTGGCCATGACGTCGACGTAGTGATCCTCGGACCGGACCGCCCCCGGGTGCCTGCGGAAGTCGCTGACCCGCACACCCAGGCCGGGCAGGATCCAGGACTGCACCCACCTGATGGTGGGGTGGGCGATCACCGGCCTGGCGAAGTACAGCCCGAAGTCGGTGACGCGCCAGGCATCGAGGCGGCCCGGGATGCCCGAGCGGTCGACGTTGACTCCCGCCACCACGTCGTACGTCTCGACGTGCGGCGGGTGGATCGGCGTCTCCACCAGATCCGCGCCGCCCGCCGTCTCCGGCGTCACCGCTGGTTGGCCAGCCAGTCGCGGCCGAGGTCCTCCATGCCGTCCAGACCTGCCATCACCGCGGGCGCGGCGGCCTGCTCGATCTTCTTCCCGATGATCGGGACGGAAGCCTTCAGGTCGGCGTCCACGATCTGCTTGGTGGACGAGCCGCCTCCGTCGGGCACCAGCCGGATCTTGCCGCGCATCGAGACCGGCGCGTTGGCGATCTCGACCTTGAGGTCTCCGGTGCGGGACCCGTCCGGGCCGGGGGGACCCCAGTCGATCACCTCGTCGAGCTCGATCCGCTCGCCGACGAACTTGCGGACGAAGTCGGGCACATTCGCGGGCAACTCCTGGTGGGTGGTCGTACGGGCGCCGCCGCCGTCGCCGTCGCGTACGTCGATCTCGTAGCTCAGCGCGTGCGCCTTCTCCACCCGGTGCCGGATGAAGCTCTTGTTGGTCAGCATGGCGAACACGATGTCCGGCGGAGCCGCGTAGCTGCATTCCCGATGAAGGTCCATGGTGAGATCCAACACGAAGATCGGCGCGAATGCCGATATCGAGGGCACAACAGCGCATGGAGGGCGCCCGCCGCACCCTTTGTCCGGCCTGTACGCCCGCGATGCGCGGTCGGCCGGATTCATCCCACCCATGGACCCTCGGCCGGACCGGTCAGGGATTAGGGTCGGAGAGGCCCGTACGACGGCGTACGGCCCCGGCGCCCGCCGTGGCTCCGGTGGACAGATGGGGCAGGGCGAGGTCATGACCGTCACCGGCAGCAAGTGGGACGACGCCAAGGACGCGATCCTGGCCGATGCCGCCAAGGTCGCCGAGCACAGTCGTTCGGCCGGAGCGCTGCCCCGCGACCTGGTGGAGCGGCTGCTGGCCATCTACTACCGCCACGTCTCCGCCGAGGACCTGCTCCACAGCGACCCGGTGGACGTCTACGGCGCCGCGCGCAGCCACTACCGCCTGGCGCAGGAGCGCCTGCAGGGCACCGCCGCGGTCAACGTCTTCACCCCCACGGTCGAGGAGCACGGCTGGTCGTGCAGCCACACCGTGGTGGAGGTCGTCACCGACGACATGCCGTTCCTCGTCGACTCGGTGACGATGGAGCTGTCCCGGCGCAACCACGGCATCCACCTCGTGGTCCACCCCCAGGTCACCGTGCACCGGGAGATCACCGGCCGGCTCCTCGGGGTCGAGGGCGGCTACAACGGCACGCCGGTGACGGCGCCGGGCCGCCGCGAGCCCGACCTGGTGGCGGAGTCGTGGATCCACGTCGAGATCGACCGGGTGAGCGACCCCGACGACCTGGTGCAGATCGAGGCCGACCTGCGCCGCGTCCTCAACGACGTACGCGAGTCGGTGGAGGACTGGGAGAAGCTGCAGGCCCGGGCCCTGGAGGTGGTGGAGGACCTCGCCACCAACCCGCCGCCGCTGCCCGAGCAGGAGATCGCCGACGCCCGGGAGCTGCTGACCTGGCTGGCCGACAACCACTTCACCTTCCTCGGCTACCGCGAGTACACCCTGCACGAGACCCCGGACGGCGACTGCGTCATGCGCGCCATCCCCGGCAAGGGGCTCGGCATCATGCGTTCGGACCCGCGTTCGGTCCGGTCGTTCCGGCAGATGCCGCCGGAGGTTCGCACCAAGGCGAAGGAGAAGCGGCTCCTCATCATCACCAAGGCCAACTCCCGCTCCACGGTGCACCGGCCGGCCTACCTCGACTACATCGGCATCAAGACCTTCGACGAGTCCGGTGAGGTGGTGGGCGAACGCCGCTTCCTCGGGCTGTTCACCTCCGCGGTCTACACCCAGAGCGTGCGCCGCATCCCCGTCCTGCGGGCACGCACGGCCGAGGTGCTGGAGCGTTCGGGCTTCTCCATCGACTCCCACTCCGGCAAGGTCCTGCTGGACATCCTGGAGACCTACCCGCGCGACGAACTGTTCCAGGTCTCGGCGGAGGAACTCCTCCCGACCGTGATGGCCGTCCTCTACCTCCAGGAACGCCGCCGGCTGCGGTTGTTCGTACGCCGCGACGACTACGGCCGCTACGTCTCCTGCCTGGTCTACCTCCCGCGCGACCGGTTCTCCACCGACGTACGCCTGGAGCTGCAGCGGCTGCTCCTCGACGCCTACGGCGGGGAGACCATCGACTTCGCGTTGCGGCTGTCGGAGTCGGTGCTGGCCCGCCTGCACTTCGTGATCCGGATGCGGCGCGGCGCCACGATCCCCGACCTCGACGTGGCCGAGGTGGAGGAGCAGCTGTCCCAGGCCACCCGCACCTGGTCCGACGACTTCGCCGACGCGCTCAACGACCAGGTGGGCGAGGCCGAGGCCGCGCGCCTGCTGCACCGCTACGACGAGGCGTTCCCGGTCGCCTACCGCGACGACTTCCCCGCCCGCACCGGCGTGGCCGACCTGCTCCGGCTGGAGGAGCTGCCGGCCGAGGGCGGCCTGGGCCTGTCGTTGTACGAGCCGGTCGACGCGGCGTCGAACGAACGCCGGTTCAAGATCTACCGCACGGGGCAGAGCCTGTCGCTGTCCGACGTACTGCCCCGGCTCACCCGGATGGGTGTGGAGGTGATCGACGAACGCCCGTACGAGATCGAGACCGCCGACCACCGGCGGGCCTGGATCTACGACTTCGGGCTCGTCTACGACGCCGCGGCGGTCGGGGCGCCGGCCGCCGCGATCCGGGAGCTGTTCCAGGACGCGTTCGCCGCGGTGTGGTCCGGCCGCGCCGAGAGCGACGGGTTCAACGCGCTCGTGCTGCGGGCCGGGCTGGACTGGAGGCAGGCGAGCATCCTGCGCGCGTACGCGAAGTACATGCGCCAGTCGGGGTCGACGTTCAGCCAGAGCTACATCGAGGACGCCCTCACCGCCAACGTCGACCTTGCCTGCCTGCTCGTCAGCCTGTTCGAGGCGCGGTTCGACCCGCACGCCGGCCAGGACGCGAAGGCGCGCGACGAGCAGGCCGCGGAGCTGGTCGACCGGATCGAGGCGGGCCTGGACGACGTGGTGAGCCTGGACCACGACCGCATCCTGCGGTCCCTGCTCAACCTCGTCCGCACCACGCTGCGCACCAACTACTTCCAGCGCGGCGCCGACGGCGAGCCCAAGCCGTACATCTCGTTCAAGCTCGACCCGCGGTCCAACCCCGAGCTGCCCGAGCCGCGGCCGCAGTACGAGATCTGGGTCTACTCCCCGCGGGTGGAGGGTGTGCACCTGCGGTTCGGCCCGGTGGCGCGCGGCGGGCTGCGCTGGTCGGACCGCCGGGAGGACTTCCGTACCGAGGTGCTCGGCCTGTCCAAGGCGCAGATGGTGAAGAACACCGTGATCGTACCGGTCGGTGCCAAGGGCGGGTTCTTCTGCAAGCAGCTGCCCGACCCGGCCGACCGGGACGCGTGGATGGCCGAAGGGGTCGCGTCCTACCGCACGTTCATCAGCGGGCTGCTGGACATCACCGACAACCTCCGGCGTGGCGAGGTGATCCCGCCGAAGGACGTCGTACGCCACGACGGCGACGACGCCTACCTCGTGGTTGCCGCCGACAAG
Source organism: Actinopolymorpha singaporensis (assembly GCF_900104745.1). NCBI lineage: Bacteria > Bacillati > Actinomycetota > Actinomycetes > Propionibacteriales > Actinopolymorphaceae > Actinopolymorpha > Actinopolymorpha singaporensis. Next base: position 3,253,189 of record NZ_LT629732.1, read on the forward strand.
GGCACCGCGAGCTTCTCCGACATCGCCAACGACGTGGCGAAGTCCTACGGCTTCTGGCTCGGTGACGCGTTCGCCTCCGGCGGCTCCGACGGCTACGACCACAAGGCGATGGGCATCACCGCGCGCGGGGCATGGGAGTCGGTCAAGCGGCACTTCCGCGAGCTGGGCCGGGACTGCCAGAACGAGGACTTCACCTGCGTGGGCGTCGGCGACATGTCCGGTGACGTCTTCGGCAACGGCATGCTGTGCTCGCGGCACACCCGGCTGGTCGCGGCCTTCGACCACCGGCACATCTTCCTCGACCCCGATCCGGACCCCGAGACGTCCTACGACGAACGCCGGCGGCTGTTCGACCTGCCGAGGTCGAGCTGGGCCGACTACGACCGCGACCTGATCAGCAAGGGGGGAGGGGTCTACCGCCGGACGGCGAAGTCGATCCCCCTCAGCCCGGAGGTCCGCGCCTCGCTCGGCATCGCTCGCAACGTCGACGCGCTCACCCCCAGCGAGTTGATCCGCGCCATCCTCTCCGCGCCGGTCGACCTGCTGTGGAACGGCGGCATCGGCACCTACGTCAAGGCGTCCACCGAGTCCCACGCCGACGTCGGCGACAAGGCCAACGACGCGGTGCGCGTCAACGGCCGCCAGCTGCGCGCCGCCTGCGTGGGCGAGGGCGGCAACCTCGGACTCACCCAGCTCGGCCGGATCGAGTACGCCCAGCAGGGCGGCAAGCTCACCACCGACTTCATCGACAACTCCGCGGGCGTGGACACCTCCGACCACGAGGTCAACATCAAGGTCCTGCTGGACCGGTTGGTGCAGGAGGGCGACCTCACCGGCAAGCAGCGCAACGAGCTGCTGGCCGCGATGACCGACGAGGTGGCCCAGCTCGTCCTGGACGACAACTACCAGCAGAACGTCGCCCTGCAGAACGCCGCGGCCGGATCCAAGGCGCTGATGCACGTGCACGCCGACTGGATCCGCCGGCTGGAGAAGCTCGGGCTGATCGACCGCGAGCTGGAGTTCCTGCCCACCCCCAAGCAGTTCCGCGAACGCCAGGCCCAGGGTGGCGGGCTCACCCCGCCCGAGCTCGCCGTGCTCTTCGCGTACACAAAGGTCGTGCTCGCGGACGAACTGCTGGGCACCTCGCTTCCCGACGACCCCTACCTCAACGCCGAGCTGGTGGCCTACTTCCCCGCGCCGATCCGGGAACGCTTCCAGGAACAGATGGCCGAGCACCCACTCCGCCGGGAGATCATCACCACCCAGGTGGTCAACCGGATGGTCAACATGGCCGGGATGACGTTCTATCCGCGGCTGTCGCTGGAGACAGGCGCGCCTGCGGAGGAGCTGGCGCGCGCCCACGTCGCCGCCCGGGCCATCTTCGGGGCCGACGAGATCTTCGCCGAGATCCAGCGGCTGGACAACCGGATCGAGGCCGGCATGCAGGTGCGGATGCGGCTGGAGGTGCGCACGATCGTCGAACGCGCCAGCCGGTGGTTCGTCCAGAACCGCCGGCCGCCGATGGACGTCGCCGGCACGATCGAGTTCTTCGCCGCGGGGATGCGGGAGTTGTCGGAGTCGCTGCCGGAGGTGCTGACCGGTCGCGAGCGGACGCTGTTCGAGGGCCGGCTGCACGGGTACGTCGAGGCAGGGGTGCCCGAGGAGCTCGCCACCAGGGTCGCCGCGCTGGCACCGACGTACGCCGGCCTGGGCATCGTGGAGACCGCCAACCGCACCGGCGTCGATCTGATCGACGTCGCCCGGGTGCACTTCATCCTGGGCGAACGCCTGGAGCTCGGCCGGTTGCTCGAACGCATCCTCGCCCTGCCCCGACAGGACCGCTGGCAGACCACGGCCCGGGCGACGCTGCGCGACGACCTGCACAACGTCCACGCCCAGCTGACCCAGGACGCGTTGTCGGTGACGCCCGACGACGCCGAGCCGGAGCAGCGGGTGGAGGCCTGGGCAGAACGCGACCAGTCGCTGGTCAGCCGCACCAGGTCGACTCTCGGCGAGATCGTGGAGGGCGACGTCGCCGACCTGGCGCGGTTGTCGGTCGGCCTCCGCGTCGTCCGCCGCCTGCTCCCGTCCGCCAACTAGGGCGGCCAGGAGCCTGCGGTCACAGCGGGCCGAACACCTCGCCCACGGCGGCGTGCAGCTCGAGGGTCTCCAGCACCTCGAGCAGTCGGCGTTCCTCGTAGCGGAAGTGGTTCTCCATGATCGCGGCCACGCCCTCCAGGTGACGGTCGAGCTCCTCCGCCGGGGCGGAGCGGTCGACCGCCGCGCGCAGTTCACCGAGGAGACCAGCTATCACCGCATGGTCGCCTTCGAGCGCGCGGAGTACGGGCGCCAGCTGCGGGTGCGCCTGCTCGATCGCGGGGAACAGCGTTCGGTCCTCCCCCCGGTGGTGGCCGTCGAGCGCCGCACAGAAGCCGTGGCAGTACAGCAGCAGGTCGCGACCGGCCCGCTCGGACGGGTGCCCGGCACTCACGGCCTCCTGCGTGACGCGAAGAGCTTCACGGATGCGTTGGTGCACGCGGCGGAGTTCGGTGCTCCAGGCGAGGAGCCTGGTCGTCTCGCGCTCAGTCACGCGAGGACGAAGGGAGCGATGAGAACATCGACAGTCCTTCGGTTCGACGCCTCCATGCCTGACACGGACTGCCACCGGCACGCGACGTTGCACCGACTCTAGGGCATCGCCGACGGCGGACCACGGGGTACCGGCCGGTGACCCCTCGCAGTGCGGCGGGAAGGCCTGTGGACAACGGTTCGCGGTCCCGATCGGTGCATGACACAATCCACGAGCGGCAAGTGATCGACGCCGTTGACCGGGATGTGGACGTGCTAGTGGCGCGGGGTGCAGGGAAGACATGAGTGCGGTCGACATCATCGACTCCGAGGTGCGCGAGAAGGTACGCCGGGAAGGGCTCGATCCCCTCAAGGAGCCGGGCGCGATCCGCCGGATCATCGACCAGGTCATCCTTCGCTACGACGAGCGCACGCTGGTGGCCACGCTGCCTCCGCTGGGCGACCAGCGCGAGGTCGCCCGTGAGGTGTTCAACGCCATCGCCGGGTTCGGCCCGCTGCAGAAGTACCTCGACGACCCCACCATCGAGGAGATCTGGATCAACCAGCCCTCGAAGGTGTTCATCGCCCGCAACGGCCGGTCCGAGCTCACCACCACGGTGCTCACCAGCGACGAGGTGCGCGACCTGGTCGAGCGGATGCTCAAGACCACCGGACGCCGGATCGACTTCTCCACTCCGTTCGTCGACGCGATGCTGCCCGACGGCAGCCGACTGCACGTGGTGATTCCCGACATCACCCGCACGCACTGGGCGGTCAACATCCGCAAGTTCGTGGTGCGCGCCACCCACCTGGAGGACCTGGTCGCACTGGGCACGCTCAGCACGCAGGGCGCGCACTTCCTCGAGGCCTGCGTCGTCGCGGGGCTCAACATCCTCGTCGCGGGCGGCACCCAGGCCGGCAAGACCACGTTGCTCAACTGCCTCGGCGCGGCCGTGCCGCCGCGGGAGCGGATCGTCAGCTGCGAGGAGGTCTTCGAGCTGAAGATCCCGCTGCCCGACTGGGTGCCGATGCAGACCAGGCAGTCCAACCTCGAGGGCACCGGAGAGATCCGGCTCCGCAACCTCGTCAAGGAAGCCTTGCGGATGCGGCCCAGCCGGATCATCGTCGGCGAGGTCCGCGCCGAGGAGTGTCTCGACCTGCTGATCGCGCTCAACTCCGGGCTGCCGGGCATGTGCACCATCCACGCCAACTCCGCCCGCGAGGCGATCACCAAGATGTGCACGCTTCCGCTGCTCGCGGGGGAGAACATCGGGTCGCGGTTCGTCGTTCCGACGGTGGCCGGAGCGGTCGACATCGTGGTGCACACCCAGCTGATCGAGAGCGGCCGGCGGCGCGTACGCGAGATCTGCGCGGTGCCGGGCCGGGTCGAGGGTGACGTGGTGGAGCTGGAGCCGATCTTCGTCCTGCGCGGTGACCGGCTGGTCCGCGCCGACGGCTACCCGCCGCACCCGGACCGCTTCGAACGCATCGGCTACGACCTGTCCCGCCTGCTGGCGCCCCGCTTCGAGGGAGTCGCCTGATGGGAATCCTCCTCGGCCTGATGCTGGGGCTCGGCCTGGTGCTCATCATCAGGTCGTTCCTCAAGCCGACGCCGAAGGCGACCACGAAGTCCGGCCCCTCGGTCCGCGAACGCCTGGAGGACCTGCTCGCCCAGGCCGGGATCGAGGCGGTGACCCCGGGGCAGCTGCTCGGCGCCTGCATCGGCGTGGGGACCTTCGTCTTCCTGGTCATGTTCGTCATCTCCGGTGCGTTCCCGGTGGCACTCGCGTTCGCCGCGTTCGCGGCGTACGGCCCGCTGGCACTGGTGCGGTTCCGCGCCCGGTCGCGGCGGCAGGAGCTGCGCGAGCTGTGGCCCGACGTCGTGGACAACCTCGCCTCCAGCGTCCGGGCCGGGCTGTCGCTTGCGGAGGCACTCACCCAGATCGGCATCCGCGGACCGGAGGCGCTGCGCCGGCCGTTCCAGCGGTTCGCCGAGGACTACCGCGCCACCGGCCGCTTCAACGAGTGCCTCGACCAGCTCAAGCGCAACCTCGCCGACCCGGTGGGCGACCGCATCGTCGAGTCGCTGCGGATCGCCCGTGAGGTGGGCGGCAGTGACCTGGGCCGGCTGCTGCGCACGCTGTCGTCGTTCCTGCGCGAGGACGTCCGCACCCGGGCGGAGCTGGAGGCCCGGCAGTCCTGGACCGTCAACGGCGCCCGGCTCGCGGTCGCGGCGCCCTGGCTGGTGCTGGGCTTCATGTCGTTCCAGCGCGAGGTCATCTCCCGTTACAACACGCCTCTCGGCTTCTTCGTGCTGGTCGCGGGTGCCGTGCTGTGTGCCGTCGCCTACCGGCTGATGCTGCGGATCGGCCGGCTGCCCGAGGAACAGCGGGTGCTGCGATGACGATCAGTTGGTACGGCATGCTGCTCGGCCTGTTCGCGGGCCTCGGACTGGTGCTGGCGATCTTCCGGATGCCGGTGTTCCGCCGGCCGAAGCTCGACGACCGGCTGGCGCCGTACGTCCGAGACGCGGCCGGCCCCGCCGCGTACGACCTGTCGGACCGGGTCTTCACGCCGTTCCCCACCCTGGAACGCATCCTGCGGCCCTACTTCCGCAGCGGTGCCGGCCTGCTCGAGCGGGTGCTCGGAGGCGGTGCGGTGATCCGCCGCCGGTTGCAGCAGGCCGGCCTGGACATGCGGGTGGAGGACTTCCGGGTGGAGCAGCTGATCTGGGGAGCGGGCGGGTTCGCCGCCGCTCTCGCGGTGTCGCTGCTGCTCCTGGTGAGCCGGGGCACCAACCCGATTCCGCTGCTGGTCCTGTGCGTCGCGGCGTTCGTCATCGGCGTCCTGCTGCGCGACCGCCGCCTGGTCGACCAGGTGAAGCGGCGCGAGGTCCGGATGATGGCGGAGTTCCCGACCGTCGCCGACATGCTGGCGCTGTCGGTGACCGCGGGCGAGGGGCCGGTGGCCGCGCTCGAACGCGTGGCGAACGTCAGCAAGGGCGAGCTGGCCCGGGAGTTCCGGTTCGCCCTGGCCGAGGCACGTACGGGCGCAACCCTCGTGCAGGCGCTGGAAAGCGTGGGCGACCGCACCAACGTCTCGATCCTGGCCCGCTTCGTCGACGGCATCGCCATCGCAGTCGAACGCGGCACCCCACTCGCAGACGTTCTTCGCGCGCAGGCGGCCGACGTACGCGAGGCGGGCAAAAGGGAGCTGATCGAGGCCGGCGGTCGCAAGGAGATCGGGATGATGGTGCCGATCGTCTTCCTCGTCCTGCCGGTGACCGTACTTTTCGCATTTTTCCCGGGCGCCATCGGCCTACAGATGGTGTCCCCATGAGAGAGGACCGACAATGATCGCCGTCACGGAGCAGTTCACAGCAGCGCTCGTGCGCATGCACGCTCGCCTGCTGACCGGGGGTCGTGACCGTGGTGACATGGTGGGCTGGATTCTCATCACCGTCATGACCGCCGCTCTGATCGCGGTGCTGTGGGCGATTCTCGGCCCGCAGCTGCAGTCGATGCTGCAGGACGCGCTCAACAGGGCTCGGGGCTCCGTCCCCGGATGAGCATCCAACGGGGCCGCCGGCGTGGCCTCGGCATTCGTCGGGCCCTCGGCTTTCGGCCGGCCCTCGGCTCGGAGCGGGGAGCCGCGCCGGTGGAGTTCGTGCTGGTGCTGATCGTGTTGTTGCCGTTGTTCCTCGGCGTGCTCCAGCTCGGTCTGTTCCTGCACGTACGCAACACCCTCACCGCCTGCGCGCACGACGGTGCCCGGCAGGCCGCCAACTACGACGGCACGCCGGCGGAGGGTGTGGCGGTGACCCGCGACTGCATCTCGGGCGCGCTCTCGGCCGGGATGGCGGGTGCGGTGACGCCGGGCACGGCCAGTGCCGGCGGCCAGGAGGTGGTGCAGATGCGGGTACGCGCCAGGATGCCCGCGATGGGCCTGTGGGGTCCGACGTTCGGCTTCACCGTGGCCGGGCACGCGGTGAAGGAGCCGACGCCATGACCGGCGGGCTGCTCCGCGCCGTCCGTGCAGTCGCTTCCGCCCCTGCTGCCCTCGCCCGCCGGCGGCGTACGCGCTGCGAGGCCGGGAACGCCATCGTGGAGTTCTGCATGATGGGGATCCTGTTCCTGGTCCCGCTGGTCTACGTCATGCTCGCGGTGTTCGACCTGCAGCGCGCGATGTACGGCGCCTCGGCAGCGGCCCGCGACGCCGGCCGTGCGTTCGTGCTGGCGCCCGACCTGGGTTCCGCTCAGTCCAGGGCCCGGCAGGCCGCGCAGTTCGCCATGGCCGACCAGGGTCTCGAGCTCGGCTCCGGCTTCTCCTACCGGTGCGACGGCGGCTGCCTGCAGGCCGGCTCCGCGGTGACCGTCCGGATCAGCTACACCGTTCCGCTGCCGTTCGTTCCGGATGCCATCGGCGGCCCGCTCGCGTCGATCCCGGTCAGCAGCACCCACCGCACGCCCTACGGCGACTACCGCGAGTCGAAGGGGTGACCCGGATGGCCCGACCGGGGGTCCGGAACCGCCCGGACGAGCGCGGCTCGCTGATTCCGTTGATCATCGGGTTCGGGATCATCGTGATGCTGCTGTGCGCGGTGGTCTTCGACGCCGCCCAGGCGTTCGTCTACCGCCGGGCGCTCAGCGGCATCGCCGACGGTGCCGCGCTGGCCGCCACGAACGGCATCGACAAGGCGGCCATCTACCGGGGCGGGGTGGAGGACAGGGTGGTGCTCAGCCGCCAGTTGGCGCAGGAGGAGGTCGACAGGTACGTCGCCGAGGGCGGATACAACTCCGTCGACTGCGGCGTGACCGCGATGACGGCCGCGGAGGTCAGCGTCACCTGCGGCGGCACCGTGGTCCTGCCGATCACCAACTCCGTGTCCGGCGGCCGGGGCCGGATCGACATCACCGTACGCGCCAACGCCGAGACCTTCGCCACTCCCTAGGGCGGGGCTGCGAGTCGGCCGGACACCGCGGTCCAAACCGGGCGGCCGATGCCCGAATCCGGCGTCACCGCCGAGCGCGTACGCTTGGGGATCGTGGCCGGACCCGACTTCGAAGCAGAAATCAAGGCACTCGACTCGACGCTGCGCAGCATCGAGGCGGTGCTCGACCTCGACCAGCTGCGCCGGGAGATCGCCGAGCTGAGCGAGCAGGCGTCCGCACCCAACCTGTGGGACGACCAGACCAACGCCCAGCGGGTGACCAGCCGGCTCGCCGCCCGCCAGGCCGACCTGGACCGGGTGACCAGCCAGCGGCAGCGACTGGACGACCTCGCCGTCCTGGTCGAGCTGGCCGACGCCGAGAACGACGCGGCCACGCGGGCCGAGGCGGAGAAGGAGCTGGCCGACCTGCGCCGGGCCGTGGACGCGCTGGAGGTCCGCACCCTCCTCTCCGGTGATTACGACTCCCGCGAGGCCCTGGTCACCATCCGTTCCGGCGCGGGCGGAGTGGATGCCGCCGACTTCGCCGAGATGCTGATGCGGATGTATATCCGCTGGGCCGAGCGGCACAAGTACCCCAGCGAGGTCTACGACACCTCCTACGCCGAGGAGGCCGGCATCAAGTCGGCCACCTTCGCGGTGAAGGCTCCCTACGCCTACGGCACCCTCTCGGTCGAGCAGGGCACCCACCGGCTGGTCCGGATCTCACCGTTCGACAACCAGGGCCGCCGACAGACCTCCTTCGCCGGGGTCGAGGTCGTTCCCGTCCTCGAGCAGACCGACGAGATCGACATCCCCGAGGAGGAGATCCGCATCGACGTCTACCGCTCGTCGGGTCCGGGCGGACAGAGCGTCAACACCACCGACTCGGCGGTGCGCATCACCCACCTCCCGACCGGGCTCGTCGTCTCCTGTCAGAACGAGAAGAGCCAGATCCAGAACCGCGCCACCGCGATGACGATCCTCAAGGCGAAGCTGCTCGCCCAGCGCAAGGCGGAGGAGCGGGCCAAGATCGACGAGATGCGCGGCAACGTCACCAGCTCGTGGGGCGACCAGATGCGCAACTACGTCCTGCACCCGTACCAGATGGTGAAGGACCTGCGCACCGAGCAGGAGACCGGCAACCCGCAGGCGGTCTTCGACGGCGAGATCGACGACTTCATCGAGGCCGGCATCCGCTGGCGCCGCACCAGCGGCGCGGCCGCCGCCACCGCCTGACCGGACCCCTTCCGCGAAGGCCGTCCCCGTATGGGCGCGGAGCGTGACATTTGCGGCTTGCTGGGGACTCGGGCGATTGGGCAGGATTCGGGTCGTACACTCAACGACTGGCCGATCCAGACAGCGGCCGGACAGAGGACCAGACCGACGCCAGACCCCATGCCCCCGATCCGTGCCGGAGCCCGACCAAGGACCCCGGCCCCCCCGACCCAGGTCAGGAAGCATGCCGTGATCCGCTTCGAGAACGTCAGCAAGATCTACGACGGGCAGACCCGGCCCGCGCTCGCCGACCTGTCCCTGGAGGTCGACAAGGGCGAGTTCGTCTTCCTCGTGGGGCAGTCGGGCTCGGGAAAGTCGACGTTCCTCCGGCTCGCCCTGCGCGAGCTGCGGCCCTCCCGGGGCCGGGTCTTCGTGGCCGGCAAGGAGCTCAACCGGCTCTCGTCGTGGAAGGTCCCGCGGCTGCGCCGCCAGATCGGCACGGTCTTCCAGGACTTCCGGCTGCTGCCCAACAAGACGATCTTCGACAACGTCGCGTTCGCGTTGCAGGTGATCGGCGGCTCGCGGTCCCAGATCGTCAAGGAGGTCCCGGTCGTCCTGGAGCTGGTCGGGCTGGACGGCAAGGAGAACCGCATGCCGGACGAGCTGTCCGGCGGTGAGCAGCAGCGGGTCGCGATCGCCCGGGCGTTCGTCAACCGGCCGAAGATCCTGATCGCCGACGAGCCGACCGGAAACCTCGACCCGTCGACGTCGGTCGGCATCATGAAGCTGCTGGACCGGATCAACCGCACCGGCACCACGGTCATCATGGCCACCCACGACGCGTCGATCGTGGACCAGATGCGCAAGCGCGTCATCGAACTCGACGGCGGCAAGCTGGTCCGCGACCAGACCCGCGGCGTCTACGGCTACCAGACCTAGCCCGGACCGCCCCGACGTCACGACCCCGACACGCTAGGACACCATGCAGATCAGGTACGCCTTCTCCGAACTCGGCACGGGCCTTCGCCGCAACGTCACCATGACGGTGGCCGTCGTCGTCACCGTGTGGATCTCGCTCGTCCTCTTCGGGATGGGGATGCTCATCCGCTCAGAGGTCGGCATGGTCAAGGGCTTCTGGTACGACAAGGTGGAGATCGCGGTCTTCCTCTGCAACGGGGTGTCGTCCTCGCCGCAGTGCGCCGACGGTGCGGTCAGCGCCAGCCAGCGGTCGGAGATCAAGCAGGCGCTCTCCGCGAGCCCTGAGGTCCGCAGGGTCTACCACGAGAGCCAGCAGCAGGCGTTCAAGCGCTACCAGGAGATCTACAAGGACTCCGCCACCTCCAAGGTGGTGCAGGTGAAGGACCTGCCGGAGTCGTTCCGGGTGAGCCTGAAGAATCCCCAGGAGTACCAGGGCGTGGTCTCGTCGGTGCAGGGTCTGCCCGGGGTGTTCAGCGTCCAGGACTCCCGCAAGCTGCTCGAACCCCTGTTCAAGGGCCTGAACGGCCTGCAGTGGATCTCGATCGGGCTGGCCGGCGGGCTGCTGGTTGCGGCGGTGCTGCAGATCGGCAACACGATCCGGCTCACGGTCTTCAGCCGACGACGTGAGATAGGCATCATGCGGCTCGTCGGCGCGTCGAACCTCTACATCCAGCTGCCGTTCATCGTGGAAAGCGTCGTCGCGGCGCTTGTGGGCGCCGCGCTGGCCTGCGGGACGCTCGCGCTGACGCCCATGCTCACCTCCCGCTTACGCACCGACATCCGGGCCATTCCCTGGATCGGGTGGGAGGAGACTCTTGCGGTGATGCCGGTCTTGGCGGTGCTGGGTGCACTTTTGGCCATCGTCGCCTCGTTCGTGACACTGCGGAAATACCTCACGGTGTGATGGGTAACTCCTACTCTCGGTAGAACCTCCGAGAGAGAGGGGACCCTCCGTGTCCCGTCCGACCCCTTTGGTGCGCCGGCGCTCTGCGTACGTCGCGCTCGTGGTGGCCTGCCTCGCAGCGCTGCTCGGGTCCACCGCGACGCTGAGTCCCGACCTGCAGCGGGCGCAGGCACGCCCCGACGACGAAAAGCGCCGGGTCGAGCGCCAGCTGGACGACGCCAAGGGCGACCTCGACGAGTCCTCTGCCGGCCTGCGCTCGGCGACGTTCGCCCTGGCCCAGGCCCAGGCCCGGCTGCGGACGGCGCAGACCCGGCTGGCGACGGTTCGGGGTCAGCTCGCCGCCGCCAAGACGAAGGACGCCGCACTCGCTGCCGACCTGGGCCGGGCCCGTGCGGCGGTCGCACGGAGCAGATCGGAGCTGGCCCGGACCGAGTCGGGCGTGCGCACCCAGCGGAAGGAGATCGCGGCGTTCGCGGCCGCGGCGTACCAGCAGCCGGGCGTGAGCGAGCTCACCGCGGTGCTCACCAGCGAGACCACCGGTGAGCTGCTCGACCGGGCACAGCTGGTCACCAGCGTGTCCGACTCCCAGCAGGGTGCCCTGAACCGGCTGAACGCCGCCCGCGCCCAGTTGGCCGGCAGGCGAAGCGTGCTGGCCAACGCCGAGCGCGTGGTCTCCCGGAGACGGGACGCGGCCGCGGCCAACCTCGCCCGCGTTCGCGAGCTGGAGCAGCAGGCCGCGTCGACCGCCGCGTCGATCGGGAGCCTGGTCGCCGAGCGCAGGTCCGCCCGGGCCGCGGCCGAGCGGGCCAGGGCCGACGATCTGCGCCGCTACCAGGAGCTGGTCGCAGAGCGAAACCGCATCCAGGCGATGCTGGAGAAGCTGGCCCGCCAGGAGGCCAGGCAGGAACGCCAACGCCAGGAGCGTCAGCGGCAGGAGCAGCGCCAGAGGCGCCAGCGCGAGCGGAACGACAGCGGCCGCTCCCGTGGCGACAACGGCGGAGGCGGCTCCGGCGGCGACAACGGTGGCGGGGGCTCCGGTGGCGGGGGCTCCGGTGGCGGCGGAAACGGCGGCAGCACGTTGTCCCGGCCGGTTCAGGCCTCGATCACCTCGCCGTACGGCATGCGGCTCCACCCGATCCTGCACCGGTGGAAGCTGCACGACGGCACCGACTTCGGGGCGGCGTGTGGCACCCCCATCCACGCGGCGGCCGGCGGCCGGGTGATCGCCCGCTACTACAACGTCGCCTACGGCAACCGCGTCCTGGTCTCGCACGGGCGGATGCGGGGCGCGTCCATCGTCACCGCGTACAACCACATGTCGAGGTACGCCGTGCACGTCGGCGAGCGGGTCAGCCGCGGCGAGGTGGTCGGCTATGTCGGCACCACGGGTTACTCCACCGGCTGCCATCTGCACTTCATGGTCTATCGGAACGGATCCACGACGAATCCCATGAAGTGGCTGTAACCGGACCGGCCCCGGTCGGGCACCCGCGGTCCTGGCCACGAACCAGGCCCGCGGGTCCCCAGCGGAAACGCTGTTGCGCCGGTCCGGGAAGATAGAGGGATGGCAAAGGAGCGCGGGCGCCGGGTGATCGCGCAGAATCGCAAGGCCCGGCACGACTACCACATCGACGACACGTTCGAGGCGGGCATCGTCCTCACCGGGACGGAGGTGAAGGCCCTCCGCGCCGGCCGCGCTTCGCTGGTGGACGGCTACGCCGTCGTGATGAACGACGAGGTGTGGCTGCAGGGCGTACACATCCCGGAGTACTCCCAGGGCACCTGGACCAACCACGCGCCCCGGCGCACCCGCAAGCTGCTCCTGCACCGCAAGGAGATCGCCGAGATCGGCGCGGCCACCCGGGAGAGCGGCATCACGATCGTCCCGCTGGCGCTGTACTTCAAGGACGGCAAGGCAAAGATCGAGATCGGCCTGGCCCGAGGCAAGCGGGAGTACGACAAGCGGCAGACGATCGCCAAGCGGGAGGCCGACCGCGACGCCGCCCGGCAGCTGGCCGAACACAACCGCCGCCGCGGCTGACCGCGGGCCGCTGTCCGCCCGCGGCCCCCGACCGGCCGGCCGCCGTCAGCGGGGGAGGATCAGCAGCTTTCCGGTGGTCCGGCGGCCCTGCAGGTCCTCGTGCGCCCGGTCGGCCTCCGCCAGCGAGTAGCGTCCACCGATCCGTACGTCCAGCCGGCCCGCGCCGATCCAGCCGAACAGCTCCTCGGCGCGGTCGACGAGCTCTGCGCGGTCCCGCGTGTAGTGCGCCAGACTCGGCCTGGTCAGGAACAGCCCACCCTTGGCGTTCAGCGTCTGCGGGTCGAAGGGCGGCACCGGCCCGCTGGCCGCGCCGTACAACACCATCAGCCCGCGCACCCGCAGCGCGTCCAGGCCGCGTTCGAACGTCGCCTTGCCCACCCCGTCATAGACGACAGGGAAGCCCTCGCCGTCGGTCAGCTCACGGGCCCGGTCGGCGAAGTTCTCGTAGGTGGTGACCTCGTCCGCGCCGGCGCCGCGGGCGAGGTCGGCCTTCTCCTCCGTGGACGTGGTGGCGAGGACGCGTCCGCCCCGCAGCTTGACGATCTGGGTGAGCAGCAGCCCGACCCCGCCCGCGGCGGCGTGCACGAGCGTCCAGTCGTCCTTGCCGACTGGAAAGGTGGAGGTGGCGAGGTAGTGCGCCGTCAGCCCCTGCAGCATCGTCGCCGCGGCCACCTCGTCCGAGACGGCGTCCGGGACGGGGACGACCTCGGCCACCGGGACGCACACCTGCTCGGCGTAGGAACCCGGCGCCTCCTTCCAGGCCACCCGGTCGCCCACCGCCACGTGCGTCACACCGGGGCCGAGCCGGGCGACGGTGCCGGCGCCCTCGCTCCCGGCCACGAACGGCGTGGTCATGGGGTAGGCGCCCGAGCGCCGGTAGATGTCGATGAAGTTGACGCCGGCGGCGGCAACGTCGACGAGCACCTCACCCGGCCCGGGCTCGGGGGTCGGGAGGTCGGCCACCTCGAGAACTTCCGGTCCGCCGGTTCGGGTCACCTGCACTGCTCGCACCCGGGACACCCCTTCCTGGTCCTCCTGGTCCTCGCCCGGTCGTCCAGGCCCGGCTTCCAACCTATGGATGCTGCGCGAATCCGCAAACCGGACATCTGTTGAGTACGCCGGCGCGCCCGGTTTGGGCCCACGTACTCAGGCGGCCTGGCGCGGCCCGGGTGCAGGGTGGTTCCTACAAGGCTTCCGACGAAGACGGAGGACGCCGATGCGGGATGTGGTCCTGGCGGCGGTGGTGTGCGGCGGCGCCGTCCTCTGCGTGCCGTACCTTCGGACGGTGCTGGCGGACGCGGTCCGCACCGGCAGGTGGTCGCCCGGAATCAGCCAGGAGTGGCTGCAGGTCGTCGTGGTGCCCGTCGCCTGCGCAGCCGCCGCCACCCTCGTGCTGTGGACGCTGAGGGCGGACCGACCGGTGCTCGCCCCTCTCGTGGCCGGCACGGCCGTGCTGGTCGTGCACGTCGCCCTGGCACGTACGTTCTTCCTCGTGGCCGACGCGGTCGGACTGACGCCGACGCTCGCGCCGGCCGTCCTCGCGGCCCTCGTCGCCGGCTGGGCGGGCTGGGCGGGCGCTCCGGGCCGTGCGTGGCCGCCCCGCGTCGCCGGCCTGATAGTGCTGACCGGGCTGGCGGTGCTGGCGGTGGTCGAGCACGTGTTCGCCGAACGCCTGGACGTCGCGGTGAAGCGGCAGGAGATACGCGCCACCGGTTTGCGCCCGCTGCTCGTGGAAGACCCGTCCTGGCGGTTGGACTACGTCTACGTCGCACCCGACGGCCGGTCGATCAGCGTGGGGTACGACAACGCGGCCGCCGACAACTCGCTCTCGGTCGAGTTGACCCCGCTCGACCACGCACCCGAGCGGGACCTCGCACCCGCCCAGGCGGAGCGGCAACTCGTCCTCGCCGGCGTGGTGCGGCCCGTCCTGCGGCGGCTCGGCGGGCGCACCTCGCCGCGCTACCTGACCAGAGTGGGCAGCCAGTGGGTACGCCTGGAGTTCGACCACGGCGAGGTCAACGAGGAGGAGGCCGCGCGCCTGGTGGCCGGGATGCGGGCGGTCGACCCCGGCGAACTCGCCGACCGCGACGCCGGTGCGGCGACCTGGTGGCGGGCGGTCCGCGACGCGGCCGGCGACGACGAGCCCACCGGCCGGTGGTTGCCCGGATCTCGGCGGCGCGGACGGGTCGTCGGCTGACCGGACCGGCGGTTGATGGCAGGATCGCGGCGTGACCGCCGACGCCACGACAGGCTCGCCTCTGCTGCGGGCCGCCCACGAACTCGCTGCCGACCTGCTCGCCCCGAACGCCGCCGAGGTCGACAACACCACGGTGCCGCGCTCGCACCTGGACGCGCTGGGACGGGCAGGCCTGCTCGGCCTGGCCGCGCCGGTCGCAGCCGGCGGAAGTGCGGCTCCGCCCCGCCTGCAGCGCCGGATCCAGGAGGTGCTGGCCGGTGCCGACGCGGCGACCTGGTTCGTCGGCGCCCAGCACCACGGCCCCGTCCGGTTGCTCGCCGACAGCGACGTGCCGGCGCGGGCCGAGTTGTTGCCCCGGCTGGCCCGCGGCGAACTCGTGGCGGGTACGGCGTTCGCGCACCTGCGCCGCTGGCCGGACCGGCCGGTGGAGGCCGAGCGCGTCGCCGGCGGCTGGCGGTTCAGCGGTGTCGCGCCGTGGTACACCGGCTGGGAGCTCAACGACGTCTTCTCTCTCGGCGGCGCGACCGCGGACGGCGAGGTGGTGTTCGGCATCGTGCCCGCACGGCCGGCGGACGGGCTGGTCGCCTCCGAGCCGCTGCGGCTGGCGGCGATGACCGCGACGCGGACGGTGCGACTGCGGTTCACCGGGCTCTTCGTACCCGACTCGCACGTCGTGGCACGGGTTCCGGTCGACCGCTGGCTGCACACCGACCGGCGCAACACCGTGATGCCCAACCCGGCCGCCTTCGGACTGGTCGAGACCGCCGTCCGCCGGCTTCGCGAGGTCGCCGAGCAGACCGGGCTGACTCCGGCCGCCCAGGCCGCGGACCGGTTCGCCGAGCGTCTGGACCAGTTGCGCGTTCGCACCGACCGGCTCTTCGACGACGTACCACCCGACGACCAGCACGACCTCCGGCTGGCCACCAGAGCCCAGGTCGGCACGTTGCTGATGGACGCGACCACGGCGCTGGTCGTCGCCGGCGGCGGCAGGTCGATGACGCTGACCGACCCGGCCCAGCGGCTGGCCCGGGAGGCGGCGTTCCTGCTGGTGCAGGCGCAGACCCGGCCCGCGCGGGAGGAGCAGCTCCGGTACTGGGCCGACGGCGGGGCCGGCGCCCCAGCCGACGGCGGTAGCGACGGTCCGGCCGGCCATCTGGGCACCGCCCCCACTGGCGCCGGTGATGTCGGTGGATCAACCTAAGCTGAAGGGTCCACTCGCGAGAACGGAGAGGACATGCGGCCGAGCAGGTCCCTGCCCGGGAACGATCCGGTCACCCCGCCGATGTTCGGCGGCTGGTTGCGGCACCTGCGCCCGCGTTCGCGCGAGAACGTCCTCGACCGTACGAAGGCCCTCGCCGGCGCGTTCCAGCTGATCGGCTGGCAGAACAGCCTGCGGGCGGTCCGCTACGCCGTCCAGCGGACGTGGCTCGACCGGCGGCTGGAGCGGCCGCCGCGCGCGCCGTCGCGCGTGCCGGGCCGGCTGACCGCCGCGGAGCAGGTCACCGGGGGAGCGCGGTTCACGTTCGCGCCGACCGGCGGGTCCTCGTCCGGCGACTCCGCGGCCGACCTCACTCTGGAGGTGCGGTGCCTCGCCGCCGGCGGCGTCTTCGTCGGCTGGGACGGTGCCGGCCCCACGCCGTCCTACGCGCTGGCCGGTTTCGAGGCCGGGCACGCCCCCGCCCCCGCCGGCGACACCACGCTCGCCCGGGAGGGTGACGACTGGACGGTCGGCACCGGCGCGCTGAGCGTCACCGTCCATCCTTCCGGTGGCCTCACGTTCCGCTCCGGCGGCGACGGGCACGCTCCGCCGCTGCGCCACGACCTGCCGCCCCGCTGGGACGGCGTGTCCTGGACCCACCGCAGCACACTGGACAGTGACGCCGCTGTGCTCGGGCTCGGTGGCCGCAGCGCACCGCTCGACCGGCGCGGCGGCACCTACCGGTTGTGGAACTCCGACCCCGGTGGCACCTACGCCCTGGGCGACGACCCGTTGTCGCTGTCGATTCCTGCCTACCTCGTCGTCGCCGACGCCGGCACTCACGTCGCGTTCCACGACACCAGCTTCGACGGCACCGTCGAGGTGGGCGAGCAGGTCGTCACCCGCGTGACCGACGGCCCACTGCGCTACTACGTCTTCCCGGGCACTCCGGCGCGCGCCCTCGACGCCTACACCGCGCTCACCGGGCGACCGGCATTGCCGCCGCGCTGGGCACTCGGCTACCACCAGAGCCGCTGGGGGTACGGCAGCGAGTCCGCGGTCCGCCGGATCGTCGGCCAGTTCGCAGAGCGCGACCTGCCGCTGTCGGTGATCTGGCTGGACATCGACCACCTGGTCGACAACCGGCCGTTCAACGTCGACCCGCGCCGTTACCCCGACCTCGCCACGCTCACGTCCGACCTGGCCGAGCGTGGCATCCACCTGGTGGCCATCGCCGACCCCGGCGTCGCCATGGACCGGCGCGACCCCGTGTTCGCCGGTGGGCTGGCGGCCGACGTGTTCTGCCGCGACGAGCGTGGCGGGCTGGCGACGGGGGTGGTGTGGCCGGGCACCACGGTCTTTCCCGACTTCACCGCCTCCCGGACCCGCGAGTGGTGGAGCCGGCTCTACCAGACCTACGTCAGCGCCGGGATCGCCGGCTTCTGGCACGACATGAACGAGCCGTCGTCGTTCGCGGCCTGGGGCGACGGGACGCTTCCGCTGTCGACCCGCCACGATCTCGACGGCCGCGGTGGCGACCACCGCGAGGCGCACAACGTCTACGCGCTGCTGCTCAACCACGCCGGGTTCGACGGTGTCCGGCGGTTGCGACCGGACCGGCGCCCCTACCTTCTGTCGCGGTCCGGCTTCGCGGGCCTGCAGCGCTACGCCGGCACCTGGTCCGGCGACATCGGCACGGCTTGGGAGGGCCTGCGGATCAGTCTCAGTTTCACCCTCGGGCTGGGCTGTTCGGGAATGCCGTACTCCGGCCCCGACATCGGCGGCTTCGACGCGCACCCGTCGGCGGAGCTGTACGTCCGGTGGTTCCAGCTCGCGTCGTACCTCCCGTTCTTCCGGGTGCACTGCGCCGCGTCCCTGCCGCACCGGGAGCCGTGGGCGTTCGGGCCGGAGGTCCTCGGACAGGTGCGGCCCGCGCTGACCGAGCGGTACACCCTGCTGCCGTACTGGTACACCCTTGCCTGGATCGCGCACCGCACCGGCACGCCCTACGCCCGGCCGATGTTCTGGGCGGACCCGGCCGACGCCGCACTGCGCTGGGAGGACGACCAGTTCCTGCTGGGCGACGCCCTGCTGGTGGCACCGGTGCTGGCCGAGGGCGTCCGCGAGCGGACCGTCCGGCTGCCCGCCGGGCGGTGGTACGACCGGCGCACCGGGACCGCCCACGACGGGCCCGGGCACGTGACCGTCCCGGCACCGCTGGACTCGACGCCGGTGCTCGTCCGGGCGGGCGCGGTGCTTCCGGTGGAGCGGGCCGGCTCGATCGTGCTGGAGGTGTACCCACCCGGTGAAGACGAGGGTCCGGGCGGGGTGCTGTTCACCGACGCCGGCGACGGGTTCGCCGAGCCGGTGGAGGAGCGCTTCACGATCGGCCGCGGCGACGACGGACGGCTCGAGGTGCGCTACTCCGGTCCGGCCGGCTCGCTGCCCTACGACGTGGACTGGCGCGTGCCGCGCGACCGGGGATGAACGCCGACCCGGACGGGCGATGAACGCCGACCCGGACGGGCGATGAACGCCGACCCGCGGTGAGCGGCGACCGGTCCGCCGGGTCAGAGCCGGAGGACCGGTCCGCGGCAAACGCTAGGAAAGCTGGCGGAGGCGGATGGTCTCCGGCATCTCCCGCAGCACCTGGGCCACCTTGTCCGCGGCCGGTGCGCCGATGTCGGTGATCACGTAGCCGACCTCACCGCGCGTACCGAGGAACTGCCCCTCGATGTTGACGCCGTGCTCGGCGAGGACGCCGTTGATGGTGGCGAGTACGCCCGGCGTGTTCACGTGCACGTGCGCGAGCCGGTGGGCGCCGACCCGCTCGGGCAGGGCGAGCTCCGGGAGGTTCACGCTCAGGGAGGTGTTGCCGTCGTCGGTGTAGTGGCGCAGCTTGGACGCCACGAACCGCCCGATGTCCTGCTGGGCCTCCTCGGTGGACCCGCCGACGTGCGGGGTGAGGATGACGTTGGACAGCCCGCGCAGCTCCGACTCGAACGGCTCACCGCGGCGCTTGGGCTCGCGCGGGAACACGTCGACGGCCGCGCCTGCGAGGTGGCCGGACTCGATGTGCCCCCGCAGCGCCTGGTGGTCGACGAGGAAGCCCCGGGAGAGGTTGAGGAAGATCGAGCCGGGACGCATCCGGGCGAACTCCGCCTCACCGAACATCCCGCTGTTGCCGGGCCGCCCGTCGACGTGCAGCGTCACGATGTCGACCGACTCCAGCAGCTCCTCGATCGAGGAGCAGCGGACCGCGTTGCCGAGGGCCAGCTTGTCGTTGATGTCGTAGAAGTACACCGACATGCCGAGTGTCTCGGCCAGCACCGACAGCTGGCTGCCGATGTTGCCGTACCCCACGATGCCGAGCCGGCGGCCGCGCACCTCGTGGCTGCCGGCGGCCGACTTGTCCCAGATACCGGCGTGCATGTCCCGGCTCTTGTCGGTGAGGCGCCGGGTGAGCGCGATGATCTCGGCGATGGCGAGCTCGACGACGCTGCGGGTGTTGGAGAACGGCGCGTTGAACACCGCCACCCCCCGCCGGGTCGCCGCCGGCAGGTCGATCTGGTTGGTGCCGATGCAGAACGCGCCGACCGCGAGGAGGTTGCCGGCCCGGTCGAGCACCTTCTCGGTGAGCTGGGTGGTCGATCGGATGCCGAGCAGGTGTACGTCGCCGACGCGCTCGGCCAGCTCGTCCTCGCCGAGTGCGCCGTCGTGGGTCTCCACGTGGAAGCCGGCCGAGGAGAGCAGCCCGGTGGCGTCGGGGTGGATGTTCTCCAGCAGCAGGACGTTGATCTTGTCGTCTCCGGTGGGGGCCATGGCAAAGATGGTGCCCCCTTCACCCGGAGCAGGCACACCCGGGTCCACGGTGCGGTACGCCCGGTGCCGGCGTGCGGCCGTCCCGGCGATCGGCTCCGCGACCGCTACGCACCACTTCCGGTAGCTACCCGCCGGTCATGGTCGTCTGTTCCCTCGCCGAACTGGCCGGTGCGCTCGCCCTGGTCGTCGTCGGTCGCAGGGCCGGTCGCAGGGCCGGTCGCAGGGCCGGTCGCAGGGGCGGTCACCGGCCCGGTCGCCGGGTCGGCCGCCGGACGGTTCGGGATCCGGATGGACGCGGCGGCGGCCAGGAAGCAGAGGAGGCCGGCTCCGGTGAACGCGAGGGTGTAGCTGCCCAGGCCGTCGCGGACCAACCCGGCGGCGGTCGCGGCGATCGCCGCGCCGATCTGGTGGGAGGCGAAGACCCAGCCGAACACGATCGGTCCAGCGGTGCCGAAATGCGTACGGCACAAGGCGATCGTCGGCGGCACGGTCGCCACCCAGTCCAGCCCGTAGAACACGATGAAGATCAGGAGGCTCGGGTGCGGCTCGGCCGCGAGCAGTGACGGAAGCAGCAGCAGGGAGCCGCCGCGCAGCGCGTAGTACAAGCCGAGCAGCAGCGGGGCCGGAACCCGGTCGGTGAGCCAGCCGGAGGCGATCGTCCCCACCACGTCCAGCACACCCGCCAGGGCCAGGAGGGACGCGGCCACAGGTTCGGCCATGCCGTGGTCGTGCGCGGCGGGGATCAGGTGGATCTGGATCAGTCCGTTGGTCGACATGCCGCAGATCGCGAAGCCTACGGCGAGCAGCCAGAAGGGCTTCGTGCGAGCTGCCGCGGCCAGCGTGGCCAGGGCCCGGCCGGCGGCCGGGTGCTGGACCGGTTCGGCGGGTTCGTCACCCGTTGCGCCGTACGGTACGAGCCCGACGTCGCTCGGCCGGTCGCGCAGGAACACCACGACCAGCGGAATGACCGCCAGAGCGGCGATCGTCACCGTCCAGGAGGCGCTGCGCCAGCCGGAGCCGACGGCGAGAGTGGCGAGTACGGGCAGGAACACCAGCCGCCCGGCCGCGCCCCCGGAGGTCAGAACACCGGTCACCAGGCCGCGGTGCCGGACGAACCACCGCCCGGTGATCGTTGCCACGAAGCCCAGCGCCATCGCCCCGGTGCCCAGGCCGACGAGCACACCCCACAGCAGGACCAGCTGCCAGCTGGCGGTCATGAAGACCGTCAGCCCGCTGCCCACCACGATCAGCCCGAGCGCGCAGACCAGGACCCGGCGGATCCCGAACCGCTCCATCAGTGCGGCAGCGAACGGCGCGGTCAGGCCGTAGAGGAGGAGGTTCACCGAGATCGCGAGCGAGATCGTGCTGCGCGACCAGCCGAACTCCTCCTGCAGGGGAGTGACGAGGACTCCCGGTGTGGCGCCGAATCCCGCGGCGGCGACCAGGGTGAGCATCGAGACGCCCGCGACCAGCCAGGCACGGTGGAGGCGGGGCGAGAGTGTGGACGTTCGCACGGAGACCAGTCTTCGGGCTGGAACGGGACCGAACGAGTGGCCTGAAGGCCAACATGTGCAAGGATCGGGCCATGCCGTTTCGCGCCGTCGGATCACGGCACCGGATCGCGGTGCTGGCCCTGCCCGCCGTCGTGCCGTTCGACCTGGGCACGGCGACCCAGGTCTTCGGCTCCGCCCGCGACGGCGACGGGCGGCGGCACTACGTCGTCCGGGTCTGTACGCCCGACGGAGCGGCGGTGCCGACGGCCTCCGGCTTCGACGTCACTCCCGAGCACGGCCCGGAGCTGCTGGCCGACGCGGACACCGTGGTGGTTCCCGGTGTGCACGGCGGCTCGGCGATGACCGACGGGACGATCGACCCGCTGGTCGCCCAGGCCCTGCGGGAGGTGGTGGCGACCGGGCGGCGACTGGTGTCGATCTGCACAGGTGCGTTCGTGCTGGCCGCGGCGGGTGTGCTGGACGGGCGCCCGGCGACGACCCACTGGGCGCACGCCGAGCGGTTCCGTCAGCTGTATCCGAAGGTACGGCTCGACCCGGACGTGTTGTTCGTCGACGACGGCCAGGTGCTCACCTCGGCGGGGGTGGGCGCCGGGCTCGACCTGTGCCTGCACATCATCCGACGCGATCACGGTGCCGAGGTGGCCAACAGCGCGGCCCGCCGGTGTGTGGTGCCGCCCTGGCGTGACGGCGGTCAGTCGCAGTACATCGAACGCCCGGTTCCCTCCCCGGCCGGCACCACCACCGAACCCACCCGCCGGTGGATGCTGGAACACCTGGCCGACCCGCTCGACCTGCAGGCGCTGGCCGGGCACGCGCGGATGAGCGTACGGACGTTCACCCGGCGGTTCCGGGAGGAGACCGGCCTGAGCCCCGGCAGCTGGCTGGGACGGCAGCGCATCGAACACGCCCGGCACCTGCTGGAGTCCACCGACCTGCCGGTCGACGGGGTGGCCCGGGCGGCAGGGTTCGCGACCACCGCGTCGCTGCGCCAGCACCTGCACGCGGTCGTCGGCGTCTCGCCGCTCGCGTACCGGCGAACCTTCCGAGGCACGTCGACGTCCTGAGCTGGGGCCGAGCCGCCGCCGGTCCACTTCTTCGCGGAGCGTCGCGGAGCCCTGCGCGGCCGCTGTCAACCAGCGCTTGTCGGGGTACGGGACCGCAGCGAACTCGCCCTTACGTGCAACTCGGTGGGCAGCACCGTCACCGACGGCGGGCGGTCCGGATCCTCGACCCGGCGCAGCAACAGGTCGGCGGCGGTGCGCCCGATCTCGTACGTGGGCTGGGTGATCGTGGACAGTGGCGGCCGGATCAGCGTCGCGCACGGCACGTCGTCGAACCCGAACACGCCCACATCGGCGGGCACCCGCAGGCCCCGGTCCACCAGGCACTCCAGCGCCCCGACGGTGAGCAGGTTGTTGGTGGCGAACACCGCGTCCGGGCGCGGAGTGTGGTCGAGGAGTTCACCCATGGCGGCGTACCCGCCCCGCTCACGGAAGTCGGCGTGGCGTACCAGCCGCGGATCCGGTTTCCGGCCGGCCGCCCGCAGTGCGCGGCGGTAGCCCTCCAGGCGTTCCTCGGCCGTGCTGACGTCGCGCGGTCCGGTGATGCAGGCCACCCGGGTGAACCCCTCGTCGAGCAGGTGGGCGGTGGCGAGTTCGGCGGCGCTGGTGTTGTCCACCGTGACCGTGTCCACCTCGACCTCCTCCGCCCTCCGGTCGATCGCCACGATCGGGACGCCGGCCGACACCAGCCGGGCCAGGTGGCCCGGCTGGTTGGTCGGCGAGACGATCACCCCGGCCATCTGCTCGGCCAGGATCGCGGCGATGTAGTCGGCCTCCTTGGCCGGGCTCTCGTCGCTGTTGCAGAGCACCACGGAGTACCTCGCCTGCTGGGCGACGTCCTCGACTCCGCGCACCAGGGCGGTGAAGAACGGGTTGTTGATGTCGGAGACGAGCACCGCCCACAGGTGGGTCTGGCTGCGGCGAAGGCTGCGGGCGAGCGCGTTGGGCCGGTACTCGAGCTCGGTCGCCGCGGCACGCACACGGTCGGCCAGCTGTGCGTCGACGGTCTGCTTGCCGTTGAGCACCCGGGAGACGGTGGACGCGGAGACGCCCGCGCGGCGGGCGACGTCGTAGATCGTGGCCATGGTGGTGGTTCAGAGTAGGACACACGTAGGGACACAGCAGGGCGCCCCCGTCCGTCCCGGTCGGACGAGGACGCCCCGCGTCGTGTGCCGCGTCGTACGGCCGAGCGGCGTCAGATCATGCGGCGGGCGAGGTTCTCCTTGCCCGAGGGTCCCTTGGCGGATCCGGCGATCCACGGGCCGTCGGGGTAGAGGTGGAGTACGCCCTCCTCCAGCCAGGTGTAGCGACCGGCCAGGATCTGCTTGGCCAGCGCGTCGTCGCTGTCGTCGGAGTTGACCCACAGCCGGCGGAACAGCTCCCGGACACGGGTCCGCGCCTGTACGCAGAACGCCTCCGCCAGTTCGTACGCCGCCGCGCCCCGCTCCGGGTCGTCCTGCCGCAGCCGCTCCGCCCGTACGCAGGCCGCCGTCATGGCGAACAGCTCCGCGCCGATGTCGACCACCCGGGCGAGGAATCCCTGTCGCTGTTCGAGTTTGGCCTGCCAGCGCGCCATGCCGTAGAAGGTGTTGCGGGCCAGCTTGCGCGAGGCGCGTTCCACGAACCGCAGGTGCGGTGCGAGGTCGCCGAACTCCGCGTACGACGAGGGCCGGTGTCCCTTGCCGGTGACCAGCCGCGGCAGCCAACGGCCGTAGAAGCCGCTCGCCCTGGCCGCCGACCTCGCCTTCGCGCCGGCGGCGGCGTTCACGTCGGCGAGAGCGCCGGCTGCCTGCAGGTGGGTGTCGACCGCCTCACGGGCGATCATCAGGTGCATGATCTCCGTCGAGCCCTCGAAGATGCGGTTGATCCGCAGGTCCCGCAGCATCTGCTCCACGGGCGCGGCCCGCTCACCGCGTGCGGCCAGGGACTCCGCGCTCTCGTAGCCGCGACCGCCCCGGATCTGAACGAGTTCGTCGATCATCTGCCAGGACTTCTCGCTGGCGTACAGCTTGGCCAGCGCCGCCTCCAGCCGGATGTCGAGCGAGCCCTCGTCGGCCATGCCGGCGGACAGTTCGAGGACGCTCTCCAAGGCGTACGACGTGGCCGCGATGAACGAGATCTTGTGCGCGATCGCGGCGTGCCGGCCGATCGGGCGGCCCCACTGTTCGCGTTCGGTGGACCACTCGCGGGCGATCTTCAGCGCCCACTTGCCCGCACCCGCGCACATCGCGGGGATCGACAGGCGCCCGGCGTTCAGCGTCGTCAGGGCGATCTTCAGGCCCATGCCCTCTTCGGCGAGCCGGTTCGCCGCCGGGACCCGGACCTGGTGGAAGCGGGTGACGCCGTTCTCGATCCCGCGCAGCCCCATGAAGGAGTTGCGGTTCTCGACCGTGATGCCGGGGCTGTCGGCCTCGACCACGAACGCGGTGATGCCGCCGCGGTGGCCCTCCGAGCGCGGTACCCGCGCCATCACCACCACGAGTTCGGCCACGACGCCGTTCGTCGTCCACAACTTGACGCCGTCCAGGACGTACTCCGAGCCGTCCGGGCTCGGCACCGCGACCATGCCCAGCCGGGCCGGGTCGGAGCCGACGTCGGGTTCGGTGAGCAGGAACGCGCTGATGGCGCCGCGGGCACAGCGGGGGAGGTACTCCCGCTTCTGCTCCTCGGTGCCGAACATCCGCACCGGTTCCGGCACACCGATCGACTGGTGCGCCGACAGCAGCGCGCCGATGCTCGGGTGGACCGAACTGGCCAGCATCAGCCCGGCGCCGTAGTCGGCCATCGACAGGCCGAGGCCGCCGTATTCCTGCGGGATCTTCATCCCGAACGCGCCCAGGGCTGCGAAGCCCTTCGCGTACTCGTCGGGGATGCGGGACTCGCGTTCGATGACCTGGCCGTCCAGCGTCTCGCAGTAGGCACGCAGGCGGTCGAGGAACTCCCGGCCACGGAGGATCTTGGCGGCGGGAGGACGCGGGGCGGGATGGATCAGGTCGAGGCGGAGCTGCCCGAGGTAGAGGTCCTTGGCGAAGCTCGGCTTGACCCAGGAAGCTTCGCGGGCCGCCTCGGCGACAGCGCGAGCCTCCCCTTCGGTGACGCGGCCGGTCTGGCTCATGGCTCACCCTTTCGCCGGTACTACCGGCCAGTGTTACTCGCCAGTAAGGGGCGTGCCAGGGGAACCGGAAAATGGACCGACAGCTTGGGTGAGTGCTCCCGAAAGGCGCCGTTGACAGCGGTTGGACCAGGTCGCGGACAGTCTGTGAAGCCTGTGTAGGCAGGGAAAAGCCGGCGGAAGGCATGCGGGATCGCGCTGTCAGGCCGGCCTTGCGGACGCTGTCAGGCCTCGGTGGACGTCCACGCCCGGCTCGGCGGCCGCGGCGGAAGGGGCCGCCGGTCCATGCGCGGTACGACGCGGTGCACGGTCGCCAGGGTCAGCGCCATCACCAGGCATGCGGTGCCGCAGATCCCGGCCGCACTCCCGGCGTACGCCACGAACAGCCGCCGCCGGGTGAGCCCGTCGATGTTCGCGTACAGCCCTGGGTCGGCGACCGTCACGGCGAGCACGCCGCCGGCCACCAGGACGACACCGGCCACCGCGAGGAGTGAGACGGCGTACGGATGTGCCTCGCGCGTGGTCGCCCGGGCGAACCGGGACTGGGCGAGGACCAGGCAGAACCCGCCACCGGCCGCCCAGCCGCCGACGATCAGCAGGGCCGCCACGGCGTCGCTGGGGCGGTGCCATCCGGCGGACAGCGTGGCCACCGCCGTCAGCGCGGAGTAGCCGGCGCCGAGCACGGCCGCCGTGCCGCGCAGCGCGGGCGGCAGCACCAGGACGAACGCGACCGCCACCGACGCGGCCACCGTGGTGTGCCCGCTCGGCAGGCTGTTCAGGCCGGCCGCCGTCTCGCCCTGGACGCCGAGGTCGGGGCGCTGGATCACGACGTGCTTGAGCACCTGGGTGGTGAGGTTGGCCCCGGCGACCACGAGCGTGGCCACCAGGGCGAGCAGCAACCGGCGCCTGGCCAGCGCGATGAACCCGATCAGCAGAGTCGCGGCGGCGAGGGACGCCACCGACACCACGTCCAGCACCCGGGTCACCAGCGTGTGCACGTGAGTCTGGCCGACCACGTTGCCCGCGAGTGCTACCGAGTCCAGGAGTTGGCCGTGGCGGGTGCGGACGAAGATCCACCACACGGCACCCAGGGCCACGACGTAGGCGAGGGTCAGAGTGAACAGCCAGGACGCGGTGACTCCACGGGAGCGGCTCGGCATGCGATCACCGTAACTGCTCACCCTGTGTGCTCGGCCGCTTCCCGGTGGCCTCATCCTCGACGGACGATGGCCGGTTTCCCGACGGGCTCGTTCCCCGGCATGTCTCCCATAACGGACGGCCGGTGCCGCCCCGGGAATGCGGATGACCTACGTGGCGTTGGGCAGTACAGTGGTCCGGGTCGGTCGGGTACGCCCGATCCGGCGCAGCGGTACAACCTTGACAACTCAACATGGGGGTGAACGGTTTCGACTTCGTGCGATCGCTTCAGGGGAAGCGGGCCGAGGACCCAGGGTCGTCTCGTTAACGATCCCTGGAAACCAATAAGTGCCGATTCCAAGCGCACTAACTTCGCTCTCGCCGCCTGAGGCGAGCTGACGAAGGGTCAGCCCGGGAGTGCCTTCGGCCCGGGTCCTGATCTCATCAAGAGGGCTCACCTGTACGGACTGGCCACTGGGCCGTACGGGGAAATGAACGGTGGCTGGGCCCGTCGGCGACTTGCCTGTGAGAGCGCCGGGGCCGAGTAGAACGCCTAACAGGATGCGCCCGGAGAAGCCCTGAAACATCGACGAAGGACGCGGGTTCGATTCCCGCCACCTCCACCAACAGCAAAGCCCCTGGTCAGAGCCATCTGACCAGGGGCTTTCGCATGCCAGCGACCACTTTGTGCGCGCATCAGACAGGCCGGCCTCGTCGAACGACGCGGTGGCGTGCAGACCTTCCGGCGTGCCGATGGCAACGACATGGCACCCGGCTGTAGGCCGGCCCGTTCTTGACGTAAACCGCCCAACCCCGCGCAGCGGGAAAGTACCCAGCCTGGTCGGGCCAACGATCGGGGTGTGTGTCGGCTGCGGAGCTTCCGGGCGTCCGCCCCACTGGGTGGTCTCCGACACTCCCTGCCGGGGTTCGGGCGAGTGCTGGCAGCCACTCACCACCACAGCCACGACGAGGGCCAGAGTCCCCAGCAGGGCGCCGGGGCTCGACCTTCTCGAATCAACAATGCCCACAGCTGACGTGCCAGATACGTGCCAGACGACGGTGATGATCGTGCGGAGGGAGGGGCGGAGCGCGGACCCGACCCGGAGGCGCGACCACTCCGCGAGGCCTCGGCGGAGACCGGCTGAAGCCGAAGCGGCGTGGTCAGGGCGTCGGGACGTCGTGATGCCCGGCAGCGGTCCTGCACCACGAGGCGAGCGCGGCCACGTCGACGGAGGTGGTCGTGTCGACTCGGCACACCGGCCCCATTCCGAGCGGCTCTGCGTCCTGGACCATCCGGCTCCACTCCGCGTCGGTCATGAAGGAACCATGAACGGCGTGCCGAGCGCGGTGCCGAGCGTCGTCACGGGCACGGGCCACCTCGGCCGGTACGTCGCACCAGATCTCCACTGCTTGCTTCACGCCGGCCCGGGCGAGGCCCTGGGCGACCAACTTTCGTACGTCGGCCCGCCAGGAACTCTCCAGTACCGCTCCGAGGGGCGCATGCGCCAGGAGCGCCCACATCGTTTCGCTGGCCGCGGCGCCAAGGGCGCCGTTCCATTCCCGCTGCGACCGGCCGTCGGGTGGCTGGGCGCCGAGCACGTCAGCGTGCGTCTCCTTGATGACGTCCTTGCTGATCAGTGGCAGGCCGAGTGCCCGGGCCAGAGCGGAAGCGAGCGTTGACTTCCCGGCGGCGGGTAGACCGTTGACGAGGACGGTGGTACGCCTGTTGCTCACGGTGGCGCAGTCTAGGCGTTCGCATGCCGGCTCAGCGCAGCCCGTTGTCCCGAGCGCGGCGGTGAGGCGGTGTGGCGCAACAAGGCGTCCACGACGATCGGCCACGTGACGCGCGGCACGCCCTGGCCGATGCCGGGCAGTGTGAGCAGAGTGGCGCCCGGGATCTCCGCGGCCAGGGCCACTCCGTTCGGGTGTGGGAAGAACGGATCCTCGTCTCCGTGCACCACCAGGGTCGGCGCGGTGATTTCGCCCAGTCGCTCGCGCCACCGCGGCCGGCAGTCGATGGCCGCGAACATACTGCCGAGGTGGCTCGCACGCTGCGCCTTCGCCGTCCGTCGTGCCCGGTCGAACACCGACCCGGCAGCCGTCCGTACGTCCTGCTCGTCGAATCCTCGCGATCCGGACATCAGCCGCGCGGAACCAGTCATGTAGTCGACCACGCTGGCGTGCTCGGTCCAGTCCGGCTTCGGACGCCCGAACAGCTGCTCCATCAGCTCAGGTGCGTGATCTGGCAGGTCGGGATCGACCGGGCCGGGCGCGATCGGACGGGTGGATACCAGGGTCAGCGACGCGACCTGGTCGGGATGGTCGAGCGCGAGCAGCTGCGCGATGAAACCCCCGACGCCCATCCCGACCACGTGCGTACGCCCCAGCTGCAGTGCCTCCAGCAGCTCGGACGCATCAGTCACCAGGTCGCGCAGGTCGTAGGTGGGCGCGTCCGGGTCGACGAACGTCGACTGGCCGGCGTCGCGCAGGTCGTAGCGCACCACGTACCGCTCGGCCAGTGCCGTGCACAGCTGATCCGGCCAGCTCAGCATGGTGACCCCGATCAGTAGCACCGGTGGATCCGCCGGATCTCCGAAGGTCTCCACGCACAACTCGACACCGTTGACCTTGATCTGCATTTCCACTCCGTCTGGTTCATGGGCTGGTACGAGGCAGCGCCAGCGCGATGGCCTGTAGTAGACAGACCACCTCCCGCCGCAAAGCTCATCGGTCGGCAGCCCACTTCGTGCCTCGACGAGGCACTCCGCGTGCCTCTGATGCGGTCCTGACGACGCTCGGGGCGTTTTGGACTTTCGGGCTACCGTCCTAGCGTCTGTGTGGTGGACGGTCACAAAGGGCGACTGCTCCGACGGCCGCTGATAGTGGTTCTGCTGAACCTGGCATTGGCCGCTGCCTACTACGGGACCGCGCAGATCGGGCTGATGATCGGATTGGCTCACGGGCACATCAGCCCGTTCTGGCCACCCACCGGTGTCGCCATCGTCGCGCTGCTCGTCCTGGGAAGCGAGTTGTGGCCGGGGATCTTGCTCGGAGCCGGGGTCGGAAACGTGTTCACCGGTCCCGTGATCACGGCGGTTCCCACTGCTGCCGGTACGACCCTGGCCTGCCTGTGCGCTTACTGGGGGCTGCGAAAGGCGAACTTCCGGATCGAACTGGATCGGCTGAAGGATGCCCTGGCCCTGGTGTTCCTCGCCGCGTTCGGGGCGATGCTCATCAGCTCCACGCTTGGGACCATGCAACTCCTGCTCACCGGCGTGGTGTCGGGCCATTCCTTCGTCCCCACCTGGCTCACCTGGTGGACGGGTGACGCGATGGGTGTGCTCATCGTGGCGCCCCTGCTGCTGACCCTGATCAACATTCCGTGGCGTCAATATCGCTATGTCGACTCCGGACGATTCACGGAGATCGCACTTCTGTTGGTCGGATCTTTCGGAATCATGGTGTTTGGCGAACAGGGGCTGGGAGTGTCGTTCCTCGCGTTCCCGCTGCTGGTCCTCGCCGCCTGGCGGTTCCAGTTGCCGGGCGCGGCACCAGTCAGCTTGCTCCTGTCTGCTGTGGCCATCCACGCCGCGGTGCACGGGACGGGCACGTTCGCCGGCCACGACCAGCTCCACACGATGGTGATACTGCAAGCCTTCAACGGCTCGATCGCCCTGACCGGGCTCCTGCTGTCGGTGGCCATCACCGAACGAAACCGCACTCGCGTGGAACTCGAACGCACCTGCGCCAGGCTCGGAGAGGTCATCGAGCACATCGACCGCGCCATGCGGCCGGACAGGGCGGCGTCCCCGCTCCGGCACTGGGCGGAGGAGAAGCAAGCCACTCCCAAAGGGCGGGGCTGACCCCTGTGCCCCGCTGGTCTGTGCACTTCACCGGTGTAGAGGAGGGCCGACGAGCGGCGTAGTGTCGAACACGCTCGCGGCGGCGAGTGTCGCGCGAAGGGCCGGAGCCGGAGGCGAGAGGATGCAGGGCA
Organism: Actinopolymorpha singaporensis; assembly: GCF_900104745.1. Lineage (NCBI taxonomy): Bacteria > Bacillati > Actinomycetota > Actinomycetes > Propionibacteriales > Actinopolymorphaceae > Actinopolymorpha > Actinopolymorpha singaporensis. Next base: position 3,283,860 of record NZ_LT629732.1, read on the forward strand.
CGGAGAGCGAAATCGACGGCTTTTGTGCCGGGTGCCGTTCCAAGGCCAACCTGCCTCGGTACGCAGGTGCCCGTGTCTCGCGAACCCAGGAAATCGACCAGGTGGTCCGTGGACGGCTGGATCGTGCCGATCCCAGCACCCTCGACGGATTCTCGCATCCACCGCGGTGCCGACGATGTGGGGCTTTGCTGTGGGAGCGTTCGGCAGACACACGTGAGTTGCCGGTCGAGCCTCCGTACGATTCGAACGATCCACGGCGATCGGTCAGGCCGGACATTCTGGATCGCGAGTTCCTCGCCACGGCCGACAAGCACACGTTGCTCGGCACGCTGCTGGACGCCGCGTTGACCCACTGCGGTGCTGACGCGGCCAACGCACAACTGATGGACCCCAACCGGAAAGGCCTGTACATAGCCGCCCACCGAGGATTCGAACGCCCGTTCCTCGACTACTTCGAGTGGGTCGACGGCAACGGCTCGGCATGCGCGGTCGCGGCGGCCGAGCGCTCAGCTGTCATTGTTCCCAACGTCCTGCGCAGCCCGCTGTTCGACGATGCGACCAGGCGGGTGATCCTCGACGCCCGAATCTCCGCGGTGCTGTCGATCCCTCTGCTCAGCTCCACCAGGCAACTCCTCGGGGTCTTCTCCTGCCACTATCGCGCCGGTCGGACACTGACGGGCCGCGTGGCCCCATTGCTCCATGTCGTGGCGGGCGCAGCCGCGTGGTCCCTGCAACGGCACCTGCCCTGAGCCGGCACCACCTGACCAGCCGGCCGCCGACCTCCGCCGGCGGCACCGAGATCCCGCGGTGCTTCGTGGACGCGACTCGCGAGATGCTCCCGGCTTGACTGGTCGGCCGTGTCAACCGCTGGTTGCATGCGGGAAACCTAGACCCAGGCTGCAGGGGCGGACGGCAGGTCAGCGGCGGGTGAGGGCGCGCTCCAGCAGATCGTGCAGGGCGTCCTGTTGCCTGGGGGAGAGGGCCGCGAGCGGCGAGTCCTCCACGAGGAGGTCCAGCAGCTGCCCGCGCAGCTTGCCGCCCCTGACGGTGAGTTCGAGCTGCTTGGCGCGGCGGTCGGTGGGGTGCGGCCGGCGTTGGATCAGGCCCTGTGCCTCCAGCTTGTCGACCACGAACGTCGCGTTGGACGGCTCGCAGCCCATCCGCTCGGCGAGACCGCGCATGGTCATCGGGCCGGTCAGCTCGCGCAGCGCGGTCGCCTGTGCCGCGGTGAGGCCAAGCCTGGCTGCGCGATCGCGTACGTGCTCGTCGATCTGGTGGGCCAAGCCGTTGACCAAGCCGCACAGCTCACGTTCGGCGGTGACCTGCTGCTCAGGAGGCTTCGGCTTCATGGGGCTCACCCTAGCTCGATACGTCAAGCCTGAATGATCGGGAGCTTGAATGATTCAAGTTGGAAGCTTACGGTCGGGATCATGACTACCACGCTTCCCGTCGACCGCGACCGGCTTCACCAACCGCCCCGCCTCCGTTCGCTGCGGCTCGGCGACACGACGCTGACCTACGTTCCGGACGGTACGGCGCAACTGCGTCCACGTGGCTGGCTGCCCGACACGACCGACGAGGTCTGGGCGGCCCATCCTGAGTACCTCGCCGAGACCGGCGACCTCGTCGCCGGTCTCGGCGCGCTGCTGGTGGAACGCGACGGACGCGCCCTGCTGATCGACGCGGGCTTCGGCCCGCACTCGCTGCCGGCGACACCGGGCGGCCCGATCGGCGCCATCACGTCCGGTGCTCTGCTGGACAACCTGGCTGCGATCGGACGTGATCCGGCCACGATCGAGGCTGTCGCCGTCACCCACCTGCACACCGACCATCTCGGCTGGGCCTGGCAGCCCGCTCCCGGAACGGGGGACGCGCCCGTGCTCGCTCACGCCGACTGTCTGGTAGCGGAGCCGGAGTGGAGGCAGCGCCACCTGGCCGAGGCGGACGGCACCACTCCGGAGATCCTTGCCGCACTGGCGCCGCGGGTGCGAACGGTGACCGACGGCGAGGAGATCTTTCCCGGCGTACTCGCTCGGGTGACCGGCGGCCACACTGCCGGCCACACGGTGTACGTCATCACCGCCGGCGAGCAGCGGGTCGTGGCGTTCGGCGACGCCATGCACTCGCCGATCCAGGTGGCGCATCCGGAATGGTCGGCCGTCAACGACCACGACCGCCACCTCGGTGCTGTACGCCGCCGCGACCTCGTGGCCGAGCTGAGCCGTCCTGACACCATCGGCTACGGGAACCATTTCGCCGATGTGGTCTTCGGCCGCGTCCGTCCCGACGGCGAGCAGTCGTCGTGGCTGCCCGTCGCGACCGAGGAGCCGTGACGGCCGCCCGGGGTCAGGAGGTGGAGTCCCTGCGGAGCAGGGTGGCCGCGCACTCGGCGGCGAGATCCTCGGCGTGGCGCGGGATTCGCTGCCCGGAGCGGTAGTGGCGGCGTACGACGGAGTACGGCAGGTCAACGATGGCCATCCGTACCAAATCCTTGTCGCGGTCGGAGGTACGGCCCAGCCCGCGACCGATCTCGCCAACGGCACGAGTCACCTGGCGGTTGCCGCGGCGATGCCGGTCGCGGTCCTCCTCGGGCCATTCGGGTGCGTCGAAGTCGGCGGCGGCGTAGAGCAGGATCGTCGCGTCCGCGGGGTTCGCGCGACTCCAGGCGACGACATGCCGGGCGGCGGCCTGTGCGGCGGCGAGCGGCGTGTCCTGCTCGACCGCGACCAGGAAACCGGCCTGGAACCTTTCCAGGGAACGCAACCACAGTGCGGCGAGCAACGCCGGGCGCCCGGGGAAGCGGTGGTAGACAGAGCCGCTGGGTGCTCCGGCCGCCCGGGCGACCGCGGCGACCGTGACGGCGCGCGGGCCCGCGTCGGCGACCAGGGTGGCCGCGGCGTCCAGTAGCCCGTCGACGTCGTGGCGAGGTGGTCTGCCCATGCGGGTGAGTGTAGGGGGCCGGGACCGGGCCTGGTCGCGAGGAGGCAGGGAGGGCGACGACCATTTTGGAGACATCCCTCCAGTGGCGAAAAGTTTTGGAGTACAGTCTCCAAAACAGGTTCCGAGCGCTGGAGGGGACGACATGAGGTTGCCGGAGGTGTGGGGTGCGCGGCCGGAGGAGCTGGCGGCCGACCACCCGTGCGACGGATACTTCACCGGACGCACGACGTCGTTGTTCCGGGCCGTGACGGTGCGGGCCGACAGGCCCACGGTCTTCCGGTGGCTGTGTCAACTGAGGGTTGCGCCATACAGCTACGACTTCGTCGACAACGCCGGCCGGCGCAGTCCGCGCGATCTCACGCCAGGGCTCGACCACCTCGAGAGCGGCCAGCCGTTCATGCGGATCTTCACCCTGGTCGACTTCACCTACGACCGCGACGTCACGTTGGTGCTGACCGACCCAGCGGGCCGGCGGATGTTCGGCGAGCTGGCGGTCACCTACGCGGTTCGCCCGAACGAGAGCGCGAAGTCGGGTGAGGAGGAGACCCGCCTGCTGGTCAAGCTCGTCCTGCCGGAAGCGCGCCATCCCGCCGCCTGGGTACGCCAGTCCCTGCTCGGCTGGGGCGACCTGGTGATGATGCGGGCACAGCTGCGCAACCTCGCCCGCCTCGCCGAACGAACCACGCGGAGCCGGGCGCAGGCCCCTGCGGCCCGCTGAGCTCCCCGGCTAGTCGTCGGCGAGCTGGCGGGCGATGGTGTCCGACCAGGCGTCGACGTCCTTCCAGTCGCGGAAGTCGCCGTACTTGCCGCGAATCCCCCGGTAGAACAGCCGGCCCATCCGTGACAGGTGCCCGGGCTGGATCGCACCGGCGAAGACGTGGTGGTCGCGCGGTCCGATCGTGTCGCTGAACTGCCCGACCACCTTGGGGTTCTCGCCCGCGAGCATGCCGGCGAACCGGAAGCCCTGCTCCGCGGCAGCCGGGCCGAGACCGACGCTGAACAACCACACCGGCCGGCACACGAGCGCGGCCTGGTTGCGTCGTACGTACGCCTGGGCCTCGGTCGGCCAGGCGCCGCCGTACACCCCGCACCCGAGCACGGCCGCGTCGTACCCGTCGACCTCCGGCGCCCGGTCCACCGGGTGCACCTCGACCTGGTTGCCGTACTCGTCGAGACTCGCCGCGATGCGCTCGGCGATGCCGCGGGTCGAGCCGTTCCTGCTCGCGTACGCCATCAGGACAACAGCCATGGTGCGCTCCCCATCCGGGCCGGTCAGGACGAAGGCTCGTCGGGCGCCGGCCGGCCGGCCGGCGCCCCGTCGGCGCCGAGCTCGCGGGCAAGTTCGCGTGCCCAGGAGTCGATGGCCTGCTCGTCGCCGAACCGGCGGGCGTCGTGTTGCGAGCGCCCGGCGTAGATCGCGCTGCCGAGCACGCAGGCGTCGTACCCCTTGACGGTGTGCGCTGCCTTCGCGGGGGCGACCTGTACTTCCAACCCGGCCGAGATCAGGTCCGCGCCGATCCGATCGGCGATGCCGGCGGTCGCGCGGTTCCTGGTCGCGTACGCCACGAGCACGCGCGTCGTCACCATGCACCTCCCCGCACGCCACTCCCGCACGCTCCGGCACACCTCGCGTACCTCGGTGCCTTCGACCATGGGACCCCGCGCCCGTACGACCGGGACAGGGGCGGAGGTCCCGTCGGCAGCCCGGTAAGGCACGACCCGGACGGTGCGGGTTCATCCCCGGCGGGTGGTGTCGAGGCAGACCTCACTGGTCAGCCTGCTGATGCGGGACCAGTGACCGGTCCGGCACGGCCCGGCCGAGGGGAGTGCAGTGATGCCGTCCGACCCGAGCGCCGCAGGCTCCGCTCCCAACGGCTCCCCGCCGGCGCCCGAATCCCCGCCGATTCCCGACCCGCCGGAGACTCTGGAACCGCCGCAGACTCTGGAACCGCCGCAGACTCTGGAACCGCCTGAGGTGCCCGCCCCGGCGCCGGGCGTTCCATCGCACCGGGCGGGCGACGGCAGGCGAACCGGTTCGCGCAGCGGTCGAAGCCGGCGCGGAGTAGGTCGGGGGACCAGCCGGCCGAGCGGCAGTATCCCCAGCCGTGGCGTGGCCACCGTCCTGCTCGCTCTCGGGGACAGCTGGGGGGCCATCCTCTTCCTCGGCTGCGCGAGCCTCGTGCTCGGTGCCGCCGTGGTCGCTCGGCTTCACGTGACTCCGGCCGGCTGGCCCGGCGCGTCGACGAGGATGATCGGCGTCCTGCTCGGCGCGCAGATCCTGCTGTACGGCTTGTGCCACCTGCTCCGGGCGATGGCGGCGCCCGACGTGGACGGCGGCCGCCGCGTGTTGGTGGCGCTGCTCGGCATCGAGGCGCTGGTCGTGGGTGTCCTGCTGGTCCGCGGGGTCGGCGGCACGGTGGCCGCGCTCGGGCTGGTGGCCGGGCTGTTCTGGCTGGTGGCGGGGGTGATCGCGGCCCTGTCGGAGTTCGTGGGCCGGGCGCGGCCGGGGCGCGGCCCGGCGATGCTGGGCGGGCTGCTCGCGATCGCGGCGAGCATCGCGGTGCTGTCGTACCCCGAGGCCTCCCTCACCGTGACCGCCGACGTCCTCGGCTGCTACGCGACTGTCCTCGGCGCTCTGACCATCGTGCAGGCGTTCCAGGTCCGGAACGCCAGGACCGCCCGCCCGGCGGACCGGGACCGGGCCGACAGTGGCGTCGCCGCAGGCGGCTGAACCGGTTCGTACGCCGCGGGCCGACTACACCGGCGCGGTGTACGGCTCCCTGCTCGCCGGTTCGGTCGTGGCCGGAGCCGGGGCGGGCCAAGCTGGCTGGCGCTCGTGGTCGCGGTGGCCGGTGGGGTTTCTGGGCGGTGATCGCGACCGCCGAGGCCGGCGCAGGTCGTTCGGTCATCGTGCTGTCGGCGTTCGTCAACCTTGTCCTGGGGCTGGCCATCATCATCGGCGTGAAGAGCCTGATCCCGCACTGAGCCGGTGTCGATCCGTGTCGATCCGGTCAGTACGGGACCAGGCTCCTCGTCCGGCTCGGCTCAGGCCGGCGCCGACCGCCCCTGCCCCGGGATGCGGCCCCGGCCACCGGCGGCCTGGGCCTGTCCGACGAGTTCGGGGAGCTTGCGGACGCTGAACGCCGCGAAGATCTCCGTGACGCCGTACAGGATCATGCCGATCCCGATCAGGTTGACCAGGAGCAGCACCTGGCGACCGGGCGAGCTGATCGCCCACATGCCCAGCACGATCTCCAGGGCACCGAGGATGAGGCCGACCCACCACAGGTGCCGCCCGACCGAGGCCAGGCTGGCGACGAGCGTGAAGATTCCGCTGATCACGAGATACCACGCCACGAAGACCGAGAGCACGAACAACGTCGGCCCCGGCCACACGATCGCGGCGATCCCGGCCCCGACGCCGAGGACACCACCCACGATCCACAGCCAGCGCCAGTTGTCCGCCCGCGAGGCATGCATGAACTGCGAGATGCCGCCGAGGATGAACGCGATGCCGGCCAGGATGGCCAGCGAGACCACCGCGGCCGGGCGCAGGCTCAACAGGAGCATGCCGTACAACGTCCACAGCACGCCTACAGCGAGGTAGAGCCACCACAGCTTGCTGACCGACTCCGCCATCTCCATCGCCGGCGCCTCGCCACCCATCCGGGCTTCCCGGGCCTCCCGGGTGCCCATGTCCTCGGCTCTGGTTCCTTGCGGCGCCTGCTCCGGAATCTGCGCGCCCTGTGCCGTGGGAGCCCCGCGCTGCGGGCGCTGGGGGGTCTCTGGGGATTCGCCTGACATCTCCACCCCTTGGGTCGGGTCCGGCTGTGCCGCGGCACACCTGGACGGCCTTCCGCTTCGCGCACGCCGGTCCGGCGTACAGGTGAACGATGTCTCCCACGATCCGTCGGCGGCTCATCCTGATCGGGTGAATTGACATCCTCCCGGACTGAAGTCTGGGGATTCCCGTACCGCTCACGCGGCCGGTTGGTTGGCGTTGCCAGCAGCGGATGTGGCTGTTGGACTGATAGCCCGTTCACGGCTTCCTTTCGGCCCGAGGGTTGTCGCCTCGCCTCGTGTCCCTGCCAGAACCAGGCCCGCGCCCGCCTTTACGAGCGGGTCCGGCGACTGAGGTCCAGGGCTAGAACCGAACAGAGGGCGCGGTCAGCGACCATTGAAGGCATCCGCGGCCGAAGACGAACTCCTGGCCAACCTGCGCCGTCGGGAATGGTCGGATCGGGCAGGATCGCGTTGGATGGTGCGCATGGGTAGGCAATCCGCACTCGTCCTGTCCGCCGCGTTGGTCGCGCCGCTGCTCGGCGTCGCGCTCACCGCCGGCTCCGCCACCACCGCGCCGAACGCCGCGCCGAACGCTCAGCCAGTCGCGGCAGCGGCGCCCGCCGTCCATACCGGCCGCGCGGATCCGGTGCTCGGTACGCCGCGGCTGCTCGGGGTGCGAACCGTGCCGAAGGGGCTGGTCGTCGGCGGCCTGTCCGTCGGAGAGCTGTCCGGCATCGACCGCGACCCGCGCACCGGTCGGTGGTACCTCCTGTCCGACGACTCCGAGGACGGCCCGGTGCGGATGTTCACCGCCCGGTTCGACATCTCCGACGCCGGGGTCGGGCAGATCGGGTTCACCGGCGCCACCGCACTCGAACGCTCCGACGGCTCGCTCTTCCCGCCGTTCGCGAGCGACGACCCGGAGGTGGCCGACCCGGAGTCGGTCCGCGTCGACCCTCACGACGGAAGTCTGTACTGGACCAGCGAGGGCAAGCGGGTGGTGCCCGCGAACGGGTCGGCGCCCGCGCTGATCGACCCGTGGGTACGCCAGGCGACGTTGGACGGTAAGTACGTACGCCAGTTCACCGGCCCGGCCGTCCTGGCGATGCGCGCCGATGAGGTGGGACCACGGGCGAACGCGACGTTCGAGGGAATGACCCTCACCACTGACGGGCGCCGGCTGGTGACGTCGATGGAGGGTCCGCTCTACCAGGACGGCCCGCTGCCGACCATCGACCACGGCGCGGTCACCCGGCTGACGTGGTACGACAAGCGCACCGGCCGCGCGTTCCGCCAGCTGGCGTACCCTCTCGACCCGATCCCGGTGGCGCCGAACCCGCCCACCGCCTCTGCCGACAACGGCGTCAGCGAGCTACTGGCCGTCGACCGGCACCGCTACCTCGTCCTGGAACGCTCCTACGCCGCCGGAGTGGGCAACACCATCCGGCTGTACGAGGTCGACGACCGCGGCGCGACGAACGTGCTCCGGCGGCACAGTCTGGCCGACGGCGGGTACCGGCCGGTGCGCAAGCGGCTGGTGGTGGACTTCGCCGACCCCGCCAACGCCGGCCTCCCGCATGTCGACAACCTGGAGGGGATGGCCTGGGGGCCGCGGCTGCCGAGCGGTGAGCGGACGCTGGTGTTCGTGTCCGACGACAACTTCAACCCCACCCAGGTGACCCAGGTGGTGGCGCTCGCGATCCCGCGCTGGTCCCCGAGCTGACCCCGCGGAGGTCAGCTGGTAGCCAGTGCCTGCGCCAGCCGCCGCAGGCGTTCGCCGTCGAGCACACCGGGGGCCACCGCGGCGAGCTCGCGCAGGGACAGGTGGCCGAGGGTGGCGACCCGCGGATTGTCCAGCAGGCCGGGCACGGCCGACTCCATCGACGCGACCGCGCCCGGGTCGGCCAGCAGCTCGGCCACCGGCGAGGTGAGCGTGTGCCGCCCGGCGGGGAACTCCTCCGGCTCCGGCAGCGGCGTGGTCGCCCGCCGCACCTGCTCGCGCTGGCGGCGCAGCAGCAGATGCTCCGGTCCGACGTCGCCGGCGGTCGGCAGTCCCAGCCGGGCGAACTGCTCCGGTGGCGCCTCCTCGGCCCGCATCAGCTCCACCATCAGCCCGGCCAGGCGGGTCTCCACCTCGTCGTCGACCAGCGGGTCGTCCTGGTGCGGGTCGTTGTCGAGGTCGAACAGCATCGAGCCGTGGAGATAGGTGTTGGCCAGCGGCTCTCCGGGCACGCGGAGCACCGGGCAGCCCTTCGTGAACCCGAACGGCGGGCTGAGCTGGGCGTCGCGCAACTCGTCGACGCGGAAGCGTTCGCGCATGTGCGTGGGCATGAGGGTGTAGCCGTAAAGCGGGCCGTTGGCCGGATCGGCGCACGCCCGCATGTAGACGTACCGCCCGTCGGTGATGTTGACGTGGCCGCCGAAGCTGCCGAACAACCCCACCTCACGCACGGGCGTGTCGCCCGCGACCGTCGCCCCCAGCGGCACGCCGTGCATGTCCGGCGGGCGCTGCACGCCGAAGTGGTCCAGCAGGGTGGGCGCGATGTCGATCGTCTGCACCAGGCTGGACCGGCGTTGCCCGGCCGCGTGCGGTGCGCGCGGATCCCAGACGAACAAGGGGTTGTGGATGTTCTCGTCGTACCACGGCTGGGCGTTCTTGCCCCACCAGCCGTGCTCGCCGAGCAGGAACCCGTGGTCGGTGGCCACGATCAGCATGGTGTCCGACCACATGTCGTGGGCGTCCATCGCGTCCAGCACCCGGCCCAGCGAGTGGTCGCACATGCTGAGCAGCGCGGCGTACTCGAAGCGCACGTGCTCGACCACCTCGGGCCGCTCGGTCACCCGCTTGTAGTCGGGCCAGTCGTGGTGTGGCCCGGCGTAGGCGTGCGGGTAGAGGTCCTTGTACTGCTTGTACGTGAAGAACGGCTCGTGCGGGTCGAACGTCTCCAGGTGCAGGAACCAGTTGTCCTGCGCGTGGTTGGTGTCGAGGAACTCGATCCCCGCGTCGAAGGTGCGGCTTTGCGGATGGTCCTCCTCCTGGCGCAGGTGCTCGCGGTTGATCCAGTCCTGCCGCCAGGTCGCGCCGCGGTTGATCTTGGGGCTGTCGGGCACGTGCGGGTCGGCCACCTGGCCCTTCCACGCGTCGCCTTCCTGCCCGCGGAAGAACTCCCAGGAGTCGTAGCGGCCGTGGTAGGTCGCGCCGCCGTCCTCCCAGTAGTGCTGGTGGTCGCTGGCCAGGTGGGTGTAGACGCCGTGCTCGCCCAGCAGCTGCGGCATCGAGTCGTCGAAGGGTTCCAGCGGGCCCCAGTCACGGTGCAGGAAGTTGTACCGGCCGGTGTGCAGCTCACGGCGGGCCGGGATGCACGGCATGCTTCCGCCGTAGCACCGGTCGAACGTCGCGGACCGCCGCGCCAGCCGGGAGAAGTTGGGTGCGTGCACCCAGTCGTTGCCGTAGGGCGGCAGGAAGCGGCGGTTGAGCGTGTCGAAGAGCACCAGGATCGCCTTCACCGGACCTTCCTACCAGCCGGCGCGGACAACACGCCCGGCGCGACGCGGGCCGGCACCGGCGCAGAGGCCGGCCCGCAGCGGCCACCGAGGCCGGGTCGCGACCGATGCGTCAGGCGGCGTCGACGTACTCGCGTTCCCTCACCGGCCGCTCCCGCCTCGGCTGCGCCCGCTCCGGCTCGGGCACCGGCTCGGGCTCCCGCTCCGGCTTCCGGCGCAGTGCCACCTCCACCCGCGCCCGGGTGCCCCACCCGGTGGAGCGCAGAGTGAGCAGGGACCAGAACCGCAGCGGCAGCATCACCAGCAGGTTGACGTACCCGTACAGCGGCGACGTCGCGAACGTAAGGAACCGCGACCAGACGCTCTGACCCCCCCGGCGTACGTCGAAGTAGCGCACCGACCGCGCCAGCGACATCAGCCCCACGAACCACAGGTAGTGCAGGACGAGGACCTCCCCGGTCAGCACCGTGTGCACCACCAGGACGTACAGCAGGATGGACGAGAAGACCGCCCACTGCGCGAGTTCGAGCAGGGTGAGCCACCACGCGGGCCTGGTGGGGGACAGGCTGCCGAGGACCCAGAGGGACTCGCGGAAGAACGACCTGCCCCACCGGGCCTGCTGGCGGACGAAGTGGTTGAAGCGCTCGGGTACGGCAGTGTGCGCGATCGCCGACTCCACGAACACCACCCGGCCCTCGCTCAGGCAGTAGTTCGTCATCCTCCGGTCGTCGCCGGTGATCGCGGGCTTGCCGAGGAACTCCTGGCTGAGGAAGTCGTCGAGATGCCGGAGTACGACGTCCGCACGGTAGAAGGCGAGGATCCCGCACACGCACAGCACCGAGCCGAACCGGGAGTACGCCGCCCGCTCACCGAGGAAGGCGTTCGCGTATCGCACGTCCTGCATCCGGGTCAGCACGTTGTGGTCGTGGTTCAGGGGGAGAACCAGCCCGGTGGTGGCGGTGACCCGCCGGCGTCCGAACGGCCGCAGGCCCTCGTACACCGCCGTGGGTTCGAGCACGGAGTCGGAGTCGACGCACACGAAGACGTCCACCTCCCCGGCCATCGCCCGGAAGCCGACCGCGAGCCCGTGCCGCTTGCCGAGGTTCTCCGGCTGGCGGAACACGCTGATCCGGTCGTGGACCGCGGCGTACTCCCTGGCCACCTCGAACGCGGCCGGGTCCTCGGAGGCGTCGTCGACGACCACGATCCGGCGCAGTGGGTACGACTGGGCCAGCAGCGAGTCCAGGCAGGAGCGCAGCAGGTTCGGGTCCTCGTTGTAGATCGTGACGATCGCGCCGATCCGGCGGCGCGGGTTCGGCTTCGGCCACCGCCTCGCCGGCAGCAGCGACAACAGCAGCTTGGTGCCGAGGATGCTGAAGACGGCGAAGCCGTACACGCTCGCGAGGCCGTGGTGCAGCCACCGGGACATGGTCAGAGCCGCGGCAGCGGAGAAGATCAGCAAAGCGGTGACCGTCATGCGACGGACGGCGGTGCGGACATCAGGCATTGCAGGCGTTTCCTAGGTATAGAGAGCAGGCGGCAGCGCCGCCGGAGCTCGAAGACCGCCCCCCGCGGTGATCGTGTGCCGGTGTGGTCGCCGGGCGCCGCGGTCGACGTCGGTCGACGGGCGCGCTGTCGAAGCGACCGGCCAGGACCTGACTGCGGCTCAGCGGACACGGCCGGAGACACCTCGTGGTGCCTCCGCCTGCCGCTCAGGCGTCGGGTCGTGTGAATCTTCCGCGGTACTCGCCGCGGTGGCGGGGCGCCGCGAAGGCGCCGGAGCAACTGGTTCGGCTCGTGTCGTCGGGGCTAGCCGTACGCGTGGGAGATCCCACCGTCGGCCCACAGGTACCGGCGCGCACCTACCTCCGGGTGCGCCCGGCCTGGACGGCTGGGTTGCGAGCCGCGTGCGGGCTGCAGGTCTGGTCTTACCGGTATTGCCATCATTGCCGCCCTTCCTACCAGGAGTCCCGGTTGTTCGCAGGCGCGCGATGACGGATCGGGCCGAACATGCGCGGGGCAGATGGCCGGCGTCACTGTGCGGCATGTGATCAGGGCGACATGGGAGCGGGGCTACGCGGGAGCAGAGCGGCGGGGGGTGAGCGGGTGAGCGGCGGGGGGTGAGCGGGTGAGCGGCGGCCGCCGGTCCGGACGGCACGTGTTCGGCGGCGCGTCCCGGGAAGGTTAGGTCCCACAGGCGCGAAGACCCGGTGACACCCGGCCCGAACCGACGAGGAGCGACCATGGTGGAGTTCGGCTACACGATGATGTGCGAGCAGGCCGGCCCGACCCAGCTCGTACGCGACGCGTGCCTGGCCGAGGAGGCCGGCTTCGACTTCGCGGTGATGAGCGACCACTACTTCCCCTGGCTGGACGCACAGGGCCACTCCGCCTATGCGTGGTCGGTGCTGGGGGCGGTCGCCCAGGCCACCTCGCGGATCCCGCTGATGACGTACGTCACCTGCCCGATCAGGCGCTACCACCCGGCGGTCGTCGCACAGAAGGCCGCCACGGTCGCGCTGCTCAGCGAGGGGCGGTTCACCCTGGGCCTCGGCGCGGGGGAGAACCTCAACGAGCACGTCGTCGGCGGCGGCTGGCCTCCGGTCGACGTCCGACACGAGATGCTGACCGAGGCGATCGAGATCATCCGCGAGCTGTGGGACGGCGGATATCTCCGGTACGACGGCGAGCACTTCAAGGTCGAGTCGGCCAAACTCTGGGACCTTCCGCCCACACCGCCGAAGATCGGGGTGGCGGCCTCCGGGCCGCAGTCGGTGCGCATCGCCGCCAACTACGGTGACGCGCTGATCGCCACCGAGCCGAAACCGGAGCTAGGGAAGATGTTCGACGAGTTCGGCGGCACCGGCAAGCCGCGTATCGGCCAGATCCCGGTGTGTTACGACACCGACGCCGAGGCCGCCAAGCGCCGCGCCCACGAGCAGTTCCGCTGGTTCGCCGGCGGGTGGAAGGTCAACTCCGAGCTGCCCGGGCCGACGGCGTTCGAGATGGCGACGCAGTTCGTGAAGCCCGACGACGTGTCCGAGCAGATCCCGTGCGGTCCGGACGTCGCCACGCACGTGGAGGCGATCAAGGCGTACGTCGACGCCGGCTACACGCACGTGGCGCTGGTTCAGGTCGGCGGTGACCACCAGGAGGACTTCGTCGCCTGGGCCAACAAGGAACTGCTGCCGGCCCTGCGGGAGCTGTGAGCCGCACCGGCCGGGCGGCTACTGCGGGTCCGGCCGGTCGTCAGGCGGGGTCGGGCTGGTCGGTGCTGTCCAGCGGCGTCCAGCCCAGCACCTCCCGCGCCTTGGCCATCGGGACCAGCCGCTCGGCGCCGTCGCCGCTGATCGCGAACGGCTCGAAGCCGTGGCCGCGCCGGTCCAGCCCCGCCAGCAGGGCCCTTGCGACGTCCCGCGCGGAGGTGCAGATCAGCCGGGCGCGCGGGTGGTCCGTACGCGGGAACTCGGCGTCGGCGACCGGGTGGCACAGCCGCAGCGCCACCACGCTCATGCCGTACACCTCCGCGGCGTTGCGGCAGACCTCCTCGCCGAGCCGCTTGGCGAGGCCGTAGAAGTCGGTCGCGTCCGGTGGGGTGGACTCGTCGGGGTAGCGGTCGCGTCCGGGCACCCCCGGGCTGATCGAGACCGTGTCGTCCCGCGGGGTGTCCTCGGCGCCCGGGTCGTCCACGGCCGGCTCGGCATACACCGACATGCTGCTGGTGTAGACCGCGTGCGTGACCCCGGCCTCGTACGCGGCCCGCAAGGCCACGTGCAGGCCGGGCACCGCGACCTCGAAGTGCGCGCGGGCGTTGTCGAGACTGCCCCATCCGGCCATCGGCCCCATCGCCATGAAGACCACCGCGTCGACACCTTCGACGGCCCGGGACACCGCGGCGACGTCGCGCAGGTCACCGGCGACGTATTCGACGTCGACGTCCGGGCGCGGCGGCTTCAGGTCGAACACGCGGAGGTCGTGCCGCTCGGCGAGGTAGGGAAGGACCAGCCCACCCACCATCCCGGAGCCGCCGATGACGAGTACCCGCATGCAGACCTCCCCGAAGTCGGTGCCGGCGCCCGGTGGGCGCCTGACGGACGCCACGAACCGGCGTCCACCGCATCATCTCGGTTCCGCGGGGCCGACGCGAGCCGGGTCCGCGACCGATTCCTGCGCGGGAGGAACGGAGTGGGCCGGGGGGTGAAGAAGACCATCGGGTCGTCCGTCCCGGAGTGGATCGGGTCGGCCGGGCCCCAGATCCACGCGCAGGCGGCGCAACCTGGCGTTGACGGCGGGCGCCTTGCCGGACACGAAGGTCTCGGTCACGAGTGGGTCGGACGCGGTTCGCATGACGTCTCCCGTCGCTGGAGCGGCACCGCCTTCGGCCGCCGGTCGGCGAGAAGGTAGATGGGAGGTCGGCGCCGTCGCGTCGTACGGGAGACCGGTCCTGGCGCTGGCCCCGGCGGGGAGAGGCAGTCGGAGAGTCACACCCTGGTGTGATCCGCGATGTCGGTCCGGGAACCTACGCTGGACGGCTGTGACCACTCCCACGGATCCGCCGGCCGAAGCCCACCAGGGTGCCGGCCGCTCGGTCGTGGCCAGGGTCGCCCCGTTGGTGGGCGCGGTCACGCTCGCGACGGTGCTGGGCGCCTCCGGGGCGGTGTTCACCAGCACCAACTACCGGGTCGACGCACCGGGGGCCGTGGGCGTGTTCGTCGCGCTGTGGCAGGTGGTCCCGCTGCCGGTCGCGGTGCGCCGGCCGCTCGTCGCCTGGTGTGTGTACGCGCCGACACTGGTCGTGGCGCCGCTGCTCGTCGTACCCGTCGACTCCTCCGAGCCGTGGCCGCTCCTGCCGCCGGCCCTGATCGCCTACCTCGTCGTCCAGGTGGTGCTGGCCTGGCGGCGCCCTCCCCACGTCGCGGCAGTCGCCTGGGCGCTTGCCTGCGCGACGTTCGCCGTGATGGCGCAGACCGGCGACCCGCGGCTGGACACCGGCCCGGACGTGACGTTGTTCGTACTGACGTCGGCGCTGGCACTCGTCGCCGGCGTCGGGTTGCGGATCAGGACCCGGATGCGGGCGCGGCTGCTCGCGGAGGAACGCCTGTCCGCCGAGGAACGCGCCCGGCGGATGCTGCTGGAGGAGCGTGCCCGGATCGCCCGGGAGATGCACGACATCGTGGCCCACCACATGTCGGTGATCGTGGTGCAGGCGTCCACCGCCGAGTACCGTCTTGCCGGCCTGCCGTCGGCGAAGACCCACATCGGCCGCATCTTCACCAAGCTCGACCTGCGTGACCGGGCGCAGGCGGTGATCTTCGCGTACGAGAGCGGCCTGGTCACCGCCGGCGCCGACCAGGAACGCCGGTGACCCCGGCCCAGGATCCGCCCGGACCAACACAGTGGCCAGGCCAGGGACCAGCCCAGCGGCCAGGCCAGGTCCGGACACCACGGACCGTAGGAACACCTGGGATGACGTGCGCCTTCGGCGGGCATGAGTCGTCCGGTACGGAACGAGCCGCGGTACCCCAGAAGGCTCGCCCAGCCGGTTCGCCTAGTCTGGGGAGGCGTCGCGGCTGACGCGGCAGACTGGGGCGCGGTATGCCACCGTTCGCTCCGTTCCGCATCTGTGCGGTCTTACTCAACGGCTGGCACGTAGGTGACGCCGGAATGGAAGGAACGACGAGCGGATGGTTCGATCCCGGCGGATCGTGCTCGCGACCCTGGCCGCGCTGACGGCACTGACCGGCGCGGGGCCCGCCATCACCCCCGCCGGCGCGACCAGCACCCGGCCCGATCTCCCGGGCTCGGCGGCCTGGCAGCAGGCCTCCTTCGACGGGCGCCCACTGCCCAGCCTCACCGGAACGTCGCCGGCCTCGGTGGCGGCATACTTCGCCGGGTTGCCCGCCGCGGAGCGGAACCGACTGGCCGCGCGCTACCCCGCCGTGGTCGGCAACCTGGACGGCGCACCCCCTGTCATGCGGTACGCCGCCAACCGGCACGAGGTGGCCAGGTCCGGTGTCTGGCGCGGCGTGCTGGACCTGCGCGACCGGCAGATCCTCGCGCTCGACCCCCGCGAACGCGGTCTCGCCGTCGAGGTGTTCGGCGATCTGGCGACCGCGGACCGGGTGGCCGTGCTGGTGCCCGGCGCGGGCGCGGACCTGTACCACCTGGACGAGCCCGGCGGAATTGCCGCCGGTGCCCGCGCCATGCGCGCGGAGGCCGAACGCCAGGACCCGGGCACCCGGTTGGCGGTGATCGCCTGGGCCGGATACGCCACTCCGGTCGACGCCGGGGCCGCCGCGATGCAGGGCAGTCTGGCCCGGGTGGGCGCGGGCCGGCTGCAGCGGTTCCTCGCCGGCCTGTCGGCGTACACCTCGGCCCCGATCGGGCTCTTCTGCCACAGTTACGGCTCGGTGGTGTGCGGCCTCAGCCACCTGCCCCGTCAGGTCGACGACATCGCGGTGTTCGGCAGTCCGGGGGTGCGGCACCGCACCGCGTCCAGCCTGACGCACACCGCCCGGGTCTGGGCGGGACTCGCCGCCGGTGACCCGATCAGGTACGTCCCGTTCGTACGCGTCGGCGACTACGGCCATGGGCCGAGCCCGGTGGCGCCCTCGTTCGGCGCCAAGGTCTTCGCCACCACGGGCGCCCGCGGCCACAGTGGCTACCTCACTCCCGGCACCGAGTCGTTGCGCAACCTGGTGCGGATCGCGCTCGGCCACGAGGCCGCGGTCACGCCGGCGGCGCCCCCGCGGCCTCCCGCGTAGCAGGGCGTACACCAGGGTCGGCCGGGCGTCGCCGGGATCCGGCTGGCGTACGCCAGGGTCGGTTGGGGGAGCGGTCAGGGACTTACCCCGATGGAGGACGCCGCGCGGACGGCAATCATCGACCCCATGAACGCTGGAACTGCCTTCTCTTCAGGGCACAGCTCCTCGCAGCCCGGCTCACCGCAGTACGGCTCACCGCAGCAGACCTCGCCGGGGGGATCGCTGCGGATAGGCGACGCCGAACGTGAGCGAGCCGTGGAGATGCTGCAGGCGGCCTACGCCGAGGGCCGGATCGACCACACCGAACTCGACCTTCGGGTGGGCGGCGCACTGGCCGCGGTCGACCGCGCCGACCTCGCTCACGCACTGCGCGGGCTTCCGTTGCCGGACGCAGGCGCATCGAGCACGTGGGGCACTTCGAGCACGGCCCAGGCTCCGCGCGTGCCGACCGGTCGCCCGGGCGCGATGCCGAGCGGGTCGGACCGATCCCTGGCACTGCTCGCCCACTGGTCGGGCGTACCCACGCTGTTCGTCGGGCCGCTCGTGATCGCGGCGACGGCGGGCCAGCGGTCGGCTTTCGTACGCCAGCAGGCCACCGAGGCGACCAACTTCCAGCTCAGCTTCCTCGGCGCGTGCATCGCGATCGGGATCCTGAGCGGCATCACGTTCGGGATTGCAGCGGTGATGTACGTCCCGCTGGTCCTGGCCTGGATGTTGCTGTCGGGCATCGCGGGGATGTCGTCGCTGTGCGGGAACCGCTGGCGCTACCCCTGGGCGGTTCGCCTGCTCAAATAGGGCGGAGGCGCGCGTACGGCCTGCAGAGTGGGAGAGGGGGACCCACCCCGTAGGGTCGACGGGTGACGCGCGCACCCGCACCGCCGCCGGAGGTACGCCGGGCCCGCCTCGCGGTGGCCGTGACGTTCCTCGTCCACGCGGCCGTCTTCGCGACCTGGGCTCCCCGGATCCCCTCCATCAAGCAGGCACTCCACCTCGACAACGGCGCCCTCGGAATCGCGCTCGGCGGCCTCGCGGTCGGCCTGCTGGTGGGCACCAGGCTGACCGGCCGGATGGAGCGGGCCGGTCGCACCGGCCTGGCGATGCGCATCCTCGTGCCGGTGCAGGCCGTCGCACTGGTTGCCCCGGCGTTCGCCACCGACCTGGTGACGCTGACCGCCGCGCTGGCCGTGCTCGGCCTGATCGGCGGGATGCTGGACGTGGCGATGAACGCACACGCCGTGGCGGTCGAGAGGCTGTACGGCCGGCCGATCATGTCCGGCTTCCACGGGCTGTGGAGCCTCGGCTCGATGGTGGGCTCGGCGATCGCGGCGCTGGTGGCCCGGGAGGGCGTGGACGTCCGCGTGCACTTCATCGTGGCCGGAGCGGTCTGCGCGCTGGCCAGTGCGCCGTTTCTCACCCGCCTGCTGCGCCCCGACCAGGAGGCGGCGGTCACCGGCCACCACGTGGAGGTGCCCGGCGGGCGGCGGCCGCCGGTGCCCGTGGTCGTGGTCGTGATGATGGCGGCGATGGGGTTCGGCTCGTTCCTCGGCGAGGGGGCGATCGCCGACTGGAGCGCTGTCTACCTGAACGAGAGCCTCGGCGCCTCCGTCGGGCTGGCCGCGCTCGGCCTTTCGGTGTTCTCCGGCGCGATGACGGCGTCCAGGCTGATCGCGGACCGGGTGGGTGCGAGGTACGGCCCGGTGGTGGTGGCGCGCGCCGGTGCCGCGCTGGGTGCGCTGGGGTACGCCGTCTTCCTGCTCGCGCCCGGGCCGATGGTCGCGCTGGTGGGCTTCGCCGTCGCCGGGTTCGGGATCGGGCCGGCGGTCCCTGTCGTGTTCAGCGCTGCCGGCAACACCGGGACGAGGAACCGCGTGTCGGTCCTCGGCCCGGTGGTGTCGGCGGGCTATCTGGGCGCGGTCCTCGGCCCGGTCGCGATCGGCGCCGTCGCCCACCGGACCGGTCTGACCTGGGCGCTGGTCATCCCGCTTGCGTTCGTGGCGCTCATCTTCGTCGCGGCCGGGCTGCTGCGCGGGGCGGCCGGTGGCGACGATTCCGGTGGCGGGAAGGGCAGTGGCGAGCGAGCCGGGCCGCGAGCCGCGGACCAGACCGCCGCCCGCGCCCACGGCCCGGCCAACATCGACGGCTGACAGCCGCCGCCCGCGTCAGCGCCCCGCGGCCGCCCACTCCGAGACGGCGCCCTGGTGGAGTGCGGCGTAGACCCGGTCCCGCAACCGGTTGGCGTCGGCGTCGGTGAGGGTGCGGTCCAGTGCGCGGACCACCAGCCGGACCAGCACGTTCCGCTGGCCCGGCGCAATACCCAGCCGGGTCCGCGCGACCTCGGGCAGGTCGTCGTACGACGTCTCGGCCAGCACCTCGACGGTCTCCACGACGTCGGCGTCCGCACCCAGGGCCGAACGCACCCGGTCGCCGAGCAGTTCGGCCGACGTGTCCACGTCGGCATCCACCACGACGGACAGGTCGCGGCGTACCGGCGGCTGGTGGGAGACGGGGCGGTACGCCGACCGATCGAGCATCTGGCCGGCCACCCGGGGGTCGGCCGACCGCAACAGCCGGATGTCCGGGACGCCCTTGCCGAGCATCAGCAGCCGGTCCAGCCCGAGTCCCATCGCCAGGCCGCTCCAGGTGGGTACGGGCAGTCCGGCGCCGGCCAGCACACCGGGCGCGGCCAGCCCGCACTCGCCGATCTCCACCCAGCGACCCTGCCACCACACGTCGATCTGACGGCCGTGTTCGGTGTAGGGGTGGACCTTCGGTTCGGTGCGCCAGCGACTGCCCGGGAGCGCCGCCTCCACCACCCGCCCGATCATCTCGCCGAGGTCGGGGTCGGTGCAGGGCCGGTCGCGGCGAATCCGCCACAGGTCGAGCTGGTGCGGCGTGCCCGTGTGCTGCCAGTCGATGCTGTCCCGCCGGTAACACATGCCGGGACAGACCAGCAGCACGTCGGCCGGTGACCCGTCGGGACCGGCCTCGCCCTCGGCGGCCAGCCGGCGGAGAGCGCCCGGGACCATCGCGCTGCTGTGGCTGCGCAGCACGTGACCGGCGTCGACGTAGCGGGTGTAGCGCTCCTCGCGGGTCACGGCATCGGCGGCGTAACCCAGGTTGTCGTAGTTGTCGGCGAGGGAGACGACGGGAGAGGACCGTACGACGCGGACCTCGGCGTCCCAGGCCGAACCCAGGGCGGCGGCCAGGTCGTCGACCACGAGTTGCAGGGCGTGCGGGCCCTGTGCCGGGTCGGACAGGTCACGGATCGAGAGACAGGCTCGCAGCTGCGCGGGCGAAAGAATCGACATCGGAGTACTCCTCGAAGGATCGTTCGCGGTGGGGAACGGAGTGAAGGGACTCACACACCCCGACCGGCCGCGAGGAGATCCACCGAGGAGAACGCCGCCGACGGCGCCCGGTGGTTCGCGTTCAGGCGAACGCGGCACCCGGGCATGCCCGGCACTCCACCCCGACGGCACCGCGGTGCCGGCCGGGGCGGGGAAATCGCTGCCCGGGTACGCCCATGCGGACAAAGGTACGCGCCCGAGACCGCGTACCGCCATGGCCTCCACAGGCGAGGTCCGAACGAGTCCGAGCCAGGTCCGACGAGAGCCTGAGGAGGTCGATCTCCTCCTCAGGGCGGACATCGAGGTGGGCAAACTCCACCCGGCGGGTCACGCCGCAGGGTTGCCCACCGCCTACGGTTGGGGACGCCAGCAGGCCAGCTGTGCGAACCAAGGTGTCGGGAGGCATCCGTGGGACGAATCGAGGCGAGGAACCTCACCAAGACCTACGGCGGGAAACGCGCGGTGGACGATCTGTCGTTCACCGTCGAACCCGGCGTGGTGACCGGCTTCCTCGGCCCCAACGGTGCGGGCAAGTCCACCACCATGCGGCTGATGCTCGGCCTTGACCACGGCGGCGGGCAGACCCGCTTCGACGGCCAGCCGTACTCCCGGCTCACCCACCCGATGCGGCAAGTCGGCGCGGTGCTGGAGGCGAAGGCGTTCCACCCGACCCGCACCGCCCGCAACCACCTGGCGATGCTGGCGGCCGCCAACGGCATTCCCCGGCAGCGGGTCGATGTCGTCCTCGACCACGTCGGGCTGACCGACGTCGCCGGCCGCAGGCCGAAGACGTTCTCTCTCGGTATGGGACAGCGGCTGGGCCTGGCCAGCGCGCTGCTCGGCGACCCGCACACCCTGATCCTCGACGAGCCGGCCAACGGGCTGGACCCGCAGGGCATCACCTGGCTGCGCAACTTCCTGAAGTCCTTCGCCTCCACCGGGCGCACGGTGTTCGTCTCCAGCCACCTGCTGGCCGAGATGGGGCTGATGGCCGACCGGCTGGTGGTGATCGGCCGCGGCCGGCTGATCGCCGCCGGGGAGGTCCAGGACTTCGTACGCAAGGCCTCCCACACCGCCGTGATCGTCCGCACACCGCAGGCCGACAGACTGGTCGAGGCGCTGCGCGCGCGGCAGGTGCCGGCCGAGTCCCAGGGCGACGGCAGCCTGGTGGTCAACGGCCTGGACCAGGCCGAGGTGGGCGAGCTGGCGTTCTCCGCCGGCGTGGTCCTGCACGAGCTCACCACCCGGACCGCGACGCTGGAGGAGGCCTTCCTGGAGGCGACCGGCGGTTCTGAGGAGTACGTCGCCCAGCTCGGCCAGGCGAGCGTCCAGAATCCGGCAGCCCAGAACCCGGCAGCCCAGAACCCGGCAGCCCAGGAGGTGGCCGCCCAGCTCGTTCAGCCCGCCACCCCCGCGTCCTCGTCCTCGTCCGCCACCCCGCCCTCCGGAGAGTCTCGATGATCGACGCACTGCGGTTCGAGTGGATTCGGATCCGCACCATCCGCTCCACGTACTGGCTCACCGCCCTGGCCCTGCTGCTGAGCGCCACGGTCGCCGGAGTGGTCGCCTACTTCGGGCGGGAGAACGCGATCAGGCCCGAGACGGCCGGGGTGATCCTCACCGGCGGGTCGGCGTTCAGCCCGCTGCCGTTCACGGCGGTGTTCATGGGGATCATCGGGGTGTTCGCGTTCGGCCACGAGTACCGTCACGGCACGATCCTGCCCACCCTGACCGCCGTGCCCCGGCGTGGCTCGCTCGTGCTCGCCAAGGCCGTGACGGTGATCGGCTGGTCGCTGGTGGTGGCCGTGGTCAGCGTGGCGCTGAACTGGGCGGTGGCCCGGGTGCTGTCGGGCCAGTCGCTGCCGCTGTTCGACGCGCCCGTCGGGCCGGCGTTGGGTGGCTACCTCGGTTTCGTCGTGCTGTGGGGTCTGCTCGGCCTCGGCCTGGGCGCCCTGCTGCGGAGCCTGCCGGCGGCGATGGTGCTGCTCTTCGTCGTCCCGCTGGTGGTGGAGCCGCTGCTCGGCGCACTCACCATGATCCCCGCGCTGGAGTCGCTGCGGGAGTACGTCAACTACCTGCCCTTCACGGCCGGGAACGCCATGTCGCAGACCATGACGGAGCTGGGCGGCGACGGACCGCAGCTGGTCGGCCAGCCGAGCCGCCTGGTCAGCAGCCTCACCTTCACCGCGTGGGTGGCAGCCCTGCTCGCCGCCGCGACGGCGCTGTTCCACAAGCGCGACGCCTGAACCCTCGCTGGTGCCCCGGTGCTCCGGTGCCTGCCGGGGCCTAAAGTGAGACCGTTCGGACACTGCCGTTCGAACCGCGTGGGCGATCGTGAGGAGCGGACGTGACTTCGGTGCCGAGTGCTTCGTACTCCATCACCGTACGACTCGAGGTACCTGCCGGCGGACGGGCGGTCAGTGAGCTCACCGCCGCCGTCGAGCACGCGGGCGGCACCATCACCGCGCTCGACGTCACCGCCTCCGGGCACGAGCGGCTGCGGATCGACGTCACCTGCGCCGCCACGGACACCGCGCACGCCGACCGTCTGGTCGAGGTGCTGCGCCAGGTCGCCGGCGTCGCGATCCACAAGGTGTCCGACCGCACCTTCCTCATGCACCTCGGTGGCAAGATCGAGATGCAGGCCAAGCACCCGATCCGCAACCGCGACGACCTGTCGATGATCTACACCCCGGGCGTGGCCCGGGTGTCGATGGCGATCGCCGCCAACCCCGACGACGCCCGCCGGCTGACGATCAAGCGCAACTCCGTCGCCGTGGTCAGCGACGGGTCCGCCGTTCTCGGCCTGGGCAACATCGGCCCGCACGCCGCGCTGCCGGTGATGGAGGGCAAGGCGGCGCTGTTCAAGCGGTTCGCCGGCATCGACGCCTGGCCGCTGTGCCTGGACACCCAGGACGTCGACACGATCGTGGAGGTCGTCCGCAGCATCGCCCCCGGCTTTGCCGGGATCAACCTGGAGGACATCTCCGCCCCGCGCTGCTTCGAGGTCGAACGCCGGCTGCGGGACCTGCTCGACATCCCGGTGTTCCACGACGATCAGCACGGCACCGCGATCGTCGTCCTGGCGGCGCTGACCAACGCCCTGCGGATCGTCGGCAAGGATCTCGCCCACGTCCGGATCGTGATGTCGGGAGCGGGAGCGGCCGGGAGCGCGATCCTGCGGCTGTTGCTCGCCGCCGGCGCCAAGGACGTCCTGGTGGCCGACATCGACGGCGTGATCCACGCCGGCCGCGAGGGGCTGTCGCCGGAGCTGCGCTGGATCGCCGAGCACACCAACCAGGCGCGTTACGCGGGCGACCTGCACGGCGCGGTCGTCGGGGCCGACGTGTTCGTCGGTGTCTCCGCACCCAACGTCCTGGCCGGAGCCGACGTGGCGACCATGAACAAGGGCGCGATCGTCTTCGCGCTGGCCAACCCCGACCCCGAGGTCGACCCGGCGGAGGCCCGCGAGCACGCCAGCGTCGTGGCCACCGGCCGCAGCGACTACCCCAACCAGATCAACAATGTGCTGGCCTTCCCCGGCGTCTTCCGTGGCCTGCTCGACGCCCAGAGCCACCACGTCGACGAGACCATGTTGCTGGCCGCCGCCCAGGCGATCGCGAACGTCGTCACCGAGGACCAGCTCAATGTCAACTACGTGATCCCGAGCGTCTTCCACCCGGACGTGCACAGCGCGGTCGCGGCCGCGGTCCGCGACGCGGTGGCTGCCTCCAGCCACTGATGCGCCGGCTCACGGGGGCGGCCGGCGTCGCGTGGTGGGTGGCGTTCGGGCTGGCGTGTGTGCTCAACCTCTACGGCCTGTACGCGCCCAGCGAACCCGGCCCGGTCCTGTCGTTCAGCTATGCCGACAAGTTGGCGCATTTCGCGACCTTCGCCTCGGTCGCCTGGACCGGCGGCCGGGCGGGTGTTCCGGTGCGCTGGCTGGCCGGGATCCTCGTCCTGAACGCGGTAGGCAGCGAGATCGTCCAGGGAACCCTGATGGCGCAGCGTGAGGGCGACCCGTTCGACGTACTCGCCGACGTGGTCGGGATCACGCTGGGCCTGGCCCTTGCCCGGGCCGGTCGCCGTTTCGCTGCCAGGGAGTCCGCGGTGACCAGGAGGTCCGCGGGGACGGACGGGTCCGCCGCCGAGGATCTGCCGGCCCGGGACGGCGGTGACGCTCGTACGACGGCTCCGGACGCGGGATCATGAGGACATGACCGGGGACTACTACACCGGGCAGTTGCTGGTAGCGACGCCCGCGCTGACCGACTCCAACTTCGCCCGTGGCGTCGTCCTGGTCCTCGACCACGACCACGACGGTGCCCTCGGGGTGCTGGTCAACCGTCCCAGCGAGCTGCCGGTCACCTCCGTCCTCGCCCAGTGGAGCGACCTGGTCTGCCCGCCGGACGTGCTCTTCCACGGCGGGCCGGTGGCCACCGACTCCGCGCTGGCGCTGGCGGAGGTGCCTGCCGACGGCGAGGCCGAGCCGCTCGGGTGGCGGCGGCTGCACGGGCACCTCGGCCTGGTCGACCTGGACACCCCTCCGGAGCTGCTGGCCGGCGGGATCCGTGCCATGCGGATGTTCGCCGGTTACGCCGGGTGGTCGCCCGGCCAGCTGGAGGCCGAGGTCAAGGAGGGCGGCTGGTACGTCGTGGACGCCGAGCCCGGCGACGCGTTCACCACCGACCCGGAAGGTCTGTGGCGGCGGGTGCTTCGACGGCAGCCGGACGAGCTCGCCCTGGTGGCGACGTTCCCCGAGGACCCGTCCCTGAACTGACCCGGCCGGGCTGCCTGGTCGATCATGGCCGGAGGCTGTGCGCAGGGGAGGGGAACGTCTAGACTTCGCCGGGTGAGTACGCAACTGAGCCCCGGTGCGCAGACCGTCGAGGACACCCGCACGGTGCCCTCACACGGTGACGACGGCGATCACGAGCGGTTCTCCCACTACGTACCCAAGGAGAAGCTTGTCGAGGCCATGGTCACGGGCACGCCCGTGATCGCGCTGTGCGGCAAGGTCTGGGTGCCCAGCCGCGACCCCGAGAGGTTCCCCGTCTGCCCCGAGTGCAAGGAGATCTGGGAAGGTCTCCCGCCCGGTGGCGGTGACGGCGAGGGCGACGACTGATCCGCTGACCTGATCCGCCGACCGGCCGGTCCCGCTCGGCGGAGACCGGCCGCCCGGTGTTTCCCCGCCCGGCGGGGTCAGGACTGGTTCCGCCCCGAGGTCTCTGGTGTGCGGGTGGCTGCGCGGGCGGAGGCGGGCGTACCCGCCGACGGGGGAGTCGAGCGCTGCGTGGGTGGCGTGTGCCGGCGCCGCGCCGGGCGCCGACCGGCGTTCACGGCGAGTTCGACGACGTCGTTCCACTGCTGACGGCGCTGGAGGTCGGCACACACCGCTTCCCAGGCGTTGCGCTGCCCGAGGTCGGCATCCAGGCCGGGCAGGCGGGACGCCACGTGGCCGACGAGCCTACGGGCGGTTTCCACCAGCCCTCGCTGGGGGATCGGAACCTGCCGACCGTCCGAAGTGGACCCGTCGCCATCGACCATCGCTGCTCCTCGTCGCCCCTGTTCGACCCTGTACGACTCCTGCACGGACCCTGTTCGGCCCACGCCGAGTGCCGGCGCGCGCCCCCGATTCCGAGCGCGCCGGCACCTGGCACTGCGGTCGATATTCCCCACTTGGAGTTTCGCGATGGTTACGGATTGGTCAAGCCTGGGCGGCGGACACGCTCACAGTTCGGTGACCGATCGATAACGGGAGAAGGACCTCATACCCACCGAAACCATGACGAGCCGACCCGTCAGACACGCCGTTCGTCCTACCACCTGGGGTGTTGTCCGGTTGCGTGTGGGCCTGGCCCGAAACGATCGGCGATCAAGCTAGTGTCGCGGGTCGGAGTTCGTCCACGCGGAAGGGAAGACGTGAGCACGCCCGCCTCGACGACCGACACCCGTCAAGCAGCCCCCGGCACCGGAAACCCCGGAGTCGCCGGCGCCGGAGCCGCCAGCACCGTCGGCCCCTGGGGCCGGCTGCGGGCCTGGCAGCAGGAGGCGTTCGACGCCTACAACGCCCGCAGCCCGCGCGACTACCTCGCGGTCGCGACACCGGGAGCGGGCAAGACGGCGTTCGCCCTCACCATCGCGGCGGACCTGCTCGCCCGGCGGATCGTCGAGAAGGTCATCGTGGTCACCCCCACCGACCACCTCAAGCGCCAGTGGGCCGACGCGGCCGCGCGCGGCGACATCGCCCTGGACCCGGCGTTCGCCGGCCGTGGTGGGCGCACGAGCCGGGACTTCCACGGCGTCGTGGTGACCTACGCCGGGGTGGCTGCGGCGACCCAGGCGCTGCGGGTGCGCTGCGAGCGGTTCAAGACGATGGTGATCCTGGACGAGATCCACCACGCCGGCGACGCACTCACCTGGGGCGAGGCGGTCCGTGAGGCGTTCGAGCCGGCCACCCGGCGGCTGTCGCTCACCGGTACGCCGTTCCGCAGCGACGCCAACCCCATCCCGTTCGTCACCTACGCGCCGGACGCGGAGGGTGTTCCGCGCAGCGAGGCCGACTACGGCTACGGCTACGGCCGCGCCCTGGCCGACGGCGTGGTGCGGCCGGTGCTGTTCCTGGCGTACTCCGGTGACATGCGCTGGCGGACCAGCGCGGGGGACGAGATGCACGTGCGGCTCGGCACCCCGCTCACCAAGGACCTCGCGGCCCAGGCCTGGCGGACCGCGCTCGACCCGGCAGGCGACTGGATCCAGACCGTCCTGCGAGCCGCGGACACCCGGCTCACGGAGGTACGCCGGCACGTCCCCGACGCCGGCGGCCTGGTGATCGCCACCGACCAGGAGACGGCCCGCGCGTACGCGAAGATCCTCGGCCAGGTCGCCGGCGAGAAGCCCACCGTGGTGCTGTCGGACGAGTCCACGGCGAGCAAGCGGATCGGGCAGTTCGCCGAGAGCGACAGCAGGTGGATGGTCGCCGTCCGGATGGTGAGCGAGGGCGTGGACGTGCCCCGGCTGGCCGTCGGCGTGTACGCCACCGCCACCCAGACGCCGTTGTTCTTCGCGCAGGCGGTGGGGCGTTTCGTCCGTGCCCGGCGGCGGGGTGAGACCGCGTCCCTGTTCCTGCCGACGGTCCCGATCCTGCTGCAGTACGCCGCGGAGATGGAGGTCCTGCGTGACCATGCGCTGGGCCGGCCGGTGAAGGACGAGGACGACATCTTCGCCGCGGAGGAGGACCTGCTGGCCGAGGCGGCCCGCGGTGAGACCGGCGCCGACCTGCTGGAGGACCAGCGCTATCAGGCGATCGGGTCGGAGGCGGCGTTCGACCGGCTGGTGTACGACGGCAACGAGTTCGGCGGGGAGCTGGGCGAGGACGAGACGGAGTTCCTCGGCATCCCCGGGCTGCTCGAGCCCGACCAGATGCGCGAGCTGCTGCGCCGGCGCCGCTCGGGCAACGGCTCCACCTCGCCGGGGTCGCCGTCCGCGACCAGCTCGTCCGCTTCGTCTTCGGCATCCTCGTCCGCGGCTGTCGGTGCGGTGCCGCCGCCGGTCGCCGAGGAGTCCGCGAGCAGCTCCGGTGCGCCGGACGGCGCGACGTACCAGCGGCTGGGTGTGCTGCGCCGGGAGCTCAACGGTCTGGTCGCTGCCTGGCACCACCGGACCGGCCAGCCGCACGGTGCGGTGCACGCCGAGCTGCGCCGGGTGTGCGGAGGGCCGCTGGCGGTGCAGGCCACCGCCGAGCAGCTCCAGGCCCGCATCGACATGATCCGTGCCTGGGCGGTCAAACGGTCCTGAGTTCGTGCTGGCCTCGGGCCCGGGTCAGCCCGAGGCCTCCTCGGCGGCGCGGGACAGCAGCGGAACCACCCGTGGCCGCACCTGCGTCGCCAGCGCGATCACGGTCGAGATCCGCACGATGCCGTCGAAGGCGAGCACCTCGTCTATCACCCGCTGCAGGTCTGCGTTGGATCGCGCCACAAGGCGGGCCAGCATGTCGGCGGGTCCGGTGATCGTGTGCGCCTCCAGCACCTCCGGGATCCCGGCCAGGTGCCGGGCCACCGACTCGTGGCCGGCGCCCTGGCGCAGCTCAAGGGAGGCGAACGCGGTCACGCCGTACCCCAGTGCGGCCGGCTCGACCTCCGGTCCCCAGCCACGGACGACGCCGGTGCGGGCGAGCCGGTCCAGGCGGGCCTGAACGGTGCCGCGAGCCACGCCCAGCCGGCGCGAGGCCTCCAGCACGCCGATCCTCGGCTCGGCCGCGAACAACCGGACGATCCGGGCGTCCAGCTCGTCGACCGGCGCGGACGACGGCTCCGCCGACGAGGCGGGCGGCTGCGGCGACGACCCCACGTGCGGCCTCCCGGAAGTACGTGCCCAAAGCCTTGGGCAAACTGAGCACTCTGCTGACGAACTCTGCCATCCCGCTGGGCATTCTGTACAGGCTGTCGGCGAGCTGTTGCACAGACTGTCGGATTGTTCGACGCTCTGGCAAAGCGGCGGGACGAACGAGGAGGCGGACATGCAGCCGGACACCACGCTGACCCCCGAGGAGCAGGCCGCCGATCTCCGGTTCGACCAGCTCCGCCAGCTCGTCGGGCTGGTCGACTACGACGCGACGAAGGACCCGTTCCCGGTCACCGGCATGGACGCGGTGATCTTCTGGGTGGGCAACGCCACCCAGGCTGCGGCGTACTACCAACTGGCGTTCGGGATGGAGCTGGTCGCCTACGCGGGGCCGGAGACCGGGATGCGCGACCGCAGGTCGTACGTGCTGAAGTCCGGCTCGGCGCGGTTCGTGCTCGAGGGCGGGGCGGGCCCCGACAGCCCGGTGCTCGACCACCACCGCAGGCACGGGGACGGTGTCGTAGACCTCGCGCTGGAGGTGCCCGACGTGGACAAGTGCGTCGCGCACGCCCGTGCGCAGGGCGCCACGATCCTGGTCGAGCCGTACGACGAGAGCGACGAGCACGGGACGGTGCGCCGGGCGGCCGTCGCGACGTACGGCGAGACCCGGCACAGCCTGGTGGACCGCTCCGACTACACCGGCCCCTACCTTCCCGGGTACGTCGCCCGGCAGACCACGGTAACCCGGCCCGAGGGCCATCCGCGCCGGATCTTCCAGGCGGTCGACCACTGCGTCGGCAACGTCGAGCTCGGCCGGATGGACGAGTGGGTCGACTTCTACAACCGCGTCATGGGCTTCGTGAACATGGCGGAGTTCGTCGGGGACGACATCGCCACCGACTACTCGGCGCTGATGAGCAAGGTCGTGGCCAACGGTAACCACCGGGTGAAGTTCCCGCTGAACGAGCCGGCGGTGGGCAGGCGGAAGAGCCAGATCGACGAGTACCTCGAGTTCTACGCCGGGGCAGGCTGCCAGCACATCGCCCTCGCCACCAACGACATCCTCCAGGCCGTGGACATCCTGCGCGCCAACGGCGTGGAGTTCCTGTCCACGCCGGACTCCTACTACGAGGACCCCGAGCTGCGCGCCCGGATCGGCGAAGTGCGTGTGCCCGTGGAGGAACTCAAGCGGCGCGGCATCCTCGTCGACCGGGACGAGGACGGGTACCTGCTGCAGATCTTCTGCGCGCCGCTCGGCGACCGGCCGACGGTGTTCTACGAGCTCATCGAACGCCACGGGTCGCTCGGGTTCGGCAAGGGCAACTTCAAGGCGCTGTTCGAGGCGATCGAACGCGAGCAGGAGCGGCGCGGGAACCTGTGACCTGCCCGCCGTACCGTATGGGGCATGGCGGAAACCTCTGATGACCTGATCACCGCCCTGCGGGCAGAGCTCCCGGACGAGGCGGTCGTCACCGACCCGGACCGGCTGGCGTCGTACCAGCACGACATGGCGACGTTCTGCCCGTACGGCACACCCGCGGTCGGTGTGCTCGCCCGGTCCACCGAGCACGTACAGCACGTCCTGCGGGTCGCGTCACGCCTCGGCGTACCGGTCGTGCCCCAGGGCGGGCGCACGGGCCTGTCCGGCGGGGCCAACGCGATCGACGGCTGCATCGTGTTGTCGTTGGAGAAGATGACCACGATCCGCGAGATCGACGCGCCCAACCGGATCGCGGTGGTCGAGCCCGGCGTCCTCAACTCGACGCTGTCGGCGGCGGTCGCCGAGGACGGGCTGTTCTATCCGCCCGACCCGTCCAGCTGGGAGATCTCCACCCTCGGTGGCAACGTGGCCACCAACGCCGGCGGGCTGTGCTGTGTGAAGTACGGCGTCACCGCCGACTTCGTGCGCGGCCTGGAGGTGGTGCTCGCCGACGGCGAGGTGCTGCGCACCGGACGGCGGACCGCCAAGGGGGTGGCGGGCTACGACCTCACCCGCCTGTTCGTCGGCTCGGAGGGGACGCTCGGCGTCGTCACCGAGGTGACGCTGGCGTTGCGGCCGACCGGGCAGGAACCGCACACGGTCGCGGGACTCTTCCCGACGGTGGCGCAGGCCGGTGACGCGGTGGCCCGGGTGGTCGCCGCGGGTCTGGTGCCGAGCCTGCTGGAGTTCATGGACCAGACGTCGCTGCGGGCGGCCAACGACTACCGGAACATGGGCCTGCCCGAGAACGCCGCCGCGATGCTGATCGCGCAGTCCGACGCCGACACGGACCGCGCCGTGGCCGACATCGGCGCCATCGCGGCGATCTTCACCGAGGCGGGCGGCTTCGACGTCGTGGAGGCCGAGGACCTGGCCGAGGGCGAGATGCTGCTGACCGCGCGCCGGGACTCCCACTACGCCCTGGAGGCGCTGGGCTCGCGGCTGACCGACGACGTGTGCGTTCCGCTGAGCCGGCTGGCCGACTTCGTCCACCAGGTGGAGAAGGTGGCCGCCGAGGTCGACCTCACCATCGCCACCGTCGGCCACGCCGGCGACGGCAACCTCCATCCCAGCGTGATGTTCGACGCGGGCGACGCCGACCAGGTACGCCGCGCCGACCGGGCGTTCGACGAGATCATGCGGATCGGCCTGGAGATGGGCGGCACGGTGACCGGTGAGCACGGCGTCGGTGTGCTGAAGCGCGACTGGCTGGCGCGGGAGCTCGGGCCGGTCGGGGAGCGGGTGCACCGGGAGCTGAAACGGCTCTTCGACCCGGCCGGGATCCTCAACCCCGGAAAGGTGCTCGCGCCCTGACCGGTGTCGCGTAGGAGGCGTTCTATCGAAACGCTTTCTGCGTTCATTATCCGAACGGAGGCGCGGCCGTGATCGGCCATTGTCAACGAATTGCACTCGCCCGGTAGCTACTCGTATCCGATACCGGTCGCAGGCAGTGCTACTGAGTCTTTCCCGCGAACGCAACACAACCATTTCGTTGCCATTTCCATCTGGTGTCGGTACCCGCTTGCCCGTAGCCTGCTGGGCATCCGTCATCCGGTGACTGCGCGAGGGCCGCGTTTCCCCGTGCGGGAGAGGATTCAAGCGATGTCTGAATTCGGTGCCGGGCGCTCGTCGCGCCGGCAGTTCTTGTTCAACGCCGCGATGGCAGCCGCGGCCGTGGGAGTGGGCGGCGGCGCACTGGCCGGTTGTGGTCAGGGCGGTAGTGGCGCCGCCGGCGGTGGCGGGGGAGGAAAGGGCGGCGGCCGGTCCGGCAAGCAGGGCGAGACGCTTTTCATCGCCGGCTTCCAGTGGGGCCCGCCCACCCATTTCAACCCGTTGGGGCAAAGCACCGGCTGGCCCTGCGGACAGGGCGCCATGCAGCTTGTCTACGAGACGCTGGTGCGGTTCAACCTGCTGAACGGCAAACTCGAACCCGGCTTGGGCAAGGAGCTCCAGACTCCTGACGACACCACGATCGTCGTTCCCCTTCAGGACGGCGCCAAGTGGCAGGACGGGAAACCGCTCACCGCCGACGACGTGGTCTACACGTTCGAGCTGGCCAAGCGGCACACTGAGCTTTCCTACGCGTCGTTCTGGGACTACGTCGACAAGATCGAGGCCAGCGACCCCCAGACGGTCAAGCTCACCCTCGGCCGCAAGCCGTTCAACCCCGCGATGGCGAAGAACAGCCTGGCCGGCACCTACATCCTGCCCAAGCACGTGTGGGAGCCGCTGGAGAAGCAGGGCAAGCCGATGGGCCAGTTCGAGAATCTCAAGCCGGTCGGCTCCGGTCCCTACAAGGTGGACTCCTACAACCAGCAGCAGATCAGCCTCACCCGCCAGGACAACTACTGGGGCAAGAGCGCGTTCGGCGGCCTGCCGAAGCCGAAGTACATCGTTCACCCCATCTTCAAGGGCAACCAGGACGGCGACCTGCGCTTCCAGCGCGGCGGTGTCGACGTGATGCAGCAGTTCACCCCCCAGATCTGGAAGATGTGGGAGGACAAGAAGCTCGCGGTGTCCACGTGGTACAAGAAGCCGCCCTACCACGTGCCCGGCGGCATGCCGATGCTCGTCATCAACACCACGAAGAAGGGTCTGGACAACCCCGCGGTGCGGCGGGCGCTGGCCTTCGCCATCAACTACCAGGACATTGCCGACAAGGCCATGTCGAGGTATTCCAAGCCGGCGAATTCCAGCGTCATTCTGCCCACCGGTGGTGAGTCGAAGTTCTTCGACAAGGACGCGGTGGCGGCCAACGGCTGGAAGTACGACCCCGAGCAGACGAAGAAGATCCTCGAGGGCGAACTCAAGGCCAAGAAGGGATCGGACGGCATCTACGTCCTGCCCGACGGCACCCGCCTCGGACCATGGACGGCGCAGACGCCCACCGGTTGGAGCGACTGGCAGAACGCCTTGCGCATCGTGGCCAACAACGCCAAGGCGGCCGGCATCGAGATCACCACGAAGTTCCCGCAGGCGCCCAACGTCACCAGCTCGGTCCAGGCCGGCGACTTCGACCTCGCGTGCTGGGGTGTGGCCTCCACCAGCGCGGCGACGCCGTGGCAGCGGTTCCGCGACGTGCTCGACGACCGTGGTGTCGCCAAGCTCGGCCAGCCGGCGTTCTGGAACTACGGGCGGTTCAAGGACCCGGCCGTCGCCAAGCTGCTCGACGAGGCGGCCGGAGCCAGCGACGACGCGGCCGCCAAGCAGGCGTACGGCAAGCTCGACGAGATCTTCATGAAGAACGCGCCGATGATCCCGTTGATGTACCGCCCGCTGGAGTTCTACGAGTTCAACGAGACCAACTGGAAGAACTTCCCGAACGAGCAGAACGCCTACGCCCCGCCGATGTTCTCCGGCGCAGGTGTCTCCTGGCTGTTCAAGATCAAGCGCGTGTCGGAGAGCTGAACACCTCCGGGCCTGGACGCCAGGTGCACGACGACGTGCACCTGGCGTCCCGGCCGGCACACCGTCGGCGGAACGTGAGGGAAGTGAATGCGGCTACGCAAGTACCTCGTCGGCAAGACGCTGTGGTACATCGGTGCGCTCGCGGTGGCGCTGGTTCTGAACTTCCTGCTCCCGCGGCTCGTCCCCGGAAACCCCGTGGACGCCATCGTCGCCCAACTCGGGCGATCGGGAACGCAGGCGGAGTCCCTGCAGCGCATCCACGAGCACTACGTCAAGGAGTTCGGCCTCGACCAGTCGATGCTGGGGCAGTTCTTCACCTATCTCGGCAACCTCGCCCACTTCAACCTGGGCACGTCGTTCGCGAACTACCCCGCCCATGTCGACACTCTGATCGGCCAGGCGCTTCCGTGGACGATCGGCCTGCAGTTGCCGGCCATCCTGATCGGCTGGCTGGTCGGTAACGCGCTCGGCGCGCTCGCGGCGTTCAAGGGAGGGTGGTTCGACCGAGGCGCCTTCGTCAGTTCGCTCTTCCTGTCCAGCATGCCGTACTACTGCCTGGCGATCCTGCTGCTCTACCTCTGCGCGGTCGCGCTGCCGCTGCTTCCACCCGGCGGCGGGTACGAGCCGGGCTCGACGCCCACGTTCCACATGTCGTTCATGATCGACGTGATGCGGCACTACTGGCTGCCGTTCCTGTCCCTGGTGCTGATCTTCGTCGGCGGGCAGGCCGTCGGAATGCGCTCGATGGCGATCTACGAGCTCAACTCCGACTACGTGAACTACGGCCGGGGTCTCGGCCTGCCGGACAAGCGGATCGTGCGCTACATCTTCCGCAACGCGATGCTTCCGCAGGTGACCGGGCTGGCCCTGTCGATCGGCACCCTGGTGGGTGGCGCCCTGGTCACCGAGATCGTGTTCTCCTATCCCGGGATCGGCTCGCTGCTGTTCGCCGCGATCGGCCAGAACGACTATCCCGTCATCCAGGCGATCACGCTGATCATCCTGGTGGCGGTGTTGTTGTCCAACTTCCTCGTCGAGATCGCCTACGGGTTCGTCGATCCGCGGATCCGGGCGTCGCAGGCAGGTGAACGCTGATGCGGATGGCACGCTTCACACCGCGCTTCTGGGTCTCGGCGGTGGTCTTCGCCCTGGTCGTGGCGTTCGCTGTGCTGGGGCCGTTGGTCTTCGGAGGGAAGGCCGGCGAGGGCGTCGGCGGACTGTACGACCCGCCGTCGGGCAGCGCCTGGCTCGGCACCGACGACCTCGGGCACGACGTCTTCACCAACCTCATGCTCGGCACCCGGACCTCGCTGACCATCGGCCTGGTCTCCGGGGTGGTGGCGACGCTCATCGGCGTCGTCGTCGGTCTGCTCGCGGGTTACCACGGTGGGATGGTGGAGGAGGCGCTGATGGGCGTCACCAACGTCGCCCTGGCGATCCCCGCGATCGTGGTGCTGATCCTGCTGTCGGTCGCGATCGACTTCCGTTCGATCGTGGCGATGGCGGTCGTCATCGCCATCACCAGCTGGCCGTGGACGGCGCGAGCCGTGCGCGCACAGACCAGCAGTGTGCGAACGCGCGAACACCTCGACGTGGCCAGGCTTTCCGGCGCCCGTACGTTCGACATCCTGATGTGGGACGTCCTGCCGTACCTCATGTCCTACATCGCCATGGCGTTCGTGCTCCAGGTGTCCAGTGCGATCCTCGCCGAGGCCGGGCTGTCCCTGCTCGGCCTGGGCCCGAGCGGAAGCGTCTCGCTCGGCATCATGCTCAACTGGGCCCTGGTCGGCGAGTCGTTGCTGAACGGCGCCTGGTGGGCGTTCCTCCCGCCGACGATCCTGCTGACGTTGGTCGCGTTCGCCCTGCTGATGTTGCAGTCCAGCCTCGACGAGGTGTTCAACCCGCGGCTGCGGCGCGGCCGCCGGCAGCGCGGCGCGGCCGCCGGTGCCGGAGCAGGCGCTTCGGTGTCGCTGGTCACCAGCGGTGCCGTCGCCGCCGAGACGCTCGATGTCGGGTCGGCGGGTGAACCGGTGGCCGAGCCCGGTGTGGGCGAACGTGTCGTCGGCTCCGGTCCGGACCGGACGAGTGAAAGGTCGGGTAGCGCATGACCGGGGTGATGACCTCCACCGACGTCCTGCTGCGGGCCGAGCGCCTGCGGGCCGCCTACAACGTCGAGGGCGGCCAGGTGGTCGCGGTCGACGACGTGTCGGTCGAGGTGCGCAAGGGGGAGGTGCTCGGGGTGGCCGGGGAGTCCGGCTGCGGCAAGAGCACCCTGGGCGCGATCCTGTCGCTGACCGTACGGCCGCCGCTGTACGTGCTGAGCGGTTCGCTGGAGGTCGACGGCAAGCAGCTCGACCTCGGGCCGGACCAGAAACCACCGCGTTCGTGGCGCGGCGAGGTGGTTTCCCTGCTGCCGCAGGGCGCGATGAACTCCCTGAGCCCGACGGTGCGGATCCGGGACTTCGTCTACGACGTGATCCGCGCGCACCAGCCGGGCGTCCGGCGCGACCAGGCGATCGAGCGGGCGCGGCAGCGACTGGAGCAGCTCGATCTGCCCGCACGTGTCCTCGACTACTACCCCCACCAGCTCAGCGGCGGGATGAAGCAGCGGGTGGTCACGGTCGTGTCCACCCTGCTCGATCCGCGGCTGCTGATCGCCGACGAGCCGACGTCCGCGCTCGACGTGTCCTCCCAGCGGATCCTGATCGAGATGCTGCGGGAGATGCTGAAGCAGGACATCATCGGCGGCGTCATCTTCATCACCCACGACCTGCCGGTGCTCAACACGATCGCCGACCGGATCGCGGTGATGTACGCCGGGAAGATCGCCGAGGTCAGTCCGGCGACCGAACTCATCAACCGGCCCCGCCATCCCTACAGCGCGTCGCTGTTGTCGTCGGTGCTGGTGCCCGAGCCCCACATGCGGCAGGTCAGGGTGCGCGGCATCCCCGGCGCGCCGCCGAGCCTGGCCCGCCCGCCGGCCGCGTGCCGGTTCCACCCCAGGTGCCCGCTGGTGATGGACATCTGCCGTACGGAGGATCCGCCGCGGGTCGGTGACGAACGCCGCCACTCGCTGTGCTGGTGGGCCGAACAGCATCCCGGCCAGACGGTGGAGGTGGGTCGATGAGTGCGCAGCCCCGAAGTGACGCGGAACCCCGCGGCGGCGCGGAGCCGCTGATCGAGGCGAAGTCGCTGTCCCGCGTGTTCGGTCACGGCGCCAACACGGTACGGGCCGTCGACGACGTGTCGTTCACGCTGGGCCGCCAGGAGGTCGTGTCCATCGTGGGGGAGAGCGGCAGCGGGAAGTCGACGCTGGCCCGGCTGGTGCTGCGACTGCTGGACCCGACGTCGGGGACGCTGCACCTGTCCGGCCGGGACGTCACCTCACTGAAGGGACGCGACCTGCAGGCGTACTGGCGCGACGTGCAGGCGGTCTTCCAGGACCCGTTCAGCTCGTTCAACCAGTTCTTCACGGTACGCCGGCTGCTGAACCGGTCCCTGCGCCTGGCCGCCGCCGGGTCGGCCGAGCGGGGCGAGACGCTGATGGCCCAGGCGCTGGAGCACGTCGGACTGTCCGCCGACGTGCTCGACAAGTGGCCGCACCAGTTGTCCGGTGGCCAGCGACAGCGGGTGATGATCGCCCGGGCGCTGATGTTGCAGCCACGCATCCTGGTCGCCGACGAGGCCACCTCGATGCTGGACGCGTCGCTGCGGGCGAACATCCTGAACGTCCTCGCCGACCTTCGCCGCGACTACGACATGACGATCCTGTTCATCACCCACGACATCGGCCAGGCGTGCTACGTGAGCGACCGGGTGCTGGTGATGAGTCAGGGCAAGGTCGTCGAACAGGGCCCCACCGACGAGGTCATCTTCAGCCCGCGGCACGAGTACACCCAGCGGTTGCTCGCCGACGTACCCCGGCTGCACGAGAACATCCTCGACTGACCTGGCACCTCTGTCGTACGTCCTGCTGTCAAGAGGTCCTTGACAGCAGGACGTACGCCTTTGCGGAGTGAGTCACCGCGTGGTGCGGCTCAGGAGCCGGAACGGACGGTGTAGCCGCCGGCGAGGTCAGGGTGGGGCGGGTGGAACCCCTGTCAGGGTGGGGGCAACCCCACCTTGACGGGGCGGAAACTCCACCTCCACAAGGGGTATCTGCCGCATCGTGACCGGCGGCTGCGGTTCGTAGCGTCACTGACGTGCGAACTCTGCTGCCTCCACTGGTCGCCGCGACCGTTCTCCTGGGTATCGCTCCCGGGGGAAGTGCCGTCGCCTCCCTCGACTCCCACACGGCTCTGCCGCCGTTGCGTTACGCCGCCCGCACCGTCGACGGCCACCGGTTCCTCGCCTACGACGCGCGCGGCGACGGGCGGGTCGTGGAGGTGCTCGGTGACCTGGCCAGTGCCGACCAGGTGGCCGTCCTCGTTCCGGGCGCCGGTCACCGGCTGGCCGACTACCTCACCGGCGAAGACGCCCGGCCCACTCCGCGTGGCGCGGGCCGGGCCCTGCTGGCCGAACTGCGCCGGCAGTCGCCCGGCGCCGAGTCGGCCGTGGTCGTCTGGCTGGGCTACGACACCCCCGAAGGCGTGGACCTGGTGTCTGCCCGCTCCGAACGGGCGGAGGCCGGCGGCCGCGACCTGACCCGGTTCGTCCGGGAGCTGGGGCACCGGGTGTCCCCGGACACCCGGATCACCCTGGTCGGCCACAGCTACGGGTCGGTCGTGATCGGCCGGGCCGCGCCCGCGGTGCACGTCGACGACATCGTGGTCGTGGGCAGTCCCGGGATGGACGCCGGCACTCTGGCCGACCTGCACACCGGCGCGCGGGTGTGGGCCGCGCGGGCACCGGGCGACCCCATCAGGTTCGCCCCGCCGCTTCGGGTCGGCGGCTTCGGCCACGGAACGAACCCCGCGGCCCCGGGATTCGGCGCCCGCGCGTTCGCGGTCGGCACCGCTCGCGGGCACGCCGGCTACTTCACGCCCGGGACCGAGTCACTGGCCAACATCGCCCGCATCGTCCGCGGCCGTACCGACGAGGTGACCCGATGACGATGACCACCGTCGTGACCCGTCCGTGGCAGGCGTTCGCCGACACCGTGGCCGCCCGCACCCCCGCGTCCCGCGACCGGGCACTGGACGCCTACCGCGCACTCGCCACGCTCGGCGTGGTGACCGGCCACTGGCTGGTCGGCGCGCTGGTCGCCCAGCCCGACGGAACGCTGCGGATCGCCAGCCCGCTGCGCGACCTGGGTGCGCTGGCACCGGCGAGCTGGGTGCTGCAGATGCTGGGGCTGTTCTTCCTGGTCGGCGGGCACGCCGCCGTGTCGAGCCTGGCCCGGTCGGCCGAACGCGGCGAGCCGTACGGCACCTGGCTGCGCCGCCGGTTCGCCCGGCTGGCCCGTCCGGTGCTCGCCGCCACGGCGCTGTCGGCCGGTTGCCTGGCCGTCCTCGGCGCGGTCGGCGTACCCGAGGGAACCCTGCGTACGTGGGTCGTCCTGCTGGTCCAGCCGTTCTGGTTCGTCGCCGTCTACGCGGTACTCACGGTCCTCACGCGGTACGCCGTGGCGGCCGACCGGCGGTGGCGCGGATGGGCGGTGCTGCCGCTGCTGGCGGTCGTGGCGGCCACCGACCTGGCGAGGTACGGCCCGTGGAGTGACGCGGTG
The DNA here is from genome assembly GCF_900104745.1 of Actinopolymorpha singaporensis. Lineage (NCBI taxonomy): Bacteria > Bacillati > Actinomycetota > Actinomycetes > Propionibacteriales > Actinopolymorphaceae > Actinopolymorpha > Actinopolymorpha singaporensis. The sequence goes on from NZ_LT629732.1 coordinate 3,323,094, forward strand.
CCCGGTTGGGTCGGCCTGGTCAACCTCGTGCCGGGATGGCTGTTCGCGTACCAACTCGGCGTCTCCTGGGGGCGGGGGACGTTCTCGGCGGCATCGCTCGGCAGCAAGGGTGCGTCCCAGGGCCGGTTCGGCCGGTGGGCCGGTTGGCTGTTGCTGGTGGGCGGTGCGACCCTGTTCGCGGTGCTGCTGGTGGTGTTCCACTACCCGGCCAGCATGGTCGGGGTGCCGGGCGCGGCCCGGTCCAACGCGCACCCGCCGTCGCTGCTGGTGCCCGCGCTGGCGGCGTTCCAGTCCGGCGCGGCCCTGCTCCTGCACGGCCCGGTCACCCGGCTGATGCGCCGGCCCGGCCTGTGGGCGGGTGTCGCCGCGGTGAACCTGGCCGCGATGACCATCTTCTGCTGGCACCAGGTTCCGATGGTGCTGGTGTCACTGGCGGGGAAGTCGGCGATCGGTGCGGTGCCGGGACTGACCACATCGCCGGACCAGCTGTCGTGGGTGCTCGCCCGGGTGGCCTGGCTTCCGGTGATGGCGGCGGTGCTGGTGGCGGTGGTCGCGGCGACCCGGAGGTTCGAGGCGCCGTTGGGCCTTCGGGCACCGCTGGCACGGGTGGGCGCGGCGGTGGTCACCGCGGCCGCCGTGGGCTTCTTCGTCTCGCTGTACTGAGCGTGCAGCCGAGCTGGTGCGAGCCGCCAGCTGCGCGCCCGGCAGTGGAACAGGCCCTAGGGGCCCGGGGGCCGGATCTGCCCGGTCACCGCCCCGAGGCCCAGCCGGCCACCGCCGGGCGCCGGTGCGGTGGCCCGGATGGTCACCACGTCGCCGTTCTCGAGGAACGCGCGGGTGGAGCCGTCCGCCAGCGTGAGCGGCTTCGTACCGCCGGCGGTGAGCTCCATCAGGCAGCCACTCTCGCCCTCGCCCGGTCCGGACACGGTGCCGGAGGCGAGCAGGTCACCGGTGCGCAGGGCCGCACCGTTGGAGGTGAGGTGGGCGAGCATCTGCGCCGGCGTCCAGTACATGTCGGCGTAGCGGGGCCGGGCGACCACCTGGTCGTTGATCGACACCTCCAGGTCGAGGTCGAGCCCGAAGTCGTCCGAGCCACGCAGGTGGGGCAGCGGTGCCGGGTCCTGGGCCGGCGGCGGCAGCGCGGCGGCGTCCAGCGCGGCCAGCGGTACCACCCACGGCGATACGGAGGTACGGAACGACTTGCCCAGGAACGGCCCGAGCGGCCGGGCCTCCCACGCCTGCAGGTCGCGCGCCGACCAGTCGTTGACCAGGACGACCCCGAAGACGTACTGACGTACCTCGTCGACACTCACCCGCTGCCCGGCGGCGGTGGGCGTCCCCACCACGAAACCCACCTCCGCCTCGAGGTCCAGCCGGGTCGACGGCCCGAACGCCGGCACGGTCCCGCCCGGCGCGAGGTGCTGTCCGTACGGGCGCAGGACCGGAGTGCCGGAGACCGCGACCGTCCCGGCCCGGCCGTGGTAGCCGATCGGCAGGTGCCGCCAGTTCGGGGTCAGGGGCGGCTCGTTGGGGCGGAGCAGCCGGCCGAGGCGGGTGGCGTGGTGTTCTGAGGCGTAGAAGTCGACGTAGTCCGCGACCTCGAACGGCAGGTGGAGCCGCACCTGGTCCGCGGGGACGAGTTCGGGTTCGACCAGGGAGCGGAACGCCTCGTCGGTCAGGCGTTCGGTCACCCAGTGCCGGACGGCGTGCCAGGCCCGGCTGCCCAGCGCCATGAAGGGGTTCAGCGACGGGACGGTGAACACCCCGGCGAAGTCGGCGTACTCGCTGGCCGCGAGCGGGGCGAGGTCGAGGACGTGGTCGCCGATGGCCACGCCCACCCGTGGCTCCTCGTCGGGGAGGGAGAAGACGCCGTACGGCAGGTTGTGCACCGTGAACGGCGAACCCTCGGGCACCGGCACCCAACTCGTCGTGGCCACAGGGTCAATCCTGCAGGACGCCCAGGCGCAGCAGGTCGGCCAGCGGATCGGACACGCTGCACGACCCGAACGAGGTGAACCACTGCCGGGCGGAGGCCGCCGCCCGGTCGTCGAGCGCAAGCACCTGACCGGCGACGTGGTCGGCGTCCCGGTCGGCCAGCGCCTCGACAAGGGCCGGCTCGTCCGCGCCGTCCAGAGCGAGCCGGGTGGCGAGTACGACGTTGAGGAAGCCGTGGTGCTCGGGGCCGCGGGAACCGGATCCACCGGATCCACCGGATCCACCGAATCCACCGGGCCCGCGCACCGCGTTGTGCAGCCCGGCCGTGCACTTGAACGGAAGCTCGCGGTCCAGGCAGGCGAGGATGACCCGGGCGAGTGCCCGCTCGTCGGGGAACGACTCGGCCGTCTCGCCGCCGGTCCGGAGCTTCGCCCGGTGGCCGTACTCCGCCAGCGCGTCGAGGGCAGCCGACGCGCCCTCCCACCCGTCGGTCCGGGGCACCTCGACCGCGACCGCCACCTCGTCGGGAAGCTCGGCGGCGGCCAGCGCGCGGTCCATCCGGGCGACGTTGCGGGCCAGGTCCGGCTCGTCCCGCAACGTCACCTCGACCGAGACCACCCGGGCCCGGTCGGTGCGGCCGGCCCAGCGAAGGGCGGGTTCGATCGCCCCTGCGCCGCCGCTGACCACCAGCCCCAGGGGCAGCGGCTCCTCGGGCGGCGGAGCGTCGTCGAGCGCGGCGAGAAGTTCCGGCAGGGTCGCGTCCGGGCACAGGAACGGCCCGACCAGCCCGGCGTACCACTCCTCACGCCGGGCGAGGTAGACGGCCAGTGCGGCGGCCAGCGGCTCACTGGCGGGCGGGAACACCGCGGCGTCGTCGATCAGCCCGGCGCACAGCGGCGGGATCGTACGGCTGCGCGGAGTAGTCATCCCTCGGACTTTAGGGCATGTCCTGGCCCGGCCATCCGCCGATGTGTGACGGCTGACTGGTGGAGGGGAAGGGGTCCGATCGGGAGGCCTTCCTGGTTTGATGTGCCCGTGACCACGAGTACGGTGCGAACCTCCGGCTGGCGTGGAGGCAGGACGCACCGCCTCTACAGCGTGGCCGTCTTCATCGTGCTCGCCTCGGTCGACAACGTGGCCGCCGTTCTCGTGCCGCCCCTCTACAGCCCGATCGCCCGTGAGCTGGCGGTCCGGGAAACCGCGGTGGGGCTGGTCACCGCGGTGAGCTTCCTGGTGGCCGCGGTCGCCGCCGTGGCCTGGGCGTACGCCGGCGACCGGACCCGGCGCAAGCCGATGCTGATGATCGGGACGCTGGTGTGGGCGGCCGGGACCAGCGGCACCGCCCTGGCCGGCTCCTACGCGGCGTTCTTCGCCGCCCAGATGATCGCGGCCATCGGGCTCGGCGCGGTCGCCTCGGTCGGATTCTCCGTGGTCAGCGACCTGATCGCCCCGAAACGCCGCGGCCTGGTGATGAGCTTCTGGGGACTGTCGCAGGGGCTCGGCACCCTGGTCGGCACGTTACTCGCCGGCGTGCTCGGCGCCGCCGACTGGCGCCGGCCGTTCCTGGTCCTCACCGCGGTGGGGCTGGTCGCGGCGGTGGCGTACCTCTTCACGTACGACATCCGGCGCGGCCAGAGCGAGCCGGAACTCGCGGCGATCTTCGCCGAGGGCGGCGACTACGGCCACCGCATCAGCCGGGCCGACCTGCCCGGCATCCTCGCCCGGCGAACCAACGTCTGGCTGGTGATGCAGGGCTTCACCGCGCAGTTCGTGTTCGGGTCGCTGGTGTGGCTGCCGCGGCTGTTCCAGGCCAAGGCGCAGGCGGCCGGCCACTCCGAGGAGATCTCCATCGTCATCGGCAGCCTGTTCGCCACGCTCTTCCAGCTCGGCGGCGTACTCTCCATCGTCGGCGGCCTGGTCGGCGACCGGCTGCAGCGGCGCACCCCGCGTGGCCGGGCGATGGTCGCCGCCATCGGCATCCTCGGCGGCATCCCGTTCTATGTCGTGCTGTTCTTCCTGCCATTGCACATCGACGTCCCCGACACCGCCGGGACCGGAACGGTCGTCGCGGCCGTGCTCGCCAGCGTGGTCACGGAGCCGACGGTGACGGTCAGCTTCGCGATGGCGCTGGTGGCCCTGGCCCTGACCTCGGCCAACTCGCCGAACTGGTTCGCGCTGCTGGCCGACGTCAACCCGCCCGAGCACCGCGGCACCGTCTACAGCGCGGGCAACCTGGTCAACGGCGTCGGCCGGGCGCTCGGCAACGGGCTGGTCGGGGTGAGCTTCCGGGCGCTGGCCGCCGGCTTCCCGCCGCCGCTCAACTACGCGGTCGGGCTGGCGGCGTTCCAGCTGTTCTTCGTACCGACCGGGGCGATGTACTGGCTGGCGTCGCGGACCTCTCCTCGGGACCTCGCGGAAGTACGCGAGACGCTGCGGGCCCGGGTGGCGGCCGAGACCGCACCGCCGGGCACGACCCATGGCTCAACCCAGGGCACGACCCAGGGCACAAGGCCGGGCACAAGCCCGGGCACACCGGAGCAATCGGGGCAGGACACCCGGGAGTGATCGGCCTAAGGTCGGGGCACAAACCTGTGGGAGGACGCCAGGCCCATGCGCGCCCCCAGCCGCGGCGATCCGGCCGGAAGGAGCCCGAGGATGACCTACTACCGCAGGGTCGGCGAGGTCCCGCCCAAGCGGCACACACAGTTCCGGCGCCCGGACGGTGGCCTCTACCGCGAGGAGCTGATGGGTGAGGAGGGCTTCACCTCCGACTCCTCGCTCCTCTACCACGCGGGAGTGCCGTCGGCGATCGTCGACTCCCAGGTGTGGGAGCTGCCCGACCTCGCCACCAGGGCCAACCACCCGCTGACGCCGCGGCACCTGAAGCTGCACGGTTTGTTCGCCGACCTGGACTGGAAGTCCCGCGATGCGGTCACCGGCCGCCGGCTGCTGCTCGGCAACGCCGACGTCCGGCTGTCCTACGTCTGGGCCGGTGAGGAGTCGCCCTACTACCGCAACGCGATCGGCGACGAGTGCGTGTACGTCGAGTCCGGAACGGCCCGGGTGGAGACGGTGTTCGGCGTACTCGAGGCCCGCCAGGGCGACTACGTCCTGCTGCCGCGGGCGACCACGCACCGGTGGATCCCGACCGGCGACACCCCGCTGCAGGCGTACTGCATCGAGGCCAACTCCCACATCAGTCCGCCCAGGCGTTATCTGTCGCGGTTTGGCCAGTTCCTGGAGCACTCGCCCTACTGCGAGCGGGACCTGCACGGACCCGACGAGCCGTACGTACGCGAGGGCGAGGACGTCGAGGTGCTGGTGAAGCACCGCGGCCACGGCCCCTCGGGCATCGTCGGCACCCGGATGGTCTACGCCACTCACCCCTTCGACGTGGTGGGCTGGGACGGCTGCCTGTACCCCTACACGTTCAACGTCGCCGACTTCGAGCCGATCACCGGGCGGGTGCACCAGCCGCCGCCGGTGCACCAGGTCTTCGAGGGCACCAACTTCGTGGTCTGCAACTTCTGTCCCCGCAAGGTCGACTACCACCCGCTGGCGATCCCGGTGCCCTACTACCACTCCAACGTCGACAGCGACGAGGTGATGTTCTACTGCGGCGGCGACTACGAGGCGCGCAAGGGCTCGGGGATCGGGCCGGGGTCGATCTCGCTGCATCCCGGTGGGTACGCCCACGGGCCGCAGCCGAGCGCGATCGAGGCGGCCCTCGGCGCGGAGTACTTCGACGAGCTCGCCGTCATGGTCGACACCTTCCGCCCGCTGGAGCTGGGTGAGGCCGGCGTCGCCGGTGACGACGGGGTGTACGCGTGGACCTGGGCGGGCCGCCGGGCCACCTGACGGACGGGCGGGCCCCGGCCACCTCGGGGCACCCCGGCGGCGACCTCGGGCTCAGCCGACGGGTTCGCGGGCACGGTGCCGCGTCCCGCGCATCGACGTCACGCTCGCGCCGGCGAGGATGAGGTCCGAGGCGGTCAGCAGCACCCGGGACACCAGCGCGAGGACGAGTGCGTCGGCCGGGGCCAGGACGGGTGCGAGCGTCGCGACGAGGACCGCCTCGCGGACGCCGAGCCCGGCCGGGGCGACCACGACCAGGAACCCCACGCACCAGGCGAGCGCGAAGCCCCCCACCGCCAGCGGGACGGCCGCCACCGGGTCGGCGCCGAGCCCGACGGCGAGGATCCACGCGTGCAGGCCGTTCAGCAGCCACTGACCCACGCCGGTCGCCGCCACCTGGGCCGTCGTACGGCCGGTGAGCGGGCGCTCCACCGCCGGCCGCCGGACGACTCTCAGCAGCCGGCTCAGCAGCGGGTTGAGCACTCGCGGGTGCAGCACGACGAGGAAGAGGGGAGTGAGCAGGAACGCCCAGCGGTAGGCCCGGGTCTGTGCGCCGGCCGCGAGTGGCAGCGTGCCGCTGGCGACCAGCAGGCCGGTGGTGAGGCTGACCAACATCGCGAGGACGAACGCCGTTGCGGTCCGGCGCCGTGGTACGCCCTGGTCGCGGCCGAGCTCCATCTGCGCGAGCATCGGCCACACCGAACCCGGCAGGTGCTTGCCGAGCTGGCTGACGAACAGCACCCGCGCGGCCACCCGGGCCGGCAGCCGCGAGCCCAGTCCGGCCAGCAGCAGCCGCCACATGACCATGGCGCTGGACAGGGCGAGTATCGCCGGCACCAGCGCGGCCAGCACCAGCAGTGGTTGCAGCCGGGCAAGCGCGGAGGTGACCTCGCCCCATCGGGTGGCGACGGCGAGGACGCCGAAGGTCACCGCGATCGCCGCGAAACCCAGCCGCGCCGCCCTGCCGTTGACCACGTGGAGCACCGAAGCGATGACGACGCGGAGTGAGAACACGGTCGGAAGCGTACGGCAACGGCGTCCTTACTGTTAGTGTCGGTCGCCGTGCGGGTGGTGATGTTCGGGACGTACGACACGAGTACCCATCCCCGCGTCGGCATCCTCGCCGAGGGCCTCCGCCGGCACGGGGCCGAGGTCGCCGAATGCAACGCGCCCCTGGGCATCGACACCGCCGGCCGGGTGGAGATCCTTCGCAGGCCCTGGCTGGTGGCCTCGCTCGCCGCGCGCATCCTCGGCTGCTGGTGGCGCCTGGTGGTGGATGCCCGCGCCCTGCCGCGCCCGGACGTCGTGCTGGTGGGTTACCTCGGCCACTTCGACGTCCTGCTGGCCCGGTTGTTGTTCCGGCGTACGACGATCGTCCTCGACCATCTCGTCTTCGCCGCCGACACCGCTCGCGACCGCGGCGAGACCGGGGGCGTCAGGCAGGCCCTGCTCCGGGCACTCGACCGGGCGGCGTTGTCCTGCGCTGACGTGATCGTCGTCGACACCGAGGAGCACCGCGGACTGGTACCCGAGCGCCGGCGGCACCGGGCGGTCGTGGTGCCCGTGGGTGTGGGAGAGGAGTGGTTCGCCGCGGCCAGGCTGCCCGGCGGCCCTCGGCACGACGTCGGGGCGGTGATCGCGGCGGGCGAGCGCCGTGCGGAACCCCTGCGGGTGGTGTTCTTCGGGGTCTTCACGCCGCTGCAGGGCGCGCCGGTGATCGGCACCGCGATCGGGTTGCTTGCCAGTGAGCCGATCGAGGTCACCATGATCGGTCACGGGCAGGACCTCGCGCGGACCAGGGCGGCCGCGGCAGGCGACCCGCGGGTGCGCTGGCTGGACTGGGTGGCGCCGGCGGAGTTGCCGGGACTCGTCGCCGAGCACGACGTGTGTCTCGGCATCTTCGGCACCGGGCCGAAGGCGCTGCGGGTCGTACCCAACAAGGTCTTCCAGGGTGCCGCCGCCGGCTGCGCGGTGGTGACCTCCGACACGGCGCCCCAGCGCCGGGCTTTCGGCGACGCAGTGGTGTACGTCCCGGCCGGCAGCGCGATCGCGCTGGCGACCGCCCTGCGCCGGCTGCGGCGCGACCCTGAGAAGGTCGCGGCGCTGCGGGCGGCGGCCGGCCGGGTGGCCCGCGAGCACTTCGCCCCCGAGGAAGTCGTGCGGCCGCTCCTCGACCGCCTGGTCGCTCCGGCTCCCACAACCGATCGCGTACCGCGTACGTCCTCGGCCCCCGCGTCGCTTGCTCCGTCCGTCCCGCCTCCCTCCGTTCTGCCTCCCTCCGTCCTGCCTCCGCTGAGCCCGAACGCCTGGCTGCGCTGGGACGTCGTCGCCGGAATGCTGCCGGCCGACGCGGAGTCGGTACTGGAGGTGGGATGCGGGCAGGGAGGGTTCGGCGCGCGGCTCGCGCAGCGGTACGACTACCTCGGCCTGGAACCCGCCCCGGAGTCGTGTGCGGTCGCCCGGGCCAGGCTCGCGGGAGCCGGAGGTCGCGGCGAGATCCGCAACGGTGACCTGTCGGTGCTGTGGGGCGGCGAGGTGTTCGACCTGGTGTGTGCCTTCGAGGTGATCGAGCACATCGAACACGACGAGAAGGCGCTGGCCGAGTGGGCCGGCCGGGTCCGGCCGGGCGGCTGGCTGCTGCTGAGCGCACCGGCGTTCCAGCACCGCTACGGCCCCGGGGACGCCGTGGTCGGGCACTTTCGCCGCTACGAGCCCGACGGCCTGGCGCGGATGCTGCGCGAGGCGGGCCTGGAACAGGTGGAGGTGCGCCGGTACGGCGGCCCGCTGGGTTACGTCCTGGAAGGGGCACGCAACCAGATCAGCCGCCAACGGCAGCGGCAGGCCGGGTCGATGGCCGAACGCACCAAGGGGAGCGGACGCTTCCTGCAGCCGCGGTCGCCGCTGCACGGCGCGGTCACGGAGTACGCCACGCTGCCGTTTCGCCTGCTGCAGCGCGGGTTTCCCGGGCACGGGCCGGGGCTGGTAGCCCGCGCCCGGCGCCCCGAGTGACCGCGCTCCACGCCGTTCCTCCGGCGGCTGCCGTCGCGGTCGGTCAGAGGACTTCCAGCGGGACCTTCTGCGTCGGCGGCGGGAACAGCTCGTCCAGTGCCGCCAGCACGTCCGGCGTGAGCCGCAGGTCGACGGCTGCCCGGTTCTCCTCCACGTGCCCGGGTGTACCTGCACGAGGGATCGCGACGACGTGGGGATGACGCAGCACCCAGGCCAGTGCGAGCTGTGCCGGGGTGGCGCCGAGGCCGGCGGCGAGCGCCGCCAGGTGGCCGTCGGCGAGCAGTCGGCCCTGTTCGACGGGGGAGTACGCCATCACCGGCAGGCCGACCGCCTGTGCCCACGGCAGCAGGTCGTACTCCACCCCGCGCCTGGTGAGGTTGTACAGCACCTGGTCGGTGGTGACCGCGTCGCCACCTGGTAGCCCCATGACCTCCGCAAGGTCCGCGGTGTCGAAGTTGCTCACGCCCCAGTAGCGGATCTTCCCGGCTGCGACCAACGTCTCGAACGCCTCCAGCGTCTCCGCCAGCGGCACGCGCCCGCGCCAGTGCAGGAGGTACAGGTCGAGGTGGTCGGTCCCGAGCCGGCGCAGGCTGGCCTCGCAGGCGCGCAGCGTGTCGCGACGGCGGCCGTGGTCGGGCAGCACCTTGCTCACCAGGAACACCTCGTCACGGCGCCCGGCGACCGCCTCGCCGACGAGTTCCTCCGCACCACCGTCGGCGTACATCTCGGCTGTGTCGACCAGGGTCAGCCCGAGGTCAAGGCCGTGCCGCAGTGCGGCGACCTCCTGGTCCCGCCGGGACCGGTCCTCCGCCCAGCCCCAGGTGCCCTGCCCGAGCGCGGGCACCTGCTCACCGGACGGCAGCCGGACCGTCCGCGTGCCTTCCCGGGTCACTCCACCGCTGGTCACAGCTCCGCGCCCCCCTCCGCGCCTTTCCGCTATCAGCTCGAGCGGGCTCGTCCCGCCCGTCAAGCGTACGCCGGAGAACCTCCCGTCCACGCGTCGTTCCCCGCGCTTTCGTCCGGCATGTCCGAATGTTCGCATACGCTACGTTCGCCACTTCGGGACCGCCACGAAGACGGTCCCGGGTCGCCCGGCGGCCACACCACCCGTCAGCCCGCCGGCCGCATCCCGCGCGAAGGAGAACCCGTGCCCCAGCCCACCCACGCAGAGCGCAGTCTCGTCGGTCGCCGCAGCGTCCTCGCCGGCGGTGCCGCGGCCGTCCTGGCCGCTGCCGGATTCCGGGCCAGGCCCGCGTGGGCCGACGGCGTCGACGCCACCCGCCCGGCCGACGGCAGCCACCGGCTCACCGTGATGGGCACCACGGACCTGCACGGCAACGTCTTCAACTGGGACTACTTCGCCGACCGGGAGTTCGGCAGCGCCACCAACCCCGACGACATCGGCCTTGCCAAGGTTTCCAGCCTGGTCGACGCCGTACGCGCCGAACGCGGCCGGGGCAACACCCTCCTGATCGACGCCGGTGACACCATCCAGGGCACCCCGCTGGCCTACTACTACGCACGGATCGAGCCGATCTCGAAGACCCGCGTCCACCCGATGGCCGCGGCGATGAACGCCATCGGCTACGACGCCGCGGCGCTCGGCAACCACGAGTTCAACTACGGAATCCCGCTGCTGCGCACGTTCGAGGAGCAGCTGGACTTCCCGCTGCTCGGTGCCAACGCGCTGGACGCCCGCACCGGCATGCCGGCGTTCCAGCCCTACGTCGTCAAGCTGGTGCGGTTCCGGGGGATGCGCCCCGTGCGCGTCGGCATCCTCGGCCTCACCAACCCCGGGCATCGCCATCTGGGACAAGGCCAACGTCGAGGGCCGGATGACTTTCCCCGGCCTGGTCGAGCAGGCGAAGGTCTGGGTGCCGAAGATGCGCCGGGCCGGCTGTGACGTCGTGATCGTGTCCGCGCATTCCGGCGCCGACACCTCCTCCTCCTACGGCGACGCCCTGCCCTGGCCGGAGAACGCCTCCACCCTCGTGGCCGAGCAGGTGCCCGGCATCGACGCCATCCTGGTCGGGCACGCCCACCTGGAGATCCCGGAGCGGTTCGTCACCAACAAGGAGACCGGCGCGCAGGTCGTCCTCACCGAGCCCTCCTACTGGGGCCGCCGGCTGAGCCTGATCGAGCTCGACCTGCGCTGGTCCGCGCAGCACGGCTGGCAGGTGGTGGGCCGCGGTTCGCAGGTGCTCAACTCCAACACCGTTCCCGAGGACCCCGAGATCGTGGCGCTGCTCAAGGGCGACCACGACGACGTGGTGACCTACGTCAACTCGCCGATCGGCACGTCCAAGGTGGCGATGTCGGCGGCGACCGCGCGTTACGAGGACACCCCGGCGCTGGACTTCGTCAACCACGTCCAGGCGGACGCCGTCAAGAATGCGCTGGCGGGCTCCGCCGCCGCCGACCTGCCGGTGCTGTCCATCGCCGCGCCGTTCAACAAGGGCGCACAGATCCCGGCCGGTCAGGTGTCGGTGCGCGACGTCGCCGGCCTCTACATCTACGACAACACCCTGCTCGCGGTGCGTTTCACCGGTGCCCAGCTGAAGGCGTATCTCGAGCAGTCCGCGACCTACTTCAAGCAGGTAAGCGGCGTGGGGCCCTACGCGCCGGACGACGTGACGAACGCGCCGACCGCGACCGCTCCGAAGGGCACGCCGGACTACAACTACGACGTCGTGAGCGGTCTGGACGCACCGTTGACCTACGACATCGACATCGCCAAACCGGTGGGCCAGCGCATCACCAACCTCAGCTACGCCGGCGCGCCGGTGGCCGCCGGCCAGGAGTTCGCGCTCGCGGTCAACAACTACCGCCAGTCCGGGGGCGGCAACTTCCCGGGCGTGAGCACCGCCGAGGTGCTCTACAACGCCCAGGTGGAGATCCGGCAGTTGCTGATCGACTGGGTGACCGCGGCCGGCGAGGTCGACCCGACGGTCTTCTTCTCCCGAGACTGGCAGCTGGTGGCCAACGGAACCCCGGTGATCATTCAGCCGTAACCGGCGCAAATCGCGTGGCTCTCCGGGACATCCCAGGGTGATGCCGGAGAGCCCGCGGGCGGTTCAGGACAGAGGATGAGGCCATGTCGAACCGCACCAAGTACGTCATCGGCGGCGTCCTCGTCGCCCTCCTCGGTTGGTGGCTGCTGCCCAACTGGCTGGCCGCCCTGCTGATCGTCGCGGTGGTCGCCGCACCCGTCGTCGGATACCTCATGCTGGACGACTCCCAGCGGCGCCGCCTGCACCGGCTGCGCAACCGGGGCCAGCTGCACCGCTGACCGCGCGGCCGTACGGCCCACACGCTGTACGGGCCACACGCTGTACGGGCCACACGCCGGACGGGACTTCGTACGGCGTAACGGCCCGACCAGACGGAGTACGCCCTAGACGGCGTACGGGCCGCGGGCGGGCCGGGTGGCCGCGGCGACCGCGTCGGCCAGCTGGTCCGCGTCCTCGACCGGCAGCCCGGCGACGGTGATCCGTACGCCGGGCGAACTCCGCACCCGGTGGGCCGCGCCCGGGGCCACCACCCACCCCTCCTCCAGCAACCGCGCGCACACGGCGGTCTCGTCCGCGACCGGTACCCACACGTTCAGGCCCGAGCGGCCGTGTGCGGCCACCCCGCGCCGGGCGAGGGCGGCGACCAGGGCGTCCCGGCGTTCGTCGTAGAGGGCACCCGCCCGCGCCACCTGTTCGGCGACGGCCTCGTCCTGCCACAGGGCGACGACGAGGTTCTGCAGGATCGTCGACACCCATCGCGTCACCACTGCCTGCCGGCCCTCGACCCGTCCGATCGTCTCGCTGTCCCCGGCGAGCACGGCACAGCGCAGGTCCGGCCCGTACGGCTTGGAAACCGACCGCACCATCGCCCAGTGCGCCGTCGCCCCGGCCAGCGACCGAAGCGGCTCGGCCGCGAGTTCGGCGGCGTGGTCGTCCTCGACGACCAGCACGTCCCGGTGCCGGTCGAGAATCCCGCGCAGCCGCGTCGCTCTGTGCTCGCTCACCTGGGAGCCGAACGGGTTCTGCGCCCGGCTGGTGACCACCAGCGCCCGGGCACCCCGACGCAGCGCCTGCTCCACTGCCTCGGGGTCGGGGCCGTCGTCGTCGACGGGAACGGGTACGACAGGCAACCCCATCGCGGCCAGCAGATCGAACAGGTTCGCCCAGCCGGGATCCTCCACGACCACCAGGTCACCGGGCGACAGATGCGCGTCGAGAACGCGTTCGACGGCGGCCAGGCAGCCGCTGGTGACGGTGAGATCGTCGGCGGGAACCCCGTCGGCGACCAGCCGCCGCCGAGCCAGCTCGGCGAGTTCGGGCCGCATGCCGGAACCCGACCCGTAGGTCACCGGGTCGGGCGGGATGTGCCGCAGGGGTGAGCGCAGCGACGGCAGTAGCGCCGGGTCGGGCCCGCCGACGGACAGGTTCCGTGCGCCCGGCGGCACCGGCAGCCGGGTACGGGACCGGCTGGCGACGGTGGGCACCGCGCGGACTCGCGTACCGCGTCGCCCGTCGGTCTCGATCACACCCCGCTGGCGCAGCGTGCGGTAGGCGGCCGCCACGGTGCCGGGGCTCACGTCCAGGTCGCCGGCCAGCGTGCGCACCGCGGGCAGCTTCGTCCCCGGCGCCAGGTCGCCGGAGCGGACCCCGGACTCCACGCTGGTGGCAATTGCGTTCGACGTCGCGCCGACGATGCAATATCGTGAAGACACAATCCACATTTTGTACTAAAACAAACCCGGCGGCAACTCCTGGATGGCCGAGGGCACACCTCAGGCGGGCCGCCGCCGGCGGCAGGAAGTACGAACGCCCGCAGAACCCGCACGTCCGCACGCCCGACGGGAGACCCCGCGATGGTCCAGACCTCCGCCGCCGAACCCGGGACCGCCGAACACGGCGCCTCCGAACCCGGCGCCTCCGAACCCGGCGCCTCCGAACCCGCCCACGAGACCGGGCCGGCACCTGCCGACCGGTGGTTCGAGACGCCCGTGCTGTCCGGTGACCACGTACGCCTGGAACCCATGTCCCTCGCCCACGCCGAAGGGCTCGCGGCCGCCGCCGACGACCAGGTCTTCGAGCACCTCCGGATCCGGCAGGTGCCGAGGACCCGTGAGGAGGGCGAGGCCTTCGTGCGCGCGGTCCTCGCGCAGCGGGACAGGCGCGTGCTCCTTCCCTGGACCCAGGTCGACGCGGTGACCGGTGAGGTGGCGGGCACCACGTCGTACTACGAGGTCGACCCGGACCTGCGCACGGTCGCGATCGGCCACACCTGGCTCGGCCGACGCTGGTGGCGCACTGGCGTCAACACCGAGGCGAAGCTGCTCCTGCTCCGCCGGGCGTTCGACGACCTCGGCGCGGTGCGGGTCGTGTGGCACACCGACCTCCGGAACGAGCGTTCCCAGGCCGCGATCGCCCGGCTCGGTGCACAGCGCGAAGGCGTGCTGCGCAAGCACAGGTTGCGCCGGGACGGCAGCTGGCGCGACACCGTGCAGTTCGCGATGACCGACGACGACTGGCCCCAGGTGCGCGACCGCCTGTCCGCACGGCTGCGGCCCGCGGCATGCTGATCCACCCGTGGGACGAGGCCGACGAGGAGGAGTGGCGCGGCTTCCTGGCCGAGCACGACTTCGGCCAGCTCATCGCCGGCGGGCGCGACCGTGACCTGCCGGTGGTCGTACCCACGCACTTCGTCTTCGACGGCGACCGGACGGTCTGGCTGCATCTGGCCCGGCCCAACCCGGTGTGGGCGCCGCTGGCCGAACACCCACGCGCCGTGCTCACCGTGGTCGACGACTACGTGTACGCGCCCGCGCGCTGGCAGGCGCCGCCGGGCACCCCGCCCGAGCAGGGCGTGCCGACGTCGTTCTACGCCACTGTCCAGCTGGCCTGCGACGTGCGTGTGGTCGACGACCCGGAGGAGAAGGCGGCCGTCCTCAACCGGCAGCTGGCCCACTTCGAGCCCGGCTCCGGCCGCGCGCCCGTGCCCACCGAGGCCGACCGGCGGCTGCTGTCGGGTCTGCGGGCGCTGGAGCTCACCGTGACCGGCGTACGGGCGAAGTTCAAGTACGCGGGGAACAAGCAGGCCGAGCACCGCCGGGAGATCGCCGCCGGGCTGGCCGCGCGCGCCGGGCGGTCCGACGACCGGGCCAGGGCGCACCTGCTGCGCCGGTCGGAGCGGGCCGCGGACCGGCCGACGCGACCGGCTCAGCGGTAGGAGGCGGCCTGGAGTTCGAACAACTCCGCGTACAGGCCGCCCAGGGACACGAGTTCGGCGTGCGTACCGGACTCCACGATCCGGCCACGGTCGAGGACGACGATCAGGTCGGCCATCCGTACGGTCGAGAACCTGTGCGACACCAGCACCGTCACCGCGCCGGTCGCCGCCCGCAGTTCACGGGCGGCGACGGTCCAGCGTTCGAAGAGCCGGTGCTCGGTCTCGGCGTCCAGGGCCGCGGTGGGTTCGTCCAGCAACAACAGCAGCGGGGCCGGGCGCATCATGCCCCTGCCGATGGCGAGCTTCTGCCACTGCCCACCGGACAGTTCCACCCCCGCCGGCCACTGGGCGCCCAGCTGGGTGTCCAGCCCGGCCGGCAGGGTGTCGGGCAGGTCGCCCGCGCCGGCCCGCTCCAGGGCGGCCGCCGCCGCGGTCTCGTCGTCCACCGCGGACAGGTCGCCGATCCCGACGGTCTCACGTACGGAGAACTCCCACCGCGCGTGGTCCTGGAACGCCGCCGACACTCGCAGCCGCCAGCGTTCGGGGTCCAGCGTGGCGAGGTCCGCGCCGTCGACCTCGATCCGCCCGGCGGTAGGGACGTAAAGTCCGGCGAGCAGGTTGACCAGCGTCGTCTTGCCGGCGCCGTTGTCGCCGACCACCGCGACGGTGGCACCCGCCGGGAGGTCCAGGTCGATGTCGTGGAGTACGTCGGCGTCGCGGTGCGGGTAGCGGTAGCTCAGCCCGCGGAGGTGGATTCCGGAGGAGAGCCGCGACGGCAGCGGCACGGTCTCGTCGACGGCCCGCCGGGCGCGGCGGGCGACGTCCTCGAGGTAGACGAACCGGCTGGCCGCGGTGAGCGTCCGGGCGGTCCGCTGGACGATCTCGGCGGAGTTGCCGACCAGGCCGAGCACCTGTCCCGCGAGCACGGCGGTGAGCAGCACGTCGCCGACGCTGTTGTGACCGCGCACCGCCTGGCCGACGACGAAGACGATCGACCCGAAGTACCCCACCAGGAACGCGAGCTGGGCGCCGAGTCCGATCAGCTGCCCCCTGACCTGCAGCCGACGGTGGATGGCCTGGATCTTCCGGTGCTCGGCGTGGAACCCGGTGAGGATCCGGTCGCCCAGCCGGAACAGCCTCGTTTCCTTCGCGGACCCGGCGGCGGTGGCCAGTTCCCACAGGTCGTTCGCGCGGCGGGCAGGCTCGGCGGCGAGTTCGTTGCCGAGGTCGAACAACCCGCTGGTGTGCCGGCTCAGCAACACCATCGGCAGGCCGAACAGAGGCAGCACGAGCAGCAGCGGATGCACGCTCACCAGCAGGATGGCGGTCGTCACCACCCGGACCGTGGCGTTGGCCGCGTCGACCAGT
Organism: Actinopolymorpha singaporensis; assembly: GCF_900104745.1. Classification (NCBI taxonomy): domain Bacteria; kingdom Bacillati; phylum Actinomycetota; class Actinomycetes; order Propionibacteriales; family Actinopolymorphaceae; genus Actinopolymorpha; species Actinopolymorpha singaporensis. Next base: position 3,339,486 of record NZ_LT629732.1, read on the forward strand.
GACGGGATCGCCTCGCCGAACTCCCAGCTGTCGTCGACGAGGATCTCCAGCTGGGTGAGGTGTGCGGGCGTCTCGTGGATCTCCAGGGTCGGCGTGTGTGCCACGGTGAGCGCGAGGCGGCGTTCGACCAGGTGGTGTGCGCGTTCGTTGAGCGCCATCCGGACCCGCGTGCCGGCGTAGTCCAGCGCGGCGCCGCCGACGATCGAGCCGGTGACCGCGAGCGCGGCGACGACGGTGCGCATGTCGTCGTGGTCGGTGAGGCCGTCGAGCAGCAGCTTGAGCCACCAGCCGAACAGCGCCGCCACCAGTGCCTGCACGGTGAACAGAACGAACGCGAGGACGGACCGGCGGGGGTCGGCCGCCCACGCCAGGCCGAGCATCACCCGGGCGGTGCGCAGTCGGCCCACCGGGGGAGTGCCGTGGTCCGTGGTCCGCTCAGCCATCGCCGGCCGCCGTGGTGTGCGGTCGGTGGGTGGCCTGCGCTTCGTCGGCGTAGCGGAGGGCCTGGGTACGGAACAGCGAGGCGTACCGGCCGTTCGCCGCCAGCAGCTCGTCGTGGGTTCCGTCCTCCACGATGCGCCCCCCGTCCAGGACCACGATCCGGTCGGCGCGGCGTACGGTCGAGAACCGGTGGCTGATCACGATCGCGGTGAGCCCGGAGGTGAGGTCCAGGAACCGGTCGTACAGGTCGGCCTCCGCACGGACGTCGAGGTGGGCGGTCGGCTCGTCCAGGACCAGCACCCGGGCGCCGGCGCTCACCGCGGCCATCGCCCGGGCCAGCGCGATCCGCTGCCACTGCCCGCCGGACAGGTCGACCCCGCCGGTGTGCCGGCGGGACAGGTAGGTGTCCAGCCCGTCGGGCAGGCCCTCGAGGATCTGGTCCGCGCCGGCCCGTCGCGCGGCCGCCCGGATCTGCTCGTCCACGCGGGAAAGGTCAGCCAGGCCGGGGTCGGCCAGCGCCTCCACCGCGCCGAACCCGATGTTGTCCCGTGCCGGCAGCGGATAGTGCACGAAGTCCTGGAAGATCGCCGCGACCGAACGCCGCCACGACATCGGCTCCAGGTCGGCCAGGTCGACGCCGTCGACGCGGATCCGGCCCGCCTGCGGCAGCGACAAGCCGGTGAGCAACTTTGTCAACGTCGTCTTGCCGGCGCCGTTCAGCCCGACGACGGCCAGCGAACGGCCCGCCTCGATGGTGAGATCGAGGTCGGTGAACACCGGACTTTCCCGGCCTGGATAGCGGAAGTGCACACGTTCGAAGCTGATCTCACGTGCGGGCAGGCCGCGAGCGGTGCGCGAGGGCACGTTCGTGAGCACGCGGGTGGCCGCCAGACGTTCGTGGGCGAGAACGTCGGGCACCGGCACGGCGCCGTTCTCGATCCACACGTCACCGTCCTGGGAGGCGAGCTGGGACATGCCGAACATCGACTGCACCAGGACGGCCAGCGAGCCGATCGCCAGCCCGCCGGCCAGCGCCGAGCGCGCGGCGATCACCATGACCGCCACGTTGGCCAGCAGGGCCAGGCCGAACAGCGTCCCCGACACGCGGTAGCCGACCCGGCGAGTACGCCACAGCTGCTCCATCACCTGGCGCCACTCGACACCGAAGCGATCCACAAGCCGTTCCGCGAGGCCGAAGATCCGGAGTTCCTTCGCCCACTCCGGCATCATCGCCAGCCGTTTCAGGTAGCCGGCGCGCCGCAGCGGCTCGGTCCAGAACGGGTTCGCGCGGAAGGAGTCGGCCCGCAGGTGGTGACCCAGGACGATCCACAACGGTGCGAGCACCACGGCCGCGACCGGCCAGACGTACGCGGCGACCGCGGTAGCGGCCAGGCCCTGCGCCTGGCCGGCCCACTTGGCGGACAGCCCGCTCACCAGTTCACCCGGGCCGAACCGTGCGATCCGTACCGCCCGGTCGGTGGCCGCGGCCAGCGCCGGGTCCTCGAACAGGTCCAGCCGGGGTACGCGGAGGATCGTGGTCATCACCCGGCTCAGGAGGTACTCGTCGAACCTGCGGTAGAGCTCGGTCGAGACCAGTTCACGTACCATCCGGACGATCTCCTGGGCCAGGAGAAGGCTGCCGACCAGGACGAGCGTGGTGACGATCCGGCGCCCGTCGGGTGAGGAGAACCCGCCGCGTACGGCGTCCGGCACCAGGTCGACCAGCCGGCCGACCAGCAGCGCGAACACCGACGGCAGGGCGCCGCCCACGAGGGCCAGGGCAGCCAGCAGGCCGGTCCAGCCGGGGAAGGCCCGGACCAGAACGCCGAGCGCCGCCCGCCGGGCAGCTCGCCGGTGGGCGCTCTCAGGCTGGTCGTCCGGCCGCCTGTCGGACTGGTCGACAGGCTGGTCACCGGATTTGCCGGGGGCACTCTGGGGCACGATGCCGGCGATGATCGCATTGCCCGAAGATGTCCGGCACCTGGTTTTCGCTCCCTGTCCGAGCGCGGGCAGGGGCTCGCGGGGCTCGCAGGGTTCGCCCGATCCGGGGCCGAAGACCGGTGGCCGCGTGGCCGGCACCCACGGACGACCGTAGCCGGTAGGCGTGGGTTGGCGGACAATGACTGTGGCAGGAAGACTGTGCTGGAGATGGTGCGCCGTCGTACGGCGTGGTCGGGGCGGGCGGGACAACGGGGTGAAGGGGACGAGATGTCGAATCGCGCGTGGTGGATCATCGGGGGAGTGGGCGCGGCCTTCGTGGCCTGGCTCCTGTTGCCCTGGTGGGCGACGCTCCTGATCGTGCTGGCGGTGGTCGGTGCCCCGGTCGCCGGTTACCTCATGCTCGACCCGTCGCAGCGACGGCGGCTGGCGCGGATCCGGGAGCGGCGGCAGCTGGGCCGGTGACGGCCCGGGACGGAGCTGGTTCCTCCCCGCCCGTTACCTCGGTGGGGTTCCCGGCCGGCTACCCGGCCGATCTGGCGGAGTGGGAACGCGACGAACGGCCGGTGACGCGCGGCTTCGCCCATCCCTGGCGTTCACGTGGGTGCCGGCAACGGCGAGTCGTTCTCGTCAAGGACACGTTGACATCGTTGCCGGCCGATCGCGGTGGGTCGGTCGGGCTACGGCATTGCCGGCTGGTGTGGCAGGTCGTCTTCGGCCCGCGGTGAGGTCGCGGCACCGGCTCCGGCCCTGGTGTCAGATGTACGGGACGGACAGGATGGAGCCCTCCGCTGCCTGCCGGGAACGCATGCGTACGAGGGAGAGGACCCGCCCGTGACCAGTGCGACCAGTGCGACCACTGCCGGCCCGATCTCGACGGTCGTCAACGACGCGCCCACCGACCTCGACCTGGAGCCGGAGACCCCGCTGGTCACCGTGCTGCGTAACGACCTCGGACTGCGCGGCGTTCGGCAGGGGTGTGCGATCGGCGAGTGCGGTGCGTGTGTGGTCCTCGTCGACGGACGCGCCGAACGTTCGTGTCAGCTTCCGCTGTCCGCGGTGGCCGGCCGGCGGGTCACCACCCCGGAGGGTTTGGGAACTCCCGACCGTCCGCACCCGATCCAGCAGGCGTTCCTCGACCGGCAGGCGGCCCAGTGCGGTTACTGCCTGAACGGCATAATCATGTCCACCGCGGCCCTGCTCGACGGTGTCACGCCCGGCGATGCGGCGTCCGAGGGACCCGGCGGTTCGCCCCACCTGTCCGAGGAAGAGATCCAGGCCGCGCTGGCCGAGCACCTGTGCCGCTGCGGCACACACCACCGGATTCTGCGCACCATCCGCGAACTCGCCGGCCGCGAGCAGCCCTCGCCCCTCCCGCCGATCCGGATGGGCGGCGAGCCGAACGCGGTCGACGGCCGGGAAGCCCAGGACACGCAGGGCGCACCGGAGGTGGCGGCCGACATCCGGGCGGACCAGGCGGAGGAGGTCCCTGCCGACGAAGCGGAGGAGATCCCCGGCGATGCTCGGAAGGAGCACCCGGCCGAGCAGGACCGCCCGGCCGCGCCGCTGCCCGGTGGGCTGGCGACGGCGCCGAACGTCGAGGACTGGCTGCGGCCGCTGCCCGACGGCCGGATCGAGGTCCGCAGTGGCCGGGTCGAGCTGGGACAGGGCGTACGGACGGCGCTGGCTCAGGTGGTGGCGGCCGAGCTCGGCGTACCGCTGGAACGCCTCGTCGTCCGCTCGGCCGCCACCGACGGTACGCCCGACGAGGGCTACACCGCGGGCAGCAACTCCCTGGAGGCCGGGGGAGCGGCACTGGCTCGGGCCGCCGTGGCGTACCGCCGGTTGGCAGCCCAGAACGGGGACGCGGATGGCGGGGACCCGCCTACGGGTCCGATCCGGCCGGACGACGTGCCGCGATGGGCAGGCGGCCCGGTGGGGGAGGCGGCACCGCGCAGTGACCTGCCGGCCAAGCTGACCGGGGCGCCGGCGTACGTCCACGATCTCGCGCTGCCCGGCATGCTGTACGCCCGCGCCCTGCTGCCGCCGCGTGAGAACGCCTGGCCGGCCGCTGTCGACCTCTCGGTCGCGAAGGACCTGCCCGGGGTGGAGGCTGTCGTGCACGACGGCCGGCTGCTGCTCGTGGTGGCATCCCGTGAGGAGGTCGCTGCCCGGGCGGTGCGCCGGATCGCCGGCACGACCCGATGGGAGGCCGGGCCGCCCCGGCCCGGCGTCGGCCCGGGCGCCGGACCCACCGCACAGACGAACGCGCCGGTGCGTACGCCGGTCGTGGAGGAATCCGGAGTCGAGCAGGCGCTGGAGTCGGGACGGGTGATCCGTGCCTCCTACGCCAAACCGTACGAGGCGCACGCCTCCGTGGCGCCGTCGAGCGCCTTGGCCCTGGTCGAGCCGGACCGGACCACGGTGTGGACCCACAGCCAGGGCGTCTATCCGCTGCGCCGCGAGCTCGCCGCCGCGTTCGGCCTGGCCGAGGACGCGCTGACCGTCCGGCACGTGGACGGCCCCGGCTGCTACGGGCACAACGGCGCCGACGACGCCGCGGGCTTCGCGGTGGCCGCCGCCCGTGCGGTGCCCGGCCGGCCGGTGCGGTTCCAGTACGCCGTGCAGGACGAGTTCGGGTGGGAACCGTACGGTCCGCCGATGTCGGCCGACCTGGCGGCGAGCCTCGGCGCGGATGGCCGCGTCACCGGCTGGCGGCACCGCATCCGCACCGACGCACACACCGCGCGCCCGCACGGCACCGGCGACCGGCTGGTGGTGTCCTGGTTGCGCGCGAACGCCGAGCCGCGGCCGTGGTCGGGCGGCGGTGAGGGCGGGGTACGCAGCGCCGAGCCGCTGTACGAACTCGGCGCCCGCGACATCGTGGGGGAGTACGCGCCCGGACCGCTGCGTACGTCGGCGTTGCGGTCCCTCGGCGGCTACTTCAACACCTTCGCCATCGAGTCGTTCATGGACGAGCTGGCCGAGGCCGCCGGCGCGGACCCGGTGGCGTTCCGGCTCGCCCATCTGCGCGACGAACGGGCCCGGGCGGTGCTGGAGGCGGCCGCCGCGCACGCCGGCTGGCGGGAGCGGGTAGGGCCGAGCGGGCGCGGCCAGGGCGTGGCGGTGACGAGGTACAAGAGCAGCAAGGCCTACGTCGCCCAGGTGGCCGAGGTCGACGTCGACGGCGCCACCGGATCGGTCGCGGTCCGCCGGGTGGTGGTCGCCTGCGACGCCGGCGTGGTGGTCAACCCCGACGGGCTGCGCAACCAGCTGGAGGGCGGCGTGCTGCAGGGCCTGAGCCGGGCGCTGTACGAGCAGGTACGCCACGACCGCGACGGGGTGCGGAGCCTGGACTGGACGACGTACCCGGTGCTGCGGTTCGCCGACGTGCCCGCGCTGGAGGTCGTACTCCTCGACCGGCCCGGCCGGCCGCCCCTCGGCGCCGGCGAGGCGTCCACCCCGACCACCCCGGCGGCGCTGGCCAATGCGGTCGACGACGCGGTGGGGATCCGGGTACGCGAGCTGCCGCTCACCCCGGACCGGCTGCGTGCCCGGCTGGAGGAACTCACCGACGCCGAGCTGGCCAGGGTCCGGACCTGAGCACGAGACCGGCCCGCAGAGCCCCTCGCTGCTAGTCGCGGACGATCGGGGCGCCCACCAGCTCACATCCCGCGGCCCGCATCGCCTCGACGGCGGCGCGGGTGGTGTCGGCGGCCACCCCGGCGGTGAGGTCGAGCAGCACGCGGGTGGAGATGCCCATCCTGGCCGCCTCGACCGCGGTCAGGTGTACGCAGTAGTCGGTCGTCAGCCCGGCGATGTCGATCTCGGTGACGTCGTGGTCGCGCAGCCAGTCGGCCAGCATGGCGCCGTTCTTGGCCCTGCCCTCGAAGCCGGAGTACGCCGCGGCGTACTCACCCTTGTCGAAGACCGCGTCGAAGGGCTGCGGGTCGAGGTTGGGATGGAAGCCCGCGCCGTCGGTGCCGGCGACACAGTGCGGCGGCCAGGAGTCGCGGTAGTCCGGCCGCGCGGAAAAGTGCGCGCCGGGGTCGACGTGGTGGTCGCGAGTGGCCACGACATAGTCGTACGCCTTGTCCCGCTGGTCGGCCTCCTGCCAGGTGTGCAGGATCTCGCCGAGCTTGAACGCGATTTCCGCGCCGCCCTTCACGGCGAGGCTGCCGCCCTCGCAGAAGTCGTTCTGCACGTCCGCGACGATCAGCGCACGGCTCATCGTGCTCCTCCTTCGCCCCTGGTGTGCCCCGTCTGCTCGAGCTGCCCCGTGTGTCCCGCGTGCTCGCCGTCGTCGTACGTCGTCGGCAGCACCGGCTCCCCCCGCGACAGCTTCAACGCGGTCGGCGGCAGCTCCGCCCGGGACCGCAGGTGGCGCTCGCGGGCCGCGGCGATCGGCTCCCGGCCGACGATCTTCCCCTCGGTGACCAGCGGGACCAGCAACGGGCGGCAGCCGTCGACCGTGCACTCGGGGTGCGTGCCCACCACCTCGGCCACGGCGGTTCCGTCCTCCAACCGGCGGTGCGCCCACTTGCGCCCCTTGTGGGTGGGCTTCCCCGTGGACAGCTTGGCCACGCCCTCCATCGGCGAGTCGGGTTCGGTGCCGACAGAGCGGGCGACCAGCTTGTAGACGAGTTCGGCCGTGGGATGGCCGCTGCCGACGACCAGGGCCGTGCCGACGCCGTACCGGTCGACCGGTGCGGCGACCAGGCTGGCGATGGCGTACTCGTCCAGGTCGCCGCTGACCAGGATGCGGGTGTCGGTGGCGCCGAGCGCGTCGAGTTCGGCGCGTACGTCGTGGGCGAGGACCGCGAGGTCACCGGAGTCGATCCGGACCGCGCCCAGGCCGGGACCGGCCACCTCGACCGCGGTCCGCACGGCCTCCCGGACGCCATAGGTGTCCACCAGCAGCGTGGTGCCCATGCCGAGGGCGGCGACCTGTGCGGCGAACGCCTCCTCCTCGGAGTCGTGCAGCAACGTGAACGCGTGGGCGCTGGTGCCCCCGGTCGGCAGGTCGTAACAGCGGCCGGCGGCGAGGTTGGAGGTGCTCGCGAACCCCGCGACGTAGGCCGCCCGGGCCGCCGCCACGGCCGCGCTCTCGTGTGTACGCCGGGAACCCATCTCCACGATCGGGCGGCTCCCGGCGGCGGCGGTCATCCTGGACGCCGCCGAAGCGATCGCGCTGTCGTGGTTGTAGATGGAGAGGGCGAGCGTCTCCAGCAGGACCGCCTCGGCGAAGGTTCCCTCGACCACCAGGATAGGTGAGCCGGGGAAATAGCACTCGCCCTCGGCGTATCCCCACATGTTGCCGCGGAAGCGATAGTCGCGCAGCCAGTCGGCGGTGGCGTCGTCCACGATCCCCCGCCTGCGCAGGAAGGCGACCGTCTCCTCGTCGAAGCGGAACCGCTCCAGCGCGTCCAGGAGCCGGCCGGTGCCCGCGACCACGCCGTACCGGCGCCCGTGGGGCAGCCGGCGGGCGAAGACCTCGAACACGGCCCGCCGGTGCGCGGTGCCGTCTGCGAGCGCGGCGCGCAGCATCGTGAGTTCGTACTGGTCGGTGAGCAGTGCGGTGGTCGGCCCGGTGTCCGACCCGGTGGGCACTGCGGGGGAAAGGCCCATGGGCGCCGCGTCGTCCATGGGCCGCAGCCTAGCCCCGCCGCTCGTTCGATGGCGGAGTGCACGATTTTCGGGGGGTGCGTGCCGAACGGTCCTGCCGCCGGATGCCACGATGGGACCGTGAGCGGTACCGCACCCGTGGAGCTCGAGCGCCCCGATGTCGAAGACGTGGTCCTTCCGGACACGCCGTGGATCACGATCGTCTGGAACGACCCGATCAACCTGATGTCGTACGTCACCTACGTCTTCCAGACGTACTTCAACTACCCGCGCAAGAAGGCCGAGAAGCTCATGATGGACGTCCACAAGCGCGGTAAGGCGGTCGTGTCCAGCGGTACGCGCGAGGAGATGGAACGCGACGTCGAGGCCATGCACTCCTACGGTCTGTGGGCCACGCTGGAGAAGAGCGGCAAGGGCGGCGACGGAAAGAGCGGGAACGCATGACGAGTGGCTTCCGGTCCCGCCGCGGGGTGATCACCGCGACCCTCGCGGCCGAAGAGGCGCAGCTCGTCCGTGGGCTGATCGGCGAGCTGGTCGAGCTGGTGCGCAGCGAGACCCCGATCTCGGCCCCGCCGCCCGAGGACACCCTCGCGGCCCTCGTCGGGCACCTCGGTTCGACCGAGCCGCCGGAGGACGAGGTGCTCGCCCGGCTGTTCCCCTCCGCGTACGCCGACGACGAGGAGGCGGCCGGCGAATTCCGGCGGTTCACCGAGTACGGCCTGCGCGACGGCAAGGTGAAGAGCGCAGAGACCGTGCTCGAGTCGCTGGGCGACCCGGAGTACTCCGACCAGGTGACGGTCTCCCTGAACGCAGAGGAGGCGCAGTGCTGGCTGCGTACCCTCACCGACCTGCGGCTGGCCCTGGGCACCCGGCTCGGGGTGGAGGAGGACGACGAGGACCGCTGGGCGTCGCTGCCGGAGGAGGACCGCCGGCGGCAGGTGTACGGCGTGTACGTCTGGCTCGGCTGGCTGCAGGAGTCCCTGGTCTCCGCCCTCTGGTGAGCGGCCGGTGAGTGGCCGGGGTGACCGGCCCTGTGCTGACCGGCCGGGCCTGGCGAGCGCTGGGTAGGCTCGGGCCCGTGCTCACGATCGATCAGGCGACGCGCGACGCGATCGTCGCCCACGCGCGCGCCGACCACCCCGACGAGGCCTGCGGCATCGTCGCCGGGCCGATCGGTTCCGACCGGCCCGAGCGCCATGTCGCGATGACCAACGCCGAACGTTCCCCGACGTTCTTCCAGTTCGACTCCCAGGAGCAGTTCCGGGTCTGGCGGGACATGGACGACCGGGACGAGGAACCGGTGGTGATCTACCACTCGCACACCGCCACCGAGGCCTATCCGTCCCGTACGGACATCGGCTACGCCGCGGAGCCGCAGGCCCACTACGTGCTGGTCTCGACCCGGGAGTGCGGGTCGGAGGAGGGCCCGGTGGAGTTCCGGTCGTTCCGGATCCTGGACGGAGAGGTCACCGAGGAGGAGGTTCGAGTGGTTCCGGCGTACGACCGTGACCCCGAGCCCGACCCCACCGCCTGAGTCCGGTTCAGGACAGCTGGCCCCGGATGTCCCCGCTGGGTGAAACCGGGAGGCTCCGCCGTACGAGCAGGCCCGTAAGCTGAGCGGCGTGGAGCTCTTCCTGCTCGCCCACTCGGCGCCGGCGCTGGTCTACGACTGTTCGCCCGCCTGAGCCTCCCCGCGCGCGTCCGCTCCCTCTGCCCTCGGTGGTCCCGAGGAATCTCCGCGCCGACGCGCGTGTTGGGAGCAGTGCCAGCCAGACCCTCGCGACGAGACACGACCGAAGGAGCACGTACCGATGGCTATCGAGGTTCGCATCCCGACGATCCTGCGCCCCCACACCGGTGGCGCGAAGACGGTGGAGGGCGCCGGCGCGACCCTGAGCGAGCTGTTCGACGACCTGGAGGCACGTCACTCCGGGCTGAAGGACCGGCTGGTCCAGAACGACGACCTGCGCAAGTTCGTCAACGTCTACGTCAACGACGAGGACGTTCGCTTCCAGGGCGGGCTGAACGCCCCGGTCTCCGACGGCGATGTCGTCACCGTGCTTCCCGCGGTGGCCGGCGGCTGAGCGGGCGGGAGCCGGCATGCGTTTCTCGTCAATGCTGGAATCGGTGGGACAGACGCCGCTCGTAGGGTTGCCGCGCCTGTCGCCGAGCCCCGAGGTGCGCCTGTGGGCGAAGCTCGAGGACCGCAACCCCACCGGGTCGGTGAAGGATCGCGCCGCGCTGCGGATGATCGAGGAGGCGGAGAAGGACGGCCTGATCCGCCCCGGCGCGACGCTCCTCGAACCCACCTCCGGCAACACCGGCATCTCGCTGGCGATGGCGGCCAAGCTCAAGGGCTACCGCCTGGTCTGCGTGATGCCGGAGAACACCTCCGAGGAGCGGCGCCAGCTGCTGCGGATGTGGGGCGCGGAGATCGTCTCCTCACCGGCGGCGGGTGGGTCCAACGAGGCCGTGCGCGTGGCCAAGGCGCTGTCGGAGGACCACCCCGACTGGGTGATGCTCTACCAGTACGGCAACCCCGCCAACGCCCTCGCGCACTACGAGGGAACCGCGCCGGAGATCCTCGCCGACCTGCCGAGTGTCACGCACGTGGTGGCCGGTCTCGGCACCACGGGCACCCTGATGGGCGTCGGCCGGTTCTTCCACGAGCACAAGCCCGACGTCACGGTGGTCGCCGCCGAGCCACGGTACGGCGAGCTGGTCTACGGCCTGCGCAACATCGACGAGGGCTTCGTGCCGGAGCTGTACGACCCGAAGCTGATCGACTCCCGCTTCTCGGTCGGACCGCGCGACGCGGTGCGCCGGGTCCGCGAGCTCCTCGACACCGAGGGCATCTTCGCCGGGATCTCCACCGGTGCCGTGCTGCACGCGGCGATCGCCCAGGCACACCAGGCGGTCAAGGCCGGCCGCAGCGCCGACATCGTGGTGATCATCGCCGACGGCGGCTGGAAGTACCTCTCCACCGGCGCCTACGAAGGCACGCTGGACGCCGCCGAGGAGGCGCTGGACAGCCAGCTCTGGGCATGACTTCGGGCGCGACTTCGGATGCGGCCTGATGCCGATGCGCGTTCGGGCGGAGAAAGCCGAGATTGCCCGAATCCGCCTGCAACCCCGCACCGCCCTCGCGGGTCTGCCACATGACGCGCCCGGGACGGCGACTACGGGGAAACCCGGGGGCGCCGAGCACAGGAGGCCAGGGGTGGAGTGCGCAGGCAGGACCGGCGGGGGGCCGGACCAGCCGGCGTGACGGTGCTCGGTGGCGCCGATGGTGGGGTGCTGGGTGGTGTGTTCGGCACCGGGGTGCGGTCTCGTGCGAGCGAGCCGAACCCCGGTGCCGGGCACATCCGTAGTCACGTGGGTACTCACGTCACACCTCCGGTCACTCAGCGAACGCCTGTCGGCCTCGCCCCGTAGGCTGACGGCCGTGTCAGATGCGCCGATCGGGATCTTCGACTCCGGGTTCGGTGGGCTCACCGTTGCCCGCGCCCTGCTCGACCAGCTCCCGCACGAACCCGTTCTCTATCTCGCCGACACCGCGCGATACCCCTACGGCCAGAAGAGCATCGCCGACGTACGCAAGTACGCGCTGGAGTGCCTGGACCACCTCGTCGACCAGGGCGTCAAGCTGCTCGTCATCGCCTGCAACTCCGCCAGCGCCGCCGTGCTCCGCGACGCCCGCGAGCGATACTCCGTTCCCGTGGTCGAGGTGATCTTCCCGGCGGCCCGGCGGGCCGTGGCCGCCACCCGGTCCGGCGAGGTGGGGGTGATCTGCACGCGGGCGACCGCGACGTCGCTGGCCTACGACGACGCGTTCGCGGCGGCCCCGCACATCAACCTGCACACGCAGGCGTGCCCGCGGTTCGTGGAGTTCGTCGAGCGCGGGCTCACGGCCGGCCCGGAGCTGCTGGCGGTGGCGCACGAATACCTCGACCCGCTGACCAAGGCCGGGATCGACACCCTCGTCCTCGGCTGCACGCACTATCCCCTGCTCACGGGTGTCATTTCCTACGTCATGGGACCGGAGGTCACGCTGGTGTCCAGCGCGGAGGAGACCGCGAAGGACGTCTACGCCCGGCTGGTGCGCGACGGAGGCGAGCGCAGCCCGGCGCTGGCGCCGCCGCGGCACCGGTTCCTCACCACCGGCGACCCGGACGCCTTCATGCAGATCGGGGGGCGGTTCCTGGGACCGGAGATCACGTTCGTGGAGGAGATGGCGTGAGGCTCACCGTTCTGGGGTGTTCGGGGTCGTTTCCCGGGCCGGGTTCGCCCGCGTCCGGCTACCTCGTGGAGGCGCCGTACGAGGGGCGTACGTTCCGGCTCGTCCTGGACCTGGGCAACGGCGCGTTCGGTGCGCTGCAGCGGTACGTCCCCGACTACGACGTGGACGCGGTAGGGGTGACGCACCTGCATCCCGACCACTGCGTCGACCTGTGTTCCTACTACGTCGCGTCCCGCTACCACCCGCGTGGCCGGCGTGGCCGGGTGCCGGTCTACGGCCCGTTCGGCACCGCCGACCGGCTGGCCGCGATGTACGGCATGCCGCTGGAGCCGGGCATGCGGGAGGTCTTCGACTTCCGCGCCTGGGTGGACGTCGATCCGACCAAGATCGGGCCGTTCTTGGTGTCGGTCGCGCCGGCGCGGCACCCGGTCGAGGCGTACGCCGTGCGGCTGGACCACGACGGCCGGTCACTGGTCTACACCGGCGACACCGGGCCCAATCCCGAGCTCGCCGAGCTGGCCACGGGCACGGACCTGCTCCTCAGCGAGGCGACGTTCCAGCACGGTGCGGACAATCCGCCCGACCTGCACCTCACCGGGCGGCAGGCGGGGGAGTACGCCCAGGCGGCCGGTGCGGGGCGGCTGGTGGTGACCCACGTTCCGCCGTGGTACGACGGTCAGCGGATGCTCGCGGACGCCCGCGCCGCCTACTCCGGCCCGCTGGAGCTGGCCAGACCCGGTGCGGTGTACGACATCTGAGGTGGCAACCGCCGTCGTCCGGCCGTCGTCCGGGCGACACCGGGAGGCCGCCGCATCTCGGCTGCGATGCCTGTCGGCGCGGATCGGTATGGTCGGCGCATGACGAGCATGACGAGAGTGGACGGCCGGTCCGCCGAGCAGTTGCGACCGGTCTCGATCACCCGGGGCTGGCTCGACCACGCCGAGGGCTCGGTCCTGGTCGAGTTCGGGCGCACCAGGGTGCTGTGCGCGGCCAGCGTGACCGAGGGCGTGCCCCGCTGGCGGCGCGACTCCGGCGAGGGCTGGGTGACCGCCGAATACGCCATGCTTCCCCGCTCGACCAACACCCGCAGCGCGCGCGAGTCGGTCAAGGGCAAGATCGGCGGCCGGACGATGGAGATCTCCCGCCTGGTCGGGCGTTCCCTGCGGGCCGTGATCGACCACGCCGCCCTGGGTGAAAACACCATCGTGCTCGACTGCGACGTGCTGCAGGCCGACGGCGGCACCCGCACCGCCGCGATCACCGGCGCCTACGTCGCTCTGGTCGACGCCGTGCGGCACCTGGAGCGAAAGGGCGCGCTGAAGGGGCGTGCGCTGATCGACTCGGTGAGCGCGGTGTCGGTCGGCGTGGTGGGCGGTGTGCCGATGCTCGACCTGTGTTACGAGGAGGACGTGCGCGCCGACACCGACATGAACGTCGTGATGACCGGCGACGGGCGCTACGTCGAGGTGCAGGGCACCGCCGAGCGGGAGCCGTTCGACCGCAAGCTGCTCGACGGGCTGCTCGAGCTGTCCGCGGTCGGGTGTGCCGAACTCGCCCGCGCCCAGTCGGAGGCCCTCGCCGTCGACCTGCCGACCGGCTCGGCACGGTAGGGCGGTGACGGCGATGGGGACGGGCGTGCGGCGACGGATCGTGCTGGCCACGCACAACCGCAAGAAGCTGGCCGAGCTCGACCGGATCCTGCGCCCCCAGCTACCCGACGTCGAGGTGCTCAGCCTCGACGACGTGACCCCCTACGACGAGCCCGCCGAGACCGAATCCACCTTCGCCGGCAACGCGTTGCTGAAGGCCCGGGCGGCGTTCGCCCACTCGGGGTTGCCCGCGGTCGCCGACGACAGCGGCCTGTGCGTCGACGCACTGAACGGCATGCCGGGCGTGCTGTCGGCACGCTGGTCGGGTGTGGACAAGGACGACGCGCGCAACAACGCGCTGCTGCTGGCGCAGCTGGCGGACGTGCCCGCGCAGCGCCGGGGCGCGGCGTTCGTCGCCTGCGTGGCGCTGGTTCTGCCCGGCGGTCAGGAACACGTGGTGGAGGGACGGGTCATGGGCACCGTGGCCACCGAACCGCGCGCCGACGGCGGGTTCGGATACGACCCGCTCTTCGTGCCGGAGGGCGGCACCCGCACGTTCGCGCAGATGTCGGCGGAGGAGAAGGACGCGGTGAGCCACCGCGGCCGGGCGCTGCGCGAGCTGGTTCCGTTGCTCGCGGTTCACCTACCCGACCCGGCCGGGGCGTAGCCCAGCCTGCCGGCGCATAACTCAATCTGCGGGGGCGGTCAGGCACGTCCCGCACGGTCGAGGCCCGCCCGGATGCGGAGCAGGATCCACAGCGCCTCCACACCGTCCCGCCAGGTGAGCTTCTTGCCCTCGGCGCGGCTGCGCGCGGTGTAGGAGATCGGCACCTCGTAGGGCCGGTAGCCGGCGCGCAGCAGCTTGCCGGTCACCTCGGCCTCCATGCCGAAGCCCGCGGAGCGGACGCCGAGCCGTCGGTAGAGGTCCAGCGGCATCAGCTTGAAGCAGGTCTCCAGGTCGCGGATGTAGCAGTTGAACAACACGTTCGCGAACGTCGTCACGGCCCGGTTGCCGAGCACGAACCAGAACGAGAAGGACGTGTGGCTGCTGAACGTCCGCGTACCGTAGACGACCTCGGCCTCCCCGTCGATCACCGGGCGCAGCAGCCTCGGGATGTCGTCCGGGTCGTACTCCAGGTCGGCGTCGCAGATCGTCAGGTGCGTCCCGGAGGCGATCCTCGCCGCGGTGGCGATGGCCGCGCCCTTGCCGCGGTTCACCTCGTGGCGGTGGATCACCACCCGTGGATCGTCCACGGCGGCGAGCAGGTCGGCGGTGCCGTCGGTGCTGCCGTCGTCGACCACGACGACCTCGACGTCACAGGGGTAGTCGACGTCGAGGATCCGCTTGCGGACCAGGTCGAACGTCGCCACCTCGTTGTACACGGGGACGAGGATCGAGAGCTTCACTGGGGCTTTCTCCACGCGAGCCAGGGCCGTGCACGCACGGGAGTACCAACGGCAGTACGGACGGCGTTCACAGCGGGTACGACGGACACGACGAGTACGGCGAGGTGTGGCAGGAACCGGTTACGACGGCGAAGCGTTCGCGGGAGACCGTGCCTGCTGGTGCGAGAGAAGGGACTCGAACCCTCACGCCCATGGGCACCGGATCCTAAGTCCGGCGCGTCTGCCAATTCCGCCACTCTCGCCTGCCGGTCCACCCGCGGCGGCCCAGTCTACGGGCCGGCCACGGGTGAGCCGGGTAGGCCTCACACGCCGAGTTCGCGGCGCAGTCGCGCGACGTGGCCGGACGCCTTCACGGCGTACTGCGCGATCTCGATCCGGCCCTCCTCGTCGACCACGAACGTCGAGCGGATCACGCCTGTCACGGTGCGGCCGTAGGACTGCTTCTCGCCGTACGCTCCCCACGCCTGCAGCATGGACTTGTCCGGGTCGGACAACAGCGGGAACGTCAGGCCCTCCTTCGCCACGAACTTCGCCAGCTTGGCCGGGGAGTCCGGGGAGACCCCGAGCACGGTGTAGCCGGCGGCCGCGAGCGACTGCAGCGAATCGCGGAAGTCGCAGGCCTGGGTGGTGCAGCCGGGGGTCATCGCGGCCGGATAGACGTACACGATCACCTTCTGCCCGCGAAGGCCGGACAAGGTGACCGGCTTGCCGTCGGCGTCGTCGAGGGTGAAGTCGGGTGCGGTGTCGCCGGGGTTGAGTCGGGGGGTAGGTGCCACTGGTCCTCCTGTCGGCGTACGGATCGACCCGCCGGGGCTAGTTGCAAGTCATTCGCATGTAAGAATACGAGGCGCAACGCGGGGCCGGCAGGTTGCCTCATCATCCCTCAGCCGCGAGGAGGATCCCGGTGCACGTGCCCGACGGATTTCTGGACGCGCCGACGTCGATCGCCACCGGCGCCGTCGCCGCGGCCGCGGTGGCGGTCTCCCTGCGCCGGGCCCGGCACGAGCTGGACGACAAGACCGCGCCGCTCACCGGGCTGGTCGCCGCGTTCGTGTTCGCCGTCCAGATGCTCAACTTCCCGGTCGGGGCCGGTACCAGCGGGCATCTGCTCGGCGGGGCGCTGGCCGCGATACTCGTCGGACCGTGGACGGCGATTCTCTGCATGACCGTCGTCCTGCTCGTCCAGGGGCTGTTCTTCGCGGACGGCGGCATCACCGCGCTCGGCACCAACATCACGTTGATGGGCGTGGTCACCGTGGTGGTCGGCTGGGCGTTGTTCCGGCTCACGCTGCGGTTGCTGCCACGGCGGCCGGCCTCGGCGGCACCGGCCGCGTTCGTCGCCGCGCTGGTCTCGGTGCCGGTGGCCGCGTTGTGTTTCGTCGGCCTGTACGCCGTGGGCGGCACCGCCGACATCTCGTTCAAGGCCGTCTTCGCCGCCATGGTCGGCTGGCACGTGCTGATCGGGCTCGGTGAGGCGGTGATCACCGCCCTCACCGTCGGCAGCGTCATCGCGGTCCGCCCCGACCTGGTCCACGGCGCACGTTCGTTGCTCGCGGCCCGCGAGCTCACCGTGCGGGAGCCGCGCCCGCTCGTCGCGAAGGGAGACCGGTCGGCATGAGCAGGCCAGAAAGCGGTCCGGACAACCGATCGGACGACCGGTCCGACAGCCAGGTGTCCGGCAGGCGGCGGCCCCGCACCCGGGTGTTCGTGGTGGTGGGTCTGCTCGTCGTGCTCGCCCTCGCCGGCGGGGCCAGCTACTACGCCTCGGCCAGTCCGGACGGACTGAACAAGGTCGCCGAGGACCACGGCTTCGCCTCCACCGCGAAGGACAGCCCCACCCGCCACTCGCCGTTCGCCGACTACGGCGTCCGCGGCATCACCGACGGCCGGGTCTCCAACGCGGTGGCCGGGGTGGCCGGCGTGGCCATCGTGCTGGCGCTGGGCACCGGTGTCGCCCTCGCCGTCCGCCGCCGCGACCGCCGCGACGACCGCCCCACCGACGACGGCGCCGAGCACCCCACCGACCGCAGGTCGGCCGACGTGGACGACGCAGCCGCCGCGCCCGCCGACAGGAGGCGTTGAGGTGGCCTCGGGCCACAGCCACCTGCTCCACCTGCACGGCCACTCGCCGGTGCACCGGTTGCCCGCGCACTGCAAGCTCGTCGCCCTGGTGACGTTCGTCCTCGTGGTGGTGGCCACGCCGCGCACCGCGTTCTGGGCGTTCGCCGGGTACGCCGTCCTGCTGCTCGCCGTCGCCGCCCTCGGCCGGGTGCCGCTCGGCTTCCTGGCCCGCCGGGTCGTGGTGGAGACCCCGGTGATCGTGTTCGCCGTACTGCTGCCCTTCATCGCCCAGGGACCGCGGGTGGAGGTGGCGGGCCTGGCGCTGTCCCAGTCCGGCCTGTGGTCGGCGTGGAACGTCCTGGCCAAGGCCACCCTCGGCGTCGTCGGCTCCATCCTGCTGGCCGCCACCACCGACCAGCGCGACCTGCTGGCCGGGCTGCAGCGGCTGCGGCTGCCCAGCCAGCTGGTCCAGATCGCGACGTTCATGGTGCGCTACCTCGACGTGATCACCGGCCAGCTGGGCCGGATGCGGATCGCCCGGGCGGCCCGCGGCTTCGACCCGCGCGGCCCCCGGTCCTGGCCGGTGCTGGCGCGGTCGGCGGGCACGCTGTTCATCCGTTCCTACGAACGCGGCGAGCGGGTCCACCTGGCGATGCTGTCCAGGGGGTACGCCGGCTCCCTGCCCGTCCTGTCCGAGGACCGCACCCCGCCGGCGGCGTGGGCCGCGGTGGCCGTCCTACCGCTGTGCGCGCTTCTCCTGGCGGTTGGTGCATGGTGGACCTCGTGACGACGACACCCGGGGCGACACCGCCGGCGACACGCCCGGCCGCGCAGCCGGTCCTGGCGGTCAGCGGCCTGGCGTACGCCTATCCCGACGGTCACCAGGCGTTGTACGGCGTCGACCTCGCCGTGTACGCCGGCGAACGGGTCGCCATGCTCGGCCCCAACGGCGCGGGCAAGACCACGCTGGTGCACCACCTGAACGGCATCCTCGAGGCCGGCCGGGGGACGGTGCACGTCGACGGGCTGCTGGTGGGGAAGCCGACGCTGACCGAGGTACGCCGCCGGGTGGGCGTGGTGTTCCAGGACCCCGACGACCAGCTGTTCATGCCGACTGTGCGCGACGACGTGGCCTTCGGCCCGGCCAACCTCGGTCTGCGCGGGGTGGAGCTCACCGCCCGGGTGGAGGAGGCGCTGGCCGCGGTGGGGATGGGCGACCACGCCGACCGCCCGCCGCACCACCTCTCGTTCGGGCAGCGGCGCCGGGTGGCGGTGGCGACGGTTCTGGCGATGCGGCCGTCGGTGCTCGTCCTGGACGAGCCGTCCAGCAACCTCGACCCGGCCAGCCGCCGCGAGCTCGCCGAGATCCTCACCGGCCTGGACGTCACCGTGCTCATGGTCACCCACGACCTGCCGTACGCGCTGCAACTGTGCGACCGCGCGGTGATTCTCGACGAGGGCACGATCGTCGCCGACGGGGCGACGGTCGACCTGCTCGCCGACGCGGACCTGATGGCCGCGCACCGGCTGGAGCTTCCGTTCGGGTTCGACCCGGTACGTGCCAACGTCGCGCGAGCGGGGTAGCCATCTGGAAGACTGGCAAGATCTCCGGTAGTTGTTCCGGGGATCTGCAGGTGGAACCACCGCGGGGCCGATGTGATCGGAAAGGACCACCAGTGAGCGATTCGACCAGACCGGCGCTTCCTGACCAGCGGGCTGCCAGCAACGGCTCCCGCCGTGCCCATTCGGGCCCACGCACCGCGGCGCAGATCGAGGCCGACCTCGCGGCGACCCGCGACTCTCTGGCCAACACCGTCGACGTGCTGAGCGCACGGGTGCAGCCCAAAGCGCTGGCCGGCAGGGTCTCCGCCAAGGCCAAGAGCTTCGTCGTCAACCCCGACGGGAGCCCGCGCACCGAGCGGCTTCTCACCATCGGGGGCGGCGTGGCCGGCGCTGTCGGGGCACTGACCCTGCTCCGCTACCTCGTCCGGAAGCGTGGCTGACCCGGCCGCGTCGTCCCACGATCACGTGGTGACCGCGTCCGCAGCGGCGTCCCCCTTGGCGTCCTCGGGGGACGGCGCCGTAATCTCTCATGACGTGACTGACTCCCACGCCGCGCGGCTGACGGCCGAGAAACTGCCCATCCGCATGCTCCACGACCGGGTCCTCGTCTCGATGGACACCGAGAGCGGCGAGCGACGTTCCTCGGCGGGCATCGTGATCCCGGCCACCGCCCAGATGGGCAAGCGGCTGGCCTGGGCACGGGTGGTGGCGATCGGTCCGCACGTACGCACCATCGTGGTGGGCGACCGCGTGCTGTTCGACCCCGAGGAGCGCGCGGAGATCGAGGTCCGTGCCGAGGCGTACGTCCTGCTGCGTGAGCGCGACATCCATGCCGTCGCCTCCGAACGCCTCGAGGACGACGCGACCGGCCTCTACCTCTGACCGCCTCGCGCACCGGCCGCCACGATGTCCGACCAGCGACCAGATGAGCGGGCGGCTCGGCGCGGCGAGACGACCGTCGGTGAGGTGGCGCACCGCTCGCGCGAGTCGGTGCTGGCCCGCGCGGGGCGGCTGCGGCGAGCACTCGTGCCGATCATCCAGTCGGCAGCCGCGGCCGGGATCGCGTGGGTCATCGCCACCAAGCTGATCGGCCACCAGCAGCCGTTCTTCGCGCCGATCGCGGCGGTTCTGTCCCTGGGTGTGGCGCTCGGGCAGCGGCTGCGCCGCTCGTTCGAGCTGGTCGTCGGTGTCGCCCTCGGCGTCCTGGTCGCCGAACTCCTGATCGGGGTGATCGGCCGGGGTGCCTGGCAGATCGCCCTGGTCGTCTTCCTCGCGATGTGCACCGCGGTGCTCGCCGGTGGCGGGCCCGTCCTGGTCAACCAGGGAGCGGCGTCGGCGATCCTGATCGTCGCCCTGGTGCCCGCGAGCGCAGCCGCCACCTCACCAGCCCCGACGGCGCGGTTCGTGGACGCGCTGGTCGGCGGCACGGTCGGCCTGCTCGTCAACGCCCTGCTGCTGCCGATCAATCCCATCGTGCTGGCGCGGCGGGCAGCGAACGGCGTCCTGGACAACCTCGCCGCCGTCCTCGAGGAGATCGCCGCGGTGCTCACCGACCGGGATGCGGGGCGTGCCATGGAGACGCTTCGCCGTGCGCGCCAGGTCGAGGGTCCGGTCGGGGAGTTGCGCGACGCCGTGGGTGCGGGCAGCGAGATCGCCCGCATCGCCCCCGTCCGCTGGCGTACCCGCGGTCACCTGATGCAGTACGTCGACGCGGTGGATCACCTCGACCACGCGGTACGCAACGTGCGGGTGCTGGCCCGCCGGGCTGTGGTGGCGATCCAGCAGAACGAGCCGGTCGACCCGGGCCTGCCGGTGGCGATCCGCCGGCTGGCCGAGGCGACCCGGACACTGCGCAACGAACTGGCCAGGGGTGCGGACACCCGGGCCACGCAACGTGGGTTGGTGGACGCGGTCGAGCTGGCCACCGCCTCGGTCGGGACCGGCTTCTCCGGCAACGTGATGGTGGCGCAGATCCGTTCGGCGGCCCATGATCTGATGCGCGCCGCCGGGCTGGAGGCCGACGAGGTGGACGAGGCCTTCGGTCGTCGCCAGCCCCCGGAGTCGGCCGAGTCGGCGGACCAGCCGGAGTAGTCAGGAGGGGCCGGTCGGACGGGACGTCGACGAGGGATGCGCGTGTCCGGTGGGCCGGCGTCGGGTCCGGTCGGCGGGATGCGAGGAGCCCGGCCCGGCGCCGTTCGACCCCGCGGCCGGGCCGGCCGTCCCGTTCGCCACGGGGCCCGGGGCCGAGGCCGCGGTAGGCGGGTCCATCCGGGCGGGTAGCCCGTGGCATCGGCAGAGCGCCAGGAGGCTCCGCCCGGCGTACAGGCGCAGCGGCCGGCCGTGCGCGTAGTCGTAGGCCTGGGGTTCGAGCCCGGCCGTGGTGAGCAGCAGGCCCTCGGCGGCGTGCTGGCGGCGCACGGCGGTGCCCAGCGCGCGTACCTCCGCGGTGTCCAGCGTTCCGCCGCGCCGGCGTAGGTGGACGACGGCCTGTTCGGCCCGCCCGCCAGTGGTACGCCGGGCGAGGTAGCTGCCGGGGGCCTGGGGGAGCGGCGTGAGCTGGTAGCCCATCCGCTCCAGCAGCCGCTCCATCAGCCGGTCGAACTCCTCCGGCGGCGCGGCCAGCAGGTTCGGTCCCTTGCCCGAGACGGCGACGACGAGGTGTGGGTCGGCCAGTGCGTACGGCAGGACGGGGGAGACGGCGGTGAGCTCGTCCGGGAAGGCCGACACCCTCGCGCCGAACCGGCTGCGGAGCTCACCCAGCGGGTCGTCGAGGTCCGCCGGCGAGAGCCGCGCGAACTGCCGCCGGGACGCACTCATGCTGATCAGGCAGACCGGTTCCTTCCGATTGCCCGCTCCTTCCTTCGCCTGCCCGGGGTCGCGGCCGCCGTCGCCTTCGTTGTCGGGAGCGACCACGCCGTTGAAGACCACGGTCTGCACCAGGCCGTCGGGGTCGGCGTACAGAGCGACGTGCACGGTCCGGATCGCCAACTGCGCGCAGACGCTGCCGTACACCTTGCGTACCTCCGAGATGGAACGCCACCGGTGCACTCCGACCGACTTCGTGGCCGGGTTGTAGCGGTACTCCCGCTCGCGCGGCACCACGCCGATGCCGGGTAGCCGCCACTCGACCAGCAGCAACCGCGACTCGGGCACGTAGCCGAACCGGTGACCGCGGGGGAAACCGGCCGGGCGGGCCGCGAACGGCGCGAAGACCCGGGCGTAGTAGTCGCTGACCGCCTCCGGGTCGCCGGTCAGCACCCGGTCGCGGAAGCGGTCGACGCCGGCGTTGTGGGCCAGCACGCGCCGCCGGTCGGCTCCGCTGGCCTCGTGGTGTGCCCTGCTGCGTTCCTCGATCCGGGCCAGGCGGGCGGCCTCCTGCTCGCGGTAGCGCGCCAGCGCGTTCGTGTACGCCTGCTCCGCCGTCGCCTGCGCTGCCTGCCGATGGGCTTCCTTGGTGAGCAACCGGCGCAGCCGGCCCGTGCGAGGAGCGAAGTCCGACCAGGTGGGGACCGGCGCGGGTACGGCGTCGTCGCCGAGGTCGAGGAACGGAACCCGTTCCTTCTGGGCCTCGAAGTTCAGCGGCTCGACGGTGCGCGGCATCGTGGAGCGCAGGACGAACCCGAGCTTCTGGATGCGCTGCTCGACCGCTTCGGTGCGCACCGCCGCGTCCTCGCGCATCCGCTGCTCGTCCAACTCTGCCCGACGCCGTTCCCGTGCCGAGGCGGCACGTCGGGTACGCCAGTTGCTGGGTCGCCGAAACTGGGGTCGTTGACGTGGCACGGCGCGCTCCCTCGTCAGTGGGTCCTACCTCGCGGTGCGGGCGGTGTCAGGCTGAGCCGAGGGTCCGGGCGGCGGTCGCCTTGTTTCGTCTGCTCGTTTTCGGGGTCGCTGCCGCTTCCGATCACGCAGGGTCCATACCTTGTAACACCCGGCCCCGAACCTGGCAAAGGACTGTCACAGCGCTCAGTCCGGCCTGACCTTCGCGGCCGAACGGTGCAAGCTTGCGAAACGGTGCGGCCGCACTGTCCGGTTTGGATCTTCTGCCCGAATCTCGGCCGCCGCCTGGGCGCCCGGGAGCGACGGTCGTCAGGGGGTACGCCGTCCGCCGGTCGCCGACAGGGCGGTTGCGACGCGGCGGAAGTTGGCCGAACTGGCCACGCCCGGGGGGCCGGTTGGCTTCAGCGGCAGCCTTCGGTGAACTTCACCACCGTGAAGCTGACGGGTTGGCCGTGCAGCCTGGTACCCGGGGCTGGTGACTGGGTACAGATACGCCAGTTGCTCTCCAGCAGCGCCGCCCGGCCACCGCCGGTGCCGTCGACCTCCTCGATGCTGGTGTCCTCCGGCAGCGCCGCTCGGGCCACCGCGAGTGAGCGCCCGCGGAAGTCCGCCATCGTCGTACTCACCCGCATCGGCCGGCGCCCCTGGTCGTCGGCCGGGCAGTGTTCCTCCAGACGCACCGCGCCGAGGTCGATCGGGGAGTTCTTCGCCCACCGGCCCCGCGCGGGCGACTGCGTGCAGACGCGCCACGAACGGCCCAGGATCTGGCGACGCCCGCGGCCGAGCGCGTGGTGGGAGGTGAGGTCGGTGAACCCGGCGCCGCGAGCCGCTTCCTGTGCCGACTGCAGGCCCATGCCCACGAGGTTGGGCAGGAGCGCTCCCGAGGATCCCGGTCCGGCCCGACGGGCGCGGTGGGCCGGCCGCCTGCGCAGGAGGTGAGGGCCGCACAGAGGACCAAGCCCTCCACCGCGACCGCGATGGCGACGGTCCCGAGACGGCGCGGCACGCGGGTCCGGGCGGATGTGCCGGCGTGGGGCCCCGCCCGCCGGCGGCCTGCGTGCCAGCCTGCTGGTCATGGTCGCCACCTCCCCGCCGGACTACGCCCGAAAACCGGGATCAGGCCGTGCCTCCTGGAGAGCAAGGGGGAGTTGACAGTAGTTCCGCGAGCTCCCAAATGTTTGTCCGACTGGCGCTTGGCCTTGTCAGAAAAGGTCGTACAGAAAGTTGGGAAAACGGTGATGGTTCGAGCCGGTCGCCGCCGCGTACGATCAGCCCGTGGAAATCACCCCCCACAACCGCAGCCGGTTCCGTGTGGCTCTGTGCGTCTTCGGTGTTGCTGTCGCGTATTACGCCAGCGGATGGCTGGGCGTGCAGAGCTCTCTCGCCGGACGCCGCCCTGCCCATGGTGGCCGCCACCTCCTCGGCGCCACCCTCGTGTCGGTGCTCGGCTATCTGCTGCTGGACGCCACGGACTTCAGGCCGGAGTTGCCGAGACTGCGCGACGTACTCGCGCTGGTGGTGCTCGGCGGTATCGCTCCGACGGTCGTGGGTGCGACCATGACGGTCGGCTCCCTCCGGTTGAGTGGCGCGTTGCCGGCGGACTTCGGCACGGCCTGGGTGGTCGACTGGAGCGGTGAGGCCCTCGGCGTGATCGTGATCGCGCCGTTCCTGCTCATGGTGCGCCGTCTCCACTGGCCCAGGCCTTTCCGGCCCGCGCGCTGGCTCGAGGCGGCCGCGCTGTTCGCGGCCATGGTGGCCCTGCTGGTCCTGACCTTCCAGCGCGAGGAGCAGTTGTTGTTCCTCACCTCCCCGTTCATCGTGTGGGCCGCGTGGCGTTTCCATCTGGCGGCGGCGGCGACCTGCGTGCTGGTGGCGACCGTGCTCGCGACCTACGCCTCCCTGCGCGGGATCAGCGCGTTCGCGTTGCACAGCAAGCTCTCCAACATCTTCACGATGCAGTCGTTCGCCGCGGTGACGGCGTTGACCGCGCTCGCTCTCTCGGTGACGGTCACCGCCCGCAACGAGGCACGCGCCCACGTGGAGGAGGTCGCCATCCAGCTGGCCGCCGCCGTCCACCAACTCGACCGGCGGCTGCGGGTACGCCCGCGGCCCGACCGGACAGCTGGGCCGGAGCTGGGCGGCGAGCCGGACGTGACACAGGAGAAAACCGGGTAGCCGACGGAATTATGCAGGCAAGGTCCATAAGGTCCTCGAAATGCTCGGACGGTCTGTGGTGCCCGGGCCGGAGGACCTGAATAGGTGCTGAATAGCGACGACCAGTCGGCGTACGATGAGGTGACGTGACGAGCGATTTCCGAAAGCGTGACGCCACCACCGCCGCCCTGATCATCGGGCTGGCGGCGGTCTACATCGTCGTCGGAAATGTCGGACTGCTGCAGCACATCGGTGCCGGGCCGACCCGGCTCCTGTGGCCGCCGACGGGTGTGTCGTTGGCAGCGCTGCTCATCTTCGGTGGGCGGGTCCTCCCGGGCATCACCCTCGGTTCGTTCCTGGTCAACCTCGTCGGGTTGGGCCGGCCTCCGCTGGTGGCGCTGGCGGTGGCGCTGGGGATGACCCTCGGCATGTGGTGT
Source organism: Actinopolymorpha singaporensis (assembly GCF_900104745.1). Taxonomy (NCBI): domain Bacteria; kingdom Bacillati; phylum Actinomycetota; class Actinomycetes; order Propionibacteriales; family Actinopolymorphaceae; genus Actinopolymorpha; species Actinopolymorpha singaporensis. The sequence goes on from NZ_LT629732.1 coordinate 3,364,718, forward strand.
GGCTACCGGCTGCTGCGCCACGCCCGCTTCCGGCTGGAACTGGACCGGATGAAGGACCTCGCCGCCCTGGTGGTGTACGGCGCGCTGGTCGCCACGCTCATCAGCACGACGATTGCGATCGGCGCACAGGTGCTGGCCGGAATCGAGCAGCCCGGCAACTTCTGGCTCCGGGTGCTGCTGAGCTGGATCAGCTCCGCGATGGGCGTCCTCGTCGTCACGCCGTTCCTGCTCGTCCTCCGCCGAGTGCACGTGCCGCGGGACCTGCGTCCCCTCCGCGTACTCGAGGCGACGGCCATGCTGGCCGGAGCTGTTCTCGTCATGCTGGTCGCCACCCGTACGACCACCGAACTTCTCTTCCTGGTCTTTCCGTTCCTGATCTGGGCGGCGCTGAGGTTCCAGCTCGCCGGTGCCACCACGGCGATCCTGGTGGTGTCGACGATGGCGGTCATCGGCGCCGTCAACGGGTCCGGACCGTTCGAAGGGCAGGACGTCTACTCCAACCTGATCACCATTCAGGCCTTCGACGGATCGACCGCCCTCACCGCGTTGGTCCTCGCGGTCACCACGACCGAGCGAAACCTGGCCCACGACGACGTCGAGCAGGCTGCCACCCAGCTCGCCTCGGTGGTGAGTCAGCTCGACCGAAGTCTGCGGCCCCGGCCGGTGCCGTTGGCACGCAACCACAGCGAACACGCCGACGGTGAGCACCGCGTTGTACGCGAACGCGTCGAGGGCAGCGGAGCCGGACCGGGCTGACCGCCGTCACTCCCGTCCGAGCGTGCGGGCGGGGCGGAGTTCTTCGACGGCCCTCGCCAACAGCCGTACACCCTCAGCGATCACTCGTTCGTTCAGCGCGGCGCGTTCCGGTGATCCGTACAGCGACCGGATCAACACGATGCCGAAGTACGTCGTCTCGACGACGCTGAAGGATCCGGACTGGGCGAACACCACGGCGATCCCGGACAACGCGGTGGGGAGATCCGGTGGCTGAAATCCCTTCCTGGCAAGGACATCGTGCAGTACGGCTTCGGTTCGGTGACCTACGCGATGCTCGACGCGGGCCTGCTGGACGAGGTGCGGCTGTGGGTGCATCCGTTCCTGGTACGCGGCGGAGGGGCGCAGGACCTGTTGTTCCGCGAGGGTGCGGCACCGGCGATGTTCTCACTGGTGGATGCGACCCCGCTGGATTCCGGGATCGTCATCCTGACCTACACCTTCCGGGGGTAGCTCCGACGTCCGGACGCCCGGAGGTGCGATCCGCCCGCGGTCACTCCCAGGTGTCGCGGGGGTCGGTGACGCAGAACTCGTTGTCCTCCGGGTCGGCCAGCACCGTGTGTCCGTCGTACTCCTGACGCACCGAGGCGCCCCGCTCGACCAGCCGGGCGACCTCGGCGCGCCGGTCGGCGGAGACGACGTCGACGTGCAGGCGGTTCTTGCCCGCCTTGGGCTCTGGCACCTCGGTGAAGAAGAACGTCGGACCCGGGCCGTCCAGCGCGACGGAGGGGTCGGTCTCGGGTGTGAGCCCGAGACCGGCAAGGCGTTCGATCTCCTCCTCGTCGTACGCCCGGACGGCGTACCCGTCGAGCACCTGTGCCCAGAACCGCGCCTGCGAAGGTGCGTGCCGGCAGTCGACGACGATCTCGCGCAACCATGCCATGGACGGACAGCATGGCGGCGCGGACCGTCGATGGCCAGTCGTTTCACCGCCCGGCTCCGGAGCGTCGAGAGTCAGCGCTGCGTGGAAGTGGAAGTGGAAGTGGAAGCAGAAGTGGAGGTGTCGACCACCTTTGCGGCGGCGACCCCGTCCCGATAGATCATGACTGCGGCAGTGAGGCTGAGAGCGAGCAGGAAGAGCAGGACCAGCCCCCAGGGCGTGCCGCCCTGCCGACGACCGTAGATGCTCATGCGCTGATCATGGCAGCCAAACGCCTGCAGGCGTAGTGGATTCGGGCAATCGCGACTGTACGACCGGCCCTCCGGCGGTGCCGCCCGGGCTTCGTCCCGTCTCTCGTACCTGGTCGTCACCGGCTGTAGCCTGGCGGCCTCGCGTTCACCCCGCCGAGTCGTCACCCAGGTCGGGGCGAAAGGGAAATCATGGTTATCAGCGGAATCATCACCGCGATCATCGTGGGCGCCATCATCGGTGCACTGGGCCGGCTGGTAGTCCCGGGAAAACAGAAGATGGGCTGTCTACTCACGATTGCCATCGGAATTGTCGCGGCGCTGCTCGGCACGTGGGTCGCCGGCCTTTTGGGGGTTCGCTACACCTCGGGCATCGACTGGATCCAGCTTGCTTTCCAGGTGGGCTTCGCCGCCGTCGGCGTCGTGATCGTGGCCGGAGTGACCGACCGCCGTAGCTGAGCCCAGGGGCAGATCGGTCGCTCGGGCGTTGAGATAGCGCTGTTCCGGGATGCTCGTGGTCAGCCGGGCCGCGGTCGCGTATGCCGTCCGGGCCTCTTCGTACCGGCCCTCCAGCTCGAGCAGGTGGGCATGCACGGCGTGCAGGCGATGGTGGTGACGCAGGCGCCGATCGGCGAGCAACGGCTCGATCATCCGCAGGGCCGCGGCCGGACCGTCCACCTCCGCGACCGCTACCGCGTGGTTGAGCGTGACCACCGGTCCGGGAGTGAGGGAGTGCAGCATGCCGTACAGCGCCTCGATCTGCGGCCAGTCGGTCTCCGCGGCGGTACGTGCCTCGGCGTGCACGGCCGCGATCGCCGCCTGCAGCTGGTACGGCCCCACCGGCCCGGTCGGCAGTGTGGACTCGACCAGCCGGACCCCCTCGCCGATCAGCTCCTGATCCCACAGTGAGCGGTCCTGCTCGGCCAGCGGCACGAGGGAACCGTCCGGGCGCGTACGGGCGGTACGCCGGGCCTCGGTGAGCAGCATCAATGCCAGCAGCCCGCTCACCTCGCCGGCTCCGGGCAGATGGCCGTGCAGCCGGCGGGTCAGCCGGATCGCCTCCTCGGCGAGGGACGTGTCGGTCAGGCTGGGCCCGGTGGTGGCGGTGTGTCCCTCGGTGAAGATCAGGTACAGGACGTGGGCGACTGCGGCCACCCGTTCGGGTAGCTCCTCGGGTGCGGGGACGGTGAACCGCGCGCCAACCTGCCGGAGGCGGGCCTTCGCCCGGCTGATCCGCTGAGCCATGGTCGTCTCGGGGACCAGGAACGCACGGGCGATCTGCGCCGTGCCCAGCCCGCCCACGGCCCGTAACGTCAGCGCCACCTGGGAGGGCCGTGGCAGGGCGGGGTGGCAGCACAACAGCAGGAGTGACAGTGAGTCGTCCCGCTCGCTGACGGCCGGGGTGTCCGCGGCCGGGGCGACGAACGCCCCTGCCGGGGTGTGCCGGGCGACCAGGTCCTCCCGGTCGGCCCGGGCCTGGTCGGCGCGCCAGTGATCGATCAGCCTCCGGGAGGCCACCCTGATCAGCCAGCTCCGTGGGTTGTCCGGCATCCCGTCGGTCGGCCACTGCCGGGCAGCGGCGAGCAACGCCTCCTGCACCGCGTCCTCGGCGGTGTCGAAGTCGCCGTAGCGGCGTACGAGCGCGGCAAGGACGTGTGGCGCGCACTCACGCCACAAGTCCTCGAAACCGGTCGCGGTCACCGCTGCCTCGTCACGAAGTGGCGGTCACTCGTCCGGCGGTACGGGCGGAGGTCACTGGTCGTCGCCGCCGGACCACATCGCCGGGCGGAGCTCGACCACGCTGCCGGGCCCGGCGAACTGCGCGGCCAGCTCCTCCGCCCGCTGCCGGGACGCGCAGTCGATCAGGAAGAAGCCGGCCAGCTGTTCCTTGGTCTCCGCGTACGGGCCGTCGGTGGCCAGGTGCCCCTCCGGGGTCCACGTGTGCACGGTGGAGGACGCCGGGTCGGCCAGCGCCTCGCCCGTCACCAGCTCACCGGACGCCGAGATCTCTTCCAGCAGCGCATCGAACGCACGGTCGCCCTGCTCGTGCTGCTCCTCGGACAGCGCACGCCCCTCGGCGGTGTAGCGGGAGGTCGGGTGGCCCCACGGGTCGGGGTTGGAGTGGATCAGGATCACGTACTTCATGGAATTCCTCGTTTCGGGCTCTGCGCTGTCCTAGGGAGATTCTGCGGTGCGAGCGGGGGCGGTGGTGCCGCGACCCCGCCTGCGTGGGGGACGTCGGAGCCGCCGCCGCGTTCTCGACACCGCCGGCCACGTCATTCGCCCAGAAAAAAGGATCCAGCGCGGTGTCGATGCGGTGGCCGCGGCTCCGACGTCTCCGGTGGCACGGACGCAACGTCCGCCATCCCGTAGACAGGAGAAGACCGATGACCGCTCAACTGTCCGTCATGACCGCCGACACCCTGTTGCTTTCCCTGGCCGCGCAGCAGCGACGGATCGTGGGCATCCTCGACGGGCTGTCCGACGACGCCCTGCGCAGGCCGGTCCTGCCGTCGGGCTGGTCGTGCGTTGGCATGGTCTCGCACCTGACCGTCGGGACGCGGTTCTGGTTCGTCGAGGTGATGACCGGCGTACGCACCGGTCCGGCCGTCGAGGACGACTTCCACGTACCCGCGTCGGTTCCCGCGGCGAGCATCCTCGACACGTACCGACAGGAGGGCACGGAGGCCATTGCCGCGGTCCGCGAACTGCCGCTTGACTCACCGCCGGCGTGGTGGCCCGAGGGCATGTTCGGCGACTGGCGCATGGACAACTTCCTCGAGGTGCTGCAGCACGTTCTTGTCGAGACGGCCTGTCACGCCGGGCACCTGGACGCCGCGCGCGAGCTCATCGACGGTCGCACGTGGGACTGGGAGCACGGCCGCCTGGCCGATCCCCGCTGACTGTCAGGCACGTGCTTGCGCTCCACTTCCACGTACGGCTTGCCTGCCGTGCTGACGAAGGGGAGCGGGGGTGCAAGCCGGCCTTGCCGGTGGTGCATGCCAAGCATCGATTGACAGCTCTTGCCCGTCGTTGAACTGACTGACCGGACGACTGTTGGCGGAAGGTCGGAATCACGACTCGCGAACGGCTCACATACGCACGTTGCCGGCGTAGTACCACGCCGCGTAGAAGAGAAGGCCGACGAGAACGACGAGGAGGAGAACGCTCGCCCATGCCCGGGCGGTGGAGTGGTGATTCGTCATCCTCATGGCCGTGAGTATGACCTGTGTCACATGTCCGTGGGACGAAATCGGGGATCTCCGCGGCCGCGGTGAAGGCCGGATGCGGACTCGCCACGTCGCTGCAAGGAAGCTGACGAGGCGCACATCGTTCGTCCCTTCTTCGCCGCCTCGTCGTCGGCTTCGGTCCATTCACCGGCGGGGAGGCCGAGCCACTGGCGGAGGCCCTGGCCGTGGGCGGCGAGCATCCTGGCGTTGCAGCCGTCCGCGAGCCATCGCGTGGAGCATCAGGTCAACGGTGTCGTCGACACGGTCGGGTGGGACGGGTTCGAGGTAGCCGGCGCCGACGCCGGAGTACAGCCCTTCGGCGATGCGGTGCCGGGTGAGCATGCGGGCAGATGCGTAGTGGCGGGATCGGTACAGCCGGTCCTGAACGTCCTCCCGGGACTCGGCGGGGTGAGCGGCGAGGATGGCCGCCGCGCCGTCGACGCGTTCACCGCGGCGTACCCGGCCCGGCCCTTCGAGCATGGGCGCCAGCAGCTTGCCGTCGACGGGTGCGCCCCCTCGACCGCCTCCCTGCCGTATCTGCGCTGCCGTCCCACCCCACATTGTGGACCGAACACAGGTTCGAGGCGACCCTCCCCGACGACCAGAACACGAGAACACGACGAGAACACCAAGAGGAGAACGACGTGAGCACAGGCAAGCCGGTAGTGCACTTCGAGATCATCGGCTCCGCTCCCGCGACGCTGCGCAACTACTACGCCGAACTGTTCGACTGGGAGTTCAGCACGGGGGACGCGGCGACGGAGAAGGTCTCCCAGCCGGGCAACTACCACTTCGTGGACGGCGGTGGCACCGGCGACGGAAACGGCATCAACGGTGGCGTCGGCGGTGGCGAGGGCTTCGCACCCCGCGTGCTGTTCTACGTGGCCGTGCCGGACGTCGAGGAGGCGCTGCACAGGGCCGAGAGCCTGGGCGGCAAGCGACTGCTGGGTCCGGAGCCGAAGTCCGGAGAGTTCACCGTCGGACGCTTCAGCGACCCAGAAGGCAACGTCGTCGGCGTAGCAGGGCCGGCGGGCTGACGGATCAGGACTCCAGGTCCAGGTCGAGGGGCACCTCGTCGGGAGCGAAGTCCCGCACTCGCAGCATGCGCACGGCGTGGCGCCATCGCCGACCCCTGTCGGTCGCGGTGTCGGCGCGGATCTCCACCACGACCAGTGGGGCGACCTGCAGGTAGTCCGTCGGTGCGGACCTCCAGTTCACGGTGAGCCGCGCCGGCCAGGGGTGGCCGTCGGTCGGGGCGACCAGCAGGGGTGCGACCGCGGCGGCCCGTGCATCGGTCAGCCGGGTCGTCCTGCCCGCGTAGTGGAGCCTGCCCGTGTCGGAGCCGTACCGTCCCAGCAACAACGTCTCCGGGCGTCGCAGGCTGCCGGTCACCCCACCCACGATGGCGTCGGTGGTCTGCCGGGCCTTGTACTTGAGCCACTCCCGCGCGCCCGGCAGGTAGGGGCCATCCGCGGGTTTGATCACCAGTCCCTCGATTCCGGCGACGGCCATCGTGTCGTACCACTCCTGCGCGACCGAGTGGTCGGAGGTGTGCATCGCGAGCGAGAGCGGCGACCTGGCCGGCACCTGCCCGAACAGTCGTTCCAGCACCACCCGGCGTTCTTGTAGTGGGCGCCGGCGAAGGTCGCCGTCGCGGGCGGTTTCCAGTACGTCGAAAACCACCAGATGGCACGTCTGGACGGTGGCTAGCTCGGCGGCCTTGTGGCGTCCGGCGTAGCGGTGCTGAAGTGCCGCGAAGTCGAGCCGGCCTCCGCGCCAGCAGACGATCTCGCCGTCCATGACCGTTCCGGCGGGCAGGTGGGCGTACAACGCGCCGACGATCTCCGGGAACGCCGGGCCCAGGGGGGTGCCGCGGCGGGAATGGACCGACACGGACGAGTCGGTCCCGATTGTGGCCAGCGCACGGTACCCGTCGAACTTCGGTTCGTAACGCCATCCGCCTGGCCGTGGTGGAGGCAACCGCTCGATGCTCTTGGCGAGCATGGGCTCGATCGGCCCGGTGATACGCACGAAGGGGACCTCGGGTGACGCCTGTTTCCGATCCCACGCTACGAGGACAGTTGTCGATCAACGCTCCGGGTGGCCAGACGCCCGCCAGGGTTCCCGCGTGCGAATCCCCCACAAACAAGGGCATCGCCCGCACCTGCTCTGCCATGATCACCATGTGGAGAACCAGCCGGCGCACGTCCGGATCCCGCCCCACCTCGCAGCGGTGGTCGTCATCCTGGCGTACGCGCTGTTCGCCTGGCGCCCAGCGGACAATCCACCGCCACCGGATGCGCGCGAGACCGTGGCATCCACGCTCGCCAAGGGCTCCGGGATCGCGATGGTCCTGCCGGTGAGGCTGCCCGCTGGATACAACTTCGGCCGCGACTACCAGTACAGCCCGGCCGGACCCGACGACGACAGCTTCGACGGTGACCACGACTTCGGCAAGACGGTCGAAGTGGTCTCCCGTGACGTCACGTTCGTTCCAGCGAACGGTGTCCAGGAGCATGGCGGCCTTCCTGCGGTCGAGCTGTGCGTCGAGGACGCACATGCCAAGCAACCACAGTGCCCAGATCCGGGTACGACAGGCAGCATCCGATGTCGCCACGGACAAGCCCTGCTCACCTTCTACGTCGCGAGCCGTGGTCACCACGACCTCAGTGCGTGGAGGACCCTCGAACTCACCACCGACCTCGACAAGGTGACCTGGCTCCACTAGCCGCCGACCGAAGATCATCGAGGGGTCCCTCGACACGAGACGAGAAAAAGGGCGGTTGACCCGCATCTCTGCTGGTCAACCGCCCGCTGTGCGCCGCCAGGGACTCGAACCCCGAACCCGCTGATTTGATCAAGACGGCTGTCTCTGGTGTGTGTTATCTCGCGAACATGGCCGTGACCTGGGCCGCCGTCGTCCTGGTCATGATCATCTATTGCCGTCACTGGCGGGCTCGTTGCGTCCATAGGTGTGGGTTAGGTGTGGTGGCACAAGGGTCTCCCCACCCTCTCCTACGTCGAACAAGTGTGCGAGTCGAGGCGTATGCTGCTGCTCGGGCGGGAGGGCCGGCACCGACACTGGGCAGGGGATCGGCCGTTAGGCCCTCCTCGCCAGTCATGGGGTTATGGAATCGGCGCAGCTGGTCCGGGTTGCCGTTCGCGAGTGCGTGTGAGTGCTTCTACTGTCGATGGACCTGGCTCTCTGGTCGCAGCGCCGCTCTCCTTCGTGGGGACGGCCGGTGTTGCTACGTGTCCGCTCCGTTGTGGTCGGCGGCGCTGTCCCGGTCATCGGCGGCTTGGTCGCGTTCGTCGGCGGCCTGGTCGCGTCTGTCGGTCAGGCGTTCGCGGTCGTTCGCGAGCTGCTCACGTTCGTCGGCGTCGCGGTCGCGATCGTCGGCATCGGCTTCACGCTGGTCGGCGATCCGGTCGCGTTCGTCGGCGGCCTGGTCGCGTTCGTCGGCGTTGCAGTCGCGTTCGTCGGCGGCTCGTTCGCGCTCGATGGGGTCCAGGGATCCCAGTCCGACGAGCTGGCTGTGTGCCTGGGCGGCGAGATGACGAAACTGGGTCTTCAGAGCCCGGTCGACTTCGGCCCGGTCCCGGTCAGCGGCGGCGCGTTCGCGGAGAAAGCTGATGTTCCTCCCGCCGGCGCAGTTGCGGGCGGCCTGGAAGCGTTGCTCAGCTACGCGGGCACGCAGCTGCTCGGCGAGGGTACGTATTCCGGTGGCTCGATCGCGCAGGTCTTCCGCGATTTTCTGCGTTCGGTACATTTCGGGGGGCTTTGGCTCGACGGCCAGCATGTCCGCTGCTTGACGTCTCAGGTTAGGCGCCGTTCCTGTCGTGTGTCGAGGCGTCCGGTGTATGGATCGCGGGGACGCTTAGGTGGGCAAGGCGGCGGTGGTGACTCAGGACGTTTCATCGCGCTCGTCGGCGATGCGGTGGCGTTCGTCGGCGATTCGTTCGCGTTGGTCGGCGGCGCGCTCACGTTCCTCGTTCTCGCGGTCGCGGTCATCGGCGGCGTGGTCGCGTTCGTCGGCGAGTTGCTCGCGTCTGTCTGCGATGTGTTCGCGTCTGTCGGCGTCGTGGTCGCGCAGGTTGGCGACTCGTTCGCGTTCGTCGGCCAGCCGGTCTCGTTCGTCGGCGATTCGTTCGCGCTCGTCGGCGTCGCGGTCGCGCTGGTCGGCGAGCTGGTCACGTTCGTCAGCGGCGCGCATCCGTTCGGTCGCTTGGATGAATCGCAGTTCCTCGAGCCGACGACGAGCGTCGGATGCGACACCGCGAAAGTGTGCTCTCCGGCTCCGATCCTGAGCGGCGCGTCCGCGTTGGTCGGCGGCATGTGCTCGTTCTTCGGCTTCGCGCCGGCGCCGCGCGGTGTCTTCGCCCGCGTGTGCGGCGAGGAGCTTGCTTCTTTCCGATGCCCCTTTGCGCAGTCGAGCGGCGAGAGCGCGTCTCTCTTCGGCTCGCTGGCGGAAGACCAGAGCAATTCGCTGAGTTTGGGAGGTTTGGCCGGGTTCGTCGTGCCGACCGTCCTGTGCGGTAGGCATGTCTTCGAGCGTACGCGGCCCCAGCGAGCACAGCGTGTCAGCCACAGCCCGCCTCCCCACCTCGTCCTTCGTCGAACAAGTGTGCGAGTGGGCGCGTATGCTGCTGCTCGGGCGGGAGGGCCGGCACCGACACTGCGAGCTGGCAGCGGCCTTCACCGCCTGGCCGACGGAGCAGCCGGACTTCAGGGACCGTCTGGTCGGTTCGATGCAGCGGCAGGTGGCGGCGCTGCTCGATGTGAACGGCGAGGCGGGTGTGTCACCGCGCACGATCACCGAGATGCTCGGCCGGACCGACGACGGCAACGTACGCAACACGCTCAACCGGCTGCGGGAGCTCGGTGTCGTCGAACTCGTGCCGGGTTCGTCGTGGCCGCAGCTGTGGCGTCCCACGGCGCTCCACCGGAAAGGTCTGGACCAGGCCCCGTAAGTAGGAACGACCTTCTCGAACTCGCCAGGCCGCTAACGGTCGGGCCCGGTCGCCTCGTCAGGTTCGTCGCCGGCTTGGCGGTGGCCATCGGCTGGCCAGACGTGGGCGTCGCCGGCGTGGTCGTGGTGATCGTGGCGATCGGGCCCGTATCCCAGCTCCTCGAGATGGCGATCCGCCTGAGCGATGAGGCGCTGAGCTTGCGCCCTCACGGCCTGGTCGGCCTCGGACAGGCAGGTGTTCTCGGTGCGGGGTTCGCCGCGCCAGTCGTAGGCGGCATGGTCGTCTTGGGGCATCTTTTGGGGGGCTCTGTTTCGGTTTTCGCCGGTTCAGATGGACGAAAGATCAGTCTACGCCTACGGTTACGGCTGCCATTTGCTGCTGAAGAAGCTTTCTTTCTGTGCTGTGGCTATCTCTTGGTTCCTGTACCGTCCCCGGTGATCGCCCCGGTGGCTGCCGCTGGTGCTTCGGCCGCGGAGCGCGCACCCAATCCGGAGCCGGCGAAGGTGGCCGGGGCGATCCCCACGGCGGTGGATGCGGGTAGGGCCCTGAAGGTGCCGGTCGCGTGTCCGTCCGGATGCCCTTACGGTGGGCGGACCCGGCCCGCTCGCCCGCACAAACTGGCTTCCTGGACCCCGTGGTTGGTGCCCTCCTGTGGGCGAGCGGGCACGGGCCAGTCGCTTGGACTCGGCATCGGTGTGGCTGTGGTGATGGAGCTACAGGGATTCCCGGCATCCGCAGTCGCGTCCTGCATCGACCGGTGGCCAACTTGGCCATCAACGTCTCCAAGATCGTTACCGTGTGTCCGGTTAGACCGGTCTCCGCTAGCGTTCTGGCAGCCGGCCCGCTGGCTCACATTCCTGGTCTTCGGTATCCCCCGTTGCCGGTGCCCAGCGACTTCCTGTGTTCCAGCGGGTCGTGCTCACAGGCTCCCCAAGCGACTTTCAGAGCTGCCAAGAATTGGGCACCAAGATCGCCATTCGCGAGTCTGGTATGACCATCCCGGCTTACTCTTTGATCAGCCGACCCGCTGGTTCGTAGCCTCTTGCGCCGCCCCTCCCAGTCACCGGCGCTGGTCGCCCGGGTGGACCAGCGGGTCGTGCTTGCAGGCACCTCCGCGGACAGTCACCGTGCGCTCGAAAGGGTCGGCGGGTTTGGCCGGTGGCCTGGCTTGGTCCGGGAGAGCGGCGGCCCGTAGCCTTGCTCGGCGCGGTGGGCAGCTTGGCTGCCTGCCCTTGACCGCCCACCGGGGGCCGCCGCTCTTAGGGTCCCGGACCTAGCGAGGTGGCTAAAGCCTCCGGCCCGGCACCACCCAGGACGCAGTGTCTCCCGCGGAGCGGGAGTTGATGGGGGTCGCCAGTGTTCTGGCGGCCCTCTTGTCGCGCCCAGCCGCGCCGGCCGACCGGGCGCCGGAGGCGCAGAGGGAGGACCGGCGCCGTTCAGGCGGGCGCGCGGCGGCCTGTGGCCGCCCTTGAAGACGTAGGGAAAGTCCTCACATGGGCGGTTTACGTCGTTAGTCTGTACGGCAGCCGTGATCTTGGTCAACGGGACAGGTGGGTGGTTCAGGTGGAAGCGGTTCCTGTCGAGTTGCTTGACGAGCTCGATCTCGTGGCAGCTGCTCGCGCGGAGGCCCAGGCGACAAGGAACTTGCTCCCCCCTGAAGCGTGGCAGGAAGTCGTCGGTAACCACGCGCAAGATGTCGCCGATTGGGTCCGCACTCGCCTGAGGGCCGGCAGAGCGAACTCACCATCGGTCGTCGTGAGTGCGAGTAAGGGCTCCTGGGCTGTTAGGCCCGTACCGGTCCTAGGGATCGCAGAACGAGTGGCATACCGAGCACTGACCGACCACATCCTCAAGCGCACCGTGCCCCTTGACCGCTCACCGGAGTCGTACGCCAAGTTCCTAACGGGTCCTATTCAATATGGCCACGGAAACACGAAGGGACTTCGGCGACTGGGCGATTCACCAATAAGTCATATTCTGGGCGCCGACATTGCCGCGTTTTATCAATATGTGGACCATCAAGTGCTTCGACAAGAGCTGGCTTTGCAGACAGGAATGGTCGAAGAAACTGACTTCCTGATGTATCTGTTGGAGGAGGTACAGGGAGCCTCCTACGGAATTCCGCAACTCCTGGACTCCTCGGATTCTCTCTCCGAGGTATATGTCCGTATAGTCGAGCGGGATGTGGTAAGGAGGGGGCTAAAGGTTTGGAGATTTAATGACGACTTCCACATCGGTGTGGCGTCCTATGCCGAAAGTAGGGATGCGATCGACGTTCTCAGTGAAGCCGCGCGACGCGTCGGCCTGAATCTGAACGAGAGTAAGACCTACGTAAAGAAATTCTCCAGTTATGTCCTTGATCACCTCGGTGTCAGCGTTGATTCAGATACACCGGTTGGCTTGGAGGACGTCGAGGCGGCCTTGGCTGACGACTACAGCGCTGGTGATCCGCAAGCCGCTATCGAGTCGGCCGTCGAAACCATCAACAGCATTAGTACAGATAATAATGGCGACGGACGAATTAATCTCCACCACCTAGGTCGCGGCGAACTGCGTGAGCTGAAGCGGGCGTTGGGGGTTTTCACCCGAGAACGAGATGTACAAGCGCTTGACCTAGTGCCTACGTTGTACGTCTTTGTGCCACCGTTGACGCCCTTGATTTGCAACTATCTCGTCGCTGTGAACGACCAGGAGGGCGACCGTGTAGCTCAAATCTGGGATTCGCTCACCAGTGATGCTTTGTCAACGGTGGTTAGTGAGTGGCAGAGCGCATGGCTAGTCTATGTGTCACGCGTGTGTGGACTGCTCGCTCAACCGCAACGCGCAGACTGGGTGCGGAGACAGAAAATTCGCCAAAGTGGGGGACTGCTACACGCGGAAGCGTCACTTGCGTTGGCCACCATTGGTTCGGCTAGCTTCGACGAGCTTGATATGGCGTTGCGAATGCAGTCTGAAGCCTTTGCGCCTTGGTACGTGCTCGGAATCCGGGCACTGAATGAAGCGGCCCCAGTCGGCGCAGAAAGAGTTAATGCAGTCAAGGGATCCTCGCCGCTTTATCGGATCCTCTTGGAGGCCTAATTGAGCAGTCTCGCAAGTCCGCGCTTTGCCGTAACAGAGGCCGCCCTGCGACTCCTTCAAGGGACGATCACCGGTATGGGGTCCACGAGGAGTTTGCTGATCCGATCCCAGGACCGTACCACCCGTTTCGGCAGGATGGCCGGCACGCTCGACGCCAGCGTGATGAGGGACGAGGGAGTAGCACTGAGGCTCTTTGGTATTACCGAGGCTTTCCTCGACAGCCTTGCTTCGCAGGAGCTCGTAAAGTCAGTCGACATGTCGATCGCAATCATTCTTCGACTGGTCGAAGATTACGAAATTCACGCAACATCGAATTGGAGTGAACGGAATAAGGCATACAAGAAGTACTATTCGATAAACCTGGATAGATGCGCTCGGGCTACTGAACTTCGAGCGGCTCGAGAAGTTAGGAACTGCTTGGCCCACGGGCTTGGAGTTCTCACTGCTAGGCAGCGCACGATGTCGAGGCTGGCGCTTGACCTGTCCGTACTCGATATTAGTGTTAGCGATGGGCGAATGATCTTTGGACCCAAGACAGTCTCGAGTTTTCATTCGGCGTGCAAGGAATTCATCGTCGACGTCGACAGAAGAATGCCTATCTTGGCGGAGTGAGCTGTAGCGATTGTCGCAAAAGAGCCCAACCTGGTCATTGAGATGATCTAGGCTAACCGAAGGGCAAGCCGACTTGCGGGTCTAGCGCCGCCAGCACCGTAAGGGCGAGACGAAAGACACCTAATAGGTCCGAGGCGTTAATTAACAAAACCGGGGGAGAATCGTGGGCCTAGCGAAATTTGTACAGTGCGTGGCAGTAGCTACTGTTCGCCAGCAGCATATCGACGAGCGCTTGAGACTGATAGCGCACAATTGCTTCCTCTACGTGGTTAGCCGTAAGCCTAGGACTACTGTCGATGGCGTTAGTATCCGAAAAGGGCGGGTTCGTGGGCGCCTTCAGATGCATGGTAATAAAGCGATCGGCTTCGCGCTGAAGATTCCAGAGATATCGAGTGGGCACTACGCTTGGGAATCCCCGCAGCCGGACAATTGGGCGATCGTGGACTCGCAGACGAGAGATGTAGTAACAAAAGGCGACCCAAGTGTGTTAGCCGTGCACGCACTTGGCGAGAAACTTTCGCGTGTGACTGATCACGAAGTTCTCTACGTTGGAAGGGCTTGGGGTACGGAAGGGAGCCGGGATGTTTTTGATCGACTCAAGTCGCATAGTACGCTGCAGCGCATATATGCAGAACAGCTATCTAACAACTTCGACGTATTCCTAACGTTTCTTAGGATTGAGGCAGCCACCAGTATGGTGGTGTTCGGCGGTCCTGAAAGCTTTGCCGCTGTGGATCGAGCTACATTTCTGCGCGCCTACGATCGGACTCTCCGTCCGGCTGCAGTAAGGGTCGAAGAACAGGTGAAGCTCGCTGAAGTGATGTTGATCTCTCACTTCAAGCCTGCTTACAACGAGCATCACTTAAAAGACTTCAAGGATCAGAAGAATTCCGTTACGGAGGAGCTAAGAAAAAATGGATACACCAACGCGATATGCATCATGAATTCGCCTGCGGGGCTTAGGTTTAGCACAGGAGTGACCGATGTACGCAGGTGCCAGGTCTCCACGAGCGAGGTGCCATCAAGTGGATCAGTTCGCATGCTAGTTGGTGCGGCGGCAAAGAGTTTGATGGAAGCAGCTTCAAAGGAATTGGATTTAAGTGTGGATGCACTCGAGCGCGGTCCACGAGAAATCGTCCAGATATGGAACGCGGTCGTTCCGCCTCCGAGTGCCGCAATGTCGAGACTTCTAGAAGATAATGGCATCCAACGTGCAGTTATCCGTCCGCTCCTTAAGTGACTAATGCCTAGGCGCCTTGAGTTGGCGATCGGGTCTACTCGACGACAAGCGTGACAGGTTCGATGCGCGCCGGACGTTGGTAGAGGGCGCCGGAACCGCGGGGTGGTTTGACGACGGTGGCTACCCGAATGAAGCCCAGCCGCTCGTAGTAGCGCTGCAGCTCGTGATTGTCCCGGTGGACGTCGAGACGGAGCCATGGGCGGCCGGAGCGAGCTGCGCGGTCGCCGGCCCACGCCAGCATGCGTTCACCTAGTCCTTGACCGGCGGCGCGGCGCATGGTGGCCATCCGATAGACGTAGAGCGCGTTGTCGGGTCCGTCGGGCCAACCGCCGGCGAAGTCGGGGTCGGCGTGCGGGCTGATGGTGACGGTCGCGACGTAGCCGCGGTCGTCGGAGGCGATATAGACGTAGCCGTTAGCGACGTACTTCTCGATGCGCTGCGCTCGCCACTCGTTGTCTCGTTCGAACTTGGCCGGCCACTGGTCGATGCCGCGCGAGGCGAGCCATTCGGCGGCATCATTCAGGAGGGCGAAGACGACGGGGAGGTCTTCGGCGGAAGCTTGCCGTAGGAGAGGCAGCTGTTCAGACGTCGAGGTCATAGGTGATCACGAACCTGTCGGTAGGCAACACGTCGACCGTTGTGCGCAACGGGACGTCGGCTTCGTCGTAGCCGGTTCTGGTGTGTTCGAACACCGGCGCTCCGGCCGGTAGACGGAGGGTCTCGGCCTCCTCGGACGTGGGCATGCGGCCGGCGATCTTTCCGTGGACCCGGACCTGTCGACGCCCATGCTTGGTGAGCCAGGCGAGCGGTCCAGGCTGCATGTCGTGCGGCAGCTCGATCGGCGTGCCGGCTGCGATGGAGAGGGGCCAGTACGCCGAGGAGATGGAGTACGGCTGGTCGTCGACGAGCCGCACCCGGCGGCGGAGGACGACCACCTCGTTCTCGGCGAGCTCGAGACAGTCAACGACGTCGGCGGGTGGGACTACGCGCAAGACGTCGAGGCGCATCCCCGGCGTGCGGCCCTGAGCCTGAACATCGGTGATCCAGATGTCGTGAGTCGCGCTGCTGCGCCGGTCCGGGCTCTCAGAACCGGTCAGGTCGTAGATCAGCGCTTCCCGTTCACGCACGAGGTAGCCGCGACCCTGGATGACGCTGACCAGACCCTCACCGACGAGAGTCTGTAGGGCTTGACGCACCGTGCCGCGGGTGACGTCGTAATCGGATCTCAGGCTGGCTTCGGAAGGGAGCATGTCACCGGGCTGGTACTCGCCGGCGCCGATGCGTCGTCGCAGGTCATCGGTGATCCGGCGGTGAAGCGGCCGGGTATCCGTGCCTTGCACGCGGGCGCCCCTCTCTCCTGGTGGCATGCCGACACTCTCTCACATGACGGTACCTGTATGGACAAGTGTGGTGTATGGTCTCGTTCGTACCTGTCCGACCTGTCCATACAAGTGAGGTATGACGTGTCCGACATCTACCTGAAGCGGTGCCGCGAACTGGCCTCCATCCTTCGTGACCTCGGCGCTCTCGCCGGGCCCGTCGAGGTGGAGGCCACGCGTACAGACGTCCTATGTCTCGACGTGTTGCGAATGACCGAAGCCGCGCACGCTGTGGCCGCCGAGGTTCTCCGCGAATGCCAATACCCCTAGACGGACCAGCGCCGATGGCGCGCCGTCAGGTCGGCTGACCTGCCCGTTCGAGTCGGGCGCGTGTACGGAGCCACACCGGTTCGCGTGTGGTGAGGCATGGTGCCTCGTTTCCATCGATCCCAGTCAAGGGGAGTGCACTCATGAAGTTGATCGTCGACACCTCGGTTCACACGTTCACGGTGACGAAGGCGGCGGAGCCGAAGACTGATCAGGATGGTCGGCACAAGGCCGATCGGAGGACCGGTGAGTTGTTGTTCGTCGTGCAGGTGATGGCGCTCGAACCTGAGTCCGGGGCGGACATCATCACGATCACTGTGGCGGGTGCACCGCCGAAGGTGGCCGTGGGGCAGTCCGTTACCCCGGTCGAGCTGGAAGCCATCCCGTGGGCGACGGGCGGCCGGAACGGTGTCGCCTTCCGTGCGAAGGCGCTGGAGACCAAGCAGGCGGTCAAGGCGGCCTGAACCCCCAGTCACAGCTGTGAACGCCGAGACACCCTTCGAGTTCGAGTGCCCAACCGTTGAGCAGCCTGCCAATCGTGGGCAGGTGGCGCCGCTGAGCGGCGCGATCCACAACAAGTAGAAGAGCGGCCCCCGAAGGGGCCGCTCCCCACAGACGGCGGAGAGCCGGAACAAGGCCTGGAAACCTTCCGGCTCTCTGCCTTCCACACACCCTGATGAGGAGGGCTGTGGCATGTCTGATGCTACCTACAACCAGTCGCCTGAGGACCCGTACCGGGACCCGATGACCCCTCAGGACACTCCGGCTGACGCGCCCAATGGCGCTGATCACGAGTTCACAACCAACACCAACGGGCTCGCCGATGAGCCGGCCGAGGAGCCGGAGGCTGAGTCAGACGACGACATCGATGACCTCGATGACATCGCCGGTTTGAGCTGGGCGTTGCGGCAGATGCTGCTGCGTGGTTACCGGCTGATGGCGGTGTATGAGCACCTGCGCCAGGCGGTCGACTGGATGGCCGCGGAACTGAAGGTGCAGGAGCAGGTTCTCAACGATGCCCGCGAGTTCGATGCGGACATGGACTGCCGCCAGGGCGAGGCCGTCTTCAAAGATGCGACCGCGATGACGGCGACGATCGCCGGCGAGAGGGATCGTGCCGCCGAAGTGGTGTGCGCGATCTTCGGTCAGAACGCGTTCAAGACGGGCCAGGTCCACAAGACCTTCTACAAGGCCCAAGCCGCCCTCGACGACATCGCCAAAGCAACCGCCTCCGACATCCATGGAGGTGGCGACGATGCCGCGTAAGCGAGGTGGCCGCAGTAACCGGGCTCGTGCGGTGGAGAACGTCAAACCCCGCATCCACCAACGGTGGGGTGCGCAGCTGCTTCTCGCGTTTTGGCGGTGGCTGCCGGAACTGGCGCTGGCCGGCACTACGGCGACGGTGTTCGTGTATCTGGTCCGGATGAACCTGCCCGCCTGGGCAGCCGGGTCAGTGATCGTCGCACCCGTCGCCGTCGCCCTGGTGGTGCCGTACTCGGGCAGGATCCTCGTGGCGGTGTTCTGGGTCGACGTGACCCGGCACCGGCTGCGCACCTTCATGGCAGAGAACGGCCTACGAAACCGGTCCGGCAGGCTGCCGTGGCTGCTGTTCATCTACCCCACAAGGGTCGGTGAACGAGCCTGGATGGTCCTGGTCGGCGGGATCTGCGTGGAAGACGTCGAGGAACGCATCCGCTCCCTCGGCTCCACCTGCTACGCCCGCTCCGGCCAAGTCCAGGTCCACCGGCGATGGACGCACCTGATCCGCATCGACATCACCCGCCGGGACCCACTCGACTCCAAAACCCCTGTCGAGTCCGGCCTCATCCCCAAGGGCACCGAACAAGCCCTCATCCCCGCCAACATCCCCACCGCCGACCAGGCGGCTGGTGTGCGGGCTTCTGAGTGGGCCGTCGGCATCGGCCTACCCCTCGCCAACCACAACGACGGCGAGAACGACGACACGCAAGTGATCCAGAGCCGTATGGGCGCCCGAGGTGGCGCCGGCGGCAAGGCCAACGGCCAGGCGACCGACACCACCAGCAACGCTTCGGGGTTCGCCGCTGCGAAGGAGACCACCAGGAAACGAACCACGACCAGAAAGGAGACCCCGGCACCTGAACCGGCACGACCGGCTCCGGTGTTGTCGGCCTCCGGTGAGGACGTGTCCGATTATGTCTAGCCGCCATCTCGGCGGAACGGTTGTCCCCGGCCCACGGGCCGGGGGCAACCCCCCATCCGCCCACAACGAACCGACCCAGGTTCTCCCCACCTACCCACCGGCCGCCGAGCTCGCCCCGGCGCCTGCACTCCCGCGGCGGCTGCTTCGTCGTCGACGTGGCACCTCGGTGTCGGGGCTGTCGGCCTACGACAAGGTGCACTTCGGCATCGACGAGTACGGCCGGCCCCTCCGGGTCGAACTCGCCTCCCGCAGCCTCCTCGCGGGTGGGTTGTCGCGCTCCGGCAAGTCGGGGTTCATGTCCAACGGGGTCGGCCACATGTCCCAGTGCACCGACGCCCGCATCATCCTCATCGACGGCAAGATCGTCGAACTGATCCTGTGGAAGGAGATCGCCGACTTCTTCGTCGGCCCCGACGCCCACCTCGCCAACCACGTCCTCTCCGTCCTCCAGCAGGAGATGGACCGGCGGTATGAGTGGCTGACCGAACGGCGACGCAGGAAGGTCGTCAAAGGCGACGGCATGGACCTGATCACCGTCTGGATCGACGAACTGTCCGTCTTCACCTCCGTCTACGGCACCAAGGAATCCCAGGAACGGTTCCTGTCCCTGCTGATGGACCTCGTACAACGAGGCCCCGCGGCGGGGATCGTCGTCGTGGCGGCGACCCAGCGCCCGTCGGCGGACATCGTGCCCACAAGGGTGCGGGACGTGTTCTCCTACCGGGTCGCCTTCAGGTGCGCCACCGAAGCATCGTCCGACATCATCCTGGGAACCGACTGGGCCGCCCAGGGGTTCGACGCCTCCAAGATCCCACCCAACCGGCCCGGCGTCGGCTACTGCCTCGCCGAAGAAGGCCGACCCTTCCGGTTCCGCTCCGTCTACCTGACCGATGACGAGATCGACACCCTCGTCGCCCGCTCCCTGTCCATCCGCGGCGGCCAGTTCGGCGGTGCCGTATGACCACCTACAGCGGTCCCCGTAACGGCAGGCGCCGGGAGGCTCGTCGACGTCCTGGTGCTCGTCGACGTCGACGACTCGACACCTGCTTCTACGACCCGACCGGTGTCAACCACGGCGGCACACCCACCTACCCGTGGCAGATGGCACCCGAAGGGCTCGCCACCAGGCGGCAGCTGCTCGCCCTCGAGCTCCGCCCCGGCGGGCAACCCATCGCGGCACAGATCCGGTGGGTGCGGCGAGGCAAGCCGGCTGTCGCCTACCTCTACCGGATCGAGCAGGCGAAGCCGAAGCGGATCCCTTCACTGGCGCAGCTGCACGCAATCGAGAAAGCCCTCGCCGCACGACGGGTCTACCCAGACTGCGGACACGACGCCGGGTACACGATCCCGACGTCGTTGGGCTGCTGCGTCGACTGCCACCAGGCCCACGAGGCCACGACGGGCAGGAGGGCAGTGGCATGAGCACCGGCGACAACGGCGTCGGCCGGGAGCAGACGTACGCGCAAAGGTTCAAGGCCCGGCTGATCCAGCGGGGCTATGACCGCGACACCGACCAGGGCAACGCCTACACCCTCGGCGTCCTGCACTACATCCTCACCTCCGCCAAGGCCGCACCCACGGCCGAGCTGATGCGGGCCGAGGTCGACAAGGGCCTGGATGTGCTCGCCGCCCTGGACGAGCTCACCGACGACACAGACCCCACCACGAACACGACGAAGACGAAGAGAGGAGGTGGCCGGCCATGACCGTGCGCTCGTACCAGGTGTGGGGCGCTGCGTGTGACTCCTGCGACGCCGAGTTCGAAACCAGCCACAACGAACTGCCCTGCGACCGCGAAGACCTCGCCGACTTCGGCTGGGCCGTCGACGGGGACAACGCACTCTGCCCCGCCTGCGCGGCACGGGAGGGCACCCGACCCGAAGACCGCAAAATCACCCAGCTCGCCGACAGGCGCAACAACGCTGGACGGCGCGGGTGACCGACTCGACGACGACCACCACCCCTGACACCACCACGGTGCCGGGGGCGGTGGCCGCTGCCGAGAACACCGCCGAACGAGGTGTACCGCGGCTGGCCGACTACGACGAATGGCTCGCCGACCGGGCCGAGCTCGTCAACGGCCAGGACCGCTTCGCCACGCATTCGGCGATGCGCCGGGCCACCCGCGAGGACTACGGACGCTGGTTGTCCCACGTCCACTCCGCCGCCGGCTGCACCAACCCCGTCCGCCTGGCCGGGAAGTTCCGCACCGCCACCGTCAACACCACCACCGGCGAGGTCACCCGCGACGGCCCGGAACGGTCGACGGCCGACATGCCGGACGGGGTGATCTACAAAGCCTGCGGAAACCGGCGGGCATCGGTGTGCCCGTCGTGTTCGGAGATTTACCGGGCCGACGCCTACCAACTCGTCCTCGCCGGGATGCGCGGCGGCAAAGGCGTCCCCGAGACCGTGTCCGGGCATCCAGCGGTGTTCGCCACCGTCACCGCACCCGGCTTCGGCATCGTGCACACCACCCGCACCAACAACAAGGGCCAGCCCGCACCCTGCCGGGCCCGCAGAACCCCCGACATCTGCCCGCACGGGATCGACCTGCGTTGCATGAGCAGACATGGCGACGGTGACGAACGGCTCGGCCGGCCCCTGTGCGGCGACTGCTACGACTACGACCACCACGCCGTGTGGAACGGGCTGGTCGGCGAACTGTGGCGCCGCACCACCATGAAAGCCAACCGCGAACTCGGCAAGTGGGCCCGCCGCCACGGCTACGCCGAACAGGTGGTCAACCCGACCACCGGCAAGGTCACCTCGAAGGTGCCGGTGCGGATCTCGTTCGGGAAGGTCGCGGAGTTCCAGCGCCGCGGCCTGGTCCACTTCCACATCCTCGCCCGCTTCGACGGCATCCACCCCTTCGACCCTGACCAGGTGGTGGCGCCGCCGGCGTGGGCGACTGTGTTCCTCCTGAAGTGGATCCTCGAACATGCCGTCGCCGACACCGCCTGGCGAACTCCGCCCCTGGTCGTCCACGGCCGGCGCGGACGCCTTCTTGTCGACCGGCCCGAGGGGTGGCTGCTTGCGTGGGGTGAGCAGGTCGACGTCCGACCTGTCCGGCTGCGCGGGGAGGACCAGCTCAGCGGTGAACGGGTCGTCGACGAGCTCAACCAGGCCGACCAGACGGATAAGCATGGGCGCCGGCGGCTGCTGTCGGGCCCGGCCGTCGCCGGTTACCTGGCCAAGTACGCGACGAAGGCGACCGAGGCGACCGGGCACACCTCACGCAAGATCACCGAAGAGTCGATCGACTTCTACGCCAACGACACCCACCCCGGCCGGATCATCGAGGCCTGTTGGCGGCTCAGCCAGAAGGGCCGGCAGCCCGCGGACGAGTGGCGCGACAGCTGGTACTACGCGCTACGGCGGTGGGCTCACATGCTCGGCTACGGCGGGCACTTCTTCTCCAAGTCCCGCCGTTACTCCACCACCTTCAAACGACTCCGGCAGGCCCGCATCGACTACCGGCGCGCCCACCACGAGACGACCGAGCACCTCGAGGAGAACGAGGTCCTTGAGGTCATCGGCGAACTCGTCTACGCCGGCACCGGCTGGCACACCACCGGTGACGCCATGCTCGCCAACACCGCGGCCGCCATGGCCCGCGAACGCCGCCAGACCGGTCGGCTGGAATTAGCAACCCTTCGTTGACGTACGCCAAGAACCCAACAGGGAAAGGGAGTTCACTTATGAACGGTGTGAGGCCTGAGCGGCTGTGGTCGGTGCATGACGTGTCGGAGTTCCTCGGTATCCCGGTCGCGACGTTGTACCGGTGGCGCTGTAATGGCAGTGGTCCGAAGAGCGTCCGGATAGGCAAGCATCTGCGCTACGACCCAGCCGAGGTGTATGCGTGGGTCCGAGAACAGCAGGCGGCGTAGATGGCCAGGCCACCACTGCCGGTCGGTACCGCGGGCGAGACGAGGATCTACGCCACGTCCGCTGGGTTCCGCGCCATGTGCAAGGTCCGCGACTACGACGGCGTGGTGCGAATCGTTGAGCGCCGTGGGCGGTCGAAGGAGCAGGCGCGGAATCGGCTTCGTGAGGCGGTCCGGGATCGGGTGCGGGCGGATGCCGGCTCCGAGATCCGTCCGGACACACGGCTCAGTGACCTCGCGGAGCTGTGGTTCGCCGAGGTGTCCGACATGGACCGCTCGCCAACGACGCTGGAGCTGTACCGGCAGCAGTTGGACAAGCGGATCATCCCCGCGCTCGGAAATTTGCGGATCCGGGAGGCGACCGTCTCTCGGGTGGATCGGTTCGTGAAGTCGGTTCGGCTCAACCCAGGGCCGAGCACGGCGAAGACGGTTCGAACGATCCTCAGCGGCATGTTCGGGCTGGCCGCGCGGCACGAGGCACTGACACACAATCCGGCCCGCGACATCGCTCGCATCGAGACACGACCGAAGGCGAGCCGGGCGCTGACGTTGGCGGAGGCGCAGGATCTGCGTGCCAAGGTGGCCGCGAGTGCGCAGGCTCGCCGGTGGGATCTGGTCGACTTCATAGACATGATGCTGGCGACCGGTCTGCGGATCGGTGAGACGGCGGCCATCGTCTGGGATGCGGTCGACCTGGAGGTGGGCACGGTCGAGGTTCGGGGAACGGTGGTGAGGCTGAAGGGCCAGGGTGTGGTTATCAAGCCGAAGCCGAAGAGCCGCAACGGCTGGCGGACTCTGGTTCTTCCGTCGTGGGCCGTGGAGATGCTGCGCCGGCGACAGGACGGGGGAGTGGCGCCTGACGAGCCGGTCTTCCCCGCTCCGTTGGGCGGTGTTCGCGACCCGTCGAACACCCACGGTGATCTTCGCCGGACCTTCGACGAGGCCGGCTACATGTGGGTTACGTCACATGTCTTCCGTAAGACGGTCGCGACGTTGATGGATCACGCCGGACTGTCGGCGAGGGCCGCCGCGGACCAGCTGGGGCACGCCAAGGTGTCCATGACCCAGGACGTCTACATGGGCCGGAAGGTCGCGAGCACGGGGGCGGCTGCGGTGCTGGAACGCCTGGTCAACCCGGCCGAGGAGGCCAAAAGTGTGGGTTAAGTGTGGCGGTGATCTTGGCCGGCGGCACCTAAGTGCCGCCGACCTGTCGAGATGGTGCGCCGCCAGGGACTCGAACCCCGAACCCGCTGATTAAGAGTCAGCTGCTCTGCCAGTTGAGCTAGCGGCGCGTGGCATCGGAGATGTTAGCAGTGTGGGTTCGGGCGGGCGAATTGCGGGTTCGGTCCCGCCGCTGGAGGACTGCCTGCGCGGCGTTGTGGCCGCCGATCCCGCTGACCGCCCCGCCCCGCCGGGCACCGCTGCCGCAGATCATCAGGTTCGGCACGTCCGTCTCGACCCCCCACGTACCTTCCTCGTCGGCCGTCTCCGCCCACGGCCAGGCGAGGTCGCCGTGGAAGATGTGCCCGCCAGGCATACCCACCGAGGCCTCCACGTCGAGCGGCGTCTTCGCCTCCACGCACGGCTGCCCGTCCCGGTCCGTGGCCAGGCAGTCCTCGATCGGCTCGGCCAGGTGTGCGTTCAGGCCGGCCAGGTAGGCGGCCGCGGCGGTGTCCCGCAGTGCCGCGTGGTCCGCCTCGCTGCCTCCGAACAACCGGGCCGGGGCGTGCAGCCCGAACAACGTGAGCGTGTGCCAGCCCCGCTGGGCGAGGTCGGGCCCCAGGATCGTCGGGTCGGTGAGGGTGTGGCAGTAGATCTCGCCAGGTGGGCGGGTGGGCAGACGGCCGCCGGCAGCCTCGTCGTACGCCCGCTGCAGGTCGGCGTACCCCTCGTCGATGTGGAACGTGCCGGCGTACGCCTGCCGCGGGTCGGCGCCCGAGCGCAGCTTCGGCAACCGGGTGAGCAGCAGGTTGAGCTTGAGCTGGGCGCCCTCGGGTACCTCGGCGGGCGTACGCCCTCGCAGCCGGTCCAGGGTGGCGGGCGCGCATCCGGCCAGGACGTACGACGCGGCGACGGCGTGCTCGCCGTCCTCGTCGGTGAAGCTGACCCGCGCCGACGTGCCGTCCACCTCGACCGCGGTGACGTCCGCACCGGTACGCAGTACCGCACCCGCCTGCCGGGCCGCCGACGCGAGCGCGCCGGAGACCGCGCCCATCCCGCCGACCGGCACGCGCCACTCGCCGGTGCCGTTGCCGATCAGGTGGTAGAGGAAGCAGCGGTTCTGCCGAAGGGACGGGTCGTGTGCGTGGGTGAACGTCCCGATCACCCCGTCGGTGAGGACGACGCCCCGTACGAGGTCGTCGGCGAAGGTCTGCTCGACCACCTCGCCGAGCGGCCGGGCCACGAACCGGTCCCACGCCCGCCCGCCGAGCCGGTCATGGACCTGCGCTGCCGGGCGCAATGGCTCCAGCAGGGTGGGGGCGAGCGCGCCGGCCACCTGCTCCCACTCGCTGTAGAACTCTCGCCACGCCAGGTACTCCCTGTCCGACCCGGTGAGCGAACGGAACGACTCCTCGGTCGCCGGGCCCGGCTCGCGCTCGACCAGCAGGCCGGTGGGGGTGCCGTCGCGGACCACCGGGGTGTACGACGCGACCGGTCGCGAGCGCAGGTCCAGCCGCAGGTCCAGGTCGGCCACGATCCGGTCGGGGAGGAGGCTCACGAGGTAGGAGTACCGCGACAGCCGGGCGTCCTGGCCTGCGAACGGCCGCTCGCTCACCGCGGCACCGCCGAGGTGGTCCAGCCGCTCCAGGACGATCACCGACAGGCCGGCGCGGGCGAGGTAGGCGGCCGCGACCAGGGCGTTGTGGCCGCCTCCGACGACGGCGACGTCGTACGACTCCATGCCCTGACCCTAGGCGGTGTCAGGAAACGATCTTGATCGCGCTGCCGAACCCCGTGCCCATCGTGAACTGCAGGGTGATGTGCAGCAGGCCCATCCCCTCGAGTTGGCGGGCCCGGTGCAGGGGGCCGACGTCCAGCGGCCGCATGCCGCCCATCTCGACCAGCCGGGCGATCGTCCCCTTGGCGTCCGCGTCGTCCCCGGCGATCAGCACGTCCAGCGGCAGCCCGCCGGCCCGGCCCGTCAGGAGTGTCCCGGCGAAGGTGGTGTTGAACGCCTTGACCACCTTCGTGCCGTCCGGGGCGAGCTTCTCGATCTCCTCCGCTGCCGAGGTGTCCGGCGCCACGCTCAGCCCGTCGTAGGCGGCGTTCACCGGGTTGGTGACGTCGACGAGGATCCGCCCCGGCAACTGGTCGGCGTACGTCCGGACCATCCGGGCGGCCCCGACGTACGGGACGGCGAGGATCACCACGTCGCCCATCAGCTTGTCGCCGACGGCGCCCGCGGAGACCCGGCCGTCGCTCGCGCTGCGGAGTTCGTCGACCAGGGTGGCCGCGTGGCCGGCGTCCCGGTCCAGGATGTGCACCTCGTGGGCGCCCGCGAGGAGCCTGGTGGCGATCCCGCGGCTCATGTTGCCCGCACCGAGGATGGTGACCTGCACTGTGCGCCTCCCGTCCGGCAGAGGTGGCTGCGCCCCTGGCGTACGAGTACCCCGCCCGCAGTGCTCCAGAACGGCAGAACCCCACAACGCAATGCAAGCCCCGGGGGAGTGGCCTCCGCCAGCGCATGATCGTGCGCCTTCGGTTGCGGCTCGTGTAGAGCTACATTCGCGTTTCGGCAGCCACCGGTCTCTTCGACAAGTGGCCGGGGCGCGGCGTGAACGGGCCAGGGCGTTCACCTGGGACCGGCATCGTGAGAACCAGTTCACCGACTGCGGGCGAACGCCCGGATCAGGCGGCGACGCTGGTGGCGGCCCCACGCCTGCCGGATGCGACCGGGGACTCGGTGGTGGTGGTGGTGAAGCATGTGCGCCCCCTTCGTTCTGGGCCATTCGTAGCCGCCACCAGTCATAAGGGCGTGAAAGTCCAGGTCAGGCACCACGACCGCAGAAACGAGAGAGGGCCGCTGCCCGCACGAGGCGGGGCAGCGGCCCTACGGAGATGGGGTGAGTGACGGGACTTGAACCCGCGACACCTGGGATCACAACCCAGTGCTCTACCAGCTGAGCTACACCCACCACGCCACAGGGAGACTATCCGGGCGGAGTGGTCCCCCTACGAACGACAGCCGCGAATTCCTCCGCGGCGCCACGAGTATAGCCATCCGGTCGGCGGGCCTCACACCGAGATCAGGTCACCGCGTCGGTGGCCGGTCCGGACTGGGTCGGGTGGCCGAGAATCCCGTCCGCGATCGCCTTCGCGGTGGCGGTGTCCGGGCCCGGCTGCGGCACGAACACCGCTGCGCGGTAGTAGCGGAGTTCGTCGATCGACTCGCGGATGTCGGCGAGCGCCCGGTGGTTGCCGACCTTCCCGGGGCTGGCGAAGTAGGCCCGGGGATACCAGCGGCGGGCGAGTTCCTTGATCGAGGAGACGTCCACGATGCGGTAGTGCAGGTGCTGTTCGAGCGTGGGCATGTCGCGGGCCAGGAACGCCCGGTCGGTGGCCACGGTGTTGCCGGCCAGCGGGGCCTTGTTGGCCTCGGGGGCGTAGGTGCGGACGTACGACAGAACCCGCTCCTCGGCCTCGGCGAGGGACACCCCGCCGGCGAGCTCGTCCAGCAGCCCCGAGGACGTGTGCATGGTGCGCACGACGTCCCGCATCTGGTCCAGCGCGGGCTGGGGCGGTTTGATCACCAGGTCGACGCCGTCGCCCAGGACGTTGAGCTGCCCGTCGGTGACGAGCGCGGCCACCTCGATGAGTGCGTCGGCTCCGAGGTCGAGCCCTGTCATCTCACAGTCGATCCACACCAAGCGGTCGTACATGACTGTCAAGCCTAGGCGGTCCCGTCGCGGTCACGCCGACCGGCGGAAGCCTCGCCGGGCCCGGAGGTAGTCGGCCACCACGAAATCGCCCAACCTGTCCAGATCGGGCGTGAACACCCGGCCGCCGTTGCGCCGGGCCACCGCGTCCATGAACCGCGCGAGCCCCTCGTCCTCGCCGAGCATGAAGAGGTTGAGGGTCGCGCCGTACCTCGTCAGCGCGTCCACCTCGGTGATCGTCGCCCGCAGCGTCTCGTGGGTGGTCGGCCAGGAGAAGAACGGCTCACCGTCCGGCTCCAGGTGGGCGGTCGGCTCGCCGTCGGTGACCACCAGGATCACCGGCTCGGCGTCGGGGTGGCGGCGCACGTGCCGACCGGCCAGCATCAGCGCGTGCTGGAGGTTGGTGCCCTGGATCCAGTCCGGTTCGATCTCTGCGAGCTGGACGGGGGACAGCCGGCGGGCCACCCGGTCGAAGCCGATGATCTCCAGCGCGTCCTGCCGGAACCTGGTGGCGACCAGGTGCGACAGGGCGAGCGCGGTCTGTTTCATCGGGCCCCAGCGGCCCTCCTGGATCATGGAGTACGACAGGTCGACGCACAGTGCGACCGCCGCGGAGGACCGGCGTTCGGTCTCGGCGATCTCGAAGTCCTCCACCGACAGCGACAGCGGCGGACGGCGGCGTTCGGCGGCCGAGCGGAGCACGGCGTTGTGGACGGTACGGGTGGCGTCGATGGGGTGCTCGTCGCCGAACCTCCACTCCCGGCTGGCGCCGGTCGGCTCGTCCGCTGCGCCGGTGCGGTGGTCGTCGTGGTCGCCGCGCCCGCTGGTGGACAGCTCCTGGAAGACCCGCCGCAGCGCGGTCTCGCCCAGCCGGCGCAGCGCCTTCGGGGTGAGCCGCAGCCCGTCGGCGTCGCGGGAGACGTAGCCCTGGCGTTCGAGTTCGCGTTCCAGCTCGCGCAGCGCCCGGACGTCGACCGCGGCCTCCGGGCCGAGCTGGCGTTCCAGCGCCTCGACGTCCACGTCGTCGAGGGTGGCGCCGGGGTGCTCCTGGCCGAGCTGTTCGGTCAGGGCCTCCAGGTCGGCCAGGTCGGCCAGTGCCTCCACGGCCTCGCCGTAGCCGAGCGGCTGCTGCCCGCGCATCTGGGCGCGGGACTGCCAGTCCAGGCCGGGCCGCAGCGCGTGCAGGTTGTCGCGCAGCTGGCCGAGCTGGCTGGCGAGCTCCGGGTCTCCCAGGGCCTGGTTCATCAGCTGGGCCAGCTCGTCGCGTTGCTGCGGCGACAGTGACCGCATCAGGCGTTCGGCCGCGGCGGCGCGCCGGGCCAGCAGGTCGATCAGCTCGTCGGTGTCGGAAGGGTTCTCGGGGAAGAACTCCCCGTGCCGCTGCATGAACTCCGCGAACCGGTCGGTGGTGTCCTCGCCTCGCGAGTGCGCGGCCAGCAGCTGGTTGAGATCGGCGAGCATGTCGCGCACGGCCTGGCTGGCGGCCGGGTCCTGCCCGGACAGCGCCTGCTTCATCCCGGCGAACTGCGCGTCCAGGATGTCCCGGCGCAGCATCTGCTGGATCTGCTCGTACGTCTGCCGGCCTTCCTCTGACTGCCAGTCGTACGCCGAGAGGTCGCGGACGGCGCGAGCAACGTCGTCGGGGAGAGTGTCCAGCTCCATCTCCCGCATCCGCGCGTCGTCGCCGGGATCGCGCGCGAGGGTGTCCTTCTCCGCGGCCAGCGCCTGGTCGAGCATCTGGCGTACGCGGTCCAGCGTGCCCGCGAGGTTGCCGCGCCGGCGTGCCTCCTGCCGGCGGCGCCGGGCCGCGGCGTACAGGTCGTTCAGCCCGCGCCGGCCCTGCGGGCCCTGCCGCAGCAGGTCACGCAGCGCCTCCCGCAGACTGCCGCCGGCGAGGACGTCGCGACCGAGCTGGTCCAGTGCCTCGCGGACGTCGTACGGCGAGGCCAGCGGGTCCGGGCCGTTGTCCCAGGGGCCGTAGCGGAACTTCCGTGCGCTCACCGCGCCGTCCTCCTCGAGTGCCTGTGCCGAACGGAGTTGACCGGATGGAAGGGTTGGAACGACCGCCGAAGGAAGTGCCGGTCAGGCGCCGTAGTAGGTCACCCCGTCCACGGTCTCCTTCGCCAGCCGCCGCGTGAGGTGCAGGCCTTCCAGGACGAACTCCACCGCCGAGGCCACCTCGCCGGGGGACGGTGCGTCGCCGAGGTCGAGCCGTTCCAGGACCTTCGCCAGGCCGGGGATGGTGCCGAGCTGGTCGAGCAGTTCGTCACCGCGGGTGAGCTCACCGGTCTCCACGGTCGTGCCCTCGGCGAACCGGTTGCTGAAGCCGCCGAGGTCGAGCCCGCGCAGCCGGTCGCGGAACGTCTCCGCCACCGCCACCCGCAGCTGGTGACCGAAGATCTCCTGCTCGCGGCCCTCCTCGCCCATCTCGAACTCCACCTTGCCGTGCAGGGTGGGCAGGACGCCGGGGACGTCGCACACCCGGGCCACCGGGTCGGCCTCGCCGGTGAGGGCGGACCGGCGCAGCGCGGAGGCGCCGATCGTCTCCGCGGCGGTGATCGCGAACCGGGCGGACACCCCGGACCGCTGGTCGATCGAGGGCGACTCGCGCAGGCCGCGGGTCAGCCGGGCCACCACCTCCAGCAGGAAGTCCGGCACCGGTGCGGCCAGCGCCGCCTCCTGGCGGATCAGGACCAGCTCCTCGGCGACCTCCAGCGGATAGTGCGTGCGGATCTCGGCACCGAAACGGTCCTTCAGCGGGGTGATGATCCGGCCGCGGTTGGTGTAGTCCTCGGGGTTGGCGGAGGCGACCAGCAGCAGGTCCAGCGGCAGCCGCAGCAGGTAGCCGCGCACCTGGATGTCGCGTTCCTCCAGCACGTTGAACAACGCCACCTGGATGCGTTCGGCCAGGTCGGGCAGCTCGTTGAGGGCGAAGATGCCGCGGTTGGTGCGGGGGACCAGGCCGTAGTGGATGGTCTCGGGGTCACCGAGCGTGCGGCCCTCGGCGACCTTCACCGGGTCCACGTCGCCCACCAGGTCACCGACGCTGGTGTCGGGGGTGGCGAGCTTCTCGCCGTACCTCTCGTCGCGGTGCTTCCACGCCACCGGCAGCTCGTCGCCTAGCTCGTCGGCCAGCCGCCGGCACCGGGTGCAGGTCGGGGCGTACGGGTGGTCGTTGATCTCACAGCCCTCGACCACCGGTGTCCACTCGTCGAGCAGGCCGACGAGCGTGCGCATCAGGCGGGTCTTGCCCTGCCCGCGTTCACCGAGGAGTACGAGGTCGTGCCCGGCGAGCAGGGCGCGCTCGACCTGGGGGAGAACCGTGTCGTCGAAACCCACGATGCCGGGGAAAGCCGGAGCGCCCGAGCGGAGGGCGGCGACAAGATTGGTGCGGAGCTCTTCCTTGACACTGCGGTGCTGGTGCGGTGTGGCGCGCAGGGCGCCGAGTGTGGTGGGTCGGGTCACGCACTCGACCGTACGCCCGGGGCCCAACCTTCGCGCAAGCCCCGCCGCGGACCTACAGGTCGCCCGCGAGCGGACTCGCCCGGACCTCGACGCGGTTCTTGCCCTGCCGCTTGGCCCGCAGCAGCGCCTCGTCGGCGGCGGCCAGCAGCTGTGTGCGGGTGGCGCCGTGCCACGACTGCGCGAGGCCCGCGGTGATCCGGATCCGGCGGTCGTGCGGCAGGCAGTTCCACACGCGTTCCTCGATCCGCCGTCGGAGCGCGTCCACCACGTCGAACGCCTGCTCGGCACCCCGGCTCGGCAGCACGATCACGAACTCCTCGCCGCCGAACCTGGCCACCGCGTCGTCAGGGGACAGCGCCGCCCGCATCTCCTGCGCGAGTTCGCGAAGCAGGTCGTCGCCCACCAGGTGTGACAACTCGTCGTTGACACTCTTGAAGTCGTCGACGTCGACGAACGCGACCGCCAGGGGGTGCCCCGTCGCGGCCGACTCCACCAGGAGCTCCGGCAGCCGGATCTCGATCAGCCGCCGGTTGCCGAGTCCGGTCAGCGGGTCGGTGAGGTACGCCGCGGCCCGGCGGCGCAGCTCGTCACGCAGCCGCTCGGCGGACAACCGCTCGTCGAAGGAGTGCACCCGGGCCCGGCGTTCGTTCCAGCGGTCGCGGACCAGCCGGGACGTCAGCCGGGCGTACGCCTGGCCGGTGGGTTCGGGCCCGTGCACGCGGCCCAGCAGTTCGGCGTACTCCCAGTAGGCGCGTACGGCGACCACGTTCAGCCGGGGCAGCTGGTCACCCACCGCGCAGGCCTGCGCGGCGGACTCCAGCGCCTGGTCGCTCTCGCCCTCGTTGGCGTGCGCGCGGGCCAGGCCGAGGTAGCCGACGATGGTGGCCTCCTGGCGTTCGGTCGCGGCGACGGCCTCCAGGTTGGCGCGCAGCTCCGGGACCACCTCGGCACCCGCGCCGAGCATCGCCCGCGCCGCGCCGGCCTGCACGACCACCTCGCGCGGCCAGTACGACCGGTCGATCGCGTCCACTCCCGACGGCGCCGCCTCGAACGCGGCCAGCGTTGCGCCGTAGTGCGCGCGGGCGGCTTCGGTCTCGCCGATGAGTTCCAGCTCGCAGGCCCAGTTGAGCTCCAGCCAGCCGCTGTTGTAGGCGTACAGGGTGGCGAGCATGGCGTCGGACAACGCGTTCGCCACCGCACGCAGCCGCTCCAGCCAGGTGACGGCCAGCTCGTACAGGTCCAGGCGAGCGAGGGCGAGCACGGCCGCGTTGATGGCGTGCCCGATCGCGTACCCGGGCTCGGCGATCTCCTCCAGCAGCACCACGGCGCGGGCGAGCTCGTCGTAGGCGGGCTCGAACCGGCTGCGCAGCAGCAGCGCCATCCCGCGCAGTGCGTGCCCGAACGCCTCCCAGGTCCGGTCGTCGAGTGGTTCGGCCAGCCGGATCATCTCCGTCGCCGCGGCGTCGGCACGGTCGAGCTCGCCGAGTTCGTGGTGGGCGGCGAAGCGCACGAACCGCAGCCACTGCGCCCGGTCGTTGGCGTGCCCGCGCCGGGCTTCGGCCAGCAGGCCGTCCACCTCGGCCACCACCTCGCGGGCGGAGCCGGACTGCGCGCGGATCAGCAGTCCCGTCACGTCGGCGAGTTCGGGCGGCCGGGCCCGCATGGGCCTGGCCTCCGAGTGGGCACTCATGTGGGCACCCGCCTCGGCACCTGGTCGCGCACCCGGTTGCGCACCCGGCTGTCCGCCGTCCCGCGCGGCGTGGCGGTGGTTCGAGTGGTTCATCTGCGCGTCCCCGTCCCGCAGCCGCTCCGGCCGGCCCGGAACGTCAACGACGAGACGGTCGGGATGGTCACGGTCCCTCCGCGGAGAATGTCCGGCACCGCTCCTGCGCGATGGCCGGTGGCGGCCAGTGAGGTCTGACGCACCGGCAGCGTAAGGCACGGGCCAGGTGGGTACGCCACGGGTCCACCTGGCCGGGGCGCATTCGTGCGGCTGTCCCGGGTATGCCCGGGCATCGCCGACCTGAGGAGCCAGTCGTACATGCGCAGCCAACGCGTACCCACCGCGACCGTACGGGCCGCACTTCTCGCCATGCTCGCGATGCTCGGCCTGGTGGCGGCAGGGTGCAGCGGGGACGGCTCGCCCGAAGCGGAGGACCACCCGACGCCGTCCGCCACGGCGTCCACCCGGGACCAGCCGGGTGGCCAGCCCGGTGGCCAGCCCGGTGGCCAGGCGGAGGGGCTGCAGCGCGAGTACGAGGCCGTCGTACGCCACACCCTGACCTCGGTCGTCCAGCTGACGGTGAGCGGCGGCCTCGGGTCCGGCGTCGTCTACGACAAGGCCGGACACATCGTCACCAACGCGCACGTCGTGGGGCAGTCGAAGTCGGTGCGGGTCCGGCCGGCGACGGGCGGAACGCCGCTCGCCGCCCACGTGGTCGCGACGTACCCGCCGGGCGACCTGGCCGTCGTCAAGCTCGACCGGCGCAGGACGCTGAACCCCGCCGAGTTCGCCGACTCCGGCAAGCTTCAGGTGGGCCAGATCGTGCTGGCGATGGGCAATCCGCTCGGGCTGTCCGGGAGCGTCACCAACGGCATCGTGTCCGCGGTCGGCCGCAGCATTCCCGAGCCCGCGCACGAGGGCCTGCCGGGTACGACGATCGGGAACATGATCCAGACGTCGGCGCCGATCAACCCGGGCAACAGCGGCGGCGCGCTCGTCGACCTGTCCGGGGCGGTGATCGGAATCCCCACCCTCGCCGCGACCGACCCGCAGGCGTCGAACAGCGCGGCTCCCGGCATCGGCTTCGCGATCCCGAGCAACACCGTCACCCGCATCGCCGACCAGATCATCGAACACGGCCGCGTCGTCGACTCCGGCCGGGCGGCCCTCGGGGTCACCGGGTCCACCGTGACCGACGCCGGGGGAACCCCTGAGGGTGTGGGCGTGGAGTCGGTGAAGGCCGGCAGTGCCGCGGCGCGGGCCGGCATCCGGCCGGGCGACGTCATCACCGCGGTGGGCGGCGCGAAGACGCCGACGAGCGCCGCGCTCGGTGAGGTGCTCGTGAAGCGCCGTCCCGGGCAGGTGGTCACGATGACGATCGTCCGGGACGGCAGCGCGCACCGGGTGGAGGTCAAGCTCGGCCAGGGCTGACAGCGGAGTAGTCGGGCGGCGCCCCGGGTACATCTCGTAGGACGCCCTGGGACGCGCGGCGCACGGGCGAGGGGGTGGCCCGCCCATGGGAACGACCCGACGGCTTCGGCTCACGGTGTCCGTGTTCGTCGTGGTCGCCGCGTTCGCCGGAGCCGCGGCCGGATGTACCGACAGCCCGCCCGGAAGCTCCCGGGGCGACCCCGGAGGGTCGAAGGCCGGAGCCACTGCGGCACCCGGTGGCGAGGCGCAGGCGCTCCAGCGTGACTACGAGGCCGTCGTACGGCACACCCTGATCTCCGTCGTACAGCTCAACGTCACCGGCGGCGGGCTCGGCTCCGGCATCATCTACGACAAGCAGGGCCACATCGTCACCAACGCGCACGTGCTGGGCCGGTCCACCTCGGTGCAGGTCCTGCTCGCCACCGGGGGAGCGCCGCTGACCGCGCACCTGGTCGCGGCCTACACACCGAGCGACCTCGCGGTGGTCAAGCTGGACCAGCCGCGGGCGCTGGCACCCGCGGCGTTCGCCGACTCCACCAAGCTGCGGGTGGGCCAGATCGTGCTGGCCATGGGAAACCCGCTCGGCCTGTCCGGCAGTGTGACCAGCGGCATCATCTCAGCGGTCGGGCGTACCGTCCCGGAGTCGTCGCGTGACGGCGTGCCGGGCACGACGATCACGAGCATGATCCAGACCTCCGCGCCGATCAACCCGGGCAACAGCGGCGGCGCCCTGGTCGACCTGACCGGGAAGGTGGTTGGCATCCCCACGCTGGCCGCCACCGACCCACAGGTCGAGGGCGGCGGCGTCGCGGCCGGCATCGGGTTCGCCATCCCGAGCAACACCGTGACCCGGATCGCCGGTCAGATCATCAGCCACGGGCGGGTGGTGAACTCCGGCAGGGCGGCGCTCGGCGTGACCGGCACGACGGTCACCGATCCCCAGGGCACGCCGATCGGCGTCGGCGTCGTGTCCGTGCGCACCGGCAGCGGCGCGGCGAACGCCGGCATCCTGCGCGGCGACGTCATCACCGCTGTCAACGGCGTGCGCACTCCGACGAGCGCGGCGCTCGGCGAGGTCGTCGCCCAGCACCGGCCCGGCCAGTTGGTCACCGTCTCGATTCGCCGCCAGGGCAAGGACGCGACGGTGAAGGTGAAGCTCGGTCAGCTCTGAGTTGTCGTCGACCCCGCCCGTGCGGTGAGGCCGCGCCGCTCCATCTCGAGGTACCGGCGGTTGAGGGACCTGGTGAACAACCTGACCAGCCGGGCGCCCGGCCCGGTGTGCGCGACGGCCAGGCGGACCTTCGCGGTCTCCTTACCGTCCGCCGACCGCACGGGGGTGACGGAGTGGCTGCCCGTCGTCAGAACCCCGGGGGAGCGGGTGACCCAGACGAACGACGAACCCTCGGCGAACTCGGTCACCTCCCAGGTCAGCTCCGGCAGCTTCGGCTGCTTGACCACGGCACGTTCGCCGACGGCGAGCGGACCGGTGCCGAGCCGGCGCACCGACGTCATCGACTCGCTCCACTCCGGCCAGCGCTCGACGTCGACCAGCACCTCCCAGACCTGCTCGGCAGGTGCGGCGACCTCGAACTCGACCTCGTCATGCATGACTTCCTCCAAGGGAGCCACGAGCCGCGGGCCGTCCAGGGTTGTCGTGGCCGCGGCACGGCGGGACTGCACACAGTCATATGTACCATCTGGTACATGCCGAAGGACAGTGGATCAGGCAACCGATCCGAGCGGCGGTCTTCCGCTCGGCCGGCCCGGGAGCGGTTGCTCGACGAGGTTGTCGCGCACTTCGCCCGGCACGGCGTCGGCGACTTCAGCCTGCGTGGCCTCGCCGCCGAACTCGGTACCAGTCACCGCATGCTCATCTACCACTTCGGCTCCAAGGACGGCCTGCTCGTGGAGGTGGTACGCCGGGTCGAGGCCGAGCAGCGCGCCGCGATGGCGCAGCTCAACCTGGACTCCGACCACAGCGCAGCACACCTGGCCCGGGAGTTCCACCGCCGCCTGTCCGCCGCCGACCACTGGCCCGCTCGGCTGTTCTTCGAGCTGACCGGGCAGGCACTGGTCGGCAATCCGCACGCCGTACCGCTGCTGGACGGCATCGTCGACGCGTGGCTGCCACCGCTCACCGAGCTGAGCCGTCGTACCGGCCGGTCGGAGGACGAGGCGCGGGCACACGCGCGGCTCGCGCTGGCCGTCGCCCGCGGGCTGCTGTTCGACCTGCTGGCCACCGGTGACCGGGACGCCGTGGACGAGGCAGCCGAGGCGTTCCTCAGGTCGTACGAGAGCGCCGGCCCTTCAGGCCCGTGAGACCGATGCCCCGCGGCCGCGCCGTCGCCGGTTCTCCCTGTCAACCTCACCTTGCCCTGGAAGCGAACCAGCAGCTTCCACCACGCATTGGCCCCTGCGTAAACCCCTTGCCGGTACGCCCTCAGCGGATTCGCTGACAGCGCACACCGGCGCACGGCGTCGGCCTTCTCGGTGACAGTGATGACAAGAGATGGCGAGGGATCACAAAGACGAGCCACCGACGAGGGCACCACGTCCAGGAGGTAATCGTGAATCCGTCCATGACCGACACGGCCCCCACCGGCAGCGGTTTCGACGACCAGCTGGCGGCCAGGCTGCTGCACCACCGCATCGTCCTGCTCGGCTCGGAGGTCGACGAGGTGAGCGCCAATCGGGTGTGCGCACAGTTGCTGCTGCTGTCCGCGCAGGACCCCCGTACCGACATCAGCCTCTACATTCACAGCCCCGGCGGCGGGGTGTACGCCGGGATGGCGATCTACGACACGATGCGGCTGATCCCGAACGACGTGTCGACACTCGCGATGGGCTTCGCCGCCAGCATGGGGCAGTTCCTGTTGTGCGGGGGCACGAAGGGCAAGCGGTTCGCCCTGCCACACGCCCGGATCATGATGCACCAGGGCTCGGCCGGCATCGGCGGAACGGCCGCGGACATCGCGATCCAGGCCGGCAATCTGGAGCACTCCAAGGCCCAGATGGAACGCCTGCTCGCTGCCAACACCGGTCAGCCGGTCGAACGGATCCGCGAGGACAGCGACCGCGACCGGTGGTTCTCGGCTGAGGAGGCACGCCAGTACGGCATGGTCGACGCGGTGGTGGACTCACTGGACCGCATCGGCCACGGCATCTCCCAGCGGGCGGGGGTCTGAGCCATGGGCCACTACACGATTCCCAACGTGATCGAGCGCACGCACACCGGCGAACGCGCCACCGACCTGTTCAGCCGGCTGCTGTCGGAGCGGATCATCTTCCTCGGCACCGAGATCGACGACGACGTGGCGAACGTCGTGATGGCGCAGCTGATCCACCTGGAGGCGGCCAGCCCCTCGCAGGACATCTCGTTGTACATCAACTCACCGGGCGGCTCGTTCAGTGCGCTGATGGGGATCTACGACACGATGCAGTTCGTCCTGCCCGACGTGTCGACGATGTGCCTGGGCCAGGCGAGTTCGGCGGCGACGGTGTTGCTGGCCGGAGGTGCGCCCGGCAAACGGCTCGCCCTGCGCCACTCCCGGATCGCCCTGGACCAGCCGGCGGCGAGAGCACAGGGTGCGCTGTCGGACCTGCAGGTACAGGCCACGGAAGTGGCCCGGATACGCACCCTCATGCTGGAGGTGCTCAACCGGCACACCGGCCGCAGCGTGGAGACCCTCCGCGCCGACACCGACCGCGAACGCGTCTTCGACGCCGAGGAGGCCAAGGCGTACGGACTGATCGACGAGATCCTCGTCTACCGCGGCGACGGCCCCGACTTCCAGTGAGCCGGGACCGTCCGCCACTGGTCTGTCGCCGGGTGGGGAACACTCACCCGGCGACGAAGACGCCCCAGGCGAGGTTGCCGGCCCGGCCACCGTCGACCCAGTGCCGCAGGCCGGTGCGCATCCGGTCGAGGTAGTCGGCGCTGACCCGACCGGCAAGGCTCGCGTCGCGGCGTTCGGTCTCGTCCAGGACCCGCTGGTAGTGGGTGGTGAGGTGCTCGGTCAGGTCGTCGAACTCCACCGTCAATCCGAGGTTGGCGAGAGTACGTCGGTAGAACTCCGGGGAGGCCATCGTGTCCAGGTGCAGGCGCCGGAGAATGGGCGCCAGCGCCTCACGTGGGCAGCCGTCGGCGGCCATCGGGTCGGTGAAGACGATTCTGCCGCCGGGCCGGAGAACCCGCACCGCCTCCTGCAGAACCTGCACTCGGTCACCGCTGTGCAACAGCGCGTCCTGGGACCAGACGACGTCGAACCTGTTGTCCTCGAACGGCAGGTCCTCGAAGGAGCCGTCGACTACCTCCACCAACTCCGACAGGCCGGCGGCGTCGGTGAGTACGCGGTTGCGGGCGTTCTCCACCTCGCTGAGGTTCAAGCACGTGGTCCGGCAGCCGGACGTGCCGGACAGGTGCCGCGCCGCGCCGCCGAAACCTGACCCGAGATCGAGGACCCGGGTGTCCGGTCCGAGGTCGAGCGCGCCGGCCATCCGGGTCACGGTGCGCCTGCTCGCGGTGGCGATGTCCTCGTCGGGTTCGGTGTAGATGCCGACGTGGATGTCCTCGCCACCCCACACCAGCGAGTAGAACGTGTCCGCGTCCTGGGAGTTGTAGTAGTCACGTGCGGTGTGCACGGTGGAGGAGTAACCGTCGACTGCCTGGTCCGGCGTACGATGCGCCTTCTCCGCGACGTGGATGAAGAAGTCCGGCTCGCCCTCGGGATGGGTGTCCTGGAAGTCGCTGTAGGTCTCCACGTGCGCGAAACCCACCTCCCGCATCAGCGTCCGCACGTAGTCGCGGCGCAGCGGGTACATGTTGAGGTGGTACCGACTCCTGTCGGGGAAGGTGTAGCAGAAGCGCGCCAGGCCCGCGTCGACGTACTCCGGCTCCGCGGTGACCGTGTCGCCGCAGTAGTAGTAGGTGTGCCGATTGCTGTAGGCGCCGTCGAGCAGCGCGTCGTAGTTGCGCTGGTCGAGGATGAGAACGCCGTCGTGCTTGAGCACCGCGTAGAACTCGGCCAGCGCTTTCCTGCGGTCTTTCTCGGAGAAGAGGTGGGTGAAGGAGTTGCCCAGGCAGATGATCGCGTCGTACTCGCCCTGGACGTCGCGGTTGAGCCATCGCCAGTCAGCGTGGATGACCCGTAGTACGTGACCGCCGCGGGCCCGGGCGTTCTCGAACGCCTTGGTCAGCATGTCGGCGCTACCGTCCGCGCTGACCGTCTCGAAGCCCTCCTCGAGCAGTCGTACCGAGTGGAAACCGGTGCCGGTGGCCACGTCCAGCACGGTCTTCGCGCCACGGGACTTGAGCTGGTCGACGAAGAACCGGCCCTCGCTCTCCGCGCGCTTGTCCCAGTCGATGAGCTCGTCCCACTTCTCGACGAAGCTGGTGACGTATTCCTGGGTGTAGTGGTCGGTGTCCCGGACCTCGGTAGGGCTGTCACCGAACTGTTGTTGGTCGTTCGTACCGTCGTCGGGCAGGTTCGTTCTGGAACTGTCCTGGGTACTCTTCACGACTTCTGGCACTCCCTGGGGTTTCTCGCGAACTCCTGCGAACCGGACGGGCGCGTCGAAGGCATGGCTTCGAGTGACGGGCGGCGCCGCTGCATCCACGGGCTGTGCGGACTGTGCGCGCTCCTCGCGCCGCACCCAAACTATGGGATGGACCACATGCGTTCAACAGTCGGTGCGCGACAGCGGCGATGCGGTCACGATCGGATCTCGTTCGGTCGCTGAGCCTCGGCGTGTCGGCCACGGTTGCCTACGATGCGCACTCGCCAGCGGCCGTGTGTCAAGCCCTCCTTGACGGGTCACGGCCGTACCGGCGGCTCGCCCGAGTCCGGAAACGGCGCGGTGCGCTCTTGTCCGGGGCGAAGTGCGGGAGGGAGCAGGTACGGCTACGGTCGGACTGGTGGACGCCCCGGCACTAGGCTCAGGGTTCCACGGGCAGACGCCGACAGCACGACCGCACGACCGCACGACAGGCAGACGCACCCAGGGAGGTCGCATCGTGAGCAGCCCGGACCTGCCGGACCGTACCCCGGCCGGCGACGAGATCCCGGACCCGGACGTCACCGGCGAGGACAACCTCGACCTGCCCGACTCCGAGATTCCGGACGCGGACGCCGACCTGGACCTTCCTGACTCCGGCGAGATCCCGCAGGATCCGACGGAGGGTGAGCCGGACGTCCTCCTCGAGCCCGACATCGAGAACGCCCGTGACATGGCCGGTGACGCGGGCTACGACCCGCTGGTCACCGACGAGCTGCGCCCGGAGACCGACGTCACCGAGTTCCAGCCACCGGACCGGCTCAGCCGCGAAACCCAGCGGCGCCCGACCGAAGACGACGAGCGCGGCGACACCCTCGACCAGCGGCTCGCGCAGGAGATTCCCGACCCGACGATGGAGATCGATGACGACGACCGGTGACCACCGGCGCGCCGGTCTCGCGGGCCCGCGCCGGCGGGCGGAGGGTGTGGGCCGATGACCACCGAGGTCGTCGACGCGGTCGTCATCGGTGCCGGGCCGAACGGCCTGGTCGCGGCCAACGTCCTCGCCGACGCCGGCTGGGACGTCCTGGTGCTGGAGGCGACGTCGGAACCCGGTGGGGCAGTCCGCACGGCCGAACTCGTCCGGCCGGGCTTCCGCAGTGACCTGTGCAGCGCGTTCTACCCGCTGGGTGCGGCGTCCCCGGTGCTCGCCGACCTCGACCTGGAGCTTCACGGCCTGCGGTGGCGGCACGCGCCCGCGGTGCTCGCGCACGTCCTGCCCGACGATCGTGCCGCGGTGCTGCACCGCGATCCGGAGGCGACGGCGGCCTCGCTCGCGGCGTTCGCGCCTGCCGACGGGAAGGCCTGGCTGACGGAGTTCGAGCGCTGGCGGCGGATCCGTACCGAGCTGTTGTCGGCGTTGCTGCGCCCGTTCCCGCCGGTGCGGGCCGGCACCCGCCTGCTGCGCAGGCTCGGCACCGCGGACGCGCTGCGGATGGCCCGGTTGCTCACGCTACCCGCTCGCACCCTCGGCGAGGAGTCGTTCCAGGGCGAGGGCGCGCGGGTGCTCCTCGCGGGCAACGCGCTGCACACCGACCTCGGCCCCGACCACGCCGGCAGCGGCGTCTTCGGCTGGTTGTTGTGCATGCTCGGACAGGACGTCGGGTTCCCGGTGCCCGAAGGCGGTGCCGGCATGCTGACGCTGGCGCTCGTCCGCCGGCTCACCTCGCTCGGCGGCCGCATCGTCTGCGACTCCCCGGTCAGCCAGGTGATCGTGGGTGGCGGGCGCGCCCTGGGCGTACGCACCGCCGACGGCGGGCTGGTCCGCGCACGTCGTGCAGTGCTCGCCGACGTACCCGCCCCGATCCTCTACCACCAACTCGTCGGGGCGGAGCATCTGCCGTCCCGGCTGCTCACGGATCTGGAGCGCTTCCACTGGGACCACGCGACCGTCAAGGTCGACTGGGCAGTTTCCGGCCCCGTTCCCTGGACCGCCACGGACGTACGCGGCGCGGGGACCGTGCACCTCGGCGGTGACATGGACGCGCTGGTGAAGTACGGCTC
Organism: Actinopolymorpha singaporensis; assembly: GCF_900104745.1. NCBI lineage: Bacteria > Bacillati > Actinomycetota > Actinomycetes > Propionibacteriales > Actinopolymorphaceae > Actinopolymorpha > Actinopolymorpha singaporensis. The sequence continues at coordinate 3,406,519 of NZ_LT629732.1, forward strand.
GGACCTGTCCCGTTCACGAGTACCGGACACGCCGTTCATGCTGCTCGGGCAGATGGGGGTGGCCGACTCCACGCGGTCACCGGCCGGTACCGAAACGGTGTGGGCCTACACCCACGTACCCCGCGGTGAGCGGTGGGACGCCGCGCGGCGCGAACGCTACGCCGACCGCGTCCAGGCCGTGATCGAGCGCCACGCGCCCGGCTTCGGCGATCTGGTGCTCGGCCGGCACGTGGCCGGCCCCCCCGACCTGGAGGCGCACAATCCGAGCCTGGTGGACGGGGCGATCAACGCCGGTACGGCGGCCATCCACCAGGAACTGATCTTCCGGCCGACGCCGGGACTCGCCCGGGCCGACACCCCGGTGGACCGGCTCTACCTGGCCGGCGCGTCCGCGCATCCAGGCGGCGCCGTGCATGGAGCCCCCGGAGCCAACGCCGCCCGGGCTGCGCTGGCCCGGGCGGGTCTGGCCGGTGGCGCGTACGCCGCGGCGATCAGGCTCGGCCACCGTGCGGTCTACGGCGCGGGCTGACGCTCCGTGCGGGTCCGGCCCTCGACGTAGGCGGCCAGCCGGGCCAGAGACTCCTTGTTGCGCGGGGTGAAGAGCAGGCTCTGCACGAGCATCGGAAGCTTCTGTGCGGGTCCGCGGTGGAAGTCCTCGATCATCCGGACCTCCGTACGCCCGGGGCCGAGCGGGGTGAGCTGGAAGCGGACATGCGCGGCGCCGGCCGGCCAGGCCCGGGCGTCGAGCTTGAGGAACTTTCCGGGCTCGGCCGCCATCACCTCGGTGTCGTCGTGGAGGACCAGCGGCCAGGGACCGATGCTGTGGTGGATCTTCGTCCCGGGTGCGGGCCAATCATGGTCGACGGCGCGGATGTGGGAGGCGCCCACCAGCCAGGCGGCGTACGTCCACCCGTCGGCAAGCACGTTCCACACCTGGTCGGTCGGTGCGGCGATCGACCGCGTGACCTCGCTGCTCATCAGGGCTCCTTCGGGCGAACTGTGCGCGGTTGTCGGATGTCGCTGCGGGTGGTCGACGTCGGTGCGTCCGGTACGCCGGACCTGTCCTCCCCCCGTCCTCGCCCCATCCTGCCCGCTCCGGGCGGTTGTGGCATTCCGGTGCGAGACGCCGCGCCGGCGGCGGGCCCTCCGGTCCGGCGGCCGCTCCGGTCCGCAGGCCGCGGGCCGGATCCGGTCAGGGAGACCGGTGTGGGCATCTTCCGGCTAGCCGGATTGTCTGGCTCCCACCCCGTTGGACATCCTGGCGACATGCGCTGCCTCCTCATCGACGACAGCCCGCGCTACCTGCGGGCCGCGCGTGCGCTCCTGGAACGCGAGGGCGTCGCCGTCGTCGGCATGGTCCAGACAGGGGAGGAGGCGCTCGCCCGTGTGGCCGATTTCCGCCCGGACGTGACGCTGGTCGACATCAACCTGCGCGGCGAGAGCGGCTTCGACCTGGCTCGCCGGCTCACCTCGGCCGAGCATTCCGGCGGTCGCTCCCAGGTGATCCTGCTCTCCAGCCACAGCGCCGACGACTTCGAGGACCTCATCGAGTCCAGTCCGGCCGCGGGTTTCCTGGACAAGTCGAACCTCAGTGCCGCGGCGATCGCATCGCTGGTCGGGGCGGTCGGCGACTGACGCCTGCGCCTGCAGCCGTCGACGTGGGCCGGCCGGTGTCAATCCCTGCTTGCGCCGTCCTACGAGCCGCCCTGGGAGCCCTCGAGAAACGTCAGCACGGCAAGTACCCGACGGTGGTCGTCACCGGTCTCCGGGAGCCGCAGCTTGGTCAGGATGTGCTGGACGTGCTTCTCCACGGTTCCCTCGGTGACCCACAGATGCCGGGCGATCCCGGCGTTCGACCGTCCTTCGGCCATCAGGGCGAGAACCTCGCGTTCGCGACTGCTGAGTACGTCCAGCGGATCGTTGCGGCGGCGGGCGGAGACGAGTTCGTGCACCAGCGTGGGGTCGACAACCGAGCCCCCCTTGATGATTCGCCGCAACGTCTCGGTGAACTCGCCGACGTCGGTGACCCGGGTCTTCAGCAGATAGCCGATGCTTTGCCCGGTGGCGAGCAGTTCCGTCGCGTGCTCCACCTCGACATATGCTGAGAGCACCAGGATCCCGATCTGCGGGAACTCCTCGCGGATCGTCCGGGCAGCCTCCAGCCCCTCGTTGGTGTGAGTGGGCGGCATCCGGATGTCGACCACCACCAGATCAGGAAGAGTTTCGCGAACCATCGTGAGCAGGTCAGCAGCGTCACCAGCCTGGCCGACGACCTCGAAGCCCTGGCGGCCCAGCAGGCTCGCCATTCCCTCACGCAGCAACAGGTCGTCGTCGGCGAGTGCGACCCGTCCCGCGACGGCGCCGCTGTCAACGGTCGCTTGCTCGGGGAGCTGTCGCGACCGGGTTTCCTGTGTCCCTTGCCGCTGTGGACGCCCGCTCGTGCCGGCGGAGTTCGTGGTGATGCCTCCGAAGATGTACGCAATCACTGGTTGCGTCCGGTCAACGGGGCCCGCGGCGGTGAGTCCGGGCGCCGGTGCGACGCACCTGTTCAGCCTACGTGCGACTGTGAGCACCTGACCCGATGGTGCGCCTGCGGCAGGGGCTGACCGGCCGGCTGGTGGCCGCGAGCTGTGTGCTCGCGGTGCTGCTCGGCTCGGTTTTCGCCGTACTGTTGCTCGCGGTCGCGGATCAGCGCGACGCCGCGGCGCTTTCCCGGCGGTCGGAGCAGATTCTGACCACCACCAGCCGAATGCACACACTGGTGCTGGACGTGGAGAACGGCCAACGCGGCTACCTCCTCACCGGCGACCGGCGGTTCCTGCAGCCGTGGAGCGCTGCCCAGGCACAGATCCCGCGGGTGGGCGCGCGGTTGACCGACCTCATCGTCAGCCCTGCCCGGGAGCGGATGGCACGCGAGATCCTCGACTCAGTGCACTCCTACGTGCGTGACTACTCGGTGCCCCTGGTCGCACTGGCGGGTCGCGACCCGAAGGCCGCCCGCAGCCTGTCGCTCACCCTGGAAGGCAAACGACGGGCCGACGAGATCCGCGCTCAGATCGACCGGTTGTCCGCGTCCGCCCGTGCGGCCGGCATCGCCCGTCAGGAGCAGGCCGCTGCGGCTGCTCACCGGGCGGAGGTCGCCGCGTTCGCCGGTATGGCCGGCTCGGCGCTGATGGTCGCCCTGCTCGCGTCGTATCTCGCCAGGTCGATAGCCCGGCCGGTACGGCGGGCCGCGATGATGGCGGGTGAGCTCGCCTCCGGCGACCTGGGCGCCCGGTTGCCCGAGACCGGGGTGGGAGAGATCCGCACCCTGGAACACTCGTTCAACACGATGGGGGAGTCGCTGGAGCGCAACCGGGACGAGCTGGCCAAGCTGGTCGACGAGCAGACGGCGTTGCGACGGCTGTCCACCCTCGTGGCCAGGTCCGTCCCGCCGGCCACGACGTTCGCGGCCGTGACCGAGGAGATCGGGGAGCTGTTCGAGGCGGACGGGACCGCGATGCTGCGGTACGAGTCCGACGGCACCGCGACCGCGGTCGCGCTGTGGGGGCAGACGGACGCCTCTGTGCCGGAGGTCGGTTCCCGGATGGACCTGGGGGAGCGGACCGTGCCGGCGCAGGTACGCCGTACCGGCCGACCTGCCCGGCGGGACAGCTACGCGGACTCGACGGACGGGGACCGCGGCCCGCGTGAGCTCGCCGTGCGTTCCGCGGTGGCCGCGCCGATCGAGGTGGAGGGTCGGCTGTGGGGAGCGCTGACCGCGTTCTCCACCAAGGATCGGCCGCTTCCCAGGGACGCCGATGCACGGTTCGCCGACTTCACCGAGGTCGTCGCGCTCGCGATCGCCAACGCACAGGCGCGTTCGGACCTCGCGGCGTCCAGGGCCCGGGTGGTCGCAGCCACGGACCGGGCGCGCAGGCGGATCGAGCGCGACCTGCACGACGGCGCCCAGCAGCGGCTGGTGTCACTGCTGCTGGACCTGCGCGGCATCGAGGCGGACATCCCCGAGAGCCGGGTGCGCGCGGAGGTGGCCGAGGTGGCCACCGGACTCACCGAGGCCGTCGAGGAACTCCGCGAGGTGGCGCGCGGCATCCACCCGGCGATCCTCTCCGAGGCGGGCCTGGCACCCGCGCTGAAGGCGCTGGCCAGACGCTCGGCCGTCCCGGTCGAACTCGGGCTCGGTGTCAAGACGAGGTTGCCGCAGCCGATCGAGGTCGCGGCGTACTACGTCGTCGCCGAGGCGCTGACGAACGCCGCGAAGCATGCGCAGGCCTCGCACGTGGAGGTCACCATGTTCGAACGCGAGGGCCGGGTGTGCGTCGACGTACGAGACGACGGGGTCGGCGGCGCGGGTTCCGGTGACGGTTCCGGACTGGTGGGTCTCGCGGACCGGGTCGAGGCGCTCGGCGGCGTGCTCAAGGTGACCAGTCCGGCGGGCAGGGGAACCCGGATCCACGCCGAACTCCCGGTGAGTGCCGGCCAGGCCATGTCCTGACCGCGTACCTGACCGGCGTCCCGTCCGTGTCCTGATCGTGGTCCGGCGAAGGGCCGGAAGTCCCGGGCCCGCCGTGGCGGTGCCGGCCATTCCACGCAATCGCGACGGGCGCTTCCTGCCCCATTCCGTGCGTACCGTCAGAACCCGTCTCGCGGCTACCAGCCAGCAGGTATGCCAACCTGCCAGAAGGCCCACCCGGCGGAATGGCGGTTCGCCGTGACGACGCGGGCCCCCTCCGCGGCCCATGCTTGCAAGTGACGGAGCTCAGCTTCCGACCAGGACGCGAAAGGTCGAGGACATGCGCACCTCACAGCGCACCAGCACCGCGGTCGCCGCGGCGGACACGACTCCCGCGACCTCCCCGACGCACAGGAACGTCACCCGGTCCACCCACCGGCGGTGCACGCTTCCGCCGACCCGGGAGTCGCTGGCACCGCTGCCGACCACCGTGCCCGCGCTGGAAACCTCGACTCTGCAGCCGACCGCCTCCCGGGCCGACCAGCACGCCACCGTCGACACCTCGGCTCCCGCCGGCACCACCTCGTTCGAATCCTCACGCGACTCCTCCACGCTCGACTCCCTGGTGTCGTCGTCGGTGGGTTCGCAGTGGTGGCGTCGTGCGGTTGTGTATCAGGTGTATGTGCGGAGTTTCTGTGATGCTGATGGTGATGGTGTGGGGGATCTGGCGGGTGTGGTGGAGAAGTTGCCGTATCTGGCGGGTTTGGGTGTGGACGGGTTGTGGCTGAACCCGTTCTACGCCTCGCCTGGGCATGATCATGGTTATGACGTGGCTGATCATTGCGCGGTGGACCCGGCGTACGGGTCGCTGGAGTGCTTCGATCATCTGGTCGAGGCCGCGCACGGGCACGGGATCCGGGTGATCTTGGATGTGGTGCCCAACCACGCCTCGATCGCTCACCCCTGGTTTGCTGACGCGCTGGCCGCGGGGCCGGGCAGCCCGCAGCGGGCCCGGTTCCACTTCGCCGACGGCCGGGGCCCGGGCGGGCAGTTGCCGCCGAACAACTGGCGGTCCATCTTCGGCGGGCCGGCCTGGACCCGCATCAGTGAGCCGGACGGGTCACCGGGGCAGTGGTACCTGCACACCTTCGCCGCCGAACAGCCGGACTGGAACTGGACCCACCCCGACGTGCCCGCCCATTTCGAGCAGGTGCTGTCGTTTTGGCTGGACCGCGGCGTGGACGGGTTCCGGATCGACGTCGCCCAGGGCCTGCACAAAAAGCCCGGCCTGCCCGACCACCCCGACGCCGCCGCGGACGAGGCGACCGGTGACCCGGTCAACCCCCACGCCTGGAACCAGCCGGCCGTGCACCAGGTGTGGCGGTCCTGGCGGGCACTGGTCGAGACCTACACCGCCGCCGACGGGCGGGACCGGCTGCTGATCGGCGAGGTCGGGCTGACCGACCCCGCCGCCGTGGCCGACTACACCCGCCCCGGCGAACTCCACCACACCTTCTGCTTCCCCTTCGCCCACGCCACCTTCGACGCCCAGGCCTACCGGCGCGTCATCGACACCGCCCTGGCCCACCACCCAGGCGGGGTGGCCTGGGTCGCCAACAACCACGACCTGCCCCGCGCCGTCACCCGCCACACCCCCACCACCACCAGCACCACCACCGAACAAGACGGCAGCAACGGCACCGGTGAGGAGGGGCTGCCGGCCGGTGCCGACCCCGCACAGATCGGGCTGGCCCGCGCCCGCGCGCAGGCGGCACTGATGCTCGCCCTGCCCGGCGCGGTCTACCTCTACCAAGGCGAAGAACTCGGCCTGCCCGACGTCCTCGACCTCCCCGAAACGGTCCTCAAGGACCCCATGTACCACCGCAGCAACGGCACCCGCCCCGGCCGCGACGGCTGCCGCGTCCCCCTGCCCTGGACCACCAACCCCGACCACCACCACGGCTTCTCCCCACCCGCCACCACCACCCCCGCCTGGCTACCCCAACCCCCCACCTGGGCCGACCTCGCCGCCGACACCCAACACCACACCACCACCTCCACCCTCAACCTCTACCGCCAAGCCCTCGCCCTACGCCGCACCATCCCCGACCTGACCACCCACACCCTCACCATCCACAACAACACCCCACCCGGACTCCTCGCCCTCACCCGCGGCACCCACCTCACCACCTACACCAACACCACCCACCACCCCATCCCCACACCACACCCCCACCCCGGCCAACCCATCCTCACCACCCACCCCACCCCCCACCCCCCAGACACCATCCCCCCCAACACCACCGTCTGGTACCACCACGACAACCCCACCGACGCCGTCTCCACCGACGCCGTCTCCACCGACGACGCGGTCACCGAGGCGATCTGAGGGAGCCCGCCATGACCCACGACCAGCAAGCGGTCGAACTCTCCCGGGCCGAGTGCCTGCACCTGCTGAACGAGACGTTCGTAGGGCGGGTCATCCACAGCCACAACGCGTTGCCGGAGGTGGAGCCGGTCGCGTACGTGATGGCGGGTACGTCCGCCGTGGTCCGGACGGCGCCGGGCTCCTCGCTGGCGAACACGCTCGACAAGTCGATCGTGGCGTTCGAGGTGGACAGCGTGAGCTCGAACCTGTGCGATGGCTGGTCGGTGACCGGGGTAGGTCCGGCCGACGTGGTGAGCGACCCGCAGCAGTACCTCACCGGCCGATCGCTGCCACCGGCATGGGCGTACGGCGACGAGACATCGGCGTACGTCCGGATCCGGCTGCAGCTGGTCCACGGCCGCCGCCTCACCACGCGGCCGGCGACCGTGCCGGCAGGCGCCGACGGCGTGGACCCCACCGCGGGCAACTGGCTGTGGACGGAGCAGCCGTAGCCGTCAGCGGTAGCGCGTCAGCCGCACCATCAGCAGGGACCGGTGGCGGGAAACCTGCCGTGACCACGTGACCGGCAGCGGTCGCGACCTGGCCGAGACATGACACAGCCCGGCGCGTCGAGCCCGTCGTACGTCGCAATCCCTTGCACAGCAGGCGAAACCGGACCAATAATCCGGGGCACCTGCGGCGAGGGAGACCACGATGCCCCACGACTTCGGTGGACCGGTCGGCAAACCCAACCGGCGTACGGTTCTGTACGCCTCGGCACTGACGGCGGTGACGGCGCTGACCGGCGCGTGCAGTTCGGGCACGAAGTCCGGTGAGGGAGGAAAGCCTCGCGCCGGGAGCACCGGCACCTCGACCAAGGGGTCCGAACGCAAGCCGGTTCCGGTGCCGCGCAAGCTGCGCGAGTCGCCGGCGCTTGCCGCCCAGGTGAAGAGTGGCGCGCTGCCACCGCTGAAGGAACGCGTACCTGAGAAGCCGTACGTCATACCGCACCGGTGGTGCAGCGAGGGCAAGTACGGCGGCACGATGTACGCACTCACCGACGCCTCCGACAGCGGAATCATCAACGAGCACATGTACGGCCGCTCGCCGCTGCGCTGGCTCAACGACGGCCTGGACATCGGGCCCGGACTGGTGGAGTCGTGGGAGTCCGACGACGACGCATCCACCTGGACCCTGCACCTGCGCAGGGGCCTGAAGTGGTCCGACGGGCAACCACTCACCGCGGGCGACGCGTTGTACTGGTGGGAAGACCTCGTCGTGAACGACGTGCACCCCGCGCTCCCGCCGGACTCGGGACGGTCGGGCTCGGGCACGGCGATGAAGCTCACCGCGCCGGACGACCTGACGCTCGTCCTCACCTTCGACAGCCCGACGCCGCTCACTCCCGCCCTGCTGGCCAATGGAGTCGACACCGGGGACTGGTTCCTGCCCAAGCACTACCTGAAGCAGTGGCATCCCCGCTACAACAAGTCGGTCACCGCGAAGAACTGGTTCGAGAAGCACGACCAGCACCTCAACTGGGTGCTGGACCCCAAGTGCCCGACCCTGACCGGGTGGCGGACCAAGACCTACTCCGAGGGTCGCCGGGTCGTGCTGGAACGCAATCCGTACTACTGGTGCGTGGACCGGTCCGGTGCGCAATTGCCGTACGTGGACGAGCTTGTGTTCAACGTCGTACAGGAACCAGAGGTGCGCAAGCTGCAGATCCAGGAGGGCAAAGTCGACTACGTGCACGGGGCGTTCGTGCCGATCGGGCTCGGCGACATCTCCGGTATGAAGCAGACGCAGAAGCGGCACAACATGAACGTCTACCTGTGGGACAGCGGTTCGGGCACCGGTTCGGTGTTCTTCTTCAACTACGACTATCCCGAGCCGAAGATGCGCGCCCTCATCCGCAACCCGAAGTTTCGCCAGGCGCTGTCGTTCGCCTTCGATCGTTCCGAGGCGCAGAAGGCGGTCTACTTCAACACGGGGGAGAAGACCACCGGCACCTACAGCCCCAAGGCCCAGGAGTACCAGGGCGCCCAGGGTGAGAAGGTCTACCACCAGTGGCGCGACGCCTACGTTCGGCACGATCCCGAGCGAGCGAAGCGGATGCTGGACGAACTCGGCGCCAAGCTGGGGCCGGACGGGAAGCGCAGGATGCCCGGCGGCGTCGACGACCTGGTGGTCCGCATCGACGTGCCCGCCGACGTCAGCGACGAGCACCGGAAGAAGAACGACCTCCTCAAGCGTGACTGGGAGGCGGTCGGCGTCACCGTGAAGATCAACCCGATGGCGCCGGAGGGTTTCGGTGACCAGTGGAACAACGGCCGGTTGATGTCACAGAGTTCGTGGGAGGTCGGCGACGGACCCGACCACATCACCGGTCCCTGGTGGTTCGTGCCGATCGAACCGGCCCGGTGGGCGCCGCTGCACGGTCAGATGTGGACGCTGCGGGGAACCGCGAAGGAGAAGCAGCAACTCGACGTCGACCCGTGGAAGCGGACGCCTCCTCGCGTCGACGCCGAACCCGGCAGCCCGATCGCCCGCCTGTGGGACGGCTACGCCAAGGCGAAAGGCGAGGTTGACGGCGTGGCGCGGACGAAGATCGTGTGGGACATGATCAAGATCCACATCCAGGACGGGCCGTTCTTCATGGGTACCGTCGCCAACTATCCGCAGGTGACGATGAGCAAGCGCGACCTGCACAACGTCCCGACCCGCGAACAGCTGGCACAGGGCGGAATGGTCAACACCTGGGCGCACCCCACTCCCGCGGTCTACGACCCGGAGGTCTACTACTGGGAAGACCCGGCCAAACACACCTGAGGGGCCACCCCCGAGGGGCACACGTGTCAGGTAACGCTTGACAGGCGTACGCGGATGCGGCTCAGGACTCGCGTACGACGTCGTCCGGCGCCTTGTCCGGCCGCAGCCCGCGCCAGGCAGGGTGCCGGAGCCGGCCGTCGCGGGTCCACTCCGCGAACCGGACCTCGCCCACGAGCTTCGGCGTGACCCAGTGCGCGTCCCGGCTGTCCTTCGCCGGCATCGTCCCGGCGAACGGCGACGTGCGGCGTGCGATTCGGCGGGTGCGGTCGGCGAGGTCGGCCAGCATCTCGTCGGTGAAGCCGGTGCCGACCTGGCCGACGTACTCCAGACCGTCCGGACCGGGAACTCCCAGGAGCAGCGATCCGATGGTGCCCTCCCGCCGGCCCTTTCCGGGTTGCCAGCCGCCGATCACGACCTCCTGCGTACGCGCGTGCTTCACCTTGATCCAGTCCCGCGACCGCCGGCCGGGTTCGTAGCGGGACGTCAACCGTTTGGCGAGCACGCCTTCCAGGGCCTGCTCCTTCGACGCCGCCATCAGCTCCTGTCCGCCGCCGCGGGTGTAGGGCGGGGTGTCCCAGTGCGGACCGCGCAGCTCCAGTGACTCCAGGAGTTCCCTGCGCTGCTCGTACGTCAGGTCGACCGTGCTGCGGCCGTCGAGGTGGAGCAGGTCGAAGATGAGGTACGTCACCGGCGACTGCTCACGCAACCGGCGCACCTGTGCTGCGTCGCGTACGTGCATCCGCTGTTGCAGGGCGGCGAAGGAGATCCGGCCCGTCTTCGCGTCGAACGCGACGATCTCCCCGTCGAGCACGGCCGGCAACGATCCCAGGGACTCCTGCAGGTCGGCGAGTTCGGGATAGGTGCCGGTGACGTCGAGGTCGTTGCGGGTCTTCAGGCGTACCTTCGTGCCGTCGGCGTAGGCGACCGCCCGGAGGCCGTCCCACTTCATCTCGTAGCCGAACTTCTCGTCGTCGCGGGCGGGGGGCAGCTCGCCCAGAGTCGCCAGCATCGGGCGGACGAGTTCGGGCAGCGGCTCCGACCCCGAGGTACTTGCCGACGACGGTCTCTTAGCGGAGGTCTTCTTCGCCGTGGTCTTCTTCCCCGTGGACTTCTCGGACGCCGCCTTCGTGGCACCGGCCTTCGTGGCACCGGGCTTCGTGGCACCGGCCTTGGTGGCGGATTCGCCGGAGCCGGCTTCGTCGGGTGAGTACTCCATCCGGTGGATGAGCCAGTTCTCGCCGGTCCTGATGAGCACGAAGCGGCCCTGGGAGCGGTCGCCGTTGGTGCCGTGGAGTACGACCTTCACCTCGCGGTCGGTCCACTTCTCACACTCGTACGTTCCCCGGTCCCAGATCTCGACCGTCCCTCCGCCGTACTCGCCCTTGGCGATCTCACCGGCGAAGTCGGCGTACTCCAGCGGGTGGTCCTCGGTGTGCACCGCGAGGTGGTTCTTCTTCGGGTCGTCGGGCAGCCCCTTGGGCAGCGCCCAGGAGACGAGCACGCCTTCGCGTTCGAGCCGAAAGTCCCAGTGCAGGCGGCGGGCGTGGTGCTCCTGGATCACGAAGGTGTCGTCGTTGCCTTGCGGCAGTGGGCCTCCGGCGGGCACCGGCTCGGCGGTGCGATCGGCGCTGCGCTTGCGGCGGTAGGCGTCCAACTTGTCGGGCACGTGTCCTGTTCTACCCCGGACCGCCGGGCGACGCGAACGGTCGGCGCCGCATCTCCTTCGCGGCCCGCACCTCCCGGCCGGCGTACATCAAAAGAAAATTTACACTGGTTGTAGTTTCAGCAGGACGGGTGTTTGCTGGAAGGGAGGAGAGCAGTACCGAACAACGACCGGAACGTAAGGAGCACGTGATGGCGAAGACGATGCCGACATCCGTGGCGCCCACGCCACCGGTGGACGGCCTCCCCGTCGAGCGATCCGACCCGTTCGACCCACCCGCGGTTCTGGCGGCGTTGCGCGAGGAACGTCCGATCAGCCGGTTGCGTTATCCCGACGGCTCGCTGGGCTGGCTGGTGACGAGCTATCCGCTCGCGCGGGCAGTCCTGGCCGACCGGAGGTTCAGCCGGCGGCGGGAGTTGCAGCGTCCTCCGCGCCGGATCGCGTTCGAGGAGGAACATCCAGGGCCGTCCGAGCCGGGCTTCTTCATCGGCATGGACCCGCCCGAGCACACCAGATACCGGCGCCAGCTGACGTCACACTTCACGGTGCGGCGGATGCGGGACCTGGAGGACAGGATCGCGCGGATCACCGCGGAGCACCTGGACGCGATGGAGCGCCGCGGCTCGCCGGCCGATCTGGTCGCGGAGTTCGCGCTGCCGATCCCGTCGCTGGTGATCTGCGAACTGCTCGGAGTTCCCTACACCGACCGGGAGAAGTTCCAGCACGACACCAGGGTCCTGCTCCACCTGGAGTCCAGCTTCGAGGAGGCGATGGGGGCGCTCGTCTCACTGCGGGAGTACCTCCACCGGTTGGTCGTACGCAAGCGGGCAGAACCCGCCGACGACCTGATCAGCACGCTGATCGCCGGCGGCGCCCTCGACGACGAGGAGATCGCGGGCATCGCGGTGCTGTTGCTGATCGCGGGGCACGAGACCACGGCCAACATGCTGGGTCTGGGTACGTTCGCGTTGCTGCGCCACTCCGACCAGCTCGCGGCGCTGCGCGCTGATCCCTCACTGGTGGAGAACGCCGTGGAGGAGCTGCTGCGTTACCTCACCATCGTGCACATCGGGCCCACACGTGCGGCGCTGGAAGACGTCGAACTGGACGGCGAACTGGTGCGGGCCGGCGAGGTCGTCAGCTTGTCACTGCCGGCCGCCAACCGTGACCCGGAACGCTTCGGCAACCCCGACGAGCTCGACCTCCGGCGTTCGGCGACCGGGCACCTTGCGTTCGGGCACGGCATCCACCAGTGCCTAGGTCAGCAACTGGCGCGGATCGAGATGCGGACCGGGTTCAACGCGCTGCTCTCGCGGTTCCCGGACCTCCGGCTGGCGGTGGAGCCGGAGGACGTGCAGCTGCGAACCGACATGGCCATCTACGGCGTGCACAGTCTGCCGGTGGCGTGGTAAGCGGTGGCGTGGCCGCGAAGTCGCGCGGCTCGGCGGTTACGTTGTGCGGCAAGGAGTCCCCGGGTACGGGAGGTGACGGGATGAGGATCAACGTTGACCGGGACATCTGCTGTGGTGCGGGGATGTGCGTGCTGACCGCGCCGGACATCTTCGACCAGAGCGAAGAGGACGGACTGGTGGTGCTGCTCCGCCAACCCGAGGCCGCCGAGGCCGACGCCGCACGGGAGGCGACGCAGTTGTGCCCGTCCGGCGCGATCAGTGTCGCCGACGAGGAGGACTGAGCGCCGGAACCAGGTGGCGAGGGCGGCGCATCGCCGCCCTCCTCCTCGCTCTCGGTCCGCAGGTGCACGTGGGCGCCACGACCTCGTTCGCTGCGTCGAAGATCACCCTTCGAACGCCCTGTTTTCGCCAGCCGACACTGGTGGCGCGCCAGGTTTTTGTCCACAGGCGTCGGATCGGCGTCGCATCGGGCTCTCCTTGTGGACAACGGTCTTGGTGTTATTTGCGGTCATTAGGCTTCGAACATGCGTTCGGCAGAGCAGGATCTTCCCGGCAGCGGTGGCAGCGGTGGTGGTGGTGCGGTCGCCCGGTTGAGGGCTGCGCTGGCGGCGATCCGTGCCGGGTTGGACGAGGCCCTGGCGACGCCGACCACGTTCGTGGAGGTGGGTGAGTTGGGGGAGCTGATCGGTGAGCTGGAGACCGAGAAGGCGCGGTCGGACGCGCTCACTCTGGGCTGGGTCCGCCAGGCCGAGGCGCGCGAGGTCGGGAAGGCGACCGGTGCGGCGACCACCGCTGTGTGGCTGCGGAACTCCTTGCGGATGGGCAGGAGGGACGCCTACGCGGCGGTGGCGCTGGCGCGGGACCTGGACCGTACGGTGACGCTTACGGCGCGGGCGTTGGCGCGGGGTGAGGTGTCGTTTCGGCATGCGCAGGTGATCGCCGCCGCGATCAAGGACCTGCCCCGATGGATCAGCCTGGAACAACGGGTGCAGGGTGAGGAGTACCTGATCGACGAATCCCGGCGGCGTAACCCTGACGATGTGCGGCTGCTGGGGCGGCACCTGCTGCTGGTGCTCGCCCCGGAGGAATGGGAACGGCGGCTCGGAGAGGAACTCGACGCCGCCGAACGCGCCGCCGAACGCAGACGCTCCCTGAAATACCTGCCGAACGGGATCCCCGGGTCCGAAACCATGATCGTCAAGCTGCCGGTGCTGGAGATGGAAGCTCTCCGCAAGATCATCGAAGGGCTGATCGCCGCAGATACCCGCGCCGAACCCGACGAACGCCCCCTGGACCAAAAGCGTGGGGACGCGTTCGCCGAACTCGTGGCGAGGATGGCTGAGTGGCAGGCGTCGCCGAACCGTGGCCGTGGACGCGACTGCGTGACCGTCACCATCGGACTCGACCAGCTCCTACAAGGCACCGGGTTCGGCGCCATCGACGACACCACCCCCGTCCGCCCCATGCCCTGCGGCTGCCAAACCCCCGACGCCACACGACAGGCCAAGCGAAAGAACCGGAAACAAAGCGACGGGAAGCAGAGCGACGGCGCGCAGAGCGACGGCGCGCAGACCAACGGCGCGCAGAGCGACGGCGGCACGGATACCGCTGGCACGACGGGCACCCCCAACTTCAAGCCCACCAAGAACAAGAACAAGTCCGGCGAAGACGTGACCGGCGAGCTCGGTCAGGCGGCATGGCCAGGCGACGCCGGTGCTGTCGGCGGGACCCCCGGGTCAGCCACTCCGGCCGCTCAGGAACGCGAACCAGGCAAGGAGAAGCCATCACCTGACACACCAGAACCGGCGGGGTTCGGAGATCGGAAACCCGGACCGCGAGAACCCCGGCAGGACCTACAACCGAACAACGCAGCCGGATGGGACCCGAGAGTCCTGGAAACAGGAACCGAACCGGAGTACTGGGAGACCGGGGCGGAACGCGACGCCGAGCCCGAATCACAGGAGGGTGCGGCGGAGTCGGAGGCTGTCATCGACCCTGACGACCACATCGACCCTGACAACCACCACGTCCCCCACGACGGCTGCACCAAGTGCGGCGGTGGCGGGTCGGCCCGGATCCTCGGCCTGCGCGGAGAACCTGTCTCCGTGGCGACGATCCGCCGGATGGCCTGCGACGCCAACATCATCCCCGTCGTCCTCGGCGGCAACGGCGAAATCCTCGACATCGGAACGGCAGACCGGTTCTTCACCGAACCACAACGACGCGCTCTCGCCATCCGCGACGGGTCCCACTGCCACTTCCCCGGCTGCCACGTACCCGAACGCCGCTGCGTCGCGCACCACATGACCGCCTGGGAGCAGTTCGGCCCGACTGATCTGGCCAACGGAGTGCTGCTGTGCAAGACGCATCACACCTTCGTCCACCACAAAGGCTGGCAAGTGCGCATGGGCAACCACGGCCACCCCGAATACATCCCACCCGAGTGGGTGGACGTGCGACGACGAATCGTCCGTCCATGAGCGTCGCCGACGCCCTCCGACACCACACCGACTTCGCAGGGTCAGGAGTAGGCGTGCCGCATCAGGCCGTGCAGGACTTCGCGGATGCCGGTGGCGAAGCTCAGATTGTCGTGCCGAGTCGACCAGATGAGCTGCCAGGTGACGGTCAGGGCGTGCCCGTGGACAAGGTGAGCGAGGTCGTCCGCGGTCAGCGTGCGCCCGTACCCGTCCAGGAACGCCTCACGCAGGTCGGGCCGGCCCTGCCAAGGTCCGAAGAACAGCTTGGCGAGGTCGGTCACCCAGGCATCCGGGCGAGCCCACTCGAAGTCGATCACGTACAGGTTCCTGCCGTCCAGCAGCCAGTTGCGCGGGCCGTAGTCACGGTGGCACGGCACCGTCCTCGGGCTCGGAAGGCTTTCCAGACAACGGATCTCCGACCGTACGAACGCGGTCTCCACGGCGTCCAGGAGGCCGTCGGCGCGCGCGAGCCAGCCATCCAGTTCGGCTGCCTTCACGGCCGCGTAGTCCGGGTCCCGCCCGAACTCCTCGGCATCGTGCAGCCGGCGCAGGAGCGCCCCGCCCGCGTGGTACAGGTCGACGCTCTGCTCGGGCACGGCCTGCCCCGGCACCGCGGACAGCACGAGCGTGCGTCGTTCGTCGTCATGCGCGCGCAGGACGGGAGCGTTCGGCCGCAGCGCGGGCACCCATCGCCGGTACGCCGAGAGTTCGCGGTCGTACTGGCCCTGGCGTTGATGGCGCTTCGCGAACCACCGGCGGCCCTTGGCGTCTCGCACTTCGAAGACCGCGGCACCGCGGTGCGGCCAGGTGTGCTCGCGTACGACAGTGCACGGACCGAGGACCGTGCCGACAAAGGAGAGAACGGCCGTCGCGGAGGTGGCAGGCATGGGAGACCTCGCAGTGGAAGGGAGAACGGACAGGGACGGGGGGAGTGGACAGGGGACGAGGCAGGGAGCAGAGCTGCGCCGGTGGAGTGGCCTCGGAAAGGGGTGCGCCGACGGATGCGCAGAAGGGGACGGGGGGAGCCACGCGGAAGGAGAGGCCCGAGAAGATCGGCCGTAACGTGCCCGCGGGAGGGGAACCGCGGAACGCCGGCCCCGGCGTGGCGGGAGGGACTCGGGCGAACGAGCGCGAAGTGCCGCGGAAGACTGAGCCGGCCGGATCGGCCTGGAGGCGTGACCCGATCGTAGAACGTTCACCGCATCGTCGGCAACGACGCCGAGACTGCAGTGAGGGGACTTTCGATCATTCGCAGGACACGGGATCACGCCAGGTTGATCATGGTGGTACGTCCTCCTCGGTCACTGAACCCCGCCTGGTTGAGACCGCCATTCGATCTTCTCCCCTGGCTAGCTCAACGGAAGAGCGGGCGATCCGGCAAGATCGTCCTGTCGCGGTTCGACTCCGCGGCCAGGGTCTCATCGACTGCGGGCTCCACCGAGCCGGACGAGTCAGGCGTGTGCCGAACGGGCCGAAGCGGACCAGCCGAGCCGATACGGTGTGCGTCGTAGGTGACACAGGGTGGTCGTCGTACGAACGCCGCGTGCCTTTCCGGCTCGCCGTGCCGGTCGTCCGCGCGAAACACCGGCGGGCGGGGGAACATGAACCCTGACGTCGCCGCAACGCCGGGGCACCCGTGCCCGGACCCGAGGAGCCTGAGCCTGACCATGACCGCGCCCGAACCGACCGCGCACGAATCCGACAACCCGGCCAGCTTCGCCGATCTCGGTCTGCGTCCGGAACTCCTCCACGAGCTGTCCACCCTGGGATACGAGGAGCCGACGCCGATCCAGCTCACGGCGATCCCCCCGATGCTGGCCGGGCGGGACGTGCTCGGACAGGCGGCGACGGGCACGGGCAAGACGGCAGCGTTCGCCCTCCCGATCCTGCAGCAGATGCCCGACGGTGACCGCGGTGCAGACCCCACCGCGCTCGTGCTGGTCCCCACACGCGAGCTGGCGGTACAGGTGTCGGAGGCGTTCCACAGGTACGGCCGGGGCATCGGCATCCGGGTGCTGCCCATCTACGGCGGTCAGCCGATCGGCCGCCAGCTGCGGTCGCTGTCGAACGGCGTCGACGTCGTGGTCGCCACCCCGGGACGCGCCCTCGACCACATCGGCCGCGACACCCTCCACCTGGACAGCCTGACCTGCGTCGTGCTGGACGAGGCCGACGAGATGCTCGACATGGGCTTCGCCGAGGACATCGAGGCGATCCTGCAGGAGACGCCGCAGGAACGCCAGACGGTGTTGTTCTCGGCGACGATGCCGCCGCGCATCGGCGGGATGGTCCGGCGCCACCTGCGTGACCCGGAGCGGATCGAGATCGAGCGGCGCGCACCGGAGCCCGGTGAGGCACCTCTGGTACGACAGGTGGCGTACGTCATCCCGCGGGCGCACAAGCCGGCGGCGCTGGGCCGGGTCCTCGACGTCGAGTCACCCACGGCGTCACTGGTGTTCTGCCGTACGCGCGAGGAGGTCGACCAGCTCGCAGAGACGCTGAACGGCCGGGGCTACCGCGCAGAGGCTCTGCACGGCGGTATGAGCCAGGAGCAGCGCGACCGGGTCATGGGCCGGCTGCGCAGCCGTACCGCCGACCTGCTGGTGGCCACCGACGTGGCGGCTCGCGGCCTGGACATCGAACACCTCAGCCACGTCGTCAACTACGACGTGCCGTCCGCGCCGGAGTCCTACGTCCACCGGATCGGCCGGGTGGGCCGGGCCGGCCGGGAGGGCGTGGCCATCACACTGGCCGCCCCGCGCGAGCACCGGATGCTGAAGACGATCGAACGCGTCACCGGCCGCAGGATCGCGGTGGAGAAGATGCCGACGGTCGCCGACCTGCAGGCGCGCCGGCTGGAGCTCACCCGGGCCGCGTTGCACGAGAGCCTGCTCGAGGACGACCTGGACCACTTCCGGGTGGTGGTGGAGACCCTCACCGACGAGTTCGACGTGATGGAGGTGGCGCTGGCCGCGGTCAAGCTGGCGCACGAGGCCACCGGCGGCCGGGTCGACGAGGACGAGCCGGAGATCCCGAACGCGACCCCGGAGTCCGACGGTGCGCGACGCAAGGGCGACGGCGGACGTCCGCAGGGCGGTCGTGCGCGAGGCCGCGGCGCGGCAGGTGGTATGACCCGGCTGTTCGTCGGGCTCGGCCGGCGGGCAGGAGTGCGCCCGCAGGACCTGGTGGGGGCGATCGCCAACGAGTCCAGCCTGCGTGGGCGGGAGATCGGTGCCATCGAGATCACGGACAAGTTCTCCCTGGTGGAGGTGCCGGAGAACGCCGCCAACGAGGTCATCTCCGCGTTGCGGTCCACGACCGTGAAGGGCCGAAAGGTCAACGTACGCAGGGAACGCCAGCGCTGACCACCGCGTCCTCGGCTCCGTCCGGGCGGCGGAGCGGCCGGAACCGGCTCGCACCCGCGCCGCCGGACCGTTGAGACGTTCGTACGTCAGGAATCGGACAGGCCTGGTCGCCCACACCCTGCTAGCGTCCTAGGAACGGTTCCGGCCCGCCTGGTGACCGCCCGCATCGCGAAGGGGCGCGAGGTCGCGCCGAGCCGCGACAGCCGATCCGACGACGACACTTCAGGGTGGGGATGCGGGATGCCGGCGACCACGACGGTCGGAGTCATCGGGTGCGGACAGGTCAGCCACATGTACCTCCCGATCCTGGGCCGGATGCCGGGGGTCGAGGTCGCCGCGGTGGCCGACGTCGACCAGGAGCGGGCGGCGCAGGTCGCCAAGAAGTACGACGTACCGCAGGCGACGGACCCGCGGACCTTGCTGGAACGCTCGGACATCGAGGTGGTCGTCAACCTCACCCCGATCGCGGTGCACGTCGAGGTGAGCAAGGCGGCGTTGACAGCGGACAAGCACCTGTGGTCGGAGAAGCCGCTCGCTCCCACACTGGAGCAGGCGCGGGAACTCCTCGCGGAGGCCGACCAGCGTGGGCTGGCCGTGGGATGCGCTCCGGACACCCTGTTGGGCTCAGGATTCCAAGCCGCGCGGGCCGCTCTGGCCGACGGTGCGGTGGGCACTCCGCTGTCCGCGACCGGGCTGATGTTTCGGGGCGCGATGGGCCGGGCGAGCTTCTACACCGAGGGTGCGACACCCATTCTGGACATGGCGCCGTACTACTTCTCCGCGCTGGTCAACCTGTTCGGCCCTGCGGTGAGGGTGAGCGGTGCGGCCCACACCCTGCGGGCGGGGGAGGAGCCGACCCGGCCGCCGGCGGGCGCGGCGATCGCCACCGCCGCGGTGGTGGAGTTCGCGAACGGCCTGCTCGCGAACACCGCGCTGGTGTGGGGCACCGACCATCCGCGGGAGGTTCCGGTGCTCACCGTCTACGGCAGCGACGGTGAGCTCGCAGCACCGAACCCGAACAACTTCGGCGACCCCGCGTACGTCCGCCGGTACGGCGAGGACTGGAAGGAGGTCCCGGACAGCCGGCAGCCGGCCGAGCTTCCGCACAACCTGCGCGGGCTCGGCGTGGGTGAACTGGCCGCTGCGGTCCGGGCCGGCCGCAAACCAAGAGCTGGTGGTGACATCGCCTGCCACGTGGTCGACCTGATCACCGGCCTGGTCCGCTCCGCCCAGACGGGTGAGCGGGTGGAGCTCACCACCACGTGCACCCCGGCACCGCCGCTGTCGGTGGAGGAGCGGGCGGCGCTGCTGGGCCAGGGCGAACGCTCGTAGAACACAGGCAGGAAAGGGAGTCCGGCGTGACCCGAGGCCGCGCGGCGATCCCAAGGTGTCCGAGGCATATCGAGGCCCACAGAGGCGTACAGAGGCGTATCGAGGAGGCGGGATGAAGGTCGACCTGGGCTGTGGCCAGATCACGTGGCGAGGTGTCCCGGAGGAGAAGGTGCTCGCCGACATCGCCGAGGCCGGCTACGCCGGCGCGCCGTGGAGTGCCCGCGGTGGCCGCACGGCGAAGGAGATCGCCGAGATCTGGGGCGGGTACGGCCTGGCGCCCGCGCCCGGCTACTTCGGCGGCGACTTCTGGGAGGAGGACCGGCACGAGGAGTACGTCGCACAGGCGCGCGAACAGGCCCGCATCTCCAGCGAACTCGGGGTGGGCGAGCTCTACGTCTCCGCGGGCGGGTTCAACGCCACGACCCGCTCCGGTCGCACCCGACGGGACGTCGCCGCGCACGCGGGTCCGGACGACGCTCTGTCGGAGAAGGACTTCGCCCAGCTGGTGCGGACCGTGGACGCGATCGCCCGCGCGACGCTGGAGTACGGCGTGCGGTCCTGTTACCACAACCACGTCGGCACGTTCGTGGAGACCGAGGACGAGATCGAGCGGCTGCTGGCCGCGGTGGACCCGGAGGTCCTGTTCCTCGGCCCCGACACCGGGCACCTTGCCTGGGCGGGCGTCGACGTGGTGGAGTTCACCCGGCGGCACGCCGAGCGGATCAGGACGGCGCACCTGAAGGACGTCGACACCGCCGTGCGGGACCGCGGCCGGGAAGCGGGCTGGGACTACTCGACGTTCGAGAAGCACGCGATCTGGACCGAGGTGGGCCACGGCGAGGTCGACTTCGCCACGATGTTCTCCCTGCTGGACCAGGCCGGCTTCGACGGCTGGCTGATCGTGGAGACCGATGTCACCCAGCAGGAGACGCCGTTGGAGAGCGCCAGGATCAGCCGGGACAACCTCCGCGCCCTCGGGGTCTGAACCCGGGGTCTGAACCCGGGGTCTGAACCCGGGGTCTGAACCCGGGGTCTGAACCCGGGGTCTGAACCCGGGACTGTCAAGCCGGGCCTGACGCCGTTTCCGGATCAGACTCGACGGGCGGCAAGCCGTTGCCTGGCGTCGCAGTCCTGTCGGGCCCGTTCCAGCCTCTCCAGGGCTGACCCGACCAGTGGGCGAGGGCTGCGAACAGCGGCGCCGGACCGCGATCCAGTTCGCTGGTCTCGTACTCCACCCGAGGTGGGACTTCGGTGAACGGGCGCTCAGTCGCCGTTGCCGGGAGAGCGGTGCCCGTCGTACCGGTCGTGGATGTCGTGCAGGTCGTGGTCGTGGTCGTGGTCGTGGTCGTGGTCGTCGCCGCCGAAGATGGCACTCCTGACCTGACGGCTGGTGCGGTCGAGGTCGTCCAGGACGTCACTGAGCCGCTGTCGTACGACCGGTTCGGAGCTCAGGCCGCCTGCACTGCGCAACCGAAGGCTGACGCCGAACAACTGCTGGACGATCACGTCGCGCATCTCGTGCGCGATGCGGTCGCGTTCCTCCAGCACGGCCAGGTGCTCGCGGTCTCCCTGCGTACGCACCCGTTGCAGGGCGAGCGCGGCCAGGTCGGCGAAGATCTGTACCTCCACGACCTCCTCGCGGGCGAGGGGGGCGTCCGGCGAGCCACGGCGCCACGCGACGAACAACGTGCCCAGCACCTCGCCGTCGGTGGTGAGCGGGAGCATCATGCCCAGCCCCACGCTCGCGAGAGCCTTCTGCCAGGCAGGAGGCGGGTCGTGTCCGAGTTCGTTCGGATAGTCGTCGCTGACGACGGGTTCACCGGAGTCGAGCACTCGGGCCAGCAGACCGGCGCGCGGGATGCGCAGGTCGGGGGGTGCGGGCACAAGGCCGCCACCCTCGAAGACCACGACGAACACCGAGCCGGGGTCGATCGGGTCCGCCAGCAGGACGCCGGCGACGTCCGCGCCGGACACCTCCCGCAGGTGGTCCACGAGCAACCGCATCGCCTCGTCGCGGTCCACCTCGCCCAGCAGCAGCCGGGCCATCTCGGCGGCCGCCTCGAGCCAGCGTTCGCGCCGGCTGCGGGCCTCCTGGGCACGGACACGTAGCAGGACCAGGGCGGTGTGGTTGGCGAACGTACGGACGAGTTCGCCCTCGCGCGCGGCGACCCGCGCGGCGGGGGAGTCCCGCCGCCAGCCCACGAACAGCACGCCCACCAACTCACCGGACCCCCCGAGCGGCAGGACCATGGTCAGCCCCAGAACGGACAGATCCTCCTGCGGGTCCGGGCCCGGGTCGAAGCGCGGGTCGTCCAGCAGGTGGTCGGTGACGATCGGCTCGCCGCTGTCCAGAACGGCGGCCGCGAGCCCGCGCCGGGGAACGCTGGTGCCCGGGAGGGGCAGGTCGCCCAGGCCGGTGACCGCCTGGTAGACGAGTCGGCCCGGGTCGGCCGGATCGACCAGAATCACCGCGGCGTACTCCGCGCCGGAGATCTCCCGGAACCTCCTGGTCGCCAGCCGGGTCGTCGCAGCGAGGTCCACCTCGTCCAGCAGCATGGCGGTGAGTTCCGAGCAGACCTCCAGCCACCGCTGCCTGCGCTGCTGCTGGCCCAGCAGCCGGAAGTTCTCGATTGCCAGGGCCGCGGCCCGGGCCAGCGAGACAGCCGTCTGTTCGTCCGTCGCGGTGAACTCCTGCCCGTCCTTCTTGTCCGCGAGATAGAGGTGGCCGTACGGCGCGTCGCGCAGATGCACAGGGACGGCGAGGAGCGTGCTGGCCAGATCGTGGCTCGGCAGATGGCGCGCGGCGGGGTGGTCGCGCAGCGAGTTCAGCCTGATCGGCCGGTCCGATTCCAGCAGTAGTTCGAGCAGGCCGTGCAGCCGGGGCAGTTCGGCGACCTCCGAGCTCTCCTCGTCGGTCAGCCCGCAGGTCACGAACTCGCGGACATTCCAGTCGGACTCGGTGACCAGCAGGGCACCACACCGCGCACTCATCAGATCACATGCCGAGGAGATGATTCGCTGGAGTGTCTCGGTGAGTTCCTGTCCGGTGTCTTCGGTTCCCGGCGACGAGGGGGACGCCGGGCCGAAACGGTCGGCGTTCGATGCCATGGCTTCGATCGTAGAGGGCTGTCAACCGGACCGACCGGGCGAAACCGGGGTGATCACCCCAGCTTCGGCGGCCGTCCGCCAGGTTGATTCGGGGAATCCCCCACGCTCCTCGCATCACCGGGTCGTGGGCGCCTGATCGTGGTGCTGTCCGGTGCTCGTTCCGCCTGTACTGTCAGGGTTTTCGCCCTGCTGGGGTTTCGTCCGGGTGGGCTCGGAACGGCCCCGACCTCCCTACGATCAGAACGTCCACGCGGCGAGCGCGGCGGTCGACCGTGCGTACTCGGAGAAGTCGCGCGGTTCACGGCCCAGCACACGCCGCACACCGTCTGTCAACGCCGCGTTGCGCCCGTCGAGCACCTCACCGAACAGCCCCGACAGCAGGGCGGCGAACTCCGCCGGAACGCCTTCCTCGACCAGGCCGGCGGCGAACTGGTCGACGGTGACCGGTACGTAGGTCACCTCACGTCCGGACGCGGCGGAGATCTCGGCGGCGACCTCGGCGAAGCGAAGCGAGCGCGGTCCGGTCAGCTCGTACACCTGAGCCTCGTGGCCCGGCTCGGTGAGGGTGGCGACCGCCACGTCGGCCAGATCGTCGGCGTCGACGAACGGCTCGGCGACATCGCCCGCGGGGAAGGGAAGCACGCCCGCGCGGACGGCGTCGACCAGGAAGCCCTCGCTGAAGTTCTGCGCGAAGACGCTGGATCGTACGACCGTCCAGGCCGCGTCGCCCCCGCACTCTTCCCGCAGCACCTGCTCGGTCCGTTGCGCTTCGGGCTCCCCGCGCCCGCTGAGCAGGACCACCCGGCGTACACCACGGTCGACGGCCAACCGGGTGAACGCGCCCACCGTCTCCGCCGCCCCGGGGAAGCCGAGTTCGGGGACGTACGCGACGTATGCGGCGGAGGCGCCCTCCACGGCCGCCGGCCAGGTCCGAGCGTCCTCCCAGTCGAAGGGCGGAGTTCCGGACCGGGAGCCGATCCGGACGCGGGCGCCGCGGGCGGTGAGCCGCCGCGCGACCCGGGCGCCGGTCTTTCCCGTACCGGCCAGGACGAGCGTGGTGCCGGCCGCGTCCGGGTTCGCGTTCGAAAGCGGGACATGCCCCGGCTTCCGGCCGGCCTCCGGGGCTGTGGTCCGGGCTGTGGTCCGGGCTGTGGTCCGGGCTGTGGTCCGGGCTGTGGTCCGGGCTGTGGTCCGGACTGGGGTCCGGACTGGGGTCCGGACTGGGGTCTGGGCTGGGCTCTGGTCGGGTGCTGTCTGTGTCATGGCTCCAGCCAACCGGCGCCGCGCTGGACGTGCCATGGCTGAGAAGCTCGATTCCATACGCGTGCGTCCAGGCCTGGCCGGAGGACCTAGACTCCCGGACATGGACCCCCTCGCCGGGCTGCTGTCCGGACCCCGCGCCCGACAGGCGTTCCTGTTGCGTGTGCTGCTCGACCCGCCGTGGTCGATGCGGGTACAGGACCAGGCGCCGCTGACCCTGGTGGTGATGGTGCGCGGCGACGGGTGGGTCCTGCCCGAGAGGGGCGAGCCCCGCCCGCTCCGGGCTGGGGACGTCGCGCTCTTCCGGGGCCCCGAGCCGTACGTCGTAGCCGACCACCCGGACACGCCACCGCAGGTGGTCATCCACCCCGGCCAGCTCTGCACCACGCCGGCCGGCGAGACCCTGACGGCAGTACCCCGGCGGCATCGCCAAGGCGCTGGTCGCCCGGGCCGGACGATGGACCTCGGCGTGCGGAGCTGGGGAACCAACCCGCAAGGCCAGGTTGCCATGCTCGTCGGCACCTACCCCGAGGTCGGCGCGGTCGGGGCACTGCTGCTGGATGCCCTGCCTGCGTTGGTGGTCCTGCCGGGCGCGGCCTGGGACTCACCCCTGGTGCCGCTGCTCGGCGCCGAGGTGCAACGCGAGGACCCCGGGCAGGAGGTCGTACTGGACCGGCTGCTCGACCTGCTGGTGGTGATGTCGCTGCGGACGTGGTTCGCGCGCCCGGACACCGCCACGCCGCCGTGGTACGCCGCGCAGGACGATCCGGTTGTCGGCCGGGCGCTTCGGCTGTTGCAGAACGCACCCGCTCGGCCGTGGACGGTGGCCCGCCTCGCCGCGGAGTGCGGTGTGTCGCGCGCGGCGCTGGCACGCAGGTTCACCGAACTCGTGGGTGAGCCGCCGATGGCGTTCCTCGCCGGCTGGCGGCTCGCCCTCGCCGCCGACCTGCTGACCGAGCCGGGAGCCACTGTCGCGTCGGTGGCGACCAGGGTGGGGTACGCGAGTCCGTTCGCGCTCAGTACGGCGTTCAAGCGGGTGCGCGGAGTGAGCCCCCGCGAGCACCAACGACGTGCGGCGGCCGAACAGTCCGCGACTGTGAGGGCCGCGATCGGCGGCTGAGGATCATCTCGGCAGGATGGGCTGGATGCGACCACGTTCACCGGAACACCTGCGGCTGGCAACCCTGAACGTCTGGGGGACGCGCGGCGACTGGCCGCCCAGGCGTGAGCGCCTCGCCGCGGGCTTCGCCGAACTGGCGCCGGATCTCCTCACCCTGCAGGAAACCATCGTCACCGACACCTACGACCAGGTGCGCGACGTACTCGGCGACGAGTACCTCCTGGTCCACCAGACCGCCCGGGAGGACGACGGCCAGGGCATCACCACGGCGAGCAGGTGGCCGGTCGGACAGGTGATCGAGGTCGACCTGCAGATCAACGACCGTACGGCTGGGTTCGCGTGCACCAGTCTGGTGACCGAGGTCCTGGCCCCGGAGCCGTTCGGCCGGATCTGGCTGGTCAACCACTTCCCGAGCTGGCGGCTCGACCTCGAACACGAGCGATGCCTGCAGACGGTGCGTACCGCCGGGTTGGTCGAACGCCTGGCCGCAGAACGCCCCGGGCACGTCATCGTCGCGGGGGACCTGGACGCCGACCCCGACGCCACCAGCATCCGGTTCTGGACCGGTCGGCACCCGCTGGACGGCATGAGCGTGTGCTACCGCGACGCGTGGGCGAGCGCGCGCGACCACTTCGGTGTTGCCGTCGACCTCTCCGTGGCAAGCAGACCTTGACAGGGATCGCCAGGGGAGGCACCGTCCCGGCATCGTGGCCAGGGCGTCACCGCGGCAAGTACGCCTTGACGGCCTCGGCCAGCGCCTCCGGGCGGTCGTACGGAAAGGCGTGTATGCCACCCTCGACACTCACGAACGAACCACCCGGCCGGTCGGCGAGCCGGCGAGCCCATCGCTCGGTGCAGAGCCGGTCGTGCTCCCCGCGGACCACGGTCGTGGGAACGTGGACGCGGGCCAGCGCCTCCTCGGGGTCGTCGGCCAGCATGGACCGGACGATCGCCAGCATTCGGCGGGGACCCGCGCGGCGCTGCTCGGACAGCTGCATCCGCCCGAGGCGCGCCGGCGTCGCCGCGCTTTCCAGGGCGAACCGGGTCACCAGTCTGGGCCACGAGCGGTACGCCGGGTCGATGGTGGGACTGGCGAGTACGAGCGCCGTGACCTGGTTGGGCACCGCGGCGGCGATGCGACCTGCGACCTGGCAGCCGTAGGAGTGCCCGACCAGCACGAGCGGACCGGCCGCCGGGTTTGCCGACAGCCAGTCGAGCGTCGCCGTGACGTCCTCGGCGAGGCCGGCCGGCCACGGCGCGTCCGGCGCCTGTCCGGTCCCGGGCAGGTGGACGAGGTGCGCACGGGCCTGTCGCGCGACCAGGTCCTGGGTCCTCCGGAGGTAGCGGTGGACAGCCATGCCGGGCAGGAAGACGACGTCGGTACCGACGCCCGTGCCTGCGCGAATGCCGGCCGAGGTGACCGCCACGGCTCGGGGCGGCGGAGCACCAACCTCGCGGCCGGTCACCGCGCGCGGCGGATCGCCTGGATCAGGTCACCCTTGCCCATCTTCGAACGACCCGGGATGTCGAGTTTGCTCGCCTCGGCGTACAGGTCCTGCCGGGTGCGGTCCTCCAGCCGGTGGCCGGGCTCGCCGCCCCGCTTTCGGGCCGCCGCTCCCTGCTTGCCCAGCTCGCTGCGGGTCTTCGGCGACAGCTTGCTGATGGTCTTCTTCTTCCGGGCGCCGGCTTGCGCCTTCTGGACGTTCCTGCGCGCCGCCTCGGTCTGCTTACGTGTCATGGGAGGCGGATTCCCCTCGCGGTCGGACGGAAACGGTCGACCACTCCGCCGGCGGCGTGGCTACCGAGGCGGGCGGCGGCAGCGGTCGCGGCACCGGCGGCCAGAGCGGTCGCGGCCAGTGCCGCAGCCCGGGCGGCCCGGCTCGGCGTGCCCGGCCGGTCGCCGGGCTCCAGGTCGCCCCTGCTCGCCTCGGCGCGCATGCCGTCGGGTGACTCCTGCCGGCCGGGCAGCCTCCGGGCCAGAAGTTCGGCCAGATGGACACCCTCGCGTCCGCCGCTGTCGAGTTCGTGCAGCTGGGTACGGCAGCTGAACCCGTCCGCGAGGATCGCCGTACCCGGCTCGGCGTCGCGCACCGACGGCAACAACACGCTCTCCGCGCAGGCCTCGCTGACCTCCAGGTGCCCGGCCTCGAACCCGAAGTTGCCGGCCAGGCCGCAACAACCGGAGTCGAGGCGCTCGGCCCGCGCACCGGCGCGGGAGAGGAGTTCGGCGTCGGCGTCCCAGCCCAGGACGGCGTGCTGGTGACAGTGCACCTGGGCGAGCGCGTGCACACCGTCCAGCGATGGCGGCGTCCAGCCGGGCGTGTGCTCGGTGAGCAGCTCGGCCAGTGTCAACGTCTGCTTGCGCAGCCGCTCGACGTCGTCGTCGGAGCCCATGAGTTCGGTGGCGTCGGACCGGAACACCGCTGTGCAGCTGGGCTCCAGGCCGACCACGAAGCCACCGGAGCGCAGGTGCTCCGACAGCGCGTCGATCGTACGCCGCAGCACCTTCTTCGCCGTGGCGAGCTGGCCGGTGGAGATCCAGGTGAGGCCGCAGCACAGCGTCTGCTCCGGCATCCGGACCCCCCAGCCGGCGTCCTCGAGCAACTCCACCGCGGCGCGACCGATGTGCGGGTGGAACGTGTTGGTGAACGTGTCCGGCCACAACATCACCGTGCCGCGGCTCCCGGCCGGACGCGAACCCGGACGCGAGCCCGGACGCGAACCGGAACGTGAGGCATCGCCCGTCCGGCCGGTGCCCCTGCGCTGCCACCACTGCCGCAGGGTCTCGCCCGCGAACAACGGGATCTCACGGTGCTCCAGACCGGCCGCCGCGTTCGCGAGCCGGGGCAGCAACGGCGCGTGGGTGAAGGCGTTCACCACCCGGCCCAGCCGCGCCCGGGTGACGCCGGCCGCGAGGAGAGGCAGCCACCCGAGCGCGTAGTGCGCACGGGGGCGCAGTCGGCCCGCGTAGTGGTGGGCGAGGAACTCCGCCTTGTACGTCGCCATGTCGACGTTGGCCGGGCAGTCGCTCTTGCATCCCTTGCAGGCAAGGCAGAGGTCCAGCGCGTCGCGTACGGCGGTCGAGCGCCACCCGTCGATGATGGGGGAGTCGTGGTGCCCGGCCAGCATCTCGAACAGCAGGCGGGAACGA
The DNA here is from genome assembly GCF_900104745.1 of Actinopolymorpha singaporensis. Classification (NCBI taxonomy): domain Bacteria; kingdom Bacillati; phylum Actinomycetota; class Actinomycetes; order Propionibacteriales; family Actinopolymorphaceae; genus Actinopolymorpha; species Actinopolymorpha singaporensis. The sequence goes on from NZ_LT629732.1 coordinate 3,435,060, forward strand.
CCGCGGGTGGAGTGCTCCTCCTCCATCGTCGCCTGGTACGACGGGCACATCACCGCGCCGCCCGGATGCTGGTGCTGGCGGCACTTGCCCACGCCGACGCACCGGTTCACCGCCTGCACGAACGACCCGTCGTCCTCGGGGTAGTGGAAGTACACCTCCCCGTCGTAGTGCGGCGTCCACGTCGCGCCCAGGCGGAGGTTCTCGTCCAGCCGGTGCGGCGCGACCACCTTGCCGGGATTCATCCGGTCGCCCGGGTCGAAGATCGCCTTCAGCTCGCCGAACGCCCGCATGACGGTCGGCCCGAACATCCGGGGCAGCAACTCGCCGCGGGTCTGCCCGTCGCCGTGTTCGCCGGAGAAGGATCCGCTGTAGGAAGCCACCAGGTCGGCCGCGCTCTCCAGGAACCGGCGATACTTCGCCACGCCCTCGGCGTCGGTCATCCCGAACGGGATCCGGGTGTGCACGCAGCCCTGCCCGAAGTGGCCGTACAGGCTGGGCGCGGTCTCGTCGGCGTACCCGAAGTCCTCGAACAGCCGCTCCAGGTCGCGCAGATAGTCGCCGAGCCGCTCCGGTGCGACGGCCGAGTCCTCCCAGCCCTCCCAGGTCTCCCGGTGGCCGGGCACGTGAGCGGTGGCGCCGAGACCGGCCTCGCGCACCCGCCAGAGTTCGTCCTCGCGTTCGGGTTTGTCGAGGAAGGCGACGTCGGGGTCGTCCTCGGACTTCCCGAGTGCCCGCAGCATTCGCTGCGCCGCCTGGTCGCACTCCTCGGTCGTCTCGGCACCGAACTGCACCATCAGGAAGCCGGAACCCTCGGGCAGCTCCTCGCGAGCGAGCGGGTTGATGTGCTTGATCTTCTCGTCGGTGAGCAGTCGCTCGTCCAGGCCTTCCAGCGCGATCGGCTTGTGCGGGAGGACGGAGGGCACCGCGTCACCCGCCAGGGAGATGCCCTCGAAGCCGAGCACCACGAGAGTGCGGGAGGGGAGAACGGGAACAAGTTCGAGTTCGGCCCGCAGCACGGTCACGAGCGTCGACTCGCTGCCGACGAGCAGCCCGGCGACGTCGAAGTTGTGCTCGGGCAGCAGGGAGTCGAGGTTGTAGCCGGACACGCGGCGCGGGATGTCGGGGTAACGGGCGCGGATCTCGTCGGCGTACCGATCGCGCAGCCGGCGCAGCGAGCGGTAGACGGCGGCGCGCCGGTCGCCGCGGCGTTCGATCGCGGCGTACTCCTCGTCGTCGGTCTCCCCGCACCAGAAGCGGGTGCCGTCGTAGAGCAGCACCTCAAGGCCGGCGATGTTGTCCACCACCTTGCCCGAGCGCTGGGCGGTCGCGCCGCAGGAGTTGTTGCCGATCATGCCGCCGATCGTGCAGTTGGGGTGGGTGGCCGGCTCCGGGCCGTACCGCAGGCCGTGGCGGCCGAGCTGCTCGTTGAGGACGTCGAGGACGATGCCGGGCTCGACCACGCACGTGCGCCGTTCGGGGTCGACGTGCAGCAGCCGGTTGCAGTACTTCGCCCAGTCGATCATCACCGCCTCGTTGGTGCACTGACCGGCCAGGCTGGTGCCGCCGCCCCGGGACAGGAGTGGTGCGTCGTGCTCGCGGCAGACGGTGACCGCCTCGACACCGGCCTCGATCGACCGGGGGACGACCACCCCGATCGGTACCTGCCGGAAGTTTGAGCCGTCGGTGGAGTAGGCGGCGCGGGTGCCCGCGTCGAACCGCACCTCCCCGTCGACCCTCGACTCGAGGTCCCGTCGCAGGGCGGCCACGTCGACGTGCGGGCGGCGTGGGGCGTGGAGTACGGGTGCGGGCAGTTCGACCTCGGTCACGAGCGGAGCTCCTCCCCCGGTCGGTCAGCCGGGCGTCCCGTCCGGTTGTCCTACCGGTTGTCACAGTCAGTTCCCATGCATCCCGGCCGCTATCCACCTCGTTCCGCCGGGTCCCAGGCCGGGACACGCTCCCAGGATTCCTGCATACTCGCAATACTTGCGCGATTGCAAGTAATGCCGGGCGGTGGTACGTCTTGGAGGGTAGGTCCGTCCCCTGAGGGCGGCTCTGGACGAGAAAAGATCGATCGGGAGGTTTTGCAGGTGTCCGGTGTGGGGAGGGGTCCCTACCCAGCCCCGAGCCCCGGCATGGACGAGGAGGTCACCCATGGCCACCAGCACCACGGCCGCATCAGCGGTCCCCGCCCGCAAGCGAACCGCCCGCTCTTCGCACATCTCCGCGACCGAGAGCATCCGCCAGGCGCGCATGGCGCTCGCCGCCAACCCCCCGTCCGACACCGAGCCCGACAGCGAGTCCAGCACCCACGACGCCGCCGCAACTTCCGCGGCCAGGAAGGACGCCGACCGAAGGAACGCCCGTTCGGGCACCCGTTCCCAGCTGGTTCTCGACCACATCGGCCTGGCCAGAAACCTCGCGTCCCGTTACGCCGGACGCGGCGAGCCGCTCGAGGAGCTCCACCAGGTGGCCATGGTCGGTCTCGTCCTGGCCGCCGACCGGTTCGACCCGGAGAGAGGCACCAGCTTCAGCACCTTCGCCGTGCCGACGATCCTCGGTGAGCTTCGCCGGCACTTCCGCGACCACTGTTGGTCAGTACGAATTCCGCGCCGGCTGCACGACCTGCACCGTGCCGTACGCCAGGCCAACGAGGACATGGCCAACACGCTGCGACGGCCGCCCACAGTGAGCGAACTGGCGGAGGAACTCGACGTCCGGGAGGAGGACATCCTCCAGGCGCAGGAGAGCGCCGGCGCCTACTCCGCGTTGTCGCTGGAGAGCCCTGTGGACAGCGGTGAGCCCGACGCCGACACGCTGGGCGACCTGATCGGCCACGACGACAGCAACGTGGAGTACATCGAGAACCGCGAGGCCGTCCGCCGGGTGATTCCGCACGTGCCGGAGCGGGAACGTCGCATCCTGTACCTCACTTACTTCCGCGAGCGGACGCAGGCCCAGATCGCCGCCGAGTTCGGCATCTCGCAGATGCAGGTCTCCCGGCTGCTGGCGACCACGTTGTCCAACATCCGGTCCGCGGTGATCGAGGACAAGGGCGTTCCGACCAACTGGCCGACACCGCGCCAGAAGGCGAGCTGACACGTCGCGAACGCTCACCCCCGCGCCGCGGCGTACCGAACCGCACGAGACTGGAGGAGAAGATGGCCGAGCCAGTCGCCAACCACGTCCTTGCCCGGCTCCGCGACTGGGGTGTCGAACAGGTTTTCGCCTACCCGGGCGACGGCATCAACGGCCTGGTGGCGGCGTTCGGTGAGTCGGACAACCAACCTCGGTTCGTGCAGTCGCGACACGAGGAGATGTCGGCGTTCGAGGCCGTGGGCTACGCGAAGTTCAGCGGGCAGGTCGGGGTGTGCATGGCGACCAGTGGGCCGGGCGCCATCCACCTGCTGAACGGCCTGTACGACGCGAAGCTCGACCACGTGCCGGTCGTCGCGATCGTCGGGCAGACCGCCCGCAGCGCCATGGGTGGCAGCTACCAGCAGGAGGTCGACCTGCAGAGTCTGTTCAAGGACGTGGCCAGCGAGTACCTCGTCGAGGTCAACGTCCCGGAGCAGCTCCCCAACGCGCTCGACCGCGCGATCCGCACGGCGCAGGTACGCCGGGCGCCCACGGCGCTGATCATCCCCGCCGACCTGCAGGAGGAGGAGTACTCCCCGCCCGAGCACGTGTTCAAGCAGGTGCCGTCCAGTCCGCCCGCCGACCTGCGGTCGCTGGCGGTGCCGCCGGAGGAGGAGATCGCCCGCGCCGCAGAGGTGCTCAACGCCGGTAGCAAGGTGGCGATCCTGGTCGGCCAGGGCGCCCGGAACGCCGCCGAGGAAGTACGCCAGGTCGCCGAGCTCACCGGCGCCGGCGTGGCCAAGGCGCTGCTCGGCAAGGACGTTCTGCCCGACGACCTTCCGTACGTCACGGGCTCCATCGGACTGCTCGGGACCCGGCCGAGCTATGAGCTGATGCGCGACTGCGACACCTTGCTGATCGTCGGGTCGAGCTTCCCGTACACGCAGTTCCTGCCGGACTTCGGTCAGGCCCGCGCGGTGCAGATCGACCTCGACCCCGGCCTGATCGGGATGCGCTACCCGACCGAGGTCAACCTGCTCGGCGACGCCCGCGGCACGCTCGCGGCACTGCTGCCCCGGCTGACCCGCAAGGACGACCGGTCGTGGCGGGAGACCATCGAGAAGAACGTCGCCCGCTGGTGGGACACGGTCGAAAACCAGGCCATGCTGGAGGCCAAGCCGGTCAACCCGATGCGGATCGTGTGGGAGCTGTCCCAGCGGATCCCCGAGAACGCCATCGTGACGTCGGACTCCGGTTCCGCCGCGAACTGGTACGCCCGCGACCTGCGGATCCGCGGCGAGATCCGGGGTTCTCTGTCGGGCACCCTCGCCACCATGGGACCGGGCGTCCCGTACGCCATCGGTGCGAAGTTCGCCCACCCGGACCGGCCGGCGGTCGCCCTGGTCGGTGACGGCGCGATGCAGATGAACGGCATGGCGGAACTGCTCACGATCTCGCGCTACTACCACCTGTGGTCCGATCCGAGGTGCGTGATCTGCGTCTTCCACAACAACGACCTGAACCAGGTCACCTGGGAGCTGCGGGCGATGGGCGGTGAGCCGAAGTTCGAGGAGTCGCAGGTGCTGCCGGAGGTGTCGTACGCCGACTTCGCCGCCGGCATCGGCCTGGATGCCGTCACGGTGGACCATCCCGACCAGCTCGGCCCGGCCTGGGAGCGGGCGCTGAACGCCGACCGGCCGGCCGTACTCGACGTCCGCTGCGACCCGGAGGTGCCGCCGATCCCGCCGCATGCCACCTGGGAGCAGATGAAGGCGACCGCCCAGTCGGTGCTGAAGGGGGACCCGAACGCCTGGCATCTGATGGTGCAGGGCGCCAAGACCAAGGCGCAGGAGCTGCGCCGCGGGCGCTGAGGTGCCCGGGCCGCCCACCGGGCGGGAAGACGGACGGATGAGCCGCTTCGCCGCGTTGTGGATCTGGCTGTTCGCCCTGTGGCTGCTGCTCACCTGGACCCTCACCGTCGAGCAGTGGGTGGTCGGTGCGCTGGTGGCCGCGGTGGTGGCGGTCGCGTTCGCGCCCCTCGGGGCGGTGATCCGTCCCTGGCGGCTCGGGCCGCGCAGGTTGTGGCAGCTGGGCAGGCTGGTGGCCACGGCGCTGTGCCGAACCGCCGTGGCCAACGCCCGGCTCGCCGCCCGGATCTGGTCGCCGCACCCCAGACCCCGGTCGGGGATGCTGGTGGTGCCGACCAACGCACGCAGCGTCGCGGAGTTCACCACGGTCGGGGTGCTGACCTCGCTCATCGTCGACAACCAGCTCGTCGACGTACACCGGGACGGCCACCGGCTGCAGTACCACGCGGTGTGGGTGAGCGACGAGGACCCGATGCGCAACCGCACCCGGATCAACGCGCCCGTGGAGGATCTCGTCATCGGGGAAGACCTCATCGCCCGGGAGTCGCGGTGACCGAGATCTTCTGGCTGGCTGCCGTCGCCGAGACCGTCCTCGCCGTTCCGTTGCTCGCCCGGCTCGGGCGCGGCCCGACCATCGCCGACCGGATCGTGGCGGTGAACACCGTGGCCACCCAGGCGACGTTGGCCGTGGTGTTCACCGCGGCGGCCACCCAGCGGCCGATCTATCTCGACGTCGCGTTGTGGCTTGCCGCCTTCAGCTACCTGGGCACGATCGTGTGGGCGCGCTATCTCGAACGAGGCCTGCTGTGATCCGGACGGTGATCGTGGCCGCCCTGATCGTGGCCGGGCTGTTCTTCTCCCTTTCCGGGGTCACCGGAATCCTCCGGATGCCCGACGTCTACACCCGCATCCAGTGCTCGACGAAGAACATCACGATGGGCGCGTTGCCGGCCCTGGTGGCGCTGGTGGTCGGGATGGGCGCGCTCACCACGTACGGCAGCCGCGCCCTGCTGGTCGCCGGCCTGCTGCTGCTGATCAACCCGATCGCCTCGCACGCCCTCGTTCGCGCCGCGTACAAGAGCGGTGCGCCGATGTGGGGCGGCGCCGTCGTCGACCAGGTGCGGGACCCGGCCTTCGGTCGCGGTGAGGGCCGCGGCGACGGTTGTGGAGACGGTCGTGGAGAGGGCCGTGGCGACGGGGGAGACCGCCGGTGATGTTCTGGGTGCTCGACTTCACCTGCCTGGCGGTGATTCTCGGCGCCGCGGTCATGGTGGTCTTCCTGCGCACCCTCACCGGCGCCGTGGTGGCGCTGTCGACGGTGGGCACCGTGCTCACCTTGCTGTTCGTCGTCCTCGGTGCCCCGGACGTCGCCCACGCCGAGGTCGCGGTGGGCGCGATCGCGCTGCCCGTGCTCTTCCTCGTGGCCATCGGGAAGGTCCGGACGGTGGTGGAACCCGACCAGGTGGGCGAACCTCCCGTCGACTACCCGCCCGACCCCAACCGCACCGACGCGACCGGGCGTTCGGAGGGGACGGGGCGCGCCGGTGGGCCCGAGAGGTCCGGCGGATGAGCGCCGAGCGGCGGTCGGTCTCGGAGGCGACGCACCGTCCGGTGGTCGGAGCGGTGCTGTCGCTGGGCTGCCTCGGGGTGCTGGTGGTAGCGCTGCTGGGACTACCTGATGACCGGGCCCCGTTGCCTGCCGTCGCCCGGCACGCTCTGGAGATGTCGCTGCCGGTATGGCACTCGACCGAACCCGTCAACGTCGTGGTGTACGGCGTTCGCGGGTTCGACACCTTCGGTGAGACGTTCCTGTTGCTGGCGGCCGTGGTGGGAGTGGTGCTGCTCGCCCGCACCAGGGAACCCCGCGCCGGCTTCGTCGGGGAGGAGGCGGCCGCCGGGCCCGAACAACAGCAGGAGGACCCGGGCGCGGAGAAGCGGCCCGGCGAGTCCGGCGATGCCCAGGGCGAAGGCGAGGAGGACACCGCCCGGGCCGCGGAACGAGCCGAGCAGAAGGGCGAGGAGGAGAGCCGGGCGCCGGCCACCCCGGACGACGAGCCGCTCGGGACCCCCGCACCCGAACCCGCACAGGGCATGTCGGTGGTGGTCCGCGGCGGCATCCGTACCGCGGCGCCCGTGCTCGCGGTCATGGGGACGTACCTCGTCGCCTGGGGATACTCGCCAGGCGGAGGTTTCCCCGGCGGGGCCGTTCTGCTCGGCGTCGTCCTGCTCGTCTACGCCGCACTCGGCTACGGCGCGATCAGCCGCGTGATCCGGCCCGGACTGCTGGAGCCCCTCGAACTCGCCGGTGCGCTGGCCATCTGTGCCCTCGGCCTGGTCGGCCTGGCCGTCGCCGGTGCGTTCTGGGCGAACTGGCTGCCGCTCGCCCCCGCGCAGACGATCCGCTCGGGCGGCATCGTGCAGGCGTTCTCGGTGGCGGAGCTCGTGGAGGTGTCGACCGGCCTCACCCTCGCGGTGTTCGGGCTGCTCGGCATGCGCCACGACTGGGCGCCGGACCCCGGCAACGGCAACGGCGACGGCGATGACGGCGACGACCGCGCCGGGCGCGGCGGTAACGGCAACGACGCCGGGGGCAGCCGGTGATCCACGTCAACTACGTCGCCGCGGCGGTGCTGTTCTGCATCGGCCTGTACGCCGTCCTCACCCGGCGCAACCTGCTGCGGATGGTGATGGGCCTGTCCCTGATGGAGTCCTCCACCTATCTGCTGCTGGTGTCGATGGCCTACCGTCGGGGCTCGACCGCGCCGGTCCTGCTCGACCCGCCGCCGGGTAGGACGCCGAGCGAACTCGCGGCCGGCAACGTCGCCGACCCCGTGCTGCAGAACTTCTGCATCACCGCGGTCGTCATCGGGGTCGCCGTCACAGCGGTCTTCCTGGCGGTGATGGTCCGGATCGCCCAGCACCACCGCACCGTGGACGCCGACGACATCCGGGCGATGCGCGGATGAGCGCCATGAGCACGATGAGCACGATGAGCACGGCCACGCTGGAACCGCTGCTGCCGTTGCCCGCGGTCGTACTCATCGTCGGCGCGACGGTGTGCCCGCTGCTGGGAAGGGTCTCCTCCCGCGCGCCCGTGATCGTCGCGGTGCTGGCCTGCGGCACCGCCGGCGGGATCCTTGCGCTGTTCGCGCCCGCGGTCTACTCCGGCCGGCTCTTGGTGACCTACCTCGGCGGCTGGACCCCCGAGCACGGGGCCGCGCTCGGCATCGCCTTCGCCGCCGACCCGTTCGGGCTGAGTTACGCCCTCGCGGTCGCCGTCGTGAGCCTGGTGCTGACCGTGTTCACGTTGTCGATGCTCGGCCGGCTCGGGCGTCGTGAGCTCGGCGGCTACGCCTGTCTGTTCCTGCTGCTGGCCGCCGCCCTGGTGGGGATCGCGCTGACCGCCGACGCGTTCAACATGTTCGTGTGGCTCGAGGTCGCGGCCCTGGCGAGCTACGCGCTGACCGGCTTCTTCCTGGAACGCCCGACCGCGCTGGAGGCGGCGTTCAAGATCCTCGTACTGACCACGATCGGGACGTTCTGCGTCTTCGTCGGCACCGGCGTGCTATACGCGGAGTACGGCGCGCTCAACCTCGGTCAGCTGCACGGGGCGCTCGGGCCGGGCGTGGGGGTGGTCGGGCTGGTCGCGCTGGGCCTGCTCGTCGCCGGCTACGGAACCAAGGCGGGGCTGATCCCCTTCCACGGCTGGCTGGCCGACGCGCACACCGCCGCACCGGGCCCGGTGTCGGCGTTGTTCTCCGGCCTGATGGTGAGCCTCGGCGTGGTCGGGATCGCCAGGTTCGCCTTCCTGGTCTACGGCCGGCCACCACCGGTGCTCGGCGTGCTGATGGTGGTGGGTGTCGTCTCGGCGGTGGTGGGTGCGCTGCTGAGCCTTGGGCAGGACGACCTCAAACGGCTGCTGGCGTACGACACGGTGTCCCAGATCGGCGTGGTGACGGTGGGTCTGGCGATCGGGACCAGGGTCGGGGTGGCCGGCGGGACGTACCAGCTGCTCAACCACACGTTGTTCAAGACCCTGCTGTTCCTCTGCGCGGGAACGGTCCTGCACGTCACCGGGAAGGAACGCCTGTCCGAGCTCGGCGGGCTGGCCCGGCAGATGCCTTTGGTGGCGGCGGCGTTCCTGGTCGGCGTACTTGCCATCTCCGGCATACCGCCGCTGAACGGCTACGTGTCGCTGGGGCTGATCCACGAGGGGCTGGAGGAGACCCATCAGTACGTCCCGCTGGCGGCCCTCCTGGTCAGTCAGACGGTCACCGTGGCGGCACTGGGCCGGGCCGCGTGGCGGGTGTTCTTCGGCCCGGCCCGGGGCCCGGCTCCGGCAGGGCAGTCGGCGCGGCCGGGGATGGTGGCCGGGTTCGTCGCCCTGGCGGCCTTGTGCGTGGCCTTCGGTGCGGTGCCGACGTTGCTGCTGGACCGGGTGCTCAGCCCGGCCGCGGACTCGCTGCTGGACGCGGGGGACTACGGCCGGTCCGTGCTGGCCGGTGGGGGGCACGTGTCCCTCGGCCCGGCCATTTCGTTCGACTACCTCGCCCCGAAGTCCTTGCTGGTCGCGCTCGGCACGGCGGCCGTCGGTGTGCTGCTGACGTGGCGGTACGCCGGTGAGCGGGTGCCAAGTTCGGTGGCGCCGCTGCGCAGGCTGCACACCGGGTCGGTGAACGACTACGCGAGCTTCCTCGTGGCGGGTCTGCTGCTGGTGTGCGGAGGTCTGCTGGTCGGGCGGCTCCGGTAGGCGGCTCGGGTAGGCGGCTCGGGAGTGAGCAGCCGGGACAGGAGGTGGGTGGCCGATGCCCGAACTCCCTGACGTGGAAGGGTTCCGGCGGGTTCTGTGCGACCACGCGGTCGGCGCCCGCGTCGAGGGCGTGGACGTGGTCGACGAGGGAGTGCTGCGCGAGGTGAGCGGTCGTGCGTTCCGGCGCGCGGTCACCGGCGCGACCCTCACCGAACCCCGTCGGCACGGCAAGTGGCTGGTGATGCCGCTCGGTACGCGAGGGCGTGGCGAACACCGCCCCGACGACCCGAGCGTGGTCTTCCACTTCGGTATGACCGGCGGGTTGTCGTGGACGCCGGCGGAGCGAGCGGGGAGGGAGCCTCGGCACCGGCACGACCGGGTGGTCGTCCGTACGCCCGGGGGCGAGCTCCGCTTCCGCGACATGCGCAAGTTGCAGGGAATCAGGCTGCCCACCGACGACCATGCCGTCGACGTTCTGCTGAGCGGGCTCGGGCCCGACGCGGCGACGGTGACGGCTGGGGAGTTCCGCAAGCAGATAAGGCCGTTACGGCGTCAGCTCAAGCCCGCCCTGATGGACCAGACCGTGCTCGCCGGGCTGGGCAACCTGCTGGTGGACGAGACCCTGTGGCGTGCCGGGATCCGTCCCGACCGGCCGACCGCCGGACTCGACGACGCCACCGTGAACCGCGTCCACGCCCGGATGCGCACCGTCGTACGGCACAGCATCCGGCACGGGCGGGTGCCGGGGCATCCATCCTGGCTGACCGGGCACCGCGACCGGGGGCAGGACCAGACCTGCCCTCGGTGCGGCACCCCGCTTCGGCGTGGCCGGGTCGGCGGGCGTACGACCGTGTGGTGCCCGCACTGCCAGCCCGGCTGACGCCTGACTCGAACGCCTGCCTCAGAGGTCGTCCGGCGTGGTGGAACGCCGGGACAGCGCGTCGCGCATCTTGTCCACCAGGCCCGTGCCGGGGTCGAGCAGCTGGTTCCACGGTGGGTTGCTCGGCGAGGACGGGTGCGGCCGGGTGGGCGCGGCGTCCTTGGCCGCGGCGATCCGGCGGGCCAGATCGACCAGCTCGTGCTGCGGGCACGCCTGCCGCAGCTTCGGGAAGAGCACTCCCTCCTCCTCCTCGATGTGGTGGCGCACGTCGTCGATCAGCTGACCGACCAGCCGGTCGAACTCCGCGTCCCGCGGGTCCACGCCCTCCAGGCGCTTCATCAGCTTCTCGGCCTCGGCGTGCTCATGCGTCTCGTGGTCGGCGAGCTCGTCGCCGTCGGGCAGGACACCGCGCGCCGTGGGGTAGAGATACTGCTCCTCGGCCACGGAGTGCCGGACGAGCTCCGCGATCATCACGTCCGCGACCTGCCGGCGGCGTTCGGCGTCGCCCTTGCCCGACTCGAGTTCGCGGAAGAGTTCCTCGACCTCGCGGTGGTCCTCGACCAGGACGTCCACGAGGTCCTGTGCGCCGCCTCTGGCAGCGTCTCCGGGCATCGGAATCGGTGTGTCACCCATGAGAACCTCCTTCGAACGATGTCCGATAACGCCTACCCCGCCGGGTGTGGCGTACGCGTACGCGGTCGCCTGCGTGGTAGGTAGACCTGGTGCGGCCGGACAGGTCGCGGAATGGGAGAACGCATCATGTCGCTGTGGACGCGGATACGTGACCGGGTGAAGCGGGACCGGAGCGGTCGTCACCTGGGTGAGCCGGACGCGCCGTCGGACTCCGGGCCGGGCAGCTCGAGGGCCACCGGTGGCGGCCCCGAGGCGGCGGGGCCCGAACCCACCGGCTCGACCGGCACCGGCACGACAGGCACCGCGCAGAGCGAGACCTACGTCGGCCGCGTGGGCGGGGACGACGACGCGGGCGCGGCGGAGGAGTCCGGTGCCGAACGCCGGGCGCGGGCCGAGGACCCGAACCAGTCGCGTCCCAACTGACCGGTCGCCCGGGGCCGGTTCCCTCCCGGACAAGCGCGAAACAGGTGGCGCACAAGCCAGGACCAGCCGCCCGGTGAAGTGCGGTTTTCCTTGTTTTGGGGACATTGTTCGAGACTTGTGGGCATGAGGCAGGCGGTGATTGACACCGGCGAAGGCGGGCTGTCAACATCACGGCCTGAGCCGCTCCCAATCGTCGGGACGACCGTATCGGGGACACAGGGTCGTCGGTCACGACCGAGCGGGTCCAACGACCAATCCGCACAGCGGCCCGGCCGGGCCGCCGACCGCGTGTGAGGACGCCCGTGACTCATTCCCCTTCGCACCGAAGTGTTCCCAAGAGAAGATCCGCGCGCCGTGTCCGCTCCGTCGCGCTCGCGTGTACCGCGGTCTTCGTCACGTTCCTGACCAGTTGCGCGGGCTCGCAGGCGCCGACGTCCACGGCCGTGAAGAACAACGCCGGCGGGCGTCCCGGCGCTGTCGACCCCGGCCTCGGCGCGGGTGGTGGCGACGAGTGGAAGAAGGCCACCGGAAGCCGGATCCGGGTCAACCAGGTCGGCTACCTTCCCACCGGACCGAAGGGCGCCACGGTGGTCACCCGGTCAAACGAACCGTTGCCGTGGCAGCTGCGCGACGCCAACGGCCGGGTGGTGGCCGGCGGGCGGTCGACGCCGCGCGGAACCGACCAGGCGTCGGGGCAGAACGTCCAGACCGTCGACTTCTCCCGCTACGACCGGCAGGGCAGGGGTTACACGCTGCGGATGGACGGCCAGACCAGTCTGCCGTTCGACATCTCCGCGCAGAACTACGCGAAGCTGCGCAACAGCGCCTTCCGCTTCTTCTACCACCAGCGCAGCGGCACCCCGATCCTCGCTTCCCTGGTCGGTGAGAAGTACGCCCGGCCCGCCGGCCACGTCGGTGTGGGTGCCAACGGCGACGACTCCGACGTGCCCTGTCAACCCGGGGTTTGCAAGTACCGCCTCGACGTGCACGGTGGGTGGTACGACGCCGCCGACCACGGCAAGTACGTCGTCAACGGCGGGTTGGCGGTGTCCCAGCTGTTCGGCACCTGGGAACGCGCGAAGCACTCCCGGACCGGAGATCCCAAGGCTCTCGGCGACGGCACGCTGAGCATCCCCGAACACCGCAACGGCGTGCCGGACGTCCTGGACGAGGCACGGTGGGAGATGGAGTTCCTGCTCCGCATGCAGGTCCCGTCCGGGAATCCGCTGGCGGGGATGGCGCACCACAAGATGCACGACCGGGCGTGGACCGGACTGCCGATGGCGCCCCAGGACGACCCGCAGCCGCGCGAGCTGCACCGGCCCTCTACTGCCGCGACGCTGAACCTCGCCGCGGCCGGCGCCCAGTGCGCCCGCGTCTTCGCGCCGTATGACAAGGCGTTCGCCAACCGCTGCCTGGGAGCTGCGAAGACGGCATGGGCGGCGGCGAAGCGGCACCCCAAGCTCTACGCGCCGGACAGCGACAGCACCGGTGGTGGCGCGTACGGCGACGCCAACGTGACCGACGAGTTCTACTGGGCGGCCGCCGAGCTCGCGCTCACCACGGGCGAGCGTCCCTACCTCGACGCGATGCGGGCCTCGCCGCTGCACAAGGCGCAGGTGTTCACTCCCGTCGGGTTCGGCTGGCAGTCCGTGGCCCCGGTGGCCCGGCTCGACCTCGCGACGGTGCCGGGGAAGGTCCCGGCGTCCGAACGCCGAGCCGCCCAGGCGTCGGTGGTCCGGGCGGCGAACAGCTACCTCGCCACGCAGCGAGGCCAGGCGTACGGCCTCCCGATGCCCGGCGGGCCGGAGTACTACGGCTGGGGTTCGAACTCCAACGTGCTCAACAATCTGGCCGTCCTGTCCACGGCGTACGACATCACCGGGAAGGACGCCTACCGCACGGGTGCGCTGCAGGGGATGGACTACCTCCTCGGACGCAACGCGCTGAACCAGTCCTACGTCACCGGCTACGGCAAGAAGGTCTCCCACAACCTGCACAGCCGGGCGTTCGCGCACGAGCTGGACAAGCGGCTGCCGCCACCGCCGCCGGGATTCCTGGCCGGCGGACCGAACACCGCCCTGCAGGACCCGGTGGCACAGCAGCGGCTGGCGGGCTGCAAACCGCAGTTGTGCTACGTGGACGACATCCAGTCCTACTCCACCAACGAGTACGCCATCAACTGGAACTCCGCGCTGGTGTGGATGACGTCGTTCGTGGCCGACCAGGGCACCGGCGCAGGACGCGGCCGGGTCTGACGGTCCTCACCGACCGCGTGCGCCCCGGCGCCGGCACCAGTGGACGCCGGCCCCGGGGCGCCGTGCTCTGCAGGGTGCGGATCAGTCCATGGGGCGGTCGCCAGGGCGCCGCCGAGGTAGGTGCCCTCGGCGTCCCGGGCGTACAGCAGCACGCCGCCGTCGCGCTGGGCGTTGTGGATGCGGGCGACGTCATCCGGGCCGGCCACCCGGTCGGATCCGAAGGCCGCGTGCTGCGCGGTGACCACGCTCGCGCGCTCCTCGTCGGTGACCGGCTCACCGATCTTCACCCCCGGCGGACCGGCCGGAGTGCGGAGAGTGCGGGGTGAGCAGGTGAGGTACTCGTTGCGGGCCTCCACGGCGAACCCGGCGTCGAGCAGGTGCCGTTCGAGCTCGGGCGCACAGCTGGTGACGTACTCCAGCCGGGGCACACGTTCGATTCTCCGGAAGGCGGCCACCAGTTCGGCCACGTCGGCCGGGGTGAAGGCAGCGCCCACCAGAGGCGTTGCGCAGTTGACGAAACGACTGTCGGTGGTGGGGTCCCAGCCGATGACGAACGGGCCGACGGTGACCGTCGCGGGGCGCCGGGACAGGTTGTGGACGACAGAACTCTGGACGATGTTGTCCATGATCAGGTGTGACCTCGGGGTCAGCCAGGGCGTGGCGGGGCACGCCCTGAGAGGGATGCGGGCTGCACGAAGCAGCGTGAGGCGCCACGAGGACGTCGGACGTCAGCCCAGCTGAGCGAACGTCCGGGCGTACGGGCGGCCGCGGCGGGTCGCCGAGATCACAGGCATCTCCAAGGTCTGCGGATCGTCCGCGTCGAGACGCGAACCGGCGCAAGCCTGCCACCTGGGTCGGCCGAGGTCAACGGCCAGGCGGCAGGCGTGGCAGGCCGTCAACGCCGGCCCGATCGCTCCCTCTGCCGCTCCCTCGGCCTCTGCCTCTGCCTGGGCGGCCTCTCGCCCTCGTCTTCCTCGTCGCGGTCCTCGTCCTCCTCCTCGCTCTCGTCTTCCTCGTCGCGGTCCTCGTCCTCCTCCTCGCCGCGGTCCTCCTCGCCGCGGTCCTCGTCCTCTTCGTCGCCGCGTTCCCGCTCGCGTTCTTCTTCCTCTTCGTCACCGCGTTCCCGCTCGCGTTCTTCCTCCTCCTCGCGCATCACCTCGTCGTGGTCGCGAACGAGTTCCCCGTCACGGATCTCACCGCGCCAGCCTTCCTCCTCCGGGTCGGCCTCCACCGTCACGTAGTGCCGGAACAGTTTGAAGTCCAGGCGTGCGCGGCGCCCCTGCGCACGCCACAGGTTGGCGGTCTTCTCGAAGAAGCCGTGCGGGTGGTACTCGAGGAGCAGCAGCACCTGGGTGAGGTTGTCCTCCAGTTGGTGGAAGCTGACCGCGCCGTTGACCACCGTCTGTCCCTCCGATCGCCACACGATCCGGTCGTCGGGGATCTGGTCGCTGGTCGTCGCTTTCCAGTTCCGGTTGGACCAGGCGATCTTCGCCTTCCAGGAGCTCTTCGTCTCGTCCTCCTTGTCGAAGTCCACGCTCTGCACTCCCTTTGACCACTTGGGAAAGTCCTGGTACTGCGTCCAGTGGTTGTAGGCCATCCGTGCCGGGACAGGGACGTAGAGGTCCTCCACTATGTTCATGTACTTCCCACCGGAGGACTTGCCCTTCCCGCGGCCGAAGATGCCTTTCACCTTCTCCTTCAGCCCCTGCACACCGGCCTTGGCCGCCGCCTTGCCCGGCGAGGACCCGCTCAGTGTCTCCTTCACCATTTCCCCGACCATGCCGCCTCCGTCGTCGTCTCCCTCGGCGATCCCGGTGAGGTTCTTCGTCGCGCCACTCACCTTGTCACCGACCTTCCCCAGCACCTTTTCGGCTTTTGCCGCCGCGAAC
Source organism: Actinopolymorpha singaporensis (assembly GCF_900104745.1). Lineage (NCBI taxonomy): Bacteria > Bacillati > Actinomycetota > Actinomycetes > Propionibacteriales > Actinopolymorphaceae > Actinopolymorpha > Actinopolymorpha singaporensis. The sequence goes on from NZ_LT629732.1 coordinate 3,450,836, forward strand.
CCCTGGGCCGCCTCGAAGAGACGCTGGGTCGCGGGGTTGCGGCCGGCGGCCTTGCGGATGCCGCCGCCGATGTCGGAGAGACTCACCTTGTCGGGGCGGGCTCGTCCGAATCCTGCCTGGCTCATCCACTTCCCCCTCTCGAAGCGCTGCGGCTGCTGGACCGCTCGCTTCTGGCACGCTCACTCTTCTCGCCGCCTCGGCCGCCACGCTCGGGACGCTCGCTCCGGCCACGGCTGCCGCCGGGCCGGCGCCCTTCGCCGGTACGCCTGTCACCGGTCCGCGGCTCGCCGCCACGCCCGCGCGTGGGGCGCCCCTTCCGCTCACCGCGGCGGCCCTCGGCGCGCTCCTCCTCCGGCTCTTCGGGCTCCTCCGGCTCTTGGCGCTCCTCGGCCTCCTCTCCTTCGGCGCGATCCTCGTCCTCGCGCCCTCGGCCCTTCCCGTCCCCGGACGGCTTGCCTGTCAAGCCCGCGGTGCGTTCCTCCAGTGAGTCGGCCAGCCGGTCGAGCGGCTTGGTGAGGCTGGCCATCGCGGCGGCGCGGCCGGTCGACACCAGTTCACCGGTCACCTCGTCCTTGATCCGGCCGAACTGTGGTGACTCCGAGAGCCGTTCGAAGGCTTCCTGGCCGAGTGAACGCAGGTCGAGCCGCTTGCCGGCCAGGGCCGAGCCCAACAGCAGGGCGAACCGGGCCTTCTTGCGCCGCCCCAGCACGTAACCCCCGACCACGGCCAGAACTATTTTCGTCGTGTTGTCCATCTCCCCCTCCTCGTGACGCCGACCCGTTTCTCAGCCGGCCGGACGCCGTTGTCCGGTGCCGCGTCGCTGTGCTTCCTCAAGCCGGTCGAGGATCTCGTCCTCGGCGACGTCGAACTCCTCCTCGGTGAGCAGGCCCGCGTCGTAGGCGTCGGAAAGATCCGCCAGTTCACCGCGGATGCGGGCGACGTCGTAGTACTGCTGCTCGCCCAGGTCGAGGACCTGCTCGGCGATCCAGCCCACGCCGCGCACCGGCGCCAGCGGCAACGTGAGCAGTCCGGTGACCAGTCCCATGAGTGCCTACGCCTCCCTTCCCGACACCCGCTCGGACGTGAGATCCGGTGTGGTGACGAAGCTGTACGGCGGAAGCGGCCCGGAACGTCGCACCGTGACCGCCGGACCCCATGCGGCATCGAGCTCGTCCGTGGTCTCCGCGAACTCCTCCGCACGGTCGTTGTCCACGAGAAAGCTCTCGTTGACAGCCGCTCCGCGAACTCTGGAACCTGCCAGGTGGTCGACGGCGATCGGGCCGAGCGCGGCGAGGAGCAGTTCCTCCATGGCGCGTTCCCTGTCCTCGATCGCGGCCGCGACCGCCTCGCCGAGCCGGATCTGCTCGTCCACGCTGTCGATGTGTGCCCGCAACCGCCGTACTGTCGGGTCGTTCTCCGCGACCGACCGGATCAGCTCGTCCTCGTCGCAGAACACCTTGACGTTGATCTCCGCCCTCCGGGCGAGATTGCCGAGGGTGGCGAGGTGGGCTTCGTCCTCGGCGGCGAGCTCGTCGCGCAGGCTGTCCTCGTCGGTCGCGACCACACCGAACCGCATCGGCAGCACCGTTCCCTGGCGGCCGAGCTGGTCCAGGACATTTTGGTGGGCCTGCACGTCCCGCCGTTTGGCGCGCAGTCCGGGAGGAGCGTCGCTGACCACGGCCAGCACCCGGCCGGCGCGAAGTCTCCGCAGCGTCGCGGGCGGGTCGCCCACGCCCTCGAACCCGCTCAGGTCACAGGGGTGATCCCCGGCCACGATGCCGTAGACGTATGCCGCCGACGCGGCCTGCTCGGGAGCGATCTGCTCGCCCTGCCCGGTCTGCTGCTCGGCTTGGGCGGACGCGCCTTCGCGGCCCTTCTCGGCCGTGGGACTCGTGCGTTCCGTCTGCCTCGTCTGCCCTGCCATGACTGCCCCCTTGCCTCACTCCGACCGTGACCGCGAACGTGCCTGACGGGCACGGCTGCTGCTGACCCGCTCCTTGCGCGGCTCGCCTCGTTCTTCCTCTTCTTCGCCTTCCTCGTCGCCGCCCTTGCCGAACACTCCGCTGACCGTTTCCGCGGCTCCGCCCAGCGCGCCCTTCACCTTGCGGCCGGCGCCCTTCTCCTCCATGTCGCCGATGAACTCCGGCAGGGTGCGGGAGTTGCCGGACTGGGTGAGATCGAGCCGGTTGACGGCCTCGGCGAACCGCAGATAGGTGTCCACGCTGGCGATGACGATCCGGATGTCGATGGTGAGCAGTTCGATGCCCACCAGCGAGACCCTGATGTAGGCGTCGATCACCAGACCCTTGTCCAGAATGAGCTCGAGGACGTCGTACAGACTGCTGGAGTGTCCTCGCTGCGCGAGGTTGCTGCCAGAGCCCTGCCAGGGGCTGACTGTCATCGCTGTCATCTTCCTTCTGTGACGGGGTTTCGGTGGTCGGGGAACGGATCCACATGGGCCGGGAACGGCGACAGCTCCGGCTTGTTCCGCCGGCGGCCGGCCACGAACTCGGTGAGTTCGCCGACCTGTTGTTCCAGCGCCATCAGGGACCGGCCGAGTCGCTCCACCTGGGTCGAGGTCAGTTCGCCGGCATCCATGCGCCGCAGTGCCTGACGCTCGAGCAGTTGGCGGACCAGGTCGACCACGAACACCACCAGTCCGGCGACGCCCGCTTCCCGGTCTCCTTCTTCCGGACCCGCGCCGGGCAGCTCCGCCGACGTACGGACCGGTGGTGGTGCGGGGCGCATGCCTGCGCTCGGCCGGCACGCCGAGCCGGTGCGTGACGGTTCGGCGTTCGCTTGTTCGGTGTTCGGCTGTTCGGTGTTCGGTCGTTCGGTGCGCGGTACGGGTGCGGGTGCGGGCCGGGCGTCGACCGGCTTCGACGGGCTCACCCCGGCTGGCACCTGCGCCGACTGCGAGCGCTCGGCAGCACTGCGCTCGGCAGCGCGTTCGAGGGTGTGCACAGAGGCCAGCAGCAGGCGCAGATCGAGCCGAACGAGATCCACGTCGGCGAGGGTGATCAACACGCTCCCGTCGACGCAGGCCCCGGTGTCCAGCAACCGGTCGAGCACGTCGACCAGCGAGCCGTCATCGAGTGCCAGGCGGCGTTCGCTGCCGCTCATCTCGGAGCTCCCGTGGTCGGCGAGGAGGACGCCCGCGACCGGCTCGTGTCGGTCGGCATCCGGACGAAGTGGTACGGCGGCCACGGCCCGGAGACCTCCACCCGAAGGCCGTCGTCGGCGTACTGCCGCGCCACGTCCCGCAGGTTGGCGTCGAACTCGTCCTGCCGGGGGTGGGAGACGAGGTAAACGGCGTCGAACGCCAGGTCGGTGCGGCCGGCGGTCTGGCCAGTGGAATGCCCAGTGGAATGCCCGGTGGTCTGCCCGGTCGAGGGTCCTACCCGGGCCGAGGCCCGGACGACCACGTCGCGGGCCTGACCGGCCAGCGCGTCCTCCAGCGCGGCGGCGACGGCACCGCGAAGCCGGCCGGCAGCCTCACGGGCCGCGGCCGCCTCCCGGCGGCGAACCATCCAGGTGGTCCCGGTCGCCGGCTCGTCCAGGTAGGCGGGTACCTGCTCCGCGCGGTCCGCGGGGGACTCGACGTACGCCTTCACACCCCACTCGCTCGCCCCGTCGAGCCGGTCCAGCTCCGCGGCCAGCCGGCCGGCGTCTGTCAACGCGATCTTGCGGGCGTCGTCGCTGCTGGGGTAGAGGGCACCGAACCGGAACGGCAGGACGGTCCTGTCCCTGGCCAGATCCTCCACCACCCGCTCATGTGCGGCCACAGCCGCACGCAGCCAGCCGTGGGCACTCAGGTCGGGATCCTGGTCGCTGGCCCGGAACCCGGCAAGGGGAACCTCCGAGGCCGCTACGGCCAGGTCGCCGGCGTCGAGGAGCTCGACGGAGGCGCCCTCCACTCCTGCTGGGAGCTCAGCCGGAGCGGGCAGGGACCGGCCCGCGGGGAGGTCGACCCTGCGCAGGATCGCGTACACGTACCACGCCGTCTCGGCGGGCGCCTCACCCTCGGCGGGCGCCCCACCCTCGGCGCCCACCTGCCCCTCGGTGGGCCCCTGGCCCTCGACGGGCGCCTGGCCCTCGACGGACGGCTGGAGGTCGGTGGGGGCCGGCCGGGCACGAGGCACCAGACCGGGTTCGAACCCGGCCGTCGGCTCCTCCGGTGGGAACGGTTCCACACCGAGCACCGAACGCACCGCCTGGCGATAGCGCTCGGCGAGCTGGTCGACGAGTTCGTCGCGCACCAGAGCACGAGCACGCTCCGAAGCCTCGTCGACCAGCGAGGTCACCTCGTCGGGCGTCGGCCGGTCGGCAAGCAGGTTCCGTGCTGCGGCACTCATCGCCGGGCCTCGCTCTCGGTGGAGGTGGACCCGACGGCGTGCTCGGGCTGCCGCTCGCCGGACCCCACCTCGCCGGCAGGAAGCTCGGCGGCCTTCATCCGGTCCTCCATCTGCTCGATGCGCTCGCGGAGTTCGCGGTTCTCCTGCTCCAGGCGGGAGTTGCCGGTCAGGAACGGGTCGGAGGACCACCAGTCGATTCCCATGTCGCGCGCGGTGTCGACCGAGGCGATGAGCAGCCGTACTTTCAGGGTGAGGAGTTCGATGTCGAGAATGTTCACCTGAATGTCGCCGGCGATCACCACGCCTTTGTCCAGAACGCGTTCGAGAATGTCGGCGAGAGAGTCACTGGACCTGGACACGGGAGTAACCCCCGTCGTCCGGTACTGGGGGTACTGGGCGTTCTGCCGCCGCGCGGTCACATCTCACCTGCCTGGTTACGCGGGTACCTCCGCTGCCGTCGATACGACATGATGTTTCCGGCCGAGTCGGTGTGGGTTTCGTAGCTCGCCAGGATGCTGGTGGTGTCCGGAACGCGGGGAACTTCGATGATCTCCACCTGGAAGACCCAGCCGTCGCCGTCGGCCTCCAACCGGGAAACCCCGGCCGCCTCGCAGTTGGTGAGGGCGGACAGTTGTTCCATGGCGGTTCGCGAAACCTGCATCGGATTCATCCCGCTCCGCTCCGTCAGGTCCCGTTCGCGTCGCTCACCACGGTCGTCACGTTCGGCTCGGTCGGCACGGTCGGCACGGCTGGTTCGTCCGGCGCGCTCGGGCCGGCCGTCGCCACGAGTACGCCGGGAAGCACGATCACCGCCACGCCTGCGTTCGTCGGTCATTCGTGAATTTCTCTTCCTTGCGCCTGATCCGCCGCCGCGGTGACGCATGATCCTTCACGTCCCAGGTGCGCGATGCTGATTTCGGTGTCGATACGCTTTCGATCCTCGCGCCGGTCCTCGCGGATCCCTACTGCCACGCTACGCAGTGACCACCGAAGAGACGAGGTTGTCGGCGTTCGGTGTTCCGCCTTTCGGCAAAGCGAAATCGGCGTCATGTCGAGTGATGTCGGCCGAAGAATTTCGAAAGCCGACGAGCGCGCTGTCGTGGCCCAACCGGCATCTGCCGGTGCCGGTCAGCCAGGTGCGGCCAGCGGCGCGCGGCCCGGCCCTGATCGTCTTGACAGGGTTCGGGCGGCGACCATAGTTTCGCGGAGATCCGCACGAAGACGCAGGCAGCGGACGACGACCCAGGTGACCACCGAAGTTCCGGAAGCGCCGCTCCGATGAAGCCGAAGCGCGGGCCTTCCGGAGCGGAGAGGCAGTGCGCGGATGACCGCGGAGACCTTCGACTGGCCCGTCCTCGACCGCTACGACGTCGCTCACTCGCTCCGGGTCGCGCTGCCGCTGGGCGGCATCGGCACCGGCACGGTCAGCCTCGGCGGGCGCGGCGACCTGCGCGACTGGGAGGTGGTCAACCGTCCGGCCAAGGGGTTCGCGCCGAGGTGGAGCTTCTTCGCGTTGCGGACGGCGCCGGCGGGCAGCGACGATCCGCGTGCGGTGGTCGCGCGGGCGCTGGAAGGGCCGATCGACCTTGTGCTGTACGAAGGTGGGCACGGGTCGGGTGTGCCCAACCACGGCCTGCCGAGGTTCCGGCGGTCGGAGTTCCTCGCGGCCTATCCGTTCGGCCAGGTCCTCCTGGAAGACCCCGACGTGCCCGCCGAGGTGCGGGTACAGGCGTTCAACCCGCTGGTGCCCACCGACGCCGAGGCGAGCGGGCTGCCGGTGGCCGTGCTGCGGTACGTCGTGACCAACACCGCCGGCCACCCGCTGGAGGTCTCCGTCGCGGGCAGCGTCTCGAACTTCGTCGGCACCGACGGCTCCGAAGGCGTGGCCAAGGACAACCACAACGCCGTACGGCAGGAGGACTTCGGCACCGGAGTCCTGCTCACCTCCGACGGGGTGCAGCGCGACGCCGAGCAGTGGGGCTCGCTCGCCCTCGTCGCGCTCGGCGAGGACGACGTGACCACCCGCACCGCGTGGGCGGACCACAGCTGGGGCGGTGAGCTGCTGGACTTCTGGGACGACTTCACTGCCGACGGCCGGCTGGAGGAACGCGCCAGCGGCACGGACACCCCGACCGCGTCCGTCGCCGCGACCCGGACCCTCGCGCCGGGGGAGACGCACACCTTCACGTTCCTGCTCGGCTGGCACTTCCCCAACCGCCGCAACTGGGACCGCACCGAGACGGTGGGCAACTACTACGCCACGAAGTACGCCGACGCCTGGCAGGTGGTGGCCGACACGGTGCCGGCACTCGACCAGCTCGAACGCAGGACGCGGACCTTCGTCGAGGATGTCGTCGGCTCCGACCTGCCCCACGTGGTCAAGGAGGCCGCGCTGGCCAACCTGTCCACGCTGCGCACCCAGACCTGTTTCCGTACCGCCGACGGGCGGTTCTTCGGCTGGGAAGGATGCAGCGACGACGTTGGCTGCTGCGCCGGCAGCTGCACGCACGTGTGGAACTACGAGCAGGCCACGCCGTTTCTGTTCGGCGCGCTGGCGACGTCCCTGCGGGAGGTGGAGCTCGGACACGCCACCGGTGCGGACGGCCGGATGCCGTTCCGCATCCCGCTGCCGCTGGAGCGCGCACAGACCGATCCCGGCCCGGCCGCCGCCGACGGCCAGATGGGCTGCCTGGTCAAGCTCTACCGCGAGTGGCGGATGTCCGGAGACGACGACCTGCTGCGCAGCCTGTGGCCGGCTGCCAAGCGGGCGTTGGCGTTCGCCTGGATCCCGGGCGGCTGGGACGCCGACCGCGACGGCGTGATGGAGGGCTCGCAGCACAACACCATGGACGTGGAGTACTTCGGGCCCAACCCGGAGGTGGGGGTGTGGTATCTCGCCGCCCTGCGTGCCTGTGAGGAGATGGCGACCTACCTCGACGACGGGGACTTCGCGGCGACCTGTGCCGACCTGTTCGCCCGCGGCAGCACCTGGCTGGACGAGCACCTGTTCAACGGGGAGTACTACCGGCACGAGATCCGCCCGCCCGGCTCGGAGGACGCGATCGCGCCCGGCCTGCGGCTGAAGGGCATCGGTGCCCGCGATCTTGTCAACCCGGAGTTGCAGATCGGGGACGGCTGCCTGGCCGACCAGCTGGTGGGCCAGGAGCTTGCCCATCTGTACGGCCTGGGCGACCTGCTCGACCCGGCACACGTCCGGACCACGTTCGAGAGCATCCTGCGGCACAACCGGCGTGACACGATGGCCGGCCACTTCAACCCGATGCGCAGCTACACCCTGGGCGACGAGGCGGGCCTGGTGGTCGCGTCCTACCCGCGCGGCAACCGGCCGGAGCGGCCGTTCCCGTACTTCGACGAGGTGTGGAGCGGGCTCGAGTACACCGCCGCCGTGGGCATGATCTGCGTGGGGATGGCGGAGGAGGGCGTCCGGGTGATCGAGACGACCCGGGGCCGTTACGACGGCCGGCGGCGCAACCCGTTCGACGAGGCGGAGTGCGGTCACCACTACGTCCGGGCGATGGCGAGCTGGGGCGCGGTGCCGGCCCTCACGGGGTTCGGCTACGACGGCGTGCGCCGCGTGCTGACGTTCGCCGCCGCGGACGAGGTCGCGACGGACACCACGCGGTGGTTCTGGTCGAACGGCTGGGCCTCGGGCACCGTCGAGCAGACGCCGGCCGCCGCGGGCGCGGGTGTGGACGTTCGCCTCGACGTACGCGAGGGCGCCCTTCGGGTACGCGAGCTGACGCTGACCGGGCTGGGTTCGGCCGACGTGGGCGAGCGCACCCTCGGGCCGGGTGACCAGGTGAGGGTGCGGGTGCCGGCCGCGTGAGCGGTGCACGTGTCCGGTCATGATCGGGTGTGCGGGCGGTCCGCGCGGATGGTGAAACGAGGTCTGGCATGGACGTCAAGGGCATGGGCGTCAACGGCGTGGGTGTCAACGGCGTGGGTGTCAAGGAAGCCTTGCCCCGGTCGACTCCGGAGGACCAGGGCATTCCGTCCAGGGCGGTACTCGACTTCGTGACGGCCCTGGAGGAACGCGTCGACGCGATCCACGGCTTCGTGCTCGTTCGTCATGGTCACGTGGTTGCACAGGGCTCGTGGGCGCCGTACCCGCTGAACGGTCCGCGGATGGTCTTCTCCCTCAGCAAGAGCTTCACCTCCAGCGCGGTCGGCCTAGCCGTGGACCAGAGGCTGTTGTCGGTGGACGACCCTGTGCTGAAGTTCTTCCCCGACGACGCACCGGAGGAGGTCTCGGAAAACCTTGCCCGGATGCGCGTACGCCACCTGCTGACGATGACCACCGGCCACGCGGCCGACACCGCTGTCGTACGCACGACCGGGGACCAGAACTGGGTCCGTGGGATCCTCGCCAAGCCGGTCGAGCACGAGCCCGGCACTCATTTCCTCTACAACAGCGGAGCGAGCTACCTCCTGTCGGCGATCGTCCAGCAGGTCACCGGATCGACGTTGCTGGACTACCTGCGGCCGCGGCTGCTGGAGCCGTTGGGCATCACCGACGCGACGTGGCAGACCTGCCCACGCGGGATCAACACCGGTGGTTGGGGCCTGACCCTGCGCGTGGGCGAGATCGCGCGGTTCGGGCAGCTGTACCTCCAGCAGGGCAGGTGGAACGGCGAACAGGTGATCCCGCAGGAGTGGGTGGCCGAGGCGACCTCCCGGCAGGTGAGCAACGACGGCGAGCCGGAGATCGACTGGCGACAGGGTTACGGCTACCAGTTCTGGCGTTGCCGCAACGGCGCCTATCGCGGCGACGGCGCGTTCGGGCAGTACTGCCTGGTGATGCCGGACCAGGACGCGGTGCTGGCGATGATCGGCGGCACCACGCACATGCAGGGCGCGCTCGACCTGGTGTGGGAGCACCTGCTGCCGGCCATGGGTGCCGAGCCCCTGCCGTCCGACGACACCACCCGCGACCGGCTGGAACGCCGGCTGGCCACCCTGTCGCTGCCGGAGCCCTCCGGCCGATCGACCTCGCCCACGGCCGCGAGGGTCTCCGGACAGACCTACCGCGTCCGGATCGGCGACCACAGTGCCGAGGATCCGGTCCTGGCGCTGCGCCTCCCGGTCCGCGCCGCCCAGACGATCAGGTTCGACGTCGGCGCCGAGGGCGAGTGCCGGCTCAGGTTGCGCGACAGTGGTGGTGAGCACGAGGTCGTCGGCGGGGCGAACCAGTGGCGGGCCGGCACCACCACCGTGGTGCGCGACGATCCCGACCCGGTGCTCGTCCGGGCGACCTGGACCGACGACGACACGTGCGAGCTGCGGATCTGCTTCGTTCGTACGCCGTTCATCCGTACGCACGCCCTGAAGTTCGAGGGCGACCAGGTGACCATGACGACGGTGGACAACGTGCTGCCTCCGCCCGCAGCCGTGGTGGCCGACCTGGGCTGAGCCGGCTCAGCGGCGGGCGCCGGGCGGTGGTCGACGGCTGCCCCGGCTGTGCCTGCGGGCATGATGACCGCGTGGAGCTTCGTACCGTCCTCCGGCACCGGCTGGCCACCCAGCGGCTGACCGGACCCCCGCTGCCCACCGCCGCCGACACGGTGCGCCTGCTCACGTGCGTGCAGGCGCAGGAGCGCGAGCACGCGTGCTTCTCGCTCGCGTTGCGGAGCCGGGCGACCACGCTCGCGGACGTACGCGCCGAGCTCGACTCCGGTGCGTTCGTCCGCACCCACATCCTGCGGCCGACCTGGCACTTCGTCGCCGCGGAAGACCTGCGCTGGATACTGGACCTCACCTCGCCGCGAGTGGAACGCGTGCTCGCCGTCCAGCTGAGGCGGTCGTCGCTGGCCGAGCGGGACGTCGGCAGGGCGCTGGAGATCGTCGCCGAGGCGCTCGCCGGCCGCAACTTCCTCACCCGCAAGGAGATCGGCGCACGCCTCGCCGCGGCAGGGCTACCCGGGTCCGGCCAGGAACTCGGCAACCTGGTGATGGTTGCGGAGCTTCGCGGCGTGGTGTGCAGTAGGCCCATCCGCGGAGTCCAGCACACCTACGCGCTGGTGGACGAGGTGGTTCCGCCGACTCCCGCGCGCTCGCGGGAGGAGGCCCTGGCCGAGCTCGCCCGGCGGTTCTTCGGCGGCCACGGACCCGCCTCGATCAAGGACTTCACCCGCTGGTCCTCGCTGACGGTCACCGACGCCAGAGACGCGCTGGCCGACGTCGGCGACGGGCTGGAACGCGTGGACGTCGACGGCGTGCCGCACTGGTACGACCCGGCGCTGCTGTCCGGGCAGTCCTCCGCTCGGGCGGATTCGACGGAGCCGCCCGGGTCGGGGACGCGCCGCGCACATCTCTTCCCGACGTACGACGAGGCGGTGCTGACCTATCCGAGCGTCAACTTCCCCTTGCCGCCGGAGTCACCGGCACCCGCCGCGCCGGACCAGTGGTCGGCGGCCGTCGTCGTGGACGATGTCCGGGTCGGCACGTGGAAGCGCACCGTCGGCCGGACCGCTGTCACTGTCGAGTCCTGGTTTCTCGGCACGCTCGACGACGAACAGTGCGGCCAGGTGGAGGCCGCCGCCGAACGCCTCGGTATCTTCCACGGCCTGCCCGTCCGGCACGTGGCCGGCCGATCGTAGAGCACGCTGCGGGGCGCTCGCCGCAGGAGACCTCAGCCCGGGCCGGAGATCCAGTCCTCGACGTCCACGACGTCGGCCTGGCGCGGAAACACCTTCTCGGTGAGCACCCGGTGCACCTCCGGGTCGGGGTCGTAACACCCGTCGGCGAGCACGGTGAGCCGGTAGTCGAGGTCGGCCGCCTGGCGCAACGTGGACAGCACGACGCCGCTGGTGGCGATGCCGGTGAGGACCAGCCGGTCCACGCCCGTGGCGCGAAGGACCACGTCCAGGTCGCTGCCGGTGAACGCGCTCACACGCCGCTTGGTGATCACGACGTCGTCGGCCAGCGGCGCCACGTCGGGATGGATCGCGGCACCGGGATCTGCCGTGGTGAACGCGGGCGGCGGGATGGCACCGAACGCCTTGTTCGCCGGCGACACCTCGGGGTGACCCGGACGGAATCCGACGACGACGTAGATCACCGGGATGCCGGCGCCGCGTGCGGCGTCGATCGCGCCGGCCACCCGGCGTACGTAGTGCGGATCCTCGACGCGGCCGACCATGGCGATCTGGAGGTCCATCACGAGCAGAGCGGGTCGGGTCATGGTCGGTTGCCCTTCGGTGAGGAGATGTCGAGCGTGGACGAGGACGTGAGCGAGGACAGGGAGCGGTCCGCGACAGTCAGCACGAGGAACCCGGCCGCGGCGGCGAGCATGAACCACGCCAGCCGGTGCAGCCCGGCTGTGTCGGCACGGTGGGAGAACAGCACACCGTTGGCGCAGGAGGCGACCATCGCACCGAGGTAGGTGAACGTACGCAGCAGGCCCGCCGAGGAGCCGATCCGGGCGGGGTCTGCCTGGTGGTACACGGAGTTCTGCAGGGCGAGGCTGTTCAGGCCCTGCGGTACGCCGAAGACGCAGGCGATCACGACGAGCAGCCAGACCGCGCTGCCGCCGTCGAGCAGGAAGAGCAGGGCGGAGGCGACGACCTGACCGACCGCACCGACCAGCAGTTTGCCGCGGATCTCCTTGCGGGGCCCGGTCGTGGTGGAGACCAGGATCGCGGTCAGGAAGATCGGGAACTGCGCCAGGCCGGCCTGGGACGCGGACAGCCCACGCCCCTCCTGCAGCCACTGGGTGTAGCCGTACAACGTGGAGTACGCCACGACGTAGGCGAGGAGAGTACGCGCGTACGTCAGGAGCAGGGGCAGGTTGCCGCCCAGCACCCGCACGTCGACGAACGGCTCGGGCGCCCGGCGCTCGCGGAGCACGAAGGCGACCGCGGCGACGACCGCGAGGACGGGGAGGTACCAGCGGTCGGCTCGTGGGTCCATCAGGAACAGCAACAACACCACGAGCGTCGCGGCGAAGCTGACGATGCCCGGCAGGTCGACAGCGGCGCCGGATCTGCGCTCGCCACGGGTTCCGGTGACCGGGGACTTCGGCAACCGCCACAGACCCAGCGTCAGCCCGGCCACCGCCAACGGGAGATTGACGGCGAGGGTGGTCCGCCAACCACCGAGGCCGATGAGCAGCCCACCGAGCACCGGTCCGAGCACGGCGACCGTCTGGTTGGCGACCGCGAGCGCTGTCAGGACGCCGGCCGGACTGTTGTGTCCGGTACGCCCGGCCTCGCTGCGGATGAGGAACATCGCGGCCGGATAGCCCGCACAGGTGCCGAACCCCAGCAGCACCCGAGCGACAACGAGCACACCGAGGTTGGGTGCGAGGAGGCCGACCAGTCCGGCGACCCCGACGAGGGCCGTCCCGGCGAGATAGAGGCGCCGCGGCCCGTACAGATCGATCAGCCGGCCGACGACCGGCTGCCCGATCGCGGTCGCGAGGTAGAGACCGGACACCAGCCACGCCGTCTGCGACGGCGGTGCGCCGAACGCCGCCCCGATCGGCACCAGCGAGACCGCGAGAATCGAGGAGTTGACCGGGTTCAGGATCGAACCCAGGATCATCGGGGCCAGCAGTCTTCGGTCGAAGGACTTCGACCCGTCGTGGCCGGATCCCCGCCTGGACCGCAGGATGGTTCGGGCGGTCCTCGGCGTCACGAGTGGCTGAGCTTTTCCAGCAGGGCGAGCGCCTCGATGATCTTCTGGCGTTCCTTCTCGGTGCAGCGGTCCTGCAGGGACCTGGCCAGCCACTCGTCGCCCGCACGCCGCTTGTCGGCGAGCAACGTGCTGCCCGCCGTGCTCAGGGAGACGAGTTGACGACGGCCGTCGTCGGGGTCGGCGCTGCGCCGGATGAGGCCGCGCTCGTCCAGGACCGCCAGCGTGGCCGCCATCGACTGCGGCCGGACGCGCTCCGCCGCGGCGAGGTCGCTGGTCGACGCCGGACCCTCGGTGCTCAGCCTGCTGAGCACCGAGGTCTGCGTGGGGGTGAGCCCGCCGGTGTCGTACGTCTCCCGCAGCCGGCGGTGCAGCCGGCTGAAGACGACGCGTACCTCGCGAGCAGCCTGCACGGCCGACTCCGACACTGCTGCACTCGTCGCTGCCACGTGACGACGATAGGTCGCACAGGGGAAGCTGTCCAGCCCAGCCTGTTCAGCTCAGGCTGTTCAGTTCGCCCTGTTCAGCCTGCACTGTTCAGCCTGCGCTGTTCAGCCCGCGCTGTTCAGCCCGCGCTGTGCAGACCGGACTGTGCGGCTCCAGCCGTGTGGTGCCTCGGTCAGTTCGACGAGGACGGCTGGGACGGCTCGGCGGCAGGTGCCTGCGGGGCCTGCTGGGACTGCCCCTGGGGGAGCTCTCCGGGCTGAGCCTGCTCCGAGGTGTCGTCCCGCAACTCCTGGCGGAAGACCCGCAGCGACTGCCCGAGGCCCTTGGCCGTCTGGGGCAACCTGGTCGCTCCGAACAACAGGACGAGTACGACACCGATGATCAACAGTTCCGGTGCGCCGAGGCTGCCCATGATCCACTCCTTAGCTTGAAACCCCGTCGAGCATAGGTGGCCGGGCACGCCCGACAGCCAAGTGGCGGCCTGGCTTTGCCGACGCTTGACGACGTCCGGACATTGGCTGTCCGAACTGCACCCACTTGCCCACATCTGGCCGCCGCTCGCACGTCGGTCAGGGCAGACCCTAGACGTGGTTCCTGAGAGCCTCGCCTGAGGAGTCCTCCGTGGATGAGCCGGCGCACGCCGCGGTGGCCGCGGCGCGCGAGCTGAGCTGCCCCGTGGCCACCAGTCGGGCGAGGACGTGCTGTTGGCGGGCGCAGGCGCGTGCGGGATGGCGAATCGGGTCGTACGCCGACGGCGCCTGCAGCAGCCCGGCGAGCAGCGCGGCCTGCCCCCAGGTCAACTGCGACGGCGCCCGCCCGAAGTAGCCCTCGCTGGCCGCGTCCAGCCCCCAGTAGCCGTGCCCGAAGTACACCACCGACGCGTACATCCGCAGGATCTGTGGCTTGTCGAAGTGGCTGTAGAGCTTGACGGCCAGCACCGCCTGTTCGGCCTTTCGCCGGGCCCCTGCGGAGCTTCCCCCGCCGTACAACTGCTTGGCGAGCTGCTGTTCCAGGGTCGCGCCGCCGACGTCGCCGCTGCCACTCACGGCGGACGCGAACACCCGGGCGACGGAGACGGGATCGATCCCGACATCGGAGTAGAACCGGGAGTTCTCCGTGGCGAGCAGAGCCGCGGCGAAGCGTGGCGGCACGGCGGAGGACGTGCCACGGGCGTGGTGGGACCGGGCGAGGTCGGCCGCGCGCTGATCGGCGTCGCCGACGTCGGGCACGACCGTCAGGGCGACCGCGAAGATCGCCACCAGCATCGCGAGGGACAGCACCACCACACCGCCCAGCCGACGCGGCCAGCGCCGGCGTCTACGTACGTCCACAGCAAAGACCCTAGGCGCCCAATCTGAAGGTGACAGCCGGTCGCGGTGTTGCTCAATCGCCCGGCATGGGCTCAGGCGGGACGTCTCGGCCGGACTCGTACGCCGAAATCGCCGCCGGCGCCGGCTGAGACGCCGGGACAGAGGCGTACGACAGTGGCGCCGTCACCTGCCGTAGTACTCCGCGACGGCGGCGAAGGCGGCCTTGGGCTCCCAGGTCAGGTCCGGGTAGGTCTCGCCGTTGCGGCCTTCCAGAACCTTGACGATTCCGGGACTCACCAGGTCCAGGTCATCGCGAGGGTCACCGTCGGGGCGGTGCGGGAAGCTCTCGAGGGCGAAGAGGAAGACGAAGGTGGCGTCGACGCCCGCGCCGTCGAAGATCTCCAGCAACTCGTGCAGATACCTGGCCTGGCCCGCCTCGTCGCGGGTGTACTCGCCGTTCAGCCGAAGCAGGGCGCCGGTGTGCCGGTCGTACTCGCCGATCTCCATGAAGCGGGCGCCCAGGTCGCCCGCGCCGAGATAACAGCCGGAGCCGAACTCCGTGATCGCGACCGGTTTTCCCTGCTCCACAAGGGCGCGTACGCCGTCGGCGAACTGGTCGGCCACCTCGGCGGAGCGGTAGAGGTCCACACCCACGATGTCGAAGGGTGCCCAGTCGACACGTTCGAGCGGGATGGCCGCGTAGGTGATCTGTCCGCCGAAGTGTTCGCGGACGATCTTCGCGGCCTGGCGTAGGAAGTCGTTGACCTTGGTGCTGAGGGCGGCGATTCGTTCGGGCATGCGAGCCCGGTCACCCAGCAGCCGGTCGAGGCGGTCCTCCACACTGTCGCCGGGCAGAAGCCCCGGGTTCATCAGGCTCAGTTCGGCCCCGGCCACGAACACGACCTCGGCCCCTCGCCGGCGGATCCGTTCGGCGCGCTCGGCACAGTCGGCGAAGAGCGCCAGCATCTGGTCGGCGGCGAGTTCGAGCGGGTAGGGCGAGAACCACACCTCCAGACCGAGGTCGGCCGCGTACGTCGCCGCCAGGTCCAGCCGCTCCGGATCTCCTCCGATGAGGCGCACGGCGGAGCAGCGCAGGTCGTCACGGATGATGCGGAGCTCTCGCCTGACGACCTCGGGATCGAAGTTCTTCCGGGAACTGTCGCCGTGCCGTACGAAGCCGGTGTCGTAGCTGATTCCTCTTGCCCGCATGGAAAGTAGTCCCTTCATCGTGTCCGTCCGGCGGTGAGCCGCACGTGCTCCTGTCGAGCAGGGCGAGTCCGCTGTGACCCGAGGTCGAGACTAGCCAAAAACTGCGTGCACGCAAGTTTGCGCGTACGCACATCAGGTATGCGATGCTTGGGAACCGTGACGGCACGACAGGCGGGCCTGCGCGAGCAGAAGAAGCAGGCGACCCGGGAGGCCCTGCGAGCCGCGGCGCTGCGGTTGGCGCGTGAGCGCGGGCCGGACAACGTCCGCGTGGACGACATAGCCGAGGCCGCCGGCGTCTCGCCCAGGACCTACAACAACTACTTCTCCAGCCGTGAGCAGGCGATCGTCGCCGCCGTCACCGCCGAACGAGAGACCCGGGTCGCCGCGGCCGTGGCGGACCGGCTGGTCCACGCGGCGCTCGCCGACGCGGTGGTCGAGGCAGTCGTCGAGCAGTACACCGCCCCGGACGACCAGGCGCGCGAGGCACTCCTGTTGATCATCGGCAACCCCGGCCTGCGCAATGCTTTCGTGGGATCCGCTGCGGCGATCGAGAATCCGCTCGCCGCCATGCTCGCCGAGCGACTGGAGGGCACCGACGACCTCGCCGCCCAGGTGCTTGCCGCAGGCGTCTCCGCCGCCGTTCGCGTCGCGCTGCGACGCTGGTTGCGCGGGGCTACCGAGTCCGGCTCGGTCGGCGGACTCGTCGTGCCGTCGGGTTCGCTGCCCGACCTGCTCCGCGCCGCGCTCGCGCCCCTCGCGCCCGCACTCGACGCCGCCGGGAAGCGAGCACGCGGGCCCCGCCGTCGGTGACCAGCGCGGGGCAGCGAAAAAGGTTGGCGGCCGCGGAGGTGCTGAGTACCGTCGCGCAATGGACAAGATCCTCGCCTACACCAGGTCGAACCAGCGCAGCTGGGACGAGATCGCACCGGCCCGGCCGACTCAGTCCGCCGCGTTCTTTCTCGACGGTGGCACCACCCTGGAGGAGTTCGAGCCCGGGCTGCTGCCCGACGTCACCGGCAAGCGGATGTTGCACCTCGCGTGTGCCAACGGCAACGACTCCGTTTCCTGGGCCTTCCTCGGTGCTTCGGTGACCGGCGTCGACCACAGCCACGTAGGGATCGAAGCCGCGAGGGCCCTCGCTCGGGAGACCGGAGCGGACGCGCGGTTCGTCGTCGCCGACATGTACGAGCTCCCGCCGGAACTGCGGAACTTCGACGTCGTCTACGCGAGCTGGGGAGTCGTGTGCTGGCTGCCCGACCTCGACCGGTGGGCGGCAACGGTGAGGGAGCGCCTGCGTCCGGGCGGCACCTTCCTGCTGTGCGAGCACCATCCCGTGTGGGAGGTGCTCGGAGTCCGGACGGGGGGAGTGGAGGTGACCGTCGACTACTTCGGTCGCGGCAGCCCGACCCGGCAGACGTACGACCAGGCCAAGCGTCCGGCCGGGTCGACGCCGGAGACCTCGTTCGACGCGTTCGTGTGGCCGGTCAGTGACGTGGTCATGAGCCTGGCGCGGGCCGGCCTGCACGTCGAGGAGTTCTTCGAGGCGCCGGTCGCGGAGATGTACGAAGGCCTGGGTGACGCGGCGACCCGCGTACCCGCCATCTACGTGGTCAAGGCGCGGAGACCCCAGCCTCCCGGACCTGGGCCACGCGACGGCAGGACTGATCTCGGACTCGCGATCTCCTAGGGTGGGATGCGGAACGAGACAGTCGACCCCGAGGTTTTCGCCTGACCATGGACAACGCAACGACACCGTACGTTCTGACAAGCCTGACCGGCCAGGCCGGCATCGTGCAGGACTGGCTGCACGACAACGCCTCCGCGCTGGTGGGTGTCCCGCTGCGGATCCTGCTCATCATCCTGGTGGCCGCGCTGTTGCGCGCAGTCGCCAAACGCGCCATCACCAGGGTGGTCGAGCGGTTCATCGAGTCGCCGGAGGAGTCGGCACAGGAGGACGCGGGATCGCGCTCGCGCGGCTCCGGAGTGTTGTGGCGCGACCTCCACCGGGCCTCCGAACGCCGCCGCCAGCGAGCCAGGACGATCGGCTCGGTGCTGAGCAACATCGCCGCCATCGTGATCGTGGTGACGGCGATGGCGATGGTCCTGGACCAGCTCGGCATCGCGCTCGGGCCGCTGCTCGCGAGTGCGGGCGTCGTCGGGCTGGCCATCGGCTTCGGCGCGCAGAGCCTGGTGGCCGACTACCTGTCCGGCATGCTCATCATGGTCGAGGACCAGTACGGCGTCGGCGACATGGTCGACCTCGGCGAGGCGGTCGGCGAGGTCGAGGAGGTCGGGCTGCGGCTGACCCGGGTCCGAGACCTGCACGGCGGGCTGTGGCACGTACGCAACGGCGAGATCCTGCGGGTGAAGAACGACAGCCAGGGCTGGGCCCGCGCAGTGCTCGACGTCACCGTGGCCCGGGACGCGGACCTCGACCAGGTACGCCGGCTCCTGCAGGAGACCGGCCGGAGGATGCGCGCGGAGCCGGCGTACCGGAGGATTCTCCTCGAGGACCCCTCGGTGTGGGGCGTGCAGTCCGTCGGCGCCGACGGTGTCGACGTCCGCGTCGCGGTCAAGACGGTCCCGCTGCAGCAGTGGGCGGTCTCCCGCGAGCTCCGCGAGCGGATCAAGAAGGCACTCGACGCCGCCGGGATCGACATTCCGTTCCCCCAGCGGACCATCTGGATCCGCAACGAGGACGACGGCAGTGGCCTCGGCCGCGACGCCGGCTCGCCGGCGCGGACCGTCTCGCGCGGCAACTGAGAGTGTGCGGGCTGTCCTGGGGCGCGTGTTCGGGAGACGCGCCCCAGGTCAGCCGTCGGGCGTCTCGCCGGTGTAGATGACCTCGCGGGCGACGTCGCGGAGCTTGACGTTGCGCTGCTGGGAGGCCTGCCGGAGCAGGGTGAAGGCGGCGTCGCTGGTGACGTGGTGCCGCTCCATCAGGATGCCCAGGGCCTCACCGATCGTCGCCCGGGTCTCCAGCGCCTCCCGGAGGTGGTCGGCCTGGCGGGTGGCCGCGATGGCGACGCCCGCGTGGGACGCGAAGATCCGGCCGATCACCTCCGAACGGTCGGTGAACGCGTGGGCCCGGTCGGCGTAGAGGTTGAGCGCGCCGAAGGTGTCGTCGCGCGCGAAGAGGCGGAAGGACAGCATGGCGGCCACGCCGAGGCGCAGCGCCTCGGGGCCGAACCTCGGCCACCGCTCGTCGTTGGCCAGGTCGTTGGCCAGTTGGACCTCTCCGCTGCGTACGGACGCGACACAGGGCCCCTCGTCCAGGCGGTACTGCGCTTCGTCCACGGCGTAGATGTAGTCGGCGGTCGCGACCGGAGTGTCGACCCGGCCACGAGCGTGACGCATGGTGATGCCGGCGGCCGTCGCTCCGGGCACGCAGTCGACGGCGGCCTTGACGACGAGGGCGAGAGTGGACTCCTCGGAGTCCTCCGCCCACAGGTTCTGGGCGAGCTCTGCGAACGTGCGCGCGAGGCGCTCGCCTTCGGAGGCCTGGGTCAAGCTCATCGCCGCCTTCGGGTCCGGGTGCGCCCGCCCGTCGGAGGGCGCACGCAAAGGTGTCGACCAGGCGATTATCCGGCCTGACCCGCCCACGGGACAGGGGGGTCAGGCCGGCGACTTCAGACGTCCGGCTTCGGACGTACCTCGTTGATCTTTTTTGTCCGGGCAACGATTGGCGGTCGCCGTCCTGGGTATGGCCGACTTGGTTGGACAGCTAGCCGCGCACATTCCCCGCAATGTCGATCCAGGTGAGGCTAGCTGTGAACGATCACCTCGTACCCCCTCCCCGCGCCGATTCCCTCGGCCGTTCCCCCCTTCGTTCCACCACTCCTGCCGGCGACGGCCGCCGGCAGTTTCCGCCTCTTCCGGCCCCCGTCTCGCCCAGCCCGCTGGTGGCGGGTCCCCAGCCGGTGAGCAGCCCGGCACTGGACGTGACCTGGAGCGCGGACAGCCACGGGCACACCGTGGTGAGCGTCACCGGTGATGTCACGGTCGGTAACGCCTTGCAGTTCAAGCGCCAGCTGCAGTGGCTGCTGCTGGCACAGCCACCGGTACTCCTGCTGAGACTCAACAACGCACGCTTCGTCGGCGCGCTCGGTGTCGAGTGCCTGGCCGCGGCCTACAGGCGGGCCAACCTGCTGGGTGTCGACATGCGGGTGGCCGCCCCGGCGAGCGGCGCCGGCCGAGTGCTCCACCTCACCGATCCCGGCGATGCGCTGCTGTCCTGACCGGCGGTGGCGGTCGCGCTCGGGCTCCGTACTGGTTCCCGGCCGGACACCCGACCTGGCCCCGTCGGTTGTCCGCACATCTTGCGGGCGAGGAGAAAGAGAACATGCCCAAGCGAGGAACAGCCATGCCGGGCGGACGCAGCAACTCCGCGCGCCCGGCGAAGGCGTGGACGCAGTGGCACGAACAGGCAGCCTGCGCGGACCTTTCGAGCCGACTGTTCTACGGCCACGAGTCGGAGAGCCCGGCCGAACGAGCCATCAGGGAGGAGACCGCGCTGGCGGTGTGTGAGACGTGCCCCGTCCTGCGCCCGTGCCGGGCCCACGCGATGAACCTCCCGGAGATGTACGGGGTGTGGGGCGGCACCACCGAAGCCAACCGGAAGGGCGCGAGGCGCTGGTCGCGAGCACAGCGGTACGACGAGTCGCGCCGCGCGTCGTAAAGGACCCAGCCTCGCCGTAGAGCAGATCCGCGTCAGGACGCGCCGGCCACTACACCGCGGGCCGGCGCGTTCTTCTCGTGCACTGGCCCTCGGGAGATCGGCCGATCCTCGGGGGACTCTGCCGGTCCTGTCGAAGTGGTCGGCCGGTGGTTTCGGTAAGCCGGCTCCAATTCACCCCGTTCGAAGGTGGTTGGTATTTGGCCGCATGGGTAACGACCTTGTAGCCAAGATCAACCCTCGGACGTCGCGGTCAGCCGTACTCGTCCAGGCGGTCCTCACCGGCTCGACGAAGGATCGATGCGCATGCTCGACGACCTGCGAACTCCCGCCGATCTGCGGACGCTCGACATCGACCAGCCGGAGAGGCTGGCCCACCAGATCCGCGAGTTCCTGGTGGGGTCGGTGTGCCGGACCGGGGGCCACCTCGGATCCAACGTCGGCGTGGTCGAGTTGACGCTCGCCCTGCACCGGGTCTTCGAGCAGGCCGTCACCTCCGCCGCGGGGCCGGCCGTGGGCGGCTTCCACCCGGTCGTGAGCCTGTACGCGACGTTCGCCAACCGCGCCTTCGACCAGGTGCTGCTGGACGTCGGCCTGCACGGCTTGCCGGTCACCTTCGTCCTGGACCGGGCAGGCATCACCGGTCCTGACGGGCCGAGCCACCACGGGGTGTGGGACATCGCGATGCTGGGCATCGTTCCCGGCATGCGCGTGGCAGCTCCGCGCGACCCGGCGACGCTGCTGGAGGAGCTCGACGAGGCGGTCGCGACCGAGTCCGGGCCGACCGCTCTCCGTTTCCCGAAGGCCACCGCCGGCCCGGAGCTTGCGGCGGTGGAGCGGTGGCAGGGCGTCGACGTTCTTCGTCGGTCGCGCGGCCAGGAGGTGCTGCTGGTGGTTGCCGGGCCGTTGGCGGGCGCGGCGCTCGAGGCGGCCGGTCTGCTGGCGGCGGAGGGAACGGAGTGCACGGTGGTCGACCCTCGCTGGCTGCTTCCCGCCAACCCGGTGTTGACGACGCTGGCCTGTTCGCACCAGGTGGTGGTGACGGTCGAGGACGGCGTGCGCGACGGTGGGTTCGGTCGGCGGCTGGCTGCCGAGGTCGCCGAGGCCGGGGCACGTCCCCGGATGCGTACTCTCGGCGTCCCGTCGTCCTACGTCGTCCACGGCGCGCGGTCTGACCTGCTCGCGCGGTTCGGCCTGGACGCGGAGGGTGTCGCGGCGGCTGTCCGGGACCTGCGTCCGCCCGTGCCCGCGGGTGAGCCGGAGGCACTGCCGGCGACCCGGGCGGACAGCTCGGTCCGCGCCTTCGCCGGGACCCTGAGGTGACGGCGACCAGCGCCAAGGGAGCGGGCGGCGCCAGCGCAGTGGCCGGCGTCGAGGGGGCGGTTGGCGTCGGTGCGTCACCACTGGACAAGGCGGCGGGCGAGAACTTCCCGGTCGCGCTGCGCGTGCTGCCCCCGCGGCTTCGCCGGCACCTGAACGCGCTCTACTGCTACGCCAGGTACGTCGACGATCTCGGCGACGAGGCGCCCGGCGACCGGACCGCCGCGCTCCATGAAGTGGCCGACCAGGTCCGCCGGCTGTACGACGGCGCCGGCGGGGGTGCGGACGTGACCGACCCGGTGGTTGCCGGCCTGCGGCCCATGGTCGCCGAGGTGGGCGTACCGGCCGATCCGTTCCTGCGGCTGGTGGAGGCCAATCTCGTCGACCAGCAGGTGACGAGGTACACCTTCGCGGAGCTGCTGGACTACTGCCGGCTGTCGGCGAACCCGGTGGGAGAGGTCGTACTCCACATCTTCGGCGTCGCGACGCCGGAGCGGATAGAGATGTCCGATCACCTGTGCACCGGACTCCAGTTGGTCGAGCACTGGCAGGACGTCGCCGAGGACCGCCGCAGTGGCCGGGTCTACCTCCCACAGGAGGACCTGCGGCTGTTCGGCGTCAGCGAGGAGGACCTGGACGCACCCCAGGCGGGTGAGGCGGTGCGGGCGTTGCTGGCCTTCGAGACCGGCCGTGCGCTGGCCTACCTCGAGGCAGGCGCCCTGCTGCTGCCGAGCCTGCGCGGGTGGGCCCGGCTCGCCGTGTCCGGCTACCTCGCCGGCGGTCGCGCCGCGGCGGCCGCCATCGCCCGGGCCGGACACGACACGTTGTCGGGGACGCCCAGGGCCGGTTCCCGGCAGGTCGCGGCAGCCTGGCTGCGAGCGAGCCTGCGGAGCCCGGGATGAACGACATCTCGAACGCCTACGACATCTGCGAGGAGATCACCCGCCGGGAGGCCCGGAACTTCTCGTACGGCATCAGGCTGCTCCCGCCGCCGAAGCGGCGGGCACTCAGCGCGGTGTACGCCACGGCCCGGCGGATCGACGACATCGGCGACGGCGACCTGCCCGCCGAGGAGAAGCTGCGGCGTCTGGCCGAGACCCGCAAGGCCATCTCCCACCTCGGCGCGGACGAGGCGACCCGGACCGACCCGGTGCTACTCGCCCTCGCCGACGCGGCGGCCCGCTTCCCGATACCGCTGGACGCCTTCGACGAACTCGTGGCCGGCTGCGAGGCGGACAGCCGCGGCGCGCAGTACGACACCTTCGACGACCTCGTCGGCTACTGCCAGTGCGTCGCGGGCTCGGTCGGCCGGCTGTCGACCGGCGTCTACGCGCCCGCTGCCTTGGCCCACGCCATGCCGCTCGCCGACACGCTGGGCATCGCGCTGCAGATCACCAACATCCTGCGTGACCTGCGCGAGGACCGCCAGATCGGCCGGATCTACCTGCCCCGGGAGGACCTGCGGCGCTTCGGCTGTTCACTCGACCTCGACGCGGCCGGTCGGCTGGCCGACCCTCCGGAACGCCTCGCCGCCCTGGTGCGGTTCGAGGCCGACCGGGCCGAGATCTGGTACCGACGTGGGCTGACCCTGCTGCCGCTGCTCGACCGGCGGGCGGCTGCGTGCACCGCCGCGATGGCCGGTATCTACCGCAGGCTGCTGCGCCAGATCGCCCGCGACCCCGAGGCCGTGCGCGCGGCCCGGCTGTCGCTGGGCACCAGGCAGAAGCTCGCCGTCGCCGTGCGCGCACTCGTCCGGAGGTCGGCATGAAGTGGGTCTTCGACCGCACCGACGCGGCCGGCGGCGACGGACAGTACCTCGTCGTGTCGCTGTCGGCGGCCGACGACGAGCTGAACCAGCCCGCCGCACAACTGCTGGCGGTCCAGTTGGCGGCGCTCGCCGACCTGTTCCCGGCAGCCCGCGGGGCCTGGGTGGTGGACGCGTTCGTCACCCGCGAACCCCACGCCACCTTCCGCCAGCGGGCGGGTACGGCGGCACTGCGCCCGGCGGCGTCGACCCGTTGGCCCGGCCTGGCGCTGGCCGGTGCCTGGACCCGTACGGGCTGGCCGGACACCTTGGAAGGCGCCGTCCGCAGCGGAGCGGCCGCGGCCGACCACCTGGGCGTCCCGAGGTCCCGGGCGAGGTCCCAGGCGGGATCGCCGGTGAGGTCTCAGGCGATGGAGGGGACATGAACCACGATCAGGCAACCCTGGAACAGCCCTTCGACCGTGAGCCGCCGCAGCGTCCGCGGTCGACGCCGGCACCGGTCACCGTGTCCGTGCTCGAGGAGGCCAGGCGGCTCACCGAACCCGTGATCCGAGCGGGACTGGACCGGCTGGACCCGGACACCCGGCACGCGTGCGGCTACCACCTCGGCTACTGGGACGCCGACGGCAGCCCGCTCGACGCCGGCGGCAAGGGGGTGCGGCCGGCGCTGGCGGTGCTGTCCGCGAGGGCGGCGGGCGTGAGAGGTGGCGCCCCCCGGGCCGGGGTCGTGGCCGCGGCGGCGTGTGAGCTCGTACACAACTTCTCACTCCTGCACGACGACCTGATGGACGGCGACACCGAGCGGCGCCACCGTAAGACCGTCTGGGCACGGTTCGGACCGGCCTCGGCGATCCTGGCCGGCGACGCCATGCTCGCGCTCGCGAACGAGCTGCTGGCCGAGGCCGGCTCACCCACCACGGCGGCAGCGCTCGGCCACCTCAACCTGACCACCCGGCGGCTGGTGAAGGGACAGGCGGCCGACCTCGCGTTCGAGAAGCGGGCCCGCGTCACGCTGTCCGAGTGCCTGCAGATGGCCGAGGACAAGACCGGTGCGCTGCTCGCGTGTTCGGCGTCCCTGGGCGCGATGCTCGTCGGTGCGCCCGCGCGAACCACGGCGGCGCTGGCCGACTACGGGGCTCACCTCGGTCTCGCCTTCCAGCTGATCGACGACCTCCTCGGCATCTGGGGGACTCCGGCGCGGACCGGCAAGCCGGTCTGGTCCGACCTGCGGGCGCGGAAGAAGTCCCTGCCTGTCGTCGTCGCGCTCGCCTCGGACCGCCCGGCGGGCGGTCAGTTGCGCCGGATGTACGCCGAGGGGGCGCTGCAGGACGAGGCCGCACTGGCGGAGATGGCGAACCTCGTCGATCGCGCGGGTGGCCGGGCCTGGACCGAAGCACGCGCCGAACGCGAATCCGCGGCAGCGGTCGCCGCGCTCGCCGGTCTGGACGGGCCGGCCTCGGTGCGCGCCGAGTTGGCCGCCCTCGCCGAACTTCTGTGCAGGAGGACCTACTGACGTGACCGTGCACCAAGCCCGACCCGGCGAGACGGCGGCACCGCCGGCGTCATCGACGCCACCTGTCCGCTGGTGAGCAAGGTGCACAGCGAGGTGCGCCGCTGCGGAGACCAGGGCGACAGCGTGGTGTTCATCGGGCACGCGGGGCACGAGGAGAGGAGCCCGGACCGTCGGCGTCACCGCCGGAGCGTCCGCGCCGGAGGCACTCGCCGACGGGGTCGTGGACGCACTCCGCGGCCTCGGCGCGGTCGACGTACAGGAACGCAGGATCACCATGGAGAACGTCCATTTCGCCACACCGAAGGAGGTGCGCTCCGCGTGAGCATGCCGTTGCGCCAGTCCCTGAAGGTCGGAAGCTATCTCGTTCGGCAACACCTGAAGCGACGTGACAAGTTTCCGTTGCTGGTCGAGCTGGAGCCCCTCTTCGCGTGCAACCTGCAGTGTGCGGGGTGCGGCAAGATCCAGCACCCCGCCGACGAGCTGCGACGGCGCATGCCGGTGGAGCAGGCGCTTGCCGCCATGGAGGAGTGCGGCGCTCCGATGGTCTCGATCGCCGGTGGCGAGCCCCTCATGCACCCCGAGATCGACAGGCTGGTCGACGAGCTCGTGAAGCGGAGGAAGTACGTCTTCCTGTGCACCAACGCGATGCTCGTACGGAAGTGGTGGGATCGTTACCACTTCAGGCCGTCCCAGTACTTCTCGTTCGTCGTCCACGTGGACGGGCTGAAGGAGCGGCACGACGCGTCGGTGTGCAAGGACGGTGTCTTCGACGAGGTGGTGGAGGCGATCAGGTTCCTGAAGGACAAGGGGTTTCGGGTCAACACCAACTCCACGTTCTTCAGCAACGACACGTCGCAGAACATCATCGACGTGCTGGACTTCCTCAACGACGAGGTCAAGGTCGACAACATGCAGATCTCGCCCGCCTACGCCTACGAGAAGGCCCCCGACCAGGAGCACTTCCCGGGCGTGACGGAGACCCGCGAGCTGTTCTCCAAGGCGTTCGCGGGCGGCAACCGGAAGCGGTGGCGGCTCAACCACTCGCCGCTGTTCCTGGACTTCCTGGAGGGCAAGGCCGACTTCGGCTGCACCGCCTGGGGAATCCCGAGCTACTCGCTGTTCGGCTGGCAGCGTCCTTGCTACCTCATGTCCGACGGGTACGCCGCGACGTACCAGGAACTCGTCGAGACCACCGACTGGGAGGCGTACGGCCGCGGTCGCGACGACCGCTGCGCCAACTGCATGGCCCACTGTGGGTACGAACCGAGCGCGGTCCTCGCCACGATGGGCTCACTGCGCGAGTCCATCCGCGCCGTCGCCGGCGGCTGACCCCGCGGAACGCACTCCGCCAGACGGTGGTCCACCTCACCCGCCTGCTCCATCGTGAACCGTTCCAGAAGGTGACGGCCATCCAGCAGCCGGGTCACCGCCTCTGCCGGGTTGGAAACCCGCTGTCGCCGCAGGCCCCTGACGAATAGGCTCGCGCCCATGACCGACGGCGACTGGAGGGATGGCGGGTTCAGGCAGCGTCGGCCCTCCGTGGAGACTCTCGCCTGGGTTGCGGCGTCGATGGGTCGGGGCAGTCGCGTCGTTGGCTGTCGCCGCTTGACCGGTGGCGCCTGCTCCGCCGTGAATCGGCTGACTGTCGAGCGACGTGGAACGCGAACGTTCGTCGTTCTGCGGCAGTACCCGGGCGGGCTTGGCCTGCAGGGG
Source organism: Actinopolymorpha singaporensis (assembly GCF_900104745.1). Classification (NCBI taxonomy): domain Bacteria; kingdom Bacillati; phylum Actinomycetota; class Actinomycetes; order Propionibacteriales; family Actinopolymorphaceae; genus Actinopolymorpha; species Actinopolymorpha singaporensis. The sequence continues at coordinate 3,477,795 of NZ_LT629732.1, forward strand.
AGCCTGGAGAAGGAGATCGCCAACCTTGGTGTGGTGGCGGGAAGCGGGCTCCCGGTTCCGAGCATCCTGGCTACTGACGTTGCTGGTGCTTCGACGGGGGCGCGCCATCGTTGCTGATGACACGGTTGCCGGGGCATGTTCACCTCAGTCCGGCGGACCCTCGGTCGTGGATGACGAGGATCGCGGAGATTGCTGCACTGCTGCATTCCCTCGATCTCCCCGCGAAGATGTTCAGACCTTGGACGGATTCTTGGATCGCTCCTCTGGACGGGCTTCAGGTGCCGGTCGACGCCCAGAAGCCGGCCGTGTGGAAGGCAGCGTTCGGTGTCATGGCGGCGCCGCCGCCAAAGGACACTGCCGTCTTTCTGCACTGCGATCTCCTGCCTGTCAACATGCTGTGGTCGCGCGGGAGGATTACTGGACTGACCGACTGGAACTCCGTCCATCGGGGGGCGCGCGCGATTGACGTCGGGCACTGTCGGCGATACTTGGCGGCGCTCTACTCGCCCGAGTGGTCGGAGCAGCTTCGGTCGCTCTATGAGTCGATCGCCGGGGTGAGTCTCGATCCGTGGTGGGACCTGTATGCCCTGCTGCACTATGACGACAGCGGGTCGAAGTGGATCCGTGGTCAGGTCGCCGGGCGCCGTCCCGTCGATGTGGCCGGCATGACTTCCCGGGTCGAGGTGGCTGTCGAGACAGCGCTACGGCGCCTCGGATAACTGCGGGTCCCCTACCAGGTGGCCACCGCGGCGGAGGCGATCTCTTCGCGGAACTCCTGCGCCACCTGCTGCGAACGCCGGGCGAGCAGGAGTACACCACCGGCGACCAGGGCCATCATGACCCCCTGCAGCGCGGTGACCACCGGCCCGCTCGCGATGTCCTCACCGAGCCAGGTGGCGCCGAAGGCGACCGCCACGATCGGGTCGCCGATGGTGATGACCGCGGACGCCAGCGCACCGATCAGCCCGCTCTGGAAGGCGTTCTGGTTGAGCAGGAAGCCGGCCACGCCGATGACGGCGACGCCGTACAACTGCCACTTCGACCAGACCGTGCCGAGGTTGGACAGGTCGACGGTGGAGGCGAGTTCGCGGACCAGCCCGGCGGTGACGCCGTAGCAGACAGCGGTGGCGATCGCCAAGGGCATCACACGCAGGTCGCTGTGGACGAGCGCGGCCGCCACGAGACACGCCGCGACGAGCCCGACCAGCACCATGCCGAGCGGTACGACGGCGGAGGAGCCCCTGGGGTGGGTCTCCTCGCTCGGCGATGCCAGCAGCAGGAAACCGGTCAGGCCCGCGATCGCCACCAGTGCTCCCAGCATCAGCCGGGCGTCGGGCAACTGATGGCGCATCGCGTAGGCGAAACCGATGTAGAACAACGTGCCGGTGACCAGCAGCGGCTGCACCAGCGCGAGCGGCGCGAAGTGCAGGGCGACCACCTGCAGGGCGAAGCCGCCGGCCGCGAAGATCACTCCCGCACGGAACGCGCTCATCTGGATGAGGTCGAGCAGCAGCCGCGGACGCAGCGCGCCGCGTTGTGGTGCCTGCCGCGCGGAGTGGTGCTGGAGCACACCGGCGGCGCCGTAGGCCGCCGCCCCCGCCAACGCACACAGAACACCGACGAGAGTACCCATCTCAGCCGGCAGCCCCCACCGCGACGGAGGGTTCGCGTGGTGTCTCGGCGGCTGCCATGAAGCTGGTGCGAAAGGCGTCCTTGACAACCCTGCGCTCGACCCCCAGGCCGCGGTCGAGGAGTACTCCCACACCGGCCACTGTGCCGGACCTGACCACCCCGACGGTCAGCGGCACGCCGGAGGCGAGCGGAAGAACCGGGCACACGGCGCGCACGTCGGCGCCGGCGAACGTCCGTGGTCCCCGTGCGCCGGGCATGTAGGAAACGATCGTGTTGAAGAAGTGCCGGTTGTAGGTCGCTCGCGCGAAGCCGCGGTGCAGCGGGTGGGGAAGTTGCCCGGCCGCCCACATCACCATCGCCGCCGCCACCGCCTCGCCCTGCCGGTCGTGCAGGCGGGTGCCGGCGCGGATCCTCGCGGTTCGCCCTGAAAGGGTGAGCGGTCCGGTGGGGAGGTCGACGGCAAGCGCGCCGGTCCAGTTTCCGGAGATCCGGTCGAGTTTCGGCGGCCGCATCGCCACCGGAAACATCGCCCGCAGCGGCCGGCCGGGCGTGAGCAGACCGGCTGGGCGGAGCAGCCGGTCGAGCGCGTCGGCCACCAGCGCCAGAACCGCCTCGTGCGGCAGGGCGTCGCAGGCGGTGGCGAGGTCGCGGATCCGCTTCCACGGCACCTCCACGGTGACCAGGTCCCGTTGCCCGGTCGGGGTCACGTGGTTGAGGGGATGACGCGGCGCGAGGCCCTTGCCCGCCAGCCGTCCGGCACCCCGCAGGACATGACCCGCACCGACCCGCGCCATACGCCGGCGACCAGCGGGTCGACGTTCGGTCAGCCCGTCGCCCGGCAGCGGGTCCATGAGCCGGTCGAGCAGGCCGAGTGCGGAGATGCCGTCGCCCTGGGCGTGGTGCAGCTTGACCGCGAAGGTGCTCCGGCCGTCGGCCTGGCCGGTCACCTGCAGGCCCCGCCAGGCGGGTGCGTCCGGCGGCATCCGGCGGGACCAGAAGTCGCTGACGGCTGCGCTGACGTCCTCCTCGCCCGCGCCCCCTCCCAGCCGCTGCTCCTCGACGTGGCTCCGGGCGTCGACCGAGTCCCGCAACAGCCAGCCCAGCGGGCGGCGTACGAGGACGCGGCGCATCGGCGGCAGGCCGCTCGCCCGGGCCTGCATGGTCCGGCGCACGTCCGCGGCGGTGACCGCCCGGCCGCCGGGCAGCGGGGCGAGGTCGAGGACCGCGCCCAACTCCTGGGCGTACGGCCCGGTCTCGACATGGGCGAAGAACGAATCCGGCGCCCGCATCGGCCAGGTCCGCTCCGCAAGGGCGGCTTGACGCGCAGGCGTGGAGAGAGTGGAGTCGGCCGGCCGGGGCGCCACGAGCGCGTGCAGGCCCGAGTCGAGGTCGTACCGCTCAAGGTGGCGCAACGTCGCGGAACGGAGTCTTCGCAGCGGCTCCCGTTCCTCCAGCACCGACCGTACGTACGACTGGAGCATCGCGAGGTCGGGGCACAGGTCGGTGAGACCCGCGACCACCATCAGGTTGGCGTTCGCCACGCCGTGCGCGGCGATCGGGGAGGTCGTCACCACCGGCAGCGCGCTGGCCATTCCCTCCAGCGCGGTCGCCCCGCCCGCGTTGGTCACCAGGAGGTCCGCCGCCCGCATGAGAGTGGGCATCTGGTCGGTCCAGCCGAGGGGAAGCAGCCGCTCCCGGGGCAGGCCGAGCCGTTCGAGGCGTACGCGCGTCTGTTCGTTGCGCCCGCAGGCCACCACGACGCAGACCTTGTCCGAGGCCTCCAGCAGGGCGGCCACCGAGGCGTCCGCGTCGCCGAAGGAGTAGGCGCCGCAGGACAGGAGCACGACGAAGGCGTCCGCCGGGAGATCCAGCAGGCGCCTGGCCTGCGCCTGGTCGCCGGGGGCGAACGCACGTACGACCGGCGGTGCACAGACCTCGACGTTCACGTCGGGTTCCGCGCAGCGGGCGAGAGCCACCGCGGTCTGGTGGACGACGAAGTTTGCGTCGAGTTCGGGGTAGACCCAGAACGGGTGTGGTGCGAAGTCGGAGACCCAGCACGCGGTGTGGACGCCGAGCCCGCGGTGGCGGCGCAGCCAGGCCAGCCCGGAACTGCCGAGCGGGTAGGTGGAGAGCACCAGGTCGGGCTCGAAGCGGTCGATCTCGGTGCGCAGCCGCCGCCCGGCCCAGGAGCCGGTGAACCTCTTGGAAGCCTGGGCGAACCAGCGGTGCCGCCACTCACTGGCGTAGAAGAACTCGTACAGCCAGGGGGTGCGCTCGACGTTCGAGACGTAGATGGAGCGGAACGCCCGGCCCACGCCCGGCCCCATCACGTCCAGCGTGTCGACGCGGTGGCACTCGCTCCCCGGCCACAGCCGCTGCACTGCCTCCTCGAGCGCGTTGGCGGTGGAGTTGTGGCCACCGCCCATGTCGGCCGAGACCAGCAGGACGCGATGGGGGCCCTCATCGGCGTGGGCGCCGACGGAGATGCCGACCCGGGCACCGTTTTGGGCACCGTTTTGGGCACGACCGTTCGAGCGGGCCGGGGGATGGCTCATTGTTGGTGAATACCCATCGAACGTGATCTGCAACACCGTGCCGGTGCCGGCGGTGACATTCCCGTCCGGACCGGGTTGCCGACCGATTTCTGTCGTTGCGAATTGCGGCGGCCGGTGCGGGTAGGCCAGCCGTGGTTGGACAGCCAGCCGCGACTGAAGGAGACGGGGGATGTTCTTCCACCGGCAAGAGCTCCAGCACAAGGCCGTTCCGGACCAGCCCGACGCCGTCCACGCCCGCAAGCTGCAGAAGATCTTCGGTGGCCAGTACGGCGAGATCACAGTGGCCACGCAGTACGTTCGGCCACGTCGAGCTGCTCGCCACCATGATCGCCCAGCTGCTGGAGAAGGCGCCGGTCGGAGTCACCGACGACGCGCTGCATAGGCCGCGTTGAAGAAGGACAAGAAGAACACACCGTAGGCGCCGACCCGGCGTTTGCATCAGCTGGGTCGACGGAGGGTAAGGGCGAGTGATCGTGCTCGCCGGCGAAGGGTGGGGGGTCCAGAAGCGCGGCTCCCCACCCCTTGTTGCGTCAAGCGGGTCTTGCCCCGGGCTGGACGCCGCGTGTGTCAGGCGGTGGAACGGCGGCGAGCGGCGGGGTCATGCACTGGAATGACCGACGTGGAAGTGCTCGCTGTACCAACTCCTGGCCTGTTCGAGGGCGTCCTTGCCGAGCCAGGCGACGGGTTCGACGTCGGTGAGCAGGGGTTCGTCGTCCGGGCCCCGGCCGACGACCTTGCCGGTCAGGATCCAGCCGGTACGACTGGCTGCGCGTTCGGCGAGGTGGGCGTACTGGCAGATCTGCCGGGCGAGCCAGTCGGTCAGTGGCCGCGTCCACCACCTCGGCGGGTCGAGGCGGTTCACCGACAGCCCGGGAAGCGGAAGGCCGCTCTCGTAGTCGACGCTCGCCTGCGCCGCATCGGCCTCGGGCCCCTCGGAGAACCGCACGAAGAGACCCTGGTGCCGATACACGAGGCGGGTCAGCTCGTCGAGGTCCTCCACTACCTGCATGTCCGTCGCGCCCCTTCCGGCCGCCCGGTCGTGATTCGTCTTCGTTTCCGTACCGCCACGGCGAGGGTGTAAACGGAACTCGGTGTGGTCGAACGGGCGGGGTGCTTACCTGTCGGCGCGCAGGCGGCGTGCCACCAGGACCATGACGGCGGCGGCCCGCAACGCCGAACGCGCCCGGTGGCGGCGTCGCCGACGTTGCCTGTGAACCTTGACCGCCGTCTCCGGGTAGGCCTTGCGGGCGCTCTCCTCCGCCTCGGAGGGGCTGTCGAAGGTACGGAAGCTCACCAACGTGGTCTCCGCCTCGTCGGCCCGCTGCGTCCAGTGCCAGCGCCAGTATCCGTCGGGCTGCTGGTAGACCTCCACCCGGGCTCGGGGCCCGCTCCCGTTCACGAGTCCCCTTCCGGCGACTGCTGGGCCGGTGCGGTGGCCGAGCGCGACAACTCGCGGTCGGCGGCAGCCACCGCGGGTGCTCTCGCGGGCGCAATCCGCTCCTCCCGCTCACCGTCCTCCTCAGACGGCTCCTTGCCGGCGTGCGCGACGTCCTCGCGGCTGAGCGACAGCAGGCCCTCCGCGTCGCTGCGCCGCAAGGAGCGGGTGAGGAGGTACGCCAGCGTGCCGGTGACCAGCGGCAGGCCGAGCGTCACCGCACGCAGGGTCGCCCGGACCGTTCCGATGGGCGCACCGGTCCACTGCACGATCAGCTCCTGTGAACCCGCCACCAGCAGCATGGCGTAGAACGTCAGCGCCATGACGCCGATCGCGGTGCGGACCGGGAAGTCCCGCGGCCGGCCGGCGATGTGGTGCGCGGCCCGGTCCCCGGTGAACCTGCGTTCGATCACCGGCCAGAAGTAGAGGGCCACGAACGTCAGCAGCGGGAACAGCGCGCCGGCCCAGAACTGCGTGGGTATCAGGTGCCCGAAGACGAAGAGGTCGGCGGGCGGGAACAGCCGGAGCCCGCCCTCGACCCACAGGATGTACCAGTCGGCCACCGACGGAGAGGTGATGGTCGCCGCGTCGAAGTCGCCCCACACCCAGACGGGGTTGATCTGGGCGATGCCGCCGGCCACGAAGACCACCGCCGCCACCGCGCACAGCAGCGCGAACGACCGGAGCGCGTAGCTCGGCCACACCCGTGACCCGACGACGTTGGAGTCGCGGCGGCCCGGACCGGAGAAGTGACTGTGCTTCTGCTTGATCAGGATCGCCATGTGCACGGCGAGCAGGCCGGCGATCAGAGCGGGCACGAGGAAGATGTGCAGGGCGTAGAGGCGTTCGAGGATGTAGTCCCCGGGAAACTCTCCGCCGAAGACGAGGAACGTGAGCCACGCGCCCACCACCGGCACCGACAACGAGATCGAGTTGAAGATGTGCAGGCCGGTTCCCGACAGCAGGTCGTCGGGCAGGGAGTAGCCGGCGAAGCCGTTGAAGATCGCCAGGATCAGCATGGTCAGGCCGACCGCCCAGTTGATCCCGCGCGGCTTGCGGAACATACCGGTGAAGAAGATCCGGCACATGTGCAGGACGATCGCGCCGACGAAGATGTGCGCCGCCCAGTGGTGTGCCTGGCGCAGCAGCAGGCCCCCGCGAACGTCCCAGCTGAGCTCGACCGTCGACACGAACGCGGCGGACTTCGGGAGGCCGTGCATCGGTGGGTACTCACCGTGGTAGATGCGCAGGGAGCTGCCCGGCTCGAAGAACAACGCGAGGTAGACCCCGGTGGCCACCAGGATGATGAAGCTGTACATCGCGATCTCACCGAGCATGAACGACCAGTGGTCCGGGAAAATCTTCGCCAACGCCTTGCGGGCCATGGGCGCGATCTCGAGTCGCTCGTCGAGCCGGCGCAGCAGCCGGCTCTCCTTCTTGCGTACGGGTTGGGGTTTCAGGCTCACGTCGGCAACCCCCACCATCCGGCCCCGACCGGGCCGCTGAAGTCTCCGGTGGCGACCAGGTAGCCGTCCGCGTCCAATCCGAGCGGGAGCTGCGGCAGCGGGCGGGCTGCCGGGCCCTCGATGGGAACGGCTCCGCGGAGGACGTCGAAGAGCGAGTGGTGGCACGGGCACATGAGCTGGCGGTAGTCCGCGGCGTACAGGCCGACCGGGCAGCCGGCATGCGTGCACAGCTTGGAGTATCCGACGACGCCGTCCACGACCCAGTTCTCGCGTCCGGCGGGCAGTTGCAGTGACGCGGGCTCCACGCGTACCAGCACCGTGGTCGTGTCGGGGTGTACGCGACTGCTGACGCCGGCGGGAAAGACGGTCTTGACACTGTCGTAGGTGAGGTCCCCGGGCCGGATGCGCTTGCCGTCCTCGTCGACCAGCGGGAGCCCCTTGCTCCACGGAGTGTGTTCGAGGATCGCGTCCGGACTCCCGCCCTCCTTGGGAAACAGCGATCTCAGCGGGAACAGCACCGCGCCGCCGATCGCCGCCAGGGTCAGGCCGAGCATCGACCACAGGACACGGGAGCGGGGGACCGGCTGGCTGGTGAGCGCCTCCTGGAACGCCTCGAACTGCTGCGGCGGCGACGGGCCGACCGCGCGCTCCTCGACGTACTGCGGCTCGCGTACCTCGATCCTCTTCGACCAGATCGCCAGACCGGCCGCGAGGAACGCGAAGGCGCCGCCGAGCGACAGGCCGAACGCGACGTTGCCGAGGTTGAGGACGTACGACACGGCGAACCCGACCGCGCCCAGCACGGCCAGGCCGAAACACACCAGGACGCCGGCGGGCGGGGCGGGTTCCCTGCGCATCACTTCGGTGCCTTCTTTCCGAGGAGTCGGATGACGATCAGCAGGACGGGCAGCAGCACGAGCAGGACGACGAACATCTCCGCGATCGGGCCGAACTGGTCGAGCCCGTTGCCGCCGATCACCTGCTCCGAGCCGAGCGTTCCGACGTACGTCACGATGTCGTTCAGCTGTTTGTCGTCGAGGTCGGTGCGGTTGAACTCCGGCATCGGCCCGGGCCCGATCCGCATCGCCTCGGCGACCTGTTCGGGACGGGTGCTCCACAGCTTCGGGGCCAGCCAGCCGTCCGTGGTGATCATGCCGGTCCCGGAGGAGGAGTGGCACGGGGCGCAGTTCTGCAGGAAGAGCGTCCTGCCCTTGGCGGCGTCACCGGTCGCCAGCCGGGGAAGCGGTTCGCCCGGTCCGAGGCTCCCGACGTAGGCGACCAGCGCCGAGATGGTCTTCGAGGGGTACTCCGGGGCGCTGGGCACGGGTCGCTCGCCGGGCCGGTCGAGCGGCATCCGGCCGGTCCGCAGGTAGAAGTCGGCGGCGGCCGGTCCGACGCCCTTCAACGTGGGCCCGTTGTTCGTACCCCCGCCGTCCACGCCGTGGCACCACGCGCAGTCGCGGAGATAGACCCGGCGCCCGGTCGGGTCCGGCGCGTCGGAGCCCCTGGCGGACGACGCTGCACCTGCCTGGGCCGACGTGCCGGCGGCACCCGCCTGCCGGCCGGCGACGGCAACCGTGGCCACGACCGCCGCGACGGCCAGCAGGGCGAGGACGAGTGCCGTCTGCGCCACGGCCGCACGGCGCGGCCTGCTTCGGGTTCGGCTGCTGCTCCTCATCTCACCTCAGTGTGTAGAGATAGGCGGCGATGTCCTCGGCGTCCTGACGGGTGACGTTCAGGTCGGGCATGGCGGTACCCGGCTCCACCTCCTGGGGGTCCTGGATCCAGTGCACGAGGTTGGGCGGCTTGTTGGTCAGCTCACCCGCGATGTAGCTGCGTTCTGCCCAGCTGATCAGTGGGGGACCGACCAGGCCGTCCGCCTGGCGTACCCCGGGCACCGTGTGGCAGGTCCCGCAGCCGTAGCTGTTGATGAGCTGGGCACCGCGCTCGGGTACGCCGTTCTGCATCTGCCGGGCAGGCGAACCGGAGGTCTCCGGCGTCGCACAGCTGGCGAACGCGAGGGCGCCGGCGAGGACGAGGCCACCGACCAGGTGCCCGGGTCGCAACCGTCTCATCGCGCCGGCCCGCCGACCTGTGGGATCCACGTCCAGCCGCCTCCGATCGTCCGGTGGGGTACTTGGAGTGCTTCGAGTGCGGCGCGCGCCGCCGCCCGGCCCGTCACGAGCACGGTTTCAGGAGCAGGAGGGCGATGCCGGAGCCGGTGAGGATCGCCACCGACAACAGGTTGAACGCGATACCGAGGACGAGCAGGAAGCGCACCCGTCCCCGGGTGAGAACGTCGTCCTCCAGGCGTTCCGCCCGGCGCCGCAACACCAGGCACGTCACCAGTGCGGCAACGGCGACCAGCCACATCACCCCGGTGACCGTCCACACGGTGAGGGAGACCCGCGTTCCGGGGACCCCGTTGTGCTGGAGGAGGGTCCCGGCCGGTCCGCTGCGGATGCAGCCGACCTCCTCGAAGCCCCAGCCGACGAACAGCTGCACGAACCACGCGACCACCCCGCCGAACACGCCGAACCACAGCAGCAGCGGGTGGATGCGGGGCTGCCTGTCCGTGCCCTCCGGTGAGATGTCGCTGTCGACCGTCATCGTGGCCCTCACAGGTAGGGGGAGATGTAGACCGTGCAGTACACCGCTACCGCGACGACCGCGAGGAAGTACCAGTACAACGACACGATGCCGACCGGCTCGGGCCGGCGCCGGCCGATCCGGCCGACGCTCGCGCTCAGCAGGAGGACGACGATCATGCCGATGCCGCCCATCACGTGCAGCCCGTGCAGGCCGGTGAGGGTGTAGAACAACGAGCCGTAGGTGTCCTTGGAGATCGTGGAGTCCGGCCACTCCGACACGTAGTCCAGGCCCTGCAGGACGACGAACGCCGTACCGCTCAGCGCGACGACGAGCATCGTGAGCCACAGCAGGCCCCGGGCGCCCCGGCGAGCGGCGCGGACGGCGGCGGCCATCGGAACCGTGCTCAGGACGAGAATCCCGGTCTGGATGGACGGGAGGACCAGGTCCGGAAGCGTGTCGCCCTTCGGCGGCCACGGCCCGCCGTGCACGAAGCGCAGGTAGAAGTAGCTCGCCACGAACGCCCCGAAGGTCGCCGACTCGGTGGCGATGAACAGCACCATCCCCCACCAGCCGGTGGTCCGGCCGACCGGGGCCTCCGGCGCCTGCACCGCTCCCCGGCGGACGCCGCGTCCGGTAGGCGTGTCGACAGTCGTCATCGGACCCTCACTCCTCCACCCCGGGTCGGTGCCACAGCCACCAGGCGACGACCAGCAGCATCGCCCCGAACGCGACGACGGCGCCGATGTAGAACGCCAGCAGGAGCAGTACGACCGTCGCGGTGAGCAGCAGCGCCACGAGAATCGGGATCGCGGTGTCGGACGGCATCGGCATCACCCCCTCGAACCTCGCGTCGAGTTCGGTGGTGCGCAGCGTCTCGTGCTTCTCGGTCATCGTGCGCTGGTCGTCGTGGCGGAGTTCCTCCATCGAACGCAGCGTCTGGTTGTCCCACAGCGGGTCGAGGCTGTGCACGGTCGGGATGACCGGGAAGTTGTACGGCTGCGGGGGAGAGGACGTCGCCCACTCCAGCGTGTTGGACCCCCACGGGTCGTCCGGTGCCTTCTCCCCGCGCAGGTAGCTGTGCAGCAGCACGCCCAGGGTGAGCAGGAACCCGACGGCGAGGACGTACCCCCCGATCGTGGAGACGAGGTTGTACGGCGTCCAGCCCAGGCCCGGCTCGTAGGTGTAGATGCGCCGCGGCATCCCGAGCAGCCCGGCGATGTGCATCGGGAAGAAGGTGAGGTTGAACCCGACGAACACCCACACGAAGCTCCAGATGCTCGCCTTGCGGTGGGTCATCCGCCCGGTGAACTTCGGCCACCAGTAGAACCACCCGGCGAGCATCGGCATCACCGCTCCGCCGAACAGCACGTAGTGGAAGTGGGCCACCACGAAGTAGGAGTCGGTGACCTGCTGGTCGAAGGGCACGACCGCGAACATCACCCCGGTCACGCCGCCCAGGACGAACGTGACGATGAACCCGATCGCGTACAGCATCGGCGTCGTCAGCACCACCCGGCCGCGCCACATCGTCGCCAGCCAGGCGAACATCTGGATCCCTGCGGGCAGGCTGATGGTGAGCGTCGCCGCGGAGAAGAAGCTCAACGACACCTGTGACAGCCCGACCGCGAACATGTGGTGCACCCACACACCGAAGGAGATGATGCCGGTCGCGACGGTCGCGATCACCACCAGCGGGTACGCCGCGATCGGCCGGCGGGAGAACGTCGGGATCACCGAGGAGATGATCCCCATCGCGGGCAGCACGATGATGTAGACGTCGGGGTGGCCGAACAGCCAGAACAGGTGCTGCCACAGGATCGTGTCGCCGCCCTTGGCCGGGTCGAAGAAGTGCGTGCCGAACCGCCGGTCGGAGAACAACATGCCGTTGGCGAGGTCCAGCGGCGGCAGCGCGAAGATCAGCATGAACGACTGGGTGACGACGGCCCAGACGAACACCGGGACGCGGTTCAGCGACATGCCGGGCGCCCGCATCTTCAGGGCCGTGACGATGAGGTTGATCGAGCCGACGGTGGTGGAGATCGCGAGGAAGAGCAGGCCGAGGGTGTAGAAGTCCAGGTGCAGCCCTGGGAGGTACTCGCTGGTCGTCAGCGGCACGTAGGCGAACCACCCGCCGTTCGGGGCGAGCCCGAGCGGGAGGCTGACGAACATGAACAGCCCGGAGAACAGGAAGATCCAGTAGCTCAGGGCGTTCAGCCGCGGGAACGCCATGTCGCGGGTGCCGACCATCAGCGGCAGGAACAGGTTGCCGAAACCGGAGTTCATCGGCGTCGCGAAGAAGAAGATCATCGCGGTGCCGTGCAGGCTGAACAGCTGGTTGTAGAGCGCCGGGTCGACCAGCCTGTTCTCCGGCGTACCCAGCTGGGTACGCATGATCATCGCCTGGATGCCCGCGAGCAGGAAGAAGAACGCCGCGGTCACGAGGTAGCGCCGGCCGATGCGCTTGTGGTTGACGGTGCTGAGGAAGCCGATGAACCCCGGTTCCTCCGCCCACACCTTCCGCAGCTTGCCGCCGACCGCGTCCTCGGCCACGGCGCGTTCGGGAAGGGTGCCGGTGAGCGCGCCGGTCGCCGTGGACCCCGCCGTCGTGTCTGCCGTCGCCATCGCGGATCTACTCCAGACTCTGCAGGTAGGTCACGACCGCTTTCAGGTCACGCGGTGACAGCGGCTGCGGCGGCATCTTGTTGCCCGGCTTGACGGTCTGGGAGTTCGCGACCCAGCCGGCCATGTGGCCGAAGTCGTTCGGAATCGCCCCTCCTGCGAGCCTCTCGCGGCTGCCCACATGGGTGAGGTCCGGGCCGAGCTTGCCGTTCGCGGAAGTGCCGCGGAGGGTGTGGCAGGTCGCGCACGAGGAGGTGGTGACAACCCGCTCACCCTGACGCCGCGTCGCGCTCGTCGCCGCGCGGACTCCCTCGCTCTGCGTCGCGAGCCACCGGCGGAACTTCGCCTCGGGTTCGGCGACCACCGAGAACGCCATGTGCGCGTGTTCGAGTCCGCAGTACTCCGCGCACTGCCCGCGGTAGGTGCCCGCCTTGTCCGCCGAGATCCAGGTGCGGTTGACGCGGTTCGGCAGCAGGTCCATCTTCGGCATCAGCTGGGGCACCCAGAAGCTGTGGATCACGTCGGCACTGCGCAGCTGCAGGCGTACGGGCTTTCCGACCGGGATGTGGATCTCGTTCGCGGTGACCGCTGTCGTACCCGCGTAGCGGACCTCCCACCACCACTGGTGGCCGGTCACCTCCACTGTCAGTTTGGGAGCGGTCTTCGGCTGGGAGTCGGCGGCGATGCTGCCGACGCTCAGCGCGAACGTCGCGGCCAGCACGATTGCGGGAACGACCACACCGAACGCGATGACGAAGCCGCGTGCCTCGCCCGTGCGCACCTTGTCCGTCCTCCGCCGGAAGATCGCGGCGAACACCGCCATGGCGATCACCACGACGCAGAAGAAGAGCGCGACGGCGAAGAGGATCCACCAGCTCCAGGCGACCTGGCCGGCCTTCTGCCCGAACGGCGACAGGGCCGAGGGACTTCGGCCGTCGCAGGCGGACACCGACGAGACGAGGAGGAGGCCACTTACCAGGACGGCCGCACGTCGGTGCCTTCGCAACGTGGTCCTCCCAGACAGGGTCGAGGTGGTTGCTGGCCAGGGGAGTACCACCTTGATCCGGTTGTAAACGCCTCTGGGAGCGATCCGCCCGAAATCCGTGGCCGGGAAGGCGAATGAAATCCGCGTCTGCGGGTAGCCGACATTGACCCACGGACGGAGTTCGGCGCCGAGCACAGGAGGAGGGGCGAATGGAACGCTCCCACGACACGCCGCGGCCGGTACGGGCGCACCGACGGACGCGGCTCGGGGCGGTGGCGGTGACCACAGCGGTGGCCGCGACCGTACTGTCGCTGGTCGCCGCACCGCCCGACGCCATCCAGGGACAGGCCCAGCGGCTGATGTACGTCCACGTGCCGGCCGCCTGGACGGCGTTCCTGATGTTCTTCGTGGTGGCCGCCGCCAGCGCGATGGTGCTCACCCGGGGCGGGCGGCGGTGGGACGCCCTGGCACGTGCGTGTGCCGAGCTCGGCGTCGGGATGACCGCCCTCGCGATCGCCGAGGGCAGCATGTGGGGCCACTCCGCCTGGGGCACCTGGTGGACCTGGGACCCCCGCCTGGTGACCACCGCCTTGATGTTGGTGCTCTACGCCGGCTACCTCGCGGTGCGCGGCCTGCCGGGCGAACCCGTGCGGAGGGCGCGCCGGTCCGCGGTGCTCGGACTGGCCGCGTTCGCCGTGGTCCCGCTGGTGCACTTCTCCGTGCTGTGGTTCCGCACCATCCACCAGCCGCCGACGCTGCTGCGGCCTGAGGTGTCCGCCCCGCCGATCGAGCCGCTGATGCTGGCCGCGCTGCTGACCTCGGTCCTCGCGTTCACCACGACGGCGCTGTGGTTCGTGCGCCGCCGGGTCCCGGCGCTCGTCGAAGGGCCTGCCGAGATGCCCGCGGCTCCGGTCGCGGAGCGGGGGCGGGACGCCGCACCCCCTGCACCCGCTGCACCCGCTGCCGTCTCGCCCGCCGCGGACGTCGTTCCCGCCGCGCCCGTGCCCGCGGGGGCAGGTGAGCCGACGTGAGCGGCTGGGTCCTGGTCGCGTGCGGTTACGCGGTGGCCGCGGCCGTCTGGGCGTTCTACGTCGTGCTCGGCGGACGGACCCGGCGGAGCAGGCGGTGAGCCGGCTCGGCGGCTGGCGACGGCCCGGGCGTGGGCGGCTCGCGCTGCTCGGCCTGGTGCTGGTCGTCGGTGTCGGCGTGGTGGCGGCGAGCGGGTTCGAGGGGACGCTGACGTACTACAAGACGCCGACTGAGGTGGCCACCCAACCGGCCCTGCGCGACCAGCACCTGCGGGTCGGAGGCCTGGTCGTCAAGGGCACCCTGAGCGGCAGCGGAAGCGCCGTCAGGTTCGAGTTGACAGACGGCGCCCATGATCTCGACGTGGTGACCGACGGGACGCTGCCGCGCACCTTCCGCGCCGGGCAGGGAGCCGTGGTGGAGGGGCGAGTCGACCCGCACGGGCGCTTCCGCGCCGACCGGGTTCTCGTACGCCACTCCAACCAGTACCGCGCGTCCAACCCGAGCCGGCAGGCCGAAGACCAGTGAGGCAGGTGCACCCTCGGACATGACGGCGTGGTTCGGCACCTTCGCACTCACCCTCGGGTTCTGCTCCGCGCTCGCGTCGGTGGGGCTGTGGGCCTGGGCCGCCGCGACCGGCAGTCCCGACCCGCCGGCCCGGTGGCCGGCGGTCGTCTCGCTGCTCGGCGCCGCGGGCGCGATCGGCGCCGCGGAGTGGGCGCTGCTCTCCCACGACTTCTCCGTCCGCTTCGTCGCCGAGAACGGCAGCCGGGCCACGTCGGCGTACTACACGTTCACCAGTCTGTGGGCCGCGCACGACGGCTCGCTGCTCCTGTGGGTCTTCCTGCTCAGCTGCTTCGTGGCCGTGGTCGCGCTGCGCCGCATGCCCGGGCTCGGCGACCTGCACAGCTGGGCGACCACCGTGCTGTCCGCGGTGGCGGCGTTCTTCTTCGGCCTGGCGCTGTTCACCGGCCACGTCTTCGAGCGGGTGTCGCCGGCGCCCTCGGACGGACCCGGCCCGAACCCGCTGCTCACCGACCACCCGGCGATGGGGATACATCCGCCGCTGCTCTACACCGGCCTGGTCGGGATGGCGGTGCCGTTCGCGTTCGCGGTCGGGGGCCTGATCACCGGCAAGCTCGACCGCCGCTGGCTCGCGGCCGTCCGTGGCTACGCCGTGGTCGCCTGGACGGCGCTCACCGCCGGGATCGTGATGGGCGCCTGGTGGTCCTACGCCGTCCTCGGCTGGGGCGGTTACTGGGCCTGGGACCCGGTGGAGAACTCCTCCCTGCTGCCCTGGCTGGTCGCGACCGCGCTGCTGCACTCCAGCATGGTCCAGCGGCGCCGGCAGGCCCTGCCCGTCTGGAACCTCTCCCTCTCCGTCGCCGCGTTCCTGCTCGCCTGCCTGGGTACGTTCCTCACCCGCTCCGGGGTGACCGCGAGCGTGCACTCGTTCGCCGACTCCGGCGTGGGGCCGGTGCTGCTCGGCTTCCTCGCGGCGCTGGCGGCCGGGGTGGTCGCGCTCGTTCTCCTGCGCGCGGACCGGCTCGGCACCCCACGGCCGGTCGGCGCGCCGCTGTCTCGCGGTTCGGCGATCCTTGCCAACAACGTGGTGCTGGTGGCGCTGACCGTGACCGTGCTGTTCGGGACGGTCTTCCCCCTGCTCGCCGAGTGGACCACCGGTCAGCAGCTGTCGGTGGGGCCGCCGTACTACAACCGGATGGCGGTGCCGATCTGCCTCGTCCTGTTGCTGCTGATGGCGCTCGGCCCGCTCGTTCGCTGGCGTGGTGACGACGCCGGGCGGCTGCTGCGCCGGATGGCCCTTCCGGTCGTCGCCGGCGCGGCGGCGGTGGTCGTGACCGCGCTGACCGCGGGCGGCGGCACGATGACCCTGCTCACGTTCGGCCTGGCAACCCTCGTCGTGGCGAGCGTGGTCGTCGACGTGGTCGGGGACGTACGCCAGACCCGGGCCCGCGCAGGTGCCGGCTGGGTCCGCGCGGTGGGCACCTGGTGGAGCCCGCACCGCCGACGGGCGGCCGGGCTGCTGGTCCACGTGGCGGTGGTGCTCGTCGCCGTCGGCGTCGCGGCCTCCTCGGCGTACACCTCCGCGTCCGAACGCACCCTGCACCCTGGTGAACAGGCCGCCTTCGCCGGGCACCACGTCCGGTTGGAGAAGGTCGACCGCGAGCGGACCGGCGGGGAGATGCGCACCGCCGCCCGGCTGCGGCTGGACGGTGCGGGCGGTGCGGGCGGTGCGGTGATCGCGCCCGCACTGCGGTACTTCCCCGGCCACGACATGACCGTCGCCACCCCGGTGACGGTCAGCGGGCTCGGCGGGGACGTCTACGTCACGCTGCTCTCGGCGGAGGAGTCCGGGAAGTCGGCCACCCTTCGCCTCGCCGTGAACCCGCTGGTCGGCTGGATCTGGGCCGGTGGCACCGTCATGGTGCTCGGCTCGATCCTCGCCGCGTGGCCCAGGCGCAGGCGGCGCCGCGCCCCCGAGGAGGCGGCGCGGGAGAAGGCGCCCGACGCCGGGCCCGAGCCCGAGCCCGAACTCGCGCTGGAAGGAACCGGCAGATGAGGTTCCGGCGCGCGATCATCGCCACGGTCTGCCTGGTCACGCTGGCCGGTGGCGGCGGTCTGCTCGGCTCGGCTCTCACCCGGCCCGGTGCGTCCTCGACCGACTCCTCCGGCGGGGCGGTAGGCTCCCCGCTCGCCGGCCACCCGGCACCGGAGCTGAGCGGCCGTACCCTCGACGGCGGGCACTACCGGCTCCGGCCCGGCGGCGCGAAGGTGACGCTGGTGAACGTCTGGGCCTCCTGGTGCGGACCCTGCCGCAACGAGCTCCCCCTACTGGCCGCGACCGCCCAGCGGTGGAAGCCCAGGGGCGTACGCGTGGTCACCGTCAACACCAAGGACGGCCCGGTGGCGGCGCGCAGCCTGCTGAAGGAGGTGGACGCCACCGGCCTGCTCACGGTGCTCGACCCGTACGGCGACCTCGCCGTTTCCTGGGGCGCCACCGGCATCCCCGAGACGTTCGTCGTCGACCAGGACGGAAAGGTCCGCGCCCGGTGGACCGGGCCGCTGACCAAGGACTGGCTGGACACCCAGCTGGCCAGGTGGGGTTCGGCATGAACAGCCGGCTTCGGGGTCTGCTGCTGGTCGCGGTCGTGGCGGTGGCCGTCGCGGTGGCCGCCGCCGTGGTCGTCGGGCGCAACGCGGCCGAGCAGCCGCTGAGCAGGCAGGTGGACCAGGTGGCCGAGGGGCTTCGCTGCCCGACCTGCAACGGCGAGTCCGTGGCCGCGTCCAACGCGCCCCTGGCCACCAGCATGCGCCGGCAGATCCGGATCCAGCTGCACGCCGGGCGTACGCCGGACCAGGTGCGGGAGTGGTTCGTGTCCCGGTACGGCGACCAGATCCTGTTGGTGCCGCCCGCCCGTGGCATCGGCCTGCTGCTGTGGGTGGTGCCGGCGGCTGCCGTGGTGCTCGGCGCGGGAGCGTGGGTGGCCGCCCAGCGCCGGCGCACGGCGGAGGGTACGGACGCGCCGGACCCGGATGCGCAGGACCCGGACCCGAAGGCCGCCACGGCCCTGTCGCCTCGGCGGGTGGCCGTCGCTTCGGTGGCGTTCCTGGCCGTCGGCGCCGCGGTGCCGGTCACGGTCTGGGCGAGCACTCCGCGCCAGGCCCCGGCCGAGTCCCCGGCGGCGTCCTCGGCCCCGGCAGAACCCCAACTGGGCTTCGAGGACTGGGTGTCGCTGGCGCGGTCGTGGGAGGACCAGCAGAAGTACGACGAGGCGGTGAAGGCGTACCGCGAGGCGCTGAAGCAACGCCCGGACGCCGAGTCGGTGCGCACGCAGCTCGCGTTCGACCTGCTGCGTACGAATCACGCCGGCGAGGCCGGCCGGATGGTGCGGGCGACCGCCGCGAAGTCCGGGCCTGACCGGCCGATGGCCCTGCTTGTCCTCGGACTCGCCCAGCGTCGGCAGAACGACCCGGCGGCGGCGAGCACACTGCGTACCTTTCTGCGGGTGGCACCAAACCACCCGGCCGCCGCCCAGGTACGCCGGCTGCTGAAGGACACCTCGTGACCGCGGCGAGCCGATGGCGGGCTCTCGCGGTGGGTGCCGTCCTGGCCCTCTCCCTGGCGACAGGGGCCTGCGCCTCCGATGACACGGGGATGGGGATGGAGGCGGCGGCCGACCACGCGCCGGCCGACCGTGCGCCCGCGACGGCCCGCTCGGTCCGGGTGGGGCTGACCGAATGGACGATCGTGACGTCGGCGGCGAAGGTGCCCGCGGGGCGCGTGACCTTCCAGGTCACCAACGCCGGAGGGACCGAGCACGACCTCGTGGTGCGCGGCCGGCGCGGTACCCGGCACACAGCGACCCTGGAGCCGGGGGAGCAGGCCAGGTTGACCGTACGCACCGAGGCAGGAGAGACCCTGACGCTGTGGTGCTCCGAGCCCGGGCACAAGGCGCAGGGCATGCGGACGAAACTACCCGTCACCGGCGGCCGCTGAACCCGCCGGCGGCCCGGACGCCGGTGTCGTACCGGAGCGCGTTCGCCCTGTGCACGCAGCGTTTTCACGTCTACGCAGCGATTCCCTGTCTGATGCGAGAGGCGGCCGCGCGGTGGATACTGGCCGACGCCGGGAGCCGGGGAAGGGCGAGCACCCACACCTCCGGCCCCGGTCGGCGCTCATCGAGCGCTCGGTCGGCGATGGTGGATTCACGGCAGAGGGTGAGTATGTCCGAGGAGACGACCGCGCGAGACCGCAACTGGAACGAGCTGCTGCAGGAGTTGCGCGTCGCCCAGACGGGGTTGCAGATTCTGACCGCGTTCCTCGTGTCCCTGCCGTTCCAGCAACGCTTCAGCTCCCTCGAGCCGGGACAGGTTCGCATCTACCTCGCCGTCCTGGCCACGTCGGTGCTGGCCACGGTTCTCGTGCTCGCTCCGGTGAACTACCACCGCACACTGTTTCGCCAGCAGGAGAAGGAATGGCTGGTCATGGCGGGCAACCGGTGCGCCCGAGCCGGGCTGGTGCTGTCCGGGCTCGCCGCCGTCGGTGTGGTCTGGCTGATCTTCGATGTCGTCGTCGGTGACGGGGCCGGCATCGTTGCCGCAGTGGTCGGCCTGCTGGTCTATCTGGGCGTGTGGGGTGGCGTACCGCTGGTGAAGCAGCGTCGTGCGGCCACCGCACCGACGCCGGACCGGTCGCCCCGCGAACGCGCCGGGGACGGTCCTTCGTAGCCCTGCCTCGGCGTGGCCGGGACCGACCGTCACTCGGTACGCCGTTTCGCGCAAACGTCCGGGTACGAGCGTCGACCGGGTTCCCACTGGCGCATGCCCGGGGCCCCTGGTCGTGGGCGTCGGCCAACCGGGACCTGGCTGATGGCCGGCGCGGGGCGGTGCTCGGGGGAGTGGGCGCGGTGGTCGGAGCGCGCCGCCCCGGCTGAACGCCGGTCGGCGGCGCCTGGCCTGGTTCGCGGTCACCACGTTCTTCACGGGGCGGGGGAACCTCGGTCCGGCTCGTCAGCCACTGGCGACCCGGCCACTCATGCTGCCCATCCTGTCCGTCCTGCCAACGCCGTCTTGCTCGTCGCCGACGATGCCGTGGCGCAGGTCGCGCAGGATGCGGTTGATGAGCCGGGACACCTGCATCTGACTCACGCCGATGCTGTCGGCGATCTCCTGTTGCGTGCGTTGCTCGAAGAACCGCAACCGCAGGATCTTCTTGTCCCTCGGGTTCAGCCGGGCCACCACGGGGCGGAGGACGGTTCTTGCCTCAGCGGCGGCCAGCTCGTCCCTGGCCGACATCAGCCGGTCGCCCAGTGTCGGCCCGGCGGGGTCCGGGTCGTTGCCGAGAGGGCGGTCCAGCGAGGCGGGGGAGAAGCAGCCGTGCGCGGTCAGCGACTCGATGACGTCACCGAGGTCGGCGCCGAGGTACTCGGCGATCTCCCGGGGCCTTGGGGAGCGCCCCAGCCGGTTGCACAGATCCTCCTCCGCGCCGCGGATCCGCAGCTGGAGGTCCTGCAGGCGCCGGGGCGGCCGGACCGTCCAGCCGCGGTCGCGGAAGTGCCGCTTCAGCGTGCCGGTGATGCTCGGTACGGCGAACGCGAGGAAACCTTCGCCGTGGCTCACGTCGTAGCTGTGCACCACCTGGACCAGGGCGGTGCAGGCCACCTGTTCGAGGTCCTCGTCGGCGATGCCGCGGCCACGGAACCTCCTCGCCAGTGCACGGGCGAGGTCGAGGTGCATGCAGACGACCTCGTCGTACACCTGTCTTCGCAGCTGCTCCGAGGCCGGGTCGACGGCGAGTCGATGGTAGAGACGCGCGGTCTCGCGCTCCAGGGGATCGTCTGGCGGCGTGTCGTCCGCGTCGCTTCCGGCGGCGGTCCGGGGCTGGTCCATGGGCATCGTCCTCGAGGTCGTGCCGTGCCTGCCGAGGCCGCCGACGCGCCGCGGCGCGGTGCGCCTCCCCGTGTCCCGTGGCGGCCGCCTCCTACGCTAGAGGATGAATGCGCATTCGCAACTATTGCGACCCGAGAAGATTGGCCCGCGGTAACCGCGAGGACGGCTGAGGCGCACCAGCCGACAGCGCGAGGTGGGAAGACCCGGGGCACATGGCACCCGTAGGTCTTCCCACCTCGATGCTGCGAGCGGGCCCGGTTCTCAGCTCACGCGGAACTGCTCCGCGTCGGACTCCCTGAACGACAGGCCGTTGCCCGGGGCGTCGTCGGGGTGCAGTGCCCCCTCGCTCGCCGTTACCGGGCCGTCGAAGAACATCGACTCGATCCGGACGTGGTCGTGGAAGTACTCCACGTGCCGCAGGTGTGGCGTCGCGGCCGCTACCGCCAGGTGCAGGGCCGGGGCGCAGTGGCCCGAGACGGGCAGGTGGTGCGCGGCGGCGACGGCGGCGATCCGCAGCCACTCGGTGATGCCACCACACCGGCTGACGTCCACCTGCAGGCAGTCGACCGCGCCGGCGGCGCACATGCGCTCGAAGTACGTGAGGTCGTAGCCGTACTCACCCGCCGTCACGTCGGGCTCCACGTGGTCGCGTACCCACCGCAGCCCGTCGAGGTCGTCGGAGGTGACCGGCTCCTCGAACCAGGTGAGCCGCAGGTCCTCGGCCGCCGCCGCGAGGCGCGCGGCCTCCTTGGGTGCGTACGCGCCGTTGGCGTCGACGAAGAGTTCGACGTCGTCGCCGAGGGTCTGCCGGGCCAGGCGCATCCGGGCGAGGTCTCGGGCGGTGTTCGTCCCCCACGACTCGCCGATCTTGATCTTGGCGTACGAGACGCCGAGCTGCAGCCACTCCTCGCACTGTTGCACCAGTTGGCGGTCGTCGTACGTCGTGAAGCCGCCGCTGCCGTAGACAGGCACGGACGCACCGGCCCCGGCGCCGAGCAGTCGGTGCAGGGGGAGCCCCAGCACCCTCGCCCGCAGGTCCCACCACGCGGTGTCGACCGCGGCGATCGCCATCGACACCAGACCCGGACGGCCGGCGTTGCGCACCGCCGCCACCATCGCGTGGTAGCCGGCCTGAACATCCAGCAGGCTCCGGCCGCGTACGACGCCGGCGAGCTTCCCGCGGATGACGTCGGCGGCAGCCGATGGCCCGTATGTCCAGCCGACCCCGGTCTGCCCGCCACCGGTGACCCGGACCAGGACGAGTGTCGTCGAGTCCCAGGTCAGAGTCCCGTCGCCCTCGGGGGCGTCGGTAGGGATGGTGTAGGCACGGGTCTCGATCTCGGTCACGGGCGGGTCCGTCGCGGTCGCCATGCACCTCTCCTTTCCCAGGGGTACGCGACGTACCCACCGGGATGCGGTCCATGCACTGCTGGTGCCATCCGCGGAAGACGGGCAGGACGGGCGACTCACGGCATCCTTCCGGGCTCGACGGGTACGGAGCGACTCCTCGCACTTCCACAGATTCGGAGGGACCAATGCCACTCACCGCCGACTTCATACTCGAACGCCTGCGGGCGTGGGGCATCCACCGCATCTATGGCTACCCCGGCGACGGCATCAACGCGTTCCTCGGCGCGCTCGACCGGGCCGACGGTGACCCCGAGATCATCCAGCCCCGCCACGAGGAGATGGGCGCCTTCATGGCGACGGCCCACGCCAAGTTCACCGGCGGGATCGGCTGCTGCATGGCGACGTCCGGAGGTGGCACCATCCATCTGCTGAACGGCCTGTACGACGCGAAGCTCGACCACCAGCCGGTGGTGGCGATCATCGGCCAGCAGAAACGCATCGCGCTCGGGTCGGGCTACCAGCAGGAGATCGACCCGAACAGCCTCTACAAGGACGTCTCCGCGGACTTCCTGCAGACCTGCATGCACCCGGCACAGGCACGCCAACTGGTCGACCGGGCGTGCAAGGTCGCCCTGAACAACCGGACGGTCGCGACGATCATCGTTCCCGAAGACGTGGCCGAGGAGGAGGCGCAGCCCTCGCCCCCACGCCAGCACGGTGCTGTCTACACCAGCGTGGGCTGGACCAAGCCGCGCGTCATCCCGCCGGAGACCGAGATCAGGGTGGCCGCGGACATCCTCAACCAGGGGCAGAAGGTGGCCATGCTGGTGGGGCAGGGAGCCAGCGACTCCGCCGACGAGGTGGTCGAGGCAGCCGAACTCCTCGGCGCCGGGATCGCGAAGACCTCACTGGGCCGCGCGGTGCTGCCCGACGACCTGCCGTACTCCACCGGACCCATCGGCCTGCTGGGCTCGACCGCGAGCTACGAGATGATGCGGGACGCGGACACGCTGTTCATGATCGGCACCAGCTTCCCGTACGCCGAGTGGCTGCCCCAGGAAGGTCAGTGCAAGGGCGTCGAGATCGACCTGGACGGCAAGATGATCGGCGTACGTTACCCGATGGACTCCCACCTGGTCGGCGACGCGAAGAGCACGCTGAAGGAGCTCATCCCGCTGTTGCGGCGTAAGGAGGACCGCAGCTGGCGGAAGAAGATCGAGGGCGAGGTGGCCGAGTGGTGGAGGGTTCTCGACGACCGCGCCCACGACAAGGCCGACCCGCTGAACCCCGAGCTGGTGGTGCACGAACTCTCCGAGCGGCTGCCGGACGACACCATCGTCACCACCGACGCCGGTACGGCGGCGAACTGGTGGGCCCGCCACCTCAGGCTGCGCGAGGGAATGATGGCGTCGCTGGCCGGGAACCTCGCCACGATGGGCCCGGGCACGCCGTACGCCATCAGCGCGCGGTTCAGCTATCCCGACCGGCCGGTCATCGCGCTCATCGGTGACGGCGTCTTCCAGATGAACGGCATGGCGGAGCTGATCACGGTGAAGCGCTACCGCGACCGGATCGGCGACGCTCCGCTCGTCTTCTGCGTGTTCAACAACCAGGATCTCAACCAGGTGACCTGGGAACAGCGGGCAATGGCAGGTGACCCGAAGTTCGAGGGGACACAGCGGATCCCGGACGTGCCGTACGCCGAGTTCGCGAAGCTGCTCGGCTTCACCGGCGTCAGGTGCGACAGTCCCAAGCGCATCGGCGCGGCGTGGGACGAGGTGCTCTCCGCCGGAGGCCCGGCGGTCCTCGAGGTCGTGGTGGACCCGGAGATACCGCCGGTCCCGCCGCACTTCATGAAGATGCAGGCCAAGAAGGCGGCGCAGGCGCTGCGCAAGGGTGACCCGGAGGCTGTCGGAATCGCCGTCAAGGGCACCAAGCAGAAGGGCCACGAGTTCACCGAGTCCATCCGCCGGCACCTACTGCCGGGCGGGGTCCGATGATGCCGATCACGCGGAACCGGACGGTGTCGGTCCCGGCGCACCCCGATCCGCGGTTCGCGACCGGGATTGTCGGGGCCGACCAGGTGAACGTCGTGGGGTTGGAGCGGCACCTGCGCCGGCACGTCAAGGGTGAGGTGCGCTTCGACGACGGCACCCGGGCGATGTACGCCTCGGACGCCTCCAACTTCCGCCAGGTCCCGATCGGCGTGGTGGTCCCGCGTACGCTCGACGACGTGGTGGCGACGGCGGTGGCCTGCCACCGTTACGGCGCGCCGCTGCTGTCCAGGGGCGGTGGCACCAGCCTGTCGGGGGAGACGGTCAACACCGCGGTCGTCATCGACTTCTCCAAGTACCTCACCGGGATCGAGGAACTGGACGTCGACGGGCGTACGGTCGCTGCCCAGACCGGGGTGATCAACGAGCAGCTGAACAAGCACACCGGCAAGCAGGGGTTGATCTTCGGGCCCGACCCGTCGTCGCACTCCCGGTGCACGATCGGCGGCAACCTCGGCAACAACTCCTGCGGGATCCACTGATCTACGCCCAGCTTCGCGATCTGCGCGACCGCAACGCCGACGACATCCGAGCCGGCTACGTCCCGGTGGACAAGCTTCCCCGCCGGGTGTCCGGCTACAACCTCGACGAGCAGCGCCGGCTGAAACTGACGCCGGCGCTGCTGCATCGCACCATGGTGGTGGTGCAGTACGACGACCTGCCGGACGCTGCCGAGCAGCTGGGAGGACTCGGCCGTACTGCCGCTGCGGATCGCGGACTATGTCCGCGACCTGCGCGCACTGTATGCGAAGCACGGCCTGGTCGGTGCGATGTACGGCCACTTCGGTGAGGGCTGCATCCACTCCCGGATCAGCTTCGACCTGCGAACGGCCGTCGGGGTGCGCGACTACCGGGCCTTCATGGAGGAGGCAGCCGACCTGGTGACCTCCTACGGCGGGACACTGTCGGGTGAGCACGGCGACGGGCAGCAGCGGGCGGAGCTGCTCGAGCGCCAGTACGGCCCGACCCTCGTGCAGGCGACGCGGGAGTTCAAGCTCATCTGGGACCCGGACTGGAAGATGAACCCGGGCAAGGTCGTCGACCCGTACCGCCTGGACCGGAACCTCCGCCTGGGCACCAACTACAACCCCCCGCGGCCGGAGGTGGAGTTCGCCTACAGCGACGACGGCGGCGACTTCGCGCACGCGGCGCTGCGCTGCGTCGGCGTGGGCAAGTGCCGGGTGCCGGACGCGACCCAGACGATGTGCCCGAGCTACCGGGTCACCCGTGAGGAGAAGCACAGCACGCGCGGGCGGGCCCGGTTGCTGTTCGAGATGCTGCAGGGCGAGGTGGTCACCGACGGCTGGCAGTCGAAGGAGGTCGCCGAGGCGCTGGACCTCTGCCTTGCCTGCAAGGGATGTACGAACGACTGTCCGGTCAACGTCGACATCCCGACGTACAAGGCGGAGTTCCTGCACCACCACTACCGTTCGCTGCGGCGCTGGCGCCCGCGCTACGCGTACGCGTTCGGGTTCATCGACCAGGCGGCCCGGCTGGCCACCCGGGCACCGGAGCTGGTCAACCTGGCGACGCAGACGATCGGCGTACGCAGGTTGGTGAAACTCGCGGGTGGGATCGACCGCAAGCGGAGGTTGCCCAGGTTCGCCCCGCAGAGTCTGCAACGCTGGTACGCCGAACGCGGCGGCACCCGCAACCCGCACTGGCCGGCCGCAGCACTGTTCAAGGACGAGCTGCGCGGCATGCTGCCGCACGACGACGACGCGGCCCGGCTGGAGCAGAACTCCTACCACTTCGCGGAGTTCTTCGAGACGTTCGACGTGAAGGTACCCCGGCTCGACGGTGAGGCGTTGCTGTGGGGGCACTGCCACCACCGCGCCACCGGCGGCATCGATCCGGAGCAGAAGTTGCTGGAACGCATGGGAGTCAGCGCCGAGCCGCTCAGCGGAGGGTGCTGCGGACTTGCAGGTTCGTGGGGCTTCGAGAAGGGCAAGTACGACATCTCGATGCAGTGCGGCGAGGAGGCCCTGCTGCCGGCCGTGCGTGACGCGGACCCGCGCAAGCTCGTGGTGGCGAACGGCTTCTCCTGCAAGACCCAGATCGCCCAGGCCCGCACCGGCAGGAAGGCGCTGCACATCGCCGAAGTCATCGCGCTCGCCCGGGCGCGCGGCCGCAAGGGCGCCGACACCAAGCGGCCGGAGACGGGACCGGGCTGAGGTCGCTGCCGGGCAGTCGAGGGCTGCGGGTTGGCGAGGTGCTGGCTGGTGGGCAGATGCCCGGGCCGTTGCCGGCTCGTCGTGGCGCTCGGTGCATCCGAACCGTCGGCGGACAGGCCGGTGGCGATGAGGTACGCCAGGCCGGGCGTGATGCCGAACCGGGCGGCGACGTCCTCGTAGCTCACGCCCTCGTCCACCAGTCGTCGTACTTCGTCCCTGGTGGGCATGACTCCTCCTGGGCCCTTCCGCGGTCACGACGGCCCCCACCGCCTCGGCAGGAGTGGAGTAGTACCCAACGCCCGCTGCGGGAAACGGGGGAGCGCTGCCGGACCGGCCCGTCGCTCACCGTGCCCGGGTGGAGGAAGGAGGGTCGACCACGAGCTCACCCGGCGTGGACGGCATCCTGGCCTCGGCGGCGTTCCACCACTGAAGTAAGCACAGGACCGCGACCGTGCCCATGGGGAGTTCGGCGAACCCGCCGGCGATGCCGCCACCGAGGGTCTGGTCCCACTGGACCGAGGACCAGTGCGGCCGCACCTCGCTGATGAACGGTTCGCCGAAGATGTGATGGGCGAAGGCCACCGTGACGGCGAACAGGGCATGCATGGCGCCCACCGGCAGGATGGCGAGGAACCTCACCATCGGCGGGGGCCGGCGCGGGCCCGGGTCCGGACCGACGAGAATCCAGAAGAACAGGTAGCCGGTGATCAGGAAGTGGACCTGCATGCCGACGTGACCCGCGGTGCTCGACATCAGTACGGCGAAGAGCGGCGTGAAGTAGAGGCCGAACAGGCTGACGACGAACAGCACCACCGCCACCGGCATCGAGCTCAGCACGGCGAGCGCCCGGCTGTGCAGCACCCGCACCAGGCCGCGGCGGACACCGGCGAGGTTTCCTCTGGCCGGCAGAGCCCGCAGGGTCAGCGTCACCGGAGCGCCGAGCGCCAGCAGGATCGGCGTGTACATGTTCAGCATCATGTGCTGGGCCATGTGGGCGCTGAACAACACCATGGCGTAGCGGGCGAACCCGTTGCCGCACACCAGGTAGATCGTCACCAGCCCGGTGAGCCACAGCGCGGTGCGCCGTACCGGCCAGTGGTCACCACGACGGTGCAGGCGGTACACCGCGGCCAGATAGGCCACCGCGGCGACGGCGCACACGACCAGCCAGAGGGAGTGGTCCGGAGTGCCCAGCAGGACGTTGTGCCACGTCGGACGCGGGAGGTCGGCATGCGTCGTCAAGGTGCACTCCCACCGTCTGCGGACACTTCCGGCACAGGTGTACCCAGCCGGCGCCGGGTGATGCGCCAGGTAGCATCGGCACGCTGACGACCGCGACG
Organism: Actinopolymorpha singaporensis; assembly: GCF_900104745.1. Taxonomy (NCBI): domain Bacteria; kingdom Bacillati; phylum Actinomycetota; class Actinomycetes; order Propionibacteriales; family Actinopolymorphaceae; genus Actinopolymorpha; species Actinopolymorpha singaporensis. The sequence continues at coordinate 3,505,434 of NZ_LT629732.1, forward strand.
AGGAAGGTTCCGCGCCCATGCGCTTCCGGCCGGTGACCCTCGGTCGTGCGGCCGGCGTCCTGACGGCGCTCGTCCTCACCGCGGCCGGTGTCGCAGGATGCGGCGGGGGAGCGGACACCTCCGGTCCGACGGGCCGTACGCCTGACAGCGGGAACGCTCCCGAGGCCGCGAGGACGGTGGCCACCGGCAACACGCTGGACCAGCCGCTGCCCGCGGCCGCCGCCACCACACCGCTGACCGACCAGACCGGCCGGCACCTGACCCTTGGATCGCTGCGGGGCAGGATCGTCGTCCTGGCGCCGCTGCTGACCATGTGCCAGGAAACCTGCCCGATGACCAGCCAGAACCTCCACCAGGCGGCGCAGGCCGCGCGGCGTTCGAATTCGTCGGGCAAGGTCGTTTTCGTGGAGCCGACGGTCGACCCTGCCCGCGACACCGTACGACGGATGCACGCCTACGCGAAGCTGTACGGCGCGCTGCCGAACTGGCTGCTGGTCACCGGAAACCCGGCGCGGATCACCGCGATGTGGAAGGCCCTCGGGGTGACCACCGAGAAGGTCCCGGTCGACGAGCCGGTGCGCGACTGGCTGACCGGCAAGAAGGTCGATCACCCCTACGACGTTCACCACCAGGACGTCGTCGTCATCGTCGGCCCGGACGGCCGGCTGCGGTGGATCACGGTCGGACGCCCCGACGCCCGCGGCACCAGGCTGCCCACCAGCATGCGGGAGTACCTCAACGACGAGGGCCGGGACAACCTCGCGCACCCGGCCGCCGGCGGCGCGAGTTCGTGGACCGCCCGCGACGTGGAGGAGGCGGTGGCCTACGTACGCGACCTGGCCGGCGACGGCTGAGTCCGCTCGCCCCTGCCACTGAGCCACGTCGCGACCAGCGTCGCGAGGCCGAGGACGGACACCAGGGCGAGGCCACCGATGGACAGGATGGTGAACAACCGGATCTGGTCGGCGGTGGGCTTCGGCAGGTAGCCCGTCTGCATGTAGCTGCTCGCCGAGAACCCGGTCAGGATGAGCGTCAGGGCGAGTGCGATCGAGTGCATGGAGTCCCACAGGGCGTGCAGGATCGCCACCCATATGTACGTGACGGGCAGCGCACCGCGGAGGTAGCGGACCCGACCGGTGCGGGCCGCGTGGAAGAGCACTCCGCCGAGGATCGCGGTCCACAGCCCGTGCCCGACCGGGGCCAGGACGCCTCGCAGGAGTTCGGTCTGGACGAGTGCCGGCAGGGAGAGCCCCTGCTCGGTGATCATCGCGTTGAAGGCGTACCCCGCGCTCTCGAACGCCGCGAACCCGAAGCCCACCGCCGCGCCCAGCACGACGCCGTCCCTGGTGTGCCGGCGGGCCATGTGGCGGGTGACGAAGACCAGCGCCGCGAGCTTGGCGCCCTCCTCGATCAGCCCGACCCCGAGGAACAGCAGGGGTGAGGGGTGAAGGACGTACGACTCCAGAAGCGACGCGCCGAACACGCCCAGCAGCCCGCCGAGGACGAACGCCGTGACTACCAGCTCGGTGGTCACGTCCTCGTCCCGCCAGCGTTCGAACGCCCACGCGACGAACGACACCGGAATCAGGAAGCTGCCGAGCAGCACCACCGTCGGCACGAGGTTCGCGTTGGAGGTGAGCAGGGTCACGGCGACGGCGATCAGCCACAGCAGGAGACCGGTGAGGAAGATCCGCAGGTAGAGCCGGCGGGGCCGGCTACGCGTGCGCACGCTTGTCGAGACCATGAGCCCTCCAACGGCGTCCTCGGTTCGGCTGGTGATGCCCCACTCCGGGATCATGAAACGGTACGCCGGCGTCCGCAGCGACCTGCGCCTGCTACCGCAGACGGGGCGACTGGTTTCGTCACTGTCGGTATGGGTACAGCGCACCGGTGACTACGAGAGACGACGGCCCGGGGCACCCTGGTCCACCCGTCAACGTGATGTTGCGGCCGATCGCGACCCCCTTCCGGCCGGCTTGCTGGCCCTCGCGGTGGCGAGCATTCTGCTGGCCGCCCTCGAACTCGGGTGGATCCCGCCGACCGAGGGACATGCGGTGGCGTTCGGCCTGCTCCTGCTCGTGGTGTCGCTGCAGTTCGTCGGCTCCGTGGTCGCCTACCTCGCACGGGACCCGGTGGCCTCCACCGCGCTCGGCGTACTGGCCGGTACGTGGGCCGCTGTCGCCCTGAGCAAGCTCACCAGCCCGCCGGGCGCGACGAGCGCCGGCCTCGGCGTCCTGCTGGTGGGTGCCTGCGTGCTGTTGTGGGTCCCCGCCCTCGTCGGATTGCCGGACAAGGTCCTGCCCTGCATCGTCTTCGTGCTCGCCGGTCTGCGGTTCCTGCTCACCGGGATCTACCAGCTGACCTCCGCACCCGCGTGGGAGACCGTCACCGGCATCGTCGGCCTGGTGGTGTGCGCCTGCGCTCTGTACTGCGCGTTCGCCGCCCTCTACCAGGACGCGCGGGGGCAGCGCGGCGTACCTCCGCTGATGCGCCGCGGAGGCGCCCGTACGTCCGAGGCCGCGGCGTTCGGCGTCGACGCCGAGCACGTCGCGAGCGAGCCAGGCGTACGCGGGCAGTTGTGAGAACGATCAGCTCTGCGGACGGTCGGCTGCCCGGGTCGGTGCTCCTGCGCCACGACCCGGTCGATCCGCGCGGTCAGCGTGTCGGCGAAGTCCTCCGCACGGGCCAGCTGTACGCGTAGTTCGGTGACGCGTTCCTGGCTCGCGGTCTGGTGACTGGACGACACGATGCTGGGCGGCGGATCGCTGCCGTCCCGTTCGCCTACGCGCGGACGACGAACACGCGGTCGACGTAGACGTAGGCGACGTCGGACGAGTTCGGCGGCGCGATCCAGACGTACCTCGGATTGGCGGCGTCGTACTGGTAGACGCCTGGCAGTTCGAGCTCGTGATACTTGCCGTCCGCCACCTCCGAAACCTTGATGGCCCGTTCGTTTCCGAACGGTGGGTACACCCCCGCCACCATCGCGGCCGCGTCGGGAGCGGCCGATCCGGTGTCGGCGCGAACGGTGACGTACACCTTCCAGGAGCCGGTGGTCGGTAGGGAGTCGAGCGGGAGCTGGACACCCCAGTCCGGCCGGTTGCCCGGCATCTGCACGGTGTAGCCGTTGGAGGCGGCGGTGTCGTCGAGGATGGTGGTGACCGGCGCGTACAGCCGCAGTGCCGGCTCCTGGTAGTCGGCCCAGTCCTCAGGAGGAAGACCCGCGACGGTTGCCGGCGGGGTCGCCGGCGCGGTGGCGATTCGCAGCTGGCGCAGCAGGTCCTCCGGGGTGCCGCCGCCTTCGCTGATCCTGGTGAGCCCGGCGGCGCGGATCTCCTCCTCGAGGCGGTCGAGACGGTTCCGGGTGTCCGGGTCCCAGTCGATGCCGCGATCGCGGGCGGTTCGCTGGAAGTCCGACGCACGCAGCAGGATCACGTAGTCGACGCCGAGGCGTACGGCCTGCACGTGCTTGCGCAGGTCGGCGCTGTCCCTCACCGCCGCCTCTGCCTGGGCCATCAGGTCGTCGGCGGCCACCATCGTGTCGAAGTTGAGGTACGGCGAGGCCGGTGACGCGCTGACGGTGAGACGGGTGCCGGTGTCCTCGACCGACTGGCGGAGCAGCCGCATGTAGCGGTACACATGCGTCGCTGCCGGGCCGTAGTAGCCGTCCAGGAACTCGCCGATCAGCTTGTCCGCGTCCTGGTGCGGATCCCAGAGCAGCCGTCCCAGCACCCAGGTGCGCAGGTGGACGAACTCGCTCCCGACCGCGTTGTAGGCGTGCTCGCCGAAGTAGCCCCGGATCTGCGGATGGTCGGCCATCACCCGGATTCCGTCGGCCATCGCCCAGTAGTCGGGGAACGGCTGGATGTACGACGCGAAGTCGATGAGGTAGTCCCACACGACGATGTTGTTCGCGAGCCCGCACCAGGTCAGCATCTGCCGGCCGATCTCGGCGTTGTCGTCGGCGAACAGCGAGTCCGCGAAGTTCGCCTGGATCGGCGCGACAGTGAGCACCACGGCGTCGTCGACCCTGATGCCGGTCGGGGGAGCGAAGCTGAACCAGTACGCCTGCGTGCTGATGCGCGCCTGCGGGATCTTCTTCCGTACGCGGGTCACGACGTCGTTGGCCAGATCCACCACGGCGGCCGACAGTGCGCCGCCGTGCTGGTCGACGAAGGCCTTGCTGGCGGGGTCGGGCTGCCAGTCCGCGTCCTGCTGGTCGAAGCCGCTGGAGGGGTCGAGTCCGTCGGCGATGCGCTTGCGGATCGTGGCGACAAGGTTGTCCGCCGCCATCTGGCGGGTACGTTCGTCCATGGCCAGGATCTGCCCGCCGGCCCACAGTGTCTGGTCCGGAACCATCGCCCGCCACGTTCCGCCGAAGGGCTTTGCCGGCCAGTACGTCGACCAGGTGTCCAGCGCAGCGGGGATGTCATCGTCGTCCCAACCGCGGTTGCCGTTCAGCAGGTTGTGGTGCCGGTATGCGGGGTCCGCGGCGTCACCTGCGTACATCTGGCGATACGCGAACCGCGGCACCTGGTCGCCGTTCAGCCGTGCGATGGGGACATCCAGCGTCCGGACACGGGGAACGATCGTGAAGTCGGCTGAGAACCACCGCACCCCGAGGAGACGGTCGAGGATCCAGTAGACCCCGTAGAGCGTTCCGCGGGGATTGGCGCCGGCGACCAGAACGGTCCGCCCGCGCGTACGCAGGGCGAACCCGTCCTCGCCGAGACCTGTCGGGTCGGGGTTCCCGAAACGACGTAGGAGAGGGTTCTTCCGCCCGACGACCAGAACCTCCGCGTTGGCGGGCGGATCGTCGGCCACGACGACCGGAAACGTCGCCGAGGTGATGGCCTTCAGGTAGTGGGCCAGCTCGTCGGCCGCGTGCCGGGTCGTGGAGTCCTCGCCTGCCCCGCAGTAGATCTGGTAAGGCGTGTGACCGTTGTCCGCGAGCCGGATCCGTCTGTCTGCCGCCGAGGCGGGGGCTGCCCAGGCGAGTCCGGACGCGCCGACGAGAGCGGCACCGGCGACTGCCCCTCCGGTCGCGACGACGCTCCTGCGGGTGGGTCGAGGCTCACGCGTATCACCGTTGCCGCTCATGGATGTCTCCAGCGATCGTGCCGAGTGAAACCGGTGGTGGAACCAGTAAGAACCCTGCTGGTGCTGGTGATTCGGGCGACTCTGAACGCGGCCCACAAGCTAGGGCGGACATCGCGGAGTGTCAAGGAAACGTCACACTCGTGGATGTGTCCATTCGAGGCCAAAGCTTCGGCTGATCCACTTCGACGTCCGGGAGCACTTTACTGTCGAGCGAGGGCTGATTGGAGGAAGGTCACGATGAACTCGCCCGACCCAGGGGCGTCGAGGCTCGTGGGGATCCAGGTCAGCAACTCGCGTTCGCCGACCGGATTCGCGCCATCCTTGCCGAGGCGATCCCAGGCTCCACCGCCGAGTTGCGCGGGTCACTCGCGGCCGGCGACGCCGACGTCTACAGCGACATCGATCTTGGCTGGGTGGTGCCGGACGAGCAGTTCGGTGAGGCGCTCGGTTGCGTGTCCACAGCGCTGGCGTCCGTCGCTCCCCTTGTGTCGTTCCGGTCTGATCCGGACAACCAGCGCTCGCCCTACCTGCGGCGACTGTTCGTCCGCTTCGCCGGCCTGCCGCTGTTGTGGCGCCTGGATCTGGAAGTGTGGGCGGCGTCGGTCGCGTGCGACCCTGCGGCAGGTGACGATCCGTCCGCGCGGGGCGACGAGTGGTGTCCGTACGAGAGCGCGCTGATGAACGCGTTGGGCGCGATCAAGCAGGTTCTCCGCGGCCGGCCGGAGGTCGCGCAGGACGGCCTGACCCGTGGATTCCACCGGGTGGGCGCTGATCCCCGTCTCGATCTCTCGCCGCGGGATCGAGTGATCGAGCTGGCCGACCTGGTCGCGGCGGCTCGCCCGCACCTGCGTACCTTCGCCAGCGACATCACCACGGCTGCTGTTCAGGAGCTGAGGTGACAGCACGGGCAGTGAGGAGTTCGAGGCGAGCACCTGCGGTCGCGTATCTGCACGGCGGAGGCTGGCGTGATGGGCATCGGTCGCACGGCCTCTATCCATGGCACAGTCCACTTCTTGCCGTGCACGGCTTCGTCGTCGCCAACGTGAGCTACCGGTGAGTGGCCAGGCGCCGTTCCCTGCGCAGATTCACGACGTCAAGGCTGCGATCCGATGGCTTCGCGCGAACGCATCCGACTACGGCGTCGATCCGGATCGGATCGGGGTCTGGGGCGACTCCGCCGGTGGGCAGCTTGCGGCGTTGGCCGCGACCACGGCTGAGCGAGAGGACCTGGAAGGTGAGTGTGGCTCACCTGGATGGTCGAGCGCCGTTCAGGCGGCGGTCGTGCGCTGTGCCCCGAGCAACTTCCTCACATTGCCGCATGAAGACTGGCAGGAGGAAGTGCTGGACGCGCTCTTCGGCGGGCCGTCTACGAAGACCGCCGAACTGCGTCGGTTGGTGGAGAGGTCAGGATGATCGACAGTGGGAGCAGCAAGCACCACCGCACTTCCTCGGCAGCCGTCGCCAAGCGGGTCCTGGCCCTGACCTGCCTCAGGTCGCGTCCCACAGACGGCGGTAGTAGCTGATTCGGTCGCCGTCGCGCTCGATGCCGTACGCGTCCAGCAGTTCGTCCTCGTACGCGGGGGAGTAGTTCCAGGGCAGGCTGTAGGTGGCGACGGCGAGATCGGCCCAACGGTCGGCGACGCCGAGGCTGCCCAGGTCGACGTGGCCGGCACAGTTGCCGTCGGGACCGATCAAGGTGTTGGGGACACACGGGTCGCCATGGCAGACGACCAGGTGGTCCTCCTCGGGCACGACGTCGAGCAACGCCATGTCGTCCGGATTCCTGATCCGGGTGGAGCGGTCGCGGATCCGCCACGACCACGGACACTCCGACACCGGAAGCCGCTCATGGAACATCCGAAGCCCGGTTCCGATGGCACGGGCGGCACGCCGCGGGTCGGCCTTCCAACGCGGCGCGACCGCCGGCATGGCTGGAATCCCCAGCGTGTGCAGCCAAGCTGAGTGATCGGTGTCCCGTCCGAGGCCCAGTACCTCCGGCACGACGGTGTAGCGACCAGCCCAGGCGAGCTTCCTTGCCTCTTGTTCGAGGTCGATCTCGGGGTGGTCCGGTGCCCACTTGACGTACTCCGTGTGGCCGGAACGGTCCAGGCGGTACGTCCTGCCGCCGAGGTCGTTACGCCAGACCAGCCGAATCGGGTCACCCGCGGCGATCGTTGCCACCACCGGCGGCACCTCCACGATGTCGACGCCGTGATCAGGATCCGTGGAGGGATGGGCAGGACTCTCGGAGTCGGGAACGCGAGGTGCGGTCACCGCCGGAGAGTACCGACACCGTCGGGTGACAGGAACGTCAGCCATGGCACAGTCTCTCAGCAGCCGGCGGGGTGTGCATCAGCTCGGACCGGCTAGAGTCGACCATGAGGGAAACCAATCCTGCAAGGAGATACGGTCCGGCCGAACACGTTCTGGCCTGGGCTGCCGCCGCCTCCGGCGCTGGTGCAAGGATCGTCGAGGTCCGCGCACTCCACGATGAGCAAGGACCCTGGCGGCTGAGCATCGTCCAAGGCGGTCGTACGACGCCTGCGGTCCTGCGTGCTCCGACGCCGCGGATCGATGCCGCCGGGGTTGTCACCGGCGCAGCCGCGCTCGAGGTGGCCGCACAGCACAGGCTGCCGGCTCCGCGGCTGCTCGCCACGGATCTGGAAGGCGCAGCCGCCGGAGTCCCGGTCACGCTCGAAACCGTCGTCCCGGGTACCACTGCGTGGTCGTCGCCACCTTCGGTGGAACGGCTACGTAGCGCCGGCGACGCGCTGGCTCGTGTGCACACTGTCGCGTCGACTCCGTGCGAGTCTCTCCCGTTCCGACCGAGGCCGATCGCTGTGGACGACTTCGCCGCCGACCGGCACTCGGGTCGTACGCCGACAACGCCGCTGCTGCGGGAAGCGGATGATCTGATCGCGGCGCACGGGCTGCCGCCCGGCGAGCCCGTCTTCGTCCACGGTGACGTCTGGCCCGGCAACCTCGTCTGGACACGCGACGACATCGTGACGCTGATCGACTGGAAGACGGCGGGCGTCGGTGCGCCAGGAGTCGACCTGGGCGAACTCCGCAAGCAGGTCGCGATCACCTTCGGCCCGGACGCGCCTGCCCACGTCCTCGAAGGGTGGGAACGCAGGTCCGGAATCAGACCACGTGATGTCGCGTACTGGGACGCTGTTGCCGCACTCAACACCCCGACCGAACTCGTCGGAGCGCCCACGGACCGGCGTGACGCCTTCCTGCGCACGGCTTTGACGAACCTCGGCTAGCCACCGCACGGGCTGGACGTCGTTCACCCTCCGGCATCCCGCTTCCGGAGCCACCGCATCTCTACTCCACGCGGGTGCCGGAGAAGGGGAACGTCCCGCCGCCGGCGATCGTCACCGACCCGGTGAACATGTCACCGTCGATCGAGGCGTTCACGGTGAGGTCGAACCTCGCCGGCTCGGTCATCTGCGCGGTGAACTCCAGATGGCCGCCGCTGTCCACGGTCCCCGACACGATCGGGGCGGTCACCCCGAGCACAGTGTCGAACATCGACCCGGAGACCGCGCCATCCGACGTCTTCAGATCCAGAACGATCTCCTTGCTCCCGGCCGGATGGATGAACGTGACGCTCCAGCGGCCGTCCGCGCCCGTCCTGCCGCTGCTCGGCCGGTCGGTGACGACGGGGGTATTCACGACCTGCGGTGGCAGTACTCGTTCGCCCAGCGCGGGTTGACCGGGCTTCACCGGTACGCCGGCCGAGTTGAGGAAGCCGGCCATCATCCGGTAGTACCCGACGAGGAAGAGCACCTCGAGAATCTCGGCGTCGTTCCGCGTCGCTGCCAGCGCCGTCCAGGTCGCGTCGGAGACGAAGGCGTCCGCGCACAGTTCGTCGGCGGCCCGGAGTACCGCGTCGTCCTCGGGAGCCCATGCCGCGGCGGGATCGGACAGGGCGTTGATCTCGTCAGCGGTCGCGCCCGCGCCGAGTGCGGCCGGCACGTGGTTGGCCCATTCGTACGGCGCATCGCAACCGATCGCCACCCGGAGGATCGCGAGCTCGCGAATGCGTGGGTGCAGTGTGCCCTGGCCGAGCAGGTAGGCACCGAGGGCGGAGGACGCTGCCGTCAACTCGGGGTTGCGTGCGAGCACCTGGATGACTGTGTCGGCGCCGAGCTTCGCCAGCTTGCGTTGTTCGGGCTCCATCTCCTCGATCGGCAGTGGCCGGATCCGTGGAGCGGTGGCGTACGGCATGGCGGATCTCCTTGTGAGCTCAGGGTTTCTCGTGCCGCTCGATGGCGTCGAGTGCCTTCTTGGCGTCGTCCTTGCCGAGCAGAGGGCGCGAGTACAGATCGATCAGGGCACGGGCGACGACGCTGTCGCCTTCGGGGCTCAGTGCGTCGACGCCGATCGCGCGGGACACGTGCTCGTGCAGGATCGTGAGGGAGAGCGCCATCGCGGTGTGCACCGCGGCCCGAACCCTGGGACTGGCGCTCGGCTGGTCCGTCCGGGCCTGGTCCAGGTCGGCGTGCCACTGCGTACCGAGTTCGACCATCTCGTCGAACACCGGCGCGGCGCCGCCCTCGACGAGAGCGCGTGCGAGGTACGCCTGATAGTGAGCACCCGCGATCCGTGCCGCGGCGACATAGCTGCCGCCCTCGGGTTCGGCTCCGGTGTGCACCTGGTCGCTCAGGCGATGGATCACCTGCGCGAGGTGGGCGTCGCAGGCCTCCCGCAAGGCCTGCTTCGAGCCGAAGTGATGCCGCACCAGGCCCAACGAGACGCCCGCCGTCTCGGCGATGCCGCGGATGGTCGCGCGCTCGAAGCCGTGCTCGCCGAAGTGCTGCATCGCCGCGTCGCGGATCCGGGCCTTCGCGGTCAGGTCGTCGGCATCGGGGCTGACGTGGCTCACAGGAGTCGCTCCACAGGATCGACTGTACGTGCGTACAGCCGACTATACACACGTACAGCCGTAAGGAATCAAGCGCTGCCGCCCTGACCGCGCGGACCAGCGAGGACCGCGGCGACAAGCGGACATAATGCGGTGCGCCGGGCTCGGTGGGAGTGATAGATCACGCGCATGACATACGCGATCCGGCCGGTCGAGTCGGAGCTGGAGCTTGTCGAGGCCTTCGACGTCATGGGGGCGCAGTTCCCGAAGCCGCTCACCCACGAGGACCGTCACTTCACCGACCTCGCTCGCCGGTTCCCCCAGGACCGTTCGATGATGCTGGTCGTCGAGGACGAGGGGCGGCTCGTCGGTGGCGCGCTCGCCTTCAGGGGAGGCGAAGCAGACCCTGGCTGTGACGTCACTCTTCGGATCATCGCGCTCGTCCCCGAACACCGGAGGAGAGGACTCGGGCGCAGGCTTGTCGAACGCATCGAGCAGGAGGCGACGAGGCTCGGTGTGCGCGGGATCGGCCTGGGTGCTGACGAGGCGGTCGGGTTCTACCGACGCCTCGGCTATCGCGGCAAAGGCGGGATGTACAAAGCACTGCCGCTGTCATCGCACGATGACCCCGGCAGCCGTCGGCGCGCTCTGGAGGAACTCCGCGAACGCCGCCGGGCACGACTGCAGGGGCACTGAGCAGCTCCTGTGACAAGAACGGGGGCGCGGCCGGCTCCTCGTGCCGGCCCCGCCTTCGTTTCTCAGCGGCTGACGGCCTTCTCGAGCTCGGCCTTGCTCATGTGCGACCGGCCCTGAACACCCTGCCGCTTCGCGTCCGCGTACAGCTGGGCCTTCGTGCGGCCACCCGGCCCACTCCCTGACCGCAGCCCTCCACGGCGACCGGAGGAGGTGTCCTTCGTCGACGTGGAACTCTTCTGCTTGGCCTCCCCCGAACGCGCTCGTTCCTTGTTCACCGTACGCGCCGCGATCTCCTTCGCGCGCTCCTCCGAACGCCCTTCGCGCTTCTGACTGCTCTTGATGTGTTCGTACTGTCTTTCGCGCTTGCTGCCCCACTGCTGCCGAGGCATGATCACGCCTCCGTCCGGATCTCCCGACATTACGAGGGACGCCTTTCAGGCTAGCTCTGTCGAAGGCCTGGGCGATCCCGGACTTTCGATTCCGTCGGACGACACTTCGGACAGCCTGATCCTGTGTCCTACCCACGGTGAGCGGGTCCCGTCAGCAGGCACGTACCGTCGATGAGCCCCGGTCCCCGGCTTCCACGACGGCGGGTGGCCGGAGCGTTGCAGGCGGCGCGTTCCAGGGCCCGACGGGCTGCGGCAGTTGCGGTCGGCGAAAACGTTGGTCGGATCCGGTTAGGCTCGCGCAGGTGGACATCGAGACGGTCGGGGTCGAGGAGGAGTTCCTGCTGGTCGACCCGTCGTCGCGGCTTCCGGTGCCGCTGGCGGTGGAGGTGCTCGACACCGCACGGGCGGGGCGGGTTCCGGTGGGCGCCAGTTTCCAGCCCGAGCTCGTACGAACGCAGGTCGAGGCCGCCACCGGAATCTGCGCCGAGATGTCAACGGTGGAAGACCATCTCGGCGTGCTCCGGGACGTTCTCGGCAGAGCGGCCAGGACCCACCACGCCCGAATCGTCTCGGTCGGCCACCCGGTGCTCTCCGACGGGCCGCCACCTCTCACCCCGGGCGAGCGTTTCGGCCGGATCCACCAGCGATACGCCGAGATCGTCGGCTCCTACCAGTCATGCGGTTGCCATGTCCACATCGGCCTGCCCGACCGGGAGACCGCGGTCGCCGTGCTCAATCACCTACGGCCGTGGCTTCCGACCCTGCTGGCACTCTCCGCCAACTCCGCGTTGACAGAAGGTCGCGACACCGGTTACGACAGCTGGCGAATGGTCACGCAGGCACGCTTTCCGGGCTCGGGCATCCCGCCGTACTTCACTTCGGCGACGGCGTACGACCGCGAGGTGGCGAGGCTGGTCGACTGTGGAGTGCTCGTCGACCCCGACATGACGTTCTGGCTGGCCAGGCCCTCGTCCCGCTACGCCACATTGGAGGTGCGGGCCGCGGACGCGGCAGCAACCGTCGAGGACGCGCTGTTGCAGGCGGCCCTGACCCGGGCACTCGTCCGCACCGCGCGGGCAGACCTGGCGTCCGGCAGAGCCGCGCCGGTGGTCCACGACCAGGTGGGGGCGGCCGCGGTGTGGAGTGCGGCGCGCCACGGCTTGGCCGGCCCGGCCGTGGATCCCGTACTGGGCAGGCAGGTCCCGACGAAGGAGTTGCTGCACCAGTTGCTGCTCCGCGTACGCCCCGCCCTGGCGGAGACCGGCGATCTCCCCTTCGTACACAGGTATGTGCGCCACCTCCTGGCGGCGGGTACCAGCGCGGCCCGGCAGCGGGCGACGTACGACCAGACCAAGGAGCCCCGTGCGGTGGTGGACATGCTCGTCACCCAGACGGCGAGGACCGCTCCGCCGCCTCCGTTTGCCGCTGACGCGCCCGGGTAGGCGAGACCCGTGAATCGTTCCGCCTCCGCCCCGTCGCTACCCCGGCCGCGCGGGCCCCTGTCCGCCGCCGTGGTCGACGCCCTGACCGCCGGTTCACCGTCCGGCCCCGGTTCACCGTCCGGCCCCGGCTCGCCGGCCGGCTCCAGCCCGGCGCGGTCCGGAGCCCAGCCGGCAGCTGCCCTGGCCGCGGCGGACGTCGCCGGCGCAGATCCGTACGGCGCAGACCCCTACGGTGACGATCTCCAGCTCGCGCTCTACACCTGCTACGAGCTGCACTACCGGTCCTTCGGCGGCGTCGACGCGGCCTGGGAGTGGGACCCGACGCTGCTGGGCCTGCGCAACCAGCTCGAGTCGGTCTTCCTGGCCGCCCTCCGGCGCGACGCCGTACGCCACACCGACGTCGACGACGCGCTCGAACCGCTACTGGTCGAGCCGGTGGACGCGGACGGCATCTCACACTTCCTCCGCAAGGACGGCGAACTGTCGCACCTGCGCGAACACATCGCGATGCGTTCGGCCTACCACCTCAAGGAGGCCGACCCGCACGCGTGGGTGATCCCGCGACTGGAGGGCGTGGCCAAGGCGGCGCTGGTGGCGGTGGAGTTCGACGAGTTCGGCGCCGGGCACGCAGACCGCGCGCACTCGCGGTTGTTCGCCGATCTCATGGAGGGCCTCGGGCTCGACTCCCGGTACGGCCACTACCTCGACCGCACACCCTCCGCGATGCTGGCGGTGGTCAACCTCATGTCAATGCTCGGCCTGCACAGGTCCCTGCGCGGAGCGTTGGTCGGGCACTTCGCTGCGGCGGAGATCACCACGCCGCCGAGTGCCCGGCGGATCACCCAGGCGATGGACCGACTGGGTACGCCCGACGCCTGCCGCTTCTTCTACGACGAGCACGTCGAAGCCGACGCCGTTCACGAGCAGGTCATGCGCCACGACGTCGTGGCCGACCTGATCACGCGCGAGCCCGAACTCACCGACGACGTGATCTTCGGCATCGACGCCACCGACTTCCTGGAGGAGGCCGTGGCGGCGGAGGCTCTGCGGGCGTGGCGGGCCGGCAGGTCGGCCCTGCGCGATCCCGTACAGGTCTGAGGATGGGCCTCCGGGGGGCAGCTCCGACGGCGCGGCAACGCCGATCTCAGGCGTTCGTACAGGCCGCCTACTCAGGCGTCGTCGCCCGCCTCGTCGTCCTCGTCGTCCGCGTCGTCGTCCGGCTCGTCCCGCGCCGTCCGGATCCGTCGCCGGTGGCTCGTGTCGCACAGCGGGTAGGTGTGGCTGCGCCGGCAGGTGCACACCGCCACGATGAACCGGTCCGATCTGACGGTCTCACCGTCGTGGACGAGTTCGACCGGCCCCTCGATCAGGATCGGGCCGGACGGGACGATGCGGACCACCCGCCCGGGTCGACCCCTCCGGCATCGCTCGTGGCTTCGCTCAGCGGGTGCCACGGATCACGACCAGTTCCTCCTCGCGTTGGCCGGGCAGGATGTACCCCTGGTCCTCCAGCCAGGATGCTCGCTCGGTCATGACCGGGCCGAACGGGACCACCGAGCGGATGCTGACCTCGGCCTCGATCCCGGCCGACGCCAGGCGTTCGCACGTCCGGTTGTTCCCGCACATCGAGGACTGGACCAGCAGGAGCGTTCCGCCGGGTTCGAGCACCTCCGCCACAGTCGCGCACAGCCTGTCCAGATGGTCCCGTCCGTCGAGACCCGCGTCCCAGGCCCCGGAACGTTGCGCGATCACCGGTGACGCGGCATACGGGACGTACGGCGGATTCGCCAGCACCAGGCCGAAGCGCTCACCTCGGACGGGGTCGACCAGTCGGCCGCGACGTACCCGGACCGGGAGCCTTCGGCTCCAGGCGTTTGCCCGGGCAGACCACACCGCCCGCCGACTGACGTCGACGGCGGTGACACTGCCCGCTCCCAGCCTGGCGGCCAGGACGGCGAGTGCACCGGTTCCGGTGCAGAGGTCGAGTACGTGTGGCTTGGTGGAAAGGTCTTCCCCGCGAAGGGCCTGGGCGAGCAGCCGAGTGTCGTCCTGCGGCCTGTAGACGCCCGGAAGTCTCACGAAACGGATGGCGTCCTCCGAGCGTGGGATCGCGGTCTGGGGGACGGGGCGCACCCCAGACCTACCACGCCCGTCGTTTTGTGCGACGGGCTTTCGCCACGGCCGCTCAGTTGTGCGATCGAGGATCTCCGACACCGTCCTTCGGCCGTGAGCGCGGACGCCCTCCCTGCGGTCGGTCAACGTGAGCCTGTCCGCCGGAACGCCCGTTTGCCTGCGGTTCAGCTACCCCCGTGTCGGCCCGGTATGAGTAGGACCGCTCGCGGACTATGCCCGGGCCCAACCCGCTCTTCGTAGGTCTTTTCGGCGTTCGCGACATCTCACGGACTGGAATGCCGCCGGCTCGGGGAAGTTGGTCAGGTCGCGCCGGTTCTCCGCCGAACAGGAGTCAGTCAGATGTTCGCCATGCTCATGCGCAGACGGTGGCTCGGCCGGGTCACCGTGGTCACCGCAGCCGTCCTGCTCGCCGGCCTCGGCGCCGCCGCCTACGCCGCCATCCCAGCCGTGATCCCCGACGCGGACGGCACCATCCACGGTTGCTTCAGGACCACCCAGGGCAGCCTCCGGGTCATCGACCCGTCCGCCGGCGACTCGTGCGGGCCGAGTGAGACCGCCCTCGACTGGAGTCGGACGGGACCCCAGGGACCCCAAGGGCCGCAGGGACCTCGGGGCCCGGCGGGACCGGAAGGCTCCGGCCACGCCTTCACGGCCACCTCGGGTGGTTCCGTTCCCATCCACGGGCCCACCGTGGTGGTCACGCTGACCGGTCTGCCGGCAGGCACGTACCTCGTGTGGTCGCCGATCGAGGTGGTGGGAGACACCGAGAGCGGAACGAACAACACCTGCCTGTTCGTGGTGAACGACAGCACGCTCGTGGTCGGGGAGGGCGACACCTTCATGTACGACGCCAAGGACCCGGGCTTCGGACGGGCGGACATGTTCGCGATCATCACCGTGCCCGCCGACGGCAGTACCATCGCCACCCGGTGTGACGCGAACACCGATGGTGCACGGGAGTTCGGGCGTACGACCGCACTCAAGGTCGCAGCCGTGAACTGACGGGCGCCTCCGGTCAGGGTTTGCGCACGGACCGCAGCGCGCTGGTGAGGTCGGCCACCTGAGCGTCCCGCGAGGAGAGCGGCTGCAGTCCGAGGCCGCGTTCGATGGTGGCCAGGATGGACGTCGTGTCGTAGACGGTGTGATCGACACCGGAGCGCGGGAGCGAGCGGCTGATCAGCAGAGCGGGGATACGCGTACCTGGACCGAACGCGTCGTAGACACCGGGGGTGGGGCTGCCCCTGCCGGGTGGGGACACGTGATCCCACTGGCCGCCGAACTCGTCGTAGGTGACGACCACCAAGGTGTCGCCGGCCTGCGGCCCGTTCACGACGGCCTCCAACAGGTCGACCAGATGGTCGCTTCCGTCAGGCTCACTGGCGTATCCGGGGTGTTCGTTCTCCGCGCCGTACGGCTTGACGAAGCTGACGCTGGGCAGCGTGCCTTCCTTCGCCGCGGCGACGAACTCCTTCTCGTCCCGCAGGTGTGCGCGGCCCGGTTGTCCCGGCGCGTAGTTGGCGAAGTAGTTGAGCGGCTGGTGGTGGTACTGGAAGAGCGGCCCGGGGTTGCCTGCGGCAGCCTCGTCCCAGCCGCCGGCGTACCAGTTCCAGGTCACGCCCGCGTCGCTGAGCCGGTCACCGATGTTCGGGTAGGCCGCGTCGTCGACGAGTGCGATCTTCACACCGTTGCTCGCCGGGGGACTGGCCGGCTGAACCGTGTTGACCGCGTAGTCACCGCAGGCCTTGTCGAAGTCCGCCTTCGAGCCGTCGGCACACACGACTGTGAGCTGTCCGTTCACGACCCCGCGACGGGTCGCGGTGTACTGCGGGAACGACGCGGGCATTCCGTTGCTGTCGATCACCGAGTGCCGCGCGCCCAGTGCTCCACCGCTGCTGTCGATCGGTGCCCGCGCGGCGACGAGGTACTGGTGGTTGAGGAACGAACCGCCGTTCGCCGCCTGGAAGAAGTGGTCGGCGACGATGTACTTCGGCGCACCGGGGGCGTGGAGGTAGCGGTAGATCGGCAATTGCGTCGTGTCGTACACGCCCATGGCCAGTCCGATGGCATCGCTTCCGGTGACGTAGCGGTCCTGCCTGCCACCGTCGATCTGGTACTTCTCCTCGTAGAAGCGGTGGTTCAGGTCGCGGGTGCAGCCTCCGGGCTGGGCGCCCGGGCTGTCCTTGAGAATCCCTTCCGGGTTGGGCGCACCCGGTGCGGGACACGTCCGGTCGGTCGCGGCGATGTAGTCGTCGATGGTGAACGGCGCGTTCGTGAAGTGACTGGCACTGACGCCGTGCGCGGTGTCGGTGCACGTGGTCGACAGTGGAGGGGATTTCAGGTTCACGTCCCGTTGCGGCAGGCAGCCGAACGGTGTTCCGTCCTGCGCGACCTGGACGGTGTGCGCCGGGTCCGCGGCGGAAAGGCCCTCGACGGTCTGCCCGTTGACCTCGCCCCACGTGCCGTACAGGTTGTCGAAGCTGTGGTTCTCCTCGTAGATCACGACCAGGTGGTGGTAGTTGCCTACCACCTTGGGTGGCCCGCCGTTCGCGACGTCGGCTGCCATCGCCCGCGTCGGCGGTGACGTGGCTGACGTGAGGGCGAGAAGTCCGAGGAGCGAGAGGCACGACCCGACCGACAGCGCCCGCATCCGAGTGCGCATGATTCCTCCCCAACCAGCCGGGGACCTTGATCAGGCCGTCAGGGTGACAGCGAATCCCGCACCTGTCGAGGACCCTCTTTCTCGGGCACCGCTGTTCAGCGGTGTCCCTGGAGTTCGGCGAGCCGGGGCGCGTTCTCCACGTCCGGGCGGAACGACGCGTACGCCGTGGCGACGATGCCGACGACGGCGATCGCGGCCGCGTACACGACGACCGGCCACACGCTGTCGAACGCGGCGGTGAGGGCCGTGGCGATCAGTGGTGCGAAGCCTCCGCCGAGCGTGTTGGAGATCTGGTAGCCGATGTTGACACCCGTGGTGCGGGCCTCCACGTCGAACATCTCGGCCAGCATCGTCTGCAACGTCCCCTGCATCGCCACACCGGGAATGACGAAGCCGACCACCATGCCCAGCCAGATGAGCACCGCCACGTCGGTCTGGTAGAGCGCGAAGGTCGGATAGATCAGCAGCGCGAAGCCGATGCACGCGCCGATGTAGGTCGGACGGCGGCCGACCCTGTCCGACAGGCTTCCCCACAGCGGTGCGACGACGATCTGCAGAGCGCCGACGATCATCGTGCCGATGAAGCCGACCTGGGCCTGGGTGCCCTTGGACACGATGTAGGCGAGGCCGAACGTGAGGATGACGTAGCCGGCGATGCTCTGCGGCAGGCCGATGAGAATGCCGAGTACGGCGTTCTTCGGGTGTCGGCACACCTCCTTGAGCGGGAGCCCACGCTTCGTCCGGTTCCCCTCCTTCGCCTGCAGGGTCGCGTGCTCCTTGAACTCCTCGGACTCCTCCAGCTTGGACCGGAGTACGACGGCGACGACGGCGAGCACCAGCGCGAAGACGAACGGGATGCGCCATCCCCAGGTCATGAAGAACTCTTCGGAGCCGATGCCGAGCGCGGCCATGAAGCCGGCCGAGGCGACGTTCGCGACCCCCGCGCCGCTGATCAGCAGTGCGCCGAACAGGCCGCGCCGGCCCACCGGCGCGTGCTCGACCACGAGCGAGGCGGCACCACCCATCTCACCGCCCACGAACAGGCCCTGCAGCATCCGGAAGAACAGCAGCAGGATCGGCGCCGCGACTCCGATGGAGTCCGCGGACGGGATGAGGCCGATGGCGGCCGTCACGATGCCCATCCCGACGACCGTGATCATCAGCGCCTTCTTGCGTCCCATCCGGTCACCCACGTGGCCGAACAGCAGCCCGCCGATCGGGCGCAGAAGGAAGCCGAAAGCGAACGTCGCGAACGATTCCAGCGTCCCCACGGTGCTGTTGGAGTTGGGGAAGAACACCGTGGGGAAGACGGTCGCGGAGGCGAGTCCGTAGAGGTAGTAGTCGTAGTACTCCATCAGTGTGCCGATGGCTCCGCCCGCGACCATGCGTCGCTGCTTGGGCGGGACGCCGCCGGTCCGCCTTCCGGCCTGCTGCTCGTCGGTGCGCGGCGTCGGTTCCATGGGAGTCTCCTTGGCGCGGGGTCCGGTGGGCTGCCTGGCGTGACACCCCTGTGTACTCCCTTGGCCCGGCACTTGATCAACTGCACCCCGGCTCGGCCGACGCGAAACCCACGGCCGACGGCCCTACGGAGCCGTGTCGGTCCAGGTGACCGGGAGTTCGTGCACGCCGTAGATGTTCATGTCGGTCCGCAGTCTCACCTCGCCGGCGGGGATGGCGAGCGCGAGAGTGGGGAAGCGGCGGAGCAGCCCGGCGATGCCGGCGCGAAGCTCGATGCGGGCAAGTTGCTGGCCGAGACACTGGTGGACGCCGTGGCCGAACGACAGGTGGCCGCGGGCGTTGCGCCGAAGGTCCAGGCTGTCCGGGTCGCCGAAACGCAGCGGGTCGTGGTTGGCGGCGAGCAACGAGACGACGACGGTGGATCCCTTGCCGATCGTCTCACCACACAGCTCGACGTCCTCGGTGGCGTAGCGGTAGAAGATGTCCGCCACGGACAGATACCGCATGAGTTCCTCGACGGCACCGGGCAACAGGTCGGGGTCGGCACGCAGCTCGGCCAGCTGCTCGGGGTGCTCCAACAGGGCGAACGTGCCCAGGGCCAGCATGTTGGCGGTGGTCTCGTGGCCTGCCAGCAGCAGCAGGAAGGCAATGCCGACGAGCTCCTCGATGGAGAGGTCGTCGTCGCGGGCCAGGTCGGAGAGGATGTCCTCGCCGGGCTCGGCGCGTTTGCCGGTGACGAGTTCGGCGAGATAGCCGGTCATCGCGCCGTACGCCGCCATCTTCTCCGCAAGCGTCTGGTCCCTGACCAGGAACTTCGCCGAGTTGACCTGGAAGTTGGCGCGGTCCTCGTAGGGGACGCCGAGCAGCTCGCAGATCACCAGCGAGGGCACCGGTAGGGCGAACTCCCTGACCAGATCGACCGGCGGCGTGAGGCGAGCCAGCTCGTCCAGTTGCCGCTCGACGATGTCGATGATCTGTTCCTCCAGCAGCTTCATGCGCCGGACGGTGAAGGCCCCGACGAGCTTGCGCCGAAGCCGGCTGTGGTCGGGCGGGTCCATGGCGATGAACAGGCCCGGTACCTGCGGTGAGGGTTCGGTGGCGGCGGGCATACCGGGCGTCTCGTACGGTACGTGCACGACGCCGAGGTCCTGGCGGGAGCTGAACCGCGTGTCGGCCATCAGCCGGCGGACCGCCTCGTAGCCGGTGACCAGCCAGCCCTGGTGACCGTCGGGGAAGATCATCGGACTGACGGGCCTCACCTCGCGCAGCCGGGTGATCTCGCGCGGCGGGTCGAACGGGCCCGCGTCCCGCTCCATGGGCAGGCCGTGGGGAATGGAAACCGTCTGGCTCATCGGGGATGTCCCTTCCGTGGCGCCGTCCAGCGGCGCCCTCTCGTGGGGTCTTCTCGTGGCCTCGTGGGCTCGTGGCCTCGTGGCCTTGTGGTGGCCACGATCTCCGGCGGACCTGACACGGGCCTGACACGGTTCTGACACCGGCCCTCCCGTCCCCGCCGCCGCACCGGCGGCACACCGAAGACCACGGAGGCCGGCCGGTCGACCATGGCAAAATCAGCCGGGTGCAGGTCGGGATACTGGGACCGTTCGAGGTTCATACGGACGACGGCGCCCTGGCCGACGTGCCCGGCGCCCGGTTGCGCGCGCTGCTGGTCGCCCTCGCGCTCGACCCGGGCCGCGCGGTCCCGAAGGCCGCGCTGGTCGACTGGATCTGGGGCGAGCACCCGCCTGCCGACGCGGCGAACGCCCTGCAGCGGTTGGCGTCCCGGCTGCGGAAGGCGCTGCCGGCAGGGGTGGTCGAGGGGCAGCCGGACGGCTATCGCCTGAGGGTGGAGCCCGACGCCGTCGACGCCGTACGGTTCGAACGCCTTCTCGCCCGCGCCCGAGGCGACGAGGACCTCCGGCGGCTGCGCGAGGCGCTCGCTCTCTGGCGCGGAGCGGCCATGCAGGACGTCGGGTTGCCTGACAGCGCGGCGTTCGACGCGGCGGTGACGCGGCTGGAAGGGCTGCGCCTGGCAGCCCTGGAGGACCGGTTCGACGCGGAGATCGCCCTCGGCCACGGCGCGGAGCTGGTCACCGAGCTCACCGATCTGGTGGCCGCCCACCCGGTGCGCGAACGTCTCGTCTCCGCGTTGATGCGTGCGCTCGTCGCCACCGGCCGGGACGCAGAGGCGCTGCGCGTGTTCGAGCGGACGAGGGAGGTCCTGGCCGACGAACTCGGCGCCGACCCCTCGGCGGAGCTGTCCGCGTTGCACGTCGCGTTGCTGAGGGGCGAGGTGGGAGGCCGGGAGCAGCCTGTCAAGACCAACGTGCGTGCGGAGCTGACCAGCTACGTGGGCAAGGACGCCGATGTCAGCGCGGTCCGTGAGCTGCTCGCCGAGCACCGGCTCACGACGCTGATCGGGCCAGGCGGCTCGGGCAAGACGAGGTTGGCAACCGAAACCGCACGCACGCTGGTCGGTGACCTGCCGGACGGCGCCTGGCTGGTCGAACTCGCCGTGGTCGGCACCGGCGGCGACGTGGCGCAAGCGACGCTTGACGCGATCGGGCTGCGGGACGCGCTGCTCGGTGACGCACCGGATGCGGACCCTGCGGATCGCGTCGTCGCCGCGATCCGCGACCGGGCGATGCTGCTGGTCCTGGACAACTGCGAGCACGTGATCGAGTCCGCCGCGACGTTCGCCCACCGGGTGCTCGGAGAGTGCCGGCGGTTGCGGATCCTCGCGACGAGCAGGGAACCACTCGGCATCACCGGTGAGGCACTGTGGCCGGTGGCGCCGTTGCTGCTGCCCGCCGAGGACGCCGACCCGGGCGAGATCGAGTCCGCCCCGGCCGTCCGGCTGCTGCGGGACCGGGCCGGCGCCGTGCGCAAGGAGCTCGCGACCGACTCGGCAGACGGGCACACGCCGGCGACGTTGGCGCGCGTGTGCCGGGCACTGGACGGGATGCCTCTCGCGATCGAACTCGCCGCGGCCAGGTTGCGCACCATGTCGCTCGACCAGCTCGCCAACCGGCTCGACGACCGGTTCCGCCTGTTGACCGGCGGCAGCCGGACCGCGCTGCCCCGGCACCGCACGCTGCGTGCGGTGATCGACTGGAGCTGGGAGCTGCTCACCGACGCCGAACGCGTGCTCCTGCGCAGGCTCTCGGTGTTCTCCGGCGGAGCGAGCCTGGAAGCGGCCGAGGGAGTCTGCGCGGGCGGCACCGTCGAGGAGGACCAGGTGCTGGAGTTGCTGACCGCGCTGACGGAGAAGTCGCTGCTGGTCACCGAAGGCGACTCGGCGCTGCGCTACCGGATGCTCGGCACCATCAGGGAGTACGCCGGGCAGCGGCTCGCCGAGGCGGGGGAGACGGAGCCGGCCCGTCGCGCGCACCTGGCGTACTTCACCCAACTCGCCGAAACCGCGGAGCCGCATCTTCGCCGCGCCGAGCAGCTGAGGTGGCTCGCCACGTTGGAGGCCGAGCACGACAACATCGCCGCCGCGATGCGCGGTGCGCTCGCGGCCGGCGACGCCCAGGCGGCGATGCGGCTCGCCGCGGGCGCCGGGTGGTACTGGTGGCTCGCCGGGCACAAGGCGGAGGGCCACGAGCTGATCATGGCCGCCACCGCCCTGCCCGGCGAGGTGACCGACGAGGTTCGGGCCACCGCGTACGCGTACGTCACCGCCTTCCTGACGTCGGGGCGGGAAAGTGATCAGCACCAGGCGGTGGAGTGGATCCACAGGGTGTACGAGCTGGGCGGGCGCGTCGAGCGCCGGCACCCGGCGGTGGGGCTCGTCGGTGCGCTGGAACGCATGCTGCAGGATCCGGACGCAGCCCTGTCGGCGTGGGAGCCGCTGCTGGCCGACGAGGACCCGTGGGCACGCGCCCTCGCCCGGTTGCAACTCGGCAAGATGCGGATCCAGCTCGGCCGGAAAGGGCCGGAAGCCGACGCCCACCTGCAGAAGGCGCTCTCGGAGTTCCGGGCGCTCGGGGAACGCTGGGGCATCTCGTTCGCGCTGACCGAACTGGCCGACCTGATCGCCATGCGCGGCGACTTCACCAGTGCGTGCGAACACTACGAGCACGCGATCGCGGTCGTCACCGAGGTCGGTGCGGTCGAGGACGTCGTACGCATGCGGTCCCGGCAGGCCCAGCTGTACTGGCTGTCGGGCGACGAGGAGTCGGCGGCTGCGGCCATGGCGGAGGCGCAGCGGTACGCCGACCAGGTCGGCTGGGCGAACGCGCTGACCGAGCTGGCCCTGGCCAGGGCGGAGCTCGCCCGCTGGAGCGGCGACGCCGAGCAGGCCCGCCGGCAACTCGACATCGCCACGGCCGTGCTGGGCAACGCCGCCGAGCGGGCAGGCATGCGCGCGATGCGACACGACCTGCTCGGCTACCTCGCCGACGATCTCGACGACGCACGCGAGCACCGCGCGGCGGCCCTCGACGCGGCAGCCGAGGCGGGCAACGCACCCCAGATCGCCCGGGCTCTGGTCGGGATCGCGGAGCTGGCGCTGCGCCGGGATCAGTACGACCAGGCGGCCCGACTGCTCGCGGCGAGCACGAGCCTGCGCGGCCGGCCGGATCGTTCCCAACCCGACGTGGCCCGGATCGAGGAGGCTGCCCGGCGTCGCCTCGGTGACGCGCGGTTCACCGAGGCGACGCGGGAGGGTGCCGGGGCGAGCTGGCAGGAGCTCGCCGCGGTCACGCTCGCTTCCTGAACGTCGAACGCGCCCAGACGTACCCGACGATCGCGATGCCGGCGCACCAGGCGACGGCGATCACCGCATCACCGGGCGAAGGTGCGCCGTTGAGCAGCCCCCGCAGGGTTTCGATGATCGGCGTGAACGGTTGGTACTCCGCGAACTGCCGTACACCCGGCCCCATCTTCGCAGCCGGCACGATCGCGCTGCTGAAGAACGGGAGCATCACCAGCGGCACCGAGGCGAGGCCGGCCGTCTCCGGGGACTTCGCCGCCAGTCCCAGAGCGACCGTGAGCCAGCCGACCGCGAGGCCGAGCAGAACGACGATGCCCACCGCGCCGAGCCAGTCGAGAAGACCCGCAGACGGCCTGAACCCCAGCGCGAAGGCCACTCCCACGAGAGCGCCGACGGCGACCAGGTTGGTGAGCACGCTGGCGACGACGTGACCGGTCAGCACCGCGCCGCGGGACACGTCCATGACCTTGAACCGGTTGATGATGCCCCTCGTCAGGTCGGCGTTGACAGCCGTCGCCACCGAGCCCAGTCCGTAGCAGACGGCCAGCAGCATCAGACCCGGCGTCGCGTAGTCGACGTAATCGACCCCGACGCTGAACGCGTCGCCGAGCATGTAGACGAACATCAGCATCACCACGACCGGCATCAGGACCGCGTTGAACACCGTCATCGGGTTCCGGGCGACGTGCTTGAAGTTGCGGCGCAACATCACCATCGAGTGGGACTTCATTTCGCTGCTACCTCCGTGGCGTGGCCCGTCAGGGCGAGGAAAACGTCGTCGAGATCGGGAGTGTGGACGGAGAACTCCTCGGCACTGAGCGAGTACTCGTCGAGCCTGTCCAGTAAGGCCCGCAGCGCCCTCGTTCCGCCGTCGCCGGGAACCCGAAGCGCCAGCGCATCCTCGTCCCGTATGGAGTCGGAGAGGACCAGCGCTGCCGCGTCGAGTTCCGCAGCGGTGGCGAACCGGAGCCGGACGCAGGCACCGGGCAGCCGGCGCTTGAGCTCGCCGGCAGTGCCCTGGGCGACCAGGCGGCCCTGGTCGAGCACCGCGATCCGGTCGGCGAGCTGGTCGGCCTCGTCGAGATACTGCGTGGTCAGGAAGATCGTCACGCCGTCGGCGACCAGCTCCCGGACGATCGACCACATGGTGCGCCGGCTGCGCGGATCAAGGCCCGTCGTCGGCTCGTCCAGGAAGATGATCCGCGGGTTGCCGACGAGCGTCATCGCCAGGTCGAGCTTGCGGCGCATGCCTCCGGAGTACGTCGAGACGGGTTTTCGTGCAGCCTCCGCGAGATCGAAGCGCTCCAGCAGATCGGTGACGATCCGCCTACTCCGCTTGGCGGGGACCGGGGCGAGGTCCACCATCAGCTGGAGGTTCTCCTGGCCGGTCAGCAGCTCGTCCACAGCCGCGAACTGACCGGTGACCCCGATCGCCGCGCGTACCGCCCTGGCGTCGGTCGCGACGTCGTGTCCGGCGACGCGGACCGTGCCGCTGTCGGCGTTGATCAACGTCGTCAGGATGTTCACCATCGTCGTCTTTCCGGCACCGTTCGGGCCGAGCAGGGAGAAGATCGTTCCCGTGGGTACGTCGAGGTCGATGCCGTCGAGCACGACCTTGTCCTTGTAGGCCTTCCGCAGTCCACAGACCGCGATCGCTGAAGTTGTCATGCGGCGACTCTCGCCGGTCGCCCTGACACAGACCTGACCTCGCCCTGACACGGCCCGTCCGAGGCTGGCCAGCAGGGTGGCCGGAACTGGAAACGACAGTTGTCAAAAACCAGCAGAAATCATTTTTTATTCTTCTCGTCACCGGATGAGACCCAGTCGGTACGCAGGGTTCACCGATTTCGGTTGGTTGCGAGGAGATCGGGTGGTGATACGCATGGTGCGTCGACCGGCGACCCACGACAGTGCAGTCGAGAGCCAACGGGAAGGGCTGACCCGCCGTGCGCTCCTGCACCGGTCTGGAGTCGCGGCGGCGGTCTTCTCCGTCGGCGCCTGCAGTTCCGGATCGGGTGAGCCGGAGGGGCCGAAGAAGGGGACGACACCTTCCGGAAGCCCGAACCGCAAAGGATCAGACCGCAAGCCGCTCGCGCCCCCTGCGTCGTTCAAGGAGGCTCCTGTGCTCGCCGCACAGGTGAGGCAGGGCACGCTGCCACCGGTGGAGAAACGCCTTCCGGAAAGCCCCTACGTCGTGCCGCACAACCGGCTCGAGCCGGGCAACTACGGCGGCACCCTGAGGATGATGCTGCCGGCACTGACAACGCCCAGATGAAGCAGTACATGTACGGCCACTCACCATTGCGGTGGCTCAACGACGGCCTCGACATCGGCCCGGCCTGGTCGAGAGCTGGGAGTCCAACGAGGACGCGTCGGAGTGGACGCTGCACTTCCGCAAGGGACTGAAGTGGTCCGACGGCCGGCCGTGGACCACCGCGGACGTCATGTTCTGGTGGGAGGACATGGTCCTCAACGAGGACCACCCCGAGGTGCCCCCGGACGAGGCGAAGTCCGGCAAGGGCACGCTCATGCAGATGAGCGCGCCCCACGACTTCACGATCGTGATGAAGTTCGACGCGGCGCCCCGCACCGCTGACCGCCGACCGGCTCGCCATGTGGGTCAAACGGGGGAGCGGACCCGGCTGGATGGAACCGAAGCACTACATGAAGCAGTTCCACCCGCGTTACAACAAGTCCGTCCCCAAGGACTGGGCCAGCGCCGACGGCGAGTTCGAGAAGAAGCGCAACTGGCAGTTGAACCCCGTCAACCCGACCATGACAGGCTGGCGGCTGAAGTCGTACAAGGAAGGCCGTCAGCTCACCTGGGAACGCAACCCCTACTACTGGTGTGTCGACCGGAAGGGCAACCAGCTTCCCTACATCGACACCCTCACGGTCGGAGCAGTGCAGAACCCTGAGGTCGCCAAACTGCATATCCAGCAGGGCAAGCTCGACTATCTCATCGGCTCGTTCATGGGCGTGGTACTCGGTTCCGTCAGGCTCTCTCACACGCCTTCATGTCCAACTCCGGCTGGGGCGTCGGTGACGGCCCGAACTGCCTGGTCTACCCCAGTGGCTCGTCCCGTTGGAGCCGAGCCGGTGGGCGCCGCTGGAAGGGCAGTACTACAACGTGCGGGGCACTCCGGAAGAAGGCAAGGAAGAAGACGTCGATCCCTTCAAGCGGACGCCGCCCCGGATGGCCCCCGAGCCGGGTGGACCGGTCGAGCGGCTCTGGAAGCTGCACGACCAGAGCAAGACCGAGGCCGACGAACTCGCTCGGCACCGCCTCGTGTGGGAGATCACGAAGATCCACATCAAGGAGGGGCCGTTCTTCCAGGGCTCGGTCTCGAACTCACCCGAGATCGTGCTCGTACACCAGGAACTGAAGAACGTCCCCCGCCGGAACAACCTTGCCCAGGGCGGCTTCACCGCTCCCTGGATCCACCCCACACCGGCGGTCTACGACCCCGAGGTGATGTTCTGGTCCGCTCCGGAGAAGCACAAGGGCTGATTCTCTCGGTCGTTCTTCTGTCCCGGTCCGGTGCCAACGAGAGGTTGCGTGCGCACCGTGATCTGTCGGCGACACGACTCCTGGCATGGGCTCCAGCGCGTGATCAGGATCGTGCCCGGAGTCACGAAACACTGTCCGAAACCCATTGCACACAGCCGGTCGGCGTTATGCCGTTGTTAGCTGGCCGAAATCGGAAAACCCACGGCAAACCAAGGTGGCGTACCTATTCTTCTCGTCACCCCCGGTGAGCTCGGCCAGTACGGCGGCCTCACCGCTCGTAGCCGCAGCGTTGGGATTCGGTGGTGAAACGTATGGTCCGTCGAACAACGACCAACAACCCCGCAGGCGAGAACCAGCAGAAAGGGCTGACGCGTCGGAGTCTCCTGTACGGGTCCGCGGTCGCGGCCGCGGCCCTTTCCCTCGCCGGCTGTAACTCCAGCTCCGGCGGGCAGGAAGGCAGTAAGAAGACCGCGGCGAAGTCCGGAAGCGCGAACCGGAAGGGTTCGGCACGCAAGCCGCTCGCGCCCCCGTCGTCCTTCAAGGAAGCTCCCACGCTCGCCGCGCAGGTGAAGGCGGGGAAGCTGCCACCGGTGGAGAAGCGGCTCCCGGAGAAGCCGTACGTCGTTCCGCACAACTGGCTGGAGCCCGGCACCTACGGCGGCAACGTGCGGATCATGATCCCTGCCACCGACGACGGTCAGCTCAAGGAGTACATGTACGGCCACTCCCCGCTGCGTTGGCTCAACGACGGCCTGGACATCGGGCCGGGACTGGTCGAGAGCTGGTCGTCCAACGCCGACGCGTCGGAGTGGACCCTGCACTTCCGCAAGGGGCTGAAGTGGTCCGACGGCCAGCCGTGGACCACCGCGGACGTGATGTTCTGGTGGGAGGACATGGTCCTCAACGAACAGCACTCCGAGGTTCCACCCGACGAGGCCAAGTCGGGCAAGGGCACGGTCATGAAGATGACCGCACCGGACGACTACACGCTCGTGATGAAGTTCGACGCGCCCGCACCGCTGACCGCCGACCGGCTCGCCATGTGGGTCAACCGGGGCATCGGACCCGGCTGGATGGAACCGAAGCACTACATGAAGCAGTTCCACCCGCGTTACAACAAGTCGGTCCCCAAGGACTGGGCCAGCGCCGACGGTGAGTTCGAGAAGAAGCGGAACTGGCAGATCAACCCGGACAGCCCGACCATGACCGGCTGGCGGCTGAAGTCGTACAAGGAAGGCCGCCAGAGCACCTGGGAACGCAACCCCTACTACTGGTGCGTCGACCGGCAGGGCAACCAGCTTCCCTACGTCGACACGCTCACGGCCGCCGCCGTACAGAACCAGGAAGTCGCCAAACTCCAGATCCAGCAGGGCAAGATCGACTTCCTGGTCGGCGGCTTCATGGGCGTTTCGCTGAGCGACGTGTCGGGACTGAAGGCGGCGCAGAAGTCGAGCAAGACCGTACCCATCCTCTGGGACGCCGGCGACGGCACCGGGGCCGCGTTCTTCTTCAACTACGACTACTACGAGGAGAACCTCCGCAAGCTGATCCGGGAGCCGAAGTTCCGGCAGGCACTGTCGTTGGCGTTCAACCGCGACGACGCCCAGAAGACGATCTACTTCAACACCGGTGAGAAGACCACCGGAACGATGAGCACCAAGGCCATCGAGTACCACGTCGACGACCAGGGCAAGCAGGTCTACAAGCAGTGGCGTGACAGCTACGTGAACCACGACCCCGAGAGGGCGAAGAAGATCCTCGACGAGCTCGGGGTGGTGGACAAGAATGGCGACGGCAAGCGGGAGGCGCCCGACGGCAGCAAGCTGATCATCCGGCTGCAGTACGCCTCCAACGTCGGCAACGACTACAAGAAGCTGAACGACCTGCTGGTGCGCGACTGGAAGGCGATCGGACTCGACGCTCGTCAGTTCCCCATCTCGCCGGAGGCGTACGGCACCGAGTGGAACACCGGCAAGCTCATGTCCAACTCGGGCTGGGGTGTCGGCGACGGTCCGAACTGCCTGGTCTACCCGCAGTGGCTCGTCCCGTTGGAGCCGAGCAGGTGGGCTCCGCTGGAGGGGCAGTTCTACAACGTACGTGGCACCCCGGACGAGCACAAGCAGAAGAACGTCGACCCCTACAAGCGGACACCACCCCGGATGGAGCCGGAGCCGGGCGGCCCGGTCGCGCGACTGTGGAAGCTGTACGACAAGAGCAAGACCGAGGTCGACGAGATGGGCCGGCACCGACTGGTGTGGGAGATGACGAAAATCCACATCGAGGAAGGCCCGTTCTTCCAGGGTTCGGTGTCGAACGCGCCCTCGGTCATGCTCGCGCACCAGGAACTGAAGAACGTCCCCCGGAAGGAGAACCTCGCCCAGGGCGGCTTCACCGCTCCGTGGATCCACCCGACACCGGCGGTCTACGACCCCGAGACGGTGTTCTGGTCGAATCCCGACCAGCACAAGGGATAGGCCGCTCGGTCGACCTACCGCGTCGGTGGCCGGTGCCCTCGGACCAGTGTTCCGGGGTCACCGGCCACGGCCGTCCTTCGTCCCCTGCAGGCGCTGAGCGAGCACCGCGGCCTGGCTGTGCTCGACGTCCTTCGTCGCCGTCAGGAGGGTCACCGAGCTTCGGCGTGCGAGCTTGCGGAGCCGGTCGAGGACGGCGTCGCGTTCGGGCTCGGACAGTTCGGCGGAGTAGCGGCGCCGGAACTCTTCGAACTTCTCCGGTTGGTGGCTGTACCACTTGCGCAGCTGTGTGGACGGCGCGATCTCCTTCTCCCACGAGTCAAGTGCGGCCGCCTCCTTGGTGAGGCCTCTCGGCCAGACCCGGTCGACGAGAACCCGCGTACCGTCCTCCGATGAGGGTGGGTCGTAGACCCTCCGAAGCCGGACTCTGGTCGTCACGATCCTCACCTCCTGCGCAAACCTGTGCATGCCTGGCTGGTCGGCCAGGTGTGTCCCTGCATTCAGGATCGCTCGCGTTGGGCTGAGACGGAAACGGCGTCGGCCGGTGACCGCGACAGTGGTCACCGGCCGACGCCGTTGCCCGGCCCGGCCGGGCCAGGTGCCCGGCCGGGCTGTAGTCCTTACGGGTTGGTGGCCGCCGTGGGCTTGTGCGCGTTCCACCACTCGTCCTGCGAGGCGTCGCCGCCGGCGTAGTGCACGGTCGGCATGGCCAGCTTCCAGATGCCCCGACCGTAGGTGGCGGCGTACAGGTGGTCGTCGCCCTTCGGCCCCGGCTCCAGGTCGTTAACGACGGTCGCCGGCAGGCCGGTTCCGAGCCTGGCCCAGTTGCCGGCCGCGTCGCGGAGGAAGACGCCGAAGTCCGTGCCGAGAGCGACCCTGCCGCCGTCGACGTACTTCACCGTGTTGGCCGGTACGTCAGGAAGGCTGGTCGAGGCATCGCTGCCGTTGGACCAGTCGTGCCACGTCACGCCGTCGGTGGACTCGAACAGGTGCCCGACGCCCGCACCCGGCCCCTCGACCCAGTGCCGCGAGAACCCGTTGAACGCCAGCAGGTAGTGAACCTGCCCGGTGGCGTCGTGGTAGACGTCCGTCCCGGAGATCATCCGGTTCGGCAGCGTACCGACGACCTTGCCGCCCGCGTCGACCACCTTGGCATCGCCGGTGGTCACGATCTTCCAGCCGTGGGTGGCGGAGCCGTCCTTGAGCGCCGCGGCGTTGGCCTGCCCGAACGCGTAGCCGCTTTCGAACGCGCTGCCGGCGTTGCACGAGCCGCAGAACGGCACGATGGCGTCACCCCGGTCGGAGGCGACCGCCGTCGCGGTGCGCGCGGCGGTGCCGGCTGCGTTCGTGCCCAGATCGACGAGCTGGTTCCAGTCCTTGCCGGAGGCGATGTTGAAGCCCTTGGTGTTCAGCCAGACGTGCTGCCCGCCGGCCAGCCAGTTGTCGATGTCCTGGTGGTCGGCGGCGAACGGCGCGGTGAACCGGGCCGTCGTCTCCGGCGGCTTGATGCTGCGCGTGTGCGCCTTGCCGAGGTCGGTGAACGAGTCGGTCCCGGTCGCAGCGGCGCACACATTGGTCACCCGCATCGCCAGGTCGACGTACTCCTGGACGATCCGGCAGCCGTCGTTCGGGTCGACGAGGACGTCGCCGCCGTCGCCGCCGAAGTTGGAGCCCATCGTCTTCTCGGACGAGGCACCGGTGAACAGGATGGAGCCACCGTTGTCCTGGAGACCACCGCTGACCACGACGCCGTTGTGGTCGTACGCCCTCGTGCCCATGATGGCCGCCGCCTTGTCCGGGTCGACCTTGCCGATGCCGACGGCGTAGTACTGCAGAAAGTCCGGCGTTCCGCTCTGCGGAGCGCTGAGGCTCTGCCAGTCGGTTGCGTGGCCACCGCTGTTGGTCCGGCCGCTGACCGGCCGGGTGTAGAGCCCGCCGTCGTTGCCGACGTAGAGCCGGCCGTTGGCGATCGCGGCGGCGTGCTGGTCGGAGTGCGTTGTGCTCGGGCAGCCCAGCTGGTCGGCGTTCGGGTCGCTGCCCCAGCAGGAGAAGAAGAAGTTCCAGTACGGGCCGGGGGTGGTCCAGCTCGCTCCGGAGTTCTTCGTCTCGTAGACCTCCTCGAGCCCCGCGAACACGTGGTCGTCGTTCGCCGGGTCGACGGCGAGGAACTGGTTGTACCAGGCCTGGACGCCGGGCTGGTAGCCCGGGTTCACCGCACCGGCGTGCTTGACGGTCGGGTCCAGCGCGGAGCCGGCCTGTGCCAGCTTGTGCGAGTCGGCGATCTTGGACCACGGTCCGGCCACCGAGCCGCTGTTCGAGACGTAGATGCCGCCGAGTTCGGAGTAGCTGATGCCCTGGCTGGCGTGGTCGGGGTTGTGCACGAGCGCGTACAGCTTCTTCCGGCCCCAGGCGAAGGTGGTCCGTCCGATGTCCTTCGGATTGATCGAGCCGGTCACGTTCGACCTCGCGAACGTCCACGACTGCGTGCCCGCGTCGTAGCGCCCGTCGTACCAACCGTTGTCGCTGCCGCCGGCGACCCAGCCGAAGGCGGCGACCAGGTGGTTGTCGTTCGCGGGCTCGATGGCGACGTCGGTGACGTAGTTGTCGGTGCTGTGGGTGCCGGTGGGAGTCTCGCCGGGCAGCGCGCTCGGGTTGGGCACGAACACCGGCTGCCAGTTGGCGTTCAGGTCCGTGGTCGAGTGGCGCCACAGCCCGAAGCTCGACGGGGCGTACGCCCAGGTGCCGGCCTTGTTGAACCGGATCTGCTGGATGACGGCGCCGTCGAAGAGGTTCTTACGCGTGCCGGTCTGGCCGGGCGCGGCGTCTCCGTCGGCCAGGTGGGTCCAGACGGGCGTGGTGCTCGCGTGCTCGGCGACCCAGACGCCGTCACCGGTGTAGGTGGTGGCGCCGGTCGACCCGTCGCCGGTGGCGTACCACAGCTCGTCCCGGGCGGCGACGTAGGCGAGCGCACCGCTCGACAGCGCGGGCACTCCGCCGCTGACGTCGGAGATTGGCGTCCACGGGCCGTTCTGGGCGACGTTCTTGCGGTAGACACCGCCGCCGGCACCGGCCGCGAACAGGTAGTCGCCCCCGGCCGCGAGCGCCTGGACCCGGCCGGTCACGAAGCCGCTGCCTGCAGTCGTGTTGGCGTAGTAGTCGCGGTAGCGCTGGTCGTCGGAGTTGTAGGGGACGTCGCTGACCTCGTCCCAGGCTCCACCCGTCGACGTCATGCCGTGGATGTGGTCGACTGCCGCGGTGTAGCCGCCCTGGAGCGCGAAGCCCGGAGCGTTGCGTGCGTCGTCGAACTGGGCGAGGGCGCTGGTGATCTCCTTCGTCTCGCCACCGGCGCCGTCGGCCTCGTCGACGCCCTGGATCTCGTGCAGGTACTCCTTCGCTACGTGGGGTAGCGCTGTTCGGTGCGTGGTCTCGCCTGTGCCTTGGGGGGTGGCGGTCGTGCTCACTGCGACCACGGTTGCTGAGACCGCAGCGATCGCTGCGCAGGTCAGAGCAAGTGGGCGACGAGGCCGACGGAGAGGTACTCCGGACACGTCTGCTCCTCGAGAGCAAGAAGGGTGGGTGCGCTGGGGCTGGCCCCAAATGTTCGTTTAGTT
The DNA here is from genome assembly GCF_900104745.1 of Actinopolymorpha singaporensis. NCBI lineage: Bacteria > Bacillati > Actinomycetota > Actinomycetes > Propionibacteriales > Actinopolymorphaceae > Actinopolymorpha > Actinopolymorpha singaporensis. The sequence goes on from NZ_LT629732.1 coordinate 3,538,491, forward strand.
TCTACACGCAACGAGCGCTTCTGTCATGGCGCTCCGGGGCCCTTTCCCTCCGGACCGGGGCCCGACGGGTGAGGTACGTCGTCCGCGGCCGCACCTAGCCTGCGCGTAACGGCCTCTGAGCCTGCCGGAGCGGCGGTGCACCGAGCCGCTTCCCGTGTGCCCGGGCGGCCGCCTCGTGTTCGAGTGACTGGGGGGACTGGATGAACGACAGCGACTCCGGCCGACGAAGTGGCATCGAGGACGCGAACGCACAGGACTGGCTGGGCTCGAACCAGGACCCCGACGTCCTGCTGAGCGTCCCCGACCTCGGCGTGGACAAGATCACCCTCACGGTCGAGGATCTCCAGGCGGACGTCGACCTTCACGCGCGGGTCCTGCAGGTCGTCGACCTGCACGTGGGCGCCCACGCGTCGCTGGGAAAGGTCGACCTGGAGATCGACAACGTGCACGCGCAGGCCATGCTCAAGGTCAAGCTGGACAAGGTGGCCGAAGTCGTGGACCGGGTGCTCCGGACGATCGACAACAACCCCGAGATCGTCACCAGCCTGACGGCACCCGTCGGCCGAGGTGTCGAGGAACTCGGTCGCGGCGCGGGCGAGGGCGTGCGCGCTCTGGGCCGAGGCTCGTCCTCAGGGACGGAGGACGCCGCGTCGGGCGAGCCCGCGGCGGAGAAGGCTCCATCGGTGGAGACCGACTATGACGTTGACTACGACGAGCCCGACCGCGACGAGCCCGACCGCGACGAGTCCGATCGCGACGAGTCCGATCGCGACGAGCCCGACCGCGACGAATCTGATCGCGACGAGTCCGACCGCGACGGGGGAGACCGCCACGGCGGAGACGGCGACGAGGGGGAGCGACGTACCGAGCACCGGAGGAGGAGCGCCCACCAGGCAGGCCGGACGGAGCCGGACCGCCGGGGTGAGAGGGCGCGGGACAGGAGGGACCGAGACGAGATCCGTTCCCGAAGGCGGCGCCGCGAGTCCGAGGGGCGTTAGCGTCCACCCACACGTTCGGGCAGCTCGAACGACCGCGCTTCCCGTGGCACCTGTCTCGACGCGACTCAGGACGTGACGAAGTACTGCTCCGGTGCGGTCGGGCCCGGGGTGGGGTAGCGCCAGGACGCGATCATCGACTTCGGCACGTTGTGGAAGTTCTTGCGCTTGATGCCGAACGTCCCGACCGGGAGGACGGTCCCCAGCACCCAGAACTCCTCCGCCGCGATCCGCAGGATCTCCATGAACAGCTGACGCCTGCGGGTCTCGTCGACGGTCTCCCCGATCTGGTCGTACAGGCTCATCTGGCGACGTGCGGCCTCGGGCGGCTTCTCGCCGCTCTTTCCGCGGCTGGTGTACCAGGTCGCCCACAGGAGCGCGAAGTTCGACTCGTTGTTGGCCGGGAAGTACCACCGCGGATCGACGATCCCGTCGCGGAGGCCGCCGTCGCCGGTCCACACGCTGGCGTCGTGTTTGTTCGCCTCCTTGCGGGTGTAGTACAGCGAACGGTCGATCGAGTAGAGGTTCATCTTCACCCCGACGCGTTCCCAGTAACCGCGGACAAGTTGGAGTGCGTCGATCTGGGTCGGCTCCTCGGTGATCACGTCGACGTTGAACGTCAGCCGTTTCCCGTCCGGTCGCAGCCTGAAGCCCTGGGGGTCGCGGCGGGTGTAGCCGGCGCGGTCCAGGTGCTGGTCGGCGAGCTTCGGGTCGTACGTCGTGTACTGCGTGGCGAGCCGCTCGAGGTAGAACTCCGACTCCTTGCGCGGAGCCGCCTGCCAGGGTTCGCCCTGGCGCTGGTAGACCGCCGCGATGATCTCCTTCCGGTTGATCGCGTGGGACAGGCCGATCCGGAAGTCGCGGTTCAGGAAGACCTCCCGGAGCTTTCGGTCCGGGTGGTTGAGGTTGAACGCGATGACCGTCTTGTTCATCGTCGAGTCGAGTCCCTCGACGAACTCGTACCCGCCGCGGTCCCGGTTCTGTGCCAGCACCGGCTTGTTCTTCGGCGTACCGAGGTTCGGGTTGTAGAACGTCGGGCAGAGGAACTCGAACTCTCCGTCCATCGCCCGCAGCAGTGCGGCTTCCTGGTCGCTGATCACGTGCCGAACGATGCGGTCGAGGTAGGGAAGCTGACGGCCCTCGGGGTCGGTCTTCCAGTAGTACGGGTTGCGTTCGAGGACCATCCGCGTGCCCTGCTGGGTGACGCTGGTGGTGTGCCACGCCGTCAGCAGCGGAACCTCCGGCTGCCAGATGTTGCCGATCCACCCCTGTGACCCGCCCTTCTGGGCGAAGAGCTGATACCAGTGGTCGGTCTTCTCCTTCTTCAGCAGCTCATCGATGTTCTTGTTGTACTTGGGGTGGAACTGGCTGAAGTAGTGCTTGGGGCAGATGGTCAGCACGTGCGCACCGTTGGACGCCAACTGCTCGAGGAACAAGCCGTTCGGCTTGGTGAAGACGAAGCGGAACGTGTGCTCGTCCACCACTTCCAGTCGTGCGGGCCGGTCGGCGGTGACGAAGAAGGACGGCGGTGCGGAGAACAGCTCGTTGTTGAGCACCACGTCGTCGTAGGCGAAGGCGATGTCCTCGGTGGTGAAGGGTTTTCCGTCCGACCACTTCATGCCCCGGCGCAGGTGGAAGGTGTACCGCAGACCGCCGCCGCCGATCTCCCACGACCGAACGACGTTGGGGATCACCTTCTTCCAGTCCGCACTCCACCGGACCAGCCACTCGTAGTAGACCTCCGCGCCGCCGGCCGCAGGGGGACTGTCGCCGAACAGGTCCCACTGGCCTCCGTATGTGCCGAGTCGCTCCTGTGGCGTGACCACCAGAGGATCGGTGGGCAGGCGTTGTTTCAGCGGCGGAAGCTGGGCGGCCCTGACGCGTCTGGTCAGCTCCGGCGCCTCCTTGGCGCCGGCGGAAACGCTCTGCCCGCCGGCGCCGCCGCCCTGTTTCGCCTGCGGTTTGGTGGACAACATGTCGCAGCCGGACGCGAACGCGGCGGTGACCACAACACCGCCGGTACGCAGCAAATGTCGCCGTGACGGGTTACGCCGGACCAGCCTCTCAGGCTCAGGCTCAGGCTCGTGCTCCGGGGTCTGTTCGACGGCATCGTTCGACCGATCTCGGGGCATGGCAACCGCCTCTCTTTGCAGGGAGGCTAGAGCGGTCCTGTGGGTCCGTACACGGCTTGGTGCGACCATCTTCGGACGGGGAGCAACCTTCCTACACCTGACCGCTGTCTAGAAGGTCGCCGCCAGAATCCCTGCTGATGAAGTCGGAGAGCATCATCCGTGGTGTGTCGAGCACGTTCGGCGCTGCGACGTGGAGCACGCGCTGGTTCATCAGTACGACGTCGCCCGGCCGACCGCAGAGCTCGACAACCCGAACGTGGGCGCCGTCGATGTCCGCGCCCTCGAAGTAACGGCGGAGCTGATCCTCACCCGTGACCGGTCGCTGCCACAGGTCGGCGAACCAGCCGTGACGGCCTGCAAGTACGGCTTTCATGCCGCTGGTCTTCATGAACCCTCCTGCCTGCTGACAGAGTTGCCAGGTCAGTCGGTGTGAGCCGGCCATGACCAGGGTGCCGCCGCCGCGAGGGCGTACCTCGTCAAGGAAGGTGAAGGCGACGAGTCCAGGCGTCGCTCCGGTGGACCACTGGGTGGAGTCGACGTGCCAGTTCCTGGCCGGGATCGCCCAGTCCTGGTGTGGGTTCGGGAAGGTCACGAGCGGGTGACCCCAGTGTGCAGGCCGGACCCATGCCGTTCCCAGGAGGTCGGTGAAGGGCTCGGACAGATATTCACTCAGTCCGTCGAAAGCACCTGTGCGCATGAGGGTCTTGAAGCCGGTGCGGGCTTCGAGGGGCTTCCAGGTGGTGGGGTCGTCGTACCTGCGACCGTGCATGAGGGACAGGAAGTCCCACAGGCGGTCACGCATTGCCAGTGCCTCGGCCGTCGGCACCGTCCGGGGCAGCGGGAGCAGCCCGTCCAGTTCGAACCGTGCCATCTGCTCGGTGGTCAACATCGCTCACTTCTCCTGGTCCGGGCCGGAGCGGCGACGTGACCCTCGGAAAGACAACGAGTCACATCACCAGATCCGGCGTAGGTGAATCTGGCTGGTGACTTCGGGTGTCTGCCCGAAGGTAGCGCCGACGCTACCTCTCGGACCTTTGTCCGCGCTACCCGATTCCTTCTCCGCCGGCGCCGACGGTCGGCACCTCGCGGGAAGGGACCGACGCGGCATGGTGAAGAGTGGGTTGAAAGCTCCTGACACAGAAAGGAGTACGCCCATGAAGATCAACCGATCTTCGTTCGCCGGGATGCTCGCGTCGGGCGTGGCGGTGGTGGCGCTCACGACCGGTGGCGTGGCGGCCGCCGACAACCCGGCCACTGCTGGCAGTGGGACGCAGCCGGCCCAGGTGACACAGACCACGCGGACACTGCAGATGCGACCGTCGGACGACATGCACGGCATGCATGGAATGCACGGCATGTTCGAACGGGTGCTGCACGGTGAGTTCGTCATGGCGAAGCCTGGAGGCGGCCACCAGACCTTGCTGGTCCAGCGAGGTGCGGTGCAGAGTGTTGGCTCCACCGAGATCACGTTGCGCAGCAGCGATGGCTTCCGGGGCGCCTACACCGTCGGTGCGGACGCAATGGTCGTCGCCGGACGGAACGGCATCGCGTCGATCAAGGATGGCGACCAGGTGGTCGTGGTCGCGACGGGAAGCACTCAGAACGCGACCGCGGTGCACGTGTTCGACCTCTCGCTCATCAAGTCTCATCACGGCAAGCAGCAGATGCCTCGCTGACGCGAGCATGCCAGCTCAGCGAGGGCGAAACGCGAAGAGGTGGTAGAGCCGCTGCAGTGTGAAGCCCACAGACTCGGCAGTGCGGTACGACCCCAGATTGTCGTCGTTGCAGTGCCAGCCGACCTCGGTCACCCCCTGGTCGAATGCGAGCGTGACAGCCGCTCCGGCGACCTGGGAAGCAAGTCCGCGGCGGCGGTGCTCGGGTGCGGTGTGGATGCCGATCTCGGCACGGTTGCCGACCACGCAGTCGGCCAGGCTCCAGCTGGCGACGGCATCGCCGTGCAGTGCCACCGCGCCGAAGGCATGGGAGAGAAACCTGTCTTTGCTACCCCAGTTGCCTTCCATCCAGCGCCGCAGGTGGCCAGGCACGTTCTGCTGCCGGAGGAACGCCGCGTCGATCGGGACGATTCGGTACCCGGGAATCGGGTTCGGCCGGGGCGTCGGCTGGTCGGTGCCGAGCAGGTAGTGCCGCCGCAGTACTGCGACGTGGGTGAGTTCCGGCGCGAGCATCTGCGCAGCCTGCGCCCAGCCGTCGTCGTGGGCGCAGGACAGCGCAAGATCCTCGTCACGTCCGGGCAAGAAGGTAGCTGCCAGGTGTTCGTGCAAGCCCGCGACGACACGGCTGTTCGTGGGGTCGCCACCGACGAAGTTTCCCTCCGGGCTGTGTACGAACACCGCACTCGGGCGTACGGAGTCATCGGCGAACACTTGGCCAGGCATCGCACCGGCGAGTACCGCCACCAGGCTGAGCTGGTGATCAATCCCGGCGAGCAGCGGACCGACGGCGGCGTACGCCTGCCGGGGGAGCCTTCTGAGCAACCGTCCTCCACTAGTCGGAAACTCCCGGGTAGCGGCCGATGTCAGGTCTGCGGAGCCTTCTCGTTCGCCACGATGTGCACGAGCATCATGCGCGGGGTGTCGAGGACGTTCGGTGCAGGTGCGTGAAGTGAGCGGGAGTTCATCAGGATCACGTCGCCCGGCTCGCCGGTCAGCTCCGCCACGTGCAGTGGCACCCCGTCGACGACCGCGCCGTCGTGAAGGTACCGCCGACGTCGATCGCCGGCAGCGTTCCGCGTCCAGAGGTCGCGGAGCCACACGTCGCGGGACGCCAGTCGAGCCTTGAGTTCTGAGGACCGAAGGCGGGCGTCAGGGCCGACGGCGGCGACGGTTCGCCGTACAAGCTGGTGCGACCCGGCTACAACGACGGTCCCGCCTCCACCGGGTGCCGTGGGCGCCAGGAAGGTGAAGATCGTCACCGCCTGTACGTCGTCGGCGCTGCCAAGGCCGTCGGTGTGCCAGCTCAGGTACGGCACGTCCCAGGAGGTGCCCGGCAGCGGGAACGTCACCAGGGGGCGGCCCCAGTTCCTCGGCCGGCGCCAGTTGTCCGGGCCGAGCAGGTCGTCCAGTGCGGTGCACACGGCGTCCGAACCCATGGAGTCGAACACCCCGGCTCGGCTGAGAGCCTGGAAGTACCACGCCTTCTCGACCGTCCAGGTCGTCGGATCGTCACGGCTGATTTCGTACTTGTCGGCGAGGAAGTCCCACACCTGCTCGCGCATCGCAGCGACCTCGGGCAACGGGATCGCCTTACGGAGACGGACGATGCCGAGTCGATCGAACTGCCGACGCTGGGCGTGTGAGAGCACAGCTCCTCCTTCGCCTCGCCAAGGAGTGATGACAGGCGGCCGACGAACAGACCGTAACGAGGTGTGAGATCGGTGTCACCCAGATTTCCGCTTGAAGATCATCCGAGCCGTGCGAGTGCGGCACGGATGACGGTTTCGACCCGCTCGGCCATTGCCTGGTGATCTGCCGGTGCCGAGTGCGGCATCTGCTCCGAGGCGTGGGACAGCCAACCCGACCCGAAGGCCAGCAGGCTTCGGAGATCGCAGCGCGGGTCCACGCGTACGCCGGCCTCCTTCTCGTACCAGTTCAGGAATTCCTCCGCCGCTTCCGCGCTCAGCAACGCGGCCAGCCCCAGCCGGCACAGCCCGACGTCTGTCTCGCGCCGGCCGCTGCCCGCGAACGTCCAGTCCACCACGCCCGACAGTGCGCGGTCCCGCCACAGCATGTTCAGCGGCTGGTAGTCACCGTGCACGAAGACGGGCTGGCGGGCCGATTCGTGAGCGCCGGCGGCGGCCTCGTTCACGGCACCGGCCAGGCCGGCGTCGCGCGTCCACCCATGGATGGTGCGCTCGTCGAATCCGTGCGGATCCGTCGCCGCGAGCTCTTCGGCCGGGACCCGGTGAATCCGGCTCAGAACAGATGCCATCTTGCGTACGCCGTCGGCGAGGTCCTTCGGGCTGCGCGCCGGGTGACCGGGCAGAGCCGTCATCAGCAGCGCCGGCACGCCCGTCCGGCCGCCGGACCTGTCAGCCGCCAGAAGACGTGGCACCGGCAGTTCATGGCCCGCAAGTGCCCGGAGGCCGGCCGCCTCGCGGTCGACCAGTCCTGGTCCCCAGTCCCGCCACTGGTCGCCTGCCCATCGGCGCAGTACGACGTCGACTTCGCGGCCACCGGCGACCACGCTCAGCCGGTCCATGGTGGCAGTGAGGCCGCCGACCAACCTGGCGGTCCGCACGACTCTTGCGTTGCCACCGACGGCAGCCTCGACCCATCTCAGAGCCTGTTCCGACGGCGAGCGGTGTTCGCGCCTACCCATCAGGACGACTGGACGCTGCCGAGTGAGTGAGCCGCGGCGTACTCCTCGATCGTCATGCCCATCAGCACGACGTCGTGGTACTTCCCGGCGAAGTACTGCGACCTTCGGCGTCGGCCCTCCACGACGAAGCCGAGCTTCTCGTGCACCGTCAGAGAAGCTGTGTTGTAGGCGTAGATCTCCACATCGCACTTCTGGAAGCGCCGTTCGCCGAACATGTACCGCAACAGCAGGACGATCGCCTCGCTGGCGTAGCCGCGCCGCTGGAAGTCAGAACCGATCGCGATGCCGTAGGAGAAGACCCCGGAGTTCTTGTCGATCCTGTTAGTGCCGAAGGAGCCGACGAGCCGGCCCTCGGCAAGCGACTCGATACCGGCACCGAACGCGTCGTCGTCAGGCGTTCCGACGCCGGACTCGAGATATCGGCGATAACCGGCCTTCGAACGTGGCGGGTGGAGTCGGTCGTTGTTGCGCATGACCGTGCTGTCCTGGTCGAACTCCATCAACAGGTGGAACTCTTCGGGCTCGATGCCCCGCAGCCGCACGCGTTCGCCAACCCAGATCGAGCTCACGCGCCGGACCGTAGCAGGGTCTGGTGCGGCGAGGCGACCAGAAATCGTGGAACCGGATGGCCGGTGGTCGTGGAGGTGACGAGTGCGCCGGGCGTGCCGGCCCTGTTCCCGGCACCGAAGCTTGTCCGGGATGTCTTGTGGGTACAGACCAGACGTCGAAACGAAGAACCTATTCATGTGGGAGTGGAGCTGTCGTTTTTCCATCGGCAGGAGCTTCAGCATTCGGCCACGCCCGAGATGGCTGACGCGGTGTTCGCGAGGAAGCTGCCGCGATCTTCTCTTCGGCATCGGGGCGGAGGAGTTCGGCCATGTGGAGATGCTTGCCACCATGATCGCCCAACTGTTGGAGGGAGCTCCGGTCGGCGTGACCGAGGGGCGATCCAGGACGACCCAACCGTCGCGGCGATCATCGGTGGTACGGACGTGCGACATGCCATCGTCGCGGGCGCCGGCGCGCGTCCGGTGGACAGCATGGGCAATGGCCAACGCGCACGCGGAGATGCAGGGCGACTGCAGGTGGCCATGGAGGACCGGCGAGTGTCGTACCAGTACATCAACTTCTCGGACGGCCTGGCTCCCACCCCGACCTGCCCCACATGACCGGACCCGCGACCGGTGGCGACCTGTCGTTCGACGTCCTCGCCGCCCTGGCGGCCTCGGCCCCCGCCATAGTCTGCGGTGACACCGGGGTTGCTCATCTGGCGAGTGCCTTCGGCACCCCGTCGGTCGTACTTTTCGGGCCCGTCCCGCCCGCACGCTGGGGGCCGCCGGATCGCCCCAGCACAGGGCTCTGTGGCATTCCGGCCCGCCCGGTGACCCGCACGGTGAGGGGGTCGATCCGCTGGCGTCCATCCAGGTGCCTGAGGTGCTCGACACGCTGCGTTCGTTGCTGGTCCTGCCCTGACCTACGGCGCGATCCCCGAGCCGAACACGTCCGTCCTCACCAGGCGCCAGGAGATGGTTACGGCCAGGACGGCTCCGCTCGCGGGATGATGACCAGCTCGGGAACGACGCTGCCGGGCGGGACGGACAACGCGTACATCACCGTGTCCGCCACGATCTCCGGCGGTTGCAGCTTGCTCGTGTCGGCGTCGGGGAACCTGTCCATGATGAACGGGGTTTCCATTCCCCCGGCGATGATGCCGGTCACGCCGATGCCCATACAGTCGCGCTGGGCCTCCTGGAACAACGTGTGTGTGAAGGCGCGCAAGCCTGACTTGCTCGCGGCGTACGGGCCGGCCTCGGTCCAGGTCCGAAGCGAGGCGGTGGACAGGATGTTCACGATATGTCCTGCCCCCTGTTCGACCATCCGCCGATAGGTGGCGAGGCAGAGGTTGACGGGGCCGACCAGGTTGGTGGTGATCACCTGGGCGGCTTCGGCCGGGGACAGGTGCTCGATCGGCTTGGACACGTCGACCGCGGCACAGTTGACCAGGATGTCGAGGGACCCGGCCTCGTCACAGACTGTCTCTACTGCCTCGTGAACCAGGTCCGCGTCACGAACGTCGAGCGACAGCGGCGTGGCAGTGGATCCGGTGCTCCGTAGTTCCGAACACAGCCCCATCAGCAGTTCGGTCCGCACGTCGGCGATCCACACGGCCACTCCACTCGCGGCCAGCCGTCGGCTGATCGCCGCGCCGAGGCCCCGCGCGCCACCGGTGACAAGGGCCGACCTGTGTCGGAGTTGCACCATGAGGTCCACTTCTTCCGCCGTCGCTGCAGGAGCACTGACGCCTATACCCGCAGGTGCGGGCTCGCCAACGACGTCCCAGGGCGGATGGGCGGATGGTGCCAGGCGAGGCGCACACCAGCTGTAGCTTGCGCTCGTACCCGCATCGGGACCCGGTCAGTCGCCGATGACGCAGAAGAGGTTGCCGTCTGGGTCCGCGAGCACGACGAAGTCGGCATCTTCGGGATAGACCCAGTCGGGCTTCGTCGCGCCCAGTGCCAGCAGGCGCTCGACCTCCGCCTGCTGCTGACCGGGCTCCGCCCACAGGTCGAGGTGGGTGCGATCCGTCTCGTCCAGGTGCAGTCGGGCGCCCTTGCCGGCGGGGTCGACGAGGAAGTCCGGGTTTTCCGGCGTGGGTTGGTACCCCAGCGCCTTGGACCAGAACCCCGAGGCCCGGTGGCGGTCGGACACATTCAGGACGATCGCTCCGATGTTCACCATCGCCACATCGTGTCGTACCCCGGCCGACATGCGGACTCAGCCAGGCCGCCGGAGCCCCCGATGTCACACCTGGGGTCTCCCGCACGTCCCTTGGTCGGGACGGTCCGAGAGAAGCGCGGAAAAGGATCGCGAAACACCGTCGGAGAACTGGGCTGTCGGTGGTGAAGTTCGAGGTGGCACGTGAGGATGGCTGGTGTCCCCAACGCAGATCGGGAGGTCCGTCATGCATCCGTTCGGGGTGGCCATGCAGGCACACCACGTCGAGAGCGCGGTGGCTCTGCTGGCAGAGGACGTCGAGTTCCGCAGTCCCGTCGTCTTCGCGCCGTACCGCGGCCGTGATGCGGTCGCTCCTCTTCTGTACGCCGTGGCCGAGGTGCTGCAGGACTTCCGCTACACACGGGAGATCGGCGCCGGCTCGCACGACGTAGCCCTGGTCTTCCGGGCGCGTGCGGGTGACCGGGAACTCGAGGGATGTGACTTCCTGCACGTCGACGAGTCCGGCGCGATCGACGAGCTGTGCGTCATGATCCGGCCGATGTCCGGCATACACGCGCTGGCGGAGCAGATGAGAGCGGTGCTGGAGGGCCGGGCCCAGACAGGTGACGAGGCCACGAGACGCTAGCCAGCCTTCGCGTTCCAGATGTCGCGGTGCAACCGCCACCGGCCTTTGGTCCTCTTCCACACGACCACGTACTTCACCACCCGTGCCGCCGCCGAGCGTCCGCGTCGCCTCGCCGACCTCGGAGCCGGTACGGCTGGACTGTTCGTCGTCGAGCGTCCGGAGCCGAACGTCCGTGAGCCCGGTCTGCTGCGCCACCGCCGTCCACATCTGCCTGATCGCCTCCGGCCCCTGACGACCGGGCCGTCCGGCGGGAGCGCGATCGCGTCGGAGGTGTAGAGCGAATGCGAACCGCGGTCGGGCCCGTCGAGGGATCTTTGCACTGCTAACGTCCCGCCATGGCTGATTCACCGATCAGGGTCGGTTTCGTCGGTGCCGGAGCCAACACCCGCCTCCGCCATATTCCGAACCTCCGGGCCCTGCCGGGAGTCGAACTGGTCGCGGTGGCGAACCGAACCCGCGAGTCGGGCGCCCGGATCGCCGGCAAGTACGGCCTCCAGCGTGTGGAGGACGACTGGCGCCGGGTGGTCGAAGCGCCCGACATCGATGCGGTCTGTGTCGGCACCTGGCCCGACCTGCACCGCGACGTCACCGTGGCTGCGCTCCGGGCGGGCAAGCACGTGCTGTGCGAGGCGCGGATGGCCAGGAACGCCGACGAGGGCCGCGAGATGCTCGCCGCCTCCCGCGAGGCGCCACACCTCGTCGCGCAGCTGGTGCCGTCCCCGTTCACCCTGGAGTTCGACTCCACGCTGGCGTCGATGATCAGCGACGGCCGGCTCGGTGACGTCCTGGCCGTCGAGGTCCACGCCGGCCAGTCGTTCGTCGACCGGAACGCACCCCTGCACTGGCGGCAGGAGGCCGGTATCAGCGGCAACAACATCCTGAGCATGGGCATCTGGTACGAAGCGATGATGCGGTGGCTCGGCACTGCGAAGCGCGTGACGGCGATGACCATGACGGCTGTTCCCCGGCGCAGGGACGACCACGGGAACTGGCACGAGGTCAAGGTGCCCGACCACGTGGACATTCTCGCGACGCTGGGCGGTGGCGGCGTCGCTCACCTGCGGTTCAGCAGCGTGACCGGACTCGCCCCGCAGACGGAGCTGTGGATCTTCGGGTCCGAGGGCACCGTGCGCTTCGAGCCGGACTCCGGACGACTCACCGCCGGACGACGGGGCGACAGGGAGCTGAGCGAGGTAGCGGTTCCAGCCGGGCAGCGTATCGGGTGGCGCGTCGAGGAGGAGTTCGTCAACGCCGTCCGGGGACGGGAGAAGGTCACGCGTACGACGTTCGAGGACGGCGTCCGCTACATGGAGTTCACCGACGCGGTCAGTCGTAGCGCCGCGACGGGACAGACCGTCGACGTCGCCGACCTCTGAGGGCCCCAGGTCGCCCGGAGCGGGCGGCGGAGCGGGCGGACCCTACGGGCCGATCACCCGGGGTGGGCCCCGTCGAGGGTGACGACATGCGGCGTACCGACGACCCTCACCGAGACACGCGATCCGACCGCTGGTGCCTCGTCACCCAGGACGCGTGCGCTCACGTCGACGGAGTCTCCGCGAGGGTCGTCGAGGCGGAGTTCGACGAGGGCGTCGTGGCCGTAGAACACCGTACGCGTCACTTCGGCGACGTACGGAGACGCGGTGGGCTCGCCGAGGCGGAGCTGCTCCGGCCGGATGAGCACCTCGCAGGGACCCGAGCCCGACACGTCAGGGACCGGCAGTTCTCCGAGGGCGCAGGTGACGACTCCGTTGTCCAGCCAGCCGGGCAGGAAGCAGGCCTCGCCGAGTGACACCGCCGAACGGCGGTCGGTCGGCGCCCGGTAGACGTACGCGGGCGCACCGACCTGCGTCAGCCGGCCCTCGTGCATGATCGCCACCTGGTCGGCGAACGACAGGGCCTCGGCCCGGTCGTGGGTCACGAGCACGACGGTGGCCTGCTCGTGCGCGAGAGCGGCGGCGACCGCCTCACGCGTCGCCACCCGGAGCTCGGGGTCGAGGGCCGAGAACGGCTCGTCGAGCAGGACGATCCGCGGCCGGCGCGCGAGGGCCCGGGCCAGTGCTACCCGCTGCTGCTGGCCACCGGACAGCTGGTCGGGACGCCGGTGCGCGAGATCACCGGTCAAGCCGACGAGTTCGAGCAGGTCACCGACCCCGGCTCTGGCGCGGCGCTCCCGGCGCGGCAGCCCGTAGGAGATGTTGGCGGCGACATCGAGGTGGGGGAAGAGGTTGCCTTCCTGCGCGACGTACCCGAGGCCGCGCTTCTCCGGCGCCACCCACACGCCGGGGCCGGCCACGACCTCGTCCCCGACCCGAACCTCGCCGGTGTCGGGGCGCATGAAGCCGGCGACGACGCGCAGCAGGGTCGTCTTGCCACATCCGGACGGACCGAGCACCGCTGTCGTACTGCCGGCTCGAACCGCGAGGTCGATGCCGTGCAGGACGGGCGTGCCGGAGTGCGACGCGGTGATTCCCGAGAGTTGGAGAGACCTCACGTGCGGGATTCCTCGTTCCTACCGTGGAGCAGCAAGTAGGTCAGCGGTGCCGAGAGTACGACGAGCGCCGCGGCGTACGGCGCGGCGGCGGCGTAGTCGAGCGAGGCGCTCGCGTGCCAGAACGCCGTGGCGAGCGTGTGGGTGCCGGTGGGGGCGAGCAGGAGTGTTGCCGTCAGTTCGGTGGTGACGGCGATGAACACGAGCGCGAACCCCGCCATGGTGCCACGGAGCATGAGCGGCAACTGCACGCGCCAGAACGCGCGGACGGGGCTGTCGCCGAGTGTGCGGGCGGCGTCGGCGAGCTCGGGCGGCACCGCCGCGATGGCGGCGCGCGTGGCGACCATGGCGCGGGGGAGGAAGAGGATGGTGTACGCGATCACGAGAACCATGGTGGTCTGGTAGAGCGGGCGTACGAAACTGATCGTCAGCGTGATGAGCGCGAGCGCCACGACGACACCCGGAAGCGACGCCGCGACGTAGGTGACGCGCTCGACGGCCACGGCGAACCACGACCGGCTCCGCGCGATGAGCCACGCGGCCGGGACCGTCGCCACCGTCGTGACGGCCGCGGCGACGAGGCCGAGGCTCAGGGTCGACCACAGCGTCGGGCCGAGGTTGGCCGGCTCGGTCGCCTGGTCGGCCCGGGAGAGCCAGGTGCCGAGGCTCCAGGCCGGGACCCCGAGGGCGAGAGCGGTGAGGACGGTCAGCCCGAGGAGGGCGAACGGCGTGGCCCGGCCGAGCCGTCCCCGCGTGGCCCGGCGGACCGTCCCCGAGCCGACGCGCGCGTGCCGCACCCGCCCCCGGGCGAGCAGTTCCAGCGTGAGGACCATTCCCGCGATGCCCATGAGGACCACGGCGAGGACACTGCCCGAGCGGCTGTCGAAGGCCACCTCGAACTGGTCGAGGATCGCCGTGGTGAACGTCGGGAACCGGAGCATCTCCAGGGCGCCGTACTCCGCGAGCAGGTGCAGGGCCACGAGCAGCACGCCGCCGAGCAGGGCAGGGCGGACCTGCGCGAGCCCGACCCGAGCGAAGGTGCGCCACGGCCCGTGCCCGAGGGCCCGCGCGGCGTCCTCGAGGCCCTGGTCGAGGGTGCGCAGGAGCGCCGCGACCGGCAGGAACACGAACGGGAAGTACGACAGGGAGGTCACGATGACGGCTCCGGCGAGCCCCTCGAACCCCGGCACGAGCGCGGACCAGGCGAAGCTGTTGACGAAGGAGGGCACGGCGAGGGGCGCCACGAGCGCGATGCGCCAGAAGGCCGTTCCCGGCAGCGACGTCCGCTCGACGAGCCACGCGGCGCCGACGCCGAGCACGATCGAGATCGCGCAGGTCAGCACGAGCAGCGACACGGTGTTGACGAGGAGTTCGCCGATCCGGGGGCGCCAGACGAGCGCGAACGCCTTACCCGCCCCGGACTCGAAGGCCTTGAATACGACGACGACGAGGGGCAGCGCGCACACCAGCGCGACCGCGAGCGCGGCCGCCCGCAGCGGCAGGGAGTCCCCGGGAGCCCGGCGTCCGGCCCGGCGCCCGGCCAGGCGCCCGGCCCGGCGCCCGGCCCGGCGTACGGATCGATCCGAGGGTGGGCCACCCGCGGGCGGGGCTGTACGCGTCTGCGTGGACGTCACCTAGAGGATCCCGGCCTTCGTCATGAGGTCGATGACCCTGGGCCCGTTGAGCTTGAACGGGTCGACCTTCGGCGCCTGGAGCGAGTCGAGCGGCGGGAGCTTCGGGTCCGACGCCGCGCCCTTGCCGACGGCGTACTCCTTGGAGTCGGTCGTGCCCAGCGCCTTCTGGCCTTCCTTGCTGGTGATGAACGCCAGGAACTTCTGCGCCTCGGCCGCGTGCTTGCTGCTCTTGAGGACGGCGCCACCCGAGAGGCTGACGAACGCGCCCGGGTCCTCGTGCTTGAAGTAGTGCAGCTTGGTGTTACCGCTGCTCTGCTTGTCGAGGGCCTGGTCGCGGTACCAGTAGTAGTGGTAGATGACGCCCATCGCGGACTGGCCGGCGTTGACGGCCTTCATCGTCGCGATGTTGTTCTGGTAGATCTTCGCACCCGACTTCAGGCCGGACAGCCACCGGGAGGTCTTGGCCTCACCCTCGATGGCGAGCATGGCGGAGACGATCGCCTGGAAGTCGGCGCCGCCCGCGGCCGCTCCCCACTTGCCGGCGTACTCCGGCTTGGCGAGGTCCATCAGGGACTTCGGCAGCTGCGCCTGCGAGACCTTGCTCGGGTTGTAGACGAGAACGGTGGAGCGGGCCGCGATGCCGACCCAGTTCTTCGAGGACGGGTGGTACCGGTCACCGACCTGGGCCAGGGTGGCGGCGTCGACGGGCGCGAGCAGGCCGGCGTTCTGGACCGTCGTCATCGCGGGGGAGTTCTCGGTGAGGAAGACGTCGGCCGGCGAGCCGGCTCCCTCCTGGACGATCTGTGCGCCCATCGACGAGTCGTCGCCGTAGCGGATCTGGACCTGGATCCCCGTCTTGTCCTGGAACTCCCGCCCCCACTCCTCGGTGAGGTTCTCGTGCTGGGCGCTGTAGATCGTCAACTTCGACTTGTCGAGCTCCCCGGTGGCTTCGAGGCTCCTGCTGCATGCCGACAGGCCGAGGGTGGTCGCGGCCGCCACGACAGCGGCGAGGATCATGGTGCGTCGGCGCGTCACGAGGAAACTCCTGGTGGCTCGAACGTTGGGCGGCGCGGCCCGGGGCGTGCAGCCGGTCGTGGGTAGGTGGTCACGGGTGGGTGGTCTCGACTGCGATGGCAAGCCCAGGAAAGGCTAACCTCGCTGAAGCGAGGTTAACCGAGACGACCCGAGGTGGCCGCACTCGGCCCCGGGATTTGATTTAGGGTTGCCTACCCTATTTACTACCTCGCGTGACCGCGAGCGCCGTACCTCTGGCCCCGTCACCGACCCTGCCCTGGGTGTCTCGGCTCGGGATCCACGGCACACGTCCGGCGCTGCGCACCTCCGTGGGCACCGCGGAGGGCACCGTCACGTACGCCGACCTCGCCCGCCGGGTCGACGACTTCGCCGCGCGCCTCGCCGGACCGCGCCGCCTCGTCCAGGTCGAGGGACGCTCCACGGTGGACACCGTCGTCGGCTACCTCGCGGCTCAGACCGCGGGCCACGTGGTGCTGCTGGTCGCGCCCGGCGAGCCCGCCGCCCGGCTGCGGGAGACCTACCGCCCCGACATCGTGCTGGATCCGGCCGGTGGGGTCGAGGTCGTCCGCGAGACGTCCGATCACCTGCTGCACCCCGATCTCGCGCTCCTGCTCAGCACGAGTGGCTCGACGGGTTCGGCCAAGCTCGTACGCCTGTCCGCGGCCAACCTGGCCGCCAACGCCGAGCAGATCACCGCCGCTCTCGGAGTCCGCCCCGACGACTGTGCGGCGCTCACCCTGCCGATCACGTACTGTTACGGCCTGTCGGTGCTGCACACCCACCTCGCCGCGGGGGCGAGCCTGCTGCTCACCGACCTCTCCGTCGTCGAAGACTGCTTCTGGCGGCTCTTCCACGCGGCCGGGGCCACGACCTTCCCCGGCGTTCCGCACACCTTCGAACTCCTCGAGCGCAGCGGCTTCGCCGAGCGGGACCTGCCGAGTCTGAGGTACGTGACCCAGGCCGGCGGCCGGATGGAGCCCGAGCGCGTCCGGCTGTTCGCCGAACTCGGCCGCACGCGCGGCTGGGATCTCGTCGTCATGTACGGCCAGTCCGAGGCGACCGCGCGGATGACCTGCCTGCCGCCCGATCTCGCCGCCGAGCACCCCGACACCGTCGGTGTCCCCGTACCCGGCGCGACGATCGACGTGGTGGACGGCGAGATCGTGTTCCGCGGGCCCAACGTCATGCTCGGGTACGCGGAGGAGCCGGCCGACCTCGCGCTCGGGCGCACCGTCTTCGAGCTGCGTACCGGCGACCTCGGTGAGCTGACTGACGACGGTCTCGTCCGCGTCGTCGGCCGGCGCGCGCGCTTCGTCAAGGTGCTCGGGCACCGCATCGACCTCGACGCCCTCGAAGGTCGCCTCCGCTCGCAGGGACACGACGTACGGGCCACCGGACGTGACGGGCTGGTCGTCGTCGCGTGCGATGTCGCGTCCGCGCCCGCCCGGGAGTCGCTGAGGCGCGCGGCCATGCGCGCGTGCGGCGTACCGCGCGAGGCCGTGCGGATCGTCTTCGTCCGGGACCAGCCGCTGCTCGTGTCGGGCAAACCCGACTACTCAGCACTCCTCGCGCTGGCCTGCCCGGCCCCGGCGGGGGAGGGGCCTGCACCCACCGGGGAGACGGACGGGCGGGCAGTAGCCACTCTCTACGGCCGCCTGCTCCAGCGCGACGTCGAGGACGAGGCGACCTTCGTCTCCCTTGGCGGCGACTCCCTCTCCTACGTGGAGGTGTCGATCCGGCTGGAGGAACTGCTCGGCCGGCTCCCGCCGAACTGGCACGTGACACCGGTGCGCGATCTGGAGCTGCTGCGGCCGGACGGAAAGGGCCGTCGGCGGCGCGGGCCGGCCACCCTCCTCACGCGTACGACGTGGCGCACGATGGAGACGAGTGTCTGGTTGCGCGCCCTCGCGATCCTCCTCATCGTCGGCACCCACGCCGGTCTCTTCGCGCTCCAGGGCACGGCCAACGCCCTGCTGGTCATCGCCGGCTACCAGGTCGCGCGCTTCCAGCTGGTCGACCCCGGGCGCCGGCGCCGGGCTCGCAGACTCGTCGGCGCGGCGGTGCGGATCGCCGTACCCAGCCTCGTCGTCATCGTCGGTGCGCATCTGCTCGGTGGCTACTACGAGACCCGCAACCTCTTCCTGGCGAACTGGGTGTTCGGCGAGCAGCAACTCGGTCCGCCGTGGCGGTTCTGGTTCATCGAGGCAATGGTCGTCGCGCTTGTGGTCGTCGCCGCCGTCAACGCCTCCCGCCGGGTCGCCGACCTGGACCGGCGTCACCCGTTCGGCCTGCCACTCGCACTCACCGTCGCCGCGTTCGTGCTCTTCCGGCTTCCGGTCCTGCCACTGCCGGTGCCCCGCATGCAGGGTTCGGCACTGGTCGTGCTGTACCTCTTCCTCCTCGGCTGGGCTCTGGCACGAGTGTCGACGCCGGCACAGAAGCACCTCATGACCGTGTTCGTGATCGTGACGATCGGCACCTTCTCGTTCAATCCGGCGCGGGACGGCCTCACGATCGCGTTCGTTCTGCTCATGCTGTGGCGGCCGGTGACGCGGGTGCCGAGTGTCCTCGTACCGGTCGTCCAGGTGCTCGCGGCAGCGTCGCTGTACATCTACGTCATTCACTGGCAGGCACTCGAACTGCTGTGGGGACATCCGATCACGGCGTTCGCCGGATCCCTCGCGTCGGGGCTCGCCTACTGGTGGATCTGGACGCGCCCCGTCGCGACGGCCTGGGGCGGCCTTTCGCAGCGGATCTGGCAGCGGGTCCCCGGGAGTTGGTCGCCGGGACACAGGGCAACTCCGTGAAGGTGGACGCTCACGACCGCCACTCTCGGGTGTACGGAATGTCGACCCGGGCGCCTTCGGCCACGTCGTAACGGAAGCCCCTGCCGAAGTCGTTCGGGTCGGCGTACCCGCGGACAGTGGTGATGTCGCCGATGTCGAGCACCACCGTGGTGTCGTCGGTGAAGCGTGCACCGTGGACGCGGTAGACGGCGTTGCGCGCGTTGGTGTCGGCGGTGGCCCGTGGGTTGACGGCGAAGTTCGGCGAGTTCGACTCGGGCCGCCAGGCGGGGGAGGAGATGTCCTCGAAGTCGGCGTTCTCGACGGTGGTTCCGGAGATGGCCACGTCGTCGAACATCACCGCGACGCCGAAGTTGCTGACCGCCTTCCTGCTGAGAAGTCGCAA
The DNA here is from genome assembly GCF_900104745.1 of Actinopolymorpha singaporensis. NCBI lineage: Bacteria > Bacillati > Actinomycetota > Actinomycetes > Propionibacteriales > Actinopolymorphaceae > Actinopolymorpha > Actinopolymorpha singaporensis. Next base: position 3,557,663 of record NZ_LT629732.1, read on the forward strand.
CGTGAGTACGGCACTGCTCTTGCCGGCAAGCGGTCCGGTGACGTCGGCGGTGAGCACTCGCCACTCGCCCGCGCCGGCGACGTCTCGTTCGACCACGACCGCGCCGTCGATCAGCACCTGCACGAAGAAGTAGCCGGCCGTGGCTCCCGCGAAGTCGTCGTTCACCCTCACCGACAGCTGATGTGAGGTCGCCTGGTCGACGGTGATCTGCTGGGTCAGCGCGCCGAAGTCTCCGGCCTGCGATCGGGTCCTGGACGGAAACGCGATCCTCGCGTACGTGGACTGGGGAACGGTGACGTAGGCGTAGCTGTCCTGCAGTTTCAGGCCGGCCGGGACTCCGGCGTCGAGCTTGACGGTGAGCTGGTTGCTGACCGACAGGTCGCGGGTGAAGTCCCGCAACGTGCCGGTCGCGGCGGCCGGGCCCTGCATCTGTGGTAGCGGTCCCAGGAAGCTCGCCCCGTGGGTCCACGCGTACTCCGGCGCACCGCCGCGGGTGGAGTAGATCCCGAACGAACCGCGGAACCTGAGCTCCTGGCGGTTGCCGAGCTCGACCTTCAACATCACGTCGGTCCGCAGCGAGTTGACGATGTGGTCGACGCGGCCGTTGGTCAGCTCCACGCGTACCGCAGCCGCCTCGTGCGCGGCGATGGTGCCGTCGATGGCCCGCACCGGCAGCATCGAGACCGACCGCACCACCCGGCGGTCGACGTACGGCTCGATGAGCGAGACGAACTGGCTGGTGAGTTGCTTCCCCGCGGGAGCCTGCCGATGGGCGAGGAGGTAGCGCAACTTCGGCGGGTTGCCCGGCTTGTTGCGAGGCGGAGTGCCGTCGCAGATCGCCACATCGTCCACCTCGGACAGCATGGTGAGCCGCAGGTGGAGGTTCGGGTCGGGGTCGTGCACGCCCCAGGTGTCCTTGACCTTCCAGTCCACGCTGAATCGCCCGGTGGGACTGGTGTCCCGCGACACGTTGTCCAGCCAGTCGAAACCGCTGGCGTTGCTGCGGTACGGCGCGTCGTCTGGCGGCATGGGTACGTCCGGGCCGGCGTAGGTCCCGGTGGGCTGGTCGACGAGGGTCAGCCCTTCGGCAGTCGCGGGGCCCTCCGCGGCGTGGAAGGAGAAGTGGTGGTCGGTGCCGCCGACGACGCGGAACACGTCGAACGCGTAGAAGTCGGTGTCGTCGACCTTCACCATCGCCGAGAGCCGTCGGTAGGTGCTGGTCTGGGTGTACGCCGCCGGCGCCGAGGTGTCGCACAGCTGTACGCGATCACCGGCAGCGAAGCCGTGCGGCGTGCCCACCCACTGCTCGGCCTGTGGCCGCTTGTCGACCACCACCGTGTTGTGGGCGACGGTGTTCTGGTTCCACTCCTGCGTACGGATGCTGGCGTCGGCGAACTCCGGGTAGCCGAGGTCGGGCAACAGGTCCACGCCGAAGCCGTGCATGCCGAGGTTGAGCGCGTCGAGGTGGCCGTGCCCGAAGGTGCGGCCGTAGTACACCCACAGGTCGCGCGCCTTGTCTTCGACGCCGTCACGCAGCATGGCGATGCCGTACCCGGTGAGGTTCTCACTGGGCGGCTGCCACGTGCCGTGCTCGGCGATGACCTTGCGGATCCGTTGCTGGACGCCGGGAACGTCCGGGCTGAAGAGGTTGCCGTAGAGGTTGTCGGTGCTGTTGCCGTTCATCAGGTACGCCATCTGGGCGTACTCCGGCAGGCCGAACTTCTCGAAGAAGTAGAAGAACTCGCTGGGGGAGCCGAACAGGCCGGGGGCGCCGGTCGAGCCGGTGTCGCCGATCTGCGGGACGTAGGCACCCAGCATCACCAGCGGATGCATGCCCTGGAACATCTTCCGGAACTTCGGGTGCTCGTACAGGTCCGCAGCGGGATAACCGGTGTACCCGTCGAGGACGTCGGCGATGCCACGCATGTGGCCGATCCACAGCCGGTTGTATCCCGGCGAGGCCTCGTTGCCCATGCCGTCGCGGTCCACGACGTCCACGAGCGTGCGGTAGACGTCGCCGCCCGATACGCGGTACTCGGGCGGAGGACCCAGGCTGCCCGTCTTGAAGACGAAGTCGATCCACTCCTTCGTCTCCGACGGCGAGTCCAGTACGACACCGGCGAGGGTGACCGACCGCTGGTGCATGCCGAAGTTGCCCCGGATCCTGCCGGCCTGGACGTTGGGGTACACCTGCCGGAGGATGCCGTTCTCGATGTTCACCCGGATCGCGGCAGGGGAGTCCTTCGGCGCAAGGCCGTACTGCCTGGCCTTCTCCGACAGGAAGGGCACCACGTCGGCCTCGTCGGCGTTCGCGATCGCCGGGAAGAAGGCGTCGTAGGCGTCGCAGATCAGCTGGGAGAGCCCGGTCTCCCAGATGCAGCCGACCACCTTCCCCCTACCGCTCAGGCCGTCGGAGTGGAGGTAGCCGTCGGATCGCTTGTACGGCGTGGTGTCCATCGACGGGTACACGTCAGCGATCCGGTCGAGCAGGATCAGTCCCGCGTGGGCGTACCTGACGTCCCCGGTGGTGATGAAGGCGTCGCGCAGTGCGGGAAGTCCGTTGTAGATGGAGGCGGCGCCGGAGTAGAGCGCGGTCGCGCTGTACCAGACCAGCCAGTGGTTGTAGTACGGGACGAACGTCCACTTGGCGCCGTGGTCGTCGACCCAGCCGAAGCCGTCGTCGACACCCCAGGTCGGACCCTTCTCCGGGTACAGCTCGTTGACGAGCAGACTGCGGTCGGCGCGCGCCCGGTCGAAGTTGCCGTGCTCGTCCAGACCGCTCGCGTAGAACGCGCCGAAGTCGTTGGTGGGGTAGATCCGCGGCCGCCCGGAGTCCTCCGGTACCGAAGGGTCGATCAGCTTCCACGGCTGCTTGATCGGATCGGCGAGCCACGGGTAGTTCCCGAAACGGTAGATGTCCTTGCCGGTGACGGGGGAGCCGAGGTCCTGGTTCACGGCGTAGCTGCGCGGCAGGCCCTGGCCGGTGACCAGCTTCCAGAGCCAGTCGTCGCCCTTGGCGAGAAGGGGCTCGGCCTTCGCGACGGCGGCGTCACGGGCCTCCTTCGCCCAGTCGTACTGCTCGACGTTGCGGCGGGCCGCCGCCACCATCTCGTCGGTGTAGATCGTCGGCTTCGCCTTGGTCGGTACGTCTGCGAGAGCGAGCGCGGGCGCGACCGTCGGGGCGGCCAGGACCGTGGTCGCGGCCGCCGGGTCGGGAACGAGGGGCGGCAGCATCGCAGCCGTGCCGAGGAGCATGCCGTACCGCAGGACGTCGCGGCGACTGGGCTGGAAACCACCCCGCGACGGTGGCACGGGTTCGCCGTATCCGCTCATGAAAGCACCTCGGTTGGGTCGTATCGGCCGGTACGTCGACGGCAGCGGTTCACGGCTGTCGATCGCGGTGCACTCAGTCCGGGTTGCATCGACTGAGTAGAGGCGCCGCGCGCTTCTTGGTGCCAGAACATAGACACGGAGGAGGTTTCGGGCAAGACCTAAAGTCGTGCCTTGGCCGCACCGGGCCACCCGGCGAATCAACGAGCGGGGGAGCCGGCGAGCGCCGGTGGGAGCCGGTACACCACCATCGACTCGGCCGGCACGACGTCGATGAGCGCCCGCTGGTCGGCAGTCCTGGCGGGCCTTGGACGCAACACCGTTCGCTGCTGGGCGATCGCGTCGGACACCGAGCTCTCGTCGAGCTGATAGCGCAGGGCTCGTGATGCCTGGCCGAGAACTCCCACCTCGACGTCCACATCGCGTTCCAAGCACAGCCAGCTCAGCAGTGCCACCAGGTGGTCGGCCAGGTCGGCGTAGCGATCCGGTGACCAGTCCAGGGGCCGCCACATCACGAGGTTAGCCCGGGTGCCCAGACTGCCGTACAGGCGAAGGTCCGCCAGCAGCGCCTGCACCATCGGGCCGCCGAAGTCATGGCGTTCGCCGGAGACCCACCAGGTCGTGTCGGTGAACACCCGGACCCACGACGGCCGCAACGCCGACAGTCGTTCCTCCACGATGCCGCGCTGCTGCGCCGTCAGGGCGCGGGGTGCGAACGCATACATGCCTCCAGCGACACGTCGTCGAACGCGGCCTCTCCGTGTCCGTCCAGGAGCAGGCGGATCGCGATCGTGGTGGTGTCCGGCGGAACCTCGCCCAGCATCTCGATCCGGACCCAGTCGTGGGTGCTCCAGAGCGAACCCGACTGTGACCACGTGATCCGCTTGCCGGCGGCGTCGAGGTAGTCGATGGCGAGATAGGCGCCGTACCCGTCGGCCGCCTCCCTGGTACGCACCCACGCTGACATGCGCAGCAGCGTTCGCACAGCCGACGCGGCCAGTCGTTGCCCCACATTCGGCCAGGCGACCGGCGCCTGTTCTGGGACGATAATGACCGCCCCACCACCGCCGTTCCGTCCCGCACCGACACGGATCTCCACCGATGCCGGGGCTTCGACGACCCGCTCCCACGCGGACGGGGTCTGCTCGAACTCGTCGTCGTCAACCGGAAGTTGCTCGGCGACGCCGAGACTGTCTGCACCGAAGACGTTCGGCCCCAACTCGCCGGCCGGTCCGGCCGCCGAGACGACCGCGGGCACAGCTGCGAAGTTGTCCTTCGCGTCAGCTGGGGGAGTTGCGACTGCCATTCCCGGGTGAACGGAATGCGGCCGGCTGCACCAGCCCGAAGATGGGCAGGGCCTGAGTTTCCGGGCAAGACCCAAAGTGCAGAGGTGGCCGCACCGGGCCATCGACGCCGGTCGATGATGACTCAGGAAAGAAGTACGCCCACCTTGGATTGGTCGACAGGCTGGTCAAAGCTGCGTGGAGCGGCTTGACGCAATCGACAGGTCGGCGTACAGGTCCCACATGCGCCGGCAGTTCTGGTGGTCAACGCCGCCGGACGCCGGCCGACGTGGGTTGACACCGCTGGCTCGGTTCAGTACTCCTTCAACGGACCCAGTCCGCTGGTTGGCGCGACGAGCGACGTTTCCGGACGCACGAGGCACTCGAACAGGGCGAACGTCCGTCGGCGCGGCCTCCTCGAAGAGACAGGGACTGACCCATGAGCTCCAACGGCGAAACGAACGGCTCGGAGATCGACGCGACACCGAATGGGGACACGCCAACCGTTCGGCGGTGCGCGACCATGGACGTGCACCGGCGCCTCCTCTCGACCAGTCCAGAGTACGTTCACGCCCGGGACCTGATCGAGAACGAGACCATGCGCCTGATCCAGGGCGCCGGCCGGGACGGGGTGACACGCATTCCCGTGGTCGTTCATGTCGTCTGGAACACCGCGGACCAGAACATCGCCGACGATCAGATCACGTCCCAGATCGAGGTGCTGAACCAGGACTTCCGGCGTACGAACGCCGATGTGAGCAACACGCCGTCCGCGTTTCTCGCTTTGGCCAGTGATGCTCGGGCCGAGTTCTTCCTTGCCGAGACGGCGCCGGACGGATCGCCGACCACCGGGACAGAGCGTCGGCAGACGTCGGTGCAGTCGTTCAGCGACGACGACGCTGTGAAGTCGTCCAGCTCAGGTGGGCTCGACGCGTGGCCGGCTGCCAACTACCTCAACATCTGGGTCTGCCCGCTGGGAGGTGGCCTGCTCGGGTACGCGCAGTTCCCCGGCGGCCCGCCGGACACGGACGGCGTCGTGATCCTGCACTCGGGGTTCGGGACCACCGGCACGGCGGCCGCTCCGTTCGACCTTGGCCGTACGACCACCCACGAGGTCGGCCACTGGCTCAACCTCAATCACATCTGGGGCGACGACGGCACTGGCTGCACCGGCACGGACAACGTGTCCGACACTCCGAACCAGGGCGGCCCGAACTACGGGAGGCCCACCTTCCCGCACGTCAGTTGTGACAACGGGCCGGATGGCGACATGTTCATGAACTACATGGACTATGTCGACGACGCGGCCATGGTGATGTTCTCGGCCGGGCAGGTGGCGCGCATGCAGGCATGCCTGGAAGGCCCGCGCAGTTCGATTGGTGAGGAGGCTCCTGTTTCATCTGCGTGACCGTCCGTCGTGGATACTACTGGGGGGAGCGGGCTGCTTACCCGCGACGGAGAGGTTCGGACAATGAGCGCGCCCGATGATCAGGGCCCGATCCGCGGCAACTGGACCCACTCGTACGAAGAGGACGCTTCGGGGATCGAGGTCTATCGACCGACCGCCACGTTTCCCTTCCCTCCGGCGCGAAGAGGTCGTGAACGACTCACGTTCGACGGTGACCAGGTGGTTGTGTCCCCACCCGGACCCGATGACCGGACACGGCCAAGGGCGACCCTACGGCGCCTCGGCACGGGGAGGTTCGGCGAACCGGAAACCGGTGCCGAGGGATTCGAGATCGTGGAGGCCACACCGGACGTCGTCCGGATACGTCGCAGCTGACCCAGCCGGCCGCGCTGACGTCAGCGGCGAAGGTCGTGGAACATGACGTGCAGGTACTCGCCCAGTGCTCGACCCACACCTTGCGCGCGTTCGGCGCCACCATCAGGTTGCCGCTCGCGATGTGCGAACCGGGACCGGGCCAACAGCCGAGCACAGGCGAGGTCAGAGGTCGACCACCTGTCCCGTGGCGATGGACTCGTCCGCCGCCATCACGATGCGCAGGCTGGTGACCGCGTCGTCCATCTCGCTGCCGAGGTCGAGATCGTTGATGATCGCCCGGAGCAGATGCCGTTGCTCCTTCTCGCAGAGCTCGTCGTGGTCGGGTTCGTCTGCCATGTCAATGCGTTCGTCACGCAGGTCGTAGGTGCCGTCGGGGGACTTCTCGGCGTGGTGCCAAAGGATCTGGTTCGTACGAGTGTGCGCGTTGATGTCGTCGGAGCGGACTGCGACGTCGCTCGACTCCGCCATCACGATCGACACCGAACCGTTCGGGCCGATGACGTCCTTGACGAAGAAGGCGGTCTCGCTCATCATCGGGCCCCAGCCGGCCTCGTACCACCCGACCGAGCCGTCGGCGAAGGTGACCTGCAGCATGCCGTAGTTGTTCAGCGGAACCTCGTCGGTGAGCCGGGCGCCGATGGCGTGCACGCGCACCGGCTTCGCGGCGGTCATCCGGCACATCACGTCGACGTAGTGCACTCCGCAGTCGACGATCGGCGGGAAGCTGCCCATGAGGCGTTTGTGCCAGTCCCAGGTCTCGCCGTTGGACTGCTGGTTGAGATTCATCCGGAACACCAGCGGAGCGCCGAGCTGACGCGCGATCTCGACGAATCCGGTCCAGGACGGGTGCTGGCGCAGGATGTATCCGACGACCAGCTTCCGTCCGGTACGCCGCGCGGTGTCGACGACGGCCCGCGCCGACTCCACGGTCTCGGCAAGCGGCTTCTCGACGAAGACGTGAGCGCCGGCCTCCATCGCCTGGATGGCGTATGCGGCGTGGCTGTCGGGCAGCGTGTTGATCGACACGACGTCCGGACGTAGCTCGCTCAGTGCCTCCTCGTAGCTGGTGAACCTCTTCGCGTCCTTGAGCGGCTCGGGCAGGTCCAGGTCCGTCACGTGCCGGGTGCACACACCCACCACGTCGTACTCCGGGATGCGGGCGTAGGCCAGCGCGTGGGACATGCCCATGTTCCCCAGCCCGACCACCAGAACCCGCTGACTCATGGTTCACCTCGATGCGGTACGCACGTCCGTGCGGTTGCCGATGAGTACATGCCTACTGTGCTGGCGATTCCGCTGAGCGGCAACCTTAGCCGGATGTGTCCTGCGACGGAGCCACGTGCGGCCACTCGCTGTGTGGCTCTCTCTTCCGCTGGACCCGCAACCGATGGTCGCGGGCCGGCCGTCGAAAGGCCAACCCCGCGGAGGAGGTCCGGGGCGAACCTCAGGTCTCCGCCGTTAAGGAAGTTCATCGTTACTTCTCGGGTCCGCGCCTTTTGCGTACGGCTTCGACCGAGCCGCGCGGCGGCTTCGCAGGGCCGCGTGCAGAGCAGTCGGCAATCAGCTGGGTGGAGTGCGACGTACGTTGAACGTGAGGGGCGCTGGGGTGCTGTCACGCGATGTCAAGGGCCCAGAAACAGCCAGCCGAAGGGGCGGGTGATACCCGTGAACGACCAACGAGCGGACTCCATGGTCATTTTCGGTGCGACCGGTGACCTGGCCATGCTGCAGACCTACCCCGCTCTGGTAAGCCTGGTCGAGCGAGGCGTGCTGGACTTTCCCATCATCGGAGTGGGACACCATGAGAGGTCGCGCGAGTATCTTCGCGACTACGCGAGAAAGTCCCTGCAGCGCGCAGGCATCGACACACGCGGCCAGTCTGCCGCGAGGTTGGTGAGTCTGCTCGACTACGTGGCCGGCGACCTCGACGACGACACCACGTACCAGGCCATTTCCGACCGGCTCGGAGAGCGGCGGGGCACGCTCTTCTACCTGGAGGTGCCCCCGAGTCTGTTCGGACGCATCGCGGAGGGGATCGCATCCGTCGGACGGCAGCGTGATTCGCGGGTGATGGTGGAGAAGCCGTTCGGCACGGACCTCGCCAGCGCACGAGAGCTGAGCGCCACCATGCACAAGGTCTTCCCGGAGGACGCGATCTTCCGCGTGGACCACTGGCTGGCCCTGGAATCGCTGGAGAACATCCTCTATACGCGATTCGCCAACTCCATCCTCGACCCGTTGCTCAACGAGCGCTACGTCGAGCACATCGAGATCACGATGGCCGAGGACTTCGGTGTCGCGGACCGCGGGGCGTTCTACGAGCAGACCGGCGCGATCCGGGACGTGCTGCAGAACCATCTGCTGCAACTTCTGGTGAGCGTCCTTGCCGACGAGCCGAGGCTGGGTGTGCGGACATGGCGATCCGAGCGAACCCGCGCCATGCAGGAGCTGCGGCCGTTGCGCGCACACGAGGTGGTTCGAGGTCAGTACGTCGGGTACCGAGACGTCGACGGAACAGCACCGGACTCCACGGTCGAGACGTTCGTCGCGGTTCGGCTGACCTCGGATTCGCCACGCTGGTCCGGCGTTCCCATCGACATCCGAGCCGGCAAGTGCATGCCGGTGACCGCGACAGAGCTCACGATCCGGTTTCGCCCGCCGGCACGAGACGTCTGCGGCATCGAGAACTTCGGCCAGATGAACGAGCTGCGGTTCCGCGTACGCCCTGAAACCGCGATGACCCTCACCCTGGCCGGTAAGCGGCCCGGCATCGCCGCGCGGGCCCAGACCGAAGAACTCACCTTCGCTCAGCAACCGGGCCTGGATCCACGCCCCTACGACCGGCTGATCGGCGCCGCCCTCGACGGCGACGACTTCTACTTCGCCCGAGAAGACTCCGTAGACGCCGCCTGGAAGGTCGTCGACCCCGTCCTTGGCGACGCGGCACCCGTCCACTCATACCAGCCGGGCACCTGGGGACCAGGCGAAGCGGACAGCCTCCTCCCTGACGGCGTGACCTGGCACGACCCGACCGCGTAAGGGCTACGAGCGGGAGGAGGGGACGAGCGGCGACCCGTCGATGAGGTGGTGAACGTCCTGGACCGCAGGCTCGGCGAGTGGAACTCCGGGGATCCTCAGATCGAGGCATATGCGGACAACCTGTTCGAAGCATGCCCGGTATGCTTGCCCGTTCTGCCACACCGAGATCATTCGGAGTCCGCGCTCCTCGCGGTAGCAGACGTGGTACAGCCGCTCGGGGGGTTCGCCGTAGCCGGCTTCAGCGAGGCGCTTCATGATCTCTTCGTACTGGCTGCCGTTCATGCCGGGCGGCTCGAACCTGGCCAGGAGGCACCCGGGCGTCGCGGTGCCCTTCCATGGCGGCCTGCTGATGTCGTAGACCGGGCAGACGTCGGCCTCCATCGGCTTGCCTCCGAGGTCCACGAGGACCGGCATGAGCTCTTCGGCGAATTCCTGGAAGTGCCGCGGAGAATCCCAGACGTCGACGATCTTCAGGTGATCCGGACGTCCGTAGCACACGTGGTAAAAGCGACCGGCAGGTGAGCCCGCGCCACCGGCCTCCAAACGAGTGAGGAGCTCGTCGTAGGCCTCCCCACTCAGAAGGTCCTGATCCCACTTGAACAAGTCGGCCATCTGCCACCTGCCTTCCGTGGGGCCGCCCGCGGGTTGGTGAGACATCTGCCTGGGCACGCGATGGCTCGCGACATGCACGAACAGTTCGGTTGCTCCCATGGTTACACGGTGACGCGGCTCGCTTCCGATGCCGCCTACCGGCTACCAGGACGGTGGTGTTGAGGCGATCGCGACGAAGAGATACGCGGGACCCGCAATGCTGATTCGTCCCACCCCGCCCTAGCCTGATTCCATTGAACGTGATGGACGCGAGCCTGGTACGCCGGGACTGCGAATCCCGAGGTTTCAGGGCCGGTCCGATTGCCGGGAGGTGTCCGCGTATGGGAGCCAGTCTCAGTATTCGGAGCATCGTGGGCGAACTGGAAAAGGCCCGCGCTGTCGAAGATGTCGAGAGGATCGTGAAAAGGGGCGTTCGCCGGATCCTGGCGGCGGACGGCTCGACCTTCGTTCTTCTCGACCACGAGATGTGCTATTACGCGGACGAGGACGCGATGAGCCCTTTGTGGAAGGGGCAGCGTTTCCCTGTCCGGGAGTGCGTGAGCGGCTGGGCGATGTTGAACCGCCGCACCGTTGTCATCACCGACATCCGGCGGGACCGCCGCATCCCTGGCGAGGCGTACCGTCCGACGTTCGTCCGGAGCCTTGTCATGGCCCCCATCCTCAGTCCCGCTCCACTCGGGGCCCTGGGCGCGTACTGGGCACAGACACGTCGCCCGTGGCACTTCCAGGTCGCCGCGCTGGAGGAGATCAGCAAGCTCGCAGCCGCTGCCCTCGAACAGTTCCCGGATGGTCTTCCCGATCCCGGCTTCCCGTTGCCGGACGCACAAAGCTGGCGGGTGCGGCCGATCTCTGCGGTCTGACCACAGCTCCAATCGGCCGGGAAGACGCCTCGCTCATCCACGGGCGTTCGCGGGCCTGCGTGGCACGGGAGCCGGGACGACGCTGCGGTCCGGTTCGTGTTCGCCGTTCGTTCTCCCAGCCAGAACCGGTTCCAGCCGGGTCCGATGCCAGGCGACCTGGCTGGCCAGTCCGTCCACAAGGTCGACCGTGGGTGTCCAGCCGAGGAGCCGGCGAGCTTCGTCGCAGCGGGCCCAGGTCTCCTCGACGTCGCCCGCCTGGTGATCGACCCTCGCAACCTGCAAGGGCGACGGTACGAGTCCGGCCAACAGGTTCAGCACACTGTTGACGTTCGCCCGGCTTCCGCCGGCGATGTTGAGCACCTTGCCAGGTGGCAGATCGGCCTCGGTCGCGAGCACGTTGGCCCGTACGACGTCGTCAACGTGGGTGAAGTCGCGTACCTGCTCCCCGCTGCCGTACACCTTGATCTGCGCGCCCCGGCACCCCGCCTCGACGAACCGGTGGAACGCCATGTCGGGTCGCTGGCGTGGTCCGTACACGGTGAAGTACCGCAGCGACACCGTGGACAGGCCGTAGTTGGCGGCGTAGGCGCCGCAGAGGTGCTCGCCCGCGAGTTTGGTGACGCCGTACGGGCTGAACGGTCGTGGCAGCGCCTCCTCGGACGTGGGATAGCTCGCGGCGTTGCCGTAGACGGACGAACTCGACGCGTAGACGAACCTGCGGACGCCCGCGTTCCTGGCCGCCTCGAGCAGACGTTGGGTCGCCACGACGTTGTGGGTGACGTACTCGGAAAACCCCCGCCCCCAGGAAGGCCGCACACCGGGAAGGCCCGCCTGGTGGAGTACGACGTCGACGCCGGACACGATCTCGGCCAGATCCGCCGCACCCAGATCGATCTCCAGCAAGGAGAAATTCGGCTTCGACCGCAGCTGCCGGAGGTTGTCCTCTTTTGCCGCGCGCGGATAATTGGCGGTGAAACAGTCGACGCCGATCAGTTCCGTCGCGCGCGGCAACAGGTGCTCGGCCACCTGGCTTCCGATGAAACCGGCGACCCCGGTCACGAGATATCGCATCTTTCTCTCCGGCTTTCCCTGCACCGCTGTGGTGCGCGAGTTTCGTGCCCGACTTTGGTGCCCCGAATTTGATGGGAAACTTTTTGTGGTCGGAACGTGAGTGCTGGCGAGTCGTTCAGTGCACGTTAACCGACCGGCTACCTGGTCGAGTGCCGAATGCAAAGCAACTGAAAAGTCCCGACGAAACCGCTGGTCGGGCAAAGAAGGGGGAGTGTGGCCGACTGGTTGGACACAAACGATCAGTGATCGACCAGTCGAGCGTGAAACCGGCAACTCGTCGGCCCCCGGGCGGTGAACTGAAGGTAAAGGGAAGACAAGCAACCGGCCTCCACGATATGACTACTTCTTGACGCCGTGAAAGCGGTGTTCCACACAATTGTTTGTGGCGGTCCTTTCGCGTGGCCACACATACGGGCGGGAGCTGAAGCCATGGCGGAAAGCGCGGCCGAGGCCAGGTTGCTCATTTACTCCCAGGATGGTCTGGGGTTGGGCCACATGCGGCGTACGACGCTGCTCGCAACCGAATTCCTCCGCTCCCGTGTGCCCGCAAGCACGCTGACCATCTCAGACTCGCCGCTGGGCCAGTTTTTCTCGCCCGCCGGCGGCCATGATTATCTGAAGCTGCCGTGTATCCGCAAAACTGGTCCGGGGCTATGGCATCCGGTCGCCCTGTCGTCGCCGTTCGACGACGTACTCGCCCTGCGCCGCGAACTGATCCGTAGCGCGATGGTGAACTTCCGCCCGGACGTCTTCCTGGTCGACCACATGCCCACCGGTGCGATGGGCGAGCTGGTCCCTGCCCTGGAGGCAGCCCGGTCCAGACCGGTGCGCGTGGTGCTCGGCCTGCGCGACATCCTCGACGCGCCCGAGACGGTTCGGCGGCGATGGCGGCTCGAAGGGGCGTTCGAGACGATCGAACGCCACTACGACGACGTGCTCGTCTACGGCTCGCGCGAGGTGTACGACGTGGCCGCGGAGTACGACTGGCCGGCGGCCACGGCCCAGCGGGTGCGCTACTGCGGATACGTGTGCGCGACGGAGTCGAGCGAGGATCACGCCGAGGTGCGCGAACGCTACCTCGACGGCGCGCCCACCGACTCCTCCCTCGTCGTGGCGATGGCCGGTGGAGGCGCGGACGCCTACCCGTTGTTCGACGCACTGCTTCGGTCGCTTCCGAAGTTGCTCGTCGACAGGCCGTGCGTCGTCGTCCTCGTCACCGGGCCCTTCCTCCCGGAGGAGGAGCGGTGCCGCCTTGCGGCTCGCGCAGGTGACCTGCCGGTCCACATTCTCCCGGCGGTCGGCGATTCGCTGAGCTACATCGGGGCGGCCGATCTGGTCATCGCGATGGCCGGCTACAACACGACTGTCGAGATCCTCAGCCAGAACAAGCCCGCTCTTCTGGTGCCGCGCAGCGGTCCGAGCGCGGAGCAGCAGCTCAGGGCGCGGTTGTTCGCCGAGCGAGGTTGGGTGCACTGGCTGCCGCCCGACGAACTCGCGGGGGAGGCGCTCGGCGCTGCCGCCGCGCGGATCCTGGCCGGAGAGTCCCCTACGGCGGACTACCCGCCGGACCTGCGTGGCCGCGAGGTGGCGGCCCAGCGGCTACTGGCCGGCCTGCACCAGGTGAAGCCGAGATCCGAGGCGCGGGTGGTGGCGCCCGTCCCGGCCTCGGTCGGGGACCCACAACTCCTGGTCGACGGCTGACGTGACCGGCACCTCCTCGACCGCGTCCGGGCGGACCGCCCGGCTCGTCGCCGGCCACTGCGGGCTGGAAGGCGTCCGCCGGGCCGTCAGCGACCCGTTGGCCCACGGCCTGCAGCCGTTGCTGGACCAGTGCCTGCCAGCTCGGCCGGGCCTGGCGCCCCCGCGCCTGCTGCGGTCGAAGTACAAGCCGGGCCGCAAGCTCACCGCGTACTACACCCTCGAGGCAGGGAGCGACTGCCGGGCTCCCCGTCATATCGCCGTCACGTGGTCGACGGTTCCGGCCGACCTCGGCGAAGCTTCGGCACTGGAACCCGAGGCGGAGGCACGCGGCCTGGTGGAGCCCTTCACCCAGCTGGTAGCCGCCTCGCCGGACGGCTGCCTCACGCTCATGACGGCCCCGATCGATCCGGCGTTCCCGGCCCTTGTCCGCCTCTACGAGCCCGGCTACGTGACCGCGACGGCCTCGAGCCTCGACCGCCGGTCCACGGCGGGCCGGGGAGAGGTCCACACCATCCGCTATCGCCCCGGCCAGCGGCATGTTCTCCGCGTCGTGACAGCCGAAGCCGCCGGACAGCTGGAAGTGTCCCCGCCGGCCTCGGGCGGAAGCATCGTCAAGGTGTACCGGGACGAGACCGGTGCGCTGGTGACCGCGGTCGCGGCGGCGCTGGACGCCGTGCTGACCGCCTCGGTGCCGGGAGTCCGGCCGGCGCGGTCGATCGGGTACGTCGAGGCCGACCGCGCGGCGTGGTGGGCAGTGGAGGACGGCGAGCCGCTGTGGCGGCGGTTGTCCGACCCACGGGCGCCCGAGATGCTCCGCAGGATCGGCCAGGCCGTGCGGTTGGTGCATGAGGCGGGACCTGTCCCGGTCGACAGCGCGCGGCCGGGAGCGGCGTCGTGGCCGGGCCAGGCGTCGGCACACCCGTGGATCCCGGCGTTGCCGCGACACGACGCGTTCGCGGAGCTGGCCGTAACCGCCCGCGCCGCCGAACACATCCACGGCCTGCTCCCACACGTCGGCGCCCGGATGCGGGACGTCATCAGCCGGCTCGGTGTCGCCCTCGACGCCCGCCCGGCCGAACCGGTTACTCTGACCCACGGGGACCTGAAGTGCGACAACCTCCTTGCCACACAGGGCGAAGTTCGGTTGATCGACCTGGACAGAGCTGCGATCGCGGAGCCCGCCCTGGACCTGGGGAAGTTCGTCGCGGACGTGTCGTGGTGGTGTGACTCACTGGGCGTGGACGCGCGGCCGGCGATCTCGGCGTTCGTCGACGGGTACGGTCCCTGCGACCGCGTCCGGCTGGCCCGGGCGCGCGACCTCGCGGTGCTCTTCCACCTCAAGCTCGCAGCCCGACGGATCCCGGTGCACCACCCGCAGTGGGCGGAGCGCGTCGTCCGCGCCGTCCGCCTGGCCGAGAACGCGGTGGCCGGAGGTGCGCGGTGAGCGCGGGAGCGTTCGCGACGGCGGACGCCTCGCTCGCCGGGCTGGATCCCGCCCTGCCGCACCTGGGCAAGGTGATGGCCGAAGCCTCCCGTACGCCGGGGTTCAGCCGACACGACACACGCTGGACGCCGGGCGAACGCTGCGTCCTCGCCTACCGGGTGACGTCTCTCGCGGGGACGGAGACGTTCGTGGCCTGGGAGGTGACGCCGGAGGGGGCGACGCGACACGACTATCGGGCCGACCCCGCGCTGCCGGGCCTGGCCGCAGCTGCCGACGAGGTGGCGGTGAGCGACCTGCTCGGGGCGCGGCTGGGCACCGGAATGGTTCGCGGCTGCGTCATCGAACCGGTGAGGTATCGCCCAGGGTCCCGCTGCGTCCTGCGGTACCGGCTCCGGACCGACGCCGGTACGCACGTGTTGTACGCCAAGGTGTTCGGGTCGACCGGGGAGAAGGCATCCGCGTCGACCGTGCCGGCCGCACTCACCGAGCTGGCGACGGCGGCCCCTCGCTGGCTGCTGGCCCGACTGGTCCTCACCTGGCCGGATCACGCCGTCCTCGTGCACGAAGGGGTCGGCGGGCGCTGTCTGTCCGACGTGCTCCGGGATCCGGCCGTGCCGCCACGTGCGCGGGCGCGGCTGGCGTACCGGCTGGGCACTCTGCTGGCCCGGCTCCACGGACTGCCTGTCGCGGCACCCACCCGGAACGGAACGGACCTCCTGCGGGTCGTCTCCGATTCGCTGGCGGCCGTGCGGAAGGTCGATCCGAACGCCGGCCGGCGGCTCACGGCGGTGCTCGACCGGCTCTCGTCCTGGCTGCCCTCGCCCGGAGCGCAGGTCCTCGGGCACGGGGGGTTCCGGCCCGGTCAGGTCGTCGCCACCGGGAACCGGTTGACGCTCCTGGACCTGGACGGCGCCTGCCGGTGCGCCGCCGAGCGCGACCTCGGCGCCGCACTCGCCCACCTGCTGTGGCAGGGGGTACGGCACGCGGGGGAGCGCCCCGCCATCGAGGCGGCGGCGCGGGCGTTCGTCGCCGGCTACGAGCAGCGGGCCGGACTGGTCGACCCCGACGCGCTGTCGTGGTGGCAGTGCCTCGCGCTGGTCTCGCTCGCGGGTCGGCGCTACCGCCGGCTCGAAGTGGACAGTTGGCACCGCGTCCCCGCCCTGCTCGACTGTCTCGAACGACTGGTCGCGGCCCTGCCCACCCGTACGCCGGCACCGCTGGCCGGACACCTCCTGGACCGGCACGCGATGACGCGGGCACTGCGACCCGAGCTCGTCCCGGTCGCCGCCGAGCCCGCGGGGCTGGACGTCACGGCCGCGCGGCAGATCAAGCACGCGCCCGGGCGGCGTACCGTCCTCCAGTACGTCGTCCGCGGTCTTCGGCCCGGCGCCCCGACCCGGCTCATCGGCAAGACGTTCGCACAGCCGCACCGAGCCGCGCTCGCCGACGCCAACCTGCGCGCGCTCGCCGACGGCCCCTTCAAGGACCGTGGCGCGCTCCGTGTACCGGAGCCGCTGCCCTCGCCCCTGGAACGCGGGCTGATGCTCTACCGGCACTGCGGCGGCGTCCCGCTCGACCGGCTGGACGGACTGCCTGCGCTCGCGGGCGTACGGGCCGCGGCACGCTGGCTGGCCCGACTGCACCGCAGCGAAGTCGTCCTCGCCCGGCGCCTCGACCTGAGGGCGGAGTCCGCCGATGCTCGTGCGTGGGCGAGTCTGGTCGCGGACCGGGAACCAGGCCTGCTCGGCCTGGCCTGGCGGCTGGCCGACGGCTGGACGCGCGCCGCGCAGCTGACTCCGCCCGGTGCCGACGTACCGATCCACAAGGACTTCCATGCGGGCCACGTCCTCGTCGACATCGCCGTGACCGTCATCGACCTGGACGAGGCCCGGATGGGCGACCCCGCACTGGACCTGGCGCACTTCTGCGCCTACCTCGACCTGCGCGCCGATCCGGCTCAGGCGGACGCGCTGCGGCGGGCGTTCCTCGACGAGTACGCCACCCTGGCCGGCCGGCCTGCCCTCGGCCGCACCGCACACTTCGGCGCGTACACCTGGCTGAAGATCGCGAAGCAACTCGTCCTGGGCACCGGACCACACCGGTGCGCAGAGGGTCCGGCGCGCAGCCGTGAGGTGGCCCGCGCACTTCAGAGGGGGCTGGAATGCCTGGACGCGTGATCCTCGTCGTGCGCAGCTGGCCGCGCCTGTCCCAGACGTTCATCCTCAACGAGGTGCTGGCGATGGAACGGCGCGGAGCCGAGCTCACCATCGTCAGCCTCGCCCACTCCAACGAGCAGCGCCGCCAATCCCAGGTTGACAAGGTGCGCGCGCCGATACTTTTCCTCGACGACGTCGGGTTCCGGGCGCGCTGGTCGCGGATCGCCGGCCACGCGCACGTCCTGGCCGCCGCCCCGGTGCGCTATGTCGCAACGCTGCTTCACGTCCTGGCCAATCCGGGACTGAGCCGGGGATACGCCACCTGCTCGGCCGTCCGTTGCTTCGGCCACGCCGTCGTGGTGGCGGTGCTGGTGCTCCGGCTGCGACGTTCCGACGCGCGGACGCCACACCTGCACGCCCACTTCGCCCACGATCCCGCCCTGGTGGGGATGCTCACGCGCCGCCTCACCGGAGTGCCGTTCAGCTTCACCGCCCACGCGCGGGACCTGTACCAGATCCCGCCGGCCAGCCTGGTCGCGCGGGCGGCCGCGGCCAACGCCGTGGTGACCTGCTGCCAGGTCAACGCCGACTACATCGCGAGGACCGTCCCGGCCGAGGTGCGGCCGCCGGTACAGGTGATTCACCACGGCGTCGAACTCGACCGCTTCTCTCCCACCCTCCGGGCTCCCGGCCGGGACCTCACGCTCGTGTCGGTCGGGCGGTTGGTGGAGAAGAAGGGGTTCGCCGACCTGCTCCGTGCCTGGGCCGCCCTGGCTGCGGCCGGCTACCGCTTCCGCGGTGAGATCTACGGCGACGGGCCGCTGCGGCGAGAGCTGACCGAACTCAGCACTCGGCTCGGGCTGGGTGAGCTGGTCTCCTTCCACGGTGAGCGGGATCGTGACGAGATCGCCCGCGCCCTCGCCCGGACCGACGTGTTCGTGCTCACTCCGTGCGTCACCGAGGACGGCGATCGCGACGGGATCCCGAACGTCCTCGTGGAGGCGATGGCCTGCGGGATCCCCGTCGTCACCACCGCGACCGGCGGCATACCCGAGCTGGTGCGGTCGGGCGAGAACGGCCTGGTCGCCCCGCCCGGTGACATGGCCGCGATCACCGCACACCTCGCCGTACTGGCGTCCGACCCGGCGTTGCGGCGCAGGCTCGGGGAGAGCGGCCGCCGAACGGTCGAGTCGGGGTACGACGTCGAGGCCGCGGCACTCGCGCTGGAGGCCGTCTTCGACCCGCGGACCCCGCTCACGGCGGAGGTGGCCTCGTGACGCGGGTTCCGCACCGTACGACGGTCCACCCGTTCCGGCCCGGCGTCGGCGCGGCCGGTCAGTCTGCCGGTGAGGCCGGGCGGTTCGCCGAAGCGCTGCTGCCGCGCGTGATGGGCCCGCGGCTGGCCGCCGCCCTGGGCGGTGCCGATGGTCGGTCCCCCCGCGCCTGCCACGTGCTGGACGCGAAGTACGAGCCCGGCCATCGGGCGGTGGTGCTTTACCAGTCCGCCGAACACCTGGTCCGCGGGGACCTGCTCGGCGACGAGATGCTCGGCGACGAGATGCTCGGCGGTGACTGGCTCGGTGACGGCCCGCTCGGCGCTGGCGGGCCGGCTCTCGCAGACGGGCCGGTCGTCGCGCCCGGCGTACGACTGTCGGTCTTTCCGTACGACCCGGACCTGCCCTGGCTGCGGCGCGTTCTGGACCCGGCCGTCCTCGCCGACCGGATGCGCGCAGCCCTCGGCGACCGGGCGTCCACCCGCAATCGGCGTTGCCGGGTTCGGCTCCTGCGCTACCGGCCCGGCAAGCGGGCGACGCTGTGGATGGAGTTCGGTCCCGGTGACCCGGCGTACGTCGTGAAGGTCTACCACGACCCCGACAAGGCGTCGGCGGTAGCGCGCGAGGGCCGCGCCCTGGCAGTGGCGCCGTCCCCCGCGGGGGTACTCCGGCTGGCGCCGCCCGTCGCCCACTTCCCCGACCTGGCGACAGTCGTGCAGGAGGCGGTACCCGGTGTGCCGCTCGAGCGCCTGTGGGCCAGGGGGAGGGCACGGCCGGCAGCCTCGGCGGCGGGTGCGGTCGCCGGGATACGCCAGGCGGCCCGGGCGCTCGCCGAACTCCACGCGTACCCGGTGATCAGCACGCGGGAGCGGCCGGTCGAACGCGAGCTACGTCGCTTCGGGCTCCGCGCGGCCCGGATCGCCACGGTCGACGAGCCGCTGGGCACGGCGCTGGCAGCGTTGGCCGAGCGGCTCCTCAGGACGCGGTCCGCCGTAGCCCACACGGGGGCGGGGAACGACGGCCTCGTGCACGGTGACTGCAAGCCGAGCCAGTTCCTGCTCGACGGTCACCGGGTGGTCATGCTCGACCTCGACCACTGTGGCGTCGCGCACCTTGCCGGAGACCTCGGCACGTTCCTCGCATCCCTTACCCAGCAGGCAGTCCGGGGCAGGCTGGTCGGAGGCAGACCCGCGGACGCCGACCTTCTCGCCGTGCTCGGTGAGGAGTTCCTCACCGCCTACATCCGCACACGCGGCGGTGGGGACGATCCCGGTGCGCGCCTGGAAGCTCGTTGGTACGAGGCGGTCGCGCTCGAACGGAAGGCCCTGCGGGCATTCGCCCGCGCACCGCGATCGCCGTTACCTGGTGCGCTCGCCGCCCAGGCACATCGATGTCTCGACAAGCTGGAAAGAACACGGCCGTGACTTCCACGATGACGCGGGGTGGCGCCTACACCCCTCCCACCGAACGCAAGGTCAGCGACCTGCGCCGCACCATGCGGCTCTTCCGGCGGTTCAAGGGCGGCAGACGTGCCTACGTGGGCGCCCTTGCCCTGTTGGCGTTCGAGGCACTGACCGCGATCGCCGAGCCGTACCCGATCGCCAGCCTGGTCGACTTCCTGCAGACCGGGCGGCCGACGCCGCGCGAGTGGGGGATTCCGGCGTTCATCCCCTCCGTCCGGATCGAGACGATCGCGGTGCTCACACTGGCGATCGTGCTGATCGCAGTGATCAACAGTGCGGCCGACTCGCTCGCCGAGGTCTGCATGGCGCGAGCCGGCCGGGTGCTCGGCTACAACATGCGGGTCGCGATGTACTCGCACCTGCAGCGGTTGTCGCTGGCCTACCACGACAAGAAGCGCACCGGTGACGTGCTGACCCGGGTCACCGGCGACGTCCTCGTACTGGAGGAGTTCGTCGTCGCGTCGATCAGCAACATCGTCGGCAGCGCGATGGTGCTGGTCGGCACGTTCGCCGTCCTGCTGTGGCAGTCGTGGAACGTCGCCCTGGTGGCGCTGTGTGTCGTACCGCTGCTGGCCGGTATCTCGCAGTACTTCTCCCGGCGGATCAAGGCCGCGTCGAAGACGCAACGCACCCGGGAAGGTGAGCTCGCCTCGACCGCGCAGGAGATGCTCACCTCCATTCGGCTCGTGCAGAGCTACGGGCGCGGCACCGTCGACCTGCAGCGGTTCTCCGGCCAGACCGAGCAGAGCATGCGCGCGTCGTTGCGGACCGCGAACGTGCAGGCGCAGTTCAGCTTCGTCATCGCCCTCGCCGAGGCGCTGGCCATCTCCGCCGTCGTCTGGATCGGCATCTTCCTGCTGGACCGGCGGGCGATCACCGTCGGCACGCTGGTGCTGTTCATCCTGCTGCTGCGCAACATGTTCAAGCCTGCCCGCAAGATCGTCAGCGAGTGGTACAAGGTCGGCAAGGTCTTCGCGAGTGTGGAGCGGATCGACGACCTGCTCGACCGTAGCGTCGACGTCCGCGACGAGCCCGACGCGGTGGCGGCCCCACCGCTCAAGGGGCGTGTGACCTTCCGGCACGTGGGCTTCCAGTACCCCGCCGAGCACGCGGACGGGTCACGTGCGAACGGCAGGCCGACGGTCCTGCGCGACGTGGACTTCGAGGTCTCACCGGGTGAGATCGTCGCCCTCGTCGGGCACAGCGGCGCGGGCAAGAGCACGATCGCGCAGTTGGTGCCCCGCCTCTACGACGCGACCAGCGGCGAGGTGCTGCTCGACGGGCACGACCTGCGCGGCCTAACGCTCGCGTCGGTGCGCAGCCAGGTGAGCCTTGTCCTGCAGGACACGGTGTTGCTGAGCGGCACCGTCGCGGAGAACATCGCCTACGGCATCGAGAACGCCACCATGGAACGCATCGAGGCGGCGGCCCGCGCGGCCAACGCCCACGGGTTCATCGAGGAACTGCCGGACGGGTACGACACCCACCTGGCCGAACGGGCCACGACGCTGTCGGGCGGACAGCGCCAGCGGCTCTCGATCGCCAGGGCCTTCATCCGGGAGACCCCGATCCTCATCCTCGACGAGCCCACGAACGGGCTCGACCGGGAGTCGACCCGCCTCGTGGTCGATGCGCTGCGCACGCTGATGCGGGGGAAAACGACCATCATCATCTCCCACGACCCGGACCTGATCCGGTTCGCCGACCGGGTTCTGGAGGTCGCCGACGGCGTGATCGTCGACGGGCCCAGGTCGTCGTACGCCACACCGCCGGACGCCACACCGCTGGACGGGTCCGGAGGCGACGGACTTTCCCGCGGGTCCGGCGGGTCCGGCGGGTCCGGCGGCGGCCCGGCCGGGAACGGCTTCCTGCCCACTCGCCCCGGTCACCGGCCGTCGATGCTCGCGGAGCCGTTGTATCCCCGACTGCCCGACCTGCGGCAGGCGACGGATCCCACCTTCGCCGCGCAGGCGGTCGAGCAGACCCTGCTGCCGCCCACTGCGACCCACTCGGTGCTCGACGCGCGAGTGGAGAAACTCTGGTACCTCCCCGACGGAACCTGCGCTCTGCGGTACGCCGTGCGGATCGCGGAGAACGTGCCCGGCAGGGCGTCGGACTGGATGCCCGAACGCACGGTGCTCGCTCGCGTCCATCCGGACAACCACGCTGCGACGGCATACGTCGAGGAGCGCCTGGAGACACTGGCCGAGCGCGTCGAGAGCCTCCATCCGGCCGGGCCGTGGCGACGGTGGGCGGGCGTGGTCGGGGGCACCGGGATCGCGGTCCACCCGTTCCCCCTGGACCCCGCGCTGCCAACCCTGGCGCGTGCCGTCGACCCGGGCGCACTGGCCGAGCTCGCAGGTGCCGGTCTCGCCGATCCCGCCGGGTCCGCCGGCTGGTCGAGCCGGGTGGTGCACTATCCGCGCGAGGGTGCCTGCGTTCTCCGCTACGAGCGGCCACCCGGCAACGGCTCCGGCCCGAAGTCCCTGTACGGGAAGGTGTACGAGGACGGTGGCGGTGAAGCGACCGCCGCGACGCTGAGGGCTCTTCGCCCTTCCGGACCGGGCACCGCGGCGGACTGCCTCCGTCTGCCCCGCCTGGTCGGCTACCTGCCCGAGCTGCGGCTGCTTCTCACCGAGGCCGTGCCGGGCGAGCCGCTGTTGCGCGCCGGGTCGTGGACCTGGTCCGCTGCCGGCTCCGCGCCGACCTCGCGGGCCGCACTCGAGTCGATGGCGAGGGCCGGGCGGGTGCTTGCCGCTCTCCACCCCCGCGAGAGCCTCGACGCCCATGCGTACTCCCGGGCCGAGGAGATTGCCGCCGTCAGGCACGACCTCGACACCGTACGGCAGGTGTGGCCGGAGGTAGCGGACCATGTGCGGTGGCACCTTGCCGGACTGCTCGACCCGATGGTCGACATACCCGACTCCGAACAGGTCCTGTGCCACGGCGACTTCACCCCGGCGCAGCTCCTGGTCGGCTCGGGCGACATGGCGTTGGTGGACCTGGACACGGTTCGCCGTGGTGAGCGCGCCGTCGACCTTGGCCGTTTCCTGGCCCACCTGCAGCTCGCGGGAACCAAGGCGGCCGGCGCCGCCGCGTGGCCCCTGCTGGACGAACTGGGCCGGGCCTTTCTGCGGGCCTACGCCGAGGCCTCCCCATCGGTGGCGCTCGAACCGGACCTGCTCGACCGGATCTCTGTGCACCGCGACGCGAGCCTCGCCCGGACCGCTCTGCGGGCCTGCCGGCAGCTCAAGGACGACCGGCTGAGAACCGCGCTGGAACTGCTCGACGACAACGACGACTGGACTCGGAGGATTACCCGATGATGCCCCTGAACGACGACCTGGTGGTCGACCCCCTGACGGCGTTCGCGTCGTTGCCGGAGTGGCTTGCCGCCTGCATGATGCCCGACCGCGTGGAGGAAGCCCTGCGGCGCCACGTACCCGAGATCGCCGACGGGCAGGTCCGGCTGTTGTCCTGCGTACCGCAGCGGTTGAGGGCGAAGGGGACGCGGTGGCTGGCGCGCTACCGGCTCCGGGTCGACCCCGGCCGAGACGGTGGCGACGGCGACGTCGTCCTCGTCGGCAATCTCTGGCCGCCGTCCGCCGAGCTGCCGGACATGGGCGCGACGGCAGACCGGCCCGGCGTGGGCGAACTGGCGGACCATCCGGTTGCGACCGACGCGCCGTTCGGCACGTCGGGCTGGAGCTGCTGGCTTCCCGAACTCCGGCTCGCACTCCACGTGGAGCTGGCCGACGAGGCGCTGCCCGCGGTGCCGTCTTTGGTCGAGCCGGACCTGGCCGCCCGGTTGATCGAGAGTGTCCTGCTCGACGCCGGCCATGGCGAGGTCAGGGTCGCGAGTTGCGCGCCGGACGTCGTTCGCTACAAGCCGGGCAGCCGGTGCACTGTGGTGGCCCGGATGACGTACGCCGAGGAGCACGCCGACCGCGGGCTGCCCGACCCCGTGGTGCTGAAAACCCACCAGGGTGACAAGGGAAACACCGCCTGGCAGGCGATGCGGGCCTTGTGGGACACGGAGTTGAGCGACGGCAAGGTGGTGACGCTGGCCGAACCGCTGGCCTATCGTCCACGGGAACGGATCCTCGTGCAGGGCCCCGTGCCGGGCGAACAGACCCTGAAGGAACTCGCCCGGACGGCCATCGCCGACGGCAGTGACCGGGCGCTCGGGCGGCTGCGGGACGAACTCGCCCGGACGGCGGTGGCACTCGCGGCACTTCACGGGTGCGGGGCGACGTATGGTCGGACGGCGACGTTCGACGAGGAGCTTGCCGAGGTCGACGAGGTGATCGCGAGGCTGGCTCAGTCGGTGCCCGAGCTGCGCCCGGCGGCGCGGCCGCTGCTCACCCGGATGCGGCAAAACGCCGGTGCCATGCCCGACGACCCGGCGGTGTGCGTCCACCACGACTTCCGCCCCGCGCAGGTACTCCTCGACAAGGGCGCCATCGGGTTCATCGACTTCGACGGCTCCTGCATGGCAGAACCCGCGCTCGACCTCGGCCGGTTCCGGGCGAAGCTGCGTGACATCGGGATCAGCGTCCTGGCGGCGAGTGGGCAGCCGATGGCCGGCACGCCGCTTTCGGACAACCTGGCTCTGCTCGACGACCTGTGCGAGGGCTTCCTGGCGGCCTACCAGGACCATGCGGCGGTCTCCCGCGACCGGGTGCTGCTGTGGGAGACGTGCGACCTGCTGACCGCCATGCTGCACGCGTGGACCAAGGTGCGGCTCGCCCGGATCGGTCCGCGGCTGACCGTCCTCACCCACCAACTGCGGTCGGCCCGGTTCGGCGACCTGACAAGCGCTGGGGAGTAGGCGCCTGCTCGGCCGAACCCGAGCCGGTCCGCAGCGTTGCCGGGACGGTGTCGATGAACGTACGAAGCCAGAGTTCGACGTTGACCAGCCGCCAGAAGGCCATCGTCTCCGCGGCTCCCTTACCGGCCACGAAGTCGTCGAAGGCGCGCAGGACGGCTTCCTGCCGCCAGTAGGGGCGGTCCCGGAAGGACGGCGAGCTGAGAATCTCCCGCAGGCTCTCGTGGATCGTCAGGAACCAGGCCCGTTCCGGCGTGGTGAATCCGATCTTGTTCCGGCGGCGGTGCACCTTGCTCGGCAGCAGGCCGGCGGTCGAGTCACGTAGCGCCCGCTTGTTCCAGCCCGCGCCGATGATGGCCGAATTGTCCAACGTCCACAGGGCCCGCAGCAGGTCCATGTCGAGGAACGGCACCCTTCCCTCCATGGAGAAGCGCATGGTGTTGCGGTCCTCATATCGCAGCAGGGCGGGCAGGCTCTGCCGGAAGAGGTCGTCCTCCAGGCGTCGCTTCACGTCGTCGCGGACCACCTGAAGGGTCTCGTCGGCGTGCGCAGCGGCGAAGTCGGGATCGAGCAGGTCGGTGATCGGCGTTCTGCTCCGCCGCCGTAACGAGTCAGCGACGCGGAACCGGCCCAGCCGCCACAACACGTCCGCCGAACGGGCGAGCTCGCCGGCGGCCCGGCGGTTGTCCCCCGACCGCCGGAGCTCACGAAGGTGGACGAGCACGTACGGCGCGTAGCCGGCGAGCAGCTCGTCCGCGCCCTGCCCGTCCAGCATCACCGTGACGTGCCGGCTCGCCTTGCGCATCACGCAGTACTGCGCGTACGGGCCGGTGGAGATCACCGGTTCCTGCTGCGTACGAACGAAGTCGGTGAGCTCGGCCACCAGCCCCTCCGGTTCGGGATACACCTTGTGCACCCGCAACCGGTCCGAGCACCGTGCGGCGACCGCGTCGACGTAGCGTTCCTCGTCGTTGATCTGCCCGGGGAAGACCGCCGAGAACGTCTGCTGGCGTGACCCGAGCGCACCTGCGTCGGAGGACTGCTGCCCGAGCAGGCGGTCGAGGCTTGCCACGATGGTGGAGGAGTCCAAGCCACCGGACAGGGCCGTTCCCACCGGTACTTCGCTGACCAGCCGGAGCCGGATCGCCGTGCTCAGCGCCCGCGCGAACCGCTCGCGAGCCGCCGCGTCGTACGGCTGCGGTCGCGAAGCCAGATCCCGCAGCTCGGCGTACAAGTGGGTGTAGGGCTCGACGGTCGCGGTGCCGTCCGGTTCGAGGATCGCCAGGTGCCCGGGCAACAGCCGGCGGATGCCGTCGAAGAACGTCCGTTCGGTGTCGTCGTGCACACGGTGGCGGAGGTAGCGGTAGACGGTCGTGTCGTCCGGGCGGCGGGGCAGCCGGCCGGTCGCCAGCAGTGCGCCGATCTCGCTGGCGAACAGAGTCTCACCGGCCGGCCCGGTGGCCAGGTGCAGTGGCTTGATCCCGAACTGGTCGCGGGCCAGGACGACCCGCCCGGTGACCGTGTCGGCGACCGCGAGGGCGAACATGCCGTTGAACCGGTCGAACGCGGCCGTACCCCAGCGTTCGTAGGCGGCCAGCACCACCTCGGTGTCGGAGTCCGTCCGAAAGGTCCGCCCCGCCATGGTGAGCTCGGCGCGCAGGTCCCGGTAGTTGTAGACCTCACCGTTGTAGCTGAGGACGTACCGGCCGTCGGGGGAGACCATCGGCTGGGCGCCCCGGGCACGGTCGATGATCGCCAGCCGCTGGTGGGCAAGACCGAACGCCCGCCCGGTGAAGGTCCCGTCCCCGTCCGGCCCCCGATGCCGCTGTGCCCGGGTCATCGCCGCCAGGACAGGCGCCCCGGTCACCTCGTCCAGGCCGACGTAACCACCGATGCCGCACACCTGAGCTCCTCCCACCGTGCCGACCGACGACAAACGACGGTATGGGTCCCACCTGTACGCAGCCTGTACGCCGGCTGTGAATGTGGGCTCCGACAGTGGTGAGCCATCGATGATGCGAGGCGGTGCTCGCTGATGACGGCGCCCGGACGGGAGTGCACGGAAGTTCGGACAGGCGTGCCCGAGACGACGGGCGCCGCCTCTCGT
This sequence comes from Actinopolymorpha singaporensis, assembly GCF_900104745.1. NCBI lineage: Bacteria > Bacillati > Actinomycetota > Actinomycetes > Propionibacteriales > Actinopolymorphaceae > Actinopolymorpha > Actinopolymorpha singaporensis. The sequence continues at coordinate 3,584,614 of NZ_LT629732.1, forward strand.
GTCGGAGGGGTGTCGGAGGCGGGTGGTTGACTGCCTGGCGACCGGTCTGAACCCCGAGGAGTGATCTTGCTGGCGCCGTATCGTTCTCTGTTGAGCCTGCCGGGCGCCCGGGGTTTCGTCGTGCCGGGACTCATCGGTCGTTTTCCGTTGTCGATGCTCGGTCTTGGCACCGTCTTGGTGGTCAGCCTCGAGACAGGTTCGTACACGCTGGCCGGGAGCGTGAGTGGCACGCTGGCGGTAGCCACCGCGCTGGCCGGCCCGATGACCGGATCCTTGGCCGATCGCTGGGGACAGCGGCGGGTGTTGCTGCCACTGCTGGGGATCTTCGGTGTCGCGACCGGCGCCCTGGTCGCCGCCGCGATGACCGACGAGGCCCCCACCTGGCTTCTTTTCCCCCTCGCGGTCGTCTCCGGCGCCGCCGTACCGCAGATCGGCTCGATGGCCAGGCGGCGGTGGAAAATGCTCGCCGGTGGAAGCGTTCGCTTTGACACCGCACTGTCGCTGGAGTCGGTTCTCGACGCCGGCGTCTTCGTGATCGGGCCTGTCCTGGCGGCATTCCTGGCGACGAGTGTGTGGCCAGGAGCCGGCGTGGTCGCCGCTGTCACCCTGGCGGTCCTGGGTGGTGTTCTCTTCGCGGCCCAGCACGGCACCGAGCCACCTGGCAGATCGGGAGCAGCGACAGGTTGCGAGAGGCGTACCGCCACTCCCGCCTACCGTGTCCGTGGCCTGTGGGTGCTTGTTGCCGCTCACGTGATGATGGGGGTGTGCTTCGGGACCACCGACCTGTGTGTGATCGCGTTCGCTCAACGTGAGGGTCACAGTGCCCTGGCCGGCGTACTGCTTGCTACCTTCGCGACCGGCAGCGTCATCGCCGGCATCGTGTACGGCGTCGTGCGTTGGCGCGCCCCGGTGCGGCTGCGATTCTTGCTGGCCCTGATGGCCATGGCGGCCGCGTCGGTCCCACTCGTTCTCGCCTCCACCATTCCGGTCATGGCAGCGGGTGCACTGCTGGTCGGCCTGGCGGTGTCACCCGCGCTCATCGCCGGCACCGGACTCGTCGAGCTGCTCGTGCCCACCGAGAGCCTCACCGAAGGTTTCGCCTGGCTGGCCGCAGCTGTCGGCATCGGGATCGCCCTGGGATCGGCCGTGGCAGGGGGCCTCATCGACACCTACGGCCCCAACCCCACGCTCCTGCTCACCACCTGCGCCGGCCTGACGGCATCGACGATCGCGGGAGCGGGCCGGCGATGGCTGGCCCGATAGGCCTCCGGCCGGCCTTGGAACAGGCGGCCTCACGGGCTTGGGCTGTCAGGTCGGGCCGTGTCCCGGCTTACGCGTTCGGGCCGCGGCCGCGCGGAGGTGGCGGCGGGCGAGCGTGGCGGCGGCTCTCGCGTCGCCGGACTCGATGGCGAGGTAGAGCTCCAGGTGCTCGTCGTACACCGGTTGCAGGTCGTCGTACTGGCCCAGTAGCCAGCGCATCCGGCCGGCGAGCGAGGAGGAGATCTCGACCAGTAGTGAGTTGCCGCCGGCCTCGGTCATCGCCTCGTGAAAATCGGCGGCGGCGCGCCGGGCGGTGGTCGCGTCCTTGCGAGCGGTCGCCCCGCCCTGCGCGTCCAGGCATCGCTTCATCCGCCGCAGGGCCTCGGGGTCACGGAGCTGGGCGGCGCGGCGAACGGTGAGTGGCTCGAGCGCAAGCCGGACCTCGTTGAGTTCCGCGATGTCGCGGTCGGTGAAGGTCCGGACGGTCATCCAGGTGTTCCGCCTGGGAACGGCCAGGCCTTCGGCAGCCAGGGTGTGCAGTGCTTCCCGTACTGGAACGCGGCTGATGCCGAGCTCGGCCGCGAGGTCGCGTTCGACCAGACGGGAGCCCGGGACGCGAACACCGTCGACGATCTGTTCGCGCAGGATGCGCGCGACCCGCGCCGACTCGCTCTCGTCCTCGGTCCGGTCACCCATCGCTGCATGCTATCGATGTCGGCGGCCACACCCGGGGTCCGCAGCGGACTTCCCGTCTCGTCCGCCGGTCGTTGGACCGCATGTCGGTTTGGTATACCATTTTCGCGGTGTGGTCGTCGGTCCCGGACGCTGTGTCCGGTGGCGGCCGTGGAGCAGGGGAGGCAGCGGGTGTCCAAGATCGTCGTGCGCAACGTCCGTCCGTGGGGCGGGGATGCCTGTGACATCCACGTCGACGACGGCTCCGTCGTGGCGGTCGAGCCGACGTCCGGTACGGCCGTGCACCCTGCCCAGGATCTCGGTGGTGAGGTGATCGACGGCCGGGGCCTGCTCGCGATTCCGTCGTTCGTGAACGCGCACGCGCACCTGGACAAGACCTGGTGGGGCAAGCCGTGGGTGCCCTACGGCGGCGAGTCCGGTACCCAGGGCCGGATCGCTCACGAGCGCGCCCGCCGCGACGAGATCGGCATTCCCGACCTCGAGAGCTCGACCGCAATGGTGCGTGAGCTCGTCCGGACCGGCACGACGGTGTTCCGCAGTCACGTCGACGTAGACCTGGGCGTCGGTCTGGACGGCATCCACGTCGTACGCGAGGCGGTCGCGGCGGCCGACCCGGGCCTCGCGCTCACGGTCGTGGCGTTTCCCCAGGACGGCGTGCTACGTCGCCCGGGCGTGCTCGACCTGCTCGACAGGGCGGCCGCGGAGGGCGCGGACCTGGTCGGTGGGCTCGATCCCGCGTCGATCGACCGCGACCCGGTGGGCCAACTCGACGCGCTGTTCGATCTGGCCGAGCGGCGAGGCGTCGGGCTGGACATCCACCTGCACGACTCGGGGGAGCTGGGCGCGTTCGAGTTCGAGCTGATCGTCGAGCGCACGAAGGCCACCGGCATGTCCGGCCAGGTCACCATCGCGCACGGGTTCGCCCTGGGCGACGTTCCACCGGCCCGGCAACGGGACCTCGTGGAACGCCTGGCCGGTGCGGGTGTCTCGCTCACAACCGTCGCACCGATCACCGCGCCTCCGCTGCCACTCGACCAGCTTCGGAACGCCGGCGTACCGGTCGGTCTCGGCACCGACGGGATCCGTGACCTGTGGGGTCCGTTCGGTGACGGGGACATGCTGCGGCTCGCGGGGACGCTGGCCCGGCTCGCCGGGTGGCGGCATGACGGAGACCTCCGCTCCGCGGTGGAGATCGCGACGTGCGCGGGCGCCGGGTTCGGCGGCCGGGCCGTGCACGACCTCGTGCCGGGTGCCCCGGCCGACATCGTCCTCCTCGACGCGGAGAACCTCTCCGACGCCGTGACCCGGGTGCCGTCGCGCGACACGGTGCTCGTCGGGGGACGGGTGGTCGTGGGCCCCGGCGCCCGATGAGGGGGCCTGACTCACGCCGGCCCACCGTTCCCGGCACGCGCTTGTTCTCCTCGCTGCTGCGTTATCCGTCGTTCCGGCTGTTGTGGTTCTCGAACCTGTTCTTCTTCGGCGGCGCGTGGACGCAGACACTGATCCTCGGCTGGCTGGTCTACGACCGGACCGGGTCGGAGCTCCTGCTGGCGGTCTTCACCGCGGCCCGGCTGGCTCCGATGATGCTCGGGCCGATCAGTGGTGTCGTCTCCGACCGCCACCACCGGCCGACCTTGCTGCTCGTCGCCGCGGGGTGGGCGTTCGTCGCCGTCGCTGTCGTGGCCGCGTTGGCGTCGACGGGCCATCTGCCGTACTGGGGAATCGTCGTCGGCGGTCTGTGCATCGGACTCGCGCAGTCCCCGTCGCAACCGGCGCGGTCGACGCTGGTGATGGACCTGGTCGGGCGCGAGAACCTGAGCAACGCCAACGCGCTCAACTCCATCGTCATGAACATGACGCAGATCGTCGGCCCGGCCGCCGGCGGAGTATTGATCAGCGCCCTGGGGGCCTCCACGGCGCTGTGGGTCTCGGCACTGTGGTTCCTGCTGTCGTGGCTCCTGCTGTGGCCGCTGCGCAAGGTGGGCAGCGCGTCGGCCGCGGTTCCGGCGTCGGTGGCGCACCGTCGACCCGGCGAGTCGATCTGGGAGTCGCTCGTCGGCGGGTTGCGCGCGGTGATGACGAACCGGCTCGCGGCGGCGGCCCTGCTCGTCACGCTCGCCGCCAACCTCACCCTCTGGCCGCTCTACCAGTCGTTCATGCCGGTGTTCGCGAGGGATCTGGGCCTCGACGCGACCGGGCTCGGCTGGCTGCTCACCTGCGGCGGACTCGGCGGACTTGCCGGGTCGCTCGTCATCGCGGCGTTGGGCGACTTCCGGTTCAAGGGTGGTTTCTTCGTCGTCGGCACGGCGATCTGGGGTGTGCTGTGGACGGCCTTCGCCCTGTCCCGGTCGGTACCGCTGTCCTTCGTACTGCTGGGCCTCGGCGGGTTGGCGAGCTCGGCGTTCGGCGTTCTGCAGACGACGCTCCTGTTGATGATGACCGAGCCCGCGGTGCGAGGTCGCGTACTGGGGCTGCAGGAGCTGACCATCGGCGTTCTGCCCCTTGCCACGATGGTGCAGGGCGCCACCGCCTCGTTGTTCGGTGTACGAGCGACGGCGTTCGTCGGTGCGCTGTCCCTGGTGGTGTTCCTGCTCGCGTTGGGGGCACGCACTCCGGACCTGCTTCGCTACAGCGGCGCGGATCGCCCGAACTCCGCGCCTGCGACCCACCACCTCAGGACTGGTTCGGCACCCGCCCCTGTCTATGACCGCGAGTAGGGTTCCTCGAACGCCCTGACGCCTCTCTGGCCGGGGAGTGCAGCACGCCGTAGCTGCTCGAAAGGTAGCCAACACCGGAAAGCTGAGCGAATCATGCCCGCGATCGACCTGCTCCTGCGTGAGTACGACCGTGCCCGCGCGTACACCGACGAGCTCTGGCGTGACCTCACCCCCGAGGAGGTCACCTGGCGACCGCACGAGAACTTCTCCCCGATCGGCTGGCATCTTGGCCACCAGGCCCACGTTGCCCACTTCATGGTGCGGAACCTGACTGCCGCCGAGCCCAGCCCTGACCCCGAGCTCGACCCGATCATGGACTCCGCGAATCCCGAAGCCGGCCGCGGAGCGCTGCCCGACCTGAGGCGACTGGCGACGTTCCGAGAGAACGCCGCTCGCACTGTGCACAAACGCATCGGCGACATCCGCGACGGCGATGTGGGCGCACCGGCCCAACTGGCGATGGTCGCGAAGGTCGTGATGGCCGCCGTCGTCAACCACGAGTACCAGCACAGCAAGTGGATCAGCGAGGTTCGCGCCCGCGACCTGGGCCACGCCCTACCCGACCTGCCCACCTCGGACCTGCTGCTGGAACTCGACGGCTACCTTGTCTGCGACCTCGGCATCTGATCTCGCTGCGGACCCACGCGGCGACGGATGGCAACCGGCGGCAGTCAGCCGGCCGTCCCTCACGTCTGCCGTACGCCTGGAAGTGCCCCGGTCGCTCCCCGCGAGCGCCGCCCGCTCCGCCTTGGGCGTCGGATGATCATGTGGGAGGGTAAGTAGCGTTGGTTCGAGCCGTGCCGTCTGGGGAGCGGTCCGGTGCGGACGTTTCGCACCGCGAACCTCGTCGGCCTCGTGCTTCGTGTCCGGGGCGGAGGGCATAGGCCGTTGGAGGTGGCCCCTCATGGCAGCTGTGATCGCACAGAGCATCAGCCGAGCGCCTCGACCTGCCAGTTTCGCCGAGGTCGTCGAGGTCGTGCTCAACAAGGGCATCGTCATCGACGCCAACGTGCGAGTGTCGGCTCTCGGAGCCGAAGTCCTCGCGGTTGATGCGCGAGCAGTGATCGCGAGCATCGACACCTACCTCCGGTTCGCCGAGGTGGTCAGCCGGCTCGACCTGGACGCCCCGCAGGACGTGGCCGGTGTGCAGCCCGGACCGACGCGCGACGCCGAGCCGGCGGGCGCCGACCAGACCGTGCGGGGCACGAACGCCGGGAAGGTCGACCACGAAGCCGGCGGACCAGGGGGCGCCGACTCCCAGGGCGGCCTGGCCGGCGTGGGGAGGTCGGACATCACCGCCCGGTGCCTTGGCGGGCGTTACGAACTTCGGGGCTTGCTCGGGCAGGGCGGCATGGCAGAAGTGTGGGACGCCGTGGACAACCGCCTCGGCAGGGCGGTGGCTGTCAAGGTTCTGCGCTGCCATCTCGCCTCCGAGCCGGAGTTTCTCGCGCGTTTCCGTCACGAGGCGCAGTTGGCCGCCGCCCTCAACCACCCCTCGATCGTCGTCGTCCACGACACCGGCACAGACCACCATGGCGGAGCCGACGTTCCGTTCATCGTCATGGAGCACATCGAGGGCACGACCCTCAAGGAGGTGCTTGCCGAGGACGCCCCGATCCGGCCCGAGCGCGGCCTGGAAATCATCCTCGAGGTCCTCGACGCGCTCCAGGCCAGCCATCAGCACGGCACTGTCCACCGCGACGTCAAGCCCGCCAACATCATGGTCACCACGTCCGGCGCCATCAAGGTCATGGACTTCGGCATCGCCTTCGCTCCCACCGAGCGAACCGGCTCCCTGACCGACCCGGCCGCGATAGTCGGCACCGCGCAGTACCTGTCGCCCGAACAGGCCGGCGGGCGACCGATCGACGACCGTACCGACATCTATGCGGTCGGCTGTGTGCTGTACGAGTTGTTCACCGGCCGTCCGCCGTTCACCGGCCCCACGCCGTACGAAGTCGCCTGCCGCCACATCCACGAGGAACCGCTCGCTCCTTCCGCTCTGCGTCCAGGTCTTGCACCCGAGTACGACGCGATCGTGTTGCGCGCGCTTCAGAAGGATCCCGACCGCCGCTACCTGTCTGCAGCCAGCATGCGCGCCGCCGTTTCGCGTGCCCTGCGGACAGGGGCCGATGGCCGGGCCGAGCGCACCGTTGACACCGAGCTTCTGGTGAGGGCTGGTCGCGAGCCCGTCAGGCGGAGTCTCTGAGGATCAGCCTCCATGGCACCACGTGGGTGCCGGTTCGCATGCTGGGATCGTCGATGCGCGCGATCAGGCGTTCCAGCGTCGGCCGGAACTCCTCGACCCCGCTGCCTACTGTGGTGAGTGCCGGCCGGAGGTCGGCACCCTCGGGGATGTTGCCTGCGCCGATGACCTTGAGTTCGTCTGGGATGGAGATGCCCAGCTGCATGGCCGCCCACATGGTGGCGATCGCGGCGCGGTCGGAGCTGGCCATGATGGCGTCGGGTCTTCTGCGTGGCGATTGATCGAGCAGCTCGGTCGCCAGGTGCCGGGAGTCGAGAAACCCGGTGAACGCGTTCTCGCGATCCTGGACGACGGCGATGGAGCCGGGCCGGTAGCGGTGCTCGAGAAAGGTGTCGACGAACGCGTCGCGACGAGGGTGGTCTCCGGTGTCCGGCACGTCGATGAATGCCGGACGTTTGACGCCGAGACCGATCAGGTGCTCGGCGGCGGCCCGGACCGCGGTCGCCTCACGCTGGACCATGACGTCGAAACCCCGCGGACGGTACGAATGGTGGACCGCGAGCAGCGGCACCCGCCGCCCGATCCTGTACAGCCGCCCCGCACCGAACGAGGGTGAACCGACCACCACCGCGGCGTCGGCCAGACCCTCGAGCAGATGGGTCTCGATCAGGTCGGCGGCGTTCTCGGTATGGCCGTATCGCTGGATGACGACGCCGAGTCCGTGATCGGCCGCGACTTCCTCGATCTGGGTGATCAGTCCCAGCGCCCACGGATTGAAGGGCGTGTACGCCGCCACCGCGACGAGACCGGTGCGGCTGCGGGCCAGCACCCGGCCGGACCGGGCCGGGGTGTAGTCGAGGTCCCGCATCGTTCGCAGAACCCGGGCGGTGACCTCGGGCGTTGCCGGGTTCTTCCGGTTCGCGCGCCCGCTCGCGACATAGGAAACCGTTGCGACCGACACGCCAGCGGCGCGCGCGACATCGGCCTGCGTTGCTCGGCGCCGATTCAACTTCACCTCTCAGGAGTTACCACGAAGGCCACATGCCATCCGGGAAAGCGCATTGACAGCATGCCCAGAGTAGTGGTTGGTTAGGCGCATAACCGATACTTCATTTCCGGTCGGAGAGGTAGGGAATGAGCTTGCCGCCGTACGCCGCGAACAGTCGCCAGTCCGGCAGTCGTACCCGCCGTCAGGACAGACCCAACATCATGGTGATCTGTGTCGACCAGATGCGTGGCGACGCGATGTCCTGTGCTGGCCATCCCGTGGTGAAGACGCCGCACCTGGACGAGGTCGCCGGTCAGGGCACCCGCTTCGCGCGGGCCTACTCGGCCACTCCGACGTGCGTGCCCGCCCGGGTCGCGCTGTTCACCGGACAGTCCCAGGAGCGGCACGGCCGGACCGGCTACCGGGACGGCATCCCGTTCACCGAGGCACATCCGGTGACCATGCAGGGCGTGCTGCGCGAGCATGGCTACCAGACCCAGGCCGTCGGCAAGATGCACGTCTTCCCCGAGCGGTCCCGGTGCGGCTTCGACGACGTACGGCTGCATGACGGCTTCCTGCACTTCGGGCGCCGCTACGGCGGTCGCCATCTGGAAGCCAACGACGACTACCTGACCTGGTTGCGCCGGCAGCCCGGGATGGATGCCCACGCCGACTACTTCGACGACGGCGTCGGCTGCAACTCCATGGTGGCGCTGCCGTGGAACCGCGACGAATACCTGCACCCGACCAACTGGGTGGTGCACGAGACCCTGGACTGGCTGCAGCGCCGCGACCCGACGGTGCCCTTCCTGAGCTACGTGTCGTTCCATCGGCCGCACGCGCCGTTCAACCCACCGCAGTGGGCCTGGGACCAGTACTACGGCCGGCAGCGGACAGAGCCGCCGCGTGGTGACTGGATCGGCGACTTCTCCGAGTTCCGCCGGGACAACTACCACCAGACGGTGATGGGCCGGCTGGACCCGGAGTCACACCACCGGACGACCACCGGCTACTACGGGCTGATCAGTCACATCGACGTCCAGATCAACCGGCTGCTCGAAGGGCTCGCCGACCACGAACTGCTGGAGGACACCGCGATCGTCTTCGTGTCCGACCACGGGGACATGATGGGTGACCACGACATGTACCGGAAGTCGGTCGGCTTCGAGGGCAGCGCGCACGTTCCGATGATCGTCCGCCCTGCGCCGAGGTTCGCACCGGACGCGCCCCGAGGTGCCGTGGTCGACGACGTCACCGAGTTGCGGGACATCATGCCGACCGTCCTCGAGATGGCCGGCGTGCCGATCCCGGAGACGGTCGACGGTGCCAGCCTGGTGCCGTACGTCCAGGGGACCCGGCCGCAGAGTTGGCGCGGCGAGATCCACGGCGAACACACCCACTTCGCCCAGTCCCTGCAGTGGGTCACAGACGGCCGCCGCAAGTACCTCTGGGCGTCGGCCGAGGGCAGGGAGCAGTTCTTCGACCTCGAGGAGGACCCACAGGAACTCCACAACCTGGTCGGGGACCCCGGCAGGCAGACGGAGATCGACGACTGGCGGCGACGGCTGATCGGCTACCTGACCGACCGCGAGGAAGGCTACGTGGCCGGTGGGGAACTCGTCATCGGCAGGCCGGTGCAGACCGAACGATCGGACATCACCGCGCTGCTGGGCAGGGGAGCCGGATGACCGCTCTCGAGGCCGGCTCGGCGGTACAGCGCCGGGTCGGCGGGTGGTACCAGCGGACGACGAGCCGCTGGTGTTACGTGTTCCTGCTGCCCGCTCTCGTGCTCACCGCGATGTTCACCTTCTACCCGATGGTGATGTCGTGGGTGTACTCCACGATGGACTGGGCCGGTTTCAGCAACGACATGACCTTCGTCGGCCTCGGCAACTATCGCGAACTGCTCGGTGACCACATGTTCTGGTCCGCGCTCGGCAGGTCGATGATCTTCGTACTGGTCGGCACGCCGCTGCGGGTCGGGCTGGCGCTGGTGGTGGCGGTGATCCTGAACCGCCAGGTGATGCGCCTGTCGGTCGCCTTCCGCACGTTGTTCTTTCTTCCGGTGATGGCGTCCGCGTCGATCATCGGCGTGGTGATGACGTTCGTGCTGAGCCCGAACAACGGCCCGATCAACACCGCGCTCGCAGGAACGGGACTGGCGGGTTCGCCGGTGGAGTTCCTGTCCGACCCGAAGCTCGCGATCTGGACCGCGTTGCTCGTGCACACGTGGAAGAACTTCGGCATCACCATGATCTACTGGCTCGCCGCGCTGCAGACGGTTCCGGCGGAGTACTACGAGGCCGCGCGCATCGACGGAGCCGGCTGGGCGGGCCTGGTGCGTCACGTCACCATGCCCATCCTGCTCCCGTTCGCGTTGATCATCATCGTCCTGACGGCGAAGGAGAACCTGCAGGCGTTCGCGATCATTCAGGCCATGACGCAGGGTGGCCCGTACTTCAGCACCCAGGTGATGGAGATCTTCATCTACCGCACTGCCTTCGCCGCCGACGAGGCAGGTGGCGTGCCCCGGCTCGGCTACGCGTCCGCGGCCGGTTGCTTCTTCGGGACCGTGACCCTGCTGCTCGCCCTCGTCCAACTGTGGGTCGCCCGGCGGGTCGCCGAGACCCGTCGTGAGCTCGGCAGGGCCCGAGGTGATGCCGGGTGACCGGCAGAGCACCGTCGACAGGTGCCCCACCGCGGCCGGCGCAAGGGATGCGGCCCGGCGGCGGGCAGCGCGTCCGGCAAAGGCGGTTCTCGCGCCGGGACCGGCTGTGGGCGGTCATCATGTCGGTGATCCTGGTGCCGATCGTCCTCGTCTGGGTGTATCCGTTCATCTGGACGGTCTCCTCCTCACTGAAGAGCAGCAGCGAGATCTTCGGATCCCTGAGCCCGTTCAGCACTGTTCTCCGGATCGGCAACTACGCACAGGCCTGGCGCGACGCGCAGATGGGGCGGTACTTCTTCAACACCGTCTTCGTCACCGGCTTCTCGATCCTGATCGCGGTGCTCACCGCCGCACTGATGGGGTACGTGCTCGGTCGCTATCGCTTCGCGGGCAAGAAGGTGGTCATCGCCGTGCTGGCGCTGGCGGTGTTCCTCCCGGAGGGTTACACCATCATCCCGGTGTACGACCTGATCGACCGGCTCCATCTGACGGACTCGCTGTGGGGTGTCACCCTGGCCGAGGCGGGCGGCGTGAACATCGTTGCCGTACTGCTCTTCGCGGGTTACTTCGCCCAGCTCCCGGCAGAACTCGAGGAAGCCGCCCGGATCGACGGCGCCGGCTTCCTGCGTACCTTCACCTCGGTGTATCTGCCCCTTGCCCGTCCGGTGACGGCGACAGCCGTGATCATGCAGTTCCTGCACAGCTGGAACGACTTCCTGCTCCCGCTGGTGCTGACCCTGACCCGGCCGGAGCTGCGGACCCTCTCGGTCGGCATCTACGCCCTCCGCGGCCAGTACCTCAGCGACTGGGGCGTGATGACCGCGGGGGCAACCATCGCGCTGGCACCGATCGTCGTCGTCTTCCTGCTGTTGCAGCGCCACTTCGTGGAGAGCATCGCCGGGGCTGTGAAGGGGTGACCACATAACCCGGTCGCAGTGATCACCGAACCACCGAAGGAGTTTCTCATGCCTTATCGACACAGCAACGGGACGCAGTTCAGCAGGCGCGGTGTGCTGGGGCTCATCGGCGCGGCCGGCGCCGCACTCGCCACCGGCTGTCAGGTGGACACCGGCAGCGGTGGCGGCAACGGCAGTGGCACTGGCGCCGGGAAGGCGGCGGCGAAGGGAAGCGATCCGAAGGCGATCAGGCTCCCCGATCTCCCGGGCAAGCTGCCGAGCGGCGACGCCACGTTCCGGTGGGTCGACAGTGGTGACCTGAAGTCGGTGTGGGAGCGGAGCGTGCTGGAGGCGTTCACCGCCAAGCACCCTCACATCAGGACGCAGTACGACGGCAACGGGTGGGACAACGTCAACCAGGTCGTGCCGCTCGGGATCAGGAACAAGAGTGCGCCCGACGTCTTCGCACTGCCCCTGGACGTGCCACCGCAGGTGGCCATCACCGAAGGCTGGGTTCGTCCGATCGACGATCTGATCCCCGACTTCGACACCTGGCGTTCGCGATTCGGACCCGACGTGCTGGTCCCGGGCGTCAGCATCTTCAACGACCGCCTGTACAGCTGGCCGATCTCGTCGAACAGACGCCTGGAACGGATGTCGATCTTCGACACCGAGGTGATGAGGGCGGCCGGCTACGACGACCCCGGCACACAGATCACCACGTGGGACGAGCTCACCACCGCGCTGACCAAGGTCCGCAAGACCGGAAGGGCCGGCCTGATGGCCGGCGGCGACGGGCTTGGCGGCATCGTCAGTTACCTGGCACTGACCGCCGGCTGGCGCGGCCTTCCGGCCAACGGCATGGACATGCGGACCGGTCAGTACGCCTACACCGCCGACGAGTTCATGGCGGCCTACGATCTGTTCGACAAGCTCGTCACCGACAAGCTCGTCGTGTCGGGATTCGTCACGTTGCTGGAGAAGGACGCCCGGGCGCAGATGACCGCGGGGAAGTCCGGAATGATCTTCAACGGGCCATGGGACATCCCGGCATGGAAGAAGGCGGCCCCCGACTGGAAGTACGACATCGCGTCGCTTCCGTCCCCGAAGGGCAAGCCGTTCCTGGTTCCGTTCCTGGAGGGCAGCAACTCGAGTTGGGTGTACGCGCACACCAAACTCCCCACCGTGGTAGGCCAGATCCTGTCGTACATGGGTTCGCCCGAGGGGCAGAAGATGATGGTCATCCTCAGTGAGGGAAACCTGCAGTCGCTGCAGCCGGAGGCGAACAAGGCGGCGGACCAGGCGGGTCTGCTCGACCCGAAGGCCAAGGCCGCCGTATCGCTTGCCAGGCGCAGCATGCACGTGGCACCGCGTCCGGAGCTCCGGAACTCCGACGTCGCGAAGGTGAACATGGCCCTCAAGGTCGTCACCCCGAACCTGAAGGACGTCATGCAGGGGCTGGTCACCGGCCAGCTGAGCAATCCTGCCAAGCAGTTCGCGGCTCTGCAGTCCAGGCTGGACGCGGCCCTGGATGCCGCGATCGTCGCCGCGAAGAAGAAGGGATCGACGGCCACCCGGGACGACTACGCGTTCAGCAACTGGGATCCGGCGAAGGACTACACCCGCGACGACTACAAGGCGCTCCGGTGACGGCGACGGCGTGAGGTCCGTGGACACGACCTGACCTGCTCCGCGGGACGTGTGAACGTCGCCGGAAGTGACGTGATCGCTCAGATCAGGTTGCGATCGGGTAGGCGATGTAGGCCATGCGGGTGCTGTCGGGGGACCAGCTGTTGACGTTCAGCGATCCCTGGCCACCGAGCAGTGGGTAGCGCTGGACAGGCGTGGTCCAGTCGTCCACCGAGACCAGCCGGATCTCGACCGGCAGGTCGGCGGGGTGGCCGGTGGTTCCCTGCGGGAAGGCGATGTAGGACGCCCAGCGTCCGTCAGGCGACAAATGTGGGAACCAGTCGACGGTGGAACTGGTCGTGAGGCGTTGCAGCGGCCCGCCTCCGTCTGGGACGCGGGCGATCTGGGCGTGCCCGGGCGTGGTCATGGTGAAGGACCCGGTGTTGAAGTAGATCCAGCGTCCGTCCGGTGACCACTCGGGCCCGTCGAGGTGGCCGGGCCCGGTGTCGAGGACGGTGACGGTGTGGTCCGGCTCGAGGATCGCGAGTGCTCCCGGCTCGGCGAAGTCGTCGATCTGCACGTAGGCGAGCCGGCGGCCGTCGGGGGAAACGCCGTGCAGGAAGTGCCACCTGCCGTCGTCCGGGGTGAGCCGAGTGACCGGGCCGCCGGCCAGCGGGCCGCGGTAGATGTGGGTATCCGTCGCGGAGAGGTAGATGTGTTCACCGTCGGGACCGAGGACGTGATCGTTGTTGAGGCTGACCGGCGGGTCGAACACGATGCGGTCGAGTCCTCGCTCTGGGTGGTGGACGTTCAGCGTCCACGCGGCACCGTCTCCGTTGACGACCAGGTGCTGGCCGTCAGGTGTCCAGTTCGGTGCTTCGATCAGGATGTCGTCGGTTTCGAACAACAGCCGTGGTGCGGATAGCTCCGGCCCGGCCACCCACACCTGCGCTCGCTGGCCGGCGCGGAGCGCGCGGTGACGAGGCTTCTCTTGCCGGGCGGTGTTTTGCCGATCGGTGGGAGGTGTCATGGCGGCCCTTCGTGACGATCCGGTTGGTCAGGTTGGGAGCTCAGGCTCGGTGGTCGGGTTCGGAGGTCATCCCCGAGACTGCCAGCACGCCGACGAACATGGGCGGTCGGGCCGCCTGAGGCGTGCGGAGCATCCGCGTGGGCGGCGCTACGGCTCAGGTGGTGTGGCCTGGTTGAGCTCGATCTGGCGCGCCGCGTTGCTGATCAACTGACGACGAAGGTGGTCGGGGGAAACCACGACGACGTCACCACCCAGTGACCCGACCAGGCAGACCGCGCTGTCGTAGTCCTCGGTGTCGAACTCCGCGTCCACCCATCCGTCGCGGTCGGGCTCGGTGAACGACTTGCTTCTGGCGTACGCCCAGCCGGCCCGGGTCAGTGATTCGCCCCGCAGCCGCAGGCGGATCCGGTAGGAGGCGAACCTCCGGGCGTACTCTTCCTGTGCCTGCTGCCAGTGGGTCGCGAGGTCGAAGTCGTCCGGTCGGCTGAAGGCTTCCCGCGTGACGGCCAGGTCGTGGATCCGCGAGACCCGGTACATGCGAAGCCGGTCGTGGGCGCGGCCGACGAGATACCAGCGGGTGCCTTTGCGTACCAGTCCGTACGGCGCCGTCCGGGTGGCGCGTGGCCGGCTCCCGTACCGCAGTTCGATGATCTTGTCGTCCCAGATGGCCTCGAGAAGCCGGGGGAGCAGGGGCGACGGGTTGTTGGTGACCGGTTCCCAGTAGCGTCCCGGGTCGATGTGGATCCGCTGCCGGGCGTGCTCGGCGTGCTCGCGGGCGGCGGGGGCGATCGCAGCCAGCAGCTTGAGGATCAGGTCCTCGCCGGGGTCCTCCAGGCCGAGGTCGGCGAGGACTCCACCCGGTCTGCCGACGATCATCGCCAGGGCCTCGGTGGTGGACAGGCCGGTCAGGCTCGTCCGGTAGTCCTGCACAAGTGCCCAGCCGCCGGCGCCGCCGCGTACGGAGTAGACCGGGACCCCGGCCGCGGACAGCGCCTCCATGTCGCGCCGGATCGTACGAGTCGAGACCTCCAGGTCCCGGGCCAGCGTCGACGCCGAAACCACGCCCCGGCCCTGTAGCCGGAACACGATGCGGAGAAGCCGGTCGGCGCGCATGGGCCCATTGTCCCGCGCGTACAGGACACAGGATGTCCTGTACGGGCTGCGAGGCTGGCTTGTCCCTTGCCGCAAGCCGCCACGAGAGGAGTCAACCGATCATGGAGCGTCCACGGATGATCGTCGGCGCGGTGACGATCGGAGCGGATCCGGCCGGTGCCCGCGACCTGGCCGACTTCTACCACCGGCTGCTGGGGTGGCCGATCGTCGACCAGGGGCCGGACGGCGGTTGGATGCAACTGCGTCCGCCCGTGGGTGAGATCGGCCCGACGATCAACATCGAGGCCGACCGTGAGTACCGGCGGCCGGTCTGGCCCAGCCGCGCCGACGAGCAGATCGCCACGATGCACCTCGACATCGGTGTCGACGATCTGGACGCCGCGGTCGCCTGGGCGCTCGACTTCGGCGCAACGCTGGCGGAGCATCAGCCGCAGCAGGACGTACGGGTGATGCTCGACCCACACGGCCATCCGTTCTGCCTGTGCTGATCATGGAGCGATCGTCCGGCGCGCCCGCGACGCGTGCCTCGGAGGTGGAGTGATGGCACCGAAGACACCCAGTCCGTCGAAGCCGGTCGGGTTCACGACCAGGGAACTGTCGGTGCGTACTCTTGCCGACTTCGAGCGGTTCTTCTCCCAGGTCCACGGGTGCGCCTGTGTCGTCTACTACTTCGGCCGGCACCTGCCGCCGGTGGCGAACACGGCCGGGGAGCGCGCGGAGATTCTGGGGGCGCCCGATCGCGCCCGCCGCCACTTCCCGCACCGGGAGCTCATGCGGACCCGGGAACAGAGCGCGGTCTCGGACCTGGTCCGAAGGGGCAGGGCCGACGGAATCCTTGTCTACGCAGCCGGAGACCCGGTCGGCTGGTGTCAGTTCGCCCGCGTGGAGGGTCCGCCAACAAACACCGGCGACCTCGCCCCGTTGTGGCGAATCAACTGCTTCACGACACGGATGGACTACCGCCGGCAGGGCGTGGCTACCACAGCGTTGAAGTCGGCGGTGGCGGCGATCCGCAAGCGGGGTGGCGGCTGGGTCGAGGCGAGGCCCATGGCCTTCCCACACTACGATCCGACCCTTCCGAAGCTACGCCGTACGTACGGCTGGCGCTCACCGGAGGCCGCCGACTACATCCGGGACAACTGGCCGAGCAAGGAGATCCCCGGAATCGGCAGAGTCAACGCGTGCCAGGTGACCAACAAGACGATGGGACACATGGGAACGATGTCGATGTTCGAGAAGCTCGGCTTCGCGGTGGTCGGCCTCGACGAAGAGCGCAGCTCGAACGACCCCCGCTATCCGTGGCACTTCGTCCTCATGCGCCTCAAGGTGTGACGGGCCGGCGGTCGGCCGACAAGTGTTCCGGGTCCCCGCTCGCAACCGACCGACCGTCCGATCCTGGCCTGCCCGTGTCGTGTCCGACTCTGCCGAATGATCTTTACAGGTGTGGGACCGGACACCACACTCGTGCCGGGCACGCTGAGACGCCTCCCGTGTGCCGTCCGTGCGTAGCCTCACGAGGGCAGGTCGAGTCATGTCCGCAGTACCCACGCGTCGTCGTGTCCGCGCCGCCCTGGTCGGGCTCGTCGCCATGCTCGTCGGCCTGGCGCCCGCCGCGGTCGCTCACGCCCAAACGGTCGGCACCCAACGAGCCGGCGTCCAACGAGCCGGCACCGAAGCGGCTGACGGGCCGACCGCTGTGGCACGGGCGCGCGTGGCGGCCGACGTGCTGATGTCTTCGTACGACCCGGAGAAGGCGTGGTTTCCCTCCAGTTGGTGGAACTCGGCCGTCGCCTTGCAGACCATCGGCGACTACATGCAGCGGACGGGTGACCGGCGCTACCTGCCGCAACTGGACAACACCTTCCGGAAGGACCAGGGCAAGTTCCCGGCCGGTGAGTTGTCCGGTGACGAACTGTGGGGCAACTTCACCAGTCGCGCCATCGACGACTCCGAATGGTGGGGCCTGACCTGGATCCAGGCGTACGACGTCACCGGCGACGCCAGGTACCTCCGCATGGCGGTCAAGATCGCCGAATTCACCAACGGGTACTGGGACGACACCTGTGGCGGCGGCGTCTGGTGGAACGCGGAGAGAACGTACAAGAACGCGGTGACCAACGGCCTGTACATCCGGCTGACCGCCGAACTGCACAACCGCGTTCCCGGTGACAAGCGGTGGTTGGCACGGTCACAGGCGGCGTGGGACTGGTTCGCCGGCAGCGGCATGATCAATTCGTCGGGTCTGGTCAACGACGGCCTGAACGACGACTGTCACAGCAACGGGCAGACCGTGTGGACCTACAACCAGGGGCTGGCCGTCGGTGGGGCGCTCGAACTGTGGCGGGCGACCGGTGATCCGACGTTGCTGAGTACGGCGCGCCGGCTCGCCGACGCGGCGATCGACGGAGGTCTCACCACCGACGGTGTGCTGACCGAGGCCTGCGACACCCTCGATCGGACCTGTGACGACAACGCCAAGCAGTTCAAGGGAATCTTCCTGCGCTACCTCATGGACCTGGCCGACACGACACGTGCCGACCGGTACAAGGCGTTCGTGGCCAGGCAGGCAGAGACCATCTGGGCGCAGGACCACGACGCCGCCGACCGGCTCGGTACGCGCTGGGCCGGTGGCACCAGTACCGATCATCCCAACGTGTTCGACTGGCGTACGCAGGCCAGCGCACTGAGCGCCCTGATCGCCGCGGTGCCCGTGCCGGCGCCGAAGCGTTCGCTGGCGGCGACCACCTCACCGGCTCAGCCGGTCGTGATGCCGGTCGGCAACGGCTCCACGAAGCTCACTGTCAACGTCGGGTTGTCGGCAACCGGACCCGCCTCGGAGCAGGTGACCGCCCGGGTGACGGTCAGGGCGCCGGACGGCTGGACCGTCTCGCCCGCCTCCGGAACGGTCGTGCTGAGCCCGCGCGGCAACACGCACCCGGTCTACGGCACCTTCCCGGTACAGGTCACGGTCCCGGCGACCGCAGAGGACGGCCACCACGACGTGACCGCGACGGTGACCGCGGACTCGGGGCTGTCCTTCGGTACGCGGTCTGAGGTGACGGTCGCGCACAAGATCGACTTCGACACCGGCACGGCCGCCGAGATGCCGTGGCTGTGGGACGCCGACGGGTCACAGAGCAACGGCGTCCAGAACCGCTTCGCCGACGGCAACCACTACTTCGTCTACAGGTTCCCCTTCCCGGCCGACACCGTGACGGCCCGGGCCACCGTCACCATCGACAACGAGTACGTCGTCGAGGCCAGCTCCGACGGCGAGCACTGGACCACCGTCGCGAAGGAGGCCCAGCGCGTCACCGACGGCTCCAACAAGGCCGACCAGGTGATCGACCTGACCGCGTACCTCGGTCCGGACAAGGCGACCTACCTGCGGGTGTCGGACTCGTTCCCGGACGACGGCTGGGGCGGCCGCGTCTACCACGTCACCGCAGCCTCCACGGAGTAGGCCGCGTGCACTGGAGGTCGCGCTTCACCGAGGTCGCGCGCCCGAGGTAGTGGGCGAGTGCCGGGACGGTCCTGAACGACGCCATCAACGAGGCGAGCGCCTCGGCGTGCACCGGGTTGGCGGGGAGGTTGCGTCTGCGAGCACGAACAAGTGTGTTCTTGTCGGTCGCTCTCGAGGAGACAAGCTCGACGACATCCACCTCGTAGCCCTCCAGCTCGAGCAGCAATGCCCGCATGGCGTCGCCGGCCATGTAGGCCAGACGTTGCCTGAACACCTGGTGCCGGGTGATGGCGGTCGTCGAGGCGGCGTTGGCTCGGATGCTCTTCACCAGTGTCTGTTGGCAGCAGGCGACTGTCAGAATGTGCCGCGCACGCGTCTGCACTCCAAGGTGCATCGCCTTGTCGGTCGCGATGTCGCACGCATGCAGGGCCGTCACGACGTCGACCGGTGCGGGAACGGAGAGTTCGTCGATGTCGCAGGCATGAAAGTGCATGTTGACAAGACCGAGCCTGTCGGCCGTGTCGCGGTGTTTCGCCATCAGCACGGCGTTCTTGTCCACGCAATGGATCTCCACGGGCCTTGGTTCGACCTTGGTGAAGAAGAGGGCGGTGGCGAGGCCCAGGTGACAGTTTCCCGCACCGCAGTCGACGAAGGTCAACCGCCGGCGACGCGAGTATCGGCGGACCTCCGCCTGGATCACGTCGACGAACGCGACGACCTGCTCGAGCTTTCTCTGCTTGTCGGTGTACCCACGAGGCGCCGGAAGGGCCAGATCGAGCTGTTCGCCGAACCATGCCAACCGGTCGCGGTGATTCTTGAACGGACGCAACGAGGACTCCCTTGAAGGGGAGGCGTGCAGTGTCATGCGCCGTTGCCGTGTCCTGAAGGTGCCTCGGCATCCAGACTGCTGGTTGTCATCGAGGCGAGTTGCCCACCGCGTCGACCACGACGACCGCTCGCCTCCGGCCGGGCGAGCGGCTGGCTCCCAGGCACGATGGACAGGCCTCCGCGACGCCGACGCGTCGTGGAGGTGGCAGAGCAGTCTGTGTCGTTCGCGGTGCCTGAGCCGGAGGTGGGCATGCCGACTCAGGCTGGTTCTCCTCTCGAGGTGGCAACTCGAAGTCCGGAGCCAGTATCGAGACCAGGCCGCTGCCCGTCGAGTCCTTTTTCGGGGCCTCACGCCCGACGAGACACAGTCACCGTCACGTCGTCGTACTTGCCGTCCAGTACGTCGTCGAAGTTCACCGGCCGGCCGAGAGTGGCCGAGACGTACATCGAACGCACCAGTGCCAGCGACAGCAGCGCCTCCTCGGCCGTGACCAGCGGCCGGCGGTGCTCGCGGATCGCGGCTGCGATGTCGTCGTACTGGCGGGTGTGGCCGGCGGCGAAAGTGTCCGGCTGGTTGCGGCTGCCCGCGAACTCGTCGCCACCGGGTCGCCGGCCGAGCACCGTCTCGACCTGGTTGCCGATGGTCTTGGCCTCGCGGAGGTTGGCCGAGACCTCGCCGTCGCCGGCGTGGAAGTAGCGCAACTCGTCGTTGTCCTGGATCGCCGAGCCCAGTGATCCGTGTACCTGTATCCGCGCGGTCAGCCCGGGGTAGGCGGCCGTGGTCATGTGGATGACCGCGAGGGCTCCCGACTCGAAACGTACGGTGGCGGTCGCGGTGTCCTCGATCTCGATCCGCTCGTGGTCGAGTTGGGCGATGTGGGCGTGGACCTCGACCGGCCGGCCACAGAACCAGCGCAGCAGGTCCACGGTGTGGATTCCCTGGTTCATCACCGCACCGCCACCGTCCAGAGCCCAGGTGCCGCGCCAGTCGCCGGAGTCGTAGTACCCCTGGCTGCGATACCACGCCATGCTCGCGACAGCGGAGGTGATCCTGCCGAACCTGCCCTCCTCGATCGCCTGGTGGATGAGCGCACTGCCCGGATCGAAGCGGTGCTGGCTGATCACCGAGACGACCTGACCGGACCTCTCGACCCGCGCGACGCGCGCGGCGAACTCGCGGCTCTTGGCGACGGACACGTCCAGTGGTTTCTCGATCACCATGTGCAGGCCGGCGTCGATCAACTCGAGGGCGTTGTCGATGTGGTAGCCGCTGGGGGTACAGATGACACCGAGGTCCACCGTGCCGGACGCGACCGCCTCGGCGATCGAGTCGTAGACGACCGGTTCGACGGCCCCGAGAGCAACCACCTCCTGAGCGGCCCGTTCCGCCGCCGTCCTGTCGACGTCCACCAGCGCGGTCACGGTGAAGTCGGGGTGCTGGGTGAGAACCTCGGCGTGGAGCGTGGCGATCGTGCCGCAGCCGATGATCAGCGCGCGGACGGGGGCATCGGTCCGGCCCGGCGCGGTCCGGTCCGTCGCAGTGGTCGTTGAGGGTGTGCTCACGAGACGTCGGTCCTGTCGTCGTTGTCGCTGTCCTGTTGGCGTTCAGGTCTTCGTCGTTGGAGGTCGTTCATCGTACTTGTCGAGCCTGTGCTTGCGGTGTACGGCTTCGCCCGGGCCGGCCGTCCAGTACCGGCGGACGCTGCGGAACGCACCGGGGACGCTCGGCGAGACGCTTCCGTGAGTGCCTGGCTTCTCTATGTCACGCCGTCGTGCTGCACGCGCTGGCTGGACGCCGGCGAGACTGTGACGAGCGGACAGTGCGCATGGTGCAGCAGCGTCTGGCTGACCGATCCGAGCAGCATGCCGGTGAACCCACCGAGACCTCGGGCACCGACCACTATGAGGCCTGCGCGGTTGGAGAGACGGACAAGTACGCCGCCCGGATGCCCAACCATCAGTTGGTCCTCTATCCGGAGTTTGGGGAACCGGTGGCGCCAGCCACTGAGAGCGTCGGTGAGGAGGCCGTGCCCATTCGAGGTGTCTCCTGTCGCCGACTGCGTGCTCCGGCTGGGGTGATGGTGGACGACATGGACCGCAAGCAGCCGCCCGCGTCGAACAGTTGCCTCCTGGACGCCGACCCTCAGGGCTGCGGCTGCCAGCGGCGAGCCGTCGACTCCGACGATGACGAGACGGTCATTGCGTTCGGTGGGAGCGATGCCGCGCACGATGGCGACCGGTGCCTGGGCTCTGGCGACGAGGGAGACCGCGGTGGAGCCGGCCACCATGTCACCGACGGCGCTGTGGCCGGCGGCGCCGACAACGACGTACGACGCATCACGGCTTTCTCCGGCCAACAGCGGTAGCGGAAAGTCGCGTACCACTGCGGTGCTCACTGCGACAGCAGGCGCGGCGGCGCGAGTGGTCGCCGCCGCCTCGCGGACAAGCAGGCTTGCGTGCGAGCGCAGTCTGTCTTCGGTGTCCGTCCCCCACAGTCCGGTCGGCACTCGCAGGACAGACTCGGCGAACCCGTGGACGATCCGCAGCGGTACGTCGTGCAGGGCGGCTTCTCCGGCTGCCCATGCCGCAGCATCGAGGGCGCTCTCGGACCCGTCGACGCCCACGACGATCGGGCGCGCGTCAGGTGTCGCCATCCGATCGCTGCCTTTCGCCAGATGCCACCATGGACGCGGACCGGGTGTCCCTCAAGCCCCAGTTCTCACGATTCCGCAAGCCGGCCGGAGGACGGACTGGCAACGGTCCTTCGCCTGTCCCGCCGAAGGTCCCGGCATGGGTCCGGGACATTCGTCGTGTCCGGCCAGAATGCGACTTCTACCCATCCCACACCGGTGGCCGACAGCGACAACCACAGGATTCGCAGACGAGGGCGGAGATTTCATGGCGTCTCGTCGTCATGAAGTACGAACGCCTCGACCGGTCGGCGTGGCGTGGACGGCACATCGCGACCACGGCCGAGCCGCAGGACCGCCTGCGGGGCAGTGGGGCCGGCACCCGGGTCGTACAGCAGTTCGCGGAGCTCCTCGTGTTCGATCAGTTGGTTGAGCAGTGACGCGGCGAGGCCGTGTCGGGTGGCGAGGAGGAGAACGCGTTGCAGTGCCTGGCCCGCCACGAGCCAACTGCGCGGGCTGTCCTCCGCTGTCGCCAGGACCGCCAGCTGCGGGTGGTCCTCGAATCTCGCGGTGGCGCGAGCCCGGTCGGCCGGGTCGACGGCGAGATCGCGAACAGGGCTGGGCACGTCGGCGGAGCGCGGACCAAGTGACGCCAGGGGTACGCCGTCATGGTGTCGTTCGCCGCCTACCCAGCAGCCTCGTTCGACGATCCGGTGGAGGTCGTGCTGCTCGGCATGGTCGGCGTCCGTGGCGAGGTGCTGGAGCCAGCGAACCTGGCGGTCGTTCGCCCAGTACAGCCGCGCACTCTCGGCGGCAGCCGCCTGCGCGAGTTCATGCCGCACGGCGGGTTCGATGGCGTGGTCGGTGAAGGGGTGCCGGTTGGTTCGACGGCGAGGGATGGACGGGAACAGCCCTGCCAGCTCGGTGCCCTCGCCGCTGCCGGTGCCGAGGGTCAGCCGTGCGGCCAGCGTGGGCCGGCACGTATCAGGGAGCAGCACTGTCGTGGTTCGAAGTGCGAGCGTCGCGGCGGCGACGCGCAGGTTGAGTACGGCGGCACCCACGCCGATCAACGTCAGTCTGCCGTCAGGGTCCTCGGCGGTGAGCTCCCGCGTGACGTCGCGGTGGACCTCTACGGTCCGGTGCCGGAACCCGAACAGCCAAGGCTGGGTGTTGTGCATCGAAGGTGCCAGGACCGCCGCACGGACGAGCAGTTCACGTTCGGCTGCGGTCAGCTCCGGGCCTTGCGTGTTCGCGGTTGTGGTTGTCATGTCGGCGCTGTCGCCCCTTTCACCTGCCGCGGGGCCGCACGGCGTACGGCCGGAGGTCCAGGCTGTGTGCCGTGGAACCCCGGCCGGTGCGTCGTTCACGTGATCCCCCGTCGCGGTCCGGATGTGGATTCGGGCTCAGCTCAGCCAGCGGCTGTGGCGGACCAGTCCGATCCGGGCCCATGCCCGGCCGAGGCCCCAGACCGCGCCGGCGTCGGCGACGGCGAAGAGGATCAGGAGCAGGGCGTAGAGGAGGTGGTAGTCGACGAGCGGGTTGGTCGACATGGTGGGAGTACCGGCGGAGCTCAGGTGCGCCATGGGCCATTCCGCGGCCCACATGAGGACCATCATGATCGAGCCGGCAACCGCGGCGAGGCGTAGCCCGATGCCGGCGATGACGGCGACGCCGACACCGAGGAGCCCCAGCATGAACAGCCAGTCGGCCCAGCCGGCGCCTGCCCAGCTGTGGAACATGGACTGGAGCGGTCCGGCCTGGACACTGCCGAGAAATCCCTTGGTCGGCGAGCCCCCATGAAGCCAGGAGCGCGCCGACGGCGTGGCGTAGTTCCAGCCGAACAGCTTGTCGGCGAAGGCCCACAAGAAGACGAACCCGAGGGCGATACGCAAGACGGCGAGCACCCTCCTGGTACCCACCGACATGGACCCGCCACTCTCTGCATCGGTGGTCGCGGAGCCTGGGGCGGTCTGCTGCTGCCCCGGCAGAGACGGGCTCCGGTGAGGGCGGGGCGCTTCGTGGCGGATGGTCATGATGGCCTTCCTTCTGTGGGTCGTGAACCATGCACCAGAAGCATCTCGCCGCACCATGGGCCGGTACTGCGGGCAATGTCCCTTTCTGTCGTAGCCAAATGGCCCTGTCCCAAAGGCCCGTTTGGCACGGGCGGCTCAGCGGTCGTGCCCGGCGTTGCGACGGAGTTCGACGGCGAACACCGCGGCCTCCGTACGGCGCTCCATACCGAGCTTGCGCAGGATCGCGGAGACGTAGTTCTTCACTGTCTTCTCGGCGAGGAAGAGGTCCTTGGCGATCTGCTTGTTGGTCAGGCCGTCGGCCACGAGTTCGAGAATCTCGCGTTCTTTCTCGGTCAGCGTCGCGTACCTCGGGTCCTCCGGTGGCGGTTTGCGGAGCCGGTCGAGGACCGCCGCTGTGAGCGCGGGGTCGAGCATGGACCCGCCGGCGGCGACGTGGCGGATGGCGGCCAGGATCGCGTTGCTGTCTATCTGCTTGAGAAGATAGCCGGCCGCTCCGGCCATGATCGCGTCGAAGAGAGCCTGGTCGTCGGAGTACGACGTGAGCATCAGGCACGCCGGCGGCGGCTCGGTCGCAGCGCGGATCTCCCGGCAGACCTCCACGCCGTTGCCGTCCGGAAGGCGTACGTCGAGGATCGCGACGTGCGGGCGGAGGGCGGGTACGCGGGCGCGGGCCTGGGCCGCCGTACCGGCTTCCCCGACCACCTCGATGTCCGGCTCGTCGTGTAGCAACTCCCGGATGCCGCCTCGTACCACTTCGTGGTCGTCCACCACGAACACGCGAATCGTCATGGTCACAGCTTGGTGCATGAGCACGGTCCCGAGAAGGGCCGTCCGAGCAAGCCTCCGAACCGATGCCTGCGCCGGTCGCTGTGTCCGATCCGGCCAGGCTCGTAAAGACTGGCGCGACTTCATAGTCTTGGCGTGGGAGGAGAGCTATGACCCCCTGCGAGCATCAGGAAGATGCCGGTTGGCAGCCTTCCGTAACGTCACAACCACCGAACGAGTCCTCCGGCAAGCAGGTCGAAACCGAGCGCATGCTGCTGGACGCCGTCATGTCCGTGGCGAGCGGCGGCACTCTGGCCGCGGTCCTGGAACGCATCGTGCAGCGCGCCGTCGATCTCGTCGAAGCGCGATACGGAGCGCTCGGGGTGATCGGGCCGGATCGCACGCTCGTCGAGTTCCACCACGTCGGCATCGCCGACGACCTGCGGGACCGGATCGGGGACCTGCCCACTGGCAAGGGCATCCTGGGGCTCCTGATCGACGAGCCTCGGCCGATCCGGCTCCACCGCCTGAGCGACCATCCCGTCTCGTCGGGGTTCCCGCCGAACCATCCTCCGATGGCGTCGTTCCTCGGTGTGCCGATCCGGATACGTGACGAGGTCTACGGCAATCTCTACCTGACCGAGAAGAAGGACGGAGCGGAGTTCACGGCCAGGGACGAGGAGGTCGTCATAGCCCTGGCGGGCGCAGCAGGAATCGCCATCCAGAACGCCCGGCTGTACGCCGAGACCAGCCGGCGCGGCCGCTGGCTTGCCGCGTCGAGTGACGTCACCACAAGACTGCTCGACGGCGGCGAGTGGTTCGAGAGCCTGGACCTGATCGTCGAACGCGCCGGCGCCGTCGGCGAGAGCGACGTCGCGATGCTGGCTCTCCCGAAGGACAGCGGGGCCGAACTCGTGGTCCAGGCCGCCTACGGAAGAGTGGCACGGACACTGGTCGGCGCAACCCTGCCGGTCGCCGGTACCTGGATGGACACCGTCGTGAGCCGCGGCGAGGCCTCTCTTCGCCATGGTGACCTCGCCGAAGTCGGCTGGCCCGAGCGGGACCGGCCGAGTCCCGTCGAGAACGGGTCGGTGCTGGCGGTCCCGTTCACGATGGAGCGCCAGACGGTCGGCCTGCTCCTCCTGTGCCGTGCGGAAGGCCGTACGCCCTACGAGCCGGCGGACCTGGACATGGCCGGCAACTTCGCCGAGAAGGCCGGGCTGGCCCTGCACTACGTACGTGCACAGGACGAGCTTCGCCGGCTGGCGGTGCTGGAGGACCGCGACCGGATCGCGCGTGACCTGCACGACCAGGTGATCCAACGGATGTTCGCCATCGGTCTTGGACTACAGGGCGTCGCGCGCAGGTCGACCCGCCCGGACGTCATCGAACGCATCCAGCGTTACGTCGAGGACCTCGATGCCACCATCCGCGAGGTTCGCAAGGCGATCTTCTCCCTACAGGAGGTCGGTGGGCCACCGACGCTGCGGCGTCACCTGCTCGACATCACCAGCGAGCTCGCCGTCCCGTTGGGGTACGAACCGCGGGTCACCATGGACGGGCCGTTGGACACCGTGGTCCCGGAGTCGCTCTATTCCGACCTGCAGTCAGCGCTTCGAGAGGCGCTGACGAACGTCGCGCGGCACGCGCGCGCGACCGCGGTGGACGTGCGTGTCGTCGTCGACGTGCCCAGGCGCAGGCTCGAACTCCACGTCGAGGACAACGGGATCGGCATTCCCCGGGACCTGGCACGCAGAAGCGGCCTCGCCAACCTCGTCGACCGCGCGGAGAAGCTCGCAGGCTCCTGCCTGTTGGAACCGATGCCGGGCGGAGGCACGCACCTGCTGTGGTGGGTCCCGGTTCTTCGGGACTGACAGCCCCGGCTGCCTGCTGTCGCTCGTCGTTGGACGCCGGGGCTCAGGTCGCGGAGTACACCACCTTCCCCGACGTCGACACGCTGTGCAGGAACGAGTGCTGGACCTTTCCGTACTCCTCCATCTCCTCCGGGGTGTGGACGTGGATGTCGACGGGCACCAGACAGCCGGCCAGCAGGGGACGCAGGGCGTCCGCCCGACGTGAGGGCGGGAGGGGCGTGTCCACGACCACGCACAGGTCGAGGTCGCTGCGGGCGCCGGCCGTCCCCTTGGCGTAGGAGCCGAACACGATGACCTTCTCGGGCCGGATGCGCGCGACCACCCGCGCCACCAACGCGTCGATCTCTTCGGCGGTCAGCATCGTCAGGCCACCGTGTAGTTGACGACGAGGAACAACTCGTCGACGGCGTCCGGTGCCAGCGACCTGAAATCGGTGGCCCCGTCGGCCCTGAGCTTCAGCGTCCACGCCCCGAACGGCACCTCGCTGCCGGCCAGGTCCTTCGTGGCTCGGTGCAGTCCCATGTACGTCGGGTCCGGCGCCACTGTCAGCTCGTCGGCGGGCGTCGTTCCCAACGGGGACAGCTGCGCCTTGTAGGTCGCGTCGTCCTTCATGTGCGCGACCACTTCGAGCTTGACGGCCTTCTTCGTCGGGAACGCTCGGGTGAAGTACGGCAGGCGCTCGGCCAGGTCGTCGAGCATCAGTGCCTGGTCGTCGGCGGGGTTCGCCGGGTGCAGGAACCGGTAGAACTTGTCAGGGTACTCACGTCTGAGGTCGAGCACCCGGAACAGCCCGGTCCGGCTCTCGGCGAGCGCCAGCGCGTCGAGCTTCTTGTTGAACTCCTCGACCGCCTTCGCCCGCAGTGCTCCGCCGCCTTCGCGTGCGGTGTAGCCGATGTGCAGCACCGCGTCGGAGATCGTGTCGTAGTCGAACTGCGGAAGGTCCGCGTTGAGCTTCAGGTGCCACGAACTCACCGCGCCCGCGCCCTCGAACGGCAGGTAGCGCTCGTCGCGGAAGTTCAGCTCGAACAGGCCCGCGTCGTTGCGGCCCGTGCTGGTCGCGATCGACTGGATGCCGGCACGTTCGTCGACGAATCGCGGGTCGGGGGCGGCCGTGTCCCGGAGGTACTTGCCGCCCAGCAGTGTCGAGTCCTTGCGTACCGAGTTGCTGGTCATCGTCAGGGTGCACGCCACCGTGGTGTACGGCCCGGCCACCGCCGGGATCGACAACCCCACCGACTTGATGCGGCGGAAGTAGTGTCCTGGGTAGTCCATGTCGAACAGCGCTTCGGGCAGGTCGACGAAGCACTCGCCGTTGCGGCGCAGCTTCATCAGTGCGACCGGATCCAGCGCGCCGATCGAGACGTGTTTGGTGAGTTCGTACTCGCGCCGGTTCTGCTCCGAGTACGCCGTCTCCAGCCGTTGCAGGTCGTAGGCAAGCTTCTCGCCCGAAAGCAGCCCCTTCCTCAGGCTGTCCCAGTAGCCGAACCGGATGTAGGTGGAGTCGCTGAGCCCCAGCTCGTAGCGGAAGCAGCGCTCGGCGCGCTTCGCGAGGTCGTACGCGAGCTGGTAGCTCTGGAAGTACACCGTCGACAGCTGCGCAACCACCCAGTCGTACAGCTCCTTGTTGGTGAACTTGGAGTGCAGGAACTCGTCCTGGGCCTGGGCGTGCTCGATCTGCCTGTCGTGGTTGGCGAGCTCCTGCTCGGCGATGAGCCTCCGGATCTCGGCCGCCGCGATCTGCCTCTCACACTCCGCGATCTCCTTCTCCGCCTGCGACTTCTGGTGCTCCCAGTCCTGCGAGCGCCGGTCGAAGCTGCCGACGGTGGCCGCCATACCGGCGCCCATCGACAGCACGGACGCCACCCCCTTGAGCACCTCGGCCGCCTTGCCGGCCGAGTTGGAGATGTTCTTACCGCCGAACTTCAGCTTCACGGTCGGCGAAGCCCCGAAGCCGGCAGCACCCGCGTCGACATCGGGCACCAGGCTGATCGACGCGCTGAGTGTGTTCAGCACCGTGCCGGCCGTCTCGAGCGTCATCGCCGCGGTTGTCAGGCCGAGCCAGGCCTGCTCACCGGCGTTCCAGCCGTCGTCGATGAGCTTCTTGAAGTGGTCACGCCGATCCTCGACCACTGCCTTCGCCAGCTCCAGCCCGCTCCTGGTCGCCTCGGCCTCGCTCACCTGCTGGGTGCGGACGAGCCGCACCTGGTCCAGCATGATCTGCTCCTGACTCGAACGGAGGAGCCCGAGCGCCTCGGCGTCACGCTTCTCCAACGCGGCGAGCAGGGCGTTGCCCAGGGCCTCGACCTTCGCGCAGGTCTCCTTTGCCCGCTGCACGGTGTACTGGAACCGGTACACCGGCATCGCCGCGTTGACGTCGGCCAGGACGCTGCCGACGTCGAGCCCGGCCGCGGCCGCCCGCACCAGCGCGGCGGGGTCGATCGGCGGCTCGAACAACGCCAGCGACCGGAAGACGCCCTGCAGGTTGAGGGAGTTGCGGATCTTGTACATGCGGTCGGCGACCGTGTCCCACAACGTCAGCAGCTGGTCGTTGTGCGGGATGCCGAAGTACAGGACGTCCAACCGCGGCAGCTCCGGAGCCTCCTCGCCCAGCCCACCCGTCGACGGCACTGTCGGTGCCAGGTTCTCGACCTGCTTGAGCACGTTGCCGAACGGGTCGATGCCGTCCTGCTTCAGCTGGTAGAAGGTCTTGATCGGGTTCTCGTTCCGCCGCGGTACGCCGCGGGGCCGCGGGCCGAGGATCGAGTCGGCCAGAACGTACAGCTGCGCGGCCTCGTTGATGGTCTCGATCGTGTCCTGCCCGAACAGCTGGTCGCCCCATGCGATGAGCATCTGGAGATACTTGATCAGCACGTTCTTCTGGTACGCGACCGTGCGCATGCGCGCGATGAGATGCGGGTTGAACGGATGGTCACGCCACTCGTCGACCTGTGCCTTCAGCTCGGCGTCACCCTTGGCGATCGCCAGCAGCATGTTCTCGATCTTCTGCTTGTAGTAGTCGG
The DNA here is from genome assembly GCF_900104745.1 of Actinopolymorpha singaporensis. Lineage (NCBI taxonomy): Bacteria > Bacillati > Actinomycetota > Actinomycetes > Propionibacteriales > Actinopolymorphaceae > Actinopolymorpha > Actinopolymorpha singaporensis. Next base: position 3,614,427 of record NZ_LT629732.1, read on the forward strand.
CCTTGGTGGTCTCGTAGAACGGCTTGGTGATCCAGAACTTCTGCTGCGGTGTGTCCGGGTCGGCCGCGGCGGTGTCGGTGCTGGTGGGGTCGAAGATGTAGTGGAACCACTGCAGAGCCTCCTCGAAGCGCTGGTTGCTCGCCAGCTTGTTGGCGATGAGGAACGGCACGTGGAAGAACAGCTCCCAGTTGTACGGCGAGTATGCGCCCTTGTAGGAGAAGTCGACGTTCTCGACAGGTCTGTCCGCGGCAACGTTCGCGTCGTCGGGCACGTAGTCGGCGAAGTTGAACGGCGCCGGGCTGCCCGGGATGCTCGTCGGGTCCACCTGGATGCGGCGGTTGAGCACGCCACCCAGGCCCCAGATGTTGAGCTCCTTGGTGAAGAGGTCGACGAACGGGTGGTAGTGGACGAAGTACTGGAACGATGACGTCACCCGCTCGTGCCACGCAGCGGAGAAGTAGCTCCAGTCCTTGCGGTACACGAAGTCGACGAAGTACGTGTGCCGCGGGTCCCAGGTGAAGAAGCTACCCGTGACGGGAAACGCGGCCGCCTGCGAGTCGATGACCGTGAAGGTGTTGTCAGGAGCGACCTTGCCGAGCAGATGGATCGGGGCGGCGTTCTCGTTCGGCGTGAGCTGGTGCGGCTTTCCGCTCTCCTCGACCGAGCCGTAGTAGACGTACTGGTTGGCCGTCCTGTGGCTCAGCAGGTTGGCGCGGTACCAGCTCTCCGGACCGGCGATCAGGTGCTCGTAGCCGCCGGCGGTGCCCGCGGTGACCTGGCGCCCGAGCTTGTCGAACACCTGCGCCCCGATCGGCGCGTAGCTGCCGGTGCTGCCGAACATCCGCACCTGGACGTACGGCACCAGCCGGGTGCGGAACGAGATGCCGTCGACGCCGGACACGCTGGAGAACGGCACGGTGTGGAAGGAGTCCGACAGAACCTTCGGAGTCCACTTGCCCTTCTTGAGTTCGCTCCAGAACTGGCGTACCTCCCAGTACTTGTACGGCGCCTGCACTGTCGAGGTGGAGTTCTGTGACGGCGTTGGCACTGAGCTCGGCGCGATGGCCTTCTCCAGGAGCTGCGGCCACAGCAGGCTCAGCCGGTGGTTGTGCACGGCGGCCACCAGGTGGTTTCCGGTGATGTCGAGCGGAACGGCCTCCCACGCCGTCCACCGCGCGTTGTTGATCCGCCTGCGGTAGAAGTACTCCGGGCCGGTGCTGCTGCGGGTGCGCCCGAAGACGTGCAGCACGTTCTCGTCCTGGGAGAGCGGCTCGTCGAACATCGCGCGGATCTCGAGGTTGGCTACCTTGTCCAGTTTCTCGAGGTAGTTTCGGTACGCGTCCTCGGCGGTCTCCAGGGTGACGTCCTGCTGCATCAGCTCCTGTTCGAGCTCGACGAAGAACGGCGACTTCTCGTCCCGCAACTCCGGCTCGATCCAGTTCTCGGGGTAGAGGAAGACCTTGCGGTTGGCCTCCCACACCCGGTACCGCTTCATCCACGCCCACTGCTTCCACTTCGGGTCGAGGTCGGTCTTGGCGAGGATGTCCTTCTCCAGGTTGAGCAGGCAGCGCTGCACGAACAGCTGCGTCGACGACGCCGCCTGCTTGATGCGCGATGTCAGCATCGGAGAGTTCATCTCGACGTCGATGAGGTACGCGCTGTAGAGCCCGTTGGCGTCCGCCCAGCCGTGGCCGGCTGCCTGGTCCGGGTGGGTGACGAGGTAGCTGACCATCGCGTCACGCTTCTTCTCCCGGAAGACGTCCTGCACCGGGCCGATCACCTGCTGCCACTGCGGCAGGTCGTACTTCGCCTTCATCGCCTGCTTGAGGCCCTCGGCGATGAGCGGGGTCGGTTCCGGCTTCGCCCAGTCCAGCGCCCGGGTCGCCTGCACGCCGAGTTTGCGCAACGCCTGCGCAGCGTCGGTCAGCCGCACGAGATTGTCCGGCCGGCGCAGCCGGTCCTTGACCACGTCGAAGGCGGCCGAGGTGTCGAGCCAGTGGAACGCGGTCGCGAGCGCGGTGAGATCGGCCGGGTCGACGGCGGTCAACCGGGCGAGGCCGGCCAGGTCGTCGGCGGACGGGTGAGCGGGATCGAGCACGCCGTCGGCGAACTCCAGTGCGGTCAGGTCGGACACCGGCAGCTTCTTCCGCCACGCGAGGAAGCGCACCAGTGCGACCCACTTCGCGATCGGCACGGACGTGGTGGTGTCGATCGGCAGATTTCCCGGCTCCGGCCAGCCCAGTCCGGTGGCGTGGCCGGGCGCGAGCCACCACAGCACGTCGCTCGCCGTCATGCCGAGACGCTCCATCAGCAACGTGTCCTTGTGGAGCAACCGCAGGCCCTTGAACGCCTCGGGGAAGTCGGCCTCCTTCAACGCGTAGCGGTAGCTTCCGTCGGGCAGGTGCTCGATCAGCCGCGTGTCGGTGAGCGTGCGCAGCAGCGACACCGTGCCGCTCGGCACGTGCAGTGTGTCGAGCAGGGCAGTGGCGCTGGGTACGTCGACGTCGAGTGCGCCGGCCACCTGCTGATGCACGTAGGCGTCGGTCTGGGTCCGCAGCAGCATGCCCTCCAGGACCGGAGCGACGTAGGCGAAGCGGGCGTCGACGGCGGTCTGCTTGTCGGCCGGGGAGAGTCCTGCCGGGAGCGGTGCGAGCTTGGCCTTCGCCGTCGGCAGGTCGAGCAGACCCGCGAACAGCGTGTCGATCAGCGCGTCGTGGGCTGCAGGCGTGCCCACCCACGTGCCGTCGATGAGCGCCAGGGCCGCGGTCTGGTCGGCATCCTTGCGCAGCGCAGGCGCCAGGCCGATCTTGCTGGTCACGTAGGCCTGCGCCGTCTCCTCGTCCTTGCGGCGCACGTCGTCGCTGATGCGCTGCAGACCGTCGCGCAGGACCTGCAGCACGGTCACGATCGCCTTGTCCTCCAGGGCGACACCGGAGTTGGCCGTGAACCGGTGGGCGAGCAGGTAGTCCAGCTCGACCACCGTGAAGCCGGACGCGCCTACCGTGTCGGCGAGTTCGAGAAATGCCCGCGTGGCCGCGGGGGAGGCGAAGGGATCTTGTCCCCACAGCCGCTTCAGCCGCAGGAACCCGTCGACCTTGAGCTCGCAGGCTCCGGCGAGCACGACGATCCGGTGCAGCTTGCTCAGTACCTCGAGGGTCAGCGGGCTGGTGAGGGCGAGCCCGAGGTCGGCCAGGACGAGCGCCAGGTCCTCCTCGCGGATCCGGAACGCCGCCAGCAGGCCGGGCACGAAGTCGGCCACGGTGCCGGTCAGCCCTGCCGGGTCGGCGGGGAACGGCGCGACGGCGTCGACCAGCCGGTTGCGGAACAGGCGGGCGTACAGCGTCTGCACCGGGGGAGCGCCTTCTAGCCCGTGGTCGAGATCGACGACGGTGTCGATGTTCGCGTAGAAGGAGGCGAGCACGCGCCAGTCCAGCCCGGTCCGGGTGCGCAGCCGGGTCAGCTGGGACAGGTCGCCCAGCGCGGCGTCGGTGATCTGCTTGTCGATGGTGCCGGGATCCGGGTCGGCGTCGGGCAGCAGGAGATCGAGTTCCCACATGGTCAGGTCCGGGATCTGTCGCCACAACCGCAGGAACCGGTGCGCCCGGTCGAGCACCGCCTGCGTGAGGTTGGTGACGGTGAACGTCGACAGATCGCAGGAATTGGTGTTGGTGTCGGTGGTCTCGATGCCGAGGCTGCGCTCGGGATTGACGTAGCGGGTGTCGATCAGCTGCAGCAGTTCGGTGTAGCTGATCGCCGCGCGGTTGAGCAGCACGGGCACGTGGCTGAGCACGTCGATCCAGCCGCCGGTCAGGTTGGCCGTGGTGTCGGCCGGGTTGTCGGGACTGGGAACGTCGTTGCCCGTCTCGGCGAGACCCCAGTAGTCCCACGACTGCTTGCCGGTGAGGGTGCCCGTGAGGATCCTCTGCTCGATCCCGGTGAGGCCGAGCCAGGCCGCGTCGATCTGCCGGTCGGTCGGTGAGAGGGTCACGTCGTCGCTCGCGCGCTGCTGGAACAGCTCGAAGAACCGCGGCTGCGGAACACCGAGCCGGTCGAGGTAGGTGCGGCTCTGCAGATGCCACAGGTCGAACGGCAGATCCAGCGGGAAGACCTGCGTTCGCAGCAGGTCGTAGGCGCTGTCGTTCGTGTACTCGGGATTGGCTCGCAGCTCGGCCGCGGACAGGAACGTCTGCCTGGTCCGGCGCAGTGTGAGGTCCGGCCCGGTCCTGGTGATCGTGTACGCCCGCTGGCCGTCGCGTACGACCCAGGCGCCACGGCTGTCCGGCGCGTACACGCGCGCGTTGTCGTCGATCGGGATGGACGCGGCCCGCAGGCCGGTCAGTACCGAGGGCCTGATGGGGCCTTCGAGCAGGTCGGGCTCGAGCGCGGCGTTCAGCACGATCTGCGCGGGCGGGGCGATCGCGTCCTCGAGCACCTCGTTGACCAGGTCGATGTAGGGCAGCGGAGTCGTGGTGTTCTCGCAGCTCAGCTCGATCTCGCCGAGGTCGGGGCGGCGTTCGAGCAGGACGTCCTGAATCGTCTTACCGGCATGGATGCCGGTGCCCTGAGTGCCGCGGGCGCCGAGGAAGCGCATCGCATCGACGAAGTACGCCGCCGGGCTGTAGACCGAGCGGCAGTCCGCGCATTCGCAGTAGTCCAGCGTTCCGAAGAGCGTGCGCAGGCTGGGCAGAGCCTCGACCTTGGCCTTGTCGAGTGAGGGCAGGACGAAGTTCGGCACGCCGAACGGCTGCAGGCCGATCACGTTCGCGTTCAGGTCGGCGAACATCGCCAGGCTCAGGGCGTACGCGTTCTCGGCCTTGCGGTACAGCTGCTTGGCCTCGAGGCTGTTGATGCTGCTGCCCTTGAGCGCGGTGAGCAGCTGGCCCTGACCGAGGAAGTAGATGTCCTGCGCGGAGTCCAGGTTGTTGTGCATCAGGGCGGTGACCGACTCGAACTTCGGAGTCAGCTTGAACAACCGCTGCACGGGCTGCAGGCTCGCCACCATGGCGTCGGGATCGGCGATGTCCGCGGTCGACTCGGGGTGCTCGGTCAGGTAGTGGTCGATGCGGAACCGGTCGAGCTGGAACCCGGGGTTGGCGTCCAGAAACGTGACGATGTCGGACTTCGACCCGATCGGAGGCGCCTCCGATCGCTGCAGCTTGGCGCTGAAGGCTGTCGTGGCGTAGGCGCGCTCGAACTGCTGGGACAGGATCGTGCTGAACGTCGCCGCTTGCTCCTCCGGGGTGTTGCCGTCGACGTTCGCCGGCGTGCCGACGACCGTGCCGTCGGCACGGGGTGTCGTCAGGAACGTCTGCCAGGCGGCCTCGTCCAGCCTCGCGAAGTCCCGCGGGCCGCTCACCTCGCCGGAGTCCAGCATCTTGACCATCGCGTCGACCAGCGGGACGTGGTTGCGGGTGAGTGCGCCCACCCGGAAGGTCTGCCTGACCCGCTTGGCGACGTCGGGCGCAAGCACCTGGTTCTCCTCGATCTCCTTCCAGAACGTGTCGAGGGGACCCGAGTGGGCGGCGAAGGCACTGAGGAACTCTGTGCGCTGCCGCGGATCGATCTCCGGCGTCAGCGTCAGCATCTGCCCGACGGTTCCCTTGCCGCCGCCCAGGGTGACGTCGGCGGTGTAGACGACCCGAAGGCCCTCCAGCGCGCCGAGGACGCCGTCGATCGCGGGCGCCAGGCGCGCAGGAACGTAGTTGAGTTCGATCGCTCCGGTCAGCAGGGACTTCTGGATGTCCGTGGTGAGAGCAGCTATGCCGCGTACGAGCTTCTCCTCGAGCAGCGCTCGCCGGTCGGGGTGTTGCATGTCGGGCAGCAGGGCGTCGTAGAAGATCGACGGCTGTCCCTGACGCAGGAAGGCGAAGAACGCCTCGGCCGGGATGTCCGCGCGGTTCTGGCCCGCCTGCTCGTGCGCGACCTTCGCGGCAAGCCGGTAGCAGGCCGACCACACCGCGATGGTGAGCCGGGCGGTGCCGGTCTCGGTGGCGAGGAAGGAGACGTCCTGGAAGTCGTCGTCCTCGCGCAGGTCGGTGGGAGGCACGTCGTCGAGCAGCGGGAGCAGGTCGGTGTTCAGCGCCTCCCACTCCGAGGGCCCGACGTAGGCCCTGCCCTGCAGGGTGACGTCGAGCCGCAGATCCTCGGGCGCGTCGAAGGAGATGCCCGACGTGTGCCGCAGCGCGCCGTCGACCCCGAACACCTTGACGACGACGTCGGCCCAGCCCTTGTCGGCCTTCGCGAACTGGTCCTGGGTGTAGAAGATCTCGTACTGCCCGTCGCGCAGCCTCGCCGAGCCGAGCTTCTGCTCGTTGCGCAGGTCGCGGTCGAAAGCCGTGACCGTGCCCTCGCGCAGGAGGTCGCCGAACTCGTCGCGCACCGTTCCGTACACCCGTCGTCGGCCGTCGGTCGGCTCCGGCTCCACCGGGCCCGGCGACGGCGTGACGTCCACCTGCAGATCGATGCGGACCTCGCTGTTCTCGATCGCCACGGACTGACTCCGTCCGAGCAGTCGATCGTCGAGCAGCACCTCGACGTAGACCAGCGGCAGCAGGTCCCTCTCGTGGGCGAACTTCGTCGCGTAGACACCCCTCGCGTTGGTGGTCGCCTCGGCGACCGCGCGGTCGGGCTGCTCCGGCAGGGCGGCGAAGGTGCGCACCAGGGCGCGGGGCAGGGATTGGCCCTGTGCGTCCGTGATCCGGCCGCGAACCGGAATGCTGAGGAGTGGCATCGGATCACCTTTCGAGGTGGTCGTTGACCGGACTGGTGGGGGACGTGCTGCCGAGGGTGTCCGGCGGCGGAGAACTTGCTTCGGCGGCGTCGAGTCGCGCCTGGGAGGTCGCCGAGTCGTTGAACAGATTGGTGAGCCAGTTGAACCCGGTGGCGGTGGTGAGGCCGAACCCGTGCACGAGCCACGACCCCGCGTAGGCGGCCATCGGTGTGCCACCGGTGCTCACGGTCTTGACGAGTGTGAACGGAGCCCAGGCGCGGAACAGGATCCCCAGGCGCCCGCCGTACGTCGCTCGCAGGAACTCACCCTTGGCGATCGGATTGGTTTCGATGCCGCGCGCGACGATCTGGGCCCAGGTCCTGGCGCGCACCGTGGTCTGGCCCAGCTCGTAGGTACTGCGCTGCAGGGCACTCATCTGCCGCCACTCGGCGAGCGCGACCTCGCCGACCGGTGCCGGATTGAGGCCGGGGCCGGGCCGCATCAGCGCGCGCGCACCGCCGACGCCCAGCGAGATGACGCCCTCGGTCAGGCCGCCGATCATGGCGCCGGTGCGCATGCCCTCGCGACCGTTGACCGCGTAGCCGACCGCCCCACCGATGGCGCTGCCGGGCGAGCTGGCGACCAGCGCCGCGTCGGTCAGGGCACCTTGCCACCGGGCATCCTGCTCGGCGGTGGTGTAGCCGGCGTAGGAGGCGGTGAGCAGGGCGGCTCCGCCGACGGCCGCCACCGTGCCGGCACCGATCGCCATCCCGGCGGCGAACATCACCAACGCCCCGCCGCCGGTGGCGACGGTGAGGAGGCCCAGCGCGACGATGCCGAGGCCGAGCAGCAGCACGCGGCCGCCGCGGTCCCAGAAGGTCCGCTCGCGCGGAGGGCCCCCGCCGGAGCCGGTGCCTTCGGTCCCCGTGCCCCCGCCGGGGTTCGACTCGGTACCACGACCGCCCGCGGTCCCGGTGGCGCTGCCCGTCGACGATCCACCGGGCGGGCCTTCGGTGCGGGTGCCCGTCGAGCTGCCGGTGGTCGAACCCCCGTCGGTCTGCTGGGTGCCCGTGGTGGCGGTATCCGTCGGCGTTCCGGAGGCGCTTCCGCCATCGGCCGGCACGGCGTCCGGCCGGGCCGTCGGGTCGCCCGTGCTGCCGTCGACCCCGCCGGTGACGCCCGGCGGACCGGAGCCGTCACCGGCCGGGGCGATCGGCTCCAGGTGGCTCTCGTCGATGATCCAGCCGTGGGAGGTCAGGTGCATCCTGTCGATGACGAAGCGCTGCCCGCGGAACTCCTCACGCAGCCGCGAGGTGTAGACGCGTTCGAGATAGGCCTGGGCCTCGGCCTTGTTCTCGGGTCGGAGCAGCCGCGCGGTCGCGGGTGAGACGTGCACGACGGAGTGGGGGTCGGCGGACTGGGTGCCGGTCGGGTCCGCGAGCATCGTCGGGTTGTTGCGGCAGTAGGACCAGCGGTTGGGGCCGTCGGCGAACCCGGCCGGGTCGGCCGCGGTCCACCGGCCGAGCCACGGCGCGTAGTACCGCGCTCCCATGCAGTCCAGCCCGGTCTCGTCGTCGCGTTCGTTACCGGCGAAGCGGTACCGCTGGGGGTGAACGCCCGGGGCGACCTTGGCGTTGCGGAAGGTCGTCGTGCCGTACGGCGCGTACTCCTGGTAGCTCAGCACCGCACCGTCGGCGTCGGTCTCCAGCACGGAGGACCCGACCGCGTCGGTGTACCGGTAGCGCAACAGCGGCACGTTCAGCGGCACGGCGGGCTCGGCGTTCGTGGAGTCCACCGTCTTGACGTCGAACTGGGCGACCGGCCCGGCGTCGTCGGCCAGGTTCACGGTGTGACGTTCCAGATGTGGTGCCGCCGCACCCGTCCGTTCGCGGTAGACCTCCAGCGGCCCCAGGTAGAGCCAGTCCTGCCGGGTCCCGTCCTGCCGGACGATCGTCTTGCGGACCCGCGCGCCCCCGGAGTCGTACTGGTAGTACGCCGTACCCCCGGTGCCGAGGTCCACCTCGCGCAGCCGGTCGAAGGCGTTCCACGTCAGGTGCGCCAGGTGTGGCATCCGGGTGAGGTGGCCGTCGCCGTCGTAGTCGTACGTGGCGCTGTACGGGCCCGCGGCCGGGTCGGCAGGCAGGCTGGTTGCCGCGAGCCGGTTCGTGCGGTCGGTGGCGTCCTCCTGGTAGGCGTACCGGTAGCGGCGGGTCCAGCCGTTGCCGATGCCCGGCTGCGTCGCGAAGCGGTGGCGCAGCTCCGTGAGGTTCCCGAGCAGGTCGTAGTCGTACTCCTCGGTCCAGGTGCGCACCGCAGCGGCGTCGTTCTCGAACGGCAACTGAGGCGTCATCGGCAGGTCGCGGGCGTCGCGGGTCGTGTCGTTCACGCCGCCGGCCAGCTCACGACCACTGGCGCGGACCAGTTGGTAGAGCGCGTCGTACGCGTAGCGCCGGTCGGGCCTGACGACCGCGTTGCGGAAGAAGTGGGTCTGCTGGGCGTCGTCGGCGACCTCCACCACGTTGCCGACCGCGTCGTAGGTGTAGTGCAGACGCGCCAGCGCCTGCGTGACGGGGGCGCCTGCCTTCGCGGCCAGCAGGTCGGTGAGCCGGAAGGTGGCCGGGTCGTAGGTGTAGGTGAGTACGACGTCGTTGCCGTACGTCGCGGTCTGGCGCCGGCCCTTCGCGTCGTAGGTCTGGGCGACGAGAACGTCGCCGAACGCGCCCGTGCCGCCGGGCTGCACCTCCATTCGCGCCAGGAAGTTGGCCTCGTCGTACGTCGGCCGGCTCCTTGTGCCGTCGGGGAGCGTGACGAGCCGCGGACGGCTCAGCGCGTCGTAGGTCGTGGTGACAGTCCACACCTGCGGGTCGAGCTCGGCCGCCGCTGCGGTGAGGATCGCGGGATAGTTCGCCGCCGTCGCCGCGGCCTTCCAGTCCGGGTCGGTCGTGACGTCGGCGAGCAGCAACCGGTCCGTGGTCAACGGGTTGCCGTGCAGGTCGAGGTCGTCGACCCGGGTCAGGCCGCCGGCGTCGAAGATCAGGTGGGCGGCGCCGAGCAGGTTGTGCCGGGCGGCGTCGGGCGCTCGGTCGCCGTAGACGAGGAACGTGCACTGCACCTCGGCCCGGCCGGGCTCGGTGAAGTACGTGCCGACCGGCCGGTGCAGGGCGTCGTACGCGGTGCGCCAGGTGCGGCCCGTGTCGTCCCAGGCGCGGACGACCGCGCCGAGAACGTCGACGAACGTCCAGCGCGAGCCGGTCTCGGCGTCCTCGACGTAGACCGGCTGGCCGAGCATGCCGACGAAGCCGCTGGAGATCCGGCGCTGCAGCTGGTCGTACACCGCGAACACGCGGCCGGTCAGGTCGCTCTCGGATCGCATCGAGGTGGTGACTCCGCCGCCGTGGTCGGAGACGGCGTAGGCAGGCCGGCCGAGGTTGTCGACGTAGGTGGTCGACGGTGTGCCGGCGTGCTGCGCGCTCAGCCAGGCGGCCCGGCGTTGCGGGTCGGCCGGTTCGGCGGCGGTGGGGTCGGGGCTGCCGCGCTCGGCGTACCAGTCGGCGTCCAGCACGGTGTCCGCGGCGTCCCAGTCGCGCCGGCGCCACGGCCCGAACTCGGTCCGGGAGAGGGTGCCGTCGGGATGACGGGTGCTGGTGTTGCGGCCCACCGGGTCGTAGAAGGCGATCGCGGTGACCCCGATGGCCCGAGCCGCCTCTTCGTTCTCGTAGTCGGCGGTGGGGCTGAAGAACGGCTCGTACTGCTTGACCGGGTTGCCCTTGTTGTTGAGCACGGTCCGTCCGGTGGCGACCCAGCGGGGATCGGCCGTGACGTAGGCGGCCGGCTCGAACGGGGTGTTGTCCGGCCCGACCTGGCGGACCGGCCCGGGCGGTGCCTGCGTCTTGGCCATCGCGACGCCGCCACTGCCGTTGGAGTAGACGTAGCTCTCCTGCCAGCGCGGATTCTCTGGACCGTGCTGCTCGCGGGTGCGTACGTGAGCACGGTTCGGCAGCTGTGAGTCCCGCCAGCGGAAGAGCTCGTAGTCCATCTGCGCGGTGGGCTCGTCGAGGGTGTCACCGGACGGCGCGGCTTCCTTGCCGAGCACGGCCGACCGCACGACGAAGCCGAGCGCGTCGAAGGCGACGGCGGTGCGGTTGCCGTTCGGGTCGGTGACCTCCTGGGCGCTGAGCACCCGGTAGTCGTTGACCGCAGACACCACCTGCCAGGGGGCGGACGGCACGCTGGTCTGCGTGACCAGCAGGGCGTAGTCGTCCAGGGTCGTGACGGTCTCGAGCCCGAGCGCGTCGCGCGCGCCGGTGGGGAGATAGAAGCGGGCGGCCGGATCCGCGGAGTAGGTCATCGTCCCGGAGGGCAACCACCAGTTGGCGTCGCCGAGGTGCACGTAGCCGGCAGCGGTGAAGTCGTCGTCGCTCACGGCGCCCGCGTACTGGGCGGTCACCGTGCCGGGAGTGAAGGCGAGGCGGTAGGTCTCGTGGTCCAGGCCCAGTGAGTCGCGTTGCCCGAGCGGGAGGGGATCGAGCTGGTCGTCGCGGAAGAGGGTGCGCACGGCGGTCAGCAGGCGCCGCTCGGGGTCGGTCCCGCCGGCGGTGTCCTCGTAGCCGATCGGTGCGGTGGTAGCGAGCTTGGCGTCGAGCTCGTCGACCGTGAACCGGGTCGCCGCCGGGGCGATCCCGGTGACCTCGAACCCGCGGGTCTCGTAGGGCGCCCGCAGCCGGTAGGCGGGAACGGGGCCGACGCGGTCGACGTCCGGCGTGTAGTCGGTCTCGCCGTACTGGATGCGGAGCCGCTGCTGCTCGCGGGTGACCTCGACGGGCAGGTCCGGGTCCGCGGTCGTACGGCCGTAGACCACCGACGCCGAGCGCAGCACGTTGCCGTAGGGGCCGACCTCCAGCTCGAGCTTGTGCGTGACGCGCTCGTCGGTGGCGTCGCGGTCCACGTGCCGGGTCAGCGTCTCGCGCAGGTGCGCCGCGAACACGCCGTGCCGATCGGCGCCCGTCGGCGTCTTCGTACGCGGTTGCAGCCGCCGCACCTCGTGGCCGTACTCGACCACGCTGTAGGGGACGTCCTCCTCCGGCGAGCCGTCGTAGCTGTACACCTCCTGCCGCAGTGGTCGTCCGCGCAGCGCGCGCAGGCATTCGCGCGTCTCCGCCTCGGTCATTCCCGCCGGCAACAGTGGTTCGGGTGTGTCGGACGCCCCGCCGTAGTACTCCTCCCGCAGCTGATGCAGGATCGCCTCGCGCTCGAGGTAGGCGCCGGTGTGGAACCACGTGCGCGTCGTCACCGGCGCCTGGTACACCTCTGGTGCGAGATCTTGACCGGCGTCCTCGTGAAGTGTGCCGGCGACGTAGTCCTCGAACGCCTCGGTGTCCTGCTGGGTGACGCGCGCGAAGCCGCGGAACTCGCGCTCCTCGCTGTCGAAGTAGCCGTGCGCATAGGAGTACTTCGAGGTGAACCGGGTGCGGCTGACCAGGTCCACCTGCTCGGTCCGGGCGACGACGTGGACCGGGAACGGCAGGCGTGTCGCCCAGTCGTGGCCCGCCCGCCGGTCTTCCACGAGGAACCTGGTGGACGGGGCGTAGCCTACCCTCGTGCGGGCGCCGAGGTTGTTGACCGTCTCCACCAGCAGGTGCGGCTTGCCGTCGCGCATCAGCTCGACGTAGCGGATCGGGCTCGGGGCGTCGACGGCAGCGGGCGACGACCAGACCAGGCAGGCGGTGCCGGTGCCGAGCAGGTCGACGACCTGCACCGTGCACCGGTCGTCCAGGTGCGGCAGGTCGGGCAGCCACTGCGGGGCGCTCCAACCGTTGCCCGCCTCGTTCGACCACAGCCGCACGCCCGAGCCGTCGAGGTAGATCAGGTCGACGCATCCGGAGCCGTCGACATCGGCGAGGCGGAGCCGGCGCGGGTCGAACTGCCCTCCGAACCGCGGGGCGGCGTCCATGACGATCCGCGCCCCGAAGCGGCCGTATCCCAGGTTCGGCCAGTAGCACACCTCGCCGTCACGCACCCGGATCACGTCCATCAGACCGTCGCCGCTCATGTCGGCGAGCGAGACGACCTGCTCGCGGTCGGCGCTGACAAGCCGCGGGCTGCGTTCGTCCTCGAAGCGCTGCAGGGTGCGCTGCGCGGCGCCGTATCCCTCCGCGCCGAGCGAGGGGTACCAGGTGAAGATGTTGTCGTCGGTGAGCAGGAGGTCGGCCCGGCCGTCGCCCGTGAGGTCGATCTGGAGCAGCCGAGGGTCGGTCCAGTCGATGGTCGGCAGCGAGTGGAACGGCACGAAGTTCCGCCAGTCGCGGTCGGCGGTGCGTGCGGTGTAGCCGGCGGGTTCCCCCGCGAGCTGCACGAGGTCGAGCCGTCCTTCACCCGTGACGTCGAGCAGTTGCTGCCGGCCCGAGTGCAGCGACGCCTGGCTGGGCTGAGTGGCGAGGGGCTGCAGCGGGCCGAGCTGTCCGCCGCCGAGGTTGGGCTTGTAGTACCAGCCGCCGGCCTGCTCGGTGAGCACACCGGCAAGCCCGTCGCCGTCGAGGTCGGCCCACCGGTGCAGCAGGTCGTCGACGCCCGTCGGCAGGTTGGCGCGGCTCTCCTCGTCGAGTTCGCGGACGGTCGTGCCGAGCACCGCCTCGCTGTAGGTGAGCTCGAGCGCCGGGTACTCGGCGCCGGTGTAGCCGGCGCCGGCACGGACGTACCCGCGCTGGGTGAGTTTGTCGACGAAGGCCCCCAGCGGCGCGCCGAGGCGAACGTCGTCGGGTGCGCCGCGGTTGCTGCGGTACGACAGGTCGAGCGAGCGGACCAGCGTGTCCGGCCCCACCCCCGGCTCGGGGAAGTGGTGGAACATCAGCACGCGCTGACAGAGACGGTAGGTGCGAACCTCGAAGCCGGGGCGGTACGTGGAGAAGGGGTCGTTCCGGCACAACCAGTCGCCCTGATCGTCGGGTGTGGGCGCGGTGGCGGAGTGTTCGCCGTAGTCGAGGACGACCTGGAGGAGGAAGTCAGCTTCCTCCACCTGGACCGGAGTCAGGTCGACCGGGCGGCGCCCCTCGGCGTCGAGCAGCGGCACACGGTTGCCGTAGCGGACGTCCTTGAGGTAGCGGTTGGCGACGCGCTGGGCGTGGGTTCGGCCCGTTTCGTGTGGGGCGTGGACGTCGACGCCCTCGGCGTCCTCCTGCTTGTACCTGTAGAGCACGGCGTTGCCGCGGTCGTCGCGAGTCTCGCTCAAGAGCCACGAGTGGACGCGGCGGGCGTCCGCGGGATCGGCGATACGGGCCTCGGCGGTGCGGCCGTACACCGCGAGCACGTTCTCTGCCGACAGCGTGCGCCAGTGCACGTCACCGTCCGCGGTCGAGGTCCAGCGTTCGATGCGGGCGTAGTCGGACTCGATCCGCGGGCGGTAGCGCGCGACGGAGAAACCGGGGACGCTCACGGTGTCGACGACGGGTTCACCGTCCGCGCCCGTCATGGGCACCAGGTCCTCGCTCCCGGAGAGCAGGAAGACGTCGGACTCCTCCGCGTCGCGATACTGCGGCAGGCCCTGCTCGGTCTTGCGACTGATGGTGGCGACCGGCATCCGCCAGCCGAACCCGAACGGTCCGTTGCCCGCGCCTGAGTCGTACCCGAGGACGAGGTGGGGCCCGAAGCCGGCACGTCCCTGGCTGGTCGGAACCGGGATGGTCAGGCTGCCCGAGCCCGTGACCGGGTCGGCGCCGAACTTCTCGCCGATGCCGCGGATCGCACCCCCGCCCTGGGGCAGGGAGATGGGGGAGGGCGGCGGCGTTGTCGGGCTCGAGGTGCCTGACTGCCGGTGTTGTGACTCCATACCGCCCCCCGTTCGGCTACGCCATGACGGAAGTAATACACCTTCGGCAGAGGGGGCAATGAGACTTTTGGATCATTGGTCCTCTCTGTTCGGCGGGCGATGGGCCGGTTGGTACGGAGTGAGCCACACCGGCGGCGTCGGATCCGATCGACCGGACGCGGCTAGCGTGGTGACGTGAGTGCACCGACTGCGCGCTTGTCACTGTGCGGTGACGTGATGCTCGGTCGTGGCGTCGACCAGATCCTTCCGCACCCCGGTGACGCGACGCTGCGGGAGGCCTTCGTGCGAGATGCCCGGACATACGTCGGATTGGCAGAAGAGGCGAACGGTCCGATCGCTCGCCCGGTCGACTTCTGCTGGCCGTGGGGAGACGCGCTGGACCTGCTCGACGGTTTCGAGCCGAGCGTGCGGGTGGTGAACGTGGAGACGAGCATCACGAAAAGTGACGCTTTCGCACCACGCAAGGCGGTGCACTATCGGATCAGCCCGCCGAACGTTCCTTGCCTGAGCGCGGCCAGGCCCGACGTCTGCGTTCTGGCGAACAACCACGTTCTGGACTTCGGATACCCAGGGCTGGAGGAAACTCTTCGGACGCTGGCCGGTGCGGGGCTCCGGGCGGTGGGTGCGGGCAGGAACGTGCACGATGCCCGCCGACCCGCGATCGTGCCGCTCGACGGTGCGGGGCGAGCTGTGATCTTGTCGGTCGGTATGGCGTCCAGCGGCATTCCGGAGGCCTGGGCCGCGTCGGAACGACGGCCCGGGATCGATTTTCTGGCCGAGCCGTCGCAGTCTGCCGCGGCCGATGTTGCCGCTCGGGTCCAGGTGGTGAAGCGCGCCGGCGACGTCGCGGTCGTGTCGGTTCACTGGGGATCCAACTGGGGCTACGACATAGCTGACGATCAGGTCAGCTTCGCGCATGCACTCGTCGACGGAGGTGTCGACGTGGTGCACGGGCATTCCTCGCACCATCCCCGTCCCGTCGAAGTGTATGAGGGCAAGCTGATCCTGTACGGCTGCGGGGACTTCATCGACGACTACGAAGGCATTACCGGTTACGAGGAGTTCCGCGATGACCTGCGACTGCTGTTCCTCGTTTCCTTGGACCGAAATTCCGGGCAGCTGGTCGAGGCGAAGATGGCGCCGCTGCAGGCCCGGCGGATGCGCCTCCGGAACGCTTCGGGTGAAGACTCCCGGTGGCTGTGCTCCATGCTGGACCGGGTCAGTCGGCGCTTCGGTTCACGAATCGACCTCGAGCCGGACGGCTTGCTCGTTCTACGGCTGACGGGACGCTGACGACAACCCAGGTCATGGACAGGTCGGAGGTGCGTCGCAACCGACGTACCCCACATTGCACTTCGAGTAACCGAAGCTGGACTGGGCCGCAGCCAGCGGGGACACCAAGGCTCTCGGCCTGGTCACCCAGGTCGTCAACACGTTCTTGACACGCGCAGTAACGGTACTTGACGACCGCACCGGGAAGCACTGGGAACAGCCGTCCCGCCCTGGGTCCTCAGTGGGCGCGACCTGGTGTCATGGCCTCGCCGGCATCGGTCAGCTCCTGCTTCGCTACGGGCAAGTCCAAAACGCTCAGCGGAACGCTCTCACCCAGGGTCGATCGATCCGCTGTCTCTGACGCCACGTTGGTCCCGGCCTTCGCGAGTGCGGCGGTCAGTAGGTGGGCTCCGGATCGGGGGCGTCCGCGGCGCCCAGGAGCCGGCGGGTGAGGGCGTCGCGGTCGGACAGCAGTTCGTCCGCGGCGTTACGCAGGTCCTGCGGTGCGGCCTCGTCGGCGCCGCGTTCGGCGGCCAGCAGGATCGCCCGGCGAACGAGTTCCTTCGCGAAGGAGGCGGTTGTCCCGTCGGTGCGTACCACTAGTTCGGCCAGTATCTCCGGCGGCAGCTTGAGATCAGGTCCGTACAGCTGGAGCAGCCGGGCTCGCCCGGCGGCGTCCGGAAGCGGGATCTCGACCGCGAGGTCGACACGGCCGGGGCGTTGCGCGAGTGCTGGTTCGAGCAGGTCGGCGCGGTTGGTGGTGAGCAGGAACGCCACGTCCACCTCGTCCTCGAGGCCGTCCATCTCGTTCAGCATCTCGAAGAGCAGCGGATTCTCCATCCCGGGACCGAAGTCGCGCGCCTCGGCGACCAGATCGCAGTCCTCCAGGACGACCAGCGCGGGTTGCAACATCCGGGCCAGGGCACATGCCGGACCGATGAATCCCAGGCTGGTGCCGGTGAGCAGCACCACTGTGAAGTCGGGCAACCGGGACAGCAGGTACCTGAGCGTGTGGGTCTTTCCGGTGCCGGGCGGGCCGTAGAGCAGAACGCCCCGGCGCAGTTGCTGGCCGGCGGCGCGCAGGCGATCTCCGTGCCGAGCCACTCCGAGGACCTGGCGTTCGACCCGTTCCAACAGCCCTGCCGGCAATACGATCGCATCCCGGTCCATGCTCGGCCGCCGGTGGAAAGAGATCGGGCCGGCCCCTTCCTCGAATGCTCTGTTCGGGCTGATCGAGACCACCTTGCCGCGGAACACGTTGCGTTCCCGCATCAGCTCCTCCGCCCCGGCCAGGAGCCGCTTGGCCGAGTCCCGGGACGGCGCCATCACCTCCAGCCGAACCTCCGGCGGGCCGTGCAGCTCAGAACTCCGCAGCAACACCGCCGTCCGCTCGTCCCGGTCGACGCCGAGGAAGAAGCCGAACCCCACACAGGCCAGCTCCTCGTCCACGGAGACCGGCAGATGGACGTAGTCCACCGGCCCGACCCCGTAGGCACCGTGTCGTTCGGCCATCTCCAACAGCTCCGACAGGGTGTTGCTGGACCGGTGTCCTCCACTGACGCCGACCAGTTCCCGGCTACGGCCGCCGGTGGCGAACCATGCCTCCAACCCCACATGCACATTGGCGTGGTCGTACGCCGGATAGGTCGCGGTGACCACCGGGGTCTCGAGCGGATCCTGACCCAGATGCTCTCGCAGCCGCGCTACCAAGGATGGCCGGCCGGTCGGCTCCATTTCCCGGTGCACGATCTCGTCGAGGAACCGCCGGAACAGCCGGCCGAACTCGGCAACCTCTCCGTGGCCGAACCCGTCCTTTCCCACCAGGCACCTCCTTGTACGCGGGACCTCCCTGCCGCCGGCGGGGATGGCAACCACTGCCCACGCCCTCCCTGAATGCGCCGGCATCCACCGCGGGCTCGTTCTGCCGCTGGTCGCGCGGCTGGACAAATCATCCTGCGGCCCCGCGGCTCGAACCCGACGACACGCAGCAGCCCCTGAAATGGCCGACTCCTCAGTGAAAAGGCCACGGATCACCACGCCGAGCGGACGATACCTACGCTCGACCGATCCAGGACCGCGGATTGACGGGCGTCGCCGGACTCTGGTTTGGTCGATCAACCGTCCCCCACGAGGAGT
Organism: Actinopolymorpha singaporensis; assembly: GCF_900104745.1. Taxonomy (NCBI): domain Bacteria; kingdom Bacillati; phylum Actinomycetota; class Actinomycetes; order Propionibacteriales; family Actinopolymorphaceae; genus Actinopolymorpha; species Actinopolymorpha singaporensis. The sequence goes on from NZ_LT629732.1 coordinate 3,632,366, forward strand.
TCGGATGACTGGAGCAGGTCGTCTGGCCCGTCTTGTCATTGCCGCCGGCCTGGCTGTCGGTGTCGTCACGGCGGGTCTTGCCGGGGGCGGGCCGGCCTCGGCGTCGCCCGGCGACTCACTCGCAGGCATCCGGAACAACGTCTCGATCACAGACGCCGCCACCCACCAGCGTGGTCAACTCGACAGTGCCGGCAGATCGTTGCGTGCCTCGGCGATGGACGCTGCAGGGTACGGCCCCGGCGCTGACGTCAGCGTGGACGGCATCGATTTCACGATGCCTGACGTCGCGCCCGGCGAGCCCGACAACTTCAGCCCGATCCCCGCCGAAACGACGATTGGCGTGTCCGGCAGGGGCAACGCGATCGCGTTCCTTGGTACCGCGGGTGGCTTCTCCGGCCTCGACCTCACGGTGCATTACACCGATCACACCAGCGAACGGTTGTGGGTCGGGATGCCCGCCTACACCGACACCGCCGCTGACCCGCTCGACCTGTCGACTATTGCGACCACCGTCGCCGGCCGCAACACCACCGCGGCGCCCGACGTGGATCTTGGAACCGACTACGCCGTCTTCATGGTCGGCGTGAACATCGACTCGACCAAGACGGTGCGCAGCCTCACCATGGCCGGCATCGGTTCGGTCCATCTGTACGACCTGGAGGTCACCACCGTCGAGGAGCCTTTCGCGGTCGACTCTGTGCTGGGCCGGACCCCGCAGCCGGAAGACGACGGTGTGCCGTGCGATCCAAGGGTCGAGGGCAAAGAGGCGTGCGGGCCCTTCAACTACTGGGAGAACGCCGACCCCTCGACGCACCTGCGTTACTTCCCCGCCTCCGGGGTTGTGCCCGAGGGTGCGACCGCCTTCTACAACGAGATCACCGTGCAGTCGTCGGTTCCCTCGACATACTTCATGACCAACGGCTACAGCGGCGGCTACTACGGCATCCAGGAACTCGACGACGGCAGCAAGATCGCCATCTTCTCGATCTTCGGGCCCAACCGGGGCACCGTGCCGGACGACAGGCTGACCTCGAAGGTGCTCTACCGGATCGGCTACGGCGACTTCGTGATCCATGGCGAGTACGCGGGCGGGCCGAGCATCCGGATCCCGTTCGACTGGGAGGTCGGCAAGACGTACGCGACCATGATCACCAACCAGCCGGATACGACGCCCGGCAACCACGCGCAGATCGTGACCGCATGGCTGAACACCGAGCCGGTCGGCCGGCCTCCGAACTGGCTCAAGCTGATGACGGTCAAGACCGAGCGCCCGTCCGCAACACCGCTTCAGATGACCGGGTTGTACTCCTTCCTCGAGGACTTCCTCCGCGACGGGTCCTTCACCGAAGGACGGGTTCGCCAGGCGGCGTACGGCAACGCGGCGATCTATCACGCTCGCGGCGGATGGCGGCCGCTGAACCGGATCGGCTTCACCGGCCAACTGTCGGGCAAGTACACCATCCAGAACGACGCATACCCGCTGCCGGGCGAGCCCTGCGCGATCACCGAGAAGATCACCGGCGGCGATATTCCGTTCGCCGACGCACGCAGCGGGTACGGCACGATCTGGGACACCACCAGGTGCGACCAGCCTCGAAAGCTACCGGCGGCTTCCCTTGCCCCGTTGGACATCAGGGCGCCCATCCAGCAGGCCACGACGTTCCTCGACGTCGAGGCCTCCGTGATCGGTGGTCAGCTCTCGGTGTCGACCGAGCTGCTGGCCGATGACGAGCCGGTGCGGGTGAGAGTCGACGGTACGACGGTCTCGGCTGATGATCTGGTCGCGTCGTCGACGGGCACGCTCGACACCCAGATCACGCTGCCCGGTCCACTGGCGCCGGGTGACCACACCGTCGGGGTGAGCGGCCGGAGCAGCAACCTGGCCGGCAGCGCCACCGTCACCGTGAAGTGATGTGATCCAGTGCCTGGAGCTGATCGACTTTCGGGTGGCTGATCAGCTCCGGGCGAAGTTTCGAAGTCGAGGTCTGTCAGATCGTCACGGCCCGGAAGCTTTCGGCGAACTCGGCGCCGATCATTTCCCCCGCGGCCCGCATCGTCTTCTGCATCGGGGACCAGCGTGAATTCTCGAACGTCCATGCTGGTCGCCCCGGGCGTTCGCCGTACTGGCTGACATGGCACTGGAAGGCGCGGACCTTCTGCTCGACAACCTCGGTCGTGTCGATGTACCGGTTGGCACCTTGGACGGTCGCGATCCAGATGTCGTCGACTCGGTGCGGAGCCAGGCCTTCGTCGGCCAACTCCGGATACATCCGCGGCGTTCCGGCCTCGGGGAAGGCTGCCACCAACGTGGCCTCGCCGACGTTCATGTGCTCTCGGTGCGAGATCTCGATCGGGGTGTCGAGGTCGCGGCGTGGATCCAGGGTGAGGATCAGTTGCGGCCGGTGTCGGCGGATCTGCCGGACGATGTCTCGACGAAGCTCCGGTGTGACCTCGAGGCTGCCGTTGGGATGGCCAAGGAACGTGACCTCCTTCACGCCGAGAACCTTCGCGGCCGCGCGCTGCTCCTCGGCACGCGTTTCGGCGACCTCATCCTCGGTCATGCTGGGATCGGAGCCGCTCTTACGACCATCGGTGCAGCACACGTAGTTGACCTCGGCACCACGGCTGGTAAGCAGCGCGACCGTGCCGCCGAACAGGTACTCCGCATCGTCAGGGTGCGCGTAGACAGCCAGGACCCGTTCGAAGTCCTTGAAATGCATCGATCTCCTCCTCGTAGAGGTTGTTGCGGCGACGGTTCGGCGGTGTGAGCCAGCGGGTGCTGCCGACGACCCCCCGAAGATCGGACTCGGCCGAGGTCCCCACCACGGGACGCAGTCTGTCATTCGGCCAGGCAGACGTGGCGGTTCTGTTCGTGCCACGTCTGGGAGCGGCCACGGCGACGCCGTCGACGGGCACCGTGGGCGCCAGAGCGCGTACACCGCCGGATTTGTCGGCGGTGAACTTGTGCGTCATCAGCGCCTACGTGGAGACTCACCTTCGTTGATCGCCTCGTCCAGTGCCTCGTCCAGTGCCTCGTTCGGTGTCCAGTCGCATCCAAGGAGAAGAAGTGACGTTCGAACTGTCGCCCAACCTGACCTGGTTGTTCACCGAGGCTGGGCCCTCGCCCGCGGCTCGTGTCCGGGCCGCCGCCTCGGCTGGGTTCCGATTCGTCGACACGTGGGCCCTTCCCTCTGCCGACCAGGCAGCGGATTACGTCGCGGCTCTGCGTGAGACCGGTGTGACGATCGTCGTCGTGACCGCGCCGATCGGGGAGGCGGGCGACGCTGCTCAGCTGGAGACGAACCTCTCCGCGCTCGCCGACGCATTGCCACTCGCGCGACAGATCGGCGCACGGCACCTCGTGGTGACCGGTGGAACCGTCCTCGACGGTGTCGATCCCCGTGAGCAGCGGGCCGCGCTCGTCGCGTTTCTGAAGCGAGCGGCGGACATCGTGGCCGGCTCCGGTGTCGGCATCCTGCTGGAGAACCTCAACTCCCGCGTCGACCACCGCGGCTGTTTCCTCGACTCGACCCCGGAGACGGTGGCGATCGTGCGCGAGGTGGGACGGCCCGAGGTCGCGGTGCTCTACGACGCCTACCACTCCCTCGTCATGGGCGAGGACGTCCGGGCGGTGCTCGCCGATGCGGTGGACCACATCAAGCACGTGCAGGTCGCAGACGTACCGGGGCGCCACGAGCCGGGAACAGGAACGCTGGACTGGGCAGAACTGCTCGGCGACCTCGAGGCGTCCGGCTACAGCGGTCCGCTGGGCCTCGAGTACCAGCCGACAGTCGAGTCCGTCGCGTCGACGCAGACGCTTCGCCGTGCGATGGCGGAGCGTTAGAGACTGTCGTGTCACCTGAGGTCAGACATCGGGCAAGGGAGCCGTCCGGGTTACCGCAGTTGACCTCCGACAGCATCGGAAGCGCTGCCTGGCCGTCGGAAACCCGGGTCGTCGAGGTCGGCGAGCAGGGTGCGGATCTGGTGACGTGAACGTTCGATGCAGGCCTGGTCCTGCTCGTCCACGCCGATCTCCAGTGAACCCAGGGCGATGAGCAGTGTGTGCAGGTCCAACTGCCGCCGGTAGGCCTGGTCGGTTGGCGCGCCGTAGCCGTGGAGAAGTGGTGTCAGGTCCAGGAGCGGGCCGCGGACCCTGAGCACGGCCAGGTCATGGACCGGTGCGCCGGCCTTCCAGTCGCCGAAGTCGACGACCCCGCTCACCCGCACGCCCGCGCCGCTGGAGCCGTCAGCGGTGACGAAGATGTGCTTGGGGCTGAGGTCCCCATGGCACAGCACCCAACGGTTGCAGGGAAAGTCGCGGACGTATCCCTGCAGCAGGTCGAGCATCCGGTCGAACTGCGCAGGAGAGAACCCGCCGTCAATGATTTTGTCCCGGTTCGCGTACCGGTGCGCCAGGTCGGCCGCCATCGCGGTCTGCCAGTCAGGTTCGTCCTCGACATTGATTCCGTTGATTCGGGCGATCAGCCCGCCGATCTCGACGAGCACGTCATGGCGTTGCCGTTCGGCGAGTTGGTTGATCACGTCGCTGAGCGGACGGCCGGGCACTGTGCGCTGCACCATGACGGGGAACTCGGTGCCGTCGATCCGGGCCGTGTCGAGCAGCAGGATCTCCGGAACGGGCACGCCGGCGGCCCGGGCCTTCTCGATCGCCGCGGCCTCGGCCTGCGAGGCGGCGGGGGAGGTGTCGTCGTCGAACCGCAGGATCCGGATCACCACGTCCTGGCCGTCGGTGCACCGGACCCGGTAGACCTCGTTGGAGTAGCCCTCCACGATTCGTTCCACCTGGTCGATGCCGGATCCTGTGGCACGGCGTACGAACTCGGCCAGCAGCGGGCGTGGTGTGCTCACCTGAGCGTGCTGCCACTCCACGTACGAGCCGAGCGGTGACATGCCGGCCATTCCAACAGCCCGGCGCCCACCGATCAAAGGGTTTTGACCCGTCATCCACCCGACTGTGGCGAGGTAAACCCCCGGCGGCGCTGGTGATCAGTGGATACGGGTGGTGGAGAGGTCGAGGTAGGCGTCGACCTCGACCTGTCAGACCGCTTGCAGGACGAAGAGGATCACGCCGAGGTGCTTGTTGAGCCACCGTTGCTTGTGGGGGTAGCGGTGCCTGTCCTCGGGCGTCAACTGTGGCTCGACGGCCCGTTCGATGTGAAGCCCCGCGGCCGCGAAGGCGTTGAGCATGTCAGCGATCGTCTGGGTCGAGCGGGTGAGCGTCACCTTGGGGTTCCAGCCAGAGGCGTACTGGTACGGGTCCGCCGAGTAGTACTCCTCGCCAAGGCTGGTGCCGTTGGCTTCGGCCCGTTCGACAGCGAACCGGACGGGATGAGATCGCTGAACGATGATCCGGCCCTGCGGCGCCAACAGGTCACGAGCGCAGCGCAGCGTGTGCACCTGGTCTGTGGAGTAGCTGAGGGACTGGAGAAACAAGATTCGGTCGTAGACGCGGTCGCGCACCTGGTCGATGGCGCCGGGGTCCGACAGGTCTCCGCTGATCAGTCGGACGTTGCCCGGCGGGTCGGGGACGAACTGACCGCTGATGTCCACGCCGGTAACCTCGGCCGCGCCGTGGTGGGCCCAGTGCACTGCTTTCGCGCCGCTCCCGCAGCCAAGGTCCAGGATCCGGAGTCCTCGCGGATCACCGACGACTTCCTGCTGCATCGGCCACTCGAGGATGCGATCGAGAGAGTCCGGACGCTGCCGAGCAGTCTCGTAGTCACTCGCAAGTTCCCGCCAAGGCTCATCGACCGACACGGCCGTCACCCTAACAGGGGCGGTCCGACGCGCCCCGAGTTCGATGGTTGGACGACGGGAGGCGTCGGGATGCGTCCGGCCGGACCGCGGACCGAGCACCGACCTCCTGTTGCTTCAGAGGCCGTACGGCCGGCACGAAGAGGGGGCTGTCAGGCGCCGGCGGCGGCGCCGGCCAGCAGGGCAAGGGCGAGAAGTGCCACTAACAGAAGGGTCACGTGCTGCACCGTCTCACACGGACGGAGTCCGACAGGTGAACCACGACCGTACTCTCTGGGTCAGTACGGTCCGTAGTCGGCGTGGCGCAGGATCCACTCGCGCTCGAGCTCTCGTTGGACAGTCCTTCTGACCACGCTGACCGAACGTCTCGCCTCGAACGCCTTCGTTCAGTTGGTCGGGGGCGGGGGGTCCGCGAGGGGCCAGCCGCCCGCAGCCAGGTGGGCCGAGACGCGGGCGACGTCGTCGTCGGATGCGGCCTGGAGGACCGAGCCGTGGATCATCGTCTCGATGTCCTGGCGGGTGATGGTGTTGCTGTCGCCGCCGGCCTGAGCGACCAGGTGGTCGGCGACCCGCAGGATCTCGTCGTTGGTCAGCTTGCGTCGCAGCAGGCCCAGCAGCGCAACGTAGTCCTGACGTGGGACTCCGGTCGGGTAGCCCTTGCGTACCCACTCGACGAACCGCATCAGGAAGTTGTCGCGTGCCTCGTCCACTTGTGTGCTCCTGGAACGTCTTCGGTGCGGTGTGCTTCCGGTGTTCCGGTCGGGCTCACTTCTTCGGCACCAGGGTGGGGTAGATGTGTTCGAAGCTGAGCTGCTGGCCCAGTCCGGAGGCGACGATGTAGGTGATCCCGAGCCCGACCGCCGCGAGGACGATCGCGAAGCACACGACCGCGACCGGCCGGCCGAGCGAACGCGGAACCGGCAGCACTCCCGCGTCGTGGGGACGACCTTCGGCGTTGTGGCCGTGCGCCAGGGCGCGTATCCCGAACGCGAAGACCACCGGCAGTCCGGCGCCCAGCACCAGGCCGGCCAGCAGGACCTTCCAGGCGCCGTCCAGGGCGAGGGTGAGTATGTGCATGACGTTCGACCTGCTTTCGAGTTGCTGCCCGGCGGTCAGGCGGCAGCCTGTGCGGGCTCTCGCTGGGTCCCGGCGCCTGTCCACTCGTCGTTGACGTTGGTGTGGTTCACCGGCCGATGCCGCGACCGCATCCACATGACGGCTGAGAACGCCACGAGAGCCAGGAAGATGACGGCGGCGCCGGTGAGGCCGCCGAGCGCGTGGGCGAGGGCCCAGGTCAGGGCGCCGACGATGCCCGCGCACGGGATGGTGATCAGCCACGCGGTCACCATCCGTCCGGCGACGGACCAGCGCACCAACGCGCCCGGCCGGCCGAGCCCGGTGCCCAGCACCGAACCAGTGGCCACGTGCGTGGTCGACAGTGCGAAGCCGAGCTGGCTGGAGGTCAGGATGACCGCGGCCGACGCGCTCTCGGCGGCCATTCCCTGTGGCGAGGCGATCTCCACCAGGCCCTTGCCCAGAGTGCGGATGATCCGCCACCCGCCGAGGTAAGTACCGGCTGCGATGGTGAACGCGCAGGCAGCCTTCACCCAGAACGGAATGGTGCCCGGGTGGGTCCAGTGCCCGGACGCGATGAGCGCGAGCGTGATCACACCCATCGTCTTCTGCGCGTCGTTGGTTCCGTGGGCAAGCGACACCAGCGACGCGGTGCCGATCTGGCCCCAGCGGAAACCCGCCTCCTGGTAGCGGTGCGCGAGCCCCGCCGTGACGCGGTAGATCAACCACGTTCCGGCCGCGGCGACGACAGCGGCGATGACCGGCGACATCACCGCCGGCAGGATGACCTTGCCGACAACGCCGTCCAGCTTCTGCCCGTCACCGACCCAGTTGACCCCGCCCCAGCCGAGCCCCGCGACCGCCGAGCCGATCAGGCCGCCGAACAACGCGTGCGAGGAACTGGAGGGTAGCCCCAGTAGCCAGGTCAGCAGGTTCCAGACGATGGCGCCGACCAGACCGGCGAGCACGATCATCAGCAGGGCCCCGCCGCCGTCGGCGACGAGGTACTCCTTCGGTGTTCCGTCAGCGTTCTGGATCCGGATGACGGCGTTGGTCACGGTCAGCGCCACCTCGACGGACAGGAACGCTCCGACCAGATTCAGCACCCCGGACAACAGCACGGCGACCTTCGGCTTCAGTGCGCGTGTCGCGATCGACGTGGCCATCGCGTTCGCGGTGTCGTGGAAGCCGTTGGTGAAGTCGAACCCCAGAGCGGTCACGACCACCAGGACAAGGATCAGCGACTCAGTGGACACCGTGCCAGATTCCACCCGTGGCGCGCGAAGATCGAGGGTGCGCGGAGATCTGTCGGCAACTGTTCACCCGGCGTTCACCCAAGCATCGGAGTGTTTCTGCACTGCCGGGATCGGCATGGTTGGCTTGGGTCCGGCCTGTCGGGGGAGGGATGTTGATCGCGCCGAGCCGTGTGGTGCGCTCGATCGCAGTCTCGAGATCATCGGGGAATCGGTAGTCAAGGTGCGGTTGCGCCGGGTTCCGCGCCGGCCCCGACGCCCGGCAAGACCCCGGCCGTCAGGCCGTCCTTGACGTCAGGCCGTCCTTGACGTCGGTCCGTCAAGGCTCAAGGTCGGTCCCGTCGAGGGCCGGGCCGGTACGTCCTGCGTCGTAGGCGCGGTGTCACCGTGACGCGGATGTGGATCAGCGCCGACGTCTTCTAACGTCCATCGGCATGAGACCTTCTCGCTTCGCCATGGCCAGAACTCTTTCTGTGGCGCTCGTGGCGCTCGTGGCGCTCGGGGCCGGAATCGCGGGCACCGCCACGTTTCCGGCCGCCCGAGCCGACGCGACGACCGGCCAGGCGGTGGTCAGGGTGGACTCCGGTCCGCTGCGCGGCGTGGTGACGGCTGACCACCGCAGCTTCGCCGGTATCCCGTACGCGGCACCGCCGGTCGGCGCCCGGCGGTGGAGCGCACCACAACCAGTGACACGCTGGCGTCAGGTACGGGACGCCACCCGTCCGGGCACCAGTTGCCCCCAACTCGGCCCCGGCGGATCCGTGGTCGGCGCGGAGGACTGCTTGTACCTGAACGTCACCACACCGACCGTTGGCGGATCGCGGCTGCCGGTGCTGGTCTGGTTGCCCGGCGGCGGTTTCGTGACAGGTTCGGGCAGCGACTACGACCCTACCCGTCTGGCAGTGACCGGCGGCCTGGTCGTGGTCACTGTCAACTACCGGCTCGGCGCGCTCGGGTTTCTGGATCATCCGGCACTCGAGCGCACCAGCTCGGACGCGGGCAACTACGGCCTGGCCGATCAGCGCGCCGCGCTGGGCTGGGTTCAACGCAACATCGCCCGGTTCGGTGGCGACCCCGCGAATGTCACCCTCGCCGGCCAGTCTGCCGGCGGGTACAGCGTCTGCGCCCAGCTCACCTCTCCCGCCGCGGCAGGCCTGTTCCAGAAGGCGATCGTGCAGAGCGGACCCTGTGGCAACGCGCTGCTGACCCGGGCCACCGCGTTGTCGCGTGGCGCGCGTACGGCCGCTGAGCTCGGCTGCGCTGACCCGGCCACAGCGTCGGCGTGCCTGCGGGCGCTCCCGGTCAGTCGCCTTGTCGGGTTGGGCGCCGACCGGGTCTTCACCTCGACCGGCCGGATCGCGGACCTGCCGTGGGTGCCGGTCGCAGGAACGCCCGTGCTGCCGCGCCAGCCGCTGGAGGCGCTGCGGTCCGGGGCTGCGGCCCGGGTACCCCTGCTGATGGGTACCACCCGCGACGAGATGCGCCCGTTCGTGGCGTTGGATCACGACGCCCACGGGCTGCCGGTCACCGCCGAAAGCTACCCGGCCGAACTGGCCGCTGCCTTCGGCGACCCCGCCGCGATCCAGGCGCGGTACCCGTCGGACGCGTACCCGAGTCCCGGTCTGGCGCTCGCGACAGCACTGACTGACTGGGGCGGCAAACTCGGCTCGTGCCCGTCCCTGGCGGCCGCCGACGCTGCTGTTGCCGGCATGCGTCACCCGGTACACGTCTACGAGTTCACCGAGGATGGCGGTGCGCGGATCGCCGGCTTCCCGCTGGGTGCTCCGCACGGAGCCGAACTGCCGTACCTGTTCGACGGCTCCTTCGACGGTCCAGGTAACCCTGAGTTGACACCCGCGCAGCAGCGGCTGGCACGGTGGATGATCGCGTACTGGGCGGCCTTCGCCGCGACCGGCGATCCCGACGGTGACCGCGACAACGCAATCGGCGGCGGCACTGGTCCGCGCTGGCCCGCATACCGCGGTGACGGGCGGGTACTGGCGCTGGCCTCCGGCCCGGACGGCACCGCCGTCGTCGACGCCGGCCAGGCGCACCACTGCCCCTTCTGGTGGTCGAAAGCCAACCCGTGAGGCCCGGTCGGTTGCCGGACGACCGGCGACAGTTGGAAAGGCCGTCCGGCATCGAGGTTGGGGACGGGATGGGGAGGTTCTGCGAGCCGAACCGGTCGTACTGCAGGAGGCGTAGGGTGACTGCCTCCGGAGGGACGACGCGTGGCCGAGCGGGATATCGTCAGGCTGGACGCATGCGTATAAGCATCAACATTGCCAACTTCACCTCCCCTGGTGGCCCAGGGGCCATCAGCTCGTCGCTCCTGGATTTGGCACATGCAGTCGACGAGTCCGGTCTGGACACGCTGTGGGTGGGCGACCACCTGATCCAGGCGAACCCGTACGACACCACGGGCGAGGACATGCTGGAGGCCTACACCGTCCTGGGATTCCTGGCGGCCAGCACCAAACGTGTCCGCCTCGGCGTCATGGTCACGGCGGTGACGTTCCGTCCTCCGAGCCTGCTGATCAAGGCAGTCACCAGTCTCGACGTCCTGTCAGGTGGCCGGGCGTGGTTCGGGATCGGCGCCGGCTACAACGAGGCCGAGGCGCGGGCGATGGGCCTGCCGCTGCCGCCCGCAGCGGAGCGGTTCGAGCGACTCGAGGAGACGTTGCGGCTTGCCCGGCACATGTGGTCGGGTGTGGAAACGCCATTCGAGGGCGTGCACTACCGGTTGGAGCGTCCCACGAATCGCCCGAACGCGTTGTCCCGTCCGCATCCTCCGATCTTGGTGGGAGGCGCAGGCGAGAAGAAGACGCTCCGTCTGGTGGCGACCTACGCCGATGCCTGCAACCTGTTCGATGTTCCAGGGCAGACGGAACTCCTGAAACGCAAGCTCGGCGTGCTCGCAGCGCATTGCCAGGCCGTGGGCCGTCCCGTCGGTGAGATCGAGAAAACAGTGAGCAGCCGCCTGAAGGCCGACGACACCCCGGCAGCAGTCGCCGAGCGCTGCGCGGCTTTCGCCGAGTTGGGAATCGATCATCTCGTCATGATCGTCGACGGAGCCTGGACCGTCGAAGACGTGGAACGCTTGGCCGCCGTAGCCCACCTCGCCGCCCACGCATAGCGCCCAAGTAACAGGAACTGATCGTCGTGACAACGTACCTGGTCGGTTCGCGAGCAAGCAACCTGGCCAAAGCCCAGGTCCGGGAATATCTCGGCTCGCTTCGCGAGCGATTTCCGGGCGTCACATTCACCCATCGAGTGATTCTCGAAAGTGGCGACAAGGACCGAAAATCGCGGCTCTCCGATGTCCCAGCGACCAACCGCGGTAGCGCGTTCAGCTCCGAGCAGGAGGCCGCCCTGAGCAGGGGAGACGTGGACGTCGTCGTCCACTCCCTGAAGGACCTGCCGACAGCAAGCCCACCAGGTCTGACCCTGCTGCCACCCCCCGGCCGCGAAGACGTACGCGACGCGTTGTGCGGTTCAACGCTTTCGGGTCTGCGGAACGGGGCCCGGGTGGGAACCGGCGCCCCTCGGCGAATCGCTCAGTTCCTTGCCGTTCGCCCGGACCTCGAACTCGTTCCGATCCGGGGAAACGTGCCACCTCGTCTGAAGAAGATCGAGGCCCTGGGCCTCGATGCGGTCGTCCTTGCCGTCGCAGGGCTTCGCCGCCTCGGGCTCGACGACGCAATCGGCGAACTGCTGCCCCTCGATCTCTTCCCGCCTTCGCCCGGACAGGGCGCGCTCGGCATTCAGGTCCGAGAAGACAGCACCGAACTCAGGGAGATCCTCTCCACCGTGGGCGACGAGGCTGTTCACGCCCAGGTGCGCGCGGAGAGGGCTCTGCTCGCCGAGTTGCATGGCGGGTGCAGCGTGCCCGTCGGCGCGTACGCGCAGACTGAGCCGGGCGGGTTCCTGTCGCTCTTCGCTCAGGTCACGTCGCCCGACGGCACTCGGCGGGTCTCAGGCACCCTGTCCGGCCCGGTCGGTGCTCCGGAGACGCTCGGCGCCACTTTGGCCGAGGAGCTCATCGACCGGGGCGCACTGTCCATCCTCGACGGGTGCGACCGAAGGCACACCGCGGCTGGCTGTTCGAGACCGACGAGATCCTGATCGACGTCGCGCCTTGGCAGGTCCGCCGACCGCCGTGCCATGACGATCAGTAGATCGGATCAGCGTGGACAACGAGTTTGGCTCGGACCTGGACACGCTGCGCCGGCCGGTCGGGGTTGGTCAGACGGTCGAACAGGAGTTGGGCACCTGCCCTGCCCAACTCGTACGGGTTACTGTCGATCACGGTGACTCCGAACTGGGCAGCGAGAGCGAAATTGTCGAAGCTGAGAAGCTCGGGCCGAAGCCTTGCGTAGGCCGGTGACTGGAGAACGCCGGTGCACAACCGGTTGTTGTCCACCATCAAGGCGTCAGGTCTTGTCTGGGACAGAATCTGCTCGATGGCCTCAGCGGCATCGGCCTCGGTCACCAGATCGTGCCTGATCATCGTCTGATCCGGCTTGATTCCCGCCTCTGCCAATGCGGCGAGATACCCGGCCCAGCGTTCACTGGCACCGCCGCCACTGCGCGGGTGGCCGACATAACCGATCGTACGGTGCCCACGGGCGATCAGTTGTGCGACGCCTGTCTTGGTACTGGCGAAGTTCGTGGTCGTAACCGAGTCAATGCGATCCTCCGCGCCGAGCGGAGGGGAGTCGACACAGACCACTGCGGGACTGTATGGCGCTCTGGTGCGGAGATAGCTCAGGTCTTCTCCACTGGGTGCGATGATCAGCCCGGCAACCCGATGCGCGAGGAACGAACGGATGGCGTTCCGCTCGGTCTCGGCACTGTACTGCGCGTCAGCGGTCAACACGAGGTGTCGGTGCTTGGCGGCGATCGAATCGATTCCCTTGAGCATCTGAGCGAAGAACGGGTTGGCAAAGTCGCCCAGCAGCACGCCGACGGACGTCATTGCCTGGGACTTTCTGCGCAGGCCGGCAGCGACGTCGTTCACCTGAACGCCAAGCCGATCAGCCTCGGCCTCCACCAGCTTCCGGGTGGCTTCAGCTACGTTCCGCTCCCCGCGGAGGGCACGGGACACCGTCTTGATACTCAACCCGGTCGCCAACGCCACGTCCTTCAGGCTCGGACGTGACCGAGCATCATCCGGCATGGCCTGCACGGGGATCCCGCCCCCAGCTCCGCCTCTCATGGGCACATCGTAGGCCCGACCACCGCAGGGATGTCATCGTTGACAGCCAACGTCAACGTTGACATGATCACGAGCATCCAGGCCGCGCACCAGATCGCCTTCTTCGAGCAGTCGAGCGGGATCTGGCTGCGTCATCCAATGTCAACGGTGACATTGATGACTCCAGGCATCCAAGGCGCAGCGGCGCAACTCGTGCGTGCGGTTGGGGTCGGAGGAGACACAGGCTATGAACGCGTTCCCGCGAAGAGCACTAGGTGCCGCGCTGCTCGCCGGCGTTGCCGGGGTGGCCCTCGTCGTGCCACCCGCCGCGGCAGCCACCACATCCAACGACGCGGTGAAGCCCGACAGCGTGACCTCATGTGCCGGCCCTACCGGCCAGCGCAGTGGGACGCCCGTCGCGAACGAAGACGAGCAACTGACGCAGGCGTTCCGCGCGTTCGGCAACTCGGGTGGAGGGTGGTCCAACGGACGCGGATGGGCAGCTTCCGATGGCGTCTACTCCACTGAGCTGCCCGGCCATCGGATCGTGTGGTTGATGAACGACACCTTCCTTGGTCCGGTCAACGCCGACGAGAGCATGACCGATCCCGGCTTCATCCATGGTTCGATCCTGACCGCCGACGACGACGGGAAGCCGACCAACACGATCACCGCAGGCACCCACGACGCGCCCGAATCGATCGCCTCGCCACCCGGCGCGGTCAACGGCGACCCGTGGTACTGGAACACCGACGGCATCGTCGATGGCGGCCTGTTGCGCGTCTTCCAAGCCAGAACCGGCCAGACCGACGATCCGCCGCCGTTCAACTTCGGCTGGCTCGGCACCGACATCGTCACGTACTCCGCCGACTTCAAGGTCGAGAAGGTCACTCACACCTACGGCAAGCCCGGGGGAGTGAACTGGGGCAACGAGCTCACCAGATGCGGCGGATACATCTACATCTACGGCGTCAAGGACAGTGCCATGCACGTCGCCCGGGCCAGAGTCGGCCACCTGATCGACAACGACTGGCAGTTCTGGACCGGCAGCGCCTGGTCCACCGATCCGGAATCCTCGACCGCTGTCACCGGTGACGTCGGCGCCTCCTACAGCGTCACTCCGATGAACGGTGAGTTCGTACTCACCACGACGTCGGCCAACATCTTCCTCGACCATCAGATCTACGTTGCCACTGCACCAACCCCGGTTGGGCCGTTCACCCACCGCACCGCGGTCTATACGGCACCCGAGGCACAAGTCGCCAACATCCTTGCGCCGTACAACGTCGCCGCCCACCCAGACATCAGCAAGCCAGGCGAGTTGATCATCTCCTACAACGTGAACAGCCTGGTCGGCGCCGACCTGCTGGCCAACGCCAACAACAACCGACCCCGCTTCGTCTCGATCAGATTTGAGCCAGACCGGTCAAACGGCTGATAGGAGCAGGTCGAGCAGCCGCTGCAGCCCTGCGACGATTTGTCGAGCAGCCTGGCCGCTCGACCCACACTGCCGCATGAACACCTCATCTCAGTATGCGAAAGAGTGACAGGCTGTCCCCGCCAGTTCACTCAGCCGGCCTGCTCCGGCTCCACGAGGTTGGCTGTGATCGGCGCATCGCCGTACGGGGAGTACTGCGTCACGGACCTGCCGGGGTGCAGCCGCTTGTCACCGCGATACCGCTCCCGCAGGAGGACGTCGGGCGAGTTCGAGTCGGCGGGTGGGCCAGTGGACCCCACCGAGATCAACTGGTCGGCGAGGTCGTCGAGGAGTTCCAGTGTGGCGTCGTCGGGACCGCCGGGCAAGCTCATGGCACCCCACCAGTCCCACAGCAGCAACTCGTCGCCGTAGCGGTGCGCGAGTTGCAGCAGCACGTAGTTGTGGATGAACCACATTCCGCCGAGCTCCGACCCTGGGCCGGTCCCGAACTGGTTCGGGTTCAAGGATCCGGTACGACATCCCTTCCAAACTTCGGCCGCGGTGCGGAACGGAGCATCGGCGCCAGCCGGGACGTCGTGTGGTGTCGGCAGGCCGTCCATCGGCTCGGGGATCTCCGGGTCGAACCGCACCCATCGCTCCAAGCGGGCGTCGTACGCCTCCACGATCACATGGTCGTTGCTGTAGCCCTGCCCGGAGTAGTCGGAGAACCCGACCAGCGAGCGCGCCGGAATGCCGTGCTGACGCAGGACGCCGACGCAGAAGAGGGTGTGGTCGCGGCAGCAACCCTGAACCCGCTCGGTGGGCTCGCGAAACTCCGTGAGCGGCTTCCCGTGACGCTTCTGGTCTGTCTCCAGCATCGCCGCGAGCCAGCGACTGTTGACGTCCTTCCGGGTGGCTGCGGGGAGTTCGTGTCCCGACGCTCGATAGTGCACGATCACGTTCCGTGCCACCGCCGACAAGCCCGGTATGTCGGTGGGCACGGCGTCCAGCAGCGACGCGAACCTACCTGGGTCGGAGTACCGCGAATGCCTGCTCCAGTCGCCCGTCTCGGCCATGCTGCCGAACCTAGAGCCTGCGACCGGATCAGCGCCAGGTCGCGCGGCCTCGACGTGCGGAGCGGTTCGCTCCAGCGCCGCAGGTGGATCGGCCGGGGCATCGCGAGTACGCGGGTGCTGATGATCCCTTGTGATCGTCACTCCCGTCCACCACTTCGCCCTTGACTGCTGGTGGCCTCACTCGTCGGCGCATCGGATTCCGTGGCTTCTGACGAAGGTGCGCACCTGGGCGGATTGGAGCTTGAGGTGCGTCACGCTCTGGCCGAGGACGTCCGCCCGCGAGGTCCCGCCGTTCCTGTGTGGTTCGGGGTTTGCGCGGCGCGGACCGCTGGGTCATCGAAGGGCCGCCCGCCGCACCGGCACCGCTTCGTCTCGCGTCTCGCGGGCGAGGAGGTGGTCGACGCCGATGCGGGCGGCGTAGCTTCGGTTGTGTTCGGGGTGCAGCGCGAGGCAGGCCACCGCCCCCGTCGTGGCCGGTCTCCGCCGGTCAGCGTGACCTGGTTGTGTAGAACTGCTCGGGATTGGACGGCGCGGGGTTGGGATAGATGTAGGAGTTCGGCATCGACTCCGGGACGTTGTGGAAGTCGTTTCGGACGATGCCGTAGCCGTCGACGGGTACGCTCACGCCCAGGACGTAGAACTCGTCCGCGGCGATCTGCAGGATCTCCTCCATGAGGCTCTTGCGGCGATCGGGTGCGACCGTGAGCGTCAACTCGTCGTACAGCTTCATCTGCCGCCTCGCCGGCTCCGGCGGTGTCTCCAGCGGTCCGCTCGGTTCGACTCCGGGTAGCCGGCGGTACCACGCCTGCCAGGCCGAGGCGTACACGGAGTTTCCGTCGAACGGAAAGTAGTAGCGCGGATCGAGCACCACGGCCTCGCTGACACCCCCGCCGAACCGGTGGATAGTGGCGTCGAAGTCAGCGTTCGTCCGTACGCGCTCCTCCCACAGGGACCGGTCCATGGCGGTGACGTGCACGTCGACACCGACCGCCTTCCAGTGCGCCTGTAGAAGCTGGGCCATGTCGACGAAGATCGGGCGCCCGTTGTCCAGGTCGATCCCGATGGTGACACGCTTGCCGTCGGGGCCCAGGCGGAAGCCGCTTCCGTCGCGTTCGGTCAGGCCAGCACGGTCGAGGTGATGGTTGGCCTTTCCGAGGTCGTGCTCGAGGTACTGCGTCGCCAGTTGTTCGTTGTAGTACTCCGAACCGGGAAGCGGGGCGACCTGAAACGGCTTTCCCTGCCGGAGCAGCACGATGTTGATGATCTCCTGGCGGTTCAGGGCGTGCGACAGCCCGATGCGGAAGTCCTTGTTGCCGAAGACCTTCCGCTTCGCCGGGTCCTTGTGGGTGAGGTTGAGTTGAATCGTGGCGACGTTCGGCTCGACGGGGGTCGTCTTGTAGAAGTCGTAGCCGCCCTTCTCCCGTCCTCTGGCAAGCACCGGCTTGTTCTCCGGGACTGCGAAGAACTGGTCCTCCATGTCGATCTCGCCATTGACCGCAATCAGGGTCAAGGTGTCGGTGCTGTCTCCCTCGAGGAAGCGGTACTCCAGGCGGTCGAGGTAGGGGAGTTGTCGGCCCTCGGGGTCGACCTTCCAGTAGTACGGGTTGCGTTCGGCGACTGCCCGGCCCGACGCGCCACCGGGCACCTGGGTGAAGGTCCACGGGTGCAGCAACGGCTGGTCGGCAACGGCGTAGCGAACGCTGTCGTCGTCGATCCCGCCCATGCTCTGGAAGAGGTGGACCCAGTCGGGGGCGCCGTGCTTCTTGGCGAGGTCGTCGACGTTGTCGTTGTACTTCTTGTGGAACCTGCTCAGGTAGTGCTTGGCGTACCTCACTGGGGCATCGGCACCTGGCTGGGCGAGCTTCTGCAGGAAGAGCCCATGTGGCCGGGGGAACTGGAAGATCACCGTGTGCTCGTCGAGCTTCACCACCTTGCCGACCTGGTTCTCGACCAGCATCCACGACGGCGGAACAGGCGTCAGCTCCTTGTCTAGGACCACGTCCTCGTACCAGAACATCACGTCGTCGGTGGTGAACGGTCTCCCATCCGACCAGCGCATACCGGCGCGGAGCTTGAAGGTGTACGACCGGCCACCGTCACCGATCTCGAACGACTCGGCCACATTGGGGATCGGTGTGGCCTTCCAGTCGGGGGTCCAGCGAACCAGGCCTTCGTAGCCCTGGAACCGGTTCAGTTGTGAGAAGGAGCCGGACCCGCCCGTCACCCCCATTCGCCAGGACCCGCCGTAGGTGCCAACCCTGTCGGCCGGTCGCACCACCATCGGCGTGGCTGGAAGGCGTTTGGCGACAGGTGGCAGGTCGCCGCTCTTCACTCGGCCGGCGAGCATGGGTGCTTCCTTGTCCCCGCGCGCGGCCGGGCCGCCTCCCCGGTCCTTCTGGTTCGGCTTGGTGGAAAGGGCTTCGCAGCCGGTGAGGGAGGCCCACGCGAACAACCCCAGTGCGCCCGCGCCTGCACTCACGAAGCGGCGGCGGCTGATGGGAAAGAGGGATCTACCACTGCTCGGTTCTTCGCTCACGTCGTGGCTCCTGACTTTCCGAGCGCGCGAAAACCCAAGATCGCTTCGGAACGTACTGTGCGTATGTTTGTCAGTCAATTTGTCATGTCTGGCAAGTTGCGGACATGGTCAGGCCGTCGCAGTGAGTGCTCTGCGACCATGGACCGGCGCGCACATGGCAGGAGGAACGCATGCGAGAGACGCTCCGTACCGTGTCTATGATCGACGCCGTGTGCGACGCGATACGCGAACGCATCCTCGGCGGACAGCTCGATCCGGAGGAAGTGCTCTACGAACAAGCGACCGCGGACCTTTACGGCGTCTCCCGGCCGACCGCCAAGGCAGCCATCGACAGGTTGGTGAGCAGCGGTCTTCTTCGGCGTTCGGCCAACAAGTCGGCTCGGGTGCCTCGTCTCACCGAGGAGGACGTTCACGACCTGTACGTCAGCCGCCTGATGTTGGAGAGCCAGGCGGTCGCACACCTCGCGGAGCAACGCCTGGATCCGGTCGCGGCGAAGAAGGCGCTGGCCGAGTTCGACCAGGCGGTGAAAGAGGGATCCGTTCAGGGGATCGTGCGTTCGGACATCGCGTTCCACTACGCGTTCGTGGAGCGACTCGGCAGCCCGCGAGTGCTCAGGATGTACGACTCGATCATCGGTGAGGCACACCTGTGCATGGTGGTGAAACAGACCCACCATCTGCTCGGCCCCAGGGTCATCGCAAGGGAACACCGAGAGATCTACGGCGCGGTGGTCGCTGGCGACGCGGCGACGGCGCAGGCGAAGCTGGCGAAGCACCTGAACCGTTCGGAGAACGTGATCCGCTCCCACTTCCGGGAGACCGACACATCGAGGTGACCAAGCGAGGCCGTGGACTCCTGGGGCGCCGCGGTGGCCCCGGAACTCCGCGGTCCGGAGAGAGGTGAGCGTGTTGTCATCTGCTGCTCTTCCGGCATTTCCCTATGGTGCTGTCTACTTTCGGAAGACCAACCCGCCCTGCGCCGACTGGGACCGCGACTACCAGACCGCGGCCGACGACGGACACAACGCGTTCCGGCACTGGTTCCTGTGGTCGGCTGTCGAGGTGACGCCGGGGGAGTTCGACTGGTCCGACTACGATCGGCAGCTCGATCTCGCGGCCGAGAACGGCATCCGGACGATCGTCGCCGAGATGATGACCTCGGCGCCGGAGTGGGCCTTCCGGTCGCTCGCGCACGCTCGGTACGTACGCCGCGACGGCACCCCCGTTCGTTCCGGGATGAGTCCGAGCTGCGCGGTCGGCGGGTTTCCGGGACTGTGTCTCGACAACGCCGACGCACGCGAACGCGCCGGTGCGTTCCTCACGGCCCTGGTGACGCGCTACCGCAACCATCCCGGCCTCGGTGGCTACGACATCTGGAACGAGTGCGGATACGCCGAGGACGTCTGCTACTGCCCGGCGACGGCGGCGGCGTTCCGTTCCTGGCTACGGGAACGATACGGTGACCTGCGGACGCTCGGCCAGGCGTGGGGGCGCTACAGCTACGCCGAGTGGGACGACATCGAGCCACCGCGGACGGTCGAGCCGTACGCCGACGTCCTGGACTGGCTCGAGTTCCGTCAGGACAACGCCTACCGCCTCATGCGGTGGCGCGCCGATCTGATCCGCGCGCTCGATCCCGACCATCCCGTCACCGCGCACGGTGTGGCCGGGAGTCTCACCCATGCCGCCCCGCGGGGGACCGACGACTGGCGGGCCGCCGCAGAGGTGGAGTCGTACGGACTGACGTGGGGGTCGAGCCGGCACGGCGACGAACCGTGGAAGCAGATGCACGCCATGGATCTCGTGCGCTCGGCGAGCCGCGGAAAACCGTTCTGGCATGCGGAGGCCTACGCCGGGCCGCTGTGGATGCAGCCGCAGGTGGTGGGAAAGCCGCGCGACGAGGGCCGGATCGCGTCGGTTGAGGACGTCCGCTACTGGAACCTCGCCAGCTTCGCCTGCGGCGCCTCCGGGCTCTTCTACCTGCGCTGGCGGCCGCTGCTCGACGGCCCGTTGTTCGGTGCGTTCGGGGCGTACGGCATGGACGGCTCGCGCACGCCGCGCTCGGACATGGTGTCCCGACTGGCTCGTTGGGCCACTGCGCCCGAGCAGGAAGGGCTGTGGCGATCCCGGCCGGTGCCCGCCGAGGTCGGCATCGTCTACTGTCCGGAGACGCAGATCTTCACCTACGCCCAGCAGCGCAGCACCGACTTCTATGCTCGTGCCGTTCAAGGCGCGTACCAGGGCTTCCTCGCCAACAACATTCAGGCGTCCTTCGTCCACGTCGACGATGTCGTTTCTGCTGCGGCTGACGCCGAGGGCGGTGAGACGCGAATCCCGAGCGTGCTCTACCTGCCGTACCCGGTCATGCTCAACCGCGCGACGACCGAATGCCTCGCAGCCTGGGTGGAGGCAGGTGGCACTCTCGTGACCGAAGGTTGCCCGGGCTATTTCGCGGACCTCGGACGGGTCGGGACTTCGCAGCCGGGCAATGGGCTGGACAAGCTGTTCGGCGCTCGGGAGACCTACGTCGAGTTCACCCCGGACCTGCTCGACGATCTGACTTTCTCGATCGACGGTTCGACGGCGCACGGCGGAATCTTCCTGCAGGCGTACGAACCCACCACTGGCACGCCCGTCGGATGGTACGCCGACGGTCGCGTCGCTGCCGTGGACCACCAGATCGGCGCCGGGCGTACGCGCCTGGTCGGCACGTTCCCCGGTGCGGGTTTCGGACGCCATCACGACCAGGGAACGCGGAGCTACTTCGCCCGCCTGCTGGAATGGGCCGGCGTTCGCCAGCTCGTGCGCGTCAGCGAGTCGCGGGTGATCGCGCGGGTGCACGACGGCGAAGGTGGCCGGTACCTCTGGTTGCTCAATCCCGGCCACGAACCGGTCCGGGTGACCGCTACCCTCGCAGCGCACGTACCCGGGTCAAGCGGGCTCAGCGTGCGGTGGGGCGACCCTGCCCGGGTTGGTCTCGTGGACGGGCGATCGGTCGATGCCACGATCGGGGCCCGCGACGCCGTACTCTGCGAGGTGTGAGCCGGGGCGCGGCGACTGCGAGAACCACGGCAGGGCGCTCCTGTTCCATGAACGGTGTCGGGTGCTCTATCGTGGCCACGCGGCCGATCACGCTGGCCGGACTCCGAGCCGTACCCCACCCACGCTGGGTTGCGGTGACGAGGACAAGGGTCACCGACTCGCGTGCTGCGCGCCGCATGGGATTGTCTCCGTCATCTGAGCCGGTGAGCGTGGGTCGTCGGCTGACAGGATGACGTCATGACAGCGGAAAGGCCCGCAAGAAGGCGATTCGCGCCCGCGTCGCCGCGACCGGTGACTCCTACACCCGGGCCCGCAGGAAGATTGCCGGTTCGCCCGGCAGGACTCGCCAACCACGTCGCGTCGCGGTGTTCGGCGCCGGCTACATCGGTCTGGTCACCGGTGCCTGCCTCGCCGAGCTGGGTCACCAGGTCGTCCTGCGTGACATCACGCCGGAGAAGATCCGGATGCTGCACGCCGGCGAAGTCCCCATCTTCGAGCCCGGCCTGGGCGACCTCCTGGCCGCCAACAAGGAGCGGCTGTCGTTCACGATCGATGCGGCCGAAGCAGTACGAGACGCCGATGTCGTGTACGTGTGCGTCGACACGCCCCCGACGGCGTCCGGTGATGCGGACCTGTCCCGAGTCTGGGCGGTCGTCGACTCGCTCAAGGGGGTGAGTTCGGAACGGCTGGCGGTGCTCGTCATGAAGAGCACTGTGCCGGTCGGCACGGGGGACCGCGTTCGCGCCGCGATGGATGAGGCGGGGCTCGCCAACGTCGGTTATGCGGCTAACCCGGAGTTCACTGCTGAAGGCAAAGCCGTGCACACCTTCCTGCACCCGGACAGGGTGGTGATCGGTGCGGCGGAAGCGGAGGCGGCGCGACTCGTGACGGCTCTGCACGAGGGCGTGGACGGTCCTGTGGAAGTGATGGAGGTCGCGGACGCCGAGATGGTCAAGCTGGCCTCGAACGCGCTCCTGGCCACGAAGATCAGCTTCATCAACGAGATCGCGACGGTGTGTGAGGCGACCGGTGCCGATGTCGAGGCTGTCGCCAAGGCCGTCGGGATGGACCACCGCCTCGGCCCGCACTTCCTG
Organism: Actinopolymorpha singaporensis; assembly: GCF_900104745.1. Lineage (NCBI taxonomy): Bacteria > Bacillati > Actinomycetota > Actinomycetes > Propionibacteriales > Actinopolymorphaceae > Actinopolymorpha > Actinopolymorpha singaporensis. The sequence continues at coordinate 3,654,830 of NZ_LT629732.1, forward strand.
AAGGCGGGTCTTGGGTACGGCGGGTCGTGTTTCCCGAAGGACTCCCGCGCGCTGCGGGTGATGGCCAGGCCGGAGCTGACGCGGCGATCGTGATCACCGAGTGGCCGCAGCTGAAGGAGGTCGGCTGGCCAGCGGTACGGAACGCGATGCGTAATCCACTGATCTTCGATGGCCGGAACCTCCTCGACCCGAAGACGATGCGCGGCCTCGGCTTCACTTACGTGAGCGTCGGTCGGCCGTAGGGACTGGGCCGCGGAGTTCACCTGTTCGGCGCTGCACCACCGTGGCGCGCTCCGCTCGGAGTTCGCCAAGGTGGTGCTGCGTGCCGGCACGATCCCCTGGCCGAGTGGGGTGATGTCGCGTGGCAGGGACGGATCTACCACTGACCCGGCTCGCTTGTCGGCTGCCTGTCGAACGCGCTGGGTGGTTGGTCAGGTCGGTTCGTTGTCGAGGTCGACCCGGCGGTCGGTCGGGTGGGGAGGGTTGGCCCCGTTGGCCTGGGTTGGGATTCCGGTGAGCCGGCACAGGGCGGTGAAGCCGTCGTCGGTGCCGGGCCAGTGTCGGCGTACGGCGTCGATGCCGGCGCGACGGACGACCGAGCGGAGTACGGCGGCGACGATGATGGCGTCGTCTGCGTAGCCGAGGACGGGGATGAAGTCGGGAATGAGGTCGATGGGCAGCGCCAGGTAAGCCATGAGCAGGGTGAGCCGGATCCGGACGCCGCCTGGGAGGTCGGCGTCGGTGGCCAGTCGACGCAGAAGGCGGAGCAGGTCGGGCAGGATGCGCAGCGCTTCGGTCAGCAGTGAGCCCTTCGGGCGCAGAACGGCGAGCGCGGCGATGAGGAGCAGCCAGGTGGCGAGTAGGGCGATGCCGATCCCGATGGCGATGTTGATCCACACGTGAGGTTCCCGTCCTGGTCAGTCGTGGGTCGCGGCGGTCGGCTGCTGGTGTGAGGCCTCGGCCCGGTCGCGGCGTGCGGTTGGGGCGGTGTCGTCGGTGTCTTCGGTGTCGGCGTGGAGTGCGGCGGTTTCGAAGTCGGCGAGTGCTTGTCGGCACTGCTCGACTGCTGCGCGTGCCTTGGCGCCGGCCGGGGCGTCGAAGTAGTCGCGGGCCTGGATGGCGGCGAGCCAGCGTTCGAATCGTTCGAGGTCGGCCTCGGACTCCTCGACCTCGGTGTAGGTGGCTTTGCCTCGCGCGGTCTCGGTCTCGATCTCGGTGAGGAACTGGGGTACCCGTTGGAGAACTTCGGCGTACTCCTCGTCACGGCCGGCGCGTTGTTCTTCGACCAGGGCTGCGTGCTCGGTCGGGTCTGTCAGCTGCAGCCGGAGGACGCGGGAGTGTCCCCCCTGGGCGCGGACTCTGGCGTCGAGGCGGGCCACGGCGTTGGCGACGTGGGGGAGGTCGGGCAGTAGGCACACCGACTGTTGGAGGTAGACCGCGCCGAGCTTGCGGAGGTTTCGCCAGACGTGGACCCGTAGGCTCGCGATCTTGCCTGTGGACACGCTGACGAGGAGCCAGGTCTGCTCATCTGGGTCGGCCTGCATGTAACGAACGTAACAGTTGTCTGTTACGCTGGCCAGCGGCACTGGACTGACGGGGACTCCCAGTAGGGCAGGAGGCCTCACCGTGTCCGACCTGGACGTGTCACACGTGTTCGCGGCAGCGCCCGATCGGGTGGCGACCGATCGGGTGGCGGCCGATCGCCGGGAACCGGATCGGATGCTCGGCGGCGTCTGCAAGGCTTGCTCGGTGGCCCGACGTGTATCCGCCCGAATCTCGGTGTCGCACCCGCGCCGCCGAGGGCTGCAGAACGGTCACTGACATGTGGAACGACTTCGACAACATCCTCGAGCTGGTCATCGGGTTCACCGTTGGCGTCGCAGCCTTGTTGATCCTGCTCGGCTGGATCGAGGACCGCCTCAAACGCGACCCGGACCAGTACCCGCGCTAGCGTGTCGTGCCGACCATTCTCCTGGTGATCGTTGCGACGTTCTGTACGGCGCTGCTGTCGGCGGTAGCGGGGTTCGGCCTACTTGCCGATCACCTGGATGGAGCCTTTGTCTGAAGGTGGGAGAGGCTGTCCCGGATATCGGCGAGAGCTGGTGTCCGTACGAGATACAGGACCCCGAGGTATGACGCCAGGCAGACCGAGCTCGTAGTCCCGAGGGCGAGGAGAGCATGTACGGCGTTGCTCACCGGTATCTCCCGTACGACTAGCCAGCAGGCGGCGGTTGAGACTGCGGAAGCGGCCAGGACATCGCGTGTCGTTCGTCCCAGTACACGCAGCCCGACCGCCCGGTGCCGCCGGGCGGTCAGCACGCTGAGTACGGTCGCGGCCAGGAGCATCGACGCCGAGGTCGCGAACGCCAGACCTGTGACGCCGAAGCGGAGGCCGAGTGCGAGGTCGCCCACCACGTTGACGGCCATCGCGCAGAAGCCCGTCCAGACGGGGGTGCGACCGTCGCCGATCGCGAGGCAGGTGCGGGCGACGACCTCGCGCACGGCCAGCGCCACGAGGGAGACCGAGTACGTCGCGACGGCGACGCTGGTGAGAGAGACCGCACGCGCGTCGAAGTTCCCTCGAGCGAAGAGCAGGACGACGACGGGCTTTGCCGCGACCGCGAGCAGGATCACGACCGGACTGACGAGGACGATGACCACACCGAGGACACGGTCGGTTGCCCGGCCGAGTTGCTCCCTCCGCTCCGGCGTCCCGAGCGTGCTGAAAGCTGGGAACAACGTGGTCGTGAACGCGGTGACGATCACCACCTGAACCAAGGTGACCACCCGCCACCCGTAGCTGAGCGCGGCGATGGTCCCGGCGCCCTGTGTCGATCCGACCGCGCGGTCCACGATCGTGTTGAAGTTCAGGAGCGCGTTGCCCACCACCAGCGGAGGCATGAGCACCAACATCTCGCGGAACCCGGGGTCGCGGATGCGCAGCGAAGGCCGCAGGCTCAGCCCGATGCCACGTACGGCAGGCAGCTGGAAGGCCAGCCTGACCGCCGAGCCGGCCACGAACCCGACCGCGAGCGCGGCACCCCCGAACCTCGCACCGAAGAAGCCCGCAGCGGCGATCATGACGATGTTGAACGGAATACCCTGAAGGGCCGCCCAGAAGAACCGGCCGTGTGCCTGGGCGGCACCCGCCAACAGGTTCGTGGCGGCGATGAACAACGTCGCGAGCAGCACGATCCTGGTGAGCCGAACCGCTTCGTCCATGGCCGCCGGGTCGAATCCCGACGCGAGAACAGTCAGTAGAGGTCTTGCCGCGAGGAACATGATCACAGACCCCGCGAGCAGCACCAGCGTGGTGACGGTCATGGCCACGCGAACTGTCCGTTGGGCCCCGCGAGAGTCGCTCGCGTCCGCGGCCCGGGACACGGTGGGAATGATGGCACGCGACATGGCGCCTGATATCAGCCCGAGGACAAGGTTCATGAGGCCCTGTGCCACCAGAAAGGCGTCGACCGACGATGACGTGCCGAACACCGCTGCCATCACAGCGTCGCGGGCGAAGCCGAGCACCTGACTGACGCTGGTCAGTACCGCGATGAGCACGGTAGCGCGGACCACGGCTCTGCGGGTTGTGGTCATTCTGACGTGCCCCGGACGGATGCCGGGCCCCGCCCGAACCCAGCCGCAGGCCCCGGTATGCCGACCGGGGACGCGGCTGCCATCGATGTCACCTCTATGCACTTTCCGATAGCGCCCGACTCAAAACAGCCACCATGCGAACCCGGTCTGGCGCTGTCGGTCGCCGTGGACGGACTTCATGCCGGCAAAACGTCGCGCCAATTCGCGCCCTTCAACTGTCGCGGAAGTAGGGGGAGGGGGACCGGCCAATAATGCCCTGCACAATAATGCCCTGCACAATAATTCCCTCTACATTTGTCGCCGCAGCCATGCGAAAAAGCCCGTGCAGATTACGAAATCGCCGATTAGTTGACTCTCAGGCCTCATCTAGCCAGCAGTACTTAGGCTGCCCCTGGAAACTGGTACTCCTTGTATGAGGTGACAAATGGCAGTCGGCCAAGAAGCAGATCAATCGAGCGTGATCATCGTGGATGATCGTAGCTACCTGCGAAAACTCGTTCGGACTCGCTGGCTCGACGAGCACGACGACCTGGTCGCTGTCCTCCTCGAGTACGGCTGCGACCGCCACCCCGAGGACACCATCGTGGTGAGCGAGACAGTTTCTCTTCTCCTCACCGGTCGGTCGCTACTGGTGGAGAGTTTCCAACCGCGGTGGGATGCCAGGCTGCTTGCCCGGTTCGTCCGACCCCACCACGACACGCTTGGGCTGTCCATCCCGAGCAAGATGCAGTGGGTGCTGCACACCGTGGGCAGACCCCGGATCTACACCGCGGCAGTCGCAGCGGCTGTGACTAGGCTGTTCGGAGTCCAGGGCACCTTCTACCGGATCGCTGGTGACCCGGCACGACAGATCGACGGTGGATGCCCGCCGTATCAGGACCGACTGCTGCCGCCATTCCACCCGGCCGAAGCGGTCGAACTGTGCAACGAACTCCAGACAAAGCTCGGCAACCCCGTCGCCATCGCCGACATCAACGACTTCGGCGGCTCGATCCGGGCCGTGTCCAGCAGGTCTTTGCCGGCAACGACGCTCAAGCGGGTACTCGCCGACAATCCAATGGGCCAACTCCGACGCGGCACACCGTTCATCCTGGTCCGCGCCACCTGACACTCGCTTTCGCCCAATGACGCACCTGACACAGGGCTGTGTGATCAATCCGATCACTGCGTACCGGCCTCGGTCACCCGATGAGTGGTGTGTCGGTTATTGTGAGCCCGGCGGCCGGTAGTTGGTCGAGCGCTTTGAAGCTTCGTCGATCTGCTCCGGTGTCAGCAGCACGGTCGTTCTCACGGTGGCGCCGCCCGCTGCGTCCACGACCATCGCCACCGCTGCGGCCGCCTCGTCGTCGGGCAGGTCGAGGATGGCGAGTACGTCGTGCTTGCCGAAGCAGAAGTAGTAGGCCTCGAGCTTGCCGCCGAGGCTGCGAGCCAGGTCCGAGATGGCGTCTCGCCGGGCGATGCCTCCCTTGCTCCGGACTCCATCGGCGCCCTCACGGGTGTATGTCGACTGGGTGAGGTACTTCGGCATGTCCCCCCTTACGTTGTTCGGGTGGTGATCATCGGCCCGCCTCGGCCGTCGTCCTGGGCACGCGGTCGCAGGTGCTGCGAGAACCAGTCGACGGCGGCGCGAGCGGCGCGGTCGAGCTGGTCTGTGTAGGCGGCGAAATGACCGCCGGGGAAGAGGTCGAGCCGCTTCGGTTCGCCGGCGCGGTTGTAGGCCCCCAGCGCCAGGTCCGTCGGGGTCACCGTGTCGCTGTCGCCGACGAGCATCAGCAGGGGCGTCGGCGCGACCCGCTCGATGAACGAGCCGGGCTCGTACTCGGAGAACAGTTCGAGTGATCGCAGAGTGATCTCGTTACGCCACCTGCGAAATCGCCACTGGTCCTCCGGAGGTGACATCCGCCCGGTGAAGAACTCCCACGCGTCGGGGCTCGCGTGGGAGGCAGCGCCACCTGCCGCCGGGTCCGCAACCATCGGCACCATCTTCGGCGGTCCACCGCGGTAGCGCTCGAGGCGGTCGGCGTCGAAGGCGCGGCGCTGGCCCGCCAACGCCTGTGGCGGGATCCTGCGCAACGTCGACTCCCATCCGCTGATCGTCGGCACCTGGGAAACGACGCAGCCGACCCGACGATCAATCGCGCCCACCACGATCACGTGCCCGCCCGCGTAGCTCGATCCCCACACTCCGACACGGCCCGGATCGACGCCATCGAGGGTCTGGGCGAAGGTGATCGCATGACGGTAGTCCCGCACCTGTACCCACGGATCGAGCTCCTGGCGTGGCTCCCCGTCGCTGTCGCCGAAGTTGCGGTGGTCGTATGCGACCACGGCGTACCCGGCGCTCGCGACCGCAGCTGCGTACTTGTCGAGGTAGAACTCCTTGAGACAGTTGTAGCCGTGCGCCATGACCACCACCGGGGCCGTCGAGCCGCCTGGCTTGGGGCGATAGAGCCAGCCGCGCAGCGTGGCGCCCTCGGCGTCGAACTCGACGTCGCCTCTGTCGTAGGTGGCGCTCTCCTCGGTCACGGCAGAAATCCCGGCAGGCGAATAGTTTGCGCCCATCTGAACAGGGTGTGTCGGAAGCAACCATTCCGCATCCCCTGTCGGCACCCCGAATCCGGGACCGAAGCCCGTAAGGTCACGATGGAACGAAGTTCGCAGACGGTGAAACCTGCGCCATCGTTGTGTTCCAGTGACAAGCTCACCTTGTCAAGGACGGGCCGGTCAGCCGGTCGCCGGTTCGCCCATGCCGGCAGGGCGGGCTTGCGTCGTCAGCACCTCGATAGGACTAATCGCCGTCCGGTTTGAACGACACCCGCTCAGGATGAGGGGCCTCCTCCTATCGTGGACGCGCTGGACGCGCTGGACGCGCTGGACGCAATGGCCAGAGGCTTGCCGTGGCCGCTGTCATGTCCGCGTCATGACGCCGAGGGGGGCCGAGGTCGATGGTGATCTCGGCGCCGCCGGCGGGCGCTTCGCTGAGCCGGAGCGTGCCGCCGCTGGCGTTCGCGGCGCGCCGTACGATGTCGAGGCCGAGTCCGGTCGAGCCGGCACCGCTGGCGCCGCGGGTGGTTGGATCGCCGCTGCTGGACGAGAGTCCGGGACCGGCGTCGCGTACGACCAGCCTGGCGCCGCCGGAAGGCCGAGCAGACAGCTGCACGGCGAACGGTGTTCCATCCGGGGTGTGCGCGAAGACGTTACCCAGTACGGCGTCCGCGACGGCTGCGAGATCGGCTGCCGGCAGCGCGACGCATATGGGACCGTCGTGAAGACCGGGTAGGTCGAGCTCGACTGTCCGGTCGGTGTCGTCTGCGAGGGCCGACCAGAATTCCACGCGGTCGCGGACGACTGCGGCGGCGTCGCACGTCCTGGGAGAGCTGCCAGGTGTATCGGCCGAGGCGGATTCGGACCGGCGGGCGTCACGGATCGCCTGGTCGACCGCGCGCTCGAGCGCGTCGAGGTCGCTCCCGATCCGCTCGGCCTCTTGCGGATCGCGAAGAGACTCGGCGTCCAGGCGCAGGGCGGTCAAGGGCGTTCGTAGCCGGTGCGACAGGTCAGCGGCCGTTTCGCGTTCGGCTCGGAGCAGCTCACGGATCCGCGAAGCCAGGTGGTTGAGGGCGGTCGCGACGTCGCGGATCTCCGGAGGACCGGCCGCCGCCCGGGCTCGGGCCTCCAGGTCGCCGCGGGCGAGGCGGTGCGAGACTCGAGCGGCCTCCGTGATCGGTCCGACCATGCTCACCGCCAACCGGTCGGCTACGACGACACCCACAGCGACCAGCATGATTCCCAGACCCAGCAGGATCAGCCAGATCGTGGTCACGCCGCGGCGTAGGTCGGACTTGGGCACGACCGTGGCGATCACGGCCGGCCCGGTCGGCGCGCCCTGCACCGACACCAGGATCTGCTGACCTGCGGGCACGTCGACCGAGAGGCTCCGACCGCGTGCGGCCAACTCGACTGCGGGGGTACGAGCCACGGGTGCGCCGAGGACGGTTCCGTCCCCGAGAAGCACGGTGACAGGGTGCTCCGCCGTTGCGTTCACCTGCTCGACGGTGAGCCTGAGCGCGTCCGTGCTGGTGGCCGTCGCGACAGCCGAGGTCAGGGACTGCAGCTGGGAGATCGCGGCATCCAGGGCGCGGTCGGCCGCCACTGTCCGGACCAGAAGCGCCAAAGGCACCAGGAAGGCCACGAGCACGAGCGAGGTGATGGCCGCGGCCAACAGCGCCAGTCGTCGTCTCATGTCACCCCGCTCCGATCGGCTGCTCCCGCCCGACGATCAGTGCGGGGGGTCGGGTGTTTCATAAGTGGCGCCGGTGGAGCGAGCGGTCCATCCGCGTGTGGCTGGCTGTCGGCACCCATGTGAATCTCCCCAGACCTGCGCGCCGAAATCCCACCCGCGTGGCTCCCCGCATACTCCCCGCTCTCAGGTCCACCTGATCGCCGCCTGTTCGGCGAACACCATCAGGGCTGGTGAGGCGGAGGAAAGACAAGCCCATAGCGGCTTGTACGGCGCCGACGGCAACGCTGCCAGGCACGAAGCGGGGGACCGCGACTCAGGCGGTGGTTGTGAAACTGTCCCTAGTGCTCGGGAGCCACAAGCTTCACTCCGACGCCGCGCATCGTGTGCAGATATCGCGCCGAGGCCGCCGTCTCACCGAGCCTCCGGCGCAGCCAGGCCACGTGGACATCGACGGTCTTGTCCGCCCCGCCGTACGGGATCTGCCAGACCTCCGCGAGCAGTTCGCGTTTGCTCACCACCGTCCCGGCACGGGTGGCCAGGTAGAGGAGCAGATCGAATTCTCGTGGCCTCAACGTCAACGCTCGCCCGTCCAACGAGACCTCACGGGATCGCGGGTCGACCCGCAGGCCGCCGACCTCGACCGCCCGGTCCTCGGTGTCCGGCCCGGGCGCGCGTCGCAACACCGCTCGGATCCGAGCGTCAAGTTGTCCCGCGCTGAACGGTTTGACCAGGTAGTCGTCGGCGCCGCGGTCGAGCAGCCGTACGATCTCGCTCTCCGTGTCCCGGGCGGTCGCGACGATCACTGGGGTACTACTGACCGCGCGCAGCATGCGGAGCATCTCCGCGCCGTCGACATCCGGGAGCCCGAGATCGAGAACCACGAGATCGAGGCGATCGTCCAGTGCAGCCCGCAATCCGGACATCGCATCGGCCGCCGAGGCGACCGCGTGACCCCTCTCGGACAGCGCGCGACTGAGCGCGACCCGGATCGTCGCGTCGTCCTCGACCAGCAGCACCTGTGCCACGCCTGCACGCTAGCCGACAGGCCGGCCAAGCTCATTTGCCCACGCCTGTTCCTACCATTCGTTTAGCCAACCGTTAGCGTCCCGGCTGTCACACTGACGAACGTGAACGTACTGTCCCGTCGTGCGCGTTCTTTGCTCACCGTCGTCGGCTGGCTGGCCACCGCGGCCGGCGCCGCGACAGTGGGCACGTTCGTGGTTGGCGCGGCCAGTTCGAGCATTCTCGGCGGGACCACCGTGCCCCTCAGCCAAGATCAGGTCACCCGGGCCCTGGCGGCCGCTACCGCGAATCCGACCGTGCCCTCGGCCACCTCAGGTCCCGCCCAGGGCACTACGCGCGCGCTCGGGACGCCTGGCGGGAGCGTGATCGCACGCTGCTCGGACGACCAGGTGACGCTGGTCTCCTGGAGCCCCGCGCAGGGGTACGACACCGATGACGTCTGGCGCGGTCCCGCCACCACAGCCAGCCTGACGTTCGAAAACTACGAAGCCGAGCTCGACGTCCAGGTCACCTGCAGGGCAGGCGTGCCGGTCGCCCGCACCGACAATGACACCGACAGCAACTGACCGTTACAGGGTCACTCCAGCCTGAGGAGCTTCAGAGCGGGCTGGTCGATGATCCGCTCAATCTTGTCCGGGTCGAGCGGGGGAAGGCCGGGAATGCCGGGGACCCTGGCAACCGCACGGAGACCGTCGATGGAGTCGTTCACGGTGGTGAAGGGGTAGTCGCTTCCGAAGAGAAGCTTGTGGGTGACTCCATAGTCCTGGGCGAGCCGGAGGCTGTGCCACAGCTGGAACGGCCTGTAGTGCAGGGCGGACACGTCGGCGTAGACGTTCTGGTGCTTGCGGATCACGGCGAGGCACTCACCCTCGTACGGGTGGCCCATATGCGCGAGCACCATGGGTAGCTCGGGGTGCCGGATCGCGACCTCGTCGAGGTGGACTGGCCGGGCCCAGTGAAGCACCGCGGTCGAGACGAAGGTTGTCCCCGTGTGGACGAGCAGGGGCAGGCCGTGTTCCTCGGCGTAGGCGAAGAGTGGATCGTACGCCGGGTCGGCAGGATCGAAGCCGGCATACATTGGCATCAGTTTGATGCCTCGCAGGCCGAGCTCCTGGTGGCCGTAGCGCATCTCGTCCTGCCAGCCGGGCTGGGTCGGGTCGACCGAGAGGTAGCCGATGAGCCGGTCCGGTTCCCGGGCGACGAGATCGCGGATGGAGGTGTCGTCCACCCAGAGCCCACTGCGCCGTGCCTTGCCGCCGATGACGATCGTGCGGGTGTCGGCCGGGCTGGTGTTGCGGTAGTGCTCACGGTGTGTCGTAAGGTCCACTTCACCGCCGTGGGCGCGGGCAGACTCGGAGCGGAACGGCTCGCCGATGTGCTCGGCACACCCGAACGCGTGGCAGTGCACGTCGACGATCATGAGCGATCTCGCCTCTCCCAACCTGGGGCGAACATGTTCCAGAAGCCGGACCGTGGAGGGTGTTCTGCGAAGACGTCGTCGTCGAGCTCGATACCGATGCCAGGCTTGGCCGGCAGCTGGATGCGACCGCTGCTGATCGGCAGGGCGCCTCGCAGAGCGTGGGCGACGTAGTCCTCCAGCAGACTGTCGAACGTCTCCAGTACGAGAAGTTGTGGCATACCGAGGGCAGCATGGACGGTCGCCGTCGTACAGAACGGCGAGTTCGAGTTGTGCGGTGCGACCAACATGCCGTGCATCTCCGCAAGAGCTGCGATCTTGCGGATCTCCGTGTAGCCGCCTGCCATGCACAGGTCAGGCTGGATGATGTCGACGGCGTCGCTTGCGAACAGGTGTCGGTACTCGTAGCGATTGTGGAAGTGTTCGCCGCCGGCGATCGGCATGGCTGCGCGCAGGCGGAGCTCTGCGTACCGTTCGATGTGCGTCCACGGCAGGGGTTCCTCGAACCACCCGATGTCGTACGGCTCGAGGTCGCGCACGAGGCGCGAGGCGGTGGGCATGGCAAACCGGGCATGCCCTTCGACGAACAGGTCGACATCCGGGCCCACCGCTTCGCGAACCGCGGCCACGATGTCCAGGGAGAGGGTCCGCTCTTCGCGAGACAGCGCCTCAAGTCCGGTGCCGAAGGGATCGAACTTCAGTGCCGAGAAGCCCCGCCCGACGGTCTCCCGAGCGCGCTTGGCGAACGACTCGGGTGAGCGTTCACCGGTGTACCAGCCGTTGGCATAGACCGGAACGCTGTCACGGCACGCTCCGCCGGTAAGGCGGTACACGGGAACCCCCAGAGCCTTCCCCATGATGTCGTGGACGGCCTGGTCGACTCCGCTGAGTACGATCCCGCCGATGTCACCGCCTCGCAGGAAGTCACCCTGATACATCCGCAGCCATATCTCCTCGACGTCGAAGGGATCGGCTCCGAGGAGGTGTCGTTCACCCATCGCAACAACCAGGTCGCACGCCTGCTTGCCGCGGTAAGGATGGGTGATCTCACCGACACCGGTGAGCCCCTCGTCGGTGTGCAGGCGTACGAAGGAGAAGTCCCGCCAGGCCGTGCCGAGCGTCAGGGTCTCGACCCGGCTGATTCGTCCCGCGTGAGTTGTCGGCCGGCTCCTGTCGACTGTCAGCATCATCGGGTCACCCCACCCATGGTCCTCGCGACGCCGGCCTCCTCGACCCCGTCGAACTGCAGCGTCTCGAGCACAGCTTCGCGGGTTGCCTCGAGGAGCCGATCGACGTCGTCGTCGGTGTGGGCGTACGACACATGGCTGCGCTTGAGTTCGAGAGGGAGTTCGAAGACGCCACGCTTCACCAGTCGACGGCGGTACCCGACGAACAGATCCCCACGGTTTGCCAGTAGGTCTTCGTAGCTTCGCGGCACTCCGCCGGACATGAAGTACGTCACGAAGATGGAGCCGTACCCAGTGACAACGGCTGGTACTCCGATCTCGGCGTACAGGTCGCGCAGCGCAGTTCGGATGCGCCCGCCGAGTCCGAAGATGTGCTCGTGAACCGGCTCGTTGCGTAGCTTCGTCAGCGTGGCGACCGCCGCCGCAACCACGGCCGGCGCCCCGTTGTAGGTACCCGCGAAGAACGCCGGTCCGCCCGGGCGCGAGCTGAACATGTCCATGAGGTCCGCTCGCCCGCCGATGGCGCCGATCGGATAGCCGTTCGCGATCGCCTTGCCCAGGGTCGTCAGGTCGGGAGTGACCCCTGAAATCCGTTGCCAGCCTCCCAGGTCATGCCGGAACCCTGTGATCACTTCGTCGAAGACCAACACACTGCCGTGCTTCTGGGTTGCTTCGCGGAGGGTCTGCAGGAAGGAAGGCGTAGGCAGCAGACATCCCACGTTGTGCGGAACGGGCTCGACGATGACGGCCGCGATGTCTCTTCCGTGGGCCTCGAACGTCCTACGCACCGCATCCTCGTCGTTGAAGGGCAGCACCAGTGTGGCTTCGAGCACCTCGGGGAGAATCCCGGCAGAGATCGGGTCGTGGCGCCCCACACGCCCGGGAGCGGAGATGACGTTGAGGCTTACCGAGTCGTGCCATCCGTGGTAGCAGCCTTGGAACTTCACCACCAGACGGCGCCCGGTCGCGGCTCGTGCCACCCGAAGGGCATGGAAAGTAGCCTCGCTTCCGGTACTCGTCAGGAGGGCCTTTTCGATGCTCGGCACCAGGTCGACGAGGACTTCTGCCAGTTGCACCTCTGCGTCGGTCACACCGACGCCGCACAGGTCGACAGTCCGGGCGGCGTGGGCGACCGCGGCCGCCACGTCAGGATCGTTGTGCCCGAGGATCGGAGGCCCGAACGCAGCGTGGAAGTCGATGTACTCCTTCCCGGTATCGTCCTGGAACCGGGAACCTCTGGCGCGGGTGATCACGAGGTCTTCGAGGCCCGGGATGGAACGCTGACCGCTGTTCACACCGCCCGGCATGACCGAACGCGCCCGTGCGGCGGTCGACTCGGACACCCCTCGACCCGAACAGGAGCTTGCCATCCTGGATCCCTTCTCTTCGTTGCCGCACCCAGTTCCATTCCCCGGGTCTCATGCCAGCGGACTTTCCGTGCCGGGTTCGGTGCCGATGCCGGCGGTGAATTTCGTCGGGTCGGGTACGGCAGTCCAGGTGCCGCCCTGGTGGATGGAGGTCTCGGACACGATTCCGGGGAGGGTCATGTTCAGGGCGGCGTAGACGTCGACGGGTATCGAATCCTCTGGCGGCAGTCCCTCGCGTACGGTTTCGATGAAGTCGAGGATCGGCCAGGCGTCCGAACCCCAGTGCCCTGCGCTGGTTGGTGGTTGTGTGTAGCGGGCGGGTAGGAAGTCGGTGGCGTAGGTCTCCAGCGGTTCCCACGCGCCCTGGGCGCTGCGCCCCCGCACGTACACCCGCGGGGCCTGATCTGTCGCCCGTGCGGCCTCGTAGGCGCCGGTTGTTCCCTGGAGGGAGTAGTAGTCCATCAGGTGTGGCCGGTTGGAGAGCATGTCGAGCCGTGCGCGCAGTAGGGCGCCGCGGCGGGTGCGGGCGAGTAGGAGCACGGTGTCGTCGATCTCGTGCTCGGGTGCGGTGTGGTTTCCCGTGCCCACACAGCTGACGGAGACGATGCGGTCGTCGAACCACTGCAACAGCGGGCCGAGGCTGTGGGTGGGGTAGGTGAATCCGTTGCGGCCTGCCTGCCAGTACGACCGCCAACTGCGTTGCCCGCTTGGCGTGCGCTGCAGGTCGCGGACGTCGTGGAGGTATTCGCCCTCGCCGTAGTAGAGGTCGCCGAAGACGCCGGCCCTGGCCATCGACCGGACGATGAGGTTGGCGCGGATGTAGCAGTAGTTCTCCGCCATGGCGTAGGTGGCGGTGCTCCCGCGGACGGCACCGACGAGCGCCTCACTCTGCGGCAGGCTCACGGCGGCGGGTACCTCCGACAGCACGTGTACGCCGGCTTCGAGCGCGGCGATGGCCTGGGGCGCGTGGTGGTGTTGCGGTGAGGAGAGCACCACGGCGTCGACGCGTTCGAGCAGCTCCTCGAAACTCGTGCAGGCGGCCGGTACGTCGTGTTCTCGGGAGAAGCGTTCCACCGCGGAGGGATCCGGGTCGTAGACGGCTTCCAGCCGAGCCGTCCCGGTCGATTCCGCCGCCCGAACCCCGGCAACGAAACCGGCGCCTCGTGCGGCTCCGGCAATGCCAATCCGAAGTGAGTCTCCGCTCATCGTCCATTTCCTTCGCGGGCCGGGGTCCGAAGTAGGAGAACGTCTCAAGTGCCGTCTGCTGGGAGGACCCACAAGGTCTCCGGCTCAGCCATTGCGTCCCCGAGCAGCGACGGGAGGAGTCGATCCGTCGCCTACGAGGGCTATCCCCACGCCAGAGACCTTCGCTGAGTGGAGGGGATCTCCATTCATTGGGTGCGCCCATTCATGCATGATCGAGCAAGGGGGGTCAAGGAGATCGCGAGCCCGTTCCGGAGACGGTCAGTTGGAGCCTTCATCCATCCCCACCAATGTGACTCCCTCCTGGCCAAGAAGACGTGAGGGTCGTCCGGGCCCGACTACTGGTGGCTGTCAGCCTGTGTTGATGCACCGTGGAACGTGAGGCGGCCGAGAGATCAGTGGCCGACGCCTTGACAGCCGAGCCATTCCTTCGGTGTGAACGGGACCTTGAGTTGGGTGCAGATGGTTCGCCAACGCTCCAGCATGCCTTCGGCCCAAAGGTGCGGAACGAAGCCGACCTCGAGATAGGACTTCAGTGCAGGGAGTCGGAAGTCATCGGTTTGGAGGTAGATGCACCTTGCGCCGGCCTCCAGGAGTCGGGCTGTCGCGACCGCGGTGATGATCCGGCCCAGACCATGCCCGGCGTGGTCTGGGCTCGCAGCGATCCAGCCCACTTCGTAGCCCTCTGGGTACAGGTCTTCGACCGGCCGATGATGCCCCATGCAAGTGGCCACGAGTTGGTCGCTTGCCTCGTGGACGACCACGGTCCATCCGCCTGGAACCACTGTCGTGGTCCAGTGCAGGACCTTCTCGTCGTCCCATGTACCCAGCCCGACCCGTGTCATCAGGCGCAGGAAAGCCTCGGCGTCGTCATCGCCGCCACCTCGCAGTTGGTACCCACGGGGCGCGTGCATCAGTGCGCCGGCTGGTCGGAGGCCGGCCGGCCAGAGCATACGCAACTGGCGGTACGGAGGTTCGTCTGCGGGCGCGACGGATCCGGGCTCAGGAGGAGCGTCGGACTCTTCAGATGTCACGGCTCACCTCGTCTCGTGTCGTGCTGGCTGGTAGTCGAGAAGGGCTTCCAGGAGCTGAGCCTGAGCTTGGAGGGCCAGGCCGGTCTCATGAACCCGGTGGTGGGGGAGACGGTAGCTGGGTGCGCTGACACTGATCGCATAGCGCGCTGTTCCGCTCGCATCACGTATGGGTACGGCCACGCAACGAAGTCCTTCGACCGATTCCTCGTCATCGACCGCATAGCCGCGTTCGCGGATTTTCGCGAGTTCGCGGTGGAGGTCGTCGAGCCCGATCAGGGTGCGGTGAGTGAGTTCTGCCAACTCGTGTTCGAGCAGGATCCTCTCGGCGTCGGCCGCCGCCAGGGTACTGAGAATGGCCTTGCCGAGTCCCGAAGCGTGCCAGTTGTCCGTGTCTCCGATACTGGCGCCCTTCCGGATCTGCTGTGAGCTCTCCAGAGCGTGGACGATGACCAGGTCGTCGCCGGCCTTCGCGCCGAGATTCACCGTCTCGTCCAGTTCCTGGACCAGCCGGGCCATGACTGCTGTGGCGGCGCCCATGAAGTCGCGCGTCCCGATCGCGGCGCGCCCGAGCATGAACATCCGAAGCCCGATGCGGTACTGACGACTCACCGGGTCACGCTCGAGGAGCCCGTGAGAAACGAGGCTCCCGAGATAGCGGAACGTGGTCGCATCACTCAGACCCGCCTCCGACGCGACCCGGGACAGCGGCGCCGGCCCAGCAGCCAGGACCTCGATCAGTCGGACGACCCGGTCGACACCCTGAAGCCCGCGATCCTCGCGAGAGTCCGCAACTTTTGCCACTGATGCCTCCTCTGCTTCTACTCAGCGAAAGGAATTTCGGGCCCAGGCTACGGATGAGCACGGAACACCAGCGGCGGTGGGTGCCTTCGGAGCTAGGTGGTCTACCGGTCGGTGACCTTCGCGTCACCCCGGACGTACGTGAGTGCGAGGCCTCGCCGACGATGCGGGGTGGTGTTGGGCGCGCTGCCGTGGACGGTGCAGCTGTGGTGGAAACTCACGCCTCCAGGGGGCAGGACCACTGGAACGGCAGAGGTGAGGTCGACGCCCAGTACGTGCAGCAGGTGGTCACCTCCAGGCTCGTGGGGTAGGACGCCACCCTTGTGGGACCCAGGCACCATCCGCACGCAGCCGTTGTCCTCTGTGACGTTGTCTATCGCCACCCAGCAGGTGACGATCGCGGGTGGGTCGATCCATGGTTCGACGTTGGTCCAGTAGCCGCTGTCCTGGTGCCACGAGACGTGCGACCCATGGAAGGCAGGCTTCATCAGCACCTGGTCCTGTAGGTAGTGAACGTCCTCGGTCTGCATCAGTTGCCGTGTCACGTCCAGGATCTGCGGGTGCTGCGCGATCGACGCGATAACGTCGTCGGCCTGCGCCGCCATCATCAACTGCCAGACCTTGTCGCGACGGGACACACCCTCCAGGGTCGCCGCCGCCGTTTCCATTCGGACGGAGACCTTGGCCGCATCGCCTTCGGCCGACGCCAGGGCGTCGATCCGATCGCCCACAGTCGTGACCTCCTCCGGGGAAAGAAGAGGCCCATAGACGAGGAAGCCATCCTCGCGGAATCGTTCGCACTGCTCTGGTGTCAGCGTTGGCATCTCAGTCCTCCGGTGATGCTGCGGGAACTGCCCGTTCAAGGTCCGGGACTTCGGGTCTGTCGTGGAACGCGATGAGCTCTCCACGCTCGAACCTCCCGGCGTCGAGTGGAGTGATGTCGATTCGTTCGGGGCGTCCGAGTACGTCCGAGAGGTCGATGTCGCCTCGCCCCTCGACCATGAGTGCACGGATGGTGCGGGCCACACCCGCGTGGCAGGTGATGCCGTGGCCGTTCATGCCCACGGCGTGCCAAAGGTTCCGGACCACTCCGTCGCGGGAGACGATGGGAAAGCCGTCCTCTGTGGTCCCGTACACACAACACCAGCCGTTCAGGAACTCGCTCTTCGGCAGATGCCAGTAGCGGCGGTAGACGTCGGCGACATCCGCGGGGTAATCGTCGTCGTTCACCCTGTTGGCGTTGTCAGGGTCGACGGTGAAGCCGGGCTTGGTCATGTGGTGGTGCTGGCCGAACAGGAACGTTCCACCCTCTTCTCCGCGGCACCACACTCCTTCACCTCTGACCTGCTCGGGTACTCCGGTCAGCGGTCCGCTCTCTATGCCGTCATCGAAGGCGGTTGCCACGCAGACCTGGATACGTTGGGGCGTCAACGCGAGCTTCCGCCCAGCCAGAGCCGCCACCTTCGCGCCCCAAGGCCCGCCGGCGTTGAGAACTTCTCCCACATTCCATGCACCGCGGCGGGTCACCACCGTAGCTATCCGATCTCCGTCCGTTCGCAACTGGAGTACCGGTGTGCCATGTAGGACCTCGACCCGGCCCGTGTCGACAGCAAGTCGCTCGTAGAGATTGACGAGGCGGTAGGGATTGACAAAGCCGTGATTCGGATAGACGGCACCGCCGAGCACCCGGTCCGGTTTGATCCAAGGGAAGCGGCGAAGCAACTCGTCCCGGTCGAGGACCTCGCGGTGGTACAGGCTGTCGGGCCTGTCTGGGCCGAACCTGGTCGCGAAGGGATCCTGCAGAGGAGGAAAAGTGTTGCCCTCGTAATAGACCGCCAAGGATCCCCAGGGATGGAAGCCGATGTCGTAGCGACGTCTGAGCTCCCGGACCCGCGCGTCGCCCAGGAGTGTGTAGGCCGCGTAGATGTCGTGGAAGTCGCACAGACACAGGACACCCGCAGACCCTCCCGTGGTGCCGGACGCGGGTACCGACTTGTCGAAGACGACGATCCGCGCCGAGGTCGCCTGGGCGAGCTCGTAGGCGGCCGACAGACCGATGACGCCGCCTCCGATGACCGCGATGTCGGCGTTGGCAGTCATCGCCGTCTCCTTTCCACTCAGTGGAGAGCTGTCTTGCTGAGTGGTTGCATCAAACTCTCGCCTATGGGAGTCGTCAAGATCGGGGACCCGTTTCGGCGACCCTGAATGGCGAGCCGGCGGCGATGTCGCCTCCGGCGGAACCCCTGCATCTTGCTGCGGCGGGCTCTTGCTGACCCCGGGACGTCGCTGTACGCAGTCGTCGCATGGAGCCTCGGCGCGGGGTGGCAGCAGCCCCTCGCAAGAGGCGTCGCCCTGGCTCTTGCCAGCGCTGCGTACCGGGACTACCTTGAGGCCCACTTTCACCGGTTAAAAGTCATCTCCGGTAATCAGAGTTTGGGCGATGCGCCAAGGAGTGGCCATGGGTCCAAGGAGCGGCATGGGAACTGACAACCGGACCAGCCGTCGTCTCAGTCGGCGCCCACGACGCCATGCCACCGCCCGACGGAACCTGCGGAACGGGTTGCTCTTCATCTCTCCGTGGCTCGTCGGCCTGGTCGTGTTACAGGCATACCCCTTCTTCATGACGGCGTACTACGCCTTCACCGACTTCGACGGACTGAACTTTCCGCCACACTGGATTGGTACACAGAACTTCAGCACGCTCTTCAGAGCCGACCCACAGTTCTGGCCGTCGGTGACGAACACCCTGTGGTGGGTCCTCACCAGCGTGCCGACGTCAATCGTCGTGGGCGTGCTCCTGGCTCTGCTGCTCAACCGTCGAGTCCGAGGACTCGGAATCTTCCGGACCGTCTTCTACCTTCCGGCGATGGTTCCCTTCGTCGGAGGATCGGTTCTGTTTCTCTGGCTGTTCAACCCGGCCGGTGGCGCCGTCAACAGCATCTTGGGCGGGCTCGGCTTGGGGAGCCCGGGCTGGTTCTCGGATCCGGGCTGGGCCAAACCGACACTTCTCCTCCTGCAACTCTGGCAGGTGGGACCCTCGATGATCATCTTCCTGGCCGGCCTTCAGGACATTCCAGCCGAGCTTTACGAGGCTGCATCGATCGACGGCGCCAGCGCCTTCCGGAAGTTCTGCTACATCACTCTTCCCCTACTGACGCCCGCGATCTTCTTCAACCTCGTGCTCGGCACCATCTGGGCCTTCAGCTACTTCACCCAGGCCCTCGTAGTCTCGGCCGCGCCCTCCAGCCTCGGCGGCGCCCACGCCCCGGGTGGGCCGGCAGACTCCACCCTCTTCTACTCGCTGTACCTCTACACCCAGATCTTCCAGAATTTCCGCCTCGGCTACGGGGCGGCCATGAGCCTGCTTCTCACCCTGGTCGTGATCATCCTCGCGGCGGTTCTGTTCCGAACCGGAAGGCGGTGGGTTTTCTACTATGATCACCAGGCCTGACGACGCGAGCACTCTGGCGACCGTTCCTCAGCAACCACTCCCGCCGGCGCCGGCCCCGGGGAGGCGGCCCGGAGCGCTCATCCGGGCCGGAACGTACGCACTTCTGGTGGCCGCCGCCGTGCCGTTCCTGTTCCCTGTCTACTGGCTCGCCACCGGCATCTTCAAGCCAAGCAGCACGCTCCTGCAGACACCCCCCGTATGGTGGCCGCCCGCTTGGACCCTGGCCAACTTCCGATCCCTCGCCGGCTACACCGATGTCAACCTGGGCGATTACACGCTCAACACCCTCTACATCAGTGGCTTCAGCGTCGTAGCCACCCTGGTCTCTTCGTCGCTGGTCGCGTACGGGTTCTCCCGCATCAGGTTCACCGGAAGGAATGTGCTCTTCGGCATACTCATCGCGACGATGATCCTCCCGACGTGGGCCACGCTCATTCCGCAGTACGTCCTGTTCAAGTGGCTCGGATGGCTCGGAACCTTCAGGCCCCTGACCTGGCCCTACCTTTTCGGCGACCCGTTCACCATCTTCCTCCTCCGCCAGTTCATGCTGGGAATTCCGTCGGAGCTGACGGAGGCGGCAAAGATCGACGGCGCCAACGAGTTCACGATCTACCTGCGCATCATGCTGCCACTGCTGAAGCCGGCGCTCACCGTAGGTGCGATCTTCGTGTTCATCAACACGTACAACGACTTCTTCGGGCCGCTGATCTACCTGACCGACTCGGGAAGGTACACGCTGTCGCTGGCGGTCTTTCAGTTCGTTCAACTTAGGGGAGCGCCGGACATCGGTGCGATTGTCGCCTTCACCGCTCTGGTGACGACTCCCTTGGTGGTCCTGTTCTTCTTTGCGCAGCGCATGCTCCTCGCCGGAATCAAGTTGTCCGGCCTCAGGGGCTGAGCAGAAAGAAGGTCCGTCCCATGCGCCGGTTGCACATCCTTCTCCTCGCCGGGCTTCTCGCACTCCTCTCCTTGCTTGCCAACTGTGCTCCGTCACAGCAGGCAAAGAGTGAGAGCAATGACCTGACAGCGATGACCAACGCGAGTATCTTCGCCGGGCTGACACCGGCCTCCCTCAAGGAGAAAAGCACTATCTCCTCGTGGTATCGCATTTACCACCCTCTCTGGCAGAAGAAGTTCCCGAAGCTGAAGATAAAGGAGGTCAAGGTCGCCGACGACAATGCTGAGGTCACCAAGACTCTGCTCGCGGTCAACGCGGGCAACCCGCCCGACCTGATCGGCGTCCACGGGCAACTTCCGCAACTCGTCAAGCGCGGTGCCGTCGAAAACCTCGACAAGTACTACGAAGCTGCAGGTATCAAGCCCGACTATTTCCTCAAGCCGCTCGCGGACTATGTGCGCTACGACGGCCATTGGTATGGTCTTCCGGGCGCGAGCAACCCAACCACCGGTACGATTCTTTACGTCCCGAAGGTCGTTCAGGCGGCTGGTGTGGACCCGAACCACATGCCCAGGACCTGGGACGAGCTGTGGACAGCGACGAAGAAGGTAACCAAGTTCGACGCGAAGGGGAACGTCCAACGCATCGGCCTTCCTGTGGACACGGGGCTGACCTGGGTCAATCTGTACTGCGGTCGGCAGGTTACCTACGACCAGGCGACAAACAAGTTTCACGCTGACGACCCGTGCGTGAAGGACTACTTCCGATTCAACAAGCGCCTGGTCGACTTCTACGGCGGAATCCAGAAGTACACGAAGTTCATCAGCGGCGATCAGACGGTATGGAACTGCTCGCCGAAAGCCTACATTCCCACCGGGAAGGTTCTGTTCAGCCTCGACGCCTACTGGTCGGGTGCGCAGATGGATACCTGCTACGACGTCGTGTGGAAGCTGGCGGCGCCACCGACTCCGCACGGAAAGGCCAGTGAGTGGGCGGCTCTGGCCCCGGTGGCATGGGTGCTTGCGATCCCCCGTGGAGCTGACAACCCGCAGCTTGCCTTCGACTTCGTGAAGTACACCGTGTGGGAGCACGGCGATCTGCTTGGTCCGACAACGAACGGCTACGTCCGGCCGGAGCAGGCACAAGCCTGGGGCGACAAGCTCATCGAGACACAGGCGCAGATCCGCAACAAGAACGGCTACGAGGGCAACCCGATGGCAGACGCGATGAAGCTCGTGACCAAGGGCGCCGAGCTCGGCCGTGCGATCTACCCCAAAGACGCAGCAGCACCCTACTTCTCGGAGCAGATGGCGCGAGCTTGGGAGCAGGTGGCATACAACAGGTCTACTGTCGATGATGCTCTGGATCGGGCGCAGAAGCTGATCGAGGCCAACCAGAAGCAGAACGGGTCGTGACCCTCGTCCGGGATCGACGCCGGCTCGATGCTGGCGGCAGCGCGGCTGGACCATCCCGGCGCGCGATGCCGGCCGGGCGTCGGCGATGCTGTGGGCGTGGAGTACGTGTCCAGAGTGCCGCGACCGCCGCTGGACGGGCTGATCGACGACCTTTACTACCTGGAGGGTGCGTCGCCCTACGCCCGGCTGACGCTGCCGCCGATGCCGGCGGCGTTGCTCATCGTCAACCTTGGGGCACCGTTTCTCATCCGCGCCGGCACCGACATCGAGACGGCCGAGTACGCCGACGGCTGCGTGGTCACCACGCCCACCCGCGCGTTGGAGTTCGGCTACCCACTCCGGACCCGGTCCGTCGGCGTGCACTTCAAGCCGTGGGGGCTGGCGCCGTTCCTGCCGATGCCCGCGGCCGAGCGGTGTGACCGGCCGGTGACGGTGGAGCAGGTTTGGGGCCGGCCCGCCATTGCTGAGCTGCGAGACCAGCTGGCCGCGGCGGACGGACCCCACGAGATGCTGACGCTGCTCGAGGAGGAGTTGATGCGGCGGCTGTGCCAGACCCCCGGCTTGGGGCTGGTCCGCCAAGCGAGCGGCGTCATCGCGGCGACCGGCGGGGCGGTGGCGATCGGCGACCTGGGTGTGGCAGCCGGCGTCAGCAGCACTCATCTGGCACAGCGGTTCAAGGAACTCATCGGCGTCACCCCGAAGCGGCTGGCCCGCACCCACCGGTTCGCCGCCACCGTGTTCGCGATCAACCCCGCCGGACCGATCGACTGGGGCGACCTCGCCGGCAGGGCGGGCTACTTCGACCAGGCTCATTTCGGCCACGAGTTCCGGGCGTTCACCGGGCTCACGCCGACCCGGTACATCGAAATCCGGCGGCGGTTCCTGCGCGAACATCCCGGCCACGTAATGGACAGCTGGCCGCTGCCGGCCGATTGATTTCCTACAAGAGCGACGGCTCAGGACACGCTAATTTGGGGCATCCCCCAAGCAGAGGAGCGCCCCGTGGGCCAGGTGGTCATGTACAGCTCGGTGTCGGTCGACGGCTTCGTCGCGGACGAGAACGACCAGCCCGGACCGCTGTTCGACTGGTTGTCCAGCGGTGACGTGCCGTTGGACGAGAGCGGCGTGCTGAAGGTGTCGCAGACGTCCTACGACTACACCCGGCCGTACTGGGACCAGATCGGGGCGACAATCGTCGGCCGCCACGTCTTCGACATCACGGACGGCTGGGACGGGAAGCCTCCGGGCGGGATCGACCACGTGGTCGTCGTGACGCACCGGCCGGAACCCGAGGGCTGGGACCCCGAGGCGCCGTTTCACTTCGTCGACGGCGTCGAGGCAGCCGTGGCCAAGGCGCAGGAGCTTGCGGGTGACCGCATGGTCGAGGTCGCCGCTGGCGACGTCGGTGGCCAGGTGCTTGCCGCGGGCCTGGTCGACGAGGTGCGCATGGACGTCGTACCCGTCGTGTTCGGGTCCGGCAAGCGCTACTTCGGGTCGGTCGACGCGCAGCACCTCTTGGAGGATCCTGACGTGGTGATTCAGGGCAACCGGGTGCTTCACCTGCGCTTTCGGGTGCGCCGTTGACCGACTGAGCGGGTGCAGCCCGAACGTAGCGTTGGTTGGGCTATGGGGATAGAAGTCCAACCTCCCTCGAAACCCACCGCCGGGTTAGCGTCGGCGTCATGGGACAGGACACCGGCAGCCCAGCCGATCGCCATGCGGACATTCGGGACTTTCTCGCCGGTCGACCCGTTCACTCCACGGGTCGTGCAGCGACTCGGCGCCAAGACAGTGATCGTCGCGGGCCTTGTCTCCATGGCGCTGGGGCTCGCCGTGATCGCGTTGACGTCGACCACGACGCCCTTACCAGCCCTCGCGGCACTGATGGTCCTGGTCGGAGTGAGCGGCCCGCTGGTCATGCCCCCGGCCACGGCCATCCTGCTCGACAGCGTCCCGCCCCCCGGGGCGGTGTGGCGTCAGGGGTTTCAACACCAGCC
Organism: Actinopolymorpha singaporensis; assembly: GCF_900104745.1. Classification (NCBI taxonomy): domain Bacteria; kingdom Bacillati; phylum Actinomycetota; class Actinomycetes; order Propionibacteriales; family Actinopolymorphaceae; genus Actinopolymorpha; species Actinopolymorpha singaporensis. Next base: position 3,678,457 of record NZ_LT629732.1, read on the forward strand.
GCCAGGTCGGCGGTGCCCTCGCGGTCGCCGTCTTCGGCGCACTCCTGGCTCAAGGAGCGTTCATGTCCGGGCTACGCGCCAGCCTCCTGACCGCCGCAGTTGTTGCGCTGCTCACCGCCGCTGCCGCGACCGTCCTGCGACCTGTCCGCCACCACACCGACAAAGACACCCCGCCGGCCGCACTGACCGCCGCACAGGCCGGCATGTCAAGGGAAGGAGCAGCCGCATGAGCGACTGGCCCGACGAACAGCTCGACCACATCGGCGCATCCGACGAGCTCGATATCACCACCCGCCGCGGGGACGGCTCCCTCCGCCCCTGGGTGCCGATCTGGGTCGTCCGCGTCGGCGACGACCTCTACGTCCGCTCCTACGGCGGTATTGACGGCGCCTGGTTCCGGCACGCCACCGCCAGCGGCACGGCCCGCATCCGAGCTGGGGGCCTCGAACGCGACGTCATCCTCGCGGAGCCGGCTGAAGCATCGGTGCATGAACAGATCGATAGCGGCTACCAAGGTAAGTACGGCCGCTACGGCGGCAGCCCCGTCACCCAGATGACCAGCCTGGCCGCGACCGCCACCACCGTTCGGCTGAACCCGGCATGACCACACCTGCGCGCACAGGGTCGCTTCCTGCCGGCTGCCCGGCAGAGGGGATGGCCTTCCACAACGGCCGCTTGCCGTCGCCGACCCATACCGACACGCAACAGGAGGCACCATGAAGTTCACCCGGAGCGGCGGCCAAACCGCCACCGGCCCCGCCGACTGGTTCACCGGCACCGTCTACATCGACAGCATCCGCAGCCCCGACGACCAGTCGGCTGTCGGCTGCGCGCACGTCAGGTTCACGCCCGGTGCCCGCACCGCCTGGCACCACCACCCCAAGGGCCAGACGCTCTACGTCACCGACGGCATCGGCTACGTCGCCCGCCGCGGCGCCGACGGCGCCTCCGAGGTCGAGGAGATCCGTCCCGGCGATGTCGTCTACATCGAGCCGAGCGAGGAGCACTGGCACGGCGCCACCCCCGACCGGTTCATGGCCCACGTCGCCATCCAGGAAGCCGACGAGTCCGGCGAAGTCGTGACCTGGCTCGACCACGTAACCGACGCCGAGTACGGCGCCTGAACAACGCCACCCAGGCGTGCTCGGTAGCGCTACGCAATCCCGCAGAGCTCATAACCGAAGGAAGAACAGATCCATGATCTTGAGCGAGACGTACACGCTGTCCAACGCGGTGACCATCCCGAAGCTGGGGCTGGGGACGTGGTTCATCGACGACGACAAGGCAGCACAGGCTGTCAGAGAGGCCGTGGCGGCCGGGTACCGCAACATCGACACCGCCCAGGCCTACGGCAACGAGCGCGGGGTGGGGGAGGGCGTCCGTACCAGCGGTATCCCGCGCGGTGAGCTGTTCTTGTCTACGAAGCTGGCGGCCGAGGTCAAGAACTACGACGACGCCGCCGCCGCGATCGACGGGTCGCTCGCCACGCTCGGACTCGACTACATCGATCTGATGCTGATCCACAGCCCGCAGCCCTGGGACGACTTCCGCGGTGGGGACTACGCCGAGGGCAACCGCGAGGCGTGGCGCGCGCTCGAGGACGCCTACAAGACAGGAAAGCTGCGATCCATCGGCGTCTCCAACTTCGAGCAGCGAGACCTGGAGAACATCCTCGGGACCTGCACGGTGGCGCCTCACGTGAACCAGCTGCTCGTGCACGTGGGGAACACCCCGGCCGAGCTCATCGCCTACTGCGAAAGCAAGAGCATCCTCGTCCAGGCCTACTCACCGATCGCCCATGGCGAGATCCTCAAGAACGCAGAGGTCGCCGCCATCGCGAAGCGCTACTCGGTGACCGTCCCACAGCTGTGCATCCGCTACACCATTCAACTCGGCACCGTGTCGCTGCCGAAGACGGCCAACCCTGACCACATGCGCGACAACGCCAAGGTCGACTTCGTCATCTCGGACGAGGACATGGACATCCTGCGCAGCCTGCGGTTCCAGGACTACGGCGACCACAGCGCATTCCCCGTCTTCAGCGGCAAATAGCGCAGGTCACTTTCCCACCACGGCCAGCCCGTAGTAGGAGTCCCTCCAAGGGATGACAGACTCCCTCTTCTCGGGGAGGCAAGCAGGCGCGGCACGCTGAAGAGTCGACGCATGCACTCATCTCGTCAGGTCGTCCAGACCCTGCCACGACCCGCCGGTGAACTCATGGTCACCGGCGCGCGGCCGGGCGGTTTTCGGACGCTGGTCGAGCTGACCCGTCCGTGGTTCTGGCCGGTGTCGATGGTGCCGGTGGTCATGGGCATGCTCTTCGCATACAAGGCCCCGGGTGAACCCGCGGCCGACCTCCAGCCCGGGCGATATGTGGCGGCGCTGATCGCTGCTGGGCCGCTGCTGTGGTCCTCAGTTCTGGCTGTAAATGACGCCTTCGACTTCGAGACTGATCGCCTCAACGAACGGCGTCGGCACTCACCACATGTGCGGGGCCAGCTCCAGAGGCGACAACTCCTTGGGTTCGCGGCCTTGGCCGGAGGCGCAGCATGTCTCTTCGCGGCGTGGAGCGGTGGGTTGATCTTTACGGCGGGAATGGCCGGGGTTCTGGTCCTCGGCTGGATCTACAGCGCACCGCCGGTTCGGCTGAAGGGCCGCCCGGTCTGGGACGTGGGATGCAATGCACTCGCGTTGGGCGTGCTCGGTCCGATGGGCGGATGGGCCCTGACGCGGTCGGTGGGGGAGTACCCGGTCTCGCTTGCGATCACAGGGCTTTTCGCCGGCGCTGCTCTGTATCTGCCGACCCTGGCCATCGATGTCGATGCCGACCGCGCAGCCGGTATTCGAACAACGGCAGTGAGATTCGGCCTGACCGTTGTGGGGGTTCTCGGGATCCTCAGCTGGACGGTGGCCGTGCTGCTCACTGTGCATCTGACCACGCGCGGACAGGTACTGCCACGGCAGCTCCTCCCGACACAGCTCACCCTCTCCTCCCTGCTGTGGCTGGCGTACGTGTTCCTCAGCCGCAGACCAACGATCCGCCGACTGGCCATCCTCTCCGCCGCGCTGGGGGTCGCGTTCGTCTTCTTGTGGATCCCTGCGTAGAACGCAGGTGCTTCTGGCAGGTCAGAGCGGGTACGCCCGGGGGCTTCGAAACTCCGCTTCGCGCGGCCGCCGCGTCGCGGGGGAGGGGCTACGTGGCGATGCTCGCTCTGGTCCGCAGGTAGATCGATCCCGAGGGACGCCGTGGCGGTCCAGGGAATCAGCGAGGCAAGGATCGACGTCTTGGCATCGCAGGACCAGAGGCCCACATTTAGGCCACCGGTCGTCAATTCGTAGCCCGGCGGCCGCAGCATCGGTTTTTCGGTGCATGACAGTGTGACTGCAACCAGGCGGCCTCATGTCCGTCTTCGACAGCCTCCGTACTGCGGGAGAAAACAGGACGTCCGGGGAGATCGGGGCGAACACCAGCACCTGGGCGCGGATCCTCGGAGCGGTCGAGGTGGATCGTACATTCGGCCCTACCGCCGACTGCCATGATCCCCTCCTGCCTTCGTGGCTGTAGGGCCACCGTGGTGGTTGTTGAGGTGTCTCGCCGTCGGGACTGCACCAGTCAGGTGCTCGGGAGACCATCGGTGGGGTTGGAGGGGCACCAACTCATCGGACGGCTGTACTGCGTTGTGGGTTCAGCCGATGACGAACCGCGATGAGTCGTGTGTAAGAACGGATGCGTGCTCGGGCGTCCTTCTCCAGAAGGGACATTCATGCGAGCCGTCATTGTCCGAGACCGCGAAGCCGGTCTCGCAGGGCTGTCGCTGACGGACATGCCTTACCCTCATGCGGCCGAGAATGACGTCATCGTGCGGGTGCACGCCGCGGGTTTCACCCGTGGAGAGCTGGACTGGCCGGCCACGTGGACCGATCGCGCGGGCCGGGATCGGACGCCGAGCGTGCCCGGGCACGAGTTGTCGGGTGTCGTCGAGGAACTGGGGTTCGGCACGACCGGTCTGAGTGTCGGCCAGCGGGTGTTCGGCTTGGCTGACTGGGCCCGCGACGGTTCGCTCGCCGAATATGTCGCGGTTGAGGCCCGCAATCTCGCGCCGCTGCCGGCGGACGTCGACCATACCCTGGCTGCCGCGTTGCCGATCTCGGGGCTTACCGCCTGGCAGGGCCTGTTCGACCACGGCCGCCTGGCGGCGGGTCAGACCGTGCTGATCAACGGCGCCGGGGGCGGGGTCGGTTCGATTGCGGTACAGCTTGCCCGCGAGGCGGGCGCCCGTGTTGTCGGAACTGGCCGGTCTGCCGACCGTGACCAGGTGCTTGCGTTGGGCGCCGACATGTTCCTGGACCTGCAGGCGGAGAAGCTGGAGGACGTCGGCGAGGTTGACGTTGTGTTCGATGTGATCGGCGGAGACATCCTCGAACGATCCGCCACGGTGGTACGGGCCGGGGGAACGCTTGTGAGCATCACCTTGCCGCCGAAGGGCCGGCCCAAGGACGGGCGCGCGGTCTTCTTCGTCGTCGAGCCCGACCGCGTGCGGCTGTCCGAGCTCGTCACACGGGTGAGGGAGGGCAGGCTCGTACCCCTTGTTGGCGCGGTCCGGCCGCTCGCCGAAACGTCCGCCGCGTTGGCCCCTGCCACGCGTACGCCGGGCAAGACGATTATCCGCGTCGCGGAAGACTGAACAGGTTGAACGCCCGGAGATGGCCCTGAGCCACAAGCAGGTCAAGGCCATCCTTGCGAGCACTGGTATAGGCGCTGGATCCAAGACCATCCGCACCAATCTCGCGAAGCGCTGCCAGCGCGCAGGTTCGACGTAGGACTGCCTCGCGGTGCCCCTCGCACCGAGACACCGTTTTCAGTGGTGAGCTCGGTGTCGCTGGCCGGTGACTTGCGTGCGAGTTCCGCGGGGTCAGATGATGCCGCCGTTGACGTATAACACCTGGCCGTTGACCCAGCGGCCCGGCCCGGCAAGGAACGCGACCGCCTCGGCGATGTCCTCCGGAGTACCCAGGCGTTCCAGCGGAGGCGCCTTGGCCAGGTTCTCGATGGTGGCCTGGTCCTTGCCCTTCAGGAAGAGACCGGTCGCGGTCGGCCCGGGCGCGACACACAGTGATGTCCCGGCCGCGCAACTCGCGGGCGAGGATCAGGGTGATCGCGTCCACCGCACCCTTGGAAGCCGCGTACGGCGCGTACCCAGGCATGGCGAGCTTCTTCACGCTGGTGGAGAAGTTGACGATCGCCCCGCCCGACCTGAGTCGGCGAGCGGCCTGCTGGTCGACCACGAACGTGCCGCGGATGTTCGTGCGGTGCATGCGGTCCAAGGCTGCCAGGTCGAATTCCGCGACCGGGCCGAGCAGCATGATCCCCGCGGTGTTGACGAGTACGTCGATGCCACCGAACGCCTCCTCCACCGCGTCGAACGCCGTCGCCATCGCCTCCTCGTCGGCCACGTCGCCGGTGACGGCCATCGCCTGACCGCGTCCTCGGGTGATGGCGTCAACGACCTCCTCCGCACGGGCGCGGTTGCCGACGTAGTGCACCGCGACGGCCATGCCGTCGGCAGCCAGCCGCTTCGAGACCGCCTGACCGATGCCGCCGGAGCCGCCGGTCACGAGGGCGACGCGAGTTGGCTGCTCCGGCGGTGTTCCCGGCTCGGTCATGGAGTTCCCGTTCCCCCGCCGGCCGCGTTCATGCCGGGGGAACGGAATCCCCGCGCGTCGGGCGGTCGTAAACCGAGCCGTCGGTGTGAGCGAGCCGCCGGCCGGAACCGTCCCCGGGCGGCGGGCGACGATCTCCCGCCGTCACCGAGATCATCGGGTGTGCGGGTGTGCGGCCCCCCGGTCGAACACGATCGGTGCGGGGTGACAACACGGATCACCGTCCACCACAGAAGGCGAACGCCTTCTGGAGCTGACATCGGCCGCAGACGTTCGCTATCTGTGTGACCATGCCGAGCGGCCAGGCGTCGGCAAGGAGTAGCGGGCCACCTGTGAAGTAGTGGCAACACGACCGGGCCAGAACGGGACCCCTGGTCGAGGGCGTCGTGGATCGGTGCGGGTGACGCTTGACAGATGACAACACACGGGATTCGACCTACGCAGGAGTGGCCGCGGCTGTTGCTGTCGGGCTGGACCGCCACCCGGGACACACTGCACATGTGGACACAAGTCGTCGGCAAGATCCGCCTGGCGCACGCGCCGCTGGTCAACCACTGGTGGCAGGTGCCGCTGTATGTCAGTCCACGAGGCCTGACCACCTCGGCGATCCCCTACCTTGATCGTTTGTTCGACATGGAGTTCGACTTCCTGGACCAGCGACTGCGCATACGGGACAGCGCCGGAGGGAGCCGCCAGGTCAGTCTGGAACCCAAGTCGGTAGCCGACTTCCACGCCCAGACCCTGAACGCCCTTGACGAACTGGGCATCCGCACCACGATTCAGCCGCACCCAAACGAGGTGGAACCCGCGATCCCATTCGCCCAGGACACCCGCCACGCCTCCTACGACGGAGAGGCGGCCCGGTTGTTCTGGCGCCAGTTACTCCAGGTCGACCGAGTGCTGCACGAGTTCCGGTCGTACTTCACGGGGAAGGTGAGTCCGGTGCACTTCTTCTGGGGAAGCTTCGACCTTGCCTGTACCCGCTTTTCAGGGCGTCCGGCGCCGACATACCACGGCAGCGCGCCGAACATCGGCGACTGGGTGATGGCCGAGGCCTACTCACAGGAACTAAGCAGCTGTGGGTTCTGGCCCGGTGGAAGCGCCGAGGGCACCTTCTACTCATACGCCTATCCGGAGCCCGACGGCTTCACGCGGTCCCCGATCTTGCCGTCCGAGGCCTTCTACGGCAAAGAACTCGGGGAGTTCCTCCTTCCGTACGAGGTCGTGCGCCTGGCCGACGATCCCGACGCCACGCTCATGGACTTCCTGCAGACCACCTACGCAGCCGCCGCAGACCGCGGCAGCTGGAACCGAGCCGCGCTTGAGATCGATCCCTCGCGATGGGCCCGGTCGCGCGTCTCCTGGTAGAGCAGACACCTCGAGCACGAGGATGATCAGGCGCGGACGCCTCACGGCGTGCCAGGCACGACGGACAGGTCGCTCCAGGGGGGTAGCCGACCTGCGCCTCATCATCGACGGGCGCGACAGCGACGAGCTGGTGTTCGTCTCGCCGGAGGGCTCGCCGTTGCGGTGGCCAACTTTCATGCACCGGCCGGAGTCCTTGCGCGATCGGTGAAGGCCCATGACCCGAGACGGGTGCCCTGGCCGGAGCGGCGGTGGTCGTGTCCTGTGTCCGGTGTCGATCGCCATCCAAGGGCGTTGGTGGCCAGCACGCTTGGGGGATGCGTCGATTCAGAGTACGTAGGGTCGAGATCAGAGCGGAGGGAGGCCTGGACGATGGCAGGGAGCCGTGCTGATGGTTCAAAGCAGTCCTGGACCGGCGTGTTTGGCGTACCTACTGATCTCAGTCACGGCCGCGTTGTAGGGATCTCCGGTGGCTACGGCGCTGGGTGAACTCGACACCACGCCTGGCCAATGAGTTCCGCTGTTGATCAGATGCGGCCGGATCCCCCGCTCCCGGTAGTGAGTCATTTGTGGCGGCATAGCACGTACGAAGCGTTGCTGACCACGGCCTTGCTATTCGGCGTGGCGACCATTGTGCGATGGGTCATCGGTCCATCACCGGTCTCACGTGCGATCCCTGGTATTCACCTCGAGCTGCTGGTGGTCGGCTTCCTGGTGGGCCTCCTGATCTCCGGGCTGATCCTCAGCCCGCTGGGGAGGGCCTCCGGCGGACACATGAATCCTGCCATAACTCTGGCTATGTGGCGTTTTGGTGTCTTCCCGGGACGTGGGGTTGTGCCTTACTGGGTCGCTCAGCTGGCGGGATCTCTCCTGGGCGTGCTGCTGGCGCGTGTGGTTTGGGGTCGCTCCCTCGCCAGGCGTCCGGTGGCCTACTCCGTCCTGAGTCCGGCGCCAGGGTGGTCCAGCGCCTCGGTCTTCGTGGTCGAGGCCGCCTGCATGGCTGTGATCATCTTGCTGGTCGGGATCTTCCTGTCCGTACCTCGGCTGGCCCCGTGGGTGCCGTGGTTGGTCGGTGGGCTCATCGGCGCGGCCATCGTTGGTCTGGGCACTGTTACCGGCCCAGGCGTCAACCCCGCCCGTCAGTTCGGGCCGGCTGTCTTAGCAGGGCACTACGAATTCCTTGGTGCCTATTTGCTTGCGCCGTTGGTCGGTGCAGTCGTGGCCGCGTGGCTGTTCAATCACTTCCACCACCGCAAGGTGCCGACGCATCGGCTGTGCGGACCAGATCCGATCACCGATGCCGCGCACTCCGGTCCGACTTGATCCGCCTGAATCATGGTGAAAAGTGCTGATCTCCGCGCTCCCTGTGTCGTTGCCGCCGACCGTCGTACGGTGAATGGAGAGCCTGCAGACGGCGATCAATCGAGATGCAGGGTGGCTCATTCCACGGGCACGATGACGGCGTTACGCGCGCACACCCGAGGTGGCTCCGAGGTTCTGGTTTACGAGTCCGCGCCAACGCCATGCGCCGGGGAACGGCAGGAGGCTGATCACGATCAGCGCGGCGGCGATCACGTTCTCGGGGTTGTGGTCGAGGGTGGTGAGGGCGTCACCGCACTGCCGGCCGGTGACGAGGCGTACGAACTTGCCCCTTTCGAAGGCAGCACTGCCCTAACACGCAGGGAAGACGATCGCCAGCGCGACACAGGGGGTAGACGACAATGACAAGAATGACCCTCGACGATCTCATGGTGTCGTCGGAGACCGCGGTATCAGGCGCCGCATTGGAAATGGCAACCGCCTACTTCTCTTCCGCTATGCTCAACCACTCCTTACGCGTCTACGTGTGGGCAGCGGCCCACGGCACGTCGCAGAACATTCACTTCGACCCGGAACTGCTGTTCGTGGCGTCGCTGTTCCACGACATTGGCCTGGTGCCCGAGTTCGACAGCCACGCCGTCTCCTTCGAGGAGGCCGGCGGTCAGGTGGCGCGGGTGTTCGCGGCAGGCGCCGGATGGCCTGCGGAGCGCCGCGAACGTCTGCCGGAACTGATCAGCCGGCACGTACTAGGAGACAGCGTGGACCTGTCCATGGATCCCGAGGGGCACCTCCTGGCGCGAGCGGCCGGCGTGGAAATCACCGGCAGACACGCGGACGACTTCTCACCCGGGTTCAGAGCCGAGGTGCTGCAACGGTATCCCCGGCTCAGCTTCATCGAGGAGTTCCTGGCCCTCTCCCATGAGCAGGCACAGCGCAAACCGGACAGCCCGCCCGCAACCTGGATACGGACCAACCTCGACGCGAGGATGGCGGACAACCCGCTGGACGACTCCTCACTCCGGCCGCCGGCCGGAGACTGAGCCGGACCGATCAGCAAATATCGAACGTCGTGGCGGCGTCTACGGAATGTCGATCACACAGGCTGGCCCCGCGCGCCGAGGGCGAAGGCGTGGCCTCACTGGGGTGGCATGCGAGAGGTATCATGCATCTTGCTCGACCTCACAGATCGGATGGACACGCTGATGTTCAGCAGCTTCCCCGATCACCGGGGCTTTCGCTAGCTCGAGCTCGTGGCCTTCACAGCCTCGCGAACGAGATCGGCCACGGCCTTCGGCTGCGACAGGGGGACAGCGTGCGAGGCATCCACCTCGACGGTGAATGCGCCCGCCCGCTCGTATGCGAAACGCTGAGCTTGAGGATTGATCGAGTTGTCCCCTGTGGCCACGAGTGCCCAGGCCGGTTTCACCTTCCATGCGGCGGCCGATGCCGGCTCTGACCACGCGGACCGAACGAGTGGACGCTGCGAGACCGCCAGAACGTTGGCGATCTCGGGCGGCAGGTCTGGGGCGAAGATCGACGGGAACGCATCGGGCGAGATGGAGTCCTCGACTCCAGGCTCACTCGGGCCGGCCAGAGGGAAACGCATCGTCCGCAGATGGCGTGTGACGGGCGCAGCAGGATAACGACCCTGCAGGTCGTCGAGGCTCTCGCCTACGTCCAGGCAATGGGCCGCCACGTAGACGAGGCCCACGACGTTCTCGGCCATACCGGCCACAGTGATCACCGCACCGCCGTAGGAGTGGCCGACCAGTACGACAGGGCCCCCAAGCTGTCTGACGAAGGAGGCGGTGTAGTCCGCGTCGTAGGCCAGACCGCGCAGCGGGTTCGCAGGGGCCAGCACGGGGATCGCGTTGTTCTGCAACTCGGTGACAACGCTGGACCACATCGAGGTGTCGGCGAACGCGGCATGGACGAGGACTACGGTGGAAATCGCCTCATTGGACATGACGGTGCTCCTTCCAGTGACTACTTCCCTGCCCACACGCTGGCGACACGGGCGTCAGCGAACCCGTGCGACCGGATCTGCCACGCGGGCTGCCGGTGGGGCGGTGGACGTAGAGCGCCATCATGGCCGCCAAGATCCCAGGTAAGGCATTTAGGCCGTTTCGACACGACCCGCAGACCGATTGCTTACTGGCTGGGTAGACAGATAGGTGTCTATCCTGACCATCCCGACGCAACCCAGCCCTTGCTGTGCCGCATGTAGTGGCGCACCCGAAGAGTTCCAAGAGCGGTTACCCGTTCTGCGACCTTCGCGTTCGACGAAGCGGTCCTACACCGCAAATGGGCGTCTAACAGCAGGCTGGACAGTGCCGGCTGGAGATCCTCTCACTGAGAGAACGTGTTCCGGCCGGGGAAGAAGTCGGTCGTGAGCCTGTGACGATCGCGACGTTGCCGGGGGTTGCCCAGTGCATCAGAGGTGAGCAATGCTGAATCGCCGCATAGTAGTGATCAGTGACATTCGCTCGCGGAGGTTAACAGGTTGACCAGGTTGTTGCACAGTTCAGTAAAAATGCCAACATCTACATCTGGTGACGAAGCGCACCATCGCCGGGAGGCCTGGCTGCAGGCGACTGTGGAGATCACCTCGGCGATGCTGGCAGGCACCGGCACGGATGAGTTGTGGTCCCTCATCGCGAGCAGGGCTCGCGCGGCCTCAAACGCGGACGTGGCCCTCGTCATGTTGCCCACCGACGATCCGAACTGGCTGACAACCGTTGCCGCGGCCGGCGAGGGCGCCGACACGCTACTGGGCCAGCGGGTTCCTCTGAACGGTTCAATCACCGGACTGACCTTGACGGGCGAGCCACAGCTTTGGAAGGACTGGGCCGAACACACCGACCTCTATCCTCCGGCGCGCTCATGGGTGGCTCCCTTCGGTCCGGGCATGGGCGTGCCGATGGTGGACCCTGAGGGAGTCCGCCTGGGCGCGCTCGGTGTCGCCAAGCGACGGGGCCGGCCCAACTTCGACGACCTGGACGTGGCAATGCTCAGCTCGTTCGCCTCGCAGGCCGTCCTGGCAAAACAGCAGGAAGAACACCGTGCCCAGGCCGAAGGTTTGCGCCTGCTGGAAGAGCGCGACCGGATCGCCCGCGACATGCACGACCACGTCCTCCAGGAACTCTTCGCCGCCGGGATCAGGCTGCAAAGCATGGCCGCTGCTGCAGACGCCGAACCCCGTGCGCAGCTGCGGCAGCGACTGCTGGAGACGGTGGCCACGCTCGATGACGTCATCGGCCAGATCCGTATGACGATCTTCGGACTTCGACCCTCCCCGGTGCCGTACCAGCAGCCCGGTGATGGCGTGCGGCAACGAGTGCTGGACGTCGTTCGCGACGCCACCCCTTCACTGGGGTACGCGCCGTCGATCCACTTCAACGGCCCGATCGAACTGGTCGACGACGCCATTACCGGCGATCTCCTCGCGGTCGTCCGCGAAGCACTGTCCAACACCGCTCGGCACGCCCATGCCACCCAGGCCAGCGTCGACATCACCGTCAACGGCAGCGGGCTGACCGTCCGTGTCTGCGACAACGGCCGCGGCATCGGCGACACGACCCGACGCAGCGGCCTGCGCAACCTCCGTGTCCGCGCCGAACGCCACCACGGCACGTTCACCATCGACAGCCCCGGCGAGGGCGCCGACCTGACCTGGAACGTTCCTCTTCCTCCCGAACGGGCTGGCGACCCGGTTTGACGCCCCAAGCGCCCGCCTTGGTTGGCCTTGGACGGGATGGTGGCCTGATCTGGCGGCGGCGTAGGTAGGCCAGGTGGCCGGGCCCTGGGCTGACAGAGGGCTGTCTGGGGCGTCCTGACTTCCGTCGTTAGGCCCGCTTGCGGCTCTGGGTGGAGAACGACATGCTGATCTGCGAGATCCGCTGTGCGGGTCGACTTCTTGACCCGCTTGCCGGTCGCCGGTTGCCCCCACCCGGTCCCGCCCAGCGCCGTGGTCTCCTACTGGCAGGCGACCTCTGCTCCCTGGCCCAGATCGACGCCCACCAGCCGCCTGCACATCGGCGCCGACACCTGACCGACCGGCACATCGTGCGCACCGGCATCGTATGGGTGTGATCCCCTGGCCTGGCTGATGCGGACACGGAGTCGGCCACCTGAACGGTCTGCCAGACCCGCCACGCTATCCCGGCCAGCCACGAATGCGGCGACCGTCGCGACACACCAGACGACAGGAGGGACGTAAACCGCTCCGCGCGTCCTGGGGATCGCAAACCAGAGGACTGGGGATCGCAAACCAGAGGACTGCTCTGAGGCGGGCCGGCCAGGGCACGTCGTGGGCGGCCGAGGCGGTGTCTTCGAAGGTCAGGTGGAGTGCCAGAGGTGTTGGACCCGGTCCATGGATGGACGTTTGGCCCCACCACCGGCTGCCATGATCCCCTCCTGGCTTCGTGGCTCCGCGGCCAGCGTGGTGGGTAGTGCCATGTCGGTGTCGGGCGCCGAACGTATGGCCGCGGGCATGGTCTGCGGGCAGGGGCAGGAGCGCGGGGAACAGGAGCGCGGGGAAACAGGAGACCAGCCATGATCGGAATGAGGGTCGCCGCCGGCCTGCTGGCCGTCGTCACGATGACCGGAGTCGCGGCCTGCTCCACGTCGGACCAGCCCGCCAACGCGAAGATGTCGACTGCCGCCGTTGCATCCAAGCGGCCCACGGAAACCCTCAAGCCACTGCTCGAGCAGAACCTGCCGAATGTGAAGGGCAAGACATTCACCTCGGCGATCGTCGCCTTCCCGCCCAACGCACGTGCGAAGCCGCACCGGCATGGCGAGGCGTTCGTCTACGCCTACGTGCTCGAAGGCACCGTGCGCAGCGAACTCGCCGGCAAGCCCGTGAAGACCTACCGCGAAGGCGAGAACTGGGTAGAGCCGCCGGGCGCCCACCACGTCCTCACCGAGAACACCAGCCGGACCGAACCGGCCAAGCTCCTGGTCGTCTTCGTGTCCAACACCGGAGACAAGCTCAAGGTCGACGACCCGGGCTCGTAAGTGCGCAACGGACGGCATGAAGTCCACACGAGACCCACTGACTGACTGGGAGTTGCCAACGAGGGATGCGGCCCACGGACCCGGGGGAGGGAATCCAATGAGGGGAAGGCACGGTGAGTGAGCAGTTCGACGCGATCGTGGTCGGAATGGGGCCGGGCGGGGAGACCGTCGCGCAGACGTTGATGGACGCAGGCAGGCGTGTCGCGGTCGTGGAGAAGGAGCTCATCGGCGGCGAGTGTCCGTACTGGGCCTGCATGCCGTCCAAGACGCTGCTGCGGCCAGTGGAGGCCCGAGCGGAGACCTCCCGGGTGGCGGGCGTCTCCACACCTGCCCTCGACTGGACGATGATCCGGGACTATCGAGACGTCATCGTCGGCCATCTCGACGACAGCTCTCGGGTCGCGGCCTACCGCAACGACGGCGCCACGGTCGTCAAGGGAGAGGGAAAGCTTGCCGGTCCGGGAGAGCTCAGCGTGAACGGCGACCGGCTGCAGGCGAGGGACATCATCCTCAGCACCGGGTCTCGGCAGGCCTGGCCACGGATTGACGGACTGGAAGAGGTCCCGGTCTGGACCAACCGGGAAGCCACGAACCTGACCGACATTCCCGCCCGGGTACTTCTCATCGGCGGTAGCGCGGTCGGGATCGAGCTCGCGACCTTCCTATCTCGGATGGGTAGCTCGGTCACCATGCTCGAGCGTGGACCACGGCTGCTCATGCGGGAGGTTCCCGAACTGGGCGAACGTGCACTGTCTGCGCTCGGTGGGGTGGATGTCCGCCTCGACTGCAGAGCCCAGGTGGTCCGCCGCGATGGGACAGACACGGTGGCCGAGCTCGACGACGGCACGAGCGTGCGCGTCGATGTGATCGTACTCGCCAGCGGACGAATCCCGAACTCCGATCTCGACCTGAAGACCGTGGACGTGAGCACCGGCCCGCACGGTGAGGTACCGACCGACGACCACTGCCGGGTCACCGACGGACTATGGGCGGTCGGAGACCTGACCGGTGTCGCGATGTTCACCCACACCGCGATGTACCAGGGTCGTGTCGTCGCCGACAACCTCCTTGGTAGACCGCATACAGCGAACTACCTCGGCATTCCCCGAGTCGTCTTCTCCGAACCCGAGATCGCTGCTGTCGGTCTCACCGCGGACGCCGCCCGCCGGCAGGGCTTCGACGTCGCGACCTCCCAGGTTGAACTGCCCGAGGTGATCCATCGACCCGAGACGTACGAGACGAAGCCACGTGGCACTCTCGGCCTCGTCGCCGACCGCCGGCGGAGGACTCTCGTCGGCGTGTGGGCGATCGCTCCACAGGTCGGGGAGTGGATCCACACTGGCGCTCTGGCGATTCGTGCGCAACTTCCTGTTGACATCCTCGTTGATGGCATAGCCCAGTTCCCGACCTTCAACGAGGCCTACTACGCAGCTGCGAGTGCCCTGCGCCTGTAACGCCTGGAGCACGGGAAAGTACGTGCTGCCGGTGTCACCCGCTGCTCTCCGCACCGCGGGACGACCGGCCGACGCGCGAGGTGTTCGGCGAACGGGAGATCGGCAACGGCTCCGGAAACTGACCATGACACGGATGGAGACTCCACCATTGGTGCCCGACACGACCGGTCCCATCGCCGTCTATGGTCATCTGGCGACTGCTCGGCGGGCCGGTAGGGTTGTGAAGTACAGCTGAACGAGGTCCCTCGCAGGGGAGGGTTGCGATGTCCAGTTTGGAATCGAAGAGTTTCAGCACACCGGATGAGACCCGGAGGTTCGCCGACAAAGGGGCCGCTGAGATGGTGGTGCTCGCCGGTGACACCGTCTTCAAGGACCGGTTCGAGCCGGGATGGCGTTGGTCTGAGCACGTCCGTCCGCTCGCTGGAACCGATACCTGTCAGTCCCCGCACCTGTTGTATGTCGTTTCGGGGCGAATGCACTTCTTGATGGACGGTGGCACCGAAGGCGAAGTGGGCCCCAACGAGGTCGCACGGATCGAGCCAGGTCACGACGCCTGGGTGGTTGGGGATGACGCGTGCGTTCTCGTCGACTTCGGGGCCAGCGCTACGTATGCGCTGCCGGCTCAGAGAACAGCAGGCGCTAAAGCATAGACGCCCGTCTTACAGGGCCGTCCTTCCAGTCGGGCAAGGAGTTCCGTTCTTGCGCGCGTGTTGGTTGGAGGCGTCGTCGCCGATCGACCGTACGGTAGTCCTCCCATGCGAATGGGCGGCCCGGAAACCCATCAACACGCGTGGCTCGGCGGCTAGCGGCGTACGGGATCCTCTTCGGACGCCGACATGACATCACGTCGGCGGCTGCGTGCCCACCAAAGGTAACCGGCGCCGAGCGCGATGGTGCCCGCGCTGGTGAGGCAGGCCAGGTCGTCGACGACCTGGCCTGCCGGTGACAGGTCGCCCAGGCGGGCCACCAGGGCAAGCCCCAGCAGGATCACGCCGAGCCGGACGAGCAGGCGAGCTGCTTCCACTGCCATGTCAGTGCACCCCCAACAGGTGGTCGACGTCGGGGACCCGCTCGGGAAAGAAGCAGGCCGTTCGGTGCCCGTCGCTCACTTCGGTCAGAGGGGGCTGGCTGGCTCGGCAGCGAGCTTCGACGAAGGGGCAGCGATTCTGGAACACGCATCCGACCGGCGCGAGAGCGCTGTCGACGGATCCTTCGGCCGGCTCGCGTTGCCTGCGCCGGGCGAGGGCGGGATCGGGTACGGGGATCGCCTGCAGCAGCCGGAACGTGTAGGGGTGCCGAGGGTTATGGATGATCTGCTCGGCCGGACCCTCCTCGACCAGGACGCCGTAGAACATCACGACGATCCGGCCGGCCTGGGAGAAGTACCGCACCACGCCGAAGTCGTGGCTGATGAACAGGTAGGCGAGTTGGCGCTCCCGCTGGAACGACAGCAGAAGATCGAGGATCGCCAGCCGCATGGACACGTCGAGCATGCTGGTCGGCTCGTCGGCCACGACCAGCCGCGGACGCAGGCTCATCGCCCGGGCGATGGCAACACGCTGCCGCTGTCCGCCGGACAGTTGGTGCGGATAGCGGCAGAGGAACGCCTCGGTGGCGTCCAGGCCGACTTCGCGCAAGATGCGGACCAGCTCTTCCCGTACGGTAGATCGCCGGGCGAGCCGGTGGTGAAGAAGGGCAGGCCCGAGGGCATTTTCGATGGTGAGACCCGGGTTCAACGACGCGTAGGGATCCTGGTGTACGACCTGGACGGCGCGCCGGTAGGCCCGGAAATCCTTGCCCTTGAAGGATTTGACGTCGCGGTCTTCGAAGCGGACCTGTCCGCGCGAGGGCGTCTCCTCACCAATCACCAGTCGCCCGAGGGTGGTTTTTCCACACCCCGACTCACCGACCACCGCCAGCACGTCGTTGTGCTCCAGTGACAAGCTCACCTTGTCAAGGACGGGCCGGTCGCCGGCGGTGGTGGGGTACCAGTGGCTCACCGCATCGACGTCGAGCAGGCTCATCGGGTAGTCCCCTCGAGGAGGTTCTCGTTGACCACATGGCAGGCGACGGCGTGACCCGAGCGGTCCGCCACGAGTGGAGGCTCGGCCTCTCGGCAGATCGGCATCGCGAGGGGGCACCGCGGTGCGAACCTACATCCGCGGGGGAGTTCGGCGAGGTTGGGAACCTGCCCTGCGATCGGTCGTACGTCCAGGCCTCGCGCGAGCACGCTGGGAATCGCCGAGATCAGCGCACGGACGTAGGGGTGCCGGCGAGCGTCGGTGAAGATCTCGTCGACGGTCCCGGTCTCGACCAGCCGACCGGCGTACATCACCGCGACCCGGTCGGCGAGTTCGGCAACCACGGCCAGGTCGTGAGTGACGAACACGATGCTCAGGTCGAGCTCGGCGTGCAGGTTACGCAGTACGTCGAGGACCAGCCGCTGGTTGAGCACGTCGAGCGCCGTCGTCGGCTCGTCCAGGACCAGGAGGGAGGGATGCAGAAGCAGGGCGATCGCGATCGCCACCCGCTGTTTCATGCCGCCGGACAGTTGGTGCTCGTACGCCCGCCAGATCCGCTGGGTCGGCAGGCGCACCATGCCGAGAAGCTCCTCGAAGTGCGCGCGGCCGGCCGCCACCGACTCGAACACGCCTTCGTGTGCCTCGAGTAGATCCTCGACCTGGCGCCCGACGGTGGTGACCGGGTTGAACGAGTTCATCGCCGCCTGGAAGACGATGCTGACCTCGGCGGCTCTCAGGTGGTTCAACTGCGACCGGCTCATCGACGCGAGGTCGCGGCCGCGTACATCTACCCGCCCCGCGGTTATGCGACCCGGCGGCGGGATGACGCCCAGCATGGAGTAGGCGAGCGTGGACTTGCCACAGCCGGACTCCCCGACGATCGCGTAGATGTCACCGGACCGCACCTGCAGGCTGACGTCCTCGACTGCCCTGATGGCACCTGGCCCACTCCCGAAGGAGACGGTGAGGTCATTCACCGAGAGGACCGGCGTGTGCTGGTCTGAATCGTTCATCGGACGCCTCCCTACTGGACCCGCAGCCGTGGATTGAACAGGCTGTCCAGCGCTCTGGAGAAGAAGACGAAGGCGACCTGCAGAACGACGATCGATGCCATCGGCGCCAGTAGGTAGAGAATGCTCTTGCTGGTGTAGAGGGCGCCCTGGCTCATGGCGAGGTTGATCATGATGCCCCAGTTGGTCCCGCTCAGCGGCGCGACGCCTAGTAGGAAGAGCCCGACCTCGGCATAGATCGCGCCGGTGATGCCGAGCAGGAAGTGGATCGCGACGTAGGGCCCGACGTTGGGGAGGAGTTGGCGCCCGACGATGTTGCGGAGTGGCAGACCCTGGATCCGCGCTGCCGCCATGAAATCCATGGTGCGCAGACTGATCGCCTGCGATCGTACTGCCCGGGCAAGGCCGGCCCAGCCAGTGACCGAAAGGATCGCCGCCAGGACGAACGGGTTGGACGAGTGGATGACCGCGGCTATCACGATGATCAGCGGCAAACCGGGGATGGTGAGCGCGATATCGACGATCCGCATCACCACGACGTCGACCCAGCCGCCCAGGTAGCCGGTCACCAGACCGATGACCACGCCGACGAAGGTGGTGATGGTGGCGGCGAGCAGGCCGACCACCATGATCGGCCGTGTGCCGACGATGATCTCGGCGAGGATGTCCTGGCCGAGTGTGTCGGTGCCAAGCAGGTGCTTCGGGGACGGCGGCAGGTAGCTACCGTCCTGGTGTCCGAAGGTGCTCAGGTGGACGAACATCGGGCCGAAGATGGCGACCAGGCCGTAGCAGAGGATCAGGATCGCGCCGAGGAGGGCGGACTTGTCGGCCCACAGGATTCGCCACAGGTCCCGGGAGAAGTCCTTCATGCCATCGTCCCTCCGACCGGCACCGCACGCTCCTCCACGTCCCGCGGATCGTCCGCACCGGCCTTCCGCCCGGCCCCCGGTTTGGCGATACGCGGGTCGATGACGGGATACATCAGGTCGACGAGCAGGTTGGACAGCACCACAGACGTCGTGATCAACACGAAGCAGCCCATCATGAGGGAGTAGTCACGAGAGTTGACCGCCGTCACGAGGTAGTAGCCGACACCTGGATAGTTGAAGAACTGCTCGATGAAGACCGATCCCCCGAACATGAATCCCAGCGACAGGGCGAGCAGAGTGACCTGCGGCAAGAGTGAATTGCGGCCGACGTAGGACTGCATGATGCGGCGACGTCCCAGGCCGCGTGCCTCGGCGACCCGGACATACTCCGCACCCAGCGTCGAGATGGCGCTTCCCTTCATCTGCAGTGCCCACCCCCCAAAGCCGATCAGTGCGTACGACGCGATTGGTAGCGCCGAGTGCCGCACCACGCTGGCGACGAACGGAAGGTTCCAGCCCACCGGAATCCCCGCTCCGTATGCCCCGCCCTGGGGGAACAGGTGGTGGATGTCGGTGAGGAAGTACAGCAGCAGGATTGCCACCAGGTAGTTGGGAACCGCGCTGAGGAACGACACCACCAGGGTGACCACCTTGGTGAACCGGCTCGCCTGGGCTGTGGCCATCACCGTGCCCACGGCTATTCCGATCACGAAGCTCACGATCAAAGCCACCCCGACGGAGAAGACCGTCCACGGCAGTGCGCTTGCGATGATGTGCGACACCGACTCGCCGGGGTGACTGATCGACGTACCGAAGTTGCCCTGGCAGGCGTTCCAGATGTACTGGAAGTACTGCTTCCACGCCGGCGAGGTCGGCATCACCCCGTAGATCGCGTTGACCTGCTGCTGGATCTCCTGCGTCGTGAGGTTGCCCTGCCGCGACAGTTGGTTGACGAGGTAGTCCATCACGTTGCCCGGCATGAGCCGGATCATGAAGAACGACAGCGAGATCACCACGAACACGGTGAGGAGAGCCGTCGCCACTCTCCTCGCGAGGTAGGAGATCACCAAGCCTCCCTGCGTTGCGCCGACCGGACCCTACTTGGGTGAGATCTCACCTTTCTCCTGACCGACGACGACCAGGTAGTTCCCGTTGGTCATCTGTCGCCACAGCGGACTCGACTCAGCGGGCCACTTGAACTTCTTCGTCGAGAACGCGATCTGGTTGGCGAAGTCGGCGTACTCCAGGTACGGCACCTGCTGGTTGACAAGCTGTGCCCAGCTCCAGGTCAGCTCCTTCATCCGGGGACCGGACGCCACCTGATGGACCTGCTTGTCGAGCTCCTGCGGCACGTTCACCACGCCGAGGCCGGGGACGTTCACCTTCGGTCCGAACCCGAGTCCACGCCTGCCGGCACTGGACCCGGTGGCCGTGAAGTTGTTGGCGCTGCCCATCGGTGACTGCTGGAAGTCCAGCAGCGGGTTGGGACTTCCGCCCGTGCAGCAGAACGCGGCGACCTGGAAGTCGCCCGCGTGCAGGTCCTCGCTGTAGCTCACGCCCTCTACAGTGCTGAGCGTCGAGTCGATACCGAAGCTGTCGAGCGCGCTGTCGGCCACCTTGAATGCCGCGATCTGGTCGGTCCAGCCGCTGTTCATCTCCAGCGTCACCTTGAACGGCTTACCGTCCGGTGTGAACCACTTACCACCGGTGCGGCGGAAGCCGGCCTCTTCCAGCAGGGCGGCTGCCTTCTTGGTGTCGTACGGGTAGGGGTTGAGCGAAGCCAGTTGATCCTTGGTGAGGAACTGCTGCGCCACCTGGTCGACCAGACCCTCGGGGATGCTCGGAGCGACCGCGTGTGGCTTGGTCTTGCCCCAGGCCAACTCGTCCATCTTCTGCCGGGGCAGGGCGTAGGCCATCGCCTGACGAACCTTCACCGAGTTGAACGGCGGCTTGGCGCCGTTGAAGACGATCTGGCCCTGAAAGGTTCCGGGCACGGAGAGCAGGTGAGCGTCAGGGTTCTGCAGCCATTGGCCGACGATCGCCGACGGCATGTAGAGCCAGCCGCTGGAGAAGTCGGCCGTGCCGCTCAACAGGTTGGAGTTGACCTGCGGTTGCTGGTTACCGAGGTAGCGGATCTCCTTGATCGTGATCTTGTCGGCGGCGTAGAAGCCGTCCCACTTGGCGAGCTTCTGCTCCTGGGTGGTCATCCCGACCAGCTTGTAGGGGCCGTCACCGACCAACGTCTTGGGGTGGACCTTCGCGAGGTTCTGCAGGGCGCTGGTCATCTTCTTGTACGCCGGGCTCTCAGCCGCTGCAGCCGGGTCGGTGCGGGCCTGGGTGAAGTAGCTGTCGACCGCCTGCTTCAGCTCGGGAGTGACGTACTTGCCCCAGACGCTGGACGGGTAGGGCATGACGCCGTTGAACAGGTCGTTCTTGACCAGGACCATTGGAATGCCGGGACGTGCGGTGAGCACGACCGACTTGGCTCCCTTGGCGGTGACTTCGGTGATGTCATTCCAGATGCCGGCCTGGGTGAGGGCGTCCAGGTAGAGGGTGTCGACGACATCCTTGCTGGTCACCGGCGTGCCATCCTGCCAGGTGGCTTTGGGCTGGAGGTTGATCTGCAGTTGGCGTCCGTCTACGGACCAGCTCTGCGCGAGTTGCGGGGTGAAGGAGTCCAGACTCGGCCAGTTCTGGATGGCCAGCGGGAGGAAGATGAAGCCGCCGGCGCTGGACGGGAAGTTGAGATTGGTCGACCAGGGGTTGTATCCCCACGCCGTCCACGGGCTGGCGCTGCCCATCACCAGCACGGTGTCGGGCGCCGTGGTGTTGCCCTTGGCGGCGTTCGAAGCGGTGGGGGAGTCGGTGCAGGCGGCCGCAGCTGCGGCGATGACGATGGCCGCGAGTACCGCTTGCAGCCCGCGGCTCAGTCGGCTCGTCTGCCGCTGACGACCGCGGGGCTGACGTGGCCGTAGCACGGTGTGTTCGAGCCAGGAGCCCGGTGATCGCGGCGACCGTGTGATGCCCATGACGCCCTCCTTGCCGAAGCGTGGCGGACAGGTAACTAGCGGCTCGAACGCAGCCGACATCCGCTGGTCGGTTGCGCGCGGTGAGAGGGCAGACCCGTCCCGGGTCGGCGCCGTGGACCAGGTGTCGAGCTCTGGTTGCACCACTCTGCGAAAGCTTTGTTCGGACGTTCGGAGCCCACCGCCGGGCCGCCGCGCGAGCAGCAGGTCAGTGAAAGGGGGATCTGGTCCACGTTCTGCGAGCGCGACGCTAATGGGGGGTGTCAAACCTGTCAACGAAGCCTTGTCCGACGCTTTGTGCAAGCGGGATCGCGTTTTGTGCAAGCAGTCTGGTGGTTCACCTGACCGGTGAAGGAATGCACGGAGGGGTTCGTCAGCGGAGTTGGAGGCTGACCTGCGAGGTTGCCCAAGATGCCCAGCGGTGAGCCGGGAGAAGGATTCGTGCAACCGGCGCGAGTAGCTGGGGTCGGCCGATATCGGCGACGTCCAATAACGGCTGGTTCCGCGGATGCCGTGATGTCGGACTCGAGTGGCCTACGAATAGCTCAAGTGCGGGAAACAGGAGATGCCCGGAAGGACCCCGGCGTGCGTCCGGTGAGCCGTCTGACGTGTCTGGTGAGATGGCTGGTGGAGTTGTAGCCGCACGACTCGGCCACGCTGGCCAGGGGCGCGTCTGAGTTGCGGATCGCAGCCAGCGCGCGCTGCATCCGAAGTTGCTGCAGGTGCTCCATCGGGCTCCTCCCGCGCAGCCGCGCGAACTGTTCGCGGAGAACAGCGGGGGACACGTGCAGCTCCTCGGCGATGTCCTTGATCATCACCCTCTGGCTGGAACGCTCTTCCAGCAGCGACTCAGCATCTCGCACCATGCGTTCGGCCGGGCTCAGCTGCTTCTCGTCGGTGCTTCGTTGGATGAGGACACGCACCACGCTCATCAGGGCGTCCGTGAGCTGGCCGGCCGAATCACCGCACTTCAGCCACTCTCTGGCGGCCAGGGCAAACAGATGCCGCAGGGTGCCGTGTTCGTCGTCGAAGATCACTCGCGAGCTGGGGCCGAGGTCGGGTGCGTCGACGCAGAGGAAGTAGTTGGCATAGGCCGTCACCGCCTTCTCCCAGTGCACTTCGCCGGGACGGGTGAGGACGATCATGCCCGGTTGAGTCCAGTAGGTTCGGCCATCGGCCGGGCACCGAACGCGTCCCTGTCGGTAGTACGTGAACTCCCACGACTGGTGCTGGTGGGCGGGGAAGTCGCGGCCCTTGGAGGCCTCGTGGTGGCCGGCGGCGATGAGCACCCACCCGGTCGTATCAGCGGTTGAGGGGCCAGACGTTCCGTGCATCTTCTCCTCCCGGCGGCAAACGTAGTTATGCCGTCGGCCGCGAACAACGGGACGGCCCTTCAGACGTCCGCAATCGGAAGTACTCGGTTCTGCGAAGGCACGCGATTCGTGCAAGCGGCTCCGCGCTTTGTGTATGGCGTACCGGATGTCGCTGCGGGAGTGTCATGGTGAGGGCCCGCGCCCAGATCCGCGCGAAGGTCGACCGAGTACGTGGGTGCCGAGAGCAAGGGATGGCAGGACATGGAGATGGAGACGGCGCTGAGCGAGCTCGGCGTGAACGACGATCTGCTCGACGCGAAGACGAAGGCGCAGCTCGACAACGACGGGTTCGCACCACTTCCCGGGATCCTGTCGCCGGAGCAGGTGGCTGCGTTGAGGAAGCGGCTGGCCGAACTCTCCCGCATCGAGGGGAGCCGGGCGGGGGAGGAGGTGCACCAGGAGGCCGGTACCGAGCGACTGTCGGATCTGGTCAACAAGGACCCGATGTTCGAGGTGTGCTTCACCCATCCGGTGGTGCTTGCGGCCGTTCGCCATGTGCTGGGGGAGTTCCGGCTTTCCTCGCTCAACAGCAGGGCGGCGTTGCCGGGCCGGGGTCACCAGGGGCTGCACGCGGACTGGGGAGTTCTGCAGGAGGGGCAGGGCTACCAGGTCTGCAACTCGATCTGGCTGCTTGACGACTTCACCGCCGAGAACGGCGCGACGCGGGTGGTGCCGGGCTCGCACCGCAAGCGTGGCATCGGGCCCGCCGACGAACTCGACGGCGACCCGCGAGCCACCCACCCGGACGAAATCCAGTTGATCGCGCCCGCCGGAACGGTGGTCGTGTTCAACAGCCATCTGTGGCACGGCGGTACGCGCAACAACAGCGACCGGCCCCGCCGCGCGTTGCACTCCTACTTCACCAGGCGCGACCAGCCGCAGCAACTCGACCAGGCCGAATACCTACGTGTACGCACCCGCGACCGGCTGAGCCCCGCGGCCCTGTACTTGCTCGGCGTGTAGGTCCACACGGTTTCGACCGGGATCGATCAGGTGGAAGACGTCCCGGTAGCCGACCTCAATGGCTGGCAGGGGGCCTTGCGCGACAAGCTCTGGGACCTGCATTGAGGCCTGGCGTACAGGTCGATCTGCTTCCTCGGGTCGTCATGGAGAGCCAGGAAGACGGTTACACCCGATCCTTGCTTCACTATGAGACAGAGCCGGGGGTTGTATCGAGCGCCTGGCTGCTGGTGCCCAAGAGCTCGGCGAACGGTCGTCTGCCCGGTTCCTGGCACTCCACGGTCACGGAAGGGGCAAGGACGACGTCTTGGACCTCGGTCAGTCGATGCCTTCGACGATGCGGAAGTCGCGCTCGACGCCGTCGGAGAGGGCGACCAGCGCCTCCTGGTAGGCCGCACTCTCGTGCGCCGCGACGGCCTGTTCGAAGCTGTCGAACTCGACCAGGACGGTGCGCTCGGCGATTCCGGCGTCATGCGCCACGACCCGACCGCCACGGACGAAGGTCCGACCGCCCCCGGCCTTGACGGCCGGCCCGGCCAGCTTGTTGTAAGCAGCCAGCTTCTCAGGGTCTGAAATGGTGCGGTAGGAGCTGACCCAGTAGCCCTTGGGCATGGAACCTCCAGTGGTGGGATGAGTGCATTCTGACTTACGGGTTGGTCTCGGACGAGCGTCGGCGGGCGAGAGCGAGACTTGTCAGCGTCGTGATCGCCATGGCGCCGATGCCGACCAGCGCCGCGGTGGTGTAGGCGCTGTCGTCGGGGAGGAGGTGGCCGGGGTCGGTGCCCGCGGCGAGGATCAGGCCGCCGATGGCGCTGCCCAGGGAGTACCCGACGCTGCGGACGACGTAGTTGAAGCTCATGGCGCTCGACGTCTCGCTCTTGGGGGTGACGGCCAGGACGACGCCGGGCATCGCGGCCGAGAAGCCGCCGACGCCGAAGCCGAGCACGCACATCGCCGCGAACAGCTCGGCCAGGTCCGACCGGGCCGCCGCGAACAGGGCGAACCCGCCGCCGACCACGACGGCGCTGCCGGCCAGGAGCAGGGGGTCGGCGATCCGCGTCCGGACCCGCGGCGTGAGCTTGCCGGCGACGAACCCCAGCACCGAGAACGGGATGAGGACCAGCCCGGCGACGAAGGTCGTCAGCCCGAAGCCGTAGCCGGCGCCGTGCGGCGTCTGCGCGTACCGGGTGATGAGCGTGAGCAGGAGGTACATGCCGATCCCGCCGACGAACATGGCGAGGTTCGCCCCGGCGACCGCCGGGTGCCGCATCGCCCGCACGTCGACCAGGGGCGTCGTGCTGCGCAGCTCGATGACGGCCCAGACGCAGAGCAGCACCACCGCGACGACGGCGAGGCCCGCCGCCACGGCGAGGTGCCGGCTCCACAGATTCCGTTCGCCGGCGAGGAACAGCACCAGGAGCAGCGCAGCGGTCAGGACGACCGCGCCTGCCACGTCCACGTGGGCGGAGCGGCCTTCGGGGGCTTCGGGCATGGAGCGCCACGCGGTCAGGAGGGCGGCGGCGGTGACGACCAGGCCGAGGCCGTAGGCGGCCCGTACCCCGCCGAACTCGGCGAGTAGTGCGGCCAGCGGGTAGCCGACGCCGGCCCCGATGATCGAGACCACCGAGATCAGGGCGATCACGGCCGCGCTGCGCTCCTCGGGGAGGTGGTCCCGGGCCACGCCCATCATCAGGGCCGTCAGCCCGAGCCCGACGCCCTGGGCCGCCCTGCCGGCCAGCAGCCACGCGAACGGCAGCGGCAGCACGGTGAGCGCGCTGCCGGCGACGACGACCGCGAGCGTGGCCAGGATCGTGGCCCGCCGGTGCGGGCCGGCTCCGAGCCGGCCCAGGACCGGCGTGGCGACGGCGCCGCTGAGCAGCGCGACGGTCAGCGTCCACTGCGCGCTGCCGAGCGAGACGTGGAACGAGGTCGCCACGCTGGTGATGAGCGGCGTCCCGAGGCTGGCGACCGCCGCCACGACCAGAGCGATGAACATCAGGGCGGGGACCAGCAGCCGCGCCTCGGAACGCGCCACCGGGGACGCCTTCACCGCGACCCCGCCGACCGGCTGCCCGGTCCCTGCTTCCGCCCTTCGCGGTCCTGGCTTTCGAGCTCTGCCAGATGTTTCAGCGCCGGGAGGGCCGCCACCAGCGCCTCGACCTCGTCGGCGGTGAGCTGGCCGATCAACCGCTCGAACGCGTGGACGCCCGCCTGACGCCGCGTCCGGACATAGGAGGCGCCGGCCTCGGTCAGGCACACCAGCGTGACCCGCTTGTCGGACACGTCGCCCCGCCGCTCGACCAGGCCGGACTCCTCCATCACCCGGACCAGGGCGGTCATCGCGGGCTGGGTGACGCCCTCGACCGCGGCCAGATCGGTGATGCGCCGCGGACCGGCCCGGTCCAGGGTGGCCAGGGTGGCGGCGGACGTCAGGCTCATGTCCCGGGGCAGGCGTCTCGCGGCCCTGGTGGCCAGGCCGTAGAGGGCTGCCCCGATCGCGGCGGACGAGCCAGGAGGGGTGTCTTGACGACTCACGCTCGAAGCATAGCATTTTTATATACATAGTTTATGGAAATGGTCGACTGGCACGGCGGCCTCGATCCGCACCCGCGACGGCGGCCGGCCATCGCGCTCGGCTGATCCGCGAAACCGAGATCGCCCTCGACGTGGCCGCGGCCGATGCTTGGCTGCGGCGTTGACCGTCCACCGCGCCGATGGACTTGACCGGGTCGTAGACCTGGTCTATCCAGGCCGACGAGGCAGCGTACGGGAAGATAAGCCTGACCCGGTTCTGTTGCAGTCGGTATGGCGATGACAGGTGAAGTCGAGCTGAGCCCCACCGGATGGGTGCGAGAGCAAACCGAGAAGATCTTCGAGACGGGCACCACCGACAGCGTGGACATCAAGGGCCGGCCGGTCATCCTGCTGACCACGCGCGGCGCGAGGACCGGGAAGCTCCGCAAGGTGCCGTTGATGCGAGTCGTGCACGAGGGTGTGTACGCGATCGTCGCCTCGCTCGGCGGCGCTCCTAAGCACCCGGTCTGGTACTACAACGTGAAGGCCGACCCACACGTAGAACTGCAGGACGGCGCCATCTCCAAGGACTACGTGGCGCGCGAAGTCACCGGCGAGGAGAAGGCGATCTGGTGGGACCGCGCGGTCGCGGCGTACCCGGACTACGCGGACTACCAGAAGAAGACCGACCGTCAGATCCCGGTCTTCGTCCTCGAGCCGGCCACGGACTGACCTCGATCTTTCGTGCGCCCAGCAGAGCTGGAGGCGACGTCGTGACGTAGCGGTTGTTCTTGTGGTTCGTATGCACGTCGTCTCTGACGGTGGGAGTCCCGGTCGGTCGCCGCAAACCTGACGCACCACTGCTGGCGCCGCTCGACCGTTGCGCTAGCAGGGCCGGCTACAGCACAAAACCGCAGGTCAAACCTCATATAGCAAAGTGAAGGCCCGGACCAGATGGTCCGGGCCTTCTGTGGTAGCGGGGCAGTGTTGTGTTTCAGGACATCGGAAGGCGTGTCTCAGGACATGCGAATTGGCGGCCGTTGAGTGTCGGTCGATGTCGAAGACGCGTCCTGTGATCACCGCTGCGTACACGCAAATTCCCGGATCGTCATGGCGCGTGGAGGCAACTCGGCGACTGGCGCTTCGCGACGATCGCCCGCCGACAGAGCCGCCGAGGACGTGCGGCTGTATCGGACGCTCTGCGACGGCGCGGCGCACGGCCGGGTCGCCCCGGGGTTCGTGTGGTGGCGGGTTGAGCGTCGGGCTCGTCGGCAGGCATGGAAGGGGAGTACTGAACTCGGCGGTCTACGATGGTTCATGAGCAGCACGGCGGCCCGGGCGGTGCCTGCCCCTTCCATCGCCGATTAGGAATCTGGTTGATCACGTGGCGGATGTGGAGCTGGAGCTGAGGCGGGAACTGGAGGAGCTGCTCCGGTCCGCTTGCCGTATTGCCGGGGCCGGCCACGCCGCGCTGGCGCTGGCCGAATCGGACTGGAATGTCGCTGAATTCCTCACCTGTGACCATGACGTACCATGTGGACCTGACGTCGCCTGGCCTTCGGTGAAGGAATGTCTTGACTTGACGCCGAAGTCGCAGCAAGTCGTGCGAATTCCTGCACGCGGAGACGCGCTTACGGAACGTCCACCGAATCCCCAGATCGCGAGCTTGCTGGCTGTGCCGGTCCGTCTGCTGGCTGAGTCATACGGGTGGCTGTGTCTGCTGAACAAGGCTGGTGACGCCGACTTTACCGACCAGGATGAGGAATTGGCCGCCGAGTTCGCTACCTCCGCGGCCAGGGCCGTCGAGATTTCTCGACTTCGCCGGCAACAGCGCCGACGAGAACGGTGGCTGAAAGGCGCGTCCGAGCTGACGACCATGCTGCTGGGTGAGGTCGACCTGTTCGAGGCGATGGGGCTGGTCACCCGGCGCGTACGCGAAATCTCCGGTGCGGAGTTCAGTTCAGTCGTCCTGTGTACTCCGGAGGACTGTTCTGAGTTCGCCTACAACGCGGTTGACGGCCTCGGCCTGGAGGGCTCCGCGGTTCGAATTCACCGGCCGGGCATCGCGGCTTCGGTGATTGAATCCGGGCGTCCCGTCGTCACCAATGACGTCACGCAGGACAAACGCTACAATCCGCCCGTGGAGTGGCAGGAACGCCTGGGCGTCCTCGGGCTTGCCATGTTCATGCCGCTGACCGCATCAGAACAGGTGCTGGGCACTCTCGTCGTCGGTTGGCGGAAGGGTTCGCCGGAGGAAAGCATGGCCGCCCGCGAAGCCCAGAATGTACAGATCTTCGCCGACCAGGCGGCACTTGCGCTGCAGCAGGTACGGGTGCAACATGAGCGGACACGTCACGAGTTGTGGGTCGAGGCCACCTCAAGACTTGCCAGTCTGCTGCTTCGCGAGGTCGACCGCGACGAGGCGATGCGCCTGGTGGTCAGTCAACTGCGCGGGATCTCCGGCGCCGACTTCGGTGGCATCCTCCTCGTCGATCCGTCTGACACCGACAGCGTCCATACCGTCGTGTTCGAGGGGGTGGGCATACCGGGTGTACCGTCCGACCTGAACATTCCGAGGCAAGGCCTCGTGGCCTCGGTCATCGAATCGGGCCGGCGCGTCGTCAGTGCCGACTACGCCCGCCTGGAGGGTCACCTGCCCCCTTCCGAGTGGCAGGCCGCGCTGTCCGTGGTGGGGTTGGGCATGCTCATTCCGCTGATTGCCGACGGCCAGATGCTGGGCGTTCTGTTCGCCGCTTGGCGGCGCGGGTCGCCCCACGAGAACATCGCAGCCGGCGAGGTGGAGCAGGTGCAGACCTTCGCCGACCTGGCCTCGCTGGCTCTGCAACGAGTCCGAACACAGAACGACCATGAGGAACTCCTCCTCCTACAAGACCGTCAGCGGATCAGCCGCGACCTCCACGACCACGTGCTCCAACACATGTTCGGTATCAGCCTCCGCCTCAAGAGCGCCCTCGATCTACAGGCCGATCTGGAGGCGCGGCAACGGGTGGGCGAAGCGATCGAGGATCTGGACGAGACCAGCCGCCAGGTTCGTGCCGTGGTATTCGGACCTTCGCATGACGACGTCGGCTGAGGGAGTTCGGGCCTCCGAAGCGCTATCGGTCAAGCTCGAGTACGCCACGTGTGCCTTTTCCGTTCTGTCGAGCTGGCCGAGCAGGGACCGGCGGCCGCTTTGCCCAGGCCGTGGAGCAGAGGCACAACGTCGTCACGTAACCGGTGGGCGTGTCGGCGTGCCTTGCAAGTTGGCTTCGACACCCGTGGCTTACACGGACACCGCGTGGGCGGACGTGCGGACGGCGCCGGCCACGATCTGCTGGCATCTGCGTCACCGCCACAGTGTGCAGGTACCGTCGGCCACGGTCAGCCGCTACCTGAGCAGGCGCGGGATGGTCGTGCCCGCCCGGACAAGCAGGCCCCGCTCCTCCTACATCCGGTTCGCTCGAGTTAGGTGAGCACAGGTGGACGCGCTTCGTACCCCGTCCCGAACCTTGGGGTACTGCGCCTGCTGAGGCTTCAGTGTCGGCTCGCCTGACACGCGACCGCTCACTGCGTGACCCAGCGTCGTGGCCAGACGGGAACCGGTGGTCGACCTTCGGGGCGACTCCCATGACTCCAGGTGAGTCTCATAGGGTGGCCGGTCGGTTGCCGGTGCCTTCGCCTCGGGAGAGGCGTGACTGGAGTTCGTGGTGGGCAGTGCGAGCGAGTTGAGTGACCGTCCGGCTTCGCAGCGTTTCCGCCGTTGGTTGTTGGAGGGTTTGCCGCACAAGAGCAGGCGGTTGGCTCCGCATCCGGAGCCGGCGGCCGCGCATTCCACGAACTCGTGGTGGCAGGTGATGTGCCTGACCGGGTTGGACTATTTCTCCACGCTCGGTTACCAGCCTGCCATTGCTGCTCTCGCCGCGGGACTGTTGTCCCCGTTGGCCACGCTGGTCCTGGTGCTTGTCACCCTCGCCGGTGCCCTGCCGGTGTATCGCAGGGTGGCCAGGGAGAGCCCACACGGCATGGGTTCGATTGCGATGCTGGAACAGCTCCTGCCGTTTTGGCGGGGCAAGCTCTTCGTCCTGGTCCTGCTTGGATTCGCGGCCACGGACTTCGTGATCACGATGACGCTGTCCGCGGCGGACGCGACGGCGCACGTGGTGGAGAACCCGCACGTGCCACAGGCTCTGCACGGGCACGAGGTGGCCATTACCCTGGTTTTCCTGGTGATTCTGGGTGCTGTGTTCCTCAAAGGCTTTCGTGAGGCGATCGGGGTCGCGGTGGTGCTGGTGGCCACCTACTTGCTGCTGAACGTCGTTGTGGTGGTGGCCGGGCTGTGGGAGGTGGTCACCAGCCCGCACGTCGTGCTCGACTGGGGCCGGGCGCTCACCTCGCAGCACACCGATCCGCTGATGATGGTGGCCGTGGCGCTGGTGGTGTTCCCGAAGCTGGCGCTCGGGCTGTCCGGGTTCGAGACCGGAGTGGCGGTCATGCCGCACATCAAGGGTGATCGGGACGACACCGAGGAACAGCCCCACGGAAGGATCAGGGGAACGAAGAAGCTGCTGACCACTGCGGCGCTGATCATGAGCGCCTTCCTCGTAACCAGCAGTATCGTCACCACCCTGCTAATTCCCGCCAAGGACTTTCAGCCCGGCCAGCCCGCCAACGGGAGGGCGCTTGCCTACCTCGCCCACGAACACCTCGGCAGCGTGTTCGGCTCGGTCTACGACCTGTCGACGGTGGCCATCTTGTGGTTCGCGGGCGCGTCGGCGATGGCCGGCCTGCTGAACCTGCTACCGCGCTACTTACCGCGGTACGGCATGGCCCCGCACTGGGCGCGGGCCACGCGGCCTACGGTGCTCGTCCTCACTGGCGTGGCGTTTCTGATTACCTGGATCTTCGACGCGGACGTGACGGCCCAGGGCGGCGCCTACGCGACGGGCGTGCTCGTGCTGATCACATCGGCAGCTGTGGCGGTGATGATCGCCGCCCGGCGGGCACGCGAACACGGTTGGACAGTCGCGTTCGGGATCATCGCCGCGGTGTTCGTCTACACCACATTGGCCAACGTCGTCGAACGTCCCGACGGGGTGAAGATCGGGGCGTGCTTCATTGCCGCGATCATCGTGGTGTCGTTCCTGTCCCGGTTCCTGCGCGCGTTCGAGTTGCGGGTGACCGACGTCGTATTTGACGAGACCGCAAAGCGGTTCGTCCGTGACTGCGCCCGCCGGCGGATGCGGCTTATCGCCAACGAGCCCGACGCCCGGGACCCGGCGGAGTACCGAGACAAGATTCGCCAGATGCGCGAGGACCACGATCTGCCCGACGAGGACGACCTCATCTTCGCCGAGGTCGTCGTCGGCGACCCATCGGATTTCGAGTCCGAACTACGCGTCCGCGGCGAGGTCCTCCACAACCGCTACCGAGTGCTGAGGATGGAAAGCTCCACCGTCCCCAACGCCCTTGCCGCGCTCGTCCTCCACATCCGAGACCAGACCGGTACCCGACCCCACATCCACTTCGAGTGGACCGAGGGCAACCCGGTCACGCACTTCCTCCGCTTCTTCCTCTTCGGGGTCGGTGAGGTCGCCCCCGTCACCCGCGAGGTCCTCCGCGAGGCCGAACCCGACCCCTCCCGTCGCCCACACGTCCACGTCGGCTGAGCGGCCAACGAACCAGCCGCCGGGGAGGCGGTTTCAGTAAACCTGCTGGTTCGCAGCTGGCCGACCGGTGTAGGGCGGTGCTGCTCACGACGCAGCACCTGGACGAGGCCGACCAACTCCCCGCCCGGATCGCGATCCTTCATCAAAGTCCCGGATCTGGATCAACGCGCCATTGACGCACGCAGGGCGAGGGCACCACCACTTCATCGGCTGCCTCGTCGCCGAAGTGGCGCTCGCCCGGTTCACGCGGCGCATGGCGGTGGTATGACGAGCCTCCGCCGGCCCGACGGGGGGCGGGCCGGCGGAGGGACCTGAGTGAGTCGCCCTAAGTATCGACGTTCGCGGTCTCATGATCGTGCTGGGTGCACGCAGGACGTACCGCAGGGTCTTCGATACAAGCGACAACAAACCTTCGTTCGCATCAAGTGGGCCAATCCTTGCCCGGAGCTTCCTTGATGTGATCTTGGTGCTGGCGGCTCCCTGGTGTGGAGAGGAAAGCTCGGGCACCATGGTCCTTTGACCGTGAGGATAGTACTACCAAGTTAGTAGTACATTCTGGGTGGGTAGTTCGGCCGATGACTGGAGGCGTGAGTGGCGGGATCGCAGATGCGTCCCCGCGGCGGACTGGAGCGGGAGGTGCTGGCGTGTCTGGCTGCGGCCGACAGGGCGTTGTCCGCTAACGAGGTTCTCGCCGATCTCGGCGGTGGTTTGGCGTACACGACGGTCATGACCACGCTGGGGAGGCTGCACGCCAAGGGACTGCTGTCGCGGCAACTGGACGGTCGTGCCTACGTCTACACGCTCGCAGCCGACCCCGGGCAGGTCGACGAGGCGATGGCGGCGCACCGGATGCGTCGTGTCCTCGACAGTGGGGGCAACCATGCTGGTGTGCTGGCGCGGTTCGTCGAAGACCTCTCACCCGAGGACGCTCAGGTGCTCGCCGCCCTGTTGGCCCCGACGTCACGAGACGAACGCAAGGGCTGACGTGGATTACGCCGCCTACCTCCCTCTGGTCGTCAGTGTCCTGCTCTGGCTCACCGGCGCCTCGCTCGGGCGGTGGTTGCCGCCGCCTACGGCGGTTCGGCTGTTGACCGCGGCAGCATTGGTAACGGCGCTGTCGACGGGCTTCGTCCTGGCCGTCGTGGCGTTCGTCGTGTTGGCCCGTATTCCGTTCGTCGCCGCTTTGGGGCACTGGTCGGTCGCGAAGCTCGGGACAGGCGATCGGATACCGACGGCGATTGGTGTGGCGGCGGGAGTCATCGTGGTTGCGTTGCTCGCGGCCGCGATCCGGCGCCTCTTCATCGCCGGGCGCGACCTCGCCGTGGCCGCCATCACGTGCCGGCAGCTGGGTCCCGCGGCGGACGGGCTCGTGGTTGTTCAAGACGAACGACCCGACGCCTACACCCTGCCATCCGGCCTCAGCGGCCGGGTCGTCGTCTCCACCGCCATGCTGCGTGCACTGCCCGCGGGTGAGCGCCGGGTCCTCCTCGCGCACGAGGCCTCACATCTACGCCATCGGCATCACCTCTATGTCCAGGTTGTCGAACTGTCAGCCGCTGCCAACCCACTGCTGCGTCCATTGGCGACTGCCGTCCGTGCTGCGATCGAGCGGTGGGCAGACGAGGACGCCGCCGAAGAAGTTTGCGACCGCCGGCTGGCGGCGCGGGCACTGGCCCGTGCGGGACTTGCGCGTTCCGGCTCACTGCCGGGCGTTGCGCTGGCCGCCGCCGCGTCAGCGGTCTCCGACCGTGCCCGGGCGCTTCTGGGTGAGCCACCCAGGCGTCGGCGGGGGCTGGCACTGGCGGTCGCCGCGCTTACTGTCGTCGCCCTCGCCGCATCCGCGGAGACCGCCAAGGACACCGACCACCAGTTCGAGATCGCCAAGGCCGCCTACATCCGCACCCAACCAGGGAACAGACACGCATCCTGCACGGCGGCCAAGGCACGCGTTGCCGCCACCCAGGACGTCCCGCGCTGGACGACATCCGGGGTGAGCCACTCATGCAACAGGCCGCGGCCGTTCATAGCTTGACTCCGATCCGTGCGGACGGACGCCCTCACGACAGCGCCTCCTCGGCTCCGAGACTGTCGACAGCTTCTTGAGCGGGCTGCGCGGCTCCAGCAGGCTGCGTGTTGTCGACGGTGCCGGGATCGGCTCACCTCCCGGTGCCGTCGGCGGAGTGCGACCGTGCGGCCGTGGGCCGGCGCGATCGGCGGATCTCGAGCAGTACCGATACCAGGGAGAGGATCACGATGACCGCGACGATCGGGAGCAGGTAGTGGTCTACGTTCGGGACCGAGGAGCCAAGCAGATAGCCCGCCACGGTGACGCCGACCGTCCACACGGTGCCACCCAGCACCTGCCAGGCGGTGAAGGTACGGGTGGAGACACCGACGGTCCCTGCGAGCGGGTTCATCACCGTGCGCACCAGCGGGATGAACCGTGCCAGCACCAGTGCTTTACCCGTCCCGTACCGGTCCAGGGCCTGGCGCGCTCGTTCGATCGCCTGCCCCAACCTTGGGCGGTCAGGTCGATCCAGCAGCCTGGGGCCGACCGTGCCGCCGATCCAGAACCCGGTCTGGGCTCCTAGCAGGGCTCCCGCAACCGCGGCGGGGAGCACCGTGGTCAGCGAGAGATGAACTGCCGAAGTCGAGGCCGTGGCACACAGCAGACCGGCGGTGAACAACAGGGAATCGCCCGGCAGGAAGAACGCGACCAGCAGCCCGGTTTCGGCGAACAGAACCAGGAAGACACCCAGCGCGCCCAGACTGGCCAGCAGGCTGTGCGGATCCAGAAGGTTCATCCAGTTCCCTCTCTCGGCTCACCGGCCCTGACGCGGGCTCAGCGAAGTCTCGTCGGCACCACAAATGAGCGGGACAGTGTGTCGTACTAGGCCCATCAGACAGAGCGGCTGCTCGATGCGGGCGGAGACCGGTACCTGCAAGGTTCCCCACCGACTCGAGCAACGGTGATGTGCACCTAGTGCCCGGCGCTGCTCCTGGCCCAGCGACGAATGCGGCCCGCGAGTCGACGTCCAGTCCGGACCGGTCGCTTCCACACGTCGCCATCCGGAGCGCTGCCCTTCGCGCCGGGAGTGCGCCGTGTCGGCAGCGACAGGGCTTCGACGGCTGGTGTGCCGTCGGGCGTCGTGGTGATCGTGGCCGGGAGCCGTACGAAGGCGGTGTTGGCGGTGAGGCGGACCTCCACCGACCAGCGTCCTGGATCAAGCTCACCGTGATGGCGGGCCGACAGGATGGTGCCTGCGGCGGCTGTCGTTTCGGCAGGGGTGAGTACCGCGGGGAGGGTCACCGCGGAGTCGGCGTCCGTGTTCTGCGTCAGCCGCAGGGCGCTGCTGCCGGTGGCCGGCTGTGGCACGACGGCCGTGAGCGGGACGGAGATGTGCAGGTCCAAGCTGCCGTCGTCGTAGCTGATCTGCGGCAGGTCCCGCATGATGTGCACACTGTGGAGGCGGTCGGTGTGGTTGCCGACGTCGAGGGTGAGGTTGCCCTTGTCGGTCCAGTAGGGCGTCACCACTGTGTCCGGGTTGGAGAGTACGGCCGGGGCACAGTGGAACGTGGCTACTTCGGAGCGATGCGATCCCAGCCGGGTTTCCTTCGTCCAGCCACAGCTGGTGATGCGAACGAAGAGATCCCAGGTTCCCTTCGGGAGCGGCCGTCCGCTCGCGGCGTTGGCGATGTCGATGGCGGCCCTCGCCTGGAACACTTGTCCGAAGACCGCACCGTGCTCGGCGACTGGGTGGCGGGTGCGGTTGAAGGTGGTCGGGAGCAGGTATTCGGCCCTGGTGTCCCGGTCCCTGGCGAGTACGTCGACCTTGCTTTTCTGCAGCCGGGATGTGCAGTCCAGGTCTGCTTCGGTGAGCGCGGCCTGTCCGGCAGGCGACAGCATGGAATTACGTCGAGTCTGTCGCGGCCGTCGCGGTGGGCGAACGTGAGCAGCTTGTCACCGTTGCGTAGCTCGGCGGTCAGCGTCAGCTGGAGTGCGCCGTCCTGCCATCCGAGGTCGTCGAGCTCGGCCGCGGCGGCGATGTTGTTCTCCCAGTCGGCGAAGCTGAGTAGATCCTTCAGGAGGCCGGCTTGGGCGAGGCTGCCGATGACACGGTAGGTGGGGGGAAGCGTCGCTGCGACGCCGGGCCCGAACCGTTCGGCGACCACCAGCCGGACCTCGTCCAGGAGGGGGCCGCGTTGGCCGGCGGGGGTGTCGAGCAGGCGTTTGCCCCTCAGGCGTTCCAGCATCTCCACCCGATACCAGCGGCGATAGAGGCGGTCGCGTAGCGGTCCGGGTTCGGTGTTGGCCTCGACGATGTCCAGGGCCTCGCGCAGAAAGCCGAAATAGCTCTTGGGATCGAGGCACTCGAACCCGGCATTGGAGTCGTCGTCACGGCGGACGTGGTAGTAGCAGACGTAATCGCTGAGTACGGAGATGGTGTCGGCGGCGAAGTAGGCGGCGATCACGAAGACATGGTCCTCGAGCCGGCGCCGGCCTTCGGGAAAGCGGAGACCGTGCTTGTCGAGAAACGCCCTGCGGAAGAGCTTGTGTGGAGTGAGGCTGTCGATGAGCGGCGAGTCGGCCAGGGTCGCGGCCGGGTAGGTCTTGCGGAACAGTTCGCGGGGGACGCCGCGGCCCTTGCCGACCATCTTGCCGACAACGATGTCGGAGTCGTTGGCCTTGGCAAACGCGTACATGCGGCGCAGCGCCTGCTGGCCGAGCAAGTCGTCGTTGTCGAGGAAGAAGACGTACTCGCCGTGCGCCGCCTCGATGCCGACGTTGCGTGGCCTGCCGGACCATCCGGAATTCGCTTGGTGGATCACCTGGATGAGGGGGTGTGTCGCTGCGAGGGCATCCAGGCGTCGTGGACTGTCGTCGGTGCTGCCGTCGTCGACGAAGATCACCTCGAACTCCCCGGCCGGCATGTCCTGGTCCAGCAGCGAGGCGATGCAGTCCTCCAGATAACGCCCCGGGTTGTACACCGGGACGATCACGCTCACCTTGACTGCAGCCTCCCGCGCGGAAGCGGCCTCCGGTGTCGAGGGGCCCTCGGCAGGCGATGTCTGGGACGTCATGTCCGGCCCTCACTCATCTGGTTGCTGGTGATCGGCGGGCACACCCGGGCGCTGAGAGCGGCGACCAGGAGGAGCCGGCGTGATCTACAGAGTCGAACTAGCAGCAAGGCTCATGACTCGTTCGAACATGCGTTTGCCCGCTTCGGTTCCCGGACTCATCTGCCCGGACTTGTGCTACTACGGTCGTGGTAGTTCCCAGAGACTACTACAGACTTTGTAGTTGAGAGCCTGATGACCGTCGCCGTGACGGTGACCGTCGGATCGACCTGGGCGTTCCTCGGAGTCATCCAGGACGTCCTGAGTTCCGCTCACCTGCCTTCGCGCACCGGGGACACAAGGCTGGATGTGCCCCCAGCGGGCCGGCGCTACCACCCTCATCGCCTCTCGACTGGTCGCTGCTAGCCGGGAGGCCGAGGAGCTTCGTCCAGGACGAGATATCGAGATGCACTGCGGCCCTTCGCCTACTAATCCTATTTGTCTGGGAGGGTATGGACACCGGGGCGAGGTCTGTGGTTTGGTGTAACCGTGGTTGCATCAGAGTCCGGCTCTGGGAGTTGGGTGTTGCTCGTCTATCGGTTGCCGCGGGCACCTTCCACTCCGCGGATCGCGGTGTGGCGCAAGCTGCGTCGCCTCGGTGTCGCGCAGCTGGGGGACGGGGTGGTGGCGTTGCCCGCCGATGCCCGAACCCGTGAGCAGCTGGAGTGGATCGCGGGGGAGGTACGGGAAGCCTCGGGCAGCGCCGGTGTCTGGCTGGCCCGGCCGGGATCGAACGCGCAGGATCGCGAGCTGGCGGAGTCGATGGCGGCTGCGCGGGCTGAGGAGTACCAGGCGGTACGTCGGGAGGCGGATGCGGCGTTGACGCTCGAAGACAGGGACCGCAGCCGAGTGTTGCGTCGCCTGCGCGGAGAACTCCGACGCATCAGGCGTCGGGACTTCTTTCCACCAGGCGAGCGTGACGAGGCGGTTGCCGCCGTCGAACTGCTCGCCGGCGAGCCCGCAGGGTCGGCTGCCACCAATGTGTCGGCGGTCCGGAAGCCGGTGAGGCGAGCGTGAAGTGGGCGACTCGGCGGGGAGTGCACATCGACCGTGCCGCCTGCGCGTGGCTGATCCGCCGCTACATCGACCCCGACCCCCACCTTCGTCTTCGTCGACGACCCCAGCGAGGTTCCGTCCGATGCGACACCGTTCGACATCCCAGGCGTGGAACTCTCCCACCACGGTGACGACTGCACATTCGAGACCCTGCTTCACCGGCACGAGCTCACCGACCCTGTGCTGTGGCGGCTCGCTGCGCTGGTCCACGAGGCCGACCTCGACGACGGACGGTACGACGCCCCCGAGGCGGTCGGCTTCGACCTAGCCCTGCGGGGCCTGTCCATGGTCGAGCACGACGACCAGGTTCTCGAGATCATCCGACCGGTGTTCGACGGCGCCTACGCGTACTTCCGTCGTGAGCTGCTACTGGGTAGGGAGCCCTCGTGAGTGCCGACGAGCAAACCAACACCGACTTGGTTCGTGGCACTGCCGGTAGGTCGCGAGGTACCGGCGACGTGGTGCCGTTTCGGCAGGCTGTGAAGGTGTGGTTCGCGATCTCGTTGCAGACGTTCGGCGGCCCCGCCGGGCAGATCGCTGTTATGCAGCGCACTCTGGTGGAGCAGCGGCGCTGGATCGGACAGCGGCGGTTCCTGCACGCGTTGAGCTACTGCACGCTGCTGCCCGGCCCGGAGGCGCAGCAGTTGGCGATCTATGTTGGCTGGTTGCTGAACGGGCTGCGCGGTGGGCTGGTCGCCGGGGTGCTGTTCGTCCTACCCGGCATGATCGCCCTTCTCGGACTGTCGGCGGTCTACGTCGCCGCCGGCGACTCCACGGTTGTCGCCTCGCTGTTCGCCGGGCTGGCTCCCGCGGTGCTCGCCATCGTCGCTCAGGCCGTGCTCAGGGTAGGCCGGCGCGCACTGGGAAGCCCTGGCCTGGTGGCTGTGGCGCTCACGGCCTTCGTCGCGCTGTTCGCGTTCGGTGTGCCGTTCCCCGCCGTGGTCGCGTCGGCGGCCGGTGTCGGCTGGGCGCTGGGCCACTGGCGACCAGACGTCATGCCCGCCACGACACGCTCGAACGGCGACGACCACGGCACCGAACCGCTGATCCCCGACGACGCGTTGCACACCGACCGGCCCAGCACCGCCCACAGCGTCAAGGTGCTCGCCGTCGGGCTGCTCGCCTGGGCCGTGCCCGTAGCGGCGGTCGTCGTCCTCACCGGAACCGGCAGCGTCTTCACCGAGCAGAGCCTGTTCTTCTCCGGGGCCGCACTCGTCACCTTCGGCGGCGCGTACGCCGTCCTGTCCTACGTCGCCCAACAGGCGGTCCAGGTGTACGGCTGGCTGGCGCCTGGAGAGATGGTCCGAGGCCTCGCCCTGGCCGAGACCACCCCCGGGCCATTGATCATGGTCGTGCAGTTCGTCGCCTTCGTCGGCGCCTACCGCGACCCCGGGCCGCTCCACCCATGGGTGGCTGCCACGGTGGCCGCGCTGCTCACCACCTGGGTCACCTTCGTGCCCTGTTTCGTCTTCATCTTCCTCGGTGCCCCCTATGTCGAACGACTCCGCAACAACCACGCACTCACCCACGCCCTCAGCGGGATCACGGCAGCCGTGGTGGGTGTCATCGCCAACCTCGCGGTCTTCTTCGCCCTACACACCCTGTTCGCCGACACCGCAACACTCACGCCGGGCCCACTCCGCGCCGAAGTCCCGGTCCTGCCCAGCGTCCAACCCATGGCATTCGCGATCGCTCTGGTCGCCGGGTACCTCCTCCTCCGCCGTAACTGGACAGTCCTGCGCACCCTCGCCGTCTGCGCCGCCATCGGCCTAGTCACCGGCCTCGTCACCACCAGCCTCGGCCAGTAGCCGCTGGGTGTAACTGGTAGCTCGACTCGTTAGGCCCGAACAACCCAGCGCAGCTGCAGCAAACGTAACCTTCTGCTGTGCTGGGCCGCACCACATCGGATCGGCTGGACTGCTGCTGGACTGGACCGGCCGTTTCCGATCGTGTGTCTCCTCGGAATTGTCATGAGTTCCCGCACCGACCGGCGACTCCTCGACGCCGCAGTTGTGGCGGTAGTAGTGGTCTTGGCTGTGGCGGTTGGGTTGATCCGCCATGAGCAGCAGGTAGTCGGGGTGGCGCTGCCGCGGAGCAGCCAGGCCAACGGCCGAGCACCGACCCGTTCGCCACCGCAGCAGGGAACAGGTAGTGCGTATGGCTGGTGCCCGCCGGACAATCGTGGGCCCCTTTGCTACTTCACCGATCCCTCGAACTGAACATCCTCACCAAGGGTCGAGTCGGCGTCGTCCGACATCGGAGGTGACACCTGCACCGTGACGTCACCTGCCAGGTTCTTGGGTATGAAGCAGCCCCAATTCCCGAGCCGCATTTGCTGGCAATGCGGGTCACCTGGCGTCGGCCGGGTAGGTGCGGCCAGCGCCGGCGGCCATGAGGACGTCGACGAAACCGACGCCTCGGGGAGCTCTGCCGTCACAGGGTCACGTCGTTGGTGAGGTGGCCCGTGTCGCCTAGCGTCAGGCGCTCACAGAGACTTACGCCCGGGACCAGTCCGAGGTCCGTCGCCTCGACGCTGCGGTCGGGACCGATCTGCACGGTGGTCGGCCAGCAGGAGACGCCATAGCGGCGGGCGATGCTCCGCTCGGGATCGGCGACGAGCGGGAAGGGAAGCTGCTCACGCTCAGCGAGCTGGGCAACCTGCTGCGGGCCTTCTCCGTCCCCGATCCCGAAAATGTGGGGCCGGTCCGCCCGACCCGTCTCGAGCGCATCACGCAGCTGGCGGAGCTGTTCGACACTCGGCTCAGAGCACGACGTCCAGAAGCTGAGCACCACCGATCCGCCGCGCAGCCTGCGCAGCGCCAGCTGCCTGCCGTCGCCGAGCCGGAGAGGAGCGTCCGGCGCTCGACCGCCTGTGGGCACCGCCAGTCGCAGGGGCCACCAGGCGACCTTGCCTCCGGGCTCGAGATGTTCGTCGAGCGCCCTGGCGAGCTTCGCGGGATCGAGCGCCTCCTCGTCGTGCCACCGGACCAAGCCGTTGGGCCCGACGAGCACGGTAGTCGACCGGTTGGAGATCCCGAATGTTTCGGCCCAGCTGCCCGAGGAGTCCTCGGTCAGCAGCACGGTCGCATCGCCACCCAGGGGTGCCTCTGCGGCGCGTGCGAGTCCGCCCGGCCGTACCACGCCGAGCACGATGAGCGCGGCGTCGCGGAGTCTGGTGGCGGCCAGCGCTTCGGCAATGGTCCGCGCTGCCTCGGCCCATGGCCGTTCGGCGAAGTGCACGAGCAGGTTGGTGGGCCCCTGGCGCGGTGCGAGACCGGACGCCCAGGGATCGTAGTGACCGACGACATTGACCCCTTCCTCCGGCCC
The DNA here is from genome assembly GCF_900104745.1 of Actinopolymorpha singaporensis. NCBI lineage: Bacteria > Bacillati > Actinomycetota > Actinomycetes > Propionibacteriales > Actinopolymorphaceae > Actinopolymorpha > Actinopolymorpha singaporensis. The sequence goes on from NZ_LT629732.1 coordinate 3,720,216, forward strand.
GCCCGCCAGCAGCGGAAGCAGGGGCCTGCGGCACGGCGCGGACGGGGTCGGCGGTCCCGTCAGAAGAGGGAGGAGTGCGACGACGAGGGGGCAATCCTCGGCTGCCACCGGCACGAGGCCACCTCCGCGGGTGACCCTGGTGCCCTGAACCGACAGGCATCTTTGGATCGCCGCGATCGGCTTCTCGGTCACGAACCTGTGCTCCTCGTGGTGACCGTCCCACACGAACCGGTCGATCGTCCCGCCCGGGATCCAGCTCTCGAGCGCGTCGGCACGGCTGTTGAGGTCCGCCCGCCGCACCGTCACGGGGCGGGACGGCGCCAACGCGACAGTACCGGCAACGACGACCCCGTCGGCGCGGATCTGCACTCCGGTCAGCGCGACACCGGGGTCAGCCGGATGCAGAGCGCTCATCATCGTCTTGAGGTATCGGCCGATGTCGAGCGCGTCGCGCAGATCTGCCGGAAGCGGATCCAGCTTGGCCTGGAAGCCCGCCTTGATCGCGTTGCGGGCGGCGTCATTGATCAGCGACTCGAAGGCGAACACCCCGTGCAGCCCGATTTCGGGATCTCCGACGAGCGCGGGCCGGACCTGCCCGCCGACGACCTGCAGCGTCACTGCCAGCTGAACCGAGAAACTGAAGTCGTCCGTTGTGGAAAGCGGCCCGACGCCATAGGTGATGCCGCCGTCGCCGCCTACCGAGAACAGGATCCGCCCGGGTTGCAGGTCGAATGTGGCGCCGTTCCAGTCCGGGCGGATACTAATGCTCCAGAAGGTCCCCGAGCGCTCGTAGTCGGGTGGGAGCCCGCCGAGCAGCTCGCGGTGGAGCAGACTCAGCAGGTAGTCCCGTCCGACGGCGACCGCGAAGTCGGCTCCATCGGGGAGGAACCGCGCGCCGACACTGCCCGGGCCCTGCGGGCCGGGGGGCCTGTCGCTGAGGGTGAACAAAAGCATCGCCGACGGGCGCGCGCCCGTTGGCTGAAGCTTGTAGTCGAACCGATAGACCTCCGGCGGAAGCTGTAGCTCGGCGCTGACCGGCTCGCTGTCGCTGTGGAAGGCGTTGCGCACGATCCGCTCCACCAGGATGCGCTGCTGATCGGTCAGCGTGGTTCCTGCCGCCGGCTCGAACCGGACCTCGGATTCGGCGCTGTGGTCTAGACCCAGGAATGTCCTTCGACGCGGGGGGAGCGGGTGCCATTGCCACAGGACGGTCCGCACGAGCCCGGCCGTCAGATACAGGTCACCGTGGAGGAACTCGGGTAGCTCCGCAGGCGTATCGCGCAACCAGGCCCTCAGCCGGAGTCGGGCGCTGATCCTCGGCCAGCAGGTCGGCCGCCCCCAAGGACTGAGCGGACCTCCCCGGGCGACCCTCCTGACCGGCTCCCGGCTGCGCGACCAGAACGTGTCGGCCACTGCGTCCACCGGGAGTGCGACGGTCGGGGTGGAGAGTTGGACCTCGACGGTCGTGCGGACACCGGTCCGTTCGGCCTCCGGAATCGGATCTGCTGCTCCCCGGTAGGTGTCGTCGACGCGGACGGTCAGGCTGTGACACAGCCGCGGGTAGGCCTTGTTCTCGTTCTCGTGGATCGCCGCCAGGACGCAGTTGACCAACCCGATGCTCACCTCGGTGGCAATGTCGTACTCACCCGTGACACTGGCCACGTCTGCACCTCCCCTACTCGAGCCCGGCGGGAAGCTCGATCTTGAAGTCCCCAACGGCCCCGGCTAATCGGAGTAGAGCCCCAGCGCCTGGAAAGTGAAGTCGTCCGGCGACGAAATGCTGGCCACGAACCTGTACACCCAGTTTCCCGAGTCGGGCATGATGAAATTCCCCGTTGGCGAGACTTTCGGCTTCGGAACGCCGTTGACGCTCCCTGTCATTGCGCAGTTGACCATCCAGGCACCGATCTCGCGCTCGTCGAACGAGAACACAAAAAGATCCCCTTGCTGCGTCGCGGTCTTGGTCTCAGGTGTCGTGTGACCGGGCCGAAGGAATGTGAACTTGACGTCGCCAACCACCGTCAGGGGATAGACCACCTGAAGGCTGAACTCCAGCGCCGGGAGCGTGACTGGTTCTAGACCGCATACGGTGTCGCACCCCGCGAAGCCCAGGAACAGCACCACTACCAGCACCAGCAGTGGCAGGATTAGAGACAAGTTGGACACGGCTGCCGCCCCTCCGTCATGCGAGGCTCCCCACCAGCACGACTGCGCCGGCGACCATGGCGGCATCCGCGAAGTTGAAGGTCAGTAGAGCTCGCAACGCGATGAAGTCCACGACCGCGCCGAGCACTAGCCGATCAACGAGGTTTCCGGCCGCGCCACCCGTGACCAGACCCAGACCGACGGCCCCGCCAATGCCCAGCGAAGACCAATGCACCACGACCAGCAGCCCCGCACACGCGAGCGCTGCAGCCCAGACCAAGATCGCCCAGCGGACAGGCAGCGCGACCACAGCCCCTCGGTGATTGAGCACCCACCTCAAGGCAGACCGCCAAGCAACCCGGCGCAGGTCGCGACCAGCGAGCAGCCGTCCCGCAACCGCCTTCGAGAGCTGGTCCACGCAGACCGCCACAGCTCCCGCCGCAAGGAAGGCCACGGCAACCTGAAGCATCATCAGCCTCCCGCTGGGGACATCTCATCCAAGGTGCGATCTTCCATCTGGGCGACCACTCCACCCCGGCCACCGAACATCCGAAACGTCTGCCGCCATCTGCCTTCCCCACATCTGCTCCAGACGGGTAATTCCGTGCGACAGATGTTGGGCGACCGCCGAGAACTAACCTCCAGCGGTCACAGCACCTACTTACCACCCCAAGTCGAGCAGTGCGGTGGATTTACAAAAGGATGGGCGCGGCGGCATAACTCGCAAGATGTCGTCGGGAGAGACCTCAACCTCGTGGCCTCAGTCTTGGCCTCATTCGCCTACGTTCGTCGCCGGGCTCATTGTCAGAGCTTTCTGGTTGTCAGTGGTTCAGCTTCGACACATCGGGGGAGTATCTCCTGGTTGCCTCTCGCCAACTTTCGGGGACGGCCACAGCGGAATGGCCCGCCGTCACGTGACCTCGAACGGCTGTCGTCGGTTACTTGCATTTGGAGGCAGCGGCCGGATGCATCCCAGATCTAGTACTCGCCCTCGATGACGTGGACCCACTCGACAACCCGATTGCTACCGGCCGGGGCAGAGCCGTCTGCGCCCGTGAAGAGGAAAGCAGCGGATCCGAGTTCCTGCGGCACTCTCCTGTGGACCCGCCGAAGCGAGCGGCCCCTGCACGAAGGTGGGATGTACGGCCCGCCCCGGGCGCGGTGTTCCGGTGGCTGGGGGGAGTCAGCCGCACCGGCCCGGGGCGGGGTCTCAGCGTGCTATCTGCTCGGCGCACCGCTCGCACAGCGGTACGAGCCCGGCGGCTTTGACCAGGGCGAGGTACTTTTCGACAGTCAGGCTCAAGCCGTCGTCACAGATCACTGTGTCGAGGTCGCGGACCTCACCGCACCGGAAGCAAGTGAGTGCGGGCACGGTCTGCCTCCGCACGGTGTAGTGGGATCAGGGTGGGCTTTGGGACACGCCTGGCATGGCCACTCGCTTCGCTTGCCGGGGTGGCAGGTTCGCAGTTGCTGTGGACGGTGGTCTTCGCGGGGCGTTCGAGTGCACGGGCGAAGTTGCGGGGCTGGCCGTTGCGGGGCTGGCCGAGTGCGTGATCGAGATGCCAGGCATCACACACCCCGCAGCACGCGGCGACGTTCGCGCGCTATCACGGCCTCGAGACACAGGCGCGGCAGATCCCCGGCCTGCCGCCACGCGGCGGTGTCGATTCCGATGGTGCGGCCGACGATCCAGCACATGCTCAGCAGTGCAGCTGCCCGGAGTTGGTATGCGGCAGTGGCGCCTTCGTGGTCGAGCGCGTTGATGGCCTCATCGGCCTGTTGGGGGAGCTCGGCAGCTTCGCTGTACTCGACAGGTCGCCGAACGACGTCAACAGCGACGGCATCGCCGAGTCGAAGTCGCGCGGCACCATGGCGAACTGGGGCGCAGACCCATTCCTCGTTGCCGGTACAGCTGATGAGGTAGTTACCCGGCGGCAGGAGATGATCACGGGGGAAGGTGATGTGGATGGACATCAGACGTCCATGACGGGTCGAGGTCCAGGCCCTGAGCGGAGGGTTCCGGCTCTGCTATCGGGCTGCATCCCGGTTGTTCGAGGTGCCAGAGGGGGCAACCTTATGGCTAAACCGGCCAGGCCGCAGGGCTTTGCTCAGATCTGCCCAGGCAATTAGTGCCCGACTACAGGTGGCGGAGGGTGGTTCGGACCGGACTCTCCGCCGGACGAGGACGTCGGGGACCGGCTGGTACGCAGTGCGGCGGGGTGGGGCCTGGATCTGAAGGCGGTGGAGGAGTCGGACCTGCTGCGGTTGGTCTCGGTCTACCCGGAGGCAGCCTCATTGGAGGACCACCTTCTGAGTCTGCGCAGGAACATCGAGGAGTTCTCGCCAATCCGGCTGGTCATCGACACACTGCCGCGCTGGAGCGGATCGTGTCTCCCCGAGGGCTCCTGGACTTCGTGATAGCCCTTGGCGCGGTGCTACGGGAGCGCGAGATCACCACGTTGCTAACATCCGCACCGTCCGGCCGCTTCACCTCCACCATCATCCCGGCCATCGCGCTGGAAAGCACGAGCCTGGCCGACGTAGGTATCAACATCCGCTACGTCGAACACGCCGGCAACATCCAGCGCGCCGTCGCCATCCTGCAAACCCGTGGATCCGGCCACGACTCCGCCGTACGCCAGGTCACCATGGAAGCCGGACGAGGGATGCGGATCGGCGACCCACCCCACACCGCCCACCTCCTGCCCAACGAGGGCGGGATGTCAGGGGCGAACCCGACGACTCCAAGATGGGGGTCCTCCGAGCTGGAGTCTGAGCTGGTGCATCTCGCCCATGGTCGGATCGGATCTCCGGCACCAGGGTTGTTGATCGGAGTCTGACGCCTACCCGCCCCTGGTCTGATGCGATCCTCATCGGGCGCGATGGGGCTATGCGGTGGGCGCTTGTGAAGGTGAATCCGGCGTATTAACTTATGGGAAACTCACCCTCTCTTGAGCAGCCAGGGGAGGCGGGCACACCGGCGGCCAACGCAGAACCCAGCCGTTGACGGAGGCCGGTCGTCTCAGGGTGCGCCAGGGGGACGACCGGCATGGCGGGGGCGCCGGTTAAGCCTTTCTGGGGCAAGGATGGAAACCGGTCCGCTCTCCCGCCACATCGCGGACGCAGCCCGAGAGCTGCAGGATGAGACCGACGCGCAGGCCACCTTGGACAAAGCTGTCGGACTGGCCGTGCGCCTGGTAGGCGCCGCCGAAGACGCAGCGATCTCGCTGGTGCACCGTGGCGGCCGAATTGATACCCCGGCCGCCACCAGCGACGTGGCGCGCAGGGTCGACAAACTGCAGTACGAGCTGGACCAGGGGCCGTGTCTTGACGCGATCCGCAAGGAAGAGCTGGTGCTCGCACCAGATCTCGCGACGGACACCCGCTGGTCTCAGTGGGGCAGCCGTGTCGCCTCGGAAACCGGAATCCGCAGCATGATGTGCCTTCGCCTGTTCACCTACGCCCATACCGTCGGAGCTTTGAACCTCTACGCCCGCTCTCGCAATGCGTTCGGCAGGGATGACATAGAGCAGGGTCAGGCGCTGGCAGCGCATGCTGCGGTGGCGGTCGTCGGCGCGCAGAGGATCGATCAACTGAGCGTGGCCTTGGATACCAGAACGGTGATCGCGCAGGCCCAGGGCATATTGATGGAGCGATATCGGTTCACGGCAGATCAGGCCTTCAACGTGCTTGTTCGTGTGTCGTCCCAGGCCAACGCCAAGCTGCGAGATGTGGCGATAGAACTCGTCGAGACGCGTCGAACCCCGGGGCACAAGCCACCGGAGCCCCCCTGACGCCGACGGCGTTCGGTTGCGCGAACGATCTCTTTGGAGGACATCTGCCAGCCGCCGTCAGCTGATGCTCTGTGCGGGCCTGACGTCCTCCGGGCTGCGCTCGGGGGCAGACCAGCAGTTTCCCTCTGGGGGCACCGACTGGGGCGCGGGCGCTGGGAGTCGTCCTCGACGTGGCCTCACCTGCCGCGGTTCGCGGCACCCGTTCTGCTGGCCTCGCGGAGGGTTTGTTGCTCCGGGCTGAGCGTTGCAGGTTTTGTAGGCGCCGTGATGACGTTGACACTGCAGGGCGTAACTGCGAAGGAGAAGCCGGAGCAGACAGCTGAGGCGGAGATTCGGCGGCGACTCAGCTGAGGGTCAGGACTGCAGTGCCGTACGGCGCGATGGGCAACTCCACGAGGTCGGCAGCGGATGGGCTGACAGCGCCGACGTCGGTCGCGCTCGGCGATCGGAGCACCGCCGCAGTGATCGAGCGAGTATGGGTGCGGACTACGACCGATGAGGCAGGGGTGGCGTTCACCAGCGTGACCTCGCTGGGAAGGTCGGCTTCGAGGTCGACCACGACGGGGGCGTAGACGCCGACCACTGCGCGACCGAGTGCGTCGTGAACGGCGCGGACGGTGGTGTAGCCGCGTTCGGTTCCGGTGACCTCGATGCTGCCTTCCAGTACCACCGGGGCGAGGTCACGCCACCAGCCGATCAGACCGGTGAGCGCCTCGGCCTGGTCGGCCGGCAGGTCGGCGAGCCGCATCGAGATCTGCGGTACGGAGAACATGCCGGCGTAGATCTGCTGCGCCACTGCCTCCGGTCCACCGTTCGGGCTCCACATCATCGGGTCGGTGTGGACGACCTGCCCGACCGACAGCAGTCGGCAGTCGATGGTGGAGCGCAGGTTGACCACCGCATCTGCTGGGCAGTCACTGGCCCGCAGGATCTGTCCGAAGCGAGCTATGGCCGGGCTCACATACGGCTGGCGGAACTCGAAGACAACGTCGCCATGGCCTGCCTGGTCCAACCTGGTCCGGAGAAGACCGAGCAGGGCCGCCATCGCCTCACCGACATCGTGGATGTCGCCGACCGGTGGCGTGCCCTGATAGCGCATCGCGGTATCCAGGAAGTCGATCTTGAGGCCGTCGATCTCGTAGTCGGTGACCAGGCGCAGGCAGACCTCAGCGAGGTGCTCGCGGACCTCACGATGCCGCGGGTCGAGAACGAAGCAGTCGTCCGGCGTCCGCCTCTGGGTGGCGTACTTGGCCAGATCGGCGTACGCGTCGCTGTTCGTGCCCAGCAGTAACGGAGCCACCCAGAGCACGACACCGGCACCGAGTGCTCGGACGCGTCGAACGTGGGCCCGTAGGTCGGGGAACTTGTCGGGGTCCGGCACCCAGTCCCCGCAGCCTTGGTAGCCGCGTCCGACGGCCAAGCGCTGCCAGCCGTCGTCGATGAACACCGTGCGGCAGCCCATGGGCACCGCCAGAGCCGCCTCGGACTCGATCACCTCGGCGCTGATGTCCTGGGTGAAGGTGTACCAGGTCGAGTAGACGGGCTCGGTCGCCAACGTTGGTGCCGAGAGAGCAGGCGTGTCGATCCGGGCCGACATCCAGCCTGCCAGCCGCTGGACAACCTCCGACACGGATCCACCGGCCGCGGTCAACACCATCTGAAGTCGCTGCTCATCGGCGGCGGCGTGGAGCTCGACGGCGAAGGTCTTGTGCTCCTCCGACACGCCGTACCGGATCGTCAGCTCGTCGACCGGCCGATCGGCGGCCCAGCCGAACAGGACCTGACCGTCGGCGTTGTAGAGCGCACCCATCGGCGCGGAGTGGACCAGACTGGTGACCAATTTACCGGCCCAGTCGGCGGGCAGCGTCCGCATCGACCCTTGGCTCGGGTGCCAGTATCCGACGGCGTCCCCGAGCTCGGCCTCGAACCGCACGCTCAGCTCGGCCCCTGCGGGGGCCGTCAGCGTTACCGGGACGCCGACCTGAGTGGGAGGTTCGGTGCTCAGGTTGGTGCCGGGTCCGAGACGCAGCAGAGTGACGTGGGGTAGGACGGTGGCGGCGTCGACGAGCATCACCCGAGGATTCTAGGACGTACCTGCATACGGGTCAGCGCAGGAGCAGCTCATCGACCCCAACCTGGAATGACGGTCGGCGGTGTGCCTGGCGAGCCCGGCTGTGTTTGAGGGGTCGAGCCCGGCGGATGGTCAGGCGGTGGCGGACGGCAACGTCTCGGTCTCCACCCGGAGCCGGGAGTCGTGGCTCGGCATGATGTGGATCGTGCTACCTGGTCTGAGGTCGAGCCGTCCGGCAAGGCCGCGGGTCACCTGTGCCCACGCCTCCTGCTCGCCGATCTGCATCTCCACCCGGACCTCGAAGCCCAACCTCACCACGCGGGTGACTCTCGCCGGTGTGGAGCCGGCCCGTGGCTCGATCGAGAGGTCGATGTCGTGTGGTCGGTACAGCTGGCCGTCGATCTCTGTGACGGGGCCGAGGAACCGCATCACGAAAGGGTTTGCCGGGTTGTCGTAGATGTCGTGCGGGCTTCCGGCCTGTTCGACCACTCCGTTGGCGAGGACGACGATGGAGTCGGCGATCTCGATCGCTTCCTCCTGGTCGTGGGTGACGAACACTGTCGTCACGTGCACCTCGTCGTGCAGCCGTCGGAGCCACGCACGGAGTTCCTTGCGTACCTGAGCGTCCAGCGCGCCAAAGGGTTCGTCGAGGAGAAGCACCTCGGGCTCGACGGCGAGTGCCCGGGCGAGCGCCATCCGCTGCCGCTGCCCTCCGGACAGCTGCGCGGGGTATCGGTTGGCCATCTGCTCGAGGTGGACGAGTTCGAGGAGTTCGGTGACGCGCCGGCGGATCTCATCCTTGCCGCGCTTGCGTACCTGCAGGCCGAAGGCGACATTGTTGAAGACCGTCATGTGCTTGAACGCGGCGTAGTGCTGGAAGACGAACCCCACGTTGCGCCGCTGTGGCGCCACGCGGGTCGCGTCCACGCCGGAGATCCGTACTGTGCCCGAATCGGGCTGCTCCAGCCCGGCGATCACGCGGAGCAGGGTCGACTTCCCGCCGCCGCTGGGTCCGAGGAGCGCGGTGAGTGAACCGGATTCGACCGTTGCGGAGACATCGCGCAGAACCGGTGTGTCACCGAAGGACTTGTTGATGTTGCGGACTTCGATAGTCATCAGCTGCCGCCCTTCGGCCTGAGCAGTTTGGTCACCAGGAGGGTCACGATCGCGAGCAGCGCGAGAGCGGTGGCCGCGGCGAACGCGGCCGGCTGGTCGAAGTTCTGGAACCGCTCCTCGACGAAGAGCGTGAGCGTCTGAGTCTGACCGACGAGGCGGCCCGACACGACTGCGACCGCGCCGTACTCGCCCAGGGCCCGGGCGAGGCAGAGGACGACACCGTAGCCGAGTGCCCATCTGATGCCGGGGAGCGTGATGCGGCTGAAGGTCTGCCAGGAGCCGGCGCCGAGGGTCTGTGCGGCCTGCTCCTGCTCGTCCCCGAGCTCTTCGAGCACGGGGACGACCGCGCTCACCACGAGAGGGAGGGAGACGAACACGGTCGCGAGCACCATGCCAGGGATCGAGAAGATCACCTGGATGCCGCGTGACTCCAGCCAGCCACCTATCGGTGTGAATCTGCCGTACACCAGGGTGAGGGCGAGGCCGACCACCACGGGTGACACGGCCATCGGCAGCTCGATGAGGGCTGCCAGCAGCCTCTTGCCGGGGAACTCGTGACGTACGAGTAGGAGCGAGGCCCCGACCCCGAAGGCGGTGTTGGCCCCGACCGCCCAGGCTGCGACGACGACGGTCACCCGGAATGCGTGCACGGCCTCAGGGGAGGTCAAAGCTGTGACGAACGGGCCGATCCCACCACCGAAGGTGCGCCAGGCGATCAGGCCGACCGGCAGAACCAGGAGAAAGAGCAGGTAGACCAACGCGAGCGTCCGCAGCCAGTACTTCGCGGCGGCCGGCCCGGACGTGCTGACTCCCGTCGCTCCACCGCTAGCCACGGCGAGCTCGCCAGCGTTGAACGAGGTCGAGGAGGATTAGTACGAGCATGGCGACGACCAGCAGTACGGTCGACACTGCCGCGGCGCCGATGGGATCGTCACTCTCGATCTTGCCGAAGATGTTCACTGCCGCGACCTGGGTCTTGAACGGCAGGTTGCCCGAGATGAGCACCGTCGAGCCGAACTCCGCCATCGAACGCGTGAACGCGAGCGCCGTGCCTGCAGTCATCGCTGGTAGCAGGTTGGGCAGGATGATCCGACGGAAGGTCAGCCAGCGTCCGGCGCCCAACGACGCCGCGGCCTGTTCCATCTCCTGGTCGAGTTCGAGCAGGACCGGTTGCACGGTTCGTACGACGAACGGCAGCGTCACGAACAGCAGGGCGGCCACGACGCCGGTTCGCTTGTAGGCGAGGTTGATGCCCAGGGGGCTGTTCTGGCCGTAGAGCGCCAGCAACACCAGCCCGGCAACGATCGTGGGCAGCGCGAACGGCAGATCGATCAACGTGTCGACGACGCCCTTACCCGCAAACTGGTCGCGAACGAGTACCCAGGCGATGACGGTCCCCATCACCAGGTTCACCACAGCGACGATCACCGAGGCGCCGACCGTGAGTTGTAGCGCGGCCCAGGAGTCAGGAGTGGTGACCGACCGCCAGAAGTAGCCGGGTCCGTGCCCGGCCGAACGCCACACGACAGCAGCGAGCGGAATGAGAACGATCAGGCTGAGATAGATCAGTGCCGTGCCCAGGCCGAGCGCCGTACCAGCCCGGCCACGAAACGCGAGCCCAAGGTTCCGGCCGGTGCCGTCGGCCTGGGACGACGGCACCGGCTCACCCGAGGTCGGGTCTCGGGGCTTGTTCGTGAGTTCCTGGATCGACTCCGGCACGGTTCTACTTCTTCACCGACACGCCCTTGTCGCGTTCGATAGCCGCGACCGCGCCGTTCTGGGTGTCGAAGAACTCCTTCATCACCGTCGGCCAGCCACCCAGATCCTTGATCGTAAAGAGGCCTGACGGAGTTGGGAACTTGTCGGCACCGGGGACGCCGTGCTCGACGGGCCGGTAACCGTTCTCGACGAAGATCTGCTGAGCCTGCCTGGAGTGAAGGAAGGCGACGAACGCTTTGGCTTCCTTCGGGTGCTTGCTCTTGCTCGTCACAGCGACCGGGTTCTCGATGAGGATCGTCGAGTCGGGCAGGGTGTAGTCGATGGCCTGGCCGTTCTGCTGGGCGAAGATCGCCTCGTTCTCGTAGGCCAGCATGGCGTCGCCCTTGCCCGACGTAAACGTCTGCAGAGCCTTCCTGGCCGAGTCGTCCTGCACCGGCACGTTCTTGAACAGGCCCTTGAGGTAGGTGATCCCGGCCGCCTTGTCCGCGCCCTTGTCCGACACCGCGCCGTACCCTGCCATCACGTTCCACCGGGCACCGCCGGAGGTGAACGGGTTGGGCGTGATCACCTCGACTCCGGACCTGGTGAGGTCCTCCCAGCTTCTGATGTGCTTGGGATTGCCCTTTCGTGTAGCGATCACGACCACGGAGTCGGTCACCATGCCCTTTGTCGCACCCGCATTCCAGCTCTTCGCGACCAGGCCGGCGTCGACGAGTCGCGTCATGTCCGGCTCCAAGGAGAAGGCCACCACGTCGGCGTTCAGGCCCGCCGCCACTGCGCGGCTCTGGTCGCCGGATGCCCCATAGGACTGGGTGAAGGTGACGTTCTTACCCTCGGGCGTGGCCTGGAAGGCCTTGATGATCTTCTCGTAGGCAGCCTGCGGAGTGGAGTAGGCGACCAGTGACAGCGACACCTTCTTGCCGTCCGAGCTGCTGCTCGCCGACGACGCGACACCACTGCCGCAGCCGCTGGCCGCCAGTGCAACGGCGGCCAGTGCCGCCCCAACCACGAAGGTCCTGGCCCTGAGTCCCATGAGCTTCCCTACTTTTCATACCGAAGCGATAGGGAAAGTTAGCTGAATCTCTGCCGCCGCTCAACTGGAGCACATCGGGCGGACAGAACGCTCACGATGCGCAGTCGTCCGGTACGTACGAAAATATGACAATGCATGGCAAACGGCTACTGGCGCACGGCGGAGCCTGCATGACTGGTTCGCTGCGTTCAGGCTGCGTTCAGGCTGCGTTCAGGCTGCGTCGGCTTCGTCCGCAACGACGCCGGTCGGCCGGGTCTGCCGCTCAGCCTCACCAAACCACTCGGAATCGGCGTCCTGAACTCCCGGCACAAGGCGACCGGCGAGGTCTTCCCGGAGGCGGGTGCCCACCATGACCACGCTCAACCGGGCCGCCGCGCAGACGGCGGTGGCAGCGGCTGTGCGATGCGCGACCGAAGTCACCGGGTTCGGACTGCTCGGTGCCCTGTACTAGCTAGGGCGTGTCCGGATCTCCATCGCGGCAGCAGGATGAGGCAGGCGATGAGGACTTCGGAGCGGTAGTAGGCGGCTCGTTTGGCGTAGCGGGTGGCAAGGCCGCGGAACTGTTTGAGGCGGTTGAAGGTCGTCCAGACCAGACCGCTGTGCCCCTATCCACTGGTCGCCCGCTACGACGGCCACGGCAGCACCGACGTCGCGGAGAACTTCACCTGCGCCCGAAGCTACGGGAGGAGCGACAACAGCAGCTTGGCGCGTTCGATGGCGTCGTCGAGGAGTTCGACGTGCTGGCTGGCCCAGTCGAGTCCGGCGAGGATCCGGTGGCACAGACACGCCGCCACGACGTCCGCGCTGGTGAGTTCGCCCGCGTGCTCGACGACGACGCGCCGATGATCCGGATCGGACAGCGACGGCAGCAATGCCAGCAGGTCCGCCGCTACGGTGCCCGTCCCGAAGCCCTCCAGATCCACGACCGCACTGAGAGCGTCGCCGTCGAAGAGCATGTTGCGGAACGTGAAATCGCCGTGAGTCAGCTCACCGGTCGGCAACGCGGGCACCGGCTTGGGCAGGACGGCCAAGGCCTGCCGGGCGTACGCACTGGTCGCCGGATGGAACTCGTGCTCGCCGATCCCGCCGTTGAGGAACGCCGTGATCATCGCGGACCAGTCGCGGTCGGCCGGCGGGCGAACCGAGCGGTGCAGTTCGGCTGCGGCCAGGGCGGCGTCGAGTTGCCGCCGGTTCGGCTCAGTCGGAGACGTGCCGCCCGCCCAGGAGGTCAGCAGGTACGAGCGGTCCGCGGACAGCGAGCCGCAGCCGATGACCTCCGGCGTCGGGTAACCGAGCGTCCGTAGCTCCTGAGAAACAGGCACGAGGCGGTTGAGCTGCTCCCGCCACCACGCGCCCTCCTTCGCCTTGAGGACCGCGCGCAAAGCGCCTCGCCCCACCAGCACAACGGTGTCGGAGTACCCACCGGTCAACCGGCCCAGCACGGTCCACGGGCCGCCGGTGTGCGCGGCGATCGTGGCCAGGTCCTCACGCTCCAAGAGCGGCGGAGGAGGACCGGGCGTATCCACCCGCAGGATTCGATACCCCTGCTTCGACGCGGCCCGGCTGGTCGGGAATCCGCCGTCGCTCAGCCAGCGCTGCAGGGAGTCGGCTCCCATTGCCTGCTTCACCACGAGCCAGGCCCGCGAGCCGGGATCGAGCCGCGCCAGCCAGTCAGCCAGCAGCTGGTGGAGCGCATCCTTGCCGATCTTGATCGGCGGATTGCTGTAGAGGCCGCCGAACCGTAGCGACGGGGGAACGTCTCCGGGCTCGGCGACCACGACGTTGGGGAGGTCGCGAGTGTTGGCGCGGGTGAGGTCGAGCGCCCGGCGGTTGACGTCGACCGCCCAGACGCCGGCCAGCGGCTGACGGAGCGCAGTGGCGACCGCTATCGGACCGTAGCCCGTACCCAGGTCGACGACGCCGGTGTACGGGTTCGGCGCGGCGACGTCACGCAGCAGTACCCGCGTTCCCCGATCGATGCCGGAGGCCGCGAACACGCCCCGATCGGCACGAAGCTCGACCTGCACGTCGGGCAGGCTGAGCTGCATGGTCGTCGGCGCGGAACGACCGGAAGGCTCCACGTCCCAGTAGCCGGTCATCCTGCCGAGAGTACTCCGCGCGCCCCCTCACCCAGCCGTCTCGAGGATGGCTCGAAGCGCGGCGATGTGACGTGTGTACGCCGACCGGCCTCCCCTGGTCAGCTTGAGCCACACGTGGTGCCGAGAGTCGGTGAGCACCCGCCGCTTCTCGACGTAGCCGGCATCCTGCAGGTGCGAAAGCTGCTTGCTGAGCGCGGACGCGCTCACCCCGATCTCCTTCTGCAGTGTGCCGAACTCGACCTCCTGCGCGGCATGGAGCAGCGCGCAGATGCGCAACCGGTTGGTCGGGTGGATCACCGGGTCCAGGTCCGCGGCGGTGGCGGGAGCCACGCGGCGCGCCACCGTCATCGCCCCCGGCCGGCGGCTCTTGCCGGGACTGAAGGATCCGTTGAGCCAGACGATCATGCGCACAACGTCCTTGACACGCCACTGCGGCGTCCGCATGCCGGACAGGCAAGCGGTGGGAGTGGCCGATCCTGGACCGGATCCTCCGTCAGGTAGGCGTTGCGGCTCGAAATTTCACGCCGAAGTGGAGATGGTGTCGGGTCGACTCGAGCAGAAGGAAGTGTCGAACATGGCAAGAAGCGGTGGACTGGACCGGAGAACGTTCCTCTACGGATCGGCACTCACTGCCGGTGCGGTGACGCTCGGCGCCTGTTCGTCGAGTAGTGGATCCGGCGGAAGCGGCGCCAAGCCCGGCGCAAAGGCGAGGAAGGGAGGCTCGGGCAGAGGTTCGGAGACCAAGCCGCTGCCGGCGCCCGCGAAGTTCCAGGAGTCACCGACGCTCGCGGCGCGCGTCAAGTCCGGTGACCTTCCGGCGCTGGAAAAGCGACTTCCGCAGGAGCCGTACGTCGTACCTCATCGTTGGCTGGAGCCTGGGAAGTACGGCGGCAACCTGCTGCTCGCGGTGCCCACCGCGAACGACCTGCAGATCCGACAGTATATGTACGGTCACTCCCTGCTCCGGTTCGTCAACGACGGCCTGGACATCGTGCCCGGCCTGGTCGCGAGCTGGGAGTCCAACGCCGACGCCTCCGAGTGGACGCTGCACTTCCGGTCGGGCCTGAAGTGGTCGGACGGCCAGCCGTGGACCACCGCGGACATCATGTTCTGGTGGGAGGACATGGTGCTCAACGAGGAGCACCCCGATATTCCTCCCGACGAGGCGAAGTCCGGCAAGGGCACGATCATGAAGCTCACGGCCCCGGACGAGCGCACGTTGGTGATGAAGTTCGACGCGCCTGCTCCACTGACCGCCGCTCGACTGGCCGGCTACGTCAACCGCGGTAACGGCACGACCTGGATGGAACCCAAGCACTACCTGAAGCAGTTCCACCCTCGTTACAACAAGGCGGTGTCGAAGAACTGGGCCACCGCCGACGGTGAGTTCGAGAAGAAGCGGGACTACTCCTCCAACCCGCAGTCTCCGACGATGACCGGTTGGCGCCTCAAGTCCTACCGGGACGGTCGTCAGGCGATCTGGGAACGAAACCCGTACTACTGGTGCATCGACAAGGAGGGTCGCCAACTTCCCAACATCGACACGTTGACGTTCTCCGTGGTCGAAGACCCCGAGGTGGCACGCCTGCAGATGCAGGAGGGAAAACTCGACTACGTCCACGGGCCGTTCAACGGACTTACCCTTGCCGACATCTCCGGGTTCAAGAAGGCCGAACAGCGCAGCGGCCTCGACGTCTTGTTGTGGGACGGCGGCAGCGGAACCGGGTCGATGTTCTTCTTCAACTACGACCACAAAGACGCCCCCATGCGGAAACTGATCCGCGAACCCAAGTTCCGCCAGGCCCTGTCGCTGGCCACCAAGCGGGACGAGATGCAGAAGTCGATCTACTTCAACACCGGCGAACAGACGACCGGAACCCTGAGCCCGAAGGCGGTCGAGTACCAGGTCAACGATCAGGGCAGGAAGGTCTATCACGACTGGCGGGACTCGTTCGTCAAGTACGACCCGGAGAAGGCGAAGGCGCTGCTCGACCAGATCGGTGTTGTCGACAAGGATTCAGACGGCAAGCGAGAGATGCCCGATGGAACCAAGTTGAAGATCCGTGTCGACTTTCCCGCCGACACCACCAAGGACCACCAGCAGAAGAACAACCTGCTCAAGCGGGACTGGGAGGCCATCGGTCTGACAGTGACGCTGAACCCGATTCCGCCCGATGCGTTCGGTGACGAGTGGGCGTCCGGATCGCTGGATTCCCAGGCCGCCTGGGAGGTTGGCAACGGGCCGGACCACTTCGCTCAGCCGGCTTGGCTCCTTCCCATCGAGCCGACTCGGTGGGCACCGCTCGAAGGGCAGTACTTCGCCCTACGCGGAACGCCTCAGGAGCACGAACAGCGCGACGTCGACCCGTTCAAGCGCACACCACCGCGGATGGAGCCGGACCCGAAGGGGCCGATCGCGAAGATGTGGAAGCTCTACGACCAGAGCAAGCTGGAACCTGACGCGGTGAAGCGTCGGCAGTTGGCCTGGGAGATCGACAAGATCCACGTCACGGACGGGCCGTTCTTCATGGGTACGGTTGCCAACACACCCCAGTTGGTCCTTGCGCACAAGGACCTGCGCAACGTCCCGCGGAAGGAGAACCTTGCCCTCGGGGGCTTCGTCAATCCGTGGCAGCATCCGTCACCTGCGGTCTACGACCCGGAGGCATACTTCTGGGCCAACCCGGACCAGCACAGCTGACCAGGAAGGCAGTCGACCCCGCCGGTCGTTACCGGACGCCGCCGATTGGCGATATGCACGCGGTGCAGGCCGCGGAGATCCTCGCCGGGCGTCGTATCGGGGTCCGGCTCGAAGGCGCCACGTGGATGTTCTACGACCTCGACACCCGTGAACCGGCTCAGCCGGGGCCAGATCAGGTGGTCACACGCATGCGTGCGGGTTCGCAGCTCCTCTGGTCGCCCGGGCCTCGTCGCATGCCCATCAGCGTTGGGTGGGTCGTTCGGCCATGTCTTGGGTGCCGAGCACGGTGAGCAGCTCAAGGTGTTCGGCGTCCTCGGTGCCCGGCTGGGCGCTGTAGATCATGATCCGCAGGTCGCTGCCGGCCACGGTGAGCACGTCGCAGTCCAGGGTCACCGGGCCGACCCGCGGATGGTCGATGGTCTTGCGGGCGGCCTCGTGGTGGCCGACGACGCCGGTGTCCCACAGCACGGCAAACCGGGCGCTGCTGGCGCGCAGGTCCGAGATCAGCCGCCGCAACTGCTGGTCGTCGGTGTAGCGGGTTGCGGCCTCGCGGAGGTCGGCGACCAGGGCGACCTCCAGGTCGTGTTTGGCCTCTGGGGTGTAACGGGTCCGGGTGGGGGCGCCGAGGAACTGTCGCCAGACCGCGTTCCGCTCCCGCCCGCGCCAGGCGGAGGGGTCGCCCATCAACGCCCCGTACGCCGGGTTGGCAACCAGCAGCGTCCAGGACGCGTCGAACACCGCCACGGGCGTCCCGGTGTGCCGGTCGAGCAGCCGCTGCACACTCGGGGTGACGTAGGCGGGGACGCTCCGCGAACCCGGCGCGGCGAGCCCGGCCAGCCGGAACAGGTGCCCGCGCTCGGTTCGCGACAGCCGCAAGGCCCGGGCCAGGGCCTCGACGACCTGCGACGACGGGTTGGCCGCCCGTCCCTGCTCCAGCCGGGTGATGTAGTCCACCGAGATCCCGGCCAGCAGGGACAGCTCCTCACGGCGCAGCCCGGGCGCGCGCCGGTGTCCGGCGGCGGGCAGGCCCACGGACTCCGGATTTACCTGGTCACGCCAACGGCGCACCGCCTGCCCGAACTGAGTGGTCGTCATCTCCCCCAGTCTCCCGCACAGCGCCCGCGGGCTGCCTGGCACCGGTGGTCCTAGGAAGATGAGACGACTGGTTGGCAGCGCTCCGCGGCGGCAGCGTGGAGGCATGACGACAACACTGATCACCGGAGGCAACAAGGGCCTCGGCTTTGAGACCGCGCGGCGGCTCATCGCCGCGGGCCACAGCGTCTACATCGGCAGCCGCGATCCCGAGCGCGGCCGCCGCGCCGCCGACCAGCTGGGTGCCCGGCTGGTCACCCTCGACGTCACCGACGAGGAGTCCGTGGCGGCGGCCGCGAAGAACATCGAGGCCGACGGCGGGCTCGACGTGCTGGTCAACAACGCTGGCATCGAAGGACGCACGCCCGACGGGCGCGTCGTCGACGCCGCGGCGACCACCGCCGACCTGATGCGGACCTTGTTCGAGACCAACGCCGTCGGCCTGGTGCGCGTGACGCACGCCTTCCTACCGCTGCTGCAGCACTCGCCGGCCCCGGTGGTGGTCAACGTCAGCAGCGGCCTGGCCTCACTCAGCCACGTCACCACCCCGGGCACCCCGACCTACGCCTTCCCCGGCATCGCCTACCCGGCCTCCAAGGCCGCGGTCAACATGATCACCGTGCAGTACGCCAAGGCGTTCCCGGCGATGCGTATCAACGCCGTCGAGCCCGGCTACACCGCCACCGATCTCAACCACCACACCGGCACCCAGACCGTTGCAGAAGGCGCCCAGATCATCGTCCGCATGGCGCAGGTCGGCGCCGACGGGCCCACCGGCGGCTACTTCGGCGCCGACGGCCCGCTTCCCTGGTAGAGAATCGACCGGCGTGGCTGTCACGAGATCAAGAAATCGACCCATACCCGGCATCTACCAGCTCGCGCGGACTTCTCGACGAATCCGACGTCGAACCACGGAGACGACGCGCCGACTCCGTAACGGATCGGCCAGGGTTCGGCTCTTCGGCGCGTCAAGAGCGCATCCGCGTCGCTCCGTGTTCAATGCCGCGTAGTAAGCCGTTGAGCGTGCTGCGCCGGGTCTGAGGATCCGGGCGCATCTCGCGTCCGCGGCAACATCCAATACCCCAGCTAACGGACCTTGCCTCACCGACAAGCTCGTCATGGCGGCGATCGGGACTCGGGCGTCTGAAGATGCTTGAGAAGATCCGCCGGCCGTGTAACGGTCCGGGGTGTGAGCCGGGGCAGCATCGGATGCCTGCTGAGATAGTCCTGCTGGTCCTTTTCGCTCATCTGACGCAGTACGCACCAGGCCTGAAACCGCTACACAAGCGAGCTGGTCTGTGCAATCGGGGGTGTCCGATTAACGGTGGATCGGGCCCGGCCGGACCCGATCCACCGTTAATCCCAGTGACAGGTTTGATGGGTCCGGCGGGTTCGTTCCACCTGTTTGTTGCCCCGCGGTGGCTACTGTCTGTAGTGCGGCTCGCCGGACCCATCACGACCGGCCGGTGTGGCTTAACGGTGTGGCTTGAGAGGAGCGTGGCATCGCTCCCCGACTGGGATGTGCCCTCCGACCCGTCCGTGCTCCCCGTTTCGGCTGAAGGAGAACACGGCACCCATGGTGATTCTTGGGATCGATGCGCACAAGCGCAACCACACCGTCGTCGCGGTCGACGAACCCGGCCGCCCACTGGCATCCAGGACGATCGGCACCACGACCGCAGACCATCTTCGGGTGCTGTGCTGGGTTGACCAGTTCGGCCCAGACCGGCGGTGGGCGGTGGAAGACTGCCGCCACCTGTCGCGGCGCTTGGAGCGGGACCTGCTCGCCGCGGGCGAAACCATCACCCGTGTGCCGGCGAAGCTGATGGCCCATGTCCGAGACTGTTGATGGGACGTTTTCAACCCGAAGCAACAGTCTGATCGAGAGGTTGCGCCGTGGCGGGACGTACCCATCCGCACCTGCCGGTGGGCGACGCGGCGTCCAAGGACGGCGGAATGTGGCGGAACGCGAAGTCGGCGCTGTCCGGGATGTTACGTGACTTCCACGGTGTGGACCGGGCCGTGTATCAGGCAGTGGCGGACATACCCTCTGCACACCTGGACGGCCCGGTTCGCCGACTGTCGAACGCAGCCAACCACTCGTTCCTGTGGATGGGCATTGCCGGCGCCATGGCCGTGCTTGGTGGCAGCCGGGAACGCGTAGCTGCCGTCGAAGGCACGCTGGCGATCGCGGTGACTTCCGCGATCGTCAATCTCGGGGTGAAACCGCTGGCCGGGAGGGCGCGGCCGATGAGAGGCCCCAACGCCTCGGCGAGCCGGCACGTACAGATGCCGGCCTCCAGGTCGTTCCCGTCCGGCCATGCCGCGTCGGCGTTTGCGTTCGCACACGCGGTCGGCAGACACACGCCGGTACTGGGGGTGCCGATCCACCTGCTGGCCGCAGCGGTGGCCTACTCGCGCGTCCACACCGGAGTGCATTATCCGGGCGATGTGGTGATCGGCGCGGTGGTGGGATCTTCGACCGCGGCGGCAGTGGGAGCGGTATGCGATCGGCTGTGCGGACTGACCAGCCATGCGAGGCATGGGTGATCAGCGTCGTCACTCATCAGGAGAGGTCTCCGGCGCCGGTTTCTCCTGCAACCAACGTGGCTTTCGCGGGAGTGGGAACGGCGCCGATGGCGACATGCCCGGATGTCGAGCGGAGATCCGTACTCGTAGGGCGCCGGGCCGGATCGCGATCGTCACCGGCGACTCCAGGTCTACCGCCTCGCCGTCGACGCCGGCGTGAACGGTATCCGCCGCGATGACGTCGAGACGGGACGCAGTCCACGCCCGCGCGGGCGGGTGGGTGCCGTCTCCGGGCGCATGGAGGACGATGACCCCCAGCCGACCTCCGTCAAGGCGCGGGCGCGTTCCACGGGCGAATGGACGATCCAGCGCGTAGGGATTGTTCGAGACGAGCACGAGGGTGAGCTGACCGGTCTCGCGTCCCGCGTCGTCGATGAGGCGTAGCGATGGTGCTCGTCCACTCGGGCCGAGCACCTTGCCGGCGGTCTCGATGAGCGTGCGCACCTTGGCATCGCGGTAGCCGGGACTGCGGACCGCGTCTCCGTAGATGCCGAGTGAGACGTTGTTGAGGAACATCCGGCCGTTCACGTCGGCAACGTCGACTCGTCGTTCGATGCCGTCGGATGTGAACGCAGCGAGTGCTCCGAGGACATCGTGTCGTCGTACGCCCAGGTCCAAGGCGAAGTGGTTCCGCGTCCCGACCGGGATGCACACGAAGGGAATCCCGTGTGCGGCCGCGACGGAGGCGACTGCCGCCAGCGAACCGTCACCGCCCGCCATCCCGAGGGCGTCCGCGCCGGCCGACACCGCCTCCTGCGCCAGCTCCCGCGGATTCTGGCCGGGGGGCAGGACGACGGCCTCGATGTCGCGTTCGTACGCATGGTCCGCCAGCGCGACACGTACGGCCTTGCCGTCGCCGGACCTCGGGTTGATGAACAGCACAGGATGACGCGGTGCCGCCGAAGGTCGCCAGCCCTCGCGTAAGAACACGCGGCCGATGGTCTTCATGAGGGGTCCGGGCTCGTCAGCTCCCTACGCAGGCGGCAGTTGCTTGTCGATGCTTATGTCCACGATCGCGCACGCTGCATGAATCTCCCGCCTAACTAGGGTCCTCCAGTTCCGAGCACTTGGTCCCAGCGCGGGACGAAGGGCGGCGATCCACGGATGGACGTTCGGCCCCACGGTCCGTTGTCGTGATCCCCTCCTGGCTTCATGACGAGGTGGTGAGCGTGGTGAGTAGGAGCCGGGACCCTGTGGGCTCGGGCGCGAGTGCTCTGGACGCGGACGGAATGGGGGTAAGCCATGCGAGTTGTCGTGGACCTGAACCGATGCCAGGCGTACGCGCAGTGCGTGTTCCTCGCTCCCGAAGTCTTCAGGTTGAGCGGTGACGAGATCGTGACCTACGACCCGAACCCCGACGACACAGGTCGGCTGCAGGTGCGGCGAGCCGCGGCGGCGTGCCCTGTGCAGGCGATCCTGATCGACCGCCTGGACAGGGCGGAGCCGGGTGCGTCGCCATGACCGTTGCGGCATCGGTTGCGGAGCTGGTGCGGGAGTTCAGAAGTACCGGCCGGATCGTCATCGTCGGTGCCTCACTCGCCGGACTTCGCGGTGCTGAAGCGTTGCGCGAGGAGGGCTTCGACGGATCGCTGACCATCATCGGGGATGAGCCCTACGAGCCCTACGACCGCCCTCCGCTGTCGAAACAGGTACTGAAGGGCTGGGTGCAGGCCGACCACACGAAGCTCCCGCGCACACGGGAGGTGGACGCGCATTGGCGGCTCGGTGTGGCGGCGACCGGGTTGGACCGGACCACCAGGACGGTGCACCTGGCAAACGGTGAGCAGGTTCAGTACGACCGCCTGCTGATCGCAACTGGCACCCGGGCGCGGCCGTGGCCGAACCCAGCCGAGGCCGGCCTGGAAGGGGTGTACAAGCTCCGTACCAGCGAAGACGCGGCGAATCTCCAGCGGGCCTTGGCGTCGCAGCCCGCACGCGTCCTGATCATCGGAGGCGGGTTCATCGGCTCGGAGATGGCCTCGGTGTGCCGGGAACTCGGACTTGCGGTGACAGTTGCCGAACGGGGCCCGGCACCGCTGGTGGGCGCCCTGGGCGGAGTGATCGGAGAGATCGCGGCGCAGATGCAGCGCGACCATGGCGTGGACCTTCGGTGCGGGGTGGGCGTCTCCTCACTGGAAGGCGACGAGAGCGGGCACGTGAGGCGGGCTCATCTGTCCGACGGGAGCACCGTCGACGCGGACGTGGTGGTCGCCTCGCTGGGGTCGATCCGAAACGTGGAATGGTTGGAGGGCTCCGGGCTGGCAGCCGGGTTCTGGGGCGTCGGCTGCGATGCGGGCGGTCGCGCCTTCGACATCAACGGCGTGGTGACCGACAGCGTCTACGTGGCCGGGGACGTCGCCCGGGCCCCACACGTGCTGTATGAGTACCAGTTTCTCGCCATGGAGCACTGGGACAACGCTGTCCTCGGTGCCGAGGCCGCGGCTCACAACATGGTCAACTTCGAGCCCGGCTATCGCCCGCACCTGCTGCTGCCCAGCTTCTGGTCAGGTCAGTTCGGCGTCAACGTCAAGTCGGTCGGGGTGCCGCCCTTCGGCGACGAGATCGCCTTTACTCAGGGGTCTGTGGGAACGCGCCGCTTCGCCGCCGCCTACGGCCGGCGGGGCCGCATCGTGGCGGCGGTCACCTTCAACCAGGGCAGGTGGCTGGAGTACTACGCGCAGCTGATTCAGGAGTCTGCACCGTTCCCGCCTCCGCCACCGGGCTGGGACTCGTCAGAGGACGCGAAGCCGATGCCGGCCGAGTTCCCCGAACCAGGCGTACCGACCGCGATCCCCGATGTCGTCCTGACCGGCCACGACCCGAGCGAGCGAACGGCCGAGTTCCGTCCACGAGGGGGCTGACCAACGGAACCTGACCAAACGACAGACCGAACAGCGCAGAGAAAGGAGGGAGCCTCATGGTCGAGGAAACCCCGTGGCAGCAGTCCCTCCGCTACGTCAACCGGCCCAATCCGTACCCGTTCTACGAAGAACTCCGCAACACCCCGGTGTCGCGACAGCCGGACGGGTCCTATGTCGTCAGCACCTATCGAGAGATCGTCCAGCTGTTGCACGACCCCCGAGTCACCTCCGATCCCAGGAAACGTCCCCCGGAGTACCAGTTCGTCAACCCGTTCGATGGAATGATCATCGCCGAGGACCCGCCCGAACACGACGTGGGCCGTCGGCGGATGATGCGCCACTTCGGCCCACCCGTCTGCCCGCACATGATCGCCGACCTGGAGCCCGAGATCAGCCGCATCACCGGCGAGCTGCTGGACAAGATGATCGGCAAGACCCGGATCGACCTCGTCGAGGAGTTCGCGTTCCCGCTGCCCGTGACCATGATCTGCAAGGTCCTGGGCGTTCCGGCAGAGTCGATCCCTCGGTTCCACGGCTGGATCGAGAATGCCCTGGATGGGGTCGACTTCGGCCCGGAGGCAACCGATCCGGAGCAGCTGCGCCGCGCGGAGAAGGGCGTCGCCGAGGTTGCCGCCTTACGTGAGTTCATGACGGCCCTGCTGGACCAGTACGCCAAGCAGCCCGGCCCCGGCATGCTCTCGGCGATGGTCCACGAGAAGGACCCCGAAGAGCGCATGGCCCATGGCGAGCTGGTCAGGAACGCGATGCTCATGCTCTTCGCCGGGCATGAGACTTCGGTCAACCTGATCTCCCACAGCGTCCTCACCATGCTGCGCCACTCCCAGGTGCATGACCAGCTGCGCCGTCGACCGGAGTTGGTGGTGCCTGCGGTGGAGGAGTTCCTACGCCTGGAGTCCTCGGTCCAGATCTGGCACACCCGGGCAGCGCTCGGCGATATCGACCTCGCGGACACCACGATCCCGAAGGGCTCACCGATCTTCCTCGCCTACGGGTCGGCGAACCGCGACCCCGAGCGGTTCGTGAACCCCGACCACCCGCATCTCGAGCGCCCGGACAACGAGCATGTCGGTTTCAGCCAGGGCATCCACTACTGCTTCGGTGCCCCACTCGCCCGGCTGGAGGTACAGGTCGCCCTGAGGGAGTTCGTCCGCCGGGTGGAGAACCCGCGGGTCGTCGAGGACCCGCCGCCGTACCGCCGCAACCAGATCTTCCGCGGTCCGTACCACCTACTACTCGACATCGACGGGATCCGCGACTGAGTCCGCTTCCGCAAGAGGATCTGCGATGCGAGCCTTTCAGCTGGTCGAATGGCAAAAGCCTCCTGAGCTGCGGGAGGTCCCGGTGCCGAGACCTGGGCCAGGCGACGTCCTGGTGAAGGTCGCGGGTGCTGGCGCCTGCCACTCCGACCTGCACATGATGCATGCGGCCGGACCCGCCCCCGGAAACCAAACCAGACTGCCCTTCACGCTCGGCCACGAGAATGCCGGGTGGGTGGAAACGCTCGGGCCGGGCGTCGCCGGTTTCGTGCCCGGCGATCCGGTGATCGTGTACGGGCCCTGGGGATGCGGGCTGTGCCTCAATTGCAGGCACGAGCCCCGTGGTGAGCACTGGCAGACGTCGTTTCGCACCCCGTCCGGCACCACGCGCTCGGCTGAGGCTCATGTAGTGGACGCGGCACGGCCACGCACCCTGCCTCGAGCGGTCACCTCGACCGGCGAGCGTGTTGCCCTGTGCGAGTCGCGGTCGTCGCTGAGTCGTTCCACCCGCAGGTCAACGGGGTTGCGAACTCCGTAGGTCACCTGGTGGACCATCTTGTCGCGCGCGACATCAGGCGCTGGTCGTCGCGCCCGGTCCGGGTGCGGAGCCGGTGTTGCTGGTCATCAGTCGTGCCGACTCGACCCGGTCTGACCGGCGAGTTCGGTCGTGCACTGAGCCCAGGTCACAGGTTGCCCCCAGAAACCGGCCAGCGTGTCGAGGAAGTCATGCTTGCGTCGCTGGTCGCCGTCATAGGTGTCGACGCCTTCGAGCAGCACTGAGGCCGAGTAGCCGCGCAGTCTGATCTCGGTCAGGGCCGCCAGCACGCACACCTCCAGTACAAGCCCCATGATCACGACCGGTCCGCTGCGGTCCGGCGGACCGATCGTTGTGTCCAGCCAGGTCGCGAAGCCGGCTGGGTCGGGCCGTGCGGGTCCCGGGATGGCCTCGGCGCGTCCGCCGCCGTCTCGCACCCAGGTCGGCGCGATGGATGCCTTCACCCACGTGCCTGCACTGGACGCGATCCGGTCCCGGCGGGCCTGATAGGACGGTATTTCAAGATCCGACTGTTTCGACCGATCCGAAAGGCGTTCATGAGCGACACCGTTTTCTTGCGCACGGCGGGGCCTGGGGATGCCTCGGCCCTCGTAGCCGTTATTGGTGCCGCCTTCGAGCAGTACCGTGGCCAGCTGGTCCCCGAGTCGGGCGCCTTCCGTGAGACGACCGGCACGATCGGCCGCGAGCTCGCGGCCGGGACCGGCGCCATCATCGCCGAGCAGGGCGAAGATGCACTTGGTTGCGTAATGCTCAAGCCGGTCGACGGCGATCTCTACTTCGGGCGCCTGGCAGTGACCCCATCGGCACGTGGTCGCGGTATCGCCCGGCGCTTGGTCAAGGCCGTTGAGGACGAAGCGATCCGGCGAGGGCTGGCGGGTGTCAGGTTGGGCGTCCGCATCGCGCTGACCGAAAACCAGCGACTGTTCACGTCGTTGGGCTTTGTCGAAACGTCACGCGAAGCTCACCCCGGCTTCGATCACCCAACCTCAATCAACATGCGGAAGGCCTTGTCGGCTGACCGTATCGACCACCATGCACCTCACCCCACTCAACCGGTGCGCCCGGAGCCGCTCTGAGGCCGTCGCGGTCCTCCTCGACCCCCTACCCGCTGCCGGTAGCAGGCGGACCCCTCTGACTCTGACATCGGCGCTCCGCGAACGAGCCGACGGCGCCTCTGTGACGCCGAGGCGGCGTGAAGTCGTGGTGACGACGTTTGCCAGAGGCATCGCTCGAAGGTCACACGGCAAGCTGGAATCAAGGTCAGGTGATGGCAGGCGGCACCCATCGTCGCGGACGAACTCGCCGCCGTACGCAACGAGCCCACCCCGCACAAGGCGGGATGATCGCTGACCGAGCTGACCAGGGTTGTGATCGACCTCGGCCAATACTCGTCAGCGGTCCAGCTCAGGGTCGTAGGAGCAGAAGGTCCGCGGCGAGGACAGCTGCACGTACCGGCCGGCCTGGGTGGTGGTAAGCAGGTTCCACGTCTCGCGGCCGGTCTGGTCCAGCCGCGTCAGTGGGTCGGGATCCTCGGGCGAACCCGTGAACGAGAACGTCGCACGCGGCGATCGCCTCGCACATCTCTTCGCCCACGACATCGCGCCGTGGTGCGTGCGGACCTCGTGCCGGACGCCCAGTGCCGGCCGCAGCAGGAGGTGCAGGATCTCTGGTACCTCGATCAGCAGCAAGTGCGTCCGGGTCACCGCGCTGCGCCCGTGCCGCCGGCGGCGGTGACCCCGAGCGGCAGCCTGATTCCGGTGTCGGGAACGGCGTCCGCCGGTTGGTACCGGATGGCCAGCGCGGGCGTCCTGCGGCGTACCCCGCCGTCGTGCCGGGAGTGCATGGCGGCGTCGAGAATGCCGGTGGTGAGCAGGGTGCGCTCGATGGGATACGGCGGCACGCCGGACAACAGCATGGACTCGATCTGGCGGTCGAGGAAGATGAAGTGTCCGTGCGGGTCACCCTGCAGCCACATCTGGCAGGACATCTCCTGGTCCGGCCCACGACAGGCGGCGCCGAAGTTGCGGATCACCTCGTCGAAGTGGACCGCGGCCGCACGGAGCCCGTCGGCGTACTCCACGAGAAAGACGTCACTGACGCTGCGCCGCGCCTGCTCCTCCTGCTCGGGAGTCAGGTCGAACCTCGCCAGCGCGCGGGTCAGCAGGTCGGGGTCGACGGTGCCGTTCCTGCAGGCCTCCACCGCCGCCGGCCCGGACAGCGTTTGTACGGCCGACACGCCGGACTCGCCGCCGGCCCGGCGCTCCACATGGCACTGCAGGCCCTCGAGGGTATGGAAGCCGTACCCCTCTGTCCCTCCGTACCCCAGCGCTACCGCCCCTGTCATCGGTGCGCCGAGGGGCCACTGCGTACCACTCGGGATGCGCCACGCGAGCGGTATCGTCGACCCGGCCAGCAGCGGGATTCCCAATCGACGACCGGTGTCGACCATCGCCTGCGCATCCGGGAACGACCAGGCCAGGTGCTTGTCGGTGAAGACGGGCACGGTACGCCCGGCTCCCACCATCGTGGACACCGCCGAGTCGAACAGCCGCCGACGCGGGTAGAGCGTCTGGCCGAACTCGTTGCGCTCGTAGTCGCCGTGCTCGCCGATGATGACGACCCCGTCGACGTTGACACCGGGCCTCCCGCAGCCGATCGCCTCGGCGACGGTGGGGTAGCGGGTGACCTTGTTCCGATCGGCGATCTGCACGCCGATGTCCGGGCGGAACTCCTTCCTCACGTGGCCGCCGAGCTGCTCGAGGTACATCGAGACGACCTCGACGCGGGGGATGACGTGCTCGCCTCCCCACTGGTAGCCCTCCATCAGCCGCGTCCCGAGCACGTCGGCGTGCGAGGCTGCGAAATAGGTCGTCGCGATCAGCGCGACAGTCGGCCGTGCCATCTCAACCCTCCGCCCAAATCGGCGAGCTCCAGGCCCAGTGGCTGTTGGCTTGGCGTACCCGAAACGTGTACCAGTCGCTGGTCATGGACTCGTCCTCGATCTCGACCGTGGCGCCGCGGCCTGTGTCGGCGACCGCGCGGGAGAGCCTATACGCGGGGAAGACGAGCCCAGCCACGCAACCGCAGCGTCCGCCCGGAACTCGCCGACCGCGATAGGCGACCTCTTCCCCTTGATCGTCGCCACGACCCGGCATGCCCCCTCCGTTCCCCGGCGAACCCGACCACGATCGGGTTTCCGGTGACCGCGTACACCTGCCGGGACCGGATCGCGTCCAGTGCAGGCGGTGGAGGGTGCAGCGCGCCCCGTAGCGCCGCTGCAGTGCCGGATCGAGCACACGGGCGAGCTCGTCGTCGAGGTGATCGATGGCTTCTTGATGTACCTGCGGGTTGGTGGCCTGCATCCAGCGCCGAGGGGGTGAGGTCGGCGCGGAGTCCGACGAGCGAAGTGCCGGTCGCCGCGGGCGACTCCGCCGTTCCAGTCGACGATTCCGCTGATCTGCCCTGCCTGGTCGAAGAGCACGTTGAGCGGGGGGCAGTCGGGATGCACAAGATCGTCACCGGTGAGTTCGTCCGGTCCGTCGCGGCCGGCTTCGCGGATCCGGTCGAGCATCCGCCGGGTCCTGGTGTCGTAGTCGACGAGGAGGTCATGCCGCGGGTACTCGAGGGAGCCGCGCTGCAGCCACAGTTGCTGTGCGGGTACATCGGGACGGGCGGCGAGCGCGTGGGCGAAGTGTTCGTTCATGGCCAGCATGCCTCGACGACGGCGGCGTTGGCGACCTTCGGTGGGGTTGCCGGGAAGGCCTTCCTGCAGGACCAGCATCTTCCAGTAGCCGTCGTCGAGAGGGATCGGTTCCTGTCGTGGAACCCGGTAGGCCCCTCCTGCGCAGGGATTCCAGCACTTCGGCGGTCTGCTGCATCCGCTCCAGTGGCGCATTGGTCCTGGTGATCACGCCTTCGTGGCTGTCGGGCCAGCGCACGTAGCAGGCTCGACCGCGAGGTCCCTGCCGACCTTGAGGTTCACGTGGTGCTGGACAACGCCTCCACCCACAAGACCCCGGCGATCAAACGCTGGTTCGCCGCACACCCCAGGTTCGCCCTGCACTTCACCCCGACCAGCAGCTCCTGGCTCAACCTGGTCGAACGCTGGTTCGGCGAACTGAGACCCGCCGACCAGATCCTCGACTCCATCGCACGCTACTGCACACGCATTAACGACTCACGACACTAGGGGGCCGGTCGCACTGGCAGACTGCGATTCGCACCCCGTCCCGCACCCCAAGTGTCTCGGCGCCACCTCGACGCGATGACTCGAGACCCGCCGCTAAAGGACGATGAGCCGGCCGGCGTGCAGCCTGCACCTTTCGGGGTGCGCTTCCCACCACGCGAGGGGACTGTCTCTATCCGCCGATCTGCCTGTGGCAGCTGTCCTGAGCTTGCAGCCCTCCTGGTAGCGCCGCACCAGTTCCACCGCGGAACGCATCCCGGGTAACACCGCTGGACAGCGGCTGATCCCAACGTTGCCGTCTTCTCGTCGTCGACAGTCGTCCTGACAGGACGCTTCCAGAGCTCCTCCTACGCTGATTTCTTGGCATTTGATTTCGGAGCTGGCCACTGATGGCCGACCCCGGCCGCATCATTGACAGCTCAGTCCGACGAACCTAGCTTCTCGGGAAATCGATTACTCGGTGCGAGGAGACTGGTAATGAATCGACTTCCTCCCCCTCCCGGCCGACCGAGCTATTCTCGGCGCAAATTCCTCGGCCGTGTTGGTGGTGCCGCCCTCGTGCCGGCGTTCGGTTCGGTCCTGGCCGGCTGCGGTGGGGAGGGCGATACCGGGCCGGGAGGTGCCACCTCCGGCACGGTTACCTTCGTCTATTACGGCGATGCGGAGTCGCAGAAGGCCTACGACAAGCTCTTCACAAAGTTCCGCGCGAAGTATCCGGACATCACCCTGAAGGCTCAGGGCATCGCCGCAGACTCGTGGGCCGGCTTCGCCAACACGGTGGCCACGCGGCTAGCCGGTGGCCAGTCGCTCGACGTGGTACAGATCGCGACCGAGGGTCAGCGGATCTTCGCCTCGAAACAGCTACTTGAGCCGCTGGATCCTTATATCAATAAGGACAAGGCGGCAGTAGACGCCTACTACGCCGACACGCCGCCCAACCTGCGGAAGTGGCTGAAGGAGTACGCCTCACCCGACGGCAAGACCTATTTCATGCCGGGCGGGTACAACACAATGGCGATGTATCTGAACACCGAACTCTTCGGCAAGGCCGGGCTGGACATCCCTCAGGCATGGACCTGGGAGGAGTTCCGGGCGGCCGGCAAGACTATCAAGGAGAAGACCGGCGCATTCCTCACCGTGGCCGGGTCGGGCTACTTCACCGACGTGATGACCTGGCTGACCAACAATGACACCTCGACGCTCAGCGCGGATTGGAAGACCGCGCAGTACGACTCGCCCGCCGCGGTCGAGGCGCTGACGTTCGCCCGGTCGCTGGTCGTCGACGGCCTGGCTCCCAAACCTGGCGGCAACCTCGAGGCACCAACGCTAATGGCTCAGGGCAAGCTGGCCACGTTCGGCGGCGGACGGTGGCCGACCAATGACCTTCGCCGGGTCAAGTTCGTAGACAAAGTGAGGCTGGTCCGCTGGCCGAAGAACGCCGGCGTTGGTTCCCCGGTCGGTTGGGACGCTTGGCCGATCTTGAAGCAGTCGAAGAACAAGGACGCGGCCTGGACCCTGATCAAGTACCTGATCTCGGAGCAGTTCGGCGACGCAATCACCATCGGCGGCGGTGGCGCCGTTCCGGCCCGGATCTCCGACGCGACCGGTGCGGAGTTCCTCAAGGACGCGCCGCAGAACACCGAGTTGCTGGTCGAGCTGCTTAAGGACGCGACGCCGATCCCGGGGCCGGATCGCGGCGCGGAGTGTCAGAAGGTGATCGAGGAGGCCTGGCTGCAGGGGATCAGCGGCACCAAGGAACCGCGGGCTGCACTGACCGAGGCCAACAAGAAGCTGCAGGACCTGTTGAAATGACCGTGGCAACCGACGTCGCGGTGCGCGATCGCCACGATACCGGGCGAGCAGGCCGCCCGGCCGGGAGCGGCCGGGCGAACCCATTGGCGGGCTGGCTCTTCCTGTCCCCGTCCCTGCTGCTGTTCGCCGTGTTCATCCTCGGCCCCTTCATGGTCGGGCTCGGCATGTCGCTGTTCTCCTACGACCTCCTGACCCCGCCGAAGTTCGTTGGCCTGGACAATTTCCGCCGGGTTGTAGAGGACGGCCTTCTGCTGCACTCGCTGCGCAACACCTTCGTCTTCGCGTTCGCCTCCATGGTCACCCACCTCGCCGGCGGTCTGCTCCTCGCGATCGCGGTCAACCGCGGCATCAACAAGGTGCTTTCCTACTTCGTCCGGACGGCGGTGTTCTTCCCCTTCCTGATTTCCTGGGCGGCAGTCGCGCTGCTGTGGAAGTACGTGCTCGACCCGACGTTCGGCATCTTCAGCTACTACCTCAAGGAGCTGAGTATCGATCCGCCGGGCTGGTTCACCGATCCGGCCTGGGCGCTGCCGTCGATCATCGGTATCGACTTCTGGCACACCATCGGCTACACGTTCCTGATCATGCTGGCCGGGCTGCAGACGGTGCCGTCGGAGATGGTCGAGGCGGCCCGCTGCGATGGGGCGAACCGATTCCAGACGTTCTTCCACATCACCTTGCCGATGATGTCGCCGACCATGTTCTTCGCCTCGGTGATCACCTTCATTGGCGCGTTCCAGATCTTCGACCCGATCCAGATCATCACCCGCGGCGGGCCCAATGATTCCACTATCTCCGTGGTCATGTACCTGTACCAGACGACCTTCCAGGCATTCCAGGTCGGCTATGGGTCGACCATCGCACTGGCCGTGTTCGTGGTGATCATGGGGGTCACGCTGCTCCAGTTCTGGGGCTCGCGGAAGTGGGTGCACAACGCATGAGCACGACCGAACCGCACCTCTCACGGGCCCGCTACCACCGGCGGCGTCCGGTCCGGGCCGGCCGGCTGCTGATCAGTGTGGTCCTGGGGGTGATCGGTGTGCTGATGGTGGCGCCACTGGTCTGGATGATCTCCACGAGCCTGACCGAGCCGGCCGAGGCTTTCCAGCTGCCGCCGCGGTGGCTGCCGGTCCCGTTCAGCCTCCAGAGCTTCACAGACATGGCTGGCCTGATGCCGATCGGCCGAATGGCGCTGAACAGCCTGATCGTTGCCGTGATCAGCGTGGCCGGTTCGCTGCTCACCGCCTCGCTGGCCGCGTACTCGTTCTCCCGGATCGAGTTCCGCGGCCGCAACCAGGTGTTCCTGCTGTTGCTCAGCGCGCTGATGGTGCCGGGTCAGCTGACGATCATTCCGATCTTCATCCTGATGCGTCGGCTGGAGCTGGTCGACACCCTGGCGGCGCTGTGGCTGCCAGCGTTGATCAACGTGTTCGCGATCTTCTTCCTGCGCCAGTACTTCAACACGATCCCGCGAGAGCTGGACGAGGCCGCCCGGATCGACGGCGCCGGGCACCTGCGGATCCTGTTCCAGATCATGATTCCGCTGGCAGGCCCGGCGCTTTCGGCGCTGGCCATCCTGGGATTCGAGTCCTCCTGGAACAACTACTTCGGCCCGCTGATCTTCCTCTCCACACCGGAGAAGATGACGTTGCCCATCGGTCTGGTCACCCTCTCGGCTGGGCAGGGCGGCGGGCCGGCCGGCGTGGTCTTCGCCGGGATCACGATCGTCGTAGTGCCGACGCTGATTGTCTTCATCGCGTTCCAGCGCGCATTCATCGAAAGCGTCGCCTCGGTCGGGATCCGCGGATGACCATGGAATCGCGGGGATGGCCAGTGCTGGACGACGCACCCAGACGGCATCCGGATCCGCTCCGCCGGGCCGCCATGCTGCTGTGGCCTAACCTGCCGGTGCTGCTCGCGGGCTCCGGCCTGGCGGTGCTGCCGCTCGGCCTGGCCCGTGTGCTGGCACCGGTGCTCGGGATTGTCGGTACGACGATGCTTAGCGTCGCCTTCCTGCTCGCCGTGGCGCCACTGCTGCAGACCGCGATGGTGCTGCTGGCCGGTGATCACCGAGGCATCGGCGACCTGGCTCGCGGGCTCAATCGGGACCTCAGAGCGGCCCTGCCGATGGTCGCGCTGCCGGCAGGGGCAGCTGTGCTGACCGTTGCGGCGGTCGAGACCTGGACGGTCTACGGGCAACTCTGGGCGGTCGGTTCGGCGGCCGCCTGCGCAGCGGTGACCGTGATCGCGACGGCGATCATGATCGTCGCGCTGCCGTATCGGCTGCATGCTGATCAGCTACCTGGGGGCTGCCCGGCCCGGGAGGCCTGGCTGGTCGGCCTGTACGCGGCCACCCGGCGTCCGGTGCCGGTGCTCGGCACGCTTTGCGCGGTCGGCCTGTTCGGCTCGGTCCTACCGTTGGTCAGCCTGGCGCTCGGCTTCCTCGGACTCGGCCCGCTCGCGCTGCTTTGGGCTGCGGCTGCCACCGCCACCCTCGACCACGGCCGGGCCCTCCTCGACCGCCTCACCAATTCATCCCAAGTAGTTTGAGACAGGACGACCATGACTGCTGCTGACTGGCCGGTGCTCCGCTCCTACGACGCCGCTCACTTGGACCGCATCGCGCTGCCGCTCGGTGGCATCGGCACCGGCACGATCTGCCTTGGCGGCCGGGGCGACCTGCGCGACTTCGAACTCGGCAACCGTCCCGCCAAAGGGTTCCGACCCGACGTGATGTTCGTCGCTGTCCGGGCTGCCACCGGGAACGGCCACGTGGAGACGCTAGTGGTCGAGGGACCGCTGCCAGTCGAGGAGTACGAGGGCGCGTTCGGCTCGCCGGCACCCAACCACGGTCTGCCCCGCTTCGCCGAGTGCGGGTTCGATACGGCCTACCCGTTCGGCCAGGTCCGGTTGCGCGACAAAGCGTTCCCGCTCGAGGTCACAGTGCAGGGCTTCAACCCGCTGGTGTTCGGCGACACCGCGATCAGCAGCCTTCCCGTGGCAGTGTTGCGCTACCGGCTGCACAACCGAGGTGACGAACCGGTGCACACCACCATCGCCATGTCGATGAGCAACCTCGTGGGAGCTAACGGGACCGCGGACGAGACCGGCCACAACCAGAACACCAAGCGTGAATCCGGGGCACTACACGGCATCACAATGACGGCTCAAGCCCTGCCTGACGACGCAGAGGCCGCAGGCGAGCTGACGATGGCGATGATCGCGCCCTCCGACGCCAATGTCAGCCACCGCACACGGTGGGCAGACCTGAGCTGGGGCGGCTCGCTACTGGACTTCTGGGACGACCTGACCGACGACGGCGTGCTGGGGGAGCGGGAGTCGCAGATCGAGCGTCCGGTGGCGTCGTTGGCCGCGATGCTGGACGTGCCCGGCGGGGGGACGGCCGATGTCACGTACCTGCTCACCTGGAACTTCCCGAACCGCCGCGCCTGGAGCGGTTCCGGAACGCACCTGGGCGAGTACGGCGACACCGTGATCGGCAACGCCTACTCCGTCGCTCATCGGGATTCGTGGGCGACCGCCGTCTTGGTGGCCGAGCGGCTCCCCGAGCTCGAAGGCGTGACGCTTGACGCGATTCGCGCAGTGGTCGACACCGACGCGCCGGTGACATTGCGGGAGGCGGCTCTGTTCAATCTCAGCACGTTGCGCAGCCCGACGGTGTTCCAGTCCGCTGCCGGGGACTACTACGGCTGGGAGGGTGTCGGCGACCGGGCCGGCAGCTGCCACGGCACGTGCACTCACGTGTGGGGATATGAATTCGCGACGTCGCTGCTGTTCGCGCCCGTCGCGCGGTCGTTTCGGACCACACAGTACGCGCGTTGCACCGACGAGTCGGGCCTGATGAGCTTCCGCGCGGGCCTGCCGGTGGAGGACTCACGGGTTTGGCGACTGGCTGCAGCGGACGGCCAGATGGCGTGTCTGGTCCACCTCTACCTCGACTGGAAGCTGAGCGGAGACCGCGACCTGCTTCGTTCGTTGTGGCCGGCAGCACGCCGAAGCCTGGAGTTCTGCTGGATACCCGGCGGTTGGGACGCCGACCAAGACGGCGTCATGGAAGGCGTCCAGCACAACACCATGGACGTGGAGTACTACGGGCCGAATCCTCAAATGGGGTCGTGGTACCTTGCGGCGCTGCGAGCGGCGGAGGAGATGGCCCATGCCGTCGGGGAATCCGACTTCGCCGAGCGCTGCCACGCGTTGTTCGAGAACGGCTCGGCCTGGCTGGACGGGAACCTCTTCAACGGCGACTTCTACCGGCACGAGGTGCGCCCGGTCGCAGACGCCGACAAGATCGCCGAAGGCCTTCGGCACCACAGTATGGGGTCTGCCAACACCGTCGACCCGGACCTGCAGCTGGCTGACGGATGCCTGGTCGACCAGCTCGTGGGTCAGTACGCCGCGACGCTGACCGGCCTCGGAGCACTCCTGGACGACGAGCACGTTCGCTCGGCGCTGCTCGCCGTCCACAAGCGGAACTTCCGCCGCGGGTTCGCACACCACTTCAACCCCATGCGCAGCTTCGTCCTCGCAGACGAGGCGGCTGTGTTGATGTGCACCTACGACGACGACAAGCGTCCGGTGCGACCGTTCCCGTACTTCGGTGAGGTGATGACAGGATTCGAGTACACCTTGGCCAGCGGCCTCCTGCAGGTTGGCGAAACCGACCGGGCCATGGAGATCATCGACGCGATCCGGTCGCGGTACGACGGACGCAGGCGTAACCCGTTCGACGAGGCTGAATGCGGGCACCACTATGCGCGGGCCATGGCCAGTTGGTCAGCGTTCACGACCTGGAACGCCATCAGCTACTCCGGCGTCAACCAGGTCCTGACGGTGGGGGAGCGGCGCGCATACGGGCCGGCGTTCTGGTCGACAGGTTCGGCCTTCGGCACCTGGGAGCCGAGCACCAGCGACGGACCAGGCCGGCTGCGGGTGACAGGAGGCGACCTGCCCTTGAAGGCGCTGGAGGTCGCCGGCCGTACGTACCAACCGCCCAAGGCGGTGCTGCGCGCTGGGGAGGTTTGGAAGGTCACCTGAGCAAGGTCGGGTGGACCAGTATGGACCTTGATGAGGGCTCTGGTACCGCCAGAGGTCGTCGGCCGATCACACCGCCACGCATGCCTCGTCTTGTCGATGTCGCCGAGGCGGCCCAGGTGTCGGTCGCCACCGTGTCCAGGGCCCTCAACAACACTCGTTCGGTAGATCCGGCGCTGGCCGATCGAGTGCGAACTGCAGCCGCGGAACTCGGCTACCAGCCGAACGCGATTGCAAGGAACCTCAGGCGGCGTGGCACACGGGTGTGGGCACTGGTCATCCCAAACATCGACAACCCTTTCTATACGGCACTCGCCCGCGGAGTGGAGGAAGCCGCCTCCGAACTCGGCTTCTCCGTCCTGCTCTACAACACTGACGAGGACGAGGGACGCGAACACCGCTACCTCGACGTGGCCGGGCAGGAACGTGTGGCCGGCGCAGTCCTCGTCCCACGCGCCAGAGACTCCGACGTCTCCAGCCTGCTCGACGCAGGAATCCCGTTGGTGGTGGTCGATCGCCCACTCGACCGGGGTGGAGATTTCGTGACCGCGGCGTCCTTCGAAGGCGCGGAGACGGCCACAGAGCACCTGCTGAGCGAGCAATGGCGTCGGCCGGCGTGCATCAGCAGACCGGCCGACACACCGACCGCAGAGCAGCGGCGACAGGGATACCAGGCCGTCGTCGATCGCCACGGCCTCCCGTCAGTCGTCTGTCAGATCCCCTTCCATGCAGAGGAAGGTGTCGCGATGGTCGACGAACTGCTGGCCGGTGAGGATGCTCCGGACTCGTTCCTGACTGTCGACTCTATGTTGGCCCTGGTTGTACTCCAAGCCCTGCGCCGCCGGCGACTTCGGACCGGCCGTGATGTCGGTCTGATCAGCTTCGACGACGCCGTCTGGGCGCAGGTGGTCGAGCCTCCTCTGTCTGTGGTGGCCCAACCGGCGTACGAGATCGGGGTGGCGGCTGCGCGCCTGCTCTCGGAGAGGATCCGAGATGGCTTCGACGAGACCGGAGCCCGGACCGTGACTATGCGCACCACACTGATCGTGCGAGGCAGTTCCCGACCTCCGCCCTCGCCCCGCGGGTGACATGGTTCTACGACCACGCACCGAGACGCCCTGTCGGAGGCGAGTCGGGTGGCGAAGGTCGACCTGCTCCGTCGCCTCATTCTCGTCGCCGGTGGAAGGGAGATGGGCCCATCCCGACCGGACGCTGTTGAGTGGCCGCAGCCTAGCTAAGCGCTATATACCCTCGGAGTGCTAGACCTTTCCCCGGCGAACCGGCGGCCACGGTCAGCCTGCTACTGACTCGGCGGGAAACGTTCGTGCTGGCCCCGCTCTTGCTACATCCGGTTCGCCGCCAACCTGCCCAACCATGCCGGGGTGGACTTCATCCACTACCGGCTCACCCGACCGGACGGACGGCCCGGAAGGGTCTCGGCGGAGCCGAACCGGTTCATCCCATACGTCACTCATGAGCGATTCGCGTCCGGCCGCGTTGCCGTGGTCGCGGGTGCGCTGAGTAGCACTGGGCGGATTAGATCGGAAACGTCCGTCCGGGGCGCCCGAGCGCCCCTGGCGGAGCTGGAAGGTAACCCTCTGATTCCGTCGTTAGGGGCCGGTCAGGCCTGGAAGGCGAGCAAAGTCTGCTACGGGTTGACTGCTCACGTGATCCATCGCGGGGAGGGGCGTCAACCACTGCTTGCATGCTGGCACGACTCGGGCCCGCAGTGACAGTCCCGCACGGGGGCCCGACTTCCAATCGCGGCGGTGCCATTCGACAAGCAGACCTAGCGGGCCCTCCGGCGACGGGGCACTGAGCGACGAGCAAGGACGAAGCAGAAATCGGGATCAGCCAGTCACCTTCATGCGGCGGAGGGTCCGTAGGGCTGCCAGGTGCGGTGGAGCGGGCGCCGGGCGTTCGGCCAACTGCGACTATTCGGCCGGCGGCAGTCGGTCTGACCCAGCGCAGTGCTCATGGCCGGCATGTCTGGCATCCCGACAGCGGCGTGGTCTTCGAGGCTGGCGTGAACCTCAGGGCGCGTTCGGTAGGTGTCCGTACGGTCGTATCTTGGCGTTGAACGTATTGCGGGTCGCGCATAGAGGTGATCGCTATGGCGGGACAGGTACCGCCGGCGCCCTCATCGGGCGGCGTCGGCCTTCGTCGGGACATCAGGCTGGTGGGTCTGACCTGGATGTCGGTTGGCTCGATCATCGGGTCGGGCTGGCTATTCGGGTCGCAGTTGGCTCTGAAGGCCGCGGGGCCGGCGGCGCTCATCTCGTGGGGCATCGGTGCCGTAGCCATCATCATTCTTGCGCTGGTGCACGCCGAGCTAGGGGCGATGTATCCGGTGGCAGGCGGCACGGCTCGGTTCCCTCACTACGCCTTCGGTGGTGCGGTCGGAGCATCGTTCGGTTGGTTCTCCTGGTTGCAAGCGTTGACCGTGGCGCCGATCGAGGTCTTGGCCATGATCAGCTATGGCCAGCACTACGCGTTCGCCAAAGGCTTCATGACGCGACGCGCTGGGCAGAGCGTGCTCACTCCGTCCGGCATCGTGGTTGCGGTCGTCCTGATGGCGATCGTCACGTCGATCAACTTCCTCAGCATCCGCAAGCTTGCCAATACCAACAGTGCTGCCACCTGGTGGAAGGTCGGCACTCCGTTGCTCACGATCATGGTGATCGGCATCGTCAATTTCCACGCCGCGAACTTCACCGCTGCCGACGGGCTCAATCCGTACGGAGTGCGCGGGATGCTGGGCGCGGTGTCGACCAGTGGCATCGTGTTCGCCTTCCTAGGCTTCGAACAAGCCGATCAGCTGGCTGGTGAAAGCAGGAACCCGAAGCGGGACATTCCGCTGGCGGTGATCGGATCGATTGTGATCGGGGCGATCATCTATATCGGTCTGCAGTTGGTGTTCCTCGGTGGCCTGCCGGCCAGCCAGATCGGTACCCACTGGTCGACGAGTGCGTACACGGCGATGACCGGGCCGTTCGCACAGCTGGCCTCGCTGGTCGGCCTCGGCTGGCTCGCGGCCATCCTCTACATCGACGCGGTGATCTCCCCAGGCGGCACCGCGCTGGTGTACGGCGCATCGAGCTCTCGGATCTCGTATGGTCTTGCCCGTAATGGATATCTCCCAAGGTGGTATCAGTCGACCGATCGGCGTGGGGTGCCATGGCTGGGGTTGATCACCGCGTTCGTGATCGGCTGCGTCTGCTTCCTACCGTTCCCCAGTTGGCGATCACTGGTCGGTTTGATCACCGGCGCCAGTGTGTTGATGTATGCCGGCGCGCCACTCTCCTTCGCCGTGTTCCGCAAGCGGTTGCCCGATGCCGAACGCCCGTACCGACTGCGTGGTGGTGCGGTGATCTCGCCAATCGCGTTCATCGTCGCCAACTTCCTGATCTTGTGGTCCGGATGGGACACCGACTGGAAGCTCGGAATTGCGATCTTGATCGGCTATGTCATCCTGGCTGGGAATCGGGTCCTCCGATTGAACCCGATTGCACCCGAGCTGAACTGGCGTGCCGCCCAATGGCTGCCGGTCTATCTAGTCGGCCTCGGGGTGATCGTCTACCTCAGCGATTTCGGACCACTCAAGCATCCGATCCTCCCACTGTGGCGGGACCTGGCCGCGGTCGCAGCATTCAGCTTGATCATCTACTACTGGGCACGCGCCGTGGCCCTGCCGACGGAACGGATGAAGACGATGCTCGATACGATCGTGCGGCCGGAGAGCAGGACGTCCTCGAAACCGTAGACTTTATTTGGACAAGCTTCAACGGGTGAGGGTCGACCGCACGGGTCGTCCCCCCGTCTGCTTGAACCCCTGGTGCCGAAACTTCTCGATCGAGGGCGCCGAGTTGAGTGACAGACTGGGCATGGCTGAGCTGTCACACCTGTCACTCAACCCGCTCCGACCTGGTGACGCGGAAGTGACAGCGGTGTGACGGGCGAATGCCCCCGCAGAGCTTGCCACTCTCTTAGCAGTGAGCACAATGGGCACCGCAACCGCAACCCGTGTAGGGGTCCGGGTGATAGCCCGGCAGCGCCTGGGAAGCGCTGGTGTCCAGATGGGGGGACGCCGGGTGCGGCAGCCCGGCGATGTCGAGACCCGGATTAGATGAATAGCGCGGTCAGGGTGTTGATGAGCAGTGGCACAGCCGGCCCTGGCGAGCCTCTTGAACGGCCGGGCGACCATGAGTGTTCAGCGTGGCCGTGGGCAGGCTGCGTGGTGGGATGTTCCCGGCTGGCGGTCGGTCAGCTCACGGCCATGTCGCGCAGTGCCTTGATGTAGCCCAGGCTGTAGGCCCAAGCCGTGCGCCCGTCGCCGACCATCTGAGGTACGTGGTCCGCGATCAGGATGCCGTCGAAGTCGACCGCCACCAACGTACGCATCAGGGTGCGCATGTCCGCATATCCGTCGTCGACGAAGGTCTCGGTGAACGTCGGCAGTGGCGCGCTCACGTTCCGGAAGTGGACCTTCCACAGCTTGCCCAGACCCGCGAAGGCCCGCGCCGCGTCGTCCACCGACCTTCCCATCAGGTCGCCGCCCTCGAGCCATGTCCCCATGCACAGACACACACCGACGTTCGGGCTGTCCGCGATCTCCAGCGCGCGTACGTATCCGTCGTACGTCCCCAGCACGCACCGCGGGACGCCGCCGAGCTCGACGGCCGGCGGGTCGTCGGGATGCATGCCGATCCTGACACCGACCTCCTCGGCGACCGGAGCGACCTGGCGGATGAAGTACGTGTAGTTGTCCCAGAGCTCGTCCTCGGAGTAGCGACGGCCGTGCGTGAGCGGCGGAACGAACTCCTCGCCGCCCCAGTAGCCGTGCGCCGTGTCGAGGTCGACGTGCCGGGCCGACGCGTCACCTCGTGTCGTTTCGCGTGCCGAGCTCCAGATCCCGTTGCCCATGTGGGCGTACGTCGTGTAGTCGATGCCCAACCGGCCGAGCGAGCGGAGGTACTCCTTGTACTGCCCGATCTTCTCGTCCCGGCCCGGCAGGTTGAGCGTCACCTCCGGCATGTTGTGCACATGGGAGTTGCCGATGTTGGCGAGCATGAGACCGGCGGCCTCGACGCGGGCCTTGACCGTCGCGAACAGATCGTACGTGCCACCTGTCGTGCTCACGCTCACGTAGTCGACGCCGAGCTGTCGGGCGAACGTCAGGTCTTCATCAGTGAAATCGGGCCGCAGCTGCATCGAGATCTTCATGCCGTTCCTCCGGTCCACAGCTCGGACAACGTGCCGGCCGCCACGATACTGAAGACGATGCTGCCGCCCGAAGTCTCGACGGGCAATGGGGGTCGTTAGGCCGCGGGCCTTCGGTAGACCTTACGGCGCACGTTGGTCCAGGTGATCTCGGGTGGCATGGGCCTTCATCACTGTTGGCTGCCTGGTGCGGAGCGCGGCAGTTGGATGCCGAAAACCGCACATCGACGTGGCCGGATCCGGCCGACGAAGAAGTCGTGCGAGCACGGGCCAGACCTGCCTGGCGTGCCTTCGATGGACGAGTACGCGGCCCTGCAGGCCTGGAAGGGTGTTGTCGGTGCGGCCCGAGTCGAGCCGATGGCCAAGGTCCACAACCCGATCTGGAAGGTCACGGGCGAGGACGGGCGAGAGTGGGTGCTCAAGCACCTGCCGGATTGGCCACCAGGAGTTGGTCCGGTCGAGGAGTACCGGGTGCTGTGTTACCTGCAGGCCAGAGGGCTGCCCGTGGCAGCGCCGATCGTCACCGATGACGGGCTGATCGCGTACAACGCCGACAACCTCGGCACCGACCCGAACGAGAAACAACCGACCGGCGCCGACGCGTACGCGCTCATTCCCCTCCTCCCAACGACCCTGGGCTGCACGAGTCACCGGAACTGGCGCACACCATCGGCGGCGGCATCGGCCGGCTCGACCGGATGCTCGCCGAGTGCCCATGGCACGTGACGTCGTTCACCGACCGAGCTGGACATGCCGGCATGGGCGTACGGCGTCACACTCGCCGTGCGTGGTGTAGGTGGCTTCCTCGTATTCGGCCAGGGGTCCGTTGCGGGTCCAGTCGGTCAGTCCGAACACCCGTTGGCCCACGGTGAGGCCGGTGGTTCCGTAGCCGAGCTCCACCACGACCCCGGATAGCTCGTGTCCGGGGATGCCGGGTGTCCGGTCACGGCCGGCCCGATCGGACCACATTCCCGGCCAGTCGAGCTCTCCGGGAGTGAAGCCCGGGGCGTGCACCCCGCGGCCGCGAACACGGACGAATGAGACGGACTGTCTGCCAGCCTGGCCCGTTGTCACCTCGACGGCATCACGGTGCGACTATTGAAGAAGACGTGTACTTGCCTACCGCTGGTCGGCAGAACCTCCCAAAACGACCAGTTCAGCGCCTGGGGACTTTGGGAGGGCAGTTCCAGGATGGCACTCTTGTTCAAGTTCGAACTGTCCACCCACAGTGTCGACAGCTACGACCACCTCCTCCTGATGTTGGAGGAGGCCGGCGCGAGCTCTCCCCCGGGACGCCTTTACCACGTCGCCTACGGGCCCAAGGACCGGCTGAAGATTGTCGACGTCTGGGACTCACCACCCACAATGGGCCCGGGTCAATTCCAGGAATTCGCCGAAGCACTCCTCCCCGCCCTCAAGGACGTGGGGATCGTGCTGCAGGAACCCGACGTCCACGACGTACACACCATCATCCAATCCAAACGAACAGCCACTAGAGGGCCCAGGCGGTTCTTGGTCAAGTTCGATCCACCGGGGATGACCGCCGGACAGTGCGACGAGATCGCCAACTCCCTCGACGAAGCAGGGCTCGGCGCACCGGCTGAGCGCCTCTACCACGTCTGCTACCGCGAGGATGACGAACTCCGCACCATCTCCGTCTGGGAAGGCGAAGAAGCACTCCGGGCCTACTTCGACCAACTCGCCCTTATCGCGGTCGATCTCGGGCTCACCGAGGTCGCACGAACGGAGCCCGTGATCGAAGAGGTCTACCACATCATCGACGGGTCACCCTGACCTCCTCCCCATCCGCCTCGCAACCGGCCAGACTGAAAGCCCGAGTGGAGCGGTCAAGGGTCTAAGATCGCGGAGCCACGCCCCACGTCACTGCTCGTCGACCTTTCGCGTCAAGACTCGGCGCAGGCGGAGCCAGGCGGCTGGGACCGAGCGACCACTCACTCTGATGGCAGGTTCCCATCTCACCCCGAACCATCCTGACTCTGCTGCCACTCGGCGGGACGGGCTGCATGCGGCCCGAACGCAGGCCGTGATCAACCGTGAGGGTGGAGGCAGCGCCGACTCCCGCTGATGGACAGCATCCGCGCCGCGTACGCTGAAGCCCGAGGCCAGTTTCTCCCGTTCCCGCTTGACGCTTGTCGAGACGGACCGGTGGGCCGACCCGTTCCT
Source organism: Actinopolymorpha singaporensis (assembly GCF_900104745.1). Lineage (NCBI taxonomy): Bacteria > Bacillati > Actinomycetota > Actinomycetes > Propionibacteriales > Actinopolymorphaceae > Actinopolymorpha > Actinopolymorpha singaporensis. Next base: position 3,763,726 of record NZ_LT629732.1, read on the forward strand.
CGGGCCCAACATGACTGGCGGCGTCCAAGAGAGGGTATCGAGGCGTTCGACCGTGACACCAGTCGAAACCGTGCGCAGTTACACGCCGAGCAGGTACAACGCCGCGGGGCTCAGCCGGTCACGCGTTCGGACGCGGAGATACTCCGCCTGGTCGAGCTGTTGCGGCTGGTCGCGCCTGGTGAAGTAGGAGTGCAACGCGCGGCGGGGCCGGTCGCTGTTGTTGCGCGTACCGCCGTGCCACAGATGGCTGTTGAACACGACCACCGTTCCGGCGGGCGCGATCAACTGGATTTCGTCCGGGTGGGTGGCTCGCGGGTCGCCGTCGAGTTCGTCGGCGGGCCCGATGCCGCGCTTGCGGTGCGAGCCCGGCACCACCCGCGTCGCGCCGTTCTCGGCGGTGAAGTCGTCAAGCAGCCAGATCGAGTTGCAGACCTGGTAGCCCTGCCCCTCCTGCAAAACTCCCTTCCGCTGTCGTTCGTCATCACGCCCGGCAACATCAACGACCGCACGCGCGGGATCGCCCACACCATCCCCGAACGTCGCGACCAGCTCGCCGCCCGCGCCCGGCGCGGACACCGGCGCTGCGGCTTCGACCGTGCGATCTACCGGCGCCGCAACGTCGTCGAAAGCTGCGGAATCGCCACCCGCTATGAAAAGCTCGCCGCTCACTACCGCACCGCCGTCACCGTCGCCAGTCACACATCCTGTGGATCAACCAAGATCCACAAAACAGGCCTAGCCGACAGTGCCGGCGTGCTCATCCCTGCACTTGACGGCAGGAGTTGCCGAGGCTCCATGAGAAACCGCGTTTCTCGTCAACCTAACCCGCGTTGGCGCGGCGGGCCGTGCTGAACCGGCGTTGGTAGGCGGTGGGGCTGATCGACAGCTTCCTGGCGAAAACCCGTCGCATGCTCTCGTAACTGGGGAACCCGGCGAGGACCGCGGCCTGCGTCGCGGTATGTCCTTGGTCGAGCAAAGCCCTGGACATGTCGAATCGGATGTTTTCCACGTAGCGGGCCGGTGTCGTGGCCAGCTCGTCATGGAAAAGCCGGGTGAGGTGCCGCGTGCTCACGTTGAGGTGTTTCGCGAGTTCACCGAGCGAGTGGTCCCCGCGGGGGTTCGCCGTCACCAAGTCGGTGATCTTACGGAGAGCCGGCGAGCGGGGCGGCGGTATTTGCAGCGGGGCCGAGAACTGGGACTGGCCGCCCGCACGCTGCATGTACACCACCAAGGCGCGGGCGACGTCCCGCGCCAGGTGAGGCCCGTGGTCTTCTTCGACGAGAGCGAGCGCCAGATCGATGCCGGCCGTCACCCCTGCCGACGTGTACGTGGTGCCGTCGCGAACGTAGATCGCGTCGGGCTCGACGCGGCACGTCGGACAACGGGCGGCGAGCTCGTGCGCGACCTTCCAGTGTGTGGTCGCGCGCTTGCCGTCGAGGAGGCCGGCGGCGGCGAGAACGAACGCCCCAGTGCAGATCGACGCGATCCGGCCGGCCACAGCCGCCGGTATCCGCGCGGCGTCCGCCAGGTCGCCGGGGACACGAGCGCGCGGATAGAGGTCGGACCCGGCCACTAGCAACGTGTCGAAAGCCGACTCCGACGAGACGGCGCCGTCGACGGCGAGTTGGACCCCGAGGCTCGACGTGACGCCCGCACCGGTCGGCGACAGCAGCACGATCCGGTAGTCGGCGCCGAACCGGTTCGCCTCCTTGAACACCTCCGCGGGACCGGCGACGTCCAGCAACGTCACTCCGTCGTAGACGAGGATCGCGACGCGATGGGGGGCAGCGTTCACCACTCCGGTCCCTCCAGAGCCGGTGACCGGGGACCCCGGCGGCACCGACCCCGGTCGGGCCGGCGACGCAGAAGGCAGGAACACCGTTCCTTGGTAGCACACCGTCATCCTGGGATGACGGAGGCCCTCGTGGGCGGGGTTGCTCAACCGGCAGCGGGTGCCGAAGCCACCCCCCGGCCGCCCTGGGGTGGTTCCGCGGTGCCGCGGCGGGGTGCGGGTCATCACGAGAGTCAGTGCAGCGGTTGTGGTGGAGCACCCGGCTGCGATTTCGCCCCGTCCGGATTTAAGTGCTTCCTGGCCGGACGAAGGCAGCGCTGCACGCCGCCCCGTCGGCAGCATGGACGTCGGACACACGGTCCACAGCCAGCACAGTTCCCAGAAAGTCAGAGGTCATGGCGGAGGTCATCGCGGGGTTGGAGATTCCTGAGACAGTGGCCGTCGCCGAGGCGACCCGGCTCATCCAGGAGACGACCAGCCCCCTCATCTACCACCACTCCCGGCGGGTCTTCTTCTTCAGCCTGATTCACGCTCACAGGCTGGGTATGAAGCCGGACCCGGAGTTGCTCTACGTGGCGGCAATGTTTCACGACACCGGTCTGTTGACTCCCTTTTCCGACGTCGAGCAGCGTTTCGAAGTCGATGGCGCCGACCACGCGCGCAAGTTCCTCCTGGAGCGGGGTTTCTCGACCGCCGCCGCCGACGCCGTCTGGACGGCGATAGCGCTGCACACCACGCCGGGCATCCCCGACCGGATGGGCGCGGAGATCGCGACCACGTACCTCGGCGTCTTGACCGACGTGATCGGCTTCGGCCTGGACGGATTGGACCGCGTCCAGCTGGACGCAATCCTCGCCGTCCACCCACGAGGGGACTTCAAGAACCAGTTCCTGCGAGCCTACGTCGAGGGGCTGGCAAACCGCCCCGAAACCACGAACGGCACCGTGAACTCCGACGTGCTCGAGCACTTCATCCCCGGCTTCCAGCGCATAACGACGGTCGAGCGCATGCTCGGCGCGCCCTGGCCGAGCTGAGTGATGAACGGTGTCAGTCATGTCGGCAACGGGCGTCGTCTCGGACGTCGCGCCTCGTTCGTCGTGCTCGTCTGCACCAACGTGCTGATGATGGCGACTGCGAGCGCGCCGTCCCCGATCTACCCGCTTTACCGGGAACGCTGGGGCTTCTCGGTGACGATGCTGACGGTGATCTTCGCCGTGTACGTCGCCGGTCTGCTCGGCGCCTTGCTGACGGCCGGTTCGCTCAGTGATCACATGGGCCGTCGTCCGGTGCTGGTCGCCGCCCTCCTCGTGGCGGCAGCCAGCACGGCGATGTTCTGGGCCGCCGACGGGGTGGGAGCGCTGCTGATGGCCCGCGTGGTGCAGGGACTCGCGACCGGGACTACGACGGGTGCGCTCGCCGCCGGGTTGGTCGAGTTCGCGCCGGGGCCGCGGGGCTGGCAGCGGCCCTGATGCTCACCTCGCTGATCGTCTTCGTCATAGGGTCGGTCATCGCCGGACTGGGCGTCGGGTTGACGTTGAACGGAACCCTCCGGGTCATCAGCGCGGCGACCAGCGCGAAGGCCCGGTCGGAGGTGTTCTCCGCCGCCTACGTGATCAGCTACACGGCACTGAGCGTCCCGTCTCTGGCCGCCGGGCTGCTGGCCCGCTCGTGGGGGCTGGAGGACACGGCCCACCTCTACATCGCGTTCGTCGCAGTGTTGTCCGTGATCGCCGCGGCCCACGCCGGACGCCCACAGGCTCACAAGGGCACCGGCGACGGGCGGTCCGCGACCTCCGCGGCCGGGAGCCCGCACCACGCCCGCCACGAGCAGACCTCGTGTTGAGCCCCCAACCCATACCCAAAACGTTCATGAAAGGAGTCGAGGATGCGAGCGATCACTGTACGAGATCGTGACGCGGATGTCGGCGGTCTTGCCCTGACCGACATGCCATATCCCCATGCCGCGGAGAACCACGTCATCGTGCGTGTGCACACCGACGGACACCCGGCATCCCCCGGGCACGAGCTATCCGGGGTCGTGGTGGAGCTCGGCTACGGAACCACCGGCCTCACCGTGGGCCAACGGTGTTCGGACTACCCGCAACGGATCGTGTCGGTCTCACCGCGGACGCCGCCCGCCGGCAGGGCATCGACGTCGCGACCTCGCAGGTTGAACTGCCCGAGGTGATCCATCGACCCGAGACGTACGAGACGAAGCCACGTGGCACTCTCGGCCTCGTCGCTGACCGCCGGCGGAGGACTCTCGTCGGTGTGTGGGTGATCGCTCCACAGGTCGGGGAGTGGATCCACACTGGTGCTCTGGCGATTCGTGCGCAACTTTCTGTTGACATCCTCGTTGATGGCATAGCCCAGTTCTCGACCTTCAACGAGGCTTACTACCCAGCTGCGAGTGCCCTGCGCCTGTGACGCCCGGAGCACCGGAAGTACATGCTGCCGGTGTCACCCGCTGCTCTCCGCACCGCGGGACGACCGGCCGAAGTAAGCGGTGACTACTGTGGCCAACGAACGACCGGACTCGATGGCCACGCCCCGAGGGCCTGCCTCGTCTCCCTGATGAGAACCAACGGACAGACGAAGATGCCCTGCATGTGAACGTGCTGTGCACTCGGGTCGCCTCCACGCGCCCCGAAGGGCGCGGCGAAGACCACACGAACGAATCAAAGGAACCATGACCGACACCCAGCGCGTCAACATCGGCAAGCAGCACCCGGCCGCCTACAAGGCCCTTATCGCCATGTCGTCGGGGGTAGAAGAGGCCGCCGCCGAAGCGGGCCTCAACCCGCTCTTGGTCGAACTGCTGAAGATCCGCACCTCCCAGATCAACGGCTGCGCATTTTGCCTGCGTATGCACACCCGCGCCGCCCTCGAGAAGGGCGAATCCCCCGACCGGATCGCCGTGCTACCTGGCTGGGAAGAGACCGGCTACTTCTCCGAGACCGACCGCGCCGCCCTCCGCCTGACCGAGGCGATCACACGCGTGGCGGACGGACACGTCAGCGACGAGGACTTCAACTACGCCGCGGCCGTGCTCACCGCGGACCAGGTGTCGGCAATCGCCTGGCTGGCAACCGTGATGAACGCCTTCAACCGCGTCGCGATCACCAGCCGGTACCCCGTCGGCAGCTGACCTCACCGGTGACACCCGCGGTGAGACTGATTGCTGAGCCTCCACCGTCGTGAGGTGATAGTGGAATCAGTCGGACGCAGGTGCGAGCTGGCGCATGTTTACACAATGCGGAGGCATTCGACGGCGTGCGTGGACGGTGAACGGCCAGGGGAGAGGTTGAGCCGCTTGTCCAAATGTCAAGGACAAGGTGCCGTGCGGCTTGGCGTCCTACCAGAACAGGGCGGTCCGTCCGCGTTGCTTCTCGTCCGTCAGCTTCTTCGCCCAATCTGCTCCAGCCAGGCGGCTGGAGCGGCAGCGTGTGGACTGGAACGAGGCACCAGCATGTGCAGAGGTCAATCGGCCACCGTCAGCGCCACCCGGTGATCAGACTGGAGGCGTCGACTCGCCGACACAAACGGCGGCGGACCGTGAGGAGCGTCCGCCGCGTGACTCCTTACCAGTCTGCGAGCCCGCTTGCCGAGTCTGTCCTGCTGAGCTAACAGGTCCGCGTGCGCGCGAGCCAGGACATCCGCGATCGCTTGCCGGCGCGCGGATCCGAAGCCGGCCAGGGACTTGGCCGCGCATTGGTCGGCTTCGGAGACCTAGGCGGCGTAGACGCGCAAGGTGGTGGCTCCTCCGCCGCCATGGCCGAGACGGCCGGCGATGGTCCGGACGTCAACGCCGGCGGCGATCAGCTCGGTTGCGGAGTAGTGGTGGAGCTTGTGCAGCGTCGTGCGGATGCCGAGGCTGGCTGCCATGCGCTCGTACCGTGGGCTGATGGACGCTGGCGCTGGCGGCATATGTCCGCCCGGGTCGGGGGAGAAGACATAGCCATCAGTGGCAAGCGGTCCGCCCGCTAGCTCGGCTTGCGCCTGGCACACCTGGTGCGGTGGTCGGCGTCGACCCACCGTTGCTGCACCGCGGTCGTCGCCTTGTCCAAGAAAGACGGCACACCGGTGCGATGCCCGTACCCCCGCAGGTCGGTGGAGCCGTCCGTACGCGACTTGGGCGCTTCCGCATGCGACAGCCTCTCGATGGGTCGGCGTCAACAGCGTTCGGGATCAGCGCCCGCCACTGTAATCGTCCTCGCCGGGACTTCTCGGGGCCGTTCTGTGTCTCGTCCTGGATCGGTCGGCGCATTCAGGCCGGTGTTGCCGCGCCCTCGCGGGAGATGCGCGAGTGTGAAGTCCCACGTGGTCTGTCAGCGGGCATCGTGCCTTCGCCGTTCGCCCCGTCTGTCCGCCACGTTGCCTTCGTATCTCGACGTAGTGGGGTGTAGCGATGAGTGACACGAGCACAGGATGGCGTCTGAGCATCAGAGACGCACTCCAACGCACGAACGACGTCACGAAGCCCGGGATCATCCCCGTCGAAGACGTCTCGGCAGCCGACCTCGGAGACTGGCAGGCGGCGTTGCGCGAGAAGCTCTGGGACCTGCTCGGCGGGCCGGGCGCACGGGTCGAACCGTGCATCAGGGTCGTGATGGAGGCAGAGGAGGACGTCTACACCCGATCCTTGCTTCACTATGAGACAGAGCCAGGCGTGGTGACGAGTGCCTGGCTGCTGGCGCCGAAAAGTTCGGCGAACGAGCGACTGCCCGGCTTCCTGGCGCTCCATGGTCACGGACGTGGCAAGGATGACGTCCTGGGCATGGTCGTCGACGGCGATCCGAACTCGTATGAGCACGTACGGCGGCTCAACTACGACTATGCGGTCCACCTGGTGCGTCGTGGTTACGTGGTCCTGGCGCCGGACGCGCGGGGGTTCGGAGAACGCGCATCCGGAGGGTGTCACGTGCCGGGCCTCGTCTCCCTGTACCAGGGCCGAAGCATTGCCGGACAGCGACTCTGGGACGACATGCGATCCCTCGACCTGCTGGCAACGCTGCCGATGGTGGACCCTCGGCGACTGGGCTGTGGCGGACTGTCCGAGGGTGGCAAGCGATCACTGTTTCTCGCCGCGCTGGACGAACGAGTCCAGGTCGCTGTCGTGAGCGGGTACTTCACGAGTCTCCGAACGGAGATAGCCAGGTGGGACCGGCTTGCAGGCTGGGACATCTGCAACGTCGTTCCGGGCCTGCTTCGATGGGCCGACCTCCCAGACGTTGCCGCATTGATCGCGCCGCGTCATCTGACGATCGAGATCGGCCGTGCCGACCCGCTCTACACACTGGAAGGGGTCGTGACCGGGTACGCCCGAATGGCGTCAGCCTGGCACGCACTGCAGGTGGCCGACCGCATAGACCTGGACATCTTCGATGGGGCTCACCAGTGGAGCGGCCGGCGTAGCTACCAGCACGTCGATAGCGTTCTCCGTCCGGAATGAGTCGCGGTTGCCTGCGATGTGACCCGCGCTGCGCAGCGTTGAGCTGACGAGTCGGCTTCACCCCGGTGTACCGGTGGTCCGGGAAGGGCGGGCCCTGCGACGAGTGCTCGAAACTTAGGTCTGACGGGCCCGGTAGATCCGCGGATGACAAGGTGTGTCTACAGCTCGACGACGGGGCTTGGATCGAGCTCCTTGGCGTCGAGATGACGGAGGAGAAGGTCGACGGCGATGCCGCCCGCTTGGCTGCCAGGCACGTGGATCGAGGTGAGCGTCGGGTAGGCGACCCCGGACATGGGGCTGTCATCGATCCCGAGCACGCTGATGTCGCCCCCAACGTGCAGGTGGTGCTCCGCGAGCCTGGCCATCACGCCGAGCGCGATCACGTCGTCATAGGCGATGACAGCTGTGCACCCACTGGCTCGCAGCAGATCTGCCGCTCGGACACCAGCCTGCATCTGCGGCTCGAACGGCCCGAACTCTGCGAGCTCGACGCCCTGTCGGGCGCAAGCGTTTGTCATTGACGTCCGCCGCTGCTCGTTCGACCACGACTGTCGTGGCCCGGACAAGTAGCAGATCCTCCGATGCCCGAGGGCATGCAGATGCTGAACCGCCTGGTTGATGCCCTCGCTGTTCTCAACGACGACGCTTGGCGCGCCTGTCACTCGTCGGTTCACGAACACGGCAGGAACCAGCTGCAGGATGGCGGGAAGATCCTTCTCCGGCGTACGAGGTGAGACCAGGACAAGTCCGTCGACCTGTCGCACGAGAGCACGAGCACGCTCCAACTCGTCCGCGACGTGCTCGTCGGTGTCCGCTAGCAGGACTGAGACGTCCTTGGTGGCGGCCCGGGCCTGAATGGCCTTGATGACTGGAGGGAAGAAGGGGTTGACTATGTCCGGCACGATCACGCCGATCGCACCCGTGCGCCCCATCGAAAGCGACCGTGCGCTCCGTGCGTAACCTGCCTTCGGTCCCCGTTCGCCACAGCCCGGTCGGACTCGCAGGACAGACTCGGCGAACCCGTAGACGATCCGCAGCGGTACGTCGTGCAGGGCGGCTTCGGTGGCCGCCCATGCAGCGGCGTTGAGCGCGCTCTCAGACCCATTGACGCCCACGACGATCGACCGAGCGTCATGTGTCGCCATCCGGTCGCTGCCTTTCGCCGGATACTCACCATGGACGCGAACCGGTGTCTCTCAAGGCCCAGTTCTTACGATCCCGCGGGCTGGCGGGAGGGGACAGACTGGCACGGTCCTCCGCCAGTCCCAGCGAAGGTCCCAGCCACGAGGCGAGGGGGCATTCGTCGCATCTGACCAGAATTCGATTGAGCATCCCGACGCCCGGGCGGTCGCGACATCGGCCGTTCATCACAACGCTAGGTCGAGGCTCCAACCTCGGCGCTACGTGCCGCCTTGCACGGCTCAGCGCCTCGCCCCCCGGCGCATCCGACCGCGGGGAGCCGGCGTGCCCTCCCCACGTCGTCCGGGGAGATGGGCGAGGGACACGCACCGCCGCACATTCGCGGGCCGGATCGCAGGGTCACAACCACGCCTCGACGGCGAGGACGTCGCGCATGGAGATCATGCCGACAACGGTGTGGTCCCGCACGACGGGTAGGTGGCGGACGCCGCCGTCGAGCATCCTTCTGGCGATGTCGGTGGTGTCCTCGGCGAGCTTGGCGGTCTTGACTTTGAGGGTCGCGTGCGATCCGGCGCCGGCGCGAGGAAGATCGACACCTTCGGCGACCGCACGCACGACGTCGCGTTCCGACAGGATGCCGACGAGGCTGTTACCGTCGACCACAACAGCAAGCGCACCGACGTGCTGGCTGGTCATCCTGCTAGCAGCCTCAGACAGCGAGTCGGTTGCTGCCTAACAGACCAACGCTTCGGGCCGATAGACCTCTTCGACACGCATCAGCGGATCCCCTCCACATAGAGCAATTGCTCTTCTGTCTAGCTCCGGTTGACGCTGTTCCAGCAGGGCCGAACGTCATCAGGGCGCCCCGACGGGTCGGTCCACCGGACCACCGGACCACCGGACCACCGGACCACCGTCGAAGGGGACCGCCGAAGGAGATCCGGCGCGGGGACGCACCAAACGGACGCTGGCGGGAACGTGAAGCGCTGAGGGGCGGAGGGAGCGAAACGAACGATGGTGGCGGGACTCGTAACGGATCTCTACGAGCTGAACATGGCTGCGAGCTACCTTCGGCGTGGCATGTCCGGACCGGCCACCTTCAGCCTCTTCGTCCGTGCCCTGCCACCCGACCGCGGCTTCCTCGTCGCCGCTGGTCTGGAGGACTGCCTGACCGCGCTGGAATCCTTCGCTTTCGAGACGGAGGACCTCGACTGGCTGCGCGACGCCGGCTTCGACGACGCGACCGTTCGGGGGTTCGCCGGGCTGCGCTTCACCGGAGACGTCCGCGCTGTCCCAGAGGGCCGCGTGGTTCTCGCCGACGAACCCCTCCTGGAAGTCACGGCGCCAGCGGCGGAGGCACAACTCGTCGAGACCGTGCTGCTCAACCACATCACCTACCAGACAGCGATAGCCACCAAGGCGGCCAGATGTCGTCTCTCGGCGGGCGACATGGAGCTCGTCGACTTCGCGTTCCGGCGTACTCACGGGATCGAGGCCGGCATGGCCGTCGCCCGCCTGTCGTCAATCGCGGGTTTCGCCGCCACCAGCAACGTCGAGGCGGCGCGGCGCTACGGGCTGCCGGCGGCCGGCACGATGGCTCACTCCTACGTCGAGGCGTTCCCACGTGAGATAGACGCGTTCCGGGCGTTCGTCGAAGACCTGCCCGGGCCGGTCACGTTCCTGGTCGACACGTACGACACACTGCTCGGGGTGCGCGCGGCGGTGCGGGTGATCCAGGACATGACGCTCGACAGGCCGCTCGCGGTTCGACTGGATAGCGGTGATCTCGTCGCGCTCGCCCGCGAGACACGGCAGATCCTCGACGAGGCGGGTCTGCGCAAGGTCCGGGTGTTCGTCAGCGGAGGGCTGGACGAGTACGACCTAGAGCGGTTCATCCTGGAACGAGCGCCGATCGACGCTGCGGGTGTCGGCACCCGCGTGGGCGTATCGGCCGACGCGCCCTCTCTGGACAGCGCGTACAAGCTGGTCGCGTTCGGCGACCGCCCCGTCTGCAAGCTCTCGCCCGGCAAAGCCACCCTCCCCGGAGCGAAGCAGGTGTGGCGACACTTCCCGATCGAGCAGGACGTCCTAGCCCTTCGCGAGGAGGCCGGACCCGACGGCTTCGAACCCGTGCTCGTGGAGGTCATGCGGAACGGTCGACGTCTCGGGAGCGAGGGCACCATCGCCGCGGCACGTGAACGTTGTGTGCGAGACGTGACCGCGCTGCCGCCCGACGTCCGCCGCATCCGTGGTCCGTCGTCGCCCCGGGTGCGCGTCTCCGAAGGGCTCGCCGCATTGGCGACGCGGACTGCGCGGTCCGCCGCCAGGAGGCAGGACCTCACATGGTGAGCGCGGCGACCTGCGCGCCCGGCGGACCGACCTGTCAGGTCACCCGGCCGGCGTGACGGTGGAACGGGACAGTGACGGGACAGTACGGAGGCCGAGCAGATGACGCGGTGGTCGTCGGAGCACCTCGTTGCGGCTGCGCGCCGTACGGGTGTCACCGATCCCGCGCTGCTGGAGGCGCTGCGGGTGGTTCGCCGGTCGGCGTTCGTTCCGCCGGAGTACGCCGACGCGGCGAACGAGGATCGTCCGGTCCCGATCCCGCACGGGCAGGTGACTACACAGCCTTCCCTGTCGGCCGGCATGATCGAGGCGCTCCGCCTGACCGGCACGGAGCGGGTGCTTGAGATCGGGACCGGCTACGGCTACCAGACGGCGCTGTTGTCCCGGCTGGCGGGCTTGGTGACGAGTGTGGAGCGCTGGCCGGACCTCGCCGCACGAGCACGCGAGAACCTCGCGGCCGAGGACGTCACGAACGTCGAGGTCGTGGTGGGCGACGGTACCGAGGGTGCGGCGGACTCCGCGCCGTACGAGGCGGTACTGGTCTCCGCCGCGTACCCCGAGGTTCCTCCGCCGCTGGTCGAGCAGATGCGGCCCGGTGGGCGGCTCGTCCAGCCGATCGGGCCCGGCGGCGCGGAGGAGGTGACGGTCTTCCGCCGTACACCTGAAGGCCTGGACGCGGGAAGGCCAGTACTTCCGGCCCGCTTCGTCCGCCTGCGCGGCCACTTCGGCTACATGTGAGTGGTGTCGTCGTCGGCGCGTCGCTCCTGGCCGCACCAGCCGGCGTTTCGTCGGGGTGACAATGGACGGCGGAGATTCCACCAGCCTGTGAGCGGCTAGCGTGGTGAGTGCACCGAGTGTGCGCTTGTCCCTGTGCGGTGACGTGATGCTCGGTCGTGGCGTCGACCAGATCCTTCCGCACCCCGGTGACGCGACGCTGCGGGAGGCCTTCGTGCGAGATGCCCGGACATACGTCGGATTGGCAGAAGAGGCGAACGGTCCGATCGCTCGCCCAGTTGGCTTCTGCTGGCCGTGGGGGACGCGCTCGGTCGCATCTTGGCGAACAACCACGTTCTGGACTTCGGATACCCAGGGCTGGAGGAAACTCTTCGGACGCTGGCCGGTGCGGGGCTCCGGGCGGTGGGTGCGGGCAGGAACGTGCACGATGCCCGCCGACCCGCGATCGTGCCGCTCGACGGTGCGGGGCGAGCTGTGATCTTGTCGGTCGGTATGGCGTCCAGCGGCATTCCGGAGGCCTGGGCCGCGTCGGAACGACGGCCCGGGATCGATTTTCTGGCCGAGCCGTCGCAGTCTGCCGCGGCCGATGTTGCCGCTCGGGTCCAGGTGGTGAAGCGCGCCGGCGACGTCGCGGTCGTGTCGGTTCACTGGGGATCCAACTGGGGCTACGACATAGCTGACGATCAGGTCAGCTTCGCGCATGCACTCGTCGACGGAGGTGTCGACGTGGTGCACGGGCATTCCTCGCACCATCCCCGTCCCGTCGAAGTGTATGAGGGCAAGCTGATCCTGTACGGCTGCGGAGACTTCATCGACGACTACGAAGGCATTACCGGTTACGAGGAGTTCCGCGATGACCTGCGACTGCTGTTCCTCGTTTCCTTGGACCGAAATTCCGGGCAGCTGGTCGAGGCGAAGATGGCGCCGCTGCAGGCCCGGCGGATGCGCCTCCGGAACGCTTCGGGTGAAGACTCCCGGTGGCTGTGCTCCATGCTGGAGAGGATCGGTCGCCGCTTTGGTTCACGAACTTGGCTAGACCCCGACCGCCAAAGCCACCTCGAAACGCTCGATCACAAGGCCGATCGGTGGATTCGGGCTTGGCTTGGTGACCCTTCAGTGTCACATCCCGAGGAAGCTCACTGTTTCTGCGATGTCCGCCCGCATTGTGCGCAGCTGCGGCACGCCTTCCATCTCGAATCCCACCGAGACACCGCAGAACAGCACGAGGCCGTCATCTGCCCCCACTATATGGCTGACGGTCTTGCGATACATCGTCCACATCACCTGTGGACAGCTGTGCAACCCTTCCGCCCTCAGCAGCAACATGATCGTCTGTAGGTACATCCCCGCGTCCCCCCACTGACCGGGCCCCATCGTCCGGTCGAGGTAGCAGAACAGCACGACCGGTGCGCCGAACGCCTCTGAGTTCAAGGCGGCGATCTTCATGGGCCGGTCGGGATCGTCGCGCGCGATCCCCAGCGCTTTGTACCTCTGGGCGGCCGCAGAGGTACAACGGTCCAGGTATGGCGAGGTCATTTCGGCCGGGTACATCGGATACTCCCGGTCATCGCCCGGGTCTCCTGCTAGTGCCCGAGCAGTCGCGCGCCTTTTCAGTTGGGCCAAGGGCTCGCCGGTCACGACATACACATGCCATGGCTGAAGGTTTCCACTCGAAGGAGCGCGCGATGCTGCGTCCAGTACTCGTTCGAGTACCTCCTTGTGTACCGGCTTATCGCTGAAAGCTCGCACGGCCCGGCGACTGTTCACAGCTTCATACACATCCACATTTTCGTCCTCTCACCAACGACAACCATGTCTTTACCTTCGTCGGTGCCGGCGACGTGCAACGGGGTCGCGTTCGTTGAGGTGCCGGGCGAACCGGCGTCGGTACGCCCGGGCGAGCGTACCGCTCGACATCGCGGACGGAACCATGGCGGGAGCGGGCCAGCACAAACGACGTGCCGATATGCCGGTTGACCTCGCGGCCGTGGGGACGTTGCGCCATCGCCGGCCAGGCCGTGACGAACCGTTGGAGCGGCGTCACCCGTGGACTGCATTGACCCGCGCCGAGTGGCGCGGTTCTGGAGTGAACTGCTCGGCCGCGAGGAAGGTTCGTCCGAGCCTGGATGGGTCTACCTCGGAGGCCGCGATGATCTACTGCCGAGGCTGGTGTTCCAGCCGGTGTCCGAGCCCAAACGGGGCAAGACCCGGATCCACCTGGATATCGTGGTCGACGACATCGCAGTAGGCATCGAGGAGGTCATCTCTCTCGGTGGTTCTTTCACCGGCGAGCGCCACGACTATGACGAAGGTGTCGTCGTGGTCATGACTGACCCGGAGGGCAACGAGTTCCGCCTGTGCCAGTACTACTCGAGCCAGAGCGCATGAGACGTATTCGAACGGAGGACACTGATGCACGTCTCCTCACCCGGTACCACATTCACCTGTCCGGTGCTGGAAGGACGTCTCGTACGTCTGGAACCGCTCGGACATCATCACGCCGGCGACCTCGCCCGGGCAGGTGAGGAGGACCGGCGTCCGTACGCATTCACCTGGGTGCCCACCGCCGGCGAGGTCAAGGCATACATCGACGCCCAGCTTGCCCGGGCGGCCGCCGGGAAGCTTGCGCCGTACGCCGTGATGGAGAAGGCCTCCGGACGCGCGGTCGGCGCCACGGCGTACTGGGATCCACGGCCATGGCCCGACGGGGGAGGACTGTGCGCGGTCGAGGTGGGGTTCACCTGGCTGGCCGCGTCGGCGCAGGGCCGCGGCATCAACACCGAGGCGAAGCTGCTGCTGTTCGACCACGCGTTCATCGAGTTCGGTGTCGCCCGGGTCGACCTGAAGACCGACGCACGCAACATCCGCTCCCGCGCGGCGATCGAGAGCGTGGGCGCAAGCTTCGAGGGCGTACTGCGCCGGTGGTCGCGGTCGTGGGCTCCTGGTGAGGAAGGGCTGCTGCGGGACTCAGCGATGTACTCCATCGTGGCCGACGAATGGCCCGAAGCGCGTGCTCGGCTGCTCGAACGTCTGGCCAGGCACCTGTCGCCGGGCAGCCGTTCCTTCCGGCTGGGGGCGGGAGCGTCACCGGACAGGTGAGGTGACTCCGCTGGGCGGTGCGCTGAACACGCGTGCGGTCGCGGGTTTCCGCCTCGTCGGCGGCCGGCGGATCAGGCCAGGCATCCTGTACCGCAGCTCGGCGTTGTCGTACCTGTCCGACGAGGATCGCGACCACGCTGGAGCGCCTGCAGATTCGTACGGTCATCGACTTTCGCGGGCTGGCGGAGCAGGCGAAGGCGCCCTGCCGGCTGCCAGCGGGCTCAGTCTCGGTCGGCGCGCTGGGTCGTGACGGGTGCCCGGATCTATGAGGGCGCGATCCTGCGGATGGGCGCCAAGATCTCCCTGCTAGCGTGGTGCACGGCGCGGCGCTCCTCCGGCCGCGGTGGAGGCCGGCGCGTAGCGCCGACCCATCCCTGCTGTCCACAGACGAAGTAGGGGCCCCGCGACTGTCACGGGGCCCCATTCACTCACTGTCCGGCTCTCCGGACCGGGCGACTCCGCCCTCATGAGTTCTTCGGGCGGATCTTCCCCTGGAACATCAGCATGATCACGAAGTTGTCCGCGTACGGCGAGTTCTTGAGGATCGGGTCGTCGTCGGCCGGGAAGCCTTCGATGTGGTCCTCGAGCGCCGCGTTGTTGCCGTAGCGCTCGTACAAAGGCACGATCGGCAACAGCTCGTTGAACGCCACGGCGGCAGTCGCCACGTTCTTTTTCTGAGCTTCCTGGTCGAGACCTTCACCGGCGTTCGTGACGGCCTTCTCCAGGTCGACCTTCCCGAGCGTGTCGGTGTCCTGCTTGAGCGGGAAGTCCATCCCCTTGCCGCCCTGGTTCGCCGCGACCGGAATGTTGTGGGTGAACAGGTCCGCGACGAAGGCGAAGTGGGGGTGCGGACTGCTCGAGGATCCCCAGCCCTGGATCGCCAGCTGGAAGTTCCCCTTGTCGACGTCGATCGGCTGCTGGGTGAACGTCACCCCTCTGCCGGTGACGCCGAGCCCGAAGTCCGACAACTGCTTGGCCACGTTGGCGCCTGTGGCGGACCAGTCGGCGTACTCCGAGGGGAAGGTGAGTTCGTACTTGGCCGGAGTCCCGTCGGGCTTTATCCACGACTTGCCCTGCTTCTTCCAGCCGGCCTGGGTGAGCAGATCGGTGGCCTTCTTCTCGTCGTATTCGTAGTGGTTGAGCTTGCCCTGGTCCTCCGAGCTGAGCCAGTCCGGTACCTGGATGTCGGAGAAGCCCGCCATGAACTTCACCGCGACGCCAGATTCGGAGAGGGAAACCTTGCCCACCTCGTCCCGCTTGATCGCGTGGGCGAACGCCCGGCGGACCCGGACGTCCTTGAACTCGGGCTGCTTGCCCAAGTTGAAGAAGATCGCCGGACCGGAATAGACCGGGGGCCGCAGGATCCGGATGCCCTTCGCGATGAACTGCTTCTCGGTGGCGACCGGGAAGCCGTGCGTGGCGTACTCGACCTTCTTGGCCAGGACCAGGGGTGTGATGGTCGGAGTCTCGCCGTTGTAGAGGGTGATCTTGTCGAACTTGACCTTGTCCGCCGCCCAGCCCTTGTTGTTCTTGACCAGGGTGAGCTGCGCGTTGGTGATGCTGTTGTAGTCGTAGGTGAACGGACCGCTGGTGACGACCTCGTTCTGCGGGTTCTTGGGCCGCCAGGCCTGGAGGTCCTCGTTGAGCTTCTTGCCTTCGGGGCTGTCCAGGTCCTTGTCGGACGAGAACAGCTGCTCGGCCCGCTTGCCGAAGTCGCCGTAGGTCGCGGCGCTCAGGATGTTCGCGCGGACGATGTAACGCTCGACCACGCTCGAGGGATTGTTCATCGTGAAGACGACCGTCTGGTCGTCCTTCGCCTCGACCTTGGAGAGGAACTGCCACTCGGTCTGGCGCATCACCCGCCGGCACAAGAACGTACTGATCACGTCCTGGCTGGTGACATCCTTGCCGTCGCTCCACTTGACGCCCTTGCGCAGGGTGTAGGTGAAGGTCTTGGCCACCTCGTCGAAGCCCCACTTCTCGGCGAGCATCGGCTCCCACTTCTTCGCATCCCAGTAGTACATGCCACCGGGCAGGAAGATGAGGTCGAAGTAGGCGCCGGGGTTGATCGCGTCCGTGACGCCCGCCATCAGGTTGAAGTGGCCCTTCGGCGGCACCTGGTAGGGCCAGGCACCGTTGAAGACGGCCTCTCCGCCGCCACCGCCCCCTCCGCCGCCACCGCCGTTGCCGCTGTGCTCGCCACAGGCTGCCAGCACGGCGGCCCCCGCGGCGCCGAGGCCGAAGATCTCGAGCACCCGCCGCCGGGAGAGCTCGGGGCCGAACGGGCCTGGTGTTGCGTTCATCAGTTCCTCCCATCAATCAAGTGATCAATGCCGCGCTAGGAGGGTTCTGCCTAGCGATTCTTCAGACGTACTAGAACGAGGCCCCGACGACACACGCGCACACTGCGCAGCAGGGCCGTCACTTATCCATACAGAGATGCGGGTTCGCCGACGTGCTCCCCGTACGGATTCGTACCGGGAACGTTTGATGATCGGGAACGTATACCTTCACCGGGGCCCAGCGGAACCGTATGGCGACAACTTGTAACCCGATTTGTTGCGAATCTGCGCAGCCCCGGCCATGTCCACCCGGATTCGCGCAGCGGCTCGCGGCCTATGTGGCCGCCCCCAGGCACCGGACCTGGTCAACCGGCAGTTCGGCGCCCAGGCTCCGAACACGTTGTTCGTGGCGGTTTTCACCTACGTCCTCCTGATCAGCGCTTCGTCTACACGGCTTTCGTCGTCGACGCGTTCGCCGGGGTGATCGGCGGTTGGAAATCTCAACGTCCAAGCGGTCCGCGGTCATCGAACGGTCCATCGCCGCGGCCCGCGCGCCGCAGCGAAGGCGGGGTAATCCCCGAAAAATAAGGCGATCCACCACTCGGACGCCGGATGCCAGACGTCCGGACTTTCCGCGTCTGAGTCGGCGGCGGTGTCCTTCGGATTCGGCGAACGCTTTGGTGGTCGGGAGGGTCATCGCCGGATGTGCAGGCACGGGTGCGGGCCATGCGGCGGTAGGAGACTGCCGGGAGCCGGCGCTGGTCCGTCAGCTCTGGGATGAGGACGGCGAGGACGGGGCCGGTTCACAACCAGATCGGGGACGTGGCAACCGAAGGCGCGGCCTTGTGCGAACGCTGGGCATCAATGGCCCAATCGGCAGGGGCCACGTTCAGGGGTGATCCTCTGCCAATGCGAAGACGCCGCGCTCCATGAAGCGAGGTTCAGCACCCGCACCCGCGGCATTCCCGGCTGGCACGAGACTGGCAACTGGGCGATCGTCGCTCGGCGTCGGGCCGCCTTCATTCCGTGGACTGGGGCGGACGTGCTCGCCGTCGACGCGTCGACTTCGATCGAGGACAACATGAAGGCCGTGCGGAAGTTCGTCACGGGAGAGCGGGACGCGACGGTCGACCGAGCGCCTCAAGCTCCCTCTCCGTGCCTCCGCGTGTCCCAAGCCAAGGGTGATCTTGGCCGTAGCGGTGATCCACGGTCGAGGTACGTGCTGTCGGACGCGGCGGCGATCCACGCTGGTGGAGCGTGAGCGGGTGAATGGCCTTTGCAAGGCAGTGGTTCACCAGCGTGCGACGTCCCGGCCTTTGTAGCTGTCTCAGGGGAGGCCGCGATCGGAAGACGGCACAGGAAGCTAGGGTCTCGCCGTGGGATACGAAGGTTCATACCTGCGGCGGCTGCGACGGAAGATCGGCTCCGAGCTAGTCGTCGAGCCGGCCGCCCAAGTTCTGGTCATTGACTCCTACGACAGGATGCTCCTGATCCAACGCAGCACACGGGACGGTGGGGACTGCCCGCCGGCAGCGCCGAACCTCGTTCGACCTCGCGCTTACCGCGGTCCGTGAGCTCGAGGAGGAGACCGGAGTGCGCGCCGAGGTGACCGACCTCGAACCTTCGCCTGCGTCTCGGATCCCGCCCGGCACGCGGTGACCTACCCCAATGGTGACCAGGTGCATGCCTTCGCGCTGTGCTTAGCGGTCAATAACGATGGATCTGTACGGCCACCTCTACCCGGACGAGATGGTGCACCGTCTACAGCGCCGCCCCAGGAGAAGCAGTGGACTACGGCGTTTCGCATCCCATCCCGCACCCCGCGGAGGTGTGACTTGAGACCTGGTGGTGGGGACAGGTGGCGTCGGGATGCACCCCTTGCTGCACGGACGTTCTCGGTGGCTGATCGTTCGCGTGCTCAGCAGATTGGTTCCGAGGAGCAAGGTGCCGACGACGCGCCGAGCAGGCAGATGCCCCGCCCGGGGTCGCGCGGAGGATCTACGACACTTCCGGGTCGACAGCTTGGGCATCTCAATGAGACAGCAAAACCTTCAAAGCGATGATGATCAGGCCTAGGAGCAGATTCACCAAACCAGTCACCAGAACCAACTCCGTTCGTGCACCCATCCGACGCGTAGCCACCACGCCCCAGCCCACCTGCCCGGCAAGGGCCACGAACAGTGCCAACCAGGCTGTCGTGGCATCGGACAGCCCCAGCAACCAGCCCACGCTGGCCATGGCGGCCGGCGGCACGGACGCTTTCACCAGCGGCAACTCTGCGGCGCCGACGGATCTGATCTCCGCCCGGCTCCATACGGCGCCGTGCGCGCGATCACCTATCAGCCGTGCGTAGACATGGGCAAACCAGAAAACCAGCCCGGTGGCAAGCAGCAGGATCGCCAGGGCGGGGGCCGGCACTGGATGCCTGCCAGGGCTGGTTCCGGCGATTACGGAGGCGGCCAGCAGCGACCCATATACCGCACCGGCGTAGTCAACACGATCGGGAACACCGGCCGCCCGGCCATTACCGCTGCTCATATGTTCCCCGTAGGCGTCGCCGACCTATCGGCTCGTCCCGTCCATGGTTCAGATCCTCGGCATCTCGGCTCCCGACGGCACCCGAGGCAGGTCGTGCACTGCCGTCAGGGCGAGCAAAAGCCCAGTCGCGGCTCTGGAACAGGCGAGACCCGGGCAGGGGAGACTGGCTCACCTCAGCAGCCTAGGCTCCTGAAGTGGTGCGTCGGTGCCGACCTGGATGAACGTCCGTGCGCGGGTAGATTCGAGTGCACGGCGAACGAGAAGACAGTTCTCACGGCCGAGGAAGTGGTCGTGGACGCTGACGTGTCAAAGATCCCCGTCGGGATCGACGGGGAGACGGTCACGATGCCCACTCCGGTCTGCTGCACCATCCAGCCTCGGGCGCCGCGGGTCCGGGTGCCACGCAATCGCCCCGGAGTCCGCCCCGCCAAGCCTCGCCTCGACTGGTCGACACTGCGGCGACTGGCCTCGTTCAGCCCCGCATCAGCGGGCACGCGCTGAGCCGCTCCACGCCCCGTCGAAGGCGGGCGCGACGGACCGCTCGTACACGACCCATACCGGAACTGCCGGCTACCGACGGCTGTGACGAGTTCGTTCGCGCTCGAGTGCGCCCGTGACCATCGCAGCCATCTCCGCTCCAAGGATGGAACCCACCACCACATCGCCGGGATAGTGCACGCCAGTATGAACCCGCGAGTAGGCCACCGCACCGGCAAGGAGGTCCAGTGACAGGGCCAGCCCGGGCATGGTGCGGTCGACGGTGTGCGCGAACGCGAACGCTGAGGCCGCATGGCCGGACGGAAACGTTGCGGATGCAGGCAAGGCGCTCAGTTTGCCGGCCGGGTGGACGATCTCCGCCATTATCCTGCACGTCTTGATCCTTCCCGGCAGGCGGCGTAGGCGAATGAGATCACATCTGAGCCCAGGTTGCTGGTCGGTACGCTTGCTGGCAGCAGGACCTGAAGCCCCTGCCGGTCAGGGCAGAGGCCCCTGTCAGTGGGTGGCCAGGCCATGTCCGAGGACGGGCTCGACGTAGCCAGGGCCGTGGTCAAGTTGGTAGTTCAGGTTCATCGCGGCGGTGATGAGGGCAAGGTGGCTGAAGGCCTGAGGGAAGTTGCCGATCTGTTCGCCTGTGGGTGCGATTTCCTCGGAGTAGAGGCCGAGGTGGTTGCTGTAGGTCAGCATCTTCTCGAAAGTGAGTCTGGCATCTTCAAGCCGCCCGGATCGAGCGAGAGCGTCCACGTACCAGAAGGTGCAGATGGTGAACGTTCCCTCGGAGCCGCGGAGGCCGTCTGGAGAGGCGACAGGGTCGTAGCGGTAGACGAGGCTGTCGGAGACGAGTTCGTCGTCGATGGCGCGCAGGGTGGACTGCCACATCGGATCGGTGGGCGCGATGAAACCGACGAGTGGCATGGACAGTAGGGACGCGTCGAGCACGTCCGTTGTGTAGTGCTGGACGAATGCCTCGCGCTTGCTGTGAAAGCCTTGGTTCATGATCTGGTCGTAGATGCGGTCACGCATCTCGGTCCATCGGCCCAGGTTGGCTGGACGGCCACGGCTTTGGGCGAGTCGGATGGCGCGGTCGAACGCGACCCAGCTCATGAGGCGGCCGTACACGAAGTTCTGCCTGCCGCCGCGGGTTTCCCAGATCCCGTCATCGGGCCGGTCCCAGTGGTCGCACAGCCACTCGACCAGGCCGGTGGTGTGACGCCAGGCCTTGTGGGACATGCGCAGGTCGTGGGTGTCGGCAAGATACAGCGAGTCCAGCGCTTCGCCGTAGATGTCGAGCTGCAGTTGGTCGGCGGCGGCGTTGCCGATACGGACGGGGCTGGAGCCCTTGTATCCCTCGAGGTGGTCGAGGACCTCTTCTTCCAGGTGGGGGGATCCGTCGATGCGGTACATGATCTGCAGCGCGCCCGAGTCCTCAGTGGCGTTGCGAACCCGGTCGCCCAGCCACTTCATGAACGCCTGTGCCTCGGAGGTGAACCCGAGCCCGAGTAGCGCGTATACCGAGAACGAAGCGTCGCGCACCCAGGTGAAGCGGTAGTCCCAGTTGCGTTCACCGCCGACCTGTTCGGGCAGCCCGGCGGTGGGTGCGGCGACGAGCGCACCGGTCGGCGCGTACGTCATCAGCTTCAGCGTCATCGCGGAGCGCTCGACCATCTCACGCCAGCGTCCCCGGTAACGGGACTGGCTGATCCAGGACCGCCAGAAGTCGCGGGTCTGCTCGAACAGCGTCCTCAGCTCGTGCGGTTGGACGACGCGTACGGGTTCGATCGGTGAGGTCTCCAGTACGACGCCGCCGACATCTCCGGCGGCCAGGTCCGCGACGAGTTGCATGCCTTGTTCGGTGCGGCGCACGTCCTCCTCCCGAACAAGGCGGTGGTTCGGCCGGCGCGAGGCGCAGACGTTCATCGTCATGGTGGGACTTCGGAAGACAGCGCCGTCAGGGGTTACCTCGATCTGCGCCGTGTCCCGCCCGTAGTTGAACCGCGGCTCGCAGTCGAGCCGGAAGCGCATCTGGCCGCGAACCACCTGCACCATCCGCACCAGGCGGTGGCGGTCGGTGGCCGTCTCACCGGCTATCGGTGCGAAGTCAATGACTTCGCCCACGCCGTCCGCGCTGAGGAACCGCGTCACCACGATCGGCGTACCCGGCAGGTACAGCTGTCGGGTCACGTAGTCGGTTCCGACCGGCGCGATTCGGAAACTGCCGCCGCGATCACGGTCGAGCAGAGCGGCGAAGATACTGGGCGAATCGAACCGCGGCGCACAGAACCAGTCGATCGTGCCGTCTGTCGCCACGAGAGCCGCAGTTTGCAGATCGCCGATCAGAGCGTGGTCGTCGATCTCTGGGTAATTGTTCATTCGGACCCCTCACATAGCGGCCCCGCGCTCAGCGGCGGACAAAGGGGGCGGTGGCCAGTACGGCTGTGAACTGTGAGGGAAGAGCAACGATTTCAACCACGCCGGACACTCTCTGTTGACCAGAGAATCACTCACCCGCACGGCTCGCAAGGGAACTACGATATTGGTGCGTGGCCGCTTCCGTGTTGCCTTGCGAGGCTGGAGCTTGGTTGGACAGAAACGTCTGAATGCCGCAATGGACCGACATGGGTAGAGCCCCATCAGGCCTGCCGAGCCGCCGGAGATGCGATGTTTGCCCGTCCCGACAAGCTGGGAAGCGGCTCTCGCCAAGCGGGGACGTCATGCACCGCATCGCACGCATCGGGGCAGGTGTGACATGGGGGAGTATGCAGGGCAGGGCCGCCCGCCGCGAGCCTTGCGCCGGGCGCTGGCTCCTCTTGCCCTTGCGCAGTTCATCTGCAGCTTTGCAGGCTCCAACATGAACGTGATGATCAACGACATCAGTCGGGACCTCGACACGACAGTCCGGGGGGTACAGGTCGCGATCACATTGTTCCTGCTGGTCATGGCCGCACTGATGATCCCCGGTGGAAAATTGACCGACCGTTATGGGCGAAAACGCTGCTTCACGGTCGGTCTGAGTGTGTACGGAGTCGGGGCCCTGCTCAGTGCAGTCTCTCCCGGCCTGGGTGTCCTCATTCTCGGAAACTCCATTCTTGAAGGCGTGGGGACTGCGCTGTTGATCCCGCCTGTCTACATCCTTGCCACAATTCTGTTCGCCGACATCACCTCGCGCGCCCGTGCGTTCGGCGTCATCAGTGCGCTCGGAGGAGTGGGCGCAGCCGCGGGACCGCTGATCGGAGGTGTCATCACCTCCGCAATCAGTTGGCGGGCGGCCTTCGTGTTCCAAGCAGTGGTGGTCCTCGTGATCATTTGGTTGAGCCGTCACATCGATGATCCGATCGCCCCGGAGCCCACCCGGCCGTTCGACACTCGGGGTGCGATCCTGTCGTCCGTTGGACTGGTCCTGATTGTCATGGGCATCCTGGCCGCCGACGACAACGGCTGGCTGATGCTCGGGCTGCTCGTCGCCGGCGTCGTGGTCCTCGCGTTGTTCTTCCGCTCAGTACGGGCCAAGGAGCGTGCAGGCGAGGAACCACTTTTGTCGACGAGCCTGTTCCGTAGCCGCACTTCCAACCTCGGCCTCGTGACGCAGAACACCCAGTGGCTGCTGCTCATGGGGACCTCGTTCGTCGTCGCTGCGTACCTTCAGGTCGTCCGTGGGTACGACGCGATCCAGACCGGGGTGATCTTCACTGCCGCGACCGGCGGCCTCCTCCTGTCCTCACTCGCCGCGGAACGACTCGCCAAGCGGCACGCACAGCGCACCTTGGTCGTCACCGGGTTCGTTGTCGCGATCGTCGGCATCGTTGTCCTGCTCACAATGGTGATCGGCTCTCCCGGCGCGTGGGAATTCGCGCCCGGGCTCCTGCTGATCGGACTCGGACTGGGCGTCATGCTCACTCCCTCGGTCAACATCGTTCAGTCCAGCTTCGGAGAGGATCGACAGGGGGAGATCTCGGGCCTGTCCCGCAGCGTGTCCAACCTCGGCTCCTCCATGGGCACGGCCATAGCGGGAACGATCCTCGTCGCCGGGATCACCGCAACTCCTGCGCGCGCGTACGGGCTCGCCATGGTCGTCCTTGCGGGTATCGCCGCAGTTGGCCTCATCGCGTCGGCCCACCTTCCGAAGTCGCTCCCTCCGCCTGAGCGGGTCGCCGGCGAGCGGTCCTGAACCGGCGCACTGTCGCTGTAGGTCAGGACCCGAATGCCGCCTGGCCTTCCTTGCCTGGCCTCCGGGTCCGAGTCGTCCGAGGACGGGCCCGGTTTGCGTGGGCTGCGCACTGTTACGGGGATCTATGCCGACCCTCCACAGCAGGCGACGGAGTAACGTTCCAGTTACCGGCTGGCATCGGCGTTGCTCAGGTCGCCATCGGTAGCGCAACTCGTCGGCTCCGTCCGGCAGGACCTGGGTCAACCATGGGCCGGGCTTCAGACGATCTGACGGGGACACACAGGAGTGATCTGGTAACGATTGCCTATCCCGACCAGGCGGCCGTCGAGCGCGCACACGGTAGGTTGCGTAGCGCTGTCAACGACGGGTTGATCGCAGTGGACGACGTCGTGGAGATGAGCAGGGGCGAGGACGGGAAGCTTCGGGTGCAACAGGGCAGCAGCGGCACCGCCGCGATCGCCACCGGAGGAGCGGTGGTGGGCGGTTTGATCGGGCTGCTGTTCATGGCGCCGTTGTTCGGCATGGCTGTCGGTGCCGTCACCACGGGCGGGATGTGGAGCACCATGTGCGGAGATGCCCACGTATCCAAGAAGTTCGTCAGGAACTCAGTGAGAACCTGAGGACGGGAGGTGCCGCGTTGATCATGCTCGTCGCGAGATGGAGCCCGAGAAGGTTTCCCGCACATCCAGGAGCCCGGGCGTGTGATTCGGACCTCTCTTAGCCAGGAGGTCGAGGACCAACTGGACGCGGCGCTCGCGTCGGCCAGAGCAACGCGATCGAACGACGGCGGTTGAGCCCACACGTTGCTTGTTGGGTGACAGCGATGACGAATGCGGATGGCGCCTCCATGCTCATGGGTCCGCACCTTCCGCGTGAGTGCCCGGCTGGTGGGTGGGAATGCCGCGGTAGACGAGCATGGCCGCGAGCGCAATCAGAGCCAGAACTGCCAGAGCGGCGCGGAGACCGACAAGACGGGCTTCGGTGTTCTCGTCGACGATGGCGTCTGCCGTCGGACCAGGCACACCTGCGGCGCCGAGGGCCCGCTTCAGATCCGAGTCGGGAATGAATGGCACTCCGCTCGTGAGTTGGACCGCTGCCTTCGAGGACAGCTCCCTGGGGATCGCGGGATTGTCCTGGATCCCGGTGATGAACGACGTGGTGAGCGCGGCGACCAACACTGTGCCGGCGAGCGCTGTTCCGATGGATGCGCCCAGGTTGGTGACGGTGTTCTGCAGTCCGCCGACCTCCGGCGCCTGAGCGTCGGGCACTGCCGACACGGTGACGCTGCCAAGTTGCGAGGCTAGCCCACCCACCCCGAGCCCGGCCAGGAGCATGGGCCACGTGACGACCTCCGGCCCGACCCCGAGGTCGAGTGCGGCGACCAGCATGAGAATTCCGAGGAACAGCGAGAGGAAGCCGAGCCGGACAACGCGGCGAGGTGACGCGTTCGGAAAGAACTTCGGCACGCCAACGGCCCCCAGAAGCAGGGTTACGGACAGCGGGAGAAGACGCAGACCGGTTTCTATCGCAGACAGCCCGAGCGCGACCGACAAGAACAGCGGTACGGAGAAGAACAGCCCGGCCTGCAGCAGATACTGGAAGAAGAACGAGGTAAGGCCGCCGCGAAGGTATCTGTGGTGCAGAATCGCGGGGTCGATCAGTACTGCCCTGCCACGGTCCCGCCTGCGCCGCTCCCAGGCGAGGAATCCCGCGAGTACCCCACATCCCATGAAGATCAACCAGATTGCCGGGGACAGCCCCAGCCATCGCGGTGCGCCGGGCTTGGCGATGACGAATCCCCAGGTCCCCGAGCGCAGAACGCCGTACACGATCAGGCCGAGGCCCACTGCTGACAGCAGGGTGCCGGCGAGATCGAGCTCGCCATCGTGCTCGTACGGCGTGTCGGCCATTCGCCTGGCCGAGACCAGGATGGCGGCCACGACCAGCACTTCGCCCGCGAAGACCCATCGCCATGAGGCGTACGTGGTGAACAGCCCTCCGATGAGGGGGCCGGCGGCCACGGCTATCGCGCCCGCGGCGGCTACCAGACCGTAGGCGCGAGGCCGCTCGGGCCGGCCGAAGTTCGATGCCACGAGCGCGACAACGGCCGGCATGATGAGTGCGGCACCGAGGCCTTCGAGGAACGACCATCCCAGGATGAGAACCGGCAAATTCGGAGCGAGCGATGTCGTGAAAGATCCGCAGCCGTAGATGACGCAGCCGATCGCGAACGCACGCTTCCTGCCCAGGATCCGCCCGACCTTGCCACCTGTGATCATCAATGACGCCATCACCAGGGCGTACATCGTGAGCGCGGTCTGGACTCCGGTGACCGTCGTCCCGATGTCCTTCGCCACCGTCGCGATCGAGACGTTCATCACCGACGTGTCCAACGTCATCAGGAACTGCGCCGACGCCAGGGTCAGCAGGATCGTTCCCGCGCTCGAGGCGGAGCCCCTGGCCGAGGGAGTCAGCACGGCGCCCTGCGGCTCACGGCAGGCTCTGCAGGGAGCTCGTCCTCAGCCACACAAGCATCTTGCGCGAATCGCGCCGACGCATCAGTCGGATTGCAGGGTGGCCATCAGGTGAGCGGTCCGTTCCGGATTCACCCGGGCAGGGTGAGTCTCGCCGTCTACTGGTGAGCCAGCATTGCTCGGAGGCGTCCGTTGGGCGCTGGGGGAGGCTCTGCACGTCATGAGTGGCCCACTGAACGAGGACGAGCGTGCGGAGCTCGAGCGGCTTCGCGCGGAGGTGGGCAGGGCACGGGCCGAGACCGAGCGGTTGACGGCCCAACTGCACGCTGCGGCCCCTGCAGCGCCGGAGGAGGCGGCTGCCGGCGCCGCCGAGAGGCCACGCAGGCTTTGGCGTACGCCTGTGGCTGTGCTGGTCCTCGTGCTCGGCTGCCTGCTGGCTCCGATCTCGGTGGTGGCGATCTGGAGCAGTACGACTGTTTCCGACTCGAACCGCTACGTGGAGACCGTGGCGCCGCTGGCCAGGGATCCTGCGGTCCAGAACGCGGTCGCCTCCCGTACCACCGAGGAGATCTTCAAGAGGCTGGACCTGCGCGGCCTGCTGAGCCAGGGGGTCAACGGAATCCTCGCGTCGACCCACCTGCCGCCCCTGGTGCAGGAGCGGCTACGAAGTCTGGTCGGGACGATCTCGAATGGGATCGAGGAATTCGTCCGGTCCAAGATCGGCGACCTGGTGAAGAGCGACCAGTTCGCGACCGCCTGGGTACAGGGGAACCGGGTCGCTCACCAGACGATGGTCAAAGTTTTGTCGGGCGAGAGCCGTGGGATCACCGTCCAGGGCAACACCGCCTATCTGCAGTTGGGGCCCTTCATCGATGTCGCGAAGCAAAGGCTGGCCAAGGCGGGCTTCGGGCCGGCGGCGAGCATCCCACAGATCAACCCGAGCGTCGCGCTCTTCCCGGCGAAGGACCTGGTGAAACTGCAGACCGCATACACCTGGCTCAACCGCCTCGCGATCATCCTGCCCGTTCTGACGCTCGCTCTCCTCGGCGCGGCGGTCGTCCTCGCTCGCCGGCATCGACGGATGCTCCTCGCCAGCGGCCTCGGGCTGGCGGCATCCATGGTGGTACTCGGCCTGGGGCTGGTGGCCGCCCGGGCGATCTACCTCAACTCCCTTCCACCGGACGGCATGCCTCCGGACGCCGCCGCGGTGATCTTCGACACGCTTGTGCGGTTCCTCCAGGCGCAGCTGCGCACTTTGGCGGTCGTCGGCGTCGTGGTGGCATTGGGTGCGGCCGCGACCGGGCCGTCGACCGCGGCCGTGCGCACCCGGTCTGTGTTGTCGACCGGGATCGGCAGGCTCCGGGACAGTGGTGAGTCGATCGGCCTGCGAACAGGCCGCGTCGGCAGCTGGACCTACGACCACCGAACCCTCCTGCGGGTCGCGGTCATCACGATCGCTGGGATCGGATTCATCGCGTGGAACGATCCCAGCATCGCGGTAGTGCTACTGCTGGCCCTGCTGGTGCTGGTCGCACTGGCGCTGATCGAATTCATCGCCCGCCCACCCGGCGAACCGCGGGTAGCAGCGTTAAGATGAGGATCTTCGACTTGGCCTGCTGGAACTCGGCTTCGGAGAGGTCGCCGTGCTCCCTGAGCTGGGCGAGCTTGGTCAGCTCGTCGGTAGTCCTGGAACTCGGCCTCGCGCTTCGTCACCTGTGCCATCTCACGTTCGCTCATGGAACGACCGCGTGCGAGCACGTACGCCAGGACGCCGAGGAACGGGAGGACGATCACGAACAGAAGCCATCCGGCCTTGGCCCAGCAGCCCATGTCCGGGTGCTCCGAGCAATGGGTAGTCCACGATTTCCTACAATCAGTGGCTGATGCGCGCCGGGATCTTTGCAAGCCAAGGCGTTCTCAACGGGTGTGCGCGAGCTCCATGACTGTGACTGCGAGGCCCAGCGAAAACCGTTTCTAGACTTATTCTGCTGAGACAATGGTAAGCGTCATCTGACGATCGGGTGTCGGTCTGTGGATCCGGTTATCCTGGCCCTCGGTAAGGACGTCATTTTTGACCAGTTGGATGGGGCGACTTTTCGAATTTTCGGCTGAGAGATCGGATTTCGGTCGATAGGCGGTGCCCGCGCTTCGCAGTAGCGTTGTGGAGGACCTTCCGATCCGTTGGAAGGGAAAACCAATGGGGGTTGTGCCATGACTGACATGGGGCGCCGTGACACCGGCGCCGAGGCGCAGGAGAAAGGTGCAGAGATACCAGAGCAGGCCTCGCCGCCAAGTGAGACAGTCACCTCGCCCAAGGCAGCGCCGGCAGCACGCGGGCCTGGCGAAGCCGAACAGGTACGACCGGCCGCTGCCGGCGGGCTCGGCTGGATCATGTACGCGGGCGCGGTGCTGATCGTGGCGGGCGTGTTCGAGGGAATCTGGGGCTTGACCGCTCTTCTCAGAACGACGTACTTCGTTGTTCCGTCCACCGGGCTTGTCGTTTCCTTCAACTACACCGGGTGGGGGTGGGTCCATGTTGGGCTTGCCGTGCTGCTGGTGCTGACTGGTCTGGCGGTACTCGCGGGTCAGCGGTGGGCGCGATACGTAGGTATCTGCGTGGCGGCCCTCGGGATGATCGCGAACTTCCTCACGCTCGCGGCGTTCCCGTTCTGGTCACTGGTGATGATCGCCATCGACGTTCTCGTGATCTATGCGCTCGCCGTCCACGGGCGGGAAATGGAGCGGCTGCGTGCCTGAAGGCCCCGTCGAGGGACCTGCCGCGTCGGACCCGCTGACCTACTGGCGTGGCAGGTCGGGGCGTTGCCAATCGAGATCGGAGATGCGAGAGGTAGCAAGCAGGATGCATATCAAGCCGCCCACAGTTGCCGCTGTCGCGGTCGGGCTTGGTGTGGCGGGAACGGTCGCAGCCGTACGACGGCATCGCAGCCACGTGAAGCACACAGGGAGACATTGACGTCAGCACGATGGCCTGGTGCGCAGCCTTTGCGAAGGCACGGTGCACCAGGTGATTGCACCGAGATGTCGTCAGCTCGGAGGCACGTCGGCGGGCGGAGTCAGCGAATGTCAGAAATGACCCTGTCGCGGGGTGAGTGCGTCGTGGACGCCGATCTCCTGCGACCCGAGCGCTGAGTTGAGGTATGCCAGGGTCGGCCAGTACCGGTACGTGGTCGGTTGGTGCGCCGTAGCCGGTGGGAAGAAGTGGTGACCGGTGGGCAAGACGCCTGGGGCAAGGCCGCCACCGCCGACCAGTCCAGCGATCCCCTTTGCGTTTCGCCCCCCGTCCCGCACCCCGGGGGAGGAGTCAGGCCGGGCTGCACGCGCTGGAGTTGGCGGTCATGCGCGACGTATTCGCAGGTCAGAGCGGGTGCGCCCGGGAGGATTCGAACCTCCGACCATCGGATTAGAAGAATCACACGCACCGTCTACAACGCCCTCACCTGCAGCTTTGCCACCAAGATCACTCTCATGAGCCTCGTGGCGAGCACCGGCAGACGGCATTTCGCACCCCGTCCCGCACCCCGGGTAGTCGCCTACGTGCGTCACCGGTGATGGTTTCCCTCGCGACGCTGGCCGACGCGCACGTGGTCGAGCCCATGTCGTCTCGGAAGTACCTTCCTAGGCTTCGAAGCCGCCACGCTCCTAACGGACCGGCCCATCCGCGCCCGGGCGCCCGAGCCAGGACAGGAGGTGTAGCCGAAGAACTACACGTTGTGACAGATGCGTTGTTTGGCGCTACCGTGGCATGCCCGCCCATCGGTTAGCCGGACCTTCTCCGGAGAGGGGGAGCCGCCAATGACGCCTGACCTACGCCCCGTGCCAAGTGGCTTGCCATCCGATAGCTCCGCATGCGGCAGGAGAAGCGAGAGGATGTCGCTGAGCTCCTGGCACGGCGGGCCGGCGGATTGTTTCAGGCTGTCGGCGTGGGCGTGATGGTTTGCGGCCTTGGCTCGCGGCTCCGCCTCGTTGCGTCAGCGGGAGAGCGTGCAGGGTTGACGGACTTGTTCGAGATGCAAGCAGACGCCGGGCCGGGACTGGACTCCCACCGCTCACGGATGCCAGTTCTAGACCCCGATGTGGCTGCCCCGAGCAGGTGGGTGGCGTTCTCCGTCTGTGCTGTCCAGGCGGGGATGGTGCGAGCTTGGCGTTGCCACTGGTGTCCGCGGACGCCAGCCTTGGCGCCGTCTCGGTCCTTGCAACCAGCGCGAACGCGTTCACGGATGGCAACATCCGCCTGGCCCAGGGACTCATTGACCTTGCCGTTGTTGGCATCTGTCTGGCCAGGTCGGCGCAGCAGGGTTGGCAGCGCAGTGAACAACTGCAGGGGGCTCTGCAAAGTCGCGTCGTCATCGAGCAGGCCAAGGGGATGCTTGCGCAGTCGTCAGGACTGGGCGTCGATCAGGCCTTCGATGCTCTTCGTGGCTACGCCCGAAACCATCGGCTCAACCTACATGCCCTTGCCGGTGAGGTCGTGAGCCGAACCGTCCTGCCCGAGACGCTGCTGAACCATGTGTACGCGCCTACGAGGCCTCGCCGGCGAGGCGCCAAAGGGCAGTGATGCCTGAATTTGGTTGACCTTTGGCCACGGCAAGAGGAGTCTGGGGCGGAGAGGGCCGCCGATCAGGTAGATCGCGGTGGGCCCACCACGTACGCCAAGTAAGCCAAGGCGCGTCGTCGCGTGCCACGGCGGATACATGGTCAGCAACCGTGCTTCCTCCGTAGACCTTGAGGACCGGAGGCAGCAGGTGAAGCTGTATTACATGACCGATGTGGCAGAACTGATTCTCCAGGAGGGTTTCGGCCCACCCGAGGGCGCAGGGTTCGCTACCCCGACATCGCATGGCGGATACGTCTCCGACCGACCTGTCGCCATGGACGAGGGAGCGATCGGCGACCAGCTACTGGAAGTCCGCCTCCCCGACACTCTCGACCTGGCCGAGTACGAGCTGGATCCCGATGAGTTGTGGCCTTGGGATGGCAGGGAGTGGTGTGTGCCTGCCTCCGTCCTCAACCGGTACGCGAGTGCGCGCCTGCTAGACGGTGAGGAAGCCGACGACGTCTGGCTGCACAGCTGGCTCGCGGCCTGATCGCCGGCAGAGGCTGCTGTGCGAAACTCACTGTCCCCGGCTGGGGGAGAGCATCGACAAGGCGTGGGCGCACCGGCGAGAGCCAGGGGATCGCCCCGGGCCCCGATGCGCTTCGGAAAGGGGACGACCACACCTCCGAAGTCGTGGCAAGCCCCCCGGGGCAACCCGGTCCCGACGTTACGAGGGTTCGACCCACTCGCAAACGGCTCCGGCAATCACTACTGGTCAGAGGGTTCTAGCTCCTCGTGTTCGGCGGGCTGGCGCTCGTCGGGTAGGCACGCAAGTTTGTCGGCGACCCGTTCGGTTGTCGCACATTGACCGCGGTGTTGCAGTGGCGCGCCGAGCCGATCTCAGGAGCTTCGCGTCGGCCGGTCCAGGGGGCGGCGCTTCTCGCTCGCCAGCCTGCCCCATTACCCGGCCGGCTCTTCAGTGAAAGGACTCCTTCGTGGCTTGGATGGCCAGTAGTTCCCGGCCCTGGGACGCCGAGCCGCCGGTCGTCGGTGCACGTGTGAGGCGGGGGCCGGCGTTCTCTCGGCGCGCGCTGGTTCATGGCGCGTGGTGGCCGAGGTCGAACGACCCTCTCATCGAACTCCCGGGGCTGATCGTCGACGTGGACGAGTGGCGCGGCGATTCCTCCGAGTGCCTCATGCTCGCCCCGCAGGGCTGGGAGGACCGCTTGGGGCGGATCCGGGTCCGGGGCCGGATGGTCAGGGTGGGTTGGTACACGACTCAGCCGACCGCCCTGCTCACGGTGGCCTTTCCCGAGCCTCCCAACGTGCATCTCCTGATCGTCCCGTTTGACACCGATCCCGTACGGGCCGAGGCCGCGATGGTCATGGCAGCGAGCCCAGAATGCGTCGTGCCGGCCCAGGAGCTCCTCGCCAGGGTGGCCCATGGTCCGGCAGCACCTCCGCCTGGCGTCGATCCTCTGGGGCCGGAGTCCTGACGGATTGCGCCATTGCCGGCACGCGAACGCGTAATGGCAATGGCGCTCTCTCCACGCCCCGCATCCGGCCAGGCCATCAACGGCCGGACTGGCCCCGGAAAACCGGACGAACACCGTCGACGTTGTGAGGTCCGAGTCACTGGCAAGGGCCTTCGGCAGCCACCCAGGCAGGGGTCTGACTGCGCAATCCTTGATCAGCTGTACGCCGTGGCCCCAATCTGGCAGGCCCTCCAGTAGGGAGCCCACCCGCGCTAGAGCCAGCGATCGGTCGACCTCAACCCGCTGTGACAAAACCGACTCAAAAGTCGCGATTGGCCAAGGTCTTTCGCATGGTAGAGAAGCACGATGCGTACCATCGACGATATGGGCCTGGACGATGCACCCGTGAACGAGCCGGCACGCGAGGAATTGATTCGCCTGCGTGAAGAGGCTCAAGATCTGCGCGGACTTGCCGCCAACCAGCGGGAGCTGGCCGCCGAGGCGCGGTGCGACGCCAAGGAAATCCGGATGGCCGAGGCAGAAATTCGCGCTAAGAGCACAAGGATTCGCGACGACGCCTCGTATCAATGGCGGCTAGGCCCGGAGAAGCGTGAGCGCCTCATCGACCAACGAGAACGTGCCGCCGACCAGCGGGCCGACAGAGCCGACGAACGCGAACGGATCGCTGACGAACGCGAACGGATCGCTGACGAACGCGAACGGGTCGCTGACGAACGGGAACGGGTCGCTGACGAACGGGAACGGGTCGCCGGCTTGCGTGACCAGGACGGCTGACCGTCCGACGGGGCCGAGCCTTTGCCCGGACCTCCCGTCACCACCCAAAGTGGCCGAAAGTATCTAAACCGGGGTCGCTCGGCGCAGGGGGAACGTGACGGTGCCGTGCTGGACGAGCTGCTCGGCCAGGCGGTCGACGAGCGGCCTGTGCGGCTCCAGGACGTCCTCGGCGAGCTGCTCGACGAAACGCGGCGGGGCGGCGGCGGCAAGCGAGCGCGGTTAGCGGCGAACGCCCGCCGCACGTCTAGCGCCGACGCTGCAGATCCACGTTGCCGACCTGCAGCGTGATGCATCGCCATGCGAAGCCTGGTGTAGGTCAACGTTCGGCCGAACATGACGCCCCGCCGCCCACACAGTGAGCGTTCGTCTATCCCTCGTAGGTGTCGGGGTTGGGTCCGAATCGGTCAGTAGGTCCGCGGTTGAGCGGATCAATCGAGGTCATCTGATCTGGG
This sequence comes from Actinopolymorpha singaporensis, assembly GCF_900104745.1. Lineage (NCBI taxonomy): Bacteria > Bacillati > Actinomycetota > Actinomycetes > Propionibacteriales > Actinopolymorphaceae > Actinopolymorpha > Actinopolymorpha singaporensis. Next base: position 3,797,524 of record NZ_LT629732.1, read on the forward strand.
GGAGTTCGAAGTCGAAGGGGTCACATTCTCATACCCCGTTGCGTCAGTAGGAGGCGGTGCTGCGCGGTCCGTATTTATGCTTCGTTGACCCTGGTCCCGCATCCTCGTCATCGGCAATCTCGGCTGCGCCGGCTGTCAACGAAGTGCATCGTCTGACGGCCCCTAGCGCAGGCGACCTGGAGAACTACATCGGTGGTGACCGACGTCCCGGCCGACTCTGCATCGCCGCCGGGCGCGGGCGCGCCCGGCGGCGGGCAAAACCATTCTGTGGCCGAAATCCGCCCCCGACCAGAATTCGTGCAGAGGACTCCGATCATCCGTGCAGTCCACTTCGGAAATCGACAGGTCAAGCCGGCGGCGTATCCTCCCCGAGGTGGGACTGCGGTTCGAGACGCGCTGGTCCGACTCGCCGTGGGTCGACACCGTGTGGACCTGCACAAGCGAGCAGGTCACTGCAATGACGTCCGTCGCAGGGGTGCGCTGGGGCCTGGTGTTCTGGGAGCAGGACGGCCGGGGGTACGCGGCCATCACCGGCCCCGAGACCCGGACAGGCACGGCGCCGGTGCCGGTGGGCGCGACCTTCACTGGCATCGAGTTCGCCGTGGGCACCTCGTTGCGGGCGGTGCCCGCGCCGGCTCTGGTCGACGGCGGCATCGAACTCCCTGACAGCACGCGCCGGACGTTCCGGCTGGACGGGGCGCGCTGGGAGACGCCGGGACCGGACGACGCCGAGGCCCTGGTCGAGCGGCTAGTCCGGGCCAGGATCGTGGTCCGTGACCCGCTCGTCGCCGAGGTGCTGCGGGGCCGCCGCCCGGCCGTCTCGGCGCGCACGGTCGAACGCCGGTTCCGCGCCGCGACCGGGTTGACGCGGGGCGCCGTCCGGCAGATCGAGCGGGCCCGCACCGCGGCGGAGCTGCTGGCGGCCGGCGAGCCGACCGCCAAGGTCGTCGCCAAGCTCGACTACTTCGACGAGCCGCACCTGGCACGGGCGCTGCGCTCGTTCGTCGGACGCACCGCTAGGCAGCTTCGCGAGGGCACCGGCGGCGCGATCGCCCTCGACCTGGATCAGCGTATGACGTCGTAGACCAGCTTCAGAATTCCGTTCGAATAGCTCTCTGACTCCCGTAGCCTCAGCATCTGCTTGTCGCGGTCGGCTCGGCCGAACAGGCTCTTCCCGGCACCGAGCAGCACGGGGAAGACGAGCAGGTTGTACTGGTCGATCAGGCCTGCGTCGGACAGCCGCCGGGCCAGCTCCGCGCTGCCGTGGATGAAGATCGCGCCGCCGTCGCCCTCCTTGAGCGCGGCAACATCCTCGGTGGAGCGCAGGATCGTCGTCGGACCCCACCCGTCGACGAGGGCATCGTCGGACAGCGTGGTCGACACCACATACTTGGGCAGCTCCTTGTAGTCGGCGTGGTCCTCCGAGCCGGGCCAGACTGGCGCGAAGGCCTCGTAGCTGCGACGGCCGAACATCAACGCCGTCGTGTCGGCGAGCTCCTCGCCCTTGAGCGACCAGGCTTCTGGGACGAACTCGAGGTCCTTGACCACCCAGCCGCCGCTGCGGTGCTCCTCGCTCGGCCCGCCGCCGGGCGAGTCCACGACGCCGTCGAGCGACATGAAACAGGTGTAGACCACGTCACGCATTGTGCTGTCTCCTCATCATCGGGCGAACTGCTCGGTCCACCTTAGATCGCGGCAGCGGCGACCGTCTTGGACGGAAACGACAGCGGGCTCAGAACGCGAGAGGTGGTTGCCGGACTCGGACTAGCGGGCGTCGATTCGAGGCGAAGCAATGTTGGGGGCCATGGCCAGCGTCAAGCAGAAGATCAGCGACGCCCGCGAACCCGTCGCCGACCGGCGCAAGGCCACGTTGCTCCGACACATCAGGTAGCGGCTGCTCTCCCGCCGGTCGGACGCGCCGCTCGGCTCGACGACGACACCAGCTTGTCGGTGATGATTCCAAGCGGCCAGGTCGCAGCCGTCTCCACCAGCGCTCTACCGGCCGACAGGCCAGCGCGTCGGGCGGACTTGGCCTGCTCCTGTTCTTCCTGCTGGGAATGCACGTCGTGTACTACCAGTCGGAGATCAACAAGATCATCGACGCGTACAAGGGTGTACTGGAAGGCGAGCGCATTCCGCTGTACCGGTGACGAAATGCGGGCCGGTTCGGGGGCTTGGGGACAGTGGGGGACGCCCTGGATCCGCGAGCGCTACCGCGCTTGCCACTGGCGTGTCGGACCGCCGGTCGGCCCATGGGGGAGCGGGCCCAGGGGACCGTGGCTGAGGTGGTCGTCGGAGCAGCAGGCTTTACCCACCTCCCTCGGGTCGGGTCCTTAAGACCGGGGGACCGCCTCGGGCCACAACGGGCAAGCCAAGAACCAGCCCGAGCCGCGGAAGCGTACGGCCCCCGGGTCTGCGCGACTCGATGCAGGACACCGGCCAAGCCAGCCGGCCCTTTCATGCTTTCCGCGTCGACGCCACAAGGGTTGACACGACCTCCGTACAACGCGGTCCGAGTTTCCCAGCTTCGAGTTGGTCAAGCAGCAGGGCTAGTACGCGGTCCTTGAGTGCGTGTGCTCGGCGGCGGTAGTCGGCGAGGTCTGCCTCGGGGTGTGCTTCGAGGTCCTGCAGCAGGGCGTCGATGTCGCACCCGAGTGGGTCCTCGTTCTCCTTCAGCGTGGTCCGTGCCTCGGTGCCGCTGGCCGGGGCGATGCCGGTCGTGTGTCCGGCGATGATGGTGGCCATCCAGGCGAGGATCTTCTGGACTCCGGCCTGGTCGGTCCAGCTCAGGTCGTCCTCCTTGACGATTACTCGGAACACGAGGCCCACGACGGTACAGGCAGACACCGACGGCGTGTGTCCTGTGCCTGGAGAGACCTGGATCTGAGCAGGTCCTTCGACAACGTGCCGCGCCATCCGAGCCGTCCCGGCCGCGTAATCGAGCCGCCAGCGGAACGGGTCCGGACGAGTGAGTGCCGGATCCGTTCGACCACTGCATCGGTGTCAGCCGACGCCCACCTCCACGCCGACGCGCGCTGCCATGCCGTGCCGGCTCGTTGCTCGATAACCATTTCCTCGCCCGGACGCTCGACTGGGCCCATCGGGTCACCATGCCAGCGCTGGGCGAAGCCTGGCCATCGATTTCCTCTACAGACGGGCGCGCCGCCAGCCCTCTGAGGCGCGCCGACGGCATGCAACGGCCACTGCGGACAGGGGTGTCGCTGACGACTGGTAAGCATGACCGACATCGCCTGCAACCGTCGAGGAGACGTGATGAACGATCCCGCTGGAACTGACCCTCTAGCCATCACCATGTCCGGTGTGGTCCTCGACTCGCTGGACGCGCGTGTGCTCGCTGACTTCTACAGCAGGCTGCTTGGATGGCCGATCGGCGACTACGACCCGGGTTGGTCAACCGTCAAGAACCCCAGCGGCGGCACGCAGCTCTCGTTCCAGGGGGAGCCGAGCTATCAGCCGCCGAACTGGCCGACCAAGCCCAACAGCCAGCAAATGATGCTGCACCTCGACTTCAACGTTGATGACCTTGCGGTAGCCCACGTGCACGCAGTCGCAGTTTGGCGCAACCCCAGCACCGTGGCAACCGCAGTCGCACGTTCGGGTCTACACCGATCCAGTGGGACATGTGTTCTGTCTCGCAAGCTGAGCGCCTGGGACCGCGCCCGAACGCGCCTGCATGGACTGACATGAACAGGTGAGCATGGGTTAGCTGCCGTGCTTTCCGCCACGGCTTTTAAGGGGTCCCTCGCGGTGACTCCCGGGCCGTTCCGCCGAGCGTGGGAAGCGATCGAAGCGGGACGCACCTCAGATTCCCAAGCTGACGGTGCGGGTTTGCCTAACGATTGGGCCGGTGCAACCCGTTGACACGTCGCCAATCTCGTAAACCGACTGGCCCGCTCGCTCTAGACAAATCCTGGATTCGAGCTACCGCGACGCCCGTCGCGCGGCGGACGTCGCGGTAGCCCATATCTCTCAGGGTTTGAGGGCGCGGGTGGCGTAGTAGCCGGGCAGCCAGCCTGCGGTGGCGTCGGAATGGTGCGGGGCCTCGTCGAACCCGGTGATCACGAAGCCGGCGGCGAGCTGCCCGCCGATCTGCTCGGCCATCGTGTGGCTGTACTCCAGCGGCGCGTTGGCTCCCCACAGCCGCTCGCGCTCCTCTGCCGGGACGTGCGTCAGGTCACTGTACGGCAGGCGGTGGCGGACGACCAGCTCGCCGCGGGTGTCCATGGCCTCGTGGTCGAACAGGTACACGTCAGGGTTGAGGAAGCCGCACAGCAGCGCGCCGCCCGGCCGCAGCACGCGGAAGCACTCGCGCCACACGGGTGCGAGCTCGGGCACGAACAGGTTCGAGACCGGGTTGAGGACGAGGTCGAACGAGGAGTCGCCGAACTCCGACTGGTCGCGCATGTCGCCCAGTACCGTGCGCAGCTGCAGACCCTCGCGCTCCGCGACCATCTGATCCTGGGCGAGCTGACGCGGTGAGTTGTCGAAGACCGTGACCCGCGCGCCGGCCGCGGCGAGCGTCGGGCCTTGCTGCCCACCGCCGGAGGCCAGGCAGAGAGTGTCTACATCGGACAGGTCGGCGGGGAACCACGCCCGGTCGACCGGCCGGTACCCGATGAGCACGACGGACCAGTCACCGGCGCGTGCCCGCGCGACGGTCTCGGGGGTGACCGGGCGGGACCACTCGTTGCCGCTTTCGACCTCAAGGTCCCACGCGGCGCGGTTGTGCGCTACCGGATCAACGCTCACTGGCATACGGTAGCGCCGCGGCGACGATCACCGCCCGGGGCGCGCATACCTTCAGCTTCTGGTCCAGGCCTGGTTGCTGTCTCCGTTGCAGGTCGCGACATTGACCGGGGAGCCGTTTCCGGTGCCGGCGTGTTCAGGCACAGGGCCGGGCTGGGTCGTCGACGCAGTGATCGCGAACCAGGTGAGCGCCATAGAAGCCGTCCGCCGGCTTGCATCTGAGGGCCACGTGCGCCAGATCACGATGGGTGGCCGACCGGTACCCCGAGCAACTCGAACAACACATCAAACTGGACAGCGGAAAGGTCCGCGGATCGGTCGACGTGCGGTGTGGGCTGCTCGGCAAGCCACTGGAGGTTGCACCGCTCGAGTCCTGCTGAGGTGTCGGTGCCGCTTGTACGGTGCGGCGATGGCCACGATCTGGCTCACCTCGAACGGCGGCGCCGAGCCGCGAGAAGTAGGTTCGGGAGACTAGGGCGTGTTGCGAAGTCGGTTCGGCTGGGTGGCGGGGTTGTCGCGTGTCGTGATCGACATGAAGAGAGGTCTCCGGTAGAGGGTTCATCGACCAAGAAGAACCTGAAGTACCGGAGACCTCGTGGCCACCATAGCGGTGACGAGGCGGTTCGACCTGACCGATGCGCAGTGGGCTGTGCTGGAGCCGTTGCTGCCTGCGCTTTCGCGGTCGGGCCGGCCGTCGCAGTGGACCAAACGGCAGCTCATCGACGGGATCCGGTGGCGGGTCCGGGTCGGCGCCCCGTGGCGCGACGTCCCGGCCTGTTACGGGTCCTGGCAGGCGGTGTACGGGCTGTTCCGCCGCTGGCAGCGCGCCGGGATCTGGGCCCAGATCCTGACCGGCCTGCAGGCGCTGGCTGATGCGGCGGGGCTGATCTGGTGGGACTTGAGCGTGGACTCCACCATCACCCGGGCCCACCAACACGCCGCGGGTGCTCGGACCTGCCCCGGCCTTCAGGCCGAACCGCCCGGCGGGGTTTCGGTTGAGCCGTCCGACCATGCGCTGGGGCGTTCTCGTGGCGGGTGGTCGACCAAGCTGCACCTGGCATGTGAGCAGAACCAGATGTTGATGTCGCTGGTCCTGACCCCCGGCCAGGCCGGTGACAGCCCACAGATGATTCGGGTCCTGGAACAGGTCCGGGTGGCCCGCCCCGGTGGCGGCCGGCGCAGGACCCGGCCGGTGCGTGTCTTAGCGGACAAGGCCTACACCGCCGTGGGTAACCGGGTCTACCTACGCCGTCGCCAGATTAAGGCCACCATCCCGTCCAAGGCCGACCAGGACGCCAACCGGGCAAGGAAAGGCTCCCGCGGCGGATGCCCTCCGGCCTTCGACGCCGAGATCTACAAGCCGGCGCCACGCCGTGGAGTGCGGCATCAACCGACTCAAACGCCACCGCGCCACCGCCACCCGCTACGACAAACTCGCCGTCCGCTACGAAGCCACCATCCACATCAGCACCATCAACGACTGGCTCCACCGAATTTGAAACACGCCCTAGGGGGCCGGTCGCACCAGCAGTCTGCGTTTCGCACCCCGTCCCGCACCCCGGGGAGGGGCCAGACTGGCCTGGACGCGCTGGAGTCGGCTGTCAGGCGGGACGTATTCGCAGGTCAGAGCGGGTGCGCCCGGGAGGATTCGAACCTCCGACCATCGGATTAGAAGTCCGGTGCTCTATCCGCTGAGCTACGGGCGCTGGTCTGCGTCGGAATGACCGCATCCTGCTTCGTCGCGGCAAGAGCGTAGTGGCCATGCCGGACGCGGACAGACTAGTACCCGCCTAGCGCGTGCCGGTTTTCTGTCCACAGATCGCGGTTCGGCGGCTTTGTCCACAGCCCGGGTGCGGGCGGGCCGAGCCGCTGGCGATCCGGGCCAAGGTGGTGACCACAGATCACGAAGAAGGGTCGCCCCATGAACGAGACGATGATCACCATCGCCGGCAACGTCGCCACCGAGCTGCGCTTCGTCCGCTCAGATCGCGGCACGTCGCTCGTGTCCTTTCGGCTCGCATCGACCCCGCGGCGCTACGACCGCAACCAGGGCGGTTGGGTGGACGGCCATACGACCTACGTCACGATCGTCTGCTGGCGCACCCTCGCCGAGAACGTCGCCGGCAGTCTCCACAAAGGAGACCCAGTGGTCGTCTTCGGCCGGCTCCGGGTGGAGAACTGGGAGCGTGAAGGGAAGACGGGCACGACCGTCGAGGTCGAGGCCCAGGCGCTCGGCCACGATCTGTCACGGGGGACCTCGGCCTTCCGGCGAACCCGCCGTGAGCAGCGTGAGGGAATCTCCGACACCTCGCTGGCTGAGGAACTGGCCAGGAGCTGGGACACCGGCGAGCCTGCCGACGGCCCTGACGTGACGGGCGAGGAAGCGACATCCAGCGGCACCGACAGCCCCCACGGGCACACAGATGTCGGCGTCGATCACCCCGAGGACGGCGCGATGCCCACGCGCCGGCGCGGCAGTGGCCAAAGCCCCCTGGCCGATGCCGTCACCTCGGACGACGCCGATCGGCGGGCTGCCTGACCAGCCCGCCAGCAGAGAGAGCGGGCTTCCTGAGTGCCCGCCTCTCCAGCTGCCGGGCGGCGACCTCGGCCGCGGTGTAACCCACCCCCCACCGCGGACGTGCCCCCGGACGCCGCCCGGCAGCACCCTCACGTCGCCGGTGTTGCAGGATGGTAGTTGTCTTGTTTGCCCCCGACCCCGAGGTGAATCGCGTGCCGGAGTACATCTACACGATGCGGGGCGTCCGCAAGTCGCTCGGCGACAAGGTCGTCCTCAACGACGTGACGCTCTCCTTCCTACCCGGCGTGAAGATCGGTGTGGTTGGTCCCAACGGGACGGGTAAGTCCACTCTGCTCAAGATCATGGCCGGGATGGAGAACGTCTCCAACGGTGACGTGCTGCTCGCGCCCGGATCGTCCGTGGGCATCCTGCTTCAGGAGCCGCCCCTGACCGAGGACAAGACCGTCCTGGAGAATGTCCAGGAGGGGGTGGCCGAGACCAAGCAGATGCTCGACCGCTTCAACGAGATCTCCGCCGAGCTCGCCGACCCCGACGCCGACTACGACACGCTCCTCGCCGAGATGGGGGAGCTGCAGACCCAGCTCGACCACCGCGACGCCTGGGACCTCGACTCCAGGCTGGACATGGCAATGGACGCGCTGCGCTGTCCGCCCGGTGACTCCGACGTCACCCGCCTGTCCGGCGGGGAGCGACGGCGGGTCGCGCTGTGCAAGCTGCTGCTGTCCCAGCCCGACCTGCTGCTGCTCGACGAGCCCACCAACCACCTCGACGCCGAGAGTGTCCAGTGGCTGGAGCAGCACTTGGCCGCCTACCCCGGCACCGTGCTGGCCGTCACCCACGACCGGTACTTCCTCGACAACGTCGCGGGCTGGATCCTCGAGCTCGACCGGGGCAAGGCCCACCCGTACGAGGGCAACTACTCCACCTACCTCGAGACCAAGCAGCAGCGACTGTCCATCGAGGGCCGAAAGGACGCCAAGCGCCGGCGGATCCTCGAACAGGAACTGGAGTGGGTGCGGTCCAACCCCAGAGCCCGGCAGGCGAAGAACCGCGCTCGTCTGCAGCGGTACGAGGAGCTGGCGGCCGAAGCCGAGCGAGTCAAGAAGATTGACTTCGAGGAGATCCAGATCCCGCCGGGCCCGCGCCTCGGCAACGTCGTGCTCGACGCGCACGGCCTCAAGAAGGGGTTCGGCGACCGCGTACTCATCGACGATCTGTCGTTCTCGCTCCCCAGGGCCGGCATCGTCGGTGTGATCGGTCCCAACGGGGTCGGCAAGACGACCCTCTTCCGCATGATCGTGGGTGAGGAGAAGGCCGACGCCGGCGAGCTCCGGGTAGGGGAGACGGTCAGTATCTCCTACGTCGACCAGACCCGCGCCAAGCTTCCCGCAGAGAAGAACGTGTGGGAGACCGTTTCGGACGGCCTGGACTGGATCCGGGTGGCCAGCTTCGAGATGCCGAGCCGCGCTTACGTCGCGTCGTTCGGCTTCAAGGGGCCCGACCAGCAGAAGCGTGCCGGGATCCTCTCCGGCGGCGAGCGCAACCGGCTCAACCTGGCGCTGACCCTGAAGCAGGGCGGCAACATGCTGCTGCTCGACGAGCCCACCAACGACCTCGACGTCGAGACGCTCCAGTCGTTGGAGAACGCTCTGCTGGAGTTCCCCGGCTGCGCGGTCGTGACGTCCCACGACCGGTGGTTCCTCGACCGCGTGGCGACGCACATCCTCGCCTGGGAAGGCACGGACGAGAACCCCGGGAAGTGGTTCTGGTTCGAAGGAAACTTCGCCGACTACGAGGCGAACAAGATCGAGCGCCTCGGACCCGAGGCGGCGCGGCCCCACCGGGTCACCTACCGTCGGCTCACCCGCGACTGACGCTGGTCAGGCAGCCGGCGCGCGCCGCTCGGTGAGCGCCGTGCCGGCTGCGACGCGCCGACAGCGGCGCTTACGCGATCATCTGTCACGGTTGGTCCAGGGCGGGCAGGCTCAGCCTGCAGCCGACATTTGCGGGGTGGTAGGTGCGCCGGCATCCGCCACCCCGTTGTCGTTTCCGTCGTCCGGGCACCCCGGTGCGGCGTCACCGACGCGGTCACGCCGCTTGCCTGCCAACGCCGCCGTGTTGCGGGCGCTCACTGCCGCGAACACCCGGCCGAGCGCAGCCAGGTCGTCCTCGCTCACCAGGTCGATCAGCCCGTCCCGCACGCCCGCGACGTGGTGCGGGGCCGTCTCCACCAGTCGGGCGTACCCCTCCTCCGTGAGACGAGCCAGGACACCTCGCCGGTCGGACGGGCAGGCTTCGCGCTCGACCAGGCCGGCGGCCTCCATCCGCGCGATGGTGTGCGTGAGCCGGCTTCGTGAGTGATGCACGGATTGGGCGAGTTCGGCCATCCGGAGCGTGCGCCCCGGTGACTCCGACAGCCGAACCAAGATCTCGTACTCCGGCATCGACAGCCCCAGGGCCCGCAGATCGCGGTCGATGCGCTCCATCAACTGCGCGCTACCGAGGAGGTAGGCGCGCCAGGCTCGCTGCTGCCCAGCGCTGAGCCACTTCGTTGATCCCATGCGTTCAGCATACTCGATGGTTGACACTTCAACCATAGTCCTGGCACTATGGCGAACGTAAGAAGGTTGAACCTTCAATATACTGTTGTGGAGGGCTATCCCATGAGCACCCTGACGACCCCGCCCGAGCTGACCGCCGGCACCTGGACGATCGACCCGGTTCACTCCGAGGTCGGCTTCACGGTCCGTCACCTCATGACGAAGGTGCGTGGCTCGTTCCGCGACTTCGAGGGGACCCTCGAGATCGCCGACGACGTGGCCGCGTCCAAGGTCAACGTGCAGGTCCAGCTGGCTTCGATCGACACCGGAAACCAGCAGCGCGACGACCACGTTCGCTCCGGCGACTTCTTCGACATCGAGAAGTTCCCGACGATGACATTCGTGTCCACCGGCGTACGTCCGCACAACGACGGGTTCGTCCTCGTCGGCGACCTCACCATCAAGGACGTCACCAAGCAGGTCGAGCTGGTCGGCGAGTACCTCGGTGTCGACGACGACGCCTACGGCAACACCCGCGTGGGATTCGACGCCACCACGACCATCAACCGCAAGGACTTCGGCGTCGACGCCAACGTCCCGCTCGGCGGCGAGAAGTTCCTGATCGGCAACGAGATCGCCGTCCAGCTCTCGGTCCAGGCGATCCTGCAGAAGTAGACACGGCCCCGCACGACCCACCGCAGCAGCGGGGTGGCTCGAGCAGTGCTCGAGCCACCCGTTGCGGGTCTTCGGCACCTGGCTCGTCGCGTCGGGCGCGTGCCACCGCCCGCGGGTCAGCCGACTGTGCTGTGCGCCAGGCGTGGCATGGAGGGTCAAGCCGAACGCGGCGTGGGCCAGGCCCCGAGGACGACCGGGCCGACCCGAGCCGTGGACGGCCTGAGAGGATCGCCACCGTGAGTCGCTTCGTCTTCCGCTGCCCGCTGCGCTGGTCCGACATGGACGCGTACGGGCATGTGAACAACGTGGTCTACCTCCGCTACCTCGAGGAGGCGCGGGTCGCGATGTTCTTCGAGGGCGCGCGGACCGCCGGCGTGAGCACGTTCGAGGGAGAGCTGGTCGTCGTCCGGCACGAGATCGACTACCGCAGGCCGTTGGTGTTCGGGCCAGAGCCGATCGTCGTGGAGACCTGGGTGACCGACATCCGCAACTCGTCCTGCTCGCTGCGCTACGAGGTCAGGAACGACGATCTGGTCTACGCCGAGGCGCGCAGTGTGCTCGCCGCCTACGACGCTAAGGCCGGCCACGCTCGCCGGCTGACCGACCCCGAGCGCGCCTGGCTGGAGAAGTTCCGCGACGACGCCGCGCCGACGGGATGACGCCGAACCGAGGCCACTATGCCGGCTCGACCTCGGCGCGCTGAGAGCCACCGCCCTCGCGACGCTTCTGCTTCACGTCGATGCCGCCCCAGAAAGCGAACCCGGTGACGCGGATGATGGGCCTGCCATCCTGCGGATCGGCGTGCTGGGAGGTGCCGTCGAAGCCGCCCATGATCCCCACGCCGTCGATGATGACCGTGACGTCGTCGGGGACCACGATCTCGATGCCGCCCATCACCGCGAAGGCCCGGATCGTCGTCTCCTGCTGGGTGAACCGCGCCTCGCGCAGGTCGAGTTGGACACCGCCCATCATGGCGAACGCGGTGTAGGCGGGCGGCACCAGCCAGGCGCCGCGCCGGGTGGCACCCGACAGCACCGCGATCGAGAACGACTGGCCGGCGACCCCACCCGTGATCCGGGAGTCCGCTCCCGCGGGGGCGGCGGCCGACCGGGGCGGGTGCTCGACGGTCGAACCCACGCCGGGCAGGTCGCTGGTGAAGCGTTCGAGCTCGGCATAGGTCTTGGCCGCGTAGACGCCCTCGAGTCGCTCGTCGAGTTCTTCCAGGGTGAGGCGGCCCTCCCCGGCGGCGTCGCGGAGGACCTCGGCGACACGCTGCCGGTCGGCGTCCGAGGCCCGCAGATGGCTCGGGCCGATGGGTTCGGGAAGCTGGCTCACGGCGCAAGTTTAGGGTCTGCTCTGCCGATCATGCGCGACAAGCGACCGGGCGGCAGAGTCCGGACTCCGTATGTCCGACGCCCGACCTCGCCTTGCCACCCGCCGCCGCCGTGGTCTACGTTCCGAGCAAGCGCTTACCCGTCTGCCCGAACGCTCCCGTCGCGAAGGCCGGTGCCCGGGCCGGCCGGGGGCGCCCGCCGTTCGGCTGGCGCGGATCGCCAGCAGTTCGCCCAGCAGTTCGCCCAGCAGGTGCAGCGCAGATCGCCGAGAGGGAGTCTCGATGACCACGGAGCAGCCGTCCACCCAGGAGAGTGCCGTCGACGCCGGAACCATCATCCCCGGGTCCGGCGTTGGGCGGACCAGATACGCGGTGGTCGGGCTGGGGTCGCGCTCGCGGATGTTCACCACCGCGCTGCTCACCGAGTTCCGGGGCCGGGGGGAACTTGTCGCCCTGTGCGACCCGAACGAGACGCGGATGAACTACCACAACAAGTCGTTCGCCGACGAGTACGGCACCGAGCCGATCCCGACGTACCGTCCCGAGGAGTTCGTCTCGATGCTCGCCGAGCAACGGGTGGACGTGGTGATCGTGACGTCGATGGATCGTACGCACGACCACTACATCGTCGCCGCCATGGAGAACGGCTGCGACGTCATCAGCGAGAAGCCGCTGACCACCGACGCCGACAAGTGCCAACGCATCCTTGACACCCAGGCGCGCACCGGCCGCAAGCTGACCGTCTCGTTCAACTACCGCTACGCCCCGCGCAACTCCGCGGTCAAGGAACTCATCCAGTCGGGTGCCATCGGCGACGTCCTGTCCGTCCACTTCGAGTGGGTGCTGGACACAAAGCACGGGGCGGACTACTTCCGCCGCTGGCACCGCGACAAGCGCAACTCCGGCGGGCTGATGATCCACAAGGCCAGCCACCACTTCGATCTGGTCAACTGGTGGCTGGGGGAGACCCCGCGGACCGTCTTCGGCTTCGGCGACCTGAGGTTCTACGGCCGGGACAACGCCGAAAGCCGCGGTGAGGCGCCTCGGCCGTACCGCAGCCACGGCAGCCCCGACCTGGAATCCGACCCGTGGGCGATCGACCTCGCGGGCGAACCGACGCTGCGAGCCCTCTACCTGGACGCCGAGCACGAGGACGGCTACATCCGCGACCGCAGCGTCTTCACCGACGGCATCAGCATCGAGGACGACATGGCGGTGCTGGTGAAGTACCGCTCCGGCGCGACCCTCAGCTACCACCTCACGGCGTACTCGCCGTGGGAGGGCTACCGCGTCATGTTCAACGGCACCAAGGGCCGGCTCGAACTCGACGTGGAGGAACGCTCCTACGTCAGCGGTGCCGCGCAGGATCCGAACAAGCCCGGCGCCGGAAGCACCGACCCCACCAACCCGGAGCAGAACGCGGACGAACCGCCGGCCACGCCGATCGACGCGGCGCGGCTCACGCTGCGTCCGCTGTGGGACATCCCCAGGCGGGTGGAGGTCGAGGAGGGCAGCGGCGGCCACGGCGGCGGCGACCGGCGGCTGCTGAACGACCTGCTCGGCGACGCCGAGGCCGACCCGCTGGGCCGCGCGGCCACGCACGTCGACGGAGCGTACGCGATGCTCGTCGGCGCGGCGGCCAACCGTTCGTTCGCGACCGGAGCGCCGGTCGAGATCGCCGACCTGGTGGCCTTCCCCGGCGGCGGAGGACAGCCGAGATAACGCGGCCGACGACGAGGCTGCGGGCCGGTCTCAGCCGGCCCGCAGCCGGTAACGGTGGCCGGCCTGTGCGGTGAAGCCGATCACGTGGTCGGCGTCGTCGCGGGTGTGCGGCACCGGCTCGCCGGTGGTGCGGTCACACAGCGAGTACGACGAACTCACGAGGTTGGTGGACAGGCGCAGGTCGCGGGTCCGGCCGGGCAACAGGTCGATCCGCTCCGCCCGGCAGTCCACCCAGGTGGCGTCCACGGTGAGGTCTCCGCGGGCCCGTAACCCGCACACCCGCCCCCGGGACCACACCGCGGGCAGCGCCGGAAGCACGTGCACGAACGCCGTCCGGCCCTCCAGCCTGCTCTGCAGCAGCATCTCGGCCACGCCGGCCGTGGCGCCGAGGTTTCCGTCGATCTGGAACGGCGGATGGGTGTCCCACAGGTTGGGCAAGGTGGAGTTGCGCAGGAGTTCGCCCAGCATCAGGTGGGCGTGGTCGCCGTCGAGCAGCCGCGCCCAGAAGTTGACCTTCCACGCCTTGCTCCAGCCGGTGCCGCCGTCTCCACGGGCACGCAGGGACACCTGTGCCGCCTTGGCGAGATCCGGCGTGGTCAGCGGCGAGACCTGACTGCCCGGGTGCAGCGCGTAGAGGTGGGAGACGTGCCGGTGGTCGTCGGTCGCGACGTCGAGGTCGCCCTTCCACTCCTGCAGCTGTCCCCAGGAGCCGACCCGCAGACCGGGATCGAGACGAGCCAGAGTGTCAACCAGGCGTTGACGGAACTCGTCGTCGGCGTCCAGCACCTGCGCGGCGGCAAGAGTGTTGGTCAGCAGGTCCCACACGATCTGCTGTGACATCGACGCGCCGGCGGTGACCGGGCCGTGCTCGGGGGAGTAGCTCGGGGACACGACCAGCGTCCCGTCGGCGTCCTCGACCAGGAACCCGAGCCAGAACCGCGCCGCCTCGGCCATCACCGGATAGGCGTGTTCGCGCAGGAAGTCGACGTCGCCGCCGAACTCGTAGTGCTCCCACAGATGGCGGCACAGCCACGCGGCGGCTTCGGGAAACCAGAACGCCGTCGGCCAGTCGTGCACCCCGGTAAATCCCCAGACGTTGGTCTGGTTCTGGACCACCCAGCCCCCGACGCCACAGATCCGGCGAGCGGCCTCCCGGCCAGGCGGCCGCAGGCCGTCGATGTAGTCGATCAGGGGCCCGACGGTCTCGGCGAGGTTGGTGACGTGGGCCGGCCAGTAGTTCATCTGCAGGTTGATGTTGACGTGGTAGTCGCAGTTCCACGGCGGTGCTGTGGAGGTGTTCCAGCCGCCCTGCAGGTTGGCCGGTAGTGAGCCGGGACGGGACGAGGCGATCAGCAGATATCTGCCGTACTGGAAGAACAACGTCTCCAGCTCGCGGGCGTCCGGACCGGTGCCGTCGTAACGGGCGAGGAGTTCGTCGGTGGGCATCGGTGAGCGCGCGGGCTGGCCGAGGTCGAGGTGCACGCGGCCGAAGAGGTTCGCGTGGTCGGCGACGTGCGCGGCCCGCAGACTCGCGTACGGCTGCGCGGCGGCAGCGTTGACCCTGCGGGTGAGGCGGCGATGCGGGTCGCGGCCGCGATAGTCGGGAAACGTGGGGGCGTACGAAGTGCCCGCGCCGAGGATGACGGTGACCGCGTGCGCCTCCCGGACCAGGACGGAATCCTCGCAGTCGAAGAGCATTCCGTCCTCGGCGATGACGAGCACCTGTGACTCGTAGACGAGTTGGTTGTCGGGAAGCGAACCGCGGACGGTGATCCGTCCGTTGTGCACCCGCACATGTGCGCCGGCATGCGGCGTCTCGAGGCACACTGTCAACGACAGGTTGCGCGGCTCGCTCGCGCGCAGTCTGGTGACCAGCACGTCGGCGGGATAGCTGGCGAAGTGCTCGCGGGTGAAGCGTACTCCGTCCAGGTGGTAGTCGACCCAGGCGACTCCTTCGGACAGGCTGAGACCTCGTCGGTAGTCGAGGGGATCCACATCCGGATCGTGCAGGTCGAGGACGAGGGTTCCGAACGGCTGGAACGCGCCGAACGCCGTGGCCTGCTGGCCGAGTCTGGCTGCGAACCGGGCGGGCTCGACCGCGCCGGTGGCGGCGATCTCGCGGCGTACCTCCTCCAGCGCGCCGGGACGGGGTTGTGCCCACAGGCCGTGGCGGTAGGACCGGCCGTTCTCGACCGCGCCCGGTCCGCCGGTCCACAGCGACTTCTCGTTCAGGGTAAGGCGTTCGGTGGCGACCCCGCCGAACACCGACGCGGCAAGGCCGCCGTTGCCGATCGGCAGCGACTCGCGCTCCCAGTCGTGGGCCGGCGCTTCGTACCACAACGTCGACGCGTCAACGGCATCGGGAATCGACGGATCGGCTGTCGATCGTGAGGACGTAATGGCGAGCCTCCTGACGGTTGAGGTCGGGAACGGGCTCGAGCTAGTCCTTGATCGTACCTCCGCGATTTCGGTCGTGTCAGGAAGAGAGCATCATCGTGATGAGCGATGTAGGACAGGCGAAAACGCAGCCGTCGGACGAGGACGGAACCCCCGGGTGGGAACGCGAGGACGGGCTGAACAAGCAGAACTGCCGGGTGGTGAGTCCTGTGGAGACCCACCACCCGGCAGTTGTCACGTCGCTGTCACCTCACCCGAGCCGGATGGCTACACGCCCGGGATCTGCGGGACGCTCAGGAGGAGATGCGCAACCACACCGAGGTGTCGGTGGGCAGCTTGCCGTCCGGCAGCGGAGCGCTGGCGAGCAGCACCTCCGCGTCCGCGGGCAGCTCCACCGGCTCCGAACCGAGGTTGACCACGCACCGGAACGAGGAGCCGCGGTCGAACGCCAGCACGTCGGCGTCGCTGTCGCGCCACACCAGCTCGGCCTCGATCCCGGCCTCGCCCGCCCCGGACAGCTCGGCGAGCGAACGCCGCACCGACAGCGCCTGGCGGTAGAGCGAGAGTACGGAGTTCGGGTCGCCGGTCTGCGCCTGGACGGTGAGTTCCTTCCACTCGGCCGGCTGCGGCAGCCACGGCTGTGCGTCGCCGAAACCGAGCGCGGGTTCCTCACCGCTCCAGGGGAGCGGCACGCGGCAGCCGTCCCGGCCGCGGTGCTTGTGCCCGGACCGCTCCCAGATCGGGTCCTGCAGCGCCTCGACCGGGAGGTCCTCCACCTCGGCCAGGCCGAGTTCTTCACCCTGGTAGACGTACGCCCCGCCGGGCAGGCTCAGCATCAGCAGCGTGGCGGCCCGGGCCCGCGCGCACCCCAGCTCGACGTCGACCGGGACGGTGCCGGCCGGCTTGGCGATGTCCTCGGCCGCCCGGCCGTAACGGGTGACGTGGCGGATGACGTCGTGGTTGGACAGCACCCAGGTTGGCGGCGCGCCGACCTCGTTGAGCGAACTCAGCGTGTGGTCGACGGAGGCGCGCATCTGGGCGGCGTCCCAGCCGCGCTTGAGGAAGTCGAAGTTGAACGCGGTGTGCAGCTCGTCCGGGCGCAGGTAGCGCGCCAGCCGGTTGGCCTCCGTACGCACCCACGCCTCGGCGACGAACACCCGGGCACCCTCGGGGGTGCCGGCGTAGGACTCGGCCACGGCCCGCCAGGAGCGGTAGATGTCGTGCACGCCGTCGCGGTCCCAGTGCGGGTGGTCGGCGATCTCGGGCTCGGCGAGGAGCTCCTCGTCGTCCCAGCCGATGTCGGGCAGCGCCGGGTGCTTGTCCATTCCGTGCGCGACGTCGATCCGGAAGCCGTCCACGCCCCGGTCGAACCAGAACCGCAGGATGTCCTCGAACTCCCGGCGGACCTCAGGATTGGACCAGTTCAGGTCGGGCTGCTCGGGCGCGAACAGGTGGAGATACCACTCCTCGGGCACGCCCTCCTCGTCCAGGAGGCGGGTCCACGCCGGTCCGCCGAAGACCGAACGCCAGTCGTTGGGCGGGAACGCGCCGTCGGGCCCGTGACCGGGCCGGAACCAGTACCGCGCCCGCTCGGGCGAACCCGGGTCGGCGGCCAGCGCCTCCTTGAACCACGCGTGCTGGTCGGAGGTGTGGTTGGGAACGATGTCCAGGATCACCCGCAGACCGAGCTGGTGAGCCTCGGCGATCATCTCCTCGGCCTCTGCGAGGGTCCCGAACTCCGGCGCGATCGCCCGGAAGTCGGCCACGTCGTACCCGCCGTCGGCCATCGGCGAGACGTACCACGGGGTGATCCAGATCGCGTCCACCCCCAGCTCGGCGAGGTAGGGCAGCCGGGAACGGATACCGGCGATGTCGCCGATGCCGTCGCCGTTACCGTCGGCGAAGCTGCGGATGTAGATCTGGTAGATGACGGCGGTACGCCACCAGTTGGGCGAGGAGTTGCTCATGGAGGGGTAGCTTCCCGGTCGAGGGGATTTTCGGCAAGTCCCGAGCGGGACGGCTCCAGGGGTCCGCGGACAGACCCTAGAGCAGGTTGGGCCGCTGCCCCTCGACGGTGTTGACCAGTGAGTTGGCGGCCATCACGAAGTACGTCCACAGCTGGTGCTCGTGCTCGGGGTCCAGGCCGAGCTCGTCCACGGCCGTGCGCATGTGCCGCAGCCAGCGGTCGCGGGCGTCCTCGGTCACCGCGAACGGTACGTGCCGCATCCGCAGCCGCGGGTGACCGCGCTGCTCGGAGTAGGTGCGAGGCCCGCCCCAGTACTGCTCGAGGAACATCCGCAGCCGCACCTCGGCGGCGGCGAGATCCTCCTCGGGATAGAGCGCCCGCAGCTCGGGGTCGCTCGCCACCCCGGCGTAGAACCGGGCCACCAGTCGCTCGAAAGTGGCGTGGCCGCCGACCGCTTCGTAGAACGTCTCACTCATCGCGTTCCATTGTGACAACAGGCGGCGGCGAGGCGGCTGCCAGGTGGCAGGCGACGTGGTGGCGGTCCGGCTCGGCGGCGAGCACCGGCAGGGGAGTACGCAGACACGACGGCGCCACCCCGGCCGCCTCGGACGCACCGGAGGCGAGAGCGGGACAACGCGGGTGGAACCGGCACCCCGTGGGAATCGACGTGGCGTCCGGTGGCTCGCCGGCCAGCACGATCGGCCCCGGTACCGGCGAGTCGGGCAGCACCGACACCAGCGCGCGGGTGTAGGGGTGCCGCGGAGCGGACAGGACCTCCTCGGTGGGACCGGACTCCACGATCCGGCCGAGGTACATCACCGCCAGCCGGTCGGCGATGCTCCACGCGAGCCCCAGGTCGTGGGTGACCACCAGCGCGGCCAGCCCGAACTCGTCGCGCAGCCGCAGAAGCAGGGCCAGGATCTCGCCGCGTACCGAGGCGTCCAGGGAGGCCACCGGCTCGTCGGCGATGATCACCTTCGGCTCGAGGACGAGGGCGCCGGCGATCACCACCCGCTGCCGCTGCCCGCCGGACAGCTCGTGGGGGTAGGCGAGGAAGAAGCGTTCGGCCGGCCGCAGCCCGCACCGGGACAGCGCCCGGGCGACCCGGTCGCGTTCGTTGTCGGTGATCCCGTGGATGCGCAGGCCCTCCGCGACCGCCTCGTAGACGGTGTGCCGGGGGTTGAGCGCGCCGGTCGGGTCCTGCAGGACGAGCTGGACGGCTCGCCGGTACGCCTTGAGATCGGCACCGGAGGTCGCCATCGGCGCACCGGCGTAGGTGACGGTGCCGGCGCTGGGCTTCACCAGGCCGAGCATGGCCCGGGCCAACGTCGTCTTGCCGCAGCCGGACTCACCGGCCAGGGCGAGGATCTCCCCGGGCGCGAGGTCGAGGTCGACCCCGTCGACGGCCCGGGCCCGGCGGCCGCCGCGTACGCCGAAGTCGACGCGCAGGCCGCGAGCGGACAGGATCGGCCCGGACAGGATCGGCCCGGACGCCTGGTCGTTCATCGCGTACTCCTCGGGCGGTCGGCCGGCTGCTCGGACCGGTCCGCGGCCGAGGCGGCGCCGGACCCCGGATACCCCTCGACGCGCACGCAGGCCGCGGCGCGCTCCGACCCGGCCGGCCAGAGGTCCACCGGCGTCGACGGGCACTCCGGGAGGACGACCGGGCAGCGCGGATGAAACGGACAGCCGCCCGGGATGTCGGTCGGATCCGGCGGGTCGCCGCCCAGCCCGCGCGGGCGCCCACGCGAGGCGAGGTCGCCGACGGTGGGGAAGGCCGATGACAAGGCGGCGGCGTACGGGTGCCGCGGGTCGGCGAAGACGCTGCCGGCCGGGCCGAGCTCGACCACCTTCCCGGCGTACATCACCGCGAGCCGCCGGCAGTGCGCCGACAGCACCGAGAGGTCGTGGCTGATCATCAGCAGCGCGATGTCGCGTTCGGCGACCAGCCGGCCGAGCAGCTCCAGCACCTGTGCCTGGATCATCACGTCGAGCGCCGTGGTCGCCTCGTCGGCGATGACCAGCCGCGGTGAGCAGGCCAGCGCCATGGCGATCATCACCCGCTGCCGCTGCCCGCCGGAGAGTTCGTGCGGGTAGCTGCGGGCGCGCCACGCCGGCAGTCCCACCTGGGTGAGCAACTCCTCGGCGCGGCGCAGCGCTACCGCCTCGCCGACGCGTTCGTGCACCAGGATGGGTTCGGCGACCTGCCGGCCGATCCGGTGGACGGGGTTCAGCGCGTGCATGGCGCCCTGGAAGACGATGGACGCCCCGGCCCAGCGGACGGCCCGCAGCTTGCCCCAGGACATGCCGAGCACGTCCTCGCCGTCGACCAGAACCTGCCCGTCGACGGTCGTGCCGGCCGGCAGCAGCCGCAGCATGGCCAGGGCGAGGGTGGACTTGCCGCATCCGGACTCACCGGCGATGCCCAGGGTCTCGCCCGGCGCCAAGGAGAGGTCGACACCGCGGACGGCGGGGATGTCGCCGCGCGAGCCGTGGTAGGTGACCGCCAGGTCGCGGATCTCCAGCAGCGACATCTACCGCCCCCGCAGTCTCGGGTTGAACACCGCTTCCAGCGCGCGTCCGCACAACGTGAAGCAGAGGACGACGACCAGGATGGCCAGGCCCGGGGTGAGGAGGTACCACCAGGCGCCGAACGTCACCGCGCCGGAGGAGTTCGCCCGGCTGAGCATGCTGCCCCACGACACCCGGGCCGGGTCGCCGAGCCCGAGGAAGGACAGCGTGGCCTCGGCCAGCACGGCGCTGGCGACCTCCAGTGTGGTGCTGGCCAGCACCAGAGGCATGACGTTCGGGAGCACGTGCCGGGTCATCTGGTGCCAGTGGCCGGCGCCGAGCGCGCGGGCGCGTTCGAGGTACGGCCGGGCCTCCACCGCGAGCGTCTGCGCCCGGATCAGCCGCGCGGTGCCCGCCCAGGAGGTCACCCCGATCGCGATCACGATGGTGGTCAGGCTCGGGCCGAGCACAGCGGCCAGGGCGATCGCCAGCACCAGGCGGGGCAGCACGATGAACCAGTCGGTCACCCGCATCAGCAGGCCGGTGAACCAGCCGCCGAAGTGCCCGGCGGCGATGCCGACCAGGGTGCCGATCCCCA
Organism: Actinopolymorpha singaporensis; assembly: GCF_900104745.1. Taxonomy (NCBI): domain Bacteria; kingdom Bacillati; phylum Actinomycetota; class Actinomycetes; order Propionibacteriales; family Actinopolymorphaceae; genus Actinopolymorpha; species Actinopolymorpha singaporensis. The sequence continues at coordinate 3,818,572 of NZ_LT629732.1, forward strand.
TCGCCAGCAGAGTGGCCGTCACCCCGACCAGCAACGAGATCCGCGCACCCCACAAGGTGAGCAGCAGCACCGAACGGCCGGTCTCGTCGGTGCCCAGCGGGAACGCCGCACTCGGCGGCTGCAGCCGGTCGCCGGTGGCCTGGGTGACGTCCAGCCCGGCGCTGTCGGTGATCAGGGGAGCGGCCAGGGCGAGTACGACGATGACCGCCATCCCGGCCAGGCCGGCCAGCCCGGCGGGCTGGCGGCAGTAGCCGGCCCAGAACCGGAGCAGGGCGGCCTTGCGGCGTTCGCGGACCACCGAGCGCACCGAACGCAGTTCCTTCGCGACCGGCGCTCCAGCGTCGGCAGGTGTCCCGGAGCCGGCCGGTGTCCCGGTGTCGGGAGGTGTGGTCATGAGTGGCGCACCCTCGGGTCGAGGAACCGGTACACCACGTCGGCCGCGGTGTTGGCCAGGATCACCGCCGTGGAGAAGAACAGGAACGTCCCCTGCAGCAGTGGCAGGTCGGGGATGCGCAGCGCCTGGTAGGCGAGCAGTCCCAGGCCGGGCCAGCTGAACACCGTCTCGGTGAGGATCGCGCCGCCCACCACGCCGCCCAGCTGGAGGAAGACGAGGGTGACCGTGGGCAGCAGTGCGTTGGGTACGGCATGCCGGCGGCGTACGTCGTCGTCACGCAGGCCCTTGGCGCGGGCGGTGACGAGATAGTCGGCGTCCTTCTCGTCCAGGATCGACGAGCGCATCACCAGGACGTACTGCGCGTAGATCACCGCGGTCATGGTGAGCACCGGCAGCACCAGGTGGTGCAGCGTGTCGAGCGCCTGCGGCCAGAAGCCGTCCGGGGTGTAGGGGGAGACCATGCCGTTGATGGGGAACAGCCCGAGATACCGGGCGAACACCATGATGACGATCATCCCGAACCAGAACGTCGGTGCCGACCACAGCGTGAGCGACACGCCCACCTGCACCTTGTCGAACGTGCTGCCCTGGCGCCAGCCGGCGCGGGTGCCGATCCACAGCCCGAGCGACACGGCCAGCACGAGCGCGGTGCCGGTGAGCAGCACCGTCGCGCCGAGCCGGGCACCGATCAGCGACGTGACGGGCTGTTGGTACTGGTACGACTGGCCGAGGTCTCCGGTGAGCACGCCCTGCAGGTAGTGCAGGAACTGCAGCGAGAGCGGCTGGTCCAGACCGAGCCGGTGCCGCAGCGCGGCGCGTTCGGCGGGTGTGGTCGGCACGTCCCTGGTCAGCGCGTCGACGGGATCGCCGCCCAGGACGCGGAACAGGAAGAACGCCGAGAACACCACCATCAGCAGTGACACGGCGGCACCGCCCAGCTTGGCCAGCGCGTACTTCGCGAAGCCGCGGCCGGCAGCAGCCGAGCCGCCACCGGCTGAGCCGCCGCCTGCCGCAGCGGCGCCCGGCGACTCCGCGACCAGCGAGGGATCCATGCTCATCCGCGACGGCTACTCTCGCTCGTCGGCGGTCCGGCGGCGCCGCACCACGACCAGGGCGGCGGCCGCGGCGACCACCACGACGACGGCTCCGCCACCGAGATAGAGCCCGGTGCGCGACTCCTTCTGCTCCTCCTTCACCACCGGCTTGGCCGAGGCGTAGGCCCAGTTGCCCTGCTGGCCGGAGATCATGCCCCGCTTGGCGGGCTGCTTGACGAAGCCGGTCCAGCGGTCGCTGCGGTAGGCCTCCAGCGTGTCGGCGTACCGCAGGGTGATGACCGGGGCCTGGGTGTAGAGGATCTGCTGCATCTGCTTGACGAGCCGCGCCCGGCTGGCGAGGTCGGTCTCCCGCTTCTGCTGCTCGTGCAACTTGTCGTAGGCGGGGTTGCAGTAGAAGGTGTCGGTGTCGCGCTGGGTGCCGGAGGCGTCGTCGGGGAGCACGCCGCACGTGTGCAGGCTGAGGATCGACGTCGGGTCGGGCCCCACGCCCCAACCGGAGAAGATGATGTCGTACTTCCCGAGGTAGAGCAGGTCGTTGAGCTTGGTGAAGTCGGCGCTCTCGATCTTGGTGTCGATGCCGATCTCCTTCCACCAGCCCTTGAGGTACTCGGAGTCGGTGGCCTCCGACGGGGTGTCGGCGTGGTTGAGCAGCCGGAACTTCAGCGGCCGGCCGTTGCCGGGCATCCGCCGGATGCCGTCGGGGCCGCGCTTGTAGCCCGCCTGGTCGAGGATGCGGTTGGCCTCGGCGAGGTCGAACTTCACCTTCTCCGACGCGCTGGGCTGCCAGAAGTACGTACTGAAGATCGGCGGGATGTAGCTCACGCCGGGCTGGGCGAGGCCGTCGTTGACCTTCCTGATCAGCTCGTCCTTGTCGACGGCGTGGTGGATCGCCTGCCGGACCCGGACGTCCTTCAGCGCCGGATGCCCGTCGCCGAACGCCCTGCCGGCCTTGGTACGCGCGCCGACGTTGAACGTGATGGAGCCGAACCGGCGGTTCTGGGCCTGGTTGAGCGTGATCCCGGGCTTGTTCCTCAGCGCCTTGTACTGCGCGGGAGTGAGGCCGCTCACCAGGTCGACCTCGCCGGCGAGCAGTGCCTGCACGCCCGCGTCGGGAGTCTTGTAGTAGCGGAAGACGAGTTCGTCGTAGGCGGGCGCACCGTCCCAGTAGCTCCTGTTCGCCTTCAGCCGGATGTACTGGTCGGTCTTGAACTCCACCACCTGGAACGGTCCGGAGCCGACCAGCGGGAAGTCGAAGTTCTTGAAGTCGCCGATGTTCTCGACCTTCGACCAGATGTGCTCGGGCACGATCGCGTTGTCGAGCGCGAGCATCTGGTTGGTCGGCCGCTTGAGCTTGATGACGAGGGTGGTGTCGTCGGGCGCGTCGACGCCGGCGAAGTTCTCCACCAGGTCCGAGGAGGACGCCCGGGCCGCCTTGTCGGTCATCATCAGGCGGTAGGTGAACTCGGCGTCGTGCGCGGTCAGCGGCTTGCCGTCGGAGAACTTCACACCCTTGCGGATCGTGTAGGTCCAGGTCAGGTGGTCCGGCGACTCCTCCCACTTCGTGGCCAGGCCCGGGATCGGCTTGAAGTCCTTCGCACTCCAGTCGATGAGGGAGTCGTAGGTCAGCCCGGCGACGGTGTAGCCGATCGCGAAGAACGACATGAACGGGTTGAACGTGTCCACCGACTGCGACGCGGCCACGACGAGTTGCTTCGGCTGCTTCTGCGCCGGCGCCTCCTCGGCGTGCCCGACGCCGCCGGGGAGTACGAGCGCGACCACGGCGAACAGCGCCGCAAGGACGGCGAGAGCTCTCGTCCGTGATCGGGTGACTGTCCGCATGGGCTCCTCCTGAGGCGACCACGAGGATCCCCGCGCACGGCCGGTGCACAGGGTCCCCGAGGTGGATGTCACGAATGTGATCCCACAAGAAAGTTGCTGCCGAGCGTTGTACCAGGCAAGTAACTGACCAAGATCGCGACGATGTTGACCTCCGGTGGTACGCCGGGTCAAGGGGCTGGGCGGTTCGGACACCGAGCCGTAACGTGAGCGACGTCGTGACGCGGCGGGGCCGCGGGTGGGACGGCCCGATCGCAGGGCAGGATGGCGTGGTAGGACGAAACCACCCCAACGACCACCGAACGACCGGAGGATCCATGGCCACCACGCGTACGGCGAACGCCCACTGGGAGGGCTCCCTGATGGAGGGGGCCGGCCGAGTCTCGCTGGACTCGTCGGGCATCGGCACCTACGACGTCACCTGGGCGTCGCGGGCCGAGAACGCCGCCAGCGGGCGGACCAGCCCGGAGGAGCTCATCGCCGCAGCCCACTCGACCTGCTACTCGATGGCGCTCTCGCACGGGCTCGCCCAGGCGGGCACGCCGCCGGAGAAGGTCGACACCAAGGCGGACGTGACGTTCCAGCCCGGCGAGGGCATCACCGGTATCCACCTGACCGTGCGCGCGAGCGTGCCCGGTCTGGACGCCGACGGGTTCGCCACCGCGGCCGAGACCGCCAAGGAGAACTGCCCGGTGTCGAAGGCGCTCGCCGGCACCAAGATCACCCTCGACGCCGCGCTGGTCTGATCGTCGTACCAGCCCGAACGTCACACCGGAACGTACGTCACACCGGATCGGGCCGGCCGGGGGTCACACCCCGGCGGCCTGGCCCGGCTGCCCGGGCCAGATCGGCGCGGGCACCCGGATGCCCTTGGCGTCGAACAGCGCCTTCAGTCGCAGTCGCAGCTCCCGCTGTACGCCGAAGTGCTCGTTGGGCCGGGTCTTGCCGATCATCCGCAGGGTCAGCGCGGCGCCGTTGACCTCCTCGATCCCGACGACGTGCGGCGCCTCCAGGATCCGGTCGCGCCATTCGTCCTCGTCGCTGAGCGCGCGAGCGGTGTCGTTGATGAGTTCCTCGACCTGGGCGACGTCCTCGTCGTAGGCGACCGAGACGTCGAGGACCAGGCTCGACCAGCCCTGGCTCTTGTTGCCCACGCGTACGATCTCGCCGTTGCGGACGTGCCACAGCACGCCGTCGCCGTCCCGCAGCCGCGTCACCCGCAGGCCGATACCCTCCACGGTGCCGGTGGCCTGGCCCATGTCGATGACGTCGCCGACGCCGTACTGGTCCTCCAGCAGCATGAACACGCCGGAGATGAAGTCCTTGACGAGGTTCTGCGCGCCGAAGCCGATCGCGACGCCCACCACGCCGGCGCTGGCGATGATCGGCGCGAGGTTGTAGCCGAGTTGCTCGAGCACCATGAGGAAGGTGACGCCGAAGATCACGGCGGTGCTGATGCTCTTGAACAGCGAGCCCAGTGCGTGCGCGCGCTGGACCCGGCGCTCGTGGTAGAGCCCACCGGGACTGGACAGCAGCGCGGCCGCCTTCTGGCTGCCGAGGAAGTTCTTCGGCTTCGGCAGCCCGGCTGTCGTGCCGACCACCCGGTCGATCAGCCGGCTGAGGGCGAACCTGACGGCGACTCCCAGCACGATCAGGAACGCGATGTGCGCGGGCACGTCGGCAAGCTCGGTGAATCGTTGCCAGGTGAGCGCTAGATCCATCTGTCGGATTCCAAGGTGGCGCGGGGGCGTCGGACCTCCCCGAGCCTAGGTGGATGCCCTGGACGCGTGGCCACCAGCCCGTGTGATCGCCGTTCGTTCGGCCGTACGAGACGGATGGTTCGCACCGGATGGTCGGTCCGCCCGGTTCGGTTGTGTGCCCGGTGGTGTGCCCGGTGGTGTGCCCCTCGGCGAGCCCGGATGGTTGGGCGGCGGGGCACTCGCGCGAGCGCGGGCCGGGGTGAGTACGGTTGGGGTCCGTGACGAAGGGTAGGGCGATGATCGGTCGGGCTTTGCCGCGTGTTCTCGTCGTGGGTTCCCTGGCGACCGTCGGTGCCGTCGGCTCGGCGAGCGTCGCGCTGGCGGGGACCCCCGACACCTGGACCAAGGAAGCGCCGATGCCGATGCTGGAGGTGCTCGGTATCTACGCCGGCATCCCGCTCGGGTTGTTCGCGCTGATCAGCTTGCTGGTGGTGACGCCGTCGCTGATCCGCAGTTCACGCGTGCAGCCCGGTGCCTCCTGGAGCGGCCAGCCGGAGTGGTTCGGTGACCGGCCGGGCGCGGTGGAGAGCGCGGAGGCCGAGCGCACCGAGCGGTCCACGGGCGGTCCCGAGGGTTCCACCGGCGCCGGACGAGGGGGCGCGGGTGGCCAGTGGTGACACGCTCAGCCCACGCGAGCGCGCCGACATCGAACGCGCGGTACGCGTCGCCGAGCAACTCTCCGGCCTGAGCTTCTCCGTCTACGTCGGCCCGGCCGAGGTTCCCGTGCGGGAGTACGCCGAAAACCTCCACGCCGAGCTGGCCGCCCCCGAACACAGCGTTCTGGTGATGGTCGACCCCGGCCAGCGTCAGCTGGAGATCGTGACCGGGACGGAGGCCCGCCGCTTCCTCCGCGACACCGACTGCCAGCTGGTGGTTCTGGGCATGCGGTCGGCGTTCGCCGACGGTGACCTGGTGGGTGGGCTGGTGTCCGGCGTACAGCAGCTCGGCGACCATGCTCGCCACCCCCGCACGGTGCACACCGACGAGCCGTAGGATCGCCGGCCCCTCACGCGTGTTCGACCCGGCATCACCCCAGCGTTCGGCCCCACCGTCTCCACAGCGAGGAGCCGTCCCCATGGTCGCCTCTGGCATGTCGATTCCCGCAGCACTCGGTCCGCTGCCCGCCGGGTACGCCGGTCTCTACCGGCGGCTGTACCACGTGGTGGACGCCGACGAACGGATCCGGGCCATGTGGCTGTCAGGGTCGCTGGCCCGTGGGGACGCCGACGCCGGGTCGGACCTGGACGTTCTCCTCGCCGTACGCGACGACGACTTCGACGCCTTCGCCGGCTCGTGGCGCGACTGGCTGGCGACCGTCACGCCGGCGCTGATCGCCCGGGCGCTGCCGTTCGCCTCCGGCGCCTTCTACGTCACGACGACGGACTGCCTGCGCCTGGACGTGGTGACCGAACCGGTCTCCAAGCTCGCCGAGACGCCGCACCGCCACCGGCTCGTCGTCCTCGACCGCGACGGGCTGGACGCCACGGTGCCCGCACCAGAGCCCGGCCGGGGCCCCGACACCGAGCAGATGGCCCGGCTGGTGGAGGAGTTCTTCCGGCAGCAGGCCATCTTCCCCGCAATGGTGGCGCGCGGCGACTGGCTGTGCGTGTGTGTCGGCGTGCAGCAGGCCCAGCAGATGCTGTACGAGCTGTTCGTCCAGGCCAACCAGCCGCTGCCCCCGATGGGGATCAAGCGGTGGAGCGCGAAGCTCACCCCCGAACAGCGTGCGGTGCTGGAGAGCCTGCCGGCCCCCACTGCGAAACCGGCCTCGGCGATCACCGCGATGCGGGCGACCGCGCTGGCGTGGCGGTTCGTCGGCCGGCAGACCCTGGCGGCGGCCGGCGTGCCGTGGCCTACGGAGCTGGACCGCGCTGTCGGTGCGTACGTCGACCGCGAGGTTCCCTCCTTCCTCGAGGAGACGTCGGCACCTGACACCTGTCCCTGAGCGCCGTCGCGCTGAACCTCGGTGGTGGCCGGCGTGGGAGATCCGGACCGCACGGAAGTGTGGACACTTACGGGTGTCGTAGCCCCCATAAGGCTCCACACTTCAGCGCCTGCGACGTCTGCGACACGAACGAAGGGCCGGCGCCAGGTCGTCTGGCACCGGCCCTTCCGCTCGCTCAGTGGCCCCCTTCCTCAACTCCGCAAAGGGTCGGGCCTGCCTCGAGGCTGGTCGTCAACTCAGGCTTGCGCGTCGCGCTCCTGCGCCCGAAGCCCGCGCTCGATGTCGGCAACGCCCTCCTCGACCAGCCGGCGCACGGCGGGCACCGGCTGCTTCTCCTCCAGCCAGGCACGCACCCGGTCGACCGTGTCCTGCGTGGCGAGCTGACGCGGGAAGAGGCCGATCAGGACGTACTGCGCCATCTCGTTGGCCTTGCGGTCCCAGACCCAGCCGGCCGCGTCGAGGTAGCGGTCGACGTACTCCGCGAGCAGTTCCTCCTGGGCGGGCTGCCAGAAACCGCGGATGGTGCGGAACTGCGTCTGGTTGGGTACGTCGTCGCGGTCGACGGCCATCTCCCAGGCGCGGGCCTTTGCCTCCGCCGTGGGCAGCGAGGCCCTGGCGTGTGCGGCGGCCTCCTGGCCCTTGATGGTGGCGTCGCGTTCGAGTTCGGCGTCGATCCGCTCGTCCCCGATCGCTCCGAGCCGGGCGAGGTTCTGCACCAGCAGCCAGCGCAGCTCGGCGTCGACGGCCAGGCCGTCCAGGACGACCGCGCCCTCGAGCAGGTCACCGAGGTAACCGGCGTGCTCGGCGATGGCCGCCGAGGCGAACGAGCGCACGAGCGCGAGCTGGTGGTCGCTGCCGGGCTCGGCGTCCTGGGCCAGGGCGAGCACGCCCGCGGCGAACGCCCGGCGCGCCTCCTCCCGCCGTTCGGGCGCGGTGTACATCTCCACGGCGGTGGCGGCGGTGCGCAGCAGCAGCTGGACGACGTTGATGTCCGGCTCCTTGCCCACCCCGCTCAGCACCAGCGCGAGGTAGTCGCGGGCCGCCAGCTCCGCGTCCCGGGTCATGTCCCACGCGGCGGTCCAGCACAGCGACCGGGGCAGTGAGTCGGTCAGGTCGCCGATGTGGTCGACCAGGGTGGAAAGCGACCGGTCGTCCAGCCGGATCTTGGCGTAGGTGAGGTCGTCGTCGTTGAGCAGGATCAGGTCCGGGCGCCGGGCACCCACCAGCTGGGGCACCTCGGTGCGTGCGCCCACGACGTCCAGCTCCACCCGGTCGCGGCGGACCAGGCCCTCGTCGGTGCGGTCGTACAGGCCGACGGCAACCCGGTGCGAGCGCAGCGTGGGCTGCTCGGCGATCGCGGACTGCAGCACCGCGAACGAACCGAACTTCCCCTCGGCGTCCTCGTCGAACTCCGCCCGCAGGGTGTTGACGCCGGCCGTCTCCAGCCACTCCCGGCTCCACGCGTCCAGGTCGCGGCCGCTGGTCTCCTCCAGCGCCTCGCGCAGGTCGGCGAGCGAGGCGTTGCGCCATTCGTACGCCTTGAAGTAGTGGCGCAGGCCGGCGAAGAACTCCTCCCGCCCGACCCAGGCCACCAGCTGCTTCAGGACGCTCGCGCCCTTGGCGTAGGTGATGCCGTCGAAGTTGACCTCGACGTCCTCGAGGTCGCGGATGTCGGCGGAGATCGGGTGGGTCGAGGGGAGCTGGTCCTGGCGGTAGGCCCAGGTCTTGTCGGTGTTGGCGAACGTCGTCCAGGCATGCGTCCACCGGGTCGACTCGGCCTGGCACAGCACGCTGGCGTACGTCGCGAACGACTCGTTCAGCCACAGGTCGTCCCACCAGCGCATGGTGACCAGGTCGCCGAACCACATGTGCGCCAGCTCGTGCAGGATCGTCACCGCCCGGGCCTCGTACGACGCGTCGGTGGTGCGGCTGCGGTAGAGGTACTCGTCCCGGATCGTCACGCAGCCGGCGTTCTCCATCGCGCCCATGTTGTACTCGGGCACGAACAGCTGGTCGTACTTCGCGAACGGGTACGGGTAGTCGAACAGCTCCTCGAAGAACGCGAACCCGCGCTTGGTGACGTCGAAGATCTCCTCGGCGTCGAGGTACTCGGCCAGCGAGGCGCGGCAGTAGACGTCCATCGGGATCTCGGCGTGCGTACCCGCGTAGGTGTCGCGTACCACGTGGTAGGGCCCGGCGACCAGCGCGGTGATGTAGGTCGAGATCCGCGGCGTCGCGTCGAACCGCCACACCGCCACGCCCTCGCCCGCTGCCTCCGGCTCGGGGGTGGGGGAGTTGGACACCACCCGCCAGGAGCTGGGCGCGGTGACCGTCAGCGCGAACGTGCCCTTGAGGTCGGGCTGCTCGAACGTGGCGTACATCCGGCGCGCGTCCGGCACCTCGAACTGCGTGTAGAGGTAGGCCTCGCCGTCCACCGGGTCGAAGAACCGGTGCAGTCCCTCACCGGTGTTCATGTACGCGGCGTCGGCGACCACCCGCAGCTCGTTGTCGGCGGCGAGGTCGGTCAGCGTGATCCGGGACCCGTCGTAGACCTCGGCGGGATCCAGCGAACGGCCGTTGAGGGTCACCTCGCGGACGGTGGGGGCGATCAGGTCGACGAACGTGGTCGCGCCGGGCTCGGTGCTGGTGAACCGGAGCACCGTCGTGGACGAGAACGTCCTTGCCTGCTGGTCGGTGGCGGTGGTCAGGTCGAGGTGTACGTCGTAACCGTCGACCGACAGGAGACGGGCGCGCTCACGGGCCTCGTCGCGGGTGAGGTTCGTGCCTGGCATGTCGGCCATCCTTCCACGCGACTCCCGGAGGCGGCGACCGAGATCGGGCACTCGCCGTCGCGGAGGCAGTGATCGGGAATGCCGCCGCGGTCCGGCCGGTTGCCCTCGTTTGGGGCGATCTTCGCCGTGAGCGGCGCGACGCCGCGACCGGCCGAACGCCGTGAGCGGCGCAACGCCGTGAGCGACAGAACACGAGGAGGAGTACGCATGGCCGAGCAGCGCGAGACCGCTGACTTCTGGTTCGACCCGATCTGTCCGTGGGCGTGGATCACGTCGCGCTGGATGCTGGAGGTCGAGCAGGTACGGCCGGTGCGGACGCGCTGGCACGTCATGAGCCTGGCCGTCCTGAACTCCGGGCGGGACCTGTCGGAGGACTACAAGAAGTCCATGGACACCTCCTGGGGGCCGGTGCGGATCGCGATCGCGGCGGCGCAGCGGGCCGAGCAGGAGGGCAACGAACCCAGCGAGGTGCTCGGCAGGCTCTACACCGAACTCGGCACCCGCTTCCACCACGAGAAGAAGCCGCGCGAGCGCGCGACGTACGAGGAGGCGCTGGCGGCCGCCGGACTTCCGGCCGACCTGGTCGAGGCCGCCGAGTCGACCGACTACGACGAGGCGCTGCGCAAGAGCCACGCCGAGGGCATGGACCAGGTGGGGTACGAGGTCGGTACGCCGGTGATCAGCGTGGCCGGCTCGGCGTTCTTCGGCCCGGTCGTCTCGCCGATTCCGCGCGGTGAGGCCGCCGGCCGGCTCTGGGACGGCGTTCGCCTGGTCGCCGGGACCGACGGGTTCTTCGAGCTGAAGCGCAGCCGCACCCGGGGGCCGGTCTTCGACTGAGCTCCACCGAGCTGGAGTTGGCTCGACCGAATTACGCTGAGTTTGTTGGAGCCTCCCGGGGCCCTGGGCGTCCGAGCGCATGCCAGGGCCCCGGGAGCGTTGTGCCGGGGCAGAAGTTTCACCCTCAGGTCGACCTTCAGGTCCGTGACGGAATCCACACCCGCCGACCGGACAGGGCGTACCGGGCAGGGGGCGTACCGGGCAGGCCGAGGCCGAGGGCGACACTCCGGATCCTCCGGGCGCGCCGGCCCGCCGGGGGCGGTTCCGCGGCGCGACGCGCGCATGGCACTCCTCCTGGTACCAGCCCCTGGGGGTGGTACCGGCTTCGGTAAGCCGGGATGGGGAAGAGATCGACTGCCTACGCCGACGAAGATTTCACGGCTACGTCACTCTACGAGGTCGAAACGCCGAAAAAGATACGCAGCGTGACCGAAATGTGTCCAGGGGTTGGCCTGGGAGCATCAGCCCTGGTTGGCGGGCTCGGCGGGCTCGGCCGCCAGGGGCTCGGCCGAGCCGTCGCCACGGACGCGCAGCGACCGCTGGACCAGTCCGATGACCGCCGCGACCAGGGCCGTCACCGCCACCGTGCTCAACGCCGTCCGTAGGCCCACCTGGTCGGCGAGGAACCCGATCAGCGGCGGCCCGGCCAGCATCCCGGTGTTGCCGATGGTGGAGGCCAGGCCGACGCCGCGGGGGCCGCCGATCGCGCCGGCCCGGGCGATCGCCACCGGGAACATGTTCGCCAGGCCCAGCCCGACCGCCAACAGCCCGGCGAAGGCCACCGCGAGGGTGCCCGCCCATGCGGTGACGAGGACGCCGGCGGCGGCGAGCACCGCTCCGCCGCTGAGTACCCAGGTCTCACCGAGCCGCTCGATCAGCCGGCCGCCGGTCAGCCGCCCGGTCGCGATCGCCACCGAGTAGACGCCGAAGCCGTACGCCGCCACCCCGGCCGCCGCGCCGAGGTCCTCCCGCAGGTGGAGCGCCACCCAGTCGCCGATGGCTCCCTCGCCGTAGGCCGTGCACAACGCGACCACGCCGAGCAGCACGACGGCGAGGCTGATCGGCGTACGCGCGGCCCGTCGTACCGGCTCGTGCTCCTTCGCGGCCGCCGCGGCCGTGCCCTCGGAGCGAACGGGCCGGTCGGCGCCGGTGAGCAGCATCGGCCGGGCGAACCCGACCGCGACCAGGACACCGGCCACCGCGACCACCGCGAAGTGCTCGACGGCGGTGAGGTGCGCGGCGAGCAGGCCGCCGATCACCGCGCCGACCAGCCCGCCGACGCTCCACAGGCCGTGCATCGGCGACATGATCGCCCGGCCGGACGTCGACTCGATCTCCACCGCAGCGCTGTTGAGCGCGACCAGCAGCACGCCGTAGATCGCACCGAACACGAACAGGATGGCGCCGAGGGCGACCACCGAACGCGCCAGCGCGGGCGTGACCAGCCCGGCGCACACCAGCGGAAACGACGCGACGAGCACCGTGCGGGTGCCCAGGCGTTCGCAGAGCCCGCCCGCGAAGTACATCGACGCCGCCGAGCTCACCGTCATGCACAACAGGGCCAGCCCGAGCGCCGTGGCCGACGCCCCGACCTGGTTCTTGATCTCGGGGATGCGGACGATCCAACTGGCGAACAGCACGCCGTCGGCGGCGAAGAACACCGTCAACGGGTACAGCCGGGTGACCGGGTGGCGGCCTCCGGTCAGGAGCTGGCGGGGTGACACGGGTGGGACTCCTCGGGGTGGTGCGATCGGGGCGTACGGGTTGTCCGCGCCCGGGTGGTGCGGTCTGGTCGATCAGGTGGAGGCGGTGCCCACGTCGCCGTGCTCGGAGATCCGCTCGTGCAGCTCGATCTCGGCGCCCATCGTCGAACCGGACTGGCGGCGCCGGTCACCGGTGCCGCCGCCCTGCCACGGGTGCGGGCCGGCCGCCGGGCGGTACTCGACCCCGGCCGCGGCCAGCCGGCCCAGGTGCGCGGCAAGCGCCCCGGTGCCGTCGGCGCCGCCGGAGTCGGCTCCGGCCGCGGTCGACGGCCGGCCGTTCCACGCCACGTCGGCGAGCACGCCAGCCCGCGGGAACATCATGTAGTCCAGGTGCCGCTCGGAGGCGATGTACTCCGTCCACGCCTGGAACTGCAGCCCCAGGACCCGCGAACGCTCCGCGGGCGACCAGGCCGCGGGCACCGGCTCGAACGCCGCCACCTCGGGCAACGTGATCGGCCCGCCCTGCGCCATCGGCTCCTCCGGCAGGTCGGACTGGTCGTAGTTGAGGTACGTCGGGTAGACCGGAGTACGCACCACGTCGTAGCCCGCGCGCGCAGCCCTGCGGGCCACCGAGTCGCCGCGCCAGGCCATCACGATCGAGTCGTCCAGCAGCCCGCCGGTGACGAACGCCTCGTCCCACACCACCATCCGGGCGGCCCGCCGTTTCAGGTGCGAGCCGAGCGCGCGCAGGAAGTGGCCGTGCAGGTCGATCGGCGCGGCCAGGCCGAGTTCCTTCTGGTACGCCGAGATCTCCGGGTCGCTCGCCCAGTCGGTGATCACGCACTCGTCCCCGCCGAGGTGGACGTATGGCGTGGGTACCGCGTCCAGCAGCTCGTCCAGCAGTTCGCCGATGAACTCCACTGTCGCCGGCAGCGGCTTCACCACCCCGGCGGAGATGCCCCAGCCGGTGAGTACGCGGTGTTCGCCGACGCCCAGCTCGGGCCGGGCCGCGAGCAGTGCCGAGGAGTGGCCGGGCAGGTCGATCTCGGGGACCAGCGTGATGCCGCGTTCCTGGGCGTACGCGTGGATCTCGGCGAGGTCGTCGAGGGTGTAGTAGCCGCCGTGCGGCGTACCGTCGTGGCGTCCGGCCTTCCGGTCCCGGCTGAGCTGGGTGGCCGGGCGGTGGCTGCCGACCCGGTGCACCTCGGGATGCCGGCGGCTCTCGATCCGCCACCCCTGGTCGTCGGTCAGGTGAAGATGCAGCCGGTTGTAGCGGTGCATGGCGAGCAGGTCGACGTACCGCAGCAGGGTGCGCTTGGGGAAGAAGTGCCGGGCCACGTCGAGCATCGCGCCGCGCCAGGTCAGCGCGGGCGCGTCGGTCACCTCGCCGCACGCGACCACCCAGTGGGTTCCGGCGCGCGGCGCCGCCCGCCAGGTGTCGTCGGGAAGGAGCTGTCGCAGCGTGTGGATGGCGTTGACCAGCCCGTCGACGGTGGCGACGACGATGTCGACGCCCCGCTCGTGGACGCGCAGCCGGTAGCTCTCCGCGGTGCCCGAGGTGGGCTCCAGGTGGATGGTCACCGCCCCGGCCGGCCCGGCCTGGGCGACGGTGGGCAGCGGCAGCCGCAGCGAGGTGAGAAGCTCGCGGACCACCTGTGACATGCCCTCCGCGCCCGGTGTCTCCACCACCCCGGTGCCGGCGGTGAGCTCGTACGTGCCGTTGACGGCGGTCGCCGAGCCGGGCCGGGGGAGCAGGGTCTGGTAGCGGTCGGTCACGGCTTGCTCCGTTCGTTCGACTCGGCGGACGTGGTGGATGCGGCGGACGTGGTCGGCGTTCTGGGGCGGGTCCAGCCGCGCAGGGCGAACGCCACGCCGGCGGCCAGGACGGCGAGTACGGCGACGGTGGACAGCGCCAGCGGCAGCCCGCGCCGGTCGGCGACGAACCCGATCAGCGGCCCCTGGCTGAGAATTCCGACGCTCGCCGACATCGAGATCCGGCTCACCCCGCGCGGCCCGCCGAGCGCGCCGGCCCGGCTGATGCAGACCGGGTAGACGTTGGCCAGGCCCAGGCCGAGGACGACGTAACCGGCGAACGCCACCGGCAGGCCGCCACCGGGCAGGTGCCCCGCCCAGCTCGCGACGAGGACGCCGACCGCCGCGAGCGCGAACCCGCCGGACAGGACCGCCGTCTCACCGAGCCGCCGGATCAGCCGGGAGCCGAGGAACCGGCCGCCGGCGATGGCGCAGGCGTAGGTGGCGTAGCCGTACCCCGCGACCGCGGCGGTGGCGCCGAGGTCCTGTCGCAGGTGGAGGGCGGCCCAGTTGTTCGAGGCGTACTCGCCGAACGCCGTACAGGCCGCGACCAGCCCGAACGCGAGGACGATCCACCGGACGCGGCGCCAGGCGTTGGCCCGGTCGGCCTCGGCGGCTCTCTCCGCGCCGGCGGTGCCGGCGGCGGTGCCGGCGGCGGAGGTCCCGGCCGCCGCGGTCCTCGCCGTCGCCCGCCCGGACCGCAGCAGGCTGGGACCGGCCAGCCCGGTCACCACCAGGCCGAGGAGCGCGGTCAGGCCGAGGTGCACCACCGGGCTGAGATGGTCGGCGAGCAGGCCGCCGAGCGCGGCGCCGACGAGTCCGCCGACGCTGAAGATTCCGTGCAGGGTGGGCATCAGCGGGTTGCCGCTGGCGGTGGCGATCTCCACCGCGGTGCTGTTGAGCGCGATGTTGAACGTGCTCTGCGCCATGCCGAAGAACGCCAGGGCCGCGCCGAGCGCGCGGACCGAACCGGCCAGGCCGGGCAGTACGAGGATCGCGCACAGGGCGAAACCGGCGATCACCAGGACGCGGCGGGTGCCGAAGCGTTCGCAGAGCCGGGCGGCAACGGTGAGGGCGGCCAGGCTGCCGAGCGAACCACACAGCAGCGCCAGCCCCAGGTCACCGGCCGACGCGCCCACCTGCGCCTTCACGTCCGGGACGCGGACCAGCCAGTTGGCCGGGACGAAGCCGACCAGCGCGAAGAACACCGCCAGCGACACAGGATGACGGGTCCTCGGCGGGGGACCGGAGGACGCGGCGGCCGGGTCCTGCACGGGCAGGGAACCGCCGGCGCCGCGCGGGCGTGCTGACAACGTGGCCTCCGAAGGACGACGCGGCTGGGGAGCGTGCTGGGGGTGAAGGGTCGACCGGGGTGAAGGTTGACCGGGCGCCGGGGCGCGAGCTAGCTTTCACAGAAATTAACAGGCAGGGTTCCTTATGAAAAGGGGTGGAACCATTCCGCGGACGGCCTCCCCGCACACCGCGCGGCTGATCAACGACCGGTTGGCGTTCGACCTGCTGCTGGAACGCGGCCCTCTCACCCGGACCCAGCTGCGTACCCTCACCGGGCTCTCCGGCCCCACTGTCGCCGACCTGGTGCAGCGGCTGGAGTCCGCCGGGCTGGTCGCGCCGGTCGGTGAGGCCGGCGCCGAGCGCCGCGGCCCGAACGCGCGGCTGTACGGCGTGGTCGCCGACCGGGCGCACGTCGCGGGCGTGGAGGTACGGCCGGACCAGGTCCGCGCGGTGGTCACCGACCTCACCGGACAGCCGGTCGGCACCGCCGTGGTGGCCCAGGACGCGCGGGTCACCCCGGACCGGCTGGTCTGCCGGGCGCTCGACGGTGCCCTCGCCGATGCCGGGCGGCCAGCCGACTCGCCCGCGATGGTCGTCGTGGGTACGCCGGGCCTGGTGGATCCGGTGACCGGTGACGTGGCGTTCGTCGTCAGCCTGCCCACCTGGCACGGCAACCTGCTGCCCGGCCTGCGCGAGCGGTTCGGCACGCGGGTGCTGCTGGAGAACGAGGTCAACCTGGTCGGGCTGGCCGAACACCGGCTCGGCGTCGCCCGGGGCCGGGACACCTTCGCGCTGCTCTCCCTGGGCGACGGGATCGGCGTCGCGGTGGTCCTCGGCGGGCGCCTGCATCGGGGCGCCTCCGGCGGCGCGGGCGAGGTGTCGTACGTGCCGGCCGACGGTGGTACGTACCAACGGGTCGCCGGAGGCGCGGCGGTGGTCGAGACCGCCCGGCGGCACGGGCTCGCCGGCTCGGTCGACGACCTGGCGGGGCTGGTCGGCGGCGCGGTGGCCCGCGCGGGCGAGGATCACGACACCGCGGCGGAGGCGTTCCTCGACGACCTCGCCGACCGGATCAGCACCGGCGCGGCAGCCGTGTGCGCCGTCCTCGACCCCGGATACGTCGTGCTCGCCGGCGCGGTCGGCCGGGCCGGCGGGCCCGCGCTCGCCGACCGGGTCGCCCGCCGGCTCGCCGACCGCCTGCCGCTGCCCACCGAGGTCGCCGCCAGCGACGTGTCCGGCAACCCGGTGGTACGCGGCGCCGTCCTCGTCGCGCTGGACCACCTGCACCGCGAGACGTTCGGCCTGACCGGCACCAGGTGACGTGTCGGCCCGGTCCGGCTGCCAGACTCGCAGGCATGCGCGTGCACATCGGCTCGGACCACGCGGGCTTCGAACTCAAACAGCACCTGGTCGGCTGGCTGGGTGAGCAGGGCCACGAGGTCGTCGACCACGGACCCGCGACCTACGATCCCGACGACGACTACCCGCCGTTCTGCCTGCGGGTCGGCCTCGGCGTGGTCGCCGATCCCGACAGTCTGGGGATCGTCCTCGGCGGTTCCGGCAACGGCGAACAGATCGCCGCCAACAAGGTGGCCGGCGTCCGGGCCATACTGGCGTGGAACCTCGACACCGCCCGGCTCGGCCGGGAGCACAACGACGCCAACGTGATCGCCGTCGGTGCCCGGATGCACCCGGTGGACGACGCCACCCGGATGGTCGAGGTGTTCCTGCGGACGGGGTTTTCCGGGCTGGACCGGCACGCCCGCCGGATCGAGATGCTCCGCGAGTACGAGGACACCGAGGTCGTCCCGGAGCCCTAGGCCCGGGCCGCGTCGCTCCGGCCCCCTCAGAAGGGGGTGTCGAGCAGGGGGAGCACCTCGGAGGTGAACGCCCGCGAGGTCGCGGCGAGGCTCCCCGGCGTGCGTTCCTCGACCAGGCCCGCGGCACCGAGCGCAGCCAGCACCGGACGGCCGAAGTACGCCGCACCAAGGTCGGCCACGTCGAGGACGAGGTCGGGCTCGCGGTCGACCCGGCCGCAGGAGGCGCCCGACCCGTCACCGGCGAGGTGCCACCGCCCGGCGTTCCACGGGCACAGGTCGTCGCGTACTTCCAGCACGACGTCGAGCGGCGTGGTGTAGCGCCGCTCCGACAGCGCCCGGCGGACGTCGACGAGCCGGGCCCACATGCCGTCCCGGACGGTGACCATGGCGGCCCGGGGATCCCGCAGCCAGCTCAGGAGCGGGTCGTCGAGGGAAAGCCTGCGGTGGGTGGTCTTGCTCATCAGGTCCTGGTCGGTCAGGAACCGCCACAACGCGGCGTACGACGCGGTGTCGGTCGCGTGCACGCGCTGCACGATGGTGGTGCCGTTCGGCCCGCCCGGCTCCCAGTTGGCCTTGCTGCGGTAGTACGCGAACCCGGTGACCTCGCCGTCGCGTTCGGCCAGGACGCAGCGCAGCGCGCTCGCACCGCCGCGCTCGCTCTCGGGGTCGGCGATCTCCCCGCGTCGCCAGGGTTCGTTGTGCCGGACGTAGCCCGGCCGGGTGGGAACGATCGCGTCCCGTACGCCGGCGCAGACGTCCAGTGACTTCTCCGGATCGGCGTACCTCACGGTGACCTCGTCGGACCCGGGCACCGGGCGCATCGCCCGCTTCGCGCGGTTGACCTCGGCGTACACCCACTGGGTCGCGCAGCCGTAGCCGTAGCGCCCGTAGATCGCCGGCTCGGACGCGGTGAGGACGGCCACCGGCTCCCGGCCCGACTCGTGCAGGTCGTGCAGCTGGTGACGCATCAGCGCGGTGAGCACCCCGCGGCGGCGATGGGTGGGCAGCACGCCCACCAGGCTGACCCCGGCGACGTCGAGCGACCGTGGACCGGGCACGGTCATCGTGAACGAGTAGATCGCGGCGTGCCCGGCCAACGTGTCGCCGACGAAGGCGCCGATGCTGCGGTCCGGTTCGAACCTCGCGCGCTCGACGTCCGCCGCGTCCTGTGGCCAGGTCTCCCCGAACGACAGCTCCATCATGGTGAATGCCTGGTGCCACGCGTCGGCGCCGAGCGGGCGTACCTCGATCGTCATGGGCCACTGCCTACCAGATGGCCGGCACGGTGGGCGAGGCAATTGCCCGTCCGGACCTGCCGGCAGGTGCCGTCCGGACCTGCCGGCAGGTGCCGTCCGGACCTGCCGGCAGGTGCCGTCCGCAGCTGCTGGCAGGCTCGTCCTTCGTGCCCACCACCACCACGGCGATCGCCGCTGCCGTCCTGCTCGCCGCTGTCCTGCACGCCACCTGGAACGCGCTCGCGCACGCGATCGCCGACAAGCTGGTCGCGGTGACGGTGCTGTCAGTGGCGTTCGTGGTCTTCGGTGCGGCGGCCCTGCCGTGGGTGGGCGTACCGCCGCGGGCGAGCTGGCCGTACCTCGGCGCCTCCGTTTGCGTGCACGTGCTCTACAACGTGGCGCTGATGCGGTCGTACCGTCTCGGCGCGTTCAACCAGGTCTACCCGCTGGCGCGCGGCATGTCGCCGTGGGTGGTCGCGATCGTGGCGGCGCTGGTGGTCGGTGAACGGCTGGGCGCGGTCGGGCTGGCCGGTGTCGCGGTGGTCTCGGTGGGACTGGGCTGCCTGGTGTTCGCCCGCGGGCTGCCGCACCGGGACGAGCTCCCCGCGCTGGCCGCGGCCGCCACCACCGGTCTGCTGATCGCGACGTACACGGTGCTGGACGGCCTGGGAGTACGGGCGTCGGAGGCGCCGTTCGCGTACGCCGCCTGGCTTTTCCTCTTGCACGGTGGCGTGTTGGTCGCCTGGGCGGCACACCGTCGTGGCCCCGCCCTGCTGGCGGACCTGCGGGTGAACTGGCGCACCGGGCTGGCCGCGGGCTCCTGCGCGGTGGTGGCGTACGGCATCGTGCTCTGGGCGCAGAGCCGGGGGACCCTCGCCACTGTGGCGGCGCTTCGGGAGACCAGCGTCATCGTCGGCGCGGTGATCGGCGCGGTGGTCTTCCGCGAACCGTTCGGGCGCTGGCGGACCGTGGCGACCGTGGTGGTCGCGGCCGGGATCGCCCTGCTGAACCTCGGCGGATGACGCGCGACATCGACAGCACCCGAGAGCAGTAACACACTCACATCACAGAGCGCAGCGAAACCAGTGAATTCGGCGTAGGAGAAAGCAATGCAGCTTTCGGAAAGAAATCGAGTCTGGCGGAACAGCCGGAACACTTGGTAGCGTGGGCTGTTTCTTTCGCCACTTCGATTCGGCAGGGGAAATGACCGACGATTCAAGGTCCGCCGTGTCCGCCAAGAGGGCGTCCACCGAAGAATTCGAACCAAACGACTCCGCGAATTCTAGCCCGTATTCCACGACCTCGTCAAGTTCGGCCGGGAGTCATGTCGCGGCCGAGATCGCTTACGAACAAGGCTATGTCGGCATGCTGTACGACCGGCTGGACGCGCTCCGGCAGCGTACGCAGGACCGGCTCGGTGTCGTTCACCGCGGCGAACATGTCCAGAACGACCAGGCGATGTCCGAACGCCAGTCGTACCACGAACTCCACACGAAACGGCTTTCCCAACTGCGAGCCGTCGAGCGCGGACTGTGTTTCGGGCGGCTCGACAACGACGACGAGACCCGCCTCTACATCGGCCGGCTCGGTTTGTTCGACGAAGACTACGAGCCACTTCTGATCGACTGGCGGGCACCGGTGGCGCAGGCGTTCTACGGCGCGACCCCGGCCCGTCGGCTCGGTGTCCGACGGCGGCGGCACCTGCGCACCCGGGGCCGCACCGTGGTCGGCATCGAGGACGACGTCCTCGACCTGGCGGCCCTGGACGACACCGAGCGCCGGCAGCTGTCCGGCGAGGCGGCGCTGCTCGCGTCCCTCACCGCCGGGCGCACCGGCCGGATGAACGAGATCGTGGCCACCATCCAGGCCGAGCAGGACAAGGTGATCCGTTCCGACCTCGCCGGGATCCTGGTGGTGGAGGGCGGACCCGGCACCGGCAAGACGGTGGTGGCGCTGCACCGGGCGGCGTACCTCCTCTACACCCACCGGAAACGGCTGGCCAGGCGCGGCGTGCTGATCGTCGGGCCGAACTCCACGTTCACCCGCTACATCGACCAGGTGCTGCCCTCGCTGGGCGAGACCGACGTGGTGCTCGCCACGCTCGGTGAGCTGTATCCGGGAGTGAGCGCGACCGGGCGGGACGAGCCGCTCGCCGCGCGGGTGAAGGGCGACCCGCGGATGGCCGACGTGGTGGCCGCCGCCGTCCGCGACCGCCAGCGAGTCCCCGAGCACGACCTGGCGCTGGTCGTCGACGGCGAGCCGTACGTCCTTTCCCGGGTCACCTGCGAGCGGGCCCGGGAGCGTGCTCGGGCCCGCGCCGGCCGCGACGGCGAACTCGCCAACCGCGCCCGCCGGCACTTCGTCCGCGACGTTCTCGGCTCGCTCACCCGGCAGGCCGTCGACCGGCTCGGTGCCGACCTGCTCGGTGACGCCGACGTGGAGGACGTCCGCGCGGAGCTGGCAAGGTCGCCCGAGGTACGGGCGGCGATCGACAGCCTGTGGCCCGAGCTGACCCCGACCGAACTGCTCGCCGACCTCTACAGCTCGGCCGACCTGCTCGCCTCCGCCGCGCCCGCACTCACCGCGGCCGAGCGGGCGGCGTTGCTGAGACCCGGCCCGCCGGCCACCCAGCGGTGGACCCCGGCCGACGTACCGCTGCTGGACGAGGCCGCCGAACACCTCGGCGAGCTCGACCGCACCGTGCACGCCGCGGCGCAGGCCGAGCGGCGGGAGGCGGGGGAGGTGTCCGAGGAGACCGGCTACGCCCGGGCCGGAGTCGAGCTCCAGCAGGAGTACGAGCAGTTCGCCGACGACTTCACCTCCGACGACGTCGACCCGCTGGCCGAAGGCGTGGTCCGGCGCTACCGCGGAGGCGAGGCCGGCGGGCCGGTGACCGAGGGTGCGCTGGCCGACCGGGCGTGGGTGTACGGCCACGTGATCGTCGACGAGGCGCAGGAGCTGCCGGCGATGGCGTGGCGGCTGCTGATGCGGCGGTGCCCGGCGCGGTCGATGACCCTGGTCGGCGATCTGGCCCAGGCAAGCGCGCCCGGTGCTCCGGATTCCTGGGCGGAGGCGCTCGACCTGTGGGCGCGGGGACGCTGGCGCCGCGAACGCCTGACCGTCAACTACCGCACGCCGGCGTCGATCATGGCGCTCGCCGCCGACGTACTCGCCACCATCGACCCGCAGGCGGCCCCGCCCCGCTCGGTCCGCGACGGAGGCGAGCCCTGGTGGCGGCCCGTCGAGGAGACCGATCTCGGCCCGGCGCTGTCCGCTGCGCTGGACCGTGAGCTCGCAGCGCTGGATGCCGAGGCCAGCACCGCGGCGAGCACCGCGACGAGCACCGAGGCAAGCGCCGGCCGGCTGGCTGTGATCGTGCCGGAGTCCCGGTTCGCCGACCTCGGCCGGCAGCTGCGCCGGGCCCGTACCGACGTCGCGCTCGGCGGCAGCCCGGCGGTCCTCGACGCCCGGGTGGCGCTGCTCAGCGTGGCGCAGGCGAAGGGGCTGGAGTTCGACTCGGTGGTCGTGGTCGACCCGGCGGCGATCCTCGCGGCCGGCGGATCCGTGCGGCCCGGGGGACATGGTGCGGGCGACCTGTACGTCGCGCTCACCCGGGCGACCCTCCGGCTCGGCGTGGTCACGACCGGGCCGCTACCGGACGTGCTGACCCGCCTGGCTGCGCCCGCGGGCGTGATCGGGGGACGTGGGGGCGAGCACGCAACGCGCTGACGACGTACAGTGCCTCCTTGGTCACGGCGTACGTACGTTCGGATGGACGTTCGGATGGACGTTCGGGACGGACGTTCGGTTGGACTTCGGTTGGACATCGGGTGGAGGGGTGCCGGCGGATGAGCGGTGCAGTGTCTGGTGAGGCGGGCCACAACCTGCGGATCGGCCTGCTCGGCGTCGACACCTCCCACGCCGGCGCGTACGCCCGGATCCTGAACGAACAGGCCGCCGTCCCCGGCGCCCGCATCACCTGGGTGTGGGGCGGGCAGGTGCGTGCGGACCAGCCGGACGCCCGCACCCTCGCCGCGACGTACGGCATCGACCGGGTGCTCGGCGAGCCGACCGAACTCCTGCGCCAGACCGACCTGGTGCTCGTCGTCGACGACGCGGGGCACGGCCGGCACCACGTGCCGCAGGCCCGGGCGTTCGTGGCGGCCGGCGTGCCGGCGTTCCTCGACAAGCCGATGACCCAGGACGTCGCCGAGGCGCGGACGTTGTTCCGGCTCGCCGCCGAGCGGGGCGTCCCGGTGACGAGTTCGTCGGCGCTGCGGTACGCCCGGGAGCTCGCCGAGGACGCGGCGTACGTCGCCGACCTCGGCGAGCCTTCATCGGTGGTGAGCGTGGGGCCGGGCGAGTGGTTCCACTACGGCGTGCACGCGGTCGAGCAGGTGTACGCCGTCCTCGGGCCGGGCGTGCAGTGGGTGCAGCGGACCAGTTGGCCGGAGCGGGACGTGGCGGTGCTCGGCTACCGGCCCGGTGGGCCGAGCGCCGTCGTGCAGGTTCTACGCGACGCGACCTGTGGTTTTCATCTCACTCTGCACGCCCGCAAGGGCCGGCACACCATTGCGATCGAGGACGCCGACGCCTACTACACCGGGCAGTTGCGGGCCGTGGTCGAGATGGTGCGTACCGGAGTGCCTCCGGTGCCGCCGACCGAGACGCTGGAGATTCTCGCCGTCCTGCGGGCGGGTGAGCTGTCCGCGGCGGCCGGTGGAGCGAGGGTCCACCTGGCCGACGTACTCGCCTAGCACACTTCGCCGGCCTCTGCTCGCGCCACGGCGTTCGCCATCGGCCAGTCCGCGCATCGGACAACCCTTCCATTCCTGAGGTCGGCCCGATAGGCATATGGTCTGCACCAGATCTGGTGAGATCGGGCTAAGGAAGGGTTTGCTTCAGGTGAAGGTCTCCAGAGTGGGCGTCGTCGGTCTCGGCGGCATCGGGCGGGTGCACATCAGTGGTTGGCGGGAGCTGGGGGCCGAACTCCACGGCTTCGACGAGCTGCCCGAGTCCAGAGCGGTCGCGCAGGAGGACCTCGGCCTGCAGGTGCACCCCGACCTCGCGTCGTTGCTGCGTTCGGTCGACGTCGTGGACGTGTGCACACCGACCGACACGCACGCAGCGCTGGCGCTGGCCGCGCTGCGGGCGGGCAAGCCGGTGATCTGCGAGAAGCCGCTGGCCCGGACGCTCGAGGAGGCGGACGAGCTGATCTCGGCGTCGGAGCAGGCCGGCGTGCCGTTGTTCACAGCGCAGGTGGTGCGGTTCATGCCCGAGTACGCCTCGGCGCAGGCGGCGGTGGCCTCGGGGCGGATCGGCCGGCCCGCCGTCATGCGGTTCACCCGCGAGGGCGGCATGCCCAACCCGCAGGGCTGGTACCACGACATGGCCCGCTCCGCCGGGATCATCGGCGACGTGATGATCCACGACATCGACTTCGCCCGGTGGCTCGCCGGTGACGTCGTACGTGTGTACGCCAAGTTGATGCGGCCCGCAGGACCGCAGAACGGCCCCACCCACGCGTACGCCATCCTCACCCACGTCGGCGGCACGATCTCCCACCTGACCGCCTCGTGGGCCAGGCAGGGCGGCTCGTTCCGGACCAGCTACGAGCTCGCCGGCAGTGACGGGATGATCGACTACGCCTCCGACCAGCGGCCGGTGGTCCAGACCATTCCGGGGACGCTGGCAGCTCCCGCCGGATCCAGCTTCGGCTCCTCGTTCACCCGGGAGCTGGCGGAGTTCCGCGCCGCCATCGAAGGTGGCCCGCAACCTCGGGTGACCGCCCACGACGGGCGCGCCGCCCTGGCCGTCGCGCTCGCCGCGGTCACCTCGGCGCAGACCGGGCAGGCCGTCGAGCTGCCGGTCAGCTCCACCCCGTACGAAGGAAGCGCACCAGTGGCCGCGGAGGTGGCGTCGGCATGACCAACACGACCCCAGTCAAGATCGGGATCCTGTCCTTCGCGCACCTGCACGGCGCGGGCTACGCGTCCGTGCTGGCCGGCATCCCGGGCGTCGAGTTGCGCGCCGCCGACGAGAACGCCGAGCGCGGCAAGCCGCTCGCGGACCGGCTCGGCATTCCGTTCACCACCTCCTACGACGAGCTGCTCGAGTGGGGCCCGGACGGCGTGGTGGTCTGCAGCGAGAACGCCGGGCACCGGGCGCTGGTGGAGAAGGCCGCCGCGGCGGGCGCGCACGTGCTGTGCGAGAAGCCGCTGGCGACCTCGCTGGCCGACGGCAAGGCGATGATCGACGCCTGCGACGCGGCCGGCGTGCACCTGATGACGGCGTTCCCGGTGCGGTTCGCCGAGCCGATCGCCGGGCTGGAGCAGATCGTCCGGTCCGGCGGGCTCGGCCGCATCCACGCGGTGGCCGGCACCAACCCGGGCACGATGCCCGGCGGGTGGTTCGTCGACCCCAAGCTCGCCGGCGGCGGTGCGGTGATGGACCACACCGTTCACGTGGCCGACCTGCTCCGCTGGATGCTCGGCTCCGAGGCCGTCGAGGTCTACGCGCAGCACAACAGGATCCTCTACCCCGACCTGCCGGTGGAGACCGCCGGCACGATCGCGGTGACCTTCGCCGACGGCACCGTCGCCACCATCGACTGCAGCTGGAGCCGGCCGCGGTCCTACCCGACCTGGGGCGCGGTCACCATGCAGCTGGTGGGGGAGGAGGGCGTCGCCTCGGCGGACGCGTTCGCCCAGACCTTCAACTCCTACTACGACGGCCCGGGCCGGGAAGGTCCGCAGAGCGTGTCGTGGACGCCGTGGGGCGGCAACGCCGACGCCGGCCTGGTCGAGGCGTTCGTGTCGGGTATCCGGGAGGGCACCGCTCCGCACCCGAACGGCTGGGACGGCTACCGCGCGACCGAGATCGCGTTCGCGGCGTACAAGTCGGCGGAGACCGGCCAGCCGGTGAAGCTGCCGCTGGAGGTGTAGGGCCTCACGTAGGTACGCGGAACGGCGACCGACCCCTCGCGCAGAGGGGCCGGTCGCCGTGTCACGTGGTGGGCCGTCCCGGACGCCAACCGCGCGGTGGAAGACTGGCGGCGTGCGGGAAGAGGTGTCGCCCAAGGACCGGTTCGTGACCGTGTACGGCTTCCGGCCGGTGCTGGCCGCGCTCGCCGACGAGGCGCTGCAGATCGACAAGGTGCTGGTGGCGGAGGGGTCACGCGGCCCGTCGGTGCGCGAGATCGTCGCCGCCGCCGGCGCCAGGGGAGTGCCGGTACGCCGGGAGCCGGCCCACCGGATCACCCTGCTGTCCGGTAACGGGCGCCACGACAACGGCGTACTTGCCGACGTGGTGGCGCCGCGGATGCGGACCCTCGCCGGCGCGCTCGACGTACGCCACCACGAGCGGCCGCCCACGGTGCTCGTGCTCGACGGGATCACCACGCCGTCGAACGTCGGGATGATCCTGCGCTCGGCCACCGCGGCGGGGCTGTCCGGCGTCGTCGTACCCCACCACGGCGTGGCCGGCATCGACCCGCTGGTGGTGAAGGCCTCCGCAGGCGTGGCGTTCCGGGCGCCGGTACTGCGGGCGGAGACAGCGCAGGACGCGGTCGAGCGGCTGGTGGAGGCGGGATACGCGGTGTTCGGGTTGGCCGCCGACGCGCCGGAGACGGTGTTCGACGCGGAGGTGCCGCCGTTCGCCGCGTTCGTCCTGGGCAGCGAGACCGCGGGGGTGAGCCCGGCGATCCGGCCGTACGTCGGCACCTGGGTGCGGATCCCGATGCCGGGGGACGTGGAGTCGCTGAACGTCGCCAGTGCGGCTGCCGTGGTGTCGTTCGAACTCGTCCGCCGCGGGCTGACCACGCTCCGGCCGACGAAGGGGAGGGCCTGAACCGATGCCCCCCGAATCCAACGGGTCGCGGCCGACGGCGTCCAGGGACTACCTCGGCTCGGCCGACCCGACCGAGCGCGAACGGCGTGCGGAGTCGTTCGGCGCGAGTGCCGCCGCGTACGCGGCCTTCCGGCCGAGCTATCCGGAGGCAGCCGTGCGCTGGGCACTCGAACCCGTCGCCGGGGACGACGTCGTACGCGTCCTGGATCTCGCGGCGGGGACCGGCAAACTGACCGAGGTGATCCGCGGCCTCGGCATGGAGGCGGTCGCGGTCGAGCCCGACGCCGCGATGCTGACCGAGCTGTCCCGGCGGCTGCCGGACGTACCCGCGTTCACCGGGACGGCGGAGGAGATCCCCGCGCCCGACGGCGCGTTCGACGCGGTGGTGGTCGGCCAGGCCTTCCACTGGTTCGACCGGGACCGCGCGCTGGCGGAGATCGCCCGGGTGCTGCGCCCGGGCGGCGTGCTCGCGGCGTTGTGGAACCTGCACGACGACGGTGTCGCCTGGGTGGCCGGGCTGAACGCGGCGGCACAGGCGCTCGGTTCGGTACGCGAGACCCGCGAGTCGCCCATGCGGCAGGAGCTGTTCGAGCACGTGGCGTTCGCCGACCAGGCGAGCGCGGAGTTCGGGTTCCACGAACGCCGGACCAGCGAGCAGGTGGTCGGGATGCTCGGCACGCACTCGCGGATCCTGGTGATGGACGAGGTGGACCGGACGCAGGTGCTGGCCCGCGTCCGCGGCTACCTGCGGGCCCGGCCGGAGACCTCCACCGGCGAGTTCGACGTTCCGCTCGTCACCATCGCCCTCCGCGCGGTCCGGGTCTAGGCGTATTCGTCCCGTCCCACCACTCCGCGGCCGACACGGGGAGCACGCATGAGGAGAAACGCTCCACGTTACGGTCTGATGGTGGTTCTGCTGCTTTCTCTGCTGGGACTGGGCATTCCCCCGTACTCCTCCGGCGACGGCGACGGCTCGTCGGGCCCGTCCGGCCCGTCCGGCCCGCCAGGCTCCTCCGGCCCCTTGGACTCGTTCGACACCCTGCGGCAACGCTGGAAGGACTCTCTGGACGGCGGGCCGGACCTGGACACCGGGGACCAGGACATCGCGCGCCGGCTCAACTCCGTCACCCGGACGGCGCGGGGCTTGTGGAAGACGATGAACACCGCTCCGCAGACCTACGTCTGGAGCGACCTCGCCGACGTCAGTACGAACGGCCGGGCGATCGACGCGACCTACGTCCGGCTCCGTGCGATGACGCTGGCCTACTCCACGAGGGGTTCGCCCCTGCACGGCGACGGCACCCTGCGGGACGACATCGTCACCGCC
Source organism: Actinopolymorpha singaporensis (assembly GCF_900104745.1). Lineage (NCBI taxonomy): Bacteria > Bacillati > Actinomycetota > Actinomycetes > Propionibacteriales > Actinopolymorphaceae > Actinopolymorpha > Actinopolymorpha singaporensis. The sequence continues at coordinate 3,846,229 of NZ_LT629732.1, forward strand.
CTCGACTGGGTGAACGCCCACTGGTACAACGACGCGACCGTGGCGCGCGGCAACTGGTGGGAGTGGTACATCGGAATTCCCAACCGGCTCAAGGACATCACGGTGATGCTCTACGACGACCTGAGCCCGGCTCGGCTCCACAACTACACCGCCGCGCTCGACCACTTCGTACCGTCCGACATCGAGAAGTGGCGAGGAGCAAACGCCACCGACGTACTCGTCCACCAACTGGTGAGCGGCGTCCTGCAGAAGAGCGGCGATCGCATCACCCGCGTACGAAACCTCGTTCCGCCGTTGCTGGACTACACGACCAGCGGGGCCGGTTTCCACGAGGACGGCTCCTACCTCGACCACGTCGCCGTGGCGTACAACCTGTCGTACGGCAAGGAATATCTCAACAGCCTGTCGAACATCGTCCGTCTGCTGAGCGGATCGCCGTGGGACCTCACCGCGCAGGATGCCGGGAAGTTCTACGCCACCATCCGCAACGGTTACGAACCCCTTGTTTACAAGGGCGCCGGGATGGATCTGGTGCGCGGTCGCGCGATCGGACGGGAGATCGAACAGGATCACGTCGCCGGGCACGCCGTCATCGCCAACCTCGCCACGATCGCGACCGTCGCCCCACCCGGGCAGGCCGGGAAGTTGAAGGCGATGATCAAGTCCTGGGTGGGTGCGGACACCTACCGGAACTTCTACGCCTCGGGCGATCCGCGGATCTCGCTGTTCGTGATGGCGACCGTGAAGGAGATCATGGCCGACCCGGCCGTCACGCCGCGACCGGAGCCGATCGGCCACTTCGCGTACAACACCATGGACCGGACCGTCCACCGTGCAAGGGGTTTCGCGTTCGCGATCGCCAAGAGCTCCAAGCGGGTACAGAACTACGAACAGATGAACGACGAGAACGCCAAGGGCTGGTACACCGGCGACGGCATGACGTACCTCTACAACGACGACCTCGGGCAGTACTCCGGAAACTTCTGGCCGACCGTCGACATGACGCGGCTGCCCGGCACCACCACGGAGGTCCGGCCCCGCTTCCGCGGCAACCCCGAGGGGCACCCGCAGAACGGTGACGGCGAAGGGAGGCCGACCAACTCGTGGTCGGGAGGAAGCGTCCTGGGTGACTACGGTGCCTCCGGCCTCCACCTGCGTCCGGTCGGCGGGGCGCTCGGCGGTTCGCTGAGCGCGCGGAAGTCGTGGTTCATGTTCGACGACGAGGTCGTCGCGCTGGGCTCGGACATCAAGACGACCTCCCCGGCCGGCCGTCGGGTCGAGACGGTGGTGGAGAACCGCAAGCTGAACGCGGACGGGACCAACCAGCTGACCGTGGACGGAGAGGCCGAGCCGACCACGCCCGGCTGGTCACGCGAACTCACGGACTTCAGCTGGATCAACCTCGGCGGGAACCACGGCCCCGACTCCATCGGCTACTACTTCCCGGGCGGAGCCACGGTGGACGGCCTGCGGGACACCCGAACCGGCAGTTGGTCGGACCTGTCCGCCAACGGCAGCGGCGGTCCGGCGTACACCAGTCACTTCATGACGCTCACCATGGACCACGGCGTCGATCCCACGGCCGCAACCTACAGCTACGTGCTGTTGCCGAACCGGACTCCGGCACAGACCCGTGAGTACGCGAAGAACCCGGACATCGCCGTGCTCGCGAACTCCGCCGCGGTGCACGCCGTACGCGAGAACACCCTGGGAGTCACCGGCTACAACTTCTGGACCGACAGGGCCACCACGGCGGGCGACATGACCAGCGACAAGCGGGCGTCGGTGATGACGAGGGAGGTGGCCGGCGACACGTTCGAGATCGCGGTCAACGACCCGACCATGGAGAACACCGGGATCATCGACCTCGAGATCGACCGGCAGGCCCTGTCCGTCATGTCCGGCGATCCCCGCATCACGGTGACCCGGCTGAGTCCGACGATCAGGCTGGCGGTGGATGTCGACGCCGCAAGGGGAAAGTCGTTCACCGCGAAGTTCCGCCTGGCGCCGGATCCGCAGCACAGGCCTCAGGACGTGGGCACCGCGGCGAGTTCCCCCTCGCCGTCCTGGCGCGCGAACTGCGTTCGGTACAGCTCGGCGTACAGTCCGCCGGCCGCCAGCAACCGCTCGTGCGTTCCGCGTTCGCGTACCTGACCCTCGTCGAGCACCAGGATCTCGTCGGCGTCCCGGACGGTGGACAGCCGGTGCGCGATCACCAGAGACGTACGCCCGGTCAGGGCGGTGGCCAGCGCGGCCTGCACCGCGGCCTCGGACTCGGAGTCGAGGTGCGCGGTTGCCTCGTCAAGGATGACGATCGACGGTGCCTTCAGCAGCAGCCGGGCGATGGCGAGCCGCTGGCGTTCGCCGCCGGACAGGCGATAGCCCCGGTCACCGACGACGGTGTCCAGCCCGTCGGGCAGACCTGCCACCAGGGGGCCGATCCGGGCGGCGTCGAGGGCCGCCCACAGGTCGGCCTCGGTTGCGTTCGGGCGGGCCAGGAGCAGGTTGGCTCGGATGGTGTCGTGGTACATGTGCGAGTCCTGGGTGACCACGCCGATCACCGACCGGAGCGACTGCTGGGTGACCGAGCGCACGTCGTGGCCTCCGACGCGGACCGCGCCGCCGGTCACGTCGTACAGCCGGGACACCAGCGAGGCGAGCGTCGTCTTGCCCGCGCCGGACGGGCCGACCACGGCGACCATCCGGCCCGGCGCGACCTCGAAGCTCACGTCGCGCAGCACCTCCTCACCGGCCTGCCGGGACAGCGTGGCCACCGACTCCAGCGAGGCGAGGGAGACCTCCGCCGCGGAGGGATAGCGGAACGACACGTGGTCGAACTCCAGCGTGGGTTCGACGTCGACCGGCAGGTCCTTCCCGTCCGGGCGGTCGGCGACCATCGGTGGCAGGTCGAGCACCTCGAGCACCCGCTCGAAGCTGACCAGCGTCGTCATCACGTCGACCTGCAGGTTGGACAGCGAGGTGAGCGGCCCGTACAGCCGGGTGAGGTAGGCGGTGAGCGCGACCACCGTGCCGATGCCGAGCGCGCCCTCGACGGCGAACACACCGCCCAGCCCGTAGACGAGGGCCACCGCGAGGGCGGCGACGAGGGTGAGCGAGACCCGGAAGATTCCGGCGTACGTCGCGGTGGTGACCCCGATGTCGCGGACCCGGGCGGCCTTGCCGGCGAAGTCGCGGGAGGAGTCCTGCGGACGGCCGAACAGCTTGGCCAGCATGGCGCCCGCGACGTTGAACCGCTCGGTCATCGTCTGGGCCATGGTGGCGTTGAGCCGGTAGCTCTCGGCGGTCGCCGCGCGCAGCCTGGGGGCCATCATCCGGGCCGGGAGTACGAACAACGGCAGCAGCACCAGGGCCAGCAGGGTGATCTGCCACGACATCGCGAGCATCGCCGCGAGCACCAGCACCACGCTGAGCAGGTTGCTCACCACGTTGGACAGCGTGGAGGTGAACGCCTGCTGGGCGCCGAGCACGTCGCCGTTGAGACGCTGGATGAGCGCCCCGGTCTGCGTACGGCTGAAGAACGCGACCGGCATGCCCTGCACGTGGTCGAACACCGCGGTGCGCAGGTCGAAGACGAGGCCCTCGCCGATCCGGGCGGAGAACCACCGCTGGGCCAGCGTCGCCGCCGCGGACAGCAGGGCGAGGAGCGCGACCACGCCGGCCAGGGACACCACGACGTCGGTACGGCCCGGAGTGATGCCCCGGTCGATGATCGCGCGGAAGAGCAGGGGAGTGACGGCGCCGACGGTCGCGTCGACGGCGACGAGGAACAGGAAGACCGTCAGCAGGCCGCGGTAGGGGCGGCCGAACGCGAGAATCCGGCCGATCGTGCCGGGAGCGAGCCTGTGCCCGCGTACTGAGGTGTCCTTCATGAAGGACCGCATGGCGGCTCCTCCGCCGCCTCGGTTCATCGACATAGAAGCCCTTCGGGTGGGGGACTCGTGGGGAACTCGGTGGGAAACGCGGTCGGGGCTCGGCCGTTGCTCGGCGGGGAGCCCGAGATTTAGGGAGGTTAACTCACTATGAGGTAATCTCACAAGATGAGGATTCCGGATAGGGTGGCAACCGTGCACGCACCGGACAGCCCGCCGGCCGACCCTGCGGCCCACTCAGCCGATGACCCAGTGGACGCCCCGGCGGACGACACAGCCGAGCAGATCGCGGCGCTGCTCGAGGGGCTGGTACGCCGGCAGCGCCGGGCCGGCCGCGGCTCGCTGGAGGCGCTCGGCGTCGAGGTCACCCAGGGGCAGATGCGGGTGCTGCGGATCCTGGGGCATGCCGGAAAACCGCTGCGGATCAGCGAACTCGCCAACCAGCTGGGCATCGTGCCCCGCTCGGCGACCTCGGTCGTGGACGACCTGGAGGAGGCCGGGCTGGTGGCGAGGAAGCCGGATCCCGACGACCGCCGGGCAACCCTCGTGGGCCTGACCTCCGCTGGCGGGCAAGTTCTGGCCCGCATCCGGCGCAGCCGGCGCGACGCCATGGTCGCGATGGTCGAACGCCTGGACGCCGACGAGCGTGCCGACCTGCTCAGGCTGCTGGCCCGGCTGGCCGAGGGCGACGGCTGTGCCGACCGCCCGGCCACGGCCGGTAACCACTAGGTCCGGCAGCCCTCAGCTACGGCTGTCCGGCTCGTCCTCGGGCGTCGCGTCGTCTTCGGGCGTCGCCTCGACGTCGGCGGTGGCCAGCTTCCACGCCCGCAGGGCCGCGGCGGCCGCGAGCGCCGACAGCGTGCCGGGGTCGATACCCGAGCCCGGCGGTGGCTCCTGGGCGAGCGGCGCCGGCCGGCCGGGCCGGTCCGGCGGGAGCGGAGGCACCGGCGGCTCGGGGCGTTCGGCCGTCTGTTCGGCGTACGCCGAGCGCGCCGGCACGGTCCCGTCGTCGACTGCCCGGCCCTGGCGTACCGACCCGGAGGTGTCGGCTCCGGGCCGTCCGGCCGTGCGGCGGGCACGCAGCGCGGTGAGAACGTCGTCCCGGCTGCGTCCGCGCAGCCGCAGCGCGGTGAACGGATCGGCGTCCAGCAGGTCCGCGACGAGATAGCACACGGCGGCCGCGTGCTTGCACGGCTCGCCCCAGTCGGGGCAGGAACAGGCCGGCCGGATCTCACCGGGTCCCGGCAGCAGGCTCAGCCCGGCCGCGCCGACGTCCTCGACCACCTCCGGGGGCAGTTCGCCGTCCAGCAACGCGGCGGTCCGGCCGATCTGGGTGCCGATCACGTCGAGTACGCGCTCCCACTCGACCCGCCGGAAGGTCGGTACCCGGATGGTCACGGTGTAGGGATCCGGTCGACTGCCCTGTACCGGTGCCATCACCAGTCCGGCGGTGAGCTGGACCCGGCCGACGGCGCCGCGGCGGGCGTAGGAACGACCACGGGCGAGCCGGCCCGGGTCGAGCGCGGCGCGGTGTTCGAGCGCGTCCACCCAGGCTCGCCCCCACCAGGTCAGGCCGAACGGCCTCCGGCTGCCGGCGCCCGTGGCCGCGGGTGGCCGGTGCCCACCGCCGGCCGGCTCGTCGGACCACCAGTCGCCGGACGTCCGGCTGCCGCGCGGGCCGCCCGTGCCGCCCGGGCTCACGGCGTACTCCCCAAGGCGACCAGGTCGGCGAGCTCACTGTCGGACAGGTCGGCGATCCAGCTCTCGCCGGACCCGACCACCGAGTCGGCCAGTTCGCGTTTGGACTCGATCACGGCCGCGATACGGTCCTCCAGCGTTCCTTCGGTCACCAACCGGTGTACCTGCACGGGGTGGTCCTGCCCGATGCGGTAGGCGCGGTCGGTGGCCTGGTTCTCCACGGCGGGGTTCCACCACCGGTCGAAGTGCACGACGTGGGTGGCGCGGGTGAGGGTGAGCCCGACGCCACCGGCCCTGAGGGAGAGCAGGAACACCGGCGCCGCGCCGGACTGGAAGTCTGCCACCATGCGTTCGCGCTTGCGGGCGGTGACTCCCCCGTGCAGGAAGAGGTTTCGTACGCCACGGCTGTCCAGATGGTCCTGCAGGAGCCGGCACATCTCGACGTACTGGCTGAAGATCAGCACCGACTCGCCTTCGGCGAGGATGACGTCGAGCAGGTCGTCGAGCGCGGCGAGCTTGCCCGACCGGCCCGGCAGCGGACCGGACTCGTGGAGGTACTGCGCCGGGTGGTTGCAGACCTGTTTGAGGGCGGTGAGCAGGGCCAGTACGAGGCCACGCCGGGCGACCCCCTCCGACTCCTGGATCTCGGCCATCACCTCGGTGACCACGGCCTTGTAGAGAGTGGCCTGTTCGGTGGTGAGGCCGACCACCACGTCGCTCTCGGTCTTGGGCGGCAGCTCCGGCGCGATCCCGGGGTCGGACTTGCGCCGCCGCAGCAGGAACGGCGCGGTGACCCGGGCCAGACGTTCGGTGGCCGCCGGGTCGCGGTAGCGCTCGATCGGAACGGCCACCTTCTGCCGGAACCGCTCCAGCGGCCCGAGCACGCCGGGCGTCGTCCAGTCCAGGATGGACCACAGCTCGGAGAGGTGGTTCTCCACCGGGGTGCCGGTCAGCGCGATCCTGGCCGGGGCCGGGATCGTACGAAGCGCGCGGGCCGTGCGGGCCAGGGGATTCTTGGCGTGCTGGGCCTCGTCCGCCACGACCAGGCCCCAGCGGGCGTCGGCCAGCTCGGCATGGTCGCGGCGCACGACGCCGTACGTGGTGAGCACCACCTCGTCGGGGGCCAGGTCGTCGAGGTGCCGCGCGCCGCCGTGGTAGCGCCGGACCGGCGTCGACGGCGCGAACCTGCGCAGCTCCCGCTGCCAGGTGCCGAGCAGCGTCGTCGGGCACACCACCAGCGTCGGCCCCAGCCCCAGCGACCGGCGGTGCAGGTGGACCGCGATCAGCTGAACGGTCTTGCCCAGGCCCATGTCGTCGGCCAGGCAGCCGCCGAGGCCCAGGCCGGTGAGCTGGGCGAGCCAGGCCAGCCCGCGTTGTTGGTACGGGCGCAGGGTGGCCGCCAGGCCGGGCGGCGCGGCGACGTCGGTGTCGGCACCCACGCCGGAGAGAAGCTCGGCGAGCTTGCCGATCCGTTCGTCCGGCACGAACTCGACCTGTTCGTCGTCTACGGCGAGCTCACCGCTCAGCGCGCGGCCAGCGCCTCGGCCGCTCCCAGCGTGCGCGGGCCGCGCCGGCGCAGCCGGTCCAGCAACTGCCGGTCGACGCGTACCCACCGCCCGCGCAACCACAGGAACGGCCGCTTCGCCTCCGCGAGCGCGGCGATCTCCTCCTCGGTCAGCTCCGCACCGTCCAGCGTCGGCTGCCAGCGGAACTCCATCATCTGGCGCAGCGAGAACGCGGGTTCGCCGGCGCCGGCCACCCGGGGAGTGGTGGCCCGGGCCTTCAACGACAGCGCGCCACCGCCGAGCTCCCTGGGCCACAACACCTCCGTGCCCACGAGGTCGAGCGCCTCGGCTCCCCGCGCCAGCAGGTCCTCCACGTCGGCGTCGGCCAGGTCGATCGCAGCCGGCGTGGCGGCGGTGAGCGCGGCGCCGAGCGGCGGCCAGGCCCGGGCGCCTCGGCGCAGCGCCAGCAGCAGGTCGGTCTCGGCCCGGTCGCCGAGCCGGGCCAGCACCGCGGCGGGCGCGGCCCACAGGTCGGCGACGTCGACCAGCAGGCTGGGGTCGACGGCACTGCGGAGCTGGAGTACGCCGCGGAACGGGGGAGGGGCCTCAGTGCCTCCTTCGTCCTGTGGCTGGGTCCCGAGCGGCTGGGTCTCGGGCGGCTGGATCCGCAGGACGAGCTTCGCGCCCGGCCGATCGTCGTCGGTCGCGGCCTCGGCCAGCCAGGTGGCCACCGAGTCGGCCAGCGGGGTGGGCGCGAAGGCCGCGAACGGCGTCAGCGCCGGCCCGGCCGGCCGTTCCACCTGATCTTCGGGGTCGCGGGCGAGCGTGTCGGCGATCGCATCCCAGAACGCCTGCACCAGCGTTCTCGCGCCGCTCATCCGCAGTGGCCGGCTGCCTGGCACCGGCAGGGCGTGCGCCGTCGGCGGCATCGCCGCCACCAGCTTCGCCAGCCAGGCCCGGTCGTCGGGATCGAGCGGACCGGCCCGCCATGCGCCGTACCCCTGTGGGCTCGCCGCCGGCCGCAACCGCCCGCGCGCGACGAGACCGCCCCGGCGAGCGCCGCCGAAGCCCAGGCACGGTAGGAGGCGGACGCGTCCGGTGGAGCCGGGCGCCCGCAGAGCAGGGGAAGCGCCTCCGGAACCGGGACGAGACGGGCGGGAACGCGGGCCCGGCGTACGCGGGAACCGGCGGGCAGCACGAGCTCGACACCTTCCGTGCTCTCGTCGCTGCCGCCACCGGCATTGTCGGCTCCGCCCGGCGCCCACAACGCGAGCACGCCGGCGCGCGGCGGGTCGGCCGGGACGAACACCGCCTCCAGCCCGGCCGGATCCGGTTGCTGCGTCACCTCGCGAAGGCTAGCGCCCGCCACCGACACCACCGGCCGGGCCGCGGCCCGGCTGCCGACCGCCGCGGCTCAGCCGGCGACCCAGCTCCACCGGACGGACCGTGATCGCGAACGGTGCGGTCGCCGCAAATGCCTCGTCTTCGACGACGGGCGTGGTGTCGCGGTAACCGTCGGGGCCGAGTTCGAGCGGAAGCAAAAAGGGGAGATCCGGATCGATGATCCAGTACGACGGGCAGCCGGCGCTTTCGTAACGGGGCCGCTTGGAGACCGGGTCACAGCTGCGTCAAGGAACCCATCGTGCCTACATGGGGGCATGCGGTCCAACGGTGCCCGGACGGCAGCGTGCTTCGCGGCGTTCGTCCACAGCCCGGTGGCGTGCTCAGGGCTGCGGCGACTCCGGGCGGCTCGGCTTCCACGATCCGGGCAGAGCGTCGAGCGCCGCGCGCAGGCGTACGGCATCCACGCTCTTCGCGTCTCCTTCGGCAGCGGCTTCGGCCAGCGCGAACGCCAGCGCCGCCAGCACGTCGGCCCGGGCGTACCCCGCGTCGAGCAGCCGCCGCGCGGTCGCCCAAACCTCCGACGGGTCGTCGAACCACAGGTGCCGGACGACCGCTGTCCGTGCGGCGACTTCCCGTGCCGTCGGCTCAGCGTCCTCCAAGCTCTCCGCGTCCTCGGAGTACTCCGCGTCCTCCGAGTCACCCGAGCCTGCACGCAGGTCGTCGGCCACCAGATTTGCCACCGCGTCGTCGTCGGTGACGTCGAACCCCGGGGCGGGTACCCGGTCGAGCGCGAACATCCGGCGTTCGAAAACCTCGTCGGCGTTGTCCTGGTCCGGATCGAGGTCGGCCAGCAAGGACTCCACGGCGGTCCTCGCGGGACCCCATGCCGACGGATCGTCGTAGGTCTCGGCGAACCTCGGCACGAACGCCCGCACCGCGGCCAGCACCCCGTCGACCGAAGTCGTGGAGAGGCCGTTGCGCCGACCGGCGTACCGCACCCAGGCCTGCAGCACCGACGGCACCGCGTCGACGTACCTGCGGTCGAGCAGGCCGGTACGCGGAAGCCAGCCGAGCAGGAAGCCCTCCAGCTTGACCGGGCTGACCCGCAGCGGCTGCCCTCCGTCGTACTCGCAGCCGAAGTCGACGAGTTCCTTGGCGAACGCGCGGGCGCCCGCGGCGTCGGCGGGGCTGAGCTCGGCGGCCTCCGGCGAGGCGGCGAAGTCCTCGACGAGTGCCGCCCGCCGGGCGTCCGGCCACGGCGGCGGCTCGGGGACGGAGCCGCCGTCGGGCAGCGTGCGCAGCCGGGACAGGAGTACGGCACGCAGGTCGCGGAACGACTCGCCGAGCGGGGGCTCGACGGCCTCGTCGGTGGCCGCGAACGCCTCGCCCAGCCTGATCTTCGCGTCGGCGGGGTCGATCTCGGTCAGCGTGAGGTCGGGGTCGGCGGCGACGGTGGACTGCGCCTGCGCCTCCAGGTCGGCAGCCCGGTCGGTCGCCCACAGGTCCTTGGCGATGCCGCCGAGGTTGTGGTCCACCAGCACCACGAGCGCGTGCGGCTCCTCATCGGGATAGGCACACACCAGGATGTACTGCGTGTTGTCGCCGAGGTCCTCGGTGACGGCGAGGCACCGCTCGACCTTGGCGGAGCCCAGGCTCCCGGCCCACGCCGGCGTATCTTGGCCGTCTCCGGAGGTCAGGCCGTCGAGGCCGTCCAGGGCGGCCCGCGCCAGCGCGGCCACCCGGGGTTCGGCCAGGGCGGCGAGCCCGTGCAGCAGCGCGACCGCTCCCGCGTCGCCGGCGCGGCGTGCCTCGGCGACGAGCGTTGGACCGAACGCCTGCGAGGGGAGCTGCCACCAGGTCCCGATCACGCTGGAGACGAATCCTTCCGCCTGCAACGGCGAGGTCAGCGCCGTCAGTTGCGGGGTGGCGGCCAGCACCTCGTCAGCGAACTCGGCCGCCGGGTGGCCCGACGGCCCCTCGCCAGGGCCGCCAGCTGCTCCGGCGCCCGGTCCGCCGACCTGGCCGAAGGCCGCGTCGGCTCCCGGCCCCGGCGTGTGCGGGCCGGTGGGGCGGCCGGCCCGCCCGTCCTCACGGCGGCGGGCTCGGCGCGTGTCGGAGGGGCGACGGCGGTCGCCTCGGCGGCCTCGGCTTCGCGGACTCATGGGCGAAAGCCTTTCACGTCCACCTTCGCGCCCACCGGCCCGGAGCAGGGACCGGGTCGGGAGCGCTGTCCGCGGGCCGTCCGAAGTAGCCGGTGCGCTACCCTGGGCCGCATGCGGACGGCTCTGCTCCTTATCGAGCCACGCTGACCATCAGCGGGTGCTTCGAGCACCGCGTCGGCGTGGCAACCCCTCCTGTGCGAGGGGTTTTCTTCTTTTGGCGGAGCGTCCCACCTCAGTCCCTCCCTCGGAGTCAGGAACGATGAGCGAACCCAGCCGAGACGGCCACGCCGCGGCGGACACCTACGATTTCCACACCATCCAGGGCAAATGGCTGCCGGTGTGGCAGCGGATGGACCCGTTCCGGGCCGACCGGCTCGCGGGTGACGACCCGGCGGCGCAACCCGACACCCGCGAGCGGCGCTACCTGCTCGACATGTTCCCGTACCCCTCCGGCGACCTCCACATGGGCCACGGCGAGGCGTACGCCTTCGGTGACCTGCTGGCCCGCTACTGGTTCCAGCGCGGCTACAACGTCCTGCACCCGATCGGCTGGGACGCGTTCGGGCTGCCGGCGGAGAACGCCGCTATCCGGCGCAACGCCCACCCCGCCGAGTGGACGTACGCCAACATCGACACCCAGGCGGAGTCGTTCAAGCGGTACGCCGTCTCCTTCGACTGGTCCCGGCGGCTGCAGACCTGCGACCCGGCCTACTACCGCTGGACGCAGTGGCTGTTCCTGCGCCTGTACGAACGCGGCCTGGCCTACCGCAAGGCGTCCTACGTCAACTGGTGCCCGACCGACCAGACGGTGCTGGCCAACGAGCAGGTGATCGCCGGCAACTGCGAGCGCTGCGGCTCGCCGGTCACCAAGCGTGAGCTGACGCAGTGGTACTTCAAGATCACCGACTACGCCCAGCGGCTGCTCGACGACATGGAGCCGCTGGAGGGCCACTGGCCCGAGCGCGTGCTGAGCATGCAGCGCAACTGGATCGGCCGGTCCGAGGGCGCCTACGTCGACTTCGCCGTCGAAGGACGCGAGGAGCCGGTCACCGTCTTCACCACCCGGCCGGACACCTTGTTCGGCGCGACGTTCTTCGTGGTGGCGCCGGAGTCGAAGCTGGCGGCCGAGCTGGTGACGGCTGACCAGCGGGAGGCGTTCGAGACCTACCTCGAAGAGGTCAAGCGCACAACCGAGATCGAGCGGCTGTCCACCGAACGCGAGAAGACCGGCGTCTTCCTCGGCGTACACGCGGTCAACCCGGTCAACGGCCAGCGGATCCCGATCTACGCCGCCGACTACGTGCTGGCCGACTACGGCACCGGGGCGATCATGGCGGTCCCGGCGCAGGACCAGCGCGACTGGGACTTCGCCCGGCGGTACGACCTGCCGATCGTTCGCACGGTGCAACCGCCGGCCGACTTCGAGGGGGAGGCCTTCGTCGGTGACGGGCCGGCGGTCAACTCCGCCAACGCCGAGGTGAGCCTGGACGGTCTCGGCGTGGATGAGGCGAAGACGACCATCATCTCCTGGCTGGAGAGCAAGGGCCTCGGGCGTGGTGCGGTGACGTTCCGGCTGCGCGACTGGCTGGTGTCGCGGCAGCGTTACTGGGGTGCACCGATCCCGATCGTGCACTGCTCCACCTGCGGGGAGGTGCCGGTCGCCGACGAGCAGCTGCCGGTGGAACTACCCGACCTGCGTGGTGCCGACCTGTCCCCGAAGGGCACCTCGCCGCTGGCGGCCGCAAGCGACTGGGTCGAGGTGGATTGCCCGAAGTGTGGTGGGACGGCGCGCCGGGACACCGACACGATGGACACCTTCGTCGACTCCTCGTGGTACTACCTGCGTTACTGCTCACCGAACGACGAGGAGCGTCCGTTCGACCCCGACGACGTTCGCCGGTGGATGCCGGTCGACCAGTACGTCGGCGGTGTGGAGCACGCGATCCTGCACCTGCTGTACAGCAGGTTCTTCGTCAAGGTGCTGCACGACCTGGGCGTGCTCGACTTCACCGAACCGTTCAAGGCGCTGCTCAACCAGGGCCAGGTCATCAACCAGGGCAAGGCGATGAGCAAGTCGCTGGGCAACGGTGTCGACCTGGGTGAGCAGCTCGCGATGTACGGCGTGGACGCGATCCGGCTGACGATGGTGTTCGCCGGTCCGCCCGAGGACGACATCGACTGGGCCGACCTGTCGCCGGCGGGTTCGCTGCGCTTCCTGCAGCGCGCCTGGCGGGTGGCCGGCGACGTGACGAGCGAGCTGGGTGCCGACCCGGCCGACGGTGACCGCGCGCTGCGCAAGGTCACCCACGCGGTGATCAAGGAGGTCACCGAGCACGTCGAGTCGTTCAAGTTCAACGTCGCGGTCGCCCGGCTGATGGAGTTGGTCAACGCCGTACGCAAGGCGATCGACTCAGGACCCGGCCCGGCCGACCCCGCGGTGCGGGAGGCGGCGGAGGCGCTCGCGGTGATGCTCAGCCTGGTCGCGCCGTACACCGCCGAGGACATGTGGGAACGCCTCGGTCACGAGCCGACGGTGGCGTTGGTGGGCTGGCCGACCTACGACGCCGACCTTGCTGCGGCGGAGACGCTGACCGCGGTGGCTCAGGTCGCCGGGAAGCTGCGGGACAAGTTCGAGGTGTCTCCGGACATCTCCGAGGACGAGCTGCGTCAACTCGCCCTTGCCTCCGAGCGGGTGCAGAGCGCGCTGGCCGGCCGGGAAATCCGCAAGGTGATCGTGCGGGCACCGCGGCTGGTCAACATCGTCCCGGGCTAGGGCGTCCCAGGGTGTGTGCGCACCGCCCCTGGGAAAGGCGGGCGAGGTCGGCCGCGGAGACGGCCGGCCTCGCCCGCACCTCGCCCGCACCCCGACTGCCCGTGGATCGGCCGATCGCGCGTACGCGGCAAGCGCGCGTCCCGCCGGCAGCCGCGGGCCCTCTCGTGCTCGCCCACCGCTTGCAGCGCGTCGCCCAGGCTGGTGAGGACCCCGGCGGCATCGACTATGCCGCTGGGGGCCTGCCGCAACAGCCTCGGCGCCGGCTCACTACGACCTCGCAGGCGGCGTTCCCCGGCCCGGTCGCCGGGGAACGCCGTCGTTACGCCGATCGGTGGCTCAAGGGGCCCGGGTTCGGACATTCATGCTGCGCCCACGGGGGCCAAAAGGCTATCCTCCTGGCATGTCGGTGGTCCTGCTCCTTACCGGGCCGCGCTGACCTCAGCGGGTGCTCTGCACCGCGTCGGCGCGGCGAACCCCTCTGCGTGAGGGGTTTCTTCATGTCCGGCCACCGGTGATCAGCGACCTTGCGCGATCGCCGCCGACCCTCGGGCGGTGCACCATGACCACAGCCGACCCCACCAAGCCCCACGACGGCGTCGCGTCCGAACCCGCCTACCGCTACGACGGACCGCTGGCCGGTCGGATCGAGGCGCGTTGGCAGGCGTTCTGGACCGAGCACGGGACGTTCCACACCCCTAACCCCGCCGGCGATCTCGGCCCCGGCGCCTACGACGGCAACCGGCAAGCCGGGGTTGACAGGGCGCGGGCGGACGCCCCGAAGTTCTACGTGCTGGACATGTTCGCCGGCCCGTCCGGCTCGCTGCACGTCGGCCATCCGCTCGGCTACGTGGCGACCGACGTCTACGGGCGGTACCTGCGAATGCGCGGACACAACGTGCTGCACGCGTTCGGGTTCGACGCGTTCGGCCTGCCCGCCGAGCAGTACGCGGTCCAGACCGGCCGGCATCCGCGGGATACCACCGAGGCCAACATCGCCACCATCCGCCGGCAGTTGCGGCGGCTGGGCCTGGCCCACGACGATCGCCGCGGCGTGTCGACCACCGACGTGGACTTCTACCGCTGGACGCAGTGGATGTTCCTGCAGATCCATGGGGCGTGGTACGACGACGAGCGCAAGCAGGCCCGGCCGATCGCCGAGCTGGAGAAGGAGTTCGCGACCGGACGGCGAGCCGTGCCCGGGGGGCGTGGCTGGAACACGCTGTCCGTCCACGAACGCCGCGCCGTGCTGGACGCACACCGCCTCGCCTACCTGGCGGACGTTCCGGTCAACTGGTGCCCCGGCCTGGGCACTGTGCTGGCCGACGAGGAGGTCACCGCGGAAGGACGCAGCGAACGCGGGAACTACCCTGTCTTCGCCCGCACGATGCGGCAATGGATGCTGCGCATCACCGCCTACGCCGACCGGCTGGTCGACGACCTGGACCTGCTGGACTGGCCGGAGCCGATCAAGACTCAGCAACGCAACTGGATCGGCCGCACCCGCGAGCAGGGCGAGGTGACGTACCGACTGCACGACTGGTTGTTCAGTCGGCAGCGCTACTGGGGCGAGCCGTTCCCGATGGTGTACGACGAGCACGGCCCGGTCGCGCTGCCGGAGTCGATGCTGCCGGTCGTGTTGCCGCAGACCCCGGACTACGCGCCCACCACCTACGATCCCGACGACGCGTCGTCGGAGCCGGTCGCGCCGCTGGGTCGGCTGACCGACTGGGTGGAGGTCACCTTGGACCTGGGCGACGGTCCGCGCACCTACCGGCGGGAGACCAACACGATGCCGCAGTGGGCCGGCTCGTGTTGGTATGAGTTGCGCTACCTCGATCCGCACAACGCCGAGCGGTTCTGTGATCCGGCGCTGGAACGGCACTGGCTGGGCAGCCGCGGCGGTACCGACCCGGGCGGGGTCGATCTGTACGTGGGCGGGGTCGAGCACGCCGTACTCCACCTGCTGTACGCACGCTTCTGGCACAAGGTGCTGTACGACCTGGGTCACGTGTCGAGCCGGGAGCCGTTTCGCCGGCTGGTCAACAACGGCTACATCCAGGCGTACTCCTACACCGACGAGCGAGGGGTTCACGTGCCCGCCGCCGAGGTGGTCGAACGCGACGGCACCTTCTGGTGGCGGGACCGGCCGGTCACCAGGTCGCTGGGAAAGATGGGCAAGAGCCTGCGCAACATGGTGACCCCCGACGAGTTGTGTGACCGCTACGGCGCGGACACCTTCCGGGTGTACGTCATGGCGTCCGGACCTTTGCAGGCGTCGCGCCCGTGGGACCCGCGCGGCATCGTCGGGGCGCAGCGCCTCCTGCAGCGGGTGTGGCGGAGCCTGGTCGACGAGGAGACCGGCGCGCCGAGGATCACCGACCGGCCCGCTGGCGAGGAAACGCTTCGCCTGCTGCACACGACGATCGGGGGTGTTCGCGACGACCTGGACGCGCTGAGCTTCCACACCGCCGTCGCCCGCCTCACGACACTGTCCCGCCACGTCGCGGGCCTGGGTGGCGAGGTGCCGACGGAGGTGGCCCGCCCCATGGTGTTGATGCTCGCGCCGTTCGCGCCGCACCTGGCCGAGGAACTGTGGCACCGACTGTGCGCTGAGAAGGCCAGGCCAGAAGGAGCCTCGCGAGAGTGGAAGGCCACTTCGGAGGAGAGGGCGCCACGACAGGCAGCGTCGCTGGCGTACGTGCCCTATCCGGAGGCGGATCCGGCCTACCTCGGTGCGGAGGTGGTGACCTGCGTGGTGCAGGTCTCGGGCAAGCTGCGAGGCAGGCTCGAGGTGCCGCCGGACATCACCGCGGACGAGCTGCGTCGACGCGCGCTTGACATCGAGCCGGTGCGCCGGGCGCTGCACGGTCGCGCCGTCGACCGCGTGGTCGTGCGTCCTCCTCGGCTGGTCAACATCGTGCCCGCCGGGTGAGGGCGGTGCGTCCGCCAAGGCGCCGCTGTCAGTCGTCACCTCCGGTCCTCCCGACCACCTTGCCGGGATCGAAGGCGTAGGCGACCATCCAGTGCGGCAGGACTCGCACGTAGACGATGTCCTCACCCCAACTGGTCGGCGAACTGCCGTAGTGATGCACCAGGTGGTCCTCCACCGGCCGCCAGTCCGGGTGGTCGGGTGGTAGGAACTCCGCCACGCCGTGGGTGAACACGCCCAGGTCGTCGCCGCGCAGATGGGCGACGCTGGCGTCGGGACGGGCGCGCAGGTGGCGGGTCTTGACCGCCGTGCCCGAAGTGGTGAAGACCCATCGGCCACGCAGGAAGTGCCCGTCGACCGCGCTGATCCGGGACGCACCGCCTGCGGTCACGGTGGCGACCGACAAGGTGCACATGCCGGTGAGGACACCGCACAGTTGGCGTGCGGTCAGGGTGCGCTCGGGGGTGACGATGGAACGCAGGTGTTCGCTGGAGTGGGGGAGGGAGGAATCAAGCATGCGCTGGAGTTCCTCGACGTCGCTGTCGGTTTCGTCCATGCCGGAACGGTCTCACGGCCCGCCGACAACCGGCACCGGCGTGCGCCAGTAGCGCTGTGGGACTGATGCCAGGCCGAGTACACGTCTTCGTCGGCAGATTCGACCGGCAGTCGAGCACGGCCTTCGGGATTGCTGATCGAACACCGGACGCGCTCGTCCGCCGGCGGTTACATTTCTCTCGTGGCGGGACACGTGGCCCTGGTGACGGACTCGACCGCGCACCTCGATGGCCGAGAGATCGCCGACTACGGAATCTCCGTCGTGCCGACGCAGGTGACGGTCGGGTCCACCACGTATGCCGACGGGGACCCCGAGGTGACCCGCCTGGTCACCGACTCACTACGCCGCGGCGAACACGTCCGCACCGCCCGCCCGTCGCCGATGGAGTTCCTGGCCGGCTACACCGCCGCGGCACGTACCGGCTGCTCGGCGGCGGTCTCGATCCACCTGTCCGGTGACCTGTCCGGCACCCACGACGCCGCCCGGTTGGGCGCTGTCCAGGCGCCGCTGCCGGTCGCCGTGGTCGACTCCCGCCAGGTGGGCATGGGTCTCGGCTTCGCCGTGCTCGCCGCCGCGGACGCCGCCGAACGCGGCGCGGACGCCGCGGAGGTGGTCGACCTGGCGCGGGCGCGTGCCGCCGCCACCGAGACGTACCTCTACGTCGACTCCCTCGACTACCTGCGCCGGGGCGGGCGGATCCGGCTCGCCCAGGCGGTGGTGAGTTCGGCGCTGCCGTCGAGGCCCATCCTGCAGGTACGCGACGGCCGGGTCACACCGTGCGCGAAGGTGCGCACAGGGGGCAGGGCGATGGTCGAACTCGAGCGCCTCGCGCTGGGATGTGCCGGCATCCGCAGCGTCGAGGTCGCGGTGCATCATCTCGGAGCGCCGATCCTCGCGGGTGAGCTGGCCGCGCGGCTGCGGCGCCGCGTACGCCGGCTCGTCCGCATCGTGGTCCGCGAGGCGGCCAGCGGGATCGGCGCGCACGTCGGGCCGGGCATGGTCTCGGTCGTCGTCTCGCCCACCGACGTCGGCTGATCTCGCGCCGGCCTCACGGGTCGTACGCCACTGCCCGCGTGCCCTACCCTGGGCGACCGTGAGCGCAGGTGGGACGTCGCGTCGGGACATGCTGGCCGCGATCGGCGACAGATACCAGATCCCGGTCGAGGACATGGCCGCGGTGCCGGCCCAGGGTGCCGCCAACGACGTGTACTTCCTCGGCGACCACCTGGTCCTCCGGATCCCACGTGGCGGCGGCGCCCGGCTGGCCGAGCTCGCCAAGGAGGCAACGATCATCCCCGCCGTGCGCCGGGTGGGGGTGCGTACGCCGGCAGTGGTGACGTACGACGACAGCTGTTCGGTCGTCAACGTGCCCTACCTCGTGGTCGAACGCGTCCCGGGTCGTGACCTGGCCGCTCTGGGTGCCGAACCCCGGACGGCAGGCGACACCTACCGGGACGTGGGGGTTGGTCTGGCACGTCTGCACCAGCTCACTCGCGCGCGCGTGGGCTCGCTACCGGGTGTGTCGCAACTGCCGGAGGACGACCCGCGGGCGCACGTGCTCCGGCTGGCTGAGAAGGGGTACGTCGACGTCGACACCGCCGGCTGGCTGGTCGGATGGTTCGACCGGTTGGAGCGCTGGCGGCCGGTCGACGTGGTGCCGGTCATCGTGCACGGTGACGTCTCTCCCACCAACGTCGTCGTCGAGAGTGTCGCCCCCGAGCGTGCCACCCTGGTGGACTGGGGCGACGCGGCCTGGGCGGATCCCGCCGTCGACTTCGCGAAGCTGCCGTTGCGCGCGGTGCCGTACGCCCTGCGGGGTTACCTGGACGAGGTGCCGCCGCGGGCGCTGGCGGAGGCCGAGCGCGCCTGGTCGGCGAGGGTGCTCTGGTACCACCTGTCCTGGGCGCTGCACCGCGTCGGCGACGTGCCGGCAGAGCCCGAACGCGTGTGGACCAGGCCGCCCGCGAGCCGCCTGTTGGAGCTGCTGCGGTTCTTCGCCGCCTCGCCGCCCGCGCCGTGGCCCGATCTGGCCTGACGACGCTGACGCTGACAGACACCGTCTGACACCGGCTGACGCCGAGACGCCGATGCCGACCTGACGTCGGCTGACCTGGGGCCGGTCCGATCGACCGGCGATCCGGCCGGATTCTTGTCCACAGGCCGCCGACCGGCCGGCTCGTCCACAGGCCCTTCGCGTTGCCCGCAACGGCATCCGCGTTCTTCGTAGCGTCGTCCGCGTGTTGCGTCGACGGTCTCCTCCCCAGCACCGGGCGAGGCCCGACGAGACCGCCCGTGCGGTCCGCCGGGTCCATTCGCTTCGCCGGTCACCTCCGCGTGCCGAGGGTGTCGCTGGGGGCTGGGTGCCGCAGCTCCCCGCTGAACGGGTTCGTGTCGCCAGGGCTCGAGCCGGTGCGGCACCGGGCGGAACGTCGTCGCGGGTGTGGCCGAAGGAAGGCGAGGAGCACATGCGGCAGCCCGACTACTACGCCGAAGAGGAACGGCCCCACCGGCCGCTCGACGACCTCGCCCAGGACCACTTCGCCCGGGACGACTTCGCCCGGGACGACGAGCTGCCGGCGGACGCGAGCGAACTGTCGCCGACCTGGGCGCTGCGCCGGGGCCATGTCGTGGTGCTGGCCCTCGTCCTGCTGCTGGCGGTCATCGGGGCTGCCGTGATGGTGATCCGGGACCGTCCCGTACGCGAGACGGTCAACGGGTCGGTGGCCCGTCCCACGGTGCTGGCGACGCCGGTGTCGGCGTCGGCACCGGCCGGCTCACCAACTCCGCAGCCGTCGCCGACGCTGGTGGTGCACGTGGCGGGCAAGGTACGCCGGCCGGGAGTGGTGCACCTGCCGGGCGGATCCCGGGTGTTCGACGCGCTCACCGCCTCCGGTGGAGCGTTGCCCGGAACCGACCTCGACACGGTCAACCTCGCCCGCCCCTTGCTCGACGGCGAACAGGTGCTGGTGGGCGTGACGCCACCGCCCGGCGCACCGGCCGCGGCCGGCGGAGGCCCGAGTGCGGGGCCCCCGTCGGCTGGCGCCCCGCTCGACCTCAACTCCGCCACCTCCGCGGAGCTGGAGGAGTTGCCGGGAGTGGGTCCGGTGCTCGCGCAACGGATCGTGGACTTCCGCACCGAGCACGGGCGGTTCGTCGACGTGGAGGACTTGCGAGAGGTCTCCGGGATCGGCGAGCGCACCTTCGCCGAGCTGCGCGACAAAGTGACGGCACGATGACAGGCCCGGTGAGGTGCACGGTGACGGCCCCGCTCCTTGGCGCTGTCACAGGGGGCGCCGACCGGCTCCTCGAGGTGGTGCGGACCTCGATCCGCGCCGGGGACAACGGCACGCCCACGCGCCATGGCGTTCGCGCCCCGGTCGACGCACGGTTGGTGCCGGTCGCGGTGACCGGATGGCTGTGCACGCTCGTGGTCCCGGTCGCGCCGGTCGTTCCCGCCGCAGGTGGCGCGGTCGTCGCGGCCCTGGCTGGGGTGGTTCTGCTCGGCCGCCGGTACCAACGTCGCGGTGCGCTCGGACTGTCCGCCGCGGTGGCCTGCCTGGGTGCCGCCGTCCTGACCGCGGTCACTCTGCTGCACGTGTCGGCGGCCAGGAGTGGGCCCGTCCCCGTGCTCGCCGCCGAGGCCGCGGTCGCCACGACCGAGCTTCTGGTGCGCACCGATCCGCGGGTGCGTTCCTCCCCGGGCCACCGCTCGACCTACGTCGTCCTGGAGGCCGACGTTCTTCGGCTCACCCGCCGCGGTGTGACGACCGCGGTGCGGACCCCGGTCGTGGTCACCGGCCCGGCGACGTGGTCGGAGGTCGAGGTGGGCCAGCGCGTGCGGGCCGTCACTCGCTTCGCGCCGACCGACCAGGGCGAGCGTGCGGCCGCCGTCCTGGCCGCCCGCTCGGCTCCGGCACTCATCGCGCGGGCCGGACCGCTCGACCGGGTGGCCAGCCGGCTGCGTGCCGGACTCCGGGCGGCCGTGGCCGGGCTTCCGGCGAACGAGCGCGGTCTCGTACCCGCGTTGGTCGTAGGTGACGTCTCGCGGATGCCCGAGCAACTGGAGGAGGACTTCCGCACGGCCGGTCTGTCACATCTGACGGCTGTTTCGGGCACGAACCTCACCATCCTGCTCGCGTTCGTGCTCGGTGCGGCCCGATGGGCCGGTGTGCGGTCGTGGGGCCTGCCGCTGATCGGTGCCGGCTGCGCCGTGGGGTTCGTGGTGCTCGCCCGACCCGAACCCAGCGTGCTGAGAGCCGCCGCGATGGGCGTCGTCGGGCTCGCCGGGTTGGCCGTCGGCTCCCGTCGCCACGGTGTGCCGGCGGTTGCCTGTGCGGTGCTGGTCCTGCTCATGGTCGATCCGTGGCTCGGCCGTACGTACGGCTTCGCGTTGTCGGTCCTCGCCACCGCCGGCATCGTCGTCCTCGGCCCGCCGTTCTCCGAGGCACTCGCCCGTTGGCTGCCCCGCTTCGCGGCGACCGCGGTCGGCGTCCCGCTGGCGGCCCAGGTCGCGTGCACGCCGGTGGTGGCGGTGCTCTCCGCGTCCGTCAGCGCGGTCGCGGTGGTCGCCAACATGCTGGTGGCCCCGGCGGTCACACCAGCAACCGTCCTCGGCATCGCCGCGACGCTGGTGTCCCCGGTCAGTCTGACCGGCGCGTGCGTGCCGGGCCACCTTGCCGGCTACGCCGCGCGGTGGATCGTGGAGATCGGCACGCGGGCGGCGCGCATGCCCGGCGCGAGCCTGACCTGGCCGTCGTCGGCTTTGGGAGTAGGCGTACTCACGCTGCTCTGCGTGGCGGCAGTGGTCCTGGCTCCCCGGCTGCTGCGCCGCCGCGGCGTGACGTTGGCGCTCGCCGGCAGCCTGGTGGCCTGGATCGTTCACCCCGTCCAGCCGCCTGCGTCGTTGGGCCTGCTGACCGGTTGGCCCCCGACAGGGTGGGTGGTCGTGGCCTGTGACGTGGGCCAGGGAGACGCCCTGGTGCTCCGCGCCGGGCCTCGGTCGGCGGTGGTGGTGGACACCGGTCCCGACCCCGCCTACGTCGACCGGTGTCTCACCAGCCTCGGCGTACGGCAGGTCCCGTACGTCCTGCTCACCCACTTCCACTCCGACCACACCACCGGACTGCCAGGCGTGGCGCGCGGCCGGGTGGTCGGAGAGGTCGGCATCCGTCCCGGCGCCGCCACCGGTGACGACGCCCGGCGCGTGCATGACTGGGCCGACTCCGCAGGCGTTCCGGTCGCCGCCGTCGCGATCGGTGAGGAACGCCAGGTAGGCGCACTGAGCTGGAAGGTCCTGGGACCGGCAGGTCGGCTGGCCGAACCCGAGAGCCGCGGTGTCGATGCCGGCTCGGGAGACTCGGAGGAGGGCGCGGCGGAGAACGACTCCAGCGTCGTGATCCTGGCGCGGATCCAGGGCATCAGTGTCCTGGTGACCGGAGACGTCGAGCCCACGGGCCAGCGCCGGTTGCTGTCGTCCGGCGCCGACCTGCACGCGACGGTGCTGAAGGTTCCCCATCACGGGTCGCGGTACCAGGATCCGGACTTCCTCCGGGCCGTCGGTGCCCGGATCGCGATGATCAGCGTCGGCGCGGACAACGACTACGGCCACCCGGCGTCGTCGACGATCGCGACCCTGGCGAGCGCCGGCGCCAGGGTCGTCCGCACGGACCAGGGCGGCGCGATGGCCGTGGTGAAGGACGGCACTGGGCTCGGGCTGGTCGCCCGATCTCCACCGAGGTGAGCGGGGAGCGGGGGCGCGTCACCTGTCGGCGGCCCGTGGGATGCTGAACGCGATGCCCAAGAAGTCCACCCAGGCGACCCCCGGCGACGGAGTCCTCGGGACGGTCACCCTTGTCCTGGGACCTGAGGAGTTGCTGGCCGAGCGCGCGGTCGCCGGCACCGTGCGGGCCGTCCGCGCTGCCGACACCGACGCCGACGTCACCGATCTGGAGGCGTCCGCTCTCACCGCCGGCGGCCTGGCCGAGCTCACCAGCCCCTCGCTGTTCGCCTCAGCGCGAGCCGTCGTGGTGCGCAACCTCGACGGTCTCCCCGCCGACTCGGTTGACGCCCTGGTCGGCTATGCGCGCTCACCCCAGCCGGACGTCGCGGCGGTGCTCGTGCACCGCGGCGGGCAGAAGGGCCGCGGAGTGGTCGACAAGCTCCGCAAGGCCGGTGTCCGGGTGGTCGCCTGCGACTCGCCGCGGCCTTCGGAGCTGCCCGCGTTCGTGGCGCGCGAAGTACGGTCAGCCGGTGGGCGGATCGAGGAGGAGGCCGCACAGTTCCTGGTCGAGTCCATCGGCCGGGATCTTCGTTCGCTGGCAGCTGCGACGTCCCAGCTGGTCTCCGACACCGACGGACAACCCATCACCGAGAGCGTCGTCCGGCGCTACTTCGCGGGCCGGGCCGAGGTGACCAGCTTCGCGGTCGCCGATGCCGCGGTCGCCGGCCGCACCGCGCACGCACTGGAGCAGTTGCGGTGGGCCCTGCGGTCCGGAGTCGCACCGGTACTGGTGACGTCGGCTCTGGCGGCGGGAGTTCGCGGCCTGGCGAAGTTGTCGGGGGCACCTCGCGGTCTGCGGGAGGCGGACCTGGCCCGGGAGATCGGTGTGCCACCGTGGAAGGTCAGGACGTTGCGCGGTCAGCTGCGCGGCTGGACCGACGAGGGCCTGGCCGAAGCGCTGCTTGCAGTCGCGCGGGCCGACGCCGACGTCAAGGGCGGCGCGGACGACGCGGAGTACGCGCTCGAACGCGCGGTGCTGGCGGTCGCGTCGGCCCGCACCAGCGCCCACCGCCGCTGAACGCCGCATCGGGTCGAACGCCGGCGGCCACCATTGCCGAACGCCGCACCAGGGCGAAGCCCCGCCACCACCGCAGCTGAGCGCCGCCTCGGGTTCGAACGCCGGCGCCACCGCCGCTGAGCCTCGACGCCTCATCGGGTACGAACGCCGGGCCCACCGCTACTGACGGGCGGGCTCTCGTCACGACAAATCGGAGAGGACTGCAGAAAAAGCTGCTCGGCCGGGACGCCGAGCAGCTTTTTAGCGTTTGCCGGAAGCGAGCCGCCTCCGGAAAGGACCTAAAGGGCGGCGGACCGCTTGAAGATCGCCGACTTCTTGTTGGCGGCCTGGTTCTTGTGCAGAACGCCCTTGGAGGCGGCCCGGTCGAGCATGCGCCCGGCCGCGCGGGCCAGATCCTGTGCCTTCGCCTTGTCGCCGGACTCGGCGGCCTCGCTGAAGTTGCGAATGGCCGTCCGCAGCGAGGAGCGCGTCGACTTGTTGCGGAGCCGACGGGTCTCGTTCTGCTTGATCCGCTTGATCTGGGACTTGATGTTCGCCACTGAGCTGAAGCCTCGATCGCAGGTCGTACGGGAATGGACACGCGGCGGGATCCGCCCGCGCGCGAACAGAGAGCTTACCAGCCGGGCAAACCAGTCCCCAACTGTGGGCGGATCGACCGGAACCCGGCCCGACCGGAACCTGACCCGACCGGAACCTGACCCGACCGGAACCTGACCCGACCGGAACCTGACCCGACCGGAACCTGACCCGACCGGAACCTGACCCGACCGGAACCTGACCCGACCGGAACCTGACCCGACCTCGAAGGACTCCCGGCGCCTACTCGGTCTCGGTGAGCGTGAGTGATCGTAGCCGTTCCCCGGCGAACCACGTCGCAGCCACGGTCGTGACGAGGAGCAGGACGACTCCGGTGCCGAGCCCGACCGCCGCCTCGATGTCGTCCCCGGCGATCAGCCGGTCGGCGACCGCGAGCGCCCACTGCTGGATGCTGAGCACCTGGGCGCCGGGTACGAACCCGCCGACCAGGCTCTCCCAGATCAGCGCGTAGATGAGGCCGAAGACGACGGCGTGCCTGGTGATCACGGCCAGCATCAGGAAGACCGCGCTGTAGGCCAGCCCGGCAACAGCGGCCCCGACCGCGAACCCGACAGCGACACCGTCGTCGAACCCGGACATGATCACCCCGGCCAGGAGCGTCGGGACGGCCGCGAAGGCCACCAGGCAACCCACCGCGACGGCGAGCTTCGTGACGACGATGGTCGGACGCGGCAACGGTTTGGCGAGCACGTAGATGATCGAGCCGTCGTCGATCTCCGGCCCGATCACACCCGTACCCGCGATCAGGCCGAGCAGCGGCACGATCGTGCCGAGGGCGAGGGTCTGCAGCAGAGTCGTGCCGACCTGCAGGCTGGGGCCGGTCACGAGCCGCAGGAGCAGTGCGAGAAGCACGAGCACCGCCGGCAGGACGAAGAGCAGGAGTACGCGTCGTTTCCCGAGCAGGGTGCTGGCGGTGAGCCTGGCGATCGTGGCGTTCATCGGTCTCTCATCGGTGTCTCATCGGGGCGGGCCTCACGCGGTGATGAGGTAGGAGAAGACGCTCTCGAGAGACTCGTCGGAGGGCGAGATCTCGTAGAGCCGGACACCCGCGGCGCGGGCCACCTGCGGGACGAGCCAGGTGAACCGGGCGAAGTCGACCGCCTGCACCCGCAGGCACCGCTCCCGGGCGTCGAGTTCGACACCGGCGGACGACCCGTCCGCGATGAGGGCCGACGCGAGCCTGCGGTCGTCACTGGAGCGGATGACGTACTGGTGCGGCCGGTCGATCATCAGCCGCCGGATCTCCCGGAAGTCCCCGGACGCGGCGTGCCGCCCGGCCACGACGACCTCGATGTGCGACGCGACCTGCTCGACCTCCTCCAGGATGTGCGAGCTGAACAGCACCGTGCGGCCGGCCTGTCCCATCGCCCGCAGCAGGTCCATCAGGTGCAGCCGCTGCCGCGGGTCCATGCCGTTGAACGGCTCGTCCAGCAGCAGAACAGATGGCCGGTGCACCAGCGCGGTCGCCATCTTGATCCGCTGCTTCATCCCCTTGGAGTACGTGCCGACGGCCCGGCTGGCGGCCGGGCCCATCTCGACGGTCTCGATCGCCTCCCGGGCGGCGGACCCGGGATCGGCGAGTCGGTGCAACTTCGCGTTCGCGAGGACGAACTCCCAGCCGGTGAGGCTGTCGTAGAGGGCTTCGCGCTCGGGCACGAGCCCGATGTCGCGGTAGGCGGCCTGGTTGCGCCAGACCTTCTCCCCGTCCAGCGTGACCGTGCCCGCGGACGGGGCGAGGAAGCCACCCATCATGTGGATGATGGTCGACTTGCCCGCGCCGTTGGGCCCGAGCAGACCGGTGACGCCCGGGCCGATGGTCATGGCGACGTCGTTGACCGCGACGACGTTGCCGTACCAGCGGGAGACGTGGTCGAGCCGGATGACACTCACGAGGCCGCCACCTTCCGATAGCGAAGCATCAGCAGGCCGAACGACCCGCCGACGACGAGCACGGTGACGAGTACGTACAGCAGTGCGCCCAACCCGCCGGACGGCGGCGGCACGGGGCTGGCGCTGGTGGCACCGAGCGCGACCACCTGCACGCCGTCCACCACGGTGACGGGGGAGAAGAGGCCGGCATACCCCGCGGCGGTCCGGTGGCCCTGCTCGCCGAGGATCGCCGCCACGAAGCTCGATCCGCCGTAGGTCACCGTCAGCACGGTGATGATGGCGGCCACCCCGAACCCGCGCCGGGTGGTGAGCGCCGAGATCACACCGGAGATTCCGGCGAGTACGAGGGCGAGGACGGCGACCCCGGCCAGCCCGGCGAGGAGCCCCTTCGTCTGTGCGCCGAACGGGTACTTCCCGAGCAGGGCGCCCGCGTACATCAGGACCAGCGGCACGGCCATCAGCAGGAACAGCGAGGCGACCAGCGCGGCGTACTTCGCGACCACGTAGTCGATCCGGACGAGGGGGCGGGAGAAGTACAGCGTGATCGTGCGGAAGCGCAGGTCACGGGAGAAGAGCTGGGGCGCCTGGGCAGCAGCGAAGATGGCGATGACCGCCTGGGTGTAGACGAAGTACCTCGTGTACGCGACGGGCGGGTCGGGCGGCTTGATGGCGACCGTGACGGCGACGAGGATCGCGGCGGGCAACAGCATGACCCCGCCCAGCAGGAACGGCAGGATCTTCGCCCTCGCAGTCCGGCCCAGGCCGTACGTCGCGCGCAGGCTCTGCACGAACAGCGATCGCAGGATGTAGCCGCGGCCGAGCCGGGGACCGTCGTAGCGGCGGTAGCCGATGTCGTGGATCACGCCGGCCGGGGCGGCGTACGACGTGCTCTCGGGAGGCGACGTGCTCTCGGGAGGGGATGTGCTCTCAGGGGGTACCGACACGGTGCGCTCCTCCCTGGTCAGGGCCGCCGACCGGCGGCTCACCGGCGGGGTCACCGGCGGCACCGGCACGGGCTCCGGCCTGCTGGCCGACGGCGCCGTCCCGGAAGATCTCCTCGATGCGGTGCCGGCGCTGCTCCATCCGGACCAGGCCGAGGTCCAGTTCCGCTGCGGTGTCGCGTACGACGTCGAAGATCTCCTCGCGGTCGATGTCGATCATCAGCAGCCGCCCGTCGGGCACCACGCGAAGTCCGTGGCCGGAGAGGGCGTGACCGAGCCGGTCGCGGGCCGCGGTCCAGTCGGGGCCGGAGTCGTACGGCGCGACCTCCACGACCATCACCTGGGTGGCGCGGGTGAACTCGGCCGTCGAGGAGGCCCGCAGCAGCCTCCCGCCGTCGATGATCACCACCTGGTCGCTGATCCGCTCGAGTTCGCCGAGCAGGTGCGACGTCACCAGGACCGAGATCTCGAAGTCGGTTCCGATCCGGTTGACCAGCCCCAGCATCTCGTCGCGGCCGGACGGGTCCAGGCCGTTGGTCGGCTCGTCGAGGAACACCAGCCGGGGATCGTGGACCAGGGCCTGGGCCAGTTTGACCCGCTGCCGCATTCCGGTGGAGTACCCGCCGATCGGGCGGTAGCGCTCCTCGTACAGGCCGACGTGCCGCAGGGTGTCGGCGGTGCGTTCGCGCGCGCTCGCCGCCGGCAGACCTGACATCCGCGCCATGTGGACGACGAACTCGGTCGCCGACATGTCGGGTGGCAGGCAGTCGTGCTCGGGCATGTAGCCCACTCGGTCGCGGATCGCCGGGCCCTGCGTGGCGACGTCGAGGCCGAGGACTGTCGCCTCGCCCGAGGTGGCCGGCTGCAGACCGAGCAGGATCTTGATCAGAGTCGACTTGCCCGCGCCGTTCGCGCCGACGAGCCCCGTCACACCGGGACCGATGTCGACCGTCAACTGGTCGAGCGCGGTGACGCTCGGGAACCTCTTGGTGAGGTCGTGGATCGCGATGACGGACACGGGACGAAAACTAGTGCCCCGGAGCCTGCGGGTGATCCGACTCGCGGACGAACCTTTTCCGTCATTCCCCTACGGGAGTGCCGTAGGCCACCGCCGGGGGTGCACCCGGAGCCGTACCCGGGACGGGTCCAGGACGGGCGTCAGCCGACCCAGCCGCGGCGCAGCGCGAGCCAGGACAGCGTGGCCTGGGCGTACCACGCCTGGTGGGCGCGGAGGTACGGCGAGCCGCTGACCGCCGGTTGCAGCGAGGAGTCGGCGAAGTAGCCGGCCAGGCCGGCGAGTACGGCGTCCACGGCGTCGCCGTCCGCGTTCTCGCCGAGGGGGTGCGCCGACAGCAGCGCGGTCGCGTCGTAGCCGTCACCGCACGCCGAGATCAGCACGGTCACGAGGTCCAGCCAGGCGGGGCCGCGGCTCGGCCAGTTCCAGTCGCAGAACCACACCCGCCCGTCGTCGCCCAGGATCACGTTGTCGTCGCGGAGGTCGCAGTGAACCACGCTGTCGCCGGCGAGGGCGGCCGGCGCGGCCTCCTCGAGCGTGGCGAGCTCGGCGACCTGGGGGTCGACGGTGGAACCATCGGCGCCGGACGCGCGGGCGAGTCGCCGCCAGTAGCCGAAGTCCTCGGCCAGCCAGTCGCCGGCCTGCGGCACCACCAGGCCCTCCGGTGCGGGAGTCATCACCTCGGCAAGGGCGGTCAGGGCGGTGAGGACGTCGGTGAGCTCGTTCGGCTTCCACGGTCGCGCCGGTGGCCGTCCGGGAACGTCGTCGAAGCAGAGCACCACCCAGTCGAACTCCTCCAGCGTCCACCGCAGCGCCGGAACCGGCGCCGCCGACGGGATGCGGGCCGCGATCCGCGCCTCGGCGCGGTAGGAGTCGGCGATCGCGGGGGAGCGGTCGGCGGACACGGCCTTAACGAACGCGCGCCGGGTGCCGCCCGTGCCACTGCCTGTGCCACCGCCGGTGCCGCCGTAGGCCAGCCGGGACGCGAAGCCCGGCGTGAACCCTGAGCCCTGGCTGGCGGTCGCCACGACGTCGCCGCCGAGCCGTTCGGCGATCCGGTCGCGCAGGGGTTCGGGCAGGTCGGCCCACTGGGGGCGGACGGCGGTCTCGCCGTGGGGCACCGAGCCGGCTTGCGAGGCTGTCACCCGCCGATCCTGGCAGCCGCCGCGAAGCTGCGGGGTCGTGGGTCCCGTGGTGGGCACGTGGTTCGCTACGGCCGGGGAGGGCGGCCCGGCTCAGCAGGCGCGCACGGGCAGCCCGGGGACAGCGGGTGCGCCCGGCGCCTCGGGGTCCGCGAGCAGGCGGAACGTCCCCGCGGCCTGCGCGGCCGACGGTGCGATCTCCGCGACCCCGGTCCGCCGGTCCGGCCCGGTGAACGCGAACCGCAGCCCGGTCGGCGTCCACGCGGCGGCGTCGCCGAGGTGGCCGTCGGGCAGCGGCAGCGCCACCGTCCGGTCGGTGTGCCGCTCGTAGACGAGCAGCCGGGAGCTGCCGCCCTGGTCCAGCCGGACCGCGACCTGTTCGCCGGTCACGTCGGCGGCCAGTGGCCAGGGGTTGTGCGGGCCGTTGAGTTCGGCGGGCCACTGCAGCCGGCCTCCGGGCGAGCACGCCCAGCCGATCCGGCCGTTGTCGTCGGCGACGACGAACAACCCCGCGTGGGGTACGGCGAACAGCAGGCGCACCGAGGGATGGTCGGGCCAGAGCTCCTCCACCGTGCCGCTGTGCAGGTCGACCGCGACACAGGTGAGGCGGCCCCGGTACGCCCGGTTGACCGCCAGCTGCCGTCCGACCGGGTCCAGCCAGGTCCCGCCGATCAGCAGTCCGGAAACGGTGAGCACCGGCCGCGGCTCGCCGTCGCGGCTCCTCAGCAGCCACAGCGTCGCGGACGGGTCGGAGCGGGTCGTGATCGCCAGGGCGAGGGCGTCGTGGGCGGGGTGGGGAAGCAGTTGCAGACCCAGCGCGGTGAGCGTGCCCAGGAGCCGGGCGGGCCGGTCCGCCCGGCCGAGGATGATCCCGTGCCGGTCCGGACCGGCGTGGTGCAACAGGACGCCGCCGTCGTCCAGCGGCAGCATCCGCGAGTGCGGGCCGGTGGGAGCCAGCCCGGGAACCGGACTCGGTGGCCGTGCCGGGTCCAGCGGCCAGTGCTCGACGTGCCAGCCGGCGACGCCGTCGGAGGCGAGGCAGGCGGCGTAGGAGCCGCGGGGGGAGAAACGGAAGGCGGTGCGAGTCAGCATGCGCGGGCGAACTCCTGGCCATCGGAACCCGGTCGACCGGCCGACCCCGGGGGTCGTACGCGGTGTGTACGCATATGACTACCAAGCGCACGTGGTCTCCGGTACGCCGCCCCCGTCCCGGTCTGACCGAGGGGCCCTCACCCGCGCCGCCCTGACCGGGTGGCGGTCCGTGGGATGATGAACGTCGTTCCCCCACCGACCGGAATGGATCGTCCGTGCCCGTACCAGCGTCCGCGCCCCAACCCGGCCAGACCGATCCGGCGATGATCCGGAACTTCTGCATCATCGCCCACATCGACCACGGCAAGTCGACGCTCGCCGACCGCATGCTCCAGCTCACCGGAGTGGTCGAGGAGCGGTCGATGCGCGCGCAGTACCTCGACCGGATGGACATCGAGCGAGAGCGCGGCATCACGATCAAGAGCCAGGCGGTCCGGTTGCCCTTCCAGACCAGTGCCGGCGCCGAGGCGGGTTCGACGTACGTCCTCAATCTCATCGACACGCCCGGGCACGTCGACTTCACCTACGAGGTCTCGCGCTCGCTGGCGGCCTGTGAGGGGGCGGTGCTGCTGGTCGACGCGGCGCAGGGGATCGAGGCGCAGACGCTCGCCAACCTCTACCTCGCGCTGGACGCCGACCTGCACATCATCCCGGTGCTGAACAAGATCGACCTGCCGTCCGCGCAGCCGGAGAAGTACGCCGCCGAGCTGGCCCGGATCATCGGCTGCGACGAGAGCGACGTGCTCAAGGTGTCGGCGAAGACCGGCGAGGGCGTGGAGGACCTGCTGCACGCCATCGTCTCGCAGGTGCCGCCGCCCGAGGGCGACCCGGGCGCGCCTGCCCGGGCACTGATCTTCGACTCGGTGTACGACACCTACCGCGGCGTGGTGACCTACATCCGGGTCGTCGACGGCAAGATCGGCCACCGCGAGCGGGTGCTGATGATGTCGACGAAGGCGTCCCACGAAACCCTCGAGGTCGGTGTGATCTCGCCCGACCCCACACCGTCGGCGTCGCTGGGCGTCGGCGAGGTCGGCTACATCATCACCGGCGTGAAGGAGGTCCGGCAGTCCCGCGTCGGTGACACCGTGACCCAGGCCGGCAACCGCGCGGAGAAGGCGCTCGGCGGCTACCGCCACCCCAACCCGATGGTGTACGCCGGGTTGTACCCCCTGGACGGCGACGACTACCCCGACCTGCGCGAGGCGCTGGACAAGCTGCAGTTGAACGACGCCGCGTTGCTGTACGAGCCGGAGACCTCCGGGGCGCTCGGCTTCGGCTTCCGCTGCGGCTTCCTCGGCCTGCTCCACATGGAGATCGTCCGCGAACGCCTCGAACGCGAGTTCAACCTCGACCTGATCTCCACCGCGCCGAACGTCGTCTACCGCGTCACCATGGAAGACGGCTCGGAGGTCGTGGTGACCAACCCGAGCGAGTTCCCGCGCGGCAAGATCGCCGAGGTCCACGAGCCGGTCGTGCGCGCCACCGTCCTCACCCCGGCCGACTTCATCGGCGCGGTGATGGAGTTGTGCCAGTCGCGGCGTGGGCAGTTGCAGGGCATGGACTACCTGTCCGAGGAACGCGTGGAGATGCGCTACACCCTGCCGCTGGCCGAGATCGTGTTCGACTTCTTCGACGCGCTGAAGAGCCGCACCCGCGGCTACGCCTCGCTCGACTACGAGCCCACCGGCGAGCAGGTGGCCGACCTGGTGAAGGTCGACATCCTCCTGCACGGCGATCCGGTCGACGCGTTCAGCGCGATCGTGCACAAGGACAAGGCCTACACCTACGGCGTGGCGATGGCGCAGAAGCTGAAGGACCTCATCCCGCGCCAGCAGTTCGAGGTGCCGATCCAGGCGGCGATCGGTTCCCGGATCATCGCCCGGGAGAGCATCCGCGCCATCCGCAAGGACGTGCTCGCCAAGTGCTACGGCGGCGACATCACCCGCAAGCGGAAGTTGCTGGAGAAGCAGAAGGAAGGCAAGAAGCGGATGAAGATGGTCGGCCGGGTCGAGGTGCCGCAGGAGGCGTTCATCGCGGCGTTGTCCACGACCGACTCGGGTAAGAAGTCCGAGTCCGGCGGCAAGAAGTAGCGGCAGTGCGGCCCCTGACGCGGCACTTGACGCGGCACCGACGCGCGCACGGCCGGCTGCCCGGTTTGTGCACGCGGGCTACGCCGGCGACAACACAGTCACTACGGTGGAGGCAGGTCGGCACGGCCGGCATGCCTGGCAGGGCACCCACGCCAGGCACGCCAGACGTGCCACCGGCCCGGCCCGTCGCTACGCTGCTCCTCACCGAGGTGGAGGCCCGCCATGTCCAGTGACCTGCTCTGGGGGAGCAACCCAGGCGACGTCGACCAGTCCAAGGTCGACAACCGCGCGTCCACCGTGGCCGAGCTGATCCTGCACCGGTTCGAGTCGACGCCCGACGCCGAGGCGTTCCGTTACCCGTCCGACGGCGGCTGGGAGTCGAGCACCTGGGGACAGACCGGTGAGCGCGTACGCCGGCTGGCGGCGGGTCTGATCTCCCTCGGCATCGAGCCGGAGCAGCGGGTGGCGATCGCCGCCAGCACGCGCTACGAGTGGGTGCTGGCCGACTTCGCGATCATGTGTGCGGGCGCGGCCACCACGACGATCTACCCCACCACCACGCCGGACGAGGTGAGCTACATCCTCGGCGACTCCGGTAGCCGGGTGGTCTTCGTCGAGGACGACGAGCAGTTGAAGAAGATCCGGGAGCACCGGTCGGAACTGCCCGACATCGCCTGGCTGGTGACGTTCACCGACGGCGCCGGCGGTGCCGACGGGGGCGGCCGCGACGGCGGCGCCGACGACCTGCTGACCCTCGCCGAGTTGGAAGAACGCGGCGCGGCGTACCTCGCCGAGCAGCCCGACGCCATCGAGAAGGCCGTCGCCACGATCGGGCCCGACAGCCTGGCCACGCTCATCTACACCTCGGGCACCACCGGCCGGCCGAAGGGTGTGCGCCTCACCCACGACTGCTGGACCTACGAGGGCGCGGCCATCGACGCGGTGCGGATCCTGGGGCCGGACGACCTGCAGTACCTCTGGCTTCCGCTGGCCCACTCCTTCGGCAAGGTGCTGTTGTCGGCGCAGGTGCAGATCGGCTTCGCCACCGCGATCGACGGCCGGGTGGACAAGATCATCGAGAACGTCGCCGTCGTCCGGCCGACCTTCATGGGCGCCGCACCGCGGATCTTCGAGAAGGCGTACGGCCGGATCACCTCCACGATCGAGCACGAGGGCGGCCCCAAGGCGGCGCTGTTCCACTGGGCGATCGGTGTGGGGCGCCGGGTGTCGGAGCTGCGCCAGCAGGGCACCGAGCCATCCGGCGTACTCGCCCTGCAGCACAAGGTCGCCGACCGGCTGGTGTTCGCCAAGATCCGGGACCGGTTCGGCGGCCGGCTACGGTTCTTCGTCTCCGGTTCGGCCGCGCTCAGCCAGCACCTGTCGGAATGGTTCCACGCCGCCGGGATCCTGATCATCGAGGGGTACGGCCTCACCGAGACCAGCGCCGGCACCTGCGTCAACCTGCCCGGGCGGTTCCGGTTCGGCACCGTCGGCCCGGCGCTGCCCGGCACGCAGCTGCGGATCGCGCACGACGGCGAGGTGCTGGTCAAAGGCCCCGGCGTGATGCGGGGCTACCAGGGGATGCCCGAGCTGTCCGACGAGGTGCTCGACCCGGATGGCTGGTTCCACACCGGCGACATCGGCACGCTCGACGACGAGGGCATGCTGCGCATCACCGACCGCAAGAAGGACCTGTTCAAGACGTCCAACGGCAAGTACGTCGCACCGCAGGCGATCGAGACGATGTTCAAGGCGCTGTGCCCGTACGCCAGCCAGGTTGTTGTGCACGGCGAGGGCCGGACGTTCTGCTCGGCCCTGGTGACCCTGGACGAGGACTCCATCGCCGGCTGGGCGCGCGAGGCCGGGCTGGAGGGGCGAAGCTACGAGGAGATCGCCGCCTCCGACCAGGCCAGGCAGATGGTGCAGGGGTACGTCGACCAGCTCAACGGCCGGCTCAACCGCTGGGAGACGATCAAGAAGTTCGCCATCCTCGACCACGACCTCACCGTGGACGACGGCGAGATGACCCCGAGCCTGAAGCTCAAGCGCCGGGTGGTGGAGACGCGCTACGCCGACGTCCTGGACTCGTTCTACTCCTGACCCCCGACGACTGATCGCCAGAGACCGTGCCTTCCATCCTGCCCGACGGTGAACCCGCGCCGAGCGACGGCGCGCTGCCGACGGCCGCGCTGGAGGGTGCGACCGACCGGCCCTTCGGGGTGTACGTCCACGTGCCGTTCTGCGTCACCCGATGCGGCTACTGCGACTTCAACACCTACACGGCCGAGGAGCTCGGGCCGGCTCCGGGTGCGTCCCGTGCGACGTACGCGCAGGCGGCGATCGAGGAGGTCCGGCTCGCCGGCCGGGTGCTCTCGGCGGCTCCGGCGCCCAACGCGCCGGTCTCGACCGTGTTCGTCGGCGGTGGTACGCCCACGCTGCTCCCGCCCGCCGATCTCGGCGCGGTCCTGCGTGCGGTGGCGGAGGAGTTCGGTCTTGCCCCGGACGCCGAGGTGACCACGGAGGCCAACCCGGAGTCGGTCGACCGGCGCTACCTCGACGACCTCCGTGCACAGGGCTTCAACCGGATCTCGTTCGGTATGCAGAGCGCTCGCCCGCACGTGCTGGCCACCCTCGAGCGCCGGCACACCCCGGGGCGCCCGCAGGCCTGCGTCGCGGAGGCACGGGCGGCCGGCTTCGACCATGTCAACCTGGACCTGATCTACGGTGCGCCGGGGGAGTCCGACGACGACTGGCAGGCCAGCCTGGACGCGGCAGTCGCGGCCGGACCCGACCACGTGTCGGCGTACGCGCTGATCGTGGAGGACGGCACCCGCCTCGCCGCCCAGATCCGGCGCGGGGTGCTCACCGCGCCGGACGACGACGTGCTCGCCGACCGCTACCTGCGCACGGAGGCGACGCTGGGCGCCGCGGGCTTCTCGTGGTACGAGGTCTCCAACTGGGCACGCGAGGAGGCCGCGCGGTGCCGACACAACCTGCTGTACTGGACCGGCGGCGACTGGTGGGGGATCGGCCCCGGTGCCCACAGCCACGTCGGCGGCGTCCGATGGTGGAACGTCAAGCACCCTGCCGCCTACGCCGAACGCCTGGCCCGGGGCGTGAGCCCGGCGCAGGCGCGGGAGGTGCTGGACACGCAGACCCGCACGGTCGAACGCGTCATGCTGGAGTTGCGCCTGTCCGACGGACTGGACCTGCGCGTCCTGGACGAGGCGGGCGAAGCGACGGCCAGGCGGGCGGCAGCGGAAGGGCTGGTGGTGGCCGAGGCACTGGCGGCCGGGCGCGTCGTCCTCACCCTGCGCGGCCGGCTGCTCGCCGACGCTGTGGTCAGGGACCTGCTCGGCTGGGGCAGTGACCTTGTGTCAAGCGTGAGTTGACGACTGTCAGGCGTTACTTGACGAAGCGGATGTTCACCGGATAGCGGTACCACTCACCGCGACGCGCGGCGACGCTGGCGAGAATCACCAGCACGACATAGGCGATCCCGATGAACGGCAGCAGAACCAGACCGATCACCACGATGACGAGCAGGCCGGCGACGGCGGCCGCCAGCAGCGTGGTGAGCTGGAAGTTCAGCGACTCGACCGCGTGGTACCGCACGTACGCGGAGTCCTTTCCCTTGGCCAGCAACACGACCAGCGGGCAGAGGAAGCCGAGGGCGACGTAGGCGGCCACGAAGCTGCCCAGGTGGGCAGCGAACGCCCAGTTGCGTTCCTCCTCGACCGTCATGACGCCGGTTCCCGCCGGCGGCTGCCGCGGAGGCGGAGGCGGCGTGAACCCGCCGGGCTCCGGTGACGGTGGGGGTGTCACACCCGGCTGCGGCCCGGGCGGCGCCGCACCGCCCTCCGCAGAGGGGTACGGCGTGGGGCCAGGCTCAGGCGTGGGCGGCGGCGTTCCGTTGCCCGGGCGGGGTTCCTCGTGCTGCTGGCTCATGTCGGCCTCCTTACCCGATCCCCAGGCGGCCCTCACCGAGCCGCCAGCGCCGCCACGTGGCCGCCGGACGGGCGGGGCCGGCGGCGCTCATCGTCCAGCCTGACACGCTCGGGCCCGAAGCGGCACCGACGCTTCGGGCGAACGGGGTACAACCGTCCGGCCGGACGAAGTCGCCCGCGTCCGGGACGGTGGCGAAGGATCTCTGCGGTGCTCAGTCGGCGTCGACGGTCACGAAGTCGATGAGGTGCTCGACCCGGCCGAGCAGGGCTGGTTCGAGGTCGCGGAAGTCGCGGACCGTGCCCAGGATCTGCTTCCACGCCCGGGCGATGTCGGCCTGGTCGTCGTGCGGCCAGCCCAGGGCGGCGCAGATGCCGTGCTTCCACGACGTCTGCCGGGGGATGTCGGGCCAGCGCTCCAGACCGACCCGCTCGGGGCGTACGGCCGCCCAGATGTCCACGAACGGGTGCCCGACCACGAGGACGTGAGCGCCGTACGGGCCTCGGGTGACCTCCTCGGCGATCCGGCTCTCCTTGCTGCCGGGGACCAGGTGGTCGACCAGGACACCCAGCCGGCGCCGCGGCTCGGGCCGGAACTCCGCCACGACGGCGGCGAGGTCGTCCACGCCCTCGAGGTACTCCACGGCGACGCCCTCGATCCGCAGGTCGTCACCCCACACCTTCTCGATGAGCTCGGCGTCGTGGCGGCCCTCGACGTAGATCCGGCTGGCGCGGGCGACCCTGGCCCGGGAGTTGCGGACCGCGATCGACCCGGACGCGGTGCGGGCGGGCCCGGTGGCCGGTGCCGCCTTCGGGCGCCGGATCGCGACCGGCTTCCCCTCCAGCCAGAACCCCGGACCGTACGGATAGCTGCGCCGCGCCCCGCGCCGGTCCTCCAGCACCACGAGGTCGCGTTCGATCGCCACCACCGCACCGCAGAAACCGGTGGTGGCGTCCTCGAGCACCATGTCGGGTTCGACGTCCACCTCGACCGTCCGGCCGAGCTTCGGCGCCCGCCAGTCGGTGGTCAGGACGTCCTGCGAATAGCGGTCACCAGGTCCGGCCATGATCGGTGAGCGTAGCGGCGGACCGGCCCGCGAGCCGGGAACGCCACGCCCGTCCGGCCCAGGCCGGCACCTGCCGGCCTCCGTCGTACGTGCGCCCCAGGTCGTTCGGCTACTGCCCCAGCAGGGGGAGGGAACGCCGGCCCGGGCCGGATCCCGCGGGCCCGGCCGTCGGTACGCCGGACTGGCGCAGGTGCTGGTAACCCCGGCGGACCGCCTCGGCCAGCCGCTCGGTGGGGTAGGGCCACTCCGCCGCGGTCAGCGCCTCGGCCTCCGGCACGCCCTCCCCGGCGAGCCGGCGGATCGTCTCGGCGACCGCGGTGACGTCGCCGAACTGCCCGGTCACGAACGCCTGGTCCACCACCGCGCCGTGCCCCGGCACCACCACCGACGCCGGCGTGAGCAGGCCGGTGAACACCTCCAGCGTCGACGGCCACTCCAGCGGGAACGAGTCGTCGCCGTACGCCGGCGGCCCGGACTCCTCCACCAGGTCGCCGGCGAACACGAGGTCGGCGTCCGGCACCCGGACCACCACGTCGCCGTCGGTGTGGCCACGACCGGGGTGGACGAGTTCGACCACCCGGTCGCCGAGGTCGATCACGGCCACCGAGGCGAACGTACGGTCGGGCGGGGTCAGCGCGAGGTCGGCCATGTCCTGCTCCCACTCCGGGGAACGCCGGGCGAGGGCGGCTCGCACCTCCTCGCCCCGCTCGGCCAGCACGCCGGGCACCGTCTCGTGCCCGTAGATCGCCGCGCCCGCGAACCGCTGGTTACCGAACGTGTGGTCGAAGTGCCAGTGGGTGTCGACGACCCACCGGACCGGCAGGTCGGACAGCCTGGCGAGGTCGGCGCGGAGTTCGTCCGCTTCGCGGGGACCGCCCCGGGTGTCCACGACGAGCAGCCCGTCGGCGCCGGCGACCACCCCCACGGTGAGGTCGAACGACGGGTAGCGCCGGACGAAGCAGCCCGGCCCCATCTCGGTCCAGCTCTCGGCCCAGCCGGCTCGGAGGACATTCACGGCCACAGCATCCCATTGC
Organism: Actinopolymorpha singaporensis; assembly: GCF_900104745.1. NCBI lineage: Bacteria > Bacillati > Actinomycetota > Actinomycetes > Propionibacteriales > Actinopolymorphaceae > Actinopolymorpha > Actinopolymorpha singaporensis. The sequence continues at coordinate 3,884,698 of NZ_LT629732.1, forward strand.
CGTGGTCAGCACAAGGTGGCCGTGTCGCCGTAGACTGGCACTCAGGTTCGGCGAGTGCCAGTCTGATGCCGGTCCAAGATCCGTTCGGACGGCGCACTCGCGCGTGGGCTCGTCGAGATGGGCGGGCCCACAGCCGCGCCAGTACGGCGCGGGCCGGGTACCGTCCGAACCGCCGCAGCAGTACGTCAGACCCGTGGGAACGCGCCAGGACGAGGGAGGCCGAAGCCAATGCTCGACGACCGGAAGTTGGCCGTCCTCCGCGCGATCGTCGAGGATTACGTCCACACCGAGGAGCCGGTCGGTTCGAAGGCCCTGGTCGACCGGCACAACCTGGGCGTCTCCCCGGCGACCGTGCGCAACGACATGGCCGCGCTGGAGGAGGAGGGCTACATCGCCCAGCCGCACACCAGCGCCGGCCGGATACCCACCGACAAGGGCTACCGCCTGTTCGTCGACCGGCTGACCACGATCAAGCCGATGTCGAGCGCAGAACGCCGCGCCATCTCGGCGTTCCTGGAGGGCGCGGTCGACCTGGACGACGTGGTGCACCGCACGGTGCGCCTGCTCGCCCAGATCACCCGGCAGGTGGCGGTCGTGCAGTACCCCACCCTCACCCGCTCCACGGTGCGTCATGTGGAACTCGTCACATTGTCGTCCAGCCGCCTGCTGATCGTCCTGATCACCAGCACCGGCCGGGTCGAGCAGCGGGTGGTCGACGTGGGTACCACGGTGGCCGACGAGTTCCTGCGCGACGTCCGGGCCCGGCTGAACGCCGTGGTCGCCGGGCGGCCGCTCACGGAGGCGGCCTCGGCGGTCGCCGACCTGCCGGACATGTTCGACGTGTCGGTGCGTCCGCAGGTCACCACGATCGTGTCGACGTTCCTGGAGACCGTCGCCGAGCGCACCGAGGGACGGATCGCGGTGAGCGGTACGGCCAACCTCATCCCGTTCGGCGCCGATTTCCACACCTCCATCAGGCCGGTGCTGGAGGCGCTGGAGGAGCAGGTCGTGCTGCTCCGCCTGCTCGGTGAGACCACCGGCCCGTCCGGTTTCACCGTCCGGATCGGCCACGAGAACCCCGTCGTCGAACTCTCCACGGCCTCGGTGGTCACCACCGGCTATGGTCCTGGGGACGAGGCCGTCGCCAATCTCGGCGTGGTCGGGCCCACCCGAATGGACTACCCGGGCACCATGGGAGCGGTTCGCGCCGTAGCCCGCTATGTCAGCCAGATCCTTGCAGGGGAATGATCCGAGGGAATGAGTCAGTGCCGAAGGCATCCCAGAGCATGAGCCAGGACTACTACGAGCTCCTCGGCGTCCGACGCGACGCCTCCGCGGAGGAGATCAAGAAGGCCTACCGTCGGCTGGCGCGCACGCTGCACCCAGACGTCAACCCCGATCCGGATACGCACGAGCGGTTCAAGGAGGTCACCCGCGCCTACGAGGTCCTGTCGGACCCGAAGAAGCGTGAGGTGTACGACCTGGGCGGCGACCCGATGGCGTCCGGCGCGGGCCAGGGCGCGGGCTTTGGTCCGGGCTTCTCGTTCACCGACATCATGGACGCGTTCTTCGGCTCGTCCGGCACCCGCGGGCCGCGTCCGCGCACCCGGCGCGGCCAGGACGCCCTGCTGCGGCTGCCGGTCGACCTGGCCGAGGCGGTGTTCGGCGCGGTCAAGGAGATCCAGGTCGACACCGCCGTGGTGTGCCAGAGCTGTCAGGGCGGCGGCGCCGCTCCGGGCACGTCGCCGACCACCTGCACGGTGTGTGAGGGCCGCGGCGAGGTCAACTCCGTCCAGCGCTCGTTCCTCGGCCAGGTGATGACGACCCGGCCGTGCCCGCGCTGCCAGGGATTCGGGACGATCATCCCCAACCCCTGCCCGGAGTGCGCGGGGGAGGGCCGGGTGCTGTCCCGCCGTACGCTCGCGGTCAAGATCCCGGCCGGCGTCGACGACGGCACCCGCATCCAGCTGTCCGGCCAGGGCGAGGTGGGGCCCGGCGGCGGCCCGGCCGGTGACCTGTACGTCGAGATCCAGGTCGAGCCGCACGAGGTGTGGAGCCGGCACGGCAACGACCTGCACTGCACCGTCAAGCTGCCGATGACCGCCGCCGCCCTCGGCACCACGATCACCCTGGACACACTGGACGAGGACTCCGTCGAGGTGGAGGCCAAGCCGGGCACCCAGTCCGGCCACGAGCTGGTCCTCACCGGTCGCGGCGTACCCCACCTGTCCGGCGGGTCCCGGCGCGGTGACCTGGTGGTGCACGTGGTGGTGGAGACGCCGACCCGCCTCGACCACGCCCAGCGGGAGCTGCTCACCGAGCTGGCCCGGCTTCGTGGTGAGGAGAAGGCCAGCGGGCAGGTCACCTCCGAGCGGCGGGGCGGGGTCTTCTCCCGCATCCGCGATGCCTTCAACGGCTGATCCGAACAACCGAACCCGACGGAGGGGAGTCCGGCGTGGCGAGCGACGCCGACTGCGTGTTCTGCCGCATCGTGGCGGGGGGGATCCCGGCGGAGGTGGTGCGCGAGACCGAGCGCACGCTGGCCTTTCCCGACGTGAGCCCGCAGGCGCCCGTGCACGTGCTGGTGATCCCGAAGGACCACCGGGCCGATCTCGACGCGGTGGTCGCCGACGACCCCGAGCTGGCCGGTGAGCTGCTGCGCGAGTGCGCCGCGGTGGCCGACCACCTGGGCGTACGCGAGGCCGGCTACCGCGTGGTCACCAACATCGGCGCCCAGGGCGGCCAGGGCGTGTTCCACTGCCACCTGCACGTGCTGGCCGGCCGGCAGATGTCCGACGCGCTCGGGTGACCGGCGGCCCGACCCCGCGTCCGGCCGGCGCCCTCGGGGCGCCCGCGGGCCGCGGCGATCTCGGGCATACCCCCCACAGCGGAAATACCAGTCCCGGTTCCGGCCGGGCGGAGCTACGATGAACGACGTTTCGAGCGTCGGGAACCCTAAGGAGGGGCCGAACAGGCCGCCCATGGCGCAGACCAGCCCCACACAGACCAAGATCGTCGTACCCTCGAGCATCTCGATGGTCAGCCTGCTCGGCCCGCGCGACGAGTTTCTCCGGGTGGCGGAGAAGGAGTTCGACGCGCAGATCCACGTCCGCGGCAACGAGATCACGGTGACCGCGGCCCCGGAGGAGCGCATCCTCGTCGAGCAGCTCTTCGACGAGCTGGTCGCCATCGTCCGTTCCGGGCACGGCCTGACCTCCGACGCGGTGGAGCGCAGCGTGGCGATGCTGCGGACCCGCGACGCCGAACGCCCAACCGACGTGCTCACCCTCAACATCCTGTCCAACCGCGGCCGGACGATCCGGCCCAAGACGGTCGGGCAGAAGCGCTACGTCGACGCGATCGACCAGCACACGGTGATCTTCTCCATCGGCCCGGCCGGCACCGGCAAGACCTACCTCGCGATGGCGAAGGCGGTCCAGGCGCTGCAGGCCAAGCAGGTCAACCGGATCATCCTCACCCGGCCGGCGGTCGAGGCCGGGGAGAGGCTGGGCTTCCTGCCCGGCACGCTGTCGGAGAAGATCGACCCCTACCTCCGGCCGTTGTACGACGCGCTGCACGACATGATCGACCCCGACTCGATCCCGCGGCTGCTGACCGCCGGGACGATCGAGGTCGCGCCGCTCGCCTACATGCGCGGCCGCACCCTCAACGACGCGTTCATCATCCTGGACGAGGCACAGAACACCTCGCCGGAGCAGATGAAGATGTTCCTCACCCGCCTGGGCTTCGGCTCGAAGATGGTGGTGACCGGCGACGTCACCCAGATCGACCTGCCGGGCGGCACGTCGTCGGGCCTGAAGGTCGTGCACGACATCCTCGACGGGCTCGACGACGTGCACTTCAGCACGCTGGGCAGCCAGGACGTCGTACGCCACAAGCTGGTGGGCCGGATCGTCGCCGCCTACGACGCCTACGAGGCCAAGCGCTCCGCGGACAACGGCGGCCGCCCGGTCGAGGTCGGCCGGCGCCAGCCCGCGCCACGGCGTCCCTGACCGGCTCCCTGGATCGGTTCACCGCCCGCGCTCGACGCCACCGAGAGTCCGCCACCATCGCGAAGGCATCTGTGAAGCGACCATGAGCATTGACATCGCCAACGAGTCCGGCGTCGAGGTCGACGAACGCGAGCTGTCCAGGCTCGCCCGCTTCGTCCTGGACCGGATGCGCCTGCACCCGCAGGCCGAGCTGTCCGTTGTCCTCGTCGACGAGGAGACGATGGCCGAGCACCACGTCCGGTGGATGGACGAGCCCGGCCCGACCGACGTCCTCGCGTTCCCGATGGACGAGCTGCGGCCCGGCCGGGAGGGCGAGGAGCCGCCGAGCGGGCTGCTGGGTGACGTGGTGCTGTGCCCGCAGGTCGCCGAACGCCAGGCGAAGGACGCCGGTCACTCCACCGAGGACGAGTTGCAGCTGCTCGCCACTCACGGGATCCTGCACCTGCTGGGGTACGACCACGCCGAGCCGGAGGAGCATCAGGAGATGTTCGGCCTGCAGGCCCGCCTGCTGGCGGAGTGGCAACCGCATCGCGGGGCGGGCGACAGCGGATGACCGGTGACGTCTGGCTGGTCGTCCTGGCCGCCGTCCTGGTCCTCGTCGCCGGGTTCCTCGCCTCCGCCGAGGCTGCCCTGTCGGCGTTCTCCAAGTCACGGGCCGACGGTCTGGTCGCGGCCGGCCGACGTGGTGCGGACCGGGTGCGCCTGCTGGTCGAGGACCGCGCGTCGTACCTCAACACCGCGCTGTTCATGCGGCTGGTCTGCGAGCTGACCGCCACCGTCCTGGTCGCCGACGTGTTGTTCGGCGTCATCCAGGCGACCTGGGCGGCGATCCTGGCCACGGCCGGGGTGATGATCCTCGTGTCGTACGTCGTCGTGGGCGTGGCGCCGCGCACGGTCGGTCGCCAGCACCCCGACCGGGTGGCGCTGATGACCGCGCCGTCGGTGATCGCGCTGACCCGGGTGCTCGGCCCGCTGCCGAAGCTGCTGATCCTCCTCGGCAACGCACTGACCCCAGGCAAGGGCTTTCGCGAGGGCCCGTTCGCCACGGAGGCCGAGCTGCGGGAGCTGGTCGACATCGCCGAGGCGAGCCGGGTGATCGAGTCCGGTGAGCGGGAGATGATCCACTCGGTGTTCGAGCTGGGCGACACCATCGTGCGCGAGGTGATGGTTCCCCGTACCGACATCGTGGTCATCGAGCGCACCAAGACCCTGCGCCAGCTGATGTCGCTCGCCCTGCGCAGCGGCTTCTCCCGGATCCCCGTCATCGGGGAGAACCTCGACGACGTGGTGGGAGTGGCCTACCTCAAGGACGTCACCCAGCGGGTCTACGACAACCGCCAGGCCGAGACCACCGAACGCGTGGAGCAGGTGATGCGCCCGCCGGCGTTCGTACCCGACTCCAAACCCGTCGACGGCCTGCTGCGGGAGATGCAGCAGCAGCGCACCCACCTCGCGATCGTCCTGGACGAGTACGGCGGCACCGCCGGCCTGGTCACGATCGAGGACATCCTGGAGGAGATCGTCGGCGAGATCACCGACGAGTACGACGTGGCGCCGCGGGCGGTCGAACGCCTCGGCAGCGGGGCCGTGCGGGTCAGCTCCCGGCTGCCCATCCACGAGCTCGGCGAGCTGTTCGACCTGGAGCTGGACGACGAGGACGTGGACAGCGTCGGCGGCCTGATGGCCAAGCACCTGGACCGGGTGCCGATCCCGGGGGCGAAGGTCTCGGTGGAGGGGCTGCAGCTGCTGGCCGAGGGCCCGGTGGGCCGGCGCAACCGGATCCCGACCATCCTGGTCACCCGGGTGGACGAACGGCCCTGGGACGAGGCCCAGCAGAACGCCGAGGAGCGCACCTCCCCCTAGGTCAGCTCCTCCTGGGTCAGCTCCTCCTGGGTCAGCTCTTCCTGGGACGGACCCTGGGTCAGCCGACCCGGGTGGGCGGGCGTTCGCTGGTGATCGCGAGGTTGTTGCCGTCGGGGTCGCGGAAGAACGCCATCCACAACTCGGTGACCTCGTCTCGGTGGACCAGGTGTGGCCCGTCGAGGAAGTCCACGCCGCGCTCGCGCAGCCGGGCGTGTTCGGCGTCGAGGTCGTCGACCCGGAAGTAGAGCGTCACCCGGCCGGCGAAGTCCGGTGTCTCCGGGACGCCGAGATAGAGCCTTACGTCACCCGACTGGAAGAACGCCATCGGCTGTCCGGGTACCCGGAACAGGAACGGAATCCGGAGAACGTCGCGGTAGAACCCGACCGCTCGGTCGACGTCATTGACGCTGATGTGCACCTGGGAAAGTGGTCCGACTGACATGGCCGCTCCTATACTTAACCTGGGTGAAAGGATAACCATGGTTAAGCAACGTGGGCAAGATGGCCTGCCGGAGCCGCCCGCCGGAGTTCCGGACGACGACCTGCACCACACCGCCAGCTCCCTGCACTCTGCCGCGCTGCGGCTGCTTCGGGTCGCCCGCACGGCCGACGCCGAGATGGACCTGGACGGCCCGCGCGCCTCTCTGCTGTCGGTCCTGGTGTTCGCCGGCCCTCGATCGGTGGGAACGCTGGCGCGGATCGAACAGGTGTCCGCACCCGCGATCACCAAGTCGGTCACCGCGCTGGAAGGCCTCGGACTGGTCGAGCGTACGCCGGACCCGGGGGACCGGCGGGTGGTTCTGGTCGCGGCCACGCCGGCCGGCCGGCGACTGCTGGAACGAGGCCGGGCCGCGCGGGTGCGTGCCGTCGCCGGCCTGTTGTCCGGCCTGTCCGAACGGGACCTCGCCACCCTGCGCCGCGCTGCCACGCTGGTCGGCCGCCGACTCGCCGCTGACGTCCCTCCCGACGAGGGGGCCTGAACGCTGCGCCCTACGCCGACAGGCCGCCGTCGACGACGTAGGTCGCGCCGGTGACGTAGGAGGCCTCGTCGCTGCCGAGGAACAGGATGACCTGGCCGATCTCCGGTGGGTCCGCCTGGCGCCGGAGCAGGGTCGGCGTCTGGCGCCGGAGTTGTTCGCGCGCCTGGTCCGGCGTCTCCCCGGTGGCCTGCACCCGGCGCCGTACGTGGAAGTCGGTCAGCGTCGGGCCAGGGCAGACGGCGTTGACACGGATGCCGTCCGCGGCGTGGTCGTGCGCCATCGCGCGGGTCATGGCCAGCAGGCCCGCCTTCGTCGCGTCGTACTGTGCCATTCCCGGGCGGCCGGCCAGTGCGTTGGCGGAGGAGACGTTGACGATGCTGCCGCCGCCGCGGCGGGCCATCTCGGGCACCGCGAACTTCGCGCAGTACGCCGCCTGCAGGAGGTTGCCGCGGACGATGTAGTCCCACGAGGCCGGGTCGGCCTCGGTCACCGGACCCCAGACCCGCACCCCGGCGACGTTGGCGAGTACGTCGAGGCCGCCGAACGCGCCGACGGTCTCCTCGACCGCGCGCCGTGCCTCCGCCTCCTCATCCAGCCGCGCCGCCACGGCCAGTGCCCGGCGGCCCTCCGGGTCGATCTCCTCGGCCGCCTGCTTCGCGGCGGCTTCGTCGACGTCGACGACCGCGACCGAAGCGCCCTGTTCGGCGAACAGCCGTGCGGTCGCCGCACCGATTCCCCCGCCGCCCCCGGTCACCAGAACGACCTTTCCCTCCACCCGGCCGGATGCGTTCCCTAATGCGGTCCCGGAAATGTTCATGGTGATCATCCTTGCCGAGGTGAACCGAACGGGTCCAGCGTGCCGACCGGCCGAAACCGTCCACGTCGTACGAGCGGACGCGGTCGCCCTGTCCACGACGAGAGTCGCGCGGAAGGCCCTCGTGGAAACTGCGCGTACCCGGGTCCGAGAGCCTCGGGAAAAGGGGTACCAACGATCTTCTCGCGCGGGGTTTCTGCGGCCCGTGTCACGGAATTCGGGATGACAGAACGCTCACCATCCCTCATGTGAGACCAGGCTCATGAACAAACGATGGCCACCGGAATTCATCCGGTGGCCACCGAGAGTTGGGGAGGACGCGACGGCGCCTACTGCTCTGGATGGAGCCGAAGGCGCCGTCGCACCCGACATGTCACGACGATGCCTCAGCGGGGAAGGTCGAACTTTCCGGCCTTGACGTCGCCGACGAACGCGGCCCAAGCCTCCGGAGAGACGGCGAGCACGCCGCGATTCCGGTTCTTGGTGTCGCGAACGCCCACGCAGGCGGCCGATGTGCCGACCTCCACGCAGTTGCCACCGTTGTTGGAGTAGCTGGCCTTCTTCCAGCCGCTGAACTGCTCGCTCACGATGAGATCCTTTCCATTTCTGCTGCCGCCTCGGAGAGAAGAACGGCACTGTCCTCGGTTGACAGCGCCGCCTTCTGGAGGCGCTCCCACAGGGTTTCATATTGTCCGACCTCGTTCGCTTCCATGAGAACGACATCGGCCGTCAATGTGTCCACGGCCGCCACAACGGGGTCCTTACGGTCTTCGAATGTGTAAAGACTGAAAGGGCCCCTCGGGACCATGTAGCCCTGCACTTTCGCAGAAACGGGGAGCACCCGGAGACTGACACGCCGTCGGGATCCGACCGAGGCGAGATAGTGCAACTGCGAGGCGAGAATCTCCGGTGGAGCGGAAAAGCCACGGGCCACCACCTCGTGAATGATGACTTCGTAACTCAGCGGACCGTCGGGGTCCCACAACATCGTCTGCCGGCCCGACCGTGCGCGCAGAACCGCTTCCGACGTGGTGGGTATCGATCCCACCAGGGTCAGGTCGTCGGTCTCGCACACCGACTGCGTGTAGGCCTCGATCTGCAGCAGGCCGGGGACGATCGTGCTCTGGTACTCCCGGATCGTCTGGGCGCCGGACTCGAAGTCGGCGTAGGTGGCCTGCCGCCGGTCCATCGGCTGCGACGTCCACCAGCCGTGGACCGCCGCCGTCCGGGACAGCTCGACGAGTTCGGCGCGGTCGTCGCCGGTGACGTCGAGCGCGTCGGCGATCTGCCGGATCACGATCTCGTCCGGCCTGCCCTGGCCGTTCTCCAGCCGGCTGATCTTCGCCGCCGAGACACCGATCTCGGCGCCGAGCTTGGCGTGGGTCAGCTTCGCGCGTTCGCGTTGCTCGCGTAGCTCCCTGCCGAGCCGGTGCCGACGCACCATCGGACTGCTTCTCACCCGTGCTCCCTGTCGCCGATGCGTACCCGGGCGCCGTGGTTGGGGCCCTGGGGTAACTTCCCGCCCTGTACGGAGTGTCACCACTTTTTACAGAACGTCGCCAAATGAGGTTTGGATCATAGGCGGCGGAGCATCATCAATCCTGCCGAATGATGCAGATTCGGCGAGAACCCGAGTTCCGGTGGGGAGGCATGATGATCGGAACGACCTGGCGGGACCAGCACCGGGCCATCACCGCCCGGCTCGCGCCGTGCACCGCGGCCGCGGGCCGGATCGCCGCCGAACTGGCCGACCGCTTCGTACCCCTGGGGATCGACGCCGCTCCGTTGTGGGACGAGCGCCGAGGCCGCTGGGGCGTACGAGTCGTCGAACCCGCCAACGGCGGCCAACTTCACATGCACGTCTGGCTGGACGACGACCACTGGACCTGGGTCCCCGGGTGCGCGTGGTCGGCCGCGGCCGACGACTACGACCGCGTGGTTCGCTTCGTGCTGACCTGGGTCACCGAACACCGGGTGGTCGTGTGATGGCCACCTTCGAGCTCCCGCCGCGTCGACTGGCTCGACCCCCGAAGTCCTTGGCGCGGCGGGCTTCCAGACTGGCCGGCCCGGGGACGTCCCCGGCCCATTCCCTGCGTTCTCGGGTCGGCCGCACCATCTCGGCGGGTACGCCCGGCACCGCCACGACCGTGCGGGACGTACTCCGCGAACGCGCCATCGCCCGCGACCTCGGCCCCGAGGCCGTCGACGCCCTCGCTCGCGACATGGTCATCCGGCACACCCCGGAGCGCTCGGGTCTCGGCCTGCGGCGCTGGCGCGGTCTGCCCGTGCCCACGCTGCGCAGGCCGGTGTGTGCCGACTGCGCCGGGGTGTGGCCCTGCGCGCACGTGCGCTGGGCCGAACGCCGTACCACCAACACCAGCAAGACCAGCAACACCACCGACATCGCCACCACCGGGCGAACACCGCGCCGCCGTTCCGGCACCAAGACGGCCGGGACGTCGCCGGCCCCCACGAACCCCCCGCTCGCCCCGTCCACTAACAAAATCCTGATTAGGGACGGGCGGGGTCGGAAAGAAGAAGTAAGTCCCCGGGCGAACGACTTTGGCAGAAGTGACGCCCGGAAAACCCCCTGATGAGAGGACGTTAAGCCATGCAGGCTTTCACCGCCACCCCCGGCAACGGTTCCAGCTCCGCCGACGAGACCCTCTTCGGCAGCACGGGTGTCCAGCGTGACCAGCTCACTGGTGAGCGGCTGGGCGACCCCCGGGCCTGAGCCCCCGAAGGACGGGCCCTCGGACAACGGCGTCCGGGGGCCCGCCCCTGGCCCTGCACGGGGAGGGCCAGGGGCAACTTCACGTTCGGGAAGACGTATGAACGCGCTCTCTCAGCTCTACGAGACCAACCCTGAGTTCTTCTCCTACTGCCTCGACGCGTTGTTCGTCCTGGCCGTGGGCTACATGGTGTCCTGCCACCTGCACCCGGACGTCGACTGCCGCAAGTGCAAGGGCACCGGCAAGCACCGGAGCTTCGTCTACAAGCGCGCCCGCCGCCAGTGTCATCACTGCGGGGGAACGGGCAGAACCCGCCGCTTCTTCGCCTGGGCGACGGACATCGGCCAGCCGCGCCTGCGCGCGCCTCGCTGGCACAAGGCGAAACGCCACGTCTAGGGTCGATCCGCAGACACGCCCTGGTCCTCGGGCCGAAACGGCAGGTCTGGTCCTCGCGGGCAGGCCCCAGGGTCTGCCCCGCTTCGCAGGGCAGACCCTAGGATCGCCGGGTGACCAGTGCCGAGCTCGATCCCGAAGACGCCAAGATCATCACCTTGGCCCGCTCCACCAGAGCGCGCACCGGCGCGGCCGAAGGCGCCGGCGTACGCGACACCACCGGCCGCACCTACACCGCCGCCACGGTGGATCTTCCCTCCCTGCGACTGTCCGCCCTCCGGCTCGCGGTGGCGATGGCAGTGTCCAGCGGCGCTGACGGCCTGGAAGCGGCGGCCGTGATCACCGAGGCGGGTGAGGCCGCGGCGGAGGACGTCGCCGCCGTCGCCGACCTGGCCGGCGCCGGCGTCCCGGTCCTGGTCGCCGGGCCGGACGGGACCGTCCGGACGGTCGCCCACAGCGGATAGGGGACAATCGGCCGGGTGAGCGAGGCTACGACGCAGTTCCGGAGCGGGTTCGCCTGTCTGGTCGGACGACCCAACACCGGCAAGTCCACGTTGACGAACGCCCTGGTCGGTCGCAAGGTGGCCATCGCGTCGTCCCGTCCGCAGACGACCCGGCACACGGTGCGCGGGATCGTCAACCGGCCCGACGCCCAGCTGGTCCTGGTCGACACCCCGGGGCTGCACAAACCGCGGACCCTGCTCGGTGAGCGGCTGAACGCCCTCGTCCTCAGCACCCTCGGCGAGGTCGACGCGGTGGGGGTGTGCCTGCCGGCCGACGAGCGCATCGGGCCCGGCGACCGCTTCCTGGTCAACGAGATCGCGAAGGTACGCCGGCGGCCCACGGTGGCGATCGTCACCAAGTCCGACCTCGTCGACCCCAACCGGATGGTCGAACACCTCACGGCGGTCGCGGCGATGACCAAGGACACCGGCGTCGAGTGGGACGACATCATCCCGGTCTCGGCGCAGGACGGCACCCGGGTCGGCAAACTCGCCGACCTGCTCGTCGGCAAGCTGCCGCCGGGCCCGCCGCTCTACCCCGAGGGTGAGCTCACCGACGAGCCCGAGGAGGTCCTCGTCGCCGAACTCATCCGCGAGGCCGTCCTCGAGGGGGTCCGCGACGAACTGCCCCACTCCGTGGCCGTGCTGGTGGAGGAGATGGGGTTGCGCGAGGGCCGCCCGCAGGATCGTCCGCTGCTCGACATCTACGCCCACCTGTTCGTCGAACGCCCCAGCCAGAAGGCGATCGTCATCGGCGCCAAGGGGCGCCGCCTGGTGGAGGTGGGCACCACGGCCCGCAGGCAGATCGAGACGCTGCTGGGTACGCCGGTCTACCTCGACCTGCGGGTCAAGGTCGCCAAGGACTGGCAGCGCGATCCCAAGCAGCTGCGCCGGCTCGGTTTCTGAGCAGGAATCAAGAAGCGCCCGCGTTCTTGCCCCGGCTAGCTTGGCCGTCGAGGAACTGGACGCCGTACCAATGGAGATCTGATGAGCAAGACCCCGAAGCCGGCCGCGCAGCCGCCCGTGCCGCACCTCGCCGACAGCCACGACCTGATCCGCGTGCAGGGTGCACGTGAGAACAACCTCAAGGACGTGAGCGTCGAGCTCCCGAAGCGCCGGCTGACCGTCTTCACCGGGGTCTCCGGATCGGGCAAGAGCTCGCTGGTGTTCGCCACGATCGCGGCCGAGTCGCAGCGGATGATCAACGAGACCTACAGCGCGTTCCTGCAGGGGTTCATGCCGACGCTGGCCCGGCCGGAGGTCGACCTGCTCGACGGGCTGACGACGGCGATCATCGTGGACCAGGAGCGGATGGGTGCCGACCCGCGTTCCACGGTGGGGACGGCCACCGACGCGAACGCCATGCTGCGCATCCTCTTCAGCCGGATCGGGAAGCCGCACATCGGCTCGCCGCAGGCGTTCTCCTTCAACGTCCCGACCAGGGTCGCGAGCGGGGTGATGAAGACCGAGAAGGGGCAGGGTGAGAAGAAGTCGGTGGTACGCAACGCCGTCTACCAGGGCGGTATGTGCCCGCGCTGTGAGGGCATGGGCAACGTCAGCGACATCGACCTGACCGCGTTGTACGACGAGAACAAGTCGCTCAACGAGGGCGCGCTCACCATCCCCGGCTACAGCATGGACGGGTGGTACGGCCGGATCTTCCGGGGCTGCGGCTACTTCGACCCGGACAAGCCGATCCGTAAGTTCACCAAGAAGGAACTCAACGACCTCCTCTATCGGGAGCCGACGAAGATCAAGGTCGACGGCATCAACCTGACGTACGCCGGACTGGTCCCGCAGATCCAGAAGTCCTTCCTGTCCAAGGATGTCGACTCCCTCCAGCCGCACATCCGCGCCTTCGTGGAGCGTGCGGTGACCTTCGCGGTGTGCCCGGAGTGCGGAGGCACCCGGCTGAGCAAGGAGGCGCGGTCGGCGAAGATCAAGGGGAAGAACATCGCCGACCTGTGCGCCATGCAGATCAGCGACCTGGCCGACTGGATACGCGATCTCGACGAGCCGTCGGTGGCACCGCTGCTCGCCGGGCTGCGGCACCTGCTGGACTCGTTCTCCCGGATCGGGCTGGGCTACCTGTCCCTGGACCGGCCGGCCGGGACGCTGTCCGGGGGAGAGGCGCAGCGGACGAAGATGATCCGCCACCTCGGGTCCTCCCTCACCGACGTCACCTACGTCTTCGACGAGCCCACCATCGGGCTGCACCCGCACGACATCGCGCGGATGAACGAACTCCTGCTGCAGCTGCGGGACAAGGGCAACACCGTGCTGGTGGTGGAGCACAAGCCGGAGACGATCGCGATCGCCGACCACGTCGTCGACCTCGGTCCCGGCGCAGGCGCCGACGGCGGCACCGTCTGCTTCGAGGGCACCGTCGAGGGCCTGCGGGCCAGCGACACCGTCACCGGCCGCCACCTCGACGACCGGGCGAGCCTGAAGCCGTCGGTGCGTACGCCCGCGGGTGCGCTGGAGGTCCGCGGCGCGTCCACACACAACCTGCGGAAGGTGAACGTCGACATTCCGCTCGGGGTGCTCTGCGTGGTCACCGGCGTCGCCGGCTCGGGCAAGAGCTCCCTGATCCACGGCTCGGTCGCCGGCCGCGACGGCGTGGTGGTGATCGACCAGCGCGGGATCCGGGGTTCCCGGCGGAGCAACCCGGCGACCTACACCGGCCTGCTCGACCCGATCCGCAAGGCGTTCGCCAAGGCCAACGGCGTGAAGCCCGCGCTGTTCAGCGCCAACTCCGAGGGTGCCTGCCCGGCCTGCAAGGGCGCGGGGGTGATCTACACCGACCTGGGTGTGATGGCCACGGTCGAGTCGCCCTGTGAGGAGTGCGAGGGCAGGAGGTTCCAGGCGTCGGTGCTGGACTACACCCTGGCCGGCCGGAACATCGCCGAGGTGCTGGCGATGTCGGTCGCCGAGGCCGAGGAGTTCTTCGGCGAGGGTGAGGCGAGTACGCCGGCCGCACACAAGATCCTGAACCGGCTGGCCGACGTCGGGCTCGGCTACCTCCACCTGGGCCAGCCGCTCACCACCCTGTCCGGCGGCGAGCGGCAGCGGCTCAAGCTCGCGACCGCGATGGCCGAGAAGGGCGACGTCTACGTCCTGGACGAGCCGACCACCGGCCTGCACCTCGCCGACGTCGAGCAGCTGCTGGCACTGCTGGACCGGCTGGTCGACTCGGGAAAGTCGGTCGTCGTCATCGAGCACCACCAGGCGGTGATGGCGCACGCCGACTGGATCATCGACCTCGGGCCTGGTGCGGGGCACGACGGTGGGCGGGTTGTCTTCGAGGGCACCCCCGCCGACCTGGTGGCCGCCCGTTCCACCCTCACCGGCGAGCACCTCGCGGCCTACGTCGGCGCCTGAGACAGCGCGGACGGGCGAACACCGGGGCCCGTCCGGGCGTACGTCATCGTGGCGTACGCCCGGACGGGACCCTCACACCGCCCGCTGCCAGCCGAGGTGGCGGGTGACGATGCGGTATCCGAGCGCCTCGTTGACGCCGATCATGTGGGCGTTGGACTCGGCGTTCCAGGTGTCCAGCCAGCGGACCGACGGCTCGGCGGCCCGCAGCCAGGTGACCATGTCGGCCTTCAGCAGCATGCCGAGCCGGTGGCCGCGGTGGGCCCCGAGGACGGCGGTGTCCCACTGCCAGGCCCAGTCGGGCAACTCGGCCGGTACGCCGACCATCGTGTGGCCGGCCAGGGGCCCGTCGGTGCCCCGCCGGGCGATCACGCGGTAGAGCTTGTTGCCCGCGGCCTCCTGCGCGGCCTCGAACCCCCGCACCCGCTTGGCGTCGAACACCTCGTCCTCGATGTCGAGGTCGTCGGTGGGCGCGTCGTTGATCGCTGCCGCCATCTCCGCCACCTCGTCCACCAGGTCGTCCGGGACCGGGCCGTCCATCCGGATCAGCGTGTAGTCGCGGGCGGCCTCCGCGGCGCGCGCCCGCAGCTCCTCGACCCGGGCCGGGTCGACCTCGGTGAGGTCCTGGCGCCGCTGCACCTCCACGCTGGCCTGGGCAAAGCCCATCGCGGCGGCGAACGCGGCCGGTGCCTCGGCGTCCAGTGTGCCGCCCATCGCGAGCCGTCGGCCGCTCGCGCGGACCCGGGCCAGGCCCTCCTCCGCCAGCGCGCGGCCGCGCCCTTCGCGGCGTTTGTCCGGATGGACCGACACGCCGACGTACGCCATGTGCGTGTTGTCGCGCTGGGAGAAGTGGAGGTCGAGGGTGCCGGCGACCTGCCCGTCCTCGACCAGCAGCCACTTCTCGCCCGGCTCGCCGTCCCAGCCGTACCGCAGCGAGGCGACCAGGCCGCGCTCGGTGTGCGGCGGGTCCCACGGGGTGTCGGCGGCGCGGCCGGCCTGGAGGAACGTCATCGTGGCGGCGACGGCGGCCCCGTCGTCGGGGTCGAGGCGCTGGAGTTTCATACCGCCCAGGGTGCGGGCGGGAGCGGCGCCGGGCAACCGGATTTCGCCGAGTGGGGGAGGGGGCTTGCCGGGCCCGCGGCGTACACGGCTAAGCTGACCAACCTATGTGGTACGCAGGTCTCCTCCTTCGCTGCCGCGGCGGGGCCCTCTAGGCCGGGCTCCTCGTCGCGGTGCTGCATGACGTCCCGGCCGGTCGAAGCGTCATCCCGCCACCCAGATCGAGGGACCTTTTCCGATGCCACATCGTCAGCGGCCGAGCCGCATGCCCTTCCACCGCTACTCCGCGTTCCCGCCGGTCGACCTGCCCGACCGCACCTGGCCGAACGCCCGGATCACCCGGGCGCCCCGGTGGCTCACCACCGACCTGCGCGACGGCAACCAGGCGCTGATCGACCCGATGAGCCCGGCCCGCAAGCGCCGGATGTTCGACCTGCTGGTCCGGATGGGCTACAAGGAGATCGAGGTCGGCTTCCCGTCGGCCAGCCAGACCGACTTCGACTTCGTGCGCGCCATCATCGACGAGGGGCTCGTCCCCGACGACGTGACGATCTCGGTGCTGACCCAGGCCCGTGAGGATCTGATCGAGCGCACCGCCCAGTCGCTGGTCGGTGCCAAGCGCGCCACCATCCACCTCTACGCCGCCACCGCCCCGATGTTCCGCCGCGTGGTCTTCGGCGTCGACCGGGACGAGTGCAGGGCGATCGCCGTGCAGGGCACCGAGTGGGTGATGAAGTACGCCGAACAGCTGCTGGGCGACACCGACTTCGGCTTCGAGTACAGCCCTGAGATCTTCGTCGACACCGAACTCGACTTCGCCCTGGAGGTGTGCGAGGCGGTGATGGACGTGTGGCAGCCCGGGCCCGGCCGGGAGATCATCCTCAACCTGCCGTGCACCGTCGAGCGCTCGACGCCCAACGTCTACGCCGACCAGATCGAGTGGATGAGCCGCAACCTGTCCCGTCGTGAGCACGTGTGCCTGTCGGTGCACACCCACAACGACCGGGGTACGGCGGTGGCCGACGCGGAGCTGGCCGTCCTGGCCGGGGCGGACCGGATCGAGGGCTGCCTGTTCGGCAACGGCGAACGCACCGGCAACGTCTGCCTGGTCACGCTGGGGATGAACCTCTTCTCCCAGGGCATCGACCCGCAGATCGACTTCTCCGACATCGACGAGATCCGGCGCACGGTGGAGTACTGCAACCAGCTGCCGGTACACCCTCGCCACCCCTACGCCGGCGACCTGGTCTACACCGCGTTCTCCGGCTCCCACCAGGACGCCATCAAGAAGGGCCTGGAGGCGCTGGACAAGGCCGCGGCGAAGGCCGGTGTGCCGGTGGACGAGTACCCCTGGGAGGCGCCGTACCTCCCGATCGACCCCAAGGACGTCGGCCGGTCCTACGAGGCGGTGATCCGGGTCAACTCCCAGTCCGGCAAGGGCGGAGTTGCCTACGTGCTGAAGGCCGAGCACCACCTCGACCTGCCGCGCCGGCTGCAGATCGAGTTCAGCAAGGTCGTGCAGGCCTACACCGACGAGGAGGGCGGCGAGGTTCCCTCGGCGCAGATCTGGGAGATCTTCGAGCGGGAGTACCTCCGCACCGACGGGCCGTTCACCCTGCACACGGTGCACACCTCCGCCGCCGACGGCGCGCGCGACGCGCTCACCGTCACCGTCGAGCACAGGGGAAGGCAGCGGGTGCTCAGCGGTGAGGGCAACGGTCCGATCGCGGCGTTCGTGGACGCCATCAAGCAGGTCGACGTCGAGGTTCGCGTCCTCGACTACAGCGAACACGCGCTCGGCGTCGGTGGTGACGCCACGGCCGCGGCGTACGTCGAGTGCGAGGTCGGCGACGGCGTCTACTGGGGCGTCGGCATGGACGCCAACATTCTCAGCGCGTCGCTGAAGGCGGTCCTCTCCGCTGTCAACCGCGCCTTGCGCTGACACGTCGACGCTGGTCCCGACGGCCGGCTGCCGGGTCGCGTGAGTTTCGCGCGGTTACCGGCAGCCGGCCGGGGGCAAGTCGTCCTTGACAGCGAGGCACCAACGTCGACCACGCCCCGACGGGCCTGAGGGACCTGAAGGGCCCCAGCAGGGCTCAGCCAGGAGGCGTGAGCGAGGTCCAGCCGGTGAGGACGTCCAGGACGGGCCCCTGTGCTCGAGCCTTGGCCTGGGCGTAGGCCTCCTCCAGTACGTCCGCCACCAGGACGCGCCGGCCGTCGCGCGCGGACTCGATGGCGGCGTACACCATCGCCAGGCTGGCCACGTTGTCGCGAGCGGTGCCCATCGGGGTCGTCCCCGTCCGCAGGGCGGCGACGAACTCCCGCAACGAACCGGCGATACCGGGGTGCGGATCCGCCTCCGGGGTGTCGCCCTCCGGCGCGGTCTCCCCGCCCTCGACGATCTCGAGGGTAGGGGGACCGTCGCCGTCCCACAGCGCGGTGCCGTGTTCGCCGCTGGCCCGCCACGCGGCGTTCCACGAGGTCTCCTGACCGGGGCTGCACCAGCTGCCGGTGTAGACGTAGCGCAGACCGCCGCCGAACTCGAAGATCGCGGTGGCGGCGGCGTCACCTGCGTACCAGCTCCAGCCGGGGTTGTACTCCTCGCAGTAGACCGCCACCGGGTCCGCCTCGAGCAGGAACCGCGCGCTGTCGAAGGCGTGGATGGCCATGTCGAGCACCAGCGGGTGGTCCATCGCGTCCCGGAACCCGCCGAAGTGTGGCGCCTTGAAGAACTCCGCGGTCAGGATGCCGAGCCGGCCGAGCTGCCGCAGCTGACGGCGGTAGGCGAACAGGTTGGCGTCGTACCGCCTGCTCTGGCTGACCATGAACAACCGGTCGTACGCCTGCGCGGCCGCGGTCAGCTCCAGCGACTCGGCGAGGTTGGCCGCGAGCGGCTTCTCGCCCAGCACCGGCAGGCCGCGCCGCAGCGCCTCCATCGTCACCGGGTGGTGGGCCTCCGGGATGGTCACGTCCACCACGAAGTCCGGCTGCACCTGGTCGGCCAGCGCCTCGATCGTCGGCCCGGTCGCCACGTCGCCCGCACCGGCCTGTTCCAGCGCCTCCTTCGCCCGGGCGACGTCGAGGTCGGCGACGCCGACGAGCTCCACCTGGTCGTACGCCAGCAGCGTGCGCAACCACCCGCGGCCCATGCCGCCGGCGCCTACCTGCAGCACCCGCAAGGGCCGGTTGACATCTCCGGACACCGTTCCGGACGCCGTGCCGGGCGTCATGCGCGGGCCTTGGAGGCGTCGGCGTTCTCGAACCAGCCGGTGGGGCAGTTCTGCAGCCGCGGCAGGTCCCGGGTGGACTCGGCCGGCACCACCCACCTGACGGCGTTCGCGATCACGCGACGGACGTCGGGGTGGTGGTAGACCGGGTAGGCCTGGTCACCGGGGGAGAAGTAGAAGATGCGCCCGTTGCCGCGGTGGAAGGAGCAGCCGCTGCGGAACACCTCGCCACCGCTGAACGAACTCACGAAGACGAGCTCGTCCGGGTCGGGAATGTCGAACACCTCGCCGTACATCTCCTGCTCGGGAATGACGATCGGGCTCGGCACCCCCTCGGCGACCGGGTGGTGCGGCTTGAGTGTCCAGACCAGTTCGCGGTCGTGCTCACTGCGCCAGCGCAGTGAACAGGTGGTGCCCATCAGGGTGCGGAAGATCTTCGAGAAGTGCCCGGAGTGCAGGACGACCAGGCCCATCCCGCCGAGCACGTGCCGCTGCACCCGCTCGACCACCTCGTCGGCGACCTTGTCGTGGGCCGCGTGCCCCCACCAGGTGAGCACGTCGGTGTCGGCCAGCACCTCCTCGGTCAGCCCGTGCTCGGGCTGCTCCAGGGTCGCCGTACGGACCTCGACCTGGCCCTTCAGGTTCTCCTCGATGCCGGCGGCGACGGCGCCGTGGATGCCCTCGGGGTAACGGGCGCGTACGGCCTCCTCCCGCTGCTCGTGGACGTTCTCGTTCCAGACGGTGACGCGGATCGTACGTGCGGTGTCACTCATGGAGCTCCTCGGCTCGGAAGGGGGACCGGCGCGCGGGAGCGGCGGTGCTCCCGCGCTCGTTCAGGACCGGCGGCAACAGCACCGGTTCGGCAGGAGTGCCGGAGATCGCGCCGACAACCAGGGCGACGGCGTGTTCGGCCATGGCGGCCACGGGCAACTCCACGAAGGACAACGACGGAGAGGCGCGTCGTGCGGTGGACTCCGCGGCCACCGCCAGCACGGAAAGGTCGCCGGGAATGCGCACGCCTTCGGTGGCGAGCACCTCCTCGACGGTGGCCAGGGCCTCCTGGTCGTACACCACCAGCGCGGTGATCGCCGGGGAGGCGGCCAGCAGCCGGCGGACGCTCCCGGCGACCTCGCGGCGAACCGGCCCGGTCCGCTCGGCCACCAGCGACACCGAGTGACGCGCCGCCGCCTCCCTGGTGGCCCGGAGGGTGCGCAGGGCGTAGCCCAGCCCGCGTTCGTACGCCCCTGAGTTGGGACCGAGCACGCCGACCCGCCGGTGCCCGAGCCGGGCGAGATGCTCGACGCACAGCGCGCCGGCGGCGGCGAAGTCGAGGTCGACCCACGGCAGTCCCTGCGGGTCGGCCGGCTGCCCGAGCAGGGCGGCGGGGATGCCGAGCTCTCGGATCGTGGTCACCCGGGAGTCCTGGACCTCGACCTCCATCGGGAGTACGCCGTCGGCCAGCGCGCTGTGGGTGATCCGGCGCAGCCCCTCGTCGCCCTCGTCGGCGGTCATCAGCAAGACGTCGTAGCCGTAGCCGCGGGCGGCGGTGGTGACCGCGGTGACGAACGCCATCCCGACCGAGACGGAGAAGTAGTCGGCGGCGGGCATCACCAGGGCGAGGATCTGGGAGCGGCGGCTGGCCAGCGCCTGGGCGCCGGCGTGCGGGCGGTAGCCGAGCGCGTGGATCGCCGCCTGCACCCGATCGCGGGTCTCGGTGGAGATGCGGCGCTTGCCGCTCAGGGCGTACGACACCGTGCTCACCGAGACGCCGGCGCGTTCGGCGACGTCCTTGATCGTCGGCATGGTGTCCTCCCCGATGCGCCGATGCCGACCGGAGCGGCCCGCACGGATGGGGCGCGGCCCGGGCCCGTTGGTCTGAGTCGAATCCGAGGTTGAAATCCGAGGCGAATCCGAGTTGAAGCGGTTCGACAACGAAAGTAGCCAGCGCAGTCACGGGCTGTCTACGGCGCGAACGCCCTCGGCCGGAGCCGGTCAACGAGGGACCGGGCCGGCCGAGGGCGCTGTCGTCCGGTGCCGCTCGGTGAGGTCGGCCGGTCAGATCGAGGTGACGACCTCGTCGTAGCCGAGCCGGGGGAGCCGGTCACGCCAGGCGTTCTCACCCGGACGGCCGATGTTGACAACGGCGAGGCAGCGGTACCGGCCGTCCGGGAAGAACTCCGTGTCCACGCCGGCCTTGTCGAAGCCGGTCATCGGCCCCGCGGCCAGGCCGGCGGCGCGGATGCCGAGGAGGAAGAGGCCGACCTGGATGGTGGCGTTGAACTGGGCGGACGCGTGCCGCCGTTGGTCGTCGGCGAACAGCTCCTTGGCGTTCGGCGCGTGCGGAACGAGACGGGGCAGGTGGTCGGCGAACTCGGTGTCCGCGGCGAGAATCGCGGTCAGCGGCGCGCTCGCCGTCTTGGCCCGGTTGCCCTCCGCCATCAGCGGCAGCAGCCGCTCGCGGGACTCAGGGGTTCGCAGCAGGAGGACACGCAGCGGCTGCTGGTTGAACGCCGTCGGCGCCCATTTGACCAGCTCGTAGATCTCGCGGACCGTCTCCTCGCTCACCGGTTCGTCGGTGAAGGAGTTGGCGGTGCGGGCCTCCCGGAAGAGCAGGTCGGCCGAGCGCGGGTCGATCCGGAGGTCGTCGCGGGTCAGGTCGCTGACTGTCATCAAGTCCTCACCTCGAGTGCGTGTCGATGTGCGTACGTGTGAGGAACATGATTGACGCTTCAACTATTCCGCCGAGCCGGTCAACTTTCCGTGGGCCTCGTCCCGATCAGACCGCCGCCTTCCCCGGGCTCACCGGAGATCGCGGACATCGCGAGCCGCACCGCTGTCCGGGTCATCTGCGCCACCGGGAGCTCCCAGCGGGGAAGCCCGGGCACGCCGGGCTGCTCGCGGGTGCTCGCCACGGCCACCATCGGCAGGTCGGCGGGCACGCGGTACCCCTGCTCACGCAGGATCTCCACCAGCCCCGGGACGTCGTGCACTGTGACCAGCGCCGAGGGCGGGTCGTCGACGTCGAGCAACCGGTGCACCCGGCCGGCGAGGGTACGCGGAGAGGTCGAGGACCGGATCACCCTGAGCTGGGCACCTGACTCCCGGGCGCCGAGCCGGGCGCCGGCCAGACCGCGCCGGGCGTAGCTCACGCCTTCGTGGAACTCTGCGTCTGTGGAGGCCACGAACCCGATCCGGCGGTGCCCGGCCCCGGCGAGCATCCGCACCGCCTGTGCCGCCGAACCCCCGAAGTCGAAGTCGCACCAGGGCAGGCCGCCCGGGTCGTCCGGGCAGCCGAGGAGTGCGGTCGGGAAGCCCAGCTCCCGGACCACCGGGATTCGCGGGTCGTCGGTCAGCACCGACATCAGGACCGCACCGTCGGCCAGCCGGCTGCGGGCCACCCGGCGTACGTCGGCCACGCTGTCCTCGCCGGTGAGCAGCAGCAGGTCGTACTCGTGCTCACGCGCGGCGGCGCTCAGGTCGTGCACGAACCGCCAGCGCACCGGGTTGTAGGCACCCTCGGAGGGCACCGAGACCGCGAGGACGCGGGTCGCCGCGCCGCGCAGCGCACGGGCGCCGACGTGCGGCTGGTAGTCCAGGTCCCGGATCGCCTGGTGCACCGCCTCGCGGGTCTGCGGGGAGATGCTGCGCCGGTTGGACAGGACGTACGACACCGTGCTCGGTGCCACGCCCGCCAGCCGGGCGACATCGGCGATCGTGGCCACCGGCCGTCCCCTCGTCAAGTGTTCGTTACTGCTCTGTTGTCGAATCATTTCGACAAAGACGGACGCTAGAAGGCGGGTCGCGAACGTGTCAAGCCACCGGCCCCTGTCCGGTCGTGGACTCTCGTTGTGTTCGGACTGGTTGGAGTCTTGACATGGCATCCGTTCCCGCCATTACTGTTTCCGCCAGATTGCACAGTCGAATCGAATCGACTGATCGCGCGGGCGCCGTGCGCTGTGCACGGCGTCGTACGCGTCACCTGTTCCGTTCGTGTTCTTCGGGTGGGCAGTTCACCCGTGAACCGGTCCGTTCTGTGTTCCAACATGGGAGGTCGCGATGTCGGGGTCTGACGAACTGACCAGGCGCCGGCTGCTCTTCGGTGCCGCCGTGGTCGCCGGCAGCGTCACGCTCGGCGCCTGCAGCAGCGGCGGGGGAGGGAGTTCGACCGGCGGAGGAGCCAAGCAGAGCAAGGCTCCCACGAAGCGGGGATCGGCCCCCAAACCGCTGGCGCCGCCGCGGCAGCTGAAGGAGTCACCGGAGCTGGCCGCACAGGTCAAGGCGGGAAAGCTGCCCGCGCTGAAGGACCGGCTGCCCGAGAAGCCCTACGTCATCCCGCACTACTGGGCGCAGACCGGAAAGTACGGCGGAACCCTGCGGATGGCGAGCGGCTCCAGCAACGACGCCGCCATCAAGGAATACATGTACGGCCACTCGCCGCTGCGCTGGCTCAACGACGGCCTCACCCTCGGCCCGGGCCTGGCGGAGAGCTGGGAGTCCAACGAGGACGCGTCGGTGTGGACGTTCCACTTCCGCAAGGGACTCAAATGGTCCGACGGGCAGAAGTGGACCACCGACGACATCATGTTCTGGTGGAACGACATGGTGCTCAACCCGGAGTTCGGTGAGGGAATCCCCGACGAGGCCCGGTCCGGCAAGGGCACGGTCGCGAAGTTCGAGGCGCCGGACGAGTACACACTGGTGATCACCTATGACGCGCCGAGCCCGATGGTGCCCGACATGATCGCCAACTGGGTCAACCGCGGAATCGCCGCGTCGTGGATGGAACCCAAGCACTACATGAAGCAGTTCCACCCGAAGTACAACAAGTCCGTCGGCAAGGACTGGACGACGAAGTTCGACGAGAAGCGCAACACGGTCTTCAACCCGGAGACCCCGACGATGGGTGGCTGGCAGCTGGCCACGTACTCCGAGGGCCGGGCGACGACGTGGAAGCGCAACCCCTACTACTACGTGGTCGACCAGGCCGGCAACCAACTGCCGTACATCGACGGGCTGAACTTCAAGGTTGTCGACAACATCGAGACCCGTAAGCTGCAGATCCAGTCCGGCCAGTTCGACCAGGTGCACGGTCCGTTCAACAGCCTGACCCTCGGCGACATCTCCGGACTGAAGCGCTCGCAGACCAAGAGCGGCATGAAGATGCTGTTGTGGGACAGCGGATCCGGCACCGGCTCCATCTTCTTCTTCAACCAGGACTACGACGAGCCCGCCATGCGCGCGCTGATCCGCAAGCCGGAGTTCCGGCAGGCGCTGTCGCTGGCGTATGACCGCGGTGAGGCCCGCAAGTCCATCTACTTCGACACCGGCATCCCCACCACCGGCGGGTACGGGCCGAAGACGCGGGAGTTCCACCGCGGCAACGGCCCGCAGGAGTACAAGCAGTGGCGGGAGTCGTGGGTGAAGTTCGACCCCGAGCGCGCCAAGTCGATGCTGGACAAGCTGGGTGTGGTCGACAAGGACGGCGACGGCAAGCGGGAGAAGCCCGACGGCAGCAAGCTGGTCGTCCGGCTGAACTACCCGGCCGACATCGACACCACCGGCGAGCACATGAAGAAGAACCAGCTGCTGAAGAAGAGCTGGGACGCCATCGGCATCGACACCCGGCTCAGCCCGGTGGCCCCGACGTCCTTCGGTGACCAGTGGGCACAGGGCAAGCTGATGACCACCACCGCGTGGGAGACCAGCACGATGAGCGTCGCCGCCGACATGCTGTGGCTGATGCCGATGGAGCCGTCCCGGTGGGCGTCACTGCAGGGGCAGTTCTACGCGCTGCGGGGTACGCCCGACGAGAAGAAGCAACTCGACGTCGATCCGTACAAGCGCACGCCTCCGCGGGCCGCGCCCGAGCCCGGCGGTCCGGTGGACCGGCTGTGGAAGCTCGCCGACCAGGTGCGGGTCGAGGTCGACCAGACCAAGCGGGACAAGCTCGTCTGGGACATGATCCGGATCCACATCGACGAGGGGCCGTTCTTCATGGGGGTGGTCGCCAACTACCCGCAGATCGTCCTTGTCAAGGACGGCTTGCGCAACGTCCCGACCAAGGAGCAGACCGCGCTCGGTGGCCTGGTCAACGACTGGCACCACCCGACGCCCGCCGCCTACGACCCGGAGGCGTGGTTCTGGGACGACCCGAAGGCACACGTCTGAGCGACCTTGGCGGCCACGGCGCCTCTTACCCGGTCGGCCGGGTAAGAGGCGCCGTTCCCACCCACGGCAGGTGCGGAACGACGCCCGCCCCCGTACGCTCCCGCCTGCTCAGGCGGTGGGACCGTCGGGGCCCTGGCTGTTCTGCGAGGGAGCGGCACCGCCGGGCTGCCCGCCCGCCTGACCGGCCTGGCTGCCCAGGAAGAACTGCACGCTGCCCTGCGCGTCCACCTCGGCGTCGAGCACCATCTCGTCGAGCATGTTCGAGGCGCTCTCCTCCAGGAAGACGCGCGCGCCCTGCTCCTCGACAACCGCGTCACCGGCGGTGGGCTCGGCGGCCACCGCGAGGCTCAGGCTCTGCTGGTCCTCCGGCTGCGCGGTGATGCGCAGGCCGGCGCTTCCGGGAAGTTCGGGGCTGTTCGTCAGGGACTGGATGACGAGGGCAGCGTTGTTGGTGAGTGCAAGCAAGATTGCTCCTCAACTAGAGATCATGGGTGTCGGGGAACTGCGCCCGCGCGCTGTCGAAGGCGTACGTCAGGGCGCCACTGGCCCGACCGGCTGGCAGGTGTGAATCACTCCCCGATGCACTGGACGCCGGTCATTCCACCCTTGCCCCTCCGCGGCGCTGAGTCAAACCAAGCGTGTCGGCGGGCTGTGGAGATGATGGAGGGGTGACCGGTCAGCCATCGCCATCGGAGTCTTCCGGCCCTGTCCCCCCGGCGGGAAACGTCCCGCCTGCCGACCCCGGCGCGCGGGGTGGCACCGACGTCGCACCGCCGCCGCGATGGGGCATCCCCACCGCGATCGGGTCGCTGCTCGGCTTCGTCGTGTTGTCGTTCGTGGTGTCGTACGGCCTCACCGCCCTGGGAGTGGGCCCGGTCACGGCGACGATCATCGCCACGCCCGTGGGCTGGCTGTCGCTTGCCGGCGTGCCGCTGCTGGCCTCCCGGCGGCGCGGGAACGGCCCTCGCTCGGACCTCGCGCTGTGGTTCCGGCCCGTCGACGTCGGGATCGGGTTGCTGGCCTGCCTGGTCGTGCTCGCGGCGGCCACGGTGATCCTCCTGATCACGATCGCGGTGACCGGCGTCACGCCCACCTCGGCGCTCGGGAACGTCGCCGGGCACGCCAACTCCCACTGGCAGGTCGTGGCCCTGGCGGTCATGGCGCTGTGTGCGGCGTTCGTGGAGGAAATTCACTTTCGGGGCATGTGGTGGAGCGCGCTGCGCCGGCGCGGCCTGGGTGCGTGGCCGACGCTGCTGGTGACCGCGGTGCTGTTCGCCCTGGTCCATCTCGAACCCACCCGCGTGGTCCTGCTGTTCGCCGCCGGGCTGGCCGCCGGATACGTCCGGATGCGGTCGGACCGTCTCGGTCCCGCGATCGTCACCCATCTGCTGGTCAACCTGCTGGCCGCGGTTTCCCTGCTGAGCCTGCTGTGACCGCACGATGTGCGGCGGGGGGTCCGCACCGTCGGTGCGGTAGGCGAGAATGGTCGGTGTGCCGCTGTACGTCGACGAGGCCGTGGTGCTCCGGACCCACAAACTGGGGGAGGCCGACCGGATCATCACCCTGCTGACCCGCCACCACGGACGGGTGCGGGCGGTCGCCAAGGGTGTCCGCCGGACGACGTCGCGGTTCGGCGCACGCCTGGAGCCCTGCTCCTACGTCGAGCTGCAGCTCGCGGTGGGCCGCTCGCTGGACGTCATCACCCAGGCGGAGATCCGCCGGCCCTACGCCGAGGCGATGTACGCCGACTACGGCCGCTACACCACCGCAGCGGCCATGCTGGAGACCGCGGAGCGGCTCACTGTCGAGGAACGCGAGCCGGCCACCCAGCACTTCCTGCTTCTGGTCGCCGCCCTGCGGTCGCTGGCCGAGGGGGCACACGAGCCCGGCCTGATCCTGGACTCCTACCTGCTGCGGTCGCTGGCCGTCGCGGGCTACGCGCCGTCCTTCGACGCCTGCGCCCGGTGCGGCACGGCCGGCCCGCACCGCGCCTTCGCGGTCGCGGCCGGCGGGATGATCTGTGCGGACTGCCGCCCGGCCGGGGTGGCGATGCCCGCGCCGGAGACCGTCGGGCTGCTGGCGGCGCTGCTCACCGGTGAGTGGGCGGTGGCCGACACGAGCACCGACCGGCACCGGCGGGAGGCGACGGGGCTGGTCTCGGCGTACCTCCAGTGGCATCTCGAACGCGGCCTGCGTTCCCTGCCGCACGTCGAGCGGTTCGAACCGGAGATGCGGGTACGCATGGCCGAGGACGAGCCGCACGGCGGCGACGACCACGAGGACCACGAGGACCACGAGGACCACGAGGACCACGACGACGCTTCCCCCGTCCGCTCCCACGGCGGCGAGGGCCACGACGACGCTTCCCACGACACCGGACGGGGTGTGATCACGCGATGAGTCCCAGCCTGCGCACCGGCCTGCGGCGCAGGCCGGCACCTGTTCGCCGGCAGGTCCAGCCGCCCGACCCGCACCCGTCGGGTGCACGGCCGCCGGCCATCCCGCCGGAGCTCGTTCCGAGCCACGTCGCCTTGGTGATGGACGGAAACGGCCGGTGGGCCAAGGCACGCGGGCTGCCGCGCACACGCGGCCACGAGAAGGGCGAGGGCGCGCTGTTCGACACCATCAAGGGTGCGATCGAGATCGGCGTGAAAACCCTTTCGGCGTACGCGTTCTCCACCGAGAACTGGTCGCGTTCGCCGGAGGAGGTGCGCTTCCTGATGGGCTTCAACCGCGAGGTGATCCACCGCCGGCGGGACGAGCTGGACGCCATGGGGGTGCGGGTGCGCTGGGCCGGGCGTCGCCCTCGGCTGTGGAAGAGCGTGATCCGCGAACTCGAGTACGCCGAGGAACGCACCCGCGACAACGACGTCATCACCCTGCAGTTCTGCGTCAACTACGGCGGACGGGCAGAACTCACCGACGCGATGCAGGCGATCGCCCGCGACGTGGAGGCGGGCAGGCTGCGCCCGGACCGGATCGACGAGCGGACGATCGGCCGTTACCTCTACCAGCCGGATCTGCCCGACGTCGACCTGTTCGTCCGGTCGTCGGGGGAGCAGCGTACGTCCAACTTCATGCTGTGGCAGTCGGCGTACGCCGAGTTCGTCTTCCTGGACACGTTGTTCCCCGACTTCGACCGGCGTGACCTGTGGCGGGCGATCGAGCTGTACGTCCAGCGCGACCGCAGGTTCGGCGGCGCGATCCCCAACGAGGTGGCCGCCGATCCCGCCCCTGAGGGGGCCTAGACCACGTCCTGGCGCGCACAGGCGGCGCAGGTGCCGAACACCTCGACGGTGTGGGTGACGTCGACGAACCCGGCCTCGGCGGCGACGCTCTCCGCCCACCGCTCGACCGCGGGTCCCTCCACCTCCACCGTGCGCCCGCAGTCGCGGCACACCAGGTGGTGGTGGTGCCGGGCGGTGGCACACCGGCGGTAGACCGTCTCGCCGTCGTCGGTGCGGATCGCGTCCACCTGCCCGGCGTCCGCCAGCGAGCCGAGCGTGCGGTAGACGGTGGTCAGCCCGACGTTCTCGCCGCGGTCACGCAGCAGAGCGTGGATGTCCTGGGCGCTGCGGAAGTCCTCGACCCCCTCCAGCACCTCCGCGACCGCGGCCCGCTGCCGGGTCGCGCGGATCCTCGGGTTCGCGCTCAGCTGGATCGTCTCCCCTGGGCGGTCTCGTTCTCGTCGGCGAAGTGCTCGTCGTAGTGCGCTCCGTGCGGCGCGTGCCGGTGCCCGTCGTGCAGGTAGTCGACGTGGTCCTCGTGGGGTACGGCCCGGTGCCCGCACGTGGGGCCGTGAGTGTGCAGGTGGTCCTCGGCCTCGTTGTGCGGCCCGCGCATTCTGGCCCGCAACGCGGTGCCCGCCGCGGTGAGCACGAACACCGCGATGGCCGCGAGCACGATCGTCGCACCGGAGGGAGTGTCGGCGTAGAAGGAGGTGAAGACACCACCCACGCTCACCACCACGCCGACCACCATGGCGGTGGCGACGGTGCCGGCGAAGCTGCGGCCGACCCGCTGCGCGACCGCCACCGGAACGATCATCAGCGCGCTGACCAGCAACAGGCCGACGACCCGCATCGACACCACGACGGTGACAGCGACCATCACCGCGAGCACGATGTTGAGCACGAGAACCGGCAGGCCGGCAGCGGTGGCGTACTCCTCGTCGGCGCCGACGGTGAAGAACACCCGGGACATCCCCAGTGCGACTGCCAGCACGACGACGGCGAGGACGGCGAACACCACGAGATCGCCCGGCGTGGTCGAGGTGATGGATCCGAAGAGGTAGGCGTTCAGGTTTGCCGGCGTGCTGCCGGGGGCCTTGGCCAGCAGCACCACGCCGCCGGCGATACCGCCGTAGAACATCACCGCCAGGGCGACGTCGCTGCTCGTGCGTCCCTTCGCCCGCATGACCTCGATCAGAACGGCGCCGAGGACCGTGCACACCAGGGCCGTCCACACCGGGCCGGAACGGGTGAGCAGGCCGATGCCGACGCCGGTGAGCGCGACGTGGCCCATGCCGTCGCCGATCAGGGCGAGCCGGCGTTGGACGAGGTAGATGCCGACCGCCGGGGCGGACAGGCCGATGAGCAGCGCGGCGAGCAACGCCCGCTGCATGAAGTCGAACTGCAGGATCTCCATCGTTCAGTCCACGAATCCGAAGGGGTCTCCCGGCGAGGCCGGCAGGAAGTGCGGATCGGTGCCCGCGAAGCCGTTCAGCACCTCGTCGGTGGGCGGGCCGTCGTAGCCGACCCGGCCGTGGTGCAGCACGACCGTACGGCCGATCAGGTCGGCGAGCGGGCCGATCTCGTGTGTCACGATGAGCAGCGTGGTGCCGGCCTCCACCAGGCCGGTGAGCGTCCTGGTGAGGATCTCCTGGTTGGCCAGGTCGACCCCGGCCAGCGGCTCGTCCATCACCAGCATGTCCGGCTCTCCGGCCAGTGCGCGGGCGATCAGCGCCCGCCGCTGCTGCCCGCCGGACAGCGTGGAGATCTGGGCGCAGGCCTTCTCCTCCAGGCCGACGGTGGCGATGGTGTCGGCGACCACCGCCCGGTCGGCCGGACGGAGCCAGGGAGTGATCAGCCGCCGGCGGGCCAGCCGGCCTGACGACACCACCTCCTGCACGGTCGCGGGAACCCCGCCGCCGACGGTGTGCCGCTGGGGCACGTAACCGATCCGGGCGCGGTCGTGGAACCGGTGCGCGGGCGTGCCGAAGAGCTCGAGCGTCCCGGCCGACAGGGGGACCAGGCCGAGGATCGCCCGGACCAGGGTCGACTTGCCCGAGCCGTTCGGCCCCAGCAGGGCGACCACCTCACCGGGCGCGACGTCGAGATCGACATCCGACAGCGCGCGCTGGCCGGCGTAGGAGACCGCGCCTCCACGAAGGCGGACGGCGGCGGCCGTGGAGGTTCCGGCGTCGGGCGGTTTTGTGTTCACGAGCAGTCCTGGCCCTTCCGGAGAGTGGCGAGGTTGGCGCGCATGACGGCGATGTAGTCCTTGCCGGCCGACTGGGAGGTCAGCCCCTCCAGCGGGTCGAGGACCGCGTTGTCGGCCCCGGTCTCCCTGGCCACCGTCTTCGCCACGGCCGGGCTCACCAGCGTCTCGTGGTAGATCGTACGAACGTCGTGTTTGCGGGCGAACGTCGCGGCGGAGCTGAGCTCGGCGGGGGAGGGCTCCTGGTCCGGGGACAGCCCGGTGATGCCGAACTGCGTGAGGCCGTAGCGATGGGCGAGGTACCCGAACGCGGCGTGGCTGGTCACCAGGGCGTGGTTGCGGCAGGGGGCCAGACCGGTCCGGAACTCCCGGTCCAGCGTGGTGAGGTCGGTGCGAAGCCGGTCGGCGTTCGCGCGGAACGAAGCGGCGCGGCCGGGGTCGGCGGCGGCGAGCCGCTCGGCGATGGCGTCGCCCACGGCGGCCAGCCGGAGCGGATCCAGCCAGAAGTGCGGGTCCTTGCCCGACGCGACGCTGTCGGCTTCCTCGCCGCCCTCGACGTTGTTGTCGTGGTTGTCGTGCCCCGCGTGGCCGGACTCGCCGGCGCTCGGCGCGGGCAGCGTCAGCCTGGCGGAGCCGGTCACGTCCAGGCTGTGGTCGCCGGCCTCCTGGTGCACCGCGGAGTCCACGGCCGGCTGGAGACCGCGCAGGTAGACGACGAGGTCGGCCTCGCTCACCGTCCCCACCGCCCGCGGCGACAGCTCCAGGTCGTGCGGCTCGGCGCCCGGTTTGGTGAGGTTGACCACGTTCGCGGCGTCGCCGGCGACGCGCTCGGCGGCGTACTGCAACGGGTAGAACGCCGCCACCACGCTCAGCCGGTCTCCGTCGCCCGAACCGGATCCGGACTCCGATCCGCACGCGGTGAGCAGGCTTCCGGCGCACAGTCCGGCGAAGGCGACGGCGGCGAACCGCCTTACGGAAGCGGCCCGCCGGATCGTGGAGAACATGAGAACCATTTTCAACAAGCGGCCTGGTGCTGTCAACTCGGCGTTGCCCGGTGAGTTGCCCAGCGGGTTGCCCGGTGAGTTGCCCAGCGAGGTGTGGTGGCGTGGAGGAGAGGTCTCAGGCGGCGATGAGGCGCATCGCCAGCGCCGCGCCGCCGAGGGCGAGCGCGACCAGGCGGATCACCCGGCGGGAGCGGTCTCCCTCGTGCCAGGCGAGATATGTGAGCCACGCCATCAGCGCCACCACGACGCCGAGACAGACAGGTCCGTACGGCACGGGCGCGAGCAGTCCCGCGACCAGCAGCGCCGCCAGGCCGATCGTCACCATCCACCGCGGCATGCGGTGCAGCCGGAGGATGACGGGGTAGCTCAGGCGTTCGACCGTACGGCGAAATCCGGCGGAGCTCCCGGAACTCGCGGAGCCCGACGAGCCCGACGAGCCGGTCGAACCCGAGCCATGCCGGGCACCTGTGCCGCTCGCACTGGCGGAGCTACCCGGACGCCGGTTGCCGCCCGTCTGCGACGTCGCCGCTCCGGACCGCGGGCCCGGCGGACGGCTGCGCGGCCCACCCGCCTTCGGCTGCCTCGACTTCGGTCGGTCGGACACGGGACTCCTCGACTGCACAGGGCCGCCGTCGGTGCCGGCCGCCTCTCGTTCCCACCGATCCTCTCACCCCGCCCGGGCGTAGGGCACCGTACGTCGGGGCACACCGGTAGCCTGTGTCCTTCCCGCGTCCCCGCCGACACCCAGCCGGATGGAGTGCACACGTGCCAGCCGATCGTCTCGACACCCTCGTCAGTCTCTGCAAGCGCCGTGGTTTCGTCTTTCCCTGTGGGGAGATCTACGGCGGCACCCGTTCGGCCTGGGACTACGGCCCGCTCGGCGTGGAGCTGAAGGAGAACCTCAAGCGCCAGTGGTGGCGGGCGATGGTGCGCACCCGCGGAGACGTGGTGGGCCTGGACTCCTCGGTGATCCTGCCGCGGGCGGTGTGGGAGGCGTCCGGTCACGTCGAGGCGTTCGTCGACCCGCTGACGGAGTGCCAGAGCTGCCATCGGCGGTTCCGGGCCGACCACCTGGAGGAGGCGTTCGCCGCGAAGCACGACCGGCCGCCTGCCGACATCACCGAACTCGGCTGCCCGGCGTGCGGGACCAAGGGCGCGCTCACCGAACCGCGGATGTTCAACGGCCTACTGCGTACGCACCTCGGCCCGGTGGAGAGCGCGGAGGGCATGCACTTCCTGCGGCCGGAGACCGCACAGGGCATCTTCGTCAACTTCGCCCAGGTGATGGCGTCCGCGCGGCGCCGGCCACCGTTCGGGATCGCGCAGATCGGCAAGAGCTTCCGCAACGAGATCACCCCCGGCAACTTCATCTTCCGCACCCGCGAGTTCGAACAGATGGAGATGGAGTTCTTCGTCCAGCCGGGCACCGACGAGGAGTGGCACGACTACTGGCTGGCCAACCGCTGGGAGTGGTACACCGACCTCGGCATCTCACCGGACAACCTGCGCTTCTACGAACACCCCAAGGAGAAGCTCTCCCACTACTCCAAGCGCACCGTCGACATCGAGTACCGCTTCGGCTTCGGCGGCAAGGAGTTCGACGAGCTCGAGGGCGTGGCCAACCGCACCGACTTCGACCTCACCACGCACGCCCGGGCCTCCGGCGTCGACCTGTCCTACTTCGACCAGGACAAGGGCGAACGCTGGACGCCGTACGTCATCGAGCCGGCCGCCGGCGTGGGCCGGTCGATGGTGGCGTTCCTGCTGGACGCCTACACCGAGGACGAGGCACCGAACGCCAAGGGGAAGCTCGAACGCCGCACCGTGCTCCGGCTGGACCGCCGGCTCGCGCCGGTGAAGGCGGCCGTGCTGCCGCTGTCGCGCAATGCCGACCTGTCACCGCAGGCCCGCGGCCTCGCCGACCAGCTGCGCCAGTCGTGGAACGTCGAGTTCGACGACGCCGGCGCGATCGGGCGGAGGTACCGCCGCCAGGACGAGATCGGTACGCCGTATTGTGTGACGGTTGACTTCGAGACGTTGGAGGACCACTGCGTGACGGTACGTGAGCGCGACTCGATGACGCAGGAGCGCGTCTCCCTCGACGCTGTGGAGGCCTACCTCGCGGCGCGTCTGGTCGGCTGCTGACGGCCCACTCCCGCCCCACTCTGCTCTGCTCAGATGCCCCGTTCCCCTCTCCCAGGTGTCATGACACGACGAACCAAGCCGTTCCGGCCGGCCGACTCCCCTCGGCCCGCCCGGCTGCGGCGTACGCTCCGCCCGGCCGCACTCGTCGGGCTGGCCGGCCTCGCCCTCGGCGTCACCGTCGGCTGCGGCCCGCTCGGCGCCCTGACGAACTCGGCGGACTCGGCCCGCTCGCGAACCCCGGAGCCGAGCTCGACCGCCCATCCGGGCGACATCTCCCTGCGCAAGCTCACCAGCGCGACCGACACACCGAAGCCGACGCCCACGAAGACGCCCACCCCCACACCGACGGTCACCCTCACCCCGTTGCCCCGGCCGACCAGCACCTACCCGGCGCCGAAGCTGCCGCCGGCGCCCAAGGACGAGGCGCCGGAACTGGAGCGGATCAGGTACAAGCTGGAGACGATCGTGTGGGCCTCGGCGGGCGAGGTGGACGAGAAGGGCACGAAGTCCACGTGCTCGAAGTCCGAGGACGACATCGTCGCGCTCGGCACGTACAAGTTCACCTGCGACGTGAGGCTGGACGACGTGCAGACCCGGTTCGCGATCACCGCCACGGTGAAGAAGTCCGAGGTCAACTGGGGCTGGTCGGCGGCCAAGCTACCGGTGACGGAGAAGAAGGCGGTGTACGAGGCGACCCGCCAGGCGTTCCGGCCGGCGCGGGTGACCTGCGACGTCACCGACCTGGAAGCCGTCGAGGTCGGCACGAGCAGCGGACTGACCTGCTGGGTCACCGACGTCTACAACGACAGCGTGACCTACCACGGCAAGCTGCTGCCCAACGGCGCGCTCGCGTTCGAGCCGGACGGCTCATGACCGCCACTTCGGCCACCGCCGCCGCCTCCGCCACCGCTGTGCCGCGACCGGTGCCGGAGTCCACCCCGACCGCATTCCGGTTGGGCTCGGCGACGGTCAGCCCGCCGGTCGTCCTCGCGCCGATGGCGGGGGTGACCAACGCGGCGTACCGCACACTGTGCCGCGAGCAGGGTCAGGCGTTCGTGTCGAAGCCGTCGTCGGGCTCGTCGGGCGGGGAGGAGCCGCTGGCCGGGGTGTACGTCTGCGAGATGATCACCTCGCGCGGTCTCGCCGAAGGAGACGAGACGACGAAGCGGATGCTGGTGTTCGACCCGGGCGAGACCGTCCGGTCGGTCCAGTTGTACGGCGTGGACCCCACCTACATCGGCCGCGCGACCGAGATCCTCTGCGGCGACTACGGCGTCGGCCACGTCGACCTGAACTTCGGCTGCCCGGTGCCCAAGGTCACCAGGCGCGGCGGGGGAGCGGTGCTGCCCTGGAAGCGCAACCTGCTCGGCGCGATCCTGCGTTCTGCGGTCGCCGCGGCCGCGCCGTACGGCGTCCCGGTGACGATGAAGACGCGCAAGGGCATCGACGACGACCACCTGACCTTCCTGGAGGCCGGGCAGATCGCGCAGGACAGCGGCTGCGCGGCCATCGCGCTGCACGGGCGTACGGCCGCCCAGCACTACAGCGGTCGGGCCGACTGGGACTCCATCGCGGCTCTCGCGGCGTCCGTCGACATCCCGGTGCTCGGCAACGGCGACATCTGGGAGGCCGAGGACGCCGTACGGATGGTCCGCGAGACCGGTTGCTCGGGCGTCGTCGTCGGCCGCGGCTGCCTGGGCCGGCCGTGGCTGTTCCGCGACCTGGCGGCGGCGTTCGGCGGCCGCCCCAAGCCTGCGCTGCCCGGGCTCGGCGAGGTGGCCTCGATGATGCGCCGGCACGCCGAGCTCCTCGCGGGGTACGTCGGGGAGGACCGCGGCTGCCGGGAGTTCCGTAAGCACGTCTCGTGGTACCTCAAGGGGTTCCCGGTCCGTCAGCAGGTACGCCGGGACCTCGGCCTGGTCTCGGACCTGGCCGGCCTGGACGCCCTGCTCGCCGAACTCGACCACGACCAGCCGTTCCCGGTCGGCGAGCTCGGCCTGGCCCGCGGCCGGCAGGGCAGCCCGCGGTCGGTGACCATGCCGGCCGGCTGGCTGGACGACCGCGACGGACTGGGTGAGGACCTGACCGGCGCGGAGCTCGGCGTCTCCGGCGGCTGACGCGCTGGTCCGGCTGACGCGCTGGTCCGGCTGACGCGCTGGTCCGGCTGACGCGCTGGTCCGGCTGACGCGCTGGTCCGGCTGACGCGCTGGTCCGGCTGACGCGGAGGTCCGGCTGACGCGGAGGTACGGTCGGGTCATGGCGGCGCGGAAGGACCACGGACTGTTCGGCCCCGGTTCGATCACCTGGCGGGTACACGGCGAGCACGTCATGTGGGTGGCGGGTGTACGCGCGCTCTACCTCCAGTCGCTGTATCCGCGGGTCATGCGCGGCACCTTCCAGAACTCCGCGCTGTTCGACCGGAAGAAGGCATGGGCGCGGTTCCTGCGTACGACCGACTTCGTGGCCGTGCGCACCTACGGCAGCAAGGCGCAGGCGAAGGAGGCCGGTGAACGGGTGCGGGCCATCCACGCCGGGCTCACAGGTTACGACCCCGACACCGACGAGACGTTCCGGCTGGACGAGCCGGAGGGCCTGCTGTGGGTGCACTGCGGCGAGATCGACTCCTACGTCGACGTGGCCCGCAGGGCGGGCATCCTGAGCAGCGACGAGGAGGCCGACGCCTACGTCGCGGAGAGCAGGCGGGCAGCCGAGGTGGTCGGTATCCGGCGCGCCGACGCGCCCGCCTCCCGGGCCGACCTCGCCGACTACTTCGCCATGATGCGGCCGAAGCTGTACCTCTGCGACGAAGCCCGCCAGGGCGTGCTGAACTCCTTCAACCCGCCGTTTCCGGTCCGGTTGGCGCCGCTGCGGCTGGTGGTGCCCTCGCTCAACACGCTGGCCTTCATGGCGCTGCCGCGCTGGGCCCGCCGCATCTTCGGCGTACCCACGCTGCCCACCACGGAGCTCTCGGTCACGCTCAGCCTGCGAGCCGCCCGCCAGGCCACCTCGCTGCTTCCGCCCCCGCCGCGCCCCGCAGCCGCCGCCGTCTAGCCTGCCGCGCGACTCCTCCTCCGCCTTGCCAGCCCGGCGCGGATGGCCCGCTCACTTTCGCCGCCCGATTCACAGGACACGCCCTACGCTCGGAAGCGGGGCGCCGCCCGGGGAGCGGCCGGTGGGGGTGAGTTGCGGATGCTGGTGTACGGATTTGCCCAAGGAAACAAGGACATGCGGGACCTGCTCGGCGGGAAGGGTGCGAACCTCGCCGAGATGACCAACCTCGGTCTTCCGGTCCCGCCCGGGTTCACCATCACCACCGAGGCCTGCCGTACCTACCTCGACACCGGGCAGGTGCCGGCCGAGCTGCACGACGAGGTGACCAAGCACCTTGCCCTCGTCGAGACGGCGCGCGGCAAGCGGCTCGGCGACCCCGGCGACCCGCTGCTGGTCTCGGTGCGCTCCGGGGCGAAGTTCTCCATGCCGGGCATGATGGACACGGTGCTCAACATCGGGCTGACCGACCGGTCCGTGCGCGGGCTGGCCGAGCAGGCCGGTGACGAGCGGTTCGCCTGGGACTCCTACCGCCGGCTGCTGCAGATGTTCGGCAAGACCGTGCAGGGCATCGACGGGGCACACTTCGACGACGCGCTGGACGCACTGAAGCGGGACCGGGGGGCGCCGCACGACGTCGACCTGGACGCGGGGGCGCTGCGCGAACTCGTCACGACGTACAAGCAGATCGTCCGCGCCGAGAGCGGCCGGGACTTCCCGCAGGATCCGCGTGAGCAGCTGGACGCCGCGATCCGGGCGGTGTTCGACAGCTGGAACGCACCGCGGGCGATCACCTACCGGCGCCAGGAACGCATCAGCGCCGACCTGGGCACCGCCGTCAACGTGGTGGCGATGGTGTTCGGCAACGCGGGGCCCGACTCCGGCACCGGCGTGGCGTTCACCCGCGACCCCGCCTCCGGTGCGCGCGGCGTCTACGGCGACTACCTCGCCAACGCACAGGGCGAGGACGTCGTGGCCGGCATCCGCAACACCGTCCCGCTGACCGAGCTCGCCCACCTGGACAAGAAGTCCTACGACGAACTGCTCGACATCATGGCCACGCTGGAGGGCCACTACCGCGACCTGTGCGACATCGAGTTCACCATCGAACGCGGCCGGCTGTGGATGCTGCAGACCCGGGTGGGCAAGCGGACCGCGGCCGCGGCGTTCCGGATCGCCACCCAGCTCGTGGACGAGGGACTGATCACCGAGGACGAGGCGCTGTCCCGGGTCGACGGCCACCAGCTGGCCCAGCTGATGTTCCCGCGGTTCGACGAGCGCGCGGCACGGCAGGCGATCGCGCACGGCATGAACGCCTCACCGGGCGCGGCGGTGGGCCGCGCGGTGTTCGACACCGCCACCGCGGTGGAGTGGAACAGCACCGGTGAAGACGTGATCCTCGTCCGCCGGGAGACCACCCCCGACGACCTGGACGGGATGATCGCCGCCCGCGGGATACTCACCAGCCGGGGAGGCAGGACCTCGCACGCCGCCGTGGTCGCGCGCGGGATGGGCAAGACGTGCGTGTGCGGCGTGGAGACGCTGGACATCGACGTGGCCCGCGGGCGGTTCACCGCGCCGGGCGGGGTCGAGGTTTCCGAGGGCGACGTGATCTCCATCGACGGTACGACCGGAGACGTCTTCCTGGGCGAGGTTCCGGTCGTCGACTCGCCCGTCGTCCGTTATTTCGAAGGGGAACTGGACCCCGGTGCGGCCCAGGCGGAGGAGCTGGTGCGTTCGGTGCACCGGCTCATGAAGGTCGCCGACGGACGCCGCCGGCTCGGCGTACGGGCCAACGCCGACCTGCCCGACGACGCCG
The DNA here is from genome assembly GCF_900104745.1 of Actinopolymorpha singaporensis. NCBI lineage: Bacteria > Bacillati > Actinomycetota > Actinomycetes > Propionibacteriales > Actinopolymorphaceae > Actinopolymorpha > Actinopolymorpha singaporensis. Next base: position 3,923,283 of record NZ_LT629732.1, read on the forward strand.
CGCGCGCCCGCGCCATGGGCGCGGCCGGCATCGGGTTGTGCCGTACCGAGCACATGTTCCTCGGCGAGCGCCGGCGTTACGTCGAGGCACTGGTCCTCGCCGAGGACGACGCGGAGCGGACGGCGGCGCTGGAGGCGCTGCTGCCGTTGCAGCGCGCCGACTTCGAGGGGCTGCTGGCGGCAATGGACGGGCTGCCGGTAACGGTACGGCTGCTCGACCCGCCGCTGCACGAGTTCCTGCCCGACCTCACCGATCTGTCCGTACGGGTGGCGCTGGCGGGGGAGCGGGGCGTGCGCGACCCTCAGGACGAACGGCTGCTGCGGGCGGTCCGGCGGTTGCACGAGCAGAACCCGATGATGGGGCTGCGCGGGGTTCGGCTCGGCCTGGTCGTACCCGGCCTGTACGCCCTGCAGGTGCGCGCCGTCGCCGAGGCGGCCGCGGCCCGGGAGCGTGCCGGCGGCCACCCGCGGGTCGAGGTGATGATCCCGCTGGTGGGCACCGTCCAGGAACTCGAACTCAGCCGGGAGGAGGCCGAGCGCACCATCGCCGACGTCCGCGAACGCACCGGGTTCACCGGGCCGATCCCGGTCGGGACGATGGTCGAACTGCCGCGGGCGGCGCTCACCGCCGGGGCGATCGCCCGGGCGGCGGACTTCTTCTCCTTCGGCACCAACGACCTCACCCAGACGACCTGGGGCTTCTCCCGCGACGACGTCGAGGCGGCGTTCTTCGCGGCGTACCTCGAACGCGGCGTCTTCGGGGTCTCGCCGTTCGAGTCGCTGGACGTCGCCGGCGTCGGCCGCCTCGTCGACCTCGCCGTACGCGAGGGCCGGGCAGCCCGGCCGGACCTCAAGCTCGGGGTGTGCGGCGAGCACGGCGGCGACCCGGACTCGGTGCACTTCTTCCACGAGGCCGGCCTGGACTACGTCTCGTGTTCGGCGTTCCGGGTCCCGGTGGCCAGGCTGGAAGCCGGCCGGGCGGCGGTGCTCGCCGACGCCGACGCAGGCAGCGCCAGCAGGTGAGCGGTTGACCGCCGCTCTGTGCCTCGCTCCGAAGCACGCTCCGAACCTCGCCCGGAACCTCGCCCGGAACCTCGCCCGGAATCCGGTCTGGGTGCCAATCCCGGTCACTCGTTGACACGACGATCTCGCGCATGCCTAGTGGAACCATGGAGCCGCCACCTTGAGGGGGTGTCCTCGTGGAGCCCAACGAGAGGTTACGTTCCGCGCGCGAGAGAACGGGGTCCCGGGAATCTCCCGGTCACGCGATGTCCCGGCAGGAGATGGCCGACCAGCTCAACGCGTACTTGTTCCGGGTCACCGGTCGCGAGTTCGGAATCGACGCCAACTACGTGGGAAAGCTCGAACGCGGAGTGATTCGCTGGCCGCAGAAGCTCTACCGGGACGCCTTCCGGACCGTGCTGGGGGTCGGCTCCGACCGGGAGCTGGGGTTCTTCAACCCGCGGCGCGCCCCGGCCCTCGCCGGCAACGGCGCCGCCGTACCCGCGGCTACCGGCAGCGCCGGTGACCCCGGGAACAACGGGCACTCCGCTGACGCGGGGGAGCACGGCGGGGCACTCGCTGCGTCGTCGGTGCGTACCGGCGCGGGTGGGCAGGCCGTTGCCTCGCCCCGCGCGGGTGATGGGTTGCTGCCGGCCGCGGCGCTCGCGCTGTTGGGCCCGCTGGAGGCGACCCCGATACCGTCTCGGGTGGGCCGGGACGAGATCGGGCACGTCCGGGCGGCCGCGGTGCTGTTCAGCCGCTGGGACCACAGCTACGGCGGCGGCTTCGTACGGGACGCCGTCGTCGCGCAGCTGCGCTGGTCCGCCCGGCTGCTCCAGGCCGGCGCCGGACACCGCGAACGCCTGGAACTGCATGAGGCGGTCGGGCACCTCGCGCACGTGGCGGGGTTCATGGCCTTCGACGCGTACGCGTTCACCGATGCCGAACGACTGTTCCGGTTCGCCCTCGCGTGCGCGGAGGCGGCGGGCACCTGGCACCTGCGGGCGAAGGTGCTCTCCTCGATGGCCCGGCTGGCCGTGTGGCGCGGCCAGGCCGCCACCGCGCTCGGGCTCACCGACCTGGCCCTGCTCCGGTCGGACCGGATCACCCCCACCGAACAGGCAATGCTGCTCACCGCGCGGGCACGCGGGCTGGCCCGGCTGGGCCGCACCCGGGAGACGCTGCGGGTGGTCGGTGCCGCCGACGACGCGTTCGCCCGCTCCGACCCGGCCGAGGACCCGCCGTGGATGGCGTACTACGACGCGGCCCAGCACGCCGGCGACACCGGGCACGCGTTGTTCGACCTGGAGGTGCGCGGGTACCCGACCGAGGCCGGCCGGCGACTGGCCGCCGCGGTGGCCGGGCACACGCCGGCCTACGCCCGGTCGCGCACCATCTCCCGGATCAAGCTCGCGTCGTTGCTGATGGCGACCGACGACCCGCGGGAGGCGGTCGCGGTGGGGACGTCCGCGCTGGAGAGCGCGGGGCGGCTGCGGTCGCGGCGCACCGCGGAGGACCTGCGCGAGCTTCGGCGGTACGCCGGCCAGCACGCGACCATCCCCGACGTGGCCGACCTCCGCCGCCGTGTCGGCACCCTGGTCGGCTGAACTCCGCGCCCGCCGGCAGCGCCGTCAGCCGCCGCCTGCGCGGTCAGCGGCAGCGCGGTCAGCGGGCGCGCGCTCACTCGGCGGGCGGCCACAGCCGCGGGCAGACGGCCGGGTCGGTGTAGTCGGGGTGGCCGTCGGCGTCGCGGCGTACGTACTGGTCGTTGGGGTGGAAGGCGAGGGTGCCGTCCGGCCGTTGGTGTTCCACGAAGTGGTTCGAGCCGGGCTGCAGGTGGATCGCGATCGACCGCCGTGGCGCGCCGCTGCGGTTGGGCCCGCTGCCGTGCACCGTACGGCAGTGATGGAAGCTCATCGCCCCGCGCGGGATCTCCGCCACCACCACCTCGACGTCGTGCTGCGCGCGAACCGCGTCCAGGGTGGACAGGTCGGGGTTGAAGAAGTCCAGCACCACGTCGTCCTCCCAGCGGTGGCTGCCGGCCACGAAGGACACCGCGCCCTCGCGTTCGCCGACGTCGTGGAAGGGCACCCAGGCGGTGAGCATGTCGGCGGACGCCGCGCTGCGCCAGTACTGCCGGTCGGTGTGCCAGCCGACGTTCACCTTCCCGGACTCCGGCAGGCCGTCCTCGGACGGCTTGTACAGCAACTGGTCGTGCCAGAGGCGGATCTCCGGTTCCCCGTTGAGACGGGCCGCGCAGGCGCCGATGACCGGGTGCCGCACCAGCGTGGCCAGGTCGTCGACGATCAGGGACGAGTAGTCGTTCTTGCGGAGCACGTCGCCGTGCTCGGGCCGCCAGCCCACCCGGTCGGAGCCGTCGGGCATCGGGCGGTCCGCGTGCCCGGCGTAGAAGCTCGCCATGCCGCGTTCGGCGGTGTCGAGCACCTCCGGCGGCAGGATCCGTCCGGAGATCCAGAAGCCGTTCTCCCGGTAGAACGCCACGTCGTCGGGCGTCGGCAGCAGGTCGGCGTAGCGTTCGAGCAGGTCTTCGGTCGTGGTCGTCATGTCCTGCGACGCTACGGCCGGGTGCGGTCGCAGGCGTTCACGCGCGGGCCGGGAAACGTACACAATCGCCGGGTGCATGAGGAGAGAGCGGACGGGACCGCCCGTCCCGGCCGGTCGGCCGGGGCCGCCGATGTGGTCGAGGTTGCCGAGGTCGACGGGGTCGGCGAGACCGACGAGGTGGTACGGCCGGACGGGATCTCGGCCGGCTTCCACGCCTACCTCGGCCGGGCGGGCGTACCCGGACTGGTGCACGCGGGCGACCAGCGGGCGCCGACGTCGTGGCTGATCGGCACGCACCGCCACGACGTGTGGGAGCTGTACCTGCAGACCGACGGGCCGGCCACCCGCTGGCGGGTCCGCGACCACGACTACACCGTGGGCCGCAACGGCCTGCTGGTCGTCCCGCCGGGCGCGGTGCACCACATGGTCTGCCCGGCGAGCACCACCTGGCACTACGTGTTCGCGGCGTTCGACGCCGCCGCGCTGCTGGCCGACCTGCCCGAGGCGGCGGCAGTGTGGCAGCGGTCGGTGCCGGCGCACGTGCCCGATGCGGGGTCGGCGGTCGCGCCGTTCGAGGCGTTCCTGCGGGAGGTCACCACCACCCAGTCACTGCGGGCCACCGGCCTGACGCTGACCGCGCGGCACCTGCTGGTGGAGGTGACCAGGCTGATGACCAGCGGCGAGGTGACCGGCCAGGTCGGGCTCCATCCGGCAGTGGCGCACGCCCGCCGGCTGCTGGACGCCGCGCCGGGACGGCGGCTGCCGCTGGCCGCGCTGGCCCGTGCGGTGGGGCTGTCTCCTGCATACCTCGGCGAACTGTTCACCGAGCAGTTGGGCGCCAGCCCCGCGAACTACCACCGGTCACTGCGGCTGCGGCGGGCGGAGATGTTGCTGGCCGAGACCGACGCGAGCATCACCCAGGTCGCAGTGGAGTTGGGCTTCTCCTCCGCCCAGCACTTCGCGACCGCGTTCCGTGCTCGCACCGGCCGCACACCACGGGAGTTTCGCCGTCAGTGGCGCGGCGGGCGTACGCCGGCACCCCGGGTCAGCCCGAAGCCGGTTCGTTCCGGCGTTCTCTCCTGACCGGAGCCCGCGCCGGCCGTCGCGGGCAGTGGCCCCTCGAGGCTCACTGTCGCGACGGCCGTGTCGATCGCTTCCCTCGTCGTGGGGACCAGCCTAGGGCGGCCGCCGGCCCGGCTCATCGGTCACGAGGCTGAACGCGGATCATCCGAACGGACCAGTCCGGCTCGGCGCGGATCCACCGTACGGCGCGTCGGCCGGGTGGTCACGTCAACGTGCCTGGTCGAACGGAACGGTCAGGCAGGCAAGTCGCGCGCCGGCCATGCCGGCATGTCCCCGTCCTCTGCTGGTGCGGTGCTCGTGGATGACGACCGATCCGGCGGCCTTGGCGGTGATCGGCCAGTAGACGGCGCTGACGGCGTAGCCGACCCCGTTGGCATCGGTGCGGAAGTCCAGCCAGATCTCGTTGCGCGGGTTGGCGTACCTCGGGTCCGTCGAGGGCTGCACCGGGTCCTCGACGAACTGCACGTGCGGGCCGGCGTCCGCCGGGTCGGCGCCGCAGCTGTTGACGTGAACGTGGGCGCCGTAGGTGCGCCGGGGAACCAGGCCGGTCACCGCGAGCACCGTGGTGGTGCCGAACGGCCAGGTGTAGGCGGCCACCGCGGCCTGCGCGCCGACCGGAACCAGCGCCGGGTCGTACGTCGACGCGTCGCCGCCCTCGTCGGCGGGGGTGAAGCGGCCGATGGCGATGACCGGACGGTCGAGGTTGGCCCGGTGGGCTCGGTCGGCAGCCGAGGCGGACTGCGCGACGGCCGTGGCCGACCACGCTGCGGACGCGGTGGGTCGTTGCCTTCCCTGCGCCGCTGCGGCGGAGGGGACGGCAGTCGTGGTGGCGGCCACCGCGACCGCGGCCACTAACAGTGACAGCATGACTGCGTAACGTTTCATGGGGGTGGTTTTAGCACGCCCGGGGAGGTCGGTACGGAAGGCGCGCACTGGCACCGGCGGCGCCCGGACCGGGGTGGGGACATGCCATAGGGTCGGTGCTGCGATGAACCGAACCACGCCGGGCGAGCGGCACGAGGACTCGAGCTACCAACCCTCCGATGTCGAACGCTGGGTGGGTGAGCCGCCGAAGAGCGCCGGGCGTACGCCGTTCGCCCGCGACCGGGCCCGCGTGCTGCACTCGGCCGCGCTGCGCCGGCTCGCCGCCAAGACGCAGGTGCTCGGTCCGGGGATCCACGACTTCGTCCGCACCCGCCTCACCCACACGCTCGAGGTCGCGCAGGTGGGCCGCGAGCTGGGCCAGTCCCTCGGCTGCGACCCCGACGTGGTGGACACCGCCTGCCTGGCCCACGACCTCGGCCACCCGCCGTTCGGGCACAACGGCGAGGCCGCGCTGGACGAGGTGTGCGCGGAGGCGGGCGGCTTCGAGGGCAACGCGCAGACGCTGCGGCTGCTCACCAGGCTGGAGGCGAAGACGTTCGCCGAGGACGGCACCGGCCGTAGCGCGGGCCTGAACCTCACCCGGGCCTCCCTCGACGCGGCGACGAAGTACCCCTGGCGACGCGGCGACGGGCCGCCGGAGCTGGGCGGGAAGTTCGGCGTGTACGACGACGACCTGGAGGTCTTCGGCTGGCTGCGGACCGGCGTCGACCGGCGCCGCTGCCTGGAGGCACAGGTGATGGACTTCGCCGACGACGTGGCGTACTCCGTGCACGACGTGGAGGACGGCGTGGTGTTCGGCCGGATCGTGCTGTCCGCACTCGCCGACCGGACCGAACGCGCCACCGTGTGGGAGGTCGTCCGCGACTGGTATCTCCCCGGCGTCGAGGACGCCGAACTCGACGAGGCGTACGACCGGCTGCGGGGTTTCGGCTACTGGCCGCAGAGCGACTACGACGGCGACCGGCACTCGCTGGCCGCGCTGAAGGACCTCACCAGCCAGCTGATCGGGCGGTTCTGCCTGGCCGCCGAGCAGGCGACGCACGCGGAGTACGGCCGCGGCCGGCTGGTCCGCTACCGCGCCTCGCTCGTCGTACCCCACGAGACGCGGGTGGAGATCGCCGTCCTGAAGGGGATCGCGGCGACGTACGTCATGCGTTCGGCCGAGCGCGTCGCCCTGCTGTCGCGGCAGCGGGAGGTCGTGCACGGACTGGTCTCGGCCCTGCGTCGCAGCGCGCCGGACGGGCTGGCACCGGCGTTCCGGGCCGACTTCGCGGCCGCGCCCGACGACGCCGCCCGGCTGCGGGTCATCATCGACCAGACCGCGTCGCTGACCGATGCGTCCGCGGTGGCGATGGCGCGTTCGCTGCGGCCCTGAACCGCTCCGGTTCGCCGGACGTGACCCGGTCGGCGGGTCACTTCGGCCACTCCGGGGCACTCCGGTTCCGGGCACGCGGCCGGTTCCCGCCGAGATCTGCCTCTGCCGGGCCCGCCTGTGGCACGGTTGGAATCCCGTACGTGAGCTCTCAGAAGGAGTCCGCCGCATGGCTGAGCAGACCGGACAGCAGACCTGTGTCGTGATCGGCGGGGGACTGGCCGCGGCGAAGGCGGTGGAGGCGTTGCGGACGGAAGGTTTCACCGGTCGGGTGGTCCTCGTCGCCCGCGAGTCCGAACTCCCCTACGAACGCCCGCCGCTGTCGAAGGGCGTGCTCCTCGGCGCCGACGACCCGGTGACGGTGATCACGCACGACCAGACGTGGTACGACGAGCAGCGGATCGAGCTCCGGCTCGGTGTCGCGGTGCGGCGGCTGGACCCGTCCGCGCACGAGGTGGTGCTGGCCGACGGCGAGACGATCCGCTACGACAAGGCCCTGCTGGCGACCGGCTCCGTCGTACGCCGGCTGGACGTGCCGGGTGTGGACCTGGCCGGCGTGCACTACCTGCGGACCCTCACCGACTGCCTCACGCTGAAGGAGACCCTGGCCGCCGCCGACCGGGTGGTGGTCGTCGGTGCCGGCTGGATCGGCCTGGAGACCGCGGCCGCCGCGCGCCACCACGGTGCCGAGGTGGTGGTGGTCGAGCCGCAGCCGGGCCCGCTCTACACCGTGCTGGGACCGCAGATGAGCGAGGTGTTCGCGGGGCTGCACCGCGACCACGGGGTGGAGTTCCGGTTCGGCACGTCCCTCGCCGAGATTCGCGGCGACGGCGGGAAGGTGACCGGCGTGGTCACCAGCGCGGCCGAGGGGCTGGCCGCGGACGCGGTGATCGTCGGCGTCGGCGTGGCTCCGGACGTCGAGTTGGCCGAGGCCGCGGGCCTCGAGGTCGACAAGGGCGTGCTCACCGACGAGCGGCTGCGTACCTCCGACCCGGACGTCTACGCCGCGGGTGACGTCGCCCGGTGGTACTCACCGACGTTCGGCCGCCGGTTGCACGTGGAGCACTGGGCCAACGCTCAGGACGGCGGGGCCGCCGCGGGGCGCGCGATGGCCGGCGCGGACGCGCCGTACGACGCGGTGCCCTTCTTCTTCAGCGACCAGTACGACCTGGGCATGGAGTACTCCGGCGACATCGGGCCCGACGGGTACGACGACCTGGTGGTGCGCGGTGACCTGTCCGGGCGGGAGTTCGTGGCGTTCTGGCTGCGCAAGGGCCGGGTCGTCGCCGGCATGAACGTCAACGTCTGGGACGTCCAGGACGCCATCCAGGCACTGATCCGCTCCGGGCGCGAGGTCGACCAGGGCAGGCTCGCCGACGCAGGGGTGGACCTGGACGCGGTGTACGCGTAGCCCCAGGGTGCACCCCTCGAGCTGAGACCTGCTGTGGCACAAGGGCCGTCGACCCGGCGCCGTCGGGCTCGTGAGCACCCGGCCGTAGACTCCGACTCATGGCCGGCCGGATCCGCGACGACGACATCGCGCTGGTCCGGGAACGCACCCGGATCGACGAGGTGGTCTCGCAGTACGTCACGTTGCGCCCGGCGGGTACCGGCTCGCTGAAGGGCCTGTGTCCCTTCCATGACGAGAAGTCCCCGTCGTTCAACGTCCGTCCCCAGGTCGGCGCCTATCACTGCTTCGGCTGCGGCGAGGGCGGCGACGCGATCTCCTTCCTGCAGAAGATCGAGGGCCTCGGGTTCGTCGAGGCCGTCGAACGCCTCGCCACCCTCGCCGGCGTACAGCTCCGTTACGTCGACGGTGGCCAGCCCGAGCGGCGCCAGCCCGGCACCCGGGCCCGGCTGATCGAGGCGCACAAGGCCGCCGCGCAGTTCTACGCCGAGCAGTTGCACTCCTCACCGGAGGCCGCGGCCGGGCGCACGTTCTTGGCCGAGCGTGGCTTCGACCGGGCTGCGGCGGAGCACTTCCGCGTCGGCTTCGCCCCGCGCGGGGGCAGCGCGTTGCTCAGCCACCTGCGCGGACGCGGCTTCTCAGACGACGAGCTCGCCACCGGCGGCCTCGCCGCCACCAGCGCCCGCGGCCGCTACGACCGCTTCCGAGGCCGGCTGGTGTGGCCGATCCGCGAACTGTCCGGCGACGTGGTGGGGTTCGGCGCGCGCCGGCTCTTCGACGACGACCGGATCGACGCGAAGTATCTCAACACCCCGGAGACGCCGATCTACCACAAGAGCCAGGTGCTGTACGGCGTCGACCTGGCCCGCCGCGACATCGCCCGCAAGTCCCAGGCGGTCGTGGTGGAGGGCTACACCGACGTGATGGCCTGCCACCTGGCCGGCGTACCCACCGCGGTGGCCACCTGCGGCACCGCGTTCGGTGAGGACCACGCCCGGGTGCTGCGCCGGCTGCTGCTGGACCACGAGGAGTTCCGCGGCGAGGTGATCTACACCTTCGACGGCGACGAGGCCGGTCAGCGGGCGGCACTGAGGGCGTTCGAGGGCGACCAGCAGTTCGTGTCGCAGACCTACGTCGCGGTCGAGCCGGACGGGCTCGACCCCTGCGACCTGCGCCTCAAGCACGGTGACGCGGCCGTCCGCGACCTCATCGCCCGCCGGATCCCGCTCTACCGCTTCGTGCTGGAGCGGGCGCTGGAGCGGTTCGACCTGGACCGCGCCGACGGCCGGGTGGACGCGCTGCGGGCCACCGCGCCGTACTTCCGTTCCGTACGCGACCGGGCCAAGCTGAACGCCTACTCCCGCGAGCTCGCCGGCATGCTCGGCATGGACGTCGACGAGGTGCGGGCGGAGGTGGCCCGCGCCGCCGGTGCGCCCGGCCGTGCCGGCGGCGGCCACGGGGCGGGTGGCGCACGCGGGGACCGGGCCGGCCGGGGCCGCGGGCCGGTGGCCGAGCCGGGTCGTACGCCGACGGCGCCGCAGACGCCGCTGCCCGACCCGAACGAACCGCGCCTCAGCGCCGAACGCGAGCTGCTCAAGCTCGTCGTCCAGTCGCCGACGGTGGTCGGCCCGGCGTTCGACGCGCTGGAGGAGTCCGACTTCACCCATCCCGCCTACGTCGCGGTGCGGCGGGCCAGTGCGGGCGCGGGCGGCGTCGGTACCTCCGCCGGCGGTGACGCCTGGGTGTCCGCACTCGCCGACCACTCACCGGACGACGCCGTACGCGGGCTGGTCACCGCGCTCGCCGTGGAACCGCTACGAGCCGCCGGCACCCCCGACCAGCGCTACGCCGGTTCGCTGCTGGCCCGGGTGCAGGAGCTCGCGGTCGCCAGGCGCATCGCCGACGTGAAGTCCAAGCTCCAGCGGATGAACCCCGTGGAGCAGACCGAGGCGTACAACAAGCTGTTCGGCGAGCTGGTCGCGCTCGAACAACACCGCCGCGGCCTGCGCGAACGCGCTGTGGGCGGCCTCGGCTGAGTGGAGCCCGAGGCCCTACCGGCCTGCCCCGGGCTGGCCCCGGACGGACTCGGCGGTGCTGGCCGGGACCGGACCCGCCCTCCGGCCGGCCACCACCTCCGCACCGGCGGCTTGGCGGCAGCGGTTAGTTTCTAGGCATGCCGAAGGTCGCCGGAGTCGACTCCTCCACCCAGTCCTGCAAGATCGTCGTCGCCGACGCCGACACCGGCGAGGTGCTCGACGAGCGCGTCGCCGCGCACCCCGACGGCACGGAGTGCCCGCCGGACGCGTGGTGGTCGGCGCTGCGGGAGGCGGCCGAGGGGCTGCTGGACGATGTGGCCGCGGTCGGCGTCGCCGGCCAGCAGCACGGCATGGTCACCCTGGACGAGGCCGGCGAGGTCGTCCGCCCGGCGCTGCTGTGGAACGACACCCGGTCCGCGGCCGCGGCGCTCCGGCTGGTGCAGCTGCTCGGCCCGGCCGGATGGGCGGAGGCGGTCGGTTCGGTGCCACTGGCCAGCATGACCGTGAGCAAGCTCGCCTGGCTGGCCGAACACGAGCCGGCCAATGCCGAACGCGTGGCCCGGGTGATGCTCCCGCACGACTACCTGACCTGGGAGCTGTGCGGACGCCCGGACCAGCCGGTGACCGACCGCGGTGACGCGTCCGGCACGGCGTACTGGTCCCCGGTCACCGGCGAGTACCGCACCGACCTGCTCCAGCTCGCGCTCGGCCGTACGCCCGAACTCCCCAAGGTGCTCGGCCCGGCCGAACCCGCGGGCGAGACGGGCTCGGCCGGTCTGAACGGCGTCGTCCGCCCCGGCACGCTGGTGTCGGCGGGTACCGGCGACAACATGGGTGCCGCGCTCGGCCTGGGCATCGAGCCCGGCGACGTGGTGGTCTCGCTCGGCACCAGCGGCACCGTCTTCGCCGTGCACGACAAGCCGTCCACCGACGCCAGCGGCATCGTGGCCGGCTTCGCCGACGCGACCGGCCGGTTCCTGCCGCTGGTCTGCACGCTGAACGCCGCCCGGGTGCTGACCGCCACCGCGACCATGCTGGGCGTCGACCTGGCCGGACTGGAGCGGCTGGCCCGCGCGGCCGCGCCCGGTGCGGGTGGGCTGGTGCTGCTGCCCTACCTCGACGGCGAGCGAACCCCCAACCTCCCCGACGCGGCGGGCTCGCTGCACAACCTGCGGCGCGACACCATGACACCGGCCAACCTGGCCCGGGCCGCGGTCGAGGGCATGCTGTGCGGCCTCGCCGACGGGCTGGACGCCGTACGAGCGCAGGGTGTGACCGTCCGCCGGGTGCTGCTGATCGGCGGCGCCGCCCGGTCGGAGGCGGTGCGCTCGGCCGCGCCGACGGTCTTCGGCGTACCGGTCACCGTGCCGCCGCCGGCAGAGTACGTCGCGCTCGGCGCGGCCAGGCAGGCCGCGTGGGCGCTGGCCGGGTCGGAGGCGCCGCCGTCGTGGAGCCTGGGCGAGTCGGTCGTACGCGACGAGGTGGACGAGGCCGCCGGCGAACGCATCCGGTCGGCGTACGCGCAGGCGCGCATCACGATGCATCCCGAAGGCTGACCGGCCGACCCGCTGACCGGCCGGCCCGCTGACCGGCCGACCCGTCCTGGTGGCGACATGCGGGGGAGTTGACGCGACTCGCCGGGACACATTCGGTTGGTCACAAGGTGTGCGATTGGTGTCGCGTTCAGTGGGGAAGGTGCCTGTTTCGGGGAGGCACAATGGTGATGAACTCTGCCGACGTCGGCGCCCGTCGACGGCTGATCGTGATGCAACGTCTGCGTGAGCGGCGTCGCCGCCTCGGACTGACCCAGAAACAGGTGGTCAGCCGGTTGGGTCGGCTCGGCGTGCTCACGACGAACAAGGCCCTCAGCAGCCTGGAGCACGGTGCCGGACTGGACGTGGCGAAGCTGCCCGAGCTCGCCCACGCGCTGGAGTGCACGGTGACGTATCTCCTGGGCATGACCTCGGACCCGCGTAGCTGGGCGCCGGACACCACGCCGGCAAGCCAGCAGCAGGGCCCCCGGGACCAGTCCGCGGCCGCCGCGAACCGGCCGAGGGTGCCGGGCGCGGTGCCCGCCGGGGTACGCCCCGACTGGGCCCGCCGACCTGACCTGGCGCGCCGCTCGGCCGCTCCAGGCCTGGTCAACGCACATCCGCCCACCCGTAACCCACCACCGTCCGCCTGACGGTCGCGCGGTCCGGGGACCACCCGGACCGCGCGGGCTCCTGCCGCGCAGCGGACCCTTGGCGTAGAAGCGGGCAATCTCCGTCGGAGCGGACTGCTCCGTGGGGTCAGCCCGACCAGGAGCGGCGGGCCCGGGTGACGATGTCCAGGACCAGCTTCGCCGCGGGTCGCACGGCGTTGTCCACCGCGGGCGACAGCCCGATGCCGGTGCCGATGTCGCCGGGTTCGCAGCCCACGACCACGACCCGGGCGACCTGGCGGTGGAGCGCGGGTACGAGCGCGAGGACGCCGTCGGGCTGTGGATACGGTCCCGCACCCGCCGCGTCGTCGGCAGCCTCCACCACGTACAGCGTGCCCGGCGGGCCGTCGCGGTGCAGCGCGTCGACGAGCACCACCAGGCCGTAGTCGTCCAGGTGCTGCGCGGCGAGGTGCCGGCCGCGGATGCCGTAGTCGCGCAGGTCGACCGGAGCGGGCAGCGGGTCGCGGGCCAGTCGGTGGATCACCGCGACGCCGAAGCCGTCGTCGGTGCAGAAGACGTTGCCGACTCCGGCGATCAGCACCCGGTCGCCGCTGCCGCGGTCGGTTCCCTCGCGGCCGGTTCGCCCACGGTTGGTTTGCTCACGGCCGGTTCGCTCGCGGCCGGATCGTTCAGGGTGGTCAGGCAGATGGACCACTGCTCGCCCCCGCGTCGCCGACGTGCCGTTTCCCGGTCAGCGTACTTCCGGGCGGTGATCGCCACGGCGGGAACGCGCGACCTCACTCGCGGCGCGGAGTGGGGGCCGGTGGCTGGTTCCGGACGCGGTCGGCCCTCCTTCCCGGCAGGCGGAAGCTTTGCCTTGACCCCCGGTGCGCTGCGGTCCTAGTTTGTTCGGACCCTGAACGAAATGGGCGACCGTAATCCGGCCGAAACGCCGGCCGGCGGTCCTCGCCCACGACGGGCCCGTACTGGAGGATCCGTGAACGGCGCGACCAGGCAGTTGCCGGGCCGGGCCGATCATGCCGCCGTCCGGCGGGCCAACCTGGCCGTGGCGGTCCGGGCGTTGCGTGCGGGCGGGCGGAGCAGGGCCCAGCTCGCCGCCGACACCAGCCTCACCAAGGCCACCGTCTCCAGCCTGGTCACCGAGCTCGCCGGCCGCGGCCTGGTCCACACTGCCAGGCCCACCCCCACCGCTGCCGACACCGGCAACTCCGCCGGCACCGCCGGCTCCGGTGGTGCCACCAGGGCGGGTGCGGTGGGCCGGCCGGGTCAGCCGGTCGAGTTGGCCACCGGCCGGGTGCTCGCGATCGGGGTGGAGCTGAACGTCGACTACCTGTGCGGTGTCGTGCTCGACCTCGGCGGCCAGGAGCGGGTGCTGACCCGCACCGCCTTCGACGTCCCGGCCGGCGTGGACGCCACCGCCGACGAGGTGGCCCGCCTGGTGACCGAGCTCGCCGACCGGGCACTGGCCGACACCGCGTTCGCCACCGCGAACGACCCCGCCGTCCTGGCCGGCGTCGGCGTGGCCGCTCCGGGGCTGGTCGACGGCACGCGCGGGACCGTACGCGTGGCGCCCAACCTGGGCTGGCGCGACGTACCTCTGCACGACCTGCTCGCCGACCGGCTGGCGGGCCAGGTGCTGCCGTGGCTGCCGGGGGAGTCCCGGCCCTGGGACGAGCGGCTGCTGGTGGACAACGAGGCCACGCTGGCCACGCTCGCGGAGTTCGCCGGCGACGCCGGGCCCGACGAGCGCGACCTGGTGCTGGTCACCGGCGGCGTGGGCGTCGGCGGCGGGCTGGTCGTCGACGGCCGGCTGGTTCGCGGCAGCGGCGGGTTCGCCGGCGAGGTCGGTCACCTCGCGGTGGCGCCGGACGGTGCCCGGTGCGGCTGCGGCCGCACCGGTTGCTGGGAGACCCTGTGCGGGCTCGGCGCCCTGCTCGACCTGGCCGCACCGCCGCACGACCCGGTGCACCGTCACGATCTGGACCTGGACGAACGCCTCGACCTGCTGCTCGACCGCGCCGGCAACGGCGACGAGCGCACCCTGGCGGCGTTGGAGCAGGTGGGCCGGGCGCTCGGGCACGGTGCCTCGATGCTGGTCAACGTCACCAACCCGCGGGTACTGGTCCTCGGCGGCTACTTCGCCCGGCTGGGGGAGTTCCTCCGCCCGGTCGTGGAGTCCGAGCTCGCGGCCCGGGTCGTCGCGCCGGCGGCCGGCGGGGTCCGGGTCACGTTGTCCCGGCTCGGGCTGGCAGCGGCCGCTACCGGTGCCGCGCACGCGGTGCTCGCGCCCGTTCTGGACGACCCGACGCTGGTGCCACCCCTGGCCGGTCAGCCCCCGGCGACAGGCCAGTCCCCGACGGCCGTCCAGTCGCCGACGTCAGCCGTAACCGAACCACCAACACTCGCAGAGGAGATCGGATGACCGACTACACCCCGACCCGTGAGGACAAGTTCTCCTTCGGCCTTTGGACCGTGGGCTGGGAGGGCGTCGACGTGTTCGGCTCCGCGGTCCGCGCACCGTTGGCGCCCGCCGACGCGGTGCACAAGCTGGCCGAGCTCGGCGCGTACGGCGTGACGTTCCACGACAACGACGTCTTCCCGTTCGACGCGACCGCGGCCCAGCGGGCCGACCACATCGCGGCATTCCGCAAGGCGCTGGACGAGACCGGCCTGACGGTCCCGATGGCCACCACCAACCTGTTCGGCCACCCGATCTTCAAGGACGGCGGGTTCACCGCCAACCACCGCGACGTGCGCAGGTTCGCGATCCGCAAGGTGGTTGAGAACATCGATCTGGCCGTGGAGCTCGGCGCGAAGGTCTACGTCTGCTGGGGCGGCCGGGAAGGCGCGGAGTCCGGTGGCGCCAAGGACATCCGGGTCGCGCTGGACCGGATGAAGGAGGCGTACGACATCCTCGGCCAGTACGTCCTGGACCAGGGGTACGACCTGAAGTTCGCGGTGGAGCCGAAGCCCAACGAGCCGCGCGGCGACATCCTGCTGCCCACGATCGGGCACGCGCTGGCGTTCATCAACGAACTCGAGCACCCCGAACTGGTCGGCCTCAACCCCGAGGTGGGGCACGAGGAGATGGCTGGGGTCAACTTCGCGCACGGCATCGCCCAGGCGCTGTGGCACGGCAAGCTCTTCCACGTGGACCTGAACGGCCAGCACGGCCCCCGCTTCGACCAGGACCTGCGCTTCGGGGCCGGCAACCTGCGCGGTGCGTTCTGGGCGGTCGACACGCTGGAGAACGGCGGCTACGACGGTCCGCGACACTTCGACTTCAAGCCGCCACGGACCGAGGACATGGAAGGCGTCTGGGAGTCCGCACGCGGCTGCATGCGCAACTATCTGATCCTGCGGGAGAAGTCGCGGGCGTTCCGCGCCGACCCGCAGGTGCAGGCGGCGCTGGCCGCGTCGAAGCTGGACGAGCTGGCCCGGCCGACACTGGCCGAGGGCGAGACCCTCGCCTCCCTGCGCGAAGAGGATTGGGACGACGCGCGGATCGAGGCGCTGGCCGAACGTGGGATGGGCTTCGAGCGGCTCGACCAGCTGGCCATGGACCACCTGCTGGGTGTGGCCGGGTGACGTTCGCACGCGTTCGCGGTGTGGTGAGTGGGTTCGACCGATCGGACGAGGGAGTACGTACGCATGACAAGTAAGCCAACGCTCGGCGTGGGCATGGTGGGGTACGCGTTCATGGGCCAGGCCCACTCACAGGCCTGGCGGACCGTGAACGCCGCCTTCGACCTGCCGTACGCCGTCGACATGGCGGCCATCGCCGGCCGCAGCGAGGACAAGGTGAAGGCCGCCGCCGAGAAGTTCGGCTGGCGGTCCTACGAGACCGACTGGCGGGCGCTGGTCGAGCGGGACGACATCGGCCTGGTCGACGTGTGCAGCCCTGGCGGCAACCATGCCGAGGTGGCGATCGCCGCGCTCGCCGCGGGCAAGCACGTGCTGTGCGAGAAGCCGCTGGCCAACACGGTCGAGGAAGCCCGGGAGATGGTGAAGGCCGCCGAGGCCGCCGCGCAGAATGGCGTCCGGTCGATGGTCGGCTTCAACTACCGGCGGGTGCCGGCGGCCGCGTTCGCGCGTCAACTCGTCCTTGACGGCAAGCTGGGCGCGATCCGGCACGTCCGTGCGGTCTACCTGCAGGACTGGATCACCGACCCGGAGTTCCCGCTGGTGTGGCGGCTGAAGAAGGAGGAGGCGGGTTCGGGCGCGCTCGGCGACATCGCGTCCCACATCGTCGACCTCACGCAGTTCGTCACCGGCCAGACGATCACCGGCGTGAGCGGGCTGACCGAGACGTTCGTCAAGGAGCGCCCGCTGGTGGCCTCCACCGAGGGCCTGCGCGGCACCGGTTCGTCCGAGCGCGGCGAGGTGACCGTCGACGACGCGGCGTTGTTCATCGCCCGGCTGTCCGGCGGCGCGGTGGCGACGTACGAGGCGACGCGGTTCGCGACCGGCCGCAGGAACGGCCTGCGGATCGAGCTGAACGGCGAGAAGGGCTCGCTGGTCTTCGACCTGGAGCGGCTGAACGAGTTGGAGCTGTATCTCTCCGACGACGACGCCGGGACGCAGGGCTTCCGGCGCATTCTCGTCACCGAACCCGAGCACCCCTACATGTCCGCGTGGTGGCCGGCCGGGCACATCATCGGCTGGGAGCACAGCTTCACCCACGAGGCGTACGACCTGGTGACCGCGATCGCCGCGGGCACCGACCCGGCACCGACGTTCGCCGACGGACTGCAGGTGCAGCAGGTGCTCGACGCCGTCGAGCGCAGCGCCGAGTCCGGCTCCGGCTGGATCCCGACCACCGACAACAGCTGAGCGCAGGAGGAGAGCATGCCCCGTCCCGTCACCCTGTTCACCGGCCAGTGGGCCGACCTGCCCTTCGAGGAGATGTGCCGGCTCGCCTCCGAGTGGGGCTACGACGGCCTGGAGATCGCCTGCTGGGGCGACCACCTCGACGTCTGGAAGGCAGCCGAGGACGACAAGTACGTCAAGGCGAAGCTGGACACGCTGGAGAAGCACAACCTGAAGCTGTGGGCGATCTCCAACCACCTGAAGGGCCAGGCCGTCTGCGACGACCCGATCGACGCCCGGCACAAGGACATCCTGCCGGCAAGGATCTGGGGCGACGGTGACCCCGAAGGTGTCCGCCAGCGGGCCGCGGAGGAGATGAAGATGACCGCCCGGGCCGCCGCCAGGCTCGGCGTCGACACGGTCGTCGGCTTCACCGGCTCCTCGATCTGGAAGTACGTCGCGATGTTCCCGCCGGCGTCGGAGGCGCTGGTCGACGCGGGCTACCAGGACTTCGCCGACCGGTGGAACCCCATCCTCGACGTGTTCGACGAGGTGGGCGTGAGGTTTGCGCACGAGGTGCACCCGAGCGAGATCGCCTACGACTACTGGACCACGGTCCGCACCCTCGAGGCGATCGGTCACCGGCCGGCGTTCGGGCTCAACTGGGACCCCAGCCACTTCGTGTGGCAGGACCTCGACCCGGTCGGCTTCATTCTGGAGTTCAAGGACCGGATCTACCACGTGGACTGCAAGGACGCCAAGCGCCGGGTGGGCAACGGCCGCAACGGCCGGCTGTCCTCGCACCTGCCGTGGGGCGACCTGCGGCGTGGCTGGGACTTCGTCTCGACCGGCCGCGGCGACGTGCCCTGGGAGGACTGCTTCCGGGCGCTGAACTCGATCGGGTACGACGGCCCGATCTCGGTGGAGTGGGAGGACGCCGGCATGGACCGGCTGATGGGTGCTCCCGAGGCGCTGGCCACCGTGCGGGCGCTGTGTGAGATCGAGCCGTCCGCGGCGTCGTTCGACGCGGCGTTCAGCTCCGAGGGCTGACCCACCAGGACCCACCAGGACCACCAGGATCCGCCAGGATCCACCGGGGTCCGTTCCGGGACCACTCCGACGTACGGCGAGAGGCCGGGCCCGCGCGACCTGCGCGGTCCCGGCCTTTTCCGGTGTGACAGTTCGAATTGCCGGGTAGCTCCTCTTGGGTCGCATTCAGCAGGGCCCACGCCCTTCGCCCCGTTCACCGTTGGGGAAGCCATGAAGCATCACGGATCGACCGGATCGGGTGCCCCTGCGTTCTTTGCCCCAGCGGTGGCGCGGACCGCACGGGTCGTGCTGGCCGGCCTCGTCGTACCGGTGAGCCTGGCCCTCGCCGGGTGCGGCCTGACCGGAGGGAGCACGGAGGCGCTGGCCGCCGATCCGCAGGCCCGCTCGGCGCGGGCTCCGGTTGCCGGTTCGGTCTCGGTTTCAGGTTCGGTTTCTGGTTCGGTCGCCTGGCACGGGCTGCCGTTCCGCTTCACCCGTGAGGGCTACGGTGCCCGCGAGCTCAGCGGCACCCAGCGTCCTTTCCGCACCGGCAAGGTCACTCCGCGGGTCGACCGGGGGATCCACGACTCGCACGGCGTCCGGATGGTGGTGATCGCGGGCAGGCAGTACGACCACCCCAACTTCCAGGCCAACTACGGCCTGGAGAACCTCGAGTCCTACGAGCTCACCGGTGACCGCTTCTACCTGGACCGCGCTCTGGCGCAGGCGCGGCGGCTCCGCGACCGCCGGGTGGTCTCGGGTGGCGCGTGGTTCCACCCGTACGACTTCGACTTCACACTGCATCGCAATTCGGCCGAGAAGATGCGCGGGCCGTGGTACAGCGGGCTGGCACAGGGCAAGGTGCTCGCGTTCTTCTCCGAACTCGCCCGCGTCACCGGCAAGGCGAGGTGGCGGAAGGCCGCCGACTGCACGTTCGACAGCTTCCTGCAGCCACCCGACGCCCGGGCGCCGTGGGTGACCCTCGTCGACCGCAACCGCCTGCTCTGGCTGGTGGAGTATCCGTACGGCACACCCGAGCAGGCCGACCGGGTGTTCAACGGCCACCTGTCGGCGGTCTTCGGCCTGTGGGACTACTACCAGCTCACCCGCGACCGGCGCGCGCTCACGATGTACGACGGCGCCGTGACCACGATTCACCGCTACCGCGCCTCGCTGCGGGTTCGAGGCGGCTCCTCGATCTACTGCCTGACCCACCACTCGGTGGCGAGCAGCGGCTACCACCGGATGCACTCCCGCCAGCTGGTCCAGCTCTCGCTGATGACCAGGCGCAGCGAGTTCGCTCACCTGGCCGAGGCGATGGTGGGCGACAGCCCGTACCCGATCCTCGGTCGGCCGCGCGTGGTCGACCTCGCCGCCGGGTGGCACGTGGGCTACCGCTACGACGCCACCACGGGAAGGGTCACCGGCACCCGCACCATCACCTTGAAGCAGGCGACCACCGCCACCACGGTCCGGAGGATGCGGTTGCGGGGCCGCGGCATCTACTACCGCATGGGCACGGGCAGTCCGCTGGTCGGGATGTGGCTGCCGGAGCAGGCGGGACTCAGCATGATCCGCGGCGTGATGAGCCCGGTCGACTTCCGCACCGACCGGCGTGCTGAGCTGGTGGCCGGCCGGACCTACACCGGACTGAAGTACGACGGTACCGGCAACCGGACCGCCACCGTGGAGGTCACCGCCCGCACGAACGCCGCCGTCACCTACGACGCTGCGGCCTGGATCCGTGGCGTACCCCACCTTCGCATCAGCAGTGGACGGCTCGGTGGGTACTGGGTCGTGCAGAACCAACTGACGAACGTGGCCTGAGCCCTCGCTCCCGAGCTGCCGGGATCCGGCCACGCTCCGGCCGCAGTGCGCCCCGGGTTGCGACTGGCTGCGACCGGGCGCGGTCGACCGGCATTACCAGAACCGGGCCCGATGCGGGAGCCGCCGGCGCGAACTGTGCCGACGTCGGTCATTGCTCCATGAGTATCTCCAAATGCCTAACGTAACTACGCCTGGACAGGCACACTGGATCACGCCGATCTTCCCCAGGGGAGGAGATGTGCCGTGCCGGTCTTCGTGCTCTTGTCCACGGCTCTACGAGCCGACGCATCACTGCCAGAAAGCCCGGGTCCGGGTGGGCACTCGCAGGGAAACACCGACGGCGGTGCCGGCCGTCCCGGTGACACCGGCGGACAGTGTGGTCCGCTCGACGCCGAGGCCGCTCGGGACACCGGGCAGTCCACCACCGGGTCGGCCACGCCGACCACGGACACCGCTGCCGTTTCAACTGGGTCAAACGGGTCCACCGGGTCGACCGGGTCGGGTTCTGCCGGGACCGACCCTGCCGACCAGCCGGCCCGGAAGCCGGCCCGGAAGTCGGCCCACAAGCCGGCCGAGCCTGCCGCGGCGGCCGACCAGTCGGCCGGTCCGGCCGAGCCGGTCGACGCCGTAGCGTCCGCGCAGTCGCCCGAGGCCACGGAGGCCGCGGGGGTTACGGAGGCTGCCGAGGAGGAGCTGCCCTCCCTGGACGAACTCAGTGACCGGGCGCCTGACCTGGTCCGCCAGTACCTCCGGGAGATCGGCCGGGTCCCGCTGCTGTCGGCACAGGAGGAAGTCGACCTGGCCCGCTCAATTGAGGCAGGCCTGTTCGCCGAACGCCACCTCGTCGAGGGCGGGCTCGTGCAGGCCACGCCGGCCGAACTGGAGATGCTGGTCATGCTGGGCCGGGCCGCCAAGCGGCACCTGATCGAGGCCAACCTCCGGCTGGTCGTCTCGGTGGCCAAGCGGTGCACCGGGCGCGGCCTGCCGCTGCTGGACCTCATCCAGGAGGGCAACCTCGGCCTGATCCGGGCGGTGGAGAAGTTCGACTACACGCGGGGCTACAAGTTCTCCACGTACGCCACCTGGTGGATCCGGCAGGCGATCTCCCGGGCGATCGCCGACCAGTCCCGGGCCATCCGGGTGCCGGTGCACGTGGTGGACGCGATCAACCGCGTGTTGCGGGCACAGCGGCAGCTGTTCCAGCAACTCGGCCGTGACCCGCTGATCGAGGAGGTCGCCGAGGTCGTGGGCCTCGACCCCGAGCGGGCCAGTGAGCTGCTGCGGCTGGCGCGGGAGCCGGTGTCCCTGCACACCCCCATCGGTGAGATGGAGGCGTCCGAGCTCGGTGACCTGATCGAGGATCTGGACGCGGTTGCCCCGATGGACGCGGCGGCCGCCTCGCTGATGCGCGAGCACATCGAGTCGGCGCTGGCCCAGCTGGGCGAGCGGGAGCGGTACGTCGTACAGATGAGGTACGGCCTCACCGACGGGCAGATCCACACGCTGGAGGAGGTCGGCCGCAGGTTCGGCGTGACCCGCGAACGCGTACGCCAGATCGAGGCCAAGACGCTGGCCAAGCTGCGGGGCGGGAGCTCGGCGCCGGGCCTGCGGGAGTATCTCGCCTGAGGGCTGGACCCTGAGGTAGGGCCCCGACCACGCGGGCGCCGGGCGGTTCGGTCGATGTCGGACGGCCCGGCGCCGACGTGTGCCCGCTACCGTGAACCCGTGCGTCGTCGGCAGACTCCTCCGCGCGAGGTGAAGAACGCCCTGGCCCTGCGTCCCCACGAGCGGATCCTCGCCGCTGCCCGGACCGCGACCGAGGAGTGGGTGGTGGCCACCGACCGGCGGCTGTACCTCCCCGAACCCGGCGGTGCCGTCACCTACCAGCGCATCCCGTGGGAACAGGTCGAGCACGCCGAATGGGACCGCGAGGAGGAGATCCTGCGGGTCACCGCCGCCGCGCCGCTCGGCCGGCCGATGCCGACGTGGCGGCTGCGGTTCGACCCGCCCGACCAGCGCCTGCTGGCACTGATCCGCGAGCGCATCACCGCGAGCGTGGTCACCGAACGGCACGTGCCTCTGCGTGGCCAGCTCGGTGTACGGGTGATCGCCCGCCGGCCGCCCGCGGGTGATCCCGACGCGGCCGACAGCGAAATCGTCTGGGCCCTCGCCTTCGACGAGGGGTTGGACCCGAACGACCCGGACGTGCTCGAGTCCGCCCACCGAGCCCTCGCGACCGTTCGGGCGGAGATCGAGCCGTGACCCGGCGGCGGTCGGCCCCGTGATGCGCCCTGTCGCGCGCACTGTCGTGCTCGCCGTCGTCCTCACGGTGATGGCGGGACTCGGCGCCTGTACGCCCAGCGCTGGTGACCTGACCGCCCCGACCGCTCGCCCCGGCGACACGCCGACCGCCGGCGGGGAAGCCGTTCCGCCGCACAGCCCGCCGCCTCCGCGCGGGCCGTCCGGGTGCGCGGTCACCGGCGGCCCCGGCGGTGGCGGGGACGCCGGCTCCAAGGTGTCGTACGTACAACCCCTGACCGCCGCCCGTGGGCTCGGCCGGGACACCGCGCCCCGGCCGGACGGGCGGGCGGCCCCGTGGAAGGACCGGCCGACGGTCTCGCTGTGCTTCGACGTACGGTCCGACCCACGGGTGGTCAGGGGCTCGGAGCAGGTGACCTTCACCCCCGACCGGCGTACCTGCGAGATCGTCTTCCGTGCCTGGCCGAACAAGCCGGAGACGGCGCGGGCCGGCAACCAGCTCGAGGTCACCTCCGCCGCCGTGGACGGCCGCAGGCAAATCCCGAAGGTCGAGGCGGCCGGTGCACCGCCGGGTTGGCCGGGCACGCTGGTCAAGGTGCCCGTCAGCCGATGCGTGGCCGCCGGTCGCACGGTCCAGGTCGACCTCACGTTCACCTTGACGGTTGGGGCGAACACGCCCGAGCGGGTCGGCTACTCGTCCCGGGACGGCTCCGTCTGGCTGGGCACGGCGTACCCGCTGCTCGCCTGGCAGCGCGGCAAGGGATGGGTGACCGACCCCGCCGTCGACCTGTTCGGCGAGACCGTGACCAGCGAGGAGTTCCGGTTACGGCGGCTCGACGTCGTGGCGCCCGCCGGTGAGCAGGTACTCGGCACCGGCCAGGCTGCCGGCAGCATGCCGTCGACGAAGGTGCGGGGGAGTGTGGTGCACAGGTTCCGGGCCGACTCCGTACGCGACGTCAGCCTCACGGTGGGCCGGCTGCGGACGGTCAGCCGCGACGTGGACGGCGTACGCGTGCACGTCGGGGTGCCCGAGGATTCGGTCGCGTCCGCGGGAGAGTGGGCCGACTCGACCGCCGCCGCGATCCGGGCACTGTCGTCCTACCTGGGGCCGTTCCCGTACCGCGACCTCTGGGTCACGGTCGCCGACGGCGTGGGCTCCGGCATCGAGTTCCCCGGCGCCATCCAGTTCAGCGACGTCTCTCCGACCCGATTTCCCGCACTGGTGCCGCACGAGGTGGCGCACATGTGGTTCTACGGGCTGGTGGGCAACGACCAGGCACGCGACCCGTGGCTGGACGAGGCGCTGGCGGAGTACGCCGAGACCCTGGTCGACGGGACCGCTGCCCGGTCGATTCGGTTCCAGGCGCCGGCCCGGGTGCGTGACCGGGTGGGGGAGTCGATGGCGTGGTACGCCTCGCTGCGTAACCCCGCCGACCTCTACGCCGCCGGGGTCTACCGTCAGGGCGGCGCGATGCTGCACCGGGCCCGGAAGGCCGCCGGACCTGCGACGTTTGACCGGCTTCTGCGCGGCTACCTGAATGCCAACGCGCACCGGATCGCCACCCCGCGTGACTTCGCCCGGGCGTTCGCGAGCCGGCCCAAGGCGATCGCGATCCTGCGGGAGTACGGCGCGATCCCGCGGTGATCCCGTGCGGTGGGCACGGTGGCTCCGCGTGTGATCTCGACTGTGGCGCGGGTGTGGATCCGCCCTGATCCACCCACTTTGCCGACCCCGCCCCGGGTCGTGCGACGTGATCTGGGGGGCTGCTAACGTATGCGTGGCCGGGGTCGCCCGGCCACGCGATCCCGCGTAGCTCAATTGGCAGAGCGTCCGGCTGTTAACCGGCAGGTTGCTGGTTCGAGTCCAGCCGCGGGAGCGCCACGAGGATCCCCCGCCCGGTGGTCGTACCGGTCGGGGGATTCTGCCTTTCGCAGGTCGTCGCACCTCGACTCCGCCCGTCGTTCCGCTTGCGTTCTGTCCGCAGATGCGGTTCTCGACATCTGCCGGTTCCCTTCGGCTTGTCCGTGTACGCTCGCTGGCAAAGCGCCCGGCCCGGTCACCAGCCGTGTCTGCCGTCCACGCCCAGCCGTCCATCGACGCGTGGCTTGTCGTAGTGGGTTCAGGGAGGTCATCCATGGCGGTTCCCGACCTCCGTTCGGCGGTCTTCGCCACGAAGTACGCCATCCTGATCGACGTCGGGTACCTCTACGCCGCGACCGCGGAGGTGCTGTTCGGCGCCCGTGAGCGCCGCGAGTACCGCGTCTCCGCCGACGAACTCATCCAGGCCCTGCAGAAGCACGCCGTCGAACACCTGCCGGGCGAACTCCTCCGGGTCTACTGGTACGACGCCGCTCATGACCGCGTACCCACCGTCGACCAGCGGGTGATCGCGGCACTGCCGATGGTCAAGCTCAGGTTGGGAAACCTCAACAAGCAGGGGCAGCAGAAGGGTGTCGACGCGCAGATCCGCGCCGACCTGGACGCGCTGGCGCGGCACGGAGCCGTGACCGACGTCGTACTGCTGGCCGGTGACGAGGACCTCGTTCCCGCGGTCGAGGCCGCGCAGGCCTATGGCGTACGAATCCATCTGTGGGGCGTCGAGCCGTCCTACGGCAGCAACCAGGCCGAGCGGCTGGTGTGGGAGTCGGACTTCGTCGAGGTGCTGGCGGCCGACCTGCTCCGGCCCTACGTACGGCAGTCCCAGCCGTTGAGCGGCTCAGCGCCGACACCTGCTTCTGCACCGTCGACTGCCGATTCCGTGACGGCACTGGCGCACGAGCCTTCCACGGCGGACGGGACAACTCCGGGGCCGACAGCTCCGGGGCCGTCGGGTCCGTCCGCGCCGGGCGCAGCCAAGCGAGCACAGGCGGGCGGGCAGGCAGGCACCCCGACGCCCGCGCAGGTGTTCGCAGGGCGGGCCGGAACGACCACCGCCGTCGCCGGGGCCGGCTCGGTTCGCCCGCCGCGGACCGACTCGCCGAACGCCACACCCACGCCGGGTCCCGCTGCCGGTCCGGCGCCCGCCCCTGCTTCGGCGGCAGCCGACGGCGGGCCCACGATCGGTGCGCAGGGCGCCGGGCCTCGGCTCGGTCCCGACCGGAATGCGGTCGAGGAGGTCGGTGAACACGTTGCGCAGAAGTGGATCCTGACCCGTGGCCGCGACCACGTACGCGATCTGCTGCCCGGTCCGATCCTGCCGACCGTCATCGACAGCGAGCTGCTGGCCGAGGCGGAGAAGGAACTCGGCCATTCGCTGCGCCCGTATCCGGAGGCACGGGTATGGCTGCGGGACGGTTTCTGGACCCGGCTCGGCCGCGAGTTCGAGCTGGCCGACCACGGCGATCGTGCGGAGCGAGGCGACCGCGCCGAACACGCCGAACGTAGGCAGACCAAGTAGCCGAGGTATTACGGCCAGGCGCTAGGCTCAGCGGGCGGTCGCGCACGCGACCGGCACGGGGCGGTAGCTCAGCCGGTTAGAGCAGGGGACTCATAATCCCTGGGTCGCGGGTTCGAGTCCCGCCCGCCCTACCCCGGTTGACCTGCGAAGATTCAGCCGATGAGCGCAGGGGACGGCACCGCGCATCGACCGAACCGGCGGACAAGACAGTGATGAGCACGTGTTGGCGCAGGCTCTCCTGAAGTTACCCCGACGGCGAGGCGTAGCGCCTCACCGGGCGCTCCCAGGCACCGACAGGTCCGGGGAAAGACAAACGATCGTCGATCGGAGTCAGCCGCCCACGACCAGCACGAGCACCCACGAACCCCGCCACACCAGCAGCCGCACCAGCGAAACCAAGATGGTCGGATCTTCTGTCGTCGGGAAGAGGTGGCCGGGGCCGGTGCCCGCGGCGAGGATCAGGCCGCCGATGGCGCTGCCCAGGGAGTACCCGACGCTGCGGACGACGTAGTTGAAGCTCATGGCGCTCGACGTCTCGCTCTTGGGGGTGACGGCCAGGATGACGCCGGGCATCGCGGCCGAGAAGCCGCCGACGCCGAAGCCGAGCACAGCCATCGCCGCGAACAGCTCGGCCAGCTCCGACCGGGCCGCCGCGAACAGGGCGAACCCGCCGCCGACCACGACGGCGCTGCCGGCCAGGAGCAGGGGGTCGGCGATCCGCGTCCGGACCCGCAGCGTGAGCTCGGCCATCACCAGGCTGTGGGAGAACGCGTGGGCAGAGTTCAAGTGCCTGTACCTGGCGACCAGGGCGCTGGACCCCACCGGCCGAGGCCGAGCACGGTGGGCCATGCGGTGGAAACCAGCTCTCAACGCCTTCGCCATCACCTTCAGCGACCGGTTCCCGGCCGCCGAGACCTACTAACCAACAACGCCGGAAACACCGTGAGCGAGACAGACCCTGAACGATCCGAGTGACTGGTTGAGACGTCGCCGTAGTTCCTTCGTGCCGCCATGGCTCTGGTCTGGGCGGACCAGAGTGGCAAGCCGCGAAATGCTTCAGTGGGTCAAAGACAGAGGAGCCAGAACAGTCCCGGTCAAAGGACCGCCGATCCAGGTGACCGTTGCCGGTTCCGAAGTGGGCCGCTGGCGCTTACGTATGAAAAGAGTGCGTCTCGTATCGGTTGAGGAAGCGAGGGCACGACAGCGGAAGAAGTGCCACCCACTGAATGAGGTCAAGATCCACTTATGGGTCATCGGGTCGGATTCAAGCAAAGTTGGGATCAATCAATCCAGAGTATTGGCCCAAGCGACGACAGGGGGCTCTGGTATGAAGGCGATTACGGTGGTGCCTGGCAGCCCCGACCAGGTGCAAGTCAGCGATGTCGAAGAGCCCACGCCAGTGGCCGGCACGTTGCTGGTGGAGGGGAGGATGCTTGGAATCTGCGGCACCGATGTCGAAATCGTGGAAGAACAGGGGCGTGGTTCGCCACCTCCCGGTCAAGACCGGCTGCTGATCGGGCATGAGTCCCTCGGCGTGGTGCTTGATGCGCCCGCCGACAGCGGTTTCGCGTCCGGAGACCTGGTCGTGGGCATGGTGCGGCGCCCCGACCCGGTCCCCTGCAGTCCGTGTGCGAATGGAGAGCCGGATTTCTGCCGCAACGGTCGATATACCGAGCGAGGGATCAAGGAGTTGGACGGATTTGGATCGCAACGGTGGCGGACCGAGCCGGAGTACGCGATCAAGCTCGATCCTGAGCTCGGGGACTGCGGGGTGCTGTTGGAGCCGGCGTCGGTGCTGGCCAAGGCCTGGGAGCAGACCGAACGGATCTTCGGGCGTGCGTCCTGGCGCCCCAAGGTGGCGTTGGTGACGGGCGCTGGGCCGGTCGGGCTATTCGCCGCTCTGTTGGGGGTGCAACGTGGCCTGGAAATGCATGTCTTGGATCTCAACGAAACCGGGCCGAAGGCAGATCTGGTCGCTGATCTGGGAGGCACTTTCCACATCGGCGACGTTCGAGACACCGGGGTGGCGCCTGACGTGGTCATCGAGTGCACGGGATACGGACCACTGGTCGTGGAGCTGACGCAGGTGGTCGCGCCCGATGCTGTCATCTGCCTGACGGGGATCACGTCCGGCAGGCGGACGGTCCAGGTTGACACAGATGCCGTCAACAAGGCGATGGTGATGGAGAACACTGTGGTATTCGGCTCGGTCAACGCGGCCCGGCGCAACTTCGAGCAGGCGGCTCATGCTCTCGCCAAGGCTGACCTGAGGTGGCTACGACGGATGATCACCAAAACAGTCCCGATGAGCGGCTTCGTCGAAGGTCTGCACAAGAAAGGCGACGACATCAAGGTCGTCGTCGATCTTCAAGCCTGATTGTCGACTCTGCCGATAGGGGTTTCTCGAGCAGGAAGGCGCTTCCGTGCGTCGCCGCGGCAGTGCGCCTCGAATCGAGCGTGCTGTGCAGTCGGCTTGGGTAGGTCATCCGGATCCGCGCGGAGGCGCAATTCCACGACGGAGGCTGTCATGCAGGGTTTCTCCAGGTCTCCTGGTGTGGACGGACCCCTGAGCGATGCTGCTCGGGAGGGGCGGCGCAAGATCTGGCGCTGGGCGGGTCTCATCGCGGTTGGTGGTTTTCTGTTTGGTTATGACACCGGTGTCGTCTCTGGTGCGCTGCTGTTCTTCAAGCAGGACTTCCACCTGGATCGATTCCAGCAGGGCAGCGTGGTCAGCGTTCTGCTGTTGGGCGCGATAGCAGGCGCACTGGGAGTCAGCCGGGTGTCGGATCGCTGGGGACGCAGGATGACCCTGGGGCTGGAGGGCGTTGTGTTCCTGGTCGGGACCGTTGTTCTGGTGACCGCGCAGGGCTACGCGATGATGTTGGTGGGAAGGTTTGTGCTCGGCCTGGCAGTGGGTGCCGCGTCGGCCACCGTTCCGGTTTACCTGTCGGAGATCTCACCTGCGTCGATCCGCGGGCGCGTGCTCACGGTCAATCAACTGCTGCTCACAGCCGGGATCCTTGTCGCCTACGGCGTAAACCTCGCATTCAGTAGCAGCGGCAACTGGCGGGCGATGTTTGCCGCCGGCGGGATACCCGCGCTTGTTCTGGCAATCGGCTCGCTGCGGCTCCCCGAGTCTCCCGCGTGGCAGCTCGCGCACGGTCAGGGCGACCGCGCCCGCGCCATGATCGCGTCGGTCGCTGGCGAGTCCAGGGCCGATGAGGTCGTCGAACGCTTCGAATCCACGCGGCGCTCCCTGCAGCAGGAAGATGACTCGCAGCGGGGGCGGTCGGTGCTGCTCTCTGCGCGGGTCCGCCCGGCGCTGGCCGTGGGGCTCACCCTCGCCGCCCTGCAACAGTTCGGCGGCATCAACACGATCATCTACTACGCGCCGACGATCATCCAGGAGACGGGACTGTCAGCGTCCAACTCGATCTTCTACTCCGTGGCGATCGGGGCCATCAACCTCATCATGACGATCGTCGCCATTCGGCTGGTTGATCGGCTGGGCCGGCGCCCGCTGCTGTTGTTCTCGCTCGCGGTCATGATGGTCATGCTCGCGCTGCTGGGCCTGACGTTCGTCGCTGGGCTGGGATCGGTGCTGCCGGTGGTGTTCATGGTTCTCTACATCGCCGCTTTCGCGGCAGGTCTGGGGCCGGTGTTCTGGGTGCTGATCGGCGAGATCTTCCCTGCCAACGCGCACGCTGCCGGGTCCAGCGCCTCGACGGCGGTGAACTGGACGTCGAACTTTGTGGTCAGCCTCTTCTTCCTTCCGGTCGTCGGGTTGATCGGCCAAGGCGAAACGTTCTGGGTCTTCGCGGTCGTCTGCCTGCTGGGCCTGATGTTTGTCCTCCGCTACGTCCCCGAGACACGTAACCGTGACTTCGCCGAGATCGATGCGGAGTTGCAGGCACGAGCGGGGCGCCGGCCGGTGTCCAGGACCAGCCAGTGATTCCGGCTCGTGCGCTTGGCGATGCCGCGCTGCGGCGGCTGCGCGACAGCGCGTGGCCGGTGCTCCAGCAGGCCGCAGCGGCCATCGCGGCGTGGGTGATCGCCAGGAACGTCGTCGAGCATCGGCAGCCGTTCTTCGCGCCGATCGCGGCCGTCGTCGCCCTCAACGCCTCGGGCGGCGAACGCGGGTCCAATGCGGTGCGGCTGCTGCTCGGTGTCGTGGCGGGAATTGTCGTGGCCGAGTTGACGATGGCCGTGCTGGGCGGGGGCTACCTGGCACTGGCCGTGGCGGTGCTGGTTGCGATGCTGCTGGCTGTCGTGCTCGGCGGGCAGCGTCTGGTGATAGCGCAGGCGGCAGCGGGCGCGATCCTCACAGTCGCTATAGCGAACGGCGAGGTGGGCTTCCAGCGGCTGACCGACGCGCTGATCGGCGCCGGCGTCGCGCTGGTCATCAGCCAGCTGCTGTTCCCGACCGAGCCGGTTGGGCTGCTGCGCCGTGCCGAGGCAGGTGCGCTCAAGGACATGGCCGCCGAGCTCGGACTCAGCGCCCGCTGGCTGGAGTCCGGCGGCGAGGTCCTCGCCGGCTCCCCGATGGACCGCTCCCGCCAGGTCCTCGACCGGCTCGCAGATCTCGCCCGCATACGCGAGAACAGCCGTCGGGTCGCTCGCCGCTCTACGACGCGGTGGGGAAGCACGGGCCCAGTGATCCGCGAATGCGAGAACGCCGGCCGGCTCGATGTTCTCGGCGCTGACTGCCTGACCCTCACCCGCATGGCCGGCATCACCAGCTGCGACCAGCGCCGACGGCTTGGACCAGTGATGCGCGAGCTGGCCGGTGTCCTCGCGGCGCTCGCTACCGACCTCGGTGACCGCCTCGCCCGCCAGCACGCCGCCGACCGGGCGCTCGCTGTCGCCCGGGCGCTGGGCAGCCATCAGCCCGACGGCGATACGGGCGTGTGGGAGGTCGCAGCAGCGTTCGCCACCGACATCGTGATCTTTGCCGGCGTCGACCCGGAGCACGCCGCAGCTGCGGTGCGCAAACACGACGAGGACCTGCAGGTCAGAACGCCACCACACGTGTCGCGGCTGCACTTCAGGCGCCGCCGGCAGCGAGCACGGCGTGACGGTGACTGACGACCCGCGCCCGGGCGACCGCGGAGTACCGGTTTCGTCTCACGGAGAGTCGTCGAGGTGCAGCGACATGGGAACCGTGGCGACGATCACGTCCGGGCGCGCACGCAGAGCCTTGGTGAGCACCCGATCCCGGTGGTCGTGCAGGAAATCCGCGTACCTGTGATCGGGCCGCACGACCGGTATCAGCACCATGACCTGCCGGTCCTGCCGTCCACGTAGTTCGTCGACGAGTCCCACGACGGGGCCCGCGATCGACGCGAACTCGGTGTGGACGATTCTCAGAGGTACGCCGGGGTCCCATCGAGCCCACCTCGCCTGCAGGTCGCGGTCCTCCTCGACGTTGTCGGTGCTTTCGACGACCACGTGGACGGCCACGACGTCATGGCTGATCGACAGGGCCTGTGCGATTGCCCGTTCGGTCAGCCGGGAGACTCCCGCCACCGGCACCACGACAAGGGTGTTGCGAGCCGGTAGCTTTCCGGGCACCACGCCGAGGCCGAGTGCCCGGCCGGCGTGCTCGTAGTAGCGGTGGATCCGCACGAACGTGTACATCAATGCAGGGACGGCCAACACGACCACCCAAGCCCCCGCGGTGAACTTGGTGACCAGGAACACCACGGTGCAAACGGCGGTGACCACCGCACCGAAGCCGTTGATGATCGCGCGATGCCGCCAGCGCGGCGGTCTGCTCCGGACCCAGTGGCGTACCAAACCCGCCTGGGAGAGCGTGAAGCCTGTGAAAACGCCGATGGCGAACAGTGGAATCAACGCGAGCGTGTTGCCGCCTACGGCGAGGAGGAGCGCACCGGACAGGACCGCCAGCGCCCAGATACCGAAGCCGTACACCTGCCGATCGTCTCGGAGCGAGAACAGGTGAGGCAGGTAATTGTCCCTGGCGACCAAGCTGGCGAGCACCGGCAATCCGCCGAACGAGGTGTTGGCCGCGAGCGCGAGGACGAGCGTGATCGTCAGCGACATCACGTAGTAGGCCCAGTCCCGCCCGACAGAGATGGCGATGATCTGACTGAGGACGGTCTGGCCGGTTCGGGGACCCACATGCCACCGGGCGGCCAGGATCGCCAGGCCGAGCAGCATCGT
Source organism: Actinopolymorpha singaporensis (assembly GCF_900104745.1). Lineage (NCBI taxonomy): Bacteria > Bacillati > Actinomycetota > Actinomycetes > Propionibacteriales > Actinopolymorphaceae > Actinopolymorpha > Actinopolymorpha singaporensis. Next base: position 3,955,302 of record NZ_LT629732.1, read on the forward strand.
ACCGAGGATTGCGCCCAGCAGAAGCTCGGTCCGCTTTGCTCGGACGACCCGCGGCTGCCTGAACATCGGTACACCGTTCGCGATCGCCTCCACGCCGGTCAGCGCGCTGCAACCAGCCGAGAACGCGCGGAGCACAAGGAGCACACTCACCGTCTCGATTCCGTGCTCGACCAGCAGGGGACGACCCGGCTGCGGCGAACCAACAGCCAGCGGGTGGACGAGGCCGATCCCGATGATCGCCAGCATTCCGACGATGAACACCATCGTGGGAAGCAGGAACGCCCGAGCGGTGTCGCCCAGCCCGCGGAGATTGAGGACAGTGATCACCGCGAGAAAACCAAGGCAGAGCGGAACGGTGGCCGGCCTGAGTCCGGGGAACGCCGAGACAAGGGCGCCAACGCCAGCGGCGATGGACACCGCGACGGTGAGCGTGTAGTCCACGACCAGCGCCGCGGCTGCGAGCAGGCGGACGGTCCGGCCGAAGTTCGCCCGGCAGACGGCGTAGGTACCACCGCCTCCGGGGTAGGCGTCGATGACCTGTCGGTAGGAGAAGACCAGGATCGCCAGCAGCGCCACGATCGCCCCGGTGATCGGCAGCAGCAACGACAACGCCCCGGCCCCGGCCAGGGCGAGGATGCCGATGATCGCCTCTGGCCCGTACGCGACCGATGTCAGGGCGTCGAGGGACAGGACAGGAAGCCCCTCGACCGGGGTGATCTGCTCCTTGGCGACCTCCCGGGCCCTCAACGGGCGCCCGACGAGAAATCGCCACACCGACCCCATCCCCCAACGATGCCAGCTTCGGCCTGTCCCAGGGGACAGCCCGCGGTCGGGCGGGCGGCCTGAGGGTTGGAGGTGGGTGGTACGTGGTCGGACTAATGCAATATGTCAAACAATGAGACGTCGGCGGAAGGTCGGCAGAAACGTGCCCGCACGGCATCAGGCCGTGAGTAAGCCGGCAATCGACTCGTCTGGCGGGCCTGCGGGACGATGTCGAGCACACCGACGATCTCCTCGAACCGGCGGACGTGCCAGTGCGCCCGCCATGCTGGTTAGGCCAATCCGACCGCCGACCTGGCGCGCTCGACTGCCTCGCGCAGCCTGGATGCACTGCTGTCGAGTGCGGCACGTTCCTGGGGCGTCATGGAAGGTTCGTGCATCTGCAGTACCCCTCCGGCACCGAGCACGCAGGACAACGAGAGAGTCACCCCGTACCCCGGGTGGTGAGCCGCCACGGGCAGGACCGCACGCTCGTCCCGTAGCACCGCCTCGGCCAGTCGCGCCGACACCGCACCGATGCCGTACTGGCTGGCCCCCGTTCCTTCGATGATCGTGATGTTGGCATACCGGATGTCGTTCTCCACATCGCGCCGGACCTGCTCGACCGGCGTACCTGACTCTGCGATCAGATCCAGAACCGGGATCCCGCCCACGGACGCCGACGACCACAACAACACCTCCGACGTGCCGTGCTCGCCGACCACCACGGCCTGAACGTCCCGAGGCCGGACGCGCAACCGGTCCGCCAGGTGCACTCGGAAACGCAGGCTGTCGATGAGCGTCCCGGTGGAGAACACCCTGTCGCCACCACCCAGCTCCCGCGCCAGGTCGGCCAGCGGATCCGGCGGGTCGGTGACCACCATGAGCACCGCATCGGGTGCGGACTCAACCACCTTTGGTACGACGTCCGCGTAGACCCTCGCGTTGGTCTCGACCAGCCGAAGCCGCCCCTGGCTGTCGTTGCGGTCAGTCGCCCCTCCACTCTTCTCGTTCACCCCGGCAGTCACGATCACCAGGTCGGCACCGGCCAGATCCTCGAATCCGCCGGCATGCACCTCCACGGTCGGGGACAACGGCGTCGCATAACGCATGTCTGCTGCCACGCCCTCCGCCCGCGCGCTGTCGCGGTCGACCAACACGACCTCGCGACACGCCCCTCCACGCTCGATCAAGCACAGCACCGTTGCGGACCCCACCGCCCCGACACCAACCACACCAACCTTCACGCTCATCTCCGTCCCGCGGCGCTGGACTCTGCTCCGGCACTCTCACCGCACCCGTGCCCCTACCAGGCACAATCACTCACACGTTTGACAATTCTTACGAGGAGTACCTGGCGCGGAACCCGTCTTCCAGTTCCTCCAGCGACCTGCCCCTGGTTTCGGGCATCGTCGTCGAGACGAAGGCGATGGCGAGTACGCCCAGCGCGACGAAGATCAGGAATGTCCAGGTCGGTCCCACCGAGGTGGTGATCACAGGGAAGGAGATGGAGATGGCAAAGTTCACCATCCACAGTACGAACACGGCGACGCCCATCGCGAAACCGCGAATCTTCAGTGGGAACAGCTCCGACATCACCAGCCACGTCACTACTGAGATCGATGACTGCTGGAAGGCCACGAATACGAGCATGATGCCCAGCAGCAGGTAGCTGCGCCAGGTCGCTGAGGGTAGAAGGAAGCACAGGGCCAGCGTCAGCAGCGACGTTGTGGTTCCGCAGAGGCCGACGATAAGCATGGGCCTGCGGTTGACTCGCCCGACCAGCCACATGCCCAAGGTGACGGCGAGGACTCCGACGACGCCGATGGCGATGGACGCGGTGATCGAAGCTCTGGCGGCGAGCCCGGTCGACTCCAGGATGGTGGGGGCGTAGTAGATGACCGTGTTGATGCCGGTGATCTGCTGGCAGACGCCGATGCCGACGCCGATGATGAGCAGCACGCGGACCCAGCGTGCCCGCAGGTAGACCCAGCCGCTGCGGCCTTCGTGTGAGTGCGGGCGCCGCGCCATCTCCTCGATGCGGTGGAGGACCTGGGGGACCTGCTGCGGTTCGCGGGCGCGACGCAAGGCGGCCTCGGCGTCGCTGCAGCGTCCGTGGATGGCGTACCAGCGTGGTGTTTCGGGGACGAACAGCATGCCCACCCACAACATCACCGCGGGGATGAAGGCCACCCCCAGCATCCATCGCCACGACGTGGTGCCCGCCACGACGTGGATCAAGACGGCGTTGACGATGTAGGCGATGAGCTGACCGGCCACGATCATGTGCGCGAACGCCTACGACGGGATGCGCGGCAGGCAGTCAACCCCGGTCGCTCTCGACGACACGAGGGTTCCCTGGCCCGGGACACGATATGCCCGAACTCCGAATCCGGATCGGCTCGATGCGGACATTGGCCATGGCGGACCGCCGGCGTCCTTCGCGGTTAGCCTGTGGCGTTCCCGGGGTCCGTGGCGGCAACCGTCACCGTCGCCAGAATTGACCCGGCGGTGGTCGGCTGGCTGACCAGGCGTGTTCAGGGGCGGGGGATCACGGTTAGCACGCGTTCGATGTGGACGCGGAAGTCTCGCATGTAGTCGGTGAGGAAGGTGGCCGTGGATTCGTCGGACACGTCTCCGTCGGCGGTGAACACGTCCGGGTGGAAGGTGATGTAGGCCTCTGGTGCGGTCATCTGCCGGGAGTTGCAGTAGCCGAGGACCGCGCGCAGGCTCTGTTGTGCCAGCGCGGTTCCGATTTGCCCTGGCGAGGCGCCGATGACGGCCGCGGGCATGTGGTCGAACGAGTTCTGTCCGTAGGGGCGCGAGGCCCAGTCGATGGCACTCTTCAGCGGCCCGGGGATGGACCGGTTGTACTCGGGTGTCACGAACAGGATGGCGTTGGAGGCGGTGATGGCGTCCTTGAGCGCCCTCGGTTCGGGCGGGTAGTCGCCGTCGAAGTCGGGGCTGTAGAGCGGCAGGTTTCCGATGGGGATCTCGGTGAACTCGAGGTCGTGCGGGGCCAGCCGAATCAGCGCCTTGCTGAGGATCCTGTTGATAGAGGCGGACGAACGGCTGCCGATGAAGTACCCGATCTTGTACGTTCTCACGCCGATCTCCTTCTGGTGATGAGAGAGCCGGCTGCTCCAGGCGACGCGCCGGGCCATGGCGGACCACGACCAGTTCCTGCTCCCGGCATCGAGGGCGGGCTGGATGAGGGGCGCACCTCGGTGAGTGGTTCACCCGGATGTCCCGACTGAGCCACCTGGGACATACCCAACCGGTGCCGGCCCACTGCGTGCCGGGAACAATCCGGTGGTGAGTGCCGGGACTTCCTTGAGTTTGCCGGATCCGGAACGATTGCGTGTGCGTCCTGGCTGGGAGGATCGTCAACGTCTGAAGGGAAGAGACCAGTCACGGGCGTGGCCGGGTTCGCTGGTCTGGCTGGGGGTGAAGATGCATATTGCCCCAGGTGTGAATCGAGAGGCCAGCGCTGACAGCATTTGGTCGGACATGATGGGTACGCCGTCGGCGTCGGGCCGACCCCAGGACTGTCCGCGCCGGGCGGGCATGTATCGGTGACAAGCCTCCGATGGTGGCACGGCTTCGGTGAGGCGGGGCGGCGGCTGAAACAGAGTCCGGCGCCGGAGTCTGTTGTCCGGCTGGTCCGGCGCAGTCGTGAGGCCTTTGGGCGACAGGCGGTTCGGGCCACGGCTGCGGCCGTCATCGCCTATTTGGTGGCGCAGCAGGTGACGAGCAATCCGCAGCCGCTGCTGGCGCCGTCTGACGGCGCTGCTGGTGGTTCAGGTCACGCTGTATGCCACTCTCACCAGCGGTGTGCAGCGGGTGGCCAGTGTGGTTGTGGGCGTACTCGTGGCCGTAGGCTTCGCGCGCCTGGTGGGCCTGACCTGGTGGAGTCTGGCAATCTTGATCTTCGCGTCCCTGACGTTGGGATGGCTGCTGCGATTGGGCTCTGCCATACAGGAGGTCGCCATCAGCGGCATGCTCGTGGTGGGGGTTGCCAATCCGACGGCCACAGCACAGGGCCGGGCGTTCGAGACCCTGATCGGAGCCGGCGTGGGAGTGCTGTTCAACCTGCTGTTGCCCCCTCCGGTCTACGTCCAGCCGGCCGGCGAGGCCGTCGACAAGCTTGCTGATCTGCTCAGTGGGCTGCTGCGACGCATTGGGCGTGAGATCCACGAGGGGGCGGGAGCCGCGCAGGCCGGCTTCTGGCTGTCGGAGGCCCGCCAGATCGACCAGGAACTCGTGGCGGTGGACGCCGCACTTGTCAAAGCCGAAGACAGCCTGCGCATGAATCCGCGTGGCCGTCAACTGCTGCATGCCCGGCTGACCCTTCGCAGCCGAATGGAAACCCTGGAACACTGTGCGGTGGCTACCCGGGCGCTGTGCCGGACCCTGCTTGAACTCACCGTCGACACCGGCCGCCGAGTTCGTCTCTCTGACGAGCAACTGACACCGTCGCTGGAGGGCCTCCTGGCCCAGCTGGGTGATGCAGTCGACGCCTTCGGTCAGATCGTCACCACAGAAATCGCTCCGGCCGTGCGGACACAGCGGGAAGATCTGGATCGCGCGCTGAGCGACGCTCGTACGTTCCGCGACAGGGCAGCCCAGCTTCTGCTGTCACGGGTACGGCAAGACCGGCGCAGCTGGGAACTGGCAGGGAGCCTGCTGGCCGCGGTCGATCGGCTCATGGCGGAACTCCAGGTAGGCAGTCGGCCTCCCGAGCACAACCGTGCGGTGACACAGCATGCCCGATCGGGTCGGCTTCGGCGGCTGCTCGCTCGCCACTGGGCGGCGATGGTCGGCGTCGTCCGGAAACGGATCCCTCAGGCCGCCAACTCCGGTCCTGACGAGTGACCGAGAAGTGGAGTCGTCGACGAGGCTGATCGTCAGGGGTTGGGGGTGGCGCGCTTCCACGTCAGGTAGGAGTTGGTTCCTCTGCCTCCGGAGGTGATCGGTGACGCGGTGCTAATCACCGGGGCAGCTATTGGCGGCACAGTAACTCTGAAGCTGTGCCGAGCCCGTATCGCCAGCGTGGGCACCATCTACAGGATGAGGGTCCGGTCACGCTCGGGTCGACCGGACGGAATTTGCACTGGTATCGGCATAGCGGGCAATTCGATCGCGCACCTGTGCGCTGGCATGGCGGGTAGCCTGGATGGGTCTGTTTCCCCAGCGAGTGCCCGGAGGGCCGAGCATGGGCGATTCCCGACCGCGGGTGGTGGTCGTGGGCGGGGGATTCGCCGGATTCCACGCGCTGCGTCACCTGGAGCGTCGGCTTCGGCCCGAGGCCGCAGAGTTGGTGCTGGTCAGCCCGACGGACTACTTCCTCTACACCCCGCTGCTGCCGGAGGTCGCCACCGGCGCCTTGGAGCCGCGTCACATCGCTGTCTCGCTGCGCCAGGCCCTGCCGCGTACGCGCCACCTGCTTGGTCATGTGACCGCGATGGACATCCCCGGGCGTACCGTCACCGTCGACGTGGCCGACGACGCCATGCAGGTGACGGCTGACCGGACCGTGCCATGGCACCGGCTGGTCCTCACCCCGGGGTCGGTGACACGGCAGTTCGACATTCCCGGGCTGGCCGAGCACGCGCACGGGGTGAAGACACTGACTGAGGCGCTGTACCTGCGCGACCACCTCCTGACACAACTCGACCGCGCTGACGCCCTGCCACCCGACTCTGCCGAGGACGCCGAACGCAAGGCGCGGCTGACAGTGGTCGCGGTGGGCGCCGGGTACACCGGCACCGAGGTCGTCGCACAGCTTCGGTGGTGGACGCACAGTATTGCCGCACGGTGGGCCCGGATCAGACCAGGGGACGTACGCTGGCTGCTCATCGACATCGCCGACACGGTGCTTCCCGAGCTGGGCAAGCAACTCGGTGACGTCGCGATGGGCGTGCTGCGCCACCGCGGGGTCGAGGTCCGGCTGGGGGTTACGGTCTCGTCGGTAACCGACCGGGAAGTCACCTTGACCGACGGCACCACCGTGCCCGCCCGCACCTTGATCTGGGGTGCCGGGGTGTCCGCGAACCCTCTGGTGGCTACGCTCGGCCTGCCGCTGGCCAAGGGCCGGCTGGTCGTCGACGAGCAACTGCGGGTGCCGGGTGTGGAGTACGTGTGGGCGGCCGGGGACGCCGCCGCTGTTCCTGATCTGACGAAGTTCCCGGACGGTCACGGCGATCGCACCGGTGGCGAACAGCCGGTGACTCCGCCGACGGCTCAGCACGCGCAACGCCAGGGTGCCGCTCTGGCTCGCAACGTCGCCGCGAGCTTGGGCGTGGGGCAGGCGCGGCCCTACCGCCACCGTGACCTTGGGCTGGTGGCCGACCTTGGTGGTCGCGACGCGGTGGCGCGTCCTCTGAACGTCTCCATGTCCGGGCTGGTGGCCACCGTCACCCGCGGATACCACCTGACCGCGTTGCCGGCGACGTCCAACCGGCTCCGGGTCGCTGCCGACTGGCTGCTCGACGCCGCGCTACCACCCCAGGCCGTACAACTGTCGGAGATTCGCCCTGGAGATGCGCTGATCGCAGCAGCCGAAGGTACCGAGATCTACCGTAGGGAGGCTGGTCGCCGCTCGCTGGGGACATGACCTGTCCTTGGTGCTCCATGCCGCAGACCCACGGTGTACCTCTCTGGTCTGGTGCCGGCCCTTCCGAAGGCAGCTTCGAGCCACCTGGAGGTTCTCATGGCGTACACCCTTCCTGACAACATCGACCGACGCCCGGTCGCGATCGACGAGTGGATGGAGCAGGCACAGTGGTCCGCTGCTGTGCCGACGTCGGGATCCGGGTGATGCCGTCGTCGAGCGCAAGTTTCAGGTGGAGCCCGCCTACCTTTCCCGCGCTGCCGACGCTGAGGTTCCTGACAGGCTCGTCGAAGGCCGCGAAGGCCGCGAAGGCAGGAGGCGGGTTCACCTGCCCGGTCCAGCTGGGACCGTCGCGATGTCCGGATGCGATGGAAGTCATGCCTGTTGCCAGGCGAACGTGCCTTCGACTCGGTCTGCCACTTCACGTATGCCCTGTCCGGTCAGGCAGTTGGTCCCGTCCGCTCCCGTAGCTACCGCGGTTACCCAGCGATGCCTGGTCCAACCCGGAAGAGTCAGCTGCAACCCGACTGCCACGAGTAGGGGAAGGCCGGCCGAGCCAGGGACAACCCGACATGCTCAGTCCCGACGCGTACCAGCCTCCAGGTGCGACCAGAGGAGGAGTGTCGGTGAACACCGCAGTAGCCGGCCCGCCGCAGTTGAACCTGCGCGGCCGGAGACGCTTGCCTCGTCGATGGTCGGCCGACGAGCGAGGCGATGACAATCGAGTGGCAGCGTTCGACGGCGTGTGCGCATCGCTTCGACAGGTCATCTCCGCGGCGCGTCGGCGATTCGGCGCATCGAAACTCCGTACGCTCCTGATGAATAGACAGTCGTTCGGATCGACTCCTTGGAGGCCCCTTATGGCACACCTCTCCATCATCGGCACCGGCAACATGGGTCAGGCCATCGCGTCCATCGCGGGCAAGGGCGATCACACCGTGCAGCTGCTCGGCAAGAGCGACGTCGACACTCCGGTCAGTGGCGACATCGTCGTCCTTGCAGTGCCGTACCCGGCCGTCGCGGTAGTGCTCGAGCAGCGCGGAAACCAACTCGAGGGCAAGGTGGTCGTCGACATCACCAACCCACTGGACTTCGAGACCTTGGATTCGCTGATGGTCCCGGCGGATGGCTCGGCCGCCGCGGAGATCGCCGCCAAGCTTCCGAACTCCCGTGTGCTCAAGGCGTTCAACACCACCTTCGCCGCAACTCTGGTGGCTGGCACCGTCGGGCCGTTGACCACCACGGTGCTTATCGCCGGTGACGACGACGACGCCAAGGCAATCCTGGCCGGTGTTATTACGTCCGGTGGTCTGCACGCCATCGACGTCGGGCCTCTCAAGCGTGCCCGCGAGATGGAGGCGATCGGCTTCCTGCAGATCAGCCTTGCCGCCAACGAAAAGGTCTCGTGGACGGGAGGCTTCGGTATCGTCCCCTGAGGCCTCGATCCGGCTGATGCCGTCGCCGGGCAGTGAGCATCCAGTGCCTGCCTGGCGACCGGAGACAAGGGACTGGTCGAACACGCCTGATCCAGGCCCCGCGCGTGGAGGCGATCGCGTGGGCCCGCAGCAAGCTCGCCCAGTTCGTCTTCATCTCCGATCCGGAGCAGGGCGGCGCGTTGGTTGAGGTTTGATTGGCAATGCGGCGTAAGCACGTCGCCAGCCCTGCACACACCCGCGGTTCGAGCCGTTCACGGCAGCCACCAGGTACCGTTGAGATTGATCTCGGGTGGGCACGTGGGAAGTTCACGATGGCCGCGTTGGTCGCTCGGCCCCCGACAAGTCGATGTCGACTTCCACCTCCACCTCGTCGCGAAGTTTCAGTGCACCGAGAAAGGCCGAGTAGGGCTTGATTCCGTACGCCGACTGCACTACCACGGCGGTGCCGTGGTATCGGTGTGGTGTCACCTCGCGCACGTGCAACTCGATGGGGGCTGAGGCACCATGCAACGTCAGCGTTCCGGTGACCGTGGTACCGCTGGCAGTGGGAGTCACCTGGCTGGACTGGAACGTTGCACGGGGATGGCGGTCTACCGCAAGGATCCGCCGGGCATTGCCGTGAATCTCGTCCCGGTCCTTGTCGGTCAATGGCTTGACGCCGCCAGTGCCCTCTCGAACCTGCAGTGACTCCAGATTGATCTGTGCGGTGACCGTCGCGTCGGCCGGCGTGTCGGCGGGCAAATCCAGCTGTGCTGACCAGTCGGCTACCTCGATCGTCAGGTCATGTCCGACCTTCGACGCGACGCCTTGACGGCCGGTACGCAGGATGAGATGTCCGTTGTCTGGTCCAAGCCGGACCTGGCCGGCCGAGGCTGCCATGCCTGTGAGGTTACGGAGTCGCCTGGTCGCCGCTCCACTGGTTCGGGTAATTGCGGACACGCGCCCGACGGCAGACGGCAAGTCGTCAGCCGACCGGACGACCCCGTCCCGCCATGAACGGGGCCGGCCGGTGTTCCTCGGCCTATTCAACAACTACGTCAAGGCGAACGGGGATGCTGAGTCCGCGGTCCAGTTCGCCCTCGGGGAGGCCGAGCCCGACTCGCAGCGCCACGCACTGGACGCCCGCATGGCCACCCATCGAGGTCCTCGACTGGGTATACACCCGCACGGTCACGCCCGAGCAAGATCCGCATTCGAGCGCGTGATCTTGAAACACGCTAGGGACCGGATCCTGGCCCCCACGCGGGTCCTTCTGATGTCGGAGCAGGCCCGTATCTCCGACCCTCTCGCAGGGGCACTTCAAGGTGCAGCCTGCACCCAGAATCGGCGAAGAGGCTCCTCGCGTGGTGCGGGTTGTGGTGCGAAACGCTGGCGACCGGTGCGGTCACAGTGGCTGTGGGGGGTGATCTGCGGGCAAAGTCGCAGGTAGTTGGCCTCGTAGGCGCTGGTAAGGGTTCTCATAATCCTTGGGTCGCGGGTTCGAGTCCCGCCAGCCCTACCCCGGTTGACCTGCGGAGATCACATCGCGTGATTGAGATTGGTGTCCGTTTTGCCCGTTTCTGTGGTGCGAGTCAATTCCCTGGTCACCGTTATCCAGGGCCTCATGCGTTCGCTGTAGCCACACAACCGCACGGATGCAATCGGCCCTGAACTGCAGAAGGACTTCCGTCGGCGTGAGGAGCCTGCCGTCGGTTCCGCTGGCCCGGCGTGCCAGGTCCGTCGCGACCACAAACCCTGACCTCCACGGCGGATTCTCACCGCTCCAATGTCTCTTCACCGGGGTACGAGCCACATGAGGTGTCCAGCCGCCAGGCCTCGTACGAGGCAGCCTGGATCGGGTCAAGCTCGCCTTGCGGCTGACCGAGCAGGAATGCGAACGCCACCAGTTCGTGCACTGCATCATCAGGGGCTGGCCTTCGCTCGTACCCGGTGGGTGGCTCGCGGGCTGGGGCAAGAACGAGAACCGCTTGACGGACTGGTTGATCAGGGCTTGTTGTGCGCCGCGATCGTGGACCGGTTCACCTTCCACTGCACCATCCTCGAGACCGGCACCGACTCCTACCGGCTCGCGCACACCAAGCAGGAGATCACAGCATAGAAGTAGCCGTCCTGAGCGCAGCGCCAGCCGATGCCGGTACGTCTCAATTCTCTACTGCACCCCAGTCCAGGAGCGCACCTGCTGGGTGAGGGCCGCCACGTGCTGAGGAGGGGTGGTCTTGACAATGCCGTGGGCCGAGGTTGAACACGAACGGGCCCCCACCCAGGCTACGCAGGATGCGATCTGTCTCGGAGTGCAGCGCCGGACCGCCGGCAACCAAGTGCTGTGGATCAAGGTTGCCCTGCTGGGCCACAACAGCTCCACGCGGTGAGGTGCCCGCGATCTGGTTCCGGCGAGCGGTCGCCTCGCTGACACAGTTTCGTGGGTTGCCGAGAATTCCTGCTCGGCCGATCCGACATGTGCAGGAGGCGCCGGAGTTCATCGTGTGCACGAGTGTTGGCGCCTTCGAGATGTAGGCCCAGCGGCGACAGACGACCGGCACGGCAGCCCGCTTCCCCGCCGGGACCACCTGTCTCCCTTCCGCCATGAAACCATGAGGACATGGCCGAAGCAGTCGTCTTTCCACAGCCAGGCAAGGTCGAGTTGCGCGAGGTCGAGCTACCCGATCTCGAGCCTGGTCAGATCCGGCTGCGAACTCGGGTATCGCTGATCAGCACCGGCACCGAGGGCATCATCTACAGCGGCGGATTCGCCCCTGGAACGCACTGGGACCGGTGGTTCAGCTATCCCAGTCGTCCGGGGTACTCGCTCGTCGGCGAGGTCAGCGACGTCGGCCCTGATGTCACCGGCGACCTTCGCCCAGGTGACCGGGTAGTGGCTCTCCTCGGCCACGCGTCTCACCATGTCGCCGACGCCAGCGTGTGCACGCGGGTTCCAGACGACGTTTCGGACGAGGATGCGGCGTGGTTCGCGCTGGCCAAGGTCGCATTCGTCGGCGTGGAAGCATCACAGGCACGCTTGGGCAGTTCGGCCGTGGTCGTCGGGGCGGGTCCCATCGGTCAGATGACCGTGCGATGGCTGGCGGCTCTGGGCGCGGCCGACATTGTCATGGTCCATCGCGGGAGTGGACCGCGGCTCGAGCTCGCCCGAGCAGGCGGAGCAACGGCAGTCCTGCAGCAGGATCTGGCCAACGGACTGTCTGGAATCGCAGCACCGGCTACAGTTCTCGACTGCACCGGCAACCCGGACGTTCTCACTCACGCGCTGGCCGCTGTGGCCGACCGGGGCCGTGTGGTCATCGTCGGCGACGTAGGTGACCCCTCCCAGCAGCGGCTCAGTTCCGATCTGATCGTTCGTGGCCTCACCGTGGTGGGTGCACATGGCCGCCACCTGCTGGGACGGCGTGAACACGACATTCGCCGGCTGTTCTTCAGCCTCGTGGCGTCGGGACGCTTCGCAGGGATGTGCGGTCTCGTCACGCACAAGTTCGCACCGCGCAACGGCGCCGAGGCGTACGCACTGCTCGACGCGGACCGCTCAGCCACCATGGGCGTAATCTTCGATTGGCAGTAGGCGAGCCTGCGCGGTGCGCCTACAGGCACCGCATCTGCGAGCCCTGCCAGGGCCACGTCTCCGGCTGATATGGGACCTCTCACGGGGCGGGCGTGCGCGCGATCGGGTTCGCCAAGGACGACTCGCGTCGGCCGGGCCTGGTCGACGCGAGCGCCGCCGCCGTCGTCGACACTATGAGCGAGGTGGCCGATGTTGTCCGATCAGGAAGGTCTGGCGGCTGGCCTCGAGTGGCGTCCGCTGTCCGTCGACACTGACCTCCGGTCGGCGAGAGGTGAACGTCGACCTCCCGGCCGCGGAAACTCAACCCTCGTAGGGAGATGTGCCCCGGCGGAGTTCCGGGGCTGACCACGAGGCGACCGTCGGGCTGTGGCCGCAGGCCGGCAAGTCCGGTCAGGACGGCTTCCGCGCCGGCCAGGCCCGCGACGATGTTCTCTCGCCGGCCCACCGTAGGCGTGCCGGGTCGGTCGCCGTAGTGCTCCTGCGGGGAGTACGGGAAGTGCTCGCCCATCCACAGCAGCCGGCGCAGCACCTCCCAGCGACTGGCCCGAGGCCAGGTACTGGCTGGCAGGGGGTAGCGATGCGTGGGTGACAGCAGCGCAGCCGGAGCGGCGAGCGCCGGGCCGGTCCCGGGTGAAGCCTAGGCGGGGGACCGGCCGGTCGAGATGTGCTGGGCGAGGTAGTTGGCGGTGCCGACGCGGTCGATGGCGTCGATCTGGCTCTCGAACCAGTCCGCGTGCTTCTCCTCGTCGCGGACCATCTCCTCGAAGACGGCCGCAGTGCCGTGGTCGCCGAGGTTGTGGCACTCCTCGGCCGAGGCATTGAACTGCGCGACGGCGGCCTGCTCGCTCTCGAGCGCGAGCCTCAGTACCTCGACCGCGTCCTCGCCCACCTGGATGGGATTGAGCCGCTGCACGTTCGGGTGGCCGTGGAAGAGCAGGATCCGCTGAATCAGCGCGTCGGCGTCGCGCATCTCCTCAAGCGACAGGTCGTAGAAGACCTTGCCCAGCCGCTCGAACCCCCAGTGATCCAGCGTTCTAGCGTGGAGGAAGTAGGTGTTGGTCACCGTGAGTTCGAAGGTCAGGGCATCGTTGAGCAACTCGACCACTCGAGGACTAACTGGCCGCAACGTCCACCTCCTGCAATGCGGGATCAGGTTGGTGCTCGCACAGGAGGCGCTTGATCGAGAAGACGCACCCTCCACACTCGCGTCCGGCACCGGTGGACCTGCAGACGCCGGCGAGGGTGCGGGCCCCGCCCCGGACGGCGTCGACGACCGCCCGGTCGTTCACGACCACGCAATGACACACGATCATCAGATGTCGCCTCGGTGGAATAGGTAAGGCTGCCCTTATCCAGCCAAGTTACAAGACATCTCCGGTCCCGGCAAGCCGGTCCCGGTCATCACGTGCGGCGTCAACTTGACGCGGGGCGTGGCCCCGGCCCAGCCGGGCCGGTAGGCCCGACCTGGTCGACGTCGCAGGACTCGGTGACCAGTCCGAGGTAAGCCGTCCGGGCGAGCCAGCATCAGTGTCCCGTCAACGGTGTGATTGTCGGCCAACGGCACGGAGTCGTCGACCCCCGCCGACGGGCGCCCCATCTGTCCAGAGTGTCCAGTCGATGTCCGATCCGTCAGCTACGCGGGCCGTAGAGCGCCGCGGTGTCTGGGAGCTTGTCCATCGGGCGGCGGGCGAAACCGGGCTGGTCGATCTTGGGCGGACTTACGTGCTCGGGCACAGTTACCGCGGCTACCTGGTCAACCGCATCGTCACGAACGAGCATCCCTTCCGGGCCGCCGTGTGCTGGGAAGTGCCTTGCCGACCTGCGACCCGCCGCCCCACCTCAGGGAGCTCCTCTGGTGATCCGCCCCGCCCGCCCTACCCCGTTGACCTGTTCGGCCACCTGCCGTGCAACGCCTGGAGGGGTGCACAACCAACCACGGGGTCCAGGTAGCCAGCGTGTGAGAGCTAGCGGACCGGCCCAACGACCGTACGAACATCTCCACCGACTCGCGAGCGACACCTTCCGAGCCCTGACCGCGGCCAGTCCGCCGGGTATCGCCGCGGCCACCTGCGCCGGCTCCGGACAGGGCGCGCGCTCCGCGGCGGGAGACCTGGCGAGAGCCACCGGGGCGATCGGCCGTGACCGTACAGGCCCAAGAGTCGCCACCGCACAGGTAGAAGACCTCTTCAGCAGCAAATGAAGCTGCAAGTGCGCACGTACACACTTTCGGTCCTCCGGGACGGGCGAAAACCGCACAGAGCCCTCCAGGAAAGGCCACACAAGGACCACGGCGACGACCAGCGCCGCGACGCGCCACCGACGGCATCAAGCCGTCCGAGTTCGATCGCGCAGTGAAGGCCAAGGCCCACCACCTCGTCACGCAAGCGGACCACCGCCTCGAGGAGATGGGATAACTCGCCGCCGATCACCGCGACCAGGGTGCCGGCGCGCACTGCTGGCCAGCCGACGGTCACAAACCGGCCGTAAATGAACCTGACGAGACGGCCGAGCCCGACCGTCAACGGCCTGGCGAATTGGAAAAGGCAGTTCCTACTTACTGGGCCTGTTCCGGACCCTTCCGGTAGAGCGCGGCGGGAGGCCACATCTACGGCCACGATGAACCAGGCGAAAGCTCCGCGACACCGAGCTCCCACAACCGTTGAGCGTGTTGCGCACGTTGCCGCCCCCCAACAGGTCGCCAGGCGTCACCGGAACTGACGCGCAGCCGCGCGGGGGCTCGCGACTCAGGACTGTTCGCGTGCGAGCCGGTTGCGACGGTCCTCGTCTCGCTTGGAGTACGTCGCCGCACGGATGGCTTCGTCCGACTCAAGGCCGCTGCCCAGTGCGCCGCCGACGGTGGCCGCCGACGCGACGAACCAGGCCAGCACGAACAGGTCTGCGTAGCGGAATGGTTGTTTGAGGTAGCCGCCCATCACGGCGGGGTCGAGGATGAACAGGGCCCAGAGCACGTTCAGGACGTAGAGCGCGATGTAGCAGATGAGCACCCCGACGGTCAGGGTCACCAGCGTCGAGGCGTTGTACAGACGCGACCTGTCCCGGCCTTGAGAGGAGTCGTCATCCGGCCGGGCCCACAGGCCACCGCCGATGACGAGCCAGCCGACGACGAGCGCGATGGAGGCGATCGTCGCAACGACCAGGCGCCACGGCGACAACGAACCTGCCAACACCCACACGGTGGAGTTGATGGTGGCGATGGCGCCGGTCGTGAGTGCCGCGACGACCGCTGTCTTGAGCCCGGGCACGAGGCGCCACGGCCGGTTGGCGAGCACCATGCCCAGAAGCAGGCGCCAGCGGCCACTACGCCGAGGCAGCGGCACCCGGTGGCCGCGCTCCGACGTGGGGTCCGACATGCCGCTGATGAGCTCGTGCAACACGTGCCT
This sequence comes from Actinopolymorpha singaporensis, assembly GCF_900104745.1. Taxonomy (NCBI): domain Bacteria; kingdom Bacillati; phylum Actinomycetota; class Actinomycetes; order Propionibacteriales; family Actinopolymorphaceae; genus Actinopolymorpha; species Actinopolymorpha singaporensis. Next base: position 3,971,082 of record NZ_LT629732.1, read on the forward strand.
GCTGCGCTTGTGCATGCGAAGCCCGCCGAGCGCGGGGAGGGACAGCACCGCCGTCCGGTGCTGGTGCTGCGGATCGGTCTCGATCAGCAGGTATCCGCCGTGGTCGTCGCGTAGAGGAAGTTCCGTGAGTCCGACGACCGCATCCCACTGATGTTCGTGGGCCTGGTCGTTCAGTCGGGACAGCGCAGTGTCCACGTCCTCACAAGCGACCGTGAACGGCTCGCTGACCACCTCGAGGGCCCAGTCGCGCCGGTCCTCACCCTCCGACGGATGCAGGTCGCCGAAACGGCGCGCAATCTGAGTGGGCTTGGCCGGGTCGGCGACAAGGCCGACGCGCATCGCCTTCATCTGGCCGCACTACCCGCAGCGCTCTCACAGAAACGCGCGAGCAAACGGGTTGACCGTTGCACACGGAGCGGTCTCGCAGTGGTCAATCCATGGTGGAGCAACGCCGTTCCTGTTGATGATCGGGAAGATCGCCTTCAGCTTGGCGTTGGCTGGCTGCAGGCTGCTATTGGCATCGGGCCGCGTGCCGACGATCCTCCACTCGTCCACTCGCAAGCCGGGTTGCTGGGATGGCGCAGTCCACGCCTGCACTAGCCGTTTGGCTGTCACCGCAGCGGGTATCGGCGATTCCCAGTGGGAAACCGCTGCTCGCCCGGGCGGTGGCCCACGTTCGGGACGGGGGAGGCAGCTTGAAGGCAGTGGTGTACGACGGGCCGCGGCAGGTCAGCGTCACGCATGTGCCGGACGCGCGGATCGAGCGACCGACCGACGTCCTGGTGCAGATCACGTCGGCGAACATCTGCGGCTCCGACCTGCACATGTACGAAGCTCGGACCGACTTCGAGCCCGGCCGCTGGTTCGGGCACGAGAACCTGGGTCGAGTGGTCGAAGTCGGCGACGGGGTCGACAAGGCGCAGGTGGGGGAGTACGTGGTTCTGCCGTTCAACATCTCCTGCGGACGCTGCAAGAACTGCGAGCGTCAGCTCACGAACTACTGCCTGACCGCCCAACCGGACCTGCCCGTGTTCTGCGAGCGCATCGTGCGGGAGTTCGCTCACACAGCGCCGAGCGCAAGAGCAGGAGGGTGTCGATGACCGCGAATGTCGTCTCGCGTGCCGTGCGCGCCGGGGAGACCCTGGTCCGTCAGCTGCGCTCGGCCCTCGACCGGTCGGCGTCCCGGCCGGCCGGAGCCCGCCCCTCCGTATCTGGGTGGTTGGCTGTGACCGTGCTCTGCGAGCCGGCCGACATCGACGAGGCCGCACTGCCCGCTCCGCTGGCAGAGCTCGCTGACCGCATCGAGGTTCGCGTCCGCCCGGCGGCCGACAGCAAGGGCACCGAACTGGCCGCGCGGCTGCGGGCCCGGCCGGCCCGGGCCGGCGCCCTTCGCCGGCTGAGCGGGAAAGACCCGGAGGCCGAGCTCCGGTCAGCTCTGCGCCGCGCCAAACAGCTCATCGAGGTCGGTGAGGTGCTGGCGGTCGATCCGGCGCCGCACGGTAAGCGGACGGCGACGCCCGGCGGCGCCCTCCTGGAGTCCTGGACCAAGGCGGCTCCCAAGGCAGGTGTGAGATGAGGGCGGTGACGTGGCGCGGGGTCAACAAGATCGGTGTTGAGGACGTTCCGGAGCCCAGCATCCTCAACGGCCACGACATCATCCTCGAGGTCGGGCTGAGTGCAACCTGCGGCTCCGACCTGCACCTGGTCGGCGGCTACATCCCAGCGATGCGAGCAGGCGACGTGCTCGGACACGAGTTCATGGGCACTGTCACCGCCGTCGGGCGCGATGTGACCAAGCACCAGGTCGGGGACCGTGTCGTGGTGGTCTCGTTCACCAGCTGCGGAAAGTGCTGGTACTGCCGACAGGGGCTGTTCTCGCTGTGCGACAACGGCAACCCCAACCCCGGGATCACCGAGGCGCTCTGGGGCCAGTCCATCGGCGGGTGCTACGGATACTCCCACGCGATGGGTGGGTGGGCGGGCAGCCACGCCCGCTACATCAGGGTGCCGTACGCCGATCAGGGCGCCTTCGCCATCCCCGACGGCGTCTCCGACGAGCGCGCCCTGTTCGCTTCCGACGCGGCGCCCACCGGCTGGACCGGAGCGCACCAGGCCGGCGTCCAGCAGGGAGACGTGGTCGCGGTGTGGGGAGCCGGAGCGGTCGGCCAGATGGCCGCCCGGGCCGCCATGCTGATGGGTGCCGAACGCGTCGTGGTCATCGACCGCTTCGAGAACCGGCTCGAGCAGGTACGCACGCACATCGGGGCCGAGACGCTCGACTACGAACAGGTCGACGTCTCCGCCGAGCTGCGCGAGATGACCGGCGGGCGGGGACCCGACGTCTGCATCGAGGCGGTGGGCATGGAGGCGCACAGCCCCGGACCTCAGTACTTCTACGACCAGGTCAAGCAGCAGATGCGCCTGCAGACCGACCGACCCACCGCCGTCCGCGAGGCCATCTACTCCTGCCGCAAGGGCGGAACGGTGTTCACCCTCGGTGTCTTCGTCGGCCTCGTGGACAAGTTCCCACTCGGCGCCGTGATGAACAAGGCGCTCACCCTCCGTGGCGCCCAGCAGCACGGGCACCGCTACATCCCGGAGATCCTCGAGCGCATGAGCCGTGACGAGCTGAAGACCGAGCACCTCGCCACCCACGTCATGTCGATCGAGGACGGGCCGAAGGGCTACCGGATGTTCAAGGAGAAGGAGGACGGGTGCGTCCGCGCCGTGTTCCGTCCGGGGGCGTGACGGTCGGGACCAGGGAACGCAGCGGATCTCCTCCGCCAGGGGCCGAGCACGTCGAACCGCGGCGAGCGCCGGGCCTCGTGCCTGGCCGCCTGCTGTCGGCTCGTCGCTCCTGAGCCTCGCGGCGGGGTCGGTGACTGGGGTTGGTGGCTGTCGCCTCCACCGACGTGTCGCTGCTTGCGGCAGCGGTTGCCAGCCTGGCCGTGGTTGCACTGTCACAGGTGCAGTCGAGCAGCCAACGCAGTGCCACCGCCGCGGCCTCCATGCTCCTCTGCGTCGTGAGCGTGGCGCCGTTGTGGGCCCTGGTGAACCCGGTCTACGCCTTCAAGTGCGCGCGCCTGTCTGCTCCCGGCCAGATGAGCTCAAAGAGGTCGGAGGCGGACGTATGACGCGGCGCCTGTTGGACCCGCCAATGGTCTATCGGAGACCCGCCTTCCCGGACGGCCACGGCCATGGGCGTGGCCGTCCGCGCGGCGTCAGCTACGGCCGACCGGTGGGGCGTGGAGCGGGGTGCCTGCGGCGCCGTCCATGTTGTCTCGGTTGATGACCAACGGGTGGTTCATCAGACCCTTGGCGTTCCGGTTCTGGGTCGGGCTCCATTTGTCGTTCCAGGCGAGGAAGTAGGTGGTCCTGGGGTATCGCTGATGGATGGCGTCAATCCATCTCTTCCAGTTGAATGTCCCATCGACGCGGTCGCGGGGGCCTACTTCGGTGAAGGCGAAAGGCTTGCCCAGGCTGAGCATCTGCTTGTACTGTCTGTCGAGGTTTCTGACAATCCTGCCGTCGCCGCCAGAGGGGTTGTCGGTGTAGCAGTCGAGTCCCACGACGTCGACCTTGCCCTTGCCGGGGTAGTAGTCGAGGAGATTGCTGTTGCGACTGCAGTCCGGCGCGTACACCCAGATCAGGTTGTCGAGTCCGCGGGTGTTGACGAGGTAGTCGTATGTGTACGCCCATACCCTCTTGAACGTGGACGGATGCTGGTTGGCCCACCAGAACCAGTCACCGTTCATCTCGTGGAATGGTCGCCACAACACTACGACGCCGGCCTTCTGCAGGTCGCTCAGCCCGTCACCCATCCTCTTGAGCGAGTGCTGCCAGGAGCGGCCGACGGCGGTGTGGGTGTTGGTGAGATCAGCAAAGTCGTCCAGCTTCGTGCCGAAGCCGTGTCCGGTCGGGCTGGGCATGTGGATGCCGACGCTGACGAGTCCGCCGTTGCTCCACCACCTCTTCAACGTGCCGTTGCACGAACTGTCTACCTGGGTGTTGTCGCTGCTCACCCAGTTGCCGTAGTCGCAGGCCAGCAGGCCTGGATAGTGGCCGGTCCTCTTCCTCAGCAGCTCTGTTTGCTTCAGGCTGAACGTACCGCCGCTGTAGCCGCCGAAAAAGCCGGATACGACCCCCCTGTCGCTGCGGTGTGGGAGACCGGACATCCATCTGAGTACGTCAGACTTGTCGTACTGGCCACCGGCCGCGTGGCGAGCGTTCGGGACGGTTTTCGGGCCATTGACAGCCTTCGCCGCGATTGTCACTGATGCGAGGATTCCGGAGATGGCAGCTGCAACAGCAATCGCCTGAAAAGTCCGCTTCCGTCTACTCATCACGCTCCTTTGCACGGGGTCGGCGTGCGATGTTAGCCGTCCGCCCGTCGGCGAGTAAAGCCAAGCTCTGGACAATCTCCACCTATCGGGGTGATCTGATTTGGTGAGTGCGCCCGCACAGTGCTGGGACCTTCGGGTGTGGTCCCGTCCCGGAGGGGCTGATGAGGTTGGAATCACGAGCGCCACGGCAGCGGCAACTGAAAAGTTCCCTGACTTGGGCGCTCTTGTGTGCTTTGGAAAAAGTGTGCTTGTCGTCAGACGGGTCGAGGTGCTCAACAAGTACCTATTCAGGGTGAAATGGCCTACGGCTGATCGTTCATTACCCGGCGAGTACGGCGGCCTGGGGAGAAAAGGGGGGTCGAATGTTGTGCCGGCGGATTGGGACGCCTCGCTGGAAGGTCGGGAAGAGCTAAGTGCGGAGGCGCCTCGGGCCACGATCACTTCGCTGAACCGGGGGCAGACGAGTGCACTGCACCGGAGGCTGGACCGTTGGGAGCCTACGTATCTGCCGATCGCTTTCGGCTACCTCGGGATAGTGGTGACCGACCGCTTCTTCGTGGACCCGGTCGCGGGCGTGCTTGGCTGGCCGCTGACCATCTTGTGGTCGTGGCAGATCCTCAACACCCTCAGCGGCATGTTCGGCATACGGCGTACGCGCAAGGCGCTGCGCGAGTCGGCGGCTCGCTGGTCAGGCCGCGGGATGCCCAGATGCAGGGACTTCCTGATCGTTGTGATTCCGACCATTGGCCGGCACGACGTCTACCCGGCGCTCGAGCGCTCAGTACTCTCCTACGTCGCCCATCTTTCCGAGCCCTTTCCCTACCTGCGGATCGACATCGTGGTCGAGGAGGGCTGCGAGGCCAGACGCCAGATCTCCATGCTGGCTGCGCAGAGCCCTCAGATTCGGCTCGTCACCGTTCCAAAGCGATATCGCACCGTGAACGGAACGAAGTTCAAGGCACGCGCAGCCCACTATTCGCATGAGTTGCGCATCCGTGAGCACGAGGACCGGGACGACGTCTGGGTGCTGCACATGGACGACGACACCGGCGTGGGTCCTGACACCGCCGTCGCCATGGCCCGGTTCATAGAGGAACAGCGTCAGGCTGACGGCGACGCCAAGCACCTGGCACAGGGCATCCTGACCTACCCGCGTGAGTACGCCGTGAACAGGTTCACCTGGCTCGCGGACTCGGTCCGGCCCGCCGAGGATGTCGGGCGGTTCTCCGCCTGGACCGGTAGCGGTACGCCGCGTGCGGGCGTGCATGGGGAGCTTCTGCTGGTGCGGGCGTCGATCGAGGCGGCGATTGGCTGGGATTTCGGCCCTGGAAGCCTGGTCGAGGACGCTCAGTTCGCACTCATCTTCAGCGCTCGTTACAAGGGGCGGAGCGGGTGGTTCGGCGGGCGAAGCTACGGCGCCTCGCCGGCAAGTCTCCGCGACTTCTTCCAGCAGCGGCAGCGCTGGTCGTGGGGGCTCGCGGGCCTGGTATGCAACAGCTCGCTGCAACTGCGAAACCGGCTGTTGCTCGGATACTCCGTCATGGCATGGGTCGTCGGACCGATCCAGAACGTCGGTGTGGTCATGCTTCTGGGCGTTCTTCTGTCTGATCCGAACACGTCTCCTGTGACAGTCTTTGTCATCCCTCTCTGGGCGCTGAACATGGCCTACACGATCTGGATGTATTGGGAGGGGCTCCGGGTCAACGCATGCGTATCCGGCGACGGCCGTCGCAGGTGGTGGGAGCCCATCGCCGTGATCGTCCTGATCCCGGTCTTCGGCCTGATGGAAAGCGTGCCAGGACTGTGCGGATTCGTGAAGTTCCTGCGAGGTGTCGAGAACAGGTTCATGGTCATCGCAAAGCCGTCATGAGCCTCGGCTTCGACCTCGCTTGCGCTCGACCACTCCGCAACTCGGCCGGGGTTCGAGGCAGCGGGGCGCGCACCATCCGGAAATCACACGGTGACCGCGCGCCGGTCGATGTGGCCGACGAAACGCGTCGTATATGCCGTCGCGGTGGTACTCACCGACCGTAGTGGTCGGACCAATTGTCGACCACCAACTCTGGACAAAGGACGCCGAGCAGCCGACTCCGTAGCCCCGGCGTGGACACTGAGCACGCAGCCGCCCGGCAGCTGGACGCTTGGAGGACGAGTGTAATCACGCTGATCACATCATGGCGACATATCCGGAGATTCTGGCCCGAAAGGCGCCGGGCCGGATCGTGATCAGCGATGGCGACTCCAGGTCTGCCGCCTCCCCACTGGACGCCGGCGTGAACAGCCTCTGACGCGCGCACGTCAAGGTCTGGACTGCTGTCCACGCCCGCGCGGGTGGGTAGGTGCCATGGCCTGGCGCTGGAGGAACGATGACCCCAGGCCTGCCCACGTCAGGCCGCGGGCGCGTTCCACGGGGGGTGAGGCGCAGAGCCTGGTGTTCGCAGCGGCCATCCGCACCCGCAGAACCGAAGCTGCGGTAATCCCTTACAGGCTTAGGACCTGCCACGCTGATCAACCGTTGCACCGAGCTCGCCGACAATGCGACCGCCGGTCCGGCTGAGGAAGCCGTGATCTACACACCGCGACCGCTGGCGACCAGGATCAAAGCACTCAAGACCGAGGCGTATCAGCTGGAGAAGCAGATCGAGCAGCTCATCACCACGCAGGCACGACAGCTGCTCGAAGGACAGGGCATCGGCCCCGACAGCGCCGCCGCCCTGTTGATCGTAGCTGGCGACGTCGGCCTGACCGGGTTCCGAGGCGATCGAGGGGACCTGGCCCCAGACCACCGTCCAACGTCATCAGTCCACACTCGTTGCCGGCGGGATGGTCTCGCCGGACAAGTCAGTGATGCGCACAGATCATCGGTGTCGCCTTCGAACGGGCGAAGGTCTGCTGGTAGAGCGGCTGCAAGCGCAGGGGCATCGGATGTTCTGTGTGTCGCCGAAAGTGTCTGCGCGTGCGCGACCGCATCCCACGAGACAAACGCAAGGCACCCGGCCGGCTCGTCGAAGGCGCATCCGTCTACGGCTGAAACGTCAACCGCCTCCGCCTCCAGCCAGCCACGACTGGCCACAGATGCCCCATCGACGCACAGTTGCAAGCCGTCGAACAACTACGTTGTCAGGTTCAGCTCGACAGAGAGCCCCCGGCCGCTCCGGAGTTGCTCGCGCCGACCGGCGCCGGCGTGGTCACCGCGGCCCAGATCCAGGTCGATCGTCGGATTGGCCCACTCTTCAAGCGTCGTGGACAGAAGTGACTCGCCACCGGCTGCGCGTGCAGCCGGTGGCGGGCCGTTTCGGGGCGGACCTTCTGTCCTTCCCGACCGCTCGCTCATGAGGTGGTCTGGGCGTGCGGCTTGAGCACGACCTTGGTCCAGCCGTGATCACGGGCGTCGAAGTGCTGGTAGGCCTCGGGCGCTTTGGTGAGTGGGAGTTCGTGGGACACGAGGAACGACGGCTGCGCGTGGTTCGCGGCAATCAGGTTGCAGAGCTTGCGGTTGTAGCGCTTGACCGGGCACTGGCCGGATCCCATGTGCTGGCCCTTGAACCAGAACTTGCCGTAGTCGATCGCCGCCTTTCCCTGCTTGCCAAGGTCGTCAGGCGATCCCGGGTCGCTGGGAACGAACACGCCGACCACGCCAATCCCGCCGGTGAACTTCACCGACTCGACGAGACGGTTGAGCGTGAGACTGTTCTGCTCCTTGCCCTGCGGGTCGTGTGCCTGGTAGCCGACACATTCGCAACCGCGGTCCGCTCCCTTGCCGTCGGTCTGCTCGAGGACCGCCTGGACCGGGTCGGTCTTGGAGTCGTCGATCGGAATGGCGCCGATCTTCTCCGCCAGCGCCAGGCGGTCGGGGTGCCGGTCGACCACCATGACCTTGGAGGCGCTCTTGAGTACGGACGAGTAGGCCGCGAAGAGACCGACGGGTCCGCCGCCGTAGACGACAACGGTGTCACCCGGCGTGACACCTGCCAACTCGGTGGCGTGGTAGCCGGTCGGCCAGATGTCGGCAAGCATTACGTAGTCGTCTTCCTTGTCCCGGGCGCCAGGTGGGAGACGAAGGGCGTTGAAGTCGGCCCAGGGCACCCGCAGGTACTCCGCCTGTCCGCCGCTCCACGGGCCCATGTCAGCAAAGCCGTACGCCGCTCCCGCTATCTCGGGATCCGGATTTGCCGTGAGGCAGTAGTTCGTCAACCCCGCGTTGCAGTTCTCACAGGTTCCGCACGCGACGTTGAACGGCACCGCCACCATGTCGCCCTGGTGGAGGTCCTGCACGGCTGATCCCGTTTCGACGACCTCGCCGAGGTTCTCGTGCCCGAAGATCCGCCCTGGTTCGAACGACGTCCTGCCTTCGTACATGTGCAAGTCGGACCCACAGATGTTCGTCGACGTGATCTTGATGATCGCATCGGTCGGTCGCTCGATCGTGGGATCGGGAACGTCCTTTACGGCTACGTCACGTGGGCCGTTGTACACGACTGCCTTCATGGGGCGACACCTCGCCTTCTACGCTGTTTCCCGGCCCGCCAATCGGTTGGAGCCTCATCAGCAGGGGTGCGTCGGGCCGGGCTGCACGCACGCCACTCTGCTGTCCGCCGCTTCGATTCATCCACGCACCAATAAGCGGTGAACCGCCGCCGGCCTCTTCCACGCAACCACGCTCTGGCATCCCACACAAGGGACCGCTGCCTGCGGTACTACTGTCAGGCGGCTCTGCTGGGAGCGCGAGCGAACTGGTCGATGATGGCCGCGCAGAAGGCCGGCAGGTCCGCCGGTGAACGGCTGGAGGTCAACTGCCCGTCGACGACGACCTCCTCGTCGACGACTTCGGCTCCGGCGTTCCGCAGGTCGGTGCGCAGGCTCGGCCATGAAGTCAACCGGCGACCGCGCACCGCGTCGGCCTCCACGAGGGTCCAAGGACCGTGGCAGATCACGCCGATCGGCTTACCGCTTTCGACGAACGCCTTCACGAAGGCGACCGCATCCTTGTTCATGCGCAGTTGGTCTGGGTTCATGGTGCCGCCGGGCAGGACCAAGGCGTCGTAGTCGTCCACGGAGGCGTCGGCCAGGAGTCGGTCGACCGGGAAAGTTCCGGCAGGGTTGAGGTCGAACTGACGTGCCTGGATCTCGCCGGGGTGAATCGAGAGGATCTCACTTTTCGCCCCGGCACCATACAGTGCACCCCGAGGCTGTTCGAGTTCCACCCGCTCCACCCCGTCGGTTGCCACGAACGCCACTGTCCTGTTCCGCAGCGGGTAATCCATGGTTTCCACCTTCCTGTCCGATGTCTGTGTGACCCACTAGCGGCAGGCCCCCGGGTCGTCTGGCGCTGTCCCGTGCGGACTCGGACTCGGAACGGACCTACGTCGCGGGTCCCTCATGTACGGATGCCTTTATGACCGTGAATATCCATCCTCAACGGTATCGTTTGGATCCGTGAGCGAGATGCGAGGAAGGAGTGGTCGTGGACGCCGAGATGCACCATCCCGCTTCCGAAAGGCATATCCACAGATAGGCGGTAACCGTTCGAACCTCAGCCCCCGCTCTTGCTTCCCACGCAACCAGATGGGGCGCTTCGTCGCAAGGGTCAGCACCGGTAAAAGTTGCAGTGCTAACCGCCACCGAAAGAATGTCGTCTCCTTCGCCGGGAACCGTACAAGCCGCTGAGGGTTAGGGTGGTGGGAACTGTGACGCGATGCCGGCCGGGAGACCAGGAGGGCGAGTATGCCGGTCCAGAGTAGGAGCAGATTCGAACGGTTCTTTCGTGCAGCGGCGAGCCTGGACGTCGACAAGAACGACCTGAAGCGCTATCAAGACTTCCTGGACGACAAGATCTACGATCTTTTCCTGATCGGGAAGGCGTCGGCGAAGGCCAACGGGAGGGACGTCATCCAGCCGGCCGATCTTCCGATCACGAAGGGGCTCCAGGAGAGCATCCATGAGTTCCGGCGCCTGGATGAGGAGATCGAACTAACCCCGATCCTTGATATCCTGGCTGCGCGGCCTCCGTTGGACGTCACGATCAGCGATGAGACCGAGGAGAGGCTGCCGAACGTAGCAGGCGGCCTGAGCGTTGCGCTGGCCAGGACGTTCAAGATCATCGACCCTGGCCTGAAGAACCCTCAGACCGAGCACTGGTCGCGAGTGTTCGAGATCTTCGGTCAGCTCCTCTGAACCCGACCGCGGCGTTGGTTCGCGATGACCTCCGTCGTTCGCTGCGGGACAGGTCGCCCGCCGGCCCCTCGTGCGATGTGACTGGACCTCCCTGGTTCCGTTCAGGCGACCACCAAGGAAAGCGTCTCCACAGACCCGATGGTCCTGGTTCGAGTTCGGGGAAGCATGAACGAGCGGTGGGCCAACGCCGTTGGACCGGAGGCGCTGTGAGGATCTTGACCGTCAACGTGGGGTCGGGAAGCCTCCACCTCGTCTATGTCGATGGTGGCGCTTCCGGGGATCGGTTGGATCTCTCCGAGCCGCCGGAATCGTCGGAGGTCCTGGGCCTCGTGGACGCTTTCGTCGCGGACCAGAAGGCTCCCGACGCGGTCGGCTACCGGCTTGTCCACGGCGGTGATGAGGTACGCAAGGCCAGGATCGTCGATGACGTACTTCGTGCCCAGCTGGACGCCGTGGCTGACCGCGCACCGTTGCACGTGCCTCCGACGCTCATGCTGCTCGACCGACTCAGGCAACGATTGTCACGTGTGCCTCACGTGGTCTGCCCCGACAGCGCGTTCCACTCGACTCTGCCGCCTGCTGCGGCAACATACTCGCTGCCTGCGCGGTGGCGGTCGCGTTGGGGACTGCGGCGGTACGGCTTCCACGGACTGTCCTACTCGTGGGCCACCCGACGTGCCGCACAGCTGATCGGACAAGACGTGGCCGGACTACAGATGGTGCTCTGTCATCTGGGTGGCGGTGCGTCGGTCTGCGCTGTCGACGGTGGTCGTAGCGTCGACACCTCCATGGGCTTCACTCCGCTGGACGGCCTTCCGATGAGTAGCCGGTCGGGTGCGATCGACCCCGGCATGCTGATCTGGCTGCTCGGCGGTCGGCTATCCCTCGAAAGGCTGGCTCAGGGGCTCTACCGCGAGTCGGGTTTGCTGGGACTGTCCGGTGGCCGTCTGGCGATACCCGCGGGTTGGTCGCTGCAGCCCCTCATGACGACGCGGCGACCCTCGCGCTAGAGGTGTACGTACACCGGGTACGACGTGAGATCGCCGCGGCCGCAAGCAGCCTGTCGCGCCTCGACGCGCTCGTGTTCACCGGCGAGATCGGCTGGGACCAACCAGAAATTCGGCTGGCGGTATGTCGCGGACTGCGCCAGCTCGGTGTTCCCGCGCCGGTGCGCGGCAACAGGGACGACGACGGCCCGGTCGGCCCAGCTGGTGCGACAGTCTCCGTCCTTGTCATCGAGCCCAGGGAAGACCTTCAGATCGCCACGGACGCCGCAGCGGTGCTTCCTTGACCGGCGTTCCCGTCGGTCTTCCTGGTCGTGGCTCTCCTGCCTCGCTTCGACCATCGTCTGGTGAACAGGAACCGGCGGCGACGGTCCGACCGTCCTCGACCGGTTCTCCCGCTGGAACGCTGGGCGACCGCGATCACCCAACTGAACGGCGAGTGAGCGCCACCGAACCGGCCTGGGATCTTCGGCCCTTGCCGGCCGTCACTTCCTGGCGTCTGCTGGGACTCTCCGAGCGTTCACAGGAGGTGTACAGATGCCCAAAGTCTTGATAATCACCGGTGATGGCGCTGAGTCACTCGAGGTGCTCTATCCATACCAACGACTCGTCGAAGAGGGTTATGACGTCGATGTCGCGGCAGTGGAGAAAAAGAAACTTCAGTTTGTCGTGCACGACTTCAGCCCCGGTTTCGACACCTACACCGAGAAGCCCGGGTATGCGTGGCCCGCGGACGTCGCGTTCGCCGACGTCGAGCCCGCTGACTACGCAGCACTGGTCATCCCTGGCGGGCGCGCACCGGAATACATCCGGAATGACCCCGACTGTCAGCGAATCGTACGTCACTTCTACGAAACCGACGCTCCGGTGGCTCAGCTGTGTCACGGGCCGTTGATCCCTGCCGCCGCGCGTGTCCTTGCTGGCCGACGCACGGCGGCGTACCCGGAACTCGAACCGGACGTCACTCTTGCGGGGGCGGAGTTCGTCGACGCGGCTGCTGTCGTCGACGGGCAGGTGGTGTCTGGACGGGCGTGGAATGACCACCCCTCCTGGATGCACGAGTTCATGCACATCCTCCACGCCAAAGCGGAACGACCGGTGGTTTAGGCGAGCCGATTTGGATGACCTCGTTCCCGTCCGTGCTCTGAGCACATCAGCGGCAAAGCCTATGCCGAGGCTACTTCCGGACGTTGCGGGTGGAGTCTCGGAACCGCGCCGGGTGGCGGCGCCTTTGGCCGTCGTGCCCGGGCGTCCGGTTGCTGCTCCGCCAAGCCTCTGCGAGGTGGCAGGCGTTGGGAGTCGTCGGGTGCTCAGATCACCAGTCGGCTCAGCAGCGGTCCCCGGGCATCTTCGAACTCCTGGTCGGAGATCAGGGCGTCCCGGTGTAGGTCGCTTAGGTCCCGCAGCCGCTTTGACAACGTCTGTTTCGCCAGCGATGCCAGACACTGGCTGCCCTTTGATCGCAAGGGCCTCGATGGCGGTCCGGAGAGCATCAATCGACTGCCGGAGTCGGTCTATCGCGTCGGCCACATCTGCGCTCATGCCATCAGCATGCCTCATCTCGGATCGGCTCTAGCCCGACAATGCGATCGACATCTACCGGCACTGGGAGGCGGACGCAGGGGAAAGCCGAGCGCCACACCTTGCGGCGCGTACAAGAACTCCGTCAGAAGATGGAGCAGATACGCCTGGAGGCCGAGAAGGCCGGCGCGACACGCGGAAGAGGAGCAGTTCGCAGCCAAACAGCACAACCTGTGGTTGCTTCGCGAGGTGGGGGCCGGCGACGAGATGGCGTCGATCGTCTCGTGGACCGCGATCCCGGCCAGCCGCCTGCAGAGGGCGAGCGGGCGCCAATCGCCCCCGATTGTCAAGCGGTGCCGTCGAGCATTCCGTGGAGATGAGCGGCGGCGGACTCGATGTCGTCGTACTTCCGCTGGGCCGCCCGGGTCTCGGCGCTGATGACGCCGCACCGGTGAATCTTGGTGAAGTCTCCATAGGGGAATTTGTAATGGGCCTTCGTATCCGCGGGAGCGTCGTCATCGATTCCGAGGTACCACTTCCCGTACGCACTGAACCCGTGTTCTTCGAGGAAGGCGTTCTCCTGCGCCGTCGACGGCCGATGTTCGCTCCACGCGTCCTTGTCGTCGATGACGTACTTTCCGTCCTTGACCAGCTGTTTGGCAAAATCGAACGCTCTGTCGTTCAGCTTGGTTGTCATCAGTCTCTCTCCTCGATGGCCATGACGGAATCTGAGTGGTTGCTCGTCCTTCTATCGGTCCGGACACGACCTGATTCCACACTAGGGCAACCCGTAGGTGCTGGTCCTGAGGCTGCGACATCGTCCGGCGCGTGCGCACCTGACGTATCTGCCACGAAGGTAGGTGCTTGCCCCACGACTCGACAGAAGTTGGTCTCCCGCACGCTAACGGCAGTCCGCGAGCTCGATACCGGAGACCGCGGAGGGGAATCCGAGATTGTTTTCGATCCTGGACGACGTACCTGCCTGCCACCGGCCGCGCGGGTCCACTAGAGGGCACGGCAACGCCGGTCGCAGGCGTGGACAGTTGAAACGTATCTTCTGTTCCGCCACGAGCGCGAACAATTGGCAAGACTGATGTCTGGGCCCAATTGCTGAACACGGGGAATGCGGAAAGCCTTGGTCCGGTTCTGTGATCGGACATCTGGACTGATCTCGTTCTATATCCTGAGTGGCGAATGGTGACGCTGCCAGCTGGCGGCGGGAGGTCGTGACGGACTTTTGTGCGCGTACTCCAGCCTCGATCCGGCCGACGACGGCCTCTTCGCGACCGTGTATGAACAGCCACCGCGGACTCTCCGGGATCCCTCGACGCACGACCATGATCGCAAGGTCGAGGATGCCGCCGAGTCCAAACGCGAGTCGCCAGCCGAGTTCTTCTTGCGCCCGAACCGGTCGGCGACATGGGCCACCATCCCGGCATGGACGACCAAGGAGTCGTACGCCTCATCGCCTTCCCGAAAGCGCACCTCGCCTTCTGGGTCACGCATCACGCAGCCTGCGTGGCAAGCGCCTCGATCTGCAGGTCGGTAACGTCGGATATGCCCGTGACATCTGGCCCTGACTCAGATATGGCGATCGTGCGGCCCCACTTCACGGAAGTATGCGTGCGTTACGGGGGCCGGAGAGGACGCCTTTGCGAGGGTCTCTTCCACCCATGCCCGCACGATCAAGGCAGGCGCCGCGCCGACGTGTGTAGCGAGCGCCTTGCCCCGCTTCATGAAAATGAGCGCGGGTACGGAACGGATTGCGAGACGTTCGGGGATCTCTGGCGCTTCGTCCACCTCAACCTCGACCAGTTTCACCCACCCGGCCAGATCCTTGGCGACCTGCTCGAGGATGGGCGTCATGTGACGGCACGGAGGGCACCAGGGTGCGCACATGTAGATGAGGACTGGAACCTGCGACCTCTCCACGATGTCGGTGTACGTGTCGTTGTCGGTGTCGACGACCCAAGGGAGGGCAGAGTTGCAGTGGCCGCAGCGCGGCGCACTCTCAGCGGTGGCCCGTACGCGGTTCGTCCGCCCGCAATGCTCACATGTCACGCTGGCTGGGAGATCGTGCGACGTCATGAGGCTTCTCACGCTCCACGTCGAGCCGCCCTGGTTGTCGTCCGTCGACCGACGATCGCTAGGCTCAGCGAGGTTCGGCACTTCGACCCATAAGCGTTTTCGCGCCCAGCCTGCGACAAAATATTTGTTGTTGAGTGCGGGTAACGCCCGTGACTTGGTTGTAAGAGATCCCCGTCACCGGACATTGTCCCCCCGCTCACCGAATCGTGTAAAGGGCCGCCGCCTTCAGGGAGGCGTGATCCGCCGTGGAAGTGGTGAAGCCGACCCGGAACAGGAATGTCGGTCGGAAGAGGCTCAGGCCGGTGCGACGGTGTTGGGTGGACTATGAGAACGATATCCCGATCATGATCGACTTGTCTCAGACCACGAAGGAATGGGGCTAATGGTGACGTGCGCTTTCGGAAGCTTTCCTGACCCACGACTGAACTGAGAGCCTTCAGGCGATGGGGTTGACCACCGCCAGCCGACGACGGGTGTCCGCGGCACCAGGGTCGAGCAGTTCATCGACGGCGGTGCCTACATCGTACGGGCCGGAAGGACCTACATCGCGCGGGGCGGGAAGGGCCTACTCGTACGTGCCGAAGGGCTTACATCGTACGGGCCGAACTCCCAGGTGTTGGTACTGAACGCAGGGGCACGAGCACGGAACCACCGATTCGTAGCGGCCCCCTGGAAGCGGTGTGTCGATACCGCAGCCTGGCACACAAATCCGTGCCTCCGGACACTCAGGGGGCGGCGGTCCAGAAAGTGTTTGGGTCACGGACTGCGCCCGCGAACAAGCTTCGCGTGAGTAGCCTGGCAGGAAGAGCGCACTGCGGATGCCCGCAGACCACCTCGTGCGGCGACGACGTTGCGAACGACCTGCCGGTGCGCAGGAGGCCCGAGGCCTCAATGGCTACTCGCTTGTTTCGTGATCGAAGAGACGCCGGACGCTTCCTGGCCTGCAGTCTCGAGCACTATCGGGACCGTCCGAATGTGGTTGTGCTGGGGCTGCCGCGTGGCGGTGTGCCGGTGGCGTACGAGGTCGCTTCGACTCTGAGTGCCCCGCTCGACGTCTTCGTGGTGCGCAAGCTCGGAGTGCCAGGCCAGGAGGAATTGGCTTTGGGCGCGATCGCGAGCGGAGGCGCCGTGGTGCTCAATGACGACGTAGTTCGCGGGCTTGACATTCCTCCGGAAACCATCCGGCAGGTGGCTGAGCGGGAAGGACGCGAACTGCTGAGCCGCGAGCAAGCATACCGGGCCGGTCGCCCCATGCAGGACCTCGCGGGCAAGGCCGTCATCCTCGTCGACGACGGGCTCGCGACCGGTGCCAGCATGCGAGCCGCGATCCGCGCCCTGCGTGGCCGCCACCCTGAAAGGATCGTGGTCGCCGTACCGGCCGCGCCTTCGTTCACCTGCCAGGAGCTCGCCGATGTCGTCGATGAGGTCGTCTGTGCGACGACGCCGACACCATTCTTCGCGGTCGGGCAGTCCTATTGGGACTTCACCCAGACGACTGATGAGGAGGTGCGTGACCTCCTGCGCGCCGCTTCGCCGTCGCACCCGACCCAGCCGGAAGCGACCTCGTTGACAGAGGCTGGGGTCATCAGGGTGGAGGCCGTACCAGTGGAGGATGGTGTGCCGAGCGGCGACGCATGGTCCGACCTCGTGGGTGACGCCCATGTCGTGTTGATCGGAGAGGCTTCGCACGGCACACACGAGTTCTACGAGGCACGGGCGAGGTTGACGCGGCGGTTGATCGAGGAGAAGGGATTCTGCGCCGTCGCGGCGGAGGCCGACTGGCCGGATGCCTATCGGGTGAACCGTTACGTCCGTGGACGGAGCGAGGACACAACCGCCGAGGAGTCACTGCGTGGGTTCGAGCGGTTCCCGGCCTGGATGTGGAGAAATACGGTTGTGCTCGACTTCGTAGGGTGGCTCAGGGAGCACAACGACCGCCTTGCTGGAGACGAGCGGGCCAAGGCGGGCTTTTACGGCTTGGACGTCTATTCCCTCTATCGCTCGATGCAGGAGGTTATCGCCTACCTCGAGAGGGTGGACCCAGACGCCGCTGCGCGGGCTCGCGAGCGATACGCGTGCTTCGATCACGTGAGCGGCGACGACGGCCAGGAGTACGGCTGGGCGGCGGCCTTCGGCGCTGGCCCCACGTGCGAGCAGGAGGTGGTCGACCAGCTCGTGGACCTACGGCGTAAGGCGTGGGAGTACACGCGGGAAGACGGCGGACTTGTCGAGGACGAGTACTTCTACGCCGAACAAAACGCTCGGATCGTAGCCACCGCAGCGGAGTACTACCGGACCATGTTCGGCAGTCGAGTCTCCTCCTGGAACCTGCGGGACCGCGCCATGGTTGAGACCCTCGAGGCACTCCGTGCGCACCTGGGCCGGCAACGGGAGGAGGAAGCAAGGATTGTCGTCTGGGCGCACAACTCCCACGTGGGAGATGCACGAGCCACCGAGCTTGAGAGCCGCGGTGAGTTCAACGTCGGTGAGCTCGCTCGTGAGCGGTATGCCGGTGACTGCCGGCTCGTGGGGTTCACCACGTATGTGGGGACCGTGACGGCGGCCAATGACTGGGGGGCGCCGGCGGATCGCAAGGTCGTTCGCCCAGGGATCCCCGAGAGCGTTGAGGAGCTGTTCCACGAGGTGGGTGAGAAGGAGTTCATGGTTGCCGTGGGAAGGGCGCCGCGGGCCGCCGAGGTGCTCCGCACGGCGCGCATAGAGAGGGCGATAGGCGTCGTGTACCGGCCGGAGACCGAACGGCAGAGCCACTACTTCCGGAGCCGGGTAGCTGACCAGTTCGACGCGTTGATCCACATCGACGAGACGCGTGCACTCCAGCCGATCGAACGAACAGCTCGATGGGATCGAGGCGACGCGCCCGAAACCTATCCCTTCGCGGTCTGACCGCTTACACGGTCCAGGTCGCGCACGTGTGCTAGAGAGGAATCTCGAACATGGCTGAAACGGGCTTTCGATCTTTTACCACGACCGTTGACAAGACAAACCACGTTCTGAACAACATAGAGCAGCAGTACGGAATGTCAAAGGAGCATCGCAACATATCGTATGCCGCTCTGAGGGCGGTTATACACACGTTGCGAGATCGTCTTACCGTGGAGGAAGCCGCCGAGTTGGGCGCACAGCTACCCATGCTTATTCGCGGTATCTACTACGAAGGATGGGTCCCCACCCGGGCTCCGGTGAAGATGGACAGGGAGGAATTCCTTGCTCGTGTCCAGCGCGAGTTCAACTTCAGGGCGGACGGCGGAATAGAACTGCTGGTCCAGAGGGTCCTGCAGGCGCTGAGGGATCACATTACCGAAGGCGAGTGGGAAGACGTGAAGTCGAGCGTCCCACGCGACCTCGCTTCTGTGTTTCCGTAATGTCCGTACTGGATGGGAGAGTCGGCGACCCAATCGGCCGAACCCTGGAGGAATTCTAGTCCACGCACCTACGGAGCCTGGCCTCAGCCCCGCCGCGTAAGCGGCGATGTAGAGGAGCATGAAAACAGCGAACAGCGACAGCACCGATCAGAGCCAGGAACGTCGGGCCCAGCAGCGCAAGCTGTCAGGGTACCGACCTCATGCGTCGGGTCGGGTACGACCTGGCGCGTCGGTCTCGGGGACCCGCTGCTCGACGCTGACGGCGCGGGCGGGCACGGAGTAAAAGCTGGCCTCGAATGAGACCGGGCAGTCGACTCAGGAAGCCACGGCGAGCCGATTGCCAAGACAAGCGCCGGGGATCCCGTCGGCGGTGAGCACGCCCTCCAGGGCCACCGTTCCCTGCGCCCTGGCGATCTGCCACACGGCTACCACCAGCGCGCCTGCCATTGCGCCGAGCAGCAGAACGCTGACTACGCTGCCCTGAAGGAAGTCATTCATGGGGAAATCATGCTTGTGGAACAGCAGGGCGCCAGAGACGAGAGTGTCATAACCGATCAGGCAACGGCAACAGGATGAGAGCTGCCCGGAGCCATGCCGGGCCTGCGATCGCGGCGCCGCGATGTGCGGGTAGTTGCTGCCCGGAATTCTGTGGGGTGGCTCCCCATCTTCGTTACTGGAGGTGATCCTGTCGCGCGGTACATGGTCAGAGCTCGGTCAGGATGGACCTGGTGGCGACGGAAGTGTTGCCCGCCTGCGGGACTGGGCAGCGGGAGCCATCCATTTCCTGATGGCACGGACTGTCGTGGCCCCGCGGCGGGCGACCAGACGTGGAATCCAGCCCAATTGGAAGTGTGGTGTCACTGTACGGTTCTCCCCGGATGGCCGAGTTCCTACCTGAAGGTCGGCCATCAGTCGGTCGACCGCCGCCAACAGGGCTCCCGCCAGTTCCCAGCCCTGCGGGTCGCGCCACACCCGTGATCGCAGAAGCTGGGCTGCCGCGTCGCGATGCATACGGGCCTGGGCCAGGGCGTGATCCAGATCGTCCCGGTGGGGCTTGGTGTCCGGAGTGATTTCGGTGGTGACGATCGCTCCGAAAGTGTCGAACGAATCCGCCAGACAGCTGAGGAGGCCCTCCAGCAAGACGGTCAGTTGCTCGTCGGACAGAAGCGCCCTGCGGTGAGGGCCGCCGGAAAGTTCAACCAGGGTACGGCAGAGCGACCGGACCGATACCGCACAGTGGTCCAAGGTGTCCATGCGGCTGCGCAAGATCAGCCGCGTATGCAGCAGCTGACGGCCGCGGGGGTTCATGCGCAGGCTGTCCTCGGCTTTGGCGAGGGCGACATCCACCCTGACGAATTCCCGGTCGATCCGACGGGCCTCAGACAGCCACGAGTTGGCGTTCTCGGCGCTCGCTCCCTGCTGGATTTCACGCGCCATGCTGCGCAGTAGCTCACTGAGCTGGTCGGCAATCTTGTCGACGGCTTCGCCGGCCGTCTGGACGTAGACAGAGGGGGGCACCAGCAGGTTCAGTAGCACTCCCACCCCGGCCCCGATCAATGTCTCGAGCGCCCGTCCTTGTGCCGTTGCCGCTGGGTTGGCAACCCCTACTACGAGCATGCCGCTGATGGCGACCTCCTGTACCGCCGGCCCGAGTCGCAGGACCCGGCCCAGGGCCAGGGATGCAAAGATCAAGATCGCCAGACTCCACCATGTAAGTCCCACCAAATGGGCGAAGCCCACTGCGATGAGCACGCCCACAATCACACTGGCCACCCGCTGCACTCCG
This sequence comes from Actinopolymorpha singaporensis, assembly GCF_900104745.1. Lineage (NCBI taxonomy): Bacteria > Bacillati > Actinomycetota > Actinomycetes > Propionibacteriales > Actinopolymorphaceae > Actinopolymorpha > Actinopolymorpha singaporensis. Next base: position 3,991,381 of record NZ_LT629732.1, read on the forward strand.
CTGGTGAGGGTGGCATACAGCGTGACCTGGACGACGATCAGCGCGGTGAGCGGCGCCAGTAGTGGCTGCGGACTGCTCGACACCTGCTGCGCAACCAGGTAGGCGATGACCGCAGCGGCCGTGGCCCGCACGGCCTGTCGGACGAACGCGTCGGGGCCTCGCCGGGTCAGCCGTATAATGTGGGCCGGTCCCTGGGGGTGTCTCAGCTGCCGCTCCACCCCACGGACACCTGGCCGCCATCGGTGGCTTAGCACCAGCTCGTGCCTGACACAGGTTGACACACCGAGCGTCGACGCCGCGCCGGAGACGTACACGGCGACGACGGTCGCTTGTGTGTAACCGTGCCACCAGAGGCGCTGCCGATCGTCGTCTCGGATGTCATCGCGGTATAGGCAGTGAACAACTCTTTGAACTTCCCGCTCTGTACCAGCAAAGAGTCTGCTAATGCTCGTCCATCGGCCGATGGATTCCCGGCCGTCCTCAGCATTGTGCCACGTCGTGTGGGACTGTCGAGAAGTCGACTACCCAGCCAGGACGAGAATGCTTGCCTTGAGGAGCGCGGTTTCTGAGAGTATGGGAAGTGGTACATCGGTATCGGGATGAGGAGCCTGTCGACACAAAAACACACTACAAATTCCTTCGGTGGCGTCGCGAAGATTCACAGATGCGGAGTGATCAGCGCGGGCGCAGCCCAAGGTAAGTATGACGACATCGAATCAGCCGCCGCTCATCTTCATCGCGTGCTCGCCGCCGCGGCCGCTGGAAGTGCTCGGCCGGCGTCGGTCCACCAGGATCCGTTGGTCGGCGGGCTCCACCCTTCGCAGCGAAGAGATGCAGAACATGGACTATGACCAGTTTCTGACCGTCGTGGAACGAGGTGGCGGGGCCACAGGAGTCGGGGCTGACCGCACTACCGCTGCCACTCTGCAGACCCTGGCCGAGCGGATCTCTCCCACCGAGGCCCGTCATCTCGCTGGCGAGCTTCCGCCGGAGTTGGGTCCACTGCTGTTCACGGCTGACCCAGCAGAGGGGTTCGATGTCGACGAGTTCATCCGCCGCGTGGCGGAGCGGGGCGACATGGATCTTCCGACCGCGACCCGGGCTGCAAGTGCGGTCTTCACGGCGCTCTCGCGCGCGGTGAGCGAGCGGGAGTTCGCCCACCTCGTCGCGCAGCTCCCCAAGGATTTCGTCCTTGTCCTGCCCACCGGACCGGAGATCCTTCCGGCCGGGGCCTTTCTCGAACGGGTTGCCCAGCGTGCCCAGCTCCATGACGGCGATGCCAGTCGGGTCACCGATGCCGTTCTCCAAACCCTCGCCGAGCGCCTCGCCGCGGGGGAGGTCGACGATCTGATCAGCAGGTTGCCCCCCCGGCTCCATGACCCCCTGCGAGCCGGCAGGTCCGGGGATGCCGATCAGGCCCAGCGCATGTCGTTGGAGAGATTCCTTGCCCGGGTGGCCGAGCGTGAAGGTGTGACACCGCAGGAGGCGTTCGTCCACGCTCGAGCGGTCATGACCACGCTGCGTGAGGCCGTTGGTGAGGAGTTCCACGACGTCGTGGCACAACTCGGCCCGAAGTACGCGGCCTTGTGGTCAGGCTGATCGCGAACACAGCACGGTCCGCGTCTCGACGGCGATCTGGAGTGCGCCCTCAGGACTGACCTACCGTCCTCGATGTACGGGAGTGGGAACGCGAAGCCGCCCACACCGAGGCAGACGCCGTGGGCGGACTTCTGGCTGGTCCCAGCCGATCTCGCAGATCAGCATGCCGGGATCAACCGCTACCGACAGGGTGCTCATCGGAACGCCGTCCAGCGGCGTGAGCCCATGGAGGTGTCCACACTGCGTCCCCGTCCACGGCGCAGACGCAGGCAGCGCCGGCAGATGCGCTATGACCATGCGCAACTCACACTGGGGTCACGCCCGAGCAGCTCCGCCGTGCGTCGGCTCGGCCAGGCGTAGGAGAGTCCATGGAAGCCGTACCAGCGGGGTCCCAGCGGGACCGCCACCGGGTGGGAAGGGCGTAGATGGCCGTTACGACCGGGGGTCGGCGTGGAACAGCGGTGTCCGGACACACCACGTGGAGCACGTCGGGCAGCTGATGCCGCAGTCGGTCGAGCAGCGTCAGCGCGGGCGGCACGTGCAAGGGTGCGAGGTCAAAGATATTGTCCAGCGCGGCGCGGACTTCGTCGTCGACCACCGTGGGGGTGACGCACTACGTCGCCTCCGTGTACCAACCGGTAGGGCCGACCGCATGCGGAACCTCGCGCTGTTCGACGAAGGCAGCCACCTCATGGCGGTTGCCGACCAGGGCTCAAGAACCGCGCCGCGCCGACGTCACATTGGACGCTCCAGTGGTGTGTCAGGAACGATGGCCGCCAGACCTCTTCATCTCCTGCCGCCCGCCTTCATCGTGACCGTTCATGATCTGGATGCGGCGCCCCTGGCCCTGCTGGGGCTTGGGGATGTGCAGCGTCAACACACCTTCGTTCATCGAGGCCTTGACGTTGTCGGCTTCCACGTCGGACGGCAGCGTCGTGTGGTAGTGGAAGCGTCCAATGCGAACTCGCAGCGCGTTGGACCCTTGTTCTTCTTCCTCACGGACCTCACCGTTGACGCACAGGTCGCGATCACGGATCCCCACCTCGACGTCGTCAGGTGCTATTCCGGGCAGTTCGAGTTTGACGACGTAAGCATCGTCGGTCTCCTCGACCTCGGCGGTCGGAATCCACGGACGTTCCGCCTCGGTCTCCACCGACTGCTGGACCAACCCGCCAATGCGATTGACGAGTTCCTGCACGTCCGCAAACGGTTCTCGTCGCAGCATCATCGACGGCTCCATCCCGTGCAGACGGACACTTCTGGTGCGCCTCATCGGCATCGTTGTCATGACCTGCTCTCCTCTTCTCGTCCTGGGATCCAGCCGCTAGTGGCATACATCCCCTGGGTCTCGACCTACTGGTGGCAGCGACGAATCTGCGGCCACCAAGGACGGCTTGTCCCGGGCGCAAGGACCTGTACCCGGCGCGAAAGCCGCCACACTCGGCGATCCGAGCGATCTCCGTGTCCCACCAATCGATGTCGCGACTCGATCGTCCAATCGATCTCGGTGGGAAATGTCGTGCGGTCGCATGTGAGAAACCGGCGGGCTGATGGATTCTGGACGGCCGTTAGACGCTCACAGTGAATATGGCTAGGGAAAGGTCCAGATATTTCGCGAGGGTTCGTTCGTGATCGCCGCTATTTGGCCGAGGGCGTCGACGCCGACGACCTGTCTGGCGCCCGACTTGGGTTCCTTCAACAACGCCCAGACGGCACCGGAGCGTTGTTCCTTCGGTGCGGGAGACCCCGCCTCACGACCGATCCGGAGCCGAGTTCACGATCGCGGGCCTGGGAACGTGGGCGGTCCGGTCGACCCGACCAGGACAGGGCTTTCGGCCTTGCCCACCGCCCGGCCGTCGGCATGTGCTTGACGGTAGTCAATGGGTCGGGACGGTGACGAGGCATGGCGGTCACGCTGAACGAGCGCGGGTACGTGCGGGCCCGGGAGTTGATCCAGCAGGGACCGTACGTGCTCGACGGCCGGGATGCCTTGAGCGAGCACCAGCCCCCCAGCGAGGAGTCTTGCACTCCGGCGGCTCCTCGTCGTCCACGCCCAGGTACCACTTCGCGTACTCGCCGATCCCGTGCACGCGATGATCCCGTCGTCCCGGGCATCTGCATTCCGCCCCAGGCGATCTTCAACCTCATGGAGACATCATGACCGCCACCCCATCAGTCGCACGAACGTCTATTAAGAGTGTCAGTCCGTACCAAAACGAGGTACTGCGCGAGTTTCCCGCGATGTCTGACGAGGAGGCCGACGGAGCGGTCGACCAGGCTCAGCGGACGTTCCAGGAGTGGCGGTGGCTGCCCGCCGGGGAACGCGCGCAGCTCGTAGCCCGGGCTGCTGACCTGATGCAGCAGCGCCGCGACGAGCTCGCCCGTACCGTGACCTTGGAGATGGGCAAGCTCATCGAGGAGAGCTACGGCGAAGTGGATCTCGTCGTCGACATCCTCCGATACTACGGAGAGCAGGGGCCGGAACTCCTCGCCGACGAGCCGATAGCCGTGGACGAGGGCGCCGCCGTCGTGACGAACCGGCCGCTCGGCGTGCTCCTGGGCGTCATGCCCTGGAACTACCCGCTCTACCAGGTAGCCCGCTTCGCGGCGCCCAACCTGGTTGCGGGTAACACGATCCTTCTCAAGCACGCGAGCAACTGCCCGCAGTCGGCACTCGCGCTCGAGCAGCTGTTCCGAGACGCGGGCGCTCCCCCCGGCGTCTACACGAACCTGTTCGTACGCGGATCCAGGATCGGGCGGATCATCGACAATCCACTGGTGCAGGGTGTCTCGCTGACCGGCAGCGACCGGGCAGGTGCGAGCGCGGCCGAGCGTGCCGGGCGCAAGATCGACAAGACCGTACTGGAACTCGGCGGGAGCGACCCATTCATCGTGCTCGACGGCAAGGACTTCGACCGGACCATCGACGCCGCGGTCGTCGGCCGCCTGGGCAACATGGGCCAGAGCTGCGTGAGCGCCAAGCGGATGATCGTGATGTCCGACGTCTACAACGAGTTCGTCGGCCGGCTGCGCCAACGCTTCGAGGCGCTCACCCCGGGCGACCCCATGGACCCGGCGACGAGCCTCGGCCCTCTTTCGTCCGAAGAGGCCGCCGAGAACCTCGTGAGTCAGATCCGTGACACCGTCGCGCAGGGCGCCACCCTGGTGACCGGTGGCAGGCGCATCGACCGGCCCGGCGCCTTCGTCGAGCCGACGATCCTCACCGACGTACGCCGCGGGATGCGTGCTTACCACGAGGAGCTTTTCGGGCCGGCGGCCGTGGTGTACCAGGTCGCCAACGACGAGGAGGCCGTCAGCCTGGCCAACGACAATCCGTACGGCTTGGGCGGCGTCGTCATGTGCCGGGATCTCGACCGGGCCCGCCGGGTCGCCGAGCGGCTCGACACGGGCATGGTCTGGGTGAACCACCCCACCTCGTCCCGGCCCGAACTGCCCTTCGGCGGCATCAAGTGCTCCGGGTACGGGCGAGAGCTGTCCGATCTGGGGATCAAGGAGTTCGTCAACCGGAAACTGATCCGCACCTTCCCGACGACCTCGGCGATCGGCTTCGCCCAGGGCTGAGGAGCAACTACGCACAATGGGGACCGGGCGCGAGCACCATCCATCGAGGCGGAGTAGCCAGGTGACCCACGTTCGGTTAGGCACCAAATGGGTGCACGAATGGAGCTCGGTCAGGAATGACACATGCCGACACGTTTGAGGGCGGGATCTTCGACGTCGACGGTGTCCTCGTCGACTCGCCGCACGAGAAGGCGTGGCGTGAGTCGTTGCGCGAGCTGATGCAACCGGAGTGGCGCGACATCCGCGACCGGACGGGCTGGACGCCGGAAGCCTTGACGTCGCGGGTCTACCAGGAGGAGTTGTCGGGCAAGCCACGCCTGAGCGGCGCGCAGGCTGCCCTTGCCTACTTCGACATTCCCGACGATGAGGAGGGTACGCGAGCAGCGGAGTACGCCGACCGCAAGCAGGCGATGGTGGTCCGCCTCATCGAGGCCGGAGACTTCACCCCCTTTCCCGACGCGTTGCGGTTCATCATCGCCGTCAAGGATGCCGGGATCCGCACAGCGACCGCCTCGTCGTCGACGAACACCAAGCTCATCCTGCGAAGGATCCGGCTTGACACGTTCGCCTCAGAGCATCACATTTCCTCGCCTTCCGTACGGCCGGGCCTCACGCTGTTGGACTTCATCGATGCCGATGTCTCGGGCCGAGACCTCGCCTACGGAAAACCGCATCCGCAGATTTTCCTCACCGCAGCGCACGAGCTCCAGGTCAAGCCGGAGAACTCGTTCGTTGTGGAGGACGCCGCGGCGGGAATCGAGGCCGCGAAGGCCAGCGGTATGTCCGCGATCGGGGTCGCCAGAGCCGACGACGCCGACCTGTTGGCCAGGGCCAACGCCGACATCGTGGTCACCACCCTCGACGATGTCGACGTCGCCGCGTTGGCCGACGGGCGCCTGGCCACCAGGCATGGTTAATCCGGTCTGTGGGGTACTTCTCCAGGAATTAGTTCGACCCGGCCGCTCTGTTGGACAGGCGTGGGACACCACGTATGCGAGGTGCGCCGATCGTGGAGATGACCGGTAATTGGGCCTCTTCGCGGAACGACTGCCGACAGTTCCGTCACGACGCTAGTTTCCATTGATACGGCCAGACTGCAGATCCTCGGGTCTGACAGGAGAAGGTGTAGAGCCGCTGATATTAGCGTGATTACGTGATCTCTGCCAGCGTGCTGACTCAATCCAAGGATCCGTGCAGTCGCGTGGCAGTGCTAAAAGGCAGCTCGGAGATTCGATGCTGTAAGCCTCTTTACACTCTGCTCTTTGGGCGTGAGACTGCGAGGTAGTGCGCAGACTTTCGCGACCTCGTGTTTGTTACGTTCCCGGTCGAATCTCTGCCTCCAGGTATCCGGTCTGGATCACAGTCTTCCGGTGCTGCATGCGATCCGCTGATGTGGCTCATCCACAGAGCGGTTCGGCGACGGACATGACCTGCAGTTGAGACCTTCTGAACGGATTTGATCATGGCGAAAGCGGTTGGTATCGATCTGGGTACGACGAATTCGGTGATTGCTGCGGTGGTGGATGGTGTGGCGACTGTGGTTCCGAATGGGGAGGGGCAGCGGACGACGCCGTCGGTGGTGGCGTTCACCGAGGGTGGTGAGCGGTTGGTGGGTCAGTTGGCGCGGCGGCAGGCGATCTTGAATCCGAAGGGGACGATCACGTCGGCGAAGCGGTTCATCGGGCGGCGGTTTGAGGAGGTGGGTAGCGAGAGTCGTGCGGTGTCGTTTGATGTGGTGGCGGGGCCGGATGGTGCGGTGCGGTTCGATGTGCACGGGAAGCTGTATTCGCCGGAGGAGATTTCTGCGCTGGTGTTGCGCAAGTTGGCCGAGGATGCGGCGAAGTTTCTTGGGGAGAAGGTGAACGAGGCGGTTATCACGGTGCCGGCGTATTTCAATGATGCGCAGCGTCAGGCGACGAAGGATGCGGGGCGGATCGCGGGGCTTGAGGTGTTGCGGATCATCAATGAGCCGACGGCGGCGGCGCTGGCGTACGGGCTGGACAAGAAGGGGCATGAGACGGTCCTGGTGTTCGATCTGGGTGGTGGGACGTTCGACGTGAGCTTGCTCGATGTGGGGGATGGGGTGGTGGAGGTGCGTGCCACGGCGGGTGACACGCATTTGGGTGGTGACGACTTCGACCGTCGGGTGGTGGACTATCTGGCGGAGGAGTTCCAGCGTTCGGACGGGATTGATCTGCGGCGGGATCCGCAGGCGTTGCAGCGGTTGTTCGAGGCGGCGGAGAAGGCGAAGGTCGAGTTGTCCTCGGTTACTCAGACGACGATCAATCTGCCGTTCATCACTGCTGATGCTTCCGGGCCCAGGCATTTGAACATGACGTTGATGCGGTCGACGTTTGAGGAGATCACCCGTGATCTGGTGGAACGGTGCCGTGGGCCGGTGGAGCAGGCGATGGCTGATGCGAAGGTGACCGCGGACGATATCGATGAGGTGATCCTGGTTGGTGGGGCGACCCGGATGCCGGCGGTGCAGAACCTGGTTCGGCGGATGACGGGTGGCAAGGACCCGAACATGACGGTCAACCCTGATGAGGTGGTGGCGCTGGGCGCGGCGATCCAGGCGGCGGTGCTGAAGGGGGAGATGAAGGACGTTGTGCTGCTTGATGTGACGCCGTTGTCGTTGGGGATCGAGACCCTTGGTGGGGTGATGACGAAGGTGATGGACCGCAACACGACGATCCCGGCGCGGCGTACTGAGACGTTCAGTACGGCCGAGGACAACCAGTCCGCGGTGGATGTGGTGGTGTTGCAGGGTGAGCGGGAGCGGGCCAGTGACAACCGGGTGCTGGGGAGGTTCCGGCTGGAGAACATCCGGCCGGCGCCGCGTGGTGAGCCGCAGGTCGAGGTGACCTACGACGTGGACGCGAACGGCATTTTGAACGTGTCCGCGCGTGACAAGGACACCGGGGCCGAGCAGCGGATCACTATCAGTGAGAGTTCCAACCTGGACAAGTCCGAGGTGGACCGGATGGTGTCTGATGCCGAGCGGTACCGGGCCGACGATGCCCGGATCCGGGAGGTGGTGGATGCCCGCAACGGTCTGGACGCGGCGGCCTACCAGGTCGAACGGCGGCTGGGTGAGCTCGGTGACGCCGCACCGGAGCATGAGCGGGCGCGGGCGCAGCTGCTGCTGGGCGATGCCCGCCAGGCGGTCAAGGACGACAGTGCTCCGCTGGAACGGCTGCGGTCGCTGACCGGTGAACTGCAGCAGATCTACCACAGCCTGAGCGCCGCGGGTGCTGGTGGCCAAGCGGGCGGACCCGGCGGCGGACCAGGCGGTGAACCCGGCGGACCCGGTGGCGGACCCGGCGGCGGACCTGGCGGTGGGCCTGGTGGTGGGCCTGGTGGTGGGCCTGGTGGTGGGCCTGGCGGTCAGGGTGTGCCGGGGCAGCGTGCAGCGGCCGAGGACGAGGACGTGATCGACGCGGAGTTCACCACGGACTGAGGGTTGTGATGACCGAGCAGAACCTTCCGCGAGGCCGCCCGCATGACCCGGAGGCGGGTGCGACCGGCGAGACGGGTGTGCCTGCGGACTTCGAGCTTCGTGACGAGCTCGCTCAGGCGCAGGAGCGGGTGGCGCAGTTTGAGGACCGGTGGCGGCGTGCTGTGGCCGATGCGGACAACCAGCGCAAGCGGCAGGTGCGTGAGCTGGACCGGCAGCGTGCGGAGGTGGCGGCGAGTTTGGCGGCGCGGTGGCTGCCGGTGGTGGACAACCTCGACCGGGCGGTGGCGCACGCGCAGGCCGCGCAGAGTTCGCACGCGCAGGCCGCGCAGGGTTCGCACGCGCAGGGTTCGCACGGTGCGCAGGTGGGGGAGCAGGACTCGTTGCTGGAGGGGGTTCGGGCGGTTTTGGAGCAGGCGGTCGGGGTGCTTGCCGGTCTGGGGTTTCCGCGTCAGGACGAGGAGGTGGGGGCGGTGTTCGATCCGGCTCGGCATGAGGCGGTGGCCAGTGTGCCCAGTGCGGAGGTGCCGGCGGGGACGGTGCTGGACGTGGTGAGGCCGGGTTATGGCGAGGGGGAGCGGCAGCTGCGGCCGGCGGGTGTGGTGGTGGCCACGAAGGCGGCGTGAGGGCGGATGGCTGACCGTGACTTCTACCAGGTTCTCGGGGTTCCCCGGACGGCGACCCGGGAGGAGATCCAGCGCGCTTACCGGCGGCTGGCGCGGGAGAACCATCCCGATGTGAACAAGGATCCTGGTGCCGAAGACCGGTTCAAGGACGTTTCGGAGGCCTACGACGTGCTGTCGGATCCTGATCTGCGTAAGCGCTACGACGTGTTCGGTGCGGACTTTCGGCGGGTGCCTGACGACGTCGACCCCGACACCTGGGCGCGGGCCCAGGCGCAGGCGCAGGCGCGGGCCCGGGCGGGTGGTCGTGCCCGGGCGGGTGCGGGGGCTCGCGGCGCCGGCGGGTTCGGCGGTGCCGGCGGGTTCGGGGGTGCCGGCGGGTTTGAGGGGTTTGAGGGGTTCGGTGGCGCGGAGGGGGAGGAGGTCGATCTGGAGGATCTGCTCAGCGGCATGTTCGGCGGGCGCGCCGGACGCGCCGGGACCGGGCGGGCTGGTCGGGCTGGTTGGGGCGGGCGTGGCTGGGGCCCGATTCCGGGTGCGGACCAGGAGGCCGAGTTGCCGTTGAGTGTGGAGGAGGCGTATCGGGGTGGGCCCCGGTCGGTGACGTTGTCGGGGCCGGGGGGTGCCCGGCAGTATGAGGTGAACGTTCCGCCCGGTGTGACCGAGGGGCAGCGGATCCGGCTGGCCGGCCAGGGCGGGCGGGGAAGTGACGGCGCCCCGCCCGGTGACCTCTACCTCGTTGTGCGGCTTGTGCCGCATCGGCGTTACCGGGTGCGGGGCCGCGACATTTACCTGGACCTGCCGCTTGCCCCGTGGGAGGCGGCTCTTGGCGCGACGGTCGCGGTTGACACCCCGGGCGGTGAGGCGAAGGTCAAGGTGCCGCCGGGCACCTCCAGCGGGCGGTCGCTGCGGCTGCGGGGCCGGGGGATGCCGAACCCACGCGGCCGGCCGGGTGACGTCTACGCGCAGGTGCGGATCATGGTGCCGCCGCACCCGAGTGAGGAAGAACGCACGTTGTGGTCGCAGCTGGCCCAGGCGTCCGGCTTCGACCCACGCGCAGGGGGTGGCTGATGTCGTTCGCACTCGTCCGTATGCGGGTCCGCCGGCTGTGGTCGGACCTGGCCCAGGCGTCCGGGTTCGACCCACGGGCAGGGGGTGGCTGATGTCGTTCGCACTCGTGCGTGTGCGGGTCCGCCGGCTGTGGTCGGAGCTGGCGCGGGCGTCCGGGTTCGACCCGCGTGCCCGCTCCGGTGACGGCGCGTCTGGTCGGTCGTCTGGTCGGTCGTCTGGTTGGTCGTCTGGTCGGTCGTCTGGTCGGTCGTCTGGTTGGTCGTCTGGTTGGTCGTGTGGTGCGGGGGGAGGGGGTGGCTGATGTCGTTTGCGCTGGTGCGTGTGCGGGTTCGGCGGGAGGGGCGTCCTGGCGGGCAGGGGCATCTTGGGTTGGAGGAGTTCGCTGCGGTGGTGGGGCTGCATCCGGATCATGTTCGCCGGCTGGTGGTGCTGGGTTTGTTGGACGCGGATGCCGACCCGTCGGGGCGGCTGCATTTCGCGCCTGCTCAGGTTGGCCGTGCTGCGCGGATCGAGCGGTTGCGGGCCGGGTTTTGTTTGAACTATGCGGGGATCGGGGTGGTGCTGGACCTGCTGGACCGGATCGCGGAACTGGAGGCGGCCGAACGCGCGGCTGGTGTGCGCCTTCCGCGGCGCTCCCCGCAGCCGTCTACCTTCGTTGACCCCGTTGGCACCGCTGGCCCCGTTGGCACTGTTGGCACTGTTGGCCCCGTTGGCACTGTTGGTGCCGGTAGGCGGACGGTCACCAAATCCGGTGGGCGCGGACAGTCGTCTGTGGCCCGACGTTATGGAGGCAGCTTGTGGACCCGAACCGGTTGACTCAGAAGAGCCAGGAGGCTTTGCAGGAGGCGCAGTCCGCCGCGTTGCGGTTTGGGCATACCGAGGTCGATGGTGAGCATTTGTTGCTGTCGTTGCTGGACCAGCCAGAGGGTCTGGTGCCGCGGTTGTTGGTGCAGGCGGGGGTGGATCCGGACCTGTTGCGTAAGCAGGTGGAGGAGGAGCTGGAACGCCGGCCGCGGGTGAGTGGGCCGGGTGTGGAGCCGGGGCAGGTGTATGTGACTCAGCGGCTGTCGAGGTTGCTGGATGCGGCGGATCGGGAGGCCAGGCGGCTGAAGGATGAGTATGTGTCGGTGGAGCATCTGGTGGTCGCTTTGCTGGAGGAGGGGCCGGCCAGCCCGGCGGGGAGGTTGTTGCACGATCTGGGGCTGTCGCGGGACCGGTTCCTTGCGGTGCTGACCCGGGTCCGGGGTAATCAGCGGGTGACCTCCGCGCAGCCGGAGGCGGCGTATGAGGCGTTGGAGAAGTACGGCCGGGATCTGGTGGCTGATGCGGCGGCGGGCCGGCTGGACCCGGTGGTCGGGCGGGATGGGGAGATCCGGCGGGTGGTGCAGATCCTGTCGCGGAAGACGAAGAACAACCCTGTGCTGGTGGGTGACCCGGGGGTGGGGAAGACCGCGATCGTGGAGGGGCTGGCGCAGCGGATCGCCAACGGGGATGTGCCCGAGGGGCTGCGGAACAAGGTGGTGTTCGGGCTGGACATGGGTGCGCTGGTGGCGGGTGCGAAGTATCGCGGTGAGTTCGAGGAGCGGCTGAAGGCGGTGCTGAACGAGGTGCGTGCCGCGCAGGGGCGGATCCTGTTGTTCGTCGATGAGTTGCACACCGTGGTGGGTGCGGGTGCGGCCGAGGGTGCGATGGATGCGGGGAACATGCTCAAGCCGATGCTGGCCCGCGGTGAGCTGCACATGATCGGCGCCACCACGCTGGTGGAGTACCGCAAGAACGTGGAGAAGGACGCCGCTTTGGAACGCCGTTTCCAGCCGGTGATGGTGGACGAGCCGTCGGTGGAGGACGCGATCTCCATCCTGCGCGGGCTGCGTGAGCGGCTGGAGGTGTTCCACGGGGTGAGGATCCAGGACGCGGCTTTGGTGGCGGCTGTCGTGCTCAGCCACCGTTACATCTCCGACCGGTTCCTGCCCGACAAGGCGATCGATCTGGTCGACGAGGCGTGCGCGATGCTGCGCACGGAGATCGACTCGATGCCGGCCGAGCTGGACGAGCTGACCCGGCGGGTGCGGCGGCTGGAGATCGAGGAGGCGGCGCTGAGCAAGGAGTCCGACGCCGCGAGCAAGGACCGGTTGGCACAGCTGCGTAAGGAGTTGGCGGACCTGCACGCGCAGACCGACGCGATGCGGGCGCAGTGGGAGGCCGAACGGCAGGCGCTGCGGCGGGTGCAGGAGCTGCGGCAGGAGATCGAGCAGGTACGCCGTGACGCCGAGCAGGCCGAGCGTGACTACGACCTGAACCGCGCCGCGGAACTGCGCCACGGCCGGCTGCCGGAGCTGGAACGGCGGCTGCACGCGGAGGAGGAGCAGCTGAGTGAGAAGCTCGGCGAGCGGCGGCTGCTGCGGGAGGTGGTCACCGAGGAGGAGATCGCCTCCATCGTCTCCCGCTGGACCGGTATCCCGGTGAGCCGGTTGCAGGAAGGCGAACGGGAGAAGCTGCTGATGCTGGACCAGATACTGCACCAGCGGGTGATCGGCCAGGACGAGGCGGTCCAGCTCGTCGCGGACGCGGTGATCCGGGCCCGGTCGGGGATCAAGGACCCGCGCCGCCCGATCGGGTCGTTCATCTTCCTCGGCCCCACCGGGGTCGGCAAGACCGAACTGGCCAAGACCCTCGCCGCCGCGCTGTTCGACACCGAGGACAACATGGTCCGCATCGACATGAGCGAATACCAAGAACGCCACACGGTGAGCCGCCTGGTCGGCGCCCCACCCGGATACGTCGGCTATGAGGAAGGCGGCCAGCTCACCGAAGCGGTCCGCCGCAAGCCGTACTCGGTGGTGCTGTTCGACGAGATCGAGAAGGCGCACACCGACGTGTTCAACCTGCTGCTGCAAGTCCTCGACGACGGCCGCCTCACCGACGCCCAGGGCCGCACGGTCGACTTCCGCAACACCGTCGTCATCATGACCTCCAACGTCGGGTCGGAATACCTCCTCGAAGGCGCGACCGCCGGCGGACAGATCACCCCCGACGCCCGGGCACGGGTAATGGCCGACCTGCGATCACGGTTCCGGCCGGAATTCCTCAACCGGGTCGACGAAATCGTGTTGTTCAAACCACTCACACAGACCGAGATCGAACGCATCGTGGACCTGATGTTCGACGAACTACGGGCACGGCTGGCCAACCGGCGGATCAGGCTCGACGTCACCGAACCAGCCCGCCGACTGATCGCCCTGGAAGGCTTCGACCCCGTCTACGGCGCCCGGCCCCTACGACGATTCATCTCCCGCGAAATCGAGACCCGCATCGGCCGCACCCTCCTCACCGAAGACATACACGACGGCGCCGTCATCACCGTCGACACCCACAACAGCGAGATCACCGTGACCCACCACAACCCCCGCCCCAACCAGACAGGCCGAGGCCGCCTGAGGGTTCGATCGAGGAAGGAACGGGACTGATGACCACACAGACCGAGACGAACGTCGTCGAGTGCGCCAAGTGCGGTCGCCGCAACCGCGTTCCGGCGACCGGGGACGGCGAACCCCGGTGCGGTAACTGCCACGCACCGCTGCCGTGGATCGTCGACGCCGACGACGAAACGTTCGCCGAAGTGGTGGAGCGCTCGCGGCTGCCGGTCGTGGTCGACCTGTGGGCAACCTGGTGCGGCCCGTGCCGGATGGTCAGCCCGGCGCTGGAACAGGTCGCCCGCGACCTCGCCGGCCAGATCAAGCTGGTGAAGGTCGACGTGGACAAGGCACGCCAGGTGTCCGAACGCTTCCGCGTCCAGGCCGTCCCCACGCTGCTGGTGATGCGAGCGGGCCAGGTGGTGTCCACCCAGCTCGGCGCGGCCCCCGCCGCGCGCCTGCGTACCTGGGTGGAGGAAGCACTGGCCGAGGAACGAGCGGCCGGTGAACAGACCTGACAGCCGGGCCACGAACCCGAACCGAGAACCCCACCGGAGAACGGAGAAACCGACATGCCTGTCGCGCTGGATCCACACCTGGAACAGATCCGCCCCGTCGAACCCCGCACACCCGCCGGCTGCGAGGAGTGCCTGCGACTGGGCTCACCCTGGGTGCACCTACGGCTGTGCCTGACCTGCGGCCACGTCGGCTGCTGCGACTCCTCGCCGCTCAAGCACGCCCGTGCGCACGCGCACCACATCGGGCATCCGATCGTGGCGTCCTACGAGCCCGGCGAGGACTGGCGCTGGTGCTACTTCGACCAGCAGTTCGTCTGACCGCGAGACCGGTGAACCGCCAAGAACGGGCCCTGAACCACCACTGATACGACATCGGAGGGAGGGCCGCCACATGAACGACCGAGCCCCGTCAACACCGCCGGAACCGTCCACGCAAGTGGAGACCCATGACGCCACCGGCGCCTACCCGCGACTGGACGCCCCCCAGATCGACGCGCTAACCGCCCGAGGCTCCAGACGCACCGCCGAGGTCGGGGACGTCCTCTTCCGCGAGGGGGACGAGCCGTACGACTTCTTCGTGGTCGTCTCGGGCAAGGTGGCCAATGTCGCCGACCACGGCACCCCGGAGGAGCGGGTCATCAGCGTGCACGGTGCCGGCCGGTTCCTCGGCGAACTCGGCGTCCTCACGGGACAGCCGTCCTTCTTCACCGCAGTCGTGGTGGAGGCCGGTGAGGTGCTGGACGTACCGCCCGAGGCGTTGCGGGAAGTGGTGGCACACGACCCGGCGCTCGGCGACCTGATCCTGCGGGCGTTCCTGCTCCGGCGGTCCTTGTTGATCGAGTTCGGCGTCGGAGTCCGGATCGTCGGTTCCTGCTACTCCCGGGACACCCGGCGGCTGCGGGAGTTCGCAGCGCGCAACCGCCTGCCGCACCGCTTCGTCGACCTGGACAAGGACGCCGGAGTCGAGGAGCTGCTGCGCAGCCTGGCCTTCCGTCCGGAGGACACACCGATCGTCATCCTGGGCGGGCGCCATGTGCTGCGCAACCCCAGTAACGCCGAACTCGCCCAGCGGCTCGGCCTGCTCGTCCCCGAGCCGTCCACCCCACTGCACGACCTCGTGGTGGTGGGCGCCGGCCCGGCCGGCCTGGCGGCGTCGGTGTATGCGGCGTCAGAGGGCATGGCGGTGATCACCCTGGACTCGGTCGCGACCGGCGGGCAGGCCGGCACGTCGTCCCGGATCGAGAACTATCTCGGCTTCCCCTCGGGCATCTCCGGTGCAGAACTCGCCGAACGGGCCGTCCTCCAGGCCGAGAAGTTCGGCGCGCGGATGCACATCCCTGCCACCGCGACGGGGCTGAAGCAGGACGCGGGCCACTACGTCGTCGACGTGGAGGACGGCCCGCCGGTGCTGAGCCGCTCGGTCCTGATCGCCACCGGCGCAAGGTACCGCCGACTCCCGGTGCCCCGGTTGGAGGAATTCGAACCGACCAGCATCTACTACGCCGCCACCGAGCAGGAGGCCTTGTGGTGTGGGCGGGTTCAGGTGGCGGTGGTGGGCGGCGGCAACTCCGCCGGCCAGGCAACGCTGTTCCTGTCCAACACCGCGAGCCGGGTCATCCTCCTCGTCCGCGAGGACGACCTGGGGACGAACATGTCACGCTACCTCGTCGACGAGATTCGCCGCCTGCCGCAGGTCGAGGTACGCACCCACACGGAGGTCCGCGAACTGGTCGGGGATGGCACCCTGGAGGCCCTGGTCGTCGAGGACAACCACACCGGGAAACGCGAAGAGGTGCCGGCGCGTGCGCTGTTCGTCTTCATCGGCTCGACCCCCTGCACATGGTGGCTGGGCGACGACGTGGCACGCGACGAAAACGGTTTCGTCCGGACCGGATCCGACGTCGAGCGCGACGGAAGCTACCCGGGAACCTTCCTCGAGACCAGCCTTCCCGGAGTGTTCGCGGCCGGTGACGTACGCAGTGGGTCGATCAAACGCGTTGCCTCCGCGGTCGGGGAGGGCGCGATGGCGGTCCGGCTCAGCTACGCCCACCTGACGCGGGGCGAGGGGTACACCGTCGGTCGGCGTTGACGCCGTCGACCCAGTGCGGGGTGGAGACTCAAGGAGCTGGCGGCGGCTGCTCAGGAGTTGCGCTGTGGCGCCGGGCTTGGTGGCTGTAGGCGTCAGCCGAAATTGTGTGGGCCGTGCGTGCGCGAGGCTGCTGGCGTTGACAACGTGTGAGTGTCTCCCGCCGTGAACGTGCTTCGGTGAGTGTCACCTCATCCAGCTGATCTGGTCGAGGGTCGCGGCGGATCCTGTTGGTGAACATGCGGTTCGCAGACTCTCAGACGAGCCGTCGGTCATCACTCATCGACGCTTTCCGGGCTCAACGAGGAGGCCGCGATGACCACCGACACTGAGTCGGAGTCAGGCAACCCCGTCTGGTACCGGTCAGAACTGATCTTCTACACCGAGCCCGACTGCCGCTGGCAGCTCCATGTCGATGGGCACATGGTCGGCATCACCGGGCCGGTGGACGCTGGTGAAGCCTGCGCTTGGGCTAACGTCTATTTGGGACGTGACCTTGGGTGGGTTCCGGGCTGGCCCCACCAGGTTGACGCCTGTTGGTATTGGGTCGCGGAGCCCGTGCCGGAGTTGACAGCGGCTCAGGCTGAGCAGGTCCTCACCCAGCTGCTGCACGCCCAGTTAGCCGGTGACCAAACCCGCATGGCTGCGATCCGTGCGCGCATGTACCCCCACCACCTCTCCGCGGTCGTCAGCGCGGCCGAACGCGAACTGGGCCGTCGCCTCATCGCTGAGACCGAGCGCGAACTTCAACGCGCCGCACCACCGAACAGGTAGGTCACGGGGGCGACGACGGTCAGATGATCGAGTCTTTCGCAGGTGGCCGGTGGCTGCGATGGACCGCGACGTGAGGTAGAACCTGTGCGCGCAAGGGCGACCCCGCCAGTTCCAGCACCACACCGTGACCGTGCACGTGTCCGAGGCGGAACGTCATGCAGCTTCTGGCACAGATCCGTCGAGCACTACTGCGTCAAGACAAGAGCTTGCCGCCGGCTCGGCCGTTGCGACCGCACGGGCCGAAGTCTTCCGCCGCCGTCGTCGCCTCCGGGTGGGCGACTGAACTGGCCACCGGCGTCAAGGCGTGGCGCGTGCCATTGTTACTCCGAGACACGCCTGGTTGCTTGGCGTTGATCGGGCTGCACGCCGCTGTGATGACCCCCTTGGATCGCCGTTCGCCAGTACGGGGCGCATGGTGTAGAACGCGTCGGGGCTGTGAGGGCGATCCCGTTACGTTTCGTGCCCGTTCGGGCGCTCCAGTCGGCGGGGCATGACGTCGTGATCGCCCACGACGGCGGCGATGCCTTTGCAGGCGTTCGCTGCGGCGCCATCGGAGGAGTTCGTGTCGAGCGGTCAACTCCGCGTGACGGCCCGGCACCAGATCCTGGCTTGCGCTTCCTCGATGTCGGGGGGACGCGTATGCCGGTCCTTCTGTCTGGCAGACTCGCGGTGCCCGGCAGGCGCCGGGTCCTGCACGACCTGCAGTCTGCACAACGCATCGTGTTCCATTGTGCGGCCTGCGATCGACCGCCCAACCTGGTCCCGTCGGAGGTGCAGACGTGAGCGTCGGTGAGGTGGACGGTTTCAATGGCCACTTCCACGAGGCCGGGTTCTACGCGTCCGACGCTGAGTTCCGCGCGCTGATCGTGCCGTTCGTCGCTGAAGGCATCGCCGCCGGCGAACCGGTGGTCATCGGCTACGACAAGCGCAAGGCAGACCTGCTGCGGTCGTGGCTCGACGATCCCTCGACGGTCACCTTCATCGCCGACCGCAGCCTGTACGCCACGCCCGCGCGGGCGATCGCGACGTACCGGGGAATGTTCGAACGCCACGTCGCGGCCGGTGCACCGCGGATCCGCATCGCCGGCGACGTACCTCACCCGGGCAACGGCGGGCGCTTCGAGGGCTGGGACCGCTACGAGTTCGCCGTGAACTCCGTGTGGGAGGAGTTCCCCGTACGCAGCCTCTGCCTGTACGACGCCAGGACAGTGTCCGAACAGGTGCGGAACGTGGTCGAGCGGGCGCATCCCCACGTCGTCACCGCCGCCGGCGTGCACGGCGTCAACAGCCGGTACGAGGGGCACGGCACGAGGTCGGATCTTCCCGTGACCGCCGACCCGCTGGAGGCCTCGACGCCCGCCGTCGAGCTCACCAACCCCTCCGCGGCCGAGGCCCGGCAAACTCTTGAGAAGATCGCTCGCAGGCGGGTCGACGATCACACACTGGAAGATCTGCTGCTCGGTATCTCCGAGGCCGTCGCCAACGCGCGGCTGCACGGCGTACCTCCCACGACCGTCCGCATCTGGGCCACCGACAGCCGCGTCGTCGTGAGGGTGCAGGACAGGGGCAAGGGGCCCGTCGACCCACTCGCCGGGCTCGTACCCTCGGCGAACACCACGTTCGGGACTGGTCTCGGCCTTTGGATGACCCACCTGCTCGACATCGACGCCACCCTCATCCCGACCGCGGACGGCTTCTCGCTCCGGCTACGCGCCGTCCGAGATCCGGCGCCGGTCGATTAGTAGACCTGTCGAACCACGGCACAAAGGCGGGGCTCAACCTGAGCCCGGTCGGGCGTTCGACAGGTTGAAGGCAGGGCCGTTGCAGCCGTGGCGGGTGGGTTCCTGGCTCGAACTCGCCGGCGATGAGTGCACCTCAGAGGGTGCGTCCGGATACGGGTGAACGAGCGCTTCGTGGCGCCATGAGCGTTGGAATCGAAGCATATGTGGCTGGGATGGTGCGGTCAGGATTCCTGCTCGTTGCCGGGTTCCGTCGGGGACTTGCGGAAGAAGACGTTACGAATCTCGTCGCTGGCCTGGTCCAGCGTATGCATGGTCGTCATGAGATTTCTTTTCAGTTGGGGTTCGGCTGCGAGATCGTGACTGGTCACCAACTGGAGGCCGGCGGCGTACAGCCTCTGGAGCATGGTGTCACCGACCTCTCTGGCGAGCCGGTCACGTTCCTGGAGCGCGACCAACTGGTCGTGGCAATCCTGGCTGCGGATGCGGTACAGCGCCAGTGCAGCCAGGTCGGCGAAAGTTTGGACCTGCTCGGCCTCGGTGAAGGCGTCCTGCTCATGTGGTGAGTTCCTTCGCCATCCGGCGAAGAGGACACCGAGAACCTCTCCGTCGACAGCCATCGGCATCAACATGCCAAGTCCCACAGCGGCGAACTCCGACGACCACTGGGCAGGAGGATCGTACCCCTGCTGACGGGTGTAGTCCTTGCTCACAATGGCTTCGCCCGAGTCGAGCACGGCTGCTACCAGCCCCTGCCGGGGCAGTCGCATATCTGGCGGCGCGGCCGTTTCCAGGCCCTCGAAGATGACGGACGCGACATTGGTGGTATCGCCGGCGTCCGCGATTATCACGCCGACGATGTCCGCGCCGGAGGCTTGCTGCAGTCGCTTACTTACCGTATGCATCGCGTGGTCGCGGTCGACGTCGGTGAGCAGGAGTCGCGCCAACTGTCCTGCGGCTTCGAGCCAGAGGTCGCTTCGTGCGTGTTGCTGCTGGATGCGTACGCGCTGGAGGACTGCAGCTGCGTGGGTGGCGAACATTTGCACGTCGTCGACCTCACTCCTCGCCGCTCGTTCAGCGTCCGATCCGCGGCGCCAAACAACTACCAACGCACCGAGGGACTCGCCCGACGCGACCAGGGGAATCGCCATTCCCATACCGACGTCGGTCATGGCTTTGCGCCACTCGGCCGGCGGGTCGTAGCGTTCGTCTGCAGGTAGGTCTGCCACGATGAGTGGCGTCTGCGTGTCGATAGCCACGGCCAGGAGTCCGCGACGAGGACTGCGTACACCCACCCAATGAGCCATGTCGATCCCGCCGACTGCTTCGCAGACAAGCGTCTTCGGATCACCGTGGTCGACCAAGGCGACAATTGCCGCTTCTGCGCCGGAGATCGCCGCCAGACGCTCGCTCACCACGCCCATGGCATGATGTAGGCCAACTTCGTCAAGCAGGATCTGCGCCAGTTCGTGCGCACCAGCAAGCCAACGCCGTCTCCGCTCGTGCGACGCCTGGCAACCGTTGTCGTTGGATCCACGTACGCGACCAAACACCACCCAAACACCCCTAGACCGGCGTAACCACCACGTGTCACATCCTCGATCACGGCTGCAGCGAGATTTCCAGCCTAGTCGGGCGTCAGGTATTCGGTACCGGGCCGCGGCGCGGGACGGAGGGTGGTTATGCCGCCAAGGATCGAGGCAGGCAGGCGCTCCATGGCCGCCGCCGGTTGGCCGTAGCGCACTGGACGTGTGGCCAGCTACCGCTCGTCCGCTGGCGCGTGGTCGGCCCTCCAGCGTGCGCTGGGAGATTCTCGGCAGTGGACCAGCGGGACCAGAACAAACAGATCTCCGCCTGCAGTTCACGGACGGACGTTCGGCCCCACCGCCGGTTGTCGTGATCCCCTCCTGGCTTCGTGGCGAGGCGGCCAGCGTGGTCGGTAGTGCGTGTTCCTCGCCCCCGAGGTCTTCCGGTTGACCCCGCCTTCCTCTCGCCGTACAACTCGTCGGACCACCCGCCGGCGAGTCCGTACTCCTACGCCTGGCCGCGCACTAGGAGGACGC
Organism: Actinopolymorpha singaporensis; assembly: GCF_900104745.1. Taxonomy (NCBI): domain Bacteria; kingdom Bacillati; phylum Actinomycetota; class Actinomycetes; order Propionibacteriales; family Actinopolymorphaceae; genus Actinopolymorpha; species Actinopolymorpha singaporensis. Next base: position 4,012,309 of record NZ_LT629732.1, read on the forward strand.
CTGTGGCTGGTTGCGCCGGCACGGCGACCACCTTCTGGTCGACCTGCACGTTGTCCCTGACGCGCATCGTGGCTGACTCCTGCAAGTGAGGGTTGACGCCGAACGCAGGCCATGATGACTCACGATTGATCATCCTGTCCGGAGAATCCGCAAACTGCCCCGCCATCGAGGATTGGCGCGATCCCTTACACAGAAGGGATCGCTCACCCGTGTCCGAGCCCCTGTCCGTTTGACGTTGGTTTGACGGGGCTCCGAAATTTGATCTTGACGGCGGGGCGCCTTGCTGGAAATCTCTTGGCACGTCGCTTCTGCGACGCGACTGGGGGGATTCTCATGCACTGCTCTCGGCGTACCCGTGTGCCCATTTGCCGTCGGCTCCACAGCCCTTCCCGACGTGGACCGGGTGCTCACCAGGTGCGCTCATGACGGGGAACTGGGCGCCACTCCTGCGGGAGCTGCGGCTGTTCGTGTCACCGATCGCCGACGCGACCGACGTCACCGGCCTCGCGGTGCGGCTCGGTTGGAACCTCGACGCGGCGACCGGGCTTCCGATCACTCGGATCGAAGCGATGCTCGCGGCCGGGGCGGACGCCGCGGAAGAGCTGCTCGCGCTGCTGACCGCGCCGGAGTTCGAACTCGCCGACGTCGCTTCGGCGCTTCCGGTGGTGGGCCGAACCGTCGAGGCGGTCCGCGCGGTGGCCGCGGACTGGCATCCCCCGGCGAACCTGCCCCTCGACCTGATGGAGAAGTTCGCCGACGACCTGCTCAACCATCTCGTCTCGACCTGGCTGGACCAGCATCACCCGCGTGTCGCGGACTTGCTGGCGGTGGCGGGACTCTACGTTCCCGCGCGGCTGGCGGCCGCGGAGGCGCCGATCACCACTTCCGGTGGCACGGTGATCCGGGGCCCCGGTCCACGCGGCCATCTGGACACCGCACTGCTCGAGGCGTTCCTCCGCAATCCGGTGCGCGCACTGCGCGATCGCTACGACACGGCGTCGGCCGACCTCACCGCCCGGCTGGACAGCCTGGCGCGGTTGTTGCTGCCGATGCTGGCCGACTGGCTGTGCGGACTGGGGCTGGACGCGGCGAACGACCTGGCCGGCGAACTCGCCGCAGCTCTACCGGCCGACCAGCGTGCGCTGACCCACCGGATGCTCCGGGTGGGGGTGCCGGTGAGCCCCTACCATCAAGGGGAGATCCTGCCCGTTGCCGACTCCTACACTGGCGGGGATCTGGGCGCCGGGGCCGTCTTCGTGCTGACGGGCGAGGACCTCGGCCGGCTGGCTCTCGCGGTGGAGGCCTTCGGCACCTGGTCGGGTAGTTGGCAGGTCGGCGCCTGGGAGCTCGTCGCGGAGGTGGGAGCGCTCGCGCCGGGCCTGGTCGTTTCCGCCGACGGTGCCCACCTCGCCGACGGGTCCGGTCGACCGGAGGTCCTCGTCCGGTTCGGCCTCACCAGGGTGGGAGCGGCGAACACCGACGGCCAGGTCGGTGGTGGCGAGGTCGGCGTCTCGGCAGCCCTCGCGCTGCCCGCGGAGAAGGGGACTCGGGTCGAGATCGGCGGTGCCGGACTGTCCGTCTCCCTCGTAGCCGGCCCGACCTCGACCGTTCTCGACGTCGCGCTGTCCTCCGGGCCCTCTGCGCTCGTGGTCGAGCCCGGGGACGGCGACTCCTTCCTCGCGAAAGTACTTCCTGACAAGGGGATGCGGGTTCCCTTCGACGTCACCGTGGGATGGAACTCCGGCAAGGGCCTACGGGTCACCGGCAGCGCCGGGAGCGGTGGACACGGCGGTGGCCTGGCCGTGTCCCTCCCGGTGCACCTGACGCTCGGACCGCTGCAGGTCGACGTACTCGACCTGGCGCTGCCGACGTCGGCGGACGGGCTCGCGGTGAGCGGTGCCGGTACGTTCCGCGTGCAGCTGGGACCGGTCACCGCTGCCGTGCAGCGCACGGGCGTGGAGGCGTCCCTGCGTTTTCCCGAAGGGGGCGGCAACCTCGGGCCGGCCGAACTCGAACTGGCGTTCAAGCCACCGGCCGGCATCGCGCTGGCGATCCAGGCGGGTCCGGTCGTCGGCGGCGGCTACCTGTTCTTCGACCCGGCGAAGGAGGAGTACGCCGGCGCGCTCCAGCTGGAGCTGGAGGGCATCGGCCTGAAGGCCGTCGGACTGCTCACCACCCGGATGCCCGACGGGTCGGAGGGCTTCTCGCTGCTCGTCATCGTCGCCGCGGAGTTCACGCCGATCCAGCTCGGTTTCGGCTTCACCCTCAACGGTGTCGGCGGCCTGCTCGGCATCAACAGGTCGGTCGCCGTGGAAGCCCTGCGGGCGGGCATCCGCACCGGTGCGCTGGACTCGGTCCTGTTTCCTGCGGACCCGGTGGCCCGCGCCACCGAGATCGTCGCCACTCTCGGCACGGTGTTCCCGCCGACGCCGAACCGGCACGTGGTCGGGCCGATGGCACGGATCGGGTGGGGTACGCCGACCCTGCTCACGCTCGACATCGGGCTCCTGCTGGAGCTTCCCACCCCCGTCCGGCTCGCGCTCCTGGGGCGGCTGCGGATGGCGCTGCCCACCGAAGAGGCCGCGGTGGTCGTCGTCAACATGGACGTCCTCGGGCTGATCGACTTCGACCGTGGCGAGGCGTCGGTGGACGCCACGTTGTACGACTCGCGGATCGCGGCGTTCGCGTTGAGCGGCGACATGGCGATGCGGGCCCGGTGGCTCGACCGGCCGACGTTCGCGCTGTCGGCGGGCGGGTTCAACCCGCGCTTCCAGCCACCGCCCGGCTTCCCTGCCCTGCGTCGGCTCACGCTGTCGCTGATGACCGGCGACAACCCGCGAATCCGGTTGGAGTCGTACCTCGCGCTCACCTCGAACACGGTGCAGTTCGGCGCCCGGCTGGAGCTTTACGCGGCGGCGCTCGGCTTCAGCGTGGAGGGGATGCTGTACTTCGACGCCCTGGTGCAACTGGACCCGTTCGGCTTCGTCGCCGACATGGGGGGTGCGCTCGCCCTCAAACGGGGCGACACGACCCTGATGGCGGTCCGAGTCGACGTCACCCTCTCCGGGCCGGCCCCGTGGCACGCGCGTGGCCGGGCCACGTTCGAGATCCTCTTCTTCAGCGGGGAGATCTCCTTCGACCAGCGGTTCGGGCAGCCCGCACCGGCGGTCGCACCGGCCCCCGTCGACGTCGCCGGGCGAGTGGAGGCGGCGCTGGCGGACAGCCGGAACTGGACGGCGCAGCTGCCTGGCGCGGGTCGTTCGGTCGTGTCCCTGCGGCAGGTGGCCGCCCCGGACGGGACGCTGCTGGCGCACCCGCTCGGCGGTCTCTCGGTCACCCAGCGCGTCGCACCGCTCGGGCTCGCCCTGGAGCGGTTCGGCGCAGCGCCGGTGACCGGCCACCGGCCTCTGCGGATCGAGAGCGTCCGTATCGACGACGGCGATCCGCTGGATGCCGTGGGCACGTCCGAGCACTTCGCGGTGGCGCAGTTCCTCGACCTGAGCGACGACGAGAAGCTCTCGCGACCGTCCTTCCAGCTCTTCGACGCCGGGCGGGCGGTGACCGCGGACCTGACCGACCGCGACCACGGCTGCCTGATCGAGGCGCCGCCCGAGTACGAGGAGAAGGTCGTGGTCGGTGCGCCGGGCCAGGCTGTCGCGTCGGCGAACGACCGGGACGGACTGCGCGCGGCACCGGCGGAGATGGCGGCGGAGATGGCACCGGCGGATCTGGCAGCGCCAGACCGCTCGGCAGCGGTCGCCGCACGTCGGGAGCGAACAGCCCTGCTGGCCCGCGTCGGTGTGGGCCCGGCTGCCCGGGCCGGCACCCGTACGACCGGGCGCACCCGCTTCGCGGAACCGAAGCGCCGGCTGGTCGTCCGCGACACGGGTGCGAGCAACACCACGACGGACGGCACCGGGGCGGAAGGCGCGCGGACGTCCGGCCGCCGCCGGCCCCGCGGGGCAGTCCAGCAGGAACGGATGACGGGGGCGAAAGCATGAGCGGCCTGACATTCCTCTCGTGGGTACGCGAGGGGCTCGGGGCCAGCGGTTCGGGTACCGATCCGCTTACCGGCTCGCTACCGGCGCGGGGAACCGTGACGGTGAAGGTCCGGATCAACGACCGGCCGGAAGTGGAAGTGCCGACCCGGCTCTACGGGCCCGGTGACGTCGCCGGCATAGACCCGCGGCAGGTGCTGCGGACCGACCCACCGGCCGGCACGGACGGGTTCGAGCCGCACCTGTTCGCCCAGGTGGAGTTCGACCGGCCGGACCTGCCGTGGATGTTCAGCCCGGCCGCGCCCACCGGCGAGCAGCGGCTGCGTCCGTGGCTGGTGTTGGTCGTGGTCGAAGCCGACCGCGCCACCGTCGTACCCGACCCGAAGGGCGGACTTCCGCGGCTCGTCTGCGCGCCGGAGGACCTGCCCGACCTGTCGGAGTCGTGGGCCTGGGCGCACGCGCAGGTGGTCACCGACGGGGACCTGAACGACGCGACCGTCGACGGACTGCTCGCCGAAGCACCAGAGCGAACGCTGTCCCGGCTGGTGTGCCCCAAGCGGCTCGACCCCCACGTCGCCTATGTCGCCGCGGTGGTGCCCGCGTTCGAGGCCGGCCGGCTCGCCGGGATCGGCGAACCCGTCGAGGGACCCGACGCGACCGAACTCCGCCCAGCCTGGCCGCCGGTGTCCGCGCAGGCGGACTGGGCGCTCCCGGCGTACCACCATTGGACGTTCGTCACCGGCGAACGCGGTGACTTCGAGTCGCTGGTCGGGCGGCTCGTGCCGCGCGCCCTACCCGGGAAGATCGGTGTGCGGGAACTCGACGCAGGCTCCGCGGGTTCGGGGCTGCCGGAGTTGCCCGCAGGTGATCCCCACCGAGTCGTGGATTTCGAGGGGCCGCTGCGATCCGTGGGCACCCGGCCGCGGACGTGGGACGAGAACACCCGGCGCGCGTTCGAATCGGCGTACGACCGGTTGCTGCCGACCGCGGCTGACCGGCTCTCCCCGCCGACCTACGGGGACCAGATGGCAGGCCGTTCTGGCGTACCCGGCGACGGTCAGCCGCCCCGGTGGCTGCGTGACCTGAACGTCGACCCTCGACACCGTGCTGCCGCCGCACTCGGCGCGGAGGTCGTCCGCCGTCACCAGGAGGACCTCGTCTCCGCCGCCTGGGACCAGGCGGCGGAGATCCGCCAGGCGAACGAGGCCCTGCGCCAGGGACAACTGGCCCGCGAACTCAGCGACAGCATCTACCGCCGTCGCCTGGGCGTCACCGCGAACCCCGCCGACGGGCTGGACGACCCTCACCTGCTCCAGGTCGCCGCGCCCGCACGGCACGACGTCGAGGTCGGCGACGCGACCGTCGGCGACGAGCTGACCGGCAACCGCGAGGCCGAGGCCGCGGTGTCGCCGGCGTTCCGTCGGCTCAGCCGCCCCGGCGGTCCGGTCGACCGGCGTACGCCGGCGGAGTCCGGCGACCTCGGGACCACCGCTCTGCAGGCGCTTGCCAGCCGGGACGTCACCGCGACTCCGGCGCTTCGTACACCACCCGGCCTCCTGGGATTCGAGGACTTCTCCGACGGCGAGACGTTCGACCACCTGCGTGGGGAACGCCTGACGCCGCGGTGGTGGGAGCAGGATCCGCAGCTCCCGCGCGACGAGCCGGGCGAATACTCGCCGCCGCTGACCCAGGTCGGCGCACCCATGGGCGGACGCGTCTTCGTCGTCACCGTGGACGGCCGGCTGATGTCGCGGGTGGAGAACGACGTGCACGTCGGCTGGGTGGACCACGGCCGGCCGCCAGACGCCACCATCAACTCAGACCCTGTGGGCGTCCGCGACCTGCACACGTTCGTGACCGGCGGCAACGGCGCCCTCTACGAGTGCGGCTGGGACGGCGAACGCTGGCACTGGATCTCCCACGGCACACCGCCCGGCACCACGATCGGTTGGGGGTTCGGGCCCGCCACCAGCGCGTGGGACTCCCGGCCCGTCAGCGGCGGGCTGGCGCAGACCGGGACGTTCGACAGCGTGTGGTGCGTCGGCACCAACGGTGTGCTGTACGAGCGCAAGGCCGCCGGTGGCGGCTGGGTCTGGGTGACCCACGGCACGCCGCCGGGCACCCTGTGCCAGAGCACCCCGTCCGTGCTCAGCTGGTGGCGGCTCGCCCTCAGGGACTCCGAGGGCAGGCTGCAGGAGTACCGCAACTCCGGCAACGGCTGGGTGTGGACGAGCCACGGCAAGCCGTCGACGTACGTCTGGGTCACCGGCAGGATCGCCGAGTTCGGCGCCTACCTCGCCGCGATGGCCACCGACGGGAAGCTCTACCTGACGATGCGGGTCATCCTGATGGGTGACATGTGGATCGCGCAGTCGCCGCCGCAGACCCCGGGGGTGTTGCTCGGACGGGCGCCCGACGGTTCGCTCCTGGTCAAGTCCACCGCGCAGACCATCATGGCGTGGTCCCCGAGTGGGGGCTGGCAGACACCGAGCGGGCCGCCGCCGACCGACCCCGCGTGGGGCTTGCGGGCGGTCGTCGCCGGCGCCGACGTGTACGGCGTCGGCCAGTCCAGGCTGGTACGTCTGCTCCGGGGCGGCGCACCCACCTGGCAGGACCTCGGCCAGCCCGTGTTCGGCGGGCGTGGCAACCCCGACGTCAGTCCGTTCTCGCACATCCGGTGGCGGCCGCGGCTCGGCTTCATGTCCAACCTCGTGGTCGGGCACGTCGACAACCCTGGCGGCGTCAACGCGGCGTACGTGCGGTTCGGCCGCGACGTCGGCTTCGACGGCGAGGTACGCGGCGGGTGGGAGATGAAGCCGACGCTGCCCCACCGCGTCGGGGACCCCACGCAGGGCTTCGCGCTCGCGGTCGCCGACCTCGACGGGAACTCCGGGCGTCCGGACCTGCTGCAGTTCTGGATCGAGGAGATCCCGGGTTACGGCAACTTCGGCAAGTGGCGGATCGGCCGCAACCTCGACGCTGCCGGGAATCCCGCCTCCTGGACCGACGAGCGCCGGATGCCGACGCCGATGTCGACGTTCTACGCCCCCAGCGGCGCGCTGAGCATCAGCTACCGCGTGGAGAACGGCACGGCCACCCTTGCCGACCTTGACGGCGACGGACGGCAGGAACTCGTCGTCGTCTACGTCAGCGGCGCGCCGGCCGACCGCCGCCTGTATCTGCGGATCGGCTGGCGCATCAACCCCGACTCCGGTGCCGCCGAGGGCGGATGGTCGGAGTCGGTGGAGGTGCCCTGGGAAACCCGTACCGCCGCGACCGCGCCGCCGGTCGTCGGCATGGGGGTGTCCGTCGACGATCTCAACGGCGACCTTCGCCCAGAACTCACGGTGCTGCTGCTGGAACAGGTCGGCGGGGCGGTGCGTGCGTCGTACCGGATCGGCTGGCAGCTGAACGCCCGCGGCAAGGTGACCGGCGGCTGGAGCCCGATCAAACAGATCCCCGGCAGCTTCGGCGCGAGTGTCGCGGGGGCGGGCATCGCGGTCGCCGACGTGAGCGGCTCCGCCCAGCCGGACCTCGTGGTCTTCCACCTGGAGAACCCGGAAATGGAGAACCGCGCCTACTACCGGATCGGCTGGGACTGCAACGCGGCCGGCGACCCGGCACGGTGGGGCCCGGCCACCCGGATCCAGGCCGACGGCTGGTTCGGCTGGGAGAACCAGGGGGCGAGCATCGCCGTCGCCGACCTGGACAACGCCCTGCTCGGACAGAAGCGGCAGATGGCGACCCGGTTCCGCAGCGCCACCCTCGCGAACCTCACCGCGGTGCATCGGTCGCAGGAGGTCGCCGCCGCCGACGACGAGCAGGCGCTGGCGCTCGGCCGGATCGCCGGTGACGTGCGGCAGGCGCTCCTTCCCGATGTCACGGTGACCGCCCGGGTCACCTCCCGGCTCACGGGCGTCGACCTCGCGGACGCGGAGCTGACCGACCCGCTCGGCCAGCTGCTGGCGCCACCGCGGTTCGGCCAACCGATGTCGGAGCTGCTCGCCGAGTTGGGGCAGGAGCACCTGCTGCCCGGGGCCGGGAACGTACCGCTGGACACGGTCACGTTGCTGCGAGCCAACCCGGCGTTCGTGGAGGCGTTCCTCGTGGGCGCCAACCACGAGCTCGGCCGTGAACTGCTGTGGAGGGAGTTCCCGACCGACCGGAGGGCGACTGCGTTCCGGGAGTTCTGGGACTCCCGCGGCGCGGACGGGACCACGGGGGACACGGCGGACATCCCGCCGGTCGCGCAGTGGCCGGGGTCCGCGCACCTCGGTCAGGTGGCGACGACCGGCGCCGGCAACGGTGCCGTCCTGCTCGTCCGTGGTGAGGTCGTACGCCGGTTCCCTTCGCTCGGCCTGCACGCTCGTCGAGCGCTGCCGCCGGCGGTGCCCGGCGGCAGCGCCCGCCTCGGCAGTGAACGCCAGGAGCCGGCCTTCCAGGGAATGCTGGAACCCGACATCCTCTTCGTCGGCTTTCCCTTCACCGTCGAGCAGGCGCGTGGCGGCGCGGGCGACCCGGGCTGGTTCTTCGTCTTCGAGGAACAACCCAGTGCTCCGAGGTTCGGCATGGACGTACCTCCGGACAAGGACCCCGGCTACGGCACCGCGCCGGCCACCTGGCGCGACCTCAGCTGGGCCGCGGTCGTAGACGACCAGCAGGCACTCGACCACCTCGGACACGTGCCGGTGCTGCACGCGCCGTTCGGCACGCCCGAACGCCCGCTGGCGTCCGACTCCGAGGCGCCGCCGGTGACGTGGGGCCACAACTCGGCCCACATGGCGCACATCCACCTGCAGCAGCCGGTGCGGGTGGCCTACCACGCGACCGCGCTGCTGCCGCCCGGCGTGGGCGACGGGTGGCGGATCACGCACGTGCGTACGCGCACCGCCGGCGACCCACAGACACGGATACGCGCGGTCGCGGGTCGCTACCCCGACGGCACGTGGTGGCAGGCGAGCGTGGACGAGGTGTTGGCCGCGATCGCTCGCCGTGAACGGTTCTACGTCGAGGAACCCACCGGAGATCCGGTCGACGTGGTGGTTTCGCACACCCACCTCGGCCGCTCCTACCTGCGGACCCGCGCCGACGGCGACGCACCCAACAACCTCCTTTCCCTCCCACCGATCCCGGCGGACATCTCATGAGCGACCCTGGCGCCACCGACCCCTGGACCCTCTCGACCGCCTGGCCGGTGCTGTTGTTGCCGGTGCGTCTCGAGACCAGGTTCACCCCGAGCGAGTTGCTGCTCCGGGTGTATCCGGACGACCTGCACGTCGACAGCCACGAACGCGACCTCACCGCCGACGAGGCGGACTGGGCGCGCCGCTACTGGACCACGGTGTGGACGGCCGGTGCCGACACCGGTGTGGAGGACGCCGCCTGGGCGGAGCTCGCCACGCGGTTCGGCGCGGAGCGGGCGGCCTGGATCGCGCGGGTGACCGAGCCGACGAACCCCGGCGATCGGCCCGCGCCCGGCACCGACCCGGGCCAGGCGCCGCGGCCGGCCATCCCGGACGTGTCCCTGCGAACCACGACCTGGACACGGCGGGCCACCGCCGGGTGCCTGCCGTCTCGCTGGTACGTCGTCGCCTATCCACTCGGCCCGGCCGCACCGGTCGTTCGGGTGGTCGGCGGGGACATCCCGGCGAGTCTGGCCGTCGGACCCGATCCCAACCCTGCCTCGGACCCGACCACGACCGCGACCGCGACCGCCGAGCCTGGTGTGGATCCGCGTACGCAACCGCCGGTTGACGACGCGATCCGCTGGCTCGTCGACTTCGACCAGGCCGAGGCCGTGGGCATGGGCATCCGGTTGCCCCGACCGGCCGGCGGGTACGCCCGCATCTTCGTGTACGGCGTGCGCGAGGACGCCACGGACCCCGCCACCGGGCGACCGGTGGCGTCCACCAGGGCACTCGCGGACCTGATCACCGCGCAGTACCACACCCGCGGTCTGGGATACGTACCGCCCGGTGCGGCGACCAACAACACCGAGACGACCTCGTCCGCGTACAGCCGCAACGATCCCGCGCACGCGGCGGCGTACCAGGTGCGTTTGTCCGTAGGGCAACCCGACGGGGACGACCGGGGCGGCACCAATTCGCACGTTCTCGCCGCCGCCTTGGGGCTCGACCTGGCTGAGCCGCCCGTTCCGCCGGACGGGGAACCCGGAACGCCCCCGCCGCCCGCGCCACGGCCGGGCAGCGCCACGCCGCTGCGTCGTGCGCGCGGCGGCGACGGCACCGACGACGTCACCGCCAGGGCGATGGTCACCGCGCTGTGGGGGACGACCTGGGGGTACTTCCTCAGCCAACTGACCGCCGGACGGTTCTCCGACGCCGCCGTGCGCGGAGCGCGGCAGCACGCGATGGACTACCTGCGGCCCAACGGTCCGGTGCCCCCTCTGCGGATCGGGTCCCAGCCCTACGGCATCCTGCCCATCCTGCCGTTACGGCGCTGGGCCGACGTGGAGGGAAGCGCGATCAGACGGCGTCGCCTGGACCCGGCCGTGGTCGGGTTCCTGGGCCGGGTGCGGCAGTTGGTCTTCGAGCCTGCCGTGGCCGACACCCAGGCGGTGCCGAGGATCAGGCCGGACGACACCCGACCGGACCTGACCCTCGTGCGCTTGCTGGCGATGTCGCCGCTGGCTCGCCGGCTGTTCGGCCGCAACGCGCTCGGGGCGGAATACGTCGCCTACCTGTGGCGGTTCGCAGAACTCGGGCTGCGGCAGGAGTGGCGGACCGAACTCGCCGCCGGAGCCGCCGCGCTCGGGCAACGGCTCGGGCTCACTCCGTTCGACGTCCGGGTGACGCAGCTCGTCCATGCCCGCGAGTCGTACCCGCTCGATCTGCCCTGGGTAGGTGCGGACGGCGCAGAGCCGTCGGCGTACCTGCGCAACCTCACCGCGGCCGTCCGCACGGCGGAGTGGCTGCGCGACGCCGTCGACGTGGTTGCACCTGAGCGCACGCCGCTGCTGTACCGGCTGCTGCGCCAGTCGCTGCTCGCGGAGTACGTCATCGCCGCCGACCGCATTCTCGGCACGCCTCTCGCGGAGCGGGCGGAGGCCGAGCTCGTCGACGTCGTCCCTGGCACCGACACGCCGACCGCGTGGCGCAGGCTGCAGCGTCAGCGGCCCGGGACGACCCAGCCCGTGGGGGCGTACCTCGCCGGACAGGAGTCCACCCGCGACGTCGACGCAGCCGACCTGTGGGAGGCGCGCTCGGCGATCACCGCACTGGTGAACGTCCCGGCCCGCGATCTCGAACGAACGATGGCGCAGACTCTCGACGCCGCATCGCACCGCCTGGACGCCTGGATCACCTCGCTGGCCACCAAACGGCTGGCCTGGCTACGCCGGCCCGCCGGCGGACAGCCCACCGGCGTGCACGTGGGCGGGTTCGGCTGGGTGACCGACGTACGCCCTCGTCCCACCCGGCCGGTCGTTCCGGCGGGCGAACTGCCGCCGAACGAGCCCGGACCGCTCACCCGGATTCCCGACTCGCCCGGATTCGTGCACGCGCCCTCGCTGGCGCAAGCCACCACCGCGGCGGTCCTTCGGTCGGGGCACCGTGCCCACGGAGAGGACCCCACCGGGCCGCTCGCGGTCTCCCTGCCTTCGGACCGGGTACGCACCGCAGCCTGGATCCTCGACGGCGTACGCCAGGGCCAGCCGCTCGGCGCCCTGCTGGGTTACCGGTTCGAACGCGCCGTCCAGGATCACCCGCTGCCGGCGCTCGCGGCCCACATCGATCGCTTTCGCGCGATCGCGCCGCTGCGGGGCTCGGCAGTCGACTCCGAGGGACAGGTCAGCGAAGCCGTCACCACGACGTCGGTCGTCGACGGCTTGGCGTTGCACCGGCTTCGCAAGGCGGGCCGCCTGGACCTGGTTCGCGACGTCGGCGTACCCGCGAACCAGACCGACCAGATCGCCGCACTCGTCCAGGTGCTCGACGACCTGGACGACGCTGTCGACTCCGTGGCGGACGCGCTGCTGGTCGAGGGCGTGCACCAAGCCGTCCTCGGTAATCCGCTGCGAGCGGGGGCAACTCTGGACGCGCTCGGCCGCGGTGAGGCGCCGCCACCCGAGCTGGAGTCGGTCCGTACGCCGCGGACCGGTGTCGCGCTGACCCACCGAGTCCTGACCGTCCTGCCCGCCGCGTCGTGTGCGGACCGAACCCGGTGGCCGGTCGACGCTACCGCGCAGGCACGCGCTGTCGCCTCCCCGGAGGCCGACGCGTGGATGTCCAGCCTGCTGCCTGCGTCGACGCGTGTCCGCGTCCGGGTGCGCGTGGACGCCGGGGCAGGAGACGGGGGGAGTGAGGCGGCGAGCATCGTGGAGTTCCCGCTGAGTGAACTCGACCTTTCCGCCCTCGACGTGGCCGCGCTCTCGGTCGGAGCCGGCGCACCGGCCGGGTGCGATCTGGAACGGCTGCTGCTACTCCGTGCCGCGGACCGACCGGACGTTCCGCACGGAGCTCGGCTCACCCTGCTCGCCGACCGGGCACCGGAGTGGGGAAGCGACGTTCTCGGGCTGCCGGAACTGCTCGAGGCCGCCACTGCCGCACGTGATCTGGTGAGTTCGGCTCGGCCGCTCGCCGCCTCTGACCTCGACCTGCCGGAGTCCGTCGCCTCTGCCGGCGGGCAGGCCGAGGAGAGCGAGGCCGTCGACGAGTTCGCCACCCGGGCGGAGGCTGTCCGAGCACTCACCGACACCGCGCTCGCAGCCCTGCGCGTCCCCGGACAGCGACGGGACGGCCTGCGACGCGCAGCTCTGCTCGGCATCCCCGGGGTGCTGCCGGCACCGTGGGCAGCAGATGCCGAGTTGGGCGCCCTCGCGTCCTCGGCCACCACCGAACTAGGCCGCCGGATCCAGGAAGCTGACATCGCGGAGTCCGGCCGGGACGTCCTGTCCGCTCTGATCGGTAGGCAGGTGCCCCTGCTCGGCAGTTTCACCCCGCCCAACGGCGTGGCGCTCGAACAGGTGCTCGCCCGCAGCGCCGAACTCCAGGACGGCGACCCGACGGCGGCCACAGCCTGGCTCACCTCGGTGGGCCGCGTCCGCCGAGGCGTCGACCGGCTGGTCACCAGCGTCGGCTACGCGGAGGCGCTGGGCGCCGGCGACACTCTCGGGCTGCGTGTCGCCCAACTGCCGTACGCACCGGGTGACCGTTGGCTCGGCCTTCGGTTCGAGGGGCCGCGGGTGGCAGGAAGCCGTGTCTCCCTGCTCGTGCACGCACCGCTCGCCGATCCGTGGTCCGGCCTGGTGGGCATGGATTCCGGTCTCACCGGGTTCGTCGTGGACGAGTGGGCGGAGGTCCTTCCGGCCGCTGCGGAGACCACCGGCATCGCACTGAGCGTGGACAGCCCGAACGCCGCGCCGCCGAACACGATGCTGTTGGCCGTACCACCGGACGGACGGGCCACGTGGGATCCGGACATCCTCGGGGAGACGGTCGAGGAGGCGCTTGCCCTGGCCCAGCTGCGGGCCGTCGACCTGGAGGCCCTGCATCCCACCAACCCCGACGCCCTCACCGACGTCGGACAGCTCCTGCCCGCGGCCGTACTCCCGATGAACGTGGTCCGCACCGACGCGACCGCGACCGACTTCTCCCGCACCTTGGCGAGGTGACCCATGTCATCCATCACCACCTGGACCCGGATCGAGCCACGGGCCCGTGCCGGCGACATGCGCCCGGCGCTGGAGGCACAGGTACACGACCCGCTGTGGACGCTGGCGCGGCAGTGGCAGTTCGGGGAGTTCCTCGGCGACGACGCCGGGTCGCCCGTCTGGGTTCGGGTCCGCGCCACCTCCGACCGCGTCACCAGGTTCCGTCCCGGTGCCGACCTCGTCGCCGAGGACTACGACGGCGCCACGCCGCTGGAGGTCCTGGTCGAGCGGGAGGAGCCGGCACCGGACCTGCGTGCAGCCGCCGAAGCCGGGCAGCACTTCCTGCGTATGCTGGCCGCCGCCGGGTTGACCGGCGCGGTGGCTGACGCCATCGTGGCCGCGTACCCGCTCCGGGCGGACGAGGCGCTGCTCGGTCCCCTCCTCGACGCCGCCGCCCGCCGTTACCTGGCGGTGGTCTCGGGTCGCGTCCCCGACGGAGCCGCCCTGGCGAACGCGCTGGGAGCGACGCTGCCGGACGGCCTGCCCGAGTGGGGGCTGCAGGGCGCGGACGCCGAGACCGCCCGGCAGGTCGCGGTGCGCTGGCTCGCGTGGGCGACGTCCCGGCTGGCGACCGTCCCGCCGGAGCGGTCCGCGTGGAAGCCCGCCCGCATGGAGTACGAGTTCGCCGTGGGCGCAGACCGCGGCGGGCAGCAGGTCACCCTCGGCGCACCCGCGTACGACGGGGGCCGCCTGGACTGGCACTCGTTCGTCGTCGACGACAAGGCAACCCCGCTGCAGGCGCCGGCCGACCGAACAGAACTCGTCCGCACTGTCCTGCCCGCGCCGGCGTTCTTCGCCGGGATGCCCTCTCGGCGTTACTGGGAGTTCGAGGACGCCCGAGTGAACTTCGGCGGGATCGAGACCGCGCCGGAGGATCTCGCCCGCATGCTGCTGGTGGAGTTCGCCACGGTGTACGCCAACGACTGGTACGTCGTGCCCGTCGACGTTCCGGTCGGCTCGCTGACGAGCGTCACCTCTGTCGTCGTCGCGGACACCTTCGGCGAACAGTGCCTGGTGCCCGGACAGGGCGATGGCAAGGGCGACGCCGGATGGTCACTGTTCCAGCTCAGCGCCTCGGGAGGAGGCGCGGCGGAGGCGGGCCTGTTCGTCGCGCCGGTGCTCGCCCAGACGCTCGAGAGCGACCCGCTGGAGGAGGTGGCGTTCGCCCGTGACGAGGGTGCTAACCAGGCATGGGCGATCGAACGCAAGGTCACCAACGCCGTCGGTCGCACCCTCGACCGGGCCGAGGCCGCGGCTGCCCCGGCCTTCGACGGAACCGGCGGAACCGCTGTCATCGACGGTGACGGCACCGACCCGGCAAGGCTGCACTACCGGCTGATGACCGACGTACCCGAGCACTGGATCCCGCTGCTGCCGGTGGAGGTACGGCCGGGCGTCAACCACCTGCGACGCGCCACCCTCAGTCGCACCGGACCGGACGGCCGACCGGTCCCGCTGAACCCGCTCGGCCGACTGCTGCGTCCGGGCGAACCGCTCGAACTACCCGAGGAGGAGGTTCCGTCCGAGGGGGCCGTGGTCACCCGCACCACGCAGTACGCCAGATGGGTCGGTGGGGAGTCCTACTTCTGGGTCGGCCGCGGCAGGCGGGCCGGACGCGGACAGAGTTCCAGCGGCCTGCGCTTCGACACCATCGACTGACGTCGCCGTACACGGACCAAGACCGTGTGGGCACCGCGCCGTACACGAGTGACACCTGGGGGAAGGCATGGGGACGGTAGCTTCGGCCGCTGGCCTGGCGGCGACGATGCGACTGCGCCGCCGACAGCGGGAGGCGTGGCAGGACGGACCGGCGGTCGGCTCGGAGGAGGTGAAGGCCTACACAGCTCGGCTGGCGGACTATCTCGTCTGGATCGACCGCATGGAAGGAAGCTCGCCCACCCGCGAGGACTTCCGGCGGAACGTCCTCAATCTGCGGCGGCTGGCCTACAGCAGGTTCACCAAGGGGGCCGGCGCGAAGTTCGACGTTCTGTTCGACACCGAGAAACTGGCCGCACCGCTCACCACCAAGGACGTGTCGGCGACGACGCTCGACCGCCTCTACTCGACCGGCAACATCATGACGGGGTCGCCGTTCGCTCCCTACTCCGGATTCGAGCAAGCGCCGGTTGACACCAGTCATCTGTTCGTCGGAATCGACTTCGCGTTCAACCGGCGGGAGTTCAACACCTGGCGGATGGTCGCGACGATGCTGGACCCCTCTCTGGGTAAGGTGTTCGACACCGGTATCCAGGGACTCGTCACCTGGGTGGGTGACCTCGCCTCATGGTTCGTCGAGTGGAACTCCGAGCGCATCAAGGCGGAGGCGGCCGGTACGCCGTGGACGGCGGCGCAGAGTGAGGAACACCGCAAGTCGGTGCTGGTGCGGAAGATGTCGCTGCAGGACCTGCTCAGCGATCTCGACGCGCAGGTACTCGCCGCACACGCGGTGAGCACTCCGAGCATCGTCAGCGTGGGCGCACTCCTGCGCGGGTACTACCTCGACCCGCCGGTGGCGGGAACGCCCCACGTCAGTACGCGGTTCGCGTCGTTCGTGAAGGCCGCCCAACCACCCATCCCGCACACCGAGTCCGGCTCCACGGTCACGCTGGACGCCAAGGCCGCGGAGTCGGTGGCCCAGGCCGTCACCCTGGTGGCCTGGTTGTTCCTGCTCATCGAACGCCGCGGCACGAAGGGGATCAAGGGAGCCGCCGAGTCGGCGCTCGCGGACGTGACCGCCCAGGCGGCTGTGGTCCGGTCGATGGCCGACGACTTCGTCGCGTTCCTCACCGCCGCGCTCACCGGAGGAGCGCCCTCCTGGCCGAGCGACCACCTCTACGCCCTGCAGACGAGGTACGGCGGCTTCTATCTCCAGCCAGGTGACTCCGATGCCACGAAGAAGTACGGCGGTGCCGTCCGGGCCGGCGATCCGGGCGGCCACGTGGAGAAGCTGCACGACGACCTGGTCCTCGTCGGCTTCACCTGCCTGCCGGCCAAGGGGACAGCCGCGTACCGCGAGTACGGGCGGTCCACGCAGTGGGCCGTTCGGCACCTCCAGGGGTACGCCGGCACCGAAGGGGTGGCCGGCGTACTGGAGCCGCTCACCGGCCCGCACGCCGCCGACCCGTTGTTCCATCTGCACAACCCACGCAGGTACTGGGGGCCGGTGCACGGCCTGCTCGACCCGGAGACCGCCACGGTCCTTGCCCGATGGGTGACCGACACGACCGCCCGCCGAGGTACGGCCCCCGGTGTCACCGAGCGGGTCAAGGTCGCCGACCGGCTGCACTGTCCGGTGGTGATGGAGTCGTGGAAGTGGAACACCGCCAGCGCGCCGACGACGTTCGTCAAGGACCGGATCTGGTTGCGCGACGATCCGGCCGTCGGGGACGCCGTCTGGGCCCGAGACGCCTCGATGTACTACGACATCCCTGCCAACCGCGTGGTCGCTCCCGTCGACGGCGTGGCGGCCGGTTCGATGGCGAGTGTCCCGGGCATGGGGCAGGGCCCGATCAGCCGCTCGTACAAGCCGAACTCCCTGTGGTCGCCGGACACCCGTGTCGACCCGGTGCGGCTCACCGGTGCGGCGATCGATCCCGCGACCGACGTGGCGCGTGCCAGCACCTACCGCGTCGTCGCAGCGGTCGCAGCGCTGGAGTGCGGGTCGTACCTCGACTCGATGAACGGCTGGGACAGCGCGGTGGTCTCGCTCGGGGTGGCGCACTGGACCATCTGGCCGGCGCACCACACGGGGGAGCTGTTCGCCCTGCTGGCGTACCTGCGAATGAAGTACCCGGCGGTCTACGAACGCTATCTCGGCGTCTTCGGCGTCTATCCCGCCTACCCGTGGCCGCAGACCTGGCCCAATCCGATGTGGGACCCGGGTGCGCGCAAGTACGTCTGTGCGCCGGTGCTCTACGGCCTGCCCGGAGGTGGCGGGAGCTACCAGCGTGATGTCGCCGTGCCCGTCACCGAGGCGGACGACTTCGAACGCTTCCGGGACTGGCACTGGTGGTACCGCTTCCTGATGATGTGCCGGAACAGCCCGGAGCTCTGGCGGTGTGAATGGGACATGGCCCGCACGCGTATCCGGGACATACTTCGCACGCCGTGGGCGAAAGCCGTGGGGACGAACGTACCCACCGTTCCCGACGGCAGTGGTGGAACCCGTCCGGCGACCTTCGGCGACGTCTTCACCTGCGAGCACGCGGTCGCGCTCGTGTACCGCTACCACGTGAACTTCCCCAACCCGATCATCTCCTCAGGCCGGGCCGGAACCAAGATGGCCGACACCATCGCGGGCGCGAACCTCGCCAGCATGGACACCACGACCTGGGGTGACGCGGAGCAGACGAAGATCGTCGCGGCGCTCCGTGTGAACTATCCCGCCAGTTTCGCCGACGTCGGCACCGCCTGGGACCACTGGAGCGATCCGGCGCTCGGTGCCGACGGAAGCCTGCGGGAAGGCCACGGGTCGTTCGTTCTGGACGACACCGAGCTTCCGCTGCCGATGTCCTGACCGATCCTCCCTCTTCCGGACCACCTTCACCGTAAGCTCGTTCATCTCAGGAGTCCGCGCCATGGCCCGTTATCCACACGCCGACTGGGATCCGCTCCCGGAGGCGAACACCCAGCCCCGCATCCGACCATGGGGAGCCGTTCTGCACACGGCAGTCTCCAACGCCAAGAACATCAAGAGTGTCTGGCTACGGTCGTCGATCGAGAGCCACTTCTACGTCGCCGAGGACGGCAACGTCCTGCAGTACGTCGACACCGAACGCGTCGCTCACTGTCAGTTGGACGGTAACTATTTCGGTGGCGGCAGAGGACACATCAGCATCGAGACCTGGGACGGCGCCGGCCGGGTCTGGGACGGCAAGGACGTCCGCAAGGTCCCTCGATGGAACGACCACCAGATCGCCGCGATGGCGAACCTGCTCGTCTGGTTGAGAGACACCCACGGCGTGCCCTTGGTGAAACTGCCTGAGATCTTCGGCCGCGGCATCGGCTGGCACGCGCAGTACACCAGTTCCAAGCCGCCACGGTTCAACCAACACCATGCGTGCCCCGCACCCGCACGGATCGCCCAGGTAGGAGACGTCATCTCCGCCGCCGTCGCCGGGGGACAGCAACCCGAGCCACCGCGCCCGCCGGGGTCGGCGGTGAGCCTCGCCGCCGTGACCAGGGCGGCGAAGCTGGACCCGAAGCGGCCGCAGGGTGCGGTCACGCCCGGAGCGGCGGACGACGTACGGCTCGTGGAGCGTGCGCTCGCCGCCGAGGGTCTGCTGTCGTCGCAGTACGCGAGTGACGGTTCGTTCGGCACCCGCACCGTCGCCGCCTACGCGCGATGGCAGCGGCGCTGCGGCTACTCCGGAGCAGACGCGGACGGAGTTCCCGGATCGGAGAGCCTGAAGAAGCTGGGGGCCAAGCATGGATTTCGCGTCGTTGCCTGAACGGTTGGAACTGCGGCGGGTGGGCCGGTTCGTCGACTCGACCCGGCTGGCTCGTGAGCCGCTGCTGACCCGGGCCGCGGTGGCCGGCTCGGTCACCGCCCTGGCGGCCCTCGCGAGTGTCAGAAGCGGAGCTGTCGGAACACGCGACCGTCGGGTCCTTGGCGTCGCCAGTGTGCTGGCGCCGGCCGTCGTCTGGGCCTGGGCTGTCACCTCGGCGCGCGCCCGGATCACGCCCGTCGACAGGCCGGCGGACCACGCCGGCAACCGACTCGTTCCGGCGGGCCTGCGCCACGATGTCGAGGACACCGACGAACTCCTCGAGTCTGCGGATGTGTCGGTGACGCCCGCTGGTACAGCCCCGAACTGAACCGACGCCAGGTGGGTGGCGGCCCCGACCGCCACCCACCTGGCTCGCCTTCCCAACCGGCTCGCCTGGACTGACTGTCGCAGCGGACGCTGCCACCTTGTCCGCCTGCGGCAGCCGCCTATTTCGTGACCGAGACCACGGGAGTGGCACCGTTCCACTTCAGGCGCGCGACATACATCGCACGATGGAACGACGGGGTGTTACGTACGCCGTGGAACACCACAACCTCGCCCTGCCTCCCCTCGGTGAGGAACGACGCGCCCCCCGGGCCGATGGCACTTCCCTTCAGGCTCCGGGTAGTCATCAGCGGCTCTGTTGCCTTCGTCCAGGGCCCTGCGAGTGAACTCGCCACGGCGTAAGCCGTGGTGTAGGTCTCGTTCCACCACTGCCCGTAGGAGTAGAACATGTAGTACCTGCTCTGGTGCCGCACCAGGAACGGTGCCTCGATGAGTCCACCTTCGACGTTGGGATCGTTCTGCATGGTCCGCACGGGCTCACCGATCAGCGTGGTGCCGTTGGCTGCGACCCGTTGCAGGTAAAGGTAGGTGGGTTGGCCGATGGCGTTGCCGTCGTTCTTGTAGGTGATGTAGCGGTCGCCGTCGGCGTCGACGAAGGTGGCGGCGTCGATGGCCCCGCCCTCCTCGGTCGGGCAGATCAGGGCGCTGTCGCCGACTGGTTCGAACGGGCCGCCGGGCGAGGTCGAGCGGGCAGCGCCGATGCACTGTCTGCCGGAGGCCGTGTGCCGTGCCGTGTAGTAGACGAGGTAGCTGCCGTCGTCGAGCACGGTCACGTCTGGCGCCCAGGTGAAACCCTCACTGGCCCAGGACCCGAGCGTGGGCAGGCCGTCCGCCGCGATCGTCCACGTCCCGTACAGGCCCTCCGCCGAAGCGACGGGCATGTTCCGGCCATCGGCGTTCGTGGAGTAGGCGTAATAGCGCTCCCCGGCTCGAAGCAGCGAGGGGTCCGGGAAGTCATGGTCGATGGCGAGATACGGCTGGGGTTGGGAGGGCGGTTGCCCTTGCGCTGGAGCGGCTGGGATCAACAGGGCGCTGGTGGCCCCGGCGAGGGCGACGGCAACGAGGATGTGGCGGAGACGCCGCATCGATGGCTCCTTTGTTCGACCCGCACCAGGCGAAGTGCCTGGACCGTACGCCGCACGCTAGAGTCACCGGCCGCGCATTTCAATGCCTCAGGAAATTAAGTTTCCAGTATGCTCCCCTCGTGACGCAATCGAGGGCAGTCCCTGAAGACGCGGTGTTCGCTCGCCCTTCGGTGACCGAGGTCATGGCCACGCTTGTCAGGCATGGGCCGATGTCCCGCCTCGCCGTGGCGGAGCGCGCCGGCCTGACCTCGCCAAGTGTCACCAAGGCTGTGCGGCTACTGATGGACGCGGGGTACCTGGCAGACGTGGCCGCGGAGGTTCGCGGCGAACCTGAGCCGACCAGGATGGGACGGCCAACCCATGTCCTCACGCTGCGGCCGGAGCGTGAACTGTTCGCGGGCGTCAACATCACCGGCGAGGCTGTGATCGGCACAGTGGTCGACCTCGGTGGAACCACGCGGGCCCACCGGCGAGTGCAATGCCGATCGCACGACCCGCACGACGTGTTCGCGGTCGTACGCACGCTGATGGCGGCCATGTCTCGCAGCCTGGGTCGGCGAAGTCGGCGACTGCACACGATCTGTGTCGCGTTGTCCGGCGACGTGGACCGGGCGCGCGGTACCTCGCGGTACTCGCCGTTCCTCGACTGGCACGAGGTCGACGTGGCAGGCCCCGTCGAGCGGCTCACGGGTATCAGAACCATTCTGGACAACGATGTCCACGCTCTGACGGTCGCCGAGTTCTGGTCTGGTGCAGGACTGGGTGCGGAGTCGCTGGCGCTGGTGACGGTCGGTAGCGGCGTCGGGTGCGGTCTCATGCTGGACGGCAAGATCGTTCGTGGTGCCTTCGACGTTGCCGGCGAACTCGGCCATGTCATCCTCGAGGCGGATGGACCAGACTGCCGGTGCGGGCGGCGCGGCTGCGTGGAGGCGTATGCGGCCGAGCACGCCATCAGCCGCCGAGTCAGCGCAGGCCTCAAGAGGGAGACGACCTTCGACGAGGCGGTTGCCCTGGCCACCGCGGGACGTCAGGAAGCTCGCGCGGCTTTCGTCGAGGCGGGCACCGCCCTTGGTCGCGGCATCGCCACTCTGGCGAACATCACCGGACCGCAGCGAATTGTGGTCAGCCCGACCCGCGAAGCGGCGTTCGACCTCATGGCCGGCTCGCTCCGGCGCAGCTATGCCGCTTGCGCCTATGGGGCGGCCTCTCGAGCCCGGCTCGTGATCCGGCCGACCGGTGAGGACGACTGGTCACGTGGCGCCGCCGTCGCCGCGATCGAGGCAAGGTTCAGCCAACCTTGACGTGGGTTCGTTCCTTTCCGGCGGAAGATTAATGCCGACCCATCCACCTTGATCACGAGGCTGCGCGGCCCCGGTCACGTGACCGCTCATCCGGGACCGGTGCTCTGCATTCGGCATGGCCACTCCGATGGCGCGTCTCTCCTGTACGAGTTTCCTCTCAAATTGGTACGCACCACGGCTTGCCGTCCGTCCCGGATCTCTGGCCGGAACGAGCCAAGGACTGGACGCAAACCCAAGAGGTTGTCTATACCAATCGGGGATGGCTCCAGGGGCCTGAAGTAGTGACTCGTGACCGACCGGTGGTCCTGGCCCCACCGACTCTGCCAGGTGAGGGAGCTACCTGTCGGAGAACGACACAGCACGGAGGTGCACATGCTCAGACGGAACTGGGCCGGCACGCGTCGGCGACCGTTGTGCCGCACGCTTCGGACGGCCTCGGTCCTGGCGGTGGTGATCGTGGCGCTCGCGGCCGGCGGCCAGAGCGTTCCCGCGGCTGCGGCGGCCCAACGACCGGAGCCGCGGAATCTCGCCGCCGGGCGCGGATACACGTGGTCGCAGGCACCCGATGCTGCCTACCCGGACTCCGGCATGGAACTCACAGACGGCCGGTACGGACGCCTGGACCGCAGTGACCAGGCGTGGGTAGGGCACACGCGCGGCAAGACCCGCGAGGTGGTGATAGATCTCGGTGGCAGGAAGTCCGTGTCCAGGGTCACCGCCCACTTCATGCAGGACTGGCCGACCTCCTCGATACTTGTTCCGCTCACGGTGTCGATGTACGTGTCCAACGACGGTGCGTCGTGGGCGAAGCTCGGGGACAGGGCCACTCAGCTGCTCTGGGGTGACGGGCCGCCGCGGGACGAGACGTACTCGTGGGACGGTGCGGCCGACGGATTCCCTGACCACAACCTCAAGGGCACGATGGCGTACGCGCGGTTCGTCAAGGTGACGTTCTCCGTGCACACTCGCGCGTCCCAACTTCTGGACGAGGTTCAGGTCCTGGGCTTCGACGGTCGGACTGAACAGGCAGTGACTCCGCAGCCGGATCATCCGGCGTACCTCAAACCGGGCCCTGATACGGCCGGAATCAGCGACCTGGCCCTTCTCTACAACGGATATTACCCAGGCGGCAGAGGGGACTGGACCAAGGACCGGATCATCCCCTACCTCGAGTATGTCAACACCTCCGGGAATCCGGAGGGCCGGCTTTTCGACGGAATCCTGTATCTGGGTCTCCGTTCACCGAATGGCCGCGACTTCGGGACTGGCGAAACCAAACTTCCCGACTGGAACTGGTACCTCGAGAAGACGTTCGCCACAGAAGGCGACCTGCAGCAACTGAACGAAGCTTCAAAGAAGGTCGCCGACGATCTGTCCAGGCCCGACCTGAGGACCAAAGTTGTCCTGATGATCCCAAATCCCGGCGAGTTGCAGACCGACTTCGGTGATGTCGACGACGACGGCGTGTCCGAGAACGTCAATGAATCCTCCGTCGGGAGGGAACAGGCCGTGGAGAATCGCGAGAAGATCGTACGGTGGTGGATAGATGCCCTCAGGAGTCGTTGGGCGAAGGCCGGCTACTCCCACCTGAAGTTGTCCGGGCTCTACTGGTTGGACGAGCAGGTCAGCACCAGCGCGTCCGGCCCCGAGACGCTGCGGCATGTCAGCGCGGCGGTCCATGACAACGGTTTCAAACTCTTCTGGATCCCCCATTTCCTCGCCTACAAGAGCTACATGTGGTCCGACGTGGGCATAGATGCAGCCGCCTTTCAGCCGAACTACTTCTTCGAGGAGATGGATCCCCTGCGGATTGACGATGCCTCAGGGATCGCCAGGCGGTACGGAATGGGTGTGGAGGTCGAGTTCGACGAGCGGATGCTCACTGATGACGTCTTCCGCAATCGCTACATAACGTATCTGAATGGCGGAGTGGAACACGGCTACATGAGGAATGCGTTTCTTGCCTACTACCAGGGCAACGACGCTGTTCTCCAGGCTGCGAGGAGCGGTGACCCGCGACAGCGGATCCTCTATGACTGGCTCCACGACTTCGTCCGGGGCACCTACAAACCGCAGACGACCAACTAGGGTGCAGGAAAAGACCAGCACCGGGACCCTCCGGCGCGTGGGCCCGGGACCAATGGTCCCGGGCCCACGCGAGTGCGTTGGACCAGGCGTCGCGGAACTCCGGGGACTTCTCTCCTGATCGAGGGCGCCACGTGTCCTGGGTGCGCGCGGTTGGCCGCTACCGCGCACTCTGGGCGGCAACTGCTTGACCGCCGGCGACTGCACCACCGGCAACGCCTTCGACCAGGTACCGCTGCGCAAGCACGAACACGAAGACCACCGGCCCTGCGACAATGATGATGCCCGCCGAGATGAGCGGCCAGTTCTGGACGTTCTCGCCCAGGAAGGAGTAGAGGCCCCTGGTGACCGGCCAGAGGTCTTCGTCGGCGAGCATGACCAGGGGAAGGATCATGTTGTTCCATGCCGCAACGAATCCGAAGACGCCGAAGGCCGCCAACGCCGGCTTCATCTCGGGGATGATGATCGTCAGTATGAACCGGAAGTACCCGCAGCCGTCCATGGCCGCTGCCTCGTCACGTTCGCGAGGGATCGTCCTGATGTAGCCGACGAAGAAGAAGAAGCCCGCACCCACGAGGCTGTTCATCACGACGTACCCCACCATCGAGTTGTACAAGCCGAGCGCTTGGGCCTCGATGAACAGCGGGATCAACCCGACAGGGAGGAAGCCGGAGAAGACGAAGAGTCCGTACAGGAGGTTGGTCCGCTTGAAGTATCCGCGTGCGATGGGGAAGGCGAGGAACACACCGAGGAGGATGCTGACAGCTGTCGGCACGCTCGCATAGACCAGGCTGTTGACCAGTTGCCGGGCGAAATCCCCTTGCTGCCATGCGTCTGCGAAGTTGGTCGCCGTCCATGTCGACGGAGGGCCAGTCGGGTTACGCAGGAATTCCGTGTAGGGCTTGAATGCCTGGACCGTCAAGTAGACGAGCGGCAGCGCGAAGATCCCAGCGCTCACCAGGATGTACGCGCCATGGCGACCGAGAACCTGCAGAATGGAGCGTCCCGTACCGACCATCCTCGCCACGGTGCCCTGGTCGGTCCAAGGCGAAGCAGCCACTCCAGCCTGCCCTCGGTCCACGTCCTTGGTGATCTGGTTGCTCACAGGGTCACCTCACGGCGTCGCAGTGCAAGCAACACGCCACCACCGATCAGCAACGTCAGAAAGAACTGCACGATCGCGATCATCGAGCCGTACCCCAGTTGGCTACTCGTGCCGAAGGCCGAGGTGAACATGTAGACGCCGAGCGTCTTGGTGCCGAAGTTTCCTTCGGTCAGGACGAGCACGAGCGCGAACTCACCAAGCGAAGCCATCGAGGTGAGGAAGACGCATACCGTCGTTGCCGGGGCGAGTAGCGGCCATGTGATGTGCCTGAAGGTGCGGAACCGTCCGGCTCCGTCCACGGAGGCGGCCTCGTACGACTCGCGGGGGATCGCCCTCAGGCCTGCGATGAAGATGATCATCCCATAGCCGCAACCCATCCAGATGGTGATTCCCATGATGAGTAACAGCGAGATCTTGGCAGACCCGAGAAAAGCCGACTGTATGCCGAATGCGTTACGGAACAGCTCGCCCACGGGCCCCGACTCCGGGTCGAGGAGCAACGAGAACATCCCGCCCACGATCGGAACGCTCAAGATGCCGGGGAGGAAGATGATCGCTCGGTAGAAGGTGAACGACCGCCCGCGGCGCTGGAATATGAGCGCGAGGCCGAGTGACAGGGCAGTCTGGAAGACGGTGACGCCCACAGCGAATCTCACCGTCGTCCACACGGCGCCGGCGACGTTGGACAGGAGACTGGTGGCCGCTGTCGCGTAGTTGCACAGGCCACAGACGTTCAGGGGGGTACCGGGAACCCCGGAGTACTGTGTGAACGAATAGAAGAAGGTCGCGATCGACGGATAGAGCCCGAACATCGTCCATCCGATGGTGGGCACTGCGATACTCAGCCATGGTATCCATGCTCGCGTCCGCCTTGTCCCGAACGGGCAGGAGTTTGAGCTTGCCATCCGACTATGCCTTCCGGGCCTTCGCGTAGGCATCGGCTGACCGGCGCAGCTCGTCGTTCGCGCTCGTCCTTCCTACGGGCACCATGTCTGCGAGGACTGGTCCGCTCGCCTCGGGTGCCGCACCCGTCGGAACCCACGGACCGGGAACGTTCAGGCAGGCGTCTTCCTGATGCTCGTTCAGCCAGTCCATCCATGGCACCTCTGTTGTCGTCACGCCGGGCTGTGTCGAGTTGGAACCGGTCGCCGCCAGCCACTGCTTGTAGTTGTCCTCACGGGAGAAGAACTCCAGCCACTTCATGGCGAGCTCCTTGTTGGGCGCCGACGTCGGAACGACCCACGACAGGTCCGGATTGAGCACCACCCGGTTGACTGCTGCAGCGTTGCTCGAGGGCATCGTGAAGAAGCCGAGATCAAGCTTGGGGTTGGCCTTGACGATGGTGGCCGCATCGAACGTTCCATCGATGAGGAACGGGAAGTCGTCCTCCTTCACCGCCCATACGCCCGGCGCGGTCAGGGCTGACACGCCCGAGGCGTTGCGCTGGGCGTACTGCATGACCTTCAGGTACTTGGCGGCCACCTCGTGGTACAGGGGATCGTTCCAGGTCGCCGCACCCTGCCAGAACGCCTTGGCCCTCGCCGCACCGACCTCCGCGGCTCTTTCGGACCGTTTTCCTGCCATCAACGTCTGGGTCAGGATGCCGTGCCAGACGAACATCTGGTATCCGTCCTTGGCAGCAAGGAAGAGCGGAGTCAGACCCTTCGACTTCAGCGTGTCGAACGCCTGGATCAGCTCGTCCCAGGTGGACGGCAGTGGCACGCTGTGCTTCTCCAGCAGCGCCTTCTTGTAGAACAAGCCCCCGTAGGCGGGATACTGAGCGGCCATGAGTCCATACTGGCGGCCCTCGTAGCCGAACGCGTACTGCTGCTGGGACTTCTCGTAACGCTTCATGAACCCGGTGTCCGTCAGGTCAACAGCCTTACCCGCAGCAACCAGTGCCGCGAAGCCACCCGGCTTCTGCTCGGTGTACTTGGGCGGGAACGCCGAGGGGGTCAGCGCGAACTGGGCGACGATGTCGACCGACTTCGCCGCCAACTGGCTGTTGACGAGTGCGCCGTAGGCGTTGTTCGGGTTGGGGGCGTGGCGCATCGTGACCGTGACGCCTGGGTTCTCCTTCTCGAACGCGGCGTTGATCTTCCTGGTCACTTCCACCGCGGGCACGTTCGTCCACTGCACAATGACCAGATTGTGCTTGGCCCTCCTGGTCGGCGCGGCCTGCTCGCCGACCGTACAAGCGGCGACTGACGAGCCACCGACCGCAGCGGCGGCCAGCCCCAAGCCTCCACGGAGGACTGCCCGTCTGTCCATGGCTCGGTTCATGACTCGTCTCCTTCGGGTCGTGGGGTGTTGCGCCCCATGCAGGCGAGAATCTCCTCGGCCGCGAGAGCGTGTCCGCGGTCGTCGGGATGGTTGATGCCGTTGTTCAGCAGGGTTTGGTATGGCACTGCCTCCAGTGCCAGATGCTCGTAGCGTCTCGAGACATCAGCGAGTGCGATCTGCTCCGAGTGACAGAAGTCGCGTAGGAACCGCGTGTACGGACGTTCGTCGGTATCTACTACAGCGTGACCAAAGCGCATCATCGAAGCCATCGTGAAGTGAGGCGTCGTGATGAGCAGTTCCGCACCGATCGCCTTGGTTCGGGACTTCAGGTCAAGGTAGAGACCGGGCCACGTCTTAGGGTCGAGTTCGGCATCGTTCACGAACTCCACGATCACCAGATGTGGTCTCGCCTCGGCGACTCGCGACCAATGACAGCGGGCTTCCTCACTTCGGCCCAGCCACTGCGCGGAGTTGGAACCGCCGACCGCCACAGTCGTGACCCGGGCGTCGGCACCCGAGGTTCGTAAGCCGTGCTCGACCAACGCGGGGAAGGATGCGCGGTCGGACGTGGCATCGCCGCCCGCGGTCACGCTGTCTCCCCAGCACACGATCCTTACCTCCTCGCCGGCACGCAGCCGGGCGCTCGTGGAGGCAAGCAGGTGTTGCTGAGGCACTGTGACCGTCCGCGGCGCATCGCGTCGCAGGAGCACCTGTGCGTCGCGGCCATCGCCGAAGTACGGGACGAAGACGGTGGCCACAAGCCGTGCGCCGTCGGGATTGGCGGGGCGTCGCGGCGTGGTGAGATGGCTCTGCCCTTCGACGATCGTGAGCCCGCCGGTCGCGGACTCCACGACACTGTCGATGCGCAGAAGGGAATACGCGTAGTCGACCTCGCAGCCACCCGTGGCTGCGTCCAACAGGCCCATCGTCCCCCAGACGTCGTCGACTGCATAGTCGACTCCGGGTCGGAGCGTCCGCCCATCGAGAGAACGCACAATGACGCTGTGCGGGTCGAGCGCTCCGGGCGCAGGGATCGAGGCCTGACCACGGTGGCTGGTCAGCACGCCACGTGGCGCGCGGCCTGAGATCCAACGGTCTGGAACCGTGTGCGGAAGGATCAGTTGCTCGCCACGAACGAGACGCCTTTCCGCGGGTTCGACGCCATGCCTCACCAACTCACGGACGGCTTCGAGCATTGGCTGGTGGACGTCCGGCCCCGCGCCCCCGCCACCGTCCCTTACGGACGACGGTCCGGGCCGCCGCTCTTGAAGTGCCATGCTGTCGTCGACCTCCACCGATTCGAGAAATCCGACCGACCCGGTTGCGCATCGCGGTACGACCAGCCACAGCACACGCGGTCCGGGCCTTGGAGCGCTCCAAGGCCCGGACCTTATGATTTCCTAGGAGGCGGTGTCAACGGTTTGGGCAGATACTCCAGATTGGGGCGCGTGCATGGCAGTGACCATTGAGGACGTCGCACGGCGGGCAGGGGTGTCCCGTGGGACCGTGAGCAACGTTCTCAACCGCCCCGATGTCGTCTCCGAGGCGACCAGGGCCCGTGTGCTGGCGGCGATGAGTGACCTCGACTTCATCCCGAGCCAGCCTGCCCGCATGCTGGGGGGCCTGCGTAACCGCAGTATCGGCCTTGTCATGCACGATGTGGGCCATCCCTTCTTCGCGGAGATTGCGCGCGGCGTCGAAGACGTCACGATCCGCGAGAACTACGTCCTCACCTTGACGAGCACCCGCGATGACGCTGAGCGCGAGCGTTCCTCGCTGCGTCTTCTGATCGCCCAGCAGGTGTCAGGGATATTGCTCATACCGACGGCGTCAGGAGCGGGAGAGGTACAGCAGGTGCGAGAACGAGGCGTCGCGGCGGTCCTCCTGGACCACGAGGGTGGCGCAGGCGAGTGCTCGGTCGCCGTCGACGACATCCGTGGCGGGATAGCGGCAACCCAGCACCTGCTGAGCCTGGGACACCGTCGGCTGGCCTTCGTGGGAGGCCCAGGACGTGGCCGGCAGCACTCCGATCGACTCAGCGGTATGCGCTCCGCCTTGACTACGGCCGGCGGTCGGGTGCGACCGGGAGTTCAGGTCGTCACTGTGCCGGCGGACACGATCGCCTGTGGCGAAGAGGCGGCCAGGAGCCTGCTGGCTGACAGCGCGAGGCGTTCCCGGCCCACCGGGATCCTGTGCGGTAACGACCTGCTGGCAGTCGGGCTGATGCGCGGCCTCGGCTCGGCCGGCGTCAGCGTTCCGGATGACGTGGCAGTTGTCGGCTACGACGACATCGAGTTGGCAACGCTGGTTGGTACGCCGATCACCTCGGTCCGCCAGCCGATGTACGAGATGGGCCACACCGCCGCCGAGTTGTTGGTCAGCGAGATCCGCGACCGTGGCCACACCCACCGCAACGTACGGTTCGTACCGGAACTGGTCGTTCGCGACTCGACGGTGAGGCCATAAGCGGCCGGGCACGGATCCCGAAGCGACGGTTGCTTGACTCCGAGTGGGCGCGAGCCTAGCTTGAGTCGCGTTGGAGCGCTCCAGAGCCTCGGCGGCGTCCGGGCTCAGTAGACGGCGCACGTCCGCACGAGCCCGTGCCGGCAGCGGCTGGAACCTTCGCCGGGTGCTTCAGAAGACCTCATCTCATGGCCGTGCAACTCCACACAGTGGTTGGAGATGTCAATGAACGTCGGACCCGACGAGCACAGTGCAGGAATCAAGCGCAGGACCCTCCTGCTGGCCGGCTCGGGCGCGGGACTCCTGGGCCTGGCACACGTGGCGTCGGCCGGGGAAGCCTCGGCGGAGGGAGCTCGGCTCCACCTGGCCGAGGACGGCCGTACCCGCTACCAGGTGTACTGCGGCGCCGACGAGGACGCGACGGTACTTTACGCTGCCAACGAGTTGGCGTCGTACCTCAAGTCGATCACCTCGGCCACGTTTCCGGTCGTGTCCGGCGACACACCGCCTTCGGGTCCGCCCTTGTTGGTGGTGGGACGGAACAACCCGCTGTCCGCGCGACTCGGCAAGTCCGTCGACTACGCCGCCCTCGGCGAGGACGGTTTCGCTCTACGCGCTGTCGCCGAGACGGTGTTCATCGCCGGCGCGAACCCCAGGGGCACTCTCTACGGCGTGACCTGGCTACTTGACCGCGTACTCGGCGTCCGCTGGTTCTCGGCCGATTACACCAGGATCCCGGCACAACGTACGCTCAAGGTGGCCCGCGAAAGCCTGAACACCGACGAGGTACCACGCTTCCGCTACCGCCAGATCTACGCGGGTGACTCGATAGACCCGGCGTACCGTCACCACAACTTGCTGAACGGCAACCGTGGCTTCGAAAACCACCCGGTCCCAAAGCATCTCGACACCTGGTCGACGTACTGGCCGGCCGACCCGTTCGGCGGAAACTGGCAGGAGATGGTGCCTGACGAGAGCCTTTGGTATGGCGGGCAAGTCCTGGCAATGGATCCGCGTACCCGTGAAATGGCTACCGACAACCTGGTGAAGAAGCTCCGGGAGCGGATCGCCGCGGGCCTGGATCCGTCGTGGGGTTTCGAACAGGCAGACAGAGGCTGGGATCCCGATCCTGCGAGCAAGGAGTTCGCCAGTCGTCACGGTGGTGCCCTGTCGGCGGCCGTGGTCGACCTGGCAAATGACGTTGCGGCCCGCGTGCGCCAGCAGATCCCGGAGGCCCGACTGAGCACGCAGGCGTACTCGTTCAGCTTCAGTCCGCCGACGGGAATCCACGTGGGCGAGGGTGTCGTCATGACCGTGGCCCCCATCCAGGCGAACTTCGCCCACTCCCGCTTCGAAGGCGACAACGCGGAGATCGGCCAGACGCTCAAGAAGTGGTGCGAGGTCGCCGATGACATCGTCATCTGGGACTACACCGTCGACTTCGCGTACTACATCCAGCCGTTCCCCGACTACTGGTCCTTCGGTGCGACGGTGCAGGGGCTGGCAGAACACCCCCAGGTCGGCGGCTACTTCGCGCAGAACGCCTACAACGCAGCCGGCACCGAATTCGCCGAGCTGCGCACCTGGGTGCTCGGCCGACTGTTGTGGGACCCGAGCCTGGACCCGGACGCGCTGATCCGGGAGTTCCTTCGCGGCTACTACGGGCCCGCAGCCCAGACCATCTACAGCTACATGAAGCTGATGCGGCAGTCGGTCGAGGACACCAACACCCGGCTGGTCTACAACGCGACCGTGAACTCTCCCTACCTGCATTTCGACACCATGCTGCAGGCCGACAAGCTGATGGCCAAGGCAGAGGAACTCGTTCGGAACAATCCGGATCTGCGCGCACACGTGCAGGCCGTCCGGCTCTGTGTCGACTTCGTCATCCTCATGCGAGCCGCCGAGTTCGTACGCATCGCGAAGTTGAGGGGCCTGCAGTGGGACCCCGATCTGGAGAACCGGCTTCCGCGCTTCGAGGAGGAGGTACGCGTCGCCGGCCTCACCCGCTCCGGTGAGTTCGGCATGACGCCGGAGCAACTGATCCGACAGCTCCGCATCGCCTCCGCCCCCGCGACCCCGCCGGCGACTGCTGCCGGCCTGCCGCTGGAGGACTGGGTGGACTTTCAGGAGCCGGCGCTCAAGCTGTATGGGCCCGTGACCACGATCCTCGATGACCCCGACGCCTCGAACGGCTACACAGTACGCATGCCAGGTAACCGGCCCGACTGGGGCGTCCAGCTCACCCTCGACGGCCTCCCAACCGAAGGCACGTGGAAGGTCTACATCTCGGTGCGCGCCGACACCGGGTCCGCCGCACCCGAGGCAACCGCGATGGCGGCGGGAGTATGGCCACCCTTCGGCAATGAGCGGACCATCACGGTCTCGGAGGTCTCCGACGGCAGCTACCACGAGCTCGAGCTTCCCGGCACCTATCGGTACGACGCCGAGAACATCGAGTACGTATGGGTCTCCCCGCCGAACTCCGCCGAAATCCCGTACGTCTATGTGGACCGCATCTTCGCCGTGAGGGTATGAAGCAACAGCACGGTCGGGACGCGGTCACGAAACCGAAGAGCTGGAGGAGCATTGTCGAGCAGTGACGCGATCGTGTGCCGGCAGCCAGGAAACATCGAGTGCGCGAAGCTCGGCCTGGCCGCGGTTGGCCCACGGCAGGTGGTTGTACGGACCCTGATGTCAGCAGTCAGTACGGGCACCGACAAGTGGGTCATGCGCGGCACCTTCGGCTCCGGCAACGTCAGCTTTCCGGCCGTCCCCGGATACCAGCGCGTCGGGATCGTGGAGGAGATCGGATCCGAGGTCGCGGGACTCCGGATCGGGCAGCGGGTTGTGGCGACGAGCGGTCTCGGCTACGTCGACGTGAGCTCGTCCTGGGGGGCGCACTCCTCGCGGTCGATTTCCGACGCCGTGGACGTCTATGACGCCGAAGGGCTACCGGCGGAGAGGTCGGCGTTCGTGGTGGTCGCTCAGGTCGGCTACAACGCGGCGTCTCGTCTCCTCCTCCCCGCCGGCGCCCACGTCCTCGTGGTTGGTGACGGAGTGATCGGCGCGTCCGCGGCCTTCGCGTGCCGTGCCCGTGGCTTCGACGTGCTCCTGGTCGGCCGGCACCGCTCGCGCCTGGAGGTACTGGGTCGAGCCGGGTTCGAGACGCTCAACGGGAGAGCAACGGACCCCGAGCCCACACTGGCGGAGTTCGCTCCGGAAGCCGTCATCGACACCGTGCAGAACACCGAAGCATTCGACATGTACATTCCACGGCTCCCGCGCCGGACCGGCCAGGTCGTCTACAGCGGCCATTCTCCCGGAGGGGTGACCGCATGGGGCGACATGGCCGTCCTGCAGGAGCGCGAGCTCACCGTCCATTTCGTCTCCGGGATCACCGGTGACCGTGTCAGGGCAACCCTCGCCCTCATGCGAAACGGTCAGATGCCATCCGAGCAACTCCTCGGCACCGTCGCGCAGGGGCCTGACGATGCACGTGCACTGATGAAGAACGTGAGCGAGGGTCGCCTCGAACCCGTCGCCGCGGCGATCGACTGGACGTGGGCCGCATGAGAATCGCGATCACCGGCGCGGCTGGTTGGCTCGGCCGATACGTAACGGCCGCCCTGGAGACCAGCCACGAACTCGTTCTCATCGACAACGTCGCCCCCGAAGAGGCGACGATCTTCGATCCGTCTGCGCCGGGAGGGCGCAGACGGTTGCCGTTGTCGCCGAGTTGGCCGTACCACCACCTCGACATCCTCGACGACGAGGGACTCTCGCGCGCCCTCACGGACGTCGAGGTGGTGGTGCACCTTGCCGGCCGTCCCACGGGTGAGTGGGAGAACGCCAAGGCCACGGTGATGACGAACATCGTCGGGACGTTCAACGTCTTCGACCAGGCGCGGATGGCAGGTGCTCGTCGAGTCGTCAATGCGTCGAGCATCAACGCATTCGGGACGTTCTACTGGCGGGTCAGTGGCCGATCACCGATGCACCGATCCCTGCCGCTCACCGAAGACGAACCGGTCACGCCAGAAGATCCGTACAGTATGAGCAAGGCCACCACCGAAGTGCTCGGAGCGACCTTCAACCGGGCGTTCGGATTCGAGGCCGTCAACCTGCGCTTCGCCGGTGTGTGGTCGGAGTCCACCTACGACGCGGCGCTCGACGCAGGCCTTCCTGCCACCAAGGAGTGGGCTGACGACCTGTTCCAGTGGGTACACGTCCTTGACGTCACACAGGGGATCACCAAGGCTGCGCTCGTCGACACGGTCGTTCCCGTTCCGATCACACTGGCTGCGGCGGACACCCGGGCACCCGAGCCGACCTTGGAGGTGCTTGCCAAACTTCGGCCGGA
Source organism: Actinopolymorpha singaporensis (assembly GCF_900104745.1). Taxonomy (NCBI): domain Bacteria; kingdom Bacillati; phylum Actinomycetota; class Actinomycetes; order Propionibacteriales; family Actinopolymorphaceae; genus Actinopolymorpha; species Actinopolymorpha singaporensis. The sequence continues at coordinate 4,046,496 of NZ_LT629732.1, forward strand.
ACTGATCCAGTATCTGTGCGAGCCTCTGCCCAAGCGTGCGGGACTCCTCTCCATCGCCAGGGCCAGAACGTTCCTTGGCTACGAGCCTCGGTATTCCCTGGATGCGGCCGTCCGTGACCTCTCCTGATCGCGCCACGTGTCCTGGGTGCATGCGGTAACCGACGCCGGGGCCTCTGCGGGCTCTGGCTGGTCACCGGGACCGAAGTTGCCGTGGGTCAGCCGAACATGTGGGGGAGGAGGTTCGTCAGACGCCCGGGAGAAGTGGACCCGACGAGGCGGTGACAACCCAGGCGTTGCTTGTCGGCGCCAACCCAGAACGGGACCAGTCCGGGCACGATCACGCGCACGACATGGAGGTCGTCGCCATCCCATGACGGGGCCTGCAGCGAGTGGGCGTAGGTCTCGTACCCGGCGTCGGCGAGCAGGCCGACGAGTCTGGCGGCCGCTGACCGGTCGGGTGGTGGTGGGTCGCTGTTGTGCGGGCCGGAGGCGGACGAACCTGAGTGGGTACCGATGGCCGGATCACCTGCGGCGTGGCCATCTGCGGTTGACGCCTCATCGGGTTGCGGATGCCGCACCACCGCGGTGAGGAATCCTCGGAGGGTGTCGTGCAGCGGACCTCGGCTGTACAGGCGGTAGTGGTCCTCGCCGGTCAGGACCATCCCTCGCGGCAGGTGAAGGGTCTCGCTCGAGTCGGCGACGGCCAGCCAGCGAAGCCGGGCGCCCAGCTCTCGTAGAGCGTGCGCCGCCGCCCGGCGCGGATCCAGGTCGCAACCAAGACCCCAGGCGAAGGAGCGTTCGCGCAGTGCGATGAGCAGCACGACCGGTATGCCCAGGTCGTAGGTGAGGTCGCAGGCGAGGACGTCGTATCCGAGCAGGCGTACCGTTTCCAGCTCGTCCGCGATGGCTGGCTCCAGTCGCTGTGAGGCGATGCTGTGGGTGGGCACGTGGCGATGCCAGAAGAGCATGGCGCTGTCGCGTTCGACGACCTCGCTGATCGCGCCGCAGAGTGCCTGCTCGTAGGTCGTACCCGCGGCCGTCCCGCTGGACGTCTCGACGACCAGGCGTCCCCGGGTCACGGCGGCCCGCGGATAGACGAACTCCACCGGGACTAGTCGGCGACGGCCGGTCCGCACCTCCGTCACCTGTACCCACTCCAGGGACTGATGCGGTACGAAGGGGGTGACAGGGCTGCCGGCGGCGCGGTACTGCCCTTCGGAGTACAGGCCGAGTTGTTCGGGACAGAGAGCTTCGGCGCCGAGACGTACGTAGCTGTCCACGGCCGCCACTGGTACGGAGGTCGGGGCGAACTGGGCCGTACGCTCGACCAGTTCCATGACGGCCCTGATCGCGGCGGCCTGCTGATCTCTGCCGGCGCCGCACCCGATCAGACCTCCGGCGCCGGCCGCGTCGGCGATGTAGCGAGACGTGCGTAGAGGCCAGGCGGCATCGTCGGTGACGGTCAGCCGCGCGCCCAACTGTGCGGGGAGGTCGCTGATCACGGCTGCCCGTCTCCCGATGTTCCGAGGACGACCGCGTAGAGCACCACCTCGTGGGGGCCGCACAGGCCGAGCTCGGCTGCCAGGTCGTCGTCTCGGAAGCCACACAGGGGAAGGGCGGCGATTCCCAACGACGCTGCCGCGAGCAGGAGGTTCTGGGCTAGATGGCCTGCCTCCAACAGAATCATCCGGTACGCCTTGGCGCCGTACTTCGCAAGGGCGGGAGCGGACAGGTCGCAGGTGAACGTGATGACCACCGCGAGCCCGTCGACGGGGTGGTCGTTCAGTAGCCACCGCAAGCGTGTCGCGGAAACCTCGCCCCCGTGAGGGATCAACTTGTGCCCGCCCGGCGCGTATCGGTATGTGCCCGGCGCCAGGCCGCCGATCCGTGCCGTGAGAAGCGCCACCTCGACAGGAAAGAGCGCACCGGCCGACGGGTACGGCCGAGATCCGGGCGGTGCACCTGAGACGGTGGGCAGGAATGGTACGTCCGCCGGGCGGATCGCGTTCGCCAGCAATGTCGAGAGATCGTCGGCGGGTACGGTGCCTCCGGTGAAGGCGCGCGCGGACCGGCGTGACGTGAGCGCTTCGGCGAGTGAGCCGCGCAGCTTCTTCGGAGGAGCCAGTGAGACGGATGGCTCGCCGTAGTCACGGACCTCGCGTGGCAGGTCGGCCACAGGCGGGCTGGCAACGGGAGAGGGCGGTCCCGATGTCGTGGCTGCGTGCAGGGCCACCAGGTCCGGCGTGAGAAGGTCCGGAACGAGAACAGCCTCGCGCAACAACTGGTTGACAAGGTTGCCGTCGCCCACCGCCGTGCGCAGGTGTTCGTCCTCGACCGGTGACCGAGCCAGGACCGCCACAGTCCGCAGCGCCTCAGCGGCATCGGGGAGGGTCAGCACGTGGTCGCCGCGCTGAACGACACCGTCGGGGCCGTGGGTGCTCACGAGCACATCGGGAGCGAGGCGCACAGTTCGGGACACGGGGTGTGCAACCGTTACCGCGTCGGTGCCGAGTGGACGAGCCTGTCCGCTGCCACCAGGGCTTTCAGCGCGAAGGCTGTCGTCATGGTCCTGCTTCCATAGGTGACGGGTCCGTCGACCGTCGGGAAAACGATCCAGGGCCGCGGGTCCCAAGTACCGTCGGCCGCCTGGCTACGGACAAGTGCGTCCAACCCGCGGTTCACCGGTGCCTCAGAGTCCTTGGCACTCCCCGATTCGAGAATTCCCAGCAGGGCAAGCGCAGTGTCCAAGGGGTCGGGTTGGCCCTCGCCCCAGGAGCCGTCCGGATTCTGTCGTGCGTACAGGAATCGGCGCGCGTGCGCGATCGCCTCGTGACCAGGCAGGAGTTCGGCGAGCACGGAAACCGCGCGGAAGGTGCCGTAGTAGGGGCCGGCGTACCACTTGCTGGTCCAACTGCCGTCCGCCTCCTGTGCGCCGGCCAGGTAGTGCGCGATCTTCCGCAGAGGTACGGCGAATCGCACCCGGTCGTAGCGGAGCAGACCGGCGGCGAAGTTGGCCACAACCTCGCTGTGTACGCCCCACCCGCCCATGACCGGAAGGTACGCCCGCACTGCCAGATCGGCCGGGGAGGAGCCACGCGGGTCGATGATCCAGGTGTTGATCCCACCGTCGGGTTCCTGTTGGTCGGAAGCCAGACGGGCACCCTCCTCACAGCTGGCCGCCAGGGCCGGATCGCCGTACCGCGAGAGAACCTGGAGGACCTGGCCCAGGTCGTCGAGGTCAGGTGGCAGCTCCTCCACATCCGCGATGTAGTTCCAGCCACCTCGGACTGATCGGTGCTTCGCTCGAAGTATCTGCACCATGTCAGTGGCCAGGTGAGTGGCGGGAACAGGTAGGCCGGCATCGCGCGCGTCGAACAGCGCGTCCACGGCGACCGCGCGAAAGGACAGCACCGCAGGGTGCTCCTCGTACCGGACGCCGTCGTTGGTCAGCCGGGGAAACCGGAGGTGATGCGCCGCTTCGGAATAGTCCGCGTCGGCCGAGCGGAGAATTGCACCGGTCGCCGCCACGGCGCTGCGCAACCGGTCATCCGTTCTCCGCGCGGCGGTTGGGCCCCTCGACATGCTCCCGTTCGCCGGGTCAGCGGTCGATCCGTCGGCTGCCTCGCCGGCGCTCCAGCCCGTCCAGGCACCCACGACCATCCGTCCGAAACGTCGCAGCGGGGTCGACGAGATTCGGCCAAGCGTCGAAACCACCTTGTCGGCCGCCTCGGCACCCACGACGTAGAGGTCCTGATCGCCGCCCTGACTTGCGGATCCCTGGTCCAAGAGCGCGTACAGACGGTGAAGGAACACGTTTGGGAACCCGCAGCGATCGTCCTGGACGAGGTCCACAAGGTCGTCGGTGAGCCAGAACAGTTCGCCGAGCGCGGTGACGTCCTCCTCGATCTTCGAACACGCTGGGAGGCCAAGGGCTTCCCGTGCCAGCTCCGCACACTGCCACAGTGCCCATGTGGGGCCGACCGACTTCCACCGCACTGCCTCCGCGAACTCGTCCGGGTCGGCTTTGGCGCCGCCGGCCGAGACTAGTTCGGCACGAAGCAGTTCCCCGACGGTGGCTCCGAGGCTGTGCCACGTCGAACTCGTCCCGCCGGCACCGACGAGCGACCAACCTTCCTCCGCGCAAACTCCGACGAGTCCCATCACGACTGCCAGCAACGGGTTGCCGATGGCGCGATGTGCGTGCGCGATGCAGGAGCGCGCTGTCTCCTCCGAGGTGAAGAGGCCTGCCAGCAACGTGGGATCGAGAGCGTCGGCGGCCGGGCCGACGGAACCCATGTCATCGACGAGGTAGTCCAGCAACGAGATGGCGGTGTTGAACGCCGCACCCAGAACCACAGCGCGCGGGGCCAGGCCGTGCGCACCAGCTTCGAGGGCGCGGGCCTGCGCAGCACCCAGTCCCAACATCAGCGGAAGGCGCGACCACAGGTATGCGTCAGAGCGAGCGGCCTCGAACCCAGGTATGCCGAAGGACGCCCGAAGTCGTTCCGCGAACACCTGGTCGCGCAGTTGCAGTCCCTCGGTACGGAACGACTCGACGTTTCGCCGCAGTGTCGGACCATCGGCCCGGAAGCCCGCAGCCGTCAGTGTCGTACGGACGTAGGCAAGCCAGTGGTCATGGCCCAGAACTCCGCGGTATCGCTCCGCACCGGCGCACCTGGATCCGTCAGGGTGAGGTGAGCAGGTGCCGGTCACGACCATCCACCATCCTCGACGTCGGCTGGATCCACGTGCCGGACCCAACGGTCGAAGGCCGAACCGTCCACGTCTTCCCCCGCCCCCGCGAGGTCCGCGAGCTTCGCCGTCAGGTCAGCTTCGGAGACGACGGGAAAGTAGTACAAGGGCACCAGCTCCCGACAGTCGCCGACAAGCAACTTTCTGCCTCGGATGGTGAGTTGCCCGTCGGATCCGAGCACCGCCACGAGGTCGTCGAACGATCTCAGTGGCTGTCGGAAGGCTCGACTCGGGGGCCAGGGCGATTCGGCCCGGCTCACTCGGCCGTCCCGCGCGTTGTTCCCGCCTCGTCCGGGAACAGAACCTGCAGACAGTCGCAGACGCCGGTGACGCGGTCCTCCTCGCCCCGCTCGATCGCGGCGTTCAGATCGTGAACCATCTGCGTCACCGCCGTGCGGGCGACATCGGACAGCGCGCCCGAACGCAGCGCGTTCCGCCACGATTCCATGCCGCCCGCAGGGTCGCAGTAGGCCAAGGCATGCTGAACGACGTCGAGGGCCTCCACTGCCTCACGGGTCAGCGCGCCTGTACCGGAGCGGTGCGCCAGACCGTGTTCGATCCCCGAGATGATCTCGGCCGGGTTCGCCGGCCTCACCCCTCGGCCCTCCTGTCACCACTGGCCGGGTACACCGAGTCCGACACGGCGACATCCAGGTCGGCGAGTGGACGCATCCCACGGGCCACGAGCAGGTCCTTCGTCTTCTCCAGCAGGTCGGCCTCGGAATCAAGGGGGAAGAAGAAGTCCGGAATGAGGCGTGCGGCGAACTCGGTGTCGAAGGACTCGCCGCGGAAGACGACCTCGCCGCCACTCGCCGTCATGGCATCCACGAACTGCTGCTTCTCCGCGATGGGGTACTGCAGGTTCCGACCGCGGGCCAGTTCGAGCAGCCCTCGGATCTCCTCCTCCAACGTGGGCTCGATCATCAAAACCTCCTTGTTGGCAGAACGAATGAAAGTGTGCGCGACGTGGGCGGCGAAGCCGGCGAGCTCGCCCACCTCGATCAGTCCGCTGAGCTCTTCGAGTGCGTCCCGCGCCAGGGCCAGATGGTGTTCCCCGACACTGCGCAGCCCCCGTGGAGTGAGCAACTGTCCCTCGGGGAGACCGTCGACGAGGTCATCGGCCGCCTGGTAGGCCACTCCAAGGGCGTATCCGAAACGGGTGAGCACATCGACCACGTGGTCCTCGGCCCCGCCGGCCACCGCGCCCAGGGCCGCAGCGGCAGCGAACGGAGCACCGGTCTTCGCCGCTGTCTCCTGGTAGTAGGACCTGTGGTCGAGTGATCGGTTCGCGGTGCGGGCGCCGGACTCCCGTAACTGTCCGGTACAGCATGCGGCCGCGAAGTCCGCGAGCAGCCGGACCTGTCGTGAACGTGTGCCGGTCGGCGCAGGAGCCGCGCCGGAGATCCCGTCCGGCCCGGCCAGGACGCCGAAGGCCCGGACAAGCAGCCAGTCCCCGACGACGAGCGCGGTGGCCGCGCCCGCCGTCACATGCACAGCCGGCAGGCCCCGCCGAAACGGAGAACGGTCGATGATGTCGTCGTGGATGAGTGACGCCGCGTGGAGGAGCTCGACAGAAACGGCGGGAGCGACGGCCGCCGCATCGTCGCCGCCCACCGCATTCGCGGCGAGGACGACCATGAGCGGCCGTAGCCCTTTGCCCCTCCGGACGAACTCTCGCAGAGCGCCTTCCTGCGGACACTTCTCGACCTCGGCGCTCAACCGCTCGCTGATCGTACGCAGCACCGGGACGTACTTGGCGTGTGCGGCTGAAGCCCAGGTCCAGTCCATGTCCGTCCATTGATTCCAGTCGGGAGCCCGTCGGTGTGGGCTCGTCACGGGTGTGATGCGCCGCGCCCGGTGGTCCCGAGAGTGGTCACGACCAGCAGTTGGGAGGCGGGGGAGGCGGCGGGGTCGTGGGCTGAGGGGTCAGCCACACAGTCATCGACGCGTAGGTGTCGTCGTTGCCCCACAGCGTGTAGTGCCCAGGCGCTGAGCAGGTGAAGGCCTGGTTGTACGAGCTGAAGTAGACGTAGTAGTTCCCGTCACCACGGTTGTAGTAGGCGATGCTGAAACTTGCGTTCGTAATGACTCTGCCGGTGACCGCATCTAGCACAAGCACCCACACGTGAGTCTCCTTCCTGACAGGTACGCCGATCAGTCGTTGTCGAGTGCGGGCGCTGCCTACTGGCGCTTGCCGTGTCCGCGGAGCCCAGGGAAGCCCCCCGGCCGGCCGACGTGTTCTGCGCTCGGAGGATCGCCGGCGTCGTCGGCCGGGCGGTCGCGCTGCTCGCCGGCCTCGTGCCCGCCGGCACCTTGCTGGCTACGTACTTCCAGGTGACCCAGCTTTGCGATGAGGTCCTCGCGCGACTCGACCGGGAAGAAGGACTCGGGCAGCATGCGCCGCAGCTGTCCCAGCTTGATCCGTCGGCCTCGGTGCTGAACCTCGGTGTCCTCGTCTCCGAGGGCGCCTACCAGATCTCGCACGTTGCGGATCGGGTAGTCGGTCCGCTCGGAGACCTGGTCGGCATAGCGCTGGACCTCCTGGTATCCCTGTGGAGCTGGGGCCATGACGTCCTCCTGTTCTGTTGTCGTCGGCCGCGAGGTCAGATCGTCGGCCGTACTGAGCATTCGGTCTGCTCAGAGTCTTCGAAATCCCTCAGATGCAGCCTGGTCTGGTGCTCGCCAGGCGGTGCCGCGGCTGCTCCGGGGGAGCGGCCGCGGAAGTAGTCCTTCTGCCATTCCCGGGGCCTGGTCGCGTTGAACTCGGTTCGACTGTCCGAGAAGGTGCCGTACTCCTGTGAGAGTTCGGGCTCGTCGAAGATGTCACGGACCCGCGGCTCCCACTCCTCCAGTTCGCCACGACGTTGGGGGACGATCATGCAGATGGGTTCGCCGTCCTCCCAGACCACCGGGTGACCGCGCCGGGTGAGTTTCCAGGAATGGAACGCCGGTGCGACAGCCCAGTCGGTCTCGATGACGCCCTCGAGGGAGGTGGCGCCGTCCTTCGGGGCGTTGGCGGGGCCACGCATGAGGACGTTCCAGCCTGGCGGAGTGCGGAAGAGGTAAGGAACGCGCCATGTGATGATGCCGTGCCCGAAGTGGGAGGTCGGCGCCTCCCCGCCACCTTCGAACTCGATGCGTACGTCGCCTGGCCGGTCACCGTCCTCCCAGGTCGCGCGAGTACGCCCGCGGTGTACAACGATCCATCCACTCTGGTTCGCGATGAGGAGGGGCAAGCAGCGGTTGGCGTGGCCGGCCGGGGTCGCGTCCATCCAGGCACGCCGGATGGGTGCGGGCGTGATCGGGACGTAGGGAGGCTGCAGGGCGTAGGCGTAGAGCCTCACGGTGTTGGCTCCGCTCTGACGTGCTTCCAGTTTCGACGATGCGTTGGTTCCGGTGTGCCGTCCGGATGACGACCCATCAGGTAGTCGAGATCCTTGCGGTAGTCCGGGCGGTGGCGGCGCGCTCGCCAAGCCTCGGTTTCGGCCGGCAGACCTGGCCGTATGTCGAGGCGAGCCGAGCCCCCCTCGGCTCGGTACACGCACATCTGGGCCAGCGGATCCCCTCGCCGGACCGCGAAGCTACCGGCTCTGGTCATCAGGCACACGAGCCCGAACTCCCCCGGCTGCCACCATGCCTCGATGAGCGCTTCCATGGCGACGAACCAGGGGCAGCGCACGTTCGGGACAGGCCGCACCATGAGGAAGTCACCTTCGTCGGTGGTACGCGGAACGAAGCCCGGCTGGATCGTGAAGGAGCCTCCGGCCGAGTGGTTGTCCACAACGCAGTCGTCGACGTCGTCAACGGTTACGTGGGTGTCGACGTCACCGTCCCATGTCACCCGGAAGGCGCCCGGAGAACGCACCACGTACCCGAGGGAGTTCGCCATCGTCAGCGGAAGGCAGTGGTGCGCGTGACCCGCCGTTGCGAGGTCTTCGCCCCACCAGGACCGTTTGGGCGACGCAGGCTCGGGCAGCAGATCGTCGGACAGGGTAGTGATGTACAGGGTGATGTTCCCCACGAACGGTTCCTCGCGATCACATCGGAACTGCGCGAGCGAAGCAGGGCCCGCCCACCGAGTGTGGGAGAGCTAGGTGTGCAGGGTGGGGGCCGAGATCAGCCTGGATGCAGTACGTAGGCCCCGACAGTGCTTCGGGCCGTCGACGATCCGCCGTAAAGGAAGCGTAAACACAGGCTCTGGATGTTGCTACCTCGCGTGGTCCACACGGCTACCCCCTCCACGTCCCACCGCGCAGCGATAGCTGACAGAGTAGCGATCGGCGCAGACTTCGTCATAGTCTTCGCGATCTTTCTCGAACCGGTCGTGGACCGGACCTCGCCAGAGCTCGCCGGGAGCCGCGGAGGCTTCCTGCCGCGCCGGTGCCCGTACCGAGCTCGTCGGTTCCCGGATCGAACAGGGAACTCTCTCCGGTCGGCAGGGGGAGCTGCCACCCAACTCCTGGGTGCGGACGCGCCACCGCGGCGCAGGGCTGAACCTTGCGGTCGCGGCTGTCAGTGCCGGCGAGGAGCGTCAATCCCAGGTTGACATGATGGGACTGCGGGCCGCGGCGGTCCTGGCGACGGAAGCCGGCCGGCACGTGCGACATGGCCGGCGCCCTCGGATACCCACCCCCAGGTGGCGAGGGCAGCCTGCCGGGTTTCGTCGACGAGGCCTCACGAGAAACTTATTGACGTTCTTGACAGCGGTCGACATTGGGATCAAAGTTCCGTCACAGCCAGTTCGCCGCGGCCGGGATGGTCGGCTCGCGGATGGCTGCTTCATCCGGGGGGGATGGACGTTGCCTGGCGAAAGCTCTACATGCCTGCCTGCGCTGGACGTGAGCCGCCGGTGTTCCCATGGCTCGGCGCAGAGCGCGCTCAACCACAGGATGCCGACACTCAAACAATTCCTCTCGGGCCGGGAGCCACGGGAGGACGGGAATGGCTGAGGAATCCATGCCCAACGCGGGCGTGGGCGAAAACGGTGCTGTCGTCGGCGCGCGTTGGGTAATGGGGTTTCACGGTGCAGTCGGCGGATCGACCTTCGAGGCGGGCCAATTCGCGTCATTACGAGAGGTCGCGCTTTCACGACGGTCGATGGGGTTCGGGCGCATCGATGTGCTTACCGAACTGCCCGGGAGATCGGGGTGGGTGACGCCGACAAGTGGCAGTGGTGCGGTGCACGCAGGGTCCGGAAGGAGCCGTGTCGGGGACGAGCTGGGCCCGTTGGTCAGTGGGCAAGCGTACCGAGAAGCGCCTCGCGCTGCCGAAGAGACAATTCCGAGCAGAAGCTCCGGTGAGTCTCTGGCTGCCTATCTGGATCGCCGACTGGCCGACGCGCCCTACGTGTATCTGCCGAACCGCGGCCGTGCGTACGCCATTTCCAAGCGGCTCATCGATCTGGTCGGTGCAGCAATTCTGCTGCTGGTCAGTGCGCCGATCATGATCGCACTGGCGATTCTGATCCGACTTGACTCACCCGGTCCGGCCATATTTCGGCAGACCCGGGTGACCCGGGGTGGCCGCGTGTTCACCTTCTTCAAGTTCCGCACCATGTACGTTGATGCCCGAGAGCGGTTTCCGGAGCTCTATCGATACCACTTGAGTGAGGACCGCCGGGACAACACGTATTACAAACTGGCAGATGATCCGCGCAACACCAGGGTTGGCCGCTGGTTGCGCCGGACGACTCTCGACGAGCTCCCCAACCTGTTCAACGTGTTACGCGGAGAAATGAGCCTGGTGGGGCCGCGTCCCGACCTTCCGGAACTCGTGGTCTTCTACCGTCCGGAGGAGTTGGCCTGCCTGTTCACCAAAGCCGGGCTTACCGGCTTGGCACAGGTGGCCGGCCGCAGCTTCCTGACGATCCGTGAGCGCCTGACCCTGGACATGCGCTACGTGGCGCAGCAGACGCTCATGCTGGACCTGAGGATTCTCTGGCGCACCGTCATCGTCGTCCTGCTCGGACGTGGGGCCTTCTGATGGCGGCGGACGTCCCGGACGGTGACTTCGCGCATCGGAAAGCCTCCGGCATCGACGTGGTGATCTGTACTTACCGCAGCAGCGCGCACATCCTGGCCTGCTTGGACAGCCTACGGGCGAGCACGTCGGTCAGCTCGACGACAGTCGTCGACAACGCGTCGGACGACGGAACGAGCGAACTGGTGGCCGACCACTGCGCATCGGCCCAGGTGGTCCGGATGGGTTACAACGCCGGCTTCGCACGCGCCGTGAACCGAGGACTCCGTGTCGGCAACTCGCGATATGTCTTCGTGCTCAACCCTGACACGGTGGTCGAAGAGGGCACCCTGCAGACGTTGCTGGAATTCGCGGAGCTGCACACGGACGCCGGCGTGGTGGCACCTCGGCTGGTGTACGGCGACGGACGCGACCAGCTGACCGCGCGCGCCTTTCCGGCGGCGGCGGCAGGCCTGTTCGGGCGCAGGTCTCCGCTGACCCGCCTGATGCCGAACAACAGGTGGTCGGCCAGGTACCTCTCCGAGCGGCGGCACACCGGTGCGACCCCGTTCGAGGTCGACTGGGTGTCCGGAGCGGCCATGCTCCTACCGCGGTGCGTCATCGACGAGGTCGGGGGACTGGACGAGGGCTTCTTCCTGTTCTGGGAGGACGCGGACTGGTGCCGCCGGATCAAGGACGCCGGGTACAAGGTGTGGTGCGTTCCATCGGCCGTCGTGGTGCACCACGAGGGCGGCTCGAGGGGGTTCGGCTGGAACTCCCTGACCATCAGGTCGTTTCATCGGGGTGCCTATCGCTACTGGTGCAAACACCACGCCCCGCAGGTGTGGAACCCGCTGCGCTGGGTGGCGGGAACGCTGCTGGCGGGGCGGGCTGCGGCACTCCTTGCGCGCTCACGGCTGAGTGCACCAGCCAGGTCGACCGACCGTCGTCCCGAGACTGCTGAGAGAAGGCGGTTGGTTCCATGACGACTCTGCGGGCCATCCGGCCCTACTGGCAGATCCCGTTCGTCGCGCTGCTCAGCGCCGTCCTGGCCTTCGCTGGTTCGTTCCTGGTCAGTAAGCAGTACACCTCGAAGACCCGGCTGCTCATCCACGCCCATGACGTGACGTTCCTGAACAGCACAGGGACCGACCCGTCGCGACAGCAGCCGACCCTGACCGACGCGACCCTCTCACAGGCGCTGGCCCAGACCTATGCAGGAGTGGCCACCAGCCGCACCGTCGCGATCGCGGTGGTGGACAGGCTGCGCCTGGACGCACCCGACACCGGGCACGGCCCGATCCACGCCCTGGAGAAGGCGGCTGCCCTGACCTACAAGTGCACGCGGGCCTTCATCACCTACGGGTACTGCGCCGGGGTGGACCGCCGGGAGAAGGCGATCGCAGACGTCGTCAGCGGTGCCGACGCCGAACAACTCGGCGCGACCTCGGGCGCCGCCGCCGGCCAGCCCGGATCGTACGTCCTGGAGGTCTCGGGCTCCGGCAGGACCGGCGTAGAGGCGATGCAGGTGACCAACGCCCTTGCCGACGAGTTGGTGTCGGTGAGCGCCGAGCGGTTCCGGACGACAGCGCAGGCGTACGTGAAAGCCCTGCAGAAACAGGTTGATCTCGCATCTGCGGACGTCACCTCCAGGAGTGCCGCGGTGGCGAAGTACGAGACGGATCACGGCATCTCGGCCGCCGACGCCCAGCAGGTTCTGGACGCGAAGTCCTCCGACACGCTGCAGGCCGACCTGCGCAACGTCAAGGCCGACCTCGCGGACAACCAGGCCCAGCTGGCCTCGGTGGAGGCGTCCATCGCAGCGACGGCCTCCACTGCCACCAGTGACCAGCAGATCACCACCGGACGGTCGGGCACCTCGGTCACCACGAAGGAGGCCAACCCCGTCTACAGCTCGCTGCAGTCCCAGAAGGCGGTGCTGAAGTCGAAGGTCAAGGGGTTGCAGGCACGGCAGAGCCAGCTCGAACTGCAGATCGCCGACGCTCCGCCGACCGACCTGAACGCCCAGCAGGCACGCCTCGCCGAACTGCTGCAGGATGTCGACCTGGCCAAGGGTAACCAGACCGCGCTGACCCAGCAGCTGCAGAAGGCGCAGACGGAGGTCGCCGTCAGCGAGTCGGAGCTGACGCGGATCGACCGGGCCGGTGTCCCTGCGTACCCCGTGGCGCCCAAGCGATACCTCTACCTCGCCATCGGGCTGCTGCTCGGCGGGCTCGCCGGTGGCGCCCTGACCTGGCGGGCGCGGCGGCGGCAGGACCCGAACCTACCGGAACCCGGTTCCCTGGAGGATCCGGACCGGCAGGCGACCCGGGAACTGTCGGCGGAGCTGTCCGGCGGTGAGCACGGTGACCTGAGCGACATCCCCGAGCCGGCGCCGAGCCTCAACGGGCACCCGCGCGCGGGTTCCCACGAGACCCTGGTGAACGGCAGCTCGCAGCGCCCGAGCCCGGTCGACAACAGGGGTGGCGCATGAGTTCCGCTGTGCCGTCGGTCGAGTCGACCGTCAGCCGCAAGGTCCTCGTGAGTACGACGACGCAGCTGGCCGCGAAGGTCCTCCACCTGCTTCTCAACGTCGTGTCCACCCTCGCGATCGTGCGGCACCTCGCGCCGGGGGAGTACGGCGTCTACGTCCTGGTGCTGACGGTGACGACCATCGTCGGCCTGGTTGCGGACTTCGGCCTGCCGAAGGTGGCGGTGCGAGAGATCTCGGCCGCAAGGACAGACGAGAACGACGTCGTGGGCACGATCATCGCGCTACGCCTGGGGTTGGCACTGGCCGGCATCGTGGTGACCCAGGCGGTACTCCTGGTGATGCGGCAACCGCCGGGCACGTTGGCGGCGGCCGCCGTGGCCTCACTGGTCTTCCTGTCCGAGGCGGTGCTCGCCGCGGTCGTCGTGTGTTTCCAGGTCCGGCTCGTGCAGCAGTTGGAGGCGTTCGTCCGCACCGGCGCCGAGGTGCTGGAGACCGCCGCGATTCTGGCTCTGGTGGCGGTGAACGCCGGCGTGGCGTGGTTGTGCCTGCCGCCGGCGGTGGGCTCGGCGCTGGGTGCCGTGGTGGCGTACGGACTGGCGCGTGGGTACGGGCTGCAGGCCCGGTTCTCCCGCGGGCTCGTTCGGATGCTGATGCGCGAGTCGCTGCCGATCGCCCCGGCGCTCCTGCTGGCCGTGCTCTACCGGAAACTGGACAGCCTCACCTTGGCGGTGATGCGGCCCTCGCGGGAAGTCGGTCTCTACGGGTCGGCTGCCCAACCGGTCGAGTACTACTTCCTCACCACCGCGTTGTTCATCAACGTGATGTTCCCGCTGCTGTCTCGGGCGTACGGACAACAGGAGCGCGCACGGTTCCTGGACCTGTACCGCAGGGGCGGCGAGGCACTGCTGGCAGTCACCGCGATCGTGCCCGTGGTGCTGGTCTTCGCCGCCGGCCCGATGGTCCGTCAGGTGTACGGATCGGGATACGCCCGAGCCGCCGTGCCGCTGGTGTTGCTGTCGGTCGCCATGGTGTTCCTCGTGCTCGCCGTGTGGCAGTCGCTTGCCCTGCTGGTCGGCGGCTGTCAGCGGATCACCCTGCACTACAACGCGCTGGCGTTGGTGGTGGCGCCGGTGCTGTGCGTGGGACTGATCAGCCGGTTCGGACTCGTCGGGGCCGGCAGCGCCGCCGTGGGGATCGCCGTTTTCGTGACGGCGGCCTCCGCCTACTGCGTACGGCGCCACCTCGGCATCGGGCTGGAGGTGCGTGGACTGTCGCGTGTGCTGACGGCCGCGGCGGTAGCCCTGCTGATCTCCGGATCGGTGACCTGGCTGCACGTGAGCGGGGGGATGTTCGCCCCCTGGCCGCTGGTGATGATCCTCGCGTTGGTCACCTACGTGGCTGCGCTGTTCGTGTTGCGGGTACCACACGCGTTGCGAGAGGTGTTGGCATGAGTGACCCCCTGGCCGCCGACGAAGCCGCCACCGACGGAGGCGCCGACGGGGTGGGTGCGTCGCGTGGCACGACCGTGTCGGTGATCCTGCCGACGTACAACCGCTGTGACGTGGTGGAGACCACGCTGCGGCACTTCATCGCACAGGACTATCCGGCCGAGCAGATGGAGGTGCTGGTCGCGGACAACTCCACTGACGGCACTCCGGACATGGTGCGCCGGCTGGCTGCCAATTCGCCCTTGACGATCCGGCTGGTCAGCAGCGAGGAACGGTTGCCTGCGGTCAAACGCAACCAGGCCTTGCGTCAGGCGTCCGGCGACCTCGTCCTGTGGATGAACGACGACGTGTGGGTCCGCCCGGACATGGTCCGGCGCCATGTGGAGATGCACGCCCGCCACGACGCGCCGATTGCCGTGCTGGGACACGTCGAACAGTCCCCGCAGATGCCGCCCAACCCGTTCACCGACTGGTACCGGCCCTTCTCCTACTGGGAGATCGCCGACCGCGCCGGGAAGACGGTGTCCTACCGCTACCACTGGTCGATGAACCTCAGCCTGCCTCGCCGGGTGATGCTCCAGCGGAACCTCGTGTTCCACGAGGACTGGGCGAACATCGGCCACGAGGACATCGAGCTCGGCTACCGCTGGACCCGGGCCGGTTACGAGATCGTCTACGAACCCAGGGCCTGGGGGGAGCACTACCACCCGCACGACCTGCTGAGCGCCTGCCGGCTGCAGGAGAGCGTCGGCCGCGGGCTGCGCGACCTGGAGGTGCTCATCCCGGAACCGGACCTGCTCGAACGGTACGGCGTGTTCTCGCGCAACGCCTCGCCGCGCGGCATGCTGCGGATGGGCGTACGCAACGCGTTGTTCAACCGGCTCACCGTGCCGCCGCTGCGGGCCTGGCTGGCCGGGTTGCAGGAACGCAACGCCCTCGCGGAGTGGCTGTACTGGAAAGTGCTCCTCTTCCACACCGAGCGCGGCTACCACACCTCGCTGCCGCGCCGGCCCGCGGTGGTTCCGACCTGGCCGGCGGCCGGGCCGACACCCGTTGGAACGCCGGGATGAGCCTGGCCCTGCCGCCGCGGTCGGCCGGACCGCCGAAAATGCGCGTCCGGTCTTCCGGTGGGCCACCGCCGCCGCACGGTGGTCGACGCGGTCACGAGGGCCTGCTCGTGGTCGCCTGCGGGCTGGTGGCGGGTCTGGGGGCGCTGGCGCTGGCACCACTGGGCATGACCGCGGTGTACGTGTTGGCCGGGGGGATCACCCTTGGCGTGGTCGCCTACGGCCTGCGCGCGGACCTTGTCCCGCCGCTGCGGGAGGCCGTGGACCGGGTCCAACCACGGCGGTGGCGTGCCAGGGCCGCGGACGTGCCGCGATGGTTGCGCGTGTCGGGTTCGGTCGCCGTCGCGGTGGTTTGCGCGGGACTGGCGTACGTCATGGCCTCCTTCGGCTCGAAGGGGGTGATCGGGCTCGCCGGCGGCTGCGTGCTCGCCGCGGCGGTATGGCTGCTCTGGCCACTGATCCGTGACCTGCTCACCGCCGAGCCGTCGGACGTTCCGGCGCGAGCGGCCTCGCGTCGGCGTACGACCGTGGTCGAGCGACGGCCGTCGAGAGTGGTGTCGGCGATCGGTGTCGGCGCGATCGTGGTCGGCATCGCGATGCTCTCGTTCGTGCTCGGAACTCTGGGAAAGAAGGGCATCCTGGCCCTGGCGGGTGCCATCGTCGTGGGTGCCCTGATGGTCTACGTGCGGGACCGGTCGGTGTTCTTCACCTTCGCCGCCACCTGCTCCCTGGCCGTCATGCTGCACAAGTCGTTCAGCACCCAGGACCTGGAACTGTCCGGTGGGGCGATCTCGGTCTACGTGACGACCTTCGACGCCATGCTGCTCGTCCTCTACGGCCTGTGGGCGTGGGAGGGCAGGCTGGTCGCCGACGTGAAGGAGGCGATCCGGCGGCCGATCATCTGGCTGCCACCTGCGTGCGCACTTCTCCTGCTGCCAAGTCTGCTGGTCGCCCCCAGCGTGGAGCACAGCGCCGCGGAGCTGTTCCGGATGACGTGGATGTACCTCCTCTACTTCTACCTGGCAGTGCGAGTCCGGACCCGGCGCCACGTGTGGGCGGTCCTCGGCGGGCTGGCCGTGTTCGTGATGCTCGAGCTGGTCGTGGTCGTACTGCAGTGGAAGACCGGGGGAGTGCTCGGGCTGTCGTTCCTCGGCGTACCCACCCACCTCACCCAGCGCGTCACCGACCAGGGAGATCTCGGCAGACCTTTCGGCACGATCATCCACCCGGTCTTCATGGGTGCGGTGATGGGTTCGCTGGCACTGGTCGCCCAGGGGCTCGCGATCGAGCTGAAGAGGTCGCTGGCCAAGATCGCCGCCTGCGTCCTGATCCTGTGCTGCTTCTTCCCGCTCTACCTGGCGCACACCCGGGCGTCGCTGGTCGCCGCCCTGGCCGCCGCGCTGGCGATGCTGGTCGCGGGTGTCGCGCGGGGCCGGGTCGGGTGGCGGGCGGTCGGCCGGCTCTGCCTCGCGGCGATCGTCGGAATGGTCGCGTTCTTTCCCGAGCTGGCGACGAAGTACTCGGAGAACTTCGGCACTTCGCACTTCTACCTGGAGTTGAGGTCCCGGTTCCAGCTGAACGACATCGCGCTGGCGATGATCCACGACCACTGGGAGCTCGGTGTCGGGCTGAACAACTTCGAGCTGGTGATGCCGAAGTACGAGCCGTACCGGGTGATCTTCTTCAACAATCCGGTGCACAACCTGTACCTGCTCTACCTGGCCGAGTGCGGGTTTCTCGGTCTGGTGGCCATCTCGGTGCTCGGGGTGGCCCTGATGGCGGCCGCGATCCGGCTGGCCCGCTCCGCCGACCGGCTGGCCGCAGGGGTGGGGCTCGGCGTCGCCGGCGCGATGGGTTTCCTGATGGTCGAGGAGCTGCTCGGCTTCTCCCTACGACAGGACACGCCCTTGGCGGTGTACTGGCTGCTCGCCGGCCTGGTGGTCGCCTGTCTGCGGATCGCGCCGCCGGCGCCGCGGGGGCGGCGGCCGGGGCCGGCCAGCGTGAGCCACGCCGCACCGGCCGGCGGTAGGCACCTTTCGCCGCCGCGCGGCGAAGCAACGGCGAACGCCGCGAGAAAGTTCTGGCCGGGCATCCTGCGCGGGAGCGGACCGGCTCCTGTGATGCGTTGGTCGTGGCGGATGAACCGGATCGCGAGAGCATGCCGGCGGGGGCCGAATGCTCGTGCGGTACGCGAACGGCTGGCCTCGCTGCGAGCCGCGCGGCGGCGGCCGGCCTTCGCCCGGAGGATGGCCACGCTCGGGCTGGTCCCGGTCATCGGGTTCGGAGGCCTTGTGACGGCCGGCCCGCTGATGGCTGCGGGCGACACCGGCTCCGCTGTCCGTCTGGTGTTCGGGGCTCAGATCCGCGCCACCGGTGAGGACGCGATCTTCACCGCCAACGCGGACGGGTCCGGTGTGAGGAGGATCAGCCCGGCCGACGGGCGTACCTACAGCTGGCCCCGCTGGGCGTTCGGTGGAACGAAGATCGTCTACACCGCGCGCCGCGGCGGCCGGGGATCGGCCGAACGCATCGAGCTGATGAACCCGGACGGCTCCGGCCGCCGGCTGATCCAGTCGTTCGAGTACGCGGTGGGCCAGCCCGCCGTCGACAACACCGGCACGTACCTCACGTTCGTCGCGGTCACCCCGTGGTTCCCCAACTACGGGATCTTCCGAATGGACCTGCGTACGGGCCTGAGCCGCAACCTCAGTGGGGTGACCCGACCGCTGGGTTCCGGCGACTCCGATCCAGCGCTCGTCCCCGGCGGCAAGCAGATCGCCTTCGTCGCCGCCGGCCCGCGGAACGCTTCGATCACGACGATCAACGTGGACGGTACCCATCGGGTGCCGCTCACCACCCATGGCGACCACTTCGACACCGACCCGGACGTCTCACCTGACGGCAACCGAATCGTCACCGCCTCCTACCGTGGCCCGGCCACTCCGCAGGACGAGCAGAAGCTCAAGGGCAAGACGCAGGACTTCCGGATCGTGACCTTCAACCGCTGGACGGGGGGTGCGGAACGAGTGCTCACGGCCGGACGCAACTGCGTACTGCGTTCGCCTGCCACGCCGTGCGCCATACCGGAGATGTCGGGCTACACCCCGCGCTACTCTCCGGACGGCTCCAAGGTCGCGTTCACCGGCGCCCTGGACCGAACCACGACCTGCATCTGTGCGCTGAGGACGAACGGAAGCCAACCGCACGTCATCGTGAGCTCGACCACGTTGGCGATCAACTGGTTCGACTGGAGGCGTCCGTCGCCCCGTCCGCCGAGCAGTGCGGTCATAGGCAGCCACCAGGTGAACTCCCGGGTCCTTCTCACAACTCTGACGTCCAAAGGACGACAGGAAATCGTCGACGCGTCGGCCGATCTGATGCATCGGACCACCCTCGCGTTGCCGAAGCACCTGCGTCCCATCCAGGCCAGGTGGACCCCTGACCGCAGGCAGATCGTGTTCGTCGCCGACGTCCCGGTGCCGAAGGCCCAAGGAGCGCCGCATCCGGCACCACCGCCGGGAGAACACCGCCGCGAACACGTCACACTGGACGACTCCAGCCCGCTGGCGACCGCGCTGCGCGCCGGCACGCCAAGCCCACAGAGCAGACTCGCCGCCAGGCATCAGGTCTTCCTGCGCAGGGCGGACGGCACCCTGAAGCGGCTCACCGACCCCTGGACGGAGGACTGGCGGGATGGCGTCCGCCTCGGTGACGCACGCGGGAACGCCGACCCGGTTGTCACCCCGGACGGCCGGGCGGTGATCGTCACCAACACCTCAACGCTCACCGGTGAGTCATTCCTGTTGCGGATCGACCTGCGCACCGGAGCGGTGCTGAACCTCACCAACGGCACCTCCGGGGCGATGGCTGTCAACGACTCCTTGCCCGCGGTCTCCGCCGACGGGGGCCGGGTCGCGTTCTCGTGGCTGCGAGACGGACGGCGTGACCTCTACCTGATGGACGCGGCGACCGGATACGACGTTCGGGGCGTCACGGCGGACGGCCTGCCGGGTAGATCTCCGGCGTGGCTGCCGGACAGGAGCGGGATCGTCTACGTCGGACAGCGCGACGGTCACGACGTCATCCTCCGGGTCGATGTCGGTGGTCTGGAAGGGCAGCCCGCACCCCACGCACTGAGCTCCCGCGCGCAGGCCCCGGCGGCGAACCCCGTGGTGCGGGCGAGCGGTGGCGGTGTGCTGTTCGTCGGTCGCGCATTGACGACGCGAAGCGTCTACGTCGCCGATCCCCACGGCGCGAAGAAGCCCTGGCTGTTGCAGCCGGACCCGCAGAACAACGTTCTCTTCCTCGATTGGCGGTGAGTGGTGCGCGAACAGGTGACCGGTACCAGGCCGGACCTCACGACAGTGGTCGTCAACTGGAACACCCGCGACCTGCTGGACGACTGCTTGCGCAGCGTCTACGAAGCGACCCCTCACGGCCTCACGAACCACGTGGTGGTGGTCGACAACGGCTCGACGGACGGCTCGGCGGAGCACCTGCGCAGTCACTGGCCGCAGGTCGACCTGGTCGCGAACGACGAGAACGTAGGGTTCTGCCGGGCGAACAACCAGGCGTTGCGGATCACGGAGTCGCCGTACGTCCTGCTGATCAACACCGACGCCCGGCTCGAACCAGGCGGGATCGACGGCATGCTCGGCTACCTGCGCGACGATCCCACGTGTGCCGTCGTCGGTCCGCGGCTCGTCTACGGGGACGGAACCTTCCAGCGGTGGACGGCAGGACAACCGTTCACCCTGCGTACGTTGGCCAACTACCTTCTCGGGCTGGAGCGGTTGCTTCCCGGCCGGCCGGGTGCCGCCGGCATCTATCTCGGGCGGGACACCGACCGTGCCTTCCAGCCGGGCTGGGTGTCCAGCGCGGTGATGATGCTCCGGCGTTCGGCCATCGAGCAGATCGGGCTGCTGGACGAGCGGATCTTCGTCTACATGGATGACGTCGACCTGTGCCAGCGCGCCCGAGACGCCGGCTGGAACGTGTGGTACGCGGCCGACGTCACCGCGACCCACTTCATGGGCGCCTCATCGCGGCGAGCCCCGGGTCGCGCCTCGCCCGAGGCGCTGCGGGCCCTGAACCGGTGGTTCGTACGCCGGCACGGTCACGCCGCCGGTGTGGTCCTTCGCGGCCTTGAGGTCGCCGGCTTCGGCGGACGAGCCCTGGCCTACGTCGGGTTGGCGGTGGTCACCCGGTCCCCGGGGCGTTCGTCGGCCCTTTCACAGATGCGCGTACACGCAACCCGCCTCCGACTCGCCCTGGAGCCGATCGATGTCCGGAACTGACCAAGCCCACCGTGGCGACGCCCACGGCCACACCATCTCTGACCACGGTCGAAGGATCGACGGCCATGGCCTGATGATCGAGGACCGGCACGACCACGAGGCCGAGACGTACGACGCGATGGCCAGGGAACTGCTGGCGACCTGGACCGACGACGACTACCGGGTCGACCCGGCACGAATCCCCTTTCCCAACCGCGAACACGTCGACTACCTCACCGCTGCCGTCGACCAGCTTCGCCCGTTGGCCGGAAAGCGGATTCTCGAGGTGGGCGCCGGTGGAGGTTCGCTGGCGGTCTGGCTCGCGCAGCAGGGAGCCGAGGTCGTCGGCATCGACGTGTCGGCGGGCATTCTCGAGGTGGCGAGGAAGCGGGCGAAGGTCAACGACGTGGCGGGCTCGACCACCTTCGTGCACTGCCCGGTCGAGCGGTTCGACCCGCGTGCGGCCGGACTGGACCACGATCGGTACGACGCGATCATCGGCAACAACGTGGTCCACCATTTCGACCGGCATGCGGCGATGGCCAGCCTGTGCCGTCTCCTCGCACCCGGTGCCGTCGCGGTCTTCTGCGAGCCGGTGTTGTTCGCGCCCGAGTGGGTGCGATCGGTCCGTAACTCCCGCCTGGTGACCCGGCGGTTCCCACCGCACACCCACACACCCGACGAGCGATCCCTTGGCGAGGAGGACTTCGCGATCATGCGCCGCTGGTTCCGCCATGTGCAGTGGCAGCCGTTCCAGCTGCTGGCCAGGCTGCAGAACTTCGTGGAGTTGTCCGACCGCACCTGGAACGCCCTTGAGTCCATGGACCGCACGATTCTGCGCTGTGTTCCGTTCAGCCGACGGGCCTGCCGGATGGTCGTGGTGACCCTGGCCCTTCCGCGAGAGGAAATCCGATGAAGATGCTGGCAACCGGGAGCGCGGGGATGCTCGGCAGTGCCCTCGTCCCCACGCTCGTCCGCGCGGGCCACGACGTGGTGGCGACCGACATTGACCTGACCGACACTCACCCGTGGGGAAGCGCCGGCCCTCGCCTGCTCTGGCTGGACGTCCGCGACCGGCTGGCGGTGCGGAACGCTGTCCGCGAGCACCGACCCGACCTGCTGTTGCACCTGGCGGCGGAGACGTCGCTGGAGCTGAGCGACGCCAACCCCGACCACGCCTTCATGACCAACACCGTGGCAACGAAGTACGTCGCGCTGGAAGCTCGCCGGGCCGGCATCCCGATGACGTACATCAGCACGGCCGGTGTGTTCGACGGGGAGAAGCTCACCCCCTACACCGAATTCGACCAGCCCAACCCGCTGAACATCTACGGCAAGAGCAAGTACGAGGGCGAGCTCGTGGTACGCGAACTGCTCGACGAGTACTACGTGATCCGAGCCGGCTGGATGGTCGGAGGAGGTCCTCGCAAGGACCACAAGTTCGTGGCGCGCATCATCAACCAACTCCGCGACGGCGCCACCCGCGTCTACGCGGTGACGGACAAGCTCGGCACGCCGACCTACGCGCCGGATTTCGCCGAGTGCTTCCTCGGCCTGGTCGGGTCGGAGCTGTACGGCCTGTACCACATGGCCTGCGGTGGTGAGGGCAGCCGCTACGACGTGGTGGCTCGGATGCTGGAGGTCCTGGGCCGTGACGACGTGGAACTGGTCCCGGTCACCTCTGAGCACTTCGCCGCGGAGTTCCCGTCGGTACGCCCGCGCTCGGAGATCATGCGCAACCTGGTACTCGACCTGCAGGGCATGAACACGATGCGGCCCTGGCCGGAGGCACTCGAGGAGTACCTCACCGTCAACTTCGCCGACCTCGTAGCGGCTGTTCGAATCGCCTGACCGAGCCGCCGTCTTCGAGCCGAAGTCCCAACTTCCCGGGAGTCCCACCATGAGCACCCTTGCCGTCCCCGACCCGGCCGACCAACGTCGGCCCGGCACCGACTCCCGTTCGGTGGCCGTCGTCATCCCGATCCCGAGCGACCCGCCGTGGGAGCTCTTCGACGCGATCCCGCCGGAGATTCCGATCATCGTCAGCGACGACAGCGACGGCCGGCTCACTCCGCCCGCGCGGCCGAACGTCTTCTTCTACGACTACGCCGCTCAACGCGCCTACGCGGGCAAGCACTACGAGGCGATGCCGCACAAGAGCGCCGCGAGCCGGAACATCGGGCACTACATCGCCTACAAGGAGGGCTTCGACGTCGTCGTCGCACTCGACTTCGACTGCCGGACTCGTCCTGGTTGGCTGGCCTCTCACCTGGAGGCACTGGGAAAGGTGGTCGAGGCGCCGGCCCTCGCCCCAACCGTGCCGGGCGGCTGGGTCAACTCGATCGACCAGACCTTCACCGACGGGCAGGCGGTGTACGCGCGCGGCTTTCCCTACGAACTGCGCACCCCCGAGTTGGCCGGGGTCGAACAGACCACCGCCACCGGTGAGGTCAAACTCAACATGGGTGTGTGGGATGGCGTGCTGGACCTCAACGGGGTCGACAAGTTGTACGGCGGCGAGCCCGGCGATCCCGGTGTCGCTGCAGGAACCAACCGGATCGCGCTGGGAAACATACCGGTGTGCGGCATGAACACCGCGTTCGCGGCCGAGCTGACTCCGGCGTACTACTTCCTGCCGGACGTCTGGGTGAACGGCTGGCAGCTGAGCCGGCACGACGACATCTGGGGCGGTTACGTCGTCAAGAAGCTGATGGACCTGCGTGGCGACCTGTTCGCGTTCGGTGCGCCGGTGGTCGAGCACACCAAGCAGACCCGGCTGGAACGCGTGGTCGTCCTGGAACAGTGGATGCACCTGATGTCGGTACCGTTCTACGAGCTCGTGGACGAGGCGGTCGCCGAGGTCTCGCCGGGGCCCTACGCGCAGATGTTCGCGCACTTCGTGGAGGAGTTCCGCGACGTCGTGGGTGCCAGCCGAGCCCCTGTGCACTACCGCGCCGTGTTCGCCGAACTGGGTGACTGGATGGCCCGCTGGGCGGGAGCGTTCGCGTGAACGCGGTCCGGGAGGTACCGATCCTCGGTGTGGTCGGCGCGGGCACGCTGGGCGTCAGCCTGGTACAGGCCGGCCTCGCCGCGGGGTCGCCGGTCACGGTGCTGGTCCGCGGCGGCGAGGAAGGCGCGGCGAGCAGGCGCCGGGGGATTGCCCGCGCGTTGCAGCGGGATGTCGACCGAGCCGCGCTTCGGCCCGACCAGGCGCGGCTGCGGCTGGACCGCCTGCGGGTGACCACGGATCCGGCCGACCTCGCCGGGGCCGAGGTCGTACTGGAGAGCGTTCCCGAGAACGTCGCCGCCAAGCGTGCGGTGATCGCCACGGTCGAGTCCGTTGTGGACGGGAACTGCCTCATCGCCAGCACCACGTCGAGCATTCCCGCGGCCACCCTTGCGGTGGGTGCCCGCCGCCCGGAGCGGATCGTGGTGACCCACTACTGCTGGCCGGCCCACCGGATGCCGCTGGTCGAAGTGGCCCTGCACGCCCGCTGCGACGCGACGGCAAAGCAGCGGCTGGAGTGGCTGCTGGCCAGTCAGGGCAAGCAGTGGCTACGGACAGCCGACCGGCCAGGTTTCCTGACCACCAGGGCGCTCTTCGCGTACTGGGACGGAGCGATCCGGCTGCTCTGCGAGGGGTATGACGCTGCCGCGGTGGACGAGGCGCTGGAGAGGTACGGCTGGCCCCTCGGCCCGTTCCGCGTCATGGACGCCGCCGGCGTGCGCAGCGTGGTTCGGATCAACCAGTGGCTGGCACCCTTGCTGGGCAACCGGTTCACTGCGCTCGCACTGCTGTCCGGGATGGTCGACGCGGGGCTGGACACCTTCTACCACCGAGACTCAGACGGCAGGCGACGCTCGCGTCCGGAGATCGGTGACCACCTGTGGGGCCTGACGGGCGGCACAGCGCCCCGCCAGGCCGGCACCCCACTGCTGGCACGGGTCATGAACGCGCTCGCCCACGAGGTGACGCTCGCTGTGGCGGAGGGCGTGCTGCCCTCATGCGAGGACGCGGCCGCGGCGTACGACCTGGCCTTCGGATTCACCGGCCCGAACGGCGGGCTGCGGGCATGGATGACCGACGTCGCGATCCCGGGTCCCGGAAGCTCCCCATCGGCGCCAGGTCGGCCGTTCCTGGCCGGCGCCACATCGACCCGACACGGATCGGAGCAACCATGTCCTTCGTGATCCTTGGGACGGGGAGCGACCTGCCCCCGAAGATCGTGTCCAACGAGGACATCGAGCGGGCAAGCACGGACTACGACCCGGTTCGTGCGCGGCAGAGCCTGCACGAGTGGGTGATGCAGCGCGCCGGGGTGGCGACGCGGCACCGGCTGGACAACGGCGAGGGCACCTCCGACATGTCCGTGCGGGCGGCCCGGCGGGCGCTCGCCGACGCTGGAGTCGCTCTCGACGAGATCGACCTGCTCGTCCTCGGCACGTTCACCTCCGACAGCCGGCTGCCTTCGACGGTCAGCCTGGTCCAACAGGCCCTCGGCGGCAGGGCGAAGTGCCTGCAACTGGAGACCGCCTGCACCGGCTTCGTCGACTCGCTGCTGGTCGCGACCTCGGTCATGTCCGCCGCCGGTTACCGCACCGCGTTGGTCATCACGACCGAGGCGATGTCGGCGGTGACCGATCCGGAGCGGTTCATGTACCAGGCGATCTTCGGTGACGGAGCGGCGGCCGTGGTCATTCGCGACCTGCCCGGCTCCAGCTACGGGATCGAGGCCCTGTGCACCCACACCGACGCCACGCACTGTGAGTGGACCTGGGTCCCGGGCGGCGGGACGAAGCATCCGATCACCGCCGAGGTGCTGGCCGACCGCAGCCAGTACGTGAGTCTGGACACAAAGGCCATCTACCGCTTCGCCGTGGAGAAGATGGTCGATGCGACCCACGAGGTGCTCGACACCAAGGGGCTCAGCATCGAAGACGTCGACTGGCTCATCCCGCACCAGACGGGCGCGAACATCATCGCCGAGGTGGTCGAGCAGCTGAAGATCCCGCCGGAACGGGTGATCACCTGTCTGGACCACACCGGGAACGTGTCCGGCGCGTCGGTGGCCATCGCGCTGGACGAGGCACGCGCGAGCGGTCGGCTGGCCGACGGCGACCGGATCGTGGTTCCGGTGGTCGGCGGCGGGATGGCCTGGGGCGCGGTCAGCTTCGTCTGGCGCCGGTCGGCGGCCGCCCGTGCGCAGGAACCGGAGAGGGCGGCGAGCTGAGATGTACGACAAGTACTACGACCAGGTGGAGATCGGCGACAGCGCCACCTACGGCGGTGTGCGGGTCACCGAGGAGTACATCAACCGCTTCGCCGACCTCACCGGTGACCATCACCCGCTCCACGTCGACCCGGAGTTCGCCGCGAGGTCCCGCTACGGACAACGGATCGCCCATGGCTTCCTGGTGCTTTCGCTCAGCGCGGGAATGTTCCCGATGAACCCGAAGACCGTGTTGGCCTTCTACGGGATGGACGGGGTTCGCTTCGTGAAGCCCACGTACATCGACGACACCCTCCGGGTGCGGCTCACCGTCACCGACAAGACCGACAAGCCTGCCGGAGGCGTCGTGCAGACCGCGCTGGAGATGGTCAACCAGCGCGACGAGGTGGTCGCGGTGGCCACCATGCGGATCCTGGTGGCACGCAGCCCGATCCGGGTCGAGGTGGCGGGATGAGCGGAGCGGGCGTGGCCCGGACCCGGCGCCCGTACACCTGGCCGCCACTGCGGTTCTACAACTCGGTCGCCGATCGGGTGCCCCGGCTGGCCAGGCCGCTCGGCACCGTGCCGGAGCTGCAGGCGGCGGCACTCTCGGTGGCCGGGCCGCCTCCCGGGCAGCGGGGCGACGGCGACTTCGGCGACCCGAGCTACCTCTCCGGTCTCGAGGGCTTCCTGGCGGCGCTGTCGGCCGAGGCAGACCTGTCACCGGCGGGCCGGATCTTCGCCCGCGGCGCGATCGTGTCGGCGCTGACGAACCGGCTGCTGGTCCAGCGCGAACTGGCCGACCATCCGGAGGTCGCCCGGCGACCGGTCGGACCGGCGATGGTGGTGCTCGGCCTGCCGCGCAGCGGGACGACGCTGCTGCAGCACCTGCTCTCCCTCGACCCCGCGAACCGTTCGCTGCGGCAGTGGGAGGCGAACCGACCGGCACCGGCGCCGGCGGTCGGCGCGGAGTCCTCCGACCCCAGGGTCCGGGCGGCGGAGCGGGCCACCCGGGTGTTGGACCGGATCGCCCCCGCGGCCCGAACGCTCCACCCGACCGGCCCGCGGCTGCCGTGCGAGTGCGTCACGCTGTTCGCGAACAGCTTCGCCAGTCTGGAGTTCAGCGCCATCTACCAGGTGCCGTCGTACACCGGCTGGTGTCTCCAAACCGACATGCGCCCGCACTATGCGTACTACGTGACCCAGCTGCAGGTGCTGGCCCGGCACGATCGCCGCGACCGGTGGGCGCTGAAGTCGCCCGCGCACCTGTTCTGGATGGACGAGCTCGCGCACGCTCTGCCGGAGGCGACGCTCATCCAGTTGCACCGGGACCCGACCGAGGTCCTGGGCTCCTACTGCAGCCTGGCCGCGGTGCTCGCCGCCACCAACGCCCGGCGCGTCGACCGCCGAAAGATCGGCACGTTCTGGCTGCGCATCTGGGTCGAGGGTGTCCGCCGCGCGCGACGGGCCCGGCTCACGCTGCCGGCGGCCAGGATTCACGACGTTCGGTACGCGGATCTGGTCGCCGATCCGGTCGGCTGCGTCGCGCGGCTCTACGACGCCTGCGGCATCTCGTTCAGCGGTCGGTACGAGGCCGCGATCCGGGACTACCTGGACGGTCCCGGACGGCACGGCACCGGCCGGCATGGCTACTCCCTGGAGGACTTCGGCCTTGACCGGCACCAGGTGCGCGCACAGTTCGAGGAGGCTGGCCATGTGCTGTGGCAGTGACCTGATCGGGTGCTTCGGCGACGACCATCCGGCGGTAGGCGGCCGGCAACGCTCGGGACGGTCCCGATGAGGGTGACCTTCGACGGGGTGTTCCTGGGCGAGGGTCGCGGCGGCGACGAGACCTTCCTTCGCGGTCTGCTGGCGGGGCTGGCACTGCGCGCCGACCCGGCCGACCGCTTCGAGGTGCTGACCCCGAACGGCGTGCTGCCGCCCGAGGTCGCGTTCGCGCCCGCCTTCACCGCCTCGGCGATCCGGCGACGACCAGGGCCGTGGCATTTCACCCGGACACTGCCCGCACAGCTGCGCCGGGCACGGCCGGACATCCTGGTCGCCGTCACCCATGGGCCCGTCGGCAGCCCGATACCGGTGGCACTGACAGTCGGGGACCTCTCCTTCGAGCACCGTCGCCGGGACTACCCGCCGGCGACCGCGTTCCGGCTGCGCACGCTGGTGCGGCGTCAGGCGCGCGACGCGTCGGTGGTGCTCGTGCCGAGCGAGTTCACCCGGGCGGACGTAGTTGCCAGCTACGGTGTGGCTCCTGAGGCGGTGAGGGTGGTGCCGAACCGCGTGACCGCTCCTGCGCGCCTCGATGCCGGCACGATGGCCGAGGCCGATGCGTGGCTGGCGACCCGCGGCGTACGTGCGCCCTTCCTGCTGTATCTGGGCAACCTGCATCCGCGCAAGAACGTGCCGCTGCTGATCCGTTCGTTCCTTCGTGCACAGCGAGCGAACGCGGACCTGCGCGGGCACCAACTGGTGATCGCAGGGGGACGCTGGTTCCGCGGTGACGACGAGAAGGAGGCCGCAGCGGGCAGTGGGCAGGTGGTCTTCCTGGGTAGGGTCAGCGACTCCGTTCGGTCTCGACTGCTCGGCGGTGCCTCAGCTGTCGCGTACCTCTCGCTGTTCGAGGGTTTCGGGCTGCCGCCCCTGGAGGCCATGGCACACGGAACCCCGGTGCTCACCTCGCTCGCGACCTCGCTGCCCGAGGTCTGCGGGAACGCCGCGCTGCTGGTCGACCCACTCGACGGCGAGGCGGTGACCGCGGGGGTGGTCCGCATCCTGACAGACGAAGCGCTGCGCGAGCGGCTGCGCGTGGCCGGGCCGGCCCGCGCCGCGGAGTTCGACACCGAGCGAGTCGGAACCGCGGCGGTCGACGCGCTGCGATGGGGGCTGGCGCGTGGTCCTGCTAGGAGAAGGTGAAGGAGAAGGAGGAAGCATGTGGAACTCACGCGGTGACGGTTCCCTGGGGCTGCTGGGGACCATCCGGGCCGACCTGGCTGCCATGTCGACTCTCAAGGGCAGTCCGAAACTCACGGCGGCGTCCGCGGTCGACGTGCTGGCGTTGCCGGGCACCTGGGCGGTGCTCCTCTTCCGGCTGGCGGCCCACTGCCACCGCTCGCACCTACGCCCGTTTTCCAGGATGCTGTACTTCCTCGACGTCGTACTCTTCGGCGCCGACCTCGCGCCCGGTGCGCAGGTCGGGCCGGGACTGGCGATCCCGCATCCGGTCGGCTGCGGTTGGGGCAGCGGGCTGACCGTGGGGCGGAACGTGATCATGACCGGAGCCGCGCGGTTCGGCACGGCCGCCGCCCAGGACGAGGCCCGGATGGGACAACCCACCATCGGTGACGACGTGATCCTGCTGGACGGGGCCAAGGCGATGGGCCCGGTGAGCATCGGGGACCGAGCCGTGGTCGCCGCCAACGCTCTGGTGCTCCACGACGTCCCGCCGGACGCGATCGTGGTGGGCCAGCCCGCCCGAGTGGTAAAGATGCGCTACGAGCGCCCGGGCTCCGTGGGCCGGGACGGTGCCGTACTCGCCGCCGAACGCGCGGTCGCGGAGGCCGCAGGGACCACCGAGGGCAGATGAACGAGCAGGCAGGGGTGACCAGGCCGAGGCGATGGCTGTACGCGGCCGGCCTGACGATGTTGGCGCCGTTCCTCGCCGAGACGGTGGCCTCGTCCAACACCCCGGCAGTGGTCTTCCCCCTCGTACTCCCCGTCCTTCTCCTGGTCTACGGGGTGCCCGCGCTGCTGGTCCGCGAACTCTGGGTTCGCCAGCGGATCGGCTGGCCCGGCGTCCTGGTGCTGGGACTCGCGTACACACTGCTCAACGAGGGACTGGTCGCCGCGACCTGGTTCAAACTCGCACCCGCGTCGGGCAAGGTGCTCGTGTTCACCGCATCGCAGGCGTTGCACGTCGGCGGAGTGAACCTGGCGGTCGCGGCAGGCCTTGTGGTGTTCCATACCGTCTACAGCATCGTGCTCCCGTGTGCCCTGGCTCACGTGTGGGCGGGAGGGGCCCGCGGCGTGCCCTGGCTGGGTCGCACCGGCATCATGGTCGGCTCCGCGCTGGTACTGCTGGTGATGGTTGGCTCGCTGACTCCCAGGGCGACAGTTCGGGCCTGCACGGGACCAGCCCTGGCCAGCTGCACGGTCGGCCGGCGGTTGAGTTTCCTCGCCATCGTGCTGCTGGTCGGGCTGGCACTGGCCCTGCCCAAGGCGCGTGCCGCGGGCCAGGCGGTGAGCAGGCCGCGGCCCGCCATGCTGGTGGCGGCCGGAGCGGCCTTCGCGGTGGCGTTCCTGATCGGGTTCTTCGTCTTTCCGCTGGCCGGGGTGCCGATCCTGGGTGCCGCGACGGCGGTCGCGCTCACGGCGCTCGGGACGAGCGCGGCCGTGCGTTGGTTGCGGGCGCCGGACTGGGGCAGCCGGTCCACCGTCGCCCTGGCCGCCGGCCTCCTGCTGCCCGGCATGATCATCTCGTTCAAGGGGTTCGCGGTCGGGCAGCCGCTGGCCGCGGTAGCGGCAGCGGTGCTGCTCTGGCGGCTGGCCCGCAGGGCCGCTCCCTGTCCGGTCGAACCGGCGCGACGTCGGTGAGAGTCCCTCAACCGCCGTGGACGGCGAGCAGGGCCTGGATGTAGCCGATCGCGTGAGCGCGGGCGCGGTGACCCCACTCGGTGTCGTTCACCACCCGTGGCACGTGGTCGTCGAGCAGGAACCCGTCGAACCCGGCCGCCACCAGTCGCCGCATCACCGCCGGCGGATCGTAGTTTCCCTCGCCGAGGAAACACTCGCAGAACGCGGGAACGGTGCCCTGGACGTCGCGGAAGTGGACGTAGGCGACCCGGCCGCGCGGCACGAAGTAGTCGATCATGTCCTCGACGGCCGCCGCCCCTCCCGCCATCTCCGACGTCGTACCGAGGCACAGGTCGATGGCCCAGGCCTCGCTCCGCCCCGCGAGTTCGTACGCCCGGCGGAAGTTCGCGGGGGAGTTGAACAACCGGGCGACCCCTCCGATAGCTTCCACCGGCGGGTCGTCCGGGTGCAGCGCCAGCCGGATCCCGCACTCCTCGGCCACCGGCATCACGGCCTCGCAGAAGGTTCGGTAGTTGTCCCACATCTGCTCGGCGCCGATCCGTAGGCTCGGGTCGACCTGCGGATAGTCGACGAGGTTGCCGTCGGCCACCCGCGACTCGTCGAACGCCGTCACCAGGGCACCGCCCCGGCCGGGCTCCACCGAGGTACGCCACACGAACGTGGGCATGAAGTGATAACCGAGGATGGGGATACCGGCCGCCGCGACGTTGCGCACGGTTCGCTGGAAGTTCTCCAACTGTCGCTCGCGGCCGGGCGCTCCGGTGAGCACCTTGTCGTAGAAGGACATCGGGACATTCTCCAGCGCCTCCAGGTGCAGGCCGGCGTCGGCGCATCGGCGGCGCAGGGCGACCAGGTCGTCGAGCTGCCAGAAGCCCTGGTCCGCCGGTAGTCGCGGCGTGTTGAACTGCACGCCGTCGATACCGAGCTGGCGGGCGAACAGTGCGGTCTCGTCGTCGAGCTCGTTCAGCTGTCCGATGATCACCCGGATCGTCACGTCGGGCTACCTCCTCAGCGCAGGGTGCGGGTCCGCGGCGGTCACTTCGTCCGTCCTGCCGGGTGGATGGGGACCTCCACGATGGAGTTGGGTGGGATCCGGACGGTACGAGACGTGCCGTCGGGCATGAGGACGGACTTGTGGACCTCGCTGTCGGCGTGGCTGAGCAGCACGAGGCGATCGGCGAGCCGGGCGAGGTAGACCAGGTCCGAGACACCGTCCACCGGTGCGCAGTCGTTCGCGCGTAGCCAGTCGGTCAGAGCCGGCACGGCCCAGGAAGCGCCGTGCGCCGCAGGTCCGGCAAGCTCGGCCGGGTCCCGCGGTGAGCCGAACCAGCGGATCGTCCCGTCCGGGTCCCCGGGCCTGCGCAGGATCGTGACCGGATCCATGTCGTCATCCCCGTCGACCGGTCGCAGCTCAGTTGTCTCCAGTACGGCGAGCAGGCCACCGGATCGGGCCCACCGCCGAACGGCCCCGAGTGTCTCACGGTGGTAGTGGGTTCCGCCGAGAACGACCACAGCGCGATAGCCGTCGAGCGCGCCGGCGGAAATCGTCGTGTCGTCGAGGAAGTCGAGGTCGAACGCATCCCGCAGGTCCGCGACCCGTGCGGCGACCTTCCCTGTGCTGATCTCCCCGAGGACCAGGGGAGTGTCCGGATACAGGACGGCCACCTCTGTCTCCGGATGGCCCATCTCGATCCGGTCGTAGTTGGCGACCCAGGTGTCAACGCAGGATTGACGGGCAAGCACGTTCGGGGCGTAGAAGTGCAGGTTCCGCGTCCCGGAGGTCGCCGCGTTGTAGATCCGGGCCGTGATGCCCTTCTCGTCGACACCGCCCGCAGGTTCGAAGCCGAAGTACGCGCCGTGGAAGCGGCCGGCGGAAGCCACCCACCGCGTCATGGCGAAGTTGTGGGCGTAGTTCGAAGCCTCGTTGGTGACGCGTACGCCGGCATGGAACTGCGCCGCGAGCTGACACTGGTCACCGAAGTGGGCACCGTGGTGCGGTGAGGCGTCCCCGCCGGTGCACAGGTAGATCGGATGGTTCGGGAAGTGCCGGCGAGTGGTGGCGAGCCAGCGTCGAGCCAGGGAGTTCATCGAGGCGCGGTACCACCCGACGAAGTCCAGCCAGCGGCGCCGGTCGCAGGAGTTGGACACGGCGTACGTCCCGGGCGCTGTCGGCTCGTCCACGCGGAAGTCGTCGTCCGGATCGACCCGTAGCCGGGGAAAGCTGACTTCCGTCGGGTGGGCGAAGGAGGTGCCCCAGCGCCGGTTGAGCAGATCGAGGTCGCCGTCGTGCCATCGCAGCGCGGCGGCCTGGAAGTCGGCGAGGGCGAACCGGTCACCACACCAGTAGCCGCCGTGGGTGTGGTACGGCCCCGGGATGACCGTCGTCCACGTCGTCCCCGTCACCGGGAAGATCGCCTCACCGAAGTCGCCGGTGATGCCCAGCAGAAGCGCCTCGATCACGTCGGTGTCGCGGTAGTGGTCGGCGAAGGCCGCGAGGAACCGGTCGACGTGCCGGTCGAAGCGCTGGTCCCAGATGCTCTGGGTGCCGTTCGGCAGGCCGTGTTCGAGACAGATCAGCCCGCGGAAGTCGTCACCGCGGCGGTACCAGTCCGGCAGTGAGTACGTGGGTCCTGCGATGAGGAACGGAACCCATCGCAGGCCGTGCCGCCGCAGTACGTCCACCTGCTCGTCCCAGAACGAGAAGTCGAAGACGCCCTCGCCCTGGTTCTCGACCGTTTCCCAGGTGACGTACAGCTCGACGCTGGTGAAACCGAGCCGGCTCACCCGATCCGCGTCGGCGTCGGTGAGCGGGGCGGACATCCCCAGGCACAGCTCCACCTCCCGGCTCATGCGAAGGTTCACGCCGTCCAGGTCCGGCGTGCCGTTCTGGTCCGCGGTGCGTTCGGCCGCGAGCGTGATGGTGGGCCTTGGTGCCTCGGTGCGCGGCTCGTCCAGGTCTGCGACGCACC
This sequence comes from Actinopolymorpha singaporensis, assembly GCF_900104745.1. Lineage (NCBI taxonomy): Bacteria > Bacillati > Actinomycetota > Actinomycetes > Propionibacteriales > Actinopolymorphaceae > Actinopolymorpha > Actinopolymorpha singaporensis. The sequence goes on from NZ_LT629732.1 coordinate 4,080,278, forward strand.
GGAAGCCCATGCCGTTGCCGCCGACGCCGCCGAACACCCGCAGCCGTCGGCTGACCCGAAGGTCCCAGGCAGTGCTGTAGTACGCGCCACCGCGCAGGACCCGCCGCATCCCCCAGCCCTCGTCGGGTGCGTCCAGGCTCACCTGCTGGTCGGGGTAGTCGTGGAACCAGTTGGCGCACCATTCCCACACGTTGCCGGCCAGGTCGTACAGACCGAAGCGGTTCGGTGGGAAGGAGCACACGGGCGCGGTGTAGCGGTGGCCGGTGCTGTGCCGCCAGTCGCGCCACGGATGTTCGGACTCCCTGGTCGCATACTGAGCGCGGCGGCCTCCCGGCTCCTCCTGCCCCCACGGATACCGCGCGCCCGGGATGCCGCCGCGCGCCGCGTACTCCCATTCGGCCTCCGTCGGCAGCCGCTTGCCGGCCCAGGCCGCGTAGTCGGACGCGTCCTGGAACGACACGTTGACGACCGGGTGGTCGGGGCGCGTGGAGAACGAGTTCGGGAGCCGTTCCCAGCGGGGTGAGTCCGGGTGAGCGCGGCCGGTGGCTGCACAGAACTCACCGAACTGCCGGTTGGTGACCGGATGGAGGTCCATCGCGAACGCGCGTACCTCCACGTCGTGGACGGGACCCTCCTCGCGTCCGCCGTCGGCCGCCCCCATGGCGAACCTGCCACCGGGTAGCTCCACCATGTTCGGCGGCGATGCCGAACCGGACGCAGGGCTCGATGTCAACGTCGGCTTGCCGGTTGTCCCGTCCATGATGATCAGCCCTTCACGGCGCCGAGGATGATGCCTTTGACGAAGTACCGCTGGAGGAACGGGTAGGCGAGCAGGATCGGGACCGTGGAGAAGATGATGGTCGCCGCCCTGATGTTGTCCGCGGAGATCACCATCCGCTGCAGGTCCTGGGTGGGGGCGTTCATGCCGCCCATGCCGAGCATGCTCTGGTCGATGATGATCGAACGCATGACCACCTGGAGCGGCCACTTCGAGCTGTCGGTGAGGAAGAACAGCCCGGTGAAGAAGTCGTTCCAGTGCGCCACACCGTAGAAGAGCCCGATCGTGGCCAGCACGGGTTTGGACAACGGCAGCACGATGTGCCACAGCACCTGCAGGTCCGAGGCGCCGTCTATACGGGCGGACTCCTCGATCTCGGCCGGGATGCTCCAGAAGAAGTTCCGCATCAGGATGAGATTGAACGGTGACACCAGTCCGGAGAAGACCAGCACCCACACGTTGTTGATCAGCCCGATGTTCTTCAGCAGCAGGTACGTCGGGATGAGGCCCGCGCCGAACAGCATCGGGACGATCACGATCCACATCAGGAGCCGGTAGCCCGGGATGTAGGTCTTCGACAGGCCGTACGCCGCGGTGGTCGTGAAGAACAGGTTCAGGCTCGTACCGACGAGCGTGGCGAACACCGTCACTCCGAACGACCGCATGAGCACCGGAGTCTCGAAGATGTAGTGGTAGGCCTCGGCCGTGAGGTTTCTCGGCAGCAGCATCAGCGGGTCGGCGGCGATCGACGCGCTCGAACTCATCGACTTGGCCAGGATGTTGACCATCGGCAGCAGGGTGACCAGGCCGAGGACGATGAGTACGACATGGATGATCGTGTCGGCCCATCGGGGGTTGCGGTCGAGTTGGGCCCGCCGCGCCGGACTCGTGATCTGGTCGCCGCTCACGAGTTCGGGGTCGGAGGGGTCTGTGCCCGGTGAGTCCGGCCCGGCCGTCCGCGTGGGTGGTTGTTCTGAGCTGGTCACCATATCGATCGCTGTCCCATCCTGCGCAGCACGTGGTTCGCGGTCACGATCATCACCATGCCGACGACACCCTTGAACAACCCGACGGCGGTCGCGGTCTCGAACTGCGCGTCCAGTAGGCCGATCCGGTACACGTAGGTGTCGATGATGTCCCCGACGTCCAGCACCGCGCCGTTGTAGAGCTGGAAGATCTGGTCGAAGCCTGCGTCGAGCAGGTTGCCGAGGGACAGGACCAGGAGTACGGCCATCACCGGTCGAAGGCCCGGCAGTGTCACGTGCCAGATCTGACGCAGCTTGCCCGCGCCGTCCACACGCGCGGCTTCGTACAACTGCGCGTCGATCCCGGACAGCGCGGCGAGGTAGATGATCGCTCCCCAGCCGAACTCCTTCATGATGCCGGTCAGCACCACCACCGATCGGAAGGTGTCGGGATTGGTGAGGAAGTTGACCCGGTGCCCGCCGGCGTCGAGCAGCAGGGTGTTGAGAAGTCCACTCGGCCCGAGGATGTTGATGACGATGCCGGCGAACACCACCCAGGAAAGGAAGTGCGGGAAGTACGTGACGGTCTGGATGCTGCGCTTGAACCACCGGGTGCGCACCTCGTTCAGCAGCAACGCGAAGATCAGCGGCACCGGGAAGCCGAAGACGATCCGGTAGGTACTGATGAGCAGCGTGTTGCGGACGAGCTGGGGAAACTTCTCCGACGACAAGACCGCCCTGAAGTTGTCCAGGCCCACCCATGGGCTGTTCCACATCCCGCCGAAGACCCTGAAGTCCTTGAACGCGATCTGCAGGCCGATCATCGGAAGATAGGCGAAGACCACGAAGTAGACGATGGTGGGCAGGATGAGCAGGTAGATGGTGCGGTACTGCCAGATCCGGGCGGCCGTGGAGCGGCGAACGGGCCGGGGTGCGGCGACCCGCTCAGCCACGCGGGTGCTCATAGGGAGGCGTACTGCGGCTTGGACTTGTCCTTCTGCAGTCGGTTGACCTCCGCGATGATCTTGTCGCCACCCGCGGCCCGCCACTTGTCCACGGCCCGCAACCAGTCCTGCCGGGTCGCCTTGTGGTTGATGATGGTGCTCTGCGTCGGCTTCTGCAGGAGGTCCTCGAACAGCTGCGTTCCCTTCTTCACCTCGGTGGGGGACATGATCGTCGGATCGCGGTAGTCGGCGTAGGCCTTGGCGGTGTACTCGTCGAACTTCCCCCTGATGTAGTCGAACCGGTCGGCGACGCCGGAACCCTCGAAGCCGATCCTCATCGCTTCCCAGTCCAGCTTCTCGCTGTAGGGATCGAGGAAGTGGAGTGGCTCCAGTTGAGGGCCCTGGTACGCCTTGTTCCGCTCGTTGTCCGGGATGGGCACCTTCCGGCCCTTGTCGACCTTGTAGGTCCTGCCCTCCACGCCCCAGCGGCGGAAGGTGGACCCGTCGGTGAGAGTCCAGTTGAGGAACCGGAAGAAGCCGTCGGGGTCCTTGATCTTGGCCGACACGTAGAAGCCGCGGTCCATCGGGAAGACCACCCGGTTTCCGCCCAGCTCACCCAGCGGGGACACGACCCCCACCCGGGCATTCGGGACCACCTCGCGAAGGTCGGTGGAGATTCCGGGGAACGCGAGCCAGTTCTCGATCGCCATCACCGTCTTGCCGGCCTTGAACTTGTCGGTGGAGAAGTTCGGCTCCTTGTTGACGCCGTAGTCGGGGTCGAGCAGGCCCTTCCTGTGCAGGTCCTGCAGCCAGAAGTAGAGGTCGATCTCCTTGTCCTTCATGAACCACGGGACGAGCCGGCCGCGGTCGTCGGCAGCGGGCTCCCAGCCGTTCTTGGCGACGCCGAACGACGTGGCCAGTTCCTTCGCGTGCCACTCGTACCCCATCGTGAACGGCACGAGCTTCGGGAACTTGCTCTTCAGCGTGGTGAGAGTGGTGACGAACTCCTGCAGCGTCTTCGGCTCGGGCAGGTTCGCCTGTTCGAACAGGTCCTGGCGGTAGAAGAGGAAGAACGGCACCTGAGGCCAGATCAGATTGGGTATGAAGTACGTGTCGCCGTGGGTGTCCTTGAGGGTCTTCCAGATGGAGTCCGGAACGGCCTTGCGGAGCGCGGGGTATTTCTCGAGGTAGTCGTCGATCGGCAGGAAGGCGCCCTCGTCCTGCGCTTCCTTCCAGGTTCCGCTCACCGGGCCAGAGCCCCAGATGACGTCCGGGATGTCGCCAGAGGCCAGGACCGTGTTCACCTTCGTGTCGTAGTCGATCACGGGGATGATCTGGACCTTGATGTCGACGTGGGCCTTGTTTTCCAGCGTCCGTTCGTACGCGCCGTTCTTGGTGTACGTCGCCGGACCCCAGGTGGGCCGCAGATAGCTGAAGGTCGTGACCCCACCCGAACTGCCGCCTCCACCGCCGCTTCCGTTCGAGCTGCACGCACTGACCGAAACGCTTCCCAGCAGCGCGCCGGCAAGAAACTGACGTCGTCTGAGCATGTCGGATCTCCTAGCGGTGGGCCGGACCGTGCACATGCGGGTGAGACGTGGCGATGACTGGACCAGCTGGTCGGAGAGGCTGCGCAGATACAGGCAGATGCGGGGCGCAGACCGCGGTCCAGGTGGCTCGAAACGTAATAATCAGAATGTCGACGTGTCAACGACGGCGTCCGATCTTGCCCGCCGGCTGACTCGCGTTCCCAACGTTGACACTATGAACGATGTCGAGAATCACACCTTCAGAAGGACACGATGACGGCACATGACAACACAGGGCGGGTCCTCCTCTACGAGGCGGTGAAGGCATCCCTGCGTGCGGCCATCGCGAAGGGGGAGTACGTTCCGGGGGCGCTGTTCGTCACCGAGCGCAAGGTCTGTGAGGAGTACGGCGTCAGCAAGACGACTGCCGTACGCGCCCTCAACGACCTCGTCGCCGAAGGCGTCCTCGTCCGCCGGCAGGGAAGCGGGACCTACGTCGCCGAACCACAGACGTCGTCTCCGCCGACTCCCCGGGCGAGCAGAGGATCCGGCAACCGTCACCCGACCATCGCCTGCGTCCTGCAGGGCCACGGCGGGGGGCACGTGAACCAACTGCTCGGGGGAGTGGAGGCCACCTGCTCGGCGCTCGGCTTCCGCGTGCTCCTGGCGTACTCCGAGAACGACTCCGAGCTCGAGGCGCGGGCGCTGTACCGGGCACTGGACGACGACGTGGACGGCATCGTGCTCTACCCCGCGGAGGGGCACGCCCACGCCGACCTGTTCGCCGAAATCCGGCACCGGAACGTCCCGCTGGTCATGGTCGACCGTTACCGGCCGGACGTGCCCACGGACGCGGTAACCGCCGACAACCTGGCGGTCGGCTATCAGGTCACCCAGGAACTACTCGCTCTCGGCCACCGGAGAATCCTCACGTTGTGGAACGAGGTCGACTGTACGAGTGTCCGGGACCGGTTGACCGGACACCTGCAGGCCCTCCGCCACAACGACGTGCCGATCCGCCCCGACCTCACTGTCCTGCGCAGGTACTCCGGCCGCCCAGGCTCGGGCGCGACGGGAACCCTCGAAGCTCTGCTGTCCCACCCCGAACCTCCGACGGTGCTGTTGTGCGGTAACGGTTACACGCTCGCGCAGGCTGTGGAGGACGTGGTGGCCCTCGGCATGGAGATCCCGGGCGAACTCGACCTCGCCGGAATGGACGACTCCGGGCCGTTCGACATACTGCCGCTCACAGCGGTGGCGGCGACGCTCCCGTCACGGCAACTCGGAGCCGAGGCCATGCGGCTGCTCCACTCCCGGATCGGTAGTCCCGAGCCGTACCGCGACGTGCGGCATGTCGTACTGCCGATCGCCGTTCGTACGAGGGAGTCCGCACCCGGTCACCTGCGGGTGCACCAACGAACGACGAGAGTGCCGCCCGAAGAGTGATCGCAGTCGGTCGTCAAGACCTTGATGGCTCCGTACCACCTGGATACGATCTTCGGGATATCGGAGCTGTCTCCGTTATTTCGTACGGTCGTGCCTTCTCCCTCTCAGGTCGAGGACGGTGAGCCATGGCAGTCGAGGGCCCGGTACGCCTCGCGCTCATCGGCCTCGGCTCGATCGGCTTGGCTGCACATCTCCCGGCAATGCTGAGGTCGGACGCTGTCCAGCTGGTGGGCATGGCCGATCCTTCGAGGGAGCGCCGGGCCGTCGCCACCACCCGTGCGCCTGGTGTGCCGATGTACACAGACGCGACGGCGCTGTGCGGTGCGGAAGGTGTCGACGGCGTGGTCCTGGCGACGCCGCCATGGGTGACCACCGGACTGGCGGAGCGGTTTCTGCGAGCTGAGCAGTTCGTCCTGGCGGAGAAGCCGATCGCCGTGTCGACGGCCGAGGCTCGACCACTGACCACCTTGTCGACCGAGCGGCAACGGCGGCTTCAGGTCGGGCTGACCTACCGACACGATCCAGCACTGGCGCGGTTGCGGGAGTGGGTTCGAACAGGACCGCTTCACGGTCCGCTGCTGATCCGTGCTCACATCTATGACGAACGTCTGGATGCGAACGACCCCGAGCACTCGGCCCGCGTCCACCAGACGCTGCGCCACGGTCCTCCGGTGCTGCACGAAGGAGCCCACGTGTTCGACTGGCTGGCGTTCCTGCTGGACGGTGCGAGCCCGCGGGTGTCCGACGCCTGGTCCGTGCGCACCGATCCGGACGTTGCCTCGCCGAACCTCAACGGGGCAAGACTGACCTACGAGTGCGGAACGACCGCCCTTGTGGAGTTCGGCTGGCTGACGTGCGAGCTTCCACGGTGTGAGCTCACGATCCTCGGACAGCACGGTTATGCCGTCCTCGACGGCTTCACCTTCCGCCTGACGCTTACCTCCGACGGCGAGACGAAGGTGTACGACGACCCGGCCGACCGGACCGAGCGCTGTTTCGACCGTCAGCTCGGCGCGTTCGTGGAACTGGTGAGCGGACGGGGCGATCGGGCGGTACCTGGGCTGCCCGAGGGGCTCACCGCGCTGGAGCTGAGTGAGCGGATCGCGGGCGCGGCGTCGGTGTTCACGATTCCCCGAAGGGAGCGCACGTGATCGACTTTCACACCCACACACCGGCCTGGAAGACCGCGACCTGGTTGGCAGGCGCGTCGTTCGGTGCCCGGGAGTTCGTGGAGTTCATGGACTCCGCGGGGATCGACGCCGCCGTGGTGCTGAGCCACGACGGACTCTTCAATCCCACTCCTGAGGCGAACGACGAGGTGGCCGCGTTCGTTGCGGAGTATCCGGACCGGATGGCGGCGTTCGGCACCGTCAGTCCCCGCCAGAGTGGTGCGGTGCCGGAGGTCGAGCGCTGCTTCAGCCAGCTGCACATGCGAGGGCTCAAGCTGCACCCGTGGCTGCAGGGATTCTCCATGCACGAGCCCGCACTCGACCCGATCTGCGAGGTGGTCGCCGGGGCGGGAGGAATCCTGCTGAGCCACGACGGCACACCGCCGTACTCCACGCCGCTGCAGATCGCGGCCCTGGCTCGAAGGCACCCGAACCTCCCCGTGGTGCTGGGGCACGGCGGCCTCCACGACTGCTGGCGGGAGGCCCTCGCCGCCACGGTGGAGACGCCGAACCTCTACCTGTGCATCTGTGGGACCCCGCCGTACGCGGCCCGCCGGATCCTGGCCGAGGCGCCGTCCGGGAAGGTCCTCTTCGGCACCGACGCCGGCCTGTCCGACAAGGCGAGCCAGGACTACGCGGTAGCCCGGGTCCGCGAGATCGAGGGCTGGGGGATCACGCCGGCTCAGCGACGATCGATGCTGGAAGATGCTCCGCGAACGCTGCTGGGAGATCGAGGACCGCTACGGGGCAGGGCATGACCGACACCATTGTCGCGGTTCACACCGCACTCGTGAGCATGCCGGCACATCCCGACCTTGTCGTCCGCGGTGCGAAGGGCGCTCACGAGCGGTCCGACTTCTGCCTGGTGAGGGTCATCACCAGTGCCGGAGTCGAGGGATACGGCGAAGTCAGTTGTACCCCTCTGTGGAGCGGCGAGGACGGGCCGACTGCCCAGCATTTCGTACGGACCGTACTGGCGCCGGCCCTCCTGGGTCGTCCCTTGGTGCCGGTGGCTGCGTTGGAGCAGGCGATGGATCGGGTTCTCGCGCGCAACCCGTTCACCAGGGCCGGCGTGTCGACCGCGTTGTGGGATGCCCACGCCCGAACCCTTGGCGTGCCGCTCGCCGTCGTGCTGGGCGGCCCACTACGTACCGAAGTGCCCATCAAACTCTCACTGTCCGGTGACGGCGAGCGCCTCGAGCAGGTGCACGCCAAGGCGGTGCAGGCCGGTTTCGCGGCGTTCAAGGTCAAGGTCGGCCTCGGCGTCGAGGGGGACGTCGCCAGGGTCGCGCACGCGAGGCGGCTGGTCGGCGCGGGCCCGTTCCTCGGGATGGATGCCAACGGAGGCTGGTCCCGGGGAGAGGCACGCACCGCGCTTCGCCGGCTGCATGACCAGGACGTCGCCTTCGTCGAGCAGCCCGTCGACGCCAACGATCTCGAAGGCATGGCGGCGCTTCGGGCCGAGGGCCTCCCGGTGGTGGCCGACGAGTCGATCTTCGACCTGGCCGACCTTCGCCGGGTGATCCGGCAGGACGCCGCGGACGTCGTCAGCGTGTATGTCGGGAAAGCCGGTGGGCCTGGCCGAGCGGTGGAGCTGGGCACGATCGCGCACGCGTTCGGCCTGGCTTCGTTGCTGGGCTCCAACGGCGAACTCGGCCTCGGCGCCGCCGCGCAGGCTCACGTCGCCGCGGCACTTCCGGGCCTGACCACGGCCTTCCCGTCCGACATCATCGGCGCGCATTACTACGCGGACGACATCCTCGCCGAACCGCTGCCGAGTAACGGACGGCGCGTGTGCCTACCGCCAGGCCCCGGGCTCGGCGTTCAGCTCCGTGAGGACGTGCTCGTCCGGTTCCGCTGACCTCGGCCACGACCCAGAAGGGGACGCAGCTGCGATGATCGTCGACGTTCACAACCACACTCCGACCCACCGCGACCCGGTACCCGACAGCGAGCGCCTGTCCTTCGAGGGCTGGCGTTCGGACCGGTCGGTCGTGACCACGAACAGCTGGGACGACTTCGACCGGCAGCAGACCGACGCGGACATCACCATCGTGTTCAACATCGCGGTCGACGACCCGTTGCGTGCGACGGGTCTTCCGTATCGGCCTGAGCGGACGAACGATGCCACGGCGGAGTTCGTCGCGGCAGCGCCGGACCGGCGGATCGGCTTCATGTCTGTCAACCCCCTCTTGCCGACGGTGTTCCAAGAAGTGGAACGCTGCCGCGACCTGAACCTCGTGGGCGTGAAGCTCGGGCCCAACTACCAGGACTTCGACCCACTCTGTGACGAGGCGCGTCGTCTGTACGCCTACTGCGAACGGGAAGGTCTGCCCATCCTCTTCCACCAGGGGACCTCGCCCATCCAGGAAGCGCCGTTGCGGTACACCCACCCGCTCGTGATGGACGAGATTGCGTTGGCGTACCCCGAACTCAGGGTGGTGATGGCGCACATGGGGCATCCCTTCGTACGTGAGACAGTCGCGGTCATCCGCAAGCATCCGCACGTGTACGCCGACGTGTCGTCGGTGTACCTGCGTCCGTGGCTGGCGTGGGAGGCGCTGACGTTCGCCGGCGAATGGGGTGTGCCGCACAAGCTGCTGTTCGGTTCGGACTATCCGATCTCCACCTCCGGTGAGGCGATGGCGGCCCTGCGACGTGTCAACGACATCGTCGAGGGCACGAAGCTTCCGCGGGTGCCTGACGACTCGATCGAACGGATCATCCACGCAGATGCCCTGTCGGCGCTCGGATTGGAGACGCGGTGATCATCGACGCGCACGTGCGGCTTGGAACAGGGCGGGAAGTCGACCTGACCGTCGAGCAACTCCTGGCGACGATGGACACGCTGGGAATCGACCACGCGCTCGTCGCGCCTGACGAACGTTGCACGGCATACGACAACCGTGAAGGCAACGAGGCGGTGTGCAGCGCCGCGGAGGCGTCGGGTGGACGGCTTGCTGCCTACGCAGTAGCAAATCCCTGGCGCGGCCGCTCTGCCTTGGACGAGCTCGCCCGCGCGAAGGACGCCGGCGCGGTCGCCCTGGCGGTGGATCCGGTACTTCAGGGTTTCGACGTGCTCGACGGGCTGCTCGACCCGCTGCTCGCGTTCGCGGGGGAGCAGGGCTGGTTCGTCTACATCCGTACGGGAACCCCACCGACTGCGCTCCCGCTCCCGGCAGCCACCCTCGCCCGCCGCTATCCGGAGCTGCGCTTCCTCATGGGCAGGAGTGGCGCGACCGACTTCTGGATCGACGCGGCACCCGCCCTGCGCCACGCGCCGAATCTCCACGCCGACACCGCGTACGCGCCGTGGGACACCGTTCTCAGCGAGTTCGCGCGCGACGAACAGATCGGAGCGGGTCGATGTGTCTTCACCACGGACGCGCCCTACACGGTGCCGCGGGCGGAAACGGCCCGGATCCTCGACTGGGTGACCATAGATGACACGCAGCGTGCCGAGGTCCTGGCCGGATCCGCGATGCGGCTGCTCGGCGCGAACCTCCCGGCAGGCTGGGCATGACAGACGTGAGGTGGACAACGGCGCCCACGGAACACGACTGGCTGACGGGGAAGCTCAGCAGGTCTCCACGGCGATCTCGTGGGGAGACGCCCGGTCGTGGTCGACCCTGATCGGGATCAGGCTGGAAGGCCATCCGAAGACATCGAGGCCGGTCACCGGGACGGCCTCGGTGTCCACGGTGGCTCTGGTCACCCGGTCGGATGCGACCGGCAACATGATGGTCAACGCACCGGCGGGGGACCTGCCGGTCACTCGGCAACGAAGAACGCCGTCTGTGCACGTGGCGTCGCTGATGCGGGCCCGGTCCCGCGCTACCACGAAGTCGGCCCACTCAAAGGCGCTCCAGATCGGCATTCCGAGCTCACGAGCGGCCTGCCAGCACAGCTCCATGTAGGTCCGGGAGTAGGTGAAGAACGACACCGGATGGGAGAGCATGGACAGCGGGCTGTAGTAGCGAGTGACCTTCTCCTCCATCAGCTTCCGGGTGAGGGAGGCCTGTCCACGTGGGTCGGCCGAGAGCAGGCCCTTGACGGCGAGGTCGTCGTAGGCCTGGGTGGACTGCTGGAAGCAGTCCACGACGGTGCCGTCGACGTCGACGAACCTCATCGGACGCGCGGACCCGGTGAGGTACTTCAACCACGAAGGTCCGGCACCGACGGAGTTCAGGTCCATGCGGACACCGAGTTCGGCATAGACCTTCGGCACGTCGACGTAGCCCTTCCAGGCAAGGCAGTGGTTGCGATTGGTAGTCGGGACGCCGCCGTAGTGGCGATCGAAGTCCGCGAGGTCCTTACGCACCAGGTCGACGATCACCTCTTCGGGATCCTCGCCACCGTAGGAGGGGTCGGAGGGGTCGTGGTGGACGCCGAACGAGTGCCCGCGGGCGCGCCATTCCGCGACCTTCTCAGGGGAGGCCACGGTCTCCCTGGACGTACCCGACATGAGGTAGACGGTGATCTTCCCGCCGTGAGCATCGACCGCACCGAGCAGTGCGTCGAAATGTTCCGATGCCGACCAGTCGTCGTCGGAGTCGAGAACGAGAACGCTCCGGTGGGCGGGCTCTGGGTAGTACCACATGCGAGGTTGTGGAAGAGTCGCCACCTGGTTGACCGCGTTGACCAGCATCGCGGCATGAAGATCGGCCTGGGGCAGGTGCCAGCACCCGGAGTCCGCGTAGCCGGTCAGCAGGTCCTGGATGCGGTAGGGCTCGCCTGCGCCGAGCCCCCGTCCGCCCACCCGGTTCGGGTCGCCCTGCCGGATCAACGCCACGGCCTGGGCCAGGTCGTAGGTGAAGACGACGACACGCCCGTCTCCGAACGGCAGCTCGATGATCGCGGGAAATGACGTCGGCGTGCCGACGTCGGCGTACAGGCGTGCTACCTCCACGGCTTCCGCCGGCAGGGCTTCGGGTGCGTAGGAGTCCGCGGGTACGTGGGTCTCGATCGCCTCCTGGGGCAACGCGTTCGCGATCGGGCTGGTGCCGAGGGGGCGGAGGTAGGCCGGCGCCACCATGGTCGACGCTGGCGCCAGCCCGAAGGCGCGGGCCAGGTAGTAGGAGGGCCGGACGAGTACCAGTCGTCCACCACCCTTGGCGAAGGCGCGCAGTCTGTCGGTCTGCTCCCTGGAAGGACGCGACCGCGCGACCACAACGGTCGCGAACTTCGTAAGGTCGTGGAGTCGCGGGCTGGTCAGGCCGACGATCTCGAGGTCCGCGAGGCCCTCTGCACGGAGGATCTCCGCCAGGTAGCGGCCGAACTTCCCGACGTCCTGTTCGTCGGCAACGACCACGGCGACAGTCATGGCGCCTGTCCCACCGCACGGGCCGGGCCGGGCCGGAAGTCCGGGACCTCGAGCAGGCCGCTGCCGGCCGCCATCGACTGGGCGGCCAACACGGCCGGGGCGGCCGTGTCCACTGCTTGATAGATGTCGAAAGGCGGCTGGCGGCCTGCGAACACGGCGTCTCGGAAAGAGATGTGGGTGTAGTAGTCCGCGTCACCGTGGCCACTGCCGCGTGCCTCGACTGGAGCGTCGGTGCGTTCGTACCGCCAGTCGACGTCCGCGAGGTCGTGCATCTGCGCGTCCGCCAACCACACCTTCGGTCGATCGCGGTTGGTGCGAGACCACTCGACCCGCCCACCTGTCCCGATGAGCTGGTACCAGTGCCAGTTACCGGGCGGATGTGGCTGGGCGAAGCTCGCTGCCATCCGCAGGATGGTCCCCTTCCCGGTCCGCATCAGCGCGACCTGCATGTCGGCCTGGGCGATCCGGGGGTTCGCGGCGCTCGGTGACCCGGTGCTCATCCCCACCACTTCGGTGACACGGTCGTCGAGGATCCGCAGCATCGGGCTCAACTCGTGTGGCAGGTAGTGGATCGGCGGCATCTGCTGCGCCCATGTGGGGACCGCATCCGGATGGTCGGGGATACTGTCCGGCCCCATCAGCTCACCGGATCGGGGATCCTGGAACATGCCCTCGGTGTAATGGTGGAAGTACTGCCCCTCGGCGAGCGTGACGTGGCCGAGGCGGCCGGAGGACACGAGGCCGCGCCAGGCGTCGACGAAGCCCCAGTACCGCGTCTGCTCGGCCAGTTGGTAGGTCAGGCCGCTCCGCTCGACCGCGAGCACGAGCCGCCAGCAGTCGTCGACGCTGTAGGCAGCCGGCACTTCCGCGTGGACGTGCTTTCCCGCCTCGAGGGCCCGTGCGGCGAGCCGGCCCTGGTCCCGGCTCCTGATCGTGAGCGCCACCGCATCGACGGTGGGATCCTGGAATACGTCGTCGTAGTCGCTGTACGCGTGTACGGATGTCGGGTCGCCGACGCGAGACAGTGCGGCCTGGTGCAGAGCCTCGATCCGATCGCACACAGCCGTGATCCGGTATCCCGGGATGCGCGCCAGCAGCGGGATCCACGTCCCGAGGGCCCGTGGACCGAGACCGACGACGCCGACGCGGATCTCGTCCATCAGATGTTGGCCGACTCGCCTGCGTGGGCGTGGTACTCAGCGGCCACTGCGGCGAAGGAGTGCTGCGGACGGTCGGGAACGAAGATGTCGATGCTGGGGACCGGAACGCCGTGGCTGGAGTCGAGTGTCCAGGCATCAGTGGTTTCGAACCCCGGATTGTCGACGGTGAAGCCCAGCGTCTCGATGTGGTCGAATCCCACGTCGACGGGGAAGATCTCGTCCCCTCCGCGAGCCTGGTGAAGGCGGAACGCCAAGGTGGCGCTCGTCCTGCCGCGCAGCCGTTCGGTCACGTCGATCGGCCCGTGGAGCGTGGAACACTGCTGCCACAGCGCGAAGCCATGGTGGCGGACGTCTTCGGACCAGATCACCTCACCGTCGAGCAGCACCTGCTTGACATGCTTACCGGCGCCGCCGACCAGTCCGCTGAAGATGTCGTTGTGCCAGAACGACAGTTCGTGCCGTGGCGCGTCCGGGTCGACCCGGACGACCTGTGAAGCCTGGGCGTACGCCCCCTCCTGCGTGCGGACAGGCGGGACGAGAAGACTCAGGCGGCCGTTTCCGTACATCGCCTTGTTGGTCGAGGAGATGGTCGGGGCGTCGTCGAGTTGGAGACCGTATGCCGTGACCCCTGCGATCCTGCCTGCCCGGGCGTACTCGAGCCCGGCGCGAACCGCCGAGGCACAGTAGTCGGGGGTGGGTTCGTTCCACGCGTCCAGGAAGCGGCCGGTGTACACGAGCAGAACCACATCGAGGTTCCAGGGCCGCACGGCGGCGCGGATCTCGTCCAGGCATGGTCCGACGCTGTCCGCGACGATGGTGTTGAGGTTCCGCCCGTCCAGGAACGGATAGAGCACGAGGTCGAGATAGGGGCCGTACTTCGCGAGGAACCCCGGATCGGTCGCCGCGTGGAAGTAGGTGCAGAGGTAGAACGCCAGATCGGGGTTGATGTCCTGGGCCACCTTGCGCAGCAGCGCCACATAGTCGGTCGTGAAGGTTTCCTGGTTGAACTCGAAATCGTCGATGCCCCACGCCTTCACGTTGGGATGCGCGACGGAGAGCTCGGCACAGGCGCGGGCCCAGGCCACGTAGTCCATCACGTAGGGCCTTGAGGCGCGGCCCCCGTCGCGGGAGGTCTCGCTGGGTGGAACGAGATAGACCCAGACGTCGATACCCGCATCCGCGGCGGCCGGGGCGAACTCGAGCCGCAGGTCGTCCCAGTCCGTAGGGGAGTCCCATATCCCGTAGATGTAGGTGTTGGCCCCGAGGGCCAGCAGCTTCCGGATCATCGCGGGCGTGTCGACGTGGCGGTAGCCGTCCGTGCGTGGAGATGGCTCACGCAGCATCGCTCCGACGGTGTTACCTCCGCACTGGGAGGCTCTGATGCCGCCGGCCGGGATCAGGCCGGACAGTCGTGAGTTGCCTACCTCGGTCATGCCGACCTCCTGGCACGGGCGGCTCGTCATCCAACGGGATTTCGTAGATGCAACTCAATTCTTGAAGGATGTTAGAGACAGTACGTAGACCAGGCAAGGGTCCTCCTGCATCGAAAACGTGGTGCAGGCCCGGTTGCGGCACCTTGGAAGATTCGGCCCGGTCGAAGGCTGTGCAGGCGGCCATCGTGGAGGTAACATCTCGCATCTCGTAGATGTATCTGACATCTCGAATGATCGTTCCGGCCACTCACGTTCAGGCCGCACTGCCTGCCGGCAGGCCTTTGGCAGGCGTCGTGGAGTAGGTGAACCGGCTTGGACGCAACGCTCCGCCCGGGACACGAGGAGGGCTCACGGTGGCATCGAGGATCACCCGCAGGGACCTGCTACGCGCCGGCGGCGTAGCCACACTTGGCGCCTGCACACTTACCGGCTGCTCGTTCCTGTCCACGAATCCCGACAAGGGACCTGGGCCGGCGGTTGCGGCGAAGGGGACCAAGGAAGCCCCCATGCTCGCTGCCCAGGTGAAGGCGGGCAAACTCCCGAAACTGACGGAGCGGCTCCCGAAGGATCCCATGGTGGTGAAGCCGCAGAGCCAACTCGGCAGCTTCGGTGGGACGATGCAGCGCGGACAGATCGACCTGAACAACGACGGCCTGCAGTACATGGGGTGGGCAGGCCTCGTCGAGTGGACTCCCACCACTCCGCCGAACCCCGGCCCGGGCCTCGCGAAGTCATGGGAGATCGAGGACGGCGGACGCGCGTACGTTTTCCATCTACGCGATGGTGTCCGATGGTCGGACGGCAAGCCCTTCACGACCGACGACATCATGTACGTCTACGAGCACGTCTACTCGAACAAGGAACTCGCTCCGGTCTTCCCTGCCTGGCTGTCTCCAGGAGGTAAGCCCGCGAGATTCGTCCAGGTGGACAAGAAGACCTTCCGAATCGAGTTCGCGGCACCGAACGGACTCCTGCTGAAGTACATGTCCTTCGTGGGCACCTTCGTCGGCGCCAACCCGTTCCTCCAGCCCAAGCACTACATGAGCAGGTTCCATCCCGACATCGCCGGGAAGGAGGCGGTCCAGTCGGCCCTGAAGAAGGAGAACTTCTCGGCCTGGGTCGACTTCTACCACTCCAGGCACGACCACTGGAGGAACCCGGACCTTCCGGTGCTCGGGCCGTGGCGCATCACCAGGCCGGCGAAGGGCAACAACGCCACGGCGGAGAGGAACCCCTACTACTGGAAGGTGGACCCCGAGGGCCGGCAGCTGCCCTACATCGACCGGGCCGTCTACACCTTCCTCGACCAGGAGGCCTTCGGACTGCGCGCGGCCAACGGACAGGTGGACCTCGCGGCCTGGGACCTCAGCTACCAGTCCGCTCCGATGTTGATCAAGAACCAGAAGGACAAGGGCTTTCGCTTCCTGCGCTGGAAGCCCGACGGGTTGTTCCACGCGGTCAACCTGAACCAGAGCCACCCCGACCCGGTGCTGCGCGAACTGTTCCAGGACATCAACTTCCGAGCCGGTGTCTCCCATGCCATCAACCGCGAGGAGATGCGGGACTCGCTGTTCTCCGGCCAGGGATCCTTCCAGCAGCCGTGCGCCCAACCGGAGGACCCGTACTTCGTCAGGGGCATGGGCCAGCGCTTCGTCGAGTTCGACGAGGCCAAGGCCAACGAGTACCTGGACAAGGCCGGACTCACCAGACGTGGCAGCAACGGCATGCGGCTGCGCCCCGACGGGAAACCGATGAAGCTCGTCGCCCAGACCTTCACCATCGGCGTCGGTGTGCCGACCGTCAGCATTCTCGAGTTCGTGAAGCGCTACTGGGCCAAGGTCGGCATCGACATGGCGATCAAGAACATCTCGTCCGAGCTCTGGTACGCCAGCATCTGGCATGGCGACTTCGACCTGAACTGCTATGTTCCGGCCGGTTACCTGTGGGACATCGACTCGCTGTGGTACATCCCGACAAGCGGCCTCACCTACTGGGCTCCGAAGTACGGCAACTGGTACTCCGATCCCAAGGGCAAGTTCTCGATGAAGCCGGAAGGGGAGATCAGGCAGCTGCAGGTGCTGTACGACGAGCTTGTCCAACAGGCCGACGACGACCGGCGCCTCGCGATCGGCCGGGAGATCCTGAGGTTGCACGACAAGAACGTCTGGATCATCAACACCGTCCAGTCGGCGTTCGCCCCCGTCGTCGTGAGCGACGACCTGGGTAACGTACGCGAAGACGCGGTGGCGAGCTACCGAACGCTGTACGAAGCGGCGACCGATCTGTCCCAGCTCTATTTCAGGCACCCCGAACGGCACACCTGAGCATGGGGCGCTACCTGCTCCGCCGGTTCGCCTACATGATCCCGACGGTGTTCCTGATCTCGTTGGTGTCGTTCGCGATCATTCAGCTACCGCCCGGTGACTACCTGACCACCGTCGTGGCCAACCTGTCGCGCACCGGGCAGACCGTCGACCCGGCGCAGCTCGCGGCGTTGAAGCAGCGTTACGCACTCGACCAGCCGTTGGTCGCGCAGTACGCCAAGTGGATCAGCAACATCGTCCTGCACGGGGACTTCGGACAGTCCTTCGAGCACGGCCGCTCGGTCGCCTCGCTCCTGGCCGAGCGGCTGCCGCTCACCCTCGCGCTCGGGATCGCGACCTTCCTCTTCACGTGGGCCGTAGCGCTCCCGGCAGGAATCTACTCGGCGGTGCGGAAGTACTCGGTGGGCGACTACCTCATGACAGCGATCGCCTTCGTGGGCATCGCCGTCCCGGGGTTTCTGTTGGCGCTCACCGTCGCGTACATCCAGTTCCGCTACTTCGACAAGAGCGTCGGCGGTCTGCTGTCCCCGGACTACGTCGACGCTCGATGGAACCTCGGGAAGATTCTCGACCTGCTGGACCACCTGTGGCTGCCGATCGTCGTACTCTCACTCGGGGGTATCGGCGGCACGATCCGCGTGCTCCGGGCCAACCTGCTGGACGAACTCCGCAAGCCCTACGTCGTCACCGGCAGGGCCCGCGGGCTGTCCGAACGCAAGCTGATCGCGAACTATCCGGTCCGGGTGGCATTGAACCCCTTCATCGCCACGATCGGCTGGCTCATCCCCGCCCTCTTCGACGGCGAGGTGCTCGTGGCGACCGTACTGGGACTGCAGACGACCGGCCCGCTGCTGCTCGGCGCCCTGCAGAGCCAGGACATGTACCTCGCCGGAAGCATCATCTTCATCGCCTGCGTCCTCACCGTGATAGGAACCCTGATCTCGGACATCCTTCTCGCACTCGTCGATCCACGAATCCGTGAGGGTCAGTACTAGGAACAGGAGGGAGGGCCATGACCGCCGTGACAGACGGGCCCCCGGCGACCGGACAGACGTCGAGTGAGATCTATGTCGCTTCTCAACGCAAGCTGATCTGGTGGCGCTTCCGGAAGAACCGGTTGGCTGTCGCCGGCGCGGTCGTTCTGGGCCTCGTCTACCTCCTGGCCGCCTTCTGTGAGTTCTGGGCGCCGGCCACACCGGACACCTATCGTGCGACCTACAGCTACGCGCCTCCGCAGCGGATCCACGTGTCGTTCCAGGGCGGCCTGCACTTCTTCGTCGACGACTACAGGTCACAGGTAAGCCGCAAGACGCTGCTGCGTGAGTTCACACCCGATCCCAACCAGCGGGTCGCCCTCCGCTTCTTCCCCCACGGAGAGAAGTACAAGCTGTGGGGCGTCTTTCCCACCACGGTTCACTTCTTCGGGCCCGTGCAGCCCGGGCGCCCGCTCTACCTCCTCGGCGCCGACGAGCAGGGACGTGACCTACTGACCAGGCTGATCTACGGGAGCCGGGTCTCGATGTCGGTCGGCCTGATCGGAGTGGGTCTCGGACTCGTGCTGGGCACCGCCCTCGGCGGAGTCTCCGGCTACTTCGGCGGGGTCACCGACACGTTGATCCAACGGATCATCGAGTTCATCATGTCGGTGCCGACCCTGCCCTTGTGGCTCGGCCTGGCGGCGGCCGTGCCACCAGGCTGGGGTCCGATCAAGACGTACTTCGCGATCACCCTGATCCTCTCGCTGATCGGCTGGACCGGCCTGGCCCGGGTGATCCGCAGCCGCTTCCTGCAGATCAGGTCCGAGGACTACGTTCTCGCGGCGGAGTTGGACGGTGTGCGGCGGTCACGAATCATCGGCCGCCACATGCTGCCGGCGTTCACCAGCCACATCATCGCAACCCTCACCCTGTCCATCCCGGGCATGATCCTCGGCGAGACCGCGCTGTCGTTCCTCGGTCTGGGCCTGCAGCCACCCGTGGTCAGCTGGGGAGTTCTCCTGCAGGACGCACAGAACATCAGGGTTCTATCGACAGCACCGTGGTTGCTGTTGTCGGGGGCCGCCGTCGTGATCGCGGTCGTGGCGCTCAACTTCCTGGGCGACGGCCTACGCGACGCCGCCGACCCCTACGACAGCTGAGGAGGGTGAATGCCAGGCGAAGTTCCGCCGCTGCTGAGTGTTCGAGGCCTGCGAACCGGCTTCGACCTCGACGAGGGACATGTACGCGCGGTCGACGGCGTCGACCTCACGGTGCGAAGCGGCCACACGTTGTGCGTCGTGGGTGAGTCGGGCTGCGGGAAGAGCATCACCGCCAGGTCGATCCTCCAGCTGGTGGAACGTCCAGGCCGAATCATCGAGGGTCAGGTGCTCTACCGACTCGGTCAGGACCACCGTCTCCTGAAGGCTCCGCACCCTTCTCGACAGGATCGCGCCGCGGTGCGTGCCGCCACCGACGGCATGCTCGACCTGACGCGCCTCGATCCGAAGGGAACCGCGATCCGGGCTGTCCGTGGCAGCGAGATCGCGATGATCTTCCAGGAGCCGATGGTCTCGCTGAGTCCTGTCCACACGATCGGGCACCAGATCGCGGAAAACATCCGCACCCACGAGGAGGTGACCAAGAAGGAAGCGCGGGAGCGGACCATCGACGAACTCCGAAGAGTCGGCATCCCGCGACCGGAGCGTAGGTTCGACTCCTACACCTTCCAGCTCTCCGGTGGTATGCGACAGCGCGCGATGATCGCGATGGCACTGGCGTGTCGAC
This sequence comes from Actinopolymorpha singaporensis, assembly GCF_900104745.1. Classification (NCBI taxonomy): domain Bacteria; kingdom Bacillati; phylum Actinomycetota; class Actinomycetes; order Propionibacteriales; family Actinopolymorphaceae; genus Actinopolymorpha; species Actinopolymorpha singaporensis. The sequence goes on from NZ_LT629732.1 coordinate 4,100,111, forward strand.
CGAAGCTACTCATCGCCGACGAACCCACCACAGCCCTCGACGTCACCACCCAGGCTCAGATCCTCGAACTCATTCAGGAACTACAGGAGCAGTTCGACATGGCGGTGATGCTGATCACGCACGATCTGGGAGTGGTGGCCGAGGTTGCCGACGAGGTGGCCGTCATGTACCTCGGCCTCGTCGTCGAGCAGTGCGGTGTCGACGACCTCTTCCACGATCCGCGGCATCCGTACACGAAGGCGCTTCTGGACTCGATCCCGACGGTGGGCCCCAGGGCCAAACGCAGACTCACGGCGATTCGCGGCATGGTCCCGCATCCGTACGACCGGCCGGTGGGGTGCCCTTTCCACACTCGCTGCGTTTCCGCGATGCCGGGTGTGTGCGATGCCGTCGTACCGCCCACGCAGGCGGTCACCGGACCCGACGGGACCGTGGACCGCGCGGTCCGATGCCTGCTGTACGACTCCGCCGAGTCGGTGCGGAGAGGGCCGATCACGGCGGGGGAGGCAGGGCGATGACCGCGCTGGAAGAGCACTCGAACAAGGGGCGGGGGGCCGGCTCGGGCGGGCCCGACACGGACGACGAGGCTCTGCTCGCGGTCAGGAACCTCTCGATGAGCTTCCACGTGTCGCGTGGCTTCCTCGGTATGGGTGGTGGGATGACCGTCAACGCGGTCACCGAGGTCGACCTCACGATCCGGCGGGGGGAGACGCTGGGCCTGGTGGGGGAGTCAGGCTGCGGCAAGACGACGCTGGGGCGCTGCGTCCTGCGAGCCTACAGGCCGACATCGGGCAGCCTGGCGTACCGACGCGAGGACGGGAACGTGGTCGACCTTGCCCGGCTGAACCGAAGCGAACTCCATCCCTACCGTCGGCAGATCCGCACCATCTTCCAGGATCCGAACTCCTCGCTCAACCCGCGGATGACGGTGCTCCAGATCGTCGGGGAGCCGTTGTTGGCCCATGGTCTGGCCAGGGGAGACGACCTCAGGGACCGGGTGGCGGAGACACTGCGGCTCGTGGGCCTGCGCCCGGAGTTCATGCGTCGGTATCCGCACGCGTTCTCAGGCGGCGAGCGTCAGCGCATCGGCATCGCGCGGGCGCTCATAACCCAGCCACGTCTGGTGGTCGCCGACGAGGCGGTCTCGGCCCTCGACGTGTCGGTTCGCAGCCAGATCCTCAATCTGCTCGAGGACCTGCAGGAGCAGTTCGGACTCACGTACATCTTCGTTTCACACGACCTGTCGGTGATCCAGCACCTGTGCGACCGCGTGGCGGTCATGTATCTCGGCCGCATCGTCGAGGAAGCTGTCACCGACGACCTGTTCTCCCGTCCACGTCACCCCTACACCGAGACGCTGTTGCGCGCCCTTCCACTGCCGGATCCGCGGCTTCGCGGCACCAAGAAGCGCATCCCGCTCCGAGGTGAGGTACCGGACCCCGCGCAACCACCTTCGGGATGCACCTTCCACCCGCGCTGCCCGTACGCCGCGGACAGGTGCGATTCCGCGGAGCCGGAACTCGCGCCACTACGTGGCGACCGCGCGTCGCGTTGCCACTACTCCGACACCCTGCAACTCATGGGCGTCACCGCCTAGGCGACGGCCGCCACTACCATTTCCGAGATACTGAAAATAGCAACGAGGAGGGCCGCGTGGGCGCGGAACCAAACCCCCGGGCGGCGTCCCCGTCGACGGATCGTGCGCTGCGGGTCCTGGAGACCCTGGTTCAGGCCGAGGGCTCACTGACCTTGACGATGCTCGCGCAGGAAGCCGGCGTACCGCTCGCAACCTGCGCCTCGATCGTGCAGACCTTCGAGGAGCGAGGCTACGCCAACCGGCAGGTCGTCGGCCGGAGCCACTTCTGGCAACCGACGCTCAGGCTGTACGCGATGGCAACTCGCCTCGTCCGCAAGATCGACCCGACCAACGTCTCCCGCCAGCACCTTCGCTCACTGAGCGACAAGGTCGGCATGCCGGCCCACCTGGGTGCGCTGGACGGTGCGACGATCGTCTACGTCGCGAAGGCCGCGACACCGGGTTTCGTCCAGTTCGACACCTTTGTCGGGAAGGTCGCACCCTTCAACCTGACGGCCCTGGGCCGAGCGATCACCGCCTACCTGCCGGAGTCGGAGCTTGTGTCACTGCTTGACCACCTGGCTCCCGGCGCCGGTCCTCGAGCGCGGCGCCCGAGCGTTCGGGCTTTCCGGCGGGAGCTGGCCGAGACGCGCGAGCGCGGTTACGCCTTCGAGGACGAGGAGGAACAAGCCGAGATCAGCTGCGTGGCTGCCCCGGTGTTCGACGCCGGCGACCGGGTGGCGTACGCCGTCGGCGTCACCGGCTTCTCGAGCGAGTTCTCCGGTGCCAAGCTGCATACGGTCGCGGCCGCCGTCCGGCAGACGGCGAGTGCGATCTCCTCCGAACTCGGCTCCCTGGTTCCGCCACAGCGGACCCTCCGCTGATCCGCAGCGAGGGCGAGGCCCGCCGGCACGGTCCACGCCACATGCTTTCGCCGCGGCGGGACACGACTTCTCCGTGGGCTCGATGTGTACGCAGATCTGCGTAGCCAACGGGTGCCTGACCGCGCTTGTTGTCGTAGCCGGCTGCGCGGCTGGTAGGAGCTACGGGACGGTGCGGGAGCCCTAGGATCTCGGTATGCAACGCCGAGTCGAGTCGTTCCGTGTGCCGGTCCTGGTACAAGACGCCTTGCTTGCCCTTTTCGTCACGGTCATGCAGGTTCAGGGCACGGTCGCCGTCGGTGCGGACAAGGTCTCGGCCCGGCCGCTCACCGATCTGGGCTACCTCGGATACGTGCTGTTGGTCGTGAGTGGTGTGGTGATCGCGTTCCGGCGACGGTGGCCGCTGGCGGTCTTCGTCACGGCTGCGTTGGCCAGCCTGGTCTACTACGGCTTCGACTTCCCGGATGCCCCTGGCTGGCTAGGCCTGTTCGTCGCCTTGTACACCCTCACCGCCTACGGAGACGGGCGCCGGTCGCTGCTGATCGCCGGCGGGGTCATCGCCGTGCTGGCCACGAGTTGGCTGGTCGCCGCGGCCGACATCGAACCCCGGGCCGCGATCGGCTGGGTGTTCTTCCGGATCGGAGCGTCGGTGATGAGCGCGGCTCTGGGTGAGTCGGTCCGATCCCGGCGGTTCATCGCGGCCGAGGCCCAGGCCCGGGCTGAGCGGGCTGAGCAGACTCGGGAGGAGGAAGCACGCGCCCGGGTCGACGCCGAGCGGCTGCGGATCGCGCGCGAGGTGCACGACACGGTCGCTCACGCCATCGCGATCATCAACATCCAGGCCGGCGTCACCGCACACGTGCTCGACAAGCGGCCGGAACGCGCGCGGGAGACGCTGGTGGCCATTGCGCAGACCAGCTCCGAGGCGCTGCGGGAAATGCGGGCCATCCTTGGGGTGCTCCGGGACGCCAACGACGGGCGAGTGCCGCACCCGGGCCTGGGGCAGATCAACGAGCTCACCGCGAAGGCGCGTGAGGCCGGGCTGGACATAAAGCTCGAGGCGACCTCGCCAACCCCGCCACTGCCGAGCGCGGTCGGCAGTGCCGCTTACCGGATCCTGCAGGAATCGATCACCAACGTGATCCGCCACGTCGGCCCGACCAGGGTGACTGTTGCGCTGAACTACGGCATCGACGCCCTGGAACTCCGCGTGATCAACGAGGCGTGTCGTCACGCCCCAGCCCATCAGTCCGCCGGCTCGCACCCGACAGCCCAGCTCCCGACCGACGATCGTGCCGGTGGCTCGGCCGAAGCACCGGGCCGTGGCATCCTCGGGATGCGCGAACGCTGCCAGTTGCTCGGCGGAGAGCTGGTCGCAGGGCGACGTCCGGACGGCGGGTTCGAGGTGCAGGCACGACTGCCCCTGGCACCAAGCGGAACCTCCCACCTGTGAACGCGGCAACCGCACCGCAAGGCAGGCCGATCAAGGTTCTCCTTGCCGACGACGAGCTGCTCGTGCGATCCGGTTTCAAGGTCCTTCTCGACCTCGAAGACGACATCACGGTGATAGCCGAAGCCACCAACGGCGCCGAAGCGGTCGAGCAGGCCCGCGCCACCCGACCCGACGTTGTGCTCATGGACATCCGCATGCCCAAGCTGGACGGAATCCAGGCCACAGAGCAGATCGGCAGGACACCCGGACTCCAACACGTCCACGTCCTGATCCTCACGACCTACGACACCGACGCGTACGTCTTCGAAGCACTGCAGGCCGGGGCCAGCGGCTTCCTGCTCAAGGACGCCGGACCGGCCGAACTCCTGCACGCCATCCGGGTCATCGCCGCCGGGGACGCACTGCTCGCACCACGGATCACCCGGCGCCTCATCGCCCAGTTCACCGCGCAACGAACAGCCACCCAGGCCGGACAGGACCGGCTCGCTACGCTGACCCAGCGCGAACGCGAGGTGCTCGCCCTGGTCGGACAGGGCCTGAGCAACGATGAGATCGGTGCCGAACTCTTCCTCAGCCCCGCCACCGCCCGCACCCACGTCAGCCACGCCATGGTCAAACTAGGTGCTCGCGACCGTGCTCAACTCGTCGTCATCGCCTACCAGACCGGACTCGTCAGCCCGTCGACCTAGGGCTTGCTTCCTGGCCGAAACCCTGCCGGAATCGACGGCCAGGACTCCTGTGGAGTCCCAGCACCCACCAGTCGCGCTACGACGACGGGCCTCCTCAGACACCGCTCGCCTACGCAGATCTGCGTAGGCGCAGCCATCCGTCGTCGGAGGCGGTACCGACCCGACGGCGCAACGATCGAGTGCATGAGGCTGCGTGCGGACGTTCCCTGCCCGCGTGACGGAGGTGACCCGCCGAGCGGGTCAGCGGGTGGGCAGATCCGCGCTGACGACAACTGTGCTGGATGTTTCACGACCTCCTTCGTCTCTCGCTTCACAGAAGCCAACGGCACAAGGAGATCGGGCGCAACGGTCAAGGACTTGAGGAGAAACTGGTGACGACGACCGAGACCCACCCGAGGGACGGGGCCCTGGCGAGACTGGCCCGGTTCTGTTACCGGCGCCGCCGCCTGGTCCTCATGATCTGGATCGTGGGCGTGGCCGCCTTGGCGTTCGTCGGCTTCGGCTACGGTGCCGCCCCCGACAACGACTTCTCCGGCGGAAACACGAGCTCCGCCAAGGCGCAGACCCTGATCGACAAGCACTTCCCCGAGCAGCAAGGGGACACGCTGACGCTGGCGATCAAGGCGGACAGGAGCGTCGACGATCCTTCCGTCCGGCAAAGGATCGAGAAGGTCATCGCCGACCTTGAGGCCTCGCCCATCACTGGGCCGGTCACCTCGCCATATCAGGACAAGAGCCTGGTGACGCCGGATCGCCACATCGCCCGTACGATCATCCCGCTGACCGACAAGGACGTGGACACCTCCAAGGTCAAGCCACTGGTCGACACGGTCAAGGAAGCCTCCGGTGACGGCGTGACGCTGGCGCTGGGCGGAGACGAGGCAGCCAAGGCCGAGACACCCAAGCAGGGCCCGGCCGAAGGGGTCGGCGTACTGACAGCAGCGGTGATCCTGTTCATCGCCTTCGGGTCGCTGGTGGCAATGGGCCTGCCGATCGTGACCGCGTTGCTGGCGATCCTTGGTGGCATCGCCTCGATGAAGCTGGTGGGGTACGTCGTCCCCTCGCCGGACTTCACCGTGATCATGGCCGCGATGGTCGGGCTCGGTGTCGGCATCGACTACGCGTTGTTCATCGTGACGCGCTACAAGGACAACCTGCAGGACGGCGACGAGCCGGAGAACGCCACGGTCAAGGCCATCACAACCGCCGGTCACGCCGTGCTGTTCGCGGGCACGACCGTCGTGATCGCGTTGCTGGGCCTGATCGTCATGGGGCAGCGGCTGATGACCGGAGTGGCCGTCGCCACGTCCGTGATCGTGCTGGTGACGATGATCGCCGCGGTGACCCTGCTGCCGGCGTTCCTGGGCTTCACCGGCCGCAGGATCAACTCGCTCCGGCTGCCCCGTCGCACCGTCCGCCGCGAGCCTGTCGGCGCCGCGTCCCAGGAACGCCGGGACCTCGCAGTGCGATGGGCCGGAGTGGTGCAGCGCAGGCCACTGGTCGCCGCGATGCTGGCCGGCGTGGCTCTGCTGGTGCTGGCCGCCCCCACGCTGTCGATGCGGCTGAGCCTTCCCGACGCCAGCGTCCAGCCCCACGACAGGAGCAGCTACGTCTCGTACAGGATCGTCTCCGAGGGCTTCGGTCCCGGCTTCAGCGCACCTCTGATCTTCGCCACGAAGCTCGACGCCGAGCACGCGGATCTGCGTCCCGTGGTCGAAGCGGTCAGCAGGACCAAGGGCATCGCCTACGTCACCCAGCCACGGGTCAGCAAGGACGGACAGGCCGCGACCTTCATGGCCTTTCCGAAGACCGGATATCAGGATGCGGCCACAGCGGACCTGGTGCACCGGCTCCGCGGTGACGTACTGCCCAAGGCGCCCAGCGGCGAAGGGATCTACATCGGCGGCCCGAACGCCGCCACGATCGACTACGCCGATCAGGTCAACTCGCGCCTGCCCCTGATGATCGCGGTCGTCATCGCGGTGTCCATGGTGCTGCTGACCGCGCTGGTCCGGTCGGTCACGATCGCGCTGCAGGCCGCTGTGATGAACCTGCTGTCGATCGGTGCCGCCTACGGTGTGATCGTCGCGGTGGTGCAGTGGGGCTGGTTCGGCTCGGCGCTCGGTTTCCCCACCGCGATGCCGATCACGACCTGGGTGCCGATGATGATCTTCCCGGTCCTGTTCGGCCTGTCCATGGACTACGAGGTCTTCCTGATCTCGCGGGTCCGGGAGGAGTACGAGCGCACCGGTGACACTCGAACGGCCGTCGCCGCCGGATTGGCCCGGACCGCCAAGCTCATCACCGCCGCGGCCGCCATCATGATCGCCGTCTTCACCACCTCCCTGCTGGGACCGGACGTCGCCGTCAAACAGGGGGGCCTGGGTATGGCCGTCGCCGTGCTCATCGACGCCACCATCGTCCGGATGGTTCTTGTCCCCGCGGTGATGGAACTGTGCGGTAAGGCCAACTGGTGGATGCCGGGGCGCCGGGCATCGAAGCCGACGCCGATCCCACCGGCCAGGGCCAGGGAAGAGGCCGGTGTCTGACCGGACCCGGACCCGGAGTGCGGGGAGCCTCGGGTGGTTCCCCGCACTCCGAGCCCCGAACATGCATCACCGAGACGGGCGGTCGAGCGCCGCGAAGACAGGACCGCCATCGGACCCAAGATCCGCAAGCCGATCTACCTGTCACCAGCGTTGCTTGACGAGGCACCAGCTTCGTCACTGCGGTCGATCAGCGTCGAGGAAACTCGGGTGTGAGTGAAACCGGCGTTGTGGCTGGTCAATCGGCGGAAGAGCGTTTCCGCGGCGGCGCGGCCGATCTCTTCGATGTCCTGCATCACGACGGTGATGCCGCCGCGGATCACATCGGCGAGTGGGAAGTCGTCGAACCCCGCGACTTCAATCGGATCAGCCGACGGCAACGCCCGAACAAGCGTGGTGGCCGACAGTGAACTCGCCGCGACGAGCGCGGTCGGCGGTGCCGGCGAGGACCGCCAGTAGTGCAGCTGCTTTCGCAGCTGGTCGACGTCCTGCTCCTGGCGAAAGACGATGCTTGGGTCGTCCTTGAGATCGCGGCGGGCAAGGGCGGCGCGGTATCCCTCGAAGCGTTCCTGTTGGGTGAACAGGTCAGCTGGGTCGCCAACGAAGCCGATGCGCCGGTGGCCACGCCGGACCAGGAAGTCGACCAGGTCCCCTACGCCGCGCCGATTGTCGCAGAACACCGTGTCGGTTTCGACACCGTCGATCGGACGATCCACACAGACCACGGGAACAGTACTGGACAGGCGTTGCAGAAATCGACTGCCGACACCGGTCGGCCACAGCAGGAGGCCGTCGACCTGGCGGGACAACAGTGACTCGATGACGCCTTGTTCAAGGCCCGGATCGTGGTGGGTGAGCGAGACCGTCAGCGTCGACTCGTGCTGGCTGGCCACCCGTTCGATCGCCCGTGCCAACCGTGCCTGGACCGGCTCGGAGATGTCTTCGCACACATAACCGATCGACCGAGTGACGTGCTTGCGAAGCACCCGCGCAGCCGAGTTCGGTCGATAGTCCAATGCTTGGATTGAGGCCTGCACGCGTGCCCGCATCGACTCGCTTACGGCCCGCTCGCTGTTCAATACCCGGGAGACCGTCTTGACCGCAACGCCAGCATGGCGTGCGACGTCGTGAATCGTCGGCCGTCCGGTCATCTTGCCTCCGTCTCCAGCAGATTGTGACACCGATGTCACCGACCCTCACCAGGTCAAACGCCAGCCCGAAAGCATGATTCCACGATCGATGCCATCGCGACGACCCGTGTAAGCGCATCAAACTGTCCTACGATAGACAACGCTCTCGAAGCCAGGGAGGACTGGGCGACGTCGGTGCGTGGCCGACACGGCCGCGGTCGGGCTGCCGGCGGTGACCGCTGGGTGTGCCAGGGGGACCGTGACAACCCCCGAGACGGTGGCGTCGCGCTCCGCGGGGCGCTGATGGTGTCCTACCGCCGTGATCATCTTCATCGCTTTCAACGGAGTTCGTTGCCGGCTTGCGGACCGACATTTGATCGCCGTCGCCGAACGAGACAAGGAGATCGAATCTATGCCCCGGCTCTACTACCAGCACCCGGAGACCTGGTTCGGGGACTGTATGCCCGTCTTCGCCGATGGCGCGTACCAACTCTTCCACCAGCGGGACACCCGACAACCTGGCCCGTTCGGCGAACCGTTCGGATGGGCGCTCGCCCGGACCACCGACTTCGTCAGCTACACCGACCTGGGGGAAGTGGTGCTGCGAGGCGGCGACAAGGATCAAGATCAGTTCATCTTCGCGGGCAGCGTGTTCGAAGCGAACGGTCGCTATCACGCCTTCTACACCGGTTACAACCGGGACCACGCGGCAGCGGGCAAGCCGGCCCAGGTATTGATGCATGCCGTCAGCGAGGACCTGGGGACGTGGACCAAGATCAACGGCGACCTGTTGCCGCCGCAGGAGGGCTATGACCCCGACAACTGGCGCGATCCGTTCGTGCTGCGGGATGACGAGAACGACCGATGGGTCATGATTCTCGGCGCCCGGAAGGGATCCGACCTTCGCGCTGTCACCGGCCGTACGGTGTGGTTTACCTCGACCGACCTGGAATCCTGGGCCTTTCAGGGCGATTTCTGGGCACCGGATCTCTACACCATGCACGAGATGCCGGACCTTTTCCGCATCGGGGATCGCTGGTACCTGCTGACCACTGAATACAGCGATCGCAGCAAGACCGTCTACCGCAGCAGCGAGAGCCTCCATGGTCCGTGGAGCGCGCCGGTGGATGACGGCATCGACGGTCGCGCCTACTACGCCGCGCGGTCGGCCTCAGACGGTGAGCATCGCTACCTTTTCGGTTGGGTCGCGACCAAGGAAGGCGAAACTGATCTTGGTGCATGGCAGTGGGGCGGAACGCTGGTGGTGCACGAGGTGTACCAGCGAGCAGATCACTCACTTGGGGTCCGTATCCCCGAGACCGTCCGGGCGGCACTGGGCCGGCCGGAGAGCTTGATCACCGACCCCGTGACTCTGGGGTCCCCGGATGGCCGGCAGGTCAGACGACTTGGTGAGCTACCGGCCGAGGACCCGTACGTGATCAGTCTGCGCATCACGCCGCAGTCCCCGCGTAGCTTTGCTCTCAGGCTGTTCGAGGACGACACCGCAACCGACGGCTATGCCTTCACCTTCCGCGCCGGGGAGCGCAGGATCGACTTCGACCGGATCCCGAACTATCCCTGGTACCGCTACGACAATCGCGGCTCGGAGCGTCCGTTCACCGTCGAGCCGGGGCGGGGCTACGACATCGACGTCGTTGTGGACGGCACGATCGCGACCCTGTACGTCGACGGGGTGGCGCTGAACGTGCGCGCCTATGATCGGCCGGGTCGTTACCTGTCTGTGGACGTGGTGGACGGCACGGTCACCATCGCCCGGGCTGAGCTCGCAAGCCCGGGGGAGTAGGAAGCTGACGAACGCAAGGAGCACCGGGCATGATCACAAGCCGCGGAACGGGCGTTGCGTCGCCTCGGCAAGGGTGACCAGCTGGCGTGGAAACGTGTCGCTGTGGCGATCGACGAACTGGCCGGCGAGCCGAGGCCGGACGGTTGCTATGTGCTGCAGGCGGGTTTGACGGCGACGCGGGCGCCACTGTCGTCGATCCGGATCAGGAACGGCATCGGAGGATGTTCCTCGAAGTACTCGTCCGTGGCTTCTGCCACGCCGTTCCACCAGGCGTAGTCATCCAGGATGAGCACGCCCCCGGGTGCCAGTCGCGGGTAGAGGTGGCGCAGTTCGTGGCGGCTGGACTCGTACCAGTCCGTGTCCAGGCGTAACACGGCGATGGTCTCGGGCGCCTGGTCGGGAACCGTGTCCTCGACCCGGCCGGCGACGAAGTGGACGCGAGATGGCGGATATGCCACGCCACCCATGACGGCGCGTACGTCCTCAAGCGAAGCGCGTGCCTGCAGCAGGTCGGCCGCCCGGCCGGTCTCCGAGGCCAGGAGATCGGCGGCCGACTCGCCGGTCCAGCGGATGTCCCTTTCCGTGGGGCGGGGCATGCCCTCGAAGGTGTCGAACAAGTAGATCTCGCGGTCGAGGACGCCGAGGTCCAGCAACGTCCTGGCCACGGCCTGCATGCTGCCCCCGCGCCATACCCCGCATTCGACGATCGCTCCCGGCACGCCCGACCGGACCATGTAGCGGATGGCATCTGCCAAGGCGTGGACCGCCTCGGGCGAGGTCATCGTGAACGGCTCGACCGCCCGGAAGAGTTCGACCGAGGACGACGGCAGGTCGGCAGGTTCCCGGGGCTGGATCTGGTTCAGTCGGTAACCCAGGCTGCGCAAGAGCCGGTTGCCGGCACGTTCGATCGTGGATCGAACCCAGGGCGACTGCCTGACCGGGCCCGACGTAGGGACGGCGTTGTCAACGATGGTGAGCTCCAGATGACGAGAGGCTCATCGTGTGAGCAGGAAGCCGGAACGAATGTCGTACGGGGTGGAAGGCCCGCCGTCCACCGGGTCGCTGCAACTCGGCGGTGATGGTCTCGTGCTGGATCGCAGTGGCGTTGGCGGCGAAGTACCTGTCCTCGACCGGATCGTCCCAGCTGCGACGGAAGCCGGTGTCGACGAGAGGGAACCCCAGCGACTGCACGACAAGAGGCAGCCGAAGCTCGTCGTGACAGAGCTCAGGTGGATCGATCCGTGCGTACGCGTCCAGAAACGCCCGTGAAAAGGCCGGCCCGCAGCCGATACATCCGAGTGGCTCGTCCTGGTAGCCCCATGTCAGCCGAGCGTATGACAGCAGTGACTCCCATTCTCGAAGTCCTTCGGGCGTCCGCAGCCACTCCCAGGACCCGAGCAACCGCGGCAGCGGCGTCAGGCAGGTGAGCGCGACCGCGTCAGGTGGCACGTCGGCGTACACCCGATCCAGACTGTCGAGGAGCAGCAGGTCCCACTCGACGAGGTGCGCGACGTCGAAGTCCAGATGCCGCCCCACCTCGCGGTACCACGCCGCCAGGGCGAGGTCGCCGTGTTTCCAGTTCCATCGGCCTGGGCGAGGAGAGACGTACAGGCTGTCAAGCCCGAGGAGAGGTATGGCTCCGTACCGAAGGAGAGCTTGACGACCTCCAGGTCCTCCGCCATACAGGCCGTGCACCTGGAGCCCAGGGTTGAGGGAACGTAGCAGGGCCACACCCGAGCGGCAGATGAGCGGATTCCGGTCGAATCGGAAGACGACGATGCGGTTGACCAAGGTCATGCCACTTCCGGGCGTACGTCGTCGACTCGGCTGCCCCAGACTGCCCGCACCGAGGACAACGTCATGTCCAAGGTCTCGGTGACCAGGCGCCGGTTCAGTACGAGGACCAGGACGAGATATGCGGCCGCTGCCAGCGTGCCGCCGCACAAGCCCGCGACGAGATCCGACCCCAGAGCCCGGGTCGTGAACCAACCTGCCGCGCCCGCGGCGATGCCCGCGCTCACCGGGGCGGCGAGCTGACCAGTCAGCCGGACCTGTGTCCGGGCAGCCGTGGCTCGCCCCAGGACCACCGCCTCGACAAGGTTCGACGCCAGCCAGCCCATCCCCACGGCGACGACGCCGATCCACGGCAACGCCACGAGGACGACCAGGAACTGCACGAGTGTCTGGAGGAGGGATGCGCGGAGAACGGCCGCCGCGTCGCCGACCGCATACAGGTAGCCCTGGGTGGCGACCGACACCGACCCGCCTACGCAGAGCCCCAGGCAGGCGGCTGGGAGGACGGTGGCGGCGTCGCGCCATGGCACACCGAACAGGCCGGGGACCAGACCCGGTGCCGAGGCGGCCAACCCGGTGAGAACGAGCCCGCTGGCGACGGTGGTCACACCGACAGCGCGCTCGATGAGCGGCCCGGGATCAGCTTTCTGCGCGAGCAGTTGCGACATGGTCGGGAACGAGACACGGAAGGTGGCGCCGAGGAGGAGATACGGCACCTCGAGCAGCCTTCTCGCTATCGTCACCAAACCCAGGGTCGATACGGTCGTCAGCGCCACGATGGCGGTGTTGAGTCCCTGATCGCGCACGAGCTGGACAGCGGTCACCGCCTGGAAGCGGATCCCGAAGGCCATGAGGCCCCGTACCCGCTGCCATGCGAACCGAGGCGACGGGACTCCGACCGGACTCGCCCACGCCATGGCGGCCACGCCGACAGCGGCGCGTACCGGCGCGGCACTGGCCATTCCCCACACTCCGGCGCCGGCCAGGACCCAGACGATCGCCCACAGGTTGAACACGATCACCTGGGTCACCTCGACGATCGCCAGTCGGCGATAGGCCAGGGCGCGCTCGAGGACGATCCTGCCGGGGATCTGCAACGCCAGGAACGGCGTGGAGGCAACGACGACCGCGGTCACCCACCCAGTCCGTCCGAACAACGGCGCCACGCCGGCAACTCCGGCTGCGAGCACGATCGCAACGGAGACCTGCAGTCCGCTCAGGGCACGAAGGTCCGCACGGTCCGGTTGCTCCGGGCGCCGGATGAGTCCCGCGCCCAGCCCGCCGTCGGCGAACAGGTTCACGAACGTCACGAACGCCAGCCCGACGGCCACCGCGCCGAAATCTGTCGGCATCAGCAAACGGGCCAGCACCACCTGACCGATGAAGCCGACAAGCATGATCCCGAGTCCGCGGGAGCCAACCACGAACAGCCCGGCCAGCGCGCGCTGCCTCAACCCGTCCCGGGCGAGCCCATCCTCCGCGTCCTGGCCCTGTGACGTGCCCGGATGCTGCGCCGTGGTCACGGTCGCACCCCGAAGGCACGCAGTCGGTCGGCCAGCCGTGTGCGGATCCCGAACGTGCCGAGTCGTCGGCGCGCGTCCGCCTTCACCCGGGCTTGCATGTCCGCGCGACGCAGGTCGACCGACGCCAGACGCCCCGGTCGCAGGCGCAGCGGAACGTGCCCAGGGTCGAGCCGGAGGGCGACGTCCGGTGCGAGCAGCAGCCGCGACAGAAGCGTGGAATAGACCGTCAGCCTGGTGGCCTGCAGCCAGGGCTTGGCCATCGTGTGATGCAGGAAATACGGCTGGGTGCGATCGGGATACGTACACGTCAGTGCCTGGATGTCAGTCAGCCGAAGCCCTGCGAACGGTGGATGCGGCGCCAGGCGATGCTCGCGAACGTCCAGTTCGTCGTCGTCCAGGGTGGCGCTCAGGACCGCGTTCACGACGTCCTGATCGGCGAAGTAGAAGGGGTCGGACAGGCGCGCCTTCCTGCCGTAGCGCGTACCCCGCATGCCCACCGTCACCTGTCCGTCGATCCAGCGGTCCAGCACCCGGGCATTGAGCGTTCGGGGAATCACGAACTGTCCGGCGTTGAGGTAGGCGCGTCGCCGCATCGACCTGAGCCCGAGCACCTCCGCCCACTCTGAGAAGAACCTGTCGTGGTTAGGGGGGTCGTTCACGAACCCGACGAGGCGACCGGCCGCGGCGGCATCAATGAGGCCGGTCAGCGGCCGGACGGCGATGACGTCCGCGTCCAGTACGACCTGCACATCGGCGGGACGTAGCCGTGGCCCGTACGGCGCGAGGTGCACCGGCGGGACGTCAACCGGCGCAGGGAGCAGTTCGACGTGTCCGGAAAGGAGATCCCGCTGAGCATCGGCGAGGCCCGCATCGACCAACCGGAACGGCGCGCGGTGGCCGAGCAGTCGCAGCGAGTTCAACAGTGCGACGGCTCCCGGAAAGTGCCGCGCGTCGGCGACACAGTAGAACGCGCAGGAAGGCGCGACGGGTCGCGATCTCGACCCGCTGGTATCGGCCGTCGCAGCGGGTCCGGCGGCGCCCTCGAGTCGTCGAGACGGAAACGTCACGCTGTGGCTGTTTCCCGATAAACGCCGGGCCTATTCCGGGTGACCGACGTGATGGCGAGTCCACGTAAGTGTCAGGCAGCCGACGCGGGTCGGTCGGCGTGCGGAAGGTGAGGGAAATCTCCCTTACCGCAATGGGCTTTTCCGCCCGTGCTGGCCGGTCGGTTTGCATGATCTCCCAGCGCGGTAGGACGAAACGCGGATGTGGTCAAGGGGGGACAGTGCGATATCTCGTCACGGGGGTGGCGGGCTTCCTCGGAAGTCACGTAGCAGAGGCGTTGCTGCCACATGCGACCGCTGTCACAGGAGTGGACTGCCTCACGGACTATTACCCGACTGCCATGAAGGAGAGAAATCTTCGGCGGCTGCTCGACAGCGAGAAGTTCACGTTCGTCGAGGCCGACCTGCGCCATGCCGACCTGTCGAGTCTGGTCGCGACCACCGATGTGGTGCTGCACCAGGCGGGCCAACCCGGAGTGCGGACGTCCTGGGGGGAGGACTTCGCCGCGTACGTGGAGCACAACATCGTCGCGACACACCGGCTGCTCGAATGGTCACGGCAAGCGCACATCAAGAGGTTCGTGTACGCGTCGAGTTCGTCTGTGTACGGCAACGCTGACTCCTATCCCACCACCGAAGCGAGCCTGCCACGCCCGTTCAGCCCTTATGGCACGACAAAACTTGCTGCGGAGCATCTCTGCGGTGCGTATGCCGAGAACTGGGGGCTCCCGACGGTGGCCCTGAGGTACTTCACCGTCTACGGTCCTCGGCAGCGTCCCGACATGGCGATACACCGGTTCATCCAGGCCGCGGCCGAGGGGCGCGACATCCACCTGTACGGCACAGGGGAGCAGGCGCGCGACTTCACCTACGTCGACGACGTGGTGCGTGCGAACCTCCTGGCTTCGTGGAAGCCGATTCGACCGGGCACGGTCCTGAACATAGCGGGCGGATCACACGTGTCGGTGAACATGCTCCTCGACAAGCTCGGTGACATCGTGGGGCGCCCGCTTACCGTAAGGCGAGGTGACACCTGTGCGGGGGACGTCGACAACACTCGCGCGGACTGCAGCAAGGCGGCTCTGTTGCTCGACTGGCGCCCGCTGATCGACATGACGACCGGACTCACCAGACAGGTCGAGTGGCAGTTGGCGGCATATGGTACGGCCAAGGGGAGAGCCCGCCACGGATGGCAGGTGTCTGTGGCGCGGTCGGTGGCCGGGCCTCCGATGAGGACCGCCACGACATGACACGGGCACCAATCGTCCTCCATGTCGCCGCGGTCGAATACACGGCGACGAAACTACTTGTGCCCCAACTGTGTGACCTGCGTGCCCGCGGTTTCGACGCGAGGCTGGCGTGCGCGCCCGACGGGCCGGAGTTCGATCGCAGTTTGGCGCCATTCCAGCCGATCTCCCTCTCGTTCCCACGTTCCCCACGTCCGGCGTCGATGGCAGCTGCCTGCGCCCGGCTGGTACGAATCCTGCGCGACCTGCAACCCGATCTCCTGCATCTGCACGCACCGGCGGCGGCACTACCTACCCGGATGATGCCGCGGTGGCTCATACCGAGGCGCACGCGGGTTCTGTACACGGTGCATGGTTTCGCCCACGTCTGGGACGGGCGTGGATGGCGCGATCGCGCCCTCGAACGGGTGGAGCGGATGCTCGCACCTCATACCGACATGCTGCTCTTCCAGTCGACGGAGGACCTCGACCAGACCCGCTCCCACGGGTATCGAACTCAGCTGCGTTACCTCGGAAACGGAGTAGAGGACCAGTGGTTCGCCATCCCGTCTCGACAGGCACCATCGCGGCCCTTCCGGTTGCTGTTCGTCGGGAGACTGATCAAGGAAAAGGGCCTCCTCGACCTGTTCGACGCGCTCGTCGCGGTACCGGATGTTCACCTCACGGTCGCCGGCGCCGAGCTTCCGACGGATCGCGACGGCGTCGAGGAAGTGCTCCGGGAACGCGCTTCTGGCACCGCACTCTCCGGACGGGTGACCTTCGTGGGCATGGTCGACAAGGCGCAGATGCAAAGTTTGGTGGCCGGCAGCGACGCGCTGGTCCTGCCCAGTTACCGGGAAGGCGTCCCCCGCTCGCTCATCGAGGGTTTCGCCGCCGGTCGTCCAGCCGTGGCGACAGCTGTTCGCGGGTGCCGCGAGCTGGTCGAGGACGGAGTCACCGGGTTCCTGGTGCCGCCTGGTCGCCCGGATCGGCTGGTGCAGGCGCTACGTGCGATGAGCGACCTGCCTGATCGTCGGTACCGCGAGATGTCTGCGGCTGCCCGAGCACTTGCCGAGGCCAGGTATCGGGAGTCGCTCGTGTTCGGCCGGCTGGTCGACGCCTACGCCGAGTTGCTCGGACGACGGAGTGACTCAGCCGCGCTGCGCACCGGGGTAGTAGTCGACGATGTCGCGAGGCGTGAGCTCGAGTTCGGAACGCCGGCCCAGGAAATACACCCCGGATGCGCAGTCGTTGGCGTACCTGCGCGGCACCATCCGGTCCAGGAAGCGCAGCCAGAAGAACACCGCCCGCACGATGCGGCCGGCATACTGCGATCGAGCGAGGCCCCGGGCGAGGTGGTCGACGCTCCAGAGCAACTGGGTCCCCGGTCCGGCGACCGGTCCGGCATCGATCTGGTCGAACCACCGGAACAGGTACCTGTGGCCGCTGGCGGTGAAACGGGTGAAGTCGTACGCGCCGGCATGCACGTGCTGGAGGAAGGGCGTCTCGGCATAGACGAGGCCGCCGTCGCCCAGCACGCGGTGAATCTCGGCCACGACCTGACCGGGATCGAGGACGTGCTCGAGGACCGCCTGGATGACGACGGCGTCGATGCACCCGTCGGCGAGGGGCAAGGCGTGCCCGTCAGCTATGGCGACCGTGAGATCGCTCGCGTAGAGGTCCATTCCGATGACCTCGACATCCGCCCCGGATCGGTAGAGGGCATCCACCCCGTTACCAAGGGTGCCCCCGCCGATGACTAGGACCCGGCCGCAGGGTTTCGGCATGAGCCCGATCAGCCTTGCGATGTTCTTCTCGGCGACGTGGTTGACGGGCTTCAAGACGCGTCGTAGGGGCGACGGGATCATGTCGACGCGTGACCGGTGCAGTTCGCGATGGGCGCGGCCGGAGGTGCGCACCCAGGCTGAAACCTCGTCGAGGGACAGCACGCTGCGCTCGAAATCGACCAGGACCGGCCAGTCGCTGACGACCGGGAAACTGCCCACTGCGGAGTACGGACAACCGACGGCCGTACACCGGAACGCCGCACCATCGGCGGCAACAGCGGATCGACATCGCGGGCAGACCAACAGCGGTCGCACGCGGCTCAGCGTCGCCAGCGCCATGTGTGCTCCTTCCTACCGGTCAACACGTCCTACTCCTGACTGGCTCATACCCTTTGCAGCGGTCTGTTCCCCACGGATGCGCGCCCTGGCCACCGCGTTTTCTCGCCGGCCTGATCGACGGCCCCGCGTGATGGTCATGTTGGTGCTGTTGGCCGCTGCCATGCCCTTCCGATTCCCGGTCTGGTACCCGACCTCGTTTCCGGTCATCAAGTCGGTGTCCATTCTCGACATGATGCTCGTGGTCGGTCTGACCGTGCTCTTGCTGGACCTGAAGCGCCGTCGACTCAACCTGGGCTATCGAGCCCTTGCCCTCCTCCTCGCCGTTCCGGTGCTGGTCTCCGCGCTCTCCCTGATGTGGAGCGACGATCGGATCGCGACGTTGCGTACCACCGTGAACTTCCTGGAGGCTTTCGTTGCTTACCTCTTCGTGACGCGTGAGCTGGCGGGCGTTGCCGTCGAGCGGGTCGTGGCATTCCTCCGCCGATACGTCTGGCTCGTGACCCTGCCGGCCGTGTTCCTCCTGCTGCACGTGCCGGGATTCGCGCCGTACGAGCCCGGGCTCTCACATCGGTCCGGCGACTATCTCTCCTACTACACCCGGCTCTCCCATCCGCTACTCGGCCGGTCGAACAACCTCGCCGCCGTTCTTGCCATCCTCGTCCCCGTTCTGTTGCACGTCGGGCACAGCCGGCGAGATCGGCTCACAACGCTCACCGGCCTGGTCGCGGCAGCAGCGGTGATCTGCACCTTCTCCCGCGGAGTCATGGTGGCGTTCGTGATCGCGGGCGTCGGTTGCGTTCTCTTGTTCCGCCGCCCGTTCGGCGGTTCTTGGAAACCGTTGATCGGCAAGGTGGTAGTAGGCGCGCTGAGCCTGGTCGCCGCCCCCATCGCGCTCTACGTGTTGAACCCGACCACGCACGAGTACTTCGCCGGTCGGCTGTCAGCGGCGAACATCCTGTCGAGAGCAGAGTTGTACCGTGCCGCATTCGAGAAGATCGAGGCCCAGCCACTTCTGGGCTACGGCGCGGGTGCCGTGCCCAAGGGCGACGCGGTGCTGATTGTCGACGTGCACAACACGTACGTTCAGCAGATCCTGTACTACGGCGTGCCGCTCGGGGCGCTTGTCGGGATGGTTGTTCTCAGCCTGCCGCTCTTCTTCCTCCTGCGCCGCGGTCTGCATCCGCTTGCGGGGGCCGTCGGTTTCGGCGTTCTGGTCGACGTCATCAGCTTCGCGTTCGAGTCCAGCCTCGAGGGCACCGTACTGCGAGTGATCTTCTACCTTCATCTCGGGATGCTCGCCGGACTCCTGCGGTCGCCTGTTCCCGAGCAACGTCGGGAAGCGCCGCAGGGCGCCGCGGAGGTGATGTCGTAGATGCGGCATGCAGTGACGCCCTATGGCCGCAGTGGAGGAAGTTCGCGGGTGCGTGTCCTTTCCTGGCTGGATCGACTCGTCGAACCGGTCGAAGTGCACAGCTACGTCGGACACCACAACGCGGCTCCACGCCACCTTCTGCGCCATCCGGGCCGTGTGCTCTCTGCCGAGCACGCTCTGCGACGGCTGGCGTCGCTGCGGCCAGATCGCCTTCTGCTGCATCGCGAGGCGTCACCACTGAGCCGAGGTGGTTTGGAGGCCGCACTCCTGACGAGGGCGGCCGTCGGTGTCTACGACTTCGACGACGCGCTCCATTGTGACTTTGGGGGGAGTGCTCCTTGGCGCAGGCTGGCTCCCAAGGCCCCCAAGGCTCTCGCGGCCGCTCGATGTGCGGATCGCGTCATCGCTGGTAACGACATTCTCGCCGAGTGGGCGGTCCGGCACGCCACGGACGTCGTGGTGATACCAAGCTGCGTCGCCGTCGAGGACTACGCCACCAAGCAGTCCTACGGGCTGTCCGATCCGCCTCGTCTGGGGTGGATCGGCTCAGCGGACAACGAGCCTGTGCTGATGACGATCGCTCCGGCGCTCTGGGAAGTTCACCGCCGCTCTGGCGCGAGGCTCACTCTCATCGGGACGAGTCGGTCGACGCTGGGCTCGCTCGAGCAGATCGTCGACCGCGTGCCCTGGACCGAGCACACTCAACATTCCGTACTGGCAGAGATCGACATCGGGCTCATGCCCCTACACGACGACCCGTACAGCCGGGGCAAGTGTGGTTACAAGCTGCTCCAGTACGCGGCCGCGGGCGTCCCAGCTGTGGGCAGCCCGGTTGGTGCCAACGGGGCCGTTCTGGGCTCGCTCGGCTTCGTCGCTGCGAGATCGTTGCAGGATTGGACCGACGCTCTCCGCTCCCTCGTCGAGGGTCCGGACAGTGATCGGGCGACGGTGGGATGGCATGCGCTCGACCAGGTGGCGAAGAGGTATTCGTACGACGCCTGGCTCGGTCGGTGGCAGCAGGCGACCGGATTCGGAGGAGATCGCGCACCCGCCCGGGCGGGGGGTGACCGGTGAGCGAACGCCGTGTCGACGTCGTCGTCGTGAACTGGAACAGCGGCGACTGCCTTCGCGCGTGCATCGACTCACTCGCCGGGCCGACCGGACGGGGTCAGGTCGGAGACGTGGTCGTCGTCGACAATGCTTCGACCGACGGCTCGGCAGAGGGTCTTCCGAACTGGGTCAAGCTGGTGGCGAACCCGGGGAACATCGGCTTCGCCGCTGCCTGTAATCAAGGAGCCGACCACTGCGCGTCTGACTACCTGCTCTTCCTCAACCCGGACACCGTGGTCAGCGACGACACGATCCAGAGGGCAGCCGCGTTCCTCGACAGCCGTGAAAACCTCGTGTACGGCATCTGTGGCGCGCTCGCGGTGAACCGTGACGGCAGTCCCGGACTCTGCGCCTCCCGATTCCCGACGCTCACGAACGTGATGGCCGGTGTCCTCAGGCTCGACAGGGTCGTGCGCCGGTGGGCGCGCCATCTGCCGCCGGAGGCCCTTCGCCGCGGCGGCCCTGTGGACCAGGTCATCGGCGCCTTCTTCGTCATCCGACGGGCCCTGTTCGGCCGACTGGGCGGATTCGACGAACGCTACTTCCTCTACTACGAGGAGGTGGACCTGAGCAAGAGGGCAAAGCTGCTGGGCTTCGGCTCGTACCTGATCGTCGACGCCACCTTCGAGCACATCGGGAACGTCAGTGCGAAGCGTTCCGGCGATCTGGCGCTGTATCACTCGCTGCGCAGTCGATCGCTGTACGCCTTTCAGCACTGGCCGGCCTGGCAGGCGTACCTGCTGATCTTCTTCACGCTTGCTGTGGACTTACCGGCGAGGCTGCTTCGAGCTGTGGTGGCGAAGGAGCTCGGGGATCTTCCGCGGCTGGTCCGCGCGAGCAACTCATACCTGCGCTTCGTTCTCGGCCTCGACCGATCAGCCGGCACGTCATGACGACGGGAGGACGCAAGCGTGTCGTCATCGTCTGCCAGCTCGATGGCTTCGGCAACAGTGTGAAACCGGTCGAGATCCACCGGTACCTCACGTCCCGTGGCCACGAGGTGTGCCTGGTCGACACGTATCGACTCAGCCGCTCCTCTGCCCGGCCGGCCACACTCGCGGCGAGGTTGCCACGTCCTCGGCCGTACCATGTCGCGCTCTATGCGGTTGAGGTGGTCGGCAAGCTCACCAGACCGGTGGGAATTGCACGCCGCCGGCTGTCGTACCACCTGTTGCGGGCTGACTTCTGGTTGCGTCGCCGCATCCTCCGGTCGGGGCTGGCGTTGAACGACGTCGACCTGGTGATCTGTGAGACGCCCTACGACAGTGGCCTTCTCCTTGATGTCGCGAGTGCCGAGACGATGTACGACTGCCCTACGCCCTGGGCGGATGAGCTCCTCTACGAGGGTCGACTGACTCGCCGTCAGCACGCTCGTTTGCGCCAACTCGAGATCGACGTGCTCGAGAGTGTGGACCATCTCAGCTTTCATTGGGAGTCCTATGCGGACTATGCGAGGGAACACTACCGAATCCCTGGGAGCAATCTTGTCACGCTCAACTGGGGCTGTTCGCCCGCAGCGATCCGCGCACGACCCGCCAGTCCGGCCCGGGTCGTCTACTTCGGCTCCCTCAGCTCGAGGTTCGTCAACCTACCCTTGCTGTCGAGGTTGTCCCGAAGCTACCCGTACATCGACGTCTATGGAGGCCCGCCGCCGGACCCTGCTCTCGGGATCCGCTACCGGGGATACGCGTCTCCGGATGTGCTCCGGGACTACCAGTTCGGGCTCATCACCTGCGTCGACGACCCGCTGCGTCGCGACGGGTTCTCCGCGAAGCATCTGGACTATCTGGCTGCCGGCCTTCCTGTCCTGGTGCCGGCTTGGCGACGAAGCGCCGAGGCACTCGCCGGCTCGCTGCCCTATGACGAGAAGTCCTTTGCCGACATCGTGACACGGCACGTGGATCCTGTTGCGTGGCAGCGAGTCAGTGACGAGGCCTATGCACAGGCGGAGCGACTCAGGTGGGAGCACACGCTTCGACCACTGGATGCGCTACTCGATACCACTGCGGCTGCCGTGGGACCCTGAACCGTGCTCAGACCCTTTTGAAAGTGATCAAGATGAATCTTCGCCATGTCCTGAAGCAGTCCGATGCGATGGTCGGACTGGTGCATGACTCGAGAAAGATGTTGAGGATCCCGGCCCTGGTCCGGCGGAGGAGGATCATCGACAACTATCTGGCCACCCACGGAATCAGGAGGCTCCAGATCGGCGCGGGCCGAACGTCCCTCGACGGCTGGTTGAGCACAGACATCTCTCCGGGCCCATACGGCAGCGTCTTTCTCGATGCGAGCAAAGCCTTTCCGTTTGACGACGCGGTGTTCGACACTGTCTACAGTGAGCACATGATCGAACACATCTCCTGGGATGATGGTTTGTTCATGCTGAGTGAGATCCGACGTGTCCTCAAGCCTGGCGGAGTGGTTCGGATCGCCACGCCGGACCTTGCGGTTCTCCTGAGCCTCTACGGCCGCGATCAAAGTGCCCTGGGTGAGAAATACGTCCGGTGGATCACTGACGAGTTTCTTCCACAAGTCGACGTGTACGACGCTTCGTTCGTGATCAACAACGCGTTCCGCAACTGGGGTCATCAGTTCCTCTACGATGGGAATTTGATGGAAATGGCGATGTCGAGGGCAGGATTCGCGGACATCAGGCGATGCTCTCCAGGTGAATCGAGCCATGCGGATCTGCGGGCGGTCGAGTCGCATGGCAAGCACGTTGCGGACGAGGAGATGGCAGCGTTCGAGACCATGGTCTACGAGGGGGCACGCCCACGTTGAGGACTGCGTCGTCGTCCGCCTGGCGTGATGGTCTGCAGACGCGTCTGAAGTCGGCGGACGTACGCCCGGCGGCCTGCTGATCCGACTGTCCACGTCGCAGGCGTATGGGGCTTCTCCGGACAGGTATCCCAGGAGATCGGACAGTACGTCGCGGCTGGTCTTGGCAGGCGCTTCGGCCACGGCGATCCTCGTGCCGGGGAGTTCTCGCTGCCTGGCGTCAGCACACTGATCGGAGAACGATGATGAGCAGTCCGTCCGACCACACCACACCGGCACTGGCACCGGCACCGGTAGCCGAACTCCATCTGCCGCTGAGTCGTGGTCGTGCGATGCTCCGGTTCACCGTGCACTACCTGGAAATGGTGGTGGCAATGGTTGTCGGCATGGTCGCTCTGGGTCCGGTGGAGTCACTGTTGGCCAGGGCCGTCGGCCAGCCGTACGCGCTGGACGGCACGACGGTGAGCATGCTGATGATGGCCGTGAACATGACGGTGCCGATGGCAGCGTGGATGCGGGTGCGCAGGCACCGGTGGCGGTTGACCGCGGAGATGTGCGCCGGTATGGACGTCCCGTTCCTGCTCGTACTTGTGCCGTACTGGGCCGGTGTGATCAGCGAGACGGCGCTGATGATGGTCGGGCACACGGTGATGTTCGTGGGGATGGCGGCGGCGATGGTACTTCGCCGGCAGGAGTACGTCGGCCACGGACACTGACGCGCTACCGTGCCTCGACGCGGACATCCTCGTGACGCGGGTCATTCTGAAGCAGGCCAGCTCCTAGGGAAGAGGACGCCAATGACCAAAGTGATCTGTAACCAGTCGATCTCGGCCGACGGCTACGCGGCCGGGCCCAACCAGACCGAGCAGCGCCCGTTCGGTGACGACGGCGGCGACGGCTGGGGCGACAAGCTGCACTCCTGGATGTTCGAAGCTTCCGAGGAGAACCGGACCGAGATCGATCAGATCGCGGCGCCCGGGGCATGCATCATGGGCCGCAACATGTTCGGTCCGGTGCGTGGGGAGTGGGATCGGGACTGGAAGGGCTGGTGGGGCGACAACCCGCCGTTCCACGCTCCCGTCTTCGTGCTCACCCACTATCCGCGCGCGCCGCAACCGATGGACGGCGGCACGACGTACTACTTCGTCACCGACGGAATCGAGTCCGCACTCAAGCAGGCGCGCGAGGCTGCAGGGAACGGCGATGTGATGATTCAGGGCGGTGCGAACACTATCGACCAGTACCTCGCCGCGGGCCTGATCGACGAGCTACGGCTGCACATCGTGCCCATCACGCTCGGCGCCGGCGCGCGGCTGTTCGACGGAGTCCCGCCGCTCGACCTGGAGCAGGTGGAGTCACGGTCAGCCACCTCGGTCACCCACGTGACCTATCGCGTGCTGCGCTGAGCCGGAAGGCGCCGTTTCGCGCGCGTTCGTCCACACCACAGCAAGTGTCGAGGCCGATGCCGATCGCCTTTGTCACGGCTTCCGTCCCGCAGCACGAGAACTGCCCACCGTGGGCAGTTCTCGTGGCCGCGTGGCAACGTCTCATCGAAGCGTCGGAGACGTTGGAGGTTGTCTCGTACGACCTCGCCGAGCATGCCTTGTCCGCCAGACGTGCGCTGACGCGGCGACGACTGCAGCTGCGAGTCCGGAGCCCAGACCGATGAGCATGGCAATCCCACTCGTGTGGACCC
Organism: Actinopolymorpha singaporensis; assembly: GCF_900104745.1. Taxonomy (NCBI): domain Bacteria; kingdom Bacillati; phylum Actinomycetota; class Actinomycetes; order Propionibacteriales; family Actinopolymorphaceae; genus Actinopolymorpha; species Actinopolymorpha singaporensis. Next base: position 4,124,879 of record NZ_LT629732.1, read on the forward strand.
GCATGGCAAGCTCCCGCCGGCCAGGACTGAACAGGTCAGCGAATCCGATGGCGCTGTCGGGAGGCTGGTGGCCCAGTGATGCTCCCGCACCCCAGACCACGCCGTGGGGACGATTGCGTCACTCGACCCCACGAGCAGATTCCTGACCGAGCCCACCGTTGGGGCGCCGGAGCCCGTGGAATTGCACTCGATCAGCGCGGGATCTCCACGTTGGAGTAAAACGGCGCTGCGAAAGGGAGTTCGTCGCCGAGCCAGCATTGAAGGGCTTCGAACGTGGCGGTGTACAGGCCAGCCTCGTAGGCGGACGGGGTGACCCACCAGCTCACGTCGACGTCGTGGCGCAGCATTTCCACCGTCAGTTGTCGACGCACGCCCAGGGGATACAGGTACACGCATCCGATGTATCCGTGGTGGGGATTGGTGAGCACGTAGGTGTAGGACTTGTCATCACGAAACTCGGCTTCGTGCCAGACCAGGTCCACGTAGTTGCCTTCGAGGGTGACAGGCCGGGTGGGCCAGGACCCGCCGCGTGTGCGCCGGATCAACTCCAGACTGGTGTTGATCCCGGCCACGTCGGCTTCGAGGTCGTCGCGGGTGATGGCGTGAGCGTGGACTCGTTCATGATCGAGGGTCCGTGGCACTACGACTCCGGGGGCGATAGCGAGCTTCTTGGTCAGTCCGGCGATGTCCATGTCGTCTCCGGTTCCGTTGGTCCTCGCAGGCGCGGTGGATGCTTGGCGCGCTGGCTGGGTCGTCAGATGGTGCCGCGTCTGATCGCTGCGTCGATGAGGTCGAGCATGCCCTTGGCCCCGCGGCGGAGGCTTCCTCGTCGGCCGGCCCTGGCCAGCTGAGGAACTCCTAGGATTGCTCGGACATGATGCCTTCTTCCGACTCGGTTCGGACGGGTTCGGGAGGGCCTCGACGCTGCTGTCCGTCGCGGACTGGGGCGCGGCACGCCGCGCCCCAGTCCACCGGCCGGCACCCGCAAGCTACGCGTCGGGGTTGCGGAGGGTGAGTACGACGACTCCGGAGTCGAGGGTCCGGTTGGCCGTCAGCTTGAGCTTCTTGTTGAGCCCCTGGTCGATGATGAGGTCACTCTGGTCGCCGACTCCGGCCAAGTGGGGATGAACCCACAGATGCAGCTCGGTGAGAAGGTTCGCACGCAGGAGCGTCTTGGCCAGCGGCCCGTAGCCGTGCATCAGTATCGAGGCGCCACCCTGAGCACGCAGTTTGTGCACCTGCTCGATGAGATCGCCGGCGAGAACCGTCGTGTTCTGCCAGGTGGGCTCGGTGAGGGTCGTGGAGACGACGTACTTGGGGATGGCGTTGATCGTCTCGGCGTACTCCCCGTCTCTTCCGGGCCAGGCGCCGGCGTAGACCTCATAGGTCTTGCGGCCCATCAGCATCGCGTCGGCGGCGCGGAGCTGTTCCAGCGCCAGAGCGTTCGATTCATCGTCCACGTAATCGAAGTGCCACCTGTCCATGTGGTTCACGACTCCGTCGAGGCTGACGAACGTCGAGCTGATGATGTTCCGCATGGAGTTCCTCTCGTTGCGCTGTGTGGCCGGCAGCGACGCGCCTGCTCGTCGCCGGAGACTTCGGGGAGATGCTCCTCGATCCGACACCTTGGCCGAGCGAATTGGCGGGACGAAGTCCGGAAACCTGGGCATTCCGTCTGGACTCGCGGGTGGTTGGACACGGACACCACGTCGAGCCTCGGGGGTGGTCTGTCCCGTGAAGGAGATGCCGGTCCGAACAGGAAGGCTCAGGGAACAGTTGCGCGGACCGTCGAGGTCAGGGTGTACCCGCCGACGTCGACACGAAGAATCTGTTCCGACGGAAGAGGCGAACCACCGGGCGTCCACACCACGTTGATCGCACGAGCGTCGCCCGGCCCGACAGGCCCGTTGTCGGGCCACCCGACCGTGAACTCGGGGCCGCCGGTGATCGTGAGCTTCGCCGACTTCAGGTCGAAGGTGTCCTGAGTGTTGTTGAACAAGGTGACGCTGCCGCTCACCGACCCTCCTACTGCGGCTTCGGCTTGAAGGAGGAGGACGCCGGGAACGAGAGCCAGTCTCTGCGTGGCTGCCTTCTCACCGGGTCCGAGCAAGACGTCGACGACCCTCTTCACCAGTTCACGAAATGTTTCTTCGCGGTATCCGACGACGAAAGCGATGACGAACAGAACAGCGGTCCCGCCGGCGGTGTAGTTCTCGTTTGATGCCGGGATCACGTCCGGGGCGATCCCCTTCAGAACGAATAGCAGAGCCAAGACGGCCACCGAGCCGGTGATCATGCCGAGGATCGGCCGTGCGAGATGCCAGTAGGCGAATCCAAGACCGTCCCATTCGCGACTGTGGCCGACAACGCCGACGACACTGATCGTCGAGCCTCCCAGCGCGCCGGCCCATGGAACCCAGAGGGGAACGACATGGTCCCAGTTGTAGGAAGGCGGGGCCGCCTGGCCTCGGGTGGCCGCCGTCATCAGGGCCACCAAGGCCACGATCCACGCTACTTGGTAGACGAGGAAGGCCAGGGGCGACCATCGGGTTGGCCCGAGCTTGTAAATTGCCTTTCGTACGGCCTTGCGGAAAGGTCCAAGGCGTGCGTCCATCGGCCCTCTCCTCCTTGCCGCGCGTGCGCCAGCCCTCCCTGCGATGCGCATGACGCCGGCGCGACCTCGGATCGTGCACACAAGATGATCTCGTGCCCGAGGCCTGTCAACGCCGCTCGCTCCTGAGCTGCCGCGGCCTGCATCGCCCCGGTGGATTCGGCAAGCGGTCATCGGTGACTTGTGACGAAACGGGTTCGGCGCGCACGGCGGGAGCGCATGCTTGGTTGATCACGCGCGTCCTGCCACGCGAACTGCGCTGGAGGGGAGATCTCATGCGTGCGTTTCCAGCCGTAGGGCTGCTTGCCCTCGCCGCCTGCATCACGTTCTGTGCTGCGCCTTCGGCTGTAGGTACAGGAAGAGCCGCCGCGGCGGTGACGGAGTGTGTGACCTTGGCCTTGCCGAACCAGGACATGAACGGTACGCCCACCGGTGCCGACCACGGAGATGTCGTGGTCGGCGCACCAGGGGAGAACCACGCCGCCGGCGCGATCCATGTCTTCCACGGCACTGACGGGGCCACCGCCGGTGACAGCGCCGGCAGGTACGAGGATCAGTGGACCAGCCAGGACACGCCCGGGGTTGCCGGCGGCTCGGAGCCGAACGACCGGTTCGGGGCGGCCGTAGTCACCGGTGATTTCAACGGTGACGAGTGTGCTGACGCCGCAGTCGGTGTCCCGGGTGAGGACGGTTCCGCTGGTGCAGTCAACGTGTTCTACGGTGCTCGCGGCACGGGGCTTCTCGTCGCCACTGCGAACACGATGCTGCTGGAGGGAACGGCGTCGATCCCTGGTCCGCGTCGCGCGGGTGAGCGTTTCGGTTCGGTGCTGGCGATCGGGGATCTCAACGACGACGGGATCACCGACCTGGCCATCGGCGCACCGGGCGATGTGGACAGCGGTGTCGCCGCGGGTGCGGTGTTCGTCGTCTACGGCGACGCAGCCGGGCTGAACGAGGGCCCCGCCCGTGCGGTGCGTCTGGCCCAGTCGTCCGCTCTCTTCCCGGGGGCCCCGGAGGTGTCGGACCGGTTCGGTGCCAGCCTCGCGGTCGGCGACTTCGCCGGAGATGGGATCGACGACCTGGCGATCGGTGTCCCCGGGGAGAACGCGAACTCCGGTGGTGTGGTCGTCGTACCGGGCAACCACGGTGGTGCTCTCACCGGCGCCGGATCGAGGTTCTGGTCCCAGAACAGCGCCGGCGTCGTCGGAGCCGCCGAACCCGATGACGGTTTCGGCACCGCCCTCGATGCTGGTGCTGTCACCCTGGACGGCCGCGAGGACCTGGTGGTCGGAATCCCAGGGGAGAACCGCAGCGGGGCCATCGCGATCCTGTTCGGATCGGCGACCGGGCTTACATCCACGGGGAACCAGTACTGGTCGCAGAACACCCCGAGTGTCACCGGAACTGCCGAGGCCGGGGACCAGTTCGGCTTCGCCGTCGCAGTAGGGCGAATCTCCGCCGGGACCGCGGAACATCCGAACGCTGAGGACGTCGCTGTCGGTGTTCCAGGCGACCGCGTCGGCGGTGTGCCGGCGGCCGGGGCGGTCCAGATCTTCTTCGATGTCCCCAACGGTCCTCCCAGCGCCACCGGAGACGCAGAAATGCTCGTCAGCCAGGACACCCCCCAGGTGCCAGGAGCCGCGGAGACCGGCGACAGGTTCGGCGCCTCCCTCGCCATCGTGAACCTGAGCACCGACTACCCTGGCGACGGCCAGGACCTTCTGGTCGGGGCACCCGGCGAGACAGTCTCCGGTGTCCGCCACGCCGGTGTCTTCCACGACTTCATCGCCGGCGCGTTCCCCCGTGATCCGGTTGTCGTTCCCAACTGGAGGCAGTTCAACAAGGCCCTCTCAGCCGGCACCATCGAAGTCAAAGGACCCCTCGAGCCAGAAGGAGCCTTCGGCGCCGCTCTCGGCAACCCGGGCCGGCCCTGAGCCCAGCCGCAGCCAACCCTGCCGACGACAACCGCCGACCGGAAGCCTGCGGACGGCAAGCCGTCAGAAGCCGTACGGCCCGAGGCGCAGCACCGCCAGCACGGCGGGGATGATCGCCAGGGTGAGTGGTACGGCGAGATGTGCGGTTTCCCTGCGCCGCACGTGCACGACGACCGCCGCGGCCATCAGGACGGCGAGTCCGACGGCGGCGGCCGGACTCAGCATCTCCGCAACGCGCAGCGCAGGTGGCCCCACCAGCCCTACCGCACCCAGCACTTCGAGCAGGCCGATGAGCCTGACCTGCGAAGGAGTGAAGTCCGCGGCCCATCCGTAGCCCTTCGCGACGAGCGCCTCGCGCGAGAGAGCCAGCTTCGAAAAGCCCGACGCCGCGAAGACGAGGGCCAGCACGGATGCGACAGCCCACAGAGCGATGTTCATCGAGTTCCCCTTCGTGAGTACGACTGCTGCCGGCGCGCGGTCGAGGTGCGGGCAGCCCCTCACCTCGCGCGGCTGTCATCACGACGAGACTGGGGCGGGGAATGTCAGGATCCCGCCCGGGCACAGGCCCGCAGCCGAAGCTTCTGTGGTGGCGTCAGGGTATGGCCGCCAGGTCACGTTGACACCTGCCTGTCGGGCCGCCTCAGGCGATGGTGTCGGTGGCCGCGCTCAGTGCGTGTGTGTCGGCGCGGTCTGCACGTCGTCGGACTGCAGGTGGGAAGGCTCGCGCCGCCGAGGCAGCATCAGGGCGGGGACCAGGGTGAGTACCACGAGGGCCCAGGCGACCCAGTAGGTGCCTGCGAACGCCTGAGCCGCCTGGTCCAGGCCGTGGGTGATCAGCTCTGAGGGGAGCCTGAGGGAGGCGACCAGTTCGGGCCGGGTGTTGGACAGGATCCCCGCCTGGCTCTCCGTCAGTCCACCGTCGAGGCCCGCCATCGTCTCGGTGCCGGGGATGACCGGGGAGTCGTTGAGGTGGTTGGTGAGGACCACCGACATCACGGCCACGCCGACCGAGTTGGCCACCTGCTGGGTGATGTTCAGCAGAGTCGAGCCGCGTGCGACCTCGTGGTGCTTGAGCGTCTTCAGCGCCGAGGTCATCAGGGGCATCATCGTCGCGCCCATGCCGAGGCCCATGACGAACAGTTCGGCGATCAGCAGGGCGTACGACGTGTCGGCGTGGATTTGCGTCAGGCCGAACATTCCGGCGACGAGGGCGACGAGCCCGAACGGGACGATCCGGCCCACCGGTATCCTGTCGGAGAGCCGACCGGCGATCGGCATGGTCAGCATGGCGCCGATTCCCTGTGGTGCAACGAGAAGCCCGGCGTGCAGCGTGCTCTCGCCCCTGATCTGCTGGTAGTAGGTCGGTACGAGGAGCAGCCCGCCGACGAATGCGGCAGAGAACAGGAAGACCGTCATCACCGAGACGGTGAGGTTGCGGTTCCGGAAGAGCCGAAGGTCCAGCAACGGATGCGCCGGCCGGAAGGTGTGGAACACGAAGCCGACGATCAGGACCACCCCGGTGAGCATCGAGACCCAGACACGTGGCGCGGTGAAGTCGCCGTTCTCCGCCGGCAGCGAGGAGATGCCGAACAGGAGGAGGGCAAGTCCAGGGGACATCATCAGCATGCCGAGGAAGTCGAAGGACTCCGACGGCTCCGGGCTGTCCTTGGGAAGGACGACCGCGGCGTAGACGAGCGCCGCCAGGCCGATCGGCAGGTTGATCAGGAAGATCCAGTGCCAGCTGGCGTTCTCGATCAGCCAACCGCCGAGGATCGGCCCGAGGATCGGCCCGAGCAGCAGCGGTACTCCGAGGATCGCCATGAGCCTGCCCATGCGACGAGGCCCGGCCGCCCGGGTCATGATCGTCATGCCAAGCGGCATCAGCATTCCGCCACCCAGTCCCTGCAGCACTCGGAAAGCGATCAGCATGTCGATGGAGCCGGCTATCGCACACAACGCCGACCCGGCGGTGAACAGCGCGACCGCCACCATGTAGAGGCGTTTGGTGCCGAACCGGTCCGCGGCCCATCCGGTCAGGGGGATCACCGTGGCGAGCGCCAGGGTGTACGCCGTCACCGTCCATGCCACATGGGAGTACGACAGCGGCTCCTCGCGAGTGCCGAAGATGGTCTGGAACGTCGGCAGGGCCACGTTGACCACAGTGATGTCGAGAATCGACATGATCGCCCCGAGGACCACGACACCGGCCACCTTCAGCACGTCAGCGTCGATCTTGTCGTTCTTCGGGGCCGCGTGGGCAGGCGACTGACTCATGAACTCTCTCTTCTGGAAATGATGTGTGCGGGCGAGGCCATCAGCGAGCGGACCTGGTTCGAAGCTTGATCGCGGCCTGCCGGTGAACGCCGGCCGTCCCGCTCTCAAGACGACGGTGTGCGTTGCTTTGTGACATCGCGCCGCGATGTCACCTCCCGCGTGAGGTCAAACACGATGACCGATTCCCATGCAATCACAGATCGTGTGGGGCTCGAGGCGCTCCGCGCCGACTTCACCGATGCACCGATGATGCACGACCACGAAAGACTCGCGTCATCCTTCGTCGCTGGCGGCCGGCCGCTTGCCGGCCGGTCGTCCATTGCCTTCTGGAGGCCCGGCGGCGTGAACGACACAAAGAATTTCCAGCGACCGCGCTTTCGTCAGGACGACGCCCATGACCGACGGCATGAACTACGCCATGGCACTCGAGATTCTCAAAGCAGCGTGAGAAGGAACTCCTGCGGATGATGAAGGACAACCAACGTCGCTCCCTGGCACGCCGGGCGCGGGCAGCGCGACCACGCTGACGCTCGGCCGGCCGTTGGTCTGTCAACGTGTGCTCTTGAGGTATCGGTCCGACGACAACTCGAACACCCGTACTCGCCGCCCGCAGGTGGGATTGACGGTCTCACGGAACGGATGCATCCCCACTTTGGTCATGATCCGTTCGGAGGCGTCGTTGCCCACCTGGGCGATGCTGATGATCCGATCCAGCCCTCGGTCTTCGAACCCGAACCGTACAGCGGCCGCAGCAGCCTCGGTGGCCAAGCCCCGTCCCCAGTGGGAACGTCCCAGCCGCCAGCCGGCCTCAACCGCCGGCAGTACCTCCGGCAGGAAGTGGGGTACCGAAAGGCCGGTGAACCCGGCCAGCTCGCCAGTGCACCGGATCTCCACGGCGAACAGGCCGAAGCCCTGTGCCTCCCACTCGCTCTCCCATGCCTGGATCCCGTCGCGCGTCTGCTGTTCGTCACGGACGCTGCCGTCACGGATCCACCGCATGACCTCCGGGTCGGCATTGACGGCAGCCATGGGCGCAACGTCTTCCTCCCGCCAGCGACGCAGGATCAAACGGGGAGTCTCGAGCGTGATCATCCGACCATTGTGGTCACGAACGGGCTCTGCGCCATCCTCGTTCAACGGAGAACGGCGGTGCGTTCAACGGAGAACGGCGGTGCGTTCAATGGAGAACGGCGGTGGCCGAAGCTTCTCGAACTGTGCCTGCTGCTCTGTTCAGCTCACGCCAGCACCTCTTTGAAGCCCTGCCGCCACGAGGGGTAGTGCGGCGTCCAGCCGAGCTCGCGCTTGGCCTTCGCGTTGGAGAAGCCACGCCCGGAGGTCATCATGACGACGGCCTGGTCCCCGGCCAGCAGGCGGGCAAGCCACACCGGCACGCGCCTCGGCTTCTTCGCCCCGGCGCACTCCGCCATGTACGGCAGCCACTGGCTGGCCGGTGCGGGCTCGTCGTCGACGACGTTGAATGTGCCGGTTGCCTTCTTCTCCACGGCAAGCACGGTTGCCGAGGCGGCGTCGTCGAGGTGGATCCAGGACATGTAGCCGGCGCCGTCGCCCACGAGCGGGTACTGCCGCTTGCGCAGGAGCGTGACCTGGTCGTCCATCGCACCGGGCCCGTAGAACGAGCCGTAACGCATCACCGCGCCACCTGCCTCCAGGACTTTGTCCTCGGCCTCTTTCAAGGCAAGCAGAAGGGGATGAGAGGCGGTGCCGGGCATGAGGTTGGGCGGGTCCGTCTCCGTCTTGACCCAGCCACCCCTGGGCTCGCCGTTCCAGCTGGCGTACCCCTGGGCGACGAAGTGGGGGACGCCGGCGGCCTGGGCAGCGGCAAGCAGGTTGTCGGTCCCCTCGGTGCGCAACCGGTTGGTGATCGCGAACCACTTGTCGGGGTGCTTGATGTCCGGCTTGCCGGCATGCGTCATCGAGATCGCGGTCATCTGGTGCACGATCACGTCCGGTTGCGCCGACGCTACCGCGGTACCGACCGACGCGGCGTCCAGACCATCCATCACGACGCCAGTGGCGCCCATCTCGTCGAGCAGACGCACCTTGGCCTTGCTCGTCGTTGTTGCAGTCACCCGATGGCCGCGAGCCACCAACCGGGGCACCAGTCGGCGCCCGAGCACACCGCTGCCGCCTGCCACGAAGACGTGCATTTCTGTCTCTCCTCTGCTGAAGCCCTTGCCGAACACGTGACGCTCGAAAGCCGCCTGTTGTGACATGCGGGACGGCTCAGGCTGCTCGGCTGAGCCGGTAGTCGGATCGCCTGGCGCGCCGGGTGCGGGCCCAGTACTCGAACGAGAAGCCCGGCCAGAGCGTGCGGTTGACGCCTTGATCGTCGAGATACCAGCTGGTGCAGCCGCCGGTACTCCACACCGCCCGGTCGAGGCGACGCCGGAGCATCGCGGTGAACCGTCGTTGTGCTGCGGCCTCGACCTCGACGACCTCGGCGCCGCTCCGCCGCAGCATCTGCAGGCAGCTCATGATGTGCCTGACCTGCGTCTCGATCATGAACACCACGGAGGTGTGCGCGAGACCGGTGTTGGGGCCGAGGAGCATGAACAGGTTCGGGAATCCCGCGACCGTGATCCCGTGGTACGCGGTCACGCCGTCGGCCCAGGCGTCCTGCAGGGTCAACCCGGCGCGGCCGACGATCCGCTGGTCGAGCAGCGCCGAGGTGACGCGGAAACCGGTGCCGTAGACGATGGCGTCGACGTCGTACGACGTGCCGTCGCGGGTGAGGATGCCGTGCTCGGTGATCTCGGTGATCGGGTTGGTGACGAGTTCGACGTTCGGGCAGGTGAGCGCCGGATAGTAGTCCGACGACAGCAGGATTCGCTTGCAGCCGATGGTGTAGTCGGGCGTCAGCCGGGACCGCAGCTCGGGGTCGGTGACCTGGCGCTGCAGGTGTCGCCGGGCCATCTCCTCCATCGGACCCATCAGCCTCGGGCTCACGGCGAAGCCCAGTCCGCGAAGCTCCAGCGCGAGGTAGATCGAGGCCCGGAAGGCCCGCATCGCGAGCGGTGCCGATCGGAACAGCCGGCGCCGGTCCGGCGTGATCTCGGCGTCGGGCCGGGGATGGATCCAGGCAGGTGTGCGCTGGAAGACCTGCATCCGGGCCACCTGCTCGGCGATCCGCGGGACGAACTGCACGGCACTGGCACCGGTGCCGATCACCGCGACCCGCTTGCCCGTCAGGTCGTAGCGGGAGTCCCACTCCGAGGAGTGGAACTGCCGGCCGGTGAACCTGTCGCGGCCCGGCACGTCGGGATAGTTGGGTACGTGCAGTGCCCCGATCGCCGACACCAGCACCCGCGGCGTGAGCACCTCACCGTCGGCCGTCTCGACCCGCCAGCGCCCGGCGGAGTCGTCCCACCGCATCGACACCACGCGGACGCCGTAGCGAAGGTGCGGTTGGAGACCGTAGGTCCGTACGCACGAGCGCAGGTACTCCCAGATCTCCTCGCGCGGAGAGAACATCCGCGACCAGTCGGGGTTGAGCGCGAAGGAGTAGGAGTACAAGTGGGATGGCACGTCGCAGGCGCAGCCGGGATAGCCGTTGGCCCGCCAGGTGCCGCCGAGGTCCCGGTCCTTCTCGAGTACGACGAAGGAGTCCAGGCCTGCCCTCTTCAGCTGGATCGCCATGCCGATGCCGCCGAACCCCGCGCCGACGATGACGATCTCCGGCGTGGCCATCACCGCCTGTCCTCCGTCCCCGTCGTCTGGCAGATGACGGACGCGACCAGTTCCGGATCGTCGTTCATCGGAGAGTGGCCGCAGCCGGGCAGGTCGACGTGCCGGGCGTCGGGCAGCAGGGCACGGGCCCTGGCAGCCTGGCGGTGGAGGAGCAGTCGGTCGTGGGTGCCCCACGCCACCGTCACGGGACACCGGGGTTTGCCGCGCGGGGCGTAGTCGCGTCCGTGCCGCGCGACTGCCCGGAACGCCGGGCCGGACCGCATCGCGAGTGCGTCGGCGAGGACCAGCTCGGCCGTGAGCCGGTCGGGGCGTCCGACCAGAAGGCCGTACGCCAGCGTGCGGACCCGGGCCGAGCGGGCGGCGGCGCCCAGCACCGGGTCGGGCAGGAAGGCGACCGAACGAAGGGTGTGGAGCAGAGCGAGCGCCCAGCGGCGTTCCCAGGTGGTCCAGAAACCGGCCGGCGCCAGGGCAGTCGCGGACGCCACCTGGCCCGCGGCGGCGAGCTCCAACGCGAGCGCACCACCGAGACTGTTACCTGCGACGTGCGGGCGGTCGAGGCCGAGGTCGGCGGTGAACTCCGCAACTGCCACGGAGAGGTCCTCGCGCCAGCGTGCACCGCCGCAGGCCGGTGACGCGCCGAACCCCGGAAGGTCGACCGCCACGACGTCGTGCCTCTCGGCGAGCAGCGGAACCACGGGGTCCCAGCCCTGCCGACGATGCCCCAGGCCGTGCAGCAGCACCAGCGGCGGGCCGCTGCCCTGCCGGTGGTAGGCCAGACTCACCACGGCCGCGCTCCGATCCCGTCCATGCTCGACGCTTTACCACGTTTCGTCACCGGGTGCGAGACAGGTGCGGTGGTTGTTGGAGCAGGTCACGACGCGCGCCCGCTGGTGTCGAACGGTTGTCCCTTGGACCAGTGTCTGCTCTTCCTACGGTGTGCCTCGGTGGTGCCGCCCCACACCCCGTACGTCTCGGGCAGAGTCATCGCGTGGGCCCGGCATTGGCGGCGGACCGGGCAGCGTTCGCAGACAGCCAGTGCTGTTTGCTCCCTGGCGACGCGTTCGGCGGCGGTTTCGGATTCCCGGCCGTAGAACAACCCTGATGGCTGGCCCACACAGGCGGCGTACTCGTGCCAGCGGGTCCACGCCGCCGCGCGCCGTGCGGTGTTGTTTCGTCCGCCTGGCACGGCCCTTCTTCGGTTGGGCATGCTTCGCACTCCTCGCCCGTGCATGGTGCGGGCAGCCGACGGGCACTCTGACCAGAACGACGACGGCTGGGCCGGATCGGTCAGGTCGGCAGGTCGGTGAAGGAGGATCGGCGAACCGGATCCGCGCGTGCTGCGGGTACGAAGGGTCGGGGCATGCCAGCCTCACAGCGATCGACTCTGCGGGGTGGCTGTCTCCTCAACCGTCACCGACCCTACTCGGGTGGAACGTCCCGGCATCACGCAGTACTAAATGGACCGCGACCACTTCATGACGCCCCGGCGTCGCACACGCCAGGTGGGAAGCCGCTGGACCGGCTGATCGGCAACGGCGTCCTGACGCTGCTTCCGTCAGCGGGAGCGCGCCCGTACGCCGCGTTCCCGCACATCGTCTTGCTCGGCCGACGGCACCTCTGCCGTGGTGCGCCACCAGTGGCGCGACGCCAGCCCGGCCAGTACGGCGCCGGCGGCGTTGACCAGTACGTCGTCCACGGAGGAGACCCGGTCCAGCCGCAGAACGTACTGGGCGGTCTCGACCAGGACGGAGCAGCCCACCCCGAGCGCCAGGACTCGGGGTACCGATGCCAGCGCTCGGAAACGCATCGGGGCGAAGAGCCCGAGTCCCGCGAAGATCAGGAGGTTGCCCCCGATTCCGAGCGGACCCATCGTGGCGAGGTCGCGCAGCGGGACCAGGCTCACCCGACCGGGAACGATGCCGGCCCCCGGGCCCGGCATCATGGTCATCCACACGAACGGCACCGTTGCGTAGACCATGCCAACCTCAGCCAGCGACATCCGCCACGCAGACGTCACGCCCACGGCGCTTCGACGCCACGCCAGGAGCCATGTCACCAGCGCGGCCAACGGCAGCCCGACCACCATCATCAACACCACACCGTTCTCGGTGTCGAAGCAACCGTGCCACCGCCCGGCCATGCACGTCGGTGCGGCCATCATGAGCGGCCGCCGAAGGGCGAAAGTCGCGCCCGCAAGGCCGAGAACCGCCAGGCCGACGAGCACGATCGTGCGCGTACGGCGGACCGGCGCTGACGGGGCAGGGCTGTGGCTCATGCTCCCATTGGAAGCGGCAGGCCGTTGCATCGGCGTATGCGATTTTGGATACGCCCGCGATACCCCCGAACGCCGGACCTCGGTTTCGGTGTGTCGGACGACGGAGTCGGCTTCACCGTCTGCACCATGGACGTGACGAGCAAACACTCCGAGGGCCGGGTTACCATGCGCCGTGGCCGGGAGCTGGGGGAGTGAGGACGCTGCCGCGGCGGTGACCGAATGACGGCGCCGACGTGGAGCAGCGCGGCTGCGACGGCCTGGCTGAGCGCGCGGTCCGCGTGCTGGTCCGATCCCAGGTTGTCCGCCGTCGGCTGGGCTCTGATCGTGGCCTTGTTCGTGGCGACCGACACGAGCGGTGCCTGCAGCGAGGCGGCGCCGTGCACGATCGACCGGACCGACGTGGTCGGCGCGATCGTGGTCGTGGCGGCATTGGCGCACATCGGCTGGCTGGTGTGGATTCCTTACGTCGCATGGATCACCACTCCGGTGATTGTGGTGGTGTCGGCGGTGAGCCCGGGCGCCATTGTCGGCGAGGCCGCCTCGTGGGTGCTCTGGCTTGTCGTACCAGCAGCGGCCTGGACGCTGGCCACCCTGTGGTGGCAGCGGTCCGGGCGCGTTCGCCAGTTCGAGACCGTGGCACCTCTGGCGTCCGCGCTGGCAGTCCCGCCGGTTTCGAAGTGGGCATGGGACCGGCGGACGATCCGGCTGCTCGTCGGGTTCGCAGCTCTGGCCGCTTCGGCCGGCCTCGTGGCCTACACCCTGCACTGGCAGGCTACGGAGGACGCCCATGTACGTGAGGCAACGCGGGTGCCGGGCACCGTGCTCGCCCATCTCGACGACGGCTACGCGCTGAAGGTACGGGTCAGCCCGCCCGGTTCAGATGTGCGGACGCTGGAGACCTTCGACGCGAGCGGGTATCCGGTCGGATCGCCAGTACACGTCCTCGTCGACGGATCCTGGGCACGCCTGGCCGCCGAACCGTTCGATCCGACCGGCTGGTACATGCTCGCCGCCGGTGCCGCGCTGGTCGGGGCGACACTGGTGGGTACTGTTCTGGCGTGGCGCCGGCGGCTGGCCGTCCTCGCGAGCGGACCGGTGCCGGCCCTGACCGTGTGGGCAGGCCCGGCCCCCGACGGCCTCCTCACGTCTGACAGCCCGTGGGTTCGGCGGGCCGTGGTGTACGCGGCGGACGACGAGAACATGCGCCGCCCCCTGTTGGTGGTACCGGTGGAGGCGTACGACCTGCACGACGATGACCGGCCCGACGACGACCGGCCCGACGACGACCTCCCCGACGACGACCTGCCCGAGAAGGACGACGAGCCAGGGCCGGCCATCCTCTTCGGCCTGCCAGGTGACGGCGCCGTCCTCGCGTTGCAGGTGGAGGGCGACGAGCCATTACTTCTGTTGCCGACAGGTCCGGCGCGCAGGGCGGGCCGGCGGCACCGCGGCCGCGCCGTCGGCGAACGCCGCCCGCCGAATGCCTACCGGTGACCGAGCCGCCTATCTTTGAGCCCGATGCGTCATCCCGTCGCCGTCGGACCGGGCAGCGCCTAGGCGTACCTCACCTTTCTCGGTGACCACGGCGGCGTTCAGCACCTGCGTCTCCAGCGCCGTCATCAGCGCTTTCGCAGCGGACTCAGGAATCCCCTCGGCGATCTTGATGACGTTGCCGAGCTCCACGCCGAACCACGCCACCACGTCGCAACGATTCGCGCGGTGCCGGTCGATGCGCACTCTGCGTGCATGGTCGAGGTTGACGAGTTCACCGTCAGTGGCGCGTACCCACATAGTGCACACCCCTTCACCGCCGATGCCGATGGTTCCTGAGGATCAGACGGTAGGCGCAATCGACGGGTCACGCCTCATGTATGACAGAACCGGCCGTGGGGTGCACGTGCGGTCCTGGAGTACGCCGCCACCGGCGACGTGGCCGACGGTCTGGCCCTGTTGCAGGAACACCGTGCCCCGGGGTCGAACTGCTGCGACTCCCCGCCTGGTGCACGCCTTCACCGCACCGGTCGGCTACCTCTTCCGCCCCTACATCGTCTACCGCTCGCGTTCGCCCCCGGGGCGCCAACCCGCTCCGGCTCCGCCCACGCCGGCGATCGCAGGGAAGCGTCCGGGCCGCCCAAGGCATGCCCGGCAACCCCAGGTCGCATTCCAGCCTGCGTTGACGTCTTTCCGGACGGCCCGGAATGTCAAGGCGCAGTTGCCTGCGTCGACGGGCGGCCCCACGCCGGTGTGGGGCAGTGCGGCTAGCGCTTCTGAAGCTTCGACACGAACGAACGGATTCTGGCCTGGTTGCGTGGGTCGCTGGCGGCCGCCTGCAGCCGGTCCTGCGCCTTCTTGACTGCCTGTTGGGTCCGCGGGTCCTTGGCGAGCCGCTGCGCCTTCGCCTGCGCGTTCGCGGCGAGCTTCTTGCCCTGCGGACTCCGGAAATACTGCAGGACCCGGTCGAGCAGCGATGTCGCCACAAATGCCTCCTCTGTCGGTGGGACGTCTGGAGAACGCCTGGGGCGGCAACCAGGTTCCTCGGTCCCGGCTCAACGCATGACGCCGGTGTGCCCGAGAGAGTAGCGGCCCGGCTGTGGCCATACGCACAGGCCGTGTGGCCCGCTGCCGACCTGGATCTTCGCCAGGAGGGCGCCGTCGGTGGTGGAGAGTGCGTAGGCCTCGCCGTTGTAGCGTCCGGACAGCCAGAAGATCCTGCCGTCGGGGGAGAGGTTTCCCATGTCGGGGCTTCCGCCGCCTGGTATCCGCCACTTGCCTACCAGGCGGTCGGTGGCGAAGTCCAGGATCGAGATCGATCCTTCGTCGCGGTTGGTGACGAGGAGGCGGCGCGAGTCGCGGGTGATGTAGAGGCCGTGGGCGCCGAGGCCGGTGGGAAGGAAGTCCCTGACCCTGAAGGGGTTGCCGGTGGCGCGCCACAGCCCGTTCGCCGTCATGTCGGCGACGTAGAAGGTACGACCGTCGGGAGAGACCTTGACGTCCTGCGGCTTGGCGTCGGCGGGCAGTTTGATTCTCCCGACGATCCGCATCCTGGCAGTGTCGACCTTGAGCAGGTCGGAGGAGAACTCACAGCTCACGACGAAGTAGCGTCCGTCCGCGGAGAAGTCGGCGTGGTTGACTCCGGCGCAGTCGGCGGGAATCGAATGCTCGAGCCGCATCGTGTGCGGATCGCGGAAGTCGATCCGGTGCAGAAGTGAGGCCATGACGACGGCGTACCGCCCGTTCGGCGTGAAGTAGAGGTTGTACGGATCGTCCACGGGGACAGGCTTCCCGGCCTTTGTCGTACGCGGATCGATCGGTGTCAGCGAGTCGCCCACGTCGTTGTTGACCCAGAGAGTGCGAAGGTCCCAGCTGGGAACGACATGCTGGGGCTGGCTGCCGACCGGAATGGTCTTGACCACCTTGAACGTCTTCGGGTCGATCACCGTGACCGTGTCGTCGTTGGTGTTGGGGACGTACACCCGGTACGGATCCTTCCGCACCTCCGGTGCGAGCCGGCCGGGCCGGTCCGCCGCCCACACGTCGTCGGCACGCAACGGTGGCGGCATGCCGGGCAGATAGGCCGAGGTGTGTGGCGCTGCGCCTGCCGCGGTGGCCGTGGTGGCGGGACGGGCCGCCCGGTCCGCGTTCGTGCTCTGCGTCGGGTGAACGGCCTCACCCGGGCTCCGGCAGGCGGCGGCCGTCGCTGCCAGGACGAGTACGGCGGCAAGAAGGTGCCCGACGCGGGGCCGGTTCATCGGAGCAACTCCGTGACCGTGACTGGTCGCAGGCCCCGGGCACGGAGTCCGCCGACGAGTGCCGGTAGTGCCCGGACCGTGCCGGGATGCCCAAGGTGCAGGCTCAGAATCGAACCCGGCCTGGCGAGCTCCACTCCGTTGCGGATGACCGTCGCCGCCCCGGGATCGAGGTAGTCCCGGGTGTCGACGTCGTAGGAGAGGCAGCTCCGGTAGCCGGCTCGTGCCGCGGCCGCACGGATCAGCGGGGTGGTGTACTGCGTGCCTGATGCGCGGAACCACCGGCCCGTGCTGCCAGTAAGGCGGTGCAACACCGCCGCGCAGCCGGCGATCTCGTCGTACGCCCGTGACTCGTCCAGTTGCCGCATGGGCAGGTGGTTCAGGGTGTGGTTGCCGAGCTCGTGGCCGCCACGTCGGATTCTGCCTGCCATCCCGGGGTTCTGGGCAAGCCAGGTGCCGACGGCCAGCACCGTCACCGGTGTGCCGGCGTGCTCGGCCGCCCGCAACAGTGCTTCTGCAGTCGTGGGATCGCCCGCTCCGTGGAACGTCAGCGCCACCCGGGGCAGCGATCGCGGACCGTGCCCGATCTCGACGACGGTGCGGGGCGGTTTGCCTGCCGGTGGCGCCGTCGTCGGAGCGTTCTGGACGACCGATCCGTGGTCGGTGTGGGTTGGCGCCGGATGGGAGGTGGCCTGCGCGGACGGCGACGAGTGATCCTTCGTTCTCGCGGCAGCGCAGCCGCAGAGCAGAACGCCGGCGGCAGCGCCTGACACCGTACGCCAAAGAAGCCGGCGCCGCGGGATCGTCACGCCTCAACGTTAGGGAGCAGGGTGCCGGCGGACTGCAGGACGGACTATCCAAGGGCAATTGTCGAGGTGGTCACCGGGTCCGGGCACGGCCACCAGCGCCCGTCAGGTCGATCTGGCACCTCTGATCCCACGAGGGCGAACCCCCTATGGGCTCCTGACATCGCTACCCACGCAGCGCGGCCGCGGATTCGCGCAGGTGCCGGTGGACGCCGTCGTACGCCGCCGACGCCGGGAGGAGCCGCTTCGGGATCTTGACCACCGAGGAGTAGTTGGTGTCGACCACGTTGGCGATCGGCGCCAGCGCGGTCTGGCTGAGCAGCTGGTAGGCGTCCATCCGGTCCAGGCCGTAGAGCTCGCTCAGCCACTGCACCATCTCGACCTGCGCGATTCGCCAGGCGTCCTCGAGCGGGCGGCTCGACCCGACGGCGATGATCGCGTCGTCGTGCTCGATTCGCGGCCACACCGGCGCGCCGCCCTTGATCAGGTCGACGATCAGGGTGACGTTCATCGCGCCCTCGACCGCTGTCCCGCACGCCTCACCCTCGCCTTGGCGGTAGTGGCCGTCGCCTACCGAGAACAACGCACCCGGAACGTTGACGCCGAGGTAGCAGGTGGCGCCGGCACGCATCTCGGGGGTGTCCATGTTGCCGCCGAACCGCTCGGGTACGAGGGAGGAGCGTGCCTCGCGGCCTCCCGGTGCCACACCCACAGTGCCCAGCATGGGCTCCAGTGGCAGGTCGAGACGGAAGTCACTGCGCGCGGCCTCGAATGTCAAGGAGCGCTTGCGTGCGTCGACGTGGTAGACCCAGGTGACCTCGGGCAGCGGGTCCTGCAGCAGCGCGGTGCGGTCGGTGCCGGTCAGCCCGCCGAAGAAGGGGATCGTGGTCGAGACGCCCCAGTCACGGGCCGGCTCCAGGTCGACGAAGTGCAGGACGAGGGTGTCGCCGGGCTCCGCGCCCTCCACGAAGAAGGGCCCGGTCTGCGGGTTGACGAAGTTGATGTCCACGCAGGCCGACGGCAGGTCGGTGGTCTGCCGGATCCGGCCCGAGTAGGCGTCCTCGGTCCACAGCCGCATGGCCGTACCCGGACGTACGCGGAGGGCAGGCTCCGCGCCGCCGAACGTCCAGGCGTACTGCTCGAAGGTGGGGGTGTACTCGACCGTGTCCATACCGTGGTCTCCTTCCACGTGGTCCGTCCGCGCGCGACCGGCCCATCGTAGGAGGCGACCTCCCTGTCCGTCATAGGCTCGGACGGTGCGAGATGGTTCGACGGCGGAGAGCATCAACGCTCTGGTGCGGTTCTGCGCGCGACGCGACGTGGATGCGCTGACTCCCGCACTCGTCGGCGCTCGGGCCGACGTCGCGATCCTGTTCGGAGGGAGCATCCTCGCCGGCGCGGACGTGTTCGCGGACGCCGTTCGGGCGGAGGTCGCGTCCTTCTACCTGATCGTCGGTGGCGAGGGACACAGCACGGACGCGCTGCGACGCCGCCTGCACGATCGCACGTCGTGGCCGGACGTCGACGATCTCACCGAGGCCGCGCTGTTCGACCGGTACCTACGGGAACAGCACGGGCTCGTGGTGGACGCCCTCGAGGAGGAATCCACCAACTGCGGCAACAACGTGACCAACGCGCTGGCACTGCTGGACGCCCGCGGCATCAGGCACGACCGGATCGTGCTTGTTCAGGACGCCACCATGCAGCAGCGCATGGACGCCGGCTTTCGCCGGCATGTTCGGCCGACCACGACGCTGGTCAACTTCGCCTCGCACCAGACGATTGTGCGAGAAGTCGACGGTGCCGTGGAGTACGACTCGGCACCGGACGGGATGTGGGATCTGGAACGCTACGTGTCGCTCCTGATGGGCGAAATCCCGCGCCTGAGAGATGACGCCGACGGGTACGGACCGGGCGGTCGCGACTACATTGCCCACGTCGACATACCGGACGACGTTCAGTACGCGTTCGCGCTGCTGCAGAGCACCACCGAGTACAGCGTTCGGCAAGCCGATCGCCGGTGGGAAAGCTGACAGTTGCCGCGGCGCAGTGGTGAGTGCGCGGCCGGCCCGGTCGGCTACCAGGCCAGGTCGAGGTAGTCCTGGCCGTGCTCTCGTGCCAGCGAGAGGTTCGGGCCCTCCTCGCTCGTGCCGTTCGGCATGGCGACTTCCCAGCGGGCGTTGAAGGCGACGATCCAGGCGGTCGCCGCGGATGCCGTACGTCGTTCGCGGGCGTTGAGGCCGGCGCCGCGAGCAGCCTCGTAGTCCTGCAGAAACAATGCTGCTTCGGCAGGTGAGGAGAGGCCGCCCCCGCTGGTGGAACTCGCGGCGTAACAGGCTGCGGCGAAGCCCGCGATGACGGCCTCGGTGTCGGCCACGAGTTCCCAGTCGAAGGTGCCGACGAGCACGCCCTCCTGGACGGCGGTGTTTCCGGCGTACCAGTCGGCGTGACCGACGACCACCTCCGCGCCGGCGCGACCGGTGAGGATCTGGCCGGACGCACGCCCTGCGTACCCGTCAAGCCAGTCGTAGCCGGCAGGGGTGACGTCGAAGTTCACGATCGAATCGTGGGGTACGGGCCACGGCCCGGCCTGATAGCGGCACCACGACGGTCCTGCGCCCGCCCTCCGCAGAAGGTCGGGCCGGGCCCGCAGCAGGTCGATGTGCCGGGCCAGCCCCGCGGCCAGCAGTCGGCGGACGGCGGGGTCGCGCCCGTCCGGGACCGTGCCGGCGATGAGCGTCTCCGCGGTGAGGACCCGCCCGTTGCGGTCGTCCGGGCCCGACAGGGGCTCGGGACACGGAAACCCGGCTGCGGAGAGTACCAGCTGCGCATCCCTCGCGGCGGCGATGGCGTCGACGGCCGGGATGCCGTCGGTACTGTCGATGCCGTCGGCTCCGGTCGGAGCACGGTGACCCTTGATCACCACGGCCCGCCCGTCGTCCAGTTCGACTCCCCACACGGCGTCGATGCGCCCAGCGCGGAACCGCACCTTCCGGATGGGGCTGCCAAGCTGTTCCGAGGCGTACGCGCTCAGAAACGCCCGCAACTCGGCCACCGACTCCGTTCCGTGAACGGCGCGTTCGGTTTCGGTGGTCCGATCCGACACGTCGTCGAGGCCGGGGTCGGATGCGCAACCGGGACTTGTCACGTCCAGAGCATCCCACCCTGTTCGTCAGGCCGCATGGTGTGCCGCTGCCGACCAGCCCGCTCCACGGCCCGGTGTGGCCGGTGCTGTCAGTGTTGTCGGTGTGATCGGTGTGGGAGCATCGGCGCCGTGACCGACCGGGTGATTCAGCTGCAGGACGTGGTGCGCCGCAAGGCCGCGGCCCTCGGACCAGAGGGGGAGGCGTGGCTCGCGGGCCTCCCCGACCTCGTCGACGACCTCGCCCGCGAGTGGTCGATCACGGTCGGGCCGCCGGTTTCCGGCGGCACCGCGTCCTACGTCGCACGGGTGCGTACGGCGGACGGCCAGGACGCCGTTCTCAAGATCGCGGTTCCCCAACTCGACTTCGGCGGCCAGGTGCGCGCTCTCGTCGACGCGGACGGACACGGGTACGTCCGGGTGCTCACCCACGACGTCGACCGGCACGCGCTGCTGATGGAGGCGCTGGGCCGGCCGCTGGAAGAGGTCGATGCCTCTCCCGAGGACAAGATCGCGACACTGTGCGCGACCCTCCGCCAGGCCTGGCTGGTCCCGCGGCCCACGGGGCCGAGCGTCGACCCTGCTCTGGGACTGATCGAACTCGTCGGCACCCTGTGGGAACGGCTCGGCCACCCGTGCTCGGAGCGGGTGGTGAAGAGGGCACTGACCTACGCCGAGCGGCGGGCGGCCGCCTTCGACCTCGACCGCTGTGTCGTGGCGCACGGCGATCCGCATCCCGCCAACACCCTGCGGGTGCTGACACCGAGGCCGGGTGCGGAGTCCGGCTTCGTCTTCGTGGACCCCGACGGCTTCCTCGCGGACCCGACGTACGACCTCGGCGTCGTCCTGCGCGACTGGTGCTCGCAACTTCTCGCCGGAGACGCACCCGCCCTGGCTCACCACTACTGCGCGCTGCTGGCGGGCCACACAGGGTTCGACGAGAAGGCCATCTGGGAGTGGGGATTCCTCCAGCGGGTGTCGACCGGGCTGTACGCGCTCAGCTTCGGCGCCGACGAGATGGCTCGGCCCTACCTCGAGACCGCAGAGCTGCTCGGCTGACCCGCCGCTGGCCTCCTGTTCTGTGTCAGGTGCTCCACGTTCGTGAGGGGCGCCGCAGCCTGGAGAGCTGCGGATCCTTGTACTGCGTCGTCCACTGCGTGACGATCGGATTGGTGCCCGGCCAGGCGTTCTCGGACTCGGCGGTGAGGACCAGCGTGAGGTCGGTACCCCAGTCGGGGTGGTGGATCGAGGCGAGGGGAAGGTCGGTCAGCGCAAGCCGGCGGCCGTCGACGGCAAGGCCGACGTAGGTCTGCCGGGCGAGGTCGGCGACCACCTCGAAGCGGTGCCAGTCGGTGTCCGGGGGGAGGACGACGCCGGTGTCATGGGCGGCGAGATGCCCGTCGACCATCGTGTAGGCGAAGATCTTGCCGAAGTTGGGGTCCCATGGGTTGAGCTTCCAGAACGTCGCGGCTTCCAGGGTGTGCTTGTCGGCGTTCCAGAGTCGGTTGGAGCCGTCCCAGAACTGGATCATCTGATGCGTCTGCTCCGGCAGGTGCGGCGCGGAGCTGGGAGAGGGCACGAGCGGTAGCCGGATCGAGTAGGAGTAGTGGTACGTCGCCAGGCTGATCGGGCGGTGGTCGGGCGTCCTGTCGCCGAACTTGATCCGGCCGATCGCGTTGACGAAGGTCGTGATGCCGCGCGGGTTCGCGGTGACCTCGCTGTAGTCCGCAGTGGAGGTGATGGCGACGTCCTCGGTGCCGCACGGCAGGTCGGTCGTGCCGCCGGGATTGCACTCGGGGTCGATGCCGTAGCCGGCGAGTGGGCCCCGGGCGCGCCAGACCAGCGCCTCGTCGGCGTCGGGTGGACCGGAGGGCCGGGGCGTCATCTGGCGGGCGGTGGCGGGGCCGGCGGCGGCGAGCGTACCGGCGCCCGACGCCAGGATCAGCCCACCGGCGGTGAGGACGGTACGCCGGGGAAACCTTCTCGGGTTCGGCCCTGGATTCGACTCGGGTGGACGCATACGCCGCCTCCTCGACCTGGCGCGACCTTCGCGCGTTGTTCCGCTGCGTCGCGCACCATCACTTCCAGCGGCCGCAGGCTACTTCGGCGGAGCGATCGGTGCGTGCCTCGTGTCCGCGACTGCCCTGCCAAGACCGGCCATCTTCGGCGCCAGGTGCAGGCGGGACGTCCCGTCGACCGCGCCGCCCCTCCCACGGACCGATGCGATCACGCGGGCGTCTCCTGGCCGAAGGCCGGCGCCCCGGACTTGGTGGCGTAGGTGGGAGCCACGTGGACAGGCGTGCTCGCCGTCGACCCTCTGGGCACGATCTCACACGGCAACCTGACGACGGTGGGGGAGACCGCCGGCTCGGTGATACGACGACGGAGCAGGTCGAGTCCCGTCTCGACGATGGCCTGGACGGGTTGGTTCACCGTGGTCAGGTCGAACGCCTCCCAGGACGCCATGTCGGTGTTGTCGTAGCCCACCACCCACAGGTCGCCGGGCACGTCGACTCCGAGGGATCGTGCGCCGTCGAGCAGTCCGAAGGCGAGGACGTCGGTGATGGCGAAGATTGCCGACGGCGGCTTCCTCCGCCCGAGCAGCCGGTGCGCGGCGCGATGACCGTCGGCGTGGGAGAAGCCGCCGACGACGGTGTTGCGTCGGCTGACCGTGAGCCCGGCCTCTGCCAGCGCGGCCCGGAACCCCGTCTCCCGGTCTCTGGCCGTCGACACCACCAGAGGAGAGGTCACCAGGCCGATGGCCGTGTGGCCGGCGTCGACGAGGTATCTGCCCACGTCGAAGGCGCCCTGCCAGTTGTCGCCGATCACCTGGTCACAGGCGAGGTCATCGATGCCGCGGTGCAGGAGAACCGTGGGTAGTCCGGAGGCGACAGCGACAGAGTGCAACGGGGAGTCGAAGGTGGCGCATGTGAGGACCAGGCCGTCGACGAGCCGCTGCTGGATGAACCGGCTGGACGCCTCGATGTCGTCGTGCTCGACGTCCCAGAGGGTCATGTGGAGGCCCAGACTGCGCAGGCGGCGGGCGATCACGTCGAGGAGAGTGGCGTGGAAGGGGCTGGTCACCCGGGACATGAAGACGCCGATGGTGTCCGTACGACCCGTCTTCATCGCCCGCGCGAGTGCATGTGGGGTGTAGTTGGTCTCCGCCAGAACCTTCAGGACCCGGGCGCGGGTCTCGGGGCTGACCCGCGGATGGTTGGTGAGCACGCGGGACACGGTCGACTGGGAGACGCCGGCCAGCCGAGCCAGGTCCCTGCTCGTGCTCACTCGTTCCAATCCCGTCATGGCACCTCCGCGAGCCGCTGGTCATCGGGACAAGGAAATCACTCCGTCGGCCTCACCGTCCTAGTTCGGACGGGATCCACGTGGAACGGTTGACCGCCTTGCAGGGCAAGCGTAGATACGTATTCACAGCCCGATCCATCCGGCGCTGAAGTCCGCCGACCGGCGGCGCCAGGTGCCGAAGCCAATCGAACCGCCGTGGGGGACCTTTCGAGCGCGGAGACTGCCGCGCAACGGTCGAACGATCGGAGACTCCGGTGAATCAGACGGCCTCAGCGGTGAGCCGCCGCACGTTCGTGGGCGGGGCGCTCGGCCTCGCCGGTGCCAGCGTCCTGTCGGGATGTGGTGGCAACAAGGCATCGTCCTCCTCCGACGAGGTGACCTTCCTGAACTGGGAGGCGGTGAAGGGCACACCATTGGAGAAGGCCATCAGGGCGTGGGAGAAGAAGAGCGGCACGAAGGTCGTCGTGCAACCCACGCCGACGGCTGACTACGACACGAAGATGCGAACACTTCTGGCCGGCGGCCAGCCACCGGACATCATGAGGATCAACGACGACTTCGTCCGGGGCTTCTCACAACGGGGTGCCCTGCTCGACCTCAACAAGTACATCCGGAAAGACAAGCTCGACACGAGCGCGTACGCCAAGGAGTCGTTCGAGTTCCCCAGGCAGCCCAACGGGCAGCACACGGCATGGGTGCTCGGCTACCAGCCGCGGCTGATCTTCTACAACGTCGACGCCTTCAAGGAGGCGAACGCCGAACTGCCACCGACGACCTGGACGATGGACGGGTGGAAGTGGGACGACTTCGCCGAGCGTGCGAAGAAGCTGACCGTGCCGGGCAAGCGGTGGGGTGCGCTCGTCTACTACGACACCGGATACGAGCAGACCTTCACCATCAACCACGGAAGCAACACCGGGATCTTCAACGACGACGGTACGAAGTTCACTCTCGCCGGTCCCACCGAGACCGAGGCCCTGCAGTGGGCGACGGACCTCACCTGCAAGGCCAAGGTGCAGCCTCCGTGGTCGCAGCTGCAGCAGGACGGCATCGGGAACCAACTGTTCGTGCAGGGGAAGGTCGCGATGTACTTCGCCACCTTCGGCGCGGTGCCCTATTTCCGCAGCACCATCAAGGACTTCACGTGGGACGTGACACCGCCACCTGGTGATGTGCAGCAGCGGACGGAGTCCAGCGTCATCGTGTTCACGATCCCGAAGGCCGCGAAGAATCCCGACAAGGCGTGGGAGTTGCTCAAGTTC
This sequence comes from Actinopolymorpha singaporensis, assembly GCF_900104745.1. NCBI lineage: Bacteria > Bacillati > Actinomycetota > Actinomycetes > Propionibacteriales > Actinopolymorphaceae > Actinopolymorpha > Actinopolymorpha singaporensis. The sequence goes on from NZ_LT629732.1 coordinate 4,149,943, forward strand.
CTCGCCAGCGAGGAGGGCGGCAGGATCCTGATCGAGGGCGGTCAGTTCACCCCGATCAACAACGCCGCCGCCGCCCAGCTCGGAGCCGGCGGCAAGGCTCCCGAGCACCTCAGCCTGTTCGGCGAGGCCGCCAAGCATCTCACTGCGCCGAACCAGACGAAGAACACGTTGGGCGCACGCGACCTGTACCGACCCGCCCTGGACGACGCGTACAACTGCGAGAAGTCGGTCCAGGACGTGCTGAACGGAGTGAAGCCACAGGTGGAGAAAGCCCTGCAGGGGTAGAGCGTTCGCAGGAACTGCCACGGAGGACCTAGCTAGGGGTTCAGGTGCAGACCAGGATGCAGTCACTGGTGTCGACCGGCGCGGCACGCCGAACGCCCGGCGTGGGTGGGGACGTGGCCCGGGCGGCACGGCGACGGCGCAATCTCACGGGCTGGCTCTTCATCAGCCCCATCGTCGTCGGGGTGGTGGCGTTCCAGTTCTTCCCGATCTTCGTGTCGATGGCGGCGTCGCTGACGAAATGGGACGGGATCTCGCCACCGGAGTTCGTGGGGTTGTCGAACTTCACCGACATCTTCACCGACGATCCGTTGTTCTACAACACGCTCTGGAACACGACGTACTTCACCCTGGCAAGCATCCCGCTGACCGTGGGCATCGGTTTCTTCCTTGCGGTGCTCTGCGCCCAGCGTGTCCGCGGAGTCTCCTTCTTTCGCACGGCCTTCTTCGCTCCGTACGTGACGAACGTCGTCGCGATCGGCTTCGTGTGGTTCTGGTTCTTCCACCCCAGCGACGGGGTGGTCAACGGACTGCTTCAGCAGGTCGGCATCCACGGCCCGGAGTGGCTGTCGAGTTCGACCTGGGCGATGCCCGCGGTGATCGTGGTCAGTGTCTGGCAGGGAGTCGGCTACCCGATGATCATCCTGCTGGCCGGTCTGCAGGGGATCCCGGAGATGCTGTACGAGTCGGCGAAGATCGACGGGGCCGGCCCGCTGGCCCGGATCAGATACGTCACCCTCCCGCTGCTGACCCCGCACTTCCTCTTCCTGCTGATCACGCAGTTCATCAGCTCGTTCCAGGTCTTCGGCCTGATCTACGTCATGACCAAAGGCGGGCCAGGGCACTCCACGAGCGTCTACATCTACAACCTGTACGAGAACGCCTTCGCCTACGGGAAGATGGGTTACGCCTGCGCTCTGGCGTGGATCCTCTTCGCCGTGATCGCGAGCGTGACCTACGCGCAGTGGAAGCTACAGAGCAGGTGGGTGTTCTACGCATGAGTATCGCGAGACTCGGCGCAAAGGCACTCACGTACGTGGTCCTGGTGGTGCTCGCAGTGGCCTTCCTGTTGCCGCTGGTGTGGATGCTCAGCAGCTCCCTCAAGCCCGAGGCGCAGGTGCTGACGATCCCACCCGACTTCTTCCCGAACCACCCGCTGTGGAGCAACTACGCAGACGTCTTCGATCGCATCCCCACCTTCGTGTTCAACAGCGTCAAACTCGCGGCGTACAACGTGATCGGAATCCTGGTGGTGTCGTCGATGGCCGGGTATGCGTTCGCACGGCTGCAGTTCGCCGGTCGGGACATTGCGTTCATGGTTCTGCTGGCGACCTCGATCATCCCGGGTATCGCGTACCTGATCCCGCAGTACATCGTGTTCCGGCAGATCGGCTGGATCGACACGCACTACCCGCTGTGGGTGCCGCGGGTGCTCACGCCGGTGTTCGCGACGTTCCTGATGCGGCAGGCCTTCAAGACCGTTCCCAACGAACTGGAGGATGCCGCGAAGATCGACGGTGCGTCGACGTTCGGCATCTACTGGCGGATCATGCTGCCGCAGACCAAGCCGGTGCTCGCGGCCATCGCGGTGTTCACGTTCCTGGAGTCCTGGAACGACCTGTTCGGCCCGCTGATCTACCTGAACTCCGAGAACCTCCAGACCCTGCCCGTCGCCCTGGCGCAGTTCCAGGGGGAGTACTTCAGCCAGCTCAGCCTCCTGATGGCCGGCGCGACGGTCTCGGTCGTACCAGTGATCGCCGTGTTCCTGCTGGCCCAGCGGTACTTCATCCAGGGCATCACGATGACCGGGCTGAAGTAGCCAACAAAGAAGGAGTTGTTCGGTGAACGATCCTGTGGTGGCAATCCAGATCGGAGCGGTGTCGTTCGTCGACGAGGGTGTCGACGCCACGCTCGACGTGCTGGCCGAACGCGGCGGGGTCAACGCGCTGTTCCTCGCCACGCCGACGTGGACGCGTGGTACGGGCGGCCGCCAGGTGCCCGGTTACCCGCTGCCCGACCACGGCGTGCAGACGTACGACCTTGGCTGGCGTGGTGGCAACTACGCCACACCCCATCCGCAGTACTACGGCAACACCGTTCTCGGTGCGACCGGTCGGGCACCCGAGCACCCCGACCTCGACCTGTTGGCAACTGTCGTCCCACGAGCTCGTGAACGCGGGATGAAGTCGTACGCGTGGATGGAGGAGAGTGGCTCGGCCAGGGAGTTGCGCACCTATCCGAACTTCGCCAAGATTCTCGAGGTGGACGCGTGGTCGCGACCGGGTCTGCGGCCGTGCTTCAACAATCCCGACTACCGCAACTGGCACCTGGGTTTCGTCGAGGACTACGTGCACAGCTACGAGCTCGACGGGCTGGCCTGGTGTTCGGAACGGCCCGGTCCGCTGAACCTCCTCATGCAGGGGCCCGCCCAGGTCGCAGACATCGGCTGCTTCTGTCCGCACTGCAAGCGGATCGCCCGCGATCGGGGCATCGACGTCGCTCGGGCGCAGGAAGGTTACCGCGCACTGGTGGACTGGAACGCGAAGGTCGGTGCGGGTGAGCGACCCGCGGACGGCGCGTTCGTGACGTTCTGGCGGATCCTCCTCACCTATCCGGAGGTTCTCTCCTGGCAGACGCTGTGGACCGAGAGTCAACGGCAGCTCTACCGCGACATCTACGGTGTCGCGAAGGCCGGTGCGCGTGACATCGAGGTCGGCTGGCACGTCTACCACAACATCTCGTTCAGTCCCTTCTACCGCGCTGACCAGAACTACGCGGAGATGGCGAGGTTCTCCGACTTCATCAAGGTGGTGATCTACAACAACTGCGCGGGCCCCCGCTTCTACACGTGGGTGCAGAACATCTGCGCGGGCCTGTTCGCCGACGCGGAGCCCGAGGACGTCTACCCGTTGGTGCTCAAGCTTCTCCAGCTGGACGAGGGGGCGTACGAGAAGCTGCCGCAGACCGGTTTCTCGGCCGACTACGTGCGCAGGGAGACGGCCCGCGCGGTCCAGGGGGTGGGCGGACAGGCCGCGATCTACCCGGGCATCGACATCGACATCCCGGTCGGCCTTCCCAGGGAGAACCCCGAGCCGTCCACCCATGTCGGCAAGGCGAACTGGGACACGACGCAGGGCGACCTGACGCAGTGCACGCGGGAGTCGGTGCGCGACGCGGTGCTCGCCGCGTTCGACGGTGGAGCGCAGGGTGTGGTCCTGTCCAGGAAGTACTCCGAGATGCGCCTGGACAACCTGTCCGGCGCAGGCGACGCGGTGCGCGCGCTGGAGAAGTGATGACGTCGCCCCGAAAGGATCCGTGGTACCGCCGCACTCTGCGATGGGGGCAGACGAACCTCACCGAGAAGGATCCGGTGCGATACGACGCTGAGTGGTGGCGGGAGTACTGGCGCCGGACGCGTGTGCAGGGCGTGATCGTCAACGCCGGAGGCATCGTCGCCTACTACCCGAGTGCCCTGAGGCTGCAGCACCGTGCGGCCTTCCTCGGGAACCATGACCTCTACGGTGAGGTCGTACGGGCCGCGCGTGAGGAGGGGCTCGTCGTCCTGGCCCGCATGGACTCCAACCGAGCCGCCGAGGACTTCTACCTGGAGCATCCGGACTGGTTCGCCCTCGACGCCGAAGGTCGGCCATATCGGGCCGGCGACCTCTATGTGGCGTGCGTCAACGGACCGTACTACCGCTCGTACCTGCCGTCGGTCCTCGAGGAGATCATTGCTCGTAGTGCACCGGACGGAATCACCGACAACAGCTGGAGCGGCCTTGACCGAGACCACATCTGCTACTGCGAGAACTGTCGGCGCGCCTTCAGGGCGGATGTCAACCTCTCCCTGCCCCCCTCGGTCGACTGGGCCGATGACGCCTACCGTCGTTGGATCGAGTGGAGCTACCAGCAGCGACTCGCCGTGTGGGACCTCAACAACCAGGTGACCACCGGGGCAGGCGGCGCGGACTGCCTGTGGATCGGCATGAACGGCGGCGACCTCGTCTCCCAGAGCCGGAGGTTCCGGGACCACAAGGCGATCTGCGAACGAACGCCGATCATCATGCTGGACTCCCAGTACAGGCAGGAGCGATCCGGCTTCCAGGCCAACGGTGACAGCGGAAAGGTGCTGCACGGTCTGCTGGGGTGGGACGCGCTGGTTCCGGAGAGCACGGCGATGTACGACGCGGGCACGCCGACCTTCCGCCTGGGCAGCAAGCCTGAGCCTGAGGCCCGGATGTGGGCGGTGGAGGGGTTCGCCGCGGGCATCCAGCCCTGGTGGCACCACATCGGCTCAGTGCACGAGGACCGCCGGCAGTACGCCACGGCACCGCGGTTGTTCGGCTGGCACGAACGACATCAGGATGTGCTGGTCGACCGGACCCCGATCGCCACGGTGGGCGTCGTGTGGAGTCAGCGGAGCATCGACTTCCACGGCCGCGATGATGCGGAGAGCCGCAGCATGCTGCCCTACCGCGGGTTCACCGACGCGCTGATCCGCGACCGGATTCCGTACCTGCCCGTGCATGCCGATCACATAGCCAGGGACGGCGCCGATCTTGCGGTGCTGGTCGTGCCGAACGTCGGTGCGCTCACCGAGGCGCAGTGCGACGGCATCCGAGCGTACGCCGAGGCGGGTGGGGGACTGGTGGTCAGCGGGGAGTCCAGCGCCTACGACGAATGGGGAGAGCGGCGCCCGGATCTCGGCTTGGCAGACCTGCTCGGTGTCCACCCGACCTGGACCCACCACGGCACCTCCGGCATTTCGCCGGCGAGCTGGGAGACGTACGGTACCCACACCTACCTGCGGCTCTATGCCGGGACGTCGCCGGCCGCGGACCTCGCAAGAGGCTTCGAGCAGACCGAGTTGCTGCCGTTCGGTGGTCGCCTGGAGGTCGTGCGGCCAGAACCCGATGTCAACGTCGCCCTGACATGGGTGCCGCCGTTTCCGATCTACCCGCCGGAGAAGTCCTGGATGGCCTCGCCGCGTACGGACCTTCCTGCGGTCGTGACCCGCGTAGGGGCGAACGGCAGCCGGGCGGCTTACCTCGCGGCCGACGTCGACCGCTGCTACGCGAGGTACCACCACCCCGACCACGGGAGGCTGCTCGCCAACGTCGTGCGCTGGGCAGCCCGCGACGTCGTGCCCCTCGCGGTCGAGGGGGCGGGCGTCGTGGACTGCCATCTCTACCGCAAGGGCACGTCGCTCGTGCTCCATCTGGTCAACCTGGACCAGGGTGGCGCCTGGCGCGGCCGGCTGCAGGAGCTCACCCCGTCAGGTCCGTTCGAGGTTCGCGTACGGCCCCCTGCGGGTGTGTCGCCCGTCCGGGCGGAGTTCCTCGTCGCCGGAGGCGATGCCGAACTCGGTCATGACGGCGGATGGGTGAGGTTCCGAGCCGAGCGAGTGGTCGACCACGAGGTTGTGGTCCTGAGCTAGCCGGCTACTGGCGAGCCGGCGCCACCCGAACGACGACGCCGACGCCGGTGCGCCGTCCGGGCAACGCGGTCGCGCCTACTGGCCCGTGGCGGCGAACCAGGCGCCGTCGGGTGAGGTGACGAAGACGATTGGTGCGAGGCAAGGGGAGGGGAGCCTGACCTTGTCCCTGATCACGATGTCGCCGTCCGGTGTGGCCGGTGCGGTGGCGGTCGCCACGTTCACCGTGGCGGCGGTTCCCGCGCTGGTGGACAGGCAGCTGACCACGGCCTTGAGGGCCGGAACCGGATTCGTGCCCTGCCGTTCGACAGGTACGGGCGCGCGCCGGGCGAGTACCAGCCCCTCGACGGTGATCTGCAGCCTGCCGTCGCCTCGCAGCTCACCATGGGCGGATTCGATCTCCCATGGCAGGCCGCCCCCGGGTACGGATCGGATCGCGTTGCCCGCCCCGGTGTACGGCTCGGTGACCGGAGCCAACTCGTCGAAGGACAGGATCTTCCTGCCTTCACCCGCGCTCGCGGCCGCCACGGGAAGGGCCAGCAACACCGCGAGCAAGCTCGCGACCAGGAGGGCCAGGCGTCGTTTCATCGTTGTCTCCGTTCCTCGGTACGGCGGTGATGTGCCGGTATCACGGGCCACGTGAGACGACGGTTCAGGCAATCGAGAAAACCTGCTCCGATCGTGAGACCCCGACCTCTCCGGCTCGGCTCCACTGAGAGGGTTCGCGCATGACCAGTGCACAGCAAGGACGCCGGGTGTTGATCACGGGCGCTTCCGGCAATGCAGGCAGCGCGATCGCCCGGCTTGCCCGGGAGGCCGGCTTCGACGTACGGCTGGCCGACGTCGCGCCGCCGAATGATCACGATCTTGGTGACGGGGAGTTCGTTCGTTGTGACACCCGGACGCCGGCCGACGTGGACCGGGCCGTTCGCGGATGTGACGCGGTGGTCCACCTGGCGGCGTGGCACTGTGCCCACGAGCCGCCGGTCAGTGACGAAACCATCTTCGCTGTCAATGTGGACGGCACGTTCAACGTCGTTCAGGCCTGCCGCGCTCATGGCGTTTCGTCGGTGGTCTTCGCATCCTCGATGGCTTATGGGTGGGGCGGCGTCTACGGCGTGACGAAGGTGGTCGGCGAGGATCTGTGGCGCATGCACCACGAGACCACGGGCGCCTCCGTCGCGCTGCTCCGCTACCACGACTTCGTTCCCAAGCCGTACCTCGCCTGGGGCGCCATGCTGTTGCGCAACGGTGTGGACCGGCGCGACGTGGCGTCGGCCACGGTCGCGGCTCTGCACGGCGTCATGGAGCACAAGGTGGATGTCTTTCGCTCGATCGTGCACACCGACCACGGCATGCCGGCTTCGGTCGCCGGGCATTTCGCCGACCAGGGCAGGGCTTGGTGCGACGAGCAGGTGCCCGGCTCTGCGGAGTTGCTCGATCGGTACGGGATCGAGTTGCCCACGCAGGTGGAGCAGCACGACCTCACCGAGGCCGACCGGGTGCTCGGCTGGCGCCCGAGGTACGGAATCGTCGACTTCCTGGCAGATCTTCGGCGGCGCGACGCCCGCGGAGAGGACGTGACGTCGTTGTGGGCGCCCGGACAGACCCCCGAGTGAACGACGTACCGCAGCACGGAGCGCATTCGGCGGTGTCCAGCAGTGGTCAGCGGTGTTCAGCGGTATTCAGCAGTGCTGCCGCTCGGGTCGAGCATGGCTGGCTATTGGACACCCGCCGGTTGCCCCCGCCAGGCTGATGACCGGCCGCGCTCTACACCGGCCGGTCGTGCGACGACGCACTGGCAACGACTGACGACAGCGGGCGAGGGAGAAGCATGGCCGGCACGCTTGCCACTCGAAAGCTGGGCTCCACGGGCCTGGAGGTCACCAGGCTGGGATTCGGCGCCATGGAAGTACGTGGCGAACGGATCTGGGGTGGCCGGCCGGTCCGCGACGAACAGGCGCGGGACATTCTCGGGGCAGTCCTGGACGCCGGGATCACCTTCGTCGACACCGCCAATGACTACGGGAAGAGTGAGGCCTACATCGGCCGTTTCATCTCCGAGCGCCGGAAGGAGTACGTCCTCGCGACGAAGTGCGGTTGTTCGATGATCCCGGCCGGCGACCACGACGAGACCCCGCATCAGTGGGACCGAAAGCACCTGCTGGGCAACATCGACGACAGCCTGTACAAGCTCGGCACGGACCAGGTCGACCTGCTGCAGTTGCACAATCCGTCGGTGGCGCTCGCCGAGGAACACCGGCTCGTCGACACCCTGCGCGAGATCCAGGCCTCGGGCAAGGCGAGGTTCATCGGCGCCTCGTCCACCTCGCCCGACCTCGGTACGTACATCGACTGGGGCGTCTTCGACGCCTTCCAGATTCCGTACTCCGCACTCGAACGACGCCACGAGGACCTCATCACGAAGGCGCACGCGGCAGGGGCCGGCACGATCATCCGCGGCGGAGTGGCGCGGGGGGAGCCCGGCGCCGGGCTCGGTGCGGCCGACCGCTGGGCGACGTGGGAACGGGCGAAGCTGGACGAACTCCTCGACGAGGGCGAGAGCCGTACGCAGTGGCAACTGCGGTTCACCCTCAGCCACCCCGGCGTCGACACGATCATCGTCGGCACGCTGAACCCTGCGCACCTGGCGGAGAACGTCAGGGCTGCCCAGGCCGGTCCGCTCGCCGACGACGTGTACGAAGAGGCCAAGCGACGTCTCGACGAGGCGGGCGAGTCCCCGGAGAAGGGCTGACGACCATGGCCGAGAAGGCAGGCTCCACCCAGCGCCGGCCGCTTGGACGGTCCGGCCTCGAGGTGAGCGCGATCGGATTCGGCTGCTGGGCGATCGGTGGCCCGCACAGCCGTAACGGAGAGCCGATCGGCTGGGGCGAGGTCGACGACGAGGAGTCGGTCGCCGCGATTCATGCCGCCCTCGACGAGGGCGTGACCTTCTTCGACACCGCCGACGTGTACGGCTGTGGGCACAGCGAGCGGGTACTGGCACGGGCGTTGCGTGGGCGACGGGACGGCGTGGTGGTGGCCACGAAGTTCGGGTTCACCTACGACGAGGAGCGGCGGGAGTCACCGGGCACCGACGACTCGCCCGCCTACGTCCGTAAGGCGTGTGAGGCGAGCCTGCGCCGCCTCGAGACCGACGTCATCGACCTGCTGCAGTTCCACCTCGGAGGCTGTGACCCGGCCGCCGCCGAGGACGTGCTGGCAGTCCTCGAGGACCTGGTCGACGAGGGCAAGATCCGTTCGTTCGGCTGGAGCACCGACGATCCCGAACGCGCCGCGATGTTCGCCGCCAGCCCGCACTGCGCGGCGATCCAGCAGGCGTTCAACGTGCTCGGCGGCAACGCCGAGACGCTTGCGGTCTGCGAGGCCAACGGCCTCGCCGGCATCGTTCGTGGCCCGCTCGGGATGGGTGTTCTGTCGGGGAAGATGAGCGCCGACACGAGGTTCGCCGCCGACGACGTACGCCACGGCTGGGACTTCAGGGGAAACCAGGCTGACACGCTCGCTGCGGTCGACCGGGTCCGCGAGGTTCTCACGTCCAACGGGCGCACCCTCGCCCAGGGCGCGTTGTGCTGGCTGCTGGCCCGTAGTCCTGTCTTCGTGCCGATCCCCGGCTGCCGTACGGTCGCGCAGGCCCGCGAGAACGCCGGTGCGCTGCGGCACGGTCCCTTGTCAGCTGAGGAGATGGCCGCGGTGGAGTCCGCGCTCGGGCGATAGGCCCAGGCGAAGAGCCTTGCGGGAAGGGAACAAAGCATGCGGATTCTGGTGACGGGCGCGGGCAGCAACGTGGGAAGGGGCATCGTGGCGCGGCTGCGTGCCGCCGGGCACGATCTCGTGCTGTCCGACCTCGTCCCCCTTCCGGACCTGCCCCAGTTCGCCGGCCTGCCGTTCGTGCAGTGCGACATCCAGGCCGGCTTCGGGCTCGAAGGGGCCGCGCAGGGCTGCGAGGTGTTGCTCCATCTGCCCGCCTGGCACGGCATCCACTCCGGGGTCAAGACCGAGGCCGACTTCTGGCGACTGAACGTCGACGGCACGTTCTGGGCGTTGCAGGCGGCGCGTTCGGCCGGCATTCACAGGCTGGTCTTCCTGTCCTCGCAGTCCTGGCACGACCACTACGGAAAGTACGGCTTCACCAAGCAGGTCGGTGAGGAGCTGTGCGAATACCACCGGCGCAACCACGGCTTGCGCTACGTCGCGATCCGTCCACACGACTTCACGCCATGGGGGAACGACTACCTCAACCGTTACGGCGCACGCCTGCTGTACGGCGGGGTCGACCGGGAGGACGTCCTCGGGTATGTCGAGGCAGCGGTCGAGCATCTGGGACCGGACCTCCCCGGCGGCGCGGATCCCGAAGGCCTGGTGGTCGACGCCGTACGACCCAACGCCTATTCCGAGGACCAGGTGCGGGACTGGGAGGACGACCCTCTGGCTGCCTGCGAACGGGTGTTCCCGGGCTCACGCGACCTCATCGAGCGGTACGCGATCGACGTGCGCCGCCGGCCCTCGGTGGTGGCCGGTGGCGACGAGGGAGTCGGCGCCGCGATCGGCTACACACCGACCCGCCACTTCGGCACCTTCCTGGACGAGCTCCGAAGGCTGGACAGCACCGGCGGACCGGATGCGGTCCATGCCCTCACCTGCCCGTACTGACCTCGCCGACAAGCGTCACCCTGCGGACTCTGGACTTCGACCGGGTGCAGGCTGTCGACTTGGGCGGATTTTGGATTTCTCCGGATCGAGCGATTGCCCTGATCTGTGCGGGAAGGACCGGAAAGTCCGGGCCGATGCGACATGGGTTGGGCGCTGGCGGGCCTTTCGGGACTTTGGTCACTGGCCGATTCCGGCCACGGCCAGACGCCCTTTCGTCGCGGAAACCGAGTGACCATCCTCTCTCACGTCCGGCCGGCGACTGGTGGTCCTCCGGCTGAGTGCTCAGAGAGGTTCCGTTCCAGTGTTGTCGATCAGCCCACACCGGCAGTGCCCGTTCGGTCACCGACAGGTCCTCGCCGCCGTCCACACCGGCGCCTTTGCAGCCCACTGCCAGGTGACGCGATGAAGGCCCGTCCGCCCGCCGAGGCGATATCGGTGATCGGCACCTTCGATGCGGCCACCGAACGGGATCTGGCCGTGGAGGAGTTGCACTCGGCCGCCCGGGCGCTGCGGTCCCTCGGCGCGAACGAGACGTACGGGGTTCGTCTCGCCCTTCGCGCCAACACCCTCTGGCTTGTCGTGGTCCACCGCGAGGACATGACCGCCGACGAGGACGACGACCTGTGGCGGGACTGCCTCGGCTTCACGGCGTGATGCTGCCGGCACCGGCGCTTGCCTGAAAGATCGGTGGCCTGCACACTTGCGCTCGGCGATGAGGCTCGCCGCCGACCGGGGGCTACCGACCGACTGCCTCGACGTATCGGCGTAGAACGACAGCCCAGCAAGGAGATCCGGGCATGAGCCACCAGCACCCGCCAGGTCTTTGCAACTGCCATGCCCCACAGGCTGCGGCCCACCGGCACCCACCGGGGCTGTGTGCCTGCGACGGGACGGTTCCGGCCGGGGTCGGACATGCCCCGACCGCTCCGCAGGCAGGCGGTCACCGCGCCGCCGGTCAGCCTTCAGGCGGTGCGATCACTCCGGCGGGACCCGGCTCAGACCTGAATCACCTACAAGCTCCCTGCGGTTCGACCAAGGCCTGAGGAGCTCCGCGCTGCCGTCACCACGACCGAAACGGGGTTGACCCGGGGCGAACCGGATCGGTACCGTCTAATTTGAGAACCGGGTTTCATAATTTCTGGAGTTCACCTGTCCATCCAGGATCCGGCCGGGGCGGCTGTGCGGCGGGCCAACGCGGCGGCCTGCCTGGCGGCGTTGCGTGACCAGCAGCGCCCGCTGACCATCGCCGAGCTCGCGGCCGCGACCGGCCTCGCCCGGCCGACCGTCGAGGCGGTCGTTGGTGACCTGCTCCAGACGGGACCGGTTCGGCCGGCGAAGCCGCAGCGCAGCGCGGGAGCCGGCCGGCCAGCGCGGGCGTACGCCTTCACCGCCGACGGCGGACGGGTCGCCGGGATCGACATCGGCAGCGACAGCGTGCGGGTCCGGATCGCCGACCTGGCAGGCGACATCGTCGGCCGGGCCGAGGCGGACGTACCCGCCGGGATCGACGGCCCGGGCCGGCTCCGGATCGTCCGAAGCACCGTCCGGCAGGCGGTACGCGCCTCGGGGGCCGACCTCGCCGACCTGCGCGCCGCCGGGCTCGGCGTACCCGGAATCCTCGACCGCGACGGCAGGATCACCCAGAGCCTGGCGGTGCCGGACTGGATCGGCGTCGACCCGGCGGCCCGGCTCTCGGCGTCCTGGGACTGCCCGGTGCTGGTCGAGAACGACATCAAGCTGGCCGCCCTGGCCGAACAGCGGCTGCGGGCGGAGCCGGTCGGCAGCACCGAGCCGGATCCCGGCACCGGCCACCAGGACGACCTGATCTTCCTGCAGATCGGCCACCGGATCTCGACCGCGCTGATCCTGAACGGCGCGATCCTCCAGGGCCGGCACCGGCTGGCCGGCGAGCTGGGAAGCCTGCGCGGGATGCGCTGGACCAAGTCGTCCAGGCGCGGCCGGCTGCAGTGGCGTACCGGGCGTACGGGGGAGCAGGTGTTCGCCAGGGCGCGTGACGGCGACCAGCAGGCCGCCGCCGAGATCAGCGACTTCTGCGCCGAGATCGCCCCGATGATCGCGACCATCGCGCTGACCGTCGACCCGGCGCTGATCGTCATCGGCGGTGGACTGTCCCGGGCCGGCGACGAACTGCTCGCACCGTTGACCGGGGCCGTCCACCACATGCTGATGACCGACGACAAACCGGTGATCACCACGTCGCTGTTGAAGTCCAGCGGAACACTCTGCGGCGCCCTCGGTTCCACCTTCGAGGCCCACTCTGCACGGATCCTCGGAGTGCCCCGCGTGCCCATCCGTTGGCATCGCTGGCCCGGCACGTTCGACGGCCCACCGTCCGACGGCCCGCCGTCCGACCCTGCCGCGCCCGACCCTGCCGCGCCCGACGACGCCGGCCCCGACGACGCCGTCTCCGACGTACTCCTGCCCGACGCAACCAGATCCCACGCACCGGCCGTTCCGTCAGTGCCCGCCCGATCGACGAGAAGGATGTCCAGATGAAGTTCGGATTCAGTTCCTACAGCTTCCACCAGCGGCTCAGCACAGGGGAGATGACCCTCTTCGACGTCATCGACTGGATCGCCGACAGCGAGGGCGAGCACCTCGAACTGGCCTCGATCTACTCCGGCGCGGACAGCCCGGTTCCCAACACCGACTCCGACCCGGCGTTCGTCGACAAGGTCGCCGAGCACGCGGCCAACCGCGGCGTCACGCTGTCCAACATGGCGATCGGCGCGAGCTTCCTCGGCGACGAGGCCGAGAACGCGGCCGAGGTGAAGCGGGTCAAGGCCCACATCGACCTCATCGAACGGCTGGGCATCAAGCTGATGCGCCACGACGTGGTCGCACATGCCGGAATCCAGGGCGACGACACACCGGCGTTCGAGGCCGCGCTGCCGAAGATCGTCAAGGCGGCAAAGGAAATCGCGCAGTACGCCGCGACGAAGGGCATCACCACCAGCCTGGAGAACCACGGCTTCTTCGTCCAGAGCAGCGACCGCGTACGCCGGATCGTGCACGCCGTCGACGAGCCCAACTTCAAGACCACGTTGGACATCGGGAACTTCCTCTGCGTCGACGAGGACCCGACGGTCGCAGTCCCGTCCAACCTCCCGTACGCCATGATCGTTCATTTCAAGGACTTCTACGTCCGGCCGGCCGGCCGCAACCCCGGCGAGGGCTGGTTCCGCAGCCGGGGCGGCAAGTACCTCCGTGGCGCGATCGTCGGAAACGGCGACCTCGACACCTGGAGCGTCGCGAAGTCGATCAAGGAGTCCGGCTACGACGGGTTCGCCTCGATCGAGTTCGAGGGTCACGAGGACTGCCTGATCGGCTGCAGCCGCGGCATCGCAAACGCCAAGCGCATCTACGCCGAGGCCTGAACCAGCCAGCCGTTCACGTCAAGAACTGTTCCACACAAGGAGAGTCATGCAGAAGGTAAGGATCGGCGTCGTCGGGGTCGGTAGCATCGCCGCGTTGCATCTCAAGGCCTACCAGGGAAATCCGCGCGCCGAACTCGTCGCCGTCGCCGACATCAACGCCGACCGGGCCGCCTCGGTGGCCAAGCAGTGGGGTGCCGCCAGGTCCTACAGCGACGCGGCCGAGTTGTTCGCCGACCCCGACGTCGACGCGGTGAGCATCTGCACCTGGAACAACTCCCACGCCGAGCTCGCCATCGCCGCGGTCCAGGCCGGCAAGCACGTGCTGGTCGAGAAGCCCATGAGCCGCACCTACGCCGAGGCGCAACGGCTCGAGGACGTGGTGAACGCGCACGACCGCGTCGTCCAGGTCGGTTTCGTACGACGGCACTCCTCGAACTGCCGGGTGCTGAAGTCGTTCATCGACGCCGGCGACCTCGGTGACATCTACTACGCCAAGGCCAGCTGCATCCGCCGGATGGGCAACCCTGGTGGGTGGTTCGCCAACAAGGCGATCTCCGGCGGCGGGCCGCTGATCGACATCGGCGTGCACGTGATCGACCTGTGCTGGTACCTCATGGGGACGCCGCGGGTGACGTCGGTCAGCGCCAACACCTACGAGAAGCTCGGCAACCGGTCCAACATCACCACCCTGCCGCGGTACCAGGTGGCCGACTACGACCCGACGAAGAACGACGTCGAGGACATGGCCAACGCCCTTGTCCGGTTCGAGAACGGCGCGTCGCTGATCATGGACACGTCGTTCTCGCTGCACGCCACGAGCGACTCGCTCAACGTGTCGGTGTACGGCGACAAGGGCGGGGCGGACCTGGAGCCGAAGCTGCAGATCGCCTCGGAGAAGCATGAGACGGTCCTGAACCTGACGCCGCAGATCGGGTTCGAGTCGTTCGACCTCGACGACGGCTTCGGCCACGAGATCGAGAACTTCGTGGCGGCCTGCCTGGGTGAGGCCGAGAGCATCGCGCCGGCCTGGCAGGGCGCGGAGATGATGAAGATCCTGGACGGCGTCTACACCTCCGCCGCCCAGGGCAAGGAAGTCCAGATCTGACCTTCTCCACAGGCCTGGACGTCGGGGCGCTCGCGAGCGGACAAGCCGCCGGCGGGCGCCCCTGCCGTTGGCCGAGACTGTCCTCGACGTGTACGGCTCCCGACCCGACGGCTGTACCGAACGGCGAGCGGCGTCGACGCCGAGGTCCTGCTCGACGGCCGATACATTATGCCGGTGGCGAACCTACGTGATCAGATCCGTGCCGAGCTCGGCATCAGGACGACCATCACACCCAAGCTCGAGATCCGGCAGCGGATCGACTTCCTCAAGGACTACCTTCGGTCGGTTCCGGCCAGGGGATACGTGCTGGGGATCAGCGGCGGCCAGGACAGCACCCTCGCCGGCCGACTGTGCCAGCTGGCCTGTGAGGAGTTGCGTGCCGAGGGACCCGACGCGACGTTCGTCGCGGTGCGGTTGCCGTACGGCGTGCAGGCGGACGAGGACGACGCGCAGGTCGCGCTGAAGTTCATCCAGCCCGACCGTTCGATCACCGTGAACGTCAAGCCCGGCGCGGACGCCGTGGCCGCCGAGACGGCGACGGGGATGCGCGAACTGCTAGGCCCCGAGCCCGGGCTGCGGGACTTCGTTCGCGGCAACATCAAGGCCCGCGAGCGCATGGTGATCCAGTACTCCGTCGCCGGCCAGCTGAACCTCCTCGTCGTGGGCACCGACCACGCCGCCGAGGCGGTCACCGGCTTCTTCACCAAGTACGGCGACGGCGGAGTCGACCTGACCCCGCTGACGGGCCTGACCAAGCGTCAGGGCGCCGCGCTTCTGCAGGAGTTGGGAGCACCCGCGAGTGTGTGGAAGAAGGTGCCGACCGCCGACCTGGAGGACGACCGCCCCGCACTTCCAGACGAGGTGGCGCTCGGTGTGACGTACGCCCAGATCGACGACTACCTGGAAGGCGCCGACGTCGCCCCGGAAGTGGCGGCACGGCTGGAGTCCGCCTACCTCGCCACCCGGCACAAGCGGACCGCCCCGGTCACCCCGCTCGACGACTGGTGGCGCGCCGGACCGAGCGCCGACGCGCCGTCACACTGACGGAGGTCTGCCCTGAACGGCGTCGCGTCCCGCCATTGACGCGATGATCGTCAAGCACTACTTCTTCATCAAGAAGGTTGGTGTGCGGTCGGGTCCGCGGGTCCTTGACCGACGAAGTGGTGGTTGGGGGGCTGCAGCGGTGGGTGCTGTGCCGGCATCGTGTGTGCGGCTTCGGCTGCTGGGTCGCTTCGCGGTGGCGGTCGACGGGTCCTCGCTGTCGGTCTCCCGAACCGGCCAGCGGCTGCTCGCACGGCTCGCGCTGAACGAAGGGGTCGAGGACAGGGGCGTGCTGGCCGGAGCGCTGTGGCCGGAGCATGCGGGGGCCAGGGCGCAGGCGAATCTGCGCGGCGCCGTCTGGCGGTTGCCGGCGGCCCTGCATCGGCGCCTGCGGCTCGGAGCAGGCATGCTGGCGTTCGACGATGGCTGGGACGTCGACCTGCACGCGTCCGAGCGGCTGGCCGGCGCCGCCGCGCCAGACCTCTCCCGGCGGCCGGACGGTCTGCCGGCGTCCTCGGTGTTCCGGCACGACCTGCTCCCGGACTGGGACGAACCGTGGCTGCTCCTGCATCGCGAGCGATACCGCCAGTTGCGGCTGCACGCACTCGAGAACCTCGCTCGGCAACACCTCGACGCAAACCGCCCGTTCGACGCCGCCGACTGCGCACTGCTCGCGATCGCCTCCGAACCACTACGCGAGAGCGCCCAGCGGCTGCTGGTACGCAGCCACCTCGCGGCAGGGAACCGAGCCGCTGCCCTGGCCAGCTACGAGCGGTTCCGTCGTCTGCTCGCCGACGAGCTCGGCGTCGTGCCCGGCCCGGAGCTCACCGACCTGGTGCGCGGCGTCGGGCACGTACGCCCGGCCGACGGCGATCATCGAAACCATGCGGCGATGCCTCCGAGGTGACGGCGCGGCGACGCCCTGCGACGCACACTGCTGGGGTGCGAGAGCCAAGCACGGCGGACGCGGCCTGCATCGTGCGGGTGTGGGTCGAGCCGAGTGACCGTGCACTGCGTGGCCGGGTCGAGTCGGTGCCAGGGGATGCGGCGGTGGTGGCTCGCGGGGTGGAGGAGCTGGTAGCCGCCGTACGTGACCAACTGGAACGGCTGGAGCGACTGTTGGAGCACGAGACCGGCACACAGTGACCACCGACGTTTGTGCGACGCGGTCGCGACGCCGGCACGACGGCGTCGCTGCCTCGACGAGACGGTTCGAAGACGACGCATGCAGATACTCGCCGTTGTGACCGAACCTTCTGTTCCAGCGGTACGACTGCAACTGCTCGGCGGATTCGAGTTGCGGGTGGACGATGCGGTCGTCGAGGTCAAACCGGCCCCCCAGCGACTGATGGCACTGCTCGCGCTCGCGGGTGCCGCGGTCGAGCGGACCTTCGCCGCCGAGCAGCTGTGGCCCGACGCGTCTCGTGAGCGGGCCCAGGCGAACCTCCGTACGACGGTGTGGCGGCTGCGGCATGTCTCGTGCGAGCTGGTGGCGAGTTCGAAGACGCACGTCCGGCTCGCCGCCCAGGTGTGGGTCGACGTTCGGGAAGGGCTGGCCGAGGTGCAGCGAGCCGACCCGGCTGCCGTGCTGCGGACGGTGGGTCTGGAGGCGACGCTGCTCGCCGACCTACTCCCGGACTGGTACGACGACTGGCTTGAGACAGAGCGCGAGCGTATCCGCCAGCTCCGGCTGGCCGGACTGGAGCGCTGCGGGGAGCAGCTGTTGGCCGCAGGGCACCCGGCGGACGGCATCCAGCTCGGGCTGCGGGCGGCCGCCATCGAGCCGCTTCGGGAGAGCGCACAACGGCTGGTGATCCGCTGTCATCTCGCCGAGGGGAACCTCGTGGAGGCGGTTCGGCAGTACCAGAGATTCGCCGCCCTCCTGGGCCGCGAACTGGGAGCGGCCCCGTCGGCCCGAATGACCGACCTGATCCACCGGCCGGCTCCGGGAGGCCACGGGAGAAGGCATCCCCTCTGTGGAGATCACGAATCGTCCGGGGAAGACGAGCACGAAGGTGTCCCGGCTGTTCCGGCGTTCGTCCGATGAGGAGTCGCGAAGACCGCGTACATGCGCTAGCCCGGAGAACGCCCATGGAGCAAAGCAGGGAACCCCGACCTCACAAGCGTGCGACCACGCAGCCGAAGGCGGCGCCGTCACCAGGGACGGCCGACGTGGCCGGGGCACGCGGGCGTGAGTTCAGCCTCCCCGTCGCCCCGCGACACGGGCCGGGTGAGAAGCACGCGGAGGAGGCCGAGGCAGGCCGGGCAGCGGCAGGCCGGGGTAGCCCCACATCGTCCCGGTCACCGCTGGCGGCCGAGGAGGGCTCCGCCGTACCCGGTCATCCCGACGCGCGGGTGCACAGCGGGACGCAGGACCAGGCCTTCGCGCGGCTGCTCGGCGCCCGGGCCGCCACGCACGGGCGGGACATCTTCCTCGGTGAGGGCGAGTCGGTCTCCGACGAGGCGCTCATGCGGCACGAGCTCGCCCACGTGGCCGAGGGCGACGATACGGTCCGGCTGCGCTCCGCCACGTACCTCGAACGTCGAGCGTGGCTGGGATTCTTCGACCACTACCTTCCCCGCAAGTTCCTGAACAACTACATGGACGACTCCGGCATGCCGATCTGGCTGACGCTTCAGGAGATGCAGGACTGCAACCCCGTCGTCGATGTGCGGCGCAGCACGGCGTTCATGACGAAAGTGGCCGCGCTCGCGGCGCCAGGCGGTGGCACGGCCACGTTCGCGTTCAACGGATGGGGTGGGGCGCGCACCAACGGGACGCTCGGCAACTTCACCGTCAAGTACTACGGCACGGTGGTCGTGAAGGCGGATGGTTCCTGGACGTTCGGCGGCACCATGACGTTCTACGACTACTGGGACTTCGACCCGAAGGGCAGTGGGTCCGGACGGCCCTGGCAGGCGGAGCTCAAGGTGCGGGTCGCCGCGGCGTTCCTGCCGGGTCAGCCGTTCCCGATCTTCAGCGTCGCCGCGCCGATGTCCCAGTCCAGCGCCGACAGCCGCGCGATGTGGGGCACGATGGCAGCGCCGGTCTTCGTGCCCGAGAAGGGCGGCCGCGCCGGCGCGGACATCGGCGGCGGCGAGGTGGCCGGCGGCGCCACCGGTGACGTCGCCGGAGGCCCGTTGGTCGTGGGACCGGGGGCCGACATCGGTGGTGAGATCGGCGCCCAGTCCGCAGAGGACCTGAACAAGTGAAGGAGGCGAGATGGCCGACGGACACGAGACGGTCGGGACTCTGCTGGGCACTCCGGTCGATCGGACCTCTCCCGTGCGGGTGCACACCTACGCGGCACCGGGGGAGCTCGACTACGAGGTCGTCTACGCCGCCGTCGACCTGGCCGAGGCGGACGCGCGGGCACTGCTCGAGCACGCGGGCCTCACCGGACCGGAGGCGGTGAGCTTCGCCCGGGTCATGCTGCCCGGCGGGTGGAACATCGACCCCGGTAGCCCTCCGGCCTGGTGGCCCGAACCCACCGTGCTGCGCGACCAGGCGGCGCGGTCGTTGCCGCCGAACGGCTGGCTGCTGTGCGGCTACCAGGACGGCACGTTGTACGTACTCGCCACACGCACGCCGGCGGGCTGACCGTACGACGCCGCGGGCAATCCCCTCCGAACCGCTCGTAGCCCGTGGTACCGCGTCGACCGCGTGCGTCACGCGTCGGCACGGTTGCCGAAGTAGTCCCGGCCCGTCCCGTTGCCCGCGGCCTCGGGTGTCACGGCCCGCGGCGTCGCCGGCTGGTGGGTGCGTGTTCGCAGCCGCGGGTCGGACAGTCGTGTGGCCGCCACCAGGACGTGGGTCGCGACGCCGGTGACGGCGAGCGGGGTCAGACCCAGACCGTATGACAGGCCGGTGACCGGACGGCTCGGGTGGGAGAACGACACGTGCAGGCCGTACGCACCCCAGGACGCGGCGAGCCGTACCCCCGCGGAGGTCTCGTCCGTGCTGGGGCGGGAGTCCTCCGGCGGCGCCGTCTCGGCCAGCGACCGGATCCGCTCCCACACCTCGTCCAACTGTTCCGGGTGGGTCAGCGGATCTGCACGCCGCCGCGCGAGCAGCAAGGCGGCGACCCCGGCGACCGCGAGGACACCGGCGCCCACCGCCGTCCGCCGGATCTGCCCGCCCTCGGCGGCGAACTCAGCGAGTCCCAGCGCGAAGGCGAACTGGGCCGCGCACATCAGGCGGGGCACCGACACGCCGGCCAGGAACGGCCGGGCGTCACCGCGCAACGCCTCGGTGCCGAACCGGACCGTCGCGTACGCGACCAGCACCCACGCCGTCGCCGTTCCGGCCGGCCTGCCGGCCATGGCAAGGGCGGCGAGGCCGATGCTGCACAGCGCGACGGCCTCGATCAGCGGCGCCGGAAAGAGCCGGATGCCGGTCAGTCGAGCAGGAAGCCCTGAGGACGGCGGGTAGACGATGCCGAGCGCGGCGGGCTGACCGTGGCAGCAACCGGCGACGACACAGCCGATCCGGCCCAGCGCCAGAAAGGGGCAGAGGCCGACGGACAACACGTCCAGCCCCGGCAGGATCGGTGCGTCGGCGATCCACCGCAGCAGTGCGACGGTGCCGTACGCCACCCACACGTGTTCCAGAGCGACCAGCGACTCCCGCCCGGTCAAGGCTTTGCGCAGCAGCGCCCAGCCGAAGAACGAAGCGCCCGCGACGGTCGACAGCGCCGCCACGTCCAGCGCCGGCACGCCAGTGAGGACGCCGGTCAGCAGCGCGACGAGCACCGCCAGGTGGAAGCCGAGCACCCCGAAGGAGCGGAACGCCGGCACCTCGCGCGCTCCGACGCGCAGGTTCTCCCGCGGCAGCCGGTCCAGCAGCTGGTTGATCCGCTCGACCCGGGTGCCGTTCGCCTTCGTAGCCACACGCGCACCATGGGGGACGCGCGTCACCCGACCGTCGCTGCCGACGTGGGTGACGGTCAGGTGACGGGTCCGCCACACAGTTGCGGCGTGGCAAGGTCGATGGCGGTCGCGGCGGCGGTGCTGAGCGTGCAGGCGCGGCTCAACAGGTCGTTCCAGGAACTGGACGCGGCCGACCCGGACGCCTTTCGGGCGCGGCCGACCGCCCGGATCGTGCGTACCGACGACTTCGCGAACATCGGCGGCAGCGCGAGCAGCCCTATTCGCTATCCGACCCTGTCGATCTTCTGCTACCGCGTCGACCTCAACCATGTGATGCGACCCCCGTGGTCGGCGGTGGCGTCGGTGGACGGCTCGGTGCACCTACCCCTGGACATCCACCTGCTGCTCACGCCGTGGGACAGCGACCCGGAGGCGGAGTTGCGCATTCTCGGCGCGACGTTGCAGTGCCTGGAGCAGCATCCGGTGCTCAGCGGGCCGAGCCTGCACCCGCTGGGCCGGTGGACGGCGGGCGAAGCGGTCCAGATCCTCAACGAGGACCTCGTGACCGAGGACGTACTGCGCACCTTCGACACGTTGCCGAGTGACTTCCGGCTGAGCGTGTCGTACTGCGTGCGGATCGCCCGGATCGACGCACCGGCCGAGCCCGACCACCCGGACGTGACGACGGTGATCCGAGGGCTCACCCCAAGTTCGGTGCCGTACCCATGACGAACCTGTTCACCGACGTGCGGTACGACGAACGAGTCGTCCGTCTCGCCGTCGGGGTCGAGCCGCTCGACGGCCTCGGCGGTGGCCGGCTGACCGGGCCCCTGCGGGTGCTCGTCGAGGACGCCCCCGCGCCGCTGCACAACTGGCGGAACTGGCGGCCGGGGGAGACACTCGACGGGTTCCTCGGCCGCCTGGACCGACATCGGTCCGGACGCTTCGGCCGCGTGTACGGGCCCGGCTTCCGGGCCGGCGAGATCACCCTCCGTCTGGTCGAGCCCAGTGCACGTGCGGTGGTGCCGCGCCGGATCGGTGTGCAGATCGCCGACGAGGCCGCTGTGCTGACAGCAGAGGCGGCTGGTACGTCTGTGCCCTTGTTCACCCGGGTCTTCCCGGTCGGCCTGTTCCCCGGGGCGGCGGTGGCACTTCCGTCTCGGGCCACCGTGGTCCGCGGCCGGGTCGTGACCGCGGTGGCCGGCGGAGGAACCATGCCGGTCAGGTGGGTGCGGGTGCGAGCAGTGGACGCGGACGGGAACGACGTCGGATGGGCGCACGGCGACGACCGCGGCGAGTTCGTGCTCTTCGTCACGGGCGCGACGGAAGCGGTGGTTCCGGCCGACGACCCGCTCGCCGTCTCGTTCACCGTGTACGCGACGGTCCCGCCGCCGGCACCCGACCCGGCCGACCCGCTGAGGGCCGTCGTGGACCCGCTGTGGGACCTGCCCGTGGAACCGCTCCCGGCGCTGGCCGGCGCTGCCTCCGACGACCGGTACGCGGGCCGTGTCCCGCTGCCCGGCCAGGATCCGTTCGGTCCGTTCCCGTTCGACCTCCCGCTCGGCCGGGAGACCTCGATCCAGCTCCACATCCCGTAGGGAGATCCCGCCGATGCCCGAGTACCTCGCTCCCGGCGTTTACGTCGAGGAGGTCAGCTTCCGGTCCAAGTCGATCGAGGGCGTGCCGACCAGCACGACAGGGTTCGCCGGGGTGACCCGGTACGGCCCGGTGCAGTACGTCGATGGCACGCGCCCCGGCCCGCGCTCCACCGAGCCGCGGCTGGTCACCAGCTTCACCGAGTTCGAGCGGGTGTACGGCGGTCTGGAGCAGGTCGCCGTCGACCGTGGCGACGGCCAACCCATCAGCGAGTCCTACCTCGCCCACGCGGCCCGCGCGTTCTTCCTCAACGGCGGGCGCCGGCTTTACGTCAGCCGGGTCTTCGCGCCGAGGGATCCCGGCGGAGGTGGGGCGCTCGAGCTCGGCCTCTCGTCGTTGCCGGTGGCGTTCGGTGCGGGGGACACGGCCACCTGGCGAGCCCGCTGGCCCGGCGCGTACGGCAACGCGCTACTGACCGTGCGCCCGGTCCGCAAGCGCAACTGCGCGGTGCAGCACGCGACGTTCGGGACCCAGGCGACCGGCGTGACCCGCGGTACGGTGGTGGAGATCCAGGAGCCACCGGTACCACCGGCGAAGCTGCCCGGCGACCAGGACGACCTGGTGGCGGCCAACCTCGCCGTGGTCGACCTTGACGACTCGGATGTGGACGCCAACGGCCGTCCGAAGCAGGTGTTCCGCAGCGCGGGCGGGCCGGTCGCGACCACCGCCACCTCGATCATCAAGGAGGTGGTGCTGCGCGTGACCGTGCAGCCGTCGACGGAGCGGATCGACGTGTACGACGACCTGGGCGCACACCCGGCACAGCGACGGTGGATCGGCCGGATCCTGCAGGCCGACGACCCCGAGGACGAGAACGCGGTGCTGTTCGTCGACACGGACGCACCCGATGATCCGGCGGACCCCGCCACGCTGACCCGGGCACTGGAGTTGATCGTCGCGCTGCAGACGCCGGCGACCGGGGTTCGGCTGACCGGCGGCCACGACGGAGTGATGCCGACCCCCGACGACCTGTTCGGTGCTGTCGCCGACCCGGATGTCGCGACCGTCAAGGCGACCGGTCTCCAGGCGCTCGGCGAGATCGACGACATCGCGATCGTCGCGCTGCCCGACGCCGGTACGTACGCCGACACGACCAGCTGCCAGGTGGCGGCCTCCTATGTGATCGCGCACGCTGAGGACCTTCGCTACCGGATCGCCGTGGTGGACGCCCCCCGCAGCAGCTCGATGACCGAGGTTCGCGACTTCCGCGGCAAGTTCGACACCACCCGGGCCGCGCTCTACCACCCGTGGATCGAAGTGCTGGACCCGCTGCAGCGGCCGGCGCAGGGATCGCCACCGCGTCGGGTGGTGCTCCCACCGTCCGGCTTCGTCACCGGCATCTACGCCCGTACCGACATCACCCGCGGCGTCTACAAGGCGCCCGCGAACGAGGTGGTGCAGGGACTGACTCGCTTCGAGGCGAACATCAACAAGCCGCGCAACGACGTGCTCAACCCGGAAGGGATCAACGCACTGCGGTTCTTCGAAGGGCGCGGCAGCCGGGTATGGGGCGCCCGCACGATGACGTCGGACCCGGAGTGGATCTACGTCAATGTCCGCCGACTGTTCATCTACCTCGAGCACTCCATCGACAAGGCGATGCAGTACGCGGTGTTCGAACCCAACAACTCGCGGCTGTGGGACTCGATCCGGCGCAGTGTGGAGGACTTCCTCTACGGGCAGTGGCTGTCCGGCGCGCTGCTGGGTGCGACACCGGAGGAGGCGTTCTTCGTCCGCTGCGACCGCACCACGATGACCCAGAACGACCTCGACAACGGCCGGCTGATCTGCCTGATCGGGGTGGCGCCGACGAAACCGGCGGAGTTCGTGATCTTCCGGATCGGCCAGTTCACGGCCGACGCGCGAGCCTGAGGAGGGCTGACCGATGGCGGTGAAGCGGGACAACCCCTATGGGGCGTTCAACTTCCTGGTCTCCCTCGGCGGGGACCAGGGGTCGGGCGACGAGGGCTCGATCGTCGGAGGCTTCTCCGACGTCAGCGGGCTCGGCTTCGAGGTGCAGTACGCCGAGTACCGCAACGGCAACGAGAAGGTCAACACCGTCCGCAAGGTCCAGAACAGTTTCAAGGTGGACGACGTCACACTCAAGCGCGGGCTCATGGGCTCCGACGACCTCTTCTCCTGGCTGCAGGACGTCCGGGAGGGCCACGTCGACGCCCGCACGGTGACGATCTCGCTGCTGGACGAGGCCCGGAGCACCGTCGCCACCTGGAAGCTGCTCTTCGCCAAGCCGAAGAAGTGGACCGGGCCGACGTTGGCCGCGAAGGGTGGCACCGAGGTGGCGATGGAGGAGCTGGTGCTCTGCCACGAGGGCATTGAGTACCGCTGATGACAGCGCCCGGGACCGGTGGGCTCGGTGGGCTTAGCGGGCTTGGTGGGCTTGGCGCGCCCGGCGTCCTCGTGGCCCCACCCGAGCCGGTACGGGCGATCACCGGCGTGCGCCGGGACGTGACGGCGTTCGCCGGAATCGCTCCGCGCGGCCCGGTCCGCGAGCCGGTGGGAGAGTTGTTGCCGGACACGGACCTGGCGGTCTGGCTCACTGGCCCGAAATCACGGTCGGTGGCGGTGCCGGTGACCAGTTGGGACGAGTACCGGTACGCCTTCGGTGGCTTCGAGGGTCCGGGCCGCCTTCCGTACGCCGTGGCCGCCTTCTTCGCGCAGGGTGGTGAACGCGCCTGGGTGGTACGGGTCGTGCACGACTACGGCTCCGACGACGACGCAGGACGCGCCGTCGGCCCGCTCGGCTCGCTGGTCACCACCGAAGGTGACCAGCTCCAGCTGTCCGCCCGGAGCGAGGGCGCCTGGGGCAACCGGCTGCGGGCGACGCTTTCCTTCACGGCGCGGCCGGTCCCGGTGCTCGCGGCCACGTCGAGCGAGCTGGTGGTGACCCCGTACCAGGAGGCGCCGATCGGTTCGCTGGTCCGGGTACGGCTTCCGGGCGACCTGCTCCAGCTGCGGTTCGTAGACCGGGTCGAGGACCGCCCCGACCCTGCCGGTCCGGGACTGCGCAGGTACCTGTTGCTGGACGTACCGCTGGCGTCCGCGCCCGCAGGCTTCGACCTGGTCACCGGTGTACTGGCGGTCACCGACGCAGACCCGCTGTTTCCGCGCGAGGAGACGCTGGCCGGGCTCGGCCTGCGCGCGGACCACCCGCGGTGGGTCGGCCGCGCACTGGTCACCGAGTCCACGTTGCTGCAGCCGACAGTTGGCTGGGCAGGGGGGACGGTCGACCTGGCCGAGGTCGACCCGACCCTGCCACCGGTCGAGGCGGCTCTCGCCGGCGGAAGAGACCGGTGGGACGACGTCGTACCGGAGGACTTCTGGGACCCCGGCTGGGTGCCCGGCGACGAACGGCCCGGCTCCGGCGTGCACTGCCTGGCCGAGAACGACGAGGTGGCACTGCTGGCGGCGCCGGACCTGTACGACCCGGCGCCGATCGCACCGACCGACGATGTCCGCGACCCACCTACGGTGGCCGGCCCGGACTTCGCCGTCTGCGTCGAGCTTTCGCCGCCGGCACCGGCACCGGATCCGCCGCCGCCCGGGTTGAGCGGCCTGGCGCTCGACCCGCAGGTCCCCGCCGACCTCGACCGCATCGTGGCCGCTCAGCAGGCGCTTGTCGCGTTCGCCGAGATCCGGCGCGACCTCACCGTGCTGCTGGACGTGCCACTCGGGCTGCCACACCGGCGGATCCTGCAGTGGCGGAACGCGTTCGACTCGCCGCACGCCGCCGCCTACCACCCCTGGCTGGACGTGGCCGCGCCGGACGACGCCCGGGACACCCTCGTCAGGGTCAACCCGTCGGCGTTCGCGGCCGGCATCGTCGCCGACCGGGAGCTCCGGCTCGGCGTACCGACCGGGCCGAGCAACCAGGTCGCGATCGGCCCGGTCCGCGTGTCCTCCACCGTGACCCGGAACCAGCACGACGAGCTGCACGCGGACGGGATCAACGTCTTCCTCGCCGACCGGGACGGCATCCGGCTCACCGGCGCTCGCACGCTGTCGCGGCGCGCCGAACTGCGCCAGCTCAGCGTCGCCCGGCTGATGACGGTGCTGCGCCTGTCACTGGAGCGGGAGTTGGACTGGGCGGTCTTCGAACCGAACGGGGACGCACTGTGGGACGAGGTCCGCCGCATGGTCGCGGCGTACCTGGCCCGGCTCTACGCCGCGGGCGCGTTCACCGGGGCGACCGCCCAGGAAGCCTTCTTCGTCCGCTGCGACCGCAC
This sequence comes from Actinopolymorpha singaporensis, assembly GCF_900104745.1. Lineage (NCBI taxonomy): Bacteria > Bacillati > Actinomycetota > Actinomycetes > Propionibacteriales > Actinopolymorphaceae > Actinopolymorpha > Actinopolymorpha singaporensis. The sequence goes on from NZ_LT629732.1 coordinate 4,176,646, forward strand.
CACGATGACCCCGAACGACCTCGACAACGGCCGCTTCGTCTGCCTGGTCGGCGTCGCGCCCGCCGAGCCCGTCGAGTACCTCGTACTCCGGCTTGCCCGCGACCGCGACGACACCGTCCGCGTCGAGGCGGTGTGACGCGCCACCGTCGTGACTCAACAGCGCCGTACGGAGTAGAGCGTCCGGCGGCGGGGCGCCTGCTGGTTCCGCCACGCCTCCACTGAGGGCGGGATGCGCAGCGTTGCCGGGCCGAGCCACAGCTCCCCGCGCAACTCCCGGCTACGCAGAACCACCCCGCCCACCTCGTACGCCCGAATCAGCGGCTCGTAGGGGTCGGGCAGGTCGGTGGGTATCTCGCCGGAGGCATCCAGGATCAGCCAGACCAGCCAGTACGCCAGGTCTACGCGGGCCGGGGCGTCCGATGGCAGGGCGGCATACCACGACTCGGCAGACAGTCGGGCGAGGGCAGCCCGGGCGAGAGACGGGTCGTCGCGAACCAGCACCGGCGGTTGGAGGTCCGGCCACAGATCGGGCCGGTCCGCCGCCCGCACCCAGGCCGCCACCGCGTCCAGGTGTTCGCACACCGGCTCCAGTTGGGCGTCCGTGGTGGCCGGCGTCCAGTCGACCGTCCGCAACCGCTCGATCGCAGCCTCCACCGCCGCCTCCGCATCGGCCGGCACCTGGAACGCGGGCTCCCCGCTCAGCACCCGGGTCACCGCGCAGATCCAGCCGGGCCGGAGCTCTCCGGCCACCCTCATGCCGGGGCCGGCGAGTTCCTCCGCGAGCGTCGAATCCATCGCGCCTGCCCGGAGCAGCACCTCGGGTGTCAGCTCGACCACCGCCGAACCGTGGGGCCCGGCCTCCACCACGGCGGCGTACCCGCAGGCGGGGCAGGACCAGCGCAGCAACAACCGGTCCGGTCCTGGTGGCCGGAACGTGGGAACCAGGTTCGGCGGCGTCGGCGGCACGGCCCGGTGCCCGCAGCGAGGACAGGACAAGTCGATCACAGGTCTCCTCGTGGGCTAGGGAATCGTGTACACGTTGGACAGGACCGCCGTGGTGCGCGTACCGGTGATGAACCGTACGCCGGCCCACAGTTGGCGGGCATCGCCCATCCTCGCGTAGTTGCGCAGCACACGGGACAGGTCGGCCAGCCCCTCCGGGATCGTCTGGCCGGTCTGTCGGATGTCCACGACCAGATAGGACGGGGTGCCCTGGGGAAGATGCATGATCCGCCCCGCGTGCTGGTCGATGATCCACTGCTCGGTCTGCGGATTCCGGAAGTAGGAGAACACGGTTTCCCCGAGCCGGGGTGTCTTCAGCTCCATCGCCGCCCGCTGCCCGATGGCCACGTCGGTGCCGTAGACGTCAGGGAAGGTGGCACCGCGGCGGGCTCCGGGGGCGAGATCGAGCCGACCCAGGTCGAGTGGAGTTCCGCCGCGGAATCCGGGCTCGGAGAGCGGACCCGGTGTGGGATTCTGTGCGGTCGGGGGTGGGGTGTAACGCTGGAACCCGGACCCGGGACGATCGAGAACGTTCTCAAGTTGGCGCTGGGAGTGGCTTTCCGCCCAGTAGTTGGTCGGCAGTGGCCGCTGCGCGGCGGCCAACGCGTCGCGCCCCATCTCACCGAGCAGGTCTCTGTTGGGTGTTCCCGCCGGCTGGCCGACCATGGCTTCCACCCACGGCCGGCCCATACGTTGCAGCAATGCGTCCAACGACCGGCCGCCGAGCATGTCGCCCGGCATGGTGCACAGCGCCAGCGCCTCGGGTAGCAGCGCGGCGTCGAGGCCCAGCACCCTGCCCAGGCCCGGCGCGTCCAGTGGAATCAGCTGGCGGAGTTGGTCGGCAGTCAGGGCCGCGACCGGCGAGGCGCCGGTCGGCGTCTGGCGGGCCGCGTCCAGCAGCGCGACCAGATCCTGCGCCTCCTGGGCGGTCAGCCCGCGTCCGATCAGCTGGGTGCGCAGGCTGTTCCAGGCCGGGTCGGCGCCACTTGTCGGGGTGATGCCGCGGCGGGTGGCGAGGGTGCCCAGCTCGGCCGGGTCCCGGGCCTCGATCCGGTAGCCGTACTGGGCGGTGGGATCGGCGACCACACGGTACGGCCCGCCGGTACGTCCCGCGAGAGACTCGAACGCTCCCCGCAACGCGGCGTCGTAGTCCCAGACCTCACCGGTCTGCGGTACCGGCTGGCCCGCGGGATCCAGACCGAGTTGTTGGCGAAAGGCGTAAGGGTCGGCCCGGTGCTCGCTCGGCGCCACGTCGTGCGCACCGAAGTGCTCCCGGCCCGGCTGGGTGACGTCGCCGCGCCAGCCGCCCGGGTGCGCCGACCGGTACGGCATCCCCGCCAGCATGAGTCCCTGTTCGACGTACTCGTGCGCCATCAGCCGGCGGAACTCCGCCACCTCTGTGTCGGTCAGCACGCCCTCGTATGCGCGCAACCACAGTCGGGCCAGGCTGTACATCGGGTCGAAGCGCTGCACGTTCGCCCGCCCCGGTGCGACCGCGATGGTGTGGAGCCGGAAGAAGAGGTGCTGTCGAACGGCCTCGATCACATGCGCCGGTACGCCGGTGTTCTGCGCTATCTGCAGTACGTCGTCAGTGAGGGTGCGGATCGTGTCGTACGCCTCGGTGGCGCGCCGCTCCACCTCGTTCGGTCCGCGAGAGATCGTCAGGTCGGCCTCGGGCGGCATTCGCAGCGGGTCGGCCCCGGTCGCGCCCGCGTGCATTCGAATGAACGCGATCTCCTGCCCGGACGGGTCATGCAGCCGCAGGAGGCCGCTGGCCGGATCCGCCGAGACGACAGTGAAGCCACGCTGCAGGAAGTGCGACCGAACCATCTCGAACGTGCCCTCGTAGCCGAAGACGTTCTGGCCGCTCCCGAGTGGACGGACCCGGAAGGCGTCCAGCAGCAGGGTCGAGTCGGCCTGCCGGATCTGCGTCTGGAGCAGCGCGCTGAGTTCAGCGAACTCGGCCTGGGTGAGCTGGCTCGGGTCCCGGGCGGCGATTTCGCGCAGGAGACCGATCCGTTCCTGCAGCATTGCTCGCGAACGGCGGACCAGCGACCGGGTCCGCGCGGGGTCGGGCTCGCCCTGGAAGTTGGCCTGGAGCTCGGCTCCGATCCGCTCTGCGCGCACGTTGTGTGCGGAGATCCGGGCCCGCAGCAGCGGCTCGGTGATCCTCAGCGTGAGCGGCCGCATAGCGGCCAGGCCGACGTGTACCGCGCCCATCATCAGCAGCGTCTCGCCGGCACTCGTCCAGAACCGGGCGGTGCCGAGCCCCGGGATCGGCTCGCCGCGGGCCAGCGGCTCGATGATGTTGCCGTACGCCAGCAGCGTGGCGTAGCTGGCCGCGAACCGGCCGGCGGACAGGCCCGTGCTCGGCGGGCGCGCACCGGCCAGCGCCTCGAACAGCCCACCCACAGCCCGTAGCGCCCCGACCGCACCGATGGACAGCAGCAGGTCCCGTCGCCAGGTGGTCGGGAACACCGGGCCCTGTCCACCGTGCACCGCCCAGTCCAAGCCACGTTGGGTGGTGTAGAACGCCGAGCCCTCAGCGATCACCGAGCCCACCCAGATCAGGCTGCGCCCGCCGATCAGCTCGCCGACCCCGAGCATCTCCAGCCCACCGGCGGCAGCCTCGCCGGCCAGCCCGCCGGTCCACGCGGAGACGATGAGGATCGCCACCGCCAGCTGGATCTCGGCCGTGACGAGGTCGGCCTGGTAGCGGGCCGCCTGGGAGGTCATCCAGATCTGCATCCGCCGGCCGGTCTGCTGTGCCGACTCCGCGCCGGCCGCTTCCAGCTGCTCGACCACCTCCGGGTTGGACTCGTACCGTTCGGCCAGCAAGGTGAAGTTGTCGCGGTGCGTGCGCAGGTCGGCGACGATGGCGTCCTTGTCCCGCTGGTCCATCAGACCCTGACCGACGCCTTGCATGGGGTCGACGAACTGGCCCTCGCCGCCGCTCATCGAGGGCGTCGGCGGCGGCGGTGTGTAGACCAGCTGGGACTCCAGCTCCCGGGCGGCGCGTTCACTGGCCACAGCGCTGCGGGCCAGCCGGACGCGGGCCAGGAGCGACCGCAGGGTCGGCTGGATCCGAGCCAGGTCCTCCAGCACCGCGATGGGGTGCTGGTCCACCGCCGGCTGCCAGGCGGCGATCCGTGCGGTCATCCGGTCCAGCTCGGCGATCAGCGGTGGGACGAGCGCGGTGAGGCGTGGCACCGGCGCGAAGCCGACCGCGGGTTGGAGGATGGTGCGCAGGTCGTTACGCGCCTCGTCCACGTGCGTGCCCAGCTCGGTGACGGTCTGGCGGGTGGTGTCGACGGTGAACCGCCGCATGCCGGCCAGCGCGGACTCGAACGCCGTGTCGCGTTCGTCCGAGCCGATCGTGACCGCCGCGTCGAGCATCGCCTGGCGGTGCGCCCGGACAAGGCCGCCCATCGGGCCGGAGAGGCCGTCGGTGGCGGCGAGTGAGTCGGCCCGAGCCACTTCGGCCCGGATCAAGGTGAAGCGGTCCAGTAGCCGGGAGATTCGACGCCCCACCTGGGCCAGCTGGATCGCATCCGTCGTCGCGAGGCCGGCCTCCAGGTCACCGAACGAGGTGTCCGGGCCGGTGCTGGCGGAGGTTCGGGCGGTTGCGAGCTCACCCCGGTAGGCGCGCAGCAGTTGCAACTGCTGACGGAGTAGTCCCCGATATCCGTCGAGGTCCACCTGCCCGCCCCTGCCGGCCCGAGCGAGCAGGCCGACCGCGAGGTCGCCGAGCTGACCACTACCCTGGGCCGGCAACGCGGCCAGCCAGGCCAGGAAGTCCGGCCGCGCCAACCAGCGGACCACGAGTTGCTCGGCCGCGGTCGCGACCTCCGGCAGCGGGCTCGCGGATGCCAGCACCGCGGCCCGCCAACCGTCCGGTCCGCTTGCTCTGGACAACTCCTCGAGTGCCGCTGCACGGACCGCCGGGTCGGTCGACTCCAGCCGTTCGCCGAGCCCGGGCGCGGGCCGCGCCGGAGCCGTGAATGCCGGGAGCGCACCGATCGCCGGCGCCGCCTGGCGGCCCGGCACCGCGGGGATCTGCTCGCCGGTGAGCCGCTCCACGTCTCGGCTGCCGCCCAGGATGCCGCCGCTACTGCCTCCGCAGGACGCAAGCCGCAAGCCCGTACCGGCAAGTCGCGGTGCCCGGCCGCCGGCGATGGCAGAGGCGGCGGCGTCGTCGGCGTCTCGTTCCGCGCCGGCAGCGTCGGTTGCCGGCGCTGAGCGTTGCTGGACCGTGTGCGCGACCTCGTGGGCGAGCAGGGCTTCGGCGGCAAGGGTGCCGGTGGCGGGCGCGTGTGCGCCGAGGACGACGTGCTCGCCGGCGGTGACCGCGAGGCCGGGCAGCGTATCCGACCGGTGCACCTGCACGGTCGAGAGGTTCGCGTCGAGAGCTGTGCCAAGCCGTTGCCGCTGACTGGCCGTCAGCGGCTCGCCCGGGCCGAGTCGCAGCAGCGCCTCCAACAGGTTGATGACCGGGTCGGCAGGAACCGGGTTGGGCAGCCCAACTGCGCGGGCGGCACTGCCGAGCAGGCCGGCGGGATCGGCCGGCAACATGACCGAGCCGTCACCGGAGGACCGCCAGGTTCGAATGCCGGTGCGGGCCCGGGCGACCACCGCGGCTCGCAGGTCGTCCGCGGTACGCCCGGTCACCGGTGGGACCCAATGGACGAGGAAGGCCTGCCACCGGTCCAGTGGCGCGGCCCGGTAGCGCTCCAGCATCCCTTCGATGATCGGGCAACCCGCGCCGGTCATCCCTGTGCCCGCCAGCTCCTCGTCGACCATGGTTTCCAGGTCGCGGCCGAGCATGGCGAGGAACGCGCCACGAGTCGTACCGCCCGGCGGCGGGGCCGTGCCATCCTCCGCGATGACATCGGTGACAGCCCACCGGCCGGTGTTGGTCCGCTGTCCCGCGACCGGGTCGGCCCGGGCAACGGCCGGGGTGGCCTGAGTGTCCCGTTCGCTCCGAGCGAGTGCCGGTTCGCTCATCGGCGGACCGTCCCGACCGCACGTCGGTGGGACGACTCCCGGGATCCCGGGAACCTGCAGGGCCGGGTACGCACCTGCTCACTGTGGTCCGCCCGGCATCACCGGGCCGTCACCGGAGCGACGAGAGCGACGGGCCACGGCGGTGAGGGTGACGGTGACGTGACGGGCCGGCCGGACGCTTTCGCCGTGGCTGACGTGCTGCTGACCGCATTCCGCTTCGAGGTGAGCTTCACCCGGGTCGCCGGGGCGGGGCCACAGGGCCTGGGCAACGGCGGTTTCCAGGAGGTCTCCGGCCTGGACGTCGAAATGGACGTCAAGGACTATGAGGAGGGCGGCCGCAACGACGGGATCATCCGTCGGGTCGGCCGAGCCAAGTACTCACCGCTGGTCTGCAAGCGAGGCATGTTCGGCCCGGTCGGCGGCAACGCCGTTCCCGAACTCTGGCAGTGGTTCCAGGACGTCGTCGGCGGCGTTCGGCCCGTCCGCCGGTACGACGGCACGGTAGTCGTCCAGGACCAGCAGGGCCACCAGAGAGCCGCCTGGCTGTTCTCGGCCGCAGTGCCGGCGAAGCTGGTCGGCCCCCAGCTGAACGCCCGTACCGGCGAGATCGCTGTGGAGGAGCTGCATCTGGCACACCAGGGCTTGCGGTTGGAGGGCACGGCATGACCACGCTGGAGAAGGCCGTCCTCGAGGAGCTGGACAAGGCAGGCAAGGCGAAGCCGAAGAGCGCGGTACCGGTCCAGTTCAACCCGACCTCGCTCAAGCTGCAGATGTCCAACAGCACCGACGGCGCAACCTCCCGGGGCCGCCAGGTGCAGCAGTACAACGGGTCGGCCAGCACCAGCCTCTCGGTGCAGCTGGAGTTCGACACCGCCGACGAGGGCACCACCGCCGCGCCGGTCGACGTGCGTACCAAGACCGCACAGGTGGCGCGGTTCGTCCTGCCCGGTGGCACCGGCTCCAAGCAGGCACCGCCGCGGGTCCAGTTCCGGTGGGGCACGGTGATCGTCGGCGGCGTCATGACGTCGATGTCGGAGGAGCTGAGCCTCTTCTCCACGCAGGGCGTCCCGCTGCGCGCGTCGGTCACCGTGGACATCAAGCAACAGGACCCGAAGTTCGAAGCGCTCGAGCGCGGCCCGGGAGCCAACCCGGACACCGCGGCGCCGCCGGCCGGCAAGCCCACGAAGAACGCCGGTCCGGGCACCGTCGGCAGCGGGGGCGGCGCCGGGGGGCGTACGGCCGAGGCACTTGACGGCGAGTCGGCGGCGGACTTCCTGGCCCGCAACGGCCTGGACCCCTCGGCCTGGCGGTCCATTGCCGGGCCGCTGGACGACCCACTGTCGCTGCCGGCCGGGCTTGCGGTCGACTTCTCCGCCTCGCTGTCGGTGGACCCCGGCGTGGGTGTCTCGGCCGGCTTCGCCGCCGAGCTGGACGTGTCCGCCGGCGCCTCGCTCGGGCTGGAGGCCGGCAACGGAGCCGGGGTGTCCGCGGGCCTTGCGCTCACCGGCGCCGGTGGAGTCACCGCCGCGGCCGAGACGCTCGCCGCCGGAGAGGCGGCCACCGCGGCGGATCTGGCCCGGGCCGCGTTCGCCTCGCCCGCCTCTCCGGCGGCTGCCCCGGCCACGGATTCGCGTGCTCCGCTGCGTACCGTCCCGAGCGCACGGACTCTCGGCCCGGTGCCGGCAGCGCCACGGCCGCTGCCTCCGCGTGCCGACCCGCGGGCGACGAGCTTCGGCCGGGGCGTACCGCTGCGGGACCGGGTGGTGCCGCCCGAGGTGTCCGCCGGTACCGGCGGCTGGGTCGTGGTCGGCCACCGACCGCCGGTTGCCCCGGCCACCGGCGCGGGCGGCGCCCGCCGAGCCGGAGACTGTTCGTCCAGCTGTGGCTGCGGCGGCCGCACGGGGTGTTCGCGATGACCGTGCACGTGGGCGAGCTGACGTCCGAGGTCGTGGCCGCCGAAGAGCCGCGCACCCCGAGCCCGGCGGAGGTGTCGGTGTGGGAGGAGCGCCTCCGCATCCAGGCCACCCTCGACCGGCTCGCGCGCGACCGGGCCCGTACGGCGACGGAGGGCTGTCATGAGTGAGCCCGCGGTTCACCCGTACTCCTCCCACGCGCCGGTCTTCACTGTCGCGGGACGGACCGAGGGGCGACTCGGTCGAGACCTGCTCCGCCTGGACATCCAGGAGGGCTCCCTCGGCCTGCGCACCCTGGTGGCACACCTGGACCCGGTCGGCCCGGACAGCGACGGCTCCGCCGAGTCGCTGTCGTACCTGGACGGTGGCCTGCTGGACTTCGGCACCGAACTCACTGCCACGCTCGGCCCGGCCGGCGGCGAACGGCAGCTGTTCAAGGGCGTCGTCTCCGGGCTGGAGGTGTCCTTCGCCGAGGGTGGCACGCCGTACGTCACGGTCTTTGCCGAGGACGCGCTGATGAAGCTGCGGCTGACCCACACCACCACGTCGTACGAGAACAGGACCGACGCCCAGCTGGCCGAGGCGGTGGCCGACCGGCACGGGCTGGGTTCGGTCGCAGACGCCGACGGCCCGGCATATCCGCTCGTTCAGCAGTGGGACCAGTCGGACCTTGCGTTCCTGCGGGAGCGGGCACTGCGGGTGGCCGCCGAGCTGTGGGTGGACTCCGACGACACCCTCCACTTCACCACCCGGGACAAGCGGGAAGGCGCCGACCTGCGGCTGGTGCAGGGCAACGAACTCGTCGAACTGCACGCACGGGCGGATCTGGCGCACCAGCGGGCCGACGTCCAACTGCTCGGCTGGGACGACGACACCGCCGCAAAAGTGGTCGAGACCGCCGGTGCCGACCTGGTCTCGGCCGAGACCGGCGGTGGGCGCACCGGGCCGTCGATCGTCGCGCAGGTCTATCGAGGGCCCCGCCTGACCAGATCCCGCCGGGACACTCCGGTAGCGGGCACCGCCACGGCGTACGCCGCCGCAGAACTGCTGCGCCGAGCCCGGGGATTCGTCACCGTCGAGGGCACCACCGCCGGCACCCCCGACCTCGTGCCCGGTGCGCACCTCGACCTGCGCCGGGTGGGGCGCCCGTTCGAAGGGGACGGCTACCGCGTCGTGCACGCCCGGCACAGCTACGACCCGTCGATCGGTTACCGGACCGCGTTCCGGGCGGAGCGGCCGGAGGTGCGCTCGTGACCCCGGACGTGCACGCGGACCGCTGGTACGGGCTGTATCCGGCGACGGTGGCCAAGCTCGCGGGCGACCCCGAGCACCGGCAGCGGATCCAGGTCAGCCTGGACTGGCTGCCCCGCTCGGACGGCACCGGTCCGGTGACCGCCTGGGCCACCGTCGTCAGCCCGTACGCGGATGCCGACCAGGGGCTGCGGATCCTGCCGGAGAAGGGCTCCACCGTGGTGGTGGGCTTTCAGGCCGGCTACCCCGACCGTCCGTACGTCCTCGGCGGAACCTGGAACGGCGTCGCGCACATGCCGGATGCCCCGGACGACGCGAACAACCTGCGGGTGCTCCAAACCCGGTCCGGCACCCGCCTGGAGTTCGACGACACCGACGGCGCGGTCGCGGTACGGCTGTCGGTGGCCGGTACGGACGGACCGGTGCACCGGCTGGTGATGGACGACGCGCAGGGGACCGTCACCGTCGAGGCGGCCAGTGGCGCGACGATCACGCTCACCCAGGACGGCGGTGTACGCGTCGACGCGACCTCCACGGTGAACGTCAGCGCGGCGATGGTGAGCGTGGACGCCGACCTCAGCGAGTTCTCCGGGACCGTGGTCTGCGACACGCTGGTGGCGACCGGCGGTGGCGTGGTGTCCCCGGCGTACACGCCCGGCGCGGGGAACGTCTGGTGACCGCGCGGGTGACCGCCCACCGGTGGCGGCTGGTGGCCCCGTGGTACCGCTGGGAGCGGCGGGACGGGGCAGAGCCGGAGCGGGCCGCGGGCGCGGGACGACCGGCGTTGCACAAGTACACCTCGACCGGCTACGTGGCCGACTACCTGGCCGACCCCCAGCGGTCGGTCGTGTTCGGCCCGGTCGACCAGTACCAGCAGCTCGAGCCGATCCCGCACGTCCCGCTGCCGGGCGACACCCGCAAGCGGCACCGGTTCCTGGCCACGACCCGCTTCAAGCCGAGCGGGGTGCGCAAGCTCTTCCCGGTCGCCCACCAGCGGCACTACGTGGTCGCGGTCGGACTGCACTGCGACGACCCGGGTTTTCCCCGGGTCGACCCGGGGGACGTGGCCGAGGCCGGGTTCGTCGTACGTCGGCAACGGGTCGCGGTGCCGGTCGGCCAGGAGAAGGCGGCGGCCGCGCTGTTGCAGGCGGTGGCCGCGGCGAAGACCGAGCAGACCCGCCGGGAGCTCACCGTGGCCCGCGACCGCGCCCGCGCACTGCATCCGTTCGGCACCGCGCTGCGGGCGCGGCTGCGCGATCCGGACGCGGCGGCCGTCGTCGCGCATCGCGAACTGGAGACGGCCCGCAGAGCGCTCCGGGTGTGGGCCTCCACGGCCGGCGTCGACCGCCGCACTGAGGCCTGGGTGCCCACTGGGGACGGCGCCTTCGGCGAGTGGGTGCCGATCGCCGACGAGCCGGAGGAACTGGTCGAGCGCCGTTACCCCCTTCGGCTGCTGACGGCTCCGGCCGCCGATCCCGACCATCCGGCCCGGGACGGCACCATCTACTGGGGCACGGTGCCCACCGCGAGCGCCGAGCTGAGCCGGGACGGGTCGGCCCGGTTCACCGAACTGGGCACCTACGAGGTGCGCGCCTTCGCGCGGATGCGAGGCTGCGGCGACTGTCCGGGCCCCCTGGTCTGGTCGGCGCCGTCCGAGGCGTACCGGCTGGCGTCCTTCCACGACCCGGACGGCTGTGCGCAACGGCCGGTCGAGATCCGGCTGCCCGACTTCGCCCAGCTCGAGGCGAGCAACGCGACGCCGTCGGTGAGGATGAGCTCGCCGCCGGCCTCGTCGTTCGTCTTCGCCGAGGACGGCCGGATACCCACCTCGGGCTCGGTCCGGCCCGGCGCTGACTTCTGCTTCTTCGCCATCCCGCTCATCACCATCGTCGCGACGTTCGTGCTCAAGCTCTTCCTGCCGATCGTGACCTTGGTCTTCGGGCTGTTCTGGATGCTCAAGCTGAAGTTCTGCATCCCTCCGAGCCTGCAGCTGGAGGCCGACCTCACCGCCGAACTGGACGTTGTGCCCGGCGGGATCGAGGCGTCGCTCCATGTCGACATCGACGTGCAGGCGGGGGTGGACCAGTCGGCGCTGGAGGGCGTGCTGCGGTCCGGCCTGGACACAGACCGTCCGGGCCAGCACCTGGGAACCACGCTGACCAGCGCCTACACCAACGACCCGGTGGTGGAGTTGCTGGCCCGGCAGGGATACGGCGCACCGCCCGGACAGCCGTTCCCGGTGTTCGGGGAGCTGCCGGAGTACACCACCGGCGTACGCCCGGAGGAGGTGGTGCACCCGTGACCGAGACACCTTCGCGGCTCGGCTCCGGCTGGGCGTTCCCGGTGCGGCCACGCCAGGTCGGCGGCGGCTTGGCGTACGCCTCCGGTGCCGAGAAGGTACGCGAGGCGATCCTGCTGGTGTTGCGTACCGAGCCGGGGGAGCGGGTCATGCGACCGACGTTCGGCTGCGGGCTGCGCCGCTACCTGGGCGAGCCGAACACCGTGGCCACCCGGGCCCGGCTCGTTCGCGAGGTGACCGGGGCGCTCGACGCGTGGGAGCCCCGGGTCCAGCTCCGTGAGGTGACCGCGACCGCCGGGGACGACCCGTCACTGGTCCTGCTGACCGTCCGCTACGAGCACGCCCGCGACGGCAGCCCGGGCCTTCTCGTCTACCCCTTCTACCTGGAGGGCTGAGTCGTGCCCCTGCGCAGCCCGATCCTCGACGACCGTTCGTACGCTCAGCTGCGCGACGAACTGGTCGCGCGGATTCCCGTGTACGCGCCGGAGTGGACCGACCACCACCCGAGCGACCCGGGCATCACGCTGGTCGAGCTGTTCGCGTTCCTGGCCGAGAATCTGCTGTTCCGGTTCAACCAGGTCCCGGACGCCACCAAGTTGGCGTTCCTGAAGCTGCTGGACATTCCGGTACGCCCGGCGGTTCCAGCCTCCGGGACGGTCGCGTTCGCCACTGCCGTACCGGCGGGCGTGTTGGTGCCGGGCGACACCCGGGTACTGGCCGGGCCGGTGGAGTTCAGGACCGGTTCGGAGCTGGTTGCCTGGCCGCTGACTGCCCGCGCGGCGATCCGCGCCCGCCACGACGCAGAACTGGACGAGGACACCGCGGAGTACTTCGCCCGCGCCAGCGTCGCCGCCGGCACCACGGTGGCGGCCGCGTCCCGCTACCGGACCGCGTTCGGCGCGGCGGCGCCGGCCCAACCTGGCGGCGACGTGCTGGACCCCGCCGGGTCCATCGACGGCCGGCTGTACGTGCTGCTCATCAGAGGTGCGGTGGCGCCGGACCCGGCAAGGTTCGCCGGCGGCCTGGTGACGCTCGGCGTGGTACCTGCCCGCGAGGTCGCCTCGATGTCGGAGGTGGACGCCTGCGGCGCGGCCACCGATCCTGCCGCCGTTCAGTGGCAGATCGCGACGACCAGTCCGGTGCCCGGCGCGCCAGACCCGGACAGTGCCGACCCGGTGTGGCGAACGCTGACAGTCGAGGCCGACACCACCCGCGCGCTCACCCGGCCCGGCGTCGTTCAGCTACGCATGCCGGCCGATCTCACCGACATCGGCCTCTATCTGCCCGCCGACCCCGACTCCGCCGGCGCCGGCGACCAGCCGCCGCTGATCGAGGACGACGCACTGGCCGTCACCGCGCTGGCCTGGCTGCGGGCGTACCGGCCAACCGGCGCGCCGCTGCCCGCCGTCGAGTGGCTGGGCGCCAACGCCACCCCCGTCGAACAGTCGGCCGCCGCGACGGCGGAGTTCCTCGGGACCGGCACCGGCGAACCAGGCCAGGAGTACCGGCTGGTGCACCCGGGCGTGCTCGGTAACGTCGCGCTCGACGTCGAGGAGCAGGGCGCCAACCGCTGGGTGCCGTGGACCCAGGTCGCCGACCTGCGGGCGACCGGCGTGGACGACCGGGTGTTCGCCCTCGACCCGGAGGCCGGGCTGGTGCGGTTCGGTGACGGTCGGCGCGGCAGACCCCCTCAGATCGGGGAGAGGATCCGGGTCAGCCGCTATCGCTACGGCGGCGGGGCGACCGGGAACGTCGGTCCGGAGGCGATCAGCACTGTCCGGTTGGTCGGCGGGGTCACGGTGACCAATCCGCTGCCCTGCCGCGGCGGCGCGGACGCCGAGCCGCTCGCCGACGCGGTCGACCGGATCCCCGAGGAGTTCCGCCGGCACGACCGGGCAGTCACCGTCTCCGACTTCCGGGAACTGGCGGAGCAGACGCCGGGGGCCGGGGTGGTGAGGGCGGAGACGCTGCGGCTGTTCAACCCGCACCAGCCGGACGAGCCTGCGCCTGGTGTGGTCTCGGTGGTGGTGTGGCCGGCCGCCGACCCGGTGCACCCGGACGCGCCCATCCCGGACCGGGACACGCTGCGGGCGGTCTGCCGGTGGCTGGACGAGCGCCGACTGGTCACCACCGAGCTGTACGTGATCCCGCCGACGTACCGGCGGGTCGCGGTGAGCGTCGGGATCGCGGTCAGGCCGGGGTACGGCGTGGAAGGCGTACGCCGCTGGGTCGAACTGGTGCTGCGGCAGTACCTGTCGCCGTTGCCCCCGTACGGGCCGGAAGGACGGGGCTGGCCGCTCGGCCGGTCGGTCTTCGGACCGGAGCTGGAGGCGGCGGCGCTGCAGGTCGAAGGCCTGGAGTTCCTCAGCGGGCTGCGGGTCGCCGCGTGGTCCGACGGCTGGCAGGAGCAGTCGCGGGTCGAGCTTGACGACTGGGAAGTACCCGAGCTGGCCGAGATCAGCGTGGTGGCGGGCGACCCACTGCCCCCGGGTCAGCAGCCGGCGCCGCCGGGACCCCCCGGTCCCCCGGTGCCCGTGCGCGCTCCCAGGGAGGTGTGCTGATGCCCGCCGTCCGGACCGCATCGATGGTCGCCACCTGCGACCAGTGGGTGCGTGCACGGCACCAGGGCACCGCCGTGGACGGCTCGCCGGGCGCGCTGACCCTGTCGTGGACGGAGCCGGCGGATCCCGGCCCCGGCTTCGGCTCCCACTGCGTGTCCCGCGGCCTGGCGGTCGACCGGCTGTGCCGGGTCTACCGGCTGCTGCTGCACTCGGTCGAACGGCTGGCGGTGGGACCGACCCGGCACGGGCTGGACTACGCGAAACTCCCACTTTCGGTGAGGGTGGTCGGCCGCGAACCGCGACCCGCGCCCGCCGCGGACTTCCGGCCGTGGTCGCCACCGGAACTGTTGGACGGTGCCGGGATCGCCGTGGACGCGGACGATCGGCTGTTCCTCAGCGACCGCGGCCGCCACTGGATCGCCGTGCTGGACCTGTGGAGCCGCCGCACGCTGCGCACGGTGCCGGTGGCGGGGGAGCCGATGGGCTTGGCGGCCTTCGGCCGGACGGTCTACGCGGTGATCCGGGAGCCGGCCGCCCTGCTCCGGCTGACCGCCACCCGCGGCCCGGAATCGACGGCACTGTCCGGCGGTGCGCCCGTCGGCGCCCAACCGTCGCGGGTGGCGGTGCTGCCCGGTGGCGCTCCGGTCGTCCTGTGGCATGCCCCTGACGGCACCGGCTGGCTGACTCTCGCCGGCCGGCCGGCCGAGCCGGTCGGCGGTGCCTCCGACATCACGGTCGACGCCGACGGAGCGGTGGTCGTGGCGCCTTGCCCGCAGCCTGCCGGCGGCCAACGCGCGATGCTGCGCAGGCTGGTGCCCACCGCGTCCGGCTGGACCCGGGCTCTCCCGTTGGACGCCGCCGGATACGACGGCTCCGGCGTCGTATCCACCGCCGACGGACGGATCGGGTACTGGACGGCGGCCGGCTTCCGGCTGGCAGTCCGCGGCCGGGTGACGTACGAGACACAGGGGATCTGCGTGACCTACCGGCTCGACTCCGGCCTGCCACGCAACCGGTGGGGCCGGGTGATTCTGGACGGCTGCCTGCCTCCCGGCACCGACTGCCACATCGCGACGGCCACCAGCGACGAGGAGTACGAGACCGCGCTCCCACCGGCGCCGGCGCAGCCCGCAGGCTGTGACCCCGCCGGCGGAACGACCCCTCCACTTCCGCCCGCCGAGCTCGCCCTGCCGCCTGTGCAGATAGGTGGTGCGCTTCACCGGCGCCGGGACGCGCCCACCCCGTGGTGGCGACCGGCAGCTGGCGACAGCGTCGACATCTTCGAGGCGCCCGTCCTGTCCCCGCCCGGCCGCTACCTCTGGGTCAGCCTCCGGCTGTCCGGCGACGGCCGGAGCACGCCCGTGGTCCGCGCGCTCCGGGTCGAGCACCAGACCCACGACCTGGTTCGCCGCCTGCCCGGGGTGTACGCCGAGGACCAGCCGGACCCGTCGTTCCTGCACCGCTACCTGGCGATGTTCGACAGCCTGCTGTACGACCTGGACCAGCGGGCCGCCCGTCGGGACGTACTCGTCGACCCGGCGGCGACACCGGTGGAGGCACTGACCTGGCTGGCCTCCTTCGTCGGGCTGGCCCTGGACGACCGTTGGCCGGAGTCCTCCCGGCGGCGGCTGCTCGCCGAGATCGTCCCGCTCTACCGCCGCCGCGGCACGATCGGTGCGCTGTCCCGGTACCTCGAACTGTTCCTCGGCCGACCGCCGGTGATCGTCGAGCACTTCCGGCTCCGCGGCCTGGCACCGGTGCCCGGCGCCGACCCGGCGGCGTCGAGCCGGGCCGTGGTCGGGGTGGGCTTCCGGGTCGGCGG
Organism: Actinopolymorpha singaporensis; assembly: GCF_900104745.1. Lineage (NCBI taxonomy): Bacteria > Bacillati > Actinomycetota > Actinomycetes > Propionibacteriales > Actinopolymorphaceae > Actinopolymorpha > Actinopolymorpha singaporensis. Next base: position 4,192,498 of record NZ_LT629732.1, read on the forward strand.
CGAGGTCGGCACGCTCGGGTCGACTCCCGACCCGGCAGGCGTGCATACCTCGCCGATGGCTGCCGCGGCGCACCGATTCTCCGTACTCGTACCGCAGCCGCTGTCGGAGGAGGAGGAGGCCGCCGTACGGCATGTCCTGGACACCGAGCGGCCGGCGCACACCGACTACGAGCTGTGCACGGTGGACGCGGGGATGCGAATCGGCAGTGGCCTGCACCTCGGGCTCACCTCGATGGTCGGCCCCACCGGCGCCTTCGACCCGCTGGTCGCGGGCGCGTCGGTCGCCGGTCGCGGCACCGTGCTCGGCGGCGCGATGTCCGGGCTGGCCGTCGAGGCGGCCCGGCTGGACCGAACGGCCAGGGTGGGGTGAGGGATGGTCACCGTGACCGTGGACCGGATGCGTACCCGCTACATCGGCGACGCGGTGCGCTTCGACGGTCACCTGCGTCGGATGCTCGACGAGGAACTGGCGCCGGCACTGAGGGCGGTGTCGCTACCCGACGGACACGTCTGCCTTCGGCGGCTGAGCGTGCCGGTGAGACTGGGGCCGTCCGGCGCGGCCCGGTCGTGGGCGGACCAGATCGCGGCCGCACTCGCCCGCGCCCTCCACGCGGGTGACGACGTGGTGATCTTCCCGCGCACCCTGGACGCGCTGACGGACGTACTCGTGTCCATTGGCCGGGGCGACACCGGCAGGGCCTGGGCCTGGCGGCAACTCGGGCTGCTGTCCGCCGACCCGCACCACCCGGATGCCGCGGCGACCGCACTGCTGCGCCGACCAGACCTCGCGTGCGCGGCGCTCGCCGCGGCCGCGCCACACGCACCGCTTCCGCTGACCGTCACCGGGTGGGCTGCACTCGCCCAGGCCGTGGCGGACCTGGTCGCCTGGCCGGCGGCCGACGACGGCCCACCTCCAGAAGTGGTCGCGGAGGCAGTGCTCGACGCACCGGTGGCCCGACGGCGCCCTGCGAGGATCGCGGAGTTGCCTCCCGACGAGCTCCGGGCGGTTGCCCAACTGCTGCTGCTGTGCGCGGCGCCTTCGCTGTCGCGTTCGGGTCGGATGATCGCCGCGGTGACCGACCTGCTGCGCCGGCCTCACGCAACGAGGCCCGGGTACGCGCCGGCACCAGGTGAAGCCGAGACGGCCGCGCGGTCGGCAGGGATGATCGACGCCGGCTGCGTCGCTCCCGACCCCGACGTACGCGATCGCGCCGTGCCGGACCGCGCGGTACCGGATGTCGACATGCCGGAGGAAGACGTGCCTGAGCGCGCGGTGCCGGCCCGTGCCGCCGGCCCGGACGGGCGCTCGGAGCCGGGTCCTCGCGACCGCACCACCGTTCGTACCTCCGGCACCCGTGCGGCGTCCGCGCCGGAGGCCACACCAAGTCACGCCGCCGGAGTGCTGTTCCTCATCGCGTGCACGGGCGTCCCTGAGCTCCGCCCCGGATCGTGCCCGCCACTCGCCCCCGACGCCCGCAATGCCGCGCGGCTCGGGCCTCTCGCCGACCGGCCCCTCTCGATGGTGGTGGGCTGGCTGGCCGCCCACCTGGGTGACGTCGACACCGACGACCCGGCCGTCCACGTCCTCGCCGGCCAGCCCCAGCAGGCGCCGGACCAACCCGTCCCGACGGAAGATGCTGCGCTCGCGGATCTCGCCGAGGACGTCCGGACGTGGCTGCGGAACCTGCTACGACTCGAACCCGCCGACGACCTGCGCTGGCTGTGGCAGCGGCCGGCCCGGATCGTGGCCGAGCCGGGCTGGGTGGAGGTCACCTACTCGCTGGAGGACGTCGACACTCGGGTCCGGGCCGCCGGCCTGGACCTCGACCCGGGATTCGTGTGGTGGCTCGGTGCCGCCGTCAGGTACCACTATGAGTGACCTCTCGTCGATGCCCGTCCGGGCCGGCCATCTGGTCGAGCGGCTCGCCGATCTGGCCGATGAGCCGCTCCGCCCGGCGCTGGCCGGGCTGGCCGCCGCGTTGCGGTCCGAGAAGGACGCCGGCGCCGCCGGCCGGCTCGGCGCCGCGCTCGGTCTCACCCCGTTCCAGTACGACCTCCTGCTGCTGGCCGGACTGCCCGAAGAACACGAGGCGGTGTCCCGGCTGGCCCGGTTGCTGAACAGCACGGCCGAGCCATGGTTCACGTCGGCTACCGCGTCCGCCGTGCTCGGTTTGGACACCGCAGGCCGCGGCCACCTGCGTACGGCGCTGGACTCCGGCACGCTCCACCGGCACCGGCTGGTGACCGGCCCGGAAAGCGTCCCGCTGCCTGAACGCGGACTTCGGCTGCCGCCAGGCGTGTGGAGCGTGCTGCGCGGGGTCGACACCTGGCCGGCCGGGATGCACCCGATCGGGCTGCCCGTCCTGCCCGGTCCCCAGCTGCCTGGGCTCGCCCCGGCCCTCGGCTCCACGTCCACCTCCGCCTTCGCAACCACGCTTGCTGCCACGCTCGCCGCCGCCGAACCGGGCCGGCACCCGGGGGAGCCTCGGGTCGTGGTGCTGAGCGGAGAGGGGCGAGACGACCGCGAGGTCGCCGCTCTCGCGGCGGCCACCGTCAGGGCTCCTACGGTGATCGTCCCCGCGGCCGAGTTGGACGCCGAGCGGACGCCCGCCTGGTCGGCACACCTGCTCGCCCGCGGAGCCGTCCCGGTAGTGGCCGGAGCGCCGTCGAGCCCGCCACTGCCCGCGTTCCCGGGCGTGGTGGTCGTCGCCACCGGCACTGTCACCGGGATGCCGTTGGACGACCGCCCGGCCGTCACCGTCGAGCTGCCAAGGCCCGATCTCGGCGAGGCGGTCGAGCTCTGGCAGGCCCTGCTGCCCGACCTCAACGGTGCCGCGGGGGAGCTGGCTGGACTGCTGCGGATCGGACGGATCGGAGCGACCCGAGCCGTCCGTGACGCCCGCGCCGCCGGCGACGTCACCGTCGGCCGGATCGTTGCCCAGGCCCGCCGGCGTACCGAGGTCGAGCTACCCGCCGCGGTTCGGCTGGTCCACCCGCACGCCTCGCTCGACCGGGTGGTGCTGCCCGCAGACCAGCACCGGCTGCTTCGATCGGTGGTGGACCGCGTACGCGGCCAGGCCCGGGTGCTCCTCGAGTGGGGCTTCGGCGAGGCGGCCAGGCATCCCGGCGGTGTGCGAATGCTCCTGTCCGGCCCGCCGGGCACCGGGAAGACGCTCGCGGTCGAGGCAGCCGCGGCGGAGCTCGGCCTGGACCTACTGGTCGTGGACCTGGCCGCGCTGGTGAGCAAGTGGCTCGGCGAAACCGAGAAGAACATCGCCGGCGTGTTCGACGCGGCCGAACGCTCTCAGGCAGTGCTGTTCTTCGACGAGGCGGACGCGGTGTTCGGTCGGCGTACCGACAGCTCCGACGCACAGGGCCGCTGGGCCAACCTGGAGACGGCGTACCTGCTGGCCCGGATCGACAGGTTCGACGGGCTGGTCGCGCTGGCCACCAACCTACGCCGCGGTATGGATGACGCGTTCGTCCGCAGGCTGGACGTGATCCTGGAGATCGACGAACCGGACCGGACGTCGCGCGAACTGTTGTGGCGGCGGCACCTACCCGCCGGCGCCCCGTATGCCGCGGACGTCGACCCTGCCGCACTCGCCGCCCTGTACGAGATCCCGGGCGGCCTCATCCGCAACGCCGCCCTGGCAGCCGCGTTCGTCGCGGCGGCAACCGGCCGCCCGATCGACCAGAGCGCCCTGGTCGAGGCGGTACGGGACGAGTACCGCAAGGCCGGCAGGTCGTTCCCGGGTGCGCCCCGGACGACTGCCCGGGGACGAGGAGGACTCTGAAATGGCCGAGAACCTCGCGGACCGGGCCCGGGCCCGGCTCGCGGCCCTGACAGTTCGCCGGGACGCGATCGGCGACGGGCTGGCTGCCGCACGGGCGGAAGTGGACCGCAGACATCCCGACCCGGCCTCCGTACCACCGGAGAACTGGGCCACCGAACTGGGCGCCACCCAGCACGTCGCAATCGCGCGGGCCGCACTCGCGAGCATCCGGGCCGACCAGGACCGCATCCGCGCGGCGCTGGCGGAGGTGGACAACCCGGCGGACACGGCCACCTTCGAAGCCCAGCTGCGGGATGCGCTGATCGCCGACGCCGAGCTGCGGGTGCGGCTGCGGGAGGCGACCGAGCGGGCCGGGCTGGCGAACTCGACGGTCGCGGAGTGGTCCGCCCTGGTCGGCCGGGCCGCAACCGCCGTCGGTGTGGCCGAGTCCGAGGTGGCCGAAGCGGCTCGCCGGCAGGCCGACGCGGACGCCCTGCGTACCGCGCTCGGTCAGCCGCCGCTGGACACGGTGGTCGGCGACGCGGCTGCCGTGGACCGTGCCGCCGCGGCCGATCGACTCGCCGAGTTGCTGCCGGACGAGCTGCGAGACCGAGCGTTGGCCCGTGCCGCCGAGGCCGAGGCCGTCGGCGCCGCGGCGGCGGATGCGGAGGCAGCCGCCGATGCGAGCCGTTCGGCACTCCAGGCGACGGCGCACCCGTTGGCGGCCGCCTCCGACGAAGCCGAGCGAGCGTTCCTGCGGGCGCTCGCCGACCTGCGAAGGTACGCGGCGACCGCCTCGGCCGAGCTGGCCACCGCCCGGGCAGCACTCGCCGGGGTCGCCGCACTGCCGGACCTCAGCACGGCCCAGCAGGAGGCCCTGGACCCGGCGAACCGCACCGAAGCGGTTGCCGCCGCGGCCGCAGAGGGCGCACTCGCCGCGGCGGTCGCGGCGCTGTCCGCCGCCCAGCGCGCGGTCGACGACGCGACCGTCGCAGCGCTGCTCGCCGACCCCGACGCCGACCCACTGCAGGACGCCGGCGTGAAGGGGGCCCTGCAGACCCGGGACGGGCCCGCGATCCAGGGCCCGCTGGCCACCGCCAGGGAGAACTACGACGACGACGCCCGCACAGCGCTGGACGAGTGGGAGGTCGAGGTGCCGGACAGGCTGTGGCGGGCGGCCGTCGCATTCGCCGCGAGCACCAGCGCACTCGACCGGCTGGCCGACCAGGCCGCCCGGGACGCTCTGGTCAGCGACCTGGACAGCACGGGGGACGCGCTCGCCAATGCCCAGGACGCGCGCGCCGAGCAGGTGCGCCGCGATCTGGCTGTCGGCGCCGCGCTCGCCCCCCGGGCGGGCGCCGTCGCCGCACTCCGCGCCACGCAGTCCGACCGCGCCGGACAGTACGTCCGGGGCGACGGGCCCGGCGGCCGCACAACGGCCCAGCTCTGACCGCGACACCGACGAGGGAGCGCCACGTGGTCACCCCAGACCTGGTACTCAGCAGCGACACCTGTGGGACGGCGAGTCTGCCGCTGAACCCGTTCGTGTCCAACCGCTACCACTTCGGCATGCTGCTCGGGGTCGCCGACCTCGACACCGAGCAGGGCTACCACCGCGGCAAGACCTGGCTGCACAACGCGTGGCTTCATGGCCCGGGCGCGGTGTGGGGTCTGGGCGTCGAGGTGACACCGGCGAACAACGAGATCGTGGTGCTGCCCGGCCTGGCGCTGGACGGCAACGGTCGCGAGCTGCGGGTCGCCGACCGGCTCTGCCTCGACCTCGGTCGCTGGTACGCCGAACGCCGGCCCGACGACCTCGAGGTCACCGAGCAGGCTGACGGCAGCGTCACCTTCACCGCGCACGTCCGGCTCTGCGCCCAGCAGTGCCTGGACCGCCCGGTACCCTCGGTGAGCGAGCCGTGCGAGGGGTCGGACCTCGGCACGGCGTACTCCCGGACGGTCGAACAGGCGCTGCCCTCCCTGGCCGCCGGCCCTGCTCCGGCCGACCCGGTGGTGCCGTACCCGCGGCTTCGGCAGCTTGTCGGCCAGCAACCCGTGACGGACCCGGCCGTGCAGGACGCCGTCGCCGCGATCGCCACTGCCACCGACCGGCCGGCCGAGATCCTGCGCTCGCTGCGCAGGCTGGCCGCGCTGGACACCGTCGACCTGGTACCCGAGGACGGCGTGGGATCGCTCTTCCCGGTGACCGACGGCTGTCTGGCACTCGCCCAGATCGAGGTTCACCTGCGACCAGACGGCGACCGCTGGGTGGTCGTCGACGACACGGCGGTGGACAACTCGGTGCGGCCCGCGCACGTTCGCACCCGGACCATCCAGGAGCTGCTGCTCACCACGCCGGCCGAGGCGCCCGGCGTCGGACCGGTGCCCGAGCCTGCTCGCCTGCGTGCCGCCGAGCTGACCGCCGACTCTCTGCGGGTCGACTTCACCCAGCCGCTGTTGCCGGCGACGGTCGGCCCGAACGCGTTCACGGTGACCGCGCTGGGTGCGACCGGCTGGGACGGCGTCGAGGTGAGCGACGTCCTGCTGGACGAGGCGGGCACCTCCGTGACCCTGACACTGAGCTCGACTCCGGATGTACGGCCGGTCCGCGTGGTCGCTCGTGGCGCCGGATCCACCCCGCTGCTCGGTGCCGACGGGCAGCCGCTGTCCGGCAACGAAGCCGACGGCCGGACCGTGCACGCCGGCGAGGACGGCGCCCTGCTGATCGACAACTCCGGCCCCGACCCTGAGTGAGGTAGACAGATGCCCACCACCGGCCCTACCCCCGGCACCGCCACCACGCCGCTGGAGCTACTCGGCACCACCGCGGGAGTGAGCGTGGTCGACCCGACCACCATCCTCACCCGGCTCTGGTACTTCGACGGCAAGTTCCTGCGGGCGGACGGCTTCCGGTTGGACCAGGACTACGTACGGGCCCTCGCTGCCCTGTCTCACCAGGCCACCGGCAGCGGTGTGGTGTACGGCTTCGACGTCACCCGGCCGGCGACTGGCGACAGGCTGCGGGTCGCCGGCGGCCTGGCGCTGGCCCCGTCCGGCCGGGTGGCCTATCTGCCGCGCGAGATCGAACTCGGCATCGCCGAGCTCATCGCGCGCTCGGCAGGCAGCTTCGACCCGGCCACACCGCCGGAGCCTGGCGTCACCGACTTCCGCCGCTGCCCGCCTGAGGACTCGGCCGGACCCGACGTCACGGCTCCCGCCCGGCCGCTGTACGTGCTCACGGTCTCCGGGGTCGAGGCCTTGTGCGGAGAGGAGGAACGGTTCGGACAACTTTGTGTCGACGCCTGCGCCACCGAGACCGACCGGTCCACCGTCGTCGAGGGAGTGTGCTTCCGAGTCCGGGAGCTGACGCTGGCACTGCCGTCCAGCAAGGTCGTCCCGTTCGACGGTCGGCACCTGCGGTCCCGGGTGGCCTCGGCGTACTTCGCGGCCGAGCGGATCGCCGTGCCGGCGATGATCTCCGCTGCCGGGCTGGCCACCCCGGTGTGGTGCGCCGGTGCGGAAGGTGTCGGCGGCGAGGAGGTGCCGCTGGCCGTACTGGACCGCTCCGGCGGCGTGACCGCTCTGCTGGACGGTTGGACCGCGCGCCGCGAGCTGCACGAGACCAGCCCCCGCCGGTACTGGGCTTGGCGGATGGCGTCGCGTCCCTGGGACGTCTTCCTCGCCCAGGTGCTGCAGTTCCAGTGCCAGTTGCTCGACCTGAGCGCGCCGGGCGATCCTGGAGGTCCCGGTCCCTGCGGCACCGAGCGGGACGCGCTTGCCGCCGCCGCCGAGGTGCTCGGTGGTTTGGCCGGCGACGCGGCCGGCCGGATCGAAGCCGTACGTGCGAAGATCGCCGCCGCTCTCGACAAGGGCGCAGCCCCGGCCGCCGGCACGGGTTCGTTGCTGCTGGACTGGGGCCTGGTCCAACTACCGTCGGCGGGCTACCTACCGGTCAGCATGGCCCGGCCGGTCGAGGACCAGGTGCGCGCGCTCTTCGGCCCCGGCGTCGACCTGCGGTTCTGCGTCGCCCGACCGGACTGCGTACCGGAGCTGCTCCAGCAGGCCCAGCACCTCGACCGGATCTCGCTGACCCAGGGGCTGGACGACCCGAAGCGCCTGGAGAAGGTCGACGTGCTGGTCCCCGATGGTGTGATCGGGCTGCGGCAACCGTCTACCGTCGGTACGTACAGCGGCACCGCACGAATCTTCCCCGCCACCAGGTCGCCGAACGGCGAACCGGCCTCGGCGATCAGCCTGTCGGTGGTCGCCAGGGAACGGACCGGGGCCGGCTGGTCCTGGACCGCGGCGGCGTACGGCGAGGCGCCGCGGCAGTTGTCCATCGCCGACCTGGCGGAGGCTTCGCTGCGAGTGGTGGGGCGGATGTTCGGAGTGGATACCTCCGCGGGGTTTTCGGGCGAAGGCGAGCCGGCCGATCCGCTGGACCGACTCGACGTACGCCCGGACGCGGAGCACGACCGGGTCCGCCGGAGCGCGGCGTTCACCGAGCGACTGGCGGCCGAGGGACATGCGGCCGCGGCTCGCCGGGCGGCCGTGCTCGGGGCCGTCGGCAGGCGGCTGCCCGCGGACCGCCCGCTTGCGGAGGGAGAGGATCGGCCGGTCGCGCTCTGGCTGGACGGTACGACCGCCGTCGGCCTGGACAAGCTGCAGATCGGTGGTAGCACCGAGGTCCGGGCCCGAGCCACGATGTACTCCCGGGCCAGCACCACGCCGGTCTTCGGTGACGTCCGCCTCACCGGAACCCTCCGGGTGGTCGACCTGCTCACCGTCCGCGATCGCAAGATGATCCGTACAGTGCTCGATGGGGTGGCCGAGATCCTGGGCCGCGAGGTGGATCAGCCCGTGCTGCGGTCGGTACGGTCGTTTCCGCTGACCTGGACGTTGTCCGGCTCTGCCCGGACGCTCGCCGTCGGCGCCGGGGACCCGGTTGTCGCGCAGGCGGAACTGCAGGAGAGCGGACCGCCGCGGCACATCGTCGGGCAGCTGGTGAACCGCGACCAACAGCGCTCGCCCGTCGTGGGGCCCGGGGCGGCCGCCGACCGGCCGGTCGGCTCGATCGAACTCGATGAGGAGGCTGGAACGCTGGCGCCCGGATCGGCCGGGCGGACACTGGCCACCTCGGTGATCGCTGTTCTGGGTGCCGAGCTCGCCGCGCCGGACCGCGACCCCGGTTTCGCGCAGTACGCGACCGAACGCCTGCTCGGCGGCCTCGCACCTGAGGGCGCGGCACAGGTCACCGCCACGACCGACTGGGTCTTCTTCACCCGTCGCCGGGACGTCGTCTGCGCGGGCGAACAGGTCGAGGTGCCCGTTCGGACCCGGACGTACCGGCTGTTCCACCGGCGGCGAGACGCCCAGCAGCTCACCCGTACGGACCTGTCGCGTGGCGTGGCCGGAACGGTGGGCTCCGATTCCGGCTTCGAACCGGTCGCGACGGTCCAGTTCGCAGCGGGCGAGGTGACGCTGACCTCGCCGGTTGCCGACCTGCGCGCGGGCTGGCAGGCCGTGGACCGCGGGGACGAGATCCTGCTCGCGGGTGTTGGTGACTTCGCCGACAGCGACGGCGAGGCGGTCGCGCTGGGCCGGCTGTCCAGCGTGCGTTCGGCTCTCGCCGACCTCGTGGACAGCTCCCAGGCGAAGGTGGAGTACCTCGCGGAGATCCCGGCCGAGTTCCATGAACCCGGCCTCGACGGCGCGATGTTCACGCTGGGCATGCGGCGACAGATGAGAACGTGCATCACCGTCTACCGCCTGCAGCCGGAGGCCCACAAACGGGTGGTGACCGTGCTGCGGCGGCTCGGCGACAGCGAGCCGCTGACAACGGTGTTCCAGCGAGCCGACACCAGTCCCGAGGCCTATACCGTGCAACTCCTCGACGACGAGGTCGAGAACCCCGACAGCGTACGAGCGGACTGGGCGCAGCTTCGTGTCCTCCAAGGGATGCTCGGTCTCCCGTCGAACACGAGCGACGCGGACGCGGAGACCTGGCGACGGCGCGCTGCGAGAGTGGGCGATGCGATCGGGCTCCAGGCAGTCGACGACGAACGACTCGCCGCGCAGGCAGGGGACTGCGGCGCGGTCCTGCTGGTCGCGTTCGAGCCGATCATCAACTGAGCACCTAGGTGGCGACCGGGCGTTGACCGGACTGGTCAGGGCGGGCCTCAGCTGATCGCGCCCGCATAGGGTTGGTCGCCATGCGGTTGGACGAGTTGCGACGGACCTTTGCCGAGCCACCGAACGACGCCCGGCCGATGCTGCGCTGGTGGTGGTTCGGGCCGGCTGCCGACGAGGCCTCGCTGGACCGCCAGCTCCAGACGGTGGCTGCGGCCGGCTTCGGCGGCGTCGAGGTGGCGTACGTCTATCCGCTCGCACCCGCCACGTGCGACTTCGGTTCGCCGCGGTTCCACGAACTGCTCCGCCATGCCGCGCTGCGCTGCCAGGAACTAGGGCTGCGGTTCGACCTGACGCTGGGCAGCGGCTGGTCGTTCGGCGGCCCGCACATCACGCCGGACCTGGCGGCGCGCCGGTTGCACTGGGAGATCCGGGAGCTGACGCCGGGCCCTTCGCGAGTGCCGGTGATGCCGGGCGACGAGTTCGTCGCGGCGTACGTGTTCCCCGGCTCGATCCACGACCGCTCCGAGACGTACACGTTGCTCGACACGCTGGACGTCCCGGACGGAACCGGGCCCCGGACGCTCCTGGTGGCCACGTCCCGGCCGACCGGCCAGAACGTCAAGCGCGCCGCGGCCGGCGCCGAGGGGCCGGTGCTCGACCACTACTCCGCCGCTGCGACCAGGGCGCACGTCCGAAGCGTCGCCGCGCCCCTGCTGGACGCCGTCGCGCCCGCACCCGTCGGCTCGGTCTTCTGCGACAGCCTGGAGGTCTACAGCTCCGACTGGACACCGGAGGTGCTTGCGGAGTTCGGCAGACGCCGCGGATACGACGCACTGCCACTGCTTCCGCTGCTGCGGTTCGACATCACCGACTTCCGCGGATTCCGCGCCGACTTCCTGCGCACGCTGTCCGAGCTCTACCAGGAGAACTTCGTCGCGGTCATCGGTGAGTGGGCGCGCGAGCGCGGTGTTCCGTTCCGAATCCAAAGCTACGGAGTGCCGCCGGCCTCCGTCAGCAGCTACCGGTACGCCGACGTCGCGGAGGGAGAGGGCTGGGGCTGGACCGGTCTCCCGCAGACGAGATGGGCGTCGTCGGCCGCGCACATCTACGGCCGGAGGATCGTCTCCTCCGAGGTGTGGACGTGGGTGCACTCGCCGTCGTTCCGCGCAACGCCGCTGGATCTGCAGGCCGAGGCGCACGAGCACTTCCTGTGCGGAGTGAACCAGCTGGTCGGGCACGGTCTGCCGTACACCCCGGCCGATGCGCCCGGGCTCGGGTGGTTGCTCGGGTGGTTCTTCTACGCCGCCGGCGCGTTCGACGACCGGAATCCCTGGTGGGACGACGCGGCCCCCGGACTCACGACCTACCTCCAGCGGCTGTGCTGGCTTCTCCGGCAGGGCGACCCGGTGGCGGACGTGAAGATCCACGTCGGTTTCGAGGACGTCTATCCCGAGCTCGACCTGTGGAAGGCCACGGCGGCGAAGGTGAGCGACGTCGTACGCCGGATACGTACGGGCGGTTGGGACTTCGACCTGTGGGACGACGAGGCCATCGCCCAGCTGCGGCCGGATTTCGTACTGACGTCGGCCGACCTGGCCGACCCGTCCAGCCTGCCCGGTCTGCCCGAGCCGGACGTCGTGGTGGACTCGGACGCGATCGGCGTGACCCACCGGCGGCTCGGTGACGTCGACGTGTACTTCGTCGCCAACACAGCGAACACCCGGCAGGAAGCCACCTTCACCCCACGCACCCGTCGTTCGTCGTACGAGCTGTGGGACGCGAAGAGCGGGAGCGTCGTCCGGTCCGGCAGCGGCTCCACGGTCGACCTCGCCCTGGATGCGTACGAGGCGACTGTGATCGTGACCTTCGACGCGCCGGCCGAGGTGCGTACGCCCGGCGCACCCATCAGCCGGCGACAGGTGCGCGACTTCGCCTTCCGCGGAGCTCCGGTCGAGCTGCCGCACCGGTGGGAGGACACGCGTGCGGGGTATTCCGGGAAGGGCGAGTACGAGACACGGTTCCACCTGGACTCGGTGACCGACCGCCGGTTGTTCCTCGACTTCGGTGAGGCGCGGCCGATTCGAGAGGACCGGCCACGAACGCTCCGGTCGTTCCGTGCGCTGGTACGCCCGCCGGTCGGCGAGGTCGTCCGCGTCGTTGTGAACGGCTCCGACGCCGGCGTGGTGTGGTCGGCGCCGTACCGCGTCGAGATCACCGGCCTGCTTCGCGACGGCGACAACATCCTGAAGCTGGTGGTCAGCAACACCGCCGCCAACGCACTGACCGAGGAGACCGAGATCCACCGGCTCGCCGCCGACAGTGAGCAGCGATACGGCCGGCGGTTCGCCATGCAGGAGCTCGACCGGGCAGGCGACGACCTGCACTCTGGCCTGCTCACGACGCCGGCGCTGGTGGAGTGGTCGGCTTCCGCACCGTGCAACCGGGGGACGGTCTCAGGCGTTTGAACGCCGGATGGAGCCGCACGGGTAGCGGCTCTCGTACTCCCGGGGGATTCACGTATGACCGATCATCAGCCGTGGCGTGCCGTCGACCACCTCAGCCGACGGGTGGCCGTGGCGATTTACGGGCTGGTTCTGGGTGTCGTGCTCGCTTCGTGTGCGGCCGGAGGGCCGGATGGTGCGGGAACGACGGCGGCTGACACGCCCAAGCCGGCGCCGACGGTCACGGTGACGGCGACGCCGGAGCCCGCGCCGACGGTCACGGTAACGGTGACGATGACGCCCGAGCCCGCGCCGACGGTGACGGTGACCGCGAAGGCGAGCATCCAACCGACGGCTCCGCGGGCGAAGTCGGCGCCGAAACCCTTGCCGGCGCGGCCGAAGGTGACCCACCGGCCGACGAGGACGACGTCACCGCGGCCCGCGCCCCCGCCCGAGCCTGCTTCCTGCTACCCGCGCAGCAACAGCGGCAACTGCTACCGGCCAGGACAGTACTGCCGGAACTCCGACCACGGGAGGACCGGCGTGGCGGAGAACGGCGAAGCCATCAGGTGCCAGGACGACAACGGCTGGCGGTGGGAGTCGATCTAGGCAGGGCCGGATGTGAGGAAGGTCTCCGGTCCGAACGCCGAAAGGCTGTCACGTTCCGGCCGCGACTTCTGTCCTAGGGGTGACTGACGCCGATCAGGTTGGGAGGCATCCGATGCGCCGGTTGCGCAGGGCCTGGGATCTGCCGCACACAGGTCGGTTCGCCGCCAGGCTGCGGACGAGGGCCTTTCCGGACGATCTGTCCGTTCTGCTCGCCCAGATCGGGGCCTTCAGCTTCGTCCTGGTCGCGATCAGTGGCGTGGTGTTGATGTTCTTCTACGACCCGTCGATGGAGAAGGTGACCTACGCCGGGTCGTACACCCCGCTCGCGGGGGTGGAGATGTCGCGGGCATTCGCCTCCACCCTGGACATTTCGGTCGGGGTACGCGGTGGTCTGCTGATGCGCCAGGTGCACCACTGGAGCTCACTGGTGATGACGGCCGCGATCATGGTGTACCTGCTGCGGTTGTTCTTCACCGGCGCGTTCCGCCGGCCACGGCGGTGGACGTGGCTGATCGCCGTCGCGTCCCTGCTCCTCGCGATGGCAGGCGGCCTGACGGGCTCGGCGTTGCCCGACGACCTGCTGTCCGGAAGCAGCATGGCGGTCCTCGACGGCGTCCTCGCGGGGACGCCGTTCGTCGGCGGGTTGCTGTCGCGGCTGGTGTTCGGCGGCCCGGCACCCGGTGACGTCACCGCGGTGTTCTACCCCGTGCACGTCGTACTTCTTCCCGCGGCACTGGTGATCACCTACGTCGTGCACGCGATTCTCGGCCTTCGCCGTAAGCCTGCCCAGTACGCCGGACGCGAACGGCCGGGCACCAACCTCGCCACGTTCCTGGTGAGGAGTGCGGGCCTGTTCCTGCTCGTGAGCGGAGTGGTCGCCGCGATGGCCGCGACGCTCACTGTCAACCCGGTCTGGCGGTACGGCCCGGCGGATCCGGCCAGCGCGACCGCCGGATCGACGCCGACCTGGTATCTCGCCTTCCTCGACGGCGCGCTCCGCCTCGCTCCTGGCTGGGAGTTCAGCTGGCTGGGACGAACCTGGTCCGTCGCCATCCTGCTTCCGTTGCTCGTCGGCACGCTGTTCTTCGCGGTCCTGGCCGCGTATCCGTACCTCGACCAACTGGTGACCAGAGACAGGGCCGAGCACCATCTGCTCCAACGCCCGCGCAACCACCCGGTCCGTACCGGCGTCGGGGTGGCCGGGATCGTCTTCTACGGCGTGCTGTGGGCCGCCGCGGGCGTCAACGCGATCGCCCTCGTCTTCCACGGCTCGGTGGAATGGCTCATGTACTCCCTGCAGGTGCTGCTCGTGCTCGGCCCGGTGGTCGGGTTCGACGTCACCCGGCGGATCTGCCTCGGACTGCAGCGCAACGACCGGGAAGTCCTCCTGCACGGACGGGAGACCGGCCGGATCGTACGGACGCCGAGCGGCGGGTACGTCGAGATCCACGTGCCGGTGCAGCAGATCCGGGCGGACGAGCGCCGGCCGGCGGCCATCACCCCCTCCGAGGACCGCGAACTGTCGCAATTTCCCTGAGGCACCGCGACCGCGCACGGCGACCAGGTGTGCACGCCCTTTCCGGACCGCCTTGCGGCCACGGCCCGACGTCTCCCACGTCGGCCGGTGACCGAGCGTACCCGGACCGCCACCCTGACGGGGAGGCCCGCCTGGCGCAACACGACGTCATGGTTCGTTCACGGTGAGCGGCATGCTGGCAGCGACATTCGAACCAGGGAAGGAGTTTCGCCTCGGATCGCCACCGGCCACTGGCCTCCGGTCGTGCTGCGTGCCGCCTGCCAGGACGGCACCACGAGCGTCTGCGACAACACCGGAGTATGGTCGGCGGGCCGTCTGACCAGAAAGGAACCCCCGTGGGCAACTCACTGAGAATCGGCGCCGGGTTCATCGACTACGCGTTGATCTTCGTCTACTTCGCCGTTGTCCTGTTGGTCGGACTCGCCGCGCGCCGGGGGGTCTCCAGCAGTCTCGACTTCTTCCTGTCGGGTCGTTCACTGCCCGCCTGGATCACCGGCCTCGCGTTCATCTCGGCCAACCTCGGTGCCGTGGAGATCATCGGCATGTCGGCCAACGGTGCGCAGTACGGCATGCCGACCATGCACTACTACTGGATCGGCGCCGTCCCGGCCATGCTCTTCCTCGGCGTGGTGATGATGCCCTTCTACTACGGGTCGAAGGTGCGCAGCGTCCCGGAGTTCATGCGCCGCCGCTTCGGCACCGGTGCTCACCTGGTCAACGCACTCACCTTCGCCCTGGCCCAGGTGCTCATCGCCGGCATCAACCTGTTCCTGCTGGCCACGGTGGTGCACGGACTGCTGGGCTGGCCGCTGTGGGTTGCCCTGGTCCTCGCCGCCGCCATCGTGCTGAGCTACATCACTCTTGGTGGGCTCTCCGCGGCCATCTACAACGAGGTCCTGCAGTTCTTCGTCATCGTCGCCGCGCTGCTGCCGCTGACCCTCGTCGGCCTGCACCGCATCGGTGGTGTGGACGGGCTGACCAAGAAGGTGACCGCCGCGGTAGGCGGTGGTGCCGAGCAGCTCAACTCCTGGCCGGGCAACGACCTCGCCGGGTTCAGCAGCTCCTTCCTGTCCGTCGTGGGCATCGTGTTCGGCCTGGGTTTCGTACTCTCCTTCGGTTACTGGACCACCAACTTCGTCGAGGTCCAGCGCGCGATGGCCACCAACTCGATGTCGGCCGCGCGCAGCGCGCCGATCATCGCCACGTTCCCGAAGATGTTCATCCCGTTCGTGGTGGTGATCCCGGGCATGATCGCCGGCGTGCTGGTGCCCGAGGTGATCAAGATGAAGTCGGGCCACTCCGGCGGGGGGATCACCTACAACGACTCGATCCTGCTGCTCATGCGTGACGTGCTCCCGACCGGGTTGCTGGGTATCGCGCTGACCGGTCTGCTGGCCGCGTTCATGGCCGGCATGGCGGCCAACATCTCGGCGTTCAACACGGTCTTCAGCTACGACCTGTGGCAGCAGTACGTCAAGAAGGACCGTCCCGACGGCTACTACCTCAAGGTCGGCCGGTTGGCGACGGTCGGTGCGACGATCCTGGCGATCGGCACCGCGTTCATCGCCTCGCAGTACGACAACCTGATGAACTACCTCCAGACGCTGTTCGGCTTCTTCAACGCACCGCTGTTCGCCACCTTCATCCTCGGCATCCTCTGGAAGCGGATGACGGCGACCGCCGGCTGGGTGGGGCTGGTGTCCGGCACGCTGGGTGCGGTCTTCGTGTGGGGGCTGAACGAGCTGGGCGTGATCAGCCTGCCCGGTCAGGGTGCAGCGTTCCTGGCCGCCGGTGCGGCGTTCGTCGTGGACATCGTGGTGAGCATCGTGGTCAGCCTGGTGACCGCGCCCAAGCCGAGGAGCGAGCTGGCCGGGCTGGTTCTCTCCGAGACCCCCAAGTCGAAGCGCACCGACCCGGCCGCCGGCCGCCAGCCCTGGTACCAGGCGCCGGTGAAGCTGGCGGGCGTCTCCCTGGTGCTCGTCATCGCGCTCAACGTGGTCTTCCGGTGAGCATCGGTCTTCAGTGGAAGGGAATCGGGACATGAACGACCGCCAGCGCAGCGCGAGCCGGAGCGGCAGCGCGCAAGGAGACAACAAGAAGAAGGCCGGCGCCTTCGACGTCCGCGTCGTCATCGCGGGCCTGATCGGGTTCTACGGCGTCGTACTCGTCGTCATGGGGTTGGTCGCGGACGATGCCGTGGCGCGGGCCAAGACCGGCGACGTGAACGCCAACCTGTGGGCCGGCATCGGGATGGTGGTCTTCGCCGCGGCGTTCGTGATCTGGGCACGCCTGCGGCCCGTGGTCGTCGCGTCCCCCGAAAGTCCTGCGGAGGATGCTGACACCGCCGGCGCACACACGCCCGCCGGAGAGCGCACCGGCTGAGCTCCGCCCGAAACACCACCCCGCTGGGGGGCTGCTCCTGATGGAGCGGCCCCCTTGGCTTTTGGGGGACCCGCCTGCCTCGACGTACCGAGACGCGCACTGACGTGCCCTGACGTACCTTGACGTCGCGCCGTGCACAGGCGTTGGCTGACTCGATGGGTTCATTCTCCCGCCGGCCGTCACGTCCACCGCCCGCTGCCCTGTCCTAGCTGGTGACCGGCGGGCAACGGGTGCCCTCGGGACATCGAGGAAGGTTTGGCATGAAGATCGTCGTCATCGGAGGAACCGGCCTGATCGGGTCGAAGCTCGTTGCGAAACTCGGCAGGCTCGGACACGAAGCGGTGCCCGCTTCGCCGAGCACCGGCGTGAACACCCTCACCGGCGAGGGCCTGGCAGAGGTGCTGACCGGTGCGCAAGTGGTGATTGACGTCACCAACTCTCCGTCGTTCGAGCGCAGCGCGGTCATGGAGTTCTTCGAGACCTCCACTCGCAACCTGCTCGCGGCCGAGGCCACCGTGGGTGTGGAGCACCATGTGGTGCTGTCGGTGGTGGGAACGGAGCGGATGCCGGAGAACGGCTACTTCGCGGCGAAGATCGCCCAGGAGCAGTTGATCGAGAAGTCGGGCATTCCGTTCTCCATCGTGCACGCGACCCAGTTCTTCGAGTTCGTCCGGGGAATCGCCGACGAGGCCACGGACGGCGGCACGGTGCGGATCGCGCCGGTGCGCTTCCAGCCGATGGCAGGCGACGACGTCGCGCAGGCGGTCGGCCGGGTCGCGGCCGGCGCGCCGTTGAACGGCCGGGTCGAGACCGGCGGGCCCGAGCAGTTCCGGATGGACGAGTTCTTCCGCGACGCCCTGGCAGCCTGGGGCGACTCGCGGCAGGTGGTCACCGACCCGCAGGCGACGTACTTCGGAAGCGTGCCGGGTGAGCGGACGCTGGTGCCGGGGGACGGCGCGACCCTCGGAACGATCCACTACCGGGACTGGCTCGCCAAGAACACGCCCGCGAAGTAGACCCACCGCGAGAGGCGGTTCCCATGTCCAACGTCCATGCCAGGCCGAGGTCCGATGCGTGGCAGACGGCGCTCACCGTGCTGCAGGAGGTGGAGCCGCCGTACGTTCCCACCGGCGCCCACGCGATGACAGTGGTCGTCGAGTACCCGCCCGGCGACCCCGGCGCGCCGCCACACCGCCACAGCGGACCGGCGTTCGGATACGTACTCGAAGGCGAGATGGTGTTCGAGCTCGAGGGTGAGCCAGAGCGGGTCGTACGCGCCGGCGAGGTCTTCTGGGAGGCGGGTGGCGACGTCATCCACTACCAGGACGGCAACAACCGTGAGGACATCCCCGTCCGGTTCACCGTCACGATGCTGTGCGAGCCGGGCAAGCCGATGTTGACACTGGTGAGCGAAGAGGAGCTCGCCCAGCGCGAGAGCCGGCGAGCCCCGCGTCCGTCCTGACGACCGTGCTGGTACGGAGGGGTTGATCCGGAGCACACTAGACGAACTGCTGCCCTCCGTCGATGTCGTACGTGGCGCCGGTGAGCGCGGTGTTCGCCATCAGGTGGACCGCCAGGGCGGCCACGTCGGCGGGGCCCACGACGCGGCCGATGGGGAGCTTCGCCCGGAGTTCGTTCCGGCGCTCCTCCAGCCGATCTCCGAGCAGCGCCGCCGACAGCGGCGTGTCCACGAAGCCCGCGGCGATGAGGTTGACCCGCACCGGAGCGAGTTCGAGGGCGAGCGCCGCGGTGAAAGGAGGCAGCGCGGCCGTGGCGGCGGAGGCGAGGCCGAGGCCGGGGGCGACCCGTCGTGCCCCGGTGCCGCCCATGAGCACCAGGGAGCCCCCGGGCCGCATCTTGCCCACCGCGTTGCGTGCCACCAGCAGAGCCAGCACCGCATGGTCGGCGATCGCGTCGCGGACCTGCGCAGGGTCCAGTTCGAGCATCGGCCCGTACCGCGGACCCCCGGCCGTGATCATCACGTGGTCGATCGGACCGGGCAGGTCCTGGAAGAACCTCTCGACGGCGCCCTCCTCATTGACGTCGAAGGCCGCCGTACGTCGCGCACCGACGTCGAGCGCCGCCTGTTCGAGCCGATCGGCCCGACGGCCGGTGAGAATCACCTCGGCACCCTGAGCCCGGGCACGTCGAGCTGTCTCCAGCCCGATGCCGGCGCTGCCGCCGATGAGGACGACGTTCTGCCCGGCAAGCTCAGGCTCGGGGCGGCCCGGCACCGCGCTGCTGGTCATGATGTCGTGAGCACCATCCGGAAGCGGGCCTTGCCGGCGAGCATCTTCTGGTACGCCTCGCCGGCGCGGTCCAGCGGAACCTTCTCCGTCATCGGGCGGATGCCGTGCAGGACGCTGAACGCCATCGTGTCCTCGACGTCCTGCGATGTGCCCGAGGGGTGTCCCCGGACGACGCGGGCGCTCATCAGTAACTGCACAGTGCTGATGCCCAGCGGTTCAGGGTCCGCTCCGATGGCCACCAGTTCCCCGCGAGGGGCCAGACCGTCCACCGTCGCGGTGATGGCGGCGGAGTTGCCGGCGGTGGCCAGGACCACCTTGGCGCCGCCGAGCGCCTGCAGCGCTTCGGCGACCGGGGTGCCGGAGGTGCTGTCGACGTAGTGGTGGGCGCCGAGCTGCTTGGCGAACTCGGCCTTCTCCGGGCCGCGGGCGATGCCGACCGTCTCGAAGCCCATCGCCACGGCGTACTGCACTCCGAGGTGTCCGAGGCCGCCGAGCCCGAGCACGGCGACCAGATCACCGGGGCGGGCGGAGCTGCGCCGCAGTCCGTTGTACGTCGTCACACCCGCACAGGCCATGGGGCCCGCGTCGCTCGCGTCCAGTCCTTCCGGGATCCGGGCCAGAGCGTCGGCGGGCGCGATCACCTTCTCGGCGAACCCTCCGTCGTACGCCCAGCCTGGGACCTTCAGGGTCTCGCAGACGATGAAGTCGCCCCGCCGGCAGGACCTGCAGTGGCCGCAGCTGCCGCCGAACCAGCCGACCGCCACCCGGTCACCGACCTGCCAGCCGCGGTCTGCCACTCCGTCGCCGAGGTCCTCGATCCGCCCGGCGATCTCGTGCCCCGGGACCACCGGGAAGGACACCCCGGGCACGCCGGCGTTCACGAACAGCGCGTCGCTGTGGCATACACCGCACGCCTCCACGGCGATCCGCACGTGACCGGGCCCCGGGCTCGGCACCTCCCGCTCAACCAGCTCGAACGTTCCACCCGGCTCGGTGACCTGCGCGACGCGGTAGGGGCTCATGCGTTCCTCCGGAGAACAAGCTCGGACGGTCCGTCGCCGGCCAGCCTAGCCGCGGGCCGCTGAAGATCGGGGCCTTGTCGACCAACGGCTCCTGCCGCCGGGCGAGCGTGCTGACGGCCCAGTCGACCTCCTTGACGGTCAGTTCCCGCACGGTCATCGGCGTACCGCCGCGGCGATGGAGTCCGCGTCGATCCCCGCTTCGTGCAACAGCTCGGCCGGCGAACCCGAACCAGGCATCCTGCGGACCGCGAGCTTGTGCACCGGCGTGCTCTGTTCGGTCTCCGCCAGCGCCTCGAGTACGGCATCACCGAGGCCGCCCTCGGCCCAGTGGTCCTCCACGGTGAGGATCCGGCCACACTCACGCGCCGCGGCCCGGATCGTCTCGACGTCGATCGGCTTGATGGAGTACGCGTCGACGACCCGCGCCTCGATCCCCTCGCCCGCGAGAGTCTCGGCGGCCTCGACGGCTTCGTCGACCGTGACTCCGCACGCGATGATCGCGACCGCGCTTCCTTCCCGGACGACAC
The DNA here is from genome assembly GCF_900104745.1 of Actinopolymorpha singaporensis. Taxonomy (NCBI): domain Bacteria; kingdom Bacillati; phylum Actinomycetota; class Actinomycetes; order Propionibacteriales; family Actinopolymorphaceae; genus Actinopolymorpha; species Actinopolymorpha singaporensis. The sequence continues at coordinate 4,213,173 of NZ_LT629732.1, forward strand.
GGGAGCCGCCGATCCTGACCTGCTCGTCGGCCGGCGTGCGGACCGTCGTCTTGCCTCGCAGCGTACGGAGGAAGGAGATTCCCTCCCGGTCGGCCATCGCGGCGACGAGCTGAGCGGTCTGGTTGGCGTCGGAGGGCGCCAGCACGGTCGAGCCGTGGATGGCGCGGAACGACGCGAGGTCCTCCAGCGCCATCTGCGAGGGGCCGTCCTCACCGATCGAGACGCCGGCGTGGGAGCCGGAGAGCCGCAGGTCGGCACGCGAGATCGCGGCCATCCGCACGAAGTCGTACGCCCTGGCGAAGAAGGCCGCGAACGTCGAGGCGAACGGCACCCAGCCCCGCACCTGCATGCCGACCGCCGCTGCGATCATCTGCTGCTCGGCGATGAACATCTCGAAGTAGCGGTCCTCGTGTGCCTCGCGGAACAGCTCCGAGTGCGTGGAGTTGGAGACCTCACCGTCGAGCGCGACGACGTCGCCTCGCATGGACCCGAGCGCGGCAAGCGCCTCGCCGTACGCCTGGCGGGTCGCCACCTTCTCGCCCACGTCCCACGACGGCAGCTTCCCGCCGGAAGTGTCGAAGACGTGGGGCTTCGCGTCGTCGGGCCGCCGCAGTCGCACCGAGATGTCGCGTTCGCCGCCGAGCTCTGCGATGGCGGCCTCCGGGTCGTCGAGCGGCTTGCCGTGCTTGCCGGGCTGGTCCTCGACGGCTTTGACGCCCTTGCCCTTCTTCGTCCGGGCGATGATCACGGTCGGGCGCCCGGAGGTGGCGAGTGCCTCGTCGTAGGCAGCCTTGACGGCGTTCACGTCATGGCCGTCGACGGTGATCGCGTGCCAACCGAACGCCTCGGCGCGCGCCTTGTAGCGGTCGAGGTCCCAGCCGACCATCGTCTCGCGGGTCTGGCCGAGCCGGTTGACGTCGATGATCGCGGTCAGGTTGTCCAGCCCGTTGAAGGCGGCGTGCTCGAACGCCTCCCAGATGGAGCCCTCGGCCATCTCCGAGTCGCCGCACAGACACCATACGCGGTACGGCAGGCGGTCGAGCCTGCGGCCGGCCAGCGCGACGCCCACGGCGATCGGAAGGCCCTGCCCGAGCGAACCGGTGGCGACGTCCGTCGGAGGGATCTTCGGTGTCGGGTGCCCCTCGAGCCGGCTCCCGAATTTCCGGAACGTCAGGAGTTCGGCATCGTCGATGATGCCGGCGGCCTTCAACATCGAGTAGTAGAGCGGCGACGCGTGGCCCTTGGAGAAGATGAGGTGATCGTTCGCCGGGTCCTTCAGGTCGTCGACGTTCCAGGCGAGGTAGCCGCCGTCCATCAGCACCGCCATCAGGTCGGCCGCCGACATCGACGAGGTCGGGTGTCCTGACCCGGCCGCCGCCGCGGCGCGTACCGAGTCGACTCGTAGCTGCTGGCCGAGTTCGGTGAACCGCTCGCTGGCATCCATCAAAGCCACCTCCGTCAACGCGACGTTTCGCATCGGCGACGCTGCCGCGGCAGGCGTTCGCCGTACGAAGCAGGAACGCCAGCCTATGCCCGCACCCTGTGGTGTCCCAAGCAGGCGGGCGGACGGTTCGCAGGCCGTGACGAGCGGGGGAGGGGGCGGGGTCGCTCCCCAGGCGCCAGGAAGCCGTACGGGGTCGTGCGGGCGTCGGTGGGTGAGAGCGTCGCGGGGACCGTTTCCTTGTTTGAAACATTCTCGGAACGGCGGCGGTGGGCGTCGTCAGTCCGCGTGCTGGCGGTACCCGGCACGGGATTGGTGAGGGTCTTCGCCGGAGCTTGCCGTCCTGGTGTTCGGAAGCGGCGATGGTTCAGCTGAACAGCGAGGTGACCAGCAGGGCGTCGTGGTCGGAGTAGGTCATCGGCGGCGTGGTGGCGACCGGGTGATGGAACCAGCGGTAGGTGCCGTACGCATGCTGGATTCCGGGGCTCTGCGAAGCCGCACTGTCCTGGCGGGTCCAGAAACCGACCGGCACGCACGTGGTCTGCCGGTTCATGTCGCCGGCGGCGATCACCGGCCTGCCGGTGGACGCGAACCCGGCAAGCAGCTCGCCGAACTCCGCGCACTGGCCGTCGTTCGCAGCCGAGTTCGGACCTGCGGGATCGGCGTCACGTACGGCGAGGTGGGTGACGCAGGCGGTCTGCCCGTCGACCGTGGTGGCGCAGACGCGGCGGCGCTGCTCGTTGCCGTTCTGCGCCTGGTACGGCGCGTCGTCCACCGCGGCGATCGGCCGGCGGGTGAGGACGGTGATGCCGTAGACGCCGCGGCCCGTCGGCTTCACACACGGCAGCTGTGCGCCCTTGTAGATCACGGCACCGAACGCCAGGTGGTAGCCGGTCTCGTCCGCGATGCGCTGCGCGTCGCCGCTGCACGTCTCGACCAGGGTGGCGACGTCCGGGGCGTTCGTGCGGATCTTGTCGACAGCCTCGTCGACCACGGCGGGGTAATGCGTCCCCGCGTAGCAACCGGCGATCCCGGACAGGCAGAGATTCATCTGCAGCAGCTCGTACGACGGGGGGCGTTGGGTGTCCGTCGTGGTCGCCGTGGTCGACGCGTTCGCGACAGGTGCGGCGACCGCCAACACCACAGCGAGCAGGAACGCCAGCCAGGCACACCGCCGTACGCGCCTCGTCAAGGTCATCGTTCAGTCGTACCAGTAGTCGTCACTTCACAGACGTCTGCTTTCCTGGATCGGTCACCACCCTCAGGTGACGCCGCGATCAAACGCCATGTCCGGTCCCGGACGCTCGGGTTGCAAGCCCGCACTATGTCGTTAATCTTCTCGACACGTTGCTGCAAACGTTTACCGCAACGGCAGCTCGATGACGGGACCGCAATGGGCAAAGGCTCGACCCTGCACGAGATCGCACGAGACGCGGGCGTCTCCATCGCGACCGTGTCCCGTGTGGCACGGGGGGTTGGCCAGGTCTCACCCGCGACTCGGCAGAAGGTGCAAGAAGCCATTGACAGGCACAACTTCCGTCCGAGTCACTTCGGTCGTGCTCTCGTCAACCGGCGGCACGGCGCCCTCGGAATCGTCTTTCCGGGGTTGTCCGGGCCGTACTACTCCGACGTCATCAACGGTTTCGAGGAAGAGGCCGTCAACGCACAGGTGAGTGTGCACATCATGGGCACGCACTTCCTGCGCCAGTCGGTCGACATGGTTCTGGACATGGCGGATCGGGTCGACGGCATAGCGGTGATGGGCGACGTCATTCCCGAGGATGCGGTTCGCCGGCTCACCGACCGGGGTGAGCGGGTGGTGCTGCTCGCCGGCGGTCCGCTGGTGGGCGTTCCGACGGTTCGTACGGAAAATCTGGCGGCGATGGCGCGGCTCACCACGCACCTGCTGTCCGATCACGGCTACGGCCGGCTGGTCTTCGTCGGCAATCCCGACGGCTCACCCGACGCAACCTACCGTTGGCAGGGCTTCCTGCAGGCACATCGGCGACTCGGTGTCGAACCACCGGACGAACCGATCCGCGTCGGACTCGCGCAGTCGCACGGTTTCATCGCCGTGAGCCGGCTGCTCGACGAGAAGGAACTCCCGGACGCGGTCGTCTGCGCCAACGACGAGATCGCGCTCGGCGCCGTGGTCGCGCTCATGGACCGCGGGGTGCGGGTGCCGGAGGACGTCGCGGTCACAGGATTCGACGACATCTCCATGGCGGGGCTCGCCGCGTCGGGCCTCACCACAGTTCATCAACCCATGCGTGAACTCGGCGCGGAAACCGCGCGTCAGCTGTTGCGGCACGTCGAGGGGGATCTCGACGTCTCGCTGGATCGTGTCCTCGAAACGCAGGTCGTCGTACGCGGCAGCTGCGGCTGTGGCGTGGACGATCCGTCAGCGAAGTAAGAGATTCTCGAAGCTTTTCCGTACTACCGGATGTAACACCGGCGGCCAGTTGCCGGCCGGCCGGGTCGAGTCGGCTGCCGCGGGGCGCAGTTTGACGGAAATGGGTGATCGGCAAGACCGGACACTGCCCGGACCAGATGGTTCGACGGCAATCATGAGGAGCGGTGTACATGTTGTTGCGGAAGATACTGGTCACCGGAGCGGCCGCCTCGCTGTTGCTCCTGCCGAGCTGTGCGGGAAGCGCGAAGGACACCTCCTCCGGTGGCGGCGGCGGGGGCGGGATGGTCCCGCAGCTCAACCTGCCGGCTGAGGTCGACGCCTCGGTCGGGAGCCTCGTCAACTACAACCCCTACTCTGCCAAGCCGGCGACGCAGACCTGGCTGTACGAGCCGCTCATGATGCAGAACTCGCTCGACTGCAAGGTCACTCCGTGGCTGGCGAGCGCCTACGAGTGGGACGGCTCCGACAAGCTCGTCTTCACCATCCGCAAGGGCGTGAAGTTCGCCGATGGTTCCGAGCTCACCGCCAAGGACGTGGCGTTCACCTTCAACCTCACCAAGAAGTACCCCGCGATGGACACCGCGGCCGTGTGGAACGACACCTTCGGGGCGCACGCGACCTCGGTGACCGCCCAGGGCGACAAGGTCACCTTCCAGTTCAGCGGTGCCGCCGTTCCGAAGTTCCAGGGGATCATCAGCCAGAAGATCCTCCCCGAGAAGAAGTACGCCTCGGTGGGTGACCCCACGAAGTACATCGACAAGAACCCGAACGGAACCGGCCCGTTCAAGGTCGGCAGCTTCAACGGTCGCCGGCTCGAGCTCGTACGCCGAGCCGACTACTGGCAGGCGAGCAAGGTGAAGGTCTCCAAGCTCGTCCTCGAGGGACAGCCCGACGCCACCCAGGCGCTGCTGCAGCTGCGGTCCGGGAAGCTGGACTTCTACAGCGGCGAGATTCCCAACCCGCGCAAGGCGTTCGTCTCCTCCAACCCGAAGCTGAACCACGTCTGGTACGCACCCAACGGCATCACCGCGCTGGCGCCCAACCTCAAGAAGGCCCCCTTCGACGACGTGAAGTTCCGCGAGGCGCTGGCGTACGGGATCAACAAGCAGGACGCCACGCTCAAGGCGACCTACAACATGATGCACGTGGCCAGCCAGTCCGGGCTCGTCATGCCGCTGCGGGAGTCGATGCTGCCCGAGCCCTACACGGCGGAGAACACCGTGCTGCCGTTCGATCTGACGAAGGCCGGAAAGCTCCTCGACGCGGCCGGCTACAAGAAGGGCGCGGACGGTTTCCGCACCAACAAGGACGGCTCCCCGCTGACCATCAAGTTCGCCGTGCAGGCGGGCTGGATCGACTACGAGGCGATGGCCGACTCGATCACCGCGTCGTTACGGAAGCTCGGCCTGAACATCAAGGAGGTCAAGTCGCCGCCCGACTCGGTGGACCTCGCCAAGAAGACCGGGCAGTTCGACATGATGATCAACTTCGTCGGATCCGGCTGTGACTATGCCAACGGTCTCGGCGCGACTCTCCAGACCGCGCAGATCCCGACCAAGACCGAGGTCAGGGGCAACGTCGAGCGGTTCTCCGATCCGGCCGTCGACGAGGCCGTGAAGGCCCTGCAGGCCACGACCAGCCCCGCCGCCGTCAAGCAGCAGGTCGGCGTACTGGCCAAGGCGATGATGACGCAGTACCCCGTCATGCCGATCCTGTACGCACCGGCCCGGGGCATCTACCGGACCGACAAGGCGGTCGGATGGCCGACGGAGAAGGACCCGTACGCCAACCCGCAGGACGCGATCCTGCTCATCATGACCCACCTCGAGCCGGCCAAGTAGTGCCCCTACACACGAGCTGGTGATGCGGAGGTGAGGCGCGGATGAAGTACTTCCTTCGGAAGATCGGCTTCTTCCTGCTCACACTCTGGGCCGTCGTGACGCTCAACTTCCTGATCCCCCGGCTTCAGCCGGGGGATCCGGCGGAGCTCATGGTCCAGAAGCTGGCGGGCAAGGACGCACAGCTCAACCTGGCCCAGGTCCGGGCGATGCGGGCGATGCTCGGGACACCGACTGGTTCGCTGTGGAGCCAGTACTGGGAGTACATGAACCACCTGGCCCACGGGGATTTCGGCCTGTCCTACACGTACTTCCCATACAAGGTCACCGACGTCATCGGACAGGGACTGTGGTGGACGCTCGTCCTCGTGGCGTGCACCCAGATCCTGTCGTTCGTCATCGGTGTGATGCTGGGCGCCTACGCGGCATGGCGGCGCAACTCGAGGTTCGACTCGGTGGTCACTCTGGGCTCGACATTCGTCGGGACGCTCCAGCCGTTCTGGATCGCCCTGCTGCTGTTGTACGTGTTCGCGTACTCGCTGGGCTGGTTCCCCACCTCGGGTGGGTACTCGTCGTCCACCCCGGGGTGGAACCTCGGTTTCGTGTACGACGCGGTGTCGCACGCGTTCCTCCCGGCGGTGGCGTTGATGATCGTCACCCCGATCGGGTGGATCCTCGGGATGCGCAACACGATGATCATGAACCTCGGCGAGGACTACATCCGGCTCGCCAAGGCGAAGGGGCTGCCGGACCGCACGGTCGCCCTGCGGTACGCCGCGCGCAACGCGTTGCTGCCGAGTGTCACCGGGTTCGCCCTCGCCCTCGGCGGCCTGCTCGGTGGGGCGATCCTGGTGGAGACGGCGTTCGACTACCCCGGTCTGGGCCGGCTGATGGGTGAAGCGGTGGCGAACAAGGACTATCCGCTCCTGCAGACCCTGATGCTCCTCACGACGACCGGCGTCCTCGTCGCCAACCTCATCGCAGACCTGCTCTACGGAGTTCTCGATCCGCGGGCCAGGAGGGCCGAACGATGACGACATCGGGTTTCACTCCCGCCGGCGCTCCGGACCAGGCGAAGAACGTCGAGGTCGATCCCGAGGAGACGGCCAAGGACGCCTCCGCCGAACGACCCGAGGCGTGGTACTCGGTCATCTGGAGCAGCAAGAAGGCCCGCGTCGGTGTCATCACGGTCGGGATCTTCATCCTGATCGCGGTCTTCGCCCCGTGGATCGCACCGCACGACCCGACCGACTCCTCGTTCGTACCGCTGGCCGGCCCGAGCGGGTCGAACTGGCTCGGCACCACCACCAACGGCCAGGACGTCGCCTCGCAGCTCGTGTACGGCACCCGGGTCTCGCTGATCGTAGGACTCTTCGGAGGCCTGCTGGCCACGGTGATCGCCCTGGTCGTCGGCATGATCTCGGGGTACGCCGAGGGAACGTGGCTCGACGACGTGCTGACCTTCGTCACCAACGTCGCTCTCGTCATCCCGGTGCTGCCGCTGATCATCACCCTCGTCGCGTACTCGTCGACGCGCGGGGTGACCCTGATCATCTTCGTCATCGCGATCACGTCGTGGGCCGGCGCGGCCCGGGCCAAACGGGCGCAGATCATCACCCTGCGAAACCGGGACTTCGTCACTGCCGCGAAGTTCTCCGGTGAGGGGACCTTGCGGATCGTCTTCCGCGAGATCATGCCGAACATGACGTCGCTCGTCGCGGCGAGCTTCGTCGGCGCGGCGACCGGCGCCATCGGAGCCGAAGCGGGACTGGCGGTTCTCGGCCTCGGAGACAACAACCAGGTGTCGTGGGGGACGATGCTCTACCAGAGCAACGCCCAGGGCGCGATCGCGCAGGGCTTGTTCATCTGGGTCTTCGCGCCCGGCCTGCTGCTGGCGATCCTCATCACCGCCATGTGTTTCGTCAACTTCGGCGTCGACCTGCTCAGCAACCCCCACCTGAGGGAGGACTGACATGCCCCTGCTCGACATGCAGCACCTGTCGGTCCGCTACGAGCCGAAACGCAACCAGCCCCTGACGGCGGTTCAGGACGTGTCGTTCTCGATCGGTGACGGTGAGTTCGTCGGCCTGATCGGTGAGTCGGGGAGTGGCAAGACGACCCTCGGCATGGCGCTCCTGCGCTTGCTGGAGCGGCCGGGGCGGATCTCCGACGGGAAGATTCTCTTCAACGGCGCCGACATCACCCACCTGACGCAGGACGAACTCCGGCCGACACGGTGGCGGGACGTCTCCACGGTCTTCCAGTCGTCGATGAACTCCCTCAATCCGGTCACCCGGATCGAGGCGCAGTTCCGCGACGTCATCGAGTACCACACGAAGCTTCGGGGCGAAGCCGTCACCAGGCGCGTTCGCGAACTCTTCGAGATGGTCATCATCGACCCGAAGTTCGTCACCGCCTACCCGCACGAGCTCTCCGGCGGGATGAAGCAACGGGTCAACCTCGCGATGGCACTCGCGATCGAACCGAGGTTCGTCCTGCTGGACGAGCCGACCACCGGCCTGGACGTCGTGGTCCAGCACGAGATCCTGCAGAACATCCGGCGGCTCCAACGTGAGCAGGGGTTCGCGGTGCTGTTCATCAGCCACGACATCGGCACCGTGCTCAACCTGTCGGACCGGCTTCTCGTCATGTACGCCGGCCGGATCGTCGAGGAGCAGGGAGCAGACTCGATCCTGCGCGATCCGCTGCACCCCTATTCCAAAGGCCTGCTGGGCTCCTACGGTGACCCGCGCGCCGAGACGGTGCAGATCACCTACGTCCCGGGACGCCCGCCGGACCTCACCCAGCGTCCGGTCGGATGCAACTTCGCCCCGCGGTGTCCCGAGCGGATCGAACGCTGCCTGACCGACGACCCGCCGCTGTTCCGGATCGGTTCGGCGCGGGCCGCCTGCCACGTCGCCGCGCTGCAACGACTCGGCGGGGACGGGGCGGAGGAGGTCGGCCCACCGACACGCACCTTCGCCGGTCCGCGGTTCGTCAAGACCTCCGAGGAGTCGAAGGCTGCCCTGCGCGGGGAGGTGCTGCTGTCGGTCGAGAACGTCTCGAAGGTGTTCGAGCGGCGTCGCGGCCTGAAGGTTCATCGGGTGCAGGCCGTCCAGGACGTGTCGTTCGAACTGCGCCGCGGCGAGGTGGCCGCACTGGTCGGCCAGAGCGGAAGCGGCAAGTCCACCCTCGCCTCGATGATCACCGGCGTCGACACCCCCACGGCGGGCCGGATCGTCTTCCACGGCGACGGGGGAGCCCAGGAGGTCGCGAAGTTCCGGGGACGGCACCTGCGTGACTACCGAAGCCACGTGCAGATGGTCTTCCAGGACCCGTACTCCTCGCTCAACCCGGCCAAGACGCTCGGCTACATCCTCAGCAGGCCGCTGGCGAACTACAAGGGAATCAAGGGCAAGGCCGCCCGCGAGCGGGTCTTCGAGCTGCTCGAGACCGTGGCGCTCAATCCCCCCGAGCGCTACGTCAACCGCTTCGCGTACGAACTGTCCGGAGGACAGCGTCAGCGGGTGGTCATCGCCCGGGCGCTCGCGGTGGAGCCCGAGCTCATCGTGGCCGACGAGCCGATCTCCAGCCTGGACGTCTCCATCCGCGCGGAGATTCTCGAGCTGTTGAACAAGCTCGTCCAGGACAGCAACGTCGGCATCCTCTACATCACCCACGACCTGTTGAGCGCCCGGATGCTCTCCGATGAGGTCATCGTCCTCAACCAGGGCCACGTGGTGGAGTCCGGGCCGTCGCTGGAGGTCATCCGTAACCCCAAGGACGCCTACACGAGGCGGCTGCTGGAGGCGATCCCGTCGCCGGACACTCGGTCCGCCCCCACGAAGTAGCCCGTTCATGCGTGCAATTCATCCAAGCGTGGCAGCGCGTGGCAGCAAGGAGCAACTGACGTGAGCAAGCCCATGGCCGACGCCCGTGCCGACTGGGAGGCGCGGATCGCCACCCGTTCGGACAGCAGTCGTGCGACCGAGCCTCCCCAGCTGCCTGCGCCCGGCGGGCTGATGGCCGAGCCGGGGGTCGGCCAGGTGACCCTGCGCTGGCAGCCCGTCGAGGGAGCGGTCGGCTACCTCGTACACCGCGCCGACGCGCGGGAAGGCCCGTTCGCCCCCGTCGACCACCTGGGTGGTGACGTGCTGTCGGTGCCCGACACGTGGTACGTCGACACCACCGGTGAACCCGGCCGGACCTACCACTACGCGGTCGCGTCGGTTCCGGAGGTCACCACGTGCGGTGAGCTCGGTGGCGGCATCGCTGCGTCCTCGCAGGTGCCGGGCGGCGCGGTGCCCACGGTCACACTGACCACGGACGCCGGCGCCGCCGGATCCCCGCTGCACAAGCCGTGGCAGCCGATGATCGGCAGCGAGCGACTCAGCCAGTTGCTGTGCACCGACACCTCCGGTGGCCGCGAGATCGGCACCGAGCTGTTCGCCGCCCTGCGCCGGGTGGCCGAGGAGATCGGGGTGACGTCGGTACGCGCGCACGCCATCCTGCACGACGACCTGGGCGTCTACCGGGAGGTCGACGGCGAACCGGTGTACGACTTCTCCGAGGTCGACGAGGTGTACGACGCGATCCTCGGGATCGGCCTGCGCCCGGTGGTGGAGATCGGCTTCATGCCCCGCGACCTGGCGAGCGATCCGGACCGGACCGTGTTCGAGTACGGCGCCATCATCTCCCCACCGAAGGACTGGCAGCGCTGGGGCGACCTGGTGCACGCGCTCGTGAGGCACCTGGTCGACCGGTACGGCATCGACGAGGTTCGCCGGTGGGAGTTCGAGGTCTGGAACGAAGCGAACCTCGAGGTGTTCTGGTCCGGAACCCGGCAGGAGTGGATGCACCTGTACGACGTGACGGCGTTCGCCGTGAAGGACGTCGACTCCCAGCTGGTGGTGGGCGGCCCGTCCTCGGCGGCCGCGGGCTGGGTGGACGAACTCCTGGCACACGTCGCCGAGTCCGGCGCACCGTTGGACTTCGTCTCGACCCACACCTACGGCAGCCCGCCGCTGGACCTGCGCCCCACGCTGGCGCGGTTCGGCCGGTCGGACGCGAAGATTCTCTGGACGGAGTGGGGCGTCACCCCGACCCACTTCAACCCGGTGAACGACTCGGCGTCGTCGGCGATGTTCCTGCTGCAGGGAATGCGCTCGTCGGCCGGACGGCTGGACGCGCTGTCGTACTGGGTCGCCTCGGACCACTTCGAGGAGCTGGGCAGGCCGCCCAGGTTGCTGCACGGTGGTTTCGGCCTGCTCACGGTCGGCGGCCTCGCGAAGGCGCGCTACCACGCGCTGTGGCTGTTGTCGCTGCTCGGCGACACCGAGCTTCCTGCCACGGTTGACGGTGACGGTGCCGGTGGCCTGGTGCAGGGCTGGGTCAGCCGGCGGGCCGACGGCTCGCTGGTCGTCCTGGTGTGGAACCACACCCTGGACCAGTCCAAGGCCCACGGCGGCGCGGGGCTCGACCGGCGGATCCGGCTGAAGGTCGCGGGTCTCGACAGCGGTGCTGTCGACGGCGTACGTCCGGCCACCCTGACCCGGCTGGACCGCGAACACGGCGACATCTCGGAGCTGGCCGAACACCTCGGCGTGCAGGACTGGCCCACGGACACCCAGTGGGAGCAGCTCGCCGCGATCGACGCCCTGACGCCGGACAAGGTGGCCGGACACGTCGAGGACGGCGTACTCGTGCTCGAGTTCGACCTGCCGCAGCCGGGCGAGGCCCTGGTCGAGGTGTGACATGACGGCAGTGGAGAGCGTCCGGCTCAGCCGCCGCAGGTTGCTGCTGAACGGCAAACCCGAGCTGGTGTTCGCCGGTGAGGTGCACTACTTCCGGCTGCACCGTCGTGACTGGGCCGACCGCCTGGACCGCCTGACGGAGGCAGGCTGCACGGCGGTGGCGAGCTACATGCCATGGCTGGTGCACGAACGCCCGGACGGTGCGATCGACCTGCGTGGGGACACCAGCGGATACCGTGACCTGGTTGGCTTCCTGGACCTCGCGGCCGAGCGCGGTCTGCTCGTGATCGCCCGTCCCGGCCCGTTCGTGATGGCCGAGCTGAAGAACGAGGGCATTCCGTACCGCGTCTACCGAGAGCACCCGGAGATCCTCCCGGTCGGCTGGGACGGCAGGCCCGGCACCACCAGGACGGTCGACTACCTCGCGCCGGGCTTCCTCACCGAGGTCGACCGATGGTACGCCGAGATCATGCCGGTGCTCGCCGAGCGCCAGGTCGGTCGTGGCGGCCCGGTCGCAGCGGTCCAGCTGGACAACGAGATCGGGATGCTGTCCTGGGTGAGCAACACCCCGGAGCTCACCGACCAGACGTTGACGGACTTCGCCGGCTGGTCGACGAAGCGCTGGGGCAGCGATGGGGTCCGTACGCGCTACGGGTTCGACCCGGACGACGTACCGGCCTGGCGGGACGGTGTGCGCTCGCCGGCGCCCGGTTCACTCGCGTTGCACCACGACCTGTCGGAGTATCACCGCGACCGTTACGACCGCTACGTCACCCACCTGCGGGACGGTGCGGAGTCGCACGGCGTCACCGCCGTTCCGTTCCTGATCAACATCCACGGCACCGGCGGCGGGCGTGGCCGCACGTACCCGATCGGGATCAGCCAGCTCTACCCCTCCTACCGTGGCAAGCCGCGGTTGACGTCCGGATCGGACCACTACCTCGGCGACCTGACCGTGGAGAACGTCGCCGACCTCTACGTCATGAACGCCTTCATGTCGGCGGTGCACGACGTGGACCAGCCGCTGACCTCACTGGAGTTCGAGGCCGGGCTCGGCGACTACGGGGAGGACCTCAGCCGGTTCGTTCCGCCGGAGGCGCTCGCCCTGAAGACCCGGCTGTGCGTCGCCCAGGCCAACCGACTGGTCAACTACTACCTCTTCGCCGGTGGCCACAACCCACCACTGGAGGAGGCCGTGGCCGACGGCAACGACCGGATCGCCTTCACCGGCGAGCGGCACGGGTTCACGGCGCCGATCGGGCCGGAGGGCGTGCCCAACGCGTCGTACCCCGTGCTGCGTGACACAGTGACCGCGGCGCGCGGAGCCGCTCACCTGCTCGCCGACATGGACGAGGAGTACGACGACCTGGCACTGGCGTTCGTACCCGATCACTACCTCACCGAGTACTGCCACCCCGGCGACGACGCCCGCCGGGAGGTGGTCGCCGAGCTGGAGCAGTTCCGCGGGATGGGCTCGCGGGACGTCGTCGCCAGGGCGATGCTGCTGGGGGGATTCTCCTTCCCTGCGGTCGACGTGCAAGCCGACCTTGACACCAATCCCGCCACGGGCCGCGCGATCGTGCTGGCGAGTGCGTCGACCCTGGCCGCCTCCGTCCAGCAACGCCTCGCGGACCTCGTGCACTCCGGCGGGCGCCTGCTGATGGCCGGAGTGCTGCCGACCCGCGACACCGACGGCTCCGCCTGCACGATCCTGGCGGACGCGCTCGAGGTGTCCGGGGGCGAGATCGTCATCGGGAACGAACGCGTGTTTCCCTCCGTCCGGGCCGTGGGCTGGACCACGGCACAGGCGGAGGTCCGGGTCGGCGTCATGCAGCACCTGGCGCCACGGGGAGATGCCGAGGTGTTCGCTCGGGACGTCGCGAGCGGCAACCCGGTCGCGGTGGAGGTGCGCCCGGGTCGTGGGCACGCGTTGGTGCTGGCCTGCGACTACATCTGCGACCTGGGCTTCTGGACCGCGCTTCTGGCACGCCTCGGAGTCCGGCCGCGCCACACCCACGACTCCACGAGTCCGGGCATCGTGGTGACGTCCACCGCGGACGACCGGGGCCAGCGGCTGCTCCACCTGATCAACGTCGGACCGGTGGACCAGGCGATCGTCGTACATGACGGAGCGGGTCCGCTGTTCGACGGTGCGCGGGTTCACCTTCCGGCTCGTGCCGGGCGGATGCTCCCGTTGAACGTACGCACCGGCGACGGCGTCCTGGCCTGGTCCACCTGCGAACTCGCCGGGGTCCGCGACGGAACCCTGCTGGTCCGGCGTACCGGCGTCGGCGACGCGGTCCGCTTCCACGGCAGGGATCCCCACACCTGGCCGGACGCTCCGGAGGCGGCGGGCAAGGTTGTCGTGGTGGCTTGACTCCTACAGTGGGGCGGTGATCATCGTCGAGGAGTACGACCCCGCCTGGCCCGAGCGCTTCCAGGCGCTGCGAGACGAGTACGAAGCGGCGATGGCGGCGGCCGGCGTTCCGGTCGTCGCCATCGAGCACGTCGGCAGCACGTCTGTGCCGGGACTCGCGGCCAAACCGGTCATCGACTGCGACATCATCGTCCGCGAGGCTCACGTCGCGGCGGCGAGCGAAGTCCTGGTGTCGCTGGGGTTCGTGCCGCTGGGGGAGCTGGGGATCCCGCAGCGATGGGCGTTCAGGGAGCCCACGAGGCTGTCCGGCACCAACACGTACGTGATCGTGGACGGCTGCCTGTCACTGCGCAACCACCTGGCCCTGCGCGAGTTGCTCCGGTCGGATGCGGCGTTGCGGGAGGAGTACTCCGCGGTCAAGCGGCAGGCCGGCGCACGTGCCGCCGACATCGACGAGTACGGCCGGCTGAAGACCGGCATGGTGCAGAAGATCCTCGCGGCTGCGGGGCTGACGGACGCCGAGCGGGCTTCCATCGCCGGCAACCAGGTGCCGTCCCACGCCGACCTACCCCGCTAGGCCCCCAGCGGTACGGAGCGGGAACCGTTCGCGGCCGAGTCGTACGCGGCGAGTGCCACCTCCAGAGCGCGCAGCCCGTCGGTCCCGGTGGCACACGGGTCCAGATGACGCCCGGCGACCACCGAGGAGACGAACGCCTCGACCATCGCCGCGTCCGGGTCCTCGCCGAAACCGACGAGGCGAAGCCCGTCTCCGGCCGTGGCGCTGACCAGTTGGAGCGACTCGGAGATGTCGTCGAGGTCGGCGCCGCCGTCGGTCCCGACCAGGTGGAGGAAGAAGTCGTAGTCCCACGGGTTGTTCGCCGGCACGGACCAGCTCGGGTCGATGTTCGCCACCGCGCCGCCGTGGAACTCCAGGGACACCAGCGCGCAGTCCTCCACGGCCAGGTCGTGCAGCAGCCGCCCCGTCACGGCGTTCACCCGCCGGACCTCCTGCCCGGTGAGGTGGCGCAGCACGTCGGTGAGGTGCACCGAGTGGTCGATCAGGGCGCCGCCACCGGACAGCTCCGGAGTGGTGATCCACGGCGGGTAACGCGGCGGCAGCGGTGGCACTCCACGGTTGCCTGCCCGTGCGCCGATCACCTGACCGAATGCGCCCTGCGCCAGCGCTGCCCGCAGCGTCCGTACCTGCGGGAGGAACCGGCACACGAACGCGACGTGGAACTGGATCCCGGCATTCTCGGTCGCGGTCACCATCGCCCGGGCGTCCTCGACCGTGGTCGCGACCGGCTTCTCGCACAGCACATGTGTGCCGGCGTCGGCGGCGAGCTCCACATGGCGGCGGTGCTCGCTCGTCATCCCGCAGATGATCACCGCCCGCACGTCGTCCGACCCGACCAGGCCCGCCAGGTCGTCGGTGTACGGCACGCCGAAGTCGTCCGCGACCGAGTGCCCGAGCGCCGGGTCGGAGTCGTACACGCCGACCAGCCGGGCGTTCGGCGAGGAGGTGACGGCGCGGGCGTAGGACCACGCGTGCTGCCGATGGGCGCACCCGACGAGGGCGATGCCCAGCCTGTCGTTCATGCGACCTCCCACGTCGTCAGGTCGACGGGTTCTCCGGTGTCAAGCGAGTGTTGCGCGGCCAGTGCCGTCCGCGTGGACTGGAAAGCCGCCTCGACGGGCACCGGCGAGGGGCCGCCGGCGCGGACGGCGTGCACGAACGCGGTCACCTCGCGGGCGAACCCGCGCTCGCCGAGTGGATCGAGCAGGGTCCGGCCGGTCTGCCTGGAATACATCGCGCCGCCGTTGATCGAGTCGTAGTCCCAGGCGAGTCGGCCGAGCGTTCCGGCGAGCTCGACCGCGACCTTGAAGCCGCGCTCGGCCGGGTGCGCCCAGCTGACCTCGATCTGGCCCATCGCGCCGTTCGCGTAGGCCAGGGTGGCCAGTGCGTACGTCGCCGGACCGGCGGGACTGTCGGCGCCGATCGCGTACACCCTGGTCGGCGCGCTGCCGTTCACCCAGGACAGGTAGTCGAAGCTGTGCACGGCCAGGTCGAGCAGCGGGCCGCCGGAGCGTCGCGGGTCGGTGAGCCAGCCACCCTCGCTCCAACCCGGCAGCGAGGTCGTCATCGAGTGGCACAACATCGCCAGCCGGCCGAGCCGGCCCTCGTCGACGAGTTCCTTGGCACGCTGGTGATCCGGCTCGAACCGGCTCACGTGCCCCACGCAGACGACGGCTTGCGTCGTGTGCGCGGCCGCGACGATGCGGCGGGCGTCCTCGAGCGTGCCCGCCAGGGGCTTCTCGCACAGCACGTGGGCGCCGGACTTGATCGCCGCCACCGCGAGCTCGGCGTGGGTGTCCGGGGGAGTGCAGACACTGATCACGTCCACGCCGGCGTCGAGCACGGCCTCCAGGCCGTCGAACGCGCGCGCACCCACGGTCGAGGCGAGAGCCTGTGCCTTCGTCTCCCGCGGATCCGCCACACCGACGATGGAGACCCCAGGCACCGTCGCGTACGCCCGGGCGTGCACACCCGCGATCAGACCCGCTCCGACGATGCCGACCCGCAACGCGGTGGTCATGGACGTCTCCTCATCTCTTCACGCCCTTCATCCCTGCATGCCTCATCCCTTGAGGCCGCTGAGGGTGATGCCCTTGATGAACTTCCGCTGGAAGACCACGAAGATCGCGATCATCGGCAGCGTGGCGATCACCGACCCGGCGAACAGGAGGTTCCAGGAGGTCTTGTTCTTCACCACGAACAACGCCAGGCCAAGCGGAGCCGTGTAGTGGTCCGGGCTGGAGATGATGATCAGCGGCCACAGGAAGTCCTCCCAGGACGCCTGGAAGGTGAAGATCGCGGTGGCGGCCAGCGCCGGCATGCACAGCGGAAGCACCACCGACCAGAACACCTTGAACTCATTGGCACCGTCGATCCTCGCCGCGTCCAGGAGCTCGTCCGGAATCGACAGCATGTACTGCCGGAGCAGGAAGATGCCGAACGCGCTGACCGTTCCCGGGACGATCAGCCCCCAGTAGGAGTCGAGCCATCCGTGACCGCCGTTGCCGAGGATGTCGTTGCCGCCGAACAGCGGGATGTGCTTGACGATGATGTAGTTGGGGATGAGGGTGACCTGCCCCGGGACCATCATGGTGGCCAGGAAGACCATGAAGATGCCGTTGCGGCCGGGAAACCTCCGCTTGGCGAAGACGTAGGCGGCGAGCGCGTTGAAGAACGTCTGCAGCACGGTGACGGACGTGGCGACGAAGACGCTGTTGGCGAACCACTTCCAGTCGCCGGTGCCCTGTCCGTGCTGGGCCGCGCTGAGGTGGCCGAGGTTCAGGAACTGCTGGTAGCCCGCGATCGTGGGATCGTCGGGGATCCACTGCGGCGGGGTGGAGAAGATCTGCCCCATGGTCTGGAAGGACGCGCTCACCATCCAGGCGAACGGCGCCACGAAGACGATGGCGCCGGCCACCACGACGACGTAGACCAGCCAGTGACCGACGCTCCACCTCCCGGGGCGTGCACGGCCCGGGACCGACCGGGCGCCGTCGCCGCCCGCGCCGCGGTCGGTGGCGCGTTCGGTCACCTGGTCGAGCGCGGTCATGCGTCCGCCTTCCGGTAGAGCCGAAGCTGGACGAGCGTGACGACGAACAACAGCGCGAACAGCCCGAACGCGAGAGTGCTCGCGTACCCCATGTCGTAGAACTCGAACGCCGCGCGGTAGATGAAGTAGACCATCGTGGTGGTGCGCTCGACCGGCCCTCCGCTGGTCATGATGAAGATCTGGGTGAAGATCTGGAACGAGCCGATGATTCCCATCACCAGCAGGAAGAGCGTCGTCGGCCGCAGCATGGGGATGGTGATGTGACGCAGCCGGGCCAGCGCGCCGGCGCCGTCGATCCTGGCCGCCTCGTACAGCTCGTCCGGTATGGACTGCAGGCCCGCGAGGTAGACGACCATGGAGAAGCCCACCCCGCCCCAGACCGCCATCAGGATGACCGCCGGCATGGCGAGGTTCTGGTCCGACAGCCACAGCAGCGGCTTGTCGACGAGGTGTGCTCGCACCAGGTAGTAGTTGAACAACCCGAAGTCGCCGTTGTAGAGCCACTTCCACAGGATCGCCACCACCACGAGCGGGGTCACCACGGGCAGGTAGTACAGCGTCCTGAACAGTCCTCTGAACCTGATCGGCTGGTTGAGCAGCAGCGCGACCCCGAGGCCGATCACCATCGTCAGCGGCACCGAACCACCGGTGAAGTAGAACGTGTTGATGATCGAACGCCGGTAGTCGGCGTCACCGATCATCCGCTGGTAGTTGTCCAGGCCGACGAACGGCTTGTCCGGCTGCAGGATGTTCCACTCGTGGAAGGTGAGATAGAGGGCGAACACGAGCGCCGCGACCGTGAAGACGGAGAAGACGATGCCGCCGGGCAGCAGGAAGACGTACGCCGACCACTCCCGCCGCATGCGGAGGAGAGTACGTCGTACCGCACCGGCGTTCGCCCGGGGTGTCTCGCGAGCGACGGTCGCGGTCATTGCTCGAGAATCGTCTCCGCGGCCTTCGCCGCGTTGTCCAGCGCCTGCTCGGCGGTCTGGTTGCCGTAGAACGCCTTGCCCAGCTCCTTGTTGAGCTCCTGCTCGACCCTCGGGAACTTCGGGGTCGGCACATTGCTGGAGACGCCGCACTTCATCAGCTCCGCGAACCCCTTCAGGATCGGCTTCTCCTTGACCAGGTCGGGGGAGTCCAGCAGTGGGGTCAGCGGCGGAAGCTCGGTGCCGTTCGCCGACTTGTAGGTCCACAGCGCGACGTTGTCCGGCGTGGAGAGGTACTCCATCCACAACCACGCGGCGTCGGCCTGCTTGGTGCCGGCCAGCATGACCAGCGAGTCCCCGGCGATGGTCGTCTTGCATCCGGCCGGGCCGTTCGGCAGGGGAGCGGCCGCCCACTTCCCGGCGATCTTCGGATACTCCGAGTTCAGGGTGCCGGCGAACCACGAGCCGGCCATGTACATCCCGACCTGCCCTTGTGCGAAGGCCACTCGGCCGTCGTAGGAGTTGGAGTTCAGGTAGTCCGGGGGTGAGTACTTCGCCAGGCCGACGTAGAAGTTCGCGGCCTTCTTGGCCTGCGGGCTGTTGAACAGGATCTTGTTTCCCTTGCCCAGCAGGTCACCACCCGCCTGGTAGAGCCAGGGGTACCAGTAGTAGGCGGCCTCGGGGGCGAACACCTCGTAGCCGTACTGCTTCCTGGCGGGGACGGTGAGCTTCTGTGCGGCACTCAGGAACTCGTCCCATGTCTTCGGCGGGGCGGGTATTCCTGCCTGCTCGAACAGGTCGGTGCGGTAGAACAATCCGGTCGACTCGCCGTCGATCGGCAGCCCCCACAGGTGTTTGTCGTACGTCACGAAGTCCTTGAATGCCGGGACGTAGTCCGCCGCCTTCACCACCTTGCTGCGGCGGATGTAGTTGTCCAGGTTGACCAGCGACTGGCGCGAGGCGAAGTCGGAAGTGGCGCTGGCGTCGATGTAGGCGACGTCCGGCGGGTCGCCACCGGCGATCTGGGTGGTGAGCTTCTGGCTCGCGTTGTCCGCCGAGACGTTCTGGAAGCGGATGGTGATGTTCGGGTGCGACTTGTGGAATTCGGCGGCCAGCTTCTTCATCGTCGGATCGCCACCGACCCAGGACGAGAAGGTGACCGACACCGGGGAGGTCGGGTCCTTGACCGGCCCCTTGCCGGCCCCGACGTCCGTCTTCGACGAGTCATCGGGCGAGGAGCAACTTGCCAGCGCGATGCCGGTGACGGCCAGTGCGGCGATGATCCGGGGCAACTTCGATACCGTGCGAACGCCCATCCAAGGGCTCCCTGCTCGAGTCCGATGAACAGTTGTGGCGAAGTGCAAGCCAGGTGCAAATCGTTTGGCTTCGGCAGAGCATCGTCCGGGACGAATTCCTTGTCAAGAGGACAAATCGATTTGCGTTCTCCCCCGGAAAGCGCTATGAAATCCGTGGACAGGTGCGGGACGCCGCGTCGGCTCGGGTCGCCGAGCCAGGAGCGGGGACCACCTCGCACTCCACCCGGAAAGGGTACGCATGCCCAAGCAGAAGGCGCCGGCCGCCGACACCGGCCGGCCCCGGGTGACCATCACCCAGGTCGCCGCACACGCCGGCGTCAGCCCCACCACCGTGTCGCACGTCCTGTCCGGCAAGCGCCTGGTGGCCGAGGAGACGCAGGCCACCGTGCACGAGGCGATCCGGACCCTCGGCTATCGCCCCAACCACGTCGCGAGGTCACTGCGTACCCGTCGTTCGCAGATGATCGCGGTGGTGGTCCCGGACATCACCAACACTTTCTACAGCGTGCTCACCCGAGGGCTGGCCGACGTGGTCGACGCCGACGGGTACGGCACCTACGTGTGCAACACCGACGGCCTGCCCGACCGGGAGACGAAGTTCTTCGAGGACATCCTCGACCGGGGCGCCGACGGCATCGTGCTGGCTGCGGTCGACGAGGCGTCGGTGGGTGCGCTCGGGCCGGCGAACATGGGCGTGCCGGTGGTGTCCATCGGCGAGCGGCTGGACCACCCCGAGGTCGACGTCGTGACGGTGGACGACGAGGTCGGCGCGTACGCCGCGACCACCCACCTCCTCGGCCGGGGAGCCAGGCGGGTGGCGATGATCTCCGGCCCGTCGCAGACCGGCCGCAACCGGGTCGCGGGCTTTCGGAGGGCGCTGTCGCAGGCCAGGCGGCGGGCGAACCCCTCGCTGCTCGTCGCCGGTGACTGGACCCGCCAGGGTGGCCGCGACGCGATGCGGTCACTGCTCGCCCTTCCGGCACGCCGTCGGCCGGACGCGGTGTTCTGTGCCAATGACCTCACCGCGATCGGGGCCATCGACGCGCTGCGCGAGGCCGGGTTGAACGTGCCCGACGACGTGGCGGTGGCGGGCTTCGACGACGTGGACGCCGCGACGATCGTCCATCCCGCTCTCACCACGGTGGTCAACCCCGCCTACGAGATCGGCGCGACAGCGGGGCGCCTGCTGACCAGACGGCTCCGGGGCGAGCGGGACCGGGATCGTACGACCGTGGTGCTGCCCTGCCCGCTGGTGGTCCGCGGATCCGCGTAGGCGGACTCACCAGAGTCACGCGTCGCCGCGAAGCTCCACGATGCCGTACACCCCCACCCGGGGGATCGAGACCTCGACCGTCATGCCGTCCCGGCGAACGGGGAGGTCGAACGAGGGAATTCCGGGAGCGTGGTAGACCACCCGGCCGCTCGTCGCCACCGGAAGACGGACCCGCAACGAGACGTCGGTGTGGTGGCGTACGGCGTCGATCTCGGCGTCGTAGGCGTAGTTGACCAAGTGCACCGCGGCGCTGCCGCCGCTCAGCCTGGCCACGTTGACCGCGACGTCGGCAGCACCCGTCGAGACGGTGACCTGTGCGGCGCCGGCGACGGCGGGGACGTCCTCCGCGACGGCCCGCCGAACGCCCGGTCGGCGGAGCAGCCGGTCGCGCATGTCAGCCGGGAGGTTCTCCGCGAACCGGTCGGTGACGACGACGACCACGCCGGCGTTCACGCAGGTCTCCAGTACCTCCACCTGCCGTGGCGTGAGCACGTGGCAGTCCGGAAGCACAATCCGCTCGTACCGCGTCAACGTCTTCGCGTCCACGCGATCGGGAGCGACATCGCCATCGGCGAACACCGCCACGTCGAACGGCACCGCCGCCGCCGACAGACCTTCGGTGACGACCCGGTAGGGAACCCGCACCGAGTCGTTTCGTGCGTTGGTGATGTTGTCGCTCACGTCCGCCCGGCGAATCAGGTCGCGGGTGCTGGCCACGCCGAAGACGACGCACACCTCGTGCCAGGAGTCGTGGGAGTACAGGTGTTCGTGGTCGGCGAGGAAGTTCTGCACCTCGACCGCGAGGTCGTGCGGAGGGTGGAACGAGTCCTCGATCGTCGCGCCCATCCACGCGCCGTAGGGCACCGACATGTTCGCGCCGAACGCCGCACCTTCGTACAACGACAGCCGGAACAGGTCGTAGCCGCGTCCCTTCCGCAGCTGTTCCACCAGCTCCGGAACGACTCCGCCGTAGGGGTTCTCGACCACGACGACGTCCTTGCCGGCCGCGAATCCCGCGACGTAGCGGTACCACTGCGGCTGCCGGTAGGTCGTGTTGCGCATCTCGGTGACGACGACGTCCACGTCGTCGACCAGCGCGAGATAGGACGGGTCGCAGTTGAAGAAGTTGCCCGAGATCAGCACGTTCCGGCCCTGCTCGCGTGCGTACTCCCTCGCGTACTCGGCGAGCTCGCCGAAGTAGCGTTTGATCGTCCGGCACTGGAAGCGGTAGTAGTCGCCGAACAGCGGCGCGGACTCGCGGTCGGTCTTGAAGTCGTGGCCTCGCGCCAGCAGCCAGTCGCCGTAGTGGAACGTGTCCAGGTCGACGCCGTCCAGGGCCGGGTCGCGCAGATCGGGCGGAAGCTCCTTCAGGTACGTACGAAACAGCCGCATGCAGTCCCGGCAGAAGCACGCGCCGTACTGGAACGCGCCCATCGGCAGCTCGGCCTCGTCCAGCTGCACACCGTCCACGCCGGCGTCGATCTGGATCCGGATGACCGCCTTGAGGTACTCCCGCCACACGGGGTTGTTGCGGTCCATGTAGTAGCACTGGTGGTCCCGGTCGGGGCACTCCACCCACTTCGCGTGACAGGGTTGCTGGTGGATGTCGCGGGCGACGCACTCGTCGATCAGGTCCGTCACCGACTCACCGTCGCTGTTGACCAGCCCGTCGGGGAAGTAGTGCTCGACCGGTTTCCACAACCGGGGATAGCGGTTCGCGGAGAACTCGCGCAGACCGAGCCAGTCCCGCCTGCCCACGCCGCGGAGCTCGTTCAGGGCGAGGATGGTGGTCTCGTCCTCGTCCAGCTCGACCGGAAACTCCCAGCCCTGGGCCTCGAAGACGATGCCGAAGACCGCGATGCCGTGGCGGTGGCACTCGGCGATGAACTCACTGTCGTTGACGAAACCGTAGAACCGCGCGCGGGGATCGACCGGGCCGAAGGCTTCCTGTTCGAGATAGGGCAGGCCGAGCGACCCACCGCCCATCGCCGCCCACACGAGCATGTCCGCGCGGTAGTCCACGAGGTCGTCGACCATCCGCAGTCGCCGGGGTGGCAGGCTCGGGTGGTAGCAGTGCTGTCCGGGAAACCAGCCGTCGAAGTAGACGCCCCGCCTCATCGGCTCGGCGTCCTCTCCGGCTGGTAGACGTTGCCGGCCGTGTCCCGGCCCCGGGCGAGCCAGATCTTCCACCCGGCGTTCTGTTCGACCGGCAGCACGCGGACGGACGCGGGGAAGTACCGCATGGTGTAGCCGGTACGCCGTACGTCGCTGGTGTTCGGCTTCGCGCCGTGGATGATGCGGCCGTCGTGCAGGGAGAACTCACCGCGGTCGAGGACGAAGTCGACCGCCCGGCTCTCGTCGACTCCCTGGATCTCGGCATGGAACGTCTGGGTGGTGCGGTCGGTCGGGGCGTAGTTGTCGGAGAATCCGTTCACATGCGTGCCGGGAATCACCCGCATGCACCCGTTGGAGGTGTCGCTCGGCTTCTCCAGCGCCAGCCACACCGTGACGATGCGGTCGTACGCGCTGAGCCGGCCCTTCCAGTAGGCGCTGTCCTCGTGCCAGGGCGTGGCGCGTCCGACCTTCGGGTCCTTGGAGATGAAGTGGCTGGTCCACAGGGCGATGTCCGGCCCGACCAGCGGTTCGACGGTGTCGAGCACCTCGTCGGAGAGCAGGAAGTCCAGCAGTTCGGGGTCGCGGAAGTGTGGGGTGTCCAGCTCGTCGGAGAGCTTGTCACCCTTGTCCCGAAGGTGCCGGTTGAAGATCGCCTCCAGGCGCGCGAGCTTGTCCTCGGAGAACAACTGGGTGTGGGGGAGGAGATATCCGTTGGCGCGGAAGAATCTCACGTCCTCGTCGGTCAGCATCGTTCCGCGCCTTTCTGTGTGTGGTGGGCGAGCCGGATGATCTCGGTGAACAGCTCGAGGTCCTGCACGAAGTCCTCGGGAGTCGTCCTGACCGGAACGCCGGCGGTGACCGACGCGTGGAACGCCTCGAGTTCGTGGGTGTAGGGGTCCTTCAGGTGTGGCCGGACCACCGAACGGGTGTAGGCGTCCCCGTTGCTCTCCTCGAACATCAAGACGGTGGGCAAGTGCCGGACGTAGGGCGTGTCGTACTGGATCCGCATCGACGTGGTCTCGCCGTAGACCTCGATGTGTGCGTCGAACCGAAGCTGTTCGTCCACGCCGGTCTCGTAGACCGCCAGGTGGTCGTCGTACTCGAACAGCGCGACCACGAACTGCCCGTCGCGCCACTGGCGGGCGGCGGCGACTCCGCGGGGCCGCCCGAGCAGCTCACGCATCGCCGACAGGTCGTGGCTGCCAAGCCCGCACAGCAGGCGGTAGGTGCCGCCGAGCACGTCGGGAACATCTCCGAGCGCCTCCCGCACCAACCGGCGTCCGCGCTCGTGCCGGTCCGCCAGGGCTGCCGCCGGAAGGTCGTGCGGACGGAGCACGTGCGCGGTCTGGTCGATCAGCAACTGGTTGCGGCCGATGACGTCATGGACGCGTACGTAGTTGACCCGTCCCAGCTTCGTCAACTGCTCCTTGGCAGCGGTGAACGCGGGGGCGAATCGCCGCATGTAGCCGACCATGACCACACATCCCGAAGCATCCCGGGCGGCGACGATCCGCTCCGCCTCCCGGGGGCTGAGACACATCGGCTTTTCCACCAGCACGTGCAGGGACTGCCCCAGCGCCGCGGTCACGGCGTCGCAGTGGTACTCGTCGTTGTTGAGCACGAGCACACAGTCCAGGGTCTGGTCGCGTGCCAGCTTCTGGAAGTCGTCGTAGCGCCGTTCCACGCCGTACCGCCTGCCCACGACGTCGAGCAGGGTGGGGGAGAGGTCGCACACGGCGGCCAGCTCGTAGAGCTCTGGCAACGATTCCAGGATGGGCAGATGAATGACCTGAGCGACCTCGCCGAGGCCGATTACACCGACTCGAAGCGGGCTCATGGACGCCACCTCACCGGTGGGTGCAGGTTCGCGGGGACTTCCAGGCCGGTCGCCTCCGGGGCGCACTGCCAAGGCTGCGGCGTTCGGCGTGGTAGGCGCGAACGGGCCGCAGGTCGGCGTCGAAGGGCAGCGGGCGCCGGTGCGTCCCGTCCTCGCGTGGGTAGTCCTCGTCCAGCCAGGTGTAGCGGTCGGACAAGCCGAAGTCGACGACGGCCACCACGTCCGCGCACTCGAGCGTCACGTCGAGGTAGCGGCGGTAGACGTCGGCGACCATCCGGTCGCGGGGCCCGGTCGCCGTGGGCAGCCCGTCGTCGAGGACGTCCAGCTCGGTGATCAGGATCCTCAGGCCGCGGTCGGCCAGCTCGGAGAGGAACCGGAGGTACTGCCGTGCGTGGAAGCGTTCGTGGAACCGGTCGGCCAGCAGGTGACCCTGGATCCCGAACGCGTGCACGGGAACCCCGGCACCGAGCAGGTCGTCGAGCACCCGGAGGGTGTTGCGCTGCTTGTCGGCCGGCTCGTCGCCCCACTGGTTGACGGTCTCGTAGCCGAAGTCGTTCATCATCAGGCACGCGTGCGAGTCGGTATCGTGCGCGACCCGGAACGCGTGTGCCACGTAGTCGGGGCCGATGGTCTGGAACCACGGGACGTCCTCCCGCAGCCCGCCGTGCCCCGTGTCCGTCCCGTTGACGATCGCCTCGTTGACCACGCTCCAGATCGGCACGCGGTGGCGGTAACGCCGCATCACTGCGCGCATGGTGCCGTAGAGCAGCTCGCGGGCACGGTCCTCGGGGATGTTCCACAGGTCGTCCTCGCCCCAGCCGTCGCCGAACCCCTGGTCCCACACCAGGTGGGCACCCAGCACGAGTTGCCGGTTGCGTTCGGCGAACTCGACGATCCGGTCGGCGTAGGTGAAGTCGAGCCCGGAGTCGGGAGTGGGCCGCAGCCGCCACCACAGCATGTCGTCCTCGGTCAGCAGGAGCGCGGCATGCCTGGCGTGCAGGGCGGCGTAGTCGGCGTCCTCCAGTTGCCACGTCGCCGCGGAGGATCCCAAGAGGAGTCCCTTCCTGGCCGCGGCTCGCCACAGGGGTGGTACGCGTGTCCCGGCGACCTCTGCCGCGTGTGCCGTTTCCGCCGTCCCCAGGCCGACGACACCGGCCGTGGCGGCGGCTCCGGCGCCGAGCAGGAAGGCCCGCCGGTGCAGGGATGTGCTGGTGCCCATGCTGTCCTCCGCTTCGCGCCACGAGGGCGGACTGGTCACAGGACGCTGCAAGGAACGACGATGCACGAACGATGCTGCAGGAGGATGCAAAACGATTTACAACCTCAGGCCTGAGAGCCTAGGGGTGCCGGACACAAAGGGCAATAGCCTCCCGGCGGCCGCAACCGACGAGGCTCACCCGCGTCGCCGGTAGGCGCCTGGCGCGGTTCCGAACTCCCGCTTGAACGCGTTGGCGAACGCGAACTCCGAGGCGTAGCCCACCCGCTGGGCCACCGACTGCAGCGAGCTGTCGGTCTCGCGGAGCAGCCGTGCGGCGGTGGTCAGCCGCCACCAGGTGAGGTACGCGAGTGGCGGTTGCCCGACGAGGGCGGCGAACCGGCGGGCGAACGCGGCCCGGGACAGTCCCGCCTCGGTGCCGAGGCTCTCGACGGTCCAGGGATGCCCGGGGTTTCGGTGGATGGCCGACAGCGCCGTACTGACCGGGCGATCTCTGAGTGCGGCTGCCCATCCGCTGCCCTCGTCGCAGTCCTGATCATCCGTCCACGCCCGAAGGATGAACAGCAACAGCATGTCGAGCAGCGCTGGTATCGCCGCGTCGGTTCCGGGCCGCCGGTCCTGCACCTCCCGGCCGAGGAGGTCGATGGCCGCCCGAAGTGAGGGATGGTGGCCCAGGCGGGCCGGGAGGTGGACGTACTCCGGCAGCTCCAGCAGCATCGGATGGACCCGTGAACGGTCCAGCCCGTACGCCCCGCAGAGGAGCACGGTAGTCGGGCCGTCGCCGTCTGCGGCGGTGTCTGCGGCGGTGCCGACCCCGGGGAGGGGAGTCGTGGCGCTGTCGGCCAGCGCGTGTCCGGCACCCTGTGGTGTGAAAACCACGTCCCCGACACCGAGCGCAACCGGCTCCGTCCCGGACGGGAGCAGGACGGCCGATCCCTGAAGGATCACGTGAATCCCCGCTCCCTGGACGGGTGGGTACGAGCGGTGCCAGGGGGCGTGGTGGGTGATCAGAGACGACGCGGGTTCTCCCGTCCGCATCGTGGCGACCAGTTGGCTGAGCGCGTCCACGCCCGTCAGCGTAGCTCCGTCCGTCTGTCCCGGACCTGGTCACGAAGACGCTCGAGTATGGTCGCGAGACTTTCGCGCATGGGACGTCTTCCTCGTGGTCCGTACGGTCGAACCATGACCAGAGTGGGAATCATCATCGGAAGCACCCGGCCCGGGCGTAACGGCGAAGCCGTGGGCCGCTGGGTGCAGGAGGTCGCACACGCTCACGGCGGCGGGGAGTACGAGCTCATCGATCTGGCGGCCTTCGACCTGCCGCACCTGGACGAGATCGTCCCGGCCGCGGCGGGGCAGTACGCCCTCCAGCACACGCGGCGCTGGGCGGAAACGATCCGCGGCCTCGACGCCTTCGTCTTCGTCACGCCGGAGTACAACCACTCGATGCCGGGCGTCCTGAAGACCGCTCTCGACTTCGTGTACGCGGAGTGGAACCACAAGGCCGCAGGCTTCGTCGGGTACGGCGCCGACGGCGGGGTCCGCGCCGTCGAGCAGCTCCGCCAGGTGATGGCGCACCTGAAGGTGGCCGACGTCGGGCCACAGGTCACGTTGTCGCTGTGGACGGACTTCGTGAACATGAACGAGTTCCGGCCCGACGCCCGGCACGAGGCGACGCTCGCAACCATGCTGGACGAGCTGCTCAGCTGGGCCCGCGCGTTGCGAACGGTCCGGACCGAGTCCGTGCACAACGGGACGGTGCGAAAGGAGGCCGTGGCCGAGCCGGTCGGCTGACGACGCGGCCCGTCGGAGAAGCCTCGCCCCGGTACGCCACTGCTAGCCTGCCGGGAATGGAACCTGGACGTCACGAGGACGCCGGACTCACCGCGGCTGACCGCGGCTACCTGCGCCGCTGTGTCGACCTGGCGCGGGAGGCGCTGGAGGACGGGGACGAGCCGTTCGGCTCCCTGCTCGTCGACGATCAGGGAGTCGTACGGTTCGCCGACCGCAACCGCGTCAAGGACGGCGACGAGACTCGCCATCCGGAGTTCGAGATCGCCCGGTGGGCGGCGTCGAACCTCTCACCCGCGCAGCGGCGCGACAGTGTCGTCTACACCTCCGGAGAGCACTGCCCGATGTGCAGTGCCGCCCACGCCTGGGTTGGCCTGGGCCGGATCGTCTACGCGACGAGCTCGGAGCAACTGGTCGGCTGGCGGAAGGAGTGGGGCGCTCCGCCGGCACCCGTCGCACCGCTGCCGATCACCACGGTCGCACCCGGCATTCGGGTCGCCGGCCCCGATCCCGAGCTCGCTGACGAGGTGCGCGCCCTGCACGCCCGGCTGCTGGGTGTGACGGACAAATAGGTCCGGACAACAGGGTCCGGACAACAGGGCGACCACGCCACCCGGACGCTCCGGGGGGAACATTTCGGTTTCGCCACATGGTGCTAACGGTCCGGGAAAGCTCGGTTCCCTCGCCCGCCAGGCTTCTTGACGGTCGCCTGCCGGAGGCTCATCCTCGCGGGCACGTGGGGCCGGTGCGGCGTCGTCATGCGCGGCCCCGAAGGGGTGTGCGAGATGACAACCGACTCCACCGCGGCCGGCGCTCGCCAGCTGCTTCGGCGTACCGATCTCTATCTGCGGCTCGGGATGGTCCTGCTGGTGTTGTTGCTGGCGGCCGCCATCACCTTGGAGTGGTTCCGGTACGGCTCGCTGCTGGACTCGGTCAGCGCCTACTACTACACGCCCGCGCACGCGGTGTTCATCGCCTGCCTGTGTTCGCTTGGGGCGTGCCTGATCATCTATCCCGGACGCACCGGGTTCGAGGACGTGACCCTGAACGCGGCGGGATTCCTGGCGTTCCTGGTCGCATTCGTACCCACCAGCCGCGGCGAGGCGGAGTGTGATCCGCGCCGCGCCTTCTGCGACATCCCGTCCTCGACGATCGCGGCGAACGTGGCGGCGGTGCTGATCATCGGCGGCGTCGGCCTGCTGGTCGCCTATCTCGCACCGATCCTGCGCGCCGGGCATGGAGCCTTGCCTCACGCGGGTGACCGGCACGCGAGGATCGCGCTCCACGTGCTCGCGGTCGGATACGTGGTACTGGTGGCCGGTTTTCTCGCTGAGCGGGCCACGTTCCTGCGGACGGGGCACGGCTTGTCCGCCCTGGTGCTGTTCGCGGGCTTGATCATCGTGGTCGTCAACTCGGGCTTGCATCTCGGCCATCAAGGGGGGCGGCGCGTCTGGTACTGGGCGATCCTCGCGGTCGTGATGCTCGCGATGGCGATCGTCTGGATCGCCGGGAAGCGAGGCGCCATGGAGCACTGGATCTTCGTCGAGGAGTCCGTCGTGATCCTCGGGTTCACGTTCTTCTGGATCACGCAGAGGGTCGCGGAGGTCTGGGCCGAACCCGAGGCCGACGCCGAGCCCACCGATCGGGTCCTCACGTGACGGCGGTCTCGTCGGCATGACATCCTCTGCGGGGTGACAGGACAGGGCCTCCTAGTGGCCGGTACGACGTCCGACGCGGGCAAGACCGTCGTCACCACGGCACTGTGCCGGGCGTTGCGCCGGCGGGGCTACCGGGTCGCGCCGTTCAAGGCGCAGAACATGTCCAACAACTCGATGGTCACCGCCGAAGGCGCGGAGATCGGCCGGGCCCAGTGGGTGCAGGCGGTGGCTGCCGGTGTGGAGCCGGAGGCGGCCATGAACCCCGTACTCCTCAAGCCCGGCAGCGATCTGCGTAGCCACGTCGTGGTGATGGGCCGTCCGTACGGCACTCTCGACGCGTCGGACTTTCTCGGCGGGAGAGGTGCGCTGGCTCGGGCCGCGTTCGACGCGTTCGACGACCTGCGGACCCGCTACGACGTGGTGGTGTGCGAGGGCGCGGGCAGCCCGGCGGAGATCAACCTGCGCAGGTTCGACTACGTGAACATGGGTCTCGCCCGGCATGGCCGAGTCCCGACGATCGTGGTGGGCGACATCGACCGGGGCGGGGTGTTCGCGTCGATGTACGGCACGTTGGCCCTGCTGGAGCCGGACGACCAGGCGCTGTTGTGTGGCTTCGTGGTGAACAAGTTCCGTGGCGACGTCGGGCTGCTCCGGCCCGGACTGGACAGCCTGGAGGAACTCACGGGGCGACCGGTGCTCGGCGTACTGCCCTGGCTGGGAGGACTGTGGCTGGACTCCGAGGACGCCCTCGCGCTGGAGTCCCGCCCTCGCCCGGACGTCACTGCGCCGGGGGAGCGGCTGCGGGTCTCGGTGGTGCTGCTGCCGCGGATCAGCAACTTCACCGACGTCGACGCGCTGTGCCTGGAACCCGGCCTGGACGTGGATTTCGTGCACGACGCGCGAGGGCTGGGTTCGCCGGACGTCGTGGTGCTCCCTGGCACGCGAGCCACCCTCTCCGACCTGGCCTGGCTGCGGCAGCGAGGTCTGGCCGACGCGATCACCGCCCATGCCGCGCGCGGCGGGGTGGTGCTGGGCATCTGCGGAGGGTTCCAGATGCTTGGCCGTGAGGTGCGCGACCCGGACGGCGTCGAGGGACCTGCCGGTGCGTGCGCCGAGGGGCTCGGCCTGCTGGACGTACGTACCGACTTCGGGCCCGACAAGGTGCTCCGGTTGCCGTCCGGCGAGGCGCTCGGCGTACCGGCCGGTGGTTACGAGATCCATCACGGCCGGGTCCACCTCGGTGCCGACGAACCGTTCCTCGGCGGTGCCCGACGCGGCTCGGTGTTCGGGACCATGTGGCACGGCAGTCTGGAAGGCGACGCGTTCCGCCGTGCCTGGCTGGGTGAGGTCGCATCCTTGGTCGGCTTGTCCATCGAGCCTGGGCAGGTCAGCTTCGCAGCGGCGCGCGAACGGCGCATCGACGACCTCGCCGACGCCGTCGAGGAGCACCTCGACCTGGAAGCCATCGTGCGGCTGGTCGAGACCGGCCCGCCCGCGAACCTTCCGGTGGTCAAGGGGTCGCTGACTTGAGCTCGTCCCTGCAGCGCCCCACGCGCGAGATCGGATTTCGGAACGGCGGTCGATCGTCGGTCTCTGCGGTGCTGGTGGTGGCAGATGCCGGTTGGGCTGTCACGGGGGGTGGTGAGGGATGGTGCCTGGCTGCGGTATTGGCGGCCGTAGGGGTCGGTGAGAGTGTGTTCGCCGGGTCGGGTCTGTTGGAGTGTCCAGTCCCGTTCACTCTTCGCCTTGTGGTGGCGCGGGCACAACGGCGCGACGTTGCCCACCGAACTTGCACCACCGCCGGCATATTCGGTGTTGTGGTCCAGGTGGCACGTCGCCGCGGGCCTCCTGCACGTGGTCCACGCACACCGCTGGTCGCTTCGATCTTCGAGCGTGTTCGTATGGCACCCCAGCTCGGCTGCGAGGAAGACCAGGGCGGTGATGTCGAAGCGCCGGCGTGGGCAGCTGCATTCTCTACGGCTGCGTTGCCCTCCGTCTGGTTGTCCCCGGCTGCATCCCCGCCGGCTGTGCCGCATTCCGCTGCGTTCTGTGCGGCACTGTGGGCGGCGGTGTTGTGGATCGGGACGCCGTTCTTCGCGGCCGCGCCGCACACCCTGCAGCTGGTGACCGGCGCCAGGGAGCAGTCGCCACACTCACACCAGCTGTCGTGCAGGTCATGGTCGGGGAACCGGTGAACGGCACAGTGCCCCTGCCCGCCCCGCTCGGTCCCGTCCGGGTCAGCTTGCGTGGGGGCGGAGCAGTCGGTGATGTCGGCGGTGCCGGTGAGCAGTGCGGCGGCGACGTCGGCGCGGAGGTGGCTGAGGGGTCGGGTGTCGCCGGTTGCTTTGACGGCGCGGGCGATGGCGTCGATGTTGCCGTACGCCTCAGCGGCCTGGTCAGCCGACAGGCCGCGGACGGCGAGGTCGGCTACACCGTCCACGGCGGGCCAGATCGCGACGTTCCGCCCGGTCCGCGCGGCCCGGTGCCGTTTGACGGCGGCTTCGGGGTCGGCCTTGAGAACCTCTGCCTCCACCTTGGACCGCAACAACCCGCCCCGAAGCTCCAGGACTTTGGGGAAGATCGCGTCCTCGATGGCACCCCACAGGTCGGGTTCGGCGTCGGTGATGCGGTCCACGATGGTGCGCATGTCGCCGAGTTCGAGCCCGCCGGACGCCAGAGTGTCCCGTACCTGTGGCAGGCGGGGGGAGGGTGGTGGCCAGCGAGAGGTACCAGTCGGCGTGGTGGCCGGTCCATCCCAGCAGCGGTTCGAGGACGGCCTGGGTCATCGAGTCCAGCTCGGCACAGCGTTCAGCTGGCTCATCGGGCATGCCGGGGCTGGTGTGGGCCAGCACGTTCACATCGGACAGGCACTCAGCCTCCAGGCAGCAGATCAGCCGCCGCCGTGCCTTGATCGACTCCTCCAGCTCGAATCCGTTACACACCCTCCGGTCGACCGAGGCGACCAGCACGGCAAGCCGCGGCCCGGCTGGCAAGTCCGCCAACCCCGCAGGCAGCACCTGACGGCCACCGGGACCTTCGCCCGAGTGGCCGTCGAAGCCCTCGCCGTCGTCGCTCATGTATTCGATTCTATCGTGCATGATCGGCCCATGCGCGCGGGAAACCGCTTGTCCACAAGACAGTTCGCGTCAACGTCAACCTGCGTGAGAGGCTGGGCCGCCGTGTTGGAAACTGCCCTGTTGGAAACGGCCGTGCTGGAATCGGACACCAAGGGCCACTGGAAAGCCACACCTGCTTGGATTGGCGTACCTACACGATCGGCCGGTCGACATCGCGACTCTCGTCGGCCCACGACCAGGTGAGGAGTGGTTCGGTGAGTGGTCTTGCGACGGAGTTCGCCGCCAGGATCCGTAGGCGGGAAAGGGCGATCGGCTACTGGTCGGCCATGGACGCCCCGGTGGCCACCGAACGGATCGGCCGGCTCGGCTACGACTATGTCGTGCTCGACGCACAGCACGGCCTGATCGGATACTCCGGAATCCTCAACGGACTGACAGCGATCGACGCCGGCGCACAGGCGGTCGGGATGGTCCGGGTGGAGGACAACCACCTGACGCTGACGCCGATCGGGCGCGCGCTCGACGCCGGTGCGGCCGGCGTCATCGTGCCGCTCGTCAACACGCCCGCTGAGGCGGCCAGTGCGGTGAGCGCCACCCGTTACCCACCGGCGGGCAGGCGTTCGTACGGACCCATGCGGTCAGGTTTGCGGATCGGCCCGCGTCCGTCGGAGGCGGATGCGAGCACGCTGGTGTTCGCGATGATCGAGACCCGCGAGGGCCTGGAGAACGTCGAGGCGATCTGCCGTACGCCCGGACTGGACGGTGTCTACGTCGGTCCGTCGGATCTCGTTCTCGGGCTCGGGGGAGCGTTCCCGGGTGACCCCGCAGTCGCCGGTGAGTTCGAGGCGGCGTTGCGGGCGGTGAGTGAGGCCGCGAAGGCCGCTGGTGTGGCGTCCGGTATCCACACCCATGACGGCGAGGTGGCCGCGAAGCGGCTGGCCGAGGGTTTCACGTTCGCCAGCGTCGCCTCTGACCTGGTGCATCTGGAGCTGGCGGCACGCGCGCACCTGACCGCCGCGCGTGGCAGGACGCACCAGTGAGCCGTCGCCAAACCGGTGCGGAGCCGAGGGCGAGGAGAGCGCACCCGGGCGACAGCCACGCGGCCACGTTGGTCGCCACCCTGCGGGAGACACAGTTCCGCTGGGCTCCCGACGGAGAGGGTGGCATGCGCCGCAAAACGCTTCGCACGCCGCTCACGCTCGCGTTGTCCGAGGACGAGGGAACCACCTGGCCGCACTGACGCAACCTGCAGATGCAGGACGAGGAGTACCTCGACAACGAGTTCGGCTACTCCTACCCCTGGCTTCTGCAGGCCACGAACGGGGACCTGCACGTCGTCTACTCGTCGCTCACTGGAACGGCCGCACCTCGATCTTCCGATCGCAGACCTTCGACGCCTCGGCGGCGAGCTCGAGCGCCACATCCAGATCAGGGGCCTCCCACACCCAGACACCGGCGAGGTACTCCTTCGACTCCACGAAAGGCCCGTCGCTGAACACCGCCTGCTCGCCCCGGTTGTCGACGACCGTGGCCGCATCGGTGTCCGCAAGTCCGCCCGCGAAGACCCAGTAGCCCTCGGCGATCAGTCGTTCGTTGAACGCGCTGATGGCAGGCTGCCTGTCCGTACTGCCGGGATTGCTCTTGTCATCGATCACAGAAATCAGGTACCGCATCTGACCATCATCTCCTGCGGCAGCTCACCTGGAGCCGGCGAACTGCTCGTAGGTGCGCCGGCCGAACAGGAAGACCGATGACTTCGGGCCACTGCCGCGGTCTACCGTCTACGCGGACTCACCCAGGAAGGGGGAGGAGAGATCGCTCATGGCGACGATCAGCGATGTCCGGCCACTCGGAACGTCACTGGAGCGCTCCTACGAGGTGTGTGTGCGCGGCAGGTTGAAGTTCCGGGTCAGGCAGATCGTGTACGTGGCCTTCTCCATCGACGAGAGCGTCATGGGTTTCGCGTTCCCCGTCGAGGAGCGAGCGGCGCTCGTCGCGGGCGAGCCGCACAAGTTCCACCTGCCGGCGACATCGGACATGCGGTTCAACTGGGTGCACGCCGACCTCGCTGCTCTCGACCCGACGGAGGCCCGCGAACTCGTTGTCGACGCGTGGCGCATGGTCGTGCCGGCGAAGCTCTCCCGTGCTTTCGACGCAGCTCACCCCAAAGGTCCTGGCTGAGCCTTGCCGAGCAACGGGACCCGTCGGCCGGAGTGACTCACGTTTCGTGCGCGGGTGCACCCGTGGCGGACGCGAGTTGCTGGATGCCGACGACGCGCAGCAACGCGAGGGCGTCGGCCTCGGAGGTGCCCGGTGCGGCGGAGTAGACGACCAGCGTCTGGTCGGTGTCGGGGATGTGGAGGGTGTCGCACTCGAGGGTGAGTTCGCCCAGCGACGGATGGACCAGGGTCTTGGTGTGGCTGCGGAAGGTGGAGGCGTCGACGGTGTCCCACAGCTCGCGGAATTCCGCCGAACGCCGCCGCAGGTCCTCGAGCAGCCGCCGCAGACCCGGGTCCTCCGGATACCGGCCCGCCGCCGAGCGCAGGTTGGCGACGGTCTGGGCGGAGGTCTGGGCGCGGTCCTCGGCGGAGCCGCCGATCACGGTGCGCGGGGGCTCGTTCGGGTCGGGGAGGAACCTGAGCCGGGTCTGGTTGCGCCGATCCGGCGAGAGTGCGGACCAGTCACCGTGCAACGCGGACGACATGGCGTTCCAGGCGAGGATGTCGCTTTTCGCGCTGAGCACCATCGCCGGGAGGTCGGTGAAGCGGTCGATCAGCCGAAGGATCCCTGGGCGTACGTGCAGGTCGATCAGGCCCTGTCGCGGCGGCGTACCTCCGGCGACGTGGAAGAGGTGGTCACGCTCGTCGGTGTCCAGACGGAGCGCCCGCGCCAGGGCGGACAGCACCTGCTCCGAGGGCCGGGGGCCGCGGCCCTGCTCGAGCCGGACGACGTAGTCGACGCTGATCCCGGCGAGCTGGGCGAGCTCCTCGCGCCGCAGACCGCGAACGCGGCGGTGGCGGCCTACCGGCAGCCCCACCTCGCCGGGTCCGACGCGCTCGCGGGCGCGTCTGATCACCCGGGCCAGCTCCTCGCGGTTCGCCTTCACCCATCCAGCATGCCCTCGGCTGCCCGGCCGCACCAGTCGCGAGGGTGGGACCGGCGGTCCCACGATCGGCCGGTCCTGGCAGCCCGTCACGGGTCGTCACAGAGTGGGGCCATGACCGAGAACCCCAACCACAGCGAGAACCCCAGGCACCACGACCGCACCACCGTTCTGGTCACCGGAGCCAACAAGGGCCTGGGCCTGGAGACGTCCCGCCGGCTTGCCCTGCTGGGCTGGACCGTCTGGATGGCTGCCCGCGACGAACAGGCCGGCCTCGACGCCGCGGCCAGGATCAGGACAATCCAGCCGGATGCCGACGTACGCCCCGTCGTGCTTGACGTCACCGATGACAAGTCCGTCTTGACGGCGTACGACATCGTCGCGGAATCCGGCACCGGACTGGACGTCCTGATCAACAACGCCGGCGTGGCCGGTTTCCACAGGACGACACTGGAGACCGTGCCCGCGGACTTCCTTCCGGTGTTCGGCGTCAACGTCCTCGGCCCGGTGCGGGTGACGCATGCCTTCCTGCCGTTGCTCACCGCTTCGCCAAGCCCTCGGCTGGTGATGGTGTCCAGCGGCCTGGGATCGATCGCCCTGGTCAACGATCCCGAGCGCACCGAGTCGCGCGTACCGGGGATGGTCTACCAGTCCTCCAAGGCGGCGCTGAACATGATCGCCAACCAGTACGCCAGGGACCTGCCGGGCGTTCGGGTCACCACCGTCGACCCCGGCTACACCGCCACCGACCTCAACGGGCACCAGGGGCACCAGACCGTCACCGAGGGCACCGACGCGATCGTGGCCGCCGCCTCCGCCGACACCGTGGCCGGTCCGCACATCGACCGCCACGGCGTGGTCCCACACTGATCGCACCCAGCCCGCACCGAGCCCGGTCGCAGGTGGACGCGGACATCATCGTCGGGCAGTGGTGTTCGCACCGTCCAGCGCCTCCCGGATGATGTCCGCGTGCCCGGCGTGCTGGGCCGTCTCCCGGATCAGGTGCAGCAGGATCCGGCGTACGGGCCAGTGGACCGGCTCGGGCGGGGACCATGGCGTGACCGGGAGCAGCACGCTCCGGCCGAGGTCGGGCATCGTGCCTACGACATCCTCCAGCCCCTTCGCCGCCGCCTCGTACGACTCCAGCAACACCCGGAGGGAGTCGTGCTCGGCCATGCGGTACTGCCCGATGTCGAGCATGCCGTCCGGCAGTTCCCCGTCACCGGTGACGATGATCCGCGTCCAGACCCGCTCGCCGGTGGCCAGGTGCCGGACGATCCCGCCCAGGGTGAGCTCGCTCACGGTGGTACGCCGCCTCGTCTGCTCGTCGGTGACACCGCGGAAGGTCAGGAGGAGCAACGGTCAGTTGACGGCCTCAATTCGAGTCGTTCCGTGTGGGACGGACCTCCTACCGTTCGTCGACGACCAGATGGCGGGCGTGGAAGCCGAGCAACTCCTCGGCCCGGGTGATGACGTACGGCGTCTGCCGCCCGACCAGCGGCGTGCGTACCTCGCTGGTCGGGTGGTAGCGGGCGATCAGCTCGGCGGTCGGGCGGTCTGCGAGGGTGTCCGGCGCCATGACGTACACCGGCTGGAACCCCGGCACCTCGCTCTCCACCCCGAGCCGGATCGCCTCGGCCGCGTCCCGCAGGTCGAGGTAGGCCCACAGCTCCCGCACCGCCTCTGCCGGGTCCGCGCGTACCTGGGCGGCGCGCTCGGCCAGCGCGCTCGCGGAGGTGGTGAACGGGAAGCGGTAGGCGAGGATCGGCATCCCGAAACGCCGGTGGATCATCGCCGCGGTCGCCTCGTCCACCTGTTTGGACAGGCCGTAGGACTCCTCGGGCCAGAACGGGTGGTCCTCGTCGATCGGCACGTACGCCGGTGAGTTCACCTCACGGGCCCACGCCAGGCCCAGCGCAGACACACTGGAGGCGATGACCGCCCTGCCCACGCCGGCCTCGGCGGCGTACTGCAGCACGACCAGGGTCGCGCAGGAGTTGTTGACGAACACGTCCTCCGGCCGTCCGAGGGGTGCGGGCGTCGCCGCGAGGTGCACCACGGCGTCGACGCCGGTCACCGCCCGCGACACCGCCGCCGGGTCCGTGGCGTCTCCGCGTTCGACCTCGACGCCGCTGGTGTCCGGCGGTGTGTCGTCCTCGCGCACCAGCGCCCTCACTGCGTGCCCGGCCTCGACGAGCCGGGCGGTGGCCGCTCCACCGATGGCGCCGCCGGCCCCCGTGACAAGAATCCTCATGGCTTCCTCTGCTCCTCGGCCTCAACTGCCGCGGATCCACGCGGTGACGCGGACCCGCACCGGTCGCCTCCCGACGTCCGTCCTACTACGAGGCGGCGGACACGTCCACGATGCGGCCGGTCACCACCCGCGACGTCCCGCGCCGCATCCCCGGAACATGATGGGGGACATGGAGCTTTCGAACGTGCTGTGGATCGGTGGTCCGGCCGGCGCGGGCAAGACGACGGTCGCCCGGAAGCTGGCGCGGCGGCACGGTCTTCGCTGGTACAACTCCGACAGCCGCACCTGGATCCATCGCGAGCGGGCGCGCGCCGCCGGTGTGCCCGTGCCCGACCGCGGCCCGGCACACAACCTCTACGACCGCGCCCCGATGATCGTCGACGACCTACGTGCGCTGCCCGCGTCCCCGCTGGTGGTGGCCGAGGGCGGGCCGATCAGCCCGGCGATGGTGACCGTTCCCGGCAGGGCGGTGTGGCTGATGCCGTCGCGGGAGGTTCAGCACGAACGGTTGCGCCGGCGGCATCCGGAGGGCGTGCCGGCGTACTACCTGCAGACCTGGGACCGGCTGACCACGATGCTCGCGGACTCCCCGGTCACCACGCTCGTCGTCGACGACCTGACCGAGGAGGAGACCCTCGCGGAGGTGGAGCGGATCTTCGCATCGGCACTTGCCGGGGGCCTGACGGCCACGAGTGTGGAGGAACGCCGCGCGCTCGTCCGGTACGGCAACGACGCGCTGGTCACGCAGCATGCCGGTCCGTTGACCAGGCCCGAGGTCCCGGTCGACACGTCGACGGTCGTACGGACCTTCGACTGCGAGTGCGCCGACCCGGAGTGCACGGCACTGGTGGACCTCATCGTCGCCGACGCGGTGGCCGCGGTCGCCGAACCGGCGCCTTCGATTCTCGCCGCCGGGCACTGATCGGGTCAGCGTGCCCGGCGTCGTGCGTACCTACGACCGGTCCGGATGCTTCTGCTGCGGCACCCTGGTCGGATCGGACGGCAGGTACGTCGCGATCAGGTGCAGCAACTGGTCGATGTCGACCGGCTTGGTGACGTAGTCGGTGGCACCCGCGGAAAGACTCTGCTCCCGGTCGCCCTTCATCGCCTTGGCGGTGACCGCGAGCATCGGCAGCTCGCGGTACCTCGCCATCTTCCTGATCGTCGTCATCGTCGCGTTGCCGTCCAGGCCGGGCATCATAACGTCCATCAGCACCAGGTCGACGTCCGTTTCCTGCTCCAGCGTGCGGACCGCCTCCATGCCGTTCTCGACGCAGACCGGGTGGAGGCCGTGCTGTTCGAGGGCGGTCGCCAGCGCGTAGATGTAGCGCGGGTCGTCGTCGACCACGAGGATGCGTTCCCCTTCGAACGTCCGGAAGCGCCGCCAGCGA
This sequence comes from Actinopolymorpha singaporensis, assembly GCF_900104745.1. Lineage (NCBI taxonomy): Bacteria > Bacillati > Actinomycetota > Actinomycetes > Propionibacteriales > Actinopolymorphaceae > Actinopolymorpha > Actinopolymorpha singaporensis. Next base: position 4,252,581 of record NZ_LT629732.1, read on the forward strand.
GCTTCCTCCGCCGAGCCCGGCCGAGGTGCGTTCCCGGCGTAGGCCGCCTCGGCCGAGGGGGAAGGCCGCATGTGCTCACCGCCGCCGCTGCCGGAACTGCCCTCGCTCCCCAGCTGGTCCGGCGTCTCGCGCGGCGCCCCCTCGTGCCGTTCGGGGTCCGGTCGCGTGGTGTCGGACGCCTCACCGGATACGACGTTCACGGGGGCGACGTGGCCGGGAGGCGTCGGAGTGGGACCGCCCGACCCGGGCATCGTGGGGCGGGGAATCCGCGCAGCCGGCCTGGAGGTTTCCGCACCGGACACCCTGGATTCCGGCGACATCCTGGATTCCGACGACGCCGGCTCCGACGACGCCGGCTCCGACGCCTCCGACGCCCTTGTCTCTGGCACCTTCGTGCCGGGGATCGTCCGCCCCGGCGCTCTCGTTGCCGGGATCGCCGTGCCCGCGCCGGGTACCGGCGTACCACTCATCGCCTGCCACCCGGGAGTGGTCTGGTCCGTCAGCGCGAGATGCTCCCCGACGGGCAGAACGAGAGTGAACGTACTGCCTCGGCCCGCCTCGCTGAAGACCTGAAGCTCGCCGCCCAGCAGGCGGGCCAGCTCGCGGCTGATGGACAGGCCGAGCCCGGTCCCCCCGTACTTCCGGCTCGTCGTGCCGTCCGCCTGCTGGAACGCCTCGAAGATGAGCGCGAGCTTGTCCGCGGCGACGCCGATCCCGGTGTCCTCGACGACGAACGCGACCCTGGAGTGCGCCGCCTGCAGTGACGGGCTGTTCACCTCGGACTGGCCGACCACCCGGATGTGCAGCTGGACGCCGCCGGTGTGGGTGAACTTCACGGCGTTGGACAGCAGGTTGCGCAGGATCTGCTGCAGCCGGTGCCGGTCGGTCTGCAGGGTGGACGGGACCATGGGGGACACTGTGACGGAGAAGTCGAGTCCCTTCTCGGAGGCCATCGGCCGGTACAGCGAGTCCACGTAGGCGACGAGGTCGTCCACCGTCACCGGGACGACGAGCACCTCCATCCGGCCGGCCTCCACCTTGGCGAGGTCGAGAACGTCGTCGATCATCTGCAACAGGTCGGTACCCGCGGAGTAGATCGTCCGGGCGAACTCGATCTGCTGCGCGGTCAGGTTGCCCTGCAGGTCGTTGGCGAGCAGCTTCGCCAGGATCAGCACGCTGTTCAACGGCGTACGCAGCTCGTGCGACATGTTCGCCAGGAACTCCGACTTGTACGTCGACGCAAGCGACAGTTGACGGGCGCGTTCCTCCAGCTCCTGGCTGGCCTGCTCGATGGCGATGTTCTTGATCTCGATGTCGCGGTTCTGACTGGCGAGCAGGGCCGCCTTTTCGGCGAGCTCGATGTTCGAGCGCTGCAGTTCCTCCTGCTGTTGCTGGAGTTGTTCGGACCGGGCCTGCAGCTCCTGTGCCAGCCGCTGGGACTGCGCGAGCGACGCCTCCGTACGCGAGTTCGCCACGATCGTGTTGACGTTGACGCCGATGGTTTCCTTCAGCTGCTCGAGCAGATCCCGGTGCACCGCCGTGAAGTCCTTCACCGAGGCGAGCTCGATCACGCCGAGCGTCTGCCCCTCGAACAGCACCGGCACGAGGATGACGTTGGACGGCATGACCGTGCCCAGCCCGGTGGAGATGCGTACGTAGCTGGACGCGCCGGCCATCACGATCGTCCGCTTGTCCGCGGCGGCCTGCCCGACCAGGGACTCGCCCAGGCAGAACCTCGCGGGCGGCGCGTCCACCAGGTCGGTGGGGATCGAGCCGTACCCGGCGGTGCGTTCGAGGATCACGTCGGCGTCGGGGTCGCTGGTGGCGAGGTAGAAGGAGCCGTACTGCGCGGAGACCAGCGGAGCGAGCTCGCTCATGACCAGCGACGCCAGTGCCTTCAGGTCGTGGCATCCCTGCATCAGGCCGGAGATCCTTGCCAGGTTGGTCTTCAGCCAGTCCTGTTCGAGGTTGGACGTGGTGGTCTCGCGCAGGTTGGCGATCATCTGGTTGATGTTGCCCTTGAGCTCGGCGACCTCACCGGAGGCGTCCACGGTGATCTGCCGGGTCAGGTCGCCTTCGGTGACGGCGGTGGCGACGGCGGCGATCGCGCGGACCTGGGAGGTGAGGTTCCCGGCCAGGTGGTTGACGCTCTCGGTGAGGCGCTGCCAGGTGCCGGACACCCCGACCACCTCGGCCTGCCCGCCCAGCTTTCCTTCCGTACCGACCTCGCGGGCGACCCGGGTGACCTCCGAGGCGAACGCGGACAGTTGGTCGACCATCGTGTTGATGGTGTTCTTCAGCTCCAGGATCTCCCCGCGCGCGTCGACGTCGATCTTCTTGCTCAGGTCGCCGCGGGCGACGGCAGTGGTGACCTGGGCGATGTTGCGCACCTGGCTGGTCAGGTTGTTCGCCATGAAGTTCGTGTTGTCGGTGAGGTCCTTCCACGTGCCGGCGACGTTGGGCACCCGCGCCTGACCGCCCAGGGTTCCCTCGGTGCCGACCTCGCGCGCCACCCGCGTCACCTCGTCGGCGAACGCACGCAGCGTGTCGACCATCCCGTTGATGGTCTCGGCCAGCGCGGCGACCTCGCCCTTGGCCTCGACGGTGATCTTCTTGCTCAGGTCGCCACCGGCGACCGCCGTCGCCACGGTGGCGATGCTTCGCACCTGGGCGGTGAGGTTCTCCGCCATGATGTTGACGTTGTCCGTCAGGTCCTTCCACGTGCCCGCGACGCCGCGGACCCGTGCCTGGCCGCCGAGTCGTCCGTCGGTGCCGACTTCCCGGGCGACGCGGGTCACCTCGTCGGCGAAGGAGGACAGCTGGTCGACCATCGTGTTGATGGTGTTCTTCAGGGCGGAGATCTCGCCTCGCGCGTCGACGTCGATCTTCTGGCTGAGGTCGCCGCGGGCGACCGCCGTCGTCACCTGGGCGATGCTGCGGACCTGGGCGGTGAGGTTCTCCGCCATGATGTTGACGTTGTCCGTCAGGTCCTTCCACGTGCCCGCGACGCCAGGCACCTGCGCCTGGCCGCCAAGTCGTCCGTCGGTGCCGACCTCGCGTGCCACGCGGGTCACCTCGTCGGCGAACGACGAGAGCTGGTCGACCATCGTGTTGATGGTGTTCTTCAGGGCCAGGATCTCCCCGCGCGCGTCCACGTCGATCTTCTGGCTGAGGTCGCCGCGGGCGACCGCCGTCGTCACCTGCGCGATTCCGCGCACCTGGGCGGTGAGGTTCTCCGCCATGAAGTTCACCGAGTCGGTGAGGTCGCGCCACGTCCCCGCGACTCCTGGTACCTGCGCCTGCCCGCCCAGTCGTCCGTCACTGCCGACTTCCCGGGCGACGCGGGTCACCTCGTCGGCGAAGGAGGACAGCTGGTCGACCATGGTGTTGATGGTGTTCTTCAGGGCGGAGATCTCGCCTCGTGCGTCGACGTCGATCCTCTGGCTGAGGTCGCCGCGGGCGACGGCGGTGGCGACCTGGGCGATGTTGCGGACCTGGGCGGTGAGGTTCTCCGCCATGAAGTTCACCGAGTCGGTGAGGTCGCGCCAGGTGCCGGCGACTCCTGGTACCTGCGCCTGCCCGCCCAGTCGTCCGTCACTGCCGACTTCCCGGGCGACGCGGGTCACCTCGTCGGCGAACGACGACAGCTGGTCGACCATGGTGTTGATGGTGTTCTTCAGGGCGGAGATCTCGCCTCGTGCGTCGACGTCGATCCTCTGGCTGAGGTCGCCGCGGGCGACGGCGGTGGCGACCTGGGCGATGTTGCGGACCTGGCCGGTGAGGTTCTCCGCCATGAAGTTCACCGAGTCGGTGAGGTCGCGCCAGGTGCCGGCGACTCCTGGTACCTGCGCCTGCCCGCCGAGGCGCCCGTCGGTGCCGACCTCGCGCGCCACGCGCGTCACCTCGTCGGCGAACGACGACAGCTGGTCGACCATCGTGTTGAACGTGAACTTCAGCTCCAGCACCTCGCCCGACACGTCGACCGAGATCTTCTGGCTGAGGTCGCCGCGGGCCACCGCCTTCGCCGCCTGGGAGACGTCGCGGACCTGCGCGGTGACGTTGGCGATCATCGAGTTCAGCGAGTCGGTGAGGTCCTTCCAGGTGCCGGTGGCACCGGGCACCTGCGCCTGACCGCCGAGCCGCCCCTCGATGCCGATCTCGGTGGCCACCCGGGTGACCTCCGAGGCGAACATCGACAACTGGTCGAGCAGGCCGTTGACCGTCTTGCTGAGCGAGTCCAGTTCGCCGCCGGCGGGCGCTCTGGTGGCGTGGAAGGAAACCCGCTGGCTCAGGTCCCCGTCGGCCACCGCGCCGAGCACCCGGCTGAGTTCCGCTGTCGGCTGCAGCAGGTCCTCGATGGTGTCGTTGACCAGATTTCCGGCGATCAACCAGCCACCCGGCATGTCGTCCAGCCGCAGCCGTTCGGTGAACTGCCCCTCCCGGCCGGCTGCCTCGCGTACCCGCATCAACTCGCCCACGAGGCCCTGGTTGCGCTCGGCGATCTCGTTGAACACCCCGGCGAGCTTGGCGGTCACGTCGTCGTCGCCGCCGACGGTGACCCGGCGCCGGAAGTTGCCGTCCCGCAGGTCCTCCATCGCCGCCAGCAGGCGTTCGAGGGCGACATCCTGCGGGTCCCCGGCACAGCCGCCCTTGCTGCCTTTCGGGGTATTCGAGCGGCCGGCGTTGCGCCGAGAGCCTGGTGTGCGAGTGGTCAACGCGATCTCCGGGGGTCTGGGGTGCGTTTCCTCGACCGTGGGAGCCGTACGGCGCCCGGCACGGGAATGTCATCACGGTGCGATCTCCACACCACCTGACCATCTCCTCGCCGGCACAGGGCCGAAGGTCCCGAGCTGGCGACGGGATGAGGGAGAGCGGTCACCGGCCACTGACCGCTGCGACAGGGCGCCATACAGTTACCGGCTCCGCGGCCAGGGAACTGTCGAGCGGTCGGTTAGTTAGGCTAGCCTTCGCTTGGGAAGGCTGACCTGTCGAACGTAACCGTCGTGTCGGAGTGGACGAATGCTGGCGAACTACCTGATCGGACTGCGCGAGGGGCTGGAGGCATCCCTGGTCGTGGTCATCCTGGTCGCCTACCTGGTGAGGTCGGATCGCCGCCGCCTCATCCCGCGGATCTGGGCGGGGGTGGCGGTCGCGGTCGGTGTCTCGATGGCGTTCGGTGCACTGCTCACCTTCGGGCCTCGCGGCCTTAGCTTCGAGGCGCAGGAGGCGATCGGCGGTTCGCTGTCCATCGTGGCCGTCGGGTTCGTGACCTGGATGGTGTTCTGGATGGCACGCTCGGCCCGCGGGCTTTCGTCGGAGCTGCGTGGCCGGATCGACCGGGCTGCCGACGGTGGCCGGGCGAGCCTGGTCGTCGTCGCCATGCTCGCGGTCGGCCGCGAGGGTCTGGAGACGGCGTTGTTCCTGTGGGCGGCCACCCAGGCAGCCACCCGGACGACGCAGGGCACGACCTCCACCGTGGGCCCGCTGGCCGGTGCGGCGCTCGGGATCCTCACCGCGGTGGGCCTTGGCTACCTCATCTACCGGGGAGTGCTCCGGCTCAACCTCTCCAAGTTCTTCACCTGGACCGGCGCGTTCCTGATCCTGATCGCCGCGGGTGTGGTCGCCTACGGCGTGCACGACCTGCAGGAAGCCCGGATCCTGCCCGGGGTGAACAACCTGGCCTTCGACGTGAGCGGCACGATCGCCCCGACCTCGTGGCTGGGCACGCTGCTCAAGGGAACGCTGAACTTCTCACCCGCCACCACCTGGCTCGAGGCCGCCGTGTGGGTCGCCTACGTGGTCCCGGTGATGTTCTGGTTCTTCCGCCGGATCCGCCAGAACAACGCTCCCGCCACACCCACCGCACCGGCCGTCCCCGCGTCGGCGTCGAGTGCCGGCTGACCGTGGGCTCGGCAGACCCGAACCAGCCGATCCAGCCGATCCAGCCGATCCAGCCCAGATCCGGACCAGAAGGACACCCGTCCATGCGTCTCCCGAAGCACCCGCCGGTTCCCGCCGTCCTCTGCGTGCTCGCCGCGGCCGCCGTCATGCTGGCGTCGGCGGGCTGCACGTCCAACGAGCCGCGTACGTCCGCCGGCCGGGGCGACGGCGAAGGCGCCAAGGGTGGGATCACGGTGTCCGCTACGGACGACGCGTGCTCGGTGTCCACCACCGAGGCGCCCTCGGGGACGCTGGTGTTCGACGTGACGAACGACGGCAGCAAGGTCACCGAGTTCTACCTCTACCGTGCGGACGGGAAGACGATCGCGGGCGAGGTCGAGAACATCGGCCCGGGCCTCACCCGACAGCTCGTCGTACGTGCCCAGCCCGGCACCTACACCACGGCCTGCAAGCCCGGCATGTCCGGCGACGGTATCCGGGCGCGCTTCACCGTGACCGGTTCGGGCACGGCTGTCACCGGAGCCGACCAGCGCCTGCTCGACCAGGCGGCCGCACGCTATCGGTCGTACGTCGCGGCCGAGGCCGGCAGGCTGCTCAGCGGTACGAAGCAGTTCGTGGCCGCCTACAAGGCGGGGCAGTACGACCGGGCCCGTGAGCTGTACGCCCCGGTGCGCGTGCACTGGGAACGCATCGAGCCGGTCGCGGAGTCCTTCGGTGACCTCGACCCGAAGATGGACCTCCGCGAGGCGGATCTGGCGGCGGGCCAGACCTGGACCGGCTGGCACCTGCTGGAGAAGGACCTCTGGTGGCCGGCCGACGCGCGAGGCGCGCAGCGGCTCACCGACGCCGAACGCGCGAAGTACGCCGACCAGCTTCTCGCCGACACCGGCGACCTGCGCAAGCGGGTCGCGACCCTGAACTACCAGCCGGACCAACTGGCCAACGGCGCCAAGGAACTCCTGGACGAGGTGGCCACCGGCAAGGTCACCGGCGAGGAGGAGATCTGGTCGCACACCGACCTGTTCGACTTCCAGGCCAACATCGACGGTGCCAGGGTCGCCTTCGACGCGCTGCGTCCCGTGGTGGACAGGAAGGATCCCGCCCTGGGCAGCGTCATCGAGCACCGCTTCGCCGCTCTGCAGAAGCAGCTCGCCGAATACCGCCGCGGCGACGGATTCGTCTCCTACACCGACCTCTCCCAGACCCAGGTCAAGCAGTTGTCGGACTCGGTGAACGCACTGGCCGAGCCGCTGTCCCGCCTCACCGCCACCGTCCTGGTGTGACGACATGACCGACGACGCCATCCGGAAGTCCACCCCGAAGTCCACCCCGAAGTCCATCCCGAAGTCCACCCGGGACGGCGTGAGCCGGCGCCGGCTGTTCGGCCTGGCCGGGGCCGGTGCGGCCGTGGGCGCGGCCGGGTTCGCCGGCGGGTTTGGGGTTGCGCATGCCGCCGAGGCGGATGCCTTCGACCCCGCCCGGTCGTCGGACCGGGGCGCTGGGGACCGGTACCCGTTCCACGGCGCCCACCAGGCCGGCATCGTCACGCCCGCGCAGGACCGGCTGCACTTCGCGGCGTTCGACGTCACCGCGACGACCCGCGCCGAACTCGTCTCGCTCCTGCGGGAGTGGACCGCCGCCGCTGTCGCGCTGACCCATGGCGACACGGTCGGTGGCGGCACGCCGGGGGCGTACGAGGCGCCTCCGCCCGACACCGGAGAGGCGCTGGGCCTGCCGCCGTCGCGGCTGACCCTGACGTTCGGCTTCGGGCCGTCCCTCTTCCGCGACGCCGAGGGGAACGACCGGTTCGGGATCGACGACCGAAGGCCGCGGGGACTGCGCCGGCTGCCGCACTTCCCCAAGGACAACCTCGACCCGGCCCGCAGCGACGGCGACCTGTGTGTGCAGGCGTGCGCGGACGATCCGCAGGTCGCCGTACACGCGATCCGGAACCTGTCCAGGCTCGCCTTCGGCACGGCCGCGTTGCGCTGGTCCCAGCTCGGTTTCGGCCGTACGTCATCGACGTCGAGGACCCAGCAGACGCCGCGCAATCTCTTCGGCTTCAAGGACGGCACCGCCAACCTCAAGGCGGAGGAGACCCGGCTGGTCGACCAGCACGTGTGGGTGGGCGCCGCCGACGACCCGAAGGCGCGCTGGCTCGCCGGCGGCTCCTACCTCGTTGCCCGCCGGATCACCATGAACATCGAGACGTGGGACCGTACATCCCTGCGGGAGCAGGAAAATCTCGTCGGCCGGGACCGGCCCGAGGGTGCACCGCTGTCGGGTGGGACGGAGTTCACCCCACCCGACCTCACGGTGAAGGGATCCGACGGCAAGCCGCTGTTGACAGCCGACTCCCATGTCCGGCTTGCGCATCACAGCCAGAACGACGGCGTACGGATGCTGCGGCGCGGCTACAACTTCACCGACGGCAACGACGCGCTGGGCCGGCTCGACGCTGGCCTGTTCTTCGTCGCGTACGTTCGCGATCCGGACACGCACTACATCCCGATGCAGACCAGGCTGGCCGCCCGGGACGGCCTGATGGAGTACCTCCAGCACCGCGGCTCGGCGCTGTTCGCCGTGCCGCCGGGCGTGCGCCCTGGTGAGTACGTCGGCCAGGCGCTGTTCACCTGACCGCCGGCACCTCGGAGTAGTGCGAGGCGTCGCCCTTGCGTACGGCACTTCGCTCACCGTCCACGCTCACCGGAACGTCGCCGGCCAGGGTGATCCGGTGCAGCAGCCGCGGATGGTCGTCGTAGTCGTCGACGGCGTAGTGCTGGGTCGCGCGGTTGTCCCAGATCACGAGGTCGCCGGGCAACCAGTTCCACCGGACGGTGTTGTCCAGCCGGGTCACGTGCCGCTGCAGGAGTTCGAACAGTTCGCGGGAGTCTCGGGTGCTCAGGCCGACGAACCGGCGTACGAAGTGACCGAGCAGCAGGGACCGCTCGCCGGTCTCGGGGTGGACGCGCACGACCGGGTGCTCGGTCTCGAACTCCTCCTGCCCGAACTCGGCACGGTACTCCTGCTGCCTGACGTCGATCCCACCGAGCCGCCGCTCGTCCCGCTCGGCCGCGTAGTCGTAGAGGTTGGAGTGCACCGCCCACAGTTCGTTCGCGAGGGCCTGGAGCGCGGGGTGCAGGGTGTCGTACGCCCGTACGGTGTTGGCCCACACCGTCGACCCGCCGTAGGGAGGAAGGACCAGCGCGCGGAGCAGGCTGATCGCGGGCACCCGGTCGACGAACGTCACGTCGGTGTGCCAGCTGTTCGCCTTGCTGTAGTCGGAGTCGATCGGCAGGACCGCGTCGCCGTCTCCGGCCACGGTGGGATGCGGTTTCGTCGGGGTGCCGAGCAGCGACGCGAACTCCCGCTGGCCGGCGTCGTCGAGGTGTTGCTGGTCGCGTAGGAAGACCACCCGGTGCGCCAGGAGGGCCCGCCGGATCTCGGCGACAGTGGCCGGTTCGACGTCGCCGCCGACGCTCACTCCGCCGATCACGGCGCCGATGGTCCCGGAGGTCGGGCGTACTTCGATGCGTTCGTAACCGTCCTCGGTCGCGTCGGGCCGGTCGGTGGTCAGGTCTGAGAGCGTGGTGAGCGTGGTCATAATCCCTACTATCCCGCTGGGAATTGTCGCTAAACCAGGGCTGTCCCGACCCGTGGACGGTGGTTAGGCTGGCTCGACGTTGGGCGAACACCCTCTGGAGGTCACGATGACCGTGGTGCGCCGATGACGAGCCTGGAGCAGTCGCCGTCGGCCGGAACGAACGGTTCCGTGGGATCCGCCGGCGGGCACCCACTGGACAACCCGGTGTACGCGGCGCTGACCGGTCCGCACGCGCACCTTGCCGAGACTCTCGGACGGGCCGTTCGCTACCAGCCCGACGTCTCGCCGTTCGCCGCACTGCCCGGCGAGCCGACCGAAGCCGACTGGGCCGACCTGGCCCGGCTGACCGGTGCCGGGTCGGTCGTGACCCTGTCCGGCGGGCACGTCGTTCCGCCGGACGGGTGGGGTGTGGTGCAGCGACTCGAGGGTGTCCAGTTCGTCGAGTCCGGGGTCGACTTCCGCGCGGACGAGGAGGCCGAGCCCCTCGGCGCGGACGACCTGCCGGAGATCCTCGACCTGGTGAAGCGAACGCAGCCGGGACCGTTCCGGAAGCGCACCATCGAGTTCGGCGGCTACCTCGGAATCCGTCGCGGCGGCCGCCTGGTGGCCATGGCCGGCACCCGCGTGCACCCGCCCGGGTGGACCGAGATCAGCGCCGTGTGTACCGACGACGCACACCGCGGCCAGGGCCTGGCCGGCCGGCTGGTCCGCACCGTGGCCGCCAACATCCGAGCCGATGGACGGACGGCGTTCCTGCACGCGGCGGCCACCAACGCCTCGGCCGTTCGGCTCTATACCGCGCTCGGGTTCGTGTTGCGGTGCGAGACGCCGTTCGTCGTCCTGCGCGTCCCGGAGCACGCCGGCAGCGCGGAGGGAGCGAACCGATGACGATCGACGTCGCGGTGGTGGGCGGGAGGTTCGGCGGTGAGTTCCTGCCGCTGTACCGCAGCCATCCCGAGGTGGGCCGGGTGGCGCTCTGCGACATCGACCAGGACACCTTGCACAGGGTCGCCGACACGTACGGCGTACGCGACCGGTTCGACAGCCTGGAAACGTTGCTGGCCTCCGACGACTTCGATGCGGTGCACATCGCCACTCCGGTTCGCTTCCACGTCGACCAGAGCGTCGCGGTGCTCGACAGCGGCCGGCACTGCGCGTCGGCGGTGCCGATGGCGACGACGCTGGACGGGATCCGCCGGGTGCTGGCCGCGCAACGGTCGTCTCGACGTACGTACATGATGATGGAGACGATGGTCTTCGGGCGGGAGTTCTTCCACGTCCGTGACCTGTACGAGCGTGGTGAGCTCGGTGCGTTGACGTTCCTGCGCGGCGCGCACATCCAGAACCTCGACGGATACCCGCGCTACTGGTACGGCTACCCGCCGATGACGTACTCCACGCACGCGCTCTCCCCGCTGCTGGCGCTGGCCGGTGCCCGGGTGCGGACCGCCGTAGGGCTGGGGTCGGGCCGGCTGACCCCCGACCGCCGCGGCGACTTCGACAACCCGTTCCCGGTGGAGACGGCACTTTTCCAACTGGACAAGGGAGATCTGGCAGCCGAGGTCACGGTGTCGTTCTTCCAGACCGGTCGTACGTACTACGAGGGTTTCTCCGTGTACGGGCACGAGGCGGGCGTGGAATGGCCGCAGCTCAACGAGGACGACGGACTGCGGGTGTACAGGTTGGAGCCGCTCGGCGGCGGAGACGGACCCGTCGGCCGCGGCCGCAGCGCGTCGGCGACCGTCGTCCACCCGCTGGACCGTCCGGACCTGTTGCCGCCGGAGCTGGCGCCGTTCGTTCGGCCCACGACCTTCCACCCTGGCGAGGGTGCGCCTGCCGTGCGACTGGGCAGCGCGCACGGCGGTTCACACCCGCATCTTGTGCACGAGTTCGTGACCAGCATCGTGGACTCCCGCGCGCCAGTGGTCGACGCACTCACCGCCGCGGCCTGGACGGCGCCCGGGATCTGTGGACACGAGTCGGCGCTGCGAGGCGGCGAACGCATCGAGGTCCCGGACTTCGTTTCCGAGCAGGAGGTACGCGCATGAACCACCCCGCTGTCCCGCCCGTCCCGGACGACCCGTTCCACCGGATGCTGCACCACGTCGCGCCGGCGGGGCTGTCCGAGGCGACCGCGCAGAGTGCGGGGATGCGACGGGTGGAGGCGATCAGTGGCAAGTCGGTCGGGTCCCGTCGGCTGTGGATGGGCCAGACGCACGTAGCGCCGGCGACCGCCTCGGAGAACCACCACCACGGTCATTCCGAGACAGCGATCTTCGTGGTGAGCGGGCGACCGGAGTTCGTCTTCCTCGACCTGGAAGGGCCTGAGCCGCGGGAGGTCCGGATCGTGACCGGCCCGGGGGAGTACATCTACGTGCCGCCGTACGTCCCGCACCGGGAGGAGAACCCGGACCCCGACCAGGAGGCACTGGTCGTCATCGCCCGTACGACGCAGGAGGCGATCGTGGTCAACCAGCCGGACCTGCGCTGGACCGGTCCGGTGATGACCAACAGCGAGGACGTCAGGGAGCGCCAGCGCCGTCGCCGCCGATGAACGTGACGCGCCGGAGGCCGTCGAACAGCGGATGGTCGCCGGCGCCCTCGGTCAGCGCCTGGCAGTCGAAGAGTTCGAGTACGAACCCCTCGCCGCCGAGCTTCAGGTAACGGGTGGGCAGGACGTCGCGGGATCCGAGACGGTGCAGGTTCATCGGGTCGAGTCCCAGTACTCGCAAGGGCTTGTGGCCGGTAGTGGTGAGCACCACCTTGTCGTTGCGGGCAAGGAGGGCTTGACGGCGGGAACGGCGTTCCTCCCGCAGCGCCGCGACGGCTTCCCGTGCCCGGGCGACGGCGGTCGCGCGGTGTCCGGCGGAGAAATCCCTCCGCGTGGCGTCGGCGACGGCAGGTTGGAGCAGGTCGTCGAGGTACGACGTGTCGTCGGTCTCCAGCCTTGCTTGCCAGCCTGGCGTGAACCGGTCGAGGAGCAGCGCGATCGCCTCCCCGGTCGCGTAGGCGGCACGGCGGATGTCGTCCGGACGTACCGGCTCGGCCAACGCCCCCAGGCACCGCGGTCTGCCCGCTACCCTGCCCTCCACGTAGTACGCGAGACCCTCGCAGCGCTCCACATCACGCTCGTACTGCGCGGCCGCGTCAACGAGGATCTGCCGGCGCTCCCGCCGCAGAGTGAGAGCCGTCGCAGCCCAGCCGGCCGACGTCTTCCGGGCGCCGGAGTCTGAGCCGGTCTCGAAGGCGGCGAGCACGGCGCGGCGGAGGGCCTCTGCCTCCAGGCGGCGCAGCGTGAGCACGTCCGCGTCTTCAACGGGGTAGCCCAGGGCCGCGGACTCGTCCACGAATCTCCTGGATGACGCTGCCGGCAGAAGACGTGGAAGGTCTCGTGCGCGATCTCCGCCCGTACGTCCAGATCGTCGCGCCCGGCCCTGAGGACTGTCGGCGTGAGCACGCCACCGAGTTCGACCGCTGAACTGGCGACGACGGCCGGGTGCCGACCGGCGAAGACGAGGGCGTCGTCTGCCTGCGGCTGGAATCCGGGTACGGGACACGGCCACGGCGCCGGTCACCGCGCGCGCCCGACCACCGGCTCGATGACCGGCGACCTACGCAAGAAGCATGGTTCGCGCAAGTTAGGTTGGCGTTGATTCGTCTTGTGGGTAAGGGGTTTCCGGCGCGCATGAGCCGATCTTGTTCGGTAGAATCGAACGCGTGAGCGATGGCGGTGGGTGCTTCGACGGCCACCTGGGTGATGAGCCCGGTGGCCGTCGGGTGCTGCCTGCGGGGTTTGCTGATCTGCCGGCGGGTCTTGGGTTGGCTGCCGCGGTGGCGGGGGTCGACGTGGCTGGGTGTAACGGGTTCGAGTTGGAGGAGTCGATCAAGGCACGGCGGCGGCTGATCTGCTGGCTGGAGGCTGAGTGCCTGTCCGATGTGAACGCGCTGGCCTACGCCGAGCCCGGCATGGTTGACGGCCCGGCCGGACGCAGGGTGACGCCGGATCCGATGACCCCGGAGGTCCTGGAGCCGTTGCTGGGGTGGACCGGCTACCGGGCGCACCAGTACGTGGCCCTGGCCGCCACCCTGCCCCGCCTGCCGCGGGTACGTGAGGCGTTGGCCAGCGGGCAGCTGGAGCTCAACGATGTGCGGGTGATCGTGGACCGGATCACCGACGCCGAACCCGATGTGTGGGGTGCCATCGAGGAGGCGATCTTCCCCAAAGTCCTGGAACTGCGGGGCGGGTTGTTGCGGGCCAAGGTGGAGGCCGAGGTCGTCACAGCAGACCCCGACGCCGCCGCCAAACGTCACCGCGCGGCCAGGTCCGGGCGGAACGTCGCGATCTGGCCCGCCGTCGACGGCGTCGCCGACCTCGCCATCCGCGGCCTGTCCGCAGGCCAGGCAGCTGAGGCGTACGGCCACATCGACGCCATCGCCCGCGCAGTCAAATCAACCGGTGACCCGCGCACCCTCAGCCAACTCCGCGCCGACGTCGCCGCCGCCCTACTCACCGGCACCGCCGACATCAAAGACTGCTCAGCCCCAGCGGCCACCCACCACACCAAGCAAGAAGAGGCGCAAAGCCAGGCACAACACCAGCCTGCGCAGGACCAGGCCGAACGAGCCGAAGGTGAATCCGAGCAGACGCCGGACGAACAGGGGCACTGTCCCATTCACTGCTACCCCGACCACGACCTGCACAGCGCCGGATGTGACTGCGGTGACTGCGCTCCCGCCGGAACCGCAAACACCACCGCCCACTACACCCCCTGCCACTGCTCCACCACGCACGACAGCGCAGCCCACGACGCCGCGGAGCGCAGCGCAGCCGCAGAGGACGCAGATAGCAGCGCCATCGGGCAGAACGCAGCGGGACGCGGCGCAGCCACAGGCGGTGCAGCTGCTCCCGACGGCGGGCGGCCTACCGCGGGTCAGATCCCGCGGCAGAACCGCCGACCCGACGAAACGGCCGACCCGCCGGATCCGCCTGATCCACCGACAGGTAACCCGACACCACCAACACCGCCCTGGTGCTCCTCACAACCGAGCTGGGGTGCCATACGAACGCGGGCGAAGATCCAGCTGAACGTGCCGCTGACCACCCTGATGGGACTCAGCAGCCAGCCTGGTGAGCTCGGCGGGTTCGGGCCGGTCATCACCGAGGTCGCCCGCCGCGTGGTGGCGAACAATCTCGGCAACCCCGAGGCGAGATTCAGTGTCGGGGTCACCCACCCGGTCACCGGGCGGTTGTTGCATCTGCATCCCATCCCGGCGAGGTTCCTGCGCGGGCTGCAGGCAGAGCTGGTGCATGCCCGCGACCAGCGCTGCGCATGGACCACCTGCAGGAGACCGGCGGCGACCTGCCACCTCGACCACAACACCGAACACCACCACGGCGGCCAAACCGCCGTGGACAACATCGCACCGCTCTGCCCACGCCACCACAAAACCAAGACCGAACGCGACTGGAAACTCGAGCAGACCGGCCCCGGCGAACACATCCTCACCGACCCCCACGGCCGGCAATACCACAGCAGAACACCATCCCTCACCGACCCGGTGGTACCACCCGAGCGAGCAGTCACCACCACGGGCACAAGGACGGTCGACAATGACCTACCGCCGTTCTGAGAAGCCTTTCAAGAGCTGTTAACGAAGCTCACGATCTCTGCCATGGTGGGTCGTATCCATCGGTCGTGTCGACCATCAGCGTCGGCGCGGAGAGGGAGATCGCGGCATGGATGTCCTCCTCACCCGCGGGATTTCGGTCTCCGATCGTCGTGGCGTGGGCGGCCTTCCGCACCGGATTGGACGCAACCAGTACGCCAAAGAACGTAGGCAACGTCTGTCTGGTGAGCGGATCACCTGGACCCGGTCGAAAGCCTGGGTTGGCGTTGACCATGCCCTCCACCGTTGTCCCACCACGCCTCGTCGCGACCGGCAGGGCCCGGCAAGGTGGCGTTGACACGGCGAATGTGTAGTACGGCCAAGGACTCGAGCACGTCGTCGGACACATCGACCTCCGAGGCGAGTGTGCTGCGGTCGCGTCGGTCCCGTCGGCCAGTAGTTCCGGAAGTGCGCTCACCGGGTCCTCACCCAGTCCGGCGCGTACTCAGGCCGTCCGACCGCATCCGCCGAGACTGCCATGACACCGCCGCGCCCCACCGCTGCTGGGCCGTGGTGGGACATGATGGGGCCGATGAGAGTGGTCGTCCTGTCCGACACGCACGCGCCTCGGCGGTGGAAGTCGTGCCCGGAGCGCGTGGCCGAGCATCTGCGGACGGCAGATGTGATCCTGCATGCGGGTGACGTGTGTACGCCTGACGTACTGGACGAACTCGCGGCCTTCGCCCCCGTTTATGCCGTCGTCGGCAACAACGACGGACCCGAGGTCGCCGAGTGGGGCTCGGGCGTGCCGGAGGTCCTCGAGACCACCCTGGCCGGCGTTCGGGTGGCGATGGTGCACGACAGTGGGCAGGCGACGGGGCGGATGGCACGGATGCGACGGCGGTTCCCGAACGCCGACCTCGTGGTGTTCGGGCACTCGCACATCCCGTTGACGCAGACCGAGGACGGCGTACGGATCTTCAACCCCGGCTCGCCGACAGACCGGCGACGGCAGCCGCACGGAACGATCGGCATCGTCGTCCTCCAACGCGGTCGGGTGAAGGACGCGTCGATCGTTCCGGTGACGTAGGGCAGGTGGCGACATGGCCTGGTTCAAGCCCGGGGATCTGCTGGACCGCACCTTCGAGGTCGGGATCATCCTCAAGGGGCTGGATGGCCTGCTCGAACTGGTCGGCGGGATCCTGCTGCTGGCGGTGTCGCCCGCCACCCTCAACCGGCTGGTCGTCACGCCGACCCAGCACGAGATCTCCGAGGACCCGCACGACTTCGTGGCCACCCACCTGCTGCACCTGACGGCCGGCCTCCACCGGTCGACGGTGTGGTTCGGTGCCGTCTATCTGCTTCTGCACGGCGCGGTGAAGATCGTCCTCGTCGTCGCGCTGCTGCGCAACCAGCTGTGGGCGTACCCCTGGACGATCGTGTTCCTGCTCGCCTTCATCGGCTACCAGCTCTATCGCATCGCGCTCCATCCGACGGTCGGACTCGTGCTGTTGACCGTCTTCGACGCGTTCGTCGTCTGGTTGACCTGGCGCGAGTACGGCCGACAACGTGCCGCCGGCCGCACTCGCTCAGCCGCGCCGGGGTGACACCGTCACGGGCTCACCGCGAGGAAGAGGAACGCGACCAGCAGGACGAGATGGACACCACCCTGCAGCCGCGTCGCCCTGCCGGGTACCACCGTGAGGACGCTGACGACCACGGTGAGCGCCAGGAGGACGAGCTGAGTGGCCCCGAGGCCGAGGTGGAGCGGACCCTTCAACCAGATCGACGCGAGCGCGATCGCCGGGATCGTGAGCCCGATGCTCGCCATCGCCGAGCCGTAGGCAAGGTTGAGGCTGATCTGCGTCCGCTGCCTGCGGGCGGCGCGTACGGCAGCGATCGTCTCCGGCAGCAGGACGAGCAACGCGATCACCACGCCGACGAACGACTGCGGGAATCCGGCCGCCTTCACCACGGTCTCGATCGCGGGTGACTCGACCTTCGCCAGGCCCACCACGGCGACGAGCGCCACCAGCAGCAGCGCGAGGCTTGTCAGTGCCGCTCGGGTGCTAGGGGGAGCGGCGTGTTCGTCGGCGTCGCCGCTCTCGTCGACGTCGCCCGTCTCGACCTCGGCTCGCTCGGATGTGGGAGCGTTCCCACGTCCGGCGGCCGGCTCGTCGTCATGGTGGACGGGCAGGAAGAAGTCGCGGTGCCGCACCGTCTGGGTGAGCACGAACATGCCGTACAACAAGAGCGAAACGATCGCCGCGAAGATGAGCTGGGCGGCGGAGAAGGCCGGGCCGGGGGCACCGAGGGTGAAGGTCGGCAGCACCAGGCTCAACGCAGCCAGGGTCGCCACAGTCGCCAGCGCGGCTCCACTTCCCTCCGCGTTGAACCGGGTCGTTCCATAGCGCAGCGCGGCCACCAACAAAGAGATCCCGACGATGCCGTTCGTGGTGATCATCACCGCGGCGAAGACGGTGTCCCGTGCCAGTTGGGACGTCTCCGGACGACCCGAGACCATCAGGGTCACGATCAGCGCGACCTCGATCACCGTCACAGCCACCGCGAGGACCAGCGAGCCGAAGGGTTCGCCAACCCGGTGCGCCACGACCTCCGCGTGGTGCACCGCGGACAGCACCGCTCCTGCGAGTACGACCGCGATCACCAGCGCGAACGGGACCGCCAGGTACCGGCCCCAGGTGAGTGCCAGCGCGAGAAGGGCGAGCAGCGGTACGACGGTCGTCCACGAGACGTACGGCGGGCGGCGGGGGAGCGTCACGGCATGGAGCCTTCCAGTCGTGGCGGACGAATGGGTGAGAACCCTGAGCGGCAATTGTAAAGGCAAGGCAAAGTTGCCTGGTGAAGCGGCAGGTGCCGTAGGCCGGACGGCGTCTGGCCTGCGTCGGGGATAGTTTGGGCACATGAGCGAGCTGCCGGAGCGACCCGACGTGCCCCAGGAGACCCACTCCGGGCTGGCCCAGGCCTGGGCCAGTGCGGGGGAGGCCGCGCAACAGTTGAGTGAGGCACGTCAGACCGAGCAGGAGACGACTGCCCGGGAGACGTCGGGCACCACGCCCGCGCCCGTCAGGTACTCCGTGCTCCCCGCCGGCGGCGCGTTCCACGTCAAGCGGGGTGACGAAGTGGTCGGCTACTACACCGACCGCGACGCGGCCCTGGCCGACGCTCGCAAGCTCGCGGGTGGCGACAGCCCCAGCCGGGTGGTCATCCACGACGACGACCGGCGCCCAAGTGAGGAAGAGACGTACTGAGCGGCCCGAGCGTCACAGCGTCAGCGACTCACCGCGCTCGACGTAGCTGACCCGAGAGGCCAGCCCACGCCGCTCCACCTCCGCACGGAAGTCCGACAGCGGCGAACGCATCACGTCGTAGTCGTCGTAGTGGATGGGCACCGCCCGACGTGGTGAGATCGTGGCCAGCAGGTCCGCGCCCTGCTCGGCGTCCATCGTCACCACCATCCCGCCGGGCAGGGTCGTCCCGCCGAGATGGAGCAGCGCCAGGTCGGTGGCCGGGAAACGCTGGGCGATCTCCTCCACGGCCGGGTACATCAGCGTGTCGCCGGTGATGTAGAGCCGGTGGTGCACCTCGCCTTCGGCGGTGGCGAGTTCGAGAACGCTGCCCATCACCGGGGGCAGCAGGTGGCGGATCGGCCCGGGTGCGTGCCGACCGGGTGTCGAGGTGATCCGGAGCACCATGCCGCCCTTGGCCATGGTGTGCTGCTCCCAGGTGCGCAGTCCCACCGCGCGCCGGAAGCCGTGCAGTCCCTGCAGCCGCCGCGAGGCATGTGGCGTGGTGACGATCGGCAGCCCGGAGTCCAGGTTGCGGCGGGCCACCCGGTCCCAGTGGTCACCGTGCAGGTGGGACAACACCACCGCGTCCAGCGGCGGAAGCTGGTCGACGCGCAGTGCCGGCTCGGTCAGCCTCCTGCTGGTCAGCCCGTGCCCGAGGTAGGCACGCTGACCGCGGTGCAGGAAGTTCGGGTCGGTGAGCAGGGTGAAGGGGCCGTACTTCAGCAGTACCGTCGCGTTGCCGACGAAGAACAGCTCACCGACGGACTGTGGCGTGGCGGAGTTGGCAGGGTCATGGGACATGGCTTCCGGCTACCCTGTCCACGGCTGATCATTCGGTGGTACTCCGCGGAGTTGGCCGGCGGCCCCAATCGGAGGCACGCCCTAGACTCACCGATCGTGAGTACGCGATCGGCTCCGGCATCGGCGGTCAGCTACCCCGGCGGTTTCCTCACCGGCGTGGGACTGCTGGTGCGCGGTGTGCGCATGTACGCCGCGAACCCCCGGCTCGCACTGCTCGGCGTCGTGCCGGCTCTCATCACCGGAGTATTGTTCCTCGGCGCCTTCCTCACCCTCGCGTACTTCGCCGGTGACGTGGCCGCAGTGCTCACACCGTTCGCCGACGACTGGTCCGGAAGCACCCGTACGTTCGTGAGGTTCGCCGCCGGTCTGGCGTTGCTCGGCCTGGCCGCCCTGATCGGCGTCATCGCGTTCACCGCGGTCACGCTCGCGATCGGTGGGCCGTTCTACGAGCGGATCTCCGAACGCGTCGAGGAGCAGTACGGCGCCGTGCCGAACCCGGTCGAGGTCGGCTGGGCCCGGTCGCTGCGGCGCGGGGTCACCGACTCGTCCCGCCTCGTCGCCCGGTCGGTCATGGTCGGGGTCCCGTTGTTCGTGGCGGGTTTCCTGCCGGTGGTGGGGCAGACGGCCGTGCCGGTGCTCGGTGCGGTGCTCGGCGGCTGGCTGCTCGCGGTCGAACTCGTCGGAACGCCGTTCGAACGGCGGGGGATGGGCCTCGCCGAACGCCGCCGGGCGCTGCGGAGGATCCGGCCGGTGACCGCGGGCTTCGGCGTCGCGGTGTTCGTGGTCTTCCTGATCCCACTCGGCGCGGTCGTGTTCACTCCGGCGGCGGTCGCCGGCGCCACGCTGCTCGCCCGGCGGGCGCTCGGCGAGCCCACCGAGCGGCGCCGCTCCTGAGGACAGCCCGCCCCACGTCCAACTTCCCACGTCCTACTTCCCACGTCGGCTCCGCCGGCGTTCGTCGGGGTAGGCGAGGGCCCGGCACAGTGCGGCGAGCGCACCGGGAAAGAGATGGTCCGGCGGAGTGCCGTACCCCACGATGATCGCGTGCCGGACCGGCTTCGGCGTACCGAACGTCAGGGGAGCGAGTCCGGCCACCCCTAGCCCTTCCCGTCGCGCCCGCGCAACCACCTGCTCCTCCGTACCCGCCGGAACCTCCAGCAGGACGTGCAGGCCCGCGGCGATCCCGCTGACCCGGACGTGCGGCACGGCCCGTGCGAGCGCGGCGACCAGGCGGTCACGACGGCGCCGGTAGCGGGTCCGCATCGCGCGTACGTGCCGGTCGTAGTCGCCGGAGGAGATGAACTCCGCCAGGGTCAACTGCTCGACCGTGGACACCTGCCAGGGGGACAGTCCGAGTTCGAACGCGGTGGCGACGAGCCGCTCCGGCAGGACCATCCAGCCCAGGCGCAGGCCGGGTGCGAGACTCTTGCTGGCCGTACCCAGGTAGACGACGTGCTCGGGGTCCAGGCCCTGCAACGCGCCGACCGGCTGGCGGTCGTAGCGGAACTCACCGTCGTAGTCGTCCTCCAGGATCACGCCGCCACCGGCCCGCGCCCAGTCGATCACCTGCGCGCGCCGCTCCGGTGACAGCGCCCCGCCGGTGGGGAAGTGGTGCGATGGTGTCAGGAGCGCAGCCTGTACGCCGAGTTCGGGCAGCGGCGCCGGGTCCGCGCCGTCCTCGTCGTGGGGGAGGGGCGACAGGCGCAGCCCGCAACCGGTGAGCCGCGAGCGGTGTTCGGGCAGGCCGTACGCCTCCACCGCGACCCGCCGCACACCGTGCGCGCGGAGCACCTCGGCCATCCGCCACAGGCCCTGCATGGTGCCCGCGCACACCAGGATCCGCGAGGGGTCCGCGTACACCCCGCGCGCCCGGGCCAGATAGTCGGCGAGCGCCTTGCGCAGCTCCGGCCGGCCCGACGTCGCCTGGTACCCGAACGCCTCACTGGGTGCGGCCGTCACCGCCCGGCGGGTCGCGGCGACCCAGGCCGTTCTGGGAAAGGCCGACAGGTCCGACGAACCCGGCATCAGGTTGTAGGTCGTACCCGGCAGCAGGGGATGGGCCGGCTCGGGCACGGCACGTGGTCTCGTGCGCCGCGACCTCACGCGCTCGGCGACCACCGTGCCCGAACCCTGGCGCGCCGTGAGCCAGCCCTCGGCGACGAGTTCGGCGTAGGCGTCGGCCACGGTGTTGCGGGCGATCCCCAGGTCGGCGGCCAGCGCGCGCGAGGACGGCAGCCGGGTGCCCGGTGTGAGCCGGCCACCTCGAACGGCGTCACGCAACTCCCGGGTGAGCGCGGCGCCCAGCCCGCGACCGCGGTGTGCGAGATCAAGGTGGAGGTCCAGTGAAGTGGCCCACGATTCCGCCATGGAAATGGACCATATCCCTGGGCTGATCCGGCCGTAGCGTTGAGGCCATGACACAGCGAATCAACGTTTACCAGCACTCGCCGAAGGTCCTCTCCCTGCTGATCAAGCTTTCCGCGGAGGCAGCCAAGGACCTGGATCCGAAGATCAAGGAACTCGTGGTGCTGCGTGCCTCGCAGATCAACCGTTGCGCTTACTGCATCGACATGCACACCAAGGACGCCCGTGCCGGCGGCGAGACCGAGGAGCGCATCGCGCTGGTGGCGGCGTTCGAGGAGGCGGACAACTTCTTCACCGAGAAGGAGCGGGCGGCGCTGGCGCTGACCGAGGCGGTCACGATGCTGACCGACGGCTTCGTGCCGGACGAGGTGTACGAGCGGGCGGCCAAGCACTTCGACGAGAAGGAACTCGCCCAGCTCATCTGGACGATCGCGGTGATCAACACGTTCAACCGGCTGAACGTCACCGCCCGGACCGAGGCCGGCAGCTACACGCCCGGGCAGTTCGCGGGTCAGCACTGATGTCCGTGGACACCTTCCGCGCACTCCACCACGGGCGGGCGACCGGAGATCCGCTGATCCTGCCCGGGCCGTGGGACGTGGCAAGTGCGAGGGTTTTCGTGGACGCGGGCTTTCCCGCCCTGGCCACGCCGAGCATGGCCATCTCTGCGTCACTCGGCTACCCCGACGGACAGGGGACGCCGCCGACGGAGATGTTCGCGGCGATCGCGCGGATCGCCCATGCGGTGGACGTCCCGGTGTCCGCCGACGTCGAGGCGGGCTACGGGCTACCGCCGGCCGAGCTCGTCGAACGCGTCCTCGATGCCGGAGCCGTCGGGGTCAACCTCGAGGACTCCGACCCGGCGACAAGCGAGCTGGTGGAGCCGAAGCGGCAGGCCGACTACCTGGCCGCGGTGCGCGCCGCGGCGGGCGACGACCTGTTCGTCAACGCCCGCATCGACACCTACCTGCGTGGCGCCACCTCACCGGAAGCGGCGATCGACCGCGGCAAGCACTACGCGGCGGCAGGCGCCGACGCGGTGTACCCCATCTTCGCTCCGCCGGAACAGCTGCGGCCGCTCGCCGACGGGATCGGCCTGCCTGTCAACGCTGCTGCCCGACCGGACGGCCCGTCCCCGCGGGAGCTGGGCCGGCTGGGCGCCACCCGCATCACCTTCGGCGGCGGTCTTCACCTGCGCACGTTGGCGGCGCTGAAGTCCGTCGCCGGGCAACTCACTGCCTGAGAAGCCGGAACGGCGGGCCGCGGCTGCATGCCACGGCCCGCCGTTCGTGTTGCACCCGCTTCCCCGGTCTATGGTGTCAACAAGATCTTGACAGCGCCGTCCTCCTTGCGCTGGAACATCCGGTACGCCTCCGGTGCCTCACTCAGCGGAAGGCGGTGGGTGGCGAAGTCCTCCACGCCCAGCGGGTCGCCGTCCCCGGTGACCAGGGGGAGCAGCTCGTCCACCCAGCGCCGGACGTTGGCCTGCCCCATCCGCATGGTGACCTGCTTGTCGAACATCTGCATCATCGGCATCGGGTCGACCATTCCGCCGTACACGCCGCTGACCGAGATGGTCCCACCCCGCCGTACGGCGTCGATCGCGCCGTGCAGTGCCGAGAGCCGGTCGACGCCGCCGCGTTCGGTCATCGCCGCCGCCAGCGGCTTGGGAAGCATGCCCACGAGCTGGTGGGCGGCCTTGCCGAAGGGCGCCCCGTGCGCCTCCATTCCCACCGCGTCGATGACCGTGTCCGCGCCGCGGCCGTCGGTGAGATCCCGGATCGCGTCGCCGACGCCACCCTTGCCGGCGTCGATGGTCTCGACGCCGTACTTCTTAGCCAGCGCTAAGCGTTCGGGAACGAGATCGACGCCGATGACCTTGCGCGCGCCCCGATGCGCGGCGACCCGGCACGACATCTGACCGATGGGCCCGAGACCGAGCACCGCGACCGTCGAGCCCGAGGTCACGTCGCCGTACGCCACCGCCTGCCAGGCGGTCGGCAGTACGTCGGACAGATAGACGAAGCGCTCATCGGACGGGCCCTCCGGAACCTTGATCGGCCCGTAGTGTGCCTGGGGCACGCGGAGGTACTCCGCCTGGCCGCCGGGCACCTGGCCGTACAACTTGGTGTAGCCGAAGAACGCGGCACCCTTGTCCTGGTCGCGCACCTGCGTCGTCTCGCACTGGCTCTGCAGGTTCCGCTCGCACATGTAGCAGTGGCCGCAGGAGATGTTGAAGGGGATCACCACCCGGTCGCCCGGCCCGATGTGGGTGACCTGCTCGCCGACCTCCTCCACGATGCCGATCGGCTCGTGGCCGAGGATGTCGCCCTCGGTCATGAACGGTGTGAGCACTTCGTACAGATGCAGGTCGGAACCGCAGATGGCGGTCGTCGTCGTCCGGATGATCGCATCGGTGGGTTCCTTGATGGCCGGGTCGGGAACCTCGTCGACGCGGACGTCTCGCTTACCGTGCCACACCGCTGCCTTCACGCGTCCACCTTTCCAGCTGGGTTGGCCGGGGTCGGAGTTGGTCAGTCAGGTCCGGTCGAGCCAGCGCCGGTCGTCGGGTCGCCGTCTCGATCATGTTTCGTGCCCGGTACGAGCCGCCGCAAACGTTCGGGTGTCACGCCGCCAGTCCGACGTAGGCCACGAAACCGGCGTAGAGCACTCCCCACGCTGCCATCGAGAGCCGGGTGAACTGCCGGCTGCGTAGCACGGCATACAGCGCGAGCCCGCCGCCGGCGAGCGCACACCCGACCGCCAGGGTGCTCGGCGCGGTGAACGACCAGGGCGTGAACGCGAGTCCGACCGCGACCGGCACCATCGACTGGAACACCATCGCCCCTGTGACGTTGCCCAGGGCCAGGGCGTCTTTGCCTCGCCGCGTCCACAGGACGCTGTTGGTCTTCTCCGGAAGCTCGGTCGCAAGCGGTGCGAGGACGAGTGCGAGGACCAGCGGGGAGATGCCGACCTGGTGGGCGATGCCCTCCACCTGGGTGACGAACACCTCGGCACCGCCGACGATGGCGGCCACCCCGACCAGCATCTGGGCGACGACGGTGACGTTGTGCGGGGGGTCGTGCTTGGTCGGGTCGAAGTACAGGGGGCGCGGCTCCTCCTGTTGCTCGCCGCCGTGCCCGACCGTTCGCCAGACGTAGACGCCGTACGCGACCAGGAACACCACCGCCGCGACGACGTTGACCGACTGGTTGCCGATCAGTCCCAGGATGCCCGCCACGGCGATGAAGACGCCGAAGACGATGAGGTCACGGGCTGTGGTCGGGGTGTGCACCGCGAGCTTGGAGTCGTTGTCGCGCCTGCGCGCGAACATGTGGGTGGAGACACCGATCACCAGCATCCCCAGAGTGGCCAACAGGAACGGCGCACCGAGGATCGCACCGATCGCGATCTGCCCGGACTGGTCACCGCTGAGGATGGCGACGATCGGGATCACCGACTCCGGCAGAGCGGTCGCGGTGGCGGCGAGGACGCTGCCCACCGCACCCGCGCCGAGTCCGAGCCGGATACCCGCCCACTCGACGGCGTTGGTGAACACGACGGCACCGCCGAGCAACAGCGCGAAGGAGACGGCGAGCAGAAGGTAGGCCATGGTCGGAGCAGGTTAGCGGCGCGGTGATCCAGATGCGTGTCACCGAGGACGCGTGGAGCGCTGCCGGACGGCGGGGTCGGTAGCCGGTCGAGACGCGCATGGAGTGACCGTTTTCGGGTATTCGACTCGAATGTCCCCCGTCTGCCTGACGGCCGGTCCGGGGATCACTGCCGTACGCCATCACCCCGTACCTGACTGTCAAGTTGTGCTTGACGGCGACGTGGGGATCCGCGCGTCCCCCTACACCGCTCTTCTCGCGACTGCCTCTGTCGGCAAAGACGTCCGGCCGTCTGCATGACCGCGCCGGTTTTCGGCCGCGCGACACAATGCGGCGTATGCGTTATGGTCGCCAGATCCCGGAAGGGATCATGTGCACGACGACCTGACAGACCTGCGCCCGAAACCTGGTAGTGGTGATGAGCGAGCAGACACAGGCCCGACGGCCCGGTGGGTCCGGCGTCGCCCGGGGTCGGCCGAGGAGTGATGTCGCCCAGGTTGTGAGTACCGCCACGCTATGTTCCGCTGACCCTCGCGGTACGGCGGGCGTGGCGTGACGAGTCGCCACCGCCGGCCATGGTCGCGTGCGCGCGGCCTCCCTTTACCTCAACTTCGTCGCCGGTCATACGGGGGCAGACAGACCGCAGACGCAACCACCCCCTTTGACCGATACGTAGCGAGACGAACACGTGGAGGGACCCAATGGCAACAGCGACGCAGGGCATCAACCGGGCGCCCCGACCCAGCAGCCTCGCGGACGTGCTCGAAGTCATCCTCGACAAGGGCATCGTCATCGACGCGTACGTCCGGGTGGCGGTGGTGGGGATCGAACTCCTCACCATCGACGCGCGAATCGTGATTGCGAGTGTGGACACCTACCTACGGTTCGCCGAGGCCGTCAACCGGCTCGACATGCAGCCGCAGGGACAGGTCGCGGGTGTCCCCGGCCTGATTCGCGAAGTCACCGAGGGCGGCGCCAAGTACAAGACGAAGGGCGCGCTGTCAGGCGTGAAGGACACCGCCAAGGAAGTGATCTCTTCCTTCACCGGCGATGACGACGAGGACGAGTCGAGTACGCCCCGCAAGCGTTCGTCGAGCCGCTCGGGTTCCCGTTCCCGTCGCAGCGACGACAACGGCTGACAGGCCGCACACCGGGGTCGTGTCTCCGCGCCCAGTCACCGGACATATCTCGAAGGAGAAGCAGTGGACGACAGAGCCAAGATCGGCGCGGCGATCGCGGGAGGGTACCTCCTCGGCCGAACGAAAAGAGGCAAGGCCGCGGCAAGTTTCGCGCTGTGGCTGGCCGGGCGCCAGCTCGGGGTCGAGCCCCGCGAACTGGTGCGCGAAGGACTTCTGAAACTGGTTCAGACGCAGCAGGTCAACGAGATCGCCGCTCAGCTGAGAGGACCGTTGCTGGCCGCGGGCCGCAAGGCGGCGATCGCCACCGTCGAGTCCCGGCTGAACAGCCTGTCGGACAACCTGAACCAACGCACAGCCGACATCACCAGCCGTGCGTCGAAGGTGGCCGACCAGGCGACCGGGGCCGGCTCCGACGTCGCCTCGGACGTGACCGACCGGGCATCTGACGCGACGGACAGGGCGACGTCGGCGGGCGACAAGGCGGGGAAGCGCGGTGCCGGGCTCGCCGGCAGGGCGTCGGGCCTGACCGACCGGCTTCGGCCGGGTCGCAAGCGGGCGGCCGCGGACGAGGACGTCGAGCCCGACGAGGACGAGTACGACGACGCGGAGGGCTCGGACGAGTACGACGACGCGGAGGGCTCGGACGAGCCCGACGACGCGGAGGGCTCGGACGAGCCCGACGACGCGGAGGGCTCGGACGAGCCCGACGACGAGGACGACTTCGACGACGAGTACGACGACGAAGACGACGACGAGGCTGACGACGACGAGGACGACTTCGACGACGACGAAGACGGCGACGAGGCTGACGACGAGTCGGACGACGAGGACGACTTCAACGACGAATACGACGACGAAGACGACGACGAGGCTGACGACGAGGCTGACGACGAGTCGGACGACGAGAGCGACTTCGACGACGAATACGACGAGACGGATGAAGAGGCTGACGGCGACGTCGACGACGACCTGCCGGAAGACGAGTACGACGACGAGCCCGACGAGAGGGATGAAGAGGCTGACGGCGACGAGCCCGAGGACGCGGACGGCGAGGACGAGTCGGATCGTGACGACGTGGCCGACGTCGACGAGCCGGACGACGACTCTGACGGTGAGCCTGCCGACGACGTCGACGACGACCGGCCCGAGGACGAGTACGACGACGAGGCCGACGAGGACGAGTACGAGGGCGAGCCTGACGGGAAGGACGAGCCCGAGGGCGAGTACGACGAAGAGTCCGAGGACGAGGCTGACCGCGAGGACGACTACGACGATGAGTCCGACGAAGACGGTGACCGCGAGGACGACTCGGGCCGGGACGAGGTAGCCAACGAGGCCGACGAAGAGGGCCCCGACGACGAGGGTGACGACGACGCCGACGACTACGACGACTCCGATGGCGATGGCCCTGACGGCGCCGTCCCCGGCAGCGACGATGACCAGCCTGAGGCCGAGTTCGACGAGTCGGCAGGCGACGAAGGACCTGAAGGTGAGTCTGCCGACCGGTCCGAGGGCGACTCTGACGAGGCCGACGAGCCGGACGAGGACACGCCGGATGACGAGCCCGAAGCCCAGGACGAGTCGGATGAGGGCTCGGATCGGGAGAACACCGACGACGCTCCCGCGGTAGCGGAGTCCGGCGACCGTTCCGACGACGAGCCCACCGACCGGTCCGAAGACGGCGAGGACGACGACCAGTCCGACGCCGAGTCCCCCGAGGACTCCGGCGAGTTGGATCCTGGTTCGGAGGCCGAGGCAGAGACCGATCCCGCCCTCGGAGCCAGTGCGGAAGAGGCCGGCAAGGCGTCGGACGCGCCGGTAAAGAAGGCTTCCACCGCTCGCAGGGCGAGGAAGACCAGCTCCGGTCGTGGAGGCAAGAAGGCTGCCTCGTCGGGTGAGGCGAAGAAGGCCGCCGCCTCCCGCGGCGGGGCGAAGGCGACCTCCGCCCGGGGTGGGGCCAAGAAGGCCGCTTCGTCGGGTGAGGGTGCGAAGAAGGCGACATCGGCGCGGGGTGGGGCCAAGAAGGCCACAGCTGCGGATGGTGGGGCGGCGAAGAAGGCGACATCGGCGCGGGGTGGGGCCAAGAAGGCCGCTTCGTCGGGTGAGGGTGCGAAGAAGGCGACATCGGCGCGGGGTGGGGCCAAGAAGGCGACCTCCGCCCGGGGTGGGGCCAAGAAGGCAGCCTCCTCCGGTGGTGGGGCCAAGAAGGCCGCTTCGTCGGGTGGGGCGAAGAAGGCCGCCGCCTCCCGCGGCGGGGCGAAGGCGACCTCCGCCCGGGGTGGGGCCAAGAAGGCCGCTTCGTCAGGTGAGGGCGCGAAGAAGGCGACATCGGCGCGGGGTGGGGCCAAGAAGGCGACCTCCGCCCGGGGTGGGGCCAAGAAGGCAGCCTCCTCCGGTGGCGGGGCCAAGAAGGCCGCTTCGTCAGGTGAGGCGAAGAAGACGACCTCCGCTCGGGGTGGGGCCAAGAAGGCAGCCTCGTCGGGTGAGGGTGCGAAGAAGGCCGCATCGCGCACAGCTGCGAAGAAGACCACATCAGCCGGCGGGGCGAAGAAGGCCGCATCCTCCCGCACCGGTGCCAAGAAGACCGCATCGACTGGTAGCGCGAAGAAGACGGCTTCGTCCCGAGGCGGGGCGAAGAAGTCGGCATCAGCGTCCTAGAGCCGTACCTCGAACTCTGGACGTAGGTCCACGCGCACCGGTCGGTAAGGAGAGGAGAGCAGATGGCAGGCAAAGGAAAGTCGGTGCTGGCCGATGTCGGGTCGTCACTGCTGAAGGGACCTGTGGGGGATCGCCTCAAGCAGGAGGCACGCGAGTTCGCCACGGCCCGGGGGTCGGACTTCGTCCAGTCCCTCGGCGGCCGGCTCGAGGGGGTCACGCAGCGGCTGGAAGATCACGCCGAGAACCCCAACGGCCGTAAGAACAAGAACGGCGGCGGCGACGAGGAGGGTCAGGAGGACGGCGACGACTCCCAGCCCGGCCGCCTCGCCTCGCTGGGGTCAGGCCTGAAGGACAAGGCCAAGTCGCTTGTCGGCAAGGGCGACGATGACGGTGAAGACGGCGAAGACGGCGAAGAGGGAGAAGGCGGCGAGGGCGGCGACGGCGAGAAGAAGGGCCGTGGCAAGGGGCGGTCCGGTCCGAAGATGACCAACATCATCGAGGACATCAACGTCGGTGTGCCGGTGTCGGTGGCGTACGACCAGTGGACGCAGTTCCAGGAGTTCGGCTCGTTCATGAAGGGCATTCGAGGGGTCGACGCCAAGGACGAGGTGGAGAGCAACTGGCGCGGCAAGGTCTGGTGGTCCACTCGTAGCTGGAGTGCTCGCGTCACGGAACAGATTCCGGACCGGAAGATCGCCTGGACGACCGATGGTGCGAAGGGCACCACGAAGGGCACCGTCACCTTCCACCCGTTGGCCGACGACCTCACCAAGATCCTTGTGGTCGTCGAGTACTACCCCAAGGGGTTCATGGAGAAGACGGCGAACCTCTGGCGGGCGTTCGGCCGTCGGGTGCGTCTCGACCTCAAGCACTTCCGCCGGTTCGTCACCACACAGGGTGAGGCGTCCGGGTCGTGGCGCGGTGAGATCCGCGACGGCGAAGTCGTTCGCGAGCCCGACGAGAACGACGACTACCGCCGCGAGGACGATTTCCGTCCGCCGAACAAGCTCCACTCGGATGACTCAGAGGACTCCGACTTCGACGACGAGACGGAAGACGACGAGTTCGACGACGAGTTCGACGACGAGGACGACGACTTCGACGATGAGGACGAAGGCTCCGAAGAGGACGACGAGCCGACCGACGAGTTCGACGAAGACGGTGAGCCTTCGGACGAGTCCGAGGACGCCGATCAGGGTGACGACGAGGGTGCGCCCGAAGACGCGGCGGATTCGGATGAGCCGACCGACGAGTCCGAGGACAGCTCCGACGCCTCCGACGACATCTCGGACGAGCGCGCTGCTGAGTCCGAGCAGGGCGACGAGCCGAGCGACGAGTCGGAGAACGACGCGGACGAGCCGGCCGAGAGGCCTGCGCGCAGGCGTCGTCCGAGCTCGCGTGAAGGCGCGCGTAAGCGCCCGCGCCGGCGCCCCGACAGCGAGTCCGGCGACGGCTCGGATGAGTCGGCCGCCGAGTCCGACCAGGGCGGCGACCAGTCCGACGAGTCCGGGGACAACGCGGACGAGCCGGCCGAGAGGCCCGCACGCAGGCGGCGCCCGAGCTCGCGTGAGGGTTCGCGTCAGCGCTCGGAGCGGAGCTCCGACGGTGAGCGCAACGGCCGTTCGAGCGAAGGCCGTCGCTCTCCCCGCCGGGCCCGGAAGTCGACCACCTCGGCATGAGCACCAAGCGGTGAGCCACACCGCGTTGAGATGAACGAAGTCGTGCCTCTCGCGAGCAGCGGGGGGCACGACTTCGTCCGCGGTGAAGTGTCGTCCGCGGTGAAGTCAGTCGGCGCCAAGCGCTCTGGAGTGGGTGGGAACTTCAGCCGGCGTCCAGTCCGCGCAGGCGGCGACCGTCCCCGTCCAGACGCGTTGCGGTGCGACCCGGACGAACAACCCGGTGAGCGCGTGCGTGACCCGCTGGTGCCGAGGGTCAGGCTCTCCTCCACCGGCCAGACGCTGCCCGGCTCGGTGAGGCTGCGCCAGACCGTCCGGCGACCTCGGCCGGCAGGGCGCGCCGCAGCACCTCCACCAGGTCGGCCCGGTGGAGGTGTGTACCTTGCCACGGGACCCGACCGGAAGGCCGTGCGCACGCACGTCTGCCCGGGCGCCCAGGACGTCGAGTGTGCGCAGGGCGTTCGGCCACAGGGACAGACATGCACCGACCTCGGCGATCACCGGCGCGCGCTCGAGTACGGTGACGGACCATCCGGCCCGCCGCAGTCCTACCTACCGCCGTCGCGAGGCCACCGATCCCGCCACCTAAGACCACGGCGTGGCGAGCCATCTCCCTGCCCCCGTTGCCAATGCCTCAGCCTTCCGGTGACCGGCACCATGCCGCGGCTACGGGTTCGAGTGCCCCTTCGGTCCCCTCGCACTCCTGGGGACCCGCGCCCCCCGCAGCAGGTCGGCGTGTTCGCTTCGGGTGGCGACCGACCAGGAGGCCGGGACGGAGACGGCGCCGAGGTGACTGAGCAACCGCGCCACCCGGTCCCGCACCATGCCGCCGGCAGCCGCCGAGTGGGTGCAGACGGCGGCAGGTACGGAACCGGTGACGGCCAGAACGGTGACGGCGCGGGCAGCGGTGTCCCGGACGCCGCGCGCCACCTGCTGGACGTACGGAACGGCCTTGTTCGTCATGGACCTCTCTCGTCCGCGAGTACGTCACTGGCTCACGCGAATAGGCGTGGAGGGGTCAGTGCTTCCTGATCCGGCGCAACAGGAGCAGCGATCCCAGCGCCACCGGGACCGCCACCGCGACGGCCTTGCCGTTGCGGGTGCGTACGGTCTTTGCGACCTGGGTGCCGGTCCTCGCGACCTGGGTGCCGGCCTTGCGTAGTTGCTTCGGGCCGTCGGTGCGCGCCGTCGCGGACAGGTCCTTCGCCTTGTCCCGGGCCAACGTGGAGGCGCTGGTGGCGCCGGAGCGCACGCGTCCGGTCAGCTTGGCGGACTTATCCTGGGCCATCGCTCGTACGTTCATCTTGGTCCCAATCTCGTCGATGGTTCCACGTAGTCGCTCGCGGGCCTGGTCGACCTGAGCCTGGATCTCGGCGGGTCCGGCGGCCTCGCCGTGGGTGTTCGCGTTCTGCTGGTCGCGCATCCGTGCCTCCTCCCGCCGGTTCGGTGATCTCTTGCTATCGGGACCTGTCAACTGCGTCAAGTCGCCCGTTACGGCGGGCGAACCACCTCTGGCGATTTCGCGGACGGGAATCGCGGCGGCGGCGCCACCGAACTCGGACATCTGGCCGCCGCGTGCGTACTGAGGGGTTCGTCGCACCTACTCACAGTCATTCCTTGTCAGGAAGGCCAAATCACCTCGCGCGACACAACTCAACCGATGCGGTAGCGTCGCGAAGGCGTCATCGGGGGGTGACAGAGTCGAACACGAAATACTGACCTGACCCATATCCGCTGGGGACTTATGACCGAGCGACAGCAATCAGACGCCGACCAACCCCGGGAGCGGGTGCCTCGCGCCAAGAAGAAGCCGAGCATGGCCAAGGTCATCCGTGGAGCCGTGCAGCAGTTCGGTGAACTCACCGGCAAGCAGGCCGACGGGGTGAGTGGCGTACGCCGTGAAGGTGACGGCTGGTCGCTGCTCGTCGACGTGGTGGAGCTCGAGCGCATCCCCTCCACGACGACGGTGATCGCGACCTACCGGCTCGACGTCACCGCCGACGGCGAGCTGGACGGCTACGAGCGCCTGCGCCGATATGTACGTGGATCGGTGGATCCGTCGTGACGCAGTCGATCACCGGTCGCAACCCTCGGCCCGACACGCTGGCCGACGTCCTGGAACGCGTTCTGGACAAGGGTGTCGTCATCGCAGGCGACATCGTCGTGAACATCCTGGACATCGAGCTGCTCTCGCTGAAGCTGCGGTTGTTCGTCGCCTCCGCCCAGACCGCCCAGGAGATGGGCATGGACTGGTGGACGCGCGACGAGTTCTTCACCTCCCAGGCGACCGGCGGTGGCAACAAGAACGGCGAGGTCGAGGGCAAACGCGCCCCGGCTGAGCTGGAGGCGGAGAACGACCAGCTGAAGGAACGCATCGAACGTCTCGAGCGCGCGATCGCCGACCGCGAGCTTCCGGAGCGATCCGGGCGATCGAACCAGTCCGACGACACGCAGGAGGAGGATCGCTGATGACGGCGGGCAGTGCTCGCGGCCTCTACCTCTTCGCCATCGTCGGTTCCACGGCGGTCGACCTGTCCGGCCTGCCGGGCATCGTCGGGGGCAGCAGCCCGCGGCTGGTCGCTCACGGCGACCTCGCGGCCGTGGTGGCCGACGTTCTTCTTTCGGCGCTGGACGTGCGGGAGGAAGAGGTCACCGAGGACGGCCCGCTCGCCCGGATGGCGATGGACCACGACACCGTGATCCGCGCCGTCTTCGACCAGACTCCCGCGCTTCCGCTGCGGCTGGCGACGGTCGTCGGCGACGAGGACGCCGTGCGGCGGCTGCTGGAGGAGCGTTCCGCCGAGATCCGCGACCTGCTCGCCCGGCTGGCCGACCACCAGGAGTGGGGGGTGAGGCTGCGCCGCGAGGCCGGGAAGTCCGACCCGAACGCCGAACGCGAACGCGACCGTGCGGGGCGTCCGTCCGGGCGTGCCTACCTGCAGGCGCGACGGGAGGCGTTGCGAGCAAGCCAGGAGCAACGCCACGCCGTACGCCAGGCCGGCGACGAGGTCTACCGCGCGCTGGCCGAGCACGCCAGCGACGCCACCCGGCTGTCGTCCGGCGGTGGGGCCGTCCTTCTGCTGAACGCCACCTATCTCGTTCCCACGTCGGCGACCGACACGTTCCGGGGCGTAGTGGAGAAGTACGCCACCGAACTGCAGGCCGGCGGGGTCCAGGTCGAGCTGACCGGCCCCTGGCCGCCGTACAGCTTCGCGCAGGTGACCATCGGATCGCAGGCGGCGGCCGATGGCTGACCGCACGCTCGTCACCGGTTCGGGCGGGGGCACCAGTCTGGTGGACCTGCTGGACCGCGTTGTCGACCGTGGGGTGGTGGTGTCCGGCGACATCATCATCTCCCTGGCCGGCATCGACCTGATCCAGGTGAACCTCCGGCTGTTGCTGATCGGGCTGGAGACGGCCAACGAGATACACCGCACCAACCTCGAAGGGAGGGGCGCGCGATGAGCGAACCGGCACACCTGCCGCGGCTGCCGGACCTGCGGCGCACCCCTCGCATCGACGCGAACGCCGAGGACCTCGGTAGGGGCCTCGGACAACTCGTCGTGGCTCTGCTCGAACTCGTCCGTGACCTCCTGGAGCGCCAGGCGATCCGGCGAATGGACGGCGGAAGCCTGGACGACGAGGAAATCGAACGCCTGGGGGAGGCGCTGCTCGCACTGGAAGACAAGTTCGCCGAGCTCCGGGAGATCTTCGGGGTCGAACGCGAAGGACTCCGACTCCCGGTCGACGTCGACGACCTGCTCGACGAACACGAACGGCTCGACACCACAGGGAGGCACAACAAGCCATGGCAGCTGTAGCAACGCAGGGAATCAACCGTGCGCCCCGGCCGAGCAGTCTCGCGGATGTCCTCGAGGTGATCCTCGACAAGGGCATCGTCATCGACGCCTACGTCCGTGTCGCGCTCGTGGGTATCGAGATCCTCACCATCGACGCCCGGATCGTGATCGCGAGCGTGGACACCTACCTCCGGTTCGCCGAGGCGGTCAACCGGCTGGACCTCGGCCAGCAGGAGGACCAGGTGGCCGGCCTTCCGGGCCTGGTCCGGGAGGTGACCGGGGACGGCGACTCCGGCGGCAGCAAGACCAAGGGTGCACTGAGCGGAATCAAGGAGTCCTTCTCCTCCGACGATGACGACGACGAGGATGACGACTCCGGCCGGGAGCGGTCCGCCACTCGCCGGAGGTCTTCGTCGAGCCGGAGCGCACCGCGGTCGCGGCGCGCCAGCCGTCAGCCGACAGAGGAGTCCTGAGATGTTGTTGTTGCACGGAGTGGTCCCGGCCGGCCGCGAGATCGACGAGCAGGGTGAGCTTTCGGGCGAGGAGTACCAGATCGTCCAGGACGGTGATCTGGCCGTCCTGGCGCGGGAGGTTGCCGACGCCGAGGAGCTGACCGAGGACGACGCGGTGAAGTACCTCGACGCGCTGGTCGAGCTGGTGCGCGGCGGGCCCGTCCTGCCGCTCCGTTTCGGAACGGTCGCTCCCGATGTGGACGCGGTACGCTCGGAGGTGCTCGCGCCGGCGGCCGAGGAGTTCATCCGGGCGCTGGAGGCGACCGCCGATCTCGTGGAGCTCCGGCTGACGTTCACCCTCACCGACGAAGCCGTCCAGCGGCTGTTCAGGGAGGACCCCGAGCTACGCGCGGCGGCGGGCCGCGGCGGGCCGGGAAGTGAGATGTCGGAACGCATCGAGGTCGGGCAGCTCGTCGCGCAGCGGCTCACCGAACAACGCTCACAGCTCGTCGCCGCCTGGGTCGCGACGCTGGACGAACTCACCGAGGACACGAAGTCGATCAGCTCGTCGGAGGAGGGCTGGGAGCAGGTGGCCCTCCTCGTCCGCCGGGAGCGGTTGGACGAGTTGGACGAGGCGGTCAGGGCGCTCGCCAACGAGGTGGACGGGCTGGCTGAGGTCGAGTACGTCGGACCGCTGCCGCTCTACAGCTTCGACGCGATCGGAATGGCCGAAGCGTCGACCACAGCTAAGTCTCAGCAGTCCCGCTGGGGCTGGTGAGCTTGACGGCCGGAAGACCTTCACCGCGGGGGACCGCGGTGACGAGGCCGGGTCTTTCGCCGTAATCGAGAGGAGAACACCGTGGATGACAGGACGAAGATCGCTGCCGCGGTCGCGGGGGGATACCTCCTCGGCCGGACGAAGAAGGGAAAGGCCGCCATAAGCCTGGCCCTGTGGCTCGCGGGTAAGCAGCTTGGTCTGCAGCCGCGCGAGCTCGTCCGGGAGGGTGTGCTCAAGCTGGCCAGCACGCCACAGATCACCCAGCTCGGCGACCAGCTGCGCGGTCCGGTCGCCGAGGCCGGCCGCAAGGCGGCGTTGGCAACGCTGGAGTCGCAGCTCAACCGGCTGTCCGACGGCCTGCAGTCGCGCACCAGCTCCCTGACCGAGAAGTCCTCGAAGCTCAAGGACAAGGCCGGAGAGACCGTTCAGGGCGCCGACGACGAACTCGACGACGACTACGACGACGAGTACGACGACGAGGCGGACGACCGCGCCGACGACCAGGCCGACGAGGACGAGCCCGAGGCCGACGACGAGCCCACGGACGAGGCTGACGACTCCGAGGACGCCGAGGAGCCCGCGGCCGAGCGCCGGGAGCGGCCGCGGCGTCGCCCCCGCGAAAGCGGCGGGGACGACTCGCAGGAGAAGCCGCGCCGTAGGCGCCCAAGTTCGGACGCGCCCCGCCGGGCCGCGAGCAGGACCCGTTCGGCGGGCTCCCGCCGTCAGGGTTCCGGCTCCGGCCGGCAGGTTCGGTCGCGGGGCTGAGGAAGGAGAGCCGGGTGGCTTCCGAAAAGAGCTCGCTCCTGGGGGACGTCGGTAAGGCTCTGATGAAGAGCCCTGCCGTCGAGCGCCTCACCGACGAGGCGAAGGAGTACGCCGCCGCCCGCGGATCGGAGCTTGTCGAGTCGGTCAGCGGCAAGCTCGGTTCGCTGACCGAGAAGTTCGAGGATCAGGCCGGGAACCCCACCGCGATGACGGCCGGGGTCAAGGCGCTGCTCGAGGGCAAGTCGCCGTTGAGGGCCGGCATGAGCGCTCTCGGCCAGGGCCTGAAGAACAAGATCAAGGGCCTGTTCGGCGGCGGTCGTACCGGGCCGAAGATGACCAACATCATCGAGGACATCGAGATCGGTGCGCCGGTGTCGGTGGTGTACGACCAGTGGACGCAGTTCCAGGAGTTCGGCTCGTTCATGAAGGGTGTCGAGGGCGTCGACGCCAAGGACGAGGTGGAGAGCAACTGGCGCGGCAAGGTCTGGTGGTCCAAGCGGAGCTGGAGCGCGCGGGTCACCGAGCAGGTTCCGGACCGCAAGATCGCCTGGACGACCGAAGGTGCGAAGGGCACGACCAAGGGTGTCGTGACCTTCCACCCGCTGGCCGACGACCTGACGATGCTCCTCCTCGTCATGGAGTACTACCCCAAGGGGCTGTTCGAGAGGACAGCGAACATCTGGCGGGCGTTCGGCCGCCGGGTACGCCTGGACCTCAAGCACTTCCGCCGGTTCGTGACGATCCAGGGGGAGGCCTCGGGGTCGTGGCGCGGTGAGATCCGCGACGGCGAAGTGGTTCGCGAGCCGGACGAGAACGACGACTACCGCCGCGAGGACGACTACGCCTCGCGGGGCAAGGCGAAGTTGGACGAACGTCCGGACGAGGACGACCTCGACGACGAGGCGGACGAGGACGCCGACGACGCGGACGAACCCCGCGACGACGACGATCTCGACGACGAGCCGGAGGACGACCGGGACGCCGACGACGAGCCGGAGGACGACCGGGACGCCGACGACGAGCCGGAGGACGCCGACGAGCCGGAGGACGACGACCAGGACGCCGACGACGAACTCGACGACGAGTACGACGAGGACGACCGTTCGGGCGACGAGCCGGACCACGACTCGTCCGTGAACGGCAACGGCCGGGGCCCTTCGCCTCGTCGCCGGCGCCGCCGCCACGCCGAGGCGGTCCGCTGACCGACCCGACCGGGGCGGACTCGCGGGAGTCGCACGTAATCCCGACTGTCACCTCGCAACGACACAGGGCGCTCGTGAAGTGCCGGTTTCGACCGGCCTTCCGGGCGCCCTGCGCCGTATGACGACCGTTCATGACGCGGGCCACTGTCCAGGGGTGCCGGAACGGACCCGGTTGGCCGGTTCGGGTTCGCTGGCCTACGGTGGGGGAGAACGGCGCGCTTCCGGCCCAGTCCCAGCGAACGGAGCGAACCCCGTGTCGACCAACGAAACCAAGGCGAACGCCGTACACAACACCGGCGGCGCCGACCCCCAGATCCGCATCAACGCGAGCCACACCGGAGCCGGCGCTCTTGTCGCGTCCGT
The DNA here is from genome assembly GCF_900104745.1 of Actinopolymorpha singaporensis. Taxonomy (NCBI): domain Bacteria; kingdom Bacillati; phylum Actinomycetota; class Actinomycetes; order Propionibacteriales; family Actinopolymorphaceae; genus Actinopolymorpha; species Actinopolymorpha singaporensis. The sequence goes on from NZ_LT629732.1 coordinate 4,290,613, forward strand.
GACCGGCGACCTGGACCAGGCCACCTCCCAACAGCTGTCCCAGCAGCTCAACCACCTGCTCGACGAACGACCGGCGATGGTCGTGCTGTCGTTGGAGGACGTGCCCTTCCTCGACTCCGGCGGCCTCGACGTCCTGGTGAACGTCCAGCGCCGCGCCCACGCCGAGCAGGTGCCGGTGCGCATCTGCGCGCCGCGCAGGGGGCCTACCAAGATCCTTCAGCTCACCGGCCTTGACGTCGCGTTCGACATCTACCCCACGGTGGGCGACGCGCTGGCCGGCACCGCCAACGCGGGTTCTCCCTTCGCCTGAGCCCGGGTCCCGGCGGTTTCACAGCCGGCACCTCGGGTACGCGATCTTCGACCCGGACCACCACGCTGGTCCCTTCGCGACGTGCCCCCGAGGGCGGTTGAGATCCGATGGAAGAACCCCCGACCCGAACAGCCCTGGTGACCGGTGCCTCGCGTGGGCTCGGCCTTCTGGTCGCGCGTGAGCTCGCCCGGCGCGGCTACTCCCTGGTGCTGTGCGCTCGCACGGCCGAGGACCTCTACGCGGCCCGGGATGATCTGACCGCCCGCGGCGCGGACGTCCTGGCCGTTCCATGTGACGTGCGAAACGCGCAGGAGGTCGAGCATCTGGTCGCCCGCGCTATCGGCTACCGCGGTGGCCTCGACGTGGTGGTCAACGTGGCGGGCATCATCCAGGTCGGGCCGCTGGAGTCGGTGACCCTGGACGAGTTCCGGGACGCGCTGGACACCATGTGCCTCGGCCCGGTCCAGGTCACGCTCGCGGCGCTGCCGCACCTGCGCGAACGCCGGAGTGGCCGGATCATCAACGTCACGTCGATCGGTGGGAAGGTCGCGGTGCCGCACATCCTGCCGTACTCCGTGGCGAAGTTCGGAGCGGTCGGATTCTCCGAGGGCCTGCGCGCCGAACTCGCGGGCAGCGGCATCTCCGTCACCACGGTCGTACCCGGGCTGATGCGCACCGGCTCCCACGTGCGGGCGTCGTTCGCCGGGCAGTCGACCAAGGAGTACGGCTGGTTCTCCGCCGCGGCCAGCGCGCCGCTGCTGTCGATGGACGCCGAGCGCGCTGCCCGCCGGATCGTGGCGGCGGGCCTGGCCGGGCGGGCGGAGGTCACGCTCACTCCGGCCGCGATCCTCGGCGCCAGACTGGCCGGGTTGATGCCGGGTACGACGAGCAGGCTGCTCGGCCTGGTCCGGCCGCTGCTGCCCGGCCCGCCCGCCGATGCCGGGCAGGCCGTTGCCGAGCCCGGCCACCGGGCCCAGGCGCGGACGGAGTCCAGGGTGCTCCGTGCCCTCACCACCATGGGGCGTTCGGCCGCGCAGAGGTTCAACCAGCGGCGCGCGACGGGTACCTGACCGGCGCCGGAAGGAAGGCCCGGACCTCGGCGAGAGTTCGTACGTGCTCGTGGTCACCGGGGGCGTCGCAGTCGGCGTACGGGTCGTAGTGCACGGCCAGGATGTCCGCGGCCTGGGCGCCGCGGACGTCGGCCGGCACGGTGTCACCGACGTGGACCGCGCGGTCGCACGTGACGCCGACCGCGTCCAGCGCGGCCCGGAAGAAACGCGGGTCGGGCTTGTCGTAACCGACGACGGCGCTGTCCAGCACCGCGTCCACCGTCACACCCAGGCCTCGCCCTCCTGGCACATCGCGGCCTCGCGCAGCATCTGAGCGATCCGCCCGTCCGCCTGGGACACGATCGCCACGCGCACTCCCTCGCCGGTGAACTCGGCCAGCGCGGCCCTGGAGGCAGGGTCCGGCGCGTGCCACATGTTTCGCGTACGGGAGACCGCCCGATAGTCCTCGACCGCTGCAGGCAACCGCTCGGCCGGAACGCCCGCGAACCTCGGCAGCAGTTCGTAGTAGTCACGCAGCTCCCCCCGGGCGGGGAACGCGGCGTTGTGTGCGGCGTAGTGCGCCCGCAGGAACTCTTCCTCGGTGTCGACACCGCCGTGCCGGGCGACGACCGGGGTGAGCAGCGCGGCGTTGGGCAGCAGGAGAACTCCGCCCACGTCGACGAGCAGGGCGGTGGACGAGGCGAACTCGGCTGACGACACCAGATCCTCCATTGCTGGACGCTTGATGGGACACGTTGCGGACACGTTGCTGGTCGCGTGGTGGAAATGATTGACGCCTCAGAGTACTGGATGTAAATATTGCCCGCATGGGATCGACGGGGGTGCATGAGGCGAATGCCAACGCCACGTTGCTGGAGCGGATCGCGTCGATGCGCGACACGCTCACTCCCACTGCCCGCCGGATCGGTGACGTCATCTGCGAGGACGCGGCTCTGGTCGCCCGGATCGGGATCGAGGACCTGGCCGAACGCACCGGCACCTCCACTGCCAGCGTCAACCGCTTCTGCCGGATGCTCGGCCTCGCCGGCTACACCGAACTCAGGTTGGTGCTCGCGGGGGAGGCCGGCCGAGGTGGCCCGGCCGACCGCCATGACCCGGACGCCGACCCGAGCGGTGACATCCCGGCGGACGCCGATGCCGAGACGACCGTGGCGCTGCTCGCGTCGTCCACGGTGCACGCGATCAGGCGTACGGCGGAACTGCTCGACACCTCAGACCTCGACCGGCTGGCCGGAGCCGTGGCCGAGGCCGGACAGGTGCAGGTCTTCGCGTTCGGGGGAAGCGCCGACGTCGCGCACTATCTCGCCGCCCAGCTCACCGGCATCGGTGTCCCGACGCTCACCTCCGCCGACGTCCACACTGCCGCCGCGTACGCGGTGACGTTGGGACCCAACGACGTCGCGATCGCGATCAGCCACTCCGGCCGCGCGGTCCAGGCGATCGAACTCCTCGACCTGGCCCGCTCCCGTGGCGCGACCACGGCCGCCGTCACCAGCAGCGCGGTCTCTCCGCTGGCCGCCGACGCCGACGTCACGCTGGCCACCACCGCCCGTACGGCGACCTACCGCTATCGCGGCACCGCCGGGCGGCACGCACAACTGTTCGTCACCGACGCGCTGTACGTGCGGGTGGCGCAGCGGCGAGCCGAGTCCGCCCGGCAGTTGCTCGACCTGGCCGGGGCCGCCACCGCCCGCTACCAGCTCGGGCCGTCGAAGAAGCCGGCGCGCAAAGCAGCACCCAAACCGGCGAAACCAGGCACGAAGCAAACCCCGAGACAAGCGGGGAGATCATCCGAACGCACCAGGAGCAGCAGCAGTCGCACCTCGAATCCCCACCACTGAAGGAGAACGAGCATGCGTGTGACCCGCGGCATCCTTGCCGGAGTGTCCGCCTGTCTGTTGGCCGCGACTGTCGCCGGGCCCGCCGCCGCGGCCACGGCCGCCGGCCGTCCCCGTCCAGCACCCATCATCGTCACCGAGCAGGCCGGCGACCGCATCGTGGTGCTCGACACCACCAAGCGCTGGGCGAACTCCAACGCCACGCTGTGGTCGTGGCGGCCCGGCGCCGACAGCGACACCGGCGACACCAGCACGTCGTGGGGGCTGCCCGACGACGCTCGCCTGCGTACGGGCGCCGACGGCCGCCAGTACGTCCTGGTCACGGACTCCTACGGGTTGCTCGCCTCGGTGCCCTATCCGGACAAGGGTCCGGTTGCGTGGTCGGTCGACGTCGGACGAAGTCCCAACCCGCACGGCATCGACCTCCTGCCCGACGGCAACATCGCGGTCGCCGCCAGCAACGGCAGCTGGATCCGCGTCTACACCGCGAGCCAGGGCAGGCATTCCGACACCTACGTCGAGGCCGCGCTGCCCGGCGCGCACGAGGTCTGGTGGGACGCGCGTCTGACCGTCCTGTGGGCGATCGGCGACCACCTGCTGGTGAAGTACGCCGTGGGCGGCACACCGGCGGCGCCGACCCTGACCCAGCAGGCGGCGTACACCCTGCCGAGCAACTGGGGCCACGACCTCGGGCCGGTGGCCGGCGACCCCGACCGGCTGTGGCTCACCACCGTGTACGGCGTCCACCAGTTCCAGAAGTCCACCGGGAAGTTCGTCAGCTTCCCTCGTCAACGTGAGCTTTACGCGCTCAACATCAAGAGCGTGGGAACGGACGCGGCCACCGGCACCGTGCTGGAGACCACGCCGAAGGCCGGCAACCCGTGCAGCTGGTGCACCGACCAGGTGGACCTGTTCGTCGGCGCTGACCAGACGGAGGAGAAGGTCCTTCCCGGCGCCCAGATCTACCGGGCCCGCTGGTTCGACGAGGAGAGCTCGTAGGGCAGATCCGGGACGTGGTTCCCGAGCAACGTCGGCGCGGGCGGGTCAGCCGGTTCTGGAGCCCGCGCCGGCGCGGCTGCCGCGGTCGTGATCGTCCCACCGGTCCCGTCGGTAGCGGCGGACGCGGAGGTCGCGGCGGGGACGGTGGTCACGGCGAGGACGGTGCACAAGTACGCGTACCGGGCCCACCAGCCGCGGTCCGGCGTACCTGCGTTCCGACCGTGACAACCCACGGCGTAGCGGCTGGAGAAGGAACTCGCCCAGGATCGCCCCGGCCGCGAGGGCGAGCGACTCGGTGGCGGCGAGCAGCAGGCCGGAGATCCCTCCGCGGCTGTCGCCCTGGGTGATCTGCAACATCGCGGAGTAGATCGTGAGACCGGGCAGCATGGGAACGATCGCCGGCAACACCACCGCCAGGGCCGGCAGCCGCCGCCGGGCCGCGATCGCCTGCCCGCACATGCCGATGGCGACCGCGACCAGCCCACGTGCCATCGACGGTGAGGACAGGACCTCGTCCAGTGCGAGGTAGGCGACCCAGCCGAAGCCGCCGAGCAGGAACACCGCCGGCAGCAGCCGCATGGACGCGTACAACCCGACCGCCATCGCGGCCGCGACCACCCCTGCGGAGAGGAACCGGGGCGGCAGCCCGGCCAGGGTGAACGGTGCCGGCGGGGTCACCGTCATCGTCACGCCCGCCTGACGGGCAACGATCAGGGCCGCCGCCACCCCTCCGGTGATGCCGGCCGCCAGCAGCACCACCTCCATCGCGCGGGCGGATGCGGTCACCATGAACCCCGTCAGCGCGTCCTGTACCGCGCCGAGCAGCGCGACACCGGGCAGCAGCAGAACCACCCCGCCGGCCACGACCAGGCCGGGCTGGACCGGCGCACCCATCCCCGTCAGGGCCACGGCCACCGAGGTGACCAGGGACGCACCGATGAAGTTCAGGTAGAAGTCGGGGAGGTTGCGCCTGGCCAGCCGGCGGCCCAGCCGGTCGATGACCACGGTGGTGCAGAAGGTGACCAGAGCGAGCAGCCACCCGCCGCCAAGCTGTACGGCCACCGCGGCGGCGAGGGCACCCCAGGCGCCGCTGACCACCCAGCGGGGATAACGCTTCGGCGAGCGGACGACGGCGTTCAGCCGCAGGTACGCAGCGTCCGGGGTCAGCGAGCCCTCCGTGAGCCCCAGCACCAGCTGGTGCAGAGCCACCAGCCGGTTGTGATCCACGGCGCGCACCCGCACGATCCGCAGGTCGGTCAGCGGCGCCCCCGAACCCTCGACCGCCACCGAGACCAGCACCTGGGTGTAGGTGACCGACGCCTCCACGTCCTCCAGCCCCAGGGCCGTGGCGCTGGCCACGATCGAGGCCTCGACGTCGACTGAGCCCGCACCACTTCGCAGCAGCAGTTCACCGAGCCGGAGCAGGAAGTCCAGTGCGTGCCGCAGGTCACGGTCGTCGGCGTGGGTGGCGGTGCGTACAGGGTACGGCGAGTGCCGTGGGCGTTGCGAGACGACGGGCTCGTCCCTGCGTAGCGCGGCGCCGGCTGCTCGTCGTAGGCGGTTCCGCATCCCGGCGGTGGCGGGGTCGTGCACAGTAAGTCTTCCTCGTCGCGTCGTCTCGCGTGCCAACCGCACTAAGGTACGAGGGTCCTCGGCGCGCCCACGCGCGAGCCGGTCCGGATCGGCGTAGCGCCTCTCGTTGGCGGTGCTGTCAGGTGCCTCGCTCCCGATGGATGATTCTCAACGCTGTTGTGGACAACGGGTTGTTGTCGGTGGTTGCCGGTAGGGTTCGAACATGTCTTCGACCGCCCAGGAGTCTCCTCGCAGCGGAGGTGGCACACCGCTGCATCCGTTGCTGGCTGCCTTGGGCATGGTCACCGCCGGCAACGACGTGGTGTTGTCGACGTCGGTGGTGTCGTTGACGGCCGAGCATGCCGGGGAGGCGCTGGAGGTACTGGGCCGGGAGATCGCCCGGCTGCAGGCGGCCCAGCTGAAGGTCGTCCGCCAGGCCGAGGCCTGTGACGTCGGCAAGCTCACCGGGGCGCCGAACGCCACCGTCTATCTTCGGACGGCTCTGCGGATGAGCAGGCACGAGTCCTCTGCCACCGTCGGCCTCGCGCGCGACCTGGACAAAGCGGTCCCGTCGACCGGGGACGCGCTCGCCGCCGGGAACGTGTCGGTGCGGCAGGCGCAGGTCATCGCCGATGCGGTCAAGAAGCTCCCCGACTACGTGGGTCCGGAGGAACGGGTCGAGGCGGAGGGGTTCCTGATCGGCAAGGCCCGGTTCCACAATCCTGATGAGCTGCGGGTGCTGGGTACGAAGCTTCTGGAACGGGTCGCGCCGGAGGAGTACTACCGGCAGCTGGGCGAGGAACTTGCCAGGAAGGACCGCACAGCAGAACAGAAACGGTCCCTGCGCTACTCCCCGAACGGGGTTCCGCAGTCGGAGTCGGTGCACATCAGCCTCCCGGCGTGGGAGATGGAACTGCTCCGCAAACTGATCGAACCCCTCGCCGAACCCGTCAAGGGGGCAGACCCAGACCACCGGCCGATCGACCAGCGTCGAGGCGACGCGTTCGCCGAACTCATCGGCATGCTGGCCGCTGCGGCGAAAGCACCTGTCCGTGGCGGCAGACCACCACAGGTCGCGGTCACCATCCCACTCGACACCCTCCTGAAGGGCACGGGTGCGGGGACGGTCGACGACACCGCAACTGTCGTCCGTCCCAGGCCGTGCACCTGCCCCTGCACAGACCCCAAGTACGCCAAACAGAGCACCAAGAAGCCCGCCGAGGCCGGAGAGCCGACATCAACGGAAGCCGGAGGTCAGGAGGAAGGCCAAGTAGGTAAGGAGAAACGACCATCGTCCGGCACCGGCGCGCTCGCGGACGGGATGCCACCACCGCGAGAACCCGGCCAGCACCCACAATCAGATGTCGGGGATCCGGAGAGTGACGCTGAACCCGAGAAGGGTGCTGCGGGCCCGGGGGCTGCCGTCGACCCGCATGACGGGTGCCCCACCTGTGGAGGTGGCGGGTCAGCCCGCTACCTCGGCGCCGACGGCAAACCGATCTCGGCGGCGACCGTGCGCCGGCTGGCCTGCGAGGCCGACCTCATCCCCGCCGTCCTCGGCGGCGACGGGCAAGTCCTCGACCTCGGCCGCTCCGACCGGTTCTTCAAAGAACCACAACGCCGTGCACTGGCCATCCGCGACGGACACCACTGCAACTTCCCCGGCTGCCAAATCCCCGAACCACGCTGCATCACCCACCACATCAACCCCTGGGACCACGGCGGCCCGACAGACCTCGCCAACGGCGTACTCCTGTGCCGCCACCACCACACCACCATCCACCACAAAGGCTGGCAAGTCCGCATGGGCAGCCACGGCCACCCCGAATACACACCCCCGGAATGGTCCGATCCGAAGCGACGCGTCCTTCGCTCCTGAATGAGATCCGGCGTGAGCCCCGTCCGGCCGCTGAGTCCGATCCGCTGACGAGACCCGGCCCGACCGGTGGATTCGAGCGGCCCGCGGGCGGCAAGGATGAGTGCCGCGGGAGGAACGCTAGGGCTCCCGTTGCCGGGCTCGGCGGACCGGACGGGGAGCCTCCACGGGGTCGGCGAGGTGGCCGGTGGTCAGTCGCTCGAGCGCGCGCAGGAAGACCTTGCGTTCGTCGGCGGGAAGCGCGGCGAGTGCCTCCTGGTGCACCCGATCGACCACCCGTTGGCTGCGCCGGGCCATCCGCGTTCCCTCCTTCGTGACAGCCACGATCCGAGCCCGGCGGTCGGTGCTGGACGGCCTGCGCTCTGCCAGCCCGGCCTGCTCCAGTGCGTCCACCGTCACCACCATGGTGGTCTTGTCCATGTCGCCGAGCTCCGCGAGCTGGATCTGGGTGCGCTCCTCCTCCAGGGCATGCACCAGGACACAGTGCATGCGGGCGGTGAGCCCGATCTCGCCCAGCGCGGCCGCCATCCGCGACCGCAGAACATGGCTGGTGTGGTCCAGCAGGAACGACAGGTCTGGTTCGGAGCGGCTCGGAGCCATGGCGGTCATGCCGTCCAGGCTACAACTCGGTCCGATACGGATTATCCGAGAAGCGCCGTTTCGGGGCCAGCTCACGGGCTGGCGAGTGCCCGGGACCGGTCCGCGGCGATCCGTACCGCCAGCCCGGCGAGCACCGTCCCCATCAGGTAGCGCTGCACCCGCAGCCAGGTCGGCCGCCGGCCGAGGAAGGAGGCCAGCGACCCTGCGCTCAGGACGATCAGAGCGTTCACCGTCAGCGCCACGGTGATCTGCGTCAGCCCGAGCGCCAGGCTCTGCCCGCCCACGTGACCGCGCGCAGGGTCGACGAACTGCGGCAGCAGCGAGACGTACAGGATCGCGATCTTGGGGTTCAGCAGGTTGGTGACGAACCCCATCGCGAACAGTCGGCGCGGCGGGTCGATCGGCAACGCCTTCGGTGTGAACGCCGACTCACCGCCGGGCCGCACCGCCTTCCACGCCAGCCAGAGCAGGTAGGCCGCGCCGCCGAGTTTGAGCGCGGTGTAGAGCGCCGGCACCAGCGAGAAGACCGTCGCCAGACCCGCCGTCGCCGCGAGGAGGTAGACGAGGAACCCGGCGGCCACGCCGGTCAGCGACACCAGGCCCGCTCGGCGTCCCTGGGTCACCGAACGCGACACGAGATAGATCATGTTCGGTCCGGGCGTGAGGACGAGACCAAGGGCGACGGCAGCGATCCCGAGCAGGGCATGTGGGCTGGTCGGCATGCCTGGGCAAGTTCCGCCCGGGCCGCGATTATTCCCGGCGGCCGGATTCCACCCACCCACCCGCGGCGGACCACCCACCCGCGGCTCAGTCGGAGGGGCGGTCCTCCACCAGCCGCCACACCGTGGTCTGCTTGGCCTCCGCGTCTTCCAGGGTCACCGGCACCGGCATCCGGTACGACGCGACCGCGACGAACCCGTCCGGAGGCAGGTAGGTACGCCCCGGGTCACCGACGAGGACGCGGGCTCCGCCTGCCCGTGCCCGGCGCAGGAAGGGCAGCATCCGGGCGGCGGTTGCGCGTTCGTAGAAGATGTCGCCGGCCAGGACCACGTCGGCGTCGACCGTCGGCTCCGCCAGCAGGTCACCGAGGTGCCCGGTCACGTGTACGGCGTTCGCGGCGGCGTTGCAGCCGATCGCCGCGAGGGACAGTGGGTCCAGGTCGTTCGCGGTGACGGCGGCGGCACCGGCCCGTGCCGCGGCGATCGCGACCAGGCCCGAGCCCGAGGCCAGGTCGATGACCCGCGCACCGGACACCTCGGCCGGATTGTCGAGGATGTACCTCGCCAGCGCCTGCCCGCCGGCCCAGGCGAACGCCCAGAACGGCGGCGGTGAGTCGGAGAGGCCGAAGGCGCGTTCGGTCTCCTGCCACAGCCCGATCGCGTCCTCGGCGAGGTGGAGGCTGACCTCCGGCACGCCGGGCACCGGCCGCAGCCGGGTGTGTGCCCGGACGAAGTGGAGGAATTCGTCGGACTCCGCACTCAGGCCTGCACTCGCGCCGGGGTTCAGGCCCGCGTTCGGGTCGGCGTTCGGGTCGGAGTTCACAGCTGGGCAACCGTTCGGGCCAGCCAGTCCTCGAAACGCGTCCAGTCCGCCCGGGCGGCCGGCGTCGACGGCTCGGGCGCGTCGAGCAGTCCGTCGCAGGTGTCCAGCAGGTCCCAGTACGGATGGTGCGCGTCGGTCACGCCGACCCCGCGGTAGAGCGCCAGGAACTGTTCGGCTGCCTCGCCTCCGTAGCGCCCGGCCAGGTTGAGCCGCATCCGGGCGAGGTCGATGCCGCGCGGGCCGAGGCAGCCGGTGGTCCAGTCGACCACCCCGACCAGGCGGTCGCCGTCCCACAGCGTCTGGCCGGGATGGTAGTCGCGGTGGATGAATCCCAGGGTCGCCGGCGGCGGTCCGGCGGCCACCACGTCGAAGACCCTGTTCCACAGCCTGGGCGCCGCCGACCAGGCCGGAGGGCGCCGGTCGCCGTCGCGCTGGCGGTCGTAGTAGGGCCGGTACGGCGGGAGGGCCCGCACGACCGGAAGGTCCACGGCGTGGATGAGGGCGAGCGTCTCCGCCAGTTGCGCCAGCACGTTCCGGTCGGCGCGTACGGGCGGGCTACCGGGCACGCGCGTGGTGAGCAGCGTGGGCACGTCGCACATCGTCGGCGTGGTGTCGGCGGCCACGAGCCGGGGCGCCGGGACGTCGGTGCTGCCCAGCAGGCCGAGCACGGTGGCCTCGTTCGTGGGGCGGTACCACGGGTCGGTGCGCAGCCGGTCGGCACGGTGGAAGCGGCGCAGGGCCAGACGGTGCAGAACGCCGGTGGCGCTCAGCACGTCGACCGCGTGCAGGGTGGTCGAGTCGACACCCATCAACCGTACGGACGCCACCAGGCCGCCCTGGCCGGTGACCTCGCGTACCCACCGAAGCGTTGCGCCGGACGGTGGGGGTACGCCGTCCGGCCGCTGGTCGACACTCATCGCGTGCCTGAACGTTACCGGCGCGCTCGCGGTGCGCGGTCCCGCCTCGGGGCCGGTCCCCTTCCGTCACCGACGCCGCCGCGGGCCGGTCCCGTTCCGTCACCGCCCGGCTGCTCCCGGCGGCAGACTGGGAGGTACGCGACCGGCCGTTGGCGCGCGCCGGCCGACCGGGGTCTCGTGACCGGGGGGCAAGTCCTGCCCTGGCGTAGGCGTTGAGCGCGCCCGGAGGTTGGCCCTACACTTCCGGTCCGGACTGAAAACGCACGCCGGCCACCACGGATCGTCAGGAGCGTCATGGACTCGCCTCGCCCGGCAACGACGCCGGCGCCGACACCGCCCGTACGCCGGCGCGTCGGCCTGGTCGGTCTGGGCAGCATCGGTGTCACCCATGCGCGCGTCCTCGCCGAACTCCGGTCCGAAGTCGAACTCGTGGTGGTGAGCGGGGGAGCGGGCACCGACCTCGCCGAACTCGGCTGGCCGCAGGCCACCAGAGCCGACCCCGCGGAGATCCTCACTCGTTGCGATCTCGACCTGGTGGTGCTGTGCGGTCCGACACCCACCCACGCGCCGCAGACGCTGGCCGCTCTGCGCGCCGGCCGCAACGTCGTGGTGGAGAAGCCGCTGGCGCTGGACGTGGCCGCCGCTCAGGAGATCGCGTGGGAGGCGGTTCAGTCCGGGCTGATGGTGTCGGTGATGGCGCAACGCCGGCTGGAACCCCAGCACCTCGACATCAAGCGCCGGCTGGACGCCGGCAAACTCGGCCGGCCACTCCTCGGCGAGACGTTCGTCCACTGGCACCGCGACGACGCCTACTACAGGCACGCGTCGTGGCGAGGCCGGCAGGAGAGCGGCGGTGGTTCGGTGATGAACCAGGCCGTGCACAACATCGACCTGCTCCGGTGGTTCCTCGGCGCGCCGGTCGAGGTCACCGCGCAGTCGGCGACGCTGGGACACGACCCGTCGGTGATGTCCGCCGAGGACACGACGGTCGCCACGCTGCGGTTCGTCTCGGGTGCGCTCGGCGTGGTGGTCTCGTCCACGGCCGTACGCCCGGGAGATCCGGCGCGCCTCACCCTCCGCACCAGTACGGGCACGATCGAACTCGCCCACGACAAGGTCACCCGCTGGGACCTGCCCGGCGTACCCCCTCCACCCGGCACTCCACCGGAGGGCGCCGGCCCGGCGAGCGGCGCGCAGAACCCGGCCGCGATCGGCCTGGCCGGACACCGGGCGCAGTGGCGCGACATCCTGGACGCGTTGCGGGAGGACCGGCCGCCGGCCGTCGACGTCACCGACGGTGTGAAGACCGTACGGTTGCTGTGCGCGATCTACTCCGCCGCCGCCACCGGACGGGCCGTCCAGCTTCATCCCGAGCCCTGACACCCGGGATGCCTGCCCCTTATTCGGCTGGGACCGGATAGCCTCGGCCGCGGGGCCACCAGCCGGTGGCCGGAGCGCGCGGACGCGGCGAGGTGTGAGTGAGCGGGTACGACATCCTCCTGACCGGCGGCACCGTCGTGGACGGCACCGACCCGGGCGGCCCATCCGGTGGCGGCAGCGGAGCGCATCCACGACGCGCGGACGTCGGCATCAGGGACGGCCGGATCGCCGCCGTCGGGGACCTGGGCGGCGACGTCTCCGCCCGAACCGTTCTGGACGTCACCGGCCGGTACGTGCTCCCCGGCTTCGTCGACTCCCACGTGCACGCCGACGCGGTGCTCGGCCGTCCCGACGTCCAGGAAGCCATGCTCCGGCAGGGCGTCACCTCGGTGGTGCTCGGCCAGGACGGCCTGTCGTTCGCGCCCGGCTCGGCGGAGACGGTGGCCTACGTCGCCCGCTACTTCGCCGCCGTGGACGGTACGCCGCCGCCGGAGCTCGCGGGTGGTTGCACCGTCGCACAGTTGCTGGACTTCTACGACCGCAGAACTCCGGTCAACGTCGCCTACCTCGTTCCCCTCGGCACGGTCCGGCACGAGGTGCTCGGGCCCGACGACCATCCCGCCGGTGACCGGTTGCCCGAACTCGTGCGCCTGGTGGAGCAGGGACTGGACGAGGGCGCGGTCGGCGTCTCGACCGGGCTGGAGTACGTCCCCGGCGTGTTCGCCGACTTCGACGAGCTCGCCGCACTGTGCCGGGCCGCTGCCGCGGCGGGCGTGCCGTACGTCAGCCACCTGCGCAGCTACGACGGCGGCGACGCGCCCGGCATGGTCGAGGCCCGTGACCTCGGCCGGACGACCGGCGTCCCGATCCACGTCTCGCACCTGCGGGGGCGGGCCGAACCCCTCCTCGCCCACCTCGCCGACTGTGCAGCGGACGGCGTGGACGCGACCTTCGACGTCTACCCGCACATCTACGGCAACACCATCCTGGCGATGAAGGCGCTTCCGCCGCAGGTGCAGGCAGGCGGAGTCGAGGCGACCCTGCGCCGGCTCGCCGACCTGACCGTGCGCGCCGAGCTGCGGTCGAACTGGTTCCCGCGGGTCAGCACCGACCTTGCGCCGGCGATCCTCGGCTACGTGGCGGGGGAGAAGTTCCGCTGGGCCGAGGGCCGTACGCTCGCGCAGGCATGTGCGGAATCCGGGCTCGACCTGCCCGACCTGCTGTGCGACCTGTTGCTGGACAGCGACCTCGCGGTGGGCGCGATCATCCCGGCGCCGGGTGGTGACGAGTCCGACCTGCGGGCGATGCTGCGCGACGACCGGCACGTCGGCTGCTCCGACGCCATCTACCTCGGCGGACACCCGCACCCGCGCGGCTGGGGAGCGTTCGCGCGTTTCCTCGGCCGGCACACCCGGGAGCTGGGCGACTGGACGTGGCCCCAGGCAGCATGGCACCTTGCGGGGCATCCCGCCCGGCGGTTCCAGCTCGCCGACCGGGGCCGGCTGACCGAGGGCGCGGTCGCCGACGTCGTGGTGGTCGACCCCGAGCGGGTCCACGACCAGGCGACGTACGACCACCCGAGGCAGCTGGCCGACGGGGTGAACGACGTACTGGTCGCCGGCGAGCTCGTGCTGGCCGGCGGCGAACTCACCGGCGCGACCCCCGGACGCGCCCTGCGACGAGGAGAAGCCGGCCGATGACCACCACCACCGACGAGGCGAACGTTCCCGTGGCCGGCGTCGCCTACGACGCGCAGGTCCTCGACGCCACCCTGGCGGCGCTGCGCGAGCAGCCGATCGGCCCGGCGGAGAAGGGATTCACCGCTCTCGCCCCGCTGACGCCGGCGGATCTGGTCGAGCGCAAGGCCGGCTTGCGTACCGGCGAACTCACGTTCCCGTTGATGGTGCTGCGGGAGACCGCGCTGGCCGCGAACGTCTCCACCATGGCCGCCTGGTGCGGCGAACGCGGCGTGGTGCTTGCACCGCACGGGAAGACGTCGATGTCGCCGGAGATCACCGCGCGGCAGCTGCGGGCCGGTGCGTGGGGAATCACCGCGGCGACGATCGGGCAGGTGCGCGCCTACGCCGAGTGTGGCGTACGCCGGATCCTGCTGGCCAACCAGCTCGTCGATCCGGCCGGCATCGGCTGGCTGGCCGCGGCGACGACCGCCGACCCGGACCTCACCGTCTACGTCTGCGTCGACAGCACCGAGGGCGTGGCGCTGCTGGACGAGGCGCTGCGCGCGCACGCCGCGAGCCGGCCGCTGCCGGTGCTGGTCGAGATCGGCGTACCCGGCCGGCGGACCGGCGCGCGCGGGCACGACGCCGCCATGACCGTGGGCCGGGCCGCTGCCGCCGCACCGATGCTGCGGGTCGCGGGCGCAACGGGCTACGAGGGTGTGCTCGGGCACGGGCGCGACGAGCCCGCGCTCGCCGCCGCTGCGGAGTTCTGCCAGGAGGTACGCGCCCTCGGTGTCGCCCTGCGCGAGGAGGGCCTGGTGGACGTGCCCGACGGCCGGCTGCTGCTGTCCGCGGGCGGCAGCACGTACTTCGACGTGGTGGCGCAGGAGCTGACCGGCGTGCCGTCGTCGACGGTGGTCGTCCGCAGCGGCGGGTACGTCACCCACGACGAGGAGCTGTACGGCCACGCCACCCCGCTGCCCACCGGCGGCCGTCCGCACGAGCTCCGGGCTGCGCTGGAGGTGTGGGCGTACGTCCTGTCCCGGCCGGAGCCGACCCGGGCGCTGGTGGGGGCCGGCCGGCGGGACGTGCCCTTCGACGTCGCGCTGCCGTCGGTGCGCGCGGCGGTGGGTCCGGACGGTCGTCGCCGAGACGTCGAGGGTGTACGCGTCAGCGCACTCAACGACCAGCACGCGTTCCTCGACCTGCCGGCGGAGGCCGACCTGGCCGTCGGCGACCTGGTTCGCCTCGGGATCTCCCACCCGTGCACGGCCTTCGACAAGTGGCGGCTGGTCCCGGTCGTGGACGAGGACGACCGGATCGTCGAGGTGGCGCACACGCTGTTCTGACCCGCGGTCCGGATCCTGCCGCGGCCGGGTATCCAGCGGGCATGCGCAACCCACGCCTCGTCCTCGCCGCCCTGCTCGTCCCGGCCGCCCTCACGGTCGCGGCCAGCGCTCCCACAAGCGGTCACAGCATCTCGTTCCGGTACTACGACTCCGGCGACGGCGGGACCGGGGCGGACCAGTGTGCCAAGCCGCTGTCCGAGCGCGAGGGCGGATGGGCCTGTTACGAGGTCGACCCGTCGCGGGACGACTCGGCGTCAACCCGGGATTGGCATCAGCCCGGCGACTGAACAGCGCGGTGCCGACGACGGTCTCGGCGACGGCCTGCGACGTCGGCACGTCAGCGCCCGGTGTCACGGGCGTGCCGGGCGGTGAGTTCGTCGCTTTCCAGGCCCCAGGACACCACCCGGGTGGGGTGGATCCGGATCGTGTCCGCCAGCAGTTCGCCGCGGCCCCGGATCTCGATCCCACGCGGTTGCCACGGAGGGAGAACCTCGTCGACGACGAACGCGACCACACCGGTGCGCCGGATGTCGCGGTACTTCTTGGTCGCCTCGACGTTCCTGCCACCGAGGTCGATCGTGTCGTGCTCGGCGTTGTACGACCAGCCGGTCGGGGTGACGTGGGGCATGCCGTCCGGGCCGACGGTGGCGACCCGGCCGAGGCGGCGCTCGCCGCCGTCGAGGAAGGCGAGTTCGTTCGCGGTGAAGACACTCATCCGGGCTCCTTCGCGTGCTGGGCCGGCTGGGCAGCCCCGTCAGACGCCTGGCGGACCAGCCCGGAACTTGACGCGATGTATAGTTCCCAGAGTAGGCACGGCGTCCGGTTCATGCCAGGGAGAACGCAGATGCCGACGACGGAGCCGCCGGGCAACGCCAGGAGCCGGCGTACCCGGCAGGCCCTCCTGGGTGCCACCAGATCGATTCTGGAGAAGGACGGCTTCGAGGCACTGACCATGCAGTCGGTCGCCGACCGGGCAGGTGTCACCCGGGCCGCGATCTATCTGCACTTCCCGTCGCGAGCCCACCTGGTCGCCGCGTTGTCCGACTACATGGCAAAAGCCGCCGGGCTCTCGGAATCACTTGCGAAGGTGTGGGCCGCACCGGACGCGCCGGCCGCCCTGGAGGAGTGGGCACGCCACCTGGCCCGCTACCACGTTCGACTGCTGGCCGTCGACCGCGCGGTCGAGCGGGTACGCCGGGACGACGCGGACGCTGCCGCACACCGGGCGCGGGTGCGGGCCGCGAAACTCGCCAACTGTCGCCGGCTCGCCGACCGGCTCGCGACGGAGGATCGGCTGCCTCCGCCGTGGACACCGGCGACAGCCGCGGACATGCTCTATGCGCTGTCGACGTCGGACGTCGTGGAGTCGCTGGTCGCGGACCGACACTGGTCCCAGCGGCGGCTGGCCGACCACCTCGGCCGACTGCTGCGGGCGAGCTTCGTCAGCGCGGCCAGTCCCTGACGGGGCGCGAGACCCGACCCGGACCCGGGCCGCGGCGGCGTGCCCATGTCACTGGGGACGGCACGCCGCCACGGTCGGACTCCAAGCCCTATGCGCGCTTGCGGGTGCGCTTTGCCGCGGGGCGCTCGGGGGCCTGGGCGGACTGCCGGCTCACCTCGTCGCGCAGGGCGGCGTAGTCCAGTCCGGCCTCGGCGAGTGCCTGGCCGGCCGGAGTGCGCGGGTCGCTGGTCAGGGCGAGAAGCACGTGCTCGGTGCCGATCTCGCCGCGGCCCAGCCGAAGGGCCTCGCGCACCGCGACGTCCAGCGCCCGAACCGAGGCCCGGCCGAGGGGTGGGTTCTTCGTGACCCGGCGCGGGCCCTCCGCGGTGAGCCGCGACCGCGCGGCGCGGCGAACGTCGGCCACTCGCACACCCGAGGCCTTCACCGCGCCGACGGCGCCGCCACTGCGGTTGTCCAGCAACGCCAGCAGCAGGTGCAGGTCGTCGACGTAACGGTGGTGATGGGAGACGGCAAGGTCACGGGCCGCCGCAAGGGTGGCCGTCGCCCGAGTGCTGTAGGGGAGAGCGGCGCGGCTGCCCGCCGCCTCCACGTCGACCCCCTCAGCCGGAACGAACCGCTGCTGAGCCGCCTGCCGGGTGACGCCGAGCGCCGCACCGATGTCGGTCCAGGACGCGCCCTCGTGGCGCGCCTGGTCGACGAAGTGCGCGACCACGTGCTGCGCAAGAGCGTCCAACCGCGTCGCAGCCGCCCGTGCGGCACCGACCCGCTCCAGCGGAGTGGCCTCGGTCTGTTCGCCTTCCACCGCGGCGATGATCTGGTCGAGATCCAAGTCGTTGACAGCCATGGGGACAGACTGGTTGGATGATCGCCCTATGTCAAGCAGACCTTGACATAGTTGGCCGCACGTAGCCTCGTGGTTCAGCCGGTGGGAGACACGAGGTCGACGTCGTCGGCGAGCACGTAGCCGACCCGGTGGCCGAACTGCACCTGGTAGTAACGCATCTGCCCACGGATGACCTGGTGGTCGGCGGGGTCGAAGGTCACCGCACGGTAGTACTCCGCCTCCGCCTGCAGTCCGAGCACGTAGTCCTGCCCGGCGGGCCAGGTGTACTGCAACGGCACCAACGCCTGCACGGGAACGTCCGGCGGATAGGCGGCGGCCTCGGGGTAGGCGCGGCCGTAGATCTGCACCGAAGCCTTTCCCTGCTTGGGTTTCACCAGCGTCGCCTTCGTCCACACCGCACGCGGAGCGTCGGCCGGGTTGAAGAACCACCCCTTCTGGCCGAGGTACCAGATCGCGGTCCACTCACCACGCACCTCCGCGACGGCGTACTGCTGACCGGTGGAGACCCGGCTGCCGATGTCGGCGACGTTGGTCGTACTCACACCGTCGGGCGGGTTGCTGCCCACGTCCCGGAGCAGGGGAGCGTCCTGACGGGGCTCGGTGTGTAGGAGCACTGCCGACGACGGCCAGGCCCGGCAGCGGCGCGGCCGTCCCTCTGACGGCGGGCCGGGGTTGTCCTCGCAGTGGGTGAAGACGGGCCGGTTGGTCGCGAAGTTCGGCTTGATGGTCACGACTCCACCGGCGGAGGAGGCGTTCTGGGTGAACGGTGCGCCGAGGAGCTCGAAGTAGTGGGCCCAGTCCCAGTAGGGGCCCGGGTCCCAGTGCATTCCCTCCACCAGACCGGGAGTGACGCCGGGAACGTTGTCGTGGCCCAGGATGTGCTGGCGGTCCAGCGGGATGTCGTACTTCGCAGCGAGGTATCGCACCAGGGAGGCGGAGTTGCGGTACATCACCTCGGTGAACCAGTCGCCGCGCGCGGCGTAGCCCTCGTGCTCCAGTCCGATCGACTTCGCGTTGACGTACCAGTTGCCCGCGTGCCAGGCGACGTCCTTGGTGGCTACGTGCTGGGCGATGTGGCCGTCGCTGTCGCGCAAGGTGTAGTGCCAGCTGACGTAGGTCGGGTCCTGGGCAAGCCTGATGGTGCCGGCGTAGCTGCCCTCGGTGCTGTGGATGACGATGTAGCGCACCTTCTGGCTGTTCGGCCGGTCAGCGAGGTCGTGGTTTCCGTAGTCGCCGTCGCCGAGTTCCTGGTACGGCGCGGGAATCCACTCACACCCGAGGCCGGCGGGACACTCCACCTGCTCCGCTGCGTTCGTGGCGGTGTGCAAGCCCAGCTTGCGCAGCCAGCTCCGGTCCGCACGTACGCCGGTCGCCGCGAGCGTGACCCGCCGGCCGTCGTCGGTCGTGCGGGTCGCGCCCTTCCGGATCTGGGCGTAAACCTCGTCGGCGAACGAGCGGGCCGTGGTCTCCTCGGTGGCGCCGGAGTACGCCGCGACCGCGCCGTACCAGTCACCGGGGTCGGTGGCGCCCGCTCCGCCCAACCGGCGTTGGTACTCCGCGAGCACCGCCGCACCGCCACGGATGTTGGCGGCCGGCTCGGTGCGCAAGGTGGCCTTGCCCAGGCCGGTCAACCGCGCGGCGAGGTCGACGGTCTGGAAGGCCGGGCCACGGGGCACCCTCGTCGCGCCCGGGCGCGACGGGTCGCCGCGTTCCCCCGGAGCCGGTGCGCCGTCGCGGGCCGTGGCCGCGGCCAGGTCGGTGAGGTGCATCGGGCCGTAGCCGCCTGCCATGGAAGGCCGTCCCTGGTGGGCGTCCCAGCGCGTCTCGAGGTAGGACACACCGAGCAACACCGGCAGAGGTACGGCGTACTCCCGAGCGGCCCGAACGAACGCCGCCTGGCCGGAGGCCGAAACCCCTGCTGTGGTTGAGCCCTGAGTGCTCTGCCCGCCCTGCCCGCCCTGGACACCCTGGACACCTGCACCCTGGACCGACGCCCGGGCGCCGACGGCGGGTACGCCGCTCATCGCCAGTGCCGCGGCCGCCACGGCGGCGGTGGCGACGCCCACGCGCAGGGACCGCGACTTCCTGGGCTTCCTCGGAAAGCTCCGGCGCATCACTGACCTCCCCGTCAGCCACGCGGCACCGGCCCACGCCGCGCGATGTCGCGCTCAGCGTTATCCCACCTGCCGAGCCGCGTCAACGGATTGCGCACAACCGGACGTCGCCGCAGATATTTCCCGGCCACTCCTCCGCGGAAGGACACCCAAGGGCTCGGACCGGCCACGCGCCGGCGCCGGCTGCCCTACCGTGGTGCGAATGAAGGCAACCACCGTGGTTCCGGGCGTCTACCGCATCAAGCACGGGTTCGTCAGCTCCTACGTCGTGGAGTCCGACGACGGCCTCGTCCTGGTCGACACCGGCGAACGCAAGGACGACGAGGACATTGCCGAGGGCCTGCGGCAGCTTGGCCGGGAGGCGGCGCAGATCCGCCACATCCTGGTGACGCACCACCATTCCGACCACGTTGGGGGCCTGGCCGCGATGGTGCGGCGTACTGGTGCTTCGGTATACGCCCATCCGATCGACGCGGGTGTGGTGCGTGGCGACACTCCACGGCAGTGGCCGCAGTGGGAGGGCATCGTCGCCCGCGTGCTGGGTCCCCTCGTCGCGCGGATGAACGCCCGGGGCGGAGAACCCGAGCCCGCGCCGGTCGACGTCGAGGTCGACGAGGGGCAGCGGCTGCCGTTCGCGGGCGGGATCCGGGTGATCCACACACCGGGCCACACCCGCGGGCATCTGTCGTTCCTGCTCGAACGCGACGGCGGAACGCTCCTCGTCGGCGACGCGGCGGTCCACCTCGCCGGTATCCGCTCGTCCGCCGGCCGGGCAGGGGAGATCGTCACCGAGGACATGCCGGCGGCCGCGCGGAGCTTCCGCCGGCTCGGGGAACTCGACTTCGAGAAGGCCGTGTTCGGCCATGGCGAGCCGATCCTGTCCGGTGCGTCCGAGCGCTTCCGGCGGAAGGCCGGTCGCGGGCGCGGTCGTTCCTAGCCGGCTCAGGGTGCCGGCGGCGAGGCCGCCCACCAGGCCCGACAGGCCGAATTGGTCCGGTGATCGACCTCGCGATCGGCTCGTCCGCGCGGGCTGATCCGCCCGTAGGTTTCGGTTCATGGAACACCGTTATCTCGGCCGCACAGGCCTGCGGGTCAGCGAACTCTGCCTCGGCACCATGACGTTCGGACAGTCCACCGACGAGGCGACCAGCCACAAGATGCTGGACCGCTTCGTGGAAGCCGGCGGGACCTTCGTGGACACCGCCGACGTCTACGGCGCCGGCTCCAGTGAGGAGGTCGTCGGCCGCTGGCTGTCGTCCGCGAACCGCGACGACATCGTGCTCGCCACCAAGGTGTACGGCCGGATGGGCGCGGGCCAGAACGACACCGGCGCCGGCCGCAAGCACATCATGGCGGCGGTGGAGGCCAGCCTGCGCAGACTCGGCACCGACTACATCGATCTGTACCAGGTGCACGTCTTCGACGACGGTACGCCGATGGAGGAGACGCTCGGCACCCTCGACCGGCTGGTGCAAAGCGGCAAGGTCCGGTACGTCGGAGCCAGCAACTACACCGGCTGGCAGTTGCAGAAGTCGGTCGACGTCGCCCGGCACAACGGCTGGGAGCCGTTCGCCTGCCTGCAACCGCTGTACAACCTGCTCGACCGCGACGCCGAACTCGAACTCGTCCCCGTCTGCGAGCGCGAGGGCCTCGGCCTGATCGCCTGGAGCCCGCTGCGCGGCGGCTGGCTGTCCGGCAGGTACCGCCGCGGCGCCGGCGGTGCGGTGACCGGCTCCCGCGTCGACGAGGCGAGCGGCAACGAGAACGGCGAGAGCTGGGAGCGTTACGCCAACGAGCGCACCTGGACCGTCCTGGACGCGCTGCACGACATCGCCGAGTCGACAGGTCACTCGCCCGCGCAGGTCGCACTGCGCTGGCTCGTGCAACGGCCCGGGGTGACGGCGCCGATCATCGGCGCGCGCACACTGGAGCAGTTCGACGACAACCTCGGCGCGGCCGGCTGGTCACTGAGCGCTGCGGAGATGGCCCGGCTGGACGAGGCAAGTGAGTTCACCCGCCCCTATCCGTACGCCCTGCTGCGGTCGTTCGTCCGCAGGCCCGCCTGAGCCGAAGCCGCCGCTCTCACCAGCCGCGGGCGCGCCACTGCGGCAGGTGGGGCCGCTCGGCACCGAGCGTGGTGTCGGCGCCGTGGCCGGGGTAGACCCACGTCTCGTCCGGCAGGCGGTCGAACAGCTTGTGCTCCACGTCGTCGATCAACCGGGTGAAGTCCTTCTTCGACCCGTGGGTGTTGCCGACCCCGCCGGGGAACAGGCTGTCACCGGTGAACAGGTGCGGGCGCCCGCCCGGCTCGTCGTAACACAACGCCACCGAGCCGGGCGTGTGCCCGACCAGGTGGGTGACGGTGAGGACGCAGGACCCGACGCGTACCTCGTCGCCGTCGTGCAGCGGCTCGGTGGTGGGCACCCTGATGCCGGGCGCGTCGTCGACGTGGGCGGCGGTCGCCGCGCCGGTCCGGTGGACGACCTCGGCCAGGGCCTGCCAGTGGTCGCCGTGCCGGTGGGTGGTGATCACCCGGGCCAGCGGCGCGCCTCCGAGCAGGTCGATCAGCGTGCCGGCGTCGTTGGCCGCGTCGATCAGGACCTGCTCGCCGGTCTCCCGGCAGCGCAGCAGGTAGGCGTTGTTGTCCATCGGGCCCACCGAGATCTTGGTCAGGGTCAGCCCGGCGAGTTCGCGGACCGCTGGGGCGCCCCCAACCTTCACATTTCCGTCGTACGCCATGGCACGGACGGTAGCGCACCGCCAAGTGACCCGCCGCGTGCTTCCGGGTGGGTGGGCATGCGATCCTTACGTGTTGTGACCGACCTTCCCGAGCTGCTCGCGCAGAAGCTGGCCCGTGCCTTCGCCGACGTGGCGGGATCGCCCGCCGATCCGGCGGTGCGCCGTTCCGACCGTGCCGACTACCAGGCCGATGGCGCGCTGCGCCTGGCAAAGCAGCTCGGCCGCCCGCCGCGCGAGGTGGCGGCAGAGGTGCTGGAGCGCGCCGACCTCGGCGAACTGGTCGCCAACGCGGAGATCGCCGGGCCCGGGTTCGTCAACCTCACCGTCGCCGACGAGGCGCTCTCCGGGCTGGTCGAGCAGATGTCGGCCGACACCGAACGGCTCGGGGTGGCCACGATTCCGGAGCCGGAGCGGGTCCTGGTCGACTACTCCGGCCCGAACGTCGCCAAGGAGATGCATGTCGGGCACCTGCGCTCGACGATCATCGGCGACGCCCTGTCCAGGCTCCTGAGCCATCTCGGCCACGACGTCATACGCCAGAACCACATCGGCGACTGGGGCACGCAGTTCGGCATGCTGATCGAGCACATGCTCGACCTCGGCGCCGGCGAGACGGCACAGGAGCTGTCCGTCGGTGACCTCGGTGAGTTCTACCGCGACGCCCGGGCGAAGTTCGACGCCGACCCGGACTTCGCCGACCGGTCCCGCCGCCGGGTGGTCGTTCTGCAGGGCGGCGACCCCGAGACGCTCGCCCTGTGGCGGGTGCTGGTGGAGGAGTCCGAGCGCTACTTCGCCGCCGTCTACGAGCGGTTGTCGGTGCTGCTGACGCCTGCGGACATCGCGGGGGAGTCCAGCTACAACGACCAGCTGGCCTCGGTGATCGACGAGCTCGTCCAGCTCGGGCTGGCCCGGGAGAGCGAGGGCGCGCTGTGTGCCTTCCCCGAGGGCTTCACCGGCCGCGACGGCGGGCCGATGCCGTTGATCCTGCGCAAGAGCGACGGCGGTTTCGGGTACGACACGACCGACCTGGCCGCCCTGCGCCACCGCGTCCACGACCTGAAGGCCCGCCGGCTGGTCTACATCACCGACCTCGGCCAGCGGCTGCACTTCGAGCTGGTGTTCCAGACCGGCCGGGAGGCCGGCTGGCTCGGTGCCGACGCGCGGGCGGAGTTCCAGGGCTTCGGCGTCGTGCTCGGCCCGGACCGCAAGCGGCTGCGCACCCGGGCCGGTGAGTCGGTCAAGCTGATCGACCTGATCGAGGAGGCGGTCCGGCGGGCCGCGGCGGTAGTGGCGGAGAAGGCCCCCCACCTGTCCGCGGAGGAGCAGGCCGAGGTCGCCCAGATCGTGGGCATCGGCGCGCTGAAATACGCCGACCTGTCCAACGACCGGGCAAAGGACTACGTCTTCGACTGGGACCGGATGCTGTCCTTCGACGGCAACACCGCGCCGTACCTCCAGTACGCCCACGCCCGGATCCACTCCGTCTTCCGGCGTGGCGAGATCGACCCGGCGAGCCTGGCCGGCGCCAAGGTGGTGCTCGCCGACCCGGCCGAGCACGC
The DNA here is from genome assembly GCF_900104745.1 of Actinopolymorpha singaporensis. NCBI lineage: Bacteria > Bacillati > Actinomycetota > Actinomycetes > Propionibacteriales > Actinopolymorphaceae > Actinopolymorpha > Actinopolymorpha singaporensis. Next base: position 4,314,463 of record NZ_LT629732.1, read on the forward strand.
CCTGGCCCTGCGGCTCACCGAGTTCGAGGGCGTGCTGCACAAGGCGGTCGAGGAGGTGGAGCTGCACCGCATCGCGGGGTACCTCTTCGACCTGGCCACCGCGTTCACGTCGTTCTACGAGCGCTGCCCCGTGCTGCGCGCGGAGGACGAGGCGACCCGGACCAGCCGCCTCGTCCTGTGCGACGTGACCGCCCGGGTACTGGCCACCGGACTGTCGCTGCTGGGGATTGCCGCGCCGATCCGCATGTAGGACGCTGCCCTCGAGGCAGGCGTGGAAGGATGACCGCATGAGTGAGTCCGCGAGCGCGACGCAGGGGCTGCGCGCGGCCATCGACCGCAGTGGCTACTACCCGGACGTCGTCGCCGACGCGTTGGAGACCTGTCTGGCCGGTGAACGGGTCGTCTCCTTTTTCGTCCACCACGAGCCGACGTTCTACTCCGAGGAGGTACGCCGGCACATCACGGTGCTCGTCCTCACGCCGAGCAGGCTGGTCCTCGGCCACACCGACGAGCACCCGGCCGACGACACCCTGCCGACGCCGTACGCCACCGCCTCCACCGAGGCGGTGCCCATCGACCGGGTGAGTTCGATCGTGGTGAGCCGGGTGGTGGCCAACCCGGCCGCGTACGAGCCGGGCGGCGCCGTTCACGAGGCGATCCTCACCATCGGCTGGGGCGCGATGGGCCGGCTCGACCTGGAGCCCGCCACCTGCGCCGACCCCAACTGCGAGGCCGACCACGGTTACACCGGCACGTTCTCCTCCGACGATCTCACCGTGCGGGTGAGCTCGGCGGTGGAGGGCGGCGACGCCGTGGGCAGGCTGCTCGGCTTCGCGCAGGAACTGTCCGTACTCACCCGGCGCCCGCCGCAGTTTCGATGACCTCGCCGGAGGGGGGCGGGCCGGGTACGCCGGCCCCGTTGGCTCCGCTGCCTCCCTCGGCTCCGCTGCCTGCCTCGGCTGCGTCGGATCTGGTGCTCCCGCGCTACGGCGCCGGCGCGTTGTCCGACGTGGTGCCGTCCGCCCTCGCCGCCCTCGGAGTCGAGGGCGAGCATGACCTGCTCGGCCTGCCGCCGTCGGACAGGTACGTCGTCATGCTCGTCGACGGGCTGGGCTGGCACCTCCTGCACCGCCACGCAGAGGACGCGCCGTTCCTCACCGGCGAGGGCCGGATCAGGCGCTCGCTGACCGTGGGCGCGCCGTCCACCACCTCCACCAGCCTGGCGAGCCTGGGCACCGGGCTCCCGCCGGGCCGGCACGGCATCGTCGGCTACACCATGGCCATCCCGGGCACCGACCGGCTGCTCAACACGTTGCGCTGGGACACCACGGTGGAGCCGCTGGTGTGGCAGCCGCACCAGACGGCGTTCGAACGCGGCGTCCAGGCCGGAGTGGCCGTCACCACCGTGTCCCGCAAGGCGTTCCGGGGCTCGGGCATCACGGTGGCCGGGCTGCGCGGCGGGGAGTTCGTCCCCGCGGACAGCGCCGGGCAGGCCACGGCGGGAACAGTCGAGGCGAGCCGGCGCGGAGACCGCAGCCTGGTCTACCTGTACGAGGGTGACCTGGACTGGACCGGCCACCGCGCGGGCGTGAACTCTCCCGCGTGGCGGCACCAGCTGTCCGCGCTCGACCACTTCGCCGCCCGGCTGCGCTCGGCGCTGCCGGCCGACGTCGTACTCCTGGTCACCGGTGACCACGGAATGCTGGACGTGGCGCCGGATCGCCGGGTGGACGTCGACTCCGCGCCGCAGCTGCGCGCCGGTGTGCGGATGGTCGGCGGCGACCCGCGGCTGCGATACCTCTACACCCACGAGGGAGCAGCCGGCGACGTGGTGGCGACGTGGCGGGAGCGGCTCGGCGACGGGGCCCTCGTACTGGGCCGGGACGAGGCGATCGCGACCGGGTGGTTCGGCGAGGTGGAGGACCGCGTGCGCCCGCGAATCGGTGACGTGGTGATCGCCGCGCTGGACGAAACGGCGGTGGAGTGCAGGCGGGACTTCCCGATGGAGCCGCTGATGGTCGGCTGGCACGGCTCGCTCACCGCCGAGGAGATGCTGGTGCCGCTGGTGGTGGCCGACTGACCGGGTGATCGCCCTCAGCCGACCACTCGCCCCCGCCGACCACCCGGCGCGGTCGATAGGCGAGGATGGCCCGCCGTGGCCGACCTCGTCTTCTTCACCGGAACCATGGACTGCGGCAAGTCGACGCTTGCCCTGCAGCTGGACCACAACGCCCGGCAACGCGGCCTCGCGGGACGGCTGTTCACCTGCCACGACCGGGCCGGCGCGGCTACCCTGTCCAGCCGGCTGGGACTCACCGTGCCCGCCGTGGAGGTACGCCCGCACCTCGACCTCCAGCAGTACGTCGTCGCCGAGATGACCGCGGGAGCGCGTATCGACTACCTCATCTGCGACGAGGCGCAGTTCTACTCCGCTGCGCAGATAGAGCAGCTCGGGCGGGTCGTGGACGAGCTGAGCGTCGAGGTCTACGCGTTCGGCATCCTCACCGACTTCCGCACCCGGCTGTTCGAGGGCAGCCAGCGGCTGGTCGAACTCGCCGACCGGTTGGAGTCGCTGCAGGTGCAGGCCCTGTGCTGGTGCGGTCGCCGCGGCACCCACAACGCCCGGACGGTGGCCGGAGTGATGGTCACCGAGGGGGAGCAGGTCGTGGTCGGCGACACCGACGAGGGAGCCACCCTGGAGATCGGGTACGAGGTGCTGTGCCGGCGCCACCATCGCCGGCGGGTCACCGCGCACGCCGCGGGAGCCGGATCGCCGTCGCCGGACGTCCTGCCGTTCGGCGCGTCCGCCTGACGCGGAGCCTTCCGGACCGGCCGGGCCGGGACGCGGCCCCGCAGCGGGCCTCAGACCGTACGCAGGAAGTGGTCCAGCACCCGCGCCCCGAACCGCAGACCGTCCACCGGCACCCGCTCGTCGACCCCGTGCGCCAGGCCCCGGAGCGGGAAGTCGGCCGGCAGCCGCAGCGGGGAGAAGCCGTAGCCCGCGATGCCGAGCCGGGCGAACGACTTGGCGTCGGTGCCGCCGCCCATGCAGTACGGCACCACCACGGCGTCGGGGTCCTGCGTACGCAACGCTGCGGCCATCGCCTCGAACCACGGCGAGTCGATCGGCGCGGACACTGCCTCGGTGTAGTCCAGGATCTCCCGCTCGACGTGGGGCCCGAGGAGCTCGTCGATGGTGTCCAGGAACTCCTGCTCGGTGCCCGGGAGCGCGCGGCCGTCGATGTTGGCGTGCGCGGTGCCGGGGATGACGTTGATCTTGTAGCCCGCGTCCAGCATCGTCGGCGTCGCCGTCGCCCGGACCGTCGCGGCGGCGAGCGCCCCGGCCTTGCCCAGCCGGTCGATCGTGGCGTCGACGTCGGCCAGGTCGACGTCGACGCCCAGCGCCGCGCCGGTGCGTTCGAGGTAGGCCCGCACGGTCGGGGTGAGCCGGACCGGCCACTCGTACGCCGCGATCCGGGCGAGCGCGTGCGCCAGCCGGACGACGGCGTTGTCGGGATTGGGGCGGGAGCCGTGACCGGCCCGCCCGCGGGCAGTGAGCCGCAGGTGGATGGTGCCGCGCTCGGCGGCGGCAACCGGATACAGGCGCACGCCGTCCACGTCGAAGGAGTGCCCGCCGGACTCGCTGATCCCGATGGCGCAGCCGGCGAACAGGTCCGGGTGCTCGTCGACCAGCCAGCTCGCGCCGTAGTCGCCGTGCGCCTCCTCGTCGGCGACGAACGCCACCACGACGTCGCGCCGCGGCCGCAGACCGGCCGCGGACCACGACCGCACCACGGCGAGCACCATCGCGCACATGTCCTTCATGTCGACCGCGCCGCGGCCCCACACCAGGCCGTCGCGAATCTCACCGGAGAACGGCGGCACCGACCACTCGGCCGGATCCGCGGGTACGACATCGAGGTGGGCGTGGACCAGCACTGCCTCCGCCGCCGGGTCGGTGCCGGGGATGCGGACCACGACGTTGGCCCGCCGGGGCGCGGACTCCAGCAGTGTGGGGGACAGGCCCGCGTCGGTGAGCACGCCCGCGACGTACTCGGCGGCCTCGCGCTCACCCGCCGAATCCCCGGGCCCCCGGTTTGTGGTGTCGAAGCGGATCAGCCGGGCGCACAGGTCCTCCACGCCCTCCTCCGGCCGGTGGGCCGGCGAAGTGTCGACGTGCTGCTCGGTCGCGTTGGTGTTGGCCTCGTCGATTCCGGTCACGTCCGCCCCTTCGCTCAGGTTCGCTTCGTACTCGCTTCGTCCTTGCTTGGTCTGGTTGGTGATTCTCGTCAGCCCAGGGCCTCGGTGAGGTTCAACTGCGCCACCCCGCTCCCGGGGTCGGCGACCAGCTCCACCTCCGCACCGAGCGGGACCGAGAGCTGTGCCGGGCAGTGCCCGAAACCGAGCTCCCAGATGACGGGTACGCCGAGCCCGCCGAGCCGGTCGGCGAGCACCGCCCGCACCGTCTCCAGGTCGCCGGACTCCACCCACGAGCCCAGCGCGATCCCGGCCACTCCCTCGAAGTACCCCGCACGCAGCAGGTGGGTCACGAAGTGGTCGATGCGGTACGGCTCCTCGGTGACGTCCTCGAGCAGGACGATCGACCCCGGCGGTGGCGGCGCGACGTCGGGCACTCCGCGTCCGGAGACGACCAGGCTGAGGTTGCCGCCGACGGTGCGCCCGCGTGCCCGGCCGGGCACCATGGGCTGCGCCAGCGGGCCGGACAGCACCAGGCCGGCATCCGGCTCGAACAGCAGCCGGCGGAGGTTCTCCTGGGCCGCCGGGTCGTCCACGAACGACGCTGTCCCCACCATCGCCCCGAACACCGTTGGTATGCCGAGCCGGGAGCCGATCACCTGGTGCAGCGCGGTGACGTCGCTGGAGCCGGTGAACACCTTCGGCGAGGCGGCGGTGATCGCGTCCCAGTCGAGCAGGTCGAGGATACGGAGCGCGCCGTACCCGCCGCGGGCGCAGAAGATCGCGGCCACGCCCGGGTCGCACCAGGCACGGGTCAGGTCACCGGCCCGGTCGGCGTCGGCACCGGCGAGGTAGTCGAAGGTCGGGTGCCGGTCGCGGGCGTGCGGGGCGACCTCGACCTCCAGGCCCCAGGAGCTGAGGACGGCGAGGCCCTTGTCCAGATACTCCGGTACCAGCGGTCCGGACGGCGCCACCACCACCGCCCGATCACCGGGACGCAGCCGGCACCACCCGACCGGACGGGGGAACGCGGATGTCGGCATCGAACCCTCCTCGGCGGCCGGCGCTCGATGCCGCCGGGCAGCCAGCCTGTCAGATCGCCGGACACCAGTCGATCACCGGCCCACCGCCTGGGAGACTGGCCGCCATGAGTCCGATCCTCTCCGTGCCGGACCTGGCCACCTGGCTTGCCGGTGACCACCCGCCCGTCGTCCTCGACGTCCGGTGGACGTTGACCGGCCCACCGGCCCGCGAGGTCTACCAGGCCGGGCACGTGCCCGGTGCGCGCTATGTCGACTTCGACACCGTGCTGTCCGGGCCCGCCGACCCCGCCGGCGGTGGGCGGCACCCCCTGCCCGCCCCGGAGGTGTTCGCCGCGGCGATGCGTGACCTCGGCGTACGCACCGACACCGACGTGGTGGTGTACGGCGCACCCGACGGCTTCGGCGCCGCGCGCGCCTGGTGGTGCCTGCGGTACTTCGGGCACCGCTCGGTACGCGTGCTCGACGGCGGGTTCGCCGCCTGGGTGCGGGCTGGTCAGCCGGTCGAGACGGGGGAGCCGGCTGCCATGGAGGCGGCGGGTGACTTCGTTGCCCGGCCCGGTGGCATGCCGGCGCTCGGCGCGGACGAGGCGGCCCGGCTGGCCCGGTCCGGCCTGCTGCTCGACGCCCGGGCGGGCGAGCGCTACCGCGGCGAGACCGAGCCCGTCGACCCCGTGGGTGGCCACATCCCCGGTGCGCTGAGCGCTCCCACCGCGGCGAACCTCGACGCCGACAGCCGGTTCCTGGACCCCGCCCGACTACGGGAGCGGTTCGCGGCCCTCGGGATCGAGTCGCCGGCGGACGGCCTGCCAGGCGACGACGTGTCCGGGGACCACGCGGCGCCGGTTGCGGTGGACCCGGCCGAGGGCGGATGCGGCGTGGGCACCTACTGCGGTTCCGGAGTGAGTGCGGCGCAGCAGGTGCTCGCGCTGGAGCTGGCCGGCGTACGCGCCGGGTTGTACGTCGGCTCCTGGTCAGACTGGGTGTCCGACCGTCAGCGGCCGGTGGCCACCGGCCCGGACCGGGGCTGACGTCCACGCCGCGGGCGAGCCGGCGGACGTGCCGGCACCCGGGGCGAGTTCGGCGAGCAGTCGTTCGAACAGCCCCGCGGCCGCGTCCACGGACAGCAGCCCGGCCTCGTAGCCGCGCCAGCCGTGTTCGGCGGCGCCGTCGTAGCGCGCGCCGTCGACGGCAACCGCGCCGGCCCGCAGCACCACCCGGGGCGGCGCCTGCGGGGCGGGCAGGTGCTGACCGCAGCCGCAGTCGCAGTGGCCGGCCGGGTCGGCGAACAGAACGTCATCCTCGGCGTACCGCTCGAGGTCCACGGTCGTTCCGTGGCACCGAAAGTGCAGCAGGCCGCCGACCGGGGGCAGTGCCCACAGCCGCACCGGGACGGGGTGGCTCGGCGGCACGACACGCAGGCCGCGGTCGAAAAGAGTGCGAGTCCAGGCAGCGAAATCCATCGCGGGCGTCCTCGAAGATGCTGGTTGATGCTGCGGCGGCAGGCCGCGGGACCGGATGAGGTCAGCAGCAACAACAACAGCGGTGCAGGACGCCAGAACGCATGGCCGAAGTCTGCCAGCATTCCGGCCCGGCCGAACATGGCGTCCAGCATCCGGACACGATGTCCAGCGCAGCCGGGGACGAACCCACCCGGCCCAGGATCGCCCAGGACGAAGCAGACGCCGGGGGGACTACTCCGAACCGCGGCCGCCGCCGAAGAGGATGTCGTCCCAGCTGGGTACAGCGCTGCGGCCCTTGCCCTTGCCGCCGGCCGCTCGTGCCCGGCGGCGCCGGGCCTCCGCCGCCCGCCGACGAGCAGGCTGCTCCGGCGCGGGCTGCTCCTTCTCCACGGCCGGCTCGCTCTCGGCAGATACCTCGGGCTCGGCGACAGCTTCGGGTTCGGGGACGACCTCGACTTCGGAATCGCGGGCCCGCCCGTCCGAGGCGGCCGGTGCCGGGGGCGGCGGGAGTTCGTCCGCCGGCGCGGACGCTGCCGCCTGCTCGGTGTCCGGTGCTTCGTTCAGGTCGGGAACCTCGTCCGGCGCGAGGTCGTCGGGTTCGTTCGCGGTACCGCGGGCACTCGGCGCCGGCACCACACGCGGGCCCTGCCCGGCGGCGACCTGGCGGCCGATGCTGTGTGAGAGGTCGATGGTGTCCTCTGTGTCCGGCCTGGCGTCGTCCGGCGGCGGAGCGAGCCGCAGCCGGTGCGCCTCACGCGACTGCCGTTCGGCCGCGGGCTCGGACGGGGCCGGCGCGGCGGGCGGAGGGACGATGCTGTCCATCGGCGCCTCACCCACCAGGGCACGCGCCTTGGCGTCGGAGGTGACGACGACCCGGCCGAGTGGGTCATAGCTGAACTTCGCGCGGTGCTCCTCGCCCTCGAACGTGAAGGTGACCGTGACCGCCCAGCGCCCCTCGGGAGTGCGCCAGGCGTCCCACGTGGCGTGGTCGCGACCGACGCCGAGCGCGTCCAGCCGGCTGCCGACCGCCTCGTCGAGGATCTGCGCCGGTCCCTCGCGGCCGTTACGGCGAAGGGCGCAGCGGCGGGCCTGTCCGGCGGTGTACTCGCGTTCGGCAAGCACGGGACCGGCGTAGCGCAGGATCCGCTCGATCGGCACCTCGGCGGCCGCGGCGACGGACTCCGACGACTCACCGGCACGCAGCCGCGCCTGGATCTCCTTGGGTCGGAGCCGGCTCTGCTTCTCCAGGGGGGCCGAACCCTGCCGCGCCCGATCGCTCACCACGGCTCCGCGGAGCCGGTCGTCGATCTTGAGTGCGAACTCCTCCCCCGAGCCCTCGTGAGTCAGGAGCAGATGGGTGCCGTCGTCGCTGAGGTGTACCAGCCTGACGTCGCGCACGGTGTGCCTCCCCACTTGTCGAGCCTGCTCAGTCTCTCGCGTACCGGAGGGACGATGCCAGGCACCGCGCCGGAGACACCCGAGGCGGTTCGACTGATCCGTGGTCTCGGGGGAGTACGCCATTCGCGAAGACCCTACGGACCCTAGCGCGTCGGTGTCGGTCTCCGGGGCGCGCAGAAGGGCAGGCCGGGGTCAGGAAGGGCGGGCGAAGGTCCGGCGATGGCCGGCAGGCGTCACGTCGTGGTCAGCTCGACGGGCTCGGTGACATCGGCGGGCGCACCTCGTCGCGGCGCCCTGGCCACGAACGCGACGAGCACGGTGACGACTCCGGCGGTGAGGGGGACGTAGAAGCCCGCGCGTCCACCCGCGGCGTCGACGACCTGACCCGCGACAGCGGCACCGGCCGCCACACCCGCGGCCATCCCGGTGGTGGTCCAGGCCATGCCCTCGTTGAGCCGGGCCGGCGGGACGGTGCGCTGCACGACCGCCATGCTCGCCACCAGCGTGGGCGAGATCGCGAACCCGGCCAGGAAGAGGACGACGCCGAGCACGCCGAGGTGACCGATGAACGGCAGCGGCAGCATCGTCGCGGCGATCGACGCGGCGCCGAGCCGGAACCGCTTCATCGGCGGCATCCGCAGCCGCATCGCTCCCAGCGCCAGCGCCGACAGCATGCTCCCCGTGGCCCAGCCGGCCAGCAGAAGACCGGACGCGGACCGGTGACCCGCGTCGGAGGCGACCGCGACGACCACGACCTCGGCGCTGCCGAACAGCGCGCCGAGACCCGCGCACGCCACGACGACGGGACCGAGCACCGGCCAGCCGAGCGGTGGCTTCACCTGTTGCCCGCTGCCGGGACGGTGGACCGGCGGCTGGGTACGCCGCTGTGCGGCCAGCAGGCAGGCGCCGACCACGCCCGCGACGATGGCCGTCACCAGTCCCGCGACCGGGCTCACCGTGGTGGCCAGCAGGGTCACCAGCGGCGGGCCGACCATGAAGACGACCTCGTCCAGCAGTGCCTCCAGCGCGAACGCCGTGTGCAACTCCGGCTTGCCCTCGAGCAGATGGGTCCACCGGGCGCGGACGTAGGAACCGACCAGCGGGCCGGACGCTCCGGCGACCGCCGCCAGCGCCTGGGGGAGCGGGGACGCCACTCCGGCCCGTACTGCGACGATCAGGCCTCCCAGCGCGACCGCGTTGAGCGCCGCGATCAGGGGAAGGACGAGGTGCTGCCCGTGGCGGTCGACCAGGCGGGCCTGCACCGGGGCCAGCACCGCCGCCGCGATGACATAGGACGCGGAGATCGTGCCGGCCAGGCCGTAGGAGCCGGTGGTGGCCGACACGAGCAGGACCAGACCGAGCCCAACCATCGACAGCGGAAGTCGGGCGAACCAGCCGGTGAGGGAGAAGGCCAGGCTCCCGGGATGGCCGAGGATCGTGCGGTAGGGGCTGAACATGACAGGGCAGCTCACGGTTGGGGTTGGTCGGACGTGGTGGTGGTGGTGCGGTGCCTCACGTGCTGTGCGATGTGCGGCGACGAGCCCGGGGAACCGCTCCGCTCACCCTAACGAGCAGCACCGACAGGGCACCTGCGAATATCGGGACCATGCGAGCCGTCCCGATCGATGCCGTTCTGCTGGTCTCGTTCGGCGGACCGGAGAAACCGGACGACGTCGTGCCATTCCTCGAGAACGTCACCCGCGGGCGGGGCATTCCTCGCGAACGCCTCGCCGAGGTGGGCCAGCACTACTTCCTTTTCGGCGGCCGCAGCCCGATCAACGACCAGTGCCGGGCGCTGAAGGCCGCGATGGAGGAGGACCTGCGGGATCGCGGCCCGGACCTCCCGGTCTACTGGGGAAACCGCAACTGGGACCCCTACCTGTCCGACACGCTCGCGCGGATGCGCTCGGCCGGGGTCCGGCGGGCGGCCTGCCTGTTCACCAGTGCGTACGCGTCCTACTCGGGGTGCCGGCAGTACCGCGAGAACCTCGCCGACGCACTGACCGACATCGGCGAGGGCGCCCCCGAGCTCGTCCGGCTGCCGCACTACTTCAATCGTCCCGGTTTCGTCGCTCCCTTCGTGGACGGGACGGCCGACGCGCTGCGGAGCCTGCCGGCCGGGTCGCGGATCGTCTTCGTCACCCACTCGGTGCCCGAGGCGATGAACGCCGCCAGCGGGCCCGAGGGCGGCCGCTACGTCGCCGAACACCGTGACGTCGCGACCACCGTGGCCACCGAGGTGGCCGGCCGGACCGGCCGGGAGGTCGGCTGGGACCTCGTCTACTGCAGCCGGTCCGGTCCGCCGAGCCAGCCGTGGCTGGAGCCGGACGTCAACGACCACCTCGCGGCGCTGGCCGATCGAGGAGTGCCGGGCGTTGCGGTGGTGCCGATCGGTTTCGTCTCCGATCACATGGAAGTGCTGTACGACCTGGACACCGAGGCCCGGGCCACCGCCGGCCGGCTCGGGGTGGCTTTCACCCGGGTGGCCACGCCGGGGGTCGACCCGAGGTTCGTTCGCATGGTCGGCGACCTCGTCCGGGAGCAGGTCGCCGCGGACAAGGATGACGAACGCGGCGGGGGCACCGAGCTGACGGGTTCTCTGGGGCCCACCTGGGGCAACTGCCCAGCCGGGTGCTGCCGCAACCCGCGCGGTGACCGCCCGGCCGCCTGCGACGCCGGCTGAGTCCGTCCGAACCACCGTCCGAACCACCATCCGAGGCGCGCGCCGACCCTGACCGGCCGGAGTGGGCCCGCGGTCGAAGATCATCTCGCCCTGTGGGGGTGGCCGCCCCTAGGCTGATCCGCATGACTGCGGAGACGGCCACCCCCTTCCACGATCTCGACACATACGTAGCGTTGCGGCGCCTCGCCGGTCTGTGGCTGGCGCCGGACGGCAGCCGCCTGGTGGCCGCCGCCCAGCAGCTCTCACCCGACCGCAAGAAGTACGTCACGTCGTTGTGGCAGGTCGACCCGTCCGGTGCGCGCCCGGCGCGCCGGCTCACCCGCGGCACCACCGGCGAGAGCGGTGCGGCGTTCCTGCCCGACGGCTCGCTGCTGTTCGTGGCCAAACGACCCCACGAGGAGTGGCCGGAGCCGCCGGAGTCCTCGCGGTCCGAGGAGTCCGAGGTGCCCGCCGACACCGACTCGGCGGAGGCGTCCGCCGGTGACGGTGACGGCGCGAACGACGCCGACAAGCCCGCCCTGTGGGTGCTGCCCGCCGGAGGCGGCGAGGCGCGTCGGGTGCTGGCCCGGCCGGGTGGGATCGGCGGAGTCATGGTGGCGCGGGAGGCGGGCACGCTCGTGTTCACCGCACCCACCCTTCCCGGCACCAAGTCCGCCGACGACGACCGTGAGCGCCGCAAGGCCCGCGCCGACGCGTCGGTGTCGGCGATCCTGCACGAGAGCTACCCCGTTCGTTACTGGGACCACGACCTCGGCCCGGACGAGCTCCGCCTTTTCGCCGCCGACGCGTTCGACGTCGACGAGGGCCGGCCGCGGCCCCGCGATCTCAGCCCCGAGCCCGGCCGCGCGCTGGACGAAGGCTCGGCCGACGTCAGCGCTGACGGGCGCACCGTCGTCAGCACGTGGAAGGTCGCGACCCGCCAGGGCGACCACCGCGTCGACCTGGCGGCGTTCGACACCGCGACCGGAGAGCGCCGGGTGCTGGCCACCGACCCCGACCACGACCACGAGGGCCCCCGAATCTCACCGGACGGCCGTTGGGTGGTGTGTTCGCGCGAGCGCCGTAGCACCACCGAAGCCGCGCCCGACGTCACGTTGTGGCTGGTCCCGCTGAACGGCGGTGAGGCGCGGGACCTCACCCCCGAGCTCGATCTGTGGCCGCGCGAGCCCCGCTGGTCCCCGGACGGGCACACCATCTACTTCACCGCGGACGAACGCGGCCACTGCCCGGTCTTCGCCGTGGACGTCGCCACCGGCTGCATGCGCCGGCTCACCGCGTCCGGCGCCTATGCCGCACTCGAGCCGGCGCCCGACGGCCGTTCCCTCTACGCGCTGCGCAACGCCGTGGACGCGCCGCCGTCGATCGTCCGGCTCGCGGTCGGCGCCGTCGACCAGGAGGCGGAGCGACTGCGCGGCCCGGAAGCGACCCCCGAACTCCCGGGACGGCTCACCGAGGTGACCGCGACCGCCCAGGACGGCTCGGACCTGCGGGCCTGGCTGGTGCTTCCCGACGGCGCTTCCGCGCAGCAGCCGGCACCGCTGCTGCTGTGGATCCACGGTGGTCCGCTGTCGTCGTGGAACACCTGGAGCTGGCGATGGAACCCATGGCTGATGGCCGCCCGCGGGTACGCCGTCCTGCTGCCCGATCCGGCGCTGTCCACCGGGTACGGCCAGGAGTTCGTCGACCGGGGGTGGGGCCGTTGGGGTGCCGAGCCGTTCACCGACCTGATGGCGGTGACCGACGCCGCCCTCGAGGTGCCCGAGATCGACGCCGACCGGACGGCGGCGATGGGTGGTTCGTTCGGCGGCTACATGGCCAACTGGGTGGCCGGGCACACCGACCGGTTCAAGGCGATCGTGACGCACGCCAGCCTGTGGGCCCTGGACCAGTTCGGTCCGACGACGGACGTGGCGTCCTACTGGTTCCGCGAGCTCACTCCCGAGCGCGCCCTCGCCAACTCACCGCACCTGTCCGCGGAGCAGATCACCACGCCGATGCTGGTGATCCACGGTGACCGCGACTACCGAGTGCCGATCGGGGAGGGCCTGCGGCTTTGGTGGGAGCTCAACCGCCTGCACGACGGCGACCCGGCCGAGCTGCCGCACCGCTTCCTCTACTTCCCCGACGAGAACCACTGGGTGCTCTCACCGCACCACGCGAAGGTGTGGTACTCCACGGTGTTCGCTTTCCTCTCCTGGCACGTCGAGGGGGCGGGCTGGGAACGCCCGGAGCTGGTGTGAGCGCGGAAACGACCGGCGATCCCGCGGCGCTGCTCGACCTCGCGGCACGGACGGCGCGCGAGGCGGGCGAGCTGCTTCTCGCGCGGCGGCTGACCGACGAGGTGAGCGTCGCGCACACCAAGTCGACGCCGACGGACATCGTCACCGCGATGGACACGGCGTCGGAGGCGCTGATCCGTGACCGGCTCCGTGTCGCGCGCCCGGACGACACCATCCTCGGCGAGGAGGGCGGCAGTGTCCCTGGCGGATCCGGGGTCAGGTGGCTGGTCGACCCGCTCGACGGCACCGTCAACTACCTGTACGGCCTGCCGGCGTACGCCGTGAGCATCGCCGCGGAGGTCGCCGGCGAGGTGGTGGCCGGTGCCGTGTTCTGTCCGCCCGCCGGGGAGTTGTGGACGGCGGTGCGGGGTTCCGGCGCCTGGCTGAACGACCAGGCGGTGCGGGCCGGCGACGTGTCCGAGCTCGACCGTGCGCTGGTCGGGACGGGCTTCTGGTACGACTCCGGCCTGCGCGCCCGGCAGGCCGAGCTGTTGCGGCACGTCCTGCCCCGCGTGCGCGACGTCCGCAGGATCGGGTCGGCGGCGCTGGACCTGTGCTCGGTGGCCTGCGGCCGACTCGACGCCTACTACGAGACCGGATTGCATCCATGGGACTGGTCGGCAGGTCTGCTGGTGGCCCGGGAGGCCGGCGCCCGGGTCGGTGGCCTGCCGGGGGAGGCCGCGAGCCGCCGGCTGGCGATCGCCGCAGCGCCGGGTGTCTTCGACGAGCTGCGGTCGCTGGTGGTGACCCACGGGGCGGACGTCGTGGGGAGCCCGGTGGTGGCCGTCCGCGGCGCGAGCAGTTCGGGCGGCTGCTAGTCGGACGCCCGACGCTTGGTTTCTTCGACCGTTCGGTGTGCGCGGAAGAAACCAATGCGGTAAATCTCACATTGCTCCGCATCAAAGCCGTGCCTTGACTGCACTTGGTAATTGTCCGAACGCTTTCCGGAGTCACCCGGAAACTGGTCCGTGAGCCTTCACCGCAAACGCTGTGACAACGCCACCGGCCCTCCCGCCGATTCGTACACAACCGACGGTGCGCGAACACCGGAGAACCTCCCCGGCGCGTGGTTCCGCCGGTACGACACGGACGCCGCCAAATCGCCACGAAACCAGACATAAGGTGTAGGAGCTTGCGCGAAACGGGATGGACATAGCCAGGACTGTGCAGATTTCCGCAACAAAATCGGGTTACAACTTGCCTGATGTGGTTCCGTTCCGCCCCGGTGAAGGTATACGTTCCGGGTCAGCCGAAGTTCCCGGTGCGAATCCGTACGGGGAGCACTATGTGAAACCACGCATCCCTGTGACGACAGTGTCGGATCGACTGCGCATTGTGCGCGGAAGCCGCCGGTCGTACCGGTGATGAAGAAGCCGGGAGGTGAAGGTGGCTGCGACCGAAAGCCTGGAGACGGACGAGCCGGAGAAGGGCTCGAAACCGGCCGGCCGGAGATCGTCCACGACGAGGTACATCGTGGGCCGGGTCGTCAAGGCTTTCCTGACGATCTACGTGGTTGCGACCGCCATCTTCTTCCTGGTGCGACTGCTGCCGGGCAACCCGGTGGACGTCTACATCAACCAGCAGATCGCGCAGTACGGCATGAGCTACCAGGAGGCCGCCAACGCCGCGGCCGGCCTGTTCTCCTTCGACCCGAACGAGTCGAAGTTCATGCAGTACGTCCACTACCTCAGCGGCCTGGTCCAGGGTGACCTGGGCACCTCGCTGCTCTCGCCGGGCTCCTCGGTGACCTCCCAGATCGGCGCCTACCTGCCGTGGACGTTGTTCAGCGTGGGCATCGCGCTGATCATCAGCTTCCTGCTCGGCATCGGCATCGGCATGGCGATGGCCTACCGGCGCGGCGGGATCTTCGACCACGCGATGACCCTGGTCGCCTCGATCACGCACTCCGTCCCGAACTTCCTGCTGGCGATGATGATCATCGTCTTCTTCGGCGTCCAGCTGGAGTGGCTGCCGATCGCGAACATGCGCGGCGCCTACTCGCCGGGCGTGCACCCGGAGTTCAGCCTGTACTTCCTCTCCGACGCCTTCTACCACGCAGCCCTGCCGATGTTCGTCTACGTGCTGACGTCGCTCGGTGGCTGGATGCTGGTGATGAAGTCGTCGACGGTGGAGACCCTCGGCGAGGACTACGTGACGGTCGCCCGGGCGCGGGGGCTCACCGACCGCCGGATCCAGGTGCAGTACGTCGGCCGCAACGCCATGCTGCCGCTGTTCACCAGCTTCATCCTCTCCCTCGGCTTCGTCGTCGGCGGCTCGATCCTGGTCGAGCAGGTGACGCAGTACCAGGGCATCGGATTCCTGCTCTACGAGGCGGTCCAGCGTCGTGACTACCCCGTCCTGCAGGGCATCCTGCTGATCGTCACCATCTCCGTGGTGCTGGCAAACCTCGTGGCCGACCTGCTCTACAGCCGGGTCGACCCGCGGATCCGCATCACCAGCAAGGAGGGCTGACCGTGACCCAGATCCTCGACACCGGCACGATGCAGCCGGCCCAGGCCCCGGCGCCGGACGAGCAGGGCACGGGCGCGTTCCGCTCCTTCGTCCGTGAGCTGATGCGCAGCAAGACCGGCTTCCTCGGCTTCTGCGTCTTCACGCTGATGGTCCTCGTGTGCCTGATCGGCCCGCTGTTCACACCGAACGACCTGCCGACCAACACCAACCTCATCTACGGGCCGGCGAGCTGGAGCCACCCGTTCGGCTTCGACTCCGAGGGCCGCGACGTGTTCATCCAGGTCGTCGACGGCGGCCGGGCGGTCATCCTGGTCGGCTTCCTCGCCGCCCTGATCTCCACCGTGATCGCGGTGGTGTTCGGTGCGCTGGCCGCCTACCTCGGCGGTCGGGTCGACTCCATCATCGTGACGGCCACCGACATCGTGCTGACGGTGCCGAGCATCATCCTGCTCGCGGTACTGGCGGCGTTCTACCGCGTGGGCGACTCGATCACGCTGGCCATCATCCTCGGCGTGCTCGGCTGGCCCGGTCTGCTGCGCGCCGTCCGCGCCCAGGTGTTCTCGCTCAAGCAGCGGGAGTACATCGAGGCGGCCAGGCTGCTCGACCTCGGCACGGGCCGGATCGTGATCCGGGAGATCCTGCCCAACATGGCGAGCTTCATCCTGATGAACTTCGTCATCGGCATGACCAACGCCATCTACGCGATGGCCGGTCTGTACCTCCTCGGCCTGGCGCCCATGCAGGGCGACAACTGGGGCATCATGATCAACTTCGCCTGGACCCGCGGCGCCATCTTCTTCGACGGCAGCCTCGGCTACATCCTCGGTCCGGTCCTGTCGATCTGCATCCTCCAGCTCTCGCTCGTGACGATGGCGAGGTCGTTCGAGGAAATCCTGAACCCCCGACTGCGGCACAACTAGGAGGACGCTGTGGGAGAAGGCGTAGTCGAGGGTTCGAACGCGAACCCCACGGGCGAGCCGGTCCTGTCGGTGCGCGACCTGGTGGTCGAGTACAAGACCGGGCAGGGCGTGAACGACCCGGCCCACCGTGCCGTTGACGGTGTGAGTTTCGACCTCTACCCGGGCGAGAGCATCGCGCTGATCGGGGAGAGCGGCTGCGGGAAGACCACCCTCGGCCTTGGCCTGCTCCGGCTGCTGCCGAAGCTGGGCTCGATCCCGTCGGGGTCGGTGACCTACCGGCGCCGGGACGGTTCGACGGTCGACCTGCTCAAGCTCGACAAGCAGCAGCTGCGGAAATTCCGGTGGTCCGAGGCCGCCATGGTGTTCCAGGGCGCGATGAACTCCTTCAACCCGGTGCTGAAGGTCTGGGACCAGATGTACGACACCGTTCGCGCGCACGACCGCTCGATGTCGAAGCGAACGGCGTACGAGCGGGCCACCCAGGTCCTTCGGGACGTCGACCTCGACCCGGACCGGGTGCTGAAGTCCTACCCGCACGAGCTGTCCGGCGGCATGCGCCAGCGCGTGCTGATCGCGATGGCGATGCTGCTGCGTCCGCAGATGCTCATCCTGGACGAGCCGACCACGGCGCTGGACATCCTCACCCAGCGGGCGATCGTCGACCTGATCCACGAGCTGCACGAGCGGCTGGACTTCGCGATGATCTTCGTCTCGCACGACCTCGCGGTGGCCGCCGAGCTGGCCACCCGGGTGGCCACGATGTACGGCGGCAAGATCGTCGAGATGGGCGACGTACGCGACATCTTCTACCGCCCCCAGCACGACTACACCAAGAGCCTGATCAACGCCGTGCCCACCGTGACCGAGGAGCGCAAGGAGGTGCCGACCCATGGCTGACGAGGCGACGTCCGGCCCGCTGCTGGAACTCGACCGCATCACGCAGGTGTTCAGCACCCGCCGCGGCGAGGTGCGGGCCGTCGACGACGTGACCCTGCGGCTCGGGGTGGGCGAGGTGATGTGCCTGGTCGGGCAGAGCGGCTCCGGCAAGAGCACCACGGCGAAGATCGCCTCCGGGCTGCTGCGTCCCTCCGAGGGCGTGGTGCGGTTCGAGGGTGAGGACATCCTCGGGCAGCGGCGCCCGGACAAGAGCCGGTTCAAGCGGTTCCGCCGCGCGGTGCAGTACGTCCACCAGGACCCCTACGCCTCGCTGAACCCGATCCAGGACGTCTACTCCACGCTGTCGGCGCCGCTTCGGCGGCACGGCCTGGTGAAGAACCGCTCCCAGGCGCGTGAGCGCGTGGCCGAACTCCTCGCCCAGGTGGGGCTCACCCCGCCCGAGACGTTCATGCCGAAGTTTCCCCACCAGATGTCGGGTGGGCAGCGTCAGCGGGTGGCGGTCGCCCGGGCGCTGACCCTCGAGCCGCGGTTGATTATCGCGGACGAGGCGACCTCGATGCTCGACGTGTCCATCCGGATCGGGCTGCTCGGCATGCTCACCAAGCTGCGTACCGAGCTCGGCGTCGGCTTCATGTTCATCACCCACGACCTGGCGATGGCGAAGTACTTCGGCGCCGAAGGCGACATCGCGGTGATGCACGAGGGGAAGATCGTCGAGTACGGTCCGACCCTTCGGGTGATCGGCGACCCACAGGACGCCTACACCCAGGCGCTGCTGGAGGCCGTGCCCGAAGCCGACCCCGACCTCGCCCGGCGCAAGCGGGCGGCCCGCACCGCGGCCAAGGCGGCGAACGCCGACGGCGCACCGGCTAGTGGGGCCCCGGCGGCATGATCGGCCCCGGTGCCGGACTCGTGGCGTTCCGGGTGGCGGCGTTCGTCGTCGTCTTCTCCGGGCTGCTGTTGCTGATCGTCGAGCCCGGCACGGCACAGTTCGTGATCACCTGCTTCATGCTCGTCATGGGGCTGTTGTTCGCGGCGTTGGTCTTCGTTCTCGTACGTCTGAAGAATCGCTAGGCAGAACCCTCCTAGCGCTGCACTGATCCCTTGATGGGGAGGAACCTGATGAACGCAACACCAGGCCCGTTCGGGCCCCAGCTTTCCCGGCGACGGGTGCTCGAGATCTTCGGCCTCGGTGCCGCGGGCGCCGCGGTGCTGTCCGCGTGTGGCGGCCAGCACAGCGGTAACGGAGGGGGCGGGGCTGGCGGCGGCGGTGGAGCCGGCGGTGGCGGTGGCAAGGGCGGCGAGTTCCGCGGTGCCTATCCGTACTCCGTGCCGCCCAAGGGCCACTTCAACCTGATGAGCGGCGTGACCGACGCGATCCTCGGTGGCACGCCCTACCAGGACCTCATTCTTCTCCCCGGCGGCATGTACCGCTGGGCGGAGAAGAAGTGGGAGCCCATGCTGGCCGAGAAGTGGGAGTTCGACGGCAAGGCGAAGACCTTCACCTACCACGTCCGCCAGGGCCTTTCGTGGAGTGACGGCAAGCCGATCACCAGCAAGGACGTCGTGACGACGTTCTGGTGCCGGCGGATCATGCGCCAGGTCGAGTGGGACCTGATCGACGACGTGAAGGCCACCGACGACCAGACCGTGGTCTTCTCGATGAAGAAGCCGTCGACGGTGCTGGAGCGGTACGCCATCCGCCAGGCGATCTTCTCCGACGCGACCTACGGCGAGTTCGCCAAGCGCGCGCAGGACCTGTTCAACGGCGGCAAGGACCTCGACAGCCCCGAGGGCAAGAAGCTGAACGAGGACCTGCAGGGCTACCGCCCGAAGAACCCCGCAAAGGAGTTCATCACCAGCGGCCCCTTCACGTTCGACTTCAACAGCATCACCAACGCCCAGCTGACCCTGCTCAAGAAGGACAAGGGTTACGCCACGGACAAGGTGCTGTTCGACCGGGTTGTCCTCTACAACGGCGAGGTGCCCACCATCACCCCGCTGGTGGTCGGCAAGCAGGTCGACTACGCCACCCACGGATTCCCGGTGGCCACCGAGAAGCAGATGATCAAGAAGGGCCTGCGGATCATCCGTCCGCCGGTCTACTCCGGCCCGGCGATCTTCTTCAACATGGCCAAGCTTCCGGAGTTCAAGGACGCGCGGGTCCGCCAGGCCATCGCGCACGCGATCAACCGCAACGACAACGGCACGTTCGCCCTCGGTGACTCCGGCAAGGGCGTGAAGTTCATGACCGGCTTCTCCGACAACCAGGTGCCGGACTGGCTGAGCGACGCCGAGCAGGCCAAGCTCGACAAGTACGACCTGGACCCGAAGAAGGCGGCGGACCTGCTCACCCAGGCCGGTTGGAAGAAGCAGGGCAACTCCTGGATGAAGCCGGACGGCAAGCCGGCGGCCTACGAGATCACGTTCCCGGCGGAGTTCGCCGACTGGTCGGCGGCCGGTGAGAACGCCGCCAAGCAGTTGTCGGCGTTCGGGATCAAGGTCACCGGCCGCGGGGTCACCTTCACCCAGCAGCCGATCGACGTGGACAAGGGCAACTTCGAGCTGGCGATCCAGGGCTGGGGTACGTCCTCCCAGCCGCACCCGCACTTCGCCTTCGTCGCCGACCTGTTCACGCACAACATCCCGATCGCCGCCAACCAGGGTGGCAAGGGCATGGACTTCGAGCTGAAGCAGAACACCAAGGCGTTCGGCCAGGTCGACCTCCAGGAGGTCGTGCTCTCCGCCGCGCAGGGCCTGGACGAGGCCGAGCAGAAGCGCAACGTCGCCAAGGCGGCGGTGGTGTTCAACGAGTTGCTGCCGATCGTGCCGCTGTTCGAGCGGTACGGCAACAACCCGTGCCTGGAGGGTGTCCGGGTCGACAAGTGGCCGGCCGACAGCGACCCGCTGCTGCAGAACTCCCCGTACGCCGACAACTTCACCATCATGTTGATGTTGTCCGGCGACCTGAAGCCGGCCGGCAAGTAGGCCCGCCCAGGTAGTCGCGGAGCAGTCGCGCAGTAGCCGCGTACGCGAAACGGCCCCCGCACGATCTCGTGCGGGGGCCGTTTCGTCTGTGCGTCCCGGCTCTGCCGGCAGGCTCCCGGTCGGCAGGCTCCGGTCGGAAGGCTCCCGGTCAGTAGGCTCCGGTCAGCTGGTCGCCTCGACAGCCGAGGTGGAGCGTGTCCGCGCGCCGCGCCACGCGTCCAGCAGGGAGATCTTGGCGCCCATCCGCAGGATCGCGCCCTCGTAGATCCGCGCACCGGTCACGACCAGGGCGGCGATCGCGGCCAGCATCAGGACCAGGGCCAGCCCGATCTCCCACAGCGGTGCGTCACCCCGCGCCATCCGGACCGGAGCGCACAGCGCCGAGAACGGCGGCAGGATCGCGAGCACCCGCGAGACCAGGGCGTCGGGATGGGCGTTCACGTAGAACGTCGCGAAGAACGACACCATGATCAGCATGTTGGCCGGCCCGATGACGTTCTGCAGCTCCTCCTGGCGCGACACCCTGGCCGCGCTGGCAGCGAACACCGAGCTGTAGAAGGCATAGCCGAGGACGAACCACAACAGCACGAACCCGACCGGGATCAGCAGGTCGGTGGTGACGTTCAGCATGCCGGTTGCGTTGCCCAGGCTCAGCCCGAACGCGGCGATCACGGCCAGTTGGGCGAACCCGAGGAGCCCGATGCCGAGGATCTTGCCGGCCAGCAGCGCCCTGGTGGAGATCGCGGAGAGGATGAGCTCGACCACCCGGCTCGCCTTCTCCTCGACGATGCCGAACGCCACCCACATGCAGTAGCCGATCAGCTGGCCGTAGAGCACGATGCTGCCGATGAACGCGATCTGGCCGCGCATCTCGGCCTTGGGGTCGGTCGGGTCGAGGGCGTCGACCGCGAGCGGCGCGACCTGCTGGGCCGCCCGAACCGCCGCGGGGTCCATGCCACCCTGACGAAGCCGCTCTGCGGCGACGACGTCGCGGTGGGCGGTCTGGATCGCCGCGGCGATCTGCGGGTCCAGCTTGTCCTTGACGACCACCTTCCCGGCGGCGACGTACGCGTCGAGCTTGCCGTCGGTGATCGCCGCCCGCGCCGCCGCCTCGTCGGCGTAGCGGGCGCGTTCGACCGTGAGGTCGAGTGCCGTGGCCTGGGTCTTCACCGAGGCGGCGAGCTGGTCGGCGGCGGGTCCGGCGTAGGCCAGTCGATAGGTGTCGTCGCCGCCCAGCAGCTTGGGCAGGAAGAGCACCACGCCCAGGATGACCAGCGTGAGGACGGTGGAGAACCAGAACGACTTGTCCCGCAGTCGCTCGGTCAGCTCGCGACGGGCCACCGTGCGGGTGGCCTCGGACATGGACAGCGGGGCGCTCATGCCGGGATCTCCTGGGTGGCCGGGCTCGGGGCGGTGTGGGACGAGGACTCCGTGAGGTCCTCGGAGACGACCTCACGGAAGAGGTCGACCAGGCTCGGGGTGAGCGGCCGGAACTCGTGCACCGGGCCGGCCGCGCGGGCGGCGTCGAGCAGCTGCTGCGGGTCGACCGTGGCGGCGAGCTCGACCGTGGTGGCCAGGCTGTCGTCACGCCGGTCCTCGGCGACCACCTCGACTCCTGGAACGGCGGCTGTCCAGCCCGCGCCCGCACCGACCGCCACGAGGTAGCGGCGCGGGCGGTTCTGCTTCCGGAGCTCCTCGACCGTCCCGGTGGCGACGATCCGGCCGGCCCGGATGATGCCGACCGCGTGGCAGAGGCGTTCGACCAGATCGAGCTGGTGGCTGGAGAACAGCACGCCCACGCCGCGGCGTACCCGCTGGGCGAGGATCTCGGCCAGCGCGTCCACACCCACCGGGTCCAGGCCGGAGAACGGCTCGTCCAGCACCAGGAACGCCGGGTCGTGCACGAGTGCCGCGGCCAGCTGCACCCGCTGCTGGTTACCGAGGGAGAGTGCCTCCACCCGGTCACCGCCTCGGTCGGCCAGACCGAACTCCGCCAGCAGCTCCTCGACAGCGTTGGCCGCCACGTCGCGTGCGGTGCCGCGCAGCCGGGCGAGATAGACAAGTTGTTCGCGGATGCGCATCTTCGGGTAGAGGCCGCGCTCTTCGGGCATATACCCGAAGCTTCGCCGGGCGTCGGCGTCGGCGGGACGGCCGTTCCAGCGGACCTGTCCGGCGTCCTGTTCCAGGACGCCCATGAGGATGCGCATCGTCGTGGTCTTGCCCGCGCCGTTGGTTCCGACGAAGCCGAACATCTGCCCAGGCCCGACCGACAAGGAGAGATCATCGACGGCGACGCGGTCGCCGTACCGCTTGGTGACACCTACGAGTTCCAGCACAACGCAAGACTTTCAGGCGTTCGTGGTAAACCAGGTCATCCTCGGGGACGGTTTGTCATCGACCCGGGGTAGGATCCGGGCGCCGCGCATGTCGAACGGCGCGGGAGACCGCTCATTCGACGACCAGATCGACGACACCTATCCAGGTGCGTCCGGCCCGGAGCGGGGTAAGGCAGAATCTGCGCCCCGGATCGGGCACAAGTTCGGCCCGCCGTGCGTTAGGTGCTCGACAAGCAGTCCGGACCCGCTGCCCGAGCGCCGCAGACCGAGGGTCCCGTTACACACCGCACAACGACGTGCACACCGCAAGACCCGCTGAGCCAGGGGGAAGAGGGACGATGGCCACCGATTACGACGCGCCACGCAAGACGGACGAGGAGCTTTCCGAGGACAGCATCGAGGAGCTCAAGGCGCGGCGCATGGACAAGAACTCCGGGAAGGTCGACGTCGACGAGGCCGAGGTGGCCGAGACGTTCGAGCTCCCGGGCGCCGACCTTTCCAACGAGGAACTCTCCGTGCGGGTGCTGCCCCGCCAGGCGGACGAGTTCACCTGTTCGAGCTGCTTCCTGGTGCACCACCGCAGTCAGCTCGCGTTCGAGAAGAACGGCGGGCCGATCTGCCGGGACTGCGCCGCCTAGGTCCGCAGGACGGATCCACGCAGCACAGTCACACAGCAACGGCCGAGCGGAACAGCCAGGCAGCACAGCCGGACAGGCTGGACGGGGAACAAGAGACCTACGCGTCCGGGGGTGAGTGACCGCCACGTGCGGCGGCTCACCACCGGACGCGTCGTCATGTCCGGGCGGCCTCGCCTGGTCCGGTGCTACTTCGACGGCGGCAGCTCACCGGTCCAGCGCTGCCACAGCTTGGCGGCCTGCCGGGTCGCCAGCAGCCGGGCGATGGCGATGCCCATCCCGCTGGCCAGCGCCCAGGTGACCGCTTCCTTCCAGGTCAGGTCGGGATCCTCCGGGTCCGAGGGCGGCTCGTTGCCGGTGACGTAGCGCCAGCTGGTGTCGACCGCCTTCCGGGTCAACGCCACCGCGGCCAGCGTGCTGACACTCCGCACGAGGGTCCATCCGAGTTTCGACCTTTGCACGTGGAACCTCCCTGTTTTGGTCGAGTCTGGCATGTCGTGACCGTGCTCGCGCGAGATCCGGGCGGGGCCGGCCCGGAGTGTTGGGTGACCGCCGGCGGCCCGGTCTCGGGCGAACCGGCCCCCCGCGGCTCAGTCCGTGAGGGACCGGGAGCCCCGAGCCCGCTCCATGGCGGCTGCCAGCTGCTCGGGATGACGGCTCGCGACGTACCAGTACGGCGTGGGGTCGGTCGGGTCGGTGATCTCCACCCGGACCCCCCGGGAAATGTAGGGACGCAGGAACATCCGGGCGGTCGCGTCGGCCGCCGGGCCCCGCAGCGCCCGGGCCTGCCCGGTCGTCAGGGCCAGCACCGAGCCGATCGTCTGCTGCGGTGCCCTGGCCTTGCCGACCGAGAGCCCGGCGCCGTCCACCAGGACCCGCGTACTGCCGAGGTAGCCCAGGCCCGCACCACACAGTGCCGCCGCCAGGGCGCCGATCACGTGGCCGGGGCCGCCCATGGCGTGCTCCGCGGCGAACCACAACGACGCGACCATCACCGCCGCGAACGCCCACCAGGACACCGGCACCCACCAGCGTTCGGCGTAGAGCGTCCCCGACTCGTGCCCGGAGTTGGGGCCGGACCGGGGCTCGGAGTGGTGCTCGGAGTGTTCGAACTCGGGTCCCGGCGAGCCGGTCGGCGCGGCGTCCGCGGGCTCCGCGCGGCGATCAGGGGTGTGATCCGATGGCGCGTTCACGTCGGCAAGCCTCCCACCGCGAGCACCCGGGATTGCGAGTAGGGTCGGGCACCGTGACCAGCGCGGACGACGTACCGGTGTTGATCCGGCGTCTCGACCAGGACGTGACGATTCCGGCGTACGCCCACCCCGGCGACGCCGGTGCCGACCTCGTGACCACGGTCGACGTCACTCTTGCGCCGGGGGAGCGCGCGGTGGTTCCCACCGGCGTGGCGATCGCGCTGCCTGCCGGGTACGCCGCCTTCGTGCACCCCCGTTCCGGCCTCGCTGCCCGCCTCGGCGTATCGATCGTCAACGCCCCGGGCACCGTCGACGCCGGCTACCGCGGCGAGATCCAGGTCGTCCTGGTCAACCTCGACCCGCACACCACGGTCGAGTTCCGGCGCGGTGACCGAATCGCGCAGCTGGTGATCCAGAAAGTCGAACGTGCCCGGTTCGTCGAGGTCGACTCCCTGCCGGGGTCGCTGCGCGGCGCCGACGGCCACGGCTCGACCGGGGGCTTTACCGACGCGGGCCAACCCCGCGGTGGAGGGATCTGACGTGATTTTCCGAAGGGCCAACTCCTCACCCGCCGACCTCGACGCGCGCGACCGTCGCCGCCGGGGCCGCCGTCCGGCCGACGACGACGTGCCCACGTACGCCGTCGACGAGCAGTCCGGCACCGAGGCCGCCGACACCGGCGCGGGAACGCGGGCCGCCACGGGCGCCACGCCGCGTGCCCAGGGGCCCTACGACGCCAGCGAGGTGGAGTCGCTCCACGAGCCGCTGGAGGTGGGCCGGATCGACCTCGGCGGGCTGCAGGTGCACCCGGTCGAGGGGATGGAGCTGCGGCTGCAGGTGGACGAGGAGTCCCAATCCGTGGTCGCCGCGCTGTTCGTCCAGGAGGACTCCGCGCTGGAGCTGCGGCCGTTCGCGGCACCGCGCACCGAGGGCCTGTGGGACGAGATCCGCCGCGAGATCGCCGCCGAGACCACCCGGCGCGGAGGCATGGTGACCGAGGGCACCGGGCCGTTCGGGCCGGAGGTGAAGGTTGTCGTCCCGGCCATGATGCCCGACGGCCAGCAGGCCACCCAGGCGTCCCGCATCGTCGGTGTGGACGGCCCTCGGTGGTTCCTGCGCGGCACGCTGATCGGCCGCGCGGCGGTCGAACCCGACGCCGCCGAACCCCTGCTCGCGGCGATGGCGCAGGTGGTCGTGGTCCGCGGCAAGGGACCGATGGCGCCGCGCGACATGATCCCGCTGCGCCTGCCCGACGAGGCCCAGCGGGTCGGCCCGGAGGACGCCGATGACGTCGACGGCCTCGGCTGACCGGCACCGCCCGCGCCGTGCGGCGGTCTCGTCGTGTCCTGAGCCCCCGAGTACGCTGCGTCGCATGAGCGGCGACACAACCAGGTCGACACGCACCGGTATGTGGCGTCGTGCCCTTTCCAGACTGACCAGCAGCCAGGACGACCTCGAGGCGGCCGAGCTGCAGGACGACGTGCTGGAGGCGGGCTACGACCCGATCCACGGCTGCGCAGACCGTGAGCAGGTCAAGCTGCGCGGCACCATCAAGACGGTGACGTTGCGCCCCCGGGCGGGCACGCCCGCACTGGAGGCGGAGCTGTACGACGGGTCCGGAAAGGTGGCCCTGGTGTGGCTCGGCCGGCGGCGGATCGCCGGGATCGAACCCGGCCGGAACATCATCGTCCGGGGCCGGATCGCGGTCCACGACGACCGAAGGATCATGTACAACCCCCGCTACGAACTCAGGCCACTGGGAGAGTGAACGTGACCGACGGACCGTCGCCCCGCCCAGACGACGACTCGCCCGGTTGGGTGCCGGGCCGGCCCGCCGACCACATCGAGGCTCCCGAGCGCACCGAGGCTCCCGCCCGGCAGGACGCCGCGGCCGAACCGTCCCCGGCGCGTGCCGGCACGCCGGCGGCGGATGAGTCCGAGGAGTCAGAGGGGTCCGAGGAGTCAGAGGGGTCCGAGGAGGCAGAGGGGTCCGAGGAAGAGGACGCCTTCTCCCTCCTGCGCGTCTTCGGCGGTTGGAGTGGGCTCCTGGACGCAGGACT
The DNA here is from genome assembly GCF_900104745.1 of Actinopolymorpha singaporensis. Taxonomy (NCBI): domain Bacteria; kingdom Bacillati; phylum Actinomycetota; class Actinomycetes; order Propionibacteriales; family Actinopolymorphaceae; genus Actinopolymorpha; species Actinopolymorpha singaporensis. The sequence goes on from NZ_LT629732.1 coordinate 4,341,024, forward strand.
TCCCGGTCTGGCGTTCGTCGCCGCCTTCACTCTGTCCGGCCAGCAGTTGCGGCCGGCGCTCATGGTGGCGATCGGGGTGGGCGTGGTGTTCGCCGCGATCCGGCTGGTACGCCGCGACCCGCTGCAGAACGTCGTCGGCGGCTTCTTCGGCGTCGCCATCGCCGCGCTGATCGCCAACGCCACCGGCAAGGCCGCCGACTTCTACCTGCCCGGCCTGTTCATCAACGCCGCCTACGCGATCGGCTACCTCGTCGCCAACCTCGCCCGTTGGCCGCTGATCGGTGTCGTGGTGGGGCTGGCCGCGGGTTGGGGCACGGCGTGGCGGGACGACCCGGTGCTGCTGCGGGCGTTCACCCGGGCGGGCTGGCTGTGGGCGGGGTTCTTCCTGCTCAAGCTCGCCGTCCAGCTGCCGTTGTACCTCGCCGACCAGGTGGTCGCGCTCGGCGTGGCCCGGGTCGTGATGGGCTGGCCGCTGTGGCTGGTCCTGCTCTGGCTGACGTACGTCGTGGTGAAAGGCTCGGTGCCGCAGGAACACTTCCGTGCGGTCAGGCAGGCCGCCGAGCGGATCGCCGCCCGGCAGCACCCCAAGTGATCCCTGGCCCCGTCAGCTCTGGCGGGCCTTCTTCGCCTGGTGCGGGCACAACAGCTCCTGGAGCTCCTTCTCCCGCTCGGTGACGGCGACGAACAGGAGTTCGTCGTGCGCCTCCAGCGGAGTGTCGCCGGTGGGCACCAGCACCCGGCCCTCCCGCACGATCGCCACCAGCACTGTGTCGGGCGGCCAGGAGACGTCCTGGACGCGGTTTCCGATGCAGGTGGAGTCGGACGGCAGGGTGAGCTCGACCAGGTTGGCCTCGCCCTGGCGGAAGGTGAACAGCCGTACCAGGTCGCCGACGGAGACGGCCTCCTCGACCAGCGCGGCCATGATCCGGGGAGTGGAGACCGCCACGTCGACACCCCAGGACTCGTTGAACATCCACTCGTTCTTGGGGTGGTTGACCCGGGCGACCACCCGCGGGACGCCGAACTCGGTCTTGGCCAGCAGCGACACGACGAGGTTGGCCTTGTCGTCGCCGGTGGCGGCGATGGCCACCTGACAGCGGTGCAGCGCGGCCTCGTCGAGGGTGGACAGCTCGCAGGCGTCGGCCAGCAGCCACTCCGCGTTGGGCACCGCCTCGGCCTTGGTGGCCCGCGGGTCCCGGTCGATCAGCAGGACCTCGTGGTTGTTCTCCAGGAGCTCGGCGGCGATGGAGCGGCCGACGTTGCCGGCCCCGGCGATCACGACACGCATCAGACGTCCTCCGGTCCGGTGGCGAACGCGGCCTCGACCTTCTCGATGCCGTCCTCCCGCATGATGACGTGCACGAGGTCACCGTCCTGGATGACCGTGTCCCGGTGGGGGAGGATCCCTTCGCCGAGGCGGGTCAGGAACGCCACCCGGGCGCCGGACGCCTGCTCCAGGTCGGTCACCCGGTGGCCCACCCAGGCGGGCCCGATGTGCACCTCGGCCAGCCGGACCGTGCCGGTCGGGTCGCGCCACTCCGGCTCCGAGCCCTCCGGCAGCAGCCGTCGGATGATCTGGTGCGTCGTCCAGGGGATCGTGGCCACGGTGGGGATGCCGAGCCGCTGGTAGACCTCGGCCCGGCCGGGGTCGTAGATGCGGGCCACCACGTTGTCGACGCGGAAGATCTCCCGTGCGATCCGCGCGGCGAGGACGTTGGAGTTGTCACCGCTGGAAACCGCCGCGAACGCACCGGCCTGCTCGATTCCGGCCTCGATCAGGATGTCCCGGTCGAAGCCGATGCCGGTGACGGTGCGCCCGGCGAAGTGCGGGCCCAGCCGACGGAAGGCCTCGGCCGCCCGGTCCACGATCGCGACGCTGTGGCCGCGGTCCTCCAGGCTGTGCGCGAGTGTGGAACCGACCCGGCCGCAGCCCATGATCACGATGTGCACAGTGTCCTTCTTCGCACGATCTCTCGTCAGGGCAAAACCGAACGCTACACCGGGGCGAGCGTGCCCGCCCGACCGGCGGGTGATCCAGGCGCAACGCGACCGGATCAGCCCGTACCTCTAGCATCCCTCCCGTGGGATTAGGTGATCTGGGCAAACGTCTGCTCGTCGGCCGGAAGCTCCGCAGCACCCAGCTGGGCGAGACACTGCTGCCGAAGCGGGTGGCCCTTCCGGTCTTCGCCAGTGACGCGTTGTCGTCCGTGGGCTACGCACCGGACGAGATCTTCATCACCCTCTCCGCGGCCGGCCTGGCCGCGTACGCCTTCTCGTGGAAGATCGGGATCGCGGTCGCCCTGGTCATGCTCGTGGTGGTGGCCTCCTATCGCCAGACGGTGCAGGCCTACCAGTCCGGCGGCGGCGACTACGAGGTCGCGAGCGTCAACCTCGGCCAGTCGGCCGGGCTCACCGTGGCAAGCGCGCTGCTGGTCGACTACGTGCTCACCGTGGCCGTGTCGATTTCCTCGGCCGCGCAGTACGCCGCGACCGCGATCGGGTCGCTGCAGGGCCACCAGACCATCGTGGCGGTGATCGCCACGTTGTTCCTGATGACGATGAACCTGCGCGGCATCCGCGAGTCCGGCACGGCCTTCGCCATCCCGACATACCTCTTCATGTTCGCCATCCTCGGGATGGCGGCCTGGGGCTTCGTCCGGCTGGCACTCGGCAATCTGCCGGAGGCGGAGAGTGCCAGTCTGCACGTCGCACCCGAACCCGGGTATGCCCATGGGCTGATGGGGCTCGCCGGGGTGTTCCTGATCCTGCGGGCGTTCGCCTCCGGAAGCGCGGCGCTCACCGGCGTGGAGGCGATCAGCAACGGCGTACCCGCGTTCCGCAAGCCGAAGGGCCGCAACGCCGCCACCACGTTGCTGATGCTGGCCGTGGTCGCGATCACGATGGGTGTCGGCGTCAACGTGCTGGCCAACCTCATGCACGTGCGGATGGCCGAGCGGCCTGCCACGCAACTGCTGCACGCGGACGGCACGCCGGTGGGGCCGCACTACCACCAGCCGCCGGTGATCAGTCAGCTGGCCGCCGGGATCTTCGACCACTTTCCGATCGGCTTCTACGTGGTCGCCGCAGTCACCGGCGTGATTCTGGTGCTGGCCGCCAACACCGCGTTCAACGGCTTTCCGGTTCTCGGCTCGATCCTCGGGCGGGACGGCTTCCTGCCCCGGCAGCTGCACACCCGCGGTGACCGGCTGGCGTACTCCAACGGCATCATCCTGCTGGCCGGCTTCGCGATCGTGCTGATCCTCGCGTTCCGTGCGGACGTCACCCGGCTGATCCAGCTCTACATCGTCGGCGTGTTCGTGTCGTTCACGGTCAGCCAGACCGGCATGCTGCGGCACTGGGGCAGGCTGCTGCGCACAGAACAGGACCCCACCGCCCGCGCCCGGATGCAACGCAGCCGGATGGTCAACGCGGTCGGCCTGGTGACCACCGGCCTGGTGCTGATCATCGTGCTGATCACGAAGTTCAGCCACGGGGCGTGGATCGCGCTGGCGGCGATGGCCGTGCTGTTCATGCTGATGAAGGGCATCCGCAAGCACTACGACCGGGTGGCCGCCGAGATCGCGATCGACACCGACGAGGATATGACGCTGCCGTCGAAGGTGCACGCGGTCGTGCTGGTGTCCAAGTTGCACCGGCCCAGCCTGCGGGCGATCGCGTTCGCCCGCGCGTCGCGCCCGGACGTACTGGAGGCGGTGACCGTCGACGTCGACCCGGAGGAGACCGCCCGGCTGGTGGACGAGTGGGACCACCGCGGGATCCCGGTGCCGCTGAAGGTGCTGGCCTCGCCGTACCGCGAGATCACCCGGCCGATCGTGGAGTACGCCCGAAGCATCCGCCGGGCCAGCCCGCGCGACATCGTGATGGTCTACATCCCGGAGTACGTCGTGGGCCGCTGGTGGGAGCAGTTGCTGCACAACCAGAGCGCCCTGCGGCTCAAGGGCCGGCTGCTGTTCACCCCGGGGGTGCTGGTGACCAGCGTGCCGTACCAGCTGCGGTCGTCGCGGATCGCCGCCCGGCGCGAGGACAGCCCGTGGCGGGCGCCGGGGCAGGTACGCCGGGGCGGGCCGGGACGCGCGGCGCGCGAGCGGACCGGCATCCGCCGCTGACGGCACCGACTGCACTGACAAGCGGCGACGGGCGCTGACCGCGCCGACCGGGTGGGGAGCCGGCGCGTCGGGAAGGATGCCGGCATGGACCTGCGCATCTTCACCGAACCCCAGCAGGGCGCGACGTACGACGACCAGCTCCGCCTCGCCCGTGCGGCGGAGGACTGCGGCTACGACGCGTTCTTCCGTTCCGACCACCTGCTCGCCATCGACGGCATGCCGACCGCCGGACCGGACGGACTGCCCGGTCCCACCGATGCGTGGACGACGCTGGCCGGCCTGGCCCGCGACACCACCCGGATCCGGCTGGGCACCCTGGTCTCGCCGGTGACCTTCCGGCCGCCGGGGTTGCTCGCCGTGCAGGTGGCGCAGGTGGACCAGATGTCCGGAGGCCGGGTCGAACTCGGGCTCGGCGCCGGTTGGTACGAGCGGGAGCACCGGGCGCTCGGACTGCCGTTCCCCTCCCGGCGGTTCGAGCTGTTCGCCGAGCAGCTCGCGATCCTCACCGGGCTGTGGTCGACGCCGGTGGGCGAGCGGTTCGGCTTCGAGGGCGAGCACTACCAGCTCACCGACGCGACCGGGCTGCCCAAGCCGGTCCAGTCGCCACACCCGCCGATCATCGTGGGCGGTGCCGGGCGCCGCCGTACGCCCGCACTGGCGGCGAAGTACGCCGCGGAGTTCAACCTCGGCTTCGCTCCTCCGGAGGAGATGGCGCCGGCGTATGAACGGGTCCGGTCGGTGTGCGCCGAACAGGGCCGCGACCCCGGCACGCTCCGGCTGTCGGCCGCGCTGACCGTGAGCTGCGGCCGCGACGACGCCGAGGTGGCCCGGCGGGCCGCGGCCGTCGGCCAGGACCCGGCGGCGCTGCGGGAACGCGGCCTGGCCGGTACGCCGGCGGAGCTGGTCGACCGGATCGGCACGTACGCCGAGCTCGGCGTGTCGAGGTTCTACCTCCAGCTGCTCGACCTCACCGACCTGGACCAGGTGGAGCTGATCGCGGAGCAGGTTGCCCCGCAGCTGCGCTGACCCGGGGCTCAGCGCACCGACCGGGCTCAGCGCACCGACCGGGCGCGGTGGTCTGCGACGCGCACCCGGTTGGCACACCGCAGCGAACAGAACCGCCGCCGGCCGTTGCGGGAGGTGTCCAGGAACACCGCACCGCACCCGTCCCGGTCGCAGCGCCCGAGCCGTTGCCCGGCGGCGTCGCAGACCACGTGCGCGAGGCCGGCGGCGGTCTGGGCGCGGACGCGGGTCACCACGTCCGGGTCCTCGGGGAAGTAGTGCAGGTGCGGTGGCCGGCCGCCGTGCCGGCTGACGAAAGGGCGGCTCGCGCCGAGGTCGAGCAGTTCGTTGACCAGGGCGACCTGGCGGTCCAGGTCGGGCTCGCCGTACGCCTGGTCCAGGTGGGCGGCCCAGGCGGCCAGGTCGCCGGCTTCGCGCCGGGTCAGCCGTCCGGGCTCGAGCTGGTGCGCGGCCAGGATCCGGGCCAGCGCTTCCGGGTCGGGCGGGCCGGCGGCCTCCCGGCACTGGTTGACCAGAGCGGTCGCCAGCCGGGCCGCCGATCCTCCGTAATGGTTGAAGTGCACAAGACCATGACAGCACGCTGGGGAGGTGCACGACCACGAGGGCTGTCCGACCTGCGGCTGGCCGGTAGCCGACCTGGGCGAACCGGGCGGAGCGGGCGAGTTGTTGTCCCGGCACGGCACGTCCGCGGGCACGGTGACGTACGTACGGTGCGTCTGCGGCGGCTTCCTCGTCCTGGTGACGGGAGCCGTCGCGGGCGGCGCCGGCTCCTGGCAGCCGGGCGAACAGGGCACTGGCCACCGGGGGGCCGCCACGCCGCTGGACGCACCTAGACTCTGGACCGACGTACTTCCGAGCGAACGGGACCGGTCGTGAGCCACCCCGGCAGTGGGCCGCCGCGGATCATCCGCGGCGCGTTGCTCGCGGGCTGTTGCACCGCCCTGGCGGTGCTGGGTCACGCCGGCGCGAGCGGCGATCCGCCGCCGGTGGCGGCGCTGGTGGCCGGCACGGTCGTCGTCGGCGCGGCGTTCGCGGTGCTCGCCGACCGGCGGCGAGCGTTCGGCCGGATCCTCGCGGCCGCCCTGGTGGCGCAGGCGGTCTTCCACGTCCTGTTCTCTCTCGCCTGTTCCCACGGGTACGAACTCACGACCGGAACCACTCTCACGTCCGGCTCGGTCGCCGGCGCGTTGGCGGAGGTGTCCCCAGGCCCGGTGATGGCCCTCGCCCACCTCGGCGCCGCCGTGGTGCTCGCGGCCCTGGCCACGGCCGGCGAGACGCTCGTGTGGGCGGCGTTCCACCTGTTCGGGCTGGTGCGCCTGCCCACCCTGACCCTGCCGGCCCCGGCAGGGGTGAACGTCACCCCCGCGCGCAACCACGACGACGATCTCCCGGGGGCCCGTGAGCTCCGGATCCGCCGAGCCCACCGGCGGCGAGGACCACCGGCCCCCATGCCGGCGCCGGCCTGAGCCACCGCCACATCCACCGCCATCCCCTTCAGCCTGCTCAGCACCGGCGGACGGGACGACGAGAGTGCGGACGGGCCGGGAGCCGACCGAGCCGCCGTCCTGTCGCCCATGTCGCCGCGCCGGGTACCCGACCGCTGGTACCGCATCCTGGCGCGGGTTTGCCGAAGGGTTCTCATGCACGCCAGACCGCTTCACCCCGTCCGTACCTCACGGTCGGTCCGCACGTCGCTGCGGCGCGCGGCCGTGGTCACCGGCACCGCCGCCGCTGCCCTGCTGCTGTCCGCCGGGATCGCCTCCGCTCACGTGACCGTCGATCCCGGCGAGGCCGGCCGGGGCGAGTACGCCAAGCTCACCTTCCGGGTGCCCAACGAGTCCGGCACCGCCTCGACCGTCCGGGTCCGGGTGAACTTCCCGGCGGCGACGCCGCTCCCGTCGGTCCGGGTGAAGCCGCACCCAGGCTGGACGGTGAAGGTGACCGAGTCCGAGCTTCCGCGGCCGGTCGACGTCGGTGACGTACGACTGGACCGCGCCGTCACCGCGGTCACCTGGACCGCCGCCGAGGGCTCCGCGATCGGGCCGGGGGAGTTCGACGAGTTCGACGTGTCGGTCGGCCCGCTGCCGGAGAAGACGTCCACGTCGTCGATGTCGTTCCCCACCGTCCAGACGTACGACGACAGGAAGGTCGTGCGCTGGGACCAGCCCCAGGCGCCGGGGGCCGCCGAGCCGGAGCATCCCGCTCCGACGCTCACGCTGGTCGCCGGCTCAGGCGGTCACCACGGCGTTGAGCCCGCAGCCGACTCCACCGCCGCATCGGCGGACCCCAGCGCCGCGTCGGCGGACTCCACCGCCCGCACGCTGGGGACGGCCGGACTGGCGGTCGGGATCCTCGGCCTGGCCGCCGCCGGGTACGCCGTGCTGGCCGTCCGCCGGCTCGGCCGGGGCGGGGCACGATGACCGGCGGGCCGGGGACGCTCGGCCGAACCAGCCCGGCCGGAGCGCCCGGAAGAGCGCGGGGTGCGAGAGCGCGGGGTGCCGGAGCGAGGGTGCTCGCCACCGCGCTGGTGCTCGCCGGGTGCCTGGGCCTGCAGGCCTGGTCGTCGGTTCCGGCGTTCGCCCACGCGGCGCTGGTCTCCAGCGACCCGAAGGACGGCGCGGTGCTCGACCGGCCACCGCGGCGGATCACGCTGGAGTTCGACGAGGCGATCTCCCGGAAGTTCGACTTCGTCGCGGTCAGCGGGCCCGGCGGCGCCACCTACCAGTCCGGCGGCGCGCGGGTGCTGGGTACCAAGGTGACCCAGCGGCTGGCCGACCTGGGCCCGGCCGGTACCTACCAGGTCGCCTGGCGGGTGGTGTCCGCCGACGGGCACCCGGTGTCGGGGACGCTGAGGTTCACCACCCGCACCGCCGGAGGAGGACACGCTATGCCGGCCACCACGAAGCCGGCGAAACCCGGCACGCGGTCCGCGGCGGGCAAGAAGAACTCCTCCGGTACGCCGTGGTGGCCGATCGGAGTGGCGGCGCTCGTGGTGGTCGCCGCCGGCAGCGGGCTGATCGCCGCCCGGCGGCGGCGCGACGGCGACCCGCCGTCACCGGGCGAGAGTTAGGTGGGGATGCTGTGAGCGTGACCGAACGTCGAGACGCCGGCAGCCGGCCGGTCCGGGGCGACAGCCGCCCGGGTCCGGCCGGCCACGTCCCCTGGGTCGCGGCCGCCTGGCTGCTGGCCGGGGTGGGCGTGCTCGTGATCGCCCTGGTGGTGGGCGGGGGACGGCCGAAGCCTGCCGCCCCGGGGCTGCCCGACCCGGGGATGCTGACCGGCTGGGGCCTGCCGATCGCCAAGCTGGCCATGGATCTCGCCGCGGTCGGCGCGGTGGGGTCGTTGTTGTTCGGGGTGCTGGCGCCCACGCGGGCCGGGGCGCTCGAACCCGCCGCCACCCGGGCGCTGCGCGGAGCGGCGACCTGTGCGTGGGCGTGGGCGGCAGCCGCCGCGCTGACCCTGATGTTCACCCTCTCGGACTTCCTCGGCATCCCGGTCACCCGCCTGGACTACCGGGACAACCTGGCCGGTTTCGTCGCCGAGGTGACCCAGGGCCGGTCGCTGGCGGTCGTCTTCCTGCTCGCGGTCATCCTGGCCGCCACCGCACGCGGCGTGCGTACGCTCAACGGCGTCGCCCTGCTGCTCGTGCTGGCGGTCACCGCCACGCTGCCGCCGGCACTGACCGGTCACTCCGCCTCCGCCGCCGACCACGACATCGCCACCTCCAGCCTGCTGGTGCACATCGTCGCGGTGACGCTGTGGGTCGGCGGCCTGGCCGGCCTGGCGGTGTACGGCCGGCGGGCGACCACACCCGCGCTGGGCAGTGCCGCCGGCCGGTACAGCGCGCTGGCCCTGTGGTGCTTCGCCGCCGCGGGCTTCTCCGGGCTGGTCAACGCGTGGGTACGCCTCGGCGGGATCGCTCCGCTGTTCACCTCGTCGTACGGCTGGCTGGTCCTCGGCAAGCTCGCCGCACTGGTCGCCCTCGGCTGGTTCGGCTGGTGGCACCGCCGCCGGACCCTGCCTGCCCTGGGACGGAAGACGCCTGGCGGTTTCCGCCGCTTCGCCGCAGTGGAGGCGACGGTGATGGCCGCCACGATCGGGCTGGCCGTCGCGCTGTCGCGCACCCCCACGCCGGTGCCGGAGGAGGCGGAGCGCCAGTCGACCGCGCAGGCCCTGATCGGCTGGGCCGTTCCGCCGTTCTCCTGGTCGCACGTGCTCACACTGTGGCGGCCGGACACGCTGGTGCTGGTCGCCGCGGCCACGGGCGTCGTCCTCTACCTGCGCGGGGTGTGGCGGCTGCGGACCCGGGACCTGCGCTGGCCGGTCGGGCGTACGGTCAGCTGGTTGTTCGGGGTGGCCGTCACCGTCTTCGTGTTGTGCTCGGGTGTGGCGACGTACGCACCGGCGATGTTCAGCGTGCACATGGCCCAGCACATGACGCTCACCATGCTCTCGCCGATCCTCCTGGCCATGGGCGCTCCGGTGACGCTGGCGCTGCGCGCCCTGCCGGCCGGCCGCCGCGGAGGCCGGGAGCAGAACCAGGGTCGGGGCATGCGCGAGTGGATCCTCACCGTGCTGCACAGCCGGGTGGCCCGGGTGATCACCCATCCTCTGGTGGCGCTGGCGTTGTACGTCCTGAGCCTGTACGCGTTCTACTTCACCGGGCTGTTCGCCGCGGCGATGAGCAACCACACCGGCCACCTGCTGATGACGTTCCACTTCCTGGCGGTCGGGTCGCTGTACTTCTGGCCGATCATCGGGCTGGACCCGATGCCACGCCGGCTGCCGCCGTTCGGCCGAATGCTGCTGTTGTTCGCGTCCATGCCGTTCCACGCGTTCTTCGGCGTGATCGTGATGACCACCACGACGGTGCTCGGCGCGGAGTGGTTCGCCGGCCTGCGGCTGCCGTGGCTGGACCCGCTGGCCGACCAGAACGTCGGCGGGGGGATCGCGTGGGCCGCGGCGGAGCTCCCGGTCCTCATCGTCCTCGGTGTGGTGTTCGCGCAGTGGGTGCGAGCCGACGCCCGGGAGGCGAAGCGGCTGGACCGGCGCGCCGACGCCGGTGACGACCGGCTTTCGGACTACAACGCGATGCTGGCCCGGCTGGCCGCCCGGGACGATTCCGGTCGCTGACCGAGGCTGCTGCCGCCGGTAGTCCGGCAGCTCGAGGGGACGGGTGGCGCCGGCTCGCCCGATCCGTGTATCTTGACGTCGAGATAATTACGATGGGGCCGGACCGCATCCGGACCCCGGCCGGTGCACCCGGAGCATCGGTGGGCAGGATGGCCGACGGGCCGACAACGCAGGATCGACCGGGACCTACCGGGACTCGGCCGGACTCTGCGGACAGATCCAACGGACAAGGGGAGAGGGCCATGGCGAGCGTCGACAGCTTCGGAGCCAAGGGACAGCTCGAGGTCGGTGAGGCGTCGTACGAGATCTACCGGCTCGCCGCCGTCGACAGCGCCGAGCGGCTGCCGTACAGCCTGAAGATCCTGCTGGAGAACCTCCTGCGCACCGAGGACGGCGCCAACATCACCGCCGACGACATCCGGGCACTCGCGCAGTGGGACGCGAACAGCGAACCCAGCAAGGAGATCCAGTTCACCCCGGCCCGGGTCATCATGCAGGACTTCACCGGCGTGCCCGCCGTGGTCGACCTGGCCACGATGCGTGAGGCGGTGCGCGACCTCGGCGGCGACCCGGCGCGGATCAACCCGCTGTCGCCGGCCGAGCTGGTCATCGACCACTCCGTCATCGCCGACGTGTTCGGTACGCCGGACGCGTTCGCCCGCAACGTCGAGATCGAGTACGAACGCAACAAGGAGCGCTACCAGTTCCTGCGCTGGGGCCAGGGTGCCTTCGACGACTTCCGGGTCGTGCCGCCGGGCACCGGCATCGTGCACCAGGTCAACATCGAGCACCTCGCCCGGGTGGTCTTCGGCCGCGAGGTCGACGGCTCCCGGCAGGCCTACCCCGACACCTGCGTCGGCACCGACTCCCACACCACGATGGTCAACGGCCTCGGCGTCGTCGGCTGGGGCGTGGGCGGCATCGAGGCCGAGGCGGCCATGCTCGGCCAGCCGGTGTCGATGCTCATCCCGCGCGTGGTCGGCTTCAAGCTGAACGGCGAGCTCCCCGAGGGCGCCACCGCCACCGACCTGGTGCTCACCATCACCGAGATGCTGCGCAAGCACGGCGTGGTCGGGAAGTTCGTGGAGTTCTACGGCCCGGGTGTGGGAGCGGTCCCGCTCGCCAACCGCGCCACCATCGGCAACATGTCCCCGGAGTACGGCTCCACGATCGCGGTGTTCCCGATCGACGAGGAGACCGTGCGCTACCTGCGGTTGACAGGCCGTCCGGACGAGCAGGTCGCACTGGTCGAGGCGTACGCCAAGGAGCAGGGCCTGTGGCACGAGCCCGAGCGCGAGGCCGCCTACTCCGAGTACCTCGAGCTCGACCTTTCCACGGTCGTCCCGTCCATCGCCGGGCCGAAGCGGCCGCAGGACCGGGTGAGCCTCAGCGACGCCAAGCAGGTCTTCCGCGGCGTGCTCACCGACTACGTCGCCGCCGCGCCGAAGACGAACGGCGACGAGAAGGGTTACGACGAGGCGTCCGCGGAGTCCTTCCCGGCCAGCGACGCGCCCTCCTTCAGCGGTGACAACCACGCCGACCAGCCGGCGGGCTACGCCTCGGCCGCCCGCGGAGCGAACGGGCGGCCGACCGCGCCGACCCGGGTCACCCTCGCCGACGGCACCGAGTGCGAGCTCGACCACGGCGCTGTGGTGATCGCCGCGATCACCTCCTGCACCAACACCTCCAACCCGTCGGTGATGGTGGGTGCGGCACTGCTGGCCAAGAAGGCGGTCGAGCGCGGCCTGAACCGCAAGCCCTGGGTCAAGACCACCCTGGCGCCGGGTTCGAAGGTCGTCATGGACTACTACGAGCGGGCCGGTCTCACGCCGTACCTCGACAAGCTCGGCTTCAACCTGGTCGGCTACGGCTGCACCACCTGCATCGGCAACTCCGGCCCGCTCATCCCCGAGGTGAGCCAGGCCGTCAACGACGCCGACCTCACCGCGGTGTCGGTCCTGTCCGGCAACCGCAACTTCGAGGGCCGCATCAACCCCGACGTGAAGATGAACTACCTCGCGTCCCCCCCGCTGGTGGTGGCGTACGCCCTCGCCGGCAGCATGGACGTCGACCTCCGCACCGAGCCGCTCGGGCAGGACAGCGACGGCAACGACGTGTTCCTCGCCGACATCTGGCCGTCGGAGCACGAGGTCGAGGAGGTCGTCGCCGGCGCGATCGCCAGCGAGATGTTCACCCGCGACTACGCCGACGTGTTCGCCGGCGACGAGCAGTGGCAGGGCCTGCCCACCCCCGAGGGCGACCTGTTCGCGTGGGACGAGCAGTCCACCTACGTGCGCAAGCCGCCGTACTTCGAGGGGATGTCCGCCGAGCCCACGCCGGTGCGCGACATCACCGGTGCGCGGGTGCTGGCCAAGCTGGGCGACTCGGTGACCACCGACCACATCTCCCCGGCGGGCTCGATCAAGAAGGACAGCCCTGCTGGTGCGTACCTTCTGGACAACGGCGTGCAGTTCCGCGACTTCAACTCCTACGGTTCGCGGCGCGGCAACCACGAGGTGATGATCCGCGGCACGTTCGCCAACATCCGGTTGCGCAACCAGCTGGCGCCGGGCACCGAGGGCGGCTTCACCCGTGACTTCACCGCGGGCGGCGAGGTCACCACGATCTACGACGCCTCCATGCACTACCAGGAGGCCGGCACGCCGCTGATCATCCTTGCCGGCAAGGAGTACGGCTCGGGTTCGTCCCGCGACTGGGCGGCCAAGGGCACCGCGCTGCTCGGTGTCAAGGCGGTGTTGGCGGAGTCGTACGAGCGGATCCACCGGTCCAACCTCATCGGCATGGGTGTGCTGCCGCTGCAGTACGCCCACGGTGAGTCGGCCGAGTCGCTCGGCCTCACCGGCGAGGAGACCTTCGACGTGGTGGGGATCGAGGCGCTCAACGAGGGGGAGACCCCGCGTGAGCTGACCGTGCGCGCGGACGGCCGGGAGTTCCGTGCCGTCGTACGCATCGACACCCCGGGTGAGGCCGACTACTTCCGGCACGGCGGGATCATGCAGTACGTCCTGCGGTCCCTGCTCGCCCACTGAGGCAGACGCCCGGGTGGTGCCCCGTCGCCCCCGTCCCACGTTGTCGTGGGCACGGGGGCGACGTCGCGTTCGGGTGCCGGTTGCGAGCCGGTAGCTGCGCGCCGGCAGTGGTACGCGTCAGGCGGCCTCGTAGGCCTGGGTGGGATAGTCACCGGCCTCCTCGTCGGTGGCGGCCCGCCGGCGCAGGGCCGAGGCGCCGATCAGCACCAGGACCAGCCCGCCGAGCGCGATCCACGCGCCGGGCTGCGCGTCGGCCACCCGGAACTGTGCCGCCCCGTCGGCGAAGGCGACCCTGCCCACCCACAGCCCCACGGTGGCGAGGCCGAGCAGGAACGACAACCACAACAGCACCCGCACCAGCAGCAGGGCGCCCAGGACGCCGATCGCTCCGGCGACCGCCAGCGGAGCGGCCATCGACGTCCAGTAGTTCAGGGTCTGGCCGGCCAGGTCGTTGACCGCTGGCCGGGTGAGGAGTTCCTGCAGGCGCACCTGCTGCGGCGAGCGATTTCCGATCCAGTCGAAATAGGCGCCGCTCGCGATCGCGATGGCTCCGATGGTGGCGAGTACCGCCGCCCGAGGACGAACGATTGTCATGGCCGGACCTCCAGCGTCGTACCGATCCCCGTGTGGCTGCCCCCCGCGACTTTCGACTGAGCAACCTACCCCAAACTGGGCCGCCGGTGGGGAACGAAAGCTGCCAGGAACGGCTCAGGTGCGGTGGTCGCCGCGCGGACGCACCAACGGGAACAGCAGCGTCTCCCGGATCGACCGGCCGGTCAACGTCATCACCAACCGGTCGATGCCGAGACCGAGTCCGCCGGCCGGCGGCATGCCGTACTCCAGCGTGCGCAGGAAGTCCTCGTCGAGCTGCATCGCCTCCGGGTCGCCGCCTGCGGCCAGCAGCGACTGGGCGGTGAGCCGCCGGCGTTGCTCCACGGGGTCGGCGAGTTCGGAGTACGCCGTCCCGAGCTCGACGCCGAACACCACGAGGTCCCAGCGTTCGGCCAGCCGCGGGTCGTCGCGATGCGGCCGGGTGAGGGGCGAGACCTCGGTGGGGAAGTCGGTGTAGAACGTCGGGCCGACGGTGTTCGGCTCCACCAGCGCTTCGTACACCGCGAGGACCGCCGCACCGGCACCGGCCGCCGCGTCGACGTGCACGTCGGCGCGTGCGGCGTACCTGCGCAGCGTCTCGGCATCGGTGCCGGGACCCACCTCCTCACCGAGCGCGGCACTCACCGCCGCGTGCACGCTCACCACCGGCCACTCCCGCGCGAGGTCGACCTCGATGGTGGCGCCGTCGGTTCTGTGAGGGTCGGTACGAGTCAGCACGGTGCCGCCATGCACCGCACGGCAGGCGGAACGGACGAGATCGCAGGCCAGCACCCGCATGGAGTGGTAGTCGCCGTACGCCTGGTAGGCCTCCAGCATCGTGAACTCGGGGTTGTGCGTCGCGTCGGCGCCCTCGTTGCGGAAGTTGCGGTTCAGCTCGAAGATCTGCTCCAGCCCGCCGACGAGCAGCCGCTTGAGGTACAGCTCGGGCGCGATCCGCAGGTAGAGCGGCAGGTCGTAGGCGTTGATGTGGGTGCTGAACGGCCGGGCGTTCGCGCCGCCGTGCACCGGCTGCAGCATGGGCGTCTCCACCTCCTCGTACCCGCCGGTCCGAAGGGTGTCGCGGACCGCCGCGACCACGGCCCGCCGGTGCGCGAAGAGGACCCGGCTGCCGGGCCGGGTGGCCAGGTCGACGGCGCGCTCGCGCACCCGCGCCTCCGGGTCGGTGCGGCCGTGCCACTTGTCCGGCAGGGGGCGCAGGCACTTCGCGGTCAGCGCCCAGCCGATCGCGCGGACGGTGAGCTCACCGGACCGGGTCGTACCGACGTGGCCGGTGACGCCCACGTGGTCGCCGAGATCGACGTCGTGCTTCCACCGGGCGAGTGCCGCCGGGTCGGTCAGGTGGTGCTGGTCGAGCATCACCTGCAGGTCGCCGGTGCCGTCACGGACGGTGGCGAAGCCCAGCCCGCCGAACGTCCGCAGGCCGACGACCCGACCGGCGACGCCCACCTGCCGGCTCGTCCAGGTGTCGGGCCCGAGGCAGGCGAACTCTGCGGCGACCTCGGCGGCGGAGGCCGTGCGGGGATAGCCGACGGGGTAGGGATCGACGCCCTCCGCGCGCAGCCGGCGCAGTTTGTCCCGGCGGACGCGTTCCTGTTCGGGCAGGGCGCGTTCGCGGTGGGCCTCGAGCTGGTCGAGGTCGGCGGCCGGTTCCTCGCCGGGGCGGACGCCTCCGCCGGCGGGTCCCTCGGCTGCCGTCTGGACGGCACCGGCACCACCGACGGCACCGGGTGCAGCGGGCAGCCCGGCGGCACCGGCCGTCTCGGTGCCGGCCCGCTGCGGCACCTTCGTGGCCAGCCCGCGCGCACCGCCCCGGCGCAGCCGGCGTCCCGGCCAGACGGGGACGGGCACCAGGCCCTCCGCGATCCCGGACGCCACCGCGATCCTGGGCAGGTCCCGCGACCTCGGGTAGCACAGGAACCTCGTCACCCACTCGGGCTCGAACTTGGCGTTCGCGCGGTACAGCGCCTCGATCTGCCACCAGCGCGAGGCGAGGAGCAGCGTCCGCCGCCACATCCGGGCCACCGGGCCCGCGCCGATCTCGGCGCCCTCCACCAGGCCGGACCGGAAGATCGCGAAGTTGAGGGAGATCCGGTCCACGCCGAGTGCACGCGCCGCCTCCACCAGGCGGGAGACCATCAGCTCGACCACGCCGTTGGGCGCGGCGGGCGAGCGGCGCATCAGGTCCAGGGATAGGCCCCGGCGGCCCCACGGCGCGAACGACAACAGGGCGCGCCGGTAGCCGTGGCGGTCCAGGCACTCGACCAGGACGCACCGGCCGTCGCGCGGGTCGCCGAGCCGGCCGAGCGCCATCGAGAAGCCCCGCTCGCCCTGCGTACCCCGCCACCGGTCCGCGTCGGAGCCGATCTCGGCGAACTCCTCTGCGGGGATGTCGGCGTGCCGCCGGATCCGGCAGGTGTAACCCAGCCGCTCCAGCCGTTGCACCGCCTGGCGTACGCCACGCATCCGCCGCCCGGCCAGGTCGAAGTCGGCCACCCGCAGCACCGCCTCGTCGCCGAACTCGAGGACGTGCAGGCCCGCGTCGGCGTAGGCGTGAGCTCCCGCCGCGGTCGTCCCCATCACGGCCGGCGCCCAGGCGTAGCGGCGGGCCTCGGCCAGCCAGGCACGGATCGCCGCCGGCCACTGCCGCGGGTCGCCCACCGGGTCGCCGGAGGCCAGGCTGACCCCGGCCACCACGCGGTAGGTGACCGCCGCCGCGCCCGAAGGGGCGAAGATCGCCGACTTGTCCTGGCGGGTCGCGAAGTAGCCCAGGGAGTCCTCGGCGTACGTCGTCAGCAGCGCACGGAGCTGCCGGTCATCGTCCGGCGTCTGGTACAGCGTCTTGCGGCGCGGGCGGAACAGCACCCAGGCGCCGGCGAGCTGCACCGCCGCGCCGAGCAGGCCGAGGAAGACCGTCACCGGGTGCGGGGGCGGGGGAGAGGCAAGCTCGCGGAACACGTCGAACCGGTTGGTCGTGGCGTTGGTGCCACCGGTGAGGAACACCAGCGCGGTCGCCGCCCGGTCGCCGACGGACGCGATCTGCCCGGGGAAGAGCGTCAGCGCCGCCATCCCGAGCACGAACCCCACCACGACGGCGACCGCCACCGTGGCCAGCGCCCGCCAGCCGGCCCGCGGCGCGACCTCGGCGTCGAACGCGGGCCGGGCGAGGACAAGGATCACCAGCACCGCCGTCAGCACGGCGAGGCTGAGCAGGCCGTGGTGCACGATCACGACCTCGGCGACGTCGTACACCATGTTCGGCACGATGAGCAGCAGGACGAGGAACCACCAGGCGATGCGCTTGCGGCGCCGGACCGCGGCGGCGAGGATCCCGAGGTAGGCGGCGTAGGCGAGGTTCGGCTGAGCGCCGATGGTGGTCAGCTCGATGAGGTCGCGTACGGGTTCCAGCACGCTCCGCAACCCCGGGAACAGCGCGGTGACCACACAGAAGATCGCCACGGCGGTCAGGAAGCGCGCGATCCAGGTCGCCAGGACCGCTGCCCTGGCGTCCTTGCGAGGAGCCATCCGCGGCTACCTCACTGGTCCCGCGCCGGCGGCCGGGCACTCGGCGGGGCACTCGGCGGGTCCGTACGCACGCACGCTCGGCAGGATACGGGGCAGAGCTGAAGGTCCATCGCTCAGAGGGCCGCGCGTACCTTCGCGGCGTACTCCCTGGCCTCGTCCTCGTCGGCGTACTTGTGCCGCGGCCAGAAGAAGCCCCGCAGGCCGTCTCCCTTGGTGCGCGGCACCACGTGGGTGTGCAGGTGCGGGACGCTCTGGCTGACCCGGTTGTTGACCGCGACGAAGGACCCCTTCGCGCCGAGGCCGGTCTCCATCGCCCGGGCCACCCTCTGGATCGCCGCGAGATAGGGGTCACGCAGGTCCCCGGGCAGGTCGAGCAGGGTGTCCACGTGCGCACGGGGGACCACCAGCGTGTGCCCCTTGAACACCGGGCGTACGTCGAGGAACGCCACCACGTCCTCCTCGTCCAGCACCAGGTCGGCCGACCGGTCGGCAAGGATGCCGCAGAACACGCAGCTGCCGGTGGCGGACGTGGAGCCGCCCGACGTGGGGGAGCCCGACGTGGAGGTAGGCATGGTGGACAGATTACGGCCTGTCCACCTCCGGACCGCAGAACCGCCGCGCACACAGGGCGACATGACGTGCCGATTACGGCAACGTGCTCCGGCTGGTAAACCCTTGACGATCAGATGACGGAATAGTTGTCTGTGGCGCGTGACGCACCGGCCTGGTTCGCAGGCGTCGCTTCGGGCGGCAAACGTACGTCGGGTGCTGGCAGCGGTCCGGGCACACGGCGTACTCAGTCAGGCCGAGATCGCGCGGATCACCGGTCTCTCGCCGGCCTCGGTCTCCAACATCGTGCACCAGTTGGCCGACGCGGACGCGGTCGAACTCTCCCCGGGGATCCGGGGTGGCCGGCGGGCGCAGGAGGTGCGCGTCCGGTCCGACGGCGGCCTGGTCGTCGGGCTGGACTTCGGCCACCGGCACATCCGGGTGGCGGTGTCCGACCTGCGCTTCGTCGTACGCGCCGAACGCCGGGTGGAGTGCGACGTCGGCGCGTCGGCGTTGTCGGCGCTCGCGGTCGCGGAGAAGCTCGTCGGCGAGTTGCTGGACGAGATCGGCACCACCCGGTGCGGCGTCCGGGCGGTCGGCCTCGGCCTGCCGGCACCTATGGGTCCCGACGGCGGCACCCTTGCGGCGTGGCCGATCCTGCCGAGCTGGTCCACGATCGACCCCGCCCGGCACCTCGCCGAGCGGCTGGAAGCGCCGGTCTACGCCGACAACGACGCCAACCTGGGCGCTCGGGGCGAGCTGTACTTCGGCGCCGGGCGTGGCGTTTCGGACCTGGCCTACATCAAGGCGGCCACCGGCCTGGGCGCGGGACTGGTGGTGGCCGGGAACGTCTACCGCGGGTACGCCGGCTCCGCGGGGGAGATCGGCCACCTCACCATCGACGAGATGGGCCCGGTGTGTTCCTGCGGCAACCGCGGCTGCCTGGAGACGATGGTGGGCGCGCCGTACCTCCTGGAACTCATCCGGCACAGCCACCCCGAGGTGCGGACGGTGGAGCAGTTGGTCACCTGTGCGCTCGCCGGCGACGGCGGCTGTCAGCGGGTGGTCGCCGACGCGGGCCGGCACATCGGCTTCGTGGCCGCGAACCTGTGCAACGTCGTCAACCCCGAACGCGTGGTGGTGGGCGGCGACCTCGCGGCGGCCGGTGACCTGCTGCTGGAGCCCCTGCGGTCCGCGATGCCCCGGTATGCCGTGGTCACGGTGGCCTCGACTCCCGTGGTGGCCGCGCTGACGGGGGAACGGGCGGAGGTCCTCGGCGCCCTGGTCCTCGCGGTCGAGCAGTTCCAGCGCCGGCACGACCAGGGCGACGGTGCGGAGCCCGGCCGGCATCCGGCCAGGAACGACCCGGGCAGGAACGACCCGGCCAGGAACGACCCGGCCAGGAACGACCCGGCCAGGAACGCGGGCGGGGGCACCCCGAGCATGGATTCCCCGGACGGCACCGGCGGCCCCGGAGCCCGTGCGGAGGCCGGCCTGGGCAACGGGCTCCACCGCCCGGTGGGTGACCCCGCGGCGGACCTCGGCGCCGCGGCCCGCAGCCCGGTGGCCGGTCCGGCGTAGCCCGATCGGGACACTTTCGGAGAAGTCGTCCCGCGGGCATTCCGGAGTGTCCCACCGTGTCACCTCCGTCACCCGGGGTGCCGAACGGGGCGTGGCGTACGTTACTCACCAGTCCAGGTCCCACCCGACGGCCGCGCGGCACTCTAGACTCGACCCCAGCCAGACGGTGGACCAAAGGCGTGGGAGGGAGCGGCATGGGTGTGCTCGAGAAGGTACGGGAACCAGCCGACCTCAACGCTCTGTCCGACGAGCAGCTCACCACCCTCGCCCGCGAGATCCGCGACTTCCTGGTGGCCAAGGTCTCCCGCACCGGCGGCCACCTGGGCCCCAACCTCGGCATCGTCGAGCTGACCCTCGCCCTGCACCGCGTCTTCGAGTCCCCCAGGGACCGGATCATCTTCGACGTCGGCCACCAGGCCTACGTGCACAAGATGCTCACCGGCCGCCAGGACGGATTCGACCTGCTCCGGCAGAAGGGCGGCCTGTCGGGCTACCCCAGCCGGGCGGAGTCCGAGCACGACCTGGTGGAAAACTCCCACGCCTCGACGTCGCTGTCGTACGCCGACGGGCTGGCGAAGGCCTACCAGCTGCGCGGTGAGGACCGGCACGTCGTCGCGGTGATCGGCGACGGCGCGCTGACCGGCGGCATGGCCTGGGAGGCGCTGAACAACATCGCCGGCGCCAAGGACCGGCCGCTGGTCATCGTGGTCAACGACAACGGCCGCTCCTACACCCCGACCGTCGGCGGCATCGCCGACCACCTCACCGCCCTGCGCACCGACCCCCGCTACGAACGCGTGCTGGACCTCGTCAAGCGGTCACTGAGCCGGACCCCGCTGGTCGGGCCGCCGCTGTACGACGTTCTGCACGGCATCAAGCGCGGGCTCAAGGACGTGATGGCGCCGCAGGGCCTGTTCGAGGACCTCGGGATGAAGTACGTCGGGCCCATCGACGGGCACGACCGCGAGCTGGTCGAGCACGCTCTGGAACAGGCGAAGAACTTCGGCGGCCCGGTCATCGTGCACTGCGTGACCCGCAAGGGCTACGGGTACGACATCGCCGAGCAGGACGAGGCCGACTGCTTCCACAGCCCCTCCGGCGCCTTCGACCCGCTGACCGGCACCCCGGTCGCCGCGCCCGGTGCGAAATGGACCAACGTGTTCCGCGACGAGCTGGTCGAGCTCGGCCGGGAACGTCCCGACATCGTGGCGATCACCGCCGCCATGCGGCACCCGACCGGGCTGGACGCGTTCGCCCGCGAGTTCCCCGAGCGGTCCTTCGACGTGGGTATCGCCGAGCAGCACGCCGTGACGTCGGCGGCCGGTCTCGCGATGGGTGGAATGCACCCCGTGGTGGCGATCTACTCCACTTTCCTCAACCGCGCGTTCGACCAGATGCTGATGGACGTCGCCCTGCACGGGTGCGGTGCGACCTTCGTGCTCGACCGGGCCGGGGTGACCGGCGAGGACGGCCCGAGCCACAACGGCATGTGGGACATGTCGATCCTGCAGGTGGTGCCAGGTCTGCGGCTGTCCGCTCCGCGCGACGGCGCCCGGCTGCGCGAGCTGCTCCGCGAGGCGGTCGCGGTCGACGACGCTCCGACGGTGCTGCGGTTCCCCAAGGGCGCGCTGGTTGACGACGTGCCCGCCATCGAACGCCGGGACGGGGTCGACGTCCTGGTCCGCGAGGGTGACACCGACGTCCTGCTCGTCTGCGTCGGCTCGATGGCCGCCACCGGAGTCGAGGTGGCCGCCCGGCTCACTGGCCAGGGCATCGGCGTCACCGTCGTCGATCCCCGCTGGGTGAAGCCGGTCAACCCCGTCCTGGTGGACCTGGCCCGCACCCACCGGCTGGTGGTGTCGCTGGAGGACAGCGGCCGGGTCGGCGGATGCGGTGCCGCCCTCGGGCTCGCCCTGTCCGACGCCCGGGTGGGCACGCCGCTGCACGTCGCGGGCATCGCCCAGCGGTTCCTCGAGCACGACAAGCGGCCTCAGCTGCTGGCCGAGATGGGGCTCGGCGCCCAGGACCTCGCCCGCGACATCGTGGAGCGGATGGCCCAGGCAGACGACGCCGCTCTGGTGACGGACGATCACGGAGCGGTGTCACGCGGTTGATCAGTCGTTCGGCTCGCTGACCTGCGACGAAGCCGGCCGCCGACCCCGCTGGCCGACCGGGGTCCGGTCCTCTACGTTGGTCCGATGAATTCTCAGGACCCGCGCGGATCGACGTCGGTCATGCGCACCAAGCCGGTCGAAAAGGCCATCTCCGACACCGAGGCGCCGGAGCATCGGCTGAGGAAGAACCTCGGTGCGCTCGACCTCACCGTGTTCGGTGTCGGTGTCACGATCGGTGGCGGTTTGTTCGTGCTCACCGGCACGGCCGCGGCGACGTACGCCGGTCCGGCGGTGGCGCTGTCGTTCGTGATCGCGGCGGTTGCCTGTGGGCTCGCCGCCCTGTGTTACGCGGAGTTTGCCTCGACCGTGCCGGTGGCCGGTTCGGCGTACACCTTCTCCTACGCCACGCTCGGCGAGCTGATCGCGTGGATCATCGGCTGGGACCTCATCCTGGAGTTCTTCGTCGGCGCCGCGGCGGTGTCCAGTGGTTGGTCGGGCTACCTCGCCAGCGCGTTGCAGGGCACGCCGCTGCAGATACCCGCGTCGGTGGCCAACACCAAGGAGGGGTTCATGAACCTCCCGGCGGGGCTGCTCGTCCTGGCCCTGACCGCGGTGCTCGTCCTCGGCATCAAGCTGTCCAGCCGGATCAACCAGGTCGCCGTCGCGATCAAGGTCGGCGTTGCCCTTCTGTTCGTGCTGGCCGGGATCTTCTTCGTCAAGACCGCCAACCTCACCCCGTTCGTTCCGCCCAGCCAGCCCACCAAGGGCGGCGGCGGCAGCCTCACCGAACCGCTGGTGCAGGTGTTGTTCGGCATGCAGCCGGCAGCGTTCGGCTGGGCCGGGGTGATGAGCGGTGCCGCGGTCGTGTTCTTCGCGTTCATCGGCTTCGACGTGGTGGCCACCACCGCGGAGGAGACCCGCAAGCCGCAGCGCAACCTCCCGATCGGGATCATCTCGTCGCTGGCGATCTGCACCGTCCTCTACGTCACCGTCAGCCTGGTGGTGACCGGCATCCAGAGCTACAAGAAGATCGACCCCGCCGACGCGGCGCCACTGGCCACCGCGATGACCCACGCCGGGCACCCCGCACTGGCCAGGATCATCTCCGTCGGTGCCGCCGTCGGCATCATCGTCGTGGTGATGATCCTGCTGCTCGGGCAGAGCCGGGTCGCGTTCGCGATGGCTCGCGACGGCCTGTTGCCGCCGGTGTTCGCCAAGGTCCACCCGAGGTTCCGTACGCCCTACGTCGTCACCGTCGTGGTCGGCGTCGCGGCGGCACTGCTCGCGGCGTTCACCTCGATCGACGTCCTGGCCGAGCTCGTCAACGTCGGGACGCTGGCGGCGTTCATCCTGGTCAGCATCGGTGTGCTCGTCCTGCGCAAGTCCCGGCCCGACCTCCAGCGCGGCTTCCGCACGCCGCTGGTGCCGGCGCTGCCGATCGTCTCCGCGCTGGTCTGCTTCTACCTCATGCTCAACCTCGCGGTGGAGACCTGGCTGCGGTTCCTGGTGTGGATGCTGATCGGACTGGTCATCTACTTCGCGTACGGCCGCCGTCGGTCCCGGTTGGTGACCGGCAACGTCGGGACGGGCGACCAGCAGGGCCGCGCCGGCCGGGGCTAGCAGGCTCGAGCAGAGCTGCGCCGTCGGCACGGCTTCCGGTGAAGCGCGGAAGCCGTGCCGACGGGCCGACGGGCCGCCCGGCCCGTCGATTCTTCCGCGGAAGAATGCGCTCAGAGGTGCTGGACCACCTGGATCGGGTTGCCGTCGGGGTCGGCGGTCCACGCGATCAGCAGTCGGCCGAGCCATTCGTGTGGCTGGGCGAGGATCGGAGCTCCTGTCGCGGCGATCCGCGCGAGAGCGGCAGGTGTGTCGTCGGTCCACAGGACGACGGCCGCCCGCTGGCCGGTGGGAACGGGATCGAGGCCGTGGTCGTCGCGTACCGACGAGACCGCGGCGATTCCGAGCCGGTAACCGTCGAGAACCAGGTCGACGTGGATGGGAGCCCCCTCGGTGGGGACCCGGAACACCTCACGGAATCCCAGGCCGGCGTAGAAGGCCGCGGCCCGGGAAACGTCCTCGCTGAACAGGGTGACCTGCGGGGTTCGAAAAGCAGCCACGCCCGGACCGTAGCGGACCGGCGTACGGGCTCCTGCGAGAGACCACCGGGTCGACCGGCCGGGTCGTACGGCCGGGTGTACGGCGTTCAGGCCGGCAGACTGGCGACTCCGACCGGGAGGAACCGCCGCCCGGTAACCCGCTCGGCGATACCGCTGCGGTCGAGGTAGGGCGTGATGCCGCCCAGGTGGAACGGCCAGCCCGCGCCGAGGATCATCGCCAGGTCGACGTCGGGTGCGTCGGCGACCACGCCGTCGTCCAGCAGCCGGCGTACCTCGTCGGCGACCGCCGCCATCGCGCGCTCGCGCACCTGCTCGGCGGTGGAGGGCCGGTCACCCTGCTCCAGCAGGGCACGGGTGTCGTCGTCGAGGAACGGCTTTCCCTGGGCGTCCCACGACCACAGGCCAGGCTTGTTCGCCGCGACCAGCCGCTGGAGGTTGGGGGAGACGTAGAACCGGTCGGGGAACGCCTCGTGCAGCGTCTCGGCCACGTGCAGGCCGACGGCCGGCCCGACGAGTTGCAGGAGCACGAACGGCGTCATCGGCAGGCCGAGCGGGAGCACCGCCTGGTCGGCGACCTCCACCGGCGTCCCCTCGTCGACGCAGCGGGTGACCTCGCCCATGAACCTCGTCAGGATGCGGTTGACGACGAACGCCGGCGCGTCCTTGACGAGGATCGCGTTCTTCTTGAGGCCCTTGGCGGTGGCGAACGCCGTCGCCAGGCTGGCATCGTCGGTGCGCTGCCCGCGGACGACCTCCAGCAGCGGCAGGATCGCCACCGGGTTGAAGAAGTGGAATCCAACCACGCGTTCGGGATGGGCCAGCTTGCTCGCCATCGTGGTGACCGACAACGACGAGGTGTTGGTGGCGAGGACGCACTCGGGGGAGACGATCCCCTCGAGTTCGGCGAAGACCTGCTGCTTGACCTTCATCTCCTCGAAGACGGCCTCGAGCACGAAGTCGCAGTCGGCGTAGACGTGCTTGTCGGTGGACCCGGTGACCAGTGCCTTCATCCGGTTGGCCTGGTCACCACTCACCCGGCCCTTCGCGGCCAGCTTGTCCACCTCGCCGCGGACGTACGACAGGCCCTTCTCGACCCGCTCGTCGTCGATGTCGGTGAGCACCACGGGGACCAGCAGCCGGCGGGCGAACAGCAACGCCAACTGGCTGGCCATCAGGCCCGCGCCGACGATGCCCACCTTCGTCACCGGCCTGGCCAGCGACTTGTCCGGGACGCCGACGGGCTTCTTCGCCCGCCGCTGCACCAGGTCGAACGCGTACAGCCCCGACCGGAGCTCCTCGCTCATCAGCAGGTCGGCCAGCGCGTCGTCCTCCAGCGCGAAACCCTCTTCCTTGGAACAGGTCTTCGCCGCCGCGATGATGTCGAGTGCGCGGATCGCCGCCGGCGCGGCGCCGTGCAGCTTGGCGTCGACGAACGCGCGGCCACGGGCGACGGCCGCGTCCCACGCCTCGCCCCGGTCGACCGGCGCCCGCTCCACCCTGGCCCGTCCGGTGAGCACCTGCCCGGCCCAGTCGAGGGAGCGTTCCAGGAAGTCGGCGCCCTCGAACGTCGCGTCGGCGATGCCGAGCGGCTGGACCTGCGGCCCGCGCAGCATGCGGTTGTTGTTCAGGGCGTTCTCGATGATCACCTTCACCGCCCGCTCGGCTCCGACGAGGTTGGGCAGCAGCCAGGTGCCGCCCCAGCCGGGCAGGATGCCGAGGAAGCATTCGCTGAACGCCACTGCCGGCGCGGTGGCGATGACCGTTCGGTAGGTGCAGTTGAGCGCGACTTCCAGCCCGCCGCCGATCGCCAGGCCGTTGATGAACCCGAACGACGGCTTGCGACCGTCGTCGAGCTTGCCGAACACCTCGTGGCCGTACCGCGCGATCTCCTTGGCCTGCTCGCGCCGGGTGATCCGGGGCATGCCGCTGATGTCGGCGCCGGCAGCCAGGATGAACGGCTTGCCGGTGATGCCGATCGCCGCGACGTCCTCGCGGGCGAGGGCGGACTCGATGGCCGCGTCCAGCTCGGCCAGCCCCTTCGGGCCGAACGAGTTGGGCCGGGTGTGGTCGAGGCCGTTGTCGAGGGTGATCAACGCCATCGTTCCGGCGCCGTAGGGAAGGTCGACGTCACGGACGTGTGCGTGCGTCACCACCTCGTCGGGGAAGACGGCGGCGAAGTCCCGGGTGAGGGTGGTCGGGCTGGTCACGGTGCCTCCTGATGCGCTTCGGTCGTGGTGCCCGCTCACGCGGCGCCCTGCCAGTGGGGGTTCTCCCAGACGACGCTGCCGCCCATGCCGATGCCGACGCACAGCGTGGTGAGGCCGTAGCGTACGTCCGGGCGGTCCTCGAACTCCCTGGCCAGCTGCAGCATCAGCCGCACCCCGCTGGACGCCAGCGGGTGCCCGACGGCGATCGCCCCGCCGTAGGGGTTGAGCCGCGGGTCGTCCTCACGCAGGCCGAAGTGGTCACAGAACGCCAGCACCTGAACGGCGAACGCCTCGTTGATCTCGATCAGCCCGATGTCGTCCATCGTCAGCCCCGCCTGGGCGAGGACCTTCTCGGTGGCGGGGATGGGGCCCTCGCCCATCACCTCCGGCTCGACCCCGACGAAGGAGTAGGCGACCAGCCGCATCTTCGGCGTCAGGCCCAGCTCCTTCGCCACCTCCTCCGAGGACAGCAGGCAGGCGGTCGCGCCGTCGTTGAGGCCGGCGGAGTTGCCCGCCGTCACCCGGCCGTGCGGCCGGAACGGCGTACGCAGCTGGGCGAGTGCCTCGACGGTGGTGTCCGGGCGCGGAGGCTCGTCGACCGTGGCGAGCCCCCAGCCCTCCTCGGTGCTGCGGGTCGCGATCGGCACGAGGTCGGGCTGGATGGCGTTGTCGGCGTAGGCCTTGGCCAGCTTGCGCTGGCTGGCCGCGGCGTAGGCGTCGGCGCGTTCCTTGGTGATGCCGGGGAAGCGGTCGTGGAGATTTTCCGCTGTCTGGCCCATCACCAGGGCGGACGGGTCGACCAGCTTCTCGGAGATGATCCGCGGGTTGGGGTCGACTCCCTCGCCCATCGGGTGGTGGCCCATGTGCTCGACCCCGCCGGCGATCACGACGTCGTAGGCGCCGAAGGCGATGCCGGACGCGGTGGTCGTCACCGCGGTCATCGCACCCGCGCACATCCGGTCGACCGCGAAGCCGGGAACGGTCTTCGGCAGCCCGGCCAGCAGGGCGGCGGTGCGCCCGATGGTCAGGCCCTGGTCGCCGGTCTGGGTGGTGGCGGCGATGGCGACGTCGTCGATCCGCTCGGCCGGCAGGCTCGCGTTGCGGCGGAGCAGCTCGCGGATGCACTTGATCACCAGGTCGTCGGCGCGGGTCTCGGCGTACATGCCGCCTGCCTTGCCGAACGGCGTACGGACGCCGTCCACGAAGACCACGTCACGGAGCTCACGGGGCACGTCGCTCTCCTCGTCGTCGGACCGTCGGGCTTGCCTGACTGGTTGCCTGACACCCCTGATGCTACTCACTGGTAACAAGAACGCGCGGCATCCGGGTCAACTCGTTCGTCCCGGGCCGTCGCCCGGGTCGTCCGCGTCCGCGGGCGGAAGGTGCTTCAGCGCCTCCCGGCGGGAAAGCGGGGCGAGCCGGTCCTTCTGCTCGGCGACGTAGGCAAGCACCCAGGTGGGGTCGGTCCCGGCATACTCCCGCAGCGCCCACCCGATCGCCTTGCGCAGGAAGAACTCCGACCGGCCCAGGCTCGGCTCCAGACACGCGCGCAGCAGGGCCGTGTCGGCGGCGCCCTTCGCCTTCAGCTGCGCCAGGATGGCGACCCGGCGCAGCCAGATGTCCTCCCCCGCCGCCCATTCGAGCAGGACCGGAGCGACGGCCGCGGGATCCCCGGCCAGGATGGGGCCGACACGGTTGGCGGCGATCTCGTCGACGTAGTCCCACCAGGCGCCGGTCACCGCGAGGTGTTCGTAGAGGTCCAGCGTGCCGGGGTCCTGCCAGTGGCGGTAGGCGCGGTGCCCGGTGAGGGCCAGCGCGGCGTAGCGCTCCTCGCGGAACGCCGCGTCGTCCCACAGGGCGCGGACGGTGGCCGCCCAGGAGGCCCGGTCACCGAGGGGATGTGCGGCCAGCACCTGCCGGCACAGCTTGCTCACGACCGGTGCCGGCACGCCCCGGAACGGCATCTCCGACTTCATGTACGCCCGCATCCGCTCCGCCCGCTCTGGGTCGGCGGCCGCGGCCAGACCTGCACGCACGGCCTCGACCAGCCGATGGGCCGGCTCGGCCCGACCGGGCGTCGGCGCCAGGATTTCCGAGGGTGGTCGCTTCACGCCGCGGAGCATAGAAGCCGGCACCGACAGACCGCGGATGCCGCGTCGGTGCAGGCGGCGAAGTCAGGGAAGGCGGCGAAGTCAGGGAAGGCGGCGAAGTCAGGGAAGGCAGCGAAGCCGGGGGAGGGCGGCGAAGTCCGGGGAAAAAGGTCAGGCCGGGTCGGGCAGGTGCGCGGCGAGTGCCTCCGCCAGCGCCGCCGCGGTGAGCTCGACCTGCCAGTCGCGCGCACCCCGCTCGCGCAACGCCTTGGCCACCGCCTCCGGCGTGGGATCGGCGGGCGGATCCCACGCCAGCCGGCGTACGGAGTCAGGGGTGAGGAGGTTCTCCACCGGCAGCAAGAACCGGTCGGCGATCGCGTGCAGGCTGGTCCGGCAGGCGGCCAGCCGCGCGGCCGCGGACGGGTCCCGGTCGGCCCAGGCGCGGGCCGGCGGCGGTCCGTCGTAGGGCATGGTGTGCTCGGGCAGTTCCTCGTCGGCAAGCTCGCGGGCGCGCCGCACCGCCGCCCACCACAGGTCGAGGTCGCGGCGGGCGGCGCGGTTCTCGAACGGGCCGAGTGCCGCCAGCTGTGCCCTGCTGGTCGGTTTGGTGCTCGCCGCCGTGATGATGGCGAGGTCGCTCAGCACCCGGCCGGGGGAGATGTCGCGCCGGCGGGCGACTTCGTCGCGCGCGGTCCACAACGAGCGGACGTAGGCGAGTTCGCGGCGGTTGCGGATCCTGTGGAGGCCGGAGGTGCGCCGCCACGGTTCTCGCCGGGTCTCTCGCGGCTCGTGCCCGACGAGTGCGGCGAACTCCTGCGCGGCCCACTTGCGCTTGCCGGCTGCGTCCAGCGCGTCGGCGAGTACGTCACGCAGCTCCACCAGGAGCTCGACGTCCAGCGCTGCATAGACCAGCCAGGGTTCGGGCAGTGGCCGGGTCGACCAGTCGACCGCGGAGTGGCCCTTCTCCAGCGTGAAGCCGAGCAACTCCTCGACCAGCGCGCCCAGGCCGACCTTGGGGTACGAAAGCAGCCGGCCCGCGAGTTCGGTGTCGAACAGGGCGCGGGGACGGAATCCCAGCTCGGCCAGGCAGGGCAGGTCCTGGTTGGCCGCGTGCAGCACCCACTCGGTGTCGGCGAGTGCCGCGTCGAGCTCGCGCAGGTCCGGGCAGCGAACCGGGTCGATCAGCGCGGTGCCCGAGCCCGCGCGGCGGAGCTGGACCAGATAGGCCCGGTGGGAGTAGCGGTAGCCGGAGGCCCGCTCGGCGTCCACGGCGACCGGTCCGTGCCCGGCGGCGAACGCCTCGACCGTGGCGGCGAGCGACTCCGGACTGTCGATGACCGGTGGCAGGCCGTCATGGGGCTTCAGCAGCAGAACAGGTGCACCCTTCGCGGGTCCGAACGAGGGGGCCTGGTCTGTCACCGGCTCCTCACCCGCCGGCCGGGGATGGGGACGACGCCGGCCGGGACGGTCGGCAGGCCGGCCGAGGTGCACAGCAGCCGGCCCCAGGCAAGAGCGTGCCGGCCGAGGGCGTCGTCCACGGGTGTCCAGGAGGCACGGATCTCCAGCTCGGCACGCGCCGGCTCGTCGGCCATTCCGCCGAAGCTCTCCGAGGCGACCCGGGTCACGGTGCCGCTGGGCGCGGTGTAGTCGGCGTCCTCGGCGTCGAGTGCCTCCACCAGCCAGGACCACCCGACCCCGCCGAGGAGTGGGTCGGTGACCATCTCGGCCTCGACCTCCGCTCGGACGTACGCCACACACCGGAAGGTACCGTTCCAGGCCTCGTGGCCCTCGGGGTGGTGGAGCAGGACGAGCCGGCCGCTGGCCAGATCCAGGTCGTCGACGACGACGTCGGCGCTGATGGCGGCCGCGAAGGGCGCGACTCGCTGAGGTGCCGGCACCTCCTCGGCGATGATCTCGGGCCGGAAGGGTGCGGCACGTATCTCGCTCAGCGCCCGTTGGAAAATCTCGGGCGGGGCGTTCGAATCCGTACGCGCAGCCACGCGGGAGAGCCTACGTCGGCCCACCCCCGCCCGCCGGGGACCGACGCGCCGAGAATCCCGGCGATACCCGGACAAGTACGGAAACAAACCTGCGAACCGTGTCCGTTGGCGGACACGCTGGCGGTGCCGTCGGAGCTGTCGGACCGACCGCCTACGCTTCGAAACTGTGAACACCAGCGCCGCACAGACCCGCCCGACCCATACCGGCACCGACCTCGCCGACTCGGCGTTCCTGCGCGCCTGCCGCGGCGAGCCCGTGCCGCACACCCCGGTGTGGTTCATGCGCCAGGCCGGCCGTTCGCTGCCGGAGTACCGCGCGCTGCGCGAGGGCGTTCCGATGCTCGAGTCGTGCACCCGGCCCGAGCAGGTGGTGGAGATCACCATGCAGCCGGTTCGCCGTTACGGAGTGGACGCGGCGATCTTCTACTCCGACATCATGGTGCCGCTGAAGGCCATCGGCGTGGACCTCGACATCGTGCCCGGAGTCGGGCCGGTGGTAGCCGAACCCATGCGCTCGCTCGACGACCTGGCGCCGCTGCGGCCGATCGAGCCCGGCGACGTCCCGTACGTCATCGAGTCGATCCGCGGGCTCACCGCCGAGCTGGGCGGCACGCCGCTGATCGGGTTCGCCGGCGCGCCGTTCACACTGGCGTCCTACCTCGTGGAGGGCGGCCCCAGCAAGGACCACGCCGCGACGAAGGCACTGATGTACGGCCGGCCCGACGTCTGGCACGAGCTGCTCGGACGGCTGGCGACAATCGCCGCGGGCTTCCTGCGCATCCAGGTGGAGGCAGGTGCGTCCGCGGTGCAGTTGTTCGACTCCTGGGCGGGCAGCCTGGCTCCCGACGACTACGACCGGTACGTCCGGCCGCACTCCGAGGCGGTCCTGGCGGAGGTGGGCACGCTCGGCGTCCCCCGCATCCACTTCGGCGTGGGCACCGGTGAGCTGCTGGGCTCCATGGCGGCGGCCGGCGCGGACGTCGTGGGAGTGGACTGGAGGGTGCCGCTGGCAGCCGGCATCGACCGTGTCGACGGCCGGCCGGTGCAGGGCAACCTCGACCCGTCGCTGGTGTTCGCGCCGTGGGAGATCGTGGCGGAGAAGGCGGCCGGCATCCTGACCGCCGGGCAGAAGGCACCCGGGCACATCTTCAACCTCGGGCACGGCGTCCTGCCCAGGACCGACCCGGACGTGCTGGCACGGCTGGTCGACTTCGTGCACACCGAGTCCGCCCGGGGCTGATCCCTGACCCCGCCTCGACGGCGCGAACTGGCGGGTGCCGAGTGCGGCGGAGAAGGTTCCCGACGTGCGTGGCGCCGGGCCCGCCCGCAGCCGGTGGTCGCAGGGCCGGTGGCGCCGCTCAGGAGCCGGCCGGCGGAGGTGTCGGCTCCACCGGCGCGGGCGGGCGGGCGGACCTTGCCCGCAGCCGGCGCCGCAGCGGTACGCCGACCAGGGCGCACAGACCGACGAAGACGAGGAACGGCATCGCCGCGCCGAGCGCGGTCAGCACCGCCTGCCCAGTCGCGGCGAACGCGGACCAGCCCGAGCGCAGTCCCGCAAGGAACCCGGTCCCCGCGTGGTCGGAGTCGTCGGTGCCCGGCGCCGGCGGGGTCTCGAAGTCGACCCGGATCGTGGCCAGGGTCGCCTGACCGTCGAGGGCGGCGGCCCGGGCCTGCAGCGACTCCAGTTCGGCCTCGCGGGAGGCGAGTTCGGTCTCGACCTGCATCACCTCACCGACGGTCTTCGCCTGGCCGAGCAGCGTGCGCAGCCGGTCGATGCTGCGCTGCTGGCTCTTCACCCGGCTGGCCACGTCGACCACCTGGTCGGTGACGTCGGTGGCCTGTTGGGAGTCGGTGCGTACGGTGCCCAGTTCGCGGAGCGCGCCCACCACCTGGTCGAAGTCCGCGACAGGCACCCGCAGCACCAGGCTCACCCCGGTGGCCGAGGTCCTCGTCGTGCCGCGGCTGCCCGGGGTGCCCGGGTTTTCGGACCCGGGCACGACCTCGTCGGAACTGCTCTCCTGGCTGGCGACGTACCCACCTGCGCCTTCGGCGAGGGAAGCGGCGCGGCGGGCCGCTGCCCGAGCGTCCTTGGTACGGATAGCCAGGGTGGCGGTCCGGACGATGGACCGGCGGAGCTCGCTCAGCTCGACACCGGCTGGCTGGGCCTTCGCCCCGCCGGCCTTCACCCCGGTGTCCGTGCCGGATTTGGCAGCGGATCTCTCGTCGGGCTGCCCGGCCGACTCCGGTGCGACGGCAGGGTGGGCCTTGCTCGCCGACCCCCCGCCCGCCGAACCGCCCGCGCGCTCGGCGCTCTGACCGGCACACCCGGCCAGTGCCAGGGCGACGACGGCCGCCAGCAGCAGGAGTCCACGCGTACGGGCGAACCACGAGGAGCGGGCCGGCTGGGCCGGCTGGATCAGCTGGGTCGGACGGCGGGTTTCTGGGCCGGTCATGGTGGACCTCCGCGAGGAACGAGCCGGGATGATCGTGGTTCCTGACGTAGGGCGGGCGTACGGCATGATCACCCGGTTGGTGCTGTCCCGACGCGCACGGGCCGGGCAAGGTTGCCCGCCCCAGGTCTGGGAAGGTGGGCGTATGCGGGAGATCGTGATCGTCGGCGGCGGCATCGCGGGTGCGGCTACGGCGTGGTTCCTCCATCAGGCCGGCCGCACCGACCTCAGGGTGACGATTCTGGAAGGGTCACCCCGGGTCGGCGGCAAGCTGGCCACTGCCGAGCTCGCCGGGATCCCCGTCGACACCGGGGCCGAGGCGATGCTCAGCCGGCGCCCGGAAGCGGTCGAACTCGCCCGCGCCGTGGGACTCGGCGACGCCCTCCGCCATCCCGCCACCACCTCCGCCTCGGTGTGGACCCGCGGCGGCCTGCGTCCGCTTCCGGCGGGCACCGTGATGGGCATTCCCGCCGACCAGGCGGCGGTAGCCGGCGGCGGCATCCTGGGGCCGGACTCGATCGCCCGGATCGGCGCCGAACCCCACGAACCCGGGCCGCCGCTGACCGGTGACGTGTCGATCGGGAAGTACGTCGAACGCCGGCTGGGCAGGGAGATCGTCGACCTGCTCCTCGAGCCCCTTCTCGGCGGGGTGTACGCGGGCCACGCGGACGAGCTGTCCCTGGAGGCGACCGTCCCGCAGCTCCTGGCCCAGCTGCGCACCGATCCCTCGCTGGTGCGCGCCGCCGCCCGCGCCAAGGCGGCCGCGCCCACCTCCGACGCGCCGGTGTTCGCCGGGCTGGACGGCGGCGTCGGCCGGCTTGTCCCCGCGGTGGTCCGGGCCTCCGAAGCGGACGTACGTACGGACACGACGGTCCGCGCGCTCACCCGCACCGCCACCGGCTGGGAGCTCCTCACCGGCCCCACCCGGGAACCGGTGACCGTCCGCGCCGACGCGGTGGTGCTGGCCTGCCCGGCCCGCCCGGCGAGCCGGCTGCTGGAAAGCGTCGCGCCCGGAGCGGCCAGCGAGCTCGCCGGGATCGAGCACGCCAGCATGGCGACGATCGCGCTGGCCTACCCCGCGTCCGCCGTACCCGCCGACCTGCCCGGCTCGGGCTTCCTGGTGCCACCGGTGGAGCACCGGGCGATCAAGGCGGTGACGTACTCCTCCCGCAAGTGGGGCTGGCTGGCTGAGCGGGCACCCGAGCTGGTGATCGTGCGCGCCTCGATCGGCCGGCACCGCGAGGAGGCCGACCTGCAGCGGTCCGACGAGGAACTGGTCGCCGCCGCGCGTGCCGACCTGGCCGCCGCCACCGGGATCGCGGGCGAACCGGTCGACACCCACGTCCGGCGCTGGGGAGGCGCGCTGCCGCAGTACGCCGTCGGTCACCGGGCGCGAGTCGAGCGGATCCGCGCCGGCGTCGCCGCTCACCCCGGCCTTGCCGTGGCCGGCGCCGCCTACGACGGGCTCGGCATCCCCGCCTGCGTGGCGAGTGCCCGGTCGGCCGCCACCCAGGTGCTGGCCGCTCTGCCTGCCGCGGGGACAATGACCACATGAGCGCACCACGACAAGAGACCGGCAGCGCGCGCCCCAAGGCACGTGACCTGAACCAGACGATTCGGTACACGATGTGGTCGGTGTTCCGGCTGCGCGAGCCGCTGGGAGCCGACGGCCGGGCGCTGGCCGCGGAGGTCGAGGACCTGTTCGGGCAGCTGGCCGGCAAGGACGTGGTGGTCCGCGGCACCTACGACGTCTCCGGGTTGCGCGCCGACGCCGACCTGCTGATCTGGTGGCACGCCGCCGACGCCGAAGACCTGCAGGAGGCGTACAACCGGTTCCGGCGTACCGCCCTGGGCCGGCACTTCGACCCCGTGTGGTCCCAGCTCGCCCTGCACCGCCCGGCGGAGTTCAACAAGAGCCACATCCCGGCCTTCCTCGCGGAGGAGGAGCCGAGGAGCTACGTGAGCGTCTACCCGTTCGTCCGGTCCTACGAGTGGTACCTCCTGCCCGACGAGGAGCGCCGCGCGATGCTGGCCGAGCACGGGATGATGGCCCGCGACTACCCCGACGTACGCGCCAACACGGTGTCGTCGTTCGCGCTCGGCGACTACGAGTGGATCCTCGCCTTCGAGGCCGACGAGCTGCACCGGATCACCGACCTGATGCGGCATCTGCGGGGCGCGAAGGCCCGGTTGCACACCCGCGCGGAGGTGCCGTTCTTCGCGGGGCGGCGCAAGCCGATCGCGGACATCGTCGACCAGTTGCCCTGACCACCGACGCGGCCCGGCCCGCATCGGACCGCCCATGTGTGAAGGTTGGGGCGGGGGACGGGCCGTGGATTGCGCGTGAGCTCGCGCGGATGCCGGGACGGTGCCGTGGATGCTCAGGTGAGCAGGGGAGAGGAGCGGGCGTGAGCTGGCTGCGGAAGGTGTTCGGCGGCAGGGACGACCTGTCGGCGGCGCCGGTGACCATGGACGTCGAGCGCCGCAAGGCGCAGTTGATCCGGCTGGAGAACGCACTCGACCGGCTGGTCGAGGTGATGAAGGCCAACGAGGAGCGAATGGCCAACCCCGCCTGGAAGGAACGCATGGCGGAGTACCGCCGGATCTCCGGTGAGTGCTACAAGCTGCGGTCCGGCGGGTTCACCCGCGAGCAGATCCTGGACGTGGCGTTCGAGGTGCGCCCGGTGTTCGGCGGCGAGCTTCCGCCCGACGTACGTGCCGTCGAGCCGCCACAGGAGGAGGCGCTCGCCGCCGCTGCGGAGATCCAGGCCGTGCTTCCCGGCGAACGCCCCACGAACTGAGGTACCCCCGGTCCGCCCGGGTTCTGCCGCGGGTCTGCTCGGGGGGTGCGCGTTGGCTCAGCGCCTGCCGAGGCTCACGACGTCCCGGCCCCCTCGTCGGGTTCGAGCGTCAGGGACACGGAGTTGATGCAGTAGCGCTGGTCGGTGGGCGTGCCGTAGCCCTCGCCCTCGAAGACGTGCCCGAGGTGGGAGTCGCATCGCGCACAGCGCACCTCGGTGCGGACCGTACCGAACGACCGGTCCTCCAGCAGGCGCACCCTCTCCCCGGCCATCGGCGACCAGAACGACGGCCACCCGCAGTGGCTGTCGAACTTCGTGTCGCTGCGGAACAGTTCGGCCCCGCAGGCGCGGCAGCGGTAGACGCCGGTGGTCTTGGTGTCGACGTACTCGCCGGTCCAGGGGCGCTCGGTGCCGGCCTGGCGGAGAACTGCGTACTCCTCCGGCGACAGCTGGGCGCGCCACTCCTCGTCGGTCCTGCGGATCTGGTCGCTGTGCGCGGTCTGGGCGGTCTGTGCATTCTGGTTCTCCGGCATGGTTTCGACCCTACGCCGCCACGCCCAGCGCCCACGGTGGAGCCGCGTCCTCAGCGGACACGAACTGACCGCAATGTCGGGCATGCTGTGCGCATGGCGAACACCAGCTCCCGGACCTTGCGGCTGCTCTCCCTGCTCCAGACCCACAGGTACTGGCCCGGCCGGGAGCTCGCCGACCGGCTCGGAGTGTCCGTACGCACCCTGCGCCGCGACGTCGACCGGCTGCGCGAGCTGGGATACCCGGTGGACGCCAACCGCGGCGTCGACGGCGGCTACCAGCTCGCCGCCGGCGCGGCCCTCCCGCCGCTGGTGATCGACGACGAGGAGGCGGTGGCCGTCGCGATCGGCCTGCGGGTCGCCACCCAGGCTGCGATCGCCGGCATCGAGGAATCCTCGGTCCGGGCACTCACCAAGATCATCCAGGTGATGCCGCCGCGGCTGCGCCGGCGGGTGGACACCCTGCGCACCGTGACCGTGCCCGCGGCGTGGACCGGCGGGCCCACGGTGGACGCGGAGATCCTCACCACGCTCGCCCAGGCCTGCCGCGACGAGGAGCAGCTCAGGTTCTCCTACACCGCGCACGGCGGCGTACGCAGCGAACGCCAGGTGGAGCCGCACCGCCTGGTGTCGCTGGGCCGCCGGTGGTACCTCGTGGCCTACGACCTCACCCGGCACGACTGGCGCAGCTTCCGGCTGGACCGGGTGGCCGAACCCCGCAGCACCGCCACCCGCTTCCGCCCCCGTGAACTCCCCGCGGAGGACGCGGCGGCGTTCGTCCGGGCCGGGATCGACAACCGCTCGGTCACGACCACCGTGGAGGTGCTCGTCCACGCGGCCGCCGAGGAAGTTCGCGCCAAGGTCGGGCAGTGGGCGACCGTCGAGGACGCCGGCAAAGTGAACAGCGCGGAGGCCGGCAAGGAGAACAGCGAGGACCGGTGCCGGCTGCTCATGACGGTCGACTCCCTGGACTGGGTGCTGATGACGGTCGGCGTGGTGGGTGCGGAGTTCGAGGTCGTCAACCCGCCCGAACTCGCCGAACGCGTACGCGAGTGGTCGGCGAGGTTCGGCCGGGCCGTGGCCGCCAGGGACGGTGCGAGGACCGCACCGGCGGCTGCTGAGGTCACGGGCTGATCCGCACCACCTGGGGGTCGTGGTCGCTCACCTGGTCGGCGAACTCCGCGTTGACGTGCACCACGTCGTACCCACGCACCCGACCGGAGAAGCCGGCCGACCGGTTGCCGATCAGCGCCGGGCTCACCAGGATCTGGTCGAGCACCTGGGAGTTGCCGTCGAAGACGTAGGAGTAGCGCTCGGCCGGCGCCAGCAGGGAGGGCAGGCTCACCAGCGTCCGGCCATCCTGCAGGATCTGGCTCGTACGCGAGAACTCGAAGTCGTTCAGGTCACCGACGACGACCACCTCCGCGTCCGGCTGGACCGCCTGGATCCGTGCCACGAAGTCGTGCACGAGGCCGGCCTGAGCGTGCCGCTGCGTCTCCGACGAACGCACCGGAGGCTGCCAGCGGCCGAGCAGGGGCTCGTCACCGCCCTTGGAGTTGAAGTGGTTGGCGATCACGAAGAAGGTCCGGCCGTGGTAAGTGAACTCACCGGCGAGCGGCTTGCGCGAGTCCTGCCACGCCTCGTCGCCGGGAGCGATCCGGCCGGGGGACAGTGTGAGCGCCGCCTGTCCGTCGGCCCGCCGGACCACGTCCGTGGCGGTCGTCGCGTCACCGCCTGCCCGGTCGACGAAGGACACCCCGCGGTCGGTGCGGAACAGGAACGCCACCCGGATGTTGCCGGTGGGCTGACCCCCGTCTGCCAAATTGACCGGGGAGATCTGCCGCCACTGGTACGCCGGGCCGCCGGCCGCGGCGATCGTGTCGGTCAGCATCCGCAGGGTCCGGTCCGCCGACACCACGCCGTCCGACGTGCAGGTGGACGAAGGACCGTTGGGGCACTCCGGCCCGGTGTCGTCCTGGACCTCCTCCAGCGCCAGGACGTCGGGTGCGGCGAGGTTGTGCACGATCGTCTCGGCCAGCCGGTCGAACTTCTCCTGCCGGTCGGTCGGGTCGAGGTTCTCCACGTTGAAGGTCGCGATCGCCACCTCGTTGCGCGCCGGAGCCTGGGTGACCTCCTTGGTCAGCCCACCTGAACGGACCGTCGGCACAGAGGTGGGATAGACGCGGAAAGTGCCGTAGTCGTAGGAGAGCGGGCCACTCACCGCGCCGGTCAACGTGTCACCGACGTTCGCGGCCGGCATCTGCTGGTAGACGATCTCGTCGTCGACGGTGAGCCGCGCGGTGTTGGGCGTTTCGTAGGACGCGTAGCGAACGCCGCCGGAACGCGTGCGGGGTGCACCGGTGGTGCCGGAGGGTACGACGGTCAGCTCGCCGTAGCTGTTGGTCGGCCCGACCACCTGCGCGTCGCGTACCTCCACCAGCATGCTTTCCAACGTCTCGTAGAAGTCGATCGCGTCCCGGTCGGGCCGGAAGTCGCCGGTAGTCTCCACGTCGACCCGGTTACCCGAGCCGTCGCCGCTGTCGGCGTTCCACCCGGCCGCCCGGCCCGATCAGGACCGGCGCCGGCATCTTCTCCTGTTGCGCGGCCCCGGTGAAGGTCGCGTCGGTGAGTTCGGTGAGGGCGAGGTTGGGACCGGTGCGCGAGGACGGACGGAACTCGCTCACCGTCGCGGTGACGGTGACCGTCGTGCCGACCTCGGGCTTCGCGCCGGAGGCGCCGGCGTAGACGTAGACGCCGTCGGAGGTCGTGTCGTCGCCGTCGCCCGTCGCGTCCTGCAGCCAGTAGCCGTCGAACTTCTTCGCCGTCACGACGCCGGTGGTGACGACCCGCTTGCCGTCGAAGGGCGAGCGGTGCCCGGGGCCCTGGACGGCGGGGATGCTTGCCTGCTCGGGCTCGGGACCGGGGCCGGTGCCTCCGCCGGTCTCCCCGGCGGCGTTGACCGGAGTCGGTGTGCCGGTGGTGAAGTCGGCCGCGTTGTCGTCGGTGTCGCGGGCGTCCGCCGCTCCGCTGCGGGCCGAGGAGGTGGCGTTGGTGGTGGCCGCCGCGGGGTGTCCCTCGAAGTCGTTGGCGCCGCCGTAGCCGAGGAAGTCCACCACGGCCGGGTCGGTGGCGCAGGCGGCGCCGCAGGAGAGCACGGTCGTTCCGCGCACCAAGGCGACCTTGCCGGCGGTGCCGGACAGGTTGATCGCGGTGCTGGACTGGTCGGGCCGGGGCAGATCCTGCCCCGTGCCGGAGCCGGGCGCGAGCCGGACGAGGAATGTGTGTCCGGGCGCCACGCTGCCCTGCAGGTCGACCTTCAGCGATCCGGACCCAGGCGCGGAACCACCGCCGAGGTTGCCCGACGCAGAGCCGTACTGCAGCGACAACCCGTCCAGCGACGCCGGGGCGCTGCCGTGGTTGGCGAGTTCGACGAAGTCGTTCGTGTACGCCGCACCGGCGTTGCCACCGCCGCCGTACACCTCGTTCAGCACCAGGTCGGTGGAAGCGGCCGAGGCGGACGTGGTGGTGGCGGCGAGACCGGCGAGGGCGAGCGCGAGGGTCGATCCCGCGGCCAGCGCCGTTCGAGTTCTGTGTGGAGAGGGGACACGGATGCGCCGACGCGTCATCGGAAGGCTCCAGGGGGTGGTCGAAACCTGCTCGAGTGTTCATATCACCACCGGCGGACAGGTGCGCGGCATCGCGGTGAACACGCGGTTATCCACAAGGCCCGCTTCGCCGGCTGCGCCGAGGTGATCGGGTCGCGTACCGTCGTTCCCGGACGCCACCCGCCGGCGTTCGCACACGTTCGACGATCCGCCGTCGCCGGCACCTCCCGGCCGGCCGGCGAGGTTCGTACGCCAGCTTTCACACGAGGACGGTGGCCGTAGATGGGGACAAAGGTCGAGCCGGGTGCGCTTGACTCCTTCGCGAAGTACGTCGACGAGCTCGCCGACGGATGGAACGACAAGTCGACCTCGGCCGCGGTGCACATGGCCGAGTCGCAGGAGGGCGACTACAACTATCCCCGGCTCGGTGACTTCGGTGGCGCCAAGACCTTGACGTCCACCTACGAGCAGAAGCGTGCCGACACGGCCAAGTCCTGCGGTGAGCTCTATTCCGCACTGCGCGGCCTGGCCAAGGCCACCCGGAAGATCGCCGACCAGTACCGCTCCGCCGAGGCGCTGAACCACGCCAACGTCGGCCAGATCGACAAGATCCTCGGCGAGAACATCAAACCCCCGACCACGGATCCGAAGAACCCGGACGCCGACCCGCCCAAGGCGTAGTGCCACCGACGCGACCGCGCTCCGGATCCACCGACGAGGGAGAGTGTGATGGGGGATTTCCCGACCGACGAGTTCGACAAGACCGAACACGCCAAGGTGATCGGCAAGCTGTGGGGTGCCTGGTCCCACATGCCGGAGACCGACACCGACACCGACACCGTTCCGTCGGCCAGTACGACGTACAACACCAAGACGTTGTGGCAGAACGTCGGTGCGCAGGCCGACACCCTGGCCGACGACCTCGACAAGGCGCTGAAGACGCTTCTCGACGGTGGCCACGGCAGCTGGGAAGGCGACGCGGCCGAGGAGTTCCGCAAGACGGTCAACCAGATCGTGCGGTTCACCCGCGAGATCGCGCACACCGCCGACAGCACGTACCCCAAGCCCGGCGGCGAGGGCGAGAAGAGCGACAGCAACTTCGAGACCGCCCACGCGGCCAAGAGTTTCGCCCAGATCTTCACCGACGTCGACTCCCAGCTCACGGCCACGCAGAAGGACGAGGCCCTTCCCGCGCCGCCCTACTGGACCACTCCCTACTGGGTGAAGTGGTGGGCCGACTTCGGGTGGGACTGGACCATCAAGTACGAGATCCGCAAGGGAACCGGGGACGGGAGCATCATCACCCCTCCGGGCGGAAAGGCGTGCTACGACTCCGACGAGATGTCCGGCGGCGACGACGGTGGAGGCGGCATTTACGCCACCGCACAGGTGAAGGTCGAGCGCAGCACCGACGGTATGTGCCACGGCTTCCTGCCGACGACCGACACCGAGAACAACAAGCTGATGACCTACTTCAAGTTCAACGAGAACGAGGAGAAGACCTGTCGGTCGTCAGCCAAAGCGCTGCTGGAGAAGTACGGCGACGCCAACAAGGCCATGCCGACCCCGCCGTCGGGCCTGAAGCTGACCTTCAAGTCCGATGACCCCGGCAGGTTCGGCGGTGGCGCCCCCAAGATTCCCGGTGGCGGCGGTGGCGCCCCCAAGATTCCCGGTGGCGGCGGTGGCGCCCCCAAGATTCCGGGCGGCGGAGGACATCCCCGGATTCCCGATGGCGGCGACCCTCCGAAGATTCCCGGCGACCGCGACGGCGACGGGATCCCCGACAACAAGGACAGGTACCCCGACGACCCGACCCGTGGCGGTGGCGACCCTCCGAAGATTCCCGGCGACCGCGACGGCGACGGGATCCCCGACAACAAGGACAGGTACCCCGACGACCCGACCCGTGGCGGAGGTGGCGGGTTCGACCCGAACAGGGACCGCGACGGCGACGGGATCCCCGACTACAAGGACAGGTACCCCGACGACCCGACCCGGGGTGGGGGTGGTCGCTTCGACCCGACCAACCTGCCCGACCGCGACGGTGACGGGATCCCCGACTACAAGGACAGGTACCCCGACGACCCCACCCGCGGTGGCGGCCCGGGTGGAGGGGCGGGCAACGTCGACACCGGTACGAGTACCGCCCGCGCCGGCGGATTCGGCGGTGGAGGCGGCGGATTCCCCAGCGGCGGGATCCCCGGAGGTGGCGGAGTCCCTGGCAGCGGTGGGATTCCCGGCGGCGGTGGACTTGCCGGCGGCGGTGTTCCGGCCGGCGCGCCGGCGGGATCACTCAACGTCGGCGGCACCGGAGCCGGCGCGAACGGCTCGGGAGGCCCTGGCGCGGCAGCCCGTTCCGGCATGGGCGGCATGATGCCGATGATGGGTGGCGGCATGGCCGGCGACGACGGCGGCCAGGAACAGCAGCGCACCACCTGGCTCGACGAGGACGAGGACGTCTGGGGCGGTAACGACGACGACGCTCCGCCTCCCGTGCTCGGCGGCGGCTTCTAGCAGAGGCGACGCGACCCCGACGGGCCGAGACGGTCCCGTTCGCGCGGGGCCGACCGGGCGGCGGGCCGAGCCATCGATGGTTCGGCCCGCCGCTGACGCCATGTCGAACCTACCCAGTGGCAACCGACGTCCGGCATGTTCGGGGATCACCGGCTCCCGGTGAGCACCGGAGTGACCGTGAGCTGTCCGTCCCCTTCGCCGGTGCGGACGACGGCCAGGTGCAGTCCGTCGACGTCGCCTTCCACGAAACCGTGCTCGGGTGTCAGGTGGCCGTCGATCCACCGCCGCGCCGCGGTGTACCCCTGCCCGTCAGCGACCTGGCGCAGCACGTCGC
The DNA here is from genome assembly GCF_900104745.1 of Actinopolymorpha singaporensis. Lineage (NCBI taxonomy): Bacteria > Bacillati > Actinomycetota > Actinomycetes > Propionibacteriales > Actinopolymorphaceae > Actinopolymorpha > Actinopolymorpha singaporensis. The sequence goes on from NZ_LT629732.1 coordinate 4,383,383, forward strand.
CGTACCGCTGCCTGAGTTCTGCGTCCGTGACCTTCGCCTTGCCGTCGTAGCGGAGCGCGCTCACCGCCACCTCCGTGGCGGAGAACCTCGCCCGGACGTCGTACGCCGACGACCTGCCGGTGCAACTGCCGGCGTCGCACTCGTAGCCGGCCTTGCCCAGCGAAGCCGCCATGGCGGCCGGGTCCTTCCGGAAGTCGGCGCCGCGCGGCATTGTCGGCGCGCCCGAACCCGCGAACGACGCGGTGGCCGCCTCCGGATGGGCGCTGAAGGTGACCACACCCCAGCTCAGGCGCGTGGCCTGATCGACGCCGTTGCCGAACGTGGGCAGTCCGGCGTACTCCTGCCCTAGCAGTGGCCTGCCGACCACCTCGACGACCTCCCGCACCGGGCTGACCGCGTCACCGGGCGGCCGGAGCTGACCGCGGATGCCGGCAGGCGGCGCGGCGTCGACCTCGACCAGCGCGGCATCGCCGTCGCTTCCGGTCGCGATCCGGACCGTCAGCCGGGTGCCGTCCGACTCGGTGCGGTAGCACGACCTCACCGTCGTCGGCGAGGACTGCGTGGCGTAACAGGCGAACCCCTTGCCTTCGAGCGGCCGGGTGAGTTCGGTGGCTGGTACGGGGGCGGCAGCGGGACTGGTCTTCTCCTCGTGCGGAGCGGATCCGCCGAGGCCGCCGCCCAGCACTCCGGCGCCGAAGAGGTAGCCGCCGACGATCACGGCGGCGAGGAGGACCACGACCAGGCCGCCGCCGAGTAGCCGGCGGCGCTTCGGAGCCGGCTTGGACGGTGCCTGCGGCGCCTCGGCAGCTTCGTCGGGCCGTGCCGGCCAGCCCGGCGGCGTCCGCGGTGGTCGCTGGTGTCCGGGTGGCGGTCCCTGGGGACCCGGCTGCGGTCCGCCGAACGGCGCGGCGCCCCGAGGACGAGGTGGGTCCTGCCCGAGTGCCGGCTGGTGGTGCTCCGGACGCCCAGCCTGCCCAGGGGGTGCGGTCCGCCAAGGGGGTGCGCCCTGCCCGGGGAATCGGCTTTCCCCGCGCTGCTGACCCTGCCCCGGAGGCGGATCCCCCAGGGGCGGTCCGGGCCGGGCGGACGGAGGAGGACCGGACCGTCGGGGCGGGCGCTGCGGCCCGGGTGGACCGCCGGCTCGCCGATGGGGACCGGCCGGACGTCCCGGTGGCGGTTGGCTCATGGGCGCCCAGTATGCCGTCCGGCCGTGGTCCGGTTGCGCACCTTCTGCCCGACTTTGACAACGCGCGAACGGCCGGTAAAGGTACCCACAGGTCGGTTCTCGTGCTGCTGGTGGCACTCCGGGTAACGACGAGGGTCCGGGCGACCTGCTGGTCGATCAACCGTCTGGCTCGACATCGCGGTACGTCCGATCGACCGACATGACGTCCGGTACGCCCGACCGACGTGACGAGGGGAGAAGCTGGCCAGTGCAACCTCCAGCAGGCCGTCGGCCGGGACCACCAGCACACGGACCGCAGCAGCGACCACCGCAAGGACCTCGGCAGGGACCGCCGCAGGGACAGCCGTACGGGCAGGACCCAGGACAGCGACAGGGGACACAGGCCGGCCGTCAGGCACCCGGAGGCCCGCCGCCGGCGAGGCCCGGCGGTCGTACGCACCTGCCGGGCCGGCGCACTCCGCCTCCGACGCCGCGCGGCGGGCGGCGCGCCGGCCGCGTGCTGGGACTGCTCGGCCTGGTGGTGCTCCTCGTCGCCGTCGCCGGGGGAGCGGTGTGGTTCGGCAAGAACTGGAACCACAGCTCGGCCGAGGACTCTGGTGACTACTACGGCAAGCAGGCGGACACCCCGCGCGAGGCCCCCACCTACGCCCAACCTGGTGGCACCGGTGGCGCGATGGGACGCGCCCTGCGTGCCAGCCTCACCTCCGCCGGCTTCTCCTGTACCCGTACCCCCGGAAACCGTTCGGCGCTGCTGACGTGCGTCCTGACCGGGAAGGACCCCGCACCTTTCGTGGCGAAGGTGACCGTGCTGACCGGCCGCGAGCAGGTCGTCCGGGTCGACGCCGACGTACGCCCCGACCCGGCCTGGTCGGAGCTGGACTCCGGCGGCGACAGCTTCGAAGGCGGGCCGGACGTGTCGGCCGTGGCGTACCGAACGTTCACCGTGCTGGGCCTGGCCGCGATCCCCGACGGTGAGCGCCCCGAGTTCGACAAGGCGATGCGGACGTCACTGTCGGAGAGGAGCCGGGAGACCGCGAAGACGTCGGTCGCCGACGTCGCCGTGATGGTGCGGACGTCCGGTCCGTCCACCTTCGAACTCAGGCGGGACCAAGCGAGTGGCCAGCTCGACTACACGCCGGGCCTCAGCCTGGTCACCCCGAAGGAGGTGTCGGCCGCGCTCGGCAAGCAGGGGCTGAGCTGCCGGCGGGCGGAGGAGTCGATGACCTGTACCCGTGGCGACGTCAAGGTCCACCTGACATTTCCCCGGCCGCGGACCAGGGGCCCCGACCAGAACATCACCGAGCTGACGGCCACCGCGCCGGCCGTCGGCGGCGCCGTCAACCCGGAGTTGCGGACCACCGCGCGAACCCTCACCGGGCTGGTGGTCGGGAAGTTCGGCGGTGCCGGGCCGGCGCAGTCCTGGGCCGGCGGTTGCTTCGGCGACCGGACCGCGGTGACGGTGGCGGGTGCCAGCACGCTGGTCTGCTCACCGCGCCTCACGGGGACGACCGGCTCCCCTCGGGTCGTGAGCCAGGAGTTTGCCGTCCGCCCGGTGCAGGACTGACGCTCCGGCCGCTCCCGGTCCGTCCTGGGGGTGGTGCGCGCTAGCGTTCCACCATGGCGACGCCGTACGAAGAGATCGAGGTCGGTGACCGCACCGTCCGCCTCACCAACCCCGACAAGATCTACTTTCCTGAGCGGGGCTTCACCAAGCGCGACGTGGTGCACTACTTCCTGTCCGTGGGCGAGGGCATCCTCGGCGCGCTGCGCGAGCGGCCGACGACCCTGGAGCGCTGGCCCGGCGGCGTATTCGAGGGCGCGAAGCTGTCCACCCGGGCCGACAACCGCGGCGACGCGTTCTACCAGAAGCGGATCCCGAAGGGTGCGCCCGAGTGGGTGGAGACCGCCCGCATCGCGTTCCCGAGCGGGCGGTTCGCCGACGAGGTCTGCCCGACAGAGCTCGCGGTGGTGGCCTGGGCGGCCAACCTCGGCACGCTGACGTTCCACCCCTGGCCGGTCCGGCGCGCCGACGTCGACAATCCCGACCAGATCCGGATCGATCTCGACCCCCAGCCCGGCACCGACTTCACCCACGCGGCCGCGGTGGCGCCGCGGTTGCGGGAGCTGCTGCACGAGCTGGGCATGGAGGGGTGGCCGAAGACCTCCGGTGGCCGTGGCCTGCACGTCTACGTCCCGATCCAGCCGCGCTGGCCGTTCACCGAGGTACGCCGTGCCGTGATCGCCCTGGGCCGGGAGCTGGAACGCCGGATGCCCGACCACGTGACGATCTCGTGGTGGAAGGAGGAACGCGGCGAGAAGGTGTTCATCGACTACAACCAGATGGCCCGCGACCGCACGATCGCCTCGGCCTACTCCCTGCGGCCCAATCCGCGGGCGACCGTGTCGGCTCCGCTGCGCTGGGACGAGCTGACCGAGGTCCGCCCCGACGACTTCGACCTGGAGACCATGCCCAAGCGGTTCGCCGAAGTGGGCGACCTGCACGCGCCCGTCAACGACGAGGCGTACGACCTCACGCCCCTGCTGGAGTGGGCCGACCGGGACGCCCGCGACCACGACCTGGGCGACCTGCCCTACCCGCCGGACTACCCGAAGATGCCGGGAGAGCCGATGCGGGTACAGCCCAGCCGGGCGAAGAAGGCCTGACCGCAAGGCGGGGTTGACGCTCGGGAGAGGTACACGGCACGGCGATGACGGACGAACGGGCCGCGAGCGCGGCGGTGGAGCAGGCGTTCACCGACCACTGGGGCCGGCTGCTCGCCCTGCTCACCGGACAGCTGCGCAGTATGGAGATCGCGGAGGAGTCGCTGGCCGACGCCTTCGAGCGCGCGGTCCGGCACTGGGCCGCGGACGGCGTACCCGACCGGCCGGAGGCCTGGCTGCTCACCACCGCCCGCCGCCGCGGCGTCGACCAGCTGCGCCGGGAGAAGACCCTGGCCCGCAAGCTTCCCCTGCTCGTCGTCGACGCCGAGCCGGCCGGGGCCACCGGCACCGCGGACGCCGCGGACCTCGCCGACCTCGGCGCCGGCACGGGGGAGGAGATACCGGACGAGCGCCTGCGCCTGTTGTTCACCTGCTGCCACCCGGCGCTGGCGATGCCGGCCAGGGTGGCCCTCACGCTTCGCATGGTCGGCGGCCTGACCACGGCCGAGATCGCCCGGGCGTTCCTGGTGTCCGAGCCCACCATGGCGGCCCGGATCACCCGGGCGAAGAAGAAGATCGCCGCGGCCGGCATCCCCTACCGCGTGCCGCGCGGTGCGGACCTGCCCGAGCGGCTCGACGGCGTCCTCGCCGTCCTGTACCTCGTCTTCACCGAGGGCCATGCGGCGTCGTCGGGGGAGACCCTCATCCGCCGGGGACTGTGCGCGGAGGCGATCCGGCTGACCCGGGTGGTGTCCGCGCTGCTGCCCGCGGAGCCGGATCCGGTGGCGCTGCTCGCGCTGATGATCCTCCAGCACTCCCGGCGCGACGCGCGCACCGACGAAAAGGGCCGGCTGGTCGTCCTGCCGGACCAGGACCGATCCCGCTGGCACCGGGCCGAGATCGAGGAGGGTGTCGCGCTGGTGGAGCGGGCTGCGTCGTTCGGGCGGGTGTCGGGCTACCTCGTGCAGGCGGCGATCGCCGCCGAACACGCCAGCGCGACCGAGGCGGACGGCACCGACTGGGCGGCCATCGCGCAGCTGTACGAACGTCTGGAACGCCTCACCGGCGGCTCACCCGTCGTCCGGCTCAACCGCGCGGTCGCCGTCGCCGAGACCGCCGGAGCCGACGCCGGGCTGGCCCTGCTGGACGGGCTGGACGACCGGCTCGGCGACTACCAACCGCTGCTGGTCACCCGGGCCGAGTTCCTCCGCAGGACCGGAGAACACGACGCCGCGCGGCGCGCCTACGCCAGGGCCCGGGAGCTGGCCGGGAACGACGCCGAGCGGGAGTTCCTCGGCCGGAAGCTGGCCGACCTCGACGGCAGGTCCGCCGAGGCGCCGCCGAACTAGGGGGCGCGGCGCCGCCGGGGAACGCCCATCAGACCGACCGCTCGTCGCGTACCGACGGACCGGCGGGCTTGTCGGGATCCCGGTGCTCGATGAGGTGCAGGCAGGGTACGCCGAGGCGGCGGCGTGCCTTGGACGTCCAGTCGACGTGGAAGAACTCCGCCACCACGTGCGGACGGGTGAGGATGACCACCTCGGAGGCCTGCCGCTCCCGGACCGCGTTCGACAGCGCCTCCACCGGCTCGGCCGAGGTGACCTCACCGTCGACGGCGCAGCCGCGTTCGGAGAGTGCGGCCAGGCTCTCGTCGAGCGCGGCCTGGCTGCGTTCGACGATCTCGGCCTGGATCTTGGCCAGGTCGACGTCGGGGAAGTTGAGCGCCGAGGTGGCGAGGACCTCGCTGGCGGCGATGGATCCGAGCGCGGACTCCACCCGGGCGGAGGCGTCCTCCACCGGGAGCAGCACGTGCACATGGGTGCGGCCGGGGTGGGTGCCGGCTCCGTAGAGTCCGGCGATCTGACCCGCGTCCACCCGCGACAGCGGCTTCTCGATCAGGAGCACGACCTCATACATCGCGTACTTCCTCCTCGCTCAGGTTCATCGTCCCGCGCCGGCTTCGAGGTGCAAAGGATGTCACTCCAGCCCCAGAATCTCCGCGAGGTCGAAGCGGACCGGCTCCTCGAGTTGGTCGTAACGGCACGACTCCGGCTGCCGGTCCGGGCGCCAGCGGACGAACTGCGCGGTGTGCCGGAAGCGCACACCCTCCATGTGGTCGTAGCGGACCTCGACGACGCGTTCGGGCCGCAGCGGCACGAACGACAGGTCCTTGCCCGCGCTCCACCGGCTCTGCTCGGCGTTGCGCGGCGTCCGGCTGCCGGCCTCCTGCTTCGCCCACGCCCACGGATGGTCGTCGAACGTGGTGACCAGCGGCTGGAGTTCGGTCAACAGCTCCCGCCGCCGGGCCAGCGGGAACGCACCGATCACGCCCACGCTGGCCAGGTCGCCGGCGTCGTTGTAGAGGCCGAGGAGGAGCGAGCCGATCGCGTCGGGTCCGCTCTTGTGCACGCGGTAGCCCGCGACCACGCAGTCGGCGGTGCGCTCGTGCTTGACCTTGAACATGACCCGTTTGTCCGGCTCGTACGGACCGTCCAGCGGCTTGGCGATCACCCCGTCCAGCCCGGCGCCCTCGAACTGGTGGAACCAGCGTTCGGCCAGGCTCCGGTCGGTGCTCGCGGGCGTCAGATGGATCGGCGAGGTGACCCCGGCCAGCGCCTCCTCCAGGGCATGCCGGCGCACCGAGAACGGCTCGCCGGTGAGGTCGCGGTCGTCGATGGCGAGCAGGTCGAACGCCACGAAGTGGGCCGGCGTCTGCTCCGAGAGCAGCCGCACCCGGCTGGCGGCAGGATGGATCCGCTGCTGCAGGGTGTCGAAGTCGAGGCGGCCGCGCGCGCGGTCGGGCACCACCAGCTCACCGTCGATCACGCACCGGTCGGGCAGCTTGGCCAGCACCGCCGCCACCACCTCGGGGAAGTAGCGCGTCATCGGCCGCTCGTTGCGGCTGCCGATCTCCACCTCGTCGCCGTCACGGAAGATGATCGACCGGAAGCCGTCCCACTTGGGCTCGTAGCTGTGGTCGCCGTGGGGAATGTGCTTGACCGGCTTGGCGAGCATCGGTGCGACCGGTGGCATCACGGGGAGCTGCATTCGCCCAGTCTGGCCGAACGCCGTACCGCCGCCCAGGTCACCCTGCCGTTTCGTGGTGCGAGCCGGTGAGCCACCGCTGGAACAGGAAGCCGTCCTCCTCCAGCAGGGAGGCCAGGGTGAGCCGGGTGGGTTCGGCCAGCAGCGGCCCGTGCGTGATCCGCATGGCCGGCCCGGCCAGCAGCTCCGGCGACTGGGTGAGGCACACCTCGTCGACCAGCGACCGGGCGAGCAGCTCCGCGAACAGGCTCGGGCCGCCCTCGGAAAGGATCCGCCGGTGTCCCCGGTCGGTGAGCGCGGCGACAGCCGCGGTCACGTCCACCTCGGACTCGCCGGCGATCGCGACGTCGACCCGCCGCTCGAGCGCGGCCCGGCGCTCGGGGGAGCAGTTCCGGGAGGTGATCACGACGGTGCGCGGGTCTGCCAGCAGCTTGTCCGGCAGGTCGAGGGTATGGCTCACCACGGCGATCGGCGGGGTGGGCGCGAGGCCGAGCTTCTCCCGCAGCGCGGTGAACGCGGGCCGGATGGTCGCCGGTCCGTAGCGTTCGGCGCGGGCGGTGCCGGCACCGACCAGGATCACGTCGCACAGCGCCCGCAGCAGGGCGAGTACGTGCCGGTCGGGCCGTCCAGAGATCGTCCCCGACCGCCCATCGGGTCCCTGCGCGGCACCGTCCACCGAGGAGACGAAGTTGACCCGCAGCCAGGGCTGATCGGCGGGGTAGCGGTAGATCTCGGCAAGTTCGTCGTCGGTCAGGTCCGCGGACTCCCGCGCGGGCTCGGCCGGACCGGTGGTGAGGATGCGCACCCGGCCGATCCCACCAGACGCGCATGCCGCCGCCGACGCCAGGTCCTGGTCCAGGCGCCCTCGCACTCGCGCGTGGATGCGGGCAGACTGGCCCGGGCAGACGTTGGCCGCCCGAACGTCAGGACGTCAGGGGGTCAGGACGTCAGGGGGTCAGGACGTCAGAAGGTCAGAACGTCAGACGGCGGACGGACGGAACAGAGCGCGGATGAGCAGGCACGACGTGGCGGAACGGCTGACTGAGGTACTCGCCTTGCCGCCGGGACCGGTGAATCTGGCGAAGCTGCCCACTGACGCCACCCCCGGGTTCGCGGGCGGCAAGCGCGCCGGCAAGCGGGCGCTCGCCGAACTGGCACCGACGGTCTCCGACCTGCAGGAGCGGCTGTTCGCCGAAGGCCATACCGGCGGCACTCGCAGCCTGCTGCTCGTCCTGCAGGGGATGGACACCTCCGGCAAGGGCGGGACGCTGCGCCACTCGGTCGGCCTGGTGGACCCGCAGGGCGTGCGCATCACGTCGTTCAAGGCACCCACCCGGGAGGAGCTTCGGCACGACTTCCTGTGGCGGATCCGCCGGGCGCTGCCCGAGCCCGGCTACCTCGGGATCTTCGACCGCTCCCACTACGAGGACGTGCTGGTCGCCCGGGTGCACGAGCTGGTTCCGCCGGAAACCTGGATGGTTCGCTACGACGTCATCAACGAGTTCGAGCGCGAGCTCACCGGCAACGGCGTGACCGTTGTCAAGTGCTTCCTGCACCTGTCGAAGAAGGAGCAGAAGAAGCGGCTGACCGCGCGGTTGGAGGACCCGACGAAGTACTGGAAGTACAACCCGGGCGACGTGGACGAGCGCGCCCGGTGGGAGGACTACCAGGCCGCCTACGCCGCGGCGCTGGAGCGCACGAACACCAGCGCCGCACCGTGGTACGTCGTGCCGGCCGACCGCAAGTGGTACCGCAACCTCGCCATCACCAAGCTTCTGGTGGAGCGGCTGTCCGACCTGGATCCGCAGTGGCCGCCCGCGGAGTTCGACGTCCAGGGCGAACTCGCCCGGCTGAACCGCACCTGAACCCGCGGCTCAGCCGTACGCCCGGACCCCTGTACGCCCGGAACCCTGTACGCCCGGACCCTGTCACCCCCGGACCCCTGTCACCCCCGGACCGCGTCGGCGGCCGAGGAAGCCGCCCGGACCTCAGGCGGCGTCGTCGCCCACCAGAGCCTCCAGCGCGGGCAGCGCGGCGACCAACGCGTCGTGCTGCTCGGGTGTCAGCCGCTCGACCCGGCTCCGCAGGGCTTCGGTACGCAGCGAGCGCAGCCCCCGGGCGATCTGCTGGCCCTCCTCGGTGGCGGCCACGATACTCGCCCGGCGATCGGCCGGATCGGACGTGCGGACGGCGTACCCAGCGCTCTCCAGGGTGGCCACCACCCGCGACAGGGTTGGTGGTGCGACCTGTTCGCGGTTGGCGAGGTCGCCGAGCCGCATCGGTCCGGCGTGCGTCAGCGTCGCCAGAGCGGACATTCCGCCGTGCCCGAGATCACCGCGCTGGGACGCGCCCTGCCGGCGCATCCAGCGGGACAGCCGGGCGATTGCGAGGTAGAGCCGGGTGGCCTCCTCCCGGTCCATGGTGGCGGGTCGTGTCGTCGCGTGGCCTGTCATGCGGCGGCACCCTCTTCCTCGATCGTCTGGCGTTCGCCGTGAACGTAGCGCTCACCCCGCAGCAGCGAGGCGCAAGCACCGATGACAGTCATGATTGCAGCCGCGGCGAACACGATCACCAGCCCGTGGTGGAACGGTGTGGCGATCAGCCGCGGAAAGAACTCCTTGCCGGTGAGCGTCGCGACGTTCGAGGCGGGCAGGTGGTCCAGCGCGCCGGTGGGGCCGAGCAGCTTGGCCATCGGGTTGTAGCCGAGGAACGCCGCGAACAGGCTGCCCACCGGCGGCAGGTTGCCCACCGACTCCGCGACCGAGGAGGAGACGCCCTGCGCCTCCAGCCCGCGAGTGAGCGAGGTCGGCAGTGAGTTGGCCAGGCCGGCGATCATCAGCGAGAAGAAGATTCCGATGGACAGGGAGGTCCCGGAGTTGAAGAACGTCCCGCGCATCCCCGACGCCGCACCGCGCTGGCCTGCCGGGACGCTGTTCATGATCGCGGAGGTGTTGGGCGAGGAGAAGAGTCCCGAGCCGATGCCGTTCACCGCGATCAGCGCGGCGAACGCCCAGTACGGGAACTCCACCGGCAACATCAGCAGGCCCACGAACGTCGCGGCCACCACCAGCAGTCCGCCGGTGGCGAAGGCCCGGGCGCCGTACCGGTCGGAGAGGTAGCCCGAGACCGGCCCGGCGAGCAGGAACCCGATGGTGAGGGGTACGAGGTAGATCCCCGCCCACAGAGGCGTCGCGGCGTAGTCGAAGCCGTGCAGCGGAAGCCAGATCCCCTGCAGCCAGATGATCAGCATGAACTGCATGCCGCCGCGCCCGATCGAGGCGAGCAGACCGGCGAGGTTCCCGGCGCTGAACGCGCGGTTGCGGAACAGCCCGAGGTGGAACATCGGGTCGGCCACCCGGGACTCGATCACGCAGAACGCGGCCAGCAGGGCCAGTCCGCCGAGCAGACCGGTCAGCACCCACGGGCTCGTCCAGCCCATGGTGTGCCCGCCGTAGGGCTGGATGCCGTACGTGATAGCCGCAAGCAGGGCGGTGAGGCCGAGGGCGAAGGTGACGTTGCCGGCGACGTCGATCGAGCCGCGCCGGCGTTCGCCGAGTTCGTGCAGCGAACGGTAGGACCAGATGGTGCCGAAGATGCCGATCGGCACGCTCACCCAGAACACCGCCCGCCAGTGCCACTCGGCCAGCAGCCCGCCGATGACCAGCCCGAGGAACGACCCGGCGATCGCTGCCACCTGGTTGATGCCGAGCGCCATGCCCCGCCGGTTGGACGGGAACGCGTCGGTGAGGATCGCGGTGGAGTTGGCGAACAGCATCGCCCCGCCCACACCCTGGACCACCCGCCAGCCGATCAGCCAGAGTGCGCCGGCGCTGTGCACGAACGGGTCCGCGGCGAGCAGGATCGAGGCGACGGTGAAGACCACGAAGCCGTAGCTGTAGATGCGGACCCGGCCGTACATGTCGCCGAGGCGGCCGAGGGAGACCACCAGGACCGCGGAGACCAGCAGGAAGCCCATGATCATCCACAGCAGGTAGCTCACGTTTCCCGGCGCCAGCGGGTCCAACCGGATGCCGCGGAAGATCGCCGGCAGGGAGATGATCACGATCGAGGAGTTGATCGTGGCCATCAGGACGCCGAGCGTGGTGTTGGACAGCGCCACCCATGGGTACCGTGGGTGGTCGCGTTCGTACCGTGTGCGCCTGCCGGCAGTCCGGCGTACGGACGTCTCGTCTCGTTCCCGGATGGCCTGGACGGACCGGACGTCTCCGGCGTCACCCGGCGGGTTGCTCGGCAAGGACACGGGTGCGGGCCTCCACGGGTCGGTTCAGAAATAGTTGCTTGCAGCTAACTAAACTAACCGATGCCGTGGAGGTGGATGTTCCCGGCCGCCGAAACGACCTCGACCCGCCCCGATGGCATCGGGGCGGGTCGCGGGTGTGCGTCGTACGAAGGTGGCGTACGGAGGCGAGGTGTGATCAGGCGCGCTTGAGCACCAGCAGGGAGCGGGAGAGCAGCTTCACCCGCTCGCCGGCGCGCACGACCTCCCGGTCGCTCACGTCGTCGTGGGCGGTGTCCATGACCTGCTCCCAGGCCTCGCCGTACTTCTGCGGGGGCAGCGCGAACTCCACGTCGTCCTCGGAGGCGTTGAACAGCAGCAGGAACGAGTCGTCCACGATCCGCTCGCCCTGCTCGCCCGGCTCGTGGATGGCCTCGCCGTTCAGGAACACCGTGAGGGACTTCGCGAACCCGGCGGTCCAGTCCCGCTCGGTCATCTCCTTGCCGTCCGGCTTGAGCCAGGCCACGTCGCCGAGCTTGTCGCCGTCGCCGTCGATGCCGGCGAAGAACCGCCGCCGGCGGAAGACCGGGTGCGCGGCCCGGAGCTCGCTGACCGCCCGGGCGTAGCCGAGCAGGTCGGTGTCGATCGCCTCCCAGTCGATCCAGGAGATCTCGTTGTCCTGGCAGTAGGCGTTGTTGTTGCCCTTCTGCGTACGCCCGAACTCGTCGCCGTACAGCATCATCGGCACGCCCTGGGACAGGAACAACGTGGTGAGGAAGTTGCGCTGCTGGCGCCGGCGAAGGGCGAGCACGCCCGGGTCGTCGGTCGGGCCTTCCACACCTGCGTTCCAGGACCGGTTGTCGTCGGTGCCGTCGTTGTTGTTCTCGCCGTTGGCCTCGTTGTGCTTGGAGTTGTACGAGACCAGGTCGTTCAGCGTGAACCCGTCGTGGGCGGTGATGAAGTTGATCGACGCGTACGGCTTGCGGCCCTCGTCCTCGTAGAGGTCGGAGGAGCCGGTCAGCCGCATGGCGAACTCGCCGAGCGTCGCCGGCTCGCCGCGCCAGAAGTCACGCACGCAGTCGCGGTACTTGCCGTTCCACTCCGTCCACAGCGGCGGGAAGTTGCCCACCTGGTATCCGCCGGGCCCGACGTCCCACGGTTCGGCGATCAGCTTCACCTGCGACACGATCGGATCCTGCTGGACCAGGTCGAAGAACGCCGACAGCCGGTCCACCTCGTGGAACTGCCGGGCCAGGGTGGCCGCCAGGTCGAACCGGAACCCATCCACGTGCATCTCGGTCACCCAGTAGCGCAGCGAGTCCATGATCAGCTGGAGTACGTGCGGGTGCCGCATGAGCAGGCTGTTGCCGGTGCCCGTGGTGTCCATGTAGTAACGCGGGTCGTGGTCGACCAGACGGTAGTAGGCGGCGTTGTCGATGCCGCGGAACGCCAGCGTCGGGCCCTGGTGGTTGCCCTCGGCGGTGTGGTTGTAGACCACGTCGAGGATGACCTCGATGTTCGCGCGGTGCAGGGCGCGCACCATCGCCTTGAACTCCAGCACCTGCTCACCGAGATGTCCGGTGGAGGAGTACAGGTTGTGCGGGGCGAAGTAGCCGATGGTGTTGTAGCCCCAGTAGTTGCGCAGACCCTTCTGGACCAGCAGGTCGTCGTGCACGAACTGGTGCACCGGCAGGAGCTCGACCGCGGTGACGCCGAGTGACGTCAGGTGGTCGATCATCGCCGGTGAGCCGAGGCCGGCGTAGGTGCCGCGGATCTCCTCGGGAATCTCGGGATGATCGACGGTGAGGCCCTTGACATGCGCCTCGTAGATGACGCTCTCGTTGTACGGCCGTCGCGGCGGGCGGTCGTCCTGCCAGTCGAAGTACGGGTTGACGACCACCGACTTCATCGTGTGCGGCGCGGAGTCGAGCGTGTTGAGCGTTTCGGGGTTTTCGAAGCGGTACGAGAAAAGCGCCTCGTCCCAGTCGATCTCGCCCTCGATCGACTTGGCGTACGGGTCGAGCAGCAGCTTCGCGGGGTTGCAGCGCTGTCCCTTGCTGGGCGCGTAGGGCCCGTGCACACGGAAGCCGTAGCGCTGTCCCGGCGCCACCCTGGGGAGGTAGCCGTGCCACACCGACGCTTCCCGCTCGGTGAGCGGGACCTTGGTCTCGCTGCCGGTGTCGTCGAACAGACAGAGTTCGACGGATTCGGCGACCTCGCTGAACAACGCGAAGTTTGTGCCGGCGCCGTCGAACGTCGCCCCCAGGGGGTACGGCGTTCCCGGCCAGACGTCGACCATTCGCGTTCCTTTCCTTGTCCTCTTGCGCGAATACTGCCAGGTCCGCAGTCGATCGGTGCGGCGCCTCCTGCCCGGTGGCGGTGAGCGTTTCCGGTCTGACCACGCTTCCGAGGCGGGTCACAGTGGGTAACCGGAGGCGCCGCGGGCGCGATTCCCAACCAGGTCAGCGATGTAGGGCCCCGGGGACGGCGCGCAGACCTGCGCCGGCCACCGGGAGGGCGGGCCGGGGAGGGGACGCCGGACGCTGCGGGGCCTGGCGATCCGGCCGCCGGACGGTCCGCCGGTCACTCCGGACGCGTGGGCACGGGACTGCATCGGGACTGCATCGGGACTGGACGGGCTGGACGGGAGCGCACTGGACCCGTCATACCCCGCGAGCAGTCCCGAACCCGGACGGCCGCGTCAATTCCCCGTTACGGGTTTTCCACCATCCGGGCGGCCCAGGCGATCATCCAGGCTCGCACGGTCGGCGACGATCGCCGCCACCTGCGGGCAGGCGCCCAGCGGCTCGGTGACCGCCACCGCACCTCCGGAGGCCGCAGCCGCACGGATCCGGTCGGCGAAGAAGCCTGGCGCCAGCAGGTACGTCGCGACGCCCACCCGGTCGGCGCCGCGCGCCCGAAGGTCACCGACCGCCTCCTCGACGGTGGGCGCGGCGGCGGAGGCGAACGCCCACCGGGCCGGTACGCCGAGCAGGTGGCCGAGGTCTGCGGCCACCTCGGCCACCGTGTCGTTCGCCTGCCGGCTGCTCGACCCCGCGGCGGCGAGCACCACCGCGTCGAAGGGCGGCTCCCCGGATGGTCGGGCCTCGGCGAGCCGGGCGGCCATCGCCTCCACCAGCCGGGGATCCGGGCCGAGCACCCGGCTCAGCCGGACTGTCCAGCCGCGCGACCGGGCGAGGTCCGCGACCGCCGGCAGGTCCTCCTGGGCGTGGTAGGCGTCGCTGAGCAGGAACGGCACGACGGCCAGGTCGGTGACGCCTTGGGCGGCGAGGCTCTCGACCGCCTCCTGCGGTGTCGGTGTGGCGAGCTCGAGGAACGCCGCGCCGGTGGCGAGGCCGGGACGCAGCCGCGCCACCGCCGCCGCGACCTCGTGGGCGACCGGCGCGGCGCGGTCGTCGCGGCTGCCGTGCGCGACCAGCAGCAGGCCCTCAGCCGTCGGCATTCCCCTGGGCATTCCCCTCGGCCGGGCCGGCCGCACCGGCCGGCTCGACTGCCTCGGCTGGCTCGGCCGCTGCTGCGGTGAGCGCGGTGAGTTCGGCCGCGACGTCGACCACCTCGCCGACCACGATCACGGCGGGGGAGCGGACACCGCGGGCGGCGGCGACCTCGGCGATGGTGGCCAGGGTTCCGGTGGTGGTGCGCTGGTCGGGGAGGGTGCCGCGTTCGACCACGGCGACGGGGGTGGTGGCGGGCCGGCCGTTCCGGAGGAGCCCCTCGGTCAGGGCGGGCAGCTGACCGACGCCCATCAGGAACACCAGCGTGCCCTCCGTGGCGGCGAGCCCCGCCCAGTCGGGCGTCTCCCCGGCACGGGCGTAATGAGCGGACACCACCGTGAACTGCCGGGCCACCGCGCGGTGGGTGACCGGGATGCCGACAGACTCGGGTACGGCAACCGCACTGGTCACGCCGGGTACGACCTCGCAGGGGACACCGGCCCGCGCACAGGCGAGCGCCTCCTCGGCTCCCCGGCCGAACACGAACGGGTCACCGCCCTTGAGCCGGACGACCCGCTGCCCGGCCCGGGCACGGGCCACCAGCAGGTCGTTGATCTCCAACTGGGTGAGTGCGTGCGCCCGTGGCCCCTTGCCGGCCTCGACCACCTCGACCTCGGCGTCGAGCTCGTCCAGCAGCGCCCGGGGGGCGAGCCGGTCGACCACCACCACGTCTGCGTCGGCGAGCAGCCGCCGACCGCGGACGGTGATCAGTCCCGGGTCACCGGGTCCGCCGCCCACCAGCGCCACGTGGCCGGCGCCCGGCGTGCGGCGTACCCGGCGCAGCGGCAGCTCCCCGGACTGCAGCCAGGTCGCGATGCGGTCCTTCAGCCGGCGGGCCCGGCGCGGGTCGCGGCCTGCGGAGACCGCCACGGTCACGTCGTCGAACCGGACCGTGGCGGGCGTCCAGGCCGCGGACCGCTTCGCGTCGTCGGCGCGTACGCACCAGATGCCGGCAGTCTCGGCCTCGGCGGCCACCGCGGCGTTGGTGTCGGCGTCGTCGGTGGCGGCCTGCACCACCCTGGCACCGGCCAGGTCACCGACCAGATCTCCGGCGGCGTACTCCCGGGCCACCCACTCCACTCGTCCGGGCTCCACCAGGGCGGCCAGGTCCTCACACAACGCCGGCGCGACCACCGTGACCACAGCACCGGCGTCCAGCAGCCCGCCCACCCGCCGCGCGGCTACCGGCCCGCCGCCGACCACGACCGCACGCCTGCCGGCGAGGTCGAGCAGCAGCGGGTAACGCGGGCTCATCTGTGGATGCCGCACTCGGTCTTCGCCCGGCCCGCCCACCGGCCAGCACGCGCGTCCTCGCCCTCGGCGACCCGGCGGGTGCACGGCCAGCAGCCGACCGACGGGTACCCGTCGTCCAGCAGCGGGTTGGTGAGGACGCCGTTGTCGGCGACGTAGCGGTCCACGTCGTCCTGGGACCAGCGGGCCAGCGGAGCGATCTTCACCTTGCCGCGCCGGGCGTCCCAGCTGACCACGGGGGTGTTCGCCCGGGTCGGGCTCTCGTCCCGGCGGATCCCGGTCGCCCAGGCGTCGTAGTTGGTCAGCGCCCGCTCCAGCGGGGCGACCTTGCGGAGCTGGCAGCACAGTTCGGGGTTGCGGCGGTACAGCTCGGGCCCGAGGGTGGCGTCCTGCTCCGCGACGGTCTGGCGCGGCCGCACGGTCACCAGGTTGATCGGGATGGTGACCGACGCGGCGTCGGCCGTACCCAGCGTCTCGGGGAAGTGGTAGCCGGTGTCAAGAAACACCACGTCCACCCCGGGCACCTGCTGGGAGACCAGGTGGGCGAGCGCGGTGTCCTGCATGGACGAGGTGACGGCGAACCGGTCGCCGAAAGTGTCGGCGGCCCAGCGCACGATCTCCGCGGCGCTGGCCTCCTCGAGGTCGCGGCCGGCCTGCCGGGCGAGCGCCTCCAGGTCGTCGCGGCACCGCCTGGGAGCCGTCGTCGCCAGCGTCATGAACGCACCGCCATTCCGGCGAACTTCACCGAGAAGACCCGGGTGCAGCCCCGGCACTCCCAGGCGCCGTGTGGCTCCTCGGCCGGCCGCAGGTCCTCCTCGGCGCAGTACGGGCAGTAGAACGGGGTCGCGCGTTCGGTCATGCCAAGGCCTCCTGCGGAGCTCGGGTGACCCACTGCGCGAACCGCTCCTGTGGCTCGCGCTGGTCGAGGTAGTGCCGTACGACGCGTTCGATGTAGTCGGGCAGCTCGGCGGAGGTGACCTTCAGTCCGCGCAGCTTGCGGCCGAAGCCCGCGTCCAGTCCGAGCCCACCACCGAGGTGAACCTGGTAGCCCTCGACCTGATTCCCGTCACGGTCCAGCACGATCTGGCCCTTCAGGCCGATGTCGGCCACCTGGATCCGGGCGCAGGAGTTCGGGCAGCCGTTGAGGTTGACGGTGACCGGGACGTCGAGCTCGGGGATCCGGCGTTCGAGCTCGTCGATCAGGTCGTGCGCGCGCTTCTTGGTCTCGACGATGGCGAGCTTGCAGTACTCGATGCCGGTGCAGGCCATGGTGTTGCGCCGCCACGCCGACGGGCGGGCGTGCAGGCCGAGGTCGGCGAACGCGGCCACCGCCGACTCGACCTGGGCCTCCTCGACGTCGAGGACGAGCAGCTTCTGGTGCGGCGTGGTGCGTACGCGGTCACTGCCGTGCGCCTCCACCACGTCGGCGAACTTCCCGAGCAGGGTGCCCGAGACCCGGCCCGCGACAGGGGCCAGGCCGAGGAAGAACTTCCCGTCCTTCTGCCGGTGGACGCCCACGTGGTCGCCGGGTACGGCAGGGATGGCCGGCGCGGGCCCGTCGACCAGCTTCCGCTTGAGGTACTCGTCCTCGACCACCTGCCGGAACTTCGCAGGGCCCCAGTCGGACATGAGGAACTTCAGCCGGGCACGGTGCCGCAGCCGCCGGTAGCCGTAGTCGCGGAAGACGCTGGTGACCGCCCACCACATCTCCGGCACCTCGTCGCGGGGCACCCACACGCCCAGCCGCTCGGTGAGCATCGGGTTGGTGGACAGCCCACCGCCGACCCACACGTCGAAGCCGGGCCCGTGCTCGGGGTGCACCACGCCGACGAACGCGACATCGTTGATCTCCGGCGCCACGTCGTGGTCGGGGTGCCCGGTGAGCGCGGTCTTGTACTTGCGGGGCAGGTTGGAGAACTCCGGGCTGCCGATGTAGCGGCGCGCGATCTCCTCCACCGCGGGTGTCGGGTCGATGATCTCGTCGGCGGCGATCCCGGCGACCGGGCTGGCGATGATCACCCGCGGGCAGTCACCGCACGCCTCCTGGGTCTGCAGGCCGACCGACTCCAGGCGTTCCCAGATGGCCGGGACGTCCTCGATCCGGACCCAGTGCAGCTGGATGTTCTGCCGGTCGGTGATGTCGGCGCTGTCCCTGGCGTACGTCGAGGAGACGTCGGCGATGGCCCGCAACTGGGCGACGGTGAGCTGGCCGCCGTCGATACGGACCCGGAGCATGAAGTACTCGTCGTCCAGTTCCTCCGGCTCCAGCGTGGCGGTGCGGCCGCCGTCGATCCCGGGCTTGCGCTGGGTGTAGAGGCCCCACCAGCGGAACCGCCCACGCAGGTCGGTGGGGTCGATGGAGTCGAAGCCGCGCTTGGCGTAGATCTGCTCGATCCTCGCGCGGACGTTCAGCGCGTCGTCGTCCTTCTTCAGCTGCTCGTTCTTGTTCAGGGGCTCGCGGTAGCCGAGCGCCCACTGGCCCTCACCGCGCTTCGGGCGCGGCTTTCGGGGCGCGGCGACGCGGCGGTCGGCGGTGCGGTCGGCGGCCTGGGACGCAATAGGCATGGAGTGCGATCCTCGCTGGAGAGCAGGTCACGGACGGGTGTGACAGAAAGCAGGTCTGGCGGCGGATCGGCGCGACCGGGCGCCCGGGTGGCCACCGGCAGAGAGTCGAGTGCGGCCAGAAGCGGGGCGCGTCAGCGCGCCCGGAGACAGAGCATGCTGCGCATTCGGCCGAAATCGAGGTGGCGCCGTCCGACGAGCAGTGGGCAGACGGGCGCAGTCATGGTCATCAGAGTGCGTGATCGAGACCTCACCAGGCAACCGACGTGACCGGTATCCGAGACGATTGTCTCGAATTCGGCACGGTGTTCCCGGCTACTTCCTGGCTTCCGGCTTCCCGGCGCCGGCCTGGTTACAGGTTCGCGTACGACTGTACCTACTAGTACGTATAGTGGCTGCGTGAGCAGCGCGGAACGCCTGATCGAGAGCACTCGGGAACTCCTGTGGGAACGCGGCTACACCGGCACCAGCCCCAGGGCCATCCAGCAGCGCGCCGGTGCCGGCCAGGGCAGCATGTACCACCACTTCTCCGGCAAGCCGGAGCTCGCCCGCGCCGCGATCGGCCGTACGGCGGAGGAGATGCGGGCGACGGCGGAGGCGGTGCTGTCCGCGCCCGGCCCGGCCCTGGAGCGGATCGCCGCCTACCTGCACAGGGAACGGGCGGTGCTGCGAGGGTGCCCGGTCGGGCGGCTCACCCAGGATCCGGACGTGATGGCCGACGCCACCCTCAGCGAGCCGGTGAAGCAGACCTTCGCCTGGCTGGTCGGACGCATTGCCGAGGTGCTCCGGGAGGGCCGGGACCGCGGGGAACTGGACGTCGCGCTGGACCCGGAGAGCACCGCCGCCACCGTGGTCGCCGTGGTGCAGGGCGGCTACGTGCTGGCCCGCGCCGCAGGCTCCTCCGAACCCTTCGACCGGGCGGTCTCCGGAGTGGCGAGCCTCCTCGCGGCACGCGGCACCTCCGCCCGGAACGACGACTAGCGCACCGCGACCGGGAGGCGGCAACCGTGTATGCCATGCAGTACGAACTCACCCTGCCGGCCGACTACGACATGGACGTCATCCGCGAGCGGGTGGCGCTGGGAGGCCACCTGCTCGACGACCGCGCCGGGCTCGGGCTGAAGGCGTACGTCATCCGTGAACGCGGCGTGGGTGGCTCGCCGGTGAACCAGTACGCGCCGTTCTACCTGTGGAACGACACCGGCGCGATGGCGCACTTCCTGCTGGGCGGCGGCGGATTCCAGAACATCGTCCGCGACTTCGGGCGCCCGCCCGTTCGACACTGGGTGGGCGTCGCCTGGCAGGCCGGCCCCGCCCGTGCGGAGGTTCCCAGGGCGGCCTCCCGGCTCGTCGCCCCCGCGCCCGTCGACGCGGACACCGACGGGACCGGCCTCGGCCTGGCAACGTGGGCCGAGCGGGAGACCGTGGTCCTTCGTGAGCTCGCCGGACGAGATGACGTCCACACCGCGGCTCTGGCGGTCGATCCGCACCACTGGCAGGCGGTGTGGTTCGTGCTGTGGAGGGACTCGGTGCCGGCGGACGCCGAGATCGCCGAAACGGCCACGGCCACGGCCACGGAACGCTACGAGGTGCTGCACCTGTCCGCGCCAGGCCCATGACCCGAACGGAGAGGACTAGCCGTCGTCCCCAGCGGGCAGAGGTGCGGGCGCGGCACGTTCGACGACCGCCGCCGCGTCGGTCCCTCGGGGGAGCGTCCCGAACGTCGCGCACCCGCCCGGGCCGAGCCGGGAGGCGCAGAAGGCGTCCGCCGCCTCGGCCGGGGCGTACCGCACGAGCAGGGCGCCCTGGAACACGACGGCGATACGCTCCGCCAGCCGGCGGGCGGCGTACTCCGGTTCGGACAGGTCCGCGAGCGAGGTCAGCAGGTCGTCCACCGCGTGGTCCAGCCGCGGGTCCGCGCCGCGGGCGGGGGCGATCTCGCCCAGCCAGGCGGTCAGCGCGTCGGGTTCGCGGCTCAGCGCGCGGAGCACGTCGAGTGCCTGGACCGAGCCTGCGCCCTCCCAGATGGAGTTCAGCGGCGACTCCCGGAACAGCATCGGCATGCCGGACTCCTCGACGTAGCCGTTGCCGCCGAGGCACTCCAGCGCCTCCGCGGCCACTGCCGGGGCCCGCTTGCACACGTAGTACTTCGCCGCCGGCAGGGCGATCCGCAGCAGCGCCCGCTCGCCCGGGTCGGTCGCGGCAGCGTCGGTCGCCGCCGCCAGCCGCATCGCCAGCGTGGTCGCGGCCTCCTGTTCCAGTGCCAGGTCGGCGAGCACGTTCGCCATCGCGGGCTGGTCGGCGAGGGAGCGGCCGAACGCCCACCGGTGCGTGGCGTGCCAGATCGCCTCGCCGACGGCCCGGCGCATCAGGGCGGCCGAGCCGAGTACGCAGTCCAGCCGGGTGGCGTTCACCATCGCAAGGATCGTCGCCACACCGCGCCCCTCCGGACCCAGCCGGGTGGCCAGGGCGCCCTCGAACTCCACCTCCGCGGAGGCGTTGGACCGGTTGCCGAGCTTGTCCTTCAGCCGTACCAGCCGGACGGCGTTGCGGGTGCCGTCGGGCAGCACCCGTGGCAGTACGAAGCAGGTGAGCCCGCCCGGCGCCTGGGCGAGGACGAGGAACACGTCGCTCATCGGCGCCGAACAGAACCACTTGTGCCCGGTCAGGACGTACTCACCGTCCGCACCACCGGGGTCCGCCCTGGTGGTGTTGGAACGTACGTCGGAACCGCCCTGCTTCTCCGTCATCGCCATGCCGGCCAGCGCGCCCCGCTTGCCGGCGACCGGCCGCAGGCCCGGGTCGTACGCGGTGGAGGACAGCTTCGGCGTCCACGCGGCCGACAGCGAATCCTCGGCGCGCAGGGCCGGCACGGCGGCGTACGTCATCGACACGGGGCAGCCGTGGCCGGCCTCGGCCTGGCTCCACAGGTAGAAGCCGGCGGCCCGGGCCAGGTGGGGCGTGGCCTCGCCACTGGTCCAGGCCGCCCCGTGCAGCCCCCATCCGACCGCCCGGCCGAGGAGGTGGTGCCAGGACGGGTGGAACTCCACCTCGTCGGCGCGTTCTCCGTAGCGGTCGTGGGTGACCAGGCGCGGCGCGTGCCGATGGGCGTCGAACGCCCACTCCCGCGCCTGCTCCGACCCGGCCAGCGCGCCGATCTCGG
Source organism: Actinopolymorpha singaporensis (assembly GCF_900104745.1). Classification (NCBI taxonomy): domain Bacteria; kingdom Bacillati; phylum Actinomycetota; class Actinomycetes; order Propionibacteriales; family Actinopolymorphaceae; genus Actinopolymorpha; species Actinopolymorpha singaporensis. The sequence goes on from NZ_LT629732.1 coordinate 4,405,003, forward strand.
CGAGCCGCCCTCCGGCGGCGGCGAGGCCGGGCCGGCCCCAGCGGGTGAGCGCCTCGCCGAGCGCGCGGTCGGCGGCGAGCGCATCGTGTGGCGCCAGCGGCGGCGGCTGGTTGGACACCGCGTGGGTGGCGAACCGGCCAGTTGGGTTCATGTCGTTACGGTATGCCTCATGAGGGCCGGACCCGTGGGGGCGCGAAGCGTGGTGAGGATCCGCCGCCGGGTCCGGCGGACGCTCCTGTGGCGGCTTGTCCATGGAACGGTCGCGACCTGCCTGCGCTACCGCGTCACCGGCCTGGCGGCGGAGGGCGCGTTCTTCGCCATCCTGTCCCTTCCGCCCCTGGTCTTCGGGCTCGCCGGTTCCGTCGGGTATGTCGTGGGCGGATTCGGCCCGGAGGCCATCGGCGACGTCAAGGGCCAACTGGTCGACATCGCCCGCGGCGCGCTCACCGAGGACAGCGTTCAGCGGGTGATCGTTCCCACGCTGGACGCCGTCCTGGACCGCGGTCGCGCCGACGTCATCTCCATTGGTTTCGTGCTCGCCCTGTGGTCGGGCTCACGGGCGCTGAACGTCCTCATCGACACGATCACGATCATGTACGGCTTCGGCGGCCGCCGCGGCATCGTCCGGACCAGGGTGCTGTCGTTCTCGATGTACGTCGTGGCCCTGGCCATCGGCATCGTGGTCATCCCGCTGGTGCTGGCGGGCCCCACCCTGGTCGACTCGATCCTCCCGGCGCGGCTGGAGTTCCTGGTCTCGTTGTACTGGCCGGTCGTGGTGGTGGCCTCCACCGGGTTCCTCGCCACGCTCTACCACCTGGCACTGCCGGAGCGGACCCCGTGGCGGCACGACTTCGGCGGCGCCGCCGTGGCCATGGTGATGTGGCTTGCCGGTGGCTGGGTGTTGCGAACCACCCTCACCCGGACCATCGGCGGCACCTCGATCTACGGTCCGCTGGCCGCACCGATCGTGGTGCTGCTGTGGCTGTACGTCGTGGTGATCTCGCTGCTGGTCGGTGCGGCGTTCAACGCGACCCTGCACGCGCACCTGGAACGCCGTACCGAGGCCCGCCGCCGGGTGGCGGACGGGGCGGAGGCTCCGCGAGAGGTGTCGCCGCGCCCGGCCGAGGTGCTGCCCGGTGTGACGGTCGGGGAGCACCCGCTGGAGGCCCGCAGCACCGACGACGTCACCGACGACGTGCCCGATCAGCCGAGGGCGAAGTAGCGCAGCCAGACGTAGGGCCAGGCCAGCGTCACCGTCACCACGGTGACGATCGCGCCGTACTTCGTGAACTCCCAGAAGCTGATGCGTTCACCGTTGCGGGCGGCGATGCTGAGGACCACGACGTTGGCGCTGGCCGCGACCGCGGTCGCGTTGCCGCCGAGGTCGGCGCCGAGCGCGAACGCCCACCACAAAGCCTTCCCCTGCTCGGGGTTCGGCGCCGCGTCCACCACGCCCTGAACGATCGGCACCATCGTCGCGACGTACGGGATGTTGTCCACGAACGCGCCGAGGACCGCCGAGCCGAACAGCAGCGCGGTCGCCGCGAGGAGGTACTCACCGCCGACCGCCGAGATCGCCGCCTCGCCCAGTCGTTCGATCACGCCGGTGCGCACCAGCCCGCCGACGAGCACGAACAGACCCATGAAGAACACCAGCGTGGACCACTCCACCTCCTCCAGGAACTGCTGGGAGGACGTTCCGGAGACCAGCACCATCACCCCGGCGCCGAGGAGCGCGACGATGGAGGGTTCGAGGTGGAACACGGAGTGCAGCGCGAACGCCACCACCACCGCGAACAGCACGACGAGGCACCGGACGAGCATCTTCGGGTCGGTGATCGCCTCCCGTTCGTCGAGGTCCATCAGGTCCTCGGTGTGCTGCGGCGTACGGCGGAGGGTGTCCCTGAACAGCCACCGGCACATCAGGAGGAACACCCCGACCAGCACCACCACGATCGGTGCGAGGTTGAACAGGAAGTCGTTGAACGACAGGCCGGCGCGGGTGCCGATGATGATGTTCGGCGGGTCACCGATGAGGGTGGCGGTGCCGCCGATGTTGGAGGTCAGCGCCTCCGCTATGAGGTACGGCGCGATGGGGAGGCCGAGCCGCCGGCAGACCAGCACCGTGACCGGAGCGATCAGCAGCACCGTGGTCACGTTGTCCAGGAACGGCGACAGCACGGCGGTGATCAGGACGAGCATGACCATCAGCCGGTACGGCCGCCCGCGCGCCCGCTTGGCCGCCCAGATCGCGAGGTACTGGAACAGCCCGGTCTGTTTGAGGATGCTGACGATGATCATCATCCCGAGCAGCAGGAAGATGACGTTCCACTCCACGCCGGTCTCCTCGGCGAAGAACGCGGAGTGGGCGTCGACGATGCCGGCCAGCGCCATCAGGCCGGCGCCGGCCAGCGCCGCCGTGACCCGGTGCACCTTCTCGGTGGCGATGAACACGTAGGCGAGGACGAAGATGCCCACGGCCAGTACTGCGGTCAGGGTCATGAGATGTCCGTCCTGGTTCGCGGGCGGATCCGGCGCACGAGGCGCCCGGACGTCGAGGGCGGGCGGGAGTCGGCTGCCGAGATGGCTGGAGAGTCGGCGGCCGAGGTGGCCGGCGAGTTGCCTGCCGGGTCGGCAGCCGAGGTGGGAGCCGAGGTGGCAGCCGGTGGTGGGTCGTCGCCGTGTTCGCCGAACCACCGGGCCAGGCGGCCGGCCCTGGCCACGGCACGCAACCGGCGTTCGGTCTGCCGGCGCGCGCTCTCCGTGGTGACCACCAGCAGCTGGTCCCCGGCGCGGACGACGGTGTGGCCGGTGGGCACGAACGCCCGGCCGGTGCGGACGACGAGGCTGACCGCGGCGCCGGCCGGCAGCCGGAGTTCGTCCACGTAGACGCCGACGAGACGGGACCCCTCTGGTACGCCGACCTGGAGCAGTTCGGCGCCCGCCTCCTCCAGCGGGGCCGACTCCACGGTCAGGTCCAGCGCCTGCCCGGCGGCGGCGATCCCCAGCCGGCGGGCGAGGAACGGCAGCGTGGGGCCCTGGATCAGGGTGAAGACGACCACCAGGACGAACACCACGTCGAAGACCGTGCTGGCCGCGGGCAGGCCCGCACTCAGCGGGATGGTGGCCACCACGATCGGCACCGCGCCCCGCAGCCCGGCCCAGGACATGAACACCTGTTCACGCCACGGCACCCGGAACCCGGTCGTGCAGACGAGCACGGTCAACGGCCGGGCCAGCAGCAGCAGCGCGCCGCCGACGACGAGTGCGGGCACCAGGGCGGCGGCCAGCCGCCCCGGGCTGACCAGCAGCCCGAGCAGGACGAACAACCCGATCTGGGCCAGCCAGGCGGTGCCTTCGGCGAACCCGAGAGTGGCCCGCCGGTGTGGCAGTGGTGCGTTGCCGAGCCACAACCCGGTGACGTACGCCGCGAGCAGCCCGCTGGCGTTGATCATCCCGGCGCCGGCGTAGGCGAACAGCGCCATGGCGAGGGTCGCGATCGGATACAGCCCGGCGGCCGGCAGCGCGCTTCGGGACAGCACCCACTGGGCGACCCGGCCGACGACCAGGCCGACCAGGACACCGACGGCCAGCTGGTAACCCACCTGGCCGAGAGCGGTGACCGGGTTCGCCTGCGTCCAGGCGTCGGAGACCACCAGCGTCACCAGGATGACCACCGGCGGGTCGTTGAACCCGGACTCGGCCTCCAGGGTCGCTCCGAGCCGGCCCGCCAGCGGCAGCCTGCGGAGTACGGAGAACACCGCGGCCGCGTCGGTGGAGCCGACCGCGGCGGCGAGCAGGATCGACGTACGCCAGTCGAAGTTCAGGGCCGCGTGGGCGACGAACGCGGTGACGGCCACGCTGATCGCCACGCCCAGGGTGGCCAGCAGCGCGCTGACCCCGACGACCGGGCGGATCACCGACCAGCGGGTGGTGAGCCCGCCTTCGGCGAGGATCACCGCGAGCGCGATCAGGCCGAGGTTCTGGGTGAGCTGGGCGTCCTCGAACTCCAGGCCGAGGCCGGCCTCGCCGATCACCAGCCCGATCGCGAGGTAGACCAGCAGGGTGGGCAGGCCCGCCCTCGCCGACAGCCGGACGGCGGCTGTCGCGGCGAGCAGAACGATCATGGCGCCCGCGAGGACGACGTTGAGCTCAGCGGCGCTCACGGCGACCTCCGCGAGAGTCGCGGCGGTCTGGACGTAGGAGGCGGAGTCGGTGGAGTCGGCAGGCTCGGGAGTCTCGGCTGTCCCGGGAGTCTCGGCTGTCCCGGGAGTCTCGGGAGGCGTCGATGTGGGAGTGCGGACGGTCGGACGGACAGACAGGCGGACGGACGGACGTGGGTGGCGACGGTGGCGACGGCGGGGTCACGGCGCGGTGGTCGTGGCGGGAGACCACGAACGTGCAGGTGTCGGCGCGTGGCCTGCTGGCAGGCCGGCCGAGGTGCGCAACCACGCCGTGCACCGCGTACGAGCGGTTCACGGGTCGGACCTCCGGATGGTTCGCACGCGCCGGGGCGTGCGGGGAACTCAGGCGGACGGAGTCGGCTCGTCAGGCCTGTGGAGGTGCGCGGCTCGCGTGGTGGTCGGTGTGTGCGGCGTGTACCTGCCGGGTCGCCCCGGGCGGGGGTGCGGAAGCGACGGTGGCGCCGAGCGTGGGTGCCTGGTCGGGGAGGGTGGAGTTGAGTCCGTGGACCCAGGAGACCAGGGGTGCGCCGGCGACCACGGCGGCATCGGGTCGCTCGCCTCGTTCGGGGACCGGCGCCACGGACGCGACGGTGTGCTCACCAGCGGTGTCCGTGGGGGAGGCGGTCGCAGGGGTGACGGCGTGGATGCCGGCTGCGGCGGAGGAGGGGACCGGTGGAGAGCCCGGAAGCTGTGGGCCGCTCAGCAGGTTGCCGGCCAGCACGGCAAGCACGCTCAGGAGGAGCAGGGCCGACGGTGCCGCGGGAACCCGCCGTCGCCGGTGACGGGCCGGTCGAGCAGCGGTGGCCGCGGTGACCAACGCAGCGGTGGCGGAGGAACGCATGGTGCGGCACCTCCTCCGCTCGCTTTACCGTCCCTTTACCTTACGGGTCGTGGCAAGCGAGGGCGGGAGGCCAGTCGAGCGGCCCCGGTCAGGAGGCTGAGGCGCTGTACTGCTTCGGCGACGGCCGGGCGGGAGGAGCCCGTGCCGGGCAATCGATGCCGGACAACCGGTCCGGACAAGCGAAAGGCCCCGCCGGAGCGGGGCCCAACTGCGCATACGGGGTGGGCGATACTGGGATTGAACCAGTGACCTCTACCGTGTCAAGGTAGCGCTCTCCCACTGAGCTAATCGCCCGCATGTGCGAGGAGTTTGGAGGTGGAGACGGGATTTGAACCCGTGTACACGGCTTTGCAGGCCGTTGCCTCGCCTCTCGGCCACTCCACCAACGGCGCGCCGCCCTGCCGACCTGGATGAAAACCCAAGCCACCAGGCCCGCTCCGAGCGGACGACGGGATTCGAACCCGCGACCCTCACCTTGGCAAGGTGATGCGCTACCAGCTGCGCTACGTCCGCGTGTGCCCCGAGCTGTTTCCTCGACGCGCAGAGAACATTATCGGATCCCTCGCCAGGCTCAAACCGGGGGTGTCCCTATCCGTCCCAAACCGGTGCAGGCGGTCAGATCCGCGAAGTCCCGGCGCAGGCGTTCAGCCTGGTCACCGGAGGTGAATCGGGGCAGTCCGTCGGCCCCGACCCGGCCCGGAGTCCAGCGAGCTTCCCGCACCGACCGCCCCGTCATGGTCAGGGTGAGGACGCCCGTCGTCGACTCCCGTCGGCTGTTCCGGGAGTACCACACGAAGTTGCCCAGGCCGTACGCCACGAACGTGTCGTCCAGCGTCCCCGCACCCAGCTGGACGTGCGCGTGGCTGCCCACCACGACGTCGGCTCCGGCGCCGGCGAGCATCCGGGCGAGGTCGCGCTGGCCGGACGTCGGACAGCCCACCCGCTCCTGGCCCCAGTGGAGGTAGACGACCACGATGTCCGCCGTACGCCGGGCAGCCCGCACGGCGGCCAGCAGCCGCGCCGGCCGGACAGCGACCGCGATCCCGGCGGTGTCCTCACCCGCCGCGAAGTGCCGGGTGGTGGGATCGGGAACCGCGTCCGCGCCGATCACCGCGACCGTCGTACCCCGGATCCTCGCCACGTGCGGCGCGAACGCCTGAGCCGCGTCGGCCCCGATGCCGACCACCGCCACCGGAGCGTGCGCGGCTGCGGCGAGGGTGTCCCGCAGCCCAACCGGTCCGTAGTCGACAGCGTGGTTGTTGGCCATGGTCACCACGTCGATCCCCGCGGCGGCCACCGCGTCGAACGCGCTCGGCGGCGCCCGGAACCGGTAGCGCTTGTCCTCCGGCGCGCCACGGGTCGTGACGGCCGTCTCGAGGTTCGCGACCGTGAGGTCGGCGGCGGACAGCTCCGGGCGCAGGGGAGCGAGCGCGGTGCCCGGGTCCGCCAGCCGCGACCTGAGCTGGTTCTGGAAGTGGATGTCGCCGGCGAACGCCAGCGTGATCGGCTCCGGCGCGGGAGGCGTGACCCGGGGCGCCGGGGTCCCCCCGCGCGGCGTGGCGGTCGGGGTCCGGTCCGCCGCGGGGTTCTCCGTCGAAGCGGGGGAGGTCGCCGGGTCTGCGGCCCGCGTGGCGCCGCCGGCCGGTTGACTCGGGTCCGCGCCGGGCGGTGCGGAACAGCCCGCACCGAGCGCGAGCGCCCCCACGGCGACGTACGACACGAACAGCTTCGTCCGGGCAGACGCGATCCGCCCGAACCCCCCATGGCCGGCCATGCTTGGAGGGTAGGTATCCGAAGGTGCCCGTCGGGGGTCCTAGGCTGGCCATGTTGGCCTACGGCGGCGCAGGTCAGGCCGAAAGTCGCAGAAAGGGATGCGTGCGCAGAATGAGAGTTTGGGTCGACGGCCGGCTTGTCGAGGATCCGTACGCGCCCGCGCTGGCGCCCCTCGACCACGGCGTCACTGTCGGCGACGGCGTGTTCGAGACGCTCAAGGTCGTCGACGGCCGTCCGTTCGCGCTGACCAGGCATCTGGACCGGCTGGCCCGCTCCGCGCACGGCCTCGGGCTCACCGGGCTCGACCTGGCCGCCGTCCGCCGCGGCGTCTCCGCCGTCCTGGAAGCGTGGGACCGGCCCGGCGGCAGGCTGCGCATCACCGTCACCGGCGGCCCCGCACCGCTCGGGTCCGAACGCGGTGACCAGGGGCTGACCGTGATGGTGGCGATCGCCGAGCTGTCCGCACGACCCGACTCCACCGCGCTGGTCACCGTCCCGTGGCCGCGCAACGAGCGGGGCGCCCTCGCCGGGCTGAAGACCACGTCGTACGCGGAGAACGTCGTCGCCCTCGCCCACGCCCGTCAACACGGCGCGACCGAGGCGTTGTTCGCCAACACCGTCGGCAACGTGTGCGAGGGGACGGGCTCGAACGTGTTCGTCGTGCTCGGCGGTGAGGTCTACACCCCGCCGCTGTCGGCGGGCTGCCTGGCAGGAGTGACCCGCGCGCTGGTGCTGGAGTGGTGCGGAGGGTACGAGAAGGACCTGCCGGCGAGCGCGCTGGAGGAGGCCGAGGAACTCTTCCTCACCTCGACGACCCGCGACGTGCAGGCGGTGAACTCACTGGACGGGCGGAAGCTGCCCGCTCCCGGTCCGGTGACCGCACGGGTCATGGAGGAGTTCGCACGAGCGGCGGCCGATCGGATCGACCCCTGATCCGATCCGGCCGTACGCATCGTCGGATCGACCCCTGATCCGTGCCGAGGCGACCGTAGGCAATGTCGGATCGACCCCGGGCCACCCAGGAGGTGGGCCGGGGTCGATCCGCACGTAGCCTGGCTAGACCGCCGGGCCGGAGCTGCGGCGTAGTTCCTCGACCAGCAGGTCGAGGTCGACGTGCCCGCTCTCCTCACCCGGAGGGATGATCGAGTACGTGCTCTGCAGGAAGGTCGCGAGACCGTCCGCCGGAGCATGGAGCACCGCCTCCCCGTCGGGGGAGCGAAGCTCGATGAGCACGATGGCGCGCCCGGTCTCGTCCACGAGGGGCGAGACGTGCACGTCACCGTCACCGGTGGGCCGGAACAGACCTTCGGACAGGAGTTCCCTGGCGAAGACCCAACGGACTCCGCGGGGTTCGCCAGTGTGAAACACCGCGTCGACGGCATACGGGTCGGCGGCGTCATATCGGAGCTCTGCGGTCAGCCGCAGCGCGGCTCCCGTTCCGTCGATGAGGCGGAGCGGCAGCGCGTGGGTGACCGAAGCGGGTAGTGCATCCATCGGGGGGCGGGGGCCTTTCCGTGGGTGGTGCGGGACCGGCGGTAGGGCCATAGCGCGAGAGTCTGCTACTCCAAAGTCCCTTGCATCAAACCGGGGAGGCTGGTGCGTCCCGGTCTGGTCGAATTCGCCCCGGCAAACTTCTCAGCATGCGAGACGAGATCGCTGTTTTCCCTTCACCAGAAGGGGGTCGGACCTCAAGGTAGGCTCTGCGGCTATACCACTGGCAGCGGGGGCATTGTGTCTCCGGGCCCCGCGCTCAAACCATAACGGACGAAGCGCGGAGAACCACGCAGGAGGATTCGTGAACGCCTACCGACACACCGACCACGACGAGGGCGTGGCCGATGGCCGGCAGGCCGTCGCGCCCCCGCGACCGGACCGGCGCACCGTGGACGACAGCGACGCCAACGCATCCGAAAGCGACACGCCGCCCCGGTCGGACGTTCGGGGATCAGCCGACCACGGCGACCACGAGCAGGACAAGCACAGCGACGACCACGACGACGAGGACCACAAGAAGAAGCACCGGCCCTGGCGCCGGATCCAGTGGCACCACCGCGCGCGCCGCCGTATCCGCCGCCACCCCACGCTCAACGCCACCTGGCGCGGCGCGGTCTTCGTGGTCGGCGTGCTGCTCATCGTTGCCGGACTCGTCATGTTCATCGCACCCGGTCCCGGTTGGCTGACGGTCATCCTCGGGCTCGCCGTGCTGGCCACGGAGTTCGCGTGGGCGCACCGAACTCTGGAGTGGTCGAAGGACAAGGCGCGCGCGGCGGGCGAGAAGGCGATGGACCCGAGGGCCCGCCGGCGCAACCTCCTGATCGGGGCCGTCGTGGTGGTGCTCGTCGCCGCCACCGCGGCCGCGTGGGTGGTGACCCAGGGGTTGCCCGGCCCGGCGATGTCCACCTGGGAGTGGGTCCGGTCGTTGCGGTAGATGGCGATGCGCTAGGGTTTCTGTCGCCCCGTTCGGGGTGTGCAGAGGGGCGATTAGCTCAGCGGGAGAGCGCTTCGTTCACACCGAAGAGGTCACTGGTTCGATCCCAGTATCGCCCACTCACAGCCATGCAGGGTCGGCCCCGGTTCTCAACCGGGGCTTTACCTTTTGTGCTGCGAATCAGTGCAGCGAAGTTGCCCGTCAGGGGGCAAGGTGAGGCGGCTTCGGGACTCCAGACGACGGGTCTGCGTCAGCGGTCCGCGTCAGACCGAGGCGACCACGACGTCCAGCCGCCAGGGCCGCCCGTGTTCGGGGCGCTCGGCTTCGACCTGGTAGCCCAGCCCTCGCAACACGTCGACCAGGTCGTTCGGGCGGCGCGGGTTGTCCTCGCCGTTCAGCAGGTCACGGACCAGCCGGCCCTTGGTGGCCTTGTTGAAGTGGCTGACGACGGTACGGCTGGAGGCGTCACCCGGCCGGGTCTCCTGCAGCACCCGCACCGTCGCGGTGCGGCCGGCGAGTTCGCCGGTGGGCGTCCAGACGGTGGCGTACGCCGAGGAGCGCAGGTCCAGCACCAGCCCGCGCCCGGCCGCGCCGGCGATCGCGGTCGGCATGCTCTCCCGCCAGAACGCGCCCAGCGGGCCGACGCCGGGCAACCGGACGGTCATCGAGCAGCGGTACGGCGGGATGCGGTCGCGCAACCGGACCGCGCCCCACAGGCCGGAGCAGATCAGAAGGAAGCGCTGCGCCCGGCGCCGTTGCGCGGGCCCGAGCGAGGCCAGGTCGAGGGCGTCGTACAGCACTCCGGTGTACAGCCTGGCCGCCGGCAGCGTCGGCGCGTCCCGAAGTCGCGCGTCGCGTTCGACCTCGCCGCGCTGGCTCGCGGACAGCCCGAGCACGGCCATCGCCTCGTCGGTCCGGTCCGCGTCACCACACAGGTCGACGAGCGCGTCGAGGACCTTGGTGCGGGCGGGGGTGAGTTCGGGCAGCGACAGCGAATCCAGGTCCACCGGGCGGCCTCTGCCCGCGGCGGCCTTGCCCTCCGAGGGTGGCAACAGGATGAGCACGAACGGGAGAGTACGGGACGGGAACCGCCGGGGATGGCAGAGCCGGGACGCATGCTGCCGGGATGGCGGAACGCCACGAAGGTGAAGGTTCAGCTACGTTGGGTGGACCGGCACCGGTCCGGCCGCCGGTGTGGTGACTTGTGTCTTCGAAGGGACGGACTCGTGGGGCACACGATCGGCATCGACCTGGGCACCACCTACTCCGCCGCCGCGCGGGTGAACGAGCTCGGCAAGCCCGAGATCGTGGTCAACCGGGACGGCGAGCGCCTCACGCCGTCGGTCGTCCTCTTCCAGGACGAGCTGCCGATCGTGGGCACGATGGCGAAGCGCTCCGCGGTGACCGCGCCGCTGGACGTGGTGCAGTTCGTGAAGCGGTCGATGGGCGACCCGAGCTGGAAGTTCGAGACCAGCGGCGGGACGACGTACCGCCCGGAGGAGATCTCCGCGATCATCCTTCGTCGCATCAAGGACGACGTCGAGCTCGCTCTCGGTTCGCCGGTGACCGACGCGGTGGTGACCGTGCCCGCCTACTTCGACGACGCGCCGCGGCGGGCGACCATCGACGCCGGCCGGATCGCCGGGCTGAACGTCGCCCGGGTCCTCAACGAGCCGACCGCGGCGGCGCTCGCCTACGGCGTCGAGCACGAGGTCGAGGGCACCGTGCTCGTCTACGACCTCGGCGGCGGCACGTTCGACGTGACCGTGATGCGGGTGGGCGGCGGCGACTTCGACGTACTCGCCACACAGGGCGACCGCAACCTCGGCGGCTTCGACTTCGACAACCTCCTGATGCGCCTGCTGGACGAACGCTTCCAGGCCGCCGGTGGGCCGAGCCTGCTCGACGGCGCGGAGGCCGAGGCGGATCTGCGGGAGAAGGCCGAGATCGCCAAGCGCAGCCTCACCACGGTCGAGCAGACCCGGGTGGTGCTGTCCGGCGGCGGGGTGTCGAAGGTCGTGCCGCTCACCCGGGCGGAGTTCGAGGACGCCACCTCCAGCCTGATCAGCCGCACCCGCGACATCGCCGAGATCGTGGTCGGCGACGCCGGCCTGGACTGGTCCGGTGTCGACCACGTGCTGCTCGCGGGCGGGTCGACCCGGATGCCGATGGTGCGCTCGATGATCGAGAAGGTCTCCGGCCGTGAGCCCATCCGTTCGGTCAACCCCGACGAGGTGGTCGCGCTGGGCGCCGCGATCCAGGCGCACCTGGTCGACCTCGACGCTGCCGACGCCGCCCGCGGCGGGACGAACGGGAGCGCGACCGGCACCGGCGACGGCGCGAGCGCGGAGCAGCTGCCGGTGCTGGCCTCGGCGGTGACCCGCCCCCGCATCCGGGACGTCACCTCGCAGGGGCTGGGCGCGCTGGCCGTGCGCCGCGGCGCAGCCTCACCCGAGGACGTCGAGAACGTCGTCATCATCCCGGCCAACACCAAGATCCCCGCCAAGCGCGGCCAGGTGTTCGAGACCATCGAGGACAACCAGACCCGGCTCAAGGTCGAGGTGACACAGGGCGACGACGACGACCCCGACTACGTACGCGCGATCGGTGAGCAGACGTTCGACATCCCGCCCTACCCGGCGGGTGCGCCGTTCGAGGTGGTCTACGCGTACGACATCGACCAGACCGTCTTCATCGAGGTGCACGACAAGACGTCGGGGGAGCGGATCGGCACCTTCGAGGTGAACAACGTCGCGACGATGGCCGAGGGCGAGGTCGCGTCGGCCACCGACCGGATGCGGCTGCTGGACATCAGCTGAGTCCGCGACCGAAGCCGACTGAACCCACCTGAACCCGACTGAACCCGACTGAGGCCGCTGAAGCCATGCCCGTCGACTACTACGAGATCCTCGAGGTCGCGCCCGGGGCGAGCACCGAGCAGATCCGGGCGGCGATCACCGCTCAGCGCCGGGTCTGGGTACGCCGTCAGTCCAGTCCCGATCCTGAGCGCCGGGCGTACGCCGAGCAGCGGGTCCGTGACGTCGACGCGGCGGAGAAGGCGCTGCTGGACCCGGCGGCGCGTTCGGCGTACGACGAGAAACTCGCCCGGACCCGGCAGGCCGCCGCGACGGCAGGCAGCGGCGCCGCGGCCGGCGGCCAGGGAAACGGGCCCAACGGCGGCGGCCTACGCGACCGGGTGCCGGCACCCGCTCCCGCGCCGGGTGGATCGAGGGGGCCCGGCACCCCCGGCGGGGCCGGCTCCGGCGGCCCGGGCACCTCCGGTCACCGCCGCGACCCCGACCTGCACGACCACCTGCGGCGGGGCGACCGTTACCTCGAGCAGGGCCGCTGGCGCCTCGCCCAGGCCGAGTACGACTACGTCCGCGAACGCGAGCCCGGCAATCTCCGCGCGCTCACCGGCCTCGGCGCAGCCCAGGTCGGTTCCGGTCGGGTGAAGGAAGGGCTGGCGGTCCTGCAACGCGCGGTCGAGGCCAACCCCGACGCGGAGGACGTCAAGGTCGCGCTGGCGACGGCGCTGTACGAGGTGGCCGTCACCAGCGTGGACCACTGGGGCGACGGCCGGGGAACTGACCGGCCGGTGATCACCTCCCGGCGGCAGTACACGCTGGTCCGCCGGCACCTGCGCCGGATCCGCAAGCTCGACCTGACCGACTGGAACGTGAGGATGTACGCCGAGGAGCTGAAGGACTTGCTCGCAGAGGCGCGCGCCCCGGTGTGGGTTCGCAGCCGCTCGCTGCGGCTGTACCTCGTCCCGCTGGCCGGCGCGATCCTGTTCGTCGCCCTGGCCCACGTGGAGAGCCTGCGCGTGGTGGGCGCGTGCTGGATCGTGCTGATCGTCGCGTTGTACGTCGTCCGCCATCGGCAGCCGGCCTGGAAGCAGCACCGGCGCGGATACGGCCGCGGCCGTGGCGGCGGCCGCGGTCCCACCCACGGCGGGACCTTCCGGAAGGGGATCTAGGCATGTCGGAACGAACCTCGCAGCGGGCCGAACACCCGTCCGAACCACCGTTCGAGCAGGCGAGCGAGCAAGCGGGCGAGCAGCCGTTCCAGCAGCCCGGCGGCCGGCCGGTCGGGTCGGCGGAAGTGGCCGAACTGGCGCAGGAGGTGGCCGCGCTGCGCGACCTGTTCCAGCGCCGCCTGCTGGAGGACCAGGCCCGGCAGCGGATGTACGACGAGCTGTACCGCCAGCTGGAGTTCGCCCGGCAGGGGCTCGTCGACCAGTTCGTGGCACCGCTGGCCCGGGAGATCCTGCTGGTCGTGGACCGGATCGACGCGCTCACCGGCCAGAGGGGCGGGGGCGGGGCCGGACCACAGTCCGGAGAGAAGTCCGGAGCGGACGACGACGCCGGGAACCTCGGATCGGTGCGGGAGGAGCTGCTGGAGATCCTGCACCGGCGCGGCCTGCGCGAGGTCGACGCGTGGGGGCAGGACTTCGACCCGCGGGTACACGAGGCGGTGGCCCGGGTGCCGGTCGAGGCGGCCGACCAGGTGGGCCGGGTGGTGGAGGTACGCCGGCCCGGCTACGCGCTGGCCGACCGGCTGCTGCGTCCGGCCCAGGTCGGGGTCGGCTACCGGCCGGCAGGACAGCGGTCCTGACGGCGCGTGCGGCGGCTCCGGTGCGGCGGGGGTCACCGCATAGGATCGGCGGGTAGTCCACTCAGTCCACTCGCTGTCCCCGTACCCCCGGAGGAGCCCGAAGTGTCCGAGATCACCGTCACCGTCGTCCGTTCCGGCGAGCGCGCCGAGGCCGAGGTGACGACGGGCACGACGGCCGGTGAGGCGATCGGCGTCGAGCCCGGTGACCGCGCAGTCGTGGCGGCCCGTGTCAACGGCGAGCTGCGCGACCTCGCCTGGCCGCTGTCGGCCGGTGACGAGGTGGAGCCGGTGGCGATCGACAGCGCCGACGGCCGGGCGATCCTGCGCCACTCCACCGCGCACGTGCTGGCCCAGGCGGTGCAGGAGCTCTACCCCGAGGCGAAGCTCGGTATCGGCCCGCCGGTGGAGAACGGCTTCTACTACGACTTCGACGTGGCCGAGCCGTTCCACCCCGACGACTTCAAGCGCATCGAGAAGCGCATGCAGGAGATCGTCAAGGAGGGCCAGACGTTCTCCCGCCGGGTCGTCGGCGACGACGATGCCCGCGCCGAGCTGGCCGACGAGCCGTACAAGCTGGAGCTGATCGGCCTCAAGGGCGGTGCCGGCGCGGCCGCGGAGGGCGCCGGAGTCGAGGTCGGCGGCGGCGAGCTGACCATCTACGACAACCTGCGCCGCGACGGTGAGCTCGCGTGGAAGGACCTCTGCCGCGGGCCGCACCTGCCCACCACCCGAAACATCCCGGCGTTCAAGCTGATGCGGGTGGCCGCGGCGTACTGGCGGGGCAGTGAGAAGAACCCACAGCTGCAGCGCATCTATGGCACCGCCTGGGAGTCGCGCGACGCACTCAAGGCCTACCTCCAGCGGCTGGAGGAGGCCGAGCGGCGCGACCACCGCAAGCTCGGACGGGAGCTGGACCTGTTCTCCTTCCCCGACGAGCTCGGCTCGGGGCTCGCGGTGTTCCACCCCAAGGGCGGTGTCGTCAAGCGCGAGATGGAGGACTACGTCCGCCGGCGCCACCTGGAGGAGGGCTTCCAGTACGTCGGGACGCCGCACATCACCAAGGGCGGACTGTTCGAGACGTCCGGGCACCTGCCGTACTACGCCGACACGATGTTCCCGCCCATGGAGGTCGAGGGCGCGAACTACTACGTCAAGGCGATGAACTGCCCGATGCACAACCTGATCTACCGCTCGCGGGGCCGCTCCTACCGTGAGCTGCCGCTGCGGTTCTTCGAGTTCGGCGCGGTCTACCGGTTCGAGAAGTCCGGTGTCGTGCACGGGCTCACTCGGGTGCGCGGCATGACCCAGGACGACTCGCACTCCTACGTCGCCCCCGAGCAGGCCGCCGACGAGATCAAGCACCTGCTCGGGTTCGTGCTCGGGCTGCTCAAGGACTTCGGTCTGGACGACTTCTACCTCGAGCTGTCCACCCGCGACGACTCCGACAAGTTCATCGGCAGCGACGAGCAGTGGGCCGAGGCCACCAAGATCCTCGAGGACACCGCCAAGGAGACCGGCCTGGAGCTGGTGCCCGACCCGGGCGGTGCGGCGTTCTACGGCCCGAAGATCTCCGTGCAGACCCGGGACGCGATCGGGCGGACCTGGCAGATGTCGACCATCCAGTACGACTTCAACCAGCCGGCCGGGTTCGGGCTGGAGTACCAGGCGGCTGACGGCTCGCGGCAGCAGCCGGTGATGATCCACTCGGCGAAGTTCGGCTCGATCGAGCGGTTCCTAGGCGTGCTGGTCGAGCACTACGCCGGTGCGTTCCCTCCCTGGCTGGCGCCGGTCCAGGTGGTCGGGATCCCGATCACCGACGAGCACGTCCCCTACCTGCAGGACGTGGCCGCCAAGCTCACCGGGCACGGCGTCCGGGTGGAGATCGACACCTCCGACGACCGGATGCAGAAGAAGATCCGCAACGCTCAGAAGCAGAAGGTGCCGTACATGCTGCTGGCCGGCGACGACGACGTCGCCAAGGGCGCGGTGTCGTTCCGGTACCGCTCCGGTGAGCAGAAGAACGGCGTACCGGTCGACGAGGCGGTCGCGGAGATCCTGGACGCCGTACGCCGCCGCGTACAGGTCTAGGTCCGGCCGGCGGCTCGGCGAATGATCGCGGTCGTCGGGCACACCAGCGTCGAGACGACGGTGCCCGACGGCCTGCTGGCCGACGCCGACGCGTTCGGCGAGCACGTGCTGTCGACCTCGGTGTCCGGCGTCGGTGTCCGGCGTCGGTGTCAACGTGGCGTTGGCGCTGCACGCGGTGGGCCATGATGTGCGCTTCGCCTCGGCCGTCGGTCGCGGGGGTGGCCCGGACGGTGCACCTGCCCGCCGTAGGCACTCGTGAGGTGGTGAGCACGGTCGGCGCCGGCGACGCGTTGTTCGCCGCCTTCCTGGACGGCTGGACCCGCGGCCTGGAACCGCGGGCCGCGCTTCGCCGGGCGGCGTACCTCGCCTCCTGGAAGGTCGGCGCGGCCGGGGGAGCGGCGGGGTTCCTCGACCGCGCCGGCCTGGACGCGCTGGCCGCCGCTCGGTCCTGACCGGCCCCGATCAGCCCCCGATCGGCACTGATCGACACAAGTGCGGCGGCCCGGCAGGATGGTCGGGTCGGGCCCTCGCTGGTGTCAGGAGACTGCGGATGTACGACTACGACCTGCTCGTCATCGGATCCGGGCCCGGCGGCCAGAAGGCCGCGATCGCGGGCGCCAAGCTCGGCCGCCGCACGGCGGTGGTGGAGAAGCGGCACATGATCGGCGGGGTCTGCATCAACACCGGCACCATCCCGTCCAAGACGCTGCGGGAGGCGATCCTCTACCTCACCGGGCTCAACCAGCGGGAGCTGTACGGTTCGGCGTACCGGCTGAAGGACGACATCACCGTCGCCGACCTGTCCGCCCGCACCCAGCACGTCATCGGCCGCGAGATCGACGTCATCCGCAGCCAGCTCGCCCGCAACCGCGTGCAGATGCTGTTCGGCGTGGGCAGGTTCGCCGACGACCACACCGTCGCGGTCACCGGACCCGACGGCAGCGTGCGCACCGTCACCGCCGACCGGATCGTGATCGCGGTCGGCACCCGCCCCGCCCGGCCGTCCTCGGTGGCCTTCGACGGCCGCAGCATCGTCGACTCCGACCAGCTCCTGGAGATGGACCAGATCCCGTCGTCGATGGTGGTGGTCGGCGCCGGGGTGATCGGCATCGAGTACGCCTCGATGTTCGCCGCGCTCGGCACCAAGGTCACCGTGGTCGAACGCCGCGACCGGATGCTGGACTTCTGCGACCTGGAGATCGTCGAGGCACTGAAGTACCAGCTGCGCGACCTCGCGGTGACGTTCCGCTTCAACGAGACGGTGGCGCGGGTCGACCACCACGACGGCGCGACCCTGACCGTGCTGGAAAGCGGCAAGCGGATCCCCGCCGACACGGTGATGTACTCCGCCGGCCGGCAGGGTGTCACCGAGGCGCTCGAGGTCGGCAACGCCGGGCTGGAGGCCGACGCCCGCGGCCGGATCGCGGTCGACGAGCACTACCGCACCGCCGTACCCCACATCTACGCCGTCGGCGACGTGATCGGCTTCCCCGCGCTGGCGGCCACCTCGATGGAGCAGGGCAGGCGGGCCGCCTACCACGCCCTGGAGGAACCCGTCGGGACCGAACTGGGCGAGCTGCAGCCGATCGGCATCTACACGATCCCCGAGATCAGCTACGTCGGCCGTACCGAGGACGAGCTGACCGAGGCGAACGTGCCGTTCGAGGTTGGCGTCTCCCGGTACCGCGAGCTGGCCCGTGGCGCCATCCTGGGCGACAGCTACGGCATGCTCAAGCTGCTCGTGCACGCGGAAGAGCGGAAACTGCTCGGCGTCCACGTGTTCGGCACCGGTGCGACCGAGCTGGTGCACATCGGGCAGACGGTGATGGGGTGCGGTGCCTCCGTCGACTACCTCGTGGACGCGGTGTTCAACTACCCCACGCTGGCGGAGTCCTACAAGGTCGCCGCACTGGACGCGATGAACAAGATGCGGGCGGTGCAACGCTTCCTGACCTGACCCGGACGGGGTGGGTGCGGGGCGGGACGGGCGAGGCGCGCGTGGGGCGCACGCCGTCCGTAAGATCTGGTGGGTGGACGAGCCGGAGCACCAGCACCAGCCGGATCAGCCCGGCGAGCCCGAGCGGCCCGCCGATCCCGAGCCGCAGGAAGGCGTCGGCATCCCCGACGCGTTCGAACGGCTGTGGACGCCCCACCGGATGGCCTACATCCTCGGCGAGAACAAGCCGCGCGGCGACGGGCCCCGCGACGGATGTCCGTTCTGCGACATCCCGCACCGCTCCGACGAGGACGGGCTGGTGGTGACCCGCGGCAAGGTCGCCTTCGCGGTGCTCAACCTCTACCCCTACAACCCGGGCCACCTGATGGTCTGCCCGTACCGCCATGTCGCCGACTACACCGAGCTCACCGACGAGGAGACCGACGAGGTCGCCCTGCTCACCAAGCAGGCCATGCGCGCGGTGCGGGCGGCGTCGGGCGCGCAGGGCTTCAACGTCGGGCTGAACCAGGGCCCGGTCGCCGGCGCCGGCATCGCCGCCCACCTGCACCAGCACATCGTGCCGAGGTGGGCAGGCGACACCAACTTCATGCCGGTCGTCGGCCGGACCAAGGTGCTGCCGGTGTTGCTGCGCGAGACCCGGGCTCTGCTGGCGCAGGCCTGGCCGACCGACTGACTGACCCGACCACCTGATCCGTCCGAGCCGGTCGGCGGACCGGTCCGCTCAGGTACCCAGCTCGTGCCCGGTGGTGGCGTCCAGGTGGGCGGGCACCTCGTCGTGCCGGTCACCGACGGACGACGTGCCGGTGGGTTCGAACAGCATGATCGACGCGCCCTTCGGTGCGGACGGCTTGTGCTCGGTGCCCCGCGGCACGGTGAAGACCGACCCCGGGCGCAGGACCACGGTCCGTTCGCCGGCGGGCTCGCGTAGGGAGATGTGCAGTTCGCCGTCGACGACCAGGAAGAACTCGTCGGTGTCCTCGTGGACGTGCCACACGTGCTCACCCTCGGCCTTGGCGACCCGGACGTCGTAGTCGTTGACCCGGGTGACGACGCGCGGGCTCCACCGCGCGTCGAAGGATGCCAGCGCGTCGTTCAGCGCGATCGGATCTTTGCTCATGCACCTACTGTGCCTGCTTACGCGACGGGGACGCAGGTACTGGTTCGGCCGGGGCCGAGCCGAGGGCGGTGGCGCCCCACGTCGCTCGTGCCCCGGCCCGAACCGGTGAACCACCGGCGAACGAACCCCCGAGTGCTACAGCTGCGCCAGGAACGTGTAGATCGCGTCGCCGTTGCCCGGCAGGCCCTCGTGGCCGTAGTCCGGGTAGATCCGCAGGGACTTCTCGCTGGTGATCTTGTTGTACGCCGCGAACTGCGTGGACGGCGGGCAGACCTGGTCGCCGAGCCCCACGCCCATCAGGATCTCCGCCCGGATTCTCGGCGCGAGGTGCTGGACGTCGACGTACCCGAGGGTGGTGAAGACCTCGTCCTCGCGTTCGTGCAGCGGGTCGAAGCGGCGGAACCACTCCTGCAGTTCGGCGTAGGCGTGCTTGGCCAGGTCGAGGTCCCACACCCGCCGGTAGTCGGTCAGGAACGGGAACGTCGGGGCGGCCCGCCTGATCCGGGGCTCCAGTGCTGCACAGGCGAGGGTCAGCCCGCCACCCTGGCTTCCACCGGTGGCGCCGACGCGGTTCTCGTCCACGTCGTCCATGTCCATGACGATCCGGGCCAGCAGGGCGGTGTCGAGGTAGACGTGGCGGTAGTACAGCTTCTCGGGCGCCTGTGCCAGCCCGTCGTCCAGGCCGCGGACGATGTGGCCGCGCAGGGTCCAGCCGGTCACCCCGCCGACGTCCTCCGACAGCCCGCCCTGACCGCGGCAGTCCAGCGCGGCGACGGTGAACCCGAGTGCCACGTGGCCGAGCAGCTCCGACCAGTCGGCCGAGCGGCCGGAGTACCCGTGGAAGTGGACCACGCCGGGGTGCTGCCCGGAGGGGTTGCGGGGACGCAGCAGCTTGGCGTGCACCCGGGCGCCGCCGGTGCCCTGGAACCACAGGTGGAAGCACTCGGCGAACGACGTCTGGAAGTCGGCCGGCTCCAACTCGACCTTCGGGTCGAGGGTGTCCAGCTCGGCCAGCGCGGCGTCCCAATACTCGTCGAAGTCCGCGGGCCGGGGGTTGGTGCCGGTGTACGTCGCGAGCTTTTCCCTCGGCATGTCGAACGTCAGGGGCATGGACGGTCCTTCCTGAGGCGGTGGAGCTGGGATGAGGCCGGCGCGGGTCGTCACCCGGGGCACGTACGACGGCACCGCGCGCCACCCTGCGCCCGGCACCTCGGGTACGTGCCCTCGACCTGCCCAGCAGCGTAGTGACGCATCAGCCCACGCCGGGGCGCGCCTTCCTGCACTGGCCACGGCGGTCCGCCGGCGCCCGGCTCACCGGCGGACCGCCGTACGGCTCATCCCTCCGCGGCGTGCTGCTCCTGCGCGAGCTTGCTCGCCAGCTGCGCCGGCATCGGCTCGTAGCGGACGAAGTCCCGGCTGAACGAGCCGTTGCCATGCGCCATCGACCGCAGGTCGACGGCGTACCGGGTGATCTCGATCTGCGGCACCTCGGCCTTCACCAGCGTCCGCCCCTGCCCGACGGGCTCGGTGCCGAGCACCCGTCCGCGCCGCCCGGACAGGTCGCCCATCACGGTGCCCACGAAGTCGTCGTCGACCAGCACCGACACCACGTCGACGGGTTCGAGGAGGCAGACCTGGCCCTGCGCGGCGGCCTCGCGCAGGGCGAGCGCCCCCGCGGTCTGGAAGGCCATGTCGGAGGAGTCGACGCTGTGCGCCTTCCCGTCCACCAGCGTCACGCGGATGTCGACGACGGGATAGCCGGCGCTGATCCCGCGTTCCATCTGCGTGCGTACGCCCTTCTCCACGCTCGGGATGAACTGCCGGGGGACCGCGCCGCCGACCACCTTGTCCACGAACTCCAGGCCGGAGCCCTGGGGGAGCGGCTCCACCTCGATCTCGCAGACGGCGTACTGGCCGTGGCCGCCGCTCTGCTTGACGTGCCGCCCTCGCCCGGTCGCCCTGCGGCCGAACGTCTCCCGCAGCGGGACGCGGACGGGAACCTGGTCCACCGACACGCCGTACCGGTTGGCGAGCCGGTCGAGAACGACGTCGGCGTGCGCCTCGCCCATGCACCACAGCACCAGCTGGTGGGTCTCGGCGTTGTGCTCGATCCGAAGGGTCGGGTCCTCGGCCCCCAGCCGGGCCAGCCCGAGCGACAGCTTGTCCTCGTCCGCCTTGGCGTGCGCGGTGACCGCGATCGGGAGCAGCGGCTCGGGCATCGACCAGGGCCGCATCAGCAGCGGGCGTTCCCTGGCCGAGAGGGTGTCGCCGGTCTCCGCGCGGGACAGCTTGCCGATGGCACAGATGTCCCCGGCCACGCAGTGGTTCAGGGAGCGCTGCAGCTTGCCGAGCGGCGACGACAGCGAACCGACGCGTTCGTCCTCGTCGTGGTCCTCGTGGCCGCGTTCCTCGCCGAAGAACGCCGACGAGTGCCCGGAGACGTGCAGCACGGTGTCCGGCCGCACGGTGCCGGAGAAGACCCGCACCAGGCTGATCCGGCCGACGTACGGGTCGGAGGAGGTCTTCACCACCTCGGCGAGGAGGGGACCGTCGGGGTCGCAGGGCAGCCGCCCCTCGGACTTGCCCACCGGGGTGTAGACCTCGGGCTGGGGGTGCTCGAGCGGGGAGGGGAACGCGCTGGTCATCACCTCAAGCAGTTCGGCCATGCCCACGCCGGTGGTCGAGCACGCCGGGAGGGCCGGGAAGAACGACGCCTGCGCGACCGCCTTCTCCAGGTCGTCCACCAGGACCTTCGCGTCGATCTGTTCGCCGCCGAGGTAGCGGTCCATCAACGTCTCGTCCTCGGACTCCTCGATGACGCCCTCGATCAGCGTGCCCCGCGCGTCCGCCGCGGCGTCGGCGTACTCCGGCGGTGCCGCGCCCTCGGTGCGGGTGCCCGAGGAGTAGTCGAACAGCTTCTCCGACAACAACCCCACCAGCCCGGTCACCTGGCCCTGGCCGTCGACCGGGAGGTACAGCGGCAACACCTTCTCCCCGAACGCCGCCCGCGCCTGCGCCAGCACGCCCGCGTAGTCGGCACGGTGGTGGTCGAGCTTGGTGATCACCACCGCCCGCGGCATGCGCACCGACGCGCACTCCTGCCACAGGGCCTGGGTGGGACCGTCGACACCCTCGCTCGCGGCGATCACGAACAACGCGCAGTCGGCGGCGCGCAGCCCGGCCCGCAGCTCGCCCACGAAGTCGGCGTACCCGGGGGTGTCCAGGAGATTGATCTTGATGCCGTCGTGGACGACCGGTGCCAGGGACAGGCCGACCGACCGCTGCTGGCGATGCTCCACCTCGTCGAAGTCGCTGACGGTCGCGCCGTCCTCCACCCGGCCGGGGCGGGGGATCGCTCCCGTGGCCGCCAGCAGGGCCTCGACCAGGGTCGTCTTGCCGGAGCCGGACGGGCCGACCAGCACGATGTTGCGGATCCCATCGGGCCGGTCGGCCGTCGGTGCCTGACCGGCGGCTCCACCGGGGTTGCTCTGTTTGTCCGCCATGGCGACGCCTCCTTGCGCGCGCGTGCTGTGTGTACAGCCGGACGCGCCCGGACGGCTGCCGTCCGTGACGGCGCCCTGACATGTGGTTTTCCACCTTTCACCCGGCCCGGCCAGCGCACAAGCCCCCCGCGCTGAGTAGCATCGGCGCGTCCTGCGAACCCGGACCGGACCCAGACCGAACACCGGGCCCAGACGAAACGCAGACGGACGACCAGGTCACCGAGCGAGCGGGCTACCCCCACATGTTGCGAAGGTTCCACCAGTTCTGGCTACGACTACTGACCCCGGTCGCGCGCTTCTTCCTGCGTGTCGGCATCGGTCCGGACATCGTCACCGTGGTCGGCACCGCCGGGGTGTGCGTCGGCGCGCTCGCCTTCTACCCACGCGGAGTGCTCTTCTGGGGAACGGTGTTCATCACCGTCTTCGTGTTCTCCGACATGATCGACGGGCTGATGGCCCGGATGTCGCAGCGCTCGTCGAAGTGGGGCGCGTTCCTCGACTCCACCCTGGACCGGATCGGTGACGCCGCTGTGTTCGGCGGCCTGACGCTGTGGTTCGCCGGTGGCGGCAACAGCTTCTGGCTCGCCTGCGTGGCGCTTTACGACCTGGTGATGGGCAACGTCACGTCGTACGCCAAGGCCAGGGCGGAGAGCCTGGGCATGACCGCCAACGTCGGCATCGCCGAACGCGCCGACCGGCTGGTCGCGGTCCTGGTGGCCACGGGCCTGGCCGGACTGGGAGTGCCGTTCCTCCTGCCGGCCGTCCTGTGCCTGCTGGCCGTCGCGAGCACGGTGACCGTCGTGCAGCGGATCCTGGCGGTGCGCGCGCAGGCGCTGGCCAACGAGCGGGGCCCGGGCCGCGGTCCGGGCGGTGCCACGACGAGCGGGACCGCCACCGGAGCGGGCACCGAGCGGCCGGGCACCGGGCGACCGGGCGCGGAGAGGGAGGCCCGGTGATCGCAGCCGGCCGACCCGCCGCCGAGGACCCGGGTCGAGACCGTCCGCACACCGACCACCCTCACAGCCGTACGGACGACAGCCATAACGCCGACAGCCGTACCGCCGACCGTCTGTCGTTCCCGCTCCGCCTGAAGTACGCCGCGAGCTACCGCGCCTACGCCGCCGGCTGGAAGGTCCTGCGGCTGCTGCCCGCGCCCGCCGCGTACGGCCTGCTGCGCCTCGGCGCCGATCTCGTCTGGCGGCGCCGGTTCAAGGGCGTGCGGCGTCTGGAACGCAACCTCGCCCGCGTACGCCCCGAAGCCACTCCCGAGGAGCTCCGTCGGCTGTCCCGGGCCGGGATGCGCTCGTACTTCCGCTACTGGTGTGAGGCGTTCCGGCTGCCCGACCTCGACCCGGACGACATCAAGGGCGCGGTCGTCACCCATGGCGAGGACGCGTTCTGGGCGGCGATGCGGTCCGGCAAGGGCGTGGTGGCCCCGCTGCCGCACATGGGCAACTGGGACTTCGCGGGCGCGTGGGCCGCCGCCAACGGCGCTCCGGTGACCACGGTCGCCGAACGCGTGCGTCCCGAACGCCTCTACGACCGGTTCGTCGCCTACCGTGCCGCGCTCGGTATCCAGGTGCTCGCCGCCACGGGCGGCCCCGACCCGATGCGGGTGCTCGCCGACCGGCTGCGGGAGGGCGGACTCGTCTGCCTGGTCGCCGACCGCGACCTGTCCGCCCGCGGCGTCGAGGTCGACTTCTTCGGCGAGCGCACCCGGATGCCGGCCGGCCCGGCGGCGCTGGCGCTGCGGACCGGCGCCACCCTGCTGCCGGTCACGCTGTGGTACGACGGACCCACCATGCACGTGCGCTTCCATCCGGCAGTGGCCAAGCCGCCCGGCTCCCGGCAGGCGATCCGCGACCTCACCCAGCAGGTCGCCGACGCCTTCGCCGCCGGGATCGCCGAGCACCCACAGGACTGGCACATGCTGCAGCGGATGTGGATCGCCGACCTCGAACCCGCCCGCCGCGCGGACCTCGACCGGGGGCGATGATGCGGATCGGCATCGTCTGCCCCTACTCGCTGGACGCGCCCGGCGGGGTGCAGAACCACGTCCGCGACCTGGCCGAGGTCCTGCTCGCCGAGGGGCACGCCGTGTCCGTGCTCGCCCCGGCCGACGACGACACACCAGTGCCGCCGTACGTCGTGCCCGCGGGCCGGGCGGTCCCGGTGCCGTACAACGGCTCGGTGGCCCGGCTGGCGTTCGGCCCGGTGTCGGCTGCCAGGGTGCGCCGCTGGATCCGCGACGGGCAGTTCGACGTCCTCCACATCCACGAACCGGCCACCCCGTCACTGTCGCTGCTCGCGCTGTGGTCGGCGGTCGGTCCCATCGTGGGCACCTTCCACACCGCCATGCCGCGGTCGCGGATGATGAGCGTCGCCTCGTCGGTCCTGCGCCCGGCCCTGGAGAAGATCTCCGCCCGGATCGCGGTGAGCGAGCCGGCCCGGGCCACCCTCGTCCAGCACCTGGGCGGGGAACCCGTGGTGATTCCGAACGGCCTGTTCGTGGACCGGTTCGCCCGCGCCCGTCCCCGCCCGGAGTGGCAGGGCGCGGGCGGCACGATGTGCTTCCTGGGACGCCTGGACGAGCCGCGCAAGGGCCTCGCCGTCCTGCTGCGGGCGTTCCCGGCGATCTGGCGGGCCCGGCCCGGCGTACGCCTGCTGGTCGCGGGCCCCGGCGACGTCGAGGAGGCCCGCTCCGGGCTGCCCGCCGAGTGCCGGGACGCGGTCACGTTCCTCGGCCGGATCGACGACGAGGGCAGGGCCGACATGTTCGCCAGCTCGCAGGTGTACGTCGCACCGCAGACCGGCGGTGAGTCGTTCGGCATCGTGCTGGTGGAGGCGATGGCGGCCGGCGCGCCGGTGCTCGCCAGCGACCTGGACGCGTTCCGGCTGGTGGTCGACGGCGGGCGGCTCGGCCGGCTGTTCGAGGTCGGCGACAGCGACGACCTGGCCACCGGTGCGCTGGAACTGCTGGGGGACGCGGCCTTCCGGGACCGGCTGCGCGATGCCGCCCGGGTCGCGGTCCGCCGCTACGACTGGAGCAGCGTCGCCAAGGAGATCGTCTCGGTCTACGAGATGGTGGCCGCGGGTTACCCGGGTGTCGGCGAGGCCGACGACCGGAGCCGCGGTGTCCGGCCGGGCGGGAGGCCCCGGTGAACTGGAACTGGCTGCTGCTCGTCCTGGCCGTCCTCGCGGTGGCCGGGGTCTACCTCTCCTGGACGGCGGGCCGGATCGACCGGCTGCACGCCCGGCTCGACGCCGCCCGGGCGGTCCTGGAGGCCCAGCTGTTCCGCCGGGCGGCGATCGCGCTGGAGGTCGCCACGTCGGGCATGCTCGACCCGGCCACCTCGCTGCTGGTGATCGACGCCGCCCAGCGCTCCAGCGCCGCCGACGACGAGGAGGAACGCGAGGTCGCGGGCTCCGATCTGTCCAAGGCGCTGGCGGTCGTGTTCCCCGACGTGGAGACCAGCCAGGAGATCGCCACCGAACCCGGCGCCGCCGAACTCCTGGCCGAACTCGGCGCGGCCTGCCGGCGGGTGGAGATGGCCCGGAGGTTCCACAACGACACCGTGGCCACCACCCGTGCCCTGCGCGGCCGCCGGCTGGTCCGGTGGTTCCGGCTGGCCGGCCACGCGCGGATGCCCACCACCGTGGAGATGGACGTCACCCCGCCGGCCGGTCTCGCGCCCTGATCACCCGCCACGCGGCGGAACGTCACGCGCGGTCGCCTACCATGGATGTGCCGTTCCGTGCCCATATTCGCGAGGTAGACAGTGACCGAAGCACAGTCCGCACCCACCGACGCCACCAGCCGGCCCACGACCGCTCCCGTCACCGGGACCGCCAAGGTCAAGCGCGGCATGGCGGAGATGCTCAAGGGCGGGGTGATCATGGATGTGGTCACGCCCGAGCAGGCGAAGATCGCCGAGGACGCCGGCGCCGTCGCGGTGATGGCGCTCGAGCGGGTCCCCGCCGACATCCGGGTACAGGGCGGCGTCGCCCGGATGAGCGACCCCGACATGATCGACGGGATCATCAGCGCGGTCTCCATCCCGGTGATGGCCAAGGCCCGCATCGGCCACTTCGTCGAGGCGCAGGTCCTGCAGGCGATCGGCGTCGACTACGTGGACGAGTCCGAGGTCCTCACCCCGGCCGACGAGGCGCACCACATCGACAAGTGGGCGTTCACCGTCCCGTTCGTGTGCGGCGCCACCAACCTCGGCGAGGCGCTGCGCCGCCTGTCCGAGGGCGCGGCGATGATCCGTTCCAAGGGCGAGGCCGGCACCGGCAACGTCGTCGAGGCGACCCGCCACATGCGGTCCATCCGCGCCGAGATCCGCCGGCTGGCCACGCTCGACGACGAGGAGCTGTTCGTCGCCGCGAAGGAGCTGCGCGCGCCGTACGACCTGGTGCAGGAGGTGGCCCGCGCCGGCAAGCTGCCGGTCGTGCTGTTCACCGCCGGCGGCATCGCCACCCCGGCCGACGCGGCGATGATGATGCAGCTCGGCGCCGAGGGCGTCTTCGTCGGCTCGGGCATCTTCAAGTCCGGTGACCCGGCCAAGCGGGCCGAGGCGATCGTGAAGGCGACCACCTTCCACGACGACCCCGACGTGGTGGCGAAGGTGTCCCGTGGCCTGGGCGAGGCGATGGTCGGCCTGAACGTCACCGACCTGCCGGAGAGC
The DNA here is from genome assembly GCF_900104745.1 of Actinopolymorpha singaporensis. Lineage (NCBI taxonomy): Bacteria > Bacillati > Actinomycetota > Actinomycetes > Propionibacteriales > Actinopolymorphaceae > Actinopolymorpha > Actinopolymorpha singaporensis. The sequence goes on from NZ_LT629732.1 coordinate 4,432,199, forward strand.
CAGCGGCTGGCCACCCGCGGTTGGTGACCATGCACGTGTGAGGGGCGCCGTCGGTGTCGGCGATGTCGTCGGCGCCGGCGCCCTTCTGCTCGTCCGCACGAGTTGGTACGACTCGGCACGACTCGGGGGAAGTTGGGCCGCCCTCGTAGACTGGGACTTTGCCCTGAGTGTGCCCCCGAGTGCGCAAGGAACCCAGTGAGCGAACCCACCATCGGCATTCTCGCCCTGCAGGGCGACGTCCGCGAACACCACCGGATGCTGACGGAGTCCGGCGCGAAGCCGGTGAACGTCCGCCGGCCCGAGGAGCTCCTCGGCGTCGACGCCCTCGTCGTCCCGGGCGGGGAGTCGACCACGATGTTCAAGCTGGCGGCGGCGTTCGACCTGCTCGAGCCGCTGCGCAAGCGGGTGGCCGCGGGCATGCCGGCGTTCGGCACCTGCGCGGGGATGATCATGCTGGCCGACCGGATCCAGGACGGAATCGAGGGCCAGCAGACGGTCGGCGGGATCGACGTGACCGTACGCCGGAACGCGTTCGGCCGGCAGGTGGACTCCTTCGAGGCCGACGTACCGCTGGACGCCATCGACCCCAGCCCCCAGCCGCAGCCGTACCACGCGGTGTTCATAAGGGCACCGTGGGTGGAGTCGGTGGGCTCCGGTGCCGAGGTGCTCGCCCGCGTAGCCTCCGGTCCGGCCGCCGGTAGGATCGTTGCGGTCCGCCAGGGTCGCCTGCTCGCCACGGCCTTCCACCCAGAGCTTGCCGGCGACGCGCGCATCCACCGTTTCTTCGTCGAACTCGTGAAGGAGGCGTAGCCCGCCATGTCCGGCCACTCCAAGTGGGCGACCACGAAGCACAAGAAGGCCGTCGTCGACGCCAAGCGCGGCAAGCTCTTCGCGAAGCTGATCAAGAACATCGAGGTCGCCGCGCGCGTCGGCGGGGGAGACCCGGCCGGCAACCCGACGCTGTTCGACGCCATCCAGAAGGCGAAGAAGTCGTCGGTTCCCAACGACAACATCGATCGCGCGGTCAAGCGCGGCGCGGGCCTGGAAGCCGGCGGCGCCGACTACCAGACGATCATGTACGAAGGCTACGGACCGGCCGGGGTCGCGATCCTGATCGAGTGCCTCACCGACAACCGCAACCGCGCCGCCGGTGACGTACGCACCGCCACCACCCGCAACGGCGGGACGATGGCCGACGCGGGCAGCGTGTCCTACATGTTCAGCCGGCGTGGCGTCGTGGTCGTCCCCCGGGAGCAGGACGGCCGCGTCCTCGGCGAGGACGACGTGTTGGGCGCCGTGCTCGACGCCGGTGCCGAGGAGGTCAACGACCTCGGCGAGGCGTTCGAGGTGATCTCCGAGCCGACCGACCTGGTGGCTGTGCGCACCGCGCTGCGCGACGCCGGGATCGACTACGACTCCGCCGACGCGAGCTTCGTCCCCAGCGTGACCGTGCCGCTGGACGAGGAGACCGCGCCGAAGGTCTTCCGGCTGGTCGAGGCGCTGGAGGACTGCGACGACGTGCAGAACGTCTACGCCAACTTCGACGTCTCCGACGAGATCATGGAGAAGGTCGGCTAGCGGACCTTCTACCGGGCGCGAGCGCGCCTTCCTGACACTCCGCCGCCGTCTTCGCCCGCGCAGCCGGGCGGGCGGGCGGCGGTTTGTCGTACGACCGGGTGTTTCGACCGGTTTTCCGGGTCGACCTCAGGGTTTCGTCAGGGTCGGCGGGGCACGCTTGCGCCCTACATACGCGACCGGCGGCGGTTACCGTGTTGGCGTGCGACGCGACCTCGCCGACGAAGCCACCACAGTCGAGTCGGCCCGACTCGGCGGCTACGTGCTTCACGAGCGGGTCGGCCAGGGCGGCATGGGCGTGGTCCATCGGGCCACCGACCCCCGTGGCCGGGTGGTGGCGGTCAAGCTCCTGCGCCCGCACATCGCCGGCGACGGCGAGTCCCGTGCCCGGTTCGCGCGCGAGGCGAGGGTGCTCGCCCGGGTGCGTGGGCGGCACGTCGCCCAGGTGCTCGACGCCGACGTGGCGGCGGCCACGCCGTACCTCGTCACCGACTTCGTGGCCGGCCCGGCGCTGTACGAGGTGGTCGACGCCGACGGTCCTCTGGCCGGCGCGGAGCTGGCCGACCTCGCCGGGGACCTGGCCGACGCGCTCTGCTCGATCCACGGCGCCGGCGTGGTGCACCGCGACCTGAAGCCGGGCAACGTCCTGCTGGCCGACGGGATCGCAGTGGTGATCGACTTCGGCATCGCCCAGATCGCCGACGACACCCGGATGACCACGCCCGGCCTCGTGTACGGCACGCCCGGGTACGTCGCGCCGGAGATCCTCACCGGCGCCGACGTCACCGGCGCCGCCGACGTGCACGCCTGGGCGGCCACGGTGGCCTACGCCTCCACCGGCCGGCCGCCGTTCGGGCGCGGGCCGCTGGAGGCGGTCGCCTACCGCGTCCTGCACGAGGATCCCGATCTCACCGGCTGCCCGGAGTGGCTGGAGCCGGTGCTCGTCCGGTGCTTCGCGAAGAACCCCGCCGAGCGCCCCACGTCCGCACAGTTGCTGCGCTGGCTGGAGACGGGGGAGGAGCCACCCGCGCCGGATCCGGGCGGCGGGTACGACGACGAGTACGACCCGGCCGGGGCGTACGAGACCGACGACCCCGATCACCCGGAGACCGTGCGCCTCGGCACCGGCGTACCAGTGGGGACGTTCGCGGACGGGACGTATGCGGACGACGGCCACTCCGGCGGCCCGTACGCCTCGTCCGGCGGCACCGCCGTCTACCCTGCCGTCCCCCGTGAGGACGAGGAGGACGACCGGCAGGACGGGTACGACGAGACCTGTCCCGACCAGTGGTACGGCGAGGGCCGGCCCGAGGATCCCGGTCCGGACGGCGAGGGTGCTGCCGAACCCGCCGCCGCCCGGTCGTCGCACTCGGGCCTGCCGCGGGCGTCGTACCGCGTGGTGACCGCGCTCGGCTTCCTCACCGTCGGGGCGCTGGCGGCGGTTATGCCGTTCGGCGCACTCGCCGTGCTGGTCGGCTGGCTGCTGGTCGCGTGGACGGTGCAGGGCTCGGCCGGATTCGTCGAGCGCCGTCGCCACCAGCGGGGCCGCCGGCGGACGGATCCGTTCGCCGCCGCGGCCGTCCTGCCGTGGCATGTCGTCAGGGCGGCGGCGGTCACGGTCCTCACGGTCGCGGCGGCGCTCGTCGGCGCCGGCTTCCTGGCGGCGGTGCTGGTCCTGTTCTTCTACGTCGGTGCGATCAGCCCGCGCTGGGACCTGGCCTGCGGTGTCACCGGACTGGTCGTGTCCGCGCTGACCTGGTGGGGCATCCGCGGCGAAGGGCTGCAGGAGGGTTCCCGGCGGATCCTGCGCCGGGTCGTCGGCCGCCGCAGGGGAGTGCTGGTCGCCACGGGCGTGGTGCTCGCCGCGCTGACGTTGTTCCTGGTCGCGGTGGCGAGCGGTGAGCCCGTGTCCTGGTGGCCGCTGGAGCACAACCCGTTCCCGCGACTGGACTGGCCCGGCTGACCTCCGGAGCGCACGGTCTCGGCTCGCTCCGGCGCGTCGCCCGCTCCCGCTGATCAACCACCGCTAGGCTCCGAACAGGTGTTCGGTGAACGACGCGGGAGGTACGACGGCCGGTGCGGGTGCTCGGAGTCGACCCCGGCCTGACGCGCTGCGGGCTCGGGCTGGTGCAGGGCGGGCATCCCCGCCAGCTGGCGCTGGTCGCCGTCGACGTCGTGCGCACCCGGCCCGACGAGGAGCTGGGCGCCCGCCTGCTGGCCGTCGACCGGGCGGTCGGTGACTGGCTGGACGAGCACCGGCCCGACGCGGTGGCGCTGGAGCGCGTGTTCAGCCAGCACAACGTCCGCACCGTGATGGGAACCGCCCAGGTGAGCGGCGTCGTTCTGGCCGCGGCGGCCCGGCGCGGCATCCCGGTCGGCCTGCACACGCCCAGCGAGGTCAAGGCGGCGGTCACCGGCAGCGGCCGGGCCGGCAAGGAGCAGGTGACCAACATGGTGACCAGGATCCTCGCCCTGGCCAGCAAGCCTCGCCCGGCAGACGCCGCGGACGCGCTGGCACTGGCCATCTGCCACCTGTGGCGCGGACCGGCGGCGGCCCGGATCGAGGCCGCGAAGGCCCAGGCGTCGAAGCTGCAGGCCGGGCGGACCGCGACTCGCGCCCGGCCGGCCAACGCCGCGTCCGGAGCGACCTCCGGTGCGACGGCCAAAACCTGGACCAACGCGACGACCAGCGCGACGACCGGTGCGGCCAGGTGGCAGACTCCACGCCGCGCCACCGACCCACCGAGGAGCAGCACGTGATCGCATTCGTCCGTGGAACCATCGCCTCCGTCGGGCTCGACACCGCGGTCGTCGAGGTCGGCGGTGTCGGCATGGAGGTCCGGGCCACCCCGGCCACGCTGGCCGAGCTGCGCGTCGGCGCGACCGCGAAGTTGCCGACCAGCCTGGTCGTCCGGGAGGACTCCCTGACGCTCTACGGCTTCGCCGACGACGACGAGCGTGCGGTCTTCGAGCTGCTGCAGACCGCCAGCGGCGTCGGGCCGCGACTGGCGCAGGCGATGCTGGCCGTGCACCGACCGGACGAGCTCCGCCGCGCGGTCGCCGCCGAGGACCTCGCCGCGCTCACCAAGGTTCCGGGCATCGGCCGCAAGGGCGCCCAGAGGATCGTGCTGGAGCTGAAGGACCGCCTCGGCGCACCGGTCGGCGGCTCGGCCCCCGCCGGTGCCGCGCTCCCGGTCGCGGGAGTGGCGCCGGGTGCCGCCTGGCGTGACCAGGTGCGCGGCGCACTGCTCGGCCTCGGCTGGTCCGCCCGGGAGGCCGAGTCCGCGCTGGACGCGGTCGCACCGATGGCGGAGGAGATGGCCGGCGGAGCCGGGGCGAACGCTCCCGGGTCCACCAACGGAGCCGGCGGCAAAGTCAACGACAAGGGCGCGAACGGAGCCGCCGGCGCCGGCGCGCCCGACGTGGCCGCGCTGTTGCGGGCCGCTCTCCGAACGCTCTCCAGGGCCTGAGGAAGACTCTCGAGCCGAGACCCGGCCGGGCAGCACACCCACCACACCGGCCAGTGCGCACACCGCGATCCGACCATCCGAGGAGTCCGCATGACGTCCCACGTCGACGACGGCGGCGACCACTCCGTCGGCCGTTCCCTGATCGCCGCGGAGGCCGCCGCCGACGAGAGCACTGTCGAGGCGGCGCTGCGCCCGCGCACCCTGGCGGAGCTGATCGGCCAGGGCCGCGTCCGCGACCAGCTCGGGCTGGTGCTCGAGGCGGCCCGCAGTCGCGGTCGCCCGCCGGACCACGTGCTGCTCGCCGGTCCGCCAGGGCTGGGCAAGACCACCCTGGCGATGATCATCGCCGCCGAGCTGTCCGCGCCGCTGCGGGTGACCAGCGGCCCCGCCATCCAGCACGCCGGTGACCTCGCCGCCATCCTGTCCTCCCTGGCCGAGGGGGAGGTGCTCTTCCTGGACGAGATCCACCGGATGAGCCGCCCTGCCGAGGAGATGCTCTACATGGCGATGGAGGACTTCCGGGTCGACGTCGTGGTCGGCAAGGGCCCGGGGGCGACCGCCATTCCCCTGGAGATCCCGCCGTTCACGTTGGTGGGTGCGACCACCCGCGCCGGACTGCTGCCGGGGCCGTTGCGGGACCGGTTCGGCTTCACCGGCCACCTGGAGTACTACGAGGTGGACGAGCTGGACGAGATCGTCCGCCGGTCCGCCCAGTTGCTCGACGTACCCATCACCGACCACGCCGCCCGGGAGGTGGCCAGCCGCTCTCGCGGCACGCCGCGGATCGCCAACCGGCTGTTGCGCCGGGTCCGCGACTACGCCCAGGTCCGCGCCGACGGAGTCGTACGCACGAAGACGGCGCAGGCGGCGCTCGACCTGTACGAGGTGGACGAGGAGGGCCTGGACCGGCTCGACCGGGCCGTGCTCGACGCGCTGTGCCGCCGGTTCGGTGGCGGCCCGGTGGGGGTGTCCACCCTCGCCGTCGCGGTCGGCGAGGAACGCGAGACAGTGGAGGAGGTGGCCGAGCCGTTCCTGGTCCGGCGGGGGTACCTCGCCCGCACTCCGCGGGGCCGGGTGGCGACGCCGGCGGCCTGGCGGCAGCTCGGGTTGGCGCCACCGGCCGACGCGGCGTTCGGTCAGTCGCCCAGCCTCTTCGACGATCCGTGAGCGGCGCGGAGCCCGCCCCGTCGCCATGGCCTTCGCCGAGATCGTCACGGTGATCGTCGCAGTGATCGTCGCAGTGATCGTCACGGAGACCAACGGAAAGGCTCGCCCGTCACGGACAGGTCGCACGCCGCCGCGCCGGACAGCGCCGCTAGACTCCGCCGGTGGCCGTGCGTGACATGGCCGTGGCCAGACGACCAAACCGACGATCCCGACGTCGGGGAAGGAAATGACCTCCATGCTTCTCAGCCAGGCGGCCACCGGCGGCGGCTCCAGCTACTGGACGCTGCTTCTCCCGATCCTTCTGTTGGTGTTGTTCTGGGTCGTGGCGATTCGTCCGCAGCGACGCCGCCAGCGCGAAACCACGGACATGCAGAGCAAGCTCCGGCCCGGTCAGCAGGTCATGACCGGGGCGGGCCTGCTGGCCACCGTGCACGCCGTGGAGGACGACGCGGTGGTGCTCGAGATCGCGCCGGGGGTGTACGCCCGGCACGTACGCCAGGCCATCGTCCGCATCATCGAACAGCCGGAGCAGCCCTCGCAGCCGCAGGTCGGCGAAGGCACCACGCCGCCGCCGAGCGACCGCCCCGAGGACCCCACGGCATGAGACCCGCTTCACGGGGAGAGTGAGTAGACGACGTGGCGACGAAGAGACCGCATCCCTGGCGTTCTCTCGCGGTGCTCCTGGTGGCGCTGCTGGTCGGTGTCGGGCTGATGGCCACGCTCGGTGCGTGGACACCGCGGCTCGGCCTCGACCTACGCGGTGGCACGTCCATCACGCTCACCGCGCGGCCGTCGGCGGGCCAGGGTCCGGTCACCCCGGAGAAGCTCGCCGAGGCGGTCCAGATCATCCGCAACCGCGTGGGCGCGATCGCCGAGGCGGAGGTGACGACCCAGGGCAACGACCACATCGTGGTCGAGGTGCCGGGCGTCGGTCAGGATCAGATCGTCCGGCTGGTCGGCAGCACCGCGGAGCTGCGTTTCCGGCAGGTGCTGGCCGCGGCACCGGTCTCCGCGGCGGCGCCGAAGCCGAAGGCCACGCCGTCCAGGTCGCCGGCCACGCCGAAGCCGAAGCCGTCGGTCTCCCCCTCCGCCAAGCCCTCGAAGAGCGCCAAGCCGCGCTCTCCCGGCCGGGCGGTGCCGCAGGCGTTCCGGCGGGACGCGGCGAAGCCCACTCCCACGCCGACCCCCAAGACGGCCACCCCGAGCCCCAAGGCGACCACCCCTACGGTCGACAACGGCAAGGTGCAGGTCTCCACGACCGGGGCCTCGCCCCAGCAGATGGCCGAGCTGCAGAAGTTCAAGTGCGCCGACTACACACCCGGCAAGGACAACCCCAAGCAGGCGCTGTTCACCTGTGACCGCGAGGGCACGACGAAGTTCGTCCTCGGCCCGGCGATCATTCTCGGCTCGGAGATCGCCGACGCCAGCGCCCAGCTGCCCCAGAACCAGCTCGCGTGGCAGGTGGGCCTGCGCCTCAAGGGCGCGGGCAAGAGCAAGTTCGCGCAGGCGAGCACGCAGATGTACCAACTGCAGCAGCCGCTGAGCCAGTTCGCGATCGTGCTGGACGGCAAGGTGGTGTCGTACCCCGTGATCCAGGGGCCGATCACCGACGGGCAGGCGAGCATCACCGGCAACTTCTCCCAGCAGGAGGCGACCGACCTCGCCAACACGCTGAAGTACGGCGCCCTGCCGCTGAGCTTCGAGACCAGCCAGGTCTCCGCGGTGTCTCCCACGCTGGGAAGCGACCAGCTCACCGGTGGCCTGATCGCCGGGGCGATCGGTCTCGCGCTGGTGGTGCTCTACTCGTTCTTCTACTACCGGGGACTCGGCCTGGTGGTCGTGCTGTCCCTGGCGGCAGCCGGTGCTCTCGTCTACGCCTCGGTGGTACTGCTCGGCACCGCGCAGGGCTTCACCCTGACCCTGGCCGGGATTGCCGGCCTGATCGTCGCCATCGGCATCACCGCGGACTCCTTCGTCGTCTACTTCGAACGCCTGCGCGACGAGGTACGCGAAGGCCGAAGTCTGCGCACCGCGGTGGAGACCGGCTGGGTGCGTGCCCGGCGCACGATCCTCGCCGCCGACTCGGTGTCGCTGCTGGCGGCGGTGGTGCTGTACGCGCTGTCGGTAGGCAACGTCCGCGGCTTCGCGTACGCGCTGGGGCTGACCACGCTGATCGACATCATCATCGTGTTCGTCTTCACCAAGCCGCTGGTCACGCTGCTCGCCCGCACGCACTTCTTCGGCGAGGGACACCGCTTCTCCGGACTCGATCCGTCCCGGCTCGGTGTGCCGCGCGAACGCCTGGCACCGCGCACCGCAACCCGCGCCTCGGCGCCGAAGGGGGCCTGACATGTCGCGCCTGGGTGCCGTCGGGCACAAGCTCTACACCGGCGAACTCTCGCTGAACTTCGTCGGCCGGCGGAAGCTGTGGTACCTCATCTCCGCGGTCGTCCTGCTGATCGCGATCGGCGCCGTGGTGTTGCGCGGACTGAACTTCTCCATCGAGTTCCGCGGCGGCGTGGACTTCCAGGCGCCGGTGACGTCGGGTTCGGCGCAGGCCGCCATTCCGGGCGTACGTACCGCCGTCGCCGACACCGGTGTCCTCCACAGCGCGGAGCCGGTCGTCACCTCGATCGGCAGCAACCAGGTGCGGGTCGAGACCCCGCCCCTGAGCACCGACGAGATCGCCAAGGCCCGCACCGCGATCGCCCAGCACCTCAAGGTCTCCGAGGGCCAGATCGACTACTCCAGCATCGGGCCGACCTGGGGTGCCCAGATCACCGACAAGGCACTCCTGAGCCTCGGGGTCTTCCTCGTCCTGGTGATGGGGGTGATCTGGCTCTACTTCCGCGAATGGCGGATGTCGGTGTCGGGTCTGGTCGCCCTGCTGCACGACGTGGCGATCACCGTCGGCATCTACGCCCTGGTCGGCTTCGACGTCACCCCGGCAACGATCATCGGCGTGCTCACCATCCTGGGCTACTCGCTGTACGACACGGTGGTCGTCTTCGACAAGGTGCGGGAGAACACCCGGTCGATCTCCTCGGGCAGCCGGTGGACCTACAGCGAGGCGGCCAACCTCGCCGTCAACCAGACGCTCGTCCGGTCGATCAACACCTCGATCATCGCGCTGCTGCCGGTGGCCGGCATCCTGTTCGTCGGCGCCGGCCTGCTCGGTGCGGGGACCCTGAAGGACCTCTCCCTCGCGCTGTTCATCGGCATCGCGGTCGGTACGTACTCCTCGATCTTCATCGCCACCCCGTTGCTGTGCGACCTGAAGGAACGCGAGCCGGCGATGCGGGCGCTGGCCCGCCGGGTGGAACAGCGCCGGGCCGGTGCCGCGAAGAGCGCGGGTCCCACCCCTGCCGGCCCGACCGCAGCGGTCGGCGCGACCAGCACCGCCCCGAACGCCGCGGGGGAGGAGCCCGCCGGCGGCGAGGCGCCGGGGGCGAACGGCACCCGGCAGTCGGTGCCGGCGACCTCCCGCGCGCAGGGCCGCCCAGTCGGCAGGCCGCAGTCGACCAGCAGGTCGTCCGGGCGTACCCAACCGCAGCGCAAGCCGAGGTCGTCCCGGCGTCCGAAGGGGCACGGCCGATGAGCGAGATCCGCTCGGCGGACCGCCTGGTCGCGGACCTGGTCCGGGACGTACCGGACTACCCCAAGCCCGGCGTCCTCTTCAAGGACATCACGCCGCTGCTGGCCGACCCGGAGGCGTTCGGGCACACCGTCGAGGCACTCGGCGCGCCCTGGCGGGACGCCGCACCGCGCGTGGACAAGGTGGTCGGCATCGAGGCCCGGGGCTTCATCCTCGCCGCGCCGGTGGCGCTGGCCCTGGGCGCGGGGTTCGTTCCGGTCCGCAAGGCCGGCAAGCTGCCCGGCCCGACGTTCGCCCGCTCCTACGCGCTCGAGTACGGCCAGGAGACCCTCGAGGTGCAACGCGACGCCTTCGAGCCGGGTGACCGGGTGCTCATCGTCGACGACGTACTCGCCACCGGTGGCACCGTCGAGGCGGCGAATACCCTCATCCGCGACGCCGGAGCGGAGGTGGCCGGGATCTCGGTGCTCCTCGAGCTCACTTTCCTCGCTCCGCGCACCAGGACCGGCGATCTCACCGTCCACTCGCTGCTGCCGGTCTGAGGAATCGCACCCCGCGCCTGGCGGGCAGCGGGCCGGGGGTGGACACTGGAGGAGCGGGCCCAACCGGACCTGCCGGACAGCCCGGTCACCGGAGACGAACCGGACAGGGTGGTACGACGGTGGACGGGCGGGTCGACATCGGACGGGCTCGGACAGGGTTGACCGCGACCCGACTCGGTGCCCGTAAACTGGTTTCTTGCCGCCCCCGAGGAGACCGCAGTGGCCGACGAGACCGCTCCATCCGCGCCGGCGCGCCGTGAGGTGTCCCCGGCGCCGCACCGCTCGGTGAGCGTGTCCAGGAGTCGCGCCGCGGCCCTGGAGGCAACCGCACCGGACTCCGACACTCGTCCGGCGCAGTCGCCCCAGGGGCCGAACGGCACCGCCGAGACCGTTCCGTCGAGCGGTCGGCGTGCGTCCTCTGGCGGGCAGGCCGCGGTCGGGCCGTTCTCCGCCTCGTCGCGACGGATGCGCCAGCGGCTCGCCCGGCTGGGCCGGACGCCGCAGGGCAACCCCGTGCTGGAGCCGCTGTTCCGGATCGTCCGCAGCACCCACCCCAAGGCCGACCTGGCGCTCATCGAGCGCGCCTACCACACGGCCGAGCGCTATCACCGGGGCCAGACCCGCAAGAGCGGCGACCCGTTCATCACCCACCCCGTCGCCGTGGCCACCATCCTGGCCGAGCTCGGCATGACGCCGCCCACCCTGTGCGCGGCGTTGCTGCACGACACGGTGGAGGACACGCCGTACACCCTCACCGAGCTCCGCAACGACTTCGGCGACGAGATCGCGCTGCTGGTCGACGGCGTGACCAAGCTCGACAAGGTCAAGTACGGCGAGAGCGCCCAGGCCGAGACCATCCGCAAGATGGTCATCGCGATGGCCAAGGACATCCGGGTGCTGGTGATCAAGCTCGCCGACCGGCTGCACAACATGCGGACGCTGCGATACGTCAAGCAGGCCTCCCAGGAACGCACCGCACGGGAGACCCTGGAGATCTACGCCTCGCTGGCCCACCGCCTCGGCATGAACACGCTGAAGTGGGAGATCGAGGACCTCGCCTTCGCCACGCTGCACCCCAAGCTGTACGACGAGATCGTCCGGCTGGTCGCCGAGCGGGCGCCCTCGCGCGACGAGTACCTCGCGAAGGTCATCGACCGGGTGCAGTCCGACCTGCGCGAGGCGAAGATCAAGGCGACGGTCACCGGCCGGCCCAAGCACTACTACTCGATCTACCAGAAGATGATCGTGCGGGGCCGGGAGTTCGGCGACATCTACGACCTGGTCGGCATCCGCGTCCTGACCGACTCCGTACGCGACTGTTACGCCGCCCTCGGCGTCATCCACGCGCGATGGAATCCCGTGCCCGGGCGGTTCAAGGACTACATCGCGATGCCGAAGTTCAACATGTACCAGTCGCTGCACACCTCGGTGATGGGGCCGGAGGGCAAGCCGGTCGAGATGCAGCTGCGGACGTTCGCGATGCACCGGCGGGCCGAGTACGGCGTCGCGGCCCACTGGAAGTACAAGGAGGACCCGACCGCCGGTCCGGAGACCGACAACGGCGGCCCCAACGACATGGCCTGGCTCCGGCAGCTGCTGGACTGGCAGCGCGAGACCGAGGACCCCGGCGAGTTCCTGGAGTCGCTGCGCTTCGAGATCAACTCCACCCAGGTCTACGTCTTCACCCCGCGCGGAGACGTGATCGCGCTGCCCACCGGCTCGACACCGGTCGACTTCGCATACGCCATCCACACCGAGGTCGGACACCGGTGCATCGGCGCCCGGGTCAACGGCCGACTGGTCCCGCTGGAGAGCCAGCTAGAGAACGGCGACCTGGTGGAGGTGTTCACCTCCAAGGCCGAGGGCGCCGCGCCGAGCCGCGACTGGCTGACCTTCGTCCGCAGTCCGCGTGCCCGCAACAAGATCCGGCACTGGTTCACCAAGGAACGCCGCGAGGAGGCCATCGACCAGGGCAAGGAGCAGCTGGCCCGGATGGTCCGCAAGGAGGGCCTGCCGCTGCAGCGGATGCTCACCCACGAGTCGCTGGCCGCGATCGCCCGCGAGCTGAAGTACTCCGACGTGTCGGCGCTGTACGCCGCGGTCGGGGAGGGCACCATCACCGCGCAGTCGGTGGTCCGCCGGCTGGTGGAGTCGGTCGGCGGCTCCGGCGAGGAGGCCGAGGACGTCTCCGAGGCGGTCATCATCTCTCCGGAGACCGGCCGCAAGGAGCGGTTGCCCCGGGGCGACTCCGGTGTGGTCGTGAAGGGCGTGACCGACGTCTGGGTGAAGCTCGCCAAGTGCTGTACGCCGGTGCCGGGCGACGCGATCGTCGGGTTCGTCACCCGCGGCGCCGGTGTGTCGGTGCACCGCGGCGACTGCGTCAACATCGGCCACCTGACCGCCCAGCCCGAACGCATGGTCGAGGTCGAGTGGGCGCCGACCGCGCAGAGCCTGTTCCTCGTCGCGGTCCAGGTGGAGGCGCTGGACCGCGCCCGGCTGCTCAGCGACATCACCCGGATCCTGTCCGACCAGCACGTCAACATCCTGTCGGCGTCGGTGACCACCACCCGCGACCGCGTGGCGAAGAGCAGGTTCACCTTCGAGATGGGCGACCCCAAGCACCTGGGCCACGTGCTCCGCGCGGTGCGCAGCGTGGACGGCGTGTTCGACGCCTACCGCGTCACCAACTGACTGACGAGCACGCCGGCTAGGCGGGGCGGTGCCTGGGACGACGACAACGCGGTCAGGCGGGATGCGGAGCGGGAGCGGGTCGTCCGCGCCCGGCTGACAAGGCGGAGGAGGAAGCGCGTAGCGGTGTTCTACGCGTGACGACGACAACGCGGTCAGGCGGGATGCGGAGGCCCGCTCAGCCGGAGAACTCGTCGAGGGTCTTCTCTACCTCGGCCAGCCACGCCCGCCGGGCGTCCAGAGCCTCCTGCGCGCGACGTTCGCCGGTGACGTCGCCCTTCGCCTGCTGGGCTTCGAGCTCGCGTTCGAGGTCGGCGATCGAGTTGCGCAGCTGGCTGAGTGTGTCGTTGGCGCGGGCGCGCGTCTCGGGGTTGGTCCGGCGCCACTCGTTGCTCTCCGCCGACCGGATGGCTTCCTCGACCTTGCGCAGCCGGCCCTCTACCGTACGAACGGAATCGCGTGGGACCCGCCCGATCTGGTCCCAGCGAGCCAGCAGCGAACGGTAGGCCTCCCGGGCGGCACGGTGGTCGCGTACCGGCAGCAGTGCCTCCGCCTCGACCAGCAGCGCCTCCTTCTGCTCGAGGTTGGCGCGGTACTCCGCGTCCTGCTCGGCGAACGCCGCGTTGCGGGCGTTGAAGAACCGGTCCTGTGCTGCCCGGAACCGCTTCCACAGTTGGTCTTCCACGTCGCGCGCGGCGGGCCCGGCAGCCTTCCAGCGCTGCATGAGGGTGCGGAACTGCGTGGTGCCGCGGCCCCAGTCGGTGGAGTCGGCCAGCGCCTCGGCCTCGGCGGCGAGCGCCTCCTTGACCTGGCGGGCGTCCTCGCGGCGTACGTTCAGCTCCGAGAAGTGCTGCTTGCGCCGGCGGGTGTAGGACGTACGGGCACTGGAGAAGCGCCGCCACAGCTCGTCATCGGTCTGCTTGTCCAGCCGGGGCAGCGCCTTCCACTGCTCAAGCAGCTCGCGGAAGCGCCCGACGCCGTGCCGCCAGTCCGAGCCGCTCGCCAGGGCCGCGGCCTCGTCGGCGATCGCGGACTTGGCCGACCGGGCCTCCTCGAGCTGCCGCTTGCGCTCGGTGCGACGCTCGGCGCGCCGCCCGGCGATCACTTCCTCCAGCTGGTCGAGCCTGGCCGACAGGGCACCGAGGTCACCGATCGCCTGGGCGCCTGCGAGGTTGCGGCGCTCGCGGCGCAGTGCGTTGTGGGCGTCGTCGGGGGCGAGGATGCCGCTCTCCACCCGGGAGGCGAGCAGGTCGACCTCCAGCGCGAGGGCGTCGTACTTGCGACGGAAGAAGGCCAACGCTCCCTCGGGATCGCCGACCTGCCAGGATCCGATGGCGCGCTCGCCCTCGTCGGTGCGGAGGTAGACCGTGCCGTCGTCCGCGACCCTGCCCCAGGGCTCCTCTGCCGTTCCGCTCACTGCACGCTCCCGTCGCAGATCACGTCGTCGTGACCTTGACATCTTTGCCGATGACCGAGGAAACCGCCCGCTCGGTCCCCGCTTCCCCGTGATCGAACGGGGACGAGTCACCGTAGCCAGTGAGGAATCGCTCGGCACCGGGTTTTTCACCACCGACCGGCCCGGCCGGGCCCGGTTGGCCCGGCTCCACGCGTTGCTCGCCGTGGCGCGGACGATCGGTCCCGCTCCCAAGAATGTAGCCCGGCCCCGGCGTGGCGGGAGGTGCCGCGAGTACGCCGATCCCCGCCGAGGTGCCCGGCCTGGCGGAGGCGGAGGCGGAGGAGTTGTCGCCGCGAAGGAGGAAGAAGACGAGGTAGACCACCGCGGCCACGGCGAGCACTCCGAGGACGACCGCGACGACGACGGCGTTTCGCCGGGCTCGGCGCCGGCGGGTGGCACGGCGGACCTGCTGACGCTCCCAGTGCTGCCTGGCGAGGCGGCGTCGGCGCTGCTCTTTGGTGACCACCGAAGGCCCCGTTCTCTCCGCTTAGCTGTCCGATGACCGGTGTGCCAGTCTAGGAGACGCCTTGGCCCCGGTAGGGGAGTGTGTCCCGGTAATCGCCAGGACCGGCCAGGTTCGCCGCGCCGGACACGCCGCCGGTAGTCTTCGAAGGTCCCCCCGCCTCGTCCCGACCGCCCCAGAGCGCCCAGACCGCCACCCGACCGCAGAGGATTCCATGCTCGTCGCCGGCTTTCCGACCGGAGTGTTCGCCGCGAACTGCTACCTCGTGGCGACGGGGCCGGGCGAGGACTGCGTGGTGGTCGATCCGGGCCAGGACGCGGCGAGCGCGGTGGACGAGGTCGTTCGCGAGCACCGGCTCCGGCCGGTGGCGGTTCTGCTCACCCACGGGCACCTGGACCACATGTGGTCGGTGCTGCCGGTGTGCGGGAGCTACGACGCGACCTGCTGGGTCCACCCGGCCGACCGGCCGCTGCTCGCCGACCCGTTGCGCGGCCTGCCGCCGGAGTGGGCCGGCGCGCTGCTCGGCGGCGGGCAGTCCTTCGCCGAGCCCGACGACGTACGCGAGCTCACCGACGGCGCCCGGGTCGACGTCGCCGGGCTGAGCTTCACCGTCGACCACACCCCGGGCCATACCAGCGGGTCGGTCGCGTTCCGTACTCCCGTCGAGGGGGACGTACGCGGGGCAGGTGCCCCCACGTGGACCGGCCAGGCGAGCGCGGCGCCCGAGCTCATGTTCGCGGGCGACCTGCTCTTCGCCGGGTCGATCGGACGCACCGACCTGCCGGGCGGTGACCATCCGACGATGCTGCGCAGCCTTGCCGACAAGGTGCTGCCGCTCGACGACCGGATCGTGGTCCTGCCCGGCCACGGTGACCAGACGACCATCGGCCGGGAACGCCAGACCAATCCCTTCCTGAGAGGGCTCGTGCCCGGCCCGGCACGGAGCGGGTGAAGATCGCAGATGAGTTTCCAGGCGCCCAAGGGCACCTTCGACGTCGTACCACCGAGATCGGCCACCTGGCTCGCGGTGCGGGAGGCACTGAGCCGACCGCCCCGGCTGGCGGGGTACGAGTACGTCGAAACACCGATGTTCGAGGACACCGGGCTGTTCGTCCGCGGCGTGGGTGAGTCGACCGACGTGGTGACGAAGGAGATGTACACCTTCGCCGACCGGGGGGGCCGCTCGCTGACGCTGCGCCCGGAGGGTACGGCCGGCGTGCTGCGCGCCATCGCTGAACGCGGCCTGCACCGCGGCCAGCTTCCGGTGAAGGTGTGGTACGTCGGGCAGAACTTCCGGTACGAACAGCCGCAGTCCGGCCGCTACCGCCAGCACACCCAGGTCGGGGTGGAGACGATCGGCGGCGACGACCCGGCCCTGGACGCCGAGGTCGTCTGGATGGCCTGGCAGGCCCAGCGGCAACTCGGCCTCACCGGCACCCGGCTGCTGCTCAACAGCCTGGGCTGCCGGGAGTGCCGTCCGGCCTACCGCGAGCTCCTCCAGGACTTCCTGCGCGGGATCGACCTGGACGACGACACCCGCCGGCGGGCCGCGATCAACCCCATGCGGGTGCTGGACGACAAGCGCCCGGAGGTCCAGGCCCAGCTCACCGACGCGCCGATGATCACCGACCACCTGTGCGGCGCGTGCAAGGAGCACCACGAGCAGGTCCGCTCCTACCTCGCCGATCTCGGCGTGGAGTGGGAGGACACGCCGCGTCTCGTGCGCGGGCTCGACTACTACGTACGCACGACGTTCGAACTCGTCCACGGCGGGCTCGGCGCGCAGTCCGCCATCGGTGGCGGTGGCCGCTACGACGGGCTGCTGGCCACGATCGGGGGCCCCGACCTCGGCGGGGTCGGCTTTGGGCTCGGCCTGGACCGCACCGTGCTCGCCGTCGAGGCGGAGGGGCTGACGGTCGGGGAGACCAGCCGGTGCGACGTGTACGTCGTACCCCTCGGCGCCGCGGCCCGGCGGCGGACGGTCACCCTGCTGCGGGATCTGCGCGAGGCGGGCGTACGGTCCGACACGAGCTACGGTGGCCAGGGCCTCAAGGGCGCGATGAAGGCGGCCGACCGTTCCGGCGCGGCGTTCGCGCTCGTCCTCGGCGACCGCGACCTGGAGCAGGACAGCGCCCAGCTGAAGGACCTGCGCAGCGGCGGACAGCGGGCCGTCCCGCTCGCCGACCTGGTCGACGTAGTGGCGGAAGCCCTGGCGACGGCGCACGCCGAACAGGACCGACCAGGCCAGAACGGACCAGGCCAGAACCCTTCAGGGCAGGACCAGACAGCACCGACAACGAAGGAGACGCACGGGTGATCCGTACGCACGAGGCCGGCACGCTACGCGCCGACCATCTGGACGCGACCGTGACCCTGGCCGGCTGGATCGCCCGGCGCCGTGACCACGGCGGCGTGGCCTTCCTCGACCTGCGTGACGCCTCCGGGACCGTCCAGGTGGTGATCCGCGACGAGGAGACCGCGCACGGCCTGCGTCAGGAGCACTGCCTGCGGGTGGTCGGTGAGGTCCGGCGCCGTCCGGAGGGCAACGCCAACCCCAACCTGCCGACCGGCGAGGTGGAGGTGGTGGCCACCGAGGTGGAGGTACTCAGCACCGCCGAGGCGCTGCCGTTCCCGATCGAGGAACACCACCAGACGCCGGTCAACGAGGAGGTCCGGCTCCGGCACCGCTACCTCGACCTTCGCCGGCCGGAGATGGCGGCCAAGCTGCGCACCAGGTCGCGAGTGACCCGGCTGATCCGCGACGTGATGGACGAGCACGGCTTCGTCGACGTGGAGACGCCCTACCTCACGCGGTCCACCCCCGAGGGCGCCCGCGACTTCGTGGTGCCGGTCCGGTTGCAGCCGGGCAGCTGGTACGCCCTTCCGCAGTCGCCGCAGCTGTTCAAGCAGCTGCTGATGGTCGCCGGCATCGAGCGCTACTACCAGATCGCGCGGTGCTTCCGGGACGAGGACTTCCGCGCCGACCGGCAGCCGGAGTTCACCCAGCTCGACGTGGAGATGTCGTTCTGCGACACCGACGACATCATCGCGCTGACCGAGCAGGTGCTCGCCCGGGTGTGGAAGACCGTTCTGGGGTACGACATCCCGCTGCCGATCCCGCGGATGACCTACGCCGAGGCGATGCGCAGGTTCGGCATCGACCGGCCCGACCTGCGCTTCGGCAACGAGCTGGTCGACTTCACCGAGTACTTCGCGCAGACGCCGTTCCGGGTCTTCCAGGCCAAGGGCGAGGACTTCCACGTCGGCGCCGTCGTGATGCCCGGAGGAGCGGGGCAGGCGCGCAAGGAGCTGGACGCCTGGCAGGAGTGGGCCCGCTCGCGCGGTGCGAAGGGTCTGGCGTACGTGCTGGTCGGTGAGGGCGGCGAGCTCGGCGGCCCGGTGGCCAAGAACCTCTCCGAGGACGAGCGTGCGGGCCTCGCCGAGCACGCCGGTGCGAAGCCGGGCGACTGCGTCTTCTTCGCGGCCGGCCCGCGCACGGAGGCGCTGGCACTGCTGGCGGCGGTGCGCCTCGAGGTGGGCGAGCGCTGTGGGCTGATCGACCACTCCCGCTGGGAGTTCTGCTGGGTGGTCGACGCGCCGATGTTCGAGCCGGTGGAGACATTCGGCGGCGAGAAGGGGTGGACGGCGATCCACCACCCGTTCACCGCGCCGACGGCGGAATGGGCCGACCGGTTCGAGGAGGATCCCGGGCAGGCGCTGTCCCAGGCGTACGACATCGTGCTGAACGGAAACGAGATCGGCGGCGGGTCGATTCGTATTCACCGGGCCGACGTCCAGCAACGCGTCTTCGACCTGATCGGCCTGTCGCACGAGGAGGCGGCCAGCCAGTTCGGGTTCCTGCTGGAGGCGTTCAAGTACGGCCCGCCGCCGCACGGCGGCATCGCGCTCGGGCTGGACCGGCTGGTGGCGCTGCTGACCGGCGCGGAATCGATCCGCGACGTCATCGCGTTCCCCAAGAGCGCGTCCGGCGCCGATCCGCTCACCGGCGCGCCCACGCCGATCTCGCCGGCCCAGCGCCGGGAGGCGGGAATCGACGTGGTCCCGGGCAAGTCGTCCGGAACCGGACGCCACCGGGCAGACGACGCGAAAGTCACCGATAGGGTCGGCAGCGACGACGCTGCGTCAGGAGCCTGACTTTCTTTCACTGCAGACGACCTGGGCGGAAAACGCCGTCAAGTACCCGTCGATGACGTTTGTGTTTCGGCGGCCGGCCCCTTCGGGCCGGCCGCCGTTTTAATTACCCAGCGTGCCGTAGCTGCTGCAAATCGCTTACCTTTTGTCACGGCAAGCGTTTACAAATCGTGATCCAAACGGCGCTGTGTATATGCCCGATGTCGTTTATCGTCAGGCGTCACACACTTCGGACACAGCGCGTCGCCGACTGCTGTGTGTCGTGATTCGTAAGCCAGGAAGGCGTACGGCAACCCATGGCGGACCCGACCCTGCTCGAGACCGGTAGCAGTACACCGGTCGCCCCTCCGGAGAACCCGGTCAAGAGCAAGTCTCCGACGCAGATCGCGCTGGAGCGGCTTCGTAAGGACAAGATCGCCATCATCTGCGCGGTCGTCGTCCTTTTCTTCGTTCTGCTCGCGGTCTTCGCCGACGTCATCACCGCCGTCACCCACACCGACCCGAGCACCCTGCACCAGGACCTCGTCGACGAGTACGGCTTTCCGACCGTCAACCCCAGTGCGGCGCACCCGTTCGGGCTGGAACCCCGCCTGGGCAGGGATCTGTTCGCCCGCTGGGTGGAGGGCAGCCGCCCGTCCCTGATCGTCGCAACCAGCGCGGCGGTCATCTCCACGGTCATCGGCACCGCGATGGGCCTGCTGGCAGGCTTTCTGGGCGGACGGATCGACCGGGCCATCTCCTGGCTGATCGACCTGATGCTGTCGATGCCGCTGATTCTGTTCGTGTTCGCGATCGTCCCGGTCGTACAGGCACGGTTCCCCTCCGACGACGCCACCGTCTCGAAGGTGCGGCTGTGGTCGCTGGTGGCGATCTTCGCGATCTTCGGCTGGACCGGCCTCGGCCGGCTGGTCCGGGCACAGGTGCTGTCGCTGCGCGAGCGGGAGTTCGTCCAGGCGGCCCGGGCGATCGGCGTACCGACGCACCAGATCCTGTTCCGCGAGCTCCTGCCCAACCTCACCGGCCAGATCATCGTGTTCCTGTCGCTGGCGGTGCCGAGCTACATCGCTTCCGAGGCAGGGCTTTCCTACCTCGGAATCGGGCTGACCGAGCCGACACCCTCGTGGGGGCGCACCATCAACTCCGCGCTCACCTATTACCAGACGTACCCCATCTACTTCTGGCAACCGGCGCTGGCGATTCTCGTTCTGGTGCTGGCACTGAACCTTCTCGGCGACGCGATCCGCGACGCCTTCGACCCAACGACTCGTCGGTAGCACGTGCCGACGGCCCACTGCAAGGAAGGCAAGTAAGTGACTCGTATGCGATGGAGAAGGCTGGCTGCAGCCGCCGGCGTGCTCGCGCTCGGCGCGACGGCCGCCTGTGGGGGAGGCGCCTCGCCTTCGGAGAAAGCGCAGGAGCAGCAGAAGAAGCAGCAGCAGGGTGGTTCTTCTGCCGAGGCGCCCAAGGGCGGCGGTTTCGACGTCGTTCTCGACGCCCAGGCCAAGGCGCCGGCCAAGGACATCGCCGGTGCGCAGAAGGGCGGCACCGCGACCGTCCTCACCGCGGCGGCGCCGGAGACCTTCGACCCGACCCGGGCCTACTACATCGACTCCCTCGCGGTGCTGCGGCTGACCGCGCGCACCCTTACCGCGCTGGAACTTCGCGCGGACGGGAAGTACTACCTGGTCCCCGACCTGGCCACCGACCTGGGCCAGCACAACGCGGACTACACCGAGTGGAAGTTCACCCTCAAGGACGGGCTGAAGTACGAGGACGGCTCTCCGATCAAGGCCCAGGACGTCGCCTATGCGGTGAAGCGGTCCTTCGCGACGGAGGAGCTTCCCGGCGGCCCGACGTACCAGCAGAGCTACTTCCTGGACGGCACGAAGTACAAGGGCCCGTTCAAGTCCAAGGCCAACGGCGGCGGACTGGACTACCCGGGCGTGTCCACCCCTGACGACAAGACGGTCGTCCTGAAGATGGCCAAGCCGTTCCCGGACCTCGCCTACTACGCGACCTTCCCGGTGTTCAGCCCGATCCCGCAGGCCAAGGACACCAAGGACGCCTACGGGAACAAGCCGCTGGCGGCGGGCCCGTACAAGTTCGACAGCTACCAGAAGGGCAAGCGCCTGGTCCTGGTCAAGAACGACCAGTGGGACCCCAACACCGACCCGGTGCGCCACCAGTACGTCGACAAGTACGACTTCAAGTTCAGCCAGAACCCGATCAAGCTGCAGGAGCAGCTGATCGCGGACAACGGCCCGGACCAGACCGCGATCACCTACGACGGTGTCGACTCCTCGCTGCTGCCGAAGATCCAGGGCAAGGAGCCGGAGAAGCGGATGCTGACCGGTGACGGCACCTGCACCGACTTCATCTACCTGGACACCCGGCGGATCCCGCTCGAGGTGCGCAAGGCGCTGGTCACGGCGTGGCCGTTCGACTCGATCCACAAGGCGGGCGGCGACAGCCCGTTCACCTACACCCCGGCGACGACGATCCTGCCGAAGGTGACGCCCGGGTTCGTGAAGTACGACCTGTTCGGCAACGGCGGCAAGGGTGACGGCGACCCGGCGAAGGCCAAGAAGATGCTGGAGAAGGCCGGAAAGCTCGGCTTCGACGTCGTGTGGGCCTACTCAAACGACAACGACATCGCCGCGCAGGTCTCCGCGGTGCGGTCGCAGAAGCTGAAGGCGGCGGGCTTCAAGACCACCGCGATCCCGATGCCGCGCGACCAGGTGCGGGCGGAGTTCGACAACCCGAAGTCGAAGATCAACATCAGGCCGCTGGGCTGGTGCCTGGACTGGCCGTCGGGCACGACGGTGTTCCCGGCCATCTTCGACGGACGCCTGATCGCGCTCAACCCGACCTCCGCGCCGAACAAGTCGTTCCTGAACGAGCCCGACATCAACGCCGAGATCGACCGGATCTCCTCGCTTCCGCTGGATAAGCAGGAGCCGGAGTGGGCCAAGCTCGACAAGACGATGATGCAGAAGTACGTGCCGGTCATCCCGGTCGACTACAACAAGACCAACTTCCTCTTCGGCTCCAAGCTCGGCGGTGTCGTCCTCGACCCGTTCAGCGGCGGGCCCGACTTCACCAAGCTGTACGTGAAGCAGTAGGCAGTACCCGGCGGGTGGGAAGGGCGATCCCCTTCCCACCCGCCGCTCGGTCAACAGTCTTTCGGGCCGCACCGCGAGGTTTGCCAACATGTTCGGATACATCGTGCGACGGATCGTCGCCGGCATCGCCGTGATCCTCGTGGTGATGGTCGCGTCGTTCTTCCTGTTCTTCCTCGGGCCTTCCCAGCCCGAGTACTCCATCTGCGGCAACCGCAACTGCACGCCCGACCGGCTCGCGGACATCCGGCGCAGCCTGTCGCTGGACAAGCCCGTGCCCGAACAGTTCGCGGAGTTCTTCACCGGCATCGTCACCGGCCGGGAGATTCACTCCGGCGGGTTCGTGAAGAAGTGCGACGTGCCCTGCCTGGGCTACTCGTTCGTGGCCGACCAGCCCGTCACGACGATGATCGTGCAGGGACTTCCCGTCACGATCTCGGTCGCGCTCGGTGCGATGGTCATCTTCACCGTGTTCGGTGTCACCACCGGTGCCCTGGCGGCGATCCATCGCGGAACCCTGTGGGACAAGACCCTTGTCAGCGGGTCGATGGTGCTGACGTCGTTCCCGTACTACCTCGTCGCACTGCTCGCCGCCATCTACCTCACGATCCAGTACCAGGTACTTCCGCGCAGCGGGTACGAACCATTACTGCAGAATCCGCTCGGCTGGTTCAAGGGCCTGCTGCTGCCGTGGGTGGTGCTCGGTGCGGTGTACGCAACGAGCTACGCCCGCTACACCAGGGCCGCCATGGTGGAGGCGCTCGGTGAGGACTTCGTCCGTACCGCGCGGGCCAAGGGACTCACCGTACGCAAGGTCAACTTCAAGCACGCGCTCCGCGCCGGCCTGACGTCGGTGGTGACGATCCTCGGCCTCGACCTCGCCAACCTGCTCACCGGCACGGTGTTCACCGAGCAGATCTTCAACGTGCAGGGGCTCGGCCTGATCGCCCTCAACGCCTTCGGCAACGGCGACCTGCCGGTCATCATGGGATCGGTGTTGTACGCGTCGTTCCTGCTGGTGGCGCTCAACATCGTCGTCGACATCGTCTACAGCTTCCTCGACCCGCGGGTGCGACTCGGATGACCACCAACGACAACTCCAGGACCACGGGGGCCCCCGGCTCCACCGGGACCTCCCGAACCTCCGCGGACGACGGCACGCCGTTCCTCGCGGTGGACAACCTCTCCGTCCGCTTCCCGACCCCCGACGGCATCGTCAACGCCGTCACCGAACTCTCCTACGACGTGCACCTGGGCCGGACCCTCGGCATCGTCGGCGAGTCCGGGTCGGGCAAGAGTGTGTCCAGCATGGCGATCATGGGCCTGCACGACCGGCGCCGGGCGAGGATCACCGGCAGCATCCGCCTGCAGGGCACGGACCTGGTGGGTGTGGACGACGAGCGCATGCGGCGCATCCGGGGCAACGCCGTCTCGATGATCTTCCAGGACCCGCTGTCCAGCCTGCACCCGTTCTTCAGCATCGGCGACCAGATCGCCGAGGCGTACCTCGCCCACCACAAGGCGTCCAAGGGTCAGGCTCGCAGACGCGCGATCGAGATGCTGGACCGCGTGGGCATCCCGCAGGCCGCCCGCCGGGTCGACGACTACCCACACCAGTTCTCCGGCGGTATGCGCCAGCGGGCGATGATCGCGATGGCGCTGGTCAACGACCCCAAGCTGCTGATCGCCGACGAGCCGACCACGGCCCTGGACGTGACGGTGCAGGCGCAGATCCTCGACCTGCTGCAGGACCTGCAGAAGGAGTTCGGTTCGGCGATCATCCTGATCACCCACGACCTGGGCGTGGTGGCCGAGGTCGCCGACGACGTGCTGGTGATGTACGGCGGCCGCTGTGTGGAGTACGGCACCGGCAGGCAGATCCTCACCCGGCCCGAACACCCCTACACCTGGGGGCTGCTGTCCAGCGCGCCACACCTGACCGGTGACCCGGACAAGCGGCTGAATCCCATCAAGGGGATGCCGCCCAGTCTGATCAACCTGCCGTCGGGGTGTTCGTTCCACCCGCGTTGCCCGTACGCGCCCCGGCTGCCCGACGACCGGTGCGTCACCACCCTGCCCGAGCTGCGGCCGGGCGGGCGGGTGCAGAACCACCTGAAGGCGTGCCACCTACCGGATCCCGACGAGATCTTCGTCGAAGAGATCCTGCCGCGGATCGGGTGAGGGAGAAGCTGCCATGACCGAAAGCACCACCAGACCCACGTCCCCCGCGACCGGCACGGGACCGGCCTCCACCCGGCGGCCCGTGGGCGACCCCGCTGCTCCACTGCTGGAGGTACGCGACCTCGTCAAGCACTTCCCGGTCCGCTCCACCGGCGTGGTCCGGCGGGTGGTCGGCCAGGTCCAGGCGGTGGACGGGGTCTCCTTCACCGTGGGGCGCGGCGAGTCCCTCGGCCTGGTCGGCGAGTCCGGCTGCGGCAAGTCGACGACCGGCCGGCTGATCACCCGGCTGCTGGACCCGACCAGCGGCGAGGTCCGCTTCGAGGGCACCGACATCAGTACGCTGACCGGCCGGAAGCTGCTGCCGTACCGGCGCAAGATCCAGATCATCTTCCAGGACCCGTACTCCTCGCTGAACCCCCGGCACACCGTGGGCAGCATCATCGGCACGCCGCTGCGGGTGCACGACATCGTCCCCCGGAACAAGGTGCTGTCGAGGGTGCAGGAACTCCTCGAGGTGGTCGGTCTCAACCCCGAGCACTACAACCGTTATCCGGGGGAGTTCTCCGGCGGCCAGCGGCAGCGGATCGGGATCGCCCGGGCGCTCGCCGTGCGGCCCCAGCTGATCGTGGCCGACGAGCCGGTCAGTGCCCTGGACGTGTCGATCCAGGCCCAGGTCGTCAACCTGCTCGCGGACCTGCAGAAGGAGTTCGGCATCTCCTTCGTGTTCATCGCCCACGACCTGGCGGTGGTACGTCACTTCTGCCCCAGGGTCGCGGTGATGTACCTCGGGAAGGTCGTCGAGATCACCGACCGGGAGCGGCTGTACACCCAGCCGCACCACCCCTACACCCAGGCACTGCTGTCGGCGGTGCCCGACGTGGGACAGGCGGCGATCGGCGGCCGGCGGGAGCGGATCCGGTTGTTCGGCGACGTGCCCAGCCCGATCGACCCGCCGTCGGGATGCCGGTTCCGTACGCGGTGCTGGAAGGCGCAGGAGATCTGCGCCACCCAGGAACCGCCGCTGATCCAGATCGCGGGCGGACACCGGGTGGCCTGCCACTTCGCGGCCCCGCCGACGGCGGCCGACGCCCAGGCGAGCCAGGTGGCCGCGGCCGCCGCGGCCGAGGGCGACGGCGAGGTCCACCCGGAGGACCTGACGTCGCTGCGCTGACCGCACGCGGGCCGGATGGAAGGGGGCGGCTCCGGATAGTCTCGGGGCCGTGACCGACGAGGCGTTGTTCGAGGTGTCCGGCCGGGCCGGCGGATCCGGCGGCCCGGGTGCCACCGGTGCCACTGGAGCCGGTGCGCCCCGTGGCTCCGGGAGCCTGGCCGACACCGACCACCAGGCGGCGCCGCTGGCCGTACGCATGCGCCCCCGGACCCTCGACGACCTGGTGGGCCAGCGTCAGCTGCTGGCACCGGGTGCGCCGCTGCGCCGCATGGTCGAGGGCGACCAGGCCATGTCGCTGCTGCTGTGGGGGCCGCCCGGCTCCGGCAAGACCACGATCGCCTCGATCGTGAGCCGCCAGACCAACCGCGCTTTCGTGGAGGTCTCGGCCGTTTCCGCCGGGGTGAAGGAGGTCCGCGCCGTCATCGACGCGGCCCGCCGCGACCTCGGGAGAGGCCGGGAGACGGTGCTGTTCGTCGACGAGGTGCACCGGTTCAACAAGGCCCAGCAGGACGCACTGTTGCCGGGCGTCGAGAATCGCTGGATCTCACTGGTCGCGGCCACCACCGAGAACCCCTTCTTCTCCGTCATCTCACCGCTGCTGTCGCGGTCGTTGCTGTTGCGGCTGGAGCCGCTGTCCGACGACGACATCGGCGAGCTGGTCGACCGGGCGCTCGCCGACGGGCGCGGACTGGCCGGCGCGGTGGAGCTGGCCCCGCAGGCCCGCGAGCACCTGGTCCGGATGGCCGGCGGCGACGCCCGGCGGGCGCTGACCTACCTCGAGGCCGCGGCCGGCGCCGCGCAGTCCAAGGACACCAGCGAGGTCGACCTGGCCACGCTGGAGACGGCGGTCGACCGGGCCGCGGTCCGCTACGACCGCGACGGCGACCAGCACTACGACGTCGCCAGCGCGTTGATCAAGTCGATCAGAGGCAGTGACGTGGACGCCGCGCTGCACTACCTCGCCCGGATGGTCGAGGCGGGGGAGGACCCCAGGTTCGTCGCCCGCCGCCTGGTGATCTCGGCCAGCGAGGACATCGGGATGGCCGACCCGACCGCGCTCGCTGTCGCGGTGGCCGCCCACCAGGCCACCCAGTTCGTCGGCCTGCCCGAGGCCGCGATCAACCTGGCCCAGGCGGTCATCCACCTCGCGCTGGCGCCGAAGTCCAACGCGGTGGTCACCGCGATCGGGGCGGCCCAGGCCGACGTGCGGTCGGGCCGGATCGGCCGGGTGCCGGCGCACCTGCGTGACGCGCACTACAGCGGTGCCAGGAAGCTCGGCCACGGAGCCAGCTACCGCTACGCCCACGACGACCCGCGCGGCATCGTTGCCCAGCAGTACGCACCCGACGAGATAGCCGGCCGGACCTACTACCACCCCACCGGCCGGGGCGCCGAAGGAGCCGCGGCGCAGCGCCTGGAGCGAATCCGGCGCATCCTCGCCGGCGAGGAGTGAGGGCCCGATGCGGCCCTTCCACCGGCGGCGGAATCCTTCGGGCAAACCGTGCCAGGTCGGCGCCGCGACACGGCACCCAGGGGCGGCGCGCGCCGCGCCGTCAACCGTTATAGGTTTGGTCGCCATGACTGCCGGTGAAATCGCGGGCTTGATCGCGGCCGCGGCGCTGCTGCTGCTCGTGGGGCTTCTCGCCTACCCCATCCTCAAGCTCGGCAAGGTGCTGGACGAGACCCGCCTGCTCGTCCGGGGCGTCTCCGACGAGAGCGTACCGTTGCTGGGTGAGGTCACCACGACGGTGACGACCACCAACGCCCAGCTCGAACGCGTCGACGCGATCACGTCGCGGGTGCAGACCGTCTCCGACAACGTCGCCGGCCTGAGTTCGCTGTTCGCGGCCACGCTCGGTGGCCCGCTGGTGAAGGCGGCCGCCTTCTCCTACGGCGTTCGCCGGGCGATCACCGCGCGTAGCCGCCGTGACGTGGAGCGCGAGGTGCGTTCGCAGATGCGCGGTGGCCGCCGCCGTAAGGGGGCCGACGTCGCATGAGGCGATTGGTGTGGGTCGTGGTGGGAGCCACCGTCGGTGTCGTGGTCGTCCGCAAGCTGTCCCAGCAGGCGGAGATCTTCAGCCCCCAGGGCCTGGCCAGGCAGCTGGGCGGGCTCGGCGAGGCGGTGCGTGCGTTCGGTGAGGAGATCCGGGCAGGCATGGACGCCCGCGAGCAGGAGCTGCGCAGCGCCCTCGCGCTGGACGCCCCCGAGCCGAACGGTCACACGGGTCTGGACGTCGAGGCCGCGACGCGCCTCGCCCGTGACCCGAACACGAGCTGGAGGGACGGTAACTGATGGACACGGCGGAGATTCGCCGGCGCTACCTGCGCTTCTTCGGGGAGCGCGGCCACACCGTCGTTCCGTCGGCCTCGCTGCTCCTCGACGACCCCAACCTGCTGTTCGTCAACGCCGGCATGGTGCCGTTCAAGCCCTACCTGCTGGGCCAGGAGACGCCGCCCTATCCCCGGGCGACCAGCGTGCAGAAGTGCGTACGCACCGGTGACATCGAAGAGGTCGGCAAGACCACCCGGCACGGCACGTTCTTCCAGATGAACGGCAACTTCTCCTTCGGCGACTACTTCAAGGAACAGGCGATCGAGTCCGCCTGGGAGCTGGTCACCCGCCCGGTCGGCGAGGGCGGCTTCGGCCTGCCGGAGTCCCGCATCTGGGTGACCGTCTACCACGAGGACGACGAGGCCGCCCGGATCTGGCAGCACCGCATCGGGCTGCCCGAGCACCGCATCGTGCGCCGCGGCATGGCCGACAACCTGTGGTCGATGGGCGTGCCCGGCCCGTGCGGACCGTGCAGCGAGCTCTACATCGACCGCGGCCCCGAGTACGGCTCCGAGGGGGGCCCGGAGGTCGACGAGGACCGCTACCTGGAGTTCTGGAACCTCGTCTTCATGCAGTGGGTGCGCGGCGAGGGCCCGGCCAAGGAGGGCTACGAGCTGCTCGGCGACCTGCCGGCCAAGAACATCGACACCGGCATGGGCCTGGAGCGGATGGCCGCGCTGCTGCAGGGCGTGGACAACATCTACGAGAACGACGAGATCCGGCCGGTCCTCGACCGCGCGACCGAGCTGAGCGGGCGCGCGTACGGCGCAGACCACCAGGCCGACGTACGCCTGCGGGTCGTCGCCGACCATGTGCGCTCGGCGCTGATGATCGTCAGCGACGGCATCTCGCCGGGCAACGAGGGACGCGGCTACGTACTGCGCCGGATCATCCGCCGGGCCGTCAACCAGATGCGGCTGCTCGGCGTCGACGAGGCCACCATGCCCGCGCTGCTGCCGGTCAGCCAGTCGCGGATGAAGCTGTCCTACCCCGAGCTGGAGCGGGACTGGCAGCGGATCAGCTCGGTCATCTACGCCGAGGAGGAGACGTTCCTCGGCACGCTGAAGACCGGTGCCCAGATCTTCGACCTCGCGGCCACCGAGACCAGGCAGTCCGGTGGGTCGGTGCTGCCCGGGGCCAAGGCGTTCCAGCTGCACGACACCTACGGCTTCCCGTTCGACCTGACCATGGAGATGGCTGCCGAGCGCGGCCTGTCGGTCGACGAGGAGGGCTTCCGCCGGCTGATGGCCGAGCAGCGCACCCGCGCCAAGCAGGACGCAGCCGCCCGCAAGACCGCACACGCCGACCTGTCCGCCTACCGTTCGGTCGCCGACACTCTCGGCCGCTCGGTGGAGTTCACCGGGTACGACGAGGTGGTGTCGGAGGCCCGCGTGGCCGGCCTGCTGGCCGGCGGGGAGCCGGTCACCTCCGCCCGTGAGGGCGAGACCGTCGAGCTGGTGCTGGACCGTACGCCGTTCTACGCCGAGGCCGGTGGCCAGCTGGCCGACGAGGGCGTGGTCGAGCTGGCCAACGGCGCCCGGCTGGTCGTGCACGACGTCCAGTCACCGCTGTCCGGCCTGATCGTGCACCAGGCGAAGGTGCTCGAGGGTGAGGTCGTGCCGGGCGCCGCCGCGCAGGCCCTGGTCGACGTGGAGCGCCGGCGCGCGATCTCGCGCGCGCACACCGCGACCCACATGGTGCACAAGGCGTTCCGGGAGGCGCTCGGGGAGACCGCGGCGCAGGCGGGCTCGGAGAACGCCCCCGGCCGGTTCCGGTTCGACTTCACCGCCACCGGCCCGGTGCCGGAGAGCGTGCTGGCCGAGGCCGAGGAACGCGTCAACGACCTGCTGCTCGCCGACCTGCCGGTGACCGCGGAGGAGATGCCGCTGGTCGACGCGCGCCAGGCCGGCGCGATGGCGCTGTTCGGTGAGAAGTATCCCGACGTGGTGCGGGTGATCTCCGTCGGCGACTGGGCGCGGGAGCTGTGCGGAGGCACGCACGCCGGCCGTTCCGGCCAGCTGGGCGTGGTCAAGCTGCTCTCGGAGTCCTCGATCGGTGCCGGCATCCGCCGGGTGGAGGCGCTGGTCGGCGCGGACGCCTACCGCTTCCTCGCCCGCGAGCACGTGCTGCTCGGTCAGCTCGCCGAGGCGGTCAAGGCCCGTCCGGAGGAGCTCCCCGAGCGCGTGGCCGGCATCATCGACCGGCTACGCACCGCCGAGAAGGAGCTGGAACGCATCCGCGTGCAGCAGGTGCTCGCCGCGGCGGGCCAGCTCGCCGCCAGTCCCAAGGACGTGTTCGGGGTGTCGTTGGTCGCCCACCGGGTGGACGGCGCCTCGGCCGGTGACCTGCGCAAGCTGGCGCTCGACGTGCGCGGCCGGATGCCCGCCGACCGGCCGGCCGTGGTCGCCGTCGTCGGTACCAGCGGTGGCCGGCCCTCGGTGGTGGTGGCGGTCAACGACGAGGGCCGCAACTGGCGGCTGTCGGCGGGTGCGCTGGTCAAGGTGGCCGCCGGGGTGCTCGGCGGCGGTGGCGGGGGCAAGGACGACGTCGCGCAGGGTGGCGGCACCGACCCCGGCAAGGCCGACGAGGCCCTTCGCGAGGTCGAGTACGCCGTCGGCACGCGGGTCACGAGCAGCTGAGCGCGGACGGCGACGATGCGCGGCGGCGTACGGCTGGGTGTCGACGTGGGCGATGTCCGAATTGGGGTGGCCCGCTGCGACCCGTCCGGATATCTCGCGGTCCCGGTCGAGACGGTCCGGCGCGGCGCGGGTGACCTCGAGCGGCTGGCCGCGCTGACCGAGGAGTCCGAGGCGGTCGAGGTCGTCGTCGGGTTGCCGGTGTCGCTGTCGGGCCGGGAGGGGCCCGCCGCGGCGAAGGCCCGCGAGTTCGCCGGCGAGCTCGCCGAGCGACTCGCACCGGTCCCGGTGAGGCTGTTCGACGAACGTCTGTCGACGGTGGGTGCGCAGCAGGGGTTCCGGGCGCAGGGGCGGTCCACCAAGAGCACCAGGAACCGCATCGACCAGGCAGCGGCAGCGGTCATCCTGCAGAACGCGCTCGACACCGAGCGTTCCACAGGAAAACCGCCGGGCTCGCCCGTAAGGAGAAGGTCCGCCAGTGAGTGAGCTCGGGTTCCAGACCTCCGGCCGCGTACGCCACCGCCGCGGGCGCGGCTGTGTCGCCGTACTGGTCGCACTCGCCGTGATCGGCGGCCTGGGTGTGGTCGCGGTGATCAAGGGCCGTGCCCTGCTGTCGGACGCGTTCAGCGTCCCCGACTACACCGGTTCCGGCCAGGGCCAGGTCGTGGTCCAGATCGAGCAGGGTGAGTCCAGCACCGACATCGCCGACACCCTCGAGCAGAAGGACGTGGTGAAGAGCGCGGAGGCGTTCACCCGCGCGGCCCGCAACGACTCCAGAGCGCTGTCGATCCAGCCCGGCTACTACCGGCTGCGGGAACAGATGGCCGCCAAGAACGCACTGGGCCTGCTGCTCGACCCCGAGTCCAGGATCATGGACCGCGTGACCGTCCCGGAGGGCCGCCGCGTGTCCCAGATCGTCTCGATCCTGTCGGACAAGACCAAGATCCCCGAGTCGGAGTTCGAGCAGGCACTGAAGGACCCGTCCTCGCTGGGGCTGCCGAAGTACGCAAGGGGCAAGGCGGAGGGCATGTTGTTCCCCGCGACGTACGACGTCGACCCGGGGACCACCGCCGCCTCGCTGCTCGGCGACATGGTCAAGCGGCACAACCAGGTGAGCGCGCAGCTCGGCCTGACCGACGGCACCGCGCAGTCCGACTTCGACCCGCTGCAGGTGGTCACGGTGGCCAGCCTCGTCGAGGCGGAGGCCCGCCGACCCGCGGACTTCCCGAAGGTCGCCCGGGTGATCTACAACCGGGTGGCGAAGAACCAGCGGCTGCAGCTGGACTCGACCGTGCACTACGCGACCAACCGCTACGACACTCCTTCGACCACCCGGGCCGAACGCGCCAACCCTTCGCCCTACAACACCTACGTGCACCCGGGCCTGCCGCCGGGGCCGATCAACTCACCCGGTGAGCGTGCGCTGCGCGCGGCCATCCGTCCCGCCGAGGGCTCGTGGATGTACTTCGTGACCGTCAATCCCGACACCGGCGAGACGAAGTTCGCCACCACGCTCCCCGAGCACGAGAGATACGTGCGGCAGTTCCAGAACTGGTGCCGTGCGCACTCCGACCGCTGCTGACGGCCGGTCCACGACGTGCCTGCTGACGAGGAGGGAAGGGAGCCGACGGTGGGGGCTGGGGCCGAACCCTGGAACCACACGGCGAAGCCGGGGGACAAGTACGTACGCCGGTGCGCGGTGCTCGGCTCTCCGATCGCACACTCCCTGTCGCCGGTACTCCACCGCGCGGCGTACGCGGAGCTGGGCCTGCCGTGGCGCTACGACGCGTTCGAGGTGGGCGAGGTGGGGCTGGCCGCCTTCCTCGACGGCCTCGACCCGACCTGGCGCGGCCTGTCCCTGACCATGCCACTCAAGCGGGCCGTCATCCCGTTGTGTGACGAGGTGACCGAACCCGCCCGGCTGGTCGGCGCGGTCAACACTGTCCTGTTGGCCGGCGGCCGGCGTACGGGCACCAACACCGACGTACCCGGCCTGATCGAGGCGCTGCGCGAACGCGGCGTCGCAACCGTCCGTGAGGTCCTGCTGGTCGGTGTCGGGGCCACCGCCTCCTCCGCACTGGCCGCCTCGGCGGCGATGAACGCGAGCCGGGTGTGGGCGCTGGCCCGCGACCCGGCCCGCGCCCAGGACCTGCACAGGCTCGCGGCCGAACTCGGCGTCGACCTGCGCGTCGTGGCCTGGGGCGACGCCGCGGTCGACCTGCCGGCCCGGCTCGACCTCGCGGTGTCCACCGTGCCCGACGCGGCGGCGGCACCGGTCGCCGACGGCATCGCCCAACGGGCCGAGGTGGTCTTCGACGTGCTGTACGACCCGTGGCCGACCCGGCTGGCCGAGGCTGCCGCCCTGGCCGGGCGGGTGGTGGTCGGCGGCCTCGACCTGCTGGTCCACCAGGCCGCGTTGCAGGTGGAGCAGATGACCGGGAAGACCCCCGTGCCGGTGGCCGCGATGCGGACAGCCGGCGAGCGGGCCCTGCGCGCCCGGGCCGGATAGCCCGCCGCGGTCCCGGCTGCCCTGGCCGGCCCTGTGGACAACCGGCCGCGACCCCGCGCCGGCCGCTAGGCTCCGTCACCGTGACGGCATGGAACATCGCGTTCGTGGCGGGTTGCGTCGCGGTCGGCGGTGTCGCCGGGACGCTGGTGCCGGCCTGGGTGGCGCGGCTGCCCGATCCGGTCCAGCCGGACAGTAATCCGAACGCCGGGCTCGACATGGAGCTCGACCGGGATCTCGACAGGGAGAGCGCCGAGGCGGTCAGCGGCGAGGCCGACCACGGAATCGGCGGGACCGGCGACGACGGCCCGTCCCCGGACGACAGGCCCGTCTCCTATGCCGAGCTCGCCCGCTGGCCGTCCCTGCCCGCGGTGGCTGCCGTGGCGACCGCCCTGACCTGGGGTCTGCTGGCCTGGCGGCTGGGACCCGACGCGGCCCTGCCGGCCGTCCTCTACCTCGCCCTGGCCGGGATCCTGCTCGGCTACGTCGACCTGCGGGTGCGGCTGTTGCCCAACGCCGTGGTCCTGCCGTCGTACGCCGTGGTGGTAGCGCTGCTCGGCGGTGCCGCGCTGGTCACCGGTGCCTGGACCAGGCTGGCCTGGGCGTTGGTCGGCGGGGCGGCCCTGTGGTCGTTCCTGGCGTTGCTGGGGCTGCTCGCCCCGTCCGGGCTCGGCTTCGGCGACGTCAAGCTGGCCGGGGTGCTCGGGGTCGGCCTGGGCTGGTTCGGCCTGCCGTACGTCCTGGTCGGCACGTTCGCGGCATTCGTGCTCGGCGGGGTGGTGAGCCTCGGTCTGGTCGTGGCCGGCCGCGCGCATCGCAAGACCGCGATCCCGTTCGGGCCGTTCCTGCTGGCGGGATTCCTGCTCACGGTGATGTACGGCGAACAAGTGCTCGGCTGGTACCTCACGCGCTGAGCCTGCGGGCGCCGTGAAAGACTTTCCGGCATGCTTCGGTGGCTCACCGCGGGCGAGTCGCACGGCCCCGCCCTGGTCGCAATTCTCGAAGGACTGCCGGCCGGCGTCCAGATCACCACTGACGACGTCAGCCGCCAGCTGGCTCGCCGGCGGCTGGGCTACGGCCGCGGCGCCCGGATGTCGTTCGAACGTGACGAGCTGGACTTCCTCGGCGGCGTCCGGCACGGCCGCACGCTCGGCGGGCCGGTCGCGGTGCGCGTCGGCAACAGCGAGTGGCCCAAGTGGGCGAAGGTGATGGCCGCCGACCCGGTGGACCCGGACGAGCTCGCCAGCCTGGCCCGCAACGCCCCACTGACTCGGCCCCGCCCCGGGCACGCCGACCTGGTGGGCATGCAGAAGTACGGCTTCGACGAGGCCCGCCCGGTCCTGGAACGTGCCAGCGCCCGGGAGACCGCGGCCCGGGTCGCGCTCGGGTCGGTCGCCACGGCGTTCCTGAGCCAGGCGCTGGACGCGACGGTCCTCAGCCACGTCGTGGAGCTGGGCACGGTGCGGGCACCGGCGGGCAGTGTCCCGTCGGCGGGTGACCTGGAGCGCATCGACGCCGACCCGGTGCGCTGCCTGGACCCCGCGACCAGCCAGGCGATGGTGGCCGAGGTGGACACCGCGCACAAGGAGGGCGACACCCTCGGCGGCGTCGTCGAGGTGGTCGTGTGGGGACTCCCACCCGGGCTCGGCAGCCACGTGCACTGGGACCGTCGGCTGGACGCCCGGCTCGCGGCGGCGCTGATGGGCATCCAGGCGATCAAGGGTGTCGAGGTCGGCGACGGGTTCGAGCTGGCCAGGACCCGAGGGTCGGCCGCCCAGGACGAGATCGAACGCCGCGAGGACGGCCTGCGCCGTACCTCGGGCCGTTCCGGCGGCACCGAGGGCGGCATGTCCACCGGTGAGCTGCTGCGGGTACGCGCGGCGATGAAACCGATCTCCACCGTGCCGCGCGCGCTGCGGACCGTGGACGTCGCCACCGGCGAGGAGGCCCGTGCCCACCACCAGCGTTCCGACGTGTGTGCGGTGCCGGCCGCGGGCGTGGTCGCCGAGGCGATGGTGGCGCTGGTCGTCGCCGACGCCGTACTCGAGAAGTTCGGCGGCGACTCGGTCCCGGAGACCCGGCGCAACGTCGCCGCCTACCTCGACCAGCTGAGCATCCGGTGACCGCGCCGAAGGTCGTCCTCATCGGCCCGCCCGGTGCAGGCAAGAGCACGGTGGGCACCCTGGTCGCCGAGCAGCTCGGCGTGACGTTCCGCGACACCGACGCCGACGTGGAGGCCGAGACCGGAGCTGTGATCGCGGACATCTTCGTCGACCAGGGCGAGACCGCGTTCCGCCGGTTGGAACGCGCCGCCGTGCGCCGGGCGCTGACCGAGCATCCGGGTGTGCTCGCCCTCGGCGGCGGAGCGGTCCTGGACGCCGACACCCGCCGGGACCTGTGCAGCCAGCACGTGGTGTTCCTCGACGTCTCGCTCGCCGACGCGGCCCGGCGAGTCGGCCTGGACACCTCCCGGCCGCTGCTGCTCGGCAACGTCCGCGGCCGGCTCAAGCAGCTGATGGACGCCCGGCGTCCGCTCTACGGCGAGGTCGCCTCGGTGGTGATCTCCACCGACGGGCGAGAACCCGCCGACATCGCCGGTGAGGTGGTCCGCACCGTGCGGGGCACAGGCACTGCGGGGGAGTGCCGGTCGTGAACGAGTCCGTCCGGATCCCGGTCCGCACCGCCCGGCCCTACGACGTCGTCGTCGGTACGAACGTGCTCCACGAGCTGCCCGGCCTGCTCGGCGACGGCGTACGCAAGGTCGCCGTCGTGCACCAGCAGGCACTGACCGCGACCGGCGAACGGATCCGCGACCTGCTGACCGGGCAGGGCTTCTCGGCATACCTGCTGGAGGTGCCCGACGCCGAGCAGGCCAAGACGGCCGAGGTCGCCGCCCGCTGCTGGTCCGCGCTCGGCGCGTGGGGCTTCACCCGGTCCGACGCGCTGGTCGGGGTCGGCGGGGGAGCGACCACCGACCTCGCCGGGTTCGTGGCGGCCACCTGGCTGCGCGGCGTGGCTGTGGTGCAGGTGCCGACCACGTTGCTCGGCATGGTCGACGCGGCCGTGGGCGGCAAGACCGGCATCAACACCGCCGAGGGAAAGAACCTCGTCGGCGCCTTCCACGAGCCGACCGGCGTCCTGTGTGACCTGGCGAGCCTGCGCACCCTGCCCGCACCCGACTACGTGAGCGGCCTGGCCGAGGTCGTCAAGTGCGGATTCATCGCCGACCCGGTGATCCTGGACCTGATCGAGGCCGACCCCGCAGCCGCGGCCGACCCGGCAGGCGACCTCACCGCCGAGCTCGTGGAACGCTCGGTCCGGATCAAGGCCGGAGTCGTCGCCGACGACCTCACCGAGACCTCGGCCACCGCCGGCGGCGGCATCGGCCGCGAGGTGCTCAACTACGGGCACACCATGGGCCACGCGATCGAGCGCGCCGAGCACTACCGCTGGCGGCACGGTGCCGCGGTGTCGGTCGGCCTGGTCTACGTCGCCGAACTCGCCCGGCTGGCCGGGCGCCTGGACGAGCAGACGGCGCGGCGGCACCGGGACATCCTGGGCCTGCTCGGCCTGCCGACCGCCTACCACGGCGCCGACTGGCCGACCCTGCTGGCCGGGATGCGGTTGGACAAGAAGGCCCGCGGCGACCTCGTACGCTTCGTCGTCCTGGACGGCCTGGCCAAGCCGGGCCTGCTGGAGGGGCCCGAGACCGCGCTGATGCGCTCGGCGTACGACACGATCGCGGGCTGACCCGACGCTCGCCGGCCGCAGCCTCGCGGCACCGTCAGCCGGGGCGTACTCCGGCGGCGTCCTTGATCTCCTTGCCGTGCGCGGCACCGGAGCCACGGGCACAGTGGGCGCAGCAGAAGAACCTGCCGTCGACCTCCACCCCGTGTCCGATGATCCGGCAGCGGCACTGCTCGCACACCGGAGCCAGCCGCTGCACCGCGCACTCGAAGGAGTCGAACGTGTGCACCGCACCGCTTCCGGTGTGTACCTCGAACGACATCCAGTAGTCGTTGCCGCAGACCTCGCAGGCGCTCATGGCCTGAAGGCTTCCCGGCCGCGCACCCGGTAACACCCGGCACACCCGGCTCAGGCGTACCGGCCGGTCCCAGGCGTCGATTCCGGGGCCGGATCCGGGGCCGGATCCTGGGCCCGCTCCGGTGTCGAATCAGGGAGCGTCGCCGAGGGGGCTGCGGACAGCACGTGGTCCAGCATCTCCCGCGAGGTGGCGAGTTCGTCGATGGCGCGGCTGATGCGGTCGCGTTCCCGGCGAAGCTGCGCGACCAGATCGGGACAGGTGGGGACGAGCCGGTCGTCGTCGGTACGTACGCACGGCAGCACCTGGGCGATCGTCGCGGTCGGCAGGCCGGCGGCCAGCAGGCAGCGGATCCGCCGGACGGCCTCCACGTCGGTCTCGCTGTAGACGCGGTAGCCGCTCGGCAGCCGCTCCGGGGCGAGCAGCCCCTGCTGCTCGTAGTAGCGCAACAGACGCTCGTGCACCCCGGTCCGCGCCACCATCTCCTTCATCCGCATCCGCGGAACCTCCGGTCGTGACTCGTGGGCCTGCGCCGAAACGCCGGGCTCAGCCGAGGGCGCGGACGAACCGCTGCGCGTCGGCCAGGCCCATCCCGGTCTCTGCCCGGACCAGCCGGACCGCCTCGATCTCGCGGCCCTGTGACCGCAGCGAGCGGGCCCGGGCGGCCAGGTCGGCGGGCGAGCCGTCCGCCGACTCGTGCGCCTCGTCCGGCTCGTCCGACTCGTACGACTCCGGAGCCGCGGTGGACGGGGTGACGTCGACCGCGTCGCCACGCAACACCACGGTCGGCGGGCGGTGCCCGGCAGCGATCGCCTCGACCAGGGCCTTGGCGTCGGCGAGGCCGAGCCGGGTCGACTCGCGCAGCTCCTTGATGGCCTGGATCTTCTTGTTCTGGCCGAGCAGCGCCACCACCACGGCCACCACCATCGGGTCGACCGGCTGGTTCAGGATCCGTGCGGTGCTCGTCCGGGCAGGCCGGCCGGACGGCCCAGGCCCCGACTGTCCGGGGAGGCCGGATCCTGCGTACGGCCGGCCGCCCGATACCGCGCGGTCGGCCCCGGGCCCGCGCCGCCGGAACAGCACCATCCCCACGAGGACGGCGAGTCCGGCGAGAATCACCACCAGGACGTCGGTCACGTGAGGATGCTAATGCCGCAGGTACCGTCCGTCAGCTCTGGCCACCGAGGGCGCGGTGGGCGGGCGGGGAAACGGCCGCCGGATGCCCTAGCCTGGCGAGGTGCGTGTTCTCGTCCTGAACGGCCCCAACCTCGGCCGCCTCGGTTCGCGCGAGCCGGACGTCTACGGCTCCACGTCGTACGCCGACCTGGTGGCCTCCTGTGCCAAGACCGGCGCCGAGCTCGGCCTGGAGGTGGAGGTTCGCCAGACCGACCAGGAGGCGGAGCTGGTGGGCTGGCTGCACGAGGCCGCCGACACCTCGACCCCGGTGGTGCTGAACCCCGCCGCGTTCACCCACTACTCCTACGCCGTACGCGACGCGTGTGCGCAGCTCACGGCTCCGCTGATCGAGGTGCACCTGACCAACCCGGCGCGGCGGGAGGCGTTCCGGCACACCAGCGTGGTGGCCGGGGTGGCGACGGGGACGATCGCGGGCTTCGGTTTCGAGTCGTACCGCCTGGCGCTGTCGGCGGTGGCGGCCACCCACCGTCCCTGAGCTGTGATCGTCTTCCGGGCTTGCCCCTGACGGGCCGGGGCGCAAGGGTGGAACGGTGCCTGACATCCACGCCGCCCGCCGGGCCCGGCTGCGCGACCTGCTCGCCGCCCGGGACGTTCCCGCCGCACTGATCACCCACCTCGTCAACGTCCGGTACCTCTGCGGGTTCACCGGGTCCAACGCCGCCCTGCTGGTACGCGCCGACGGCACCGAGGGCGACGACGCCGCGGTGCTGGCCACCGACGGCCGGTACGCCGACCAGTCCGCGGCACAGTGCCCGGACCTGGAGATCGTCGTCGACCGGCAGTTGCTGGCGGCGCTGGCGCGGCGCGCGGCCGCGTGGGGCGTCTCCCGGCTCGGTGTGGAGACGCACTCACTGACCGTCGACGCGCTGGAGGCCCTCCGTTCGCTCGAACCCGGCCTGGCGCCGGGCTCGCTGCACCGGGCCGTGGAGGGGCTGCGGGTCGACAAGGACCACGTGGAGCTCGACCACCTCCGGCAGGCCTGTGCGGTGTCGACGAAGGCGCTGGCCGGCCTGTTCGCCGGCCCGCTCGTGGGCCGGTCCGAGCGCGAGATCGCCCGCGACCTGGAGACGCGGATGTACGCCGCGGGTGCGGAGGCGGTGGCGTTCGCCACGATCGTCGCGGGTGGGGAGCATTCGGCGATTCCGCACCACCAGCCGACCGACCGGGCGCTCCGGCCGGGCGACTTCCTGAAGATCGACTTCGGTGCCCGCTACGAGGGATACCACGCCGACTGCACCCGCACCGTGGTCGTCGGGGCCGAACCGGCGGACTGGCAGCAGGAGATCCACGACGTCGTCCGCGCCGCCCAGCGGGCCGGCCGGCACGCCCTGACGCCAGGCGCCGCCCTGTCGGACGTGGACGCGGCGGCCCGGGACGTGATCGACGCCGCGGGCTACGGCGAGCGGTTCACCCACGGCCTGGGGCACGGCGTCGGGTTGGAGATCCACGAGGACCCGTTCTTCGCCAGGACCGCGGAGGGTAAACTCGGCCCTCGCACTCCTGTCACCATCGAGCCTGGTGTCTACCTGCCGGGCCGCGGTGGTGTCCGCATCGAGGACACGCTGATCGTCCACGACAGCGAGGTGGAGGTGCTCACCAAGGCCGGCAGGGACCTCCTCGTCCTGGCCTGACGGAACCAGCTCCGGCCGGTTCCCGCCAGGCGCCGGCCCGCTTCCGCCCGAACGGGTCGAAGCGACACGAACCGCAGCAGCTGAGAGGCGAATACCGCAGTGGCAACCACGAACGACCTCAAGAACGGCATGGTGCTCAACCTCGACGGCCAGCTCTGGGGCGTGGTGTGGTTCCAGCACCACAAGCCGGGCAAGGGCGGTGCGGTCGTGCGCACCAAGCTGAAGAACGTGCTGTCGGGCAAGGTGGTCGACAAGACGTTCAACGCCGACGTGAAGGTCGACGTCGCCACGGTCGACAAGCGCGAGATGACCTACCTGTACAACGACGGCGAGTCGTTCGTCTTCATGGACGCGACCACCTACGACCAGCTGCCGATCTCCGCGGAGACCGTCGGCGACGCGGCCCACTTCATGCTGGAGAACCAGAACGCCGTGGTCGCGGTGCACGAGGGCGTCCCGCTGTACGTCGAGCTTCCGGCGTCGGTCGAGCTGACCATCGAATACACCGAGCCGGGCCTGCAGGGCGACCGGTCGACCGGCGGCACCAAGCCCGCCCGGCTGGAGACCGGCTACGAGATCGCGGTGCCGTTGTTCATCACCACCGGCGAGAAGGTCAAGGTCGACACCCGCACCGGCGACTACCTCGGACGGGTGTAGTGCCCGCACGATCGAAGGCACGCAAGCGGGCGGTCGACGTTCTCTACGAGTCCGAGCTGCGCGGCCGCCCGCCGCTGACCACGCTGGCCGACCGCATCGAGCTGGCCGACCCGCCGGTGCCCGACTACACCCGTCAGCTGGTGGAGGGCGTGGTGGAGCACGCCCAGCGGCTGGACGAGCTCCTCGCGGCGCACGCGCAGGGGTGGACCCTGGACCGGATGGCGCCGGTCGACCGCAACATTCTGCGGGTCGGTGCGTACGAACTCCTCTACGCCGACGACGTGCCTGACGCGGTGGCGATCAGCGAGGCGGTCCGGCTGGCCCGGGAGCTGGCGGGTGAGGAGTCCCCGGCCTTCGTCAACGGGCTGTTGGCGCATCTGCTGGAGCTGAAGCCGACCCTGCTGCCCTGAGCGCCGCCGTCGAGTGCTGACCGAGCGCCGCGCGGAGATCCGTACTGAGCGCGGCGCGCCCGTAACCGACCGCGGCGCCGCCGCGCGTCACGTGTCGCGGCCCAGAGTGAGAATTTGCACTCTTCGTCCGTTTTGGGTAGGAAAGACCCCCAACGCGCCGGACGTGTTGGTACCCGGGCCGTCCGCATCGCAGCCGTGCCGTACGCCACGACACCCGACACGCCGGGCACGCTGCCCGACCCCGCGGGACACAGTCCGCTTGCGGGCCGGGTGGCAAGGCCGGGTTGCCTGCCGCAGGTCCGGGTTGGCAGTCGCCAAGTCCGGGTTGGCAGCACCCAGGTGGCAAGTCCAGCTAGGAGGAGACCGCCGCGTGAATCTGTGGGACTTCCTCGTCGACCGCCGCGAAGTGCTGGTGTTCCAAGGTTTCCAGCACGCCTCGATGGTGGCGCAGTGCGTGGTTGCGGCCACGCTGCTCGCCCTCGTGGTGGCGGTTCTGGTCCAGCACAACAAGCGAGCGGTCGGCCTGGCCACCGCCACCACCGCCGTCGGGCTGACGATTCCGGCGTTCGCCCTGCTCGGCCTGCTGATCGCACCGCTCGGAATCGGGGTGGCGCCGGCGGTCACCGCGCTCGTCTTCTACGCCACCCTGCCCATCCTGCGCAACGCCGTCGTCGGCCTCGCCGGGGTCGACCCGGCGCTCGTCGACGCCGCCCGGGGCATGGGAATGAGCCGGTTGACCACCCTGGCCCGGGTCGAGATCCCGCTCGCCTGGCCGGTGATCCTGGCCGGCATCCGAGTCTCCACCCAGATGGTGATGGGGATCGGCGCCATCGCGGCGTACGTCTCCGGCCCCGGCCTGGGCGGCCTGATCTTCACCGGCCTGGCGCGGCTGGGCGGCGCCAACTCCGTCAACTCCGCGTTGGCGGGCACGGTGTCCGTGGTCGTTCTGGCCCTGATCTTCGACGGCATCCTCGTGCTCGTCGGCAAGTACACGACCTCGAGGGGTATCCGTGTCTGAGTCCACACAGCAGTCGTACCGGCCGAGCCGAGCCGGCGGCGCCGACCGCTCCGGCAACGGGCACGGCGTGCCGATCGAGCTCGTCGGCGTCACCAAGCGCTATCCGGGCCAGCGCGCTGCCGCGGTGGACAACGTCAGCATGCACGTCCCCGCCGGCGAGATCGTCGTGTTCGTCGGACCGTCCGGCTGCGGCAAGACGACGACGATGAAGATGATCAACCGGCTGATCGAGCCCACCAGCGGGCAGATTCTGCTCGACGGCGACGACGTGGGCCGCCGCAACGCCGACGATCTGCGGCGGGGGATCGGGTACGTCATCCAGGCGGGCGGGCTGTTCCCGCACCTCACCGTGGGCGCCAACATCGGCCTGGTCCCGGGCCTGCTGAAGTGGAAGAGCTCCCGGACCGCCGAGCGCGTCGACGAGCTGCTGGACATGGTGGGCCTGGACCCGGCACAGTACCGCGACCGCTACCCGCGAGAGCTGTCCGGCGGGCAGCAGCAGCGGGTCGGCGTCGCGCGGGCACTGGCCGCCGACCCACCGGTGCTGCTGATGGACGAGCCGTTCGGCGCACTGGACCCGATCACCCGCCAGCACCTGCAGGACGAGCTGTTGCGGATCCAGGAGGAGCTGGGCAAGACGATCGTGTTCGTCACCCACGACTTCGACGAGGCGGTGAAGCTCGGCGACCGGATCGCGGTGCTGGCCGAGCGTTC
The DNA here is from genome assembly GCF_900104745.1 of Actinopolymorpha singaporensis. Classification (NCBI taxonomy): domain Bacteria; kingdom Bacillati; phylum Actinomycetota; class Actinomycetes; order Propionibacteriales; family Actinopolymorphaceae; genus Actinopolymorpha; species Actinopolymorpha singaporensis. Next base: position 4,474,921 of record NZ_LT629732.1, read on the forward strand.
CCGGATCGTGCAGTACGACACTCCAGCCGAGATCCTCTCCAACCCGGCGGACGAGTCGGTGGAGGGCTTCGTCGGTGCGGGCGCGGCGCTGAAGCAGCTCACCCTGCGCCGGGTCGGCGGCGTCGAGCTGGACGAGGCGGTGACCGCCACGGTGGGGGAGCAGGCGAACGAGGCCCTCGCGCGCACCCGCGCCGCGGGCCGCGAGAACTGCATCCTGCTCGACGAGCGCCGCCGCCCGGTGCGCTGGCTGTCCCTGCGCGAGCTCGGCCGCGAGCGGGGTTCGCTGGCCGCCCGGCGCCGCGACGAGGGCCTGGCCGTGGTCGGCACCCAGGCCACCCTCAACGACGCGCTGGACACGATGCTCACCTCCAGCCACGGCGTGGTCGTGGTCACCGGGCGGCGCGACACCTACCAGGGCGTGATCCGGGTCGAGACGGTGATGAACGCCATCCAGGAGCTCCAGTCCGGCGCCCAGTCCGGCGCCCACCCGGCCGGACCCGGGGGAGAGCCCGCGGCCCGCCCGGACGACCCGTCGGCCGACGGATCCGGAACCGCCGGGACTGCCGGGGTCGCGCGGTGAGCGCCGCCACGGCCAACCCCGACGCGCTCGAGCTCACCGAGGACGCACCTGGCCGGCCGGCACGCCTGCGCTGGATCGGCCAGCCGGTTGTCGTCGCGTTGATGGTCGGGGTCGTGGTGGCCTACGTCCAGTTCGCCCACCACGACGCGGTGACCGCCCGTCAACTCAACCTTGCGACGCTGGCGAACCGCACCTGGGAGCACATCGTGCTGGCCGCGGTGTCCACCGCGGTCGTACTGGTGATCGCGTTGCCGCTCGGGGTGATCCTCACGCGGCGGCGGACCCGCGCCGCCGCCCCGGTGATCGTCGCGCTCGCCAACATCGGGCAGTCCGCGCCGGCGATCGGTCTGCTCGTCCTGCTCGCGCTGTGGCTCGGCCTGGGCTTCAGCACCACCATCATCGCCCTTGCGGCGTACGCGATTCTCCCGGTGCTCCGCAACACGATCACCGGTATCCAGGGCGTGGATCCGAACCTGGTCGAGGCCGGCCGGGGGATGGGGATGTCCGCGACGAGGGTGCTGCTGCGCATCGAGGTCGTCCTCGCGGTGCCGGTGATCCTGGCCGGGATCCGGGTCGCCCTGGTGCTGCTGGTGGGCACCGCGACGCTCGCGACGTTCGTCGACGGCGGCGGTCTCGGCAGCCTGATCACCTCCGGCATCACGCTTCAGCGCACCAGCGTGCTGGTCGTCGGTGCGGTCCTCGTGGCCGCGCTGGCCCTGCTCATCGACTGGCTCGGCCGGGTCGTCGAGGAAGTCGCCCGCCCCAAGGGCATGTGAAGGGAGGCCGGTCAGATGTCGCAGGAACACCCGCAGAACACCCATCCGGACCGCACCGGGCCTCGCCGGCCCCGCGCCGGGCGCCTGACAGCGGCGCGAGCGGTCGCGCTGGTCGTACTCGCCGGGCTGCTGCTGGCCAGCGGCTGCGGGCTCAAGGGCGCCTCGCAGTTCGCACCCGAGGCCGACCCCGGTTCGATCGAACCCGAACCCACGCTGAAGGACGCCCGCGTCGTGGTGGGCGGCAAGGACTTCACCGAGCAGCTGATCCTGGGCAAGATGGCGGTGATCGCCCTGCGGACAGCCGGAGCCGACGTCGTGGACCAGACCGGCATCTCCGGCAGCGTCGCGGTACGTCAGGCCCTGCTGCGCGGCGAGGTCGACGCCAACTGGGAGTACACCGGTACCGCCTGGATCAGCTACCTCGGCAGGACAAAGCCGATCACCGGCCGGATGGCGCAGTGGAAGGCCGTACGTCAAGCAGACCTTGCCAAGCACCACCTCGAGTGGTTCGCGCCCGCGCCGATGAACAACACCTACGCGTTCGCGATCCGTTCGGAGGAAGCGAACAAGCTCGGCGTGTCGAAGCTTTCGGACCTGAGGAAGCTGCCGAAGAAGGACCTGACGTTCTGTGTGGAGTCGGAGTTCGCCAGCCGCGACGACGGTTTCGAGCCCATGCTCAAGACGTACGGCATTCCGCTCGGCTCCAAGGTTCCGCGCGGCAACATCCGCACGATGAGCACCGGCGTCGTCTACGACGCCACCGACAAGGGGCGCTGCAACTTCGGCGAGGTGTTCACCACCGACGGCCGGATCAAGGCACTGGACCTGAAAGTGCTCGCCGACGACAAGCACTTCTTCCCCAACTACAACGTGGCTTTCAACGTGCGTGCGGACATGGCCCGCAAGTACCCGCGGCTGCGTGCGGTGATGGAGCCGCTGACGGCGAAGCTGACCACCGCCACGATGCTGGAGCTCAACGCGAAGGTCGACGTCGACGGTGAGGACCCCGGACTCGTCGCCCGCGACTGGATGCGCGCCAAGGGTTTCGTCCGCTAGGGCAGGGATCCGCATCCCGGCCGGCCGGGGTACCTACTCCACGAACGTGTGGACGTTGCGTACCCCGATGGGCGAATCCATGGCATTGGTGTTCCTGCCGGCCGCGATCGTGGCGGTCCGCGCGGTATTTCTCGGCGAGCACTGGGCGCGCTGAGCCTCAGGGGGTGTTGCCGTCCGAGACGACGCCGGGCCCAAGAGCCGTTCGGCCCGGCCGCGGGGCGAGGAGCCCCGCGACCGGGCCGAACCGGACGAGTTGCGGCGTGCGCCGCGAAAACACTGTCGAGCACCCGGGCGGTGTGTTCGACGGTGCTCAGGCCTCGTCGTCGGAGACCGCCTCGGCGGCCTCGGCGTTCAGGACACCCCAGGCGACCAGCCGGTCGGCGAGCACGCTGGGGCGCTCGTCGTAGATCACCGCGAGGGTCCGCATGTCCTCCTTGCGGATGGACAGGACCTTGCCGTTGTAGTCGCCACGCTGGGCCTGGATGGTCGCGGCGTACCGCGCCAGCGGCGCGACCTCGACGCCCTCCAGTTCGCCGAGGCGCTCCAGGTCGAGCACCAGCTTCGGCGGCGGCTCGGCGGCGGCACCGATCGGGCCCACTCCGGGGAGGAGCTCGGTGATCGGCACGCCGTAGAACTCGGCGAGCTCGGAGAGCTTCTGGACGGTGACGGCCCGGTCCCCGCGTTCGTATGAGCCAACGACCACCGCTTTCCAGCGGCCCTTCGACTTCTGCTCTACCCCGTGGAGAGAAAGCCCCTGCTGCTGCCTGATCGCGCGAAGTTTCGCGCCCAGGGACCGTGCATAGTCACTCGGCATCCGTGCTCAACCATCCTTAGATCATCGAGGGACACGGTAGTGCCGCGCCCAAAATAGTCACGGAGCGTGACGGTAACCTGGAGCGACTCCCACGTCAAGCCAACCCGGCCCGGAGTTGGCGCCCTCCAAGATCATTCCGGCTCGTCCACGCCGGAGGGAGCGCTTCGAAGTGACGTGCGGCACGTGGCCCGACCACCGGTCGCGACACGGGGCCGCGACACCGGCGGCGCTGCCCGCGTGGGTGCGGCCGGGGTGGGCTGCTAGTCTCGGCAGCGGTTGGGCCCGGTCCGCCGGCAGCGCGAGGTCAGGCCGACCACCCAGTACGACGTCCTTTAACGGCCCGTCCAGAGAGGCGGGGAAGGAGGTCACATCGATGCCTGCTGCCCGCGATCCGAACCCCCAGTCGGGCCCGGAGCATGATCGGGACCGGCACGACGGCCACCGAGCGGTGCTCGACGAGGCCGACATCACCAGGGCGCTGACCCGGATCGCCCACGAGATTCTCGAACGCAACAAGGGCGCGGGCGATGTCGTCCTCCTCGGCGTTCCGACCCGCGGGGTCGAGCTCGCCCGGCGCATCGGCGAGCGGATCAGCTCCGTCGAGGGCGGTTTCGGCGGCGTCGGCGCGCTCGACGTCACGATGTACCGCGACGACCTGCGGCTGCGCCCCACCCGCGCGCTCGGCCACACCGCCATCCCCGAGGGCGGCATCGACGGCCGGATCGTGGTTCTCGTCGACGACGTGCTCTTCTCCGGCCGCACCATCCGGGCCGCGCTCACCGCCCTGGACGACATCGGCCGCCCGCGCGCGGTCCAGCTCGCGGTCCTCGTCGACCGCGGCCACCGCGAGCTGCCGATCCGGGCCGACTTCGTGGGCAAGAACCTCCCCACCGCGGCACACGAACGGGTCGCGGTCTACCTCAGGGGGTCCGACGGCCGCGAGGCCGTGGTCATCACGAAGGAACCATCGACCGAGGGCGGTGTGTCGTGAAACACCTGTTGTCCGCGGGCGATCTCGACCGGGACGAGGCACTGCTCGTCCTGGACACCGCGGAGAAGCTGCGCGAGCTGGCCGACCGGCCGATCAAGAAGCTCCCCACGCTACGCGGGCGTACGGTCGTCAACCTCTTCTTCGAAGACTCCACCCGCACCCGCATCTCGTTCGAGGCGGCGGCGAAACGGCTGTCGGCCGACGTGATCAACTTCTCCGCCAAAGGGTCCAGCGTGGAGAAGGGCGAGAGCCTGAAGGACACCGCGCTGACCCTGGCCGCGATGGGCGCCGACGCGGTGGTCGTCCGGCACCCGGCCAGCGGCGCGCCCCACCGGCTGGCCGCCTCCGACTGGATCAGCGCCAGCGTCCTGAACGCCGGCGACGGCACCCACGAACACCCCACGCAAGCGCTGCTTGACGCGTTCACCATGCGCCGCCACCTCGGCGACCTGGATGGGCGCCGGGTGGCGATCGTCGGAGACGTCCTGCACAGCCGGGTGGCCCGCTCCAACGTGCTGCTGCTGCAGACGCTCGGCGCCGACATCACGCTGGTGGCGCCCCCCACGCTGCTGCCGGTCGGGGTCGAGCAGTGGTCCTGCTCGACGTCGTACGACCTGGACGCGGTGCTGCCCAAGACCGACGTGGTGATGATGCTGCGGGTGCAGCGCGAACGCATGAACGCCGCGTTCTTCCCCAGCGCCCGCGAGTACAGCCGCCGCTACGGCCTGGACGCGTCGCGGATGGCGTCACTGCCCGAGCACGCGCTGGTGATGCACCCGGGCCCGATGAACCGCGGCATGGAGATCTCCGCCGACGTCGCCGACTCCACCCGGTCGGTGATCGTCGAGCAGGTCACCAACGGCGTGGCCGTCCGGATGGCCGCGTTGTACCTCCTTCTCGCCGGGGCCGGCCCGGCCATCGACGACACCGTGCCCGAGCAACGCAGCAGGGAGACGCCATGAACGAGACCTACCTCCTGCGCGGGGCCGGCCCGCTCGGCGCGAAGCCGGTCGACGTCCTCGTCCGCGACGGGCACGTCGCCCAGGTCGGCAACCGCCCGTCGGCCAAGGGCGCCACCGTGGTCGACGCCGCCGGACTCGTGCTGCTCCCCGGGCTCGTCGACCTGCACACCCACCTGCGCGAGCCCGGCCGCGAGGACGCGGAGACCGTGGAGACCGGCACCGTCGCGGCCGCACTCGGCGGCTTCACCGCGGTGTGCGCGATGCCCAACACCCTCCCGGCCGCCGACACCGCCGGTGTCGTCGAGCAGGTCTACCGGCTCGGCCGGCAGTCCGGCCGCTGCGACGTCCAGCCCATCGGCGCGGTCACCGTGGGACGCGGCGGCACCCAGCTCGCCGAGCTCGGCGCGATGGCGGATTCCGCCGCCGGCGTACGCATGTTCAGCGACGACGGCGACTGCGTGTCCGACGCGGTGCTCATGCGGCGCGCACTGGAGTACGTCAAGGCGTTCGACGGCGTGATCGCCCAGCACGCGCAGGAGCCCCGCCTCACCGAAGGCGCACAGATGAACGAGGGCGCGCTGTCCGGCGTTCTCGGGCTGCGCGGCTGGCCCGCGGTCGCGGAGGAGGCAATCATCGCCCGTGACGTGCTGCTGGCCGCCCACGTCGGGTCCCGGGTCCACATCTGTCACGTCTCCACCGCCGGCTCGGTGGAGATCCTGCGCTGGGCGAAGAGCCGCGGCTACCCCGTCACCGCGGAGGTGACGCCCCACCACCTGCTGCTCACCGAGGACCTGGTGGCGAGCTACGACCCGATCTACAAGGTCAACCCGCCCTTGCGCACGGGCGAGGACGTCGAGGCGCTTCGCGCGGCGCTCGCCGACGGCACCATCGACGCGGTGGCCACCGACCACGCGCCGCACCCGGTGGAGGACAAGGAATGCGAGTGGCTCGCCGCGGCGATGGGGATGACCGGCCTGGAGACCGCGCTTCCCGTCGTCCAGCAAGCCATGGTTGACACCGGCCTGCTCGACTGGGCAGGAGTGGCCGACCGGATGTCGGTCCGGCCCGCCCGGATCGGCCGGCTCGCGGGCCACGGCCACGACGTCGAGGTGGGCGCGCCCGCCAACCTCACGCTCTACGACCCGGCCGCGGCCTGGGAGGTCGACCCGGCCGAGTCCGCCAGCCGTTCGCGCAACACCCCGTACGCCGGCCGGACCCTGCCGGGCCGGGTGGTGGCAACCTTCCTGCGGGGGCGCGCGACGGTCCTGGACGGGAAGCCGCAGTGAGTGCCGGCCATCCGACCGGCGAGCCAACCGCCGGCGAACGACGTGCCGACGAACCAAGTACGAAGCCATGCCCGTGAGTGGAGGACGGTTGTCGAGGAACACCCAGCCCAGTGCCCTGCTGGTCCTCGAGGACGGCCGCGTGTTTCGCGGCCGGTCCTACGGCGCCGAGGGTGAGACCTTCGGCGAGGCGGTCTTCTCCACGGGGATGACCGGCTACCAGGAGACCCTGACCGACCCGTCGTACCACCGCCAGGTGGTCGTCCAGACGGCCCCGCACATCGGCAACACCGGGATGAACGACGAGGACCCCGAGTCGCGCCGCATCTGGGTCGCGGGGTACGTCGTCCGCGATCCGGCCCGGCTGCCCTCCAACTGGCGGTCGCGCCGCAGCCTGGACGACGCCCTGCGCGCCGACGGCGTGGTCGGCATCAGCGGCGTGGACACCCGCGCCCTCACCCGGCACCTGCGCGAACGCGGCGCGATGCGGGTCGGCATCTCCAGCACCGAGACCGACCCGAACGCGCTGCTGGAACGCGTCCGCGCAACCCCACGTATGGAGGGGGCCGAGCTGGCCGCGGAGGTCACCGCCACCGAGCCCTACGTCGTACCCGCCATCGGCACGAAGCGGTACACCGTCGCCGCAGTCGACCTCGGCATCAAGTCGATGACCCCGCACCGGCTGGCCGAACGCGGTGTCGAGGTGCACGTGCTGCCCGCCACCACGGCGCTGGAGGACGTGCTCGCGCTCGGACCGGACGGGGTGTTCATGTCCAACGGCCCGGGCGACCCCGAGACCGCCGACCACCCGGTCGAGGTACTGCGCGGCGTCCTCGCCCGCGGCATCCCGTTCTTCGGCATCTGCTTCGGCAACCAGGTGTTCGGCCGGGCGCTCGGCCTGGGCACGTACAAGCTGCGCTACGGGCACCGGGGCATCAACCAGCCGGTGCAGGACCTCACCACCGGCAAGGTGGAAGTCACCGCGCACAACCACGGTTTCGCGGTGGCCTGGCCGACGGGCAGTGACGACAGTCCCGATGGCGGCCCTGACGACGCCGCGGACACCTCGGCCACGGGAAGGTCACGGCGGCACGCACGCGCCGCGATCGAGACCGAGTTCGGGCCGGCCCGGGTCACCCACGTGTGCCTGAACGACGACGTGGTGGAGGGCCTTTCGCTGTCGGACCGGGAGGGCCGCCTGCGCGCCTTCTCCGTGCAGTACCACCCCGAGGCCGCCGCCGGGCCGCACGACGCGGCGTACCTCTTCGACCGGTTCGTCGGCCTGATGGCCGGCGCCGGACGGACCGACTCCACGGGGACGACCACTCACCCGGAAGGAGCCGCCTGATGCCCAAGCGGACCGACATCTCCTCGGTACTCGTCATCGGCTCCGGCCCGATCGTCATCGGCCAGGCCGCGGAGTTCGACTACTCCGGAACCCAGGCCTGCCGCGTGCTGCGCGCCGAAGGGCTGCGGGTGATCCTGGTCAACTCCAACCCGGCCACGATCATGACCGACCCGGAGTTCGCCGACGCGACGTACGTCGAGCCGATCACGCCCGAGCACGTCGAGAAGATCATCGCGCTGGAACGCCCGGACGCCCTGCTGGCCACCCTCGGCGGCCAGACGGCCCTCAACGCCGCGGTCAAGCTGCACGAGTCCGGCGTCCTCGCCAAGTACGACGTCGAGCTGATCGGCGCGTCCATCGACGCCATCCAGCGCGGGGAGAACCGCGAGTCGTTCAAGAAGATCGTCGACGAGCTCGGCGCGGAGTCCGCCCGCAGCCGGATCTGCCACACCCTCGACGAGTGCCTGGCGGCCGCCGGCGAGCTCAACTACCCGGTGGTCGTGCGGCCGTCGTTCACGATGGGCGGCGCCGGCTCCGGCATGGCCTACGACGAGGACGACCTGCGCCGGATCGCCGGTGCCGGGCTGCAGGCCAGCCCCACCACCGAGGTGCTGCTCGAGGAGTCGGTGCTCGGCTGGAAGGAGTACGAGCTCGAGGTCATGCGCGACCGCGCCGACAACGTGGTCATCGTGTGCTCCATCGAGAACCTCGACCCGATGGGCGTGCACACCGGCGACTCCATCACCGTCGCGCCGGCGATGACGCTCACCGACCGCGAGTACCAACGCATGCGTGACGTCGCCATCGGCGTCATCCGTGCGGTCGGGGTGGACACCGGCGGCTGCAACATCCAGTTCGCGATCAACCCGGCCGACGGCCGGATGATCGTGATCGAGATGAACCCCCGGGTGTCCCGGTCCAGTGCGCTGGCGTCGAAGGCCACCGGCTTCCCGATCGCCAAGATCGCCGCCAAGGTCGCCCTCGGCTACACCCTGGACGAGATCCCGAACGACATCACCGAACAGACCCCGGCCTCCTTCGAACCCACGCTGGACTACGTGGTGGTGAAGGTGCCGCGGTTCGCGTTCGAGAAGTTCCCGCACGCCGACCAGACCCTCACCACGCACATGAAGAGCGTGGGGGAGGCGATGGCGATCGGCCGCAACTTCACCGAGGCGCTGAACAAGGCCCTGAGGTCGATCGAGAAGTCCGACGCGGCGTTCGTCTGGTCGGGGGAGCCGCGGGCCAAGGAAGACCTGCTGGCATCGATCGCCACCCCGCACGACGGCCGGCTGCGCGAGGTCGTGGAGGCCATCCGCGCCGGGGCGACCCCGGAGGAACTGCACGAGGCGACCAGGATCGACCCGTGGTTCCTCGACCAGCTCTTCCTGCTGCACGAGGTGGCCACCGAGGTCGCCGAGGCGCCCGAACTGACTGCCGACGTGCTGCGGGCCGCCAAGCGGCACGGCTTCGCCGACCGGCAGATCGCCGCGATCCGCGGTATGCGTGAGGACGTCGTACGCGGGGTCCGCTGGGCCCTCGGCATCCGCCCGGTCTACAAGACCGTCGACACCTGCGCGGCGGAGTTCGCCGCCCGTACGCCGTACCACTACTCCAGCTACGACGAGGAGACCGAGGTCGGCCCGCGCGAGCGCCCCGCGGTGATCATCCTCGGCTCCGGGCCCAACCGGATCGGGCAGGGCATCGAGTTCGACTACTCCTGCGTGCACGCGGCCCTCGCCCTGCACGAGGCGGGGTACGAGACGGTGATGGTCAACTGCAACCCCGAGACCGTCTCGACCGACTACGACACCAGCGACCGGCTCTACTTCGAGCCGCTCACGCTCGAGGACGTCCTGGAGATCGTGCACGCCGAGGAACAGGCCGGTCCGGTGGCCGGCGTGGTGTGCCAGCTGGGCGGGCAGACCCCGCTCGGGCTCGCACAGGGCCTGGAGGACGCGGGGGTCCCCATCGTCGGCACTCCGCCCGAGGCCATCCACCTGGCCGAGGAGAGGGGCGCGTTCGGCCGGGTGCTCGCCCAGGCGGGCCTGCCCGCGCCCAAGCACGGCACGGCCACGTCGTTCGCCGAGGCGAAGCTGATCGCGGACGAGATCGGCTACCCCGTCCTGGTGCGCCCCTCGTACGTCCTCGGCGGCCGGGGGATGGAGATCGTCTACGACGACTCCGCGCTGGAGGACTACATCGCCCGCGCGACGGCCATCTCACCCGAGCACCCGGTGCTGGTGGACCGCTTCCTCGACGACGCGGTCGAGATCGACGTGGACGCGCTCTACGACGGCCAGGAGCTGTACCTCGCCGGCGTGATGGAGCACATCGAGGAGGCCGGCATCCACTCCGGCGACTCCGCCTGCGCCCTGCCGCCGATCACCCTCGGCACCGAGGAGATCGCCCGCATCCGCCGTTCCACCGAGGCGATCGCCGCCGGGGTGGGTGTCCGTGGCCTGCTCAACGTGCAGTACGCCCTGGCCGGCGACGTGCTCTACGTCCTGGAGGCCAACCCGCGCGCCTCGCGGACCGTGCCGTTCGTGTCCAAGGCGACCGCGACCCCGCTCGCCAAGGCCGCCGCCCGGGTGATGCTCGGCACGTCCGTGGCCGGCCTGCGCGCGGAGGGGATGCTGCCGGCGACCGGTGACGGCGGCCAGCTGCCACCCACCGCGCCGCTCGCGGTGAAGGAGGCGGTGATGCCGTTCAACCGGTTCCGCTCCGGCGACGGCCGCGCCATCGACACCCTGCTCGGGCCGGAGATGCGCTCCACCGGCGAGGTGATGGGCATCGACGCCGGCTTCGGGGTCGCGTTCGCCAAGTCCCAGGCCGGCGCCTACGGCGGCGCGCTGCCCACGAAGGGACGGGTGTTCGTGTCGGTCGCCAACCGCGACAAGCGGCACATGATCTTCCCGGTCAAGCGGCTGGCCGACCTCGGGTTCGAGATCCTGGCCACCGAGGGCACCGCCAACGTGCTCCGCCGCAACGGCGTCGTCGCCCGGGTCGTCCGCAAGGCCAGCCAGGGCACCGGCCCGCACGGCGAGCCCACCATCGTGCAACGGATCGCGGCCGGCGACCTCGACCTGATCGTCAACACCCCGCGCGGCACCACCTCCGGCGGTAGCCCGCGGGTGGACGGGTACGAGATCCGCACCGCGGCGATCATGGCGAACATCCCCTGCATCACCACCGTGCAGGGCCTGGCCGCCGCGGTGCAGGGCATCGAGTCGCTGCGGGCCGGCGAGGTGACGGTCCGCTCGCTGCAGTCGTGGGCACAGGCGGAGTGGGCCGACGACCGCGGCAACGACTCCGCGGGCGGCAGCGTCAGCGTCAGCGAACGCGCCCACGAAAGCGGCCACGAAGGCGGCCGCGAAGGCGGCCACGAAGGGAAGACGGACATGACGGAGACGTTCGGTGCCCGGCTGCGGGCCGCGCTGGACGAGCGCGGCCCCCTGTGCGCGGGCATCGACCCGCACGCCGCCCTGTTGCGGTCGTGGGACCTGCCCGACGACCCGGCCGGACTGGAACGCTTCGCCCTCACCGCAGCGGAGGCCCTCGCGCCCCGGGTGGCGGTGGTGAAGCCGCAGTCGGCGTTCTTCGAGCGGTTCGGCAGCCGCGGCATCGCGGTGCTCGAGCGCGTGATCGCCACCAGCCGGGCCGCCGGCGCGCTGGTGCTGCTGGACGCCAAGCGCGGCGACATCGGGTCCACCGTCCAGGCGTACGCCGAGGCCTACCTCGACCCCGCCTCGCCGTTGTTCGCCGACGCGCTCACCGCGAGCCCCTTCCTCGGCTTCGAGTCACTGCGCCCGCTGCTGGACACCGCGGCCAAGCACGGCAGCGGCGTGTTCGTGCTCGCGCTGACCTCCAACCCCGAGGGCGCACAGGTGCAACGGGCACGCGGCGAGGACGGCCGCACCGTCGCGGGCGGCATCCTCGACCGGCTCGCGGCGGCCAACGCGGGCGCCACGCCGCTGGGGTCCTACGGCGCGGTGGTCGGTGCGACGGTGGGCGACAGCGGCGAGGACTTCACCGCCGTGAACGGCCCGCTGCTGGCACCCGGCCTGGGCGCCCAGGGCGCGACCCCGGCCGACGTGCGGCGGGTCTTCGGGGCAGCGGCGCGCAACGTCGTTCCGGCCACCTCACGCGAACTCCTGCGCACCGGGCCGTCCCCACAGGCACTCGCCGACGCCGCCGACCGTACCAACGACTCTCTGCGCGCCGCACTGGACGCGCCGCGCTGAGCGTCGGCGGCGGCACCCGACGGGTCTGCCACGATAGGCACCATGCCTGCCAAGCGTGCCGACGCGACCGACTCCGCAGCCACCACCGACCCGACCGGCTCAGCCGGCACCGCCACGCTCGTGGACCGGATCCGCGCGCTCGCCGAGCGTGCCGGTGAGGAGATCCTCGCGGTCTACGCCGCCGCCGACCCCGGCGCCCGGGAGAAGGCCGACCGCACTCCGGTCACCGAGGCCGACCTGCGCGCGGAGGGGGTGATCGTGGCCGGGCTGGCCGAGCTCTCGCCGGACCTCCCGGTGGTGGCCGAGGAGGCCGTCGCCGCCGGTGACGCGCCGGACGTGGGCGGTACGCCGTTCTGGCTGGTCGACCCGCTCGACGGGACCAAGGAGTTCCTGTCCCGCAACGGCGAGTTCACCGTCAACATCGCCCTGGTCGAGGACGGCACGCCCGTGCTCGGTGTGGTCCACCTGCCCGCGATCGGCGTGACGTACGTCGGCGGCCCCGGGCGCGCCGAACGCCTCGAGGGCGGCCACGGCACGCCGCTCGGGGTCGTACCCACGCCCGACACCGGCGCGCGGGCCCTGGTCAGCCGCAGCCACCTCGATCCGGAGACGCAGCGGTGGCTGGAGGGGGTGGAGGTGGGCTCGTTCGTCCAGGCGGGCAGCTCGCTGAAGTTCTGCCGGATCGCCGAGGGCTCGGCAGACGTCTACCCGCGGTTCGGCCGGACGATGGAGTGGGACACCGCCGCCGGCCACGCCGTCCTGCTGGCGGCCGGGGGAGCGGTGGTCACGCCAGACGGCGCGCCGCTGCGCTACGCAAAGCCCGGGTTCGCCAACTCTCCGTTCGTCGCGTTCGGCGGGACCCGGCCCGCTCCGTTGCACTGAGTGGGCGACCCCGGTTTGCCGCACTCGCCCCCGCTGGGTAGGTTCGCGTCCATCGTGGGTGTTCGCGATGCACGGACGGTTTCGGGACCCCGGCCGCCGAGCACGTGGACCACCGAGCAAGAATCGCTGCACCCAAGACCCGTCGTACAGCCTCGAGGTGACCGTCCGTGCCGCTACCTCACCTGACCCCCGAAGCCCGGCAGGCCGCGCTGGAGAAGGCCGCACAGGCCCGGCGTGAGCGTGCTGAGGTGAAGAACCGACTCAAAAACTCCGGCGCCTCGCTCGGCGAGGTCGTCAAGCTCGGGCGTGACTCCAACGAAGTGATCGGCAAGATGCGGGTGTTCGACCTGCTCTGTTCCATGCCGGGCGTGGGCAAGGTCCGCGCCCAGCAGATCATGGAACGCATCGGAATCTCCGAGAGCCGCCGTGTGCGGGGGCTCGGAGACAACCAAGTGGCTGCGCTGAAGCGTGAGTTCGGCGAATCCTGAGACCGTGTACGACCGGACCGCGGCGGGGGAGACCCGACGTCCGGTGGCTCGGTTGACCGTGCTCGCCGGCCCGACAGCCGTGGGCAAGGGCACCCTCGCCGCGGAGATCCGGCGTACGCACCCGGAGGTGTGGATCTCGGTCTCGGCCACCACCCGCCGCCCGCGGCCGGGAGAGATCCACGGAGTGCACTACTGGTTCGTCTCCGACGAGGAGTTCGACCGGATGGTCGCCGACGACGCCCTGCTGGAGTGGGCGGTCGTGCACGGCACCCACCGCTACGGCACCCCGCGGGCCGCGGTCCAGGAGAAGCTCACCGAGGGGCGCCCGGCGCTGCTGGAGATCGATCTGCAGGGCGCCCGGCAGGTTCGCCAGACCATGCCGGACGCGCTGTTCGTGTTCCTGGCGCCGCCCAGCTGGGAGGAGCTCGTCCGCCGGCTGCTGGGCCGGGGCACCGAGTCGGCGGAGGAGCAGGAGCGCCGGCTGGAGACCGCCCGGGAGGAGCTGGCCGCCGAGAAGGAGTTCGACGTCACCGTCGTCAACACCGAGGTGGGCGTCGCCGCGGAGGAGTTGGTAACCTTGATGCGCTCCCATCCATATTCTCCGGAGGCCTGAGCTTGTCTGGTACCCAGCCTGCTGCCGAGGGCATCACGTACCCGCCCATCGACGACCTGCTCGAGAAGAGCGACTCGAAGTACAAGCTCGTCTTGTTCTCCGCCAAGCGCGCCCGGCAGATCAACGCCTACTACGCCCAGCTGGGCGAGGGCCTGCTCGAGTACGTCGGCCCCCTCGTGGACACCCACGTCCAGGAGAAGCCGCTGTCCATCGCGCTGCGTGAGATCAACGAGGGCCTGCTCACCGTCGAGGACATCGAGCCCACCGACGAGGGCGGCCAGCCGGCGGCTTCCTGACCGCCGGCGGCGACGCACGGACCTCCCCCAGCGGCCATGACGACCGCGTTCTCCCGACCGCAGTTCGGAGCTGACGATGCCGGGTGCCCCCAGACCTCGAGTGGTGCTCGGCGTCGCGGGCGGCATCGCCGCCTACAAGGCCTGCTCGTTGCTGCGCCTGCTGGTGGAGGTTCCCTACGACGTCCGGGTCGTGCCCACCGAGAGCGCCCTGCGCTTCGTCGGTGAGGCGACCTGGGCGGCGCTGTCGCACCAACCGGTGCACACCACCGTCTGGGACGACGTGCACGAGGTGCCCCACGTCCGGCTCGGCCAGCAGGCCGACCTGGTCGTCGTCGCACCGGCCACCGCCGACCTGCTCGCCAAGGCCGCGCACGGGCAGGCCGACGACCTGCTCACCTCCACCCTGCTGACCGCCCGCTGCCCGGTCGTGTTCGCGCCGGCCATGCACACCGAGATGTGGGAGCACCCGGCGACCCGGGCCAACGTGGCCACGCTGCGCGAGCGGGGTGCGCTCGTGCTGGAGCCGGCCGAGGGACGCCTGACGGGCGTCGACACCGGTAAGGGCCGGCTGCCGGAGCCGGAGCAGATCTTCGACGTCTGCCGCGGCGTGCTCGCCCGCGGCGACGAGCCGCTGGTTGCCGACCTCGCCGGCCGGCACGTCGTGGTGAGTGCCGGCGGAACCCGGGAGTACCTCGACCCGGTGCGCTACCTCGGCAACCGCTCGTCCGGTCGGCAGGGCTACGCGCTCGCCCGCACCGCAGCCCTGCGAGGCGCCTCGGTCACCCTGGTGGCGGCCAACGTCTCGCTGCCCGACCCGGCCGGGGTGAAGGTCACCCGGGTCGGCTCGACGCGGGAGCTTCGCGATGCCGTCCTCGCCGCCGCGCGCGACGCCGACGCCGTGGTGATGGCCGCCGCACCCGCCGACTTCCGTCCGGCCGGCTACGCCGACGCCAAGATCAAGAAAGCCGACGACGGTTCCGCCCCGACGGTGGAGCTGACCCAGAACCCCGACATCCTCGCCGAGCTCTCCCATGACCGACCGCGCCCCGGCCTGGTGGTGGCCGGCTTCGCCGCCGAGACCGGGGACGCCACCGCGGGTGTCCTCGACCACGGCCGGGCCAAGCTGGCTCGCAAGGGCTGCGACCTGCTCGTGGTCAACGAGGTGGGGGTGGACAAGGGGTTCGAGAGCCCCGACAACGAGGCGGTGATCCTGGGGGCGGACGGCTCGCAGACCGTTGTGCCGCGTGGCGCCAAGGAGGCGCTCGCCCACCGGATCTGGGACCTCGTAGCCGTCCGCTGGACCGCCACCGAACCCCCCTCGGTACCGCACCGCTGACTCCCCGCGTTCGCCGGGCGCCACGCGCGGCGTGACCTTCATGGGAGTTCTCTCATCCAGCGTGTCATGAAGCGGACGGACCGGCAGACCGTGGCTAGTCTCCCGGAATGGCCGAAATCGCTACCGTCCTGATCCTCGGTGCGGCGGTGATCGCATTCGTCGCCGGACGGCGTTACCAGCACTTCGTCCGTACGGTGAACGACACCAAGGTCGCCCGAGCCAACGTCCGCCGCTACGGCGCCGCCCGCTGGCCCGCTCTGCGCGCCCTGGTGGTCATGCTGGCGTGCCTGGTCGTCTACCTGTTCGCGGCCAGGGCGTTCACCGGCTGATCGGCCCGGGCGACCCCGGCAGGAAGCGTCTCGAACGCGCGTTCGATAGGCTGGTCCGGTGCGATGGGATCGTCAACGACTCACCGGCCGCTCCGGTGCCGACACAAGTGCCGACCAGCCGGCCGAGCTGGCGTTGTTCGGGCTGGACGCGTGCGCCCGCACCTTCGACACCCCGGAGTTCCGGGGCATGACGTTCTACGAGATCCATGCCAAGTCACTGCTGAACAAGGTGCCCTCGGCCGCCCGGGTGCCGTTCGACTGGACGATCAACCCCTACCGCGGTTGCGGGCACGCCTGCGTCTACTGCTTCGCCCGGCGCACGCACGAGTACCTCGACCTCGACGCCGGCCGCGACTTCGACACCAAGGTGATCGTCAAGGTCAACGCCGCGGCCGTGCTGCGCCGGGAGCTGGCCCGGCCGAGTTGGCGCGGGGAGCCCGTGGCGATGGGCACCAACGTCGACTGTTACCAGCGGGCCGAGGGCCGGTACGCCCTGATGCCCGAGATCATCACCGCGCTGCGCGACGCGGGCAACCCGTTCTCCATCCTCACCAAGGGCACACTGCTGCTGCGTGATCTCGACCTGCTGCGCGAGGCGGCGCAGGTGACCGACGTGGGACTCAGCGTCTCGGTGGGTTCGGTCGACGCCGGGCTGTGGCGGCAGGTGGAGCCGGGGACCCCGAGCCCGCAGGCCAGGTTGCGGATGGTCCGGACGCTGACCGACGCGGGCTTTCGGGTCGGCGTGCTGATGGCGCCGATCCTCCCGCACCTCGGTGACGCACCCGACCAACTCGAGGAGACCGTACGCGCGATCGCCGCCTCCGGGGCGAGCAGCCTCACCCCGATCGTGCTGCACCTGCGGCCCGGCGCACGGGAGTGGTACCACCGGTGGCTGGCCCGGGAGCACCCCGAACTGGTGCCCGTCTACCGCGACCTGTACGGCTCCGGCTCCTACGCCCAGGCGGCCTACCGGAAGCGGATCTCGGCGACCGTCGCAATGCTCGCCCGGCGCCACGGAGTGGGCACAGACCGCGATTCTCACCGAAACGCCCCCCATAGCGAGCCTCCTCCCAGCTGACCTGGCTAGGCTTGCGGGCACCGCACAACCGAGAGCGGCCGCTCGCGGCCTCCGCGCGCCCCGCTCACCCGCCCGTGCCTTGGCGCCCGAAGGCAGTGCCTAGAAGAAAGGATGGCCGTGTCCCGACGACTGTTCACATCCGAGTCGGTTACCGAGGGCCACCCGGACAAGATCGCCGACCAGATCAGCGACTCCGTACTCGACGCACTCCTCGCGGAGGACCCAGGCAGCCGGGTCGCGGTGGAGACGTTGCTGACGACCGGGCTCGTCGTGGTGGCCGGCGAGGTCACCACGAGTGCCTACGCCGACATCGCCTCGCTGGTGCGCGAACGCATCCTCGACATCGGCTACGACTCCTCGGCCAAGGGCTTCGACGGCGCTTCCTGTGGTGTCACGGTCTCCATCGGCTCCCAGTCGCCCGACATCGCCCAGGGGGTGGACACCGCCTACGAAGGACGCGCCGACGGCTCGGTCGACCCGATCGACCTTCAGGGTGCGGGTGACCAGGGCATGATGTTCGGCTTCGCCTGCGACGAGACCCCCGAGCTGATGCCGCTGCCGATCACGCTCGCGCACCGGCTGGCCAAGCGGCTCACCGACGTCCGCAAGGACGGGACGCTGCCCTACCTCCGTCCCGACGGCAAGACGCAGGTGACGATCGAGTACGACGGCGACCGGCCCGCCCGGATCGACACGATCGTGCTGTCCACGCAGCACGCGGCCAACATCGACCTCGACAACATGCTGACCCCGGACATCCGCCAGCACGTGATCGAGCCGATCATCGGCGAGCTCGACATCGAAAGCGCCGGCTACCGGCTCTACGTCAACCCGACCGGCCGGTTCGAGCTGGGTGGGCCGATGGGCGACGCGGGCCTGACCGGCCGGAAGATCATTGTCGACACCTACGGCGGGTACGCCCGGCACGGTGGCGGCGCCTTCAGCGGCAAGGACCCGACAAAGGTCGACCGGTCCGCGGCGTACGCCATGCGCTGGGTGGCGAAGAACATCGTCGCTGCCGGGCTGGCGAAGAAGTGCGAGTGCCAGGTCGCCTACGCCATCGGCAAGGCGCAGCCGGTCGGCTTCTACGTCAACTGCTCCGGCACCGAGGCCGCACCGATCGACGTGATCGAGAAGGCCGTGCAGCAGGTGTTCGACCTGCGCCCGGCGGCGATCATCCGCGACCTCGACCTGCGGCGGCCGATCTACGTCCAGACCGCCGCCTACGGTCACTTCGGCCGGGAGCTGCCCGACTTCACCTGGGAGCGGACCGACCGCGCCGAGGAACTGCGCAGCGCCGCGGGCCTCGGCTGACCCACTGACCCACGAGAGGGGCAGGCCACCTGTCGGTGGCCTGCCCTACTCTTTGCAGCCGTGACCGAGGACGACGGGGGCCAGCTGGCGCTGGTGCGGGGCAAGGTGCGCAAGCCGCGCGCCGCGAGCCCGCAGCAGCCGGCTCCTGAGCTTCCGGTCGCACGCGTGCTGGTCGACGTGCCCTTGGCGCACCTCGACCGGCCCTTCGACTACCTCGTGCCCGAGCGGTTGCACGCCACCTGCGTGCCCGGGGCCCGGGTGCGCGTCCGGTTCGCCGGGCAGGACCTCGACGGCTTCGTGCTCGAGCGGGTGGCCGAGTCCGACCACCGCGGCCGGCTGGCGCCGCTGCGCCGGGTGGTGTCCGCCGAGCCGGTGCTCGCACCTGAGATCGCCCGGCTGGCCCGCCGGGTCGCCGACCGTTACGCCGGCACGCTCGCCGACGTTCTGCGGCTGGCGGTGCCGCCGCGTCACGCACGGGTGGAGGGCGCCGCCCAGAAGCCCGCTTCGGATTCCACTCCGAAACCCGCCGACGGCGAAGTCCCCGACGCAAGCCCTGCCGACGCACTCCGGCCCGGACCCTGGGGGTCGTACCAGACCGGCGTCGCGTTCCTGGAGGCTCTGCGCCGCGGCGACGGACCGCGTGCGGTCTGGACCGCCGCACCCGGCGAGGACTGGCCCGCCGCGCTCGCCCACGCCGCCGCTGCGACCCTCGCCGGTGGCAGGGGTGTACTCGTCGTCGTTCCCGACCAGCGTGACGTGGCCCGCTTGGACGCCGCGTTCGGCGAGCTGCTCGGGCCCGACCGGCACGTGGTCCTGACCGCCGAGCTCGGCCCGGCCGAGCGCTACCGCCGATTCCTGGCCGTCCGGCGAGGCGGTGTGCGCTGCGTGGTCGGCACCCGGTCGGCGGCGTTCGCCCCGGTCGCCGACCTCGGCCTGGTCGCCTGCTGGGACGACGGCGACGACCTGCACGCCGAGCCGCGCGCCCCCTACCCGCACGTGCGCGAGGTCTTGTTGCTGCGGGCACACGAGTCCGGCTGCGCGGCGTTGCTCGGCGGGTTCGCGTGCACCGCCGAAGGAGCTCACCTGCTGGCCACGGGATGGGCGCGGCCGCTGGCCCCCGAGCGTGCGGTTGTCCGCGAGCGCGGCCCGCGGGTGGTGGTGGCCGGCGACAACGACACCGACCTCGCCCGCGACCCGGCGGCCCGCGCGGTGCGGCTGCCGCACCGGGCGTTCGAACAGGCCCGGGCCGCCCTGGGCTCCGGGCCGGTGCTGGTGCAGGTGCCCCGGTCCGGCTATCTCCCGGCCCTGGCCTGCCAGACCTGCCGGGGCCCGGCGCGCTGCGCGGCCTGCGCCGGGCCGCTCCAGCTCGGCTCCGCCGGCGCACCGCCGAGCTGCGGATGGTGCGGCCGGCCCGCGGTGTCGTGGCGGTGCCCCAACTGCGGCGGCGGCCGGTTGCGCGCCCCTGTGGTCGGCGCCGGCCGGACCGCCGAGGAGCTCGGCCGGGCGTTCCCCAGGGTTCCGGTGCGCACGTCCGGCGGCCCGCGCGTGCTGTCCACTGTCGGCGCCGAACCCGCCCTGGTGGTCGCCACCCCCGGCGCGGAGCCGGTGGCCGAGGGCGGATACGCAGGTGCGTTGCTGCTGGACTCCTGGCTGGCGCTGGCGCGCGCCGACCTGCGGGCCGGGGAGGAGGCGCTGCGCCGTTGGCTCAACGCCGCGGCGTTGGTCCGGCCGGCACGCGCGGGCGGCTCGGTCGTCGTCGTGGGCGAGCCTGCGTCGCCGACGATCCAGGCCCTGCTCCGGTGGTCGCCGCAGGCCCAGGCCGAACGCGAGCTCGCCGAACGCGAGGCCGCCAGGTTCCCGCCGGCGGTTCGGCTGGCCACCCTGACCGGGGCGCCGGACGCCGTACGCGACCTGGCCGGGCTGGTCGAACTCCCGCCCGGCACCGAGGTGCTCGGCCCGGTGCCCCAGGCCGCCGAGGACGAGGTCGTCCGGCTCGTCCTGCGGGTGCGGTGGGCAGACGGCGCCCGCCTGTCCGCGGCGCTGAAGGCGGCACAGGCCGTACGCAGTGCCCGCAAGGCGCCGGGCCCGGTCCGGGTCCAGGTCGATCCCGCCGTGCTCGGGTAGGCCCGCACCCACGTGACCACCGCGGGTAGGGTCGGCGTTCGTGACGCACGCTGACCTCCCACCGGCTTCGCCGTCCCGCACACCGCTCGAGGCGGTCGTGTTCGACGTGGGCGGGGTCCTGCTGGACTGGAACCCGCGCTACCTCTACCGCTCGCTGCTGGCCGACGAGGCGGAGGTCGACCGGTTCCTCGCGCAGGTGTGCACGCCGGAGTGGAACGCCGCGCAGGACGCGGGCCGGACCTGGGCCGAGGGCGTGGCCGAGCTGACCGCCCGGTTCCCCGAGCACCGGGACCTGATCCGTGCCTACGACGAACGCTGGGCGGAGATGGTCGCCGGCACCCTGGAGGAGACCGTCGCGGTGCTGGACACGCTGCGGGCCGCCGGCGTACCGACGTACGCGCTGACGAACTTCTCCGCCGAGAAGTGGACGATCGCCTGCGAGAAGTGGCCGTTCCTCGCGGACCTGGACGGTGCGGTCGTGTCCGGGGTCGAGCGGGTCTCGAAGCCGGACCCCGCGATCTACCGGCTGCTCCTGGACCGGCACGACCTGACCGCGGACACGACGTTCTACACCGACGATGTACCCGTCAACGTGCACGCCGCCCGCTCGGTGGGGCTGCGTGCGGAGGTCTTCGTGGACGGGTCGACGCTCCGCGGCCAGTTGAAGGCGGCCGGCCTGCCGGTGTGATCTCGGGTTCGGCTCTTCCCACGGCCCGTGTCAGGGGAGTGGCGTCGGCGAGGACTCCTCGGCCGCGGACCGGCCGCCGCCGAGCTCGTCGAACGCGAGCGCGTACAGCACGGCGGTGAACGACAGCCCGTCCCGCATCCGCCCGTCGCGCACGATCCGGCGTACCTCCGGCAGCGGCACCCACTCGACCCGCTCCGCCTCGCTGGGATCGCTCGGCGTCCCCACCCTGGTGGCACCGTCGGCGAGGAAGAGGTGGAAACACTGGTCGGCGATCCCGTTGCTCGGGTGGTACGCCGCCAGCTCGCGCAACGGCCCCGGCCGCCAGCCCGTCTCCTCCAGGACCTCGCGCTCGGCCGCCTGGGCCGGGCTCTCGCCCGCGTCGACGCCGCCGGCCGGGATCTCCCAGCCCCAGGTGTCGGTGATGAACCGGTGCCGGTGCAGCAGCAGCAGACCGCGTTCGGGGTCGTGGACCACCACGCCGGCGGCCGGGCGTGGCATGCGCAGGACGTGGTGGTCGAACCGGCGCAGTCCGGGCACCTCGACGTCGGCCAGGGTGAGCCGCACCCAGTCGCTGGAGTAGATCTCGCGTTCGCCGTGCACGGTCCATCGCATGGTCTCGACCCTAGGGGGAGTTGCCCTGCAGGCGGAGCACAGCGGGCGGTGACGCCCGGTCCCGATGCCCCCGAATGGCCCGGTCGGTCCGGATCCGGGGCGTCCGTAGACTGGCGGGGACGCCTGTGAGCTGATCGAGGAGACCTGCGTGGCTGTCCAGCCCATCCGACTGTTCGGTGACCCGGTGCTGCGGACCCCGGCCGAGCCCGTACGCGACTTCGACAAGGAGCTGCGCAAGCTGGTCGCGGACCTCACCGAGACCATGCTCGACGCGCCCGGGAGCGGCCTGGCCGCCCCGCAGATCGGCGTCGGCCTCCGGGTCTTCACCTATCACGTCGACGACGTCATCGGTCACCTGATCAACCCCCAGCTCGACCTGTCCGAGGAGGAACAGTTCGGGCCGGAGGGGTGCCTGTCGATCCCCGGTTTCACCTTCGACTGCCGGCGCGCGCTGCGGGTCGTGGCCAAGGGCTACGACATGCACGGTGAGCCGGTGACCGTGGAGGGTTCGGATCTCCTCGCGCGGTGCGTCCAGCACGAGACCGACCACCTCGACGGCGTGCTGTTCGTCGACCGGCTGGACCGGGAGGCGCGCAAGGCCGCCCTGCGGGCGATCCGGGAAGCGGAGTGGGCCGGCGCCACGCCGCCGCAGGTTCGGGTGTCGCCGCATCCGACACTGGGCCGGGCGCTGTAGTGCCGGCCGCGGTGGCGGGGGAGCCCGCGGCGCCGGGGCAGACCGCCCGGCTGCGGTTGCTGTTCGCGGGTACGCCGGAGGCGGCGGTGCCCGCCCTGGAGGCGATCCTGGTCGGCCGTCACGAGGTCGTCGCCGTGCTGACCCGTCCGGACGCGCCCTCGGGTCGGGGTCGCAAGCTGCACCCGTCGCCGGTCGCCGAACGCGCGCGCGCCGCCGGGATCGAGGTGCTCACCCCGAAGTCCGCGAAGGACCCGGCGTTCGCCGACAGGCTGCGCGAGATCGCCCCCGACGCCTGCCCGGTCGTCGCGTACGGCGGACTGTTGCCGGCGAGCGTGCTGGAGGTTCCCCGGTACGGCTGGATCAACCTGCACTTCTCCGTGCTGCCCGCCTGGCGCGGCGCGGCGCCGGTGCAGCACGCGATCCGCGCCGGTGACGACGTGACCGGCGCGTCGACGTTCCAGATCGTGGAGGAGCTGGACGCCGGCCCGGTGTACGGCGTTCTCACCGAGCCGATCGGCCCCACCGACACCGCCGGCGACCTGCTCGACCGGCTGGCGCGCAGCGGCGCCCGGCTGCTGGCGGACACGCTGGACGGCATCGCCGCGGGCACCCTGGAGGCCCGGCCCCAGCCCACCGACGGCGTGACCTACGCGCGCAAGGTCGAGGTCGACGACGTACGCGTGGACTGGAAGGCGCCGGCCTTCGCCGTCGACCGGCTGGTCCGCTCGGCCACGCCCGCGCCCGGCGCGTGGACGACGTTCCGCGGCGAACGCCTCAAGCTCGGCCCGGTCACCGTGGTCCCGGACGCCGAAGTGCTGCCACCGGGGCGGCTGCGGGCGGAGAAGTCCGGGGTCCTCGTGGGCACCGGCAGCGTTCCGGTCGCCCTCGGCGAGGTACGCCCGCCGGGCAAGCAGGCGATGCCGGCGCCCGACTGGGCACGCGGCGCGCGGCCCGGTGACGAGGAGCCCCTCTCCTGATGGCCTCCGAGCCCGGCAGGGCGGGCAGTGCGGGCAGTGCGGGGCGGCGGCGGCCGGGCCCGGCCGGTGGATCCGGCGGGCGGCGGCGCGGCGGAGTGGACTCCGCCCGGCTGGCCGCCTACGACGTGGTGCACGCGGTGTCGGTCCGGAACGCCTACGCCAACCTCGTGTTGCCCTCGGTCCTGCGGGAGCGCGGCCTGTCCGGACGGGACGCCGCCTTCGCCACCGAACTCGCGCACGGCACCCTGCGGCGCGGCGGCTACGACGACGTGCTCGCCCGCTGTGTCAACCGTCCCTTGACGAAGCTGGACCCCGAGGTACGCGACGTCCTCCGCCTTGGCGCACACCAGATTCTCGGCATGCGGGTACCCTCGCACGCGGCGGTGGCGACCAGTGTCGACCTGGCCCGCAGGGTGGCCGGGATCGGCCCGTCGAAGTTCGTCAACGCCGTCCTGCGCAAGGTGGCGGCCCACGACCTGCCCGGTTGGCAGGCTGAACTCGCCCCGGCGTACGAGCAGGATCCGATCGGCAACCTCGCCGCGGTCCACGCGCACCCGCGGTGGGTGGTCGAGGCATTCGCGGACGCGCTCGGCGGGTCGCTCGCGGAGACGGCCGCCGTGCTCGCGGCCGACAACGAGCCTGCCCGGGTCACGCTCGCGGCCTGGCCGGGGCGGTCGAGCGTGGCGGACCTTCGTGCCGAGGGTGCCGAACCCGGCCGGTGGTCGCCGTACGCCGTCGTGCTGACAGAGGGTGGTGACCCGCACCGGGTCCAGGCGGTGGCCCAGGGCCGCGCCGGCGTCCAGGACGAGGGCAGCCAACTCGTCGCGGCGGCACTGGCGGAGGCACCGCTGACCGGTGACGGCGGCGACGATCGCTGGCTCGACCTGTGCGCCGGACCCGGCGGAAAGTCCGCGCTGCTCGCGAGCCTGGCTGGGCGGCGGTCTGCGGCGTTGCTGGCCACCGAACTCCAGCCGCACCGCGCGGAGCTGGTCGCCCGCACCCTCACTCCGCGGGGCCGGCGGTCCCGCGGAGTCCTCGGCACCGTGGTCGCCGACGGCACCGTGCCGGCCTGGCGGCCCGGCGCCTTCGACCGGGTACTGGCCGACGTACCGTGCACCGGACTGGGCGCGCTGCGCCGCCGGCCGGAGGCACGCTGGCGGCGGGCGGCAGGCGACGTCGCCGGGCTCACCCCGCTGCAGGGAAAGCTCCTGACCACCGCGCTTGACTCGGTGCGGGTGGGCGGCGTCGTCGCGTACGTCACCTGCTCTCCGCACCTGGCCGAGACCCGGGACGTCGTGGCCGGCGTACTGGCCGACCGTACCGACGTCGAACGCGTGGACGCGCGCCCGCTGCTGCCCGGCGTGCCCGATCTCGGCGACGGCCCGGAGGTCCAGCTGTGGCCGCACCGGCACGGCACCGACGCGATGTTCCTCGCCCTCCTGCGCCGTACCGGCATCCGCACCGACTCAGGCACCCGCACCGGGACCGGCGCCCCGTCCCAGTAGAGTCGCGACCACCATGGGCGTACAGATAGCACCGAGCATCCTGTCGGCCGACTTCGCGCGGCTGGCCCAGGCGGCCGAGTCGGTTCAGGCGGCCGACTGGCTGCACGTCGACGTGATGGACAACCACTTCGTCCCCAACCTCACGCTGGGGCTCCCGGTGGTGGAGTCCCTGCTCGCGGCGACGGACCTGCCGATCGACTGCCACCTGATGATCGAGGACCCCGACCGGTGGGCACCCGCCTACGCCGAGGCCGGGGCGGGCAGCGTGACGTTCCATGTGGAGGCCGCGCACGCGCCGGTACGCCTGGCGCGCGAGCTGCGCGCGCTGGGCACCCGCGCCGGGATGGCGCTGAAACCAGCCACGCCGGTCGAGCCGTACGCCGACCTGCTGGACGAGCTGGACATGCTGCTGGTGATGACGGTCGAGCCGGGGTTCGGCGGGCAGAAGTTCCTCGACCTGTGCCTGCCGAAGGTCCGGCGCGCGCGGGAGCTCGTGAGCGGGCGGGGCCTCGATCTGTGGCTGCAGGTGGACGGGGGAGTGTCGGCGGAGACCATCGAACGCTGTGCGGAGGCCGGCGCCGACGTGTTCGTCGCGGGCTCGGCGGTCTTCGGCGCCGACGATCCCGACCGAGCGGTCGCACACCTGCGGGCGCTGGCCGAGGAAGCCTCCAAGCCGACCGGGTAGGAATCTCCCATGAGCTTTCCCGAGTACGACTACTCCGCCGTGCAGTACCCCAGCCCGCGCTACACCGGCACCGACGGCGAGGTCAGCGCGACCTACCGGCCGGCCGGCCACCCGCCGGAGTTCACCTATCGTTCCGGCGGCAGCGTCCACTACCTGTCCACCGGTGCGTCCACCAACGGCGAGTTCGGCCTGTACCGCTGGGAGATGGGCCCGGAGCCGTCCGGGCCGAGCGAGCACTTTCACCGGTCCATCTCGGAGTCGTTCTACATCCTCACCGGCACGGTGCGGATCTTCGACGGCTCCCGCTGGATCGACACCGAACCCGGCGACTACGTGCACGTACCCGAAGGCGGGATCCACGCGTTCCGCAACGAGTCCGGCGAACCGGCCAGCATGTTGTTGCACTTCGCGCCCGGCGCTCCGCGCGAGGGCTACTTCGAGGGCCTGCCCGACCTGTCGAAGACCGACGAGGCCGAGCGCGCGGAGTTCTTCCTCCGGCACGACACGTTCTGGATCTGAGGCCGGAGCCCGGACTGCCGCGCCCGGACTTGCCGGGCCGTGCAAGACTGAACGTCGTACGAGCAAAGCTCGCAGCGTGCTCCGGGGTCGGTGAAAGTCCGAACCGGCGGTGACAGTCCGCGACCCGTGCGAAGTCGTTCCGACGGCCTCGCCCGGTTGACCAGGTGGAACTCCTGGACCGACGGTTAAAGTCCGGATGGGAGGCAGCACGCGGGCCACGGCTCCGTACCCGCTGTGCAGGCGAGGGCACCCCTCGTCCGCGTCGACGGGTCGGCGCGTGCCGTGACCCTCGCCTTCCCCGGTGCCCGCTCGGGCGGACCGGAAGGCGAGGGAGTAGCCGGTGTTCACCGGAATTGTCGAAGAACGCGGCGAGGTCGTCGACCTCGTGCGCCTGGGGGACTCCGCGCGGTTGACCGTACGCGGACCCGTGGTGACCAGTGACGCGCGTCACGGCGACTCGATCGCCGTCGACGGTTGCTGTCTCACCGTGGTCGAGGTCGAGCCCGGCGAGGGCCGGTTCACCGCCGACGTGATGGCCGAGTCGCTGTCGCGCACCAGCCTCGGCGCCCTCGCGCCCGGCCACCTGGTCAACCTCGAGCGTTCCGTACCCGCCGGCGGCCGGCTCGGCGGCCACATCGTCCAGGGCCACGTGGACGGCACCGGCCACATACTGTCCCGCCGGCCCACTCCCCGCTGGGACCTGGTCGAGATCGCCCTTCCGCCGCCGCTGGCCCGCTACGTCGCGGAGAAGGGCTCCGTCGCCGTGGACGGGGTGTCCCTCACCGTCGTCGAGGTCCGCGACCTTCCCGAGCCGGCGTTCACCGTCGCGCTCATCCCCACCACTCTCGACGTCACCACCTTGGGTGCCAAGCAGCCGGGTGCTGCGGTCAACCTCGAGGTGGACGTCATCGCGAAGTACGTCGAACGACTCACCCTCACCAGCGCCGCCCAGTCCGCCGAGCGGTCGCAGACCCAAGGAGCACACGCATGACCTGGTTGACCTGGCTGGTCGACGCCAAGCTGCACATCGGCGGCTCGGAGATCCTCTGGCGCGAGATCGTCGGCAACGGCTTCGGCCTGGCCAGCGCGCTGTTCGGGATGCGCCGCCGGGTGGCGGCCTGGCCGGTCGGCATGATCGGCAACATCCTGTTGTTCACCGTCTTCCTCGGCGGCGTGTTCCACGCTCCGCAGGACAAGGACCTGTGGGGCCAGGCCGGTCGGCAGGTGTTCTTCTTCGCGGTGAGCGCCTACGGCTGGTGGCGGTGGCGCCAGCAGTCTCGCGCCGACGCCGGTGACGGTGGCGCGGTCGCGCCACGGTGGGCGACCTGGCGCGAACGCGTCGGCATGCTGGTCGGCGCTGCGGTCGGCGTGGCGGTCTTCACCTACGTCCTCGGCCTGCTGGGCTCGTGGGGCCCGCTCGCCGACGCCTGGATCCTCACCGGCAGCATCCTCGCCACCTACGGCATGGCCCGTGGGTGGGTGGAGTTCTGGCTGATCTGGATCGCGGTGGACGCGGTCGGGGTGCCGCTGCTGCTGGCGGCGGGGTACTACCCGTCGGCGATCCTCTACCTCGTCTACGGCGGGTTCTGCGTGCTGGGCTTCGTCACCTGGGTCCGGGTCCGGGCGCGGATCGCGGCGACGCCCCAGCCGGCGGACACGGTGGCGGCGGGTGACCCCGCATGAGCACGCCGCGGGATCCGGTCGAGCGCGCGCTGGCCGACCTGGCCGCCGGCCGGGCGGTGGTCGTGGTCGACGACGAGGACCGCGAGAACGAGGGCGACATCATCTTCGCCGCGTCCGCCGCGACCCCGGAACTGGTGGCGTTCACCGTGCGGCACACCAGCGGCGTGCTGTGCGTACCGATGGAGGGCGCCGACCTGGACAGGCTCGCCGTCGGGCCGATGACCGCGGACAACCAGGACACCATGCGGACGGCGTTCTGTGTGACCGTGGACGCGGCCGCCGGGATCACCACCGGGATCAGCGCCGAGGACCGCACGCGGACCATCCGGCTGCTGGCCGACCCCGGCACCGGCCCGGACGATGTCGTACGGCCGGGCCACGTGTTCCCGCTGCGCTACCGACCGGGCGGTGTCCTGGCCCGGCGGGGCCACACCGAGGCCGCGGTGGATCTGGTCCGGCTCGCCGGACTCCCGCCGGTGGGCGTACTCGCCGAGCTGGTCGAGAACGACGGCACGATGATGCGCGGGGACGCGCTGCGCCGGTTCGCCGGCGAACACGACCTCGCGCTGCTCACGATCGAGGACCTCGTACGCCACCGCCGCCGGCACGAGCGGCTGGTGGAGCGGGTGGCCGAGACCCGGATACCGACGCGGCACGGTGACTTCCGCGCCGTCGGGTACCGCTGCACGGTCGACGGGTCCGAGCACGTCGCCCTGGTCCGCGGCGACCTCGCCATTGCCGAACGCACCGCCGACGGCGGTGGCCCGTTGGTCCGGCTGCACTCCGAATGCCTCACCGGTGACGCGTTCGGTTCGCTGCGCTGCGACTGCGGCCCCCAACTGGACCGCGCACTCGCGGCGGTCGCGGCCGACGGAGCGGGGGTGGTCGTCTACCTGCGCGGCCACGAGGGACGCGGCATCGGCCTGCTGGCCAAGCTGTCCGCGTACGCCCTGCAGGACACCGGCCACGACACGGTGGAGGCCAACCTCGCGCTCGGGCTGCCGGTCGACGCCCGCGACTACTGGATCGGCGCGCAGATCCTCGCCGACCTCGGCGTGGGACGGATGCGCCTGCTCACCAACAATCCGGCCAAACGCGCCGGGCTGGAGGCGTACGGCCTGACCGTCACCGCCACCACACCGCTGACGATTCCACCGAACGGCGACAACGCCCACTACCTCGCGACCAAGCGGGACCGGCTCGGGCACATACTTCCGGCCGAGGCCGGCGTCGTTCGGCAGACCACCGGGAGGGCGTCATGAGTGGAACGGGCGCACCGGGCGCCACCCGGATCGACGGCTCCGGCCTGCGGGTCGGCGTCGTCGCCGCGTCGTGGCACGACCAGGTGATGGGCGGGCTGCTGGACGGCGCGCTGCGGGCCCTGTCGGAAGCCGGGGTGAACGACCCGGTCGTGGTGCGAGTACCGGGTTCGTTCGAGCTCCCGGTGGTGGCCGCGCGGCTCGCCCGGTCCGGCCTGGACGCCGTGGTGGCTCTGGGCACCGTCGTACGCGGCGGCACACCGCACTTCGACTACGTGTGCCAGGCGGCGACGGCCGGGCTCACCGAGGTGAGCGTCCAGACCGGCGTGCCGATCGGCTTCGGGCTCCTCACCTGCGACACGGCCGAACAGGCGCTGGACCGCGCCGGGCTGCCCGGCTCCCACGAGGACCGCGGGTACGAGTCCACCCAGGCGGCGCTGCGGACGGCGCTGACCCTGCGCGACCTGGCAGGCGTCCTCCCGCCGGGTGGTGGCCACCGTGTCATCCCCGTGACCGGCTGAGAGTTGACGGGCTGAGGGAGGTGGACCTGGTGAGAGGACTCCGGACGAACCGGCGGTTGTTGCTCCTGCGCCACGGCAAGGCCGAGTCGCCGCTGGGACTGGCCGACGCCGACCGCCCCCTGGCCGACCGCGGCCGGGCGCAGGCCGGCTACGCCGGACGGCAGGCAAGAGAACGCGGCATCGTGCCCGACCTGGCGATCGTGTCTCCCGCACTGCGTACACGGCAGACGTGGTCGGAGTTCGCCGATGCGATGGGCGCCTCCGCCAAGCCTCAACCTGAAGTTGAGGTGGACATGGCTGGACCTGAAGTCGAGGTAGAGGTCGACGTCGACCGGCGGGTCTACGACAACACCGTGGACGACCTGCTCGACGTCCTGACCGAGGCGCCGGACGAGGTGCGGACCCTGCTGGTGGTGGGGCACAACCCGTCGATCGCGAGCCTCGCCGCCGTACTCGACGACGGATCGCCCGGCGCGGACCGGCACGGCCTGGCCGACGGATACCCCACCGGCACGCTGACGGTGTTCGACGTGGCGGGCTCGTGGAAGGCGGTGGGCCCGGGGTCGGGCCGGCTCCGGGCGGTGATCCGCCGGCCGTCCTGACGCCGGGCCCCGAGCAGGTCCCGAGCAGGTCCCGGCCTGGGCCTGACCTGGGCCTGAGCTGGACCTGACCGCGAGCGCGCTGTGGTCTCCGTCTCAGACCGAGCGCTGGTAGGTGCGGAACGCCCGCGCCGCCAGCCAGCCCATGACGGCCACGAGCGCCACCAGCAGCCCGAGCCGGCCACCGACCAGCCCCCAGTCCGGCGTCGCGGAGACCGCCGAGCGCGCGGCGACGGCCGCCCAGTCCACCGGATTGAACCGCGCCACACTGCCCACCCAGCCCGGCATCAGCGTGGGCGCCATCATCACCGAGGACAGGAACGACAGCGGCAGGATCAGGAACTGCGAGATGGCGATCAGCGCCTCCTGCTGGTGAACCAACAGCGCGATCGCGTCCGACAGCGCGGCGAAGACGACCGCCAGCAGCACCGCGCACACCAGTACGACCAGCAAGCCCGGCACTGCGCCGGCGAAGCGCGCGCCGGCCGCGAGCCCGACGCCGAGGACGATCAGCGACTGGATCACCGTCGTCACCGCCTGGAAGACCAGCGACCCGGTGATCAGCGCGCCGCGGCTGACCGGGGAGGTGAGGTTGCGGTCCATCACGCCGCGCTCCATGTCCTGGATGAACGACGTGCCCGCCCAGCCGGCGGAGAACATCGCCGTCATCACCACCACGCCGGGGGTGAGGTACTCCAGGTAGGAGCCGGTGCCGAAGCCCGGGAGCCGGGCGACGTTCCTGAACAGCTGACCGAACAACAGCAGCCAGATCATCGGCTGGATCAGCGTGAACGCGAGGTACGCCGGCTGCCTGGTCAGGGTGCGCAACGACCGTCCGGTCAGGTACGCCGAGTGGGCCAGGAACGTACCGGCCGAGCCGGCGCGTCCGTCGGTACGACCGTCGGCGAAGGTGTCTGTGGTGTCGGGGACAGTCGTCATCGGTTCTTCTCCTGCCGCGGGAAGGACGCCGCGTCGGCGCGGTCGAAGGACCGGCCGGCGTGGCGCAGGTACACGTCGTCGAGGGAGGGGCGGGCGACGGTCACCGCGGTCAGGCCGACCCGGGCTCCGTCGAGGGCGGCCAGAACGGCGGGCAGCGTGGCCGCGCCATTGGTCACCCGGGCCCGCACGGTCGTTTCCTCGACGGAGACGTCGTGCACGCCCGGCACGCCGGCCAGCACCGACCGGGCCGCTTCGGCCTGCTCGGCACCGACGATCTCCGCCTGAACGGTGTCGCCGTCCAGCTGCGCCTTGAGCTCGTCCGGTGTACCGGCTGCGACCACTCGGCCGCGGTCGATGATCACCAGCCGGTCGGCCAGCCGGTCCGCCTCCTCCAGGTAGTGGGTGGTGAGCAGCACAGTCAGGCCGTCCTCGCGGGCCAGCCGGGAGATCTCGGCCCACATCTCCGCCCGGGCCTGCGGGTCCAGTCCGGTGGTGGGCTCGTCCATGAACAGCACCGACGGCCGGTGCACCAGACCGGTGGCGACGTCGAGCTTGCGCTGCATGCCGCCCGACCACTTGCCGGCCAGGCGGTTGCCGGCCTCGGCGAGACCGAACCGGCCGAGCAGCTCGTCGGCTCGGGCCCGAGCCGACGGCCCGGACAGCCCGTGGATGCGGCCGGCCAGGACGAGGTTCTCCCGGCCGGTGCCCATCGGGTCGAACGCCGGCTTCTGCGAGACGTAGCCGATCGCCCGGCGCACCCACGCCGGCCGGCGGTGCACGTCGATGCCGGCGACGCTCGCCGTGCCGGCGTCGGCACGGGACAGCGTGGTGAGGATCTTCACCGTGGTGGACTTGCCGGCGCCGTTGGGCCCGAGCAGCCCGAACACCGACCCGGCGGGCACGGCGAAGCTGATGCCGGCCAGGGCGCGAACGGCCTTGTCGCCGCTGCCGTAGGTCTTGGTCAGGCCGGCGGCCTCGATGGCGGGCCGGCCGTAGGGGAGTGGTCCGGGGTCGTCGAGGACTCCGGACGCCGCGTACACGGACATGGTGCTCCTTCGCGTGGTGCCCGCCGGACGATCGCCGGCCGGGCGGTGTTGCCCCGGGGTGAACCCAGGGGTGAAGGAGTCGAGTGGTCGCGGTACGCGGATATCCTGAGCGGTGGAGGCCTTGGGATCCGCGCCCGGCGACGGGCTCGACTCGAGGTTGTGCCGCCGGCCCCTGACCCTGGTGTTGCCGCACCTGGTCGGGGGCCGCGTGCTTGTCGGCGCGGGGCGCCGAGCCGGCTAGATCGTGCGGCGGTCCTCCGTCCAGCTCAGTTCCTCGCGGAACTCCTCGTGCAGGATCGCCGAGGCCTCCTCCGAGGAGAGGTCACTCGCACGGAGTTCGTGCATCCGCTGCCAGAGCCGGTAGCCGCCAAGCTCGTGCGTGCGGATGTCGGCGACGAGGGAACGGACGAACGCGATCTCCGCGTCCAGGAGGGCGGAGGTGAAGTCGTACTCGATCATGAAGATCCGCGGGAAGTTGGGTGGCGCGGCCGCCCTGACCGCCTCACCCGCCGTCCGCTGCATCTCCAGGGCGCTCAGCCGCAGCTCCAGCAGCCGGAGCACCTCCTCGGGATCGAGCGCACCCATCAGCGACAGCGCGGCCTCGAAGTTGGTGAACTCCTTCTTCGGCACGCTGACCAGTTCGCTCAGCCAGTCGGTCATCCGGGCCTTGCCGGGCTCGGTGATCGCGTAGATCGTCCGCTCGGGCCGGTTGCCCTCCCGCAGCGTCTCCCGCGCCTCGATCAGGCCGGACTTCTGCAGCGAGGCGACGACCGAGTACAGCGAGCCGTAGTTGAGCTTGATGCTGTCCTCCTTGCGCCGCTCGCGCAGCGTGGTGGACATCTCGTACGGGTGCATCGGCCGCTCGTAGAGCAGGACGAGCACGGCCAGCGCCAGCGGGTTCGTCAGACGCGGCGTGGCCATCGCTCCTCCGTCGGTCCCGCCACCGGCTCGGGCAGCGATCTTTACTCCGGCTCGTTTACTCGAACCAGAGTATTCGCCCTCGGGTGGCTGTGCGTCAAGCGGTTTCGGAGGACATCCTTGCGGTCCTAGGCGGTCTCCGCGTCCGCCGCGTCGACCTCGTCCCGGGTGATGCCGAGCAGGTAGATGATCGCGTCCAGATAGGGAACGCTGACCGCGGTGTCGGCCGCCTCACGGACCACCGGCTTGGCGTTGAACGCCACCCCGAGCCCGGCCGCGGCGAGCATGTCCAGGTCGTTGGCGCCGTCGCCGATCGCCACCGTCTGCGACAACGGGACGCCGGCCGCCGCGGCGAACCCACGCAGCGCTTCCGCCTTTCCGGGGCGGTCCACGATCGGCCCCTCGACCCGGCCGGTGAGCCGCCCGTCGGCGACCTCCAGCCGGTTGGCGGCCACGAAGTCGATGCCGAGTTCGGCGGCGAGCGGCTCCACCACCTGGGTGAACCCGCCGCTGACCACGCCGATCTGGTAGCCCAGCCGGCGGAGGGTACGGGTGAGCGTGCGGGCGCCGGGGGTGAGCCGGACCTCGCGGCGTACCTCCGCCAGTGCTCCGGCGTCCACTCCGGCGAGCAGGGCGACCCGCCGGCGCAGCGACTCGGCGAAGTCGAGTTCTCCTCGCATCGCCTCGGCGGTGACCCGGGTGACCTCCTCCTCACAGCCGGCGTGCGCGGCGAGCATCTCGATAACCTCGCCCTGGATCAGGGTCGAGTCCACGTCCAGGACGACCAGCCGCTTGGCCCGGCGGTACAGGCCCGCCGGCTGGACGGCCACGTCCACGTGCGTGGCGGCGGCCTCGATGGCCAGCGCCTGGCGAAGCAGGTCGGGATCCACACCGGACACGTCCATCTCGATGGCGACCACCGGATAGCGGGCGATCCGGACGATGCGGTCGATGTTGGCGCCGGTGTCGGAGATCCGCCCGGCGATCGCCGCGACCGCCTTCGGCCGCAGCGGCTGGCCGAGCACCGTGACGTGGCTGCGGCCACTGCGGCGCGGCCGGTTGTCGCCGGCTCCGTCCTCGGTCTCGACGTACATCCCGAGGCCCCGGCCGACCTTCTCCACCGCCTGCCGCAGCCGGCCCACGTCACGCGGCGCGGTCACCAGGATGCCGAGGACCAGCCGGCCGCGCAGGACGACCTGTTCGACGTCGAGCACCTCGACCGGGTACCTCGCGAGGGTGTCGAACACCGCGGAGGTGACGCCGGGGCGGTCCCGGCCGGTGAGGGTGACGAGCAGGGTGGAGACGGGCGGCTTCGACGCGGGTGGATCGGTCGCGGGCACGTCGGCAACGTTAGTGGGGCCACCGCGGTGGTCCGGCGTCGGGCAGGTCCGGCTCAGCCGCGGCCGACGTAGGGCATCCGGGTCGCCATCACCGTCAACGTCGGCACGTTCGCCGAGAGCGGCAGGCTCGCCATGTAGACCACCGCGCGGGCGACGTGGGCGACGTCGATCGTCGGCTCGGGCCGTACCGAACCGTCCGGCTGTGCCACGCCCTCGGCCATCCGGGCGGTCATGTCGGTCGCGGCGTTGCCGATGTCGATCTGCCCACAGGCGATGTCGTACGGGCGGCCGTCCAGCGCGGTGGCCTTGGTGAGCCCGCTGATCGCATGCTTGGTGGCGGTGTAGGCGGCCGAGTGCGGGCGCGGCGTGTGCGCGGAAAGGGAACCGTTGTTGATGATCCGGCCTCCCCGGGGGCGCTGCGCCTTCATCAGCCGGACGGCGTGCTGGGTGCACAGGAACGCGCCCGTCAGGTTGACGTCCACCACCGCGCGCCAGTCGGCCAGCGCGACGTCCTCGACCGAGGTGGCGGGGGCGTTGCGCCCGGCGTTGTTGACCAGGACGTCCAGCCGGCCGTGGTGGGTGCGTACCGCGTCGAACAACGCGGCCACCGAGTCGGGGTCGGCGACGTCGGTGGGTACGGCGAGCGCCGGTTCGCCCGACGTGCTGGAGACGCCGGCCGACCGGACGGCATCCCGCCACGCCCGCGTACACTCCGCCGCCACCTCCGCCAGCGGCTCGGGCCGCCGCCCGGCGAGCACCACCGCGTAGCCGTCGGCGGCCAGGGCGATCGCGACCGCCCGGCCGACGCCGGACCCGGCCCCGGTGACCACGGCGACCGGAGCGGCCCTGCCCGTCTCGCCGGGACCGCCCGCGCCGGTGCTGCCGTCCTCGGCGTTCCTGCCAACTGCGTCGTCCGCCATCCCGCCAGGATGCCGCACCGTACGCCGTCACCCGGACACGCGGCGAGGAACGGGCTGACCGCTATGGGACGAGTGGGCGCGGCTGGGTTGTCGAGACATCAGATCTCTATCGACGCTGGTCGCATGACAACCCGAATCGCGATGCTCGGCGCCGGATCGCTCGGCTTCACCCGCCGCCTGGTGCGGGACATCCTGTCCGTACCCGAACTCGCCGACACGACGTTCGCGTTCCACGACATCAACGAACGCAACCTCGACATGGTGACCAGGCTGATCCGCCGCGACATCGAGGCCAGCGGACTGCCGGCCACGATCGAGCCGAGCCTGGAACGCCGCCGGGCCATCGCCGACGCCGACTACGTGTTCTCGGTGATCCGGCAAGGTGGGCTTGACGCCTTCCGGACCGACATCGAGATCCCGCTGAAGTACGGCGTCGACCAGTGCGTCGGTGACACGTTGTGCGCGGGCGGCGTCATGTACGGACAGCGCACGATCCCCGCGCTGCTGGACTTCTGCACCGACATCCGCGAGGTCGCCAAGCCGGACGTGCTGTTCCTCAACTACTCCAATCCGATGGCCATGAACACCTGGGCCTGCAACGAGTACGGCGGTGTGCGGACCGTCGGCCTGTGCCATGGCGTCCAGGGCGGCCACTGGCAGATCACCCGGTGCATCGAGCACTGGGCGAAGCGGGAGGGCCTGATCGGCCAGGACGAGACGCTGCACCGCAGCGAGGTCGACATCGTGGCCGCCGGCATCAACCACCAGACGTGGTACATCAAGGCTCAGTGGCGCGGCATCGACATGATCCCGAAGATGCTGGAGCTGTTCGAGGGGCACCCGACGTACCCGCAGACGGAGAAGGTCCGCATCGACGTGCTGCGCCGCTTCGGCTACTACAGCACCGAGTCCAACGGCCACCTGTCGGAGTACGTCCCGTGGTACCGCAAGCGGACCGACGAGATCTCGCGGTGGATCGATCTGTCCAGCTGGATCAACGGCGAGACCGGCGGCTACCTCCGGGTGTGCACCGAGGGGCGGAACTGGTTCGAGACCGACTTCCCGAACTGGATGAAGGAGGACCCCAAGCCGATCACCGCCCAGGACCGCAGCGAGGAGCACGGCTCGTACATCATCGAGGCGCTGGAGACCGGACGCGTCTACCGCGGCCACTTCAACGTGCCGAACGACGGCGTGATCACCAACCTGCCGCAGGGCAGCGTGGTGGAGGTGCCGGGCTACGTCGACCGCAACGGCATCAACATCCCCGTCGTCGGTGACCTGCCGATGGCATGTGCGGCCACCTGCGCGGCCAGCATCCGGGTGCAGGAGATGGCCAAGGAGGCGGCGGTGCACGCCGACACCACCCTGCTCAAGCAGGCGATGCTGCACGACCCGCTGGTCGGCGCGGTCTGCGACCCCGAGGAGGTGTGGCAGATGACCGACGAGATGCTCGTGGAGCAGGCGCGGTGGCTGCCGCAGTTCGCCGAGGAGATCCCGGCGGCCCGGGAACGCCTGGCCACCGCCGAACGCGACGGCACGCGGGTCAAGACCGTCACCACCGAGGGCGCGGCCCGGCTGCACACCAAGACCGTGGAGGAGATGGCCGCGGACCGGGAGGCCGCGCGGTCCAACGCCGCCGCCGCCGACAAGGCGGGCATGACGAAGACCGGCTGACCTCGCCGGTCGGGCGTCGGGACCTCGGGTGAGGCGGGAGAGGTTACGGCGACTCCCGGCCGGTTGTCGGTGCTGACCTCTAGGGTCAGCCCAACGGCCGGCCGGGAGTTGCGACGGCGGCTTCCGACAGATTCTCTGGAGGCATCCATGCCCGACGTTCACCCTGGCGCGGCACGCCGCGTGGTTCTGCTGGTTGGCACGACCAAGGGGGCCTTCTTCCTGCACTCCGACGAGCACCGTCAGGACTGGACGCTCACCGGCCCACACCTGGGCGGCTGGGAGGTCTTCAGCCTGCTCGGCGACTCCCGACAGGGCCGCCGGCGGATCTTCGCGGGCACCCACCACCAGTCCGGAGGCGCCACGATCCAGGTGAGCGACGATCTGGGCGCCTCCTGGCGCCCGGTCGAGGAGGGGCCGCGGTTCACCCCGCTGGGCGACTTCGACTGGGAGAAGGGACGGTGGATCCCCAACCAGCCGGGCACGCAGCGGGAGTGGCGGCTCAACCGCTTCTGGCAGCTCGTCCAGGGTCACGACTCCCAGCCGGACACGGTGTTCGCCGGGTCGGAGGAGGCGGCGTTGTTCGTCAGTCACGACGCCGGCGAGCACTGGAAGGAGCTGTCCGGGCTGACCGCACACCCCACCCGGCCCGACTGGGGACCCGGTGCGGCCGGCATGGGCCTGCACACGATCCTGGTCCACCCCGACAACCCCGACCGGATGTGGGTGGCGGCATCGGCGGTCGGGGTGTTCCGAACCGACGACGCCGGCGCGACCTGGCAGACCTGCAACGCGGGGCTGGACCGCCAGCCGGTGGCCGGCAGATCTGCGGAGATCGGCTACTGCGCCCACAAGATCGTGCTCGACCCCGACGATCCGGAGGTCCTCTACATGCAGGACCACGGCGGCGTCAACAAGTCGGTCGACGGTGGCGACAGCTGGTTCCCCATCGAAAAGGGCCTCGGCGCCGAGGGAGACGAGCGGTTCGGCTTCCCGATGGCCGTCGCCCGCAGCGGGGAGCTCTACATCTTCCCGTTGAAGAACAGCGAGCACCGGGTCGCTCGGGACGGCCGGATGATGGTCTACCGCTCCGACGACCGAGGCGAGTCCTGGCAACCGGTCCCGGGCGACTTCGCGGCCACCACCAGCTATGTCAACGTCCTGCGTGACGGCATGGCCGTCGACTCGCTGGAGCCGCACGGCCTCTACTTCGGCACCAGCTCCGGCGACCTCTTCTACTCCCTCGACCGCGGCACCAGCTGGTCCGCGATCGAAGGGCGCTTCCCCCGCATCACCTGTGTCAAGACCTGGTTGCTGCCGGCATGACGACCACCGAGCAGCCAACCCGGCGCGACGCATCGGCCGGAGGGGCCGAGATCACGGTGCGAGTGCCGTCCCTTCTGCGCGACTGTACCGGCGACCGGACGCGGTTTCCGCTCACCGCCGGCACGCTCGCGGAGGCGGTCGAGGCGCTGCTGACCACCTTCCCTCTTCTGCGCCTGCACCTCGTGGACGAGCAACACCGCCTGCGTCCGCACGTACTCATCTACTTCAACGGCGACAACATCGCCTTCCTCGACCAGTCGGACGTCCGGCTCGCACCTGGTGACGAGCTGACCGTGCTGCAGAACGTCTCCGGGGGCTGACATGGCAGGCGTGCCGTCCAGTTCCCCGGTCAACACCGACGCCGCCCCGGTCCCTGACCAGGGCGGCACGGTCGTGCTGCTGGTGGGGACCACCAAGGGTGCCTTCGTGTTCTGCGCCGACCGCGGCCGGATGTCGTGGCGGTGCCTGGGGCCGCTCCTGCCCGGGTGGCAAATCTACGACCTGACGATGCTGCCCACCACCGGCCGGCTGTTGGCCGCGACCAACCACCAGGCCTACGGACCCACCGTGCGGGTGAGCGACGACTTCGGCGCCGGCTGGCGTCCGGTGCAGGAGAGCCCGCGATTTCCGGACGGAGGTGGGCGTAGCGTCCGGGAGATTTGGCGGTTCGGCGGCCCGGAGCGCGGCCCGGGCACGCGCTTGTACGCCGGCACCGCAGACGCCGGGCTGTTCACCTCCGGCGACGAAGGCGAGTCCTGGACGCTCGTGGAGAGCCTGGACGCGCACCCGACGCGGCCCTTCTGGGACGTGCCCGCCACCGCCGGCAGTCTGCACAGCGTGGTGCTGGACCCCGCCGATCCCCGTCGGATGTGGGTGGGTGTCGCCGGCGCAGGCGTGTTCGGCTCCGTGGACGGCGGCGCCACCTGGGAGCCGCGCAACTACGGCCTGCCACCCGCACCGCCCGGACACCCCCATCCGGAGGTGGGCCGGCACGTGCACAAGCTCGCGATCGACCCGACGCCGCCGCACCCGCTCTACCTCCAGCACCGCGGCGCCGTCTCGACGTCGACCGACGGTGGGCATTCCTGGCGGCCCGTGCCCGGGAGACTCCCTGGCGCGTTCGGCTTCCCGCTCGCCGTCGACCGACACGGAGCCCTCTACGTCGCGCCGCTGGCGGGTCCGGCCGAACGCTACATGCCAGACGGCCGGCTCGGGCTGTACCGCTCGACCGATGCCGGGACGACCTGGACCGAATGCCGGCAGGGGCTTCCGGCGACACCGCAGTACGTTTCCGTCCTCCGCGACGCGGTCGCGGTCGACGACCTCGACCCGGTGGGGGTCTACTTCGGCACCACGTCAGGAGAGCTCTACGCCTCCGCCGACGGTGGCGACACCTGGCGGCGGACACCCGGACAGTTCACCCGGGTCACCAGTGTGCGAGCCCGTGTGCTCGACCCCGGTGCCGCCACGTGGTTCGACGCCGAGGCCCTCACCGACCGGCTCGGCGCCGGCACGCCCTGAGCGGGCATGGAGCAACCACCCACCCGGGGGGCTCCCACCACCCACCCAGGGGGCTCCCACCAAGCCGGCTAGGGACCGTCCGGGCCAGCTGCGGGGCGGGGCCGGGCACACGCGGCGACAAGGGCGCGCCGCGCGGCGTGCTCGAGCCGGCGCAGCGCCCGCCGCCGGGAGTCGGCTTCGTACGCCGACGCCGAGCCGCCCTCATCGACCAAAGCGAGCTCGCAGACCAGCAGGCACCGCCGGGCCCGGGTGGCCAGCGCCTCCGCGCGCGGGGCGTATCCGGGCGGCAGCCCGTCGCGGGAACGGCTGCCCACCTCGCGCAGGTCTGTCAGCGCCTCGGCCATCTCCGGCCGCCACCGGGCGACGTCGAGGTCGGCGAGGGTGTCAATCACCTCTTGCAGGGTGTGCGCGAGCTCCAGGGAGGCGTCGCCGAATCCCTCCGGAGGCGCGGGCGTCGCGGCGTACACGCGCCACTGGACGCCGGCCCCGATCACATGCGGCACCAGGCCGAGGCCCGCGCCCTCGCACACGACCGCCTCGCCCGCCTCGATCGCCGCCTCGGTGAACGCGGGCGGGCCGGCCAGCCCGAGCGGGTCGCCGGGCACCGGCAGGGCGGGGGAGACGGCCCGGGTGCCGAGGTTGCGCAGCGTGCCCAGCGACAGCAACAGCGGCACCGGCTCGTCCTGACCCGGCAGGCCGATGACGTGGTGGGCGGCGTCGTCGGCCCGGACGGCCTCGTCGGCCTCGTCCAGGCTGGTCGCGCCGAGCAACCAGGAGTTGGCCCAGGTCGCCAGCCGGACCGCGCGGGGCACCATCGACATGGTCGACATGGGTTCCAGCGTAGGGTCCCGCTCCGACAGGCGCGGACCGGTGGAGGCCGGGCGGTGACGCCCTGATCCGCACGCGAGCACGGCGGCGTCGTGCCGTAGGTTGTGCACCCATGGGGTCTGTACTCGAGCTCACCGACGTCACGATCACCCGTAACGGCACCAAGCTTCTCGACGCGGTGACCTGGTCCGTCGAGGACACCGACCGGTGGGTGGTGCTCGGTCCCAACGGTGCCGGCAAGACGACTCTGCTGCAGATCGCCTCCGCCCGGATGCACCCCACCAGCGGCACCGCGACCATCCTCGGGGAGACCCTGGGGCGGGTCGACGTGTTCGAGCTGCGTCCCCGTATCGGGCTCACCAGCGCGGCGATCGCCGACCGGATCCCCCGGCACGAACGCGTCGACGACGTTGTGGTGTCGGCCTCCTACGCCGTGCTCGGCCGCTGGCGGGAGGCCTACGACGACGTCGACCACGAACGCGCCCGGCAGCTGCTCGCCTGGCTCGGTGTGGGTGAGTACGCCGACCGCACGTTCGGCACTCTGTCCGAAGGCGAACGCAAGCGGGTGCAGATCGCCCGGGCCCTGATGACCGACCCCGAGCTGCTCCTGATGGACGAGCCCGCGGCGGGTCTGGACCTCGGTGGGCGGGAGGCGCTCGTGCGCACCCTCGACGAGATCGCCTCGGACGACTTCGCCCCGGCCACGGTGCTGGTCACCCACCACGTCGAGGAGATCCCGCCGAGCTTCACCCACGTCCTGCTGCTGCGCGGCGGCACCGTGGTGGCCGCCGGCCCGATCAGGGAGACGCTCACCTCCGCGGCGTTGTCGGAGACGTTCGGCCTGCCGCTGAAGGTGGTCCGCTCCGACGACCGGTGGACCGCGCGAGCTGGCCGCTGATCTGCGGGTTGTCCACAATTTGTGACCTGCCGGTGGGCAGAAGAAGGCCGTGATCGCATAGGTTTTGACTATGGGCAACCTGCTCGCCTGGATCAGCGAACACCTGTGGGTGGCGTGGGCGGTGCTCGCGGTGGCGCTGGCGGCCGTCGAGCTGCTCACGCTCGACCTGGTGTTCTTGATGGTGGCCGCGGGGGCGGCCGCCGGGGCGCTGACGGCCCTGGTCGGCGGCGGGCCGGTCATCTCGGTGGTGGTCGCCATCGTCGTGGCGATGGGAATGCTCGCGGCGGTACGCCCGGTCGCGCTCCGGCACCTCAAGGAGGCGCCGACGATCCGCACGGGTATATCCGCCCTGGTGGGCAAGACGGGTGTGGTCGTCGAAGAAGTCAACTCCCACGGTGGGAGAGTCAAAATCGGGGGAGAGGTCTGGTCGGCTCGTCCGTACGACGAGCATTCGACGATCGAACCCGGCAAGTCCGTCGACGTTCTCTCGATCGAGGGCGTCACCGCGTACGTCCATGAATCGGAGCAGCCGTGGCACCTCTGATCTTCTTTCTGGTATTAGCGATCCTCGTGGTCGTCGTCCTGGCCAGGTCGGTCCGGATCATCCCGCAGGCGCGGGCCGGCATCGTCGAGCGCCTGGGCCGGTTCGCCCGCACCCTGGGGCCCGGCCTGTCGATCATCGTCCCGTTCGTCGACAAGGTGCGATACACCATCGACCTGCGTGAGCAGGTGGTCTCGTTCCCGCCGCAGCCGGTGATCACCGAGGACAACCTCGTCGTCTCCATCGACACGGTGATCTACTTCCAGGTGACCGACCCGGTGGCCGCGACCTACGAGATCGCCAACTACATCCAGGCGATCGAACAGCTCACCATGACCACCCTGCGCAACATCGTCGGTGGCATGGACCTCGAGCGGACCCTGACCAGCCGCGAGCAGATCAACACCGAGCTGCGCGGCGTCCTCGACGAGGCCACCGGCAAGTGGGGTGTCCGGGTCAACCGCGTCGAGCTGAAGGGCATCGACCCGCCGCCCTCCATCCAGGACTCGATGGAGAAGCAGATGCGCGCCGACCGCGACAAGCGGGCCGCGGTCCTCACCGCGGAGGGCGTCCGCCAGTCGGCGATTCTCACCGCCGAGGGTGAGAAGCAGAGCGCGATCCTCACCGCCGAGGGTGAGAAGCAGTCGCAGATCCTGCG
Organism: Actinopolymorpha singaporensis; assembly: GCF_900104745.1. Taxonomy (NCBI): domain Bacteria; kingdom Bacillati; phylum Actinomycetota; class Actinomycetes; order Propionibacteriales; family Actinopolymorphaceae; genus Actinopolymorpha; species Actinopolymorpha singaporensis. The sequence goes on from NZ_LT629732.1 coordinate 4,517,786, forward strand.
TGCACAGGCGCAGCGGGAGTCGCAGATCCTGCGGGCCCAGGGTGAGGCACAGGCCATCGAGACGGTGTTCAACGCCATCCACGAAGGCGAGCCCGACCAGCGCCTGCTGTCCTACCAGTACCTCCAGATGCTGCCGAAGATCGCCCAGGGCGACGCGAACAAGCTGTGGATCGTCCCCAGCGAGATCGGCAAGGCGCTGGAGGGCATCGGCTCGATGGTCGGCAAGTTCGCCGAGGAGGGTGAGACCCCGCCGGCACGTCCGGCCGACGGCATCCGCCGCCGCACGCCCAGACCCGAGGTCACCGCGGCGGCGGTCGAGGCCGAGGAGGCCACCGACACCGCCCTGCAGGACGCGGAGTCGGAGGTGCAGGCGGCGATCGCCGCTGCCGAGGACGCGGCCAAGGGCGGCCTGGGCGGGCGGCGCCAGCAGGAGACCGGGACCAACGGGGATTCGGCGGGACCGGCGCAGCCGGCCGCGCAGGAGCCCCGGCCGGAGTGAGCGAACTCGGATACCTCGCCGTCTTTCTCGCGGGGGCGGCCGCCGGCACGATCAACGCCATCGTCGGGTCGGGAACGCTGATCACGTTCCCGACCCTGATCGCGTTCGGGATCCCGCCGGTCACCGCCAACGTCTCCAACACCGTCGGGCTCGCCCCGGGATCGGCCGCGGCCGCCTGGGGCTACCGCGCCGAGCTCGCAGGGCAACGCGCCCGGCTGATCCGGCTGGGCTCGATGTCCGTGCTCGGTGCGGTCACCGGCGCGATCCTGCTGCTGGTGCTCCCCCCGAGCGCGTTCGACATGATCGTGCCGGTCCTGGTGGGCCTCGGCGTCCTGCTGGTGATCCTGCAGCCGTGGCTGTCGCGGTGGCTCGCCGACCGCCGCAAGGAGCCGGTGCACCGCCACCACGGCGGCTGGCTGCTGATGGTGGCGATCTACCTGACCGGCGTCTACGGCGGCTACTTCGGCGCCGCCCAGGGCGTGCTGCTGATGGCCATCCTCGGGATCGGGCTGGACGAGGCACTGCAGCGGGCGAACGCCGCCAAGAACGTCCTTGCCGGCCTCGCCAACGCCGTCGCGGCGGTCTACTTCATCTTCGTCGCGCACGTGGCCTGGATCCCTGCCCTGCTGATCGCCGCGGGTTCCATTCTCGGTGGTCTGTTCGGCGCCCGGGTGGGGCGCAGGCTGTCGCCGATGCTGCTGCGCGGCGTGATCGTCGCTGTCGGCGTGATCGCGATCGTCATGCTGCTGCGCCGGTAGTCCGCCGGCGACGTCGGGCGACCGCCGTTCTCGTTGGCTTCCGGGACGGCCGCGAACCCGATAGCGTTCGGGACGAGTGTCCAGCGAATGGGGGAGCGGTCATGACGGACATCGAGGACCGGCCGGCCCGGTCACGGCTCACGCTCACCGGGGTCAGCTCGCGTGCGTGGGAGCACCCCGCCGACCGCGGTGCTCTGGTCGCCGTCCGCCAGCTCAAGGGCTTCGACGTCGTACTCCGCAAACTGTCCGGCCTGATCAACGAACGCGCACTGCGGCTGATCTTCCTCGGCTCCGCGGTGCGCGCGGGCGACCGGCAGTTCCCCAAGGTGTACAGGGTGTACGCCGAGGCCGCTGCCACGCTCGACGTGCGGGAGCTGCCGGAGCTGTACGTCATGACCGGGCCGATGCCCAACGCCATGTGCATCGGGCTGGACAAACCGTTCATCGTCGTCAACAGCGGGCTGATCGACCTCCTGGACGAGGAGGAGCTGCGGTTCGTCCTCGGCCACGAGCTCGGGCACGCCCAGAGCGGCCACGCGCTCTACCAGTCGGTGCTGGTGTTCCTGATCCGGCTCAGCGGTGCGATCGCCTGGATGCCGCTCGGGGTTCTCGGCCTGCGAGCGATCATCGCGGCCCTGATGGAATGGTCGCGCAAGGCGGAGTTGTCAGGGGACCGGGCCGGTCTGCTGGCCTGCCAGGACCCGGCCGCCGCGCTGCGCACCCACATGAAGCTCGCCTCCGGTGGGCACCTCGAAGACGTCGACGCCACCGCGTTCCTCGCCCAGGCGGCGGAGTACGACGCCAGCGGCGACCTGCGCGACAGCGTCCTCAAACTGCTGCTCCTGGAGGCCCGCAGCCACCCGTTCCTCGCCGTCCGCGCGGCCGAGCTGCGGCACTGGGTGGACCACGGTGAGTACCGCCGCATCCTCGACGGCGACTACCCCCGGCGCGAGGACGACGCCAACGCCCGGATGAGCGACGAGGCCCGCCGGGCGGCCGACTCCTACCGCGAGGCCTTCGCCCGGTCCCAGGACCCGCTGGCGAAGGTCTTCGCCGACCTGGGCGGCGCGGTCGACGGCGTACGCGACAAGGTGAACACCTGGTTCGGAAACCGGTCCGGCTCGAGCTGACCGCCGCCCCGGACGCCCCTCGGCGGCATGGGTGCGCGGCCGGTGGCAAGGTCAGGTTGGCAGCCCGAGGTCGTCCAGCACCTCCGCACCGGGCAACCCGGCGAGCGCCCGGCCCGGAACCAGCAGCTTCGACCGGCGCAGGCCGCTGCCCACGACGACGCCCGCCGACTCGGCCACCCGCCGGTCCACGAGCACCGGCCAGTCCGCGGGCAGCCCGAACGCGGTGATCCCGCCGTACTCCATGCCGGTGCGGGCCACCGCGTCGTCCATCGGCGCGAACGACGCCTTGCGCGCGTCCAGCCGACGCCGGACCACACCGTTGACGTCCGCCCGGGTGGTGGCGAGGACCATGCACGCGGCGTAGCGGGTCTCGCCCCCGCGTTTCCCCGCGATGATCACGCAGTTGGCGGAGGCGTCCAGCGCCACGTCGTACGCCGCGCAGAAGGCAGCCGTGTCGGCGAGTTCGGGATCGATCTCGGCGACCTGGAACTCACCGGCTGGTATGTCGGAGTGGTCCCACTCACGGATGGCAGCGGTGACCGGTGGGGCCAGCAGGTCGGTTCGGTCGAGCGCGGGCACGGCCTTCAGCGTGCCGAACGCGGAGGGGGTGCTCATCGTCCTCATTGTGCCGTCAGCGGCTCCGCACGGTCCGCATCGACCCGGCATCGACCCGGCATCGACCCGGCATCGGGTGGATTCCCTCCGCGGCGGGGACGTGGAGGACCGCAGCTGTCCTGCACGGGTCGTACGGTCAGGCGATGAGCCCGCGAACGGAGTACGACTCGTGACGGCCGCCCTCAAGGTCAGCCGGGTCCAGGCGGTCGCCCACCGGCTGAGGGCACACCATCTGGTCGACCGGATGCCCGCCGGCAGCTACGTCGAGGCCGCTCGGTACGGCCTGCAGGACTCCGCCCCGCGGGCGGCACTGCTGTCACTGCATGCTCGGGTGGACGCCTGCGAGCCGACCGCGTGGGAGGCCGCCGGGTTGCTGCAGACCTACAGCCCGCGGATGGCCGTCCACGTCCTGCCGGCCGCGGACTTCGGCGTGTTCACCGTCGGGCGGGTACCCGACGATCCGGCCCTCAGGCGGGAGGTCGAGGAGGCCGCGGACGAGGCCTGCCGGGTGCTGGCGGGCGAGCCGGTGCGAGGGACCCGCCTGTCGCGGGACGAGGGTCGGCAGGTGCGGGTCGGCGCGGCCAGTGGGCGGATCGCCGTCCGGTGGGACACCCGGTCGCTCACGGTGCGGGAGATCGCCGCACCGGACATCGACCCCGCCGTGGCTCGGGCCGAGCTCGCCCGGCGGCACCTGCACGCCTTCGGGCCGACGACACCGCGGACGTTCGCGTGGTGGGCGGGGATGCACCCACATGGCGCCCGGCAGGTGTGGCGGCAGTTGGCCGGCGAACTGCTTCCGGTCGACTTCGAGGGTCAGCCGGCGTGGATCCTGGCCGAGGACGAACACGCGGTACGCCAGGCCGGGGAGGTACGCGGGGTGCGGCTGCTGCCGGCGGAGGACCTCGGGCTGCTCGGCGCGGACCGGGCAGGGCTGTTCGTGGGCCCGGCGGCGCATCGCAAGGCCACGTCGTACGACTGGTACCACCCCAACGGCATACTGGTCGACGGTCGGCTCGCCGGGCAGTGGGGACGGCGCGGTGGCCGGGTCGAGATCGGCCTGGACCGCGCGCTCGCCGGGGCGGTGCGGGACGCCGTGGCCGCCGAGGCGCTGTCGATGCCCGTACCCGGCGCCTCGATGCGGGTGGAGTTCCTCGACCGCTAGCACCGCCCCGCCCCGGCCCTGGCCGGCCCCGCCCCGGCCCTGGCCGGCCCTGCCCGGTGCCCATGCCTTCTCCCGTTCGCGAGGATCCCGGAGACAGCGGCGACCTACGCCTATGCCTGTACCTATACCGACCGGTATGGCTAGTCGGCTGCTAACCTGGCGCGGGTAAACCGATCGGTTTAGTCGAGGGAGCGGTGCATGCGACAGCCACCCATGGCCGGGCCGGCGACGGCGACGGCGACGGACCATCGGCGCCGGAGCGAAACAGGCAGAACGGACGGCGCGATCGGCCTCGCCGCGGCCGGCATGTCCTTGATCGCGGTCTGTTACGGTCTGGCCCGGTTCGCCTACGGCCTGTTCGTGCCCACCTTCCGTGCCGAGTTCCACCTCGGCGCGGCCACCGCAGGAGCAGTGGCCGCCGGCAGCTACGCCGGCTACTGCGTGGCCATCGTCGTCGCCACCGCCGCCACCTCACGATGGGGCGCGCGGCCCGTCGCGGTCGTGGCCGGAGCATGCGCCACGGCCGGCACGGCGGTCATCGCCGCGGCACCCGGGACCCTCGTGCTCGCCTTCGGTGTCGTCCTCGCCGGGGCGAGCACCGGGCTCGCCTCGCCTCCCATGGCCGAGGCCGTCGCCCGGTCCGCGCCACCGAGCCTGGAGCCGCGGCTGCAGACCGTGGTCAACGCGGGCACCGGCCTCGGCGTGCTCGTCTCCGGGCCGGTCGCGCTGCTGTTCACTGCGAGCTGGCGGTGGGCCTGGGCGGCGTTCTCCGCCGTCGCGCTCGCGGTCACGCTGTGGGTGTGGCTCGCCGTCCCGCGGCGCGCCCGCGCCGCAGGCAGCCCGGCCGCATCTGCCGGCACGGCGTACGACAGTGACCGGGGTGAGGCGCGCCCGTCCCCGATCCGCATCCCCCGCGGCAGCTGGCGCCTTCTCGCCGCGGCCTTCTCGATGGGACTGGCCAGCGCGGCCACCTGGACGTTCGGCCGCGACCTCGTCACCACCGCCGGCAACAGCGCCCTCACCGGCGTGACCATGTGGATCGCCCTCGGTGCCGCCGGGCTCCTCGGCGCCTTCGCCGGAGACCTCGTCACCCGGATGGGGCCGGCGCGTTGCTGGACCATCGGGATGCTGACGCTGGGTGTGGCCACGGCCGTGCTGGCCCTCGCCGCGAGCAGCGCGGTCGTCGCCGTCACGGTCGGCGCCGCCTTCGGCGCTGTCTACATCGCGCTCAGCGGACTGCTGCTGCTCTGGGGTACGCGCGTCGTTCCCCGGCGGCCCGTGGTCGGTGTCGGCGCGGCGTTCCTGCTCCTGGCCCTCGGACAGGCAGTCGGCGCGCCGCTTCTCGGCGCCGTCGCCGACGCGGTCACGCTGCCCGGCGCCTTCGTGGTCGCCGCCGCAGCCGCCGTGCTCGGTGCCGGGGTCAGGCCGCGACGCCTCCCGGGGTGACCCCACGTCCTCAGTGAGCGTCCTGCGCCGGCGCCGCGTACCACCGCCACCGGTCGAGTTTCGCCCGGCCCGGCAGGGAGGTCCTTCCGGTGGCCCACAGCATCGCCGCCCACGGATCCTCGCCCTGCTCCACGTCGGGAAACAGCCTGGTCAGGACCCGGGCACACAGGTCCGGGTCGGGCCGCCACGCCAGCCCCAGCCCTGCGGTCACGTCGTACATGTGCACAAGCACCTCGACGATGCCCATCGCAGCGAACCCCTCCGGATCGGAGAGCCCGAAGATGTGGTGCGCGCGCACCGTCGACGGGACCGTCTTCACCATTGCCGCCAGGAACGCACCGCTCGCCTCCAGCACCTGCACCAGGCCGGCGTTACCTCCTTGCGGATCGGCGAAGACGGTGTTGGCCGGCCCGCCCGGGCGCCGCCGCTCACACACGAACGGCACGTGGGTGTCGCGCGGAGGCCGGCGCGGTCCGAGCTGTGCGGCGTAGGCGAACAGATCGTCCGCGACGTGCTCGACGGTCTCCCAGCAGGTCCACTCCAGGTCACCAGCCGGCATCTGCCAGTCCTGTCCCTCGGCCTGTGCGAGAGTGTCCGCCGCGTACGCCACCACGGTCTCCACGTCGGCCGCACTGATGATGGGTCCCACGTTCGTTGTCAACCTCTCCTTGCCGTCGGTCAGTCGGTGGTCGGAATGTGGGGAGCCTGTGGCGGGCCGGCGAGGAACTCCCGGGCGCCGCGCAGTCGGGTACGAAGAAGTCCCTGGGTACGCCGGCAGTCCAGCCGCACGTCGAGCGGCCCGGGAACCGGCAGGTCTGCCCGCAGCCCAGTCGGCAGCAGCGAGGGGTCCAGTCCGTCCCGCGCGGCAACCAGGCGTCCCAGCTCGTACCTGCTGATCGGGTCGGAGCCGGCGACGTGGACGACTCCGGCGTGGCCGGAGCCAGCGAGTTCGAGCAGAGCTGCCGCCAGGTCGCCCACGTGCACCGGGCACCGCACGTCGTCGGTGAACAGCACGCCTTCGTGCACACCGGTCGCGACGGCGTGCACGAACGCCTCGTGCTCGGACGTCTCGTCGCCGAGGATCAGCGAGGTCCGCGCCACCAGGGCGGCCGGGTCGATCGCGGCGACCGCCGTCTCGGCGGCCGCCTTCGCCGCTCCGTACGGCGTCAGCGGGTCGGGAACGGCGTCCTCGGGGTAGGAGGCCGCGGCTCCGGAGAACACCGCGTCGCTGGACACGTGCACCAGCCGGGCGCCGACCCGGGCAGCGGCAAGGGCCACGTGCGCCGCGCCGTCGGCGTTCGTGCGCCAGTCCGCCTTGGCGTACGCGGCGTTCAGCACGAGGCCCGGCCGTACGTCGGCGACCAGGGCGGCGACGTCCTCACGGCGCCGGATGTCCACCGCGCGCCACCCGACGCCGGACAGGTCGCCGGCCCGGCTGACACCCGGGACCGCCGTGCGCCGGGTCGAGTGCGTGGCGACCACCTCGTGGACGGCGGCCACACCCTGGCGTACGAGCTCGGCGCCCAGGTAGCCGGTGCCGCCGACGACCAGGATCCGGGTCATGTCGTCCGCCAATCGTCGGTGAGTTCGGAGATGCGTTCGGGATGCCCCAGGTCCAACTGGTCGCAGACGTTCTCCGCACGGAGCCCGACGACCGCGGCGCGCACGTCCATCGGCCGGCCCGTCCGGCGTTCGTAGGCGTCGGCCAGCCGGTGCAGGAGATCCGGCGACCCGCCGGCGAAGTACCGCAGGTCTGCGGTCGGCCGGCCGCGGGCCACACAGGAGAAGTCCCACACACCGGTGAGTACGCCGACCGGCGCGTCGAGCACGAAGTTGCCGCCGTGGAAGTCGTTGTGCAGCAGTACGTCCGGACCGGGAACGCCGCCGTCCTCCCAGGCGCGGGCGTACTCCTCGATCAGCGCCTCGACCGGCGGCCGGGCCGCGCGGGGCATGAGGTGCAGGTGCGCGGCGAGGCGTTCGCTCACCGGCCCCTCCGCAGGCTCCGGACCTGTCGCCGGCCGCGTTCCCTCCGGCGACCCCCACGCCGCCGGAATGGCGAGCTCGGCGATCCGGGCGGGGGAGAGGCAGGTGTGCATCGCGGCGAGGAAGTCCGCCAGCGAGGAGGTCAGACGGTCGCGCTCCGCGGAGGAGGCCCGCTCGTAGGCAGCAGGGTCGAACGTCGCACCGGTCAGCCTCCGGTACGCCGCGACCCTCGTCCGGCGTCCGGTCCAGACCACCTCGGGGACGGGAACCGGCAACCGGCCGGCGACCGCGGCCAGGATCGCCAGCTCCCGCTCGAAGTCCACGCCCGGGCGAGGGAAGCGCAGGATCCAGCCGTCGCGGGTCTCCAGCACGAGGTTCTCCCAGCCCGTCCGCAGCACCGCGCCGGTCAGGTCGACGTCCTCCCGGCCCTCCGCGGCGGCCAGCGCCAGCAGGTCGGCCAGGCTGTGTTCGGCTTCGGGAATCGTCATGACAGCAGGGAGGACGGCCGGCTCACACGCCGACGGTTCCGTCGATCCCCTCGCGGAGGAGGTCGGCGTGGCCGCTGTGCCGGGCGTACTCGTGGATCATGTGCAACATCACCAGGCGCAACGAAACGTCCTCGCCCCAGCGCGGGTTGTGCACCACGACGTCGAGGGACTCGGCGGCCGCCTCGATCCGGCGGGAGTGCTCGACCTCGGCCTGCCAGGCCTCGAACGCCTCCGAGCGGGTGGAGCCGCTCGCGTCGTAGGCCACCTGGAAGTCGCCCCCGGCGGACCAGACCAGCGGAACGTCCTCGCCGTCGATCACCCGGCGAAACCACGCACGCTCGACCTCGGCCATATGGCGCACCAGCCCCAGCAGGGACAGCGTGGACGGCGGCATCGACTGCCGGCGCAGCTCCTCGTCGGTCAGCCCCTCGCACTTCATCGCGATCGTGCCGCGGTGGAAGTCGAGGAAGGCGCGCAGCATCTCCCGCTCGCCGGCGATCATGGGCGGGTCGGGGCGTTCGATCGTCACCGGGGCATCCTCTCCTCCGGCGACCGGGCGTTGCAAACGGGTCCGGCCCGATCAGGGCGCCAGGCGGTCACTCCCCGAGCCAGAGGCAGAACGGGTGCCCGTCCGGATCCAGGCACACGCGTACGTCGTCCTGGGGCTGGTGGTCTGCGAACGCCGCTCCACACGCGGCGGCGTGCGCCGCCGCGCCGGCCAGGTCGTCGACCCTGATCTCCAGGTGCATCATCATCTGCTGCTCGGTGGGGGTGGACGGCCACACCGGGCGGACGTAGGCCCGGTCGTACTCGAACGACAACGCCACACCGCCGGCCGGGTTGGCAAGCCTGACCCAGTGCGGCTCCTCGGCCGTGATCTCCCAGCCCAGCAGCCGGTGGTAGAAGCGGGCCAGCCCGGGAGGGTCCGGAGTGGCGAGGTTGACGGTGGTCAGGGTCAGCTCGGCCATGGTGCCTCCCTCGTCCAGGTCGACTGCCGCGGCCTGGGCCGGGGCGGCCGAACATCGTGCGCCACGAGGTCTACGCCCTCACCGGTCCTTCGTGCAAGAGGGGCTGCGGTGCCCGGGCCGGTCACCGATGCCGGCGGCCCGCAGCCGCTGGTACACCTCGGGCCACTCCGGGCCGACCTGCTCGCCGGCACGAGCAGTACTGCCACCGCTGCCGACGGCCCGGTCCTTGAACCCGCTGGAGGTGGACACGCACACCACAGGGCCGCCCAGGTCCGGCGAACTCCCCATGGCCCGGAGAGCACGCAACCCGGCCAGCCCCGCGGCGGCGGACAGCTCGGCCCACAGGCCGGTGCGCGCGAGCTCGGCCTGTGCCGCTGTCAACTGCTCGTTGTCGACCAGGACGACGCGCCCGCCGCTCTCGCGCACCGCCACCACGCCGCGGTAGCCGCCGACGGAACAGGCGATGCCGTACGCATCCGTCGGACCGACGTCGACGTGGGCGGCCGGAACGCCGTCCCGCAACGCCCGGGCCAGCGGGCCGCCCGCCGCCGGTTCGCACGCGTACATCACCGGAACGCGGTCGGTGACCCCGAGCCGGCGTAGCTCGGTGAAGCCCTTCCACACCCCGAAGAGCAGTTCGGCGTACCCGGTGGGTGCGAACACCGCCGCCGGGATCCCGACGTCGGCATGGATCTCGTACGCGATGGTCTTGTAACCCTCGGGCCCGAACGCGTGACCGGTGTGTGTCAACGTCAGGTTGCTCACCGGGTGCAGACCGAACTCCTCCACCACGCGGCGCACCAACGGCCACCGCGCTGCCACCGGTACCGGCAGCACCACCGCGCCGTAGGCGTGCAGGAACGCGTCCACGGCAGGCGGGAGATCCTCCCCGGTGAACACCACGCACCGCAGCCCGGCCCGGGCCGCGTACGCCGCCGCCGACGCGCCGTGGTTCCCGCTCGAGGCGACGACCACGCCCGGTGCGCCGAGCCGGGCCGCCGCGCTGACCGCGACCCGGTTGTACCGGTCCTTGTGGCTCCACGTCGGATTGCGCGACTCGTCCTTCATCCAGACGCCGGGTTCCAACTCCACCAGAGGTGTACCGCCCTCACCGAGGCCGGGCACGTCGAGCGGGGGGAGTAGCGGCGCCCACCGGTCCAGCCCGGCGGACCGGGACGGCGAGGCGCCGGGGGAGAAGAGGCCGCGGGGCGCCTGGTCGTAGGCGTAGTCAACCTCGACCGGACAGGCGATCTCCTCGGTGCTCGTCCGCGGGCACCCGCTGGTCAGTGGCGGCCACAGCGGGTACGTGACGTCCGGGTCACCCAGGGAGCGCTGGCAGGTCGCCAGGCTCACCGCGTCAGCTGCTGGAGCCGATGTTGTCAGGTCCACGCCGCCCGAGCGTACGCGGAACCTCCGACGTCAGCGCCGGGTGAGTGTGTGCCACAGCCTCGCCGTGCTCCGCCACCGTCCCCACGCGACCAATGCCGAAAGGACCAGCAGCCCCACCGGCAGGACGACGCTGCCGCCGGCGACGGCCACCGTCACGACGGCCGCCCCGACCATCAGCGCCACGAACGCCAGCCCGGCCAGGCCCGCCAGCGGCGGAACGAGCAACGCCACCGCGCCGAGAAGCTCCAGAACACCAATGACATAACGGAACCAGTCGCCGAACCCGATTCTGTCGAACGTCGCGACGACCATCGGGTCCCCGCCGAACTTGCCCAGGGCGGCGAGGACGAACGCCAGCGCGGTGACGACCTGAACGACCCACAGGCCGACGTTGACGGCTCGGCCGGTGGACGCGGGTGATGCGGTGGCAGTGCGATTCGTGCCCCGCCGGGAGATGGATTCGGACATCGTGAGTGGCCCTCCTGTGCTCGTCCGGGGCCCGTCATGGGGCCTCGTCTTCGGTCTCGCCATGGGAGCCATTCCACGGCAGACGGCACAGGTACCGACAGGGCTGGGCGTCGGTTCGGCGTACGACGAAAGGAGCCTCCGCGAGCCCCGCGACCGACTTTCGTAGGTTCGCGGCTCGCGGCGGGCCGGATCAGCGGCTCATCGCGGTCTCCCGCTGGATACGGGACAGCTTCTCCGGGTTGCGCACGTAGTAGAACGCGGTCACCAGGCCGTCCTCGACACGCACCGACAAGATGCCGTCGATCTGGCCGTCCAGCCGGGTGAGCAGTGCCGGGCCGCCGTTGACCTGGACCAGTTCGGCCGACATCTGGGCGCCGAACTTGCGCATCCCGCCGATGAACAGGCGGGCCACCTTCTCGGCCCCGACGACCGGCCGCAGGACGGCCTGCTTGATCCCGCCGCCGTCGCCCATCGCGACGACGTTCGGTGCGAGCTGGTCCAGCAGGCCCCGCAGGTCGCCGGTCTCCACCGCGAGCTTGAACGCCTCCAGAGCACGGCGGGCCTGGCCGGCGGACACCGACTCACGCGGTCGGCGGGCGGCCACGTGTGCCCGCGCCCGGTGAGCGATCTGCCGGACGGCGACCGGGGTCTTGTCCACGGCGTCGGCGATCTCGTCGTACTCCACGTCGAACACCTCGCGCAGCACGAACACCGCCCGCTCGGTCGGCGTGAGGGTCTCCAGCACCAGCAGCATCGCCGTCGACACGCTCTCGGCCAGCTCGACGTCCTCGGCCACGTCAGGCGCGGTCAGCAGCGGCTCGGGCAGCCAGGGGCCGACGTAGGACTCCTTGCGCCGGCCGAGGGTACGCAGGTGGTTCAGCGCCTGCCGGGTGGTGATCCGGACGAGATACGCCCGCGGCTCCCGCACCGTGTCCGGGTCGACGCCCACCCAGCGCAGCCACGTCTCCTGCAGGACGTCCTCGGCGTCGGCGGCCGAGCCGAGCATCTCGTAGGCGATGGTGAAGAGGAGGTTCCGGTGAGTGACGAACGCCTCGGTGAGCCGGCTGGTCCGGCCCTCGTCAGCCGCTGACGATCGCGACGAGTCCGTCGTTCGCTCACTCATGGCCGGCTCCTCTGTTCGGTCTGTTCGGTCTGTTCCGTCGCTGTAACTGTTCGGTCGCGGTCCACCGCGGCACACCCACACGATGCCGCTGCGGACCATCCTGTGACACCCGCGGCGCGTGGCGTACGTCACATCCAGCCTTTCCAGCCGGGGAGATCCGGCACGGACGTCGATCCAATGTCACAAACGGCCCGGTTCCTGCGACGTAGGGGAACACCTGCCCACGAACCCCGGAGCCTGATCATGAACGAACACAGCACGCACCAGAAGATCGCTCTCGTCACCGGCGCCAACAAGGGGATCGGCGCCGCGGTCGCCGAGCAGCTCGCCGCGCTCGGGATGACGGTCCTGATCGGCGCCAGGAACCAACAGCGTGGCGAGGAAGCCGCCGCACGGGTGCGTGCGGCGGGTGGCGACGCGCGTGCGGTCACGCTGGACGTCACCGACCCTGCCACCATCCGCGAGACAGCGAAGCTGGTCGACGACCTCCTCGGCCACCTGGACGTGTTGGTCAACAACGCCGCCATCACCGGCTCCGGTCAGGTCTCGCCGGAGAACGCCGTCGACCAGACCCCGAGCACGGTCGACCTGGACATGGTCCGTTCGGTGTTCGAGACCAACGTCTTCGGGGTGATCGCGGTGACCAATGCGATGCTCCCGCTGCTGCGGCGCTCACCGGCACCGCGCATCGTCAACCTCAGCAGCGGTGTCGCATCCCTCACCATCGCCGGCGACCCGAACGGGCCGCTGGCGGGACTTCCGGCCTCGGCCGCGTACGCACCGTCCAAAACCGCTCTGAACGCGCTGACAGTCCAGTACGCCAACGAACTGCGCAAGGACGGCATTCTCGTCAACATCGCCGACCCCGGCTACGTCGACACCGACATCAACAATCACCAGGGGTATCTCACGCCCGCGCAGGCAGCCGCGGTCGTGGTGCGCCTGGCCACCCTCGGAGCGGGCGGACCCACCGGCGGCTTCTTCAACGAGGACGGCCCGTTGCCCTGGTAGTGGGCGCCGAGCGCGGCCCGAGTCGCCGGGTGGCGTACGTCACCCGGCAGCGCCGTCACACACCTCGGCCCGCCGGGGTCTTGTGGTTGTCCAGTACGCAGAACCCATCGCCGCAAGGGAGAACGAAGTGACGGAACCCCGGCTCAACCTGTTCGAGAACGAGATCGGCGCGAGGTTCGCCAAGCGGTTCGCGAACGCCGGCATGGTGGTCATGCAGTCCTCGTTGCCGCACGCCACCCAGGAGCTCGTGTCGTTGCGGGCCAGCCAGATCAACGGTTGCGGCTGGTGCATCGACATGCACACCAAGGAGGCGGCCGCCGCCGGTGAGACCGCGGTACGGCTCCACCTGGTGGCCGCGTGGCGGGAGTCCACGGTGTTCAGCGAGGCCGAGCGGGCCGCTCTGGCGTTCGCCGAGGAGGGCACGCGGCTCGCCGACGCCTACCAGGGCGTGTCCGACGACACCTGGGCCCAGGTGCGCAAGCACTACGACGACGACCAGATCGCCGCGCTGGTCTGCCTCGTCGCCCTGATCAACGCCGCCAACCGGATGGCCGTGATCGTGCACCAGCAGGGTGGTTCGTACGAACCAGGGATGTTCACCGCCGCGATGAGCTGATCGGCGGAAAGTCGGCCCGGCTCGGGGTCACCCGAACCGAGCCGGGCCGACGATCGGGGAAGGGGTCCGGAAGCGCGGGACCCCTTCGTCAGTCCCGGCCGCGCTTCGGGGTCTGCCCGGCGACCCCGTGCCGAAGCGGTGTGCCGGAGTCGGCGCCCGTGCCAGGCTCCACCTGGGACCCACCCGCCGGGGCGCCGGTCTGTTCGGGGCGTACGTCCTGACCACCCTCACTGGGGGAAGCACCGCTGTGCAGCTGCTCGATCCGCGCCTCCAGCACCGTGATCACGGGCAGCCGGTTCCCGTGCTCGCGCTCGTAGTCCAACAGGGTGCCGATCTCGTCGGCACTCAGCGAACGGATGCGGTGTTGCAGGCTTCCCTCTGGCAGGTGGTCGTAGTCGGGCAGCGGCAACGCCTCCCGGTCGGCATGAGCATCCTCCCTGTGCGTACTCGCGTACTTACCTCGATGCTTCTTCGCGTCTGCGGTTCCGCCTACCCGTCGAGAGCGTCGGTACTCGTGGGATAGCGCGCGGGGAGCCGACACGACGCTTGGTGAGAGTCGCAGGGACGTATCGGCAGTGTTCGCCTCGTCTGCCAAACTGCTCAAGTGATCGTCAGACTCGCACGGGAGGAGGACCTCCCTGGCTTTCTCGGGCTGGCGGCACAGGTCGAGCACTGGTTCGGGCCGATGGTCGACAACCCCGGTTTTCACAGAGCCCTGGACAAGCACATTCGTCAGTCCGCCGCGCTCGTCGCCGCCGATTCGGGGCCCAATCTTCTCGGCGGCCTGCTCTTTGGTGCGACGCCACCGACCTACCACATCCACTGGCTCGTCGTCTCCGAACAGGCGCGCGGGATGGGCGTCGGTCGTGCGCTGATGTCGGACGCTACACGTAGGTTCGTGCATGGTCCGGGCAGCATCGAGGTGGTCACCTTTGGATCCGATCACCCGGGCGCCGTTGCCAGTGGCGCACGCGTCTTCTACGAATCCCTCGGTTTCACACCGGCCGAGGCCGCCGACCCCGGCCCGGAAGGTGGTTCCCGGCAGGTCTATCGCCGGGCCAGCACCTGACTCCGGCGACGTTGCACCGGCCACAACGTCTAGCGCACCGTGTAGCTGAGCCGGTAGTGGGCGCCCCGCCGCTTGAAGGTCAGGATGCCCCCGTCCCTGCGCGGCTTGAGTTTGTGCTGACCGAGGTAGTCGTCACTGTCCGGATCGTCCTTCTCGTACAGCCTGACGCGGGCGTTGCCGGTGAACTGGACGGTCTTCCTGATCCGCTTGCGCTCGCCCTGTTCGATGTCGATCGTCCTGCCCACCTTGCTGCCCTCGACGACGACGGCGATCTCGTCGTCGCCGAAGAAGTCCTGCTGCTTCTTCGAGTGCAGCGTGCCCAGCCTCAGCGTGCCACCGGGAATTCCGGTCAGTTCGCCGAGCCGTGCCGTGTGCGTTCCCGGGATGACGTTCTTCGCCCTGCGTCCGCTGGTGCCGTCGAACTCGTACGACCCGGACTCGAAGTTCAGGTACACCCTCCCGCCAGGGGTGACGGCGATGCCCTGCGCCATCGTCGGGGCGCGGAAGCAGCGTGGCGAGGCCCTGTCGAGGTTGGTCTCCGCCGCGTTGGTCACGTAGAGGTTGCTGCGCCTGTCGCGTCCGCTGGAGGTGCTGAACAGGAACCGGTTGCCAGTCTTGGCGACGCCCTGGGTAGAGGCCGGGGTCTCCCATCGAAGACCCCGGTTGGTGCCGGGCTTGGGATCGAGTGTCAACTTCCCGTTGCTCTGGATGGTGTAGCGGTACATCCAGTCGCGGTAGCCGTGGAAGTTGAACCTGCCCGCGTAGAGGTGGCGGCCGTCGGCGGTGAGGAAGGAGGCGCCGTAGACCGTCGTCTGCGCGTCGTGGTCCAGGCTTCCGCCTCCTGCCCTCAGCTCGGCGCGCAGCGCGTCCAGCCGGTAGGAGCTGACGGTGTGCCGGCTCCCGTTCTTCGGCCCGTCGACGAAGAGCCACCGGCCGTTGAGGCCGAGGGCGCCGGCGTGGGTCGGGCCCAGTGCCACGATGCCGACGACCTTGCCCGGCTCACGGGGGTCCAGACCGATCAGGTGCCCGTTCGCGTCGCCCTGGTCGTGGGCGGAGACCAGAAGCAGGTCGTCGCCCTTGCCGTTCCAGTCGCCCCACCAGGCGACGCCCTGCGGGGTGTGGCGGCGCAGTTCCTCGTGCGGGACGGTCGGCCCAGGGGAGAACCTGCGGTCGTACAGGTAGGAGGCGGACGGGCCGTCGTACAGGCGTGCGGTCCTGCCGCTGGAGTCCTTCTCGCACCGGATGGTCGTCGAGGCCACGGTGGGTGGCGGTGGCTTGTCCCCGGCCACAGCTCGCGGCTCCGTCGCAGTGGGGCGCCGGGGCCCGGCGGCTTTCGCGGGCTCCGGCCCGGCGCCGCCGACCACCGCGGAGGCCACCACCAAGGCGGCCGAACCGAGTGCCGCCGCGGCCCTGCTCGGATGCTTGCTCACGATCAATCGCTCCCCGTCAGATTCGATTGCTCGATCCGTACGAAGCTAACACGATTGCCCGAATTGCCGCATTTTGCAGGCCGGGCGGCCGCGCCGTCGCGCCTATCCGAGTTGGTCGCGGCGGCGCTTCAGGTACGCGATCTCGGCGCTGTTGCCCGCCAGTTCGATGGCCCTGTCGTACGCCCCCCGCGAGTCCCGGCCGCGGCCCAGCCGGCGCAGCAGGTCCGCGCGGGTCGCGTGGTAGGCGTGGTAGCCGGCCAGCCTGTCCGCGAGCCGGTCGACGGCCGCCAGCGCCACCTCCGGACCGTCGAGCTCGGCGACCGCGATGGCCCGGTTGAGCGCGACGATCGGGGACCGGTCGATCCGGACCAGCTGGTCGTAGAGAGCGACGACCTGGGACCAGTCGGTGTCCCGCGCGTCCCTGGCGTAGGTGTGCACCGCGTTGATCGCCGCCAGGATCTGGTAGCGACCCGGGGCCACCCCGGCGGCCGCGGCGGCCAGGCGCTCGCGTACCAGCCGATGCCCCTCGGCGATGAGCGCGGCGTCCCAGGCTCCACGGTCCTGCTCGGCGAGGGAGACCAGTTCACCGCTCGCCGAGACCCGGGCGGTGCGGCGGGCCTCGGTGAGGAGCATCAGCGCCAGCAGGCCGGCCACCTCACCGTCGTCGGGCAGGAGGACCCGGATCAGGCGGGTGAGCCGGATCGCCTCGGCGGTCAGGTCGTGGCGTACCGGATCGGAGTCCGGGCCGGTCGCCAGGTAGCCCTCGTTGAAGACCAGGAAGAGGACGGCGAGTACGCCGGACACGCGAGCCGGAAGGTCCTCCGCGGACGGCACGCGGTAGGGGATGCGGGCAGCCTTGATCTTCGCCTTCGCCCGGGTGATCCGCTGCCCCATGGCGGCCTCCTGCACCAGGAAGGCCCGGGCGATCTCGGGCACCGTCAGCCCGCCGACCATGCGCAGCGTCAGCGCCACCCGGGCCTCCATCGCCAGCGCCGGGTGACAGCAGGTGAAGACCAGCCGAAGACGCTCGTCGTCGATGGCGCCCAGAGGCTCGGGCGGGTCGTCGTCGGACAGCATCCGAGCCTCCCTCTGCTTGTCGTCGCGCTTGTTCTCACGCCGGATCCGGTCGATGGCCTTGCGGTTGGCGGTGGTGGTCAGCCAGGCACCGGGATTGGGGGGTACGCCGTCGACCGGCCACCGCTCGACGGCCGTCGCGAACGCCTCGGCAGCCGCCTCCTCGGCGATGTCGAGGTCACCGAAACGCCTGGTGAGAGAGGCGACCACCCGTGCCCATTCCTCGCGATGGGCCCGGGTGATCGCCTCCTGTACGCCGCCCGTGGTCACAGGAACGGCCGCACCTCGACCTTCCGGTTGCACGCCTTCGAGCCCGCGGCGGCGAGCTTGAGCGCCACGTCGAGGTCCGGGGCCTCCATGATCCAGAAGCCGGCGAGGTGCTCCTTGGCCTCCAGAAACGGGCCGTCGGTGACCAGCGCCTCCTCGCCGCGGTTGTCGATGACGGTGGCGGCGCTGGGGGACGCGAGGCCACCGGCGAAGACCCAGTGGCCCTCGGCGCGGAGACCGTCGTTGAACTCGTCGATGGCGGCCATCTCGTCGGAGGTGGCAAGGCCGGCGGTGTCGTCGATCACGGAAACGAGGTACTGCATGCCGGAATCATCCCCTGCGGTTGTGGGCGCCCGTCGTGAGCAGCCGTTCACCCTTGCTACGAACGTCTGCGCCCCGATCCGACACCGTCTCCCGGACTGCTTTCAGGAACCTTCTGGTGCGAACTCCCGGGAAGCGGCTCGTGAGCGATCCGAGACCGACGTTATCCGGCTTCGGCCGGAACGCGCGCCGGGCCCGCTCGAGCCGGTGGGCCTGCTCCGCCCTGATCAGGTCCGGGGTCAACCGTGTACTGAAAATGATGTGCCTCACCTCGGTGGTTCTGGCGCCTCTCGTAGGCGGCCTCGCACCATTGCGACGAACATCCCGGGCGGGATTCGACACGTCTCCCCGGACTTTCAGGGACCGGGCTGGTGAAGAGGGGTCGGTGACGGGGGAGAGGCGGGCAGATCTCACGTTCATGGGCGTCCATGACGCGTCATGGCGTACTTCTGCGTTATGCGACGTGGATGGTCGCTCGGCCCGGACGGTGCGGGATGGCTGGACGTCGCGCTCGGCCACGAAGAAGACGGAGGCAGTGATGTCGTGTCGGCGCGGCCACGAGGGTTCCGCCAGGCGCGGCGTACGTGGGCGTCCACGTACGCCGGTGAGTGCCCACGCCAGCAGGGATTTCGCATCCGAGCGCGAGGCTCGGGCAGAGGAGAGGGTCGGGGCACCAGCGTCCGTCGGTTGACATAATGTTCATTATCGGCGTTCTACCAGGATGGCTCAGGACGGCCGAGAGGGGCTCCGGACGACGGGCCCGGAGCGCTCCATGCAGCACCCGAGCTTCGCACTGCCGGCTCTCCACTTCGGCAGACCGCGCCGTACGTTCCGCCCGTGTTTCCCTGCGTGCTTCCGCTGACGACGCCTGCCGCCTGTGCGTTCGAGTCGTCCGTACACGAACGCCGACGGACGGGCCGTGGACAGGACTCACCGGATTTGGCCCGGGTTCGGCGGCGTCGGCGGTGCGGCCCCGGCGAAGGCGCCGAACCCCGGCCTCGGCGGGCCCCCGCCTGCAGACCACGCGGATCATGGCCGCCAGCGACTTGGTGACGCCGCGTAGCGACAACGCATCCGAGGCGGCGCCAGGCATGCCCGTGACGGAATGTCGAGGGCGGAGATCGGACCGTCACACGATCGAATTCATGTCGTGTAATAGCACTTACACGACATGGTAGGTTCTGGGCCATGAGTGAGCCGAAATCGGTGTCGACAGTGACCGTGCACGATGCCGTGCTGGAGTATCTCGAGGTGCTCGAGCGGCGCGTCATGCGTTCCCAGCTCAGCCCCGCCACTCTGCACGCCTACCGCCGTGACCTCATCGACTTCACCACTCTCCTGGGCCCCGACACGGTGCTCGACTCCATCGAGGCCGACCAACTGGAAGTCGCGTTGACGGCCATCGCCAGGGCGCCCGATCGCCGTTACACGAAGGGCCTGAAGATCGCCGAGGACGGCTCCACTCCCCCAGGTCGCGGCCAGCACCTGCTGGCGCGCTGGTTCGCCGCCGTACGCGGGCTGTTTCGCTGGGCCACCGACAAGGGTTACGTCCAGGTCGATCCCACCACCCGGGTGGCCGCGCCGCGTACGCCGCGGAGGGCTGCCGGTTCCCGGCTCGGGCTTCGGGTCGACGAGGCGCTGGTGCTGCGGGCTTCGCCGAGCCGACGGGCACAGGAACCCCTGCGCGCCGACCAGAAGCTGTCCGTCCGCGACGAGGCGATCCTGCGGCTCCTGGTCGAGTCGGGCCCACGGGTGTCGGAGCTGTGCGGCGCCAACCGCAGCGACATCCGGTTGCACGAGGAAACCCGCACGCCGGTTCTGCACGTACGCGGAAAGGGCGGCAAGACTCGCGACCTGCCGCTGTCGCCGGCGACCTTCAGGACCATCGAGAGGTACCTCGCCGAGGAGCGTCCGCCGCCCCCGCAGCCGACGTCCCTGGACCGCGCGGAGCGCATCAGGGTCGAGGACGCGGCCAGCGCGTTGTTCGTCTCCGTACGCGGGAAGCGGCTCTGTCCACGTGATCTCCAGCGGATGGTCGAGCGCTACACCAAGGGGTACCTCGGCCGCCGGGCGACACCGCACGCTCTTCGGCACACCGCGCTGACCGTGCTGGCCCGGGCCGGGGTGGACATCGCGACGGTCGCCCAGATCGCCGGCCACTCCAGTCTGGCCACGACGTCTGTCTACATGGACGAATCGATGAGTGCCGCTGCCGAGGCCATCGACAGCTCGCCCCTCGCCGCCGACTGAGGAGGCGGTGGGTCACGTGCGGCACCCTTGGCGAACGCCGTGTCCGAGGCCGGAACCCGGCGTTCGCCAAGGGCGGTCGACTCAGGCCGCCGTGTCCCAGGCGAACCCGTCGGGGTCGGTGAACGGCCCCGCGTCGGTGCCGATGACGATACGGTGCGAGCCGGAGCCGTCCGGATCCACGCCGACGTCCTTGGCCGCGGCCTTACGCCCGTAGAGCGCCAGCTTGACCGACGAGGAGGAGCCGTCGAACTCGACGTACTTCCTGCCGAAGCTCCGGCTCACTGTCAAACCGTGGTTGACATAGAATTCCTTGCTGGCCTTGACGTCTCCCACGCCGAGCAGCAACACGATGTCGTCGACGTCTCTGGTGACCGGGCCGGTGTCCTTCTTCGCCGAGGTCGCGACCTTCCAGATCGTGCCGTCCGGCGCCTGGACGACTCCCCCGTAACCCCAGAAGCTCTTCGTGGCGGGCTTGAGCGTCGTGGCGCCCGCCTCCACGGCGGTGCCGATCAGGCTGTCGACGGTGCCCGGTTGGGACACCACCAGCGACAGCGCGCACCCGCGGAAGCCGGCCGTCGGAGCGTCGCCGGCGCGAGTGCGGATCGTGTCGCCCAGCCCGAAAGCCTTGTCGTAGAAGGCGTTCGCCGCGTCGGGGTCGGGTGCCTCGATGATGATCGACCTGATGGCTGCCATGTCAGCGAACCTCCTGGATGCGGACCATGTTGCCCGCGGGGTCCCGGAAGGCGCAGTCGCGTACGCCGTACGGCTGGTCGGTCGGCTCCTGGACGACCTCCACGTCGCCCGACTGGATCTTCTCGAACGTGCCGTCGAGATCCTTGGTTGCCAGCAGGATCCAGCCGTAGGTGCCCTTGGCCATCATCTCCGAGACGGTGCGGCGCTCGTCCTCGGTGATGCCCGGGTCGGCGAACGGCGGCGCCAGCAGGATCGAGGTCTCGGGCTGACCGGGCGGGCCGACGGTGATCCAGCGCATGGTGCCCTGTCCGACGTCCTGGCGGACCTCGAAGCCGAGCCGGTCGCGGTAGAAGGCCAGGGAGGCCTCCGGGTCCTCGTGCGGGAGGACGCTGGTGTGAATGGTGATGTCCATGTCAGTCACGCTAACTACGGCTCCACCAGCCGTGCTTCTTGATTCCTGATCGGTCTGGTCACCTGTTTTGCGACACACGCCGGCAGCTGCGCACTCCCCTGTGCCGCCGCGCGTTTGTAGACGCTGGGCGGCATACCGACAAGTTCTGCGAATCGGGTACTGAAGGTGCCCAGCGACGCGCAGCCGACCGCGAAGCACACCTCGGTGACGCTGAGATCACCGCGCCGCAGGAGTGCCATCGCCCGCTCGATGCGCCGGGTCATCAGATAGCCGTACGGCGACTCTCCGTAGGCCTGCCGGAACTGCCGGCTCAGGTGTCCGGCGGACATGTGCACGCCACGGGCGAGCGCCTCGACGTCCAGTGGCTGGGCGTACTCGCGGTCGATCCGGTCGCGGACGCGGCGGAGCAGGGCGAGGTCGCGCAGGCGCTGCTCGGACGGGGTGTTGCTCACGTTCGAGATCCTGCCATGCCGGGCCGCGCCGGGCGGCTCCACGTCGGCGTCACCAGCCCGGTCGGGTGCCCGGTTCGCCAGGCTCGGGCCGCTTTGCCCGGCCGGGCTGTCAGGGGGCGAAGAGCCGGGACGGCCGCTTGGGGAACAACGCGTTCACCAACGGCCCGGCCTCACCGCCGGTGCCGACGTCTGGGTAGGCGGTACGGAGCTCGTCCAGCGACGCGTGCCCGAACAGCGACCGCAGGAACACCAGCGGCGGGAAGCCGGCCCGCGGAGTCCGGTCGTGCCGGCCTGCCGGGCCCTGGTCGCGTACGTCGCCGAGCCGGCCGTCGGTGAAGGTCAGTCGTACGGCGGTGCGGTAGAAGTCGAGCAGCAGGTCGCCGTCGTAGCCGGCCACTGACGATTCCGCCAGCCGGCGTTCGAGAACGGGGGCGATCCGGCGCAGCACAGCGGGCAGGTCCGGCACCCGGACGTACCACGCGTACGGCGGCTGCTGCCGGGGTTCGTACTCGTGCGGGATCACCTGGTAGAACGGATGGTCGCGGCCGAGTTCGAAGACGAGTCTGGTGATCGGCTCGTCGTCCGGTGTGAGCTTGTCCGCGGAGAGGTTCACCAGCGCCCGCACAAGTGAGGGCCGAATTCGGGCCAGGTTGGTGCCGGGGGTGAATTCCATCAGGGCGACCCGGAAATGCGTGCCGCTCCCCTGCGCCACCACCAGCCCGCAGAACTCTCCCGTGCCGGACTCGACAATCCGTACGCGGACAAAGCCCAGCATGGCGTCGGGTTCGTTCTCCGCGTCGATGTTGTACGTCCAGAAGCGTTCATCCAGCCGGGAGACCACCAGACTCCCCCGCTGGCTCTGCTCGTAACAGGCGATCAGCGCGGGAACGTCTTCCCTGGTTGCCTTCCGCAGCCGGTACGGCTCGGCCTCGCCGTCCTTCGCCTTCGGCAGCAGCGAGACCGGGACGGTGACGCTGCCGCCGAGATCGACGGCGTACTCGTAACCGAACTGCCGGTAGAAGTTGGGAATCCCGGTGATCGACTGGACGAGTTTGCCGTCGTGTTCGCACCGGTCGTGGATGGCGCCGAAAAGCGTTCGGACAAGTCCTCGCCGACGGTAATCCGGGTCCGCGGCGACGATTTCCGGTCGGCCCACCGGGAGCGAAACGCCGTCGTAGGTCCATTCCTCGTGCTGGTAACACGCACAGGCGACGAACCTCTTCCGGTCGGCGCGGGTGTCCTCGACCACGATGTAGTCGTGGGGCCCGAGCAGGGGATGGTCGCCGCGCATGTGGCGGCGCACCATGTTCATCAGGAACGCGTTGGGCGGGCCGTCGTCGTTGTCGCGGAACACCGCGCCGGCGAGGTCCGCGATCGCGTCTGTGTCCGCGGGTGTCGACCAGCGCAGCACCAGGCCGTCACCCAGGTCGCGGCGGAGGTCGCCGGTGGGGTCGCCGGTGGTGTCGTCGGTTCGTACGGTCGAAGTCATCGCCGCCGACACTAGGGCCGCGAGACGGTGCGGGCCACCCCTTATCCGCGCGGCCGTCGCGCGGAGATCCTTACCGTCAGACGCCCACGTCGCGGGGCGGGTCCTCCCAGCGGCCGGCGAGGATTTCCGGGAACAGCTCGGGCAGCCGGCGGGGCGCGAACACGGCCGCGTCGGCGGGACCGGCCTCCAGGTCGCCCCGGCTCCACCACCGGTAGGCCTGGTGGCCGTCACGCGCCGACCACGGGTCTCCGATGGCGTGGATCGCCGGAGTGTTGGGCGCGCGGTAGACGAAGAACTGCTCGCGTTGGTCCAGCAGGTCCCCGTCGCTCCCAGTTCCCTCGCCGCGCTCGACGACGGCCGCACGCGGGTCCTCCGTGCCGCCGACAGGGACGACGTGCCGGCGGGTCCACACCGGACCCCGGATGCGGTCGGGGTCGACCTCGAGACCGGTCTCCTCCCGCAGTTCGCGGGCAGCCGCCTCCAGCGCCGACTCCCCCGCCTCGACGCCTCCCCCGGGACAGAACCAGAACCCGTCCCCTGGACCGGGTCCGGGGTGTGCGTGGAAGAGGAGGAGCCGGTCCAGCGGGTCGACGACCAGCAGGCGCACGGCAGAACGTATGCGGGATCCGGGCACGTGCCGAACGATATAACCGAGATCAACTTCTTCCGAATTCCGTCCGCCGCCGGACGTGGCTCGACACCCGCGGTGCAGCCGTCGAGGATGGGCGGCACGCCGCGCCCGGTCGGGCCGGCCCGGGCCGGCGGCTGGAGTGTCGGCTGGGCGGCCGAGTAGGACGGGAAGGAGCAGGTGCGGTGACCAACCCGGTGTTCGTGCTCGACGCCGTGCGTACGCCGATCGGCCGGTACGCCGGAGGGCTGGCCGACGTACGCCCGGACGACCTCGCCGCCCACGTCGTCGGCGAACTCGTCCACCGCAACCCTGGACTGGACCCGGCACGCGTCGACGACGTGGTGTTCGGTGCCGCCAACGGCGCGGGCGAGGACAACCGCAACGTCGCCCGGATGGCTGTGCTGCTGGCGGGGCTGCCGAGTTCGGTGCCCGGCGTCACCGTCAACCGGCTGTGCGGCTCGGGGATGGAGGCGGTGATGGCGGCCAGCCGCACCATCGCCACCGGTGAGGCGTCCCTGTGCGTCGCGGGCGGGGTGGAGTCGATGAGCCGCGCGCCGTGGGTGATGCCCAAGCCCGAGCGGGGTTTCCCGCGTGAGTCGCAGACGCTGCACTCGACGACGCTGGGCTGGCGCATGGTCAACCCGGCGATGCCGCCCGAGTGGACCGTGTCGCTGGGTGAGGCCACCGAGGCGCTGGCGGGCGAGTACGGCATCTCGCGGGCGGCGCAGGACGCGTTCGCCGTAGGAAGTCACCGGCGGGCCGCCGCCGCGTGGGCGGCCGGGGAGTTCGCCGAGGAGGTGGTGGCCGTGCCCGGCTGTGACCTGGACCGCGACGAGAGCGTCCGTCCGGACACCTCGGTGGAGGCCCTCGCCGCGCTGCGGCCGGCGTTCCGCCCGGACGGGTCGGTCACGGCGGGCAACTCCTCTCCCCTGAACGACGGGGCGGCGGCGCTCTTGCTCGGCGACCGGGACGCGGCCCGCTCGATCGGGGTGGAACCGCTGGCCCGGGTGGTGTCCCGGGGCGTCGCCGCGGTCGAGCCGCAGTTGTTCGGTATCGGCCCGGTGCGCGCCGCCGAACAGGCGCTGGCCCGGGCCGGACTCGGCTGGGCCGACCTGGACGTGGTGGAGCTGAACGAGGCGTTCGCCGCCCAGGTGCTGGCGTGCCTGGCGCATTGGCCCGATCTCGACCCCGAGATCGTCAACCCGCGCGGCGGTGCCGTCGCCCTCGGGCACCCGCTCGGGGCCTCGGGTGCGCGGATCGTCGCCTCGCTGGCCTGGCAGTTGCGCCGTCGCGGCGGCGGGCGCGGCCTCGCCGCCCTGTGCATCGGGGTCGGGCAGGGACTCGCGGTCGTCCTCGAGGCCTGACTCTCGGCCCCTTCCGGATTAGTCAGGGTTGACTATATCCAGCCGGTTAGTCGATCCTGACCAAGTGAAGAAACGCAAGGTCAACAATCTGCTGGCGCTGGCCGTGTTGTCGTACCTCACCCAGCGGCCGATGCATCCGTACGAGCTGAGCAGGTCCCTGCGCGACAACGGCGACGACCGCAGCATCAAGTTCACCCACGCCTCGCTCTACATGGTGGTCGGTCAGCTCGCCAGGGCCGGGTTCGTCACCGAGCACGAGACCACCCGCGAGGGCGGGCGCCCCGAGCGGACGGTCTACGCCCTCACCGACGCCGGGCGGGAGGAGCTGCACGACTGGATGCGCGAGCTGGTCGGGGAACCGAGCCACGAGTACCCCCAGTTCGTCGCCGCACTCTCCCTGATCGCGGCCCTGCCGCCGCAGGAAGTGCTCGACCTGCTCGACCACCGTCTCGCCCGCCTTGCCGAACAACGGGCCGAGATTCGCGAGCTGGTCGACCGGGCGGTCGCGGGTGGCGTCCACCCGCTGTTCCTGGTCGAGGAGGAGTACCGCCTCGCGCTCCTGGACGCCGAGGCCGAGTTCGTACGGGACTTCGTTCGGCGCATCACCGATCCCGAGGCCGGCTGGGGGCCCCTGTGGGCGACCTTCCACGACCGGACGGGCGATCTCGAGGAAAGGCAGAACTCATGACACCTCCCCGTACCGCTCTGGTCATCGGCGCCGGCATTGCCGGTCCCGCGGTGGCCATGGCACTGCAGAAGGCGGGCATCGAACCCGTCGTGTACGAAGCGCACCCCTCCGGCGCCGACGACCTCGGTGTCTTCCTCACCCTCGGCTCCAACGGTGTGCACGCACTGCGGGTGCTCGACGCGGCCGAACCCGTGCTGGCGCTGGGCTTCCCCACGCCGGGCGTCACCCTGCGCAATCACCGGGGCAGGCGGCTGGGCAGCAGCCGCATCGGGGTGCCACTGGCAGACGGCACCACCAGCCAGACCCTCAGGCGGGCCGATCTCTACCGCGTGCTCCGCGAGATCGCCGTGGCCCGGGGTGTCCGATTCGAGTACGGCCGGCGGCTGGTCGCGGCGCACGACACCGGTGACGCCGTGCACGCGGAGTTCGCCGACGGCAGTGAGACGTACGGCGACGTCCTCGTCGGCTGCGACGGCATCAACTCGACCGTGCGGACGATCATCGACCCGGCGGCTCCGGCGCCCACCTACACCGGGCTGGTCGGCACCGGCGGCTACGCGCGCGGTGTCGCGGTGGACGTGGAGCCCGGAAGCTACGAGATGGTGTTCGGCCGGCGGGCGTTCTTCGGCTACGCCCTGGAGCCGGGCGGTGAGGTGTGGTGGTTCGCCAACCTGCCCCGGCCGCACGAACCGGCACGGAGTGAGCTCGAGGCGACCACGGAGTCGCGGTGGCGGGAGGAACTCGAGTCGGCCTTCGCCGCAGACCGCGGTCCGCTGCTCCCGCTGGTCCGGGCCACGCCGCGGTTGCTGGGCACCGGCCCGATCCACTCGATGCCGCATCTGCCCCTCTGGCATCGGGGCCGGATGGTCGTGGTGGGCGACGCCTCGCACGCGCCCTCGCCGACGTCCGGCCAGGGTGCCTCGCTCGCCGTCGAGGACGCGGTGGTGCTGGCGAGGTGCCTGCGCGACCTGCCGGATCCGGTGGCGGCGCTGCGGGAGTTCGAGCAGGCCAGGCGGCCCCGGGTCGAGCGGATCATCGCGCAGGCGGCCCGCGTCAACAACGCCAAGGCGCCGGGACCGGTCGGCCGGGTCGTCCGGGACGCGATGTTGCCGCTGGTCCTCCGGCTGACCGCGGACAGCAAGGCGCTACGCGAGTCCTACGGGTATCGCGTGGAGTGGGCGGCTCCGGCGACGACGGCGGGCTTTGGGGGTGGTGCCTGAGAAGGTGTCCCGGCGTCGAGGGGCGACAGCTTGCCCTCAACCATGGTTGGGGTTCTAGCGTCGCCCTCGTCGACCTCCGTACGACGTCGACGTCTGCCCCCGGCAGACGATGCGCGGGCCACCGAGGTGAAGGGACCAAGCGGGCATGGACATGGAGACCACCGCGTGGATGTCGCTGTACCACGCGATGAACGCCGAGGACGAACGCCGGCCGTTCTCCCGTGCGACCCTGCGGCGGATCGGCCGGTTCGCCGCGCCGCACCGTGCCCAGCTCACGAAGTTCCTGATGCTGAGTGTCGTGACCGCGGTCCTGACCGTGGCGACCCCGGTGCTGGCCGGGCGGGTCCTGGACGCGATCGTGGAACGCTCCTCCCTGCGGGTGGTTCTCACCCTGGCCGCGGTGATCGCGGTCATCGCCGTCGCCGAGGCAGGGCTCGGGATCCTCACCCGGCTGCTGTCCGCCCGCATCGGCGAGGGACTGATCCTCGACCTGCGCACGGCCGTGTTCGACCACGTTCAGCGGATGCCGGTCGCGTTCTTCACCCGCACCCGGACCGGCGCGCTGGTGAGCCGGCTCAACAACGACGTGCTCGGCGCGCAGCGTGCCTTCAGCGACACGCTGTCCGGGGTGGTGAGCAACCTCGTCACCCTGGTCCTCACCCTCGCGGTGATGGTCGGGCTGTCCTGGCAGGTGACCGTCCTCGCGCTGGTGCTGCTGCCGATCTTCGTGGTGCCGGCGCGGCGGATGGGCAACCGGCTGGCCCGGCTGGAGCGCGAGGCGGCCAACCACAACTCCGCGATGAGCACCCAGATGACCGAGCGCTTCTCCGCGCCCGGTGCCACACTGGTCAAGCTGTTCGGGCGGCCCGACAACGAGTCCGCCGAGTTCGCGGTGCGTGCCCGGCGGGTGCGCGACATCGGCGTGCGCAGCGCGATGGTGCAGTGGGTCTTCATCGCCGCGCTCACACTGGTCTCCGCGCTGGCCCTGGCGCTGGTCTACGGGCTCGGCGGCTACTACGCCCTCGCCGGCTCGCTCGATCCCGGCGACGTGGTGGCGCTGGCGCTGCTGCTCACCAGGCTGTACGCCCCGCTGACCGCGCTGGCCAGCGCCCGGGTGGAGGTGATGAGCGCGCTGGTCAGCTTCGAGCGGGTCTTCGAGGTGCTCGACCTGGCGCCGCTGATCGACCAGAAGCCGGACGCCGTACGCGTCCCGGACGGGCCGGTGTCGGTGGAGTTCGAGCATGTCCGGTTCGCCTACCCGGCCGCCGACAAGGTCTCCCTGGCATCGCTGGAGGAGGTCGCGAAGCTGGACGCGCGCGGCGGTGAGGAGGTGCTGCACGACGTGTCGTTCCGGGTCGAGCCGGGCGCCATGGTCGCGCTGGTGGGCTCCTCCGGTGCGGGAAAGTCCACCATCGCTTCGCTGATCCCCCGGCTGTACGACGTGGACGGGGGCGCGGTACGGCTGTCCGGCGTCGACGTACGCGACCTGACCTTCGATTCGCTGCGGGAAACGATCGGAATGGTCACCCAGGACGGCCACCTGTTCCACGAGTCGCTGCGGGCCAACCTCCTGCTCGCCCGGCCGGAGGCCGGCGACGACGAGCTGTGGGAGGCGCTGCGCCGGGCTCGGCTGGACGACCTGGTGGCAAGCCTGCCCGAGGGCCTGGACACGGTGGTCGGCGAACGCGGCTACCGGCTGTCCGGGGGCGAACGCCAGCGGCTGACCATCGCCCGGCTGCTGCTCGCCCAGCCGCGGGTGGTGATCCTGGACGAGGCGACCGCCCACCTCGACTCCACCTCCGAGGCCGCCGTACAGGCCGCGCTCGGTGAGGCGCTGGCCGACCGCACCGCCGTGGTCATCGCGCACCGGCTGTCCACGGTCCGGGCCGCGGACCTGATCCTGGTGCTCGAAGCCGGCCGGGTGGTCGAACGCGGCACCCACCACGAGCTGCTCGGCCGCGGCGGCCGCTACGCCGAGCTGCACCGTACACAGTTCGACGTCGAGGAGAGCGCCGCCGACGACGACCCCGCCGGCGGCCCCACCGGCGGCCCCGTGACCGTCTCGCCGGAGCCGTCCACGGCGGCGAGCGTCGCGACCCCAGCCGGGTAGTGTCGGCGCCATGCCGACTGCACCCCGTCCCGAGCAGCGTCCCTTCGTCCACCGCCACCACGGTGACGAGCGGGTCGACGAGTACGCCTGGCTGCGCGACCGGGAGGACCCGGCCGTGCTCGCCCACCTGAAGGCCGAGAACGCCCATACCGAGGAATCCCTCGCACATCTGGCCGGCCTGCGCGAGGAGCTGTTCGAGGAGTACCGCTCGCGGATCAAGGAGACCGACGAGGACGTCCCGGCCCGCGACGGCGCGTGGGAGTACTTCACCCGCACCCAGGAGGGCAAGCAGTACCCACTCTTCGTGCGGCAGCCGGTCGGTGGGGTCGACGGGGACAGCGCCGGAGCCGGTGACCGGGAGGAGGTGCTGCTGGACTGCAACGAGGCGGCCGAGGGCACCGACTACTTCGCGCTGGGTGCGTTCGCGGTCTCGCCGAGCGGCCATCTGCTCGCCTACTCGGTGGACACCGACGGCAGCGAGGAGTTCCGGATGCGGGTGAAGGACCTCCGCACCGGCGAGCACCTGCCCGACACGATCAGCCCCACGGGGTACGGCGCGGCCTGGTCGGCAGACGAAGGTTTCCTCTTCTACACCACCCTCGACCCGGCCCACCGGCCGTGGAAGCTGTGGCGGCACCGGCTGGGCACCGACCAGTCCGAGGACGTGCTGATCTTCACCGAGGAGGACGAGTCGTTCTACCTCGGCATCTCCCGGACCCGCTCACGGGAGTGGCTGGTGCTGGACCTGCACGCCACCGAGTCCAGCGAGGTGCACGTCCTGCCCACCGACGACCCCGAAGGACAGTGGCGCCTCGTCGCCGCGCGCCGGCCCGGCGTGGAGTACTCCCTGGAGCATCACACCGACCGGTTCCTGTTCGTCACCAACGACCAGGGCCCGGACTTCCGCCTGGCCCAGGCGCCGGTGGAGGACCCCAGCCCGGAACGCTGGACGGACGTGATCCCGCACCAGGAAGGTGTTCGGATCGTGTCGGTCGACGCCTTCACCGACCACCTGGTGGTGGCGTTGCGGGCCGACGGGCGCACCGAACTCGATGTGATCACCGTCGCCGACGCCGAGCGCCGCCGGATGATCTTCGAGGAGCCGATCTACACCGTCGACGTCGGCACCAACCGGGAGTTCGACACCACCACACTGCGGATCGACTACACCTCGCTGACCACGCCGAACTCCGTCATCGACGTCGACCTGGCCACCGACGCGCGCCGGCTGCGCAAACGGCAGCCGGTGCTGAACGTCGACCTCGACCGGTACCAGTCGACCCGGGAGTGGGCCACTGCCCCGGACGGGACCAAGGTGCCGATCTCGCTGGTGTGGCGCGACGACCGTCCCGAGGGCGGGCCCGTGCTGCTGTACGGCTACGGATCGTACGAACACTCGATGGACCCGTGGTTCTCCACCCTGCGGCTGTCGCTGCTGGACCGGGGTGTGGCGTTTGCCATCGCGCATGTGCGCGGCGGCGGTGAGCTCGGCCGGTCGTGGTACGAACACGGCAAGCGGCTGGAGAAGGCCAACACCTTCACCGACTTCGTGGCCGCCGCCGACTACCTCGTGGACAACGGCTGGACCACCCGGGACGGACTGGCGATCCGGGGCGGGTCGGCGGGCGGGCTGCTGGTCGGTGCTGTGCTGAACCTCCGGCCGGACCTGTGCGCCGCGGCGGTGGCGGAGGTGCCGTTCGTGGACGCGCTCACCACCATCCTCGACCCGTCGCTGCCGTTGACGGTGC
Organism: Actinopolymorpha singaporensis; assembly: GCF_900104745.1. NCBI lineage: Bacteria > Bacillati > Actinomycetota > Actinomycetes > Propionibacteriales > Actinopolymorphaceae > Actinopolymorpha > Actinopolymorpha singaporensis. The sequence goes on from NZ_LT629732.1 coordinate 4,548,660, forward strand.
GGGAGTGGGACGAGTGGGGAAACCCGGTGGCCGACCCGCGGGTGTACGCCGCGATGAAGGCGTACTCGCCCTTCGACAACGTCTCGGCCAGCCGCTACCCCGCGATCTACGCCACCGCCGGGCTGAACGACCCGCGGGTGAGCTACTGGGAGCCGGCGAAGTGGGTCGCCCGGCTGCGTGACCGGATGACCGGTGGCGGACCGGTGCTGCTGAAGACCGAACTCGGCGCCGGCCACGGCGGTCCTTCGGGCAGGTACGACGCCTGGCGGGACGAGGCGCAGGTGCACGCGTTCGTCCTCGACCAGGTGGGCGTCGCGAAGACGTCCGCGTAGGCGCCGAGGGCGTCCCGCGTAGGCCAGGCCTGGTCGATTTAGCCCTTGCGGGGTCCGCGCGGAGGTAACCTCCCGCCAACCGCGAGGAGGTGGCCGCATGGACCCCGACGTACACCGGTCCCTGGTCTGGTGCAAGGACGCCGGCGCTGAGCTCGCCGAGGTGAAGCTGGCGCGCGGGCACCTGTCCGCGGTCGGTTCGGCGATCGGGGCGGACCCGGTGCCGTATCGGCTGGAGTACGCCCTCACCACCGGCGACGACTACGCCACGTCGTCGCTGCGGGTGCACGCGTTCGGCGTCGGCTGGCGTCGGGTGCTGGAGCTGCGCCGCGACGGCGCCGGCCGCTGGGAGATCTTCGCCGACGCCGAAGGACACCTGGACGCACCGCCGCCCGGTGGCCAGGCAACCCGCTACACCGAAGCGCTGGACTGCGACCTGGGGTTGTCCCCGCTCACCAACACCATGCCGGTGCGGCGGCACGGGCTGCTCACCGGAGGTGGCCCGGTCGAGCTGCTGACGGCGTGGGTGTCGGTGCCCGACCTGTCGGTACGCCCGAGCCGGCAGCGCTACACCCACGTACGTGCCGATGGTGACGGCGTGGTGGTCCGCCTCGACAGCGACGACTTCACCGCCGACATCACCTTCGACCGGGACGGCCTGGTCGTCGACTACCCGGGAATCGCCCGCCGTGTCGGCCCTGCCGAGACGACGGCGGCCAGCATCGAACTCGCCGGCCGGGCGCACCTCACCAGCAGCGCTCGGCCGGGCGACGAGCCGGACGGCGCCACCGGCGACGTCCTCGCGGCGACCTAGGTTCTGTTGTCAGGACGGACGGACCGGCTGCCGAGCTAGTTGGTGCCGCTCTGCGGGCCGGGCGCCGGCATGTGACGCTGGTTCCCGCGCGGGTTCCCGCGGAGGTTCGCGCGCTGCCCGAGATCGGCCAGGTCGACGATCCGGACGGCGGTCGAGGTGTCGCCGCTGACAGTGGCGACGACAGCGACCTGCTGGCCCTTACCGATCGACCCGATGCCTTCCCGGCGCGCGTCGACTCTGGTCCTGGCGTCGACGACATAGGAGTGGGTGTAGCCGTCCGTGCTCTTCACCGTGATCGCGGTGGAGCTGACCGACTCGACGCTGCCTCGCTGGATGGCGACGGTCCGGTGGCCTCCGCCCGGCTTGGCGACGACGAACTCACCGTGCAGGGCCCGGCCGGCCAGCCCGATGCCTCCGGGCCCGAACCGCTCGGCCCCGAACCGGTCAGGCCCGAACCGGTCAGGCCCGCCCAGCCGGCCGGGGTGCCGCGAGGTGCCGCGTTCCCTCGGTGCCGGCACCGCGGTCGGTTTACCTGTCGGCGTGGCGGTGGGCGTGGCGGTGGGCGTGGCCCGCGGCTGCGCGGCGACCTTGGCGTGGGGGCCGGAGTCGTTGTCGGCAAGCGCGATGCCGCCCACCACGAGCCCGGAGACGGTCGCCGCGACGACGGCCACCCCGACCACAGTGGTCCGACTGACAGTGCGTCCTGCAGGGCTCATGCTCAGCTCCGTTCGTCGGGCGGCTCTGGCCACCTGTCCGTACGCCGGCCGTGCGGCGACAGCCGCGCGGAACAGCACACCAGTGATCGCGCACCAGTATCGGTTCCGAACCTGGGAAACACCTGAAGAAAACCTGGGAGTTGCCGATGCGGCATGCTGGGCAGTCATGCGTTCGGTGTACCTGTCCCACGTCGGCTGCTGGGTCCGCTACCTCGACCTGCCCGGCGACTCCCCCGGCCGCGACGGCGCCGGTTCGTCGAATGCCTCCGGTCCACCCAACGCCTCCGGATCCCGGGATGCCACCGATTTCCCGGACCCGTTGTTCGTCTACGTCGCGGGCCTCGGAGCGGCCACCTCCGCCGACTTCCCGCACGTGGCGACTCACCCGGCACTGCGGCGTCATCGGTCGCTGCTGGTCGACCTGGTGGGCACCGGATGGAGCGACCAGGCCGACTCCGAGCGGTTCGGATACACCGTGGAGGACCATGCCGACGCGGTCGCCGCGGTCCTCGACGCCGACGGCGTCAGGGGCGCCACAGTTGTCGGCCACAGCCTCGGCGGTTCGGTGGCCATCGCGCTCGCCCACCGCCGGCCCGAACTCGTGGGCACCCTGGTCGCCTGCGAACCCAATCTCGACCCCGGCGTGGGAGACCTCAGCGCACACGTCGCCGCCCAGACCGAGGAAGCGTTCGTCCGCCGCGGCTACGACGCCCTGCGCGCGGTCGTCGCCCGGGACGAACACGCCGCCGGCAAGTCGGTGCTCCACGCCACCACCGGACGCTGGACGGCGGTCGGGATGCACCGTACGTCGGTGTCGATGCTGGCCGACCGCGATCCGACGTTCCGTACGCAGTTCGCACAGGCGACCATGCCGCGGGCCTTGCTGGTCGGCGAGCGGACCACCGACGTGGACCTGACCGGATTGGAGCCGGCCGGTGTGGCCGTGCACGTCGTGCCGAGCGCCGGTCACGTGATGACGTACGACAATCCCGCCGGCTTCGCCGCCACCATCGCGGCAGCGGTCGAGCAGGCTCACTGAGCCTCCGTTCCGCGTACGTCCCATGAGGGCTTCGGCGCGGGGAGCATCCGGCCCAGGCGGGCGAGCGGGGACACCGCCATCAGCGCCGGAGACAGCAGCATGCCGGCGGCCGTCACCAGCAGGCTGGTGCGCAGGTCCCAGCGTTCGGCGAGGAAACCGCCGAGCAGGGAGCCGAGAGGTGTCAGCCCCATGCCCACGAACGTGATCGTGGCGGCCGCGCGGCCCTGCAGCGCGGCCGGGGTCACGGCCTGCCGGACGGCCATCACGGTGACGTTCACCAGCTGCCCGAAGGCTCCGAAGACGAAGTTGACCGCGAGCAGTACGGCGACCGTCGCCGACGACGAGCCGTGCAGCGCCGGCACAGCGAGGAACGCGCCGTCCCCGAGCGCTGCCGCGGCGACGAGTACGACGCCGTATCCGAACCGGCGCGGGAGGCGCGCGGCCAGCAGGGCGCCCACGAGCGCGCCCGGACCGACGGCCGCGAGGGTCAGCCCTACGGCGGTTCCGGACAGGTGCAGCACCCGCGGCACGAACAACAGGTAGCCGGTCATCGTCGCCGCCAGCCAGAACTGGAAAGCGGCCGAGGCGAGGCACACCGTCCGCAGCGAGGAGTCGGCGGCGACGAAACGGAGGCCTTCCCCGATCCGCCGCCAGACCGGTTCGCGGGTGCCGGTGCGCTCGCCTGTACGCCCGCCGGTGTCCTCGCCGGTGCGGTCCGGCAGCTGTTCGCGGTGCCGGATCCCCCGGATCGACAGACAGGACACGGCGAAGAACGCCGCGCTGGTCGCGGCGCCGACCGGGACGGACAGCAGCGACACCATGGCGCCGCCGAGGGCGGGCCCACCGATCTGAGCGGCCGAGCGGCTGCCCTCGAGCGCGCTGTTGCCCCACACCAGCTGGTCGCGGCGGGCCAGCCGGGCCAGCGCCGTCTGGTAGGCGACGTCGAAGAACACCGACAGGGCGCCCACGGCGAACGCGACGACGACCAGCGCCGGCAGGCCGAGGAGACCGAGCAGGCCCGCGACCGCGGCGGCGCCCAGCGCCATGGCGCGGCCGGCGTCGGTGGCCACCATCACCGTTCGGGTGCGCCACCGGTCCACCCATGCACCGGCTACGAGGGAGAACAGCAGGATCGGCGCCTGGCCCACCGCGCGGAGCAGGCCCAGCTGGCCCGGGTCGGCATGCAAGGTCAGCACGGCGATCAGCGGCAGGAGCATCAGGGCCGAGTGTTCGCCGAGCTGGGAGGCGGCCTGCCCGGCCCAGAGCCGGCGGAAGTCCCGGTCGCGCCACAGATCCGGCGTACCGGAGGAGCCGGCAGCGGTCGCGGACGGAGTGGCTGGGATGGGAGGAGTGGTTGGGGTGGGTGGAGTGGTTGGGGTGGGTGGAGTGGCTGGGGTGGGTGGAGTGGCTGGGGTGGACGGCACGGGCGGGAACCCCTCGGAGTGAGATGACAGGCCCGGTGACCGGCACGCGAAACGCGCCGGTGGTTTCGGGCAGCGGCGGATTCGCTGTGCCGCGCGTCAGGGGCAGCACGCGATGACAGGCCGAGTACGGCCCAGGAGGTCAACGCGTGCTCGAACGACCGGGCATGTTCGCAGCTCCTCGGGGGTTCACTTCTGTCCGGGACCCTAACCCGGGCGGGCCGGATGGGGAAAGGCCGTTTCCGCCGTCCGGCGCCCCTTCTCCGCCGGACGAACGCCTGTCAACTGCCGCTTGCGGCGTGGTGGTCGTCCCACCAGGGGCCCAGCGCCTGCGCGACGGCGACGAACCGGCGGTAGGCGTCGGCGAGCACCGCCTGCCGGGCGGGATCGGGCACGTGCCGGCGCACGATCCGTACGGTCTGCGCGGTCTCGGCCAGCGAGGAGTACCACCCGACGCCGAGCGCCGCCAGCAGCGCCGCGCCCCGAGCACCCAGCTCCGTGCCGGCGGCGACCTCGATCTCGAGGTCCAGGGCGTCGGCGAACATCTGTGACCACACCGCGCTGCGTGCCGCGCCACCGGACAGCCGGGCGACGTCGGCCAGCGCGAAGCGTTCCCGCAGCGCGTCCACGTGCACCCGGTGGCCGAGCACCACGCCCTCCAGCAGGCCGCGGACGAGGTCGCCGCGGGTGTGCCAGCCGCGTACGCCGAGGAACGCCGCGCTGGCGGTCTCGCCGTACGGCGAGCCGTACAGGAACGGGTGGTAGACCAGCTGGCTCGGACCGGCGAGCGCGTCGGCGGCCTCGCGTTCCAGCGTGGCGTACCCATCATCGGTCCCGGGCACGCCGAACGCCGTGCGCCACCAGTCGAGGTTGGTGGCCGAGGAGGCGGAGGTGGACATCGCCAGCCAGCGTCCCGGTTCGACGAACGTACGCGCCTGCCAGCGTTCGTCCACCACGACGTCGGCGCTGACCACCTGGTTGATGCTGAACGTCCCGGCGACCAGGCTGAGCAGCCCGGGTTCGACCGCGCCGAGCCCCACTGCTGTGCCGTCCACGTCGTGCGCCCCGGTGACGACCGGCGTGCCGGCGGCCAGGCCGGTGGCGGCCGCACCGGCGGCGTTCACCTCCCCCGCGACCGCGGCGCTGGGCAGCAGCGGCGGCAGCCGGTCGGCCAGGCCGAGCCCGCCGGGACCACCCAGCTCACCCAGCCCGTACAGGTCGAGTGCCTCGGGCGCGTAGTCCTGGGTACGCACGGAGGTGAACGCGCAGCTGGCCTCGCTGGGGTCGGTGGCGATCGCGCCGGTGAGGCGGTAGCGCAACCAGTCCTTGCAGAACAGCACCCAGCGCGTGCGGTCGAGCACGTCCGGGTCGTGCCGGGCGAACCACGCCAGCAGCGTGGACGGCGAACCCGCGTACGGCACCTGCCCGGTCAGCTCCAGGGCGCGGGCCCACACCGGGCCGGCGCGCCAGTCCCGCAGCACGTCGTGCGCGCGGGTGTCCATCGCGGTGACCGCCGGGCGCACCGGACGGCCCGCCCCGTCGAGGAGGTACAGCCCGTCGTTGTGGCCGACGATGCCGACCGCGCCCACGCGGGCACCATTCACCCCGGCGGCAGTCAGCGCCGCGCCGATCGCGGCGACGGTCGCCGTCCACACCTCGTCGAGGTCGCGTTCGACCCAGTTCGGCCGCGGGCTGTGCACCCGGACCCGGGCGGTCCCGGCGCCGAGTTCGCGGCCCTCGCGGTCGAAGACACACGCCTTGGTGACGGTCTGCCCGGCGTCAACCCCGAGTAGCAGGTCGGCTGCCCCGCCCCTCGTCGCGGTCACCGGGTCAGGCCCAGCCGAGCGCGGACGCGTTCACCGCCGACGCCACCTGCCCGGTGCGGTGCAGTTCGGCGATCGCCTCGGCCACCAGCCGGGCCGAGCGGGTGTTGGTGGTGTGGGTCTCCCCACCGAAGTGCGTGGTGAGCGTGACGTTGTCCAGGGAACGCCAGGGACTGTCGGGCGGCAGCGGCTCGCTGTCGTACACGTCCAGTCCGGCACCGGCGATCCGGCCCTCGGCCAGCGCGTCGTACAGCGCGTCGTGGTCGACCAGGCGGGCGCGGGAGGTGTTGACGAAGTACGCGGTCGGCTTCATCAGCGCGAACTGCGCGGCACCGACGAACCGCTCGGTCTCCGGGGTGAGCCGGGCCAGCACGTGCACGAAGTCGGACTCGGCGAAGACTGTGTCAAGGTCCACCCGGGTGGCGTCGTGCGCGGCGAGTACGTCGTCGTCGACGTACGGGTCGGCGACCAGCAGCCGCACGCCGAACCCGCGCAGCCGCCGGGCCAGCTCCCGGCCCACGTGGCCGAACCCCACCAGGCCGACGGTGCTGCCGCCGATCTCGGTGCCCGGCCCGCCGAAGTCCTTGCGCCACCCGCCGGCCTTCACCGACGCGTCGGCGCGGGCCACGCTGCGGCCCTCGCTGATCATCAGGCCGATGGCGAGTTCGGCCACGCCGGAGGCGTTGCGGCCGGCGATCGGCACCACCGCGATGCCGCGGGCGGTGGCCGCCTCGATGTCGACGTTCTCCAGTCCGGCCCGGGCCACCACGACCGCGCGCAGGTCGGGGCCCGCGTCCAGCACCGCGGCGGGCACCGGCGCGAAGTGCAGCGCCAGTGCCTGCGCGTCACCCACTGCGGCGACGATCTCGGCGGGCACCGGTACGACGCCGGGCCCTTCCTTCTCCATCCGCTGCTGGGCGGCGTGCTGGTCGGCCTTCCCACCGGACCAGTCGACGGTACGGACGCCCGCGGGGTCCAGGCCAGCCCCGGCGAGGGCCTCGACGTAGGCGGAGGCCGGGATGTAGTGGTCGCCGATCACGAGTGTGCGCACGTCCGGAACCTACCCGACCACGACCGGCCGGCTCTGCTCACCCGTGATCAGCGGAGCACACCGGAGCACGCTCACCCGAGCACGACCAGCGCGCGGTCGTCGTCTGTGACCGGGCCGGCCAGGCTGCGCGGGCTGCGCACAGCCGCGGTGCCCCACGCCACCGCCTCGCGCAACCGGTGGGCGGGGGGACCGTCCACCGCGAGGAAGCCGGCCAGCAGGTTGTCCCCCGCCCCGACGGTGCTGGCGACCCGAACGGGCTTGCCCGCCCGGGCGCGCAGCGGCGGCCCGCCCCCGACCAGCACCGCACCCTCCTCACCGAGGCTCACCAGGACGTCGGCGCCGGAGGTACGGCGTACCTTCGCCGCGGCGGTGAGCACGTCGCCGAGGGTGGACAGGGTGTCGCCGGTGAGTTCGGCGAGCTCCTCCCGGTTGGGCTTGACCAGCGCCGGCCGCCCGGCCAGTCCCTTCCGCAGCGCCGCGCCGCTGGAGTCCAGTGCGAACCGCCCGCCGGCCAGGCGTACCCGTTCGGCGAGGTCGGCGTAGAAGTCGTCGGAAACCCCGCGCGGCAACGTGCCCGCGCCGACCACCCAGTCGCCGCGGCCGAGGTGGGTGAGCACGGCCTCCGCGAGCGCCTCGGCCTCGCCCCAGCTGAGGATGGGACCCGGCTCGTTGACCTTGGTGACGACACCGTCGGGGGTGCGCAGGGAGATGTTGACCCGGACCGGCTCGGTCACGGGCACGCCGACGTACGCCACCGACTCCTCCTCCAGCAGCCGGCGCAACTGGTCGCCCTCGGTGCCGCCGATGGGCAGGACCGCGCGCGACCGGACGCCGTTGGCTGCCAGCGCACGGGTGACGTTGACGCCCTTGCCGCTCGGCTCGACGTGCGCACCGGTCGCGCGGTTGACCGCACCGGAAACCAGGGAGGTGACGTCCAGAGTGCGGTCCACACTCGGGTTGGGGGTCACGGTGACGATCACGGCACTCACGCCCGCACCACGGTGGGCCCGGCCGCCTCGACCTCGGCGACCGCGTCCTCACCGAGCTCGGTGCCGGTGACCACCACGTCGAAGTCCGCCAGGTCGGCGAACCGGCAGAAGCTGGTACGGCCGAACTTCGAGTGGTCGGCGAGCAGCACCCGCCGCTTGCCCGCCGCCACCATCGCCGCCTTCACCGCCGCCTCGGTCGGCAACGGCGTGCTCAGCCCGTGGCTCGCGGTCACACCGTTGGTGCCGAGGAACGCCACCTCCACCGACAGCTCCTCCAACTGCCGCCGGGCCCAGTCGTCGACGGTGGCGTAGGTGCGCCCGCGGACCAGACCGCCGAGACTCCACACCGACAGCCGGGGCCGGTCGGCGAGCAACGTGGCGATCGGCAGCGAGTTGGTCACCACCGTGAGCTCGCGGTCGGTGGGCAGCAGGCGGGCCAGCGCCTCCGGGGTGGAGCCGCTGTCGAGGAGCACCGCGCCCTCGGCGGGGAGCTGGTCCAGGGCCGCCCGGGCGATCCGCGCCTTCTCCTCGCGCTGTTGTTCGCGGCGGGTGGCGAGCCGGGGTTCGTAGCCGAGCCGCTCCACCGGGATCGCGCCGCCGTGTACCCGTCGGAGCAGGCCCTGGCGTTCGAGCACGGTGAGGTCGCGCCGCACGGTCTCCTGGGTGACCTTCAGCGCGTCGGCCAGCCCCGCCACCTCGACCCGCCCGCGCGCCCGGGCGCGGGTGAGGATCTCGAACTGGCGCTCCTCGGCGTACATCCCGGCTGCCCGACCGAGCCCGAGTCTGTCCGGTCGGTTGTCCGCCTCGACCATCACCCGCCGAGCATGCCGGAAACCTCGGCACCTCCACAAGGGTAGTCCATGTGGTTTCCGGCCCGGACTCCTGTGGTTGTGTGGGTTGTCAGCTTGACTTGGATACGAACCCGGGTGGATGGTCGGTGGACCTGCCCGTACTACGGAGGTTCGGACATGAGCGGAGCCACCCACAGATCCAGCAGGAGAGCCGAACCGGGGGCCGGCCCACCTCCCGCCGCCGTCGGCACCACCCGCCGGACCCTGCTCCGCGGCCTCGCCGGCGCGGCCGGCGCCGGGCTCACCGGAGCCGCGCTGTCCGGCTGCTCCTCACCCAAGGACGTCGCCCGTGCCTCCACGAGCGATCCGTGGCGGCAGTTCGCCGGGACCACGCTCAACTTCATCTCCGAGAACACCGCGCCCACCGCGGCCATCGCCGCCAACCTCGCGCCGTTCACCGAACTCACCGGCATCCGGGTCAACATCGTGACGCTGGAGCTCACCGCGCTGGTGCAGAAGGTCGCCCTCGACCTGGCCTCGGGCCAGTCGCAGTACCAGATCATCTACGCCGACCCCTACCAGGTGCTCGCGCCGTACTCCAAGGGCCTGGTCGACCTCCGCGAGCTGGCGGCGGACTCCTCGGTCCCCCACCTGACCGGCGGGTTCGGCGACTTCATCCCCACCCAGCTGGAGGCGGCGGGCAAGTTCGAGGACCGCGACAAGGTCTTCGCCCTGCCCTACGACTGCCCGACGATGATCTGGCACTACCGCAAGGACCTGTTCGACAAGCACCACGACGCGATGTCGAACGACCTGGGCTTCGACCCCACCCCGAGCGCGGACACCACCTGGGACCAGTACGCCGCGATCGCGAAATGGTTCAACGACAAGACCGACGACATCCCGTACGGCACCGGCCACCAGGCCAAGCAGCACGACTCGCTGATGTGCGACTTCTCCAACGTGTTGTGGTCCTACGGCGGCGACTACTTCGACAACGGCAAGGCGGTCGGCAGCCTGGGCACCACCGACCCCGGCAGGTGCCGGCTGGGCAGTGACGAGGCAGCCGAGGCGGCCGCGTTCTACGACCGGCTGCTGGCCTCCGCCGACCCGGCGTCGCGCACGTGGGACTGGGACGGCGTCGGCGCGGCCTTCCGGGCCGGCCGGATCGCGATGTGCCCCAACTGGCACGAGTTCGCCGCCAGCAACGAGGCCACCATGCCGGGCAAGGTCGGCTACGCCCGGCTGCCGAAGGGGCCGGCCCGTTCGGCCAGCCACTACGGCGGCACCGGCATCGGCATCAGCGCCAACACCCTGCCCAACGAACGCCGGGCCGCGTGGCTGTTCACAGTGTGGGCGACCGCGCCGCGCACCCAGCTCGCCAACCTCAAGAGCAGGGCCGGCGGCGGGACACCCACCCGTACCTCGGTCTATGAGCTGCCGGAGGTGCGCAAGGCGGAGAAGCGGCCGTCGGCGATGCCCAACATGCTCACCGCGAACGCCGTCGACGAGGCGTGGAAACCGGCCAACATCGGCCTGCGGCCGAAGATCCCGATGTGGAACGAATGTGACACCGCCATCTACACCCAGTTGTCACGCATGCTGCTCGGCGACGCCAAACCGGCGGAGGCGATGCGCGACACCGCCGACCGGATCGACCGGATCGTTGCCCGAGGGTGGGTGAGCTGACGATGAGCGACACCCTCACCGGCGTCTCCGAGAGCGGCGCCCAGCGCACCGGCCGGCGCCGATCCCGGCTTGCCTTCGAGGGCCGGCTGATGGCGCCCGGCGTCATCCTGCTGGCCGCCCTGTCGATCGTGCCGTTCCTCGCGATCATCTGGATGAACTTCTCCCAGGTACGCCTGCTCGGCGGGGTCGCCACCAGCTGGGTCGGTCTCGACAACTGGGCGCGGTTCTTCACCGACGTCGACATGGCCGCCACCTGGCTGCGGACGGCCGCGTTCTTCCTCCTCACCGTCGGCCTGGAGATGGTCGGCGGGGTGGTGCTCGCGCTGTGCCTGTGGCGGGTGGTGCGCGGCCGCAATCTCGTCCTCAGCCTGCTCCTGCTGCCGATGTTCGTGGCACCGGTCGTGGTCGGCCTGCTCGGCAGGTTCCTCACCGACTCCACGTTCGGCCTGTACGCCTGGCTGCTGCGCGGCGCCGGCTACACCGGCGACATCCTCGGCGGGAAGTACTCCGCGTTCGCCGCCGTGGTGGCGATGGACGTGTGGGAGTGGACGCCGCTGATCGCGCTGATCACCCTGGCCGGGCTGTCCTCGGTGCCGCTGTCGGTGCGCGAGGCGGCCGCGATCGACGGGGCGAGCGGCTGGAAGTCGCTGCGCCACATCGTTCTGCCGTCCATCTCCAACGTGTTGCTGGTGGCGCTGCTGATCAGGTCCATGGACGCCATCCGCTACTTCGACATCATCTGGGTCACCACCAACGGCGGCCCGGCCGACGCCACCAAGACGGTGCCGGTGCGGCTGTACGAAACGGCGTTCCGGTTCTTCGACCTCGGGTACGCCGCGACGATCGGCCTGGTGATGCTCGCGGTCTCGATCGCGATCGCCCGGACCTTCGTCCGGCTCCTCGACCAGAAGGGACTCACCCGATGAGCGCCACCGCCCCCACCAGCCCACTGGAGCGGGGCACCAAGAGCTCCCGCACGCTCGCCTGGGTGCTGCTCGCGGTCGGCCTGGTGTGGACGCTCGTGCCGCTGGTGTGGATGCTGTCGTCGTCGCTGAAGTCCAAGGCGGACGTGACCTCGGGTACGCCGAAGTTCTTCTTCGCCCCCACCCTGGACAACTACCGCAACCTGTTCTCCGGCGCCAACGACCTCACGCCGTACCTCCTGCACAGCATCGTCGCGGGCGGTGTGTCGGCCGTGCTCGCCGTGGCGCTCGGCGCCCTCGCCGGGTACGGCCTGTCCCGCACCCGGATGCGCGGCCGCCGGCACCTGTCGTTCTGGATCATCTCCACCCGGATGGCGCCGATCGCGGCCGTCGTGCTCCCGCTGTTCCTGATCTTCCGGCAGCTCGACCTGATCGACTCGGTGTTCGGGCTGGTGCTGGCCTACCTCACCTTCGACCTGCCGTTCGCCATCTGGCTGATGAGCGCGTTCTTCGCCGACGTGCCACCCTCGCTGGAGGAGTCGGCGCTGGTCGCCGGCTGCTCGCGCTGGCAGGCGTTCTGGCGGGTGGTGCTGCCGCTGACCAAGGCCGGACTGGTGACGACGTTCGTGCTGTGCCTGGTGTTCGCGTGGAACGACTACGCGTTCGCGCTGGTGTTCAGCGGCCCCAACTCCCAGACGCTGCCGATCGCGGCGAGCCAGCTGGTGACACAGACCGGCATCGACTGGGGCCAGCTGTGCGCGATCGGTACGTTCGTGGTGGTCCCGATGATGCTGGCGGGGCTCGCCGTGCGCCGGTGGCTGGTCACCGGGCTGACGCTCGGCGCCGTCACCGGAGAATGAGCCGGAACTGAGAGGGAGTACGACGATGGGCGAAGCGGTTCCCCCGACCATGCGGGCCGCGGTCCTGCGTTCGGTGAAGGACCTCGCCGTGGAGGAGCGGCCGGTCCCGACGCCGGGTCCGCGCGAGGTGCTGATCCAGGTGCGCTCGGTGGGCACCTGCGGTTCCGACGTCCACTACTACGAACACGGCCGGATCGGCGACTTCGTCGTCCGCGCGCCGCTGGTCCTCGGGCACGAGGCGAGCGGGGTCGTGGTGGGGCGCGGCTCCGCCGCCACCCGGCACGAGGTCGGGCAGCGGGTGTCACTGGAACCGGGCGTGCCCTGCTTCACCTGCGCGCAGTGCCGCGCGGGCCGTTACAACCTCTGCCCGGACATGCGGTTCTTCGCTACTCCGCCGATCGACGGGGCGTTCTGCGAGTACGTCGTCCTGCACGAGGAGTTCGCCCACCCGGTGCCCGACACGCTGTCCGACGACGCGGCAGCGCTGCTGGAGCCGCTGTCGGTCGGGGTGTGGAGCTCGCAGAAGGCGAGGGTCGGCCCGGGCACCCGGGTGCTCGTCACCGGTGCCGGGCCAATCGGCCTGGTCGCCCTGCAGGCCGCACGCGCGTTCGGGGCCACCGAGGTGGTGGTCACCGACGTACGCGCCCAACGGCTGGAGACCGCGCGGGCGCTCGGCGCGACCACGGTGAACGTGAACGAGACCTCCCTCGCCGACGCCGGTGTCGAGGCGGACGTGCTGATCGAGTGCTCCGGGTTCCCGTCCGCGATCGGCGAGGCGATCCGGCGGGTGCGCCCAGCCGGCCGGGTGGTGCTGGTCGGCATGGGCGGGGACGAGATCCCGCTGCCGCTGGCGCACGTGCAGAACCGCGAGATCGAGGTGACCGGGACGTTCCGGTACGCCAACACCTGGCCGACCGCGATCGCGCTGGCCGCCGGCGGCGAGGTCGACCTGGACCGGCTGGCCACCCACCACTTCGGGCTGGCCGGCACCGAGCAGGCGCTCACCGCCCTGGCCCGCGACGAGAGCACCATCAAGGCCATGGTCCACCCGTCCCAACCCGAGAAGGAGTCCCGGTGAAAGCCGCCGTCATCAGTGCACCCGGTGAGGTCAGTGTCGAGAGTGTTCCGGACCCCACCCCGGGACCGCGCGACGTGGTGGTCAAGGTCGCCGCGTGCGGGATCTGCGGCACCGACCTGCACATCCTGGAAGGCGAGTTCGCCCCTACTCTGCCGGTGGTGCCCGGCCACGAGTTCGCCGGCGAGGTGGTCGCGGTGGGTGCCGACGTCACCGAGTTCGCCACCGGTGACCAGGTGGCGGTCGACCCGTCCCTGCACTGCGGGGAGTGCCACTACTGCCGCCGGGCACGGGGGAACCTCTGCGAGAACTGGGCCGCGATCGGGGTGACGACCGCCGGTGGCGCGGCCGAGTACGCCCTCGCCCCGGTGAAGAACTGCTACCGGCTGCCCGACAGCGTCCGGACCGGCGACGCCGCGCTGATCGAGCCGCTGTCGTGCGCGGTCCGCGGGTTCGACGTACTCCCCCGCGTCCTCGCCGACCACTACCTCATCTACGGCGCCGGCACGATGGGCCTGATGATGATGGAACTCGCCAAGCGGGCCGGAGCGGGCAGTGTCAACGTCGTCGACCTCAACCCCAAGCGCCTGGAGACCGCCCGCGAACTCGGCTGCTCGGCAACGGCCACCAGCGCCGACGAACTCGCCGAGGGGTTCCCGCGCGGCTGGGACGTCGTGGTCGACTGCACCGGGGTCGCGGCCGCGATCTCCGACGGGCTGTCGCGGGTCGGGCGGGGCGGGACGTTCCTGCAGTTCGGGGTGGCCGCCTACGACGCACGGGTGCAGATCGAGCCGTACAAGATCTACAACCAGGAGATCACGATCACGGGTTCGATGGCGGTGCTGCACAGCTTCGAACGCGCCGGCGACCTGTTCGTCAACGGCGCCCTGCGGCCGGACGTGATGATAAGCGACCGCTTCCCGCTGGCCGACTACGCCGCCGCGCTCGAGCAGTTCAAGGCAGGCGTGGGGCGCAAGATCCAGGTCGTCCCCTGAGCCGTCTGCCCTGACGGGCCCGGCGTTTCGCAGGCTCGGCGTTTCACCGGCTCATACGCCACGGAGGTCCCGGCACCCCTCGGTGGGATGCCGGGACCTCCGTCGTTGCGGTCCCCTACGTCCGGGCCACTCGCCGGCCTGTGCGCCTGGTCCGCGTCACTTCGCGGGGCTCACGGTGTCGTTTGCGCAGCGCAGCACCGGCCGCCCGCTGACCTCCGCCACGTCCACCGGCCTGGTGAGCCCGCTGATCCGGAACGTGTGCGACTCTCCCGGCAGCAACGTGACCAGCATGTCGTCCACGCCGGCGGCCGGGTCGAGCCGGTCGGCGAACAACGCGAGGTCGCGCACCAGCGTCCGCGCCGTCACGGTCACCCGGGTCGCCGGGCCGTCGGCGGTGACCTCGACGTCCCACTCCGGTGCGGGGTAGGCCAGGTCCTTGTCCGCGGCGAAGAACCACGTCGTACGCCGGTCGCCCGCGACGACCAGGACGTACTCCCGGGACGGGTCGGTCGTGGTGGCGACGTCGACCGGCACCCGCACCGACGCCGTGGCCGCCGGGTCGACGCTCACCGAGGTCGACCAGTGTGCGAGCACCTCGCCGGTGAACGTACGGCGCTCGACCGCGAGGTCGGTCCGCCACACTCCGCCGGCCCGGGCGCCGTTGTCCCCGCCTGTCAGGCCCTCGTTGACAAGGAACACCGTCAGGCCCTCCGGGCGAGGCTGGACGGTGACCAGCCGCGGGTCGTACACCTTGCGCAGCGCGTACCACAGCGGCTTGGGCCGGGCGTCCCCGTCGACGGCCGCCCAGGAGGTGACCGGCCAGCAGTCGTTGATCTGCCACACGACCGTGCCCATGCAGCGTCCCCGGTGGGAGCGGTAGTGCTCGATCCCCACCGTGAGCGCACGGGCCTGGTTGAGCTGGGTGGACCAGTGCCAGTCCTCGACGTCGGCCGGCTCGGGGAAGTGCGGCGTGAGGCCGCGGGCGAGCTTGGCGTTGCCGTCGGTGGCCTTCTGGTGGCTGAGTACGCCGGGAGAGTCGGCCGCCAGCGGGTCGTCGTGCACCGCGCGGGTCAGCGTGGCCCAGGTGGGCGGGCCCTGCCAGCCGAACTCGGCCACGAACCGCGGCACGTAGGTGCGGTAGACGGAGTAGTCGACCTGGTTCCACACGTCCCAGACGTGCTTGCAGCCGTGCTCGTCGGTGTTGGGGTGGCGGTCCATGGAGCCGGAGTACGGGCTGCCCGGCCAGTACGGCCGGCTCGGGTCGGTCTCACCGACCACCCTCGGCAACAGGTCGAGGTAGTAGCCCGCGCCCCAGGTGCGGTCGCCGACCTTCGGCTGCCAGCCCCAGTCGAACCACGCCCAGATGTTCTCGTTGTTGCCGTTCCAGAGCACCAGGCTCGGGTGCGGCATCAGCCGGGCGACGTTCTCGCGGGCCTCGGCCTCCACCTCCTCCGCGATCGGCGACTCCTCCGGGTAGGCCGCGCAGGCGAACAGGAAGTCCTGCCAGACGAGGATGCCGAGCTCGTCGGCGGCGTCGTAGAAGGTGTCCTGCTCGTACAGGCCACCGCCCCACACCCGCAGCAGGTCGATGTGGGCGTCCTTGGCCTGCTGGAGCCGGGCGCGGTAGCGGGCGGCGTCGACGCGGGACGGGAAGCAGTCGTCGGGGATCCAGTTGGCGCCGCGGGCGAAGACCGGCACGCCGTTGACGACGAGGGTGAACGCCGAACCGGCCTCGGGGTCCGCGGCGTCGTCGGGTTCGGTGTCAAGCTGCACCTGACGGAACCCGACGCGGCGCGACCAGCCGTCCAGCGTGCCTTCGGAGCCGCCGGAGAGTTCGACCGCCAGGTCGTACAGCGGTTGTTCGCCGTGCCCGTGCGGCCACCACAGCCTGGGGTTGTCGACGCTCAGCTCCACCTCGGCGCTGGTGGCGCCGGCCGGAACCTCCACCTCCGCCCGGGATCCCGCCACGCTCGCGGTCAGCGTCAAGCCAGCCTTGACGCCACCGCCGGCGGCACCGCTGTCGCCGTCGCTGCCTGCCAACGCGGGACCGGCGTACTCCACGTCGGCCAGCACCCGCACCCGGCCGGCGGTCGCGACGTCGCGCTGCTCACCCAGGTCGACGTCCACCACGGGACGGACCCGGGCCAGCCGTGCGCCGCTCCAGCTGTGCAGGCCGATCGACTTCCAGATGCCCGCGGTGACCAGCACCGGGCCCCAGTCCCAGCCGAAGTTGCAGGCCATCTTGCGGATGAAGTTGAACGGCTCCGGGGTCGCGGAGTTGGGGCCCGGCAGGTCGCCGAGCTCGTCCCGCAGCCGTTCGGCGTACGCCTGGGCCGACGCGAACGTCACCACCAGCTCGTTGCGGCCCTCCCGCAGCCTGCCGCCGACGTCGAACCGGTAGGAGCGGTGCATGTTCTGGGTGGTGGCCACCACCTCGCCGTTCAGCTCGACGGTGGCCACGGTGTCCAGCCCGTCGCAGACCAGGTCGACGCGGTCCGAGCCGTCCGGCGTCCAGTCGAAGGAGGTGGCGTAGCGCCAGCAGGCCCGGCCGATCCAGGCCAGGTCGTACTCGTTGCGGTCGAGGTAGGGGTCTGGGATCAGGTCCGCCGCGAGCAGGTCGGTGTGCACACAGCCCGGTACCGTCGCCGGCACCACCGCGTCCGCGACCTCGCGCGGAACGCCGTCGGCCTCCCCCACCACCTGCAGCGTCCAACCCTCGTGCAGCTCTCGCCACTGACTCATCCGCGAATCCTCCTGCCCGCTACACCGGTCCTGGCCGACGGCCCGTCGACCCGGATGACCTCGAGGCCGCAACCGAACGGTCCTCGTCGACCGGCCGGAGATCGACCGCTCTTACCTTCCCGCATCCGGGCCGTGAAGTCGTCACCGGGCGAGCCCCCTTGCGCCGCGGACATCGGTCAGCGCACTATTGTGCCAAGTGCTCGGTACAAACGAGTCCGGTACTCACCGGCTCGGCGCGAACGGGGTTCGACGATGGGTTCCAGGGGACTGGCGGAGCTGGTGATCTACGGCGCCGTCGTGGCCGTGGTAGGCGTACTCGCCTGGAAGTTGGTCATTCGGGTCGGCCCGGTGCAGGGCTTGGTGATGCTGCAGCGGTGGGGCATCGCCGAGCCGACCCGGGAGCAGGGCGAGGCCGCCGCGGACTACCTGCGCGAGCGGCGCCGGCTCTGTCTGCTCGTCCTGATCGCGCTCGCGATCCTGCTGTCGATCGTCTACCGGCTCGCAGGTCAGGGTTCGATCGGCGAGTCTCCGGTCGTGCTGGGCGCGCTGCTGGGCACCCTGCTGGTCGGTGAACTCGTCGCGGCCCTGCGCCGCCCGGCGTCCACCGCCCGGGTCGCCACCCTGGTGCCGCGGCGGCTGCCCGACCTGGGGCCATGGGCATGGCTCGCCGCCTCCGCCGGTCTGTTCGTACTCGCCGTCCTGTGTGTCGTTCCCGCACTCGCCGCGCAGGCGTGGGTGGACGACGTACGCGCGTGGGTCGCCCGCCACCTGGCCACCGGAACGTCGGTCCTGCTCGTACTCGGACTCTCCGCCACGTTGACGGACCGGATCATCGTGCTGGTCAGGACGGATCCGCCGGCCGGTCTCGGCTTCCCGGTCCTCGACTCCTGGCTGGTGTCGACCTGGTCGGCCGTCAACACGATCGGCATCATCTACCCGCTCCTCGGCCTGGCCGTCTGGTGTGCGCTCGTCGCGCCGTGGCGGCGGCAGCGGTTGGTGGAGGCCACCCGGTGAGCTCCTCCTCAGGTCCGGTCGCGCGGATCACCGTCGACGTGGCCGGGGGCGTCGCGCCCTGGCGGCAGGTACGCGACCAGATCCTCGGCCTGGTCGAACGCGGCCAGCTCCCGATCGGCGCCCGGCTGCCCGCGATCCGCCAGCTCGCCACCGACCTCGGCATCGCCCCTGGCACGGTCGCCCGCGCCTACAGGGAACTGGAGGGCGAGGGCATCCTGGCCACGGCCCGCCGGCACGGGACGGTGGTCGCCGCCGCTCCGGCCGGCGCGGCCGACCCGCTGCGGTCGGCGGCACAGGAGTACGTCGACACCGCGCGCTCCCTCGGCGCCGACGCCCGTACCGCGACGGCCATGGTGCAGCGGCTCTTCGATCGGCCAGACTGATCGACATGCCGACCGGAGCGCCCCAGTCCGAACTCTCCCAGGCCGAACTCTCCCAGGCCGAACTCTCCCAGGCCGAACTCTCCCAGGCCGAACTGTCCCAGGCCGAACTGTCCCAGGCCGACGTCCGAGCCGACGCGCGACCCGACGCCGAACACAGGGCCGGAGTCAGCGCCCAGCTGAAGGCCGAACTGGATGCAGAGCTCGACGCGTTGCCGGGCCGGGCGTCGGTGTGGTTCGGCCGGCCCGGCCAGGCACCGGCGTACGTCCGGGAACCCGACGCCACCCACTACGCCGCCAGCACCATGAAGGTCGCGGTGCTGGCGGCGGCGTACCGGCTGGCCGACGAGGGCCTGCTCGACCTGGACGAGCAGGTGCCGGTGCACGACGACTTCGAGTCCGCGACCGGCGACGGCACCAGCTACCACGCCACCGCCGACTACGACAGCGATCCCGAACCCTGGGCGCTTCTCGGCCGGTCGGCCGGCCTGCGCTGGCTGGCCCGGCGGATGATCGTACGATCCAGCAACCTCGCCACCAACCTCGTTCTGGAGCGGGTGGGGCTGCCGGCCGTGGCCGCGGCGTGGGCGACCGCAGGGGCGCGGTCCTCGGTGGTGGCCCGCGGAATCCAGGACTACGGCGCCGAGCAGGCCGGCCTGTCCAACCTGGTGACCGCCGCCGACCTCGCCGGCCTGTTCACCGCCCTCTACGACGGAACCCTCGCCTCTGCCCCGGCGTGCGCGCAGATGCTGACCGTGCTGCTCGGCCAGGAGGTGACCCAGGACGTCGTACGCGGACTGCCTCCCGGCACGCCGGTGGCCCACAAGAACGGCTGGGTGGAGGGGATCCGGCACAGCGCGGCGCTGGTGCTGCCCGGGGACGCGCCCCCCTACGTCCTGGTGACGTGTGTGAGTGCCGACCTCGACGAGGACGCCGGTTGTGCCGTGGTCGCACGCGTAGCCGCCGCCACGTGGAAGGTTCGGGCGGATGCCGGTACCTCCGAAACCGGCGCGGCGTCCCCCGTTCCCCGCGATTGATAACTCACTGTTACCGAATCTCTGAAAAATGTCACGGAAAGTCTTGCGCGCGATCGCGTGCTGTTGGTAGTCGTATGAACACCTGAAGTGTGCGTGAGTGTCGACGGAGGAGGGAGCCGCCGACATCCACCACGACCGGCAGGTGGCACGGTCGCCGAAACCCCGGGCGGCGCCGGGCCGCCTGGGTTTCCGGGTGCGCGCGTGACTGCGGGAGGACGAAACACCGGTGACGCCACACGAGGACGGCCCGCCTGAGGTGCGCTCACGACTGCTGCGGCCTCAAACCCGGCCCGGGGGTTGGTTCCGGTCCCCGGACTCGCTCCGACTTCCGGGGAGGTGCTGACTGTGTACCCACCCGACGACGCGGTATTCGCCCGAATCGATGTGGTGTTCACCCGAATCGCCACCCGGATGGGCGCCGAGTTGCGGGCAGCTGCCCGGCCCCGGCTCCGGACCGCCCAGACCGAGGTGCCCGGCCCGCGCGGGCTGGCCCGGTCGGCGGTGGACCCGCGGGCGGGTTCGGGACGGGGTTCGCCGGGGGCCGCCGAGAACGGCTTCTGGGTCAGGCAGTCCACCGGGGACGACCCGGCCGAGGAACCCCCACCAGGTGAGACCCTTCGGCAGTGGGTACGCCGCCACTGCGCCGGCGGCGCGGGCGTACCCGCCGACCTGGCCGTGATGATGGCCCGCCGCCTGGTCGCTGTCGTCGGCGCCGCCCACCGGGCCGGTTGCCCGCTGGGCGACCTGTCACCGGACCGGTTCGTGGTGCACGTCGACGGCTCGCTGACGGTCTCGGATCCGTCGGTGCCGACCACCTCCGCGTCGACCTCCTCTACGTCGACCGCACGTCTCGCGTACTCCGCGCCTGGCCGCGACGCGGCGTCGCACGGTCTGGCTTCCGTCGCCGGGGACCTCTACGGCTTGGGCTGCCTGTTCTTCCTGCTCGCCACCGGCACCGATCCGCTGCTTCCGCCCGACGACCCCGACGCCGCGCTCCACCGGTGCCATCGCGACCGGCTGGCGGCCTGGCTGGCGGTGATCGCACCGTACGGCGACACGGCCCGGCTGTTCGCACCGGCGATCGGTGAACTGCTCGCCCCGCACCCCGCCGACCGATGCGACCTCGCGGCACTCGAGCGCCTGCTCTGCGACGCCGTGCCCGAGCCGTCCGTGCCGGCGGCCATGCCGACGCCTGGTGCCCCGGTGAACGGCCAGCCGAGCGGGGAGGATCTCCTCGCCGACGGCCTCGACCATCTCACCGTGCGGATGTGCCCCGACGGCGACCGGCTGTGGGTCACCGGCGCCGAGGGAACCCGCACCGACCCGTGCGACGTCCAGCACGGCGCCGCCGGAGTCCTCGCCGTACTCCTGCGTGCACACGGCCACGGGGCCTCCTTCGACCTCGCACCCGTCACGCTGGACGCCGCCGCACGCAAGGCCGCCGGCTGGCTGGCCGAGCGGGCGGAAGGTGCCGGCCGGATCGGCCCGGCGCTGCCGGGCCTGTACTCCGGACGGGCCGGAGTGGCCTGGGTGCTGGCCGAGGCGGCGGCCGTCCTCGGTGAACCCCCGCTCTTCGGCCAGGCTGAGCGGCTGGCTCTGCGGTTGCCGACCAGTTGGCCGACCGCCGACGTCGCGCACGGACTGGCCGGGGCAGCCCTGACCCACCTGCACCTGGCGGCGCTCACCTGTGACGACGCCAGGCCGACCGTGCGCGACACTCGCTTCGGTGCGCGTGCCGCCGCCTACGCCCAGGCTCTGTGGTCGGCGGCCGAGCCCGGGCCGCACGGTCCCACCTGGCCCGCCCGGGTCTCCTCCACCGGTCCCGAACCCGCCTGCGGGCCGTACGGCTTCGCCCACGGCGTCGCCGGCATCGGGTACACCCTGCTCGCCCTGGGTACGGCGCTGGGCGACTCGGCGGCGCTCACCCTGGCGGGCGAGGCGGGCGACGCGCTGTGCCGGGCGGCGCACACCGACGAGGACGGCGCCGCCTGGTGGCCGGCCGGTCCGCACGAGGCGGGCTGGCGGCCGCACTGGTGCAGCGGGTCCTCCGGCGTGGGCACGTTCCTGCTCCGGTTGTACGCCGTCACCGGTGAGCAGCGCTTCGCCGAGTACGCCCGTGCGGCCGCCGGCGCCGCCTACCGCGCCCGGTGGACGGCATCGCCGGTCGCCTGCCACGGCCTCGCCGGGGACGGGGAGTTCCTGCTGGACGCGGCCGAGCTTCTCGACGACCCCACCTACCGCGCCTGGGCGGAGGACCTCGTGCCGCTGCTCGCGGCCCGGCACTGCCGGCGCGGCGGCAAGGCGCTCGTCGCCGACGACACGCTGACCGGTGTGGTCGCCGACTACAACGTCGGCCTGGCCGGGGTGCTGGCCTTCCTCACCCGGCTGCGCTACGGCGGACGGCGGATGTTCCTGGTCGACGAACTGCTGGTGGAGGACCACCTCTGGGGACGCCCCGCCCGGCGGTGACGCGCTCCGTGCGCCGCCGGTCGCCGCGGCTGCGGTGATGTCACGGGCACGGCGGGTTCACCGTCTGACGGGTGTACTCACCGACATACGCACCGACGTAGACCAGGAGGAGCCCAGACCATGGCCGAGACATCCTCGAGCACCGTGGAGGCGCCGTTCGCGCGGTTCGCCCGGCAGCGCACGGTCGTGCTGACCACCTTCCGGCGCGACGGCACCCCCGTACCCACGGCGGTCCATGTCGTCGTCGACGGGCCACACGCCTACTTCCGTACCTACTCCGCGGCGGGGAAGGCCAAGCGGCTGCGCCGCGACCCCCGGGTGGAGATCGCGCCGTCCACCGCGGGCGGGCGGCCGACGGGGCCGGCGGTCGACGCCACCGCCCGGCTGCTCGGCGAGGCGGAGGCCAGGCCCGTTCGCCGGCTGCTGCGCCGCAAGTACCCCCTGCTGCAGGGGGTCGCGGTGCCGGTGTTCCACCGCCTCGCCCGATACCGCACGCTGCACTACGAGCTGAGCAGGACCGAGTAGGGCGACCTGGCCGGGCCGGATTCGTGGAGCAGATGTCGCGTGCCTGCCGGCGATCTGGTCTGCTGGGCCATGTGGGTGACCCCGAGCACGGGTGGCCGGACGCCCCGGCCGAACTCGCCGAGCTGCAGGCCGAACTCGGCGCCCGCTCCCCCGTGCCCTGGCGGCCGCCGACGGACCGGCCGACCCGGATCGGCGGCTGCTTCTGCTGCTTCCCGCGCGGGGTGGAGGGCTTCGGCGAGCGCGGTGATCCGCTGTGGGTCGCGGCGGTGACGTATGAGGAGAGGCGTCGGCTCGCCTCGGTCGTGCGCACCGACCGGGCCCGCGCCCCCTACGTCGCCGGGCTGCTGGCCATGCGGGAGGGCCCCGCACTGGCGGCCGCGGTGGCGGAGCTCACCGTCGCTCCGGAGGTCCTGCTGGTGAACGCCACCGGGCGCGACCATCCTCGCGCGGCCGGCCTGGCGTACCACCTCGGCGCGGCCCTGGACCTGCCGACCGTCGGAGTCACGCACCGGCCGCTGCTCGCCACCGGCGACTGGCCCGCGGACGCTCCGGGGGCCGCCGCCACGTTGACGCTGTCGGGCACTCCGGTCGGCGCGTGGGTACGCACCCGTGCCGGTCGCCGTCCTCTGGTCGCGCACGCCGGCTGGCGGACCGACCCCGGCACCGCCGTCGAGGTCGTACGACTGGCCACCGGAACCGCCCGAACCCCCGTACCGCTGCGGGAGGCGCGCCGACTCGCCCGGCGCGCCCGGGCACTACGGTGACGTGCATGCCCGCTCCGGATCTTTCCGTCTCCGCGACGTCGGCCGTCCGGGTCGCCGCCACCGTGTTGTGGACCGGCCCCGACGCGCACCGCGAGATCGACGCCCCGATCGTGGCCGCCGTACCCGACCCGCGTGCCTGGGCAGCGGGTCTGGACGTACCGGCCCGACGCGACCTGGACAACCGGGTGCTCACCCAGCTCCTGGCCGGCGAACCGGTGGACGTACTCGAGGAGCGCGGCGACTGGCTGCGGGTGGTCGCGCCCTGGCAGCCCTCCGACCTGGACCCGCGCGGCTACCCGGGCTGGGTGCCCCGTGCCCACGTGGCGCCGGCCGCGGCACCGGCGCGCAGGGAGGCCGCGGTCACCGTCGAGGCCGTACGCCTGGAGCCGGACCCGGGACGCCGCGGAGACGACCTGCCCGCCGAACTCACCTACGCCACGATCCTTCCCGTACTCGCCGAGACCGGCGACGCACAGCACACCGAGCACACCGGATCCGGTGAGGCCGCACCCGGCGCGCGGGTGCGGGTGGCGCTGCCCGGCGGCAGTTCCGGCTGGGTGGACGCGCGGGCCTGTGCGGTCCGGCCGACCGGCGACGGCAGGCCGGTGCGGCCCGAGGCCGTGCTCGCACAGGCACGCCGGTTCGTGGGGCTGCCCTACCTGTGGGGCGGGATGTCGGCATTCGGGCTGGACTGTTCGGGACTGGTGCACATCGCGTTCCGGGCGCTCGGCCGGATCGTCCCTCGCGACGCCCACGACCAGGCCGAGGCGGCCGGGCGGGTCCCGGTGGGCGAGGCCCGGCCGGGCGACCTGTACTTCTTCGCCCGGCCGGAGAAGTCGATCCACCACGTGGGGTTCGCGGCAGGGCAACCGGGTTCGGACGGCGTACTCCTGCACGCGCCTGGTACCGGCGAGCAGGTCCGGGAGGAGCAGTTGAACGCCGACCGGCGGGCGACCCTGGTCGACCTCGCCGGCCGACTGGCCGACTGAGCCGGCCCACCGAACCAGGTCGCGGACCTCCCGGCCCGCGGTCAGTCGGCGGACCGGGAGCTGCGGGCCGGCTCCTCCTGCTTGCGGCGCTCGGTCTGCCGGCTCTTCATCAGGCTGGCCACCGTGGTCACCAGCAACGTGCCGACGATCACCGACAGGGACACGGCGATGCCGATGTCGGGTACGGAGTGCATCGGCTCGCCGCCGTTCAGGAACGGCAGGTTGTTCTCGTGCAGCGCGTGCAGGATGAGCTTGACGCCGATGAAGCCGAGGATGACCGCGAGCCCGATCGGCAGGTAGACCAGCCGGGTGACCAGCCCGCCGATCAGGAAGTACAGCTGGCGCAGCCCCATCAGCGCGAAGACGTTCGCCGCGAAGACGAGGTAGGGCTCCTTGGTCAGGCCGTAGATGGCGGGGATGGAGTCCAGCGCGAACAGCAGGTCGGTGGTGCCGAGCGCGATCATCACCATCAGCATCGGCGTGACCAGGCGCCTGCCGTTCTCCACCAGGGTGAGCTTCACGCCGTTGTACTGGTCGGTCGCCGGGAGGTGGTTCTTCGCCCAGCGGATCAGCGCGTTCTCCTTGTAGTCGGAGTCGTGGTCGTTGCCGCTGCGGACGAACTGGATGGCGGTGTAGATCAGGATGGCGCCGAAGATGTAGAAGACCCAGGCGAACGCGTTGATCGCCGCGGCGCCGAGCGCGATGAAGATACCGCGCATGATCAGCGCCAGGATGATGCCGATCAGCAGGGCGGTCTGCTGGTATGCCCTGGGTACGCCGAACCTGGTGAGGATGACCAGGAAGACGAAGAGGTTGTCGATCGACAGGCTGTACTCGGTGATCCACCCGGCGAAGAACTCCCCGGCGTACTGCCCGCCTGCGAAGAAGAAGACGCCTATCCCGAAGAGCACCGCCAGCCCGACGTACATCCCGATCCAGGTGGTGCACTCGCGCATCGACGGCTCGTGCGGCCGGCGGCCGATCACCAGGACGTCGACGAGGAGGATGGCGACCAGGACGCCGATGGTGGCGAACCAGACCCAGGGGTGGACAGTCACGCGCTGAACCTCCGAGAGAAGTGACGATTGCTCCCTCGGAGGTCTCTTCCGCCCGGATTGCGGGCCGACGGCACCGGGCAGGTCGACGCGGAGGCCGTACTGACCGTGATGACGATGCCGCCGCGAAGGAATACTCCCCTCACGATGCGCCCCCATTGTCACGTACCCGCGGCGATCAGGCCAACCGGGGTACGGGAAGCACCTCGGGATGTGTCGCGAAGTGGGTGCCCGCTTCACGGCACACCTAAAGTGGGGCCATGACGCCCACCGTGCTCGAACTGGACCTGACCGTTCCCCTGCTGGAGGCGCCGCCGCAGGACGCCATCGGCGCGGTGCTGCACCGGCGCCGGCCGTTGCTGCGGGATCTGGTCGAGGGGCTTCGGCTGGCGGCGTACGACCCCTCGGTGACCGGGCTGGTCGCCCACGTGGGCGGTCAGGGGCCGACGTTCGCACAGGTACAGGAGTTGCGGGCGGCGGTGCGCGTGTTCGCCGACGCGGGCAAGCCGACGGTCGCCTGGTCGGAGACCTACGGCGAGTTCGGTCCGGGGACGCTTCCCTACTATCTCGCGTCGGCGTTCGACCAGGTGTGGCTGCAGCCGTCCGGTGACGTCGGCCTGACCGGCATCATGGCGGAGGCCGTCTTCGTCAAGGACGCCTTGACAAAGCTCGGTGTAGTGCCGGAGATGTCGCGCCGGCACGAGTACAAGAACGCCGCGGACACCTTCCTGGCAACGCAGATGAGCGATGCGCACAGGGAGGCGGCCGGGCGGCTGGCGGCCTCGGCGATGGAGCAGGTCGTCGAGGGAGTCAGCACCCACCGGAAGCTCGCGTCCACGCAGGTGCGCGAGCTGGTCGACCGTTCGCCGCTGTCGGCGAAGGACGCGCTTGCCGCCGGGCTGGTCGACAGGTTGGGCTACCGCGACGAGGTGTACACCGAGCTGCGCAAGCGACTCGGGGAGGTCACCTTCCGCTACGTCCAGCGTTACCGCCAGGCCCGCCAGCGGGAGCCCCGCCAGGCGCTGAGCAGGCTCCAGCGCTCCCCCGGCGTCGCCGTCGTGTACGGGACCGGGCCCATCCACCTCGGCCGGTCCAGCCGCCGAGGTCTCAGCTCCACCTCGATCGGCTCCGACACCGTGACCGGGGCGCTGCGGTCCGCCGCCGCCGACCCGAAGGTCCGCGCGGTGGTCCTGCGCGTGGACAGCCCCGGCGGCTCCTACGTCGCCTCCGACGCGGTACGCCGGGAGGTCGTCCGGCTCCGGGAGGCGGGCAAGCCCGTGGTGGTGTCGATGGGCACGGTCGCGGCCTCCGGCGGGTACTTCGTGTCGATGGCGGCCGACAGCCTCGTCGCCCAGCCGGGCACCCTCACCGGGTCGATCGGGGTGTTCGGGGGAAAGGCGGTCGTCCGCGACATGCTCGACCGGGTGGGCATCGCCCGGGACGGAGTGGCCGAGGGCCGCAACGCCGCGATGTTCTCCGCGTACCACCGCTTCACCGCCGACGAGTGGCGCCGGCTGGAGGAGTGGCTGGACCAGGTGTACGACGACTTCACCGCCAAGGTCGCCGCCGACCGCGGCCTGTCGCGAGAGCACGTGGAGAAGGCCGCCCGGGGCCGGGTGTGGACTGGTGCCGACGCCCGCGAGCGCGGCCTGGTCGACGAGTTGGGCGGGTTCGAACGCGCCGTGGAGATCGCCTGTGCCCGGGTCGGCATCGGGCGGGAGGAGGCCACGCTGCGGTTCCCCGCCCGCGTCGGCGTGGTCGAACGCCTGCGCGGGCCGGAGTCCAGCGAGCGCGCCGCGGCCAGTGCCGGTCTGGGTTCCGGCCTGGGGTTGCCGGCGGCGTCCGGCCCGGCCCGGATGCTCGCCGAGCTGACGTCGGCGCTCGGCCTCGGCCACGCCGGGGTGCTGACCGCGCCGGTGCTGTGGGAGCTGCGCTGACTCCGCCGCGTTGCGCTGAGTGCCGAGAATGCGGAGCTGCGCTGAGGAACGCCGTGCGTGGTGGACCCCGCTCGGTGATCGTCCGCCCGGTGATCGTCCGGTCGCGGCGTTCGGGGTGACCCGTGCGCGGCCCGGCCCCGCCCGTCAGGAAGGATGGCGGGTATGGCTACCCGCTCCGACCTCCGTAATGTCGCGATCATCGCCCACGTCGACCACGGAAAAACCACCCTCGTCGACTCGATGCTCTGGCAGTCCGGGGTGTTCCGGGACAACCAGGACGTAGCCGAACGAGTCATGGACTCGATGGACCTCGAACGCGAGAAGGGCATCACCATCCTCGCGAAGAACACCGCGGTCCGCTGGCAGACCCCCGACGGTCCGGTGACGCTGAACATCGTCGACACCCCGGGCCACGCCGACTTCGGCGGCGAGGTCGAACGCGCCCTGGAGATGGTCGACGGCGTGCTGCTGCTGGTCGACGCGTCGGAGGGCCCGCTCCCCCAGACCCGGTTCGTCCTGCGCAAGGCGCTGCGCAAGCGGCTGCCGGTGGTCCTGGTCATCAACAAGGTGGACCGGCCCGACAGCCGGATCGCCGAGGTGGTCGACCAGACGTACGAACTCTTCCTCGATCTGCTGGACGACCCCTCGGCCGACGCCGCCGCGCTGGACTTTCCGATCGTGTACGCCTCGGCGCGTGCGGGCCGGGCCACGCTGGAGCAGCCGGCCGACGGGACCCTTCCCGACAACACCGATCTGCAGCCGCTGTTCGAGACGATCCTGTCCACCGTGCCGCCGCCCACCTACACCGAGGGCGCGCCGTTGCAGGCGCACGTCACCAACCTGGACGCCTCGCCCTACCTCGGCCGGCTGGCGCTGTGCCGGGTGCACCAGGGTGAGCTGGTCCGCGGCGCGACGGTCGCCTGGTGCCGGGCCGACGGGTCGGTCGAGCGCGTCCGGATCACCGACATGATGATGACCGAGGCGCTGGACCGCGTTCCCGCCGACAAGGCCGGCCCCGGTGACATCGTGGCGATCGCGGGCATCGCCGACATCACCATCGGCGAGACGCTGGCCGACCCCGACGACCCGAAGCCGCTGCCGGTGATCCGGGTCGACGAACCCTCGATCTCGGTCACCATCGGCATCAACACCTCGCCGCTTTCGGGACAGAGCGGGGACAAGGTCACCGCGCGGCTGGTGAAGAACCGCCTGGACGCGGAGACCATCGGCAACGTCTCCATCCGGGTGCAGAACACCGAGCGTCCCGACACCTGGGAGGTGCAGGGCCGCGGCGAACTCCAGCTCGCCGTGCTCGTGGAGCTGATGCGCCGCGAGGGGTTCGAGCTCACCGTCGGCAAGCCGCAGGTCGTCACCCAGGAGGTCGACGGCAAGCGGATGGAGCCGGTGGAACGGGTCACCATCGACGTCCCGGACGAGTACGTCGGCGTGGTCACCCAGCTGCTCGGCCTGCGCAAGGGCCGGCTGGAGCAGATGGTCAACCACGGCACCGGCTGGGTACGCCTGGACTACCTCGTACCCGCTCGCGGCCTGATCGGGTTCCGCACCGAGTTCCTCACCGAGACCCGCGGCACCGGCCTGATCCACCACGTGTTCGAGGGGTACGAGCCGTGGGCGGGTGAGCTGCGTACGCGTCCGCGCGGCTCGCTGGTGGCCGACCGGCGGGGTGCGGTCACCGCGTACGCCTGCTTCAACATGCAGGAGCGCGGGACGCTGTTCGTCAAGCCGGGCACCGAGGTCTACGAGGGCATGCTGGTCGGGGAGAACTCCCGGCCCGAGGACATGGACGTCAACGCCACCCGGGAGAAGAAGCTGACCAACGTCCGCTCCTCCACCGCCGACGAACTCGAACGTCTGGTGCCGCCGCGGGAGATGGCGCTGGAGCAGGCGCTGGAGTTCTGCCGCGAGGACGAGTGCGTGGAGGTCACCCCGGCGGCGATCCGGCTGCGCAAGACGGTGTTGGCGCAGACCGACCGGGAGAAGCTGCGCGCCCGGGCCCGCCGCGGCTGAGCCGAGTACGGCCGGCCGGGATGCCGCGGCCGGTCGTCCTGTTTCCGGGGTCTCGGTCGGAGCTAACGATCCGCTCCGCGGAACTCTCCCGACCGCAGCAGTCGCACCCCGGGCCGCATCCGCACGCATCGGGGGCGGCGACCCGACCGTCGGGGAGTTGGGCGACCGGAACCGCACAGCAGGCGTCGCCCTGCCATGCCTCCCACCCCTCCTTGACCGCCACCGCGGCGATGACCAGTGCGGCCAGGGGGTCGGCCCACCACCAGCCGAACAGACTGTTGACCGCCAGGCCGACGAGGAGAACGCCGGACAGGTAGGTGCACAGCAGGGTCTGCTTGGAGTCCGCGACAGCGCTCGCCGACCCCAACTGCCGGCCCGCGCGGCGTTGTGCGTAGGACAGGCCCGGCATGACGGCGAGGCTGAGGGCCGCCAGGACGAGGCCGACGGTGGAGTGCGCGGCCTGGTCCCCGCCGATCAGGGCCCGGAGGGACTCGACGGTGACGTAGGCGGCGAGCGCGAAGAAGGAGGTCGCGATGATGCGCAGGGCGACCTTCTCACGGGCCTCGCGTACGGCATGGTCGCTGGCGGAGAACTGCCAGGCCACCACCGCCGCGGAACTCACCTCGATCACCGAGTCCAGCCCGAACCCGATCAACGCGGTGGAGGAGGCGCCCGCGCCGGCCGCGATGGCCACGACCGCCTCGACCACGTTGTAGGTGATGGTCGCCGCTACCAGCAGCCTGACCCGGCGTGCCAGCCGGCTGCGGCGTTCGGTGTCGGTGGCCACGGGAAGCCGGCTGGTGGAGATCCTGCCGGCGAGCCGGTCGGTAAGGGCCGCCATCAGCAGCATCCTTCGGTCTCGGCGGTCGGACAGGCCGCCGGGTCGACCGCGAGCACCAGGCCGAGCAGGTCACCCAGGGCGTGGCCGATGCTCGGCTCGGCCAGTTCGTACCGTGTCCGGCGTCCGTCGGGCACCGCGGCGACCAGGCCGCAGCCGCGCAGGCAGGCCAGGTGGTTCGACATGTTGGTCCGCGACACGCCGAGCGTCTCCGACAGTTCGGCCGGATAGCCCGGGCCTTCTCGCAGTGCCAACAGGATCCGTGACCTCGTGGGGTCCGACAGCGCGTGCCCGAACCTGGACAGCACCTCGGCGTGGGTGGCGACCTTGAGCATCCCAGGACGGTACACGGAAAACTGAACTCAGCTCAAACTGAACTCAGCGGCTTTGGCAGCACAGTTTCGCCGGCCGCCGGCCGGGGCAGGTCCGACCCGGAATGCGAGACCATCGACTACTGCTCACCGTGCTGGTGCTGCCGGGCCTGCTCGCCGTGCTCACCACCGCCGCGGTCGCGGTCACCGGCTACCGGCCAGGACCGGCCACGCCCCAGGCCCCTGCTCCCGACCCGTGCACCGGACCGACCGGCGCGGTCGCCGGCGACGTGGTCCACCTCGAGGACGCCGGCGGCCGGGCCGGTGGCTGGTCGTGCCCGGCGCCCGAGGCCGCGGTGAACGCCAAGGAGGCGTTGACGCTTCGCCACGGACCGGTGATGGCCGCGCTGCTGGTGAAGTACGGCGATCGCTACTGCCTGCCCGTCGGTTGCTGGACCCGCCTGTCCCAGGAGCGGGCCGAGGGTGATTTCACCATCCGGTACGGCATCGAGGACCACGGTCGGCGCGTCACGCTCGGCACGGTGACGTTCTTCGTCGAGGACTGGATCGACGGACCGCGCATCATCAGCCGGCGGCAGGTCCTGACGGCCAGGGGGCTCGGGATCCGCGACGTCGGGGTCGAGGGTGAACGGATGTACCTCTCCGGCCGATGCCGGCAGGGATGCGCCATCGGGCATGGGAGGACCTACGCCTACCGTGGCCTACCCGTCGACCGGACGCAGGACGGGCGGTTCGCCTGGGCCGGCCCTGCCTACGAAGGTGAGGCGGAGGTGGCGTACGGGACCGTCGTCCACGAGTTCACCTGGCACGACACGACCGGCCGGCCGGGGCGGTGGTTCTTCTGGGTGAAGGGCGTCACCGTCCTCCGCGAGGACGACGGGGTGTTCCTGTACGCGAGTCCGGATCGGCTGCCGGGTTCCCCGTACCAAACGTCCTGGCGCCCGGACTGACAGCCCAGTGCCGTTCACGAGGTCGCGCGCTCGGCCAGCCGAGCGAACTCCCACGGGTCGTGCGCACTGAAGACGGTGACCTCATCCGCGTGCCGGCGATGGAGAGCGCGTAGTCGGTCGCGGGTGGCGACGCGAGCCGCGACATCGGTCTGTGCTCCGCGCTGGACAGGATCGAGATCGGGATGCGACACGGGCTCGGGGTAGTCGAGTTCGCCGTGGTACATGTACGCGTCTCCCGCGTGCAACAGCCACCTGCCGTCGCCGTCGCGTACGGCGACTCCCACGTGTCCGGCCGAATGACCGGGCAGAGGCACCATCAGGAGCTCGTACGCCAGTCCCTGCGGCCGTGCCACGTCGGCGAAGCCGAACCACTCCGTCGGCTCCTCTACGGTGGTGGGCGTCAGCAACGGACGGTGAGCCCGATGCGCCGGCATGAAGCGTTCGAGGCTGTGCCGGTGGTGTGCCGATGCGGGGTCGGTGACGGCCTGGTACTCGTCGGCGTGCACGTGGACCCGCGCGTGGGGGAAGTCGGGCAGCCCTCCGGTGTGGTCACGGTGCAGATGGGTGAGCACGATGTGCCGTACGTCCTGCGCCGCATGGCCGAGACGGACGACCTGGGACAGGGCGCATTCCCGGGGGTCGAGGGCGGGTTGGGCGAAGGCCACCCAGTCCGCGCCGAGATTGGCGTCCGGGTTCTCGACATCGGCGGTACCGAGGCCGGTGTCGACGAGGACCAGGCCATCGGAGTCGGTCTCGATCAACAGGCAGTGGCACACCGCGGGCAGGTCGTGGTTCACGACCTCCGCAGCGGGATCCTCACCGAGCGTGGGCCGGTCGCGCAGCAACGGAATCCTGCGAAGGGATCCGCAGTTGAGGTGGTGGACACGCATGGGGGCCTCCTGAGGGCAGGTCGCCGAGCTGTACGCAGCGACGTTAGGAGGGGTGTTCGAGACTAACCAAACGGTTGGAGGCGCGGCCACGGCGCGGGACCACGGTCGGTTGGCGGACTGTGCTCTCGGACCGCTTCGCCCAGTTGACCGGTGCGGGCGTCATCGAACGCCACCACTCGAGCGCCTGGCCTCCCCGGGTCCGCTACGTCCTCACCGACCGGGGCCGAGAGCTGCTACCGGTGCAGCACAGCATGTGGGTGTGGGGCACGCGACAACCGGACGCCACCCCTTGTGGCTGATGGACCTTTCCCTGGCATGCGTCAGGCCGCGGCGGGGGTGCCGGCCCGGCACTCCCGGGTGAGTACGACGACCGGGCACTGCGCCTGGTGCAGCAGCGCCTGGCTCACCGAGCCGAGCAGCATTCCGGTGAAGCCGCCGCGCCCGCGCGCGCCGACCACGACCAGGCTGGCGGCGGCGGACAGTTCGATCAGGTGCCCCGCGGCGTGGCCCATCAGCACCCGCTCCTCGATCGGCAGGTCGGGGTACTTGTGCCGCCACCCCGCGAGCGCCTCTTCCAGCAGCCGCAGCCCGGCGGCGGTGTCGGCGGCACCGGACCGTGCGGTGACCCCCTGCCGGACGACGTGCACGGCAAGGAGTCGCGCGCGCCGGCGGGCTGCCTCCTCCACCGCGACCTCGACCGCGACGGCTGCGAGCGGGGACCCGTCCACCCCGACGACGACGAGGTTGTCCGTGCGCTCGGGAGAAAGCGTGCCGCGGACCACCACGACCGGCGCCTGGGATCGGGCGGACAGTTCGATGGTGAGCGAACCCGCCAGCACGTCCGCCACCGAGCCGCGGCCGGCCGTACCGACCACCACGTACGTGGCGTCCCTGCTCAGATCCACCAGCAGTGGAAGGGGAAAGTCGGTCTCCACCGTGGTCGTGATCTCGATGTCCGGCGCCGTGTCCCGAGCCGTTCGTACCGCCTCCTCCACCAGGGAGTCCGCGTGCGCGCGCAGGCCGTCTTCGGGGCCGAGTTGCCACATGGCGGCGGGGATGTGCAGCAGCGGCCAGGCGAACGCGTGCACCACCCGCAAGGGCACCTTGCGCAGCGTCGCGGCGTGCGCCGCCCAGGCCACGGCGTCAAGCGAGCCTTGCGTACCGTCGACGCCGACCACGACCGGTCTCGGTGTTTCGGTGGACATGTGGGTCACTCCTCCGGGTCCTGCGGTGCTCGCGGCTCGGGCACGTTCTGGTCGGACGTCTGCGGTGCGGGGTCGGGGTCGCCTTCGGCCAGGACGAACTCCGCCACCGGCCGGCGCGGGGTCGGTGGGACCTCCGGCCCGTACCCGAACCGGAGCAGGATCTGTGGCTCGGTCCAGCCCGACCGCGGGTCGCGAACCAGCCACCGCAGGTCGGCGTGCTCGATCGGCTGGTTCAGCAGGGACGCCGCGACGCCGTGGGTGGTGGCGGTGAGCAGCACCCGCTGCAGGGCCTGTCCGGCGGTGACCCAGTCCTGCGGGGTGTCGCGGGTGGTGGACAGGACGGCCAGCGTCGGTGTCTCCTCGAACTTCCCCTTCGGGCGGAGCCGGTCACCGGGATCCACGGCCAGGTCGCGGACCGGAGCACTGCCCTCGGCACGTGGCCCGAGCGCGCTGGACGGTACGCCGCTGCTGGTGCGCTGCCCGCCGACCCACACCTGACGCTCGACCAGGCGGCGCGGGTCGTCGGCCTCGGCGATGTCGGCGTCGGTGGCCAGTTCCATCAACCAGCGCTGCCGGTCACGGTCGTCGATCCACTCCAGCCGAACGCCTTCGCCGGCGGCCGCCTGGCTGATGTCCGCGCGGACCTCCGCCGGCACCGCCCGCTCGCTGAACGGCTGCCGGTTGGTGCGCCTGCGGGGCAGGAAGGGGAACAGGGCAGCCAACTGGCCGGCGTCCTCACTCGGGTTGCCCACGCTCACCAGGGCGACGAACGTCGGGCGGTCCGGGTCGGGAAAGAGCAACGTCGTGGTGTGCGCCCCGATCGCGGCGGCGGCGACCCGCAGGTTCAGCAGCGCTGTGCCCGCCCCGATGAGCGTCATCCGTCCTTCCGGGTCCTCGGCGGCAAGCTCCCGGGCGGGATCGCGGTGGACCTCCACCGACCGGCCGCGGAAGCGGAAGCACCACGGCTGGGCGTTGTGCATGGACGGAGCGAGTACGGCCGCCCCGACGAGCGTGTCCCGCTCGGTCTGGTCGAGCTCTCCGACGAGCAACGCACACCTCCACGGTTGGCCGGCCCGCTTACAGGGTCGTTTCGCACCACACTGCGGGGCAGCGGGCGAAGGTCCCGGCGCCCCGTGACCGAAGCCTCTCCCCCACTCCGCCGGGCGGCCGCCACGCTGAGCGGGTGGTCAGGCAGGTACGTCGAGAACGACAGGTGCGGCAGTGCGGATGAACTCGCCCACCCTCCACCTGGACCGGCTCGACGCCGCGTTGTTCGGGCTGGACGACGTGGTGGTCGACACCGCGCTCCTGCACGCCACCGCCTGGCAGCGCACCTTCGACTGGTTCCTGCGCCGCCGCGGGCGCCGGGCCGGTCTGTCCAGCACCGACCGAGCCGACAGTGCCGGCAGGGCCGCCGACGACGCCGAAGCCGGCGGCGAGACGCGGATCCCGCCGTTCGAACTGCCCGGTGACTACCTCCGCTACGCCGCCGGGCGGACCACCGCCGAGGGAGTACGCGGCTTCCTGACCGCCCGCGGCATCACGTTGGCCGACCACTCCGCCGAGCCCGGTGAGGAGACGGTACCCACGCTGGCCGACCACAAGGACGCCTGCTTCGCCGAGGAGGTGCGGCGGATCGGGGTCAGCGCCTATCCGTCCTCGGTGGACCTGCTGCGCGACCTCGCCGCCCGCGGGGTCCGGCTCGCGGCCGTGGAAGGCGACCGGGGCTGCGAGCAGCTGCTGGCGGCCGCGGGGATCGCCGACCTGTTCGACGTGTGCGTGGACGGCGGTGACGCCGCGCTGCTCGGCGTGCCGCCGCAACCCGACCCGGGCCTGTTGCTGGAGGCGACCCACCGGCTGGGCGTCTCCCCGAGGCGTACGGCGGTGGTGAGCGGCAGCCTGGTCGGGGTGGAAGCCGGCTGGCACGGGTGTTTCGAACCGATCGTCGCCGTGGACAGGTACGCCCGCGCCGAGGACTTCTACCGCCGGGGCGCGCACGTCGTGGTGCGCGACCTGACCGAACTCGTACTCTCCGGGCGGAGCCGGCAGGAGCTGCTCGCCCATCGGTAAAGCCCCCTTTCGCCCGCCCGACGCAGCGGACCAGGAGGTACGCGCCGATGACTTCCGAGCCGACGGTTCTGCGACTCGACCGGATCGGTGCCGTGGTGTTCGAGGTCGACGTCGTGGTCCCCGACACCGCCAGGGCGCACGCCGCCGCCTGGAAGCGCTGCCTGGACGCGTTCCTGCGCCGGCACGGCCGCATGGTGGGGGTGGCGTTCGCGCCGTTCGACGTACGCGAGGACTATCTGCGGCACTTCGCCGGCCGTCCCCGGATCGTGGGCCTGCGCGGTTTCCTCGCCGATCGGGGCATCGACCTGCCCGACAACGGCGCGGAGGACAGCGTGTCGTCGCTGGCCGACTGCGAGACGCGCAGCTTCCTGATCGAGATCGCGCGGTACGGCGTACCTCCGCATCCGGTCGCGGTGAAGCTGCTGTACGAGCTGCGTGCCCGCGGCGCCCGGACGGCCGCGGTGTGCACCGGTGGCCACTGCGCCGAGATCGTGGCAGCGGCGCAGGTACGCCGGTTGTTCGACGCGGTCCTGGACGGCGCGCGGGAGGCCGCGGACCCGGGATCCACCGGCGGCCCGGCCGTGCCGGCGAAGGTCTTCCGCGGCGGCACCGAGGTGTTCGCCGCGGCGGCCCGGCAGCTGGCGATCCCACCGGCCCAGGCCGGCCTGCTGGTGGCCTCGGCCGACGGCGAGCGTGCCGGACGGCGGGCGGGGTTCGGGACCGTGCTCACGGTCGCCGGCCCGAACGGTTCGCCGGCCCCCGCCCAGTCGGCGATCCCCGCCGGCGCCGGTGACCGCGGCTCCGCAATCGCCGCCGCGGATCTCGCGCAGGTGAGGGTCTTCGGGAGACGACGTGAGCCATTCGGTCTTGACCTATGACGGGTACGACCCGGCGCGGGAGGGGTCGCGGGAGGCCCTGTGCACCCTCGGCAACGGCTACGTCGGCACCCGCGGCGCCGCCCCCGAGTCCCACGCCGACGGCGTGCACTATCCCGGTACCTACCTGGCCGGCTGCTACGACCGGCTGGAGTCCTGCGTCGCCGGCCGGGTGGTGGAGAACGAGGACCTGGTAAACGCGCCCAACTGGCTGCCGCTGACCTTCCGCCGCGTCGACGGCCGCGCGGACGGCCGCGGCGGCGGCCCGGACGGCGAGTGGTTCGACCTGGACCGGGTGCAGGTCCTCGACTTCCGGCAGGAGCTGGACATCGGCCGCGGCGTACTGACCCGGCGGGTGCGGTTCCGCGACGACGGCGGGCGGACCACCCAGCTCGCCCAGCGGCGGTGGGTCTCCATGGACGACCCGCACCTCGCCGTTCTGGAGACCGTGGTCGAGCCCGAGGACTGGTCCGGGCGGCTGCAGGTGCGGGCCGCGCTGGACGGCACAGTCGCCAACCGGGGCGTACGCCGCTACGCCGACCTGGCCGGTGACCACCTGCGGCCGGTCACCGGTGGGTACGACGGGCAGGACCTGCTGTGGCTGCAGGTGGAGACCGCGCAGTCGCGGGTGCGGATCGCCGAGGCCGCGCGGGTGCGGGTGCACGGTGCGGCGGAAGGGCCGGTCGAACGCCGGTACGACGCGCGGCCGCGCTGGGTGGGGCTCGACCTGACGTTCGCGGTGGAGCGCGGTGTGCCGGTGACGGTGGAGAAGACGGTGGCGATCCACACCTCCAGGGACCGCGCGACCACCGAGAGCCTGACCGCCGCCTGCGACGCCGCGAGCCGCGCCGCCCGTCCCGAGCACCTGCTGGCCCGGCACGAGCTCGCCTGGTCCCGGTTGTGGCGTGGCTGCCGCACCGTGGTGGACGGCGGACCGCAGCAGACGCTGGACCTGTGCGTGTTCCACCTCCTGCAGACGCTGTCGGAGCACACCGTCGAGCTCGACGTCGGCGCACCCGCCCGCGGGCTGCACGGCGAGGCCTACCGCGGTCACGTGTTCTGGGACGAGCTGTTCGTCTTCCCGTTCCTGCTCCTGCGGCTGCCCGAGGTGGCCCGGGCGCTGCTGATGTACCGCTGGCGGCGGCTGCCCCAGGCGCGGCTGGGCGCCCGGGGTGCGGGACACCGCGGCGCCATGTATCCCTGGCAGAGCGGGAGCGACGGCCGCGACGAGACGCAGCGGCTGCATCTGAATCCGCTGTCGGGGCACTGGGTGCCGGACAACACCCACCTGCAGCACCACGTGGGGCTGGCCGTCGCGTACAACGTCTGGAAGTACTACGAGGCGACCGGCGACGTGTCCTTCCTCGTCGGCCACGGTGCGGAGATGCTGGTCGAGATCGCCCGCTTCTGGAGTGGCCTGGCGACCTACGAGCCGATCAGCGGGCGGTACGAGATCCGGGGCGTGATGGGGCCCGACGAGTACCACGACGCCTATCCCGGCGCCACCCGGCCGGGCATCGACAACAACTCCTACACCAACGTCATGGCCGCGTGGACGCTGCGCCGGGCGCTGGACGCGCTCGCCGCGATTCCCGCGTACCAGCGAACCGAGCTCACCGCGAGGCTCGGTCTGCGCCATGCCGAGCTGGACCGGTTCGAGGAGGTGAGCCGGCGGCTGCGGGTGGTGTTCCACGACGGGATCATCGGGCAGTTCGAGGGGTACGACCAACTCGCGGAGCTGGACTGGGCCGGCTACCGCGCGAAGTACGGCGACATCCGCAGGCTGGACCGGATCCTGGAGGCCGAGGGCGACTCGGTCCGGAGGTACCAGGTCTCCAAGCAGGCGGACGTTCTGATGCTGTTCTTCCTTCTCGGCAAGGACGAGTTGACACAGGTGCTGAACCAGCTCGGCTACGACCTGGACCCGGCGACGATCCTCCGCACGATCGAGTACTACCTCGACCGCACCTCCCACGGCTCCACCCTCAGTGCCGTGGTGCACGCGTGGGTCCTCGCCCGCACCGACCGGCACGGGTCGTGGGCGTTCTTCCTGCAGGCGCTGGGCTCCGACGTGCGGGGTGGCGAGCAGGGCACGACCGCGGAGGGCGTCCACCTGGGTGCGATGGCCGGGTGCGCCGACCTGCTGCAGCGTTGCTACACAGGGATCGAGACCCGCGACGACGTACTCCGGCTGAACCCCCGGCTGCCCCGCGAGCTCACCGAACTGGAGCTCCAGCTGCGTTACCGCGGCCACTGGGGCATCACCGTGCACTGCACTCAGGACGAGGTGCGCATCGGTCTGCGGCGGTCGGCGGCCGCGCCGATCACGGTGGCGGTGAAGGACGAGCACACGACGCTGCGTCCCGGGCGGTCCTGGTGGGTACGCCATCCCCGGGCGCCGTCGCACGGCGCACCCGGGAGGCGTCCTAGCGGCGCAGCAGCTCCGCCACCGGCCGCCGCGGCGTCGGAAGCGGCAGGCCGGCGACCGGACGGCCGAACCTCAGGATGAGCTGGGCGAACCCGGGCAGCTCCAGGTCGTCGCGTACGCGGGTGCGCAGGTCGGGGATTTCCAGCGGCTGGTTGAGGTACGAAGCGGCCAGGCCCTCCACGCTGGCCCACAACAGCACGCGCATCAGCGCCTGCCCGCACCGCAGCCATTCCACGGGACGGTCCCCGTCGGTGAACAGGATGGCGATCACCGGGTCCCGCTCCGGCCGGCCCGGTGAGTGAGACAGCCGGCGCCGGCCGCCGGCGAAGTCCCGCATCGGGAAGTCCGCCTCGTGCCCGGCCTTGGCGGATACGCCGAGCACCGCCTCGGGCAACCCGGTGCCGTACAGCGGCGCCTCCCCGCCCACCCAGCGGGCCAGCTCCCGCCGGAACTTCGGGTCGGCCTGCTCCCGGCGTTCGGCGGCGGTGATCAGCCGGGACAGCACTCCGCGTTCTGCATGTTCGGTGATCCAGCGAAGCTGGGCGCCCTCGAGCTCGGCCTCCCCCGCCAGCACACTCCTGGTCCGCGGCGGCACGTCCGGGTCCAGCCGGGACCTGATCGTCCGCCGCAGCGGCACGTGCTGGAGCAGCCTGGTCTCGGCCATCGACGGCAGGTGGTCCGGGCCGAGGGAGACCACCGCGGCCAGGTCGCCGTGCTCGTCCCCCGGCATCAACGTCACCGTGGGTTCGGATCCGAGCGCGCTCACCGCCAGCCGGACCGCGAAGATCGCCGCGCCGACGCCGATCAGCATCTGCCGGTCGTCGGGGTCGACCACCGCCACCGCACGCGAGCGGTCGACGTACACCTCGACGCTGCGGGCGTTGACCCGGAACGCCCACGGCTGGGCATTGTGGAGCGAGGGCGCCAGCCGCGCGGTGCTCACCAGTTCCTCGGTGTGCTTGCGCAGGTCCAGAGTCACGAACATCCCGAACTCCTCGTCATCCCTTCCCGGCCGGTGACGGACCCGGGTAGATCAGTGGTACTTGCGGCTCCAGCGCGGCGCGACCCGTTCCCACTCCTGCCCCCAGGCGGCGAGCCGGCGCCGGTCAAGCGACCAGCGGGCGAGCAGCGAACAGACGACGATGCCGAGTTCGAGACCCATCAGAGCGGTGATCGCGGTGGCCACGCCCTTGTCGGACAGCTGCGACGGCGTGAGCGGAGGCCGGGTCACCTGACCGGCGGCGTCCACCCAGACGCGCACCGTCGAGCCCGCGTCCGTGCCGGCCCGCACCGGCACGTCCCCCTCCGACCAGGAACCGTTCGGCCCCTGCCAGCGCGCCCGGGCGTAGGTGGTCACCGGGTTGGGTGCGTCCTGACCGGGGTCCGCCGAACCCGGCGCGGATTCCAGCAGCCTGGCCGTACCCCAGTGGCCGGCCGCCTGCTGGGCGGCCGCCCTGGCCGCGCCCTCGGCGTACGCGCCGCGGCCCATGCCGATCGCGACCGGTATCGCCACCAACGCCGCCACCAGGGTCGCGGCGATCAGCAGGCCCTCCACGCGGTCCGACGGACGACACAGCGGGCTGCGGCTCCAGCCCAGCCGACGAATCGCCAGGACCGTCCATCGCCTCAGCCGGCCTCGCGCCATGCGGACCTCCCCGGCGCGTCCTGCGCGCGATGCGCGTTCTGTCCGCTGCCTCCAGGAAATGCCTCGTGCGGGTACCGGCCCGGTGGTGTTCGCCCGGCGGCTCCACACCTCTCCACCGTTCAGGGTCATCAGCCGCCGCGGGTGACACCCAGGGCACTTGGTCCGTGATCCAGCGCCGACCGTCCCGCACCGCGAAGTGTGCGTGACCTCGCCCGGAATCTCCTGCCAGGGTTGAGCGGAAGCCGGTGTCCACAGAGCCGGCCGAGGGGGACGCGCAGATGCCGCGACCGGGGAACAACCCGGCCATCGTGGTCGGGGTCGACGGATCCGACAACGGCCTGCGCGCGCTGGACTGGGCCCTCGAGGAGGCGGCCGCGCACCGCTGCCCGGTCCGCCTGGTGTACGCCTACGTGCCCTCCGCCCACCGGCAGGGCGAGCGCGTCCACGGCGCCTCCCCGAGGATGATCGCGATGTACGAGGAGGGCCGGGAGGTGTTCGCGGCAGCGCGGGCGCACCTGGCCGGGCACCGGCACGCGGACCTGGTGGTCGGCACGGCGCTGTACGAGGGGCCTCCGGCGCAGGTCCTGATCGAGATGGTCTCCCGGGCCCGGATGTGCGTGGTCGGCCGGCGGGGGCGCGGCGGGTTGTCGTCCCTGCTGCCCGGTTCGACCTCGATGAGCCTTGCCGTGCACGCCCGGATGCCCGTGGTGGTCGTACCTCCGCGGGGTGGGCAGCCGGCCGACGCGAACGGAGCGGGCGAGGCGAACGGAGCGGGCGGGACGGCCGGCCCGAGGGTCGTCGTGGGTGTCGACCTCCCGGCGGCCGGCGAGACGGCGGTGGAGTTCGCGTTCGAGGAGGCGCTGGCCCGTGGGCTGCCGCTGCTGGCCGTGGCCGCCTGGGACCTCGCCGAACCCTACGCCTACAACCCCGCCGCGGTGGCCGAGGCGGTGGCCGAACACCAGGCCCGGACCACCCGGTCGCTCACCCAGACCCTCGCGCCATGGCGGGAGAAGTACGCCGAGGTGCCGGTGACCACGCTGGTCGAACAGTCGCGTCCGGTGACCGCACTGGTCGGTCACAGCGGCCCGGCCGACCTGCTCGTGCTGGGCGGCCGGGCACATCCGCGGTCGCAGGTGGTCGCCGGGTCGACGACCCGCGCGGTCCTGCGCCGCGCGTCCTGTCCGGTGGCCGTCGTGCACAGCCCGGAACTCCCGCAGGCTTCCCGCAACCCGGCGTGACCGAAGTTTCTCCGGAATCGGCACGCCTCGGGTGTCGAGAACTTCGCGCCGGCTCCGTCCCAGGGCATCAGCGGTCATCGAGAGGCCACTGAGAGACCACTGAGAGACCACGCGACGAAGCCCGACGAAGCCCGACCAAGCCAGGTAAGGGAGTACCGACCGTGCGGCAGAACGAGATCACCGAGATCCTGAACCACCCTCACAGCCGGAAGCTGCTGAACCGCGACCTGACCCGGCTCGCCTACGTCGCCGAGGACGGCACCCCGCGCAACGTCCCGATCGCGTTCACCTGGAACGGTGCGCAGATCGTCATGTGCACGACGAAGAACGCCCCCAAACTGCCTGCCCTTCGGCACAACCCGGCGGTGGCGCTGACGATCGACACCGAGGTACACCCGCCGAAGATCCTGCTGATCCGGGGCCGGGCCGAGCTGGATGTCGTCGACGGCATCCCGGAGGAGTACCTCCGGATGAACGGCAGCTACCAGATGACGGCCGAGCAGCGCGTCGAGTGGGAGGCCGAGGTGCGGTCGCTGTACGACGGCATGGTCCGGG
This sequence comes from Actinopolymorpha singaporensis, assembly GCF_900104745.1. Lineage (NCBI taxonomy): Bacteria > Bacillati > Actinomycetota > Actinomycetes > Propionibacteriales > Actinopolymorphaceae > Actinopolymorpha > Actinopolymorpha singaporensis. The sequence continues at coordinate 4,591,141 of NZ_LT629732.1, forward strand.
TCGTGGTGACACCGACGTGGGCGAAGCTGATCGACTTCGAGACGACCCTCCCGAGCGCGGTCGAGGAACTGGTCCGGCAGCGCGCCGAACGCCAGCACACCGAACGCCGGCACACCGAACGCCCGCACACCTGATCGCGGCGCCGACGGCACGTCCGGAAGAATCCAGGAAAGAAAGACACGAGGAGAACCACCATGAAGTACCTGCTGCTGAAGCACTACCGAGGTGGCCCGGCCCCCGCCGTCGACCACGGGCCGATGGACCAGTGGACGCCGGAGGAGGTCGACGCACACGTGCAGTACATGCGCGAGTTCGGCGACCGACTGCAGGAGAACGGCGAGCTCGTCGACGTCCAGGCACTGGCGCCCGAGGGGACGTTCGTACGCTACGACGGCGAGGGGCGCCCACCGGTGACCGACGGTCCGTTCGCCGAGACCAAGGACCTCATCGCAGGCTGGTACGTCATAGACGTGGAGTCCTGGGACCGTGCGGTCCAGCTGGCCGGGGAGCTGTCCGCAGCACCCGGACCCGGCGGCAAGCCGATCCACGAGTGGCTCGAGGTCCGGCCGTTCATGTCCGAGCCGCCCACGGTCACCGAGTGAACGAGCCGCTGCTGCGGGAGCTCGTTCCCGCGGTGATCGGCGTCCTCGTCCGGCGCGGAGCCGACTTCGCCTCGGCCGAGGACGCCGTGCAGGAGGCCCTCATCCGGGCCCTGGAGACCTGGCCGGACGACCCGCCGCGCGACCCGAAGGCGTGGCTGGTCACCGCCGCGTGGCGAAGGTTCCTCGACGCCACCCGGGCCGAGGCGGCGCGGCGGGGCCGCGAACTCGCCGTGGAGGTGGAGCCGCCCGCCGGTCCGGCGCCAGCCACCGACGACACGCTGCGGCTGTACTTCCTGTGCGCCCACCCCGTCCTGCCGCCGGCCTCGGCGGTCGCGCTGACGCTGCGCGCGGTCGGCGGCCTGACGACGCGGCAGATCGCGACGGCGTACCTCGTACCCGAGGCCACCATGGCGCAGCGGATCAGCCGGGCCAAGCGGCGGATCTGCGGGCTGGCCCTCGACCGGCCCGGTGACCTCGGCACCGTGCTGCGGGTGCTCTACCTCGTCTTCAACGAGGGCTACGGAGGCGACCTCGACCTGGCCGCGGAGGCGATCCGCCTCACCCGCCAACTGGTCGCCCTGACCGGCGAGCCCGAGGTCGCCGGGCTGCTCGCGCTGATGCTCCTGCACCACGCGCGCCGGTCGTCCCGCACCGGCCCGGGCGGTCGGCTGGTGCCCCTTGCCGAGCAGGACCGTTCGCGCTGGGACACCGGCCTGATCGCGGAGGGGGTGACGGTCCTGCAGACCGCGCTGGCCCGCGACCGGCTGGGTGAGTACCAGGCGCAGGCCGCGATCGCCGCGCTGCACGCGGACGCTCCGACGGCCGCCGAGACCGACTGGGTGCAGATCGTCGAGTGGTACGACGAGTTGCTCCGCCTCACCGGCAGTCCGGTGGTACGGCTCAACCGCGCGGTGGCGGTCGGCGAGGCCGACGGGCCGCGTGCCGGGCTGGCGGCGCTGGGCGAGGTGAGCCCCGACCTGCCGCGGTACGCCGCGGTGACGGCGTACCTCCGCGAGCGTGCCGGCGACCTGGAGGAGGCCGCGACGCTGTACGCCGAGGCGGGCCGGGCCGCCACCAGCGTGCCGGAGCGCGACCACCTCACCCGGGAGGCCGCACGGGTGCGCCGGCTGCTGCGTGGGTGAGAGCGCGGGACGCTCCGGGGGCGAGGGTCCGTTCTAGCGATCCGGGCGTACCAGCCGGCCGCGCAACATCGCACTGACCGGCTCGTCGGGAAGGTCGGGCGGGCCGGCCCCGCCGACCTCGTCGGCGAACTCCACCTGGCCTCCCTGCTGCACGACCCGGGCGAGCAACTCGTCCACGAGGTCGTACACCGGGCGCAGCGGCCCGCCGCAGTGCGGGCAGCTCGCCACCGGCTTCGGTGTCAGCTCACCGCAGGTCTCGCAGTCGTAGCCCGCGACGACGGCGTCGCCACGTACGACGAGCATCGCGGCCTGCCCGCGGTTGACCGCCTGCCCGCACGCCTCGATCCCGCTCACCGCGAGCCCGTTCGCCTCCCGGTCGGCGACCTCGGCCAGCACCCGGCGTTCGTGCTCGCGCCGGCACCGGTCGCGGGCCCGGGCGCTGAGGTCGCGGACGTCGCCCGCGGTCATCGTGTGCGGGTCGACCACGAACGTACCCACCAGGCGCCGTCGCACGGCGTCGGGTAGCTGGCCGACGAACTCCACGATGCCGACCTCGTGACCGCCGACGACCAGATCGCGGCCGTTGGCAGCCAGCAGCTTCTCGACTGTCGCGGCGGTCGACCGGTAGTGGCGCCGGGCGAGTTCGGCCGCCCGGTGGCGGGTGTTGTACTCCTCATAGCCTGCCCAGCCGGCGTGGGAGGCGTCCCGCACGCCGTCTCCGACCAGCTTGCTGACCGATTCGATGCTCTCGCCGTCCACCCGGAAGATCCACGCCTCGCGGCGTTCCACCACCACGACGTAGTACGGCCGGGCGTGGTGGAGCGCCGACAGCAGTGGGCGCACGTACGGACGGGAGCCCGCCACCACCTGCGTGTGCACCGGCCAGGAGACGGGCATGGCCTCCTTCAGGCCGAGGGACGGCGCGGCCAGCAGCGCCACGCCGTGGCCGAGCCAGTCCCGTACGTGCGTGGCGAGCGCCTCGTGCACCTGCGTACGGGCGTCGGCGAGCTCGCGCCGCACGGCGTGCGGCGCGTCCCGTGAGGAGTCGGCCTGCTCGGCGAGCAGGTTGTCCACCCGGACGAACATCTCCCGTACCGCGACCGCCTGGGCCGGTACGTCGACGTAGAGAGAGACCACCGCCCCGTCGGGGTCGCGGTAGCCGAGGAGCCGTTCCACCTGCCTGGCATCGATCATGCTCGCTCCCATGGAGCCTCAATGGGTCCGAAAGTTGTGCGGTTCGTGTGCGGTTCGCGCGCCGAGTCAGGGCGTCGGATACTTCGCGAGGATCACCTTGAGCTGGTCGACCAGGGCGAGCGCGTCGTCCCAGGGCCGCTGCCAGACGTTGCGGCCGAAGATCAGGCCGAGCGCCCCGGCGTCCATCGCCATCCGCGCCTTGTCCAGCATGGCCGCGTCGTCGGCCTTCTCCCCGCCCGAGACCAGCACGTAGGTGCGGCCGGCCGAACGCACGACCGACTCGATGGCCTGCGACGGGGTGACGTCGGTGTCGTACTCCGCGCGCACCCCCTTCCGCAGCTCCGGACGGGGAAAGTTCACCTTGACGATGTCGGCGCCGAGTTCGGTGGCGGTGCGGGCGGCGTAGTCGACGGCGTAGAAGGAGTCCTTGCCGCCCTTGGCGTCGACCGCGGAGCCACGCGGATAGGCCCACACGATCAGCGGAAGGCCGTAGTGGTGGGCATCCTCGCGTACCTGGCGAAACTGCGCGAAGTCGTCTTCCTGCGCGGGGGATCCGACATACATCGTGTATCCCACGGCGTCCGCGCCCAGCCGTACGGCGTCGGCCACGTCGGCGTTCAGCGGCGACACCGGGTGGTCGGCCGCGGGGATCTCCGTACGCCCGTTCAGCTTCAGGACCAGCGGCACCTCGCCGGCGTAGTCCCAGTAGAACTTCTCCGCCAGGCCGATCTGCACGGCGATGCCGTTGAAGCCGCCGCGCAGGGCGAGCTTGACGATGTAGGCGGGGTCGCCTGCTGCCGGGTTGGCGAAGAAGTCGCGCGGGCCGTGCTCGAGTCCCTGGTCGTAGGGCAGGAACATCGCGGTGCCGTTGCCGACGCCGTGCTGGTGGAGAATGCGGTGCAGGCGGGCCTTCTTGCCGGTGTTCAGGCCGAGTTGACGAAGCTGTGGGCGGCTGGCCATCGTGGTGATCCTCCCCGCTGTGTCGATCTCAGGTCCCGCACAGGACCGGGCTCTTCTCCAGGTTTCTCAGCCGATGCCCCTGTTGGGACAGGGGCGAAGGTCCGGTCTGGCCCGGGCGCGGCGAGCCGTTCGGGTGAGTGGCGGCGCACGAAGTCGAAGATCCCGCCAGGGTAGACCGGGCGGAACAGCAGCGAGATTCCGGCGAACAGCTCCAGCAGCCCGATCTGGCCGAGTCCCATCCGCCCGGACCCGGCCGAACCTGAATGGCGGGTATTTGTCACAACCGAGCACGAGGGCGTAGAACGCCACCCGCCAACTCCATCGCAAAACACCCTCGGTGAAGCCGAAGATCTGCGGCGGATAGCGGCCGGTGAAAAGTACGGCAATTCCGGCGACCACGGTCAGGACCAGCGTGATCAACCACAAAATCCACAGGGTCACGAAATGTGGAATGGCAGGAATCCACTTCACCGGCCACAGCCACCGGGACAGTTCCGGCTGCAGGTGACCTTCGATTCGCAGCGGATACCGACGGTGTGGTTGATCCGCGTGATCCGGATCCGGTCGATCCGAGTGATATGGCCGATCTGGCTGGTTCGGGCCCACCATCACAGCTCCCTCCTTCTCAGCGGATGCGGTCGGTGACGTCGTACGGGTGACGCCGGCAGTGACGCCGGCCGGGGGGAGCACGGTGGACAACCGTAAGGCCCACCGCCGCGAGCAGTACGCCGCCGGCCAGGAACGCGGCGAGCACGGGCCACCGCGGCCACTGCGGCGTACCGACCGACATGCGGACGTCCACACCGCGGCCGGCGTCGGCGTTCATCACCACGAGCTCCCACTCGCCGCGACGCAGGGGCCAGGTGAGGGTCCGCGCACCGGGCCCGACCGACCATGCGGCCCAGATCCCTTGCTGGGCTGGGACTCCTACCCGGCGACCGGCCGCGACAGGCGCGTACCGTACCCCGACCGGCGACCCTCGGAAGTCGGCGTGTGCGACTCCTGTCCCGGCCAGGTACTTCGCCAGGTCGGCCGACCTGGCGATCCCGACGAACACCGGTCCGCCGTCCACCCGAGCCGCTGTGATCCTTGCTGCGTCGGCGCGCCGGGAGATGAGCCGGTCGAGGGCGCGTGGTGGCTGCCGCAGCTCGCGCTGGCCGGCGACGAGCGCGGTCGAGGGCACCGCGAGGCGGGTGCCCGCCTGCCCCGTCTGTGAGCTCGGCCACCGCGCGAGCTCACCCCAGGCTGACACCAGCCCGGGCAGGCCCAGCGCGATCCCGGCGAGCAGGGCAACTCCGGCCGAGACGCGCCGGGTGCGACCCCGGTCAGGTGCGCCCGTTGCCGAGTTCCCCTCGAACCAGATCCTCACAACGCCGCCGAAAAACAGGCTTAGTGCCCGGGGAAAATACCTACGAACATGGACCCACGCTATCGACCGGGACACCGCCCACGGGAGGGTTCGTTTTCAATCCGAATTCAGTTTGTCGACGGACAGCCCGCGGGGAGCTTTCTCCAGTCAGCAAAAACTGAGACCGGCCTGCTCAGGCAACCAAGGGAGTGACACAAAGTGTCGAGGAAATACCTCGGAAAGGTCGCAGCCGGCGGCGCACTGGCCAGCGCGGCGCTGTTCGTGGCCACCCCCGTCATCGCGTCGGCGAGCGTCACGCCGTCCACCTGGGGTGGCGGCCACAAGGAACAGCACAGCTTCGTCAAGACCTTCCCGAGGTGGGTCCACCCCGGTGACGAGGTGAAGATCATCGAGGTGTGCTCGGGGGAGCTGGAGTACGCCAAGGTCTGGTCCAAGACGACCGGCAAGGTCGAGCTCGAGCCCTGGCAGCCGGACGAGATGGTCGACAGCGCGGCACCAGACGAGCACGGCAACGGCGACCACGGCGAGAAGCACTTCGTGTACGTCGGCAAGGCCCAGATCAAGGGCGACGCCCGCCCGGGCCGGTACAAGGTTCGCGGCGACTGCGGCTACGGCACGATCAAGGTCGTGCCTGAGACTCCGGAGGGCCCGGTGGCCGGTGGTGACGGTGGCGTGACCGGCGCCGGCACCGACCTCGCGGCCGGCGGTGCCGCTGCGCTGGCGGGGGCCGCGCTCGGCGGCGTCTTCATGGTTCGCCGGAGGCGGACCGATGGGGCGCAGGCCTGACCAGGTGACGAGCGAGGCCGGCGGCCGGCGCGGGAAACTGCGCCGCACTGTCGGCTTCGGCCTCGTCACCCTGCTCGGGCTCGCCGGAGCGACCATGCTGGTCGCTGCGTTCAACCTGCCCGCGGACCGGCCTCCGATGCCCGCCGGCGACGCCGCACCGGCGTTCCTGGCCACCCCCACGACCGCTTCACCGGCGAGCCCTTCACCGGCGACCGGCGCCACCGCGACGCCCACACCCTCGGCCTCGCCCACCGGGTTGCCGCCTTCGACGCCGGTGAGTCTTGCCATCCCGCGCATCGGCGTGGACACCAAGCTCCTGCAGCTCGGCCTGAACAAGGACAACACCATCCAGGTACCGACGCCCGAACGCGCCAATCTCGCGGGGTGGTACAAGTACGGGCCCACTCCCGGTGAGATCGGCAACACCGTGATCGTCGGGCACGTCGACTCGGTGAAGCTCGGCCGCGCGGTCTTCTTCCGGCTCGGCCAACTCCGGCCCGGCGACAAGCTCAGCGTCGTCCGCACGGACGGGTTGACCGTGCCGTACCGCGTGGACGGGGTGAAGGCGTACCCGAAGGCGAACTTCCCGACGGACCTCGTCTACGGCGCCTCGGACAAGTCGTCGTTACGCCTCGTCACCTGCGGCGGGCCCTGGTCGAAGACGACGTCCTACCGGGACAACATCATCGTCTTCGCGACCCAGTCCTCTCCTGCCCGAAAGGCAGCCCAGGTAGCCCGGGCCAGGTAGGCAGAGCCGGTTCGGGTCAGCGGTGCAGGTCTGCCGGGCGGGCGGTGACGCCCTCGATGTCGTCGGCGGCGGCGTGCAGCAGCCGGTGCGCGAGCTCGGACAGCGCACGCGCGACCGCCAGCTCGTCGCCGATCTCCGGCACGCTCGGATCCGCCGGATTACGGCGGGCCCGGCCGGCGCCGGACAGGTGCGTCCGGTCACCGGAGACCAGCCGGGCCTCCGCGCGGGTCTGGCCGTCGTGCTCGTCGATGAAGATGTCGACGTTCCAGTGCTTGGTGACTTGTGCGGTCTCGGTCATCGTGGTCTCCTGCGACTCCTGGCCCCTGTCAGGCCGTGGTTGACACGCGCCCCTTCCCTCGCAGTCCAGCCCGACCTGGTGCGAGCCGGACAGGGGCGTTCGGCCGTACGGTCCGACCCTTTGGTCACGGTCGGCGAACCGCCCGGACCAACTGCGCACGCCGAGCCCGCTGAGCAAGCCAGGAACAAGCAGGAGGCCGCGAAAGCCGGAAGGGGCAAGCGGGAAAGGCCACGAAGGCCGAGGGCATGACGGCCGGCAGGACGCCGAGAGGAACAGGTGCGGCCCGTGCGCGCGGGCCGCACCTGCCGCATCGGACGCCCCCCGGAGCCGATGCGGGTCCCCCCATCCCCCTCAGCCGGTGCGCTGCACCGGAATCGCGCGCGCCTCCGGGCGTTTCTGGCTCACAGGCATCCGAACCTCGAGGATGCCGTCGGTGTAGCGCGCACTGACCTCGGACTCGTCGGCTCCCTCGGGCAGGGCGAGCCGGCGGGTGAACTTTCCGTAACGGAACTCGGTGCGTCCGCGCTCGCGCTTCTCCTCCTGGCGCTCGGCGTGGATCACCAGCATGCCGTTGTCGATCTGGAGGTCGATGTCCTTGTCGGGGTCCAGTCCCGGGAGTTCCGCCCGGGCGACGAAGGTGCCGTCCTCGTCGATGAACTCCTCCACGCGGATCCCCCGCATCCCCGCGGTTGCCGGCCAGTTGGTCCAGGTCAGCGATTCGGGAAGGTTCTCCGCCCAGTCCAGCAGGTCTGGCAGCGAACGGCGTTCGCGCCGGACCTCGGGTGTCCCACCTGTCATACCGATCGCCTCCTCAGTCGTACATCAGCCCATCACCGCGGGCCCCGCGCCCAGCAGGGTCCACCGGCCCGGGAGTGGGGGTCCTTCGCCCGAACGGTCCCGATGTCCGGTAATTCGGTCACTCGGCCGCCATGCGCGCCGCGGCCACCGCGGCCTGGCCGTAGCTCACGCCGCTGTCGTCAGTGGGCACCTGCTCGGGCAGGAGAACCTCGAAGCCCTCCCGGCCAAGGGCGTCCACGACGGCGCTCGTGAGCAGCCGGTTGGTGAAGGTGCTGCCGGCCAGGCACACCGTCCGCACGCCGGCCTCTCTCCCCGCGTCCTTGCACAGGGCGACGGTCACCGCGACGAGCGTGGCGTGGAACGCCGCGGCGAGCCGTCCGACGGACACGCCGTCGGCCACTCCCGACAGCACCGCGGCCAGGGTGACCGCCGGGTCGTACACCCGCACTTCGTCGGCGGTGACGATCCGCCACGGGAGCTCCTCCTCCCGCCGGCCCCGAGCGGCGGTTTCCAGGACGGTCGCGGCCTCGCCCTCGTACGCGGCGTCCTCGCGCAGTCCCAGCAGTCCGGCCACCGCGTCCAGCAGGCGGGCGGCGCTGGACGCCGGCGGGCTGTTCACCCCGCCGGTGACCATCCGTCGTACGGTCTCCAGTTCCCGCGCGGACAGCCGTTCGGTGCGGGCGGCGATCAGGTCCGGGTCGATCGGCGCGCCGCCGAGGCGTTCACCGGCGAGGAGATAGCCCAGTGCGGTCCGGAGGGGGGTGCGGGCAGCCAGCTCTCCTCCGGGAAGCGGGGCGCGACCGAACCGCCCGGCCCGGCGGTAGCCACGCAGGTCGGCGACCAGGACCTCACCGCCCCACAGCGTGCCGTCGTCCCCGAGTCCCGGGCCGTCGTAGGCGACGCCGAGGAAGGTTCCGGTCACCCCGTGCTCGGCGGCACAGGCCGCGACGTGCGCGTGGTGGTGCTGTACGGCGATCCGCCGGTCCCGCGGCCAGCGCCTGGCGTACTGGCTGGCGAGGTAACCCGGGTTCAGGTCGTGCGCCACCGTCGTGGGAGTGCCGCCGACCAGCGGAACGAGCCGGCTCAGCTCCCGTTCGAAGGCGTCCAGCTTCGCCGGACTCGTCAGGTCACCCAGCTGTTCACCGACGTACGCCCGCGAATCGCCTGCCACCGTGCAGGTGTGGGACAGTTGCGCGCCGACCGCAAGCACAGGTTGACGGGCCGGGACCGGCAGCCGGACCGCGCCGGGTACGAGCCCCCGGCCGCGGCGCAGGACCGCGGGCCGACCGCGCAGGACCCACAGAACCGAGTCCCTGGTCCGGGTACGGACAGGCAGGTCGTGGCCGAGGAACCCGTCGGCCAGTCCGGCCAGCCGGGCCGGGGCGTCGGCGTCGTCGACCACCACCGGCTCCTCGGCGGGGTGTGCGCCGGTCACCACCAGCGGACGGTCCAGGTCGTGCACGAGCAGCGCCTGCAACGGCGTGGAGGGCAGCGCCAGCCCCACGTGGTCCGAGCCTGCGCTGACTCCGGCGGCGATCGGCAGCCGGCTGCGCCGCAGCGGGGCGAGCACCACCGGCCGGGACGGTGAGACCAGCAGGTCCAGCTCGGCGGAGGCCAGGTCGGCGACCGCCCTGGCCACCGACAGGTCCGGGGCCAGCACAGTGAGCGGACGGGTCCACCGGTGGGTCCGCGAGCGCAGCCGGGCCACCGCCCGCGGAGCCGTCGCGTCACAGACCAGCTGGTAGCCGCCGGGCCCCTTCACCGCGACCACGCCGCCGGCCGCGACGGTCTCCACGGCGGCCGCCAGCGCCTCGGCGTCGGAGAGGCGGTCACCCGAGCGACCGGCCCAGAGCCTGCCGCCCGTGTCGCCCCATCCGCTGCCGTCACCACTTGGTGCGGTACGCCAGGTGAGGTGCGGACCGCAGTCGGGACAGGCCGGCGCCGGTGCGTGGTGACGCCGTCCGGCCGGGTCCTCGCGTTCGGCCGCACAGGCGGCACACAGTGCGAACCCGGCCAGGGCGGTGCCCGCCCGGTCGTCGGGTCCTTCGCCGTGGGCGGGGAACATTCCGTCCGGTGGCAGCTCGGCCAGCAGAGAGTGCCGTGGGCCGCAGTGCCGGCAGGACAGGAACGGGTAGCGGTACCGCCGGTCGGCCGGGTCGAACAGCTCACGAAGGCAGGCGGGGCAGACAGCGCGATCGGCCCAGGGCGGCAGCTCACCGGCCGGTTCGGTGCCGGAGGACGGCAGGCCGTGGCGGCTGGTGCGGCCGGCACCGGAGGTGGAGGTACCCACGTGACCGCCCGCCACCGGCGGGTCCACGTCGTCGAACAGCACCCGAAAGCCCGTACCCGGGTGCGGCGTCATCCCTTCCAGCTCCACGACGTCCACCAGGCTCACCCGGGCCGGCCGCGGTGCCTGCGTGCTGACCCGGTGGACGAACTCCGTCAGCGCGGCCGGTGGGCCAGCCACCTCGACCACCACCTGGTCGCGCACCGTCCGCGCCGTACCGTCGAGCCCGCACTCGCCCGCGACCAGGCTCAGGTGCCGGCGCAGCCCCACGCCCACCACGGAGCCCGCGACCAGCACACGCTGCGCCTGCCGGGCCGGTAGCTCACTTTCGGGGACGGGGCGTGTGATCGCCCCGCTCATCGCCGCCCACCGTCACGGGTGCACAACGCCGGTCCGGCCATGGTCTCCCCCTCGTTCCCCGTCGCCCCGCAGTTTCGCCCAGCAGTTCGCCCGGCACTTCCACCCGGCAGCCGCCGGACAGCTCGCGCTGTCGGACCGTCGTCCTCACATCACCTGGTCGGCGGACCGACGTGGCGTCGGTACCGCCTCTCCACGGGGATACCCAAGCCGCAGCACCATCTGCGGATGGTCCAGCCCCGGCGCCGCACTGCGCAGGCGCCCCCTCTCGGTGAGCTCCTCGATCGGTGCGTTGAGGAAGGATGCCGCCACGCCGTGCTGGCCCGCGGTGAGGAGGACCCGCTCCAACGCCATCCCTGCTCGTACCCAGTCCTTGTGGCCGTCACCGGGGGTGGACAGGACGGCGAGGGTCGGCCGGTGCTCGAAGATCGCCACGTCGCGGGGGCCGGCGTGCCGATGCGGGTCCAGGTCGCGGACCGGAGCCCGGGAGTCGGCCGACCGGGGCCCGAGGGCGCCGACCGGGATGCCGTCCGCGCTGTCCCGCGTGCCGATCCAGGGCTCCATCTCCTTCTCCAGGGGCTCGTCGGCCTCCTGGGCCTGCTCGGCCTCGATCACCAGGTGGCGTACCCGCTCGACCTCGCTGGAGGTGAGCACCCGGATGAAGCCGCCCTCGGCCTCCGCAGCCTCCTCCAGCCGGGTCACCAGCGAGAACGGCAACCGCCAGTCCCGGTAGGGCCCGCGGTTGGTGTGCCGCTCGGAGATCATGTCGTACCGGGCGAGGTCGTCGGCGGCGATGGGCCGGCGGATGCCGAAGTGGACGACCGCCGCGAGGAACGGGGTCTGCGGCCGCGGCTGGGCCTGCACCCACGCGTCATGGCCGACGTACCGGACCCCCAGAAGCGCGTTGTACGCCGCCGCTCCGCACGAGATCGCCATGAACCGGCCCTCGGGGTCGGCCGTGGTGAGCTGGCGCGCCGGGTCCGCCCAGATCTCCAGCAGGTCGTCGCCGAAGCTGAACCGCCACGGCTGGGTGTTGAGAACCGACGGTGCCCGCACGGCGGCGTCCACTACCAACCGCTCCGCGCGGTCGGTCAGAACGTGGCGTCGAGGCATGCTTCGAGCGTTGCGGCAACGCCGATCCGGCCCCAGAGTCCTCGGCACCTGCGCCCGCAGGCCAAAGACCCGGGAGCCGCACCGGCCGGCTCGACGCCGCTCATGCCTCCTGGAAGTCCAGGGTGCTCTGCGTGTTGTGGACCACCGCGCGCACCGCGTCCTCGAGCTCCTCGGCGTCGCGGGCTTCGAGGTCTGCCTCCAGCAGCGGCAGGACGATCTCGTCCTCGACGGTGAAGTGCAGGCGGGCCACGGCGTACAGCCCGTACAGCGCCTGTCGTACCTGGCGCCACGCGTGGTCCTCGCCGAGCGGCAGGGCACGCCGCGCCTCGTCCAGGTCGGCGGCCAACCGCTCGATCTCGGCGTGGTGGGCACGAAGGACGTCAATCGGGGTGGCAGTCTCGGCGGCCACGGTCAGGGCGGGGTAGAGGATCTCGTCCTCGACCGAGATGTACGGCACCAGATCGTTCACGAAGAAGGTCACGTGACCGGTGATCCGGTCCCACAACTCCAACATCGTGGCGTCGTCCATCCAGGCGGCAGTCGCCTGCAGAGCCTCCACCTCGGTGCCAAGCTCCATGTGTCGACTGCGCAGCCACGTCAACTCAGCCATACTTCCTCCCAGCAACATCCCGTTAGATCTCTCTCAGGATGTGCTGTGGACAACCGCCCGCGCGCTGGGCGATGGTCCCGGCCGGAACGACGATGGTCCCCGCGGAGCTGACGATGGTCCCGGCTCGGGCGGAATCCCCGTCCTGCGGTGGCTGGATGTGCATCCACCACGACACGGAGTGTTGTGATCCCGGTCTCGATCCGGGTCCGCGGCGTCAGGGAGCCGGATGGACGACCGCGATCGGGCCGACGCCTCCCGCTGCACCCCCGGGCTGACCGAGCCGAGGAGGGTGCCGGCCAGGGCGTGGCGCCCGCGGGTGCCCACGACGAGGAGGCGCGCTCGCGCGGACTCCTCGACCAGTCCGTCCACCGGCCGGCCGTGTACATCGGGGTACTTCTCCCGCCACCCGGCCAGGGCCTCCGCGAGGGCCCTCGCGGGCTCCTCCGCGTCCGATACGGCATCCGACGTGGAGCAGAGCACAGCCCGCAGGCCGACGCCGTGCCGGGCGGCCTGTACGAAGGCGAACGCCAGCACGGTGTCGGAAAGGTCGGTTCCGTCCACGCCCACCACGACCCGGGCGCCCGGTGGACCGCCCGGGCCGCGCACCACCACGACCGGGCAGTGGGACCCCGGCGCTGCAGGAGCCGAGGACTCCCCCGCCCGCCATCCCCGGCCGCAAGTGCCGACGACCACCAGAGCAGCGGCGCCGCGTAGTCGCCGGGCGGATACGCCGCCGACGCGATCGGCATCTGGCACGCGTGCACCACCCGTAGCGCCGCGTCGCGGGGTCCAGCCCTCGGCCGCGGCCCAGCGCAGAGCCTGGACGCCGCCCGGACGTCCGTCCACGCCGACGGCCACCGGCCGACCACCGCTGAGGCTCTCGACGGAGCCTTCAGGACAGCCTGCAGGCAGGCCCTCGGTCAGCCGCTCGCGCACCTTGTCAACTGCGCCTTGCCTACAGCTCCTACCGCGCCTGCCAACTGTGCCTTGCCTACTGCGGAGGCGGGCCGACCGCGCGTTCCTTCCGGCTGCGTTCCACGGCGAACACGGCCGCTTCCGTACGGCGTTCCATGCCCAGTTTGCGCAGCATGCCCGACACGTAGTTCTTCACTGTCTTCTCGGCCAGGAACATGGTCTGGGCGATCTGCCGGTTCGTCATGCCGGCTGCGATCAGGTCGAGGATGCGCCGCTCCTGGTCGGTCAGCGCCGCGTACCGGGGGTCCTCCTGGTCGGGGCCTCGGCGCAGGCGTTCCAGCACAGCGGCGGTCAGCGCCGGGTCGACCATCGACTCCCCCGTCGACAGCCGGCGGACCGCGCCCACCAGGTCGTTACCGCTCACCTGCTTGAGCAGGTAGCCGGCGGCACCGGCCATGATCGCGTCGAAGAGCGCCTCGTCGTCGGAGAAGGACGTCAGCATCAGGCACGCCGGTGGAGGCTCCATCGAGGAGCGGATGTCCCGGCAGACGGTCACCCCGTCACCGTCAGGAAGCCGGACGTCGAGAACCGCCACGTCGGGGCGAAGCGCGGGCACCCGGGCGCGTGCCTGCGCGGCAGTGGACGCCTCGCCCACCACCTCGATGTCGTCCTCCTCCTCCAGCAGCTGGCGCAGCCCGAGCCGGACCACCTCGTGGTCGTCCAACAGGAAGACCTTGATGGTCATCCGGTTCCTCTCTCCCCTGGTGCGGTCACCAGCGCTGTCCCCCAGTGTTCAGCGGGGTGTACACCTCGGTGCCCACCCCGTTCGGCCGGTAGTCGCTGCGGCCGTGGCCCGCCGACGAGGTCGCGTCCGCACACCGGCACCACCGCGACGGGGGACGCCAGCCCGCGCAGCAGTCCGGGCCCGAGAACCCTTGCCAGACTGGCGGGCGGCGGCGGCTCCGCGACCTCCCCGGTGACGCCGGAGGACGTCACGACCGGTGCGCCTACCCCGATCCCGGTGTTCTCATCCCCGGGCCTACCCACCACGAGCAGGTCGGCATCCTGCGCTGCCGCCGACAGCGACTCACAACCTGCCGGTGAGGACAGGGCGAACGCCGCCAACGGGACTTCGCGGACCTCGCCGCCCCAGGCGAGAGCCTCCTCCGCGGCGAACCGGCGTACCTCCTCAGCGGACCGCCCACCCTCGGCGGCCACCACGACGCGGCCCGCGACCCCCCGGCGCGAGCCGCGTCGTTGGCGACGCGGCCGCCGTGTCAACCCGCGCTTGCGGGCTGGTACGGCGACCACCGGGCACGGCCCGAAGGCCCCACCCCACTGGCCGAACGAGGCGACGAGCTCCGCCGCCTGCCGGCCCTCCCCCCGGACACCGACGACCAGGAACTCCGGGTCCCGCACCGCCCCCAGCAGGACCTGCGCGACCGACCCCTCCTGCACCCAGGGCACCGCACGTACGCCGGGAGCGGCGGCCGCCGCCTGGCGGACACCGTCCCTCGCGGTCCGCCAGGCACGGTTTCGGGCCGCGCAGTGGAGTTCGTTGTCGCCACGTGGGCCGTCGCCACCGGTCTGGTAGGCGTGACACACGACGAGGGGGAGCCGGCGTGCCCTTGCGGCCAACGCCGCCCAGCCCACCGCACCATGGGCCGAGGCTCCCTCGCTCGCTCCGACGACAACAGCGCCCGTGGGCGCACCACCAGGTCCGATCATCAGCACCTTTCCGCAACCCCCCGAGTCCCCCGGCCGGAGACTCAGCCGCAACCCTTCCGTGCCACACAAAGGGCGGGCAGGGCACAAAGTCCCGATCAGGCGGGTACTTCCCCGCGGCCGGTCGCGTGCCGGTACGCCCGGGCAGGACCTTCGCCTCTGCGCGTGGCCGTGACCGAGGCGGCAACGTGGAGACACCGAGCGGGCGCGACCGGTCCCGAAGTTCGGTGTGTCTGGCGTGTTCCGAGGCGTTCCGGCCGCCTGTTCGATGGCATGGATGTCCGGTGTCACGGATGAGGAGCAGATGTTCGACAGCAAGGGGTTGGAGGTGCTCCCGCCCACGGAGTGTCTGCGGCTGCTCGGCCAGGCGCCGATCGGGAGGATCGTCTTCACCGAGCAGGCGCTGCCGGCGGTCCAACCGGTCCACTACGCACTGGACGGCGACTCCGTCGTGATCCGTACGACCGTGGGCTCCAAACTGGCCGCCGCGGCGCGGAACTCGATCGTGGCCTTCGAGGTGGACCAGATCGACGCGGGTCACCAGGTGGGCTGGAGCGTCACCGTCGTCGGGCACGCGGAGATGGTCACCGAGGCCAAGGAGATCGACCGGCTCGCGGGACTCCCCCTCCAGTCGTGGTCACCGTCCGAACCGACCCACTTCATCCGGGTCCGGATGGAGATGGTCCGTGGCCGCCGGCTCGTGCCGCCCACGGCGGCGCAGACACAGGAGCCGGCGCCGGAGACAGCCTGAACACCTGGCCGGCCGCTCAGTGCAACCAGGGATTGCGGCGTACGACCGGAACGTTCGCCCAGGCCCGCCCGACCCCCCACACCTCACCGGCCGCAGTGCCCGCGCACACCATCAGCGCCACGACCGCCAGGAGACCGGGAACGACCCAGCCACCGGAGCCGGCCACTCCCAGCACCAACGCCCCGCCCACCAGTGCGGCACCCCGCAGGCACACGCCGAGCAGGACCGCCGCGGCGACCACGGCCAGTCCGGCGAGCACGGCGACCCGGAACCAACCGGGCTCCCCTACCCAGCCCACATGATTCGGGGCGATCCCCTCCGGGTATCGGCTGGCGAGGGTGTCCTCCACGAGCATCCAGACACACAGAGCGCCGGTCGCCAGACGGAGCACGGCGAGCCAGCGCCCCGCGCCGGTCCCCGGCCGCGGCCGCGGCCGGGAGGTGGCAATGGGGATCAGCCGCGAGCCCGCTCGGTGGCCGGGTCGCGCCGGGGCGAGGGCCCGATCGGCCCACCGCTGCGCCCCACCGTGCGTCTCGTGCCCCCCGCGCACGCCGTGTCCGAGCTGCCCGGCCCGGCCTCCGCGCGGCCGGCCTCCGTGGCCTGGCCGACTCGGCGCCGGCCGAGTGACGGCTCCAGCCGTACGTACGGACTCCACGGGGAAGTCCCGGGTTCGTTGCCGGGGAATGGCCGGCCGTGCGGCGTCCCCACCGGAAGCGGACATGGCCCCTCCTTCGGCCCGTGGGCGGTACACGACAGGACAACTCTGGGAAAGTCCGGGTCTGTGTGGCCGGAGCCCAAGGTCACAGGAAACGCGCCGATGGTCCCCCGGCAGGTCCGGTGACCGGTCCGATCAAGGCCCTGATGCGACGGAGTTCGCGGGTAGCCTTGGCGATAGAACACCGCGGGAAATCGAGTGTTTCATCATTTCCGGACAATCCAGGCCCGAGAAGAGAGTACCGGCGGAGCAATTTTGCGCTCACGCCGGTTCTCCTACGGCAATTTGCTCCGAAGCCGAGTTGCCGCGCCGGTCCGTGGATATATCCGAACCGACACGATCGCGTACGCGGTTCGGGTCGCCCAGGGCTTTTTGTCCGTCAGATTGCCGAACAGGCCGTCGGCAAGGCTGTTCGCCGGTTTCCCCGCCGGATTCGGTGACGGACAAGGCCACGCACTCGTGCCGTAGTGACCGACGTCGCGAAATGCGGGCGTGGTCTAGCCTGAGATGTGGCTTCAGCGGGAGGAGGCTCGATGGACACGGAGACGACGCCGGGTCCTGAGCGACCCATGGAAGTCCAGTCCGCACAGGACCTGTTGCTGCCGGACCTCAGCAGGCTTCGGCTGGAGACCCTGCTGCGCGAACTCGTCGACCGCGCGGACCAGCTGGTCGAGAACGAACGCCGCGTGCACCGCCTTCTGGACGCTGTCGTCTCCGTGGCGAGCAATCTCTCCCTCCCCGAGGTTCTGGAACGAATCGTGCGTTCGGCCTGCGATCTGGTGAGCGCACGTTACGGCGCGCTCGGTGTGATCGGTCCCGACCGCACCCTCAGCGAGTTCACCTACACCGGCTTCACCGAGGAGATGCGCCGCAACATCGGCCACCTGCCGACCGGCAAGGGAATCCTCGGCCTTCTCATCAACGAGCCCCACCCCATTCGGCTGCACGATCTTTCCCGGCACCCGAACTCCTCCGGCTTTCCGCCCAACCACCCGCCGATGAGGTCATTCCTCGGCGTTCCGGTCATGGTGCGCGGAGAGGCGTTCGGCAACCTTTATCTGACCGAGAAGCAAGGCGGCGGTGACTTCACCGACGAGGACGAGGAAGTCGTCGTCGCACTCGCCGCGGCGGCCGGGATCGCGATCGAGAACGCCAGCCTGTACGACATGTCCCGGCGGCGCGAGGCCTGGCTCATCGCGTCCACCGAGATCACCGCCCACCTGCTGTCCGGCGCGTCGCTCGGGGAGACCCTGGACCTGATCGTCGAGCGGGCCCGCGCGGTGGCCAGCGCCGAGCTGGCGATGCTCGCACTGGTCGACGAAGAGGGCGGCGACCTGGTGCTGGAGGCGGTGGCCGGCCCGCAGGCCGACCGGTTGCGCAACGAACGGGTCTCCACCGTCGGCACCCCGATTGGTGACGTCCTGCTCACCAGCCGGCCCTATGTCTACGACGGCGACGCGGCCTCGCTCGGGTGGGACGGCGGCGGTGGCCGCACGGCGCAGCTCAAGGGCGGCTCGATGCTGTTCGTCCCGCTCGCCTCCGGCCCGCACATGCTGGGCGTGCTGATCGTCACCCGGCCCGACGGCCAGGCCGGCTTCGACTCCACCGACATGCACATGGTGACGACGTTCGCCGGGCACGCGGCGCTGGCGCTGGAGTTCGCCCGGGCGCAGGAGGACCGCGGCCGGCTGGCGGTGTTCGAGGACCGCGACCGGATCGCCCGCGACCTGCACGACCACGTGATCCAGCGGCTGTTCGCGGTCGGCCTGGGGCTGCAGGGCATCTCCCGCCAGGTGGTGCGCGTCGACCTCGCCGACCGGGTGAGCGGGTATGTCCGCGACCTCGACACCACCATCCAGGAGATCCGTCGGACCATCTTCTCCCTGCAGGAACGCGCGGGTGACCGGCGCAGCCTGCGCGGTCAGGTGCTGGAGATCGCCCAGGACGCCGCCTCCTCGCTGGGGTTCGAACCGCGGGTGGCGCTGGAGGGGCCGCTGGACTCCGCAGTGCCCGACAGCCTGCGCCCGGAGGTTCTGGCCACCCTGCGCGAGGCGCTGGCCAACGTCGTACGCCACGCTCACGCCAGCCACGCCGACGTCCTGATCCAGGCCGACGTGGGACACCGGATGTTCCAGCTGCACGTCACCGACAACGGTGTGGGCATCCCCGAAGACCCGCCGCGCCGCAGCGGCCTCACGAACATGGCCGAGCGGGCCCGCCGATGCGGCGGCCACCTCACGGTGGAGCCGGGGGCCCAGGGCGGAACGGTGCTCATCTGGCAGGTGCCGCTCAAGCAGTGACACCCTGCCTCCCGCCGGGTGGCGGGATGATCACCACCGGGCAGACGGCTGCCCGCGCGCACTCCTGGGCCACCTCACCCAGAAGCAGGCCGCGGTGCCGGCCGGTTCCCTCCGCGCCGACCACCAGCAGCTCGGCGTCCTCCGACGCCATGATCAGCACCTGCTCCGGCGTACCCTCCTCCACCTGACCCTCGGCGTCGACCCGGCTTTCCCGCAGTTGGTTCACCTGCTCCCACAGGTCGCCCACGGTGTCCCCCACCGACCGAGCCCGGTAGCGACGGGACTCCACCGTGAGTACCGAGCCCACCACCGGCTCCCGGACGTGCAGCAGGACCAGCCGGGCGCCCCGCCGGGCACACTCCTCCGCGGCCCAGTCCACAGCCGCCTCCGCCGAGGCCGAGCCGTCCACGCCGACCACCACGAACGGGCGGCCGTCGGAGGAGCCGACGGCCGCCGGAGTGGTCTGCACCGCCGGCCCATTCTCGAGCCGGGACTCGGCCCCGGGCCGGGACTCGCGCCGGGGCGCCGGGACTGCCGTGGTTTCGCTCATGGTCGTCCTCCCACACAGGAGGGGGTCCCCCGCGCCACCACCCTCCCGCGGGATGCGGGCGGCCACTCAGAGCCCTAGTGCCCCACCGGGGCACGCCGATGGTCGAGATGGTCGCCGGGCGCATGTCCGCTCAGAGCGCGGACCGGTCGCGGTCCGGTAACGAAACTGCGGCCCCCGTAACGGTTCGGCCAAAACTCACATCGCGATGGGACGCTCACCGACCGTCGTTCGGATCCGGAGCAACACTGTCCACGTTGGGAAACGGTTTGCGGGCGGTTGTACCCTTCGCCCGGTGCCCTGCGAGATGGACGCCCCGCAGGAAGGGGTGCCTGATTTCTCACTCAGCACAACAGGCCTTACCGTGTTCCAGTTCAATCAGCTCGACATTGTTGTGTCCGCGTTGCGCGCGCATGCCCCGCATGCGCCGGCGCTCGCCGGCACCGCAATGCCCCCAAGGAGGTGACAAGGCCGTATGTTCGCTTCACGGAACGGCCAACGTCGATACCGGCATTGGGCGGCCGTGAGTGGTTTGTGCGTCCTCGCCCTGGTAGCTGCCGCGTGCAGCCAGGGCACAACGCCTTCTGCTCCGACGACCACTGCGGCCGGAAAGCCCGTCAAGGGCGGCACGCTCAACATGTTGGGCTCCGGCGACGTTGACTACATGGATCCCAACGTCAGCTACTACTCCATCGGCTACCTCGGCCTGCGGATGTGGAGCCGGCAGCTGTTCACCTACCCCGCCGAGAACGGCAAGGTGACGACGTCCGTGCCCGACCTGGCGGAGGAGATTCCGACCGCCGACAACAAGGGCATCAGCGCCGACGGCAAGACCTACACGATCTCCATTCGCCAGGGCGCGCAGTGGAACAGCTCCCCCGCACGGCAGGTGACCGCCGCCGACATGGTCCGGGGCGTCAAGCGCACCTGCAACCCCGTCCAGCCCTTCGGTGGCATCCCGAACTTCGCCGACCTGATCGTCGGCTACCAGAAGTTCTGTGACGGTTTCGCCAAGGTCGGTCAGAAGCCCGCCGACATGGCGAAGTACATCAACGACACCCCGCTCCCGGGTGTCGTCGCCAAGGACGAGCGCACGGTGGTCTTCAAGCTGAACCACCCGGCGACCTACTTCGTGGACATGCTGACGCTGCCGGCGTTCTCCCCGGCGCCGAAGGAGTTCCTGAAGTACGCCCCGGCCAGCCTCGACCTCGCCAAGAACACGCTGTCGAACGGTCCGTACGCCATCAAGACGTACTCGCCGACCAAGCAGATCGTGTTCGAGCGCAACCCCGCCTGGAAGGCCTCCAGCGACCCGGTGCGCAAGGCCTACGTCGACAAGATCGTCGTCAACCAGACGGTCAGCCAGGAGTCCACGCAGCAGCAGCTGCAGACGGGCAGCCCGAGTGCGGACATGGAGTGGGACAACTTCCCGCCGCCGTCGCAGCTGCCGCAGCTGATCGCCAAGAAGGACCCGAACCTCAACCTCGGTGAGACCGGTTCGTCGAACCCGTACATCGTGTTCAACACGGTGTCGCCGAGCAACAACGGCGCCCTGAAGAAGCCCGAGGTCCGGCAGGCGCTGGCGTACGCGATCAACCGCGCCAACATCATCCAGGCGCTCGGTGGGCCGAAGGTCAACCCGCCGCTCACCCACGTCCTGCCGAGCAGCATCGTCGGCAGCAAGGACTTCGACCCGTACCCGCACAACGTGGCCAAGGCGAAGCAGCTGCTGGCCAAGGCGGGCTACAAGAACGGTCTGACGCTGAAGTTCGTGTACCGCAACGCCTCCGAGGGCAGCCGCAAGACGTTCGCGACTGTGCAGCAGGACCTCAAGGCGATCGGTGTCAACGTCAAGGGTGTCGCGGTTCCCAACGCCGACTTCTACACGAAGTACATGCAGGCGCCGAGCGTGACAAAGCGCGGTGTCTGGGACGTCTCCCTGGCCGGATGGGGTTCGGACTGGTACGGCAACGCCGCACTGTCCTTCTTCGCCCCGCTGTTCTCCGGCAAGCCGTCGTTCCCGCCGGTCGGGAGCAACTTCGGCTTCTACGAGAACCCCGCGGTCAACAAGCTCATCACGCAGGCCTCCACCGCCAAGGAGGAGTCCACCGCGGGGAGCCTGTGGGCGCAGGCCGACCAGCAGGTCATGAAGGACGCGCCGTTCTTCCCGATCACCAACCCGGTGCAGGCCAACTACCACGCATCGCAGACGAAGAACACCGTCTACCTTCCGTCCTTGCAGAACTTCGACCCGACCAACATCTGGTTGGAGCAGGGCAAGCAGGGCGGCTGACCCCCACGGAGGAGGGCGCCCGGCCGGGCCGGCCGGTGCGCCCTCCTTCGCCTGATGGAGATTCCCGTGGTCGACAACATCGACAACTCCGCCAACGCCGCGCCGGACACCCTCCGAGCCGGCACCTCCCCGCTGCTTTCCGTCCAGGACCTGAAGGTGTCGTTCAGGACATCGGACGGTGTCGTACAGGCCGTACGCGGCGTGTCGTTCGACGTGGAGCGCGGCAAGACCCTCGCCATCGTCGGCGAGTCCGGTTCGGGCAAGAGTGTCTCCACCCAGACCGTCGTGGGCCTCACCCGGGGCGCGAAGGTCAGCGGACGGGCGCTCTTCGAGGGCCGTGACCTGCTCACCATGAGCAAGGAGGACCTGCGACAGGTCCGTGGCGCGAAGATCGGCATGATCTTCCAGGACTCCCAGTCCAGTCTTCACCCCTACTACCGCGTCGGCTGGCAGATCAGCGAGATGATCCGCGCCCACGACCGGTCGATCTCGAAGTCCGCGGCACGCGAACGCTCGATCGAGCTGTTGCGCCGGGTCGGCATCCCCAAGCCCGACCGCCGCGTCGACGACTACCCCCACCAGTTCTCCGGCGGCATGCGCCAGCGCGCGATGATCGCGATGGCGATGGCGCTGGATCCCGTGCTTCTGGTCGCCGACGAGCCCACCACCGCCCTCGACGTCACCGTCCAGGCGCAGGTGCTGGAGGTCATGGCCGACCTGCAGGCGGAGTTCGGCACCGCACTGATCATGATCACCCACGACCTCGGCGTGGTGGCCGACGTCGCCGACGAGGTGGCGGTGATGTACGCCGGGCGCATCATGGAACGCACCACCCGGCGGGAGCTGTTCTACCACCACCACCACCCCTACACCGAGGGTCTGCTCGGCTCGCTGCCGGCCGAGAGCGGGGAGCGGCGCCGGCTACGGCCCATCGCGGGCAGTCCGCCGAGCCTGATCAGTCCCCCGTCCGGCTGTCCCTTCCACCCGCGGTGCCCGTACGCCTTCGACCAGTGCCGGTCGGAGACCCCGCCGCTGCGCGAGGTCTTCGGCGACCGGGCGCACCACAGTGCGTGCTGGTTGCCGACCGACGAGGCCGGTCGCGGCGAGGCGCGGGCGGCCCTAACGTCCAGCACGACGAGCACCAGGTGAGGCGATCGGTGAACGCCAGCGACACATCGAACAGCACGCCGAAGGCCCCCGCCACCGCCCGCGGAGGCACCGACCACGACGTGCTTCTGGAGGTCGAGAACCTCCAGAAGTGGTTCCCGGTCTCCTCCGACCGGCTGTTCCGGCGCGGCAAGGAGCACGTGCAGGCCGTCGACGGAGTCGACCTGCAGGTGCGGGCGGGTGAGACGCTCGGCCTGGTCGGTGAGACCGGCTGCGGAAAGTCGACCCTCGCGCGCTGCATGACGCGGCTGTACGACGTGACGTCGGGCCGGGTGACCTTCGACGGCACCGACATCACCTCCCTGTCGCGGCGGGAGTTGCGGCCGCTGCGCCGGGAGATCCAGATGATCTTCCAGGACCCGTACGGCTCGCTGAACCCCCGGCGCCGGGTCGGCTCGATCATCGGTGACCCGTTCGCCATCCACGGAGTGGGCAAGGGAGCCGAGCGCAAGCGCAAGGTCCAGGAGCTGATGGAGCTCGTCGGCCTCAATCCCGAGCACTACAACCGGTTCCCCGCGGAGTTCTCCGGCGGCCAGCGCCAGCGCATCGGTGTGGCCCGGGCGCTGGCGATGCGGCCCAAGCTGATCGTGTGTGACGAGCCGGTCTCCGCGCTGGACGTCTCCATCCAGGCGCAGATCATCAACCTGCTGGCCGACCTGCAGCAGGAGTTCAACCTGACCTACGTCTTCATCGCCCACGACCTGTCGGTGGTGCGCCACGTCAGTGACCGGATCGCGGTGATGTACCTCGGCAAGGTGGTCGAGGTCGCGGAGGCCGACGCCCTGCACGAGGCGCCACGCCACCCCTACACCAACGCGCTGCTGTCGGCGGTTCCGCTGGCCGACCCGGACCTTTCGGACCGGCGCGAGCGGATCATCCTGCGCGGCGACGTACCCTCGCCGCTCAACCCGCCGACCGGCTGCCGGTTCCACCCGCGCTGCCCGAAGGCCGCCGACACGTGCGCCGCCGAGGTGCCGCCGTTGATCAGCCGGCTGAACGACGGTCCGGACCACCTCGCCGCCTGCCACTTCCCGGTGGAGATCGGCGAGAACCTCGTCGAGGCACGGCCAACGATCGCCGCGGAGCGCACCGAGTTCGCTCCTGAGCTGGTGAACGGAGACCAGTCGTGAGCACCACCGAGACCCCGTACGACCTGGAGACCGAGCAGCCCAAGAGCTCGATCGAGGGCCGCAGTCCCTGGCGGCTGGCCTGGGAACGCCTGCGCCGCGACCGGGTGGCGCTGATCTCCTTCGTGGTCATCCTGCTGATCGTCGCGATCGCGGTCTTCGCGCCGGTGGTGGCGGCGATCACCGGCCATGGCGTGAACACGCAGTACCGCGCCAACGGCCTGACCCCCGACGGCATGCCCAAGGCGCCGAGCGGTGAGTTCTGGTTCGGCACCGACGACCTGGGCCGCGACATCCTGGTCCGGATCGCCTACGGGGCCCGGATCTCCCTGCTGGTCGGCGTCGTGGCGACGCTGCTGACCGTGGCCATCGGCGTGGTGGTCGGGCTCGCGGCCGGCTACTTCGGCGGGATCATCGACACCATCCTCGCCCGGTTGGTCGATGTCGTCCTGTCCTTCCCGTTCCTGCTGTTCGCCCTCGCCCTGGTGTCCATCACCGGGCCGAGCCTGAAGGTCGTGATCATCGCGATCAGTGCGTTCAGCTGGGCCTCGGTGGCCCGGATCGTGCGCGGCCAGGTGCTGTCGTTGCGAGAACGCGAGTTCGTCGAGGCGGCCAGGTCGCTCGGCGCGAGCGACAGCCGGATCATGTTCGTGGACGTGCTCCCGAACGTCATGGCACCGGTGATCGTCTACACCACGTTGCTCATCCCCACGGTGATCGTCGTGGAGGCGACGCTGTCGTTCCTCGGTCTGGGTGTGCCCGCGCCCACCCCGACGTGGGGCGGCATGCTGAACGAGGCGATCAACTACTACCAGGTCGCCTGGTGGTTCATCGTCTTCCCCGGACTCGCGCTGCTCATCACCACGCTGGCGTTCAACCTGCTCGGTGACGGCGTACGCGACGCCTTCGACCCGGGATCGGACCGACTTCTCAACGCACAAACGGAATCGGAAAAGGGTGAGTGACGGTGGCCCGTTTCCTCGTCAAGCGGATCCTGCACGGCGCGTTGGTGCTGTTGCTCATCACCATGGGCGTGTTCGCCATCTTCTTCGTGGCGCCCAACAACGTCGCCCGCACCCTTGCCGGCCGGCAGGCCACGCCGGAGACCGTGAAGCTCATCGAGCAGCGGCTGGGTCTGGACCAACCGGTCTGGAAGCAGTACCTCGACTTCTTGTGGAAGGCCCTGCACGGCGACCTCGGCTTCGACTACTACCACCAGGTGCCGGTGACGCAGATCATCGGCGACGCGCTGCCGGCCACCATCGGGCTGGCCCTCGGCGCGGCGGTCATCTGGATGCTGCTCGGGGTGTTCAACGGCATCGTGGCGGCGGTCCGGCCGCGGTCGATCGCGGACCGGGGCATGACCGGTTTCGCGTTGTTCTTCTACTCGATGCCGACGTTCCTGCTGGGTCTGCTGCTCCTGTACTTCCTGTACTTCCAGCTCACCCTCGCCGGATACCCGATCTTCCCGGCGGGCGGCTACGTACCCATATCGCAGAACCCGCTGGACTGGGCGCGCCACCTGGTGCTCCCCTGGCTCACCCTGGCGCTGGTCCTGGCCGCGACGTACACCCGGTTGACCCGCGGTTCGATGCTGGACGTGCTCGGTGAGGACTACATCCGCACCGCGCGGTCCAAGGGCATCTCCGAACGCCGGGTCGTCTACCTTCACGGCCTGCGCAGCGCGCTCACCCCGGTCGTGACGCAGTTCGGCATCGACCTCGGTCAGCTCGTCGGCGGTGTGGTGGTCACCGAGACGGTGTTCAGCATCGACGGCCTGGGCAAGACGGCGATCGACGCGATCAACCAGCAGGACCTGCCGGTGATCATCGGGATCGTCATCTTCGCCGCGGTGGCGGTCATCGTCGCCAACATCCTGGTCGACGTCGCCTACGCCTTCCTCGACCCGCGGGTACGCCTGAACTGACAGACAGACAGCGGAGGCAGGTTGGGCCGGAAGTCCTCGGTCGCGCGGCCGCCGGATTCTTCCTCGCGGGACCCGGATCCGTGCTGCACAAGGTGTTCGCGAGCAGGTTTCGGGATCGGAGCGCACGGGCAGGCGTGCGTGGCCGGACTTCGCGGTCGTCTCCCTCAGCAGGTGTGAGCGGGGATACCGTCGGAGAGGAGCCCGGAGAGAACGACCTGTGAGCAGGTGGGCGATGGACGCGTGGGTCGTGTGGTTGGTAGTGGCGCTGGTTTTCGGTATTGCCGAACTCCTCCGGCTCACGCTCTACCTCGCCCCGATGTCGGGCGCGGCACTGGTGACGGCACTGGTGGCGGCCACGGGCCTCGGGGTGTCGTTCCAGTTCGCGACGTTCGCGCTTGCCGCCCTGCTGCTGGTGGTGTTCGTTCGCCCACTCGCCCAGCACGCGCTGCGAAGGGTCCCGGAGATGCGGTCGGGAACGGCGGCGCTGGTGGGGCGGGAGGCGCTGGTGCTCCGGGAGGTGACCCGGCATGCCGGGCGGGTCCGGATCGGCGGTGAGGTGTGGAGCGCTCGCGCGTACGACTCCACGCTGGTGATTCCTCCCGGCGCCACCGTGGACGTGATCGCGATCGAGGGCGCGACGGCGCTCGTCTATCCGCGTGAGGACCCCTGGTCCGTCTGATCCCCGGCCCGGCCTCGGCAGCCGGGCGGCTACTGGCCCGGGCAGGTCCCAGCGATCGTGGTGCGCAGCGACTCCGCGGCGGTGGCGACGGCCATCGCCGCGGTGGTGATCCCGTCCACCGCGGGCGATGCGGTCGCCTTTGCGCTGCCGACCTGCTTGATCGCGGTGCTCAGGCCGCCCAGGGCGGCCGAGAGCGCGTCCAGCTGCGGCCGCCAGGCCGAGGAGGCGGCGGCCCGCAGGCCCTTCAGGTCGGCGCGGACGGCGTTCAGCTTGCGTTCCACGCCGTTGGTGCCCTCCGCGCGCACGTCGACGTTCTTCAGCGCGACCAGTGAGGACTGCAGCTTCTTCGCCTGCGCGCACACTGCCGCGTTGGCAGTGTCCGCAGGAGACGCCGAGGACGCGGCCTGCGTGGTCGGGCTCGCCGTGGACGACGAGTTCCCCGAGCCGCCGCAGCCGGCGAGGACGACCGCGCAGAGCAGGCCGAGACAGACCAGCGCGGCGAGCATCGCCGCCCGTGGCGTACCGGCCGCGGCCGCGCGTACCGAGGACCTTCGCATGCCGGGCTCCTTCCCCGTGGGCCGAACTGGATCGTTGATACCCAGAGTGCGGCGAGCCGACCCTTTGTGCACCCGGCCACCTCCGGGTCGCGCCCCGTCGCCCGGTCTCGGCGGCGGATCGGATTCTGCGCGAGGATCTGGTCATGAGCCGACAGCCCGGGCAACCCGACCCCACTGACCTGCTCGACGTCGCCGCGTTGCTCACCGACGAGGAGCGGGCGATCCAGGCGACCGTACGCCGCCTGCTGGCCGAGCACGCCGAGCCGTACGCCGGCGAGTGGTTCGAACGCGCGGAGTTCCCGCGGGCGCTCGTGCCCCGGTTCGCCGAGCTGGGCCTGCTCGGCATGCACCTGGACGGCTACGGCTGTGCCGGCACCAACGCCGTTAGCTACGGCCTGGCCTGCCTGGAGCTGGAAGCGGTCGACAGCGCGCTGCGCAGCTTCGTGTCGGTGCAGGGTTCGCTGGCGATGTACGCGTTGTGGCGGTTCGGGTCACCGCGGCAGAAGGAGGAGTGGCTGCCGGCGATGGCCGCCGGCACCGCCATCGGCTGTTTCGGCCTGACCGAACCCGACCACGGCAGCGACCCCGCCGCCATGGCCACCACCGCCCTGCGCACCGACGCCGGCTGGGTGCTGGACGGCACGAAGATGTGGATCACCAACGGCGGCATCGCCGACGTGGCGATCGTGTGGGCTCGTACGGACACCGGCGTACGCGGGTTCTGCGTACCCCGCGGCACGCCTGGGTTCGCCACCCGCGACATGCACCACAAGCTGTCGCTGCGGGCGTCGGTGACCTCGGAGCTGATCCTGTCCGGCTGCGAGGTGCCCGACGAGGCGATCCTTCCCGAGGCCACCGGCCTGCGCGCTCCCCTTGCCTGCCTGAACGAGGCGAGGTTCGGGATCGTGTGGGGCGCCCTCGGCGCGGCCCGGTCCTGCCTCGCGACCGCGGTCGACTACGCGCGTGAGCGCACGCAGTTCGGCCGCCCGGTGGCGGCGTTCCAGCTCACCCAGGAGAAGCTCGTCGAGATGGCGCTGGAGCTCAACAAGGGGATGCTCCTCGCGCTCCACCTCGGCCGCCGCAAGGACGCCGGGCAGCTGCGACCGGACCAGGTGAGCTTCGGCAAGCTCAACAACGTCCGCGCCGCGCTGCAGATCGCCAGGACCGCGCGGACGATCCTGGGCGCGAACGGCATCTCGCTGGAGTACCCCGTCCTGCGGCACGCCAACAACCTGGAGTCGGTCCTCACCTACGAGGGGACCAGCGAGATCCACACCCTGGTCCTCGGTGAGGCGATCACCGGGCTGCCGGCGTTCCGCTGAGGGGCCCGGCGGCCTGGCGGCCGGCCGGACGCGGCTACCAGCGGTCGTGCACCTGCGGGCGGATCAGCTCGTCGTAGACCGCGCGGATCTCGTCGTGCGCACCGGCGGTGAGCCGGGGCAGCTCGGCGGCACCGGCGTTGGACCACACCTGTACGGGATTACGCGCGCCCGGGATGACGACGCTCACCTCCCGCTGGTCGAGGATCCAGCGCAGCGCGACCTGGGCCAGCGACGCCTTGGGCGGCACCAGCGGCTCCAGGCGGGCGGCCGCCTCGACCCCGGTGGCGAAGTCGACACCGGCGAACGTCTCCCCCACGTCGAAGGCCGAGCCGTCGCGGTTGTACGTGCGGTGGTCGTCGTCGCCGAACTGCGTGGAGGCGTCGTACTTGCCCGACAGCAGGCCGCTGGCCAGCGGCACCCGCGCGATGATGCCCACCCCCGCCCGGGCGGCGGCCGGCAGCACCTCCTCCAGCGGCTTGCGCCGGAACGCGTTCAGGATGATCTGGACGGTCGCCACGCCCGGACGCTCGATCGCGGTCATCGCCTCCGCGCAGGTCTCCACGCTCACGCCGTACGCCGCGATCCGCTCCTCGGCCACCAGCGTGTCCAGGGCGTCGTAGACCGCGTCGTTTCCGTAGACCGGCGTCGGCGGGCAGTGCAGCTGCACCAGGTCGAGCCGGTCCACGCCGAGGTTCTCCCGCGAGCGGTCGGTCCAGGCGCGGAAGTTGTCGAGGGTGTAGTGGCTCGGCTCCAGCGGTGCACGCCGGCCCATCTTGGTGGCGACCATGATGTCCGCCTCGGGCCGCTGGCGGAGCAGGCGTCCGATCACCCGTTCGCTGCGGCCGTCGCCGTAGACGTCGGCGCTGTCAATGAACGTCACTCCGGCGTCGACGGCGGCGTTGAGCACCGCGAGCGCCTCGGCCTCGGTGACCTCTCCCCAGTCGCCTCCCAGCTGCCAGGCCCCCAGCCCGACAACTCCCACCTTGCGACCCGTTCGTCCGAGAATACGTTGTTCCACGGGCGAGAGCCTACGGCCCGTCGGGCGTACTCGCAGGTGCGGGAGGGAACCCCCGGCCCCCGCCGAACGTTCTGACGCTCCGCCCGCGATGACCGGGGGCCCGTCGCGCAGGACCTTCGGCACTACGCCCGGTGGTGGCAGCAGACCAGGATCGGGTCGCGAGGGGGGATGGACATGACCGAGACCCAGGCGCAGCCGACCCGATCCGACACCCAGCAGACGACCGCCCGCAAACAGCCGGCCAACAAGCGGGCCCCGCGCGCAACGACCGCTCGGAAGCGGACCGCGGGCCCCGCCATCCCGGGCCAACGCGCACCGCACCCGGAGGAACACCCCACGCCGGGCGCCCGCACCGGCACCGGGAGGGCCACCGCCAAGAAGGCGGCGACCGGGCGAGCGGGCGCCAAGAAGGCCGCGACCACCCGAGCAGGAACGAAGAAGCCCGCGGCCAAGCGAACCACCCGGAAGACCGCGACGACTCGCACCCGCGGTGCCGAGCGGACGGGCCTGTCCGGGCTACCCGGGCTGAGCAGGCTGCCCGAGGTCGCCGGCCGCGCGCACCTTCCCGAGGTGCACGCTCCCAGGAACCTGCCCACCCCGTCGATGCCTTCCATGCCGTCGCTGCCCGAGGTCGGCATCGACGAGAGGACCGGTCGGATGCTGTGGTACGGCGGACTGGCGGCGGTGGCCGCGCTCGGCGTGGTCGACTGGCCGGTGGCCGGCCTGGTCGCGGTCGGCTCGTTCGTCCTCAACCGCCAGCTGCAGGCCACCCGTGAGGAACAGGCACGCGGACGGCGCTCGGTGACCCGGGCACGCTCGCGCACCCGCCCGCAGAGCAGCACCCGCCGGCCGCGTGGCCGGGCACAGACCGGGACGAGCGGCCGCGGACGTACCCGGTCCGCGCAGGGAGCCTGAACGCCCTTCGGCGCGAGGGTGCGAATGCCGCGCGACTCTGGTTTGCTCGGCAGTTCGCACCGGGTTGGGAGTGCGTTCCGCCCGCATTCGGTCAGTGTTGGTGTGCGCTGTCCCCGATGTGACATGGACCTCAGTAGCTTTTCTTCGAGGGCCACGCACGCGAGGATCGGGTTCGAACGTGAACACGAATCCGGCGCGCCGTGGCAGTCGGGCGACTGTAGGAGGGACGATGACGGACACCGCCGAGGTCGTCTCGTGCGACTCGGTGCACGGCCACATCGGGCGCATCTGCTTCAAGACCGGGCCGCCCACCACCGTCGGCACCGAAATCGAATGGCTCGTCGTCTCCCCGGACCACCCCCGCGAGCTCGTCCCTCTCGACCTGCTCCGCACCACGCTCGACCAGGCCGGGCCACCGCCCGGCGGCAGCACCGTCACCTTCGAACCCGGCGGCCAGGTGGAGCTGAGTTCAGCTCCCGCCCCCGGCCTCGGTGCCTGCTGGTCCACTCTGCAGTCCGACATCGACCACGTACGCGCGGCGCTCGCCGCGCTCGACCTCCGGCTGCTGTGGACCGCCATCGACCCCTTCCGCGAACCCCGCCGGCAACTGTCCCATCCGCGCTACGACGCGATGGAGGCCTACTTCGACCGGCGCGGCCCCGAGGGCCGGCTGATGATGTGCTCGACCGCGTCCGTCCAGGTCAACCTGGACGCCGGGGCCGACGCCGACGACATCGCCAGGCGATGGCGGATCCTGCACGCGATCGGCCCGGCGATGGTGGCCACGTTCGCCAACTCCCCCTGGTTCGCCGGCCGGCAGACCGGCTGGAAGTCCGCGCGTCAGGCGGTCTGGCAGCGGCTGGATCCCCGGCGCACCCGATCGCCGCACGGGCACGACCCGGTGGCCGCCTGGGCCGACTACGCGCTGGACGCGCCGTTGATGATGCGCCGCGACGGCGACCGGTGGCACAGCGATCCGGGGTTGACGTTCCGGCAGTGGCTGCACCTGCGCCCCGACGACGAGCACGCCGGGAACGGCCGGGCGGACCATGCGGCGAACGGCGCGGCGAACGGCCGGGCCGACGGCCGGGCTGCTCGCCGGGCCGACGCTCGGGCGGACGGTGGGGCGGACGGCTCGCCGACCGCGCACGACCTCGCCTATCACCTGACGACGCTGTTCCCGCCGGTCCGGCCGCGCGGGTGGTTCGAGATCCGCTACCTCGACGTGGTGCCGGCGGCGTACTGGCCGGTCCCGATGGCCGTGCTGACCGCACTGGTGGACGATCCACGGGCCGGTGAGCGCGCCCTGGCCGCCACCGCACCGGTCGCCGGCGCGTGGTGGAACGCCGCCCGCGACGGCCTGGACCACCGCGGGCTGGCTCACGCCGCGCGGTGTTGCTTCGAGGCGGCGCTGGAGGCCCTGCACCGGCAGGGCGCCGAGCGCGCGCTGGTCAACCTCGTGGACGACTACCGCATCCGCTACGTCGACCGCGCACGATGTCCGGCCGACGACGGCGCCGACCCGCTCACGTCCGATTCCGACCGGGAGGAGTCCCGATGAGCCAGTACGCAGACCTGCGCCCGTCCGCCCGCACTGCCGCCCTGCTCGCCGACGGCGACCACGTTGCCGCCGACGAGTTCAAGTCGCTGGTGGCCGGGGAGCTGGAACGCGCCCGCGACCGCAGCTTCGGCCTCACCACCAACGTCCTGGAAGAGGCCGACCTGGTGGCCCAGCACTCGCGGCTGATGTCACCGCTGGTCTGGGACCTCGCGCATGTGGGCAACTACGAGGAGCTGTGGCTGCTGCGGGCCGCGGCCGGCATCGATCCCATGCGCCCGGAGATCGACAGCCTCTACGACGCGTTCGAGCACCCCCGGTCCGAGCGGCCGAAGCTGCCGTTGCTCAGCCCGGCCGAGGCCCGCGGCTACATCGACCTGGTACGCCGCAAGGTGCTCGACTCCCTGGAGTCGATCCGCCTCTCCCCCGACAAGCCGCTGCTGGACTCCGGGTTCGTCTACCGCATGGTGATCCAGCACGAGCACCAGCACGACGAGACGATGCTGGCCACCCACCAGTTGCGTCGCGGCGAGCCGGTCTTCCCGGCCGGTGACCAGGCCCCCGCCCCACACGACCACCGGGTGCTCGCACCGGAGGTGCTGGTGGAGGCGGGCGAGTTCGTCATGGGCACCTCCGCCGACCGCTGGGCGCTGGACA
This sequence comes from Actinopolymorpha singaporensis, assembly GCF_900104745.1. Lineage (NCBI taxonomy): Bacteria > Bacillati > Actinomycetota > Actinomycetes > Propionibacteriales > Actinopolymorphaceae > Actinopolymorpha > Actinopolymorpha singaporensis. The sequence goes on from NZ_LT629732.1 coordinate 4,623,578, forward strand.
ACGAACGCCCCGCGCACACGGTGTCGCTGCCGGCGTTCTGGATCGACACCACCCCGGTGTCCAACGCCGCCTACCGCGCGTTCGTCGCCGCCGGCGGCTACGACGACGAACGACTGTGGGATCCGGCGGGCTGGCAGTGGCGGTGTGCCTCGGGCAAACGGGCACCGGCGTACTGGGTCCGCGAAGGGGGCACGTGGCTGCGCCGGCGGTTCGGCCGGCTGGAGCCACTGGTGGACGACGAACCGGTGCAGCACGTGTGCTGGTACGAAGCTGATGCGTACGCCCGCTGGGCCGGGCGCCGCCTGCCCACCGAGGCGGAGTGGGAGAAGGCCGCCTCGTGGGACCCGGCGCACGGTGTCAAGCGGCGCTTTCCCTGGGGCGACGAGCCGGGTGGGCCCGGGCACGCCAACCTCGGCCAGACCCGCTTCCACCCCACTCCTGTGGGATCGTTCCCAGCCGGCGCGTCGCCGGTAGGCGCCCGGCAGATGCTCGGTGACGTCTGGGAGTGGACGTCGACCTCCTTCACCGGCCACCCGGGCTTCTGCGTCTTCCCGTACCGCGAGTACTCCGAGGTGTTCTTCGGCAACGACTACAAGGTGCTGCGCGGCGGGTCCTGGGCCACCGACCCGGTGGTGGTGCGGACGACGTTCCGCAACTGGGACTACCCCATCCGGCGGCAGATCTTCGCCGGGTTCCGCTGCGCCCGCGACGCCTAGGAGGTAGGTCCCCATGTGCCGTCATCTCGGTTACCTCGGCCGGCCGCGCACGCTGCAGGAGCTGGTCCTCGACCCGCCGTACTCGCTCGGTGTGCAGGCGTACGCACCACGCCGGCAGGAACACGGCACCATCAATGTGGACGGTTTCGGCGTCGGCTGGTACACCTCCAGGCGCCCGGAGCCGGTCCGCTACCGGCGGGCCCAGCCCATGTGGGCCGACCAGTCCTTCGCCAGCCTCGCGCCCACCGTGGACGCCGGCTGTGTGGTGGCCGCTGTGAGGTCGGCCACGCCCGGCTACCCGTCGGAGGAGTCCGGAGCGGCGCCGTTCACCCACGGGCACTGGTTGTTCAGCCACAACGGCGCGCTGGGCGACCTGGCGCTGGCCCGCAAGGCGTTGCGGGACGAGGTGGCGTGGGTCCCGGACGCGCTCGCCCCGGTCGACTCGGCGCTGCTGTTCGGCCTGGCGCTGGCCCGCTGGGAGGGCGGCAGCAGCCTCGGCGAGGGACTGGCCCGGGTCACCCGCGAGGTCGCCGAACTGGGCGGTGGCCGGCTCAACCTGCTGGCAGGCGACGGCGACCGCATCGCCGGCACGACGTACGGCGACACGTTGTTCGTGCACGAGTCCGCCGACGGCGTGCGGCTCGCCTCCGAGCCCTGCGACGACGACCCGGCCTGGGCACCCGTCCCACCCCGCTCCCTGGTGGAGGTCGACCGGCATGGTGTCGTGGTCACGTCGCTGTAGTGCGGTCGGAGCAATCCTCTACCAGGCAAAGAACACGCAACCCGGCGAAAGCCCGTCTTGACGAAGGACCGACGATGGAGGCCAGCGTGACCGTTTCCCGTGAAGCACCGGAGATCACCCGCCACCTCACCGCCGCCGACCTCGAGGCGAGCCTTGCCCGCGACGTCGCCGAGGGTCTGGGCCGGATGCCGAAAACCCTGCCGCCGAAGTACTTTTACGACGCGCGCGGAAGCGAGCTGTTCGAGCAGATCACCACGCTCGAGGAGTATTACCCGACTCGTACCGAAGAGTCGATCCTCGCCACCCACGCCGCCGAGATCACCAAGCTGGCCGACGCAGACACCCTGGTGGAGCTGGGATCCGGGTCCTCGACCAAGACCAGGCTGCTGCTGGACGGGATGCGCTCGACCGGGAGGCTGGCCCGCTACGTACCCGTGGACGTCAGCGAGAGCGCCCTGCTCGGCGCGATCGAGTCCCTGCGGGCCGACTACCCCGGGATGGCCATGCACGGCGTCATCGCCGACTTCGAACGCCACCTGGGGCTGCTCCCGCGCGAAGGCACCCGTCTGGTGGCCTTCCTGGGCGGCACCATCGGCAACCTCGCTCCGGCGCAGCGGGCACGCTTCCTCGCCGCTGTCCGGTCCGGGCTCGGCCCGGCCGACCGCCTCCTGCTCGGCACGGGGCTGGTGACGGACCTGACCCGGCTGGTGCGGGCCTACGACGACAACTCCGGGGTGACCGCGGAGTTCAACCGCAACGTGCTCCGCGTCGTCAACGGCTCCTTGCACGCGGACTTCGAGCCGGAGGCGTTCGATCACGTCGCGGTGTGGAACGCCGAGGCGGAGTGGATCGAGATGCGCCTTCGGTCACAGAAGGCGCAGACGGTCCGGATCGCCGACCTCGACCTGACGGTGGAGTTCGCCGAGGGCGAGGAACTGCGCACGGAGATCTCCGCGAAGTTCCGCCGCGAGGTCGTGGAGCGCGAACTCGCCGAGGCCGGCTTCACGCTCGAGGCGTGGTGGACGGACCCACAGGAGGACTTCGCCCTCTCGCTGGCCGCGCCCAGCTGACCGCGGTCTCTGTCGGGCCCAGGCGCGCTCAGGCGAGCTCTCAGGCGGCGCGGTCGTCGTCACCGAGCCACGGGGAGAAGCCGTCGTCGTGCCGCTCCCAGTGGTCGAGCCCCCGGGCGAGCTCGGAGTCGGTCATCAGCACGGCGTCGAAGGCGGCGCGCACCCGCTCGCGGACGTCCTCGATCCCGGTGACCAGGATCCGGGTCTGCCGGTCGCCGGCCTCCCAGCGGCCTACCGTGCCGATGCTGAGCTGCCCGCCGGCGTTGTCCCAGCCGCACACGGCGTGCGGGCGGGTCGGCAGCCAGAACCACCCGCGGCTGCGCTGCCGCCCGCCTGCGAGCTCGCTGATCCGGTCGTGCAGCCGTGCGGGGTGTACCGGCCGCCACGAGGTGAGCTCCAGCGTCCACACGCCGTGGGTGTCGGCGGCGCCGGAGTGAGCGGCCCGGCGGTAGTCGCCCCGCTGGGGACCGCAGCCGCGCGCCGGGCGGTCGAGGGTGCGGGCCAGGTCGAGGTTGTGCAGGTCGGCGCACACCGCGCTGGGCGCGGTGAGATGGCGGAGCACCGCGAACTCGCGGGCGTCGGGCAGCCGGTCGGCGCGGGTGGCCACGACGTCGGCGCACTCGATCTGGTGCGCGAGAGCCTCGCCCACCGCACGCCGGTCGTCCTCGGTCAGGGCGATACCACGCTCGGCCAGCAGGTCGTCGCCGAACAGGTCGTCGACCAGCCGGGTGAGGTCGACGACGGTCAGGACCCCGGCGAACGTCACGAGATCGGCAACCTGGCTTCCGCCGACAACGCCCCCGCGCAGGGCATCGCGCACCAAACCGGGCTCGGCGGTAACCGGCAGGGACACCACGAGGCGGTCCCAGCGTCCGCTGCGCGCGAGCCGCACCACGGTGGGTACGACGTCCTCGCGCAGGGCGCAGCTGAGGCAGGCGTGGTCGAGCGGGACACCGGTGTCCTCCACCACGCCTCCGACGTCGTACACGAGGCGGTGGAGCAGGTCGTCGTGTCCGGTGCGGGCCAGGTCGTGCTGCACGACGACGCCGCGGGGAAAGTCCCAGAGCACCGCCGAGGCTGCGGTCTGCCGGAGCACACCGTCCATCGAGGCGACGACGTTGACCGGCAGTCGTTCGGTCATGAGCACCTCCTGCCCCGGCTCGCGTACTCGCTGCGGGAAAAGTGTCGGACGGCAATGGGTTCAGTTTCCAGCGACCTTCACTGCCATGCAAGGCACGACGGCACACCGACCGCGGCAACAGCCTGGACGCGAGGCGGACAGCCATGATCGCGGCAGGGGTGGCGTTGTGGGCGGGTGCCGGCGCAGGCGGGCGGGCCGGTCCGCCCGGGCGTCCCGGTCCGGCCGGCCGCGGCAGCCGGCGCGAGCATGCCCACGCCCACGGCCGCGGACGTGAACCTCAGGCTGACGTTCGGCGGGCGCGGGACGGTGCTGTGGATGCTGGTCTCGTTCCTCGTCACGTTCCTGGTGACCCGCATGATGACCCGGCTGATCCGGTCCGGGCACGGGCCGTTCCGGGACACCCAGCTCGGCGGAGTCCACGTGCACCACGCGGTGTACGGGATCTTCCTGATGATCGGAGCCGCCACCGCGGAGTTCGCGTACCGGCCGAACCCGCCCGCCCAGCAGGTGGTGGCGGTGATCTTCGCCGCCGGCGCCGCGCTCACGTTGGACGAGTTCGCGCTGTGGCTCTACCTGGAGGACGTGTACTGGAGCCGAGAGGGCCGCCGGTCGGTGGACGCCGTGCTGGTGGCCGCCACGATCGGGATCCTGCTCTTGCTCGGCGCCGGCCCGCTGGACACCACCGGCGCCACCGGGTCCGCCGCCGCGGCCGCGACGATCGCGGTGAACCTCGCCTTCTCCCTCGTCGCCATCGCGAAGGGGAAGCTGAGCACCGGCCTGATCGGGGTGTTCGTACCGTTGGTCGCGATGATCGGGGCGTTGCGGCTGGCCAAGCCCAACTCCCCTGGGCGCACCGGCTGTACGCGCAGACCTCGCGGCGGCGCGCCCGGTCCTGGGCGCGGTATCCCGCCGACCGGCGGACGTGGTGGGACAACGTCAAGGACCTGATCGGCGGTCCGCCCTCCCCCCTCGGCAAGCGAGGGTTGACAGGCTCACTCCCGGCGCGAAGTATCCCGTGCACCCGGACATGAACAGGTCCTGCACCTTCTGGAACCGCATGTTCGGTGCGTCCTCACCACGGAAGGAAGGTGACGCACCTGAGCGCCGGCCACGAGGCGATCTGGCACGGGCGTCGCGCCGACCGGGCGTGGCGAGGTGAGCACACTCCGGTCGCGACGACCGTGGTTTGATCAGGCCATGACCGTGACTCCTCCGCCGCCGGACAGCGGCCCGACGCCGGCGGCGCGTGCGGACCGCGCGGCTGCGCAGGCACGTGCGTTCGACCTGATCGGCGCGCACTACGACGAGGTGTTCCCGCACAAGGAGGGACAACGCGCCGCCGGTGAATGGCTGGCAGCCCGGCTCCCACCCGGCGCGCGGGTGCTCGACGTGGGCTGCGGCACCGGGCGCCCCACGGCCCGGCAGCTGACCGATGCGGGGCTTCTGGTGACCGGAATCGACATCTCCGAACGCATGCTGGAGCTCGCACGGAAGGCGGTGCCGGAAGCGACCTTCCGGCAGGCCGACGTCACCGACCTGGACTCCTCCTGGGGGCCGTACTCCGGCGTGGTGGCCTTCTTCTCGCTGCTGATGCTTCCACGTGCCCAGGTGGAGACGACGCTGCGGCTGCTGCACACGATCCTCGAACCCGGTGGCCATCTCGCGCTGGCCATGGTCGAGGCGGACCTCGACGACGTGGAACTGTCGTTCCTCGGCACTCCTGTACGCCTCACCGGCTACCCACGAGCGCACCTGCGCGCGGTGGTGGAGGACGCCGGGTTCGAGGTGCTGGAGGTGCGTGACCACACGTACGCGCCGGCGAGCACGGAAGCCGAACCGGAGACGCAGCTGTTCGTGTACGCCCGCCGTTGACGGTCAGGCGCTGGTCAGCCGGTCCACCAGCACGCGCGGATCGGTCTCGACGACCAGGGCGTCACGGTAGGCGGGCCGGAGGAATCGCTCGGCCGTCATGTGGTCGAGGAAGGTGAGCATCGGCTGGTAGTAGCCCGCGACGTCCAGCAGGCCGATCGGCTTGTGGTGCAGCCCGAGCTGGGACCACGTCCACATCTCGAACAGCTCGTCCAGCGTCCCGGCGCCGCCGGGCAGCGCCACGAACGCGTCGGACAGGTCGGCCATCCGGGCCTTGCGCTCGTGCATCGTGTCGACGACTTCCAGTCTGGACAGACCGTCGTGCGACACCTCGCGGTCGACCAGATGACCGGGGATCACGCCGATCACCTCACCGCCCGCGGCCAGCGCGGCATCGGCCGCGATCCCCATCAGGCCGATGTTTCCCCCACCGTAGACCAGGCCGATTCCCTTGTGGGCAAGGAGAACAGCCAGGTCGGCGGCCGCCCGGCCATAGATCTCGTCGCGGCCCGGTGAGGAGCCGCAGAACACACACATGCGCATGTGCCCTCACGTTAGCGCCTCGCCGCGGTCCCCTGGGGTGTGTCGCGAAGTGGCACACCCTAGCGGTGGACGCGGACGGCCTGCAGCAACTCCTGCGCGAGTTCGGCGGAGGACGCGGGGTTCTGGCCGGTGTAGAGGTTGCGGTCCACGACCGTGTGGGGGATGAACGGCGGCGCGCCCACGAATCGCGCGCCCTCCTTGACCAGGCGGTCCTGCAGCAGCCACGGCGCCTTCTCCGCCAACCCGACCTTGGCCTCCTCGGCATCGGTGAAGCTGGTGAGGCGGTAGCCCGCGAACGGCCAACTGCCGTCCGGCCTGCGTGCCGCCAGCAGGGCCGCCGGCGCGTGGCACAGGACACCGAGCGGGGCGCCGCTGTCCAGCACCCTGGTCACCAACCGGCCGGACGCTTCGTGGACGGCGAGATCCTCCATCGGGCCGTGCCCGCCGGGGTAGAAGACCAGGTCGTACGCGTCCGGGTCGACATCCTCCAGCCTTTCCGGATGGCTGAGTTCGCCCTGGATCGTCGCGAGGTAGGCGACCATCGCGTCCGCGCCGTCCTCGCCGCCGTTGGCGTCGGGGGTGAGGCTCGCCCGGTCCACGGTCGGGGCCACCCCGCCTGGGGTGGCGAGGGTGATGTCGATCCCGGCCGCCCGAAACGTCCGGTGCGGTACGACCAGTTCCTCCGCCCAGTAGCCGGTGGGGTGCCGGGTGCCGTCTTTCAACGTCCAGTGGTCAGCGCCGCTGATCACGATGAGTGCTGCCGTCATGGTGTCTCCTCAGCCGTCGCGGTCTACCCCCATCCTGACCCCGGGGGCCGTCCGGAGCACAGCACGGGGGTCGGACCAGCCGCCGGGACACCCCCGACGGCTCAGTCGGCCCCGAGCTTGATCGGCCGGAACAGCGCGGAGTTCTTCTCCCCGCCGATGCCGGACCCCCACTCGATCCAGCCCTCGCGGCCCGCACCGTCGTTGTCGTTGACGAGGAACGACAGACTCAGAAGCCGGTCGTCCGGCCGGATCGGAGCGAGCGCGGACCAGGGCAGCGCCACCTCGTAGGTGGTCTCCTTCCTCGCCTCGTCCCGGGTCACCGCGACGTCCACCCCGGTGACCTCGCCCGGCTGCCCCTCGGCTGCCAGCCAACGCCACATCCGCGGACCGGCGGAGGTCAGCGCCACGCCGTACTCGTCCCAGCGGCTGCTCTCCCCCGGCATCCCGGCAGCGACGCTGAACTGGAACCCGTCACCGGACCAGATGCGTTCTCCCGTCTCCGGCTGGGCCTGGACGTCGTCGTGCACCTTCGCGGAGAGGTAGAGATCGTCGGCGTCCCAGGTCCACCACACCGAGCCGCTCAGGTCGTCCGCACCTCCGTAGCCCGGGATCTGCACGACGCCGTCGCCGGGCAGGTCGATCGGGGCCACGTCACCGAGGTCGTCGAGCGTCCCGTCCACTGTGACCGACTTCTCCACCAGGGTTCGCAGCTGGTCGGCCGGTGGCAAGGTCAGCTTGCCGCTGGTCACGGCGTCGGTGAGGCCGGGTGAGCTGAGCCGAAGCTGCAGCGGGTACGTCTGGCCTCGGGCGAGGTCCCCGAGGGAGAGTTCCGCGGTCCGGGCGGCGTGCGCGGGCACCGGCGAGTCGACGTCCAGCGTTCCGGTCCGTTCGCCGATCGTCCAGGTCAGCCGGCTGACGCCGAGGTCGCGGTCGGCACGGTTGGTGACCCGCACCGAGAGCACGTCCTCGTCGCCTCGCAGGACGTGTGCGGCGTTCACCTGGAACGGATGCACCACCTGGACCCGGGTCTGCAGCCGGGCGACGGGCTGGTCACGCACCACGACCTCACCGGTCAGCACCCGAGGGCCGGACAGGTTCGCCGCCGGCACGCGTACCGGGATCGTGGCCTTCGTACCCGCCGGCACCGACACCGGGACAGACGTGCCCGCGATCTCGAACGTGCCGCGCACCGCCGCCCGCGGGGACTGGGTGGTGTCCACGGTCAGTGTGAGCGGAATCGGGTCGCCGAGCACCGCCTGCCCGTCGTGGTCGGACGTCAGGCCGAACCTGCCCGTCAACGCGACCTTGACATCACCTGCGACGTAGATCGGGTCGCCGGACAGCGACAGCTGCACCCGCCCGGCCTGCGGGTAGTACGTGCGGGTGGCACCCGTCAGGTCGGTCACGGCGACCGGGCGGTCGGTGGTCACCTCGACCACCGACGGTGTGCCCGACCACAGGACGCGGAGCGGCCCGTCCTTGCCTGCGAACAGGTAGCTGGACACGCCGCCGCCGACGTCCTCCGAACGCTCGAACCGCGCGCCGGTGAGTTGCCGGGCCATCGCCGCGTACGACACGTAGCCGGGCTTGGGTGTCCAGCGTCCCGTCGGGTCCGCGGTGTTGTGCAGCAGGCCGAAGTTGTGCTCGTTGTAGGCGGGGTCGAGCCCGTCGTTCATCACGTCGTACCAGAAGTAGCGCTGGACGCCGTGGGCGAACGCGACGACGTGGGCGCGGACCACGTTGGCGGCCTGGGTCTGTTCGCTCACGCCGTTGCCGGCGTCGTGGGTCGGCCAGCCCTGCTCGGTGATCCAGATGGGCTTGGGCTTTCCGCCGTTGTAGCGCCGGATCAGCGCGTCGAGGTCCTCCAGGCTCCTGGCGGCCTGTTCGGGTTCGGACGGATAGACGTAGGGGTGCACCGACACGACGTCCATGTAGCGCAGGCCACCCAGCTTGAACAGCGCCTCCAGCCAGTCCAGCGGAACACCCGCGGTGACCGCGCCGGCCACCGTCACGTCGGGCGTGCGGGCCTTCACCTGTTCGTAGGTCGCCTTGAGCAGCGGGAAGTACGACTGCGGAAGGCTGTCCGCAGGACCGTCACCGGCGTCACCGAAGCCGATGTTGAACTCGTTGTAGACCTCCAGCCATTTCACCTTGCCGTCGTAGTGGGCGGTGGTCGCCGCGGCGTAACGCGCGAACCCTGCGCGGCCCTCGTCGGTGTAGGGGGTGGCGTTGTTGTCGTAGAAGGGATTGATGTACGCCGCGATCGGCAGCCAGCGCATCCCGGCGTTCTCCACCGCCGACACGAGCGGGTCGTAGCGGCCGAAGTCGTAGCTGCCCTTGGTGGTCTCGATCGAACTCCAGAACGCGTCCTCGCGGAGGTTCTTGGCGCCGGCCTTGGCCATCAGGTCGGCCACCCCGAGGTTCTCCGTACCCGAGAGGTGGGCGGCCATGCCGAACGGTGAGTCCGCCACCGAGCCGACGTCGAACGCCGTCAGCCTGGCCAGCGTCGTGTCGCGAGTGGCCAGGACGGCACCGTCGAGTTCCGCGGTCGCCGTCAACCGGTAGTAGCCCGGCGTGGTGAGCGGGAGGGTCAGGTCGGCGGCGCCGCCGGTCACGTCGGTGCGTCCCTCCCCCACCCGCGTACCGGCAAGGTCGTACGCCGACCAGCGCACCGCGTCGCCCTTGGTGCGCACGGAGATCCGGGCCGGTTGCGTTCCCACGAAGATGTTTCCGGGCTGAGTCTGCTCGAATGCCAGATCAGGCGGAGTGACCGTCATCGTCACGCCGTCGAGGTGGACGGTGCCGGTCACCCTTCCGCCGGTGAGCAGACCCTTGTCGAGGATCAGCGACACCTTGGTGGCCGGGCCGTGCCAGCGGCCGTCGTTCGCCCCGCCGAAGTGGGAGTAGTTCTGCCCACCGTCGAAGCGCGTCGCGGCGAGCTGCTGCCAGGAGCCGTCCGCGGTCAGCTGCAGGCGCTGCTGGTGTGCCTGGCCGGTGCTGTCGAAGACGCGCACGACGATGCCGGACAGGTCGGTGGACCGTGCCCACAAGTGCAGCGCGGTGGCGTCCAGGCCGACCGTACGGGAGATGTCGACGTAGTTGCCGCCGCCCGCGAAGTCACCGGTGAGTACGCCGGACCGGACGCCCTCCTGGTGATCGGTCCCGTCGTAGTCGAAACTCCCCTTCGCGCCGGGGAACTCCGCGCCGAGGCCGAGGTGCCAGCCCTCGTCGGGGGACTCGAAGCCACCGATCACCTGCTCGACGCCGGAAACCGCCGCCGGATCGGCGACGGGTGCGCCCGCCGAGGTCGACGTCCCCGCCGAGGTCGACGTCCCCGCCACCGCCGCCGGGGCCGCGGCGGCGGCCACCACCGCGGCCGCCAGGACCGAGCCGAGGAACCGTCCGGACCAGCGGGTCCGCCACGCCCTCCTGCTTCCGCCCGGCTTCGCGGTTACCCGTGTTCCCCGGGTCCCACCCCGTCCACCCCGTCCACACCATGTCCGACCTTTCCCGAGCACCGAGAACCGAACACCTGCCGTGCGGTGGGCAGCCCGCGCTGCGTGGAACGCCCTACGTCGTACGTGGACCGGTCAGCGCACGTCCTGCGGGCTGTGCTCCTTCAGCCAGCCGCGCAGCGGAACGTCCTCGTCGGTCGGCGAGTAGTGACCGTTGGCGTTCAAGGCGTACCCGAGCAACTGCCGGCGGATCGGGTCGCTGGTCGGCCACAGGTCGTGCACCGTCATGTCGTCCTTGGTGCGGATCCAGCGGTAGCCGTAGCCGTAGAACAGCACCTTGCGGGTGACGTCGGACCAGTTGGGGCTGGCCGCGTGCCACAGCCGCCGGTCGAAGAACACCGCGGTGCCCGGCTTGGCGAGCACAGGTACCGCACCCTCCGGCTGCCCCTTGCCGTCAGGCACCTCGATCCGGTCCTTGCGGTGACTGCCCGGTACCACCCAGAAGTTGCCCCGTCCTTCCTCGCTGGTGTCGGAGAGGAAGTAGGCGACCTTGATGGAAAGGCGCGGCCGCGGGCTCTCCTCCATGTCGAAGTTGACCCGGCCGGAGTCCTGGTGCCAGCCGAAGGTCTTGTCGGTCCGCTGCTGACCCGACGGCGGGGTGACGATCAGGTGTGCGTGGTAGAGGTAGATGTTCCAGCCGAGGATCCCCCACACCTTCGGCAGGATGCGGTCGTAGTCGACGAGGTCGGTGTAGAGCGGCGACACCGGAACGAAATTGGGGTAGAACATCGCCGCGTCCGGCTTGGCCCGGCCGGCCGCGGACTCCTGCGCGTGCAGCCTGTCGGTGGTCTGCGTCAGCTCGGCCAGGTGGTCCGGGGAAAGCGCGTTCTCTATCTGCAGGATGCCGGTTTCCTCGAACGTACGGCGTTCGTCGTCAGTGAGCCGGTGTTGCAGACACGACGGGTCCATGGAAGATCTCCTCCACGCAGGGAGCGGGCGATGGGCCTCGGCGTCATCGCCGAAGTGAGGAAGGAGCTTCTGGGAAGCTAACCGGGCGGCTTCGACAGGGTCAAACTTCCGGCGCTGTTGTGTCACGTTCCGGCAACCAGCACCGGACGCCGCTCGCTACTCCACCTCGAGGCTGCCGGTGACCCGGAGCTTGCGCCGGGCCCGTTCGTAGAACGTCGATCGACCGAACCGCACCACCAGCGCGGCGGCCCGCACCGGCGTGACGTCCAGCCGTACGCCGGGACCGACGTAGGCCTCGACCCGGCCGTCGACCTCCACGGCCAGCTGGCCGGACACCGGCAGGACCTGCAGCGACGGCCGCTCGTCAGCGGCCAGCACCAGCGCCCGGTCGAACGTCGAGTGCGCCGACGCGGCCACCACCAGCACGGCATCGACCGTCGGTGACACGATCGGACCGCCCGCGGAGAAGCTGTACGCCGTCGAACCGGTCGGGGTGGCCACCAGCACCGCGTCGGCGGCGTAACGCACGAACTCCCGTCCCAGTACCGAGGTGGCGATGGCCGCCGAGGCCTGGCCGGGGATGCGCACCAGCGCGATGTCGTTGAACGCGAGCACAGGCTTGCCGTCCGGTAGTCCCGGGCCGTCCGGAACGACGGACCGCAGCGCCATCCGCGGCTCGACCGAGTAGTTCCCGGCGTCGATGTCGGACAGCGCCGCCGGCAGTTCGGCGACGTCGACCTCGGCGAGGAAGCCCAGCCGCCCCAGGTTGGCGCCGAGCACCGGGGTGGCATGGCCGGCGACCAGGCGCATGCTGCGCAGCATCGTGCCGTCGCCGCCGAGGCTGATCAGCAGGTCGGCGCGTTCGACGAGTTCGTGGGCCGGGACGGCCACGGCGTCGCAGACCAGTCGGTCCACCTCCTCGGGCAACCCGAGCACGGCGACGTCTCGCCTGCGCGCCCACTCGACCACGGCGTCGATCGCCGGCTTGGCGTCGCGTTCGGGGTGAAGCACCAGACCGATCGCGTGAAGCGTCCCCATCGCCCCACCCTAGGGCGGCGTCCACGTGTCACTGACGTTCGAGGGCAATTGCTTGACGAAGTCAAAGACATCATGGCCGTCGTCAACTAATGTGTCGGGGAGCCGCTGATCGGAAGCGGTGTACCTCGCGGAGGGAGAAGCGACCATGGCCGTCGACCCGGCTCAGGTGGCGCAGGTGCGGACGTTCAACCGCTTCTACACCAAGGTCATCGGCGTCCTGCAGTCCGGACTGGCCGGAACGCCGCACTCCCTCACCGAGGCGCGGGTGCTGTACGAGCTTGCCAACACCCCCACCGGCGACCGCGGTGGCGAGGTCGACGTCGCCGGGCTGCGGCGGCTCCTCGACCTCGACGCGGGCTATCTGTCCCGTATCCTCGCCCGACTGGAGGCTGCCGGCCTGGTGACCCGGGAGCCCTCCTCCGACGACGCCCGGCGCCGGCTCGTCCGGCTGACCGAGGACGGCAGATCCGCCTTCGCCGCCCTCGACGCCGCACAGGTGGCCGCGGTGGAACGGTTGCTGGCTCCGGTCGCCGACACCGACGGCCGGCGCATGCTGGCCGCGATGGGCACCATCCGGCGGGCCCTGGGCGACTCCCCCGGACGGCCGGGTCTCGTCCTGCGGCCGCCCGAGCCCGGCGAGCTCGGCTGGGTGGTCGCCCGCCACGGCGCGCTCTACGCGGAGGAGTACGGCTGGGACGCCCGGTTCGAGGGGATGGTCGCGCAGATCGTGGCGGACTTCGCGGCCGCCGACGACCAACGGCGACAGGCCGCGTGGATCGCGGAGGTGGACGGCGAGCCGGCCGGCTGCGTCTTCTGCGTGGCCGAGAACGAGACGACCGCGAAACTCCGGCTGCTGCTGGTGGAGCCGTCCGCACGAGGTGCGGGCGTCGGCGCGCGCCTGGTCGAGGAGTGCCTGCGGTTCGCCACCCGCGCGGGATACCGGCGGATCACGTTGTGGACCAACGACGTCCTCACCTCCGCCCGCAGGATCTACGAGCGCGCCGGGTTCCGGCTCGACAGCGAGGAACCCCACCACAGCTTCGGCCGCGACCTCGTCGGGCAGAACTGGTCCCGCGAGCTCTAGCGTCTTCCTGCGGATCCCGGAAATCGGTTGTCGCACACCCCGCCGGTCTGTTTCACTCACCGCGACCGGCAGTCCAGTCAGCGGAAAGGCGAGCCCCCGATGCGTCCAGCGTTCATGTCCTCCCAGCGGAAGATCGCTATCTACTCCAAGGACATGACGCCTCGTGAAACTGCTCAACCTGGGGATCCTCGCACACGTCGACGCCGGTAAGACGAGCCTGACCGAGCGGCTGCTGCACACCGCCGGGGTGATCGACGAGATCGGCAGCGTCGACGCCGGCAACACCCGGACCGACTCCCTCGACCTCGAACGCCGCCGTGGCATCACGATCAAGTCCGCGGTGGTGTCGTTCGAACTCGACGGTGTGACGGTCAACCTGATCGACACCCCCGGCCACCCGGACTTCATCGCCGAGGTGGAGCGGGTGCTGAACGTGCTCGACGGCGCGGTGCTGGTGGTGTCGGCCGTCGAGGGCGTGCAGGCCCAGACGCGCGTGCTGATGCGCACCCTGCGCCGGTTGCGCATTCCCACCCTGCTCTTCGTGAACAAGCTCGACCGTGGTGGCGCGGACGCCGATCGGGTGTACGCCGAGATCGCGGAGAAACTCACCCCTGCCGTGGTGGCGATGGGGCGGGCGTACGACCAGGGCACCCCGCGCGCCGGGTTCGTGGCGTACGAACCAGACGACGAGGCGTTCGCCACCGCCGTGGCCGAGGTGCTCGCCGATTCCGACGACGCGTTCCTCGCCGCCTACGTCGACGGCGACGGCGACGTCCTCACCGCCGGACACCTCCGGCACGAGCTCGCGGCCCGGACCGCGCGGGCGGGTGTGCATCCGGTGTTCGCGGGCTCGGCGATCACCGGCGTGGGGATCGACGCACTGGTGGCAGGCATCAGGGATCTCCTTCCCACCGCCGACGGAGATCCGGACGCGCCCGCGTCCGGCGAAGTGTTCAAGGTCGACCGCGGTCCGGGCGGGGAGAAGATCGCCTACGTCCGGATGTTCGACGGGTCGGTGCACCTGCGTGACCGGCTGCCGGTGGTACGCCCGGCCGGGACGGGCGGCGCAGCGGACGGCGTGGGCGCTCCCGGAAGCAAGGTCACCGGGATCCAGGTCTTCGAACAGGGTGCGGCGCCCACGCGGCCGGTGGTCCGCGCCGGGCAGATCGGCAGGCTGACCGGCCTCGCCGGCGTCCGGATCGGCGACACCATCGGCGTGCCCCGTCCTGGTAGGGCCACGCATCACTTCGCCCCGCCGACTCTGGAGACCGTGGTCGTCCCCGTGCGGCGGTCAGACAAGGGCGCCCTGCACCTCGCACTCACCCAGCTCGCCGAGCAGGACCCGCTGATCAACCTCCGCCAGGACGACGTACGACAGGAGCTCTACGTCTCCCTCTACGGCGAGGTGCAGAAGGAGGTCGTCGCGACCACGCTGGCCGAGGAGTACGGAATCGAGGTGGAGTTCGCGAGGACGTCGGTGATCTGTGTCGAGCGCCCGACCGGCAAGGGTGCGGCGTTCGACCTGATCGGCACCGACCCCAACCCCTACTTCGCCACCGTCGGCCTGCGGGTCGAACCGGCGCGGCCGGGCTCCGGAGTCTCCTTCGGCCTGGACGTCGAGCTGGGATCGATGCCACCCGCGTTCTTCACCGCGGTCGAGGAGACTGTCAAGGAGACCTTGCGTCAGGGGCTGTGCGGGTGGGAGGTCATCGACATCGCGGTGTTCATGACGCACTCGGGCTACTACGCCCGGCAGAGCCACTCCCACGGCACGTTCGACAAGAGCATGTCGAGCACCGCGGGCGACTTCCGTTACCTCACTCCCCTGGTGCTGATGGCCGCGCTGAGGCAGGCCGGAACCGTGGTGTACGAGCCGGCGCACCGCTTCCACCTGGAGTGCCCGGCGGACACGTTGACGACGGTGGTGCCCGCGCTGGTGCGACTCGGCGGTGTGCCGGACTCCCAGCAGGTAAGAGGTTCGGGCGCGGTCGTCGAGGGCGAGATCCCCGCCGCGCGGGTGCACGAGCTGCAGCTGCAGCTGCCGGGTCTGACCCGGGGCGAGGGGATGCTGGACTCGGCGTTCGAGCGGTACCAGCCGGTGCGCGGGCCGGCTCCCACCCGTGCCCGCACCGACCAGAATCCGCTCGATCGCAGGGAGTACCTCCGCGTCGTCAAGCGCTAGTTGCGCGCTTTGGCGGGTGGGCTCGACGGCGAGCCCACCGGCGTCCGTGCCCGCACGCCCAGTCCTCGTGGCTCGTCGAGAACGGTCACCTCGGTGAACCCGTGCTCGCCCAGCGCGGCGACGATCGGGTCGGTCAGCCGCGCGCCGGTACGGGGTCCACCGGCGCCGTAGAGCACCCACAGCGCACCGCCGGGCCGCAGCGCTGCCGTCAACAGGTGGAGTTCGGCGGTGGGACAGCGTGTCCAGAAGAGGTTGACATCCACCGAGAACGCCACGTCCAGACTGTGGTCCGGGAGGTCCAGCGTGTCCAACTCCCCGTGCCGAACCTCCAGCCGGCCGGCGGACACGTGCCCGGCGTTGCGGTCGAGCGTACGCCGCACCGCCACCGCCGAACGGTCGAGCGCGACCAGCCGGCCGCTGCGCAGCCGGGCGCACACGAGTTCGGCGGCGGCACCCGCTCCACAGCCGATCTCCAGCACGTGGTCGGCCGGGCCGGGGTCGAGTACGTCGACAGCCCAGCGCACGCGCTCGGGAATGCTCGCCACCGCGGCTCCTCGCGAACTCTCGTTCCGCCCCCTTGACCGACCTCACATCGGCACCGGATCCGGCGCCGCATCGGGACCCCGGCAACCAATGGCGGCAGATGCTACCGGTGGACAGGTGTGGTGACCAGGTTCTCGACCAGCTGGCAGGAGTGGTGGCCGACAGGTATCGCCGCCGGGCGATCCTCGTCGGTGCGGACCTGGTCCGCACACTGGTCCTCGGCGCGATCCCGCTCTGCGCGATGTGGACGTTCACGTGCGATCATCGTCTGCCGCTGGCTGACCCCGGCCGGCTACCTCCTGCTCCCGCTCGCTGGTCCCGGCGGCACGGGCCTGGCGTTGCTGTGCGTCGCGCAGTTCGTGTTCGGGCTCTCGATCGGCGTCGACAGCCCGATCGAGAACCAGATCTTGACGTACGCAAAGCGCAGTTGACAGGCGCACGGTCTCCGGTCGCGGTCGATCGACTCCAACGAGAACCTGCCCCTGCGCGAGCCCTTGCCAGAAACTCAAGCACCTGCTTTACTAAAGTACATGCTTGACCAAGTGGACGAGCTCGACCTCGTGTTCCATGCCCTCGCCGACCCGACTCGCCGGGCCATGGTCGAGCGCATGACCTCCGGCCCGGTGTCGGTGTCGGAGCTGGCGCGTCCACTCCCGATGAGCCTGGCGGCCGCCCTGCAGCACGTGCAGGTGCTGGAGGCCAGCGGCCTCGTGCACACCCAGAAGGAGGGCAGGGTCCGCATGTGCCGCATCGAGCCGAAGATCCTGCGCAACGCCGAGAAGTGGATCACCGAGCGCCGGGCGACCTGGGAGGCCCGCCTCGACCGCCTGGACAAGCTGCTCGGCGAGGACTGACGGCCCACCAAAGGCGCCCTCCCCGAGTCCCAGCACACACCACCCACCACGCCCACCACGCCACCCACGGAAGAGATACTCCAGTGAACGACCGAAGCCTCAGCCACTCGACCTTCACCATCGAACGCGACTACAAGGCGTCGGCGGCGAAGATCTTCCACGCGTTCGCCGACCCGCAGACCAAGGCACGCTGGTTCGACGCGCCCACCGACGAGTGGTGCCCGATCAGTTCCGCCCACGACTTCCGTGAGGGCGGCCGCGAGCACAGCGAGAGCCAGTTCGGCCAGGACGGTCCGGTGTCCCGGTTCGACGCGTACTACCACGAGATCGTCCCGGACACCCGCTTCGTCTACAGCTACGAGATGCGCGTGGACTCCACCCGCCTGTCGGTCTCCCTGACTTCCATCGAGCTGACTCCGGTCGAGGGCGGCACCCGGCTGACCCTGACCGAACAGGGCGTCTACTTCGACGGCCTGGACAACACCCCCGAACGCGAACGCGGCACCCGCGAGATGCTGGACGTGCTCGCCGCCGTGGTGGAGGACTGAGAACCATGCCCACCCTGATGTTCCTCAACCTGCCCGTCGAGGACCTGGCCCGATCGGTCGCCTTCTACGAGGCTCTCGGCTACTCCACCGATCCGAACTTCACCGGCGACGAGTCTGCCTGTGTGGTGATCAGCGAGACCATCTACGTGATGCTCGTCGTCCGACCGTACTTCCAGACGTACGTGTCCACCGAGGTGGCCGACGCGACGAAGGTGACCGAGGCGATGTTCGGTCTCGGTGTGGACAGCCGCGAGGACGTGGATACCCTTGTCGACAAGGCACTTGCTGCCGGCGGGTCGGCAGCGCGTGAGCCTCGGGACCTCGGCTTCATGTACAACCGCACGTTCCTGGATCCGGACGGCCACTACTGGGACGTCTTCTGGATGGACCCGACCGCCGCACAGCAGGGCCCGCCCACCGAGTAGCTGCGTTGCGGACGCCGCCCTCAGAACGGCGGCAGGTCGTCGACGGCCGACGCCATCTCCATGGGGGCGGTGGGGGCGGTAGATGCCAGGTCCGCTGGTACGGGATCGGTGAGGGATGGTGTTCTGCTTCGGTACTGCCGGCCGTGGGGGTCGGTGAGCCTGTGTTCGCCGGGTCCGGTCTGCTGGAGTTTCCAGTCCCGCTCGGTTTTGGCCTTGTGGTGACGCGGGCACAGGGGCGCGATGTTGTCCACAGATGTTTCCCCGCCCTCCTTGTGTTCGGTGTTGTGGTCCAGGTGGCAGGTCGCGGCGGGCCTGCGGCAGGTGGTCCACACGCAGCGCGGGTCGCGGGCATGCACCAGCTCTGCCTGCAGCCCGCGCAGGAACCTCACCGGGATCGGATGCAGATGCAGTAGCCGCCCTGTGACCGGGTGAGTGACCCCGACACTGAACCTGGCTTCGGGGTTGTCGAGGTGGTTGGCGACGATCAGGCGGGCCACCTCGGTGATGACCGGCCCGAACCCGCCGAGCTCACCCGGCTGAGCACTCAGTCCCATCAGGGTGGTCAACGGCACGTTCAGCTGCACTTTCGCCCGCGTTCGTATGGCACCCCAGCTCGGCTGCGAGGAACACCAGGGCAGCGGAGGCGGTGTAGGTGCTGCGGCTTGCGGAGGTGTCGTCCTTCCACCAGGTGGTGGATCGGTCGGCCCGTCGGGTCGGCGGCTCTGGTGCGGGATGTGGCCCGCAGCGGGAGCACCAACTGTGGGAGCGGCCTTGTTGGCGGCGGCCGCGTTCTCCCCTCCGGCGTGGTGTTCCGCGGCGTTGTGTTCCGCGGCGTCGTGGGCGGTGGTGTCGTGGATCGGGGTGCCGCTCGCGGCGGAGCCGCACACCGTGCACCTGGTGACGGGGGCGGGTGAGCAGTCGCCACACTCGCACCAGCCGTGGTGCAGGTCGTGGTCGGGGAACCTGTGAATGGCACAGGGGCCCCGGCCCTGCCCGGCCGCATCGCCTGCCCCTGCGTCCTGCCGAGCACTGCCCTGCTCGGTGTCGCTCTGCTCGGTGTCGCTCTGCTCGGTGTCGCTCTGCTCGGTGTCGCTCTGCTCGGTGTCGCTCTGCTCGGTGTCGCTCTGCTCGGCATGGCCGCACTGAGCATCGCCGTTGGTCGCGTCCCGGTCCGCCTGGTTCTGTTCGGTGTGGTCGGGGGCGGGGCAGTCGGTGATGTCGGCGGTGCCGGTCAGCAGGGAGGCGGCGACGTCGGCACGGAGTTGGCCGAGGGTGCGCGAGTCGCCGGTGGACTTGACCGCTCGGGCGACGGCGTCGACATAGCCGAACGCCTCGGCAGCCTGGTCGGCCGACAGTCCGCGGATGGAAAGGTCGGCGACGCCGTCGACGGCGGGCCAGATCGCCACGTCACGCGCGGAGCGCTTGGCCTTGTGGCGTTTGGCGGCTGCTTCGGGGTCGGCCTTGACCACCTCGGCTTCGACCTTCGCGCGCAGCAGTCCGCCCCGCAGGTCCAGCACCTTCGGGAACAGCGCGTTCTCGATGATGTCCCACAGGTCGGGCTTGGCATCGGTGATGCGGTCGACGATGACCCGCGCCTCGGTGATCTCCAGGCCACCGGAGGCGAGCGCCTCCCGCACCCGCGGCAGCCGGGGCAGCGCCGTGGCCATCGCCATCACCCAGTGGGCGTGGTGACCGGTCCAGCCAAGCAGCGGTTCAAGAACTTCCGGTGTGAACGGGTCCGGTGTGGCGCTGCGCTCGGCAGGCAGATCAGGCATGCCGGGGACAGCATGGGCGAGCTCGTTCACGGTGGTCAGGCACTCGGCCTCGCTCCAGCAAACCAGCCGCCGCTGCGCCTTCAGCAACTCCTCCAACTCCCACCCGTTACACGCAGCCCGGTCAACCGAAGCGACCGCGACAGCAAGCGCCGGTCCAGGCGACATCTCCGCCAACCCGGCAGGCAGCACCCGACGGCCACCGGGCTCCACACCCAGATGCCCGTCGAAGCACTCGCCGCCGTCGCTCATGGGTTCGATTCTATCGAACATGATCGGCTATCGCGCCCGGGAAAGCCCTTATCCACAAGCGAATCCAGGCATTTTCAAGCTGTGTGACACCACACCGTCGTGAAGGGCGTTAGCCTGCCGCTGCCCGATCACCTCCGACTTGGCGTCGGCGTTCATGTCAACCCAGTCTTGCCGGGCCAGTTCCCACTCTGTCGCGGCGTAGAGAGCACGATCGGACTCGTCGGTGCGTCCGTGTGCCCCGATCCGGCTCGATTCGCCGAGTGACCACGGATCCCGTGTTACGGTCGACTTCCACGCGGGTGCCCGCCGGCAGCGGGCTGAGAGGGAGCTGACGCCGCTCCGACCGCCGAACCTGATCCGGGTCATGCCGGCGAAGGAAGTGAGGATCCGACGTGAGGATCGCCGTACTCGGCGCGGGCGTCATCGGGCTGGCCTGCGGCGTCGAACTCCTTCGCGCCGGGCACGACGTTCGTGTCTTCGATCCCGCTCCGGTCTCCGGCGCGACCCACGCGGCCGCAGGGATGCTCTCCCCTGCCGGTGAGGCCTGGCACGGCGAGGAGAACCTCCTCCGCCTCGGGGTGGAGAGCGCCGGCCTGTGGCCGGAGTACGCCGCCTGGCTTGAGTCCGCGACCGGTGTGGACGTCGACCACCGCCGCGCCGGTACGTTGCTGGTCGGCCGCGACCACGACGACGTTCAGGTGGTACGCCGGATTCTCGACGTGCTTGCTGCGCATGGCATCGAGTACGAGGAACTCCGACGGCGTGGCCTGTGCGAGCGCGAACCCGAACTCTCCACCCGGGTCGCCGGCGGGGCATACCTGCCCGGTGACCACAGCGTCAACCCGCGCAGGGTCTCCGCCGCGCTGCTCACCCTGCTCGGCGACCGGGTCGAACGCTGCCGGGCGGTCCCATCGCCCGTCCCCGCTTGGGGACACGGTGACGATGACGGTTCGACTGCGTCGGTGGACGGCGTGCGCACCGAGGACGGGCGGCTGGTGCCCGCCGATGCCGTCCTGGTGGCGACCGGCCACCGCCTGCCCCCACAGGTGCCACAGCACCGCCTCGTCCGGCCCGTACGTGGTGAGATTCTGCGCGTACGGCTGCCGGCCGACCAGGCGCCGACCCGGACGGTGCGCGCCGTCGTACACGGCGAACCCGTGTACGTCGTGCCGCGCGCCGACGGTGAGGTGGTGATCGGCGCGACCCAGGAGGAGCACGCCGGGCAGCCGACGCCGACCGTCGGCGGAGTCGCGCGCCTGCTCGACGCGGCGCGCACGCTGCTTCCGGGTCTCGAACGCGCCGAGATTCTCGAGGTCCTCGCGCGGCACCGTCCCGGCACACCCGACAACGGCCCGCTGCTCGGCCCGACCGGCGTCACCGGTCTCTTCCTCGCTGCCGGCCACCACCGGGGTGGGGTGCTGCTGGCGCCGGTCACGGCACGGATTCTGCGTACCCAGATCGAGGCCGGTGGGCGACCGCGACAGTCACCGGTCGGCGAAGCGCCGCCGGGGCCGCCTCGGAGGTTGCGGACGCGTTCTCCCCCAACCGGTTCGACTCACTGGACAGGAGGAACCAATGGACGTCACTGTCAACGGCCAGCTGACACAGGTCCCGTTCGGCCTCAGCGTCGCCGACCTTGTGCGCGGGCGGCTGCCCGATCCGAGGAGCGTCGCGGTCGCCGTCAACGGTGCTGTCGTACGCGCCGGTGACTGGGAACGAACCCAGGTCGGTCCAGGGGACGCCGTCGAGATCGTCACCGCCCGGCAGGGAGGCTGAAGTGGTCGAGGTGACGGGAAGGACCGACCGGGACGGACTCACGGTCGACGGCGCCGAGATCGCCTCCCGGCTGTGGATCGGCACCGGCGGGCTGAACAACCTGCGCACGATCGTGGACGTCGTGCGGACCGCGCGGCCTGGGTTCGTCACGGTGTCGATGCGGCGTACGTCCGACCAGGGTGAGGGTTCGCTGCTGGACGCGCTCGCCGATGTGCTCGCCGAGACCGGGGCGCGCCTGCTGCCCAACACTGCCGGCTGCCTGAGCGCGCGGGAGGCGGTACTCACCGCGAACCTGGCCCGGGAGGCGCTGGGCACCGACTGGGTGAAGCTGGAGGTCATCGGCGACGAACGCACACTGATGCCGGACGTGGTCGAGCTCCTCGACGCGGCGGAAACCCTTGTGGGACAGGGATTCACCGTACTCCCCTACACCACCGACGATCCGGTCGTGGCGCAACGGCTGGCCGACGTCGGGTGCGCCGCGGTGATGCCGTTGGGCTCCCCGATCGGTTCGGGTCTGGGCATCCGCAACCCGCACGCGATCGAGGCGGTGCGCGCTGCGGTGACCGTCCCGGTCGTCCTCGACGCCGGAGTGGGTACCGCCAGCGACGCCGCCCAGGCGATGGAGCTCGGGTGCGACGCCGTGCTGGCCGCGACCGCGATCACCCGGGCCGACGATCCGGTCGCCATGGCGGAGGCGATCCGGCTCGGCGTACGGGCAGGCCGCCTGGCCCGGGCGGCCGGACGAATACCGCGGCTGGCTGGCGCCCGCCCCTCCTCACCGATGGCGGGCAGGGTGACCGTGTGACCTCACCGGCGCCCGCGCTGCCGCGGATCCTGCTGCTCACCGACCGCACCCAGCTTCCACCGGGAGCCGACCTGGTTCAGACTGTCCTTCGGTGCGTGCGGGCCGGTCTTCGCGCCGTGGTCCTGCGCGAGCTTGACCTGCCCGACGAGGCACGTGCCCAACTGGCGAAGGAGATCCGCCGCCGCACGACCGCGCACGACTTCCTCGTGATCTCGGCGCATCGCCGGCTCGCGTACGCCGACGGCGTGCACCTGTCGTCCACCCAGCCCGGCCTCGGGAGCGGGCCGGAGAAGTTGTTCGGGCGCTCGTGTCACGACCACGAGGAGGTACGCCGGGCGGTCGCCGAGGGTGCGGCGTACGTCACCGCGTCCCCCGTGGCGCCGACAGAGTCCAAGCCCGGTTACGGTCCCGCCCTCGGCGTGGACGGACTGCACCGACTGGTGAGGGAGGCCGGCGCCACTCCGGTGTTCGCCCTTGGTGGAGTGACGGCGGCCAGGGCCACCGAGATGCGGGGTGCCGGCGCGTACGGCATCGCGGTGATGGGAGCGGTCATGCGCAGCGCCGATCCGGCCGCGACGTTCGGCCGGTTGCACGCGGCCGTCGAAGGCTTCGCGACCGCGAAGAGGTGCAGGCCGTTCGGCGAGACCGACCCGCCGATCAGGGCTCCGGGCGGCTCGTCTGCCGACGGGTCACCTGCACGCTGAGGTTGCCGAGCCCGGTCCAGTACGGCTTGGCGGCGAACGTGCCGTCCTCGCCGTCGAAGGTAAGGGTGCTGTCCACGGGAGGCTTGCCGGCCGGGTACTCCGCGGAGCCGCCCAGCCGGCGTTGTGGACCCCAGCCACAGCTTTCGGCCCGGACCAGACAGTCCCACGTTCCGGCGTCCAGCGGCCGGCCGAGCTTGCCGGTCGCCGGGTCCAGGCGGGCGGTGCCGACAAGCCTGACCTGCTGGACGTTCTGAACGGCGCCCACATCGGTGTCGAAAGCCAGTTCGCTGCGGGTCGGTACGGAGTAGACACCCTTGTCGTGGCGGTTCTGCACCATCAGCTCCAGCCTGCTGTCGCCGATCTGCCCGGACGCGTCGAACGCCTCGTCGGGCAGTGCCGTCCGGAGTTCGCAGGGCGGGTTCCACAACAGCCGGTCGCCGACCCGCCGGAACGTCACCGGACGCCCGTCGGCATATGCCAGCCGACCGCGCACACGCACCACCAGGGCGGCACCGTCGCAGCTGACCTGTTCGAGGTCGGCAGCCACGCTGAGCCCCCGCTCGGCCGCGGCCAGCCGTGCGATGTCGCCGTAGGCGTTCCGGCGTAACAGCCACGACCGGACACGGATCGAGAGCGGCAGCCAGTCGTCGACCGAGGTGGGAAACCTCTCCAGCGCCAACCGGCGGATCTCGCGGTACCAGCGATATCGGCTGTAGGGCACGGGCCGGCCGAGTAGCACCGGCCAGGTCAGCAGCCGCAGCATCTTCGAGTGGTACCAGTAGGCATACATCTGGTCCCGCTCGGCGCCCTGCTCGGCGTGAGCGTCGACAATGTCGAGGATCTGCCGCAGGGCCCGGTAGTAAGCCTCGGGGTCGAACCGCCGGGCCGAATAGTGGGCGCGCCCGTCGCGCTTCATCCAGTGGCAGCACACCTCGTCGGCGAGCACGCTGATCGTACCGGCGAGGAAGTACGCCTCGACGACGAAGCGATGATCCTCAAGCCAGGCCGGGCCCTCTTCGAACCGCAGACCGTGCCGCCGCAGGAAGCTTCTGCGGAACAGCTTGTGTGGGGTGAGGAACCCGAGCAGATGGTCGGCGAGGATGTCCGCTCGGTCGCGCGAGGCGGCGAACATGCTCTTCGGGACTCCCCTGCCACCGTGGCCTACGACCTTGCCGACCACGATGTCGGAGTCGCACCGCGTCGCCATGGCGTACATGCGTTCGAGAGCGCGTGGTGCCAGCCGGTCGTCGTGGTCGAGGAAATAGACGTACTCCCCTTCCGCCTGCTCGACGCCGGCGTTTCGCGGCCCGCCAGGCCCACCACTTCGGGGGAGGTGGACGGCCCGCACCACCTGCTCTCGCTCAGCGAGGGCGTCCAGCACCCGCGGCGTCGCGTCCGTGGACCCGTCGTCGACGAACACGACCTCGTAGTCGCCTGGCGGCATCGTCTGCGCAAGGACGGATTCCGCGCACTCCTCGAGCCATTCCCCGCCGTTGAAGACAGGGACGACAACGCTGACCTTGACTCCCATGATGAAGGGGTATCGCCCGGAATGCCGCGACCCAATCCTCCCCACGGCAGTGGCTTGCCACACCGGCCTCTCGAAAGCTTTTAGGGACTGCTGTAGTCTCTTTCGGGAAGCGAGGTGATCATGGCGCGTGCAGGCCTCACTGCCGAGCGGCTGGTTCGGGCGGGAGCGGAACTGGCGGACGAGCAGGGCTTCGACCAGGTCACCGTCTCGGCGCTGGCCAGACGGTTCGACGTCAGGGTCGCCAGTCTGTACTGGCACCTGGACAGCTCCGAGGGCCTGAAGATCCGGATCGCCCTGCTGGCGCTGGAAGAGATGGCGGACCTGGCCGCCTCCGCCCTGGCCGGACGGGCGGGCAAGGACGCGTTGACAGCGCTCGCGAACGTCTACCGTGACTACGCCCGCGAGCATCCCGGCCGCTACGCCGCCGCCCAGCACCGGCTCGACCCGCACACGGCGGCGGGGAGTGCCGGTGTGCGGCACGCGGAGTTCACCCGCGCCATCCTGCGCGGCTACGACCTGACCGAACCGGACCAGACCCACGCTGTTCGCCTGCTGGGCAGCTTCTTCCGCGGCTACGTGAGCCTGGAGGCGGGCGGCGGGTTCGACCACAGCTCCCCCGACCCCCAGCAGACGTGGGAGCGGCTACTGGACGCGCTCGACGCCCTGCTGCGCAACTGGCCGAGGAACCCGAGGTAACCATGCCCGACCGAAACGAGTGGATCACCACGCCCATCGGCACCGACCTCCTGCGCGGTGCCGCGGAGTACGAGCGGACCGAGCGCGGCCTGCTGCCGCACCGGCTCCCCGCGTGGGCCCGGGCCCAGTGCGCGGATCCGCAGCTGGCGATGGCGGAGTCCCAGCCGTCCGGGGTGCGACTGGTCTTTCGAACCGACGCGACCGCCGTCGAGTTGGACGTCCTGGCGACCAGGCGGGTCCACGCGGGCATGCCACCTCGCCCGGACGGCGTTCACGACCTCCTGGTCGACGGGAACCTTGCCGGCCAGGCCGTGGCGACCGGTGGTGACACCGTCACCGTCGACCTGGCCAGCGGAACCGCCGAGCACCGGCGCGGGCCCGTCGGTACCGTCACGTTCAGCGGCCTGTCCGCGCGGACCAAGGAGGTCGAGATCTGGCTGCCCCACAACGAGACCACCGAACTCGTCGCCCTGCGTACGAACGCGCCCGTCCTGCCGGCACAGGACCGCGGGCAACCGGTGTGGCTGCACCACGGCAGCTCGATCAGCCACGGATCCAACGCCGCGAGTCCCAGCACCACCTGGCCCGCACTCGCCGCCATGCTCGGCGGTGTGGAACTCCTCAACCTCGGGCTGGGCGGCAGCGCGCTCCTGGACCCGTTCACCGCACGGGCGATGCGGGACAGCCATGCCGATCTGATCAGCGTGAAGATCGGCATCAACCTGGTCAACGCCGATCTGATGCGGCTGCGCGCGTTCTCCCCTGCCGTGCACGGCTTCCTCGACACGATCCGGGAAGGTCACCCGACCACTCCCCTGCTGGTCGTCTCCGCCATCCACTGCCCGGTCCAGGAGGACACTCCCGGCCCGCTGGCGTTCGACGTCGGGTCCCTCAGCGCGGGCAAGCTGCGGTTTCGGGCCACCGGAGATCCCAGCGAACGCGCCGCCGGCAAGCTGACGTTGACAGTGATCCGGGACGAGCTGGCCGGCATCGTCGCGCAGCGTGCGGCCGACGATCCGAATCTGCACTACCTGGACGGCCTGAAGCTCTACGGCGAGAAGGACTTCGCCGAGCTGCCGCTGCCCGACGAGCTGCACCCGGACGCCGCCACGCACCGCCTCATCGGGGAACGCTTCGCCGAGATCGCATTCGGTGAAGGCGGGCCGTTGTCGGTGGACAGCCTGCGCTCGGAGTCCTGACGACCACGTTCTCCGGCCCCGGCCTACAGTCTCAGCCGGTCGGCTCGTGCCCGTAGATAGCGTTGTTCGGCGAGGCTGGCCGTGGCTTTCGCGGCGCGCCCGTAGTGTTCGTACGCCCCGGCCAGGTCGCCGGTCTTCTCCAGCAGATGTGCTCGTACGGACAACAGCCGGTGGTGGCCCGCCATCCGCTCGTCGCCGTCGAGGGTGGCCAGCAGCGCCAGGCCGGCCGGCGCGCCCTCGGTCTCGGCGAGCGCGATCGCACGGTTGAGGGTGACCATGGGGTTGGGCGCGATGCGTTCCAGGATGAGATACAACGCGTGCACCTGGGCCCAGTTGGTCTCCTCGGCCGTGTCCGCGTCGGCGTGGGTGGCGGCGATGGCCGCCTGGAGCTGGTAGGGCCCCAGTGCCGAGCCGGCCAGTGCGGCCTTGACGAGTTCGGTTCCCTCGTCGATCAGGTCCCGGTCCCACTTCGTCCGGTCCTGCTCGGCCAGCGGCACCAGGTCGCCGTCCGCTGTCGTACGTGCCTCCCGGCGGGCGTGGGTGAGCAGCATCAGCGCGAGCAGCCCGGTCACCTCGTTGTTGTCCGGCAGCTGCGCGCGCACCATCCTCGCCAGCCGGATCGCCTCGTGTGCGAGTTCGGCCCGGTGCAGTGCGCTGCCGGAGGAGGCGGTGTAGCCCTCGTTGAAGATCAGGTAGAGCACGTGCAGGACCACCTGTAGCCGCTCCTCGCGCTCCACACCCGAGGGCAGCGTGAACGAGCTGCCGGCGTGCCTGATGCGCTGCTTGGCGCGGCTGATCCTGGCCGCCATCGTGGCCTCGGGCACCAGGAACGCGCGGGCTATCTCGGCCGTGGTGAGGCCACCGACCGCGCGCAGCGTCAGGGCGGTCTGGGAGGACGGCGTCAGTGCCGGGTGGCAGCACAGGAACAGCAACACGAGCGTGTCGTCGGTGTCCGGTACCTCCTCGGGCACCTCCTCGGTGGCGGCCGCCGACTCCCTTTCCCGGCGCGCGTGGTCGCTGCGCACGTGGTCGATGAGCCGGCGGGACGCGACGGTGACCAGCCAGCCGTGCGGGTTGGTCGGCACTCCGTCGGCAGGCCACTGCACGGCGGCGGCGAGGACGGCCTCCTGTACGGCGTCCTCACAGTCCTCGAACTGGCCGTGCCGGCGTACCAGCACACCGAGGACCTGCGGCGTCAGCTCACGCAGCAGGTCCTCGACAGCGGGTGCGGTCATGCGTCCAGGTTTCCGTCGGCGAACATCACCTGCCGCACCTCGACCCCCAGACCCTCGATCGCGGTGTCCGGAATCCGTGCGGCGAGCTCGAGCGCTCGCTCCTTGTTCTCGCAGTCGATCAGGTAGAAGCCGCCGAGGAACTCCTTCGACTCCAGGAAGGGTCCGTCGGTCACCGCCGGCTGTCCGTTTCGTACCGACACCACGGCCGCCTGGGAGGGGTCGACCAGCGCCAGCGTGTTGATCAACTCACCGGACTTCTTCAGGTCCTGGAGAAACCTGCCGTGGCCCTCACCGATCGCCGCCTTCTCCTCGTCGGTCAGCGCGTCCAGGACCGCCGGGTTGATGTGCATGCTGATCAGGAACTTCATGTCGATCTCCCTCGTGCTTGGCGGGCCCCGGCCGGGGCCCTTCGACCGGTTGGTCGGAGCCGCACGCACCGTCTTGACATCACCAGGCAGAACTTTCGCACGGATTTCTGTCCGGGGATGTCAAGAGGGCCCCGGCCGCTCCGACCCACGGGCAACCCTCCAAGGGGAGCACGAAGAGATACGACGAAGCCGTACGCCGGGCAGGGCGGCGCGGGCCTGGCGAGCGACGTCGGAGAAGGACATGTCCTGGGGGCGGGTTCGTGCGACATGCCACTGACGCATCGCCTACTCCGCGCGATCGACCGTTTCAATGGTCAGCGCACGGTTTTCTGCTCCAGTGCCTTCCGGCCGGCATCGAAACTTCGCAGTGCCGCACCGAGAGCCGCCGCGACGGTGACCTCGAAGATCTCGTCCTGCGAGCAAGCAGTGGCGATCAGCCGGTCGATGTCGGCGTCGGTGATCCGGTACGACGCCTCGCGAACGGTCCTGGCGTAGGACTGCCATGGTTCTGGCAGGTGTTCACCGGCCGCGGCGGCAGCCCGCAACGCTGGTTCGGTGGTAGCGGGCGCGTCCAGCACCGCGTAACGCAGGTTGGCCACGTCGTCGCCGCGGTCGGTAACCGGCCCGTCGGCGAGGAGGAACGACGGGAAGCGGTAGCCGAAGCGGTGCAGCGCACGGGTCCCGCTGTGCAACTGGCCATCGCGGAGCACGAACCCGAACGCGTTTGCCAGGCGGTTGACGATGTTCCACACCAGGTTGACGCGCAGCGCCTGCAGCACCGCGTCGTCGGGGAGGTCGGTGACCGATGCGGCGTTCGCGCTGTCCGGCGTACAGCTGACCAGATCGAGGAACTCCCGGACGGCCTGCAGTTGCGGCCGGCCCGGGGCCGGATCGTCCGGGTCGACCTCGCCGGCGCCCGCGATCCGGGTGAGCTCGGCGTGGGACTCGACGCAGAACGGGCACCGGTGAAGCTGTGCGGTGCACATCGCGAGGTACTCGCGCTCCCCAGGTGTCCAGTACGACGGTCCGCGCATCGCGTCGGCGGTGAGCTCGAGCAGCGGGCGAGTGAGAAAGCCCGGCCGGTACAGCAGCATCTTCACGATGTCCGGACTGGCCACCCGCGACGTCGCGGAGGTGAGCGTCAAGAAGACCTTGACGCGGCGGCGATGGCCGTTGTCCAGAATCGACAGTCTCATGGTGACTCCGTGGTGTCGAGGTCGTGGAACCGACCGGCGAGGAAGCGACGATCGGCCGGGTTGGTCGCGAGTTCGCGGGCGCGCCGGTACGCCGATGCCGCCTCCGTCATGCGGCCGAGGCGACGGAGCAGATCCGCTCGGGCCGCGTGCAGAAGGTGGTAGCGGTCGAGCCCCTCGATCCGGTCGATCAGCGCCAGGCCCTCGGCCGGGTTGGTGGCCTCGGCCACGGCGACGGCGTGGTTGAGCGCCACCACCGGCGACGGGGTCAGCGTGAGCAGCCGGCCGTAGAGAGCGGCGATACCCGGCCAGTTCGTCTGGTCGTCGGAGCCGGCCTGGGCGTGCAGCGCTGCGATCCCGGCCTGCAGCTGGTACGGCCCCGGCCTGCCCATGCGCAGCGCCCGGCCCAGTACTCCGATAGCTTCGGTGATCTTCTTCTGATCCCAGCGGGTCCTGTCCTGGTCGGCCAGCAACACGACGTCGCCACGCGCGGTGTAGCGAGCGGTGCTGCGCGAGTCGTGCAGCAACAGCATGGCGACCAGGCCAAGCGCCTCGGGCTCGTCGGGCATGAGGGTGGCGACGAGCTTGCCGAGCCTGATCGCCTCCTCCGGCAACGTGCGGCGTTCGGGCTGGTCGTACGCGGCGGTGTACCCCTGGGTGAAGATCAGGCAGATCACCGTGAGGACGCTGGAGAGCCGCTCGGGCAGCAGCGCGTCGGACGGCACCTCCAGGCTGATGCCGGCGTCGCGGATCTTCCGTTTCGCGCGCACCAGGCGCTGGGCCAGCGTCGGCTCACCGACCAGGAACGCCCGGGCGATCTGCCCAGCGGTCAGCCCCGCGACGGCCTGCAGGGTCAGGGCGACCCGCGCGTCCTCGGCCAGAGCGGGGTGACAGCAGGTGAAGATCAGCGCGAGCCGCTCGTCTCCCAGGGTGCGGAGGCTCTCCTCGCCGTCGTCCGTCATGGTCGTCACCGCCTCCGGTGCCGCGCCGATCCGGGCGAGCTTCTCCCGGCCGAGCCGGGCCCGCCGCAGCCGGTCGATCGCGCTGTTGCGGGCCGCGGTCAGCAGCCAGGCCACCGGGTCGTCCGGCGGTGCTTCACCCCAGGCGCGCAGGGCAAGAGTGCACGCGTCCTGCAGCGCCTCCTCAGCGAGTTCGAAGTCACCGAGGACGCGGATCAAGGCGGCGAGCATCCGGGCCCGGTGATCGCGGTAGACCCGATCCAGTACCGGCGCGGCGGCCCGTGCGGCGTTCATTCCCCGGCGGCCGCCAGGTCCGAACGGCGGTGGTCCAGGCCCGGCACACCGGCGATCGGTCGTACCTCGATCCCACCCTGCTCGGCCATCGGGCACATCGCGGCGAGTTCCAGCGCCTCGTCCAGGTTGCGGCAGTCCAGAACGTAGACGCCACCGAGGTGTTCGTGGGTCTCGGCGTACGGGCCGTCGGTGATCAGCGTCCTGCCGTCGCGCACGCTGACGGTGGTGGCGGTGTGCTCTGCCTGCAGCGGATGCCCGTACACGAAAACGCCACGGCGGCGGCACTCCTCGGCGAAAGCGTTCACCCTGGCGAGCGCTTCCGCGAAGCCAGGATCGCCCGGCTCGGGCCGCTCGCAGTCGTAGATCAGCAGCATGTACTGCATGTGTCCTCCACTCACCCGGAGAGGGTCTGCCGGGAAGGTCAGCCGGAAAGGATCTGCCGGAAACGTCTGCCGGAGATGATGACGAGCAGGGCGACCGTATCTCGACATCCCGACCCGGGTTCTTTCTCCGGACGGATGCTCATACGTTCGTCGATCGTGCCGCGGAGGACTGGGCGGAGGGCAGCGCCGGGATGTTCGTGATCGCCGGCGCGGCCCGCGGGGAGGGCCTCCTCGGTGCCGTTGCGCTCCACCTGTCCCCGCGCGACTCGGAGGTGGCCGAGGACGACAGGGGCGGCGGCCTGCCGTAGGTTCGTCGGCCCGGTTCAGGTGGTGCGGCGAGCGGCCCAGACGACACGTTCGGTACGTACGGCAAGGTCCTCGCGGCGCAGGATGCTGTCCGGACTGGCGGTGTCGAGGAGCCGGTCGAGCACGGCGAGATCCTCAGCCGGCACGCCTTCGGCACTGCTGTCACGAAGGCGTCGCAGGCTGCCCATCGCGTAGGTGCGGACCGCCTTGTTGGCCGAGTTCTCGACCCGCACGGTGAAGGTGCGTTCGGCCTCGAGGGAGAATCCGGCAGCGGTCAGCTTCGGCGCCCAGTCGATGCCGCGGTTGGGTACGTGCTCGGCGAAGTGCCGGTCGCTCGCGGCGTGGCAGCGTTCCTCCAGGCCCGGTCGGTTCTCTGGGGCGTCGTCGGGCAGGAACCGCGGGAACCCGGCCAGCCCCACCACGGCGAACAGCCCGCCGGGCGCGAGGGTGTCGTGCACCGTGCGCAGCACCCGATCGGGATCGGCCAGGTGATGCATCGAGGCCGAGGCCCACACCAGGTCAGGCGTACCGAGGTCGGGCCAGTCCCGGCTGTCAAGGTCGGCTTGCGCCGTGCTCACCTGCCCCTCCACGCCGCGGGCGCGCGCCTTCTCCCGCAGCCGCTGCAGATGTACTGCCGAGGAGTCGACCGCGGTCACGTACGTGTGAGGAAAGAGATCGAGAAGGGCGAAGGTGCCGGCCCCGGTTCCACTGCCCAGATCCACGACCCCGCGAGGAGACGACGCGACGGGCAGCCACTCCGTGATGGCGGCCAGGTGCCCGGCGAGGACCTCCGCCTCCAGGTCGAGCATCCGCGCGTGGTCGTCGGAGCCTTGCTGGTGGTGCTGGCGCTGGTGCTGGTGCTGGTGCAGCTCGCCGCGATGAGGGTCGGCGTGAGGTGCGTACGACATGCCCGCACCGTAGGCTGCGCCATGCCATGGGAGCACGATGCCTTGCCGGATCCGCAAGGGATCGATCTCGCCGGCTGCCGTACGCGCAAACGCTTCGAGGTCGCACACGTCGGTGAGGAAAGGACGACCCGGGCGGCCCGAGCGACACCTCAGGCGCTCTCGCCGCGCTGATGGCTGCGGCGCGCTTCACGGTCGAAGATGCCGAGGACCTCGCAGGTGCCGTGCTCCGCGCCGACTGCGTGCGGAAGCATCGTCGGGAACTCCGCGGCCTGGTTGGTCTCGAGTCGGTAGCGGCCGTGACCGAGCATGAGAATCGCAGTCCCGGACAGGACCACGAGCCATTCGCGGCCCGGATGCGCACGCATGCGGGCGGGGTTGTCCGGAGGCGGTTCGGTCAGTCGCTGACGGACCACCGTCGTGCCGGGCTCGGCCTTCATGGACCAGCGCAGCTGCCCATGCGCGGCGTCGATCACCGGGCTGGTGACGATGTCGTCGGAAGCCGTCTCCACCAGCTGGTCCAGGGTGGTGTCGAGTGCGCGGGCGAGGGTGACGAGCTGGTCAAGCGCCAGGCGGCGCTGGCCGTTCTCGATGCGGGACAGCGTGGACTGGCTGACGTTCGCTCGCCTGGCCAGTTCCTCCAGGGACCAGCCCTGCGCCACCCGCAGGGCACGGATGCGCTTGCGTACCAGGCTCTCCAGTTCGTCATCTCCTTGCTTCATACGCAAGACCCTATGCCCTGACGGCAAACCGGGGTTAGCGTCGGACGCAGAGGAATCCGTTCAGCGGAGAGCACGACGAAAGGTACGAACCATGCCAGCGAAGTCCGACCCTCCCGCGAGCGACGCACTGCCGGATGACACCGTCGACGCCGTGGTGATCGGCGGTGGCACCGCCGGCCTGAACGGCGCGCTGATGCTCGCCCGCTCCCGCCGTTCGGTCGTCGTCATCGACAGCGGCACCCCCCGCAACGCGCCCGCCGAGGGCGTGCACGGTCTGCTCGGGCTGGAGGGAGTTGCGCCCGCCAGGCTGTACGAGCGCGGACGCGAGGAGGTTCGCCGCTACGGGGGCCTGGTCGCGTTCGACGAGGTGACCTCCGCACTGCCCGCCGAACCGTCCGCCGACGGCGACCTGCGCTTCACCATCGGCCTGGCCAGTAGCCGCACGCTGACCGCGCGCAGGGTGCTCGTGGCCACGGGCCTGCGCGACGTCCTGCCGGACATACCCGGCCTCGCGGAGCACTGGGGGCACGGCGTCGTGCACTGCCCGTACTGCCACGGCTGGGAAGTGCGGGACGAGCCCATCGGCATCCTCGCCGTCGGCCCCGCCTCCCTCCATCACGCGCTGCTGTTCCGCCAGCTGACCGACGATCTCGTCTACTTCACCCGGGGCACCGACCTCGACGCCGAAACCCGCGCGCGTCTCGCTGCCCGGAACGTCCGCGTCGTCGACACCCCGGTCGCGGCGGTCGTCACTGCCGCTGACGGGAAGATCTCCGGCGTACGGCTGACCGATGGCAAGGTGGTGGCCCGCCGTGTACTCGCGGTCGCGACCACGATGCTCGCCCGCACCGAGGGCCTGGACGGGCTGGGGCTCCCGATGACGGACCTGCCCAACGGCATGGGACGAAGTTTCGCCTCCGGCCTGGCCGGTGCCACCGACGTGCCCGGGGTGTGGGTTGCCGGAAACGCGACCGACTTGACCGCCCAGGTAGGTGCCTCCGCCGCGGCGGGCGCTCTCGCCGGCGCCCGCATCAACGCCGACCTCGCCGTCGCCGACACCGACGCCGCACTCGCTGCGGCCGAGAAGGAGAGCGCCGTCCACGCCTGAGCTCGCTGGTCGCGGCGCGTCCGACCACCGCTGGAGCGTCCGCCGCGACCCGGCGCGAGCGTGGCGACCGGTCGGGCTCGCCATGCTCGTGATCGGATGGGGTGGCAACCAGTTCACGCCGCTACTGATCGCGTATCGGGAACACACCGGATTCTCACAGCTCGACGTGGACGTCTTCCTCGGTGCGTACGTCGTCGGTCTGGTCCCTGGGCTGCTGGGGGCCTCCGCCCTCTCGGACCTGTGGGGCCGTCGGCCCGTGACCCTCGCCGGGTTGTGGGCCTCGCTCACCGGCAGCGTGTTGCCGGCGTTCGGCTGGAGGTTCAGCGCATCGCGCGACCTGACGAGCTCGGAGGGCTCACCGGCGTCTGTTACGCGCTCGCCTACGTCGGCTTCCTGCTGCCGGCTCTCCTTGCCTTGCTCGGGCGCTGGTTCTCGTTCGCCTCGATGCTGACCGTCGTAGCCGCTGTGACGTTTTGTTGCACATTGACCTGCATGTCCGGATGGTCGCGGCACCTGTCCCCGTCGACCGCCGAGCCACACTGATCCGCTGGTTGGCCTACCAGGCAACGGCAATCGAATCATCCGCAAGCGTGCATTGACACCAAGCCGTCCTACTTCCGGGCGCCGGGTGGGCCGTGACCGTTCTCGGACAGTCCCCCATGGGCACCTGGGAAGCGTTGACCAGATGCCGTGAGTACCCCCACTGTTGGCCAGTCCAGACGAAGGGAACGCGAAGATGCCGGCTCCAAAACCTCCCCGTACTGATGGAATGGCAGGAGAGTTCGTCACCGAGACGTTCGAGTACGACAGCGGGCGGCAGGTCACGGTCTATGTGCCGCCGGATCCACCGGAGGCGATCGTCTTCGCCGGTGACGGGCAGCTGATCTCCCAGTGGGGCGTGGACCTCGAGGCGGCCGACGTACCCCCCACGATGGTCGTCGGGGCCCACCGGACCGACGACAAGGACGAGATGGTGCGCATCCGGGAGTACTCCCCCTCGTTCGACGAGGATCGGTTCGCAGCGCACGGGAGGTTCTTCGTGGAGGAGGTCGGTAGCTGGGTGCGGAGCCGGTTCGGCGTCAAGCTGCCGGCCGAACGCACCGCGGTGTGCGGCGTGTCCGCGAGTGGGGAGCTCTCGCTCGCCATGGGGGTACGCCACCCGGACATCTACGGAGCGATCTTCTCCGCCTCCCCTGGCGGTGGCTACCGCCCGCCTGAGGTGATGCCGAACTCCCTCCCGCGCGCCTACCTCGTCGCCGGCACGGAGGAGCCCTTCTTCCTCGAGAACGCGGCCCGGTGGGCGGATGCGCTGCGCGATGCCGGTGCGGACATCGTGATGACCGAACGGCCCGGCAACCACGGCGACCCCTTCTGGCGGGCCGAGTTTCCGTTGATGGTGGCCTGGGCGTTCGGACGGTAGGTGCATGGTGACTCCCGACCTGCCCTTGGACGATCACGCATGCATGTGAGCGCGTCAAACATTCTCATCGTGCCGGTGGCCACGACATGGTGAAGGCATGACGGTTCTCACCACCGGTGTCAACGGATTCGGCCGCGAACCACGACCGATGGGCAGCTTCTTCGCCGGCTCGCTCTGCGTGGAGGCACCCCGTGCCTGAGATCATCCTGGTCGTGAGTCGGGTCCTCGCCGGCCTTCTCGCAGGTGTCTACCTGGCGTTTCTCCTCGCCGTGATGCCCGCTCTTCACAGTCAGCCGGACGACGTCTTCATCAAGGTCATGAACCGGATCAACGTCGTGATCGTCAATCCGATCTTCGTCGTGCTCTTCCTCGGCGCGCCGATCGTCACGGCAGTCCTGGTCCGCTGGCACCGAGACGCCGTCACGGTCTTGGCGATCGTCACGGCTGTGCCGGCCGTGGTGATCACCGTGGTCGCGAACATCCCGCTCAACCACGCACTCGCCAACGGCGGATCCAGGACGGCCTTCGAGAAACCGTGGATCGCCTGGCACGTCGTACGCACCCTCCTGACCTGCGCGTCGTTCGGCCTTCTCGCTCTTCCCCGAGCGACGGCCGGTTGACTGGTGGACCCACTACAGATGATCACGTAGGCTCCCCAGCTCATGGAGCCGGTGACCAGCTCGTCCGTCTGACCCTTGCGTGGCTTGCGTTTGGTGTCTTCGAACCTGGTACTGCGGTACCCGACGGCAGACGACCTCGACGCACTTGCCGACCTCGTGGGCCGAGCCGAGTACGAGCCGTCCCTGCCCTGGATGTTCGGCCTGGATGGCCGGCCGCGATGGTTCTGGGCGCGATGACTCTCCTGAGCAGCGTCCCCGGCGGGCTCCTCCAGTGTCTGTGGCGAGAACTCGGGCAGTGGAGCCCGGGAAGCTGGACGCTCACCCTTGTCACCGTGGTCGCGGGTCAAGCCGTCGGCCTGCAGCGTCTGTTCGCCGTCCAGTTCCTGGTGCGGCGCGAGGTCGCCAATGGTTCCTGGCTGACGGCCGACTCACGCGGTAAGGGCATTGGGACCGAGATGCGTGCAGCCGTACTGCAGCTCAGCTTCGCAGGCCTCGGTGCGACCTACGCAAGGTCGGATGCCCAGGAGGGCAACGCAGCCTCGATCGCGGTCTCACGCAAGCTCGGCTACGCCGGCCAACTGAACCCTGAGGTCAGCCCACCCAGGCTGCCCACTGCTCACCGGCGTCGCGCTCCAGCGCCTTGAGGTAGACGCTCAGCTTGCCGTAGGAGATGTACACCGCCTCGCGGTAGACCTGATGCTGGACGAACGGCGACGCGACGAAACCGCCGCCGCGGTCGATCCGATCGGTGTGCAGCTCCTCATCAGTGAAGCTGTCAAGTGCGGCTTTCATGGCGTCGTCCTGAGCCTGGAACCACTCCCGCAGGCCGGTGACCGTGACCGGCGCCGGGGGCGGAAGCCGGCGGTGCGCCCAGTCCAAGGTGAACCTCTCGAACGAGTGCGTGTAGACGCCCTGAAGGTCACCCAGCTCGACCAGCAACTCGCCCAACGTCGGGTTGTGGCCCGGCAACTTGTAGGCGAGGTCCGCATCGGACACCAGGGTGAGCAGGTGGTCCCGCATGCTGTGGTGCCCGCGGATCTCCTCATCGAACAGGTCGTTCATCAAGTGCCCTCTCCCAAGCCTGTGTGATTCATGGCGGTGAGAATGGCAGACCCCGCCGACAAGCGCCCACGGCCGTCGCCCGGCTCGGTGAAGCCCGCGTGAAAACGGCCGCGGCCTTTGCTGTCAGCGCACCCGATCCGCTGTCAGCGAAGGCGATGGACATCGGCAGGTGCCCACTCCAAGACGGCTCCACCAAACCATCAGGCAGATGCGCCCGCCCGCGCAGAACGACGGGCAGCCGCATGGCTGACCCTCGACGACTGGCACGACCGACTTTGAAACACAGCCCGGCCGGGTAGATCGCAACTGGCATGGACTGGAGGAGTCGGATGAGCACGCCCACGAAGCAGCCTCAGGTGGGGATCACCCCGAACATGTTCGGGATCCCCTACGGA
The DNA here is from genome assembly GCF_900104745.1 of Actinopolymorpha singaporensis. Taxonomy (NCBI): domain Bacteria; kingdom Bacillati; phylum Actinomycetota; class Actinomycetes; order Propionibacteriales; family Actinopolymorphaceae; genus Actinopolymorpha; species Actinopolymorpha singaporensis. The sequence goes on from NZ_LT629732.1 coordinate 4,661,232, forward strand.
ATGGCAGGCCTCGCCGTCTGCTGGCGATACGCCGCCTCATCGGGGATGGCACCCGCGTCGGTGGCCGACATCCTGTTTCTCCTCGCCGCCGCCATCTGGCTGGTGCTTGTCGTCTCCTTCCTGATCCAGCTGCCACGCCGGTCCGGCGGCTGGCGCGCCGTCACCCTGGAAGATCCGGTGATGGCGCCGTTCGTGTCGCTCATACCGATCGTCGGCATGCTCCTCGCGATCGGCCTGCTGCCGCACGCTCCGGTGGCCGGGAAGTGGCTACTGGGGGTCTTCGCGGTCGCGACCACCGTCCTGGCCGGGTGGATGGTCGGCCACTGGATCGCCGAAGACCTCGACCTGGACCGGCTGCACCCCGGATATGTGCTGCCCGCCGTCGCCGGCGGTCTCATCGCGTCCATCGGTGCCGCCCTCGCCGGCTGGACCGCCCTCGCCCACGCGTTCATGGGCCTCGGAGTCCTGTCGTGGCTGCTGATCGGGTCGGTCATCATGGCCCGGCTGATGTTCCGGCCCCGGTTGCCCGCGCCCCTGACACCTACCCTCGCCATCGACGTCGCACCGCCGGCTCTGGCCGGACTCGCCTTCCTCGCCATCACCCACGGCAGAGTCGACGTACTCGTCCTGGCCTTCGGCGGCTTCACCGCGCTCGCCGCCATCGTCCAGCTTCGGCTGATCCCGGTGTACCGCCGGCTCGCCTTCGGACCCGCGTTCTGGTCGTTCGCGTTTCCCTACGCCGCAGCCGCCACATTCGCGCTGCACTTGATCAACTACGGAAGGCCCGCCGGGCGGGTTGTGTGGAGCTGGGTCGTACTCCTCGCGATCACGGTCCTCATCGCCGCCCTCGTCACGAAGACCGTGGTCGCCCTCGCACGTCGAACCTTCCTGCCCCGGCTCGCCTAGCGACAGGGGTCAAGGCGGCGTACGAGGATGCGCGCCGGCAGCGGTTCACCGTCGAGGAGAGGGAAGTGGCGAGGGCAGGCGAGCCCGTGGCCGGCCGTGCACAATGCGAGGGCCGAGTTCCTGTGGTGTCAACCGGCAGTTGCGCTGCCGCGATCCTTGCGCAGGGAGAGGAACGTCTCCGGCGCCCGTGCCGTCGGTCAGGGCGCTGAAGTCCGCGGGGGATGCGCTCGGCGTACGTTCGACGGCACCGCCAAGGAACGGCGACTCCGCCAGCGCGACATCGCCATCGGTCACGATGTCGCGGAAGGCGACGACCCGCACGCGCAGCTCGTCGATGTTCTTGCCCTTCGCGGTGAGGTTCTCCTGAACATCGCGGTAGAACCGCTGCGCGTCGGCCTTCACCTGGTCCAGGATCGGCGTCATGCTGCCGGTCACGTCGATGCAGAAGACGATGTCGACGGCGTACTCCAGTCCCCGCGGCGCGGGAGGTTGTGTCGCGAGACTCGTCTGCTCGGACGCACCGGCGTCGGCGGCGGGTGTTGAAGCGGCCGTGGTCACGCCGGAATCGCCGCCAGGGGTCCCGGCCGGATTGGACGCAGTATCAGTCATCTGGCCATCTCCGCTGAGTTTCGGGGCGTACTCCGGTCTGCCCTTCAGCGCCCGAACCGGTCGGGTCCGGCATCGAGTAGGAGACAGGAATGGCAGTAGGAGTGTTCGCAGGCATCCCGGTGCGCGACTATGGCAGCGCGCTGGAGTGGTACAAGCGGCTGTTCGGCGCCGAACCGGCCTTCTATCCGAACGACATCGAGGCGGTCTGGCAGTTGGCCGAGAACCGGTACGTGTACATCATTCGGGATCCCGGCAGAGCCGGCGGGGCCGTCAGCATGATCTGGGTCGACGACCCGACAGCGGAGGTTGCGAGGATCTCCGGACAGGGCCTGGAGCCGGTCGACATCGAGAAGCACGGCTCGGTCTGGAAGTACATCTTCCACGACGGCGACGGCAACGAGACCGGAATCGGCGGTGAGGTCTCGACGCCCGGCTGACAACCGACCCGCTTACTCACCGGCAGGGACGCCGGTGACCTGTGTCGGGCTGGCGGGATTTGAACCCACGACCCCTTGACCCCCAGTCAAGTGCGCTACCAAACTGCGCTACAGCCCGTGGCCGGCGAGTCCGCCGAACCGTCGGAAACCTTACCGCATCGACCGCCGGCCTCGTGCCACCGGCTCCACTCCCCGAGCCGCGCGCCGGGAGCGGGCCGAAGCCCGGCTCCCCGGCGCTCGCCTCGCCGGAAAGTCAGCTCTTCTTCCGCTTCTCCCGTACCTTCACCGAGATCATGATCGGCGAGCCGGCGAAGCCGAACTCCTCCCGCAGCCGCCGCTCGACGAACCTGCGGTACGACGCCTCGATGAAGCCCGTGGTGAACAGCAGGAACTTCGGCGGCGACGTCTGCGGCTGGGTGCCGAACAGGATGCGGGGCTGCTTGCCGCCCCGGACCGGGTGCGGATGCGAGGCGACCAGCCGGCCGAGGAACGCGTTCAGCTGCCCGGTCGGGATCCGGGTCTGCCAGCCGGCCAGCGACGTCTCCATCGCCCGGACCAGCCGGTCGACGTGCCAGCCGGTGCGGGCGCTCACGTTCACCCGCGGCGCCCACTGGACGCGGACCTGCCGGTCGAGTTCCTTCTCCAGCCGCAGCCGGCGATCCTCGTCCACGAGGTCCCACTTGTTGAACGCCAGCACCAGGCCGCGCCCCGCCTCCACGACGGTGGTGATGATCCGCAGATCCTGCTCCGACAGCGGCTGGGAGGCGTCCAGGAGTACGACAGCCACCTCGGCGCGGTCGATCGCGGCGGAGGTACGCAGACTCGCGTAGTACTCGTGCCCCGACGCTTCGCGGACCCGGCGCCGGATCCCGGCGGTGTCGATGAACCGCCAGGTCTTGCCGCCGAGTTCGACCAGCTCGTCCACCGGGTCGACGGTGGTGCCGGCCACGGAGTCGACGACCACGCGCTCCTGACCGGCGAGCCGGTTCAGCAGGCTGGACTTTCCGACGTTCGGCTTGCCCACAAGGGCGATCCGGCGCGGGCCGCCGGTGCCGGGCTCGCGTTCGGCCGGCGCCTCCGGAAGCACCTCGAACACCGCGTCGAGCAGGTCGCCGGTCCCCCGCCCGTGCATCGCCGACACCGCCAGCGGCTCGCCCAGCCCGAGCGACCACAAGGCGGTGGCGTCGGCCTCGCCGCGATGGTCGTCGGCCTTGTTGGCGGCGACCACGACCGGTTTGCCCGACCGCCGCAGGATCTTCACCACGGCCTCGTCCACGTCGGTCGCCCCGACGGTGGCGTCGAGCACGAACAGCACCACGTCGGCGGCGTCCACGGCCAGTTCGGCCTGTGCGGACACCCGCGCCATGAAGCCCTTCGCCTCGGGGTCCCAGCCGCCGGTGTCGACCAGCGTGAACCGGCGCCCGCGCCAGTCCGCGTCGTAGGCGACGCGGTCGCGGGTCACGCCGGGCAGGTCCTCCACGACCGCCTCGCGCCGGCCGAGGATGCGGTTGACCAGGGTGGACTTGCCGACGTTCGGCCGCCCGACGACAGCCACCACGGGTACGTTCTCGGCTGCTTCGTCCTCAGCCTCGAAGGCCGTTCCGTCGAACTCCTCGAACCCGTCGAGATCATCGACGTAGTCCTCGACGCGGCCATACTCCTCGTTGCTCACAAAAAGTCCTCTATGTCGGGCCGGTGTCCCAGGCCTCGGTCGCGGGCGCGTGGGGTGGTACGCCCGCGGTGCTCACCGTTCGAACTGCCGCACGGTCGGTCCGCATCCGGCCCACCCGCACGTGGGCGGCCAGCGCGCACCGGTCTCCAAGGCTACGGCGTGACCACCGGGCCGGGTTCGGGCTCCGGGTGGGCGGCCGGCCCCGGGAGTTCCCGGCCGGTCAGCTCGCAGGCATAACGCAGATGACCCACCAGCCATTTCTGCAACCACTGGGCCTGTTCGCGGACCACGTCCTGACGCCGGGGCCAGTCCGTACGCGGCAAAGTCACCGGCGGGCCGAACACCAGGTCGACCGGCGACCGCGCGGGCGGCACCGAACCGATCGGCGCGCCCGGCAACCGGGTGCCCAGGCACACGACCGGCACCACCGGCGCACCCGTGCACAACGCGAGGTAGGCCACTCCGGACTTGATCACCGTGAAGTCGCCGGCGCCGCGGGCGCCCTCGGGGTAGATCGCCAGTGCGTCCCCGCGGTGCAGCACCGCCAAGGCCGCTTTGACAGCAGCCGGGTCGGTGGCCCGCCGGTCGACGGGGATCTGTCCCATCCCGCGAAGTGTCCGGCCGACCGCGCCACGGAACATCTCCTTCTTGACGATGGCGTGCACGGGGCGGCGGGCGACCGCGCACAGCAGCGGGCCGTCGAGGATGCCGACATGGTTGGACGCGAGGATCACCGGGCCGGTGGAGGGCACGTGGTGGTCGTCGTGCACCCGTACCTTCCAGGTCGCCCGCACCAGCCTCGCCACGAGAGGACGCGACGCCACCAGACCGCGCCGGGGCGGCCCGGGCACGTCGTGCCAGTACGGAGTCACAGCCGGCTCGCTCATCGTCGGCAGCCCATCAGTCGCTCGGTCGCCCGGTCAGCGTCGCCCGGGCATTCCGGCGCGCTCGTCGGCGAGGGCGCAGATGCGCTCGATGACCTGGTTGAGGTTCAGCGCGGTGGTGTCGAGCACGACCGCGTCGGGGGCCTGGTTGAGCGGTGACGCCGTCCGCGTGGAGTCCTTCTTGTCCCGAAGGGCAAGCTCCTGCTGGGTGAGCGTCACCTCGACCTTCGCACCGCCCAGCCCCTCGGCGGCCCGCCGTCGCGCCCGCTCCTGCTCGTGCGCTGTCAGGTAGACCTTGACAGTCGCGTCCGGTGCCACGGTCGTCCCGATGTCGCGTCCCTCGACGACGATGCCACCGTCGCCGATGAGCTCACGCTGCAAGGCCACCAGCCGGTGCCGTACGGCGGGAACCGCGGACACCGCGCTGACCGCGTTGGTCACCTCACGGGACCGGATCGGCCCGGAGACGTCGATGCCGTCGACGGTGATCGTGGGAAGGTCGGGGTCGGTGCCGACCTGCAGGTCGGGCTCCCCGGAACGCGCGGCCACCTCGTCGGCGTCGTCGACCGGGGTGCCGGCGCGCATCATCCACCACGTCATCGCGCGGTACATCGCACCGGTGTCGAGGTAGCGCAGACCCAGCCGGCGTGCGGTCCCGCGGGCGGCGCTGGACTTGCCGGAACCGGACGGCCCGTCGATGGCCACCACGATCCCCGCCGTACGGGCGTCATCGGCGTGGTCGGCCTGGTCGGCGTGGTCGGCTCGCTCCACCTGTCGTCTCCCTCCGAGTGCTCGTTGGGGAGGCTACCCGTGCACGTCCCACCCGTGGTGAGCCAGGGCCTCCAGCAGGGCAGGAACGGTGTCCTGGTGGACCCACAGCTCCACCAGGCCGGCCGGGGTGTTGGGGCTGTGATCGATCCGGACGTCCTCGATGTTGACCCCGGCCGCGCCCACGTCGGCGAACAGGCGGGCCAGCTCCCCCGGCCGGTCGGGCAGCAGAACCGGTACCGGGCTGAACGCCTCCGGCCGCGCACCGTGCTTGCCGGGCAGCCGGCGTACGCCGGTCGCACCGCGTTCCAGGGAGTTGCGCAGGTCGGCCAGCCCCGCCTCGCCCGCGTCCCGCTTCTCCAGGTTGTGCGCGACCCGGTGGAGGTTGTCGGCGGCCTCGTGCAGCAGCCGGGCGACCGGCTCGGCGTTGGCGGAAAGGATCTGGGTCCACAGCTCCGGGTCGCCGCCGGCGATCCGGGTCACGTCGCGCAGGCCCTGTCCGGCGAGGACGAGGTGCCCCTCCGCCGCTGTGGTCAGCAGGCCGGCGACCACGGTCGAGGCGACCTGAGGCAGGTGGGAGACCAGCGCGACCGCCTCGTCGTGCTCACCGGGTGAGAGCTGGACGGGAAAGGCTCCGCACGTACGGGCCAATTGATCCACCGCGGCCACCGCGTCGGGGCGGCTGTCGACGTGCGGTGTCACCGCCCAGGCCCGGCCGTCGAACAGGTCGGCGCGGGCCGCCAGCGGACCGGACTGCTCGCTTCCGGCCATCGGATGCCCACCGACGTAGCGATCCAGTCCCGGCCCCGCGGACGCGTGTGCCCTGGTGTCGGCGAGGGCGGCGGCCTTGACGCTGCCGACGTCGGTGACGGCGGCGGCGGGGAACCGGGCCAGCGCCTCGGCGATGACCGTGCCGAGCGCCGCCGGGGGCACGCCGACCACCACCAGGTCGGTCGGATCACTCAGGTCTGCTGGGCCGCCGCCGGTCGCGTCGCCTGAACTGACGGGTGGAGTGACGGGTACGCCCGCGCCGAGGGACACCGCGACCCGCAGGTTTCCCGGGTCGGCGTCCTCCAGCAGCACCTCCACCCCGGACCTGCGCAGCGCCAGCGCGACCGAGGTGCCCATCAGGCCGGCCCCGATCACCACCACCCGGCGGAACGGCGGCTCGGTCATGCCTGCGTCTCGTCGGGTACGGCGTGCACGTGGGCCAGGTCGCGTCGCAGCGCGGCCGCACCGTGCAGGTAGACATGGGTGACCTCGTCGCGGGTGAGATCGGTCTCCACGTGGGCGAGCAACCTCACCACCAGTGGCATTCCGCCGCCGATCTCCAGCTCCCGGGCGCACAGCAGCGGGACGTCGGTCATCCCCATCAGCCGGGCGGCGTAGGCGGGGAACTCCGACTGCACGTCGGAGGTGGCGGTGAAGATGACGCTGATCAGGTCGTCGTTGGTGAGGTCGTTGCTGTGCAGGACGGTGCGGACGAGTTCCGCGACCCGCTCCAGCAGGTGTTCGCGTTCGTCGACCTCGAGCTGGGTCGCGCCACGTACTGCCCGGACAGCCACCGTGGTTTCCTTCCGTACGGGGTTCCGGGTCAGCCTATCCACGCGGCCCACGGTGCCCTCCCCGGGCGCCACCCGCGGCGACGCCGCGGTCCGGGACGGAGCGCGCGAATCGGGCGTACGCATGATGTCCTCCGGACCGGCGGAAACCGGCGTGACTGCCGCGACCGGGCGCCGGTATGGTCCCCGGCGGGGACGCGCGCTCGGCACGTCCGGACCCACTGCCGACCTCGTTCGGCCGGAGGGTGAGGACCGGGACCAGCGTAGGGAGCAGCATGCGGATCGTCGTACCCCCGAGCTTCGTGGAGGAGCGCGTCCGGCTCGCCGGACCGGACGCCCACGCGTGGCTCGACCGGCTGCCCGACTTCGTGGCGGAGCTTGCCCGGCAGTGGGCGGTGGAGGTGCTGCCCGATCCGCCGCGCCACGGCGCGCACAGCCTGGTCCTCACCGCTCGGCGCGGCTCACAGCCCTGCGTACTCAAGGTCTGCTGGGATCCGGCGAGCACGGTCATGGAGGCGGAGGCGCTGCGGGCCTGGGACGGGCGTGGCATCGTCCGGCTGCTCGCCGCCCGGCCCGAGGACGGCGCGCTGCTGCTGGAACGCCTGGACGCCGGGCGGTCGCTCGCCGACGTTGAGCTGTACGAGGCGGCCGGGGTCGCCGGCGGGCTGCTGCGCCGGCTCACGGTGCCGCGCACGCCCGACCAGCCGCTGCCCGCCGGGACACCGAAGCTCGCCGACCTCGGCGCCGAGATCGCGGCCACGGTGCACGACCGCCAACGCGGTCTGGGTGATCCGGTGCCCGCGCGGTGGATCGACCTGGTCGCCACGACCGCCCGCGACCTGGCCGCGGACGCGGGCAGCGACCTGGTGCACGCCGACCTGCACTACGGCAACGTGCTGGCGGCCGACCGCGAACCCTGGCTGGCGATCGACCCCAAGCCGGTCGCGGGCGAGCCGGAGTTCGCGGTGCCGGAACTGATGTGGACCCGGGTGGACGAGGCGCCCGACGCGGAAACGATCCGCGACCTGCTCGGCGTCCTGACCACGGCCGGTGGGCTGGACCCCGACCGGGCCCGCGCCTGGGCGATCGTCCGCGCGGTCGACTACTGGTTGTGGGGCCTCGGCATCGGCCTCACCATCGACCCGCCGCGCTGCGAACGCGTGGTGGCCGCCCTCGTCTGAGGACGCCACCCACCAGCGCGTGGTTCGTTCGTACTCCCTACAGCGCGACCCAGCCCGAGCGCACCTGCCAGTGCTTGCCGGCCTCGAGGTGCGCGGCGACCGCGCGCTCCAACGTCGTACGCCGGGGAAGCTGGTCGAGCGTCGGGTCGATCATCCGGAACACGAACTGGAACACGTCCTTGTCGCCCTCGTGGCCGCCCGGCAGGATCTCGAACCGCCGCTGGAACCGGATGATGTTGGAGTCCTCGGGCAGGTAGTCGGCCAGCTGCGGGTCGAGCAGCCAGGACGAGCAGACGCCGTAGCGGTACTTGTCCTCGGGGAAGTACCGGTCGTAGAACTCCCGGGCTCGGCGGAACGACTCGTCGCACGCCTCGGGCGTCATCGGCCCGGACTCGGGGATGTGTACGCCGAGTACGGGATCCCCCTTGCGGAACGGCGCTCCCCCGGCCGAGATCGTCTCGTCGTCGAAGTGGACCAGCGCCCGGTTGAACTGCAGCCGGCCGAAGTCGTAGATCAGCCCGCGGAAGTGCAGCGAGAACCAGCCCTGCACGTCCAGGCCGCCGACGCCGTGGATACGGCGGTAGATCGCGATCTGGCGGCCGAGGTCGGCCAGGATCGCCCAGCTGTCCGACGCCGGGATGCCGCGGCTCTCGTGGTAGCGCAGCAGCGACGGGATGGAGGCGAGGAAGACGTGGACGTAGAAGAACCGCCCCTTCGCGTCCAGCTCCGCGGGCAGGTTCGGCCAGCGCAGCCACGGTGTGTCCAGGGTGCCCATGCCGGAGATCAGGTGCTCGTGGCACCGCTGCAGCAGCCACCACAGCTGCGGGTCGTCGGCCGCGGTGAACCTCGTGGCCACGATGTCGGCCGCGTCGTCGGCGTGCAGCCCGAGCGGCTCGGCCAGCGCCTGCACCTGCGCGGGTTCGGCCAGGGTGACCTCGGTCTGGGGTGGGCCGACCCGGTCCAGCTCGCTCACCCAGGTGGCGTACTCCTCGCCGCCGCCCAGCCAGGCCGTCACCGCGGCCGCGTCCAGCTCACTCACGCACGTCCTCCTCCGACTCCGCACTGCTCCAGAACTTCCGGCTCAGCCCTCGACCTGGAGCTGCCGCATCAGGTGGTCGGCGTCCGAGGACACCCAGTACTCCGCGGCCCGGCCGTCTGCCAGCCGCACCAGGTCAAGTCCAGAGAATGCCACCCGCGTCCCCTCCGGTGCCCGGGCCCCCGGCAGTCCGCCTCTGTAGCTGCCGGTGAATGTCCAGCGCGCTGCGACCATGTCACCGTCCGCGATCGGGCCCTGGTCGATCCGTACGTCGATGTCGTCGAACAGCGCGGCGCTCTGCTCGACCAGCGCGAGCAGCGCCTTCGGGCCGCGGGCGGGGTCGTCGTGCCCGCCGCGGCGGATGGCGAAGTCGTCGGTCACGAGTTCCGCGGCGAGCTGGGCGCGCCGTGCGGGTTCGGCGCCCCACAACTCGACGAGGAAACGGTAGTAGAACTGCCGTGCGCTCGCGCGGTCCGGTGTGCCGGTCATCCGGTGATCCTTTCGTGGGTGAAAACCAATTGCGGACGCCCATGACGTTGCCGCCAGGATGGATCTCGTGTCTCCCGCTTTCGTTCCCTCCCTGCAACTGAACGCAGCCTTCCACGCGGAGGTCGTCGCTCCCCTCGTACGACCGGCAGAGCACGCCGCCGCCCTGTTGGGCTGGGGGTCGGACGTGCTCGGCTACGACACCGACCGCTCCACCGACCACGGCTGGGGCCCCCGGCTGCAGGTGTTCGTCGCGGAGGCGGACGTGGACGCGGTACGCGCCCGGGTCGAGGAGGGGCTGCCGGCGGAGTTCCGCGGCTGGCCGGTCCGGTTCGGCTGGGACGGCGTACCCGAGCAGCACATGGTCGACGTCCTCACCTGGCGAGGCTGGTTGCAGGGTCAGCTCGGTGTCCAGCCACTGGACGGGATGAGCACCCTCGACTGGCTGACGGTGCCGCAACAGCAGCTCCTCGGGGTGGTCCGCGGCGCGGTGTACGCGGACCCGACGGGCGAGCTGGCGGCGACCCGGGAGGCGCTGGCGTGGTACCCGCCGGACGTGTGGCGGTGGCTGGTGGCCGCGCAGTGGGGCCGGATCGCGCAGGAAGTGGCGTTCGTGGGCCGGACCGCGGAGGTGGGCGACGACCTCGGTTCGGCGGTGCTCGCCGCCCGGCTGGTGCGTGACCTGATGGGACTGGCGTTCCTGCTGGCCAGGGAGTACCGCCCGTACACCAAGTGGGTGGGCACCGCGTTCGCCCGGCTGCCGAAGGCGGACGAACTCGTACCGCCGCTGCGGCAGGCCGTCGCGGCCACCGACTTCGCGAGCCGGGAGCAGGCACTGGTCGAGGCGTACGAACTGCTCGGCCGGCGACACAACGACTCCGGGGTCAGCGAGCCGGTCGACCCGCACGTGCGGCCCTTCTTCAGCCGGCCGTTCCGGGTGCCGGACGCGAGCGGGTTCGCGCAGGCGTGCCGGAACGAGATCGAGGACCCTTGGCTGCGGGCGCTGCCGCTGGTCGGGTCGGTGGACCAGTTCGTCGACTCCACCGACGTGCTCAGTGCCGCTGACCGGACCCAGCACCTGCGCGGGCTGTACACCGGGCTGGCCAGGGGGCTGAACGCCGAGAAGGACACCGAGAAGGACACCGAGAAGGACACCGGCCAGGACGCCGGGCTGAACGCCGGGCTGAACGCTGGGCAGGACTGAAAGCGGTCACTGGCAGAGCCGGCGTACCTCCGCGGCGATCTGCAGGTCCTCGCGGGCCTCGATCACCAGCGTCCGCGCCCGCGCGGTCGGCGCGGTGACGTCGGTGTCGCCGTCGGCCTGGGAGTTCGCCTCGTCGTCCAGCGCCAGGCCGAGGAAGGTCAGGCCCTCCACGGCGCGGGCGCGAACCAGCGGGGCGTGCTCGCCGACGCCGCCGGTGAACACGAGGACGTCCAGGCAGCCCAGGCTCGCCGTCATCGCGGCGACCAGGCCGCGCAGCCGGTGGACGTACACCCCGATGGCCATACTGGCCTGGGCGTCCCCCGCCTGGGCCCGCTCCACGACCTGTCGCATGTCCGGCGTGCCGGCCAGGCCGACCAGCCCGCTGTCGCGTTCCAGCGCGTGGTCCAGGCCCTCGGTGTCGACAACACCGTTGCGCAGCAGCCACACCAGCAGGCCGGGGTCGACGTCACCGGGCCGGCTGGCCATCACCAGCCCGGCCAGCGGTGTGAACCCCATCGTGGTGTCGACGCTGCGGCCGGCCCGGACCGCGGTCGCCGACGCGCCGGCGCCGAGGTGGCAGACCACCGTCCGCAGTTCCTGCACCGGACGGTCCACCATCTCCGCGGCACGGCGGGCGGAGTAGGCGGCGGACAGCCCGTGGAAGCCGTACTTGCGCAGGCCGCACTCCTCCCGCCACCGCGCCGGCACCGCGTAGGTCGAGGCGGCGGGCGGCAGGGTGGAGTGGAACGCTGTGTCGAAGCACGCCACCGCCGGCACGTCCGGAAGCTGCTCGGACACCAGGTCGATCCCGGCGAGCGCGGCGGGCTGGTGCAGCGGCGCGAGCGAGGTGTACTCCCCCAGCCGCTCGCGCACGCGGGGGTCGATCCGGACCGCGCGGGTGTAGGCCGGACCGCCGTGCACCACACGGTGGCCGACCGCGTCCGGGCGCTCCATCGCCTCCAGTGCCTCGGCCAGCGCCTTGTGGCCAGACGCGGCATCGGAGGTCTCCACGTGCCTGCTGTCCAGCAGTTCGTCGTCGTCGAGCAGGGACAGCTTGAGGGTCGCCGACCCGGCGTTCACCACGAGCACCCGCATCAGGCACGCTCCGGTGCCCGGCTCGGAGCCGGCGCGTGACCCGGCTCGGCGGGGCGACCGCCCGGCCAGGTCCACTCACTGACCTCCGGCGTGTCCTCGCCGTTGTCCCGGGTGTAACGCCGGGCCCACAGCCGGGCGTCCACCATCTGCTGGCGCAGCCCCGCAGCCCGGATCGCGAGCCCCGGTACCCGGTCGATCACGTCGATGACCAGGTGATAGCGGTCCAGGTCGTTCAGCATCACCATGTCGAACGGCGTGGTGGTGGTCCCCTCCTCCTTGTAGCCGCGGACGTGGAAGCTGTCGTGGTTGGTGCGCCGGTACGTCAGCCGGTGGATCAGCAGCGGGTACCCGTGGAACGCGAAGATCACCGGCCGATCGGTGGTGAACAGCGCGTCGAACTCCCGGTCGGGCAGGCCGTGCGGGTGGTCCGACGCGGGCTGCAGCCGCATCAGGTCGACCACGTTGACGACCCGGACCCTCAACTCGGGCAGGTGCCGGCGCAGCAGGTCGACCGCAGCCAGAGTCTCCAGGGTGGGTACGTCTCCGGCGCAGCCGAGCACCACGTCGGGCACCTCGCCGTTGTCGTTGCTCGCCCACTCCCAGATCCCGATGCCGCGGGTGCTGTGGGCGACCGCGTCCGGCATCGACAGCCAGTTGGGTGCGGGGTTCTTGCCGGCCACCACGACGTTGATGTAGTCGCGGCTGCGCAGACAGTGGTCGTACACCGACAGCAGGGTGTTGGTGTCCGGCGGCAGGTAGATCCGGACGATCTCGGCCTTCTTGTTCACCACGTGGTCGAGGAACCCCGGGTCCTGGTGGGAGAAGCCGTTGTGGTCCTGGCGCCAGACGTGGGAGGAGAGCAGGTAGTTGAGCGAGGCGATCGGCGCCCGCCACGGGATCTGCCGGGTCACCTTCAGCCACTTGGCGTGCTGGTTGACCATCGAGTCGACGATGTGGATGAACGCCTCGTAGCAGTTGAACAGCCCGTGCCGCCCGGTGAGCAGGTAGCCCTCCAGCCAGCCCTGGCACAGGTGCTCCGACAGCACCTCCATCACCCGACCGTCGGGGGCGAGATGGTCGTCGCCGGGCTCGACCGGGGCGTCCCACGCCCGGTCGGTGGCCTCGAACACCGCCGACAGCCGGTTGGACGCGGTCTCGTCCGGCCCGAACATCCGGAACGTCGTGGGGTTGTCGCGGATCACGTCACGCAGCCAGGTGCCGAGCACCCTCGTCGGTTCGCTGGTCGAGGCGCCGGGCGCCGGCACGTCCACGCCGTAATCCGCGAAGTCCGGAAGGTCCAGGCCCTTGAGCAGGAGGCCGCCGTTGGCGTGCGGGTTGGCACCCATCCGCCGGTTGCCCTCGGGCGCGAGGGCGGCGAGCTCGGGCCGCAGCCGGCCGTCGGCGTCGAAGAGTTCCTCCGGGCGGTAGCTGCGCATCCATTCGGCGAGCAGCTCGAGGTGGGCAGGGTTGGTGCGTACCTCGCTCAACGGGACCTGGTGCGCCCGGAACGTGCCCTCGATCTGGATCCCGTCGACCTCGCGCGGGCCCGTCCATCCCTTGGGAGTACGCAGGACGATCATCGGCCACCGCGGCGGCTCACCGTCTGCCGCCGCCGTTCCCCGGCCCGAACGCGCCGCCTCCTGGATCGCCCGGATCTCGTCGTACGCGGTCTCCATCGCCGCGGCCAGTTTCCGGTGCACCGAGGCCGGGTCGTCACCGGCGACGACCAGCGGGCGGTAGCCGTACCCCTCCAGCAGCCTGCACAGGTCGCGCTCGGGGATCCGGGCCAGCACTGTCGGGTTGGCGATCTTGTAGCCGTTCAGGTGCAGGACCGGCAGCACGGCACCGTCGCGGGCGGGGTCGAGGAACTTGTTCGAGTGCCAACTCGTGGCCAGCGCACCGGTCTCCGCCTCGCCGTCGCCGACGACGCAGCAGACCAGCAGGTCGGGATTGTCGAACGCCGCGCCGTACGCGTGCACCAGGGAGTAGCCGAGCTCGCCGCCCTCGTTGATCGACCCCGGCGTCTCGGGCGCGACGTGGCTCGGCACCCCACCGGGGAAGGAGAACTGCCGGAACAGCCGGCGCATGCCCGTGGCGTTCTGGCTGATGTGCGGGTAGATCTCGCTGTAGGTGCCCTCGAGGTAGGTGTTGGCGATCAGGCCGGGGCCGCCGTGGCCGGGGCCGGTGACGTACATCGCGGACACGTCGTGGGCGCGGATCAGCCGGTTCAGGTGCGCGTAGACCAGGTTGAGCCCGGGCGTGGTGCCCCAGTGCCCGAGCAACCGGGGCTTGATGTCGGCGGGCTCCAGCGGGCGGCGGAGCAGCGGGTTGTCGAGCAAATAGATCTGGCCGACGGAGAGATAGTTGGCTGCCCGCCAGTAGGCGTCGATCAGCGCCAGGTCTGCGTCGTCGAGCACTGCCGTATCCGTGCCCGCGGGGTGTGCGGTGTCCGTCGCGGCCGTTCCGGCGGTCATGGCGGCCTCCCAGATTGTGGACGTCCGGTGCCAGCCTGCCCGGGCCAGACGTGCACAAACCATGATCAGACCGGCTCCTGCCGCTGTCGGTCAACGCCGTTGACCGCGCAGGCGGGCCCGACTTCACTCGGCGGCACCGAGATCACGAGGGGCTTTCATACGACGGACACCGGAGGTGTCGATGCGCAACCGACCGGCCCGGCCGGCCGCCCTGCTCGCGGTGGCCGGGTGTCTTGTCCTCGCGTCGATCCTGGCGGGCACCGCCACCGCCGCCGGAGCGACCACAGCGACCACGGCGACCACGGCGACCACAGCGAACACAGCGACCACGACGGTAACCACGTCCGAGGCCGCGGCACCGACGACGGAAGCGGCTCGTACGTGCACCCGCGAGCAGCCCGCGGCGCCCCGGTGGCCGCTGGCGTGGCACGACGAGTTCGGCGCGCCCACCCTCGACCGGACGAAGTGGAACACGGTGATGGACTTCCCCGGCCGGGCCGGCGGGCACTACCACAACAGCTCCTACGGCAGCTATGCGCTGGACAGCAACATCGTGCTCGGCCAGGGTCTGCTCCACCTGATCGCCGACGACGAGCCCGTGGTCGGTGACGACCCGCCCGGCACGTACGCCTACTCCGAGGGGTTCGTCTCCTCCCACGACAAGTTCGCCCAGGCATACGGCTACTGGGAGATCTGCGCGCGCTACCCCGCCGGTCGCGGGCTGTGGCCGGCGTTCTGGCTGGTACCCCAGGACCGCACCTGGCCGCCGGAGTTCGACGTGGCGGAGTGGTTCGGCGGCATCGACGGGATGTTCCAGGGCATCGCCTCCGGTGCCTGGCCGAATGTCCGGTGGGACGGCCACTGGACCTACGACCCCGCACCGACGACCGGCTGGCACACGTACGCCCTGCGCTGGGAACCGCGGCGCGCGACGTTCTCCGTGGACGGGCGGGTCACCGGGTCGTTCGAGGGCGACTTCGTGCCGGACAAGCCGATGTACGTCGTCCTGAACAGCGGCGTGTGGATGAACGCCGACCGGGGCGGCCCGCCCGACGCGAGCACGGTGTTCCCGAACAGCTTCGACATCGACTACGTGCGCGTCTACCGGCGGCCCTGACGTCCCTGGGTCGGTTCGGCCGCCGGGCGCAGGGCGGCGTGGGCGGCCACCGGGTCGTCGGCGAAGAAGCGGACCGTGCGTACCCGCGCCTGCCGGCCGAGCGGACGGACGACCGTGACGGGTTCGGTCAGGTCGAGGACCAGGTTGGTCTGGGACGAGACCGCCACCGCGAGCTTGTCGTCGGCGACCGTCACCATGCCGCGTTCGTTGTGGTTGCCGGCCCGGCGTACCGCCGCGATCCGGTCCCGGGGCACCCGCAGGTCGAAGAACGCGCCGTACCGGATGCGTACCTCCTGGGCGGTGACCACGTGCGGCCGGGTGATCGCCGCGGCGATCATCGCCAGCACGGCCACGACGGTGTAGGCGTCGATCAGCAGGATCACCGAACGCAGGACGACCGGCGCGTGCAGCGCCCGCAACACGACCTCCAGCGCGAACAGCTCGATCACCATGAAGAACAGGAAAAGCGCCGTCACCGGCGTCTGCGCGCGGGCATAGGAGACGGCGAACGCGCCGGCCGGTACGCCGTCGCGGCGGCGCGCGATCCACAGGGCGATGCTGACCATGCCCCGCAGGTCGAAGCTCATCAGCCGGCGGACCGGCACCGGGATCACCGACCGGACGGCGCTCAGCATGATCCGCGCTCCCGAAGCCTGGCCACCAGCGTTCGGAAGACCCCGACCTGTGCGGCGGACAGCTCACGGGTCATCGTCGCGAGCCACTGACCGGTCTGCGGATCGTCGACGCTTCCGACCATCGCCGAGGCGATCTCCGCCGGTAGGTACGCGGCCAGCTCGTCGGCAAGCGCACCGACGCGCGGATCCGTCGGCTCCGCGCCGGCCAGCTCGTCCAGCTTCCGGTAGATGTCGGCCGCTCCCCTGCCGCCGGTCTCCTCCGGAAGGCCGCGGAGCAGCTCGGCGAACGCGGCCCGGTCGGCCGGGTCGGCGCCCGCGTCGAAGACGGTGAGGAGGTCTCGGTCGAACTGCCCGAACGCCGACCCCTCGGTGGGCAGGTCCCGCAGGACGGTCGCCAGCTCCGGGGAGACCGTGGAGTCCGGATCCAGCGCGCCCCGGTTCAGCAGCGCGGCGAGCCGGGCCCTGCGGGCGCCGATCGCCTCCTGTTGCCTCGCCAGGTCGGCGTCGAGCTCGGCCAGCACCTCGCGCAGGTCCCGGCCTTGCTCGTCGGCGAGTACGTCGCGGATCTCGTCCAGCGACAGCCCGAGCTCGGTCAGCCGGCGTACCCGGGCGAGGACGACCGCATCGCGCAGCCGGTACTCGCGGTAGCCGTTGGCCAGGCGGTCGGGCTCGGGCAGCAGGCCCTGGTGGTGGTAGTGCCGGACGGTACGTGTGGACACCCCGACGAGGGTGGCGAGTTCCCCGATTCGCATGCACCCATTGCACAGGTTGACGCCGCGACAAGGTCAACCGTCGAGGTGGAGGTGCGGGTGGGCCGGACCCTAGATCGAGGCAGCCAGGTCGACCAGCCGGCCGGCGAGCCTGCGGACCAGGTGGTCCAGCCACTCCCGGCCCTGCGCGGCGTCGGCCTTGGCCGGGTCGTCGGTGTAGCCGTCCTGTTCGTGCCAGGACGCCTGCCGCTGGATCTCGACACCGGGTACGGCCGGGATGGTGGGGACGTGCGTACGCGGCGCGCGTTCGTCGACCAGTTCGGGGTCGACGGCGAGCACCAGGGACGTCTCGAACCCACCCGCGTGCCCGGGCAGCGGGGTACCGCCGAGATCGGCGTCCGCGGCGCCGTCCCAGTAGTCGACGTAGCCCACAGTGATCGGCGACCGGACGGACGCGGCGGCGGCCGCGGCCGAGCAGATGCCGCGATTTCCGCCGTGGCCGTTGACGATGACCAGCCGGCGGCCGCCACAGTCGGCGACGGAACGGGCCACGTCGAGGAGCAGGGCGAGCAGCGTCTCCGGCCGCAGGGAGAGTGTGCCCCCGAACGGCAGATGGTGGTCGGAGGCACCGATCGGCAGGGTCGGGGCGAGGACGAGGGTGCGCGACGCGGACTCCGCGGCCAGCTCGGCCGCCCGGGTGGCCGCGGTCTCGGCCAGCAGCGCGTCCGTGCCCGTCGCCAGGTGCGGTCCGTGCTGCTCGGTCGCGCCGATGGGGAGTACGACCATCGCCTCCGGCAGCAACGCGGTCAGTTGGTCCCGGGTCTGTGCCTGCCACCGGACGACGCTCATGTCGGTCCCTCCCCGCCGCGGGCGGTCCGCGGCCCTCAGTTGTCGTTGCCGTGACCGTAGTTGCCGCGGTCGTGGCCATGGCCGTCGTGGCCGGTGCCGGTCTGGTTCGCCTCCCCGTCGGCCGGCCCCTGCTCACCCTGCCAGCCGGCGCCGAGGATGCTGTCCAGCGTCCCGCCGGTCGGGAGGTCGTCCTTGCTGTACGCCTTCGCGAAGTCCCGGCGCAGCTTCTGCATCCGCTCGCGGGCCTTCTCCGGATCACCGTCGGCGTACGCCTGACGAGCCTTGTCCACCGAGTTGCGCAGCCGGTCGGCGACCTCGGGGTCGACGCGTCCGGTGGACGACAGGAACGCCAGCGCGGCGTCGAGGCGGTTCAGCCAGGCCGGCGAGCCGACGGCGGGAGTGCCGGCGTCCCCGGAGTTGCTGGAGTCGGCCACTCGCGTGGAGGGGCGCGGCGCGGACGTGGCCTTGGGGGTCTGCGTCGTGGTCTGCCTCGGGCTCGGGCTGCGGTGTGTGGTCGCCGACGGCGCGGGAGGCCGGTCGCCCGCGACCTGGGCGCCACCGGACTGCGCGGTGTTCTTCCAGACCCACAACGACGCGCTCAGCAACGCGACGGCGAGCGCGGCGGCGGCCACCAGGACCGCGAGGTCGCCCGACCGAGGACGAGGCCTTGGGGCGGGACGTGCCGACCTGTCGTTCCCAGCTCCGGTGTCCCGTCCGCCGAGGTCCTGTCCGGCGACGGCGCCTTCGCGCTCCAGCTCGGGCAGGGCGAAGGTCCGGGTGGCCTGGTCGGAGGATCGGGCTGTCCCGACGGGTTCCTCGATGCCGGGGTGCCCGGCCGAGGCCCACAGGGGTCCGGAGGCCGCGGCCATGGCGGGCGACAACGCGGTCGCCGCCTCGGCCGGGTCGGGGGTGGCCCACCCGGTCGACCTGGTAGAGGTCGAGCGCGTGGCCAGCAGCGCGGCCCGGACCGCGGCCGCGTCGGCCGGACGGTCGGCGGGCTCCTTGGCCAGCAGGCTGAGCACCAGCTCGTCCAGGTCCTCCGGAACGCCCGGGCGCAGCCGGGACGGCGGCGTGGGCGCGGTGTGCAGGTGGCCATACACCACCTCCGTCGAACCGCCGACGAACGGCGTCCGGCCGGTCAGCAGCTGGTAGAGCACGCAGCCCAGGGCGTACAGGTCGCTGCGGGCGTCGGCGGACCGGCCCCGGACCTGCTCGGGAGCGAGGTAGGAGGCGGTGCCGACGATGGTGCCGGTGCGGGTGAGCCGGGTGGAGGCCTCGTCGAGCACCCGGGCGATGCCGAAGTCGACGACCTTCAGCGAGCCGTCCTGGGTGCGGACGAGATTGCTCGGCTTCACGTCGCGGTGGACCACCCCGGCCTGGTGTGCCGCGTGCAGCCCGGCGGCCGCCTGGGCGCCGAGGTCGCGTACGTCGTCGGGGGGCAGCGGGCCGCGTGCGGCGAGGATGGCGGCGAGAGTACGCCCGTCCAGCAGCTCCATCACCAGGAACGGGCGGCCCGACCACTCACCGACGTCGAAGACCGCGACGACGTTGCGGTGACTGAGCTGCGCGGCCGCCCGCGCCTCGCGAACGAAGCGCTCCCGGTCACCGGCCTCGGTCACGCCCGCATGCAGCAGCTTGACCGCGACCGGACGGCCCAGCGTGGAGTCGTGTGCCCGCCACACTTCGCCCATGCCGCCGCGACTCAGCAGCTCCTCGAGGCGGTAACGCCCGAGGGTCGTACCAGCCCTCACCGCACTCACGTTCACCAGTCCTCAGCCGACGGATTCGTTGCGGATCTTCATTTCCACCGCCGCAGCAGCGTACGCATGCACCGCGGGCAACCGCACGCACACCGCCTCCCGGCGCGTCGCGGCCCGCGCGTTTCTCACTCAGCGTCCGGGTGGCCGCACGTTCGGTCGTTCGTTCGTTCGGTCGCAGGTCGGTCGTACCCGGACATCGGCTTGTCCACCGTCGGCCTCCCTCACATGACCTGGCCCGGCCGGCCGGTCCCCAAACGGCTCAGCGGCGAACCCTCTCCGCCGGGGCGCTTCTCCGGCCCGGCCGCCCCGGCCCGTGATCGACAACGGGGATGCGGGTCGCTGCCCGGCCGGTAGGGAGCGTGGCGTTCGTCACCGGGGCTGCCGCTTCGTTGACCCTCGGACAGGCCGGAGAGTACGGTCCTCTTTGACCGTATTGGTTCATTTGGTCAATCACTCCGTGCGTCGCGCACGCTGGAAGCTCCACGAAGGGAGCACTGTTCCGGTGAACGCCGATCCGACCGACCAGGCCGGCCCCACCGACCGGGCCGACCTCTCCGCACCAGCCGGGACCGATCTCTCGTACGTCGTCCCTCTCGACCACCCCGCCGCCGGCATCGCCGAGGTCGGCGGCAAGGGCGCGTCCCTGGCCCGCCTCGCCCGCGCGGGCCTGCCGGTGCCGCCCGGCTTCCAGGTGACGACGGCCGCGTATCGCGCCTTCGTCGGCCGGGACGGCCGACAGGACCAGATTCTCGCCGCCGTGTCCGGGCTGCGTGCCGACCAGCCGGAGCGATGTGAGGAGGCGGCGCAGAAGATCGGCCGGCTGTTCGCCGAGGGCGTCGTACCGGCCGAGGTCGCCGAGCCGATCGAGCAGGCGTACGCGAGTCTCGACGACGGCGAACTCCCGGTCGCGGTCCGTTCGTCGGCCACCGCGGAGGACCTGCCGGGGATGTCGTTCGCCGGGCAACAGGACACCTACCTGAACATCCGTGGCCGCGATACCGTACTCGACGCGATACGCCGCTGCTGGGCCTCGCTGTGGACCGCCCGCGCGATCGCGTACCGGATCCGGCACGGCATCCCCGCCGAGCCCGTCGCCCTCGCCGTCGTGGTGCAGGAACTCGTCCCCGCCGAGTCCGCCGGCGTGATCTTCACCGTCGACCCGATGACCGGCGACCGGGCGTACATCCACGTCAATGCCACCTGGGGGCTGGGCGAGCCGCTCGTCGGCGGCCAGGTCACCCCCGACTCGCTGCTGGTCGAGCGGGAGACCTTCGCCGTGGCGCGCCGCGACACCGGCGACAAGTCCGTACGCACCGTACGCACCGAGCAGGGCACGCGCGAGGAACCCGTACCGCCGAGCCTCCGGAACGCGCCGGTACTGGACGACCGGCAGGCCGGCGAGCTTGCCCGGCTCGGCGTCGGCGTCGAGGAACTCTTCGGCTGCCCGATGGACGTCGAGTGGGCCCGGTACGACGGACGGTTCTTCCTCGTCCAGGCCCGTCCGGTCACCGGGCTGCCCACGGGGCTGTCAGCCGAACGATCCACAGATCGGCCCACCGACCGGCCGACCACCGCAGGCGAGCAGTGGAACGACAGCCTGCGCGGCGACTACCTGTGGACGTCGGGCAATCTCGGCGAGGCGATCCCGGACGTGATGACGCCCTGCACCTGGTCGCTCATCCGCATCTTCATGGCCGACACGATGGCGCTGTCGGCCGTCGGGGAGCACCCGCTGTCCGGAAACATCGGCGGCAGGTTCTACCTCAACCTCAGCGTCGCCGCGGCCTCCGCCCAGGCGTTCGGCATGTCGAGGCTGTTCTACGCCAGTGTCCCGGAGGTCTTCGGCCGGATCCCGGACGGCGTCACGATCCCGATGCTGCCGCTCTCGCGCTGGCGGCTGGTCCGGAGCGTGCTCGGCGAGGTCGTGCCGTTCTACCGCCGGCTGCGTGCCTACCAGAAGAACTTCCAGGCCATGGTCGCCGACGCACCCGCCCGCTTCGAACGGGTCACCGCCGCGATCAGAGCCGCGGACACCGCGGCGGCGCTGGCGAAGGTGTGGGACGCCGAGGGCGAGCCGTATCTTCGTGACACCAGCCGGATGCTGGCCGCGGGGTCCCGGATGGACGGCAACGCGCTGGCGACGATCGCCGCCCGCGTCCGCGAGGTGGCCGGCGAGGGCGACGCGAACGCCCTGCTCACCGGGCTGCACACCGCGGGCGGCGAGCTTGCCAGCCTCGGCCCGCTGGTCGGGTTGGCACAGGTACGCCGCGGGCAGCTCGACCGGGACACCTACCTCCGGCAGTGGGGCCACCGCGGGCCGCACGAGTTCGAGGTGTCGGCGCCACGCCCGGCCGAGGACCCCGGCTGGCTCGACCGGGAGCTCGCGGCGATGGCCGGCGCCCCGGAGGACGCGACCGACCTGCTCGCCCGGCAGCAACGGGCCCGCGAGGCGGCCTGGGAACGACTGCGCTCCCGGCTCCGGCCGCGCGAACTCGCCGCTCTGCGGCGCCGCGTCGACCGCGCGGCGCACGCCGCCCGGGCACGCGAGGCCGCCCGGTCGGAGGTGATCCGGGCGTTCTGGGCGATGCGGATCTTCGTCCAGCGCGCCGGCGAGCTGACCGGCCGCGGCGACGACCTGTTCTTCTGCGACATCCGGGAGATCTGCCGGCTCCTCGACGGCGACGACCCTCCACTGGCGGCGGTGCCGGCGCGCCGGGCGGCGTACGACCGCTATCGCGCGCTGCCGGCGTATCCCACGCTGATCCGCGGCGCCTTCGACCCGGAGCGCTGGGCAGCCGACCCGGACCGCCGGGTCGACCTGTACGACGCGACGGCCGAGCACGCTCCGGTGGCCGAGACGGTGACCGGGTTCGCCGGGGCGGCCGGAGTCGTGGAAGGCGTCGCCCGCGTCATCGCCGGCCCCGAGAACGGCGCGGAGCTACGGCCCGGCGAGATTCTCGTCACGTCCGTCACCAACGTCGGCTGGACCCCGCTGTTCCCGCGTGCCGCCGCGGTGGTCACCGACATCGGGGCGCCGCTGTCGCACGCCGCGATCGTCGCCCGCGAACTCGGCATCCCGGCCGTGGTCGGCACCGGCAACGCCACCGTCCGGCTGCGCAGCGGCGACCGGATCCGGGTGGACGGCGAGCACGGGACCGTCGAGGTACTGCAGGCCGCGCCGAGGTAGCGGCGGCCCGCGGGCGGGTCAGAGCTCGACGGTGTCCAGGAGAATGCCGAGCTCCTGCTGGCTGAGCGGCCGGACCTGTCCGGGGGCGAGGTCGCCGAGCTTCACCGGGCCGAGGGACGTCCGCGCGAGCCGGCGGACCGGGTGCCCGACCTCGGCGAGCATCCGCCGGACGATGTGCTTGCGGCCCTCGTGGATGACGATCTCCACCATGGCCTTGCCGCCCGACTGATGCACGACACGGAACGCGTCCGCCCGCGCCGGGCCGTCCTCGAGTTCGACGCCCTCCCGCAGCGCCCGGCCGACCCGGGCGGGCACCGGCCCGGGAACCTCGGCTACGTAGGTCTTCTGCACGCCGTACGACGGGTGGGCCAGCCGGTGGGCGAACTCCCCGTCGTTGACCAGCAGGATCAGCCCCTCGGTGTCGGTGTCCAGCCGGCCGACGTGGAACAGCCGTTCCGGCCGGTCGCGAACGAGGTCCCCGAGGCACCGGCGGCCCTGCGGGTCGCTCATCGTGCTGACCACGCCGCGCGGCTTGTTCAGGACGAGGTAGACCTTGGTCTCGTCCACCGCGATCCGCCTGCCGTCCACGCGTACGGAGTCGCGGGTCGGGTCGACCCGGGTGCCGAGGGTCGTCACCACCTGGCCGTTCACCTCGACCCGGCCGTCGACGATGAGTTCCTCGGCGGCCCGCCGGCTGCCGACCCCGGCCTGGGCGAGCACCTTCTGCAGCCGAACGCCTTCGGACTCACCCATCGGCGTCCGTCCTCCGCTCCGTACTCACGTCATCCTGGTGGGCCGCGGTGGCCCCGGGCCCCCCGTCGGTCTCGGGCTCCGCGTCGGCGTCGCCTTCCTCCGCCGGCTCGTCCCCCACCGGCGGATCCGTCTCGGGCCGTACGGCCGGCTCGACCTCATCCTCCGTGCCGCCCAACGGCATCTGCGCGGGAACCGACGGCGCGACCTCGGCGGGCGTGCTCACCTGCTCGGCTTCCATCTCGTCGATGTCCGGGAGGTACGGCGCGAGGTCCGGCAACTCCTCCAGCGACCGGATGCCGAGGCGTTCGAGGAAGTACGAGGTCGTGCGGTAGAGCGTCGCGTTGCTCTCCCCCTCCGCGCCGGCCTCCTCGACCAGCCCCCGCGTCACCAGCGTGCGCATCACGCCGTCGCAGTTGACGCCGCGGATCGCCGACACGCGCGCTCGGCTCACCGGCTGCTTGTACGCGACGACCGCCAGGGTCTCCAGCGCGGCCTGGGTGAGCTTGGCCTGCTGCCCGTCCAGCACGAACCGCTGCACGACGTCGGCGTACTCCTCCCGGGTGTAGAGCCGCCAGCCACCCGCGACCTCGCGCAGGTCGAACCCGCGTTCCTGCTGGGTGTACTCGGCCGACAGGGCGCGCAGGGCCTCGTCGATGTCGGGGCGCGGCCGCCCGAGAACCTGCGCCAGGGTGACCGGTGACAGCGGCTCGTCGACGATCAACAGGATCGCCTCGATCGGTCCGTGCAGGTCACCGGGTACGACCACGTCGAGGGTCTCCTCGGCCTGCTCGCCGGCTTCCTCGGCGGACGGGACCGGCTCGTCCGTTCCCGTCGGCTGGGTCGGCTCGGCCTGCTCGGTCGGCTCCTCGCCCTCGACCTCGGCCTGCTCGGTCGGCTCCTCGCTCTCGACCTCGGCCTGGTCGGTCGGCTCGGTCGGTTCGTACTCCTCGACGGACGGCGCCGGGCGCTCGACCTCGGGCGCGTCGTCGGCACCGCTCATGTGCTGTCTCCTGTCGAATCCGGCTCAGCCTGTTCGTCGCCTGGCTCCTGCCCGCCGCCGTCCTGCTCGCCGCCGCCGTCCTGCTCGTCGAACTCGTCGCTGACCGTGACCGCACCCTCGTCGCTTCCGGCCCAGCGCACGGTCAGCTCGGCCAGGGCCTCGGCCTGCTCGAAGGTCACCGCGCCCTCACGGAAGAGTTCCAGCAGGGCGAGGAACCGCGCGATCGTCGTCACGACGTTGGGCGAGTCGGCCACCAGCGCCCGGAACGTCGTCGAGCGTATCCGCCGCAGGCGTTCGACCAGGATGGCGCCCTGCTCCCGCACGCTGACCCGGGGCGCGTGGATGTGCGTCAGCGACACCACCGGCTCCGGACGCGGGCGCATCGCCCGGGCGGCGAGCCGGGCGAAGTCGTCGACTCCCAGGCCGATCAGCACCTCGGGCAGCAGCTTGGCGAAGCGGTCCTCCAGCCCGACGGCACGCGGGAACCGGCGCGCCTCCCGCGTCATGCGCTCCGCCAGCAGCCCGCCCACCTGCTTGTACGCGCGGTACTGCAGCAGCCGGGCGAACAGCAGGTCCCGGGCTTCCAGCAGCGCGAGGTCCTCCTCGTCCTCGACCTCTCCCTGCGGCAGCAGCCGGGCCGCCTTGAGGTCGAGCAGCGTGGACGCGACGAGCAGGAACTCCGTGGTCTGGTCGAGGTCCCACTCCGGGCCCTTCGCCCGGATGTAGGCGATGAACTCGTCGGTCACCACCGACAGCGCGACCTCGGTGACGTCCAGCTTGTGCTTGGAGATCAGCCCGAGCAGCAGGTCGAACGGGCCCTCGAAGTTTTCCAGCCGGACGGTGAACGTGTTCCTCCGGCCGATCGCCGGCGCCGGCTCCTCCTCGGCCCGCGCGGGTTCGTCTCCGGGCACGCTCACGTGGTCGGTCACGTAGGTCTGTGCGGTGGTGGTCAGCCGGGACAGCCGGATCAGCCGAGCCGGCCGACCAGCTCGCGGGCGAGCTGACGGTAGGCCTCGGCGGCGACGCTGTTCGGCGCATACGTGGTGATCGGCTCGCCCAGCTTGTTGGTCTCGGGGAAGCGGACCGTGCGGGAGATCACGGTGTGGAACACCGTCTCACCGAACCGTCCGACGACCTCCTCCAGGATCTCCCGGGCGTGCAGCGTCCGCATGTCGAACATCGTGGCGAGGATGCCCTCGATCCTCAGCCGCGGGTTGATGCGTTCCTGGACGGTCTTGATCGTCTTGTCGACGAGGAAGCCGAGCCCGCGCAGGGCGAAGTACTCACACTCCAGCGGGATGATCACGCCGTCGGCGGCGGTCAGTGCGTTGACGGTGAGCAGGCCGAGTGACGGCTGGCAGTCGATCAGGATCAGGTCGTACTCCGGACGCAGTGCCTCCAACTGGCGGGCCAGCGTGGTCTCGCGGGCGACCTCGCTGACGAGCTGGATCTCCGCACCGGACAGCGAGATGTCCGACGGCAGCAGGTCCATGCCGTCGACCGCGGTCTTGACCCGGATGTCCTCGGCGGTCACGTCGCGGTCGATGACCATGTCGTACGTCGTGGCTTCCAGCGCCAGCGGGTCGATGCCGAGCCCGATCGTCAGCGAGGCCTGCGGGTCGAAGTCGACCAGCAGCACCCGGCGGCCGAGCTCGGCCAGCGACGCACCGAGGTTGATCGCGGTGGTCGTCTTGCCGACGCCACCCTTCTGGTTGACGATCGCGATGATGCGGGCCGGTCCGTGGCTCTCCAGCGGCGGCGGATCGGGGAACTGCGGGCGCGGCCTGGGCGAGGACGACCTGGCCTCGTCGCCGGCCGGTGCGGGTGCGACCGGCGTGAGGTCGGGTTCGTCGGTCTCGGCCGGCTCCGCGGGGTCGACGACGGGCTCGGTGGGTACGGCGGGTACGACGGGCTCAGCAGGCCCGGGGGGTTCGACCGGCACGGACGGCGCCGTCGGCTCGACCGGCGGCGGCACCACCGAGGGGTCCGAGGGAGTGGAGGGGTCGATCACCGGAGCGACGCCAGGCGCGGGCTCGGGGTCGATCGTGGGGCTGGTCGCCGCCGGCGGTGTGGTCTCCCACTCCTGCCGGAACGGCTGGTCCTGCGCAGGCCGCTCCGACTGCCGCGCAGGCTCGTACGACTGCTGGGCAGATTCGGTTCCGGCACCGTTCGTCGAGTCGTTCACGGCTCGCGTAACCTCCTGCCACGTCGGGCCCACATTCTCGGGCAGCGACTCTGCGGTTGGGAACTCTAGTCTCACCTGCCGGTGAACCCGGCGGGGAGGCCAGGGGCACCGACCCGCCGCCGGTCCTCGAGCGATCCCGGCGGCACATGCGCCGTACTGCACAAGACCGTAGTGCCAACCCTGCCTTTTCACGCCCGCGCACGGGGGTGTGTCGCGGCATACACCTCACGCAGCTTGTCGACGGTGACGAGTGTGTAGACCTGCGTGGTCGTCACCGACGCGTGCCCGAGGAGTTCCTGCACCACCCGGACGTCCGCGCCGCCGTCGAGCAGATGGGTCGCGAAGGAGTGCCGGAGCGTGTGCGGCGACACCTCCGCGGGCACGTTCGCGCGTTCGGCGGCGTGCCGCAGGACCGTCCACGCACTCTGCCGGGACAGCCTGCCGCCGCGGGCGTTGAGGAACAGCGCGGGAGTGCCCTTGCCGCCGGCGGCGAGCGCCGGCCGGGCCCGCACCTGGTAGGCGGTGACGGCCCGGGCGGCGTACGAACCGACCGGCACGATCCGCTCCTTCCCGCCCTTGCCTCGCAGCAGCACCGCACCGGCGTCCAGGTCGAGGTCGTCGACGTCCAGCCCGACCGCCTCGGAGATGCGCGCGCCGGTGCCGTAGAGCAGTTCGAGCAGCGCGCGGTCGCGCAGCGCCAGCGGGGTGTCGCCGGCGCCGGACGCCTCCAGGATGCGTTCGACGTCCGCGACCGGCAGCGCCTTCGGCAGCCGGCGCGGCGGCACCGGCGGCCGCACCTCCCGGGCCGGGTCGTCCCCCGTCAGCCCCTCCCGGTGCGCGAACTTGTGGAACCCCCGTACGGCGACGACGGTCCGCGCCGCCGAACTCGCGCCGAGCGGCGGGTGGTCTGGGTCGCCCTCCCGCAACCGGACGAGGAAGGCGCTGACGTCGGCGGGCCCGATCCGGTCGGCCCGGTCCAGCCCCCTCGCGGCCAGGAACTCCGCGTACCGGCGCAGGTCCCGGCGGTAGGACGCCAGCGTGTTGGCCGCCAGCCCGCGTTCGACGCTGAGGTGGTTGAGGTAGCCGGTGACCGCCCGCTCCACCCCCGTGGCGCTCACCTCAGGCCACCACCGCGGCGAAGTCGGTGTGCGGAAGGCCGTGCGCCTCCGCGACGGCGGCGTTGACCAGCTGCCCCTCGTGGGCGTTCAGCCCCAGGCCGAGGGCGAGATCGGCCCGGCTGGCCTCCTGCCATCCC
Organism: Actinopolymorpha singaporensis; assembly: GCF_900104745.1. Classification (NCBI taxonomy): domain Bacteria; kingdom Bacillati; phylum Actinomycetota; class Actinomycetes; order Propionibacteriales; family Actinopolymorphaceae; genus Actinopolymorpha; species Actinopolymorpha singaporensis. The sequence goes on from NZ_LT629732.1 coordinate 4,688,997, forward strand.
CGGTCGGCGAGTTCGAGGACGTAGGGCAGCGTGACGTTGGTCAGGGCGTACGTCGAGGTGTGCGGCACCGCCCCGGGCATGTTCGCCACGCAGTAGAACACCGACTCGTGCACGCGGTAGGTGGGCTCGTCGTGCGTGGTGGGCCGGGAGTCCTCGAAGCAGCCGCCCTGGTCGATGGAGATGTCCACCAGCACGCTGCCCGACTTCATCCGCGACACCTGTTCGGTGCTGACCAGCGTCGGCGCCTTGGCACCCGGGACCAGGACGGCGCCGATGACCAGGTCGGCGTCCAGGATCGCCCGCTCCACCTCGTAGGCGTTGGACGCCACGGTCTGCAGGTGGCCGCGGTAGACCCGGTCGGCCTGGCGGAGGCGTTCGATGTTCTTGTCCAGCAGCAGGACCTCGGCCTGCATGCCGAGCGCGATGGCGGCGGCGTTCAGCCCGGCCACCCCGGCGCCGATCACCACGACCTTGGCGGCGTACACGCCCGAGACACCGCCCATCAGAATGCCGCGCCCGCCGCCCTGGCTCATCAGGTGGTACGCCCCGACCTGCGGTGCCAGGCGACCGGCCACCTCGCTCATCGGCGCCAGCAGCGGGAGCGAGCCGTCGGGCAACTGCACCGTCTCGTACGCGATCGCGGTGACCCCGGACTCCAGCAGCGCGGTGGTGAGCTGCCGGGAAGCCGCGAGGTGGAGGTAGGTGAACAGCACCTGGCCCTTGCGGAGCCGGGCGTACTCCGAGGCGATCGGCTCCTTCACCTTGAGTACGAGATCGCTCTCGGCCCACACGTCGTCGGCACTGTCGATGATCTCGGCGCCCGCCCGCTCGAACTCCTGGTCCGGGATCGACGACCCCTCCCCCGCACCGCGTTCGACCACCACCCGGTGACCGTGGCGGACCAGCTCGTGCGCACCCGCCGGGGTCAGCGCGACACGGTACTCGTGGGTCTTGACTTCCTTGGGGACACCGATCTTCACGGTCGCTCGTTGCCTTCCGCTGGCTCACGCGGCCCGGCTCCGTTGCCGTACCGCCCGTACACCGCCGACCGGACTGGGAGCACTGTCGCGGCGGGGCGAGTGTAAACCTGGCGGGGTGGGCACAGCGTCGCGTCCACAGGCGTGGCGCCTGGTGTTCCCCGATCCCGCGGGGACCGGCCCCGATCTCGCAGGGACCGGCCGGCCGTGGCGACGGCAGGGCGACGGACCGCCGTGGGCAGGATGGGGCAATGGACATCGCCACCGCCCAGGATCTGTTCGACGCCGAGCCCGGCTGGCTGAACACCGCCAGTTTCGGCCTCCCTCCCCGCCCGGCCTGGGACGCCCTTCAGTCGGCGCTGGAGGGGTGGCGGCGCGGCACGACAGGCTCCGAGCCGTGGCACGACGCCACCCAGCGTGCCCGGGAGGGGTTCGCCCGGCTGGTGGGCGCCCCGGCCGCGGACGTCGCGATCGGCAGTACGACGTCCGGCCTGCTGGCGCCGGTCGCCGCCGCCCTCCCCGCGGGGTCGCGGGTGGTCGTTCCGGACGTGGAGTTCACGTCGAACCTGTTTCCCTGGATGGTGCACGCCGACCGCGGCGTGGAGGTGGTGACGGTGCCGGTCGAGGAGCTCGTCCAGTCCGTCGACCGGCGGACCACGGTGGTCGCGTTCAGCGCGGTCCAGTCGGCTACCGGGCAGGTGGCCGAGTTCGACCGGCTGGTCGAGGTGGCCCACGACGCCGGTGCGCTGGTGGTCGTCGACGCCAGTCAGGCGGCCGGCTGGCTGCCCCGCGCGTGGACCCGCGCCGACGTGGTGGTGGCCTCGGCGTACAAGTGGCTGATGGCGCCGCGCGGTGCGGCGTTCGGCTACCTCGCGCCGTCGGTCCGCGAGCGGCTGCGCCCGATCCAGGCCGGCTGGTTCGCCGGACAGGACGTGGCGTCGTCGTTCTACGGCCCGCCGCTGCGGCTGGCGCGGGACGCGCGCAGGTTCGACGTCTCACCCGCGTGGTTCAGTTACGTGGGCGCCGCGCCCGCCCTGGATCTCCTGCTCGACCTGGGCGTCGGCCGCGTGCACGACCACGACGTCAGGCTGGCGAACAGGTTCCGCGAGGGACTCGGCCTGCCCGCGGGCGACTCGGCGATCGTGTCGGCCGAACTCCCCGGCGGGGACGAGCGGCTCACGGCTGCCGGGATTCGAGCCGGCTTGCGGAACGGCCGGGTGCGCGTATCGTTCCACCTCTACTCCACCGAGGACGACGTTGATCGGGCGGTCGAGGCGCTTCGGCCCGTCAGCGCTGGCAGATCGTCGCGGTGAAGCTACCGACGCCGGGCGACATCACGAGCCGCAATGTCCAGCCGAGCGTGAGGCAGTTCATACCGCGACACGCCGAAGCCAGCCATGCAGCAACATCACATGTGAGATACGGTCTCGCCCCATGACCGAGGACTACCTACGCCGCATCGGCACGCTGATCCGGGACGCGCGCCAGCACCGCGGCTGGACGCAGGCCCAGCTCGCCGAGACGTTGGGCACCAGCCAGAGCGCCATCAACCGGATCGAGCGCGGCCACCAGAACCTCAGCCTGGAGATGCTGGCCCGCATCGGCGACGCGCTCGACAGCGAGATCGTGTCGCTCGGCAGGTCCGGACCCATGCACCTGCGGGTGGTCGGTGGCCGTCAGCTCTCCGGCAGCATCGACGTGAAGACCAGCAAGAACGCCTGCGTGGCGCTGCTGTGCGCGTCCCTGCTCAACCACGGCCGGACGACGCTGCGCCAGGTGGCCCGGATCGAGGAGGTCAACCGCATCCTCGAGGTCCTGCACAGCATCGGCGTCCGCACCCGCTGGCTGAACGAGAACAACGACCTGGAGATCGTCCCGCCCGCCACCCTCGACCTGGACGGCATGGACGTCGCGGCCGCCCGGCGTACCCGAAGCGTGCTGATGTTCCTCGGGCCGCTCATGCACCGCGAGGACCGCTTCCAACTGCCGTACGCCGGTGGTTGCGACCTCGGCACCCGCACCGTCGAGCCGCACATGGTGGCGTTGCGCAAGTTCGGCCTGGAGGTGAAGGCGACCTCCGGGTTCTACCACGCCGAGGTCGACCGCACCGTCTCCCCCGGCGCCATCGTGCTGACCGAGCGCGGCGACACCGTGACCGAGAACGCCCTGCTCGCCGCGGCCCGCCACGACGGCGTCACCGTCATCCGCAACGCCAGCCCCAACTACATGGTCCAGGACCTCTGCTTCTTCCTGGCCGAGCTCGGTGTCCGCATCGAGGGCGTCGGCACCACCACCCTCACCGTGCACGGGGTGCCGACAATCGACCGTGACGTCGACTACGCGCCCTCGGAGGACCCGATCGAGGCGATGAGCCTGATCACCGCGGCGATCGTCACCGCCTCCGAGCTCACCGTCCGGCGGGTACCCATCGAGTTCATGGAGATCGAGCTGGCCCACCTGGAGGAGATGGGCCTGCACTTCACCCGCAGCGAGGAGTACGCCTCCCACAACGGCCGGACGCGGCTGGTCGACGTGACCGTCTTCCCGTCCACGCTGCGGGCGCCGATCGACAAGATCCACCCGATGCCGTTCCCCGGCCTGAACATCGACAACGTGCCGTTCTTCGCGGTGATCGCCGCAACGGCCAACGGCACCACGCTGATCCACGACTGGGTGTACGAGAACCGCGCGATCCACCTCACCGAGCTGAACAAGCTCGGCGGCCGGGTCCGGCTGGCCGACCCGCACCGGATCTACGTCGACGGGCCGACCCACTGGTCGGGCACGGAGGTCATCTGCCCGCCGGCGCTGCGCCCCGCGGTGTGCATTCTGCTGGCGATGCTCGCCGCCAAGGGCACGTCGGTGCTGCGCAACATCTACGTCATCAACCGCGGGTACGAGGACCTCGCCGAACGCCTCAACCAACTCGGCGCGCAGATCGAGTCGTTCCGCGACATCTAGGTCGGTCGTCAGGCGGGGCCGGCCGCGTCGTCCGTGGCCGGCCCGCCGCGCCACTCGTGCTCGAGGATGCTGAACGTCTCGGAGTCCCGCCACCCGTCGCGCAGCACCATGGTGTGCCGGAGCCTGCCCTCGTACGTCATGCCGAGCCGGCGCAGGACCGCGGCGGAACCCGCGTTGCGCGGGTCGCAGGTGGCGGCGATCCGGTGCAGACCGCGTTCGGCGAACCCGATCCGCAGCAGGCCCGCGCCGATACCCGTACCCACACCGCGTCGCCACGCCCTGGGGTGGACGACGTAGGAGATCGTGCCCTGCCGGTGCAGGGCCGGCTCGCCGAGGCGGAGCTCGCCCATACCGAACACCTCGCCGTCGACCACCGCGGCGTACGGCTCGCGCAGCCGGGGACGCGCGGACCACGCGTCCACCGCCGCCCTGACGAACTCCTCCGCGTCGGACTCGGAGTTGGGTCCCCACGGCTGGTACCGGCAGACCTCGGGCAGGCTGGACCAGGAGTGGACGGCGGGCCAGTCGGTCAGCTCCAGGGGGCGCAGAGCCACATCGGGACGCGAGGACACCCGGGGAACCCTACGTGTGCGCGTCCGAGGCAGAGGGTCAGGAGGCGGTCCAGCCGCCGTCGAGGGTGAGCGCGGCGCCGGTCAGGGACGTGGTGGCGGGTCCGCACACGAATGCCACCAGTTCGGCCACCTCGTCGGGTTCGACCAGGCGCTTGAGCGGCGTGCGGGCGAGGAGCACCTCCTCCAGCACCTGCTCCTCCTCCACGCCGTGCGCCTGCGCCTGGGCGGCGAGCTGCTTCTCCACCAGCGGCGTCCGGACGTACCCCGGGCAGATCGTGTTGGACGTGACTCCGCGCCCGGCGGCCTCCAGTGCGAGTACCTTCGACAGGCCTTCCAGGCCGTGCTTGGCCGCGACGTAGGCCGACTTGTACGCCGACGCCCGCTGGCCGTGCGCGGAGGAGACGTGCACCAGCCGTCCCCACCCCCGCGCGTACATGCCCGGGAGGACGAGCCGCGCCAGCCGGAACGGCGCCTCGAGCATCACCCGCTGGATCAGCGCGAACTTCTCCACCGGGAACTCCTCCACCGGCGCGACGTGCTGCAGGCCAGCGTTGTTGACCAGGATGTCGGCATCACCGAGCGCGTCCAGCCGCTCGAGGACCTCCAGTCCGGCCGGATCGCCGAGGTCGACCGTGTGCGCCTGCCCGCCCACCTCGGCAGCCACCGCGGCGGCACCGTCGGCGTCGAGGTCCAGCACGACCACGTGGGCGCCGGCGCGGGCGAGCCGGTGGACGCAGGCCCGGCCGATGCCGCTGGCGCCGCCGGTGACCACGGCCGTCCGGCCGGACAGGTCGATGCCGCCGTCTGCAGCAGGCGCCGTCCTTGCTGTGCCGGCTGGTGTCGAGGCGGGAGTGGTGTCGGTCATGCCGACCTACCGTACGTCCGTACGCCGGCGGGGTCCCGGCCGGTGGGCGGGGCCCGGCATGCGCGTTTGGGGTGTCGCGCCGGCCGACGGCTGGACGTCGTACCGTCAGTGGCCGGAAGGAGGTACCTCGTGGGATCCGAACCGACGACCGACGACGGATTGGCCCTCCCCGCCGACGCCGATCCCCACACCGAGAAGCTGTTCCGTGCCTTCGTCCGCGAAGGACGGATCACCGCGATGCCCGCAAAGGCGGGCCGGCGCCGGCTGCTGCTGGACCACGTGGCTCAGCTGTTCGAGCCCGGCGTCCGTTACCCCGAACACGTCGTCAACGAGACCTTGCTTCGGGTGTACGACGACCAGGCGGCGCTGCGGAGGTACCTCGTCGACGAGGGTCTGCTCGCCCGTGACAACCACGCCGTCTACTGGCGGTGCGGCGGCACCGTCCGCCCCTGAGCACGCCCTCCATGCCTCGTGGCCGCCCTGACTGCCCGGACGGAACCCGCAGCGACGGCCTGGTCCGGCGTGTCGGCGGCGATGAGTCTCGGCGGCCGGGGCAGTCTTCCTCCCGGCGTGACCGGTCCTAGGACGGCGGCTCACCCGAAGCACCCACCGAAACCAGGGGAAGGCGAACGGACCGATGAGTGACCTGAACGAGCTGCTGAGCATGCATGTCGGCAACGGCACGGTCCCGGGTGCCGTTGCCGTCGTGGCCCGAGGCGACGACCTGGAGCTGGCAGTTGCCGGCTCGGTGGACATCGAGGGCACCGCACCGATGGCGAGGGACACGATCTTCCGCATCGCCTCGCTCACCAAACAGCTCACGGCAGCCGGCGTGATGCTGCTGCTCGAGGACGGCCGGATCGGCCTGGACGACCCGATCGGCAAGTGGCTGCCCGAGCTCGCCGAGCCGAAGGTGGTGCGTACTCCGAGCAGTCCGGCCGACGACGTGGTGCCGGCCGTGCGGCCGATCACCGTCGAGCACCTGCTCAGCTCCCGGGCCGGCTGGGGATTCCCGTCCGACTTCACACTCCCGGCGGTCGGCCTGATCTTCGACGTCCAGAAGAGCGGGCTCGATCCGCAGGCCGTCGATCCTCCGGACGCCTGGCTGGCCGCGCTGTCCCGCGTCCCGCTGGTCTACCAGCCGGGCGAGGGATGGCTGTACAACATCTGCTCCGACCTCCAGGGCGTGTTGATCAGCCGGGTCACCGGTCAGCCGCTGCCGGACTTCCTCGCCGAGCGACTGTTCGAGCCGCTCGGCATGGCCGACACCGGGTTCGAGGTGCCGGCCGGCAAGCTGGGATGCTTCACCAGCCTGTACCGCACCGCTCCCGACGGCGGCGGGCTGGTGGTGGCGGACGCCCCCGACGGGCAGTGGAGCAGCCGGCCGGCCTTCCCGTCCGGAGCCGGCGGTCTGGTCAGCACCGCCGACGACTGGCTCCGCTTCGCACGGATGCTGCTCGCCGGAGGCATTCACGAGGGCCGCCGGGTCCTGTCCACCGAATCCGTACGGCAGATGACGACCGACCACCTTACCCAGGCGCAGCGCGACATCGGCGAGCTGTTCCTGGACGGGCAGGGCTGGGGGTACGGCGCCTCGGTCGACCTCGCGCCCACCAGGCCGTGGAACGAACCCGGGCGCTACGGCTGGACGGGCGGCAGCGGAACGGCCGGGTACGTCTCCCCCGCGAGCGGCACCATCTCGCTGCTGCTCACCCAGGTGGCGATGGACAGCCCCGTGCCGCCGCCGGTGATGCGGGACTTCTGGACCTACGTCGGCCGGGGCGGTTCGTAGGGCACCGCCTCGCGCGCCGGCCACGGCGCGTCGGCGGGGCGGAGTGCGTCGAATCCGGCGCCGTTGTGGGCTGCCCACGCCGCGAGCGCACCCATCACCAGTGACGGGTTGTGCAGGTCGCCGGCCAGCACCCCGGCCACGACGTCGGCCAGGGGCGTCCAGGAGACAGTCATGTCCGCCTCCTCGTCCACGCCGTTGTGCCGCTCGTCGTGCGGCACCTCGGACAGGCCGCGGGCGAGGTAGATCCGCAACGACTCGGTGGTCATTCCCGGTGAGGTGAACGCGTCCACCAGCACCCGCCAGTCGCGGGCGCGAACGTGCCCCTCTTCGTACAGCTCCCGCTGGGCCGCGGTGAGGTAGTTCTCCCCCTCGACGTCCAGCAAGCCCGCGGGAGGTTCGACGAGGCGGTGACCCACCGGATGGCGGTACTGGTGCACCAGCAGCATCCGGTCGTGGTCGTCCAGTGCGATGATGCCGACCGCACCGGAGTGCACCACGACGTCGCGGGTGAACTCCCGGCCCCCGCCTTCGACGACGTCCTCGCGGATGTCGATCACCCGGCCGGTGCGCAGTGCGTACGACGAGGAGACGACCGGCCACCGCTCGGGTACGTCACGCGGCGCAGCCCCGTCGCCCTCCTGGTGACCGAAGCGGCCGTCCACCGTGGCGCCGCTCACCGGCGTACTCCGGCACGCAGCCAGCCGTCCCGCTGCCGCAACGGCACCGCCTCAGCGGCACCGTCCACGTCGTCCACGTCGTCCACGTCGGGAGCGTCGTCACGGTCGGAGTCACCGGACTCGCGCCGGGTCCGCGGGGCGCCGTCGCCGTCCTCGGCGTGGACCAGCCCGAGGTCACCGACCGGAAGCTGCATCTCCCGCTGGCGGGCCAGCGCCGCCTCCACCAGTCCGGCGAACAACGGGTGCGGACGGGTCGGGCGGGACCGCAGCTCGGGGTGGGCCTGGGTGGCGACGAAGTACGGGTGCAGGTCGCGGCGCAGTTCGACGAACTCCACCAGCCGGCCGTCCGGCGACGTACCGGAAATGACCAGCCCGGCCTCCTCGAGCTGCGTGCGGTAGGCGTTGTTGACCTCGTAGCGGTGCCGGTGACGCTCCTCGACGTACGGCTCGGCGTAGGCGCGCCGCACCAGCGAGTCCTCGGCGAGCTTCGCGGGATACAGTCCGAGCCGCATCGTTCCGCCGAGGTCACCGGACCCGGCCACGATCTCGCGCTGCTCCTCCATCGTGGCCACCACCGGGTGGGCGCAGGTGGCCTCGAACTCACTGGAGTTGGCGTCGTCCAGCCCGGCGAGGTTGCGGGCCACGTCGACGACCATGCACTGCAGACCGAGGCACAGGCCGAGGACGGGCAGCTGGTGTTCGCGGGCGTACGCCGCCGCACCGACCTTGCCCTCGACGCCCCGCACCCCGAACCCGCCGGGAATGCACACCGCGTCCACGTCGGCGAGATGGCGGGCAGCGCCCTCTCGTGTCGTGCACTCGTCGGAGGCCACCCAGCGGATGTTGACCCGGGTGTCGTGCTGGAAACCGCCGGCGCGCAACGCCTCGGTCACCGAGAGGTAGGCGTCGGGCAGGTCGATGTACTTGCCGACCAGGGCTACCGTCACCTCGTCGGCCGGATGGTGGACCCGCCGCAGCAACTCGTCCCACTCGGTCCAGTCGACGTCGCGGAACGGGAGGTTCAGCCGGCGTACGACGTAGGCGTCCAGAGCCTCGCCGTGCAGGACCTTGGGGATGTCGTAGATGCTCGGTGCGTCCGGGCAGGCCACCACGGCCTCCTCGTCCACGTCGCACATCAACGAGATCTTGCGCTTGACGCCGGTCGGGATCGGGCGGTCGGAGCGGCACACGATCGCGTCCGGCTGGATGCCGATGCTGCGCAGCTGGGCGACGGAGTGCTGGGTGGGCTTGGTCTTCTGCTCCCCGGACGGCGCGAGGTAGGGCACCAGGGACACGTGCAGGAAGAACACGTTGTCGCGACCCACGTCGTGGCGTACCTGCCGGGCGGCCTCGAGGAAAGGCAGCGACTCGATGTCGCCGACCGTGCCGCCGATCTCGGTGATCACGACGTCGATGCCGGGTGCGGCCATCGCCCGGATACGGGCCTTGATCTCGTTGGTGATGTGCGGGATGACCTGCACGGTGTCGCCGAGGTAGTCGCCGCGCCGCTCCTTGGCGATCACGCTGGAGTAGATCTGGCCGGTGGTGACGTTGGCACTGCGGCCGAGGTCGACGTCCAGGAATCTCTCGTAGTGGCCGATGTCGAGGTCGGTCTCGGCCCCGTCGCCGGTCACGAACACCTCACCGTGCTGGAAAGGGTTCATGGTGCCGGGATCGACGTTGAGATAGGGGTCGAGCTTCTGCATGGTGACCCGCAACCCGCGCGCCTTCAGCAGATTGCCGAGGCTCGAGGCGGTGAGGCCCTTACCAAGAGAGGAGGCGACGCCCCCTGTGACGAACACGTGCCTAGTCGGCGAAGAGGCGGCCAAAGCTACTCCCCGTGGTCGGTCGGGGCCGGAAACCCGGGCGGAATCCAGCATGTCCACGGGCTTTCAGCCTATCAACAGCCGATCGGCCCGCCACACACCACGCCGGTCCGCGGGACCGGGCGGATGGTCGGACGTTACACCCCCGCGGCGCCACCTGGACATGGCCGGGGACCGGGCCTGGCACCCGCCGCGAGAGAGCCTGCGGCGAAGCCGGCGAGAGGCTCGGCGGACGTCGCGAAGGCGGCGGCGTAATGACCGATCCGCCTTCGATGCGTGGATCATCCAGATGTGATCACCTCCTGGTAGATCTTGGCGATCTCCCGGGCGGTCTCGTCCTCGTCCGGCCAGGTAGCAGCCTGTCTCGGGCCGGCTGCACGCAGTCGCGCCGCAACCTCCGCACGGTCGAGCACCTCGGTGAGCGCGGTGGCCACCGCACCGGGATCATCCGGGGGGACCAGCACGGCCGCCGAGCCCACCAGGTCGGGGATGCCACCCACCGCGGTGGCGACGAGGGGTACGCCAGACCGCAGGGCCTCCTGCGCCACCAGGGCCCGGGCCTCCCACTGGCTGGTGAGTACGGCGACGTCGGCCGCGGCGAGGAGTTCGGCGACGTCGGTCCGGTGCCCGGCCAGCCGCACCGGCAGCCGCTCCCGCTCGATGCGTTCGGCCAGCTCCGCGTGGAGAGGACCCTCACCGGCGACCAGCACCAGCGGCGGGAGCGCGTCGCGGTCGCGCAGGCGGACCACGGCGTCGAGCAGGACGTCGTACCGCTTCTGCGGGGCGAGCCTGCCCACAGCGAGCACCAGCGGCCGGGACGCGAGGCCGAGCGACCGGCGTACCTCCTCCCGGCTGCGGGTGGCCGGTGCGAGCGCCGGCGCGGACACCGCGAGGAGCCGGGCGTCACGGGCGCCGAGGCGGGCGGCCTCCTCGGCCAGATCGGCCGAGGCGGCGAGCACGACGGTTGCCCGGCTGACGGCCCATCTGCGGGCCAGCTGCATGGGCAGCCGCCGCCAGCTGGTGTCCGAGACGGTGTTGTGCCAGCTCACCACCAGCGGCGTCGAGCGTTCACGGGCCAGCGACGCGACCACCGACGCGGCGTGTCCGTGCGCGTGGACCACGTCGGCACCGGCGAGGACGGCTCGGCCATGCCGGACCGCACCGGGCGCCGGGACCTCCAGGGGCACGAACTGCGCCACCCGGCCGAACCCGAACCTGCGGTCGGTCGCGGCCGGGCCCGCGATCCGAACGGTGTGACCGGACTCGACCAGCCGCACGGCGAGGGAACGCACATGCCGGCCGATGCCGCCCGTGCTCGGCCCGAGCAGGAGAGCGATGCGCGGCGCCCTCGGGGGATTCGGGGCGCTCACCGTCGGCCGGCCGTGGTGCCGTCGGTGGTCTCCTCGCCGCCCGGGCCGGGATTCGTGTCAGCGGTCGTGTCGGCGGTGGTGTCCCCAAGCCGGCCGCCGGGTGCATCGGCGTCCCTGGCGCCGGTACGCCTGCGCGCGAACCGGCTGAGCCGCCGGGACACCGACAGCAGGTCGTCGCGGTCGGTCAACGCCATGAGCAGAGCCACGAGCACGGCGAAAGCCACCGTCACCGCCAGCCCGGCCAGTGCCGCCCCTGTCACCGCACGCACGATGTCACCGTCCGCGGACCCCCGTCCCGTCCACCGCCCGACCGCCGCCGAAGCCGTCGCGGCGACGCTACCCGCGAGCACCGACAACCCGAGTCCGCGCAGCGCTCCCGGTCCGGTCGCGCGGCGTACTCCGACGAGCAGGACGACGGCGCCCAGGAGCAGGCCGAGGGACATCGCCGTGCCGAGTCCGCTCGCGGTGGCCGCCGCCGGGAGTTCGGCGGTGGCGAAGACCGCCGCGGCGGCGACCGCCAGCCACCCGGCCGCCGTCCCCCACGCCGCCCAGGCCGGATTTCCGCGGGCATAAAGGAGCCGGCCGCCCAGCGTCACCAGCCCGAGCGCGGGCACCGCCGGAGCGAACGCGGTGAGGGCACCGGCCAGTGCCGACGTCGCGCCGCCGCCGGGTCCGAGGACGAACAACCTGGCCAGTGGTGTCGACGTACCGGCGAGCAGGGCACCGCCGAGCGCACCGAGCAGCACGACCGTCCGGACGGCACCCGCGGTGAGCCGCCTCAGCTCAGCCGCGTCGGCCTCGTCCACTGAGCCCGCCGGCACCGGCGAGTCGGGAGGACGTGGCGCAGCGGGTCGATCTGCCGAGGCGAGCGCCGCCGCGTGCGGGAAGACCGTGGTGGCGACCGGCACCACGAGCACCGCGTACGGCAGGGTGAACAGCGCGTACGCCCAGGTGTAGAGGGTCAGCGTCCCCGGCTCGCCACGGTGGTTGGCCAGCCAGGTGAGCACCAGCGCCACGAGTTGCTGGGCGATCAGGGCGAGCATCCCGGCCGCGGCCAGCCGGCGCGCCCGGGACGCGACGCCCGGCGGGAACCGCAGCGCCGGCCGCATCGGTGACGCGGACCCCTTCGCCCGTGCGAACGCCACGAGCACGGTGAGCGCCATCGCCACCACCCCGAGGGAGGTGCCGCCGGCGAGCACGGCCACCGCGCGGTCGGGGACCGACCGCGCGTCGAGGATGCCGCCCGCGACGGCCGCGAACCCTGCGTACGCGGCGATCACCACCAGGCTGCTGGCCAACGGGGCGAGCGCGGCGGCCAGGAACCTGCGCTGCGCCTGCAGGGCACCGGAGACCACCACCGCCACGCCGTAGAACCACATCTGCGGGGCGAAGATCACCAGCATCCGCGCGGCGAGCTCTGCGGTGGGTGCGCCGCAGCCGGAGTCGCCGGCCAGCATGAGGTGGGCGTACGGGCCGGCCAAGGCCGCCGCCAGGACCGTCACCGGAGTGAGGACGAGCAGCGTCCACGTCAGCAGTGCCGACAGTGTCCTGGCGGCCTCTCCGGCGGCCGAACGGGAGGTGACGCCCGCCAGCAGCGGAACGACCACCGAGGCCAGTGCCCCGCCGGCGACGATCTCGAAGGCGACGTTCGGCAGCTGGTTCGCCGTGTTGTACGCGTCGCCCAGGCAGGTGTCGCCGACGGTCTTGGAGAAGACGAGCCACCTGCCGAACCCCACCGCCCGGGCCGCGACGGTGACCGCTGCCACCAGCACGGCCGCGCGGGCCAGGCCGCTCCCCCATCCGCGCGGGTGAGCCGTCGTCGGCTCCCGCGCCGCGGTCATCGGCGTGGCGGGCGCCGGCCGAGCTCGTCCAGTCGGCGCAGCGGCGCGTGTCGCTCGATCACGGCGGTGAACGATACCCGTTCGGAGGCGAGGATCAGTCCCACCAGCCCGGCGAGAACCACCAACCGGGCGGGCCGGGGCAGCCGCGCGACCATGGCGACTCCGAGGCCCGCGCCCAGCGCGTTCGCACCGCAGTCGCCGAGCATGCCGTTCTCGCCGAGGTCCTCGACGAGCAGACCGGCCGCCACCCCGACCGGTGCGGCGAGCGCGGGACCGGCCGAGGTCAGGAGCAACGGGGCCTGGGCGAGCACCACCTTCAGCGCGCGTCCAGGGCGAAGGTCCAGGAGGTTCACGAGGTTGGCGGCCGCGGCGACGAGGGCGCCGTCGGCAAGGATCGTCGCGACACCCGGCCGGGATCGCCCGGGTCCTCCGGGTCCGCGTCCTCCGGGTTGCCCGGGGCGCTCGCTGCGCGCGAGCAGCGCCGCGGCGAGGAGTCCGGTTGCTCCGATGCCGGCGACCTTCACCGCGCCGCTGGTCACCTCACCGCGCCGCATGGCGCCCACGTGACCGCGCAGTCCCTTCGCGTCCGCCGTACCGGCCAGGTCGTCGTACGCCCCGACAACGCCGCTGCCGACGACCGCGGTCACGGCGGCCAGCCGCTCCGCCGGCGTGAGACCGGGCATCGCCATGGTTGCCGCGAAGGTGCCCGCGACCGCGGCTGGACCGAGCAGCAGGCTGACCTGTTCACCGCGGTGGTTGGTACGACTCCAGCGGCCGGCGCCGGTGTGCGCCCGGACGCGCCGGAACACCTGGCGGGCGGCGAGCGCGGCACCGGCGGCGACGACGAGCCGCCCGGTCGGCTCGGGAGTGGGAGCCGGTGTCCTGAGGATGCGCCACGGAGCGCGCAGTGTCCACCGGCCGGCGCGAGGTGGTTCGGCGGGTGAGCAGGTCATGAGCCGGCGGTGGGCTGCTTGGGCAGCGCTCCGTCGGTCGCGCCCACCGCGCCGTACTGGCCGACGCCGCCGGTGGCCTGCTCGGCCAGCGCCCACACCGTCGCCACCTGGCCGCTGGCGAGATCTGCGACGTCGACCGACGAGACCGCGTCGCGTGCCTGCTTGTCCGCGCGCAGGCTGGCAAGCACGCCCCCGTCGCCGGCGGCGGACGGATCGCCGACCATCACTGCGCCGCGGCTGGCCGAGTCCAGTGAACGGGCGAGCGACACCCAGGCCTGGTTGGCGTCGGAGTCCGGGGTGGGCTTCGGCTTGGCAGGCACCGGCGGGGCGACCACCACGGCGAGGTCCGCCTGCGGGAGGTCACTGTCGCCGTTGACGAGGTCGCCCTCCCCGAACGCGCCCATGATCGTCGGGGTGGCGTTGTCCTTCCGGCCCGCAGCCTTGGCGTCGCGGGTGACCAGAGCCCGGGCCAGCACCACACCGGCCCGGTCGTACGCCGAACCGTTGTCCGGCATCCGTACGTCACCGGTGACCAGCCTCGTGGCGAGTTCCTCCAGGAACTGCCGCTGGCTCGGGTCGGACCACTTGTCGGTCATCGACACGGTGCCGGTGACCGTGGCGCCTGCGCTGGTCAGGCTCTGCTCGACGTCCTTGACCACGCCGCTGTCGGCGTTCGGCAGGGCGACCACCACGACCTTCTGGCCGCTGAGCCGCCCCTTGACCAGGCTGGGTGCGATGTCGGCGGCGAACGAGTCGCGGTACTTGTCGCCCTGCTGGAGATCGGCGATCTGCTTGCGGAGACCGTCCTTCTCCTTGCTCACCGCGGAGATGGTGCCCCGCAGCTGCTGGTCGAGCTCGCCCTTCAGCGGTCCGGCACCCAACGCAACCCCGACCGCGAGTGCGAGGAAGATCGCGGCGATGGAGACGAGGAAGTAGCGGAAGTCGATCACGTGACCAATCCTCGGATCCAGAAGACCAGGTCGTTCCACCGGATGCCGACGACCTCCAGCCAGGCCTGCCCGGCGGGCGTGGCCGCGAGCGCGACCAGGAACGCGAGCAGGCCTGCGACCAACAGCATCACGATCTGCCAGGTCTGGATCCGGGAACGGTAGAGCCGGCTGACTCCCTTGGCGTCGACCAGCTTGCCTCCCACCCGCAGCCGGGTCAGGAACATGCTGGCCGCACCGGATCGGCCCTTGTCCAGGAACTCCACCAGCGAAAGATGCGTGCCCACGGCGACGATGAGCGCGGCACCCTTGGAGTCGGCGAGGAGCATCGCGATGTCCTCACTGGTGCCGGTGGCGGCGAAGACCCGCGACTCCAGGCCGAGGCGGTCGAGCCGGTCCGCACCCGGCGCGCGACCGTCGCGGTAGGCGTGCACGATGAGTTCGGCGCCACAGCGCAGCGCGGTGTCGGACACCGAGTCCATGTCACCGACGATGATGTCCGGCTTGAGCCGCGCCTCCAGCAGCGCGTCGGCGCCGCCGTCGACGCCGATGAGGACCGGGCGGTACTCCCGGATGTAGGACTTGAGCGCCACGAGGTCCTCGCGGTAGTCGTACCCGCGGACCACGATGAGGACATGCCGGCCCTCCATCTGGGTGCTGACGTCGGGTACGCCCACACCGTCCAGGAGCAGGTCCCGGTCGCGCCGGAGGTACTCCATCGTGTTGGCGGCGAAGGCCTCCAACTGGATGGCGAGTCCCGACCGGGCGTCGTCGGTGGCCTTGGCGATGGTCTCCTCGGTTTGTTCCACGCCGAAGGCGACCTCGGCGTGACCGCGGTACAGGCTCGCACCGTGCACGCGTACCGCGTCTCCCTCGCCGACCTTGGCGAAGACCTCGGCGCCCACGTCGTCGAGCAGCGGGATTCCCGCCGCCATCAGGATGCCCGGGCCGAGGTTTGGGTAGCGCCCGCTGATGGACGGGGCGGCGTTGACGACGGCAGCGACCTGCGCGGCGACCAGTGCCTCCGCGCTGACCCGGTCGAGGTCGACGTGGTTGATGATGGCGATGTCACCGGGACGAAGCCGCTTGGTGAGGTTCTTCGTCCGCGGGTCGAGTCGCGCCACGCCGACGACTCCTGGCAGAGCCACCGGTCGCGAACGGCGCAAGGTTGGAAGTCTCATCGCAGTCCAGATACTGCCACGCGAGCACCGTCAGTGGGCGCACGTTGTCATGTGGGCGTGGCGCAGTGCGGTCACCCGTGGCCAGGTACTCTTCTCGCCCGTCAACGCGGGATTGGCGGCCTGCGTGCCGATGGCCCTTGCTCATCCATCTCAGGCCACTGAAGACGGTGCCGGCTCATGAAGTGCGTGTCAGGCCGAACCGTCCCGAGGCCTGCCCGCCTTCGTGGCCTTCCTCGTTCTGCTGCGCTCGGTGTCCTCGCCAACCTTCGCGCCCTGCGTGTTCTCGCGTACAGCCTTGGCGGCGCTGCTGGACTCCTTGGTGCTGCTGGACTCCTTGGTGCTCCTGGACTCCTTGGTGTCACCGCCGACAACCGCGGCGTCCTTGGTGTCGTCCCGCACAGCCTTCGCGCTCTCTGCCGGCGCAGCGCTGCGTGACACGATCGACGAGGCCCGGTCTCCCGTGGCCGCCGAGGTGGTCTTCCTGCCCGTCGTAGCCGCGACCGCCTTCGTCTTCCCACCGCCCCGGGACCTTGCCGCGTCCCTGCGTGCCTCGGCCGCGGTGGCGAGGAGTTCCTCCGCATGTGCCCGTGCGCTGGCGGAACCGTCCAGACCGGCGAGCATCCGGGCGAGCTCGGCCACCCGGCCCTCGTCGTTCAGCCAGGTGAGTCCGCTGCGGGTCACCGAGCCGTCGTCGCTCTTCCGCACGACGTAGTGCCGATCGGCGAAGGCGGCCACCTGCGGAAGGTGGGTGACCACCACGACCTGCGCGTTGGCGGCCAGCTTGGCCAGTCGGCGGCCGATCTCCACCGCGGCCCGGCCGCCCACACCCGCGTCCACCTCGTCGAACACGAACGTGGGTACGCCGTCCACACCGGCGAAGACCACCTCGACCGCAAGCATCACCCGGGACAGCTCCCCACCGGACGCACCGCGCTGAACCGCCCGGGCGGGGGCACCCGGGTGTGGCCGCAACCGCAACTCGACCTCGTCGACGCCGTGGGCGCCGTACGCCAACCACCGGCCGCCGACCAGCAAGGCACGTTGGTCGTCGGGGTCTCCCCCGGTGCCGTGACCCGCTGCTGCGACGGCGACCGGATCTGCCCGGGGGGCCGGGTGGGCCGGCTCGGCGCGCCTGCCGCGGTTGGACCTCCGCTCCCCCGCCGAGGTCCGCTCCGACGGCTCGGAGGTGCGCACCTCGGTCTGTGCCACGTCGGCGGTGAGTACGGCGTGCGGCATCGCGAGCGCCCCGAGCTCGGTGGTGACGGCCTTGCCGAGGCGTTCGGCGGCCGCCGTGCGAGCCGAGCTCACCTCGTGGGCAAGCGTGCCGAGCTCGGACATCAGCTCCTGGCGTTCGGCCCTGAGGGCGCCGATCCTGTCGTCGGATCCGTCCAGCTCCGCCAACCGGATCGCTGAACGGCGTGCCCAGGCCAGAACGTCGTCGATCGTGTCGCCGTACTTGCGGGTGAGTGCACCGAGAACTGCGCGCCGGTCGCCGATGGCCTGCAGCCGTGCGGGATCGGTGTCGACTCCGGCCGCATAGGAGGCCAGGTCGGAACCGGCGTCGGCGAGCAGCGCGGCCGCCTCCGCCAGCCGGTCGGCCACCCCCGCGAGCTCCGGGTCGTGCATCCCTGCCGCGTCGAGCGCCTTGCGTGCGCTGGCCACCTGGGACAGCGCGTCGACCGGCGCACCGGCGAGGTCCTCGTCGCCGGTGAGCGCTGTCTGCGCCAGGCTGGCGGCGGCTCGCAGCGAGTCCGCGTGCGCGAGCCTGTCCTCCTCCACCGACAGTGCCTTGTCCTCACCCGGCTGCGGGTCTGCCGCCTCGATCTCGGAAAGCCCGAACCGCAGCAGGTCGGCTTCCTGGGCGCGGTCACGGGCTCGTGCCACCAGACTGGACAGCTCGGCATCGACCTCGGCGAGCCGCGAGTAGCGGATCCGGTAGGCGGCGAGCGGCTCCTGGACCGCTGGTCCGGCGTAGCGGTCGAGGATCTCGCGCTGCCGTGAGGGGCGAAGCAGCCGCATCTGGTCGGACTGGCCGTGCAGGGCGACCAGTTCGTCGGCCAGCTCCGCGAGGACCCCCGCGGGGACCCCCGCACCGCCGGCGTATGCGCGGGACCGACCGTCACGCCCGATGGTCCGCATCACGATCAGGGTGTCGTCCTCGAGCTGTGCACCGGCCTCGACCGCACGCCGCGCCGCGGCCGAAGCAGGATCGAGCCGAACCCTGCCCTCCACGACCGCGCGTTCGGTCTGGCGTCGGACCAGCCCCGCGTCGGCGCGTCCTCCGAGCAGCAGAGACAGACCCGTCACCACCATGGTCTTGCCGGCGCCGGTTTCGCCGGTGACGACGGTCAGGCCCGCGTCGAGATCGAGCACGGCGTCGTCGATGACGCCGAGCCCCTGGATCCGGATCTCCTCCAGCATCGCCGGAACTCTACGGGGTCTCGCCGACACCGCTGGACTGTTCGCCCGCGGCACGCTCGCGACGGTCAGGTGGCTGCTCGGAGGAAGAGCCGACGGCCGCCGCCGGGTCTGGTCCGCGGGTGGTTTCCGGGCAGGCACTGGCCGTCCTCGCCGCGGCCCGACGAGCACGGTCCTCCCTGCCACGCCACCCGTGCACCGGCAGGTCGAACTTCGCCACCAGGCGGTCGGTGAACGGGCCGTGGTGCAACCGGGCGAGCCGCACCGGCCGCGCTCCGTGGCGTACCTCCACCCGAGCTCCCGGCGGAAGCTCCTCGGTGCGTCGCCCGTCGCACCACAGGACTCCCGGACCGGGATTGCGCTGCATGAGTTCGACCGCCACCACCGAGCGCGGCGACACGACCAGCGGCCTGGAGAACAACGCGTGTGCGCTCAGCGGGACCACCAGCATCGCCTCCAGCTCCGGCCACACCACTGGTCCTCCGGCCGAGAACGCATAGGCGGTTGATCCGGTCGGCGTGGCGGCAACGACACCGTCGCCGCCCCATCGCGACAGTGGCCGGCCGTCGACCTCCACGACGACCTCGAGCATGCGCTCGCGGGCGGACTTCTCCACGCTCGCCTCGTTGAGTGCCCACTGTGTCGCGGCGACCGCGCCGTCGACCAGGACGGTCACGTCGAGAGTCATGCGTTCCTCGACGGCGTACTTGCGATGGACCACGTGGTCGATCGTGACGTCCAGGTCGTCGCGCTCGGACTCCGCCAGGAAGCCGATGTGGCCGAGGTTGACGCCGAGGACCGGAGTGCCCGAGGCGTGTGCCACCTCGGCGCCACGCAGAATGGTGCCGTCGCCGCCCAGCACCATGACGATTTCGCAGCCTTCCGCGGCGGCCGGCGAGACTTGTACCACCTCGGCCTTGTCCAGCCCGATGTCGTCGGCGTCGGGAGCGAGCAGACGCACGCCCACACCCGCATCGGCGAGCCGGGCGGCGGCCTCCCTCGCCAGCTGGGTCGCCTCGGCTCGTCCGGTGTGGACCACCAGGAGCACCGTGCGGTCGTCGGTCACAGCGAGGTCTCCTTCGGCGATCCGGGTGGATCCAGGGTGGCAAGGGTGGCGTCGTCCCACGGCGGTGCGTCGGCACGGAGCCAGAGGAAGTACTCGGTGTTGCCGGCCGGCCCGGGAAGTGGGCTCACCGTAGCGCCCGCCACCCCCAGACCCATCTCACCCGCGGTCGTGGCGACCGTGCGTACCGCGTCGTGGCGCAGCGCGCGCTCGCGGACCACGCCCCCCTTGCCCAGCCGTGAACGGCCCACCTCGAACTGTGGCTTGACCAACAGGACGAGATCGCCGCCGGGCCGGACCAGGCCGGACAGCGCAGGCAGGACGGTGGTGAGGGAGATGAAGGAGAGGTCAGCGACGAGGAGGTCGACCGCGCCGCCAACGTGTGCGGCTTCGAGGTCGCGCACGTGGGTGCGTTCGTGGACGTCGACGGCCGGGTGGTCTCGGAGCTCGGACACGAGCTGGTCGTGGCCCACGTCGACCGCGACCACCTGCCGTGCTCCCGCGCGCAGGAGCACGTCGGTGAACCCGCCGGTGGACGCTCCGGCGTCCAGGCAACGCCGTCCGTCGACCGTCAGCCCCTGCGGCCGGAATGCCGCCAGCGCCCCAGCCAGCTTGTGCCCGCCGCGGGAGACGAAGTCCGGGCCACGGGAGTCCACTTCGCACACCTCGTCGGCGGCGATTCGGCGGCTCGGCTTGGCGACCGTCCGCCCGTCGACGCGAACGTTTCCCGCCGTGATGAGGTCCACCGCGTGCTCGCGCGACCTCGCGAGGCCACGCCGGACGAGTTCGGCGTCGAGACGGGCTCGGTGGGCCGGGCGCTCGGGCGGGCGCTGGTCACGGCTGTCCAGCGTCGTCCCCATGGTCCTCACCGGCAGCCAGCAGGGTTTCGTGCAGGCGACGGTGGGCGTCTTCGTAGATGTCGATGTGGTCACTCGGCGCCAGACCGGCGAGCTCGCCGAGCCGGTCGAGGACGGCGTCGACGTCAGGTCGGCCGGTCGGGTCGTACTCGGGCGTGTGCTCCTCTGCGGCCACCGTCTCGGCGGTGGTGGCTTCACCCACCGGCGTGTCGTCTTCCACAGTGCCCACGTCTCCTTGGTCTGAGCCCGCTCGCCGCGACACCGGCTGCACGGACGGACTGCTCCGTCTGCTGCGTAGGTGATCAGCGAGCCGGCCGCTGACCAGTCCCGGGCCGCCACTTGACACTAACCCATCGCCGCGTCCTGGCCGCGCAGCAGTGCGAGGGCCTCCGACGCGTCGACTCGGGCGGGGTCGGGAGCAGACCACGCAGCGGCGAGCAGCGCGCGAGCGCCGTCCAGTGGATCACCGCTACCGGACAGCTGGACCACGACCTGCCGTCGCCGGTCGTCGGTCCCGGACCCGTTCGGACTTTCGAGCACGGCCGTCCATTCCCCGCAGGTGGCTCTGCCCCCGCCGACACGGGGAGCCGGGTGTGGAGCGAAGAGGCCGGCGAGATCCCGGGCGAGATAGGTCGGACGCTGGTTTTGCGGAGCGGTCAGAAGGTCACCGAGTCTCGTCACACCGGTCAGGACGAGCATGCTCGGCATGCCGGCGGCGTTCGCCCCCTCGATGTCGGTGTCCAGCCGGTCGCCGATCACCAGGGGTCGCTCGGCGCCTACTCGTTCGACCGTCTCGTGGAACAGCGGCGGTGCCGGCTTACCCGCGACGACCGGTGTCCGGCCGGTCGCCATCCGGATCACCTCCACGAGGGTGCCGTTCCCTGGTGCCAGACCCCCGTCGGTCGGCAGGGTCCGGTCGACGTTGGACGCGATCCACGGGATGTTTCGCCGCACGGCGTAGGCACCCTCGGCGAGCTGGCGCCAGCCGACCTCCGGGTGGAACCCCTGAACGACCGCGGCCGGGTCGTCGGCTGCGGCCTGGACCGGAACCAGCCCCCGCTCCCTGACAGCGACCACCAGGCCCTCACCGCCCACCACGAGCACCCGCGACCCCGCTGGCACGCGCTCGGCGACCAGCCGGGCCGCGGCCTGCGCCGAGGTCACCACGTCGGCGACCTCGGCGCGGACCCCGACCTTGCGGAGGTGCTCGACCACGGAGTCGGGGGTGCGGGAGGCGTTGTTCGTCACGAAGGTGACCCGCATGGCCGCCGCCCGCGCCCGCTCGAGGTCCTCAGGTGCCCGGGGTACCGCGCCGGCCCCCACGTAGACCACGCCATCGAGGTCGAACAGGCCGGTGTCGTACTGCTCGACCAGGGGCCGGTCGGCCTCGGACAACGGCTCGGGCGCCGCGTCCTGCTCGGTCGTGGTCTCGTCGGTCACTTCATGTCCTCCCGCGCCCTGAGGGTCGCCCTGACCTGCCGGAGTGCGTTGTTGTAGTGGTCGACGGTGGGGCGCATCGCCGCCGCCATCGCGAGGTGGGGCGCCGCAGCGTCGTGTCGGCCCATTCGGCTCAGAGCGAGACCGAGGCCGAAATGTGCGTAATCGTCGGAGGGATTATCGTCGACGAGTCCCTCGAACGCCGCGGCGGAGTCCGCGTAGTGCCGGCTGTTGAAGTATGCCCGCGCGAGCGCCTCCCGGATCGACTTCGAACCGGGCTCGGCCTCCCGGGCGCGCGCAAGAAGCTGCGCCGCGGCCGCGGAGTCCCCGCCCTCGAGAAGGGCGAGGCCCCGGCGGTACCAGTCGTAGACGTCACCGCCGGGCGTGCCGACATTCGCGTCGTCGTTGATCATGGTGTCCTCCCTCCTCGGCGCCCTCAACCGGAGGCGGGGGCGGGCTATTCCACCCAGTCTGCCGACCCCGGTTTCCCAAGAACACCTGCCCGGGGACGCCCCGGGCGCCTCGCCCGGACGGGGTGGACACCTACCATGCCCAGCGTGACCGACCCCTCCGCGACTCCCGACTCTGGCACCCGGCCGCTGGTGCTGTCGCCATTTCCGGGCGTCCGCTACGACCCCGATCGGGTGAGCGACCTGGCCGCCGTGACCTCTCCGCCGTACGACGTCCTCGATCCCGGCAGCGTGGCCGCGCTCACGGCAGAGGAGCCGCACAACATCGTCCGGGTCGTTCTCCCGCTGCCGGCGGGACCCGCTGACTGGACCTCCGACGAGCGCTCGGGCCCCGGCGACGGAGGGCCCTGCACCGGAAGGGACGACTCGCCCCGAGCCGGCGAGCGGGGGCAGCCCGGCGAACCTGGCGAACCTGGCGAACCTGGCGAACCTGGCGAACCCGCCGAAAACGACAGGGCCGACCACGGTGGCGGGGCCGGTCCGCAGGTCCGGCCCGAAACCGACCACTACCGGCGAGCTGCCGAGCTGCTCAACCGATGGCGGGCCGAGGGCATCCTGCGAGCCGACACCGAGGCCGCGCTCTACGTCTACGAGCAGCGGGTGCCCGAGTCCGGCGAGCCTGGCAGCGCGCCCTTCGTCCTCCGGGGGATGTTCGGCGCCGTGGAACTGCGCGAGCCCGAGGAGCGGGTGATCCTTCCGCACGAGGACGTGATGCCCGGTCCGGTGGCAGACCGGCTGGCCCTCATGAGCGCGTGCGAGGCGAACCTGGAACCGATCCTGCTGGTGTACGACGGCGGAGGGCCGGCCAGCGACCTGGTGGAGACGACGGTCCGAGGCGAACCACTGGTGAACGCCCGCACTGCGGACGGAGTCGATCACCTGATGTGGCGAATCACCGACCCGGACGCACTGAGCACCATCGCCGCAGACCTGGCCCCGCGCCAGGCGCTGATCGCCGACGGTCACCACCGGTACGCGACCTACCTGAAGCTCCAACGTCAGATCCGGGCCACGGGTGCCGGCCCAGGCCCATGGGACAGCGGACTCGCGTTGCTCGTCGACCAGCGTGCGCATCCCCTGCGGCTCACCGCGATTCACCGGACGGTCGCCGGGATCACGCTGGCAGACCTGCTGTCCCGTGCGGCCGCGCAGTTCACGGTCGAGTCCTTCGGCGACGCCGACCGGGCACATGCCGCGCTCGCTGCCGCCCACGGCCGCCGGAACGCGTTCGTCGTCACCGACGGGATCCGCTGGGAACTGCTGAGCACCCCCGCCGAGACCACCTCCGGGCGGATCCGTCTGGACACCGAGATGCTGCACGAACAGTTGTTCGGGCAGGTTCTGGGCCTGGCCGAGGAGCAGATCGGCTATGCGCACAGTGAACCCGCCGCCGTCGAGCATGCCCGGCAGGGCAACGGCGTCGCCGTGCTGCTCAACCCGGTCGACGTGACCACCGTGCAGGCCGTCGCCCGCGAGGGTGGCCGGATGCCGCGCAAGTCGACCTCGTTCGGTCCGAAGCCGCGCACCGGGTTCGTCATGCGGATGTTCGACCAGCACTGACCGCCTCCTTGGCGACGAGCAGGCGCGCCCTGGCCGCTTCCACCTCGTACCGGCTGATCGGTCCGGACTCACCGCGACGGAATCGACGTCGGAGCGCGCCCACTACCTCAACGATGTCGCCGGAGCTCCACCGCTCCATCTCTGCATGGCATTCGGCAGACCACGAGGCGCACTCGATCGTGTCCACCACGGCAGAACGCGGAGGCAGGGTCTTCGGATCTCGTTGCACGACCAGCCGAAGGCTGACGACAGCTGAGCCGCTGGGCAGCTCCCGGCGCGTAGCCGGCGCCGACACCCGGCCGACCAGCGTCACTTCGTTGCGGTGAGCGGGACACGAGACCGGCGGCTTCTGCGCGTCGGAGTCTGTCATCGGGGCTGCCTCCCTCTCTGGAAGGTCCGTCGTCGCTGGTTGGCAGCCCCAATCTCCTCCGTTTCGGCACGAGCGACCACACAAGACCCCCGCCTGTGTAGAACCTCGCCGATCGGGCGGCTGTGGACAACAAACGGCGCCTGGCGGGGAACCACCCCGTCAGGCTCTCCGCCTCGCTCCCCTCACCCCTCGGCGAGCCGGGCCAGCCGCTCTTCGGCGTCGGTCTGGGCGTCGGTGTCCACCTCGAGCACGCGCGCGAACCATCGCGCTGCCTCCTCGCGCCGGCCGAGCTCCTCCAGGGTGTCGGCGTAGGCGTACCGCACGCGGGTGACCGCTGTGGCCGAGGCCCTTCCGTGCAGAGCGGGTACGTCGAGGAGGGCCAGCGCCGCGGCAGGCTGACCCAGGTCACGTCGTGCCCCCGCCTCGACGATCAGCAACTCGACGCGTGCCACGGGGTCCAGCTCCGACCGGTCGACCGTCGCGATGAGATCGAGCGCGCGCTCAGGTCGCCCCAGTCCGCGCTCGCTGTCTGCCATCGCCGGGAAGTACTCCGCCGACCCGGTCATGCGGCGAGCGGCACGGAACTCGGCGAGCGCCTGTTCGTACTTCCCGGCCGCGTAGGCGGTGTAGCCGACAGCCTCACGCACGACGCCCAGCCGGGAGCCTTCGCGCCGCGCCGCCAGGGCGTGTTCGAGGGCCTCGTCCGGGTCCTCGTCGACAAGCTGTCCGGCCATCACCAGATGACGGGCAACCCGGTCGGCGGTGGCCTTGCTCAGGGTGCCGAGCTGCCGCCGAATGTCGGGGTCGAGCTCGAGCCCGGTGACGTCCGTGGGCAGCTCCGGACCGACGGGTTCGTTCACCGGCCGGCTCCGGTCGCGTGTTCCTCCCCGTCGGCGATCGTCGGCACCGGGACGAGTGTCCCGCGCCGGGCGGTCGACGTCGCGCCGACGGCGGTCGGTGTCCGCGGGTCGGCCCGGTCGTTCGTGCCGGCTGCCGCTGTGCCCCGAGGAACGCGGCTGGGAACGGCCGCTGCCCCCGGCGCCTTCGCTTCGAGACCGGTCCCGATCGCCGAAACCGCGCTCCCGTCCCTTTCCTCCGGACGCGTCGCTGCGGGCCCGGTCGCGATCACCGAAACCGCGCTCCCGTCCCCTGCGATCGTCGCCCTGGGAGTACCTTCCGGCTCGCGGCACGTCCGCACGACGGTCTCCGCGGTACGGGCGTTCAGCGCGCGAAGAGCGGTCGTACCCTCCGGACGTCTCGTCACGCCGCGGACCATCCGCCCCCCGCGCCGTCGAGTCCCGCCTGGGGGAGTCCGGACGCCAACCGCGGCCCTGTCCCCCTCGGTCGGTCCCAGATCGGGCGCCGCCGTCCCGCCGGCTGCCGGCCCCGCGGTCCGAACCGAACCTTCCACCGCCTCCGCGATCCGTACGAGCGTTGCCACCCTCGAAACTGTCGCGGTCACGTCGGGGTCCGGAGGACCAGCTGCTCTCAGACGCCCGACCACGCCCGGACTCACCGTCGCGCCGATCACCAGTGCGCCGGCTCGGCTTGAACCCGCTCCCCGAGCTCTGTCCACGCGATGTCCGATCCGTACCGCCGCCACGCTGTCCGCGGCTTGTGGACCGGTCGTCACCGGTGGGTTCACGCCGGTTGCCGACCCCCCGAGCGCCTGGCTCCGACCGGCGGCCTCCAGACCATCGCGATCCGGACGCGTCTCCACGGCCGCCGGCTCGGTCCGGTCGCCTCTCAGCCGAACGCCGGCTGTCGCGGTCACGTCGATCGCGGTCTCGATCCTGGCCGCGCCTCGAACTGTCGCTCATCGTGCTCCTCTGGGACGGCTCACGTCCCCATCTTGCCGCTTGGGTCGAACTGGGTAGTCGCCCGGTGTGCCGGCAGGCGCTCGAGCGGCGCCGGGGACACCGTGAAGAGGGCGCCGGACATGACTGAGGGCCACCCCGTGTGGGGTGGCCCTCAACCAATGTATGTCCGGCGGCGTCCTACTCTCCCACAGGATCCCTCCTGCAGTACCATCGGCGCTGAAGAGCTTAACTTCCGGGTTCGGAATGGGACCGGGTGTTTCCCCTTCGCCATGACCGCCGTAACGCTGTGAAGATATGAACCAGCAACCAGCAGACCGCGCACCAGCAAAAACCAGCAATCCTCTTGTCGGATGCCGGTTGCCGGCCGGGGTGGGTGGTTCGTGTCTTCAGAACCGCATAGTGGACGCACACAGTCGTTTGTTTCGCTTCGAGGTCACACGTGTCGTGTTCACACCCGCGGGTGTGGTGTGTGACAAGCCCTCGGCCTATTAGTACCAGTCAGCTTCACGAGTCGTTAGTCCTCGCTTCCACATCTGGCCTATCAACCCAGTCGTCTTCTGGGGGCCTTACCCGGTTGACCCGGTGGGAGACCTCATCTTGAAGCGTGCTTCCCGCTTAGATGCCTTCAGCGGTTATCACTTCCGAACGTAGCCAACCAGCGGTGCTCTTGGCAGAACAACTGGCACACCAGAGGTTCGTCCGTCCCGGTCCTCTCGTACTAGGGACAGCCCTTCTCAAGTCTCCTGCGCGCACAGCGGATAGGGACCGAACTGTCTCACGACGTTCTAAACCCAGCTCGCGTACCGCTTTAATGGGCGAACAGCCCAACCCTTGGGACCTGCTCCGGCCCCAGGATGCGACGAGCCGACATCGAGGTGCCAAACCATGCCGTCGATATGGACTCTTGGGCAAGATCAGCCTGTTATCCCCGGGGTACCTTTTATCCGTTGAGTCACGGCGCTTCCACGTGCCACCGTAAGATCACTAGTCCCGACTTTCGTCCCTGCTCGACCTGTCGGTCTCACAGTCAAGCTCCCTTGTGCACTTGCACTCGCCACCTGATTGCCAACCAGGCTGAGGGAACCTTTGGGCGCCTCCGTTACATTTTGGGAGGCAACCGCCCCAGTTAAACTACCCACCAGGCACTGTCCCTGATCCGGATAACGGACCGAGGTTAGACAGCCAATACGATCAGAGTGGTATTTCAACGTTGACTCCACCCGAACTGGCGTCCGGGCTTCACAGTCTCCCACCTATCCTACACAAACCGAACCGACCACCAATACCAAGCTGTAGTAAAGGTCCCGGGGTCTTTCCGTCCTGCTGCGCGTAACGAGCATCTTTACTCGTAGTGCAATTTCGCCGGGTCCGTGGTTGAGACAGCGCCCAAGTCGTTACGCCATTCGTGCAGGTCGGAACTTACCCGACAAGGAATTTCGCTACCTTAGGATGGTTATAGTTACCACCGCCGTTTACTGGCGCTTAAGTTCTCAGCTTCGACCCCGAAGGATCTAACCGGTCCCCTTAACGTTCCAGCACCGGGCAGGCGTCAGTCCGTATACATCGTCTTGCGACTTCGCACGGACCTGTGTTTTTAGTAAACAGTCGCTTGGGCCTGGTCTCTGCGACCTTCACCGCTGCAGGGAGCAAGTCCCCTCACGGATCCGGTCCCCCTTCTCCCGAAGTTACGGGGGCATTTTGCCGAGTTCCTTAACCACGGTTCGCCCGATCGCCTTGGTATTCTCTACCTGACCACCTGTGTCGGTTTGGGGTACGGGCGGCCTTGTCACTCACTAGAGGTTTTTCTCGGCAGCATGGGATCACTCACTTCGCCTCAATCGGCTCGGCATCAGGTCTCAGACACATGAGACGCGGATTTGCCAACGTCTCGTCCTACACCTTTGCCCGCGGATCAGCTTTCGCCTACCATCGCCGCGTAGAGCTACCCTCCTGCGTCACCCCATCGCTTGCCTACCACCGGATCGGGTCACGCGCTCACCCAGAACAACCCCGAAAGGTCGAACCAGGCTCGGGCGCTTAGCATCACCGGGCTCGGCATGGGCGCGACAAAGCCGGTACGGGAATATCAACCCGTTGTCCATCGACTACGCCTGTCGGCCTCGCCTTAGGTCCCGACTTACCCAGGGCGGATTAGCCTGGCCCTGGAACCCTTGGTCATTCGGCGGAGGAGTTTCTCACTCCTCTTTCGCTACTCATGCCTGCATTCTCACTCGTGTAGCATCCACGGCTGGGTCACCCCGCCGCTTCACACGCCACACGACGCTCCCCTACCCATCCACACGTCTGGACCCCACCCCGAAGGGCAGAGCCGAACAATACGTGAATGCCACAGCTTCGGCGGTTCGCTTGAGCCCCGCTACATTGTCGGCGCAGAATCACTTGACCAGTGAGCTATTACGCACTCTTTCAAGGGTGGCTGCTTCTAAGCCAACCTCCTGGTTGTCTCTGCGACTCCACATCCTTTTCCACTTAGCGAACGCTTAGGGGCCTTAGCTGGTGATCTGGGCTGTTTCCCTCTCGACTACGAAGCTTATCCCCCGCAGTCTCACTGCCGCGCTCTCACCTACCGGCATTCGGAGTTTGGCTGATTTCGGTAAGCTTGTCGGCCCCCTAGACCATCCAGTGCTCTACCTCCAGTAGGAAACACGCGACGCTGCACCTAAATGCATTTCGGGGAGAACCAGCTATCACGGAGTTTGATTGGCCTTTCACCCCTACCCACAGGTCATCCCCCGGCTTTTCAACGCCGGTGGGTTCGGGCCTCCACGCGGTCTTACCCGCGCTTCACCCTGCCCATGGGTAGATCACTCCGCTTCGGGTCTAGAGCACGCGACTCAACGCCCTGTTCGGACTCGCTTTCGCTACGGCTTCCCCACACGGGTTAACCTCGCCACGCACCACTAACTCGCAGGCTCATTCTTCAAAAGGCACGCCGTCACACCCCCGAAGGGACGCTCCGACGGATTGTAGGCACACGGTTTCAGGGACTATTTCACTCCCCTCCCGGGGTACTTTTCACCTTTCCCTCACGGTACTGGTTCACTATCGGTCACCAGAAAGTATTTAGGCTTGGCGGGTGGTCCCGCCAGATTCACACAGGATTTCACGGGTCCCGTGCTACTTGGGAACACGCCCAGGAGCCACCACGTTACGTCTACAGGGGTATCACCTGCTATGCCGGGACTTTCCAGACCCTTCGACTTCCGCAGCGGTTTATAACTCCTCGCCGGATCAGCAGCTCCGACCGGACGATCCCACAACCCCGCATAGGCAACACCTGCCAGCTATCACACCTACACGGTTTAGCCTCTTCCGCTTTCGCTCGCCGCTACTCACGGAATCACAATTGTTTTCTCTTCCTGCGGGTACTGAGATGTTTCACTTCCCCGCGTTCCCTCCGAACGCCCTATGTGTTCAGGCGCCGGTGACTGGACATGACTCCAGCCGGGTTTCCCCATTCGGACACCCCCGGATCACAGCTCGGTTGCCAACTCCCCGGGGCTTATCGCAGGCTCCTACGTCCTTCATCGGCTTCTGGTGCCAAGGCATCCACCGAGTGCCCTTACTAACTTGTCACAACAAACAGACACAGTTCTCGGCAAAACAAAGATGCTCGCGTCCACTATGCAGTTCTCAAGAAACGAACGGACACCACCCCACAACCACCGCAAACCACCACAAGCAAACCCCGGCAAAAACAACCGCCGGCGCGAACCCGGGTGGCCGTCCGGTGAAGGAACGGCCCGACAACCCAAGGAAACCAAACCACAACCACACATGGCCCTGGCCTGATCCCTCAGGACCCAACAACGTGCCTCAGCGCCACCCACAACCCACGCCCCGTTCCACACCCCCCAACCCACCACCAAAGGCAGCAAGCAAACAGAGGAGTAGTACTAGGCCACGCGGAAACCGTGGACGAACACCCACTAGCCGATGCTCCACTAATGAGCTCACCGCTCCGACACACACGGCCGGACAACGGCGCCCTGGACAACCACCAACGGCGG
The DNA here is from genome assembly GCF_900104745.1 of Actinopolymorpha singaporensis. NCBI lineage: Bacteria > Bacillati > Actinomycetota > Actinomycetes > Propionibacteriales > Actinopolymorphaceae > Actinopolymorpha > Actinopolymorpha singaporensis. The sequence goes on from NZ_LT629732.1 coordinate 4,718,985, forward strand.
CCACCAGAAAAGCTCCTTAGAAAGGAGGTGATCCAGCCGCACCTTCCGGTACGGCTACCTTGTTACGACTTAGTCCTAATCGCCAGCCCCACCTTCGACGGCTCCATCCCACAAGGGGTTAGGTCACCGGCTTCGGGTATTGCCGACTTTCATGACTTGACGGGCGGTGTGTACAAGGCCCGGGAACGTATTCACCGCGGCGTTGCTGATCCGCGATTACTAGCGACTCCAACTTCACGGGGTCGAGTTGCAGACCCCGATCCGAACTGAGGCCGGCTTTTAGGGATTCGCTCCACCTTACGATTTCGCAGCCCATTGTACCGACCATTGTAGCATGTTTGCAGCCCTGGACATAAGGGGCATGATGACTTGACCTCATCCCCACCTTCCTCCGAGTTGACCCCGGCAGTCTCCTATGAGTTCCCGGCATTACCCGCTGGCAACATAGGACGAGGGTTGCGCTCGTTGCGGGACTTAACCCAACATCTCACGACACGAGCTGACGACAGCCATGCACCACCTGTGCAGAGCCCTTACGGACCCCGTATCTCTACGAGATTTCTCTGCATGTCAAACCCAGGTAAGGTTCTTCGCGTTGCATCGAATTAAGCAACATGCTCCGCCGCTTGTGCGGGCCCCCGTCAATTCCTTTGAGTTTTAGCCTTGCGGCCGTACTCCCCAGGCGGGGCGCTTAATGCGTTAGCTGCGGCACGGAGAACGTGGAAGTCCCCCACACCTAGCGCCCAACGTTTACGGCGTGGACTACCAGGGTATCTAATCCTGTTCGCTCCCCACGCTTTCGCTCCTCAGCGTCAGGTAAGGCCCAGAGAGCCGCCTTCGCCACCGGTGTTCCTCCTGATATCTGCGCATTCCACCGCTACACCAGGAATTCCACTCTCCCCTGCCTACCTCTAGTCTGCCCGTATCGAAAGCAAGTCCGGAGTTAAGCCCCGGATTTTCACTTTCGACGCAACAAACCGCCTACGAGCCCTTTACGCCCAATAATTCCGGACAACGCTCGCGCCCTACGTGTTACCGCGGCTGCTGGCACGTAGTTGGCCGGCGCTTCTTCTGCGGGTACCGTCACTCACGCTTCGTCCCCGCTGAAAGAGGTTTACAACCCGAAGGCCGTCATCCCTCACGCGGCGTTGCTGCATCAGGCTTCCGCCCATTGTGCAATATTCCCCACTGCTGCCTCCCGTAGGAGTCTGGGCCGTGTCTCAGTCCCAGTGTGGCCGGTCGCCCTCTCAGGCCGGCTACCCGTAAAAGCCTTGGTAGGCCATCACCCCACCAACAAGCTGATAGGCCGCGAGCCCATCTTCAGCCGATAAATCTTTCCACCACCACCCATGCAGGCAGAGGTCATATCCGGTATTAGACCCAGTTTCCCAGGCTTATCCCAGAGCTGAAGGCAGGTTGCTCACGTGTTACTCACCCGTTCGCCGCTCGAGTACCCCGAAGGGCCTTTCCGCTCGACTTGCATGTGTTAAGCACGCCGCCAGCGTTCGTCCTGAGCCAGGATCAAACTCTCCGTTGAAAACCAACAAAAAGCCACCCCAGCAAACAAACAGCCCCAAAAAAACAGGGCCGCCTGTCACCAAAGGAATCCGCGACAAGACACCACACAACACCCAAAAACCAAAAGGCCATCAGGCACGCGCAGCACTTGCCAACGGGGCAAAAAACACTGCATCGACTTTCGGCACGCTGTTGAGTTCTCAAGGATCAGACACACACCAGAACCAGACCTCCCAGCCCGGCTCCAGGGCACTCTTCCAGCTTATCGACCCGCTCTCACCCAGGCAAATCGGGTGATTCCGAACCGATTCACCCCATGAAACATGGCCCTCTTCCGTTTCGTACAGACTCCGGCTTCGGGCTTTGTTTCGTTCGGGGGTGTGTCTCCGGGCCGGCCACCTCTTCGGTGTCCCGCGCTCTCGGCGACTCGCTTAGCTTACCGACCTCTCCGCAACCCGGCAAATCGGGCCCCTTCGCAGGCCGTCCCCTCGTCTCGATCCGTGCGCAGAGCACCAAGCAGTGCACCGAGCGAACGGTGTCGATCCGAGGAGGTTCCCCGCCGGACCGGCCGCCAGCTGGCGTCCCGCGACCCGTGCGGAGCGAGTAGAACCATACGGATCTGCGTGCGGGCCGTCAAGTGGGGCCACGTTCCGCCGCTGTTGTGCGTCCCAGCGGCTCCGGGCGAGGGGATCTCCCCCGCCCGGAGCACGCCGTGCCCCGACGGCCCACAGCGTGCAGGTCCTAGGAGGCCACCTCGACGCCGGCGACGTTTCGCCGACCACGGCGCAACACCAGCCACCGGCCGTGGAGCAGGTCACCGGCGGATGGTGCCGATTCGACCGACGTGACCCGCTCGTTGTTGAGGTAGGCGCCACCCTCGTCGATGGTTCGCCGAGCTGCGGACCTGCTGGCCACCAGACCGGTGTCGGCAAGAAGGTCGACCAGCGGTGGCAGCGCACCCCCGGGGTCGCGTTCGACGCGAACGTGCGGCGCCTCACGCAGCGCGGCGTCGAGGGTCCGGGCGTCGACGTCGGTGAGGGCACCCCGGCCGAACAAGGCTCCGGAGGCTGCGATCACGCGGGCGCACTCGTCCGCGCCGTGGACGAGAGTGGTGAGCTCCTCGGCCAGGACTCGTTGGGCTTCCCGAGCGGCCGGGCGTTCGGCGGTGGTCTTCTCCAGCGCTTCCAGCTCCTCCCTGGAGCGGAAGCTGAAGACGCGGAGGTACTGGCCGACGTCGGCGTCGGCGGTGTTGAACCAGAACTGGTAGAAGGCGTACGGCGACATCATCTCCGGGTCCAGCCAGACGGTCAGGCCGCCTGCGCTCTTGCCGAACTTCGTGCCGTCGGACCGGGTGAGCAGGGGAGTCGCCATCGCGTGCACGGCGGCTCCCTCCACCCTGCGGATGAGGTCGACGCCGGCGGTGATGTTGCCCCACTGGTCGCTCCCGCCTGTCTGCAGGGTGCAGCCGTACCTGCGGTACAGCTCGAGGTAGTCGAACGCCTGCAGGATCTGGTAGCTGAACTCGGCGTATCCGATCCCCTGCTCGGTGTCCAGACGCGCCTTCACAACCTCTTTCTGGATCATCTTGTTGACCCGGAAGTGTCGGCCGATGTCACGCAGGAACTCCAGAACGCTGACCGGTGCCGTCCAGTCGAGGTTGTTCACGATCCGCGCGGCGTTCGGACCGTCGAAGTCGACGAACGGCGTGACCTGCCGCTTCAGGCGTTCGACCCAGCCGGCCACCGTCTCCGGATCGTTCAGCGTGCGTTCGGCGTCCGGTTTGGGATCACCGATCAGGCCGGTGGACCCGCCGATCAGGAGCAGCGGCCTGTGGCCGGCCTGCTGAAGCCGCCGAGCGGTCACGAGCTGGACGAGGTTGCCGTGGTGCAGGCTCGGCGCGGTCGGGTCGAAACCGACGTAATAGGTGACAGGTCCTTCCGCGAGCGCGGCGCGGAGCGCGTGCTCGTCGGTCGACTCCGCGAGAAGACCGCGCCAGCGCAGGTCGTCCAGCACCGACTGCGCCGGCTGCTCTGTGTTGTCCCCGGGACCGGTCACCGTGGTTCCTTCCTCGATCGGATCGATGGTTCGGTTGCCTCGCCTCCAAGAGTGCCCGAGCCGGGTACGGCGCCGGTGGGGGCGGGTGGTGTCGCGGCGGTCCGGCGGCGCTTGGGTGCGTGCGCGCGGTAGACGGAGACGGTGGGCTCGGCGTCCACCCAGAACCGCCACGGCCGGTCCGCGGCCGCCGCCAACCCGACCCGCGGCCCGCGGCGGATTCGCTCGTCCGGCACCTGTTCGCCTGGTTTGAGGCGTACGGGCGAAGACGGGGCGAAGGTGTCCAGGCCGTTCCCGGCGCGGTCCACGTCGAGCGCCTGGGCGAGGCGAGCCGGGCCGCGGGCGAGGTCGCGGACCGAACGGGCCGCGGGCCGTCGCGACCTGGCGAGGTCCTCCCCCGCGATCACCTCACCTGCCCGGAGCAGGACAGCACTCGCGTGCCCGTCCGGCCCGCACACGAGGTTGATGCACCAGTGCATTCCGTACGTGAAGTAGACGTACAGGTGGCCTGGCGGGCCGAACATGACCGCGTTGCGTGCTGTCCGGCCGCGGTAGGCGTGCGAGCCCGGGTCGTTGGGACCGTCGTACGCCTCCACCTCCGTCAACCGGACGGCGACCAGCCCCTCCGCCGTTCGGCGCTCGACCACGCAGCCGAGCAGGGCCGGCGCCACCTCGAGCACGGGCCGGTCGAGCAGTGCGCGCAGCTCGTCGTCGGTCATCCCCCGCGTGCCCACTCCCGAGCCTCTTCCGTGCGCGGCCGGAGCCGGGACAACTGCTCCCGCACCCGGGCCGGCGCGGTGCCGCCGAGGGCCGACCGAGCGTCCAGCGCGCCCTGGACGCTCAGTACCGTGCGGACCTGCGGCGTGAGGTGGGTCGAGATCGCCGCCAGGTCGTCGTCGCTGAGGTCGGGCAGGTCGACGCCACGCCGCTCGCACGCTTGTACACAGGCGCCGGCGATCTCGTGTGCGTCACGGAAGGCCACGCCCTGGCGTACGAGCCACTCCGCCACGTCGGTGGCGAGTGCGAACCCCAGCGGGGCGGCCGCCGCCATCCGTTCGGTGTCGAACGTACTGGTCGCGACCATTCCGGTGATCGCGGGCAGCACGAGGACGAGTTGGTCCACCGTGTCGAAGACCGGCTCCTTGTCCTCCTGCAGGTCGCGGTTGTAGGCGAACGGCATGCCCTTCAACGTGGCGAGCATTCCGGTCAGGTGCCCGATCAGCCGGCCGGACTTGCCGCGGACGAGTTCGGCCGCGTCGGGGTTCTTCTTCTGCGGCATGATCGACGAGCCGGTGGCGAAGGCGTCGTCGAGTCGGACCCAGCCGAACTCGGTGGACGCCCACAGGCAGTACTCCTCGCCCAGCCGGGAGAGGTGGACGCCGAGCATCGCGGTGCAGAAGAGGAACTCGGCCACGAAGTCCCGGTCGGAAACCGCGTCCAGGGAGTTTTCCGCCGCCCGCACGAAGCCGAGGTCGGCGGCAGCGGCCTCCGGGTCGAGTGGCAGCGAGGAGCCGGCGAGCGCGCCGGCCCCCAGTGGCGAGGTGGCCGCCCGGTCGTCCCAGTCACGCAGCCGGTCGACGTCACGGGCGAGCGCGTGCACGTGCTTGGCGAGCTCGTGTCCGAAGGCGACCGGTTGCGCGTGCTGGAGGTGGGTGAAGCCGGGAGCCGGCGAGGCCGCGTGTTGTTCGGCCTGCTCCAGCAGCGCCTCCTGCAGGTCGGCCACCAGGGCTACGAGAATCCGTGCCTGCGCGCGGAGATACAGCCGGAAGTCCGTCGCCACCTGGTCGTTGCGGCTCCGGCCGGCCCGCAGCTTGCCCCCGAGCGGGCCGAGCCGGTTCAGCAGTTCGCGTTCGATCGCGGTGTGGACGTCCTCGTCGTCGGGCTGGGGCGCCAACGTGCCGGCCGCCACCTCGGAGGCGAGCACGTCGATCGCCTCCTCCACCCGGGCCAGCTCCGGCTCGGTGAGCAGGTCCGCTCGGCGCAGCACCCGTGCGTGGGCACGGGTCTGTGCGAGGTCGAACGGCGCCAGCCGCCAGTCGAAGTGCACCGACCTGGACAGAGCGGCCAGCGCCTGGGCAGGACCGGCGGCGAAGCGGCCGCCCCAGAGCCGGGTCGGCTGCTCGCCCGGCGGGTGCTGCTCGGTCACGGAGTTCCTTCCTCGTCGTGGTGCGGTGACTCAGGACTTCCCGAGGTCACGCTTGGCGGCGATCTTGCTGGGCAGTCCCCACAGCTCCACGAACCCGCGGGCCAGCGACTGGTCGAACACGTCGCCCTCGTCGTAGGTCGCGAGGTTGAAGTCGTACAGCGAGGCGGCGCTCCGGCGACCGCTCACGACTGCCCGCCCACCGTGCAGGGTCATCCGGATGTCACCGGAGACCTGCTCCTGCGAGGCGTCCACAAAGCTGTCCAGCGCCCGCTTCAGCGGCGAGAACCACAGTCCGTCGTACACCAGCTCGGTCCAGCGCTGTTCGACCTGGCGCTTGAACCGCGCGAGGTCGCGTTCCACGGTGACGTTCTCCAGCTCCTGGTGCGCGGTGATCAGCGCGATCGCACCCGGCGCCTCGTAGACCTCCCGGCTCTTGATGCCGACCAGGCGGTCCTCCACCAGGTCGAGCCGGCCGACCCCTTGTGCCCCGGCGCGGGCGTTGAGCTGCTGGATCGCCTCGAGCATCGTCACCGGCTTGCCGTCGAGGGCGACCGGGCGACCGGCCTCGAAGGTCACCACCACCTCGTCGGCCTCACGGGCAACTGCGGGGTCCTGGGTGTAGTCGTAGACGTCTTCGGTGGGAGCGTTCCACAGGTCCTCGAGGAACCCGGTCTCGACCGCCCGGCCCCAGACGTTCTGGTCGATGGAGAACGGCGACTTCTTGCTGACGTCGATCGGCAGACCGTGCTGCTCGGCGTAGGCGATCGCCTTCTCCCGGGTCCAGGCGAAGTCACGAACCGGAGCCAGCACCTTGAGGTCGGGGGCCAGCGCGCCGACACCCACCTCGAACCGGACCTGGTCGTTGCCCTTGCCGGTGCAGCCGTGCGCCACCACGCTCGCGCCGTGCTGTCGGGCCGCCCCGACGAGGTGCTTGACGATCAGCGGCCGGGACAGGGCGGAGACCAGGGGGTACCGCTCCATGTACAGGGCATTCGTGGCGAGAGCGGGCAGGCAGTAGCCGTCGGCGAACTCGTCCTTGGCGTCCACGACGACGGCTTCGACCGCACCGCACTCCAGAGCCCGTTTGCGGATCGTGTCCAGATCCTCGCCGCCCTGGCCGACGTCGATCGCACAGGCCACGACCTCCGCACCGGTCTGCTCGGCGATCCAGCCGATCGCCACGGAAGTGTCGAGCCCGCCCGAGTAGGCGAGCACCACGCGCTCGGTCATGTCATTGCTCCTTCGTGGGTTGGTTCTTGCGAGCGAGCGCAAGCAGTTGGTCGGCGACGGTGGCTCCGCCGTCGGGTTCGCGGGCGACCACGAGCACAGTGTCGTCTCCGGCAATGGTGCCGATGACACCGGGGAGTTCGGCGTGGTCGAGTGCGGAGGCGAAGAACTGGGCCGCACCGGGTGGCGTGCGCAGCACCACGAGGTTGGCCGACGGGACCGCCGAGACGAGGAGTTCACCGCAGACCCGGGCCAGCCGGGCCTCGGCCACCGAGGGAGCGTCCGGGGTGGCCCGCGGTGTGCGGTCGCCGCCTTCGCCGGGCAGGGCGTAGACAAGGGCTCCGCCGGCGGTGCGCACCCGGACCGCACCGAGTTCGTCCAGGTCGCGGGACAGGGTGGTCTGCGTCACGGCGATCCCTTCCTGGGCGAGCCGGTCGGCCAGCTCCGCCTGCGATCGCACCTCCGTACGCGACAGCACCTCCACGACGTACTGGTGGCGGGCGGTCTTCGTCATCGCAACGCGGGGCACGTCCGTGCCGTGGCGGGGCGTGGTCAGGTCGACGTCGGGGACCTTGGGTCCGGCGGACCGCGCCACCTTCCGGCCGGCTCTCGAAGGCGCCTGGTCTCCGGTCACGACGGCCTCCTCCCGAGGGGACCGGGCGCGGGAGGGGGACCCCTTGGCCGGCGCCCGGTCGGTCGTCGTCTCGTGGTTCATCGCACCTCCTGACCCGGATGCTCTTGCCCCGACCGCTCCAGCAGCCAGGTGAGCAGCGCCTTCTGCGCGTGCAGGCGGTTTTCGGCCTCGTCCCAGACGACGCTGCGTGGGCCGTCGATGACGCCGGCCTCGATCTCCTTGCCGCGGTAGGCCGGCAGGCAGTGAAGCACGATCGCGTCGGGCGCGGCGTGGCTCATCGCCTGCTCGGTCAGGGCGAACGGGACGAACGGCGCGGACCGGCTCGCCGCCTCCTCCTCCTGCCCCATCGACACCCAGGTGTCCGTCGCCACCACGTCGGCATCCTTGATCGCCTCACGGGGATCGTCGACCACCGCGACCGATCCACCGCCGGCGGCGGCGAGCTCGGTGGCCCTGGCCAGCACCGACGGGTCCGGTTGGTAGTCGCGCGGGGTGCCGACGCGCACGTGCATCCCCGCGATCGCGCCTCCGAGGAGGTAGGAGTGCGACATGTTGTTGGCACCGTCGCCGAGGTAGCTGAGCCGGAGCCCGGCCAGCCGCCCCTTGTGCTCGCGGACCGTCTGCAGGTCGGCGAGAATCTGGCACGGGTGGAACTCGTCGGTCAGCGCGTTGATGACAGGCACCGTGCTGACGGCGGCCATCTCCTCGATGCGTTCCTGGCCGGCCGTACGCCAGACGATCGCCGCGACCTGACGGTCGAGCACCCGGGCTGTGTCCGCGATCGACTCGCCGCGTCCGAGCTGGGCGTTCTGGGCATCGACCACCATCGGGTAGCCGCCCAACTCGGTGATTCCGACGCTGAAGGAGACCCTGGTGCGGGTGGAGGACTTGTCGAACAGCACGGCCACGACCCGCGGCCCTTCCAGCGGGCGGAACGCGAAACGGTCCTTCTTCATCGTGTCGGCGAGGTCGAGCACCTGCGCCTGCTCGGCGCCACTCAGGTCGTCGTCCCGCAGGAAGTGCCGCACCATCAGGACTCCTCGGTGGAAGCGGTGTCGAGAATGCCGGGCAGCGCGTCGACCAAGGATCGCGCCTGCTCCGAGGTGACCGTCAGCGGTGGTGCCAACCGGATCGCGTCCGGCTGCACGGCGTTGACGAGGAATCCCGCCCGCTGGGCGGCGGCCTGTACCTGTGGTGCCCTGGGCTCGGCGAGCAGGACCGCGAGCCACAGCCCCTGACCGCGGATCCCGGACAACAGCGGGTGCGACAGCGCGGAGATGGCGTCCGAGAGCTCGGCGCCGACCTTCGCCACGTGGTCCAGCAGGCCGTCCACCTCGATGGTGTGGAGGACGGCGAGCGCGGCCGCGACAGCGACGGGGTTGCCGCCGAAGGTCGAGCCGTGGTCACCCTTGGCGAACGTCTGCCCGAACCGGCCGACACCGATGCAGGCGCCGATCGGCAGCCCGCCGCCGAGCCCCTTCGCGAGAGTGAGGACGTCGGGGCGTACGCCTTCGTGCTGGTGGGCGAACCACGTGCCGGTGCGGCCGACACCGCTCTGGATCTCGTCGAGCACCAGCACGGCTCCCGTCGCGTCGCAGATCTGCCGGGCCGCGGTGAGGTAACCGTGCGGCGGCGGGACCACACCCGCCTCACCCTGGGCGGGTTCGAGGAAGACTCCCGCGCACTCGTCGGTGACGGCGTTCTTCAGCGCGTCGGCGTCGCCGTAGGGGACGAACCGCACGTCGAGACCGAACGGCCCGAACGGCTCGCGGATCGCTGCCTTTCCGGTCAGGGCGAGCGCGCCCATGGTGCGCCCGTGGAAGCCGTTGTCGGCGGCCACGACGTAGCGACGCCCGGTGCCGGCCGCGTTGCGGAGCACCAGCTTGAGCGCCGCCTCGTTGGCTTCGGTTCCGCTGTTGGCGAAGAACACCCGGCCGTCGTGGCCGAGCAGGGCGAGCAGACGTTCGGCGAGCAGCACCTCGGGTTGGTGGATGAACAGGTTGGAGGTGTGCGCGAGGGTGGCGACCTGCTTCGACACTGCGTCCACCAGGGCCGGGTGCGCGTGCCCGAGGGAGGACACCGCGATGCCTGCGATGAAGTCGAGGTAGCTGTTGCCGTCGACGTCCCAGACCGTGCATCCCTCGCCGCGGGCGAGCGCCACCGGCGGGACGCCGTAGTTGGGCATCAGGGCGGCGGAGAACCGACCCGCCCAGGTGTCGTACTGCGGCCAGACACTCATGCGTACGTTCCCTCCTGCTGCGCCGGCACCACCATGGTGCCGATGCCCTCGTCGGTGAAGATCTCCAGCAGCAGCGAGTGCGCGACCCGCCCGTCGATCACGTGCGCCTGCGGCACCCCGCCACGAACGGCCCGCAGGCACGCCTCCATCTTCGGCACCATGCCCGACGCCAGCGACGGCAGGAGCCCGGCCAGCTCGTGGGCGTCCAGCTCACTGATCACCTCGTCGCTGTTCGGCCAGTCGCGGTAGAGGCCCTCCACGTCGGTGAGCACGACCAGCTTGCGGGCTCCCAGCGCGGTGGCGAGGGCGGCCGCCGCCGTGTCGGCGTTGACGTTGTGCACCTGGCCGTCGACGTCGGGCGCGACGCTCGACACGACCGGGATACGACCGGCCTCGATCAGGTCGCGCACCGCCTCGGCGCGTACGGACACGACGTCGCCGACCAGGCCGATGTCGACCGCATCGCCGTCGACGGTGGCCGTGCGGCGTTCGGCCGTGAACAGACCGGCGTCCTCTCCGGACAGGCCGACCGCGAACGGACCGTGGGAGTTGACCAGCCCGACGAGCTCGCGCCCGACCTGGCCCACGAGTACCATCCGGACGACCTCCATCGCCTCAGGTGTGGTCACCCGCAGGCCGCCCCGGAACTCGCTGGGGATGTCGAGCCGGTTGAGCATCTCGCTGATCTGCGGGCCTCCGCCGTGCACGATCACAGGTCGCAGGCCGGCGTAGCGCAGGAACACGATGTCCTGGGCGAAGGCTCGCTTCAGCACGTCGTCGGTCATCGCGTTGCCGCCGTACTTGATCACGACGATCGAACCGTGGAACTGTTCGAACCACGGCAGCGCCTCGATCAGGGTCTCGGCCTTGCGCTGCGCCTGCAGACGGTCCCGGCTCTGGACCTGGGCGTGGCCCTTGGCCGGCGCGGCTCCGCCCGGTGTGCTCTGAGTGTTCGATGTGCTCGATGTGATCGGAGCGTTCGGAGCGTTCGGAGCGTTCGGAGCGTTCGGAGCGTTCGGTGTGGTGCTCATGCGGCGGCACGTCCCATGCATGGCTCGTGGTGCGCTGGTCGGTGGACTGGCTCAGGTGGAGTACGCGGAGTTTTCGTGGACGTAGGCATGGGTCAGGTCGTTGGTCCAGATGGTCGCCGACTCCTGCCCGGCCTTCAGATCGACGGTCACCTCGACCTGGCGTGGGGAGAGGTCGACCAGGTCGCGGGACTCGCCGATTCCGCCGTCGCGGCACACCCACACGCCGTTGAAGGCGACGTCCAGGGTCGCGGGGTCGAACGCCGCCCGAGTGGTGCCCACCGCGGCAAGGATCCTGCCCCAGTTGGCGTCCTTGCCGTAGACGGCGCACTTGAAGAGGTTGTTCCGGGCGATGGCCCGGGCGGCGTCCAGCGCGTCCTGCTGGGTCGCGGCGTGCACCACCTCGATCGCGATGTCGTGCTCGGCACCCTCGGCGTCACCGATCAACTGCTGGCCGAGATCGTGGCAGACGGCGGTCAACCCGGCAGTGAACTCCTCGTGGGTGGGCGTGACGCCGGACGCGCCGCTGGCCATCAACAGGACCGTGTCGTTGGTGGACATGCATCCGTCGGAGTCGAGCCGGTCGAACGTCGCCGACGTGGCCGCACGCAGGGCGAGGTCGGCGGCAACCGGGTCGAGCGCGGCGTCGGTGGTGATCACCACGAGCATGGTCGCCAGCGAGGGCGCGAGCATGCCGGCCCCCTTGGCCATCCCGCCGATGGACCAGCCCGCCCCGGCGTGCGTCGCCTGCTTGGCCCGGGTGTCGGTGGTCATGATCGCGGTCGCGGCCGCCTGGCCGCCGTCGTCGGACAGCTTCGCGACGGCTTCGGTGAGGCCACCGAGCAGCTTGTCGCGGTCGAGGAGCTCGCCGATCAGGCCGGTCGAACAGATCGCGACGTCGATGGCTGCGGTCGCTTCGGCACCGGGAGCGGCCGCGGCGGTCAGCTGCTGCGCGGTGTGCTCCGCGCTCGCGTGGGTCGTCTGGAAACCCTCCGGGCCGGTGTAGCAGTTGGCGCCGCCGGAGTTGAGGGCAACTGCCCGGACCTGACCGTCCTTGCAGACCTGCTCACTCCACAGCACCGGGTTGGCCTTGCAGCGGTTGTCGGTGAACACGGCTGCGGCGGTGAACGAGGGGCCGTCGTTGACGACCAGGGCGACGTCGGGGTTGCCGCTCGGCTTGAGCCCGGCGGTCACGCCGGCGGCCCGGAAGCCGATGGGGGTGGTGACGGACAAGGGAGTGCCTTTCGGGGGCGAGGATCGGGTGCTGACGACGCGGTCCGGCCAGGTCGCCAGGCAACGGTGACGTGCCGGGCTATCGCCGGGGCCCGCCTCGTCGTCGCCGGTAGCGATGCCCGCTCCACTGTCCGCCGCTCGCGGCGGTCCTGCACCGGATGCTCACGGCGCCAGTCCGACCGTGGTCAGACCCGTCGTCTCGGCGATGCCGAGAGCGAGGTTCATGCACTGGACGGCTCCGCCCGCGGTGCCCTTGGTGAGGTTGTCCAGCGCCGCGACGGCGACCAGTCGCCCGGCCCGGTCGTCCACCACCACCTGGGCGTGCACGGCGTTGGAGCCGAGGGTCGCCGCCGTGCTGGGCCAGCTGCCCTCCGCAAGCAGGTGCAGGAACGGCTCGTCGGCCCACGCCCGCACGTAGGCGTCCCGGACGGTGGCGGTGTCGACGCCTTCGCGGACGCGCACCGTGCACGTCGCCAGGATGCCGCGCGGCATCGGCGCCAGGGTTGGCGTGAACGACACGGTGACCGGCGAGCCCGAGACCTGCCGGAGGTTCTGCTCGATCTCGGGGGTGTGCCGGTGGGCGCCGCCGACGGAGTAGGCGGACATGGCGCCCATCACCTCGCTGCCGAGCAGGTGCGGTTTGAGCGACCGGCCGGCGCCGGAGGTGCCGGAGGCGGCGACCACGACGACGTCGCGGGCGTCCACCAGGCCGGCGGCGACGGCCGGGAGCAACGCGAGAGTGGAAACGGTCGGATAGCAGCCGGGGACCGCGATCCGACGAGCCGGCCGCAGCAGGTCGCGCTGGCCGGGCAGCTCGGGCAGGCCGTAGGGCCAGGTGCCGGCGTGGTCACCGGAGTACCACCGCTGCCAGTCGGCGGCCTCGGCGAGCCGGAAGTCGGCGCCGCAGTCGATGACGAGCACGTCGTCGGGGAGGCTTGCTGCGACAGCCGCGGACTGCCCGTGTGGAAGGGCGAGGAAGACCACGTCGTGGCCGGCCAGCGTGTCAGTGGTGGTCTCCCCCAGCACCCGGTCGGCGAGCGGCGTCAGGTGCGGCTGATGCCGCCCCAGCGGCGTGCCGGCGTTGGAGCCGGCGGTCACCGCGCCGATCTCGATCTCGGGGTGGGCCAGGAGCAGGCGCAACAGCTCGCCACCGGCATAGCCGCTCGCACCTGCCACCGCCGCATTGAAACCCATGGTCACGTCACCCCTCGGTTGGTTCTGCATGAGTATGCCCCATCCTGCATGCCCATGCAACCGACTGACCGGTGACCTTCACATGTTCACACGGGCGTCCGGCGCCTCCCGCACCGCCGCCCGGGCTCAGGAATCACTTCCCAGTGGCGCCGCTCAACGTGAGCTCCTCCGAGAAGTGACAGGCGGCGAGGTGGTGTGCCCCCGTCTCCCGCAGGGCCGGAACCTCCGAGACGCAGCGGTCCGGCCGTACGTGCGGGCACCGGGTGTGGAACAGGCACCCCGAGGGCGGGTTCGCCGCGTCCGGTAGGTCGTCCGGAAGCCCGTGCTCGTGCCGCGCCCGCCGGTTGTGCGGATCCGGCAGCGGCACGGCGTTCAGCAACGCCTCGGTGTAGGGGTGGTGCGGCTGGGTGTACAGCGAGGAGGTGTCGGCGGTCTCCACGATCGAGCCGAGGTACATCACCGTCACCCGGTCGCACAGGTGCTCCACCACGGACAGGTCGTGGGAGATGAACAGGTACGTCAGGTCGAACTGCGCTTGCAGGTCGGCCAGCAGGTTCAGGATCTGCGCCCGGACGGACACGTCCAGCGCCGACACCGCCTCGTCCGCGATCACCAGTCGCGGCTCGGTGATCAGGGCGCGGGCGATGTTGATCCGCTGGCGTTCACCGCCGGAGAACGCGTGGGGGTAGCGCCGCATGTACTCCGGCCGCAGGCCGCACCGGCGCAGCATGTCCGCCACCCGGTCCTGCAGCTCCGAGCCGCTGGCGAGGTTGTTCGTCCGCAGCGGCTCCCCCACGAGTTGCAGCAGCGTCATCCGGGGGTTCAGGGAGGAGAACGGGTCCTGGAAGATGACCCGGATCTCCCGGCGGTACGGCGCGAGCTCGCGGTTGCGCAACCGGGCCAGGTCGACCGTCTCGCCGTTGGGCCGGCGGTACTGGATCTGGCCGGAGCTGGGCTGGAGCACTCTGGCGAGGCAGCGGCCGAGCGTCGTCTTCCCACACCCGGACTCACCCACCAGGCCGAGCGTCTCCCCCGGCGCGATGTCGAAGTCGACCGAGTCCACCGCGCGAACGGCGCCGGTGGTGCGGCCGAACATCCCCCGCTTGATCGGGAAGTGCATCGACAGGTCGCGCACCTCGACCAGCGGAGCGCCCGAAGTGTCGCGCGACCGGGATCCGTTGGGGGCGGGACGCTCCCGCACCTGGACCGCGGCGCCACCTGTCCCGGCCGTCCCGGCCCCACCTCCAGCACCGCCACCCGTCGAGGTCGACCGCGCCACCGAACCCTCCGGTGCCGCCTCGCCGTTGGCCGCACGCCCTCCGCCGGTCCTGGCCGCGCCCACGCCGGTCAGCTCGCCCTGCTCGTCGTACAGGTGACACTGGGCCAGGTGGTCGCTCCCGAAACGCACCAGCGGCGGGTCCTGCTGGTCGCACACGCCGGCGATCACGTGGTCGCACCGGGTGTGGAACGGGCAGCCTGCCGGGCGGTTCTGCGGGTGCGGCACCATGCCGCGGATCGCGGCCAGGCGCTGGCGCCCCCGCTCGCCCGATCCGCGCATGGTGGGGATCGAACGCAGCAGGGCCTGGGTGTACGGGTGCTTCGGCTCGTCGAAGATCTCGCGCACGGTGCCGTGCTCGGCGACCTTGCCGAGGTACATGACCGTCACCTCGTCGGCGATCTCCGCCACCACGCCCAGGTCATGGGTGATGAAGACCATCGCCATCCCGGTCTGGTCCTGCAGGTCCTTCAGCAGGTCGAGGATGCGGGCCTGCGTGGTGACGTCCAGCGCGGTGGTGGGCTCGTCCGCGATCAGCAACGCCGGGTCGCAGGACAACGCGATGGCGATCATCACCCGCTGGCACATGCCGCCGGACAGCTGGAACGGATAGGCGTCCATCCGGCGTTCCGGCTGCGGGATGCCGACGCGGCGCAGCTGCGCGACGGCCCGCTCGTGCGCCTCCTCCTTCGAAAGCGGGAGGTGCAGCTGGATCGCCTCGACGAGCTGGTCGCCAACGGTGTACATCGGCGACAGCGAGGCCATCGGCTCCTGGAACACCATGCCGATCTCGGCGCCGCGTACCCGGCGGATCTCCTCACCGCGCGGGTCGAGCTTGGCGAGGTCGGTCCAGTCGGCGTCCGGGCTCGGCCGCCAGTCGATCCGGCCGCCGGCGATCGCGCCGGGTCGCTCGACGAGCTGCAGGATCGACCGGGCCGTCACCGACTTTCCGCAGCCGGACTCGCCTACGACGCAGACCGTACGCCCTTTCGGCACCGTCAGATCGACGCCGTCGACCGCGCGGACGACGCCCTCCCGGCTGGTGAAGTGCGTGTGCAGGTCGGTGATGCGCAACAGTGTCGACTGGTCGGCATCCGCACTCGGTGCCGGGCCGGGCGCGGCGCCCGGGCCACGGCCTCGGCCACGCCCACGGGCGCGGTCACGCCGGCCGCCGCCCTCGGCGACCTCGGAGCGACTGAACTGGTTCATTCGGCTCTCCTCACCGCCGGCTCGTCGCCGGCGTCGCGGCCGTGGGTTCCGGTTGCCGGCCGGCGTCGCCCGCCGGCCCGACCAAGGTCTCCACCACGGATGTCAGTGCTTGTACGGGTCCGCCGCGTCACGCAGGCCGTCACCGAGGAAGTTCAGCGCGAGGACGGCGACCACCACCGTCGCACCGGGCAGCAGGAGCCACGGTGCGGTGGCCACCGCCCGGATGTTCTGCGCCTCCTGCAGGAGGACGCCCCAGCTCACCACCGGTGCCTGCAGTCCCAGCCCCAGGAAGGACAGGGACGTCTCGGCGAGGATCATGCCCGGGATCGACAGCGTGAGCGAGGCGATCAGGTAGCTGGAGAACGACGGGAGCATGTGCCGGAAGATGATCCGCGGCTGGCTGGCACCGTCGATCGTCGCGGCCGTCACGAAGTCCTCCTCCCGCAGCGACAGGAACCGGCTGCGCACCACCCGGGCCAGGTGCGTCCAGGCGATCATCGACAGGATGACTGTGACCGCGAAGTACCGCTTCAACGGACCCCAGCCAGGTGGCACCGCGGCCGCCAGACCGAGCCACAGCGGCAGTGTGGGTACGGACATGAAGAACTCCACCCCGCGCTGGATGACCGTGTCCACGACGCCGCCGAAGAAGCCGGACACCCCGCCGAGCACCACGCCGAGGACGAACGCGAGCGCCACCCCGACCAGGCCGATGGACATCGACACCCGGGAACCGTGGATGATCCGGGACAGCAGGTCGTGGCCGTTGCGGTCGGCGCCGATGAGGTACATCGGCGGTCCCTTCGGCCCGTTGCTCGGCCCGATCAGGTGCCGGTCACCAGGGATGAGCCCGAACAGCTTGTACGACTCGCCCTTGGCGAACAGGCTCACCGGCACCTTCTTGTGCTCGTCGGTGGTCCAGGTGAGCTCCAGCGTCGTGGGGTCCTGTTTGGACTTGTAGCCGTAGACGTACATGCCCCACTTGCCGTCGTCGACGAAGTGCAGTCGTTGCGGCGGCGCGTAGGCATAGTCGGGGTTGTAGTGCCCGCTGGAGTACGGCGCGAGGAACTCCGCGAAGATCGCCAGCACGTAGATAAACAGCGTCACCACCAGTCCGGCCATGGCGAGCTTGTGCCGCTTGAAGCCCCACCACACCAGCTTCCACTGTGGTGCGACGGCGATCGCCGTGTCGCCGCTCACGCCCGCCTCGGCGACCGGCGCGTCCGGCTCGACGACCGGGCCGGTTCCCTCGTCCGCGGGAAGTGTCTGCTGTGTCATCGTCGCTCCCGCCTACCGGTGGCTGAGCCGGACCCGGGGGTCCAACCAGGCCAGGGCGATGTCGGAGATCAGGGTGCCGATCACGGTGAGCACGCTCACGATCAGGATGATCGATCCCGCGAGGTACATGTCCTGGCTCTTAAGCGCGTCCAGGAGCAACGGCCCGGTCGTCTGCAGCGACAGCACCTGCGCCACGATGACCTCACCGGAGACCAGCCCGGGGAGCACCCACCCGATCGTGGAGACGAACGGGTTCAGCGCGACGCGCAGCGGATACTTCACCGTGAGCCGGCGTTCGGGCATACCCCTGGCCCGGGCGGCGACGACGTAGGGCTTGTGCAACTCGTCCAGAAGGTTCGCGCGCAACACCCGGACCAGGCCTGCGGTGCCGGCGGCACCCAGGACGACCACCGGCACCCACAGGTGACTGAGCAGGTCGATCAGCTTGCCGAGGTTCCACTGCGAGTCCACGTAGTCCTGGGAGAACAACCCCCCGACGCTGAGCCCGAAGTAGTTGAGTCCGACCCACATCAGGACCAGCGCGATCAGGAAGTTCGGGACGGCCAGCCCGAGGAAGCCCAGCGTGGTGGCCACGTAGTCGCCGACGGAGTACTGCCGGACCGCGGAGTAGACGCCGATGGGGAACGCGACGGCCCAGGTGAACAGCAGCGTGGTGATCGCCAGCACGACGGTGAGTCCCAGCCGCTCGCTCAGCAGCGCGGACACCGGTTTGTTCCAGGCGAACGACATGCCGAAGTCGCCGTGGAGGATGCCGCCGATCCACTTGAGGTACTGGATGTAGACCGGCTGGTCGAGCCCGTACCTTGCCGACAGCGCCGCCAACTGCGCCTTGTCGATCTGGTCGCCCTGCGACTGCAGCTGGGACACGATCGTGGTCAGGTAGTCGCCTGGCGGCAGTTGGATGATGATGAACGCCACCACGGAGATGGCGAAGACGGTCGGGATCATCAACAGGATCCGCCGCCCCATGTACGTCAACATGTCCGGCTACCTCCTCGCACCGCGCTCACGTGGGCAGTCGTCGGGTGGGTCAGGACTTGAACCACTGCTCGGGATTGCTCAGGGCAGGCGTCGCCATGATGGACGCCTCCGGCATCTTGGCCGGCACGTTGTGGAGGTTGTTCTTCACGATGCCGTAGGTGTTGGGGATCCGCACGCAGCCGATGCAGTAGAACTGCTCCTTGGCGATCTGCAGGATCTGCTTGTAGATCGCCTTCTGCTCGTTCTCGTCGATGGTGGCGATGAGCTGGCGGTACAACTGCATCTGCTTCTTCGGCGCGGCCGGTGGCTCCTCACCCTCCTTGCCGTAGGTGTTGAACCACTGCTGCCACAGCTCGGCGTAGTTGGACTCGCCGCTGAACGGGAAGTACCAGCGGGGTTCGAGCATCTCGATCAGCAGGCCGCCGTCACCCATCCACACCGCGGCGTCGTGCTCGTTGGCGGTCGCGTCCTTGCGCTCGTAGAAGAGCGTGCGGTCCTCGTTCTTCATCTGGGCGTCGACACCGACCTTGCGCCAGAACTGCGTGACGAGGTCGGTTCCGTCGACCCAGGACGGTGTGAGGGACGGGCTGGCCACCTCGACCTGGATGATCAGCCGCTTGCCGTCAGGACGCAGGCGGTAGCCCGCCGAGTCCTTCTTCGTCAGGCCTGCCTTGTCCAGGTAGGAGTTCGCCTTCGCCACGTCGTACTCGGTGTACTGCTTGGCGAACTCCTCGTCGTAGAACTCCGACCGCTCGTCGGGTGCGGCCTGCCACGGCACGCCCTGTCGCTGGAAGACGGTCTTGATCATCTCCGGGCGGTCGATGGCGTGTGAGAGCCCGATGCGGAAGTTCTTGTCCTGGAAGATTTTCCGGACCACCGGGTCCTTGTGGTTGAGGTTCAGCGAGATGACGATGTCGTTCATCACCGTGTTCTCGAGGGTGATGAAGTGGTACTGACCCTTCTCCCGGCCGCGGGCGAGCACGGGCTTGTTCGGCAGCGTGTTGATGTGCCGGGTCGTCATGTCCAGTTCGCCGTTGGATCCCTTGAGCAGGAGCACCTGAACGTCGGAGATGACGTCGTAGTTGGCCCGGTCGAGGTAGGGAAGCTGCCTGCCGTCGGGGTCGGTCTTGAAGTAGTACGGGTTGCGCTCGAACGTCACCCGGCTTCCCGTGCCCAGCGGGTTCTTCGTCACCCAGGCGCACAGCGTCGGCAGCTCGGGGTTGCCCCAGTGGTCGTTCTTGGAGCCGAACAGGTCGGTCCAGGCAGTCATCTTCTGCTGCTTGGCGAGCTTCTCCGCGTCGGGGTTGTACTTCTTGTGGAACTGCTGGAGGTAGTGCTTCGGGGCGAAGAAGACGTTGTACGCCAGCTTGCTGCGGAACAGGCCGTTCGGCTTCGGGAAGGTCACCTTCACCGACACGTCGTCGACCTTCGTGAGCTTCGCCGGCTGCCCGGCGCTGCTGATCCAGTCCGGCACCACCGGGCTCAGCTCCGAGTTGAGCAACCAGTCGTTGAAGCCGAACTCGAGGTCGTCGGCGGTGAACGGCTTTCCGTCGGACCACTTCATGCCCTCGCGGAGCTTGATGGTGAACTCGTCGCCCTTGTCGTTGGGGGTGACCGACTCCGCGATGTTCGGGATGATCTTCCGCCCGGTGGGATCGAACCGCAGCAGGGCTTCGTATCCCATGGTGCGTCCCAGCCAGGGGGTGTCCGCGGCATTGAGCATGACGCTCTTGAACGTTCCGCCGTAGGTGCCGACCTTCTCCGCCGGCTGCACGACGAGGGGGTTCTTCGGGAGCCGTTGTTCGAGCTTGGGCAGCTTCCCGGCCTTGACCTGCTGCGCCAGCATCGGCGCTTCCTTGCCCTTCGCCTTCTGCGCGGCTCCTCCGGCGGCCTTCTTGCCACCGCTCGGATCCGTGGACAGGAACGAACATCCGGACAACGAGGCGGTGGCGAGCGCCCCGCCTCCCCACATCAACAGGTCTCTACGGCTGGGACGTGGGGACTCGGGTGGCGTCATCGCGCACCTCCATGATTCGGGCCTCGGGAGCGTCTCCTCGATGTGACAGGTAAGCGCTCTCCCGAGGTGTGACTGCACGGGATACTGGGCTGTCCGGACTTGCGCGCGTTACATCGGCCCGCCACCAGACCACGGCTGCAGGAGCCGGGCATCGCGATGCTGGTGAGGCCGGTTCGAGGAACATAAGGGACGGATCCCACCCGCACAACAGTTACGTCCGTTTGCCTACCGTCGTACGTCCACAACTGGACGCGGGCCGAGCGTGCCATCGAGTGCGCCGATGCGCGCCGACGTGAGATGCGCCGACGGCGCCCTCCGGGAGCTGCCGCCAGGTGCGCGCCGGTCAGCCGCCGGTGGCGAAGTTGCGTACGGACGCCAGCGGGAGCAGCCAGGTTGCGGCGAGCGCCAGAGCACCGGCGGCCACCAGGGCGAACATCGCGACCCACACCACCGCCGGCACCCGGGTGAGCCGGGCCAGCTGGTCGACGTCGGAGTCCCGTGCCCGGCCGGTGGCGCGCTTGCGCTGGAGTTCGGCCAGCGGGCGGAAGGCGGCCAGCAGCAGGAACCACGTGAAGGCACCGGCCACCAGGGCCTGCGGGCGCGCCGGGGCGTACCACGACACCACGAACAGGCCGAGGCCGGTCACCAGCACGGCGACCACGCCGTAGGCGTTCCGGATCGCCACCAGCATCGCGGCCAGCAACGCGACGCTGAGCCACAGCAGTGCGGTGATCCGGCCGCCGGCGAGCATGGCGGCGTACGCCAGTCCGAGCACCGACGGCGCGAGATATCCCGCGGCCGCGGTGGCCACCATGCCCGGTCCGGTGGGGCGTCCCCGCGACACGGTGACGCCGGAGGTGTCGGAGTGCAGCCGGATCCCCGCCAGCGTGCGGCCGGCCAGCAGCGCGACCAGCGCGTGCCCACCCTCGTGCACGATGGTGACCACCTGGCGAGTCACCCGCCACACCCGGCGAACCCAGACCGCCACCAGAGCGACCGCCGCGCACGCCAGCAGCGCGGAGTCGGACAGCCGGGGCTGGGTGCCCAGCACGTCCTGCCACACCTGACCGAGGTCGTCCGCTGCCGCCATGGCGCGACCGTAGCCTGCCGGGCTGAGCGGACCCTGAGGAGGGCCAGTCAGTCCTCCGGCACCTCGTGGCGCTCGTCGTGCAGCGGCTCGGCATCCGCCGCCGCCCGCCGGGCCCGGATGGGCCGGTCGCTCGCCGTCAGGCACTTGCCCGACTTCAGGTCGAACTCGTACCCGTGCATGGAACAGCGCAGGGTGTCGCCCTCCACCTCACCGAAGTAGCCGAGGTCGGCCTGCCGGTGCGGGCAGGTGCGCTGCACCAGCCAGCCGCCGAGCTGGATCTCCTCCAGCTCGTCCTCCTGGGTGGCGTACCACTGCTCGGCGTAGGCCATGCGTTCGGGAGAAAGGCACTTGAAGAAGGTGTAGACGAACTCGTTGTACGGTCCGACCCGGGCGGCACTGAACCGCATGCTGAGGAACAGGCTGTTCACCCAGTCGATCTCGTGGTCGGCGATCAGCCGTTCGACCATCGGCTGGGCGAACCGGAAGCGGTAGCGGCAGCGCTCGCCCGCCCACGGCCGCACCTCCCGCTCGACGAAGTCGACCACGAGCCGGGTGTCGTCACCGATCTCCAGCTGCAGCATCGCGCCCACACCGGCACAGATGTGGTCGGCCATCGCCAGCAGCGGCTCGAACCACTCCTTGATCGCGGGCAGGAAATCGATCCCCGGCGCCGGCCAGGAAGCCTTCTCCGCCTCGATCTGGGCCCGTCGGCGCTCGGCGTAGGCACGGAGGTACTTCGCCTTCTCGTGGTAGGGCCGGAACGCGTCCTCGGCCGGGTGCACCACGTCGGCCCTGCCGTCGGTGACGGTCATCACGCTGCCCGGGACCATCAGCTTCGCGTTGTCGCGCCCCTGCTGGTGCATGAACTCCACGAAGGCCGGGTGGTCGGGGAACGGGTTGGCCGGTGAGTCGTCGAGGTCGTTGTACGCCATCAGCTCGGCGTCCAGGAACGCCGCCGGCCCGGCGGAGGGCACGACGTACCTCGCGTCGACCTCCTCGACGTAGCGGAAGGCCCGGGCGAGCCCGTTGGCGCGCTTGCTGGTGCCGAACGCGACCTTCGCCGCGTCGGAGAGGTCGTAGACCATCGGCCACCAGTTCGCGCCGGAGAACTGCAGGAAGTGCACGTCGTAGGCGCCGAACGCGCGCAGCTGTTCCAGACTTCCCGGCTTGGCGTCGTTCTGGTTGAGAATCCGCGCCGTGCCGTCGTCCAGCGCCAGCGCGGAGTCGCCGATCGGCCCGTCGCTGGGCGAGGTGAGCGCCACGATCATCACCCGCAGGCCGCCGTCGAGCTCGACCGGCTGCCCGCTCGGCACCGTCACGAACCGGGTGAAGCCGATCCCGCGCAGAGTGTCCTCGAGGTCCGGCGTTCGGTAGTCCGGAAGCAGCACCGTGGCGTCGTGGGAGACACCCTCCCGCAGGTGGTCGGGGTCGAAGTGGTCGCGGTGGAGATGGGAGACGTAGAGGTAGTCGGGGTTGCGGAACACCGACCAGTCCAGTCCGGAGTTGTCCGGGAACGGAAACCACGAGGCGAAGTACGCGGGATTGACCCACGGGTCGCACAGAACAGTGCCTGCCGCGGTCTCGAAGTAGAAACCGGCGTGCCCGATCGAGGTGACCTTCATGAGAACTCCCCCGCTGGTCTCCCATGGATGAGGTGCTTCTCAGAAAGTACCGGTGCCACCGATCGACTACCGGCCATTAGTGGCGATCACAACTCGGCCGCGGCCGGCCGGGCGGCATTGATGAGAACTCCCTCATCAATGCTGGTCGGGAGGGTGTTTTGGTCGGACGTTAACCCTGCGGCGTTGTTCTGGTCTGGCCTCGACCCCCGCGGCGTCGACCCCCGGCGTCGTACTCAGGCCAGCGGCGTCCTACTCAGGCCAGCGGGTCGCCGGTGCCGTAGGGCCGCAGCCGCAGCGTACGAGCGTCGGCTCGCGCGAGATCGCCGGCCGCCGCGAGCAGGTCGTCGACGTTGTCGGTGCCCGCGCGCAGGTAACGACCGGACAGTGGGTCCAGCCGGCCCCTGGCCACCGCGACCACCAGGTCGGTGAACTCCTCCACGGGCGTCCACGAGGTCCGGTCGTCGTGCATCGCCATGGAGCGGGTCATGTCGGTCACCACGACGCCGGGTGCGAGGTCGAAGGCGGTGATGCCGGCGTCGGCTCCGGCGGCCACGATCGAACCGGTGAGCCGCAGCAGGCCGGTCTTGGCGACGCCGTACGCGGAGTAGATCGCGCTGTCGCGGACCGCGGCACCGGTGGTGACGTTGACGACCCGGCCGTGCCCGGCCTCGACCATGGCGGGGAGTACGGCACGACAGAAGAGGTACGGCCCGTGCAGGTCGGTCTCCACGACCGACCACCACTCGTCGGGGTCGGACTCCCACACCGGCACCTCGTCGGACTCGATCCGGCCGGCGTTGTTGACCAGCAGGTCGACCGGCCCGAGCTCGGAGGTGATCCGCTCGACGGCGTTGGTGACGTGGGCGGGCCGGGTGACGTCCGCGGCGGCCACCGCGGACGCCGGAGCGCCGGCCTCGAGGCAATCCTCGCGCACCTTCTCCAGCGGCTTCGCAGACCGCGCGGTCAGCCCCACCGCGAGCCCGGACCGGGCCAGCGCCAGCGCGACCTCCCGCCCGATCCCCCGGCTGGCTCCGGTGACCAGGGCGACGCGGCTCTCGGGTCGAGCGTTCTCGGGCATCGGGGTCCCTTCCGTCGTACGTGGTCAGGGTCTGCCGGTCGGCCCGTGCCAGGCCGGCCCTGCTCCGCTCAGGCCGCCAGGTCAGGCCGCCAGGCCGGACCTGCTCCGCTCAGGCCGCCAGGTCAGGCCGCCAGGCCGGCCCTGCTCCGCTCAGGCCGCCAGGTCAGGCGCCGCGCTGCACCGCTCCGGTACGCCGGGCGGCCTCGTCGACGGCGCCCTGCTTGGCAGCGCCCACCTCCGCCTCGGTGAGCGTGCGGTCGGGCGCCCGGAACCGCAGCGCGAACGCCAGCGACTTCGTACCCGCCGCGATCTGCTCACCGGTGTAGACGTCGAACAGCCGGACGGACTCGAGCAGCGGGCCCGCGCCCTCGCGCAGCGCGGCGGCGACCTCGGCGACCGGCACGGCGGCGTCCACCACCAGGGCGACGTCCTCCTTGGCCGGCGGGTAGGCGGAGATCGTCGGCGCGGTGACCGCGACCCGCTCTCCCGGCAGCCGGTCGATCTCCAGCTCCATCGCGGCTGCCCGGGCCGGCAGGCCGTAGGCCTCGGTGACCTTCGGGTGCAGCTCGCCCGCGTGGCCGACCAGCGTGTCATCGACGTACAGCGCGGCGCAGCGGCCGGGGTGCCAGGGTGCGTGGTCGTCCGCACGTACGGTCAGCTCGACCCCGGCGGCGAGGGCGACGGTGCGGGCGGCCTCGATCGCGTCGGCCCACCCGGCGGGGCGGGCAGGACCCCACCAGCCGGCCGGCGCGCGGTCGCCGGTGAGCACCACCGCTACCCTCCGGGGCTGGTCGGGCAGCGCGGCGTTCAGCGCGGCGAGCTGTTCGTCGGCCGGGCGGCGGTCGACCGGCAGCCGGGGAGCCGGGGGCGCGTCCGGACGCGGGCGGAACACCGCACCGAGTTCGAACAGAGCCAGGTCGGTCGTACCCCGGCCGACATTGCGCCGGGCGATCGCCAGCAGGCCGGGGAGCAGCGTGGTGCGCAGCAGCGGCTCCTCCTCCGACAGCGGGTTGGCCAGCGCCAGCGCCCGGCGGCGCGGGTCGTCGGCAGGCAGCCGCAGCCGGTCGAGGTCGGCCTCGCCCACGAACGGGTAGGCGAGCACCTCGACGTACCCCGCTCCGGCCAGCAGCCGGCCGATGGCGCGCCGCAGCCGCTGGTCGGCGCTCAGCCCCAGCCCGGGCGGCGCGACCGGGAGCACGCTCGGCACCGCGTCGTACCCCTCGAGGCGGATGACCTCCTCGGCGAAGTCGTTCGGGTCGGTGAGGTCCGGCCGCCACGACGGCGGCGTCACGAGCAGTTGCTCGCCCGCGACCTCGACCTCGCAGCCGACCTCGCGCAGCCGGCGCACGGTGGCCTCGGCGGGAATGGCGTAGCCGGCGACCCGCGCGGGGTGGTCGGCCGGCAGGGTGACCCGCGGAGGGGCGGGCGGTTCGCCCAGCAGGGTCGCCTCCTGCTCGACCTGCCCGCCGCCGACGGCGACCAGAAGCTCGGCCACCCGCTGCGCGGCGTACCCCTGAATCCCCGGCGCGACACCACGCTCGAAGCGCTTGGACGCCTCGCTGGACAGCCGGTGCCGCCGGGACGTGCGGGCCACCGCCACCGCGTCGAAGTGCGCGGCCTCGATCACCACGTCGCGGGTGTCCCCGGACAGTTCGGTGGTCGCGCCGCCCATCACCCCGGCCAGGCCGATCGGCCCGGAGTCGTCGGTGATCAGGAGGTCCTCGGGGTCGAGTTCGCGGGTCGCGCCGTCCAGGGTCTGCAGCTTCTCCCCCGGCTCGGCCCGGCGGACCACGATCGGCCCGGCCAGCCGGGACCGGTCGTAGCCGTGGATGGGCTGGCCGAGTTCGAGCATGACGTAGTTGGTGACGTCGACGGCCGCCGAGATCGGGCGCATTCCGGCGAGCTGCACCCGCCGGGCCAGCCAGCGCGGGCTGGGTGCCGCGGGGTCGAAGCCGCGTACGGTCACCGCCGCGAACACCGAACAGCCGGCGGGATCCTCGACCCGCACCGGGTAGCCGGCCTCGGAGGCACGTACCGACAGGTCGGTGCTCACCGGGTCGGAGAAGGCCACCCCGAACGCGGTCGCCGCCTCGCGGGCCACACCGCGGATCGACATGGTGTAGCCGCGGTCGGGGGTGACGGCGATGTCGAGCACGTCGTCGCGCAGGTGCAGGATCGGCGCGGCGTCGTCACCGGGTGCGCCCTCGGCCGGGTCGAGCACCATGATGCCGGCGTGGTCGTCGCCGACCCCGAGTTCGCTCGCCGAGCAGATCATTCCGTCGGAAACGTGGCCGTACGTCCTTCGCGCGGTGATGGTGAAGTCGCCCGGCAGCGTGGTGCCCGGAAGGGCCACCACCACCAGGTCGCCGGCCGCGAAGTTGCGCGCGCCGCAGACGATGCCGCGAGGTTCGCCCTCGCCGACGTCGACCTGGCACCAGCGGATCGTCTTGCCGTTCTTCTGCGGCTCCTCGGCGAACTCCAGGACCCGGCCCACCGTCAGCGGGCCCTGCACGTCGCCGCCGACCGGCTCGACGGACTCGACCTCCAGGCCGGCCCGGATCAGCGCGTCGGCGACCTCGCGGGCGCTCACCCCGGCGGGCAGGTCGACGTGCTCGCGCAGCCACGACATCGGGACCCGCATCAGATCTCCCCTCCGAACGGACGGGTGAACCGGACGTCACCCTCCACCATGTCGCGCATGTCCTCGATGCCGTTGCGGAACATCATCGTCCGCTCGATGCCCATGCCGAACGCGAAACCGGAGTAGCGCTCGGCGTCCACGCCGCAGGCGGTGAGCACCCGCGGGTTGACGACTCCGCAGCCGCCCCACTCGATCCAGCCCTCGCTGGAGCAGGTACGGCAGGGGCGGTCGGGGTTGCCGACCGACTCGCCCCGGCACACGAAGCACTGCAGGTCGAGCTCGGCACTCGGCTCGGTGAACGGGAAGTAGTACGGGCGCAGCCGGGTGGAAAGGCCCGGCCCGAACATCGCCTCGGCGAAGTGGTCGAGCGTGCCCTTCAGGTGCGCCATCGTGATGCCCTCGTCGACGACCAGACCCTCGACCTGGTGGAAGACCGGCGTGTGCGTGGCGTCGAGCTCGTCGGTGCGGTAGACCCGGCCCGGTGCCACGACGTAGATGGGCGGCTTGCGGGTGAGCATCGTCCGGGCCTGCGCCGGCGAGGTGTGCGTACGCAACACCAGCCCGCTCTCGGGCGGGTCGACGAAGAACGTGTCCATCGTGGTGCGGGCCGGGTGGTCCGGCGGGATGTTCAGGGCGTCGAAGTTGAGCCACTCCGCCTCGACCTCGGGGCCCTCGACGACCTCCCAGCCCATCGCCACGAACACGTCGGCGACGAACTCCTGGGTGGTGGTCAGCGGGTGCCGGGCGCCGCGCGGCTCGATGTCCCAGGGAACGGTGACGTCGACGGCCTCCTCGACCAGGATCCGCGCCTCGCGCTCCTCCTCGAGCTCGGCCTGGCGGGCCGACAGCGCCTCGTTGACCGCGCGCCGGGCAGCGCCGACCCGCATGCCGGCATCCTTGCGGGCCTGCGGGGGCAGGGCACCGATCTCCCGGTTGGCCAGGGCGAGCGGGCTGCGGTCGCCGGCGTGTGCGAGGCGGGCGGCGCGCAGCGCGTCCAGGTCGGTGGCAGCGGCGATCGCGGCGACCGCCTCGGCCCGCATCCGCTCCACCTCGTCGGCGTGCAGCGGCGTGACCTCGACCGGGTCGTAGTTGGTGTTCGGGCCCGACATCTTCCGCGGAGTTCCCCTCATCCAGTCGTACGCCGAGGTGGGTGTACGACCGGCAACCAGGCCGTACGCCCAGGAAAGTCTAGGGAGCGGCCTCGTCTCCGCCGCAACGGCAGCCGCCCGGCGCCCGCTGAGCCTGCGCGGACGCGTACAGGCAGACGGCGGCGGCGGTGGCGAGGTTGAGGCTCTCGGCCCGGCCGTACACCGGCACCCGCACCACCGCGTCGGCCAGCGCCCGGGTGGCCGGAGGAAGGCCCCACGCCTCGTTGCCGAAGATCCAGGCGGTCGGCCCGGACAACAGCCCGCGCTCACCTGCCTCGGTGAGGTCGATCTCGCCGGCGCCGTCGGCCGCGAGCACCGTCACCCCCGCCTCGCGGAGTCCGTCCACCCCCGCCGGGGCGGGCACGCCCACGGCGACCGGCAGGTGGAACAGGCTGCCCGCCGAGGCGCGCACGCACTTGGGGTTGTAGACGTCGACCGACGCGTCGGACAGGACGACCGCGTCGGCACCGGCGGCGTCCGCGCAGCGGAGGACCGTGCCGGCGTTGCCGGGGTCGCGGACCTGCGCCAGCATGGCGACCAGCCGGGGCCGGGCGGCCAGCACCTCGGCGTACGGCACGTCGACGAACCGGCAGACCGCCAGCACACCCTGAGGGGTGACCGTCTGCGCGAGCGAGTCGAACACCTCACCGGAGACCAGCCGGACCGGCACCTCGCGAGCCACGGCGGCCGCCACCACATCCGGGTTGCGTTCGGCCGCCGGTGAGGTGGCGAACAGCTCCTGGACCACTCCGGGCAGCGCCAGCGCCTCCGTCACCGCCTGCGGCCCCTCCGCCAGGAACTGGCGGCCGCGGGCCCGGAAGGCGCGCTTGACCAGGCGCCGAGCCGCCGTCACCCGAGTGGAGCGGGTGTCGGTGAGCTCGGGGCCTGTCAGGCGGGTGGAAAGCGACACGTTCGGTGTGGGGTGGGCTGTGGTGGGAGGTCGGCCCGGTGATCCGTGGACGACCGCCTCGCCGTCGTCAGGCCGCGGCCTCGGTTTCGGCCGGCAGCGCCTTGCGGGCGACCTCGACCAGCGCGGCGAACGCGGGGGCGTCGGTGACGGCCAGGTCGGCGAGGACCTTGCGGTCGACCTCGACCCCGGCGGCCTTCAGGCCCTGGATCAGGCGGTTGTAGGTGATGCCGTTCTGGCGGGCCGCGGCGTTGATCCGGGTGATCCACAGCCGGCGGAAGTCACCCTTGCGGGCGCGGCGGTCGCGGTAGGAGTAGACCAGCGAGTGGGTGACCTGCTCCTTCGCCTTGCGGTAGAGGCGCGATCGCTGGCCGCGGTACCCCTTGGCCTTCTCGAGGACCTCGCGACGCTTCTTGTGGGCGTTGACAGCCCGCTTCACGCGTGCCACTGGCGAACTCCTTGCTCAGACTGCCCCGCTGCGGAACGACCGGCGGGGGAAACTTCATCGGGACCTGGGACGGGTCCGCGTACGGACCGTGGTGGTGCGGTGGGACCGGGTGAGCCGGACTCGGAACGGTCGGCTCAGATCCCGAGCAGCCGCTTGACCTTCTTGGCGTCGGCCGGGGCGATCTCGCTCGGAGCGGCCAGGCGACGGGCACGCTTGGAGTTCTTCTTCTCCATGATGTGACCCCGGTTGGCCTTCTTGTGGATGAGCTTCCCGGACCCGGTGACACGGAAGCGCTTCTTGGCCCCGCTGTGGGTCTTCATCTTCGGCATAGTCGTCCCTTGGTTCGACGGTGCAGGGGCGCCTCGTGCACACCTGACAGCTGTCCTGGCGCTGCCCCGCGACGGGTCAGCACCGGTTCACACGTGCGGCGCCGCAGTCTGTCATGCGGTGCCACACGTCAATCACGGCAGACCGGCCGCCCGGACGGTTGCCCGTCCGAAGCGCCCGAACTGTCCGAGTAGCCGAGTCAGCCCTCGCCGCCGGGAGCCTTGCCGGCAGCCGCGGCGGGCTGGGTGCGTTCGGCCCGCTCGGCTTCCCGATCGGCCTCCCGCTCGGCGGCGCGTCGGGCCTTGTCGGCCTCGACGTCGGCGCGCGCCTCGGACTTACGCTTGTGGGGAGTCACGACCATGATCATGTTGCGGCCGTCCTGGCGCGGCTGGGACTCCACGAACCCGAGGTCGGCGATGTCCTCGGCCAGCCGCTGCAGCAACCGGAAGCCCAGCTCCGGGCGCGACTGCTCCCGGCCACGGAACATGATGGTGATCTTGACCTTGTCTCCTTGCCGGAGGAACCGGACGACGTGACCCTTCTTGGTGTCGTAGTCGTGCGGATCGATCTTCGGCCGGAGCTTCATTTCCTTGATGACCGTCTGGGCCTGGTTGCGTCGCGACTCCCGGGCCTTCTGCGCGGTCTCGTACTTGAACTTCCCAAAATCCATCAGCTTGCAGACCGGCGGACGGGCTGTCGGGGCAACCTCGACCAGGTCGAGGTCGGCTTCCTGAGCCAGCCGCAGCGCATCCTCGATGCGCACGATGCCGACCTGCTCGCCGTTCGGTCCTACGAGCCGGACCTCGGGAACCCTGATCCGCTCGTTGACGCGAAGCTCTGTGGCGATGGGACCCTCCTGTGGTGTGGTGCGACTTCTTCGTCAGGCACCGCCGGATGCGGGGCCTCCACGGTGGCCGCGGACGCGAAAAAGGCTCCCGCGTCTACCACTCGCGGAAGCCATCGATCCGGTACGCGACCTGACCCGCCGTGGGCGGGTGCGTCACGCTGGACGCCGAGGAAGATCCGGAGACCAGAACCTTCGGCGACCGGCCGGAACCCGACGACCTGACGATCGATGCGGGTGGGAGATGGACCTCCGCTTGTGACCCGGCCTGGTGAGCGTCCCACCTACCGGGTCGGCCATCGGCAACCCTACCAGGCCCGCGCACGTGCCGCCTACCGGCCGGTCCCTGCTCGGTACACCTGGTGAGCCGGCGACGGCAGGGCGTACCGCCGGAGGAAGTCCCACCCGATCGCGGCGGCGTCCAGGCGGCACCGCCCGCCCACCGGCCACACGTGGCCGCAGGGGTGCGTGCGGACCTCCACGACCGAGCCCGGCGCCCGGACCGCGATCGTGCCGCGAAGGTGCGATACGGGTGGAAAGGTCGCGTGCAGCCGGTCGACCCGACCGCCGTCGTACGGGACGACCGCGTCGGAGGTCCCGTGGATCTCCAGGTAGTGGATGGGCGCGCCGCCGCGGCACCGGCCGACCAGCGCACCGGCCACGCCGACCCCCGCGGCGAAGAGGCGCGGCCGCTCGCACAAGGCGTGCAGCGTCATCATCGCGCCGTTGGAGAACCCCGTGAGATACACCCGCCGGGGGTCGATCCCCGGCACCCGGCGGCGGACGTCGGCCACCACGTCGACGAGGTACTCCACGTCCTTCGCGTGGTGGGCGTTGCTCCAGCCGCAGCAACCCGCGGCGTTCCACGAGCGCCTGGCGCCGATGCCGTACGCCACCACGTATCCGCGCCGGACCGCCGTCGCCTGGAACTGCCCGAGGTACTCCATCCGGCGCCACGTGCCGCCGAAGGAGTGGAGCACGAGCAGCAGCGGACGGCGGGCGCCCGCGCGGGCGGGTGCCGGTGTGGGCAGGACGTACTCGCGGCCGCCGGCGAGCCGGACCTGACCGGGAAGCGCACCCGCGTGCCGGGCGCCGGGCGGCCCGGCGGTGGCCGGCGACGCGGGAGTCGCGCCGGGGGTCGGCGTCCTCACCCCGACCCCGGCGGAGGCGCCGGGTGTCGCGGCGGTCCGGTCGTGACCGTCGCCGAGGCCCGCACAACCGCCGAGAGCCGTCGCCGCCAGCGAGAGGACGCCGGCCACGAGGGCGGCCAGGCGTACGCGACGGCGACTCGGCATGGCGCGACCTTAACGGCTCAGACCGGACGAATGCGGCCGGACGGATGGCGCCGGACGAATGCGGCCGGACGAGGTGGGCGTACCCGAAACGCCTACGCTGCTCGCGTGCCGCCCTCCACTCCCCCGCTCCCGCCCGCGCGACCGCGGCCGCACTCGCCGGCCGCCGACGTGGTCACCGACGTGGCATCCGGCCTCGCCGCCGAGGTCGCCGCTCAGGTGCTGGCAGCGCCGCCACTGCTGGGGCCGGTCCGGCTGGTGTGCGTCGACGGTCCGGCGTGTTCGGGCAAGACGACCCTGGCCGCGAGATTGGCGGCGGCCCTGGGCGACGTGCCGACCGTGCACATGGACGACCTGTACGAGGGATGGGACGGCCTGCCCACAGTGGCCGCCAGGTTGAGTACGTGGCTGCTGGAACCGCTGCGCGGGGCACGGCCCGGACGGTACCGGCGCTACGACTGGCCGCGCGGTGAGTACGCCGAATGGCACGAGGTGCCGGTTGGTCCCGCCCTCGTGGTCGAGGGCGTCGGCTCGGCGAGCCGGGTGGTCGAAGGCCTGGCCACCTCGAAGCTGTGGGTGGAGGCACCCCAGGACGTCCGCCGCGCCCGGGCCGCCGCCCGCGACGCCGGGGCGTTCGAGCCGTACTGGGACGCGTGGGCCAGGGCCGAGCAGGCGCACTTCGCGGCGGAGGACACCCGGCGCCGCGCCGACCTTCGCGTCGACGGCGTTTCCGGCGCCTACGGCTGATCGCCGTCCGGGTCGCGGTCGGAGTCACGGTCGGAGTCACGGTCGGAGTCACGGTCGAGCGAGTCCAGCCAGGCGAGGACGTCGGCGGTGTGCTGCCCGAGCGTCGGCGGCGCAAGGTGCGTGTCCCGGCCACCCGCTCGGGGTTCGTCGTCCAGCCGGATCGGCGGCCCCGGCAGGTTGATCCGGCCCAGGGTGGCGTGGTCGACCTCGATCACCAGCCCCTGCGAACGCGTCTGCTCCCACTCGTACACCTGGTCGAGGGTCTTCACCTCGCCGGCGGGTACGCCGACGTCGGCCAGCCGCGGCAGCAGCCGGCTCACCGGCCAGGACGCGAACGCGGCCTCCACTGCGGCGACCACCTGGTCCATGGCGCCGACGCGTTCGGCGTTGGTGGCGAAGCCGGGCTCGTCCACGGGCAGTTCGAACGCCGCCGCGAACGTCCGCCACAACTGCTCGCTGCCGACCGAGATCTGCACCAGCCCGTCGGCCGCGTGGAACAGGCCGTACGGGCAGATGGAGGGATGGTGGTTGCCCTGCGCGCGCGGCACCTCGCCTGCGACGGTGTAGCGCGTCCCCTGGTAGGCGTGCACGCCGACCACGGCGGCCAGCAGGGAGGTGCGCACGACACGGCCGCGTCCGGTCCTGTGGCGTTCGTGCAGGGCGGCGACGACGCCGTACGCGCCGTACATCCCGGCCAGCAGGTCCGCGATCGGTACGCCGACCCGCACCGGCTCACCCGGCCGGGGCCCGGTCACCGACATCAGTCCGGCCTCGCCCTGGGCGATCTGGTCGTACCCCGCGCGGTTGCCCTCCGGTCCGTCGTGACCGAACCCGGTGATGGACAGCACCACCAGCCGCGGGTTGGCGGCGGTGACCGCCTCGACGGAGAAGCCGAGCCGGTCCAGCACACCGGGCCGGAAGTTCTCCACCAGGACGTCGGCGCGGGCGAGCAGCCGGCCCAGGTCACGCCGGCCCTTCTCGGACTTCAGGTCGAGAACGACGGACTCCTTGTTGCGGTTGCAGGACAGGAAGTACGTCGCCTCGGTCGCGCCGGGCGGTCCCACGAACGGCGGCCCCCACCCGCGTGAGTCGTCACCGCCGCCGGGGTGCTCGACCTTGACGACCCGCGCGCCCAGGTCACCCAGCATCATCGCCGCGTGCGGCCCGGCCAGTGCCCGGGACAGGTCGACGACCAGGACGCCGTCGAGCGGGCCGCTCACGACGCCGGCCCGCGGGAAAGCACTGCCGCGACGGGGTGTTGCGATCCGGGTTCGTCTGCCGTGCTGCACCTGCGGTACATCGGCGGCTCCTGTCTGCGGCGGATGCGGCGGGTCGCCGTCGTGGACGGGCTCGACCGGTCGTGTTTCCTGGCGACCGGCTTCGCGTTTCCGACCGGGCTCAGTCCGCAGCACATCATCGGGTGCACCTCGCACGAAGGAATTGGCACCATCTGGCCATTCCGTGTCCGGCATCCGATTCTTCAACCCTGGTTCGGGATTTGAGGCCGTCCGATCCAGGACTTCGCCCGGCCGGAGTCCGCCGCGACGTACGCCGTCGGGCTGGGCGACCTGCCCCGCCGCGACGACTACCGGGCCGTGCGGGCCGCGCTGGCCCGGGCGAGCTCCGCCGACCTGTTCGGCGTACTGCCGCAGGGGTCGGCCACCCAGCTCGGCTCGACCTGGCCCGGTGGCGTGGACCTGTCCACCGGCCAGTGGCAACAGCTCGCGCTCGGCCGGGCGTCAGGTGCGGTGACCGTTCTGGTGTCCCGCCGGTTCTATACGGTCCGGTCGGCCGACCTCATCCTGGTGGTCGACCGGGGCCGGATCGCCGAGGCGGGCACGCACGCGGACCTGATGAAGCGAGCCGGGCTGTACGCCGAGCTCTACGCCATGCAGGCAGCTCGCACGCCTGATCGTGCTGGACGCCGTGGGTCACCGCGTGCAGGTGAGGTCCAGACCCTCGCGGACCTCCCGGGCAAGGGCGTACGGATCGCCGGTCTTGAGCATGTGGGAGAAGTACAGCTGCGGGTGCTCGTCGGTCTCCTGGTTGTACAGGCAGCCGAGGTCCCAGTCGGTGTGCCGCATCCGGGAGACCACCGGCCCGATCTCGTGCGCGGTCATCGAGAAGTCGGGTGCGACGGCGGCGCGGCTGTCGTCGTCACCCAGCGGCTTGAACTGCACGTTGGTGGAGATGTTCGACTGCGGCGAGGCGAGGATGCCGCCGATCACGACGTGCCCGCCGCGCGGGACGGTCACCGTCACCACTCCCTCCTCCCCGACCTCCGCCTCGCCACCCAGGACGCGGGCGAGCCGGTCGGCGTCCAGCGGCGTGGTCGGGTTCTGCGGCTTGGTCTGCGGCAGCGGGGTGGAGGTGGCGTCCACGGTGTGGCGTACCGCTTGAGCCAACTCCAGCGCGCGCCCGACACCGCGCCAGTGGACGTACCAGATCTGCGGGTTCATCTCGTCGAAGTGCTGGTGGAACGCCTGGAACTCGAGGTCGTTGGCCAGGATCGCGTCGACGAAGCCCTTCACTTCCTCGACCTTCAGGGCGATGTCGCCGTTGAAGAACGCCCGACCGTGCCGCAGCGGCATGAAGGTCAGCGTGCCGTCGATCTGGAACGCCGGGGTGAACGTCACACCTTCTGGTCCCTCGACGTCGCCGATGTCCTGGCCTCCTGCCGTCGGCTGGTACACCCGCCACCTACCCACGCCCTTTTCATGATCACCCGCTCCCCTGCCCTCACAGGGACTCCACAGGGACCCCCTTGTCGGACACGAAAGTTCCATCCCGGGGAAGCCGAACCGTGACCAGGAGACCGCCGGCAGGACGGGCTGTGAGGTCGAGGGTCCCGTCGTGTGCTCGGACGATGCTGTGCACAATCGCCAGCCCGAGGCCGACGCCGGTGTGCTCGTCGGTGCGGATGCGTTCCGTTCCGCGTTGGAAGGGTTCGACCAGAGTCGGTACCAGCTCCGACGGGATTCGCCGGCCGGTGTTCTCGACTCGCAGGACGCTCGCGTCGTGCCGGGATTCGGTGTGCACCGACACGGTCCCGCCGGCGGGGAGGTTGTGCACGATCGCGTTGTGCACGAGGTTCGCGGTCAGCTGCAGCAGAAGTGCTGGTGAGCCGACAGCGGGCGTGATGCCGCCGGAGGTCTCGACCGTGATGCCGTGCTTCTCCGCCATCGGCAGCAGCGTCTCGGTGGCCTCCTCGGCCAGCAGGGACAGGTCGAGGTGTTCGCGGGTGAACGTCCGCTGGTCCGCCCGGCTCAGCAGGAGCAGCGCTTCGGTCAGGTCGATCGCGCGCGTGTTGACGGCCTGGAGGATGCGGAGAAGTTCGCCGGTGTCGCGGTTCGGGTCGTTGCGGGCCACTTCGAGAAGGGTCTGGGTGATCGCCAGCGGGGTGCGCAGCTCGTGGGAGGCGTTGGCCGCGAATCTCTTCTGCTCTTCGACGTGTGCCTCCAGTTGCGCGAGCATCGTGTCGAAGGCGTCGGCGAGTTCGCGGAACTCGTCGTTGCGGCCTTCCATGTGGATCCGGTGCGAAAGCGATCCGTTCGCTGCCCTGCGGGTGGCGCGGGTGATGCGGGTCAGGGGAGCGAGCATGCGGCCGGCGAGGATCCACCCGCCCAGGAGGCCGAACGCCAGCAGAAATCCCAGGGCCTGCAACGCCCGCGGAGCGAACGCGCGCTGGAGGTCTGAACGGTTGGGAACGTGCGGGCCCGGAAACCACAACGGGCCGTCGGGAACATAGCGCAGGAGGAAGACCCAGACGACGGCGAGCAGCAGGGCGCCGGCCACCATGAGAAAGCCGGCATAGCTGAGGGTGAGCCTGAGGCGCACGCTCAGACCCGGCGGCCTACCCACCGTCTGCTCCCTCACCTGCGGTGCCGGGTGCGGCGCCGGGCGCGGTGCCGGGCGCGGTGCCGGGCGCGGTGCCGGGCGCGGTGCCGGGCGCGGTCCCTGGTGGGCTGTCGGGTGCGGTGTCGATGCGGTAGCCCACGCCGGGCACGGTGGCGAT
Source organism: Actinopolymorpha singaporensis (assembly GCF_900104745.1). NCBI lineage: Bacteria > Bacillati > Actinomycetota > Actinomycetes > Propionibacteriales > Actinopolymorphaceae > Actinopolymorpha > Actinopolymorpha singaporensis. The sequence goes on from NZ_LT629732.1 coordinate 4,755,197, forward strand.
CAGCCAGGGCTCGCCGAGCCGTTTGCGCAGAGCGGAGACGGTGATGCGGACGGCGTTGGTGAACGGGTCGGCGTTCTCGTCCCAGGCCCGCTCCAGCAGCTCCTCGGCACTGACCACACCGCCTTCCGCGCTGACGAGGACCTCGAGTACGGCGAACTGCTTGCGGGTGAGCGCGACATAGCGCCCGTCCCGGAAGACCTCCCGGCGGAACGGGTCCAACCGCAGGCCGGCGATCTCGCGGACCGGCGGCCGGGCGTGCGCACGCCTGCGGTCGAGCGCCCGCAGCCGCAGGACGAGCTCTCGAAGCTCGAACGGTTTGGTGAGGTAGTCGTCGGCGCCGAGCTCGAACCCCGAGGCCTTGTCGTCGATCCGGTCGGCGGCGGTCAGCATGAGGATCGGGATGCCGCTCCCGGAGGCGACGATTCGCCGGGCGACCTCGTCACCGGAGGGTCCGGGGATGTCGCGGTCGAGGACGGCGAGGTCGTAGGAGTTGGTCCCGAGCAGTTCCAGGGCGGTGTCTCCGTCCCCGGCGATGTCGGCGGCGATCGCCTCCAGCCGCAGACCGTCACGGACGGCCTCGGCCAGATAGGGCTCGTCCTCCACGACCAGCACACGCATACCCGAAGCCTAGGCACCCGGGCATATCGCCGGCATATGCGCACCGGCCTGCGCCCGTGCGACGCCGGTCCGAGGGCGGCGCGGCCGGGCCGGCGGGCCGGCACTGCGGGCAGGCGCGGGTGCTATGGGAAGGTTGCCCGGTTCACTGCCGCATCCGCGGGTCCTCGGTCGGGTCCGCGTACATCCGGGGACAACCGTCGCGGACGGCATCGGGACGCAGCTCGTAGTGCCAGGACTCGTTGGCGTAGATCTGGCACAGCCCGTAGGCGGCGCCGTGGTGGGACAGCCAGGCCGCGGCATCGAACGGGCCGATGTCGACCGCGTCACCCGACACATGGGCTGACGTCTGCGGAGTGGCCACCCATCGCGCCGCCGCCTCCTGCGAGCCGTACTCGGCGACAGCATCCTGCAGCAGTCGCTGCTGGTACTCGGGCGACCGCCAGCCGCTGTCGACCCGAAACCTGACGCCGTCGGCTTCGGCGTCCGTCGCCGCCCGGCGCAGGGCTTCGAGGAGCCCCGGGGCGAGCCTGCCCACCGCCGGTATCTCCCCGTCGAACACCGAGACCGCTGCCCCGTCGGGCACGACGCCGTCGTCCTCCCCCAGGCTGGTCTTCCCCTCGGCCGGGCGGTGCACTTCGCTGGTCGTCGTACTCGCGGCACCCGGCGGACGCGGCGACGGACTCGACGTACTCGACGTACTCGACGTACTCGATGGACTCGTGGTGATCGCCGGGGAGGACGCGGCCACGAGCGACCGCCGCATGAGGAACGCCGCGATCATCACACCGAGGATCGCCAGACCGACGAGGGCGATCCTGGGCGCGGGGTGGGTGGATGCTGCTCGTGAGGTGCGCTGATTCATGCGCCCCACTGAAGGCAAGAGGCCGTTGCGGGGGCGTACGCGATTCTCGATACGTCCGCGATACGCAGCAGGCCCCGGCAGTCAGGAACCTGCGCAAGCCCGCATTGACGGGGCATCGAAGCGGCATCGACGGGGCATCGAACGGGCGTCAAGGGGCCGTTGTCGGGGCACCGTCGGGGCACTGACGGGGCCCCGACGGGCCACCGACGGGCACCGCCGCCGGTGACCGGAGGGGCCGGGTGGACGAGCCGGCCTGTAAGCCGGATTCTGTGGTCGGCGGCCATCCATCTCGGGTCGCCGTTGCCGGCGACCTCCAGCGGCCTACCCGCAGGCTCGGGCGAGCAGCCCTCGAACGCCTGCGCGGGATCGGCACCCGAAAGTGCCGTCCCTTCTTGGCCTTGCTCCGGGTGGGGTTTACCTAGCCACCTGAGTCACCCCAGGTGCTGGTGGTCTCTTACACCACCGTTTCACCCTTACCCGCACCCCGGCTCGTCGAGCCGGGGCCGCTGGCGGTCTGTTTTCTGTGGCACTGTCCCGCGGGTCGCCCCGGGTGGGTGTTACCCACCACCCTGCTCTGCGGAGTCCGGACTTTCCTCGACGAACGTCGCGAGACGCTCGACGCGGCCGCCCGGCCGACTCGTCCGTGGTCAAGCCTAGAGCCTCACGCCAGTTCGAAGTGCACCCGTCGGCGGGTGACGTCGGCCTCGACCAGCCGGAGCTGGACCACCTCGCCCAACGGGAGCCGCTCCCCCGCCACGCTCGCCTCCACCGCGGGGTCACGCAACTGGACGGTGCCCTTGGCCGCGCGTTCGTCCACCTCGGTGATCACGCCGGTGAAGTGGCCGCCGACGTGGTCCTGCAGCAGGGCAGCCTCCACCAGGTCGACGAGTGCGCGTTCGTACTGGTGCGCGCGCCGGTCGGCCTCGGCCATCTCCTTCGGCACCACGGTCAGGCCGGCCCGAACCCAGTCGGGCACCTCCCGCTCGGCGCACAGCGCGATACACACCTCGGCGGCGTACCGGTCGACCAGCCGGCGCAGCGGGGCGGTGACGTGGGCGTACGCGGAGGCCAGGGCGGCGTGCAGCGGCTGGTCCGGTGCACCGCCCTCGAACGCCGTGTAGCCGGCACCGCGCAGGGTGACAGTGGAGGAGGCCAGCAGCGCCGCGTGGGAAGGCCGGTAGGGGTCGAGGGTACGGATGAAGTCGGCGTACGACGTCTCCTCCGGCCAGGGCACGGCGAGCGCCCGGGCCGATCGCCGCAGCCGGGCCAGGTCGCGCGGGTCGGCCGGCGGAAGCGTACGCAGGACGCCGACCCCGCCGGACAGCATCAGGTGGGCCGCGGCCATGCCGCACATCAGCGACATCTGGGCGTTCCAGCGCTCAACCGGCAGCGGTGCGCGCAGGACGAGCGTCCAGCCAGACCCGTCCTGGACCACCTCGCGGTCCGGGCTGGGCAGGTCGACGCCGCCGCGGTCGTGCTCGCGCTCCTCGCGCAGCCGGCCGACTTCGCGCAGCAGCAGCGCCTGCTCGTCGGCCCGGCCGTCGTCAAGTGCGCGTTGCACACCGGTGTAGGAAAGCTTGGCGCGACTGCGGATCACAGCCCGCCGTACGTCGACGCCGATGCCCTCCCCGTCGGCGGCCAGGTCCATCGTCCACAGCAGGGCCGGACGGTCGACCCCCGGCAACAGGCTCGCGGCGTCCTCGCAGAGCACCTCCGGGTGCAGCGGAATCCGCCGGTCCGGTGCGTAGAGCGTGACGCCGCGCCGGTGCGCCTCCTGGTCCACGGCGCCACCGGGGACGACGAACGCCGCCACGTCGGCGATGGCGTAGTGGACGCGGTAGCCGCCGCCGGGCCGGCGTTCCAGGTGGACGGCCTGGTCGAGGTCGCGGGAGTCGGCCGGGTCGATCGTCACGAACGGCAGTTCGGTGCGGTCGACGCGGCCGGACCCGGCCGGACGGGTGGTCGCGGCGGCCTCGCGGGCGGCGGCGCCGACGGCCTCGGGGAAGCCGTCGGGCAGGTCGAGTTCGGTACGGATCCGTCCAAACCCGGCGCGTACGTCGGCTCCGTCCGCCGCGGCGAGGCGAAGCTGGCGTCGGGGCACGCGCAAAGCTTCGGCGATCCGGCCCCCGGCCGCAACACGTCTTCTGCCGGGCCACCCGGCGCGAACCGGCGGACCGGCGGAGGGCCCGCGCCGCGGACCCCCCGAGCCTGGCGGCGAGGTGGCCCGGGGCGTGGTCACCTACGCTTCGGCCGTGAGGATGTCGGCGGCCACCGGGGCATGGTCGTGAACTGGCCCGAGGTGGTCGCGGTCCTGGCGCTGGCCGGCGTCCTGGCGTTCGCCGTCGTCCGGCCGCGGGACTACCCCGAGGCGGTCGCCGCCGTCCCGGCGGCCGTCCTGGTCGTCCTCACCGGCGGGCTGTCGGCGGCCGCGGCCTGGCACCAGATCCTCGATCTGGCGCCGGTGGTCGTGTTCCTGGTGGCGATCCTGGTGATCGCCGACGCCTGTGACGCCGAGGGCCTGTTCACCGCGCTCGGCGGGATCCTCACGACGACGTCGCGTGGGTCGCCGCGGCGGCTGCTCACCCAGGTGTTCGTGGTCGCCTCGCTCACCACGGCGGTGCTCAGCCTGGACGCCACGGTCGTACTCCTCACGCCCGTCGTGGTCGCGGCGGCCCTGCGGACGAGGGCGCCGGCCCGCCCGCACGTGTACGCGTGCACCCACCTCGCCAACAGCGCGTCGTTGCTGCTGCCGGTCTCCAACCTCACCAACCTGCTGGCGCTGGCGGCGTCCGGGCTGTCCTTCCTCGCCTTCGCCGGGCTGATGACCGCGCCGTGGCTGGTCGCGATCGCCGCGGAGTACGTCGTGTTCCGCCGCTTCTTCGCCGCCGACCTGCGCAGGGCGGGGGCGCAGACGCGGACTGGTGCGGCGGCCCGGGCGGCGGCCGATCCCGGGGGTCGGCCGGACCGGGTGTCGCTCCCGCGAGTGCCGCTGGTCGTGGTGGCTGTCGTACTCCTCGGCTTCGCCGTTGCCCAGCCGCTCGGGCTGGAGCCGGTGTGGTTCGCTGTCGCCGGTGCGGTCGTTCTCGCCGTACGGGGTCTGCGGAAGCGCTTGGTGTCGCCGCGCCGGGTGGGCCGGGCCGCCGGTCTGGACTTCGCGGTGTTCGTCCTCGGGCTCGGCGTCGTAGTCAGCGCGGTGGCTGCGGGCGGACTCGGCGACGCCGTGGGCGCGCTGCTGCCGAACGGAACGTCCTTGCCGGCCCTGCTGGGTGTGGCGGCCGTGGCGGCCCTGCTCGCCAACCTGGTGAACAACCTGCCCGCGGTGCTGTTGTTGCTGCCGCTGCTGGCCGGTGCCGGTCCGGGTCCGGTGCTCGCCGCCCTGATCGGGGTGAACGTCGGCCCGAACCTCACCTACGTCGGTTCGCTGGCGACCCTGCTGTGGCGGCGGACCCTGAGGCAGCGGGGCGTCGAGCCGGCGCTGCGGGACTTCCTGACCCTGGGAGTGGCGAGCGTTCCGCTCACGCTGGTGCTCGCGGTCGTGGCACTCTGGTGCTCACTCGTCGTCGCCGGGCTCTGAGCCTCACCGCGCGGGTCCCGGCTCTCGGTGGTCCCGGAAGGCAACCACGATGACCGTACTCGTCTGGGTGACCGAAGACACCTGGCCGGCCTGCGTGGCGGCCGCGCGGGAGTACGCCGGCCCGGCCGAGCCGGTCGTCCTCGCTCACGTCACCCCGGCCGAGCTCCACGGCGCGGCCGAAGGCGCGTTCGGCGCGCTCCTCGGCCGGCACCACCACGACCGGGACCCGGCCACCCGCATCGACGACCTGGCCGGGGAGAGCGCCCGCGAACTCCTCGCCGCCGCCGCGGAACGGATCGGGCCGCGCCCCGGTCCGATGCGTACGGTCGAACGCCAGGGCCGGGTCGAGCGCGAGGTGGTCGACCTGGCCGGCCAGGCCCGGCTGCTCGTCTGCGCGCGTACCGGCGACACCGACCGGCTCGGGCCGGGCAGCCTCGGGCACTCGACCAGGTTCGTCGTCGACCACGCGCCCTGTGCGGTGCTCCTGGTGTGGCCGGGCACCGCGCCCGACCTCTCCACCCTGCCGCCCCCACCCGGCCACGGGCACGGGCACGGCCACGGCCACGGCCACGGGCACGGGCACGGGCACGGGCATCCTCCCCGGCCCGAGGGCGAGGACTGAGGGCCGTTCACCTGCCGGCGGTCGGGCCCGTCATCGGACCTCCCCCTCGAGTACGTCACCGCGCCATGCCGCGATTCGCTCCGCGAACTCACCGTGTCCCTGCAGTACGTGCCGGCTGTACGCGTCTCGCTCGTGGGCCAGGACCGCCGCTTCCCACACGCACGGGGCGAGGCCCGACAGTGCCGGCCGGAGCCGGGTGATGTCGCCGGCCGGCCGACGAAGACGGCCAGGTCGGACATGTAGCCCTCGATCCACGTACTCACGAGGACGTACGTGGTAGGCATCGGCAAGCGCGAGCAACGCATCCGGATCGACGACACCCGAAGACTGCGTGGACAGGGTTCCGTCACGATCGGTCATGCCCCCATCCCGCATGTGCCTCACCAGCGCTACACGGCCCGAAGGCACGTTCGGTGTGAGCTCCTTGCCGCTCCCAGAGGATCGGTCCGCGCCGTGCCGCGGCGATTCGTCCGCGGAAGAATCAGCGTCACAGAGAGCCTTGCCGCGAGCGGCACCCGCTGGGCGCCGAAGGCGGAGCACTGACCTTGGCTGCCCAACCCAGCCTGGTGAGCGCGGAGACCGGCACCAACGAGGTGATCGGACCGTGAACGCATCAGCGGACCGAGCAGACGCGGCTAGCCGTGGATCGGCTCGCCGTCCTCGGGCACCTCCGCCGGCACGCCGAACGACCGCAGTGACGCGGCACCGTCGGCGAACCACGCCACCTCCGTGAGCGCGGCCGGGGGGAGTTCCATCCGGTACGCCGCCCGCGCCGGCACGTCGAGCGCCAGGCAGGTGAGCAGCTTGATCGGCGTCACGTGCGTGACCACCACGACGGTCTTGCCGCCGTAGGTCCGGATCAGCCGGTCGCGGGCGGCCCGCACCCGGATGAGGACCTGCTCGAACGACTCACCGCCCGGTGGCGCCACCGACGTGTCCGCCAGCCAGGCCTGGAGTTCGGCCGGCCACCGCTGCCCGACCTCGGCGAAGGTGAAACCGTCCCACTCGCCGAACGCGGTCTCGGCCAAGCCCGGCTCCACCTCGACGGGCAGGCCGAGGGTGGCCGCGACGACCTCGGCGGTCTGCCGCGTCCGGCGCAGCGGCGAACTCACCACCGCGGCGACGCCGAGCCGGTCGGCCAGGGAGCGTGCGGCCGCCGCGGCCTGGGCGCGGCCCCGCTCGGTGAGGGAAACGTCCTCCCCGCCGGACCCGCTGAACCTCTTGGCCTGCGAACGTTCGGTCTCCCCGTGCCGCAGCAACAACAACGTGGTCGCACCGCCGACCTCCGCACCCCACCCGCGAGCCGGCGCGGACGCCTCGGCCGGCGCGGTCTCCTCCGCGGGCCGGCCGGTCGGATCCGCCGCCACCGGCGTCGATGCCGAGGCGCCGACCTCCCACACCGGCGGGCCACCGTCCAGTACGGCGTTGAGCAGGGCGTCGGCGGTCTTGTTGCGTTCGCGCGGCACCCACGTCCACGTCGGGTTCGCCGGCACCAGCGCCCGGGCCTGCTCGGCCAACCGGCGCATGTCGGCGTGCTTGACCTTCCAACGGCCGGCCATCTGCTCGATGACCAGCTTGCTGTCCATCCGGATCTCGACGTGCGCGGCGGCGTCGAGCTCACGGGCCAGCCTCAGCCCGGCGATCAGGCCGTTGTACTCCGCGACGTTGTTGGTCGCGGTGCCGATGCGTTCCGCAGCGCGGGCGAGGACGTCGCCGGACTCCGCGTCGCGGACCACCGCGCCGTACGCCGCCCGGCCGGGGTTGCCGCGCGAACCACCGTCCGCCTCGACGACCAGCCGCCTGCCCGAGCCCGGCGAGCCTGCGGAAAGCCCCCGAGAGACGCCCTGGGAGGAGTGCTCGAACAACCGGTCAGACACCGGACTCCAGCGTGCGGATCAGGATCCGGCCGCACTCCTCACAGCTCAGCACGGCGTCGTCCGGCTTCGCCGCGATCTGGCCGAGGTACCGCGCGTCCAGCTCCATCCGGCAGCCCTCGCACCGGCGCTGCCGCAACGCCGCGGCGCCGACGCCTCCGTGCTGCGCGCGCCGCTTCTCGTAAAGCCTCAGCAGGTCGTCGGAGACCCCGGCCGCGGTGTCGGTGCGCTCGCGGCGCAGCCGGTCGACCTCGGCGTCGATCTCGGCGTACGCACGGTCACGGGCCTGGTCGACCTCGGCCAGCTTCGTACCCAGCTCGGTCTCCCGGGCGGACAGTTCCTGCTCGTGGGCGGTGGCCGCCTCGAGGCGTTCCATCACGTCCAGCTCGACGTCCTCCAGGTCGGACTGGCGGCGCTGCAGTGACTCGATCTCGCTCTGGAGGCTCTGCAGGTCGCGGGCCGAGCCGACCTGGCCGGACTGCAGCCGCTGTTCGTCGCGGGCCCGCCGGGTGCGCACCTGTTCCACGTCGGCTTCGGCCTTGCGCTGCTCGCGGGTGAGGTCGCTCACCTGCGCCTGGGCGGTCGCCAGCTCCGACGCGAGCTTGGCGCGCTCGGCCCGCAGGCGTTCGCCCTCGGACACCTCGGGAACCGTCCGCCGGCGGTGGGCCAGCTGGTCGAGCCGCAGGTCGAGTGCCTGGACGTCGAGCAGCCGCAACTGGATGAACGGGTCGGCGTTCAGAGGGTCCCTCCCTGGTCGGCGTGGCTCACCCACGGGTCAGTGCACGTCGTCGAGACGCGGGTCTCCACCGTAGTGCCCCGCTCGGCCAGCACGGCGCGGAGCCGGTCGGCGGCGTCGGCCAGCCAGGGCCACTCGCTGGCCCAGTGGGCGACGTCCAGCAGGGCCGGCGCGCCGGGATGCTCGGTTGCCTCCGAGGCCGGGTGGTGGCGCAGGTCGGCCGTGACGTAGGCGTCCGCGCCGAGGGCCCGCACCGTGTCGAGATAGGAGTCGCCCGCACCGCCGCAGACCGCGACCGTGGCCACCGGCCGCTCCGGGTCACCGGCCACGCGTACGCCGTGCGCGGTGGGCGGCAGGGCGCCGGCCACCCGGCGGCCGAACGCCGCCAGCGGCTCGGGTTCGAGCAGGACGCCCACCCGGCCGACACCGAGCCACGCAGTGTCGGGGCGGGGGTCGAGCGGCCGCAGGTCGCTCAGGCCGAGCGCGCCGGCCAGGGCGTCGGACACCCCGGGATCGGCGGCGTCGGCGTTGGTGTGGCAGACGTGCAGGCCGATGCCGGCGCGGATCAGCGAGTGAACCAGCCGGCCCTTCGGCGTCGTCGCCGGCACTCCGTGCACACCGCGCAGGAAGAGCGGGTGGTGCGTGACGATCAGGTCGGCCGGCCAGTCCAGCGCCTCCCGTGCCACCTCGGCCACCGGGTCGACGGCGAACAGGATCCGGCGCACCTCCGCGTCGGGGTCACCGCAGACCAGCCCCACCGCATCCCAGTCGGCGGCCCAGCGCGGGTCGTACAACCCATCGAGGACCTCCACCACCTGTGCGAGCGTCGCCACCCGGCAACCCTAGCGTCAGCCGCCGGCAGGCCCGGACCGGTCCGTCGGGCGGCCGGACACCTTCCCCAGATGCCGGTCCGCCGCGTCGGCGAACCGCGCCCAGTCGCCGTCGGTCATCGCGTGGCCGCCGGGCCGGATGTGATAGCCGACCCGGCTGGGTACGACGGGACGGTCCACCGACGGCTGCTCGGTGGCCGCGAGCCCTTCGGCGCCGAGCAGTTCGTAGACCGGCGAGGCGTACTTCGCGCCGAGGAACTCACCGTACGGGTCCGCCCAGGTGTCCTCCTCGGCGCTGGCGACGTACGCCGGGCGCGGGGCGACGAGCGCCACGAGCTCGTGCTGGTCGACCGGCAGCGTCTCCTCCCGGCCGGCATAGGCGGCGAACGCGGGACAGAACCAGTGCGGGAACCTGCTGGTGATCGCCTCGACCGTCTCCCCCACCCGGCGCCGGGACAGCGCGACGCCACCGCAGCCGGAGTTGTTCGACACCGCCATCGCGAACCGTTCGTCGAGCGCCGCGGCCCACATCGCCGCCTTGCCGAGCCTGGAGTGGCCGGCGACGATCACCCGGGCGGCGTCGACGCGGCGGTCCTCGCGCAGGTGGTCGAGGATGCGGGACAGCCCCCAGGCCCACGCGCCAAGCGCGCCCCACTCGTGCTCGCCGGGCCGGTTCTGGCCGGGCGCGTAGAAGAGCGGGTGTACGCCGTTGCCGAAGTCGTCCACGTCGGGGTCGAAGTCCTGGTAGCAGGCGGTGGCCACGCCGTACCCGCGGTCGACCAGCTCCGCCAGCGGCCACGGAGGCTGTACGGGTTCGGTGTGGTCGGCCGAGCCGTTCTCCACGACGTCGTTGCCGCGGAAGTTCAACGCCAGGAAGACGGGAGCGGGCGAGCCTGTCGACGCCGACGCCGGCAGGTACGTCAGTACGGTCGCGGCCACGGAGCCCTGGGAGCCCTGGGAGTCCGGTGCGCCGGCGGCACCGACGGCCGGACGGCGGAACGTCAGCCGCGTCTCCACCCGGGTCGCCCGCCCGTCCAGCGCGGCGTCCTCGGCGAGCACCTGCGCGCCGACCTCGACCGCGCCTTCCGGCGTACGTCCGTAGACGTGGCGCTCGAACGCCGCGAGCAGCTCCGGGCGGCGGCGCTCCCACCAGTCCGCCGGCGTCAGCACCGGCGCGCCATCCGCGCACACCAGCGGGTCGGGCAGCCCGCCGGGCACGGACAGCTCCGCCTCGGGCACGGCCAGCCGGCCGGCCGGAAGGCCGGCGCCGAGCTCAGCCTCTGCCCCGGTGCCGGTACCGCTGTCGGTGGAAGTCATCGCCGTCCCCTCAGGTTCGCAGCCGGAACAGGACCTCGCCCGCGTTCGGGACCACCAGGGTCTCCGGGTCACGGGCCCATTCCTCCGCGTCCACCGCGGCCGGGTCGAGATAGTCCAGGTTCAGCGCCCGGGTGCGCTGCTCGTCCAGCCCGGTGGCGAGGGTCACCGTGATCCGGCACCGCTCGCCGTGCTCGGGGTCGTAGCGCCCGGCGCCCCGGACATGGGTGGAGTGCGCGAGCACCGAGCGCGGCATGTCGGCGAACCGCTCCCACTGTTCGGTGAAGTAGTCGCGGCAGTGGTAGCCGATCTTCTCGATCAGCGTGCCGTGGGTACGGCTGACCTCGTGCACGTGCGGCGCGTACAGCACGACCTGGCCGCCGTCGGCGACCACCGGCTCGACCTTGTACATGCCCTTGGACGCGGTCCACAGCTCGTCGTAGCGCGGCGACACGAGGGACAGCACCCGGCGCACCGGCCGGTCGAGGTAGCGCACGTGCGTCTGCGCGGACACCTCCGCCGCGGCCGCCCACGCCTCCTCCGGCGTGCCGAACGCCAGCGCGTGCAGGTCCTTCGTACCGGACGCGACCACGACCGCGAGGCACAGCCGCTCTGCCGGGATCCGCGCGGCGGCCCGGTCGATCAGCGCCCGCACCGGCGTCAGGCCCGGCGTCCCGATGATCTCGACGTTGCTGATCAGGGCGCCCAGCCAGTGGGACAGGTCGATGATCTCCCGGCCGGCGACACCGGGGAAGAAGTACTTGTTGCCACCGGAGAAGCCGACCACCTCGTGCGGGAACACCGGCCCGAGCACGAGCACCACGTCGGAGTCGACGACGTGCCGGTTGATGCGTACCGTCACCGGCTCCTCGAACCTGCCCTCGGTCACCTCCGCCACCTCGGCCGCCGGAATGTCGCCCAGCGAGACCAGCGCCTCCGGTGTCCACCACTCGTGGTTGACCACGGTCGTGCCCGGATAGGTGCGTTCCAGCTCACCGGGCCGGTAGCCGAGGTGCGCGGCCAGCGCCTCCTCCGGCATCGCCGGGTGGGTGCCCAGCGCGACCAGCACGGTCAGCCGGCTGACCCGGCCGTGCACCGCCTCGTGTACGGCGCCGAGCAGCAGCGGCAGCGGGCAGCTGCGGGTGGAGTCGGGGACGACCACGCACAGGCTGCGTCCCTCCAACGGGACGCCGGCGAGGCGTTCGGCGACGAACGCCGCGGCCTGCTCGGCCGGAACCGTCGTGCCCGGCGCGTCGGTGCCGCCCGGTCCGCCGATGAGGTCAGCGCTCATGTGTACTCCCTGCGTTCGGTCCGCCGCCGCGGCTCGCCTGTGACCGGAGCGGCCCCGCACACCGCCGTCCTGCGGGGTGCGCGGGGCGCCGACGTCAGCCGGAGATCTCCTTCAGGTACGCCAGATTGTCGCGCACCCGCTCCTCAAGCGGGACCTCGGTGGAGAAGTCCTCCACCGACACCCAGCCGGAGTAGCCGTGCTCGCGCAGTGCCGCGAACAGCTTGGGCAGGTTCGCGACGCCGTGCCGCATCGGCGCCCAGCCCCACTTCCAGTCCGTACGGTTGGCGCCCTCGACCGGCGTCGCCACCGGCGCGGCGTTCTTCACGTGCACGTGTGCCAGGTGCTCGCCGAGGATCTCCAGGCTCCACGGGTCGTACTCGTACCCCTCCTGGAGCATGTTGCCGATGTCGTGGATGACACCGACGTGGCGCGGGTCGAAGCCCTCCACGAAGCGGGCCGCCGACGAGGCGCTGGAGGTCAGCGACTGGTGGTGCAGCTCGATCAGCGCCTTCACGCCGTACTGCTCGGCGAGCTCGGCGACCCGGCGGTACTCCTTGCGGCGCTGGGCGAACGCAGCGTTGTACCCCTCGGGCCCCGGCTTGCCGACCGGGACGCGCATCTGGGTGACGCCGAGGGCCGCGGCCCCGCGCATCAGGCGCTCGACGTCCTCGATCTCGTCACATCGGGCGTACGCGCCGAGGGACGGGATGCCGAGGCCGGCCTTCTCGGTGATCTCCTTGATCCGCGGGACGTCCTCCTCGAACGTCGACAGCGGCCAGGTGCACCTGTTGCCCTGCCAGAAGCCGGACGCACCGGTCGGCGGCTGCTGGTCGACGATTCGCCACTCGATCCCGTCCCAGCCCTGCTCGGCGAGCTTGCCGGCCGCCTCCTCCGGGGTCCACTCGGGCAGGCTCGCGGTGAAGACGGCGAACTTGAACGAACCGGCTGCGCTCATCGGGTCAGCTCCTCGATCCGGATCGGCCCCTTCGTCCGCGCGGACTCGTAGATCCCGCGGATGAGGGCGAGCGTCTTGGTGCCCTCGGCGACGGTGACCAGCGGCGGGCGCTTGTCCTCCACCGCGTCGAGGAAGTCCCGGAACTGGACGGTGTGCGACGTCGCCGTCAGCCCGGCGACCGTCGGCTCGTCCTTCTTCTCCTCGACCGGCGCGTACCCGGCCGCGGCCAGCGCGGCCTCCGCCTGGTTGGCCGAGGAGCCGGCGCCGTAGGCGAAGTCCTCGTCGCTGTTGCCGGCGGAGTGGTAGTAGGTGAGCTTGTTGGCGTCGATGACCGCCGAGCCCTGGTCTCCGTGCACGTGGACCTTGGTGGTGAGGCCGGGGTAGGCCGCGGTCGTGCCGTGCACCACGCCGAGCGCGCCGCTGGCGAACCGCACCGTGGCGACAGCGGTGTCCTCCACCTCGATCCGCTCGTGCGCCAGGCAGTCGGCCCAGGCGTACACCTCGACAGGGTCGCCGAGGAACCACGTCATCAGGTCGATGGTGTGGATTCCCTGGTTCATCAGGGCGCCGCCGCCGTCCAGCTCCCACGTGCCGCGCCAGTCGCCGGAGTCGTAGTAGCCCTGGCTGCGCCACCACGACATGATCGCGTTGCCGGAGGTGATCCGGCCGAACTTCCCCTCGCTCACCGCCTGGTGGACCACCTGGCTGGCCGGGTCGTACCTGTGCTGGCTCACCACCATCGCGGTCCGGCCGGAACGCTTCTCCGCCTCCAGGACCCGGTTGGCGGCGTCCAGGGTGATGTCCAGCGGCTTCTCGATGATGACGTGCTTGCCGGCGTCGAGCGCCGCGACGGCACCGTCGGCGTGCAGTCCGCTGGGGGTGCAGATCGTCACCACGTCCACGTCGGAACGCCCCAGCACCTCCTCGACGGAGTTCGCCGCGTCGACGCCGTGCTTGGCGGCCAGCTCCTGCGCACGCTCGGGCACGACGTCGGCCACCACGGCCAACTCCGCCCGCGGCTGCAGGGACTGGATGGTCTGGGCGTGGGTGCGACCGATCACCCCGGCGCCGATCACTGCGAATCGCATCAGTACCCCTTCTGTCGAGCTTCCTGTCGCGCTCTGCTGGTGAGGTTGTGGCTCGTCGACGTCCGCCGCCGAGCTCCCCGACTTGTCGGGGGCGGTGCCGCCGGGACTAGTGGTACGCGATGCCCTCGGCGTCGAGCAGTCCGGTGAACGCCCGCGTCGCCTTGGCGAACAGATCGGGGCCGGAGAACCCACCGGACTCACCCATGTAGGCGAGGTGCGGCTCCATCGAGAAGTAGCTGTCGAAGCCGTCCGCCTTCAGCGCGCGGATCGTCTCCGGGATCTGCCCGTCGCCCTCGCCGGCGGGGACAACCCGGCCCTCGGCGGCGACCGCGTCCTTGATCTGAAGGTAGTCGATGTAGGGGCGCAGGTCGGCGAACCCGTCGGTGAACGGCGCCACGTCGCACAGGACGAAGTTGGCCGGGTCCCACACCAGGCGCAGCTTGGCCGAGCCCACCGACTCCACGATGTCCAGGCAGCGGGAGGGTACGTCGCCGTAGATCTTGCGTTCGTTCTCGTGGGCGAGGATGACGTCCTGGTCGCCCACCCGGTCCGCCAGGGCCGACATCCGCCGCAGCACCTCGTCGCGGTGCTTGGCCGGGTCCTCGCCGTCGGGCATCCAGAACGAGAAGATCCGGATGTACGGCGCCTGAAGTTGCTCGGCCACCCACAGCGCCCGGTCGAACCGTGCCAGGTGCTCGTCGAAGTCGTCGTGGATGCCGACCTTGCCGATCGGCGAACCCACCGCGGACACCCCGATGCCGTACTGCGAGAGCAGCCGCTTCAGCTCACCGATCTGGTCGTCGTCGAGGTCGAGGACGTTGGTGCCCCAGGCGCTGCGGAACTCGACATACCGGATGCCGAGCTCGTTGAGCGTCCGGAACTGGACGTGCGGGTCGGAGTCGATCTCGTCGGCGAATCCGGAGAGGGTCCACATCGTGGCGTCGTGCTCCTTGCGGGTGGTCGGGCGGTCGGGGCCGTGGCACACGACCGGTTGTGGCAACTATGGCAACCGGTTGCCAAACTTTGTCAAGAGGGGCGAGACTAGGCCGTCCGACAACGGCACCGTCACCGACCGGCGACGCAGCGGTGAACCGCGATGTGGAGGGAGCGACCTGGTGAGCGAGCGGACGCCGACCATCCACGACGTGGCCGCCCGCTGCGGTGTCAACGCCTCCACCGTGTCCAGGGCCTTCTCCCGGCCCGAGCGGGTCAGCCCGGCCACCCGGGACCGGATCCACGCGATCGCCGCGGAGATGGGATACCGGCCCAACGCCATCGCCCGCGCCCTGCCGTCCGGGCGCACCCGCACCCTCGGGCTGCTGGTCCCCGACATCACCAACCCGTTCTTCCTGGACCTCATCCGGGGTGCCGAGCGGGCCGCGGCGGCGGCCGGCTACACCCTGGTGCTGGCCGACACCGAGGAGACCAGCCAGCAGGAGACGACCGTGGTGGAGCGGCTCACCGGCGCCGTGGACGGGTTCGTGCTCGCCTCCTCCCGGGCGTCGGACCAGCGGCTGCGCGAGGTGCACGCGAAGACCCGGGTCGTCGTGGTCAACCGCCGGGTCCGTCCGCTGCCGGGCGTCCTGATCGACAGCGCTCTCGGCACCCGGCAGGCCGCCGAGCACCTGGCCTCGCTCGGGCACCGGCGGATCGCCTACCTCGCCGGGCCGCGCGCTTCCTGGTCCGACGCCCGCCGGTGGCGGACCCTGCAGGCCCTCGCCCGCCACCGTGACCTCGAGGTGGTCCGGATCGGGCCGCTCGCGCCGACCGTCGAGGCCGGAAAGGCCGCCGCCGACTCCGCGGTGCTGGACGACGTGACCGCCGTGGTGACGTTCAACGACCTGCTCGCCATCGGGGTGCTCCGCAGGCTGCGCGACCGGGGCATCGACGTACCCGGCCAGATCAGTGTGGTCGGCTGCGACGACATCTTCGGCGCCGACTTCTGCCATCCGTCGCTGACCACGCTGGCCGCGCCGATCGAGTCCGCCGGCCGGTCCGCGGTCGACCTCCTGCTCGGCCTGCTCGGGTACGACGGGCCGGACCGGCCACGCCCCGACGACACCGAGGACGTCGTACTCCCCACCAGTCTGACGATCCGGGAGAGCACCGGTCCCGCACCCGGCCGCGCACGTGGCCGGTCCCCGCGCCAGCGGGCGGCGACCGACCGGGGCACCGCGAAGGCGGTGGGCGCCTCCCGCTGAACCCCGCCGCGCTCCACCACTGCCCAGCGACCACTGACCGGCGATCCGGCTCGACGACCACACCCACCCACCACCGGAAGGTGTACGTGATGAAACTCAGCTTCAGCACGCTCGGTTGTCCGAAGTACACCCTGGACCAGGTTCTTTCCACCGCGACCGACAACGGCTACGACGGGGTCGAGCTCCGCTTCCTGCGCGGCGAGGTCGGTCTGCACGAGCTGGAGGAGTTCTCCGGGCCGGGGCTGTCCCGCACCCGGGCGAGGTTCGAGGAGGCCGGGGTGGAACTCGCCTGCCTGGACACCAGCGTCCGGTTCACCTCACCGGACAAGGACGAGCGCGCGCAGCAGTTGGAGGCAGCGCGCACCTACTCCCGGATCGCGGCCGAGCTCGGCTCGAGCTACATCCGGGTGTTCGGCGGAGCGGTTCCCGACGAGGGCCCGGAGCGGACGGAGACCACCAAGCGGATCGCCGAGGGGCTCGCCGAGGCGGCCGCCGCCACCCGCGCCGAGGGCGTCACCGCGGTGCTGGAGACCCACGACAGCTTCTGCACCTCCACCCAGGTGGGCGAACTCCTGTCGTACGCACCGAACGACGACCTCGGCATCCTGTGGGACGTCCTGCACTCCTACCGCCACGGCGAGCCGCTGGAGCAGACCTGGCGGGCGCTCGGTGACCGCATCCGGCACGTCCACCTCAAGGACTCCGGGTCCTACTCCCCCACCGACTTCGACTTCCGGCTCACCGGCGAGGGCACCATGCCGATCGCTGAGTTCGTCCGGCTGCTGGACCGGGAGGGCTACACCGGCTACCTCAGCTTCGAGTGGGAGAAGGCCTGGCACCCGGAGATCGAGGAGCCGGAGGTCGCGATCCCGCAGTACGCGGAGTACATGCGCAGGCTCGTCCCGGCCGCGAGCTGAGCACTCACCCACCACGAGCCCGAACGAACACCCGGGCGAACCAGAAGAAGGGACCGGATGACCGACATCGAACTCCACCCGGACCGGCTGTTCCCGACCGACCCGAGCGTGCGGTCGATCGCCCGCCGCCTGTACGACGAGGTGGCCGGGCTGCCGATCATCTCC
The DNA here is from genome assembly GCF_900104745.1 of Actinopolymorpha singaporensis. Classification (NCBI taxonomy): domain Bacteria; kingdom Bacillati; phylum Actinomycetota; class Actinomycetes; order Propionibacteriales; family Actinopolymorphaceae; genus Actinopolymorpha; species Actinopolymorpha singaporensis. Next base: position 4,772,244 of record NZ_LT629732.1, read on the forward strand.
CCGCACGGCCACGTCGACCCGGCGATCCTGGCCGAGGACCAGCCGTTCGGCGACCCGGCCAACCTGCTGGTCGTACCCGACCACTACGTCACCCGGCTGCTGCACGCGCACGGCGTGTCGTTCGACAGCCTCGGTGTCCCGCCGGGCGCACCGAGGGGCGACGCGTCGCCCCGGGAGATCTGGCGGACGTTCTGCTCGCACTGGTGGGCGTTCCGCGGCACTCCTTCGCGGTACTGGCTGGAGGCGGAGCTGGTGGACGTGTTCGGCGTGCACCTGCGGCCCTCCGCCGACACCGCAGACGAGCTGTTCGACCAGCTCAGCGAGCGGCTCGCGGCACCGGAGTTCCGCCCGCGCGCGCTGTACGAGCGGTTCGGGATCGAGGTCCTCGCCACCACCGACGACCCGACCGACGACCTCGCCGCGCACCGGAAGCTCGCCGACGACGCGGCGTGGAAGGGCCGGGTGGTCCCGACCTTCCGACCCGACCCCTACCTCGAGCCGGCGCGGCCGGACTGGCCCGCCCGGGTGGCGAGGCTGGGCGAGGTGACGGGCGAGGACACCACCGGCTACGCCGGTTACGTCGCCGCGCTCGAGCAGCGCCGCGCGTACTTCAAACGCAACGGCGCCACCGCCACCGACCACGGCCACGCCGACGCGGGCAGCGAGCCGCTGGAGCCGGCCGAGGCGAGCCGGATCTACGCCGCCGCGCTCACCGGCGCGGCCACACCGGAGGAGGCCACGGCGTTCCGCCGGCACATGTTCACCGAGATGGCCCGGATGGCATCCGAGGACGGCCTGGTGATGCAGGTGCACCCGGGCGTGCTCCGCGACCACCACACCGGGACCTTCGACCGGTACGGCCGCGACGTGGGTGGTGACATCCCGATGACCACGGAGTACACCCGCTCACTGCGGCCGCTGCTGGAGCGGTACGGCACCCACCCGAACTTCAGGATGGTGCTGTTCACCGTGGACGAGGACGTGTTCTCGCGCGAGATCGCGCCGCTGGCGGGCTTCTACCCGTCGGTGTTCGTCGGCGCGCCATGGTGGTTCATCGACACCCCGGACGCCATCAGAAGGTTCCGCGAGGCGGTCACCGACACGGTCGGCTTCCACAAGACGGCCGGCTTCGTCGACGACACCCGCGCCTACTGCTCGATCCCGGTGCGCCACGACATGGCCCGCCGGCTCGACTGTGGGTTCCTCGCCCGACTGGTCGCCGAGCACCGGCTGCCCGAGGACGAGGCGGCCGACACCGCCGCCGACCTCGCGTACCGGCTGCCCGCCTCGACCTTCCGCGTCGCATGAGGCGGCTCACGAGGGCCGAGGCCGGAGCCGGCGACGCGAGCCCCGTCCGGGTCGTGCACCTCGGGCTCGGCGCCTTCTTCCGGGCCCACCAGGCGTGGTACACCCACCGGGCGAACACCGCGGACCCGACCGGCGAACCGGCCGGCATCGTGGCGTTCACCGGCCGGCGGCCCGACGCCGCCCGGCCGCTCGCGGACCAGGACGGCCTCTACCACCTGCTGGTCCGCGACCGCGACGGCGACCGGACCGAGCTCGTCACCAGCCTGTCCGGGGCGTACGACGGAGCCGACGCGAAGCGGCGTGACGGCGCGCTCGCCGACCCGGCCGTCAGCACCGTCACCCTCACCATCACCGAGGCCGGCTACCTGCGGGCCGCGGACGGCGCGCCCGACCTGGCCGACCCGCGGCTCGCCGGTGACCTGGAGCGGCTGCGCGCCGGTGACTCGGCCGTGTCCACCGCGCCGGGGCGGTTGCTGGCCGGGCTGGCCGCGCGCCGGGCCGCCGACGCCGGCCCGCTCGCCGTCGTACCCTGCGACAACCTGGTGGACAACGGCGCCACGGTGGCCCGGGTGCTGACCGGGGTCGCGGAGGCGGTCGACGACGGCCTCGCCGCGTGGGTACGCGCGAACGTGTCGTTCGTCTCCACCACCGTCGACCGGATCACGCCCGCGACCACGCCGGGAGACCGCGAGGTCATCGCCTCCCTGAGCGGCTTCGCCGACCAGGCGCCGGTGGTCACCGAACCGTTCACCGAGTGGGTGCTGGCCGGGGACTTCCCGGCCGGCCGGCCCGCCTGGGAGCACGCAGGCGCGCGGTTCGTCGACGACGTGCGGCCGTTCGAGCAGCGCAAGCTGTGGTTGCTCAACGGCGCGCACTCCCTACTGGCGTACGCGGGCCCGACCCGAGGCCACGAGACCGTGGCGGAGGCGATCGCCGACCCCGTGTGCCGGGGCTGGGTCGACGCCTGGTGGGACGCGGCGGCCAGGCACCTGGCGCTGGACGCGGCGGACATCGCGAAGTACCGCGACGACCTCGTGGAGCGGTTCGCCAACCCGCGCATCCGGCACGCGCTGGCACAGATCGCGATGGACGGCTCGCAGAAGCTGCCGATCCGGGTGCTGCCGGTGCTGACCCGCGAACGCGCGGACGGCGTGCTCCCCGAGGGTGGAGTGGTCGCCCTGGCCGGCTGGCTGGCCCACCTGCGTGACGGGACGCGCGTACGCGACCCGCGCGGGGAGGAACTCCTCGGCCTGGCCGACGGACCGGTGGACGACGTCGTACCCAGGGTGCTCGCCGTCCTCGACCCGGCCCTGGCCGACGACGCCGAACTGCTGGCCGGAGTACGCGAGAAGCTCACCGAACTGGCGAGGTGAGCCGGGCCGGGAAACCGGCCGACATCGTGGAGAGGGGCCGTCCGCTCGGACGGCCCCTCTTTTCGGCAGGTGACGTCAGACCGGTCGGGCTGGGCTGGTTGGGGACGTTCCGTCCTGGGTAGGGCAGTACGGCAGGCGTATGGCCTGCAACAGTGCCGTCGGTGTCGCCCTGGTACCCGGGTGACTCCGCGTCCGACGTCGATCCAGGAGCCCGGCACATGACGCCCCTGCCGCCCCTCGTCCGCGAAACCGCCGCGACCGCTGAGCCCCACGCGACCGCCGACCCCGACGCGACCGCCGCCGCGGAGTCCGCGCGCGCGGAGCCCCGGCACGAGCCGGGCATGGGCCCGGCCGCGCTCGCGATCCGCGTTCCTCCCGCGCAGGTGGACCCCGGTCGGCACCGCAGGCCGCACTCGGCCGTACGCCCGCCCGCTGCGGCACTCGTCTCCGGCCTGCTCTACCTGGTGACCGCCGGGCGGCTGGCGAGGTTCCGCGCCCGCGGCGCGCGGGTGCTGGCCGCGGCCGACGGCGGCAGCGCCGCGAGCTGAGCGGTTCGCGGCGGCCCGGCCTGCGTACCAACCAGAACGTCGTCGCCCTAGAACGTCGTCGTCAGTTCCAGCGCCCGGCCGGTCCGGGCGGACTCGGCGACCTTCAGCATGATCTCCAGCGCATGCCGGCCGTGTTCGGCACTGAGCGTGGGCCGCTCACCCGTCCGTACGCAGTCGGCGAGGTGCTCGACGACCACCGCCCGGTGCAGCAGGTCGTGCCGCGCCTGGCTCTGCCGCAGGTGACCCCAACCGGCCGGCTGGACCCAGCCGTCCATGCCGGGCAGCGCGTCCACACGGTAGACCTCGAGCGGCGATTCGCCGCCGCGGCCGTCCTTGATGTTCAGGGTGCCTCTGCGGCCGAAGATCTCGATCTTCGGGCTCCTGGCCGCGTGGACGTTGAACGTGCCGTCCACGACCGCGAACGTCGCGCCGCCGAAATCCAGCATGAACAGCGTGTTGTCGTCGGTGGTGACGTCCATGACCGTCCCGCCGAACGGCCCGGTGCCGCGTACCGTCCGGGTGGGCTCGGTGATGCCGGAGAACGCCACCACCCGCTTCGCGGGACCGAGCAGCGCGGTGATCTCGTGGATGCCGTACACCCCCATGTCCAGCAGCGGGCCCGAACCCCGCTGGTAGAACCAGCTGGGGTCGGTGGGCCAGCCGTACGGCCCGCCACCTGGTCCGGCGTGCGAGCTGCGCACCCGGGCGAACGCGACCCTTCCGATCGCGTCCAGGTCGAGCAGCCGCCGCGCCTCCTGGTAGGTGGGGAACAACGCGTCCGGGGGCGCGCACACCACGGTCAGGTTCCCGGCAGCGGCGAGCTCGATGATCTCGTCCGCCTCGTCCATCGTGTTGGCCAGCGGCTTCTCGGTGGCGAGGTGCTTGCCTGCGCGCAGGATCGCAAGCGACGTCCGGCCGTGGAACCCGATCGGCGTCAGGTTCACCACCGCGTCCAGGTCGGCGCCTTCCAGCATGGCTTCCAGGCTCGGGTAGGCGGCGGGGACACAGAACTCCTTCGCCACCGCCTCGGCGCGTTCGAACACCACGTCGGCGACCGCCGCCACGGTCACCTTCTCGGCAATCCACTGCATGTTCGGGAGTACGCCCACTCCGGTGGTTGCGATCATCCCGGTGCCCAGGATCCCCACCCGCAGCGGCTCCTGGCCGCCTTCGGTCCTCGTGCCCAACGTCGTCATACCGACCTCCGCGGTCCGCGCGATCTTTCGCCGACGTCGCTGAGCATGATCCGGCCTTCGGAGAGCGTGGGGCCCGCGTGCCGGAGACGGCCATCACCGTCCGGGATCGGCGCGCGGCGCCGCTCCGGATCAGGCCGGTACCCGAGCCGGTTCCGGTGTACGGAGTAGCGTCGGGGTCGGTCGGGTTGATCGGGTCGGTCGGGATCAGACGGTGGGGCCGGACGGGATCGAACCGCCGACACTCGCGGTGTAAACGCGATGCTCTACCACTGAGCTACGGCCCCCGGGTCGAGGCGACAGATTACCCGGTCCGGCGATCAACCCCGCACCAGGGCACACCGCGAGGTCGGGCGACCGGGACGGACGACTAAAGCCGCTCCAGGGCCGCAAGGTAGTCGTCGACCGCACGCGCGTCCGGGATGGCGTTGACGACCTGCCAGCGGATCGTTCCGGCGCGGTCGATCACGAAGGTGCCGCGCAGGGCGCAGCCCCGGTCGGCGTCGAAGACTCCGTAGGCGCGGGCCACCGCACCATGCGGCCAGAAGTCCGACAGCAGCGGGAACGTCAGCGACTCCCGCTCGGCGAACACCCGGAGCGAGAACATCGAGTCGCAGGAGATCGCGAGCACCCGGGCGTCCAGTGCCGCGAACCGCGGCTGAGCCTTCTGGAGCACCTTCAGCTCGCCGGTGCACACCCCGGTGAAGGCGAACGGGTAGAAGACCACGACCGTGTGCCCGGCTGCAACCCTGCCGGGCTCGGCGGTGCCGGTGCCGGTGCCGGTGCCCTCCGCGTCCTCCGCCCCGTCCGAAACGGTCGTACGGAGGCGTACCTCCGCACCGTGCTGGTCGTTCAGGGCGAAGTCCGGCGCCTGCACTCCCACCAGCGACGGCTGCGGGTCCTGCGTCGTGGCCGCGTCCACGGCACGTCCCTCCCTCTCCCCTGGCCCCCGTCCACGGCCCGGCGCCCCACAAATCCTCGGGCCGCGCCCGCCGGCCTCCCCACAGCCGGCGAACGCCGCCACACGAACCAGCGCTGCGGGCCCCGGCGCTGCCGGACCCCAGGCACAGCCGGATGTTCAGCGCTGCCGGGTCTTCGGCGTGGCCAGCCGGGTGCCGAGCCAGTCCGGTGCCACGGACTTGCTGGTTGTCGTGGAAAGACCCGCGGTGGGCGCCGACTCCGCGATGTCGCTGGCCTCGACGTAGCCGTCCCGGCCGACCTTCGGTGTCAACAGCCAGATGACACCGCCGTCGGTGAGGTCCGGTTTGGTGTCGACCAGCGCGTCCACCAGGTCGCCGTCGTCCTCCCGCCACCACAAGATGACGGCGTCGACCACCTCGTCGTAGTCCTCGTCCACGAGGTCGTTCCCGGTGTGCTCTTCGATCGCCCGGCGCAGGTCCTCGTCACAGTCCTCGTCCCAACCGAGCTCCTGCACCACCATGCCGGGCTGCAGGCCCAGCCGCTCTGCTGGCCCAGACTGGCCTTCGGCCTCGCCTGCGGTCGCGCTCACGAGTCCCGCCCTCCATTTCTCGAAAGTTAGTTGTTGGCCGGTAGTCCAGCGTCCCGGCGCGTCGTACGCAAGTGCCCACGGAGTGTCGTACCGCGCGTCCACCCGTCGCGACGTGTCGCTCATACGGACAGTCTCAGGCAGTCTCAGCCCTGGAGCAGTGACAACCGGACCTTTCGCCGCGGATTGTCGCGGTTGGTGTCGACCAGGCACACCCGCTGCCAGGTTCCGAGCGCCAACCGACCGGCCACGACAGGAAGCGTTGCATACGGCGGAACGAACGCGGGCACCACGTGGTCGCGACCGTGCCCGGGCGAGCCGTGCCGATGCCGCCAGCCGAAGTCGCCGGGCAGTACGGCGCCGAGCACGGCGAGCAGGTCGTCGTCGCTTCCGGACCCGGTCTCGATCACGGCCACGCCGGCGGTCGCGTGCGGGACGAACACGTGCAGCAGCCCGTCGCCATCCTGGGCGGCCGCCGCGACGAACCGCTCGCACTCGTCGGTGAGGTCGTACACCACCTCGTCGGAGCCGGTGCGGACATCCACCACTTCACTGCGCATATCGGCCTTTCGGTGAGAAACGGGTGAGAACGGGCTCGAGAACGTGACGATCAGGTGGGAGTTCTGGCGAGCGCCCCACGGCCAGGAGGATTTCCGGCATGGTGCCCGAGTCCGGAAACGCACCAGACACTGGTACCCGGCCGCGAATGGGACGACGTAGGGTTGGCTCCCGGTTTCACCCTGACGCCGCGGTGCGGGCTCCGGGTCGAGGCCACGGGCCGCCACCATGGCCCGGTGTCGGCGTTCGGCCCCCGGAAAGGCACCACCGGGACCGGGGACGACTCCTGCTCTCCCGCGAGAGACTATGAGAGTCAGGACGACAATGCACTACCTGGTGGGAGCACCCCCACACCCCCGAGAAAGGGATCGCCGTGGCTTCCGGAGCAGAGCGTAGGCCCATCATCACAGATGGACTTCCCACCCAGCTCCCCGACATCGATCCGGACGAGACCCGTGAGTGGATCGAGTCGCTCGACGCGGTGCTCGACGAGCGCGGACAGGAGCGTGCGCGCTACCTGATGCTGCGCCTGCTGGAACGCGCGCGCGAGCGGCAGGTGGGCGTCCCCGCGTTGCGGAGCACCGACTACATCAACAGCATCCCGCCCGACCGCGAGCCGTGGTTCCCCGGCGACGAGCACGTGGAACGCCGCATCCGGGCCTACATCCGCTGGAACGCCGCGATCATGGTGTCGCGCGCCAACCGCAAGGGCCTGGAGGTCGGCGGGCACATCGCCACCTACCAGTCGGCGGCCAGCCTGTACGAGGTGGGCTTCAACCACTTCTTCCGCGGCAAGGACCACCCCGGCGGCGGCGACCAGATCTTCTTCCAGGGCCACGCGTCGCCGGGCATCTACGCCCGCGCGTTCCTGGAGGGCAGGCTGAGCGAGGACCAGCTGAACGCCTTCCGCCAGGAGGTGTCGCAGGGCACCGGCAACGGCCTGTCGAGCTACCCGCACCCGCGGCTGATGCCGAACTTCTGGGAGTTCCCCACCGTCTCGATGGGGCTCACCGCGGTCAACGCGATCTACCAGGCGAGGTTCAACCGCTACCTCCGCAACCGCGGCATCAGGGACACCAGCCAGCAGCACGTGTGGGCGTTCCTCGGTGACGGCGAGATGAGCGAGCCGGAGTCCCTCGGCGCCATCGGCGTGGCGTCTCGGGAGGAGCTGGACAACCTCACGTTCGTCATCAACTGCAACCTCCAGCAGCTCGACGGACCGGTACGCGGCAACGGCAAGGTGATCCAGGAGCTGGAGTCCTACTTCCGGGGCGCCGGCTGGAACGTCGTCAAGGTGATCTGGGGCCGCGACTGGGACCCGCTGCTGGCCCAGGACGTCGACGGCGTGCTGGTCAACAAGATGAACACCACCCCGGACGGGCAGTTCCAGACGTTCTCGGTGGAGACCGGGGAGTACATCCGCGAGAACTTCTTCGGCGGTGACCCCAGGCTGCGCAAGATGGTCGACGGGCTGTCCGACGACGAGCTGCGCAAGCTGTCCCGGGGCGGCCACGACTACCGCAAGGTCTACGCCGCGTTCAAGGCGGCGACCGAGCACGTCGGCCAGCCGACGGTCATCCTGGCGCACACCATCAAGGGCTGGACGATCGAGGCGCTGGAGGGCCGCAACGCGACCCACCAGATGAAGAAGCTCACCAAGGACGACGTCAAGAAGTTCCGGGACCGGCTGTATCTCCCGATCTCGGACAAGGAGATCGACGAGAACGACCTTCCGCCGTACTACCACCCGGGCAAGGACTCCGACGAGATCGCCTACATGCTCGAACGCCGCCGCCAGCTCGGCGGGCCGGCTCCGGAGCGCCGCGTGAGCCCGACGCCGCTGAAGCTGCCCGGCGACGCCGTGTACAGCGAGCTGCGCAAGGGATCGGGCAAGCAGCGGGTGGCCACCACGATGGCGTTCGTACGGCTGCTCAAGGACCTCATGCGCGACAAGGGCATCGGCGCGCGGTTCGTGCCGATCGCGCCGGACGAGTTCCGCACCTTCGGCATGGACTCGATGTTCCCGACGGCGAAGATCTACGACCCGTTCGGGCAGACGTACGAAGGCGTCGACCGCAAGCTGTTGTTGTCGTACAAGCAGTCGGAGAAGGGCCAGCTGCTCCACGAGGGCATCAGCGAGGCCGGCGCGATGGGCTCGGTGACGGCGGCGGGCACGGCCTACGCCACCCACGGCGAGCCGATGATCCCGGTCTACATCTTCTACTCGATGTTCGGGTTCCAGCGCACCGGTGACTTCATGTGGGCGCTCGGCGACCAGCTCGCCCGCGGCTTCCTCATCGGTGCGACGGCCGGGCGGACCACGCTCACCGGTGAGGGACTGCAGCACGCCGACGGGCACTCGCACCTGCTTGCCTCGACCAACCCCGCGTGTGTGGCCTACGACCCGGCGTTCGCGTTCGAGCTGTCCTACATCGTCAAGGACGCCTTGCGGCGGATGTACGGCTCCAGCGAGGAGCACCCGAACGGCGAGGACGTCTTCTACTACCTCACCGTCTACAACGAGCCACTGGTGCAGCCGGCCGAGCCGGAGAACCCCGACGTCGAGGGCATCCTGCGCGGCGTCTACCGCTACGCCGAGCACACCGGCGAGGTCGACGACCGCACGCCGCGGGCGCAGATCCTCGCCTCCGGCGTGGGCATGCCGTGGGCGCTGGACGCGCAGCGGATGCTGTCGCAGGACTGGGGCGTGGCCGCCGACGTGTGGTCGGTGACGTCGTGGAACGAGCTTCGCCGAGACGCGGTGGAAGCGGAGAAGTGGAACCTCCGCAACCCCGACAGCGAGGCGCGGGTGCCGTACGTCTCGCAGAAGCTCGCGGGTGCGGCCGGTCCGTTCGTGGCGGTCAGCGACTGGATGCGGGCGGTGCCCGACCAGATCTCGCGCTGGGTGCCCGGCGACTACTCCTCGCTCGGCACCGACGGCTACGGCTTCGCCGACACCCGGCCGGCGGCGCGGAGGTTCTTCAACGTCGACGCCGCCTCGGTGGTCGTCGGGGTGCTGGCCGCGCTGGCCCGCCGCGGTGAGGTCAAGCAGTCGACCGTACGCGAGGCGGCCGACCGCTACGCCATCACCGACCCGACGGCGGTCGCGGACGTGGCCCAGGAAGGCGGCGACGCGTAGAGGCTCCTACGACCGTTTCGCGAAACGATGAAGGTCCCCGGCACGTGCCGGGGACCTTCACGGTTTCGCACCACGCCCGTGGACACCGGGCGATGTCAACGGGCGCTTGACCTCACGGCGCGGCGTTCGCGGCGTTCGCGAAAGCGGTCGAGGAGTTCGTCGGCCGGCAGCGTGTTGATCACCCGATCGGCGGGGACCTCGCACTCCTCAGCGCGGGCGCAGCCGTACGGCTGCCAGTCCAGCTGCCCGGGCGCGTGCGCGTCGGTGTCGATCGAGAACACACAGCCCTGCTCGACCGCCTGGCGCAGCAGCCGCCGCGGCGGGTCCAGGCGTTCGGGCCGGGAGTTGATCTCCACTGCGACCCCGAACCTCCGGCAGGCCTCGAACACGATGTCGGCCTCGAACGACGACTCCGGCCGGGTGCCGCGGCCGCCCGTCACCAGCCGGCCGGTGCAGTGGCCCAGCACGGTGACCAGCGGGTTGGCGATCGCGGCCACCATCCGGGGCGTCATGTCCGCGGCCGGCATCCGCAGCTTGGAGTGCACGCTGGCCACCACGACGTCGAGGGACGCGAGGAGTTCGGGGTCCTGGTCCAGCGAGCCGTCCTCGAGGATGTCCACCTCGATGCCGGTGAGGATGCGGAACGGCGCGAGCTCTGCGTTCAGTTCGCGCACGACCTCGAGCTGGCGGCGCAGGCGCTCGGCGGACAACCCGTTGGCGACCTTCAGCCTGGGCGAGTGGTCGGTGAGCGCGACGTACTCGTGCCCGAGGTCGCGTGCCGTGCGAGCCATCTCCTCGATCGGGCTGCCGCCGTCGGACCACTCGGAGTGGGTGTGCAGGTCACCGCGCAGCGCCGCGCGCAGCGACTCCCCACCCGACACCAGCGGCCCGTGCTCGCCTTCCAGTCGGGCCAGGTAGCCGGCGGTCTCGCCCGCGTACGCCTCGGTGGCGACCTTCGCCGACGACGGCCCGATGCCGGGCAGCTCGGTGAGCGTTCCGTCGCCGACCCGCCGGGCGAACTCCTCCTCGGGTAGGTCGGCAAGGGTCTGCGCGGCCCTGCGGAACGCCCGCACCCGCGGGGTCTCGGCGCGCCCGCGTTCGAGCAGGAACGCGATGCGGCGCAGCTGGTCGATCGCCTCGGTCGCGGTCACCGCCACACCCTAGCGCTCCGGCCTCACCGAGCCCGCGTACCGACGCGGGGCCCACCTGCGTACCCTGCCTCGTCCTCGTTCCGCGCTACCCGAGCGCGCTGCCCACGGGTCTGGGCTCGCCTGTGCCGGCCGCCGACAGAGCCCAAAACGTCGTTAACCCAGCAGAATCGGACAAAAGCCTCCGGGCAGTCCGGACCGGCGTACGACCTCGTCGTGGTGTCCCCTGCCGGCCTGGCCGACGCTCACCATGTGTCACCACGAGCGTGGGTGTCGGGACACGGTGCGTGCGACACTTCGCACGTGCCGAGTCTTCACCGAACGTCCACCGCGAACCATCTGGAGCGCGCGAGCGGGGTGCTCGCCTCCGCCACGATCGAACGGATGCAGGAACGCCTGTCGTGGTTTCGCCGGATGAACCCGCAGGACCGATCCTGGATCGGCCTGGTCGCACAGACGTTCTTCGCGGCGTTCGTCGCGTGGTTCCGCGATCCCGGCCGGGGACCCATCTTCACCGCGGACGTCCTGGGAACGGCGCCCCGCGAGCTGACCCGCAAGGTCACCCTGCACCAGACCGTGGAGATGATCCGGATCGGCATCGAGGTCGCCGAGGAACGCGTCGACCAGATCGTGCCCGAGGAGGACGTGGCCCGGGTGCGCGAGGCGGTCCTGCTGTACTCCCGGGAGATCGCCTTCAGTGCGGCCGAGCTGTATGCCCGGGCCGCGGAGATGCGCGGTGCGTGGGACGCCCGGCTGGAGGCGCTCATCGTGGACGCCGTCCTGCGCGGCGAGACCGACGACGCGGTGCGCTCCCGCGTGGCCGCCCTGGGCTGGTCGGAGTCCGCTCCCGTCCTGGTGGTGGTGGGCAGCACTCCCGAAGGCGACCCGGAGGCCGGGGTGGAACTGATCCGCCGGGACGCCCGGCAGGCGAGGCTGGACGTCCTGACCGGTGTCCAGGGCGACCGGCTGATCGTCATCCTCGGCGGCGAGACCGACCCGGCGAAGACCGCCGGCCGGTTCGCGGCCCACTTCGGCCCGGGGCCGGTGGTCTACGGCCCGGTGGTGACCGACCTGATGGGCGCGTCCCGCGCGGCCCGAGCGGCGATCGCGGGTTACCTCGCCGCGCCGGCGTGGCTGGACGCGCCACGCCCGGTCGGCGCGGAGGAGCTGCTGCCCGAGCGGGCGCTGTCGGCGGACGAGACCGCCCGCAGGCAGCTGGTCGTGGACATCTACACCCCGCTGGCCCAGGCCGGTCCGGTGCTGCTGGAGACGCTGGCCGCGTTCTTCGAGAACGGCGGCTCGGTGGAGGCCACCTCCCGGATGCTGTTCGTGCACGCCAACACCGTGCGTTATCGGCTGCGGCGGATCACCGAGCTCAGCGGCTACTCTCCGTCGAACCCGCGCCATGCGTACACGCTTCGGATCGCACTCACCCTGGGCCGCCTGCACGCCCATCGAGTAGCGTCCGCACACTGACTTTGTAGGGTTCCTACAGAGAAGTTCGCGTAACTTTCGTCCGCCCGGGGCGCCCTTCGGAACCGTTCAGCCGTCAAGGTGGATTTCGTGCTCGTCATCGTCGCGCCTGGACAAGGGGCGCAAACGCCTGGATTCCTCGCACCGTGGCTCGAGGACCCGACTTTTGCCGACCGCATCAACTGGCTGTCCGCGGTCTGCGACACCGACCTCGCCCACTACGGCACCGACGCGGACGCGGACACCATCCGCGACACCGCGATCGCCCAGCCGCTGCTCGTCGCGTCCGGACTCGTCGCCGCGCTCGCACTGTTCCCCCACCCCGCCGACGCGTTCCGCGTCATCGACCTCGCCGCCGGCCACAGCGTCGGCGAGATCACCGCGGCCGCGGGTGTCGGGGTGATCAGTGCGGAGCAGGCGATGGTGTTCGTCCGCCAGCGCGGCAAGGCGATGGCCGCCGCCGCGGCCGAGCACCGCTCCGGGATGATGGCGGTCCTCGGCGGCGACCCCGAGGAGGTGCTCGCCGCGATCGCCCGGCACGACCTCGTGGCCGCCAACAACAACGGCCCCGGCCAGGTGGTGGCCGCCGGCACCCTGGAGGCCCTGGAACGCTTCAGCGCCGACCCGCCGGCCCGCACCCGGCTGGTCCCGTTGCAGGTCGCGGGCGCCTTCCACACCAACTACGTCGCACACGCGGTCGACCTGCTCGGCGGCTACGCCCGGGCGATCACCACCCACGACCCGCGTACCCGCCTGCTGTCCAACCGCGACGGCCACGTCGTCCACGACGGCCGGGAGGTGCTCGACCGGATCGTCACCCAGGTGAGCTCGCCCGTGCGCTGGGACCTGTGCATGCGCACGATGGAGGACCTCGGCGTCACCGGCATGCTGGAGATGCCGCCCGCCGGCACCCTCACCGGCATCGCCCGCCGCGCGCTGCGCGGGGTGGAGACGTTCGCGCTGAAGACTCCGGACCAGCTCGACGACGCGCGCGCGTTCGTGGAGAAGCACGGCGAGGGCGGCCCGGTGGAGGGCAACCCCACCTGGCGGCTGTTGGTCGCGCCGACGAAGGGCGTGTTCAGCCTGGCCGCCGAGCAGGCCGCGGGTGCCGCGCTGGCTCCCGGCGCGGTGGTCGGCAACGTGAGGAGCGGCCGCGACGACCTGCAGGTGGCCGCACCCCACGGCGGCACGATCGTCGAATGGCTGGTCGAGGACGGCGACCCCGTCTCCCCCGGCCAGCCGCTGGTACGCCTGCACCCGGTGAGCGCACAGTGACCGGTGCGATCCGGACTCCCGACGGCACCCGCCACGCCGGCGTGCTCGGCGTCGGCTCGTACCGACCGCACCGGATCGTCACCAACGCCGAGATCTGCGAGCGGATCGACTCCTCCGACGAGTGGATCCGCACCCGCTCGGGCATCGTGAGCAGGCGCTGGGCCGGCCCGGAGGAGACGGTCGCGGCGATGTCGGTCGCGGCCGCCGGCAAGGCCCTGGCCGCCGCGGGGATCCAGGCCGACCAGCTCGGCTGCGTGCTGGTGGCCACGGTCTCGCACCTGTCCCAGACCCCGGCGGTGGCTCCGATCATCGCCACCGAGCTCGGCGCGCAGGGCGTGGCCGCGTTCGACATCTCCGCCGCCTGCGCGGGCTTCTGCTACGGCCTCGAACTCGCCCGGTCCATGGTGAGTTCCGGCACCGCAACGTACGTTCTGGTCGTCGGTGTGGAACGCCTGTCCGACCTCACCGACCCCGAGGACCGGTCCACGGCGTTCCTGTTCGGCGACGGCGCGGGTGCCGCGGTCGTCGGCCCCACCGAGGAGCCGGGCATAGGCCCGGTGGTGTGGGGCTCCGACGGCGCCCAGGCGGAGGTGATCCGCCAGAAGGAGAGCTGGGACGACGCCGTATCCGACGGCGAGTTCCCGCACCTCACCATGCAGGGCAACCCGGTCTTCCGGTGGGCGTCGTATGAGATGGCGAAGGTCGCCCAGCAGGCGCTCGAGCGGGCCGGCGTCGCCGCGCAGGACCTGGACGCGTTCATCCCCCACCAGGCCAACAACCGGATCACCGACGCCATGGTCAAGGCCCTGAATCTGCCCGGCCACGTCGTGATCGCACGGGACATCGCCGAGCAGGGCAACACCTCGGCGGCGTCCATCCCACTCGCCCTCGACCGACTGCTGGACACGTCGGAGGTCAGGAGCGGCGACACCGCGCTCGTCATCGGTTTCGGAGCCGGGCTGGTGTATGCCGCCCAGGTCATCCGGATTCCCTGAAGTACCCAGCGACCCCGCCCTCGTCCCGCGCGGGCGCGGCACCTGAAAAGCGGCATCCACGAGAAGAAGGAGCACCAAGGCATGGCCACTACCGAGGAAATCCGCGCCGGGCTTGCGGAGATCGTCAACGAGGTCGCTGGCATCCCCGCCGACGACGTGCAGATGGACAAGTCGTTCACCGACGACCTGGACGTCGACTCCCTGTCGATGGTCGAGGTGGTCGTCGCCGCCGAGGAGAAGTTCGGCGTCAAGATCCCCGACGACGAGGTGAAGAACCTCAAGACCGTCGGGGATGCGGTCGGCTACATCGAGCGTTCCCAGGGCTGAGGACGCCGGGTGGCCGGTGGCTTGGCCGGCACGCGGAAGTCCGGGTGACGTGACCCGCCACCCGGACGTGTCCAGCGGTGCCGGCCGGCACGCACCGGCCACCCGTCCCGGCGCAGGACGCGGAGACAGAGGAGAACCCGATGAGCACCAAAGTTGTCGTCACCGGCCTGGGCGCCACCACGCCCCTCGGCGGTGACGTCGCCTCGACCTGGGACGGCCTGCTGTCCGGACGGTCGGGCGCGAAGGCCCTGACCGCGCCGGAGTACGCCGACCTGCCCTCCCGGATCGCGGCACCCGCCGCGGTCGAGCCCGGTGAGGTGCTGCGCCGGGTCGAGGCCCGCAAGATGGACCGCTACCAGCAGTTCGCGGTGATCGCCGCCCGCGAGGCCTGGTCCGACTCCGGACTGGAGAAGGAAGAGGTTCCCGGTGAGCGGCTGGCCGTCTCGATCGCGTCCGGCATCGGCGGCCTGATCAGCCTGCTCGACACCTACGACGTACTGAGGACCAAGGGTCCCCGCCACGTCACGCCGTTCACCATTCCGATGCTCATGCCGAACGGCGGCGCGGCCCTGGTGGGCCTGGAGTTCGGGGCGAAGGCCAGCGTGCAGACCCCGGTGGCCGCGTGCGCTTCCGGTAACGAGGCGATCCGGCACGGCCTGGACCTCATCCACTCCGGCAAGGCCGACGTCGTGGTGGTCGGCGGCGCCGAGGCGATCATCCATCCCCTGCCGATGGCGGCGTTCGGGGCGATGATGGCGCTCTCGCGGCGCAACGACGACCCCGAGCATGCCTCCCGCCCCTTCGACAAGTCCCGCGACGGGTTCCTGCTGGGCGAGGGCGCCGCGGTGATGGTGCTCGAGTCCGCCGAGCACGCCGAGCGGCGTGGTGCGCGGGTGTACGCCGAGATCGCCGGCGCGGGCGCGTCGGCCGACAGCCACCACATCGTGCAGCCGGACCCCGACGCCAAGGGCAACACGGCTGCCATGGCCGAGGCGTTGGCCAACGCGGGTATCGCGCCCCACGAGGTCACCCACATCAACGCGCACGCCACCTCCACCTCCGTCGGCGACCTGGCCGAGGCGGCCGGGATCCGCGCCGTACTCGGCGACGCGGCCGACGACGTGGTGGTGACCGCGCCCAAGGGAGCGCTCGGGCACATGCTCGGCGCGGCCGGCGTCGCCGAGTGCATCGCCACCGTGCTGTCGCTCCACAACCGGATCGTCCCGCCCACCGCCAACCTGGTGGACGTCGACGAGCGCGTGAACCTCGACATCGCCGTGGAGCCGCGCAAGCTTCCCGACGGCACGCTCACCGCCTTGAACAACTCGTTCGGGTTCGGTGGGCACAACCTCACGATCGCCGTCCGGAGCGTCTGAGCAGAAGGGACGCAACCGTCACCGAGAACTCCCCCGGCTCGAACGCGGCCGGCAACCCCGCCGCCGAGCCGAAGACGCCGACCACGCAGGCCAAGCCGCCCCGTGAGCAGGACCCGCGCTATCCGCGCAACCGGCTCGCGGCTCTGCTCGACCCGGGCAGTCTCGAACTCCTCACACCCGAGGACCGAAGCGGCATGCTTGCCGTCACCGGCACCGTCGACGGCAGCCCCGTCGTGGCCTTCTGCTCCGACCCGACCATCCAGGGCGGCGCGATGGGCCACGAGGGCTGCGACGTCGTGGTGCGGGCGTACGACCGTGCGCTGGCCGACGACGTACCCGTCATCGGCCTGTGGCACAACGGCGGGGCGCGGCTCGCCGAGGGCGTGCTGTCCCTGCACGCGGTGGGCCGGATCTTCCACTCCATGACGCGGGCTTCCGGCCGGATCCCGCAGATCTCGGTGGTTCTCGGCCCCGCCGCCGGAGGTGCGGCGTACGGTCCCGCGCTCACCGACGTGGTGGTGCTGGGACCGGAGGGACGCATCTTCGTGACCGGCCCGGACGTCGTCCGCTCGGTCACCGGCGAGGACGTCGACATGCTCCGGCTGGGCGGCCCTGAGCCGCACGGGCGGCGGTCCGGCGTCGTGCACGTGGTCACCGACTCCGAGCGGGCCGCGCTCGACGAGGGCCGCCGGCTGGCCGGTCTGCTCGGCGCGCAAGGGAAGCTTGACACCTCCTCCGTGGCCGACACCGACCTGTCCGACCTGTTGCCGGACTCACCGCGCCGGGCGTACGACGTCCATCCGCTGATCGACCACCTTCTCGACGAGGGCAGCGCACTCGAACTCCACCCGCGGTGGGCGCCCAACATCGTCACCACGCTGGGCCGGTTCGCCGGGCGCACGGTCGGCGTCGTCGCCAACAACCCCCTCCGGCTGGGCGGCTGCCTGGACTCCACCTCCGCGGAGAAGGCCGCGCGGTTCGTGCGAATGTGCGACTCGTTCGGCGTACCCCTCGTGGTGCTCGTGGACGTGCCGGGCTACCTGCCCGGCGTCGGACAGGAGTGGGACGGTGTGGTGCGGCGGGGTGCGAAGCTGCTGCACGCGTTCGGCGAGGCCGTGGTCCCGCGGGTGACGTTGGTGACCAGGAAGGCCTACGGCGGTGCGTACATCGCGATGAACTCCCGTGCGCTCGGCGCGACGAAGGTACTGGCCTGGCCCACCGCCGAGATCGCGGTGATGGGCTCGATCGCCGCCGTCCGCATCCTGCACCGGCGCCGGCTGGCCGAGGTGGAGGCGGACGTCCGCCCGCGAGTCGAGGCCGAACTCGCCGCCGAGCACGAACAACTTGTCGGCGGCCTCGACAAAGCGTTGTCGATCGGGGTGATCGACGAGGTGGTCGAGCCCACGCTCACCCGTAGCCGGTTGGCCGCGGCTCTCGCCGAAGCGCCGGACAAGCGCGGCGCGCACGGCAACATCCCGCTGTGAGCCCCTTGTGGCGAGCGGCAGCGTGAGCTGGGACCCGGTGCGGTCGATCGGGGTGCTAGTCAAGGCACCCTGACCGTTTCCCGGGCCTCGAGCGGGACCGGCGGACGGTAGCCGTTGATTCGAACAGCGTTGCGGGAGAGCGGGTCGTTCTCGTCCGCGGTTGCCGAGATCCTCGTGGCGACAGGCGATTCGTGTGGTCACAGGCCGAACGTCGACCGCATCGACGCAGCGCCCGCCGCGCAACCCAGCCTTGACACGCCGAGGATCTCCTCCGTGGTGCGCAGCAGCGAGCAGTGCGTGAAGGCGCGGCTGCTGGACACCTGTCTGGTGTGCGGGGAGATGACGATCGTCGGGATGTGGTTCGACGACGAGGAGCCCTCGTCCCAGGTGATCACGACGGCGAGGCGGCCGGCGCGGTAGTCGGGCCCGGCGAGGATGCGCGGCACCCACCGGGCCAGCCAGTCGTCACCGGCGCCGATCCGTCCGCTGTCGCAGCCGGACGCACCGTGCATGTCGTTGCAGAGGTCGGGTGCTACGAACGAGAACGCCGGCAGGCCGTTGTCGATGCCGTTCCGCAGCGCGCCGGAGCTGGTGGTGCCCAGCGGCACGTCCCAGTCGGCGCACCGGTTGGCGACCGAGCTGTAGTAGGGCGCGGGGGCGTGCCGGGGCACGTACGTGCCGGAGTTGCCCTTGGCACACGCCTGCGGCATCGACTCCGCATAAACCCGCCACTGCTTCCCGGACGCCTGCACCTGCGAGAAGATGCTCGACCCGTCGAACTGGTGGGCGTAGGCGTCGTCGTCGTCGCAGATGCCGTGGGTGGAGCCACTGGTCAGCAGCAGGTAGCCGGGCAGGGAGGGGCAGCCGGTGGAGTAGCCGGCCTGGTAGTTCGTCGCGGTGCCGTAGGTGCGGGCGAGTTTGGCGACGTACGGCGCGTTGCCGCCGTTCAGCACCGAGTCGTACTCCTCGTTCTCCTCCACGATCACGAGGACCTTGCTCGGCCGGACCCGCTTGGCGGGCTTGGCAGGCCTGAGGACCTTGGCGGGCTTGGCGACGTGCGCGGTGGACCGACGGTGCCGCTTCGGCGAAGCCGGCCGGGTGGTCTCCCGGCGGGTGGACGTCGGGGCGGCCCTCGTCGGAGTCGGGGACGACGTGGTAGCGGTGGGAGACGGCGTCGCGGAGTGCGGGGTGGCCGCCGGTGAGGTGGGGGACGGTGACGAGGTGGCCGTCCGGCGCGCCGCGGGACCCTCGGCGGAGGTGTCCTGGGTGCCGCCCACGCCGAGGGACGTACAGCCGGCGAGCACGGTCGCCAGGGCCGCCAGGGCGATCAGGTAAGTACGTCCGCGCACGGTGACCACTTTCCTTGCTCGTTCCCGTCCTTTCCGCGCCGGCGAATCCCACGTGGGCGATATCGCGATCTGGCCTTTTCCGGCCGTACGACTCTCCGCACGTAAATCACCACCGACGCGGCGAAGCCCGTATGGTGACACCCCTTCCTGGGTTGGCTTCCGGCGGGTCTTCGTTCGGCACGGCACAGCCTGCGGACAGTTGGATAGCGCATTCAGCACCTGTTGACCCGGAGGGGAAAAGCGACGAAATGTTCGGCCCGAAGAATTGCGGAAAGCCCGAAATTTCCGGCTTCGGAATCACGAGCCGAATCGCCGCGGCCACTTTCGGCGGCCGGCGGCCGAACTCCTGGAGGGCCTGATGTCGCCGCTCGGCGAGCACCGCGTCTCCGAGATCCGGATCGTCCGCCCCTGCGACCGCTACCCCCGCACGATCGGCCGCAACGCCCGGCTCGGATCGCACGGTAACGGCGGACCGGTCACCGCGGTCTGCCTGGCCACGGACGGCGGCGCCCAAGGGTGGGGGGTCGCTCTGGGAGACCAGGCCGGCCTGGAGGCGGCCGCCCGGTCGCTGCCCGGACGAGCGGTGGCCGACGTGTTCGACCCCGCGGTCGGCGTCACCGACCGGGCCGCTCTTCCGCTCGACCTCGCGCTGCACGACCTCGCCGGGCAACTGCTGGGCCTGCCCGTGTACGAGATGCTCGGCGCCGCCGGGCCGCGACCGGTTCCCTGCTACGACGCGGCCATCTACTTCGACGACCTGGACCCCGACGACGCTCCTCGCGGAGTGGGGGCGGTGCTGGCCAACTGCCGCGCCGACGAGCAGTCCGGCCACCGGGCGTTCAAGCTGAAGATCGGCCGCGGCCACCGCTGGATGGCCCCCGGCGACGGTCTGCGCCGGGACATCGAGGTCACCCGTGCCGTCCGGGAGCAACACCCCGCCGCCCGGATCCTCGTCGACGCCAACGACGGCTACTCCCCCGACAGTTTCTTCGCCTACCTGGAGGCGGTCGCCGACTGCGGGCTGTACTGGATCGAGGAGCCGTTCCCGGAGAACCACGCCGACCTGACCCGGCTGCGGGCCGAGCTCACCCGGCTGGGCTCCACGGCGCTGGTCGCCGACGGCGAGTACGAGCCGGACGTACCCCTCCTGCTCGACCTCGCCGCCGATGGTCTGGTCGACGTGTTGCTGATGGACGTGGTGTCGTTCGGCTTCACCGCCTGGCGCCGGCTGTGGCCACGGGTGCGGTCGCTCGGTGTGCAGCTGTCGCCGCACGCATGGGGCCAGCCGCTGAAGACGCGGTACGCGGCACACCTGGCCGCCGGCCTGGGCGGAGTGCCGATCGTGGAGGGTGTCCCGGGTGAGACGGAGGGCGTCGACGCTTCAAACTACCGGCTGGCGGACGGCGCGCTGCACCTGCCGGACACCCCGGGCTTCGGCATGCCGCTGCCCCCGACCCCCGACGTCGAAGGAGCGAGCCGATGACCACGAACGACCCGACCGGGCGGAAGCCCGATTCCACCAGGGTGCTGCAGAGGTTCTCGCTCGCGGGCAAGGTGGCGCTGGTCACCGGCGCGAGCCGCGGCCTGGGCCGGGCGATGGCACAGGCCCTCGGCGAGGCCGGCGCGTCGGTGGCGGTGACCGCCCGCGGAGCCGACGGCGTACGCCGGGCCGCGGAGGAGCTGCGCGCGCAGGGCATCCGGGCGCACGGAGTGCGTGCCGACGTCACCGACCCGGCCGACGTCGACCGGATGGTCCAGGAGGTGGCCGGGGATCTGGGCCCGATCGACGTACTCGTCAACAACGCCGGCATCAGCGTCCCCGGTACGGCGCTGGAGACCTCGGAGGAGTCCTGGCGGGAGGTGCTCGCCACCAACCTGGACGGCGTGTGGCGGTGCAGCCGGGCGGTCGGCGCGGGCATGGTCGAACGCGGGTCCGGCACGATCGTCAACATCGGTTCGATGTCGGCGATGATCGTCAACCAGCCGCGCTGGCAGCCGCCCTACCTCGCCTCCAAAGCGGCCGTCCACCAGCTCACGAAGGCACTGGCCGCCGAGTGGGCGCCGTACGGCATCCGGGTCAACGCGCTCGCCCCCGGCTACTTCCTGACCGAGGCGTCACCGGTCGACCAGCCGGAGTACCAGCAGTGGTGCGTCGAGCCCGCGGCGATGAAGCGCTACGGCCTGCCGGACGAGCTCGGGCCGGCCGTGGTCTTCCTGGCCAGCGACGCGTCGAGCTTCATGACCGGCTCGGTGGTCGTCATCGACGGCGGGTTCACGCTCTTCTGACGACTTCGGCAGTAGGTTCGGGCCAACGTGGGGCGCGGCCCGAACCGCTACTACGTCGAGATCCATCCCGAGGCGCTGCGCGGCTTCGTGGAGTTGGTGGACCATCCCTGGGTCAGGGGCGTTGCCGAGGCGGTCCTAGGCCCCGACTACCAGATCGTCGAGGTGGGTTTCGACGTTCCAGGCCCCGGTGCGATGAACCAGCCGTGGCACCGGGACTTCCCGATGCCACCCGAGACGCGCGACGAGCATCGGCTGACCAGCCTCGCCTTCAACGTCCCCCTCGTGGACACCGAGCCCGACATGGGTCCGTTCGAGATCGCACTCGGCACGCAGTGGGACCGCGGCGAGGACTTCGAGCACGGGATGTTCCCGGACAGGTCGCTGTACGGACGCTACGAGGAGCGTGCGGTGCGCAGGTTTCCGCAGCTGGGCGACATCTCGGCCCGCTCGGCGCTGACCATCCACCGCGGCACCAGGCACGTCTCGCAGAAGACCAGGCCGGTGCTGGTGCTCGGGCTGGACGCGCCCGGCGCCGGCAACGCCGAACACCACGACCTCGCGGTGACCAGGCGCTACTGGGACGCGCTCCCGCAACGGGTGCGGGACCACCTGGTGTGCCCGGTCGTCGACGAGCTCATCCCCATCACCCAGAAGCACACCATCGAGGGCCTGGTGATGGGTGCGCCCTGAGCCGCCCGGTCAGTCGATGCGTTCGTACGCCGGGACGGTCAGGAAGTCCGCGTAGTGCTCGGCGAGCGCGACGGTCTCGAACAGCTCGCGGGCCGACTGGAACGGCGCCGCGTCGAAGGCCTCCGCACCGAGCGTCTCGCGGATCCTGGCCAGCTCCTCGTCCTCGATGCGGTGCACCAGGTCGGCGGTCACCACCTCGCCGGTGTCCAGGCGGACGTTGTTGGCGATCCACTGCCAGATCTGCGAACGCGAGATCTCCGCGGTGGCGGCGTCCTCCATCAGGTTGAAGATGGCGACGGCGCCGTTACCGCCCAGCCAGGAGGCGAGGTACTGCAAGGCCACCGAGATGTTGTTGCGCAGCCCCTCCTCGGTGACCTCGCCGGGCGTCGCCTTCACGTCCAGCAACTGCGCGGCGGTGACGTCGACGTCCTCGCGCAGGCGTTCCAGCTGGTTGGGCCGGTCGCCGAGCACCGCGTCGAAGACCTGCTTGCAGATGGGCACCAGGTCGGGGTGGGCCACCCACGAGCCGTCGAAGCCGTCACCGGCCTCGCGTTCCTTGTCGGCCCGCACCTTGGCCAGCGCGGTCTCGTTGACCTGCGGGTTGCGCCTGCTCGGGATGAACGCCGCCATGCCGCCCATCGCGAACGCGCCGCGCCTGTGACAGGTGCGCACCAGCAGCTCGGTGTAGGCGCGCATGCAGGGCGCGGTCATGGTGACGGCGTTGCGGTCGGGCAGCACGAAGTCCGGCCCGGCGTCGCGGAAGTACTTGATCAGGCTGAAGAGGTAGTCCCAGCGGCCGGCGTTCAGGCCGGAGGCGTGCTCGCGCAGCTCGTAGAGGATCTCCTCCATCTCGAACGCCGCGGGGATCGTCTCGATGAGCACGGTCGCCCGGACCGACCCGGCCGGGATGTCCAGACGCTCCTCGGCGAAGGTGAACACGTCGTTCCACAGCCGCGCCTCGAGGTGGCTTTCCATCTTCGGCAGATAGAAGTAGGGGCCGCTGCCCCGTGCCAGCAGCTCGGCGGCGTTGTGGAAGAAGTGCAGGCCGAAGTCGGCCAGTGCGCCCACCATGGGGCGGCCGTCGACCAGCAGGTGCCGCTCGTCCAGGTGCCAGCCGCGCGGGCGGACGACGATCGTGGCCAGCGGAGCATCGTCGCGCAGCGAGTAGGACTTGCCCTCGGGCGAGCTGAACGACACCTTCCGGCGTACGGCGTCGGCGAGGTTGACCTGCCCGCCGACGACGTTGGCCCAGTGCGGCGTGTTGGCGTCCTCGAGGTCGGCCAGCCAGACGTTGGCGCCGGAGTTGAGGGCGTTGACCGTCATCTTGCGTTCGGTCGGACCGGTGATCTCCACCCGCCGGTCGGTCAGGTCCGCGGGGGCCGGCGCCACCCGCCAGCTCGGGTCGTCACGGATCTGCCGGGTCTGCGGCAGGAAGTCCAGCCGCCCGGTGCGGGCGACCTCCGCCCGGCGCTCCCTGCGAGCGGCCAGCAGCTCGTCGCGGCGGGCGCCGAAGCGCTGCTGCAACTCCGCGAGGAAGGCAAGCGCCTCGTCGGTGAGGATCTCCTCGCCTCGTTCGACCTGTCCACCCGCGACGGTGATGTCGACCACGATGTGCACCTTTCTTCCCGATATTCGGCAAGTGCAACGTCTAGCACATGCCACCGACGGTCGCCCGCCGGTGACCGGTGCGTCCCACCCCGTGGGTCGGGCGGTCCCGGAAGCGGCGAGGATTGACGGAGGGGTCACGGGGATTTGCTTGGGACTTCTCGGGGATTCACGGGGATTCGCAGGTCAGCGGGAACGAACGGAGGGAGCCGACGCGTGCCTACACCGAGGTTCGGAGTACCCACCAGACTGCTCGCGTCCCTCGCGTTCGGTACCGTCCTGAACCCGCTGAACTCCTCGATGATCGCGGTCGCGCTGGTCCCGCTCCAGCACGAGTTCGGTGTCGGTGTGGCGACCTCCAGTTGGCTCGTCTCCGGCTTCTACCTCGCGGCGGCGGTGGGCCAGCCGCTGATGGGGCGGATGGTGGACCTGCTCGGCGCCCGCCGGCTGTTCGTGGGTGGACTCGCGCTGATGTGTGCGGTCTGCGCCGCCGCACCCTTCGCCCCGGGCTTCTGGTGGCTGGTCGGCATCCGGGTGCTGATGGCGGTGGGCACATCGACTGCATTCCCCGCCGCGCTGGTCCTCATCCGCGCCGCCGTGGAAAGTGAGCAGCCTGCCGGACAGAACTCCGCCGGCGACTCCGACGACTCCGGGAACTCCGGGAACTCCGGGAACGGCTCGCGTCCCCCTTCGGCCGCGCTGGCCGCCCTCACCGTGGCCGCCTCGACCAGCGCCGCGCTCGGCCCCGTGCTCGGCGGTTTCCTGGTGGCGTTCGCCGGCTGGCAGGCCGTCTTCCTGGTCAACGTGCCGTTCACCGCAGCCGGGATCATGCTCGCCGTCCGCCTGTTGCCGAAGCCGCCGGCGCGCACCGCCGGCGCGGAGCCGTTCCTCCGCACGGTCGACCTGCCCGGGTTGTTGTTGTTCAGCGCCACCCTGACCGGCCTGCTGGTGTTCCTGCTGTCGCTCGCGGACCGGCCGCAGTGGTGGCTGGTTCCCTTGGTGGTCGTGCTCGCGGCGGCCCTGGTACGTCGGGAACTGGCCGCGCCCGCCCCGTTCCTGGACGTCCGCGGGCTCGTCGCCAACCGCGCCCTCTCGTCCGTGCTCGGCCAGCAGGGCGGGGTCAACCTCGTGTTCTACTGCGTGTTCTTCGGCCTGCCGCTGTGGCTGGGTTCGGTACGCGGGTTCGGCTCGGACACCGTGGGACTGCTGATCCTGCCGCTGGCCCTCATGGGCGTGCTGATGACACCGGTGGCCGCCCGGGTGGTGAGCCTGCGCGGGTCGCGGGCGACGCTGGTGTTCGGCTCGGCAGTGCTGCTGGCGGGCACGCTGGTCGTGCAACTGCTGCACGAGTCCAGCCCGGTGATCGTGATCGTGGTGGCAGCGCTGCTGTTCGGCATCCCCGGCGGGTTCAACAACCTCGGCCTGCAGACCGCGTTGTACGAAGCCAGCCCACCGGAGCGGATGGGTTCCTCGGGCGGGTTGTTCCAGACGTTCCGGTACCTCGGCGCCATTCTGTCCACCAGCGTTCTCGGCATCGTGTTCGAACGCGACCTGAGCACACGGGGTCTGCACCACGTCGGCTGGCTGATGACCGCGGTCGCGGCCGTCCTGCTGCTGCTCGCCCTCGCTCGACACGGTGGTCGGCGCCGCCACGTAGGATCCGGGAACACGATGTCGATCGCGGACGGGGAGGCGACATGACGGCCATCGCGGACCTGCGCGAGACGCTCACGACGGTCCTCGGCCCGGCCGGGGTGATCTCCGATCCGGTCGAGCTGCGCACCTACGAGTGCGACGGCCTCGCCGGCTACCGCGTGGTCCCCTCGCTGGTGCTGCTGCCGACTACCACGGCCGAGGTCGCGGCGGTCGTACGCGCCTGTCACCGGGCGAAGGTGCCCTTCGTCGCTCGTGGCGCCGGCACCGGGCTGTCCGGCGGCGCCCTGCCGGTGGCCGAGGGCGTGGTGATCTCGCTGCAGCGGATGCGCGCGCTGGTCGAGGTCGACCCGGCCAACCACCGGGCGGTCGTCCAGCCCGGGGTCACCAACCTGGCGATCAGCCGGGCGGTCGCGGCGTACGACCTCTACTACGCCCCCGACCCGTCCAGCCAGCAGGTCTGCACGATCGGCGGCAACGTCGCCGAAAACTCCGGCGGCGCCCACTGCCTGAAGTACGGCTTCACCACCAACCACGTGCTCGCGCTGGAGACCGTGCTGCCCGACGGCAGCGTGGTGTGGCTCGGTGGCCCGTCACCCGAGGTCGCCGGGCCCGACCTGCGCGGGCTGATGGTCGGCTCGGAGGGCACGCTCGGCATCGTCACCGGCGTCGTGGTCCGCCTGCTGCGCAAGCCGGAGGCGGTGCACACGCTGCTGGCCGACTTCCCGTCCATCGAGCAGGCGGGCAACACCGTGACCGACATCATCGGCGCGGGCATCGTCCCGGCGGCGATGGAGATCATGGACCAGCTGGCGATCGAGGCGTCGGAGGCCGCGGTCGGTGCCGGCTACACCCTGGAGACACCCGCCGCACTGGTGATCGAGCTGGACGGCCCGGCCGACGAGTGCGGTGAGCTGTTCGGGGCGGTGCAGGAGCTGTGCCACCGCAACGGCACCACGAAGATCCGGGTGGCCGCCGACGACGCCGAACGCGCCCGGATCTGGACCGGCCGCAAGGCGGCGTTCGCGGCGGTGGGCCGGATCAGCCCGCAGTACTTCGTCCAGGACGGCGTGGTCCCCCGCACCCGGCTGGCCGAGGCGCTGGGCACGATCGGGGCGATGGGGGCCGAGGCCGGGCTGCGGGTGGCCAACGTCTTCCACGCCGGCGACGGAAACCTCCACCCGCTGGTGCTGTACGACGAGGCGCGCGGCGAGCACGAGCGGGCCGAGAAGCTGTCCAAGGCGATCGCCGAGCTGTGCGTCGACCTCGGCGGGTCGCTGTCCGGCGAGCACGGCATCGGCACCGACAAGGCCTGCTCCATGCCGGTGATGTTCGGCGAGGACGATCTCGCGACCATGGGCCGGGTACGCCGGGCGTTCGACCCCGACGGGCTGTGCAACCCTGGAAAGGTGCTGCCCACGCCGCGTCTGTGCGGGGAGAAGCCGGGACCCTACCGACCCCATCCGCTGGAGGCCGACGGTGTCATCGAGCGTCTCTGACCGCACATCGACCGGCGAGTTGCCGACCGTACGCCCCACCGACCTGGCCCAGGCCCGGGACGCGATGCGCGACGCCGCGCGGGACGGTCACCGGGTGCTCGTGCGCGGGGCCGGCACCGCCCAGTGCTGGGGCGCGCCGGTCGGGCCCGTCGACGTGGTGGTGGACACCACCGGGATGGACCAGCTGGTCGCGTACAACCCGGCGGACATGACCGTCGCGGTGGGCGCCGGCATGGCGATGGCCGACCTGCAGAACCGCCTGGAGGGCCAGCGGGTCGCGCTGGACGCCGCACGGATCCCGGCCGGTGCCACCGTCGGCGGGCTGCTGGCCACCGCAGACGGCGGACCCCTGCGAGCCACCTACGGCACGCTGCGCGATCTCGTCATCGGCGTGACGGTGGTGCTCGCGGACGGCACCGTGGCCCGCAGCGGTGGGCACGTGATCAAGAACGTCGCCGGCTACGACCTGACGAAGCTGTTCGCCGGTTCGCTGGGGTCGTTCGGGCTGGTGGCCGAGGTGGTGCTGCGCGTGCACCCGAGGCCGGAGGCCAGCCGGACCCTCGCCGTTCCCTGCCCGGTGACCGAGGCTGTGACGGCGGCCGGCGTCGTGCTGGCATCACCGCTGGAGCCCGTCGCCGTCGACTGGCACGACGGCCGGTTGCTGGTGCGCTTCGAAGGTACGACCGCCGGTGCGGTGACCCGGGCCGACAAGGCGCGGGAGCTGCTGGGACGCGGCGACGTCCTCGCCGTCGACTCCGAGGAGGCCGCCTGGTCGAGCCTGGCGGCGCTGGTGCGCGGCGGGGAGGGCCAGACCGTGCTGCGCGCGGGCACCCGCCCGGACCAGATCGGCGAGCTCGCCGAACTCCTCCACACCCTCGCCGACCGGCACGGCGTGTCGGCCGCCCTCACCGCGGGAGTCGGCGTGGGTGTCTCGACGGTCGCTCTCACCGGCGGGAGTCCGGCCGGCCACG